>CP085323.1 GCA_022870745.1 Silvibacterium acidisoli | reverse complement strand
ATTGAGTGCGTCAGCGATTTCTTCGAGCGGCAGATGCGCCAACAGCTGCGCGTAAACCATGCCCTGAAGCGTGTGCGCCAGCAGCGCAGCGGAGACGCCTTTGCCTGCTACGTCTGCGATGACAACGTAAAGACGATCATCGTTGACGACCACATCGTAGAAGTCTCCGCCAACTTCCTTGCAGGGGTCGAAACGCGTGGCGATCCGGGCGAAGGGAAGTTCCGGAACCTGCACCGTCATCAGGCTCTGCTGGATACTGGCGGCGATGTTCAGCTCTTCGCGATAGCGGCGGGCATGCTCTTCTTCTACCGCGAGTTGCGCATTCTCGACGAGCGCGGCGGCTTCGGTCGCGATGGTATTGAGCAGGTCGTTATCTACCTTGGTGAGATTGCCCGATCGTATGCGGCTGTCGAGATACAGCACCCCCAGCACCTCGCCGCGCCCATTCGTAGCATTGCGCCGGCTACGCAGAGGCATGCAGATGATGGCGCGAATATTCTGCGCGATGACGCTGTCTGTCTGCGAACCGCTCTCGGCGCTGAGCGTATCCGTGACGATAAATGGGTCGGCGCTGCGCAGTGCCTGGCGGATGGCGCTGTGCGAGATGGTTGAGTCATCGACGAGCCCCTGTCCTGTGCTGTTGAAGCCAGCGGCAAGCTTCAACCCTTCCCCTTCGGGATCGCAGAGCATGACGAACCCGCGCTCTACCTTCGTAAGTGCAAGGGTGGTTTCGATCAGCGCGCTCAGGACCTGGTCGACTCCGCCATGATCGTTGAGCTTGCGCGCGGCTTCGAGCAGCCAGTTCAGTTTTTCGAGAGCGGTGTTTGTACTGGCTTCGGGTTGCAGCTGGCTGAGCAGATCGCGGACGGAGGTGGAAGGTGCCGGAGCTTTCACACCAAAGCGAAGCTGCGGGCCGTTGACCATTCCGAACTCTACCCTGTCATTGGCGCAGAGTTTGTGCCGTTCAATCTTCCGGTTGTTCACGTAGGTGCCGTGGCGGCTGCCCTTGTCGACGAGAAAAAAGCTGCCGTCTTCAAAGACGATTTCGGCGTGCTTCCGCGATACATAGGAATGCCGCAGATAGAGATCGCAACCGGCCGAACGCCCCACGGTGTAAGGGGAATGATCGATGAGAGCCGCGCTTTGTTGTGGGCCGTCCACTAACAACACCGGCGTTGGCGGGACCTCAGGCATACCGTTGCTCCTCTTGCGTCTGGACGATTATATCCAGCAGGCATCGAATACATTGATGGAGAGGGAGAACCGTGCCGTCAGATCGTCTTGGTAGCCTGAAATTCCTGAAACTGTCTGAAGAGACGGTAGCGCAACAGGTTGCACCGCTTTTCTCGCGGGCGCTGTCCCTGGAGTCCATTTATCTCGCGAATCATTCCCTTGGACGTCCGCTGGACCTGATGCAGGACGACCTGCTGGAGGGGCTCTCAGCCTGGTATGAGCATCCGGAGATAGCCTGGGACGCGTGGCTGCGAGAGCGTGAATACTTTCGCGGCATGGTCGCGCAATTGACCGGTGCGGAGAGGCCGGATCTGATCGTGCCAAAGACTTCTGCCGGTGAGGGCCTGCGCACCGTGCTCAATACGCTGCCGGCTGGCGCGAGGGTGCTTTCGACCTGCGGAGAGTTCCGGTCTATCGATGTGATCCTGCGGCAGTATGAGGAGCTTGGACGCATCACGGTGACAAGAGTCGCTGCCGGTGAAGACGGCAATTATCACGTCGGTGCGTTCACCAGGCATATTGAGCAGGGCATTCGCCTCGTCGTTGTGTCTCAGGTCATTTTCGACACCGGCCAGGTCATCGAGGGGCTTGATCAGCTCGCCGATAGCTGCCGCCGCCATGGAGCGTTGTTGCTGGTGGATGCTTATCACGCCGTCGGGGCAATCCCGGTAGATGTGAAACGGCAGGGAGCGGATTTTCTGATCGGTGGATGTTACAAATACCTGCGCGGTGGCCCGGGAAGCGGCTTCCTGTATATCTCGCCGCGCGTACTCGATGGCGGCTGGCGTTCACCGGATCGCGGCTGGTTCGCTGACCCGGAAGATGCACAAAGCGGCGATGCGCTGCTTGGCGACACGCCGCCGGTACTCACGTGGTATCAGTCGCGCAGCGGTTTGGAGTTTACGCTGGCTCTGGGCGTGGAGCAGCTTCGGGCTTACGGCATGCAGCAACTTGGTGCTTTGCGCGGTTATCTGCATGCTGCTGGAGTTGGAGACGTCCGGGGTGGTGACGCCGGCCACGGCGCGTTTCTGTCGATTCGCTCCGCTTCTGCAGATGGGGTGGTTGCGGCGATGACGGCAGCTGGAGTAGTCTGCAACGCGCGCGGCGAATGGCTCAGGCTCTGTCCTGACTGCTTGACGACAGACGCAGAGCTGCGCCGGGCGGCGCAGCTGCTGGGTGAGGCGATGCGGCGGTGATCAATGCGCAGCATCGAGCGCCATGTTTAGCTCGAGGACGTTGACGCGCGGCTCTCCAAGAATGCCAAACTGGCGGCCCTGCGTGTGTGCCTGAACGAGCGCGCGGAGGCTCGCATCGTCCATGTGACGTGCCTGCGCGACACGAGAGACCTGGTAGAGCGCAGCTGCGGGCGTGATGTCCGGATCGAGCCCGGAGCCAGAGGTCGTCACCAGGTCGATGGGAACATCCGCGCTCGAAGTTTTGCTGTATGTCGCGGCGTCTCCATTGATGCGGTCCACGAGTTTCTTGCTGGACTGAGCGAGATTCGTGCCGCCTGAATTGGCGGCATCGTATCCGTTCCCGGCGGCTGACAGACGGCCATGAAAATATCGGTCGCCCGCGAAGCTTTGCCCAAGGATCGCGGAGCCGATGACATGGCCGTTCTGCGAAAGGAGTTGCCCGTCTGCCTTGTCTCGCATCGCAATGTGCGCGAAGGCCGTAACCGCAAGCGGGTAGAGCAGCCCAAGCAATACCGTAGTGACGAGTGTGAAGCGAATCGCAATTTTGAGTGAGGAGATCATTGTGGTTTCCGTTTATGCCAGGTGAAGCGCCGTGAGTGCGACGTCGATGATCTTGATGCCGATGAAGGGAACGATGACGCCGCCGAGTCCATAGATAAGCAGGTTGCGCTGAAGCAGGGACGATGCCGACTTCGGCTCGTATTTGACGCCTTTCAGTGCTAGCGGGATCAGCGCAACGATAATGAGTGCGTTGAATATGACCGCGGAGAGTATCGCCGAGTGTGGTGTAGCCAGACGCATCACATTGAGCTTGTTCAGCACAGGGAATGCGCCTGCAAACATTGCCGGGATGATCGCGAAGTACTTGGCTACGTCGTTTGAGATAGAGAAAGTTGTTAGCGCTCCGCGTGTCATCAACAATTGTTTGCCGATTTCCACGATCTCGATGAGCTTGGTCGGGTTGGAGTCTAGATCCACCATGTTGCCGGCTTCTTTTGCAGCCTGCGTGCCGGTGTTCATGGCGACGCCTACGTCGGCCTGGGCCAGTGCCGGCGCGTCGTTGGTGCCATCGCCGGTCATGGCGACGAGCTTGCCTTTAGCCTGCTCGCGCTTGATCAGGTCCATCTTGTCTTTGGGTTTCGCTTCAGCGAGGAAGTCATCCACACCGGCTTCGCGAGCGATCACGGCAGCGGTCAGTGGGTTGTCGCCGGTAATCATGATGCTGCGGATGCCCATGGCACGCAGGCGTGCGAGACGATCCTTAAGGCCGCCCTTCACGATGTCCTTAAGGTAGACGACGCCGAGTGCTGTCGTGTTTTCGGCGACGACGAGCGGCGTGCCGCCCATGCGAGCAATCTCCTCAACGCGATCGCTGACCTTGCGGGGAAGGCTTGAGCCTTCCTGCTCGAGAAACTTTGCGATGGCATCGGCCGAACCCTTGCGGATGCGGGTGCCGGGCAGATCTACGCCGGACATGCGGGTCTGCGCGGTGAAGGGAACAAACTCCACGCGCATACCGGTAAGGTCGCGCCCGCGCAGGTTGTATTTCTCCTTCGCAAGCACGACGATGGAGCGGCCTTCGGGTGTTTCGTCAGAGAACGATGCGAGTTGGGCTGCATCGGCGAGCCGCTCGGTGCTGATGTCGGGAGCAGGGAAGAACTCTGTCGCTTGCCGATTGCCGAGAGTGATGGTTCCGGTCTTGTCCAGCAAGAGCGTGTTGACGTCGCCTGCTGCTTCGACGGCGCGGCCGGACATGGCCAGCACGTTGTATTGTACGAGGCGATCCATGCCCGCGATGCCGATGGCGGAAAGCAGTCCGCCGATGGTGGTGGGAATGAGGCAGACCAGCAGCGACACCAGTACGAAGACGGTCTGCGGCGCGTGCGAGTAGATCGCGAAAGGTTGCAGCGTGGTCACGGCCAGCAGGAAGATGATGGTGAGTCCGGAGAGCAGGATGCTGAGTGCAATCTCGTTAGGAGTCTTCTGTCGAGTCGCGCCTTCGACGAGCGCAATCATGCGATCGAGAAAGGTTTCTCCGGGGTTCGATGTAATCTTGACGCGAATCCAGTCGGAGAGTACACGCGTGCCGCCGGTGACAGCCGAGCGATCGCCGCCTGCTTCGCGGATGACTGGAGCCGACTCGCCGGTGATTGCCGACTCGTCAACCGAAGCGACGCCTTCGATCACTTCGCCGTCACCGGCGATGAACTGGCCGGCTTCTACGCGAATCACATCGCCGGAGCGAAGCTGCGCGCTCGATACAGCTTCAAGTGCGCCATCGGTCTTATAGCGATAGGCCATGGTTTCGCCCTTCGCTTTGCGCAGGGTGTCGGCCTGGGCTTTGCCGCGGCCCTCCGCCATGGCTTCGGCAAAGTTTGCGAAGAGCACGGTGAACCAGAGCCAGAGAGTGATCTGCAGGTTGAAGGCGATCGGTTGATGGTGTGCGAGGTCTTCAAGCAGCAGTGCAGTGGTGAGCACGCTGCCCACTTCGACGACGAACATTACCGGGTTCTTGACCATGGCGCGCGGGTCGAGCTTTGTGAACGCACCCGCGACTGCCTGGCTGAGGATAGCTGGATTCCAGAGACTTTGTTTTTCTGCCATTTTCTTTCTCCGATCGCCCTAGAAGAGGCTTCCCTGATGCAGCAGTAAGTGTTCGAGGATGGGGCCGAGGCTGAGCGCTGGGAAGAAGGTGAGCGCGCCGACGATGACGATTACACCGGTCAGCAGGACGGTGAAGAGTGAGCTGTTCACCGGGAAAGTTCCGGGCGATGGCGGGACGCTCTTCTTCTGCGCAAGGTTGCCGGCGAGGGCGAGCATGGGAATCATCATCAGGAAGCGGCCGGCGAGCATGGTGAAGCCGAGGCTGATGTTGTACCAGTTGGTGTTGGCATTGAGCCCGGCAAATGCGGAGCCGTTATTGCCCGCGCCGGATGTGAATGCGTACAGGATCTCGGTGAGTCCGTGCGGTCCTGCATTGTTCAGGCTGCTAAGGCCCATCTGCGGTGAAAGCACCGAGATCGCAGTGAGCACGAGGATCAATAGGGGAAAGATGAGCACATAGAGCATCGCCATCTTTACGTCGAAGGCTTCGATCTTCTTGCCGAGATATTCGGGCGTGCGGCCCACCATCAGTCCGGCGATGAAGACGGCGAGCACGACGTAGATCAGCATGCCGTAGAGACCGGAGCCGACGCCGCCAAAGACGATCTCGCCGAGCATGATGTTGGCGAGGACAACCATGCCGCCGAGCGGAGTGAAGGAATCGTGCATGGCGTTCACTGCGCCGCAGCTTGCGTCGGTGGTGGCGGTGGCAAAGAGCGCGGTATCCGCAATGCCGAAGCGAACTTCCTTGCCCTCCATGTTTCCGCCCGATTGCAGTGCAGAGCTACTCTGGCTTACGCCGTGCAGAAGCGGATGCGGTTGCGACTCAGCCCAGTAGATGGTGACCAGCGCCGCGCAGAAGAGCACAGACATGCAGGCGAAGACGGCCCATCCGTGGCCAGGCGAGCCGGTCATCTTGCCGAGCGTCACGGTGAGCGCTGCGGGAATCAGGAAGATCGCTAGCACTTCAAGGAAGTTCGTAAGCGGTGTCGGATTCTCGAACGGGTGTGCGCTGTTTGCGTTAAAGAAGCCGCCGCCGTTCGTGCCGAGCATCTTGATGGCTTCCTGTGAAGCGACCGGCCCCTGTGCGATGGTCTGCTGGCCGTGTTCGAGAGTCTGCGCCTGCGTGTAGGCGTGCATGTTCTGCACGACGCCCTGGCCGATCAGGATGGGTGCGAGGATGAGGCAGAGCGGCAACAGAATGTAGAGCACGCCGCGGATGCAGTCGACCCAGAAGTTGCCGATGGTCTTCGACTCCCGGCGGGCGATGCCGCGCACGAGCGTGATGGCTACAGCGATGCCTACGGCTCCGCTAAGGAAGTTGTGATAAGCGAGCGTCACCATCTGGGTGAAGTAGCTCATCGTCACTTCAGGAACGTAGGATTGCCAGTTTGTGTTGGTCGTAAACGATGCCGCCGTATTCCAGGCAAGCGCTGGCGAAACGCCTGCAAGATGCTGCGGGTTCCACGGAAGGATGTGCTGCAGGCGCTCGATGAGGTAGGTCAGCAGCAGCGATACGAAGCTGAAGAGCAGCATGGCGCCGGTGTACTGCCGCCAGCCCATCTCCTCTTCCGCATTGACACCGCAGAGTTTGTAGAGCAGCGACTCGATCGGATGCAGTACCGGGTCAAGAAATGTTCGCTCGCCCTGGAAGACGCGCGCCATGTAAATGCCTAGCGGCCTCATCAGCGCGATGAGCACGGCGAAGAACAACACGAACTGGAGCCAACCATTGGCGGTCATCAGAACTTCTCCGGGTAGAGCAGGGCTACCACGAGGTAGCCGAGCAGTAGAACAGTGAGAACCACAACGATGAGTGTCGTAACGTCCATGGCTTTACCTCAGTCGCTCGCAGGCGTGGGCATACAGCATGGCCACGGCGAAGAATGCAACGGTGATGATGAGCAGGAGAATGTCCCACATAGGTTTCGTTCCTCTTTCTGTTACCAGGCTCCCTGCTTGCCGCCGTACCACCAGACCACGCCCACGGCAAAGGTGGGCTGCCTGTTGATCAGCGCTCCCGGTTTATCGGTCAGGAAGTAATTCTTGTTGCTCCAATCGCGACGGTATTCGAGGAAGGCATCGAGCCCATCGAATGCCTGATACTTCACGGTCGCCGTGCCTTCTTTCAGCGCCTGGCTTGCATCGCTGAACAATCCCTGCGGATCGGCAAGGTACTCACCGCGTGCTGCGATGGAAAGCTTCGGATTGAGTTGATACTGCGCATACAGTGCGCCGCCATCCACGTGCGAAGGTGCGGAGGATTCGCCCGGCGCGGCGTTTGCCCACTGGCGCTCGATGAAGTAGTCCCCTTCGGCAGAGATTGTGAGCTTCGGCGTCGTGTTCCATGTGAGGTAGCTGTCAAAGATGTGCAGCTTGCCATTGGGCGCGGGTGTGATGGCCTGCTGACACAGCCCTGGTTGGATGGGGGCGCCGCTGCAATTTGTAGCAATCACTGTGTCAGGATGATCCTGGCCAAGATAGTAGTTGACGGTCCAGTTGATGTTCTTACGCGGTTGCAGGTTGATGCCGAAGAGCTCGTCCTTGTAGGAGTTTGTCGGTTCTGACTGCTGGGTACCGTTGACGATCCAGTAGTTGACCGAGAGCATGTCGTTCACGTGATACGAAGCGCGCACGCCCTGGTGATAGAAGGGCAGGAAGTTGAAGTAGAACGACCGGGTATAGTTCTGCTGATCTTTCGTGTAGTTGCCTTCAATGCCGAGCGAACTCGCCCACTTGCCGAAATCCACCTGCAGGCCCTTGCCGACTGGGAAGACATACGAGCCGTAAGCCTGAAAGATGTTCTCGTAGATCTCAGGGCGGCGCTCGTTCGCCGGATTGCCCTGAAGGGTTTCCGTAGCCTGCCCATACTGCAGGTCGAGACGAAGGCCGAAGCGGCGGCCATGGTCTGGATCGGGGTCGCGCGCCAGGATCAGGTCAGCCTGGTTGATGCTGAAGCTGTTGCTCAGCACGTCGTACGCGCGGAGGTAGTTCACGCGGCCAACCGGTGCGTTCAGGTTGTATTCGTAGTAGCCATCGAGGTAGTAGTTGAGCGTGGCGCCGCCCGGCAATTGCGCTGGCAGAATCGGCCCGGAGATGGCCGTCTGGGCTGCCGGCAATGGAGTGGGTTGCGGAGGCGCGGGGTGCAGTTCACGTGTTGCGGCGGTGAGTGCTGCGGCCGAGTCAGAGGCATTGCTTGAGGAGTCCGCCGGCTGCTTTCCAAGCCGCTCCTCAAGCGATTCAACCCGCTGTTGCAATGCGCGAACCGTCGCGCGAAGCTCCTCGACCTCTTCATTGCTGGCCGGTTGGGCAGTTTGTGCATGAACAGAGAGCGGGAAGAGAATAAGGATCAGCAGCAGTTGCAGACCGATCGTTGTCGCTGTCAAGACGCGCATGGAGCTCCTTACCCGTAACTAGAGTTAACGGGTAAGACGCTAATGCACGCGTAAGGAAGCTATAAAGAAGTCATAAAGGTGCGGGCTCTTCGACGCCGCCCTCGGGCAGAAAGCGGTAGCCGACCCAGGGCTCGGTCTGGATGTATTCGCGGTCGCAATCGCCTTTGAGCTTCTTGCGCATCTGCCCGATGAAGACGCGCAGGTATTCGGGCTGGTGTGCCGACTGCGCCCCCCATACGGCGGTGAGCAAGGCGCGGTGCGTCAGCACCTTGCCAGCGTTGCGGGCGAAGAGCAGCAGCAGGTCGAACTCCTTGGGCGTGAGGTGAATCGGCTTGCCGCACAGGGTGACGGAGTGCGCCGCTACATCGACAACAAAGTCGCCGACTTCCACAGGTGCATCGGTGACGCGCTCGGGAGCGCGGCGCAGGTGAGCACGCACCCGGGCGAGCAGCTCCTGGATGCTGAAAGGCTTGGTCACGTAATCGTCGGCACCGGCGTCCAGCGCTTCGATCTTCGAACGCTCCTGGTCGCGAACGGAAAGCACGAGGATGGGCGCGTGGCTGTATTTGCGCGCAGCGCGGCACAACTCCACTCCGCTCATGCCCGGCATCATCAGGTCGGTGATCATCAGGTCGGGTTGCCACTCTTCGAAGATGCGCAGCGCCTCTTCGGGCTCGTTCGCAGTGCGTACGTCGTAGTGCTGAGCGCTGAGCGCAGCGCGAAGTACGCGGGTGATCTGTGTTTCGTCATCGACGATGAGTACTCGTTCCGGCATGTTTGTCCTTAATCGGTCCGGGGGCGCAGTCGCGGTATGATGACCTCAAAGACGTCCCGTCATGTCCGACAAGGGAAAGCATACAACGACTCTTCGCTCGACACTCGCGGCATACGGTGTGCTCACACTGCTGGCGCTCGCGATTACAGGCGTGTGCTTCAAGCTGCTGCATGTAAACCAGACGACAGTGGCGCTTGCTTTCCTTGTGGCGATTCTGGTCGTTGCCTGGCGCTGGAGACTCAGCTACTCGATCTATCTATCGGTGCTGAGCTGTTGCCTTTACAACGTCTTCTTTCTGCCGCCGCTGGGCACGCTGGTGGTGGGCGATCCGCAGAATCTTGTGGCCTTGCTGGTCTTTCTCTGCACGAGTGTATTGGTGAGTCATCTTGCAGAAAGCCAGCGTAGAGAAGCGCAGATTTCGAGGAAGCGACAGTCAGAGGTAGAACAGCTGTACCAGTTCAGCCAGGAGCTGTTGCTCCACGATGAGGCTGGCTCGTTTGCGCGGGTCACCCCCTCGATCGCAGCGCAGATTTTCGGCTTCAGTGCGGTCGCGCTGTATGTTGTTGAGGGAGACGCGGCCTATTACTCCGACCCCAAGAATGAATTGTTACCGGCGATTGAGCTTAAGAGAGCTGCACATGTTGCTGAGCCGATACCGTCAGCCGTCGATGAAGTGCAGCTTGTCCCGTTAGTGCTGGGCATGAAGACGATGGGAGTGCTTGCCTTCCACGGTGGGGACGTTCCGAGAGAGATGTACGAGGCAATTGCATCGCTGGTGTCCATCGCACTCGAACGCACCGCAGCACTGGAGCGCAGCAGTCACCTGGAAGCGGCGCGGGAAAGCGAGCGATTGCATAGTGCGTTGCTGGACTCCGTGACGCATGAATTGCGGACGCCACTCACCTCGATCCGCGCAGCGGCAACGATGCTGGTGAGCCAGCCCGGCATGCTCGAAGGCGAGCGGCAGGAGATGTATGCCGTCCTCGATGAGGAGAGCCTGCGGCTGAATCGGCTCATAGGGCAGGCGATTGAGATGGCCCGCCTCGACACTTCTCGCATCCACGTCGAAGCGCAACCGGAGAATGTTCGTGAGGTCATCCTGCTGGCGCTCGAGGAGGCACGGAATCTACTGGCGGATCGTCATGTAACGGTTGAGGCTCCGGAAAATCTGCCAATGATCGCGTTCGATCGCAAGCTGGTAGGCAGGGTGTTGCACCATCTGCTCGAGAATGCCGTGAAGTATTCGCCGGCCGGCTCCGCGCTTCACATTTCGGCGTCGGTCGATGGCTACCGGTTGCTGGTGAGCGTAAAAGACCATGGCCAGGGAATTGAGGGCTCGGAGCAGTCGCTGATCTTTAATCGCTTTTATCGCGGACACAACCGCAAGCCGGGAGTGTCCGGCACGGGCATGGGGCTGGCGATTGTAAAGGCGATCATGATTGCGCATGGCGGCGGCATTGAGGTTTCAAGCGAGCCGCAGCAGGGCGCGGAGTTTACTTTCTGGCTTCCCGTGCGGGGGCGGATGTGACGGCCTCGGATAGCTATGTTCTCGCCTACTGACTCTGCGCTCTGATTCCTTCTGTTCAATTTCGTACCGGGTTTTCCTCAGATGTTGCGCCTTTGCTTCGCCTGGAGGTGATCTTTACAGGAGGAATAAAATAGAAGTATCCCCATGGCTGAATTCACACACCTGCATGTCCATACCGACTATTCGCTGCTTGACGGAGCCTGCGAAGTCGACCGCCTGATGAAGCACGTCAAAGAGCTAGGCCAGACCTCGGTCGCCATGACTGACCACGGCAACATGTATGGAGCTGTCCACTTTTTTGACGCGGCCAAGAAGCAGGGCATCAAGCCGATCCTTGGCTGCGAGCTCTACGTCTGCCAGAACGAGGATCATCGCGCCGATCCGCAGGGTGACGACCATCACCATTTCCTGGTGCTGGCCGAGAACGAAGAGGGATATCGCAACCTTGTTCGCCTGACTTCGGAAGCTTCGCTGCATGGCTTCTATCGCAAGCCGCGCGTGAGCAAGAAGTACCTGGAGCGCCACGCTTCGGGGCTGATCGGCTTTTCAGGATGCCTGGCCGGCGAGCTTTGCGACAACCTGATGGCCGGCAACTACGATAAGGCGCGCGCCACGGCCAAAGGCTACGAAGACATCTTCGGCAAGGGCAATTTCTATCTCGAGATCCAGGACCAGGGTCTCGAAGAAGAGCGCCAGATTGCCGAGAATCTTTTCAGGCTTGAGAAGGATCTCGACATCCCAATGGTGGCGACCAACGACAGCCATTACGTCGCCGCGGGAGACAGCCATTCGCACTCTGTGCTGCTCTGCGTGCAGACGGCTGCATCGATCAACGACCCTAAGCGCTTCCGTTTCGCGACCGATCAGTTCTACGTAAAGTCGTCGGACGAAATGGCACATCTCTTCCGCCATGCTCCATCGGTTGTGAGCCGCACGATGGAGATTGCCGAGCGCTGCAACCTGAAGCTATCGAAGGTCGATAATCCTTTCCCGGAGTTTGCTGTTCCGGAAGGCCACACCATCGACAGTTACTTCGAGGAAGTCTGCCGCGCGGGCTTCCGCAAACGTCTCGATACTGCCATCCGCCACTTGCAGGACAAGGGCCTGCTGCGCTTCCCGGTTGCCGATTACGAGGCTCGCCTTGAGCGCGAAATCGGCATCATCAAGCAGATGAAGTTCCCCGGTTATTTCCTCATTGTGTGGGACTTTATCCGCTACGCGAAGGAACACGACATTCCCGTGGGACCGGGCCGTGGATCGGCTGCCGGATCGCTCGTCGCCTACGTCATGGAAATCACCGACATCGATCCGCTGCAGAACGTGCTTCTGTTCGAACGCTTTCTAAACCCGGAACGCGTCTCGATGCCTGATATCGATATCGACTTCGACATGAACCGCCGCGGCGAGGTGATCGAATACGTCACCCGCAAGTATGGACGCGAACAGGTTGCGCAGATCATCACCTTCAACACCATGGCTGCGAAGGCAGCCATCAAGGACGTAGGCCGCGCTCTCGACATGCCGTACGGCGATGTCGACCGCATCGCCAAACTGATCCCCGCAACTATCGGCGTGACCATCGACCAGGCGCTGGTCGATTCGCCGCAGCTGCAGGAAGCCTATGAAGGCAATGTGCAGATCAAGGAGCTGATCGACACGGCCAAGAACCTTGAAGGCCTGGTGCGTGGAGCCGGTGTCCACGCGGCCGGTGTCGTGATCGCGCCGCGTCCGCTGACCGATCTCGTTCCACTCAGCCGCAGCAAGAACGAAGAAATCGTCACCGCCTACGACATGAAGGCGGTCGAAAAGATGGGTCTGCTCAAGATGGACTTCCTTGGGCTGACCACGCTGACTGTCATCCACGATTGCCTGACGATGATCAAGAAGAATCGTGGCGAAGATCTGGATCTCGCGACGATTCCGCTCGATGACCAGGAGACTTACGAAAAGGTCTTCCACCGCGCGTTGACGTCGGGTGTCTTCCAGTTTGAATCGGGCGGTATGCGCGACGTGCTTCGCCGCTATAAGCCGACCTGTGTTGAAGATCTCACCGCTCTCAACGCGCTCTATCGTCCCGGTCCGATCCAGGGCGGTATGATTGACGACTTCATCGAGCGCAAGTGGGGCCGCCGTAAAGTGGAGTACGAACTGCCTCCGCTTGAAACTATTCTCAAGGAAACGCTCGGCGTCATTGTCTACCAGGAACAGGTGATGCAGATCGCCAACGTGCTTGCCGGCTACTCGCTCGGCGAAGCCGACCTGCTGCGCCGCGCCATGGGTAAGAAGAATCCCGAGGAGATGGCGAAGCAGCGCGATCGATTCACGTCGGGCGCGGCGGAGCGTGACTTCCCCAAGGACAGGATCACCAAGATCTTCGACCTGATGGAGCAGTTCGCGGGATACGGCTTCAACAAGTCACACTCCGCGGCATACGCGATTCTTGCTTACCAGACGGCTTATTTGAAGACGCACTATCCCATTGAGTTCATGGCGGCTCTGCTGACGTCGGAAATCTCGAAGCCGGAGAACGTCGTCAAGTACATCAAGGAATGCCGCGAGATGGAAATCTCGGTCGAGCCGCCGGATGTACTCTTCAGCGATGCCGACTTCACGCCGAACGGCAATGTGATTCGCTTCGGGCTGACTGCGATCAAGAACGTGGGTCGCAACGCGATCGATTCAATTATTGCTGCACGCAATGACCTCGCGACCGAAGGCAAGAAGTTCTCTTCCTATTGGGAGTTCTGCGAAAAGGTCGATTTGCGCCTGATGAACAAGCGCGTGCTTGAGTCGCTGATCAAGGCGGGGGCGCTCGATTCGTTCGGCCGGCGCTCACAGCTTATTGCCGCAGCCGATAAGGCCATCGAGCAGGCGCAGAAGGCGCAGCGCGATCTGGCTTCAGGCCAGCACGGGCTCTTTG
Source organism: Silvibacterium acidisoli (assembly GCA_022870745.1). Taxonomy (GTDB): domain Bacteria; phylum Acidobacteriota; class Terriglobia; order Terriglobales; family Acidobacteriaceae; genus Silvibacterium. The sequence continues at coordinate 5,346,249 of CP085323.1, read as the reverse complement.
GCATCTTCGATGACCATCCAGCTACAGCGCAGCACGATGCCTTACCGAACATCGCTGACTGGGACGAAAACACGCGCCTGCAGAGCGAGAAGGAAGTGCTTGGCTTCTTCGTATCCGGGCATCCGCTCGACAAGTATGCGGAGAAGCTGCGTAATCTGCCGGGTGTCGTCGATACGGCGACGGCGCTCGAAATGAAGCAGTCCTCGCAACCGATGCGCCGCGGGCAAGCTCCCGAGCCGGACGTAGCCTGCGCCGGCGTGATTGTCGGTCTGAAGGTGGCAAAGTCAAAGCGCACAGGCGAGCTTTATGCATCCGCTTCGCTCGAAGACACGATGGGCAAGATCGATCTCATCTGCTTTCCCAAGGACTACGAGCGGCTGGCAGAAAATCTGAAGATTGAGGTGCCGGTGCTGATTCGCGGCAACATCCGCGCCGAAGAAGATGCAGCGCCGAAGATCTCGGTTTCGTCGATCACTCCGCTCGAAGATGTGAAGGTGAAGCTGCCGAAGAACATCCGCATCAAGGTGCCGCTCGAACGCGTGAGCGAAGCCACGATGAATGAACTGCATCAGTTGATCGTGGATACACCGGGTCCGGGCAAGTTCATGCTGAACATCGAGCAGCGCGGGGAATATGCCGTGGTGCTCGAGCCCTCCGGCTTTGCGATTGCCGCAGATCGTGCGTTCATCGATCGCACGGAGTTGCTGCTGGGTCGCGGTGCTGTGCAGGTGATGGACTAAGAGCAGGGATTATGAATCAGGGGTTAGGGATAGGCGTACTGGACCGACGCTTCTAACCCCCGATCCCCGCCCCTCAAACTACCGCCGCAACAACCATTTCCAGGGTTCTTCTCACACCGGTATCACCCTCGATTGGGCCGTCAACGAACTGGTTAAACGGATGCGGTTTCCAGTCGTCACGCGATGTGTCAGGTGAATAGGTCAGCGGCAGGCCTGTAGCTGATGGATCGTACGTCGATTCGTTCAGAGACGACATCTTGTAGACGACCATGTCCATCGATGGAATGACGTATAGGCCGAATCCGCCTGCTCCTGATTTGAAGAAGGTGTCGCGTGGTGCTCCCGCTACATGCCCGTCCGTGTTCACTTCAAACTGCAGGCTGAAGGGCGAGTGGGGATTGTATGGCGAAGGCTTTTGGATCAGTCCGATATAGTCGCGCGGTATGAGCTGGCGGTTCTTCCATCGTCCTTCATGAAGCAGCATGTAGGCGAAGCGCAGGGCATCGGTTGAGTGCAGTGCGATGCCTCCCTCGCCCGGTGTGTGCGGCATAACGCCTTCCGCAGTATGGGTTGCGTAGCCCCAGCGTCCCCAGCCCATCGGATCGGCCAGTCTTTGCCCGATGTAGGCCTGTAATTCCATACCAACGACGCCGCGCAGCACGATCGAAGCCACATGCGGATCGCGGGAGTAGAGATAGCCTTGTCCGGGCGCAGCCCACATCTTTCCGTGCATCGCGCTGCCATCCTGTGAATGTAGCTGATCAGCTGCAGGATCAGTCGAGACGTAATAGGGCAGGTTCACGTTCTGGCCGTGCACAATGGCTGTCTGATGGCCGCCTGGTGGAATCGTTCCGCCATGCGCGTTTTGAATGCCTGAGGTCATGGTCAGCAGGTGGCCGAGACGGATGTCAGCCTGCTTTGAATAGCTCAGCGGAAATGCCGAGGGCAGGAACTCCTGGGTAAAGACCTTCGTATCGAGCCCGTCGGGGAATCGATCCTTGTGCTCCGAGAGCATGATGCCGCAGCAGGCGCTGGTGAACATCTTGCCGATGGAGTACATGTTCGGATTGGCATCGCGGTCTCCACGCCCAAAGTAACGCTCGTAGATAAGATGTCCACGACGCACGACAAGCAGGCCGCCGTGCTGGCTGGTGGTCTTCGTGTATTCGAAGGCGGAATCGAGACGTGCCTTATCGATGCCTGCACGCGTACGGATCTCCGACGGCGTTGACAACGTGCGCCAGCCGCCCTTTGTATCCGGAGGAGGAAAGTATCCGTCGTCGCCCGAGGGCGATGGAACGACAAGGTTCACCAGTGGCAGTGCGGCAGGAAGCGACAGCAGGGTCCGGCGGGAGAATGACATAACGCTTGCTCCGCGAGCAGAATGAGCTCCGGCGCCATTTTAATGCAACCGGATGAACGAGGAGATTCAGTGCCGGGAGGCGGAGCACGCTTGTGTATTCTCCGAAAGCTGCTCAAAGAACTGCCGTGCCTTTGCCTCATCGGGTGAAAAGAGGAGCAATCGCTGTAAGGCTTCCATCGCCGCGTCACGGTTGCCGGCCATGCATTCGCCTATGGCGAGGTTGAAACCGGCTGCCAGTTGTGCGGGGTCCTCCTGCTGCACTCTGCGCCATAGCTGCAGTGCGCGCGGCAGGTTGTGTTCCGTTGCTTCGAGGATTGCAAGGTTTCCCGCGGCGATGCTGCTGGCCGGATCCGCGGCGAGTGCGTCTTCGTATTCGCGCTGTGCGGCTTTGTTGTCGTGGCCTTCCTGGTAGAGCAGTCCGAGCTGAGTATGCAACTCGGCATCCCGCTGGCTGTTGCCGTGTCCTGCCGCTGTATCCAGCAGGAGAATTGCCTGCTGCGCGGCGGCAGCATCGCCCCTTAGGGCAAGCTGTGCGTAGGCCAGCCCCAGATCGCGATCGCTCGCCTTTCCTCCGCCGATGAGAGCAAGCCTCTCCGCTTCTGCCGTTGCAAATGTCACATCGGGGGCATTCGGATGTCGTGGAATTCGATGGTCCGTCACTTGCTCGTGGGCCACGTCGCTGGTGGATACGCGCGCCATGTGGCAGGCTGTGCAGTCCTGCTGTTCCGGATGATGTCTCGCGACGAAGGCAGCGTCGCTATGGCAGGCCACACATTTCGCGCGATAGTATGCGACGCGCTCTTCGGGACGGGGTGAACCATGCGGATCGTGGCAGCTGGTGCAGGTCAGCGCGTCGCCGCTCTTCCGTTTGCAGGCGGAGCGCAGCAGCGCCTCCCACTGGCTGGTGGCTCGGCTGTTCGCGCCCGCGGCATTCGCGTTTGCGAAGAAGCGCACGTCTTCGCCCAGTTCGTCTCCTGGCCGGAACATCTGCAGGGAACGGCCGGGTTCATCCACGGCAACCTGTCCTTCGAGATGACACTGCAGGCAAACCGAGTCGCGGCGCGAAGGCGTGAGCTTGCCTGGGTTCACTACCGGTGCTGTTCCGTGCGAATCGACATGGGCGGTGGTGTCGCCGTGGCAGGATTCGCAACCGACCCCTCCATGCTGAAAGGGGTCATTCGCAAAATGGTTACGCGCGCCGGGCAATGAGGGCTGCGCTCCGCTGGCGTGGCAGTGCAGGCAGGTGGAGTCGACGGGCAGGGTCATGGGCAGCTCCTTCGCGTCCATCGACTTCGGGTTCATGTCCCAGACCTGCTTCTTCGTGTACCAGTTCACCGGGCTCTCGAACCAGTAGCCTTCGCGGCTGAAAAGATAGGTGCGCCCTCGTTTACCGGAGCCGATAAACCAGCTCAGCTCCTGCTCGCCCTGCAATTGCCGGTTGCTGTCATCACGCCTGTAGCTGAGCCATGCTTTGCCGTCACGCTCGAAAATGCGATAGCTCACACCGGACGCGGCGTGGGTGAAGCTGCCGGGTAGCAGTCCTTCGATTGCCGGACCGCTGGCGTGCGACATGGGGGTCGATTCGTAGCGATCGTAAATGGCCTGATGGCATGTGCGGCAGACGGTATCGGGGCCACTGCCTTGCGCGTAGGCGGATGCACCGCAAAAGAGCAGCAGCCAGAACAGCGCAAATGCGCGACGACAATGAGTTGGGCAAAGACAGCACATGCAGCGGAACACTGGTTGCAGAGACGATATTTCTTGCCGAAAAGGCTCTGCTCCAGCCAGTGGTGCAGCATTTTGAGGAATTGGGGCTCAACCGGTTCGACGCGGAGTTTGTATTCAACCCCCGTCATCCATACAATCAAGAGTGCGGCGCTGGCCCGACTGCTGCACGGGGAAAGGCTTTCGCTTCCAAGACTTTATGACCGATCATGCTACTGCTTCCGCCTCCTCCGCCCCTGCGGCGTGGATCAAAACCCAGCTAGCCCGTCATCCCGAGAGGCCCGATCCCATGAGCTTCATCGAGAAGATCTTTACCGACCTGAGTGAAATTCATGGCGATCGTGCTTTCGGAGACGATCCCGCAATGTACTGCGCCATGGCCCGCTTCGACGGCGAAGAGGTGCTGGTGATCGGCAACGTCAAGGGCCGGACGACGAAGGAAAAGATCTTCCGCAAGTTCGGCATGCCCGATCCCGAAGGCTATCGCAAGGCGTTGCGCGCCATGAAGCTGGCCGAGAAGTTTAATCGTCCGGTCTTCACCTTCATTGACCTGATGGGCGCAAACCCCGGCCTTGGCGCGGAAGAGCGCGGGCAGGCAGAAGCGATCGCCCGCAACCTGATGGAGATGTCGCGGCTGCGTGTTCCGGTGGTGGCTGTCGTCACCGGCGAAGGCGGTTCCGGAGGAGCACTGGCGCTGGCGGTTGCAGATCGCGTGCTGATTCTCGAAAAGGGAATTTACTCGGTCATCTCACCCGAGGCCTGTGCCTCGATCATGTGGCGCGATGCCTCGAAGCGCATTCAGGCGGCAGTCGCTTTGAAAGCGACCGCACAGGACATCAAGGAACTGGGCTGTGTCGACGACATCGTTCCGGAGCCGGGCGAAGGCGCGCACGAGAACCCCGATGAGGCTGCCCGGATTCTGGCGGAACGGCTGCACCTGCATCTGAATGAGTTGAAGCAGCTTTCCGTGGAAGACATGCTGGCCCAGCGCTATCAGAAACTGCGCTCGATGGGCCAGTTCTACACGGAAGAATAGGCCGCAATCTTGTTTATGGATCGAAGGATCGCCGCAGCTTTGTCATCTTTTTCCATTACTCCCGGCCGTGACGGAGCGCGCGCTTGAAGTCCTTCCCGCGCCTGCGGGCGTTCGGCTGGTTCCTCGCCGCCATCGTGTACTACGAGATCGCGAAGCAAATCGCCGTTCGCGCCGCGAGCGGCCTGAGTTCCGGCGACTGGCTCGACTTTCTCAATGAAGTCATTCTGCTTTTTTTGTTGCTCATCGGCTTTGGTGCAATGGGCTATCTTGGCCAGCGGCAAAAGCAGCCGATTAAGGCGATGGGTCTAGATGCCCGTCCCGGCTGGAAACAGGAGATCGCCCTGGGCTCGGCGATCGGCTGGAGCGGTGTCGTCGCCTGTGTCCTGCCGGTGGCGCTTTTCGGCGGACTGATCGTTACCTTTTTCACCTCCTGGCACCAGTTCCTGCTGATCTTCCTGGACCTGGCGATTCTTGCTGCCGGCGCGCTGGTGCAGGAAGTTATTTTCCGCGGCTATCCCTTCCAGCGCTTGCTGGAGGCGACGAATCCCGTTGTGGCTGTGCTCTTTCTCTCGGCAGCCTATTCCGCGTCCCACATCCCCGATCCTGGAGTCACCTTCATCAGCTCGGTCGTCATCATGATCGAAGGCTGGCTGTTTTCAATCGCGTATCTCCGCACCCGCGCGCTGTGGGTCGGATTCGGGATCAACTTCGCCTGGAATGTCAGTATGGCGATGCTTTTTGGGTTGCCGGTGAGTGGCATCCTGAACTTCTCGCCGGTGATCGCCAGCAATGCCATCGGCCCGGTGTGGGTGACGGGCGCCGATTATGGTCCGGAGGGCAGCTGGCTGGCGGCGATTGTGCTCGTCGTAATGATCTTCGTACTGATTTCGGCCACTAAAGACCTGAAGTTCCGCTACGTGCAGCCGGTCATCGTGCCGGGTGGCATGCCGGTCGATATCGATGCAATTTCGCGGCGTCAGCACGAGCAGGCGATGGGCCCGGCAACACCAGCGCCTCCTCAGATCGTACAAATCAGCGGACTCACAGCCCCGGTGGTGGCTCCCCCTCCTCCGGTCTCTGAGATTCCATCTGTTGCGCCGGAACCGCATCTTCCGCCAGCCGTCGAAGAGACGCCTCCGCAGGAGAGCTGATTCCGGCTGAATCCTTTCTGCTTTACGGGAATCGATCTTGTTAGAGGGCCCAGTGCGGGGCCGAAAGGGGATAACCGGATGATTGCAGAGATTGCAGTGGTAGCAGCCGGTGCAGTTGGCATTTACTTCTGGAAGCAGGCTACACGCCGTCGCCATCATCTTGAATACGAAGAGCAGAGCGTATCGGCGCAGGAACTGCACGAAATGCTTCAGGCGAAACACCCGGTCAAGCTCTATGACGTGCGCCTGCCGCTCGACCTGCTGGCCGATTCCGAGATTATCCCCGGAGCTACACGCCTCTCTCCCAGCGAGATCAAAGAAAACCCGTACCTCATTCCGCAGAACGAGGACTCGATTGTCTACTGCACCTGCGCCAGCGAAGAGACCAGTCGCGAAATTGCGAAGCGAGCAAAGGAACTGAAGCTGACCCGGATCCGCTTTCTGCGCGGCGGCCTCGAAGGCTGGAAGGCGGCGGGCTATTCGACGGTTCCGTACAACCAGCCGTTCCATCTTGATACGCCGGTCTAAAACGGTTTCCGGCAAGTGAAAGTCTCGTCAGTGCTGTCTTGCCAACAGCCAGGAATCGCGCGATAGTATTAGCCAAGCTGGAGGCCCTATGAGAGGCTTCGCGTGGTGTCGCCTTTCCTTTTTCAAGCCGCCGATTTCGAAATGGCCGATAACCGGACTGTGGCTGCTGGCGCTCGCCGGCGCAGGATATGCCCAGGTCTTCACGGTGACTCCCGAAGGGGTGGATCCGCGCTATCTCGACTACCAGCCCACGAACGTAAGCCTGCCCTCCGCGCCGCTTTCGGCGCACAGTCGCCAGGACCTTCTCCGTTTTCTGCAGTCGGAGCAGGGCTTTGCGATGCGTCCGCTGCCGGTTTCAACGCTCACCTTGAAAGCGAACGGCAAGCTTGAGCCCAGCGGATCTGATTATGCAAACACCATAAGGGAACACGGTATCTCTGCAAAGCCAGGTGCGCATGTCACCCTTACAGACGTTCGCATCGAGCACGATCGCGTCGTCTTCGACATTAATGGCGGACCGGAGCATAAACACAAATGGCTGCGGCACGTCTCGGTCGGAGCCGACCCGAATTACACCTCCCCTATCGTGCGGGACGACGCGCAGATTCCGAGCGGCTCACGTCTCGTGCTGGTTTTTCCCGAGCACGTTCCAGACATTACCGGTTTGCAGATGGAAGCGCTGATGAAGAATGTCATCGACTTCAACCTCAAGACGCCTCAGCAGGCCTTTACGGACACGCTTCCGCCCGCCATTCGCAAGAGCGTACTCGAACATCATGTTCTTGTTGGAATGAACACGGATATGGTGATCAGCGCTCTCGGCCAGCCAAGATCAAAGGTGCGGGAACGGGACTGCAATATCCCGTTTGAGGAATGGATCTACGGGGAGCCTCCGGAACCGACCCAGTTTGTACGAATAAACGGCAATCGGGTGATCCAGGTAGAAGTGGCGAAGGTCGGCGAAGCGCCGGTCATCCGCACGCAGAACGAGATGGGCGATTACTGGAACACCCGGACGGCAGAGAGCACTCGCACCATTGCGCTGGGGGACCGCGCTCCAGCAAAGGAAGGTGGGGATTCGGCCCCCAAAGCGCCTCCCAGCCTGAAAAATCCGGGGGAGAAGTTGCCCGCGGATAAAGACGCCAATACGCCCCAGATGCAGCCCGTGCAATTTCCTAAGGACAAACCAGCAACTTCGCCTCCTCCGCAGCAAATTGTGGCCGATAATCAAAATGGCACAAACAATTAGTAACCTGGTGGATGCCTTTTTCGATTTTCTTGCAGCTATTACGGAAAAAAGGTAACCAATTCGTTATCTAGCGGTAGTATGTCTGCAGCGATAGTTGAAATAAATTGATTTAAATCATTGCCAATAGGCCAGCACCATATGGGCACCCATGATTGTGCATATTCTTCTGCAGTCGAGTTGTAGCTTTTGGTCGATAGCAATTTTTGAAGGATTAGGAAAGTTTCACGACCTGCTGTCGCATGGCGCAGGATCGCTTCTCTCCCTGTGGCACGACTCAGGATTGCAGCGTCGTGCAATCGAGTCTTTCGGAACATCTTCACTTGCCAGTGGTTATCTGGCGAAATCTTTTCATCGTGGCCGCCGTGGACCGCAGCGGGTGGCGGATCTGGAAGCGGCAAATATGCAACATGCGGCAATCCTCGACAGCGCAGCCCTGGCAATTATCACGACGGACCTGGATGGATCGATTCTTTCGGCGAACCGGGAAACAGAGCGTTTACTGGGATATAGCACGCAGGATCTGATCGAAAACAGGAATCTGGCTATCTTCCACGACTCCTTCGAACTCGAGCAGCAGGCGCGAATCCTGAGCCGCGAACTTAGCACGACGATCCGTCCAGGGCTGGAGGCCATTCTGGCTCGGGCACGGCGCTCTCGTCAGGATGAACGAGAGTGGAACTACGTACGCAAAGACGGCACAAGATTTCCGGTAAGGCTTACGATTTCACAACTATTCAATCCGGACGGCGGTGAAGAGGGATTCCTCGCCATTGCGCAAGACCTCAGCGAGCAGAAGCGGGTTGAGGCCAGGATGCAGCATCTCGCCTATCACGATGCGCTGACCAATCTGCCCAACCGCGCTTTCCTGCACGAGCAGGTGACACGTTCCCTGGCCTGGGCACGCAGTCAGAATCGGAAGGTCTCTTTGGCGGTGCTCGATCTCGATCGCTTCAAGCACATCAATGACACGCTTGGCCATCCGGTAGGGGATAAGGTGTTGATAGAGATCGCCAGGCGCCTGGCGATCTCCGTTCGCCAGGCCGATACGGTAGCGCGGTTTGGTGGAGACGAGTTCGTTATCCTGATGCCCGGTGTCGACGACCCCGAGCAATCGTCGGAGATCATGCAGCGGATTCGTAAAACGCTCGAAGAGCCGATCATGGTGGGCTCGCATGAACTCTATACGACGCCCAGTATAGGAATCAGTTCTTTTCCGGCAGATGGTAATGATCTTGAAACTCTTCTGCGCAAGGCCGACCGGGCTATGTACTGGGCAAAGGAACATGGCCGCAATACGGTGGAAACCTACGACGAATCGATGGATCGCAACGCTGCCGCAATGCTGGAGATGGAGAACTCCATGCGTCGCGCCCTGCAGCGCGAAGAGTTTTTCCTTGTCTACCAGCCGATCTTTTCGATTGCAACCGGACGTGTAACCGGTGTCGAGGCTCTGCTTCGCTGGAAACAGAAGACAGGAAAAACCATTCCGCCCATGGATTTCGTGCCGCTGGCCGAGGAAACCGGCATGATCCTCCCGATCGGCGAGTGGGTGCTGCGCACGGCCTGCAGGGATGCCCGTAAGTTTATCGAGACGGCGGGATGCCCGTTGCGGCTGTCGGTCAATGTTTCGCCCCGTCAATTCAAGGCGCCGGCTCTATTCGGGCTGATCGCCGATCTGCTGGCGACTCACAATATAGAGCCTCACGATCTGCAGCTGGAAATTACCGAAGGTGTTCTGCTCGACGAGCGCGACGGCACAGCCGCCACCGTCGCAGGCCTGCGGGCTATCGGCGTGCAGGTGGCGATCGACGACTTCGGCACCGGATATTCGAGTCTCGGATACCTGAGGCGTTTCCCCATCGACCGGCTGAAGATCGACCGCTCGTTTGTGAGCGACGTGGCACAGACGGAAGAGGATACGGCCCTCGCGGCGGCGATTATCAGCATCGGACACACGCTCAGGTTGAAGGTCACCGCGGAGGGAGTGGAGACCGCGGAGCAGCTCGAATACCTGCGCACGCGCGATTGCGACGAGGCACAGGGGTACTATTTCGCCAAGCCGATGAGCTTCGAGGATCTGACGAAGTTCCTGATAGATCGCCGCCAGATGGTCTGCTGACCTGCAATCTCAGCCATTCCCGGATTCGCGGCACATGCGTGATAGACTGATGGGAGCGAATCCGATGCTCTTCACGATCGTCCCGCGCTGCCCTTGCCGATGCAGGCTGCGAGTGATAATTAGCGCGAAGTCCGGTATTCGATGCGTGTTCTCCTAAAAGAGTGAGAGCCCATTTTCAGACAGAGCAGTGAGGAGACATTTTCATGGCGAAGATTGCCAAGACAGCCGATCGTAAAAAGGTAATGGACACGAGCAAGAGCACCGATTGTCCGAAGTGCAGCAAAGCGACGCGTATCGTGAAGCGCGTAAAGGACCGTGAGCGCGGCATCCCGGGTGGCGTATACATCTCGTGCTCGGCCTGCGATTTCTACGAGAAGCTCTAGTACTCGAGCAGGAAGCAAACCTGGAGTTACAAACCCGGCGATCAGCCGGGTTTTCCACTTTTGACTCGCGCATCTTCATTTGATATAAAAACTTAGGACGTAATGTCCTCCCGCCAAAACACTCCGCAGTAGCTCAATGGCAGAGCATTCGGCTGTTAACCGAAGGGTTGTAGGTTCGAGTCCTACCTGCGGAGCCAAAGTTTCAAGGACTTAGCTTCCATATTCTAAAGTCCAGCCTCACAAAACCCCACACTGATTAGATCGCCGGTCTCTCCTGCAAAGATTCCCGTTGCGCCGTCTCGCACCACACGATTTTCGCCGAACGTGCTCTAAGCTCTTCCATGTTAGTGGCGGCGAACTGGAACAGATTCAATTCTTGCTTGGTCACGTGTCCGTACTGACTACCGAGCGGTACCTCGTCTGTAAACAGAGTTTGAAAAAGCCGGTCAGCGATCGCATCGGTTCTCTATGCGATCGGCAATCTGTGGGTTTACGGCAAGACTGTATGCAACAGCCGAGTTCCCAATCGATTTCTTAGGAGCCACGTTCAAAAGATAATTCGTGGCCTGATGAAATCTCTGCATACAGCGGACTTCAGCTATAAGGCAACCATGTTATGGCTGAAAAAGATTTTGCCACGAGCTGTCTAGTTTCAACCAAGACGCCCCGGGGAACCAACTCGTAGCGTGGTTCGGGACATGCAGAAGTCCGTGCCCATTCCTGCATATCAACTCCATTCCACTCCAAGCCAGTAAGGAGCGCGACGATTGCCCAACATAAGCTGGATGACTGAATCTGCGAAGACAGTTGGGACAGCGTTGCGACTGATCGCGTAGACACCAGTGCACCGATATTAAGACCATGGCGAAAGTGAGGAACGCCTGAAGGCAATGGGTTGCATCGGGCGAGATGCCCGTAAACAGTTCTGCCACTTCTAACGGTATGCAGTAAGCCACGGGGAAGAGTAATAAGATTTTCAGAATAAAAAATCCAATGAACCGCCCGTCGACTCTTCGCGAATGGGGGAATGATTCGAAGGAGACAGGCCATATAAGCAAAAGGAACGGGGTCACGAGCATCGCCAGCTTCGTGGATTTTAAGAAAATTTGTAGCGGAAGCTTATGATGCTCGCGTGCAAGCCCGCTCAATGTGATCTTGCTAGTTGGCGCCACGGTCTCGCGGGAGAGGTGTTCCACTATAACGTCGCCTACGTCGCCGTCTTTACGATCACCGGTCAAGGACGATGGCTTCCGCATAAGAATGTAGCCGTAAGCAAAACGTTGCGCTTCGATTGTCCGCATTTTTTGCGGAGAGCAAAACACCCATGCATCTATCGATCCGGGCAGTTCGGAAGCCCATTGTGGCGCGATCGCAACGATGATGGCACGCTTGCTGCCAATCAGCACTTGCTGCCCCACCACACTCGAATTGCCGTAAAACTGCCGCTTCCAGAGACCGTAACTCAAAATCAAAGGAAGCACATTCAATCCCTGCGCTGTTTGGACAGCGGAGGAGGTCTGCTCTGCTCCCAGTATGAACGGATGATCTTCAATCCAGGCGATTGTCAGATCTCGATTCTTTGAATCGATCTGCAACGTGCTGGCCGCTGGCTGATAGTAGATGCTTCGGGTTGCCGTAAAGGGCCTGCTGTTACGCCACGAGAAGTAATCTCGCCCCGCCACCAGGAGATCCGAATCCCTGAAAGAAGGGTTTAACGATAGAGGCTGAAAGTCTTCGGCTTCCAGGGTGGGCAATGGCAAAATCTGGCGTCTGAGCGCGGGAATGAGAAGGACCGCCAGAACAGCGATCGCACTCAGTGTGCCCAATGCAGCCAGGCAGGCTCTGGGCTCACCAAGGGCCGATGTGTGGCTGGAGGGTTTGGAGATACTTTCACAGCGGAGCCAAAAGGCGTCCTGAAGAGCTCCTGCTGCAAACCTTGTTGCTTCGCAAGTCGGTCGATTCGTCCGTTGGATTTGAAAGACTTCTCCGCGCCACTCCGCGAACCAATCCTGGCGCTGACAGCGCGGGACTAACCTGGCTGCAGTCCACAGGATCGCTTGGGCAAACGCCGCATCGAGTCTGCGTCTCACACGCGCTCCATCTCAGAGGGAGACACGATTTTTGCCAGAAGTGGGTAACGCTTGCGCGCAGATTCCAGAATCGCCTTGCCTGCAGCGGTCAACTTATAGTACTTCCGCAGGGGGCGCTGTTCTGCGTCCGCGATAGATTGATTTTCCCACTTTGAGGTGATGAGACTATCTCGTTCCAGCCTGCGCATGGCTGGATAGACTGTGCCGCTGGGTAGGCCAGTAGCCTGCATCACGCTGAGCCCATATATATATCCAACGCTGATCGCCTGCAGGATCATCGTTGCGGTGTGGGAGAGTTTGGCCTCGGCTGCCATGGCCGCCAGTGTACCTATGTAGCAGTCTACTTGACAAGCATGCTAAGAAGTATGCTACATAGGGTTCATGTCCTACACTCTTCAAGTCTCCGATGTCTCGAAACGTTACTCCGGCATCCCGGTGGTTTCGCATGTCAGCTTTACTGCTTGTGCCGGGCAGGTGACTGGCTACCTTGGACCGAATGGTTCGGGAAAGTCAACGACGATGAAGATCATTACCGGACTGATCAAGCCCGATACAGGTGAGGTCCGGTTCGCGGGCGAGCCGATCCACAACAACCTTCGCAGCTTCAGGGAACGACTGGGCTACGTACCAGAGGAACCGCAACTCTACACCCATCTCAGCGGAAATGAATATCTAACGATGGTGGCGCAACTCCGCTCCCTTCCAACCAAAATCGCTCGCACCCGCATTCAAGAACTACTTCGTCTCTTCGGACTGGAGCAAGACCGTGATGTTTCGATGTCTGGCTATTCGAAAGGCATGCGGCAAAAGGTTTTGTTGGCCGCTGCACTTTTACACAATCCGGCAATGATATTACTCGATGAACCATTCTCCGGACTGGATGTGGGATCTGCACTTACGTTACGGAACCTCATTGCGGAACTCGCTGCGAGAGGGAAAACCGTGATGTTCAGTTCGCACGAATTGGAGACGGTGGAGCGAATCTGCACCCGGGTTGTGATCCTGCATCGCGGACAAATCGTGGCAGACGACGACATCCGAAGGCTTCAGACGCTGATGGCTCTTCCAACTCTTGAGGGCATCTTCGCTCAATTGGCCATAGAGCAGGACACCGTCGCCATTGCGCGACAGATCGCGGACGTGATCGATGCGTAGGCGAGGAAATTCAAGCCCCTATCGCGTATTGCGGGTCGTGTTTCTTACTCGCCTGGTCGATTTCGAACTACTGGCCCCACAGGGGGATCGTTCCAATCTGGCTGGCGGCTTTGCCACTATGCTGACATTCATCAGCTTCACGATCACCGCTCCATTGATTCTCATCAGTGGCCTGCCACAGGAGGCTCTCTGGGGCATGGAACACTTTCTCATTGCTGTCTCAATGGCCGTCATTGGGCTTTTCGCCACCATGAGTTGGGAATCGATATTCCCGGAGCGGAAAGACATGCTGATTCTAGGGCCGTTGCCGGTACGAAACTCGACGCTGTTTCTGGCCAAAATCTCAGCCATTTCCATGGCTCTAGGTGCGGCCATTCTCTTCCTGAACTCGTTTACCGGATTGGGTTGGGCTCTCCAGTTCGAGCCTTCCCACGGTGGCTTTCTCGGACTCACGCGTTCGATCGGAGCTTATTGGACGACGGTTACCCTGGCCTCTGCTTTCGTCTTTGGAGGCATTTTGACCATTCAGGGTCTCGTCTCTGTGCTCCTGCCGAGACAACTGTATCTGCAGCTATCCAGCGCTTTGCAGATGGCCTCCTTTGTCGCGATCCTGATCGACTTCGTTCTTGAGCCTTCGCTTGAAACCACCCCGGCACTCACAGCGGCAGCAAATCAGCATCTGTTGCACGAGTTTCCTTCCTACTGGTTCCTGGGGCTGTTTCAAAGCTTGAATGGGTCCATTAGCGGAAACGTTCACACCGTATTTGTCTCTCTGGCGCAACGAGCCTGGACAGCATTGGCAGTTACAACAGCCGGTGGTCTGATATCGGTCATGATGGCTTACGTGCGCGCCACACCTCGGATTATCGAAGACCCCGAGATCAAGCCAGCTCTAAGCGGTTGGAGCCGAAAAATCCCAACCATAGGCGATCCCTTGCACTCTGCAATCTTGTCGTTCAGCTGGAGAACACTCATGCGCAGCCGGCAACACAGGCTCATAATGGGCTTTTTTCTAAGCGTGGGACTCACGGTGCTCTCTCTCACATTGAAGAGTCCGGCCGGAGGAGGGTTGCTGATGAGTGGCTCCTGGAGCTTCTCCCCAGCATTTCTCGCCGCAACCTTCATGGCAATTGGCATGTCGGTATCGGGGACACGCATCATTGTCGCCATCCCAGTCATGCTGAAGGCGAATTGGATCTTTCAGATGACCCAGGTTCATGCGTCAACCAGCTATCAAAAGGCAACAAGGCGAGCCCTGTTCTCCATTGGCGTTCTCCCTATTTGGATCACTGTCGCAGGACTTACTCTATGGAAGGGTAGTGTGTGGATGGCCGCAGTTCATCTTGCGGTGCTCGGGATCCTGGGATTCATACTTGTGGATGCATCCATGTTCTCTCTGCACAAGCTGCCCTTTGTTTGCTACTGGATGCCTGGACGAACGAGTATCGTGATGTTCTTCCTGGGAGGAATGCTACTTGGCGTACGTCTTGCAATCTCTGCTGCAACATATGAATTGAAATTGCTGCAAATGCGCTATGGGGGAATCTGGCTATTCGGGGGATTGTGTCTCGCCGCGGGCATCCTGCATTGGCGTTTGGCCAAATCAGATAAAGGTCTAACGTATGAAGAAGAAGAAGCTCCGGCGATCATCAGTCTGAAACTGGACGCATGATCCGGCAGCTTTCGGAAACTTCCAATGGAGCGAAAAGCGAGTTGTGGAAGCCAAAAACCGCCACTCTCTAAACAGTCCTGTTTCGAAAGTCTAGTCGCTTTTCGACGACTGTATCTGGGAATGAAAAACAACGGTTGGAATTCATTTTTAATGCAAAGCCATAGCTCTAAGCTAAATCGCCTGTTCGCTCATCGAGAAAATATGGATCGGTGTATTGCCCTGTATTCGGCAGTTGAAAGGGGTTGCGTATCTGCTGGTTTACGCACTCAACCTGGTTCGCGCGGCGCGCGTGGTGGCGTGGCTTCGGCCCCTCGGTGAACCTCGATAAGCTCAGGTGGAAAGTCGTCCGATCAACTCGCGTTTAAAGGGGCAGTCTCGATAAGTTGAGACAGGCACTGACACAATTGGAGTCTGTGAGCGGTGCTTCCTATTCACGAGTTCTTCACAGTTCGACGGTAGGCTTACACCCAAGCAGCTTATATGTCTCCACCGGCCGTCAACTCTGAGATTGTGCTCGATCAAGGTCATTCTTCTATCGAAGACGACCCACGTTGGCAGCTTGCAGTTAAGGTCTCAGAGAGCTCGCACTTCTGCAAGTCGACTCTGCTGGTTCAGTTTCTGCTCTTCATTTGTGAATCCACGCTGAATGGTTCACCCGACAGGCTGACCGAGCAGGCGATTGGAGAGCACGTCTTCCGTCGCCGCCCCGGTTACAGCACGGGCGAAGACAATATCGTTCGTAGCTATGCGCACCGGCTTCGCAGCCGCCTGGATCAGTATTTCCAGCAACAGGGCGGGAACGAACCCGTCCGAATCAGGATTCCCCGCGGCGCTTACATCGCAATTTTTGAGGAAAACTTTCGGCCCTCAACCGAGTCTGCCCCGAAGCCCCTTGAACTTGACGGACTCGAAGCTTCCGGCTCCAGTTGCCTTCCTGATGACGAGAAGCGGGATATCCCGGAAACTTCAGCCACGACTCGAGAAGGCAAAGCCAGTGCGATCTCATGGCTGAAGATGCTCTCCCTGTCGCTAGCGCTCATCCTGTTGGGAGGTTTGGCCGGCTGGAAGCTTAGGTCCCCGTTTCATCAAAGCGTCACTTCGTCGCCAGCTCATACTCTGTGGTCACAGATCTTTTCGAGTAGAGCCGGGACGTTCATTGTGACCGCAGACAATGGCTTGGGTGTGCTGCAGGATGTTTCCGGCCGTTACGCTAATTTGCACGATTATATGGACGGCAGCTATTTCGCCCAGTTCGACAAGGAAGATACGCCTGAACATCGGACGATGCATAGACTAAGCCGTGAACGACTCACCAGCGTGGCGGATTCTGCGGCTGCAGCCGCGATGGTTCTTTTGCCGGAAGCGAGTGGGCATCCAGTGAGGCTGCGCAATGCCAGAACTCTTCAACTCAGCGATCTGAAGCAGTCCAACCTGATACTGCTCGGGTCGAGTTATGGTGATCCGTGGGTAACGCTGTTTGAGCCGGGTATGAATTTTCAAATCAATTACCATGCGCTCGGCGATACCTACGAGTCTGAAATCATCAACCGGAATCCCCGGAAGGGTGAAGAGCCGGTCTACATCAACAACAGTACGAGTGCACCGTATACGACATATGCGATCGTGGCGATGATGCCGAATCTTGATCGCAGCGGCTGGGTTTTGCTGATCGAAGGGCTGACCATGGCGGGCACAGAAGCCGCGGCAGACTTTGTTCTGCACGGCAATGTAGCGCCTCTGATGCAGGATGCTATGAGCCACGGATCGTTACGCCCATTCGAGGTCGTCCTAAAAACTACGAACCTGGACTCCGAGTCCTCCCCTCCAAGCATTCTCTTGCAACGCGTCTACTGACGACGAACTCTGCAGTATCAGTAAGAATCCAGGGCGCCAGACCTTCCCGCATTCCTTTCACGACTCGCTGGAGAACAAGTCCTCAACTCAAGCCATTGCGGCAATATGTCGCAATGCTCGTGGGCAGGGAAGTGCCGTTTTTCTTTTTTCAATCACTCCGGTTGAAGCTATCTGCGTTTGTACACCTGAGCGTCCACATCTATGTCCACCTGAATATCGGAAGTCTCATTTGCCCATTCGTCAGGCGGAGCAGATCGCTCTCGCTGCTGTTTGCCTTGCGCTGATAGCGGGAAACGGTGCCGTTAACGTTAGCAGTTACGTGGTGACACTTAACATCGCCAGTCTGCCACCCGAAACTGGCATTGAAATCGAGGAGCAAACATGAATCGCCGAAGTTTCATCTCCATCGGAGGCGCGTCGCTGCTGGCCTCCGGTATCAACCTGGCCCAGGCAAACCAGGAAGAGTCACGGTCCAGTGCGCCGGATCATCTAAGCGACTTTGACTTCGTTTTCTTTACCGACACGCACATTCAGCCCGAGTTGGATGCAGCAAAACGCTGCGCCATGTGCTTTGACAAGTTGCGAACGTCGGGTGCGGATTTTGCGATCCAGGGTGGAGACCACGTCTTCGACGGAACGAAGACCAAGGTAGAGCGCGCGGAAGCTCTGTGGGACCTCTACGCGATGACAGAAAAGACATTGCAGATGCCGGTTCATCACGTCATCGGAAACCATGATCTCGTCGGGATTTACGAACAGAGTGGGCTATCGCTCGAGGATCCACGCGAGGGCAAGCGTGCCTATCGGCAGCGCGTCGGCGACACCTACTATTCCTTCGATCACAAGGGATATCACTTCATCGTTTTGGATTCGATTCAGCCAACCGCGGATCGTCAATGGGAGGCCATCATCGACCAGGAGCAGATCGCATGGCTCGCTGCGGATCTGGCAAAACTTCATCCCGGAACCCCTATCGTTGTCGCCGTCCATTGTCCCCTGACTACCGGCGCCATGGCCTACAGCGCGCATGACATGTCGAAGCCGCCCAAATATCAACAGGCTTTCGTTTCCAATGCCTACCAGGTCATCGCGCTGCTCGAGAAGCACAACGTCCTCGTGGTTCTGCAGGGGCATATCCATATTAACGAGACTGTCACATTCAAGGGCATTCCCTTTGTCACCTGCGGAGCCGTCTGTGGTGACTGGTGGCGCGGCAGTCATTGGGGCACGCCGGAAGGCTACACCACCGTCAGTCTTAGAGACGGCAAAGCCAGCTGGCGCTACGAGACGTACGGATTCAAGACCATCTCTCCACGCAACGACTAAATCCTGACTCCATTTTCAAACATTTTTCGAGAGACCCATGATGCTGCCACCTATGTCAAAGCAATCGCTTCACCGATGGACAGATCGTCCTGTCCGTCGCATCATCCTCGCCGTAATTCTCCTCGTTTTACTGGCCTCGCCGTCCTGGGCTCAGTACATCACTGGCAGCATCAAGGGTATCGTCACCGATACGGCGAGCCATCGTATCGTAGGCGCCGCTGTGCAGGTCACCTCCGCGGACACAGGGTTGAATCGCAGTCTCCTGACAAACAGCAATGGCGAATACAACTTCGAGCAACTTCCGATTGGTAACTATACGGTCGAGGTTGCGCACGAGGGATTCGCGTCACAAAAGATGACACTTGCAGTCTCCGCCGATCACGTCTCGCAGTGGGACGCATCGATGTCGGTCGGTGGTTCAAGCCAGGTCGTGCAGGTCACCGATGACGCAGTTGCACTCGATACCGAGAGCCACGTCATCGGCTCAACCATGAACGAAAAGCAGCTTGAGAATCTTCCATCCGACGGCCGCAATCTCTTCGCTATTCTTTCCGTGCAGGCGGGAGTCGATCCCTACACGGGTACAGGCGCAAGCCGTTCGGATGTGAACTACTACAACGTCGGTGCAAATCTGCTCACGATCGGCGGCAACGCGTGGGGGATGGCTTCGTATCTTGAAGACGGCGTGACCAATTTCAACCTGCTTACCAAGACCGCAAATATCCAGCCGGACATTGAAGCGACGCAGGAAGTGGTTACGGCCCTCAATGGCGCTTCCGCGCGCTTCGACGAGCCGAACGTCGTCAACGTGATCACGAAAAGCGGCACTAACAAATTCCATGGGCGGCTTTATAACTACTTCAAGAACGATGCCCTGGATGCGTCGGTCAAGGAAAGCACGAGCAAGCCGGAGCTGCGCTATAACCAGTTTGGCGGAAACATCGGTGGCCCGATTCTCCGAGACCGGCTCTTCTTTTTCTTCGACTACTCCGGCCTTCGCCAGGCAAGCCAGTCGATCCTCAAGGCCGATCTGCCTACAGCGGCGGAACGCGGTGGAAATTTCACCGGTGTCGCGACGATCTATGACCCATTGACCTATAACGCGGCTGCCAAGACGGTCCAGGAGTTTCCAAACGACACGATTCCGGCCAATCGAATCTCGCCCTTCGCCACGCGCTATCTTCAGTACTTTCCTCTACCCACTGGAAGCCCGTACACCGGGTACAACTTTACAGAGTTGAAGAGTGCGACTACGACCTATGATCTGTATCACGGCCGCCTCGACTATCAAATCGGGCGCAACGACTCAATTTACGGTGCCTTCAGCACCACGAGCCCTTATGACTTCTCACCGACGTGGCAGCTGGAAGACATCAACAACACGATCTACACACGCTATTCGAAGAACGCCTACATCGAAGAGACGCACATCTTCTCACCAACGCTGGTGAACACGGCGCGCATCGGATACAACTACAGCAAAACCGAGATCACGCTGACCGGCATCGGGCGCGAAAACTACGCGCAGGAATTCGGGCTTGGAGTACTCAACCCAAGCCCGCTGCAGTGGGCGCCCCCGGTGGTGAATTTCAGCTCGCTCTCTAGCGTTGGCCTCGAGTCCGCTCCGCAGGGCGCTACGCAGAATCTGTACCAGTACGCGGATGAGATCAACTGGGTGCATAGACGTCACAGCATCGCCATAGGATTCGCACTCGAACGTGTGCAGTTCGATGGCCTCTTCACCAGCTATGCCAACGGAGACTTCAGCTTCGACGGCATCTACACCAACAACCATGCTTCGAAGCCCAGTGGCGGCCGCGACTTCGCGGACTTCCTGCTCGGTTACCCCTACCATGCTGAAGGCGCCACAGGCGCGACTGTAGCCTATCTGCGACAGTTCAATTTCATGCCGTACATCGAAGACACCTGGCGCGCGACCGATAAGCTGACGCTCAATCTCGGCCTTCGTTATGACTTCTTCCAGGCCCCTGCGGATCGGTACGGCCACTCGAACGTGTACGACGTAGCTACCAACACTACGCACAATGGCACCTTCCATCAGAACTATCTCAACCTCGCTCCGCGTTTAGGTTTTTCGTATGCGCCTACGCCGAAGATGACGCTCCGCGGCGGCTACGGCATTTACTACGCACTGCCTCTCTACAACAACTTCCAGTTCCTGTTGTTGAATCCCCCGAACTTCTATCTGCAAAGCTACACGTACACCAATACGCAAATCGTCCCCATTACGGACAGCTTCTCAGCCAATCCTGCCGCCACGGCACAGGCGCCGTATACAACGGCATTAGTCATGCCGACTCCCTACACCCAGGAGTGGAACCTCTCCATTCAGCGTGCCCTGAGTTCGCGCATTACAGCACAGGCGGCATATCTGGGCAGCGTCTCGACTCATCTCGAGGCCCGCCACAATCCAAACCAGGCTTCGTTGGCTGATCCTGATAACCCAACTTCGCTTGCAGCGCGCCGTCCTTACTCCTGGGTTGGTGACGTGCTCGAGGCCGCTAATATCGGGCGCGGAAACTTCAACGGGATGCAACTTCAGCTAACCGGTCAGTTTCATTCGGGCGCATTCCTAAATGCGAACTATCAGTACGCAAAGGCCCTCGACATCCTCACCTCGGAAGAAATGACACCGCAGAACGGGCGGGATCTGCAGGCTGATTACGGCCTCGCCGATTTCAATCACAAGCACTCGTTGAAGCTAAGCGGAGCTTATCCTCTGCCCTGGGGGTATGGACGCCGCTGGCTCAATCATGGTGTCGTCATGCCGGTGATCGCAGGCGGATGGAACTTCGCTGGAAACTTCTCGGTGCTGAGCGGATTTCCATTCTATGTGGCCGCGACGAACAATGCCGATATCGGTAGCTACAACACCGAGCGCGCGGAGCAGACATGCAGCGGTAAGTTAGCGCACCCTTCTATTGCAGAGTGGTATGACTTGTCCTGCTTCTCTAATCCGGCAACTTATCTGCTAGGGAATGAGCGGCGCAACAATCTGATCGGTCCGCACCAGACCGACGAGAATATTTCCTTGTCGAAGAACTTCCCGATCGGCTGGGATGTTCGCTCCGGCGAACAGTTTCTCCAGTTCCGCGCAGATGCCTTCCACGTCCTGAACCATCCGCTCTGGGAGCTGCCTACATCTTCCACCACGAGCGCAAGCCGCGGAGCTATCACCTCGTTCGGCGGCGCGCGCACACTGCAGCTTTCTCTCAAGTACGCATTCTGACAAACATTTTGGCTGGTCATCCGCGGGGGCATTCACAATGCCCCCTATTTTTCGCCCTAATCACGAAGAAGAGAGGATCGTCATGAGTTGGAAAAGGTCTTATAGTGCTGCCGTGGCAGCAGCGTTGTTATCCCTGTGCACCTTACAAATGCACAGCCAGGCCGGAACAGAGAATGCACCCATGGTCGAAGATACGAGCGACAAATCCTGCGCGAAACTGACCGACGCAAACACGTGGACGACATTTCCTAATGACATGGCCGGAGTCGGCACACACACCACGCTCGCGAATTTTCTGGCGGGCAACCTCGACGAGACAGCTCCCGAAATCAGTTCTGACCAGGCGCCTTCAGTCATTGGCTACGGCAATGGCGTCACATGGGCTTCAGGAGACGAGAGCACAAGCGCGTGGTCCCCTCAGGGAATGACGGAGCTCACCGTCAACAGCACGAACGTGCACATCGTAGGCTGGAGCTACATCAATGCGAATCCGCCGTCCGGCGAACCGCAGGAGTATCCCAACGGTTCACGCATCTCGATCATGAACACGCAGGCCCTGAGCAATGCGCCTTATCGCGACGTCATTCTCGTGGTGCCCACTGGCAGCGGCACATACAAACCGGCAATTCAGCACGCAGGTGGCCTCGCCGTGTTTGGTCACTATCTCTACACCACAAACACAAGTAACGGTTTTCATGTCTTCGATCTCGATAACCTCATCGCGGTCGACGGAGACAGCACGCTATGCAAGAAATCCGATGGCGTCACAGGGATCTTCGGCGAAGTCGAAGGTAAGTGGTGCGCGGATGGATACGGCTACATGCTGCCCGAGATCAGTGAGTATCAGGCATCCGATTCCTGCAGCACTCCAGTGGCCTACGACTGGGCTGCGCAGGATCCTCGTCCATCAACACCCTTGCTCTTGTCGGGTGAGTACTGCAACCTGGCTGGTTATGGCTGTGGAAGTACAAGCTCCAACAATCGTGCGCTCTATACGCGCCTGTTCCAATGGAAGATGGACGGGAATAAATTGTTGACTACCAACGGCATCGCCACTCCTTCCGAAGTCTTCTACGTCAATCAGCGCAATGTGCAGGGTGCTGCTCCCGATCAAAACTCTGGATATGAAACCAACAGCTATTGGCTCTCTTCACTTCGGCATGACTCATCCATCATCAAGGTGACGCCTTCAGACACCGCAAAATACTGGAGCGTGGATGACGGCCAGGCGCCCTGGGAACCCGAGGGGATGTTCTCCACTACCGCAGGCCACCTGTGGATTAGCACAGAGGGCAACGACACCTCTTCAGGCTCCCTGAATACCGATCCTGCAACCGGCGGCAGAGTGCTGATTTACATCGACAGCACCCAGATTGAGTAATCAATAGCTCAGTGACGAACCGCCGTCAGCGAACCACTGATGGCGGTTATCATCTGCTCAAATTGTTTAGATTCCTGCTCGGTCAAATACCAGTGCTGACCACTGGGCGGTATTCAGGCTGCAGGCAGAATCTGGAGAAGCCTGTCAATGATCGCTTTGGTTGTCTTTTTTCCCGGACGGCCGTGCCTTCACTGTAAAGCCTGTTGTGTTGCCAATAGTTGGGGATGCCACGAAGGATGGTTTCCGAATCCTGGCTGGCAACCGGTGGGGAGTCTGCAATGGCCCGCGCTGCGCTATCTCCGTCTCTTGACCCTGTCGTACGCCCCCGGTCTACCTGCCGAGTTGGTCGTTGATACTGGGTATTTTTCTACTCCGCGGGTTGAGACATCCATGACAAGCATGTACGGCTTGCAGCAGTGGGCAGCGTCTTGAGAGTCCGGTGAAGGAGCACCACTTCTTCGGTTAGCTTGAAAAATATTCTGTAACCAATCCTATCAGTAGGTAGTCAAAACAGGCAGCAGTGAACGGGATCTTTCCAGCAAAGCACCAGGGACCAATCCTGAAGGCTTGGCATTCAGGGTCGTCAGTACTTTTAAATGAACCAACTAGTAGGTATATAAACAGCTCATGCAGACAGCAAAGGTAGTGGGGCAAATCATGGAAACAATATCGATCGACTCTATGCGCGCTTTACGCAACCTCTACTTTGTGCGCACGGCGTTTCAGGTGACTTGGGCATCAGTCGTCATCTCAACTGCGCTTACACAACCTCAATTAGCAGCCATACTTTTCCTGCTCTATCCACTTTGGGACGTTACCTGCACGGTTTACGACCTCAAGACCTCGAGCCAATACGGAAATACACACACTTCGCAAATCATTAATGCGCTTCTTGGGGTAGCGGCGGCAATCGCCATTGGCATCACCGTATTTCACAAACCAACTTACGCGGTTGCAGTCTTTGGTTTCTGGGCATTTGGCGCTGGTGCGCTCCAACTCATCGCCGGGTTCGTTCGCCGAAAGCAGGAGTTAGGCGGACAGTGGGCAATGATCTTGAGCGGCGCACAGTCGACTATTGCAGGCATTGCATACTTTGTGGGCGGTCTTGCCGACAAACGTCACATCAAGGATGTGAGTGGATACGCTGCGTTTGGAGCGATCTATTTTCTCATCGGCGGAATTCTACTCACTCGGAAGCTTTCGCAATTTGCGGCAGCGGAAGTGAACTGACAATTCCGAGGCGAATTCCATTGGCGCCCGGTGGCCTCTTCGCATGACAGAGGCCTATACCAGGAAGCTGCATCAATCACAGATCTACAACTGGTCCAACGTTAGATACCGAGGCGCATGAAATATCTTGCTGTTCGTTTAACTAAGTTCTATCGAAGCCGACATTGCCACGAGAGTTCAGCAGTCTCGCCGTCACTGTTGAAGAGGTCATTTCTCTTTGGCGTTTTGCTCTCAACGCCTGGGCTCGTTCTTGCCGGATCGGTTCGCCCGGCATTCGGTCAGGCTGCCGTGGAGACCTTCCTATCTTCTGTCTCCGAGCAGCCAAACCTGCCCGATGCTCCGTCGCCCTCTCCGCAGCAAAGCTCCCTTCCAAACGATCCATCGAGCAACCCTATGCGGTCAATGCACCTGAGAGAAAAGTTTCAGTCGATCGTAGAACCGGCGTTCGGGCCTCGTGCCTTTGTTTTCAATGGTGCGTTTGCAGGCATTCGCATGGCGAATGCGCCTGACAGCTACCCGCATGAATGGCGCGCCGGTGCTGAAGCCTTTGGACGCAATTACGGAGACGCATTTGCTCGAACCGGATCACTGGCCATTGCGCGCTTTTCCACTTCTGTTTTGTTGCACGAGGATACTCGCTATCAGCGTTCTCGAAGCAGCTCAGTTCCCGGACGCCTGAGCCATGCTCTTCTCTTCACCTTTATTGATAAGACCGACGGGGGGCACACCATGCCAGCTCTGTCGAACTTCACCGGTGCGGCTGCTGCAGGTTTCATTGGCAATGCCTACTTGCCGACTGGTTTCGATGACCTGACTCATGCTGGTCAGGGAGCAACTGTTGCCTTCGGCGGTCTGGCGGTTGGCAACATTACGCAGGAATTTGCTCCAGAGATTGGAAGGGCTCTTCTCAAGATCCACATTCGCCATGTACCGCTACCGCCGGTCTGGTGGACAGGCGGCAATTAGCAAACTGTCACGCTGGGGCTCCGGTTCGCCTGGGCATAAAGCTCAATCAGGACCAGGGAGCTTGTATCGGATTTGTTGATTCAAACGAAATCTGTCTCAGAGTTCCACGACTGTACGCGTTGCCGCTTGATTTCTCACATGTAATGCCCGACGAAGGGCACAACCGCAACTGTCCTACTCAACCTCGCCTTCAAGGAGTTCATATGCGCTTTTCTTTCTCTTCCGTCGCCCTTCTCGCAGTTGCAATTTCAGCTTCCTCCGCGCTCAGCCAGTCCTTTCCTCCGGGAGTCGTGCCGGTTGGAGGCGCAATCGTAGATGTCAGCTCCACTGCAATCAACCTTCAGACGCAGAAAGGGCCTGTCACGGTCAAGCTTGCACAACCGGCCACCGTATACGCGGGAGAGCCCTCAGACCTGAAGCACATCACCAAGAACAGCTATATCGGTGTCGGTTCTGTGAAGGGCGAGGACGGCAAGGAGCATGCAACGGACATCAAGATCTTCCCCGAGGTCTTTCGTGGTCTCGCTGAGGGTAGCTACATGCAGCCGGGACAAGGTGGTGCTCCTTCAAACAGCCGCATGACCAATGGTGCGGTTGCGTCGAAGCCGAAGAGTG
The DNA here is from genome assembly GCA_022870745.1 of Silvibacterium acidisoli. Taxonomy (GTDB): domain Bacteria; phylum Acidobacteriota; class Terriglobia; order Terriglobales; family Acidobacteriaceae; genus Silvibacterium. The sequence continues at coordinate 5,320,416 of CP085323.1, read as the reverse complement.
GTTCGCGCATGACAAATGGAGCTGTCAGCAGCACGGGATCTGGTTCAGAACTGACTGTCGGCAGCCAGACAATTGAGGTTCCTGCCGGCACGCCTGTAATCCTGATTGCTCCGACAACGAAGCCGCTTCAGCCTGGGCAACATGTTCTGATTCCCGCGAAAAAGCAGGATGACGGCAGCTTAATTGGGCAAAACATATTTCTTCAGCCTGCGAAATAGCTCACTTCCTAAACCTCGGTCCCAGGCTTACCTGGGACCGGGTACATAAGTGAGGAGGAGCCAATGAACAGGAGCAGACGAAACCGCCAAAGCAAGCGAGACGCACGACGGCGACAGCGTGAACGACAAACTGAAATCATCGACCAGAAGCTTCCAGATCCTTTGCCCGCGGTTAGTTCGCCTCTTGTAGTGGCTATCTCGCCCGTCACCACGGCGGTAGTTCGTGTCCAGCGTAAGCACCACCTGCTGATACGCTGGGCGCACTGGACATCCATCCCCTTGTTGCTAGGACTCATACTCAGCGGGATCTCCATCTACTGGTCTTCTCCCATCTTTCAACATCGTACCGATGCAGCAGGTAATTTTGACAGGGCAGCAGACATCGGGATCTGGTTGTGCGCCCATGTGCCCGGCTTGCATCACTACAGCAGCCCACCAGACTGGTTGTACAACCACCTGAGTCTCGGACCAGGCATGCTCGGAGTCGCGCTTCGGCTCCACTGGTTTTGCGCTTACCTGTTCATGGCCAACGGCCTGCTCTACGTGCTAGGCCTGGCTATCGGAGGAGGCTGGCGTGCGTTGTTTCCGCGACGGGACGATGCTACAGCAGCTCTGCACATGGTTCGTTATTACTCGTTAGCACCCTTCGCGCTGGTTCTTCGTAGACCTTTGCTTCATCCAGCGCACAGAGGCAAGTACAACGCGCTTCAGAAGGCTGCTTATGCATCAGTGGTGGTGGCTGGGGTCCTAGTCGTTCTCACCGGTTGGGCAATTCACAAACCGATGCAGCTCCATCTTCTGGCAACAGCGTTTGGGGGCTACAACGCCGCGCGCGTCTGGCATTTTTGGCTGATGTGCTTCTTCATCTTCTTCGTTGTACCTCACGTCATCCTTGTCCTTGCAGATGGATGGGACACGGTTCGTAGCATGATCACTGGCTGGTCCTTGAGAGTGGAAGCAGTAGGAGAAAAACGTGGCGACGCACAATAAGAGTCTTAGCGGTTCACGAAAAATAAAGCCTATCGAGCAACTGAACTCGGGTCCATTCTCAAGAGACACCTTTGAGCTAGGGCCGGACATCCTGCGAAAGCGAACTCGTCGTGATCTCTTGATCTTCGGAGCGGGAGCGCTCGCAACTCTTGCGACGGGGACTTTCTTGCTTCCGGATGAAACCTTGCAGCGGTTTGGCGAGCATCGCAAATTCAATCCGCCTGGCAAGGATTGGCTCCTCAATAAGGCAATCGATGTCGACGACGATGTTGCCGAAGCACTGTATTCGACGAATCGGCTGGTACCCACTTACTCCAAGTCTCAGGTCACCGGGCTCAAGAATAACTACAACGGCGCCACCCCCGCATCTGATTACATCCCGGCGTGGGGACTGACTCTCAATGGGCTTCAGTCCGGATTGACGGTATCGCTCAACATACGCGGGTTGCTCAGTCGATTCGCTCTCCGTGAGGAGATTACCCGATTTGTTTGTGTAGAGGGATGGAGCGAAATCGCATGGTGGAGTGGAATTCAGTTTGCCGACTTGCTTCAGGCCTTCCCGCCTGCGTCCCAGGCGAAATGGGCCCGTATAGAATCCTCTGTGAATCTGGATGTCGACGGCAATTCAGACCCGTACTACATTTCGCTCGACATGGAGACGGCAAAGCATCCACAAACTCTTCTAGCAACGCATTACCATGGCGAGCCGCTGACTGTGGAGCATGGCGCGCCGCTGCGGCTTGTGGTTCCCGTCAAGCTGGGTTTGAAGAATGTGAAGGCCATTACCGGCATTAGATACCTTGCCAACCAACCTGAAGATTATTGGCAGAAGCGTGGATACTCCCGCTATGACGGACTCTGACTACTATTTCCGGTCACGACAACTTTTCTAACGGTAGAGAGTAGGACATCCGCATGATGAAGAATCTCGGCCAGAGCTCGAACCTGAATGAAATTCTCACACGCACGGCTGCAGTGAGTGCAGGGGACCAGGCGCGATGGGGAAAGATGAACGTTGGGGAGATGATTTGCCACCTTACCGACGCGTTCCGGATGTCACTGGGCGAGCGAGCGGCAACAGCAAAAAGGTTCCCAATTCCATCGGGAGTGTTGAAGTGGCTCTTGTTCCGATCGTCGTTTCAGTGGCCTCAGAATGCGCCAACCCCTCCTGAGCTCAGGCACGATGCCGGCGGTACGCGGCCGAGTGATTTTCATGACGATCGGTCGCAGCTGCTGCAATACCTTGATGTATTCGCCGGTCATAAGATAATCTGGCCGCCACATCCATTTCTCGGCCCGTTAACGGACAGCGAATGGATGCGGTGGGGCTATCTGCATTGCGACCATCACCTGCGCCAGTTCGGGCGGTAGGTACGCGGTCGTGCGAAACGGAGATTCTGGATACACCAATACACTCGGATAGAGCGCGGTAGCACCTGTGCTGTACGGCCATCTCCGTGACGCGGTCAGCATTCTCACGCCAGCAGTAGTAAGTCTGCTCGACGATCCAGGCCTCTCGGTATGCCTGGTCGGTTGCGTTCCCGTTTGCAACAAGTACTTCCGCATGCCCAAGCACCCTCACAGTCTGCTCATTCCAGGCAAAGTAGTCCACAAAGCGGGCCATAAGATTTCAACGGACCTCGACCTTGTCGCTCCGTGCTGCGCGTCCAGGAAATGAGATGCGTCTGCTTGTCAGGCGGGTAGATAACGAGTCCTTTTGCAGGAAGCCCCGCGGGCAGCTATAAAAAATAAGATCGATTCAACAAACAGGCGAAGGGACGATGTGACGGTATGCACATGACGCGAGCTCGTAAACTTGCGGTTGCGATTCTGCTGGTTGTACTTGGCATCACATTGGCGGGCTCTTTTATGACACGCGGCGTGATGGAATATCTGCCCTTCCTGCAAGCGAAAAAAGGGAACTGGACCGGGGAGTATGTCTCGACCGGCATCGTTGACCAGAGGCCATGGCAAACAGCAGCGACGCTGGCAGGCATGGCGCAATCTGCGGAAGAGCAGGAGTTCGCTCGCGAGGCAGAGAGACTTGCAGATCACGAGGTGGACCAAGCATTTTCACAGTCTCTAAGACAGGCAAGCCTGGTAAAGCCTGAGCTTACCGGCAAGGCCCTCGCTCTACAACAACGTGTTACTGAGCTCGAGGCAACCGTAGAAGACGACCAGGCCAGGGTTGCCACGCTCTCTGGCAATACTGGGGCGAAGTCAGATTCCACAGAGTCCAAAGGTACCGATCATGAAACTGCAAAGGTCCAGCTTGACCTCGATCAGAATGAGTTGCAGGACGCTATTGAAGATCTTTCGCGTGAAGACGGCGACCAGCGAGTCGAGCTTCAACAGGAATTAGCGTCGCGTCAAGCCGCAGTGAAGAAATACTACGATAGCGCTTCGAAGGAAGAAGGGCAGACTGCCGTCAGTTCTGCAGAGCAATATAAGACCCTTGCGCAACAGCTTTTCGCGTGGATGTCTCACCGCAAAAGAAGTCAGTTGATTTCACAGGCTAAACAGCTAGCCCTCGCTGACGTAGCAGCACTGACCGAAGATCAAGCAAGAATGAAGGCGGAAACGTCGCAGATTGCTGCCCACGATCCTGCGACAGCGGCACCGATCTCAAGCACCCAACGCGTCGAAAGACTGCAGCGGTTGGCAGTTCAACAAAATATTCAAAGCATCCTCAACGACCGCCTTGGAGCGCAGCAGGAGCTTGTAGCTCTATACGGCCGATGGGGCAAGCAGGTAGAAATACAGAACAAGATTGTCATTCATCTCATACTGCAATCGCTGGCTGCCATCGCAGCGGTATGTCTGCTGACGATTCTGGCTGGCTGGAGTGTGCAGGTGGGGCTAGAACGTATGTTCCACGACCGTAGACAAAAGCAAACATTGAAGACGGTTCTGAATCTGGCCACACAACTCGTCGGCCTTTTGCTCATTACTCTGGTTGTATTCGGCATTCCGCGGCAGATGCCAACGATTTTAGGCCTGGCCACGGCAGGACTGACTCTGGTATTCCAGGACTTCATCCTGGCCTTCTGCGGATGGTTTGTACTGATGGGGCCGAACGGGATCAGGGTTCACGATTGGGTAGAGATCGATGGTGTAGGCGGCGAAGTAGTGCAACTGGGGCTGTTCCGCACATGGTTACTGGAGACAGGCAATTGGACAGCAAATGGCCATCCTACGGGCAGAAGAGTTTCGTTCCTCAATGGCTACGCGATCCGTGGCAGATATTTCAACTTCTCCACAGTGGGGCAGTGGATGTGGGACGAAATTAACGTCAATATTCCGTCAGGGACGAGCGTTCATCCGCTCATCGAGAAGATATACGAAGCATTGGTGCGGGCCACAGAGGCTGATGCCAGGATGGCTCAGGAGGAGTGGAAGCGAGTCACGCACGAAGAGGGATCTCCGCAGTTCAGTGCCATGCCATCCGTCAATATGCGGCCGGCGGGATCAGGTGTTGATGTTGTAGTTCGCTATATAACGCGCGCCGGAGTGAGACTGGAGGCTCGCAATCAATTATTTGAAACGATAATCGATCTTATGCAGGGTCTATCAAAGGACAACAAGAAACAAGACTAGCGATCTTATGTGGCGGGTTTTGAGCAACCTGCTCTAGAAGCAAGGCTGACTGAGCTATTGGCTCGCTCCGAAAGTGTTGCTTTAAGTAAGACCCCGTTCCCCTTAGACATTTTCAGTCTTCGAGCACAGAAGTTGTCCGCGAATTCATCGCAGCCAATATCGCGATACCGGGGGAAGCGGCAAGAGATTTCTGGTTCTCCGCGGGAGGCGACCGAACCACGAGCGCGAGGAGCGTCCGTTCATGCCTAGCACCACAAGGATATTCATCGAAGTGCTCAGGAGAATGCGCTCCCATGGGCCTCATTGATTGCCACAACCACGGGGAGACGCTTGAGAGCCGCGCCGGATATTAAAGCTGCTTAGTCATGTCACTTAAGCGCTGGAGGAACAAAGGCTAAAGTGCAGGAAGGGAAACGTTGTCCTGCCGCGCAGCTGGCGAGCGGGGCCGGATGAGGCCATGGGAGCGCATTCTCCTCATATGCGCTGCGGTTTAGTGGTCGCGGTGGATGCAATCCTACGCGCGTTAGCAAAGCCAACATCCTTGCAGGGAGAATTGTCAATGCGTCAGACGGGACCGTTCGCAATCCTTCCCACACGGCCCAAATATTGCTTAATGCAAAGGCCGGGAGCAGGCGAGACATCATCGCGTCAAAACTTTGCCAGAAGAAGATGATCGACATGGATCAGGAACTGGAAAATTTCTTGCGAGCTTTTTTACTGGGCGCCTCCACTTCAAACCTCTCGCCTTTTAGGTAGAGTGTTATTGATTAATATACGAAGCCGGGCTACATCCGTTCATAACCCGGCTTTGAGATGAAGCTAGACGCTCTGGGTGGCGCCGCCGTCGATTGTGAAGTTGGCGCTCGCAAGATAAGAAGCAGCCGGAGAGACAAGAAAGCCGACCAATGAGGCGATCTCTGCTGGTTCTGCGATACGGCCCATCGGTAAGCCTCCAAATTGCGCTGCGAGGTTCATGAAGGTCTCGTTTGGGCTTGCGTCGGAGTTGCCGCTAAATTGCTGAAGGAATCCGATCATGCCTTCCGTAGCTGTTGCACCTGGGGACACGGTCAATACGCGAACACCTCGACCTGCTATCTCGTTGGCCAATGCCTTGCTGTACGAGTTGAGAGCCGCTTTCGCTGCTGCATATGCCATGTTCACCTGCCAGAACGGAACTCTGCCTGCCACGCTGGAGATGTGAATGATTACGCCTGCCTTTTTCTCGAGCATGCTGGGAATTAGTTCGCGATCAAGGCGTACCGCGGAGAGGAGGTTGAATTGCAATTCATGTTCCCAATGCTGGTCGGTGAGTGTGCTGAATCCTCCTCCAGGCGAGGTTAGGCCGCCGACATTGTCAACGAGAATGTCGACGCTGCCAAACTCCGCTCGAATGTATTTTGCGACGGAGCGAGCACCCTCCGGGGTAGAGAGATCGGCTGCGATAAAGTGATGTTGCGAGCTTTCGCCGCTTGGCGGCGTGCGCGATGCGACAATCACCTTTGCACCCGCCTGGGACAGGCGGTCTGCGATTGCTTTGCCGATTCCTCTGGAGCCGCCGGTGACGAGTGCGATCTTGCCCTCTAGACTCAAATGTTGCGCGATGGATTCAAGCATGGACGTCTCTCCTTATATTGAAATGATCGTTTCAGAAAAGAGCGCATCTTACGCACTCCAACAGGTCTGAAGCGCATGCCCGAAGGCAAGCGATCAGCGTGAGAGCTGTTTCAAAACGTACCGAGCCATTCTTTGAATTTTCACAGGGTCGCGGTGCAGGATGAATGACTCGTGCCAGCCGGTGTATGCACTAAGCAAGTAGTCGGTGATGAGTTCGGGATCTTCCTTGCGGATTTCACCCTGTTTCATGGCCTTGGCGAGAAGCGAGCGGAGGAAGCGATACATGGCATCTTCGTCGTCCTTGAGGATCGACTTGATGCGCTCATCCTCGCCTGCGACTTCGAAGGCGGCTTTGATGGCGAGGCAACTCCGTTCACCCGTGATGACGTTCGTTACTGCGTCGTCGAGAAAGAGTTTTAGGGTTTGCAGAGGTGACCGCGAGCTTGCTGCGTGTTGAGCGATGTACTCTTTGCGGTCATCGGTGTAGCGACGGATACAGCGGACGAACAGCTCCTGCTTGTCTCCGATGGTGTTGTAGAGACTGCTGGGATTGATCTGCATGGCCTTGGTCAGATCACGCAGCGATGCGCCCTTGTAGCCCTTTTCCCAGAAGACCTCCATGGCGCGCCGCACGGCCAGTTCCTGATCGAATTCAACAATTCGCGCCATCCCGGATCGATACTAAAACAGTTGCTACAAAATGTCGAACGTCGACTCTGAACAACCGCTCGTGGGCTTCGGTCCCACCTGGGAGCAACCCAGCTGCCACTTGAAAGAGTTCCTGGTAACAGGTTTCGTGGAATGTGGATGTTTTCGCAAGGGATGACAGCGCCAAGAACAAGGGCCACATCCACCGCCTCAGGTGGATGTGGCCCTTTAAGTGAATCAAACTATTGGCGATCTGCGAGGATTGTTATTGCAGTGGAGTCAATACGGGGCTGTACGCTTCTGGAGCATAGCCGCCGCCGTGCCCCATAAATTGGGGTTTGAAGGCGGAGCCGGTCTGTGAGAAGGCGGACAGTGGAACAGTCCAGGTATACGTGAGACCCGTAGACGCATTGCCTGTGATAACTGGGTCTACCTCCATGAGAGGAGTCCAGGTGAAGTCTGTTCCAGTGCCGGAATAAACGCTGAGTTCTGTGTTCTCAATGAGGTAATCCGCACCCATGGCTGGGGATGTCCATGTGAAGTCATACCCGGTTGCGGAGTTACTATCGGCATCCAGATAGATGTGATGGAAACCATAGGGTGCAAGGAAGGTTGCGGTGAACACGATATTGCTGCCCGTTATTTGGCCGCTGACATTTGAGACAGCGCCTCCTGCCGGATAGGATTTAGTTGTTATGGCCGCCGAGTTGACTATGCCTTCGGTATCCACGTCGTTACGAGCTTCTATGGTGAAGTTGTAAGTCGTTCCGGGCGAGAGACCGACCACATCGGCCGAAGTCACATTTCCTTCGACTGACATCACCGGGACTTCGTTGGCAAAGATAACGTATTTGGAGATACCTGTTGGAGCTGAGGCGGCGCTCCAGGCTAGTTGAACGTCCGTGTAATTCACCTGGGTAGCGGTTACCGAACTCGGGGCTGACAGTGAGTTTCCTCCAGCGGGTGTTGCCAGGTTCACCGAAGCACTGGGAGTGGACGCGTTGCCGGCGGCGTCCCGGGCCACTACGTCGAAGGTGTACGACGTACCTGCCGTCAACCCCAGAATTCCCCACTCCACGATGTTGTTGATGGGTGCGGGAAGGGCTCCTCCCGCTCCAGTGGAAACGATCTTTACTCCATTTTGATAGATGTCATACGCGACAACACCACTCCCTGAATCTGTCGACGCGTTCCAGCTGAGTGTGGCCGCCGTTGCTTGCGCCGGTGCCACTGTCAGCCCGGTAGGAGACGTAGGAGGCGTGGTATCCACTGTGCCTCCGGGCAGAGTGTCGGTCGCTTCCTGCGCGAAATAAGCGGGGAGCGAACCATACGGGTTTTGAGCCAGTTAAATGCAGTTTCGGAAGAAATAGCGATAGCTGAGCCTCTTGCGAGGCTAGAATGCGATGGTTACCTGGGCCTGTAGGGTTCGGGGAGTGAAGTTCTGGCGCGTCGAGGATTGCGTGCCAAGAATGCGACCGAAGTTGGCGTTATTGATATCGGTGACCGGGTCGCCGCGGCCCGCGCGATTGAATACGTTGAACGCATCGGCACGGAAGGACAGATTGCGTCCTTCGTCCAGTTCGACACCCTTCTGCAGTCCGAGATTCTCAAATGCGTATCCGGGACTCTGAATGCCGGGCAAGATGGAAGGCACGCTGCCGGTAGTCAGCGCCATCTTGTGGTCCGCTGTGTAAGGTACATGCGTGAAGGCTGCTGGATTCAGGTACAGGGGCCCAGTATTGTGAACCGTATCGATGAAGCCCTTGCTGTTGAGTTTGACCGGGAGCCCTGTGTAGTTGGGACGCGATGTGGCAAAGATGCCATTCGAGACAAAACTATCTGTGATGGCGAGTGTATCGCCGGACTGGTAGATGCCATTACCTGCCAGTTTCCAGCCACCGAGGGCCCAGTCGAGCGGCCCGTGCATGCTCACAGGCTCGCCCTTGCCGAAAGGCAGCGCGTAGATTGCTGTGAACTTGAATATTTGCGGAACATGGAGGAACGACGCAACAGCCTTTTCGGCCTTGAGATTGGCAATATCCTGCACACCACCATTGGTATCTGTAAGCGTCTTGGACCATGTGTAGTTGATGAAGAAGGAGAGATTCTTCGTCATTTGCTTGTTGAGAGTAGCCTGTAAAGCGTCATAGCGTGACCATCCCTCACCTGCATCGAAGAGTGTCACGCCACCGCCGGCGTATTGCGGTATCGGAGCCAGGGCTTGTTGCACAGTACCGGTAAAACCTGGATAAGGCAGGGGGATATCGGGATGGAGTGAAATGTTGTCCAGAAGCTCGTCTCCATAAGCCGACAGGTCGCCGAGCGGGAGCTGATTTTTCTGGGTGAGCGCAGCCTGACGAATGCGGCGGCCAGCATTGCCGACGTAATTGATTTGACCGATGATTCCGTGTCCCGCGTCGATCTGGAATCCGCCAGTGTAATTCCCGAAAAGCATCGGCTTGGAGCCGTTCGGGTTATTGACGGTAACGCTTTGGAGATTTGACTGCGCGGGATTGTAGTTCGGCAACGGCGCGGTAGGGAAGGGATATGGATTGCTTAGCTTGCCTACGGCTATGCTCGAGTAGGCCTGGGGGTTGGTAGTTGCGTTGAGGGCAACCGATGCAGTGTATCCAGTGGTAGGAGGGAGCGTTGATCCCTGGAACGGTTCGGCGCTATACACCGGCGCTTGAGAGTTGATGCCAAATCCGGCGCGAAAGACGATGCGCGGAGTGGGGTTATATGCAAATCCGACGCGGGGAAGAATAACCTTCCAGTCCGGATTCTCAAAGGAGTTCTTCCCCAACTGACTCGCGAAGACCAACGCACCTGGCAGATTACCGGCCGCGGAATTTGGGACTGACAGGTCCACACCGCTCCACTCTCCCCTGGTTTCATAGAGCGCGCCAACAGGTTCCCAGCGAAGCCCAAGGTTGAATGTCAATCGCGGCGTGACCTTCCAGTCATCCTGAAAGTACAGGCCCTCCTCATGACGGCGATAATGTTGTGTTCCGTCGTATATCGTGCTCGAGAGAGAAGCAATCTGTCCAAGCTCAAAGCTGGCAAACGCGTTGCCAGCGTAGTTTGCCGTAGCGTCTCCATCGTCTGTCATCGCGTTCTGAAAGGCGAAGGCGCCCGGAGCAGTGGGATATGTCCAGTTGGTAAGGTAAAAGCGGCCTTCGAAACCGAACTGCAGTTGATGCGCGCCATGGCTGATGTACACCTGGTCGATGAGCATGTAATCGGAGTTGCTGCGCAGTTCGCCCTGATACGTTCCCGCAACGCCGAGGGTATTCGTGGTACCGGCAAGAGCGGCTTGACCGCCAAACACAATTTGCGGGAAACCGTCTGCATTGAAGTTTGGTATGCCCAGTGTAGAGGTCCAGTTTTGAGATGACTGCACACTTTGAAAAGAGATCGGAACGAAGAAATAACCGGCTCCGATGTGATTGGAAATTGAAGGCGAAATCGTCCAGTAGTGATTGATCCTGGCAAGTTGCTCGTGGAAGCCCTGCACAAAGGCTTGGTCTAAAACATTCTTGGCTGTATTGGGATCGGACCAGAACCCAGCCGGAGCGGGACTGCCGCCTGTATTGATTAAGTTTCTGAAGTCGTAGTCATACATCAATGAGAGCTTCTGCTTCGACGTCAAAACCTGGTCGACTTTGACCGTGACAAAGTGCTGGTTGAGAGTAGGCTGCTTTGACGCCAGAGTCGGAATGTTGTTTACAACCTGGCTGCTCAGGTAGTTCGTTGGAAATTTCAATTTCAGAATGTTTGCAGCAACAGGATCGAAGCGGTTCGTGGGTATCTGGTTGTTCGGAAAGGTATCGCGAACGAATCCCGAACTTGTCGCTATCAACCCCGTTACGGGATCGGGCTCACCCGCCTTAAGAATGCGCGTCGTTGCGGGATCATAGATCTGTCCATAGACCACCGGCCGGCCAAGAATATCCTTGGTGGAAACAGTCCCTGAATTTGGGTTCTGGGTCAGGGAAGGGTTCAACCACGCAGAGAAATCACCACGCATCATCGGCTCGGTCGGCATTGAAACGTTCGGTCCGCCGTATCCGAGGTCGGCAACCTGATCCCGCTCATAGTTGAAGAAGAAGAAAGTTCTGTCTTTACCGTTATAGAGGTGCGGAATACGAACCGGTCCGCCGACTGACCCGCTGAAAAGATTGAACCTGTCTTCCGCGCGCGGATGACCTGCCTGGTTCGCGGCGTAGCTGTTGGCATTCATATCTTCGTTTTGCAGAATTCCAACCAAAGAACCATGGAATGCATTCGTGCCGGATTTGAGGGCGACATTGGTCACAGCAGTCGCACCGCCGTTGTATTGAGCGTTCATCACGCCGGTTTGCACGCTCATTTCCCTGACTGCGTCGACGCTGGCACCTTCCTCTCCAGTGTCAAATGAGCCCAATGGAAGGCCCTCATAGTAGATTTCATTCGAGCCGGTCTGGCCTCCGTTGATGGAGCCGGTGAACGAGATACCGGTAGCGCCCGGCAGATTGTTATAGATGTATTGCGAGATGTCTCGCTCGCCACCCGGCGAAGTTCCTGTCGCCGATATCGGCCAGGTCTCCAGCTCCTTCTCTGCGACGATGTTGTTAATTTGTGATGACCCTGTGTCCATCAGCTGCGCATCACCGGAAACGGTCACAGTGTTGCTCGTCGTTGAGACATCCAGCTTAAGGTTGACCGTCGACAGCTCCCCGACATGACCGATAACGTTCTTGACGATGGCCTTATTGAACCCAGGTACGGTGGTTGATACATCATAGGAACCTGGTGGAACTGACGGAATGTTATAGACTCCGGCGCCGGTGGCTATGGCGGTATAAGTCACATTCGTATCGAGATTGGTCGCAACCACTGGCGCGCCGGCAATCGCAGCACCGCTCTTGTCTGTGACGGTGCCGGTCAGCCCGGCATTCGAACCTTGCTGTGCGAAGCTTGCCGTGCAAAAGGCTACAAGCAGTAGCATGGCAAGCAGTGGAATAGCCCAGCTTGGCCAATGCCGTTTTGTGCATCGCGAAACGCGCGCGCAATGGAACCGGAAACCGGCCGCCCCCGGCAAAGTATTCCCAGGGAATAAATCGTCAGATTGAAACAATTGCTCCATGACTCTCCTCCAGAAAAATCGCACACATACTGAACTCTTGTGCGGACTGTTTCGGCCATGTGTTCTCTGGCCGATCGCATGGACAGTTCATCACCTGCCAAAACGCAACAATAGGGAGTATCCGGTGAATTACGTTGCGGACTGGCTGCACATTTAACCAGTCGTTCATCGCAGCCAAAGCAAACGGTCAATTCGTCAGCTCAGCCTGGGTACACCAATGCGAGGCACAGTGGAAGACTATGCGCCTCGATGCTCCTGGATTGAGCACGCTCAAGGTTTCGATAGGCTTGTGATTGAAGATGGTTTTGTCAGAGGGCAGAGCGCTTGAAGCGACCTCTTCTTCGGATCGGCCAAGCTATCGCCTGTATAGAAAATGCCTATCCGGTCGAGCTGGACGAGAAGGACGGTAGATTCAGGCAGCTGCAAAGACGAACGCGCGCTTTATCGCCCGCTCAAGTGGTTCTGCGCTAGGCAGGCGAGTGGATTCTTTCTCCAATGACCTTCGCCTTCATGCTGCCACCCATATAAATAGTGGTCATCAACAGCAACTCGAAATTGGATGGTTTCTGGTTTTTGCCCATTGCATCGCGAACGACGGTGTCCATTTGCGGAGAATGAAAGAGGAAATCCGTAGCGGCGTCTATTCCACCCATGGTCGTGCCTTCGACAAGGAGAACCTTACCGGTAGAGCCCAGATTATCTGTCAGAGAGATAATGGCATATCCCGTTCGCTGCGGGTCAGTCTCGCTCCACTTATAAGTTGCCTGCTCTCCTTTTAACGGATTGCGGTTGTGAACGCTGATGCTGTTCTCAGCCCCGTTGTAGACCATGTTGAAGTTCTGATTCTTGTCGAAAATCTGAATCCAGGGATCGTAGTTGGAAGAACCAATCAGAATCGCGTTGGATTGCTTTAAATCCTCTGCCGTTATGTCGCGAGCGAAGCGCACCTCCATACGCGACCGATCGACGTTTGGAATCTGGAGCAGAGTAGAGACAAATTTAAGATCGGAGATCGTGGTGTAGCGCCGGGCCGCAAACGGTGCCCAGTTGAAGCCTGGCGGTGTTTGAGCAGCTGGTTTGGTTAGGTATGAACCGGATCCGTACTCCCAGATATCGACCTGGGTCCCAGCCAGATTCCCGTACATATTGATGCCTGCGTCGCCAGGAACAATGATCGTCCGCTGATTGGTTGTAAATAAGGTATTCCAGAGCTTTTCGCTCTCGTTATGCGGGTATCGGATTCTATCTCTGCCGACGATGCTGACGAGCGTCAGCGCCACACCAATAATCACTCCGACAAAGACCAGAACACTAGGCATCAACCACGCTCGCTGAGGTTGGGTCTGGATGCCAGCGGGAGGAGCCGCATCCATTGCGCCTGCAGCTTCAGGGCGAATTTTGGGTTCGACCTGGGCCTCAATAACTCTGCTTTTCGGGGGCGCGGATTCTTCAGCAACACCCTGGAATTGCGGCGTATAACCGCCACGAGGCACAACAATCTGTACGATCTCGTTGCGCCCTTCCTCCTGGTAGTACAGTGCAAGCCGCTGCCTTAGTTGTCTCGCGGTCTGGCGAACAATGTTGTCATCGCCAGGATTGTAGTTCGTGGGCCGGCCGAATACATGTACGCCAATTTGCTGCTCCGTGATCTCTTCTGGGCGTCCCCTCAAAGAACGTTCAACTATATAGAGGAGAAAAGAGGAGAGCCTGGACGCCTTCGCAAAACTCTCAGAGTGCACGAGGCGTTGGACGCTGAGCCACCGCGGATCAGTCTCAAGACCGGCAGAAGGGTTCGCGCTTTCATCAGACCAGACCTCTGCCTTTTCGATGCGCGAAGGACTTTCCGGCTCGGCGGTCGGTGTGAAAGACATTGAGGACTCCCTCGAGACCAAAGCTTACCGTCCGCATGTTAATCGACGGTTACATGCGGACGGAGCCAGCAGGGATAATCCTGTAACACCCCTTGTTGTCTCAACGACCTGGCGCTCAATATCAGCTCTCAATGGTGCTCAAAAGATGTTTTACCCATACCGTCGCCTGTGCATCACGCCTTGAATGGTTCAGAGCGACAAGAATCTTCTCGATTTGGCTGTTGATCCTCCTCGGTGCGAACCAGGCGGCAACTGCTCAGTTAGCGTCCACTCCGCCCATGGGCTGGAGTAGTTGGAATCACTTCGGGGCCAAGGTCAGCGATGCCGATATCCGTGCGACCGCCGATGCACTCGTTGCTACCGGAATGCGGGACAACGGCTATCAGTACGTGAACATCGACGATGGTTGGCAGGGCAAGCGCGGCGCTTCCGGTGAATTGCTGGGTAATGAGCGCTTTCCAGACATGAAGGCTCTCACCGACTATGTCCATTCCCGAGGATTGAAGCTCGGTATCTATTCCTCACCAGGTGCACTGACTTGTGCGGGCAACGAAGGCAGTATGGGGCACGAAGAGCAGGATGCAAGAACCTTCGCAAAGTGGGGAGTCGACTATCTGAAGTACGACATCTGCACGTATCGCCAGGTTCTTCAGAAAGAGGCCCACGGTGATCCAGAACTTGCGGGACAAATGATGTTCGCCGTCTTCCAGAAGATGCACGCAGCTCTTCAGGCGACCGGCAGACCTATAGTCTACAGCGTCAGCCAACATGGTCTATCGGGAGGATGGACTTGGGCGAGCAAAGTCGGGGCGAATCTGTGGCGCACCGGAGACGATGTTCGCGATGACTATTTAAGCGTAACTGAGATCGGTTTTGCTCAGCAGGGACTGGCAAGATTCTCAGGACCTGGGCATTGGAACGACCCAGACATGCTCGAAATCGGAAACGGTGGGATGTCCCCAGACGAATCACGGACTCAAATGAGTCTTTGGTCGCTGCTGGCTGCTCCACTCTTGGCCGGGAACGATTTGTCGAAGATGGATCAAAACTCCCTGAACATTCTCAACAACCGCGAGGTATTGGAGATTGACCAGGACTCCGCCGGCCGGCAGGCGAGCCGTATATGGAGTGAGGGACCGCTTGAGATATGGTCGCGGCCACTTGCAGACGGCTCAATTGCCGTCGGGCTCTTCAACCGCAATCAGGGCCCGATGAACATACCATTCGACCCGAAGATGTTCGGACTCAAAAAAACGACAAGAATTCGCGATGTCTGGCAACACAAAGACTTGACTCAGATCGAGACGGCAACAGCTATTCGAGTCACGCCGCATGGGGTTGTATTGCTCGTTGTCCGTTAGCTCGGGCCAACCTCATAGGTACAGGGCGGAACCTGGCCGTGAAACTCATGGCTTGCGCATTTGTGTGCGTTTCCCGAGACTGACGGCTCTACTCGTTCAGTAAGCGCCATAGCCTTTACGCCCAATCGCCCGGGGCACTCTTCGAGAGGGCGGCCGCACCAACCGCTATCCGGTTGGTGCGTTTCGGGCATTCAATTTCTAGAAAACTAGCTCTGGAAGGAAGATGCAGACGACGAACCGCCGTACAGGTCAGGCCGGTGCCGGCAATCTGATCGGGCAGTTCGCAGTGCGTTTTCGCTGTGATTTGAATCGGAGAGGCGGTGTGAAGCTTTGCAGAAAAGAGCTTCGGCGGGCCGCAGCGATAATTGGTCTTGTTTCTGTAGAGAATTTATTCTCCAGGTGAAGCACAAAATCGCAACCTCAGTTGTTTCATATACAGCAGAAAGAATGGCGGCCGGTCAGCTTCTTCCGCGGAGCTGAATGCAGCGCGAAATCTTGGGGTGTATGTGCAGTTGGAAACTGTCTATTCATTCGCGCATGCGAATGCATCATCGGACGGAATTCCCGGAATATCATTTCGCGGCGCTGACGATATCAAGTCGGAGCGGCGAACAGATGACTCAGGGCAGCGTGTCGTCCGGCTGTATGACACGCTGCGCCCGTCCCTTTACAGATACCTGATCAACAGCGGTATCTCTCCGCAGGATGTTGAGGAGGTCGTCCAGGAGTCCTTTTTGCGTCTCTATCGCCATATTCAAAGCGGCGGTGGAGACGAAAACCTCCGCGCCTGGGTATATCAGGTGGCCCACAACCTCTCTTGCAATCTTCATAAAAGCCGTCGACGCCTCATCGACGCCCCTCCCGAAATGTGGGAGCACCTGAGCCATTCGACACCTGACAGCACGCCGGGACCAGAAGAACTACTTCTGGAAAAGGAGCGCTATTCGCGAATCCGCGACGGGCTTTCAAAGCTTACGCAGTTGCAGCGGGATTGCCTCAATCTGCGCCTGGAGGGATTTCGCTACCGGGAGATCAGCGAGATTCTCAACGTCAGCACATCGACCGTTGCCGGGTCACTTCGAAACGCCATGAGCAGACTTGTAAAGGGCTGTGTATGAAGAAAGAGCGCCGCTTTCCACCGCGTGAAGCACGTAGGCTTTTTGACAGTGATCATCTTACGAATGAAACCCTCCTGCGTTTGCTTGATGGGGAACTTACCGACCGGGAGACGGACGAGGCCGATTATCACATCCAGGCCTGCTGGTCTTGCAGAAGTCGCAGGCAGGCGATTGAGCAGGGAATCTCTGATCTTTATGCGTATCAGGAGGCGGTCGCTTCCCCTTATCTTCCCCCGCCTCTAGAGCATAGATCTGTATTTCTCGCCAGGGTGGATGCCCTTGCAAACGAATTGGGCAGGCCCTCCCCGTTCAGGGTATGGCTAAACGCCCTGTATCGGGCACTCGGGCCGGGAGAGATAGGTCAAGTCGCGTGGATTGCCGGATTGCTATTGTTGCTTTTCAGCATTCCAGCTGCGTATTTTCTGCACGCGCCCGCGAAGGTGTCGGCAGAGGAGATTCTTAGCAGGGCACAGAACTCCGAGAATGCTTCCCTCTTGAAAACGGCTGAGCCGGTTGTTGTGCAGAAACTCCGCATTAGCGTGGGAAGTAAAACGCTGACTCGAACAATGTATCGAGACGTGAAACATCATCGAACTGTTAGCCACACGGATTCGAACCCGACTGGAGAGTCGCTGGTCAGAGCTGCATATTCGAAGTATTCGCTTGATTGGAATTCCCCCCTGGATGTGGTCAGCTATCGCCGCTGGCGGGCTTCCCGTCAGGTACACAACGATCGTGTTGTGCAGACTGAACGTGATCGGCTCACTTTGCAGACTACTTATGCTCGCGGCAATATCGCCGAAATGGATTTGACGGTCCGTACGAGCGATTATCACGCGGTGAGGGAAGACCTTCGTTTACGGGATAACAGCGAGATAGAGATCGCTGAACTTTCCTACGAAGTCGTACCGCTCGCGTCGGTGGCCTCTAATATTTTTGAACTGTCTAAGCTAGTTGGAGCTGTTTCGCCACCTCCGATTGTCATTCCCCGGTCCACCCACTTAGACAGTGCGACGCTGGCCATAGCGGAAGTCTCGGCTGAAGTCGCCTTGCACAATCTTGGTGCGGACCTTGGTGAGCAGATCAAGGTCAGTCAGCATGATGACCGGGAAATTTTGGTGGAAGGGGTTGTTGATAATGACGCCCGCAAGCAAGAGCTTGTATCCACGATGGAGACAATTCCGCATACCCGGCTGCATATTCTCACGATCGATGAAGCTGCTCGCCAGTCAGCATCTGTTTCTGAGCCCGATGCCGGTAATCCGGCGCATTCCTCAACCCAGCAAATGATCTCAACGCCACCTCTCTTAGATGCGCAGCTCAATACTCGTTTCCCTGATAAAGACCAGCGTATTGCCTATGTAAATCAGGCGCTGTCTTTGGCCCAGTTAGCTTCGGCACGCGCCTGGGCACTGAATCGGCTTGCCGATCGTCATCCGTCCCAAGAGGTCCTGATCCTCAACGAGGAAAAACGGCAGCAGTTGCAGACCCTGCTTTCGGACCACATTTCGGCTCTGCGAGAGGACGTTCGTGCTCTCCAGAACCAACTTGGTGAAATCCTCTCTCAATCTTCCAATACGCCGGCTGCAAACACCTCAGTCAAAGCGCAGCTTGAAGCGGGTACGGTTCGCGCCCCTGACTCATCAGGAGACTGGCGGGATCGTATCCATCGGATTCATTCCTCGACGGAAGCGATCCACGAAGCGGTCGTCGCATTGCTGAGCAGCTCACAACCCCACGACGAGAATGACGCCGACGGCATCGAGATCAACCTCCGCACCTCGTTGACCCAATTAGACACAGAACTACAAGACATCGATCAAAAGGTTCACGAACCCAGTTTGAAGTGAGGCGAGAAGCACCCTTATGAGGCTAACAATGATGCGTTTCTTTCTTTGGGCGTTCTGTATCTGCGCTCTGATTATCAACCCGGCTCTTCGCCTTCATGCACAGGAATCGGCTGCGCAGATCACCGGCGCTGTAACAGACTCCTCCGGTGCCGTACTGCCTAACGCAAGTGCATTGATCGTGAACCAGGATACGGGCAGCACGCGCAAGGTGACGACAAACCAGGCTGGCCAATTCCTCGCCCCAGCGCTTGAGCCGGGCCGCTATCGCATTACGGTCGAATGCCCCGGATTTCAGCCGTTCGTCGCCGAAGGCGTCGTATTGAGCATCGGCGAAAAGAAGGGGTTGAGTGTCTCCTTGACAGTCGGCGGGTCTAAGCAGACCGTGACGGTATCCGGTGGGGGAGAGTTGATCAACACGACCTCTGGAGAGGTAAGCGAGGTCATCAATCAGCACGCTGTCACAGAGCTTCCGCTCAATGGAAGAGATCCTTCAAGTCTGATTTTCCTGAGTGCCGGAGTCACCAATGTTCTGCAGTCCCCGGTCGGGCTGGCGCCCGGTGGAACAGCGATTCCTACCGAGGTCAATGCCTCTTCAGGCGGCGGCAGACAGGGGAGTACGTTCTTCCTGCTGGACGGAGCGCCGAACATGGATACCTACATGCCCGAGACCGCGCCCTTCCCGAATGCAGACGCAACGGAGCAGTTTCGTGTGAGCACGAATTTCGACTCTCAGTACGGATATGCTCCTGGAGCTGTCGTCAGCATCAAGACAAGGTCGGGTGGCAACGAGTTCCATGGAGGTGTTTTCGAGTTCCTGCGTAATAACGATCTCAACGCCAAAAATTATTTTGCCGATACGGTCGACACGCTTAAGAGAAACCAGTTTGGGGGCTACATCGGTGGACCCATCATAAAGAACAAACTGTTTTTCTTTACGAACTACCAGGGCACGCGTCAGCATTATGCCTCGCAATACAGCATCGCTTACACGCCCACACAAGCTATGTTGAATGGAGATTTCAGCGCGGTGGCTGCTGCGCTTCCCGCCGGTACAACCCTGAGCACCACACCTTACACGAACCAGCCCAATCTGTTTACAACAGTGAACGGCAAGCCCGATCAGATCAACCCATCCCTGTTTTCGCCCGCCGCCGTCAGGCTCGCGACGACTGCTCTCCCTCTCGGCCAGAATCCCGCCACGGGCCAAGTGAGCTACGTCAGTCCTGAGCAGATTCAAAACTACGATGAAGGAACAGCACGACTCGATTACACGCTAAACGATCATCATCGCTTGTATCTGCGCAGCTTCACTCTGTGGGAGGAACAGCCTGCCTCATCGATCAACGGCAACCTGATGGCAATCAACGACGCGCAACAGGGAAGAGATTACAACGTGGTTTTGGGCCACGATTGGGTCATCAACTCCACAACTGTTAACGAAGCCACCCTTTTCTGGACGGAAGACTATGTTGCTTCGTACGCCGAGCCGACTGACAAGAGTGGCAATCAGATCTGCATGTCGAAGTACATTGCCGTGAACGACATTCCCGGACACTGCTATCTGGAAGGCCTTTCCACCAGCGGTTTCAGTTCAGGCTATAACGCACTGCAGGTGGAGAACCGCCATTCCTATGGACTGAACGATGCCCTGAGCAAAACAATCGGCGCACATACGCTCAGTGTTGGAGGCAATCTCTGGAAGCAGTTCGCGCAGGAAAATGCCGATTATCCCGCGGCACCCATCAGCGGTTTCTCGAACTACACGGGCTTCGGTCTGGCTGATTATCTTCTAGGTTATCTGAACAATTTCACACAGGGCGGCGGTGAGATTGCCAGTGTCAAAGGATGGCAGCTGGGACTGTTCGCACAAGACGAATACCGGGTGAAATCAAACCTCACCATCACCGCTGGCTTGCGTTGGGACCCGAACCTTCCGCCCTCGACCCCTGGGGAAGGACGCGGCGCTGCATTCCGTCCTGGTCAGCAGAGCACCAGGTTTCCCAATGCTCCCGTCGGGTTGGTCTTTCCGGGCGATAAAGGCGTGAATGCTGCACTGATGCCTGCGACTTATGGATATTTTCAACCAAGAGTAGGCTTCAGCTGGCAGCCTGCGAGCATGCCGAACACTGCGATACGTGGTGCTTTTGGCATGTTCACAGGACCTCTTCCGTATTCAACCTACAACCACACGGCAGACATCGCACCTTTCAGTCCTGTATACAACCTGAATGCTACGCCGGGATCGGGCTATACAATTCCCTTTGATAGCCCCTGGTCGACATACGCCACAACCGGATACGCAACGCCGTTTCCGCCGTTTGCTTCCACGGGTTACATCCCCCCGTCGAATTCTGTAATCCTGCAACCCGTAAGCGTAGAAGCCGTGTTTGACAGCAACTTTCATGCGCTGATGACGCAAAGTTGGGACCTTGCCGTGGATCAGCAACTCTCGAAGGACCTTGCGTTGCATATTGCATATGTCGGGAAAGAGTCCTACCATCTCGGCACAATCCTCGATAGAAATCCCGGTATCTATTCAACGAATCCCGCGTTGAATGCGCAGCGGTTAACCTATCCACGCTTTAACCAGATCGAAGAGGAGAGCAGCCTCGGAACATCTCCGTATCATTCCCTGCAGGTCGGACTGGAGAAACGCCTGTCCCATGGCTTCCAGGCAAGAACGAATTTCACCTGGTCTAAGGTTATCGACCTCTCGGCTACCGGCAACATCGCGGTACAGGGTGGGCTTCCCAACCCATTCAATATTCGCTATAACAGAGGGGTTTCGCAGCTCAATGTTCCGTTGGTTTCTACCAGCTACTTCGTCTATACCGTACCTTCATTCCAATCCTGGAATCCGATCCTGCGGAACATCCTTGGTGATTGGGAACTGAGCGCGATCATCAACGCATACAGCGGTTCCCCTTTCGGAATCTGCGGATGCGGAGACGGATCGAATGCGTCAGGGTCCGATCAGTACGGGGATCGTGCTGACATGGTGCCTGGGGTGTCGCCGAATGTGCATCGTGGCAATCAGCAAAACTGGTTGAACCACTATCTGAATCCCGAAGCGTTTGTGACGAACGCGCCAGGAACCTTCGGCAATACCGCGAGAAATCCCTTTATCTCGCCAACGGTCAACTCGACCGATGCAGCGCTGATGAAGAACTGGACGTTCAGAGAGAGATACGGCCTCCAGTTCCGCTGGGAGATGTTCAATGCCTTCAATCACCCGAGCTTCGGCGTACCGAATACCGATCCAACTTCCGCAACCTTCGGGCAGATCACCGGTACGGGCGCGATTCCTCCCCGCGTCATGCAGGGAGCGCTCAAGCTGAAGTTCTGAACGGAGGCGCCTATTCTTCGTTCTCCCGCATGCCAGGAGACGAGGGGATGGCTGTCTCGTTTATTTCCATGTCATAGCACATCGTTGTCCCGTTGTTCGAAGGTTCGTGTTTTTGATGACCAGCGGGACAGCGAGGTTCGAAAGGACGTTTGCATGTTGAAGGCGAAAGCTGGTCAGGGCCGAAGCTCCATCAATCGGCGTGAATTCATTGCCGGGGGCCTGACCACCATGGTCGCTTCCTGGTCCATACCATTTGCCCAGGCCAGTGATACGCATAAAGCACGCAGCCTTCGAGCGGTGAACATCATGAACTTTATCCGCGCCGAGGAGCCACGTGAGCCCATGGATCTGATGAAGCCAGTGCGCGAACAGATGGCTCTCATCAAAGCCCGCAAGTTTCCTGCCACATGGCTCTTACAATACGACGCACTTGTAGAAGGCCCGTACGTCGAGTTTCTCAAAGCGGAGATGCCGGCGAATCATGAGGTGGGTATCTGGTTTGAGATGAACCGTAAGATCTGTGACGACGCGGGCATTGCGTGGCGAGGGAATCCGCAATGGGAATGGGATTACCATGTGCCCATTGCCTATTCAATCGGTTACAGTCCTGAGGATCGGAAGAAGCTGGCAGACACAGCCATGGCCACGTTCAAGCGAATCTTTGGCCACAGCGCGAAGACCGTTGCATCGTGGAACATGGATGCGATCTCCGCCGCTCACCTCTCCGATCAATATGAAATTGACGCTTTCGGCAATTGCCGGGATCAACTGGCTACGGATGGTTTCACCATTTGGGGATCTCCCATCGCGGCATATTATCCGAATCGCATCAATGCCTGGAGTCCGGCGCTCGAGAGGAAGAATCAGATCGAAACACCAATGTTTCGCCTGTTGGGCCAGGACCCGGTCTACTATTACGACAACGTCTTTAGGTATCCAGATACGATGGAACCCGTCTGGCCTTCGGGCCAATCGGAAACGTTTGTCGATCGTTTCTTCGATATGATGGCGCATGCGCCGACGCAGAGCATTGCCTATGCGCAGCTTGGCCAAGAAAACAGCTTCGGATGGCCCATGATGAGCAAGGCCTATGCCATGCAGATGGAAAAGCTCTCCATACTGCGAGACGGCGGCAAGGTTGTTGTCGAAACCATGGGCGAGACGGGGCGCAACTTCAAACGCTCCTTTTCATCCACGCCGGCCCAGGCGCAGGTCATGCTGGAAGATCCGTTTGGAAAAGATGATCCGCCACAACGCACGGTCTGGTATCAGAGCAAGTACCTGCGAGCTAACCTGCATTTCCGCGGCAATGAGTTCTACCTCAGGGATCTGCACATCTACGATGATCGTTTTCCTCAGCCTTATCTCACCGACCCGGTGAAGAAGCATGGCATCGAGCAACGCATGCTGGCTGTTCTCGATGGTTATCACTGGAGTGACGACATTCGAGAAGGCCACGATGGCATCCGCGCCATGGGGCGTTTTGTTGCAATCGGATTGGACGGGAAGGAAATACCACTCACCATGGCTGGCCTGCCGACAGTCAGTGAAACGCAATCGAGCCTCCAGGTGACCGTACCTTTGGCCGAAGGCGGAACACTGTCGGTCCTGTTTGCTGAGAAATGGCTCAATTTCAAGTTGGTAGATGTTCGATCGCCGGGACGCCTCGTTCTCAAGTTCGAATGGGTCCCTGACAAGAGCGCGTTACAGCAGGTCTCACGAGACCGCCTGCAGTTTCGCTTCAGGGACTTTGACTACAGCATCGGCGTGGCAGTTGGTGCCGCTTCCATGTTTCAAAGTGGTGTGAGTGTCTCCTCCGCTGAAGGAAACATGATCAGGTTGCAAACCATCTCTTGACTAGACTGATACGAGGAGAATCCGCCTCGTTCTTATCCAGGCGTAGAGTTGGCCTCGTCCCAACTTCGTACAGATCTACAAGGCAGGCATTCGGCATGAATCCCTCATAGCCTGCACGGTATGCCGCCGAATTGACGAGCAGTAGAAACGCCACCAGCTATCGCTACACACTAACGGTCTTCGGATCAATCTTTGTGTAGCGATAGGCGCCAAACGCGCCCTCTAAGCCCCATTGCCCGGCCAGCCTGCCTTGCTACTCATTTTGTCCCTGCTGGTCGCGGCTGATATCTTCTTCCTCCGCTCCCAGCAGTTCCACATCGCCACTCACAAGATACAAAAAAGGGAAAGAAACGGCTTTCTTCCGGCCTCACAGTGACCGCGTGTACCAGACGCGAGGCAAAACAGCAGACTTCCCGCTCCTCTAGTGCGATATTTTGAGGACGGGAATACTGTCGTGGTACTTTGCACGCCCGTGACCCGCACGTACGCCACGGGCGATATACTCTGTTGCCTCAAGAGCCGGCTACAGAGCGAAATGCCTTGATGATCGTTGTCGCTGCGAAGGGCAGGCCCTTATCAGAGGCGATTTTATCGTTTAAGCTCCGGACGTTTCTGCGGTATTTCGGATCGCTGAGGAGTTTCCTGATTAAAACGCTTATCCGTTCCGCGGAGATATCTGGGATCGACAGAAATTCCCCAACCTGCGGATACGGCTTTCAGAAAGGGTATGAACTGCTCACGCGTTAGAGGTGCATCCTGGTCGCCACTTCGGTGCGCGATACGGCGATGCGACGCTTCTGCTGCTTTCACACTTGCCTCAGAAGCCGGTTCGAAGAAAAGAATCTCCTCATCGGCCAGGTCGATCACTGGCTTGAACGCAGTCTGCAGAAAGAGTGGTTCTGCCGGATAATCCAGCTTGCCAGGTGGATTGCCGCCCAGGATGAGGTGAGTGATCCGCTGAGGAAACGTAGTTAGCGCCGTGGTTTCTTTGCCGGCGAAGCAGGGAATGGCGTGCCGGCAAGGAGAAGCCAGGCACTCAGCCCAAACTCAAAACCGCTGGCGGGTTTGTTCTCTCCTGGTACCTGACCTGCCTCCAGCGTTGCTGCTCCATGGAGCAAAGCCCAGAGTGCGACGGCTGCCTCTTTCGCACGTGCCTCTCCGGTCATATGTTGTACCTGCTCGACGGTAAAGGTCCAGAGATTCTGGCGAGACGATCCGGCATGATCTGGCGTTTGAAAGCTCATGCACACTTCGTACTGACGCAGGTTCAATCAGGACAAGCTTTTATCGCACGCCTTTCCTTAGGCTTTTCTACGTTCGCAGGCTGGGAGTTCGTTAGCCGTAAATCTCCGGCTAGTTGCACCTCACGAAAGGAGACACCCTGCGATATGCCCCAATCAACAAGGTCCCTGGCCGGCTCTCCATTACCCGGGGGCCGAGATGGACGCACAGGCGTAAACTAATGGCGGTAGTTCGAGGGCTCGTACTTTAGTCAGGAGGGTCCATGACAGACGATCTGCCGGAAATGGCGCGGGGCATCGCGGAATTCTCCCGCCGGCTCGCTGGCTTCAGTTTCGAGGTCATTAGTGAGGGGCGCGCCAGCGTCCAGGCTACGCGTGAGGTGATGAGGCAGTATCAGCGCTCTCTAAATAAAGGTCCCCAAGAGTCCGCGCCGGCTCAGCCTATCGGTTTACCTGGAGAGCCTGTCCGGCATGAAGGCTGGCACGTCGATCACGGGAACGGTCCTGTCAAAGTCATCGTTATCGGGGGATCGGCCGGCAGCACGGTTGCAGTGCGTGCTATCGTGGCTCGTTTGCCGCAGGGATTTCCCGCTACTTTCTTCGTGTTGCAACACTGCTCACCGGGATGGCTGGCTGCCAGTTCGGCCGGGCTGATTCAGTCATACGCGTCGATGCCAGTGCACATTGCCGCGGACCTCCAGCCATTCCACCCGGCACAAATTTACGTTTGCCCGCCGGATCACCATCTCACTCTCGAAGATGGCCTGATGCGCCTTGAGAGAAGTCCAAGGGAAAGCTTCGCTCGTCCGAGCATCGACGTCTTATTTCGCTCGGCAGCATCGATTTACGGCCGCAGAATGATCGGCGTCATTCTAAGCGGCACCCTGTCTGATGGGACCGCAGGCCTGTGGCAGATAAAGAAGCGGGGAGGCATAGCCATCGTTCAGGAGCCATCGGAGGCGGAATTTCCGGGCATGCCGCTGAGTGCGATTGAGAACAATGCGGTGGATTACGTGTTGCCTGCGGACAGCATTGCTGACAAATTGATTGAACTGGTTGCGCGGCATCCTTCCCGAGTTCATCAAACCCGCGTTCTCATCGTTGAAGATGAATCTCTTGTTGCACAAAACCTGCAGGAACAGCTTCATGGGCTCTCCTATTTCGTCTGCGACTCAGTCAGCTCAGGTGAAGACGCGATTACTGCCGCAGCCGAGAAGAATCCGGATGTCATTTTTATGGATATCCAACTGGCTGGGAAAATAAACGGGATTGTGGCCGCGAGGCAAATCTGGGAGCGTCTTCAGATTCCGGTTGTATTCATCACCGCACATGCTGATCTGAAGACGCTGGCTGAAGTAAAAACAGCGGAACATTATGGATATCTGGTGAAGCCCTTTCACACTGGTTCACTGCGGGCTGTCACAGAGCTTGCATTGGACCGGCGGGAGAAAGAGCTACGTCGTTCGCGCTGAGTTTTTAAGGGTGGAGACGGTGTCTCCACAGAGGCGACCCGCGCTGTTCGGGACGATCACCGATCTGTGCAGCTGATCGGCAATGTAGTGGATTGTCACACCAGGGCGCCTCCGGGCCTGAAATTGGAGGATCTTATGACAGAAACTGCATGTGTCAGCAAAAGCGATCGATCCGTCTGGCCGGCAGGCGGGGACGAGATGGGCGCGCTCATCCGCACATACGACTGGACTTCTACCCCCCTTGGTGCGACAGAAAGCTGGCCTCAAACGTTGCGAACCGCGGTCGATCTGGCGCTTGCCAGTCCAGTGGCTGCGATCATTCTCTGGGGACCGGAGCATCTGCAAATCTACAACGCTCTCTGGACAAAGCTTCACCCCGGCAAGCACCCGGTCGCACTTGGCAAGGGAACGCATGATTGCTTCCAGGAACTTGCAGGCACCCTTGACCCGATCTATCGGCGTGTCAGTCAAGGAGAAGGCGTCGTCCTGACCGACAGCCTCCTTCCCGTGATGAGGCGAGGGAAGATAGAAAACGCCTGGTGGAACGTTATCTACACCCCAATCCGTGGAGACTCAGGAAAGGTTGAGGGCATCTTTTGCACTCTCGCTGAGACGACTGACAAAGTCCTCGCGGAAGTGGCCCTTCGCGAAAGTCAGCAGCGGCAGGCTTTTCTTCTGAACCTGCATGACACAACACGAAGGCTTTCCCATCCAGCGCAAGTGCAAAATGCAGCTATGAAGCTGCTTGCCGAGTACTTCGACGTGATGCGCGCGACTTATTTTGAAGTGGACCCGGACCAGGACACCTTTCGCCTGACTGCGCGATATGAAAGAGATCCAGCGCCAATTCCGGAAGAGATGCATCTCTCCGACTTTTCGGCGGATATAGCTGAAGCCTATCGGCAGGGGCGTACGCTGCTCATGAGTGATACGGAAATCGAAGCGCAATCGGAAACATACCGCGCCGCCTATCGAGCCATCAGCGTGAGAGCCTGGGCCGCTGTTCCGCTTGTCAGGAAGGGGCAACTGGTCGCAATCGTGGGTGTTCAAAGCCGAACGCCGCGCCAATGGGCAGGCCCGGAGCTGCGCCTGCTGGAGGATGTGGCAGAGCGTACCTGGGCAAACGTCGAGCTGGCACAAGTCGAGGGTACTTTAGCTGAAGAACTTACGGCCATCACAAGGGTGCATGATCTTACTGAGCGGCTGCTGTCTATCACCGACCTGTCGACTGCGTTAGGAGAAGTGCTGGATGCGGCTATCGTGCATTATGGAGCTGACCGCGGCACAGTCCAGTTCCATGATCCCGAGGCTGACGTGCTCCGGTATGCAGCTTCACGCGGCTTCGATCCGCGGGACTTGTATGCTATTCCACCGGTCGATCGCGACTTTCATTCGACCTGTGCCGTTGCCATCCGTACGAGGCAGCGCGTGATCGCCTCTGACCTCATCACCGATCCGGCATGGGGCGATCACGCACCGACCGCGGCGACGCTCGGTTACAGGGCGGCGGTGAGTACACCTTTGAAGACCCGGCGCGATGATCTCCAGGGAGTATTGTCTGTTCACTTCAAGGATGCGCACGTCCCCACCGAATCGGAGCTCCGATGGGCTGACTTGTACTCCAGACTGGCTGCGCACCTGATCGAAAGAGGACGCGCCGAAAATGCCTTGCGCCAAGCGGAAAAAAACCACCGCGTGCGGCTTGAGGAAGAGGTCGCGAATAGAACGGCCGAATTACAGGTTCGTGTTGCCGAGCGCGATGCTTTATTGCAGGAGGTGCATCACCGCGTCAAGAACAACCTGCACGTCATCACGAGCATGTTAGAGATGCAGGCCCGCCGTAGCGACGATCTCGCAGCAGTTAGCCAGTTGGAGGAGGCATGCAATCGGGTCATGTCCATCTCCCACATTCACGAACTGCTCTACCAGTCCGGTTCGTTTTCCGCCGTAGATCTGACCGCTTACGCAGCCATGCTGGTTCCGCAACTTGTCGCGTTCTATGACATGCAGAATCGCGTCGAAGTCGTGATGGAGGGTGAGAGCGTAAGTATCGATCTCGAGCGCGCTGTGCCGTGCGGTTTACTTCTCAATGAGCTGGTCTCCAATGCATGCAAGCATGCATTCCCCAGTGGTGAAACCGGGCGTCTTAAGGTGCGGCTCGCGCAGGCGGACCAGTGGGTGCATCTTTCTGTGCAGGATTCAGGCGTCGGTCTATCCCCGGATTTCGACTTTGCCAGTTCAGAGACGCTTGGCCTAACCATCGTTCGGCTGTTGATTACCCAACTGGGTGGGCATCTCTCCCTGCGGAACGGAGACGGCACGACTGTGGAGATGAAATTCTTGGCTTCGCTAAAACGGAATCAACCCGGCTAGCGCGATTTGAAATTCTCGACTCTCCAGTACTTGAGCGGGCAGGGTTTCTACCTTTTCAGTAATCCAAGTTGCTGCAGACTTTCAGCAGCGGCGACGATTGCCTCCTCGCTCGACCGTGGCGACCAGCACAACAGCTTGATTGCCTTTTGCGAAGTTGCGTTCATCTTTACGCCAAGAAAAGGAACGAGGTTTTTCATCGTCGGGTTCCGTATTGCCAGCGTGCGGATGATCCAACTGGGTAGCTCGCGCGTAGGAACCTTTGCGGCCGTTGCGCCCATGCGCCGCTTCAGAATCCTGGCGAGATCCAGCATCCACAGGCTCTCGCCGGAGATCGCAATAAATCTTTCTCCGTTGGCCGCGGGATCGATCATGGCGCGCAGATGCAGGTCGGCTACGTCTCTCGCGTCCACAAAACCTGAGTTGATCTTCGGACATCCGGGCAGTCCGTCCATCAGCTGCTGAACGATGCGGATGGAGTGCGAGTAGTCTGCCGCGAGCACCGGGCCAAGAACGGCTGTGGGATTGACTACTGACAGCTCAAGGCCCCGGCCTTCCTTCGCTATGAAATCCCATGCTGCGCGCTCCGAAAGCGTCTTTGACTTCTGATAGGGCGCAACTTTGCCGTTTAGATTCGTCCAGTCGTTTTCGTCGAAGGGCCTCGTCTGCGGCTTGTGGCCCATGCCGATTGCTCCGAAAGCGGAGGTAAGGACGAAACGCTTCACACCCGCATCTCGTGAGGCACGCAAGACCCGCAGGACTCCATCGACGGCAGGCTGGATCCAATCCTTTTCAGTCGCGTAGCTCCCGGACGGGGTAGGTGAAGCTCCGTGCAGGACGTAGGTGCATCCGGCAACCGCTTCTGCCCAGCCTGTATCAGCGGATAGGTCGGCTGCCACGAAGGTGAGACGATCGCCCGGATCGGCACCGCCCTGGTTCAGCATGGCGCGAACCTCTGCCTCGCGCGTCAGGGAGCGGAGGGTCGTTCGCACACGATATCCCTTTTGCAGGAGTTGCAGAATGCAGTGAGAAGCGATGAAACCCGATCCGCCGGTAACCACTACTAGTTCGTTGCTCATAGATTCGACGATAGGGGAATGATTCTGAACGGAGAATACTTGTCAGTACGTATTTCATGCGCGATAGTACAAGGATGAGCGAGGATCCTTTCTCCGACATCCTGAAGTTCACCCGGGCAGAAAGCCTGGTGACCGGTGGCTTCACGGCTGGAGGCGACTGGGCGATGCGCTTTCCTGCTCCAGATAAGATCAAGTTTTTTGCTGTCGTAAAAGGATGCTGCTGGGTTCGAATCGATGGAGAGCGGGAGCCGATCCTGGTTGGCAGCGGGGATGTTGGGCTGCTTACGGCGAAGAGATCGTTCGTTCTGTCCAGCCGTCCGGATCTTGAGCCGGTAGATGCGATGGAGATTTTTCGAGCCGGCAAATCCAGCACAGCGCATCCCGGCTCAAACACTGCGCACCTTGGCGAAGGCGAAGATTTCAGTTATCTGGGCGGCCATGTTCTGCTCGATCCTATGAGCCGCGAGCTGCTCGCGGATGCGCTGCCTCCCTGGATACACGTTCCCGCCTCCTCTCCACAGGCGACAGCATTCAAGTGGCTGCTGGAGCAGCTGGTTCGCGAGAGATCGTCAGATCTGCCCGGAGCCAGTTTGGCCTCCGGCCAGTTGGCGCAACTCCTGTTCATCCAGATTTTGCGCGCGCACGTCGGCGCTTCCAGAGATCTGCCGGTCGGCTGGCTGCGTGCGCTGGCAGACGCGAGGATTGCACCGGCGCTCCGTGCAATGCACAGCAGGCCTGAGCATGCGTGGGGGCTCGAGGAGCTTGCGAAGGAGACAGCAATGTCTCGAACGAGCTTCGCCGTCAGCTTCAAGACTGCTGCGGGCGTGTCCCCGCTCAGCTACCTGACGACGTGGCGTATGCGGCTTGCGGAACGGGCTTTGCGCGATGACGAAGTGACAGTGGCAGAACTTGCCGGATCACTCGGGTATGCATCGGAGAGTGCTTTCAGCAATGCCTTCAAGAGAACAGTCGGCGTCTCACCGAATCGATACCGGAATGTGGTTCGCAATACTGGGTAGGCCAGTTTTGAATGTGGATGATCCGCGCTTTGCGGCAGCACCGAAGTGAAATCTTCCACTTGCTAGCGTGCCTCGAATAACTGAGCCGCCGAAGCTGTCCTGCTCAGGAGACCCGGCTCGCAACGATCGACGAGGTAAATGCGTTGCCGGCCACGCTCCGAACCTGCACCAGAAGTTCGAACCCCGGGAATGAACCGTCGCGCTTTTCTATCTTCGACAGAAAGTCGGTGAAGTGCCGATCGGTCAGCACATAGTTCCGGCAGCCTGCGTGCCGGACTGCCAGATACCGCTCAGCAGCAGCGCCTTGCCGGTATCAGAATCCCCGGCGCGATAGCAGATCAAGGCGTAAACCGAGGAGTCCGAAGTCACGCTTCCGTTCTGCGATGGCCTGTAGATCGACTGTTCGTTAGGCAGAGGATGGCGATTTAAGAAGTAATATCGTCCGTTTCCGTCCGATGTCAGAACGAAGTTCATGGACGAATCGACCAGTGACACCCAGGGATTGGCCTGTCGCGACCCTATAAGGATGAGATTCGATCGCACTGCATCAGACGCACGGAGGTCCCGCGCAAAGACCACCTCGGCGTGCTGGTCGCTCCACTCCGGGAGCCTGCTAAGCCGTATCGCCAGATTGAGATCCGCCACGGAGGTATATCGCCGCGAGGAAAGGTCCCTTTCTATTTCGGGCGAAACTGCAGCCGAAGGCTCCGGAGCCTGATGATAATTTCCGGCGACGTAGTCCGGCAGAGAGACATCTTTTCTTGCGAATGTCTCGTACAACACGAGGCCACTGTCTCCTGTCACCAGGAGCGTTCGTTTACCGTTTCCAAACAGGCCACCCCAGAAGCGCCTTTCCACCTCTGTCTGCCTGGGAGCCTGATTTGTTCCTGGCAGCAAACGGCTGACGTAGAGACCCGCAATCGCCACCAGCACGACAGCGACGCCGATAAGCAGTGGACGAAGAAATGAGTTCTGCTGCTCGAAGCGCCGGGTAGGAGCTTCAGTCTCCAACGGCGTTGGCGCCTGCACCGGGCTGCTGGGTAGCTGATCGCTGGACACTTCTTCGGCAGGCGGCGCAGGTTGCAGCTCCTCCCTGTAGAAGCGGGGAATATAACCTCCCCGGGGGATGTCGATTCGGAAGGGCTCTGCCTTGCCTTCGGTCTTGAAGTAGACATCCAGCCGTTGCCGCAGTCGCGTCGCATGAGACCGCACGATGCTGTCCGCACCCGAGTCGAAACTTGGCTTGCGGCGGAAGACCTCGATTCCGATGCGTTGTTCGTTGATCTCTTCGTCGCGTCCAGCAATGTGCATGCGGCAGACATACAGCAGCAATCTGGACATGCGGTCTGACTTGGAGAATGCCTCGGATTTCACGATTCGCCGGACCAGCAGCCAACGCTCATCCTGAGTCGCTGAATCCGGGGACACTGGTATTGGCGGGAGCTGCTGCGTTGCGTCCATCTTGCCTTTTCAGTAAATCATTCGCTTGTGAAAGGCACGTGAAATGCTCTTGTAACCGTTACAGAGAGGGTTCTGTGAAAGGATGGCAAACAACAGATTTGATAAGAGTTACGCGGCATATTCGGGTTACAACGGTGAATTAGCGATTCCAGAAGACAACAGGATGGATAACGTCAATTTCATCAACACCGATCTGCCGAGGACCGCCGCCGGATGGAGCTGCCTTGGCATATAACAGAGGATCCAGTGCCCAAATCTGCGTCTCGCACCACAAGTTATATTTCCACCGCCGGCGCTGCCCTTATGCGCATCGCCCGAGGTTTTCTGCCAGTCAGCCCTGTGCTCTTTCGAGCCTCGTGCGTCACCATCCTAGCAACCTCCGCGCTGTATGCGCAGACGACGTCAGGTGCCATTTCAGGTACCGTCACCGACCCGAGCGGGGCTGCCATTGCGGGCGCGCAGCTCAACGTCCTTAATGTCGATACGCACGAGTCTCATATCCTCGTGAGCAACAAGTCGGGCAACTACATCTTTCCGTCTCTCGTACCGGGCCGCTACGAGCTGGTTTGCACCGCCGCGGGGTTCACCTCTGAGCGGCAGACCAGCATCACGGTCAATGTGAATGAGAATGCGCATGTCAGCTTCGCGCTCTCTCCGGGAAGGGTCGACCAGGCGGTTACAGTTTCGGCGGCGACACCCGGCATCGACGCGACGGAATCGCAGCTCGGCCAGACCATCGACCAGGAGCAGATTCGGGACCTGCCGTTGAACGGCCGTTCGGCTTACGGCCTCGCCCTTCTTTCGCCGGGCGTCTCAAACTACACCGGAACGGTCGCTACCGGCAGCTACAACGGTGTGTACTTCAGCACCAACGGTATGCGCATCAACTCCAACTCCTTTTTCCTCGACGGCGCTTACAACACCGCATTTTTTCGGGATACCGGCAACCTGCTGCCGAATCCTGACGCACTGCATGAGTTCCGGGTGCTGAGCAGCAACTACGACGCCGAGTTCGGCCGTCTGCCTGGCGCAGTCGTCAATGTCATCACCAAGTCTGGAACGAATGCCTACCACGGCCTCTTATATGACTATCTGCGCAACGATGCTCTCAACGCGCACCAGGAGTTCGTTACCGGAACGACGCCGCTCAAGCAGAACCAGTTCGGCGGCAATTTCGGCGGCCCCATCCATCACGACAAGATCTTCTTCTTCCTTTCGTACGAAGGTCTTCAGATTCACACTCCAACGATTATCAGCAGCTCCAGCATCGTGACTCCCACCCCGGCCGAGGCGGCGGGCGATCTCTCCGCTCTTCCCGCATCGAAGTATCCCAAGCAGGCTAACGGTACGGTGTACAGCTGCAACGGCAAAGCCGGCGTGATCTGTCCGAATCTGCTCGATCCGGTTGCGCAGGGCATTCTGAAGGCTGTGCCCCTCACCGATCCGGCTACCGGAGTCACACCGCAGCAGACCAGCAACTCCGATAGCTCCTCCAACGAAGGACTTGGCCGCGTAGATGCGCAGCTGACCCAGAATCATAAGCTGTCGTTTACGGCTTTCATCAGCCGTGGCTTCACCTATACCCCTACAGGCGGAAGCAACGAGATACTGAGCTACAGCGGTACTGACCAGACGAACGGCCTGTCGAACTTTATTCTCGACGAGAATTGGGTCGTCTCTCCCTCCAAGCTCAACGACATCAACCTGTCCTTCACGCTGAACCACAGCATTATCGGCAACATCCACGACAACAACTACCTCTCGTCGCTGGGAAGCAAGATCAGCGAAGGTGCTCTGCTGCAGACGCAGCCCTATGTTTCGATCACCGGATATTTCATTGCGGGCTCGGGCAGCAGCAGCCAGGACAACAAGACGCAACAATCGCTCGCCGCGTATGACAACTTCCTGTGGACGCGGGGCAATCATCAGATCAAACTTGGCGGCAATTTCGTTTGGAACCGGTATGCGGATACCGGCGTATATGACGGTTCGACGGCGTCCACTTTCACCGGTGGTACAACTGGCAACGCGCTTGCCGATTTCCTGCTCGGAGACGCGGCGACCTTTCGTCAGAACAGTGGCACCTACTATCGGCTTCACCAGTCGCAGCCCGCACTTTACGCGCAGGACAGCTGGCGCATCACGCGCCGCCTGACCTTAAATGCAGGCCTGCGCTGGGAAGTCTTTTCGCCGCTTGCCGGAAATCATAGCTACGGAACCTTTGTTCCGTACCAGCAGTCCACCCGCTTTCCTACCGCGCCGGTGGGCCTGGTCTTCTCCGGAGATCATGACATCCCTAACGGCATCTTCCATACGCAGTGGAAGGATTTCTCTCCCCGCGTCGGCTTCGCCTACGATGTTTATGGCAAAGGCACCACGGTGCTGCGCGGCGGCTTCGGCATCTTCTACAGCGGCTTCGAGGGTGGCGACACGGAAAACCTTCAGCAGCAGCCGTACGCACTTGACCTCACTCTCACGAAGACTACGAGCCTAGCGAATCCTTACGGCGCCACGGCTGATCCGTTTCCTTATGTCGTCAGCACCACGAACCCTGTATTCCAGTCAGGCGCCAGCATCTCCGCCCTGCCCCCCAATGGCAACAGCAGCACCCCCTACGTCGAGGAGTACAACCTCAACGTCGAGCAGCAGCTCGCCAGGCATTGGCTGGCGCAGATTGCCTACGTCGGCAATGCGTCTCGCAAGCAGTACATCGTGCGCGATGAAAACGCGCCGATCTACGCGCCGGGAGCCAGTACCGCCACCGCAGCTCTGAACGCGCGCAGGCCGTATCAGCCCACGCCCAATACCTATACCTACGCCGGGATCTATGAGCTTGCCCCGATCGGCAGCGGATCCTACAACGCTTTGCAGCTCACGCTCAGCCGGCACTTCGAGCACAACTTCTCTCTGCTTGCCAACTACACATGGGAGAAGGTGATCGACGTGGTTGGAAGCGATGTATCCAGCATCTCTGCTACCCAGCTTACCGACGACAACGATCCGGCACGGGATCGCGGCATCTCCGTACTGAATGTCCCGCAGATCTTCGTCGCGTCGGCTTCTTATGAAGTGCCGCACTTCAAGCAATACGGATTCGCTGGACGCAATGTGCTTGGAGGCTGGCAGCTCAATACGCTCGTGCAACTGCACAGCGGCTCGCCCATCAACATCCTCTCCGGTGTCGACTCGAATCTGAACGGCACCAACAACGACCGTCCTAACCTCGTCGGCAACCCTTACCTGCCTGGTGGTCGCAGCCGAACCGAGAGGATAGCCGAGTACTTCAATACAACTGCATTTGCAAAGGTTCCCGCAGGGACACCATACGGAAATGTCGCGCGTGATTCACTCGTCGGTCCCGGTTACGCGAACGTGGATTTCTCCGCCTTCAAGGACATCTCTCTGTGGCATCAGCACACACTGCAGATACGCGGTGAGTTCTTCAACCTCTTCAACCATGTGAACCTCAGCAATCCTACGGCTACGCTCAGCAGCTCGCTGTTTGGCAAAATCAGCAGCGCGGGGTCTCCGCGCGTCACGCAGGTGGCGGCACGGTACTACTTCTAGCCGCTGCCGTCGGGCTCTTTGCCGGTGCCGCAGATTCGCGGCACCGGCCACCTTCTTCCTTTACTACCTCAGGATCATGATGCTGGCAAAACTCTTCTGGGCGAGCCTCTGGCTCGCATCGTCGTTCAGCTGCTTCGCGCAAAACACAGCTATAGATTCCGCAGTATCTCGCCCCATCGTTATTCTCGTCACGATCGATGGCTTTCCCGCTCGCGCTCTCCACCAAAGCCCACCGATGCCGACGCTGCTCTCGCTGGCCGCCTCTGGAGCGGTTGCCGAGGGTATGATTCCCATCAATCCAACTGTTACCTGGCCGAATCACACCACGCTGATCACAGGCGTCGATGCAAGCCATCATCATGTCGTCGCAAACGGCCTGCTCGAGCCTGTACCGGGTAGCTCGAAGGTCCTGATGAAACCTGAAGTGGACAAGAGCATCCTGGTACACGGCGACACGCTCTACGACATCGCAGCACGGAACGGCCTTACCGTTGGCCAGGTCGACTGGGTTGCGGTCGCCGGTGTCAAAAACATCGCCTGGCAGTTCGAGGAGAAGCCGGCGCTCGCAGGTCCGATCGCTCAGGAGCTGATCCACGATGGAAGCCTGACCGCGGACGACATCGGGCAATTTGCGTCGAAGAGCCCGGCGTGGCGCGACCAGGTCTGGACGGATGCGGCGGTCGATATACTCAAGAAGCACACGCCAGATCTTCTGCTGGTTCATCTTCTTGAAACCGACACGCTACAGCATCGTTACGGCCCACTGACCCCGGCGGCCTTCGCTGCGTATGCTAATGCCGACCATTGTCTCGCCCGGATTGTCGCAGCGGTTCATGAGGCCGGTCTTGAGAAACGCGTTACCTATATCATTGCGTCTGATCATGGCTTCTCCTCGCTCCATCACCTGGTCCGTCCCGCTGTCTTCCTGAGGCAGTTGCCGGAGATGCAGGATGTCTGGGTAAAGGCCGAAGGTGGCCATGCGGACATATTTCTGAAGGGCGCAGATCGCGAGCAGAAGGCGGCGCAACTCGCTAAAGAGCTGCGCGCTATGCCCGGTGTCGATCAGATCTATTCCAATGCCGATGCTCAACGATTCGGCATGCCATCGACAAAGGAGACGAGCCAGGCGCCAGACCTCTGGATCACGGCTTCACAAGACTATGCCTTCGAGGATGGAGACAGCGGTCCGCTCGTCAGCGATACCCCAACACTGGGTCAGCACGGATATCCGAACAGCAACCCGGAGATGAACGCACTGTTCGTTGCTTCGGGATCTTCCATCCGGCCCGGATCTCATCTGGGTACTTTCCCTAATCTTCAGGTGGCACCTACCATAGCGCGCATTCTGAAACTCTCCCTGCCCGAAGCTCAGGCCCAACCGCTGTCACAGATCTTACGTTGAACCGTCATAATCAGGTGCGAACACACTATGCCATTCAAGCATTCTCTCTTTCTCGCGATTGCAGTTTCCCTGGGCGCTCCGTTTCTACAAGCGCAATCGATACCGGCTCCATTGCCGCAGCCACCGGCGGCAACGGAGCAGCCAGCCCCGCCGACTCCGGCGCAGATCGAACGCATGCGCAAACAGCTTGCCGACTGGCCCGATCTTGCTAGATATCGCGATGAAGACGCGGCTTTGCCGGTGCCTCCGTCCGGAGAGCAGCGGGTTGTCTTCATGGGCGACTCCATCACCGATCGGTGGGGCCGCAAGGTTGGAACATTTTTTCCGGGCAAGCCATACATCAACCGGGGTATCAGCGGGCAAACCACTCCGCAGATGCTCATCCGCTTTCAACAGGATGTCGTGAAGCTACATCCTGCGGTGGTTGTCGTGCTCGCTGGGACAAACGACATCGCACGCAATACAGGCCCGTCCAGCCCTGCGATGATCGAGGATAATGTCGCGTCGATGGTCGCCATCGCAAGGCAGAATCATATCCGAGTCGTCCTTTCATCGATCCTTCCGGCCGCACATTATCATTGGCGTCCAGATGTCAACGGAACTGCGGACATCCTTGAAGTCAATGGATGGCTGAAGAACTTTTGTATGCAAAACGGGCTCATCTATCTCGACTACTACTCCGCGATGGCGGACAGTGTGGGCGCGATGAAGCCTGGGCTCTCTTCGGATGAGGTTCACCCAACCGAGGACGGTTACAGGATCATGTCAACGCTCGCAGAATCGGCAATCGAGCAGGCGCTTCGCCAGTAGATTCTGGCGAAGCCTGTCGATCCAGGTGCGGCGAGACCGGTAGGTTAGTGGGGCGCGCCGGGCAGTACGAAATGCTCGGCGCAACGCGGCTCATAACCATCGCCCGCAAGAACGACAGGACTGTTGTAGGGAGCGGGCTTGCCGTTGATCAGCCGTTGCGGGTAGAGCGCGACCTGTCCGCAGGAGCAATAAGCAACCTGCTCGGTGCGGCTGCCGCCGAAGTGATGAACGAGCCACGAAAGATTCAGCATGTCTCCGAACGGTGCGCCGCGGAAATCGAGCTCGAGGCCGGAAATCATCACGTCGTACCCGCGTTCAAGAAGCCGCTTCGTAAACATGAAAAGATGATGGACAAACTGCCCTTCGTCGATGGCGATACAGTCTACGCGTTTGCCGATGGTCTGCTCGTGCTCGGTAATGATCGGCAGAACGCTCCACGGATCGTCCGAAGGGAACTCGATGGCATCCATCTTGGACGTTCCATTTGGATTTCGGCTTTCAACCACGCCTGGGGCGGCTTTCGTGTCCGCGCACGGCTTGAACAGAATCACATCCTGCATGGCATACTGCCGCCGCATCTCTACTCTTCGCAGCAGCTCTGCTGTTTTGTTGCTCCGCATTGTCCCAACGCAGAGCTGTAAAGTCCCTGTTTCTGTTCTCATTGTCTACAAGTCCATCATAGATCGTGGCAGCGCTTGTTGATGCAGAACATGAAACGGCATCCGCATGGACGCCGATTCCGCAGGCGGAAGGGAACTGGCGGCCATCTTGCCTTGGCGCCGCTTCGTCCGTGTTTTCCCTGATTTTTAACGGGCATTCATCTCTCCCTATCTATACTCGCGACATGGTGGTGAGGGAAGACATACGCAGCCAGCTTTCAAGACTGGTCGATTCAGATCCTTTCCGATCCTCTCCAAGCCTGGTAAAGCTGCTGGTTTTCTGTGTTGACACCATGTTGGCTGGGGAAGAAGAGAGCCTTAAGGAGACGACCATCGGGGTCGCCTGCTTCGGCCGCTCTCCGGGTTACGATCCGAAGATCGACCCGATCGTTCGCGTGAGCGCACGCCGGCTACGGGGAAAACTCGATCTTTTCTACGAAAACGAAGGCAGGGAAGACGCTATTCGCATCGACCTGCCTAAAGGCGGCTACGTACCGCGCTTTGAGCGCTGTGTCGAAAAGGCCACCGTATCTGAGACGGTCAGCGTGCCGGCGTTACCCGCGTCGCCTGTCCTGCTACAGGCTGCCGTAGCGCAGCGCTCGTGGCCGATGCAGTCCCTTCGCGTGGCCCTGTTGCTGGTTGCTGTGATGATTGCCGCTGCGTCGGTCACCTTCCTGTCATTAAGGCATTTTTCCGGATCGGCTAGAACGGTAACCTCAGCGCCCTCTACGGTGCAGCAGGGAAGCCAGCCGGAGCGGCTGGTTGCAGCCAGCTATTCCGTAGAAGAACCGCTTCTTCATCAGGATGCACCTTCCTACAGCCGGAACAACCCGGTGGGCCATTCGTCAGGAAGCACAGGTGGTTTGAACAGGAAGCTCTCACCTGCAAACAACATGAAGCGGATGAGCGAACCGCGCCAGGCTGCCGCCCTGAAAAGCTTGCCGGCCAAAAGAAATCATGTGAACCGCACGACCATCAACCGCTCGCCTTTGAATGGTCTGGGAGCAACGTCACAAGAGCTTACGCGTACGCCCGTGCTCGAAGCAGCAAATTACACGCCGCCCGGTTCGTTCGAGCCCAGGCTTTGACAGGCGCCTAACCGGGACGTAATCCAATCCGCAACGATTTACCTCGGGCCTGCTGGTGCCGTTCACCCGGAAGATCGTTCTTCTACTCGATGACGAACCGAGCGTGAAGCCACGCACCGATTTGTAACCTTCCTTTAAAAAACCAGCCATCCATTCTAAAAATCAGGTGCAAAACACCTCGTGTATCCCCGTGACACTCTGTATTTCACCGCCGAAACGTTATGACTGACTCCATGAAGAACCTTGCGAGCCTCTTTTGCCGCTTCAATTGGAAAAGAAATTTCGGAAGCGGAGTTCTCCTCTGCTTCCTGATGTTCTTCCTCGAATCTGCTGCCCACGCCCAGAACAGCCAGGTGAGCGGACACGTCACCGATGGAAAAGGCAGCCCTGTCGCCGGAGCCAGTGTGCAGGTCACGAACGGAGCCAACGGTGCCATGGCAACGGCCGTCACCAACGGAGATGGCTACTACCTGTTGCCGCCAGTAGCGCCGGGAAGCTACGAGCTGCACGCGACCGCCCCTACTTTTTCCGAGCAGATCATCAAGGATCTCCGGCTTGAAGTCAGCGCCTCGCGCAACGTGGACGTGACTCTTCAGCCCGCCCAGGTCTCGCAATCGGTGACGGTGGAGGCGACCGCGCCGGAGCTGGTGACCAATCAGCCGGACCGCGGCAACGTGATCGAGAGCAACTTCGTCAGAAACATTCCGCTCAACATTCGTGACCCCTACCAGATGGTGAACTTTGCCCAGGGCGTTTCGCCCATGAACACGGATGCCGGGAACAACGACCAGACCAGCCACAACCTGATGGCCTTCCGCATCAACGGCAACCCCGGCGAGACGGCCGACAGCCTGCTCGACGGAGCCGCCAACCAGTTCGATTCCGTAAACTCGGTCATCAGCGTTCTGACGGTCGATGCCATCCAGGAATTCAAGGTTCTCACCACGGCTTACGATCCCCAGTGGGGACACACCACCGGCGCGGTCGTGACCTTTGCCACCAAGTCCGGCACCAACAACCTCCACGGCAGCGTGTGGGAGTACCTGCGCAACAGCGACCTCGACGCCAATGGTTTCAACGCGAACGCCGCAGGCACGCCCCGCCCGAATTTCCAGCGCAACCAGTTTGGCTACGCGCTGGGCGGTCCGGTTTATATACCGAAGGTCTACAACGGCCGCGACCGCACTTTCTTCTTCAGCACCTACGAAGGCCTGCGCGAGTCAGACGCCGGATCCTTCACCGGCACCGTGCCGACCGAGCTTGAGCGCCAGGGCGACTTCTCGCATACGCTCGATGCCGATGGCAACCAGATCGTCATCTACGACCCGCGTTCGACCCGGCTCGATCCCACGGCACCTGCTGGGACCACGCGCTACATCCGCGACCCCTACCCGGGAAACAAGATTCCGGCGCAGTACCTCGATACGGTGGGTATGGGAATTCTCAACGCCTATCCCAAGCCGAACCAGGCCGGTGAGGGCGCAAGCTCGATAAACAATTTCTTCTCCAACGCCACCCAGCAGTCGCAGGTCAACACCGTCCACGCCCGCATCGACCACCGCATCAACAATGCCCATAACATCTTTGGTCGCTTCGAGTGGTTCCATCGGAACAACGGCGACTCCGCTTTCTTCCCGAACGGCCTGACTTCGGGAGCAACGCAGGAGGGTCTTTCGTCTTACGGCTGGATGGTTCAGCACTCCTGGGCGATCAATGCGAATACGGTTCTCACGCAGCATGCTTCGTATGGCCATGTACTGACCACCCGCCTGCCCTTCAGCTACGGTTTCGACGCAACAACTCTCGGCTTCAACGGAGGCGTGACCGCTGGACTGCCCGCCTACACGCACCAGTTTCCCGTGACGACAGCAACTCGTCTCAGCCCCATCGGCAACGATGGCTACGAAGCCGTCTCGCAGAACACCTTCGAATACGAGGCGATGGTGTCGAAGCTGATCGGGTCGCACACCCTCAAGTTCGGCGTCGATTTCCGCTGGTATCCCACCTACAAGCAGACTGTTCCGCCGGGGTTGACCGTTACCGCAACGAGCAACTTCACCGGCGGTCCGAATCCCACCTCTGCTGCCGGCGATTCGGGCAGCGGTGCGGCCGATCTGCTGCTCGGCGCGGCGACTGTGAGCAACGGCATCCAGGGTCCCCGCACTTACAGCCATCCTTACTATGCCGGATGGATCGGCGATGAGTATCACGTCACGCCGAAACTGACCGTGAACTACGGTCTGCGTTACAACCTCGATCTGCCTTACAAGGAAAACCAGAACCAGTTCGTCTACATGGACCTCACTTCCAGCTCGCCGCTCAATTCCAGCGTCTCCGGGCTCGGAACGCTGACCGGCGGCCCTGGCTTCGTCGGTGTGAACGGACGCAGCACCCGCCTGCAGCTCACGCAGAAGAAGAACTTCGATCCGCGCTTCGGCTTCGAATACGCGCCCGACAAGGAAACAGTCGTTCGCGGAGGCTTCGGCATCTTCCACGCGCAGGCCATTCTGCCGAACGGCAACTCGGTCGGCTACTCCTCGACAACGACATCGACTCCCGCTGAAGCCAATGGCGTGACGCCTGAGTTCAATCTCGACAATCCATTCCCGAACGGGCTCATTCCGGTCTCCGGCAACTCGCTTGGCCTGCTCACCAATGCCGGCCACAACTTCACCGGCGCCCCGCGCCAGCAGACGATTCTCTACGGCGAGCAATGGTCGCTCGATGTGCAGCGGCAGCTGCCGAAGAACTTCGTCTTCACGCTGGGGTACGTCGGCAGCAACGGACGCCACATGTACTCGCAGTTCAACTTCAACCAGATTCCGGATGCAGACCTCGCTCTCGGTTCCAAGCTGATCTCGACGGTTCCGAACCCTTTCTACGGAGTCATCACCGACAAGACCTCGGCACTCAGCAAGGCGACTGTGCAGTACGGACAGCTGCTGCGCCCTCATCCGCAGTTCCAGGACATGACCACCGGAACCGAGACCTCGGCAGGAAGCTCGAGCTACAACGCCATGCAGCTTTCGCTCGAACACCGTTACGACTCAGGACTGTCGGTGTTGCTCGTCTACACGTGGAGCAAGCTGATGGACAATGTCTCAGACCAGACCTCGGGCTTCCAGGACTACAACTGCACGAGCTGCGACCGCTCCATCTCCGGTCAGGACCTCACCAACCTGATGCGTATCAGTGGCGAGTACGATCTGCCATTCGGCAAGAACAAGCCCTGGCTTAACCACGGATGGATGATGCCAGTCCTCGGCGGGTGGTCGGTGGGCAGCTTCTTCACTTATGACAACGGCCTGCCCATCTTTGTAACCTCACCGAACAACTCCAACTCCTTCGGCGGCGGCGTGGGCGGCAATGGAATGCGCCCCGATGTAACAGGCGCATCCACGAATGTACCGGGAGGACGCCACATTACGAACGGCGGACTCTACTTTAACCCGAAGGCCTTTTCTCAGACTCCCGCTTACCAGTTCGGCAACGCGCCGCG
Source organism: Silvibacterium acidisoli (assembly GCA_022870745.1). GTDB lineage: Bacteria > Acidobacteriota > Terriglobia > Terriglobales > Acidobacteriaceae > Silvibacterium. The sequence continues at coordinate 5,277,154 of CP085323.1, read as the reverse complement.
TTACATCTCGTCGGTGCGCAGCCCGGGAACGCTCAACTTCGATATGCTCGCTGCAAAGAGCATTCCGATCCACAACACGCTCTCGCTCGACTTCCGCGCGGAGTTCTTCAACGCATTCAACATGGTTCAGTTCGCCGGTCCCAACACCAGCATCAGCTCGTCGAGTTTCGGCGAGATCTTCCTGAACCAGGTCAATAATCCACGCCAGATACAAGGCAGCCTGCGTCTGAATTTCTAACGCAGCAGACTCACCGGTCACGCATGGCGATCGCCTCGCCATGCGTGATGCAACAAAGGACAACGAGTGAAAGCAAAACTGTTTGCATTTTTTCTGGCCGCCACTCTCGGAATGGTTCCCGCCTACGCCGAGCGGCACAAGGTTGTCGTTGTTTCCATCGACGGTTTGCGTGGAGTCGTACTTGCAGGCCTGCCAGATCCTCATCGCAATCTGCCGAACCTCAATGAGATCGTGAGCAAGGGCGCGGTCTCTGAAGGACTCATCGGCGTGCTGCCGACCGTTACTTACCCGAGCCATACATCGATGGTGACGGGCGTTTCTCCTTCGGTTCACGGCATCCTCGGCAACTATGTCTTCGATCCGGAGCACACACTGCCTGCGGAAGAAGGCTGGTACGAATATTCGCAGCTGATCCAGGCACCGACACTGTGGACCGTTGCTCATCAGAATGGGTTGCGCACTGCTAGCGTCTACTGGCCGGTCACGCAGGGAGCTTCCGTCGATCTGAATTTTCCCGAAGCACATCACCCGGTACGCACAGAGCATGACCGGCTCTTTTACCAGGCGTTGTGTACGCCGGGCCTGCTCGCGGAGTACGAAAAAGCCTCCGGCAAGCTCCCGCTTGGAACAGCCTTCAACGACAGCATTCGCACCCAGATGGCTTCTTTCCTCATAGAACAGAAGAAGCCTGACCTGCTGCTGATTCACCTCGTCGACCTCGACGCCGCCGAGCATGAGTTCGGTCCGGATAGCCCGCAGGCCGCCGCAACGCTTGAAAAGATCGACGGGTATGTTGGAGTGCTGCGCAAGTCAATCACGACGGCAGACGGCGACAGCGATACGGATCTCGTGATTGTGAGCGATCACGGATTCTTTCCGGTAGAACACGCACTGCATCCAGGAGCGGTGCTGGCCAGCATGGGATTGCTCGGCACCAAGGACCATCCCGAGAAGTGGCGCGTTGCTGCTTTCGGAGGCGGAGGATCATTCGGTCTTGTCGCACATGATCCGAAGGATAAGGAAGCCATCGATCTTGCCACTGAAACCTTTCAGCGCATGCTGCAGGAAAACGTATGGGGCATCGATCGGATCATGACAGCCGAACAGTTGAAGGTTGCAAAGGGATACCCAAATTCGTTCCTGGCGATCAACATGAAGTCAGGATTCTCAGTGGAAGGTGGCGACACCGGTCCATGGCTCACCGCTCCTTCGGAGATTGGCATGCACGGCTATGCGCCCGGCCCCAGAAACCTGGATGCATCGTTTGCCGTGACCGGTCCCGGCATTGAGCATCGCCGTCTGCCTCGCGCGCACGTCGTCGATATCGCCCCAGTGGTTGCAGGATTGCTCGGCATCACGATGAGCGATGTCGAAGGCGTCAACATTCTTTCTGCGCATCCATCGGCGGCTGCTCACTAGCTCTCAAGAGAGGAATCGAAATGAAAATGTCATTCTCACGTCGCGGATTTTTGCGCGCACAACTCGCGCCGGCAGCGTTAGCCTTCCTGCCACGCACGTTGCTTGCTGAAGCAGCAAAGCCGCTTGGAACAGCCGCCATCACCTGCGAGGGAAGTTATCCCGGACATCTGCAGGGCATCTGCACAAACAATCGCGACAGCGTTTACTGGGCCTTCACCACCGTGCTGGTCAAGACCGATGCCAACGGTAAAGTGATGAAGAAGATTCCGGTTGTCGCGCATCATGGCGCACCCTGCTATCTCGACGGCAAGGTGTATGTCCCGGTAAACCTGGCAAAGTTCGACGACGCAACGAGTCTCGCCGATTCCTGGGTATACGTTTACGACGCCGCAGATCTCACCCTCCTGTCAAAACACAAAGCAGGTGAAGCAATCTACGGAGCAGGAGGAATTTACTACCACAACAACAAGTTCCTCGTGGTCGGAGGTCTTCCTGAAGGCTTCAACGAAAACTATCTCTATGAATACGACCGCGATCTGAAATTCCTTCGCAAGATCACCCTGCACAGCGGATACACCACGAAGGGAATTCAAACGGCGGCCTTTAACGACGGATACTGGTGGTTCGGCTGCTACGGCTCGCCACATATGCTGTTGAAGGTCGACGAAAACTTCAGCAGCACGCAGAAGTTTGTCTTCGACTGCGCGCTGGGCATCGTTCCTGTTGGTCCGTCGCGCTTCCTGGTAGCACGTGGCAATTCCTCTTGTGCGCAGGAGGGCGGCTGCAGAGGTCAACTCATTCCCGCGGAAGTAAACAAGACCCAAGGTCTGTCGTTGCGATCTGTAAGTTGAGAGGCAGCTTTCATCGGTTGATACAGGGACGGATCGGATAGCGTCAGCTGTCTCCGTCCCCTTTTCTTGTCCAGGGCTTTCCGAATCCTTATCAATCCTCAGATCCTGCCAAAAGCCTCTTTGTGGTGGCCGCCAGCCGTAAACCATTCTCTGTAACGACGGAAAAGCTGCTTGCTTCTGAGAATCTCTGTTGACAGGTTTATTATAGTTTATCTATAAATTAGCGGATTCCAGTTGGCTCATATGGAGCAGATACATTCATGTCGTTGACTGTTAACCGTTTGGACGGCGATCTTAAAGTTCGGCCTGCTTCAAAACGAGCTGCTGTAGAGAGTGCTGTCACGGCGGCGCTTGGAGGGTTGCTCTTTGGCTTCGATACGGCGGTTATTGCGGGCGTAACCAGCCAGCTGAGGACGCAGTTTCAACTTACGCCGTCAACCCTCGGCTTCACCGTGGCAATCGCACTTTGGGGAACAATCCTGGGAGCCGCGATAGGAGGCGCCGCAGGGGATCGCTTTGGCCGCCGTGCCAGCCTGCGAGGCCTGGCCCTGGTCTTCGTGGTTTCTTCACTTGGTTGTGCAGTGGCTCCTGGCTGGTTGTTTCTTATCGCGTTTCGCTTCATTGCCGGGGTGGCGATTGGGGCCTCGTCCGTCATCGGGCCCATGTACATTGCAGAGATCGCGCCTTCGTCGCGTCGCGGGAGCATGGTGGCGACCTTCCAGCTCAACATCGTGCTGGGAATCCTTATCGCATACTTCTCAAATTTTGTGGTCGGGAGCTTTCATCTCGGCAACGAGGAGTGGCGGTGGAAACTGGCTGTCTCCGCCGTGCCGGCCGTGCTCTTCTGGCTGATGCTGTTTCGCATCCCGCGTAGCCCGCGGTGGCTTGTGGAGAAGGGCCGTGTGCACGAAGCGGAGCAGGTATTGTCGATCCTTTCGGCAGAGAACGTGGAGCTTGAGCTTCAGGCGATTCGCGCGTCGATCGAGAGCGACCGCGCCGCCGGAAACCAGCCTCTTTTCTCGCGCCGATACAGGAAGTGCGTCATTCTGGCAGTGCTGACTGCGCTGTTCAACCAGTTCTCGGGGATCAACCCGATCCTTTACTACCTGAATGATATTTTCAGCAGCACCGGAGCTTCGCGCGTATCGAGCGACCTGCAGGCTGTGGCCATCGGAGCTACAAACTTCGTTGGAACCATCATCGCGATGACGCTTATCGACAGGATCGGACGTAAGAAGCTGCTCCTGATCGGCGCAGTAGGCACGTTTATCTGTCTCTCTCTTACCGGCGCCTTTTTCTACAGCGCTCGCTTTCGTGGAGCGCTCGTCTGGCCGCTTGTTGGTTTCGTCGCGTTCTTCGCGGTTTCGCAGGGATCGGTCATCTGGGTGTATATCAGCGAAATCTTTCCTAACTCGGTGCGTGGCAAAGGGCTTAGCCTGGGCAGCTTCACGCACTGGCTCACATGCGCTTCGCTCTCCAACTTCTTTCCCGTGGTCGCTGCGCACTCGGGCGGCATGCCATTCATCTTTTTCGCGAGCATGATGGTTGTGCAGTTCTTCGTCGTGCTTCGATTTTTTCCGGAAACAAAAGGCTACAGCCTGGAGCAGCTTCAGGCCCGGCTCGAAATCACTTAAGGCGAAACCATTTCAGATCGGAGACACATGCAGAGGCGGCAATTTCTTCAATACTCAGCAGGCGCTGGCATCGGATTGGCATTGTTTGGAAAGAGACAGCTCTGGTCAGCGGAGGCAGATGCTCGCGTTGAGGTCTTTCTCGATGAAAGTGCCGGACAGATCTCACCGAACATCTATGGCCATTTCACTGAGCATATTGGTGGTGTCATCTACGACGGCGTCTGGGTGGGTGCAGACTCGAAGATTCCGAACGAGGCAGGAATTCGACGTGAGTTGATTGAGCGCATGCGCCAGATCAAAGCTCCCATGGTGCGCTGGCCAGGCGGTTGCTTTGCCGACAGCTATGACTGGAAAGATGGTATTGGCCCGAATCGGCCCACGCGAACCAACTTCTGGGAGGGCGATCATGACGCTCAAAGGCTGCACGAGAAGGGCGCGCAGGTTTTTGAGCCAAACACTTTTGGCACCGATGAGTTTATGCGCTTCTGCAAGCTGATTGAAGCTGAGCCTTATGTTGCGGCGAATCTTCGCAGTCTCCCCGCACTCAGCTTTGACCAGTGGGTCGAGTACTGCAATTCCCCAGCAGGCAGCACCACACTGGCGAAGCAACGCGCAGCAAATGGAGCAGCCGATCCATACAAGGTCCGCTACTGGGGCATCGGGAATGAGAGCTGGGGTTGCGGCGGCAACTTTACTCCGGAAGAGTACGCATCGGAATTTCGCCGCTACACCACGTGGATTCCCAACTACGGCGTCGATCTGCAACTGATCGGCTCCGGTCCGAACGGCAATGACATTGACTGGACACATCGATTCTTCGAAGAGATCTTCGGCGGCCCGCATGCCTATCGGAACAAGGGATTCAAAGGATGGTCAATCCATCATTATTCGTTCGGATTCCACGAAGAGAACGGACACCGTGAACAGGCAGACGCGCTCAATTTCGATAAGGGCCAATGGTACGGCATCCTCAAGGAATGCGACCTGGTCGAGAGCATCATTACTGATCAGTGGTCTGTGATGGGTCAATATGATCGCGAACATCGCGTGAAGCTGGTCGTAGACGAATACGGTCCTTGGTATCGCGAAGGCACCGAGCTGGATCCGACTCACATCTTCGGGCAGCAGGTCACAGTCCGCGACGCACTGGCGACAGCGCTGACGCTGGATGCTTTCAATCGGCATGCCGACAAGGTGAGCATTGCGACCTGCGCGCAGCTGGTCAACAATATCAACGCCCTGTTTCTCTGCCACGAAGACAAATTTATCGTGACGCCGAATTTCTATGTTTTCCAGATGTACGCGGCCCACCAGGGAGCGGACATGCTGCGAACCGAGGTTTCTGCGCCATCGCTTCGCTATTCTGCGTACGGCAAAGCGGAGACGTTCTGGGGCCTGAACGGTTCGGCTTCGCGGAACGGAAAGACCGTTACCGTGACGCTGGTTCATCCCGATCTGGATCAGCCGAAAGATGTCCAGATAGCCATCCGAGGCGGTGGTTCAGCGAGCGCTTCAGCTACGGTGCTCGCTTCTGATGATATGCACGCGCATAATTCCTTCGCTCAGCCGAAGATGGTGGCAACCAGAACTCTCGAATGTACGGTGCGAGATGAGACAGTTCATCTACGAATGCCACCGGCTTCAGTTGCTGCGATCCGGATCCAGCTAGGATGACGCACGGTATGCGATAGAGGAACGCGCTCAGCAGAGGATTGCTCTGATTGAAAACGACCGCCAGCCGAGTTGTCGGTACCCTTGCCATTCAATCGGCGCCGCAGGCGGCTGCGCAGGCTTTGCGCGAGGCAATTATTGCGGGCGAGTTGAAGGGCGGAGACCGCATTCTCGAGCATAAGTGGTCTGCGCAGTTGAGCGTTGGGCAACCTACGTTACGCGAAGCTCTTCGAGAACTGGAACAACAGGGACTGCTGAAGAAGCTACCTCAACGCGGCACGTATGTTGTTCAGCTCAGCCTGGACGACTACAGAAGGATTCTCGAGGTACGCATTCCCCTGGAGAGCATTGCGATCGGGCGCGCCGCCGTTCGATTGACGAATGAAGGCGAGCGCGAGCTGACAGATCTCGTGATGGCGATGACCGCAACAGGGAAAGAGATGGATGTACGCCGCTTCCATGACTACGATGTGCTCTTTCATCGCAGGATCTGGGAAATTGCCGACAACGAATACCTTCGTGAAACGCTGGAAAAGCTCACGTTCCGCCTCTTTGTATTTTCCCTTGCCGGCCGATGGCCTGACATACCTGGTGCGCTCAGCGAGCGCCTGGCCGCGATGCAGCAGCACGTCGCAATTCTTGAGGGCCTGTGCTCTCGCAATGCCGGGAAGGCCCGCACAGCGTTCGTGCAACAGACGATCCACTACTGGAACACGCAGTATGGGCTGGAGCTGGATGGAGAAGATATCGTCGGCAGCAGTGCAGTGCGCCTTTAATACGCCGAAACGCCCTGGCAATCAGGGTGATTCGGCACCTTCCCTATAGAGAGTCTTTGAGTGAACACGCTGGCTGGCCCTGCGGATGTCTGGCGGCCGTGATCCCGCTCCTTTGAAATCAGCCACGAAGTGGCACTGGGCGGCGCAAAATTTATAAATAAGCGTTTGACATCTCACTAGATTATAAATTATAGATTTTCGCCGAAGAGGAGCTGACCCGATTTCGCTCGCTAATTCGCGGCCAGTCTGGAGTAGCCGCCGGAAGAGTGCGGAAGGCCGGTTCTCCTTTCAGTAAAGAGCGAAAACGGGCCCTCGTACTGCATTTCCAGGAGGTCATCATGATGTATCTGCAACGGCGCTTGATTTGCGTATTGATGCTCATGCTCGGCGCAATCGGCGTTGCGGCGGCGCAGGACAACGCGACCGTAAACGGAACTATTCAGGACTCAACGGGAGCGGTCATCGCAAGTGCGCAGATCGCCCTGACAAACGCTGCCACCGGGCAGGTGCGCAGTGCTGTTTCGAATGATGTCGGAGCGTACCGTTTCGCCAACGTTGGCGTCGGTACCTATACGCTGAGCGCACTCGCGCCGGGATTTCAGAAATACACCAAGACCGGAATTGTTGTGAATGTGGCGCAGACACTTGAGGAAAACATCTCGTTGACTGTCGGCACGCAGGGGCAAACGGTGACGATCCAGGCGAATGCCCTGCAGGTTCAATCGGAAACCAGTGAACTGAGCACCCTCATCAGCGGGCAGCAGGTAACGCAGCTTGCTACGAACGGCCGCAATATGGAGTCGTTGGCGGCACTCGGCATGGGTGTATCGAACAACCTGCCTGACTTCAATACCGTGAATGCGAATACGTCGGGTAACGGCATCAGCTTCAACGGTACGCGGGCTAATCATAACGTCTATCTGCTTGATGGCGGCGAGATGAACGATCGAGGCTGCGGAGGGTGCTTTGATTTTCTGCCGTCACTCGATGCGCTGGCTGAATTCCAGACTCTCGACAGCAACTACAGTCCCGACTATGGTCTGGGTTCGGGCGGCACGATTCTGATGGTCGTGAAGTCGGGAACGAAAGACTTTCATGGCGGTCTTTGGGAGTTCAACCGCAACGAAGATTATGACGCGAACAACTACTTCACCAACCTTGCCGGGCAGGCACGCCCGGAGTTGCGGCTGAACGTCTTTGGCGGCAATGTGGGCGGTCCGCTTTGGATTCCTCATGTCTACAACGACTCGCGTAAGCGCACTTTCTTCTTCGTAAATGAGGAGTGGCGTCGTCTGGTTCTTGGCTCGACGCCCTCGATCGTGAACACTATCGCGGCAAGCAATTTTCCTACGGCCGGCCAGCCGCTTACCTACAGTGTTCCTTCCAACGGAACAGTTCCGATCGTCCCGAACACGACCGATCCAGCCAAGCTCGGGCTCTATGCTGCGGACGGACTCACCGCAGGATCACCCTTCCCGAATAACACGATTCCAGCGAACCTGATCGATCCGAATGCTGTGCTTGAGTTGAATGCCGGAACCTTTCCGAAGCCTAATTTCGGAAACAGCCAATACATTTCCTCGATTCCGCAGCCGACAAATGTACGCGAGGACGTTGTTCGCATCGATCATGCCATCAACAGCAAGCTGGAACTGATGGGCCATTACATACACGACGCGGTTACGCAGACGATTTATCCTCCGCAATGGGGCGACAGTTCCTATCCCACGAGCGGATCGACGATGCTAAACCCCGCGTGGGGAGCCGTGTTTAAGCTAACGCAGACGTATTCACCAACACTGCTGAACGAAACGTCCTTCAATTACGCGGACAACGTGGTGAAGATCAACCCCATCGGCGTGGCCGCTCAGCCTGCCGGCTGGACGGGAACGACCTTCTTCCCGCTTGCAAATAATGTCGGCGCGCGTATGCCCGAGATCGACTTGGGTTCTCCGTATGGAACGAACTGGAGCTCGAGTTATTTTCCCTGGAAGAACTTTTATGCCGCCTACCAGGTTCGCGACGATCTTTCGTGGACGAAGGGACGTCACCAGTTCAAGTTTGGCTTCGGCTATCTGCGTATCGTGAAAAACCAGCAGTTGCAGGCGAACACGCAGGGCACCGCAGCCTTCAATGCAAGCACCTTCTCCGGAGACTCGTACGTCAACTTCCTGCTTGGCGACGCGGCCACCTTTACGCAACTCGATTATCTGGCGAACAAGCATTGGGTGAATAACAATTACAGCTTTTATGTAAGCGATAACTGGCACGTCAGTCCGCGTCTCACGTTTAACCTTGGGGTGCGCTACGACGGCATGCCGCATGCCTTCGAGCGTTTCAACCAGTTCGCCAACTTTGTTGAAGCGGACTATGACCGCAATCTCGCCTATCCGCTGAACAATGACGGCACTCTCAATCCAGCCTCCCTGACAAGTGTGAACGGTCAGCCGTTTTACCTGAACGGAATTCGCGAGGCAGGAGTGGGTGGTTTTCCGCGAGGCGCCGTCGAGAACCACTACTATACCTTCCAGCCGCGCCTTGGTTTCGCATACGATCTTTCGGGTAACGGAACCACGGTGCTGCGTGGTGGCGGCGGCCTCTTCTATGAGAGGGTGCAAGGAAACGATGTTTACAACGCTGCCCAGAACCCGCCGTTCGCATATCAGCCTTCGGCGACAAACGTTTACTTCTCCAATCCCAACACCAGCGCGTTGAATGGGCAGACGACGACCCAATCCTTTCCTTCAACGCTGACGAATCTGGCGTACAACTACCTGCCTCCGGGTACAGCCACCTACAGTCTTGGCATTCAGCGGCAGGTTGCTCCGTCGGTGATTGCGGTCTTGCAATATGGAGGTTCGATCGGTTGGGACCAGAACGACGATCGTGGCATCAACACTCTACCTTTGACCGATGTGAACAATCCTTCTGCACCTTACGACCTGCGTGAAGGTGTCGCTGACGGAACGCTGAATGCGAACCTCTATCGTATCTATCCGGGATTCAGCTCGATCGAGCAGGAAGAGAACGAGACACATTTCAACTACAACTCACTGCAAGCCGGCTTGCGAATGGAGAACCGGCACGGGGTTACATTCGAGCTGGCTTACACGTGGTCGCATGAAATCGACGAGGTAAGCGGCGATCTGAGCAGTGTGTCGAATCCTTTCAATCTGAAGTATGACTACGGATCGGGATCGCTCGACCGCCGGCATATCTTCAATGCAAGCTACATTTATAACTTTCCGTTCTTCGAACATAGCTCCAGTGCGCTTGCACGAAGCTTTCTTGCGGGATGGCAATTCTCGGGTATCACCATTGCGCAGTCGGGAGCGCCGCAGCCTCTGACATACAACGGTCCGGATGTGCTCGGACTGGGTGGACAGACTACAAATCGCCCGAACCAGATAAAACATGTTGCGTACCTTAAGAAGAGAACCGAATGGTTTGACACCACCGGCTTCGCCAGTCCCATTGCACCATGGGCCGGTGGCGGTAACGAGGGGTTCGGCAGCGCTCACAAAGATGCTGTTGTGTTACCCGCAAGGTTGAACTTTAACTGGTCGCTCTTCAAGACCATCAGGCTTGGTTCAGGGGAAGGGGCTCCCGGCCTCGAGCTTCGATTTGAGTCTTTCAACATCTTCAACCACACGCAATTTAACGGCATTGATTCCGGATCGACCGATTCGAACTTCGGCGAAGTCACGTCGGCTTACGACCCGCGTGTGCTGCAGCTTGGCGCCAAGTTCCATTTTTGAAGTGCCTCCACAGGGCACGATTCTTATCGTGCCCTTTCTTTTTCTCCTGAAAATTCTGTTTTCCGAACCACATGTGTGGAGTAAAAATAGCAGCGGAGAAACAATGAACCAGGTTCTCTCGCCGTGGTTGATTCTTGCGGCATTGCTTTTGTCGAGCTGCTGTTATGCCGCGGGCCAGTCTCCTGGTTCAGAAGAATTGCGTCGGTCAGCGATCGCTCTTGAAGAGCAGGGCAGGACAGGTGAAGCCGAAGCTGCCTGGCAAAGCGTGCTCAAGGCGATGCCGCAGAGCGCGGAGGCGTTCGCTCATCTGGGTTTTTTAGCCGCCAAACGCCAGGACTTCGCGCATGCGATCGATCTCTATAAGAAGGCTCTCGTCTTAAGTCCCGAAATGCCGGGGTTGAAGCTGAATCTCGGCCTTTCTTACTTCAAGTCTGGCGATCTTAAGGATGCTGCGGAAACGATTCGCCCGCTTGTGCAGGCTGCTCCTCAGTCGTCGCCGGAGCGGCAACGGCTAAGCGTGCTGATGGGCATGGCCTACTACGGGCAGAATCGCTTTGCGGACTCTATCCCCTACCTTAAGGAAGCGGTATCGAATGATTTACAGAGCCTTGAGCTGAGACTGATATTGGTACAGAGTTGCATGGGAGCCAAGGATTTCAATTGTGTGCGTGACGTATACAAACAGATCGTGGACCTGAATCCTGATTCGGCCGAAGCGGATATGGTTGCGGGTGAAGTGCTCGATGAAATGAAGAACGATCCCGAGGCGATCCACCAGTTTCAGGCGGCAATCGCGGCCAATCCAAAGGAGCCCAACGCTCATTTCAGCCTCGGCTACGTGCTATGGAAGCTCAAACGATATGACGAGGCGCGCGGGCAGTTCGAGGCCGAGCTTGAAAACGTGCCCGATCACTATGAAGCGCAGGTTTATCTCGCGGACACAGAGATACAGTTACAGAAGCCGGACCACGCTTTGCCGCTGCTGGAAGACGCTGTACAGAAAATTCCTGCGATGGAGTTGGGGCATCTCGATCTCGGATTGCTGTATAACGCCGCAGGAAGAAAGAAGGAAGCGCTACGCGAGCTAAGCACTGCCGCGAAGATCGAACCAGGAGACGCGGCGGTTCATTGGAGACTGGCACGGATTTATCGATCTCTCGGAGATGAAAAGGCTGCAAGTGCTGAGCTGAACCAGACGAAGCATATGGTCGAAGAAGCCGATAATTCAGTGTTTCGCCAGTTGCATCCGGTGCAAAAGTGATACCGATGAGGCTACAAAAATAGCGCGTGGATGAGCCAGCAGGGTTACCTTTTGAGAGCGAAGTATATGGGCCATCTTTGTCTTGATCGTTTCGCTGGTTGTCTACATCACGTTGGCGATGAAGCATCAGGCCCCTGGTGAAGCCACGTTCTTCCCGGTCAATATTCAGCGATTGCCCGGTGCAATTGCTGCCAATAAACCTTCATTTCCTGCCGCCAATGCATGGCCGAAAGCTGCACTCATCACCGTTGTAGAGAACTCGCCATTCTGCAGTGGTACCGGGAAGAATCTGCATAGTGGAGGGGCTTGAGATGCCGCGGCGTGCTGCATTCAAACGCCATGCAGACGGGATGGAGTAAGATCACGGCAAGGCGGTCCACTCCCATGTCCGAACCGGCCAACCAGTCCGCTGTTCTCACTTCTTCCATGGAGACGTCGCAGGAGCTTACGCTTCACGGTTCCGTGCTTGTGCTGCTGCAGTTTGACGTGTGCGAGGCCATTCATCTTGACCGCCTGCGCGAGATTCTTGGGGCGCGCACGGCGCCGAAACCGCAACCGCAGCCGAAGGCGGCAGTTGAGATATCGATCACAGGCGCCATCGACTATGATCGTCCGCCTATTGTCGAGCCTGTAGAGCCATTGGTGCTCGCCAGCGGCGAGCAGCTTACCGGTCAGATCAAGTACTACGACTATGGCGTACTCAGCATTGTCTTCGAACGGCCCTTTGTTGGCGGCTGGTCCAGGCTGGCCGGCCTTGCCAGCCGCTGGGTGTGGGATATCGATTTTGCTGCTGAGGCCACGCGCATTGTCCGCGACAAGCTGACCCGTGCTGCCGAGGCCATCGTTAAGCCGTATGGTGAGTGGCTCAGCGAAGATTACCTCATCTTCCATATTCGCGACATCGTCGCGCCCGACGGCTGCCTCAGTCCGAGCATTCCCGAGCTTATCCAGCAACACGGTGCGCGCATTGCCCAGGTGGTTCGCGGAGACACCGGCAACCTCGCTGAGTCCGAGGTTAATGAGGTGTTGCAGGCGCGCATCTCTTACTATGCGAACGACCTGGCAGTCATCGGCTGGAACGCCGCCTTCCTTTTCGATTCGGCTTCCGGCGCGGAGACGGCGATCCAGCTGCTGGAGTACGCCAACTCACAATTGCTCGAGTTCCGCCACTACGATGACCTGCTCACCGAGGAGCTGGAACGCGTCTACCTGCTGCTCGATAAAGGTACTGGAATCCTGGCACGCTGGCGGCTCGCCCGATCTGCGACAGGTCTGCACACGGTGCTGCTCGATGTCGATGAACTTACCGAGCGTGCCGATAATGCAATCAAGTTCCTGTCCGACATGTTCGCCGCGCGCTTTTACAAACTGGCGGCACAAAAGATCGGCGTACCCGACTACAAGGACCTTGTCACTCAAAAGGTTCGCACTGCCGAGGAACTCTATCGCTTCATGGTCGACCAGTTCAACCAGAGCCGGGCGTTTTTTCTCGAGCTTACGGTCGTCATCATCCTGGTCGTCGAGCTTGTTTACCTCTTTCGCGGCAGACCGTTCTGACGGGAGGTCAGGCCCAGGGCATGACGACAACCGAGTTTTCTGCCTTGTCGTGCTTTACAGCCTGGAGTGCCTCGTTCACCTGGCTCAGAGGGTAGGTTGTTGCTACAGGCCTGATCCCGAATTTCGATACCTGCTCGAGGAAGGCGCGGCCGTCGTCGCGGGTCATGTTGGCGACACTTCTTATCTGACGTTCTCCCCAAAGCAGGCTGTCATAGTCGAATTGCGGTATGCGGTCGAGGTGTATCGCGTTGATCGCTACGATGCCGCCCTTCCTGAGCGACTTCAGCGCCGCTACGACGACATCTCCTGACGGAGCAAAGGTTATGGCGGAGTCGAGTTGCGCCGGAGGGATGTCAGTTTCTGTACCGGCCCACTCAGCCCCCATCTCCTTCGCGGATTGCCTGTGGCTCTCGCCGCGCGTGGAAACATAAACGTCAGAGCCCCAGCCCTTCAGCACCTGGATCGCAAGCTGGGCAGAGGAACCAAAGCCGAAGAGGCCCACCTTCTGGCCCGGCTTGACTTCGGCAACCCGCAGGCTGCGGAACCCGATGATTCCCGCGCAAAGCAGAGGGGCCGCAACCTCGTCCGCCAACTCTTCCGGCAGCGGCAGCAGAAAGTCTTCTCTCGCAATCGCGTACTGAGCGTACCCGCCATTGCAGGAATAGCCGGTGAACGTGGGGTTGTCGCAGAGGTTTTCCCGATGGCTTACGCAGTAGGGGCAGGAGCCATCGGTTCCGCCTATCCAGGAGACGCCGAATCTCGCACCTGTTTTGTATTCAGGACGATGGGCTTCGACAATCTCGCCGACGATCTGGTGCCCTGGAGTAACAGCCGGAAGCCGTGGCGGCAGCTCGCCTTCGACGATATGCAGATCAGTCCGGCATACGCCGCATGCGCGGACTCTGAGAAGCACCTGGCCCGGTCCTGGCTGTGGAATTGGCAGGTCTTCGAGCGCTAGCGGAGAGTCGTCGATCTTCGCGGGAGTTCTGAGTACGGCTGCTTTCATGGCCTTACCTTTAGAATCAGTGTACCTTCCGTGTCTGCGGCATCAGCACCGCCCGCAGTTGTGATGCACATCACATCCGGCAATGATCTTCGATGGATATCTTCATACAAGAGCTGCGAGGCTTTGTATATCGCCGTCGGAAGGAGACTTTATGGCTACCCTACCGTTTCTCGCTGAAGTCAAACCTGAAATTAATGGCGCCGAAGAATATCGCAGGCAGGAGGGCGAAGTCTGTACTTCTAATCCGATTCTTTTCGCGTCCGATTTCTCCGATCCGGCGTCTTATCCGGTGCGATACGTAAACGCTCTCGCAAAGGCTCTTGGGTCGTCCGTATTTTTTGAATATCTTCCCGGCCCCGAAGCATGCTTTCCGAAAAGCGATGGCGGGAACGGCGAGACAGCGGAGACAGGTTCTAATGCGCCGGTGGTCGCAAGAGTACACGATGCAATTCAACTTGAAGAGATGTTGAGCCTGCTCGATTCGATCATCAGGAAGCATCATCCTTCGATGCTGGTGGTGGGCTCACGCAGTGAGTCCGAGAGTGACCGTGCTCTGTTAGCCAGGCTGGCGCGCAGGCTTGGCTTCCGGTCTGGCGTGCCCGTCCTGATAGTGGGTAAGCCGGATGAAGTGGCCGTGAGAAAGGCCGGGCAATGGCAAAAGATTCTTGCTGCCACCGATCTCAATTCGCCTGCAAATACAGGGCTACTGCACGCGCACACGCTGGCGGGCAGCCAGCTTATCGCACTGCACTGCATAGACAGTAAAGACATGGTCAAGGCCCACCATAAGCTGGCGCATCTACGGATGCTGGCGCCGTTCAATGAGTCTCACACCGTTCCTGTCCGTCATATCGTCCGGGCGGGTGAGACGACGGAGACGATTCTTACCGTCGCGGATGAGACGAAGCCCGACCTGATTGTCCTGGGCTCGCCGACGCCCTCGCGTGAACACGCAGGCAACGATGAAAGCGTGGTCTGCAGGGTGGTGAGCACGGTTTCGTGCCCTGTGTTGCTGATGCCGCCGAGGGCAGGGGAAGGCGGCGATCACAGGCGATGAGTACGCGATCAGCAGCGGGTAGGTACGGCTTATCCGCTGCCGATCGCTTCATAACGATTTAGTTGTGTGGCTCAACATCCCAGTGCTTCACCTCGCGCACCCATATATTGCGAAAGCTGATGGGCTCGCTCTTGTCGCCGTGCGCCTGCAGCTTGATGGGTGCTCCGTCGAAAGCCTTGTAGAAAGGCTGGCCGATGTAGCGGGTCTCGCCCTTTAGTTGGAAGTGATCCTCGACGAGCACACCGTTCAGGAAAACGGTCGCGAAGGCGGGGCTTTTCAAGGTGCCGTCTTCATTGAAGCGCGGCGCAGTCCACACCACGTCGTAACTCGACCACTCGCCGGGCTTGCGGGCTGCGTTAGCCAGAGGCGTAGCCTGCTTGTAGAGGCTGCCGACCATTCCGTTGGTGTAGGTCTTGTTGTTGTAGTTGTCGAGAATCTGCAGTTCATAGCCCGCATCTCCGGGGCCAGTGGATGCCAGGAAGAGGCCGCTGTTGCCGCGGGCCTGACCTTCACCCTCGATGCTGCTGGGGATCTTCCACTCGACGTGAAGCTGATAGTCCTTGAACTTCTGCTTCGTCTCGATATTGCCGACGCCACCCTTCTTCACGGTCATCACGCCGTCATGAACCTCCCAGTCGGCGGCAGTCGCGCCGTCCTTGGCGGCAACCCACTGCTGTGTGTCCTTGCCGTCGAACAAAACGATGGCGTCGGATGGTGGCTGGCCGACGGTCGCCGCCGGGGTGACCACGGGCGGAACGGGCTGGTAGAACTCAGTGTCTTCGGGCTTGGGCTTGGTAGCGTCGGAAGCCTGAGCAAAGACCTGCGACCCGGCAGCAAGGGTTGCGGCTGCGAGCAAGAGAGGCGTCATTCGGAACAGCGTGGAGGCATGCTTCATGATGCGATGAGCATACACTGGAACTGCGTTTAGTGGCTCGCCTTGCCCGGCGAGCCTTTCCAGGTTTCACGTACTGATGAAAACAATTCGACCGGATACGGAAGCCGTATCCGGTCGAATTGTTTTCGTACCCTGGGGGACGGTTGTTGTTACGACGCGACCAGATCGAAGCGATCGAGGTTCATCACCTTGTTCCAGACTCCCACGAAATCGTTCACGAACTTTTCGTGCGCGTCGGTGCTTGCGTAAACCTCGGAGAGTGCGCGTAGCTGAGCGTTCGATCCAAAGATGAGGTCAGCGCGTGTCGCTGTCCACTTTACTTCGCCGGTCTTGCGATCGCGGCCTTCGAAGGTATCTTTGGCGTCGGAATCCGCTTTCCACACAGTTCCCATGTCGATGAGGTTGACAAAGAAGTCATTCGTCAGCGCTTCAGGACGCTTTGTGAAGACTCCATATTGTTTCTTCTCGTAGTTGGTGTCGAGGACACGCAAGCCGCCGACAAGCACAGTCATTTCCGGTGCGGTGAGCGTAAGCAGCTGCGCCTTGTCGAGCAATTCTACTTCGGCCGTCCCGGTAGCGTGGCCGTTCGAATAAGAGCGGAAGCCATCCGCGGCCGGTTCAAGCACCGCGAAGGATTCCAGGTCGGTCTGCTCCTGCGAGGCGTCCATACGGCCCGGTGAGAAGGGAACAACGACGTTGACTCCAGCATTCTTAGCTGCCTTTTCGATGCCCGCTGCGCCGGCAAGAACGATGGTGTCGGCAAGCGAAATCTTCTTGCCGCCCTTCTGCGACGCGTTGAATTCGCCCTGGATCTTTTCGAGGGTCGCAAGCGCCTTCGCCAGTTTCTCCGGCTGGTTCACCTTCCAGTCTTTCTGAGGAGCGAGACGAACGCGCGCGCCGTTGGCGCCGCCACGCTTATCGGAACCGCGATAAGAAGCTGCCGAGGCCCATGCCGTGGAGACCAGCTCCGACACCGTGAGTCCCGAAGCGAGGATCTTCTCCTTGAGAGCAGCAACATCCTGCTCGTCGACCAGCACGTGGTCCACGGTGGGGATGGGATCCTGCCAGATAAGCTCTTCGCTGGGAACCTCAGGCCCGAGATAACGTGCGCGCGGGCCCATATCGCGATGCGTGAGCTTGAACCACGCCCGGGCGAAGGCATCGGCGAACTTCTCTGGATGTTCGTAGAAGTCGCGCGAGATCTTCTCGTATACAGGATCGAAGCGCAGAGCCAGATCGGTGGTCAGCATAGCAGGAGCATGGCTCTTGGACGAATTGTGCGCGTCAGGGATAGTACCCGCGCCAGCGTCACCCTTTGGCTTCCACTGGTGCGCGCCGCCCGGGCTCTTTGTCAGTTCCCAGTCGTACTTGAAGAGGTTCTCAAAAAAGAGATTGCTCCACTTCGTCGGCTCGCTGGTCCAGGTGACTTCAAGGCCGCTGGTGATGGCGTCCCCTGCGATGCCGGTCGCGTAGGCACTCGTCCAGCCGAGGCCCTGCTCTTCGATCGCCGCACCTTCGGGCTCAAGTCCAACGTGAGGCTTAGCCGGACCGGCGCCGTGAGTCTTGCCAAAAGTGTGGCCTCCGGCGATCAGCGCGACTGTCTCTTCATCGTTCATGGCCATGCGGCCAAAAGTCACGCGGATATCATGTGCAGCAGCCGCCGGATCTGGCTTTCCTTCCGGCCCTTCCGGGTTCACGTAGATGAGACCCATGGTCGTCGCACCGAAGGGATTCGCCAGATCGCGCTCACCAGAGTAGCGCTTGTCGGTTCCCATCCAGGTGGATTCATGGCCCCAGTTCACATCGAGATCCGGCTCCCATACATCGGCGCGGCCGCCGGCAAAGCCGAAGGTCTTGAAGCCCATCGATTCCAGGGCAACATTGCCGGTGAGGATAAGAAGATCGGCCCAGGAGATTTTCTTGCCGTACTTCTGCTTGATAGGCCACAGAAGGCGGCGTGCGCGATCAAGGTTCACGTTGTCAGGCCAGCTGTTAAGCGGGGCGAAGCGCTGCTGGCCGCGGCCGCCGCCACCGCGGCCGTCAAAGGTGCGGTACGTTCCGGCACTGTGCCAGGCCATGCGAATAAACAGGGGACCGTAATGGCCGAAATCGGCGGGCCACCAGTCCTGTGAGTCCGTCATCAGCGCTGTAAGGTCCTTCTTCAAGGCCTCGTAATCGAGACTCTTGAACTCTTTGGCGTAGTCGAAATCCTTCCCCATGGGATCGGACAGAGGCGAATGCTGGTGCAGGAGGTTCAGGTTCAACTGGTTAGGCCACCAGTCGCGATTCGTCGTAGCTGTGCCGCCGCCGTGGTGTGGGAATGGGCACTTCGCTTCAGTCGACATGCATTTTCTCCTTCTGTTTGCGCAAGATCAGCTGCGGATTCACGGAAATATCCAGGCTCGATCTTGACCAGATGAATGTAGCACCGCGCAAATACATAGTTCCAATACTCAATACCCATTCGGAGTATAGGCATCTCCTATGGATTTGGGCAGCGGGCAGAAATGCGGAAATGAAACCGCATCTTCTCGCGCCGAGCAGGAGTGCCGGCGACATGGAAGGCCCTTACGCGACAGTATTTGGTTCATTTGGTCACGAGTGAAATGAGAATGTTTCAAGAAGATGCCCTTACGTTCACGCTGGATTTACAAGCTTGTAATAGAAAAGAAAATGCCCACACATTGCATGCCGGCCCCGCCTGGCTGCACAAATCAATTCTTAGCCAGAAGGAATGAACGAAGTTGCAGATTACTCGCAGACGATTCGCGCAGTTGAGCGCTGCCTCGCTTGGGGCAGCAATTAACCCATTTACTCTTAGTGCGGAACAGGCCGTTGCGTCTTCGACAGCAGGCAGTGGTCGTTTTCATTTTGCCGTGGTGTCAGACAGCCATGTGATCGACCGCTTTTACAAGCCTGGATCTGAAAACGGAGTCGAAGATAACGAGAGCATCCTGAAGGCAAATGAGCGGCTGCAAATTGCCCGCGACACCATCAACAAGATTCGTTTTGCAGACGGCAGCCGTGTCGAACGCATCATCATCCCCGGCGATGTTTTTCATAACTATCCCTCCACGGATTACGACTTTTATTTTCAGAACGAAACCCGTCTCGACATCGCAAAGAAGCTGATCGATGGCTTTGAAGCACCGGTGATGCTTGGCTGGGGAAATCACGACTACGACGTGCCTGCGGTTTCGCGCGAGATGTCTCACCGGCTCTTCGAAGCGAAATTCCAGACCAAGCCATACCACTCGATCGACGAACACGGCTTTCGCTTCGTCATGTTGAATAATTTCCTAGGCGAGACGTGGGATGACAAGTCCCCGAGGTTGCGAAAGGAATACGGCTCGCTCGGTGAAGAGCAGTTGCAGTGGGCGGAGGCGCAATTCGAAGCCCGCAAGCCTACCGTGGTCTTTATTCACTATCCGCTCTGGAGCGTGCTGCCTACCGAGGTGAAGGACTACGGCCTGCATCCGATGCTGCGCAAGTATCAGGACTCGATTCAGATCGTGATCGCGGGGCACTGGCACAAGTGGGTCGACTTCGCGCACACCTTCGGGCCGCAGCATACGGTCACAGCCGCGACACGTTACGATCCGAACGCATTCATGGTTTTCGAAGCCGATTCTTCAAAGGGAACCATTCGCTGGATGGACAGTGCGCGAGCGGAGTGGGCCACGCATTTCGCCACTCCTTACAAGCTGAGCTAATGACTCGCTTGAAACTCCTGCGGCAGCATGCGATCGGTTCGGATCCTATCGCATGCTGCCATTGTTCTTTGCTCTCGTCCCTGGCAGCTTTTTCGCGGTACCATGTTGCATTCGCGAAGGGAGTGCCCCATGGGATTCTTGTTGCAGGACTTTCGTCACGCGTTTCGTCTGTTGCGTAAACAGCCGGGTTTCACAATCACGGCTGTTCTTACGCTTGCTCTCGGCATCGGAGCCGCAACCGCTGTGTTCAGCGTTGCCTACGGCGTGCTGATCGATCCGTTCCCATACAAGGATGTAAACACTCTCGCAACGCCGAAGCTATGTTCTTCGCACTGGTCACGCTGCGGATGGGATGTCTATACTCCCGATGCATTTAACACCATCGTGAAAAACACCACGATCTTCAGTGGGGTCACGGCATCGACAATCAGCCCGGTCATACTTACGGGCCTTGGGGATCCACAGCAGATCCGCGGAAACTACATCACACCCAATACATTCGACGTTATGGGAGTGCAGCCATTCCTGGGCCGTGCTTCGAATGACAGTGATGTGAAGCCGGGGCACGGAGAAGTTGCCTTGCTCAGTTACCGCTACTGGCAGTCTCACTTTGGCGGCAGCGCATCCATCCTGGGACGAGTGGTCGATTTCAACGGGCATCCACGCACCATCATCGGCGTCATGCCGCCTCGTTTTCTGTGGAGAGGCGCGGATGTTTATCTGCCCATACCGATGGAGGGTGGAGAAAGTGTGCAGGGGCAGCACAACTTCGCTCTTGTGGGCCGTGTGAAGCCGGGTGTGACGGAAGCGGAGGCTTCCGCCCAGCTACAGGCCGTATTCACGGAGCTTTCGCATAAAGTCCAGCATGCTTTTCCCCCAGACCTGCGGCTGGGTCTGATGCCTTTTCCAGAGATGTTCAAGTCAGCGTTGGGCGGCACGCTGTATCTCCTGCTGGGGGCAGTTGGAGTTTTATTGCTGATCGCCTGTGTCAACGTATGCGGGCTGTTGCTGGCGCGTGCGGTGAACCGTGAGCACGAGTTTGTCGTCCGCGCTTCGGTCGGGGCCTCACGCCAGCGCCTGGTGCGCTATGCGCTCACGGAGTCGTTGCTGCTGGCCATCATCGCTATCCCGGTTGCCGTCGCGTTTGCGTATGCGGGGCTGCAGGCGACTCTGCGCATCGTTCCGCCGGATACGATTCCGGATGAATCTGTCATCACCATGAACATTCCCGTTCTGCTGACATCGATCGGCATCGCATTGGTGACGGTGTTCATTTCCGGCCTGGCTCCGGCGTGGCACAGTGCGCATCCACGGTTGACCGCGGCTTTGAACGGCACCCGCGCATCGGGGAGCCAGTCGCAGAGGAGAATCCTCAGCAGCTTCGTGGTGACGGAAATCGCGCTTTCTCTCGCTTTACTGATGACGGCTGGCCTCATGTTTCGATCGCTGCTTGCCGTGGAGCATGAGCCTCCTTCGTTCTCGCCGGATCATACGCTGGCCATGCAGATTCCGCTCGACAGCGCGCGATATCCCACCCCTGCAAGCCAGTACAGCTTCTATCGCCAGTTAATGGAGAAGACGCGGGCACTGCCCGGTGTAAATGACGTCACGATAGACGATGCCTTTCCCTTCGTCGATATGAATGGAATCAACGTGCAGTTGCCCGGTCAGGAGATGGACAAGCGTTTCGTTGCGCTCCATCTTACCGGCCCATCGTATCCGTCGATGGCGCAACTCCAGGTGGTAGCCGGCCATTTCCTCGACGATCGTGAAATCGAAGCCGGCGCACATGAAGTCGTGGTCACGGCAAACTTTGCCCAGCGCTACTTTGAAGGACGTAACGCGCTTAACCAGGTCGTTCATCTGCCCGAACTGAAGTCGTTACCGAAGGACGGCTTGAAGGACGATGCGTTCGTCATTGTGGGAGTCATTGCGAACCTGCCAAGCTATCTCGGCTTCTCGCGAGAGACGCCGCAAATCTACCTGCCATACACCGTCGTGCCTGCAGCGAACACGCTGATTGTTTCGACCTCCGTGAATGCTGACAGCATGCTGCAGACGGTGCGGCAGGCAGTTTACTCCATCGATAAGGATCAGCCTGTTTCGCAGGCGAGTTCGCTGCGCCAGATGCTGGAGATGTACGGGTACGCTGGTCCGCGCTTTGCCCTGGCATTGTTCGGCACATTTGCCGGAGCCGCGCTGCTGCTGTCGTTTGTCGGCATCTACGGTGTGCTGTCGTTTGTAACCGCGCAGCGTACAAAAGAGATCGGAATCCGCATGGCTCTGGGAGCGAATCGTGCGTCGGTCATGTGGATGGTGCTGCGCCACGCGGGAGTTCTTGCGCTCATCGGTGTGGCCGCGGGAGTGCCTCTGGCCTTCGCCGCAGGAAGGTTCGCACGCGAGGCAGAACTGCTGAGAACTTCGCAGTACGATCCGCTTGTACTGCTTTCTGCAATGAGCCTGCTGCCACTGCTGGCACTTGCGGGAACATGGCTGCCTGCGCGTCGTGCCGCAGCGATCGATCCGATCCATGCTCTGCGGACGGAGTGACGTGGTCCGCTGGGTGGCCTTGAAAGACTATGGACGAAGGATGGTGCGGATCGCGATTTTCAGGCGATCGATCAGCAGTTCGTCTTTCATCGTGCCCGGATAATACATGCTGTTCAACCCGAAGCCATCGATCACCGATGAGAACTGGGCGACTTCCAGCCGTGTTTTCTGGTGATTCAATTTCGTCACGCGGGGAATGAACTCTTCAAAACTCTTGCCCGCGCTTAGGCACAGGGCGGTATGAAGATCTACCAGTCGCTCCCGGTGGCTCGGATGGCGCAGAACGTAGAGCTTGAATTCCAAATGTAACAACATGCGATGCTTGTTGCTTAGGATTGAGAGCAGATGATCCGCCATGGCATCAACCCACTCTTCGTCACTGGGATTGGGTTTCAGATGTGAAACGAGGCGTTTCTTGTCGCGGCGCACATCTTCCTCGAAAATGGCGAAGAAAACGTCTTCTTTGTCCTTAAAATGCGCATAAAAAGCGCCGCGCGTCTTGCCTGCGAGAGCTGCTATATCCTGCAGCCGGGTCGCGTCAAATCCGTCGCGCGCAAAAATCTTCCGGGCCGCGCTGATCAGCTTCTGGCGTGTACGTGTGGAGCGTTCCTGCTTGGCTTGATCGGTGGAAAACCCGTCATTTGTTGCCTTTCGCGCATCTATCGACTTCTTTTTTGCATCCACAACGACTTCCTCTGAATCTGCTCAAAATATACATGCATGTATGTTTTTGGGGGAAGTTTAAAAGTGCGACAGACATCCAGTAGTCTCAAACAGTGCGGATATGAAGTTTTATGGACTCTCGGAGGCGCAAGCCTTCTCGGAGCACTCGTTCTGGTTGCCGGTTGCGGAGGCGATGCGAAGCCCGCTGGTCCAGGCGCGGGCATGCCTCCCGGAGGAATTCCGGTCTCGGTAGTAACCGCTGAAACCAGTGACGTGCCCGTCAACAATCAATGGGTTGCGGCGCTTGATGGCTTTGTGAACGCGCAGATACAGCCGCAGGTGACCGGTTACCTCGTTGAGCAGAAATACCGCGAAGGTTCGCAGGTCAGGAAGGGCGATGTGCTCTTCCAGATCGATCCTCGTCCTTTTCAGGCTGCGCTCGATCAGGCCAATGGCCAGCTCGGCCAGGCAAAGGGCCAGCTTGCGCAGGCGAATGCACAGGAAGGCCTCGCGCAGATCAATGTAAATCGTGACACGCCGCTGGCACAGCAGCGCGCCATCGCTCAGAGCCAGCTCGACAACGATACGCAGCAGCTCAAGCAGGCACAGGCCAGCGTCGAGGCCGCGAAGGCGCAGATCGCAACCGCGCAGGCGAATATCGAGACGGCTCAGTTGAACCTCGGCTTCACGCACGTGCGTTCGCTGATCAACGGTGTTGCCGGCGTAGCGACCACGCAGGTGGGCAACCTGGTTAGCCCGCAGTCGACGCTGACCTCGGTCTCGCAGCTCGATCCGATCAAAGTCTATTTCTCGGTCAGCGATGCGGAATATCTTGCGCTCGTAAAGCGTGGGCAGGATGGACACGGCGATCTGCTGAAGGGCGCGAAGGATATTCCCCTGACGCTTACGCTCTCAGACGGCACGATCTTCCCGCACAAGGGCAAAGTGATCTTCGTCGATCGTGAAATCAACCAGCAGACGGGTGCGATCCGGATCGCGGCTTCATTCGATAATCCAGGCAACGTGCTGCGTCCCGGTCAGTATGGCCGCGTGAGTGCGGATGTCCAGACGCTGAAGCACGCGATTCTCGTGCCGCAGATTGCCGTCAACGACCTGCAGGGCGTCAAGCAGATCTACACCGTTTCGTCTGACAACAAGGTGCATATCGCGAACGTGACCCTCGGCGAGCAGTCGGGTCCGAACTGGGTGGTGAGCAGCGGAATTGCTCCTGGTACGCGTGTGATCACCGACCAGTTGCAGAAGCTGAAGGAAGGCATGCCAGTCGATCCGCATGCGGGGGCCCCGGCAAACGCATCCTCCACCGCACAAAAGCCCACGGCAGGGGAGTAACCGTTGTCAAAATTCTTTATTCGCCGGCCCATCGTGGCCATCGTAATTGCGATTCTGACAGTGATTATCGGCGTGGTATCGCTGATCACGCTGCCGACTTCGCAATATCCGGACATCGTTCCGCCTGAGATCCTTGTACAGGCGACCTTCCCCGGCGCTGACGCCAAAACTCTTGCACAGGCAGTTTCGACTCCGCTTGAGCAGCAGATGAACGGCGTCGACAACATGCTGTACATGTACAGCGTGAACGCAAACAACGGCGGCCAGGCTGCGCTTTACGTCGACTTCGATGTGAAGACCAACCCGGACACCGACCAGATCCTTTCGCAGCTCCGCGTTGACCAGGCTCAGGCACAGCTGCCGGCGCAGGTCACTACCGCGGGTCTCACGGTGCAGAAGGCGCTCACATCGCCGCTGATGCTGATCGGCCTGAACTCGCCTGACAACCGCTATTCGCAGGAGTTCCTGACCAACTACGGCATCATTAAGATTCAGGATGAGATTGCCCGCGTCAAAGGCGTAAGCCGCGTGCAGGTCTTCGGCGGACAATACGCTCTGCGTATCTGGGTCAAGCCGGATCAGCTGGCCAAGCTGGGAGTTACCGCAAGCGACATCATCGCCGCAGTGCAGACACAGAACAACGTGAACCCTGCCGGACAGATCGGCGGAGAGCCGGTACCGAACGGGCAGCAGTTCACCTTCACGGTGCGTACGCAGGGCCGTCTGATTCTTCCCGAAGAATTCGGCAATATCGTCGTGCGTGCCAATGCTGACGGCAGCGTTCTGCACCTGCGTGACGTCGCACGCGTCGAGCTGGGCGAGCAGTCCTACAGCTTGAACGCACGCTACAATGCCGCTCCTGCAGGCATTATGGCCGTCTATCAGCTGCCCGGCTCAAACGCTGTGCAGACGGCCGAGCTTGTTCGCGCACGCATGAACGAGCTGCAGAAGGGCTTTCCCGCAGGCATGAAGTATGACGTGCCTCTCGATACGACCAAGGCCGTCACGGCGGGTATTCATGAAATCACCCTCACGCTTGGCATCGCCCTGCTGCTGGTGATCATCGTGGTTTACGTCTTCCTGCAGGGCTGGCGCGCGACCCTCATTCCGTTGATGGCAGTGCCGGTATCGCTCATCGGTACATTCATTCTCTTCCCGGTTCTCGGCTTCTCGATCAACACGCTCTCGCTCTTCGGCCTGGTGCTGGCTATCGGCCTGGTCGTCGACGACGCCATTATTGTGGTCGAAGCCGTGGAGCACCACATCGACGAAGGCATGACGCCGAAAGACGCTTCCATCAAGGCAATGAAGGAAGTCGGCGGTCCGGTTGTGGCCATCGCGCTGATTCTCGCCGCGGTGTTTATTCCAACTGCCGCGATCCCTGGAATCACAGGGCGCCTGTATCAGCAGTTCGCCGTCACCATCGCCATCTCGGTGATGATCTCGGCCTTCAATGCTCTTACGCTCAGCCCGGCTCTTTCGGCTCTGCTGCTCAAGCCGAAGGACAAGAACAAGAAGCCCGGTCTTCTGGGCCGCTTCTTCGACTGGTTCAATCGCGTCTTTGGCCGCACGACCGATAAGTTCGTCTCCACTTCGGGCGTGCTCATTCATAAATCCGGCCTGACGATGATTGTGCTGGCCATTATCGCGGTCGTGGCAGTCTTCATGGGCTCGCGTCTTCCCACCGGCTTCATTCCGCAGGAAGACCAGGGCTATCTCTTCGCGGCCATGCAGCTTCCCGATGCCGCCAGCCTGCAGCGTACCGATGCCGCGGGTCTGAAGGTGTCGCACGAGCTGATGAATACGCCGGGTATCGAAGGCGTCGTGCAGGTAAATGGCTTCAGCCTGCTCACGCAGACGCAGAGCACTAACACTGCCTTCTTCTTCATCGCGCTCAAACCGTGGGAGACACGTAAAGCGGCCTCCGAGCAGGTGGACGCCATCCTCGGCAATGTCTCGAAAGAGCTTGGCGGACTTGGCGAAGGCCTCGCATTTACCTTCCCGCCTCCTGCCATTCCGGGTATCGGAACCTCGGGCGGCGTGACCATGATCATGCAGGACGAGTCGGGTAACGACGATCCCAACTTCCTGACGCAAAACCTGTTTGCTTATCTTGGGGCGCTGAAGAAGCGGCCTGAGATCGCATCCGCTATCCCATCCTATCTGCCTGCCGTGCCACAGCTTTATGCGGATGTCGACAAGGAGAAGGCCGCGCAGCAGCAGGTAAGCCTCGACACGATTTACAACACCATGTCCACCTTCATGGGCGGCTACCTGGTGAACTACTTCAACCGCTTCGGCCGTCAGTGGCAGACGTTCGTGGAAGCCGAAGGTTCGTCGCGCACAGACATCAAGAACATCGATCAGTTCTATGTGCGAAGCGCCAATGGCAGCCAGGTACCTCTAGGCTCTCTGGTAAAGGTAAAGCAGATCAATGGGCCAGAGTTCATCCTGCGCTTCAACGAGTACAACGCGGCGCAGCTGAACATCACCGGCGCCCCCGGGTATTCGAGCGGCCAGGTACGAAAGGCGCTCGAAGAGACCTTTGCCAAGTCGATGCCGGAAGGCATGGGCTACTCCTACATGGGCATGAGCTACCAGGAACAGCAGGCAGAGAAGGGCGTACCGGCATGGGTCGTCTTCGGCATCTCGCTCCTCTTCGTCTTCCTGATCCTGGCCGCGCTATACGAGAGCTGGACGCTGCCTTTCAGCGTGCTGCTCAGTACGCCGGTCGCTATCCTCGGCGCGTATCTTGCGCTGAAGATGCGCGCGCTCGAGAATGACATCTTCGCGACGATCGGTCTGATCATGCTCATCGGCCTTTCCGCGAAGAATGCCATCCTGATCGTCGAGTTCGCAGTCGAGAAGTATCGCAGCGGACAAAGCATCAGCGAGTCGGCGCTCGGCGCGGCCCGCCTGCGCTTCCGCCCGATCGTGATGACGGCCTTCGCCTTCATCTTCGGCTGCCTGCCCTTGTGGACGGCATCAGGTTCCGGCGCGGTCTCGCGGCGCATCCTGGGTACGGTGGTGATCGGCGGCATGACGCTGGCGACCCTCATCGGCATCCTGATGGTGCCTGTCACCTTCGCAGTGGTCGAGTATCTCTCGCACCGCTTCGGCAAAGGCGGCAAGGGAACCACGATGGATTCGACGCATCCGCCCGAAAAGCATACCGATCGCGCACAGGACTTAGCGGGACGCCCGCAGGAAGGACACGCATGAGCCGCTTCAGTAACAGCATGCTCACGTTGGCGGCCATGACCGCGTTGGCTGGCTGCAACGTTGGGCCGAAATACACCCGGCCGCAGACTCCTGCGGCCCCCGCATACCGCGGCGCGGACAATGCCGAGGTCACGAGCGACGCAAAAGACTCGCTCGGCGACCAGCAGTGGAGCGCTGTATTCAAAGAACCCGAGCTGCAGGAGCTGATCAAGACGGCGCTGGCAAACAATCTCGATCTGAAGATTGCCGCCACACGCGTCCTCGAACAAGTCCAGCAGGTTCGCGTCACCCGTTCAGCACAGTTCCCGCAGATCACCGTGGGCGGCACCGGCGTGGGCGCAGAGCTGCCGGACTCTCTCGGCAACACGTTTGGCAGCAACCCGATCAGTGAAGGCGATTTCAGCCTGTCGGCGACCTGGACCCCCGATTTCTGGGGTTTGTATCGCAAGCAGACCGAAGCGGCGCGCGACCAGCTTCTCTCCCAGGAGTGGGCGCAGAAGGCCGTGCGCATGTCGCTGGTGCAACAGGTTGCGACCACCTATTTCCAGCTGCGCGAGCTCGATGAACAGCTGGACATCACGAAGCAGACGATCGAGGTCCGTAAGCAATCGCTCGATCTGACGCAACGTCTCGAACGCGGCGGTTCCTCTCCGTTGAGCGACGTACGTCAGGCTGAGCAGCTGCTTTACACCGCTACTTCGGAGCTTCCGCAGATCGAACAGCAGATTCAGCAGCAGGAGAATGCGATGCGTCTGCTGCTCGGCCAGACGCCGGGTACGGTCGTTCACACTGACCAGAATGCGCTTGCACCCCCGCCGCAGAACCTGCCGGTAGGGTTGCCGTCGCAGCTGCTCGAGCGCCGTCCTGATATTCAGGAAGCGGAAGCGCAGTTGAAGGCCGCGAATGCCAACGTCGGTGTGGCGAAAGCTGCTTTTTTCCCGCAGCTTTCCATCAGCGCCTCGGGCGGTGTAGGCGGCGACGACTGGGGAAATATCTTCGACCCGGCCGGACGCACGATCTACGGCCTTGGCTCTCTAACCCAGCCGATCTTCGAAGGTGGAAAGATCAAGGGGCAGTACGAGCTGAGCAAGCGCCAGAAGGACGAGATGGTTCTCTCTTACCAGAAGACGATTCTCGGTGCCTTCCGCGATGTGTCGAATGCCCTGATCGCCGTGAATAAGCAACGTGTCGCACGCGAACAGCAGGAGCTGCTGGTAACGTCGGCCCAGGATGCTACTCGTCTCGCCCGCATTCGCTACCAGGGTGGCTCAACCAGCTACCTTGAAGTGCTGACGACCGACAGCAACCTGTACGCAGCGCAGCTGAACCTTGCAGCCGCTCAGCAGAGTGAAGCGCTCACGCTGGTGCAGTTGTACAGCTCACTCGGTGGTGGCTGGCAGTAAAGCCGCCACAGTCGTGAAAATGGCACAGCCCTGGCTGTGCCATTTTCATTTGTAAAAAGCATTTTTGACCACTTATGTGCCTTTCCGTTAGCATTCGTCGAAAGCAGGCTTAATTTCTTTCGTGAAGTAAGTCCCGCGGGCATCGACATATTCGGGAGTGAATTGATGCAGGTGAGCAGGCGAGCGTTTAACTACGGACTGGCGGCGACAGCCCTAAGCGGCAGGAGTCTTATGGCGAAGGCTCAACAGGCTGCAGCCACACCACTGCTCCAGCTGCAACAGGAGTTCCTCAACCTTCGCTTCGGCATGTTCATACACCTGAACATGGCCACCTTCGAAGAGCGGGAGTGGGGCGATGCCAAGGCATCTCCGAAGCTGTTCAACCCTGCGCACCTCGATACCGATCAGTGGGCACAGGCAGCCCGGTCAGCCAACATGGGCTACGGATGCCTGACCACGAAGCATCACGATGGTTTTTGCCTGTGGCCCACGGCAACCAGCAGCCCGAGCGTGAAAGACTCGTCGTTCCCACACGACATCGTCCGGTCGTATGTAGATTCGTTCCGCAGGCAGGGACTGAAGGTCTGCCTGTACTTCTCCATCCTCGATCTCCGCGCGGATATTCGCGCCTACCAGATTGATGACAGGAAGATTGCGCTCATCAAGGCCCAGCTCACCGAGCTGCTGACGAACTACGGCGAGATTACCGCCCTAATCATCGATGGATGGAGCGCAGCATGGTCGCGTATCTATTACGATCAGCTTCCGTTCCGCGTGGTCTATGACCATGTAAAGAGTCTGCAGCCGAACTGCCTCGTAGCCGATCACAATTTCGGCAGCTACCCTGTGCCGCTGATGTACTACACAGACATTAAGGAGTATGAGCAACATGCCGGGCAGGCCGTTCCCGCCGGCAGTCGAATTCCTTCGCAATCAGGCATGACCCTGCAGAGCGACTGGTTCTGGAAGAAGAGCTACCCTACGCAGGAACTGAAGTCTGCAAAGCAGATCGTCGACGAGTGGCTGGTGCCGTTCAACCGTCAGCACTGCAATCTCATCCTGAACCTGGCTCCCAATACGGACGGGCGTTTCGACGACAATGCAGTCGCCCGCCTCGCCGAGGTCGGAAAGCTCTGGCAGAACACCGGTGCGGCGCCGGCAATTGAGAAGTCGATACAGATTACGACTCCCAACCT
The DNA here is from genome assembly GCA_022870745.1 of Silvibacterium acidisoli. Taxonomy (GTDB): domain Bacteria; phylum Acidobacteriota; class Terriglobia; order Terriglobales; family Acidobacteriaceae; genus Silvibacterium. The sequence continues at coordinate 5,246,934 of CP085323.1, read as the reverse complement.
CGCTTACGCCAGGCCGAGTTTCGCCAGCAGCATCGCCGACACCTCCGGGCCAGATCTTGCAAACGACAATGACTTTCGTACCTCCTGGACCGCCGATGATGGCAAGGCAGACGGCTGGGTGGAGATCGACCTGAAGCAGCCGGCTCGTTTCAATACAGTGACCGTAGTTACAGGGCATGTAGAAGGGAAGCCAGGCGAGTCATCGATCGGCGGCTATCGCGTGGAGTGCCAGCGCGAAGGTGTCTGGTCGACGATCGCAGGTTCGAACGTCGCGTCTGTTGCCGAGGTCCACCAGTTCCCGCCGGTCGAGGCCGAAAAAATCCGGGTTTCGGTTACTGGAGCCGAAGGTCAGGCGCCAAGCCTGGTGGAAATCGGCGTCTATAACGAGCCGAGCTAAGGCACCGATGCGACACGTTACCTAAAAGTTGTCCTTTCGTGCGTTGTTTGTAAGAGAAATGGTTACCAACCTGTTGCGGACCCATTAATATTGTTGGCAATGCTCCTCAATGCGGTCCTATTAGTTCAGGATGTCCAACTCGCCTGTTTTACGGTGGTGTTTGGAGTTCTGGCTCTCCAGAAATGGAGCGACCTGCCCCGGCGGTGGCTGTGGTTCAGCTTCCTTGCGAATGCCGCGGGGTGTGGCTTGGATCTGCTTGGTCCGCATGTGCCTGCCTGGCTTGGTCATGGATTCAACGGGCTCACGATACCGCTTTCTTACGCCTTACTGAACGTGTCGCTCGTCTACTTCGATCGGCGCGGCAAGCGCTCCGTCTGGATATCCGCTCTCATCCTGCTGGCCGGCTTGCCGGTTCTGCTCGCGTGGCGCAATGCTCCTGTCCGGGTTCAGAGCGATGCATTCGGCGATTTGTTGATCGCCCTGGAGTGCATAGTGACCACGGTACTCCTGTCAGCTCATGACGAGAAGGCAACACGGCCCCCGCGACTGCTGATGGGAGTTTTTCTTGCATACTTCGTCGTGATGGAACTGGCCCGGGTTTTTGTGGTGTTTGTCCTGCATGGCGATCCGGATGTGACGACGCCAAGGCTGGCCACGGTCTGCGTAGTCACTTATGTCACGAATGTTTCGCTGCTGCCGCTTGCGTATATATGGATGATGCAGTCCCGGATGGAGTGGAGCCTCTTCCAGCAGAGCATCGTCGATCCACTGACCGGGGTGCTGAATCGCCGAGGCCTGGAGCATGCGCTGGAGCGGGAGCTCGGGCGCCATCGGCGCTACGGCTACGATCTTACACTCGCGATCTTCGATCTGGACCACTTCAAGGGTATGAACGACCGCTTCGGCCACGCCAGCGGAGATGCCATCCTTGTGGGCGTTGCCCGATTCATGGCAGGACAGTTGCGCGGCTGCGATGTGATCGGACGATATGGCGGGGAAGAGTTTGTCATGTTGTTTCCATACGCCGAGCTTCAGGACGCGAAACCGGTGCTGGAGCGGCTCTGCAGCAGTCTGGCCGAATATGGCGGCTTACTGCCGGGGGCAGGCCTGTCCGTGACCGCCAGCTTCGGTGTTACGAGCGTTGGCGGCCGCCGCGCGGTCGACGCCACTGAACTGCTGGCCGAGGCCGACTTCGCGCTTTATCGCGCGAAGGGCAATGGGCGCAACCAGGTTTGTTATTTCGAGTCTCCGGGGAGTCCGGTGGCACAACGCGACAAAGACATTGCCGCTCCTCAACCGGAAACATCCAGCTGGAGCGCGCCGGCTCAGCTGCCGCAAAACCTGCTCATTAAGCAGATTCCATATCGGATCGACCAGAGCCACCGTCCGGTGAGCCGGTAGAAGCTCCGCCAGGACCTTAACCAGAACGCTACAAAGGCCGTGGCGGCAAGAGTGGCCTCTGGTTATGCGGCGCGGTTTGGAGTGAGGTAGAACGAACGGGAAGGCTGAAGAAGGGCGCAAAAAAAGCGGGGTGCAGGGGACCAATCCCCTGCACCCCGCTTGCTGGTTTAGAAGGTGAAGCGGCCGCCGAACTGGAACTGGCGTGGCAGGTTCGACGCGCCGTAGATCTGTCCGAAGCCCTGCATTACGTCCGGATTATCCTTCGCATTCTGGTTCCAGAAGACGTTCGGATAGCCGAACTGCACGGTGTTAGTGACGTTATAGGACGCCACCTCCAGGCGGATGTTACGTTCGCCGCCGAGAGGGAAGTTCTTATAGACCGACACGTCGAGGCTGTGCGCGCCGTCGGTGCGGACATTGGACATGTACGCCGGGGAGCTGCCGGGACGGAAATCGCTGTCAGGCTGCGAGAAGCAGTTGTAGTTAAACCACTGCAGTGGATTGTGCGTGACCTTGGGAGAGCAGGTCTGGTCGACGCGCTGATTGAACCACTGGTCGCCCGTGCCGGTGGGCACAGCAATCGGCACACCGGTGCTCCAGTAGAGAATGGTGTTGAGCGACCAGTTTCCGAGCGCCTGGTTGACAACCCCATGGAGCGGAACGAGCTTGTCCTTGCCGAAGGGCAAATCCCATGATGTTTGCCAGTTGAATTGCACCTTCACGTCCTGCGACGAGACAGCGCGTTCGAGGTTGAGATCGCGCCAGTCCTGCGGGCCAGCGGAGTGAAAGCCTACAAATCCAAGCGGACTCTGGCTGTCAGTCGTAAGCAGCTTTGCCCAGGTGAGGCTGGCGATGGTGGAGACGCCATGGTCCATGTGCTTCTCGAGCTTGGTCTGCAGCGAGTTGTACTGAGAGTTGGCGCCGTTGTAGCCGTTGATGGTTACGCCGCTTCCGAATCCACCGGAGTTGAACTGCGGGTAGGGTTCGAGCGAAACCCAGAGGGGCACGGTGTCTGAACCATAGTAGAGACTGGTTGGCGGCAGGATCGATTCCCATTTGTTGGGAACCAGGACGCAACCAGTGCTGTTGTTGTTGCAGAGCGTTCCGCCATACTTGGCGATGGTCTCGATCGAGAATGTATTCAGGTCGACTGAGCCGAGAGGCAGGAAGAGCCCATGGCTGCCGACGTAGGCGAGGCTGAAGACCGTCTTGCCGGGCAGCTGCTGCTCGATGCCGATGTTGTAGTTGTAGGTGGTCAGGATCTTCGGATCGTGCTGAACTGTTGTCAGCCCGACGCCGATGTTCGTGGCTGCTCCCTGTGAACTGCCGATCGGTTGCACCACGCCGCTCGGGAACGGATTACTGAGCGGGTTGAGCATGATGCTGTTTCCGTCGTCATTGGTGGTAGTGGCATTCCAGCTCGTCGATGAGCTGAAGCCATCGCTGTTGAAGCCGGGGTTTGCCGCCTGCGTTACGGCAGGACCGTAGTAGATGCCTGCGCCGCCGCGCACCACGGTACTATCCTGCAGCTGCCAGGAGAAGCCAACACGAGGCGCGAAGTTGGTGAGTCGCGTGGTGAAGGGCGTACGGTGGTTGCTGTCTGCGAACACTTCGCCGCCTGTCAGGGCAATGCCGTTTACCGAATAGGCTACGTTCGGGTCAAAGTATTCCTGCCGGTTAAAGCGCTCGGTCCGGCTGCCAAAGATCTCCCAGCGCATGCCGAGGTTTACGGTTAGCTTGGGTGTGATGTGGTAGTTGTCCTGCACAAAGGGCGCGTAATATGGGTTGGCCTGCGCGGAGAAGATATCCTTGGTGAAGTTGCCGCCTTCTCCACCCGGAGCTGAACCCATGCCCATCAGGAACGAGGCGAAGTCACTGCCGTCATCAGCGAAGGTCGTAGAACTGGTGGCTGTTGCGTCGAATCCATAGGTGCCCGCAGGCGCTACAGGCTGGCCGACGTTCGCAAACTTCTTCTCGTAGTCAAAACCGACAGTAAATTCGTGCTTGTTAAGGACTTTGGTCAGGCTTACATTGAAGTCGCGATTTTCGCTGGCGAAGATGAAAGTGTCTTCATTGGTCGTACCGCCAACCGCCGAGGTGGTCTCGAAGGTCATGACCGGAGCCTGCTTGAAGACGACCTGATCGGCGAGAGATTGCGGAAAACCAACCGAGGAGATATCGAAATTATTCTGGCGGGGATCGCCCGTCTGATTTTCGAAGTGGCGGGTCCACGAACCACGCAGCGACAGCACCATTGTGGGGGAAAGAGTGATGTCGTCACCGAGAACGACATTGTGTGTCTTGGTGATGTTGACGTAGTAGTAGGGGTCGAACTCGTCGCTTGAGCCGTAAAGATCGGCATTGCCGAAGTTCAGGTTGCCATAGGAGTAGCGGGCGAAGATGCGCTGCTTCTGGTTTGGCGAGTAGTCGATACGGACGTCGAACTTGTGTGCATTCTGCGGATCGAGGCCGGAGCCGGAATAGTTGTTCCTGTGGTAAGGGCTGCCATCGCCTGGAGCGTTTGGCAGGGGCAGCTTGTCTGCGAAATACTTGGCCACAGGATCGAACATGCTCGAGGGCACGATATTGCCCGCAAAAGGCTGGCGGTTGTGGCTGCCGTCAGGGTTGGCGACTGGGTTGTCGGGAGCAAATGGGTTGTAGATGGTCAGGTTATCCGCGGAGAAGTCGCCCGTACGTTCCGCTGCTGTAGGAACGGTGTAGGAACCGACCTCAAGCTGCTCCTGCTGCGTATCTTCGTAGTCCCCAAAGAAGAAAAGCTTGTCCTTGATGATGGGGCCGCTGATGGCTCCGCCTTCCTGGTAGCGGTGGAAGTCGGGAGTGGGTGCTCCGGGATTGTTCTGCTTGTAGAAGTAGTCGTTTGCCGCTACTGCGGCGGGACGAAAAACTCCGAAGGCATCACCGTGAAATTTGTTGGTGCCGGACTTGGTTACGAGGCTTATGACGCCGGCTGCGCCGCTGGCGTAGGTGGCGGGTGTGTTCTGGGTTTCTACGCGGAATTCGTCGACTCCGTCTTCCGGCACCTGGAAGGCAGGCAGGATCGAAGCAATGTTGTTCTCGGCGACTCCGATGGGGCTGCCGTCCAGTACGTAGTAAACACTGCCCTGGAGAGCTCCGTTAATCGTGTAAGAAGAAACGTCGATCAGCGAACGCGCGTTGAAGATGGCGCCCGAGCTGGAGGAGTTCGGCGTTCCGTTTGCTGGCAGGACGCCCGTGCTGAGCTGTACCAACTCGTATACGTCGCGTGTGAGAAGCGGCACGCGATCGATGGTCTGCGATGAGATGAGCTGGCCGACCGTCGAACTGCTGGTGCTGATCAGCGAAGTCGAGTCATCGACCGTTACGCTCTGGCTTACAGCGCCGACCGAGAGCGTGACGTTGAGATGGTTCGTCTGGTCGACGGTGACGACGATGTTCTTATCGACGGCGGTAGTGAAACCCTCATGCTTGACCGTCAACTGGTAGGTGCCGGGTGCTACCGAGACAAATGAATAAACACCGGCCGAGGTAGTGACGGTAGACTGCTTTACGCCTGTTCCGGTTTCGAGTAGTTCGACAAAGGCGGAGGGGACAACCGCTCCGGCTGAGTCAGTTACGGTTCCGCTGATGCCGCCATGTCCCGCTTGCGCGAGGCATGCAGAGCATGCGAGGAATAAACAAACAACGAGCGAGAACTTCCTGAGGAAGTATGGGCGCATCGTGGGTGGACCTCCAAGAAAGAAAGCAATGACGATTTTGTTAAAACGTGTGAATATCAGGTAAAGCAAGGTATAGGACTGATGTCTTAGAGTGTCAAGAAGAAATATTGAAACGTTACGATGTGCGCTTTCCCGCGATGTCCTCTTCATAAGCGCATGCGAAACGGCTATTTCGCAGTTGAAAAATCAGCGATCGATTTTTAGAGGAAATGCTGTCAGGCCATGCGTGATCAAACCATCACGGCTAAAAATGCCGTTCGTTTTCTGAAGTGCTTCTGCGTTCTGAACGCTGTGCTCGGATCTGCCCTGACAGGCGTTGCGCAGGAGAAGAAAGACGCGGCGCCGGCCGCACCGATGCCGTGGATGAACACGAAGCTCTCCGCCGATAAGCGTGCCGATCTGCTCATCCAGAAGCTCTCTCTTGATGAAAAGATTCAGCTGCTGCATGGAACCGGCGATCCGCATATCGGGCCGGCCGATCCGAAAGCCGCCGATGGTAATGGCGGCTCCGGATACGTTCCTGGCTTTCCCGATAAGAACATTCCCGGCCTGCAGATCGTCGATTCGGCCAGCGGTGTCTGCTACTCGGCAGGCAGCGGACGCTACTCGACCGCGCTTCCGTCGAATCTCGCCGCCGCCAGCTCGTGGGATACGACGATCGAAGAGCGCTACGGAGCGATGATCGCTGACGAGCTGCGCGACCTCGGCTACAACATGACGCTGGGCGGCGGCGTAAATCTGACGCGCGAGCCGCGTGACGGACGCACCTTCGAGTACATGGGCGAAGATCCGGTGCTGGCAGGCACGATGGTGGGACACCTCATCAAGGGCGTGCAGTCGCAGCATGTCCTGGGACACATCAAGCACTACGCGGTGAACGACCAGGAGAGCGGACGGCACGCCGTTTCGTCTGAGATCAGCGAACGCGCCATGCGCGAAACCGACCTGCTCGCCTTCCAGATCGGCATCGGTATCGGCCATCCCGGCGCGGTGATGTGCGCCTACAACCGCGTGAACGGCGACTACGCCTGCGAGAACGAATTCCTTCTAAAAGCGGTCTTGAAAGGCGAGTGGAAGTATCCCGGCTTCGTTATCTCGGACTGGCTGGCAACGCACTCGACAGTGAAGGCCTCGCATGCCGGGCTCGACAACGAAGAGCCGGACAACATGTTCTTCGACGCAGCCATGAAGAAGGCTGTCGAGGACGGCGAAGTAACGCAGGCGGAGCTGAACGATCACGTTCACAGGATTTTGCGCTCGATGTTTGCGACGGGCGTGGTCGACGATCCGCCGAAGAAGCAGGTGCCGGATGTCTTCGGGCACGCGAAGCTGGCGCGTGAGATCGAGCAGAAGAGCATCGTGCTGCTACGGAATGAGAATGCCGTTCTGCCTCTCGACCCTGGCCGCCAGCAGAAGATTCTGGTGATCGGCAGGAACGCGGACAAGGGCATGATCTCCGGCGGAGGTTCGGCCCAGGTCGACCCGCCGGGCGGCAACGCCATCGGCGATATTCCCGACAAGGAACGCAAGCAGGACTGGCAGAAGGCTGTCTGGTTTCCGGATGCGCCCCTCGCTGCGATTCGCGAGGCTGCACCTGCGGGGACCGTCAGCTTTGACGATGGAAGTGATGTGGCGAAAGCATCCGCTGCGGCGAAGCAGGCCGACGTGGTGTTGCTCTACGCCTATCAGTGGCAGGCCGAGGGAGTTGACCTACCGACCCTCGCACTGCCGGACGCGCAGGATGCGCTGATCACGGCGGTTGCCGCGGCGAATCCGCATACAATTGTCGTGCTCGAGACCGGCGGACCGGTGCTGATGCCGTGGCTCAACAATGTTGCCGCGGTGATGGAGACCTGGTTCAGCGGCATCTCCGGGGCGGACGCGATTGCCGATGTTGTCTTCGGTAAGGTCAATCCTTCGGCGAAACTCGCGGTGACATTTCCGATGAAGGACGCGGATCTGCCGCATCCTGAGCTGGTGCTGCCTCCCAAGGCGTCGCAGGAAGACTGGAGCGATGAAGCCGCGATGTCGAAGAAGCTGCTTCTTGGCCTGCCGTCTTTCCCGACACGTTACGACGAAGGCCTGCAGGTGGGCTACCGCTGGTACGACGAGCAGAAGAAGCCTGTGCTCTTTCCGTTCGGCTTCGGTTTGTCTTACACGACCTACAGTTACTCCGATCTCAAGGCCAGCGGTTCTTCTCCGGTAGAGGTGAGCTTTACGCTGAAGAACACCGGCAGGCGAGCCGGCGAAGAGATCGCTGAAGTTTACGCAGCGATGCCCGCTTCGACGGGCGAACCACCGAAGCGTCTTGTCGGCTGGCAGAAGGTCGCGCTGCAGCCGGGAGAAGTGAAGCAGGTTGCGCTGACGATTCCTCGCGAGCGTTTTTCGATCTGGGATGAGAAGTCGCATGCGTGGACGGTCTTGCCCGGTGACTACAGGATCATGGTTGGACCAGGGTCACTCACGCTGCAGCTCGAGCAGGCTCTGTCAATGCGTTAGCGTCTGCGGGATTAACATAGACCGATGCAGCATCCGTCGAAGACGATCGTGAGTCCGCACGCCGGCTCCTATGTGAGGCTGAGATCGGCACCCGGATCGCAGCTGGGTACATTGCAGGATGCGGGGCAGCACGAGGGCAGGGAACGATTTCTGTTTTCGCTCGACTCAAGACTTGCCGAGTACGCCAGCGATATCTACCTCTTCGCGGAAGACGTGGAAGTGTGCGAGCGCCCAACAGATGAAGAGATCGAGCTCATCAATAAGTTTCTGGAACGCCGCGGCTGTGGTGGTTGAGAATGCCGTACTTCTCTTGCAGAAAAGACTGCACGGTCTTCGGAAGCGTTGCGCAAACTTCCTGCCAGGTGATGACTCGCAGCCGGCTGCGAAAGCTGTAGCTCCGGATGGCCTGCACGACACGCATCCAGCGCTCAAACATATCCTGCCGCCGGCCGTCGCATAGCAGCGTGAAGCCGCAGCCGGAAGAGTATGCAGCCAGGATGCTGCGGACCAGCTGATATTCGCAAATGACATCTTCCGTAGTACGCAGTTCAGAGATGTCGAAGAGCTCTTCGAGCAGAGGGTAACGTTCGATGAGCCGATACGGCGCTGCCTGAAAGCCGCTTTCCGTCAGCTTCGCTTCGACGAGCAGATCGCCGAGGCGCATGTCTACTTCTGTGCAGTCCGTACGCCCGTTCGTGAGACAGGTGCGTGGCTTGAAGCCGAACTCGGGACGCAAGCCGCGTTCGATGCCGAGCAATTCGCAAAGCCGCGGCCTGTGCAGCACGCGCGGATAGCAGAAGATGTTCATCAGCAGCGCATCGGAGCTGGTTGCGCAGTCGAGCTCAAAGCGGCGGCGATCGCTGGCTCGGGGAATCCTGCGGCTGCCGGTATACGCTTTGAGCAGCCGACGGGCCCACTCCGGATGCGCGCAGATAGCCCGATAGGACTGGGGAAGGAAGTTGCCGTGCCTGCCTTCGGCAGCGTGGTAGACGACGCTGGGAACTTCGCCGTAGGTCTGGTCGTGCTCGTGAGACTCGGCGCGCAGTTGGTTCCGAATGCTGATCTCGCGTCGCAGGCTGACCATGCCTCATTGTAGGCGAAGAAAAGGTGAAGCAGGGAGGGTTTTGTGCAAAGAGAAAAACCTCCGACAGTCATCGACTATCGGAGGTTTCTTAAAGCTGAACTTTAATGGTGCGCCCAGAAGGATTCGAACCTCCGACCTACTGGTTCGTAGCCAGTCGCTCTATCCAACTGAGCTATGGGCGCACAATGCCAGCCACCTTTAAGGTGACTGCGAACTTTTATTAAGATACCAATTTTCTGCCGCTAATGCAAACCCGGAAGCTGTTTCTTTTCTCTTACTTCGCAGCGGGCGCGGCAACCGGCGCGGCGGGTTCTTCCGGCTGCGGCGGAATCAGCGGAAGCTCCTCGACGAGATCGATACCGGTACGGCGAAGCAGAGTCCATACGGCTGCACCGTTCAGGCGGGTCGCATCGTATTCCACGCGAATGGTCTTCCATTCTTCGTCGATCTTAATGCGGCGAATACCGTAAACCTCGCGGGCATTCCCCAGGGCAAACATGGCTGCTTCGGTCGGGTGCTGCTCGTAGCGATAAAGGACTTCCAGCTGCGTCATAGACAAGATGATAGCAGGGAATTGAAGAGCCATCTGTGACAGAAGTATGGATTCAGCAGGCGGAGAAGTACGAAGTGCAGATCCCTCATTTCGTTCGGGATGACAAACCTTGAGTCCAGTTCGCCGGCTAGAGATTGCGCAGGTAGTTTTCGATCTCCGGGCCGGTCCACTGCTGGGGGCCGATGAACTTTCTACGGATGATGCCTTGCTTATCGATCACATAGGTCTCCGGCGGCCGGGTGGTGCCGTAGGCGTGGTTGCTCTTTTCCGAAGCATCGCGAATGGTCAGCAGGTCGACGTGATTGTCTTTAAGGAACTGCCGGTAGGAGTCTTCCTCGTCCTCGAAATTAACGGCGATTACCGTCACCTCGGGCATCTGCTTTTGAAGGGCGATAAGGGATGGCAGCTCTTCGATGCAGGGCGCGCACCATGATGCCCAGAAGTTCAGCAGCACCACCTTGCCGTGGTAATCGGAGAGGCGGACGGTCTGTGCGCCATCGGTAATGGTGAAGCCGGGAGCCGCGGTGCCGACCTGCGCGGGATGGTCGCCGCGGTCGCATCCTGCCAGGCCGGTCAGCGTAAGAGAGAGCGCGGGCAGGAGAACTGCCGTTCCGATGCGAAGCAGAGAGGCTCGGGAAGCAATCACTTTTCTATAATAAAGGCCGACAGCCGTGGATGCCTCTCTCGAATCGACCCGCCCTCTGAAGCTCTCTGTAATCGTGCCCGCCCGCAACGAAGAAGACTGCGTGGGCGCTTGCCTGCAATCGCTCGCCTCGCAATCGGAGCCCGGTTGGGAACTGGGTATCGACTGGGAGATTCTGCTGATAGACGACCACTCCACCGATCGCACTCGCAAGATCGCGCAGGGTATTGGCGGAGTGACGGTAATGCCGGCTCCTGCTCTCGAAAAGGGATGGACGGGCAAAGCAAATGCCGTCTGGGCCGGTGCGAAGGCCGCGAAAGGCGAGTGGCTGCTGTTTACCGATGCGGACACCCTGCATGAACCCGGCCACCTGAGCATTGCCATGGTCGAGGCCGAGCGTCATCACGCAGCCATGCTTTCGTATTCGCCGCGCCAGATCGTGACCGGCTTCTGGCAGGGGGCGCTGATGCCGCTCGTCTTCAGCGAATTGGCGCTGGCGTATCCTCCCGCGAAGGTCTCCGATCCGCAATCGCGGCTGGCGGCTGCGAATGGGCAGTTCCTGATGATCACTCGCGAGGCGTACTTCGCTGTTGGCGGGCACGAGGCGCTAAAAGACACTGTGCTCGAAGACGTTGCTCTGGCAGAGATTGTCAAGCGGCGAAAGCTGGGCCTGCGCTTCCGGTATGCTCCGGAGGCGGTTGCGACGCGGATGTATCGTACGTTCGGTGCGATGGTTGAAGGCTGGACGAAGAACCTGGCATTGCTCTTCGGAAATACCCTTATGCTGGCTGCCTGGCGCATGCTCGATCTTGCGTTGCTGGTGGGCCTGCCGGTGCTCGCTTTATGGGAGTACCAGCACAACCTGCGGCCGCTCTTTGTGTGGGCGATTGTGCTGATCTGGGCGCGCAACCTGTGGCGATTTTACCGGCGGGTGGCGAAATCGAATTTTCCGGCGGCTGATTGCGCGGTTACTCCTCTGGCATTGCCGCTCTTTGCATATCTGCTCTACCAGAGCTGGTTTCATCACAACGTAACCAGGCGCGTGAACTGGAAGGGACGCGAATATGCGAGCCGGAATCGCTGAAAGTGCGACGCTGGCCCGACTTAACCCATCTAACCTGAGAAGATAGAACGCTATGATCCTGTTGACCCGCAAAGCCGAGTTTTCCGCATCGCACTTCTACTGGAACGACGCCTGGAGCGAAGAGGAAAACCTCCGCGTCTTCGGGAAGTGCTCGAATCGTAATGGTCACGGGCACAATTACACGCTCGAGGTCACGGTGGCCGGTGAAGTGGACCCGGTGACCGGCTTCGTGGTGGACCTCAAAGAGCTGAAAGACGTGATGGAGCGCGAGGTGGTGAGCATTTACGACCACCGCCATCTGAACTTCGAAGTGCCGGAGTTCAAGACCGCGATGCCGACTACCGAGAACATGGCCATCGCAATCTGGAAGCGGCTTGACGGCAAGGTTCCCGGCGCAAAGCTGCATCGCGTGCGCGTCTTCGAGATGGCCGACCTCTTCGCTGACTATTACGGTGAAGCATGAGGGCCTACCTGGGACGCCGATACCGGCTGAGCGCTTCGCATCGTCTGCACGCCGAGAGCCTGAGCGAGGCTGAGAATCGCGCGGCTTTCGGCAAGTGCAATAATCCTTTCGGCCACGGGCATAACTATGTGGTTGAAGTGATCGTTGGCGGAGAAGTGGACAGTGTTACAGGCATGGTGTGCGACCTGGTGAAGCTGGATGCTTGTGTCAACACGGAGATTGTCGAGCGCTTCGATCACACCAACCTGAACACATTCGAGCGCTTTGAAAAAGAAGTGCCGACCACAGAGAATCTGAACCTCGAGGTTTATCGCCTCTTATCTCACGCGGTTGATCGCGGAGCGCTCGGCAAAGCTGAATTGGTATCCGTCCGGATCGAAGAGACTTCGAACAACTCGTTTGAATATCCGGTGGCAAGAGAGAGAAAGGCAGGCGCGGAATGAAGAATCATCACAAGACGCTGGCACCTGACGAACGCGCAGGAGAATTGAAGTCCGAATTGATTGGCTCGACGGGCCTTGAGTCGGTTTCTACGCAGGAGATTTATCGCGAAATTATCCGCCGCTTTGACGCTGATCCCACGCGTGACGGGCTGGTGCGCACCCCTGAGCGTGTCGAGAAGTCGATGACTTTTCTTACCAAGGGCTACAACGAAGATCCGACGGCCATTCTGCGCGGCGCGCTCTTCGATGTCGATTACGACGAAATGGTGATCGTCAAGGATATCGAGATGTTCTCGCTCTGCGAGCACCATATGCTGCCCTTCTTCGGACGCGTGCATGTGGCCTACATTCCTAACGGCAAAGTGATTGGGCTGAGCAAGATTCCGCGGCTGGTTGAAGTCTTCGCGCGCCGCCTGCAGGTGCAGGAACGCATGACGCGGCAGATTGCGGAGGCGATCCAGGATGCGATCAACCCCCAGGGCGTTGGCGTCGTGATTGAGGCTCGGCACCTGTGCATGATGATGCGCGGCGTCGAGAAGCAGAACTCCTCGACGGCAACCTCGGCGATGGTGGGTGTCTTCCAGAAGCAGAACACCCGCGCGGAGTTTCTCTCACTGGTGCGGCAGAGCTCAGGTGGTAATTTCTAACGGCGTTTTCCTCAAGCGTCGCTCTGACGCCGGTCCGCATCGGTCGATATAGTAGACAGGTGAATGGGCTGTTGATTGTCGATAAGCCGGCGGGCATGACTTCGCACGATGTTGTCGCGAAGCTCCGCCGGGCAACAAGTGAAAAATCGATTGGGCATCTTGGCACGCTCGATCCGATGGCGACGGGCGTGCTTCCTCTGCTGCTGGGCCGCTACACCCGTCTGGCGCAGTTCTACGGTTCGCATGAGAAGGCCTATACCGGGACCATCCGGTTTGGCTTCGCTACCGATACTTACGATGCCGAAGGCAAGCAGACCTCTGAGCTGATTGCACCCTTGTTCACGAGCGAGGAATTGCTCGTGGAGGCCTCGCGCTTTTCAGGCGAGATGGACCAGTTGCCTCCGCCCATCTCGGCGAAAAAGATCGGTGGCAAACGGGCTTATGAAATCGCCCGCTCCGGCGAAACTCCGCAACTGAAGACGGCGAAGGTGAAGATCGACGAATTTGCCATCCTCGACTACGCAGATGGCGTCGCTTCGTTTCGCATGAAGATTTCAGCCGGCGGATACGTGCGTTCGGTCGCGCACGAACTAGGGCAGGCGATGGGCTGCGGAGCGCATCTCGCAAGCCTGCGCCGCGTCATGTCCGGCGTCTTCGCGCTCGATCAATCGATTGTGCTCGATGAAGCGATTGCGCTCGCGCAGGAGAACCGGCTTGAAGCAGGCATGCCGCATCCGCGTACGATGCTGCCGGAGTTTCCATCCGTGACCGCAGATCGGCAATCGGTCGGACGCCTGCGCAACGGCATGGCCATCAACCTGCCTGAATACAGTTCAGCTCCACTGATCAAGATCTTCGAAGGGCAACGAAACCTTGTCGCTATTGGTAAACGCCTGGTTGGCACGCTGTTTCATCCCTCGATCGTGCTTTAGGGATGTACTCGTGAGCGGTCTGACCATTATGCTGATGGTCATCCACGCATGGCAGACTCCGGGAAGATTACTCGACGCGATTTTCTGAATGGCACCCTCATGGCCTCGGGTGCAGCACTGCTCACCGCAGCCTGCCCCTTTCAACTGATGGCCGAGCCGGACTGGAATGGCTTCTCCGGCATCGGCGATTATGCCGGAGCGAACGGCAACGTGCACCAGGTCATGTCGGATGGGCATTCGATCCGCGATCATGTCTTCGAGCGCAACCCCGCGCCTGTTATCGACACTCATGAGATCTACGACTGCGTTGTTGTCGGCGGAGGCATCAGCGGATTGGCGGCCGCGCTTTTCTACCAACGCGCGACGCACGCGAAGAAGACCTGTCTTGTACTCGAGAACCATCCAATCTTTGGCGGAGAGGCCAAGCGCAACGAGTTCGAGGTCGACGGCCAACGGCTGATTGCCAGCCAGGGGTCGGCGATGTGGTTTGAACCGTTGCCGGGCAGTTTTCTTATGCACTTCTACGACTCAATCGGAATCGACCCGAAGCAATTTGTCTATCAGCGGGACGACAATCGCATCGGCACTGGCGTCACTCCGTATGCAGGCGGCGGCAGCAACTTCGGCTTCTACTTCACGCAGCAGAAACAGTGGCTCATCGATCCCTGGGGAAAAAAGCTGGCCGGCGCTCCCATTCCAGATCAGGCGAAGCGCGAGCTGCTGGCGATGAGGAGCGTTCCCGATCACCTTCCGAAGCCGCAGCGCCATGGCGACACCGTCTCGCGCCATCTTGACTCGATCACGCTGGAAGACGATCTCATTGCCCGTCACGGATTAAGCCGGGAGACTGTGCGCAAGTACCTGTCGCCAGTGAGCGGAGGCGGTTCGGGACTTGGCGCCGATGCGCTCTCGGCATACGCGGACTATGCGGCCGATCTGTTATTTCCATGGCAATCGGAGAAAGGCCCGCAGATGTTTCCCGGCGGCAATGCCGGGGTAGCGCGACACATGGTGAAGGCGCTGCTGCCCGATGCCATTCCTGGTCCGGCGACGATGGCGAACATCTGCCGGTCGCGTGTGAACTTTGCGGAGCTGGACGCCGAAGACAAAGCGACGCGGATTCGTCTCCGCTCGACCGTCATCTCAATCGAGCATGAAGGTGACGCCGCACATGCTCCGCATGTGAACCTCGTTTATCTGCGCGAAGGCAGCCTTTACCGGGCGCGCGCTCGCAAAGTGATCCTCGCCAATGGCAGCTGGACGATCAACGGCATGGTGCGTGATCTGCCTGCGGAATATCGCCATGCCTATGCGCAGTTCTATCGCGCACCTTGCATCATGGCCAATATCGCACTGCGCAACTGGAAGCCGCTGGCGAAGATGGGCATCAGCCAGTTCCAGTGGTTCGGCGGACTCGGCAACTATACTGCCGTGCGGCGTGTTGCGACCTTTGGAGGCGCTTCGCCGCAGCTCTCACCGGAGAGTCCGATCATTCTGACGGTAAAGATTCTTTTCTCAAACCCCGGCCGGCCGCTGCTGGAGCAAGTAAACATGGGGCGCTACCAGATGATGACCACGCCATTCAATGCCTACGAGAAACAGCTGCGTGACCAGTTCTCTGAGATGTTTAGCGGCTATGGCTTCGACGCGCATCGCGACCTGGCTGGGATCATTCTCAATCGCTGGGGACATGCTTACCTTGCGCCGCAACCAGGCTTCTTCTTCGGCAAGGATGGCAAACCGGGCCCGGCGGAGCTGATGCGGCAGAAGCCGTTCGGGCGCGTCGCTTTTGCCAACTCCGACCTGTCCGGAATCATGGATCATCGCGCATCGATCATGGAAGCGCATCGGGCGGTTGGGCAGGTGTTGTGAAACAGGGATGGATATTAGGCTCCCCCTTGCGCTACTTCTTCAGCATGGGCCGGATCAGCGCAAAAACATTCTCGGCCACCATCACATTGCCCTTTGCCGTCGCATGAATTCCATCCTGCTGCATCGCTCCCGGAACGCCGTAGACGTGGTCTAACAGGAAGGGAAGCAACGGTACATGGAATTTCTGAGCGGCCATGGTGTAGGTCTGGTTCACGTCGTGAATGTAATCCGGGCCGTAGTCGGGCGGCAGGGTAATGCCAGCGAGAGCTACCTTGATCCCGGCTTTCTGCAGTGTCGTCACAATCTGGTCGAGATTTGTGCGTGTACTGGTGATGGGCAGGCCGCGCAATCCGTCGTTGCCGCCAAATTCCACTACCGCAATCTGCGGGTGCAGGGCAATGATCTCGGGCAGGCGGGCTACGCCGTCCTTGGTCGTATCTCCGCTGACGCCTTTGTTGATGACGCGGTAATGGTAACCGTGAGAATCCAAAAGCTTCTGCAGTGAATCTGGATAACTATGCCCGGCCTCGGCGCCATAGCCTGCGGTGAGACTGTCTCCGAAGCAGACGATGGTGGATTGGGCAAAGATAGCCGCCGGAAAAAGCAGCAGGAAGACGATGGCCAGTAATCGGGACGTCACCCGAGTCATTGTAGCCTGAAGGTAAGGGAGATCGCTGGATGATTGAAGTTCGCGGTTTGAAAAAGTCGATACGCAACGGCTCACGTACGGTGGAGATTCTGCGCGGCATCGACCTGGTGATTCCAGCGGGACAGTTTGTCGCCATCATGGGCGCCTCTGGCAGCGGCAAGAGCACGCTGCTGGGGCTGCTGGCCGGGCTCGACTCGCCGACGGAAGGCGACGTGGTGCTCGATGGCGTTGCGATCGGCAGGCTTGAAGAAGACAAGCTGGCCGAGGTGCGCGGGTCGAAGATCGGCTTCGTCTTCCAGTCCTATCAGCTAATTCCCACGCTCACGGCACTTGAAAACGTGATGCTGCCGCATGAACTGAATGCGCGTGGCGATAGCCGTGCCAAGGCCACGTCGCTGCTCGGTGAAGTTGGGCTACGCGATCGCATGGAGCACTATCCGGTGCAGCTTTCAGGTGGAGAGCAGCAGCGCGTGGCGCTGGCGCGCGCCTTCATGCTCGATCCGCCGATCGTTCTTGCCGACGAGCCGACGGGAAACCTTGACTCTTCGAATGGCCAGCATGTGCTGGAGCTGCTGACCACACGCCAGCGACAGGCGCAGGCGACGCTGGTGATGGTGACGCACGATCCCGCCATCGCAGCCCGCGCCGATCGGCAGATTCACCTGCGTGACGGCGTTGTCGTTGCCGACGAGCTGGCTGTAGTGGGTGCACGTTGAAGCCCTCGTTAAGTTGGAATACAGCCGCCCGCATTGCCTGGCGTGAGCTGCGCGCTTCGCGTGGAAAATTTCTTTTCGTCCTGCTTTCGGTCGCAATCGGAGTTGCTGCTCTCACCGGCGTGCGCGGCTTCAGCCAGGCTTTTCAAAAAGCGCTGTTGGGCGATGCGCGCAGCATCATGGCAGGCGACCTGTCGGCGCGCATGTACCGTGTGACGTTGCCCGAAGAGGACAAGAAGCTCGACGCTCTGGCGACGCGAGGCGTCGAACGCACGACGGTGACGGAGACTGTCTCCATGGCTTCGGTCATGGGCGATCCTGTGCCGCTGCTGGTCTCGCTGAAGGCGGTCGATCCTGCGGCGTATCCGTTTTACGGCAAGGTGCAGATGCAGCCGGCCGGCGATCTGCGGACGATGCTCGACGACTCGACCGTGCTGGTCGATGACAATCTGCTTGTCCGCCTGAATGCGCACGTAGGCAGCCAGCTCAAGATTGGCGGACACTACTTCCGCATTGCCGCTGTCATCGTGAACGAGCCCGACCGCATGACTGCTGGAGTGGGACTTGGGCCGCGTGTGCTGATCACGCGTCATGCGCTGCTGGCTACCGGTCTGCTCGGTGTTGGCAGCCGTGCCACGGAGCGCTATCTCTTCAAGCTTGCAGGCAAAGACCAGAACATCGCCATACTGCGCGGCGAGCTGGAAAAGATCCTGCCCGATGCGCAGATCACGGATTTCCGCGAGACGAATCCGGAACTGACACGCGGGCTCGACAGCGCCACCGGCCTGCTGAGCCTCATCTGCCTGGTAGCCATGGTGCTGGGAGCGATTGGCGTCGCCATGTCCATGCGCGCGCACCTGCAGCAGCGCATCGAGATCCTCGCCATCATGAAATCGATCGGCGCGCGCTCGTCGGACATCCTGCGCATCTATCTGTTTCAAACCGTTCTGCTCGGGCTCGCCGGGGGACTGCTCGGCGTTATCGCAGGTCTCGGTGTCGAATATATTTTCCCGTCGCTGTTGGGCACGCTGCTGCCATTGCGTCCGCCGCTGGCTGTCGCAATGAAACCAGTCGCGGCTGCACTGGCTACGGGAGTGCTCACGACGGTGTTGTTCTGCCTGCCACCGCTGCTTGATGTGCGTCGCGTGCGCCCGATCGCGGTGCTGCGTAAGACCGTGGAAACAGAGCCGAATGATGATCGCAGCCGCTTTCAGCGTTTCATTGCAAAACTCGTGGAGCGCCGTCTGCAATGGGCTTCGGTCATCGTCATCGTCGCAGGGCTGGCCGCGGTTGCAGCAGCGCTCACCGACTCCTGGCAGGTAGGCCGTTGGTTTTCTTCGATGCTTGCAGCGGTGCTGGTCGCGTTGCTGCTGCTGTCTGCGGGATTCCTGCGCCTGCTGCGGGCCTTTCTCAACAGGACGCGGCTATCATTGCCTTCCGCTCTACGGCACGGACTTGCCAACCTTTATCGTCCCGGCAATCAGTCGGCAGCGGTTCTGGCCGCGCTTGGAGCGGGCGTCATGCTGATTCTTGCCGTTTACCTCATGCAGGCGGCCATCGTGCGGCAGATGCATAGCGACGTGGCTCCGGAGACTCCGAACGTCTTTCTCGTCGACATGGCGAAGCAGGAAGTACCCGGAGTGAAAACTCTCCTGGCCAAGCAGAATGGCGTGCAGGGCCAGCTTGAAACGATCCCGATGCTCTCGTCGCGCATTCTCAGCATCGACGGCGTCGATGTGGAGCAGTTGCGGGTGAAGAATTATCCAAAGCGGCTGCTGCGGTCGGCTTCAATTACGTGGTCAGAAAAGATGCCCGCGGGCACGCGCATAGCCCAGGGCCAATGGTGGACGAACCCTGAGGACAAGAGCGTTGCCGTGGTCGATCACGTGGCCGACCGTCTGCATCTGCACATCGGTTCGCAGATGAGTTTTGCCGTCGGAGACAGAACGGTCGCAACGAAGGTCGTCGCCATCTACAAGGTCGACGGCGAACACGCGTTTGCGCGCAGCGAGTTCATCCTGACTCCAGGGCTTCTGCGCGACTCACCTGCCACCTGGTATGGAGCGGTTCACGTCGCTCCGGCTGCGATTCCTGCGCTCGAGCGCGCCCTGTTTTCGGCATATCCAACGGTTACGGTGATTAATCTAGCCGACATTCTCCAGACCATCCAGCAGGTCGCCGGGCACATCATTCTGGTCATTCGCTTCCTTGCAGGATTCTCAATCCTGTCGGGCGCAATGATTCTTGCATCGAGCGTGGCCAGCACGCGCTTCCGCAGGATTCGCGAGGTAGTCGTGCTTAAAACGTTGGGCGCGGCACGCTCGCGGATCGCCCAGGTCTTCAGTGTGGAGTTTCTTGTGCTGGGTCTGCTCGCAGGGACGGTCGGCGCGATCTTCGCTAACCTGCTGGCGCGTGTCCTGTTGCATAGAATGGATGTGCCGTTTCATCGCGACTGGCAGAGCTTCGCCGTTACCGTCGCGGCGACCGCGCTGCTGGCTGTCCTTACCGGGTGGGCGGCAAGCTATCGTATTCTCGGCCAGAAGCCACTCGAGGTGCTTCGCGAAGAGTAGCGGCTACTTCTTAAGCAGTAGCCGCACCGCATCCTGATAGCCGCCGGGCGGAACAGGCTGGAAGTCGCTGGCGTCTTCGACAGTCTCGAAGGTGAGGGTCTTGAACATAAGTGCTTTGCCGTGGAGATCGAGCTTCATGTGGGTTGTCTCCCAGCGGTTATTGCCCACATCCTTCTGTTCGACCAGGATCGAACCGCCTTTGTAGAGCTTGCCGAGAATGCCCCAGCCGAAGTCGACATCGTCGATCAGGTGGGCATCGAGCTTGGTCATGCGCTCCTGCTTCTGGTCGATCCACAATTCGCCTTCCATGCCGTGATAGACCTCGGCTTCGCGATCGGGGGGATTGAAGTTCGGATTCGGCTTAAACGACAACCGGTAGGAAGGTCCGCTCGGCGTGTTGACCATCCCTTCGTAGTGGTACAGGAATGCGTCCGGCAGGAGACGGATCATCTCGTTGGCTCGGTCGCTGTCCGCCTGCTCGCGCTTGTGGCGGTGTTCCTGAATCTCGGGGTGCGTCAGCAGGTTGTTGAGGCGATCGATTTCGTTCTGGTTCACGTCAGCCGGGACGGGTTTGTCGCCCCACTCACGCAGACGGGCCACGTCTCCGTCGCGTGTCTCTACAATCTCTTTGGTGTTGATCTTCCCGTCGTCGACCTTGCGTAGTTTGTAGCGATAAGGATGGCTGCCGTCGCTCGAGCGGAGTTCATTTTGGCTGGCCCGGCGAACCAATGCCACTGGATTCGATGATGCGTCGTCGGCTTGCAACGAACCGGTCGTGGCGACCAGAAATGCTACGGTGAAGAAAAGACCGCGGGCAGAGTCAAAACGCTGAAAAAAGGGGTACTTCATTCCTGACAAATCGCCTCGATCGGAGGCCGTCGGGGCTCCCGCTGCAACATATGTTAGACGCTCCAGCAGGCGCATGGTTGTCTTTCGCGGGTCCGCGTCTTTCGCATGCTGCTGAAATTTCATACAATTTCAGCATGACTCACCTTGTATCTCTTCGTAAGTTCCGGATCGCGGTCCTGATGGGCCTCGCGCTTCCAGGACTGCTGCTTGCCCAGGACCAGCCGCGTCGCGGCCGCAAATATACCCCGCCGCCGCCGACCGCGAAGATCACGGTCACGGTGATCAAGGCTACTAACGGCAAGCCGGTCGAGAATGCCGCGGTTGTCTTCCATCCGATGAAGGAAGGCAAGAGCGAAGGCAATCTTGAGCTGAAGAGTAACGAAGAAGGCAAGGTGACGATCGAGGTCATTCCGATCGGCTACACCGTGCGTCTGCAGGTAATCGCTAACGGCTTCGAGACCTTCGGTGACGACTATCCGATTCCTACCGATTCGAAGGATATTGTCGTGAAGCTGAAGCGTCCGGATAAGCAGTACTCGATTTACGAGAAGCATGCCGACGGGCAGCGCGGCGGCAACGATTCAACTCCGCCCCCCACCACGCCTCCACCTTCTAATCCGCAGTAATCGCCTGG
The DNA here is from genome assembly GCA_022870745.1 of Silvibacterium acidisoli. Lineage (GTDB taxonomy): Bacteria > Acidobacteriota > Terriglobia > Terriglobales > Acidobacteriaceae > Silvibacterium. The sequence continues at coordinate 5,225,785 of CP085323.1, read as the reverse complement.
CTATGAAGACACGTGCGCGTCTTCATAGCGCGTAATTGCCGCCTCGAGATGCGCCTGCATTGCCTTGCGGGCAGCCTCGGGGTTGCGTTTCCTGATGCTGCTGATGATTCCCTTGTGTTCTTCGGTGGAGCGGGGACGCGCGTCCGGGACCACCAGCACCTCTGCCAAAGCCCGCACCAGTTGTCCCCGGATGAGCGATACCAGGTCGTAGATCACCTGGTTCTGCGAGGCCCGGGCGATGCCGAGGTGAAACTCCAGATCGAGGGCGCCATAGCGCTTCGCATCGTCCACAAAGCCTTCCATCCTTTCGATCAGAATCTCCAGCGCCGCAATCTCGTCTTCGGTAGCGCGCTCCGCGGAGCTTGCGGCGGCCAGCCCCTCGAGCGAAATGCGTGTCTCCATCAGGTTGCGGATGTCGTACTTCTCCGTGATGAAGCGCCATTGCATTACCGTTTCGAGAAACTTGCTGCCATCGGTTGAGACAGACGTTCCTTCACCCACGCGCGCAGTGAGCACTCCCATGATGGACAGGCAGCGCAAAGCCTCCCGCAGCGAAGACCGGCCTGTATTAAAGCTCTTGCACAGGTCGCGTTCGGAGGGGAGCCTTTCGCCCGGCTTGAGATTGCCTGACGAGATCTGCTTCATGATCTGTTGAACGATGTCGTCGCTGATGGAACTCTTCTGGATGGGGCGAGCCTTGAAGGCCGCCCTGGATTTCGAGGATCTGGTAGCAGTCATCATGGGTGGGTTCTTGACCGGAGTCATAATATTACCGCCCGGCCGGGCGAATTGACTGTGATTTCCGCCAGATTGACGATGGTCAGACCATGTGACAGTATTAGCCGTTCGTTGTTTGAAGGCGTTTCCGGCGCAAGGGCCACGCCTCGTGAAGGAGATCCATGGTCACGCGCAGGGAATTTATGCAGGGAGCCGCTGTGGCTTCCATGATGCTTGGCGGACTGGGCAAAGGACTAGCCTTTCCGGTGGCAGATGCGGATTGGTTCGACAAGCCAATGCGCTGGGCTCAGATCAACATGACGGAAGACGATCCGGCCAAAATGGACGTCGCCTTCTGGATGGACTACTTCCGTCGCATCCGCGCCGATGCAGTCTGTCTCTCTGCCGGTGGCGTTGTCGCCTTCTACCCGACAGATATTCGATATCACCATCGCAGTCGCTGGCTCGCAGGCCACGAAGACTTTCTGGCAGACATGGTTGAGCGGTGCATGCAGCAGGATATGGTCGTGCTGCTGCGTACCGATCCTCATGCGACCTACCAGGATGTATACGAGGCGCATCCGGAATGGATTGCCGTGGACGCGGAAGGAAACAAGCGCCGGCATCCGGACGACCCCAGCATGTGGATTACCTGCGCGCTGGGCGGTTACAACTTCGACTTCATGAACGATGTAACGCGCGAGATTGCCACGCGCTTCCATGCGTACGGCATCTTCAGCAATCGATGGACCGGCAGCGGTATGTGTTACTGCGACAGTTGCAAAAAGCTTTTCTACGATGCGTACCACCAGCAGCTGCCCAGGCATCGTTCATTGAGCGACCCGGCTTATCGCGACTACATCGTGTGGGAGCAGCAGCGCCTCTTCGCGTTATGGGAACTTTGGGACAAGACCATACGGCACGCGCGGCCCCATGCCCGCTACATTGCGAACTCCGGCGGAGGTGCAGGCAGCGGACTCGACATGACCCGCGTCGGCGAGCTGGCTCCGACGCTGTTTGCGGATCGTCAGTGCCGTTCCGGCGATATGGCACCCTGGGCCAATGGCAAGAGCGGCAAGGAATATCGCGCCACGCTTGGCATGAAAGCAATCGGCGGCATCTTCAACGTAGGCATCATCGCGCCTTACCGCTGGCTCAACAGCGCAAAGAGCCCGGCAGAGACACGCATGTGGGTGCAGGACGGCATGGCGAACGGAATGCGTCCCTGGTTCAACATGGTCAGCGGATCGGTCCATGATCGCCGCGGTCTGAAAGTGATTGAAGATTTGTACGTGTGGCATGCGAAGTGGGACCGATATTTTCGCAACACCGCGCCCATTGCCCGCGTGGGCCTGGTGTATTCGCAGCAGACGGCGCAGTTCCACGCCGGACCGGAAAACATGGCCCGCATGATCGATCAGCCGATCGACGGCATGTACCAGTCGCTGGTAGAGGCACGGATTCCGTTCGAGATGGTGCACGATCGCATGTTCGATGCGGAGCATATCGACCGTTACAAATTGCTGCTGCTGCCGAACATCGCGGCGCTCTCCGACAAGCAGTGCGACCAGTTGAAAGCTTACGTAAAGCGTGGCGGGAGCCTGGTTGCGACCTACGAGACCTCGCTCTATGACGAGCACGGGACAAAGCGTGAGAACTTTGGGCTAGGCGATCTATTCGGAGCGCAGTACGTGTCGCACGTAAATACGGAGAAGGTCGTACAGAATACCTACCTGCATATCGACCAGCCGGGTACGCCTCTGCTGCGAGGCCTCGAAGATGCAGATTACCTGATGGGGGGCACCTGGCAGCTAACTACGCGGGCGACGGATCAAGGCATGAGAGCGCCGCTTACGCGGATTCCAGCAGTCATCAATTTGCCCATGGAGAAGACCTTCTGGACGACGGAAAAGACAGCCGAGCCCGAGGTATACATGCATGAGTCCGGCAAGGGAAGGGTCGTTTATTTCCCGTGGGATATCGACCGGCTGGTGTGGGATGTTCATTCCTACGACCATCTTCTACTTCTACAGAATGCCGTCGAGTGGGCGATGAACGAACCAGTCCCGGTGCGCGTGAAGGGGGCGGGATTCTTCGACGTGACCGCATGGATGCAGAAGGACTCGATGACCGTTCACCTAGTAAACATGACGAACGCCATGGCCATGCGGCCGGATGTCTGCCAACTGATCCCGTCGCAGCCGCAGCAGGTGGAAATTGAGCTGCCTGCGGGAAGACGCTTTGTGAAGGCCCACGCTCTGATGAAAGATGCCCCACTCAAGGCCGAACACTCAGGGGGCACAGTCCGCATGAGTGTGGAGTCGGTTCTCGACTACGAGGTGGTGGCAATCGATCTTGCGTGACGGCCGCCGGTTGCGTGCGTGGGCAAATACAGCGATACTCGGAACATAGTAAGCAATAATTATTAAGTTGCTGCATCCTCTTCGGTCTGACCGCATCTCTCGAAGAGCCAAAGCCAGCGAGGATCGATTTGGAGAAGCGCGAGACCACGACGTGCAATATCGGAGAGCAGGGACGCGAGCGCAAAGCGTTCCTCCGCGAGCTCTTTCAGCAGACCATGCAGGCGGTGGCCCTCGGCCCAGCTTTGCGTACCCAGGTATCTGTCCAGAATGGAGAACTGCTGTTTGGGCCGGAGCGGTTTTCGCTGGCGAGCTTCCGGCGGGTTTTCGTCGTGGCTATCGGCAAAGCGGCAACGCCGATGGCCGATCATCTGCACGAGATTCTCGCGCCCGTCGTAAACGATTCGCTCACGGTGGAGGGCGTCGTCGTTGGTACCGCCCCGTGGCATCCCTACCCCGGTTGGCGATTCTTCAACGGTTCGCACCCGCTGCCGACTGACAGTTCATTCGACGCAGCGGAGCTGCTGCTGGAAAAAATGGAAGAGGCAGACGAGCAGACGCTCGTCCTCTTTCTTGTGAGCGGTGGGGCATCGTCGATGCTCGATGCATCCTCCGACCCCACTATCTCGCGTGAAGAGATGATCGAGTTCCACCGTCTGCTGGTGCTGGCCGGGCTGCCTATCGAGAAGATGAACGTGCTGCGCAAGCACCTCTCAAGCGTGAAGGGAGGGCGGCTTGCGGCTGCCGGCAGGCGTGCGTCGCAGGCTACGCTGCTGATCTCCGATGTGCCGCCCGGAATGCTGCATGTCGTAGGGTCCGGTGTTTCCCTGGCCGATCCGAGCACGATCGAGGATTGCCGCCGTATCCTGGCGGAGACGCCCGCATTAACCGCAGCGCTGCCTGAGAAGGTTGCGAGCTTCTTCGCCGAACGCGTTACCGAAACCCCCAAGCAGATCTACACGCCGCACCACTCGCTTCTTTCCAGCGAATCCCTGACCGAAGCAGCTGCGAAGATCGCCGAGGCGGCGGGATATAGGGTAATCGTAGACAACAGCTGCGACGACCTCGACTATCGGGAGGCTGCGAAGTATCTTGCGGATCGCATTCTCAAGGCGCAGGCTCCTGGTGCGCGCATCTGTCTGATGACGGCAGGCGAAGTGACCGTCTCTGTCAGCGGCACGGTGGGCCTGGGAGGGCGCAACCAGCAATGGTTGCTTGAGATAGCTCGCCTGCTTCAAGTAGGGGATGAGCGTTTTACGTTTCTCAGCGCTGGCTCGGATGGCATCGATGGCAACAGTCCTGCGGCAGGCGCAGTTGCGACTTCGCAGACATGGGCGTGTGCGGTGACTGCCGGCGTCGACCCGGCACGATCGCTCGCGGAGTTCGACGCTTACACGCTCTTCGAAAAGCTGGGAGACACCATCGTGACCGGGCCGCTCGGCAATAACCTGCGCGACCTGCGCGTGATCCTGGCAGACTTCCCGGCCTGATGCTCCCTCAGCCTTCGAGGCGGTACTTGGTTTCGGCCAGCTTATAGAGCCGCCGCCAGATCAGCCGGTTGATGGTGACCACCATCAGGGCCATGATGATGGTGGCCAGCAGCAGCGTGGGGAAGTCCCCGCGGTTGCTGGCGGCGCTGATCTGCGCACCCAGCCCCTGCGTCATGAGGGTGCGGTTCTTGAGCTGGAAGTACTCGGCGACAATCGATGCATTCCATGCGCCGCCCGATGCGGTGACCAGTCCAGTGATGAGGAAAGGGAAGATGCCGGGTAGGATTACGGTCGTCCAGCGCTGGAGGCTGGTGAAGTGGAAGAGCCGCGCGACTTCCTTCAGGTCAGAGGGGATCGCCATCGCGCCCGCAATCACGTTGAAGAGGATGTACCATTGCGTGCCGAGCATCATCAGGGCGATCGAGCCGATGCCCAACCCCATGCCCAGCTTCATCAGTGCGACGAGAATCACCGGAAAGAGCGCCGTTGCCGGGAACGACGCCGCGATCTGCGCCAGCGGCTGCGTAATGCTCGCCAGCCTGGGATTGAAGCCTATCATGACGCCGACCGGGATCGTCCAGGCGGTAGCAAGCAGCAGAGAAACATTCACGCGCAGGAAGGTCGCAGCCGCGCCTTCAAAGAGGAGCACGACCTCGTGGCTGTGTACCAGGCGGAGAAGTGTGATCGCATGGAAGGCGGCGATACCGATGACGGCTGCGATGGCGAGCGACGCGACAGCGAACACGGCGGTACTGCTGCGATGCGAACTTGTTTTCGAGGTGTTCCGCGCGTAGCGGCGTTCGCTGCGGTGCGCCAGCCCGCGATAGACCATTTCACCAAGCGGCACGAGAGTATTGCGCTGGATGACTCCCAGCATGTTCGAGTGCCGGATCAGGTGAAGGATGGGCGAGTTGATGCGGGTCGAGCTCTCGACGTTCTCGAACTTGAATTTGTCGGACCAGGCAATCAATGGGCGCCACAGCAGCTGATCGGTGAGCACGATGATTGCGATCATGGTGATGATTCCATAGACCATCGCCACGTTGTCCCCGCTTGACGCTGCGGTCTGCAGGTACGATCCCAGGCCGGGCAGGCGGAAGTTGCGGCTGCCTACCGGAAACATCTCGCAGACCATAAGGAAGAACCAGCCGCTCGCCACCGATACCATCGAGTTCCATATGAGGCCAATGGTGGCGTAAGGCAGTTCGAGCTGGAAGAGGCGTTGCAGCGGAGAGAAATTGTTCACGGTGCAGGCTTCGTGCAACTCGCGCGGAATCGACTTCAGCGAAGAATAAAAGCTGAAGGCCATGTTCCAGACTTCGCCGGTGAAGATCAGCAGGATCGCACCCAGCTCGATGCCGATCTGGCGGGAAGGGAAGATGGACATCATCGCCAGCATTACGCCGGGCAGAAAGCTTAGCACCGGGATCGACTGAAGGATGTCGAGCGTGGCGATCATCAGCGCTTCCACGCGCGGATTGTAGGCGGCGACGTATCCGTAGCCGATGGCAAAGCCCAGGCTCAGCAGGTAAGCGACAAAGATGCGGACGGTCGAATAGAAGGCATAGAGCGGCAGGTGCGAGGGCGAGCGATAAATCTCAACCTCGGGAATGGCACCGCTGAACCAGAACTTCGCAATCCAGAGAATGGCGTAGAAGCCTGCGAGCAGGCCGGCCGCAACGAGCAGGTCGAGGAAGACCGGCCACGAACGCTCAATTACGAGCTCGCGAGAAAGCGTGTAGCGTTGTCTCATTCGCCCGAGGCCTCAAACGCGGATTCCTCGGCATCCTGCTCCTCTTCTGGCAATACAAAGCGGCGGCGCGCGGCGTCGAAGTCGAAGAGCTCGGCATAGCGACCCCAGTTGATGGCGGTTTCGAGCTGCCGCTGGGTCTCCTCTTCGCTGAACTGCTCGTCGAGCATGTCGAGGAAAAACTCTTCCGGAATGGTGTGGTCGGATTTGTTGTTCAGCGCGCGTGCTATTTGCCGCAACAACAGCACGTGATCGAGTGCCGCCTTGCGGAAGAGCTCCTTCTGCTTGAGAATCTCCGATTCGGCGAACTCGCGGCCATCCTCGGTGATCAGCACATCGCCTTCTTCTACCTGCAGAAAGCCGAGCAGGGTGGCGGCATCGACGATTGGAAGCAGGTCGTCGATTTCAAACGCCAGCTCGTCGGCAAGCTTATAGATATCGGCGCGTCCGCCGGATTGGTTGGTCAGGTCGATCACCAGCTCGAGCAGACCCGCGATGCCGCCAGGACGCGCATGCGGCAGCATCTCGTAGTGCATCTGGCGCTGGTCACGAACCTTGCGTCCGGTTTCGAGCGTGGGCACGTCGGACGGCGGAACGTCCGGCCGCGTCAGCACCTTGTAGATGTAATCCACCAGGTGGGTGAAAGGCTGGCTCTTCTTGTCGCGCGGGTGCGGCATGTTGCTGACGCGGAAATCGGTGCGGACATGCCCTGGGTTGCGGCCCAGCACAATGATGCGATCGGCCAGCAGAACAGCCTCTTCAATGTTGTGGGTGACGATGAAGATCGACCTGGTCGGTATCGTCTTGTTGTCCCATAGCTCGAGCAGTTCGCTGCGGAGGTTCTCGGCGGTCAGCACGTCGAGGGCAGAGAAGGGCTCGTCCATGAAGAGCACTTCCGGTTCGACGACCAGGGCACGGGCAAACCCCACGCGCTGGCGCATGCCGCCTGAGAGCTCCTTGGGGTAAGCTGCCTGGAAGCCGTCCAGGCCGACCGTATTGAGGATCTTCAGGCTGCGTTCGCGACGCTCTGCCGGAGCCATGCCCTGGGCCTTGAGCGGGGCTTCTACGTTCTCAAGAACGGTCAGCCAGGGAAAGAGCGCGAAGCTCTGGAAGACGATAGAGACGTGAATCTTGACCGACGAAATGGGCTTCTCATGCCAGAAAACCTCTCCGGCCGATGGCTTCGAAAGGCCGGCGAGCATGCGCAGGAGTGTGGATTTCCCCGAACCCGACGGACCGAGCAGCGCGACGATCTCCCCGGGCACGATCGCAAGGTCGGTCGGGGAGATGACCTGGATGCGGTTCTCGCTGGGTTGTGCGTAGAACTTCTCCACCTGTTGTGCGCGAATGATCGGCTCGGTCATCGGAACTCCGCATGAAAATCATCTAAAATCAGGTTGAGGATGAGGCGTCCGGGGCGAAAAGAGGAGTAGCAACCCCGATCCCTGCAACGATAGTGAACTGCTTTCGTTGCAAAAGGATGAAGCATCCTCTTAACAAGAGCGTATCATCTGATTGAGACATGTACGTTTTTCTCACTTTACCTGCCAGGTGTTCTCGGTTTCCAGTTTTTTCACACAAAGCTTCAACAACATCACCCCACTATCTAACCGCGTAAGGAAAGTGACAGGAAAGAATGCCCGAGACCCAGGTAAAGCCGAAAGTGCTGGTTGCAGACGACGAGCGCGTCATCGCAGACACCCTAGCCATCATCCTGAATCAGAGCGGATTTGAAGCGATGGCCGTCTACAGCGGCGAGAAGGCGGTTGAAAGCGCCCAGAGCTGGCACCCGGACATGCTGATCAGCGACGTGATCATGACCGACCTCAACGGCATCGATGCCGCCATCCAGATCCGCCAGGTTCTGCCCTCGTGCAAGATCCTGCTCTTCTCCGGCCAGGCAGCGACCGCCGATCTGCTGGATCGCGCCCGCAGCCAGGGCCACGAATTCGAGATCCTCGCCAAGCCGGTTCACCCGCAGGACCTCATCGCGCGTCTGCGCGCATAGAATCAGCCCGTAACTTTGGGTGCCCCATCCAAGACAGGTTTATCGTCTTGGATGGGAGGAAGCCCTTCCCATCCCTGCTTTCCCACCGCTAAAATGGCCGCTCCATGAGAGCGTACACATTCCTCGCCATTCTTTCGGGAGTCTGCATGTCCCTGTCCTCGCAGCCGCCTGTGGCCGCAAAGCCTCTATTGCTTGTCGCGAATCAGCACGACCACACCCTCAGCATCATCGATGCCGATGCCGGTAAGGAAATCGCCGCCGTGCCCGAGGACGGTATCACCGGCCACGAAGTTGCCGCCTCGCCCGATGGTCGCACGGCCTACGTGCCGATCTACGGAAACAGCGGCGTAGGCAAGCCGGGAACCGACGGCAACGAAATGGTGGTGATCGATATCCCTTCGCAGAAGGTCATCCATCGCGTCGACTTCGGCCATGGAGTTCGTCCGCACGCTGTGATTTACGACAAGCACAGTGGCATGCTCTACGTCACGACCGAACTGGACAAGGCCATCACCATCATCGATCCGAAGACGCTCGAGATCGTGGGCAAGATCCCGACCGGGCAGGACGAGTCGCACATGTTCGTCTTCTCGAAGGACGGCAGCAAGGTTTACACGGCAAATGTCGGTCCGGGAACGGTCTCGGTTCTAGATGTAAAGGGCCGCAAGGTCATCGGCACGATTCCCATCGCGAAGACGACCCAGCGTATTTCCATCTCTCGCGATGGCAAAACGGTGTTTACTGCGGACCAGGTCAAGCCGCGGCTCGCCATGATCGACACCGCAACCGACAAGGTTCGCGGATGGATCGACCTGCCCGCGTTCGGCTACGGAACGGCTTCAACCATCGACGGTCACTACCTGCTGGTCGGTAGCGAGGCGGTGAAGCAGGTGATGGTGGTCGATCTGAAGACGAACAAGGTGGTTCACACCATCGACACGCCCGGTCTGCCGACAGAGATTGTCGTTCGCCCGAACGGCAAGGTCGCGTATGCCTCCTGCGGTTCATCGCACAATGTGGCGGAGATCGATCTGTCACAGTGGAAGATCAATAAGATGATCGCAGCAGGCGACGGAGCCGACGGTCTGGCCTGGGTCGAGTAGCTTTGAAAGTCTAAGATTGCGACTGGCGTGGATTACTGACGAGAAGCCGACTCATCAGGAGCTATCACGTTCGACCCGATCGAACTCCGGTGGTGGTCAGAATCGCCAAAGCGGGATAATGGTTGTCGCATCGAGTTTCATGAGGAGGAATCTTTATATGCCAACCGGTAAAGGCCAACCGCTGACCGTCGAAGAAGGAGAACTTCTAGAGAGCGGCTTCTACCAATGCCCCACTTGTGCAGTGATTTGGTTCGGTAGAGACGACATTCGGCAGTGCCCGAATGGACATGGTGGTCGCCGTCATACCGAAATCCTGTGTAGGACTTGCGATGAGTTTATTCCCGTTTCACGGTTCGCGTCACATCTGACGAGCGCGTATCACCTATCCAGTGTCTAAAGGCATGCTCCGAAAGGATGAAGCGCAACTACTGGCGATATGCCGACATATCGGTACTAATTGTAGTTGCCGATAACGCTGTTTCAGGGAGTGGAATAAGGCAGGCCGTTTAGACTTCTTCTGTGCGAGCTTTCGGCAAGCGGTTCTCAAATTGGTGGTTACTGGCGCTTGTTCCAATTGGACTCATCGCCTTGCCTGTCTTGCTTATGGGTTTCTTCATGGCAAACAACTTGGCTGGGGCTTTGTTCGGCCCTCCTGCGATCTGGAACCGCCCAGGGCGGGTTCCACCACGCCACGAGCTTGTTGGTCACTACATGGAATCTGAACGCCATCTAGACGAAGGCAGACCTCCCGCACCTGCCAGCCTTACCTTGCAGGCCGATGGGTCGATGACAGTTGCTAATCTACCGGCTGACTTCGGCACGTCCACTTGTACTCTCTCTGGGAGAGGAAGCTGGGCGGGGCCTGATGATGACGGTATTCGCTTGACGGTCGTTTCAGACGAACATCTTGGCTCGTGCCAAAGCGGTTCATATGCAGGGCTAGAGGTGGCAGGACATTCAAAGCCGTATCGCTTGTACTGGATAGTCGGAGACCCAGATTCAGGCACCGGAGTCTGGTTTCAAAGAAGGTGAGACGGGGCACTCCCGCAAAGTCGCGCTTTCGGCAACTTCGACCCTAACCCTAACCGCATCGCTAAGAACCGCTCAAGCGTTCCAGGCGCGGGCTTTCTTGCGACGGTACAGTTCATAGATCACCGGCAGCACAATAGCAACTCCAATGCCCACCCATGCAGGATGCTGGAAGCGGTTTGAGGTTGATGTGACCTCTGTGCCACCCGCCAATTTGTAGTAGATGGTGTTCATTGGCCAGGGGATTGCGCTCGCCCCGATGATGCCAAGCGTCAACCCCAATGCTCCCGCGATTCCGTCATGCAGATGCTTAGCCTTTACCCTTGTCGTTAGGGCTAAGAGCTAACCTGTGAGGACGCCGATTGCTGCCCCGCCGAGGGCATACAAAATGATGAATGGGATGTTGAAGAAGATTGAATTAGGCAGCATGATCAGCTTGCAGACACCGTGTTTATCTCCACGACGTTTCTGTAGGACGTTCGTTCTTCACCTTCAAATATAGATGAGTTTGAGCGACTTCCTGAAAGCCGCCTTTTCGGCAACTACAGCGAATTACTCCCGACAAACGCGGTTATGGTGAGCTGAGACCTGAAACCGGAGAAGAGGAGTCGCCCAGCCGGATTGCTGGCTACAAGCCGACTTATAGGGAGTGACATCGTCTTTGCTGGCACGAGTAATATGCCATCAGCACATCATTGCGTGCCTTCGACTTGTGATGACGCATTCAGTTGCTGTACTAGTTCAGTCATCGCGTAGCTGACGAACTGGCTGCCGAGTTCTGTCAGCACCCAGGGCTTTGTGTCTTCAAACGCCGATTCTAAGGTCGTCTGCTGGGCGCCCGACGCGCGGGCGTCTTACGTTGCCACCGCCCTTGTAGGTCTGAATCCCTGCGCAAACGGATGACTCGGCCAATGTTCAGGTCAGAGACCAGCATCTTGAATACGTCAGCATCCGCCGAGTCGTCCCTAGGAATCGTCTCGCCATAAATCGCGACCCAGATGTCATATCGAGTGGAACTAGGACTGTTATGGATTTCGCGGATGACGGCGAAGTGCGCTTCGTGAAAAGCATAAATCCAGTTTAGGAACAATCGCAGGATGTCATCAGATACGATTCGCTTACCTGCCGCGTTGGTGATGAGATTGACAAGTAGCCCTCGCTTCTCAGCGGTATCCGCCTCATCCCAAATGCGAAAGGTCTTTCGAACGAGTTGAAGATACTCCTCACTCTCCATACGGTCCTCAATCTCAGGTCCAAGGCTGTGCCATCCCACTCATGCCGCGATGAAGCTGCGTCATGAATGGGGCACCCGTTTGTCGTCTCTGGAGGAATGCCTGACTGCTCCTTTACACTCTAGAGAAACCCTAACGCACGAGGTTCCGTGGTTTCCGATTCGTTCTCTGTTCGTCCCTTTCAGCGCGCTGATGCGAAGTCTGCTCTTACCTGCGGCGATGTTTCGCTCGAAGCGCTGGCCAAAAAGCATGGCACGCCGCTTTACGTGTATTCGGCGGACCACATTCTTGGCCGCTTCCGTCTTTTCGGCAAGTCGTTCGCGAACCAGCGCCACGTTGTCTGCTATGCGGTCAAGGCGAACTCGGCGCTTGGCATTCTGAAGCTGCTGGCGGCGGAAGGTGCGGGCTTCGATATCGTCTCCGGTGGCGAACTGGAGCGGGTGTTGATGGCGGACAAATCCGCTGCTGGCCGGGTGGTTTTCTCTGGCGTCGGCAAGACCGCGCCGGAGATCGATCTGGCGCTGCGCTCTGGCATCCTGCTCTTTAATGTCGAGAGTGAAGGCGAACTGGAGCTGTTGGCGGAGCGCTCGTCGAAGCTGCGCAAGCGCGCCCGCATCGCCCTGCGCGTGAATCCCGACGTTTTTGCTGAGACACACCCCTATATCTCCACAGGCCTGAGCGAGCACAAGTTCGGCATTGCGATCCAGCGTGCACGGACTGTTTACAAGCATGCGGCAGCGCAGAAGTTCATCGAGCCGGCAGGCGTGAGCGTGCACATCGGCTCGCAGATTCAGAGCGCCGAGCCCTTCGGAGCAGCCACCAGCCGCGTCGTTGGCTTGATTCGTCAGCTTCGCAAGGACGGGCTGCCGATCCAGTACCTCGACGCAGGCGGCGGCCTCGGCATCGAGTATCACGCCTCGAAGCCGTTTCATCCTGAGAAGAAAGTCGAACAGTACGCGGCTGCCGTCGAGAAATCCATTGGCCAGCTTGAGGACATTACACTGCTGCTGGAGCCAGGGCGGTTTCTCGTCGCGCAGGCCGGGGCACTGCTGGCGCGAGTGCTTTACATCAAGAAGAACGGCAAGAAGACCTTCGTCATTACCGATGCAGGTATGAACGACCTGATCCGCCCGTCACTCTACCAGGCGCACCATGAGATCGTGCCGGTGGCTGCTCCGAAGGGATCGCGCAAGCTTACGGCGGATATCGTCGGACCGGTTTGCGAGTCGGGAGACTTCTTTGCCCGTGACCGCGAGCTGCCGATGGTGGCTCCCGGCGACCTGGTCGCAATTCTCGATGCCGGAGCCTACGGCCAGTCGCTCGCTTCGAACTACAACACTCGGCCCCGGCCCGCGGAGGTTTTGGTTCAGGGCAAGAAGGCAAATCTCATTCGCCGTCGCGAAACGACTTCGGACCTGTTTGCTACTGAAATGCTGTGATAGTTTGGCTTCCGGAGAAAATTGATGATTCTGCGCTCGCTGAAATTTCTGCCGCTCGCTTTTTCACTCGCCGTGCCGCTGGCTCACGCCGCTGACCAGCTCCAGATCAAGACGGACAAGGGCAAGGTTGAGGGCACCTACACTGACGATCACAAGGTCCGTGCCTTCAAGGGCATTCCGTACGCTGCACCGCCGGTTGGCGACCTGCGCTGGCAGCCGCCGCAACCGGCTGCGAAGTGGAACGACACCTTCCAGGCGAAGGAGTTCGGACACCACTGTATCCAGACCGGATCGTTCGATGACATGGCCTTCAAGGACGCGGGCGAGAGCGAAGACTGCCTGAACCTGAACGTCTGGGCCCCTGCAGATGCGAAGAAGGGCAGCCTTCCGGTGATGGTCTGGATCTATGGCGGTGGCTTCCAGGGTGGCGGCGCATCCGAGCCTCGTCAGGATGGTCAGTTCCTTGCGCACAAGAATGTCGTCGTGGTGTCGATGAATTACCGCCTTGGCGTGATGGGCTTCTTCGTTCATCCTGAACTGACCGCGGAGTCGAAGCATCATGCCTCCGGCAACTATGGCTTGATGGACGAGGCTGCAGCGCTGGCCTGGGTCAAGAAGAACATCTCTGCCTTCGGTGGCGATCCGAAGAACATTACGATCTTCGGCGAATCGGCCGGATCTTTCGCCGTCAGCACCCTGATGGCGTCTCCGCTCTCAAAGGACCTGATGCAGAAGGCCATCGGCGAGAGCGGCGGCGCATTTAACAGCGCGAGCCTCGCCTACGAAGCGCGCGAAGAGCGCGAGCAGGACACGATAAAGTGGGCGCAGAAGAACTTCAACACCACCAAGCTCGCCGACCTGCGCAAGCTCTCCCCCGCTGATCTTGTGAAAGCGGCGAACAGCCATCTCGACGGTGGGGAGCTGCGTTTCTCTCCGGACGTGGATGGCTGGTTCCTGCCTGACTCCGTGCCGAACATCTTCGCCGCAGGCAAACAGGCGCATATTCCCGTGCTCGCCGGCTGGAATAAGGATGAAGTACGCAGCGGACTGCTACGCATGAAGCCTGCCATCACCGCCGACAGCTACCAGACGAAAGAAGAAGCCGAATTCGGTTCGAATGCGAAGAAGTTCTTCGAACTGTATCCGGGCAAGACGGACGAAGAGGCGCAGCAGTCAGCAGGGGATTACGCAGACGATCGCTTCATCGCCTACTCCACCTGGCGCTGGCTCGAAGCACAGGTGAAAACCGGCAACTCACCCGTCTATCGCTACAGCTTCGATCTGCCTGCTCCGGACGACCACTTCCATGGCGTGAACCCGCTGGCTTTCCACTCCGATGACATCGAGTATGTCTTCGGCACGCTCGACTCGCGCGTCGGCGCGAAGATGCGGCCGGAAGACTATGCATTGTCGCAGCAGATCCAGGGCTACTGGACCAACTTCGCCCGCACCGGAGACCCGAATGGCGAAGGCCTGCCAAAGTGGCCGACCTACAATGCCGGCGGAAACTGGATGGTGATGCATCTGGACAAAACGTCAGAGGCAAGGCCGGATACGCAGCGCGACCGCTATCTCTTCCTCGATAGCGTCTGGTCGACTCCGAAGCAGTAAGCTAGTCCTCTTTATGTTTGTGCCCGGCGACCTTCTCGTAGTCGGGCACAAACACAATCAGGCCCATATCGGCGAGGGACCGCGAGTATCCTGCTTCAAGCTGCTCGTGGTAGTGCGCCAATGAGAAATCAAAATAGTTCGATGGATCCTTATCGACCAGCTCGAGGTCGACGTCTTCCATCGTCAGCTTGCCGAAGCGCATCCGTCCGCCGCGAAAATAGATGTAGTTCGGCGCATTGAAAGCCGGCGGCTCCACGCTGCTGCCGGACGGCCCGAACACCTGCACCAGCTCCTGGCCCTCAATGCGCACAGAGGTCAGCTTGCCGAGCACCTTCGGCGGCGGAAAGATGGAGAGCAACGGCAGGATGATGTCATCGTCCTGCACCTGGTACTTCCAGCCGCGCTTCGGCTGCGCAACCTTCGAAAGTTTGATCCCCAGCGCGTCAAGCACGCCTTTTTTAATGATCCCTGCCACCGTGATGTCGGTAAAGTGCAGGCGAATTCTGCTGGCGCCGGCAAGACTGACGGTCGCTTTGCCTTCAAAGGGTAAGCCTAGTTTTTTCTTCAGGTGTCCCTTTACGACGATCATGCCATCTTCGAAATGCAGTTGCAGATCGCTCAGCGGCGACTCTGAATGAGGAAGCACGTATTCGTTCGCCAGACGCGCGAGCTGGTCATCGCGAAGACGGGTTTCACCGGAAACAATCTGCAGGGTAAAAGACTGTACTTCATCGAGGCTCACGGTCTGGCTATCGCGAGGCACCATCCAGCCATCCATTTTGGGCACACGTACAGTGACATCATCGAGGACGTGGAAGAGTCCATTTTTCATCTCGACGTGTACAGCTCCACGCACGGGCGCGTTCTGCGGCACAGCCGGCGGTTTCGCGGGCTGCTGGGCGGAAGCTGTCGCTGCGGCGATACAGCTCAACTGCAGCACCCGTACGAACCTGGTCAATCGCTTCTCCTGGGGAAAAATATCCTTACATGCGGCTACTGCGTATAGCCCTTTGGATGCAGGATTGGAGATGCGGCCCGGGAGTTTCCCAAGTGACGGAAAGATTGTGGCCAACCGTTCATCCAGATGAAACCGGATGAACGGTGGCTGCGGTCAAGTAGTTCAGGAGTGGCCGAGAACCGGATGCGGCTCGTAGGGCTCTTCGAGTGCCTTCACATCGTCTGCAGTGAGTCTGATCTCGAGCGATTTCAGGGCGTCCTCGAGGTGGCTCATCTTGCTCGCGCCGATGATCGGGGCCGCGATGCCGGGTTTTGTCAGCATCCACGCCAGCGCTACCTGCGCATTATTCACGCCGAGCCGCTGGGCAATTTCGGTGATGCGGTCGACGACGGTAAAGTCTGAATCGCGGTAGTAAAGCTTGTGCGCGAAGTCATCCGTCTTCGACCGAAGCGTCTCGCCCTTCGCCTCTTTATTGCGATTGCCTGCAAGAAAGCCGCGCGCGAGCGGGCTCCACGGAATCAGCCCGATGCCTTCGGCCTGGCACAGCGGAATCATTTCGCGCTCTTCTTCGCGATAGACCAGGTTGTAGTGGTTCTGCATGGTCACGAAACGGGCCCAGCCGTGAGTCTCCGAAACGTGCAGCATCTTCTGGAATTGCCAGGCGTACATCGATGAAGCGCCGATGTACAAGGCTTTTCCGGCGCGAACCACGTCGTTGAGCGCCTCCATCGTCTCCTCGATCGGGGTTTCCGGATCGAAACGGTGAATCTGGTAGAGATCTACATAGTCTGTGCCGAGGCGGCGCAGGCTGTCGTCGATGGCATGCATGATGTGCTTGCGCGACAGGCCCTTCTGATTCGGGTCGTCGCCCATGGGATTGAAGACCTTGGTGGCGATCACCACGCGATCGCGCGATGGACCGAAGTCTCTCAGCGCGCGTCCCAGGATCTCTTCGCTCACGCCCTGCGAGTACATATCCGCGGTGTCGAAGAAGTTGATGCCTGCTTCAAGCGCCCGCTTGATGAATGGGCGTCCCTCTTCTTCTTCAAGCACCCACTCGCGCCACTTCTTCGACCCGTAGGTCATGGTTCCGAGACAGATGCGCGAGACCGTAAGGCCGGTCTTGCCAAGTTTCACGTATTCCATAGTTTCTCCGGAGAACAGTCTTTCTCTTGGATGTATGGAAGACGGATAAGACGCCGCCGGATGTTTCAATGCATTCGATTTGGAGGGGAATGCGGCTAGTCGAGAGTGACCGAGCCGCCGCCAATCTGCTGGTTGATGAGCTTTGCCACCAGGGGCTTCAGGGTCAGCGCATCTTTCGGGGAGTAGAAATCGTTCTCGGCATCGGACCAGTCGAGCTTGAAGCTGGTCGAGAGCGCCGAGATCCAGATTTGCCGCGCCGGGGTATTGGGGGTGATTACAAACTTCGCGGGCGGCTCCTCAAAGACAACGTTCAGCACGCCACCCTGCTCCTCGACCTCGAATTCGCCGGACTCCTCGGCATCGATCAGGCTCTTCTTGAGCGCGTTTACGGCGTGGTCGGAGTGTTTGCGGAAGGCTGCTTCATCGATCATGCATCCAGTGTAACAACCGGCGCGGCGGTCCATGGGGATTACCTTTGTGTGGTAATTTGCACAATTTTTACTGCATTTCATCTTCTGTTTTGCAATGCAGAACGCGAACGATGCCATGCTCATCTCATTGAGGTGAACCGAACCATGCTTACTCGCGCATCTTTCGTCGCCGCTTTGATTGGCTTTGCGTTCGCAGCACAAGCCCAGGGACCCACGCCCATTCAACCCGTACAGCAGCTTGTTCGTGACGTTGTCTACAACGAAATGCAGGATCGCGGAAGTGATAGTTTTTGGGAGTACCGGAGCGCGCGCGTCGCTGGCGCACAGAACCTCGTTCGTGAGCAGGTCGAGACCTCGAATGGTCCGATCTTTCGTGTCCTGACCGATCACGGCACTCCGCTGAGCCCCACGGAGCGCGACCGGGAAGAGGCACGCATCGATGACCTGGTGAAACGCCCGGGAGCCATGGACAACGTAGAAAAGAGCCATCTGCAGGACGAAGCACGGATGCGCAAGATCATGGAGATGCTACCGGACGCATTTCTTTACGAATACCAGGGCAATCCACAGGGCGATGTTGTCAAGCTCGCATTCAAGCCCAATCCATCCTTTGTGCCCCAGGGGTACGAGGCCCGCATCCTGCATACGCTCGCGGGCACGCTGACGGTGAACCAGCGCCAGAAGCGCCTGATCAATATGAAGGGAACAGGGACGGAACGGGTGGACTTCGGTTACGGAATCCTCGGTCACGTCGAAAAGGGCGGGACTTTTGAGATTGGGCGCGAGCAGGTGAGCGATACGCACTGGAAAACGGACCTGGTGGAGGTCCACGTAGAGGGGAAGATCCTGCTACTCAAGAACGTGACCCACGATCAGCGCGAATCACGTTCGGATTTCCACGCAGTGCCTCATGACATCAGCCTCGCGGCGGCCAAGCAGTTGCTCGATACCGCCGCCGAATCTACCAATGTGGCGCAGGCTGGAGGCTCTACTCGGCGCGTAGCGCCTTAACCGGATCGATCGAAGCGGCGCGCTGCGCGGGAATGACACTGGCGAACAGAGCACAGATGGCGAGCGCAAGGACAGAGATGGTGAGCACGAGCGGATCCCATCCTTTGACCTGGTAGAGCTGGTTCGCAATCAGCCGCGAGCAGCCAATCGAGATGGGGATGCCGATGGCCAGGCCTAGCAGTATCTGCGCGAAAGCTCCGCGCAGAACCAGGCCGATCACGCTGACACGGTTAGCGCCGAGCGCCATGCGAACTCCGATTTCGCTGGTACGGCGCTCGACCGTGTAGGCTGTCACGCCGTAGAGTCCAACAGCGGCAAGGATCAGGGCGAGGATTCCGAAGAGCCCGGTCATCTGCGCGACCGAACGCCTCTGATCGAGACGGTTCGCAACCTGCTGGTCCATGGTGCGAATTTCGATCAGGGTGAGATCAGGATTCACATCGGCCAGCGCCTGGCGCACCTGCGGTTCAAGATTGGTAATATTGCCGTGCAGCTTCAGCACGGCTGCTTCAATCAGGTGCGTGCGATCCTCCACGTTCTGCATCATCGGGATGTCGTACTTGACGTGCTGGGCCAGCGGCACGAAGAAGAGCGGACGTCTCCAGTTGCCGGCAGGGTCGGTGTAATTGGCTTCCCGCACGACCCCGATAATCTCGTAAGTGCCGCTGTACTGCGGTTTATCCAGTCCGAAATGCGCGCCGATCGGGTTTTCGCCCGGCTTGAAGAACTTGCGGATAAAGGCCTCGTCGACGACAGCAACCTTCTGCGTAGCTCCTGAGTCCTGCTCGGTGATGCTGCGCCCGCGAAGAATCTTCTGCCCCATCAGCTCCAGGTAGCCCGCGCTGACGTGGTCCCAGGACGATCCCTGATCTGTGTTCACGTCCGGTACGCCATGGCCTTCGCGGATCACCATCTCGCCCCAGTTGTCGGTGAACGGTGTGTATTGTGCAAGCGCCGCGCTCTCCACGCCGGGAATGCGCGAAAGCCTCTCCTGAAGCGCCTGGTAGGTTGCATCGAGCTTTGCATAGGGATAGCCCGAAAAGGGCGTGCCCAGCGAGATGTTCACGCGATGATCCGTCTCGAAGCCGAAGTCCTGGTGCTGCATCTTCTGCAGGCTGCGCGTGAGCAGACCCGCGCCTGCGAGCAACACGATAGACAGCGTTGCCTGCATGATGACCAGGATCTTCTGGGGAAGGCTGGAAGAGTCGCGTGTGCTGCGGTTCGCGCCGCGCAATGCTTCCGCGGGATTCGCATGCGAAGTGATCCACGCAGGGGCGGTGCCGAAGAGCAGTCCCGTAACAAGCGAGAGTGCAAATCCGAAGGCGAGGATCGGTAACGATGGAGACGAATCGATCGGAACGTAGTGCGCACTATGAAAGGCGAGCGCGACGATAAGCTTCACGCCGCCGTAGGCGACTACCAGCCCGGCGAGCCCTCCGAAGAGCGCAAGCACCACGCTTTCCGTAAGCGATTGCATGATGAGACGCTTGCGCGAAGCACCGAGAGCGAGTCGTACCGAGGTCTGAGGACGGCGCGCGGTTCCGCGAGCCATCAGGAGATTCGCGATGTTCGCGCAGGCGATCAGCAGCACGAGGCAACACACGGCAAGCAGGATATGCAGGCTGTCAGAATAATCGGCCTTCATGGTAGCCACTCCACCGCCTGCTGGAATCACGGTTAACTTCTGCTTGGGAGCCATGGCTTTGATCTGCGGCAGATATTCCTTCAGATCCTGCCCAGGGAAGTCGGTTACCCACCAGTTCTGCAGGATCGCCGTAAGCTTGCCGTCCAGACCTTGTATGCTTGCGCCCGGTTTGAGGCGTCCGATGATGCGCAGCCAGGAGTTCGTCTGCTTGAGGATCGAGCTAGGACCTTGCAGCAATGGCTCCTGTTGCAGTGGAACATAGAGCGCAGGCGGATCGCTGCGAAGGGTCTCGCTATAGAAGCCCGGCGGCGTGATGCCGATGATGGTGACAGGGTGACCATTCAGCACGAAGGATGAACCGATTACGCTCGGATCGCCACCATACTCCTTCTGCCATGCGCGATAGCTCATCATCGCGACCGGTGTCGCCGAAGGCTGGTCATCGGAGGGGATCATGATGCGTCCCGCGAAGGCTTTGATGCCGAAGGTCTGGAAGTAATTGCCGGATACGAATTCGCTGTTGAGCGGCTTGGCGACGTGATCGGTCTCGCTGCGGCGCACGCTGAAACCAGCGCCGCCGGCCTGGAATGCCGCTACCTGCTCAAACTGCGGCGCGGCTTCGGTGAAGCGCTTGTAAAGCTCGTAAGGGAACATGCCCCACGGATCCTGCGGACCGTTGTTTACGCAGCAATCGTTGCCCTGGCCGATGCGATAAAGGCTTGATGGATCGACCACCGGCAGGGACTTGAGCATCACCGAGTGGATCAGGGAAAAGATTGCCGTCGTAGCCCCGATACCGAGGGCCAGCGTAAGCATGGCTGCAAGGGTGAAGACCGGGGACATCTTCATTTGCCGAAGGGCGTACGCAATATCCTGCCGCAGTGTCTGCATCGTCGTTCCTCTGGCGGCAGTTACGGAGGCAGGATGGCCGTAGTTCCGTAAAAAATGTTTTTGTGATGAATGGTGTCGCCGAGGATGGTGAGAGGCGCAGGCAGGAATGAAAAAGACCGGGAAGCCGCGTCGATTCGGCCTCCCGGGTTGGGAATTAGAAGGAAAGGTGCGCGTTCAGCTGCATGGTGCGGCCGCCGACCGTAACCTGGGAGATGTTCGTTCCCGTGTTCTCGATGGTGGTTACTCCATTCACTACGGGGCCGGGCGTCAACGACTGGTTTGGCGGCCCGAAGCTCGGGTGGTTGAAGGCATTGGTGCTATCGGCGCGGATCTGGAGATCGATGCCCTCACGTATCCGGAAGGTTTTTCCAGCAGAGAGATTCACGACTGAAAGTCCGGGACCGACAAGGCTGTTGCGATGCATGTCACCGAAGGTGCCGTTAGCAGGCACTGCGAATGCAGAAGCGTTGTACCAGTTCTCAATCGTGCGATGTTCAGGCCGTGTATTGCCGACGACATTGGGGTACCAGTTGCCGGCCTGTGAGTAGGAGTTGTTCGGACCGCCGACGTATACCGTGTACGGATTGCCCGAGTTGAAGATCATGGTGGAAGAAACCTGCCATCCGCCCACTGCTTCATCAAGCCAGTTGCTCTTGTTCAGGAACATCTTGCCCTTGCCCACAGGCAGCTGATACACGATGTTGCCCTTGAGAGCGTTCCGCGCGTCAAAGTTCGATGAGCCATAGTTGGCCGAAGGCTTGTAAGAGCTCTGGTAGATCTGCGTTCCGCCGATGCCGCCTTCGGCAGCAGAATCCTGATCGTCGAGGAAGTGCGACCAGACGTAGTTGAAGTTAAAGCTCAGGCCGTTGGTAAGGCGCTTGGTGATTGAGGCCTGCAGAGAGTTGTAGTTGGAAATAGCGTTGTTGGTGCTGCCGCTGATGCTCTGGAATGCGGGATAGGGGCGGCCGTTCGGCGTATCGTTCGCGCTCAGCTGGCCTTCGGGCACCTGGTTGATGTCGACCGGGAAGCTGAGGTTAAGTCCGTGGCTGGCTACGTAGGCGAGCTCCGCCACGTAGTTGTTGCCAAGCGTACGCTGCACTGCAAAGTTCCACTGGTAGATCTTTGGAACCGGTGTGTGGAACTGCGTGTAGGTTGCGCTCTGTCCATTCAATGCTGCCGGGTCGGTTGTCGGACCGATGTAAGGCAGGTTCGCTCCGGTACCGGAAAGCTGAACCACTGGCGTGATGCCGTTGGTCTGATCGGCGGAGCTGCCCTGGGTGATCGAGGCATTGCCCAGACCAGCGCCGTAGGTGTTGGTGCTCCAATCATAGGAGTACACACCGAAGCCGCCGCGAACCGTGGTGCTCGGGTTCGGTGACCAGTTGAAGCCTACACGCGGAAGCACCGTGCCAAGCACATCGGCATTCAATGCATGACGGCCATTGGCTGCGGTTGCCGCATACCAGATGGCGCCATTCGTGCCGGTCGCTGGATTCAGGACATTCGGATCGAAGGCCGCGATGTTGTTCTTGACCTCGTTCCAGCCGTGCATGATCTGGTAGCGAACACCAAGATTCACAGTAAGGTTAGGCCGCAGCTTGATGTCATCCTGAACAAACATCTGCGGCATCTTCATGCGCGCACCAAACTCGGGCTGCACACTGGCGCTCCATGATTGGGAATCGCCTAGCATGAAGTCCGCATAATCGTAGCCGCTGGCGCTGTCACCGACGGTGGATTGCGTATAAGCTCCGTTGAAGCTGAAGTTGCCCGGCGTGTACTTGTTGCCGTTCACTTGGTTGGCCTGCCACATCAGGAACTCGCCGCCGAAGTGGATGATGTGCTTGCCGCGGATCATCGTGACTACATCGGACGGGTCGTAGACAAATTCCTTCTGGAAGACCTGGAAGCCAGAGTTCAGGTTGTAGCAGCAGATTCCGCTGAAGTTGAGGGTAGGGAAGAGATCGGCTTTGGCGAACTGCCAGCCGAGCTTCGCCGGGATGCCCTGGTTCAGAGACTCAGGAATGTAGTAGTTCAGCTCCGAGGTGAAGCCCATGCGCGCTTCGTTGATCGTCGTCGGGCTGATGTTCCATACGTCGGAGATCTGTGCAGCATTGCTATCCACATCGCCATCGACGCAATCCATGGGGCAGAAAGCCGAGCCGATTCCGGCATTGTAGGTCGGGTTATCGCGCTGCGTGTCGGTGATCGTCAGGCGGTTGTTCGACGTTACGTCATAGTCGAGGCGGCCAAAGTACTTGGTATACGGCAGCTTCACCAGCCCGGAATAGTAATAGTTCGCGTTCGGAGTAGCCTGGTTCGGTGTGCCGGCATTCGGCAGGGGATAGTATGCCTGCAGTGCCTTCGCGACCGGATCCTGCAGGTTCGCCGGAATCCTGTTTCCGTATCCCTCGTCCTGGAAGGAACGGCGGGTCAGAACACCATTGACGACGGTCTGCGTCGTCGGATCGTAGAGCGTCGGCAGTCCGGTAAAGTCACCGTTACGCATGGCCTGCGTCGGTACGGTGATGAAGCCGTTGTAGGTTGTATTGTTGTTCGTCTTGTCGAAGTCAAAGAAGAAGAACATCTTCTTCTTGAGCAGCGGGCCGCCGATCGATCCGCCGAAGTTGTTGTAGCGGATCGGAACCACAGGGATTACAGAGCCGAATCCATAGTTGGCCGCGTTCAACGCATCGTTCTGGAAGTATTCGTAGGCCGATCCATGGAAGCTGTTCGTGCCGCCCTTGCTGATCTGGTTAAATACGATGCCGCCGATGCCATACTGCGCCGAGAAGTTCGACGTGATGACCTGGAGCTCGGAGACTGTTTCGAAGATCGACACATCGGCATTGCCGCTCGAAGGCAGCGTCGTCACCGCGCCGTCCGCAAGGATCGCGCTGTAAGGCAGGCTGCCGTTGGCCGATACATACTGCTGCGGATCGTTGCTGCCCTGCCATCCATTCGAAAGGGAAGTACCCTGCGTGTTGCCCTGAGCGCCAGGCAGCAGGATGGAGAACGACTCCCAGTCGGTGCCAACGTTCGGCAGCTGTGACATGGCTTTCGAGTCCATGGTCGTCGACTGCTCGCTGGTTTCAGTGTTGAGCAGAGGAACATCGTCCGTGTTCACCACCACCTGCTGGGTCGTCGAGCCTACGGTAAGGGAAGCGTTGACCGTTGTGGTGCCCACCTGCAGCGTGATTGGGCCGCGAATCGTCTCGCCGAAACCATCCTTGGTGAAGGTGAGTTTATAGTGTCCGGCGATGATCGATGAGGTATCGAAAAGCCCGTCCTGATCGGTGATGTAATCTTTTGCAACACCGGTATCAACGTTTAATACCGACACCTTGGCGCCCGGGATGAGTGCACCGGAGGTGTCCGATACCGTGCCGCGAATGTCGCCGGAGTTCGTGCTTTGTGCATAGGAATGGCTGACGGTGCAGGCTGCGAAAGACAGCGCAAGCGCACCCATGGACAACAGAGATTTCAACCTGCTCATAAAAATTACTCTCCAGAAACAGCGAACTGTGGAGTCTTAAAGTAAAGATCGTTTGATCGAACCATGGGTCGAGCTGCTGGCGAGTGGAGTCACCGGCCAGGTGAGCGCATGTGCGAGACGGTGTCATGCCTCGCGGTATACAGAATCGTGACGCAGTCGAGCTGCATGGGTCAGTCTCAATGCGTGCACTGATTTAAAGCGCTGGTGACATACTTTGTCAACCTTAGTTAAAAACTTTGATGAGGTTTCTAAAGTTTCCTTTATAAGGGAGCTGCGTATGAAGCCGTTTCGGGGCGCAGCGATACGTCAGCCAATGCTCCGCTGTGCGGATGCAAGCCGGAAACGTAGGCCGTGGGGTGCCCCACGGTTTTTGTAAGTGATCTTTGACGCCGCCTGGACGTCAGCTCTAGCCTTCTTCGCCGGCCCTTGCATCCGGTCTGGGATCGGTACGGTGATAGCCCTCGGCGAGCCCGGCGCGGCTGCGCTGCTCGATCTGGTTAGGGTCCTGCCCCAGCTCCGTGACGAGCGTTCTGTGCATGGCCTCGATGCGCTGCCGGTGTTCTGGTTTGGAAGCCAGGTTGTGCAGCTCCTTCGGATCATCCGCGAGATGATAGAGCTCATGCTCGTCCGGATGGCCGGCATCGATCACGCAGTGGTAGACATACTTCCAGTCGCCCTGCCGCACCATCCCGTAGCCACTTGCCGTGAACTGAGCCCAATACTCGCTCACCGCGAGATCTTTCCACTTGTGATTTGGGTCGTCCATCCAACTCACCATGGAGGTTCCGTTCCAGTCTTTCGGTGCCTCGCCCTCGCCGAGCTCAACGAGCGTCTGGACGAGATCCAGGTGCGAACTGGCGCCCTTTCGCCTTTGTCCGCCTTTCCAGCGTCCGGGAAAGCTGATGATCAATGGAACGCGAGTGGCGGTCTCGAACATGTTGTTCTTCCACCACATGCCGTGCTCGCCCATGTTTTCACCGTGATCGCTGCTGTAGATGACGATCGTGTTTTCGGCAACAGTCGGGTGCGCTTCGAGTGCAGCCAGGACTTTGCCGATCTCATCGTCAACCCAGTTCGTCAGTCCGTAATAGCATTCGCGGCCTTGCTTTACGACGGATTCAGGAACGCCAAGCTCCTGGAAGCCGGCGCGTTGCACTCTGTAATTCAAGCTCAGCGAATCGAGGTAGCCCGCCGGAATCTCCGGCATAGGCACTTTGTCCTTGTAACGGTCGAAGTACTGCTGTGGAACGGTCAGTGGAAAGTGGGGCGCAAGATAGCCGACGAACAGAAACCAAGGCTCTGCTGCATCCTTATGCTGAGCAAAAAAGTCGAGAGCGCCGGCGGTGACCTTCTGATCGTGGTTCATGATGCTCGAATGATCGCCGGGATGGAAGGATTCAAAGCGGTCTGAGAGCTGGTCTTGAGTGAGGTGGGTTGGTGCGTCACGGTGACCTTTGCCGGTCTTGTAGTTGTTATTGAAGTTTCCGCCCCACTCGATGAAGCCGTAACGCCGGGTGTAATCGTAGTGCTGTTTGCCGCATAGATAACTCTTATAGCCGGCAGCGTTCAGTACGCGCGGCAAAGATGGGATGTTGGCATCCGGCAGTTCGCTGGTGAGTCCCCAGGTATCGACGCGTGAGCAGTACTTTCCGGCCGTAATCGACGATCGAGAGGGTACGCACAACGGCGAGTTGCAGTAGTGCGTGTCAAAGGTGATACCCCTGGCTGCGAGCGAATCCATGTGCGGCGTATGAACCAGCTCGTTGCCGTAGGCTCCGGTGATGGCGTAGTTGTGCTCGTCAGACATGATCCAGAGAATGTTTGGCTTGCTCGCTGTCTTTTTCGTTTCCGCCTGCGTCGAATTGCTAGCCAGGGCTGCGGTCACTGTACCCGCAGCGGCTCCGCGCAGAAACTGACGGCGTGATACTGAGCCCACATCGAATTTCATTCCTGTCCCCGCTACAGCCATAGATTCGTTTTCTGAAGCCATACGTAGCGCTCCAACAACAGCGTAACAAAGCCGGAACGGAGTATCAGCTTTGGGACGCTCTATGCCATGGGAGGCGGCGGCCTTCTTGTAGCGTCCTGTTTTTCAGCTTCGCGAAATGGTCTCGGGGGTCGCTTCGGCAATGAACCCTGGCAGGCTCGAGGCCGGTCTCTTTGCGAGCGATGCGAGGCTCAGGTAGATCACCGGTGTGACGTACAGGGTGAGTAATTGAGACAGGAGCAGGCCGCCAACAACTGCTATCCCCAGAGGCCGGCGAGCTTCTCCGCCGACTCCCGTTGCCAGAGCCACAGGAATCGCTCCGAGCAGGGCGGCCATGGTTGTCATCATGATCGGGCGAAAGCGTTGGATGCAGCCCTGGTAGATTGCATCCGCCGGTTCAAGATGCTGCTCCCTCTGGGCCTGCAGCGCGAAATCCACGATCATGATTGCATTCTTCTTGACGATGCCAATGAGCAGAATCATTCCCAGGAAAGAGTAGAGGTTCAGGTCCTGCCCGCAGAGCAACAAGGCGAACACTGCGCCGATCGCAGCAGGCGGCAGGCCGGAGAGAATCGTAATGGGATGAATAAAGCTCTCGTACAGAATCCCCAGCACCAGATAGATAACCATCACAGCGATGACCAGCAGCAGCCCGAGGCCTTTCAGGGAACTCTGGAACTGGGCGGCTGTTCCCTGGAACGCAAACGACAGGGTAGCAGGCATGCCGATGCTCGCTGCGGTGTTACGGATGAGCGTCGTTGCTGTGTCGAGCGAGGAGCCGTGGCGAAGATCGAACTGGAAGGTCACCGCGGGAAACTGCCCGGCATGATGGACTGTCAGCGGCGCAACGGTCTCTTTGCGAGTTGTCACGGCACTGATGGGTACGAGGCTTCCGGCGCTCGAGCGCAGATACAGGCCGTCGATCGCATAGGGACCCCGCTGGTATGCGTCCGACACGCCGACGATAATGTCGTACTTGCGCGAGGCGACGGTAATTGTGCTGGCGATGCGGTTACCGTAAGCGTCATAGAGCGTATTTGCGATGCGTTCGGGATCGACTCCCAGAGACATTGCAAGGTCGCGGCGGATATCCACGTTAACGCGTGGCGAGCTGATTTTGAGGTCGGTCGAGACATTGTTCAGTTGCGGTAGCGTATCCAATGCTTGTTTGAGCCGGGGAGCCCAGCGGTAAAGCTCATCTGCATCCGGCCCTTCCAGGATTGCGGAGTATTGCGAACGTCCCTCGTCCTGGCCGAGACTGAGGAAATGATCCTGCCGCAGATACACTTTCAGTCCCGGAATGCTATCGAGCTGCTTCTGCAGCTCCGCCATGATGACCTCAGCGCGAGGGCGCCGTGGATCATCGGATAAGTTCACGTGAAGCCATCCGCCATTGACGTTCTCAATCCCGGAAAGGTTACTCGACATCCACGGCAGCTTCCGCATCGCGGCATTCACTCGTTCGCCGTAATGAATCATCCGTTCCAGGGACGTGTTCTGCGAGGCTTCGAGCTGTCCGCTGAAGCCGCCCACATCCACATTTGGCATGAAGCTCTTGGGCATGTAGACAAGCAGGATGAGGGTAAGCAGGCTCATCGCAATGCTGGCTCCGGTGGTAATGCGCGGATGGTGAAGCACCACGTCGAGCGAGCGGCGGTAGAGGCCTTCCATATGCCCATACACGCGTTCTGTCCATCGACTGAATGCGCTTTCTCCATGGTTGCGTTCGCCCAGATAGCGGCCGCACAGCATGGGCGTCAACGTAAGTGCGGTAAAGCCGGAGAGCAGGATGGAGACGGAGATTGTGACGGCGAACTCCCGCAGGAGTCGCCCCAGGACACCGTTGAGAAAAAGAATCGGCAGGAAGACCGCAACTAATGAGACGGTCATGGAGATGATTGTGAATCCAACTTCAGAGGCGCCGTCTTTCGCGGCCTGCATGCGGCTCTTTCCCATCTCGCGATGGCGAACGATATTCTCGATCATCACAATGGCATCATCGACGATGAAGCCCACCGAGAGCGTGATGCCCATCATGGAGAACATGTCCACGGAGTAGCCGAGCAGGCGCATGGCAATAAAGGATCCCAGGACAGACACAGGAATCGTTGCCGCGGCGATCAGTGTCGAGGAGACTGTTCCGAGGAATGCGAAGATGACCGCGACCACGAGCACGATGGTGATGAGCAGTGTTTTGTTAACCTCTGCAATCGCATCACGAACGGTATCCGCTTCATCGGCGACCTTACCTACAGTGACACCTGGAGGAAGTGACGCAGCCAGTGTGCGGACTACTTCTTTCACATGGTCCGCCACTTCGACGGTGTTCACTCCGGGCTGCTTGCGCACTGCAAGGATCACGCTACGTCGGCCATTGATCCAGAAGCGGCTCCTGTCATTGCTGGAACCGGCTGCTACCGTCGCTACCTGGTCAAGACGCAGGGGCGCGCCATCGCGCCACGCCACAACGAGATTCGAGAACTGCTGGGTGGTATTCAACTGGCTGTTCGTCTGCAGCGAGTAGTCGTGCGCGTCGCCATACAGCGTACCTGAGGGCAGGCTGGTGCTGTTTGTAGTGAGAGCCGCGCGTATCATCTCGAGGTCGAGCCCGTGGGCAGCAAGGCGCGCAGGATCAACCTGCACACGAATCGCCGGCCTTTCGGGTCCCCATACCGGCACCTGGGAAACTCCGCTGACCATGGCGATGCGTTTGGAGAAGACATCGTTTGCATACTGGGCGAAATCGTCCAGGTTCATTGTCGTCGATGACATTTCAAGCCATAGAATCGGCGAATCCGTCTGATTCACCTTAGAGTACGCAGGCGGGGACGGCATGTTTGCCGGCAGGTCGCCCTGAGCGCGGGCGATGGCGGCCTGAACATCCTGCGCGGCTGCGTCGATGTTCCGGTTGAGATCGAAGAGAAGGCTGATGTTCGTCTGCCCCATCTGGCTCGAGGACGTCATACTGGCCAGCCCGGGAATCATCGAGAAAGTGCTTTCAAGCGGTGTGGCAACCATTGAAGCCATCACATCAGGATTCGCTCCGGGCAGATTCGCCGACACATAGATGCTGGGATACTCAACCTCGGGCAGATTGCTAACCGGCAACGAGGTGTAGCTGAGGGCTCCAAAACCGGCGATGGCCGCAGTAACGAGCGCCGTAGTCGTGGCGTGTTCGATGAAGAAGTTCGTGATGCGCATGCTCGTGCCTCCGTGTGTTCGTCTGAATCACGAGCCCTGGTTGCCGAGAAGGGCTACACGCGCTCCGGCCGTGAGCCGAAGTTGCCCTTCTGTCACGACGAGATCGCCGCGCCGGAGGCCGCTGGTGATCACCGCCATCCCCTGCGCATCCTGCGGGGCATAGACACGCTCAACAGAGACCGGAGTCATTGCGGCGCGACCATCATGAATCACCCACGCATATTTCCCGTCGAGCCCGTCCTCGATGCATGCGTCAGGAACGACTGTCTTCGCCTTTTCGAGGCGCAGGCGAAGACGCACGTGAACGAACTCTCCAGGCCATAAGCCATTGCCCGTATTGGCGAAGGCCGCCTTCAACTGGATTGCTCCAGTGTTCGTGTCTACGGTATTGTCGATAAACGCAAGCCGCCCTGTCGCATGCACACCCTGGTCGTCTGTCGCCTCGACCGCCAGAGCGCCCTGCGCGTTGAGGCGCTGGATTTCAGGCAGCGATTGCTGCGGCACGCTGAACGTTGCGTAGATGGGAGCCAACTGCAGCAATGTGACGAGCGTCGTGTCCGCGCCGTTAACCAGGTTGCCCTCCTTCACAAGAACAGCACCTGCCCGTCCGGAGATAGGCGCATCGACACTCGTCAGACTCTGCTGAAGCTCGAGCTCCGCAAGCCGTGCCCGGTCTCCTTTCAACGTGGCTTCGGCTGCGGCCAGTGAAGCTTTGTCGGCTGCGAGCCCGGCACTCGCGGTATCCTGCGCGGTAGTCAGCTGATTCACCCTCTGACCTGAGATCACACCGAGTTCCCCGAGCTTGACTGCGATTCCAGCCTCCGAACGGCTCTGCTTCTCTGAAGCCGCGTCACGCGCCAGGACGGCTCGAGCTTGTTCCTCCATGGCGGCATCCCGCTCTTCTGCTGCTTTCTGTTCGGCGGCCTGCCTGTCCAGAGCAACCCGATCGATCGTGAACAGCAACTGGCCTTTTGTAACGTTCTGACCTTCTGTAAAAGCCACGCGTGCAATGGGGCCGGTGACCCGGGCTCTAACGGAGACGCTGTGAATCGCCTCTACTGTTCCTACTGCGGCAATCTCGAAGGGCACATCCCGGACATCAGCGCGCACAGCACGGACCGGCACGCCGTTTGCCGCCTGGTCCTCTGTCTTCGCTGATACACGTTGGCAGCCGCTGATAAGCAGGCATCCGGTTAGAACACACGTCGAGAGCTGTGCGATTCGGTTCATGGCATCGGACCTCGTCTACAGGATCTGTACCGCGATAGGGCGATGCCAGCGGAATGCAGCGGGAGAGGCGGCCTTTGCAGGGAAGCCCTCGTGGCGGCTGCACGACGTCGCGCACCTCGACAGGAAAGCGCCCTTCCTTGCAAAATCTGCAGGGTTGGCTGCAAACTTCTGAAACCGGGCGGGAGTTGAGAAGATACTGGTTGGAAGGACATGGTGCCGTCTGCAAGCCTGGTATGCACGGTCCGTCTGTATGGAGGCATTCGGGATGAATGCAATCGACGCTATACAACAACCTGTTCCACTGTCGCAGTCAACAGATGGTCCGCGCCGTGAGGTCCATGCCGGTGGACACCTGTTTCCGTACGGTCTGGCCATGTGCCTCGCTGCGGCGACGGCCAGCGAATGCCATTCTGTCACACACATTCCATCATTGATTTATGGCAGCGTATTCTGGCTTTGGTGGGCGTGCATAGCAAGTGGCATGTGGGTCCTTAGCCGCCGGTTTCCTATCGCTGTAAGCTTTACCCCACGTTCTATTTCGATTCATCTGCTCATGGGCTCACTGCTTGCGGGTACTCATCTCTTCCTGCTCTGGAGCCTCGGTTTCGTTCTTGGATGGGACGAAGCATCGTCGAAGATGATGTGGCGCTATCTCATGAACCTGAACCGCTTCGGCATCGAGATATTGATCTACGGTTTCGTCTTTGCTATCACCGGCGTCATGCAGGCACGGCTCCGCGCGCAGAACGAAGCGATTCGCTCTCTCGAACTGGAGCGTCAGCTATCTGCAGCGCAGCTGCACGCCCTGCAGATGCAGCTCGAGCCGCATTTTCTCTTCAACACGCTGAATGCCATTACTTCTCTCGTTGAGTTTGGGCGCCAGCAAGAGGCTTCGGAGATGCTTTCTCATTTGAACAGCATTTTGAAGTCGACTCTGCAGCGCAGCGCTCCGCAGAAAGTTCCCCTCTGGCAGGAGCTGGAGATCGTCGAGAACTATCTGGCCATTGAACAGGTTCGTTTCGCAGATCGCTTGCGTTTTGATCTCAGGATCGATCCCGAAGCTTTGAACGGACTGGTGCCTTGTTTCCTTCTCCAGCCCATCATGGAGAATGCGATTCGCCATGGCGTAGCGCAATGCGAGGATGCTTCATGTATTGAAGCGTCGGCGAAGCTTGAGGGAACGCAGTTGAAGTTTCGTGTTTCGAATACCGTTCCCGACGTCTCTGTGAAGAGTGAATCGAGCGGTCACGGAATCGGCCTGAAGAATACTCGCGAGCGGCTTGCGCACTTCTACCCGGAGCGGCATGCAATGACCGCCCAGGCCGTCGAGTACGGCGAATTCGAAGTGGCCATAACCATACCCTACGAACCGAACCTGGGATGAAACTGAAAGCATTGATTGCCGACGATGAGCCGCTGGCGCGTGAGCGGCTTCGCTATTTGCTTTCGAGCGATGAAGCGGTTGAGATAGCAGGCGAATGCCGAAATGGCCGCGAGGTCGTCTCGGCCTTGCGCGATGCATCGATCGACGTACTCTTTCTCGATATACAGATGCCGGTTCACAACGGATTTGAGGCGCTCGCGCGAACTGAAGCTTTAGCCTCGCCGGCCGTTGTGTTCGTCACGGCGCACCCTCACTATGCGGTCCAGGCCTTCGGTATTGAGGCGATTGATTATCTTACGAAGCCTGTTGAAGCGGAACGCCTGAGTGCAGCTGTGACCCGTGTCCGCGAACGGCTGGCAGCCGATCGTGCGCTCGCCACGCAGGAGCAACTCCGATCTGTGCTGGCGGGACTGGCTGACGCCACGAACTCAGAGCGGTATCCCACGCGTCTGCTCGTGCCGAACGGCGGCAAGGACACGTTTGTAACAGTCACGGAGATCGATTGGGTCGAAGCGGCAGACTATTATTGCTGTCTTCACGTTGGGCCAAAGTCCTTCATGCTGCGTGAAACGATCAAGCAGATGGCCTGCACACTCGATCCCCGAAAGTTCGTGAGAATCCATCGCTCCATCATCGTCAATGTCGACAGGGTGCGCGAGATCTTTCATGCCAGTCGCAGTGAGGGCGCAGTAGTTCTGCACAGCGGCTTGAGGCTTAGGATGAGCCGGAAGGGATGGCAGGATCTGATCGCGTCTCATGGAAAGCAGATGCGATAGACGCTCATTTCTGACGTGGATGAAAGGGGCAACGACCATCCTCAGGCGAGTTGTCATCCGCGAGCACATACTGTTTCCACTCGCGATTCGTGTCTTGTCCATAGAGGCCGATATCTGGATGGACAGGCATACCGTCATACGTCAGCATCCGTTTATGTATCCGCCGGCGCACTTCTCCGGAAATCGGCTCGGATGTTTCCGGGTCGATAAAGAGGACACGCGGTTGGAAAATGAGGACCATTCCGTCGCCCAGGTTTCTGCTGCCACGTTGCCGGTAGGTTGGCGATGCGCCAACGACAAACATCTCGCAGCCGTCGAAGGAGAACTCCCACAAAGGATCTTCCGGCTCCCGATGTGTCGTAGATGCTTCGTCGTGATCGCGAAGAAACTGCAGGGCGGACCAGAAGCGATAAGTGAACTGAGTATGATCGGTCAGGCCCGGGTCCGGCTTGAAGAAGGCGACCAGGCTTGATCGCTCATGATCCCTTGTTTGAATCAGGTGTACGAACTGGCTCATATTCCTGACGAAGGGTTTGAGAGAATCGAATGAGACGAAGGTATAGATCATTTCGCCGCGAATCTCGGCTGTCTGTCCAAAAAAACAGGGATAGCCAGTCTCACGAAGTTTCGCTCTGTAGTCGTTGTAGGCCTTAAGCTTCCAACTCTCCTTCGGCTCTATTCCTAATTTTCCGTGATCCAGAACCCTGTTCGCCCATGCTGCTACTTCAACAAAACTCATTGCGCAGTCCTCACTACCTTGCTTTTCCTGCCGCGATGGGCCAGGCGAAGCATGCGGCGAAAGCCCGCGGCCTGCTGCTGTCCCCAGGAGCCGCTGACCATCACGACCTCTGCCCCTGCATCGCCGGTCTCGATGGTGTTGTCTCCGAAGCGGGCTGTTCCGAAAGCCATATCCCACCATGGCAGCGCTGTGCCAAAGTTGCAGCTCCGTCTGCCTGCTGCCTTGAGTGCATGATGCGTGCGGTGAAAACGCGGTGAAATGAGGATGCGCTCTCCTAGCCATCCGTAGTCGATCCGGGTATTCGAATGGGCAAGGCTGCCTACAAACCTTAAGCAAAGAATCAGAAATGGAAACTGAAAGGACGGAACGCCGATCGCGACGCCTACAGCGATAAGCCACACATATGTGATTGCATCTTCGAGAACATGCGAGCGTTCGTCAGACCAGAAGGTCATTTGATCTTCTGCATGGTGGAGGGAATGGATGCCGTACCACCATCCATATCGATGCGACAGGCGATGCTTCCAGTAGTCGGCCAGGTCGAGGAGGGCGAAGTTCGCCAGGAAGGCAAGTGCTGGCCACCATGCCAGTCCCGGAAAAAGCGAGACCAAAGATGGCGGATGTATGGAGTGCCCTAGAAGAAATGCTTCGTATCCTCTTCGAAGCCAGTCGAACTCAAAATAGGCAACCAGCGGGAAGAGAACAGTTCGCACGAAAATCGCGTAGGTTACATCTGCTGCGACAGAGTTTCGCCTGGTCCAACTGGTGAGCGGCCGCCACCACTCAATGAATTTGCCGAGAGTGATGCTGATACATAGTTCAAGGACGCCGCAGCCTGCAAAGAAGAGCCAGAGCGATGCGGCACGACTGTATTGTTTAAGGCCTGCACTCTCCAACAAAGATTGGAGGGAAGAAACAATGCAATCAACGCCGATCGCCCCTATCGACTGTGTATGAATTGCTGATAGGACCATGCCGTTTGCTCCTGCATACTCACTTGTAGGCGTGAGCAATGCTGAAGCCCAGCTACTTGCAGGGAAGGTTGGCACTTCTGCAGTGAGCGCCCCGCTTGCTCACCGCCCGGCTTCAAGGATCATGAACGTGCCCGGCTTCGGTTTGGGCCTGCCAGTGGTCGCTGGCTCGAGCTCGGCGGTCGGCAAATAAATGCGATGATTTGCATGATCGAATCCCATCGTGCGGGCACCCGCGGCGGTCTTTAAGACCTGCTGCGCATCCCATTTGCCATTCGTTTCACCGCTCACGGTAAGGGTCCCATCTCCACAACTGGCAAATGCCTGTCCATTGTCGAAGGCCGTTGCATCCACGCCAGCCCCGATCGGAATGGCTGCTTCAATGGATCCGGTCTCCGTGTTCATGACTACCAGTTTCTGGGGATTTCTCGCGCCGATGAAGAGCCTGTGATGCGGTGCGTCAATTGCCATTCCCACGGGATGCCCCGCTGGTTTCACAGGCCAGCGTGCAATCACTTTGCGGGAGTGTAGATCGACGACTGCCACAACGTCCTTGTCTTCAATGTTGACGAAGACTTTGCCGGCTCCGTCGGTTGCAAGAAACTCAGGCGAACCGCCGAGCGCAATCGGAGGATCGATCTTACCGTTCTTTGGATCAATGTCCGGCTTGAAGGTCATCAGGGCACCACCGTCGCCTGATACTGCAAGGACGCGATCAGATTTTGCATCGTAGATGATGCCGTCGGAGTCAGGCATCGTCGGAATCTTTCCCAGTACCGCATAGGTTTTCAGATCGAAAACGACGATCGAACCTGAACCGCCTCCGTCAGTGATGAAGCCCCGGCCCAGGCGGGGAACAATCGCGACACCATGCGATCGGGTCTGGCCGGGAATATCACCCAGAACCTTTCCGCTATCTGTACTGATCGCCATGGTATGTGTTGAACGGGTTACAAAGATGCGATGTTCAGGCGCATCGACTGTTACATAATCCCATCCACCTTCTCCACCAAGGTGAAAGGTGTTCTTTACCTTCCACTCGTTCTGGGCTGATGCAAAGGGAACTGTAATTAGAAGCATGAGTCCTGCCTGCAGGAGTGAAGAACGTAGCTTGAACATGCATTTCTCCTTCGATGTGTAGCGCTTTTAGGCCTGAGATGGCCGAAGTTGTGCCGGCCAGCTTATGTGAGATTAGGGCCGTGAGCTTAAGCCAGACTTAAGGAGGGATTGCCAAAGTTGCGTTGAATTCACAAAGGGGAATTCAGGTAAAGGAAGCAGCTTCAACGGACGACGAAGAGTGTTGACCTGGACGCAGTCTTGCTTGAACGGCTCGTCACTCGATGGGACGCCGGCAGGGAAGCTCGACATTCACTACCGCTCCTCCATCGGGGTGATTCGCGATGGTGATGGTGCCGCCCGATCTGTCGCAGATGGCTTTGCAGATCGACAATCCCAGACCCGTCCCGCCCCTTTCGCGGTTGCGCGATGCATCGCCGCGATAAAACGCGTCAAACAGGTGAGGAAGATCCTCTTCCGCAATGCCTTCACCGTGGTCGCGCACGCCCAGCACCATGCGGGCACCGGTTCGCTGCGTCTGTACCTCAACAGCTCCGCCACGGGAGTGCTGCAGCGCGTTGACGAGAAGATTGGAACAAAGCAGGAAGGCATCTTCCTTGCTGAGGCTGACCAGCAGCGCACCGGCGTGCGGCGTATGCACAATTGAGCACTGTCTCAACTCAGCTAATGGCCGACTTTGCCCGACCGCTTCTTCGATGATTTCAGTGAGGTTGCTGACCTGGTGCTCGTCCATCGGGGCCTGCTCAAGGCGGGCAAGAGTCAGCATCCTGAGAACCGAGGTCTCCATTCGGCTGATGTCATTCAGACCGGCACGAATACCATCCTCATATTCTTCCACTGTCCGCTTCCTCATACCGAGGAGCTGAAAGGAGGATTTAATCACTGCTAAATCCGTCTTCAATTCATGTGCTGCGTCGCTGGTAAAGCGTCTTTGTTGTTCAAAAGATCGCTGCAGCCGGCTAATCGTCTTCTCAATCGCGAATGACAGAGGGCGCAACTCAAGAAACTGCCTGCTGCTCGGGGGAGCGTCAAAAGTCCAACGCTGGACGTCGATGTTCTCCGCGGCATTGGCGAGTTCCCGGATCGGATGAAGGAACCTTCGTATGATCCAGGTGAGCAGCGCGGCAGTGATGCCGAGAAATGCGAGGGTCGCAAGGCTGAAATATCGTGTTGCCTCGAAGACGGAATGCCAGGCTCGCCCTTCGGGAAGACCATAGATAACCGTCACCTGATGATCGACCGCATTGGCTCTGCCCGGATCGATAATGCGCTCTCCTTCGAGCTTGTAGAAGCCGTAGCTGCGACCATCCAGGGCCAGGTGTTTGCTCGTGTCAGGCTTCAAGTCGACCGTGGGCAGCGAACCTCTGGTACCAAGAACATGACCGCCATCTACAGCAACGCTGAAGGTCGCCCTGGGCGGAAGGTTAAGGCCACGAAGATCGAGCAGGACGCTTCCATCGCTGGTTGCCGCTTCCTGGACGGCGCCCAGAAGCGCGTTCGCTCCTGCACGAAGGTTGGCATCGAATGCCTCGAACTGAATCCGGCGCTCGTGAATCGTAATGGTGCCAATCAGGACAAACGCAGCCAGGAACTCCAGCAGAAGAACGGAAAGGATAATTCTTCTGGTGAGTGAGGAGGTGACGGTCATTTGGAACCGCCGCTGCGAATTCTGTATCCGCGATGTCTCAACGTTTCGATGATCGATTCCCCGGTTGGGGAGATGAGCTTTCGACGTAGATTCGACATGTGCGCTTCGATCACATTCGAGTGATGCTCCCAATCGTAATCGTACAGGTGCTCGAGGAGCTCCTTCTTTGAGACGACGATCTTGGGTCGATGAGCGAGACACTCCAGTATTCGATACTCGGTTGGTGAAAGGTCGATGACCTGGCCATTGCGGGTGACGGTTCGCTGCACGGTGTCGATGGTCAGGTCGCCAGCACGCAATTCGGGCGAGGAGACGCCCGCTGAACGACGTATCAGGGCTTTGCTTCTTGCGATCAGCTCCCCAAGATCGAATGGCTTCGCGAGATAATCGTCCGCGCCCGCGTTCAACAGGTCGATGATCCAGGTCTTACCTTCCTGCGCTGTCAGAACCAGCACGGGGGTATGAATACCCTTTTGACGCAGCAGCCTGAGCAAAGTCTTTCCGTCACGTCCGGGCAGCATCAGGTCCAGAACGATCAAGTCATACAGATCCTGTTCCGCGTAATGAGACCCGTCAAGTCCATTTGCCGCGTGATCGACGGCGAAACCAGCCTCCCTGAGCCCGGAGGTCAGGTTTTCCGCGAGACGGACCTCATCCTCTACCAGTAAAACCCTCATGATCCACCTATTTTCTACCCGAATGCTTAATTGTCGCTTAAGAAGACAGTATTCCGGAGAGTACACCCCTGTCGTTCCACTCCCGGCAATGCGCGGAGCGGCACAGGGAGCAGGAACCGCAGTACCTTATTCGCCGGCTGAGCCTTGCACGAAAAACCTGTAACCAACCCGACTAGTTGGTAGTCTTACATGCATGCAAGGCAACAGAACGAATCCTCCATGCGGGGACTGCTCAACTGATAGGCCGGGGACCTTCAGCCTTGAGCGGTGCCGATATCGCGGTGCCGTTAAAAACTTCAAGTGTTGGCAACGGCGCGTCGAGTGTCAGACTTCGTAGCGTCTGAGCGGCCAGGCATTTCAGGTTTTGTGTAAATCCAAATCTACCAACTAAAAGGTAAATAGATCACGTCATGGAAACATTTTCAATCAATTCGACACGTTCGTTGCGTAACCTCTACTTCGTCCGCACAGCTTTCCAAGTGATTTGGGCAGTAGCCATCATCACTATGGCCAGCACGCAGCCTCAACTCGCTGCCATACTCTTTTTAATTTACCCACTCTGGGACGTCACGTGTACGGTATACGACCTCAACACATCCAGCCAATCCGGTAATACGCGCACATCGCAAATCATAAATGCAGTCCTGGGACTAGCGGCTGCGGTCGGCATCGGTCTCACAGTGTTTCACCAGCCGATCTACTCGGTTGCCATCTTCGGCGCGTGGGCTCTCGGTGCAGGAGCGCTCCAACTCATTGCCGCTCTGATTCGCCGCAAGCAGGAGCTGGGCGGACAGTGGGCGATGATCCTGAGCGGCGCGCAGTCAACGCTTGCAGGCGTCGCCTACCTGGTAGGCGGTCTTCACGATAAACGCCACATCAAGGATGTGGGAGGCTACGCCATCTTTGGAGCGGTGTACTTTCTCATGAGCGGAATCCTGGTCACTCGAAAGCTCACGGAGCTTTCGACAGCCGAGGTGAATTAACAGATTCAGCTTCTACGTGGATATGCCTAAGCAGCGAAGTAAACTACCGCCCGCCAGCGACTGCCACCGGAGGCGCTGCGCCGCCGACGAAACGCAACAGTACTTGCAGCCGAAGGCGATGGACGCTGCCAGGAACACACCACGAAGCTCGCCCTTCTGGCAGCGCATCGCGGGTCTTCGAAGCAATGTCAGGAGAGCTCGAGTTGTGCCATCCTGCCTGGTGCGTCCTGATTGATAAGACGGCCTTCGATCTGCTCCAGAAGATGGGTACAGGCGGGAAGGTCTTCCGCGACATAATCGGCGCCGGCTTGCAGGAGTTGTTGCGCAGCCCGGTCGAGGCTGGCTTGTTGGCTGGTGGTGTCGAGCTGAGCCCAGGCGGCAGCATCGAGACCAATCAGGTTGCCGGTTCGCGTGAGCCCGATTGTCCACATGCCGGCGTTCCGGCCCTCTTCGATGTCGCTGACGGTATCGCCGATCTTGACGCATGCCGAGGGCGGATAGATGTCGAGCAGCTGCATGTTGCGATAAAGCATCCATGGTGCGGGGCGGCCTGCCCCCACTTCATCTGGGCAGACCGAAGCGTCGGGTGCATATCCCCGCGCTGCAGCCTCTTCGGCGATGGGCTTGAGCATTTCCCGTGTGTAACCGGTCGTGCTTCCGATGCGGAGGCCCAAAGTACGCCACGTTCCGGTAGCTTCGACTACTCCGTCGATGAGCTCTGAATTGCTGGACAGGATAGCCGGTTGCAGTAGACCGAACTGGGCGTAAAGCGAATCCACATCCTCGGTGGCAGGATTTCTCCCGGCAGCAGAGCGCCATTTGTCTGCGACGCTCGGCAGGGCGAGGATCGCGCGAATATGATCCCGCTTCAGCAGGCCCATATCGCGGCGTGCCTCCTCGGACGTGAGTTCGACGCGGTGGCGGGCAAAAAGCTCCTGAAGGACGATGACCGGCGCGATCGAACCGTGATCGACAGCGGTTCCGGCCCAGTCGAGCATGACGGCACGCAGCCTGGCAAAGGGTTTCATCGTAGTTCCTTTATTGTCGTGGAATGGAAGGTTTCATGAGCGACGCCGAAGCTGAGAGTCATACCCGCACCGCCGAGGCCGGTAACGATCTCGACGTTGTCAGCAGGCTGGAGACGCAAATAGGGTTTTTCCGGGTGCTTGGCATAGACTCCGTACCATCGTTCGCGGATAGAAAGACCGTCAGGCACTCTGACGTAGGTGTCGAGATGGCGCAGAATGAGCCGGTCGATCTCATCGGAATTGAATGGCGTGACAGGTAATCCGTACTGGTGCGAGTCGCCCAGTGTAAGTTCGCCTGCGGTCGTCTGCGAGACCATGGTGTGAATGCCGAAATGGTCGTACTCCGGCGATTCGCGGTGAATGCGGCTGCGCAGGCCAGCGAGTGACGAACAGGCAGCGAAGGAAGGATAAAAGCGAAAGGTAAGGCCACCGGCCAGCGCGGGTCCCAGATTCCAGTTTGCAGACTGCGGCGGGGTGCGCATCATCTGCAGGCGGCAGAAGATAAGACCGCTGTCTGCAAAGAGCTCAGGGTAAAGCAGGTCGACATCTGCGCCGTTGCACACCAGGATGCGGCTGGCGGACCATTCGCCTTGTGTTGTGCTGACGCGCGATGAGTCGATGTTGAGGGCGGTGCAACTCCACTCGAATGAAACTGCGTAGCGCTCAGCGAGATATTTTGCGAGCCTGCTCAGTACCTCGCGTGGGTCGACCATGATTTCGGTCTCGCTCCAGAGTGCGCCAAGCAGGTTATCGGGGCGAAGAGCCGGACTGCAGGCGAGCGCATCGGCACGATCCAGCCAGGAACATTGGTAGCCGAGTGCAGGCGCGAGGGCAGCGAACTCCATACCTACCTGCTGTTCGTCGTCGCGGCAGGCGATATGAAGTGAGCCAGTCTGGCGGCTGGAAATCCCGGCTTCTTCAAGCATCTCGATCCAGAGCCCACGGCTCTTGAGGGCTAATTGCAGCATGGGGCCAGCGGGCTGGCCGATGGGCCACAAAAGACCGAAATTGGCGATCGAAGCACCCAGTGCGGCGGGGCGCCGTTCAAGGACGGCAACGGAATGGCCGGAACGAGCAGCGATCCAGGCATGTGCCAGGCCGATAATGCCCGCACCGATCACCAGAACATCTACATTTCGTGATTTCACACGGCAAGCTTACAGCGGAATGCCGGATAACTTAAGGGCTGAACGGTTAACCGGGGACGGTTTACCGGTTTGGGAGCGTGCTCCGAGGGTGCAGATGACGCCGGATACGATCGCGAAAAAGACGAAAAGGTCGAAAAGCCGGCTCCAGCCATAATGGGCAACGAAGAGGGTGGCCAGTAAGGGCGAGATGGCCTGTCCGATAGAGCCGATGCCGTTGACGAAGCCGATCGAGCGGCCATGAACCTGGGATGGCATGGTGTCAAGGACAGCCATGCCGGACATAAGCAGGTCCGAACCATGAATGAGCATGCCCATGAGCGAGACCGAAACCACCATGCCGAAGGTACCGGTGCCTGCCAGCAATGGGTGCACCAGGCAGACAAATGCAAGCGCGTAGAGCATGATCGCGCCCACTTGCATGTATCGGTCCCTGAACCAGCGTTCGACGATATAGCCGATGGCCACGGGCCCGGCTATGCCAAGAATCTCGAAGGAAGAAGCGATATGAGCTGCTGACCAGCTTGTGTAACCGCCACCCGAGACCAGGTAGCGAGGCAGCCAGAAGAGTAGCGTGTACCGGGTCATTTTGAGGAAGAAATACATGGCGGAGATATAACGGATGTTGCGGTCTCCGAGCACCCGAAACCATCCCTGACTGGAATTGGAATCGCATTCCTTCTGCGTAGCCTCCACCGCCTGCGTTTCAGGCAAGCCGCGGGTGATGAAATAGAAAAGAAGCGCCGCCAGCAATAGAACACCTGCGGAGACCAGGTAGGCCGGCTCAAAGCCGCTATGCGCGGCAACCCCGGTTCGGGCCGTAAGCCACATCGTGAGGGAACTGGCGAGCACGCCGCCGAGAATGTAGCTGATGCTCCACCAGCCCAGGACATGGTCGCGTTCACCGCGCCCAAACCAGCGCCCGAAGAGTTGCAGCAGAGCGGGCCAGCCGAACCCCTGGCCGAAGCCATTGCCGAACTGCAGGAAAAGGATCATGTGCGGTGAAGCAATGGCGAGCAATACGGTGCAAACGATGGAGAGAACGGCACCGGCGAGCGCGACACGGCGGGCACTGAAGCGGTCCGCCAGCTCTCCGCCGACAAATTGCGCGATGGCGTAGGCGATTCCAAAACAGACCAGCTCCGCGGCCATGTGTGAGGCTGTGGGGCCAACTGCCGAGCCTTGATCCTTACGGCAAATGTAATAACCGGCGTATAGCAGCCATGCGCCGGAGTAGAGCCGGCTGGGCCATGCGGCGTTGGAGAAGTTTTCCCGGCTCATTGCGCAACCTCGCTGGTGGTTGGCATCTCGTGGAAAGGCATGCGGACAACCGCCGGTTCGCTTTGAGGCGAGGCAGGAAAGACCGCCTGGGTGACTGTGTAAGGCTGAAAGCTGTCGGCCAGGGAGCTTGGAAAGCCTCGCTGGTCGCATAGTCTGTCGACGAGCATACGGATAGCGCTGTCGTCGACTCCATCGATCCAGATAAGAAGCCGGGGGCCGTTCATGATCGTCAGCAATGCTCCGCGAGTCCCACTGGATTGGGGCAGCTGACGGTCGAGAATGCGGCGGCCTGCAGGCGTGTCCCTGATAACAAAGCGGCTTTCGGAGGCCAAGGTCTTGTCGGGCAGTTCGTAAAGCGAATCGAACTGCCCTGTGTGGCTCTCGGAGGCGCCGATATAAAGGAGCTTTCCGCCGGCTGCCTTGGCAGGGGTGTCAACGAGTATCAGCTGGCGATGAAACTGTCCGGCTAGATCGAAGAGTGGGGCGGCAAAGTTGAGGGCGCGCAAATCTTCTTCGTCACGCGAACCATTGGCTGCGTCTGGGGCGTTGTCACCGGCGAGCGGCGGCTGCAGATACAGTTGCGCTTCGCCGTCAGGAAGAACGTGGTTCCAGAAGAGAAGAAACGAGTGAGACTGGGCAAATTCCGAACGGAGAAAGATCACACACAGAAACAGCGCGACAAGGGCGGGAGCGGCCAGCAGATAAAGAGACAGCGGTTGCGCCGGAACCGATGGAGAGTTCTTTACAGGCAGGCTGGCGATTTCCTGAATGGGCGATGCAACTAAGGAGCTGTAAAAGGTCGGAACGTAGGTTCCCGCCGGCAGTCCAAAACTGTATGCCCCGGTATTTTCCAGGCTCTCGTTGTATGCATTTAGGCGCTTGCGAACATCGTTCGCGCGCACACGCACTCCGGCATCCGTGGTGGTGTCATAGCTTGCGTCGCGGCCGAGCAGTGCCATACCGATGAGCCGTTCCTTGAGTACATCGGTGTCCCCATCGAGGGAGCGAAGGACAATGTGCCGCAGGAACTCACAACTCTTGGGGCTGGTGCGAAACGGAGCGCTTTCGCAGATTGACTGCAGGGTCTCGCGGAGAGACGCACTGTGCTTTGCGAGCTCGGAGCCCGGTATTTCCTGCCTGCCGCCCATTGGCGATGGCGATGCCGGTAACCCGGCCCGATGAGGCGAGGTCATCTCGAAGGTTCC
This sequence comes from Silvibacterium acidisoli, assembly GCA_022870745.1. Taxonomy (GTDB): domain Bacteria; phylum Acidobacteriota; class Terriglobia; order Terriglobales; family Acidobacteriaceae; genus Silvibacterium. The sequence continues at coordinate 5,182,136 of CP085323.1, read as the reverse complement.
TTCGTTTTAATAACGCCTGAGTGGGGAAGTGAATTGATCCGAAGCAAGAGGCCGCTCAGATCTAGGCGTATGATATGTCGCGCTGTGTTACAGGCGTATAACGGCGATGCTCCTTCCGTGCTGCAATATTGTGTTCATATTCGATTCGCCTCTTCTGCGCCGTAAAGGACCGTTAACTGTTGAAGTATTTGCGGCTTAACCTGCCGAACGTTTCTATGTTCGGCGTCTGCGCCTGAAGCTGGAAGCTGTTGTAATCCGGTCCAGATACATTTGGGGTTTGACCGGCGGGGGAAAAGACTCAGTGGGCAGATCGGTACGGCCAGAAGCGGCAATTTCAGGAAGCCGCGGCCAGCGGAAGATTTTTGCGGTTACATGGCTCACGTACGCCGGGTTTTATCTTTGCCGGAAAAACCTGAGCATTGCTTTGCCGGCCTTGCACAGCGTTTCCGGACTGGGAAGCCTGGAACTGGCTAATATCGTCTTTGGCTATAGCCTGCTCTACGCGCTGGGACAGTTTGGCTGCGGTTTTCTGTCGGACAGGTTCGGCCCGGGCAGAGTGGTGGGAACAGGCCTGGTGCTGATTATCGTCAGCAATCTGCTGATGGGGTTTCACGGCGCTCCTCTCTGGCTACTGATCTTCGCCTGCATCAACGGAGTTGGGCAATCGACCGGGTGGTCAGGCCTTGTCAAGATCATGGCGAGCTGGTTCAGCAGCCGCCAGCGCGGCGTGGTGATGGCCTGGTGGGGAACGAATTATGTCCTGGGCGGATTTCTCGCCACTACCTTTGCCACCTGGGCTGTTTCGCAACACTGGCTCTTTCCAGAACTTGGCTGGCGGCGTGGGTTTCTTCTGCCGGCGGTGGTGCTGGCAGCCGTGGCCGTCGCATTCTTTCTGCTGGTGCGGGACACGCCGGAAACAGCGTCGCCCTCTTCGGATATGCCGGAGATGGCGAGCCCGGCCGCAGAAGGATCGTCCAGCCATTCGGCCTGGAGCGAGGTTCTTGCACTGCTGGGCAATCGTGCCATCTGGCTGATCGGCGCGGCTTATTTCTTTCTTGAGATGTTCCGGTATGCCCTCATGTTCTGGCTGCCGTATTACATGGTCAACCGGTTGCATTTCGGTTTGACCGCGTCAGGTTATCTCTCTTCTTTGTATGAGCTGGTTGGCGTCGCTGGTGCGCTGGCTGCCGGATACATCTCCGACCACTGGATGCAATCCCGGCGCGCACCGATTTCAGCGCTGATGCTGTGCGGATTCAGCCTGGTGATCCTGACGCTGGCGGCTGCGCCGAGCTTGAGCCCATTGGCGGCCGGTATGATCATCTCACTGGCGGGCATGCTGTCGTATGGTCCGGATACGTTGCTTTCCGGCGCTGCCGCGCAGGACATTGGACAGGCTAAAGCTGCGGCGACCGCATCCGGGCTGATCGACGGTATCGGGCATCTGGGGGCATTGATTTCTCCTTACCTGGTGATCTACGTCAGCGAGCACTATGGCTGGAATCGGTTGTTCCTGGTATTCGCCGCCGCGGGATTCGCGGCAGCCGGAACATTGATTCCGCTATGGAACCTCAGGCCGCCGGATGTTGCGGAGACGAGTGAACCGCCGATCGTATCGATGGATGGCGAACTGAGGAGTAATGTATGAACGACCATGAGAACAGAGAGATTGCGCAATCCGAAGGCGATGTAAATCTGTCGACAAAGCGTCTGGCATGGCAAAGCGAACATCTGGATGCGGACACGCACGCATTGCTCGAGGAGGATGCGCGTTTTTTTCTGCACCAGTCGTTATCGTCGCCCTGCCTGAATGTTCTGGAAGCATGTGAAGGCAGTTTCCTGATCGATGTGCAGGGCCGCAAGTACCTTGATTTCCATGGAAACAACGTACATCAGGTCGGGTTCGGAAACCCGAAGGTGAAGGCAGCGGTCGTGGAAGCGATGGATGAGCTGCCATTTTGTACACGCCGTTACACGAACCGCTATGCAATCGGGCTGGCGCGTAAGCTGGCCTCGATCTCGCCGGGGAATCTGAACAAATGCCTGTTCGCGCCGGGGGGCGCCGAGGCCATATCCATGGCAGTCAAGCTCGCTCGTCTGGCGACCGGGCGATTCAAGACTATTTCACTTTGGGATTCGTTTCATGGCGCCACGCTGGATACGATCTCGCTGGGCGGTGAAGCGCTTTTCCGTCGAGGCATGGGGCCGCTCATGCCGGGTGCTGAGCACGTGCCTCCGCCGGAGCCGCAGCGGTGTCCTTTTCGCTGCGGAAAGAGCTGCACGCTGGCGTGTGTGGACTATATCGAATATGTACTTGAACGAGAAGGCGATGTGGCTGCGATTATCGGAGAAACCGTACGCAGCACGGGGACCATTCCGCCGATGGATTATTGGCGGCGCATTCGATCTCTATGCGATCGCTACGGAGCGTTGCTGATACTCGACGAGATCCCGCACGGACTTGGGCGCACGGGCTCGATGTTTACATGCGAACAATATGACGTTGTCCCGGACATGCTGGTGATCGGCAAAGGCCTGGGCGGGGGAATGCTCCCGATGGCAGCGCTGCTCGCACGGGAGGATCTTGATGTGGGCGCAGAGATGGCGCTGGGGCACTTTACCCATGAGAAAAATCCCATCCTGTGCGCCGCGGCCCTTGCCACCATCGAAGTCATCGAATCCGAGGGCTTGTGCGTGCGCGCAGCCGAACTGGGCGCGCGTTTTCTCACGCGGTTGAAAGAACTTGGCGAGCGCTATCCCATCATTCACGATGTCCGAGGCCTCGGCCTTCTCTGTGCAGTGACGCTCCGGCATCCGGATGGCTCGCCCGCTGAGGCAGAGACCGAGCAGATTCTTTATGCGGCGCTCAGCCGGGGACTCAGCTTTAAAACTTCTATGGGAAACACGATCGTGCTCACGCCTCCGCTGACGATTGAGGAAGAACATCTTCGAACTGCGATCGAAATTCTGGAAGCAGCTTTCTCCTCCCTGCAATCAAGTGCGATCAGCCTTTAACAAGGCTTTCATCCCTCCCATGACGATTGTGTGGACTCTCCCTGCTCTCATTCAATTCGGTCTTCGGATCGGGAGCAGGGAAGTTTTGTTGCTCGAGAAAGCTGTCTGCGAGATGAATCCATCACACGGCGAACGTGTATTCCAGCTCTGCTTAACCTGCTGAACGTATCTGTATGCCGCAGAACTGGCTGACACTCAGGCGCAGAAGCGCGAAATTTGGGTGAGGTCAGCAAAGATGAACGTTCATAGGAATTTCAATCGCTGCAGGTACGTCTTTCTTCCCGTATGCCTTTTGCTGAGTCTGATGTCGGTGGTTTTTCCAGCTGCCGCGCAAGCTGTACACGGAGCGATCGTCGGCACGGTGACGGATGGCAATGGCGCCGTGGTGCCCGGTGCCAGTGTGACGCTGACTGACACGGACAAGGGAGTTGTTCGTACGACAACGAGCAGCGGAGTCGGTGACTACCAGTTCCTGGATGCGGACGCGGACCATTACATGGTTGTAGTCGAGGCAAAGGGCTTCGAAAAGTGGTCTACAACCGGACTTCAGCTTGCGACCCTGCAGACCCTGCGTGTCGATGCGAAGCTGGTTGTCGGGAGCGCCCAGGTCACCGTGAATGTAGCCGGAGAAAACACCGGTGCGATCCAGACGGAGACGCCCGCCATCACGACAACCTTTAACTATAACGATGTGATCGATCTTCCGACGAACTTCCGCGCCAGTGCCGCAGGTACGTCAGTTCTTGGCGCGATGTCTGCTATGCCCGGCGTGCAGGCCGATCAGGGCGCTTATTCAGTGGAAGGTAACCTGCCGTTCACATCGGATATGACGGTGGACGGCATCACGAATATCCAGGTCGGGAGCAGCGGTAATCCTGTCCTGTTTCCCAGCGCTGACGATGTAGCTTCGATTCAACTTACAGGCGTATTGGCGCCGGCGGAATTTGGCGACCCTGCTCAGGTATCGGTCACCAGTAAGGCAGGCGCGAATACGCTGCATGGTTCCGGATGGATCTATCACCAGAACTCCGGCATGAACGCCAATACTTTTGGATCCACCATCCGGCCGCATGTTGTGGCTAACACTTTTGGCGGGAAGCTGGGCGGTCCCGTGGTCATTCCTCACCTGTATGACGGACACAACAAGAGCTTCTTCTTTGTCGATTACGAAGGCTTCCGTCTCCCTCAAGACGTGACCATGTCCGCAGTTGTGCCCACGGCGGCGATGAAGCGCGGTGATTTTTCCGGCTACTCCAATCCTTCGGCCACGTACACCGGTCTGACCGATCCGAATACTGGTCAAAGCTGGGGCAACACCATTCCAGCTAATGCCTTAAGCCCCATTGCGCAGAAGTTTCTGCAGTTCTATCCCGATCCCAATACCGCGGCAACGCTGACCGGCGGCGGTACCGTTCCCACGAGCGCCTACGTGAATGGCGAATCAGCGAACTACTACGCGAACGTACCCGAGCCGACGCATTCCAACCAGGTTGATGTGCGTGGTGATAAATACTTCGGCACAAATCAGAAAGTCCTGCTGTGGGGCCGCTACAGTTATTACAACTTTCCGAGCACCAGTGCCTACAACCTCACCTTCGATCCCAGCACGAATGTTTATGATTCCTCAAATCTCGTTACGAGTCTGAGCTGGACGATCAAACCCGACTTGATCAATGTCTTTACTTTCGGTTTTACACGCTGGACCAACGGCGATGCGAATCCGTTCAATGGAATGGCCTTCACGCAGGGACTTGGTCTTACGGCGCTAAATGACCTCTGGTACAACGGCTTCCCGTACCTTTCGTTCACCAACATCAGCTCGCCGCCATCCGGACGACTCAACGATTCCGACATCGACAATACCTATTCGTATAACGAGAGCCTGTCCTGGACGAAAGGGACACATGCCATGAAGTTCGGTGGGGATGTTCGCTCCTACACCTATATCGGAGCAACCGGCATCACCAACGGAGATAATTACGGCAACTTCTATTTCAGCAACGCCGGCAACGCTGTCGGTACCTTTACCGGGGTCGATTTCGCCGACTTCCTGACTGGCGTCCCGAACAACACAACCTACGACACGGCCGAGGGTGATATCGACGGCACTACGGCGGAGTATCACGTATATGCCGAGGATCACTGGCGCGTAACACCGAGATTGTCCGTAGATTACGGCGTGCGCTACGAATACCGCCCGGCCTTCTACGACAAGAATGGCTTCTACGCCAACATGGATTACAGCGTTCCGCAGTCGGCCAGGGTTATTTATCCCACCTTCCCGCAGCCGAACCTTCTGTCAGTAAGCACTCTTCAATCCTCAAACGCCTGCGATGCGGATGGCATTCACACGACCAATGACTCGGTTGTGAATGGCGCACCTTGTATGCCGGTTGTCTCCAATACTGAGGCCGGTTTGCCCAGGGGGTTGCGTTATGTCGACAAGGACCGGATTCTGCCTCGTGTGGGCCTGGCCTATCGCCTGACGGATGATGGCAAATGGGTAGTACGCTCTGGCTTCGGCTTATATAACGTAACAGTCATGGGACAGACCTTCCATTCTCTGACGGGAACGGTTCAGGGCAACTCATCGGCTTATACGAATGCCGTCAATCCCGACACTGGCCAGCCCCTGTTCGAGTGGCCAGCGATCGGCTATGGCTCGGGAACGAGCGGCTGCACCAACTGCTACGGTACGAACGAATTCAATGCCAGCATTGACATTCACTATCACGACGCGGAAACAGCGCAATGGGCATTGACAGTCGAACACGATCTGGGCCGTGGCTACGGAATTCGCGCTACTTATAACGGCTCGCAGACGTCACACCTCAATTTGAAGCAGGATGAAAACACCTTGCCGCTTTCGAAATCGGTTTCGGCTTACAACCAGCCGTTGAGCGCGCGCAGATTCCCGAACTGGGGCGTCCTGATGAATTACGGTTCGCAGGCAACTGCCAGCTACCACGCCCTGGAGATTGAAGCGCAACATCAGATGGCGCAGGGGCTTCAATTCAATTCGACATTCACCTATGCCCGGGCTCTTTCCAACAACACTGGAGCATCTGACACCCAGTACTCGGGCGAGCGCGGGGGCGGCGATTTTGCCTCCTGGGTATTCGACAAGTCACTCGACTACGGCAACACGCCAGGTCCACGTCGCCTGCACTGGCTTACCACTTCGATCTACCAGCTTCCCGTTGGGCGTGGCCGTCAGTTCGGTGCGAATATGCCGCATGCTGTGGATGCCCTCGTTGGGGGCTGGCAGTTGAGCAACATCTTTATCTGGCAGACGGGCGCCTATCTCACGCCCACCTTCGCTGGTGGACAAACCGATCCGTCTGGTACAGGATCGGGACTTGCCACGACTGTAGCGGGTTGGGTTCCCACCGATGCCTCACAGCATCCGGATCGCGTGACGAGCACGAACTGGAAGCCGGAACATCAGGGCCGCTCCGGCTGGATCAACCCGCTGGCGTTCGCCTGCCCCGGCTGGTCAGCCTGGAAACCCGGTGAGGCCTGCAATACAGGCGCTGGCTTCAACCCGAATGGAACACCTGTCTCCACCTATGGTCCGGCTCTTCCTATCGGCCGCTTCGGCAACAGCGGAATCGGCACTGTGCAGGGCCCCGGATATATCCAGCTGAACAGCGGCCTCGCGAAAGTCTTCACGGTCGACGAACGTTTCAAGCTTCGTGTAGAGGCAAGCTTTACCAACGTGACCAATCATACGAACCTGAATGAAAACAACCTCAATCTGAACCTGTCGAGTGCAAGTTTCGGCGTTGTCACGGCGGGCCTCGGCGGCCGTGCCGGTCAGATCGCCGCACGCCTGGACTTTTAGTTCTTCACCGGCAAACCGTTGATCAAGGACGAGTGGGTGAAAATTCACTGCTGTCTTTGTGGGGCTCGCCAAAGGAACCAATCGCGCGAGCCCATTCATATTCAAATTGAGACATAGGATAGGGACATGCAATCACGACGCGATTTTATGAAGCTGGCCTCCCTGCTGGCCGCGGGCGGCTTCGGCCAACAGCTGCTGCCGGCGATAACGCGGGCTGCGTCGATCGATCCAGAACCGCAGTCAACGTATCTGGATGCGGAACACATCGTCATTCTCATGCAGGAAAATCGCTCCTTTGATCACCTCTACGGAACGCTGCGAGGGGTCCGAGGCTACAACGATCCACGTGCGGTGACGTTGCCCAGCGGCGATCCGGTATGGCTGCAGGCGAGCGCCTCGGGGACAGTTCACGCGCCATTCCGTTTCGATATTCGCAACAGCAGCGCAACCTGGCTGGGATCTCTGCCGCACGGATGGGAGAACTCGGATGAAGCGCGTAATGACGGACGCTACGATCGCTGGATCCACGCCAAGGCATCCTCCGAGCCTAAGTACGCAAATCTGCCGTTGACGATGGGCTACTACAACCGCGAAGACCTGCCGTTTTACTATGCGCTGGCGGACGCCTTCACGGTATGCGACCAGAATTTCAGTTCATCGCTTACGGCCACTGAGCCAAACCGGCTCCATATGTGGACGGGAACGGTGCGTGCTGAGCAATCGATCGGATCTTTCGCGTACGTGCGCAACGATGACATGGATTACGACAAGCCACTCGAATGGACGACCTTTCCCGACCGGCTCGAACGGCAGGGGATTTCCTGGCGGATCTATCAGAACGAGTTGAGCCTGCCATCTGGCCTGAGCGAGGACGAGGACAAATGGCTGTCGAATTTCGACGACAATCCATTGGAGTATTTCACGCACTACCATGTGCGATTTGCTCCCTCGCACCGGCGTTGGCTTGCGGAGAAACAAGTCTCGCTAGAGTCCAGACTCAAGCAGCTTGATAGCGAGCCCCACAGCGCAGAGACAGAGAAGCAGGTCGCGGAGACGCGAAAGGAATTGGATAAGGTGCGGCGCGATCTGGACAACTGGACCGATGCTGCCTTTGCTGCACTGCCAGAGCATGAACAAAATCTGCATCGCAAGGCATTCAGCACAAACGAGGGAGATCCGGACTTTCGCACGCTTACGTCATTGCCTTATCGCGGGGATGGGGTAGAGCATTCGATGAAAGTTCCCAAAGGCGACGTGTTCCACGAGTTCCGTCAGGATGTGCAGAACGGAAAGCTGCCGGCTGTTTCATGGATCGTCGCTCCTGAGGCATTTTCCGATCATCCGTCTTCAGCATGGTTCGGCGCTTGGTATGTCTCTGAGGCGCTCGATATTTTGACGCGCAACCCGGAGGTCTGGAAGAAGACCATCTTCATCCTCTGCTATGACGAGAATGATGGTTATTTCGATCACATCCCGCCCTTCGTGCCACCTCAGCCGGGCCGCACAGATACGGGAAAGGTCTCCGCAGGAATCGATCCTTCAGTCGAATATGTTTCCGCGGAGCAGATGGACGCGATCCGGCAGAAAGAGCCGGAGTGGCCTGGAAAACCGGGGCCAATCGGTTTGGGATTTCGCACTCCGCTTGTGGTCGCATCTCCGTGGAGCCGCGGCGGATACGTTTGTTCGCAGGTTTTCGATCACACATCGCTTCTGCAATTCACTGAAGTTTTCCTGAGCCACAAGACGGGTCAGCCCATTCGCGAAACAAACATTAGTGCCTGGCGGCGTACCGTATGCGGCGATTTAACATCTGCGTTCAGGCCATGGGACGGGCAGACTTCACGTTTACCTGAGCCGGTGCAGCGCAATCCATTCCTGACATCGATCGATGCAGCGAAATTCAAGCCGATGCCTGGCGGAATGGAGCCGTTGACTCAGGAAGAGATCCATCATGCACGCATGTCAACGCGAAGCTGTTCGCGATTGCCAAGGCAGGAAGCCGGCGTGAGGCCTGCATCTTCGTTGCCCTACCAGCTGACAGCGAATGGATGCCTCACTGAAGACAAACGCGCATTCAGGATCGAGTTTGCAGCCGGACGTGAGCTTTTCGGTAAGCGAGCGGCTGGCGCGCCGTTCCGCGTATATACGCCTGGACGAGTGCAAATGGCCGGCAAGGATGCATTTGAAACGGGACGCGCATGGGACTATGCCGTCTCTGCCGGAGACAAGGTCACGGATTTATTTCCGCTCAGGCTTTTCGATTCGGAAACCTATCATCTGTGCGTTTACGGTCCGAATGGTTTCTTCCGCGAATTTCATGGAAGCTCCAACGATCCCAAATTGGCCATAAGCCTTCTAAGTACATCTGGAAGATCATCATTAAGGCTTGTGAACGGGGATAGCTCGCAACCGTTGACGGTGACGGTTGAAGATCTGTCCTATGGCAGCAAAGTTCGCACCGTTAAGGTTGGAGCTCAAAGTTCTTCGGACCTCGCCCTCAACCTGGGGCCAAGCTTTGGTTGGTACGATCTGCGAGTGCGTGTCTCTGGCGCTGACAGCTATGAACAACGCTATGCGGGCAAAGAGGAAACCGGCAGCGAAAGCTTCACCGATCCGGCGATGGGGAAGGCATGACCTGACATTCAGCCGACAGGATCAGGTCGGCTGAATGTGCGCAGTGATGCTATTGCGTTCAGGCCCTAAGACAAGCATTCGTAGGAGAATATTTCTGCGACTAATGTGCTCGTAGTGTTCCGGCATCAGAAAGCATCTTCATCGTGAGTCCTCCAACAACGGAACGAGCCTGGAAATGTATCTGCTGGCCGCTGACGGTGTCGTAATAGTCGGTCAGCGGAACACGGGACGTCGATTGATCTGACCACAGCACGAGACGATGAACGAGGTCGTGAAACTGCGCGGGGTCCTTGGTCAGGGTTGCGGTCCAAAGCTGCCAGTCGAGTTTGGTAATCGTCTTACGATTGTCCAGCGGCAATCCATACGGTTTCATCTGTGTCGCATAGAGCTTCCACTCGTCGTCGATTACGCTTCGTGGAAAGAGATGCAGGCCGAGAACTTCATCCCAGGCAAGGTTGTACTTTTGGCTCCAGGTATCCTGTGCTCCAAAAGCCAGCGTGTAATGGTTCCCGCTGCGAGCCATGGTTTGCCACTGTGCCGCCATCCCTTTGGCCGTCTCCCGGAAATGTTTCGCCGCTGAAGCGTCTCCGGTGGCATCCGCAATCTCTGCAAAAGCGCCCAGTGCTTCGATGGCCTTAATGGAGAGATTGGAGTTTCGTGCGAGGTGCCCGGAGAAATCATCCGTGCTGAGCTGATTTGCAGGATCGAGTCCGTTCTTCTCCAGGTACTCGGCCCACGTCTTCAACTGCGGCATGTAGTGCCGGGCAAAATCCCAGTTGTGCTCAGCCCGTCCGAGCGCCGCGACAAGGATCAGCAGATTGCCGCTCTCCTCAACCGGCATCTGGTTGTCTTCGGTTTCTTCGCCCCCTCCGTAAACCTGGCCATTTGCGAGCGGGAAGGTTCCAAGATCATGTGGTGCGAATGGGAAGCGCCAGCGTGGCAGAGCGGCGTATCGAAGCATCGGCTCAAGCTGTGCGTGTAACAGTTGCGGATTGAAGAACAGGAAGAACGGCGAAGACGGATAGGTGACGTCTACGGTATCGATGCAGCCGTTGCTGTCATTCTCCTTGGAGAAGAACATCGGCTGGCCGTCTACATCTGCTACGAGTTTGTGTGCTGCAATCGTCTGCCGAAACGCCAGCGAAATGAGGTAGGCGTAGTCTTCTCCTCCGGATTGAGTCGCCTCGGCGATGATTTCCTTATCCAGTTGGACCCCGCGCTCTTCCAGGGATGGATATTCCTGCTCGGCACGCTGGAGCATCTCTGCTTCACTCATGCCGTTGCGCTGCCAGTATCCGCGGAGCCGGCGTCCCAGGTATTCGATCGAGCCGTTATCTGTGTAGGCGAGCAGGACATGGCGTTCCACCGGTGACGATCCAACGTCACCCAGAGGAAGTTGCACTGCAAGGTGGACTGGGTGTACGCGCCAGTCCGCAGGCTTGGGCATGGTCTGGTCGTCACTATCGGGCAGAACACCCTGAGTAGCAAACGTCGCCATGCTGCTCCAGGCCAGAGCAGTGGACGATGCGACGTTGGCAGGCACACCGAGATGGAAGTATCCCCAATCGATACGGATTCGATCGCCCGATTGATGCAAGATGGCTTGATCGCGCGACCCCACGTTGAGAAGCGTGAGATCTTTCACCCGGGTGCGGCCCCACGTGACCGGCTGCTGGGTATCGTTAATAGCAATCTCCGGCCCGACGTCGAGCAGAAGATCCACCTTGTGGGTTTTGCTGTCCGTTGATTCAGCGCTCCAGGAGAGATAGGTGACAGGGCGGGACATTACATCAAGGTCTTTCGGGAACAATGGTGTGAAGAAGGTGACGTGAAGGCGTATGCCAGCCGCGGAGAAAACATAGCGGGTGTGAAGTGGCGTAACCGTCAGCGACTCCTGCTTCATTGCATCGAGCTCCGGCATCGCAAAGTATTGGCGCGGGCGAACACCCATCCATCGCATCGTCTTTCCATCGATGCGAATCAACCCGGTCATGGGTTGGGGAGTCTCCGACCAATGTTTTGTCGGCCCATCCGTCAACCGGTCAGACATCGACCAGATGCTGAAGTAGGGATCGTTCGCAACCAGAGGGACTGCGGGAGGGCGATGGGCGCTCTGCGCAGAAAGACAGGCAAAGCCAAAGAGCGGCGGGAGAAGGGAGATTCCCGAAAAAAAGAGTTTTATCTTATTCATTTTCATTGCAGGATTCTCCATGCTCTTATCGGCCTGTCGTAGAAAGCTGGCTCATGTTGCTCAGGGCTTGATCGGTCCGTCTTTTTCAGGAATTCCAAAGTCCGGTGTCCCGTCGCTGTTCCATCTGAACTGCTGTGCGCGTATCTCGCGGTTCGCCGAGGTGGGAGCGTCCGTGGATTTGGCTGCATAGAGCAGCCACATGCTGCCATCCTTAGCCGTTGCAAACGTCCCTCGGCCCGGACCGTAGATGGAATTTTGAGGCGCCCATTCGAAAACTGGATGCGGAGTCTTCTGCCAGTTTGCACGGACCAGCGGATCCTTTCCTACCAGCGTCAACAGCCCGAGGCAATAGCGCGGCGATGCCGTATCGCTTGCCGAGAAAACGATGAAGGTTTTGCCATTGTGGTAGAGAGCCGTAGGGCCTTCGTTCACTGGATAGTTCTTTGTCGAGCCCTCGCCCTTTTCCCACGGAGCACTCGGTTCCGCGATCAAAGCGCCCTCTCCACCGAACTTCATCGGTGCTTTGAGCTTCCGAATCCAGATGGCGTTCTCTCCGTTCCCAACCGAAACATACATGAGATAACGGGACTTGCCGATGACGAGGAGTGAAGGATCGATGGATGGAACTCCTGTATCCAGGGCTCCCTGAAAGGTGTACGTACCCAGAACGTCGTTTGTGTCCGATCGAAGTACGTAGATCTTATGCTTCTCTCCAGGCATGCGCGCAGTGAAGTAGACCCACGAGTGTCCGTCCATCTTCCATACAGTCGGGGACCACGTTTGTGTCATGCCATTCGCCGGCGTGTAGATGACATGCGGGTTAGCCGCGGCAGCCGCAGGCGTCATGCCGCTCCAGAGTGTAATCTCGCTATTGGATGCCGTCAGCACATATCGCCCGTCAGGGGTAACAGGTCCGCTGGTGATGAAGGGGTCGGGATGAGGCAGGATGGGATTCGTCTCCTGAGCGTTGGCCGCGAAGATCCCGATCAGTCCCAGAAGGACGAGCGTTGCTTTCTGTCGATTCAAATTTGTCTCCGGGACTGTCTGGTTTCGAGAAATTCTCTACATCGTGAGCACTACGCCTAATTGCCGGGATAGCTCGAATAAGATTTGAGGGCGCTTTCATACGGAAAGTCGTCGCCCGTTTCTTTGCTCCAGGCGATGAGCGCCGCGTCGAACTTAGCGATCATGTCTTTGTTTGCAGGGTCTTGCACCAGATTCTTCATCTGGTAGGGATCGGCGACATTGTCGTACAACACCCACCGCCCATCCAGCTGCACCGCATAGGTATGAGTTTTTGTGCGAATCCCGCGATAGGTCGGGGTGTCTATTTCCTGACGATTGGCCGGTCCCTGATTGTTCATCAAGAAGACCATCTCGCTCTCCTGGAAGCCGCGTTTGCCGAGCATGTGAGTGGAGACATCACGTCCCGAGCAGTGCTTCGGTACTGGAATACCGGCTAGTCCGCACAGCGTGGGATAAATATCGACCGAGGCAAACAGCGTGTCGGAGGCGTGTTGCTGTCTCCCTTCAGGATGACGAAGGAAGAACGGCACCCGGCAAGACTCTTCATGCGGCATCTGCTTCGCCATATGCCCATGCGACCCCATCATTTCGCCATGGTCCGATGTGTAAATGACCATGGTGTTGTCTGCCATGCCGTTGTCTTCGAGGGCTTTCAGAAGCCGTGCAAACTCTTTGTCGATCGCAGTGATTGCCCCGTAGTAACCCTGCTCTGCCTGGTGCAGGGTTTCGAGTGACTTGAGTGCTGGCCAGGGATTGACAATTTTGTCGGCAGGGATAGGCATCCGCACATTCGGACGAAGTTTCAACGCCGCCGCATCGTAGCGGTCGCGCTCCTCCGCTGGAGGATCATAGGGAGGGTGTGGCGGATTCCAGCTGACGACGAGAAACCAGGGCTTGGCAGCATTCTTCTGGCCGTTGATAAAGTCGACGGCCTGGTCTGTCATGCGTGTGGGCTGATAACCCGGCATAATCTGCCGCTCGCCTGTTTCCTGATCGAAGGTGATGCCGTCATAGTGCTTGTTCGTATTCGCCCATGCGTGCCAGTCTTCAAAGCCGAACCTGTATGGACCCTTCGGCACAAACTGGCCCTCTCCATGAAACAGGTGCCATTTGCCCACGTATCCGGTGTGATAACCGGCTTTCTGAAATGTTTCTCCAAGCCCCGGCACGATTGGCTCCAGTGAATTCTCATTCCCAACCACGTGCGATTGGTTCGGGTATAGACCGCTGATCAAAATGCCGCGATGCGGTACGCACAACGGATAGTTTGAAATGCAGCTATCCATGGAGAGATTCTGGCGCCGAAAGCGATCGAGCGACGGCGCCTCAGCCTGATTGAAGGGCTCGCCCGGTAAAGACTGCGCACGGTGTTGATCGCTGAAGACATACAGCACATTCAACTTCTTCCCGGTTGCCGGCTCAGCACCAGCGGTTTGAAGAGCGGCTGCGGCGATCGAGGTCGCTGCGCTTTGCTTGAGAAATTCACGGCGGTTCATATTTCGCGCTCCCTTGGGATCTGCTGTATGCTTCGATGACTTCACGAGCTTCGTAGAGGGCAGCTCAGATGGCACTCTCTTTTGCGCCTTGAATGTAATCGATTACCAGCTTGAAAGTCAAAGAAACGCGGCTTGCGAATCCACGAGGCCGCTAAGCCAATTGGTCACGCAGGGACAGGAAGTATAATCGGTGCACCGTATGGACATGTTGACTGTAGCGCGAAGGGCTAAAGTATCGACGGCCACTGTGTCGAGGGTCCTGAGCGGCTCGCGCCCGGTAACTGCAGAGGTGGCCGCACGGGTGCGTGCCGCGATCGAAGAGTTGAACTATACCCCTAATAGCCATGCCAGAAGTCTTCGATCAGGAAAGAGCAATCTTTTTGGCCTTCTTGTCTCGGATGTAAGAAACCCATTTTTTCCCGATGCAATCGAGCACTTCGAATCGCTCGCGACTGCGCAAGGCATCGACGTCATTTTTTCGAACACGGGATACAGCCCGGAGAGGTTGATGAGCGGATTGCGGCGGCTTCTCGACCGGGGTGTGGACGGGATCGCCGTTTTGACCTCCGAGGTGAGCGACGAACTAGTACATACCCTCCGCAACGTTAAGGTACCGGTCGTCTTCCTGAACCAGCCAGCGGTCCAGGGAAATTTCCCCATCGTCCGGGTCGATTACGAACGCGGATATCGAGAGGCAATGGAACATCTCTCGATGCTCGGGCATAAGGACATAGGATTCGTATCGGGACCGAATACGCTCTTTTCGGCTATGCGCCGCAAGGAGGTCTTTCTCCAGGTAGCGAAAGACTGCGGATTCAGCACGCGGGATGAGTGGATGATCGAAGGCGATCACCGCCTCGGAGGCGGCAAGATCGCTGCGGCGCGTTTCTTTACCATGCGTTCAGCCCCTACCGCGATACTTTGCTCCAACGATCTCACCGCTATCGGTTTCATTCACACGGCCAACCGCCTCAAGCGCTCGATTCCGCAGGAGATGTCGGTGATTGGTTTTGACGATATCGCCATGAGCGAAATGGTGCAGCCCGCGCTGACGACGCTGCATCTTTCCCGCCGGGAGATCGCTGCCCACGCTTTCTTTGCGTTGCAGAATGGCGAAGACCGCAGCAGGAAAACCAAGAGCATGGCGTCGACCGTCCTGCCGCAGCTTGTGATCCGCGAGTCAACCGGCGTTGCTCCGGAGAAGCCTCGAGTCGCGAAGGAACGTTAGCCCTTTCGCGTCAGCAGCAGGGAAGCGTATTGCAAGCGGAACCATACCCGCAGGGAAGTTCGCTTTCCATAGGGCAGTTGTATGGACACCGTTGTGCCTGAGCCCTGCGTGCTTGCAATGTGCACCTCGCCGTCTACCTCGGCTGCCCGGGTGCGCATGCTTTCCAGGCCGATGTTTCCGTTCGAAAGCTGCATACCGACGCCATTATCGATGATCTTGACCACCACTGTTTTTGCCTTGTATTCCAGCGAAAGCATCATCTCTGTAGCGGCGCTGTGACGCAGCACGTTGGCGATTGCTTCCCGCGCGATGCGCAGGAGCGAGTCCTGCACGGCCAGGGACAGTTCGCGAGGTTGTCCACTGCGCACGAGACGAATAGGCAGGTGCGCTCCATGCAGCATGGTCAGAGCCGACCGCTGGATCAACGTCAAAATATCGCCCTTATCTACAGTCAGCGGGTGTAGGGCGAGGATACGCGCACTGGCTTCGCGGTGCGATTGGGTAGCCATATCGCAGGCTTCGTCCAGTTTCTGCATCATGCGCGGAGGAACATGGCCCTGCTGTTCGAAGCCGCGGCGCAGACTGTGCAGATGAAAGCCAAGGCCGGCGAAGCTTTGGGCGAGCGTATCGTGCATATCGAGCGCGAGCCGTTCCCGTTCTTCCAGCACAGCGCGTAAGCGCCACCGTTCCGCTTGCAGATAAAGCCATCCCAGGATTGCCATGAAGCAGATGAAGCCGGCGATGATGTAGACCAGGCGCCGGCCTCGCGTCCAGGGTGGTGGACTGACAAGCAGGAGGTCCTCGGAGCCACGGGCGTACAAGGTGAACGCGGATGTCACTGCATCCGTACCATCGCTATTTGCACAGACGCCAATCACGCGAATCACGGCGCCAGGGGAGAGCGATGGTGTCCCGTCCAGACCCTGCGGCAGAACAACGCGAAATCGCTGCGAAATATCGGATGCCGTCAGTGTGATCTGCCCTTCTTCGGGAGGGGAGATGGAATCGATTTCGCCAGTGACCTCAATCAGGGATCCATCGAATGCGCCGCTTGCTGCCTGCGTGGAACTGATAGGGGCTGGCAAGGGCAGCGATCGATCCCAGAGGATCCGGGCGGTCTGTGCATGCAGGCGAATGCGGGATCCTGCTCTCATCGTTATTCCTGTGAGCTCGACCTCATCCCCCAGGTTGAGTCCCTCCGGCTGGTTCAACTCGACGGCGACTCCTCCTGTGCCATCCTGCACGTAGAGGGGATCCAGCGATGTCACGGCTCCGCGAACGGTTACGACGGGTGAAGAAGCTAATATGCTTGCCAGAGAATGAATACTCTGAGGTTCCCGCAGCGGAGCGGTGTCTACGGCCGGAACTCCGCTGATTGGAGCTTCCTGCGCACGTTCACGATCCATGAACGCGTGCATCTTTGCGAATTGATCTTCGCGGGCCGGATATTGCGCCGTTTGAGGAGTGTCGGTGCGCGCAAGCAGCGGCGAAAGGTCAGAGCCTGTCGCAGGCCTTACGGAGAAATTCCTCCACTCTGTGCCTGTGTCCAACGAGCGCAACCCAACCTGACCGGTGTGGATGCAATTCGCACCATCGAGAGCCGTCACCGTTCTGCTTCCGTTGTCCATGTTGGTGGCTTCGGCCGCAAGACGGCAGCCCACAACGACTACGTGCAGGTGATACCAGGTGTTCTGACGCACTCCTCCGGGAACAGGAACGGGCGCACGCATGAGCCATTCGTAATCCGTGATGCCCGCCAGTAAAGAAGCTGTTCTCAAATTGAGGCCGACGTAATATCCACGGTAGGCATCAACTCCAATCTCCGGATTGCTGACTCGTAGAATGACCCCTGCATCGCCGACACGCCCCATCAGGCGCATATCGGTATCTATCTGATAGTCGCCCCACTTGGAGTTTCCCGCGACCACCTTTGCCCCGCGTTCGTCAGAAGCATTGATGACCATGCCGTTTCGCTGCTGCCAGGAACCGCCGTACGTCTTCCATCCACGCAACTCGCGATGGAAATCTGGTGCATAGGGTAAAGACGGACTATGGATCGCGAAAAAGATCCAACAGGTTGCGATCAGTGACAGCGCGGAGGCCGTGGCGATTGCGACGAGGCGATAAGTGCCTTTCCTCATGGCACACCTCGATGCATCAGAAGCAATTGCTGTATATCTTCGGTGTCCAGATTATCCCGGTCCACCAGCACCGGCTTCACTACGCTTACAAGGGGGTGAGGTTTTCCTGCACGTTCGGCCACGATGTCATCGACCGCCTGCCTTCCCATAGAGCGCAGGTCGTCGACCAGGATGGAATCGAGTTGACCGTCGCGAAGGGACCGAAACACGCCCGAATTCTGATCGATTGCGATGACTTTTACCCGGCCTTCTCTTTGCGTCCTGCCAACGACATCTACGGCGCTTGCCGCATCGATAGGGTTCAGCGACACAATCGCTCCCACGTCAGGATGGCGCTGAAGCGCTTCTTCGAACTGCTGTCTGGAATAGCCGGCACTGACATTGCAGGAGAGTGTCTCCGCAACTTCGATTTCGCCTTTGAGCAAGTGCAGGTGCTGAACGATTTGCTCGGCGCGCTCAATGTTGCCGGGAACTTGGGAACAAAGGCCGGAGAGGAGGATCTTTCCTTTGCCATGCAGGACTTTCTGCAGGCGCTCCGCGACGAGCCGCCCGGCCTCAGAATCATCGGTAAGGACATAGGAGAGACCGGGCCCCGCTTTAAATCCGAGCCGTTCCCTGAGAAGTACCACAGGAATTTTCCGATTCAGTGCCTCTTGCAGAACGCTGTTCATCGCGAGATAACTGCCAGGTTCAGCAATTATGCCCATCGCATTGCTTTGGACAGCCCGCTCGGCAAGATCGATCTGACGCTGCACATCATCGGATATCGCAGGACCGTTCCAATAGAGCCCCACCGCTTTACGTTTCGCTTCTTCCTGCAGGCCTACGTGCAGCGATAGCCACCGCGCATCGATGGCGAGACGCGGAATGATGACAATGCGTCGATGCAGGCTCTGTTGCTGGCATCCCACCGAGCACAACAGGCACAGCACCAGGAACGCATATTGAACTCTGTTCCTCACGTCCACACTCATCAGCTTGCCACATATTCTTCCGCGGCGTCGCTGTACCTGCCCAGTGCTTTGGCGCCTCCGTTAGAGCGAAGGCAGGGGTGGTTCCCCAGCGCGGAGCATTCCAAGGACGCAACAGGGAACAAGAGCAGTTGTCAGATTCACTTAGTTCACCGGCACTCGAATTACACTGACGCTTTCTCGTGGCAGCGTCAGCGAAAGCGTCCCGCCTTTGTGGAGCCGCACTGTGGAGAGCTCAGGTGTCACATGCTGCGGTTCCACTTCATCGTTGCGTTCATAGCGCGAAGACGAAGAGATCTGTTGCATCCTGGCAGCGCCGGCAATATGTGACGAACCGAGATCGAAATGCGCCGGAACGCTGCGCTCCAGGCTTCGGTTCACGCAGAGAAGAGTGATCGTCTTGCCGTCCGGACTGCGAGTGGCAACCACGTCCACATAGGGAATGTCGTCGACGTTGTCGAGCGGCTTGACGCCGCCCCTGACGGAATATGTGCCTGAGTCAGTCGTAACTGGCAGAAGCTCGTCACTCTTTACCGCCGTATACATCTGGAATACGTAGTATGCAGGCACAGCATAAACCTGCTCGCGGCGCTTCCAGATGCCGGCGAACTCCATGATGCCGGTCATATCGGCAATTGTTACCTCGGAGCTGTGACGCAGGAGCGTGTTCAGAAATCCTGCGGCCATGACTGCACCGCCTTCATTCATCCAGCTTGGACTCTCATTGGTGAAGTTCCTCTCGCCGAATCCTTTGCTGTTAAAGAGCCATTCCGTCACGGCCAGATGAACGTTGCCTCGCAGTTCGGGATGTTCATCCACCTGCGCCTGCACGCGGTCGAAGTAAGGTCCCACGGCATAGGGCAAGGCATAAGCGGCTGAAGCGACAAAGTCGGGTGTGGCTGAAGGCATTTGCGGATGGTTCGTTCCCATGATGAAGTGAAGCGAAAGGGCGTCGAAGGTGCCCTTCGGAGCCTTCAGTTGTTCGGCATTCCAGGCCGGCCCTGCCAGTGGACCGAATCCGGTTGCGATGACGGTAGCCGACGGATCTGCAGCACGTACCGCCTTACTGAATGCCAGCGTGCGCGCACCAACTTCAGAAAGGGTCGGATAGCCTA
This sequence comes from Silvibacterium acidisoli, assembly GCA_022870745.1. Lineage (GTDB taxonomy): Bacteria > Acidobacteriota > Terriglobia > Terriglobales > Acidobacteriaceae > Silvibacterium. The sequence continues at coordinate 5,162,475 of CP085323.1, read as the reverse complement.
CCTGCCACTTTCCGAAGAGCTCATTGCCGATCTCGTAGATCACCGGTCCGGAATAGTGCTCCTTGATGTAGTGGATCCAGTCCGTAGCTTCTTCCGGCGTTCCACTGCCCATGTTGATATTGAACTGAGGAATGGCTCCGATCAGCCGGCATAGCTGGAGAAATTCATCTGTGCCGAAGTTGTTGTACTCCGGTATGCCCCACGCGATGTTCTCGGTTGTCACGCGCTTGTCTTCCGGGCCTATGCCATCGCGCCAGTGATAGTACGAGCTGAAGTTACCGCCGAATCGCAGTTCGGTAACATGCATGGCCTTCATCATCGCTACGGCATCCGGGTCGAGTGTGTCCACTGCATCCGCCGGCATCAGCGAGAACTGGTCGACGTCGACGCGCTCCGTACCCTCCACCGACAGGGCAAAGTCGAAGGCTTGTAATCTCTGGACGTCTTCACGCTTCAGAACCAGCGTCGCCGAGTACTTGGTCCAGTCTGTCGCGGAAGCCTGAACGTCTGCCTTTGCAAGCAACTTGCCCGATTCGTGGTCGCGTAAGGAGAACGTCAGATGCGTCGGCCCGCTAAGATGGCTCGCGTAAACCGAAGCTTTGTACTCCAACTCACGCTGAACAGGGAGATAGATCTTCTGCTTGATGCCGGTGAGCTCCTCGGGCTGTCCCATGATCTCCAGCGATTGCCAGCTGTTCGCTGCATGGCCAACATGAAGCTCATAGCGATTGCCAGCCGCGGAGTTGAGCGGGCTCCAGGGCAGGGGAATGCCTGTCTGGTTCGTCGATTCGATCAGTTCAGGCTGCTCTCGAAACATCGTCTCCAGGTTGACGTGACTCCACAGCCCGCCTTCGAGGCTGCGATTGACGAGAATTTCAGCCGAGATGCCGCCATTGATGCTGTTACCGATCGGTTCAAGAAACGAGCCGAAGATGCCATCGGGAACGCGAGCTGATCCTGAAGCGCCCACATGCACCGTGACATCGTCTGGCATAGGTTTGTCCGCTTTCACCTGTGCGAATGCAGGAGTGTCAGGCAAAACCATCGTGCTGGCGACCGCCGCGATGCAACAAATCGTACCGAACCGTAAAAACATCTTCTTCTCCTAAGCATGCAGCGGCGATTGACAGCCTGTTCACTCTCACGTGGATGAGTGGGTCAGGTTCGTGTTAATGGCTGGAAAACGATTGCATTCAAGCGATCAAGTTGTCACATGGCCGGTTATGGTGTCAAGGGCTATGCTTTAAACCAATTTCGGACGCACATAAAGCATTCCTTTCGTTAAATCGGCATGTAATCCTTTGCCTGAAGTAAGACACTACCGTATTGTGGTTAGCGGGAGAGCCTTTCACGATGAACCGCCGCCATTTTATGGGACTTGCCGGTAGTGCCGCACTGGTGCCGATTCTAAACGGAGCGCAGGAGGCGAAGGGTGCGGCCACGTCTTCGCAATACATACAGCCGCGCAAAGGTGTCGGTCCGTTTCTTCGCAAAGGGCAGGGAAAAGCCCCGCACATCTTTCTCATTTCGGCAGACATGGTGAGTCCGGATCTTTATCATCCCGCCCGGCCTTTTGCGAAACACGTCCGTCTGCCTGCCATTCAATCTTTAATGCGAGAAGGTACTTTTTTCTCCGAGGCAACATGTACAGTACCCCTGTGTTCGCCCTCTCGGGCTTCTTACCTCACCGGACGTTATAGCTATATCCAGGGGAACGGAGAGCGAGCTCCCGAAGGCCTTGAAACACAGCTGCGCCCCGACGACATCATCTTTCCTGAATACCTGCGAGCTGCGGGGTACATTGCCAGGCAGGAAGGGAAGGCCCATGTTGGCGTGAAGAAGTTCCTCGATGCATTCACGGAGAACGATCAGCCGTGGGATCGTTGGTCGCCTCCGGTCTATGACGACGACGAATTCCTGGCTTACCAGCACAGCCTTGGTGTGAAGGCGCAGAAGTACTCCCGCGAGATCGTTTTCCGGATGCAGGATCGAAATACGCCCGGCAACTCTGCGGGCGGATGGATCGAACAGGAGGATGGCAAGCCCTTTCCATTCGAGGCGCACTACACATACTACCTGGCGAAACGGGCAGTCGATACTGTGCGCGAGCTGGTTGCCGGCGGTGCCGCTTCAAACCATCCCATCTATCTCCAACTCGACATCTTCGATCCTCATCAGCCGTTTTCTATTCCGGCAGGTTTCGAAGAGCGCGAGAAGGAACTGCGTCGGATTATGACGCTGCCCGAGTCGTATACGGAAGTGCGCAAGCGGGATTTTTCTCGCGCGGCGGACGAACCGGAGATCATCGATGTCTATCGCAAGTACTGGGGGATCTACGATCCGCAGACATTGCTCGACTACCGTGTGGCCTACGCCCTGCAGATGGAGCTTGTCGATCGCGCTATCGGGATGTTCCTCGGTGAACTACGCAGACTGAACCTCTACGACGAATCCATGATTGTTTTTATCAGCGATCACGGTGAGATGAATGGGCGGCAGGCTTTGGTGGATAAAGGGGTATATCTGCATCCGGATGTGCTTCGCGTGCCGTTCATCGTGAAGCCGCCTCATGGCAGAACGGGAACGATCGTGAAAGAGCCCGTCTCCCTGCTGGACCTGTCACAGACCATCTTTGAGGCTGCGGGAATCGAGCCGGAGGGGATGTTCGACGGAATCTCGCTCGTGCCTGCGATACACGGTGAAAAGCTGCCGGATCGTGCACCGATGTTGTTCTTCGGCGGATGGCATGTGGGCGTCAACTTTGCATGCGGCATCAGGCATCGCACCAGCGACGCCCGGGAGTTTCTGTATGCCTACAACCTGACCTCTTCTTGCGACCAGCTCTATGATCTACAGGACGTCGATGCTGTGAACCTTATCCAGGATCCGGAATATGCTTCTGTACGAGATGAGATGGTTCGAATGCTGGGAGCAGAGTTGCAGCGCGATCCCCGGTGGGCAGGGTACTGGGCGGAGTTTCGAGTCGCTCGTTACCACATGCTGCCCGAGGCAAACGGAGATATGCAGCTTTTCACCGGGCGCAGTTGAGATGCTTTCCAGATACCACGCTCGAACGATGATTTGGGCGTAGATTATTAGGTATCGCTCTGTCCCACGTTTCTCCAGCGGCAGGGAGCGCAGCGATCAGAAGAGGTTGACGAGCAGTGGACTCCATCAGGGTTTTTGTCGTAGACGACCATCCGATTGTGCGTCGTGGCATTGAAAGCATCTTCGATTGCGAGGAAGATATCAGCGTAGTTGGCTCCGCCGGCAGCGGTGCTGATGCTTTACAGCAATTGAATGATCTTGCGGTCGATATCGTGCTCACTGACCTGCGTATGGGAGTCATGAGCGGTGACGAGTTTCTTTCACTCCTCCGCGAACGTCGTCCTGAGATTCGCAGTGCAGTGCTCACCAACTTTCATTCCGACGAAGAGGTCTTCAAAGCGCTACGGGCTGGAGTGCGAGCGTTTCTTCTGAAAACTTCTCCAATGACAGAGGTGATCGCCGCCGTCCGGGCAGTACATGCGGGCGAGCGCTGGATCCCGCCACACATCGCGCAGCAGCTGGCCGACCAGGTTTCTCGTGATCGACTGACCGACCTTGAACTATCTATTCTCAGGTTCCTTGCAGAGGGGATGAAGAATGAGGAGATCGCGGCTGCGCTCCACCTTAATGAGGACGCGGTGGGTGGCCACGTCAACCATCTCCTCGAAAAGCTTGACTCCTGCGCTCCTGCGGAGGCGGTGAATCGTGCCTATCATCAAGGGCTGTTGCGAGTCGACGATTAGCTGTCTTTGCCGTTGCGTGCGGCGAGTGGGAGCTTACAACGGAAGCCCCACCCGATTCCGGTAACATCTACCGGTTCTGCAATTTCACGTAGTCGTCAAACAGTTCGTAGTTTTCAGGCAACCGGCTCTTGTCTGGGGAGTATGCCATCCCGGGCACGAGCAGTTGGTTAAGAAACCATGGCACAGTGCGGTTTGTGATCGCAGGCCGCGTGGCTGATTCTGGTGACGGGTTCCAGGTCAAAGCATACGTTGCAAGCTTGACTCCGTTCGCCTCCAGCATGGGCGCGATGTTGGCCAGATAGTGGCCCTCGAACCATGGTTGAGAGGCAAGAAAGCCCTTCCATTCGGCTTCGGATACAGGATTCTGGAAGGCCGCCTCCAGAAACTGAGCGACGGTCGTGCCCTCAGGGATGTTGTGTGCTTTGACAAAGGCTTTCCCGGCGTCGCTACTATCGACAGCATCGCCCAGGTGCGCCTGCCATTTCCAAATCAGCGACATCTATGTCACGATCAAAAGCTTGTCCGGGACGGCATGATGCATGAACTCCACTGCGGACTGCGTTGTGGACATGTCTGGCTGATGGATGTGGTAGTCGGCGCCCGCGATCCTGGGGTCTGAGTTGATCCAGGCAATCATTGCCTTCACTAGCGGTGAATCGCGATTCTCCTGCTTATCGAGCCGGGTCATTCCGCCCGCAAAAAGCTGCAGCGTGCCGCCACCAGCAGCCGTGCGGCGTTCCGCACTGACGTGCTCCGCGAGACGCTGCAAAAAAGCGATTACTGGAATATGCCCGTCTGCATCGGGAGTACGATCGGCAGGCAAAGTATCGATAGTCAGTTCATTGATCAGAACGAGTGCTGAAACCTTTCCAGCAGTCGCATCGAGCAGCTTATCCACGAAGGTGAATGCATCCGCCTCTTCTTTCGAGCCGGCTGCGGGGATCCGGCCGAAGCCGCCTCTTCCTGTAGAGTCCCATTTGATAGACAACAGGATCTTATGTCCCGAGTCGGCTGCTCTCCTGAGTGAGAGCAGCCCATTATCTGTCGCGTAGGATCGCTGTCCGCTTATGAACTCGGAGGCAGGTATGAAGCCGCGTATCCAGGTTGTGTGTGTCTGATCTAGGATTTCGGGGGTAGCCCAATGAAATCGCTCATTGACGTTTGCGCCAATCACGACACGCCCGTTGGCTACCTGCGCATGCACGGTGAAGGCAAGCGCCAATAGAATCGATCCGCAGGTCGCCTTTGTTCTACTTCTTAAGTTCATTCACTCCACTCCGGTTCTGATACTACACATCCGGCAATCATTGTGGGCAATCGATTACTCTTCCTCTTTGAGGTGCGATGAAACCTGTTGCTGCTGCTCCTCGAGTCGCAACAGGGACCCTTTCCAGTAAAACCTGGAGGCAGAAACCGAGAATCGGGTGGCATAAATCAACGCACCGGTCCAATCGCAGAGCATCGGATACTTCGCAAATCACAGCCTGTGGAAGCGCCAGTTGCCAAAAATGCGCAGAATCCGCGCATGTAAACAATTTCCTTGACAGTGGTCATTTCGGATTGCGTAAAATGCCGCGACGAAATAAACAAAGAATTTCGGGTGCGCTAAAGGTGATCTTCTCAAGAAGAAAAAAGCCGATTGCCAATCGATCCGAATACAACAACAGCCAGAACCCCAGTGAGCGTCCTGTATAGCAGCTCATAGAGATTAGCGGGGATTATTAGCCTTGCTGTCATAAGAAGGTGCGATTTTGGGGTACTTGTGTAATCGATTACATTTCGAAATTGGAAGCAGAAGCGACGGCAACCGCCGCATTCATAATGCCTGGTTTCTGTTTCGAATCTAATCCGGTTGAAAAACTCACTTCCTGTTCCGTAGTTAACATTTACGCTTTTGAGCGAAGTTTGGAGTCATGATGTTTAGCCGCTTCTTTGCCAGTGTCCGTATCGTGCTATTGCCCTCAATCGTCACAGTGATTGGATTCGTAGTTCTCGTATCGTCAGCTTCGCTACATGCCCAGGTGCTGACCGGTGAGCTGGATGGAACAGTCCACGATTCAAGTGGCGCCGCAGTGTCTGGCGCAACCGTTGTCATTACCAACACCGATCAGAAACTGGTCGCGCGCACAGTGCAGACCGACGCGCTCGGACAGTTTACGGCGCCACTTCTGAACGTCGGTAACTACGCGGTGGAGGTTTCGGCGCAGGGGTTCGAATCTACAAGAGTCACCGCCATCGCGGTTCACGTGGGCACGCCGTCTGTAGTGCCGGTGACGATGGCGGTGGGCTCTGTAACCGAATCCGTCAATGTGTCGGCCGATCAGGTGGCGCCGCAAGTCGATACCGCGGCTTCCAGCACCCTTATCGAAAAAGAGCAGGTGACAGGGCTCTCCCTGTCCAGCCGCAATTACATGCAGTTGCTGTACATCCAGCCGGGCATCAGCAGCAATGTTCCTGGGCCGGATGATCGCGGGAACATTAACACCAGCGGTCAGGTGAACACCCAGACATTTTCTTTCAATGGAAATGGAACGGCTGCGAATGCGTATTACCTCGACGGCGCAGACACGCTGAAGCGAGCCGGCCAGCAGCCGGTGGCATTTCCTGGCGTGGACTTCATACAGGAAATCAATCTGCAGCGGGCCAGTTATACGGCTGAATTCGGTGGCGCGGGAGCGGGTTTCGTCAGCGTGCAGACAAAGTCCGGCACAACGGATCTCCACGGTGGAGCGTTCGGTTTCTTTCGCAGCCAGGAGATGAACGCCAACACATTTCTGAACAACGTCGCCGGCATTCCCCGTGGCCTTTCGCGCTATGCGGACTTTGGTTACTACGTCGGTGGCCCGGTCTGGATTCCGGGTCACAGCAAGCGTAATTCCGCAAAGACTTTTTTCTTCTTCGGCCAGGAGTTCCTGCGTTCGGAGAACTCTGTGCAGCAAACGCCTTCGAATGTTCCTACAGCGCTGCAGCGCCAGGGCTTTCTCGGCAACACAACTGTCACGAACATCAACCCGATTGCCCAGGAATATCTGACCGACATCATTAACAAGCTGCCGGTTCCTAATAATCCGGCTGACCCGCAGGGCATCATCACCCAGGCTATCGGAACCAATAACGAGACGCAGACGCTTATCCGCATCGATCATCAGTTCAACGATCGCTTGAGCGCGTTTTTCCGTTATCTTGATGATCCCTTCAACCTGGTTGTTCCAAACGGCTTCCAGGTTCCAACGGCATTGCCGGGCGTAGCGACGTCGAATATGACGAATGGCTCCACCAACTGGCTCGGACATGTGACGTACATCATTACGCCTAATCACATCATTGAGGGAGGGTATGCCACGCGTTCGAACTGGGTCACAGCAAAGGCGATAGGATCGATGCTGCAGTCAAATTCGCCGGACATCCACGTTACGCTTCCATATCCGGTGACGATCGGGCAGGTTCCCCACCTGAATATTAACGGCGGAACCTATGCGGTCTATTCTCCCTACAACGAGCGGACGCCATTGCATCAGATATTTGCCAACAGCACGAACGCCATCGGCCGCAACACGCTTAAGTTCGGAGTGAACGTCGAGTTGATGACCGGTGGCAGCACGACTGGATTTGGAAACGCGGGTGCTTTCTCGTTCTCAAGCGGCAATGGTCCAGGCGGACAGCTCGCTGGCGCATCCCAGTTCGTGCAGGCATTCGATAACTTCCTGCAGGGTGCTCCCGCGACCTTTACTCAAGCAAACATCGATGCGGCGCCTGCTTACCGTACGGATATCTACGAAGGGTATGCGGAGGATGATGTTCACGTTTCTCCAAAGCTGACATTGAATCTAGGTATCCGCTACACGTACTTTGCCAGTGGCACGAGCGCAACCCTGGAAGGGCAATCTACCCAGCTGCCAATCCTGAACTTTGATCCGGCGACTTACAGCGCGGCTCTGGCCCCCACCCTTAACAGTGCCGGCGTGATCTGCACGAAAGCGCCCTGTGCGGGCGGCAAGGCGCCGAATCCGAGCTATAGTCCGTTGAACGGCATCATTGTCAGCGATCAGAACTCGCCGTTCGGTTCTGACGTTCAGACAACCCCTAATAAGAACTTCGCACCGCGTGTGGGTCTCAGCTACGACGTCTTTGGCAATGGGAAGACCGCGCTGCGCGGTGGTTTTGGCCTCTACTATATTTCGATCACCGGCAACCAATATAAGTTCGCGCAAGCTCAGAACTATCCGAACATTCAGAATGCGACCATCTCGACGCCGTCGTTTGCCGATCCCGGCAACGGCGTACCGCAGTTCAGTGCTTCCCCGAATATCCTGCAGGCACTGCAGGTGCACGATTCGCAGCCGTATTCCGAGCAATACAGCCTGGACATTCAGCAGCAACTGCCAAGCGACGTCGTGCTTGATATCGGCTACTATGGCAATCACGGCGTACATCTGTCCGGAAATATCGACGTGAACCAGGCCGCACCAGGTGCGTACCTGGCGGATGGCATCATTCCAGGTAATAAAGTGACCGCCGCTAACACTCCCTACCTGAACCAGATTCGCCCCTATCTCGGCTACAGTGCCATATCGACGCAATCGAACATCTTCTCGTCGAACTACAACAGTCTGCAGATTTCGATGAAGAAGCCGTTCCACGGTGGCGGTGTCGTGACAGCGAGCTACACATGGTCGAAAGCGCTGTCGAATGCGCGGGTGCCGCAAATCACTTCGGACCTCGCTGCAGAGTACAGCCATACCGATCTGGATCGCACGAATGTCTTTAATGCCAGCTTCGTTTACCCGCTGCCGTTCTTCCGCACACAGCATGGAGTGATCGGACATGTCGCAGGTGGATTTGAGTTCAGCGGCATCGTTTCCTATGGCTCGGGAGAGTATCTGACACCGACGACGACTGCGGTCGATCCCGCCGGCGTCGGCTTGCTGGTAGGACCAGCGACGGGACGGCCTGACCAGATCTCAAATCCGAACAAGAATGCCCCACACACCTTCAGCGGATGGTTTAACAAAGCAGACTATCAGTTTGCTCCGGCTGGCCGCGGTGGCGATTCCCGGCCCGACAGCATTCTCGGTCCTGGATACGAGAACTGGGATCTGAGTCTATATCGAACTGTGAAGTTCAAGGAGTCCGTGAATCTGCAGTTCCGGGCCGAATCCTACAATTCGTTTAACCACACGAATTTCACGTCGGTAGCTACGGTGTTTGGACAAAGCAACTTCGGAGTGGTTACAGGCACTGGAACCCCCCGCGTGTTACAGCTGGGAGCCAAGCTCAATTTTTAAAAAGTGCAGCAATGTTCTTCCTCCGACAGACACGCACGTTGATTCATTAACGTGCGTGTCTGTAAATTTTTTCGAGAACCTGAGCCTGGGAGGCGACACTTGGAACGGCGAAATTTTATAAAGCTGGGAGCGATGGCATGCGCAGCTGCCAATGGAAGCCTGCGACTATTTGGTCAGGATACAACCGCATCATCCCGCCCGAATATCATCATCTTCATTGCCGATCAGCGCACTTACGGCCTTAGCAAGGGCACGGGATATCCGCTCGATACGAGTCCAACCCTTGACCGCCTGCAGTCAGAGGGCGTCGGTTTTGAGCGCAACTATTGCACCGCGCCGCTTTGTGTGCCAAGTCGAGTATCGATGCTCACCGGCCGTTGGACGAACGCGCATCATGTGCGGAACAATCTCATGGCGGGCGAGGCGTACTTCGAAAAGGATATCTATCAGGTTGCGCATGAGCAGGGTTACAAAACGGCGCTTTGCGGTAAGAACCATACCTATCTGAAGAAAGAAAACGTAGACGTCTGGCGTGAGTACACACACACCGGCGGACCGCATGAACCCGGCTCTAAGAATGCGGAATTCGATCAATACCTTACCGATGCTCATTTCAACGTAGTCGACAAGCCAACACCGTTTCCGCTCGAAACCCAGTTGCCCTACCGCATCGTTTCAGATGCCATGACGTTTATCGACGGCGCAGGTTCTCAACCGTTCTTGGTTCAGGTGAGCGTGCCCGAACCACACAATCCCGAGCAGGTACCCACACCTTACTGGAATATGTTTCCTCCGGAGTCGATCCCGGGGCGCTGCGCCGGGCCGGAGAAGCTGCCTGAAGTGGGATTCCGTATGCAGTGGGAATACCGCATGCAGCAGGACGCGTCCCCTCAGACCGAGCGCTTATGGCGGCGCTATCTTTCGAACTACATGGGGATGCTGCGGCTCATCGACGACCAGGTCAAGCGGCTAGTCGAACATCTCGAAGCCAAAGACCTCATGAAGAACACGGTCGTAGTCTTCACCTCAGATCACGGCGATGCCCTGATGAACTTTGGATTAGGGCACAAGGGACTCGACCTGAGGGAGACTGTAACCCACACGCCTCAGATATGGTTTGGCGGCGGCATTAAGCACAGCGCCGAGGTGCAACGGGTATTCACGTCGATGGCCGATCTCATGCCAACGATGTGCGAGGTCATGGGAGCCGAAATTCCGCATGGGGTGCAGGGAAGAAGCCTATGGCCTCTTCTCACCGGACAGTCCTATCCCGCTGAAGAATTCCGCAGTATTTACAGTAGCGTCGGCCTGGGCGGCCTCTACTACACAAATGCGGACAACGTACCTTACTCCACAGGTGAGGACCCTCACGGTGCGTCGTTCGACGAGCTCAATAAGGTTACGCTGAGCGGTAATCAAAAGATGGTGCGCATGGGCGATTGGAAGCTCGTTTACGACATGATGGGTTATGGCGAACTCTTCAATCTGCACAGCGACCCATGTGAATTGAACAACCTCTTCAACAAGCCAGAACATGCGAAAGAGCAGGCGGCCTTGATGGCCGAACTGCTGATGTGGGTGATTCGCTCAGAAGACAGCCTGCCCACCGGTCCACAGAATAAGAAGTACACAACGAAGTGGTCGAAACAGCACAACTGGTACGAACCCTATCGGGAAGCGGGTCCCCCTCCGGTCGCTTTCCAGCCTTAGCATCTTTTGTAGAGCGTAGCCCGAAGTACATGGCATTGCGTTTGCGATACGCGATTACGGCGCTACGCTGGTTTGAAAACCGTGTATCGAGAGTTTATGGGAGTTTGTCGAAACGACGATCGATCAGAAGCCGCTGATTTGGTCGGTTGCGGAGGCAGGATTGAAGTAGCTCTCAGTGCGATAGACTTCGCCGCGCTAAGGATAAATAAAGGCAGGGATGACGTTCGGTCCAACGTCATCCCTGCCTTTTTGCCTCAAGCTCATTTGAAGAAGCGAAGTGTAGCTTTTTAAAAGACTAGTAGGCTGCGATACCGTTGAAACCGACGTTCTTGGGGAGTCCCTCGATATCGCCTTCGGGTGTCAATGTCCCATCAGCGTTGATCTTGAAGACCCCGATAGTACCTACCATCGAATTAAGGGCGTACAGGCTGGTGCCGTCTCCGCTAATCGTGATGTCGAGGTTAGTAGAGCCTTCAGGCTGCGTGGCTACGATCGTGGAACCAATTGGCTGCAGTGTGCCTTTAGCGCCAATCGTGAAGCCGGAGATTGTGGATGAGCCAGCGTTTGAAACATAAGCGAACTTGCCGTTGGGCGTGATCGCGTTCCAGCAATTCGCACTGCCGAAGGTCTGCAAGCTCTGTGTCACCGGGATCAATGTTCCGTTGCTACTGAGGGAGAAGGAGGAGATTGTCGAGTCAGTACTGCCGGCAGGGCCAGTCGAGGAGAGGATCAATCGGCCCGACAGATCGAAGCGTCCAGAGAAGATGCCAGGTACAGGGCTTGCCGCTGTCTGGATCGGACCAAGTTTTCCATCCGGTTGGATCGCGAAGCTGTCGAAGTTGTTCGTCAAACGCTCTGTGACAACAAGAAACCTGCCGTTTGGAGCAATCGAGATGGAAGAGCCGCCAGCTGATGTTGCACTGAGGAAGGCTGTAGCATCCGGAACCTGCCGGAGTCGCCCAACCGGGTCCGCAACGAATCCGACGACGGTACCTGCGGCCGCGCCGTTGAGCACATAAACCCGGTTCTGCCATGATGCAACGGCAAGCGGTTCACTGCCACCTGAAGGTACAGTGTCAACGAGCAGGAGCTGCCCTCTCGGTCCAACCAGGAAGCTTGTCAGCGTACCGCTCCCTGCGTTCACTGCAAAGAGGAGATGATGATCGCTGCTGAAGGTGAGCGAACCCTGCGACTGCAGAGGATCGTTTGTCCCACCGCTGCCGCGCCCGTTCGTGCTGTATCGGTGTCTCTCGGAAAAGCGGCCATCATACTCACGGGAATAGGCCACGACTTCATTATGTTCTGCAGAATTGGTCATTACGTAGACGGTGGCAGTGTTGGGGGCGTCAACTGCGCCATACATCGTCGGTACGAATGCGCCGACACTGAGCGCAACCGCAAGGATGCTACGACCTAGCTTTAACATGATCAATCTCCTCTGCGCCACATCCAGACGTGCCGCTCCCGCATCCTGCTACAAACGAACAGTTGCAATGAGGACCTGAACTGTGGACAGCATTGAGAGTCAATGGTCGTGCAAAGGTTACGCAAAAGCGTAAAAAAATATGCATTTAAGAAACGATGCTCGTCAGTTCACAGATCGGGGTCGTAAAGATCGACATTGGGGTCGCTACCAACATGATGTGCTTTTGTCGCCTGACAAAGCTCGACTCCGCCAGAGATTAGTGAATCGCTCACCTCGAGGCAGCATCATAGTCGTAACGGTTATTGATTATTATGGACATTACATTGTCTATATCGCCTGTTTTTGCGCTTGGAGTTAAATATGGCAGAAATTTGTGACCACCAAGGTGTCGCGGTGACACACGGCCGGGCTTATGTGAGCTGCATCCGAATACACTATGTAGCCGCCGGAAAAAGGGAACCGCCACTTCTGCTCCATGGCACGCCAGGAATCACTGTTACTGGTATAAACCCATTACACGCCTCACGGAGGACTTCACTGTCGCGGCTCCCGATTTGCGTGGTTTCGCCTATCCCATCGAATGCATAGAGTGAGAGTATGAAAAAAGCTGCCAATGGAAGTAGAGCGCGCGTTGCGAGCGATGTCGATCACCTGGGCGGTCACATTGCGATCAATTTCCTGAACACTTCCCGGATGCAGGACGGGGTTCTGGCGGAGACACTTCAAACAGACTCGGACGTGAGAGCCTGGATGAAGAGCATGAGGGTATCTGAACCGGCCCTTGATAAGCCGCTAAAGGAAGGCGCTCTGCTTTTTGCCGCGAGGCATCTGCGTGACGTAATGCTTGAAGCGGTTCAGTTGAAGAAGGCTGGCAAGCGCATTGTGCCAAGGGAACTCAATCGCCTTCTTGCGCTTTCTACCAGCCATTTAAGCCTCAATCAGGTCAAAGACAATCTACAGATTGTCCGCAGCTACCACGCAACCAATCCGATTGAGTTTCTTGCACCTGTCACTGAAGAGATTGCGGAGCTTCTCGCGAATGGAAACTTTGATCTCATTCGTCAGTGCGAAGGGGATGTTTGTGTTCTCTGGTTTCTGGATCAGACAAAGAGCCACAAGCGTCGTTGGTGTAACGCTGAGACGTGCGGCACCCGGGCAAGAGTTGCGGCTTTCCGGGCCAGGAAAGCCGCCGTTTCAGGGAAGAAGTGACTGCCAGGGCTGGCATCGATCTATTCTCTAAACCACAGAGGGACCGGCGTCGATCTTGCTTCTTGCCACATCTTTTCAATTGCCGTTGCTTCTTCTTCGTCGTTCGCAGAACCTCCTCCTGCTAAAAGATGAGCTTCGTTTCCCGTTCTATTTCGGAGACAAGAGATTTCAAGAACTCCGTGGCATCTGAATGACGAGTGAGGCTTGCGCTCTGGCCTGCCCATAGCGGAATCAGGTCGCTTCTTCCGGCCGCCTGCGCTGGAATCGAGAGCGCTCGGACCATTTGTCGTTGAAGAGGATACGGCAGAATGTCTTCAGAGGCGGAGTTCCACATTTCCATCATGCGATTTCGTACGCCTCGCGCGAGCCTGCCGGTAAAGCCGCGGGTAAGTCCTGTTAGGGAAGCTTCTCCGTTCAGAATGATTGAACGATGTGTGTCAGTGGCACCTGAACCTTCACAAGCCAGGAATGCCGTGCCCATCTGCACGGCTTCAGCGCCAAGAGCAAACGCTGCACGCACACCTCGCGCGTCGGCGACCCCGCCGGCTGCAACGAGCGGCAGTGAGATTGCGTCGGCAACTTGAGGAACCAGAGAAAAAGTCCCCGTCAGAGATTCTTCAGCTTCTCGCAGGAAGGAACCGCGATGACCCCCTGCCTCGAATCCAGACGCGACCACAATGTGGACTCCGGCGTCTTCGAGAGCTTTCGCCTCGGCTACGGTAGTGGCTGTACCGATGATGGTAGTGCCAATTCGGCGGAACTCGTCAAGCACTTCACGACGAGGTATTCCGAAGATAAAGCTGAAAGCCGGGACGCGTGCTTCGATCAACACGCTGACCTGATCCTCAAAATTGGCAGGGTGATAAGGCTCGAACTTAGGAGGCTGCGCGGAGAGAGCCCTTAGTTCATTTTCGATGTGAGACAGGCTTCTTTGAAACTCCAGTTCGCTCGACCGGAAGGCCGCCTCGTCTTCCATAGACACCCAGAGGTTTACTGCAAACGGCCTCGATGTCAATGAGCGGATCTGCGCGATGGATTGCCTGATCCCTTCCGGATCTTTGCTGTAAGCTCCAAATGTCCCAAGCGCGCCAAAGTTCGAAACCGCTGAAGTAAGGCGCTCGGAAGAGAATCCTCCCAAAGCGCCCTGAATGATGGGGTATTCAATATCCAACTCAGCCGTTACGCGATTTTTCCGCCAAGAGGGTTTGTTCTCGTTCTGCATATCACTACCTTCCCGCTGCTGAATTCATTCAGAGGCCCCTTAGCTTGCAGCCCCTGCCTAACTTCAAGGAGTAGCTCCACCATGGCGGGCACTCCTACTGGAATATTCGTCAGCCCCATAACCCTTCTAACAGAAAGCCCAGCCTCGCCGGAAACATCATGAAGCAATTCGGAAGCCCATCAGCGATCTTCGGGAACTGCCTGGTGAGATTCTCGGTAGCTACAACGTAGACGCCGGTCTTGAGCACCTTGCCGATGGCGTCCAGAGATCCGAGATGTGCTCGCGCAGCGGCCAGCGCATTGAGCGTCGATAGAGGTAGCCATTACCATTTATCTGCGTGCAGGCCGCCGTCTACGTGAAGCACTTCACCAGTGACGTAGCGAGCTTCGGTGGTCTTCTGCGCCAAGCATCTGCTTAGAGCGAAGGCAATAACGGTATCTGGTTATCGCAGTTGATAGTGGATTGCGGTTGTAGTGGTTCCTTCACGGCTTTCCAACTGCGACACCCGTCGCCCATACTCCCTGCGTAACTTCTAATCCTCGGCCGACGGGCGGCGGTTTTGATATGCGAGGAGGGAATGAGTCTGGAACGGATCGTCCGAGCGTCGATCAACTGAACGGACATCTCTACTTCATAGCGCGGAAAGCCGCAGTTTGCTCCGGCGCCTATCACTTGGTAGACTGCGAGGCATAATGCAAAACGATACAGCAGATCGAATTCTCGCCGCCGCTCATTCATTGATGGCCGAGTTAGGATATGCGGGTTTCAGCTACGCCGATATCGCTGAACGAGTGAGTATCCGTAAGCCCAGTATCCATCATCACTTCCCAACAAAGGCGGAGTTGGCTGTTGCGGTTCTTAGAAAACACCGTGAGGGCCTGATCGGTGGCACTCAGGCGATCGATAAGAATATTCAGGACCCTCTCAAACGCCTGGGTGCTTATGTGAAGTATTGGGAAGGGTGTCTTGCAGACGGGACACAGCCATTCTGTGTTGCGGCTCTCTTGGCAGCCGAATTGCCGGGGCTTCCAGCTGAAGTAGCAGCTGAACTCAAGCTGCATTTCGCAAGTCTCAAGCAGTGGATCAGGAAAACCCTGGAGGCAGGAGTGAAGAACGGTAAGATCCGCGTCCAGGATTCATTCAGCGTCGAGGCGGATGCCTTCATGGCAGTCGTTCACGGCGCGCTTCTTGCATCGCGTGTTTCAGGCACTTGCGATGCATTCCGGGAAATTACATCCTCAGCGCTAAAGAAACTCGCTGCTGCCAGGCGCTGAGGATTCTGCGCGGCCGCCGCTAAGTCTCACGTGCCAATGGTTGCCAACGAGTAGAAAGAGGGAGAGTGAACATGTTCGAAAGACAGCACTCGACGGAACTGCACACGGTATCGCAGCCCAGGTTTACTGGCCTTGATGTACAGAGAGCAGCTGAGCTATCCGATTGGGCGCATCGTCGTTGATACGAACAAACAACGATTGCGCCAATCTCGGATTGATCAAGGTGAATTCGTTGAGGGTCTGGCGGAGAGAGTGGGCACGGGGACGATGACGCTTAGAGAAGCAGCGCTACGAGCGGACAGATGATGCCTGCCGCAAACACTCCAGCCACTAGAATTTTCCTCCGTGCGTACACCCAGGCCATGAACAGTCCGGTGCAGGTAGACAACACGAGCGCCAGCGCCGCCGCGGCGAAGAATATTTTCATCGGAAGAGGGTTCGGAGGCGCCGGCATCGATGTCGGCGCCTCAGTGGCCTTTGGAATATTGGGTTTGGCGGAATCCGGCTTGGGGGCGGCCGTCTTTGCTGTCTTGGATGGGGGAAGGTAAAGGGTACCCTTCTTGTGGAGTTGCGACAGGTGAACAAGGAGGGCCGGCGGAGTATAGGAGCTCCCACGGCTGGTCTCGTGTAAACCGAACATTTGAAGACCGCCAGTGATGGAGAAAAAGAGGATAGTCGGCGCAAAAAACACACCAAGGTAGTTGTGCGTCAGGCGGAAGGCTTTAAGGCGAGTCGCGAGCGTCATCTCGATCTACCGATCTTTCAGGCACCGAGATGCACCCGGTGCGATATATTCTCAGGCTTACTGATTCGTAACGTAGCACACCGGCGGAGATGCCAAGTCTCGTCCCAGCACAATCCTGAACGAATCGTCATCCTGCCTCCCCGGCGCAAAGTGCTATCAAAGGAATAAGGGACCCGTCTCAGCAAAGAGATGTCTTCGTTCGCGATCTCAGAGCAGCCTCCGCCAACGGATGAGTGAAGTTTGTGGCCGGACCAGATGCCTTCTGATAGCAGGGACAAAGAAAGATCGAAACCATTCCGAATGAGGGCCCTTTTAGCATGACAACCGCATACATAAACCGTATCGCGACGGCAGCGCCGGAGCACGATGTTCACCAGGTATTCGTCACCTTTGCTGAAGAGATGTTGACGGACTCGAGGCTTCGCGCGGTTTTCCGTCGCATGGTGAGCCGAGCTGAGATCGCGCATCGCTATTCGTTTCTTGATCCGGTGAAACGTCCTACTCGCTTCCAGTCCCATGACGCGAACGAATTCTATCGGTTAGGCAATTTTCCCGGCACAACGCATCGCATGGAGTTGTTCGAAGAGTGCGCTCCGGTGCTGATGCGAAAGACGATCGACAGGCTTGCTCTCAGCGAACACGAGCGTAACAGCATCTCGCATGTCATCGTTACGTGTTGCACCGGGCTGTATGCGCCCGGCCTGGATTTTGAGATCGTGGATCATCTCAGCCTCTCTCCCAAAGTGGAGCGCACGATGGTCGGTTTCATGGGCTGCTATGCCGCAATCAATGGATTAAAGCTGGCGCGGCATATTGTGCGCTCAGAGCCCAAGGCAAGCGTACTGATGCTGAACCTGGAGCTTTGCACTCTGCACTTCCAGGAAACGCAGGATTTGGAACAGGTGCTTTCCTTCCTCGTCTTTGCCGATGGCGCGGCGGCAAGCCTGATCACGGCTCAAGAGCAGGGGCTGGCCCTGGATAGCTTCGAAGCGATCATGGTGCCGGAGACGCGTCGGCTAATCACGTGGAAAGTGCGTGGGCTCGGTTTTGACATGCTGCTCTCAGGCCAGGTGCCGGGCGAGTTGAGTCAAGCGCTTCATGGAGGCGAACTCATGAAAAACCGGGACCATATCGACCTCTGGGCGGTGCATCCCGGAGGGAGGTCTGTCCTGGATGCGGTGGAGAAAGGACTCGAGTTGCCGCGAGAGGCATTGGCCGCTTCGCGCGAGGTGCTCTCGAACTTTGGCAACATGTCGTCAGCAACCGTAATGTTTGTGCTGAAAGCCATCATGGAACAGGCACGACCGGGACAACGCGGATGTGCGATGTCCTTTGGGCCAGGATTAACAGCGGAGACGATGCGTTTTCATGCCGTCTAGCTCCAGGATCGATTTCAGCCGCCGCGTTCCTCCGAAAGAGCTTCCGGAATGGATGGATGGCGACTGCAGTTATGAAGACTTCCGGGCTTGCCTGCTCAGCCTGGGAAAGATCAACCGCTGGCTTTTAGGCTATCGTCCGACATTGGCCTGGCTGGAAAGGGCGCCGCGCCGGCTTCAGCCTATACACATTGTCGATGTAGGTAGCGGCGGGGGTGACCTGTTGCGGCGAATCGCAGTTTGGGCGGAACGGCATAACATTGCAGTACGCCTGACCGGTATAGATATGAACCCTCTTGCGACTCGTGCAGCGATCGAACTCACCCCGCGAGAGTCGTCTATCAGATGGATTACTGGTAATGCGATGGAGTATCAACCGCAAGAGCCCGTCGACATCATCGTTAGCTCGCTGATGGCCCATCACCTGGAGGATGAGCAGATCGTCCGGCTGGTTCAGTGGATGGAAGCAACATCCCGTATGGGATGGTTTATCAACGATCTCGAACGGTCGGAGTGGAGCTATCGGATGTTCGGCTGGGTGCGCTGGCACCCCATCGTGCGGCATGACGGCCCGGTATCCTTCCGGCGTGCCTTCCGAACCGAAGATTGGCGCAGTCTTCTCAATCAGGCCCGAATTCCGGAGGCAAGCGCAACAATTGAGAAGTGGCGCCCCGGAAGGCTGTGTGTGGGGCGATGGAAATGAATCCAACTTCCGCTATGTCAGCCGTTAAGCCAGCTGGTTCTGGGTTCAAAGCCACTCTCTGGATCGCCCTCGGCGTTACTACGCTGTTTGTATTCATCACGTCGGAGGTGTTTCTCGCCGTTGACTACCCGATGTATCACGCTTACAGGCTGCAGGTCATTCATGACCGGCACCTGCTTATCCCTCATACGCTGAGTGGAACTTTCGCCCTCCTGGCTGGCCCGTTCCAGTTCTCCACCCGGTTCCGGCAGAGGCACATGCAACTCCATCGTGTCCTTGGCCGGCTCTACGTCGTAAGTGTTTTTGTTGGCTCGTTCACCGGGATCGCTCTCGCGGCAGGACGACCCGGTTTTCCCGGAACGTCGATGCAGGCCGCGGCCTGGATGGTATGTACGACCGCCGCTTTCATCACAGCACGGAACCGTCAAATCGCGGTTCATCGTCAATGGATGGCTCGCTCTTACGCGGTCACATTTACGTTTGTTTCCAGCCGTGTACTCAATCTAGTACCGGCCTATTGGAGCCATCTGGGCGACGTTCTTGCGGCAGTCGGTGTGATCGCCTTCACTCTCGCCTCGATCGTCCTGGTTGATTTAGGCATCAACTGGCGAGAACTCACAACCCGCCGTGAATAACTCTCCATTTGCATCCTCGAGCGAGCAGGAGCCTATCTCGTAAAGCTCGTTTCTTTGACATCCGCGATCACCACCGGGCCGTAGCCACCGAGTTGACCTATGGTTCTGATCACAACGGGCTCATCGCCCTGCGTGATCCAAACGTTCACATCTTTCGGCTTGAGTCCCAGCAGGCCGGCGAGGACACCTATGAATCCTCCCAGGTTGGGATGGATGCGATACACCGTTACCTTGAGGTTCTTTCCGTCGCTGACGAGGGATAGTCCGTTTTCCCTGGAAACGCGAAGGCGCACCAATCGCCCACCGTTGAACGGCACCACCATCTCCGTGTTGAACGCCTTCGTATTCTCGGCGGCATTCAAAAGCAGGGATCCGATAAATCCGTTCGCCAGATCGGGCGGCAGTCTCATGTCACGTGTATTGATGTTCACTGCGCCGTTGCTGTCGGTAGTCCAGCTCGTCGCCGTCTTGGCGTCGGCATCCACCTCAAAGTCGAAAGGCCTGGTGAAGAACGGACCCTGCTGAACATGATGGTCGCGCACCAACTGGAATGTGTTTTGCTGCCGATAGGTCGTTGTCTCTTCGTCCATCGACCCATCCAGGAAGTGATAGATCAGGTGCATCGTGACCATGTCACCTTCCACGGTCTGGGAAAACTCTCCATTGGCAAGGATGCTCCCGCCCTCGGAGCGCACCACCATCGTCTGGCGGAACGGGCGTTGAAGACGTCGGACCACCATCGGATCGGCGTGCGCTACAGCGCCAAGCAAGGCCCACGAGATGACGGCTGCAATGATGTTGATTCTTTTCATCGAATACCTCGTTCTCGCGCCTTCAGTGAGACATGCATCCTCTCTCACCATAGCTGGCAGGAATGACCCTGAAAATGACGATTCGTACAGACTGGGGATTCGACGACGCTCACCACCCGTCTATCAGATTGAATAGAGACAGGACTCTCGCGAAATGCGGTCAGATGTTCGATGGACCAGGAGTAAGGCTTGCAAGAAGAAATTGTAATTATTGGTGGTGGTGTTGCGGGGTGTGCGGCTTCGATTGCGCTCGCCCGTAAAGGAAGAAGCGTCACGCTGATTGAGCGTGAGCTGACTCCGCGGCACAAGGTTTGTGGAGAGTTTTTGAGCGGCGAGGCGCTTGAAGACTTGCATGCGCTGGGCATCGACGTTGCCTCCCTTGGTGCTGTACCAATCAACTACGTCCGCCTGGCTGCAGCGAGACGTGCTGCGCAGGCTCCACTGCCTTTTCCAGCCGCGTCACTTACAAGAAAGACCCTGGATACTGCCTTGATCGCCGCCGCGATCGCTGCCGGTGTACAGGTGAAACGCGGGGTGGGTGTCCGTTCGCTCGACCGCACTGGCACAAATCAGTGGCAAGCCACGTTGGACGACGGAAGCACTTACGAGGCTCCGACAACGTTTCTCTCCACGGGCAAGCTTGATCTGCGTGGCTACGGGCGGCCCAAAGATCCTCAACAGTGGGTAGCCTTCAAGATGTACTATCGGGTGTCTCCGTCTCAATTCGCCGATCTAGCGGACGCCTCCGAATTGACGCTCTACGCCGGAGGCTACGGTGGTATTCAACCCGTGGAAGACGGTATGGTGAATTTTTGCTGCGTGGTGCAACGAAGCTATTTCGCCCGCGCAGGTCTGCGATGGGAGGGCCTGCTTGCGAAGATGCAGCACGATTGTCCTCACCTCGCCATGCGGCTCACCGGCGCTGAGCCGTTGCTCCACAAGCCTATCGCCGTCACGCATATTCCTTATGGCTTCATGCGCCGCACAACCGAAGACGGCCTCTACTGCATTGGCGACCAGGCTGCCGTTATTCCGTCGTTCACCGGCGATGGCATATCCATCGCTCTACACACTGCCCGCAGTGCTGTAGCAGCCTATCTTGGCGGGGAGACCGCTCCAGTCTTTCAATCGAAATTACGGGCCGCTATGCTGCCGCAAATGCGTTTGGCCGAGGCTGCTGCGAATGGACTGAGCAACGCCTTTGCGCGAGCTGTGCTTCCGTTCTGTCTACGAGTGTGGCCCGGAGCAATGCGAGTTACGGCCCGCCTGACACGTGTTACACAGCCACCAACCGTTGCTCCGCAACCGCTGCCAGGTTGATTTCAGACGAACCGCAAGATTTCTGAGGGAGAATGATTGCCATGAAGACCGTAGCAGCCATAGTTCTCACTGTCCTGTCCGTTACAGCCGCGTCCGCTCAGCATCGGACATTTGCCGTGGACACCGGCACCAGCGAAATCAGGATGAAGCTCAATACAACGCATGAAGTGGTCAACGGTACATTCCATGTGCAATCGGGAACGATCGACTTCGACAGCGCGCATGCGACTATCTCAGGCACTGTCGTTGTCGCGGCAGGAAGCGGCAATACGGGCAATGGTAGCCGCGATAAGAAGATGAATAAGGACATCCTGAAATCCGATCAGTTCACGACCGTTTCGTTTGCGCCTAAGACCTACAGCGGAACGATTGCTTCTTCTGGCGATTCGACGATTCAGGTAAGCGGAGTGTTTACGTTGCTCGGTACGCCGCACGATATAACCATCCCGATGCAGATCCACATCGACGCGACGAACGCAACGGCAGAGGCGCAATTCACGGTCCCGTATGTCCAGTGGGGACTCAAGAATCCGAGCTTCTTTATTTGGAAGGCGGATAACGATGTGGCGATTTCGCTCAAGCTTGTTGGAAAGATTACCAACTGAGATGACAATCCATTCAGCTAGCCGAAGACCGTAGTTCCTGAGGGTACGATCGGCTTAGAGTCGCTGCCTGAAAATGCCAAGCACAATGAAGCCCCGTCTCGTTATTGCAATCTTAGTGTGTCTCTTCGTCAGGTCGTTGGCCGCACATGCGCAGACGGATGAAATCCAGGTGTACGACGGTGAGATTGCGGCACCTGGAATCTTCAATCTAATGGTCCATAACAACTTCACGCCGAAGGGGAGGCGGACGCCCGACTATCCCGGCGCGATCATCGCGAATCACTCTTATCAGGTGACGGCGGAGTGGGCCTATGGCGTCACGCCCTGGTTCGAACAAGGGCTCTACATGCCCGTAACCTCGCCCTACTCGACAAACGAGGGCTCAACGATCAATGGCTTCAAGATTCGAGAGCTCTTTACGAGACCGAATGGCCGCGATCACAAGTTTTTTTATGCGGCCAATTTTGAGTTCAGCGTCAACCATCATTACTGGGAATCCAGGACCATCACCTCTGAGATTCGCCCAATCGTAGGAATGCATCTGCACCAGTGGGATTTGATATATAACCCGATTGTAGACACGGATTACACGGGCGGTCTCGGCAACCTGCAGTACAACCCCTCTGGCCGAGTAGCTTACAACTTCAACGATCGTTGGGCATTGGCTGCGGAAGAGTATGACGGCTTCGGTCCTCTCCACGCCTTTTTACCTCTCTCGCAGCAGTTCCACGAAGTCTGGGCGACGACGGATTATTCAGGAAGCAAGTTCCTCGGCCTGCATGTCGAGACCGGCGTGGGATATGGGATGACTGGCGCTTCCGACAAATGGACACTGAAACTGATGCTTTCGCGTGATCTCAATGTTCATCCATGGCGTCCATAAAGCGCGAGCGCTCACGGCAAAGCGCTGGGACAAACGTTGGGTCTTTCTCAATCGACTCAATATGAAGGGCAAGTTCTGGGACCAGTAGTGGGCCGGTGACGAGCGTCATTCTCCTTCTGACTCTTCTTCTCGATCGAAAAGCTTCAAAACGTACTGCCTGATCTGGGCCTCTCCGTCAGTAAGACTTATCTTCCTAACTGGTTTGTGAAGCCAGTCTGAGTCGAAAGCGGCTTCCGCCGTCACCTGCGCTGCCCAACCTTGTGTTGAGTTGGTCAATGCTGTCGTTCGATTCCAACCTGGTACGAGAAGCCCCACTATGCCATCGTTCCCATGGAAGATTGCGAACCAGGCCCCGAACTGCAAGGTTTATGTAGCAGCTTAGCAAGAGCAAGGTGGCGGAGGTGGCTGGTGCTCACGCAGCCTACAGCTCTCAAGCCAGCGCTATCGTAGATGCCGTCAGGATGGCGGCTCGCGAGGCGGCTTAGGCGGCGGGATTGCCCGCGGATGTGGTCGAGTGCATGAACACGGACACAGCGTCCTTGCTCATCTGACTTGAACGCTCTACTCCGCCGATTTACCAGCTACTTTTAGTGTGTTGCGGAATCCAATCCACGTGAGGGACGTGGAATGAGCAGACGGTTTTGGTTGTGCGCTGGAATGACGTTGATAAGCAGCAGTGTGAGTGCGTTTTATTCCATCACCGGCCTTATGGGAGCCCGCGGGGATGTGTTCGCTCAATACGCAGCATCTCGGAGCGTGTCCCTGTTGCTGATCACCCTGCTCTCCGTCTTTTTCGGGCGGAGGGTTGGGGTCTTAGTCATGGCTTGGTGCATGTCTTTCGTGCAGTTGCTGGATGCATGGATTGGGCTCGTGGGGCACAATCCCTTCGAGACTTATGGTCCTCTTGCGTTTGCGATCATCAACTGCGTGCTTGCGTATTCGCTGTGGAAGGAAACTCAAGAGGGCGCCTGAGAGGGTCTCGTGAGTTGTGGAACATGCGCGCCTGGCTTCGATCGTCTATAGTGTCTGGCTATTCTGGGACGGTGCCGCAATCTCTGGCCCGGTCAAACGTGGTACGGGCTTGCTCTACCTCTGCGATGTGTTTTTCTGCCCACATCCAGACACCGCAAAACGCGGCGCTGAGGCTCAGTCCCAGCAGGGTCAGCCTATATTCAACTTTTGGCGGAATGACAGGATGTACGGTCCTGGCTACAAGCCCTTCTCGTTCCATCGAACGCAAAGTCTGCGTCAGCATCTTGTAGCTGATGCTTGGCACACACTCGCGTAGGCGAGTGAATCGTAGCTCCCCTTTTTCGGTCAGAACTTCGATCAAAAGCATTGTCCATTTGTCAGCGACTCGCTCTATCAATTCTGTGACCAGCCTCTCCACTCGCGCATCAGGCGCGGCAGGAGCCGTGCATGCTTCGTACTCCTGAAGGGCCGTGATCTGCTCTGCGCTGAGTGCCACTCTCGTGGGCATTCTCACTCTCCTTTAGGTGCATATTGAACCTCTAAGTGCCTACTTCCCAAAAGAGAGCGGCACGCCTAGAGTGTCTCACAGGGAGACTGATCGCTTGGACAATCTTCCCAACGGAGGCCGCTGTGCATGCATTTTTCCATAGCAAACGCATCCACGAAACGCTGCTTTACTCCGCGTACGGCTGGCTGTTGCTGAGCGGTCTTCTGCAATTCGTCATCGACGTGATTTCTCAAGCAATTCGTGGGAAGCGAACGCCGGGTGCTGAAACGAACCTTTATTACGGCCTGAACAGTGCCTATGCTCTGAGTCAGATTCTGTTCGCGCTGCTCGCCCTTTTCGCCATTCGCCAAGTCCTCAGCGCATTAGGCAGGTGGCCCGGGATCACGCTCGGACTATTCGCTGCTTCGGCATGGCTCACCATCTGCTTGCGATTTCTGGAGTACTCGCAACCACCCGCGACGGTTTTCTTATTCGTTGTACTGCTGCTTGGCGCGAGATTCACCGCCTGAACTCAACTGATATCGCAACTAACTCACGAGAGGTACACGATGATTCTTAAAGGTAAGACAATACTGATTACCGGTGGCACCAGTGGCATCGGTTTGGAGCTCGCCAGGCAACTGATACCGCGCGGCAATACTGTGCTCATCACGGGACGAGATCCGCAGAAACTCACGAAAGCGCAAGCCAGTTTACGAGGCGTGTATGCGATTCGGAATGATGCCACAGATATTAAAGAGATTGAAGCGCTCAAGGAGCGGGTTGGTCGCGAATTCCAGCTTGATGTTTTGATCAATAACGCCGGCATGATGCGCAACCTCAACTTGAACGGAGAGCGACCGCTCACAGATGTTACGCAGGAGATCGATCTTGGACTCAAGGCGCCGGCACAGATGATTCAGGCGTTTCTGCCGTTGCTGAAAACGCGACCGGAGGCGCTAATCGTAAACGTTTCTTCGGGGCTCGCCTTTGTGCCTTTTCCTTTATCGCCGGTATACAGCGCAGCAAAGGCCGGCCTCCATGCCTACACGCGATGCTTACGTGTTCAGCTGAAAGGCACCAGTGTAGGAGTTGTGGAGTTGGCTCCTCCTGGGACGGAGACCCCACTCTTCCGTGGCGAATTCGAACTGGAGATGAAAGGGCAGAAGGCCATGCCTGTGAAAACTCTGGTCGAGAAAGCCATCGCTGGCATCGAGTCAGGGAAGATAGAGATCCGTCCCGGCCTGAGCAATGTTTTGTACACCCTTAGCCGCGTGGCTCCAGGGTTGCCGTTCAGCCAGATGGCAAAGATGGTCCCCGATGCTTCGTGACTGATCAGGGACGTTGGTGAGTTTCTGACTGGAGAGTGCCTTTGGCAGTGAAAAGCAGCCTGAACGCTGATCGATACCAAACTAACAACAATAGCCGGAAAGGGCATGAGGCTAATCGTTCGATGAAGTCACGGGTATTTGCATGAAAGCCCTCGGCGATACACCCTCTGCCTTGGTGAAGGCAGTGCTGAAAGCACTGGAGGATTGGAACCCGATCGCTAATGCGATCTCTCCAATTGATCGTTTACCACGACGTAGCTCGTCCTTGGCAAGTGCCATTCTCCACCGCAAAAGATACTCGATCGGACCGATTCCGATGACATCGCGGAAATGAGCGGCAAAGGTCGACCGCGAGACACCACAGAGTCGCGCCAGGCTGGCGACCGTCCAGTCGTGCGCAACCTTTTCATGCATTGCCAACAAAGCGCGCGCGGTGATTGGATCGGCCAGGCCCGCAATCAGACCTGCCTGTTGAGTATCTTCCCTTATGGACCTCTGTCGAAGTAACTCCACCAAGATCACTTCCAAAAGGCGGATCGCGACAAACTCGCTGCCATGCCCGGGCTGCGCAGCCTCCGTCTGATTCAACTTCAATAAGGTGTGGATGCGCCAGGAGGAACTGTCATCTCCTCTGACATGAATGATCGGAGGGAGAAGGCCGGTTAACAGTTGTTCGTTGCTCGTGTCGAAGACAAATCTTCCCCCTCGGAGAATCACCGGATCCCGAGCACCTTCTCCCAACCTGAGCACCGGGTCGCTTGTTTCCGCCACGATCCTGGTACTGTCTTCCGGCTCAATGGATGGATCTGACGTGAGTGTGAATGAGGCTGTAGTGCGGATCAACACGAAATCCCCTTGCCGCAGGTGCAAGGGCTCTCCCTGAGCCCTGACCAACTGGCACTCGCCCAACTCGATCCAGCAAAAGAGCACATCTTCCCGCTGCGGAAATGACACGCCCCACTTTCCTGTGGCGTGGATGCCTGCGGTCAACATTGCGCGCGGGCGAAGCAATGAGATCAATTCGAGAAAGGGGTCCACAAAAGATTGGACTAGAGATAGACGCTTGCGGTTTCAGCATTATCGGCCTCGGCCGCCTTGCTCCTGATTGAAAAATGTTCTACGAAACCGAGTCAGTCTTGGAAATGTGAATCAACGAAGGTATCAGCCCAAACTTTGGAGGGCGCGGGTCCGCGATCCAATGGATGCCTGCCGGCAATATCGTGCGAATCGCAGCAGCCGTTATCAGGTCGAGAAATGGATTCGTGAAGAATTGGACGGCACGTAAACATCTTCGGCTTTAAGATTATCGACCCCGCAGCCCTTCGCTCGTAGATTGAAGAAGTCCGGTAGAACCGGATCAAGAGCAAAGGGGGAAACGATGACTAAGGATGCGGTGGAAAAGGTTTGGAACTCTTATCTCGAAGCCTATGGCAGTGTGTCAGGCGAGGATCGAAAGCGGCTTCTCAAAGAGAGCGTAAGTGATGACGTGCTTTCTATAAATCCGGGAGACGACACTCATGGTTTGGAGAATCTCGTGACGCATGTGGAGAAGTTCCAGCAGCGGCTTCCCGGTTCATATTTCAAAATCAACTCGCTGAAATTCCACCATGAACAAGTGCTGACGGAATGGACCCTGTACAAAGCCGACGGCACTGCTGTGACAACGGCGCACACCTACGGTATCTTCAACGACCAGGGACGCCTGAAGAAACTGATCGGCTTCTTCTAGAGCGTTATGTAGCGATTCGCATGACCGAAACTTCAATTCAGGATAAGGAGAAATACAGTGGAACTTGCGCGATGGCTTGTGGCGTTTGTGGCGCTTACGACCGCGATTGGGGGACTTCTGGCGGACTACTTTATTCCCGGATCTGGAGCGCAGCACATCAAAAATCCTCGATGGCCTCCTCATGCCAAGTTCCACAACGCCCAATCCATACTCATGGGATTTGTACTGGGAGTGTTGTCACTTGTGCTCCTCTTCCAAAGGCCACATCTAGATTCAAACAGATTGATGTTGTCAGCCCTGCTCGCATCGATCTACTGGCTATGCATCTTTGCCGCTCCTGTATTTCCGGGAACCGCATTCAGTGATCCCGAGTTCGCTTCAACCAACCCGAGGGCTATGGGGATGCCTGCACAACTCTTCATCGGACTTGTAAATATTGCAATGTTGCTTACGGCTGTCGGTTTGGCGGTGTTTAAACGGGCTTAGCCGAACTGGCGAGAAGCGTCTTCCTCTAAGTCTTTCTTCGAAGGCGGTCTCAATCGTCCGTCTCTGCAATGACGCAATGGCCAACGTCGCTTGCAGGCTGTCGAAGCGCTCCAGACTTCGCGAAGGTGCTTCTCGAGCAACCCTATCTCAAACCGGTTGAAGCTGGGTTCTGAGGACCGCAACCCGCCAGTTGCGTTCTACCCTGGGTCTTTACTTTTCTAGTGGCTCGATAAGCGGCCTGCTGTTGGAGTCGGTGAGATAGAACGCAATGATCGCTGCCTTCTTGGTAGGGGATGCGTTGTCGAAGTGTAGGATTGTCTTCCCAGCGGGTTCAAAAAAGCTGTCGCCGGCCTTTATAGTTCGTGCCGGTTCTCCCTCAGGTTGAAAGATAAAACTGCCTTCGGTCACCACGCCCACCACAGAAACTGGGTGCCGATGAAGTCCAGTCGGCTGTTTCGGTGCGAACTGGATACGGGCGCCATGTACCAGACTTATGGGCGGATTAGCGGCTGGGATTGTGGCATCGAGAACAGGCTCTCTTTGCAGCGGCGGGTAGTCCTGGGCGCGAGCCGGGTAAACGAGCGGAAGGCTGAGCAGCAGGAAGCAGACGAATTGAGAGCGCACGGAGGGATTCCTTTCCAGGTAAGGTCGTTGTCTGGCCGAGATGGAAATCACGTTAGGAACTGCGATGGACGGCGAGAGGATTGAATGCCTGCGAAACCGGCATCAACTCGATCGTGTTTACGTTGACATGGGAGGGGAGGTTCGCCATCCACATGACCGATTCCGCAATATCCTCGGGAGTGAGCGCGTTGGCCCCATCATAAAGTTGCTTGGCGCGTTCTTCGTCTCCGCCAAAGCGCACAGAGGAGAATTCTGTGCCACCCACCAAGCCCGGTTCGATTTCGCTCACGCGGATCCGTGTGCCGAACAGATCGGCCCTGAGATTCAGAGAGAATTGACGCACGAACGCCTTGGTGCCGCCGTAGACATTTCCTCCAGGATAGGGATAGGTACCGGCTATCGAGCCGATGTTGATGATGTGTCCGCGATTGCGGGCCACCATGCCGGGTAGAACGGCACGGGTGAGGTACAGCACGCCCTTGATGTTCGTATCGACCATCGTCTCCCAGGCGTCAAGATCTGCGCTCTGAGCGGGTTCTATCCCAGCTGCCAGGCCGGCATTGTTCACGAGTAGATCGATCTCAGCGAAGCGATCTGGGAGCCCCGCAATCACACTTTGGACTTGTTCGCGGTTTCGCACGTCTAGTTCAACCACATTGATCTGGCCGGGCGAAAAGAGTTTCTGAAACTCCAGCAGGCGGTCTTCACGACGGCCGGTAATGGTGACCAGGTGGCCAGCCTCCGCAAAACGCCTAGCGATGGCTGCTCCGAAACCCGACGTCGCGCCTGTGACGAACACATTCATGTTTTCCTCCACAATCCGTTTTTTAGATCAATTGTTACGCATTTTGACGCACCCTGAGAAAACGGGCCATGCTCATGTTTGCGGCATTTGCAAGTTCTTCATAAAGCGTCGCAACCGCTCTTCGACGCCAACGGTCGTGGGAGACCCAAACTGGGCGTGACTTGTGGATAAGCGTGCATCCCGTTGACTGGCCTCCACCGGCGAGAGTTGTAGCAAGGGCTGGTCCGGGCTGACCCGCACCGATGACGATTGCATCAAAATGTTCCAGCAAGGGTGCCTCCTGTCGCAGTTGTTGGGTGACAGAGCAGTCACGCTTGAGTTGCACCCTGATCGCGATCCAACGCCTCCCGTAGAAAGCCATACCCCACGATCGCGGTCGTGAGGCGTGAGCAACGTTCCAGATCACTCTGAGATCACGCTGAGCTGAACATCAACGTTGTTTCGCGTAGCGTTCGAGTAGGGGCATATCTGATGGGCAAGCTCGACAACCTGCTGGGCTTGCGCCTGGTCTACATCGAGAAAGTTTACGGCCAGTTCGATCGCGAGTCCAAATCCGCCCTCCGGATTCATCCCAATGCCGACAGTCGCTTTGACTGTGGATTCGGGCGACAGCCTGACCTTCAGCTTCTGTCCCGCGCTTTTGACCGCGCTCAGGAAACAGGCTGCATAACCGGCTGCGAAGAGCTGCTCGGGGTTCACGCCATCTCCACCTGGTCCTCCGAGTTCCTTCGGGAGGGTAAGCTGCAGATCGAGTTTGCCGTCCTCGGAGCGGGTCCTTCCATCACGTCCGCCGGTTGCTGTGGCTGCAGTGCGATACTTCACGTCGATAGACATTGCGAGTTCCTTTCGTTGAGAGGTTAAGTGGGTAGTCGCGGACGGCTGGATCTGAAAACGTTCTAGTTCGTTGCCATCGCATTGGTTTTTGCGAGCTTCCGGCTTAGCAGGATTCCGCCGATGAGGAAGTAGAAGGCGCCAAAGATTGCATAGCCTCCGATATCGCCGATGTGCTTTTTGTCCTTGAGCCCAAGAATGATGAAGAATGCACCAGCGAGCGCGGATTGAACACCGCTCAAAATCATGCTCCATTGGCCACCGCCCAACTCCTTTCGGCGAATGAAACCCACCACGAACTGGAGCACGCCAGCGCCTAAGGCCCATACGCCAAAGATGGCGACCGCATAGATTGGTGTCTGAAAGACCGTCAGGCCAATGCCAATAGCTGCCGCGACGCCGATTACGGCATTAACGATCTGCGAGGTGCGTGACGACCCCGACTTGCTAAACGTGTTGAGATCGTAGATCGTGCACGCGACGTCCCAGAGCGGGTAAAGAAGGAACAGCACTGCAGCCACTTGCGGCTGGTGTGCCGCCGTGGAGATGACGGCTGCCGCCCAAAGCACCTGGAAGGCAGTACGAACGAAATATAGATTTCGCAAAGAGCGTGTGGAGTGGATCGAACCAAGTTTCATGTCTGCCTCGCTAGCTTCTAGTTGGTAGGGAACAGGATGTGCCCTGAATGAAGTGCTCTACCGTCCGGTATGACTCTCAAGTCACCCATCTAGTAGGTAGGTTAAGACTTTTGCAATCACAGCGATTTAAAGCCCGGAGATGTTTACGAGTGAACTAAGGATATCCGATCCAGCGCCGCATGGGTGACAGATCGAAAGACTTTAACGTTTTTTGTGGCGCGAGCGGAAAGCATGCCTCCGTGCATCACTGCGATCAGGAGTTGCGCTTCGGTCGCAACGCTCTCCTGAAGTGTTAGAGTGCGCGATTTGCAACCGCTCTTGAGTGTTTTCTCGAACCAGGCCGTAAGCAGAGAGAAATGGAGTTGCACTTCCGCCTGGACCTCTACTGGCAGCGACGGCAGCTCGGCCCCGAGAAGCGCTCCGATGCAGAAGGACACCGTCTTACCTTCAATGCATTCCTCCCAATACTTCAAATAGTTCTTGATGCGAACCGCGGGATTGTCTATCTCAGCGTCGAGTGCCTCCATGCCCTGCGAGATGCGTTCGCGGTGCCTCCTTAGCACGGCGACAACTAGTCCAGCTTTCGTCGGAAAGTGATGGTGGATGCTCGCCTTGCGGATGTTCACGGTCGCCGCAATGTCGGCGTAACTGAAAGCGGAGTATCCTCTGTCGACCAGTAGAGCGTTCGCCGCATCGAGAATTCGTTCTGCCGTATCATTCTGCATACTGAAGTAGACTACCGACTAGTAGGATTGGATTCATGATTTTTCACTGGCTGGGGTCCAGCACCTGCCGGATCGCCCTTATACACCGTTTTTGGCTGGTTGCCAGCTTCTATCGACTGAACTTGGCCGTCTGCCGAGCTCCCTGTGACGACATTCCGCAGATCGCTGTTCAACCAGAGTTCGCTCGCCCCTGGTGGAGCTCGTGGTGTTCTGTCCATCGGTTATCTACCGGCAGGCGAACGGGGTAGTCCAAACTGCTCGGCTGAGTGTGGCATTGCAAACATACGCCGCAGCAGCCGTACATTTGTGCGCAAGGTCGTCGTTTTGATAGTGGCTGTATTTATGGGACCCATAAACTGCCGCGAACGAACCACAGATGCCGATCAACGCCTTTGGACATCTAATGAGGCAAGTGACGAAACAGCGATACGACTTAAGTGCGGAAACGCAGACTCGGACTGTCGTCTGACAAGTTTACAAATGCCGGTCTTACCGGACACGAACCCCTTTGCATCACGAGTAATTTTAGGAATTGAAAACGCCATGAATATCCTCCATATCCAGTCCTCGCCACGAGCAGAGTCCTCGAACTCAATCGAACTCACAAACGCCTTTATATCGGCCTGCCAAGCTACGAAGGATACAGTCTCTGTCGACACACTCAATGTATGGACCGAGAATCTTCCCGAGTTTGACGCCGGGGCGATTGGCGCGAAGTACAAAGCGATTAAGGGTGTTGGATTGGACGCTAGAGAAACTGAGGTCTGGACGCGCATTCAATCGCTAATTGGGCGCTTTCAGAAGGCGGACCGCATCCTCTTAGGAGCACCGATGTGGAACTTCAGTGTGCCCTACAAGTTGAAGCAACTCATTGATCTGGTCGCCCAGCGAAACTTTCTCTTTACCTACGACGGAAATGAGTATGGGCTGGCGCTCAGCATCGATAAGGCGATTACTCTTTACACTCGCGGCTCTCAATTTCTCGAAGGATCGGCAATCCCTGCATCGCGCTTTGACCACCAGGCTCCTTATATCGACTTCTGGCTTTCGCTCATCGGTGTGCACAATCTACGAAGCGTAATCGTCGACAAGGCATGGAACCTCGATGCGAAGGAGTCCGAATTGAGCATCGCAGACGGGAAAAAGCGGCTCCTGGAAAACGTAGATTGGTTCTTAAGCTAGCTTTGGCGCAGTCACTTCGCTTTACGTGTGCATGACGTCGCAGCGCTTTAGACTTTTATCTCTCAATTCCTTTACCTGCGAGAAGGTCGGAGATGACAGCGCGGAGCCAGATATGTGCAGAATCGTCATGTGAACGAGGGTGCCAGTACGCGCAGAGTCTTGCGGGCTCCAATTCGACGGGCGGCTGAAAGAGTTCGAGAGTTTCCCCATAGCGCTCGAGGAAGCTTTTTGGAAGCGTGCACAAGCAGTCGCTCTTCTCCACCACTCGTGGGATCACTGCATATCGGGATATCGAGGCGACGACTTTTCGTGAACGACCCTGAGCAGCGAGCCGCTCGTCGATGGAGTCACTGAAAGACGCGCCCGACTCGGAAGCGACCAGATGAGGGTAGTCACAAAAAGCATCGATATCCATCACTTCCGAGCCTCGTGGATGGCCCACTCGTTGGGCCGTCATGAGCGGCTCTTCCAGAAGCGTTCGTGAGATCAGATCCCCATGGAGAGGGAAGTCCGCGCCGAGAACGAGATCGATTGTGCCGGCCTCCAGCTGCTCAACGATCTGCTCACCGGGTGGCCATGTGAAAGCTAAACGAATGTTAGGCGCCAGGGCCATAACGTAGGGAACCAGATCGGGCGCCACCATGGCAGCAGGGTTCTGATGAAGTCCGAGAATGAAGCTCTTTTCACTCCGCAACGGTTCGAACGACTCCGGTGAGGAAACCATCGCATGCAGTTGCGATAAGACGCCTGCTAACTGCAGTCTGAGCGCCTCCGCGCGTGGTGTAGCAACGATCCCCCTGCCTGAAGTGGCTGGGACAAACAGCTTGTCTGCGAAAAGTTTACGAAGGCGCGACAGGCGACTGGACAAGGCTGGCTGCGAGACGCCGAGTTCCTGGGCAGCCTGGCTGACGTTACCCAGGCGGAGCAAAGCGTCGAGTGCAATCAGAAGATCCAGATCAAGCTGCTCGATGGTGTTGTATCGCAAAGTTCCTCCGATGTTCGAGACGCCTGCCAAATACGGCCTTGGTGCTGGTTTGCATTCCGTTCGTGGTTCAGATGCTACCAAGCTCATTTCAGCATGGATAGCACGTATCCATGCGATTGATGGTTCGCGGATCGAAAGTGCGCGTCTGATACGTCTGTAGCTTGCTTGAAGATGAGCGGCACGAAGTATGCACTTCGACCGCTCACTATGCTTGCTTGCCATGTCACGGGAGTGACCTAGAACGGAGAATACTTATGTCAATGATCAGTAGACGCCACTTTTGTCTCACTGGCGCCGCTGCAGCCGGAGCTGTCTCACTGAGCTCAGCCATTACCGCCATTGCCCAGGCGCCTGTTTCTCAAAAATCGGCACAACCTGGTTTTTACCGCTTCAACGTGGGCGCGAGCGAAGTTACCGTGTTGAGCGATGGCCCGCTCAACTTTCCGATAAAGACCCTGTTTCCCGGCCACATCGAGGAGGCGCAAAAAGAACTCGCGACACATTTCCTTCCACAAGACCACGTGGCGCTACAACAAAACACGACCTTGATTCGCGTGGGCGGCAAGCTGGTGCTTGTCGATGCCGGCAGCGGTCCTGGCGGTAAGTTCCAGCCAACCGCGGGAAGGTTGCTCGACTACATCGCTGCGGCCGGTTACAGACCAGATCAGATCGATATGGTCCTGATCACTCACGGTCACTCCGACCATCTTTGGGGCATCAGCGATTTGCAGAACGAAGTCCTGCTCTTTCCGAACGCTGAGTTTGTCGCCGATGAAACAGAAGTGAAGTTCTGGAATTCACCTGAACTTACGGTCAATGTGAGTCCTGCGCTAAAGCCCGATGTCACTCGCGCGAACCTCAAGCTTGCTGCTCCGCGCCTCCGGCTTATCAAGGCTGGTGCAGAGGTTCTCCCTGGATTGACCACTATTTCGACACCTGGACACACTCCGGGCCACATGTCTGTGCTTCTCCACTCGGGCAACGACCAGTTGCTTCTGACGTCGGACGTTGTGGTGAACTACCCCGTCGACTTCGCCCATCCGGAATGGCCTTTCGGGTTTGATCAGGACAAGCCGCTGGCCGCGAAGTCGCGTATCGCGTTCCTCGATCGAGCGGCAGCAGACCGAACCCTCGTCAGTGGTTACCATCTGCCTTTTCCTGGTGTGGGTCACATTGTGCGTGTTGGTAACGCTTTTCATTGGGAACCAGCGAGTTGGATGTGGCCTTCCGCCTAATCCCATCGAGTGCAGCTTCGCGCGCTCTGTGAATCAGAGGACAGCAGTAAAGAAGGAGACCTGAAATGAATAGAAGAAGTTTCGTGATGTCGGCTGCCGCAACGTCGGTTCTGGCAGTGCCCGCCCTCCGTACCGCCTTGGCCAGTACGCCCCGAGTAAAGAACGTTGTTCTCGCCCACGGGTTGTTCGCTGACGGATCGTGCTGGTCCGAGGTGATCAGTGGGCTGCAAGCCGCCGGTCTAAATGCAACTGCGGTACAGAATCCGCTGACGACTTTGGATGAGGCTGTAGCAGAGACCAGTCGAGTTCTTAAGCAACAGACTGGCCCTACCGTGCTTGTAGCGCACTCCTTTGCAGGAACCATCATCAGTCAGGCGGGTGTTGCTGATAACGTGAGCGCGTTGGTATATATCGCGGCTCGTGGGCCCGATGCTGGCGAGGACTTCGCAGCATTGACCAGACAATTTCCTCAGCCACCAGCAACCGCCGGCATTGTCTTCGATGGCGACATCGGACAGCTCACGGAGAAGGCTTTTCTGGAGGACTTTGCCAATGGTATTCCCACGGCGAAAGCGAAGGTGTTGTACGCCGTTCAGCAGCCTTTTCATAAGGCATTGACCGCTGCGAAGACCACGCAGGCCGCCTGGCGCACGAAACCATCGTTCTACGCTGTGTGTACTCAAGATCGCACCATCCATCCCGAGTTCGAACGCTTCATGGCCAGGCGCATGAAAGCCCGAACGATCGATATCGCCGGGGGACATCTCTCTATGATTTCCCACGCAAAAGAAGTAACGGATCTGATTCTAGAAGCCGCCTCTGTTTGAGATTGTCCGGCCCAGCTCGACGAGTGCTCAAGCCAGATGTCCCGCTGCATTCTGGCACGCTTCGCACAGTCAGCTTCTTCTGCCTAGGTTGAAGGTGAGAACGGCAGACTATCGAGGTAGTGAATGCTCTCGTATTCGACGACCTCCGCAAGCATCTCAGTGGCTCGTGTGGTTTCCAGGTGGTGGATCATCCTGGCCATCGCACGAGCTACATGTCCGAGGTCTTCGATCTCCCATACGTTCCATCCTTCATAGAGCCGTCCCACGGACGTAATCATGCCGTGTTGCAAGCGCACGCCTTCCTACTTGAAGAGGTTTTTTACGAGAGCCATTGCCTCCTGGTAGCGCCTTACATTCGTGAGGCCATACTTGAGCTGGAGCCGGCAAGACTGATGCGCCTTACACGTTCCGTTGAAGACGATTCAGGAACGGATCGGGGATGCACTCACGGGAAGCTTCACCTTGGACGTATACGGTGGACAACCGGAGTTTAAGAGGAACTCAGCAGCGGGAAAAGGGCAGGGGCAGAGATTCAGATGGCAGTTGAGTCCTTGCACACAATCCTTAACTGCTGCTTAACTGCTACCAATAAAAATGGCTCAGGAGCCGTAATCTCCCAAGCCGCGTAGAATCTGTAGTTTCATTGGTTGCGGGGGCAGGATTTGAACCTGCGACCTTTGGGTTATGAGTCACCGGGAACTCGCGTAAATACAAGACTTTACAGGACGAATGGCTACCCGGAAGTACGGAAAAGTACCCACTGGTCAGGGATTTGGGAGTGAGTTGGGAGTGAATTTGAAGGCAAGGTTGGAGGCACATCGTTGATCCGAACGTCACTATGCTACGTCGACCTGTGCAGAGTTCGGCAGAGGTTTCCCGCGGCTCAATCACAAACGGAACCGGCGTTGACTCCGCACAGGCTAATCTTTGCTAAACGCGCGCTTCATCCTTCGGAGCACTTCGGGAAGGTTAAACTCGAAGAATTTGTAATCGAACTTCTTGATGGCGACTAAATCTTTAACCAACTCTTCCTTATCCTCCCCCTCTTTCGCAACGGGTGTGATTGGCTGAAGTGCTCTCAAGTCGAGGCGTTCCTGAAGCGCTAGTATTGTCTGGTCCTTAGCCTCAATAGTAGCCACTTGAGCTTGAAATACTGCTTTTGCCATCATGACCTGCGACTGCAGATGGAGAACATTCGCCTGCAACTGTGCGACGGCAATGTCAGTGTGTTTGTCGGCCTCATCTGCGAAATCCGGAGCGGTGGGCATCCTAAGGTAAATCCGCAATGCCTCCTCGACCTTCTCGAGAGCTTCCTTGCCGTCTTCCGGGATGACGCTGAATAGCACGGAGTGTGCGCTCTCTTCCAATTTGGCAATTGCGTTGATTCCCAAATCTTGCAAAAACTGGCTGAAGTACATCAAGTACTGCTCGCATGCGTTCTTGATGGGCGCAGGAAAGTCGAAAGAAACCTGTAGCGCGGTGCCTTCCATGTCCTTGAGCTTGATCCGAACGAGATTCGAAAGCCTGGAAAGCTCCTTCTTCAATGCCAATCCGTCGCCGACGCGTTGTTCCCCATTCAGTGTTGTGGAGACTCCGAACCCACTGATTGCGGTATTCTTGTCTTCCTGCCAGTACTCGAAGCGAAATTCGTTCGTCGCCAAGACATTTTCAATCGCACTTGCAAGATCGGAGAGGGAGTAATTCTTTTTCCAGAACTCCAAGTCGTACTCGATCCGGAATTGAACCCTAATACTATCGCCACTCTCCGGCAGCGCCCCGATCTCCATGTAGGCAAACTCCCAATCGAGGGGGTTCTTTTCTGCATCGGGAAGCCAGATCTCAATGTCATGGAAGAGCCGCCGAATCAATGTGAACGGGAGACGGGAAACTTTCTGGACGCTTTCACCTTTGAAGATGCCAACGAGCGCTGCACCATTGCCTCGAATATCGACTTCAGCGTCTTCCCATACTTCATCATCTTCAAAGACAAACCCGTCACGGAGGAAATACGTATGACCGTTCACGGCTATCTCGACTCCCTCCATTGGGCCCTCTTCAGGGCGCGCTTCTCGGATCGGGGGATCGTCCCAGCCTAGCTGAGTGATTGCGCTGCGCAGGACCGCCTCCTCTGAGGCGAGCGTATCGTTGGCCGCCTTACGAAGGTTCTCTTGCGTATCGCCCTGTTTGAAGATGATGCCCTGAGCCCTACCGAAATTCTTGATGACAGGATCGCTCGCGCCGAAAATCTTTCGAAGAGCAGCGTTGACGGTGTTGGTCCACTCCTCGCGTTTTGGAGAACTGAAGGGTTCTGATTGAAGATCAACAGCCTTGTCCAACAACTCTGTCAGAATCTTGTACGCCCTGAACCGCAAAACGCCGCCGGAAGTTACTGTTTTGTCGTCATCGTCAAGATTGCCTAGATGGTTATCTCGCTTTAGAAGCTGCTCGATGATGATGCCGCGATCAACATGGCCATGCCGATCGGCGTAGTCCCCAATGCCAAACTTGGTGGCGAGTGCCTCGAGTTCGTGTGTGGGCAGAGACCAATAATCTTTCATACGAACATCCTAGCCTTCGCCCTCACATTTATCATGGTTCATCCAGCCTTACTGATGAATTACTCCATTTCTGAGTTGCTGATCCTACGCAAGGGTCTCAAACCTTAGTGACGAGTGCTCGGAAGGAGGCGGGGCGAACCGTTCTCACTCTGGAGCGAAGTCCTATGTGGTCAGACAACGAAACTGCTGACGATCTGATCGGATTTCAGGTCCATGCTGACCTGATCCGCGAGGTCGTGACAGATGACAAGATGCTCCCGCTCACCATCGGCGTCTTCGGAGACTGGGGAGGCGGCAAGACCAGCATCATGAAAATGCTGGAGCGTGACCTCGACGCTGATCGCTGGCCAGACTCCGATCCAAAGCAGCTACTGTACAAAGGGATCGCCGTCGTCTACTTCAATGGCTGGCTCTTTGAGGGATATGACGATGCGAAAGCCGCAATTCTTTCGTCGATCCTTCTCGCTCTGGGGGATCACAAGCGCTTCGGCCCGAAAATCCGAGAGAAGGCCTTATCCCTTCTCAAGTCCGTTGACTGGATGCGCGTCACCAAAGCCGGTCTGAAACACATAGCGATTCCAGCAGCGGCAGCGCTAGCAACGGGAGGCGTTGCAGC
The DNA here is from genome assembly GCA_022870745.1 of Silvibacterium acidisoli. GTDB lineage: Bacteria > Acidobacteriota > Terriglobia > Terriglobales > Acidobacteriaceae > Silvibacterium. The sequence continues at coordinate 5,123,448 of CP085323.1, read as the reverse complement.
GATTCCCGCAGCCGTTGGACTGAGCACGGGCCTGTCTCACGTCGGAGCGGCGGTAAAACCAGAGAAGGCAACCGATAAGGCAGAGGGAGCGAGTGAGGACGGCTCTGCCTGGTTCAAGGCGAAGGAAGAAGAGCACGCCTTCAACGTGAGGACCTTCCGAGAGCGCTTTGACCAACTCTTGAAGGATAGTGACATCGAGTCGCTCGTGGTGCTGATCGACGATCTTGATCGGTGCAGCCCTGAACGAGTGATCGAGAACCTGGAAGCGATCAAGCTTTTCCTGAGTGTGCCTTCCACTGCGTTTGTGATCGGTGCCGATCCTCGAATTGTTGAACACGCTATTCGGTTGCGTTACGCGGAACGCTCCGGCAGCGCAAGCATAGAAGAATCAAATCGGCTCGTGAAGGACTATCTGGAGAAAGTCATTCAGGTTCCATATCGTCTGCCCCGTCTTTCCAGCTCGGAGATCGAAAGCTATATGGCATTACTCTTCTGTGGCCTGTACCTGGGCCCGGAGGATGCCGAAAAGTGCGTTTCACGCAGCAAGAAAGAGCGAGATGCGAACCGATACAGCGCCTACGGGTATGCACAGGTGAAGGAATCGCTCGGTGGGCGCGAACTAAGCGCTCCACTGACCGAGTCGCTTATTTTTTGCTCCTCCGCAGCTCCGCTGATCGCGGATGGTCTCGAAGGAAATCCGCGCCAGGTAAAGCGGTTCCTGAATGCTTTTACTCTGCGGAAAAAGCTAGCTAAAGTAGCCCGCCTGGAAAACATCAAAGACGAAGTACTTGTGAAGCTAATGATCCTCGAATATACGAACGACGAATTGTTTCTCGAGTTGTTCAACTTACAAGCGAGGCAGGCGGGATTCCCGGTTGAATTGGCGAGATTGGAGAAGGCCATCGCGGAAGGGACTGGATACGATGAGACTGCGAAGGCACTCAAAAGCGCATGGTTAGGTAACGGCATGAAGGCGTGGTTAGCACTTGCTCCCGCGCTCAGCGGCATAGACCTTCGCGACTACTTCTGGATTGCCCGCGACAAGCTGGATGCAACGTTCTCCGGACTTTCGATGATCAGCCCCATGACACGCGCCGTACTTAATGATTTGCTCGCAGGCACAGCGCCGCAACGCATCGCGGGCATTGAGAGCGCCACAAAGCTCTCCCAACAGGAGCTAGCATCCCTCTTGGGATTCCTGGAACAGGCCATCATGCGGAAGCCCGAGGAAAAGAATGCCTATGATGTTATTCGCACCTTGACTGAAAAGAATCTGCCCGGAGCCGCAGAAAAGTTCAATGAAATTCTGACGGCGGTACCTCTGAACCTCGCGAACCCAGCCGTCGGACTCGACGTCCAATCGCTCCTCACCCGACGGCAAGACCTCCGCCCGATCTTCACGTCGGCTCAGGAGCGCCTCGAAAAATCGAAGGATCGAATCGGAGCCGCCATGCAAAGTTCGAGCAAAGGTAGGAAAAACTGATGGGCACATCGGCTCCTTATGACGCGCCTCCGAATTGGGGCGAATTGAAAAGTGAGGTTACCAGACTCGCTCATGAAGCCAATCTGACTGCCCCCCAATTACGGCGTCTCATTCAAGGCGTTGTTCGAGGCAATGGTGGGCGAACTGAAATGGCTTCGGGTGGCCGACAAGGAGCCGCTGGCAGCGCGGGGTCTGCCGCTCCTGCCCGCGACGTAGCGAGCCGTTTCGCAAGCTTTATCGCGGATGTTCGGCAGAACGGCTTTGCAGCAGCAGCGGAGCGGGCTGGCCTCGGCGACCTGACTGGCAAGTCAGTCGGAGACATTCTCAACACTCTGCTCGATCGCCTCGGAGGGAACGCGAGTTCTATCGACGATGCGGACGCCCGCCAAGCTCTGTCCGACCTTCAGCAGGAGCTACTTGCCGACGCGCAGACGTTCGAGGAGGTACAGGAAATTCTTTCGAGCGACACGCTCGACCTTGAGAACCTGTTGGAACGATTCTTTGGTCATTATATTTTTGAGCAATTCAGTAGGGTCTTCTACGAGCGGTTAGTCCAGCGCGTCGGAGCACAGCAAGCCGTAGCATTTCTTGGCCAAATTCGAGAATTTATCCAATCGGCGCTAGCCAACCGAGCTGCCGAACGGGATCTCTCTGGCATCGACTGGGGTGGCCCTCAGGGCGCAAACGTCATCAGCGAAATTTGTTCGCAGACTTTGGAGGTCTTTGGGGCCTGATGAATTACACAGTTGAGATTGATAAGGTCGCGAGTACATCCGAGAAATTTCCGGTTACGCGAATTCTGAATGGCGACGGTGCAGCCATTGCCACACTAGACGTTCAATCGACGGCGTTCGGTTTCCGACGGCTTCCAAACGCCATCGCCGCCGACTTCCTCCTCATTGGTGCCGTAGTTTACGCGCTAGATAAGCTTGCGTCCCGGTCGGCAACGCATAATGCGTGGACACGATTGTTCAAACTGACTATTCCGGTCTCAGACGTCTCCATCTGGCGTGGCGCAACCGCCGAGCTAGGCCGGTGCGTATCTTTCTTGACCGGGGACGACTGGCAATTCGAGTTTATTCAACGCAAACGCGAACTTTTTGGACGAACGTCAATGGCCAAGATCGTACCGCATGTCGCCGATATCGGGGCCGTTTCTTTATTTTCCGGTGGGATGGATTCGCTCGCAGGTGTGATCGACTGGCTAGAGGCACATCCAAAGGAGGGCCTGCTCCTGGCCGGGCACCACGACAAGCAGATGCCGGGGCCACTCGGAGATCAGGAGAACCTTCTTCCTGCTCTCCGCAAAGTCTATCCAAACCGCATCAGAAGCACGTTGGTTCGGGTTGGGAATACGGGAGACTCCCCAGAGATCACCTTGCGAGGACGGTCGCTGGTTTTCATTGCCGCAGCCGTGTGTATCGCATCGGGTAACGGCTTCGAGGGCTCGCTCATCCTTCCTGAGAACGGGACGATCGCTCTCAACGTTCCGCTCAGTCCCTCGCGACGAGGTTCCTGCAGCACGCGAACAGCACACCCGTATTACGTTGAACAGCTACAAGCTGTGTTTGCGAAGGTCGGACTCAAGTATTCGATCGAGAATCCGTTGCAGAACAAGACCAAAGGAGAGGTTGCTGCCACGTGCGCCAACAAAGCCCTTTTCGCTCAGCTTGCGACCGCGTCTGTTTCATGCGCAAAGAGAGGACACAAACGCACATGGATCAATCGCAGTGCAAAAGGATGTGGCATGTGTATGCCTTGTATTTATCGCCGTGCGGCGCTTCACCGAGCCGGGCTGGACACGGAAGTGTATGGTCGGGACGTTTGTACCGGCGAAGTGGACTTTAACGATACCTCGACCACTGGACCTGGTGACCTTCGAGCCTGCGTCTCCTTCATTCAACGCAATCCGAAGCATGACGAGGTCGCTACCTTGCTTCTGGCGAACGGTTCGCTTCGTCTCGATCAGATGGAAGAGTATTCCGATCTTGTCATCCGTGCTTTTCAGGAGATCCGCCAACTCTTCCGTGACAAAGGGGATGCCACACTCAAGAGAATGGCGGGAATACTCAATTGATCCTGGATATGCATTGCCACCTCGATCGGTATCGCGATCCGGCCAAAGTTGCGAGCGAGGCTGCGAGGGCTGGAGTCAACATCATCGCGGTCACAAATCTCCCGAGCCATTTTCAGCAAGGCCGGACACCTGTTGCCGCGTTGAAAAATGTACGTCTATCCCTTGGTCTGCATCCTCTGCTCGCTCCGCATTCCGCCTCGGAAATAACTCTGTTTACTCAATTGGCCTCTGCCACGTCCTACATTGGAGAGGTTGGCCTGGATTTTTCGAAGGAAGGCGTGGCCACGAAAACTGCGCAGATTGAATCCTTTGAGCATGTCTTGGAGGTTATCGAGAAGCAAGGCAAGGTGATTTCGATCCATTCTCGGGGAGCTGAGGAAACTGTGTTGCAACGTCTGAAAGTTGGACGGATCGAGACCGCAGTCTTTCACTGGTTTTCTGGCCCTGAATCGGCACTCGTTCAGGTGGTCGACTCTGGGCACTACGTCTCTGTGAATGGAGCAATGCTTGATTCCAAACGCATGAGGCCACTCATCGCTAGTTTGCCGAAGGCATCTCTGCTCCTCGAAACGGATGGCCCATACACAAAAACCGGAAGCACAGCCGCCCGTCCCGCTCATCTTCGCCAAGTCGTGGCAGAGTTGGCCGTATTGTGGGGCTGCTCACCAAGCGATGTCGAGTTCCAGCTCGCAACGAACTTTCGCACTTTGTTATCCAGACTGGAAGCAGACAAGGCCCTCGAAGGCAATTCTGCTTAACCTGCAGCCACTTGGTTCTTGACTCCAAATCCCCATCCGCTTATCTGGGAGTCGGAAGGGAGAGCAGATAATCGAAGTAAGCTATAGAAATCGTAAAATTTCCGCGATGAATCACGTTCCCAATCGATTTTTGGGTGTTGTGGGGGGCGATCTAAGAGTGCGACCGATCCAAATGGTTAGTGTGCAATATCTTAGCTCTCGCGACTTGGAACAACCTTGGTCAAATCCACCAGCGGTTCTTGATCGTTCTCACGTCCTTCGGTAGCAAATTTTGCTATTCCTTCTGCGATATGTATTACAATAGAAATTGATAATACGTATCGCACACGGAGGGACATCTCATGTCTTCTACCCGCACGGCAAGCGTTCATAACACTCATGACCTCATCTTTACGGTGCAGTACGGCGGGCAAACGCAGGTGATAACGGACGAGGGCGTAGACCCCAAAACGGCAGAGGCCACGGTCTCCGTTCTCAAACAGGTAGCAGAGATGATGCCAGCCTTACTTGAAAAACGCCGCATCCAGAAATGGGACGCTTTGGTCGAAGCCCTTACGCCCGATGTTGCCCTCTCTCAGACGAAGGTACTTGAGGCAGAGATGAAGAGTGCCGCAATGACTCAGATACTAGAGGGCCAGGATTTTGTCACCGCAGCAGACATTGCGCGGTTGGGCAAGTTCAGCGCGAAGAATCCCAGTTCGCAGCCCAACCGCTGGAAGCGGTTGGGCCAGATATTTGCCATTCATCACCGGGGTTCGGATTACTACCCTCTCTATGCTCTCGATCCAGCGGACGGCTATCGTCCCCGCCCAGTCGTGGCCGATGTGCTACGCCTCTTCTCCGGCTCGAAGGACTCGTGGAGTACGGCGTTCTGGTTTGGCAGCGTGAATAGTTACCTGAGCGGCAAGCGACCGCAGGATGTATTGGCTGATGCGCCGGAACCATTGTTGCGTGCTGCGCGAGCGGAGGCAGAAGGACTCCAGCATGGCTGAGTCCGTGGCCGGGGTACGGCCACCAGCAGGAAAGTTGAACGCTACCCTGATTCCGTGGGGCAAAGGCAGGACTGTCTTTCGTGTCCACCGCTCCATTTACAAAGCCGATCAATTCAACGACAGCCATAAGGGGGATGCGAGGTTCAGTCCACTCATGGATGCTGGACGCAAGGCAGTCATTCCCACGCTCTATGCTGGAACCACTCTCGATTGCGCTCTGATGGAGAGTATCTTCCACGATGTTCCGTATCGAGCGGGCCTCAAGACTGTATCCAAAGCAAAGCATGTCGAAGGCGCAATCTGTTCAAGTCTTCATCTGACCGCTGATCTTCAACTCGTGGATCTGAGTTCGGTGGCGCTCCACAAACTAGGCGTCGCTCCAGCCGACCTCACACAGACAGAAGCCGCTTATTATGCCGCATCGCGGGAGTGGGCGCTTGCTCTGTATGAGCAAAACCCCACCGCCCAGGGCTTTATCTGGACCTCTCGCAGAGATGATGATGCGAAAGCCATCCTCTTGTTTGGGAACCGAGTTATGCCGGGTACGCTCGAAGTGGAAGCCGATGCATTTTCCCTGTTGCAGCCGGACGGGAGCGCCCGCATGGAAGTTCTCAGTCTTGCCGTCCGTCTCGACGTTCTTCTCGTACCTTGAAACTCTACCTTTTAGGAAAAGTCCGTAAAAAGCTCTTTCGGTGGCACCGAAAGAGCTTTTGCCAGTTTTACGATATTCTCCAAGGCCACATTCCGTTCACCACGCTCTACCCCGCCGACGTAATTGCGATGCAGTCCCGCTCGTTCGGCCAGTTCCTCCTGCGAGTAGCCGCGCTCATCGCGCAACCTTCGCAGTGTAGAACCGAATCGAGACTTTACGGAACGGATGGTCACACTTCAATACTTGAATTGTGACCACTATGAGTCTACACATTATGAGTGTGATATCGGACTGCCACGGTCAGCCGTGAGAAAAGAGGTGAAGCAGGATGAATGATGAAAATAGCATCGAGTGTTCCGAACTTTCCGGCAAAATAATCCAGACGCTTCGCATTTATAAGGACACCGGGGATGGAACGGAGATTCAAATTAACCTGACGGACGGAACCAGCTTTTCGTATTCCGTCTGCCAAACTCCGGTCGCAAAAGCCATCCTATATAGAGGTGGTGCCGGAACTCCCCAGGTCCTCCGCGACTACGAAATCTAGGCACGCGACCGGGAGCGTCATTCCATTTTGGAATGATGCTCTCCCAAACTTTCATTGGACGATTCCACGCAATGCACTTAGCTTTGCGCCATAGCTGACAACACCTGAGTCAGCGGAGGTGCAATATGCTCAAGGCTCGTCGTCCGGCCCGCAGGAACAGGTTGATACTTCGACCTCGTGTTGCGGGTCTTTTCGCGTTCACCATCCTGTTACTGCCGCTGGCGGCGCACGCGCAATCCAGCGGCTCTCCCTTCGATACAGGCTTTACCGCCATCCAGACGTTGTTCACCGGCACGATTGCCAAGGTCGCCAGCCTTGTCGCCATCGTGATCGGAGGCTACGGCTTTGCCCATGGAGAACCGGGTGCAAAGAAAGCCCTCGCCGGAGTCGCTGCCGGTACAGGCATCGCTGTCTTGGCGGTCAATGTTTTGACCTGGCTATGGGGCGTCTGAGGCGCTTCTCTTCACTCCCACCAACCCACTCAGCACAGCGAGGGGCTTATGGCAGAACAACCCACAACTCGCAGCAATCGCGTCTTCAAGAGCCTGCATAAGCCCCTTACCTATCTCGGCGTCGAACGCACCCTATTTTATTTCGTCTGCGTCGGAGCAGTGGGCGCTTTCAACATCTTCAATTCGATCCTCGCCGGTATCGCCGTCTTCATCGGCGGCTTTGCTTTCGGCCATTGGGTGACAAGCAGCGACCCGGCTTTTCTTCGCATCCTCGCCAAGTCGGAGAAGTACAAGCTGCGCTACGACGCGGCCAAGCAACAGGTTCCCCGCGTGGAGGTGCGCTGATGCTGCGACTGGATAAAGTCATCAAGCCGTGGAAAGAAGCGGCGTCCCTCAACGACCACATCAACCTGTACGGCTTCTGGAATGAGACCGCCTTCCTCACCAAGAGCGGCGATGTAGGCATGGTTCTGAATGTGCCAGGCGTGGACTACGAAAGCCTCGACCACGCGCAGCAGGAGTATGCCGTCAAGCGCCTCGAAGCCGCGCTCAAAGCCTTCGGCCCAGGTTTCCACGTCTATCAGTACCTTTTCAAGTCGAACCGGCCTGAGATTCCGTTTGCCCACTATGACGACCCGGTTGTAGAGGCAGCCATCGAGCAACGGCGGCAGTTGTTCGAGGCCAAGCACGACCATCTCTATCAGGTTGAAATCTTCTATGCCATCGTGCTCGAAGGCCCGCGCTCGAAGAGTGGCGTCGGCGCAGCCCTCGCCCAACTCTTCCGCGATCCTGCCGGGGCGATGGGCGAGCTTCGCACACAGTTCACCAATGACAGCATGAAGGTCTTGCTGCGTTCGCAGATCGAGAGCGAGCTTGCGCGGCTGGAGCAGAAGGTACAGGCATTCAGCCGCCAGCTTGCCGACTTCATGCAGATCGAAGTGTTGGGCCAGCAGGAGCAGTTCTGGCTTTTCCGCCGCTTGCTCAACTACGACGAGTGGCGCATCGCGGGTAAGCCGCAATCCACGCAGTTCCTTGACTATCAGGTAGTCAATTCCAACATCGAAGCCGAGCGCGATCATCTCCGCGTTGGCGATCATGTCGTTCGTGCCCTCACGATGAAAGAGGCCATCACCGAGACACGGCCTTTGGTGCTGGACGCGCTACTGAAGATTCCAGCGAACTTCTACGTCGTCACGGAATGGACACCACTTGCCACCGACAAGGCACGAAAGGAAGTCAACAAGCGCCGCCGCCATTTCAATATGTCGAAGACCGGCTTCGTCTCGCAGATGGGCAACGATGCGACGAAGACGAATCCCCGCGATGTGCTGGTGGATGAATCGAAGCAGGCCGATATAGAAAATCTTGGTGATTGCCTGCGTGCCCTGGGTGACGGGCAATCGTTGGGCGACTTCTCGCTGACGATTGTGGTGTATGCGCCCACGAAGGCAGAGACAGACCAGCTCATTGGAGAGTTCGCCAGCGTCTTTACCAATGCGGACGGCAATCTCTACGTCGAAACGTACAACCAGCTCAACGCATACTTTGCTACTGTGCCGGGCGGGTACGCCACGAATCTCCGCAAGCTGTATCTGCTCAATACCAACTACGCCGACCTTTCGTTTCTTTTTACTATTCTCCCCGGCGAAAAGCGCAATGCACATCTCGGCGCTGAATACCTTGCCGTGCTTGAAACGGACAACAGCACGCCCTACTTTTTGAACCTGCATAACGGCGAAGTTCCGCACACGCTCATCCTCGGGATGACTGGATCGGGCAAAAGCTATCTGTGCTCATTCCTGCTACAGAACGCGCAGAAATACGCACCGTTGACCTTCATCTTCGACATTGGCGGCAGCTTTCAGTCACTAACCCACATATTCGGCGGAAGCTATTTGAATGTCGGCCAGGATACGCGGGACTTCACCATCAATCCCTTTTCTTTGCCGCAATCCAAAGAGAACCTGCAATTTCTTTTCAGTTTCTTCCGTGTGTTGATTGAAGGCAACGGCCAGCGTTATCGGCTCGACTTCAAAGAGGAACGCAAGCTATGGGATGGCATCGAGCGCATGTATATGTTGGAGCCGGACCAGCGAACCGTCTCCAACTTCGGCAACATCATTGGTGAGCTAAAAGAGCGTCTGCATCGCTGGATGCGCGGCGGGCAGTATGGCTCTCTTTTCGACAATGCCGAGGACACGCTTTCCTTCAGCCGTTTCCAGACCTTCAATTTCGCAGGTTGGGGCGATGCGCCCGATGTGTTGGAGCCGCTGCTATTTTACGTCCTTCACCGAGCCAGCAATGAGATTGCAGACCCGGCGAACCTTGCCACGTTCAAGATGTTTCTTCTGGATGAGGCATGGCTCTTTATCCGCAACGAGACCATCCGCAGCTATGTGATTCAGGCGCAGAAGACATGGAGAAAATTGAACGCCGCCATGATCCTTGCGACGCAATCGCTCAAAGAGTTACAGGAATCGGGCATGTTGCAGATTGTCGCGGAGAGCTGCCCTACAAAAATCTTTCTGGCAAACCCGGAGATGGACCGCGACGTATACCGCGAAGCGTTCCATCTGAACGATACCGAGCTTGAGTTGATTGCCGGGCTTGTGCCGCCCGGCCAGATGCTTATTCGCAAGGCGCAGTCTTCCAAAAAGGTTCAGCTCAACGTCGATTCCGTCTCACATTGGACTGCTACTAACAACGCCCGCGACAACCTCAAGAAGCGCGAATATTTCGAGCGGTACGGCATTGCCGAAGGGCTGCGCCGCCTCGCTCAGGATCATCCTTTCCAACCTCGCTCGCTCACTTCCGCCAAACCCAAACAAGGAGTCTCCCAATGAAGAAGTGCGTTCCCACTCTCGCCTGGCTTGCCTTCGGCCTTTCCTCCGGTATGGCTTCAGCACAGGATGCGTCCGCCCGCACCGTGCAGTACCACTCGCAGGACATCATTCCCATTCGGGCGAAAGTGAAATACACCACGCTTATCGAAGTGCCGCCAACCGAAAAGATCATGGAGGCCGCGACCGGCGATAAGGATTCCTGGATAGTCGATGTGGTTGGGAACTTCTGCTTCGTGCATCCGGCCAAGCAAGGCATCAGCTCCAATTTGAATTTGATTACCGACAAGGGCAACATCTACAGCTTCACGTTGCAGGACATTTCTGCAACCCCAGATGCTCCCGACCTCAAGGTGATCGTGGAACCTGCCGATCGCTCCGCAATTGTTGCCGCCAGCGGTCCACCGCAGTTCGTGCCCGCCACGCAACTGGCGCAGTCGCAACAGCAGCTTGCCGCTGTGCAGTCGCATGTCGCGCAGGCTGTGGACGAGTATAAGAGCGCGTATCCACTTCAGTTGAAATTCGATTACACGTTCCGTGCCAACGAAGCGCCCTTCGATATTCAGTCGATTTACCACGATGACAAGTTCACCTACATCAAGACCAATGCACCGGAGAAGTTCAGCGTGTATGAGATGCGGGACGGCAAACCTAACCTCGTGAACTACGAGCTGCGCGACAACACCTACATCATCCCGAAGGTTATGGATAACGGGTACGTCGAGCTTGGCAAGAAGCGGATGGATTTCACGCGGAAGGGGTAAGTGTCATGGCCGAAAACAATATCATTCCACCAGCACAGCCACAGATGGAGCCGGAGTTGCGTCAGACGAGCGTAGCTCCAAAAGGCGTACTGCAAAAGAACCTCAAGACCTTCGTATATCTCGGTGCGGCCTTGCTGGTGATTGTCGCGGCCATCTTTAGTTCTTCCGGCAAGAAGACGCCGGGACAACAGGCCACTGGCAAGAATCAGCCGCCACAGCCCATGATTCAGGACAACACTGACAACAACGTGCAGGACTTGAAGAACCAGCTTCATGCCGAGCGCCTGAAGGAGCAGCAGCAGGCGGCTATCGCCGCCGCTCAAGGAGATCCCGCGCTTGCCCCCGCAACACCCGCGCAGCAGGCCGCTATCGGTTCGCTCACTCCGACCGGCCAGTGTGCGCCGGGCCAGCCCTGCCCACCGGCCCAGTCCGGCTATGGTCAGCCTAGCAACGCGCAGCCGCAGCTAACACCCGAACAACAGCAGGCGCAGCAGATTGCCGCGAAGGAACGCGAACGCGCTGACGAGTCGCGTTTTGCTTCCAATCTTGTCTACGTTCGCGGCCCCGACCAGCCGCAACAGGTAAAGACAGCGGGGCCGGTGGCGTCTGCCAACCAACAGAAGCCAGAGAGCAGTCTTGTTCCTTCACGCCCGGCAGGAGAGCAGCAGCCGGAAAACAGTGAAGGTTACAAGCGGCCTGTAGAGGCAAACATCGACTCGGCCACAGGGCAGCCCTATCTCCTATATGAAGGCACCGTGCTCGACGCGGTTTTGATGAATCGTCTGGACGGGGATGCCGCAGGCCCGGTCAAGGTACTCGTGTCGAATCCTGTCTACTCCCATGACCGCCAGCACGTCCTCATCCCCGATGGCGCTGTGGTGCTTGGAGAGGCCAAGAAGATTGGCGCGGCTGGTTTCGGCCAGCAGCGCCGCATGGCGGTTGTCTTTCATCGCCTCATCATGCCGGACGGCTACAGCGTGGACCTCGACCAGTTCCACGGTCTCGACCAGATCGGAGAGCAAGGTCTGAAAGATAAGGTCAACAACCATTACCTCCAAATCTTCGGGACTTCGATTGCCCTGGGAGTGATTGCCGGAGCTGGGGAGATCGAGGAAGGCGGCGGCACGATCAGTACCAGCGGTTCCCAGGCGTTCGTCACCGGATCATCCGCCAGCATCTCGCAGTCGGCCACCAGCATCCTTGACCGCTTCATGCAGATACCGCCGACGATCACGATTCGGGAGGGCCATCGCGTCAAGATTTACTTCACGCAGGATATGTTGCTGCCTGCCTACTCCAACCACACCATCCCGCAGACGTACTAAGGAGGTTCCATGTGCCCTGCCATCGCCCTCGTTCTTCTGTCCGTTCTTACCCTCGCTGGTTGCGAGAGCAAAGCCCACAAGCTGCAACAGCTACAGGAGCAATACAACGCCGCGTATGCGGCTTATACCAATGCCTGCCCGGATGACAACACCTCCGGGGCCGCACGGATGCTTACCGGCGAAAAACTGACCGCAGCGCAGATAGCAGCCCTTGAAGCAAAGAAGAAAGCGCAGGATGCACGATGCAAGCCGCAGGCCGACCATCTCGCAGATATTCAGCGGCAGATTCTTGCCGCACAGCAATAAACCCAACAACCGCTAACGAAAGGACACCACTATGAAGCAGCTCATCCCAACCGCATTTGCCCTCGGGCTTGCCGCGTTGCTCGCACCCGCAGCACAGGGGCAGTTCGGTTCCGGCATCGTCTATGACCCAACACAATCCGCCCATGCCATTACCCAAATCTCACATGAAGAACAGTCCATCAGCAACCAGATGCAGCAGATCGAGAACGGCCAGCAGATTTTCACCAACACCGTGAAGATCGCATCCACTGCCTTGCAGACCTATAACCAAATCGTCCAGCAGTACAACCTCTATCACGAAATGATGGTTGCGCCGCAGATGCTTTATGGGCGCTTTCTCTCTCCGCAGGCAGACCTGATGATGACGCAACAGCTTGCCAATCACTACGGCAACGGCTCCGGCAGTTCATGGGTCAATGCCTCGAATACAGGCACAGCCGCGGCGTCTTCGATTCAGCTTGCCAGTCTGCCTCCACTCACGGCAACCATTCCGACCGCGAGCGTTGCGACGTATGCGGGACAGCAGCAACTCGCCGCGCAGGGCGCGACTGTGGACCTCGGAGATTCGGTTGCTGCCACCGAACTCCAGACCATTGGGACCATCAAGGCAAATCAAGCAGCGCGGCAGGCCGACATTACTGCGCTTGAGAACGCGACCAACTCCACCGATGCCACCCAGCAATCGGAGATGGCTGTGCTTCAGCGGATCAACCGCGCCCTGCTTCTGCAACTCCGCACCATGCAGGACGCCAACCAGATCAACGCAAATGCGGCATTGCAACAGATGGTCGTACAGAAGCAGCAGCAGGACGCGATGAAGTCGGCTTTCCGTGACTCAGCCGGATATCAGAGCTACTACAACGCCAACATCACCACGACCAGCAGCGGCGCGGCCAATCTTCTCACGCAGTCGTACTGAGAAAACCAGAGGGTACAGACATGGGCACGGGACTCTTCGATTACATCTCCCAGGCTTGCCAGTCGCTTGCGGCGACGGCAGCGCCTTCCGTTACCACGATGGGCACGCACATCGTCCTGGCGCTGGCCACTATCATGCTTGTCTGGTTCGGTGTGCAGGAGTCCCTTGCCTCTGCCCACGGCGGGCCGGGGTTCAGCATGGCAAGGTTTCTCAATCTTTTCATGCTGCTCACCTTCGCTTACGCGATGGTGAACTACTACGACAGCGCCATCCCTGGACTCGGTTTCTCCCTCAAGGGATTCATTGATGGAGGCACCGCCAACCTTGTGAACGTGATCGGAGCCGACGGCTCGACTTCGATGCTGAATCAGATTCATGCGGCATCGTCCAAAACTGGGCCATCCATGCTCTCGACCATGATGTCGCCTTATTACGCCCTGGTGTACTTCGTCGTGCAGTTTCTTTTGGCTGTCTTTGCAGCCGTTGTCTCCGCGATCCTCGCCTATGGTGCGATTGCCTCTACGATCATCGGCCTGCTAGGGCCGCTGTTCATTCCGTTCCTTGTTTTCGACAAGCTCGATTGGCTGTTTTGGGGATGGCTCAAGGCATATCTTGGATTCTCGTTTTACAAGGTGGTCGCCGCCGCTTCCATGAGTGTTCTGTCGCATGTTCTGACCAACTTCTACGTCTCCCTCGGCCAGAGCCTTTCCGATCCCGCCACCATCGTTCAGACCTTGCCGCTGCTTGTCCTGCTGGTGCTGGTCAGCATTTACATCCTCTTCAAGATTCCGGCCATGACGCAGAGTTTATTCGGCGGCGGTACGGGCGGTCACGATGCGGGTACAGGACTCGCAACATCGTTGGTGCTTACAGGACTGATGGGATAAGGAGCGCAAGTTATGACCACAGCAACAAAGGCGACACCGGAAATCACCCGCGCAGCGGAACGCTACCTTGAGCAGTACGGCGACCCGCTGGTAATGAATACCTATCTCAAGGTGACGATCCTTGTCCTATGCGCCGTATGCCTGATGTTGGGAGTATTGATCTACAAGAGCCAAAGAGCGCTTGCCAACATGCACCCCTTGATTATCCGCGTGAGCGACGTGGGCCGGGCCGAGGCTATTGATTACCGCAACTTCCAGTACCGCCCCCAAGAGGCCGAAAACAAGTATTACCTCACACGCTGGACGGAGCTGTACTTCAGCCGCAATCGCTTCACGATTGAACGGGACCAAGAGCACTCTCTGTATTTCTTAAACAGCGACGTGCAACGGGCTGTGATCGACCAGGAGCGTAGAGAAGGAGTCATTCAAAACTACGTGAAGGACGGCAACCTTCCGTATGTCGATGTGGAAGTGAAGAACGTCATCCTTGACGACCTCCGGCAGTCGCCCTATTCGGCTCGAATCGAATTTGAAAGGGTGTACACGAATCCAGCAGATCATACCGAACTCAAGCGGGAACGGTGGACCGCCAGCGTTACCTATGTCTTCCGCGAGGTGGTAAAGAACAACGAGCTTGCCGTGAATCCTCTCGGCCTCACCATTGTGCGCTTCCGTGCGGATCAGGCGTTCAACTGAGGAACCGGACTCGTTATGCCACTTCATGCCCCAGGTACAGCATCGAATCCTGCCCCTTCGAGGTGTGCTCCTGAGCATGGCGGCAGTTGCCGGAAGACAGGTGACTTCGGTGGTGGCTTGCGGCTCCTATTCGACTCTGTACGCAGGGAAAGTGAACGGCGATTGCCGGTACATGGCATCACCAGGAAGCGGACAACGAGGATTGTTCTTGCGTGTGTCTCCCGCATGTATCCCGCTTTCTGCACGGTCACGGCTTCGGGGCTTTTCATGCGCCCGTCGGCGACTCGCTCTTCTGCTTTTACGGCTTTCAGAAAACTTTTGTGCAACGAACGCAAAAAGATTTTCCGAACCTTCCGCAAATGCAGAGCTTCGGCACTAGGGAGCATGGCCCCTCGCTTATTTCGTGATCCGAGCAGATCGGGAATTTCAAAACGGAGACACAACATGTACAAGAACAAAGCAATCCTCATGGGCTTCCTCGGCGGCGATGCCGTCGTTCGCACCGGCAAAAACAATAAGCCGTTCACCACGCTCTCCCTCGCTACGAAGGAGTCGTTGAAGGACAGGGAGACCGGCAAGTACACGGACTTCACCGAATGGCACAACCTGATTGTCTCCGGCAAGCTGGGAGACTTCGCAGCCAAGCTCAAGAAGGGCGCTCATATCGAGATCGAAGGCAAGATCGAGCACACCGCCTACAAGGGCACGAAGAGAGATCAGATTCGCGTCCGGTCCATCCTCAAGCTCGACCGTGCCGAGAAAGCCGCTGCGCCCGAAGAAGAGTTCGATGAGATCCCCGACGAGGAAGTGGCCGCATAGGCCACTTCCTTATCCCTCGCGGAAGCCCGGCACACGCCGGGCTTCCAACGCTTGAGGTTCACGCTATGAGTTTCGATTTGATCCTTCCATTCCTCCGTCCCATTGAGCCGCTGTTGCTGGATGATTCCATTAGCGAGATCATGGGCAATCCCGATGCCTCGTGGTGGTACGAACGCGATGGCATTCTCCATCAGGAAAAGACCATCCGTTTCGACGGGCAGAGGCTCCGCACCGGCCTCGAAGTGATTGCCAACCAGCTTGGCAGACATCTGGACGAAGACAATCCATTGCTGCACGCGCAGCTCCCCGATGGGAGCCGCCTTGCGGCGGTGATTCCGCCAGTCGTTCGGCCTGCTCCGGCACTCACCATTCGGAAGTTCCCCAGCCGTCATTTCACGGTCGATGACCTCATTACTCGCGGCACACTTACCCTGCCGCTTGCCGGGTTCCTGGCAGAGCAAATCGGCGCAGGAAAGACACTCCTCATCAGCGGTGGAACCTCGACGGGAAAGACCACCGTGCTCCGTGCTCTGGCAAGCGCGATTCCCGAAGACCAGCGCATCGTGGTCATCGAAGACACGTCGGAGTTGCATCTCCATAAGCCGAACCTGCTGGCCGTCGAATGTCAGACGGACACGTTCAAGGCAAACATCACCTTCGACGACCTTCTGAAGTCCGCTCTTCGCTGGCGACCAGACCGGATCATTCTTGGCGAAGTGCGCGGCGTCGAGGCCCGCACATTGCTCGATTCGCTTAATACGGGCCACTCCGGTTCGCTCGCCACGATCCACGCTAACTCCGCTGAAAAAGCTCTGGATCGCTTCGCCAATCTTGTTATGCGTTCGCACTCGCAAGCTACCTTCTCGGACGTAGAGGCGGAGATTGCCGAAGCGGTCGAGTTCATCGTCCATGTCGAGCGGCGACCGGGCCGCCGCGTCATCCGCGAAGTGCTGGCGCTTCGTGGCTATGACCGCGACGCCAAACGCTTCCAGATCGAGCCTGTTTTCGAGGTGCAGCCATGAAGAGTATTGCCGCCGAATTTCTCACCCGTTGCTTCGCTCCAGACGAGACGATTGCCGTCCTGCTTCGCCGGGAGAATCCCGTCTTTACGACGCAGCGAGTCGTGCGGCTAGAACAGGCGCTTGCGCCTCGTTACCTCGGCTGGCTTGCGCATGAGAACAGCACTGGAGCGAATGTCTATGTTGCCGCCAATCCACTCCGCTCCGGTAGCCGGAAGCGGACGAAAGAGAGCATCGCTTCCGTCCGTCATCTGTACCTCGACATAGACGAGGATGGGGATGCCCGGCTTGCTGCGCTCCAGGCATCGTATGCCGTGCCTACACCGACCGCAATCCTGTCCACATCGTCGGGCAAGTATCAGGTGCTTTGGCGGGTCGATGGATTCGACTTTGAGCGTCAGGAAACCATGCTCAAGCTGCTCGCCATCGCCTTCGGCGGCGATCCGGCCTGCACCGACTGCAACCGGGTTCTCCGCCTCCCCGGACTGCTGAACTGCAAGTACGATCCAGCCCGCCGCGTCACTGTCGAATATCCCTGCGATGCGGTATGGAATCCGAGCGATTTCCGGCTCGATATTCAGGCTGCCCAATCGTCGTTCTTGCCGCCCTCGAATAGTGGTCGAAAACCACCCCAAAAACATACTCATTCAGAACACGATTGGGCATGGGTTTCCCATGAGCTTGCTTACGGAAAAGATGCGGTGAAGCTGACGCGGTTGCTGGCGTCCCGGCGTTCCGATAAACCCAACCCACTTTATTACGCGCAGCGAACGGTTGACGTTGCTTCGGCTCGCCTTTGGCTTATCGAAGGCATCCTCATCGACGACGTGATTACGATGCTCGAATCCAGCCGCCGCTTTGAGATTCCCGCCGCACTTTGCTCCGCTCGTGCGCGGGAGATTGCGGCTACCGCGCAGCGCATGATTGCCCGCCGCAAGCTGGCCTGATTTCACCCATAAGGAGAACACCAATGGCACTGATAGAAGTCACCCAAATCCGATACGTCAACGCGACCGTGCGGCTCGATGAAACGACCGCTGCGCAGGTCGATCAATACGCCGCTTTCATCCACGCATCGGCTGACGATGTAGTGGACAAAGCCCTCGCCTATGTCTTCTCGAAGGACCGCGACTTTCAGGACTTCCTTCGGACACCTGAAGCGCAGCGAATCACGCCGACTCTGCGTGTCCGCAGAGCTGCCGTTGCTGATGCGGTTGAGCAGGCTTCCAAGAAGCCTGCTGCCGGGGTGGAGTCCAGTGATTCTGTGCAGAGGTTAAAGGCATGAATCTCCATCGGAATCCGTGGCGTGGACACAACGGTGCTCCGCACCGGAACAATTTCGACACTCCACCCCTGAAAGGGTTGCGTTTGGAACCGTTCCGGTTCCATCGGGAACCATGCAGAAAACAGAGCGGTTGCAGGCGCAGCGTGAATCTCGCGTTTCCATCTGCAACCACGCTCAAAACACAGCTTTGAGGTGAGAGATGCCGACAGACTCATTAGGAATTGAGAGCCGTCTCCAGCACATGAAAGGCCGCGAAAGCCGCAGCCAGAGCATCGCCACACGCTTCACCAGGGCGGAAGAAAAGGCCCTGTTGCGGGTCGCTTCCGACCGGGGCATGAATCTCCGCGAATGGTCGCGTGAGGTTCTGTTGGAGGCGGCGCGTGGCTCGCGTCTGCACGATGAGAGCGCGATATTTGCTGAGGTGCAGGGGCTCCGCCTCATCCTCATCAACGCGCTTGAGCCTCTTCTACGCGGGGAGAAATGGACAGCGGAGCAGTTCAAAGAAATGCTTCGCTACGTGAAATCGAACAAGCGCAAAGTAGCCGCTGACCTCATGAAAAGCTATCGCAACGGTACAGGAGAATAATCATGGCGACGACACAATGGGGCCGGAAAGAGACTGTCATCTTTCCTCCGCACTCCCCGATTTATACCTATGGCGCGATCTTTCTTTCCCTTGTCGCCGCAGGCTTGTTCGTCTACTTACGTTTCAGTTTCGTGCTCACGCCGTTGCAGCAGTTCTATCTTCCGTACTATCTCCGCACCGGCATTGCCGGGATGATACACAAGACCGACAAGTACCAGTTGCTCGCCCTCGCGGATGACAAAAACCACGCCCACATCGTCACCGAAAGCGACGTTACGGCAGGGACTACGCCCACGGCAGACGGCAAGCATATACCGCTTAAGCTTTCGGCAGCCGCCCGCGCCGCTGGCTTCCGCTCGCTCTATCGTGGACCATCCATTCCGTATCAGAACAAGCTCTTGAACGCATACTTTCAGAGTGCCGTGTATGGAGGTGACAGCTTATGGAACATCTTCAAAATGCCCATCCTTTTCGGTGTACTGGCGCTTGGCTTGCAGCTTCCGTTTTCCATCGTCAAAGACATCCGCCGCCGCAAGGAGATGAAGTATGGACGGCGCTTGAAAGGCCCGTTTCTTGTCTCGCCCAAAGGCTTCAACAAGGCCGTGCAGGGCGACGGCATCGGCATCAAAACCGATGACTACGACAAGATGATGCGGATTCCGCTGCGCGTGGAAGACCAGCATATCGAACTGATGGGCGACACGGGTTCGGGCAAAACGACCCTGATAATGCAGATACTCCGGCAGGTGCAAAGCAGAGGCCATTCGGCGATCGTGTATGACCCGGCCTGTGAGTTCGTACAGAGATTTTATAGGCCGGAGAATGGTGACATTATTCTCAATCCTTTGGATCGGCGCTGCCCCTACTGGGGGCCAGCCGAAGAGTTGCGGCGCAAGGCCGAAGCAAAGGCTATCGCCGCATCCCTGTACCAGCCCACCACCGACAAAAAGGGCGAGTTTTTCGTAGAGACGCCGCAGAAGATTTTTGCCCACTTGTTGACCTTCGGCCCATCCCCGCAGGAGCTTGTGCAGTGGATGGCGAACCCCGATGAGATCGACCGCCGTGTGCAAGGAACCGAGATGGCGATGATGATTGCCAAAGGCGCACAGCAGCAGCGCAACGGCGTTCTGGCTTCGCTTGGGTTGATTGCCGACAGCCTGCGTATGCTGCCTCGGAAAGACCAGGCGAAGCGCACATGGAGCGCGACCGAATGGGCGAAAGAACGGCAGGGCTGGATATTCATTACCTCGCAGCCAAGCGAGCGCGAGGCATTGCGCCCGCTCAATAGTCTCTGGATCGATTTGCTGGTATTGCGGCTCCTGAATGCGCCTACTGAGAACCAGCGCCCGGTGTGGTTTGTGCTGGACGAGCTGGCGAGTCTGCAACGGCTTCCGCAGTTGCACACCGCCATCACCGAGAACCGGAAATCGAAAAATCCGCTGGTGCTTGGCTTTCAGGGTAAAGCCCAATTAGAGGTCATCTACGGCCATATTGCCGAGGTGATGCTATCGCAGCCAGCCACCAAGATCTTTCTCAAGACCACCGAGCCGAAGGCCGCCGAGTGGGTGAGCGCCGCTATCGGAAAAGTCGAAATCGAGCGGATGCGAGAGACGCACTTCGACGGCTCCCGCGCGGGCAAGAACTTCAGTCTGGACCGGCAGGCCGAGCCACTTGTGATGGACTCGGAAATCTCCGGCCTTGATCCGATGCACGCCTTTCTCAAGCTAGGAAACCACGTTGCCCGCTTCTCGTTTTCCTATAGCGACCTGCCGAAGACACAGCCCGCTTTTGAGCCACGCACGTTGGAGGACGACGAGCTTTCCTTTGATCCCAAAACGCTCCAGGCGCGAAAACCGGAGTCGGTGGATGAGAGCGCCGAAGAAGCGGCAGACGATCCCTCTGAAGAGGATACAGACGACGCGCAGGCACAGACGCAGGACCGTTTCACACTCGGAAATGAGTAGCCATGCTGAATATCTCGAAACCGCTCTCGGCATCGCAGGCGCAGACCTATCACGAAAAGGAGTTCACCTCTGCCGCGCAGAACTACTGGAAGCAGGGCGACACGATCTTAGGCGAGTGGCATGGCAGACTCGCTGGGAAGTTCGGCCTTGCCGGGGCCATCGGCGCAGAAGAATTTGCGCGTCTGAGTGAAGGCCAGCATCCGCAGATCGGCGACCAGCTTGTCCAGCATCGCCAGCGGCACGAGTACCAGACAACAGATGGAAAGATCGTTACCTCTGTCGAGCATCGTGCCGGTTGGGATGCCACGTTTTCCGCCCCAAAATCCGTATCGCTCACGGCACTTGTCGGCGGAGATGACCGTGTGCGTGAGGCACATCGCGAGGCCGTCAATGCCGCGTTGAACGAGTTGGAACGGTACACTCAGGCCCGCATCGGCGGCAATCATCCCGCCGAGACGACCGGACAATTTGTGGCTGCCAAATTCGAGCATGACACCGCGCGGCCCGTAGATGGCTACGCCGCTCCGCAGCTTCACACCCATACGGTAATTTTCAATATGACCGAGCGCGACAATGGAACTTTCCGCGCTCTCCAGCCGCAGGGTTTATTCGATAGCCAGCAGTTTGCTACCGCCGTCTATCAATCCGAACTGATGTACCGGCTCCGCAATCTCGGCTATGAGATCGAACCAGGTCGGAGCGGCGCTCCCGAGATCAAAGGCTACTCGCAGGAGTACCTGGATGCATCCAGCCCGCGCCGCCAGCAGATACGCGACTACCTTGAAAAGACCGGCTATGAAGGACCGGAAGCTGCGCAGATCGCCGCCCACTCCACCCGCGATAAAAAGGAAATTCATACTCCCGCCGAAGTCTTGGAGGCGCACCGGCAGGTCGCCGCTGAGTTCGGCAATCAGGCCGACCGCGTAGTTGCTCAGGCGCGGCAGCGCGGCCATGCCGAGGAGCGGACGCCGGAGGCTTCGCAGCTACGGGCACAGGAAACCGTCACCTATGCCCGCGACCGCAGTTTTGAGCGCGAAGCCGTCACCGATGAGCGCGATATCTTCCGTGATGCCTTGCAGCGGGGCATGGGAGAGATGACCTATCCGCAGGTTCGCGCCACCTTCGAGGCGCGGATTGCTTCGGGCGAGTTTCAGGAAGTACCGGGACAAAAGCATGAAACGGGACGGCAGTTCACCACCGCGCTGACCATCCGAGCCGAGCAGGATGTGATTCGCCGGATGGAGCAGGGGCAGAATCAGGCTCCGCAGATCATGTCCATTCAGGATGCCGTCGCGCTCACCGACTCGCGCCAGCAGCTCAACGCGGCCCAGCATCGTGCTATAGAACAGATATTGACCTCTCACGATACGATGCAGGGATTGCAAGGCAGTGCGGGCGTGGGCAAGACGAGCGCCTTGATTGCTGTCCGTGAAGGTGCGGAGCAACACGGTTACATCGTGGAAGGATTCGCCCCTACGTCTCGTGCCGCGAACCAGCTTCGTGATGCCGGAATAAAGGCCGATACGTTGCAACACTTCCTCGCAGGCGGCGGCCTGCAGGCCGCCGGCGATCCTGCGAGCAAGCATCTTTATATGGTCGATGAATCCTCCCTGGCATCAACCCAACAAATGCGTGACTTCCTCAACAAGATTGCTCCGCAGGATAGAGTCTTATTGATCGGCGATACGCGGCAGCATCAGGGCGTCGAAGCCGGAAAGCCCTTCGAGCAGCTTGTACAGGCCGGGATGCACACCGCGCAGCTTGATCAGATCGTGCGCCAGAAAGCCCCGGAGCTGCTGAAAGCCGTCGAACACCTGTCCAAAGGAGAAATTGCTCCCGGCATTGCGATGCTGCAACAGCAGGGCCACATCACTGAAATTGCAGACGCGCCACAGCGCATCGAAGCGATTGCAAAGAATTATGCGGCTCATCCCGAAAATACGATCATCGTCTCGCCCGACAACGCCTCGCGCCGTGAGATCAATCAGGCCGTCCGTGCAGAGTTGCAGTCGCTAGGTATGGTTCAGTCCGCCGATTACACCATGCGCGTGCTGTCGCCGCGCTCCGATATGACAGGAGCCGACCGTGCATGGGCCGCACGGTATCAAGTGGGCGACATACTGCATTACCAGCGTGGAAGCAAAGACCTCGGCATCGAACAGCGCAGCTATGCAACGGTCGTCACCACGTATCCGAAAGAAAACCTCATCACAGTGCAAAAGCAGAATGGAGAGCAGGTAAGTTATGATCCTTCACGGCTGCGTGGTATCAGCGCCTACCGTGAAATCGAGCGTGAGTTTTCCGTAGGCGACCGGCTGCAATTTACCGCGCCGAATCGGGAGCTGCGTGTTGCCAATCGAGACCTCGGCACCATCGAGCAGATCACAAGGGACGGACAACTTGCCGTTCGCATGGATAACGGAAAATCCGTCACGTTTGATGCAAACGAGATGCAGCACTTCGATCACGGCTATGCCGTGACCTCTCACAGTTCGCAGGGACTTACCGCAGAGCGCGTCTTGGTGAACATCGACAGCAATGTCCATCCCGAACTCATCAATTCACGCTTTGCCTATGTCTCCATCTCGCGGGCTTCGCATGAGGCCCACGTCTACACCGATAATGCCGCGTCTCTCGGAGATAACCTCAGCCGCGATGTGAGTAAGAGCGCCGCACTGGACTTCACAAAGGCACAGAGTAATGCGCCTGAACAGAGTGTGGGGCAACAGAAGGTGCAGAACATGGAAGGCTTGGAGCTATCGCTCTAAGCAAGATAGCCGACGACCATAAGTTATTGTGCGGCGTGTAGTGCAGCCCGTTTCGTCTTGTGCGTGGGAGTTGCATGGGTGACGGATTGCCCAGCCATAATCTGCTTTGCATTTTTCCAGTCTTCAGCAAAGGGATTCTGGCCCCGCATGAAAGCGGATGCGAAATAACCGAACATGATGAACGCAGCCATAACCAGGACGAAGATGGCAACCGGCTTCCACGGAACGAGTATGAGCATGGCGACCTCCCCTGCACTCTCCTCTCACCGCTGCTATTGTAAGAGCCGCTTCAGTGCATTGCGATCACTATATCTCTAACATGCGGACACGTTTTAATAATCGCTCAATCTCTCCGTCCCGGTTCTTAAACCAATCTGTAGACCAGACCCGATGTATCTTCCAACCCTGGTTCTCTAGGGTCATCTGACGTAACCTATCCCGGTCACGTGCAGATCGTCCTGAATGGTAGCTTTTCCCATCAAACTCAATACCAAGTAAAAATGCTCCGGGCTTTTTGGGATGACGTACCGCCAGATCGATGAAATACCCACTGACACCGACTTGCGGTACAACATCGTACCCTTCTGCTTTCAGGACAGCTCCCACGGCAGCTTCGTGCTCGTTCGATGGTTCCGCACCTGGCGAAATTTCCGGTCTCGCTGAAATTCCATTTTTTGCAAATTGCATGTAGCCCTTCAATGCACGGACTCCCCAGGGAGTGCTCGGCTCTGAGCGGATCATGTCTGGATCAAGCGAACTGAATACTACTGTTCGTTTCTTCGCTCGGGTAATCAGGACGTTCAAGCGGCGCTGTCCGCTCTGACTGTTGATGCCGGAGAATCGTTGAAAATAGTTGCCCTGAGAATCCGGGCCATACGTTACGGAGATAAAGATAACGTCGCGCTCATCCCCTTGGACGTTCTCCAGATTCTTGATGAAGAACGGTTCGGGAGTGGCCTCTTTGGTCTCTATCCATCCATTAGAGAATGAGTCCTGCTTCAACTTCGCGTCCAGCAGTTCTTCAATCAGCTCACGCTGCTCGAAATTCATGGTTACAACGCCCAACGATTCCGAGGGATACAGCATAATGTGTTCCAAAATGGCATCCACAACACGTTCAGCTTCCAAGGGATTTCTACGATTTTCATAGATCCCTTTCGCATCCACATACTTCACTCCAAGGTCGCTGTGTTCGTGATAAGCCGAAGGAAAAACAACCAGATTACCGTCATAAAACTCGGAGTTGGAAAACGCAATCAAGCTGTGATGCTGCGACCTGTAGTGCCACCGCAGCCTGCGAACCGGCTGATAACGACTCAGTGCAATATCAAGTATGCTTTCGCCTTCCGCTACTGCGGATTTGTCCTCTTCCTCTTCTGCTTCATCGTCAATGGTTCGCTGAAAATAGGACGTGGGAGGAAGCTGCTTCGGGTCCCCTACGATAACCAATTGCGTACCTCGTGCAACCGCGCCCAAAGCATCTTCAGGACGAAGCTGCGATGCCTCATCCATCACAATAAGGTCAAAGGATAGCTGCCCTGGAGCCAGAAATTGTGCAACAGACATCGGACTCATCATGAAGCAGGGTTTCAGTCCTTGAACAGCCCGCCCAGCCCGAAGCATCAACTGCCGGATCGGAATGTGGGCACGTTGCTTTGCAATCTCGTGTTGCACCAACGCAAACTCCGTCGTTTCTTTAACAACGGAGCCGCGTATACCCGGCGGAATAGGACGCCGACTTGCGCGATACGCTAAGTCGAGTTGACTAAGGTTGATGACAGACTGATCCAGAGATGCGAACTGGGAACGGGCTTCCTCATGCGAAACTCCACTGAGACGCCACAAGTCGGGATGTTCACTGAACAACCGTCGCAGAAGCGTGTCACAGAACAGATATTCAAACGTGCTTACCAAGGCTTCATGTTGAAGCGACCCGTTCAAGCATAAAGTGACCAAGTATTCGAGTCCTGCCATGTGCAAGTGTTTTGCGGAACGCTGTGCATCAATCCAGATAGGGAGCAATGCCTGCGAGTCTCGGCAGCGTTCAATCGAGGTTACAGCTTTCTGTAGAGCAGTTATCGATGTACGCTTGGCAAAGTGAATCTCCGAATGAAGTGCGGCTATTACCTCCCGCTCGGCAGCCGACAAAGAATTGCCATTGTCACCAAAATCTTTGATCCAGTCTCGGAGCCACTGAAGCCTTATCAGAAATTCATTTGTCAGTAGCCAACCTCGAACTTCCAGAGGCAGATTGGACGCATCGACGGCACGAACAATAGATAGCGCATGAGTGATGGGAGCAGGAGACGTTGCAACACCCTTATAGTGGTCCCCTAAAATGTTCCTTGCCTCCTGATTATTGTTGAGCGAGTCACGGAGGGTACGGGCCGCGACAACCGAATCGAACAGCTCTACAATTTCGGTTCTGGCAGTAGACTCTGGAAGCTGAATCGGTTTCAAAATCTCCAACAATTCCGCAGCCACCGACACGATAGACCGTACTTCTTTGAGAAACACATCGACTTCTGCATCTACATGGTCAAACGTGAGATTGGGAACACGAGAATGCAAGTCTGTAAGCAGCTTCAGTGCATCCTCTAACTCTTCCGGAAGCGGCAGGCTTCCGCTGGCGACGCCGAGTATGCTTCTCAAGCGTGTCGCTGGCAACGTCAACAGTGCAGAGCGAATCTCGGAGGCAAAGACCTGATGCTCTGGCAGGCGGGCAAACACTTCCTCATGCCACTTCGTTACGACGACGAGATCATTCCAAGATGTCGTCAAGCCAGAGAAGTGTTCTCCCAATGGCACGGCATATTCGGCCTTGCTTGAAAAGACATCAATCTTGGCGCGATTGTGTGCCAGCAATCGCAAGCAGGCTGCCTTTTGGCTACGCGTCCGTTTTGCATTCGTATGGCAGTGAGCCTTGTAGAGCATCCCGGCATGGCGATACGCCTTTCCTAGTCTGCCGTACCAAGGAGTGTTGTCTAACGTGGTGGCAGCTTCTAACAATTCGCTAGAGTTTGTTTGACTGTCTATAACGAAATGCTCGGAGAGGCTATCTCGCTCTGCCACGAGCGAGGCGCATTCCTTTTGTCCGAGTTCCAGAAGATGCGCTAAACCGTCTTTAGCAAAATCTGGACCACGCAGATGCGCCAGATGGAGGGGAGCTGTCGTCAATAGCTGACGCGCAGCAACCAAATCAGTGACGCATCTTAAAGTGAAAGATGATCGGACTCCTAATGCCTGACTCAATTCACTGGTTGCATTTTTGGCGCGTGTAACGTGCCTTTCGGAATCGGAGAGTGCCTTAGCCAACGCCAACAGGCTACCGATCGAATAGTCAGACATGCCAAGATCACGCAACTTTGCGTCCTGGCTCTGAAACTGTACGGGGATACTGCTATCCAACAGTGTGTCGTCACCCGGCAGGGCAGAGACAAGCGCATTATACCGTTCACACGCACCTAAAAAATGTTCTGTTGCCGCGAATCGCTTCTGTTCGGATAGCGTGCCTAGCAGATCATAGTGGCAATCATTTTCATTCGGTATGTCAGCCGACCATTGATCGACACCCGTTAGCCAATCTCCAACATCAATCTTGTGTTCGGCGACCGCAGTTGGCGTGCCGAACCATTGATTCACAGTTCCCAACCACTCGCTCACATCCACCGATATATGCGAAAACGTGCGGCTCAAAGCTTCGATGAGGGCGATACGACGGGTGCATTGACTACTGAGAATGGGAAGAGCGGTCAACAACCGTTCTTGGTCTGCGAGACTCAACTCAATATTGGGAAGCCAACCCCAGGGATTTTCCTTTTTCTCGGCAACTCCCCCTGCTTCAGACATTCGGCGCAGATGGGCAGCATAGGTCGATACCATATCTTTGCGCTCATGCAGTGCTCGATAATCCCAGCTATATGCTTCGGGAAAGGAAACAGTGTTTATATCTCGAAGAGACTCCGGCACTCCTTGCCGCAGTGCATCACGTTGCCAAATCAGCTCGAACGGCGTTTTGCCGATTGCTCCGTAAGGCGTGTTTAAGAGCGAAACATACTTGGTAAGTTCCTCCCGCTTGTAGTTCAGGAGTCCCTGTTTTTGGGCGAGCGTGGTAGGAGCGGAGAACCTTGGGGATGCCTGAATCCGATCTTCGAGTGACTTCAGCAAACTAATCTTGCTTGTCTTGTGGCTGTGCAGTTCGAGGCAGAAATCTCCCAAGCCAGAATTATCCAGACGCCGCTTCACGACCTCTAACGCCGCCATTTTCTCTGCCACGAATAGAACACGCTTCCCGCTGCCAATCGACGCTGCGATAAGGTTTGTAATCGTCTGCGATTTACCTGTCCCCGGAGGTCCTTCGATCACGAGATTTTTGCCCCGCGCTGCATCAATCAATGCACTATGTTGCGAGCTATCGGCATCGCATACGAGCGCGGGAACATCTCCCTTGATCGCCTCTTGGTCAATATCAAATTCGGTTGCAAAGGAAAGACCTTCGGGAGTGTTACCAGAAAATAGATCGATCAGTCTCGAATGCTTTTCCAGCGGTACTTCGGTCGGCCACCGCTCCGCATCTAGGTCTAAATACATCAGGAGTTTGCCGAAGCTCAGGAGGGCGAGGGAGACCTGTCGGCAAATTCGCCAATCCTGTTTCAGCTTTAGGATAGGAGCGAACCGCTCGAAATAGTGCTCGGGAGTTTCATCCTCTTCGATATAAGGCATTTCCAAACCAAAATCGCGTCGCAGCTTTTCAACAAGAGAAAGATTCGTAGTCAGATCCTCTCCGGTGTACTGTAGGCGAATCGAACGATCCTCTTCCTTCGCCTTTGGAGTTGTCAGGCTTACAGGAACTACGAGAAGGGGCGCTTGTCGTACTTGTGTAGAGTCATCCGACTCACGCCATTCCAAAAAGCCGAAAACAAGATGCAATATGTTTGCACCTGATTCTTCAATAGCTGTTCTTGCACTGGTGCCAATCTTGCGGATGATAGTTTCAAAATCTTCCTGATAGAACAGAACAGGCAGACACTCCGTTTGTCCGGTAGCTTTCGCCAGATCGTACGAGGTAGACCATCCGATCTCTTCGGCATAGTCCTTGGCCGTGGGCTTCTCGCCCAACTCGGCAACGTACTCTTTACTCGGTTCTGGCACAGGAACAAACGGAAACTTCTTTTCATCCAAAAGGCTCTGGTAAACGGAGTCGAGATCAACGTCAACAATTCTGAGAGACGATCTCCCGTGCCGGAAACTAATTAGCTTGTTCCGATTGGTGAGGTCGAGAAGACGTCGGCGAATGCTCTCCAGTCCCCGCCGCACCAGTTCAGCCTGCGCGAGATCAACCGTTGTTCCCATTTGAGTTCTGTCTGTACGAGCGTCGGGCATAGGGATTTGCTCTGGTCCTGCACCTTGAAACGGGCATTTCTGTGATTCTCCATCATAGAACGCGGTGCCAAAGTTCGATCTTTTTACAAGAAGGGTTCTTGTCGATTTGGCAGGGCTAATTCAGTGAAACCGATAGTAGACCCTTCTATCGGGAAGGGGTCGGGTAAGGGAACGGCATTGCTGCCGCTCCCTCCCCTAAGAACCGGACATGACAGTTTCCCGTCATCCGGCTCAAGCCGTGGAAAGCCCCGCGTGAGCGGAGCCGGTAGAACACAACACACAGGATCAGCGATGGCGGCTGTTTTTCCTGAATCTCTTCCGAGACTCGAAGTAGCCGCGCCAGTGCGGGTCGAACGGGTTGGCGTCCGACTTCACCTTTACGTAGCGCAGGATGGGTATATCGGTGGGATCAGCCAACCGGACCACATCCGAACGCGATCGTTGCGCGTGAGAACCAGCCAGTACAGCGAAGTACCACTTGCGTCCGGAGCAGTCCCAGTACCGATCTACGATCCAGGTACCGGGCTTGTTCGGATGCCTTCGCGTTGCCCATCGCCAGAGCGAGTGCCAGATGGCCATTCTTACTTTCCGAAACGCATGACCCGCCTCGATATGACGGTGATAGTATGCCCAACCACCGATGATCGGGTTGAGCAGCCTAATCAGATACTCCTGCTTCAAGGTTCGATTCGAACGAATCTCACCACGCACTTTCTCCAGGAAGGCGTGCATGTTCTTCTTGGATGGAGTGACCAGGAGCTTGTCGCCATATCTGCGCAGGTTCTGCCCCAGGAAGTCGAAGCCCTGTTCGATATGCGTGATGCAGGTTTTCTCAGGTGAGAGCTGCAAGCCCCGTTCGGACATGAATCGTTCGACCAGTGGCTTGACTTCATTTTCCAGTAGCTCTTTCGAGCAACCGGTGATGATGAAGTCATCGGCATAACGCACGAAGTTTACCTTCGGGTTGTAGGGTTTCCCTTGGATTTCCTTCCTGCGGAAGGTCTCCTTAAGTAGCCGCTCCAACCCATCCAGCGTCAGGTTCGCCAACGTGGGCGAGATGATCCCTCCCTGCGGGGTACCTGCCTCCGTAGGAAACAGCGTTCGATTTTCGATGAAGCCCGCCTTCAGCCACTTCGCCAGCACCTCTTTATCTGTGGGTATGTGGTCGAGCATCCATTGATGTTGTTGTCCATAATGCCGGGATCATGCCCCTCGCTACTATTGGCGAAGACCATATCGAAGCCTTCGACTCGGTCATTCATACAAACCTCCGTGGGGCCTTCGTTGTTCTCGCAGAGACTGTTTCCCATATCTCTGAGGGCGGACGGATCATTGCACTATCCAGCAGTGTTCTCGCCAAGAACTTTCCGACGTATGGTCCGTACATCGCGTCAAAAGCCGGTGTAGAAGGGCTTGTCCACGTCCTGACCAACGAGTTGCGGGGACGTAAAGTGACGGTCAATGCGGTCGCCCCCGGGCCTACCGGCACGGACCTCTTTTTGAAAGGCAAGAGTCAGGAACAGATAGACCAACTCTCCAAGTTGGCTCCATTGGAGCGCCTTGGTCAGCCCGAAGACATCGCGCGAGTAGTCTCCTTCCTGGCCGGTCCAGATGGAGCATGGATAAACGGGCAGGTCATTCGTGCGAACGGCGGTTTCGCATAGCCAACTGTTCTCCCATTTCATCACTTTAGAAATTGCCAAGGATATTTCTCGGACGGGAAGGGACTTCTATGCAGAACATAGTTGTGATTACCGGGGCATCCAGTGGTTTTGGTGCTCTCGCAGCGCGAGCATTGGCTACTGCCGGGCATGTCGTTTATGCCGGTATGCGTGACATTGGCAGCCGTAATGCAGCACAGGCAGATGCGGCAAAAACATTTGCAAACGACAATAGCGTAGACCTGCACCCTCTTGAAATGGATGTTTCGTCTCAGACATCTGTGGATTCGGCGATTGGGACGATCATCGAAAACCATCGACACCTGGACGTTGTTATCCATAATGCGGGCCACATGGTTTTCGGACCTTTGGAGGCATTCACTCCCGAGCAGCTTGCCGAACTCTACGATGTAAATGTACTGAGCACGCAACGGGTAAATCGGGCGGCGCTCCCTCATTTGCGAGCGCAAAAGAAGGGCTTGATTCTATGGGTGGGTAGTACAAGCACCCGTGGCGGTACGCCGCCATACTTAGGGCCTTATTTTGCTGCAAAAGCAGGAATGGATTCACTGGCAGTCACATACGCCGCTGAACTCTCACGTTGGGGAATCGAAACCAGTATTGTCGTCCCTGGCGCGTTTACGAGCGGCACCAATCACTTCGCCCATGCAGGCCATCCGGAAGATCAGACACGGGCCGAAGAGTATGCTCACGGGCCATACAAAGGCATTGAAGAGGACATCCTGAAGGGATTTACGCGCCTATCGCCTCCAGATGCCGACGTTGCTGAGGTAGCGAAAGCCATTGTCGCCGTCGTAGATGCACCCTTTGGCAAGCGCCCTTTCCGTGTCCATATTGATCCCTCGCAGGACGGAGCCGAGGTGGTCAACGCTGTTGCTGACAGGATTCGCATCGAGTTTCTGCGAAACATCGGCCTTGCCGATCTGCTGACACCAGCGGGAGCATAATGCCAGCGCAGCAACGGGGGCCATTCTGGTGTTACCAGCAATGGCTGAAGCAAAGTCGCTCAATACCATCGAATTAAGGAGAGAACAGCATGAGCTTCGTCACTACCAAAGATGGCACACAAATCTATTACAAGGATTGGGGAGCGGGCGAGACGGTCCTCTTCTCTCACGGCTGGCCGCTTTGCGCCGATGCCTGGGACGCACAGATGCTCTTTCTCGGACATCATGGCTATCGCGTTGTCGCGCATGATCGCCGTGGGCATGGTCGTTCAAGCCAGCCGTGGTCCGGGTACAACAACGACACGTTCGCTGACGATCTGGCGACCCTTATCGAAAAGCTGGACCTGAAAAATGTAACGCTTGTTGCCCATTCGATGGGAGGCGGAGAGATTGCACGATATGTGGGTCGCCACGGCACCAAACGCCTCAAGCAGATGGTCTTTATCGGCGCTGTGCCTCCGACGATGCTGAAAACGGAGAAAAATCCAGGTGGCCTCCCATTGTCTGTGTTTGACGGCATTCGCAATGGTATCGCCGGGAATCGCGCCCAATTTTATCTGGATGTCAGCACGCCGTTCTTTGGCTACAACCGGCCAAGCGTAAAGGTGGACGAAGGGGTAAAGCTGGAATTCTGGCGGCTTGGCCTTCAGTCTTCTGTCATTGGTTCCTACGATTGCGTGAAGGCGTTCTCGGAGGATGATTTCACCGAAGATCTGAAGAAGATCGACGTTCCGACCCTTTTCATCCATGGCGAGGATGACCAGATCGTACCCGCAAATGATGCCTCCGTTCTTGCTGTGAAATTGGTGAAGAATGCCAAACTCCAGATCGTGCCGGGTGCTCCACATGGTATTTGTGTGACCCACGCAGATGTAATCAACAAAAGCCTTCTCGAATTCCTTAATGCGTAGCACCGTGGCGACCGGAGGGCTGGTTCACGACAAGTCCTCCGACTACCACCAGCACGCTTGAGGTTATCGCCGCGTTGATGGTCGTCCACTGATAAACAGTTGCGCAGCCGTTCAAGGCATCTGCGGGATGATGAGGCACCGCATCGTCAACGAACCTCTGCGTAGGATTAATGAAGGTATTAAGACATCGCTAAGCAATATCAGTCTTGAGGATTCGGACCGAACCGACGAATTGTGCTCCAGTTCGTCTGTCAGCACTGATAGCGATATCGCAATATCCGCACTACGCCTACACAGCAGCGCGGCAGGATGTCAACAACGAGCAGACCTTCTCCGTATGCAGAGCAAGATACTGGAAGGAGCAAGCAAAGCACGATGCCAACGAGGCCGAACGAATCGTATCCTCCTCTATTACATTTTCATGTGTGCAAGCATTGTGGCACCGCAACTCGTCGCGAAGAGTTTGAAGGGCGAGCGCTCACATCAGGGATATTGCTCTGTCCGAAATGCGGTATCGAAGGACCGCTTAATGTCGAAATACGAGAAATATCTGAGCAATCGGATGAAAAGTAGATCATCCGGTCAGGGGAAGTTTCGTCTGGACGGTTTGTCCGACGCTCCTTAGCTTCCTCATTGCCGTATGGACAAATTCGTTAACGAGGCGAGACTTGTTGTTGCTGCGGACTGCAAGTCTGGCGACCAACCGAAGCCGGTCCTCCGCTAAGGGCCGCATGGTGATACCGTCCCTCGCAATTCGCCATGCCGCTGTTCGCGGCAAAAATGCCAATCCCTGATACTCACGAATTAGTTCCGAAGCTTCATCTGGGCTTGTAAAGGGATGAATCTCCAAGGGACGTATGCCTCGCTCCGAGGCGACAGTTTGAATCATGTCGTAGAGATAGGGGTTCGCATGTTGGCCGAGAAGTATCCAGTTCCGATTGTTCATGTCTGCGAGACGAATCTCACGATGTCGAGCCAAATCGTCCTGCATTGACATGGCGATGTAGAAGGGATTATTCGCTATCGTTTCGAGCCGGAGCTTGGAGTTGTCAGGTACGCCCGTTACCACGGCGACATCAATGCTTCCGGCAATAACCTGCTGTACGAGGTCATTCGAGAAATTGCTCCACACCTTTGTTTTCATGCCTGGAAAAAGTGGGAGATGAATGGACAGGAGAGTTGAGACGAGGAAGGGATCAGTGTAGGCGGACTTGCCGAGATTGAGTAGCTCTTCAGCTCCATTCGCAATCGCTCGCCCCGATAGGACGGCTCGTTCGGCATGAAAGACCGCCTCTCGCGCCTCTTCTACGAATACCCGGCCCGCTTCCGTGATCTCGACGACCTGATGGTTATGGATAAATAGCTGAAAGCTGATTTCATCCTCAAGTTTAGAAATCTGTTTGCTAAGTGCGGATTGGGTGATGTGCAGCCGATCCGCTGCCCTTGAGAAGTGCAACTCTTCAGCAAGCACAATCGCGGCTTGCAGCAATCGAATGTCCGGTAAGACCATGACCATCCTCCAAGATGGGGATTCTGGGAAGGACAGCAAATAGATCAAAACTGGCGACCTACGCCGAATGCGAACATTCTAACTCCGAATTGGACCGACTCACACCAAGCAAAGCAGGAGCGTCATTCCAATTTGGAATGGCGCTCTCCCTACTTTTCATTGGACGATTGAGGCACGAAGCGCGACTCTCGCTTGTACAAGAGCCAAGGCAGCATTGGCGTACAGAAGGGAGTCATCATGTCCGACGAGAAAAAACCACCGGCAAGTGTAGGAGCAGATGGCCGCCCCCGAATCGACCGCGAGCCATTGCTCGACAGTCATCAGGCAGCGGCCATGCTCAAAGTCCATCCGAGAACGCTTCAGAGGCTCGTGCATCGTGGCGAGATCACAGCCGTTCATGTGGGGAAGTTATGGCGTTTCAAACCGTCTGCGCTCACTGCATGGATCGACCGGGATGTAGCCAGCTAGAGCGCGGAACCATAGTAAAAGCGGTGTTTTTAGTGATTTTCACGCATGAAGGCAGTACCCTAGAAGTAGCCATTCGTGCTGTGAAGTCGAGGAGAAAATACCTTGATAGATCGCACGAGATACCAATTTGGAAGCGTCACGCTCAAGAAGCGGGCGAAGGGAGCCGACGTTTGGGAGTTCCGGTATTACGAGACGCAGGCCGATGGAACAAGGAAGCGTAAAGCTACCTTCGTCGGAACCACGAATCAGTACAAGAACAAGTCAGACGCACGGGTTGCAGTAGAGGCCCTTCTCCTAAAACTCAACGAAGAAAAACCACAGCATCACCTGGGTGCTGTCACCTTCGGCGCAATCTGCGACCGATACATCGAGGAAGAGTTGCCACAGCGTTACTCAACCCGGAAGTCGTATCTGTCGAATATCAAGCTGCATATTCGCCCGAGGTGGGAGCGTTACTTGTTGCACCAGATCCGGCCGATGGTGGTCGAGGGATGGTTGAAGAACATGGATATGGCCCCGAAGTCGAAGGCACACATCCGCAGCGTCATGCACCTGATGTTCGAGTGCGCGGCGCGTTGGGAACTGTTCAACGACCGTCGCAATCCCATCCAGATCGTCCGGGTCAAGGACGGCAGCAAGCGCCGCCGTCGCCCAACCGTGTTGACTGTGCAGGAGTACGAAACCATCCTTGGTCTGCTGAAAGAACCATTCCGGACGATGGTGATTGTGGCGCAGTGCCTCGGTCTTCGCGTAAGCGAGATCGCGGCGCTTCAGTGGCAAGACTTCGATTTCGAGCGTCAGCAGCTTCTCGTGCAGCGGAGCATCGTGAACGGGCAAGTCGATGACGTGAAGACGGAGTATTCGCGGGATCATGTACCGCTGGATGCGGCGCTTGTAGAGGTTCTGCTCGCATGGAGCAAGGAGGCCACGCCGACGGAAGAAGGCTGGGTCTTCGCAAGCCCTTTGACGAACAAGCCCTACCAGACGACCGAGATTCAAAAGCGGCACATTCGTCCTGCGGGGTGCTGCCTTGTGGCGTGTCCGAAGTGTGGTGCGGGAATCGGCGTCTGGTGCAGCCAGGTCAAACCGACCCCGAACGGCAAACGGCTACTCATCCATGAGGAACGGCAGGCCGCTGCCGGGAAGTACAGCTCGATTGGTTGGCATACGTTCCGCCATACCTATCGTTCTTGGCTGGACGAGACCGGAGCGCCAATGAAAGTGCAGCAGGAGTTGATGCGTCATGCCTCCATCCAGACGACGATGAATGTCTATGGACAGGCTATGTCGTCATCGAAGAGAGAAGCCAATAGCAAGGTCGTGGAGATGGTGCTCAAGCCAATGAAAGCGAGCGCCTGAAAACTGGATTTTGCGAATGGGAGTCAGTGGGAGTGAATCTGAAGGAGCCATCAATCGAAATCAGCTTGTAAGTTGTTGATTTGATTGGTTGCGGGGGCAGGATTTGAACCTGCGACCTTTGGGTTATGAGCCCAACGAGCTACCGGGCTGCTCCACCCCGCAAATTGATATTAACAATGGGTACATGATTCGGTCAACAGGCCCGGACTGTGTCCGCCTGGCGTTGCTTTGAGGACTCCATTGATGATTTGTCTTGAGTCATCAATGATTTACCCTGACTCGCAGGAAGGGGCCGGTCGATGTAGAAATGCCGCATGCGTGGATCGCGTCGCCTTGGCATCCACCGATGCAGTCCCGAACCTGCAATAGAGAATTTCGCACCTACAGGAAGGGAATTTTGCTATGCCCCGAGTCGCGTTCCAATTGCGAATACGTCCAGGAAAGATCGAGGAGTATGACGAGGCGCACCATCATGTATGGCCGGAACTGATCCGGGATCTGGAGCAAGCCGGCGCGTCCGAATATTCCATCTTCCGCCAGGACACGCAACTTTTTCTCTTCCTGCACGTGCAGGACTGGGATCTGTTTGTTGCCGCGATGGAGGCGAGTGAGGCCAACCAGCGTTGGCAGGCGATGATGGCCCCCTTGTTCGAGCCGGGAGGCAATCCAATGTCCGACACAGGACTCAAGCTGATGCAGGAGGTGTTCTACATGCCCGGAAAGGCGGCCGTTTAACCGCTCGTTATCCGAAGATCTGCTGCCACATCAGCACGACCGCCAGCGCGATTACGATCACCGCAGTCGCCCATGCGGCGAGATTGAAGAGCCTGGAGTTGGTGTGCTCGCCCATCAGGTCTTTGCGATTGATGAGCAGCAGCATGAAGACGATGACGATCGGC
The DNA here is from genome assembly GCA_022870745.1 of Silvibacterium acidisoli. Lineage (GTDB taxonomy): Bacteria > Acidobacteriota > Terriglobia > Terriglobales > Acidobacteriaceae > Silvibacterium. The sequence continues at coordinate 5,087,151 of CP085323.1, read as the reverse complement.
AAAAGGATTCCGTTCAGCACCTGCGAGAAGATTACGAACGGCATCATCGGGAAGTTCGGAATCAGCACCACCGCCGCGCCGCCGGCGATCAGAATCGTGTAGAGCCAGTAGAAGACGGGAGCCTCGCGAAATTTCTTATCGACGCCCGACTCCATGCCCAGTCCTTCGCACACAACATAAGCCGTGGAGAGTGGCAGCACCGATGCCGCAAAGAACGAGGCATTGAAAAGTCCAAAGGCGAACAGCAGGAAAGCATACTGACCGGCCAGCGGCTTCATGGCCTCTGCAGCATCGGCCGCTTCCTGGATGTTGCCGGTTCCATGCACCCAGAGCGTAGCCGCGCAGGCCACGATAATGAACCAGGCCACCACGTCGGTAAAGATCGAACCGACAATCACGTCGATACGCGATGCGTTGTAGTTCTTGATGCTGGTGCCTTTTTCGACCACCGAGGATTGCAGATAAAACTGCATCCACGGTGCGATCGTGGTGCCGATTGTTCCCACAACGAGATACAAATACTGATTGTCGTGCCAGGTCGACATCTTCGGCAGCTTCACGGTTGCGGCCAGAGCAGTGTGCCAGCTCGGCTGCGATAAAACGCCGGTCACGATGTAGGCGATGTAAAAAACTGACGCGGTCAGAAAGATCTTCTCGACACTCTTGTAGTCGCCCTTTACCGCGAGTAGCCACACCAGTACCGCGCAGATGGGCACGGAGATGTATTTCGAGACGTGGAAGAGGTCGAGACTGCTGGCGAGGCCGACAAATTCACCGATCACGTTGCCGAAGTTCACAATGACCAGCAGGAAGAGCACGATCACCGTCATGCGCAGGCCAAACTCTTCGCGGATCAGGTCGCTCAGGCCCTTGCCCGTAACCACGCCCATGCGCGCGCACATCTCCTGCACGATGATCAGTGCCAGCGTGATCGGAATGATCATCCACAGCAGGGAATAGCCATACTTCGCGCCCGCCTGCGAATAGGTCAGGATGCCGTTAGGGTCGTTGTCCACATTGGCAGTGATGAACCCCGGACCGAGCACGGCGAGGAACAAAAGTATCCGGGTTCTCCAACGTCTTAGCATATTTAAAATCAGGGGTCAGGATTTAGGAAACAGGGATTAGAGGTCAGATCCGCTTCATGATCGCTACCAACATCTTACCTACTTCCGTTGATAGCGCTTCTGTTGCCGCTCGATCTTGTTGAGAGCCGAGGTTCAGCTCATGTGCGATCACAAGTTGCGTTTGAATCTCAAAGTTGGAACCACGGGCGATGCCGAGGAAGTGTTTATACTCGCCGGTCGAACTTCTTCCATAGCCTTCTGCAATATTGCTTGGAATGGACACGCCAGCGCGGCGGAGCTGAGTCACGAGGCCATACGTTTCGTTCTGGGGAAACTTAGCAGTGAATCGATAAATTGCCAGGCACAACTGAATCGCTTTCTGCCAGACGATAAGGTCGCGATAAGACTCGATCATGCGTGCAGTCTAAAAGCACATTGCGGTTTTTCTGCGCTTCAGCAAGTCAGATTGCGTTACGTCAGTGCTAATCCCTAATTCCTATTTCCTAAATCCTGCCCTTTAATGCCTCCCTCGCAGAAACGCAATCACGTGATCCGCCTCAATGACCCCGACCAGCCGCTCCCTGGTATCGAGCACCGGCAACGCTCGCAGGTTATAGCGGTCGAAGAGGTCGGCGACATGGTTCTGATGTGCGTCCGCCGGGCAGGAAATAATGCGGCGTTCGGTCAGCACGTTCAGCCTGGTTGCCGGTAAGGCCAGCACCAGCCTTGAAAGGGGAATCACACCCCTCAGCACGTCGCCTTCGTCGGTTAAATAGATCTCTGTCACGGTTTCAATATCCCCGTCGAAATCTTTCAGAGCCTGGATGCCGTCGGCCACCGTTGCGCCAACCGTCACCGAGACATACGAGGTCGTCATGCGGCCGGCAGCCGAATCCTCGCGGAACTCCAGCAGCTCTTCGACCTCCTGGCGGTCTTCGGGGGCCATTTCTTCGAGAATTGCCTCGGACCGCTCCTCGGGAAGTTCGGCCAGCAGGTCGGCTGCCGCGGATGGGTCCATCTCCTCAACGATGCCTGCGGCTGTCTCGGAATCGAGTCCCTCAAGCATTGACTTCTGCAACCGTGGATCGACCTCTTCGAGTGCTTCGGCGGCGACCTCCTCGTCCAGGGTGGTCAAGACGGCCTCGCGCTCGGCAGGCGGCAGATCTTCGAGAATGTCGGCGATGTCGGATGGGTGCAGCTGGGCGAGCCGTTCATGCTCGATATTCAGCTTCACGCGCCGCGCCGGATCGATCTCGATCATGTCGACAAATTCCCAGGGAATCACGCGCGCGGGTAGCCTTCGGGCGAAAGAAATCAATGTCTGTTTCGGAAGGAGCCCCACCAGGAGCCGGCGCATCGCACCGCGAACGCCCACCTCGACCTCACAGACGCGGAGGTCTTCTACCCCATTCGTCTGAAACCAGCCCAGGTCGACGTCGTTTACCCGGACGACCTTGCGCCCGTGAACATCAATGATCTGGCGGTCGAGCAGGTCCTGCCGCAGCAGGATGAAGTTGTCGAGCTCGTTCAAGGTGCGCACACTGGCATTGGCCCGCAGTTCCAGCGCGCCGCTCGGGGTGCGGGTGACCTCGGTGGCCGATACCAGTTCCATGCCGTTGCGGCTCTTTAGGACCAGGCCGGCAACCTTTCCCGCGTCGGCGCCGGTGCCCACGGCCAGGTCGCGCACGCGCCCCCGTGGTGTTCCCGAGGCATCCACCACGGGAGTGCCGAGCATGGTCGTCAATGTAGGGTGATCGAGATTATCCCGCATGATAAAAACCGGTGTCTTCGATGCAGTCTAACAGGCTGCGGGGACGCGGCGGGCAACCCGCAAAGGCCTGCGCGCTGTCCTATTAATCCGACTTCGCAGCGGGCTTGCGCCCGCGACTGGCGTCCGCGACGCCAGTCTTCCCGGCCGAAGGCAATGTCTTTGCTTGACAATGCTTTGCCCAGCAAGCAAACTGCCTCAAAGGCCCGGCGAGGTCTCCAGGGAGCCGGATGGCACAACGCGAGGAAATGCATTTGACCGGACAGCAGGCAAGCCGCATCACCTATACGCTCGAGTCCTCCTTGGACAGTGTCAACAAGGTGGAACAGACCGCGGAGCAGATGGCCAAGAAAGCCGGCATTGAGGAAGACGAGATATTCCGCATTTCCATGGCCGTTCGCGAAGCCGCTGTCAATGCCGTGCTGCACGGCAACTCTTATGATCCGGAGAAGCGCATTACGGCTTCCTTCGAAAACACCGGCGAAGCGCTGGTGATCCGTATCTCCGACCAGGGCAAGGGACTCGATCCGTCAACGCTTCCTGACCCGCTTGCCCCGGAGAATCTTCTGCGTGGCTCCGGCCGCGGTATCTTCCTCATCCGGTCTTTTATGGATGAGGTACACTTCAAGCAATTGCATCCCGGAACAGAGCTAACTCTGATCAAACATCTGGGAGCAGCGCAAACAGGCAGCTAAGGAGGAATTTCGTGAGCATGAAAGTTTCCACCCGTCAGGTGGATGGCGTTACTATTCTCGATCTCAGCGGGCGCATTACCCTCGGCGAAGGCAGTGTGCAGTTGCGCGATTCCATCCGGGATCTGCTGGCCAAGGGTTCCAAGCACATTCTGCTGAACCTGGCTGACGTCAACTACATCGACAGCTCGGGAATCGGCGAGCTTGTGAGCGCTTATACGACGGTCCGCAACCAGGGCGGAGAGCTGAAGCTGCTCAACCTGACCAAGAAGGTGCACGATCTGCTTCAGATCACCAAGCTGTACACCGTATTTGACGTGAAGGACGACGAGGCCAGCGCCATTGCCTCCTTCACCCGTTCGTAAGAGGCTCATCACTGAAAAAAGCAGAAAAGCTGCCCTCGGGCAGCTTTTCTCTTTTGCAATCATTATCAGGAGATTCCATGTCTTTCTCCCGCTTCGCCCTGCTTGCGGCTTTCTCTCTGCCCGTCTCCGGCCAGGCTGTAACCTCGACGGTGACAATTACGCACGTCCGCGTCATCGATGGAACCGGACATGCCCCGCTTGCTGACCGGGACGTCTCCTTCGCGCAAGGGAGGATTGTGTCGATCCAGCCGGCATCGGCGGTCAAATCTCCTTCTGGCAAGGTCGTCGATGGAACAGGGAAGACCCTGATGCCCGCGCTCATCAACGCACACGGTCATCTTGCGCTGGTCAATGGTGCAAAGAACGACGGAGATTACTACACCGAACCCCATGTGATGGATGAGCTGCGCCAGTATGAACGTTACGGCGTGCTGCACATGCTTTCGCTCGGCTTGAACCGCGACTTACTCTACGGCATTCGTGCCGAACAGCGCGCGGGCAAGGTCGATGGGGCCGAGGTCTTCACTGCCGACCGAGGCATCGGCGTTCCGGATGGTATGCCGCCCATCGCCCACGAGGGCGATCAGCTTTACCAGCCGAAGACCGCCGGCGAAGCCCGGGAATATGTGCGCGCGGCCGCTGGTCGTCATGCCGATTTTGTAAAGGTTTGGGTCGATGATGGTTATGGCACCAAACCCAAGATGACCCCGGAGATCTATGGCGCGGTAATCGACGAAGCACACAAGCACCATATAAAGGTTGCCGCCCATGTTTTTGCCCTCGCGGATGCGAAGCATCTCGTAGCCGATGGCGTCGATGTGCTGGCCCACAGCGTCCGCGATGCCCCGATCGACAACGAGCTGATCGCCGCAATGAAGGCTCACGGAACGTACTACCTGCCCACACTCACCGTCGACAGCTCGTTCTTCTGGTTCGTCGACCATCCTGAGGTGCTGCAGGAGCCGTTCTTTACGCATGCCGCGAATCCCGACCTCATCGCCATGCTTGGCAGCGATGCTTATCGCCAGAAGGTGAAGAACGATCCGCAGACAGCGCAGCACCGCAAGGACTTCGCCATGGCAGTCCGCAATCTCAGGATCGCGGAAGATGCAGGGCTGAAGGTCGGCTTCGGGACCGACTCCGGAGCCATGCCCACCCGCGTTCCCGGCTGGGCTGAACACAATGAGCTGGCGATGATGGTCACCGCCGGGCTTACGCCGCTCCAAGTCATCCACTGCGCCACCGAGGTTGACGCGCAACTGCTCGGCATAGCAGCCACAACCGGGACTATCGAGACAGGCAAGTATGCCGACCTGTTGCTGGTTGAGGGCGACCCGTCGAAGAACATCCTCGACACGCAGAAGATAGCGTCCATCTGGCATCGTGGCCATCCCGTCGAACCGGCTACGAAATAAATTGCTCGCAACAGAAACGCCCGCCGGTGAAGGCGGGCGTTTCTGTGTTCGGGGGAACGGTTAGAACTTCAGCTTGAGTGCGAACTGAAGAATTCTGGGGTTGTTCTGCTGCACGAGCGATACCGTGCCGTAACCGGTGTACCCTCCGGTCGTTTCGTCGTACTTCGGAGCTCCGTCAGACGGGTTGGAATCCGGTGCGGGGAAGAGCACCGAGTTGGTGAGGTTGAAGGCGTCGGCGCGGAAGGTCAGGACATAGCCTGACTTCAGCGGGAAGCTCTTCTGCAGCGTGGCGTCGAGGTTGGGTTCGGTTGGGGCGCGTACCGAGGAGACGCGGGCACCCAGGGTCTTGAGGGCGTAGGTCGGAATGGTTGCGTAGCAGCCAAGGCCCGCGCTCGAGCTGTAGTCGTTGTAGAGATAGCTCTTCAGCGAAGTGCCGCCGTTGGGACGGAAGCTGTGATCGCAGTTGTAGTAGTAGCTGTTATTGATGCCGGCTGGGACACCGCCCTCGGCTGAGAGGATGGAGCTGAACTGCCATCCGCCGATAACGCTGTTCACCCAGCGATTCGCATCGTTGGCGAAGCGCTGGCCCCTGCCAAAGGGCAGATGCAGCTGAGAGGTTAGCGAGAAGATGTTGGTTCGATCGTTGGGCCCGATCTGGTAGCGAACGGTCGTGTCCTGGTAGGGATAGCTGTTAGTGAAGCTGTTGCCCTGCATATTCTTCGACCAGGTGTAAGCCGCCTGGAAGGCGAGCTGCTCAGGGCCCCCCATACGCTTATCGACCTTTACCTCAAGAGCGCTGTAGAGGTTGCGGCCGATGGGCGCGGCGTCCCAGGAGACCTGTCCGAACTCGGAGTAAGGCTGCATGAGCGTGAGGGCCTTGATGGTCTTCGAAGAGCCAATGGTGGAAGTCACGGGCAGAACACCGTAGTAAGGGTTCGGAACCAGCTGGCTGAAGTAGTTGGGGTTGGCAATCGCCTTCTGGAGCTGCGTTGCGGAGACTGCATTCAGCGTCGTGCTGGTGCGAATGTTGTAGGAATAATCGCCCGCGTAACGAACGTCGAGGGTCATCTGGTCAGGCAGTGCGCGCTGGAAACCGAGCGAAGCCATGTGCGAGTAGGGAATTTTACGCTGCGGGAAATCGAGCGACTGGGTGTTCCCGATACTGGTCTGGTCGCCGCCAGCAGCTCCGGCAGGCTCTTGTGCGCCATTGGGAAACGGATTGCCCGAAGCGAAATATCCCGACGAGGTAAGGCCGCCGTCGTTCGACGCGTCATAGGTTGTGGTCTGGTCGTAACCGCTATAGGTACCGTTTTCGAGGCCGAACGACCACATCATGCCGTATCCGCCGCGGATGACGGTGAGTGGATCGAGCTGCCATGCGAAGCCCAGGCGAGGTGCGACGTTGTTCCACTGCGTGTCGTAGGCGTTTTTAGGCTGACCATTAGCCCCGGCGAACTGGATACCGCCGTAGACCGAGGAAAGATTGCTGGTGTCGATGCCCGCAGCAGTGAGTGCGGAAGCATCGGCAGCCAGGTTGGACTGATAGCCGGAGTTGCTGCTGACCGAGTTGACACAGGTAAGGCACATGCCGCGGTTAATGGCGTTGCCACGAGCGCGGGCGCCAACTTGCACGTCGTAACGGATGCCGAGGTTCAGGGTAAGGTTCTTGCGGACGCGCCAGTCGTCCTGGAGGTAGAGATCCCAGGCCGGGTAGTAGGTAAAGGTCTGTGGGTTCCACTGAACCTGGCTGGTAGTGTTTGTCACAACGTTGCTGCTTACGGGATCTCCAAGAAGCATATCGGCAATATCGAAACCATCAGTCGTACGAGCAGATTCCGTAGGATTCTTCTGGGTGAAAAGGGTGCCGAATTCGAATTGGCCATTTGCCGCTCCGGCCTGTCCTGGCGTTCCGTGATCATAGTGGTGATAGTCGCCACCGATGTGGATGGCATGCGGACCGAGTTCCTTGGTCAGGTCGACGCTCAGACCGATGTCGTTGTACGAGCCGGAGGTAAGGATGTTGCCAACCACGTGCGGATAATATTGCGTGGTTGAAAACTCCGGCAGGGCCTTCATGGATGTGGTGGGAATTGAAGGCATGGTCAGGCCAATCGTGCCTGGGGCCTGCGCAGCAGCGAAGTTGCCGTCGGGAGAACTGTTCAGAAAGCGGGCGTACGAGACCTTGACGTCGAGCAGCGTGGTAGGAGACAGGGTCCAGGTAAGATCCTGGGCGGCAGTGTACTGGTCGTGAGACGCTCCGATGGTGCCGTACTCTGCTACTCCAGTAAAGCCGTTGCTGTTGTCGTTAAAGGTGCCGTGCTGGGTGGTGAAGAGCGAGTACCAACGCATGTTTTGCGAGGTGTTGTAATCGACACGCGCCATGTACTGATCCCAGTTGGTCTGGGCCGGCGTGTTGGCGATGTAATTGTTCTGATCGTTGGTGGTGGCGATGTTCGGCATCGGGTAAAGGTTCAAAACCGCCGAGCCAATTGGGTTGATGCGGTTAGCCGGAATGACGTTGTTGGTGAAGGCTGTGCGCGTATAGGCGTCGCCGGCGCAATTGCCCAGGCTTCCTCCCGCCGCCGTACAGACGGTCGTTTCAGGGTCGTAAACCGTGTAGCCGGTGCCGGAGAAGTCTGCTCCGTTGCCGTTGGCCGGGCGCATGGCCAACGTCGGAACGCTGGTCAGTGTCGTATCGGGCAAAGACTGGCGGAAGCCCTCGTAGCTGCCGAAGAAAAAGACCTTGTCCTTGATGACCGGCCCGCCGATGGTGCCGCCGAACTGGTTCAGGCGCGTAGCCTGCCGCTTGATGCCGGTTTCGTTGTTTGTGAAGCTGTTCGCGTTGAAGACGGTATTTTCGATGTACTCGTACAGGTCTCCGTGGAACTGGTTGGTGCCGTTCTTGACCACCATGTTGATGGTGCCGTTGCCGGTGCGTCCATAACGGGCGTCATAGGTGTTGGTCATGACGCTGACTTCCTGCAGCGCGTCCACGTTCGGAGCAAACTGCCACTCTCCGGCGCTGCCGGTGCTCTGTGCGGTGATGTTGGTGCCGTTCAGGTTGAACTGCTGGTAACCGGACATGCCGCCGCCGACAACGTATGTATTCGTCACGTTGTAGCTGTTCTGGGTGGTGCCGACGACATTCGTCGTGGTGTTCTGCGTGCTGGGCGTAGTGCTGAGCAGGGAGTAGATTTCGCGGCCCTGCAGCGGAGCGCTTTCGATCTCCTGCTCGGAGAGAACCGTCGTCCCCGAGCCGCTGGCGGTGTTGAGCAGAGGCGGAGCGTCGGACACGGTAACGTTCTGGGAAACGGAACCGACGTGCATGGTGAAGTTCAGGCCGCGATATTCGCTGGCCTGCAGGAGCACATTGTCCTGGATCTGGGTATCGAATCCGTTCGCGCTGACCTTGACCGTGTACTCGCCGGGAATGACGTAGGGGATGTAGTAAGTACCCTGTTTTGTCGTCGCCGCTTTGTATTGCTGCTGCGTGGCATTGTTGATGGCGAGGACATCAGCCCTGGCCATGACGGCGCCCGATTCGTCGGTGACGACGCCGGTGAGGGTGGCGCGGAATTCCTGTGCAGCGAGCGTCGCCGTGATGAAAAGCGACAGTACAGCCACGATGCCTCTGGCCAAAGCAGTGAGCCGACGAGTTCGGCCCTTTTCCGTTCGCATGGTTTCTCCTGTAGGAGCGTCGCTGATACCTTCGGCGTCTCCCCAGAACAAGCCGTAGCAGTATGGCCAGGTGGAAGGCAGTCAATTCACGGTTTTCGGATGTGAATTGACATTTTGAACCTTGCAGGAACCTGCCCGGAATCAATGTGTTGGAGATGTATACTGAGCGAGCGGTTCATCAAACTTTAAAGCGCCGCCTGTCTAATCGATTCTGGCCAGAAGTGACGCTTGCAGCTCCCAATTCGACAACCTCAACGGAATCCTCCGACGCACGCACGGATGATCCTCGCTGGCTCCTGGCCGAGCGCGTTGCCGAGTCTCCCGGGTTTGCCCGTTCTCCCCGGCTTGCCCAACTGCTCCTTTATTTGTGTCACCATCACCTCATTGGCAACGGAAGCCGCCTGTCTGAGCTGACCATTGCAACGGATGTCTTTGGGCGCGGCCGCGACTTCGACTCCGCGAACGACACCATCGTGCGGTCGCACATGCTGCGTCTTCGCCAGAAGCTAGAAGCTTACTTTCGCGAAGAGGGAGCCCAGGAAGAGCTGCAGATCTCGATCCCACGCGGGCGCTACGTGCCCAGCTTCCAGGTAGGCCAGCCGCTGGCGGAGGTGGCCGAAGCGGCCGCCGTCATTCCGCCTGTAGAGAATGATGTGGAGATCGAACCGGCAGCGAAGCCGCGCAACCTGCCGCGGATGTATCTTGCCGCAGGCCTGCTGCTTTGCCTTCTGGGTATCGTTGGCTTCATCGGCTGGCGGGTTTTCTCCGAATCTCACCCTCAGGGGCCGGCCACTCGCCAGTTGTGGAAGCAGCTTTTCCCGCCGCATTCCACAACACTGCTGGTCGCCGCGGACAGCGGACTCGTCCTGCTGCACGGCATCACAGGCGAGAACACCACGCTCGGTGAGTACACCACGCACGACCTGCACCGCGCCGCCGCGGAGGCCCAGGGCATGAAGCCGGAGACGGCCTTGTCCCTCGCCGGCCGCCGCTACACCTCGTTTGTCGACCTTGAGCTTTTCGACCGGCTGACTCATCTGCCTGAAGCTCTCTCCGGTTCCTACAGCATCCGTTACGCGCGCGATCTCAACATTAATGAACTGAAAGACGCGAACGTCATCTTTTCCGGCTCGGAGGATGCCAATCCCTGGATCGAAACCTATGAGAGCGGCATGAACTTCGTGCTCGAAGACAACCTTCGTGTGGGCCAGCGCGGATTCGCGAACCGGAATCCCAAAGCCGGAGAGCCATCGAAGTTCATCACCGGCAGGGCAGAATACGGCGTGCTGGCCTTTCTCGCCAACCCGAGCGGGCACGGAAGCGCGCTGATCATCGAAGGAACCTCGGTCGCGGGGACGGAATCCGCAAGCGATTTTCTCTTCAACAGCAGCGAGCTCGAATCGTTCCTGGATAGCATTCGCAGGCCCAACGGGTCACTGCCGCACTTCGAAATCATCTTCTCCACGCAGAGCCTCGACGGCAGCGCCTCTCCATCGAAGATGGTCTCGTGGAGGGTGCACGACCGCTAGCTCCCGTCGCTTCCTGTAAACATCTACAATGCAAAGATTACCGGGCAGTTCTTCCGGGAAAGACTTACTGCGGAGTGATGATGGTCAGGTTGGTTGAATGCAGGCGGTTCGTGTGCGTGCCGTTACTCGTAGCAACGTTGGCAGGTTTCCCGGCAATGCAGGCGCAGAGCGATTCTGCCGTGTCCGACCCGGCGGCGCTTGTGAATCCGATCATCGGCACCACGAACGGCGGCAATGATTATCCCGGAGCAACCTTGCCTCTGGGCATGGTCGCATGGAGCCCCGAAGAGCCGCGCAACCGCCCCCGCGAGCAGAAGCAGGGAATCCCCGGCTCCATGCACGACGATCGCGGACGTCCGGCAGCACCGGGCGGCTACGAATATTCATCCAACCGCATTCACGGATTCGCCCTCACCCACCTCATGGGCACCGGTTGTGCTGGAGCCAGCGGCGATATCCCATTCATGCCCATGGTTGGAGAAGTCAGCTCATCGCCTGCGGACGATGCGCTCTCCGAGATCTACGGCAGCACCTTCTCCCACGAGAACGAAACGGCGCAGGCTGGCTACTACAAGGTCAAGCTCGACAACGGCGTCACGACCGAGCTGACCTCAACCCTCCGTACCGGTTCCGGGCGCTTCACCTATCCGGCAGGGAAGCCCGCGGTGATGCTGGTGCGAACCGCCAACTCCGAGACCGGCAGCACCGATGCCCATATCAAGATTGACGCCGCGAACCGGACAGTCTCCGGCTCGGTGACCAGCGGCAACTTCTGCGGATATCTCGGGACAGCTGACCGCCGCAGCTATTACACGCTCTACTTCACGGCTCATTTCGACGCTCCAATCCTCAGCACAGGTACCTGGCAGGATTCGGCTGTGCGCCCAGGCACCAGCGAAGCAGCAGGCGGCACAACATATGGCACCAAGGGATTCGTCCCTTCCGGCAAAGGCTCGGGCGGTTGGGTTGTTCTGGATACCGCGAAGTCCGCAACCGTGGGCGTTCGCGTTGGTATCTCGTATGTAAGCGCTGAGAATGCCGAAGCTAATCTGCACGCAGAGAACCCGGAGGGTACGCGCTTCGAGGCAGTGCGCAGCCATGCGCGGGCTGCATGGAACGATATTCTCGGACGCATTCAGGTCGAAGGTGGCACGCACGACGAGCAGGTTGTCTTCTACACGGCGCTTTACCACAGCCTGATGGGCGAGAACCTGTACAGCGATACCGACGGCCGTTATGCAGGCATGGATGGAAAGGTCCATGCGATCAGAGACGGCCAGAAGGCGCAATACGCTACCTTCTCTGGCTGGGATGTGTACCGGTCACAGTTGCAATTACTCGCGCTGATCGAGCCGACCGTAGCGGGTGACTTCGCGCAATCGTTGCTGAACCAGGCCGACCAGAATGGCGGCGAGTGGGATCGCTGGACGCACAATGCCGGCATAACGCACGTGATGAACGGCGATCCGGCGGCTCCTGCTATCGCTGACATTCTCGCGTTCGGTGGTACGAACTTCGATTCAAAGGCTGCATACAAATCGTTGCTGCAGGCGGCGACCGTTCCCACTCCGCATGATCTCAGCAATGAAGGCTGCCCGGTCGAATGCGTGGGCCAACGGCCCTCCCTCGATCAGTACCTGAAGTTGCACTACATCCCGGTGGATGCGAATGCATGGGGTCCGGCGGCTGACACGCTCGAAGACGCCACCGCAGACTTCGCCATCTCCGAGCTTGCGCGGCGGATGCATGACGAAGCCACGCACAAGCAATTCCTTGAACGCGCCCAGTACTGGAAGAACATCTTCAACCCGCAGGCGACACCGGAGGGCGGATACATCCAGAACCGCAACGCCGACGGCACCTGGCCGAAGTTCGACCCATCCTCCGATGACGGATTCGTCGAAGGCAGCGCCGCGCAGTATCTGTGGATGGTGCCATTCAACTCAAACGGCCTCTTCAAAATGATGGGAGGTAACGAAAAGGCCAGCCAGCGCCTGAACGATTTCTTCTATAACAAGGACGGCAGCCTGGCCGTCACCAAGTCTGGCGACTTGCACGCTGAGTTGGACAACGAACCATCGATTGAGACGCCGTGGCTCTTTGACTTCCTCGGTCAGCCGTGGAAGACGCAGGAGGCCGTTCGCCGCGTGCTCAACACCATCTGGACGAACTCGCCGAAGGGAATGCCCGGCAATGACGATCTCGGCGAAATGTCGTCCTGGTACGTGTGGTCGGCGATGGGAATGTATCCGCAGATTCCGGGCCGTGCAGAGCTCGTGCTCGGCAGCCCGCTCTTCAGAAGCATTCACATCCGCCGCACTGCGGGAGACATCGTCATCAAGGCTTCGAATGCGGACACGAATGCACCCTATGTGCAGAGCGTGAAGGTGAATGGCAAGCCGGTGTCTAAGACATGGCTTCCGGAGCGCTTTGTCGAACACGGCGGTGCGGTGGAGTTCGAACTTGGCATTGCTCCAAACAAGCAATGGGGAAGCAGTCCCGAAGACGCTCCCCCATCGTTTGAATAGCAACGCTGTCTAGCGGAACTGCTTGATGTCGAGGCCGAGCGGATATTCTTCCTTCAACTGCCCGGTCTCTTCCCATGTGACTTCGCGGCCCAGCTTTGCGGAGTGGCGGCCCATCATGCAGCTTCTTGCTGCTTCCACGCCGGCAGCGATCTGGTTGTGAAACTTGCCCGATGTGATGCTCTCGATGAAGCCCTTGTCCTTCATCGGGTCGGCAAGCGCAAGATTGTCAGTGAAGGAACCGTCGGCTGCAAACTTCGCTGGCTGAGCGGCGCTGTCTTTTTCTGACCATGTCCACGCATTCGGTCCGGTGATGCCGAGCTTGCCTGAGTAGGGGGCTTCTGCGAGTCCGTTATCGCCGAACAGTGTCTCGCCTACATCGAAGAAGCCGTTCATGTTGAACTGCGTGGAGGTAAAGCTCATCTCCACGTCTCCGGGATAGGTAAAAATCACTTCGTAGTTGTCGGAGATATCGCCTGCATTCTTGAGCACCTTGCGGCTGCACTTTGCGTAGGCGCGGATGGGGTGCGAGCCCATCATCCAGTTGCAGACGTCGATGACGTGAATGTTCTGCTCAAGCAGGATGTCGCCGGAAAGGTTTTTATACCAGAGCCAGTGACGCAGGCGTGCTTCATCGGCGCTCAGGCCAGGGCGGTCGGGATAGCTTGCGGTAGGCGCGTCGTAATGTGCACGGATGGAAGCAATCCTGCCGATCTGCCCCTCATGAATACGACGTGCAAGCTCGACGAACGGCGGAGCGCTGCGGATCTGGAAGCCGACATCGATGCTGACCTTGCCATCGACTTTGCGTGCCACTTCAAGCGCACGCTGCGACTGCGGAACATCGACGCCAACCGGCTTTTCGCAGTAGGCATGCTTGCCTGCGTTCACGACAGCCTCGAGGTGCTCGACATGAAACCACGGTGGTGTCGAAATCTGGATGGCATCCACCTGCCCCGAAGCCGCCAGCTCATGAACGGCATCGTAACCGCGAAACATAAGCTTCGGATCGATCGTGGGCTTGCCGACCGAGGTATTCAATTCATCGAAGTGGGTCTTCGCCGTGGCAAGCTGGTCGGGGAAAATATCCGCCAGCGCGACAAGATGTGCGTCGGTATTCTTTACGAACGAACTTGCGACGGATGTCCCGCGCCGTCCGCAGCCGAGAAGCCCCATCCGCACCCTGGAGTTTGCTTCGTATCCAAAAACCGTCTTCGGTTTCAATAGCAGCAGTCCGGTTGCCGCTGCCGATCCACTCAGAAATCTGCGTCTGTCCATTGCCCTCACCTATGCTGAAATCTTTGCCAGGACGTTCTCAAGATAAACCTTCTCTTTGCGAACATCTTCGATCTGCTGAGCTCCTGAAATCTCACGCTCAATCGTGACCGCGCCGGTATAGCCCACCTGCTTCAGTAACGTGAACACCTTCGCGAAATCCACAATACCCTCGCCGATGCGTACCTCTTCGCCAAGCTCATCGGGATTGGTTGGCCATTTCCCATCCTTCGCGTGGATGCTGCGCACGTGCTTGCCCAGTATCTCCGCGGCTTCGACCGGGCTGGCCTTGCCGTACAGAATCAGATTGGCAGTATCGAGTCCCACGCCAAGGTTGGGCCGGTTGACATCGCGCAGAGCCCGCAGCATGGTGATGGGTGTCTCCTGTCCGGTCTCCATCAGGAAGTGCTGATCGTTGCCCGCGCAATGATCGGCAACCTGGCGAATGGCTGCAACGGCTTCTTCGTAGAGAGGCTCCCTGGGATTCTCGGGGATGAAGCCGCAGTGCGTCTGAATCTGCCGAATACCCAGCAGTTTCGCGAAGTCAGAGACCTGCCGCAGTGCGTCGATGCGGGCTGCCCGTGTTGCCTGGGGGACGACACCGATAGTGGACGGCCCCTCCTGGAAGTTCCATTTGAGCGGACCAGGGCCGACAACCTCGGCCGTTGTCGGGACGACCTTATACTTGTCCAGAAGCCCGCGAAGCTCCTGCGCAAGCTGTGGCGTGAACTTTCCTATGTAGTCATCGAGCGACAGGAAGCAGTTGTCCAGGCCAAGCTTGCTTACCTGCGAGATTTTCTCCTCCGGCCCTTCCGATGGCTTGATGAGCAGGCCGATGGCCATCGGTTTCAGAGGCGGGTATGGAGTTGCTTTTTCCGGAGAGCCGGCGAAGCCAAGCAACGAGCTTCCGGCATATAGACTTGCCCCAACGGCAGACTTCACAAAGGTTCGGCGCTGCATCAGATGCTCCTTCGTTACGATGGCCGGCTGCGTTGAATCGTCCGGCCCTGTTCTGGTTATGAAGAGAATGAGCTGTTTTCGATACAGTCCAAGATAGACGAGAAGTGGCAGATTGGCACATGCAGAAAGAAAAAGGCAGGCGCTGGTGGCCTGCCTTTCGTTCTACTTAAAGGTGTATGTGAGACCAGTTGTGAACTGGAAGGTGTTGCGCAGGAAGCCTTCTGGAGGATCGCCGAGATAATTGTCTGTCGAGGTTACGCTGAAGCTCAGCTTCTTGTAGACGGGGAAGACAAATCCGGCGCTGGCCGCGGCTGAACTTGCCTGTACCACGTTAAATGCAGGCATGACGGTGGCGCTTTCCGTGAACTTGATGTTGTGCACGAATGTGCGGCTCCAGTTCTCGCCAACCGTGGCGCCGATGAGATTCTCATCCGGAGTGCCGAGACCGCTGGTTACATTGTTGTAGAAGGACTGTTTCTCGTACTGCAAGGTAGCCTTGACGTCGAGGCTGTTTGCGGGGCTTCGCAGAATACTCCAGCCAATGCCTCCGCCGTACGCCTCCTGCAACTCCAGACCATTGCCGAAGTTGTGATCGACGCTTGCATTCACCAGCCCGAAAATGGGCCGCGAGAAATAGCGATCGTACTCCATATCGCCGTGCAGGATGTCGGTCTTTGTGATCGAGGCAGTCTGGTAAACCTGGCCGCCGGAGATGATGGTCGGGTCCTTGGCCAGTCCGTATGTTCCGCTCAGGTTTAGCGTCGTCTTGCTTACGGGCGGCAGGCCGGTAGTGGTTGGAATGGAACGCGTCAGCCCCACGGTGCCGGTGTAGGTCTGTGCGCTATTGGTAGCCTGCACCAGGCTTATGCCGATTGTGCCCGAGCCGGTCCAGCCATGAAGGAAGTTGTATTCCTCCTTCAGCTCCCGCTGAAAGTCTTCGGCTGGAATCAGGAAACGTAGCTCGTCCACCGGAAAAGACTGCTTTCTGTCCTGCGCAATCGTCACGCTCAACTGCTTGTTCTCAATCTCGACCTTTCCCATCGGTACTTGTGCGGCTACGGTTTTGCGATGCAGAGGGATGCCTTTCTCTCCTACCGCGAAGGATCTGTCAGTTTGTACTGAAGCGACCTTCGCGAGGGATATCGTGATATCTCCGAGCACGTCGCTGTGAAAGCTGATAGAGCCGTCGCCCGCCTTGGCGATCTTTCCGGTCAATTTGTCGCCATTCGTGAAGGTGATAGTGTCCGGCGTCTGAGCCTGTGCAGCAGCAGAGCCGAGGGCGATCAGTCCAAGAAAAAGAAATACGGCGGGAAGATTTTGCCGGATGAAAAGCTTTTCGGAATGGTGATGAAAGATCGAATGAGGGCGGCGGCAGGTCTCAAGGGCCCGCAGGAGCGTGTGAGAAAAAGCCATACCGTTTTGGATGACGCATCTGTAAGGTGTGCTGCAAGCCGGCTTCTCCCTCAGTCGAAGCGGAGCTGCCCAACATTCCTGTTGCTTTCCAAGAGGAGATGTGTCACTCTCCTGTTGGAAAGCAAATGGGGTAAACGGTGAAGCAGAAAACGGATGTAAAGCAGGGAACGCTGGCATTGATGGTTCTGAAAACGCTCGACGCGATGGGCCCGCTGCACGGCTATGGCATCGCCAGGCGCATCGAGCAGATCAGCGGCGATCTGCTATCGGTGAATCAAGGCACACTCTACCCTGTTCTGCTGCGCCTGGAGCAGGAGGGTGCGATCGCTTCGGATTGGGGCGTTTCGGAGAACAATCGGCGTGCCCGGTTTTACCGGATCATGAAGGCCGGGAAGAAGCAGCTCCAGGTCGAACTGGATGAGTGGCAGCTGACGACCGAAATCATGGAGAAGTTTCTGACCGTGAAACCGGAGAGCCTGTGATGAGAGCCATCAATCGCCTCTTTACCCGCGTGTTGAACTTTGTGAGCAATCGCCGCATCGACAGGCGGCTTCAGGAAGAGGTAGCGGCTCATCTCGATATGCAGATGGAAGAAAATGTGCGGACGGGCATGTCTACGGAGGAGGCCCGGCGGCAGGCAGTGTTGAAGTTTGGCTCAGTGCAGGCGGTGCGGGAGGAATGCCATCGCGAAGAAGGGCTGCCGTGGATGGAGAGTCTCTTGCAGGATCTGCGATTCGCACTGCGCACCCTGCGACGTTCGCCGGCCTTCGCGCTGGTCGCGATTACGACGCTTGCGCTGGGCATTGGCGCAAATACGACGGTCTTCAGTGTGGTTGATGCCGTGTTATTGCGTCCGTTGCCGTATCTGCATCCCGAGCGGCTGGTTCAGGCAGGTTCTATCTCCGATCGAGGCGTCTCCACGAGCAATCTCTCCTATCCTGATTTCTTCGATTGGCGCTCGCGCAACCATAGCTTCTCCAATCTGGTTTCCTACCACGACGCCAGTTACACGCTGACAGGCGTGAGGCGGGCGATACGGGTGGACGCTGAGGTCACATCCTGGGATCTGCTGCCTGCACTGGGCGTGCAGCCCGTCCTTGGTCGAGGGTTCACACACGAGGAAGAGAAGCGCGGAACGCGTGTCGTGCTTCTCAGCAATGGTCTCTGGAAGTCATTGTTTGCATCGGACAAGACAGTCCTGGGCCGCACTGTCCAGCTGAGCGGAGATACCTTTACCGTAATCGGCGTGATGCCCGCGAACTTCCGCTTTCCCGTTACCGCTCCGAAGACAGACGTGTGGACTACGCTGGCCGTTGACGACACGCCTGGCGGTGACGGTGTGAGCAACCGCGGCATGCACTGGTTGAACGCGATCGGCCGCCTGGCTCCCGGCGTGACGCTGGCCCAGGCTGACCAGGAGATGAAAGCACTGGCGGCCCAGCTGGCAAAGCAGTATCCCGGCACTAACACCAAGCACAATTCGGCACGGGTGGAGCTGGAGCTGGATGCCGTGCTGGGAGATACAAAGACCATGATCGTGGTGATCCTGGGTGCGGTTTCCCTGGTTCTGCTTGTCGCGTGCGGGAATATCGCCAACCTGCTTTTGGCCAGGGTGAGCGATCGCAGGCGCGAAATAGCCATGCGTGCGGCACTCGGCGCAGGCCGCGCCCGCATTCTGCAGCAATTGCTGATGGAGAGCCTGGTACTGAGCACGGCTGGAGGCATAGCCGGATGCATCCTGGCATTTCTCTGCACGCCTGTGGTGCTGCGCCTGATCGGCGATAGCGTGCCGAGAGCCATGGATGCGGGCGTCAACCTGCAGGTGCTAGCCTTCGCCCTGTTGCTGACGGTGGTTTCGGGACTTTTTTTCGGAACGGTTCCTGCCTGGAAGGCATCGAATCCGGATCTTGTGCCTGCCCTGAAAACGGGCGGCGTGTCGAATGTTTCGGGCCGCGACCGGCTGCGCTCCGCTGTTATTGTTGGCCAGGTCGCTCTCGGCATCGTGCTCTCAGCCGGAGCAGGCCTGCTCATTGCCAGCTTTGTAAAGCTGATGCATCAGGATATCGGCTTCCAGCCCGACCATCTGCTGACCTTTCGATTCGAAACTCCTGACAGCCGTTATTCGAAGAACCGCGAACAGTTCTACGCTGAATATTTCCAGAGGCTGCGTGCATTACCGGGAGTGTATTCAGCGGGTGGCGCGATCATGTTGCCGATGACGAATGACGAGGCCGATGTAACGTTTGAAAACCCCGAGCAGCCCACACAGCCAGGTGAGAGGCCTACCGCTGAAATATCGATCGTTTCGGATGACTACTTTCGCACCATGCAGGTCCCAATCCTGAAGGGACGGGAGTTCGAAAAGGCAGACACCCTGACGGCTACGCCGGTGATGCTGATTAACCAGGCGTTCGCGGAAAAGTATTTTCCTGGGGAAGACCCCATCGGCTGGAAGCTGAAACCTGGCGCGGGTGAAGATCGAACCGGCGGTCCGGCCATGCGTGAGATTGTGGGTGTTGTAGGCAACGTCCGCCGCTCCATGACGCAACTTGAGGCAAATCCCGCATACTATCTGCCCGCGGCCCAGTTTCCGAGCTGGTGCTGCCTGGCAACCGTGGTGCGTACGAAGGTCAGCCCCCTCAGCCTTGAGCCTTCGATGCGTGGGCTGGTGACTGCGATGGACCAGGACATTCCCATCACCGATGTAAGGACCATGCCGGAGCTGATGAGCCTGCAGCTGTCACAGCCACGGTTTGCAATGGTGCTGCTGGGCGCATTCGCCGCGTTGGCGCTGATGCTGACAGCGGTGGGTCTGTATGGAGTGATGATGTACTCGGTTTCGCGCCGGACTCGGGAGATAGGGGTACGGCTCGCCCTGGGGGCGCAGCGCGCCTCGGTGCTTCGCATGGTATTGCGGGATGCATCCTTGCTGTTAGCGGCCGGGATCGCGATCGGCCTTGTGGCTTCTCTGGCCTTCGCGTCCATGCTGCGGACCATGCTTTATGGAACCGCCTCGCGCAATCCCCTGGTACTCGCCGGGGTGTGTGCTGTGGTGGCATGCATGGGGATGTTTGCTGCATGGTTGCCGGCGCAGCGTGCGGCGAAGATCGAACCCGTGCAGGCGCTGCGCATCGATTAGCCTGTCAAACAGGCATCATTGGAAAATGCCGCTTCCGCCCGTGCGGGAGACGTTTTGCGTCGCTGAGATTCCGGGCAGTGAATGAAATACGCCGCTTCCGCGTCATTTCTGAGACGCGCGCAATCGTTGACGTTAGATTGGTCATTCTCACGATCGGAGACCAGATTTTCAATGTTTTTGAACCGTACCCGGACAGGATTTCTAGGCATCATCGTTACCCTTTTGTGCGCCTCATCGCAGCCTTCCTGCGCACAGCAGGTCGTGCAACGTGGCAGCTTTGGCAAACCGGCCCAGGTCCTGGATGAAACCCAGTCGTGGACGACGCCGTTACTCCTTGTTTCCGATCCGGAAGTGCAGATCTACATCCCCGACGTCTCCAGCTCCGATTGGCTCAGCCTGAACTATCCGGAATACCGTGATCGTGGGACGTACAAACTCTCCATGTTTACCTTCTACAAGTCGCCGGCAGCCTGCCGCACCAACATGATCAACTGGGGGCTTGGAGACGGAGATCATCTGAACGAATGTATTTCGATTGGGTACCGGGTTCGCCGTGCCCTCATCAATCCCCATGAGAAATCGGTGACGCTGCTGATGGCAGCAATGGTCGATGACCAGGGATCGATCAAGGAATCATCGATTCAGACTGAAAAGGTTTTCCGGTTCTGGAACCAGCTGGATGCGAACACGCAGGAGGCTCTCGAAAAAGCCAACCATCTGGTTGTGGAGCAGATGAAAATCTACGACCATAGGATTCAGAATAGCCGGTAAGTCGATGAATCTGGGCGTTATAGCAGCTTGCCTGCGGCCAGGTCTCGAATCAGGTTACGGTCGGCGGCGAGGAAGTCGTAGGAAGTCAGCTCGCGCAACGGCACCCATCGGACATCGTGAAAGATGATGTTCTGAATGTCGCCTTCAAACTCATGCACGGCGAAAAACTGGAGATCTACAGCTCCGCCGCTGCGGTAGGTGTGGCGGACATTGATGACGCTTGGGCCGATCCGCGCGGTGATGCCAAGTTCTTCCTGCAACTCGCGAACCAGCGCCTGTTCTGCGGTCTCGCCCGGCTCAAGCTTTCCGCCGGGAAATTCCCACTTGAGCGCCATAGGCTGGTCGGGGCGCCGCTGACAGATGAACACCTCGTCTCCGCGCAGAATCAGGGCAGCGGCGACATAACGGATTGTCTTGGCGCCGTTGGCTTCCGCGTTTTGCTCGACGGTTTCTCCCATGCTCTCTACAGTTTAGACGCATTGAGCAGAAAAACGATCCAACTGTCGACCGAATGTGCCTTCCCGAGCACTAAAGATCTCAGGATGAATGGCCTGGGCGAGCGCCCGCAGTCCGTCAACAAGATTCGGTCCGGGTGTGTTAAGCAGCTCGTCGAGGATGCAGTAGACCTGCCCATTTTTCACCGCGTTCAGGTCGTTCCAGCAACGTTGTTCGACGATCTTTTCAAGCGGCACGCGCGCTCCGGCGCCGCACCAGGAAGCAATCATGACATCGGGTAAGAGTGCCGCGACGGCCTCAGCGGTGGTGCGCGCTCCGGGCTCCCCGGCAAAGCGTCCGCCTGCCAGTTCGACCAGCTCCGCTACCCAGAGCTGGGAATGAATGACCGGCTTGCCCCATTCTTCGCAGTGAACGATAGGCCTGTGTGGCGCGGCTGCGGCGCGTTCGGCGATTACGGCAATCTGCTGCTGCATCTCGTCCACAAGAGCTTCGCCCCGTTCGGCGACGCCTGCGATCGACGCAATCAGCCGAATGTCTTTATATATGTCAGCGAGGTTGCGCGGGGAGAGTGTAAGCGCCGGCATCCCGGCCTTGAGGATGGCAGTGAGCGATTCCTGCCGGTAGGGAACGGAGGCGATGACGATATCGGCGGCGACGGGCAGCAGCTCCTCGGTCTTCGTTGACCACGAGTCGTGAATGACAGGCAGGCCGCGATCACGGAGCGCTGGAACAGCATCGAGACAATAGCGGGTACAGGCTGCGAGGGAATCGAGGCAACCCAACCGGTCGAGAATGACGCTGACGCTGGGTTGCAGCGAGATGATCTTCATCTAGAGCTTGGTGTCGGCCAGAACCGCTTCGGGATAAAACACCGTCCAGCCTTTGGCGCCCGAGATCTCGAGCAGGCCGGGTGTGGGGTTGACCGGGAAGGCCTTACGGGCAATGTCGAGCATGGCGGCATCATGAATGGAGTTGCCGAAGACGGCATCGGGATGCGGGACCCCGGCATTCTGTAGGGCCGTTGCCTTGGCCGGGCCGCTGGGAACATCGGTCAGCTTGCTGGTAATTTTGCCGTCGACCACCTCGACGCGAGCAGATAGTACCCGGTTGGCAGGAATTCCGAAGCGGCTTACACCTTCTTCAATCACCCAGTTGTTGGTGGAGCTGACAGCCCAGAGATCCACACCTTTTGCTTTCAGTTTTGCAAGTAAATCCCTGATTTCAGGGAAGATGTGTGCTTCGATGTGTCCGCGAAAGTAATCAGCCGCAGCCTTCCGGATTTCTGCTTCAGCGAGACCAGCGTAGAGCTGCGTCATCTCGCCGCACATCTGAATCTCAGAAACCTCGCCGGCGAGATACAGGCGATATTGTGAGTCGATCCAGTCCGAAGCATTGCGTGAGACGAGACCGTGCTCGATCGACCAGACCATAAATCCATAGCCGGCGTCGCCGCCCCAGATGGTGCCGTCGCAATCGAAAACGGCAACGGTTGGAGACATGGAGAGAACAGCGTCCTCAAATTCAGCAGCGTCGTAGTGGGCAGGCGCAATATGTGCAGTGGTCAACTTCGTAAACTCCTGATCTTTTCTATTGTGCGCGATTCCTATCGGATTTGTATAACGGGAAAGTAAATCGAGAGCTGCGTAAGAGCGGTCAGCACCATAGAGGTCAGCGGAATTGCTGTAGGCAGAAGGGCGGCTACCCCGCCTCAACGCTGACCGAACGTCCGCTGTCCCAGGTCACTATCCAGGTTCCATCTCGAAAGCTTTCTTCCGCCTCCCGCGATAATCAATGCAGATGGAGAACTCCGGCAATTCCGCTTTGCTGCGCGAATACGTCACTTACCTGCGCGTGGAGAAAGGGCTGCGTCCGTTGAGTTGCGAGGCCTATGAGCGGGACCTGCTGCAGTTTGCGGAGTATCTCGAGGGCGAGAATCTGCCTCTGACTGAGGCACGGCACGAAAGCCTCTCCGGTTTTCTCGAACATCTTCGGCGTCACGGTGTGGAATCTCGTTCGGCGGCGCGCAAGCTTTCCTGCCTGCGCGGGTTTTATCGCTGGCTGCTGCTCGACAAGCGGATTCAGCGTGACCCCACAATCAACCTCGAGTCGCCTTCGTCGTGGAAGGTGCTGCCTAAATCGCTGGCGCAGTCAGAAGTGAGCGAGATGATGGAACGGCTCGACATGGCTGCGGAGCACCCCGAGGCGGATGCGATCGCGCTGCGTGATCGCGCGATCATGGAGTTGCTGTACGCTGCGGGCTTGCGAGTTTCTGAGCTGACGGAGCTTAACGTTGCCGATCTGTCGCTTGAGGCCGGGCGAGCGCTGGTTCGCGGCAAGGGAGACAAGGAACGCATCGTTCCGTTAGGACGGGCTGCGGTAGAAGCTCTTGAAAGCTATCTGAAGCGTGGCCGCCCTGTGCTTGAGCGGAAAGGCCGGATGTCCAGCAAACTTTTTCTGTCGGTGCGCGGTGGTCCGCTTACGCGACAGTGGATCTGGCAGCTGGTGAAATCATCGGACTACCACGCCAGTCCGCACATGCTTCGGCACAGCTGCGCCACGCACATGGTCGAGCATGGAGCCGATCTGCGCACTGTCCAGACCATTCTCGGGCACGCCGATATCTCGACCACGCAGGTCTACACGCACCTCGCGCTGGGACGGCTGAAGTCGGTGCATCGCGAGCACCACCCTCGGGCACGGAGAAAAGCAGATTGAGCGCGAAGCCTGAGATCGTTATACGGGTCGATGAATTCCTCGCAGCGCTCGAGAACGAGCGGGCGGCGTCTCCGCACACAGTTCGCGCCTATGATCGCGAGCTGCACTCTTTTGCAGAATTCTCCGTCGCAAAGCTGGGTGCGGGCTTTGCTGTATCTCGCTTTGAGCATCCGCATATTCGCGCCTATCTCGGGGAGTTGTACGGCAGGGGACTATCGAAGGCTTCGGTGGCGCGCGCCCTGGCAGCGATTCGTTCATGGTTCAAATGGCTGGCGCGGCGCGGATACGTCGAGCAGAATCCTGCGTCACTGGTAGCGACGCCAAAGCTGCCGAAGCATCTGCCCCGCGTGCCGACGATCGAAGAGATGAACCGCCTTATCGACTCTCCATCAGAAGAGTCGGCCGCATGGCCGGACCGCGACCGGGTTATTTTCGAGCTCCTTTACGGCTGCGGAATTCGTAATGCCGAACTTGTGGGTATCGACCTCGCCGATCTCAGCTGGGCGAATGAGGCGATCCTGGTGCGCGGCAAAGGGAAAAAGCAGCGTTATGTTCCACTGGGCGATGCAGCGGCGCAGGCGATACGAGCCTACCTTCCCCAGCGCGAAGAAAAGTTAAAGGCAGCGGGAAAGCTCGGTACAGAAGCGTTGCTCATCAGCGCTCGCGTGAAAGGCAGCGGACGCCTCACCACCCGCAGCGTCGGACGCATCGTGAAGCATGTAGCGCAGGCCAACGGGCTGCCGGCGGACGTTCACCCGCACACGCTTCGTCACGCCTTCGGCACGCACATGCTCGAAGAAGGCGCAGACCTGAGGGCCATCCAGGAACTGCTCGGCCACGAGCGGCTTTCGACCACGCAGCGGTATACGCAGCTGACAGTGGGGCAGGTGACCGAGGTTTACGACCGGACGCATCCTCGAGCAAAGTAGTCTGTGAAATCGACCGCGAAACCTCATATCAGAGTCTTCTCTACGAAAGTGATGAAAAATCGGGCGATATTCGCGCTTTAAGCGCAGTGCCTGATTTATGGGTTTGGGAGCGCGAAAAAAAATCTGCGGCGACGGTGGAGTGGCGTTAAGATTCCGGTCCTGAGACTGTTCTTGTAAGTCGGCCCCATAAAACGTGGTGACTCAGCACCCGAAAGCGAGGACATTCCTATGTCGTTTACAGATAAGGACGGGAAGCAGTTCGAAACGCCGGACGGCAAACCACCAGGCAGCTATGGCATACCGGTCACAGTCCACACGCCGAATGGACCCCAGTCGGGGACCTGGCAGGGAGGGTACGCAGTACCTGACAAGAAGTAGTTCAAGTGCAGAGAGCCGCCACAGCGGCGGCCTTCTGCTTTCTTCACCTGTCGGTAAAGGCCGGATGTGGATTGAGCGTGATGCGAGACGAATCGTGGCTTGCATCGGGAGGCGCGGATCATCGCCTGCAGACTCACGAAGTCGACAGGAAGCATCCCCGATCGACAGAAACCAACCTGTAAAGCGCACTTTCCTGCCAGCGTTTAGAATGTATCGTGAGGAAATTACGCTTTGATCGGTAGCACTCTAGCTAAAGTATTCGGAACCAGTAATGAACGCGCCGTGAAGCGCCTGCTGCCCTTTATCCAGACCATCGGAGCGTTTGAGCCGGGTTTGCAGCAGCTTACTGATGAGCAGCTTCGCGCCAAAACCACCGAATTCCGGGCTCGCATAGCCGCTGCGCTCGAAGGCATTGAAGATGTCGAGGAACGCCGGGCCGCTGAGAAGCAGGTACTCGACGAGATTATGCCCGAGGCCTTTGCGGTTGTTCGCGAAGCCGGACGCCGCATTGTGCAGATGCGGCACTTCGACGTCCAGCTGATCGGCGGCATGGTGCTGCACCAGGGCAAGATTGCCGAGATGCGCACCGGAGAAGGCAAAACTCTTGTCGCCACGCTGCCTTGCTACCTGAACGCGCTCGCCGGGCACGGCGTCCACGTGGTTACGGTCAACGATTACCTGGCCAAGCGCGACGCCGAGTGGATGGGCAAGATCTACGAGTTCCTTGGGCTGACCGTGGGCGTGATCGTCCATGACCTGAGCGACGACCAGCGCCGCGCTGCGTACGCCTCCGATATCACCTACGGAACGAACAACGAGTTCGGCTTCGATTACCTGCGCGACAACATGAAGTTCGAGCTGGCCGACTGCGTGCAGCGCGGCCATTACTACGCGATCGTCGACGAAGTGGACTCGATCCTGATCGACGAAGCGCGTACGCCGCTGATCATCTCCGGCCCGACCGACCAGACGACGGATAAGTATGTCCGCGTCAACCGCATCATTCCGTCGCTCGAACAGGGCGAGGAGATCGAAAAGGGCGAAGAGAAGTTCCTGACCGGCGACTATGTCGTCGATGAAAAGCATAAGACCATCACCGTCTCCGACGAAGGCTGGGAAAAGATCGAAGGCCTGCTCGGCATCGGCAACATTGCCGACGTCGAGAACTGGGACCTGAAGCACCACGTCGAAGTCTCAATCAAGGCGCACAACCTCTATAAGCGCGACGTGCAGTACGTGGTGAAGGACGGCGAAGTCATCATCGTCGACGAGTTCACGGGCCGCCTGATGCCAGGCCGCCGCTGGTCCGACGGTTTGCACCAGGCCGTCGAGGCGAAGGAAGGCGTGAATATCCGCCGCGAAGACCAGACGCTCGCCACCATCACCTTCCAGAACTACTTCCGCCTGTACAAGAAGCTCTCGGGCATGACTGGTACGGCGGAAACCGAAGCGACCGAATTCGACAAGATCTACAAGCTCGAAATCGTCGTCATTCCGACCAACAAGCCGATGCTGCGCATCGAAAATCCTGATGTTGTCTACCGCACGGCCAAGGAAAAGTACTTTGCTGTGGCCGACGAGATCGCCGGATTGCATGAAAAGCAGCAGCCGGTGCTGGTTGGCACTACGTCCATCGAAAAGTCGGAGCTGCTTTCGCAGATCCTGCAGCGCAAGGGCGTGCGCCACGTCGTGCTCAACGCCAAGTTCCACGAGCGCGAGGCAGAGATCGTCGCCCAGGCGGGCCGTCTCGGAATGGTCACCATCGCCACCAACATGGCCGGCCGCGGAACCGACATTCTGCTTGGCGGCAATGTCGACTTCATGGCGAAACAGGACCTGGTGAAGCGCGGTTTTGCACGCTCGGTCAGCGTGGCCGAGGGCGCCATCAACCCGATGGCAGCGCCCGGCATGACCCGCTTCTACTACCAGGGGCAGGAGTTTGAAACTTCCCAGGACAACTGGGATCGCGCCTTTGCTACCTTTGCCGCCAACGCGGTGAAGGAACATGACGCGGTGATCGCCGCCGGTGGCCTGCACATTATCGGCACTGAGCGTCACGAGTCGCGCCGTATCGACAACCAGCTTCGCGGCCGCGCCGGCCGTCAGGGCGATCCCGGAGCCTCGCGCTTCTACCTCTCGCTCGAAGATGACCTTATGCGTATCTTCGCGAAGGAGTGGGTTTCGACCCTCCTGCAGCGCATGGGTATGGAAGAAGGCGTGCCGATCGAGTCGCGCATGATCTCGGGCCGCATCGAGAAGGCGCAGGAACAGGTCGAAGGCAACAACTTCGAAGCTCGCAAGCACCTGCTTGAATACGACGACGTAATGAACAAGCAGCGTGAGGCCGTCTACGGTCTGCGCCACCAGCTGCTCGAAGGCCTCGATCAGCGCGAGCTGATTATCGAGGACTACGTCGCCAATATCATCAGCAACCTTCTCGACGAGCATGCGCCCGAAAAGGTCCATGCCGATCAGTGGGACATCGAAGGGTTGAAGACGAAGCTCGTGCAACAGTTCGGACTGGACCTTGCGGCAGAGGGCATCGATCCTCACGAGCTGACTCGCCATGAGCTGGGCGAGACCATCTTCGACAACCTGAAGAATCGTTATCTCGCCAAGGAGCAGTTCATCGGCGAGCAGGGAATGCGCTTCCACGAGCGGATGATCATGCTCAGCGTGCTCGACGGTCTCTGGAAGGATCACCTGCTCAACATGGACCACCTGAAAGAGGGAATCGGCCTGCGCGGCTACGCGCAGCAGGACCCGCTGGTGGCCTACAAGAAGGAATCCTTCGATATGTTCGAAGAGATGATGGCCCGCTTCCAGGAAGACACGGTCCGCTATCTCTTCCTCATGCAGATTGTCGGGCCGGACGGCCAGCCGGTGGCGATCCCGACGCGCCCGCGCGCGGAAGTGCCTGCGGCTCCCCCGGCACCTGTTTTGGACGCTCCGGTACAGCCAGCGAATGGGCACCATTCGGCTCCGCCCGTTTTGCCTCTGCGCGATCCGGGCGCGAGCACGACCATCGATGCAATCGAGCGTGATTTCCAGCGCAAGAAGGAGCGAGAGCTCGAACATGCGCGCATGGCGGGAAGCGGCAATTCCTCCGACCCCTCGGGTGCACAGCGCCGGACGGGTGAAAAGGTAGGCCGGAATGATCCCTGTCCTTGCGGATCGGGCAAGAAGTACAAGAAGTGCCACGGCATCGATGAAGCATAATCGAGTGTGAAACAAGCAAAAGGGCGGAGCCGTAAGGCTCCGCCCTTTTGCTTGTTTGGGGAAGGGAGTTAGTCGCCGTAAGCGGTGGCGTGATTGCGTCCGAACCCTGAGGGCACAATCGCCGTCCGGGGTACCGGCTGCCTGTCTTCGAGGCGGAACTTGCGGATATGATCTTCGAGGCGTTTCGAGCCCTGCTCGACCGACTCGACGATGTTGTTGGTAGCCGGGATCGAAGCGGCACTCTCTTCGCCGAGCTGGTTGATGGTGTCCACGCTCTCGCTCGACTGCCGTGCCGCCTCGGCCTGCTGCATGGAGGCGGTGGCGATCTGCGCGATCATCGCATCTACCTGGTCGGCCATCTGGATGATGCGGTTGAGTGCTTCGCCCGCGCGATTCGTGGTTTCCACGCCTTCGGTGACGGTGTGGGTGCCGGCTTCCATCGCATCGACGGCGCTCCGGGTATGCTCGCGAATACCTTTCACCATCTGGCCGATTTCGCTGGTCGCGTCGCGTGTCGATTCGGCGAGGCGGCGGACCTCTCCGGCGACCACGGCAAAGCCGCGTCCCTGCTCACCCGCACGGGCGGCTTCGATGGCGGCGTTCAGCGCAAGGAGGTTCGTCTTCTGGGCGATCTCTTCGATCACGTTGACGATGCGGATGATCTGCTCGCTCTCCTTGCCGAGGCGCTGCACGGTAGCGGCGGTGTTGCGAACCGAGTCGGCGATGGACTGCATGCTCGACAGCATCTGTTCGACGATGGAGCCGCCTTCGCGGGCGGTCGAAGCGGCCTGCTTCGAGTTGACGGCTGCATTCTGAGCGTGGCGGGAGACCTCAGCGATCGAGATCGACATCTCCTGCATGGCAGCGGCCGCCTGCTGCGTCTGCAGACTCTGCTCCTTGATGCGTCGGAAGGAGTCGTTCGACGAGCGGCTGAGCTTTGCCGAGTCCTCGCTGACGGTGGAAGAGATCTCCATCATGGTGCGGATCATCTCGCGCAGGTTGTCCTGCATGCGGTTGATGGAGCCGGCCAGGCTCGTGATCTCATCGTTCGAGTCCATGTGCAGGGGCTCGCCGGTGAGGTCGCCCTCGGCGATGGTCTGCGAGCGGTCGGCGACCATTGTGATGGAGCGGACGATGCGCCGCGTTGTCATTTCCGAGAGGGTTGCGCCGATCAGGCCGCCGAGAATGATGGCCGTCCAGAGCACGATGGCCTCATTGCGATTGATCGCGAGCACCTGCTTCAGTTCGTCATCGGTGGTCGTGGTCAGGCTGGCCGCGACCTCATTGACCTGCTTGACCAGGTCGGCATTGGCATGCGCGGCCGGGCCCTGCAGCAGGTCGAACGCCTTGCTGGTCCCGTCGCTGCCCTGGCCCACGGCCAGCCGCTGCACCTCGTTCTGCACCGTCTCCAGCTTGTTGTACTGGCTCACCAGCGCATCCAGCCGCTCCGCTCCGATGGTGCGGACGTAGGTCTGGCGAAGCGTGGCGATCTTGTCCAGCGTGGCATGGGTCTGGGCCCGGTAACCGGCAATTTCCGCAGCGTAGCGCTGCGCCATGGAAGAATCCGCTCCGAAGAGGACGTAGGATTCGAGCGCTGCCGTGGCTCCCATCTCCGAGGAGCGCAGCTCGCGGATCTGCGAAAGGGCAGGGAGTCCTCTGCTGGCAATTTCATCGGAGAGGCCGCTCACCTGCCGCATCTTGAGATATGCGGCAAGCGAGCCGAGCAGCACAGACCCCAGCAGGATAATTGTGCTGAGGCGCAGTTTGTACGACAGGCGCGAATCCATCAGGGACATGATGTGTGGTTTCCTTCAGGGGATTTTTGAGAAATTAGTTGACCGATTCGAAGTTCACATCGATGTCCACGGTGCTCGGCGCGTCAGCCGGGACGAACTTCCACTTGCGCACCGCATCTTCCGCAGCGCCAGAGAGCATCTTGTTGCCATTGACCGCCTTGGCTTCCGTCACACTGCCGTCGGCGGCAACATTGGCCGAAATTCGTACAGAGCCGGTGATGTGCATGCGGCGGGCAAGTTCGGGATAGACGGGGGGAACGCGGCGAGCGACTTTACGATCCTCGGCGCTCGCGGGCAGGCTGAGCAGGAAAAGCGCGCAGAGCAAAACGAAAGACAGGAAGCTGCCGGCCTCGTAAGACCGGTTTATAAATTTTCTGGAATTCAAGGCACACCTCGCAGAGCGGAAAAATCCGCCGGATGATGGGCCTATCGGCTGAAAAGATAAAAAGCTTGAGAGGGTTCTACAAGGATGTGGCGTTGCCGATGGCGGCGAAGGTCAGATCGGCTGCATCGCTGCCTGTCCGCTCACGCCATTGCTCAAAAAGCCGTCCGTAGCTGAGGGTGCTAAGCTGATCGGGTTCCAGGCCAAGCTGCGCTGCCTTACTGTCGATCCACTCCTCGGGGCCTTCGAGTTCGGCGAAGGTGCCGATCGGGGTTTCGTCGATCACGCAATGGCCGGTGGCATCGGCGTATTCCGTACGCCATTTTTCGTAGGCGAAGGCGGGAGCGAATCCCATCTGCTCGAAAACAGCGCCGAGTGCCTCACCATCGGACACTCGGGTCTCGGTTTCCACGCGATGCTTGTGGCGGGCCTCGGGATCGTTATCCTTTGGCATGCATTTGTGGGTCAGCACCCACTGCTCGCCGTATCGGCGGATGCGCAGAATTGCGTGTTCGGAACGGAGCCTGCGGTCGGGCGTGTCGTAGAGTACATTGCGCTCAAAGGTGCGCGGGGTGTCGAGATGGAACCCGATGGTGCGAAGTTTTGCTTCCAGTGCCGCTGCGTCGGTGACCTGAAACTTGACCTCGATTTCGACTGCGCTCATGTATCCAGTATAGGCCTATGGACTTCCGGCTCAGAATCGCTCTGCAGGGAGTGCCCAGCGTTACTTTACCGCAAGCACGATGGGCTGATAGAAGGACGTCTCCTCGGGCATGAGCCATTGAATCCGGCGCAGACCGGCGGAGTCCAGGTGTTTCTCCATCTCCGCTCGCTTGATGGCCCGATAGCGCGTGGCATAGTGTTTTGAAACCCACTGTCCTTCTTTGCTCCAGGTGAGATAGAGATGAAGTTCGTACTCGTTCTCTTTCCAATCCCAGAGCTGGTGAACGATGCGACGCTGCCCATCTTCGCTGGTGTAAAAGGCGGGCGGTTGGATATCGGGCCGCGTGCGCAACAGCTTGTCGTAGTCGCGGATACTGGCCAGGAACAGGCCGCCGGGCCTGAGGCAGGCAGCCATGCTTTGCAAAGCGTCGTGCAGGTCCGTGTCCGAAAGCAGGTGCGGCAGGGAGTTGTCGGCCGCCAGCACCACATCGAACGCCGTTTGAGGGGCGAGTGACAGGTTCCGCATATCGTTTACGTGGAAGCGGATATCGAGTTCCCGTTTCCGGGCCTCTCGTTCTGCGCGCTTTATAGCAGCTTCGCTGATGTCGGTGGCCGTGAGCCTGTGGCCGCGGCGGGCGAGTCCGAGTGCCTGGGTTCCGATGCCGCAGGAGCAATCGAGGACTCTGAGCGGTGCCGGTCCGATGCGTTCTTCAACCAGGGGACCGAGAATGTCCGCCTGCCGTTCGATCGATCTTTCCCAATCCTCGAAGATGAGGTGGTAATGTTCCGCAAGATCACTGTAGAAATCTTCGACATGCCCGGTCATGCGATTCCAGTATGCACGAATGTTTGTGGCCGCGCTCGATTCGGCAAAGCGCTCATCTGCGGAGATAATAATGAGGACCCGGATGAAGACCCTTCGCCTGAAAACAGATGCTGCAGCCATCACAGAGGCCGCACAGATTCTACGCAGTGGTGGGACGGTTGCGTTCCCGACCGAAACGGTCTACGGCCTGGGCGCAAATGCGCTCGACGCCGAAGCGGTGGCGAAGATATTTGCGGCAAAGCAGCGACCGCGCTGGGATCCTCTGATTGTGCACGTGGCAGGACCGGAAATGGGCAGGGAGATGCTTGCTGACCTGGTGGCGCAAATTCCCGCAGTTGCTGCAAAGCTGATGGATGCTTTCTGGCCGGGGCCTCTGACGCTTCTGATGCCACGCACGGCGAAGGTGCCGGATGCGGTCACGGCAGGGCGTCCGCTGGTGGGGGTGCGCATGCCTGCGCATCCTGTCGCCGCCGCACTGATCCGTGAAACCGGTCTGCCGATCGCTGCACCCAGCGCCAATACATTCGGGCATATCAGCCCGACAGAGGCTGCGCATGTTATAGAGGATCTCGACGGACGTATCGATGCGATTGTGGACGGGGGAGCGACCAGCCATGGGCTGGAATCGACCGTGGTGGGCATCGAAGGCGACCGCTGCATCCTTTACCGCCCCGGTGTGGTTACGCTGGAGCAGATACGGAAGATCTCTCCGCAGGCCGAGGCATATCGAGAGGAGAAGCTCGAAGCGGAGCCCGAAGCGTTGCCGTCGCCCGGAATCGGCATTCGCCATTACGCCCCGCGCGCACGCGTGATGCTGGTGGATGGTACGGGCCTTGTGCAACGGATGGCGTTCGGGCGCCTGGCTCTGGAAGTTGCGAAAGAGCGCGTGAAGCTGGGTCTGCTGCTGCCCGATGCCTTCGCGGAAAGCGTCGTCGGGATCGAAGCGACGGTCTTTCCGTGGGGCAACTGGAGCAGACCTGAAGACCTGGCTCAAAAGCTTTTCGCAGGTCTTCGCTGGCTCGATGCGCAGGGCGTGACGACAATCCTCTGCCCGCTGCCTCGCGATGAGGGTGTGGGCATCGCCATTCGAGACCGGCTGAGGAAAGCGGCGATTGCCGTCTAGGTGTGGTTCTCGCCGACCTTGTACAGATATTTGATTGAGGTTTTGTAGATCAGGATGCGGTGGCCGTTGCGTACCTTGATGACGTTGCGGTCATGCCACTCGATATAACCTTCGATCCGCTCTCCGTCTTCGAGTACGAACGCCATCAGCGTCTGCGTCTGCACCTGCTTCTGAAAGTAGAAAGCTTCGGCGTGTGAGCTGTCGTGCTCCGATGAGGCGGCGGCCCCTGAAGAGACGGAGCGGGTGAGCACGACCGGATTGTTGCGCTGGTGGAACTGCCGCTCACGCAGGGCATGCTGTGCAAGCGAGGGACGAATCAGCTTGCGGGTGCCGACGAAACCATTTTCAGGCTGCTGCGTCTCCGCTGATGCGCGGTTGCCATTCGATGGCATGGTCCGGAGATCTTTGGCCGCCGGTTCGGAACGCACTTCAAACGGGCCCGTTAGAGGGAGATGTGACGTATTAGCCATAAGTTTTAGAAAGCAATCTATGCAGTCAGATGCCACGGCGAATCGCAGCAGTGGCCTGCACAAGAACCGCAAAGGATTGGAATCTTGCCGCTATCTTAGCCGAGTTCCATGTTGAATCGCTACGTTTTTGTGATTCCTGTTACTAAGATCGTTTTTTGTGGGGATTTCCCTTTGGAATACGTGGCAGGAAGATAATAAGTCTCAGCGAATGAGAGTTTCGCGCTCCAGTTGTACGGCGAAAGCGTCGAGGGAGAGCGACCTGAGAAGATTGCGGCGCATGCCGGTTGTCACCTGGTTCGCGCCCCGGGCCGCGGATTCGATCCATTCCAGGCTGACCTGGCTGGCGAAGGCGGTGAGTTCTTTCATCAGATCGACATTGCGGACGAGCTGCGCGGCGCCGGATTGGATGAGCAGCATGTCCTCAAGCAGGCTGAAGAGAGCCCGCAGCATGCCGGCGGCTTTTTCCTGGCCCTCGGCGCCCGCGCGATACGTCTCCGTCATTTTGAAAAGCGTGGAGTGGTCGCCATCACGAAGTGCCGTATGCAGGATGACCAGGGCATCGGTCCGGCTGGCGACATAGCCTTCGAGATTGAATCCCAGCGCTTGCCCCACAGCGCCCTGTGCCAGCCTCGCCACCAGCGCTCTTTGCTGCGGTTTCCAGTCGGGGCGGCGTGAAGCGAGCAGCGCCTCGATCTCTTCGAGCGGCAGCGCGCCGAGGCGGACAATGCCTGCACGCGAGCGAATGGTGGGGAGCAGGTCGCCGAGGTTCTCCGCCAGCAGGAAGATGCTGGCGTGCCCGGGCGGCTCTTCGAGAATTTTCAGCAGCGAGTTTGCTGCCTCCTTCATAAAGGCAGAGCTGGTGAAGATGTACACAGCGCGCTTCGCCTGCGCCGGCACACGATAAATTTCACGGATTACAGTACGGACCTGTCCGAGCTTGATGAGCAGTTGCGGCGGATCGGGCGGAATCACAAGCACGTCAGGGTGCGTCTGAACGAGGATGCGCGTTTCCTTCTTATCCACGTCGCGCAGCTCTTCGCGGGCGGCCACGGCTTCATCTACGCGGGCGTTGAGATCCGCAGCCTGGCCGATGCGGGTGCAGTTCGAGCACACGCCGCAATAGTCGGGGAGTCCATCACTGGTGCGGGGATCGAGGCAGTTCGCCGCCTGCGCCAGCATGACGGCCAGCGTGTACTTGCCTGCGCCCTTCGGGCCGGTGAGGATGAGGGCATGCGGAAGCCTGTCTGCCGCGATCGATTCGCGCAGATGCCGTACAGCCTGCTCATTACCCAGAAAGTCGCCGAAGCTCACGCCTTAAGACTAGCAGGGAGCGGCCCGGGTTCGCCCGCCGGCGTGGATGGAACCGAGGCGAAACGAGTTCTGGGGAAGGCATCCGGATAATTTTCCTGAATGAACTTCACCATCTCCTCGCGGATGATGCAGCGCAGGTCGAACTGTTCGCTCGAATTGCGGGCGCTCATCAGGCAGCGGATTTCCATGGTGTGCTCGCTCAGGTTGGTCACCTGCGTGGCGTTGACCCTGCCATCCCAGAGCGGGGAGGCAGTGAGAATTTTCGTGAAATGGTCGCGCAGGGCCTGCACGGGGATGGAGTAGTCGACATACAGAAATGAAGTTCCCAGCAGGTCCGATTTCTCGCGCGTCCAGTTCTGAAAGGAGTTTTCGATGAAGTAGCTGAGCGGGACGATGAGCCGCCGCGCGTCCCAGATGTTGACGACCACGTAGGAGGTGGTAATCTCTTCGATCTTGCCCCATTCTCCCTGGATGACGACCACGTCGTCGATGCGGATCGGTTCGGTGAAAGCGATCTGCAGGCCCGCCAGCAGGTTGGCGACGGTGGACTTGGCCGCGGTGGCGAGCACGAGCGAAGCGAGTCCGGCGGAGGCAATCAGTCCGCTGCCGTAATGCCAAAGTTGCGGATCGGGAAAAGTCCACAGAATACAGCCGAAGTCAATGATCGCGATGAAGCCGATGAGGATTCTTCTTAAAAATTGTGTCTGAGTGTGTACACGCCGCGCCCGCACATTGTTTGCGACGGTCAGGTCGTAGCGGCGCATCAGCGCATCCTGCACGACGTAGACGCAGCCGATGGCAAACCATCCGATCAGGATCACCAGGATGATGTGAAGGGTGATACGGATGCTCTGCCGAATCTCTTCAGGGACAGGGATGAACTGAAGGGTTGTGAGCAGGCAGATGTTGAGGAAGACCCAGCGTGCGGGGTGGTTCAGATACTTGTTGATGTTCAGCGGAATCTTGAAGTTCGCTACCGTGGCATTCTTGTTGCGTCTGCGAATAACAAAAAACGCGATCGCGTGAACCAGATTCGCAAGAAAGATGACTCCGCACACCACGAAGATGGCGAAGACCCAGTGGTGCGTATGCCTGAAACGATCAAGTATCTGCATTTCTCAGGGAAGATGCGTCTGAAGAGTCGCGGGGTTTCCTTCGGCTATACCGGTCCGGCACGCAAAAGGTTTAACGCGGTTGCAGAGTCATGCGGATGCCGTGCTTCGGCCGTAGCGTGATCTTGGGCTCGACGTCAAGCGGCTGTCCAGGCACAAGCCTTGGAGCGAAACGCTGTCCAAGCGTGGCCAGCACGAGGATTCCCTCCATCCATGCGAAAGCTTCGCCGATGCACTGGCGGCTGCCTCCACCGAAAGGGAAGTAGACGAACTTGTGACGTCCCGCCTTGTTCTCAGGCGTGAAGCGTTCGGGTTCGAAGCGCAGCGGGTCGGGGAAATACTCTGCGTTACGCTGGATGACGTACTGGCTGAAAAGGAAGAATGTTTTCGGCGGCAGGCGATAGGGGCCGATCTCCACATCGGTCACGCACTGGCGTCCCATGGCCCATGCCGGCGGATAGAGGCGCATCGACTCGGCCAGCACCATCTCCGTGTAGCGAAGCTGCGGAATGTCCTCAAGCGTGGGTATGCGTCCCTGCAGCACTTCGTCGACTTCCGCGTGGAACTTTGCTTCTGCCTCGGGATTTTGTGCAAGCAGCATCCACGTCCATGAGAGCGCGTTGGCCATGGTCTCGTATCCGGCGAGGAAGATGGTCAGCACTTCGTCGCGCAGTTGCTCATTGCTCATCGCACTCTCCGATTCTTCGTCTCGCGAACGGATGAGCATGGAAAGCAGGTCGCCTCGGTCGACTCCGCTGCGGCGATGTTCTTCGATCATGCGATAGACCACGGCATCGAGCCGCTTGCGCGCGCGGCGGAAGCGCATCAGGCCGGGCACAGGCAGGTGCAGATACGATTCGGCCTTCGGCAGCGCGATGAGCAGGTTGTAGATCTTCATGATCGCGTTGACTTCGTGGTTGATGCTGAGAATGTCCGGCGTGACTTCCTGCGCGAAAAGCGTGCGAGCGACGATCTCGAGCGAGAGCCGCATCATCTCCGCGGAGATATCGACCTCCGCCTGCGGCCTCCACTGATCGCGAATCGCAGCCGCGCGATCCACGATCATCGATGCGTAGGCCTGGATGCGCTGGCGATGAAAAGCAGGCGCGGCGATGCGGCGTTGGCGGCGATGCGTCTCGCCGTCGGAGGTGATGAGTCCCTCGCCGAGCAGGATTTTCATGCGCCGCTGCGTGCGCTCCTTGATGAAGTTCTGCGGCTGCATCACGAGAATCTCGCGGATGTAATCGGGATCGTTGAGAAACAGGATGTGGCTCGGTCCCAGCTTGTAATGCGCGGCCTTGCCGTAGGTCCGCGCGAGATATTCAAACAGCAGAATGGGATTGCCGGGCCGGAAGAAGCGGTGGGTTGCGTAGAAGGGCAGGTTCATCCGCAGTCCGGGAGGAAAGCGGTAGCCGTCTCGTTCAATGATGTTCGGGGTATCTGTCATCGCCGCTATGCGGATGCATCAACGCACGCGGGCGAGATGATCCTTCATCACAGATACGATGCGCTCGTGAATCTCTTCGATTGTTGCGTCGCCATCGATTGCGATCACACGCAAAGGCTCACGGGCTGCGATTTCACGATACTTCTCGAAGACGCGCCGGTAGAAGAGATCGTTCTCCCTCTCGAAGCGATTCTCATCTTTGCCTTCCTGCTTCAACGCCTTTGTGTTGCGCTTGCGGGCGCGCTTGAGCGAAGCGTCGAAGTCAGGCATCAGGAGGAATGTAACGTCCGGCTGTAGTCCGCCGCAGATGGATTTGTGCAGCGATAGAACGATTTCGCTGCCGAGTTCGCGGCCACCACCCTGGTAGGCTTCCGTCGAGTCGGTGAAGCGGTCGCAGAGAACGATCTTTCCTTCGTCCAAGGCCGGGCGGATGATCTCGGCGATGGCCTGGGCGCGGTCAGAGAACATCAGGCCGAGTTCGGCGAAAGAGTCTAGATTCTCAGTGCGCGAGTCGAGTAGCAGCGTGCGGATGCGATCGCCGATCCGCGTGCCTCCGGGCTGGCGTGTGACGACGATCGACTCCTGTTCAGCCTCGAGCCACTCGGCTAGCCTGCGCAGCTGTGTCGTCTTGCCCGACCCGTCGAGCCCTTCAAACGTAATAAATACACCACGAGGCATGAGCGGAGTTTAGCAGAGCAGTCATCAGGGTACTTTTTGAAACCGACGGTGCTAAATCCTTGGTTACCTATGAGTTGAAAGAAATTGACTAAAAATATTCGTAGCCAAACGCCTCTGAAATTGCCATCATGTCAGCCAAAGGAGAGTACCAACAAATCCTGCTGGCGATGGAGGCGTGTGCTTCATGCAGAGTAAAGTAGCCCTGGCAATCGGCGCACATCCTGACGATATTGTGCTCGGGTTTGGGGGGATGGCGGTGCGGCTGATCCGCGCAGGCTGGGAAGTTGTGTTCCTCTGCGCCACGCTCGGCGAATGTGGCGGCGATCCTCTGATCAGGCGGGAAGAAGAGACTTTGGCCGCGCGCAGAATCGGCGCAACCCTGGAGTTCGGCGGCATGCCGGATGCGGGTGTGAAGATGTCGGCAGCCATGCCGATGATCCGCCGCGCACTTGAGAAATACTCTCCATCGATCGTATTTGTGCATGACGACGCCGACACGCACGACGATCACGTACAGCTCAGCAAGGCCGCCATGCGTGTGTGCCAGCGCGAGACGAGTTTGTATTTGTACGAGGGACCAACAACAACAGGCTTCCAGCCCTCACTGGTCGCGGATATCTCGGAAGCATGGGAAGAGAAATGCCGCGCGCTTGACGCGCATCAGTCGCAGGTAGACAAGCTGGGATTGCAGGACTGGATCGAATCGGTTGGCCGTTTTCGCGCCTGGCCGCGTTACGCAGGTGCAATGTGCGAAGCCTTTCGCGCACACTCGGCCGACATCGTAGGCCTGATTGGAATAACAGAAGAAGCAAGATTCAAGTTTGCAGTTTCGCTTTGAACCACTCCCCCACTATTTCGCAAAGAAGAGTGTTATGGATCAGCGTGACGTTGCATTTTCCACCGTAATTCTCGGTGCGGGCCCCTGTGGGTTGGGTGCCGCCTGGCGATTAAAAAACACGGCATCCGGCGAGATGCAGAACTATCTGCTCATCGACGAGTCGGAAACGCCCGGCGGCCGCGCGGCCTCCTGCGTTACGCCCGAGGGTTTCATATTCGACCAGGGTGGTCATGTTCTCTATCCGCACAAGGAGTTTCCCGCCTTTGTCGATCTGCTCGACGAGCTGGTCGACGAGTGGCATGAGTCGAAGCCGGTGCGGGGGGTCTGGATGGGCGAGAACCTTATTCCTTACCCCATTCAAAAGAATATTCACCGGCTGCCTGCGGGTAAGTTTTTGCACTGCGTATGGGGTCTGGGCAAGGCGAAGATGCCTGCATTTTCGGGAGCAACCGTCGCAGCCGACGACCTGCTCGTGTACCTCAAGAGCAAATTCGGCAGCGAGTTGACCCGGCTTGTCCTTGGCCCCCTGAACCACAAGATGTGGGCTTATCCGCCAGAAGAGTTATCCAGTGAGTGGACCTCGCATCGGAGCGGGTCGAACTGCAGAAACGTTCCTGATGTGGCCATCTGGAAGCTGCTTCGTAACCTGGTTCTGCAGAGAGATGAATTGGGTTGGGACGAGAGCACGCGCGTGCGCTATCCCCTGCGCGGCGGTACCGGCGCGATCTGGACAAAGCTGGCCGAAGATCTGCCTGCCCATTCGTGCTCGTTTGGCACAAGGGTAACCAGCATCGACCCCGGAAAGAAGCTCTTAAGGGATAATCATGGACGCAGTATCCGCTACGAGCGTTTGATCTCGACCATCCCCGTCGACATCCTCCTGCACCTGCTCGAGGACGAGCCCCAATTGAGTACCAACGCGGAGAGGTTCCGTTGCGCGAGCGTACAGTTGTTTGGATTTGGCATAGAAGGGTATGTGCCGGATCACCTCCGCGGCGTGCACTCGTTTCACGTGCCGGAGAAGAAATACCCGTTCTGGCGGGTGAACTTCCCATCGCATTTTTCTCCGGGCAACGTCCCCGATGCTGCCACGACCTGGTCGGTTCTTTGCGAAGTCAGCTCGCCTTCGCATACAAGCACTCCGATCGATGCAGCGGAAATCGAATCCTCATTACGACAGTTACAGATTCTCCATTCCGGCCACAAGATCGTGTCGCGATGGAGTCAGTTCCTTGGCCACGGCTATCCCGTGCCCTTCCGGGGAAGAGACGCTGTTCTCAATACAGTTCACACTCGTCTGCATGAGTTGGATATCCTGAGCCGCGGCAGGTTTGGAGGATGGAAGTACGAAGTGTCGAACCAGGATCATGCCTTCATGCAGGGAGTAGAGGCCGTCGATTTCCTGATGCACGACGCTCCGGAAGCGACCTATTTCGGCCGCGAGTCTGCGCGGCAGATGGTTTATCCGCCGATGCTGGCGATGCCTGCAATTTCCAGCTCCAGCCCGCCGAACTCCGGGTGCTCGTTCTCACGCAGCTTGTAGGCCAGGTGGATCCTGCTGCCTTCCCCCAGCTGCATGGCCTGCACGCGTTCAGCCCAGTGCCAGCCCAGTGCTGCGATGGTACCCTTATGTTCCCCCGTAGCTAGCTGCAGGCGAACATGCTTTTCTTTCATGTAGCGTGGATCGGCTGCCAGACGCACATCCGACGCAATGAACACCGGCTCAGCGTTGCCCATGCCCATAGGCTCGAGCCGCTTGATCCATGCGTGGATGGCAGGGTTGACGCGTTCGAGCGGCAGCATCGCGTGGCAGTCCAGCGGGTTGCCGAGGTCTTCTTCGCGCAGCCGCGCCGAGGCATAGCTGACCAGGTGCGCACGCAGGGCGGCAACGTTGGCCTTAGGCAGTGAGAATCCCACCGCGTGAGAATGACCGCCAAAGCGCGTGAAGAGCTCACGGCAGCTCTCGATCGCGTCGAGCAGGTGGAACCCGTGTATGGAGCGGCCGGAGCCATGCGCCGTGTCAGGGTGCTCTTCGTCATACGCGATCACCAGCGCGGGCTTACCCGTACGATCGACAATGCGTGAGGCAAGAATGCCAATGATGCCGCGATGCCAGCCGTATCCGTCGATCACGATGCAGCGCGCCTGCTGAAAGGCCTCTTCATCAATGCGGCTGAGAATCTCGTCAAGCATGGCGGCTTCGGTGTCTCGGCGTTCCTGGTTCAGGCGCTCGAGCTTGGTGGCTATCTCAGTGGCCCGCGCTGCGTCGCGAGTCGTGAAGAGCTCAATCACATCGCCGGCTACGTCCATGCGTCCGGCTGCATTGATGCGAGGCGCCAGCCGAAATGCTACGTCTACCGGGGTAAGCCGGCGCCGGGTTGGATCAAGCTGCGCCACAGCCATCAGGGCACGCAGACCTGCGTTGACCGGGCGCCGCAGCTCTTCAAGGCCAAGCGCGGTGATCAGGCGGTTTTCTTCGAGCAGTGGAACCGCATCGGCAACGGTGGCGATTGCCAGCAGCTTCAGAAAGGACGGCAGTATTTTGCTGCGCGCACGTTCGCGGTCGTTCGCTTCCAGCAGTGCCTGCGAGAGCTTGAATGCGACACCCGCTCCGCAGAGATGCTTGCAGGCGTAATTGCATGCCTGCTGGTTAGGGTTGAGGACGGCCAGCGCTTTCGGCAGCGCCTCGCCCGCCTCGGGAAGATGATGATCGGTGACGATCAGGTCGAGCCCCAGCGCCTCCGCTGCATCAGCGGCGGCAAAGGCGCGAATGCCGGTGTCGACGCTGATGACCAGCCTTACGCCATCACGCGCGGCTTCGTCGAGGATGTTTGCCTGCATCCCATAGCCTTCGCGCAGCCGGTGGGGAACGTGGAAGCGCACCTCGCCTCCAAGCATTTCGATGGCGGTCTTTAACAACACCACGGCAGTCGTGCCGTCCACGTCATAGTCGCCGTAAATCAGGATCGTCTCACCGGAGGCGATGGCTTGCTGGATGCGCCCAACCGCCGTCGCCATGCCCAGCATGGAGTAGGGATCGAGCAGGTCGTCAAATTTGGGATGGAGAAAAGCTTCTGCCTCGGCGGCGCTATGGATACCGCGGGCTACCAGCAGTTCGGCAACAAGCTGCGGCAGACCAGCCTCGCGGGCCAGTGCTGCCGCTTTGTTCGGATCGAGATCAGGAAGGAACCAGCGAGTGCCGGCAACAGCTGGCGTGCTCACTGTTCTTCGTCGTCGTCCTCGTCGGTATCCTCGATGACCACATTGCCGAAGTTTTCGAGGGAATCGAGCAGTTGCTGGTAATGCTCATACCATTCGGTCGTATTCTCGTGCAGAAAGACTACGCCCTGGTGGGCAAAGCCCAGTTGGATAAAGCCAACCGAACCGACGTGAGCAGACAGCGTCTGCGCTTCTTCGATTTCGGGAACTTCTTCATCAGGGAAGTTGGTTTCCTGCAGCTCTTCGACCAGCAGGTCCAGTTCTTCCTGATCGAGCGTGACATCGCTCATGGTGAGGAAAGGCGCGCCGGCAGCCTTGGCGGCTTCGACAAAGTCTTTCCAGCTGTCGGGGTTTTCTTCGTCCTCCCACAGTACGGTGGGAACTTCCTCGCCCACGTAGGCGGGAACGGCACGAAGACCGTGGCCCTGAATGAAGGCCACCATATCGTCTTTGAGAGTGTGCAAGCTATCCTGGGACATCACAATATCTCTGATTGTCGCAGAAAATGGCGCTATGCGGAGACCCGGTTTCGGCCAGGCGCGGAGACTTCCTCAGCCCCCGCTATGCTATATTTTCAACCAGATAAATGATCTTTTCCCGCGAATATGTCGGATACCTGGCGCGCCACACGGTCAACGGGCTGATCGAAGCCAAGATGATCAAGGCCGACAAGCTGCCAGTAGTGCAGGAGCGTGTCAACAACGGTCTGCTCGATGAGTTGACGCTTGAGGACCGCATCAACGAAGAAGTACGCGTGATTCTCGAGGCCTACCAGGACGAGATGCATCGTACCGGCGCCGCTTATGCAGAGATGTTCAAGAAGGTGAAGCAGGAGCTGGCGCGGAAATATAAGGCGGTGCTGTGAGAATATCCCGCGACAAGCTGAACAAACTGGCCCACACCGTGGCCGATACCCTGGCCGAAACTGACGAATGCGAATTTCTTGAAGACCGCAACACGATTCGTCAGGAAGCCCGCAAGATTCTCGAAAAGCTGCTGACAGAGGAATTGCGGATCGATGCCGCCGCACGGCTGAAGATCCAGTCCCAGCGCCGTATCATTCCTGAAGGCAGCCAGGAGTGGGACATCCTTTATCGCAAGTACTATAACGACGAAGTGAAGAAGCTCGGCATCTAGCCGGCCCGCCTGCAAGATTCATTTAAGCCTGGTTGTTTGCGCCACTCCAAGCACGTGTGAGTGCGCTTGCCAGGCACTCTGAACGGCTTTCGCTCTGCCCATTCTGCGCCGCTCAGCACTGCTTGGAACTGACCCGCTTCCTAAACAGGAGAGTTTTCTGCGTTTCCTCCGCTCAACGCGCGCCGCATTTCTGTTGTCCGCCTGCCTGCTGGGCGCCGTTGCCTGCCATCCGGCGATACCCGTCATTCGAGTTCCACATGGACTGAAGGGCGATGTCGACGTGGACTTCTGCTCCTTCGATCACGCCGCACGTTGGGTCGTGCAGGTCGACGAAACAGGATATGGAGCGACCGCGCTTTGCATGAAGCCGGATGCAAAATACAACATCGAAATCGATGGAGAGATCTTTCACCCCAAGGATCCGATCGACACGCTAATTAACGACGATGGCATGGTGCAGTCGGTGCACTTTGTCGTACGCTGACAGCGAAGAGCAAGCCCGGAAGTTCGACACGAAAGCGAGCCGAATCAACGGCGAAACCGAACGAGTCGCCGGAAGTCTGCTATATTTAAAAAGTTGGCATCAACCGCCGACGTCCTCATTTGGCGCCATGGTGTAATTGGTTAACACGTCGCCCTCTCAAGGCGAAGAGTTCGGGTTCGATCCCCGATGGCGCTACCAAGCAAATCCAATAAAATTAAATAGATGCGGCAACAGCGGGTTGGTAAACAATCTCTGCTGATCGTTGTTTATGGCAAACCTTTCGCACCGGTCGGAGCTCTTCTCTCGGCCGCAGGCAGGAGATTAGCTAATACGCCCCTCTGCACGTTGACGATGTGATGTAAGAATCGCGTTTCGCACCAAGCTTCCCGTCCAACCTCAGGAATAAAAGCCTGCTCTCTCGCGTTATTCCCAAGCGCTGGCTCCGATGAGTTGTGTCAGCAATTTAAGCGGGTGACCGAGAGGAATGCAGAGTGCCATGAGCGATCCGAAGCTTATTGGTCGTTACGTGATTCGCGGGGAGCTGGGTCGTGGCGGCATGGGGGTGGTGTATCGAGGTGAGGACCGCCAGATTGGGCGCGAGGTCGCCATTAAGACGCTGACAGAGGTGACCCCGGAACTGCGCGACCGTTTCTACCTGGAAGCCCGGTCGGGAATACTCAGTCATCCCAACATCGTTACTGTCTATGAGCTCGGCGAACACGAGGAAAGCCCCTTTATTGCCATGGAGCTTGTCAACGGTGAATCACTCGAGCGCATGCTGCGTGCGCGCAAGCGTATACCGTTACTCGAATCATTGCTGATAGTCGAACAGCTGTGCGCAGGGCTTGGCTATGCGCATGGCCACGGTGTCGTACACAGGGATGTAAAGCCGGCAAATGTTCTTGTTCGTCCAGATGGACGCGTGACGATTGTTGACTTCGGTATCGCTCGCCTGGCCGATCAGACGAGTAAGCTCACACAGCCTGACGCACTGCTGGGTACGTTTCACTACATCGCTCCGGAGCGACTGAAGGGTGAGATCAGCGATGGTCGCGCCGATGTCTGGTCAGTGGGAGTGATGCTTTACGAGATGCTCTCGGGCGAATTGCCGTTTAAAGGCAAGGATGTCTCGTCTCTGTATCGCGTGATCAACGAGCCTTACGTACCTCTGCATGAGTACGTGCAGGACCTGCCGCCCGGA
The DNA here is from genome assembly GCA_022870745.1 of Silvibacterium acidisoli. Classification (GTDB taxonomy): domain Bacteria; phylum Acidobacteriota; class Terriglobia; order Terriglobales; family Acidobacteriaceae; genus Silvibacterium. The sequence continues at coordinate 5,042,170 of CP085323.1, read as the reverse complement.
CTGATCGAGGTTCTTGATCGCGCTTTGGCCAAACAGGTACAGGATCGCTATGCCGCTGCTGAAGAAATGGCTTTTGACCTTCAGGCGATTGCGGATGACCTGAAGGGGGAACGTGTCAGCGCTCTGCTGCAATCGGCGAGGAACCTTGCTGATGAGCGTGAGTACGTCAACGCTCGTTCTGTGCTGTTACAGGCACAGCGCATCGACCCGCGTAATACCGAAGCAAAGGCCCTTGCGATCGAAGTACAGGATCGTATGAATGAGTTGCAACGCAGTGAGCAGCTACTGCAACTGGTAGAGCAGGCGCAAAGCGCCGCTGAGAAGAAACACTGGGAAGAAGCGATCTTGCTTTTAGAGCAGGCTCAGGGGCTGGATACTGAAAACGCTTACGATGTGGGCCGTAGGATAACGGAAGTTCTCGAGCAGAAAGAACAGCAGCAGAAACTGATTGCGCTTTGGGAGCGGGCAAGCGACGCCCGCCGCAGGGGCGATCTAACCGGAGCCGAAGAGCTTCTGAGTGAAGCTCTTCGCATTGACACACGCAGCACCGATCTCCGCAACGCCTACTCCGTCGTCGCGCGCGAGCTTCGCCGTAAACAGGAAACAGCAAAAGTAGAGGAATTGCTTCGCGGCGCGCGAGAAAGCTATACGATGCGCAGTTACACGGAGGCGATCGCGCGGTTGCGGGAAGCCACAGAGATCGATCCGGCTCATCCCGGCGTGCAGGAACTACTCTTTACCGTGACCACCCGACAGAAAGAAGACAGGCGGCAACAGCTACTGGATAAGCTGGCCCTGGAGATTCAGGAATCTCTTGACCGGGAAGACTACGCGCAAGCGGATGACCGGCTTCGTCGTGCTTTTGAAACGCTGCCCGAAGAGCCTGTGCTGACGAGACTCCAGGAGGAGCTTTCGCGAAGGAAGAGGGAACGCGAACAGTCAGATATGGCACGGGAAGTCGTGCTGCGGTCCCAGGAATTGCTTGCAGATGAACCGGAACGAGCGATGGAAGTGATCAATCGCGGGTTGGCTCAATTGCCTGATAGTCCCATCCTGCTGCAAGCGCGGGATCTTGTACTGCGACACCAACCCGAAAAGCAGGTTGTAGCCGAAAAGCCAGTCAACTCCGGTGCGAAGGCAGCGCCAAAGCCCACTGGGCCGGCACCTGCAAAACAGTTGCCTGCGGTGAAGAAGAAGCCGGGGGGTATCGGGAGCCGGTTCAAGCTTATTGCAGTAGTGGCTGGAGTGTTCGTCTGCGTCCTGATAGCGGGATCGGTACTGTTATCTATCTCCCATCGGCCCAAACCTTCGGCACCGTTGCCCCCGGTCAAGCCTGTTGCGACGACGACCAAATCACCGGTGACACCCGTTGCACCGGCACCGCGAGTTGATTTTGAGATCGATGCTTCGCCATGGGCCACCGTAGTTTCGATCGCAGACGCGAAGGGGCAAATGGTTCCGCTCCCGTCGGCAGATGCACCTACACCGCTGCGCATGGAGGGAGTGAAGACAGGGGTCTACACGGTCAATCTTCGGAGCGAGTTTAACCACCAGGAAAAAGCGGTGCAATGTTCTGTGACGGAGCAGCAACACTTGTGCACAGCTGATCTCGGAACGCCAGATGTGCAGACGCTGGTGAATGGGGAGCATCCATGAGGGTGGGTATGTGGAGAGCAATGTTGATAGTGGCGGTTTTTGTGGCCGCTGCTGAGGCCCAGCAACCGAGTGGCGGTGCGGGAGCGGAACAGCTCATGGACGCTGCCCGGCAAGCCCACGATGCAGGGGATCTCCAAAAAGAAGCAGAGGACATCTGTCGCGCCGCCGGAATCAATCCTAAGTATGCGAAGCGATGCGACAAGGCTAAAGATAGTCTTGCGAAAGCTATGGCCCAGTTCGAGGCCGACTACAATCAGGCGGTGTCGGAAGCGCAGCACAGAGATTTCCCCGGGGCGATTCGAGACTTCAGCAAGATCACTTCGGGGCCTCGCCACGAAGCTGCCCAGGCTTTTCTACCTCAGATGCGTGTGCTCGGGCACATGGGTACTGACGATGAGCTCAGTCATACGGCAATGCGGCTGGCCTCCTTCTTCTACAGCGGAGGGAAGCTGGAAGAGGCGGAATCCTGGCTGAAGTTCGTCACAGTGTCTTCTTTGCAGTCGGCAAAGACCCAGATGCAAACCAATATTCGCGTTTATCGCCAGACGATGCAGCAGGCTGGTCTATTGATGGGGCAGCACAACTGGACCGGTGCTATGCAGCAACTGCAGTTTGCGATGCAGATACTGCCGTCCGGGCCGGGAGATCCACAAGGGCAGTTGAAGCAGGCCCAGGCGCAGATCGCCGCCGGTGAGCAGGCCGCACAGCAGCAGGCGAATGCGCAGGCCGCAGCATTGAAGGCGGCTAATGATGCAAAGATTCAATCTTTGCTTGCAGCTGGCAGCAAAGACGAGGCAAGAGGGGACACTGCCGGGGCGGTGAAGGCGTATACGGCGGTATTGGCGATCGATCCGGCGCAGGCGACGGCGCTTGCCGGACGCAAACGGGCTCTTTCCAAGCCGATGAATGATCCGAAAGCACTCGAGGCATTGCTCGATGACGGTGTCACCCAGTTTTACGCCTCGCAGTATATCGAGGCGGATGAAAGCCTGAACGCTTACCTCTCGAGAGGCGGCAGAATTCACGCAGGCGCCGCACACTTTTACCTGGGCGCTGCTTTGACTGCGCAACAGTTGCTCGCGGATCCGAAAGATGCGCCACACATCGATGATCTGCAACAGCAGGCCCGCAAGCAATTCGAAGAAGCGCGGAAGCTGAATTTCCAGCCGCTGGAAGCTGCAGTGTCGCCGAGAATTCTTGATCAGTGGTCACAGACTGGCGCCGCGCAATGAACCAGATCCATCATGATGAGGGTACAGGTAACGCTCCGATGAAGCTTGAAGTCGCAGCTGTTTCCGATATTGGACACAGACGTGGCAACAACGAAGACTGTTTCGGTTACGACCTTGGCTTAGGCCTCTTTATAGTCTGCGATGGAATGGGCGGTATGGCTGGTGGAGAGGTTGCCAGCAGCCTTGCGGTCGAGCAGGCCATTGAGGTGTATGAATCATTGAGCTCCTCAAATCTGCCGGTTGAAGAACGCCTGCACACTGCGATTGAAGCTGCGAACGAAACGGTCTGGCACGAGGCCAGCAAGACGCCGGCCCTCAGGGGCATGGGTACCACGCTGGTGGCGGCCTGCTTCAACGATCAGCGGATTGTAATTGGCAATGTCGGCGACAGCCGGGGCTATTTTTTGCGCGGCAATGCATGTACGCAAATCACTGAAGATCACTCCGTCGCAGCGGAACGAACGCGCGATGCTCATAGTTTGTCAGCAGAGCAGATTCCGGCGGCAGTTGCCCAATACATCACTAGAGCGATTGGCGCGGAAAGTCATGTGCAGCCCGACTACTATACTGCCGAGATACGTTCGGGCGACGCGATTCTTCTGGCAACAGATGGACTCACGCGCTACGTGGATGAAGCTCAGATCAGTGATACGGTGCAGGCATTCGATTCAGCGGAAGAGGCCTGCCGTGCTTTGCTCGCGATTGCGCACAGCGGCGGGGCAGTTGATAACGTAACCTGCATGGTGATTCTTATTCACTAATCTGAAAGACATCGATGGTAGAAGAGCCCTCCGGTTTACGGAGGGCTCTGTCGTTTATGGTTACCTGGCAACCTGCGCGGTGCAGCGCAAGCCTGTACGGGCATCCGGGTTGAGAATGTCAGCACCGGAGAGCTCGATGCGTTCGGTCAGTGCAGTGCCATTCACCATGATCGGCGTACCCGAAATCTGCAGCGGATAGGAAAGCCGTAAGGGATTTGAAGACTGCTCGACGTGTCCCCGGTCGACAAGATGAAAGAGCGCCCAGGGTCCGTTGAACTGGAGAGGGAGATTATTCGTGCCGTAACTGGCAATCAGCTGGGCCTGCTGGGCAGACTGTGAGGACCAGTGGAAGGCGTGTGTCACATCAGCGCCCGACGCCTTTTGGCCATCTACCTGCAAAGTCACGCTTTCGATGTCTGGCGAGCGGAGGATGTGTGCATTAAATTGCAGCTCGGGAGCAGTTGCCTCTGCTGGGAAGAGTTTGGTTGAGAATCCGGCGAGACGATTGAACATTGCCAGAAACTGCGGCGTTGGCTTAACTGCGGCGCCTGGCGATGCTACCCATTGTGATCCCTGCTGAACGATCACAGGTTTCAGGCTGTTGAGGTAGAACTGCCACAACGCTCCTGTGCCAGGCTGCAGTATGGCGGCGATCTCAGCCGGTGTGGCCTCAACGTTTGAGGTGCGGTCGAGGGGATACTTGGACATGACAGGAGCAGCGGCGGTGCAGAACTGCCGTCCTGCTGCATTGATCTCCGCGGGTGCGGCGCCTCTTACAGCTTCCTCCACGGAGTCGATGGGCTCCTGCAGGAGTTTCGTGACAAGTTGTTCAACGTGGGCCTGCGGATCGACATCAAAGGACTGCGAGGTCTGACTGACTGCTCCATGAGCGTTCGCGGCTGCAGAGATTACACCCTGAGCGGAGGCTGGATTACCTGCAGCGGTCGGATCCTGCGCAAGCTGTGATACTGCTCCCTGCAGAGAGACCAACCCATTGATGTACGCGGAGTTTGAGGGTGCGATAAGGCGGGAAACCAGATTGGGTGGCACCAGTGCCTGTGTCGGCTGAAACTGATGCGCGATGGGCGCCTCTGAGACTGAAGTATTCTGCGAGGCGGTGAAGATAAGTGCAAGCAGTGCGGAGCTAGGCGAAGAAAGTTTGCCGAGCTTTTGACCTGCGTCCGAAAGTCCGTGAAAGCGCACAACGGAGGCAGAGTGCAGGTAGTTCACCCATTGTGAGCTGAAGTCAGCGTTGTAGCGAGATGTGAGCTTTGGAGTAAGGTCATTCGCCGAACTCGACTGCTGCGTCTGGTCGCCGAGCACCCACGGTTCTCCTGTGAAAAAGCGCTCAGGATTCCTGATAGCGGCTTCCATAAAAGAAAATCCTTTACGAGAGAACGCGCCCGGAACTATGTGGCTTTCCACCACAGTCGCAGACGAACCTGGATAGAGGCGGTTGAAGTCGATCGCCGGGGAACTGCGTTCAGCAGCGGCAAGCATGTTCTGGTACACCCGGTCGAAGCTGCCAAAGCTGTTGAGATACGCTCGACCGCCCTTAACCGCTGTTGTACTGGGAGCGATGTTGTAGACAGATTCAATGCGAAGTTCGTCGCCGAAGAAATGGAACTGTTCGGACGCGAGCTGAGCTCTTTGATCTTCGGATGAGAGGCGGCCTGCCGCCCAGGCCGGAGTCAATACATTTTCCAGAAAGTCCCCGGAGCTGAATTGAGGATAGCTGGTTGTGATCAGATAAGCGCGAAGCGGATTGTAGGCAGCGAGATAGTCTGCAGAGGCCGGAGCCGTTGCCGGCAGAGAGCTTAACGAGGTGCGTATCCGTGACTGGGTGGAATCCAGCAGCACCCAGCGAAAGCGCTGGAAATAAAGATCACGAGTGGATTCGAGCAGGGCGTGTCCGCGATACAGGCCCCAACGGTAGCGCCAGGGTGCGCCATCGCGGTCAAACTCACGTAGCTGAATCAGAGCGATGCGGAGCCGGTCGAGGTCGGCAAGCTGTTGCAGGTTTGCGAGGTCGACGGTAGCTCCGTCAGGAGGCAGCAATTTTGCTGCCTCGCGGATGTTTCTCTCAAGCGATGCGTTATTGAAGTACGAAACCGTGAGACCTATGGTCCATAGCAAGGCTACGGAAGCTGCGGCGGCAAGGGCGGCGCGGCGCAGCAGGCGTACGCGTGGGCTTGCGGCCGCTGCGTGTTGCTGTTCGTCCTTACTGAGGAACACTCCAGAAAAGAGCTTTGGAAGGAAACACCACTGTGCAGTTGTTCGCGTGGCGCCCGCACGGACCGGCTGTTCAATGCCTTGTGCCTGCCGCAGTGAGAAGATGCCCGTCGCGTCGGAGTCGGCAAAGGTAGCGCTTTGCGATTCTGCGGGAACCATCACGGCTTTCTCGTACAGTCGTGCGCGCACACCTACCAAAGAAAAGCTTCGCAACGCAGGACTGGCGTTGAGTTGGCTTGGGCGAGTGAGCTCGACCATGTAGTTAGTGAGGCGGCCTCGAAGCTTTTGAAGTTCCCGCGGGAACTGATAGATGCCTGCGACACCAGGAGACTGTGTTTCGCGTCCGAGTATCTCGAGGCGAAACTCGCCGAGTGAAAAGAAGAGACAGTCGAGAGATGAGGAAACCATGGCCGCAGTCCGATCTGCGTATACACCGCCTGCCTGATTCTCCATGGGGAAATCGACCCCCATCCTTTCGCAGGCCTCTTCATGGGTCAGGTGCTGGACATATTCTGCAAATCCGACGATGCGATCGGTCTTGGTGAGAACAACGTGGACGGGTAGATCAGCTCCCAACTGTCGAGTCATGACGCGAAGTGCCGCGTTGGTTTCTCGTGCGAGCTCGGTGAGCCTCTCATCCGAACCCGGTCCAAAGAAGGCTTCGCTGCTGATGCAAACGACTGCAGCTCGAAGTGGCCTGAGTCGATGTGTCATTGAAGCGATCAATCCTGGACTTGTATCTCTTATCAGAGCGCTCCATGCCGATGCGTCACGCGACAACGATTCGCCCGCATCCAGAAAAATGTTTCCATCGGCGTACCAGAGGTTCATCTGCTTCGTGGCAACGACGACTCCGTCCTGATACACCTGCCCTGCGAGCAAGTCTGGCTCCATACCGCACTTGCTGATAGTTGTTGTTTTCCCGCTGTTCGGTGCGCCAAGAACGTAGAGCATCGGCATGGATGACAGCGTGTTCACTCCCGGCCGCTGGGCACTGCGCAGGCGTTGCGATGCGGCGCGCAGCAGGATCTGCCGCTCTGGTTCTGGCCCGGATGTTGCGGGAGCTGCACCTATCTGGCTTCTTCTAGGTGAGAAGCGATAGAGAAGAAACGCAGCAGCCGCGCCCATCAGCACGAGCGCAACACGAAGAAATAGCAGCGGCGATCCGCTGAGATGGAAGATGGTCCCGGCAAAGATTCCAAAAACTATGGAGAGCAGGAGAAATGCTGCTGGCAGTAGATAGGATTTCAATGGGCCTCCTAGAGGGTGCCGGCGACGGCGTTGTGGATTGCCGCTGCGCCCGAGGCGAGAAGAAGATAATAGAGACAATAGGCAATCATCATCACTCCAGCCAGAGCTAAGGTCGACCACAACAGGGAGCGGGTCATGGAATCGCTGCGCTGAGGAACGGCGGAAGGTTGAGAGTTCGCATTTTTCAAGCCGAGTGTTGCGTGGCCGCGGATGCGTTCGATGCGGGCTCGTGACTGGCGAAGCAACGAATAGAGCTCTCCGCTATCGCCAAGCGCATAGCGGCCGCGATACCCGAGAAGAAGACAGAGGCAATGTAGCTCGAGTACATCCGCAAGTTGTTGCGAGTCCTGCTCAGAGAGATAGCTGCGAAGATTTCGAAAGAAAGTCTCTCCAGCGAGATGGCCTCCAAAGAGTTCCTCCTGTAGAGGCTGCCTCGCCCACTCTGCGAAAGCAGGATCCTGCAGGTTCAGGATGCTTTCATCGAGCAGGGCGACCACAGCGAAGACAGATCCCTGTATTTTCTGGTTGTCGTATCCCAGATCACGGGCGTCACGCATCGGCGCCTGAAGCAACTGGCGGATCTGGCGGCGAAAGTTCGGGGCATCTGCGACAGATTGTGAGCGGAAGCGCACACGAACGATTGCCGTGAGGACTTCCTGGAATACGGAAGCAAGGCTGCTGCTGCGATCGATAGTCATGACGTACGCTCAGAGATTACGGTCAAGGTGAAGTGGGGATCAGCGATTTCGCCGGGAATGTAAATGCCAACCGATCGCGATTGCTGAATGTGCTGCCAGCATGGTCCTGCCGTGTCGATCGCGTAGTATTGCATGTCGGCTGTTGCGCGGATAGCGGCAGGAGGCACTGGCAGATGCGTAAGCCGCATTCCAGGTAAAGCCCGCTTTACGAGCTCTTCTACAAACCGGGAGGAGCAGACTTTGACGAGCCGCGGTACCAGCCTGAGCTGCTCGGATTCCCCAAGTGAAGATCGAATGCCGAGTATCCAGCGGGCGCGCCTTAAACAGCGTTCGTCTGCAACCTCCGCGCTATGGAGATACGGACTCCTGGCGTGAAAGACGAGTTCGACAGTGTTCGTCGGGACGACGATCTCAAGGTGCCGGTAAATGTGCGCAAAGAGCAGCCGGAACGCGGGACCGGGATCGTTGTGGTCATAAGGGGGCAAGGTTCTTGGATCGGAATCGAGAGCAAACGTGCACAGAGCTCCGGCCAGTCTTGAGAGCTCGAGAAAGCATTCGGACGGATGCGCATGGCGATGTTGGACGAGGTGGCGCAACACAGGCACGCTGCTGTGTAAAGCGTGAAGGAACCAGTAGTTCGCGATGTCCAAAGGAAGGTTGCCCGACTGTAGCTCTCCTTGCGCTTGTAAGGGGCGAGCCAGGGTTGCACTCTTTTCAGCGATAACCTCGATCAGACGGTTGATCTCAAGAATCAGAGTCTCACTGGCGCTGGTGCGCAGCAGGCAAGGCACAAAGTCCGCATCGTAAACAAAACCGCGATTTGCATCGCGAACAAGGCGGGCTATCGGCAGAGAGAGCTCATTGTCGGCTAGTTCCCGGGTGGAAGCGATACGTATATTTTTCCCGGCCATTGCCACCTGCTGCTCGTCGATGCCGTTGGTTTCATCTCGCAGGATTACGTTTCTCGCGAAGTGGCGCGTGCCCGCACGCTTTCCTTCAAGCGTGGGTTGGTTGCCCTCACTCGTTCGACTTGAGATTGCAAGGTGAAGGACTACTTCCGCCTCGGAGGGTTCTGCCAGCGATGAAAGTGTGCGGGTTTCAGGCAGCGCATCCGCTCCAGGCATATCGAACTGCAGACCATCGGGGAACATGCCTGCAGCATGCTGAACAGCGACGATGCCGTTGGCAATGCTCTCTATATCCATCTGCAGTTGCAGAACGCCCCAGGGCTCTCGCCACAGGCTCGAGGCGAGGAACGCGATGGAATCTTCGAAGTAGCGGCTCTGGGTCTGAAAGTGATGCGGGGCGAGATACATCCCCTCAGACCAGACAACGCGCGAAAGAAGTTTCATTATCAACTCGATCGTGTGAGTAAGAGCGGCGTGAGATACGTAAAACTAATGAATTCATGCCGCCGAAGGAATAACCACACGCGCCGCGTTTTATTCCTCATATCGAAGAGCACGTAAGGGAAGAGGAGAAAGAAGATGGATGATCGGGAAGAAGTGGCGAAGCGAATAATGCCTGCGCGGCCGTCAGATTCCGCGCCCTCTCAATCGGATATGAGCGGCATTTTTCGCCAGGTGCCCGTCGGGCGAACTCTAAACGATGAGCAAAGGCAGAAGCATCAGAAGGCGGTCGATGACCGGGGATTTACCCAATTCTTTCAGCCAGCTCAGGACGGCCGTTCTGGATCAGAGGTATCGAACGAGCGTGGTGAGGAAGAAGTGGCGTGGAACCAGGTACCCGGTCCGGGCGACTTCACCCGCATGTTTCAGCCGCTGCCGGCAGAGCCGAAGCAGGAGAGCCAGAGTATGAATACCCCTCAGCAGAATGCGAGAGCGCCGCGCCAGTCTCCGATGGACAGTGGTTTTACGCAGCTGCTGCGTACGCTTTCGAGCGAAGAGCCAGCCACCTTCTCTTCCGACGCCCCGGTTCCACCGCTCTCGACGCCGCCGCCCAGTGGGCCAGGGGAGTTCACCCGGATCATCTCAAGGTCTGCGATACGCGAGGCCAGTATGCGCGAGCCACTCAGGCCCGTGGAGGAAAATCTTCCGGCGCAGCCGAGAGCGGTCGACACTCCGTCTCAGTCAGCGGCGCCGCTGCAAGGCCTTCCGCAGCCCCAAACATATGCGCAGCCTTTGCCACCTGCAACGCCCGTAACTGTTCCGAAGCAGTCGACTGGGTCGGGAGAGGACAAGATGCAGAGATATGTCCATGTGCTGGTGACTGCAAATCTCTTACTCACGGCCATGGTGCTGATTCTTGTGACTGTCCTGCTCGCGCGGCACTAGTGAACGCTCCTGGCGTTTACTTTGCTTCGGAAGGCACGAGGATCAGCTCCATCGCAGCATTTGCTATTTCCCTCGGCACGTACACCCCAAAGTTGCGCGAGCGCTTTACGGATTCCCACGCTGTTCCTGCTTTGTCGAGCCGAAAATACTGGTAGTTGAGCTTCACTGGAATGGCTTGCGGAGGTGCTGGCATATGCGTTAGCGGCACTCCCGGCAGCGCCTGGCGTATGAGGGTTTCGAGATGTGTGGCGGAGCAGGCTTTAAGCAGGGCCGGAGCGCGTTCGATCAGTTCTACTGCTGGAATGTCGGCGGCTACGGCAAGATAAGCAGCTCCGTTAAGATATTCATCCTTATCGATATCGGTAGTGTGAACAGAGTCGCTGGTGCTCCTGAGAGGAAGGGCGAGAAAGCGGCTCGGAATAACGGTGTTGAGAAGAGAGAAGATCTGCGAGACCAGCTCCAGGAAGCAGCTGCCGAGGTCATCGTGTTCGTAACGTGGGAAGTCAAGTGGCTTTGCTGACTGCGAAAACGTGGTGAGCGCTCCAGCGAGAGACAACATCTCTGTGTACAGCGTCGCAGGATGGATTTGTGTGGCCCTGAAAAACTCCTGCAGCACTGGCAGACGCGTGTTCATTGTATACAGCAGCCAAAAGTTGGCGACGTCAGAAGCACTAAAGTCTGCCAGAGAATAATTACGCTGCCGACGCCCGGCTGAGATTTGTGAGCTTCTTGAGGAAAGAACTTCAATCAGCCCGCGAAGCATGCCTTGAAGCCGTTCGCTCGCACGCAGATTCAATACCGGCGCAATGAAGTCGCGATCGACGGTGTAGGTTGAGGCCTCAGTGCGGATTACACGCGCTATGGGCATGACTATCATGCCATCGTGAGTCTCGCTTTCGGTGAGTATTCCAAAGTTCTTTCGGGCGAGCGCTACAGGCTTTTCGTTTTGTGGGTTGTTCTCATCCCTCATCATTCTGATCTCAGAACGAAAACGGGTCGTTGGCCCGTTGCGCTGCGTGGAGACGTTGGTGCCACCATGACGGTGTTGTGGGACCGCCAAATAAAAGGTGCAGGCGCGCTGACCATCAGCAAAGCATTCATCGAGAACACGGGATTCCGGCGGGACATCTGTGGCTGCGGTATCGAAAGCCAGGCCGTCTGGAAACACACCTTGCATCTCGCCTATTTGCAGCCGGCCCTCACCCACAGCCGTGATGTCGAGAGCAATGCTACTGAATCCCCATGCGCAGAACGATAGCGAATTCAAGACAAAGTGAAGCGACTCTTCAAAAAAATGATCCTGAGCCTGCAGATGGTGTGGTGTGAGAAAGACGCCTTTCGACCAGACGACAGATTGAAGATGCCGCATCCTGATACTCCTCGCATTTATTCGGGCAATGTTCGAAGCTATTTGCTTCGTGATTGTGCGCCTCTGGCGGAAATCGTGAGCTCCAGAGCAGAAAATTGCCGCACATGGGAATAGACACGCGGCGGCTGTGTTTATTCCGGCATAGCAAGGTGGACGAACGCGCTTCAAGAAAAGAGCGTCCGGCCTGAACAGGAGCGAAGTCTATGGCGAGAGAAAGCACCCAAAGCAAACTGAGCCGCGTGCGTCCCCCACGTGTGCAGATTACATACGATGTCGAGGTCGGGGACGCCATTGAACAGAAGGAACTGCCATTCGTGATGGGTATCCTGGCGGATCTCAGCGGACAACCCAGCGAGCCTCTTGGACCGATGAAGGATCGCAAGTTCACTGAAGTGACACCGGATAACTTCGATGCTGTTCTTGCAAATCTAAAGCCGCGCCTTGCCTTTTCCAGCGAGAATGCGTTGACCGACGATCCGAAGCGCGGGCAGCTTGGAGTCGAGCTACATTTCGAATCGCTGGACGATTTCTCACCGGAGCGCGTGGCGTTGCAGGTGGAACCCCTGCGCCAGTTGCTCGAGCTGCGGACCAAGCTGTCGGACCTGCAGGGCAGCCTGCAGGGCAATGACAAGCTGGATGACGCACTTTATGCAGCGGTAAGTGATACAGATCTGCGCGAAAAGCTGCGCAAGGAACTTGTGAGCAACGGAGAGGAATAGATGGCAGCCCAACAACAGGAAACAGTAGCCAACGTACAGTTGCAGGCGGAGAGCGGCACACCTTTGCTTGATCAGATTGTGAGCGAAGGGCGATTTCAGCGTGACTCTTCCACACAGGAGCGTGGACGCGATCTGGTGAAGGAGTTTGTGGCGCAGGTGCTTGAGGGCCACATGACCCTTACGCGTGATGCAGAGTCATCGATTCAAGCACGGCTCGCTCAGATCGATCTGCTGATCTCAAAGCAACTCAATCTGATCCTTCATCACCCTTCGTTTCAGAAGCTGGAGAGCTCGTGGCGGGGAGTTCGTTACCTCCTGGACCAGAGCGAAACGGGAACGATGCTCAAACTGAAAGTCCTCAACGTGTCGAAGCGGGAGCTGTTGCGTGATCTGCAGCGCGCGCCTGAGTTTGACCAGAGTGCTCTGTTCAAGAAAGTGTATGAGGAAGAGTTCGGTGTTTTCGGCGGAGCTCCTTTTGCAGCCCTGATTGGAGACTACGAGTTTGGACGCGGCCCCGAGGACATGGATCTCCTTCGCCGTGTGGCGCAGGTTGCAGCTTCATCTCATGCCCCGTTCCTGTCCGCAGCTTCTCCTGAGCTCTTAAATCTTGCCGCTTTCACCCAGTTGGGTGCACCGCGAGACGTAGCGAAGATCTTTGATTCGACGGAGTACGCGAAGTGGAAATCATTCCGTCAGTCGGAAGATTCCCGTTATGTCGGCCTCGCGCTTCCGCGCTTCCTGGCACGTCTTCCCTATGGATCCGAAACGAATCAGGTGGAGGGTTTCAACTTCGAAGAAGACGTAGATGGACGCGATCACTCAAAGTACCTCTGGAGTAATGCGGCTTATGCACTCGGTGCAAGACTTACTGATGCGTTTGCCCGCTACGGCTGGTGTGCGGCGATTCGCGGTGTTGAAGGCGGTGGCCTCGTAGAGGACTTGCCTGCTCATAATTTTCAAACAGACGAGGGTGACGTAGCACTTAAGTGCCCGACTGAAGTGCAGATCACTGACCGTCGCGAAAAGGAACTGGCTGATCAGGGACTGGTGCCTCTGGTCCACTGCAAGGGTACGGACTACGCTGCGTTCTTCAGTGTGCAGTCGGCAAACAAGCCCCGTCTGTACGACCAGGAATCAGCAAACGCCAACTCGAGGCTGTCGGCCCAGCTGCCGTATATCTTCGCGATGTCCCGTTTTGCGCACTATCTCAAGGCAATGATGCGTGACAAGATCGGTAGCTTTACGAGCCGTGGTGAGTGCGAGACATTCCTGAATCGCTGGATCAGCCAGTATGTGCTGTCCGACGATACTGCTTCGCAGAGCGCCAAGGCCAAGCTTCCACTTCGTGAAGCCTCCATCGAGGTATCTGACGTGCCCGGAAAGCCGGGCGCTTACCGCGCAGTCGCGTTCCTGAAGCCACACTTTCAGCTCGACGAACTCACGATCTCACTGCGGCTGGTCGCGGATCTTCCAGAATCAGCACGTAAGTAAACCGAAAATTTCAAACGATGGAAGGAGTATCAAAAGATGGCAGATCAGGGCGTAGATTATTTTCTGAAGCTCGACGGAGCTGAGGGCGAATCGCAGCACACGGGTCACACGAATGAGATTCGAGTACTGAGCTGGAGCTGGGGCGGCTATTCGGAAAGCAGCGTAGGCAGAACACAGGGATCGGGCGCTGGTAAGGTCACGATGGACCCAATCAGCCTTGTTGCGGAGATGGATTCCTCCTATACAAAACTCGCGGGCTTTCTTACCCAGGGTAAGCACATCACCAGTGGCCAGCTTGCGGCTGTCAAGCAGGGATCTAACAACCAGGACTACGTTGTCATCAAGCTCACGGAAATTTTTATTTCCGCATTGAATGTGAGTGCTTCGGGTCAGGTCCCTGTAGTCAACATGACACTCACCTACAAGTCGATCAACACGGAATACAAGAAGCAGAATCAGCAAGGAAATCTGACAACGGCCGGTACGCATACTTACGATGCGTCTACCAATCAGACCTCTTAAAGTGCTGTCACTCGTTTGAGTGTCTGATCTGGCGTGCGGCGGCTGCCTGTCTGCCGCACTGCCATTGTTATCGAGATGTAACAGGGAGATAAAGTTGCTGATTCTTGAACAATTACTGGAGCCAATCAGCCTGGAGGAGCCTTCGGGGCCAGACCTGCGTTATGCGGCTATCACTGATCAGATTCGCGATGCGAGCCTCGTAGAGGACGACACGCTTCCGATGGGTCAGTGGACGCGCCAGGCACGACGCGCGGACTATGCTTTGGTTGAATCCCTCACCGCGGGTGCCCTCGCAAATCAGTCCAAGGATCTCTGGTTCGCGGTATGGCTCGGTGAAGCTGCGTTGCACTTGTATGAATACAACGCGGTCGAGCCCATTTTCAGGCTGCTCCTCAAGCTGCAGGAATTATTCTGGCCTTCGCTTCATCCCGAATTTGAAGAAGACGATCCCTATCTGCGTGCTGCTCCTCTGCAATGGGCGATGCAGAAGTATGCGGGCCTGGTCCATGCACTCCCGGTAACCGGCAATGGCATTAGTTATTCACACTTCCATCGCCTGCGAGCGGGCTCGGTCTCTTTTGAAGATCCCGATTACCTTGCTCCAGACGAAGTGGAAGCAGCAATTGCTGCTACGACACCGGAATTCTGCAGTGATGCAAGGGAAGCTCTTCTTCAGGGACGTCAGGCACTGGAAGAACTCGCGTCCTTCTGCGATGAACATTATGGCGAGGAAGGACCTTCGTTTGTAGACGTGCGTTCTGCACTTGACGACGTTCTTAATGTGCATGACCAGATCGCCAGGACCAAGCCTGTTCCAACGATGAGCGATGCCGTTGTGGAGTTTTATGCTTCGTCGAATACCGATGATGTTGCCCCTCAGCTAATCGTGAACAGCGCTTTGGAGGAGGAAGCAGACAGACACGTTGACGAGCCCATCATCTCTGCAGGAGAGATTGATTCCTGGCCCGGGCTCGAGCAGACGCTTGAGGCTTGCCTGGAATTTGTTCTTCAACAGGACCGTGACGGTGTCTCCAGTCTTTTTCTGTCTCTTGCTCTCGAGCAAACGCGGCGCCATCTTGTCGCCGATGCGTCGGCCGCACCTTCTTCAGAAGTAAGACTTGCTTTGAAGCGTGCGGCGGATGCCGGCGATTTCGAAACTCTTCTGAAGCTGGCCATTCATGCGATTGCGAGACCCAGTGATACTCCATGGTTGGACGCTTACAGGTACCTGAATATGGCGGCCGCAGCGATCGGCGCCAGGGAGCTTGAGCAGACATCGCTCGATCTGGTCCGCGCATTAGTAGGGAATTATCCACTCAGCCGGACAGCGATGTTCGAGGATGGCACGCCCGCCGCCAGCCGGGAGACCGAAGGTTGGATGGACTCCGAGGTGATGGCGTCCGCTCCAGATCGCCATGAGGTGAACATCGTGGAAGAGCCCCCCGTGTTGCGAGCGGCCGCGCTGTCTGATCCGAATCAGCTTTACGAACAAGCGAGCGAAGTCGCGAGGAGTGGAGATCTGAAAGCGGCCGCACAGCTCCTGCTGGAAGATCAGTCCGCGTTACGCAGCGGCCGCGGATCCTTTGTCAGGCGCGTGGAGTTCGCCCGTCTGTTGTTAAGCGCCGGCCAGCTTACGACGGCTTATGCCATTGTCGAGCGGCTCCTCGCAGTCGTCGAGGAGAGGCGTCTGGAGCATTGGGAAGACAGTTCGATGATCGCTGAGTTGTTAGCGATGCACCTGCACAGTTCGCAGGGACGAGCGGAAGACACAATACGCCAGGCGGTGTTCCAAAGGTTGTGCCAGGTTGATCCCATCTCTGCGTTGAATGTGCAGGCGATGATGGAGGTCTCTGCAAGATGAGCAGGTCAAGAGAAGCGCTTTACTCTCAATCCCTCGTGGAGCGCCTGAGCCAACGCAGTCAGCGCCCGTCGACGCAACCGTCATCGCTGCGCCTGATCAAGGAATCGCTGCGCCGTGACCTTGAGGCGTTACTCAATACTAGACGGCACATGGGGCAGGCTCTCGATGGCTTTGAGGTCGCGTCGAATTCGGTGCTCAACTATGGCCTGGAAGACCTGACGAACATTCGCACAGACCCGGAGGGGCAACTGGTGCAGATGCAGCGTGCTATTCATGCTTGTCTTGCACTGTATGAGCCACGGCTCAGCGATGTGTCTGTGAGTGTCCAGGGAGGTGCGGATCTGCCAGGCAGAGAAATACGACTGCATATTGCTGCACATCTGCGACTGACACCCGGTGTAGAAATCATCTACTTCAACACTGTGTTCGATGTTGCCAGCGAAACCTATCTGGTAGGTCAATAATGCGCTCTGGGCTTTTACAAAATTATGAGCGCGAGCTGGGCTATATGCGCCAGCTTGGAGCCGAGTTTGCAGCCAAGTATCCGGCTGTCGCAGGCAGACTTCTGCTTGAACCCGATCGCTGTGCTGATCCTCATGTTGAGCGGCTTATCGAGTCTTTTGCATTTCTGGCCGCTCGCATTCATCTCCGTCTGGATGATGACTTTCCCGAGCTGACGCAGGGATTTATGGATGTTGTCTATCCGGCTTATTTACGTCCTCAGCCGTCGATGACTGTTGTGGAATTTCAGCCGGACGCTGCGAGCGGAGGTAATGGGACAGTGACCGTGCCTCGCGGAAGCGAGTTGCTTTCAAAGCATGAGGCAGAGGGCATCGCATGCACCTTTAAAACGAGCTATCCGGTTACACTGTGGCCACTCAGTGTCCGGCAGTGCTCATGGAGACGTCCGGAGCAGGTTCCGGTCACCGCTCGAGTGCGTGATGCAGCGGCGGTGCTCCAGGTCGAGCT
The DNA here is from genome assembly GCA_022870745.1 of Silvibacterium acidisoli. GTDB lineage: Bacteria > Acidobacteriota > Terriglobia > Terriglobales > Acidobacteriaceae > Silvibacterium. The sequence goes on along the minus strand of CP085323.1, from coordinate 5,025,115 downwards.
GGCGACAACACAAGGTGCGAAGTTATCAGCGCTCGACTTGGATGATCTGGTCTTCTATCTCAGCGGAGACCGGCTGATTGCGTTGACGCTCTATGAGATGCTCTCGCGTAATTTGTTACAGGTTGTAGTTCGTAATTCGCTGGAACAGCATGGACAGCACTATACGCTGGAACGGCATAATCTGCTGCCCGTGGGTTTTGCAGAAGGCGAGAGTCTTCTTCCTTCAGATCCAAGAAGCTTCCAGGGGCAGCGTTTGATACAAGAGTATTTCAGCTTCCCTGAAAAGTTTCTCTTCTTCCGGCTTAACGGTTTGAGAGCAGCAATCGAAGCGGTAGGTGCGTCCACCTCGCTCGAGATCATCTTCTTTATGTGCCAGCCTGAGCACCCCGAAAGGCTTCAGAGTCTGGAAAGCGGTGTCAGTACAGAGACGATGCGGCTTTATTGCACGCCCGCCGTCAACCTCTTCCATCAGGTGGCGGAGCCGATCGTAGTGACACAGACACGGACAGAGTACCCAGTGACGGTCGACGCACGCAGTCGCGGAAACACCGAGGTGTTCTCGGTGGAATCGGTGCTCGCGACAAACCCTTCTCGTCGCACCGCCTCGGCCATCCCCCCGCTTTTCCAGCATCGCTTTCAAGAGTCTGCGACCGATCCTGTGTACTGGAAGGCGACGCGCAGATACTCGGACGTGCATCCGGAGAAGCCCGGCAGGATGTTTCTTTCGATCGCCGATCAGGATGGAACGATGTTGCAACCCGATGCAGAGATACTTACGGTTCACTGCACCTGCACGAATCACGACTTACCCTCGATGTTGTCCGTCGGAAGCAAAGATGGGGATTTTCATCCTCCCGTTCCCGCGGGAATAGGGTCTGTTCGCGCACTGCACAGGCCCACCAGAAGCTTTCCTGTGCCGGCTCGGGAGGCTGAAACGTGGAGCCTTATCTCCCAATTATCTCTGAACCATCTTTCCATAGGAGAGAAAGGCCTGCCTGCATTGCAGGAGATCCTGAGGCTACATAACTTTGCTCGTGCGCCACATCTGGAGAAGCAGATCGCTGGAATTCTCGAGCTGAGGGGATCTCGCCAGATCGCGATTTTGCAAACCGAGGCTGGAGGTGGAGCAGTTCGTGGCATGCGCCTTGAGATGGAATTGGATGAGTCTCATTTCACAGGCGGCGGAGCCTATCTTTTTGCGGCGGTCATGGATCGGTTCTTTGGGCTCTACGTTTCGATGAACAGTTTTTCTCAACTGGCAGTGCGCACCACTTCGAGGAAGGAGGTTCTGGAAGAATGGCCACCACGAGCGGGAACACAGATGCTGCTGTAGCTCATCCTGAGTTATTGGAACGCCTGGAGCAGGAGCCCTTCCGCTTCCATTTTTTTCAGATGGTTCGTCTTCTGGAGCAACTCCATCAGGAATATGCCCCAGTTGGCAGGATGACTTCGCCAAGGAAGGAGGCGGTACGCTTCCATGCGCCGCCTGCTTTCGTGTTTCCAGCGAGCGAGGTATCGGATTACGCGGCTGAAGACGATGGGAACCAGGCTAATGTCACCGTGAGTTTTATGGGCTTGAACACGATCAACGGCCCCATGCCCCGTGTGTATACAGAGGCATTGCTCGGCGCAGCGCGTGAAAAGGATTATGCAGCGCAGGACTTCCTGGACATCTTCAATCATCGCCTTCTCTCGCTTTTTTATAGATCTTGGCGCCGGTATCGTCTCCTGCTGGCAGCCGAGAGAAACGGAGATGTGGAAGATGACCTGGTGCGGCGTCTCTATGATCTTGTGGGTTTGGGTACGGCTGGACTGCGGAATCGCATGGAGATCCGCGATGAGAATGCTCTCTACTATTCCGGACTTCTCACTGCCCAGGTTCGTTCCGTAGAGGGTTTACGACAGATTCTCGAAAGCTACTTTGCAGTCTCTGTGGAGATCCGGCAGTTCAGCGGTGCGTGGGTGCGGCTTGCGCCAGGCCAGCAAACAGTGTTGGACGAAGGCAGATCGATGTCGGAACGCTTGGGAGCGGGCGTGGTACTCGGCGATGAAGTGTGGGAGCAGGAAGGCGCAGTGACAGTAAGGCTCGGCCCCATGAAGCTCGAACGCTATCGCGAATTCCTTCCCGGTTCGCGAGGACAGGCGGAGCTCGCGGCCTGGTTGAGGCTCTACTCACGCCGAGCCTTTCTGTTTGCAGTGCAACTCGTGCTGGAAAGCCATGAAGTGCCGCAAACAGCTCTGCAAAAAGGAAACCGTCTCGGTTACGAAAGCTGGCTAAAGGCAAAGCCCATGCGCCGGGATCCAGACGAGACAGGCTACATAGTGCAATAGGAGAACAAGAGAATGGTTACAAGTGTAAAGCCGCTGGTGCAGCGTTTTAACGACGTAGTTCGTCAGGCTATGGAGGGAGCGGCTGGGCTCTGTCTCTCGCGCACGCACTATGAAATTGAGTTGGAGCATCTTTTGATTAAGGTGCTTGAAAACGATTCCACAGATCTGGTGCGCATTCTGGATCATTTTGGCGTCGATCGGGAGGGCTTGAATCGCGATCTGAATCGTGCGCTACTGCGTCTGAAAACCGGAAATTCACGTACCCCTGTTTTCAGCCCGATGCTTGTGTCCGCACTTCGCGAGGCCTGGTCTGTGGCTTCACTCACGCTGGGGGAAAGCCGCATCCGCAGCGGGCACATTCTCCTGGCGATTTTGGCGGAAGATCGCCTTGCCCGTCTTGCAGGCAGTATCAGCCATGAGTTCGAGAGAATACCTGCTGAGACGCTGGCGTCGAAGTTCGAGGACATCACCGATGGATCCACTGAAGCAGGCGAAGTCGTACTTAGCTCTGAAACGGCTAGAGGGGTACGAACTGCTGCTACGCCCCATCTTGATCAGTACACCGACGATCTGACTCGCGCGGCCAGTGAAGGAAAGATAGAGCCAGTCGTAGGACGCGATGCGGAAATCCGCCAGATGATTGACGTGCTCATGAGGCGGCGTCAGAACAATCCGATCCTGACCGGTGAAGCAGGCGTTGGAAAGACCGCCGTGGTGGAGGGTCTTGCCCTTCGAATCGCTAAGGGGCTGGTGCCGGAGGCATTGAAAACCGTCAGGCTGTTGAGCCTTGACCTCACTTTGCTGCAAGCCGGTGCAAGCGTGAAGGGTGAGTTCGAGAGCCGCCTGAAGGGACTGCTGAAGGAAGTCAAGTCCTCGGCACAGCCTGTGATTCTGTTCATAGACGAAGCGCACTCGCTTGTCGGCGCGGGCGGTCAGCCGGGGCAGGGGGATGCGGCAAATATTCTGAAGCCGGCACTGGCACGAGGAGAACTCAGGACAATCGCCGCTACCACCTGGGCGGAATACAAACGCTATTTCGAGAAGGATGCAGCACTCACGCGACGCTTTCAGGTGATCAAGATCGAAGAGCCATCGGAATCGCTCTGCGAATCGATGCTGATTGGTGTTATGCCTTCACTGGAAAAGCATCATGGAACGCGAATTCTTGACGAGGCAATTCGCGCAGCGGTACGACTTTCACATCGTTACCTACCCGGGCGCCAACTTCCTGATAAGGCAGTTTCAGTGCTTGATACCGCATGCGCTCGCGTTGCCCTCAGCAAGGGCACTCAACCCTCCGCCATGGAGGATCTGGCACGGCAGGTAGCCGCGTCACAAGGGCGGCTTCGCATTCTTCAGAGAGAACAGGCCACCGGAGGGAGGCACGAAGAAGAGATTGCTCAGTGCCAGGCCGATATCGAACGCGCGGGTAACGAACTGGTAGAACTGCAAACTCGTTGGCAGCAGGAGAGGCAGCTGATCGAGCAAATTATGCTGCGCTATCGTCTCCTGGAAGATCAGTCAGAGAGCGGCGCAGCAACTGAGGAGAGCCGGGAGCAGGCCCTGCAGGAACTTGAAGCGCTCCGTTCAGAGCTGCGGGTCCTGCAGGCACACCTGCCGCTCACACATCCGTTCGTCGATGCCAGGGTGATCGCTGTCGTTCTCTCGGAATGGACGGGGATACCAATTGGAAAGATGGTTGACGATGACGCTGCCAAAGTGCTGCGGCTGAAGGAAGATTTAAAGCTACGCATCATTGGTCAGGACCACGCACTGAAGGCGATCGCACAGCGTATCTGGACCTCACGTGCAAACCTCGAAGATCCCGCCAAACCGATTGGGGTCTTTATGCTCGCCGGGCCGAGCGGAGTGGGTAAGACGGAGACCGCCCTCGCACTGGCTGACCTGCTCTACGGAGGCGAGCAGAATCTGATTACGATCAACATGTCGGAGTTTCAGGAGCCGCATACCGTTTCCACGCTCAAAGGAGCACCTCCGGGATACGTGGGCTACGGAGAGGGAGGCGTCCTCACAGAAGCAGTGCGCCGGCAGCCCTATTCGGTCGTGCTGCTGGATGAGGTGGAAAAGGCTCACCCCGATGTCCTGGAAATATTCTTCCAGATATTCGACAAGGGGCACATTGAAGACGGTGAGGGCCGTTACATCGATTTCCGCAACACGTTAATTCTGCTTACTACCAACGCCGCGAGCGCGATCATTGAGCAGCTTACGAAGCCGGGTAGTCCCGCGGTTTCTGCGGGAGAACTGGCTAGTGCAATTCGTCCGGAGCTGAACCGGGTATTCAAGCCGGCATTCCTGGGCAGAACGCTGGTTGTTCCATATTTCCCGGTGCGGGATGAGGTTCTGAGACAGATCATTCGCCTGAAACTCGGGAAGATTGAGCGTCGTATTGCGTTACATCATCATGTGGAGCTTGAGTGTGACGAGCGCCTGATCTCGCTTTTCGAGGAACGTTGCCTGGAAGTAGAAAGCGGGGCTCGAAATGTGGATCACCTGCTCTCGAATACGCTACTTCCCGAGCTCTCACGAATGTTGCTTAGCCGGCTGTCAGAAAGCGAACCACTGGAGCGAGTCAATGTGTCCGTCTCTTCACAGAACACGTTTACTTATACCTGGACAACCCGTGAAAGTGCAGGAGAGCTCGCAAGCGTTTAGGGGAAGGGAATGAGCGGATACACACAGAATAATCGCATTCTCTCGTTTCAGAGTCCGCTCGGCGGGAACACTCTGCTTGCGTTGGGCTTCAGTGGTGTCGAGGCCATGTCGGAGATCTTCCAGTTCGACGTCGATGTGCTCAGTGAAGCGGGCACCTCGATATCGGCCTCATCGCTGCTCGGGAAACGTGTAACGACTGAGTTGCAAATCACCGATACGGGAGAGAAGCGCTGTTTCAATGGCATCGTCGCCAGTTTCGAAAGCACTGGCGGCGATGCCTGGTTTAACTCGTACCGGGTACGGATGGTCCCGATGCTCTGGCTGCTTAAACTGAACCAACAGACGCGAGTGTTCCAGGACATGACGGTGCTTGACATCGCACAAAAAGTGCTGGAGCCCTACAGCATCGTCCCAAAGCTGCTGACTCAGCAGACTTATCCAACGCTCGAATACTGTACCCAATATCGCGAATCAGATCTTCATTTCCTGGAGAGGATCCTTCAACAACAGGGTATTTTCTATTACTTCACCCACACCGCAACCGATCATCAGCTGGTGTTCTGTGACAACAGCCAGCTATCGAGCAGTTGTCCGGTTGTGAACGAGTTCGAGTTCTGGCTTGAGCAAGCCCGGCCGCTTAGTTTTTACCGCCCGCTGATTCATTCGTTCCAGTCGCGATCGACTCTGATATCCGGCGAGCACACGCTTTGGGATTATCGCTTCATACCTTATGCGCTTTCTCATGCAGCTCCGTCGACATCGCGGTCAAGCGTAAAAAACGGAAAAAACTCGCATGAGCTCTATGACCTTGCGGATTCAGCCTCGTCATTTTTCAAGACTGAATCGGCAGATGCGAAGATTCCCGTCATGCAAACCCTGCTTCAAAACGTACAGCGGGACACTGTCGATGCTGCTTCGGTTATCTGCGAGGGTGAGTCCACCGCTAGTACGATGCAGCCAGGTTTTACGTTCAAACTCAGTAAGTATCCCCAGCAGGATCAGAACACCAAATACCTGGTCACGAGAGTGCTCCACCGGATCCAGCAGAGGCCGGGATACCGCAGCGAAGTGGAGGCACCAGAGGGAGAAGCTTACTGGAACAGTTTCGAAGCCAGGCCCTTCGATCAAATCTATCGGACAGCGCGAACCCTCGAGAAGCCACGTGTTCAGGGTGTCGTCACCGGCAAGGTAGTCACCTTTCCAGGGCAGGACCTGTACCTCGATCGCTTTGGGCGTGTCTGTGTGCAGTTCTGGTGGAATCGCAATGCTCCTAAATCGCCCGACAAGACACTTCTGCGTGTAGCTCAACAGTGGGCAGGCAAGGGGTGGGGAACGTACTTCTGGCCGAGGGTTGGAGACGAAGTCCTGATCGACTTCATCGACGGAGATCCCGATGCGCCGATTGTAGTTGGATCGGTCTACAACGGCGAGAATCTGCCGAAGTACGATCCGGAGACCTATGCAACCCGCTCCGGCATACTTACGCGCTCATCCAACAAGGGTGGCGACTCCGAGGCAAACGAACTCCGCTTCGAAGACAAGAAGGGCTCTGAACAGATATTCGTCAAGGCGGAGCGCGATATGGACCACCGCGTTGTCCACGACCATCGCCGTTACGTAGGAAACGATGACAGTACCATTGTCAGTGGAAGCCGTAAAGCTCGCGTCCAGGGCGAAGATCTCCAGGTGCAGGGCGATCGCCGTGAGAGTGTGTTGGGAAGCTCCGATCTGAGTGTAGGCCTTGGGCAAACTACGAAGGCTGGTACTTATGGTCTTCAGGTTGGTACAGAATGCGCGGTGCAGGTGGGCGCAAATTATGCGCTGCAGGCGAATGCCATGTGTTATATGCAGGGCATAGCTGGCATGATTCTCGAGAGCGATACGATGATATGCCTTAAGGTCGGGGAGACTTCGCTTATCGTGTCTCCCGCGGGGGTAGTTGTGAATGGCGCTTTTATTCCAATCCCTGGAGGAGAGAGTGGAGCAATTCCTCAAATACCTGTTATCGTGCCACCGCCGGCTGCTCCGTCAGCTCCTGATGAAGCCGATGATGGTACCAAAGGGGGAAAACTTTAAGATTTGTGTGATGACGACACAGCTTCATAATGTGACCAATGGTATCGTAACGGTTATGAAAGGTTTGCCATTCTGTTTCTTGTTGGACGAGGTAAGGTACGACCTATAAATTTCGCCACTTCGCACGTACAAGCTGTGGCAATTCCAAGCCGATGATAGGAAAATAGGAGGGATGCTCTCCCCCCTGACGAAGCCCTCAGAGACAGAACTTTTTGGAATTGCATTTCTTGACAGCTTATACCGTTACGCGCTGGTGTTGACTCGTCGGCATACAGAGGCTGAGGACCTGGTACAGGAAACGTATGTTCGAGCGATTGAAGCCTATGGGCGTCTTCGCGAGGACAGCAATATCAAGGCGTGGCTATTCACGATTCTGAGAAACCAGTGGTTTAACGAACTGCGCCGGCGGCGTTCCGCACCGCAGTTTGCAGAAGCGGACGGAGAGCATTCCGTAGTAGATGCTTTACCCAGCAACGCATCGGGCGCTCAGGAGATGATGGAGAGCCATGAAAATGCGCTGATGGTGCGCGAGGCACTCAGTAAACTTCCGCCTGAATTTCAGGAAGTGTTGATCCTGCGCGAGTTTGAAGAATTGTCCTATCAGGAGATTGCTTCAGTGTTGAACTGCCCTGCAGGTACCGTAATGTCACGACTTGGACGAGCTCGGAGCAAACTGCGGGCCGCACTCGTCGAATTTGGAGATGCGGCTTTTTCGGAGAGGAAGAAGGCGTGAGCCCCTGCGACGAAATAAGACCAAAATTACAACTACTCGTTGATGGCGAACTGGATACTGAAGAGCAGGAAGTCGTACTTGCTCATTTAGAAACCTGTTCCGCATGTCAGCAGCACCTCGAAGACCTGGAGTATCTCTCCTCGCAAATCCGGGCTGCACGCCCACTCATGCATGCTCCAGAGTCACTGCGCAGGCGCGTGGAAGAAAGCCTGATTCAGGCGAAGCCCAGCGAAAAGTCATCTGACGGATTTGGTGTACACGAAGGCGGCCGTAAGGGAAGTGTAAATATTCGCTGGATTGGCGTAGCGGCGGTCTTCCTTGCGGTCGTAGCATCTTCGGTGCTCGTTCTAGCGGAACGCAGTCGTGGCGCTTCGCGGATGCGCGCCTCAGCGGTGCGTGCAGAACAGGATCTCGAGCAGGGGCGGCTGCCGCTCGATATCAACTCGAGCTCGGCGCAAGAGGTCTCGGCATGGTTGGGCAGTCGCCTATCCTTCCCCTTTCACATGGCCAATTCTGGCATTGCTTCTGATGACAGAGCGAACTACAAGCTGGTGGGAGGTCGCGTGGTGAGTGTGAATGGCGAACGCGCTGCGCTACTCTCGTTTCGTCTGCCAGATGAGCAGGTAAGTATGCTGGTCGGACCGGGAAATCTGCCGATCGACACTTGGGGAAAAGTGATTCACTCCGGCAATGTCACGCTGCATCCTCGCGAACAGGACGGCATGCATATCGTTTCCTGGAGAAATCGCGGCCTCAGCTATGTGCTGGTATCGCGTTCGTCGATGAAAAATGTTTCGGGGTGTGGGCGTTGTCATCAGAATCGACCCTCTGCTGTAGAGGCGGAGCGAGAGCGAAAGCTCTACCCCAGGTTTCTGGCTACGATCAGCATGCCTGGCCTGCAGCTGAAACCTTAAGCTTGAGTGAGGCAGGCATATCTGCCTGCCCTCTCATCTCCGCCGTCACGAAGTCGATCCGCTGGCGTCGCCCGCTCTCTGTCCGGAGTTGTCATTCGTGACCTGCGCGATCGGAGCAGGCGTATTTCTTATCCAGTTCAGAATTGAAGTCCATTCTGTTGGCTGAAGACCGAAGCCGTCCGCCATACTTTTCCCGCGAACCTCATTCAACATCTGTATCCGCGGATGGTTTTGATTGCTTCTGATATAGCGATCAAAGTCACCTTGCGACTGCATGGACTCGGCAGGTGGCGTCAGTACCTGGTTAGTCGGATTTGGCCGCGCGTTCATTACCATGCCGTTCAAGTGCTGCGTGTTGCTGCGAATGTGTCGCAAGGCATCGTCCTTGGCAAACTGACCGTCTTTTTCCTTCCAGTAGATCTGTTGTTTAATACCGGGTGGTCGTTGGACTTTTTGCCGCTCGAAGCCCGGCACCTTGCCGATCCACTTCTCCATGCGCTGCGCCTGCGAATTCCATTCTTCTTCAAGGTAAAGCGTGCGAATCCCTACCAGCGCCGGCACCTCGATCATCCCACTTCGCATGCCTATTATGGAAACGCCCCCGTGTCTCATTGCCAGGTAGCACCATAAGCCCAGCTGCGCCCGTCTGCCATCGATGAGAATGGGATCGTTTTCGTCGCCAGTTGCAGTTTTCGTAAAGAGATCTTTCCAGTCTGGTTCCTCCCAGAACCCACTGAGATCGGGTTCTGTCTTCAGCCCGATCCGATCGCCGACGGCCACGGGGATGACATCTACAGGAACCTCATGAGGAGAAGTGCGCCCATAGCCGGCTAACTTATCAATAAGCATCTTCCACGTGCCGATCGAGGTGAAGTGGTGGGCCTTTTCTGCGCGCCGGTCGCCTTCTTTCGCGAACAGGAATACATATCGTTTGTTGAAGTGTAGTTTTTTCTTCTCAACCAACCATTGTCCGACCCTGTCCTCGAGCCCTGGAAGATCTCGATGAGCGCCGTCAAGCCTCCAGTAACTTTGGAGCTGAGCCCGTGCTTTTTCGGCACCGATGCCGCCGACTCTAGGTTTAGTTGAAAATTTATCGGCAATAACCTGCGTGCCAAAGGTGGCGCTCTTCAGCTTCACATCCTGCGCGACCGCTCGGCCCAGCCACTGCGGCCGCGGGTTTCTGCCGCTGTTATATATGTGATTGGTGATTTGCTTGTACGCATCTCGAAGGACTGCCTCACCATCAGGGGAGTGTGCCCTGTTATTAGAGAGATTGGCGGGAACATCCAATACCTCTACGCGGGACTGGGAAGTGATAGATACGTAAAAGCGCCGCATTTCATCGCCCAATTCGGGAGAGCCCGGCGGCGTCATGACCAGAACACCAAGATCTTTCTTGACTTGCAATGCAGATGCGATTGTATTGCGATCGCCGCTCATATAGTAGGGCTGCACCAGGATTTCATTGACAGCTGGCTTTTTCAGCATGGGATACCTCACCTTGATCGTTCGCTGCAGAGAGAACGAAAACGTCGCGGCATTTATTCCCGCTGTCGAAGCCAATTCCCGTCGTCGTCGCCATTCGAAGAGATAATGCTGCCGCTGGCGCCGCAAATGCTACCTGGCCCGGTCGAAGTCCTTTGCGAGCAGCATTTTCAATTGCCTGCGGGCGTTTCCCAGGCAGAAGACGACTCTAGTGACTGAGCAATTCAATACGATGGCAATATCCTGGTAAGAAAGCCTTGCTGACTCGCGCAGAAAGAGAATCTCGTTCAGGCCGGAAGGCAAAGTAAGCAATGCCTGCGACAGAGTCGCTGTTTGACTCCTGCTGTCAGCTGTGTTCACTTGGAGTTCTTCTACAGCGGATTGAAAGCACTGCACACGCGTTCGCTCCTGCCACTTATTCCGCAACATCCTCAGGAGCCAACATTTGATGCCCGCGGTATTCGGTGCTTCGGCTTCCAGCACACTGGAATAGGTAGCCTCGACCAGCTCCTCGGCAAAGTCACTGCGGCTGGCGAGTTGATATGCGTAAGAGTAAAGAAAATCGATATATTGCATGCCTATGGGTGCTGGCTGCCGAGTCCTGGAGGCGTTCCCATTCCTGGGATCCCGGGTCGGGAAATGCGGCGATGCGGTGTTTACATTCGTTATCTCCATCCGAGGGTCATCGCTCCGATTGAGGTCATTCTCTGGGTCAGAACCTGCTTCTATCAGTGCCCTTCTTTAATCTACAAATCCGTGGTCGATCGAACGCCGCAAAAGCGGACAAGAATGCAACCGAGCGGGACAGAATCAGAAGAGATGAATAAGTCAGGCCCGGTAGGCTTAATTACCGCTGATCACGCAGGGTTGCGGCACACAGGGTAGGGCCCGGCGAGGAAAGAGGGAGCTTCTCAAGACGACAAAGAAGATGCTCCCTCATTACTCATCCGGTCGTTGTCTCTTTTACTGAGGCAGCGGCGGAATCGTTCCGTGGAGATACCAGCTTTCTATCATCTTGCCTGGGCCGTAACCTGGAAAGCCGTTGTTCAGCGTGCAGGTTTCTCCCTTGGCATTGTAGAAACTGGAGAACTGGTTGTGCGGGAAGCCATGGGTCATGTTATTGAACCCTCCTGGTGCAAAGTCCCAGATGCCGACTTCCAATCCGATGCCTCGACTGCGTAGATACTTTAGAAACGAAGCGACTGAGCGCGGTGTCTTCGCGTCACAGTAAAACCCAATGCCCCATTCGCTGATGATCACCGGATGTGTTCTGGCAAAGTGTCCAAATTTCTCTTCCCAGGCCTGCTCGGTTTGATTGAAATCTGCTCTGTTACCGCTCACATAGGGATGAGCGGCATACAGGACCTGGTGCATTGGATCGACAAGATCAGGAGCTCCCTCCAGTTGCTGCGCGTTGACCAGTCCATCTGCTACGACCACGTTCACTGACCCGTGGTTCCGCACGAAGCGGATGGTCTCGTTCATTGCGTCTGCCCAGCGTTGCCACTGCTGGGATGTTGGTTGCTGGTTGATGTCTGGGTGCGGATCCTTGGGTATATCGTTTGGTTCGTTGTAAAGCTCAAATAACACGCCACGATCTTTTCCAAACTCCGGAGTCAACTCAGACCACACCCGCCGCGTGTTTTCGTTTGGAAGAGGAGCCTGGGCAGGAACTCCTGTCTGGATCTCGTCCTGTATGCAGACAATCACTGTCAAGCCGGCGTCGCGAGCCTGGTGAATGGCGCGGATGGCTTTTTGCAGCCACTCCGCATCGAAGTGTTTCTTGTTATCCGGATTCGCTCCATCCTGGGCAATCTGAAGTCGTACCGAGTCGGCCCCTTCAGCTTTCATCTCCGCATATTCCCACGCACCTTGTCCCTCATACGCCTGTCTCCAGAACGGTGGCTGTGAAGCAAAGGCGGTTGGAGGAATCTCGAATGGAACCTGGTAAAAGCCTTGGGGGATCCATGGCTTTCCGTCCCGCATCAGATGGCCATCTCTGATAGAAGCCAGACCACTATTTTCACGCGGTCCGCCTTGCGCCACGAGTGACGCGGATGTGAGCTCAAGGCATGAAGCAATCGCCACGATGCATAGCACTAGTTTTTTCAAGGCTTATCCTCTCATCTCAACAAACTGCTCACCGGTGCGCCAGTTTGCGCTTCTCCGTGCGAACGATGGACCGCAGGATAAATAGGCAGTTTGCAGTTCCTCAGTTTGGATGAGAGTTGTCGCGCATAGTTGCGTGAACGCTACTGGTGCGGCTGCCAATTGCACCAAGGTTTCTGCCAAGTTCAGCTGCCAGGCTTTCCTGATGCGTCATCAGTTCAACCTCGAGTGCATCGAACCTAGCAAGCATAGGCTTGCCTGTGAGGCAACACTCAGAGATTGCAAAACACGTAGATGCCCGCGTCCAGGCAAAACACATCGATCGCATTACGAGAGGAGAACACACTTTGACAGCCCCGGAAATTATCAAGATCCTAGGTGGTCTTTCTATCGAGATTGTGGTCTCGAGCCGTTCGTCCAATTACACCTGCTGCGTCTTCATCGAGACGACGCCACCGGGCGGCGGACCGCCCCCACATAAGCACCTTAAGGAAGAAGAGATCTTTACCGTCCTGGAGGGAAGCTATGAGTTTTATGGAGACGGAGCGTGGACTCCGATGACAGTCGGCATGCCGGTTCTTTCAAAGCGAGACACGTTCCACGCCTTTCGCAACGTGGGCGCGACTGACGGGAGAATGATGCTGACAACGAACGGTGGCGGGATTGACGACTATTTTCGCGCAATCTCAGGCCTTCAACTTCCGCGCGACATCGAGAAGTTGACCGAAATCAGTGATCATTACGGTTACTTATATCTGCCACCTCAGAAGTAGCGATCAAATTCCGTTGGCCGGTAGTGTTCCAGTGATAAAAGTCTGTAGAAGAGACAGAAGAGTAGGCGACGGCGCGTAGTTGGGTGCGCCGTCTTTTCTCCGAGCAGGAGTTCTACTAATTGGCCGTTTGCTGTTGATGAGCGCTGAAGTCTTCTTCGATTTTCGGGCGCCGGACCACGGTCAGCCCCTGTTGGTTAAGCAGGAACGTTGTACCCGTGCTGTCGTTGACCACCTGCTGCACAACCATGGGCACTGTCATTACATGTTCCGGGCCAGACCCGGCTGTTGTGTCGATGACATTGAAATCCTTCGGTGCACGCGGCGTCGAGTCCGTTGCAGGCTCATTGGCCGGAGTTTTTTCTGTCACAAGGGCTTGCTTGGAGTCATTGAGCGTAGCAGCGTCCTGCAACTCGACGTCATCTTTGCTGAAGACGAGGAGGGCCGCCTTCTTGCCATTCCGAATCCGAATCAACTCCGACTTTTCCCCGAGTGGGCGAACGAAATCATAGGTTCCTTGCATGGGCAGATTCTTCGTGCTTTTCACGCTGATTTTGGCGGGGTCAGTGACGTCGTAGATCGTCAGCTGCGAGCCATTGGCCTGCTCCTCGTAAAGATAGAAGGTGCCATCGGAGTTAGCTCGCAAGAGCAGGGCGTCTCCTGAAGCTCGCGCTGCCTGGGGAAGGTCAGATGGCTCCATGACGATGATACTTTTATTCTTTGACGCGACCTCCGCATGACTCGCGAGTGCCGGTAGAACCGTGATAAAAGCTGCGTAGGCGATACTGCGAAAGTGATTCCCGATCATATTCGATCTCCTGGCATAACGATGGATTGGATCTGAGGCGACGATGCGACCAAACGGTCGGCCATGCTGTATCTGTGCCGCAAACTGAAGACTTCGATGCGAAGCATCCGTGCGCAAGCTGACGGTTCTAGAGACAGAAAAGTGACTCATTCGGACAATTGCCAACGATGGAGTTCAACCGAGGCTGATGCCGATCGCTTCGTTCTCATCGGGAGTCGCTAGCCGTCCGTGAGTCTCCTCAGCGAGTGCCTGAATCTTTTGGATAAATTCGGCCTGCGAAGATCCGTTATGTCGATCGTTGATGAGTTCTGTGGGGCCCTTCAAATATCGAAAACCATTTCACATTGCTAGCGAATAAGGGATGCGTGGATGTTTCAAGACGAAGCTCACTGCTTTAGCCGGACCTGCAAAGGGAGGTTCTGGTAAGTGGTGGCCATCCCTGTTGCCTGCGCTTCTCCTGTACCGTGCCCGGGACCGACCATCACGATCTGGAACTGCCTGCTGGCCTTGCGCCCGGGCCAATTTCCCTCGGCGTGGGAGAAGCTCAGAGTGCTGACCGCATCATCCCAGCGGATTGGGGTCCATGTGTATTGTCCCTGCTCGTACCGGTAAGTTGTTCCGTCATCGTCATAGAGCTTGAGACTGGCATCGGCACCAGGATAGACACGCAGTTCAATCGTGCCGTTCGTGTTTTCGCCGGTGTAGTCTTCCTCTGGTCCCAATGGAAGTATCGTTCCGGCGCGAACATACAGTGGCAAGACCCAGAGCGGAGCATCGCGCTGGATAGTCTGACCGCCGCTGAAGCGTTTCCCGGTCCAGAAGTCATACCAGTCCGTTCCCTTGGGGAGGTAAACGTATCGCGATGCCGCGCCCGCTTCGGTTACGGGTGCTACCAGCAAGGACGGTCCGAACATGAACTCGTCATTCACCGCAATGGCGCGTGGATCATTCGGGAAATCGAAGAGAAACGCACGCATGGGTGTATAGCCTTCGAAGGTGGTTCGGGCAGCAAGCGCATAAATATATGGCATCAACCGATAGCGAAGCCGGTCATATTCCGTGAGGATGGTCTGCGCCTCCGTGCCAAAGCTCCACAGTTCATTCTGACTGTTGCGCCGCGCCCCATGGGTTCGGAAGACTGGGCAGAAGGCACCATACTCAAACCAGCGAACGTAGAGCTCGCGGTACGCAGGGTCGTCGGTATTGCCACCGACAAAGCCTCCGATGTCTGTTGTCCAATAGGGCATGCCGGACAGGGAATAATTCAGTCCGGCGGGAATCTGACGGCGCAGCGTATCGAAGTCGGTCAATGTGTCACCTGACCACACTGCTGCAGCGTTGCGTTGCATGCCTGTGAATCCAGATCGCGTAAGGATGAAGGTCCGTTTGTCTTCCGGCTGCCTGCGCACGCCGCTATAGATCGCATCCGTCGTCATGAGCGGAAACATGTTGGCTACCTTCGAGCCAAAGCCCATCGCGGTTTGCGCTCCGGCAAGGATCGAACCATGTTCTTCCGCGTAAAGATCGGCAGGCTCGGTCGAGTCGAGCCAGAATGCGTCGACGCCAATGTCGTAGAGGGCGCTCTTTGCCTGCTGCCAGTAAAGATTGCGCGCCTCGGAGTTGAAGGCGTCATAAAGACGTGCGCCTGGCAGGTAAGCAGGTAGTTCATTCGCACCTGGCTTGATAAACAAATGTCTCGCGGCGAACGCGTCGTAGTTCGGATTGCCCGGCTGGAAGAGCGGCCAGATGGAAACCATCAGTTGCACGTGTTCGTCATGCAACTGCTTGATCGTGTCCGCCATGTTCGGATACTGCGAGGAAAAGGTACGTGAGCCAAAGCTCGTTTCCCATCCAGCGTCCAGCACGAGGTTGTCGAGCGGGATGTGCATCGCCCGGTATTTTGCCGCGACGGCCAGTAGCTCATCGCTGCTGGAATAAGCGAGCTTCGATTGCCAGAATCCATAGGCCCATTTAGGAAAGAGCGGGGCATTTCCGGTCAGGTTGCGGTATTCGCGGATGATGGTGTCGACGGCGGGGCCGGGAAGATAGTAGTAGTCAACGGCATCGGCTGCGTTCGAGCGGATGGCGAGCACCTGCCGAAAGCGATTGTCCCAATCCGTAACTGCGGCGCTGTTCCAGAGGACGCCGTAGCCGTTCGACGAGATGAAGAATGGGATGGCGATGTTGGTGTTGTCCTGGAGCAGCGTTAACTCGGTGTTGCGCTGATCGAGGAGTCCGGTCTGGTGCTGGCCAAGTCCGTAAAGCCGCTCGTCAGGATCGAGCGCGAACCATACTGCAGCTTCGTTGGTTGCGAAACCATCCGTGGTTGCAGGCCGAACTCTTCTAGGATATGGCCAGTCGGCTTCGGCAAGAAGGGTGCGGTTTTCCAGATCAAGGAATCGTACGGCCCCCGTATTCTTCTCCACTCTCACGCGAAGACCGCCCGAAGTCATAAGAAAGCCGGAGGACGATTCTTCGATCGAGAATGGTGCAGTAATGCAGGCCGAATCAGGGATGGCAAAGTTGCTCAGATTGGGGATTACTTTGCCGGGAACATAAGTGACACGGGCAATGCCGTTGGTGCAGGGAATGATGCGGAGAGTACCATTCGCAAGATCGAACCATTCGCCTGTTGCTTTCTTCTCAGCATGCAAAACAAAGTCAGGGTGTGCGGGTGCGGTTGCGGCGTGAAGGGAAAGGCAGAGTGCAGCGAGGCAAGGCAGGATGCGGCAGACTGCTCGCAGGAGTCTGTCAGTCATTCGATCTCCTTCATGTCAGAAATAGAACAGGAATACCCGATACGGAAGATGTTAGAAGACATCGTCCGCATCGGGACAAGAGTGGTTAGAAGGTGTATTTCAAAGCAAGTTCCACGAGGCGGTTACCCACCTTATGGGCGGGTGCGCCGGTCAGCAATGTGTTGGTATTTGTGTTGCTCAGGGTTTGCTCACCGGTCATGGGATTAGTCTGGATGAAGTTCAGACGTAGGTCGTTGGCGCTGCCATCTGCGTTGAATTCCGGCAGGGGATGATTGAGAAAGTTGAAGGCCGAGAAGCGGAACTGTACCTTGCGCGATTCGCCCGCGCTGAAGTTCTTGAAGAGTGAAAGATCGCTGTTGAAGTAGGCAGGAGCCGTGACGTCCGGCCAGATCACACTACCCTGCGTGCCTGGATTTGGCGGCGCAAAGCAGGCTACGTTGAAGCGCGCATTGCTATGGGCGCCGCTCCGTGGATCGCAGGTCAGCTGCGGCTGCATCTGCTCGGTATCAGTGCCGAGATAAGTGCGCACGCTTACCTGGCTTGGAAACGTTGCGTATAGGTTGCCGCCTGCATTCGGCTGAATGGGAACGCCGCTCTGGATCGATGTACCGCCCGAAAGCTCCCATCCATTGACTGCGCCCTTGGCAATAATGTTGCTGTGAATCGGGCTCGGCAGGTTGATGACGTATGACGCGTTGAAGATATTGGTGTGGTTGTAGGCCAGCGTGCCATAGTTGTTTTTCAGGTTGAAGAGATCGACGACCGATCCGTTGCCGGGGCCATTGTCCGACTCGCCATCGCGAATGCCCAGCGCTTTGCCAAAGGTGTAGTTCAGCAGAAACGTGACCGGCCCGGATTGCTTGGTCCATGCCACCTGCAGAGCGTTGTAGTTCGAGGAACTGCCATGCCGCACCAGGGTGATGTTCTGGTAGTTGCGATAGGGCTTGTAGTCATTCACGTTGATGTTGCCACTGGGGTCGGCCGGTGCTCCGGTTACTGGATCGGGCTGAAAGAGGCCGCCAAGCGGCACCATGTTGATATAAGCCGCGGCTCCGTCGATGAGCAGGTTCTGGCTCATGCTGCCAACGTAGGAGAGTTCGAAAACCGACCGCCAGGGCATGCCCTGCGAAACAGTGAGGTTGTAATCCTCGACCTGCGGATTCTGGTTATCTCCCTGTTGCAGTACGGAGATGCTGGTGCCGTTCTGGTTGAGTCCGGAGGGCATGAATTGCGAGATGCCGGCCAGCGAGGTGACGCCCACCTGGCTCTGGTATTGATAGACGCCCATTGCGCCTTCGGCAGCCCCCGCATTCGAATCGCCCAGTGGATAGCGATACACTGCGAAGCCGCCGCGCACGACCGTGGTTGCGTTGCCGTACACATCATAGGCAAAGGAGGCGCGCGGCTCGTAATACCAGGTTGAAGGATAGCCGGAGAGTGGTATCTTGCTGTCGATTCCATGCCACAACAGCCCGGTATTGGCGGGCGCATCGGCTGCGTTGCTGTAGGTGGCAGGGTTCCATACCTGCGTACCAGGATTGGGGAAGTACCACTGTCCGAGATGATCGAAGCGGATGCCATAGTTGAGCGTCAGCTTGCGTGATACCTTCCACGAATCCTGCGCATAGAAGGCGTAGTCGCGGTAGTAGCCGTTGTCGACGGAGTTGACGTTGGCCTGCGAGTACTGTTCGGAATGACCGATCAGGAAATCGGCAATGGGATTGCCAGTGCCGACGCTGCTGAAGTTGTCGAAGGCATACAGGCCCTGGTAAAAGATGTTGCCGCCGCCGCTGGATTGCTCGTTCCCGAACATCTCCCAGAAGCCGCCACCCTTGACCGTATGCTTTCCCCACACCTTGGTGAGGTTGTCGTAGATCGAAGCATTGCGCAGGATCTTGCCGAAGCCGCCACCGGACAAAGGACCATCGAAGGACGGTGCATAGAAACCGGGAAGCGCGCCGGTATAGCTCACGATGTTTGGAATCTGGTCGGTCTTCGCCCCGAAGATGCTGCCTCCGTTGTAGCCAAGTGCTGTGCGCGAGTAAGCCGCGGAGTTTTCCGGCTTGTTTACGTTCGCATAACGTACGTATGAGCCGACGGCTTCATTGGTAAATGTCGGCGAAAAGATATTCGTCAGATGCAGAATGCCAACGTTCGAAGTCGTCGGCGCGATGATGGTCGAAGGGTAAGGTAGCGAGGAACTGGGAGCGTACCACACGGTGAAAGAGTGAATGTCGCGTTCATTCTGCCGGATGTAGGTGCCAAACAGCTTCATCTTGTCGCTGATGTCGTAGTTGATCTTGGCGTTTGCCTCCCACCGGTTGGTCGGGTAGTTGTCGAGATAGGTATAGTTGTGGCCGCCGTGCGTTGCCGGATCCACAGTCGGTTCGGGGTAAAGCTTTAACATCGCCAAAGCGTTCGGATCGAAGAACGGAGCGACGTTTCCGTTGGGAATGGTCATCTTCGCATTGCATGAGGTCGGGCCACTGGCGCAGGGAACGACGTTGTCTCCGCCGGGCACGCTTGAGGGCAGGGTTGCCATGCTGGCCGCGCTGAAGTCGCCCGCTCGCATGGCATCGGTGGGAACGAAGTATTCATAGAGTGTTCCGGCGGGCTTCTGCCACATGTATTCGTAAGCGCCGAAGAAGAAAAGCTTCCTGCGGCCGCGATTGAAACTGGTGTGGGGAATCAGGACAGGTCCGCCGAGATTGCCCCCGAGGTAGTAGTAGGTATCGTAGGGCTTGGCGATCTGCTCTTCCCGTAGCAATGCATTTTCCGCGTTCAGATTGGCGTTGCGAGTGTAGAGATACGCCTCACCGTGATAGTTTTCGCCACCGCTCTTGCCGTAGGCTTCGAAGACCACTGGTCCCTTGGCGAATTCGGCGCCATAGGAGGAGGTCATTACCTTCACCTCCGATGTCATGTCCTGGTTGACGTTGGCCACCTGCGTTCCCATGTTGCTGTCGAGAATATTTGCTCCATCGAGCATGAAGGCCATAGCCCCGTTCGGCTGCGAGCCATTCGCGGAGTAGGCTCCAACCGGCCCCGTGTTCGTTCCTGTCACCTGGTCGGTGAAGCTCGCGCCCTGGGCGAGTCCATTATTAATACCCATGCCCGGCAGGTACTTGATCAGCTCTCCGGCGTCGCGGCCCGTGATCGAGAGCTCGCTGACCATGTGATTGTTGAGAGCGGTGCTCATCGAGCCCGTATCCGTGGGCACGATTGCCTCCGCTTCTCCGGTTACCGTGACGACGCTTTGTGCCGAGCCGATCCTGAGGCGGATGCCGGGGACGACCCGGCTCTCGCCTTCGGTTAACACCAGGCCGGCGCTCACAAAGGTGCCGAAACCCTGTGCGGTGATGGTCGTGCGATAGCTGCCTGGCTCCAGCGCCGGCACGCTGAAATTGCCCGACCCATTGGATACTGTCCGCCGGACATCCCCCGAGCTTTCGTTCTGGATTGCGACCTTCGCCCCGGTAATGACAGCACCATTCTGGTCCGTGACCGTACCCGAAAGGGTTCCGGCCGTTTGTGCATGCGCCAGGGGGAGAACCAGGCAACAAAGAATCAGGAAAGAGAAGCCGTTCAGAAAAAGGGAATGAGATGCAGAGGTGAGCTGGCGTCTGGGGTTGAATCTCAATGGACTTCTCCTCCGTTCCGAGTCGACACCTGTCTTCGGCGCGTGTCTCCCCGGATCCGTACTTACCGAGAAGGAAGAGATTCCTGCGGCTACACGATCGTCAACGGTCAGTACAGTAGAGAGTCGCGGAGAAAAGGAGTATCTTGTTTCCTTGCAAATAGTTCGACAGGTACGTGCAGTACCTGTGTGCTGGGGTTAAGAGTGGCGGTTCAGGATCAGGGGCAGGGTCAAAGCGGGCAGATTCTTGAGCAAAACGAGGCAGAAGCGAGTTCTGTAGCTGCGCTGTCGCCGAACCGGGCAGCCGTCCGCAAAACCCTGCGCGAGATTCTCGGGAGTGCGCCTTTTCGGAGCAGCAGGCAATGCCAGGATCTGCTCCGTTATGTCGTCGAGCACAGCCTGAAGGGAAACGAGACGCTGCTGCGTGAGCGGGTCATCGGATCGGAGGTCTTTGGCCGCGCCCCGGATTACGACACGGCCAACGACCCGATCGTGCGATCGCGCATCGCCGAGGTAAGAAAACGGCTTGCCCAGTTCTACCAGAGTGAAGGACGTAACGCCGGAACTCTCATAGAGATTCCATCCGGAACCTATCGGGCGAAGTTCGAGTCGCTCACCCCGATCACTGCCGTAGTCGAGCAGCCATTACTCGCCGTCGAAGAGGCAGTTCCAACCGCGAGCTCTCTACCTGTCCTTGAGCCTCGCCGCGCGTTACGCGTCACTCCCTATCGTTTTTTCTGGGGACTGCTGGCGGCAATGCTCCTGCTTGTTGCAGGGACATATATA
Source organism: Silvibacterium acidisoli (assembly GCA_022870745.1). Classification (GTDB taxonomy): domain Bacteria; phylum Acidobacteriota; class Terriglobia; order Terriglobales; family Acidobacteriaceae; genus Silvibacterium. Next base: position 5,004,031 of record CP085323.1, on the reverse strand, counting down.
TGGATGGCCATTCCATCGGCACAGGAACGTGCCTTCCATCTCTTCTGGGCGCCGGCTCTCAAAAGCCCGGTCCCGGTACTCGTCTACACCGGAACCAACGTCGTCTATCGTTTCTCGCCGGATTTTCTGGAGCGCTACCGGCACGACAACGGGCTTCCAAACCAGGGGCCTGAATTCGTTGTGCAGCTTCCGTCGATCAAGAGTATCGATCCTAAAGACCTGAGTGCATCCAGCAATACCTACGTATCTACCGGAGACGTGCTGGCCTCGAACTCCATAACCTCGATGCTGGCCCGCTACGGCAAGCCCTACCAGTTGCGTTTCGCAGGAGACATCTCGGCAGGCGACGTACACACCGGCCCGACGGTCCTCATTGGGGCCTTCAATAACGGGTGGACGCTGGGCATAACTCGCAATACTCCATTCACCTTTTTGAACGGCGATACGATTGCGGATCGCCAGGACAAGAGCCGCTTCTGGAAGGTTCGTACTGGCTCAGGAAGCTCAACGCTCGACGATTATGCCATCCTCTCCCGCCTGATTCTCCCGCAAAGCAACAGCATCATGCTGACGGCCGCAGGCATTGGGCAATACGGAACCCAGGCCGCCAGTGAAATCCTGGTCGACCGGAAAAAGATTGCCGACATTCTTCGTAACGCGCCGAAGAACTGGGCAGATGAAAACATGCAGGTAGTCATCCACGTGAAAGTCGTCGACGACGAGCCCGGTCAAACCGAGGTGGTTGCCACTCGTTTCTGGTAATGCCGTGTCTGTGAATTAAGGATTGTGCGATGGCAGCTGATTTCGCTGTCCGCCGGGCAGATCCGGAGAGGTAACGAAAGACTTTGCCGGGCAGACCACCTCGGTTTCGCCGGACTCCGAAACGGTCTGAGACTAAATGTTGGAGAGGATTGTCTCCACTGTTTGCAGCAAAAATGGAATCGGTTCATAGCTCGTCAGAAGCAAGCATAAGGAGCCATTCGTTGATGCCGCTCCGACAGTCTGAGCGGCATGAATTCCACTCAAAACGGCAGGCCCCCACAGAGACTCAAGCTTCAAGTGCCCGAACATCGAATCGAATGGTGTCCTTCCAAGATTGCTCAGTAGAAGATCCGTTGCAAACGCATTATTAAGCGTGTCGGCTGCTGAGGCTTTGGTAAGCCCGCCTGCGATCATGCATTGCATATAGTTCGTCACGCCTGTGAGAACTTCACGCGTTGAAGCTTCAATAATGCGTTGCCTGGCGGAACGTGCTATCTCCCAAAACGAGTGAGCGGTCTCAGGATCGAAAGATGCCTGAGGAGAAGTGAAATAGAGTCCGCACTCCTGCTGTGCGCCGAGCACGGGCCGGGTATTGACCGGCGAGATGATGCGAACCGGCTTTGTGAGGAACTCAGGCGCTTGCTGACGCATTGCAAGAACGAACGCAGCAGCAAGTACACCGTGAACGGTCGTGCCTTCCATCCGTGCACGAGTGGTCAGCTTCTGAGTCAGCTCTTGAGTGAGCTGCAGACTTAAGACCGATGGTTGCCCGGCATCGTTGATGGGCGCGTCGCTTAGATCTTCGATTATGACCTGAGTGGGAGGCTGCGGACTTATGTCAAGCAACTCCTCCTCGGAGCGAGGAAAACCGAGCGGCTCGAGGGAATGGCCGGCCATTGCCATTAAGAGGTCGCGAACGAGTAGCTGAATTGAAGTTCCGTCCGCGATGGAGTGACATGCCGCGAGAATGATAACCGAACGGTCAGGCTGATGAATGAGCACGGCACGCAGCAATGGTGCCTCGCCGGGAGCAAATGGAATTGCCAGCTCCCGCTCAATCTCCGCCTCCCATCTTGACACTGATTCACCTGCAACCACCCGGAGAGGAATCGGCGCCTGGGCATGATGCTTGAAGAAGGGCCGATACCCATCTGCAGCGTCGATGCTTACAGAGAGCAGAGGGTGCCGCTGCTGTAGGAGATCAAGTGCGACCCGCCAGTCCTCGGCAGTAGTCGAACCCACTACATGAGCGGCAAGCACTGCATGAATCGGGCTGTTCCAATTGAGCAGCCAATATATTTCTTCGTGCGCGGTGAGAGAGCGGAGCATGGCCGGTTGCGACTGCGTCATAGGTGCCCTTAAACGAATGTTAGTTAGAACAAATAGGTTGCAGGGTCAACCATTTGTTTCTCGTCCTAACGTACCTGAGAGCCGCAGGAGAATCTTTCAGAAAAGAAGCACGTTTTCATAAAGCGATCCGCCGGGGCCTCTGGTCATTTCCTACGCAGGTCGCGGATGTAGCGGCTTGGAGTTGAGCCGAAACGGTTGCGGAAGGTCGTAGACAGATGAGACTGGCTCGAGAAGCCACAAGCAGCCGCAATGTCGATCATCGAGATGTTTCGAGCGGCCATGAGCACTTTGGCTTTCTCCAGTTTGAGATCGAGCAGGTATTGATGAGGTGTCGTGCCGGTCGCTGCTCGAAACATCTTCAAAAACTGAGATTGGCTGTACCCGGCTTCTGCAGCTAAAGTCTTCAGGCTGGTGTCTATGTGGATATCCGATCGCATTCGGTCCAGGACTCTCGCGAGCGAGCGGCGCGGAAGAGCTGAAACCTTTCCTGGCTCAGGCTGCTTAGCCGATCGGCCAAGATATAACAAGCGACTGGCAAGAGCTACGGTGAGCGACTCGCTGTAGAGCTTTCCGGAGAGCCCTCCGTCATCCGCCTCCTTGATTAGGAGGCGCGTGATGTTTCTTAGAACAAAGTCATCCTGACCGGCGAGCTCATGGAACGATCCTTGCGGCAGCCTGTCGAGCTCTCCTTCAAGGTGGCTTATGAAACCTGCATTCATGGAGCAAACAATCGCTGTGTGAGGAGAGAGATTCCTGACTGCGGGAAAGAAACCCGGGACGACGGTGCTGATTGTATTAGGAAACTTTTTGTAGGGCCTGAAGCAGCCGCCAAGAGCGAGTTCTCCTTCGGCGACGTGGGTGTCCCAAAGAACCAGACAGTGATAATCGACAGCTACTTCGGACTGTTCGCCCGAGCCGATCATGCAACGTTGAATAGCTACATCGCTCTCAAAAATATCTACGCTGGGAGATTTCGGCGATCTCATTCCCTGGAAGAGTTGTTGAATGGCTCGGTCGGCTCCGCGTGCCGGGTGGATTCCTTCATGATTGCGAGTACGAAATGCTGATGGTTCTCTAGTATTCACGAAGCTCACCTTACTCGAACTCTTTGATAATCCGGGCTCTGTTGTATGAAGTTTGAGCACGGCGCGGCCAGATCTAGGAAAGTGAGATAGTCCGCTGACGGAGGTAGAGGATCGAGCGCAAGCTGAATCTTTGGCCTGACCGCCGAATTCAATCTCCCGGCCGATGCAGAAAGCCGCTGTAGTCCGTTCATGGAGACGGTTTCCCTCGGGGATGCTGCGAGAACTATGAATTGTATTGCTGAGGGATAAACCACCCTTCAAGAATATCAATTTCTTGTTGAATGAATCGTCCCGCCTGCGGCGTTTTCTGGATAGGGGAATCGTGCAGATGAGATGCGGCGAGGCTTGCAGGATCTATGCGGCGGAACAGAGGGATTCGCAAAATGAATCGATTGGCGAGTTTCTTATCGCCAACTAGCGACCGCGGTTTAGTGCCCCGTCAATTATGCCGCAATAACATACAGAAGAAATTGGCGGAGCAGTATATGTATCAATCGTTAAAGATCATAAGAAAGATATAGCTGTATTGTCCGCCAGTATTTACGGCTAGACGATCAGCAACTTGGCTTTCCGTGTAATGAGTTGTGCTCACTTTGAAGTAAGCATATGCAAGATCAGCAAAGATCACTTTCAGAAAGAAAGCGCGTTTGCAGAAAATTAGTTTTTCCTTTCAGATTGGATCGATTCCTTTGCCATTCATCGCTACCGCTTCCATCGGCGAGGTACTCCAATAGCTGCCCGGGCGTGCAACGTGTCCCCGTCCTGCCAGCGTCTCCTCGGAGAAATTCACTCTCGCCTCTATCTAGTTTCAATTTAAAAGTAATTCAAATGTCATAAGTTACTTTAATCATGCTGATTTAATGCCTGTGCATTACTTTGTGTCAGGAGATACGTTACTCTAGGCTTCGCTATCCCTTGTCGGCAATAAAGAGTCATGCCGATTTTCGATCATGTTGCTCCCCCCAACATCTGAAAGAGGAACGACCCTTTGAGATCACCTGCCTGTAGTTCTGGGACATTTTCTGTTCCGATGCCTGCCTTTGTTCTGGCTGACCGGGTTCTGTGGAAGAAGCGTGCGCGGCCGGCATTTCTAGCGATGGTCTTTGTACTGGCTGCGCTGGTAGGCGCGCGCACGGGCTATAGCCAGCAGCAGCAGGTCGAGCCCACGCTGCCGATATCGCAACGCTCGACAATCAATCTTGCAGCAGGCATGCCGCAGTACATCGGCAATGCTGCCTCGGCATCGAATGCGCCGCAAAGCAACTGGTGGTTCGAGAACACCAACAACTCCACGTCTTACTCGGCGCCCGGCTTTAGCGAGAGCTCCGACGGCAGCGCCACCTGGACCCAGGTTGGATTGCCTTACGATGCAAACATTCCTCGCACCTTTATCAATCAGGGCTCTGGCGGTGGAGAGGGTTCACTCAACGGGCAAAATAACTGGTATCGCCTGCACTTCAAGGTCGACTCCAAGTATGCAGGCCAGAAGTTTCTCCTGAATCTCGAGGGAGCGCACTCAGGCGTTCAGGTCTTTATCAACGGCACGCTGCTGCCCGGCATCAGCGCGGTAGCGGCAGACGCGCAGGCCACGCACGTGGTCGGTTTCGTCCCGGTCATCTGTGACCTTACGCCGTACATCGTTGCAGACGGTCAGACGGACAACGTGATTGCCATCGACGTCGCTCGCGGCTCTCCCTGGTTTGAAACGCCGAATTTCGCTGAAGATTTCCGATTCGGCCAGGCGATGGCGGGACTGTTCCGTAATGTAAAGCTGTATGTCACGAATCCGGTTCACATCCCACTGAATGTCTACTCGAACACTAGGACCTGGGGCACCTATGTCGGGACGGTATCCGAGGTGCCGGCTCTCGAGGGGACGGCAACGGCTGCCTCCGCCCTCGTCGAGGTGCAAACGAATGTCCTCAACGAGTCATCCGTCGCACAGCAGGTTACGCTAACGACGCAGATCGTAGATGCGCAGGGCAACGTTGTGGTCACAGCGCCTGCCGTGACGCAGAACGTTCCGCCGATGACGCCCAGCACCTTTCCAACCGGCGCGGTTCCGATGTTCGATCAGCAGATCAACGTTCCCAACCCGATACTGTGGTATCCGAATAACGCGATCTGCGGTACGCCTGCGGTCTCCTGCGGCTCGCCATATTTGTACAAGGTCTATCACATCGTCAGCGTCAACGGCGTGATCGTCGATTCGGCGCAGAGTTCACTTGGTATCCGCACCATTACCTGGGACGCAAACTTTCCTTCTTTTAACGGGCACGCTCAGTATCTGTGGGGCGGAGCCAGCCGCTATGACTATCCCGCGCTCGGCTCATCGGTTCCCGACGAGCAGTGGTGGCGCGATATGGCGCAGATCGCGGCCCAGGGCGGCAATGTGTGGCGCCCCGGACACTCGACCAGCAGCGAAGAGATGGTCGAGGCGGCAGACGCCTACGGCATCATGATCGATCAACCGAGCGGCGATGGGGAAAATTACTGGAACGCCACCACCCCTCCGACGGCCGACGATCTGCAACTCAAGCAGGAAGTGCATCGCGACATGATTATTCGCGATCGCAGCCATCCGTCGATTCTCGATTGGGAGAGAGACAACGGCGGCATGAATCCAACGCTCGCCAGCGAACTTGAGACAATCGAGACGACGTGGGATAACATCAACACGCGCGTCAGCGCCGATCGCTCCTATAGTCCCGCATACGGATTCATGGACGAATGCGACGGAGCCGGCTGCGAAGCGGGAAACAAGGAACAGAATCCCAACAATCCGGCCTTCGGTGCCGAGTACTGGGACAACGTGGGTACGGGGCGCGGCCTGGCCTATGACTTCGAGCTTGCCTTCGCGGCTCCCTATCTCGACGACTGGCGCCAGGGACGGCAAGCGAATGCCTTTGGCATGGCACAGTGGTACTTCGCTGAATCTCCGGGCGAGACGAGCCTCTGGGCCGAATATCAAAACCAGCCCAACATGTTGAACCTCGTGCGGTCGCTCGGTTACTCGTCGACAGATGCGAACCGTTTCCCGAGGCTGCTCTACTACATCTACCAGGCCAACTGGATACCGTTCTCAGTTAAGCCTGTAGTCCACCTCGCGCATCACTGGAACCGGTCCTACGAATACACGCCGGGCACTCCGATCCAGGAGAACGCGTTCAGCAACTGTCCTTCGGTGCGTCTGCTCATCAACGGTTCTCCCAAGGATCCGGTTACGGGCGCGGTGCTCGCCGACCAGACACCGAACCCATGGAGTGTCGATTCCCATTCGGACCTCACCCAGAACACAACCGTGATGCCGGGACAGGTTCACTGGATGGTGAACTGGGCGCCGGGTACGGTTAGCGCCGTGTGTCTCGACGAGAACAGCAACCCGGTTGCGAATGTGACCGATTCGCGTACAACGGCCGGGGCGGAGAGCAGGATCGTTCTCAGTGTCGTTCCCGAGGTCACCAAACCGGATGGCACCAGCTTCCAATGGACTGCTAACGGGTCAGATGCAGCAATGGTTGTCGCGCAGGTGGAGGACGCCAATGGCAACCTCGTCCCGACGGCAGCAGATAATGTAACCTTCTCCGTATCCGGCCCAGCCAGTTATATGGGCGGAACGCAACAGTTGGTCGCCGACCCCTCGTGGACCACCTACTATCAGGACGCATTCTCCCAGGCAAACAGCTCCGTCATTGCTGGAGTTCCTTTTGCCTTCTTCCACTCGCCCGGAGATCCGGAGCTGAACTTCGAGGGTGGATTGCAGAAGATCGCCCTCCGCAGCACCTTTACTCCCGGTACGACGACTGTGACCGCGAGCGCTCCAGGTTTGGCGAGCGGCAGTGTTACCTTGACTTCGGTAGCACCTCCGCCGCCAGTGCAATCGCAGGCGCCGGTCATCATCGTTCCGCCAGTGAACGCGGCAACCACGGCAGGCTTCAGCGCGACCTTCAGCGTAGTGGCCTCCGGCTCGGGTACTCTCACCTACCAGTGGTCGAATAACAATGGCGAGATCCCCGGAGCGACCGCTGCTGTTTACACCACGCCGGCGACGACCATTGCAGACAACGGCGATATGTACACTGTCACGGTTACCAGCAGCCTCGGGACGGTGACATCGTCTCCTGCTACCCTGACGGTAGATACGTCGGCCAAAGTCGCCATCACTGCACAACCTGCTCCCCAGACCGTGGTCGTGGGGCAGAGCGCAACGCTATCGGTAACGGCCTCCGGCTCGCCCTCGCTGACCTACCAGTGGTATCGGACCGGGTCGGGCGCCATTGCTGGTGCGACCCAGGCTTCCTACACGACCCCGGTATTTACCGCGAATGGAAGCGCAGGCTTCTACGTCGTGGTGACCAATCCGGTCAGTTCGGCTCAATCGTCCACTGCGCTGGTGACCGTGAATGCGGCTACACCGGTGATTTTCACAACGCAGCCTGCGGGCGTGATCGCGCCGGTCAATGAACCGGTTCAGTTCACCGCGGTTGTTACAGGGTCCGCTCCCTACACCTATCAGTGGCAGTTCACTCCCGCGGGGGGCACAACCACGATTCTTACCAGCGGCTCGCAGCTTTCGAACACTCTTACCTATACGATTCCGGCGGTAAGCATAGAGAATGTCGGCGCGTATACGGTAACGGTCAACAATGCCGCGAATGCAGCTGCCACCAGCAACGCGGCACAGCTGACGCTCGCGCCCCCCGGCGTCAACCTGGCTCTCAACGCCGTCGCCACATCGAGCAGCAGCCAGACTCCTTGCACCGATGGCACCACGATGCCGCCTTTCTCTGGCGCAAATTGCCTCGGTGCAGAGGATGCCGTGGACGGCAATCTTACGACACGCTGGGGATCGGCTGTGGCAAATGCTCCGCCGACACCCGCGGTTCCGGGAGTCGATCCTTCATGGCTGCAGGTTGATCTCGGTTCCGTCCAGTCCTTCAATACCGTGATCATCAACTGGGAGGCCGCATACGCGACTCAATTCCAGATTGAGTACACCAACCAGGATCCTGCCACCAATCCAACCTGGAATGTGGCCTGGCCCCCGGCAAACACGGAGCCGACCAACGCTGGCGGGACACAGACCCTAAACTTTCCTACTGTTCAAGGGCAGTATATCCGCATGAACGGTACACAACGAGCCAGCCAGTACGGCTACTCGATCTACGAGTTCCAGGTCTACAACGTGCCGCAGTGCGGTGGCCCGACGGAGCGGTACACCGTCAACACCTCCAATCCAAATCTCGTCACCGACAACCTGACGAGCCTTACCTGGACCCGCACCATCGAAACAGACACCGCTGCGGGATCGCAGTTCACGGGCGTGAGCGCGCAAAACTACTGCGCGAGCATCAGCATGCGCCTGCCGACACAGTCCGAGGCATTGGGCATCAGCGGCGTCAACAACGCCAGCTGCGCCTTCCGCGGAACGTGGAGCACATGGACCTCCACCGTAGATCCGGACGACGCCACAAAGTCGTCGATCGTCAACTTCGACGGCAGCTCCTCGTTCCAGGTCACCAACAACTTTCCTGGAGCCACGCTGTGCGCCTCGGGAACATCCGCCGGGGCTGCGCCTGTGATCACGACGGAACCGGTCAGCCAGACGGTGACGGTAGGACAGACGGCCAGCTTCAGCGTTGCGGCTACCGGCAGCGGAAGCCTGACCTATCAGTGGTCGAAGAACGGAAGTCCCATCTCCGGCGCAACCTCATCGACCTACACCACACCGGCCACCACGGCGGCCGACAACGACACGCTCTTCAGCGTGGCCGTCGGCGACGCGTTCGGTACAACCACCAGCAGCACTGCGGCTCTCACCGTGCAGGCGGTTAACTGCGCGGCTGTTCCGAGCACGCCGGGAACGCTGACGGCGGGCGCCAATGCCGCGAGCCAGGTGAATCTGACCTGGGGAACGAGCACGGCACCCACTGGCTGCGTCATCAGCTACAACGTCTACCGCAGCACGACGGCCGGCTTTACTCCTTCGGCTGCTGACCAGATCGCCACGGCAACGAGTACGACGTACTCCGACACCAGCGCGGCTCCCACCACGACCTACTACTACATCGTCGAAGCATCGGATTCGGCTGGAAATTCGGCGGCATCGAATGCGGCTTCGGCTACGACGCCGGAACTCGGCTGCACCTCGAACTGCGGCTCGGATGTAATTGCCATCAGCGCGGGCGGTCCGGGGGCAGGTATCTTCTCTCCCGATGAGGACTTTACCGGCGGTGGAGCTTCGGGCACGAACGCGACGATCAGCACCACGGGCGTCACAAACCCTGCCCCCGAATCGGTCTATCAGAACCAGCGATTCGGCAACTTCAGCTACACACTCACGGGTCTGACACCCGCGACGAACTATGTGGTGCGTCTGCACTTCGATGAGTTCTATTGGACTCAGCCAGGGCAGCGCGTCTTCAACGTCAGCATCAACGGAACGCAGGTGCTGACCAACTTCGATATCTTCGCTGCCGCAGGCGGCCAGGACATCGCCATTGTCGAGCAGTTCGCAGCAACCTCGACGGCTCAGGGACAGATCACGCTGCAATTCACTTCGGTGGCGGATAACGCCGAAGTCAACGGCATCGAGGTCCTCACTGCGACGGCGGTCAATACTCCTCCCGGCGCACCGTCGAATCTGGCGGCATCAGTAGCTTCGTCCAGCCAGATCAACCTCAGCTGGACGGCATCGGCAACCGCCGGAGCCAGCTACACGGTCTTCCGCAACGGCAACCCCGTGGCGAATGGCCTGACGGCGACCACCTACAATGATGCGGGCCTCGCCGCTTCCACTACTTACTCCTACACGGTCGAGGCGGTCGATCCTGCCGGTACTTCGCTGGCTTCGAACACTGCGACCGCGACCACCTTCGACGTCAACTGTGCCGCGGGCTGCGGCTCGGAGGTACTCGCGATCAGCGCAGGCGGACCCGCCGCGGGCGTCTATGCCGCAGATGAAGACTTCAACGGTGGAGGCGCATCTGGCACCAACGCCACCATCAATACGTCAAAGGTGATGAACCCTGCTCCCGAATCGGTTTACCAGAACCAGCGCGTGGGCAACAACTTCACTTACACCCTTCCTGGCTTGATGCCTGGAGCAACCTATACGGTGCGCCTGCACTTCGACGAGTTCTATTGGACTCAGCCGGGTCAGCGCGTCTTCAACGTCAGCATCAACGGCGCTCAGGTTTTGAGCAGCTTTGACATCGTGGCAACAGCGGGCGGACCGGATATTGCAGTCGTAGAGCCGTTCACGGTGACTGCCAATTCTCAGGGGCAGATCGTGTTGCAGTTCACAACCATCACGGACAATGCCGAGATCAACGGCATCGAAGTGATCTCGGCCGCGCCCGTCGCACCCGCCAGCCTGACGGCGGCTGCTGTCGCGGCGAACCAGATCAATGTCACCTGGCCGGCTTCAACGACTCCGGGTGTCGTCTATGATGTCTTCCGCAGCACTACGGCAGGCTTCACGCCTTCGAGTGCAAACCAGATTGCCACGGCAACCGGTACGAACTATTCCGATACCGGTGTCATGATGAACACAACCTACTACTATGCGGTCGAGGCTTCGAACGCTTCCGGAACTTCGGCTCCCAGCCCGCAGGCCAATGCGACAACCGCCGCATTGCCAGCTGCACCGGCAAACCTGACCGCGACGGCGGCTTCCTCCAGCGAGATCGATCTGAGCTGGACAGCCTCCGCAACGCCAGGGGTGGCGTATACGGTGTTGCGCAATGGCGCCGTGGCGGCGAGCAATCTCGCCACCACGACCTACAGCGATACCGGGCTCACGGCCTCCACCGGATATTCGTATACGGTGCTCGCGGTCAACGCGGCGGGCACCTCGCCCGCCTCGAACACCGCATCTGCTACCACAGGGGCCGAGGCGAGTACGCCGACCAATAACGGATCGGATATCCTCGCTATCAGCGCTGGCGGTCCAGCCACGGGCAACTTTGCCGCGGACGAAGACTTCACCGGCGGAACGCCTTCGGGCAGCGGCGCAACCATCAGTACCTCCGGAGTCGTCAACCCCGCTCCCGAATCGGTCTATCAGAACCAGCGATTCGGCAACTTCACTTACACGCTCACGGGTCTGACGCCCGCGACGAACTATGTGGTGCGTCTGCACTTCGATGAGTTCTACTGGACTCAGCCAGGTCAGCGCGTCTTCAACGTCAGCATCAACGGCACGCAGGTGCTAACCAACTTCGATATTCTGGCCGCTGCGGGCGGCCAGGATATCGCGGTGGTAGAGCAGTTCGCGGCGAGCGCAAATGCACAGGGCCAGATCGCTCTCCAACTCGTCTCGATCAAGGACAACGCGGAGATCAATGGCATCGAGGTGCAGAATGCCACAGCTGCGAATACGCCTCCGGGCGCACCGTCGAATCTGGCGGCATCGGTAGCTTCGTCCCGCCAGATCAACCTCAGCTGGACAGCTTCGGCGACCTGGGGAGTCACCTACACCGTCTTCCGTAACGGCACCGCGGTGGCGAACGGCCTCACCGTAACCAGCTTCAACGATGCCGGACTGACGGCCTCAACAACGTACTCCTACACCGTGCAGGCGGTCGATTCCGCAGGGACATCGATGGCCTCGAACACTGCAACCGCAAGGACATTCGATGTCAACTGCACGTCGGGTTGCGGCACGGACGTGCTCGCGATCAGCGCGGGTGGTCCAGCCGCGGGTGCCTACGCTGCCGATGAAGACTTCAACGGCGGAAACCCATCCGGCACCAACGCGACAATCGACACGTCAAAGGTGATGAACCCTGCGCCTGAGTCGGTTTACCAGAACCAGCGTGTGGGCAACAGCTTTAGCTACACGCTTCCCGGCCTCACTCCGGGAGCAAGCTACACCGTGCGTCTGCACTTCGATGAGTTCTACTGGACTCAGCAGGGTCAGCGCGTCTTTAACGTCAGCATCAACGGTGCCCAGGTTCTGAGCAGCTTTGACATCGTGGCAACAGCGGGAGGACCGGATATTGCAATCGTCGAGCCGTTCACGGCGATTGCCAATGCCCAGGGGCAGATTGTGTTGCAGTTCACGACCGTGACCGACAATGCCGAGATCAACGGCATTGAAGTGATCGGAGCTGCGCCTGCCGCGCCTGCGAGCCTCACGGCAGCAGACGTTTCCACCAGCCAGATCAATCTGAGCTGGACGGCTTCGACGACTTCGGGAGTGGTCTATGACGTCTTCCGCAGCACGGCGTCCGGCTTCACGCCCTCAAGCGCAAATCAAATCGGCACGGCAACCGTCACCAGCTACTCGGATACCGGACTCGCAGTAAACACCAGCTACTTCTACGTGGTCGAGGCTTCGAGTGCTTCCGGCACGTCGGCGCCGAGTCCGCAAGCGAGTGCGACAACGACTCCGGCGGCCCCATCCACCGTTGCGACGCCAACCTTTACACCTGTGCCGGGAAGTTATACGGCGGCGCAGAGTGTTTCGATCGACGATGCGACTCAGGGTGCAACGGTCTACTACACAACCAACGGCACAGTTCCGACAACCTCCTCTCTCATTTACAGCTCAGCGATTCCGGTGAGCGCAAACGAGACGATCCAGGCCATCGCGGTGCTCGCAGGGCAAGTAAGCGGGGTAGCGACGGGAACATACACCATTAACTCGGCAACCGGGCCGGTGACAGCACCTGCCATCACCACGGCCCCGGCGCCTCAGGCAGTCACCATCGGACGGACCGCCACCTTTTCAGTGGTAGCCACCGGAAACGCACTGAGCTACCAGTGGTTCAAGAACGGGATTGCGATACCCGGCGCAACCAACGCCAGCTACGCAACCCCGGGAACCACTGCCAGCGACAACGGCAGCAGCTTCACGGTAACGGCCACCAACTCCGTAAGCTCTGCTACTTCTTCGGCTGCTACGCTGAGCGTGAACGCCTCACCCAGCTACACGGTCGTTCCCGGCTTCGTCGCCACCGACCTCAACAACAACACCAACGGCGTCTGGGCTGACAACCAGATCTATGTCGAGATTCTCGGCAACGATCCTGTCAGCGGCGCGCTGGAGTGGGTCAACTTCAACGGCACCGCTACACCCGCCAACGTCGCGGACAACACCGCGTCAAACGCACTGACCGGACCGGACGGACAGACCTACCCCAACTACTCGTTCACCCTCGCCGAGAGTCACCAGCTCAAGCTGCCGCCTCTGAGCTCGGGCCGTATCTACATCTCCGAGGGAAGTCCCCTTTACATGTCCATCGTTCCCGCGGCAAACGGCCCAAATGGATACGCGGGACCGAACCCTCTCAACGGCACCGATCCGAACCTCAACGTGCACTACGACTGGTATGAGTTCACGTACGGGGCGAATGGCAGCATCTTCATCAACACCACCCAGGTCGACCAGTTCGGGTTACCACTCCTGCTGGATGTCTGGGGATCCGGTGAAACCTTCCACATGCAGGTAGGCATCAACGAGTCGATCGCCAATCTGGACAAGGAATATGCCGCGCAGGTCCCGGCAGACTTCCAGGTGCCGGCCCTCACCAATCTGCGCATCCTCGCACCCAAGCAAAGTGTCACCATGGCTACAGGTGGGTTCAGCCAGACCTACTTCCAGAGCCTGATCGCGAACGCGTGGGCGCAGTATGCAACTAAACCGCTCAGCATCACCGTCAACGGCCGCCAATTTACCGGCACCGCCACCGGCTCGACTCTCAACTTCACAGAGAACAACCCGGCTCCCGCAAACGCCGGAGAAACCTTCGCGGTGCAGCAGCCGTCCACTTCGGATCTGGTGCAATGCTCAGGGACCATGGCAACCGGTGTCGCGCCGGCGGCAGGCCAGCCGGCCACAGCGCAGATTACAGACGAGAACAACATCCAGTTGCAGCTTGAAAATCAGATCTGCGCCGCAACCAACCGGGGAGTTCTCCTGACTCCCGCAAACTGGGCCAGTGTCGCTGCCTACTACCAATCGTCGCCAGCAAACTTCTATTCGCTGTTCTGGCATCAGCACTCAGTCGGGGGGCTGGCATACGGCTTCTCATACGATGACAACAATAACCAAAGCTCCACCATCACGACGGGACAGGCGGAACACATGGCCTTCGGAATCGGCTGGTAGCTTCCAGATGGTGCGCTCGGGGCCTTGTGCCCCGAGCGCACTTTAGTCCTGCATTCGCGGTAGAGATCCTCGCGGACGAGCACGTTATCCGCGCCCGGCGTGAGGCGCTCCGGCATCGGCCAATGACCGACGGTCTGTGACTGCTCTCGCAGGCAGTGAAAGACCTTCCACCAACCACGCCCTCGGCGCGAAAGCTACGGCTGAGTTGATCCAGTGGTTGAGCGAATTCTCGTAAAACCCACCATCGTGAACCAATGCAGAGCTCTACGGTTCGGAAACCTGGGAGGTAGCCGTTTCCTTACGGAGCTTGATGATGCTGCGCGTATGGTCGATTGCGGCATAGAGTATCCACTTCCCGTCGTGGGAGACGACCAGGCTCGGTGTGCCGAGGGATAGTGTCTGCGGCAACTCACCAAGCTCGTGAACGCGCCGATCGAGGAAAGAATAGAAGTAGAAGACGGAGGATTCCGAGAGGCCCTGGGCAAAATAGATGCCTGCCGGACCGACACTCCAGTCCAGCGTCGGTTCGGGACGGACATTGTCGAGGCGAACCACACGGCTTCCATCCGGCTCAGAGGTCCAAAGAGCCTGGTTCTCGGCATTCCCGGTGAAGAAGATTGTTTTGCTATCGAAGGATTCCTGGGGCGCAAGCGATCCGCGCGGCTCGACCGGGGCGCTGGCGCCGGTGGACACGGAACGCTTCCATATCTGCGGTTCGCCGGTTTGCGTGGTGTCGAAATAGATGAAATTGCCATCGCGCGACCAGTAGGGGCGCCGTGCCTCAAAGGCTCCCTGTTCCACCGGGACGGGAGTGCCTCCGGTGACCGGCAGACGGAAGATTGCTGAGTGGCCGCTGGGACGGGCATCGAAGACAATGGCCTTGCTGTCTGGTGACCAGCGGATGGACCCAAGCCATGGTCCACCGTAATGCGTCATCTGGCGGATGTGGGTTCCGTCGCCATTTGCAAACCAGATTTCAGGCGTTCCCGAACGGTCGGACACAAACGCCACGGTGGATTGGTCAGGAGACATGCTCGGCGAATGGTTATGACCGGAAGAGGACAAAAAACGTTCCGGGTGGCCGAGATGGCCGTCATGAACAGGGACACGCCAGATGTTCCAGTTCTCGTTACTGTCGACGAAAGCCATCCAGTTGCCGGTTCTCGCAATTGCAGGGTCGGAAGCAGAATCGGTATCGGCTGGCAGAGGTTGCGAGTCTCCGCCATCGCGGTTGATCTCTCGCAGCTCATAGGAACCTCTGCGGGAGCTTGCATAGACGAGCTGCTGCCCGTCTCGCGTCCAATCCAGTCCACGGATGTCCGCTTGTGCGCGAGTGATCTGATGCAGGCGCGAGCCGTCATCTGACATGGTGAAGACTTCGCCGCTGCCATGGCTGATGTAACGCACGAATGCGATCTGTTTGCCGTCCGGCGAGATGCGCGGATAGCAGTCTTCGTCTTGCCCAGGGGGTGAGGTTAGCGGCTGCTCCTGACCGGAATCCAGTGCCATGCGAACCAGCCCGGAGGAACGGTCGGAAGACACCTTGTCCGTGAGTAACAGTTGCTTGCCGTCTGGACTCCAGGCCAGGCTCTGGCAGCCGGACAGGGGATTATTCGAGGCCCACATTCCTCCGTTGTCCCGCACATGAGCGACAACGCGCTCCTGTCCGCCAGGCTGCGTGGTGACGACGACTTCGTCTCCGCCGCTAGCCTGCCTGAGGAACGCAAGCTGATTTCCATCCGGGGACCAGGCTGGATGAATGTCGGCTCCGGGACCGTTCGTGATGCGGCTGACCGCTCCCGTTTTCAATTGCTTGATATAGATGTCGTAGTTATCGCCGTTACCGTCCCAGACATACGCGATGCGATCTCCGTCCGGCGAGATGGAAGGGCTGAACTGCTGCCCGATTTCGTCTGAAAAGGGAACGACTTCGAAGCTGTCTCCAATGCTCGCGCTTACCGGGTCATGTTTGTACGCGATGAAGAGAAGAACGGTAATGGAGGCAATAAGCAGGGCGCTCAGGGGTACGACGGTATTCCGCCACCAGGGCGCGCTATGTGGCGTGATAGGCGGGGAAGAGACCACCGCAGCCGCTAGGCCATGATCTAGATCTTCCCGTTCTGAAGCGAGGTCCGTGAAGGTGGCGACATAACCACCCTTGGGCACGGTGATGCGGATGGTCTCGTCCGAACTTCCGCTGGCAGCATATGCCTCGAGCTTGGCGCGAAGGCGTCGTGCCTCGCTGCGTACAACATTGTCGGTTTTCGGATCCCAGTCAGCAGGCCGGTCGAAGACTTCGATTCCGATCTGGCGCTCTTTGAGGTTCTGAGCGTTTTCAAGCAGGGTCTGCTCGACCACAAAACGGAGAAACCGAACCATTCGGTCCGACCGTGCGAACTCCGCGCTCGCGCCGATTCGGTCGAGCTGTCTGCGGATCCTCTCGCGATGATTCTCCATTCCTGAAACCGTTCCGTCCGACTGCGATGGTATCACCGGCCTCTACAACAAACGATGAATGCCGTGCAGCGAAAAGGTCTGGTTGCCGGAGGATGCTCACAAGCGCGGTGAGAAACGATTCATCAGCAATTCATGGAAGGCAGCTAAACCTGATTGCGATGCGCAAGTTGTTAAGAATGAATGGTCTATGCAGAGGTGGAATGTTTTGCATACCCCATCGAGGCTCTCTTTCCACCCCCAATTCCCACTTTTGGACGCTCAAAAGAAATCGGAAATTCGAGTTGTACTTCCGCTGACAGACGAGCTGTTCTCCGATTGCTTCGGAGAGGCTGGCCGGTCTGATTCAGCGCTTTTGGAGAGCTGACAATGAGAAAGATATTTCGAGCGACATGGACCGCGCTTCTGGCTTGCGCGCTACTGGGCGCCATCCAGCATGCCGATGCCCAGGTTCTGTATGGAACGCTGGTAGGAACAGTGACCGACCCGGCGGGCAAGCCGGTGACAGGCGCAACCGTTACCGCAACCGAGGTTCAGACAGGGGCACAGCACACCCTGCGGACAAACGGATCGGGAGAATACGACCTGCGCGACCTTTTACCCGGCATCTACTCGGTTGAGATCGACGCCAGCGGCTTCTCGACTGCCAGGGTAACCGGGATCAACATCACGGCGAACCAGATTGCGCGTGCGGATGAAGCCCTCAAGGTTGCAAGCGCCGCGGAAACCGTCAGCGTAAGTGCGGCGAGCACGGCCCTGCAGACGGACAGCGGTACGATCCATGGAGAACTGACGAGCAAGGAACTCGCCAATATTCCGATCGGAGGCTTCGACAACTATCAGAGCCTGCTGAGCCTGCTTCCGGGCGCAACTCCGTCCCGCTACCAGAATTCGGTGATGGATACGCCCTCGCGATCCCTCACCACGAACATCAACGGCTCTTCGCGCAATGACAATGTCACCTCGGTGGACGGAGCGGCGATCCAGCAGGTGTACCTGCCTCACCACACCCTCTACAATCCGCCGACGGAGGACATTCAATCGGTCGACATCGTAACCAACAGCTTCACGGCGGAGCAGGGGCTCGCGGGCGGCGCGGTTGTGTCGGTTCTCACCAAGTCGGGAACCAACCAGTTCCATGCCACGCTCTGGGAGCAGAACACCGCTTCTGCTCTTGCAGCGAAGAATTATTTTTACAACAAGACGTATTTTTCGCAGGCCGGCGACTCGGTGCCGAAGAACATTCTCAACCAGTTCGGCGCGAATCTCGGCGGCCCCATTCTTCGTAACCGGCTGTTCTTCTTCAGCGGATTCGAAGGGTTGTCCCAGCGCCAGCTCTATCCTGAACTGATTTCGCTACCGACGGACGCCGAGCGCACAGGCGACTTCACCGGTCTGGCGGCGCTCTACAATCCGAACACCGGTGGCTCCGATGGCTCGGGCCGTACGACCTTCGCAAGCGAGAACGCCGATGGGCGCAATGTCATCGAGAGCGGAATCGCTCCGGCAGCAACGAAACTCCTCGCACTGATTCCTCACGCCAACCTGCCCGGCACCTCGAACAACTATTCGGTTGCCGGAACCTACAGCCTCGATCGCTACTCCTTCGACGAGAAGGTCAACTGGCAGATCGATGAGAAGTCGTCGATGTTCGCCAAACTGAGCTACCTTCGTGCCGATGTGTATTCTCCCAGCACGTTGGGAATCGGTGGCGGAACAGGACTTAGTCCCGGCGGAGCGAACGCTGGCTCCGGTAATAGCCAGACACGCGTCTTTATAGGTGGCATTGGCTACACTCGATCTTTATCGAACAACCTGCTCTTCGACGCCAACTTCGGTGTAGGACACAATGGGCTTACCTGGTACGAATCCGACTACGCCAGCAACCTGGGACCGACTCTCGGCATTCCCGGCACCAACAGCGATGGCGATGGAAGCTACGGGACTGACAAGAACCAGGCAGGCCTGCCGTCCTTCGCGGTCACTGGCCTCGAGACTTTCGGCAATCCGGACGACTACACGCCGGAGCTGAAAGACGATTTCACTTACACCTATGTCGCCAATCTTTCCTGGGCCCTGGGCAACCACACCCTGCGCTTCGGCACGCAGCTTCTCAACAACCGGATGAACGAGTATCAGCCACAGCGCGGTTTCGGACCTCGCGGAGGCTTCACCTTTACGGGCGGTGTTACTGCTGTGAAGGGAGGCGCGTCACCCACCTCGGCGAATGCCTTCGCGCAGTTTCTTCTCGGCCTGCCCGATTCGCTGGGCAAGAGCTATCAGTATGAAAATCCTATAACCGGCCGCGAATGGCAGTACGGCCTCTATGCGCAGGACCAATGGCAGGCATCACGCCGCCTGACACTGACTTATGGGCTGCGCTGGGAGTTCTTCCCGATCATGAGCCGCGATGGGGCAGGCATGCAGCGCTATGACTTCGACACCAACGAGGTGATTCTCGGCGGCATCGATGGCCAGCCCAACGGCGCAGGCTCCAGTGCCGGCAGGCTGCAGTTTGCTCCCCGCTTCGGCTTCGCTTACCGTCTGGACGACAAGACGGTGGTGCGCGGCGGATACGGCATCAGCACCGACCCATACCCTTTCAGCCGCGCCATGCGTGACCCGTATCCTGTCACGATTGCGCAGACCGTCAACGCCAGCAACTCCTACGTGAGCGCAGGAAATTTCACGACCGGCATTCCCGGCTACAGCACCGTAGCACCGGTCATCAATAGCAACGGCACGGCTGTATTGCCTACCAGCGCTTATACGAAGACTCTGCCTGCGGGAACCTTCCGACGCGGATATGTCGAGTCGATGAACCTGACTCTGCAGCGCGCCCTGCCTGCGGATTTCAACCTGACCGCAAGCTACGTGAACACGCAGACGATCCGCCAGACGACGTACTTCGAGGCGAACGCCGGACAGACTCCGGGTCTCGGCTCGGCCGGGCAGCCGCTCTACGCCAAGTTCGGAAGGAATGCGGAAACGCAGCTCCTGCTCCCTTATGGAACCGCCAACTACAACGGATTGCAGTTCAATCTGAAGCGGCCATTCAAAAACGGCGTGCTGATGACGGCGTCTTACACCTTTGCGAAATCCATCGATGAAGCCACCGACGACGATAGTGTGCCGCTCTTCAACGCAAGTGCGTATCAGTATCGCAATCGCGCGGTGAGCGACTTTGACCGGCACCAGGTCTTCGACCTCGGGCTTTCAGCCGAGCTGCCTTTCGGAAAGGATCATCTCCTGTTGAATCAAGGAGGCGTGGCAAGCGCTATCGCCGGCGGCTGGAAGATCAATGCCGTCGTCTCGAAGTACACCGGACTTCCTTTCACCCCGCTTGCTTCCGGCACCTCGCTGAACGCGGCCTACAATACGCAGGTTGCGAATAAGGTAAAGTCCAATGTTGCTACGCTGGGCGGTATCGGCAAGTACGCGACATGGTTCGATACAAGCGCATTTGCTCCGGTAACGACGGCGAATTTCGGAACCGCCAGCCGCAACTCGCTGCGTGGGCCCGGCGATGCCGACCTCGATCTTGGAATTTCGCGTACCTTCCCGGTGACGCAGAGAATTCATCTCGAACTGCGCGGAGAGGCATTCAACCTCACGAACACACCGAACTTTTCCAACCCGGCAAACAACGTATCAACCAGCAACTTTGGAGAGATCACTTCTACCGTGGGCAGTGCTGCGGATGAACGCATCCTCCGGCTGACAGGAAAGCTGAACTTCTAGCTCTCTGTTGAGTCATTCTGCGCCGGCTGTCCTATACAGCGGCCGGCGCAGGAGCGATTTTTTTGGTGATCGGCCTTTCAGGCCGTGCCTCCTCTTACTTTGATACGGGTCCAGACAATGATTAACAAGACAAGTGTTTCCAGGCGAAGCTTTCTTCAAGGCATCGCCTCCCTTCCACTGGCTTCATCTTCTATGCTGTTGCCTGCTACGGCTGGTCTCCAGAGCGCCGCGGAGATCGTCAAAGTTATCGAGCGTCATCGCAAAGCCGATAACGGTTATGGATGGCTCTCACGCGTGGATGGGCATATCACTCCAACCTTTGCTGCGGTGGCCTGTTACCGGCTTCTCGGCATGTCCGTTCCCGATGCTGAAGCCGTAGCGGAGTTTGCCCGTACTCACTATCCGGTTCCGGATGGTCTTTCACAGCAGCCACTGTGGCGGCTCGACTACGAACAGGCTCAGGTGCTTTTGTGGCTCGGGCATGACATGGATACGAGCAAGGCCGCGCAATGGCAAAAGCCGCTGGCATATAACACTTATTTCGAGCAGAACGGTTATCCCACGCTGCAGCATCAGGCCATGGCCGTGCGGCTGAGAAAGATCTCTGGAGAACATGGCGGCTCCACGACGCAAGAGTGGGAGAGCTACTTCAACGAACGGCAGAGGAACAACGGTACTTACAACAACGCGCCTGCAGCCGATGGCTCAGATGGCCATATCGTGAATACTGTGTGGGCCATCGACGCACTGGAAGATCTTGGTATTCGCAAGCATCTTTCTGAAGCCGGGATTTCATGGATCAAAGACTGCCAGATGCCGGGTGGAGGTTTTACGTGGTCGCCCCTGGCGGAGCTGGGACGTCAGGAAAACATGATCTACACCTGGGCCGCCATCAAGTTGCTCGCGCGCGCTGGCAGCGCTCCGAAAAACAAAGCGGCCTGCATCCGTTGGATCGAGGAACAGCGCGATGTGCAAGGTGGTTATCGGAGCAACGCCGCTTCGTTTGCGAACCTGACCGCAACATACTACGCACTGGATGCACTCCGGATCCTCGGCGCGAGCCATCGAGCTGCAGGCAACGCGAGGAGCACCGTATCCAGGCCTTCACTGCCCGCAGCGATAAAAATCTTTACCGCACAAATTGAAGCTCCCGGCAATGGAAGCCCTGCCGAAGCGGTCATGCTGGCTGAGCATTTAAAGATAGATTTGTGGACCGCCAAGAATTCTTCCCCCGGCTGGATACAGCAGGCGCAGACCATCGCGGATCGCCGCGGCAGCCGCATACGTTTTGCGCAAGGGAACGAAGAGTATGGGACCTACACCTCGGTTGCGGGTTTCGGTATGTACAGCCATCTGGACGATCTTGTCGCGCCCGGTGACGTCGATCTTGGGCCTTATCCTCCGCAGAAAAATGTAGGAATGCCCTGGACGTTGTTTCGTGACACACGCATTCGCAAGGTGCTTGCGGAGCGTGGACGCATGATCTGGCAGTTCAACGAAAACGAAGAACTGACTCGCATCCTGCTCGATGAGGCAGCGCGCACGCATTCCTACGCAGCCGTCAGCAGCTTTCACTTCGGACTGGATGATTTTCTGGAGTTCGAGCCATTCCTGATGGAGT
This sequence comes from Silvibacterium acidisoli, assembly GCA_022870745.1. Classification (GTDB taxonomy): domain Bacteria; phylum Acidobacteriota; class Terriglobia; order Terriglobales; family Acidobacteriaceae; genus Silvibacterium. Next base: position 4,981,902 of record CP085323.1, on the reverse strand, counting down.
GGGAAGGGCGTCTGCCCATGATCGGTCTGCAGGATGCGCACGGCGGAGAAAGCTGGTGGTGGGCCGAACAACTCGCCGGCTTCCGCACGCTTTATCTGGCGGAAGATGCTTCCTGGGAAGGATTCCTGAAAGCTCTCGACAACAAATGGACGCTCTCGGTTCGCCACGATCGCTCCAGAAACGGCGAGACGCAGTGGAGTGGCGCTTTGCCTGAAGTGCGTCGCTTTATTGAAGAGCGCGAAGAGCAGTGGGCGTGGTGGAAGAACGATAAGCCATCCGTGCCACTGGCCGCAGTCACGAAGCTGGAGGCGAATGCTCCGTTTGAAGCGGGCGCTCCGGAGGATGGTGTGAGCCTGCGCATCCGCCTGCGCTATGACACCGGGAGCAGCCCGAATAATCAGGCATTTCTTGAGCCGCAAACGGCCCTGCTCTCGTTGGAAGTCGATGGCAGGGAAGTCAGGCCGGAAGCGGTGGAGGCAAAAGCCGATCGGTATCTCATCTGTCGCCGGGTGAGTGCGAATGCTCGCCAGGCAACGGCTGTGGTGCGCGACATGGCAACCGGAAAGGTTGAAACCATCCATGTAGATCTGAAACCGTTTGCCTTGCAGGGGGATTGATACTGTGACTGCGACAAATTTGTGGACGCGCCGTACTGCCATGAAAGGATTGGCCTTGGGAAGCCTGTCGCTTCTCCCTGTTGCCGGCGCACGCACTGAAGCGACTACGCAGGAGGAGCAGGCTTCGCGAGTGTCCTCGCGCTGCCTCGAACCCTGGACGCCAGGCGCTCTCGACATACACCACATCTCAACCGGGCGGGGCAATGTAGCGTTCTTGGTGTGTCCCGATAGAACGACGATTCTGATTGATGCTGGCGCTCTTCATGCTGCCTCGGACTGGGGCAGCGATGAGAAATACCGCATTCAACCTCTTCCTGACGCATCTCTCCGTCCTGGCCAGTGGATCGCACGCTACATTGCTCGTCACATGCCAGCGGGACGAAAACCTGCAATCGACTACTTCATTCTCACGCATCTTCATCCCGATCACATGGGCGGTGTCGATCTGCTGTCCCATCGGAAGATCATGTCCCGTTTTGGCGGGTATGAATTGACTGGAGTGATGGATGTTCACGAGGAGATTCCGATACGGAAGATCCTTGACCGCGGTTATCCCGACTACAGCTATCCGCTTCCGTTGGTCGACCCCCATCAGAGAAACTACCGTGCATTCATCGCGTCATTCCTCCGCAACGGAGGCATCGTCGAAAGATTTGCAGCGGGTAGCTCTAACCAGATTCGTCTTCTGCACTCCGGCCATGGAGCGCATCCGGATTTCATTGTGCAGAATCTTTGCGCCAATGGCCGGGTGTGGAGTGGGCGGGGCGAAGACGCTGAGGAGACCTTTCCGTCGCTGGACAGGCTGGAGAAAGCCGACTATCCGACCGAGAACAAGTGTTCCGTTGCCATGCGATTGGCCTTTGGCAGTTTCCGTTATTTTTCTGGCGGAGATATGGATCACGACACAGCCTATGGCCGGTTGCCCTGGGGCAACATCGAGGCGAGAGTTGCGCGTGCATCCGGCCCGGTTGACGTCGCCATGGCAAACCATCATGGATACGTGAATGCCTGCGGGCCCGAATGGGTTGCGGCCTTACGGCCACGTGCTTTCATCATTAGTGCATGGGACTCCGCACATCCCACGATTCCTGCGCTCGATAATATGCTGAGCCGTCAGTTATATGACCAGCCACGGGATGTCTTCAGTACCGCGCTAAAACCTGAAAATATCATCGCGACCAAGAGGCTCCATGAGATACAGAGTGGAAGCGGACATGTCATTGTCCGTGTTGCTCCAGGGGGTGACGATTTTAAAATCGCAATCACGTCGAACCGCGACGAAAGCGATCGCATCATCGCTCAGTTCGGGCCTTATCACACGACGGAAAAGTCTCTCAACAGTTAAGTACGAGTGAACCGCTCAACAACTTAAAGGCTATAAAGAATGGGAACTCAAGTTCCGGATATGTTCATCCCCGGAACTTGAGTTCGTTATTAGAAGTTGAACTTCGCGCCAAATTCTATGGTGCGGTTCTCGTTTACTGTGGACGTGATTTTTCCTTCGGACTGTGGGTTGCTGATCGATGCGCTGGGCACAGCGAAGTTTGGATGGTTGGCGACGTTAAAGACGTCGCCGCGAAGCTGGATCCTGTAACGTTCGGCGATAGCAATTGTTTTTTCAAGATCCATGTCCCAGTTCTGATAATGCGGTCCCCAGAGCATGTCGTAGCCAGAGGTTCCGAAGGTGTAGGCGGGAGGTGCGGTAAAGGCTGCGGTATTGAACCACTCCGCCCGGGTTTTGTGATGTGGATAGATCGGCACACCGGGTACGCGGTTGGCGCGGCCGCTTGCTCCATAGACCTGGCTGCCCGGAGCGGTGTAGCTCACGGAAAATGGCTGGCCAGTCTCAAATGACGTAAAGCCAGCCAGTTGCCATCCACCCAGAATCGAATTGACCGCTCCCTTCGCGTTTCTGAAAAGAAGCTTTCCCTTGCCCAGGGGGAAGTCATATGCATAATTCAGCATGAGTGTTTGAGGCGTGATGCTGGAGATGTTGCCGTAAGAGTCGCCGATATTCGTCGGAGATTCAAAGTTTTCCACTCCCAGTACACGAATCCACTGATACTCCGCATTGAGCATCAACCCCTGTTTATATTGCTTGTGGACGCCGATCTGCAGAGAGTTGGCAGTGGTGTGAAAGTTTGGAGCGATCTGTTCAGCGATGGTTCCGAAAGGCTGAAAGGGGCGTTTTGATTGTTCAGTGTAGTCGCCTGGCGGGGCATAGTTGAGATCAGGCATCGTATTGCCGGGGCCGCCTGAGTTGTTCTGGTGAATCGTGCGCTGTCCGATGTAGCCGATACGCAGGTCCACCATACCGGGCAACTGTCGCTCGATCGCCAGGTTGTATTGCTCGGTATAAGGGGTTACGGTCTTGTGTTGCGCATCGACGTTAGGATTTGCGGGCACGGTCGCTGTTGCCGCGAATGGTGCATCCATCGTCAGGGATGGTGAAGCCGTATTCGTGTACGTGAGACCGGTGACGAAGGGCAAATTGCTGAATCCCGTATCCATGTAAGAGGAAGGCAGCAGGTTGTAATACTGGCCGACAGCGCCACGAACTACCGTCTTTGAGTCAATCTGATAAGCGAATCCGAAACGAGGTGCGATATTCTTCATCGCCTGGCCCAGATAGCTGTACATGTGGCGCGGAAGCCTGACTGAAGATGAAAGCACCGTGTCTGGGATATACAGCGGGTTGGCAAGTGCCGGATAGGAATCCCCGAAGACGACTACCTTGCCTACGCTCGGGACAAAGAGCGATTCGGTCCCATATGGATTGTCGTGAAAACGCTGGAAGTCATAACGAAGTCCGTAGTTGATGGTCAGGCTGCGAAATGGTTTCCAGTCATCCTGCACGTACATTCCGTATTGGCTGGAATTGAAACGCACGGTGAAATCGAGCGGTGTGGAGGTGCCTGTCTGGTATGGATAACCCAGCAAGAAATCGGCATACGCGATACCGGTGTAGCGGCCAGTAAAGGTGAAAGACCCGTGCGACTCTGCACTGTTCTGCCATGAGTCGTTGTAGAGATAGGAGAAGCCGGTTTTGATGGTGTGCTTGGGCAGAACCTTGGTCAATGCCGTGTTGCCCTGGTAGGTCTGCTCAAGATTCTTCGATCCGGCTTCGGAAAATGGCGTGATGTTCGTAATGCTGATTGTGGGAGCACCCTCAAGGGTCTGTGCGCCGAGGCCAGGAATAATTGAAGAGAAGTTCGTCTGGTAGTTCTGCGCGGAGCGATATAGAGGCAGGTGCAGATACGAGATCTGGCTATCGAGCAGCAATGTCGGTGAGAAGGTGTGAGTCCAGCCGGCAACGAAAATATCGTTGTGTTCGCCATCGAGCGCAACACCGCCGGCGAGGCTTGATCCATCGCCTTCACTTGCCACATCCTTAAAGGGTCCGTAGAAGGCGCGCAGCCACGTGCCGCGGATCTGATCGTTCTCGCTGATCTTGTGGTCGACTCGCAGGTTGAAACGGGTAACGTTTGTGGTGTGCGGAACCAGTTCTATGGTGTTGACGCCTGTGCCTGAGGTCGTAGGCAATGGCATGAGAAGATTCTGGAGTTTTACGTCCACCGAATTGAACGGCGTAGTGCCGGGATTAATGATGTTGCCCGGGAACGGCTGGCCAGTTACCGGATTGAGCAGGATCGTTCCTGCAGCCGATGTAGCGCAGCTGCCGCCGGGAAGAAAGCAGCTGAAATCGCCGTTGCGCTCCGCCACAGTCGGTTGTGTGCTGGTGAGCGTGACTGATTGGGTGAGGTGGAAACCCTCATAGCTGGCGAAGAAGAACGTACGATCTTTTCCGTTATAAACGTGCGGAATGTATACAGGGCCGTTAAGGTTGCCGCCATACTCGTTACGCTGGTAAGGCGGACGCGCTGGCGCTTGCGCGGCGGGGAGATCTTCCCAGGACTTGGCGGCAGTGCCACGGCTTCGGTTATATTCCAGAAATTCGCCATGTAACGCGTTGGTGCCGCTGGCGCTGACGATGATAGTTTGATTTGCCTGATTGAACTCCGCCGGGGCGCCCTGAGTAATGACCTTGAACTCCGAGATCGCATCGAGCGGCGGCACTTCACCTTCGCCGCGCTGCAACTCGACTTCTTCATTGGTGACGCCGTCGTAGGTGAAGCCCGCGTCGCCGTATGCGTTGCGCTGGTTGGTGCCAAAGGCCAGGGTTACACCGCGGACGGGAACCTGGTCCTGCGCGGCAACATCCTGGACACCTGGCACCAGGTTGATGAGGCCCAGAATACTGACGTGTCCGTTAAGAGGAGTCGTTTGAATGCTCGAGCTATCAACCACGAGGCCAACCGACGAGGTCTCGGTCTGGATTACGGGAGCGTCGGCTGATACGCTCACCGTCTGCTGGTTCGAGCCGACAGACAATTTAGCGTCGATCTCTGCTACCTGGTCGATCACAAGGGTAATCTTGTTTCTCTCGAAGACTTCGAAACCTTCCTTTTCAACCTTTACGCTATAGGCCCCGGCCGGAAGCTGCGGCAGCCTGTAGGTGCCGATATCCGATGTCGTAAGTACATGGGTTGCATTTGTATCGACTTCCCGAATCGTAACCGTCGCGCCGGAGATCGCTGCGCCGCTGGCATCGGTTACCGTGCCGGAAATGGACCCTGTTATGCCCTGGGAAAAAGAAGAATTCGTGACCAGAAACAGTATTGCTACCAGCAGGCAGCTTCGAAAACAAGAGGATCTCATCGAGCATCCCGGACTTCGTTCATAGTTTCTCGTAATGCGTGCTGACATCCCGGATAGGTCTTTCATCGCTTCTCCTTGTTCGGTTCGTGCATCGGTTATTGCCGAAGGCGCTCCACAGCCCCGAGTATTGGATACAAGGCGATACGGCGGTAGGGGTTTACTTGTGTGCAGGACTCTCAGGCCTTAGCTGTGCCTATCTGTTGAAGAATCTTGGGTGCGAACACGTCCTGTCGCTGATCGCACACGGAGGGTGCATGGGCGGATTCCGATCCCTTTGACATAGCTTTCATCAAAGAGCATTAGCATCTGAAGGTATCGTGGATTTGAAAAATGCTCGACCTGTTCTCGAGCTTCCGCAGAAGGTCGCACGCATATCTCCGCGCCTGTCGATTGCAGGCGGAGACAATCGTCATTTCGACGATCCCCGTTGGCAGCTGGCACAGCGTATCGCGGCCAGCGAGAGCATCGGCCGTTCGAAGCTGCTGGCAGATTTCCTTCTATATATTGTCGACCGTCACATTCGCGATCTCACTGACGAGATCACGGAGCAGCAGATTGGCGTCCTGGTTTTCGGCAGGGCGGAGGGATACGACTCGAACGAAGATAATATCGTTCGCAGCTATGCGCGTAATCTCCGCAAGCGGATCGATGAATACTTTGCCACGGAGGGCAGGGAAGAGACCCTGCTCCTCCAGATTCCGCGTGGTGGATATACGCCGATCTTCTCCAGTGCGGTGAAAGATTCCAGCACGGTTGGGTTTGAGGAGTGTGCTGTCTCTTCTCAGGAGACGGCTTCCGGGAAGGTCGAAATTGTCGATTCTCCTTTGCTCGCTCCCGTAGAGCCGTCTTCAAGCGGCACCATCTCTTCGCATGCCTCCATCGGGCCGCGTCGAATCCGGTTCACAATGCTCCTCTGCCTGCTCGCCGGTATTCTTCTCGGGATGGCGGCCATGTTCTTCAGCCGTGTGGGACCGGTCATTTCGCAGAGGGAGACCGCATCGCATGCGCTTTGGGCGCAGATGTTCGGGGATGATCGAGACACATTCGTCGTTCCTTCCGATGTCGGCCTCGTTATTATGCAGAGGCTGATTCAACGCCCGCTGCCGCTGGGTACCTATGTCAACGGAAGCTATTTGACCAAAGCCAGCACGGAAAGCGCACCGAACTCCGCCGAAGTTCTCAAATTAGGAAGCCGCCGCTTCACGAACGTTGTTGATCTTGAGTTCGTTACCCACCTTGCGCAGTTGAAGGAAGTTGTTCCGGAAAGAATGAAAGTCCGTTACGCCCGCGACCTGCGGATGGAAGACCTGCGTACAAGCAATGCCATCTTTATCGGTTCCGATGAGTCGAATCCATGGGTTGAATTGTTTCGGCCGCAGTTACATTTTACTTTTCGTTTCGATTCGGACCCGGACAAGCCTTCGGGGTTTGTGAACCTGTACCCACGCGCCGGTGAGCCTGCCATCTACAGCACGGCCGGGCATCAGGAGCGAACCTTCGGCATCATTGCTTATTTGCCAAACCTCAACAATAACGGTCATGTTCTGATCGTTGCAGGCTTAAATACTGCCGGTACAGAGGCCGCTGCATCATTCCTGTTGAATCCCTCCCTGATGGCGCCGACACTTCAACGGGCTAAAACAGCACACGGCGGTCTTCAGTCATTTGAATTGCTCGTAAGAGCTGACGACTTTGCCACAAATGCATCCGCGCCAAGTCTTGTACTGGAACGAATCGGTTTGCCGCAGGCGCGTTAGCCTGTGAGCATGTAGTGTGTGAGATTGCACACTACGGAATCTGCCGTTTGCACTTAGACAGGCTGCAGCACATCACCCGACAAGAGCCAGGGTTTCACGTTGCATCAAGCTATATGCTGAGTACATCCGTACACGTGACCGTGTGAAAATCCAGGAAGCTTCCGCCCCTGCCGACTCCATCTGATTGAAGGCATTGGTCTGCAGCCGAGCTTTAAATCTCACCCCTGTAAAACCCCTTTTTTCTCTTTCGCCCTTGGATAAGTATGGCAACAACACGCTCAGCTTATTCAAGGAGATATTCCCGGATGTTCCGTTTCTCGATCCGTTCATCCCAAACACTTGCTCTCTCCCGAGGGCTTCTCTTGCTGCTTGCTCTCACAGGTGCTGGCGGCACGGTATTTGGTCAGGCAGAGCATGCAAACCCATGGGCGCCTACAGATCCTGGCCCGCTTCCGCCGATACAGAGCCTCAGTGACGGAATATGGCTTAAGGGTGATCTTCACTTGCATTCCCGGCACAGCCATGATTCCAGCAACAATTCCGAAGCGAAAATCATCGACTTTTCGAAGTCTGTAGGTATGGATTTCATCTGCATCACCGATCATGACAATCATGTACAGGGAGATGTGGCGCACAACACCTGGATTGATCCTGAATTCAAATCGGATTCCGTACTGCTTTTGTATGGCGCGGAGTGGACGACAACCCGCGGCCACGGCAATATTTTCTCGGCGAGGCCATACGACCACCAGCGACTCTATGACGTTCGCGATCAGCGGGATATTGTGATTGGAGCGGTCAAGAAAGAACTGGGCGTTCATCTCTCTGCCAATCACCCCAGCGGAAAAGATCATTTTGGCTTCTCCTACGATATGGTCGATTCCATCGAGGTGTGGAACTCCGCGGTATGGCCGAAGAATGCCAACGCCATCATGATCTGGGACGATATGCTCTCCTCGGGCCGCAAGCTTACGGGTAGAGGGGGAAGTGATTCGCATCATGGCACTCCGGACTCGCCCGAATTAGCAACGAAGAACAGCTACCAGCGGGAAGCCAATTATGTCGGCACGCCAACTACCTGGGTCTTCGCCAAGGCGCGTACCTTGCAGGCGGTGGTGGATGCCTTGACGAACGGGCGAGTCGCCGTCAGTGCCAATCCGTATGGGCCACGGGTTGAGTTTTATGCCGACCTTGACGGAGACGGCAGGATGGACATGATGATGGGCGACAATGCCAAGCCTACGGGCAAGCCTGTCACCTTCCGGGTGCAGTTGGCAGGGAAAACCATACCTGGTGGGGACTACACCGTGAGCGTTGTCAAAAATGGAGATCCATTCAAGACGCTTAAAGCGGAAGGTGCTACGCCAGCGGTTGAGTTTACTGACACTCCAGCATCAATTGGACGTACCTATTATCGCGTCGAGGTCACTGGTCCGCAGACAGCCTATCCTGAGGTGCCGAAATCGATGGCGCTCAGCGGCAACATGATCGGATTGTCGAACCCGATCTATTTCAACTTCGATCCCAACTTTTGAAAACGCCTGTAGGGCCAAATTCGATTTGAACAAAGGATATTCTCGATGCAAAAGTTCATTGCTGTTCTTCCTGCGATCCTTCTGCTCCATTTCTATTCCGTTGCCCAACAGGCGACGTCTGCTCAACAAGACCAACGCATGCATATCAATCAAATCCAGGTGATTGGGACGCATAACAGCTATCACACCGGTATTGCACCGAGTGAGCATAAATTGATCGAGCAGCAGAATCCAAAGGCGATGCGCGCGCTTGATTACGCACATGCTCCGCTTGGCGATCAGCTGTCCGGCGGGGTTCGCCAGCTTGAGATTGACGTTTATGCCGATTCCAAGGGTGGCCGCTATGCGCATCCGGCGATCGTTGACAAAGTGGCCCAGGCTGGCTTGCCGCCAGATCCGGATTTCGATCCGAACCATGAAATGGACAGGCCCGGTTTTAAAGTGATGCACGTTCTGAATGTGGACCAGAGGAGTTCGTGCCATACCTTCATCGCGTGCCTGACAACGATACGAGCCTGGTCAAAAGACCACCCGCAACATTTGCCGGTTTTTATCCTGGTCGAAACGAAGGAGGGGCGTCGCGGTGCTGCTCCGAATCCAGATGGGCCAGAGCCTTTCACCTCGAAGACGTTCGATGCACTTGATGCCGAGATTCGCTCGGTTTTCTCGGAGCAGGAAATGATTACTCCCGACCAGGTCAGAGGCGACTATGGCACGTTATTCGAGGCAATCCAGGCCACGATGAACTCAACTTCAGCCGGAAAATCCGGAGGCTGGCCCACTCTTGCCAAGGCTCGCGGCAAGGTGGTTTTTCTTATGGACCAACGGCCAGTCGAGGCGATTTATACCGAGGGGCATCCATCGCTCCGCGGCCGTGTGATTTTCACGAACGCCACACCGGGCGCGCCGGATGCGGCCTTCACCGAAGAAAATGACGGTCCGAAAGAAGAGATCGATGCGCTGGCCAGGCAGGGTTATCTGATCCGCACGCGAACCGACGATGGTACGGAAGAGGCCCGGAGAAACGATCATACTCGTGCCGATGCGGCGCTATCCAGCGGCGCGCAGATGCTGAGCACGGACTATCCATCCTCTGAGCCGGCGAAGTGGACAGGGTTTTTTGTCGGTCTGCCACATGGTCTGGTTGCACGCTGCAATCCAGTCACCGCAGCATCCGGCTGTGTCGATGCATTGCTCGAGCCTCCCAGCACGAAATGATGTGCCGGTGGCAAAACCAGAGTGAATGAAGAGGAATCTCACGACGATTCCCATCGGTGCAATAGATGCAACGTATGGAGACAACAACATCTGAGCCGCATGCCTGCGTAACTGTATACAGTTGCGCAGGCATTATCGGAACGTCATACGTACTGTGCGAGCCAGTCGGAGTGGCGGGAAGTCTTCTGCAGCGGTGTGTCGTGAGATCTACCGCGGCTGTTACGACTTTCTGCCGCAGTGCATTCCTCCGTTCGTACGGTCTATCCCCTGGTTACATCACGCAAGAGTTGTGAAGGTGGGCGCAAGTGTGAATCAGCGCCCCATTTCCGGTTCGGGATGTCGCTCATCACGAGCCGTAACTCGCCGCCCTGCTCTATCTCTGCGTGCGTGAGCCAGGCGCGATCCAGTGGACGGCCGTTGAGTTCGGCAGACGCGATATAGACATTTGCCTTCGAGTTGTTCTCGGCGATCACTGCAAAGTTTTTGCCTGTGCGCGCGTTGCGGAGCGTTGCGCGTTTCGCCAGCGGGCTTCCGATCACATAAACGCCGTTGGCCGCGTTGACGGGGTAGAAGCCGAGCGTGGCGAAGCAGTACCAGCTCGAGAGCTGCCCGCAATCATCGTTGCCGGGAATGCCGGCGGGCGTGCTGCGATAGAGCGAGGCGACCTTGCGCACCCAGTACTGGGTCTTCCATGGCGCACCGGCGAAGACGAACAGGTAAGGATGTGCGTTGCCGGGCTCATTGCCCTGCGCATCCTGGCCGATCATGCCGGTGACGTCGGGCCGCGCGTCGATGATTTCAGAGGACGCGGTGAAGAAGGCTTCGAGCTTGCGGAGGAATGCTTCATCGCCGCCGTGCAGCGCAATGAGCCCGGCCACGTCGTGAGGTACGACAAAGCCTGCCTGCCAGCCGTCGCTCTCGACATAGTCGTCGTATTCCTGGTCGGGACGGAAAGGCTCGCGCCAGCTTCCATCGGTGTGGCGCGCTCGCATGAAACCGGTCCCTTCATCGAAGAGGCGGTGGTAGTTCGCACTGTAGCCGTAGAACTCGTGCGCGTCGGCGTCGTGACCGAGCAGCTCGGCCATTGCGCCGACGCACCAGTAATCGTAGGCGAGATCGAGCGAACAGGAGACCGAGCCGTCACGCAGCTCGAGAGGCACATAGCCTGATTCGCGGAAGGCAGCCTGCATCTCGCGATTTTTCTTGATCGAGGCGCCGCCGAGCGCGGTCTCGCGAATCGCAGTGTAGGCCGCTTCGATATCGAAGCCGCGGAAGCCGCGCACATAAGCGCCGAGGATCATTGCCGCGGCGTGGAAGCCGTTCATGCTCCAGGTCTCGTTCCCCCATAGTGGCCACATGGGCAGCACGCCTTCAGGCAACTGGCGGGCGTCGGCAAGGATGGTCTTGACGATATCGTCGATGCGCTGCGGCTGCGTGAGCGAGAGCCAGGGAAATTGCCCCCGATAGATATCCCAGATGGAAAGGCCGGTGTACTTTGTGAAGCCTTCGCTGGCGTGATTGCGATGGTCCTGTCCGCGATAGAGTCCGTCGATGTCGCTGTAGGTCATTGGCACGGTCTGCGCATGGTAGGCGGCGGTGTAGAACACAGCAGCATCCGCAGCCTCGACAGTGGCAATGTCGAGTATTCGCTTCCAGGCCGCGGCGGAGGCGGCGCATGCCTCGTCGAAGGTATGGCCCGCGGCTTCGGCGGCGAGATTCTTAGCCGCGCCCTCGATGCCGGTGCCGGAGATGCCGACGCGCAGCGTCGCTTCGCGCTTGCCCTTCGGCAGCGTGAGGATCAGCTTGATGCGCTGCCCGGTGTAGTTTTTTCCAACCGCACCTTCAGACTCTGCGCCGTCGACCTGCAGCGTGAGGCGCTCCCAGCCACCTGGCGCTTCGATAACGAAGTAGACCTGGCGATCCTTTGCCCAGCCGTGCGTGGAGCGCATGCCGGAGAGGCGAGTGGGGCTCTCCACGGTGAGCGTGGCGGCGTAGACGGCGCAGCCAATGCCGTGCTCGAGATCGAGCATGAGGCCATATGCGGCGGAGCTGGCTGGCTCGAAGCGGTAGCGATGGAAGCCGCAGCGGGCGGTCGCGGTCAGCTCGGCCTCGACGCGCGGCGTCTCGAGATAGACGCTGTAATAGCCGGCACGGGCGTGCTCCCGATCATGGCGGAAGCGCGAGCTGTAACCCGACTCGGCAGCCGATGGAACCCATCCGGAATCTTCGCCGAGTGCCTGCCGCTGCATCTCGGCCTGGGCGGAAACGGTGCTCGGCTGCCAGGACCAGTTGCGGCCTTCTACGAGAGGCATGACGAGGAGATCGCCGAGATCCTTACCGCCGGTGCCTTGCAGGTGTGTATGGCTGAAGCCATGGATGATGTCGTCCGGGTAGTGGTATCCGGAGCAGTGCTCCCAGACGGTGTAGTCACGTACATTCCATCGTGGTTCGGGAGCGCCGGCAGTGTCCGGGCTAAGCTGCACGAGTCCGAAAGGAGCGACGGCGCCGGGGTAGGTGTGGCCGCGCCAGCCGGTGCCGATGATCGGGTCGACGAAGCTGGCCACATCGCCTGCATCCTGCCGCCCGGAGGGCACGATCGCTTGTAGCCATCGAGGCGCAACGGCTGCGCCACCTACCGCGGCCATGCCGCTTTTTAGAACTTTACGTCTCGAGATCGTCATGCCAGCGCCGCCTTTAGGGGGTTTCAAGAGGGTTGCGTGCAGGAGCGGACTCCGGGAGGAGGCTGCTCCTGCACATGTTCAGGATTTAGAAGCGCAGGCGTCCCTGGATTGAGAGCCAGCGTCCGTTTCCGCTGCCATTCGAGCCGCCATCGGCGGTGATCTGGCCGAAGGTGGCCGAGGTCGGGGTCACGTTCGGGGTGCCGAGCACCTGGCGGTTGAGCAGGTTGTAGGCCTCGATGCGTGCCTCGAAGCCGACCCGTTCGGTGATCGCCACCTTGCGCTGCACGCCCATCTGGATGGTATCGGTGGCCTGGGCGCGGACACCGTTGACGCGGGTGGGGAAGACAGTCTCGTTGTAGCTGTTTGGCTGGCAGCTGGAGTTGGTGACGAAGCCCGTGCCCGTATAGGTGCAGGTGCCGCCGGAGTAGGAAGCGGTCACTTTGCCCTTATTGAGCCACTGGACGTAGTTGGAGCCGCCGTTGGCCTGGTTGTTCACATAGACCGGATGCTTCAGCTTGATGTCCTTGTTGGGGGTGCCGATATAGAACAGGTTGCTAAAGACGAGCAGCGGGCCCGGCTGGCGCTCATAGGAGCCGGTCAGCTGGTAGCCTCCCAGGACCTTTGAGGCGATGCCGTTGCGCAGCCACTCGCGATCGTGGCCGAAGGGTAGTTCGTAAAGCGCCTCGCCGGTGACGCGGTACGGCATGCTGTTGTTCGAGGGCTCCCAGCTTGGAGCAGGGTCGTAGACGTTCGCAAAGTAGTCGCGATCATGCTGATCGTTGAGCTGCAGTGCTCCCATCAGGGTGAGCCCGCTGTGGTAGCGGCGGGTGAGGTTGAACTGGAGCTCCTGGAAGTGCGACTCCCCGAGAGACTGGTACATGGCGAAGCCTGTCATCTGCGGGTCCGCCGTCAGCAGGTACGAGAGGTTGATCTTTGCCGCGGTGAAATAACTGTTGAGCGCCATGCGGTTATAGGCGGCCGCATTGCTTTGAGCCAGGTCGCCGAAGTTTGAGATCCGGAAAGGGTTGGTGACCTGGCTGCTCAGCAGGGCATTGGCCGCGGTGTTGGGCTGGTTGCCGCCGGTGAAAAGGCCCTCGGGTGCGTGGTCGATGGAATGGGAGATCGGGATGTCCTTGACCCACGATCCGACATAAGCGACCTCGACCATGGTCGACGATCCGAACTGGTGCTGCAGGCCCACATACCAGCGCTGCGCGCGCGAGGGCTTCATGTTGTGGTCGTAGATGGTGGGGCTGGTGCCGACGTAGTAAAGCGAGCCTGCGGCATTGCCGATGATCGGGTCAAAGCGCATGCCGTTGACCGCGGGGAAGGGATCGCTTAGTGGCGTGGAGCCCTGCGCAAAGTTCGCGCCGTACGTGGTCGAGGAGTTGTCGGTGGTCGAGGTGGAGTAGCCGCCCTGATTGCTGGAGAACTCCACACCGCTCCAGGTGCCTCCGACGGGCGAGATGGCGGAATGAGGGCTGCCGCCTTCGTCATGCGCGTTGATGGTGTCGGTGTACAGGCCGTATCCGCCGCGTACGACGGTGTTGCTGTCGACCTGGTAGGCGAAGCCGAGCCTCGGAAGCAAGCGGTGGTCATTGATGAACTGCCGTGTCGGCGCACCGTTGACGCCCGCGTACAGGGGGCCTCCCTTGATTGTCAGCGAGGCTGGCATGACGGCCTTTTGTGCCGCGGTGGCCGAGGCCAGCGTTGCCTGATAGGCCGTGTTTGCTTCGCCGGCGATCGCCAGTGTCGCATTCGGGTCCCAGCCCACGATCTGCGCGTTGTGAATCTCCGAGGGGCCGAACTCATACTCGAAGCGGATGCTGGGGATGATGGTCAGCTTGCGGTTGACGCGCCAGTTATCGCCGACGAACAGCGCATAGTAAGGAGTGCGAATGGAGACCGGGTAGCCCTGGCCGATCGATGAGCTGGTGGGGATGCCCATCAGGAAGGCCGCATAGGACTGGCCCCAGGTGGACTGTGAGTAGGTGCTGTCGGTACCGTTGTTCTCCTGCGTATAGGTGTCGTCGAAGGTGAAGGTGCCGGAGGTGTTGCCCTGGGCCGGCTGCGACTCGCTCTGCTGTTGCCACTCGGCGCCGGCGCGGATGGTGTGGTTGTGGTAGACGTGGTTGAGCACGGAGCTGACCGAGAGGTTGCGGAAGGTCTGCGGCGAGTTGTTCTCCTGGCCGACCTGCGCGTAGCTGCCCACGCTGAAGATGGGCAGCGTGGGCTGTCCGCCGCCGTAGCCGTCAATGTAAGAGGGCAGGCCGACCGAGGCCGCCGTCACCTGCTCATAGCCGGGGTAATAGCAGCAGCCGGTCTTCCAGCTGGAAGCGCCCACGGTCACGTTCAGGTCGGTTCTGTCGCTGAAGATGTGGTTGTAGCCGAACGCGCCAAGGACGATCCACTTGGGGCTGACTTCGCGGTCGATGCCGCCCTCCAGAAATTCGCCCTGCTGATCGTTGTAATGCACGCGCGACCAGCGGAAGTAGACATGGTCGCGATCGGTCGGGGCGAAGTCCATGCGTTGGGTGAACTGCCGGTAGGTGATGGATGCAAGCGTAGTGTAGGCGTAATTGCTGCCCGTCGGGCTATTCTGGGTCGGAACGGGCAGCAGGCTGTTGTAGAACTTCGAGAGCGTTGCTGTCGTGGTCATCAGGTTGGACGGCACCACGTTGCCGCAGATCGGCGTACGGCGCGGAACGCCTTTCGCATCCAGAGTGACGGAGAAGGGATTGTAGAGCTGGTACTGGCCGAAGTAGGCGGCCCCGGTGCCACAGGCCGCCGTGTAGGAAGCCGGCACGCTGCTGGAGACGGGCAGGTCGCTGAAGTCGCCCGAGCGCTCCTGCACCGTGGGTACGCTGGTGGTGCCGGTCGCAGCCTGCGACCAGACGTCGTTGTTGACGTCGACGAAGAAGAACAGCTTGTTGCGACCGTCAAAGACGTGGGGGATCAGCACCGGGCCGCCGAGGGAAAACGAGCTGATATTGGTGTGCGTGCCGGGGATGCCGTACTTGTACTTGAGCAACAGGCAGGCCGCGCTGGTATCGGCTCCGTCGGTGCAGCCGGACTTGGACTGCTGATAGCGGTAGCTGAGACCCTGGAAGTGCTCCATGGCTTCCCATGCAGAATCCTGGTAGAACCAGTGCACCGTTCCATGGAACATGTTGCCACCTGACTTGGTGGTCTGGGTGATCATGGCGCCCATGGTGTGGCCGAACTCAGGCTCGAAGGAGATGGTTTCCACCTTCATCTGGTCCACTTCTTCTTCCGAGAGCTGCACGGCGTTGCCGCGTGGATTGCCCATGTTGTTTACGCCGTCGAGGATCCACTCATTGCCGTTCAGGTAGCCGTTGGCGCCAAACTTCGAGACGCCATTCCAGCTGAGGGTGTCGCCCGCGCTGTAGATCTGCGAGTTCGGAGCCTGGACGCCGGGAGCAAGCTGGGCCATCTGCATCGGGTTGGCGCCTGAGGCGGGCAGCTGCTCGATCTGTTTTGTCGTCAGCACCTGGCCGTTGGAAGCCGATTCGGTGTTAAGCAGCGAAGCGTCGGCGGTTACGGTGACGGTCTCGGCCTTGCTGCTGTACTTCATCGTCATGGGGACGGCGATCTTGCCGCCGGTGGGCAGTGTAATGCCCTGGCGGACAACGGTCGCGAAGCCTTCGGCGCTCATGGTGATGGTGTAGGTATCGGGGTTGAGGTTATCGACCTCGTAGTAGCCGGTCTCATTGGTCTGCACCTCGGTTGAGACGTTGGTCTTCACATCGGTGACGGTGATGTGGGCGTTAGGGAGCGCTGTATTGCCGGGGTCAGTGAGGACGCCGGTAATGGTGCCCTGGGTCGAGACCTGGGCGACGGCCACGCCGCTCAGGCCGGCCATACAGGCCAGCGCGAGCCACGCGCTTCGTCTCAGGCTTCGTTGCCGGCCGTACAAGCCGTCAACAGTCGAAAGATCCTGCCGCTGCTGCGTCATTGCATCTCCATAAAAACTTCAGGTTGTGTGCTGCGTTACGACACGCACACGTATGCGTGCCTGCGCCCGCCAGTTGCAGAGGGCGCGTTCCTCGGCCACGGCAGCGAGTGCTGCGGCGGCTCTCATCTCGTGCGATCGTCTGTGGCGGCCTGCCTCAGCGCAGCATTACCGCCGCCCGCTCCGGCAGATCCGCCGAAGAGGAACCAAGCAGGATCGAGAACTGGCCCTGCGCCTGTTTCCATCCGCCCGACTGCGGCGACCAGTATGCGAAGGCCTCCGCGGGCAGCGTGAGGGCGATACTTTCGGACGCCCCGGCAGCAAGCCTGACCTTCGCAAAGCCCTTCAACTGCAGTGGCGGCTCGTTTCCTTCGGCGATAGGAGGGAATCCGACGTAGACCTGGGCCACGGTCGAGCCGGCACGCAGGCCGGTGTTGGTGACCTGGAAGCGAAGCTCTACGGTGCGTTTTTCCCCGATGCCGGTCGGCTTTGCGCTCAGGCCGGAGAAGCGGAAGCTGGTGTACGAGAGCCCGAAGCCGAAAGGGAAGAGGGGCTCAATGTTTCCGGCCTGGTAGCCGCGATAACCTGCCATCAGCCCCTCTCCGTAATGCACCTCGCCGTTCTCGCCGGGGTAAAGCGAGCGGTCGCGGGCAAGAGTGTCCTCGGTACGCCTGGGAAAGCTGATGGGCAGCCGTCCGCCCGGATCGGACTGGCCGAAGAGCACGTCGGCAACGGCGTTTCCATCCTCCTCACCCGGATACCAGGCTTCGAGCACCGCCGGCACCTGGTCGAGCCAGGGCATCAACACCGCTGAGCCGCTTTTTACGACCACGATCGTGTGGGGGTTGGCCGCGGCCACTGCGCGGATGAGCGCATCCTCGTTGCCGGGCAGCGCGAGCGCATGATCGTGGTCCTCGCCCTCGTCATCGCCCACCATCACGATGGCGACCTTCGCGCGCCTGGCCGCTTTGACGGCTGCGTCGATGTCGGAACCGTCGAGCACCTCGAGATGGGCCTGCGATTCGAGATGCGAGTAGATGCCATCCTCGGGGCGCACGGTGTAGAGCGGATTCACGTAGGAACTGCCGCCACCGCCGACCATTGCGCGCACCGCGTCGGGGCCGATCAGGGCTATCCGGCCATGCTCGCGCTCGTCGAGCGGCAGCAGGCCGCCCTCGTTCTTGAGCAGCACCATCGACTCTTCTGAGATCTTCCGCGCCTCGGCGCCGTGCTCAAAGGCCGGGATTGGGGCAGGCGGCGCTGGCCGGCGGGCGAACAGGCCGCGCTCGATCATCACCGTGTAGCGGCGCACCAGCGCCTGGTCGAGCAGGCCCTCCGCGATCTGCCCGCTCTTAACGGCCGCGAGCAGCGTATCGCCGAAGTACTTGCCTGTCGGCATCTCCAGATCGAGCCCGGCCTCGAGGCTGGGCTGAGTGCTGTGCACTGCGCCGAAATCCGACATGACGAAGCCGCGAAATTTCCACTCCCCGCGCAGGATGCCGAGCGTCCGCGGATTCTCGCAGTTGTATGCGCCGTTAACGCGGGGGTAGGCACACATCACCGAGTCGACGCCGGCCTCCTCGACTGAGGCGCGGAAGGCGGGCAGGTAGATCTCGTGCAGGGTGCGCTCGTCGATGATCTCGTCGATCGAGCTGCGCCCCGTCTCCTGGTTGTTGGCCAGATAATGCTTTACGTTGGCCATCACGCCGGCGCTTTGAATACCGCGAATCTCGCCGACCGCCATCCGTGCAGCCAGCCATGGATCCTCGCTGAAAGACTCGAAGGTGCGGCCGCCCTGGGGAACGCGCACGATGTTGACATCTGGAGACTCGAGCAGGTTTTCGCCGACCACCCGCGTCTCCTCACCCGCAAGCTGTCCATAAGCGTAGGCTGCCTCCGGGTCCCAGGTCGCGGCCAGGGCGATGGGCGCTGGCAGCGCCGTAGCCTTCGCCTGGACCCCGGCGTCGCCGGGGCCCACGCCCGCTGGTCCGTTGGTCACACGCAGTTCGGGAATACCCAGCCGGGGGATGGCTGGGACTTCGCGGAAGTGATCACGGTCGCGGAAGCCATGCATCTGGCCAACCTTCTCCTCAAGGCTCATGTGCCGCACCAGAGCCTCGGCGCGGGCCCGTGCCTGCGCCTCCGGTACGGCCACCGCGCGGTCCGGCTTTGCCGCCCCGAGCGCTGTGGCTGGAGCCGGCATCCAGGAGGTGGCCAGCATCGTAAGTGCGAGCGCTGGTGCAGGCGCTCTCCGACTGTGTTTCCAGATCTGCTGCTGAAGGCTTCTCATTCCAGACTCCTCGCAGAAATCCCCAGGCCCATTTGCAATGGAGCCAGGAACAGGGGATTTCTGCGTGATAACGTCTTTACCGTAGCCGCCTGCCAAGTCGTCGCACAACGTTGCTACCGCTGCTAACGTCTTCTATATCTTGTTGAAAATAAGTGTCTTGGTAGGGAGCGGGAGGGTTAACGGTAGCAACCTGCCGCGGCTGAGAGCAGCCCCGTGAACGTGCGATGAATAGTGGAGGCAATCTCCCCGAGCCGTCGCCGCTGGCTGGCTTTTACGCGCGGCGAGGCTTTTCGCAGGCAGGAGTCTGCAGGGACAGGAGAATTAATATCGGCGAGGGATGGGTCGTTTCAGGCGGGCTCGTCCGGCCACTACGGCAGCTGGTGACAAGCCACTACTTTGATGTGATTGGGGTAATTCGCGACCCATTGCAGGTGCAGGAGCATTTCGAAGTGCTGGTTGAGGGTACCGCCGCCAGCCAGTCCGCAACGGCCAAGTGCGTCTTTGAGTCCGGCGCTATCCATGACCTGCATCCCGGCAGACTCAGTAGCCTCGCTGGTAAGGCCGGCCAGAAGCAGCACTTTTCCGGTTTGATCGGGATTGCCGACCAGTGCCAGGATGGCATAGGAGCCGCCGTCGCGGCCAAAGGTTCCGAAGTACTTAGCCTGCTCGCCCGGCCGGGGGTGCAGGTTCTCGATATATTCCGCCTGCGTCGGGGCGTCGTAGGCAAAGCGGAAGTCAAGCTGATCGGCAAAGAGCTGGGTCCAGGGGTTCGATTGCGGACTACCGAGGAAGATGAAGTTGTCGTCCGTCCGGAGGTCGGAGAACTGCACGCTGCGCGGGGCGATCATGGTTATGCCGGAGCCCCGGGCATCGGCCAGCCGTTCGATATGTATGGCGATCGGCGTATCGACCAGCGCGGATTTGTTGCCATGCATAAAGCCGTGGACAAAGGGTGCCGCCGCCGCCGGGAGCTTTTCGGGATTGATATAGAAATGCTTGGCGTAGTCCGTGACCGCAACCTGCGTTCCCTGCATCATCTGGATTTCTGCAATCTCAGGATCGCTTGGAACCAGGATCGTGCGGTGCCCGGACTGAAACAGCTCCAGCCAGGGCAGAAGTCTGGCCGTCTTTGCCTCGGAACTCCAATACTGTGTCCACAGTTGTGAGCCCGCCAGCCAGCCGAGGGTCAGCACGTTGACTGCGACGCTGATCCAGAACAGGGTCGTCCACGGTACTCTGCGCCGCGCCGGCCGGGGAGCGGCTGCAGGAACGGCCTGTTCCGCAACGGCCATAACCGGGGCCACGGCGGTGAGCACAGCTTCGTTTAGCGGGGGCGGCTCGGCATAATCCACCTCGGGCGCGTAGGAGCCCAGCGGCAGGCTGATGCGAAACGGCGAGTCTTTCGCGTTTCCGTCATAGTGCTTTAACAGGCGGCGGCGGACGTCGCTGGCCGTGACCCGGACGATTGCATCCTCGCCAGTATCGTAGTCAGGCAGGCGGCCGAAAACTTCGGTGCCGATCACCCGTTCTTTGAGCGAATCGTAGCGCAGTAGGAGCGCCTGGCTGAGGATGTAGCGCAGAAACTGACCACAGCGCGGACTGCCACGGAAAGCAGCCCCTTCGACAACATCCTCAAGGTGCTCTTTTAGCTTGTCGCGCAGTTCTGGAGACTCGGCAATTCTCACGAGGCCGGCCTTGTGGTCGGTGGCTGAATGCATCTGCAATACCGGTGCTCTGGACCTCGAAAGTTGCTTCTGGGGACTCTAGCAGGATTGTACCGCAGCCACAGTTGAGTTCCCGTGAAGGGCGGGAATGCCGATAAAGGATCGAACCGCTGAAGCGCTCCGACAGATCGTCTATCTTGCGGTAATGGGTGAATGACTCGATGCGAGTCCGGCATGTGGATGATCGCCATTAAAAAGCCCTCGCCCATCTTGTGGGCGAGGGCTTGTAATTGCGAGAGATCATTTAGTCGTCGTCCTGATCTCCAGCAGGAGCCTTGCGGTGGTTGAAGTCGCTGGGAGGGCGCACTTTCGCCTCTCCAGGATAGGGACGGGAAAATCCGGTTGCTTCATACCAGTTGAGGTGGTTAACGGTATCCGGATCCTCGGAGTCGGGTTTGGTGTGTTTGCCGGCGAAGATCTGGGTCTTCTTCTTCATCCATCCGACCCTCAACGCCTTCACCGATGGGCTT
Source organism: Silvibacterium acidisoli (assembly GCA_022870745.1). Classification (GTDB taxonomy): domain Bacteria; phylum Acidobacteriota; class Terriglobia; order Terriglobales; family Acidobacteriaceae; genus Silvibacterium. Next base: position 4,960,918 of record CP085323.1, on the reverse strand, counting down.
TCATTCCTGAGCGATGCGGATGGCGAAGTGACACCCATATCCAGCGGAATCAGGTTGGCGACGTGTGTCCATGGCTTGAAGTTGTCCGCAGGCGGATTGTCGACGAAGAGCGTCTTCATCGGCGAAGCCACGAGGTCAAACTGATTCATCGGAGGCAGCCCAAGAATCTGTTCGATCGTGCGGGTCATGTTGACCTGCGTGTAGTAGGTCGAATCCACGACACCGCCCTGGCGGACATAGGGGCTGATGACGTATCCCGGACTGCGGTGACCGTCTACGTGATCCACGCCGTCCTGCGCATCGTCTTCTTCAACAAAGATCGCTGAAGACGACCACACGCTGCTGTGGCTGATGATATCGACGAAACGTCCCACCGCGAGGTCGTTATCGGCTTCCATGGCCTGTGCGGTCGGCGGGCCGCCTGTGTGGTCGGAGCTGATCCACATGATGCTCAACTGCGGAACCGTGCCGCCCTTCACATCCTTTTCAAAATCCTGCTTCCAGATATCGACACGATACTGGTCCGGGATATCGAGATCGAACTGCGGATAGTTTTGAACGGTGTTGATGATGAGGTTGTGAAGCGGGGAGTGCGAGCGAATGGTGGAGAAGTATTTGAGCTGCTTCTCCTTGCCGGACTCGTAAGCCAGCGTGTCATCGTAGAACTGGCTCCAGGTGGGGTGGCAGCTTCCGCTGAATCCCGGCGTAGGCGTGCAACCCGGCACATCGAAGGAGTTCCACTCGATGTATTCGCCGAAGTTCTTGAACCGGACGCCCGCTTTGACAGCCTGGTCCCAGAGGTGGCCTTTCTTCTGGTAAGCGATGGCATCGCCACCATTGGAGGGATAGTCACGAACCCAGTCCGGCGACTGGATGTCGTCGGAGTAGGGAGCCATGGCTTGCACAATCCAGTTGTGTCCATCGGCTGACTGGCGGCTTGGATCGTAGAAGTTATCGAGCAGCGGGAAGCGTTGAACCAGGGTGTGGGCATTCGGCGTGACGCCAGCGCCGAAGACCGCCAGCGAGGGATCGCCATTGCCACCGTCCACATCGCCTAATATCTGGTCGTAGGTGCGATTCTCGCGAATGATCAGGAATACATGCTTGATTAGTGAGGGATCGCCGATCTTCTTCGGAAGAACGGTGGCTCTTACGTTGGGATCGCCACCACCGGCGCTGCGAATGTTTCTCTTCAGATCCCAGTGGTTATTCAGGTAGACCTGATTGGTCCAGTCGGCCAGCTGATAGACGTCTGGCAGCGGAATGATACTTACCGTGCCGAGATCCTGATGGGTGTTATAGCTCGTAACGCCGTGAGCTGTTCCGAACGAGTTTTGAGGAGGAATACCCTTGCTGCCGACACCTTTGTCGTTGGCAACAATCAGTGTTCTGTCCTTCTGATCGAGCACAATCGAGCTTGGAGCATAGGCCGTCGGGATGAGGCCCAGGACGGCATCCCTCGGCACGCTGTTGAGATCGACCACGGCCACTGCATTGGCGTTGTACAGGGCAACATAGGCGATGTCGTGATTTGTGTCGACGGCAATCGAGTTTGGCCCGGCGCCGTAGACGGCTTTCTTCTCGCCGGGAACCTTGATCGGCAGGGCGAGGTTGATGGTGCGAACCACTTCGTCAGAGCCAGTGTCGATCACAGAGATCGTGTCGTCATAGGCGTTAGCGACCAGCAGGTTGCGGCCCCAGAACGCCATTCCGGTAGGATGCAGGCCGGTGTTGATTGTCTTGACGACCCTGAAGCTCGACAGGTCGACGACTGAAACCGTGCCTGTTGTTGTAGCGCCTGTCAGGTCGTCCGTCGCAACCGGTGTGCCATCCGAGTAGAGCCGCCTGTCGTTTTTCGTGGTCAGACGGCCGGCTTCATTGGAGACGTAGGCGGTCCGCCCGTCGCTTGAAATCACGACGCTGTGAGGAACATTGCCGACGCGGATCTGCGCGCCTTCCATCGGCTTGGAACTGGTGAGATCGATCTTGGTCAGGGTGTCGTTTACGTCGAGAACCGAATATGCAGTCTTCCCATCCGGAGAGACGGCGAGGCCCAGAGGGTACGAGGTAGAGTTTGTTCCAACCGTGTGCCCGCACTGGTGGGCATAGCTGCCGTCAGTTCCCGGAGAGGAGTCCGGATAGCATTTGATGCCGCTCAACTGATAATCGAACGGAGTTCCATCGATTTGATAGAGGCTGCCATTAATGGGAACGCTGACGTGGGCATAGTCTGAGAGTTTGCCATCAGCAGCGACCTTGGCTATGGCGACGTAGCTGCTGTCCTGGCTGAACAGGAGATACTTGCCGTCCGGCGTGTACGAGATACCGTTGTGGCTGCCGCTCGAATCCGTGCCGCCGACGCTGTTGTAGCTTTGAAGGACGGCGCCGGTCTTCGTGTTGAATATTTCGACCGCGCCGTTGCCATCGCTTGCCGAGGTTCCCATGGTGAGAACCGCAGCGGTGTGATTGCCGGTGGGATTTAGTGCAACGGCTTTGGCGCGAACCCTGATGCCTAGGTCTACCTGTGTTCCGGCTGGCGTGATGATCGTGCCGTCACTGACAACATACGAGCCGTCTGGCTGGGGTCCTACGGTATAGGTTGGAAACGGCACGGACTGAGCGAATCCGCTCAATCCAACGCATAGCAGGCCGCTTAATACGGTCAGGCGTCGTATGCCTGACCCAACTTCAGGTCTGCGTTTTGAGTCCTGATGACCACTGGCTTGAGACATCGAAATCTCTCCTTCAGGCTTGCTCGTTCGTCGCCAAGGTTTGGCGTGCTTATCGGATAAGAGATACCCGCACATCGCGGTCAGCAGAAGTGTGAGCGGAAGGGGGAAATCTGCTGAATGGCGCCAACGAATCGCGCACAACGGGAGAGTAGAACTGCGGTCAGAACACAGAGGTGACGCAAAGATTACATTTTTGTCATCTTTTTTTGCGATATTGAAGAACTTAGGGAAGGCGATCCAGCAACATAAAATTCCAATCATTTATTAACAATTGCGATTGCCATTTGTAACGACCCCTTGACCCCTCATGCCGTAGATTACGAAATCGCAATCTATGAACGTCCCAGAAATCATCCAGTTTTGACGGTCCGCTGAGGGAGCCTGGGGATACGAGTGACAGTTGCCTGTCACATACTTGCTCTACCTTTCCCCGAGGTCCGTTATGCAAAGATTTCGCTTCTCCACTGCTTTCAGTGCACCTGTCATCGCGGCGATGTTGCTCTTCCTCTCGCAATCAAGATGTTTTTCCCAGGTGGATCGCAGCGCCTTAACAGGCACAGTGATGGACCAGTCCGGCCGTGTGCTGGGTCAGACTCACATTGTTGCCACTGAGAACTCAACGCAGTTGCGGCGCGAGGCGTTCTCTTATCCCGACGGCAGATTCGAGCTTCCCGAGCTTCCAGTCGGCAACTACACTGTGACGTTCGAGCACCCCGGCTTCAAAACCCTCACCTTCGCAGGCTCAGAACAGGCAATAGGGCAGACACGAACGCTCAATGCGACGCTGCAGGTAGCAGGAGGTGAAGAGCGGGTGAATGTCTCCACCAGCTCAGAGCTGATGGATGGCAACAACAGCGCAGTGACGGGTCTTATAGAGAGAACGCAGGCCGATGAACTCCCTCTAAACGGGCGTAACTGGGCAGCACTGACAGCTTTCGTTTCCGGCGCCATCGATACTGGCGGGAGCAACCAGCGCTCCATACGCTTTGCAGGCAGGGGCCTCGACGACAGCAACTTTACCTACGACGGCGTCGATGCCACCAACATCGTGAATCAGACGCAGCGAGCCTGGGCGCGTCTTTCGATCCCACTCGATGCAATCCAGGAATTCCGCGTCGACACGCTGCAGTCTTCCGCTGAAGTGGGCGCGACCGGCGGAGCGCAACTGGCGGTCTCTTCGATTGCTGGTACAAATCGCTTTCATGGCCGGCTATTCGAGTTTCTGCGGAACGACGCTTTTGACGCGCCCGAGCCATCGTGGGCTTCCAATGGTCAATCGCAGCAACCACTCCGCCTGAATCAATTTGGGGGCTCGTTAGGTGGTCCTGTCATACGCGATAAGACATTTTTCTATATCGCTTCTGAAGCCTATCGGCAGGTTTGGGGCTACCCGATAAGCGGCGATGTACCGAGTGCGGCTTTCAAGGCAACAGTGCCGACCTCATCTCCTGTTTATCCGCTCTTGCAAGCTTATCCGGGTGCCGGTCCCAAAACCATCCTGACGCCTTATACGCCTGCGAACGATCCGGGCGATCCGAATTACGCGGACTATGACCTGCTTACCTGTTCCTGCACGCAGGTGGTCAACGAGAGTTCGGTCATGATGCGTCTCGACCAGCACTTCACATCCCGGACAACCGCCTTCATGCGCTTCAACTACGACAGGTCTGTCGATACGCAGCCATTCGCAGCAGCCGCGACCGACCTGCAGCAGAGAGTGACGACACCGATCAACGGAGCGCTTGAGCTGCTGGAAGTCTTCAACCCCGGTCTCGTGAACGAAGTAAAGTTCGGCTTCAACCGTTCGACCTCTAATACATACAATTCAAGCCTCACAGGCTCGGTCTATCAGATTGCGGTTGCCACGGGTCCTGGCCCAGGATTGATCACGCAGAACTATGACTACAACAGCATTTATGTCGGCAACGCCTTTTCGTGGATCGACAACCTGACCTGGGTTCACAGCCGGCAGACCTTCAAGGCCGGCGTCGAGGTTCGTCACATCCAGTTGAATCAGAATTATGGAGAGCACGGTAAGGTCACCTTCTCCACCCTGGATCAGATGGCTGCGAACCAGGTTAACCGGGCCACCCTCACCGGGGCTCTGCCTGTAAACGACCTGCGCAAGAACTGGATCATCGGCTACGCCCAGGACGAGTTCAAGTTGCGGCCCGGCTTCACGCTTAACCTGGGGCTGCGATACACGGTCTTTCAGATCTTCACGGAAGCGCATGGCAAAGCGAATCCGTTCGATTTCGATACCTGCGGACCCCAGGGCTTCTGTGGAGTCGGCGCGAGCTTCGGTCAGCAGAACTACGGCGACCTCGATCCGAGGGTTGCACTATCCTATTCGCCGTCGAGTAGCGGGAAGACGATCTTTCACCTGGGCTTCGGGATTTATCACGAGGATGGCCAGCTCGACGATCAGAATCTGCCTGCAAAGAACGAGGTTCCGTCTTACTCGGTGAAAGATGTGACTTATCCCGTCGACTCATATTTCACTGGAGCGGGAACGATCTCTCCGAATGCCGAGCAGCGAAATCGCAAGGATTCCTATGTCGAGCAGTGGAACCTCTCAGTGCAGCAGCAGTTGCCTGCAAACTTCGTAACCAGCATCTCGTACCTGGGTAGCCACGGCGTTCATCTGCTGGAGACCAATGTAGTCAACCTGATCGATCCGGCAACTGGCCTGGCGCAATATCCAGCCTTTGCTCCCGCTATTGGCTGGCGCGGTTCGATCGGTGCAAGCTCCTATAACGGCCTGTCGGTGTCGCTGAGGCGGCCGTTCTCTAACGGGCTGCTGGTTGCGATGAATTACGCGTACACCCACGAGCTGGACAACGGATCCAACGGGAGCGGGGACGGCGACAATCTTTCGCCACAGAATGCAAGGTGTCCCGCATGCGACTGGGCCAGCGGAGCCTGGGACGCCCGCCACGTGATCAATGGAAACGCAGTCTACGAAATGCCCTTCGGCCGGGGCAAGCCATGGCTAAACCGGAATAGCATTGCGAACGCGATCGCAGGGAACTGGAAGCTTACAACGACTGCTCTCGCTCGCACCGGCTTCCCGGTGAACATTCTGCTGCCCAGCAGCTACACCGCGCCCGATGGAAACACAGGTACACAGCGGCCAGACCGGATTCCGGGAGTATCTCTCACACCGCCGGGTGGTAGAAGAATTTCGCAGTGGATCAATCCCGCGGCCTTCACGCTTCCACATGGAGAGTTCGGAGACGCGCCGCGGAACCTGGTACGCGGCCCGGGAACATGGCAGATAGATACCGGCGCCAGCAAGACCATTGCATTTTCAGACCGCCTGCATGCGGAGTTCAGGTCTGAGTTCTACAACATCTTCAACCACCCGCAACTGGGTCAGCCGCAAGCGACCTTCAACCCATCGAACCTCAACGGATTCGGAAGCATTATCAACACGGTGAATACGAGCATCGTATCGCCGATCACTCCGGTCGGCTCCGGAACTCCGCGCGAAATGCAATTTGCAGTGCGGTTGGAGTTCTAGGGCTGAACGGATCCAGGACTGGCAGATCATGAGAATCCTCGTAATTGAAGATGAGGCCAAGACGGCAAGATTCCTCAAGAAAGGGCTGGGAGAGGCGGGCTTTGTCGTCGACATTGCCGCGAATGGGCTGGATGGACTGCACCTTGCACAAGAGTCGCAGTTCGACCTCATCATCCTGGACGTGATGCTGCCCGGCATGGATGGATGGCAGATACTCACGCGGCTGCGCGAGGCACGCGGATCGGTCCTGGTATTGTTCTTGACCGCTCGAGACGCCATCCACGAGCGTGTGCAGGGCTTCGAGCTGGGTGCGGACGATTACCTGGTGAAGCCCTTCGCTTTTTCAGAGCTGCTGGCCAGGGTGCGTTCGCTTCTGCGCCGCGGTCCGCCACGAACCCAGGAGAAAATCTGCCTCGCCGATCTGGAGATCGACCTTCTGCGCCAGCGTGCCACGCGAGCCGGGCAGCGACTGGATCTGACCGCAAAAGAATTTCTTCTCTTATCGCTCCTGGCGCGGCGCACCGGCGAGGTGCTTTCGCGAACGCTAATTGCCGAAGCCGTATGGGATATGAACTTCGACAGCGGCACCAATGTCGTTGACGTCAATGTGCGCCGGCTGCGTGGTAAGGTCGACGACCCTTTTCCGCTTAAGTTAATACACACTGTCCGGGGTGCGGGCTATGTCATGGAATCCGACCACTAGCCTTGCGCCCATTTCCCGGCTCTGGCGCACGCTGGCCTTCAGGCTGACAGCCGGTTATGCGCTGGCAGGGCTGCTCCTTGTGGTGTTCGCAACCGCGAGCCTCTATCTCGTATTGGCAAACGAGCTGGAGAAGAGCACCGCTTTATTTCTTGCAGACAAGGTGCATGTACTGCGCACTTTGCTGCTTGAGAGGCCTGACGACGAGGATGGCTTGCATGAAGAGGTAGAACTGGAGTCAGCCGCGCGACGATATGAGCAGTTCTATATCCGTGTTCTCGATGCTCACGGCAAACAGCTGCTTATGACGCCAGGCATGGCCAGCCAGCTGGATCTCTCGCAACTCACTGCGCAAACGCGGAATCGTCCTGACCGTCCCATGCGCCTGAAGGGGAAAGATGGCCGTTCTTTCCGCATCATCAGCACTTCCGCGCAGGTAGGCTCTCCGCCGCGTTCCACGGATCAGTTGGAAATCGCCGTCGATGTCTCACAGAAAGAGGAGTTGCTCGCGCGCTACCGCTTCTGGTTCTGGTCCATTCTGTTCGCAAGTTCCATCATCTTTCCGTGGGTCGGATATCAGATTGCACGACATGGCATCCGTCCGGTGGAAGAAGTCGCGACGACGGCCCGGCACATCAGTTCCACAAATTTGCGAGAGCGCATCCTGCCGGATGGTTATCCGTTCGAGCTTGCGGTGCTGGCCAACACCTTCAACCAAATGCTGGACCGGTTGGAAGAATCTTTCGAGCAGATCGCTAAGTTCTCCACCGACATAGCCCACGACCTGCGCACGCCGGTCAATAACATTCGCGGTGAGGCAGAAGTCGCGCTCGCGCGTGAACGTACATCGGGCGAATACCGCGCCGTCATTGAATCTTGTCTCGAAGAGTCTGAGCGGCTATCGGATTTGATTGGTGATCTGCTCTTTCTTGCCCGGGCGGAAAGCCCGCTCTTACACCTGCGCCAGGAGCAGGTGGATGTGGGCGCATTACTCAGCACTGTCCGGGAGTATTACGAAGCTTCGGCCGCTGAAGGCGAAATCAGCTTGTCGACCAACCTGGCTGGGCCGATCGTCGCGCGTCTGGATCGGTCGCTTATGCAAAGGGCTATAAACAACCTTGTGGCCAATGCCCTGGCGCACACTCCGCCCGGTGGAACCGTAATGCTGAGTACCGATATAGATCCGTCGACGTTACGAATTGAGGTCACTGACACCGGCGTAGGTATCCCCGCAGAGGCGCTGCCGAAGGTATTTGACCGATTCTTCCGCGTCGACTCATCGCGCTCTCACAACTCCGGAGGCACGGGGCTTGGTCTGGCGATTGTCAGAAGTATTGCTGTACTTCATGGCGGGGCGGTAGAGATTGCAAGCCGGCCAGGGCAGGGCACACAGGTGACGATTCAGATCCCGGTTTCCGCCTGAGAAGACAAGGGCGGTCGAGCGACGAGTTGCTCCGTACTCATCGTCTTCGGCTCCGCAGGCCCTTCGCCAACTCTTGAGCAAGGGCCTTGGTGTCGAGCCGTGCCAGCTGGTTCCTTCAAGGCACAATCGCCAAAGTATTACTCGACGCGGAATCAGCCGGGGAGTGGGTGCCCCGCTCGCTTGTGGGCCACGCAAAGCCATGCGTAAGTGTTAGTCGTCATCTCCATCGCCGCCATATTTCATGGCTGCTTTAACCAGTGGAGCAGGTGCCTGGACCTTGTCTTCACCTGGATAGGGGCGAAGCCAATCGGTAGTGGAGTACCAGATCACGTGGTTTAGAAAGTTAGGATCGACGGCATCGGCCTTGTCGTACTTACCCTTCATCACTTTCGCGGTAGCTTTCAGCCATTCTTTTTCGGTGGGAGTGTAGGAAATGGTCTTGCCCGCAGGCAGGTCCGGTCCTTGATCGAGAGCGATGGTTGCGGGTACGCAGTTATAAGGTGTGAGGTCGGGCTTGTTCTGAAAGGCGTCGAACATGGGCGACGCGACCAGATCGAATTGCGTGAGAGGCTTGGCGCCGAGAATATTTTCGATGGTTCGATTGATGTTTTCAGCTGTATAGGTGGTGTGGATCGCCTTGCCCTGGCCGGGCGCCTGCGGGGCAACGGTGTAAGGGCTGATGACGAAGATGGGCTGACGATGGCCGTCTACGTGATCGGTACCTGCCTGCGAGTCGTCTTCTTCGACGAAGATGGCGGAGGTGTCCCAGACCTTGCTATGGCTGATCGCTTCAACCATGCGGCCGAGTGCAAGATCGTTGTCGGCCTGGTAGTTGATTGGATAGGGATGGCCCTTGGACATGCCTGCGGTGTGGTCGTCCGGCAGCCAGAGGATGGTGAGATTGGGCACCTGGCCGGAGGCGTCCATGCTTTTGAATTCCTTGATCCAATAGTCGGCGCGGTACTGATCTGGGATATCGAGGTTGAACGGCGGGAAGTGCGGATCCATGATCTTTGCCGCGGATGGAATGGCGGAGGTGACATGGATGGCGTCATCGGGAACGATGCAATCTGTAGCAGGCGCCTTGCCCTCTTTACAGAGCGATGTTTTGTAGAAGTCCGTCCAGGTATAGGCGGAGCCATCCGGGCTTCGAGCAATGGTGGTGCCGCTGCTCCACTCACCGTAGAGGCGCGCGGTCATGCCCATGGCTGCGACTTCGGTCCAGAGAAAGCCCTGCGGCGTGTTGGTGAGGGCATCTTCAGCCTCGCCGCCCGGATAGGAGCGAATCCAGTCGGGGGAGAGAATGTCGTTGGAATAGAAGGAGCCGGACATGCCGATCCAGGGATGGCCATCGGCAGACTGGCGGCTGGGTGCGTAGACGTTATCGAGCAGAGGGAAGCGCGTGACGAAAGCATGCTGATTGGGCACGGCGGGTGCGAAGACGGCAAGCTCCTTTGCGCCGTTGCCCCAGGCGACATCGCCGAGCATCTGGTCGTAAGTGCGGTTCTCTTTGATGATCAGAAAGACATGCTTAATGAGCGAGGGCTCTCCGATGTGTTTCGGGATAGCGACGGGCTTTGCATGTGGATCGATGAACTGCTTGCCGACTTCAATGTTGGTACTGAGGTTCCACTGGTCGTTCTGGAAGACCTGCTTGCTGAAGGTTGCCAGGGCGGAGGCATTTGGCTCGGGGATGAGATTCACGACGCCCATGTCGGCGTGGGTATTGTAGGAGACGATGCCGCTCGGGGTCGTCTTGGTGGTGCCGCGTGAGCCAATCCCCTTGTCGTCGGCGATGACGAGCTGCCTGTGAGCACTGTCGTAGTCGATGGATGTGGGGAAGTAACCGGTGGGGATGTAGCCGATAACAGGATTGGCATCGCGGCCCTGAAGATCGACGACGGCGACGGCGTTGGCCTGGCCGAGCGTTACGTAGGCTGTGCCGCGCTCCGTAACGGCGACACCATTGGGACCTGAGCCGAAGGTACCGCCTGCAATGGGCACGCTGAGATTTATGGTGCGAGTCACCTTGTTGGTGTCGAGATCGATGATGGAGAGGCTGTCGCTGTAGGAGTTGGCTACGAAGAGCCGCGAACCAACGATGGTCATGCCTGCGGGATGGAGGCCGACGCCGATGGTGGTTTTCAGCTTACCCGTAGCGAGGTCAACGACAGAGACGGTGCCTGTGAGTGTGTAGGCATCGGTGCGATCGACGACGATGGGTGTGCCGTCAGAGTTGTTGGTGAAGTCGTCTTTGGTGGCAGTGCGGCCGCCCTCGTTGCTGATGTAGGCAAAGCCGCCATGAGTGACCACGCTATTAGGCGCGTTGCCTACCGGGATCTGTAAAGTGAGCTTTGCGGGAGAGGTAGTGAGGTCGATGACGCCAAGCGTGTTGGCGGCGTTGAGAGCGACATAAGCGCGTTTGCCATCGGCTGAGAAGCCGATGCCTCCGGGGTTGATGGCCTTCGCGTTATGGTACTGGCGGCCGTCTGCGGGAGGCGGTGGCAGTGCGACGCGCTGCTCATGGCTGAGAAGACCGGTATTTGGGTCTACATTGGCGACGGAGATGTAGTTGTTGTCCTGGCTGAAGAGGAGCTTTGAGCCGTCGGGAGAGTAAATGATACCGGCGAAGGAGCCTGCACTGCGATCTTTGATAGAAGCGTTCGGGGCTCCGTCGGGAGTGTAGCGCTGTAGGACCTGTCCGCTCTGCGTGTCGAAAACGATAATGGGCTGCGGCGCTCCCATGAGCAGGACCGCGGCAGTATGCGAGTTCCTGGCGGGGTTAAGCACGATGGCTTTTGCGCGCACGGGAGCGCCGAGTTCGATGAGGCGGCCGGCGGGGGTAAGCACCTGGTTGTCGGAGACAACGATGGAGCCATCACGCTGAGGGCCCACGGTGCGCGTCGGGCTGTCGACCTGCGACTGAATGCCCGATGAGGCGCTGGTACTCCTGGTGTTGTCGAGAATGTCTTCTTTCGGAGCGCCGACGTTAAAGCCCGGAGCGTTGCCAGGCTGCGCTTGCGGAGTCTGCGGGCGCGGGGTCTGGGCGTGTATCAGTAGAAAGGAGCTAAAGAAAGAGAGCGCGGCCGCATTCGCGGCTCTACTGAAGAGCGTTTCGGTTCTCATGTGGTCCCCTGACCCTCTAGATATACACCAGCCCTGAGAAACGGTGATGACACCGGCCGCTCCCGGAACTCATCCGGTCAACGGAAAGCGCGCCTCGAGGCCAACACTCGGACGATTGGTGAATACGCATGAGCAAGTATTGTGACCGCGTCCATGGCACTTTAAATCACCGGATGACGCAGGTGCTTGCAGGTGTGCTGCAGGGCGGAAGCCCACAGGGACAGTCGAAGAGCGAAGTTTATTTCGTGACGAGGCTCGCGCGCCGATGTCTCGATAGATACGCCGGCGGAGCGTGTCACGCGTTGCAGCAGCGGACCAAGCCGATCTGCTTCACGCCGTTCGCGTGCGGTCTGTCTTCAGCGCGCCGGAGGGGTACGGTCTTTCCTGCCTCGAAATCTTCCAGATCGTCCACGCATAGTAGAGCAGCTTAATACCGAGGAAGGTCACATAGGTGGCGAGCGATACGATCTTGTCTTCAACCTCCAGCCTCGTTGAGATTACGAGTAAGGGAGCAAAGATCAGGGAGATTATTCCGAAGAGCAGGGCGGAGATTCTCTCTCGCGCGTAAGAGGAGCGCCGGAACGCAAACGTCAGATTAAATGCAGCGCGAATGGCTGCATACGTGGCTGACAACCAGAGGAGCAGCGTGAGTGAAGTCTCAGGGCGAATGAAGATTGCAATGGCCGCGCCGGAAAAGAAAGCGGCTGCCAGGGCCACCGAAGCACTTTGATAGACGGTCTTGCCGCGACTTGAAAGAAGCAGAAGGGCATCGACGATGGCCGCCAGCAGCAGGCCGGCAAAGCCGACCTCTATGGCCATGCCGACAAAGAGAACCTCAAAGATGATGTTTTGCGGAATGTCGCGAAACTGGTAGAGCGTGAAGCCCAGGCCGACGGAAACGAGGCCGCAGGTAGTCAGAGCGCCGATATTGAATAGGCGATCGCGTCTCATAGGCTTGCCTCCGCGGCCTCTGTTCCGGCTGGTGTCCATGCCTGTGGCGACATAAGCAGGACTGGACACTGCACTTCCTTCACCACGCTGCAGATCACGCTTTCGCCGTCCGTGGTGTTTTCCCGGCTTGAAATTGGAGAACCAAGGACGATCAGGTCAGGTTTCGTCTGCTTCGCCACGGATACGATTTGCTCCGCGGCGTTTCCTGTTGGGACAAAATGTTGTACCGGCACGGTGTGAGATTCGTTGAATGGCGCCAGCATTCTGAGGCGCTCGAGCAAGCGGTGCGCCTCGTTTTTTTCGGTCTTCGGTACACAGTGGAGAGCGATCAAATGCGCTCCAGCCAGCTCGTGAGCGCGAAGAAGCCCTTCGGTAGCCTGGGGAGTGAAGTCCGTGGCAGCGAGTATCTTCTCCCACCGCCCGGCCCGTTTCAATACGAGTTCGTTGCTGGGTCCGACGAGCAAGGTTGGAAAACCGGTCTTCAAGGCGACCTTGCGGGCAAAACTAGCGAGCACAACGCGCGCGGTGCCGGTGTCGCTGCTGGTTCCCAGCACCAGTATTGCAGGCCGGAACTTCGCGACGACCAGTTCAAGAGAATGCATCAGGTCGTCCAGTTGAAGGTTGTCATATACCCGCGCCAGGGGCATGTCCGAGTGTTTGCTGAGACCGCCGCGATCCAATCGTCCAGGCAGACAGGCAGCCGCATCCGGGAGGTATTCAAATTCAACGGTAGTCTTCATTGTCCGGCCGAGCGCCATGGCGTATCGAACGGGATACGAATCCGGATCCGAGAAGTCTCCTAAGAAAAGGACGGGGGCGGTAGCTGGCTTATTGCCTTCATTCAGGGATGTAGCACAAGCTGAAGTTGAATTGATTGTCGAACTGACCGTATTCGCCATATGTTGCTCCAGTGGTCATGCTTCTGAGCTGTACGCTGCGAAGCCGGCGTGAACATCGTATGCCCCTGGGGGCATACGGTTTGTGATCTGGGTCACATCGAACAACTGGTTCAGTGGTGGCCCGTCATGCAAAGAAGGGTGAAGCATCTTCTCCTCACGTTTTGGCGGGCGCCGTCCGGCAAAACGTGAGGAGGCAGATAGCGAAAGAGGATGCTCATCCTTTCTTTTGCTGATGAGTCGGGACGACCAGTACCGGACACGATGCGTGCGCCAGAAGGTGGGGCAGGGTGCCGGATCGGATCATGGACCAGTCCATGAATTGCTGGCTGTGTCCGACGACAATCAGATCTGCGCTGCGAAGACGAGCCAGTTCCGCAAGCTGCTCCGGGTATGGCTTTGTGAGCAGTACGGTCTGTATCGAGCCATCTGCCTCATCGCCTGCGGCAAGATCATGTTCAAGGTCTTCGTAGAAGCTCTCCCAGTCGGCGCATCCAGGATCCTTGCTCAGGTAATCGCACGCCATCTGCCACTGCGCACCCATCTCCTGTGCCAGTGCGTTGGCATAGAGTGCGACGGCTTTCCCTTCGGCGTCCATCGGCGAAGCACAAAGGACCCTCTTCACCTTCCAGGATTCTCCGAACGAACGCTCGGCTGCATGAGGCCCGATCAGGAGGAGCGGAAGATTCAGGTTGTGAGCGACAGATTCCGCGACCGATCCGAATAGCCATCGCTTGGCGCCTCTCCACGCATGCGTGCCGAGGACTAACAGATCGGCTTTGCAGTTTCTGGCCGTACGTTCTATCTCCCGCGCGACGGGACCGACCGGACAGGACACCTGCGTGGGAAATCCCTCCGCGCTCAGGCTTTCGCGCAGCTCTTCCATGGTCTTCTCGGCGATATGCAGGTCCTCTTCGCTATAAAACCATTGGCCCTCCGGAACGGTGATCGGATTCATAGGCTCCGATACATGGACAGCCATGATTCCTGAATGAAATCTGCGCGCAATCGATTTCGATAGCTGGAGAGCTTCCCGTGAAAGATCGCTGAAGTCTGTGGCTACCAGAATCTCTCTGAAGCGTAATGACGGTGTTACGGTGGCGTTCATGTGATCTCCTAAAAAAGGCGGTTTGAGTTTTCCTGAAAGCGGCGCGAGCTCAAGAAGCTTCGAGGTAACGCCACGATGTAACGGCGGGTTCACTGCTCATCGCGTTCATGTTCTTCATCTGCTCACCGGGTTTGCGCCAGCCATCGACCTGGAAGCAATTGCAACAGTCCTCGCATAGCCATATGACCTGGCGATCCTGTCCGGACGTGAATCGGTTGGGGCGATCTACCAGATAGAGCCGTCCGTTTCGCAGGTACAGTTGCTCCCGCGCGCAGCTGGCATTTGCACAACGAAGCATCGTGAATCCTCCAATCACGCGTGAACGGGCTCATGTCGCACATCTGCCCGTCCGGGCATCGCCAGGTCAAACCGGCAACTGAACACGGGGCATGGCGCCGAAGCCGCAACTTTATAGGCGAGACAGTTTCTGACCCGCGAGGTTGGGAACGGTTCCCGGTTGCCCATCACGATCACGTCGGCCTTGCTCTTCTCTGCGAGATTCAGGATCGCCTTGAGCGCAGGGCCGGACGCGACCTTGATAGAGAGCTGTTCTTTCAGGTGGCCGTTCTCGTTTGCCACGGTTTGAAGGGCGTGCCTGCCCCAGGCCAGCGTGCGGGGAGCGCTCATCTCTCCGCTTGCTTCCTCCTCGAGAACATGCATCAGCGTGATGTGCGCATGATTCTCCCTGGCAAGCAGGAAGGCGAATCGGGCGATGTCCTGATAATCTCCCTCCAGCGACACCGGGCATAGTATCCGCTGAATGGGCCTGAGGTTCTCGGCTTCACCACGAGGCCCCACCAGGAAGAGCGGAACGGGAAGCGTTGCCATAAGTTGTTTTGCAACGGATCCGAGAATCAACTCGCGAAGGTGCTTTCTCCCATGAGTCGCCGCGATAACACGGGTGGAATGCTCGGTAGCGACGGCTTCCTGGATGACGTTGAGTGCGCTTCCTGAAATGGCCCGGACCGAGCAACGAAGGCCCTGCGCTTCAAGCCTGTTCTTCAACCCTTCGAGGTCGTGTATAGTCTGCTGCCGGTAGGCTCGTTGTTCCTGCGGGGTTAGGAGCTGATATGGGCTTTCACTCGTCTCGATCGGCTCGAGCGCGTGAACGAGCACCAGCTCGGAGCTGCTTGCACGTGCCTGCGCAATTGCATAAGGAATCACCGACTCTTCACCTGTCAGATCTGTCGCAACCAGAATCTTCTCCGGATGGACGTAGCGCTTGAGGGCTTGTTCTTCAATCCGATGTGACGGCATATCTTTCCTCCGTGTGGCATACAGATTGGCAGAAGGACGGGTGACTTATCTGTGCCGGATGACCGTCACGATTGTGATTTCAATCACAGTCGGATCCCGAATGACTGTGAACAGGAACGGGAAAATTCGCCACGGTTCAGGACATTCGCCGGATTGAGCGACCCGCATTTTTCGTTGAAATGGGGAGATGGCAGGCGTGGATGCTCCTCGTTTGAAGGCAGTTATACCCGCGGGCAGCAGACGCTTGCCTCGCAAGACGCTCTGTGATTCAAGTCACTGTGCGCACCTGGAAGACCTGCGAGGCTATGCCCGCAGGGGTGTACATATGTCTACCGAAACGATGACAGAGCAGGGAACCGCTGTGAAGGTCAAGACGCTGATGGTCGCCTACGATTTCTCTCTATTCGCAGAGGCAGCACTTGAATATGCGATGTACTTTGCGGGGCTGTACAGTGCCGAGATCAGTGTGATCTATGCGATATCGCCGAGCACGTTTGGCGGGAATGACGATATCGCGTTTCTGAAGCGCGAGCATCACCAGGCCGAGATCGATCTGCAGGCGATCTCAGCGAGAGTGCGCCACTATTCCCAGCAGGCGAAGTGCATCTGCCGGATTGGCGGTACGGCGGATGTATTGTTCGAGGCGGCTGCTGAACTCCATCCGGACATTCTCTTTATGGGGGCATTCGGCCATCGAGCAGGCGACGCGAAAAAGCTTGGATCGACAGCGGAGTTTTTATTGCGGAGTCTCTCCTGCGCAACTCTTATGATCGGCCCCGAACTCGTTTCAACAGTGAATAAGGTTCGCTTGATCCGCAACATCCTGTTCGCATCCAGCCTCTCAGGAGCGAACGATAGAGCACTTCAGCTTGCCTCTGATCTGGCGCTCCGCGTGAAGGCGCAGGTTGAGATCGTACATGTTACCGAGCCTGGGAGTTCCGGTTCGATGGTCTTATCCAGCCAGGAAGTGGATGAGAGAACGAGAAGCCTTCAGGAACAGGCGTCGATCGCCGGGGTGGGCAGCCATTGGCAGATGCGAACCGGCGAAATGGGACACGAGATTCTCCAATGCGCTAAAGATCACCAGTCAGACCTGATTGTCTTCGGCATAGAGCATCACAGCTCGAACCCGTATGTGGTCGGAGCTATCAGCCAATGCGTTCGAGAAGCAGAGTGTCCGGTGTTGGCAGTGCCGCACTCGAAGCGGCTGCACCCGCAAGAGGTTCGTTGAGGGAAACACCCAGATCCGTCTGCATGTGCGATCGCAAAGGGATTGCTTATGAGCATCAGCGATAGACGTCTGGAGGGGATTTATCACGACCTGTCCCAGGTACTCCGTGGTTCTCAGAACTTCGGACTGGGCTCCAGACCTCCCCGGCAACTCGAGATCGTACTCGAGCGGGCGCTGTGTTCTCTGTCGGAAGTGATGCATGATCGTTACAATTCATATCGCTCATTCGATGGAGATCTCGAAGCCGAATTGTCGCAGGATGCGGACACGTTGGAGAAGGCTGAGAAATCGACGTAAGAAACCTGGAGAGAATGAATGCCGGGGTGTAGTCAGCTATGTGTCCCTGAACAGATTGTCATGTTGACGGTCCGGAACTGAGGATAACTTGGGAGAGAGGCGACTCATCGGCAGACGTACCGGCCGTTGATCGTTCCTGATTCTTGCTCCCAGCGTTGAACGTTACGGGTTATCCATTGATGCGGCGAGGATGGCGGCCCGGAATGTGCAAGCCAGTGTACAAGTCTTTCCCCATGCGCACTTTATTCATCGGCCTGCTGCTAGTGGTTTTTCGGCTTAGTGGCATTGCCCAGGTCCCCGCGGAGAAGAGCTGTGACATTTCTTCGTTGCAGATATGTGCCCTGCACGTGGCACAGGACGAGGCGGGCATCGTTACCGCTCCCTTTCACCTCCGTGCCAGCAGCCTTTTATGGATCGCCCCTTTTGGCATAGCTACGGGCGTGGGCATCGATAAGGATGCCGAAGCGATTCAGGCCCTTGGGGTTGATCCAAACCGGGAACGCCAGTTTCGGCGCATCTCGGATTATGGCGGCATCTATGGCCCAACTGCTGCGATCTTTACTGGCTACGTTACTGGCCGTGTAACTCATAACGCTCATCTCCAGGAGACTGCTGTTCTTGCTGGAGAGGCAATGGCGGACTCAATTATTCTGAACAAAGGGCTGGAGTACGCCATCAATCGCCAGGATCCAATGCAGGGCGACGGCACAGGGCGCTTCTGGCCCCACGGATTCAAGACGTGGCCAGACGGCCAATCCATGCCTTCCGATCACTCCATTCTGGTTTGGTCATTTGCCCATGTGGTGGCGTCGCAGTATAACGGCATCGCGACGGAACTCCTGGTCTATTCACTTGCGGCAACAGTCTCTGCGTCCAGGGTTATTGCCCGGGAACATTTTCCAACCGATGTCTTTGTCGGAAGCGCGCTTGGCTACGGTATTGGCGGATATGTGGTTGGGCGCCGTTCCACCGCAAGCGCCTGGCAGCGTCTCTCGGTCTCATCTGTTTCGACACCGAACGGCAGGGGAATGCAGCTGCAATATACCTTCGTCGGCAATTAACCCCTTGTTCTCCGGGTAGCAACGGGCCTGCAAAAACCGCCGGCCGTACGTTCGGATAGTTCGACCGCGCCACCTGCATTTGCGTGATTGTGACGGGATGAACGAATTGTCATTTTTGCTGCCTAGAGTAGCCCAAACGCTCTATGCAGATGTCTTACGATGATTTATGCGCATTCTGCTGGTAGAGGATGACCACGAGATTCAGAGCTTCGTCACCGATGCTCTGCTTGGCGCCGGATACGAAGTGGATGCCGCGGACGACGGGCAAACCGCTTCCAGTCTGGCAGCAAAGCGGTCTTACCATGGCATGATCGTGGACCTCGGCCTGCCGGACCTGGACGGGATCGACCTCATCCTTCAGCTTCGTCATTCAGGGGTAAGAAGTCCTGTCCTGATACTCTCGGCGCGGAGATCCGTCGATGAGCGGGTAAGGGGCCTCGAGCTTGGAGGGGATGACTACCTGACCAAGCCGTTTGCAGTTGCTGAGTTGCTCGCGAGAATGCGTAATCTGCTGCGGCGTCACTCATCAGTGGCCGAAGATCCGACGCGTCTGCATGTGGGCGACCTGGAATTGGATCTGCTCAAACGCAGGGCCACACGGGCCGGCGATGTGCTGAATCTCAGCCCCCAGGAGTTTGCCCTGCTCGAGTACCTGTGCAGAAACGCCGGCAAGGTAGTCACTCGTTCCATGCTTCTGGCAGATGTGTGGGGCATGCGTTTCCAACCCGATACGAATGTCGTGGACGTTCATATCTATCGCCTTCGCGGAAAGGTCGATTTGCCAGGCCGGAGTCCGCTCATCAAGACGCTGAGAGGAATCGGATATGTCGTCACCGCCGCCTGATCCTGTGACTCGAAGTGCTGCCTGGCGTATCTCTCTCTGGGCTACGCTTGCGTTCGCGGTCGGTACGCTGATCGTCTTTGCCATGTTGCAGCAGTTCATGGTCAGCCAGATACAGCAACGGAGCGACGCGTGGCTATCGGGCGAAGTGGCAGTTCTTGGCGACGTCGCAGGGCGCACTCCAAAGGACAATCTCTACGACCGGGTCGTCGGTGAGGTTGCTGAGCTTGCGAGTCGTGAGGTGCCGAATCAGCGGAAGGGTCAGGGCGTCGACAATAGCGCGGTCTTCTTCCTGCAGGCGGCAGAGGATGGTCCACCGAGGCTCTGGGTGGGCGAGGGCGACGGACTCAAACACCTGGAGGCCATCCGGTCTTCAAGAGTCCTGGCCGGTGTTCCCCGGGATGTGAAGGTACGAGGGACGAGCTATCCCTTTCGTGTAGCCGCAACCCGCATTGCAGATGGCAGCTACATCTATCTTGGTCTTTCGGAACAGGACGAACTCCGCGTATTACGCGACATGATGATTCGCTTCGTCTTTATCTGGCTGCTCATCGTGCTGCTCGGCTTCGTCATCGTGTTTTATACAACGAGAAGGATGCTGGGCTACGTTCGAGAGATAACGGAAGCCGCATCCCATATCGGCGAATCCGACCTGACCAGCAGGGTGCCGAACCTTACGGGCAAAGATGAGGTCGGCCATCTCGCCAGAACTCTGAACCGCATGCTCGACCGGATAGAAAACACTGTCCACCAACTGCACACGATCACCGGCGCCCTGGCACACGATTTGAGAAGTCCACTTACCGCTGTGCGCGGCAAGCTGGAGGTGAGTTTATCCAGGGACCTGAAGGCAGACCAGATCGAGCCGATCGCCGCCGCAATCGATGAACTCGACAGGCTCACTGATTTTCTCAATGCATCGCTGGATGTTGCAGAGGCAAAAGCCGATGCTCTCAGGCTGTCCCGACGGGAGATCCTGTTGGACGAACTGGTGAGGGACATGATCGCTCTCTACGAGCCATCCATGGCAGAGAAAGGAATCCAGGTTTCCGTCAAGATCCTGGACAGCTGCCAGGTGCTTGTCGATGCCGCTCTCATCCACCGTGTCCTTGCGAACCTTCTCGACAACGAGATAAAGCATTTGCCGCCATGCTGCAATGTACAAATCTCTCTCCATGCCGATGAAAAGGTCGCAGTTCTGACGGTTGAGGACAATGGGCCTGGATTCGATATTGCGGTGCAAAGCAGGCTCTTCCAGCAACGAGTCAAGGGCCGCGACTCGCGTGGGTACGGTCTGGGCCTCGCCTTTGTGCAGGCGGTAGTCCGGGCCCACGGTGGCGCCGTTTCCGCGAGCAATAGGCTTTCCGGCGGAATTCGATTGAGCATCGAGATTCCATTAACGAAGCGATCCGGAGGTTCTGTTCACGATGTCATTGCTGCCAGGGCCTGATCGCATCCGCTGTGGGCAGTCAGCCCAGCTCTTAACGACTGAATCGGGGTACATGCCGATTCAGTCGTGACGTTTACGATCCTCCACCGATTTTGCCCAGTCCGATTCCAATCAGATATGTCACAACACCCTCCACTGCCCCGATCCAGGTCATCTCAAATCCGCTGGACCACCATGAACGGATCGTGATCAATGATTTCGCGGCTCCGACCGCGAAGTGTGCTGCCAGTGAAATAACAGCAGCCACGATCACTGCAGGAATCCCATTCATGAAGAAGAAGGGAACAATGGGGATGAAGGCACCCGCAGCTGTGGATAGTGCGCCTGAGACAGCGGACACCAGCGGTTTCCTCAGCGCCTCCTCGGTCGTGTCCAGACGTTCCTTGGCGAGCGCCTTGATGAGCTGTTGCCGGTCCCTGGCGAGATGCTCAACAAACCGCTTAGCATCATCTTCCGGTATTCCGCGAATCTGGTAGCTGAGCGTCAGTATCTCCCGTGCTTCTGCCTCGTTCTCGTTGACCGCTTCACGTTCCCGGGCGTACTCGGCCTCGTAGATCTCCCTTTCGCTCTTCGCCGCCAGGTATGCACCGGATCCCATCGAGAGCGCGCTGGCGATCATGCCGGCCATGCCGGCAATCAGTACAAAATGACTGTTGCCGAGTGTCGCGCCCGACACGCCCGAGACGATACCGAAGATCGAACCCAGCCCGTCGTTGATGCCGTAGATTGCATCGCCCACCCAGCCGGCGGCGTGCGGCTGGCCTTTCTCTCGAGCCGCAACCAATTCATCAAGGGCTGCCTGCGCTTGCTCTACCGGTAATGCAGGCAGCGCACCTCGCGACCGAATCAGACCCGCCAGCGTTCGGTAATGTTCGGTCTCGTCCGCGATCACCTCCCGCAGAATTGCGATGCTCTGCTGGTCGCCAAGCGTCTCGAGTTGTTTGCCGTACTTCGCGATATCTCTGCTTTCATCGATCTCGAGCCTCCGCAAGGCAAGGTCGGCGCCTCCCACACGCTGCGCGAGTGAGTCCACCTGGCCGTTGGGCTTGCCATCGTATCGCGGTTCTGTCCCACCAAGTTCTTTTATGCGTGAGGCCCATAGGTCAGCATGATGTTTCTCGGCCATTGCAAGGCCACGCAATACATGTCGACGATGCGCATCGGCCTCATCCTGGGAGAGCGCCGTGTAGGTGTGGAAGCCTTCCATCTCTGCCTGCCAATTGGCTTCCAGTACAGAAAGGACGTTCGTTTGATCTTGGCTGGCCATGGTGATCTGTGACCTCGACTGAATCTCGATGTGCGATTCCTGCCAATTCTAAATTCTTGAATTCTAAGTCTGAGACGACATCCTGTGGGATGCCTGAAATCGCATTTAACTAATGTGATGGCTCACGATGGCGATCAGCGCATGGATGAACGTAAGTTCATCCATGCGCTGACTGTACGGATAGCAGTGAAGCAACGAATACCAGTTGAGAACGCAGGTGCCGATCTCGCTGTGTGATGTGCGGTTTTACTTCCCCTAATGGTGAAGTCGCCTGTATTCCTCAGAGGTTCGGATGAAGATTCCGTACAGGACTTACTTCTTCGAGAAGCGAAGCCACGTGCAGAATCGTGGATTCGGCTTGCCAGCTGCCGACGATCTGCACCCCGATCGGCATTCCGTCGTGGCTTGTGCCGAAACGCATGGAAACACCCGGCAGGCCGGTCACGTTCAGCGGGCTTGTCGCGGACATGATGCCCATGATGTTCACCGTCTGCCCGTTGATCTGTAACTCCTGCTGGCCGTGCTTGAAGGAGGGAGTGGGCAGCACAGGGGTAAGCAGTACGTCGTACTTCTGAAAGTATTCGGCATAACTATCCTTCAAGCGCTCCGCAGCCTGCGCTGCATCGATGTAGTCGGCCGCTGGTGTGTCGGGCAGCGAGAGCATGAACCTGGCCATGTCGCCAATCTCCTCGCTACGACGGCCTGCTGTCGTCTTCACAAAGCCTGGCTTCATCTCGAGAACATGCAGGCGGCTGAAGACATCGAGTGCAAAATCGCGCTCCAATGCAGGAATGCGTACAGGCTGGACTGTGTGTCCGAAATTCTTGAGCGCTTCCGCCGCCGCTTGCACCGTTGTAGCTGTCTCCGGATCAATTGGCCCAAATCCCGGTTCGACCAGCCAGCCGACACGAAGCGTAGACTTGCTGGAGCCGATGCCGTTATCAAAAGGAATGGCGCTGCTGGAGTAGCCGTCCTGC
The DNA here is from genome assembly GCA_022870745.1 of Silvibacterium acidisoli. Lineage (GTDB taxonomy): Bacteria > Acidobacteriota > Terriglobia > Terriglobales > Acidobacteriaceae > Silvibacterium. The sequence continues at coordinate 4,938,078 of CP085323.1, read as the reverse complement.
CCGTCAGGGCCGGCGAGCTGCGCATAAGCCAGCGACAGATCGCGGATACTCCGCGCCATCGGGCCTACGTGCCAGAAGCGGCGTGGCTCACGGGGCCAGATGCCAGTCATGGGCACTCGTCCATGTGTTGCCTTCAGTGACACGATGCCCGTGTGGGCAGCAGGGCCACGCACAGAGATCGCAAGGTCGGTGCCGAGACCTAACGGAGACATGCCGGCTGCTATCGCCGCCGATTCACCGCCGCTGGAACCTCCCGGAGTCAGGTCGGGGTTCCATGGGTTGTTCGTGCGGCCGGTGAGGAGATTGTCGCTTTCGATGCCGTAAGAGAACTCGGGAAGATTTGTCTTTGCCAGCAGAATGCCTCCAGCTTTCTTCAGACGTGCAACGCTGGTGGCATCGGCGTTGGGCGTGCGGCCCTTGAAGATGGGTGTGCCACGCTGGGTCGGCACCCCCGCCGTGTCGATCGAATCCTTCGCCGTGAACGGCACACCGTGCAGCGGCCCGATTGGCTCACCTCGCCATAACATTGCCTCCGCTTCCTGGGCGGCCTGCAGGGCATCGCCGGCGATCGTAACAATCGCGTTTACCTTTGGGTTCACCGTCTCGATGCGGTCCAGGTGAGCCTTCATGACTTCGACCGGAGAGATCTCGCGTGAGCGGATCAGTTCAGCAAGCTTCGTTGCGTCGTACTTGGTCAGTTCAGTATTCATATTCGCCTCTCTACCTGCCGGTTGACAGGTTGTACGGTTTGAGATTCTACCTGCCACATGGTAGATTCAGAAAGTCAGAGAAATTTGTACTGAGTCTGGAGGCTTGACTATGAGTGGAAATGCTCGCGAAGACATTCTAGCTGCGGCAAAACTGGTTGCGCAGGCCCACGGATATGCGGGCTTGAACTTTCGCGATCTGGCTGCCCAGGTCGGCATCAAGGCCGCAAGTATCTACTATTATTTCCCGAGCAAGGCCGAACTGGCGAAAGCGGTGGCGAGGCGCTACTGGGAGGATGACGCGGCGTGTCTGGAATCTCTGCTGCAAAACTCCGCGAAACCGATCGACGCGCTGCGCCGTTATCCTGAGACCTTTCGCTGGGCTCTTGAGAACGACAACCGCATCTGCCTATGCAGCTTCATGTCCGCCCAGTTCGACGATATACCTGACGAAGTGAAGACAGAGGTTCAGGCATTCGCCGATGTGAATGTAGCGTGGCTCAAGAAGACGCTGATTGCCGCAAAGATCGTTACTCCCAAGGAGGCTGAGAAGAGAGCGCGCGCTATCTACTCCGGGATTGTCGGCGCTCAACTCGTGGCCAGAAGCAGGGCAGATATCTCTCTCTATGACAGTCTCATCGAAAGTTATCGGGCCGCAGGATTATTCCCGGGGTAGAGCAGGGGATTGCTCACTCGATACGTCGCTTAAGCAGGCCAGGCCTGCAAGGCACGCTCTGCAATCTTCTCAAGATCTCTTCGCGTTGCTCCCGATTGCGCCTCGATCGCCATACCCCAGCGCAAACTCATCAAGTAACGCGCAAGCTCTGCAGGGTCGGAATCTATGGGCAAGTCACCTGCGGCCTTCGCATCCCGAAATCGTTTGCGCAGCTGTTTGAAGCGCACATCCCTGGCCTGCGACAGCTCTCTCCGGATTTCAAGGGCATCGTCTGCACAAGGCATCGAGTTGTTCACTATCAGGCAGCCCGGCGGCATGCCTGAGCGCGTGTACGCCTCCACGCAGCCGAAAAGTATCGTCTCGGCAACCTTTCTTGCTGTGGGCTTGAGTAGCGCCTCGTTCATGAACGCGAGATAGTTAGAAGCGTAGTAATCGACAACCTTCCGGAAGAGGTTATCTTTGCTCGCGAAGGCGAAATAGAAGCTGGGGGGCGTCACTCCCATCTCGGCTGTGAGCTCCGCCAACGAGGTCTGGTCGTAGCCCTTGCGCCAGAACAAGTTCATGGCAGTATGCACTGCCTTGTCGATATCCAGTACGCGCGTGCGGCTCATGGATCCCCCTTTTCGAAGACGTTTTTCTGAATCGACCTTGTCTCAACGCCATCTACTTCTTTAAATATAGCGAACGCTATATTTAAACGCAAGAATCACTGACGGAGAGCAACGATGGAATTCAAGAGATTTGGAAATACGGGACTGACAGTATCCCGCATGTGTCTCGGGACCGGAACATTTGGCGCGAAGACGGACGAAGCAGAGGCTGGTCGCATGATCGACAGGGCTGAGGAAGCGGGTGTCAATTTCCTCGATACGGCCGACATCTATCCGCCTGGCGGTGCTTCGGGAAGTTCTGAGGAAATTCTTGGCCGCTTGCTCAAAGGCAGGCGCGAGCGATTCGTTGTCAGCACGAAGGCTGGCCACAAGATTGGGCCCTCCGCCTGGGATCAGGGCACATCTCGTAAGCATCTTCTCGACGCGATCGACGCTTCGCTGCAGCGGCTAAACACCGATTACATCGACATCTATTCGGTCCACATGGACGATCTTTCAACCCCGATCGACGAGACGGTCGAAGCCATGGATACGATTGTTCGTTCAGGCAAGGCCCGCTACATCGGCGTCTCCAACTTCCTGACCTATCGCCTTGCGAAGTCTCTCGGACGACAGGAAGCTTTGAAGCTTGCCCGCTATGTTTCGGTGCAGCCTCGTTATAGCCTGCTCTTCCGTGAGGTCGAGCGTGAACTCTTTCCGCTCGCGCAGGAAGAAAACGTCGCGGTCTTTTCCTACAATCCGCTGGCTGGCGGCCTCTTGAGCGGCCGTTATAAATTCGAAGAGACTCCCGATAGCGGACGATTCGCAGCTGGCTCCATGTACTCCGCGCGCTACTGGCGTGAGAAGGAGTTTGAAACGGTGAAGAAGGTGAGCACGGTTGCCGAGTCTGTCGGTAAGCCCATCGCGACCGTTTCCATTGCGTGGATTCTGGCTAATCCCACGATCACTTCCGTGATCCTGGGTGCAAGTAATACGGATCAGCTTGGGGATACCATCGCGGCAGTCGACGCTTCACTCGATCCGGAAATAAAACAGAAACTCGACGACCTCAGCGTTGAATACCGTCGTGGAGACGCAGGCAAATAAAAAATGCAGCTGGCCACGAGCCGCTCTTGCATCGCTCGTGTCCAGCTGTGTGGTCGGTCTCTTTCGATCCGTCTCTAGTTTCATTGATAAGGTTGCCAGCCTGCTGAGGGAGGATGGCGTCCGGTTGTGCCAGCTTGCGCTGTCACAACCGTGCCATTTCCGTGACCTCGGTGGCCGTCAAACCCTTAGTGGCAGACGCTAGCGCGGGGCGTGCTGAGCATCATGCTTCTGGTTATAAATATGGCGGCTGGTTCTGTTTTGCTGCTGCCGTATCTGCTGCCGTTCTTGGGAAGAGAGTCTGCCACCATTCGCCTGGCGGTCCTGGCGAATTTCTTGATTGGTACGAGCCTCCTGATTCTCAAGACGTCCAGTTTCGCGAGCGTTGAGCTGACCGGAGGCTACGCCCTGCGCAATGCGTCCCTGCTGGTTGAAACGGGCCCCGTTGACACTGTTCATCGCAGTTGTACCCGGCCTTCCGCCGTTGCTTGAGGCCCACTGGCTGCGGTCCTGACTTGCTGTCTGCTGATGGGAGAACTGATTGGCTGTAGGCTGGAAGTGCTGCTCGTTCATGGCCATCCGCTCCTGTACGTTCGGTTGAACCGCTACTCCTCCCGGGCCGTTGAAGCTGGTGCGGTTCACCACTGTGTTGTTGATGACGGTTCGATTCACGTAGGTGTCGTGAATGACCGTGGTGTTTACATTCACCACCGCAGTGTTGTAACGAAAGACGCTTCCCGCCCATGCGCCACCGGCGAAACCAATACCGCCGTAGCCAAATCCGTAGTTGATGCCACCATAGAAGCCGACATGCGGACCCCAGTAGCCCGCGTGGAAGGCATATACGCCTCCGGCGAGACCCCAGTATGGCGGTGTCCACAGCAAGCCCGGATGTGGCGGCGCAACCCATACGCCCGGCACCCAGTAGTAGCCGGAGGTTGCATAAGCCCAGTATCCGGGTGTCCAGAGATATCCTGGCGTCGGACAAGGGGGTTGTGTGTACACAGGCAGAGCCGGTGGTGCTATCCGTATCGAGACGCCAATAGCAGCTTGAGCGGCGCAGGCGATGGGGGCTGCGAAAAAGAGAAGCGCGAGAAATAAGTTGAGACATCGATTTCGTTTGCTCATGTTATGACCTCAATCGCCATATCTGGCAGGGATTTGCTCCAGCTTTATTTGCTGGTTGGACTAATTGCCGGAAGGAGCGCCGCCCTGCTGCCTGGCTGCTTTACGTTCCTGCTTCATCTGTTCGTACTGCTGCTTCTGCGTATCGTTCATGATGCCTTCGATGTTTGCGTCACTTGCCTGACTGATACTCCGCATCTTGGCTCGCTTGTCTTTCGGAGCAAGGGTGGTATCCGCACGGGCACTCTGCATCTGCTGGTCCCGGTCGGCGAGGATCGGCTCGAGCTTGGATTCCTGGTCGGCGGAGAGACCGAGTTTCTTGGCCATTCTCCTGGCCTGACGTTGAGGATTCGCGACATGTCCTGTCTGCCCTGGAGCGGCAGCCTGGGGGCCGGTGGCAGCGGGCTGCTGTTGCTCCTGAGCAAAAAGCGAGGCACTGGTGCCTGCTGCCAATAGAATGGCTCCCAGGGATAGGGTGGCGGAGAAATTACGCATGGTTGTAGCTCCTTAGAGAGTGTTTGCTGTCTCTTGAATTTCGGGTTCGGGTCGTGGAGACCCGTTATCAGACCTGCGTAACGACAATGTCGCTGCAAAGGTCTGATACGGGTCTCCGTCTGACGCAAATGATGACCGGTTGTTCGGGCAGCCTGGCGAACAAGGCAGGCTGGTCCTGGCCTATCGAGGAGGAACTCCTGGATCGGTCGCGCGGTTGTGATTGCGGTCGTAAATGTTCTGCGAAGTGCGGTCCTGTTGACGCGCCAGTTTGTGCCGGTCCTGCGCGGTGAGATGGCCTCCATCGGCGGCCCGCATGTTGCTTTCTTCAGATCTCAGGTGTGCCTGATGGGCGTCAGCCGCGGCCGCACCTTTGGGCGTAATCTGGCCGTCGGCAACACCCTTGTTGATGCGAGCTTGCTGCCGGGCATCCCGTGCGTTGATCGAGTGGCGCTGATTGTAAGTTGTTTGCTGTGCCAAAGCGCTTGATGCCGGGATCGCTGCGAGCGAAGCTGCGACGAGTAGGGTTTTGAAGTTCATTTGTGATGCTCCTTCCGATAAACGTGGGTTTGCGCGCTCAATCGATTGAGGGTTTGTATCAGCCTCAAATTCGACTATCTAGACATATTGAATGCGAATTTCGGAGAAGTTCTTCTCCCGTCGAGAGGGTATTTTCGTGCCCGATCGAGGGGTATCGCAGCCGCTCGCAGGGGCGGCCCTAAGGGGATAACCGTTGTTGTTTGAGAGACTTTACCCACTGGCAGCGATCCTTCTACCGGCCAGGCGGTATGGAAGCTGGTTGCGGCAGGCGATATCCTCGGGGTGAGAGCTGGAACCATCCGCCATTCATGACGACAGATAACCCTCAAAATATCGCAAGCCCCCTCTTTTCCGGACGAAAGGTCCTATGGGTGGGTTGCGCCCTCATCCTGGCGGTGATGTGTATCAGCACCGCAGACATTATCTATTCACTTCGCCGAACAGCTGCGAGGAGCGATGCCCTACTGGCTGTTTCAAGTAAGAGAAGGCATCTTCTCGATCGAATTCGAGGGTTGATGCTCCGGTCCGGCTTATCGCCGGAGAATGGCGGCCAGCGCGCAATGGATGAAAGCGAACTTCCTGCAGCGCATCTGCAGGCCGAGCAGCTTCTTGAAGAGTTCGGGCGGACACTTGATGCACGCGGAGAGGAAGCCACACAGCAAAAGCTTGTCGAGCTAAAAAACTCGATCGACAAATACTGGGACTCACTACCTGAGATCCGTGCGCAGAACGAGAATCATCCCCGATCCGCCCCGCCCATGCCCGGATCTCCTGAGAGGATGCAGATCCGGCATATCGCTCGGCAGATTATGGCGTTGAATAACGAGCAGGAGGAGCGCACCCAGGCCCAACTGCATGCCGAGCAGGACCGCTTGCAGGGTGAGCTTCTCGTCTCCTCTCTTCTATCGCTGGTGGTCGTGTTCGGCCTTATCGCGGCCATGTCATATCGCATCAAACTCGCCGAACGCTATGCAGCGGCTCAGTACCAGGAGATTGTCCAGGCAAGAACTGAGCTTCGCAACTTCGCAGCGCAGCTCGAGAACGCACAGGAAGAAGAGCGGCGCAAGTTGTCACGTGAGCTCCATGATGAATTTGGACAGACGATGGCGGCGGCACTCGTGGAACTCAGTCGAATACAAAGTGAGATGATTCACGATGACCCGACGAAGGCACAACTTGCGGGAGTCAAGCTCGAACTGGAAAACAGCATGCGCTCAATTCGGGATATTGCGTTGCTGCTACGCCCATCCATGCTCGATGACTTTGGTCTCGTTCCCGCGCTTCGCTGGCAAGGCCGTGAAATCGCCAGGCGGTCGGGCCTGGCGGTAAGCGTCGAAGCCGACGACAATAACGAGTTCCTTCCGGATTCCTATAGAACCTGCATCTACCGGGTCGTTCAGGAGGCTCTTCACAATACGGTGAAACACGCATCGGCGACTTCTGTTCTGATTGTTTTCAAATGGACAAATGAGGCATTGGTTCTCACCGTTTCAGACAATGGCAAAGGCTTCAATCCGGCGATCGAAAAAGGGATGGGATTGCTCGGTATGGAGGAACGAGTCGGAAGACTCTCAGGCCGTGTACAGGTTAAATCCTTCCCCGATAAGGGAACCTCAATTTACATCACACTTCCCGTTCCAGTGACCGCAGAAAGCGAGATGACTGCATGATTCGTATCGCTCTTGCCGATGACCATACTGTTCTGCGTGCCGGTCTGAAAATGTTGCTGGAGCGCCAGCGTGATTTCGAGATCGTCGGAGAAGCGAGTGATGGACGCGAATTGCTTCGTGTTGTAGATGAAGTCACACCTGACGTCGTGGTTACAGACATCGGGATGCCGAAACTCAACGGAGCCGAGGCGACTTCCCAGATCGTGACGAAGCATCCCGGTACGCGGGTTATCGTGCTCAGCATGCATAGCGATGAAGCCTACGTGCTTCGTGCTTTAAAGGCGGGAGCTCGAGGGTATCTGGTCAAGGAATCGGCCGAGGCGGATCTCATGTCTGCTATCCGCACAGTCCATTCCGGAAAAGCATTCTTTAGCCCGTCCATCAGCGCGCTGCTGGTTGAAGACTATGTTCGGCAGATGCGGGACCGTGGAATCGAAGACAGCTATGATCTGCTCACATCGAGAGAGCGTGAGGTTCTGCAACTGATTGCAGAGGGCAAAAGCAATAAAGACATCGCGCAACTGCTCGGCCTCAGTCTTTATACCGTAGAGACACACCGGGGAAATATCCTGGGGAAGCTGAATCTTCACAGCGTTCCGGAACTGATTCTCTATGCCGTGCGGAAGGGTGTTATTTCCTGACCTCATGCAGTGATATCAGTTCTGCCGGCTTGTCAGCTTCACTTGAGGCTCAAGGATTTATTTCGTTTCGATAGCCGATGCGGAGCACCCGCGTGAAGGCTGGAACAGTTCACAATCTGTTCACGCAACAATGTTGAACTACAACTCGATACCGACATGCCTGTATCCAACACGAGCTCTCAGCGTGAGCCCTTTGCGAAACGGGCTCAGAGTCCCACGCGTCTTCCGCCTCTGGAGTCGGAAGCCTCGCGGCGGGAACTGGTCCGGCGTATCGTAAACTCTCCAACCTTTGCGAAAAGCGAACGCCTGGGAACACTGCTGACCTATATATGCGATATGGCGATCGCAGGTCGTGAAGGAGAGCTTGCCGAGCAGAAGATAGGCGCCGATGTTTTTGGACGGGCCGAAGGCTACGATTCTGCGGTGGATGGTATCGTACGGAGCCAGGTAAGCCGTCTGCGGCAACGCCTGGATTTGTATTTTCAGCAGGAAGGCGTCGATGAGCCGGTGCAGCTCACGATCCCACGAGGCGGGTATGCTCCCGTGTTTGCGTCGCAGAAAGAGACGGAGCCCGTCTTGTCTGCCGACGCCGCACCCGCACAGCAGACGGTGTACCCGGCTCGACGGTCGGGTGATGGGCACGGCAGGCAAAGCGGCAGGTTGGCGCGATGGCTTCCGTGGGCTATCAGTGCCGTGCTGGCTTGCATGCTGCTCGGTCTGTGGATGCACGGGCTGGAGAAAGCACAGCCCCAGGTGTCCAGCCTCACGCATCCTTTTTGGGGTCAGCTTTTCTCCCCGAAGCAACCTGCGATGATCGTAGCGCCCGATTCCGGATTGATCCTGTATCGAATCCTGTCATCCCAGGAGCTTCACCTGAACGAATATATCGATGGTGGATACCGTTCAAAGGCGAACGATCTGGTTCCGGCTGGAGTGGCAGCAAAGAAATCCACGCTGGCGATCGACTTCGCGAACCGCCGCTACACATCGATGGTCGATCTCGACGCAATTCTGAGTATCCGCGACAGGGCAAAAGCACTTGGGAGCGATGTGTCCGTGCGTTATGCTCGCGATCTGCGGCCGAACGACCTGAAGCGGGGCACGGTCGTATTGCTTGGATCGAACACAGCGAATCCATGGGTCGAGCTTTTCCAACCGAACCTCAACTTCCTGCTCAAGGACGATGTCGTTGGCGATTTCAAAGTTATCAATCGCGCTCCGCGAAAGGGAGAACCGGCTGAATGGGTTTCGACCAGGAGTGACAGCCAGCGGCATGCATTCGGCATTATCGCGTATGTGCCGAGTCTCGAGGAGAACGGCGACGCGCTATTACTTGAAGGAGCGGGTATGTCGGGGACGGAAGCTGCGCTGGATTTTCTGAACGACGACACGCAGTTATCGCCCTTCCTCGAAAAAATTCGACGGCCGGATCACACGATTCCTCACTTCGAGCTGCTGATTGAAACACGCAATATGGATTCGAGCTCCGTACAAAGCCATGTTGTCGCGTGGCGCACCATGAAATAGCAGTCTTGCCGCCTTCATCCCCTGACGCTGCGGTTTACTCCTGCTCCCTCCACAAAAAAAATCCATGGACTTCATCCACGGCTATCGAGCCCGGAGAAGGCCGGCGCGCAGGCAGAATCGGACTTCCGCGGATGCGATCTGCTCCGGAAACTTCACATATGCCCTTCGTTGCTGGCCAGTATCAGGATTCATGAACGCCGTGTAAGTCGTTCATACATTGAATGGTTCAACCCTGAATCGGTGAAATGTGTTGGTAGGTGCCGCTCGCACTGTTACTTACTCTCTCAGCTCGATCGCGTGACCCACTAGACCCCGATTCATGGATGCTCCAGGGGGCTCGGATTCCGTCCTCGGCACATGTGTACGAATGGCCTTCCAGCGCTGTGCCAATTTCACGATTTGCATTGGTTCCTCGGAGAAACACCTTCAACGCGCCGCTCTACGAACCTCGAACTTTGATTTCTGAATGGAGTGAATGATGTCTCGTCTGAAATATCGCATCAGATCCCTGACCTTATCCATTTTCTGCACTCTTGCAGGCTGCCTGCATCTTCCGTTCCTGTCGTTGTCCGTAGCGCAGGCACAAGGTACACAGCCGGCACCGAACGGGCCGAACACTTCGATATTTGGTCCTTCCGTCTATGTGATCGACCCGTCGATGTCGCCAGCCGCTATCAATAGCCTGATGAGCGAACTCAACCAGGAGGCGCAGTTCAGCACCAATCGTTACGCGATCCTGTTTAAGCCGGGAACCTACGGTTCGACGGGTAGTCCCGTGGTCTCGCAGGTAGGATTTTATGAGCAGATCGCCGGTCTCGGCATATCGCCTGACTCAGTCAACATTACGGGCGGCTTCAATGTGGATGCGCTGATCGACGGAAACATGACCCAGAACTTCTGGCGGTCGCAGGAAAACCTGCATATCGTTCCGTCGGGCGGTCCCACGAACGGCGTGATTGACTGGGGAGTATCCCAGGGGGCTTCGCTCCGAAGAATGGATATCGGAGGCGGAGTCTGGTACGCAAACTCGCAGCCGATCGGTACTTTGAATGCCTGCCAGGAATCGAGCGGCGGTTTCACCGCCGACTCCTCGATACAGCAGCTGGTGAATGCCTGTTCACAGCAGCAGTGGTATACGCGCAACACAAGCCTGCTGGGCGGATTCACTGGCTATGTCTGGAACTTCGTGTTTTCCGGGGTATCCGGAATGGAACCGCAGCAGTCCTACCCGGGCGGCCCATCCGGAGACGCTAACGTCACGCTCCTTCCCACGACGCCGGTGCGGCGGGAGAAGCCGTTTCTGTACGTCGACAGCCAGGGAAACTACAACGTTCAGGTATCGGATGTTCAAAGGAACACCGTTGGAACCGACTGGAACGGAGTCGAAACCCTGAACGGTCATTCACTCCCGATCAGCGATTTCTTCATCGCAACACCTTCGACTTCCGTCGATGACATCAATGCAGCTCTGGCCGCCGGGCAGAATCTCATCCTCACGCCGGGAATTTACCAGTACAGCGTGCCCATCTATGTAGGAAACCCGAACACCATCGTGCTCGGTCTGGGATATGCGACGCTTGTTCCCCAGGCAGGCGAACCAGCGCTGGCCGTCGACGACGTTGACGGCGTGCAGATCGCTGGATTGTTGTTCGACGCAGGACCCAGCACTTCACCGATGCTTGTCGAAATAGGCCATCCAGGAACGATTAACCAGGGGCACTCCGACAACCCCACTTCGCTAAACGATGTATTCTTCCGCATCGGAGGCAGTACCGCCGGCTCCGTTGATACCGCATTGCAGATCGATAGCGGGGACGTAATTCTCGACAACATCTGGGCCTGGCGCGCGGACCATGGCAATGCCGGTACCTACGGTTGGACCGTCAATACGGCAAACCATGGCGTGGTCGTGAATGGTAAGAACGTGACGGCTCTCGGGCTCGCTGTCGAGCACTTTCAACAAACCCAAACGCAGTGGAATGGCGATAACGGCCAGACGATCTTTTATCAGAGCGAGTTTCCGTACGATGTGCCGAACCAGGCATCGTGGATGAACGGCACGTCGAACGGCTATCCCTCCTACGCTGTGTCTCCTGATTCGGTCTGCACCCATAAGGCGAGCGGGCTCGGCATGTACTCCTTTTTTAACCAGGGTGTGAATATTGTCGTCGACAACGCCATGACGGTACCGGCTTACAGCGGAGTGCAGGTCAGCGATGTCGGCACCGTGTTCTTAACCGGAAGCGGACAGATCAGCAATGTTGTAGATGGAATTGGTGGGGCGGCAAACTCTGCCAACGTATCGCAGGAGGTGCCGGTGGCTTCCTATCAGGGCTCCGCGAGTTGCCCTGCATCGACTGTCTTTACCACCGGTCTGACTTCGGGTTCCACGGTACCGCTCACCGCGATTGCCGACCCGAATCCTAACAACTGGGATACCACGAACATCATGGCTGCAATCCGCAATCCTCACCCGGATCTCGTCACTGTGGCTGCGCATCGAGGCGTACACGCGCTGGCAGGGACAGACCAGGCACCGAATGTTCCGGAAAACTCTCTGCAGGCGATCGGACTTGCCGCCCAGGCGGGATGGGAAGCGATCGAGATCGACGTGAAGCTGACCAGCGATGGCGTGCCGATTCTCACGCACGATAAGAACTGGGGTAGAGAGTGGTGCGGTTTAGGGAACTTTAACTTTTCTGGCGCGCCATTCGATCCGTTCAACGATCCGGCCACGGACGCGAGGAATCCGCTTGTCGCAAATACCGCTCTCTCCGATACAAGATCGTTCCTGGGCAATACGGTGTTGCGTGACAGCGTGAGCCTCCTCAGCACGATCAAGAACCATGGTTGCTGGGGATTAAACAACTGGCTGGGTGTATATGCTCCCACGCTACAGGACGTTTACGACTACATCCGCAAGAACAACATCGAGATGGTTGTTGAACTGGATGTTCAAGGGTTGGATTTCGCGAAAGCAGCATGGCCCATTGTGCAGGAGAGTAAAGATGCTCAGGGCCGCTCCTTCGCCAAATCTACGATCTTCAAGATGCCGGCGTTTCTATTTCCTACCACTGCCGACTACATCGCAGCCTTTGGAGACACCTATTCGGAGGTCAATTTCAATCCCGTCTTTCACACGAACTGGGTCGATCCATCCGGCGCGCGAGACAACGGAGTCTTTACGACCGAAGCCCAGATGAACCAGTGGATCACGAACTTTGAGTCGAATCCCAATATCAATATCTCGGCAATTGAAGTGACGATGAAGGACTACCTCGGAATTGCGAACGGGTCCATTCTGACCTCAGTGCTTCAGACTTCGAAGTTCAATCAGGCCACAGGGCAGCAAGTAACCATTTCAAACTTCAACCCGGTCGGCGATTATTTCCCGGGCAACAATCCGGCTAACACTCCGGCTCAATTTTTCAATACCGATGGAACCTGCTGCCACGAACTGGAACAGGATCTGTTCAACTCAATCGACGGCTCGACGCCGGTCAATCCTAATCTTCCGTGGGACCATGCCGACAATCGACCTGACCCTTCGTACCTGATAGGGAATGAAGGGGTACAGATGATTACCACGGATAATCCGATTGGCGTAAGCACATACGCAGCCTCGCTTGGTAAGCGGAACACCTCATATATGGAAGCGGGCAGCAACGTTACTACGTCTACTCCAACGGGTGGCGCCGCACCGGAGGGATATACACTGTGCGCCCCTGAGAACAGTACTTGTTCGTTTACGGGGACCTCGATCGTCGCGTTCGGAGTGAATGGACGGTTCATTTATCAGACCTTCACCAACGGGGTCGCATGTACGGACACGGCTTTTGGGAACGATCCTGATGTCGGGGTCGTAAAAGCCTGTTATCTGCCGCTCATCAGCGATGGCCAGAGCTACGTCTTCCAGAACGAGTCGAGCCAGATGTACCTCGACAACGACTGCGATGGCTGTTCCGGCTCAGCCACTGACAATGTTGCCGTCATCCAATGGGCAAGTGATGGATCAACAGCGCAGAATTGGACCCTGCACTCGCAAGGCAACGGTTACTACACGATAGTCAGCGCGCAGAGTGGTCTCTGTCTTGATGATCCGTATGGCAATGGCATACCCTCGCGCACACTTCCTCAATCGGCAGGCACCAGCACGATGTTATGGCAGCATGACTGTAATGGACAGACGACACAGAACTGGGAATTGATTCCGCAGGCGGACGGTTCTGTCATCATCCAGAACCAGGCGGCGACAGCCGCCAATGGCGGCACCACGATGGTTATCGACGACTATGACGCCGAGACCATACCGGGCCTGCAGATGTGGCTCTATCCTGCGATGGGAACAGCAACGCAGAACTGGCTGGTGTCGCAACCCCACAATACCTCAGCTCCTCCGACGGGCTCAGCTCCTCCGAGCGGGTATACGTTGTGTGCTTCGGAGAACAACCAATGTTCGTTCAGCGGAACTGCAACCGTTGCTTTCGGCGCTGACGGACGATACCTGTACGGAAATTTCACCAACGGAACGTCTTGCACGGCTGCAACGTTTGGCAACGATCCGGTCTACGGCGTGGTCAAGTCGTGCTACATTCCAACACCGAACACCACGCAGGCAGCCCCGCCTGGAACAACAGTCCCGAGCGGATACACCTTCTGCGCCGCGGAGAACAGTCAGTGTTCCTTTACCGGAACCGCGACCGTCGCCTTCGGCGCAAATGGGCAATACCTTTACCAGACGTTCACGAACGGAGTAGCTTGCACAACCACGGCATTTGGCAACGATCCCGATGTAGGGGTTGTAAAGGCCTGCTTCATTCCTGCGCCAAATACCACTCAGGCGGCTCCGGCCAAAAACTAAACCCAGCGAAGTAGCAGCCTCGTAAGTACCAGCTTGAGCACCATGGCCAGTCAGGCCGTGGTGCTCAAGCTGTTTTGGAATGGGGCAGGGAACAGATCCAGCTCAGTTTCAATGGCGTCCTGCCGGTGGCGTCATTTACTTCATCGTTCGCCAGGCGAGAATCTGGCTGCGAACTGCGCTAGCGCCCATGTTGTGGGTTTCGAGGAGCAGTTCGAAATGGGGCAGCGTGCCATCGGAAAGGCGGATTTTCTGGATGAAGGGAAGCAGGAGTGTGTCATCCGAGACGAAGTCCATTGCAGCCTGCGTTCCGGACATGCCTGTGCCTTCGAGCAGCAAGGCGTTGCCATTCCCGCCCAGGTTCGGCAGAAAGGCTACAAGGCCATAGACTCGGTGCTGCGGATCGTCCGATTTGGAGTCCCACCGCGAGGGCTCGCCGGGGCGCGGGTTACGATTACGGACGGAAAAATCGCCCATGTAGTCGTCTTCGAGAATGAAGTTTATGCCGGGATGAAAGAGCTCATCCCATGGATCTGCTTCGCGGGAACCGAGAAGGATTACGTCTCCTGCTTTGAAATCGTCGGGTCGCAGGTCACGTGCATAGCGCACCGTAATATCGCTTCCCAGGGACCGCGCCCGATCCTTGAGATGAAGGATCATTTCCAGATCGACGATCGAGGTGTACCGGCGATTCGCCAGGTTCAGGAGCCATTCTTTCTGTGGAACCGCCGGGCCGATCCGGTTGGCGCCATCAGGTCCCGCACGGTATCCGCCGTCCAGATAGGCGCTGAGATTTACGTCCTGCCCGGAAGCGCCGTGGTAGAGCACCAATCCGGAGTCAGGCGCTACGACCAGGGTCGGCTGACTGTTGCGGAAGAGGAGGCTCCAGAAATGGTGCGACGCAGGAGTTGCCGCCGAAATGGAAGGATGGCGATCGTAGATCCACAACGTAGCCAGCAGCAGGGCCAGCACAACGCACAGCGCCGGAGCAAACCACCGGCGGAGCGAGCTCGCGGAGCCCGCACTCACTGGCGTGTGAACCGGAGCTGCCGGAGTCACGGCATCCAGCAGCAGAACCGCAGGCGGTTCTGACGATGCCGCTGCCTGCGTCTCGAACACGGGTACATATCCCCCGCGAGGAATCACGATTCGGACCGGCTCGTCTGCACCCTCATGCTGAAAATAGAGGTCAAGACGCTGCCGTAAGCGGCTTGCCTGGCTGCGCACAATTCCATCGGCCGAAGAGTCGTAGCCCGCCGGCCTTTCAAAAACCTCGTGACCGATACGCTGCTCGTTGATTTCGGATTCGCGGCCCTTCAGTGCGAGGTCGCAGATGTAGGTAAGCAGTGTGCTTAGTCGCTCGCTGCGGGCAAATGTTGGAGATTCGACGATGCGACGCACCAGTTCACGCCGTGCTGGTTCCGACTCGGCGGTGCTTGACGCAACTGGTCTTCGGAAGCGCGCGTCGGGTGTGCCGCGATCTGTAGCGGTGTCAACGAACAATTTGCTCACTGTCGTTGCACATTTAACCATGCACTCATGAACCGCATGTCAATCTGGATGCTCGGAGCAGCCTGCATCATGACACATGAAGCCCAGGTAAATGGCTCATAACAAAGTGATTCGCAGCTGATGCGGTCAAGCACCAGTGAATTGTCTGTGAGTGTCGTCCGGCTCCCTGCTACTTCTGCATCATCCGGAATTTTTAAGGAGCCAGTGGTGGCAAATCCTGTACGAAATCGAAATAGCCTGAAGTTCCTCGTTCTTAGCCGGGGTCTTGCTCTTCTCATCCTGTGCATCTTCGCGGCGGGTTCTACCGCGTTTGCGCAATTTACCGCCGGCGTGCAGGGAAGCGTCCGGGATGCAGCGGGAGCCAATATCCCGAACGTTCAGATGATCTTGCTGAATATTGCGACGAAGGTGCAGCAAAGCGGCACCAGCGATGCTTCGGGCGTTTACCGCTTCCCCAATCTTGGGCCGGGAGACTATGAAATCTCCGCATCGGCCAATGGCTTTCAGCGTACCCAGGCGCAGTTCACACTTACCTCCGGCGAAGTCCGGGACGTGTCGTTGACGCTCAGCGTGGGCAGCAGCACGACCAACCTTGTGGTCACGGCACAAGCGCCCCTGCTCGATACAGCGGACAGTCGCGAATCGCTGACGCTCAATCAGTCTTCGCTCCAGAATCTGCCGTTGGCGACCCGGAATCCCATGTCTCTGGTCGGGCTGGCCCCGGGCGTCACCGGTATCCAGGCGGCGACCACGACCTTCAATCCGGAGACGACGAACCATTACAGCTCGGGTGGCAAGGGAGGCAATGCGAACACCTTCATCGTCGATGGCCTCGATGTGGACAGCGACATCGGTGAGGGCGTGACCAACCTGACTCCGAACGTCGATGCCCTGTCAGAAGTAACCGTACAGACCAACGTCTACAACGTGGACTATGGCAAGTCGAGTTCGATTGAAACGGTAATGTCCTCGCGGCCGGGCACGACCGAGTATCACGGCTTTGCCAGCGGTTACTACGCAGACCAGGATCTGAGCGCGCGCGGAGAGTATGGGGTCCCGGCAGGGCAGCGGGTTTCTCCGTTCCATACGACGGCTCTCTCTTTTGGCGTCGGTGGACCGATCATTCCGAACAGGCGGTTTTTCTTCTTCGCGACCCTGCAGCCGTACTTCTCCTCGACTCCAAATGCGGCGCTGACCGCGGTCGGTGCTCTCGCGCCCAATAGCGGCAGCCTGACGTATGAAGATCCTGCGTTTGCAGCCTTCGCGCAGCAGGTAATGCCGAATACGCTCGAGACCTCGCTTTTCAGCAAGTATCCGGTGAAGAGTGTGGTTTTTCAATCCTCGAAGACGGCGCAGCAGGTTTTCGGCGCGCAGAATACGGCGGCGAATACGGGCTGCGGAACGCCGAGCACCGACAACATCCCATGCTCGATGCCGGTCTATGACCAGGGCATCTTCAACGCTTCAGCGCCGAACACCTCGTATCAATACAGCGGACGTGTCGATAAGGTATTCGACAGGGACCGCATCTACGGCATCTTCTTCCGGAACACGATCGTCAACCAGGCGCCGAGCCCTCGTCCGCAGTTCACCACGTCGAGCAACCTCTACACCTTCTCGCTGCAGGGAAACGAGACTCATACCTTCTCGACGCAGCTGCTGAATGAAGCCTTCTTCGGCTACAACCGGATCGAAGGCTACACGCCGAATAAAGGTTTGTTCTACGTTCCGGTGACGAACGTGACTGGGCTGGGTGTCGGCTGGGGCGATGCGAATCCGTACGAAGATTACATCCAGCATGGCTACCACTGGCGGGACGTGGCCACCTACATCCGCGGCAATCATGAATACAAGATTGGCTACGAAGGGTGGCACGGCGACGATCTCGCTTACTTTGCGGGAAGGTACAGCCAGCCGATCTTCACCTACACCAACATCATCAACCTGATTAATGACAATCCTTACACGGAAACGAATATCGCCTTCAATCCGGTGACCGGGCAACCGGTTGCGGATAACTACGGATTCGCGAAGGGCTCGGGCGGTGCGTTTGCCGAGGATAACTGGAAGCTGACGCGCAGACTCACCATTAATTACGGAATCCGCTATGACAACTTCGGCAACGCTTATCCCGCGCTGGGGCAGACGGTGCTGGCCAACTTCCATCCCGCTGCCGCTTCCACCTTCGCCGAGAGTATCGCCAACGGCGTATTCACGCAGCAGAGTCATACCTTCGCGCACGACCTGAACTGGATATTCAGCCCACGTGCAGGCTTCGCCTATGACCTCTTCGGCAAAGGGGAGTGGGTGGTGCGCGGTGGTTTTGGCGTGTATCGCGATGAGTTCACGCTGGGCAACCAGGAGAATGGACTGATCGCCAACCCGCCGGGACCAGTGCGTCCGACCTTCAAGAATGACGGTTCGACGCCTGCGCCGATCTATTCCTTCGGTACCTCGAATACTTATCCCTTCGGCTTCACCTATCCCAACTTCACAGGCGAGCCTTTGGACGCCAAGGGGGGCCGCGTGGGTGGCGGCTTTACCACTATCGGCATCGATCCCAACCTGAGCATGCCGCACGTGCTGAATTACACGCTGACCCTGGAGCACTCGCTCACCCGCAGCCTGGTCGCGAGCATTGGCTACCAGGGTTCGCATTCCGGCAACCTCATCACAAACGGCGGCAATCTCGCCGCGCATACCTACGGCAATGATGTGAACGCGTACGCAGGAGATCTGCTGCAGCATCCCAGCTTCGCGGCATCCGGCAAGTACAGCGGCACAGGAGTTCAGGATCGCCTCAACACCAGCTTTGCCGCCATCTCCTACGCAACGAACGGGCCGACGGGCAATTACAACGCGTTGATCGCGGCGATCAAGGGACGCTTCGCACGACGCGGATTTATCACCGCTTCCTATACACACTCCAAGGCGATGGACGACTGGGGAAGCTATCCCACGGCGGCCCCGCCCTACAACCAGTACTACTCGCCCTCGCAGTACAACGTGCCGAATGCGTTTTCTCTTGGGTGGGCGTATGATCTTCCCGGCGAAACGCTCTCGAATCGCGTGCTGCGCCGCGTCGCGGGCGGATGGACTCTAAGCGGGGTCACCAGTCTGCAGTCCGGCACACCGTTCACAGTCCAGAACACGAACCCGCTCGCGGTGAGCGCAACCGGCACCGATGGAGTGGCGATCACGTCAGCGAATTATGCCTCCGAACTGGCTGGCGGTCATCTGCAGTATGTCCCGACCAGCGGCGACTACAACGCGGACGGTAATAACACTGACTACCCCAACGTCACCAGCTATGCGCAAAAGCACAGCAGGAGCGACTATGTGGTTGGTCATGGAATCTTTCCCGTATGTGCGGGCGGGGCATTGCCCTGCGGCAACTTCACCCTGCCCCAATTCGGCAACGAGGGCAACCAGACGCCAAACCGCTTTCTGAATCCGGGCTACGCCGACACCGACCTGACCCTGAAGAAGACCACGGCGATCACCGAGCGCGTGAATGTCGAGTTCCGTCTCGACACCTTCAACCTCTTCAATCGCGTGAACCTGATGCCGGTCGATGTCAAGCTGCAGGATACGACCTTTGGCCAGTCCACCAGCACTTACGCGGCGCGCAACATGCTGCTGGGCGCGAAGGTGAATTTCTAACTCACGATGGATGCAGCGCGGGACCGGTGTATGCCGGTTCCGCCATGCACCACGCCTGCCTGTATTCGCCCTGACATTTGCATATCAAGTTCCTGGAGTCCCTTTGTCTTCTCAATTTCCTGCACATATTAACCGTCGCCGCTTTCTGAAAAGCCTGGGCGCGGCTGCCGCCTCCTCTGCAGCGCCTTCTGCCTTTGCATCGTTTCCCGCGCCCGGTTCTGTTGCCGTATTCCCGGCAACGTTCACACTGCTTCCTCTCGGCAGCATTCGGCCGCGCGGCTGGCTCAAGGATCAGCTTCGTATTCAGGCCGATGGCCTCAGCGGACATCTGGACGAAACCTGGCCCGATGTGGGCTCAAACAGCGGATGGCTGGGAGGCACGGGCGAATCCGGCGAACGCGGGCCATATTTTGTCGACGGCCTGGTTCCGCTCGCATACCTGCTCGATGACGATCGCCTCAAGGCAAAAGCCCAGAAGTTTATGGAATGGGCACTGCGCAGCCAGCATGCCTCCGGCGCCTTCGGTCCGGCGTCGAACGATGACTGGTGGCCACGCATGCCGATGCTTAAGGCTCTGGCGCAGTATCAGGAGGTTACCGGCGACGCTCGCGTGATGCCAATGATGCAGCGATACTTCGCCTACCAACTTTCCGCGCTGCCTACGCGTCCGCTCAAAGCCTACTCCAGGTTTCGTTGGCAGGAGCAGGTGTTGACCGTTCTGTGGCTCTACGATCGCGCTCCCGACCCTTCATTGCTTGCACTCGCGCATCTGCTGCGCGCGCAGGGATACGACTGGCAGGCGCAGTACGCGCACTTCCGCTACACCGAACCCACGACCGCGGCCCGCATTGCGGCGCTCTCCGTCACGCCCGGCTTCGAAGAGGTTCGCATGGCCACGCACGGCGTCAACAACAGCCAGGCCATAAAGACCGGCGCGTTATGGTCGCGCGTCACGGGATCGGAAGCAGACCGGCAATCGGTACTGGATATGATCGCCGAGCTCGATCGCTATCACGGCCTGCCAAACGGCATGTTTTCCTGCGACGAACACCTCGCGGGACGAAGCCCCTCGCAGGGTTCGGAGCTGTGCTCGGTTGTTGAGTATATGTACTCGCTCGAGCAGGCGCTCGCCATACTTGGCGAAGCCTCGCTGGGAGACCGCCTGGAGAAGCTCGCCTTCAACGCACTGCCCGGCACCTTTACTGACGACATGTGGGCGCATCAATACGACCAGCAACCTAACCAGGTGGAGTGCAGCCTGCACCGCGAACCGTGGATGACGAACGGTCCGGAATCCAATCTTTATGGACTCGAACCGCATTTTGGCTGCTGCACTGCGAACTTCAGCCAGGGATGGCCGAAGTTCGCGGCAACTCTTTTCATGCAGTCAGCGGATGGAGGCGTGGTCGCAGCCGCATACAGCCCATGCGAGGCACGCATCTCGCTTCAAGGTACAGAGATACACGTCGTCGAGGAGACCGACTATCCATTTCGCGACACAGTAAGGCTCGCCATCAATCCGTCGCGCCCCCTGCGTTTCCCGCTGTTGTTGCGCATCCCCGGATGGGCCGCCGGAACCGTGATCACAGTGAATGGCAGCAGGCATGAAGCCGGTACGCCGGGCCGCTTTGCCCGCATCGAGCGCGAATGGCGGCGCGGAGATATAGTCGAGCTCGTATTCCCGATGCGTCCTCGCATCCTCACCGGCTTCAACAATTCAGTGTCGGTGGAGCGAGGCCCGCTGGTTTTCTCCTATAACATCAGCCAGGACTGGCTCAAGCTGCGCGATCGCGGTATGACGGCGGATTGGCAGGTCTATCCGGGCTCGCGTTGGAGCTACGCGCTCAAAGTGGATAGCGCCAAAGAAGCGCAGGACATCTCCGTATCTGAATCGCCGCTGTCCGATCGCCCCTTCACTGCCGCGCAGGCGCCCGTCAGTCTGCACATGGACGCGAAACTCCTTCCATCCTGGATGGCAGTGAATGGCAACGCTGAAACTTTGCCTGAGAGCCCGGTCTCCAGCGGGGAGCCTGACGAGACGATCACGTTGGTTCCATATGCCGCGGCAAAGCTACGCGTGACGTCTTTTCCGTCTTTCAAAGACAGCCAGTGAGATGGGAAACGTGTGCCTATGGTGCAGATGGCAAGAATACCTTCGACCCTGCCGCAGGGCTATTCGTGCGACGAGAATCCAGGCGGCAATGCCGCCTCAAGACGGATCGGTTCTCCGGTGATGGGGTGCTCAAAGTTCAGAAACTGTGCGTGCAGGAAATATCCTCCGTCGCCAGGGAGACCGGGGTCGTCTTCAAGCGGCTGGCCGGCGATGCCATACAGAGGGTCTCCGACAAGTGGATGGCCGATGGACGCCAGATGGATTCGGATCTGGTGTGGGCGGCCGGAATACAGGGTTACCTCAAATGTTGTGGTGCTCTTAGAGCGTGCGACCACCTTTGCCAATGACTTCGACGGTTTGCCACCCGGGCTTGCCGCCCAAACGGAACCGAGGCGGGGGTGAGGTACGAGACCGATGGGCGTAAGAATTTCGTAGATATCCTGCCGCGCGACGTTTTGAGCCAGTGCCCGGTAGACCTTTTGAATTTTGGCTGTGTTCCAGTTCGCGGTCAAATTTGAAGCTGCCTGCGGAGTCCTGGCGAAGAGGACGATACCGGAGGTGCCTCGGCCCAGCCGGTGGACAGGGTTTGCGTCTGGTGTATGTCTCTGCACCAGGTGCAGAAGGGTGTTTTCCATGAAGCCGCCGCCGGGGAGGGTGGGCAGCCCGCTGGGTTTGTTTACGGCTAAGAGATAAGGATCATCCAGCAGGACTTCGAAGGACTGAGGTGTTTCGGGCTCGATCCAGGGTGGCCGGTTCCACACAAGTCTCTGGCCAGACATGACAGCTTCACTTCCATCGGCGGTGATGCCGTTGAGAGTGACTTCGCCGTTGTTCAGTATCTGTTGCCATTCCTGCGGACTCGAGTGGGGGTAGAGGCTTGAGAGGTGTGAAAGCAGGGTTTGCCCATCGTATTTGCTGCCGATGATTGTGTTGTAGGCATAGCCCCGATTGAGCATGTCCTTTGAGTGTAGGCCATCGTGCCCGCCGCGATTGAAGTAAGAGGTATAGGGGAGCTGGGTGTCTAACGTTCTCTCATATTCAGGGAAGAATATGGCAGGTCACGACATCTGTCTCTCTCGAAACTCCTGCCATGGTCTGTGTCCGTAGCAACATCTCGAAATGGCGGGGAGGGCCTGAGGGGACGATTCCGCATTTCTGTACGGCATGAGAAATGCGTGGAAGGTCGGTCACGAAATCGCCTGCTGCCGTCGTTGCTTCGCCATTCGTTCCGGCGAGTAGAAGGATCTGGCCGTTCTGGTCGGGATTTTGAATGAAGGCGATGATCGCGAAAGAGTAGCCAGTCCCGCCTCCGTTCGCGCTGGGCGCATAGATTTCCTGCTCGTGGGGACGCGCATGGAGGTTACGAATGAATTCCGAGCCTACCTGACGGTCAAAGACAAATCGGAAATTCAGCTTGTCCTGAAAAAGGGAGAACCATGGGTTGGAGCGTGGACTGCCCAAAAAAATGAAGTTATCGTTGTTTTTCAAAAAGGACAGCTGAAAGTTCCGTGACGCCTGAACCTCGAGCTTCCTGGAAAAGGTTTGTGCTATTTCAGCAATCTTCGCAGTCATCGGAGCGTCCGGAGCAGCCGCGGAGCTCTCCCCCGACAGAAGAAGCTTGCTGATGCGAACCTCTTCCGGTGTGAGCTTGTCCGGGTCTGGAACATATCGATGATTCGCGTAATCGGAGAGAGTTATATCTGTACGGGTGACCCCCTGAACTGCGTCAATATTGGGGTCGCTTGTCACCACATGGGTCGCGGACGATGCATTGAAAAGAGCTGACCACGGAAGCACTGAAAAAGCCGAGGGAGTTGGCGCGTGGGTCAGGGAATGGATCCACCACCCTAAAACGGCTGCCATGATCAAAAGTACTGCCGTCAGCCATAAGGACCGTTTCTTCGCAGGAGCGACAACTACGGATAAAGTCTCAGGAGCTACTACCACGGAGGCAACTTCGACGGGCGCTGGGAAAACTACCCGGGGCTCAGGCGCCGGAATGACCGCATCCGCAAGCAAAATCTCTTGTGACGGCTGTGGTTCGAGCGGGCTATCCGCAATGGCATCGACCGGAGACTTTCGATGGATCCGCGGAACGTAGGAGCCAGAGGGAAGCTCAATGCGGAATTCACCGTCGGTTCCGAACCAGCCATAGTGTTGCAGCAGGCGTTTGCGGACGTCGGAGGCCGTTACTCTTACGATCGCATCTTCACCCGTATCGTAAGACGGCTTTCGCTTGAAGAGCTGGACGCCGATCAAGCGCTCTTTCAGCTGGGCGAAGTCACCGGCGATCCACGTTTCGACGACAAATTCGAGGAACTGGCCGCTGCGATGGCTCCCTCTGAAGGCGGGTCCATCGACGATTTCTTTCAGAGTTCTTCGCAGCGTGACGAGGTCTTGCTCAGACCTGATGACTGCTGCGGCCTCCATATCCCGTTCGACCGTTTGATCACTGACGAGTGCGCGCTTCAACTATGATCTACCCTTCCTGCTACGCACCTGGTTCGAATACGAAATGTGCTGAACGAATTAGTTTTTCGTTTGCAGCCCTGTTCAATGCCGCTGTAGTCCCGGCTATCCATTAAATATTCCGCGTGAATTGACTGTCAAGGCATGGGGGTGTCGACCCTTCTCGCCTGCATAAAAAATGCTCTGCGCCGCCTGCCCGTATCTACCGTTAGCTTGCTTTCGATCATGCTAAGGTGTTGTTTTTCAGTGAAATACAGATACGTTAGGATTTTGTGTAACCTTGAATCTGTTGCTTCCCGAAGCAATCATTGGTTGCGCCAGAAAGGTGCTTTCTTCAAGGCCTCTACGAGAGTACGAAAGGCCGGATGAAAGGACGCCGAGTGCCTGGCTATAACGCAAAGATCGGTTTTAACCGCCTGAGCAAAATACGTAACCACTAACCACTTTTGGGGGTTCTTCGGTGAGCATCGCATCATCGCAACAACAATTAAGACAGCTTCCCGGTAAAGGGAAACAGTCGCTATCTGGCGGCCCGATCTCCGTGCTGCGGCTTTTTATCCTGATGGCCGTCGCCTGTATGGCTTCTCTAGCGGCTTATGCCCAGGGAGCGACCGCGAGCATCAGCGGCATCCTTTCTGATTCCACCGGTGCGGTCATTCCGGGAGTGACGGTTACGGCGCAGAACACCGACACCGGGTTGAAGCAGACCGCTGTGAGTTCATCTTCCGGTGTGTATTCGCTCGCGCCTCTCCCGCCTGGAAATTACAAGGTTGTGGTGGACCAGCAGGGATTTGCCCCCTATACCGTGCTGAGGACGCTGGCGGTAGGCGAGGCAGCTTCTCTGAACATCGGCCTGAAGGTGGGTGGCGCGGAGCAGAGCGTCACCGTGAACGAAGGACAGGTGCTGATCAACACCAGCAATTCGGAGATCAGCAACACTATCAACCAAAAAGAGATCACCCAGCTGCCGTTGAATGGACGCGATCCGGCCAGCCTGATCTTTTTGTCACCCGGCGTGCAGAATGTGCTGAATCAGGGTGGCGTAGGCACGCTGCCTACCAGCAACACTTTCCTGACGGAAGTAGGCGGCTCGGGCAACGGCCTGCCGCAGGGAAGCACGTTCGCCATGCTCGACGGCATCCCGAACATGGATACCTACGATGGGCTGATGCAGCCGTTTCCGAATCCCGACTCGACGCATGCCTTCCAGGCAGTGACCGATAACTACAGCGCGCAATTCGGGTACTCGCCGGCCGCCGTCATCAATATTCAGACCAATAGCGGCACCAACAACCTCCACGGCAACGTCTTCGAGTTCCTCCGCAACAACGATCTGAACGCTGCAAACTGGTTCAGCGGCGCAGTCGACCAACTCAAGCAGAATCAGTTCGGCGGCTCCATCGGCGCCCCTATCATCAAGGACAAGCTTTTCATCTTCGCCAACTACCAGGGAACACGTGCGAGCGAGGCGACAGAGACCAATAGTTCCTACACCCCCACCGCTGCCATGTTGCGGGGCGACTTCAGCGCTCTGCCGATTACTTTGAGCGCGCCGTTCGCCACTGTGAACGGCGTGAAGAATCAGATCAATCCCGCCATGTTTAGCCCGGCAGCAGTGACGATGGCACAGGAGACCCTGCCTCTTGGGCAGGTCGCTTCCAGCGGCCTCGTTTACTTCGCCGGCCCTCAGGTTCGAGAATCGCAAAACGAAGGACTGCTGCGCCTGGACTACACGATGTCCGACAAGATGCGCTTCTTCCTGCGCAGCTTTATCGCCCAGTACGATAATCCGGGCGGACAGGTGCCGGGAAACATCCTGGCTGGCGTCACTGGCCAACGAGGAATGTTCTTCAACGAAGAGGTCAGCAACACGTGGCTGCCGACACCGAGCATGGTCAACACGGTGAATGTCGCGTGGACCTATTTGAATGTGTGGCAAGGAAACCAGGTGCTGACCAAGTCGGGCACGCCATTCTGCCTTTCGCAGATCATCAATGTCGCGGATCCTGATGGATGTTACCTGCAGGCGGCTAACGCTGGTTTTAATGTTCATGGTGGTACGCCGAACGAGAATCCCAGGACCACATGGTGGATCTCAGACGATGCCATGAAGACCTTCGGCGCTCACACGCTCAAATTCGGCGGCAACTTCGCGCACCAGTATTCGAACAACCTGACCACCTGGCCTGCTCCGCCCAGCGTCCAGTTCAGCGGCCAGTTCACAAACTATGCGAACGCTGATTTTCTGCTGGGGTATGCGAGCAGCTATTTCCAGGGAGCGGCGCAGTACACGCAGATGGTTGGAGTACAGTTCGGACTCTACGCGGAGGATCAGTATCGCGCTACCAACAAGCTGACCCTGACTGCCGGCATTCGTTGGGATCCTGACTGGGCTCCCACGGCGGTGAACGGTGGCGCGGGATTTTCGCCCGGACAGCAAAGTCAGCGTTATCCTAATGCTCCGACTGGGGTCATCTTCCCTGGAGATCGTGGGTTGAATTCCACGTTGCGCCGGTCCAGCAACGCGTACTTTGAACCGCGCATTTCGGTGGCATACGCTGCAACCTCCAAGACTGTATTTCGCGCTGGCTTCGGGCTCTTCGACGCGCCGATGTTCTGGGCCTTCTACAATCACACGACCGGCGTCGCTCCTACTGATCCTTCTTATAATATTTCGGCCACCGCAACCCAGCCCATTCCCTTTGAGAACCCCTGGCAATCGTTTGGCGGCAACCCCTTCACGGCGGCCACACTTGTACCGCAGCCGAATCTGCCGGCCTCGCAGGCGATTTTTCTGAAGCCGATGTCCCTCGGGGCAGTCTTTTCGCCCAACCTCCGGTTGCCGGTTACGCAGACGTGGAATGCCTCGGTTGAAAAGCAAATGACACAAGCCCTGGCACTGCATGTGGCATACGTCGGTAGCCAGACATATCATCAGTCCGCGATCGTGGATCTCAACCCCGGTATCTTCGCGAATGACAGCAACCGGACCATTTATCCAAACTTCTCAAACATCACGCAAACGAACGATGAGGGAACATCCTCCTACCACTCCCTGCAGTTGGGCGCGACCGTGCACGACTATCGCGGCCTCACCGTGGACTCGCACTTCACCTGGTCTAAGGCGTTTGACCTGAGTGATTCAGGTAACACGGCCTGGCATGGTGGGCTTGGCAATCCGTTCCCCGGTGCAGCCAACAAGCGTTTCAACTACGGCATAGCGGGTACCAATATTCCTTTGGCCTGGGTGTCGTCGGTCGTTTACGAAACTCCGAAGCTGAGCGGAGAGAACGCGCTGGTAAGGACTCTTGGCGGATCCTGGGAAGTCAGCGGAATCGGGACGCTGCAGTCCGGGTATCCGTTCTCGATCTGGGGCGGAAACGGTGGAGACAGTTCGGGATCGCTGCAGTACGGAGATCGTGCCGATAGTGTTGCCGGCCAGTCTTTCGGTGTGCACCAGGGATCGAAGGCTCAGTGGCTTAACCACTATTTCAATTCGGCCGCCTTCGCTCCCAACCAGCCCGGAACCTTTGGCAATACGGGCAAGAACCTTCTCAAGGGACCTGGTATGGATTCGTGGGATATCTCAGCGATGAAGAACTTTGCGGTTCGTGAAAGATATAACCTACAGTTCCGCTGGGAAATGTACAACGCGTTCAATCATCCCAACTTCGGATTGCCCGATAGCGGGGTCACCGATCCGAACTTCGGACAGATTACTTCTATGGGCCCGGTTGCACCTCGTGTAATGCAGGCAGCATTGAAACTGTCGTTTTAACAAGTGGCCGGGTCCACCGGCTCTTACGTCGACGCATCCGTTTGCCGTCATGAGATGGCAAACGGATGTTTGTCGACAGGGGGAAAAAACTTGCCGTCAAGAAGAGCGTTTCTGGGACAACTGATATCCGTTCCTTTGATTTCATCCTGCACTGGCCCGATGCGATTGTTCGCGCTTCCGGGAATGGACGGGCGAGCCGCATTGCTCGATTCAGCCGAGCCCCTGTTCCAACATCCTCACATCATTCGATATGACGCCGATTGCTTCACGATTCGCGATAAGGATGTTTTTGTCTACAGCGCTGCGCTTCACTACTGCCGTGTTCCGAAAGAGCTTTGGCGCGACCGCATACTGAAGCTGAAGCTGGCGGGCTTCAACACCATTGAGACCTATGTCTTCTGGAACTACCACGAGCCTGTTGAAGGCCAGGTGGATATGAGGGAGATCGAAGAATTCATCCAGCTCGTTAAAGAGCTTGGAATGTGGCTGATTCTTCGCATTGGCCCTTATGTCTGCGCCGAGTGGGATGCGGGAGGTTTTCCGCACTGGCTCATCGCCAAACAGTTCCCGCTGCGCAGCGACCATCCGGAGAGCATCAAGAGCTCGCAGTACTGGTATGACCGCGTGCTTCCGATTGTGAAGAAGAACATGATCACGGTGGACGGCCCGGTGATCATGGTGCAGATTGAAAACGAGTACGACTACTGGCACATACCCGCGCAGCAGAAGATGAACTATGTGACTGCCCTTGCGCACATGGTGTGGAAGGCGGGAGTCGATGTTCCGATCATCACCAACTGGGTCAGCCAGGCGCGCGAGAATTCGAATCCGGTGATGGCGCGGATTATGGATACTGCTGACTTCTATCCGCACTGGAATATTCAGAAGGAGACGACGCAGGCGATCGCGACCTTACGCAAGGAAGAGCCAACATCGCCGATCGGCATCGCGGAACTGCAGGGCGGATGGTTCAGCCAATACGGCGGCAAACTCTCGGAAGATCAGGATGGAGTGAATGCCGCGCAGTTGAACCTGTTGACCAAGAGCGTCATCGAACGCGGCACTGCGTTTACGAATCTCTACATGGGCCACGGTGGCACGAACTTCGAGTGGGCGGCGCGCAAGGTGACGACTACCTATGACTACGCCGCGCCGGTGAGCGAGCCGGGAGGTCTGTGGGATAAGTACTACGCAGCGCGCGCCATCGGAAGTTTCCTCGATCAGTTTGGACCGATGCTTGTTCGCTCCGGAGAAACTGAGTTTGCAACATCGACGAGTACAGATGTCTCCGTCAGTCTGCGGAAAAACGGCAAGAGCGGATTTTTGTTCATCCGCGAGAATGCGAATGACGATCAGCAATTTCAGATCACGTTCCCGGATCCCGCAGCGGCAGGGAAGAAGGACTTCAAAATTCCGCGCGAAGGCAAACTATCTATTCGTGCGCGTGGGATGAAGATGTTGCCTGTCGAGGTTGCGATTCCTGGCGGTCAGCTTCGCTACTCGACCGCCGAGGTCCTCGCCAGCGGCAGCCAGGGGAAGCTGAACTACCTGATTGTCTACGGCGAACCGGGTGAGCCGGCCGAGATCGCGCTCGCGGCCGAAGAGAAGCCGCATCTGCAGGGGGCGGTGAGCTACGAGTATTTCGATGCGGAGACGAAGACCGCAGTAGTGGGCTTTTCGATTGGAACCTCTTCGCAGATGTTCCTGTGGAATGACAAATTGCAGATTGTAGTTCTGCCGCGTCGGCTTGCCGAACGGACATACACGGCGAAATTGACTTCGACTGCAGAGGAAGAGCCCATCCAGATTCCCGTGATCACGGATTGCGCCTTGATGACGGCGAGCAAGGCTACAAACGACAGCTTGACCGTGACGCTGGACTACGCGGCCGGGGAGCATGAGTTGTGCACGCTGATGCCGACGGAGCCGGTAGAGTGCCGGGTGGACGGAAATCCAACGCACTTCCATTACGACTCCAAATTGCAGTATGCGAGTGTAAACGTCAGTACTCCACATCTGCCGTTTCAACCGCTGTTGCTGGTGGATGGCGAGTACAGGGTCGAGACTTTCGACCCCTCGCAGGGCGATTGGTTGAAGACTGCTCCCGCGCCTCTCGAAAAGCTGGGCAAGCTTCCATATGGCTATGTGAAATACCGGGCCATCTTCGAGTATCACAAGGAAGCGAAGCTGTTTCTTGAGACGCAGACCGAGGACAGCAAGCAGGTGTTTCTGAACGGTTCGCATATTGCGGAACTTTCGACACCGAAGAAGCTTGTGTCATGCGAGCTGGGTGAATGGGCGAAGCCGGGACAGAATGTTCTGGAGATTTCCTACGAGGCATTCGGCAGCGAAAACGGAAACAAGGAGATGTCAGAATTGAAGGGCATCACCGCGATCCGCATGGGTGACGAGGGTAAATCGAGAACACTCGATGCAGTCGCGATCCAGAGATTTTCGCTAGCGGCAACGTCGCCTCAGGAAGCGAAGCGGACAGGGGCTCAAGGAACATGGCGTAAAGGGCAGGTGAGCGACTCGCCGGGAGCGGTTGGTCTTGTACCCGCGTATACATGGTTCCGTACGGAGTTTCCCCTGACGAGCAGTCCGGATCGGTTTACTCCCTTGAAGTTGAAGATTGACGCGGATCGCGATGCGTTGATTTACGTCAATGGGAGATTCATCGGCTACTACCAGACCATCGGGCCGCAGTCGGAGTTCTATCTGCCTGAGCCGTACCTCCACTTCGAATCGAGTCAGCCGAACGTAGTCATGGTGATGTTGGCCTACACGGACGGTCTCCAGCACCTTAAGCAGCTGGTGGTATCGCCTTACAGCCAGTTCGCAACGCGCCGCACAGAAGTCGAGTTTCGCTGGAAGCCGGGCACTGCTGTTTCCTGAGAGATCACGAGATTGCCTGCGCGTCGGTAGTTTCCGGTGCGCAGGCAACGGTGCCGCACACACACAGGCGCGAGCCGTATCCGAAGACATAAATGTATACCGGCATTGCTGCGGCATGGCCATCCTTTTGCGCCTTCACGGCATGGCCGTTCATTGTTGTGAGTATTCTCAGATACAAGGAAGTCTGTTGCATTGTTAAGAAAAATTGGGGGCTGTTCTGTTTAGAAGATATTTTCACCATTCGCTGCTCGCCCTGGGCTTGTTGACCGTATCCGCCAATGCACAGGTGGAATACGTGGACCCGACAATCGGCAATGTGGGGCTGCTGCTGGCGCCGACCCGGCCGGCAGTTTACCTGCCGCATAGCATGGTGAGGATGTATCCGCTTCGTGAGGATGCTCTCGATGTTCGTATCCAGGCGTTTCCCCTGACGATCAGCTCTCATCGGGACAAGGAACTGTTCAGCATCATGCCTGGTGATGGAAAGCCTGCGGTGTATGACCAGGAGGTCACGACGCCGTACTACTATTCGACGCGATTCAGCGCATCCGGCGTCACCACGGAATTCACGACAGCAGAGCGATCTGGTTATTTCCGCTTCACCTTTCCTCATTCCAAAGCGTCGCTGGTGCTTGCAAATCGTGTCGCCGGAGATCTGACTCTTCACGATGGAAATGTCGTGGAAGGAGAAGAGCAGTTCAGCGGCATGAAAGCTTACGTCTACGGCGTATTCAGCAAGCAGGTTGCTTCGACTGCCGATCGAACAGGAACCAGGCAGCACTTGCTCATTACCGCAGATGGCGGCGTGCTGGAATTTCGCTACGGGGTTTCGTTCATCAGCACGGAGCAGGCGAAAAGCAATCTTCTGCACGAGATTCCTTCGCCGGGCTTCGACGCGGTGAAGACCGCCGCGAAGGACCGCTGGAACAGCACGCTTGGACGCATCGCAGTCGAGGGCGGTACCGAAGCGCAGCGACGGGTTTTTTACACGGCGCTCTATCGCAGCTCCGAGCGCATGATCGACATCACGGAAGACGGGCGCTACTACAGCGGTTTCGATCATCAGGTTCATACCGATCCGCGGCCCTTCTATGTGGACAACTGGCTTTGGGATACCTACCACGCGCTTGAGCCGTTGCAGATACTCCTTAATCCGGAGATGGAAGCGGATAAGCTGCAGTCATACGTGCGCATGTATCAGCAAGCCGGTATCATGCCTACCTTTGCGCTCGTCTCCGGTCCATACGCATGCATGAACGGCAATCATTCTGCCCCGTGGTTTGCGGATGCCTGGTTCAAGGGAATAAGAAACTTCGATCTTGCGACCGCATATGAAGGCGTTCGCAAACGCTCTCTCGAAACCACCCTGCTGCCCTGGAGACTGGGTCCAAAGACCCCACTGGATGACTTCTATGCAGAGCACGGTTATATGCCTGCACTTCGCCCGGGTCAGAAGGAAACCTATCCGCAGGTGCATCCATTCGAGAAGCGCCAGCCAGTGCCGGTCACCTTAGAGAACAGCTTCGATGACTGGTCCATTGCGCAGATCGCCCGCACGCTGAATAAGCCGGACGATGAGAAGTTGTTCCTGAAGCGAGCTGCCAACTACAAGAACCTCTTTCGGGAAGAGAAAGAACTCATGTGGCCGAAGGATGACGCCGGCCACTGGATCGAGCCGCTGGATCCGAAGTTCGATGGCGGCATGGGCGGACGCGACTACTACGACGAAAACAATGGTTACACGTATACGTGGGATGTAGGCCACGACTACGCAGGGCTTTTTTCCATGATGGGCGGAGTGGAGAAAGCGGAGGCAAATCTTGACCAGCTGTTTCGTGAGCCACTCGGTAGACAGAAGTACGAGTTCCAGGCGAAGTTTCCCGACTCTACGTCGATGATCGGTCAATTTTCGATGGGCAATGAGCCTAGTTTCGCCATTCCTTATATCTACGATCGCGTAGGTGCCCCGTGGAAGGCGCAGGAGCGCATCCGGATGCTGCTCAATGCGTTTTTTACTGATACGCTCCAGGGCATTCCGGGCGATGAAGATGGCGGCGGCATGAGCGCCTTTGTTGTTTTCTCGATGATGGGCTTTTATCCGGTCACACCGGGGATCCCGGCATACGACATCGTCAGCCCCGTCTTCGATAAGATCACTATCCATCTTTCGAATGGGAAAGACTTCGTAATCACCGCTCGCGACTCTTCACGGCAGAATAAGTATGTTCAGAAGATCGTGCTGAACGGAAAGCCGCTGAACCAGGTGTGGTTCCGTCATGCGGATATTGCACAGGGAGGCACGCTGGATCTGACCATGGGTGATACGCCCAATAAGGAGCTCGGATCAAACCCGCAGTCCTTCCCGCCGGACTCTATGAGCGTGCATCCTGAAGATTATCGATAGCGTGAGATGTTGCCAGGATTGCGGGCAATGGCAGCATCTTCTGAACCTCGAAGAGAAACTGTGAGCGGCGGGTCATTTTGAAAAATATGAAAGTGCAACGTTCCATCAGGGGTGTACTCTACGGCGTCTTTGTCCTCGCAATCGCTTTGCACGTTGCACCATTACGCGGAGATGGGGAGGACAAAGCTTCAGCACCATTGCCAACCCCCTGGACCGAGGAAGCCAGATCTGCCGGGATACCTCTACCGGAATACCCACGGCCCCAGCTGATGCGCACGGACTGGCTCAACCTGAACGGGCAGTGGGATTACATGGGGGGAGCCTCGCATGTAATTCCTATCAAGGCACCGCTCAAGCCGCCCGCGTTTCCGGCTACGCCAGAACACATCAAAGTGCCTTACCCTCCGGAAGCCTATCTTTCAGGGATCCAGCGAAAGCAGGAAACCAATATGTGGTACCGGAGGAGCTTTACCATTCCGGATTCATGGGAAGGGAAAAGGGTCTTGTTGCACTTCGGCGCAGTTGCCTACCAGTCTGCAATCTATGTGAACGGGCATCTTGCCAGGACGCACAAGGGCAGCTGGGAGGCTTTCGAAGCCGACATCACAGACCTGCTTCATCCGGGGCGGAACGAACTGGTTGTTGGGGCAAGGGATTCCTATAGCGGCCGTTATTCCTGCGGCAAGAGCTGCCTGGTTCATGGCGACTACACATTTACGTCAGGTATCTGGCAGACAGTCTGGCTGGAACCGGTTTCGCGTTCTTACATTCAGAGTCTCGTAATTACCCCAGACCTGAATCGTTCGATCGTCAAAGTGAAGGCTGAAGTACAAGGTGCCGCGAAGCAGATTCGCATTTCTGTGATGGCTGAGGGGAAAGCTGTCAGTCAGGTCTCCGGCAGCAATACGACTCCATTGGAGATACCGATATCCGATCCGCGCCCGTGGTCACCCTCCGACCCTTTCCTTTACGACCTGAAGGTTGAGCTTGTCGATCAGAAAGGTATCGTTACGGATGAGGTGAAGAGCTATTTTGGGATGCGATCCATCAGCCTTGGGATGGTGAATGGCAAGTTGCGGCCATTGCTCAACGGTAAGTTCGTATTTCAGATGGGGT
The DNA here is from genome assembly GCA_022870745.1 of Silvibacterium acidisoli. Taxonomy (GTDB): domain Bacteria; phylum Acidobacteriota; class Terriglobia; order Terriglobales; family Acidobacteriaceae; genus Silvibacterium. The sequence goes on along the minus strand of CP085323.1, from coordinate 4,904,198 downwards.
TGCTGGATCAGGGCTATTGGCCCGATGGAATCTACACGGCTCCAACGGATGAGGCAATCAAGTCTGATCTGGAAACTGCCAGGAAGTTTGGCTTTAATCTTTTACGCAAGCATGCCAAGGTGGAACCACAACGCTGGTATTACTGGGCGGATAAGCTCGGATTGCTCGTCTGGCAGGATATGCCGTCCATGTGGTATCCGGACGATCAGCCGGTGCGAACGCGGAAGCAATTCGAATCTGAATGGCAGACAATCATGCAGCAGCATCACAACTCGCCCGCGATTGTCACCTGGGTGCCATTTAACGAAAACTGGGGCGCCTATGACGTTCGACGCATCGCCGCCTGGACCAAGGCACTCGATCCAAGCCGGCTCGTAGATGGCAACTCGGGCTATAACAATGCCCCCACCTACCGCCCGGCGCCCGGTGATCCCGGCAATGGCGACTTTGCCGACATGCATATCTATGTGGGACCCGGCGATCCTCCGCAGCCAAGCGCCACGCGTGCCGCGGCTCTTGGAGAGTACGGCGGCGTTGGTTTGCTGGTGCCGGGCCACATGTGGCCCGGCAAACAGAAGGCCTATGAGATGCAACCCTCGGTGGAGGATTTGACGAAGCGCTTCGAGCAGGTTCAATCAAATCTGCTGCCGCTGATCGAAAACAAAGGCTTAAGCGCCGCCGTCTACACTCAGCTCACGGATGTGGAGGCGGAGGTAAACGGCATCATGACCTATGATCGCAAATTCGAGAAGATGGATCGTCAACGCGTCCGTGCGGCCAACGAGGCGGTGCTTGGAGCTGCCACTAAAGTGAACACACGCCAGTAGCTTTTCTTGATGTTCGGGCGGCCCGTTGGTAAAAGGCCCGCACGGGCATTGATCGCGAACTCAAACCCTGGAAAAAAAGTCAGTCTGCTGAAGGTCGGCAAGCAGTCCCATGTGAGCCGGTTTCCAGTTGAGTCGTTCGCGAGTCAGCTTGCTGGATGTGGGATTGTCGATCGGAACCGCCGGCCCGATGAATCCGAACTGCTTCTTCGCCTCGTCGGCGGATTTGCTCACAACCGGCACCTTCAAACGCTGTCCAATCACCTGTGCGATCTCGCGGAAGGGAATGCCTTCTTCATCGACAACGTGATAGGTTCCTCCCGCGGCGCCTTGCTCAAATGCCAGCCGAAACAGGTGTGCCGCATCCAGATAATGCACCGAAGGCCATCGATTCATGCCGTCGCCCACATAGGCTGACTCCTTCTTTTTCTTTGCCATGGGAATCAGCAATGAGGCCAGACCGTAAGCCGTAGGTCCATGAACGATCGGCGGCAGCCGAATGATGGACGTACGAAGCCCTCGCACTGCCCACTCCTTCAGGACGTCCTCATTTCTGGCCCGTACGACCCCGAGGGCCTTGGGCCGGTTGTCATACGTGTCGTTCTCGGTTGCGAGCACTCCTGGCTTCATCGCCAGCGTTCCAAATGTCGCCACCAGCGGACTGCCCTTTCCCAGTGACGCCGCCATCGTTTCAATGGCACGACGATCGGCCGCAGCGGCAGCTCCCATGAACCTTTGCACAATTCCGCCAGGAGTGCCGCCGAGAAAAATACGCAGTCTTGTTCCTAGCGGCACATGCGAAAGCTGATGGTAGAACGCAGTGTGAATCACCCCATCCGCAGCTAAAGCGCCGCGGCGCAGGCCCTCCAGATCTTCAACCGTGCCCACCCGCACCTGTGCTCCGGCTTCCAGCAGCTTCTTGCCCGAAACCTCTGAGCGAGCCATTCCTGTTACCTGATGCCCCGCCGCAATCAGCTCCTTGACGATTGGGAAGCCGATGAATCCCGTAGCGCCTGTTACGAAAACGTGCATTGTTCCTCTCCTATGCGGCAGCCTAAGGAATATAGGCGATAGAATCTATGCGATGGAAGACGCATTAATATCGAGATCGTCCAGGATTGTTGAAGATCCGCTTTCGGATGTGCTTTCACTACTCAGACCGCGTGGCTATCAGTCCGGTGGTATCGATGCAGGTGGTGAATGGTCCTTCCGGTTTGCCGCGAGTAACGGTTTCTTCTGTCTTGGGCTGGTGTCCGGATTCTGCTGGCTGTCGGTCGATGGCGTCGATAAGCCCGTCCTGCTGAAAGCGGGCGAATTTGCGGTGCTGCCGCGGGGGCCAGCGTTCCGCCTCGCCAGTGATCCCGCAGTCCCGCCAGTCGATATCCTTTCCGTTATTACGGAGAAGCTGAATGGGAACATTCTGACGTGGCAGGGAGGCGGAGCCTGTCTTGGCCTGAGCGCGTTCTTCACTTTCGCCGGAGAGCACGCCAGCATTCTGTCTGAAGTCCTGCCGGTTCTTATTCACATCCGCAATCCTGAGGACCGCGCCACGTTGCAGTGGTACCTGGAACGAATGATGGCGATCATCCGCGATCCGCAACCGGGTGGCGTGCTTCAAGGGGAATACCTTGCACAGATGATGCTGATCGAAATTCTTCGGCTCCATATGAAAGACAGGATGACGGTTGGTGTCGGTTGGCTCTTTGCACTTGCCGACAAGCAACTGAGCGCGGCCATAGCCGCGATGCATGAGCGTCCGGGAGATCGCTGGATTGTTCAGGGACTTGCCGAACGTGCAGGCATGTCGCGGTCAGCCTTCGCGTTTCGCTTCAAGGAGCAGGTAGGGTTATCCGTCATGGAATATCTGATCCGATGGCGAATGCTTCTCGCAGCGGACAAGCTCGTGAACTCATCCGACTCGGTTTCTTCCATCGCTCTTTCGCTCGGCTACGAATCGGAGAGCGCGTTTGGGTTTGCGTTTAAAAGAGAGATGGGCTCTTCTCCACGCCGCTACTGCCGCGCGCGTGCCTCTGCGTAAATCGAAGAGGCTGGATGCGCGATCGATGCAGGGCCGGGTAAAAACTCAAGCGGCAGACGGCTAGAGGACAATCGATGTTGCACGGCCCTCGAAGGTGAACTCTTTGTGGGCCTGTTCACCAACCACCCGCGCCTGCATGTGTCTCTTCGCTTGAGCAAGCATCTGTGATCCTGCCCGAAGCCGCAGAGAGAGTCTTCGTTGCGTGTCGTTCCATTCAATTTCTACGTGTGTGCTCTTGCCCTTGCGGTAGTCGAAGGTTTCACCGTCATCCACGTAGAGAGTTGATTTGCCGTTCGCGCCGGGATAGATCCACAGCGTCATCGGGCCATCGACTTTCTCAGAGCTGTACTGCCTTAAGGGATCCATAGGCAGCACGGTACCGGCGCGGACGTAGAGAGGGATGGTGGATAGATCGACGTCGCGCGTGACCTCGCGACCGCCGTCCTGCTTTGCCTGCGCCCAAAAATCGAACCAGAGTCCTTGAGGAAGATATACGGATCGCGAGGACGCTCCCTTTTCCACGATGGGAGCTACCAGGATGTCGCGGCCATAGAGATATTGATCGCCACGAGCAACGGCCTTCGCATCATCGGGATAGTGAAGCCACATCGCGCGAATGATCGGCAGGCCAGTCTCGCAGGTTTCTTTAACTGCTGAATAGAGATATGGCATCAACTGGTAGCGAAGCTCCAGATACTTCCTGCAGATTGGTTCTACCTGGGGGTTATGCAACTCGCGTGGATCCGGATTATAGCCGCGAGTCTCAGGGTAGCCGACATTGCCCAGGTCCCAGCCCCACGGGAGATGCAGGTGCCAGTCACGGCCGTGCGAACGGAACAGTGGATTGAATGCTGCGAATTGAAACCAGCGTACCCAGAGCTCGCCGGTGTACTCCTCGGTAGGAATGAAGCCGCCAATGTCGGTGCCCCAGTACGGCATGCCGCTCAGGCTTGTATTGATCGCGTTGGGGACATGGGTCTTCAATGTTTCCCATCGCGATTCGATATCGCCGGACCACAGGAACGTGGAGTAGCGCTGCATGCCTGCGTACGAATTGCGGTGTAAGGCATAGACGCGTCGATTCGGCCGATACATCTGCTGGCCTTCGAAGTACATACGATTGCGCGCCAACCTCGATTCGGCGTCGAAGCCGTCTCCCTGGTCGGGCCACCACCCGTCTACACCCATTTCAACCAAAGGCTTATGCACCGGCCAATAACAACTTACAACACGATTCGGCGGCCAATGCCCGTCAGGAGTTTTCCCACTCGGAAGTGGCGGCGCAGTGCATGGATCGGTAACGGTACCGGTAAGCCGATGGCCTTCGATAACCGCATGCAACACGACCTTGAAGTTCTCGTCATGTAATTTTTCGAGAGCCGCGGGCGGATCTGGAAAAGCCTTTTGGTTCCAGGTGAATTCACCATTGTCGGTGTTCCAGCCCTCTGGGCAGAAGCCGGTCCCGAGGTAAATCATCGCGTCGCAGGGGAGCTTCTTCTCGCGGAACATTCTGGCTTCTCCGAGGATTTCCTCCGGAGTTCCAAGCGTGCGATGCGATTGCTGATAGCCGAGTGACCAGAGTGGAGGCATCTCGGCAAAGCCGGTGATCTTCGCGTACTCCCTCGGTAGCTCGATCGGGTCTTCAATGTGCATTACGAAGACATCCGCCGGCAATGCCTCTTCTCCATGGGCAGGAATCAACCTGCCTTCCTCGCCGGAAAGATCGAATGCGCCCAAAGGCTGATGGACGAAGCAGCCCCATCCAGACGTGCCGACCAAAAGCTGGATTGGCACACGGGAACCGTGAGTGCCCAGGCGATAGCCATCCTGCCCGCTTCGCATCTGGTCAGTGCTGCCACGACGATCAAACTGTGGCCCTCCCTGACCAAGCCCGAAGAGTGGACCGCTGCCGAGTGAGAAGCCCATGTTGCCGGAGACATCGAACTTCAACTCCTGAACGAGTTGCCCGCTTGCAGTCTCGATTCTTACCGTAAGTGGATCTGGGGAGATCTTCGCGCGCAGGTTGCCGCTCTTGACCGTGTGTGTGCCGGCAATATTGCGCACGCGTGTCAACGGCATTCCCCAGGTGGACTTCACCAGCGCGCCGTCCTGCGGGATAGACTCCGGCACGCCGTTCACGATGGGCTGAACCGTAACGCGGATAGTCTGGGAACTGGCCGCGAACAGTGCAACCTCGACCGGTTTCCCTCCCACGGTAATCACAGCTTCCTGTGCTTCGGAGCACTCCGGTCGAACGAGAGTGAAAGCGCCTGCTGAGACAGCGATCCCTTTGAGTGCGTCTCTGCGCGTCACGGCCTTCCGCTTCATAAAGCTCATTTCCTCGTGGTGAACTTTTTGGGCGATGCAGTTTCTCGAGACCTATAGTACAGAAACCCTATATATCGAGCAGCTACGCGGCTTCAGTGACCACTGCGATCGGCTTTGCCTTTGACGCTGATCTGCTCTCGCGGCAGAGAGCAGCGCCTTTCATTTCTCTGATAAGCCTTGAATCGACGATGAAGGGGACTCGTTGAAAACGAGAAAAAAGACTCTTGCCAACTCAAATGAAGATGGGTTAGTTTTCATTGCCGCAAGCAAAATCTCACTATTGAAATACAAAGGCGGTTGAGATCGCGCCTGCAAAACCTTCCCCATGGGAGACTCGTATGCCTCCAAAGACAGGCGTTTTTAGAAGCTGGGCGATGCTTATTTCGATGGCCCTTGTCAGTCCAATCGCAAGCCATGCGCAGGTGAACGGGGTGGGGCAACGTCCCTATCTTGGCTGGAGCACCTATAGCCAGCAGACCATTGCCCCGACTCAGATATTCCTCACCCAGGCAAGCATCATTGCTCAATCCGACGCTCTGCGAAGCTCCGGACTGCAGGAACACGGCTACAACTACATCAATGTCGATGCCGGATGGACTGGCAACTCCGATGCCTACGGACGCACATTGTTCGATACCACACGTTTTCCTGACATTGTTGCGATGATTCAACACATTCATGCTAACGGGCAGAAGTTCGGGATGTATTTGAACCCTGGTGTCGGTACAGATCAGGTGGCCGCGAACAAGCCGATCCTAGGCACTCCATACCATCTTCAGGACATCATCGTGCAGCCGGCGACCATCGCTAACGCCTTCGGCGGAGGAGACAAGATCGACTTCACCAAACCTGGCGCGCAGGAATATATCAACTCCATCGTCGATCTCTATGCCTCGTGGGGAGTCGATTTCATCAAGCTCGACGCAGTCACTCCGGGTTCTTACAATGACAACACGAATATCGATAATCGTCCGGATGTGGCCGCCTATTCGAAGGCGATCGCACAGAGCGGGCGGCCGATCTGGCTGACGATTTCCTGGGCGCTCGATCAGGATTACATCGCGGACTGGCAGGCGACCAGCAACGCCCGGCGCATCGAAGGAGACGTGGAATGCGAGGGTGACTGCCCCTTTCTGACGGAGTGGAACCGCATCCAGGTGCGCTTCCTCGACATTCCGAGTTGGGAAACAGCGGCTGGCCCGTCGCTTGGATGGAACGATCTCGATTCACTGGAGATCGGCAACGATGCGACCGACGGCATCACTCCGCAGGAGCAACGGACTGCGTTCAGCTTGTGGGCGATGGCCAATGCGCCACTGTACATAGGTGGCGACCTGACCAAAATGTCGGCGACAGGTAAGCAGATACTCGGCAACGATGAAGTGATCGCCGTCGATCAGTCTGGCCATCCTGCTCAACAAGTGCGCGCAGGCTTTACGCCGGTCTGGGTATCGGATCTGGGAAACGGGCAATATTACGTCGCGCTCTTTAATCTGAACGCCGCTCCTGCCCGAGTAACTTTTCCATGGAACGATCTCGGGTTTGCGGCGACGACCAGGACGCGTGACCTGTGGAGTCACTCGGAGCTAGGGCCTTCACTCATCGAATATTCAACGGTGCTACCCGGACACGGTGTCCGTCTTCTCAAAGTGAATGGTGTGCTCAATGTACCTCCGTCAAAGTCGACCAGTTACGAGGCCTACCAGGCGACGCTCACCGGATCGGCGCAGGTGGCCGACTGTCCGTTGTGCTCGCAGGGGAAGAAGGTCGGCTACATCGGTATCGGACCGAACAACAACGTCTTCTTCGACGATGTGAAGGTGGATCGGGACGGAACGTACAGGATGGAGGTGGACTCGGCAACACTGGGGACGCGGTCTTACATCATCCACGTTAATGGAGGGCCCGCAATCACACTCAACTCCAGTGGAGGCAGCGGAAACATCCCGTCCGAACTGACCATCCCTGTGCAGCTCAAGAAGGGTATGAACAGCATTGAGTTCGGAAACCCCATCAGCTATCCACCCGATCTTGACCGCATCGTGATTAGCGGCAACGGTCTCGAGCCCTATCCAGAGACACAGACTTATGAGGCCGAGTTGGCAACACTAAACGGAACAGTCAGCGCAGGCTTCAATGGAAACGCGTCGGGCCTGGCCAAGGCGGGCAATATCGGCGGAGGCTCGGCGAACAATGTGACCTTTTCCGATGTCGAGGTGAAGTCGCCCGGCACGTACAACCTTGAGATCGACTACTTGACCCAGGGACAACGATCATTCTTCGTCACGGTGAACGATCAGCCTGCAAAAGAAGTCGACTTGAACGGCTACACCTTCGGAACGCCGACAACTACCGTCATCCAGGTTCAACTGAAAACGGGGAAGAACCAGATCATCTTCGACAATCCGTCGAGTTTTGCCCCTGACCTGGATTCCATCACTGTAGCTCCGGTCATTTGACGCTGCCGTGCGATGGAGGCCTCCGCTGCTCTGGGCGGAGGCCTTCGTCGTGATGCGTCTCAACGACAAGCGGGTATCGCGAGAACACGACTCCCTCTGCGATTCCTGGCCACCCCGAAGACAGACGATTGTCTTCGACACGAACAGCTTTACTTAAGAAATATTCAAAAGGTTGACAGTTTCATACTTGAGAGCGTAAGTTTGGCGGCGAAATAATTGCGCCCATTTCTTTCGCTGGCAACAATCTCTGTTTGCCGGTGTCAGCCGCAGTGCGAGATAGGGCGTGAATCCACGAAAGGGAGCGTCCATGCTATCGCGCTTCAATAAAATACATAGGTTGTTACTTGTTTTCGGAGTGCCGTGCCTGATCCTGTTGCTTTTTAATCGCTCCGGCTTCGGCCAGGTCGATCAGGGAGCCATATCAGGGGTGGTGGTAGATTCTTCGGGAGCCGTCATTCCCAATGCGCATCTCAAGTTGACGGAAACGGATACGGGGTTGGTGCTGGAGAGAGACTCCAATGGCAGCGGCGTGTATGTTTTCTCGCCGGTTAAAATCGGCAACTACTCGATCAGCGCCAGTGCATCCGGTTTTCGAACTACTGTGCAGGAGCATGTGAGGGTGGATATCCAGCAGCATCTTAATGTGCCGCTGACGCTCCAGCCTGGGACGACTTCTGAAACCGTCACGGTTACCAGTTCCGCACCTCTTCTGCAAACGCAGGATGCAGCGGTGGGCCAGGTCATCAGCACGGAGGTCATCAACAACACGCCGCTCAACGGGCGCAACTGGGTTTACATCGCGCAGTTGACCGCTGGCGTTGCGCCTCCGTTTGGCGGCACGCGCGGCAGCGGTACGGGAGACTTCGTCGCAAACGGACAGCGCGCCGAGCAGAACAACTTCATCCTGGATGGTGTCGATAACAACACCAACCTGATCGACTTCCTGAATGGATCGAGCTTCGTGCAGCGCCCCCCGCCGGATGCGCTCGCGGAGTTTGATATCCAGACGAGCAACTTCAGTGCTGAGTTTGGTCATTCGGCCGGCGCGGTCATGAACGCGAGCATCAAGTCTGGAACGAATCAGATCCACGGCGATTTCTGGGAGTACTTCCGAAACACCAATCTCGATTCGAAGAGTTGGGACGCATCCACGATTCCCGATTATCACGAGAATCAGTTCGGTGGCACGCTGGGCTTTCCAGTGTTAAAGAACCGTCTCTTTTATTTCGGTGACATCGAGGCGAATCGCATCACGATTGGAAACCCGACTACGACTACCGTACCAACAGCGCTGATGCGGAACGGCGACTTCTCGGAATACCTGAATACCAACCTGAACAACCAGGGCGTTCCGGTTCAACTGTACCAACCCAACTCGGGCGGAGCCGCAAAGCAGAGTTGTAATGGTGCGAACAACGTTTTCTGCGCGAATCAGATTAACCCTGTGGCGCAGAATATTCTGAAGATGTACCCTTCGCCGAATCTCGGCGTGGCAGGGCTGACCTACAACAACTACCGCGTGAACGTTGGAACCTCGGATAATACGATCCAGTGGGACCAGCGCGTGGACTGGAACCTCAGCCAGCATGACCAGGCATATGCCCGCTACAGCTACGATCACGAGATCATCACGCACAACCTGCCGCTGGGACCGATTCTCGACGGCGGTGGTTTCGGTGGCCAGTCGGATACGGATCTTGCAGAAAACTTCATGCTGAGCGAGACGCATGTTTTTTCGCCGACCCTGACGAATGAATTCCGTTTCGGTTACAACTGGATCGCCTCGCAGTATCATCAGCCGAACGCGAACAACAGCACGCTCGCAGCATCGCTTGGTCTCGGCGGTGTACCGTATCCGGGCCCCGGATTGGGCGGTCTGCCACTCGGCTATTTCGACGGCTCCATCGGTGTAAACCAGTGGGGATCGGTCGGTACACAGGACGAAGCCCAGAACGTCTTCCAGATCCTTGACAACGTTACGAAGACGGTCGGGAATCATTCGCTCAAGATCGGCGTTTCATTCCAGTCGCTACGTGTCTTCGATCGCTATGCACCTGCCCCGATCGGGCAGTATTTCTACAACGGCCAGTTCACCGGACTAGTCGGCAGCTCGATCACTACCGGTGCAGGCCCGGCGGACTTCCTTACAGACAACATGCATCAGGCATCCATCGCTACCAGCCCGCCGATTCATGACGCGCAGTGGTACGACTCGGCTTATTTTCAGGATGACTGGAAGGTGTCGCAGAGGCTTACTTTGAACCTCGGCCTTCGTTACGACCACTATGAGCCGTACAAGGAGGAGTCGGGAAATCAGGCGAACTTTATTCCCGACCTTTCAAGCCTGGGCATCTCGACTGGGAAGGGAACCTATCTGCTGCCCAGCCGGTCGCGCAATCAGGATCTTGGTGCGCCGTTCCTCGCGGTGCTTGCCAAGGACAACGTAACGCTTGCCTACAGCGATAACGAGCGGTTGGCGGATGGTCAGGATCTGAACTTCGCGCCGCGCGTTGGATTGTCATTTGCAGCCGATCAGAAGACCGTTATTCGCGCCGGCTTCGGTATGTTCTACGGTGGACTGCAGAGCCAGGGCAACACGAACCTTGGAACCAACTTCCCTTGGTCCAATCAGGCGAATCTGTACGCTCCGACCTGCACGCTGGGTGATTGCCCATCGCTCAGTTCAGAAAGTGTCAACCTCGAGAACGGCTTAGTGGCTAAGACAGGCGTCGGGTTACAGAACTTTGTGGCAAATCCGAGCCTTCATGCAATCGACCCGCATATCAAAACGCCTTACACGCTGAACTATAGCCTCTCGGTGCAGCGTTCGATTACCAGCAACCTGGCTGCGACAATCAGCTATGTTGGCAATGGATCCAGACACCTTTCCACGTACTATGACCCCAATACACTGCGTGGATTGCTTGCCCCCGGCGTCCAGAACCAGCCGCTTCAGCCGTTTCCCGATCTTGGAGGCATCGGCACCATTCACTTCGCAGGTGTAAGCAACTACAACTCGCTGCAGGCCAAGCTCGAAAAGCGTGCTTCGCACGGGTTGAGCTTCCTGGCGACGTACACCTATGCGCACGCGCTTGACGATACAAGTGATTCAGGCGGTCTTTCAAACGCAGTCGGAGATCGTAACCTCGCTCTGATCCCGTTCAACCAGGAGTACACCAACTCTCCTTACGATATCCGTCACCGGTTCACGCTCAATGGCAACTACGAGCTGCCGTTCGGCAAAGGCCGGGCCTTCTTCAACCAGTCCCGCTGGGAGGATGAGGCGATCGGCGGGTGGTCGACGAGCCTGACCTTTGCTGTGCAGACAGGCACGCCTTTCACCGTATCGCCGAGCATCTCGACGGCTAATGGTGGTGGAGCACGCGCGATTCTTGTGGGCGATCCTTTCAAGGGTGGAGGAAATGTTCCGAATGTCGTCAACCCGGATGGAACCCCGAACAATCCCAACCTGACTTCGTGCCCTGCAAAGGTGAAGAACCTGAACAACTGGTACAACCCCTGCGCGTTCATCAATCCGCTACCAGGCAATTTGATCACTGGCAACCAGATTGTGACGAACGAGGCCCAGGTTCTTTCGTTCCTGGGCGGTCGTTCGAATCAGATATACGGCCCTGGTTATAACAAGGTCGATATGTCACTGTTCAAGAACTTCGCCACCTTCCGTAGCCAGTTCCTGCAGTTCCGTGCGGATGCGTTCAACCTTCTGAACCATCCGACGTGGGGAAATCCCTCGAATACAGGGATCGGGCCGCAGGGCGGGCAGATCACAGGTACGAAGTTCTTCCAGAACAACACGCCGGATGCTCGCTTTCTTCAACTGTCTTTGAAATATAACTTCTAGCTAACTCCCTCAGGGCGGTGCCGTTTGCCGCCCTGTCTTTGTTTCTCGTTGTGAAGGATAAGTCTTCAATGGTTCCTGTAAAGATGAGGACCTGATGGTTTTTGAAAATAAAGTGGCAGCATCACTTCGAAACACTCTGTCGCTTAGTGTTTTCCTGGTTTGTACGATGAGTCCGCTTGCGGCCCAGGTGAGTGCAGCAAGCCGCGGCGATGAGATCACTGTGGAGAGCAAGCTGCTCGCGGTTCATTATCACAAGCAGACCGGGCTCATGGATATTGCATGGCAGGACGGCCATCGCATCAGCGGGATTGAAAGCGCAGTGGAGCTTGTCGACGGGCGCAAGCTGGCGACTCCAGACTATGCAACGCATGCGCTTGCTCCTCACGCTGCCAGCGCAAAGAATGGCGTGATGGAGTTTACTATCGCAAGCCGAGCAGATGGCAAACCGGCTCTGCTGCAGCATCTTTGGATTTCAAACGACAAGCCGTGGCTATCGATTTCGCTTGAGCTCGATGGCGATGCGAGCCGTGTTGGAACGAGGCACATCGATGCGCTCAGGCTTGCGAAAGACGGAGACGTGAATGTGAAGGAAGGCGCTGAACTGCGCGTGCTGCACGTTCCTTATGACAATGACATGTGGTTTCGCTACGACAGTGAGCCGGTGAAGTCGATTGCATCGGATAAAGCATTTACGAGCAACGAGGTTACGGCAATCTATGACAACACCAGCCGCGAGGGGTTGGTGCTCGGCTCGATCGATCACGATGTGTGGAAGACAGCGATTGAGATAAATGCGGAGTCAGGGCAAATTCGCGGGCTTGATCTTTATGGCGGCATATCGTCGCCCACCGGTGTCCGGACCGACACGCACGATACTGTTCCGCATGGTGTTGTAAGCGGAACACGAGTGACCTCTCCGCGGATCTTCATCGGTTCATTTATCGATTGGCGCGCCGGACTGGAGGCGTACGGCGAGGCTAACGCGGCTGTACATGCTCCGCTGCGATGGGCCGGACCCGTTCCCATGGGATGGAACAGCTGGGCCGCGTATGCAGACAAGATCAGCTACGACCGCTATCTTGGCGCGGCGTCATATTTGCATGACACGCTCGTGCCTCAGGGCTTTGGTAAGGGACGTGTCGTTTACGTGAATCTCGACGCCTTCTGGTCGCGGCTTGACGCGGTGCAACTGGCTGATGCAGTTGAGACGATCAAGGGAATGAGCGCGCCGGATGGTACGCGTTTCGCGCCGGGCATCTATTGGACGCCATTTGCATACTGGTCTGACGACCTGGACGCGTGGGTAGAGGGCACGCACAAGAAGTATCGCTATCGAGACATTCTGCTGAAGGCTCCCGACGGTTCACTCCTGCCGAAGGTCGATGGAGGCCGCCCCATTGATCCGTCTCATCCTGGTTCGAAAGAGCGCATCCGTTTCACGATGCAACAGTTCGAAAAGATGGGATTCGAATATCTGAAAATCGATTTTCTCTCGCATGGCGCGCTTGAAGGAAAGCACTTTGACCCAGCGGTGCAGACCGGTACGCAGGCTTATAACATGGGCATGCAGGAGGTGGTGCGTGCCGCTGCCGGGAAGATGTTTCTTAGCTTGTCGATTGCGCCGCTCTTTCCTTCCGGCTACGGCAATGCGCGCAGGCTCTCATGCGATACGAAGGGACACATCGACGGCGATCAGTCGACGGAGTACATGCTGAACTCGCTAACCTATGGATGGTGGACGAGCGGCAACCTTTATATCGCCGATCCTGATCATGTTGTGCTTGGCGAAAAGGCGGACCTGGGGGCGCGCAATGCGACAGAGGGCCGAAGCCGTTTCCTGTCTGCGATCGTAAGCGGCGGCATGATTCTAGACAGTTCCCGCCTGGCGGATGATCCCCAGGGGCGCGAGCTGGCGAAGCAAGTCTACGATAACCCCCGGTTGTTTGCGGTGGCTGCAGAAGGCAAGGTCTTTCGCCCTGTCGAGGGAGACACCGGCGATCATGCTGCTTCCGCATTCGTGCGTCAGACGGCCACCGGGTACTATCTCGCGGTCTTTAACTACGACGCGAAGCAGGCAAAAACGATTCAGGTACCGCTCGAGAGGATCAGCGCAGGGCTGGGGAAGGAAAATGTAACAGTAACGGACGTATCCGGGAATAAGAGTTTACCGTCGGCCCAGGGAACGGTTGTGGTCCAGCTCGATCCGGGAGAATCGAAATTGATAGAGCTGCGTCCGGCGAAATAAAAGAGACGGGAAGGAGAGACTCGCTTGTCTCTATCGCGACGAGGATTTTTGCAGGGCGCGGCTGCGTTGGGTGTGGTGACGAAAATCGCGCATGGGCAAAAGGGCAACACTGCAGGTGTGCGCGACGAACTCTGGTACGACAAACCCGCTGAACAATGGCTCGAGGCATTGCCGTTGGGAAATGGGCGTCTCGGGGCAATGGCGTTTGGGGGAGTTAAGCACGAAAGAATCGCTCTTTCGGAGTCGACAGCCTGGTCGGGCGCCCCCACCAAGGATGGAGTTAATCCCGAGGCTCGGACGCACTTGGACGAAATCCGTCGGCTGCTCTTTGAAGGCAGATACGATGAGGCGCAGACACTTGCCGGAAGATCCCTTCCGGGCAGGATGAAGAACTTTGGGACGAATCTTCCGCTACCCGAATTGTTGATTGATTGCGATATGCCTAGTGAAGTTGGGCGGTATCGGCGGTCGCTCAACCTGGATGAAGCAATCGCTAATGTCGACTGGATAGCAGACGGGGTTCGCTATCGGCGGGAAGTGTTCTCCTCGCATGCGGATAGAGTGCTGGTCGTGCGGTTACACAGTGATGGCGAGAATAAGATCTCCTTTCGCCTGAGGTTTTCCGCGGCAGTGTTCCCAGGATCCGTGCAAGTTCAAAGTGATGCCCTATGCTTCGACGGCCATGCGTGGGAGAAAATGCATAGCGATGGAAGAGCGGGTGTCGCTCTGCGAATCGAAGCCCGGATACAGGCTGACGGCGGCACAGTCAGGGCATTGCAGGATTCTATAGAAGTCAGTAACGCGAATGATGTGAGAATTCTGCTGGCAGTAGGAACAAGCTTTGGAGACGCAGACCCCAAGGTGGCATGCGAAGACACTCTTCATGCCGCATCGGGCAAAAGCTATTCGCAACTGAGACGCGCACACTTAGACGACTTCCAGCCTCTTTACCGGCGGATGGTGCTGGATATAGGCGTGAGCTCTAAGCTGGCAAGGAATCTGCCAACAGATAAACGGCGTAAGGTCCTTGAAGATGGAGCGGACGACCCGGAGCTGCTAGCGCTTTTCTTTCAGTATGGACGCTATCTTACGATTGCCGGATCGCGTGAGGACTCACCTCTGCCGCTGGCACTCCAGGGAATCTGGAATGATGGGCTAGCGAGCAGCATGGGTTGGACCGACGACTTTCATTTAGACATCAACACGGAGCAGAATTATTGGCCGGCAGAGGTTTGCAATCTTTCAGAGTGCCAGACGCCGCTCTTTCGATTGCTTGAGGGATTGAGCAGACACGGGCAGACAACGGCAGCGGAGATGTACGGCGCTCCTGGATGGGTAGCCCACACGGTTACAAATCCATGGGGCTATTCCGCTCCCGGCGGCCTGGGCTGGGGGATCTTTGTCACAGCAGGGGTATGGATCTCACTGCAGCTTTGGGAGCACTGGAGATTCGGGCAGGATGTTAAGTTTCTGCGAGAGCGAGCCTACCCGATATTACGATCGTCGGCGGAGTTCTTCCTGCAATATATGACGACTGAACCGAAGCACGGTTGGCTGGTGACGGGACCTTCCGAGTCTCCTGAAAACGCATATCTGACGCCAACGGGTGGCAGGGCAAGCGTTTCGATGGGCGCAACCTGCGATCGTGTGCTGGTGGAAGCGCTGTTCAGCATGTGCATTGAAGCATCGACGATGCTGGATGTGGATTCCGAGTTTCGCGGGAAGCTTGAGAGTGCGCGGCAAAAGTTGCCGCCATTTCAGGTAGGGAAGCATGGGCAACTGCAGGAATGGCTGGAGGACTTTGACGAAGCGTATCCAAATCATCGACACACTTCTCATCTGATATCGCTTTATCCAGAGTGTCAGATCTCTCCGCGCAAGACTCCTCAATTGGCCCGGGCAGCTGAGGTAACGATTGAGCGTCGATTGCATGCCCCTAACTGGGAGCAGAGCGAGTGGGGACGGGCAAATCTTGTTGTGTACTATGCGCGGCTTCTAAAGGGCGACGAAGCGCAGCGCTATTTTGTAGGGCTGCTCGCGAAGTCGACAGGTGCAAACCTTCTCACCTTCTCGAGTGGCGGAGTTGCGGGAGCAGAGCAGAACATTTTCGCGATCGATGGCAATACTGCAGGAACAGCGGGTCTTGCGGAGATGCTTGTGCAATCACAAGGCGGCGAGATCGAGTTACTGCCTGCCCTGCCTGCGGCATGGCGCACCGGTTCAGTGAAAGGATTATGTGCGCGAGGAGGGTTTGTGATTGATCTCTCATGGGGAGGTGGCCGGTTGCGATCTGCTTTCATTCGCAGTTGCGGCGATGCGAAGGCTACCGTACGTTACGGGGAAAAAACGATGAGGCTCACGTTTCAAAAGAACCAGCCGTTGCGAATAGGGCCTGGCATGTTCGTTGAGACTCCGAATCATAATAGGGGGATATAGTATGAGCCAGTTTGCTCGATGGACGGGCATCTTGAAATTGCTGACTGTGTCGGGACTGCTTCTTTTACCGCTCGCAACTTTTGCTCAAAGGCCGATTTCGATTCCTGAAGAGATTGAGTGGACGTGGGAAGTACGTCCTTCACATGTCGACGCGAAGCTGCCGAATGTTCTTTTGCTGGGAGATTCCATCTCGAGGAATTATTTTCCCCAGGTAGAGAAGGATCTAAGTGGTGTGGCCAATGTTTATCTGATGGCGTCCTCAACATGCGTGGGAGATCCACGATTGCCATCGCAAATCGCTGAGTTCGCAAGGATGGAAGGTGTTCACTTCTCCGTGGTGCACTTCAACAATGGAATGCACGGTTGGGGCTACACGGAGGAACAATATCGCAACGGCTTTCCACGCTTTTTAAATGGGGTGAAGGCACTCGGCGATAAGAAAGGCGTACTGATCTGGGCGAGCACCACGCCGGTTCAAACTGATGAGGCAGGTGGCGCAACCAACTCCAGAATCGAAGCGCGAAATGAGATCGCACTTAAGATGGTGAAGTCGCGCGGCATCGTCGTGGACGATCAGCATCGTTTAATGATGAGCCACGAAGATCTGCACGAAGACCGCGTGCACTTCAGCCCCAAGGGGGCGGCTATCCAGGGAGACCAGGCAGCTGCGATCATTCGATCCATTTTAGTGAAGGGCGATTGAAGCAGAGATGGTCCTGGGGACCGTCCCTGCTACAGTTCAAGTGTCACCAGCTCAGCTGCACAAGTGCGACCGATTCTCCGGGAAGATCGGTGCCTATCTTAATCTGTCCGTTGCCTGCATCCTGCCATGTGGGCGATCCGATGAGCTCTAATCCAGAACGATCGATCAAGTGTGCATATTGATCGGGGGTTGGATGTTGAGGGGAACCCATTGCCTGCCACTCGCTGTAGGCATTACTATGTTTGCCGTCGATGCGGTACTGCTTTACCAGTACCCGGCTTACTGATGACGGTATGCCATTGACGGTGAGTGAAATGGGTGTACGGGCAGACTGAGCTTCGATATCCCGATAGTTCCATACGAGAATGCTTGTTTCGTGCGCCGATGTTGTCGCCATCGCGTCCACGTCAGCCGAGTTGCTGGCACCGCTCGAGACAAGGTCATCGAACGGAACAGCGCCGGTGCTTTGCACGCTGGCCCGTTCGTCTTTCATGAGAGCGAACATGCGGAACAAGTTCAGAATCGGCTCGTCGATTCCGTTTGTGGAAAGAGAGCGGAAGCCTTCGAAATAGTCGCGTCCCTCAAATTCGAACGACCAGCTCAGCATCGCGATCAGGTTGATCCGGTACTTGTCCTGTAATTCAAAAAGCGCTTTGTATGCGGCCGCTGTATAAGCGGGGTATAGCGTTCCGTTTCTATAGTTGTTCGCAGGATTTGATTTGCTCGAGCAGGCGGCACAGCCCTCGGGATCAGCTTCACTCAGGATAATCGGCAGATTCCGCAGGGTGGGGAAGGAAGCGACCGTAGCAAAGCCGCGGTCTGCATCCTTCAGCTCCTTATCAAGTCCCATTCGCACCTGTCCATTTGCAATCTGCGGTTGGCCTTTCACGTGGAAAGAGATGAAGTCGAGGGGCACAAGGCCGCCGGTCGCCGCGCTTTTTCCGTTGGCAACATGATCCAGAAACTTTCTGAGAAATTCGTCTGCTTTTTCGCTGCGCGGACTGGTGCTAGCCGGGCCTCCAACCTTTGCTTCAGGAAGTGCTGTGCGGATACCGGCGGCTGCATAGTCATACAGCTTCCAGTAGTCCTCTGCGGTGCCGTGCCAATAATCGATGTCCGGCTCATTCCACACTTCGAAATACCAATGCAGCACCGTGTCTCGTCCGTACCGCTCGACAAGGTGAGCGACGACGACGCGTGTCAGCTCTTCCCATCTTGCGTAGTCCTTCGGAGGATTGTTTGAAGCTCCGGAGATCGTACTCTGAGGGAAGTGAACCTGGTATTCCTTTCGGTCAGGCAGCGAAGCTGCGAGATCCTTCGGCATGAAACCAAGTTCAACCATGGGGTGCACACCTGCTGCTTTAAATGCGTCGAAAATGCCGTCAAGCAGGGTGAAGTCGTAAATGGGCTTGCCGCTTGCATCCTGGCGATAGACATTTGTCGAACTCCACTTGAGTTCTGGCTGGCCGTTTCCGGAGGTAAGGAGATGATGAACGCGGATGTATACAGGAACCGGACTTAAGTCATGGAGCTCACCTAGCAGCTTCCTGCCGCCAGGCATGGTGGTGTAGTTAGCCTCGTCGTATCCGAACCAGCTGTAGATGGGCTTATAAGAACCAACCGTCTTTGTGAGGTCAACTGCGATGTTTACTGGTGCAGCGCTGGTTGAGGGTAATGGTGCGGGAATTGTTCCTTGCGCCAGAGCAGCAAGCGAAAAAAAGAGCACAGCAGATGCCCAGGTGCGGAGCGCACGCAGCATAAGATCTCCCCGGCAGAAAGCCATGTAAGGAACCATAGCAGTTCCGCACGATATTGTCCGAGTGAGAGGGCACGCCGCGACAGAGTCGCAAAACTTGCACTGTTCAGCCGGGAGCGGTTTTTGGGATAGCTTGCTGGCCGATCCTGATGAATCTGGGCCCTACGTCGAAGATCCGCAGGGAACATTATCCCGGGCAGGCACGTAATTGGGGATATGAAGACTCTCCGGATAGCTGTTGGCATCGCATTTCTTGCCTGTAACTGGCTTGGCTATTCTCAGTCGGACGTTCCGTGTGGCCAAACGCTTGAAGCTCCGCTCCGCCTCAATGCGGTATTGACCATTGAATCTCGACCAGCCGGCCTTGAGATAGTCGGGACAGATCAGGAGACGATCCATGTCGCGTGCTCGGCAAATGATATGGACAACTCCAGACAGATCCGTCTTCGATTATCGGGAACGCCCACCGTCTCGAAGCTCACGATTGAAGGAGAGCATTTGGAGAACGGCAATCTTCACATTCGTGTCGAGGTGCCTCGCAAGGTGAACCTGGGAATTCAGATGCCAGCGGGACAAGTAAACGTAGACGAGATTGTGGGAGACAAAGACATTAAACTCTACGCTGGACAGATCACGGTTTGCTCGGCCCATTTGTGGGACTACAAGGACGTAGATGTCTCTGTTGGCGTTGGCCAAGTCAATGCCACAGCGTACGGCGTACAAAAGAGTGGGTTTTTCCGTGACTTTAAAAAAGAGAACCCGAACGGCGAGTATCGACTTTACGTGCATGTGATCACTGGTCAAATCGACCTTCTTGCAAAGAATGCACGAACTGCAGACGGTCCACAATAGCGAGAGTGCGATAGATCCTGCTGAGCACGTGCCTGGGAGTATGCCCAGGCCGGTATAGGCATCGCCTTCATGATTAGCTCCCTCATATCCCGCCTGGCTTAATCGTTCGCATCCGGGGAGGGATGAAGAGGCTCCAGCATCGCAGGTGCCTTCTATCAAAACACTTAACGATGGGGACTGCCCATCGTTAAGTGTTTCAGAAACAGGATGGATGCGGTCACTCAGAAGATGTACTTGAGTGAGAACTGAAAGAACCTTGCATCCGGAGTGTTCGATTGGAAGAAGCGGGGTGCAGTGATTTGGCCGCCGTTAGAGTTGTTGGAGGTCACGCTGGGGTCGCCATACGCAGGAGTGTTGAACAGGTTGAAGATGTCGGTACGGAACTGGAGCTTCTGCTGGCGGAAGGTCGTGAAGTCCTTGAAGATCGACATGTTGATCCGTTCAAAGCCCGGTCCCATGATTTGGTTTCGGCGGCCGCCCAGGAACTGCAGCACCTGTGCAGGGTTGGTTACATATTGCGGATATGCATAACCGGGTTGCGGATTGCCGCCGTTCGGCCCGGGGCTGATAAGCGAGCCGGACAGAGGGTTGGCAAACGCGCATGGGTTATACCAATTGGTCTTGTTGCGAACCGAGGTTGGGCAACTGACGCCCGGATTGCTGGGGTCGGGCGAGCCACCTTTTGAGAATGGGTCGCGGACGAGGATAGCATGCGCGGTTCCACCTGCAGCCGTCGTGATGTCTGGGTAAACAGTGAACGGGTTTCCAGTCTGTGCCGAGAAGGTAAGACTCGTGCTCCATCCACCGGCGACGAGATCGACGATTCCGGTATGGTTCAGATATCGACGGCCAGCACCGACGGGTAGTTCATAGAGGCCGTTGAATGTGACACGATGCCGCGTATCCCACGGGGAGTTTGAGAAATCTTCGGAGATTGGCACCAGGCTCGGGTTGCGATAGCCTCCTTCCCCCGTGCTTCCCAGAGCGCTGGGCGCATTGTCGAGCGAATGGGAGTACGTATAGGTGGCAAGGAAGCTCAGACCATTTGCGAAGCGTTGTTCCAGTTTCGCCTGCAGAGCGTTGTAGCTATTCTTTGCGGAATTGGCCACGAAATTGTCGCCGCCGAATTGCGGGAACGGCTGCGTGAGTTGGGTGCTGTTTCCAGGATTGATGAGTGCCTGCGAAGAGTTCTGGTTGATGACGTTTATGATGTGGCGGCCTACAGATCCCACGTATCCGACGGTCGCGCTCAGGTTGCTGGTGATCATCCGTTGAGCGCTCAGGTTCCAGGACTGTGTGTAGGGCGTCTTGATGTTCTGTGGAACACCGATCAGGCCTGGAGTGCTGACAAAGTTCTGGAGACCGGCGGCGATCGCTTCGCTGAAGCCATCTTCCAGCGTCAGGCCATTCGATGGGCAATTGCCTGCGCCGGCGTTACAGTTCGGAGCAGGGAAGCTCGAAGTGAACTGGAAAGGATATTGGAAGCCCAGGTTCGGTCCGCCTCCAATGTTTTCGAGGCCGCCGAAAAAGATGCCATAACCGCCGCGCACCGTGGTCTTCGGATCAACCTGGAATGCGAAGCCGGCGCGAGGACTGAAGTTGAGCGTCTGTCCGTTTGCCAGGTGCGGGTTTCCAGAGTATCGAAGTGTGATGTTGTCCTGACTGAGCGCAGCCAGGAAGCTACTGGATAGAGGCGTAGATTGTCGTTGCGTGGGAATCAGGAGAGTGCCGGTCCCTGTGCCGATGCCCACCGGGCCACTCACAAAAAAGTTAGCCTGCGATCCGGAGTTTTCCTTATACGGCTGGAAATATTCATAACGCAACCCAAGGTTCAGGGTGAGTTTATTGCTGAGCCGCCAGTCGTCCTGCGCATATGCAGCCCGGTACCAACGATTGTTCGCAACAGTACTGAGGTTCGAGATGCTTGCTGAGTTGATCTGGCCGGTAATGAAATCGGCTACGCCAAAGCCTGTGAAGCTGACGCCCGGGTTGGCTGAGTATTGCCCGTTGAATCCATAGGTGCCGCGAGAGTAGGGAGGAGCGAGGGTGCTAAAACGCATACTCTCAAAGCTCACACCGAATTTGAGCGAGTGCTTGCCGGCGATCTTCGTGACGTTATCCAGGATCTGGTATACATTCTGATACTCGTCGGCCGTGTAATACGCGGGGGCGCCAAATGAGGCGATGCCTCCAACTGCTGTGGAACCGCTGATGCTGGAGCTACCGGCCGTGCCTGGAACGCCACCGATGGTGGTGGGAGGCAGTCCGCCATTTCCAGGAGAAAAGGGAATACCACCAAGACCCACCTGGGATGCTGTATCTACATTCGCACTGGTAGGAGCGTCCTCAAAGTGACCATACGAATAGGCGAAGCGAAATTCATTCGTGGTCTGCGGGCTGAAGACATGGGTTTCGCTGCCTACGCCTTGTTGGGCAAAATCGACAATACTGCCGTCTGTTCCGTAAGAGCCGCCATCGAGGATCGGGCCGAGTGGCGGGGGATATGAACTGCGCTCGTTCAGGTAGCTGTAACGTACAAAGAACTGATCTTTTGGACTGATGTTCCAATCGACTCGAGTGTCCCATGACCAGCGATTATCGACCGAGTTCTTGGAGGTGACATAGTTGTTGTAGATCAGGCTGCCATTGGTGTTGGGCGTGGGATAGAGGTTGAGAATCCGTTGCCCAACCGGGTCGATCTGTGTGGGGCAATAAACGTTGTTTTGTCCATTGCACGCAACGGTCTGCGAGCCTCCTGAATTTGGTGCATAAAGCTGGACAGGTTGAGCGAGTCCGGTAAGACCGGTGTTCAGCAGCTCGCTAAAATCTCCCTGGCGCATCTTTAGGGTAGGAACAGATTCCGTAAAGGTTTGTCCGAAGACGATGCGGTTATTTTCAGCGTCCCCAAAGAAGAAGAGCTTGTCCTTGAGGATCGGCAGGCCAAGTGTGCCTCCAAACTGATTCTGGTTATACTTCGGGACACTTAACGCATCGAAGTCGCGGGCATCAAGCACTGTATTGCGGAAGTACTCCCACAGATCGCCGTGAATCTGGTTCGTTCCGGACTTGATGCTCGCGTTTACCGCTGCGCCAGCGGAGTGCCCAAGCTCCGCGCTGTAGTCACTCGTCGAAACCTCAAACTCAGCGAGGGCATCAGGAGGGGGACGAACTGCGAAGCTCGCCCCATTGAGGAAGTCCACGCTATTGATGTTGTTGTCGACTCCGTCGAGGATGAAGTTGTTCTGGCCGGAGTCCTGACCATTCGCTTCGAAGTCTCCCTGGCCTGCTCCACGAGAACCGGAAGCGGGATCGACACCGGCTGTGAGCTGCGCGATGTAAACCCAATTACGCCCGTTCAAGGCGGTGGTGTTGATGGTTTGCGTGCTTAGAACCTGGCCGACCGAAGCAGATTCGGTCTGAAGAAGCGGAGGAGCCGCTGTAACCTCGACGGTCTGCGATACGGAGCCCGGCTTCAAAGAAATCGGCACGTTCAGCCGTTGACCCAGCTGTAGCTGCACGTGTTCCTGGGTCGTCGTCTGGAAACCGTTGGCCGTGGCGCTGATCTTGTAGTTGCCGATCTTGACCGGCGTAAAGATGTAGACACCGCCAGCATCGGCCCTGGCCTTCAGCGTGAGTGCAGTGTCGACATTTGTAAGCGTGACTTCAGCATTTGGAATGGCGGCGCCGCTTTCATCGAGAATAGTTCCCGTGATGGTGCCCTGGTCTATCTGTGCGATAGCAGTGCGTGCCATGAAAAGACACAGCAGTGCCAGCATTGCACCTGCCAGGTAAGGAGAAATTATGCCAGCTATCTTGCGCTGGAGTTGTGGTGATTTCACGTACCGCCTCCTGATGCTGAATGGTCATGCCGTATTCGTGAAGCTTGCCCGTGGTCCGGCTATCATTTTTCGTTGCCGTTTACTGCCAGGTTGTCGAATTGCGTAGATGTCCAATCGCCTCCGATGGCAAACATGCCGTGCTCATGCCCGGAGCTAGCCACGCTCGCGACTTCTTTGTCGTCGATTGAGACCTCAATGGATGACTTCGCAAATTTCAGTTGCAAATGATGCCAGGGCGCGGTTTCTGAGTGGTTGTCTGGCACGAGCTCGCCTGAAGCGAGGACGAGTGTTTCTTTTCCGAATGCGGTGGAGATGAGTTGCCAGGCTCCGCTGCTCTGAAGAATGAGTCCATAGCCGCCGGGGTAGTTTGCCTTTTCGCCCGAGAACACATTCGCGGAGTCGATGCGGCCGAAGAGAGTGGCTTTCCCCGCCAGGGGAATTTGTGTATCGACAGATACGGTGTAGTCCTTCCACTCGGCATCGCCGGCGAGGGTGAAAGGATCTGGCAAAGGTGACCAGGGCGTCGGCTTGAGTGTGATGACCTGGGTCAGGCATTGGCCCGCCCGGCCGCGGCAAGGCTGCACCTCGAATGCACCATCCTGGTCAGACAGGTATTTGGCTGCCTTATTCAGCGGCGATGAGTCGAAGTTGTCGCTGTAGGGGAAAGGGAAGCCAGCGGCTGCGGGGGGCACCGCATCGCCTTTACCCTGGCCGGTCGTTGTCGTGACGGTGTAAATCGAATCAGGTTCGACATCGAGGGCAAAACTACCCTGTGTCAGTTTCAAATCGGTTATATGGCTGAAGGTCTTCGTTGCGTTGGTTTGCCACACATGAACGATCTGTCCAGGTGCTCCCTCTACCGGACGTAGCCGAATGGTTTGTGATTCATGAGCATCAATGCTTTCAATCACTGTGCTCCATTCCTTCTTTTCGGGCGAGAGGAAGGTGACGAAGCTACCGCCGCGTGCCAGGTAGCCGGATGAAGGATCGTCGTATGTCCAACCAGGTTGCGCGAACTGTGTTGTATGGGCCGTTACCCACATCGCTGCCTGCACGTCGTAGTGACCTGACCACGGAGTATTGGCATACATCAGGCCGGAGTTGGGGGCAGCAAGGATGTCGTAGTAAGAGGTGATGGGGCTCCAGATCTCTGTCTTGGTAAATCCACCCTCGAGGTAGTTGCGGTTGTATAGCTTGGCTAGCAGGCGGCCACCCACGGGCCAGTCACGAGAAACGATCGGTCCTCCTCCGTCGTTGGGCTGGTCTTCACTGGCCCAGAGTGGTTTTCCGATCTCCTTTGCCGCCTGGGGTGTGGTGGAGTGGTTGTAGACCCAGGGATAGTGCACGCTGACGACATCGATGGCATCTTTCAACGCGGGATCGCGCTGCATTGCCTGCACGACTTCCCACTGGTCGAATGTCTTACCCGGATACTCGTCGCAGCAGACGATCTTTGTCGCGAGCCCGTGCTGTTTGAGGACCGCGTGCAATGTCTTCACGTAGGTAGCGTCATAAACGCGCTCATTCCAGACACCGGTATAGGCGATGTCGAGGCCATAGGTTTTTTTTGCACCTTCGATGAAGTCGGCGACGTACTCTGCCATGTCCTTTGAGTACAGGCGGCCATTACCAATCCACCCCGGTGCGCCCCAGGGCAGCGTGTCAAGGATGATCCTGGGGTTTCTCTTACGCGCCTCCTGCATGAGCCACCACTCATAACCGCGGGTGTAGTCACGGTCGGCAGGGCTGCGCATCTGGCTGGGCTCGGAGCCGTCGGTCGAATTCACATCCGCGCCGATTTCGACCTTGAGGTGTTGAAGCGCTGCTCCGTAGCCCGGCTTGAAAAGATAGTCGAGAATCTGGCTGCGCTGCGGTTCCGGGTAGTCGATCAGCAGACGGGATGAGGCCCCTGCACTGAGCGCTCCCAACCCTTCGAATACGGGGCCAGATCCCTGGCCATCGATCGCAATGACCTGGACAGGTTTGTTTCTTGTTTCGGCCTGGCTGGTCACGGCAAGCACGAGGCAGATGGCAAAGCACCACCGGGTCCTAAACCGGGGCCGTGTTGGATTGCGGTGAGCACGCGGATAAAAAACTTCCATGGGCAGAGCGGGACGGCCTTTTTTTTGCGCAACTGAGGAGGTTATTACGAACGGCGATTTCATTTCGATGTCATTTCCGTGTACGTTAACTTTCGGCTGTGGATCGTAGTTTCCAGCACAAGAAACTGTCAAGCATGTTTTTCAGAAGAAGGGTGTAATGCTCACAGAAGGCAATCTGGAGACGTATTGCAGATTTCAAAGGGATGCCGGCGCGGCAATTCAGCAGCGGTGCTGTTTTGACAGCTTTAGCCCTTTGAGGGCGTGTACGTACCCCAAAGGATTGTCCAGAGAGGCGAATTTATTGGGTAGTCAGCAGGAATGTCTGGATCTGTTCCAGTTTGATGTCCCTATCCCGCGATTCCTGGGCTCTGTATTTTTGTTCCAATAGAACCTCTTCACGGGAAAGATCGGCCTGCCCGGTGCGCCGATAAGCGATCGCCAGCCGGTAGTGGGCAGTTGATAGGTCTGGCTTGATCTGGATCGCCCGTTTGAGCGCCGAAATGCTTTGCTGCCATTTCTCCTGCATGCCGAGCACGAGGCCAAGCCCGTAGTACGCACTTGCTGATTCAGGACGAAGGCGGATGCCTCGCTCGAGCAGTTCCCGTGCCTCGTCCAGGTGGGCCGCGCTATCCGGCCTATGCAGCATGTATATCGCTGCGTATGTTGCTGCGTCGCCATTCTGCTGGTGCTTGCGCGCGAAATCGAGGAGTGCGGTGCATGTGGGGTCCTCACTTTCAAGTTCGACCGAACAATTGCGCCCTAGCAAATCAGCGTAGGCCTGGTTCTCAGGGTCCTGTTTCAGGAGGCCGGCAAACACAGCAGCGGACTTGTCGTATTTGTGATCGCCGAAGTATGCGATGCCTAAAGCCATCAAGATTCGGCGGCTTTGAGGAAAGTTGCGAGCAGCTGGTTCAAGTTGCGCCACGGCTGCGGGGAATGTCCAGTGACGCAGGAACTCTGCTCCTACGGCATACTCGTTCGCCTCGTTCGGCTCAAGCCTGGCGGCATTTAAATAGTGCTGTCCGGCTTCTTTGTATTGCCCCAGCTTCTCATCGACGTCTCCATAGAGTGACTGCGCTTCTGCGGATTCTTCTACACCCGGTATGCGGCCCAGTAAATCTGCGGCCTTCGCCGATTGGTTGCTGTCGAATTCGGCCAGCGCCGCGTTGTATAGAAGCTCGGGATTGTTCTCGCCATGGAGAGCGGATTCAAAAGCAGCGGCTGCCTTTGCAGGTTGCTTCAGCTCCATCCACGCCTGCCCAAGCGCACCTTGTGCACCGGTGTTGCTGGGATTCAGGGCTACTGCCCGGGTAAGAGTATGTGCGGCTGCATCGTTGCGTCCTGTTTTCAGGTATGCGATGCCGAGATTCGCCGCTGCGGTGTCTGAGCCAGGTCTTTCCTTGGCGGCGCGTTCCAGGTGTGGCAGGGCCAGGGTGAGATTTTCTTCGGAGGCGTATATCAAGCCGAGAGCTTCGTTCACCTCGAAGCTGGCAGAGTAGCGGCCCGTCAACTGCTCGAGTAAGGGCTTGGCGGTAGCGCTGTCGCCCGCATCGACAGCGGCCATGGCTCGTTGAAACGCCTGCTGATCCTGGGGAGCAATGGCGGTGGTTTGCGCGAGGGTGGATCCGCAAAGAAGCAGGCCCAATGCGTGGGAGGCGACAAATGCATGAAGCTTTGAGTAACGCGCAGATGTTCGCCAGGCCACTGCCGGAATCATGGCAGTCAGTATATTCGGTTGAAGCCTGTTAGAGGGCACCCGGGGGAAAACGATAGCGGGTAGGATCATCAGAGATTGTTAAGTTGCAGGAACCTATCGCTGATTTTCACGATCAGCTAGAATCGGCTATCAATGACGGACAATCACTCCTCGAAACCCGTTGGAATCAAAGAAATCGCCAAGGCCTTGGGCATATCGATCGGCACCGTCGATCGCGCATTGCATAATCGCGGAGGAGTTAACGCCAGGACGCAAGCCAAAGTTTTGAAGATGGCCGAGAAGCTGAACTATAAGCCTAACCTCGCGGCCAGAAACCTGAAGCTGAATCGTCGCGTTCGGATAGCGGTTCATCTGCCGAATGAAGTTGCGTCATTTTTCGACTCATTGCGGGATGGCATTCGGGCCGCCGCCGCATCCGTGCCTGGTGTGCGTTTGGATCTTGATTTCCGCTCTTATCCAAGGCTCGGCGAAGGGGATGTGGAGTCGATGGAGCGGGACTTGAAGGCGGGCTACGACGGTCTGCTGATTACCCCGGGTAATCCCACAAAGGTAGAGCCGGTCATTCGTGAGTTTACCGCCGCCGGCACGGCTGTGGTGTGCGTGGCAAGCGACGCCCCTCGTTCGGGCAGGCTTACCTCTGTTTGTGTCGATGCAGCGGTAAGCGGAGGAATCGCGGCGGAACTTCTGGGCAAGGTGGTGCGTGCGGAAGGTGCAGTCGCATCGATCACTGGAGATCTTAGTACCTATGACCATGGGGAAAAGTTTCGCGGCTTCGCGGGAACGCTCGCTACGGTCGCTCCGCATCTGACGCTCTTGCCAGTAGTGGAGACGCATGAAAAGACGACGGATGCCTATAAGGCAACGCTCGATCTTCTGAAGCGCAGGCACCGGCCGCAAGGCCTCTACATCAGCACGGCGAACAGCCTGCCCGTATTCCAGGCACTGAGAGAGCAGAGCCTGCTGGGAAAAATCGAGATCGTTACTACCGATCTGTTCTCAGAGCTCGCTTTGCTGCTTGATGCCGGAAAGATCTTCGCGACCATTTACCAAAGACCATTTGCGCAGGGAAAAATCGCGTTCGAAACGATCATTCAGCACCTCGTAAATGGAACTGCTCCTGAAACTTCAACTCGTCTTGCCCCGCATATTATCCTGCGCAGTAATCTACCGCTGTTCCCCTCGAAGCTTGAGCGCGGCTCTGATTTCTGAGGCGTCTTGAATGATCAGGCATCCGCCTCGATCTGCTCGAGGGAGCGGCCTTGCGTTTCAGGCACGGCGAAAATCACAAGCAGCGCGCCAGCAAGGCAGATAGCCGCATAGATGAGAAACACCCCGGAAGTGCCGAGGACGTGATCGAGCATGGGAAAGGTGTACGTGAGCACAAAGGATGCGACCCACAGGAACGCGACCACGATCGAGACAGCGGAGGCGCGAACTCGATTCGGAAAAATCTCGGAGATGAGCACCCAGGTGACGGGCGCAAGCGAGAGAGCGTAGCAGGCGATCGCGCAGAGCGTAAGGGCCAGCACCCAGAATCCATGCAGATGCATGCGATAAGCGGCGCTGGCTGCTAAGTGAGACACTGCAATCGCGATACAGCCAAAAATCATCAGGCGTCTTCGCCCGAAGCGATCCACCATCATCATCGCAACCAATGTAAAGACCAGGTTGATAGTGCCTGTGATGACGATATTGAAAAGGATATCGTTCAGTCCGTAACCTGCGCTGCGATAGACTTCTTCCGCATAGTTGAACAGGATGTTGATGCCGCTGCCTTGTTGAAGCACGGCAAGTGCGATTCCCAGAAGAAGAAGCTTGCGGACGGGAGACGAGAACAGCTCCCTCCAGTCACGACTCGCTGAAGACGCAGCGAACGCATTTTGGATGGTTTCGATTTCTCTGCAGCTGTATTGTTCGCCTCCAATACGCCGCAGAACTTTTGCGGCACTGTCCACGCGTTGATGTGCAGCCAGCCAGCGAGGACTCTCAGGGATGAAGGGTGCGCATAACAGAAGAAGAAGCGCGGGGAGTGCGACTGCGGTGAACATCCAGCGCCATCCATGTTGCGCGTTCCAGCTGGCTGCCAGCGCAGTAGCCGAAAGATTCGATTGGATCTTGTCCGCAATACACCAGTTCGCGATCTGTGCGAGAAGAATGCCGCAAACGATCGCAAGTTGATTCAGGCTTACCAGTCTTCCGCGCCAAGCAGCAGGACTGATCTCGGCGATGTACATCGGAGAGATGCTGGAAGCGAGGCCAATTGCGACGCCGCCGGCAATTCGCCATGCGATAAAGCTCGAAAAGCTGTAAGACCACCCGGTGAGCACTGACGAAACGCCGAAGATGAGCGCGGAAATGATGAGAGCCTTTTTTCGCCCGAGCCGTTCGCTGGTCACACCTGCGCAGAGAGATCCGAGAAAGCAGCCGATCAACGCACAGCTGTTTGCCCAACCGATCTGCGAGCCTGTGCTCAGGTGAAAATACGCTTCGTAGAATGGCTTGGCCCCGCCGATTACGACCCAGTCATAGCCAAAGAGCAGGCCTCCCAGGGCCGCGACAAAAGCGATGACCCAGAGATAGCCGAGATGCAACTCTTCATCGCCAGGCGAGGTCGACGTGTTTGGGGCGGGCCCGATCACTGTGCGTGCCGGCCTTCCGCCTCTTGTGATTCACGAGCCTGGCGAAGAAGATCGGTAGCTGCGGCATGGTTGCAGTCCTCTGCCAGCAGCTTCTGCAGAATTTCAATTGCCTCAGCTCTCCGGTTCAATCCGGTGAGTGCCTGCGCGCGCAGGAACCAGGCATCGATCTGGTTTCTTCGCTGAAGGTCTTCATCGAACAAAAGCATTGTCGGCAACGATGTCGCGAAGTAGTCGATCTTTGCTTCGGTTGCTTCGAGTTTCTGACCGTATGAACTAATTTCTTCGAAGAGTGAGACTGCATCCTCTTCTTTTCCTAACTGGCGGAGAACGAGCGCTCTCCAGTAAGTCATATCCGAGATATTTTTCACGGTCATCTGTTGGAAGTCACCACGATGGCGCACCGCCCTCTGCCACCATGCTTCCGCCTGTTCTTGATCGCCGCGCATCTGCAAGGCGGTTCCCATCCAGTAGTAGATGTCGTTCTGATTTGCGAGCAGGTGCCTTGCTTCACTCAGGTTCGCGGGTATGTGCAGTGTCGCGCGAAAGTGATCAAGAGCCGCATCCAGATCATGCGCCTTGAGCGCCTGCTGACCGATTAGAAGATGGGCGCGAACATACTGGGCAAGGACCAGTCCTTCGCCACCTTCCCACGGTTGGAAATGACGCGCGAGCAGCAGATCCAGCGCCTTTCCCGGTTGTCCCGTCTGGTTGTAAAGGGTGGCGAGCTCGACGGAAAGATCGTCGCGCAGCTCGACCAGGGCAGGGAAGCGCAGTAGCTCTTCGAGACGCCTCGCTGGACTCTCTCCAATTCTCTTCCAAAGCTGATCGCGTTCGTACAGTATTCTGGCGTCACTCGGGTCGAGAGTGAAGGCACGATCGTAGGCGTCGAGGGACTTTCGGACTTCATGCCCGTGGTTGAAGTAAGCGATGCCGAGGTTTCTCCACGTGGTAGCAAGTGCTCGATCTCCCTTGGCTGCCTGTTCCCACATAGCGATGGCTTCAGTGTGGCGACGCCGGTCATAGAGGAAATTGCCGAGCAGGTAAGAGGCTACATCATCTCCGGGATATCGACGGAGAGTGGCCTCCAAGAGATGCATCTCTTCGAGGCGATTAGGAAAGCAGTAGTCAAGGGATACGGTTCTCGCTCTTTGATATGTGTTCTGGGCTTCCGGAAGATTCAGTCGGGACTGCACATCCGCCAGTGTGAGAAGCACCAGCGGAACCGAACCGTCATTGCTATCAAAGTCCGCAGAGTTTAAAACACGGATCGCCTCGACCTGTTCCCCGCAGCGCAGAAGATCGAGCGCCAGGTCTATCCTTTCCTGGTTGCTCCCCGGCTGTATGCCACGATGCCAGCGCGCGCCAATGTCCATGGGGTCAAGGGATAGAATTGTGCTCCAAACAGTCTCCGCTTCTTCGGGGCGATTCAGGTGACTCAGCGCCCGCGCGAGCAGGTTCTGTGCATTCAGGTTGTCTGCTTCGGCTTTCAGGCTGCGTTGCACGTGGTCGAGAGCTAATTCCCATTCATCGCGTTGTGCGTCAATTTCCGCGAGAGCAAAGTAGGCCGGTGAGCGCCATGCTGCGCTCCATGTCGCCTTATAAAAGGCATCGTAGGCCTGCTTCAGTTTGCCCTGATAGCGGCGGACAAGCCCCAGGTTGTAGTAAGGTTCACCATCCCTCGGGTTGGGATTGAGGCGCGTAATTCTCGAGATGGCGGCCTCGAAATGTTCGGCTGCGGCATCGAATTCACCGCGGCGAAGCCTCCACAAACCGAGCGCGTTATGAGAGCGGCTTTCACCCGGATCTCTGCGTAATGCTTCCCGCCAATAGTCCTCAGGCATACGTGTTGCATGGCGATACTGATCCAGGTGAACCCCAGTCAGGTAGAGCTCCTCGATGGAAGCCATTTCTTCCGGTGCAGACGGTTCAACAGCCACGGCGGGAGCCTTCATCGGCTCAACCTTTGCCGGGTCATATTCAATCAATGTCTTTCCATCTGCAGTCACCTTCACCGACAGCTCGTCGAGTGTTGTGTCAACATCCAGCTCGAAGTCTGTGATGCATGGTTCAGCCACATCGATATCTGCGACCAGTTGTCCTGACTGCCGGCCCGATTTAAATAAAGTGACTGTCACTGCTTTTCTTGGCTGTGTAACGCATACGCCCACACGAGCTCTTTTACCGTCAACTCGCAGGTTCAGCGCTGAGTCTGTGTTTGCAGCCTGCGGTATTCCGATATCGCGAATCGGAAACCACGTTTGCGTAAAAGTCTTTGTTTCCCACGGCGCAAGATAGGAGAAGTCTGGCTGGTTGTCGGTGTACACCCCGGCCATCAGCTCAATATAGGGTCCATTGTGGTCGGTCAGGCTGCGGTCCCACGCATAACCAAACTCGTGGTTGCCCCATGTCCACTGCTTCTTTCCGGGTGCGATGTGATGATTCGCAACGTGGACCAGGCCGCTCTTTGCGTGATGGTCATACCCGCCGCTGAAGTCGCCTTCGGTTCCTGTGATCATGTAACTGGTTGGAACGGGGATGTTCGCATACCAGCTCAGATCATTTGCGGGATAAGAACCGTCCGGTACAAACTGATTCGGGATTTCATCTTTTGGAACACCCGACCTGCCTCGTTCTCCATAGTCGACGCCATAATAATGCCCATCACTCAGAGGAAAAGTCGTGATTGCACGCTTCGCGTGGTCGGCTACGTTGCGGACATCTGTCGGGAAAAAAGACTGGTAGGCTTCATGTACATGGGTGGCAACGTTTGCCCACCATAAGAAGGTTTGCTGGAACTGGGTGCGGTTGAAGAGCCTCACCTTGAGATCGACAACCGCCTTTCCCGGATGCAGGCAGACGCCATGCATTCCTTTCAAGCGCAACATCGGGTCATGATCGCTGCACCAGACTGTGACCGAGCCGTCCTCGTGGTGTTCGATCTCTGTCTCGACAGGCATGTAGGTTGCCGGGCGATGATGCTGAGGCCAGTTGAATTCAACGCCTCCGGAGGCCCATGGGCCGGCAAGTCCAACAAGAGCCGGCTTCATCACATCCTGGCGATAAAAGAAGTCGTAGCCCCTGGTCTTGTCGTAGCCGACATGAATGCGGCCGCCAACCTCAGGGAGGATCATCATGCGGAGGTATTCATTTTCGATGTGCAGTGCGTCCCACGATTTAATTTGGGGAACCGTAGAAATCCGGTCAATGACCGGCAGCGGATAGACGCGCCCGCTGCTGCCCTGATAAACCCTCTTTTCAAGGAACATCGGATTTCGGTTGGGCGTCGCCGGTTCGTAGGTTTTGATGCTTACTTCTTCGCGCCATGCCTTGACCGGGCCCTCGAGTCCGGCGGGAGCGTCAGGAAGCTCCAATCTGGAGATCATCTCGCCGTTTAGCTCTTTTTTGCCTGAGGCTGACACCGTGTGCACTCTCCGATAGTTAACGTAAACGGAACCAACCTATCGGTCGTCTTCAGGAAAGTCAAGTAATTTGCATCGCTCTTGCTGGTATTCATCGAGGACGAGCGAAGTATAGAGGGCAGCGAGGCCTGCTCAATACGCTTCGGCGGATCACAGATCGAGGTTAAATCCGTTAACGTAAACGAGCCATGAACATGGAGTTGCATATTGCAACTCATGCCTGGCTGACCCGGTTTTATCCGGCTTGCAAGGCTGCGAGGGATTGTTCAATCGTCGGGGAAAGACCGCTATCTACATCGCGCCTTCTCAATTGATGAACTTGCGACAGCAGCTCATTGGCGCATGCAAGGGCCTCGATGCGTTTTACGTACTCCTCGAGGGTCTTTCCGGGCAAGGCGAAGAGTGCGGTTCCATCATCTAAAAGGTCAAGATAGGCACGAGCGCCACAGCAACCCAGGCTCATTGCAGCCCGCCCTGTGTTTACTACCTGGGGAACAACCGCGCAAGCCGGCCTTCCCATGGCGGGTGCAAGCTGGTGCTCGACCTGCTGGACAGCCTCTGACAAGACAAGGGACTGGTTGGAATTAAGAAAGAGCAGTACCACGTCTGGCGGAGTCGTCGCCTGTGCCAGCGGGGAGTAGATTACGTAAGCGTGCTGCTTTTCGAGCACCGGGATCATCGCGATGTCTTCTTGACGCACGTAATCGAGCTGGCCGAAGACCTTCAATGCAGCCATCAACTCCGACTGCCGGGCAGGAGTGGATTCGAGGTGATGTGTGTAAATACCTATGGAACATAGATCATGATCGGCAGCGCTTGTGGCGAATGCAGTAAGCGCGCCCTCCTGCCAGAAGCGGCACCCGGCCGGGACGCGCCCTGTGTGAGTTGCAAGGCCCGCTGGCAGGGAATCGGTGAAAGAAAGTGCAACCGGGGCCTCCTTCAGATGGAGGCTCTTTGTAAGGGTGTCAGCTATCGTTGCAAATACTGGAGAACTCATCCTGCTCCTGTTTTAGCGGCTATTGAGATTCAGGCGTGCTTTTCGGTCGCGGTGAAGCCCATTTCAGCGATGTAGCCTTTGAGCTGATCTGGGTTTACCTTCGCCGAATCGTAATGGATGACAACCGAGGCTCCGGGGTAGCTGGCCTCTGCCTTAAGAACGCCTTTCTCCTGGCGGAGGAGTGTCTCGAGGCCAACTGCGCAGGTAATGCAGGTAAAGCCTTTGACACTGTAGGCGATCGTTTTGGCATCCTTGGATTCGAGCGCGTTGGCTGCGGCAATCGTACTGACACCGGCCAATCCGGCAAGCTGCATGAATCGTCTGCGTTCCATCGTTTGTCCTTTCGTTGCTGAACTATTTCGCGGACGCAATGCCCGGCTGATATTTCCATGCTGTTTGAATGCTGGCGCGGTCGGCGAAGCGTGTGTCGGTGTAGTCGGAAAATTCAATCTTCTTCTTGAGAACGCCCGTCTCGATCATGAGATCGCGAACCATATCGAAGTCTGCCTTACGTGGCGCGAGCGGGCTGTATACCACGCGGTCCATTGGCTTGGTGAGTGCCCAGCGGAGCAGAGCAGGTTTCTGGTTGTAGTAGTAGCGGCCAACGAACTCTGCTGCGTCTTCGCGATATGGTTTACCTTTATCGAGCCACAAGCCGGAGCGTGCAATGCCGTCGACCAGTACCTGCACGGTTTCAGGGCGCTGGTCGATAACATCCTGACGAACAACGAGGATGCAGGACATGTAGTCAGGCCAGTAGTCGCGGGCCTGGAAGAGAACGCGTCCGAAGCCGCCCAATTCTGCCTGCGATGGAAAAGGCTCACCCATGACGAAGCCATCGATGGCGCCGGCAGCCAGTGCGCCTGAGACGTCGGGTGGCGCCATCTCCACCATCTTGATATCCCCGGGCTTCATGCCCCAGACCTTCATCGCGCGGAAGAGGATCAGGCGCTCATCGGAGAAGCGGCTGGGGATGGCAACGGTTCGTCCCTTGAGATCGGCAAAAGTTTTTACCGGGCCGCCCTTGCGAACGACCATCGCGCTGCCATAACGATGGCCGAGGTATACGACCTTAATAGGCACCCCCTGGGATACAAGGGCGATGGCAAGCGGAGCGACAACGAAGGCTGCCTGTACTTTGTTCGATATCAGGGCTTCCTTGACTTCGGGAAAGCCCTGGAACATGCGCGGCATAAAGAGCTCGCCGTTTTCGGAAAACTTCGAGATGTAATCGGTCACCGGGCAGGTGAGCTGGCAGGTGACGGGAAGGTATGCGACGGTGACTTTGCGTTTCTCCGGCGGCCGGAAATCGTTCAGGATCGCGCTCCAGTTGACGTTCAGCCAGGAATGGAGACCTGTAATGATGACCAGCCATCCAGCGAAGCAGAGCAGTGCGATCCTTTTAGGCGACATTGCGGAACCCCCAGCGTAATGGCTTGAGCCGCTCCAGGCTGCGGAAGATGAGATCCAGGATAAGACCGATAACGCCGATAAGGAGGATTGCCGCAATCACAAGGTCGTAGCGCTTACCGGAGTTGCGGGAGTCGATGACAAGATACCCCAGCCCAGAGTCTACGGCGATCATTTCCGCCGCGACCACGACCAGCCATGCGATTCCCAATGCGATACGAAGGCCGACAAGGATCTGCGGGAGTGCCGCGGGAAATACAACGCGTGTCAGCAGCTGCATCGGAGTGAGCCCGAAGTTGCGCCCCGCGCGGCGAAACACTGACGGCACGTTTGAGACACCATTGATACAGGCCACGACGATTGGAAAGAATGAGCCCAGGAAGATAAGAAAGACTGCCGCACGATCCCCGATGCCAAAAAAGATGATTGCTACAGGGATCCACGCGATGGGGCTGATGGGGCGAAGGATCTGCATCACCGGATTGACGACCTGGTTAGCAGCCGGATACCAGCCAAGAAGCAAACCCATTGGTATGCCGAGTACGGCCGCAATACCAAAACCGATCAGCACGCGGCGCACTGAATCGCGTATGTCAGCCCATAGAACGTGGTGACGGAAGAGTTCAAGCATTCCTCTCCCGACATCCCGTGGCGAGGGGAAGATCTTTGTGCCGGACCATATGACAGAGAAATGCCACAGGAGCAGCAGCAGAGCTGTCGCCACCAGCGGCCAAAAAATCTTTTCCCATCTTTGGGGTGCGGCGAGTGAATTCATACCTGGTGGGCCAGTCCGATCTGTTTGAAGATTCCGTCGCGCAGTTCGAGATAGTGCTGTGAGCTGATATCTCGCGGGTGTGCGATATCGATCGGTACAATCTGTTGGATTGTTCCGGGACGAGCGCTCATTACCACCACGCGATCGGCAAGCTGGACTGCCTCGTCGATATCGTGCGTGACGAAGATGATTGTCTTGCGCTCGGCTTGCCAGATGCGAAGCAGCTCGCTCCGCATGACCAGTCGTGTGATGGAATCGAGGGCGCCGAAAGGCTCGTCTAGAAAGAGCATGTCAGGATTGACGGCCAACGCTCGCGCGACTTCCAGCCGCTGCTTCATTCCGCCTGAGAGTTCAGCGGGATAAGACTTTTCAAAGCCTTGCAGCCCGACCATTTTGACGTAGTGGGCGATACGCTGCTCACGTTCCGGTTTCGTAAGCTTCGATAGCCCGAAACCGATATTGCCCTCGACGGTAAGCCAAGGGAAGACTCCGCGCTCCTGGAAGACAAAGATGCGGCGCGGGTCGGGGCCACGGACAGCTTCGCCGTTTACCTGAATCGTTCCGCTTGTCGGAGTGAGAAATCCGGCCATTGTGTTCAGGAGTGTTGTCTTGCCGCATCCCGATGGGCCTAGCAGGCATACAAATTCGCCATCGCTGACCTCGAGATTCACGTTTTCGAGAACGTGCGTGAGTTTGCCGTCACGCTTGTAGGTCATACTCACGTTGTCAACGGAGAGTTTGGTTTTCAATCCTGGAGCTGCTTCGACTTCTTTTGTTACCACGTACTAATCCTCCGAGTAGCTCCAGCGGAATGACTTCACCTTCTCGAGCGAACGCATTCCTACATCGAGGAGAAAGCCGATGAGCCCGATGATGACCATGCCGGCCACGACCAGATCGTAGCGGTTGCCTGCATTTCTTGCATCGACGATCAGAAATCCAAGACCCGAGTCTACCGCAATCATTTCAGCAGCCACGACCACCAACCAAGCCACTCCGAGCGTGATTCGCAAGCCAACGATCAATTGCGGCATGACAGCTGGATAGAAAATTCGCGCGATGAGTTGCATCGGGCCAAGTCCGAAGTTGCGCCCGGCATTGACATATACATCGGGAACGCTGCGCGCGGCATTGATCGACGTAAGCAGCAGGGGTAGAAACGAGCCTACGAAAATGAGAAAGACCGCCGAGAGGTCGCCGACGCCGAACCAGAGAATTGCGATGGGTATCCATGCAAGCGGAGATATGGGCCGCAGAATCTGCAGAATCGGATTCAACGCCATCTCTGCGCGGCGGTACCACCCGATCGCAAGCCCCAGCGGAATGGCAAGAATCGCCGCCAGACTGAATCCCCACGTGACGCGAAAAAGCGACGCGACCACGTATTTGAGAAGCAGGTTGTGGCGTACGAGATCCAGGATGCCGCCGACTGTTTCCCAGGGTGTGGGAAGCAGGTGCGCCGGCTGCCTGCGTACCGCGATGTCCCAGGCTACGATCAGCAGAGCGATAAACAGAAACGGACGTAGAGCCACCACGAACCTTGACCATCCGTGGCGCATTTTCTGTCTGCCTCCGCTCGCCTGCATGTCTGCTCTCTGAGGAATCGAATCGCTTCCGCTCATCTTAGACATACACATGCAGAGGGCGCCTCCATCGAAAGGTTGAGAGCGAACTAGAACCTGCAGTCATGCAATGAATTGTGGCGAGACAACGGTTGTGTGAACGTGTAACGTTGTAATTTTGCATGGTGTCGGGCCCTTGAGAATAAGTAATC
The DNA here is from genome assembly GCA_022870745.1 of Silvibacterium acidisoli. Taxonomy (GTDB): domain Bacteria; phylum Acidobacteriota; class Terriglobia; order Terriglobales; family Acidobacteriaceae; genus Silvibacterium. The sequence continues at coordinate 4,866,023 of CP085323.1, read as the reverse complement.
GTATGAACTCCTCATCATCGTACGGGCCGGGTCGGGTCCGCAGGGCTTTCCGCTTGCTTTCGGTTCCGCAACGAATCTCTATTGTTCTTATGACGGTCGGCGCTCTGCTGGGAGTCGGCTGCCACTCTGCTTCAAAACTCCCCGAGCCGAAGTCGCAGGCATACGCGGATTTCACTCGAACCTTTTATGTGGGGCTTGCGGCTCTGCAGGTAGGAGACGACGTGAGGGCCGACGCGAACCTGGGGCAGGCAGCGCAGATGGTGCCCGGAGAGCCTGCCGGTTGGGCAAACTGGGGCATCCTGGCGCTGCGTCAGCGCAGCTTTGATGCGGCCGCGCAACGGCTTGGACGGGCAAAGGAACTCGCGCCAAAAAATGATCGCCTGGATTATCTGCTCGGACTCCTTGAAAGCGACCGGGGAAACTCCTCGCAGGCTATCGCTCATCTTCGCGATGCAGCCCAGGAGAATCCGCAGAATCTGCGGGCAATCTACCAACTGGCATCGGAAGTAGAGCGCCAGGGTGACGCAAACAGCGACGCCGATTTTCAGAAGCTGATGCAACAGATTCTCTCTGTGCAACCGAAGAATCTCGCAGCGCTGCTGGAGCTGAGCCGGATATCAGCGAAGCGCGGAGATGTTGCGACACTGCGGGCGACGGTAGAGAAGATTGCGGCGCAGTCAGCTGCGTGGCCCGCCGATATCAAACAACAGTTGATGTCACTGCAAGCGGCAACCCTCGGCCCCGAGCCAAGGCCGGCGGCGACACGCTCCGTCTTTCTGCGGAATGTGCTGATGCAGTTGCCGGAATTCCGCTCGAATCTCTCCCAGATAAAACCTCAACCCGGCGAAGAAGCAATCCCTTTCACTCGCTTCCTGCGACTGGCGACGCCCGTATTTGAGCCAGCCCCTTCGGACAGTGCTCTTGCCTTCACTCCGCAGCGGCTGGCAAACATTCCGGCGGGCAAATGGGACTGGGTTGGAGCCGTGTATCTCAACGGCACGGGAGATCCGGTGGTTGCCGCAGCCAATGCACACGAGGTGCATCTTTCTACCGGCGCGGGCCTGTCGTTTCCCGGCAGCACGACTGCTCCCTCTCCGGAAGGCGTCGTGCCTGTTGATTTCAACTATGACTTCAAGACAGGCCTGGTTCTTGCTGGAGCGGGAGGCGTTCGCTTCATGCGGCAGGATGACGTGTCGAAGTTCATTGATGTCTCGGCGCAGACGAGGCTGACTTCATCGATCCTGAATGCGTCTTACAGCGGCGCCTGGGCTGCCGATATTGAAGCCGATGGCGACTTGGATATTGTGATGGGCAGCGAGGCTGGGGAGCCGGCGGTTTTACGCAACAACGGCGACGGCACTTTCCAGCCCATCCATCCGTTCTCAGGCGTGTCAGGTATTCGACAATTCGTTTGGGCAGATCTCAACGGCGATGGCAACCCGGAGGCTTCTTTGATCGATGGCGCCGGGCACTTGCATGTCTTCATGAACGAGCGCTCGGGACGTTTTCACGAGCAGCCGCTCCCTTCAGGATTCGACAATGTAAAGGCCCTCGCTGTAGGAGATGTGAACCACGACGGCAACTTTGCCCTCCTCGTGGTTCGCGCAAATGGCGAAGTGGTAGCGCTTTCGCTTCCAGCCGATGGAATGGATTGGCATGAATCGACCATTGCGACCGTGCCAAACGCTGCAGCCTACCTTGCGCATCAGGTCCGCCTGTTCGCGGGTGACATCGACAACAATGGGGCGTTGGATCTCTTACTCGCGCCGGTCGAGTCTCCTCAGAATCCGCTGATCTGGTTGCAGGATGAACAGTCACACTTCACGCTCATCAGTCAGCCTGTGGCTTCGGCAAGGATCTTTGGTCTGGCCGATCTTAAGGATGATGGACGTATTGATCTGCTCGGCGTGTCATCTGACGGACAAGCCGTCGACGAGGTGAATCACCAGACAAAGAATTATCACTGGCAGACGATTCGCGCACGGGCCCGCCAGACAACTGGCGATCAACGCGTTAATTCGTTTGGCATTGGCGGCGATATTGAAGTTCGTTCGGGCCTGCTTGTACAAAAGCAGCCGATTACCAGCCCCTCGCTGCACTTCGGACTGGGCCGGCAAACTGGAGTTGATGTTGCCAGGATCGTTTGGCCCAACGGATCTGTGCGTGCAGAGTTTGCACTGAAGGCCGATCAGCAGATTGTGACTGAGCAGCGGCTTAAGGGGTCATGTCCGTTTCTCTTCGCTTTTAACGGTAAGCGAATGGAGTTCGTAAAAGACACTGTTCCCTGGGGTTCTGCAATCGGCCTGCGCATCAATGCTCTTGGTTCTGCACGGATCGGCGCAACCGAGGAGTGGTACAAGATCAGGGGCGACCAGCTCCTGCCTCATGACGGCTACTATGATCTGCGCATCACGGGTGAGTTGTGGGAGACCTATTACTACGACTACCTGCAGTTGATGACGGTCGATCATCCTGCCGGCACCGAGGTTTTCACGGATGAGCGTTATTCGGTGCCCGCTGTGAAGCCATCGGTGACCGCTACTGCAGAGCCGCAGCCCATCGCTCGCGCTGTCGATGATAACGGTGAAGATGTAACCGATGTTGTGAAGTCTCTGGATGGGCGATACCTCGACAATTTCGGGAGAGGGCAGTACCAGGGAATCACGCGTGACCACTATGTCGAAATCGAACTTGGCGATGATGTACCCACATCCGGCCCCGTCTGGCTGATCGCGCAGGGGTGGCTGCATCCGTCGGATTCGTCTCTGAACATCGCAATGAGCCAGGGCAATCATCCTGCGCCTCGTCCGCTGAGTCTTGAAGTGTCGGATGGGCGCGGTGGGTGGAAGACGGTGAAGGAGAACCTTGGTTTCCCCGCTGGACGTAACAAGACCTGCTTAATCGACATCTCGGGAGTGTTTGTGCCGGGCGCTCCACGCAGGCTGCGCCTGCGCACAAATTTAGAAGTCTATTGGGATCGCATCCAATGGGCGAAGGGGCTGCCGGACACCTCGGTGCAGGTCGGGAAGCTAGAACCCGCATCCGCTGATCTGCACTACCGCGGGTATTCGGTCATTCATCAGGCAAATGCTTCTTCTCCTGAGATTCCTGACTATAACCAGCTCCTCGCGTCGACGCAGATCTGGCGCGATCTGGAGGGATACTACACGCGCTATGGCGATGTTCGTCCGCTGCTTGCCGGCGTCGACGATCGCTACGTCATCATGAACGCGGGTGACGAGATGTCGTTACGATTCGCAGCACCTGCGCCTCCGCCAAGCGGATGGGTTCGCGATTATGTTATCGCGGGCGACGGCTGGATCAAGGACGGCGATTACAACTCGACGAATTCAAAGACCGTTCTCCCGTATCCCTACCATGCACGGAACGAATACGACACACCTCCGTCGACACTGGCAGAGGATTGGGAGTACAAGCATCACGCAGCTGACTGGAATACCTGGCAAACGCGCTATGTCACTCCGGAAGGTTTTAACAACGCACTAAGGGGTTCATCGGGGAAATGAAGCGCGCGCGGATCGTGTTGATTGTGTTGTTCATCGGGCTCATTGTTACTCCGATCATTATCCGGCGTATCTCGGCACGGCATAAGCAATCGGCTGCTACCCAGGGCATGAGCGCGGCGATGCAACGGCACGGCTTTTACCTGGAAGAAGTATCGCACCAGGCGGGCATCGATTTCGTACACCAGGGACCGACGCTTGATTCGCAGCTTGCGCATATCATGCCGGAGGTCGCTTCGATGGGAGCATCCGTCTCGATCGTTGACTTCGATCGCGACGGATGGCCCGACATATACGTTACCGACAGCAAAGAGGGAAGCAGGAATCGTCTCTACCGGAACCAGCATGACGGCACATTCAAAGATGTCGCCGAAGCGATGGGAGTTGCGGACGTGAACCAGCAGGGCACCGGAGTTTCGATGGGTACTGTCTGGGGCGACTATGACAACGACGGATACGAAGATTTTTTTCTGATCAAGTGGGGCAGGCCCGAACTCTTTCATAACGATCATGGCAAGGGCTTCACGCGCGTAAGCGATCAGGCAGGTCTGCCTGCGTGGATAAATGCCAATACGGCCGTCTGGTTCGACTACGACGGCGATGGGCGTCTCGATCTCTTTGTTGGTGGGTATTATCCCGAAAACGTCGACCTATGGCACCTGAAGAATACAAAGATGATGCCTGAGAGCTTTGAATACGCGAAGAACGGAGGCAGAAAATATCTCTTCCATAATCTTGGCGGAGGAAGGTTCGAAGAGGTTAGCGCCAAAGTAGGGATCTCCAGCCGGCGGTGGGCTCTTGCAGCGGGCGCAGCCGACCTGCGCGGCACGGGGCATCCGGATCTCTTCGTCGCGAACGACTACGGAGTTGCCGAGCTGTTTCTGAACGACGGCAAGCGATTTCATGATGCAGGCGCGCAGACCGGTGTCGGTTTTGCTCCGAAAAGCGGTATGAATGTGGCTTTTGGAGACATTCTTAATCAGGGACGCTACTCCGTATATGTCTCCAATATCTCGGAAGAGGGTGTCCTGATTCAGGGTAATAATCTCTGGGTTCCGAAAGAAGGAACGGGGGGCAGTGACATCAAGTTCGAAAACCTTGCGCGCGACATGGGGGTGGAACTTGGCGGATGGAGCTTCGGGGCACAGTTCGGCGATTTGAACAATGACGGCACTCTCGACCTGTTTCTGACAAACGGATACGTATCCCTCGATAAGCAGCGCAATTATTGGTATGACTTTTCCAAGGTGGCGGGCGGCAATTCCTCCATCATTGGCGATGCAAAAGACTGGCCCGCGATGACGGGACGCAGCCTGTCGGGTTATCAACAGAAGCATGTCTGGATGAACGATGGAGCCGGGAAGTTTGTCGACGTTGCACAGGCTGTCGGCGTGACCGACACGCATGACGGCCGGGCGGTCGCCTTTGCCGATCTCTGGAATCGTGGAGTGCTGGACGTCGTGGTGGCAAATCAGCGCGGCCCGCTATTGGTCTACAAAAACAATGTGAATCCAGAAAATCAATGGATCGAATTTGCGCTTCAGGGCACGAAGAGCAACCGCAGTGCGATTGGTGCCGAGGTGTCGCTTTACTGGAATGGACAGGAGCAGAAGCAGGAAATATCCGGAGGCTCTGGCTTCGCCGCTCAGAATGATCGACGTTTGCATTTCGGTCTGGGCAAGAATCCGCAGATTGAAAAAGCGGTGATCCGCTGGCCATCCGGGAAAGTTCAGACGATTAACAGCCCGGCTGCCGGGAAGCTCTATACAATTGAGGAGCCAGAATGAGCCCGTCGGCCATAACGACTCCAGCCGCACCCGCGAAAGAACCCCCGCAGTGGAAGAGGTGGCTGAACCTTGACAGCCGGTATGTGCCGCCGCTGTTTATCACTCTTATTCTGCTGGTAGGCCATCTCAGCTTCGGAATTCTTGAAAGCTATCAGAGAACGATGCTGGCTATTGCAACCAGCATCGTTGCAGAACTTGTTCTGGGGCGAGTCTTCTACAAGAAATGGCCAAACCTCGCGAGTGCTTACATCAGCGGTATCAGCGTCGGTATCCTGCTGCGCTCCCCCGCATTCTGGCCTTATGCTTTGTGCGCGTTGATCACCATTACCTCGAAGTATGTTTTGCGGGTGAAGGGAAGGCATCTATGGAACCCCTCGAACTTCGGCATCTGTGTAATGCTGTTCCTTGCCGCGGATACAGTGGCAAGCCTGAGCATTCAGTGGGGCAATAACCTTGCGGCCATGCTGGTGATCTGGGCGCTTGGCTCGTTCATCATAGCCCGCCATCGCCGCTTTCACATCACCGCTGTCTACGTGTTGTCGTTTGCCGCTTTTGCATTTCTACGTGCGACGATCCTGCACGATCCGTGGCAGGCCGAAATCTCCCCTATCACTGGTCCCGAATATCAGCTGTTCATCTTCTTCATGATCACCGACCCCCGAACAACCGTGCAGTCAAAGGTCGGTCAGTCTTTGGTTGCGTTCTGCATCGCCTTTGTAGAATTCTTCCTGAGGCTGGATCAAAGTATCTACGCGCCACTATATGCGTTATTTATGGTTGGTCCGGCGGCATTGCTGATCGAAATGTGGCTGAATTCCCGTAAAGCCGCGTCAATGGCTGCGGTGACCGCTTCGTAACAATAGAAGGACAAGATCTGATGTCGTTGCGTATTCGAACCACCTGTTCCTTGTTTCTCTCAGGAATTCTTCTTCTGGCCTCTGCCTGCAAGTCATCTGCTCCTGCCGTTGCACCGGAGGAAAAAACGACGCCGGCGGATAGTTCCGTAAAGAGTCTTCCCCCGGCGTCTGTATCTGAAGCGACTCCGAGGCCTTCCGGATCGATTCGCTTTACGGATGTGACAGCGCCGGCAGGTATCCACTTCCATCACCACAGCGGTGCGTTCGGTCAGAAGTATCTTCCGGAAACGATGGGCAGCGGCGTCTGCGCGCTCGACTACGATAACGATGGCTGGCAGGACATCCTGTTCGTCAACTCGATGGACTGGCGCGGCCATGAGAGCGGAACCCGGTCGTATCCGGCGCTCTACCATAACAACCATGACGGAACCTTTACCGATGTGACACAACAGGCGGGACTGGCAGTGCAGGTGTATGGTCTCGGGTGCGCGGTCGCTGATTTCGATAACGATGGCAGGGAAGACATCTACATCACTGCGCTGGATGGCAACCACTTGTTCCACAATCAGCGCGATGGCAAGTTCATTGATGTGACCGCAAAGTCTGGTGTGCGAGATCCCGGCTTTGCAACCGGGGCGGTATGGTTCGACTACGACAATGACGGAAAGCTCGACCTGTTCGTGTCGCATTACGTGCAATGGTCACTTGAGACTGACCAGAAATGCTCGCTCGACGGAAAACATAAATCGTACTGCACGCCTGAGCTTTACAAGGGCGAGAGTGCGACGCTCTTTCACAACCTCGGCAATGGCAGGTTCGAAGATGTGACCAAGAAGGCTGGTCTCTATGACCCGTCCAGCAAGTCGCTGGGGGTCGCACTGATCGATTACGACAACGATGGCTGGCTCGATCTCTTCGTTGCGAATGATACCCAGGCCAACAAGCTTTACCACAACAACCACAACGGCACGTTCACCGATGAGGCCTTTGCATCGGGTGTTGCCTTCAGCGATGCAGGGAAGGCTCGCGCTGGTATGGGCGCCGATGCAGCCGACTACGATCTCTCTGGCCATCAGGGATTGGTGATCGGAAACTTTGCGAACGAGGGGATTGCACTCTACAAGAATGACGGTTCCGGTCTCTTCGCGGATAACGCAGCAACGGACGGGATCGGTCCTGCGTCCCTGAGTTCGCTCACTTTCAGCACGTTCTTCTTTGACTATGATCTCGATGGACTGCCTGATATATTGGCCGCTAATGGTCACGTTGCCGACGATGTAAGTGTGAACACACCCTCATTGCACTACGCAGAGCCTCCTTTGCTGTTCCACAACAAGGGAAACGGTAAATTCGAAGACGTTACCGCCAAAGTTGGACCGGCACTTCGCCAGCCGGTGGTGGGCCGTGGCGCAGCGTATCTCGACTACGACAACGACGGCGATCTGGACCTTGTCATGACAACCAGCAATGGCCCGGCAAAGTTGTTTCGCAATGAGAACGGCAACCAGAACGATGTGCTTCGAGTAAAGACGATCGGAACCAAGTCGAACCGCGATGGTATCGGTGCGAAGATTATTGTCCGGAACAGTCGAGGCCAGAAACTTTTCGCGATGGTTAAGGACGGCTCGAGCTACCTGTCTCAAAGTGAATTACCTGTGACATTCGGCCTGGGTAAACCTGATGCGGACAAGCCAGTGACCCTTGAGATCGTATGGCCCAGCGGCAAGAGAGAGACGGTCAAGAATATTGAGCCGAACCAATCGATTACGCTGGAGGAGGGCAAAGGCATGACCGCAGCAGAACCAATCCACTTTGCAGCTCTTCCCAAAGCAGGTCAGCGCTAGGGATAGAATCCGCAACTGTTCAAGAGCTCTTGGATCTCTTTGCGATTTGAATCTACCTTGTGAGCTGCATCAAGCAGGTCTTTCGCGTCGACGGGATACCAGTTATTCCTGTCGGCGCGGCACAGCCCGGCAACATCGATAGGCTCAATCGTCTGCATGATCTCTGCAATCAATCGCTCTTCGTCGTGCTGAGTTTTTATGTGCAAAGAGAGTTCCAGCAGGCGTTCACAGGCAGGACCGAAGCTTGGATGGTCATTAAGAAGAAAGGACGGTGCGAGGTCAGGTTTGTTTAACCGCCGCGCAGTCTCCGAGAAGCTTGCTGCTGCGAAATAGAGCAGTGCAATTGCCTTGAAGAGATGACTGCGCCCCATGTTGGCGTAGAGCCCTGAGACAAGGCGTGCGGTAGCCAGCAATTCGTTTCCCGTCTGCATGGAGTACGTTGCCAGGTATTCCTCCATGGATGGCGAGTCCCAACGATGCTTGAGGATGTTCGCCATGCGACTGATACCCAGCAGCGTTTGAGGAAAGCCCGTCGAGAGCAGGGGATCGACAAACCCTGCCGCGGATGGAAGAAGCGCCCATCGCTTTCCGTTAATCTTAGAGCTGCAAAAACTGAGTTGAGAGATGTGGCGAAACGGCTCTACTGCCGACGCGCCCTCAAATTGCTCACGCACTGCAGGCAGTTGTGCGAGCAGGCGGCGCCACGCAGATTCTCCTTCGGAAAAGTTGAACTGGCTGGCGATCCATTCGTTGGCGGCAACCCCCGCACTGACCCTGCCATTGTTGAAGCGAAGCACCCATACCCATCCTCCATCGAAGAGATGGTGGAGGGCCGAGTCGTCAATTGGATACGGCGGTGTTTCGTGAACATCGTGCAATTCATCGATCCGCTCAACGGAGGTGAAGTGGCTGTAGAGAGCCTGGGTCTTCGGGTAGTTCGGCAGTGGTAGTTCATCTAGATTAAGAGCCCGATGAAGAAACCCACGCGGCCCCGTCGCATCCACCAGGAACTTTGCACCTAGATGGACCGGTTGGCCGTGTCTTGTAGCTGAGATCTCCAACAGATCGGGCAATTCGCGTAACGACTCAAGACTTGTTTCGTCGTAGTAGTCCGCGCCCATTTCCTGCGCCTGTTGCAGCAGGAAATGATCGAAGTCTGCGCGGTACCAGTGGGTGTCAGCAATGCGGTCATGTGGATTGGCTGCAACGAGCAAAGAGTTTTCGCGTCCGATGGCTCCTGGCTGGCCGAGGCCATGGTGGTAGAAAGTAAACCCTCGCTTGAGGCCGCACCCGATGGTGGGATGTCGCGATTGCCAGCTGCCCCATTTCGTAAGCGGACGGATAGCGGGCAGATCGTAGGTGTTTGCCAACTCTTCCAACAGAAGATTGGAAAGCGGCGTGGACGATTCACCGATCATGAAGCGGGGATGGCTGCCACGCTCCACGATCGCTACGGAAAGGCCGAGTCTGCGCGCGACCATCGCAGTCAGCGAGCCGGCGAATCCGGAGCCCGCGATGGCGATATCGTACATTGCTCTCAACTGTCGCCCCCACAGGTACTGCATTCGACACGGGCTTCGATGCATTGCGACAGGTTCTGAAGCTCCAGTCTTGCAATGCGTCTCTCAAGACACATGAGGCATGCGTTCGTTCTCGTTCTTAGATCCCACGTATCGGCAAAGATGCGCCCGCGCTGTTGGCGAATGCCATATTCCGCGGCGGCCTCGAGGGTTTTGAGTTCAGGGGGCGTAAAGGAACCCGTCTCAGCGAACCGCTCCATTGCACCATTGCCGCCACGGGTAGGAATCAGTGTTATCGCCGTGGCACCACAATCAAATGCAAAGTCCATGGAGCGCATGGCCCAGTCGAGAGCTTCGACTTTCGGCAAAAATGGAGGCTGAACGAGGATGAAAACCCTCAAGTCGATTGCGTTCCGTCTTAGAAATTCAGCCGCCCGGGCGAAGAGATCGAGCGTGATTCGTTTATTCAGCTTCTCGAGCACTTCAGGATGAGAGGTTTCAAGACCGAGCGCGATTTCGAAGGGGTTCTTCAACAAGTCGCGAAAGCGCAGGCAGCGATCGCCTATCAGCGCTGGGTGGCATTCAACGATCGTTCGCTCGAACTGGCTGGAGCGCTCCGCAATTGCAGGATAGTCCTCTTCCGGAATGGCCCGCAGGTCGAAAAAGCTACCGCTGTTATAAAGCTTGATCTGGCGCGCGGGAGCAAGTCTCGCCAGTGCGTAATCGATCTGTTGCGGGATGGCTCCAATTGGCACGGTCTCCGTCAACGTGTTGCGCCATAGGTCGCACATGGCGCAGCGCCAGGGGCACTCTCGATTCGTAAGAAAGATGGTTGCTACAGAAAGCAAATCGCCGGAAATGGAGCGCTCGTTCTCAACAAAAAAGGCGTACGGTTTCCTCGGGTCCACATTGTTACGCGCGGGCCGCTGAGAAAGGATCCACTCATCTCGCTCCGAGGCACGCGCGGGATACACAGGCGTCAGCTTCACTGGTAAAGAGATAGGAATTGCCTGCGGTATTCAGTTTCATGATGAGGAAGCCTGCGCCGCAGAGCGTCCTCGGGGAGGGCTCCGTGCTGAAAACGGCGTTTGGGAAAGACAGGCATGTCCTGCCCTGTGAGCTTATGGATGCCGCGAGCAACAATCTCTCCCTTCAACTCATAGAGCCTCTCTACGCTGTAGTTCGTAAGTTGAATGAATGGAATTGCTTCTGCGATTGCAACCACGCTGGGCCGAGTATAGGGGCTGAATCCGGAGAAGCCAAAGTGGTGAGCCGGTGCATAGGTGCGTGTGTAGGAGCGGCTCAGGCCACCGCTGTATGTAAGGGAGTGCTTGATCTTTCCGACCCCCCAGCCTTCCTGGTAAAGCATGCAGTTGTGAACGACACTGCGAATCGTGAGCTCCGGATTCTCCTCGATCGGATAGTCTTTCAGGTTCTCATCTCCGCCATCCCCGTCGATCAGGTGACGCCAGTCGGGATATCGGTCGCGAATGCCGCGGCATAGGGCAAGCGCCATCGTTGCCGATTCGATATCGAGCGGTTTGTAATCCTCAACGATTCGAATTGTCTGCTGGACATCGAGAGTCGACGCTTCCGTCTCTATCGGTTCAAGGAACAGCCCGAGATCCTGGGCCTCCAGAAACGCACGAGCCTGCCGTACATCCGGTCCATCGCCAAGGTCCAGTACAAATGCCTTCAGTCGACCCAGATTCATGCCGCGTTTCTGCATCACGTGATACGTGGTCAAAAAGACACTGCCGCTGTCGATGCCGCCGGAGAAGCAGACACCGATGGGGTCACTTTCCGGAACGTGGTCGAGCCATTGTGAAATCTCTTCCGCGAGCGCTGCAATATACAGCTCACCGATTCGGTCAAGGTCAGGCGGAAGCGTACCAAGTTCGGGGGTGAAGAATCGTGTGTATACGGGATCGGGATCCGGGCAGCCGATCAGTTGGATCTCGACTACGTGGTGCGCCGGCACCATGCGCGTGTAGCTAGGATGAAACTGTCCGTGCAGGCCTTCGCTCTTCAGCCAGTTGTAAATGTCGTCGATGCGGTGTGCGACGATGAGCACCGGACCCTCCTGCCGCTTGGCAAGGAAGTAGCGCATGGGCCGGTCGAGCGACCTTGCCATCCTGACCGTTTTGCCTGCGCGGGCGATCAATGCAAAAGAACCGTGGATCTTTCCCACCGCCTCCGCAGAGGATTCCATCAACACGCGCTGCGCTTCTTCGACGGGCAGGTTGAAGATCTGGTTCGCTTCCGGTTCGGTCAGGTCTACTACTCGTTCGACGTATTGCTGCACGGACATCCTCAGGGTCGGGCTAAAAGATGCAATCAGTTTACGCTGTTCAGACGTGGATGCGCGCGGCTTTCAGCTGGTCAAAGGGGCCGCTGACCCAGGGTGATTGTTGTTTCTGGCTCTTCTATAATCATTGCCGTCGATGCGTAAACTACAGCGGGCTCTTCTACAACATCCAGCCACTACTTCCTTCCTCCGTATCCGGACGAAATCGCTTGCCGGGCTGATTCTACTGCTCGCCATAACGTGTGGTCCGAGCACATATGCTGCGGATCAAGGGGCAAACCCCACTGAAGCTGCCAGGGCCAACAACACGGGCGTCGCTCTGATGAACCAGCAGTTCACGGACAAGGCACTGGGCAAGTTCGAGGAGGCGCACAAGCTCGATCCTTCCTCGGCGATCCCCGTCCTGAACAAGGGCATCGCCCTTATCTACCTGCGCAGGCTGCCTGAAGCAGAAGCCGCCCTAAAAGAAGCCACTGCACTCGATCCAAAAAATGTACGCGCCTGGTACAGCCTCGGGATTACGCATTTTGCTGGCGACAGGAATACTCAAGCGATCGATGACTTCAAACGGGCAATCGCAATAGACCAGGGTGATGCCGACAGCTATTACTACCTTGGCTCGCTCTACCTGAAGTTGAAGGATTACAGCAACGCCATTCCTCAATTCGAAACTGCCTTAAAGCTGAATCCGCTACACGCATCAGCGCAGTTCGGGTTGGCGAGCGCCCTGCAACGCTCCGGTAAGGTGGACGAGGCTCGCGAACATTTCAAGCGATTTCAAAAGATCGTACAGTCCAAGATTGGAGCTGCGCTGACGATCAACTACGGCGAGCAGGGTCACAACGCAACAGTGCTGGATATGCTCGCTCCGCCGGAACCTGTAGGCCCAATGATTCCAGTGCAATTTATTGCCTCTTCCATGTCGGGAGCAAAAAGCGTCCCCGCGCCAGAGGGCGGACTTGGCGGGGGTCTGTGCGTTTTGGATGTCGACGGCAAAGGCGCAAAAGAGATTGTTGCAGCGGGTGACGGCGATGCGGCCCTGCGACTGTACCGCTTTAATGCGCAAGGGTCGTTGGAAGAAATTCCATCCCAATCTGCGGGACTATCCCTCACTGGCCATGCCGTTGCCTGTGCTGTAGGCGACTACGACAATGACGGCTTGCCGGATCTTGCCGTATCCATGAGCGATCGGGTGGTGCTTTTTCATAATCTCGGCCACGGAAAATTTGCGGATGCAACGAAGGCAGCCGGGCTGGGGCAGTTCAATCGCCCAGCAGGTCTTACCTTTGTCGATTTTGATCATGACGGCGACCTTGACCTCTTTATTACTGGAGCTCGGTCTGCAACGAGTAAAACACCGAATGTTCTCTGGCGAAACAATGGCGATTCTACCTTTACGGAATGGACCGGCCAGACCGGGCTTGGAGGCTCGGGTGAGACATTGGGAGCGATGCTATCGGACATCAACAACGACCGTGCTGTCGATCTGCTCGTAACGGGTGACGCCGCCAGCCCAACGGTCTACGAAAACCAGCGCGAAGGCGCCTTTAAAGCAGTGTCGCTCTATGATGGTTCCGGCCCGGGAGCGACGCGTGGTGCTTATATTTTCGACTTCAATAAAGACGGATGGATGGACGTCGCGCTTACCCATCGCGGAGCGCCAGGCATCAGTCTCTGGAGGAATGTGGGCGGCAGCCATTTCGAGCGGGTGACACTTCCCGCAAATGGCATCACTTCAGCGTGGGGACTTACGGCGATCGATGTAGATAACGATGGATGGATCGACCTCGCTGCGATCGTTGAAACAACCTCTGGCCCTCAGTTGCGCGTTTGGAGAAATCGAGGTGCGGATGGATTTGAAGATGTCAGCTCTGCTGTCGGTGCAAATAAGCTGAGTCTCTCGAACCCTCGCTCCATCATCGCTGCCGACGTGAATGGCGATGGGGCAGCCGACCTGATCGTTTCTCGGTTGCACGCTGCTCCGATTGTGCTGCTGAATGCCGGTGGCAGCCGCAATCACTCGCTGCGCATTTCTCTGACCGGGCTCGCAGATAACAAGACAGCGATCGGAACCAAGGTCGACGTCTTCTCCAATGGCCATGTACAGAAGTTCGAGGTCGCCGGAGGCAGTGGCTACCTGGGTCAGGGAAGCAATGAGATCATCGCTGGACTGGGAAAGGCAGCAACAGCAGATGTGGTGCGTCTGCTTTGGCCGACGGGCGTGCCACAGGACGAACTTGACCTTGCCGCCAGCAAGCCCGCAGCTTTGCAGGAGCTCGATCGCCGCGGCAGCTCCTGTCCAGTCCTTTTTGCGTGGAATGGGAGCAAGTACCAGTTCATCTCTGATGTGATCGGCGCAGGGGTCGTTGGCCATTGGATCTCTCCCACATCGACCAACAAGTCCGATCCCGATGAGTGGATCAAGGTGGATGGCTCGGCGCTGAAGGAGCGCAGGGGCTATCTAAGTGTCCGCTTCGGTGAGCCGATGGAGGAGATTAACTACATCGACCAGTTACGCATGGTTGCCATTGACCATCCAGCGGACACCGAGGTCTATCCTGACGAACGCTTCCTCGACAATCCACCCTTCGCGTCGGGAAGTGCGGTCGTGGCTACGCCGCAGGCACACGGCTTGAATGGGGCCTGGGATGACCAGGGGCGCGATGTCCTCCGTTTACTTGCAGCGCAGGATCATCAATACGTTCGTGACTTTACGAATCTCAAATACGCCGGCTACGCAAACATGCACACGCTTACGCTAGACCTGGGAGATTGGTCGAGTAATAAGCCGCTGCGACTTTTCATGCGTGGTTTTATCGAGTATTTCAGCGCGAGTTCCATGTACGCCGCGTGGCAGGCGGGCCTGCAGCCTGTTTCCCCATACGTGGAAGCACAGATGCCGGATGGCAGCTGGAAGCGGATTGTTGAGGACATGGGCTTTCCCGCAGGTCTGCCTCGCACCATCGTGGTCGATCTCACTGGAAAGCTGCCACAGGGTGTACGCCGCATTCGAATCAAAACGAACCTTCAGATCTACTGGGACCAGGTGCTCGTTGATAACGGTCCTGAGATGGCGCAACAGGTCCGTCAAACTGAGCTTCCGCTTGCCTCGGCGCACCTGGATTTCCGTGGGTACCCGCAGCAGGTTGACGGCGAAACACCCGGCGACCTTACCTATCGCTACGACCGTATCAGCAAGACCGGCCCATTCCAGTGGCAGCGAGGAGAGTACACGCGCTACGGTGATGTCACTCCGCTGTTGAAGCAGGTTGACAATCACTATGTTGTTTTCGGCAGCGGAGAAGATGTCGATGCAGAGTTCAGCGATGCGTCGTTGCCTCCGCTTCCAAAGGGATGGAAGCGCGACTACTTCTTCTATGCGAATGGATTTGTCAAAGACATGGACTTTTACGAGGCCATGCCATTCACCGTCGCGGAGATGCCTTTCCACGAGATGAGTGCATATCCATACGCCTCAAGCGAGCATTATCCCGAGGATGGACGTTCCGTGCGCTATCAGCTTGATTGGAACGACCGCTTTGAATCCGGCAATCGTACGCAACGATATCAGTTCCATTACCTGCCCACGCCTTCCGAGCCAATCACTCCGGATCAGGCCAGTGGGGGCGCTCGATAACCGAATTCATCTTCGATAGCGGCTGCAACAGCGAGGACCCGTTCATCTTCGTATGGCCTTCCAGCGATCTGCACTCCGATCGGAAGGCCATCGTTCGACCGGCCAACAGGTACCACGGCAGCAGGCGATGCCAGCAGGTTGAACCACTGCGTGAAGCGCATCGCATCCAGATATGTGAGGTCCTTGCCCTCGACCTTCCAGTTTCGCTCCCCGTGCCGAAACGCCGGGATTGAGCAGACGGGTGTCAGCAGCAATGGAAACTGGCTCATCTCCGTAAGGAGCTCTCTGCGCACCGAGTCTGACTCGGACCAAGCCCATAAGAGCGAATCCGCAGTGAGAGGCTTTTCTGCCTCCGCAATCTCGAGGAAATTCAGGAAGGTCGGACTGAGCTCTGCGCGTCTACCGGCGATCAAAGGAGCGTAAAACATCGCGCCGCACTGCACAAAGAAGATATGCCAGAGCTTGCGTGCCGCTTCGAGTGCTGACGGCCGAAACGGTTTCACCCGGAAGCCTCGTTTCTCAAGAGCGATGGCCGCATCGCGGACGGCCTGCCTTGTCTCCGGACTGACTGGCGCGATTCCATCGTCTTCCAGCCATCCGATCGGAAGCTGTTTTATATCTTCCATCGTTACATTTGTGAATCCGACAGGCACCCCGGAGGGGTCGCAGGCGTCGGCCCCAGCTGCTACACGGAAGAGCAGGGAAACGTCGCCTACTGTCCGTGCCATGGGGCCAATCGCGCCCAGGGTCGCGAATGGTCCCGTACATGGAGGCAGGTGGCCGTGTGAGGGGATACGTCCAGATGTGGGCTTGAGCGCGCAGATGCCGGAGAAATGCGCAGGCTCTCGGACCGATCCGCCGCTGTCGCTGCCGAGCCCTCCTGCGGAAAGTCCTGCCGCGATAGCCGCCGCTTCACCCCCGCTCGACCCTCCTGCCGTGCGTTCAAGATCCCAGGGATTATTTGTCCTGCCATAGAGGTTGTTGTCGGTCTCATAGGCCATCAGTAGCTCGGGACAGTTTGTTGTGCCGAGAATGATGGCGCCGGCATCCCTCAGGCGCGAAACCGACACGGCATCTTCCCGGGGAACCTGTCCACGATGCAGTTCGCTGCCGATCTCACATCTGTATCCGGCTGTCGCGATGGATGCCTTGATGGTGATCGGCAATCCGGCAAGGGCGCCCGTGCGTGCTACTCTGGCCTGCTGCCGGGCGCGTTCGGGGTCAAAGTCCACCAATGCATTCAGGAGCGGATTGAGACGCTCAATGCGCGCAATATGTTCCTCTACCAGCTCAAGCGGGGAAAGCTTGTTTGCCTTCAATAATGCAAGCTGTTCGACGGCCGGGAGCAAGGTGACACTCATAAAACGATGTAATTCCTTTCAAGCGCGTGAGGTCCATGATCTCACCGGAAAAGCTGTTTCCCGCACAAAGAGCGCCGAAACAATAAAATCCATTATAGAAATCGAAATGCAGCGGATTGAGTAGAGCGCTGCAAAGGTTGGTATGAAGAATCATTCAAGGCGCTGGGAAGGGTTCCTGGGCAGGCCGTCGATAGCGGTGGACAGTGATGCTATCCGAAGCGCGCTCCAAGGCAAACGCGTGCTTGTAACCGGGGCTGGCGGCTCGGTGGGCTCGGCGCTCGCCAGGGAGTGTTCACGACTGCCGGTCGAAAGCCTCATGCTGCTCGACATCTCAGAGCAATGCATCTTCGATCTCGACTTCGACCTCGATAGGGAAGCCACTGAAACATATCGTCAAAGCATAATAGGCGACGTTTGCGATCCAGCGCTTCTTGAAGAAATCTTTTCTGTGTACGAACCGGAGATAGTCTTTCATGCAGCCGCCTGTAAACACGTTCCCCTCATGGAGCGGAACCCTTTCACCGCGGCCCGGACAAACAGCATCGGAACAAGCCGTGTGGCAGATGTTGCGGTTCGGCATAAGGTCGAGCAGCTGATTCTGCTTTCGACAGATAAGGCTGCTGACCCGTCGAGCATCATGGGTGCAACCAAGCGGGTCGCAGAGCACATTGTGCTCGCGAATGCGAGCTCGACACAAATGAAGGCAGTGCGTCTCGCGAATGTGCTGGGCTCTTCCGGAAGTGTCGTGCCGATTTTCGAGAAGCAGCTCGCGGCAGGCCAGACCCTCACCGTGACCGATCCGGAAGCGTCTCGCTACTTCGTTACGATGAAAGAAGCAGTGTCGTTGTTATTGGCGGCTGCCTGTGAATCCCGCGCCTCTTGTATCTACATACCAGTCTTGGATTCGCCACAGCGCATTGAGCAACTGGCTGGCTTTCTCATTGCTGCGGCAGCGCCGGGAAAACAGACCGGGATTTCGTTCACAGGCTTGCGTCCGGGCGAAAAACTTCATGAGTCGCTCATTGCACTTGGCGAGTCGATTGAAGCGAATCCTGGATCGCCTCTCGTGGCAGTCAACTCTGACGCTCAATCTCAGGCTGAAGTCGGCTCTGTCATCATGCAAATGGAGCAGGCAATTTCAGACCGCAACCTGGGTGCGTTGCTGAGCACAATTCACTCGCTCGTTCCGGAGTACCAGCCGAGTGACCTGCTCCAGCAATCAGCGGCCTCTGCCGTGGAGATGAAATGAAGCGAACCATTGCGGTCGTTACCACTTCGCGTGCCGATTACAGCCATCTCTACTGGCCATTGCGCGAACTGCAGGCTCATCCAGAGGTGGAACTCAGGCTGATCGTCCTTGCTTCTCACCTGTCGCCTGAGTTTGGAAGCACTGTACGGGAGATCGAGGCTGACGGTTTTGCGATTGCGGCAAAACTGGAGTGCCTCCTCAGCTCCGACTCCGACGTTGGAATGGCAAAAAGCATCGGCGTAGGTGTTCTCTCGCTCGCCGACACTCTTGGCCAGATGCGTCCCGATCTTCTGCTCCTCATTGCAGACCGTTACGAGATGCTTGCGCCCGCGTCTGTCGCGCTTGCATTGCGCATACCCATTGCCCATATCGAGGGTGGTGAAGTTAGCGAAGGCGCCATTGACGATGCAGTGAGGAACGCCCTCACCAAAATGAGCCATATCCACTTCACCTCGACAGAGCTTGCCCGCAGGCGGGTGATAAGGATGGGCGAGGAGTCCTGGCGCGTTCATCGCGCTGGCGCTCCATCCCTTGACCACATCCGTCGCAGTCAATTGCTCAGTCGATCGGAGGTTGAAGCCCGGGTCGGATTAGATCTTTCAAGAGCGACCACGCTGATTGCGTACCATCCGGTCACCATCCTTCGCGACACGACGAGCGAAATGGAAGCGTTGTTTGCGGCGCTTGAAAAGCATCCCGATCAGCTTGTCTTCTGCTATCCAAACGCCGACGCGGGCAGCCGCATTATCATCGATCGCACACGACAGTTTTTGTCGCAGCGATCAGGCTGTCATCTATTTGTCAACCTGCCGGCAGTCGTCTACTGGAGCCTGCTGCGTTCGGTTCGCCTCATGATCGGTAACTCCAGCAGCGGCATCATGGAGACTGGATCGTTCGCAATGCCCACCGTGAACGTGGGAATGCGCCAGCAGGGGAGAGAACGTGCCCCGAATATTCTCGATGCCGCACCGGCTATCGAGTCCATCGCGGCGAAGATAGATCAGGCGCTTGCTCCTGGTTTTCAGGAAAGTGTTCGCGGCATGACCAATCCCTACGGAGACGGCCACGCCGCCGAACGCATCGTTCACGTGTTGACGACGCTTCCGCCATCCGAAACGCTCCTGCTCAAACGTGGTGACGCGCTGGAGACAGCTTGAATATTCCCCTATCGCAGCCGGATATTACAGATGCTGAAATCGATGCAGTGGTATCCGTGATGCGCAGTTCGCGGCTGAGTATCGGACCCAGCCAGCAGGAGTTCGAGAGTCTCTTTGCCAGCTACATCGGAGTTGCACACGCCGTGGCGGTCAGCTCCGGGACAGCGGGCCTGCACCTGGCGCTCTTGGCGCTGGGTATCGGGCCTCAGGATGAAGTCATCGTCCCGTCGTTTACGTTCATAGCGGCTGTAAACGCGATCCGTTATGTGGGAGCTGATCCCATCTTTATCGACATCGAACTGCAGACGATGAATCTGAATCCTGCTTTGATCGAGGCTGCGATCTCGGCACGGACACGGGCCATCGTTGTCGTCCATACATTTGGGCTTCCCGCGGAGATGGACAGCATCCTGGCAATCGCGCGCAGGCACAATCTTTTTGTGATTGAGGACGCCTGCGAGGCAATCGGTGCGGAGTATCGCGGCAAAAAGGCGGGTTCGTTCGGAGACGCTGCTGTTTTTGCTTTTTATCCCAACAAGCAAATCACGACGGGTGAGGGAGGAATGGTCCTGACTCCACATGCCCGTATAGAGCGAGAGCTTCGCGCATTGCGCAATCAGGGACGATATGAATCCGACGATTGGCTGCAGCACAGTATCATCGGCTACAACTACCGCCTCTCTGAGATTGCCTGTGCGATCGGTGCCGTTCAAATGAAGCGTATTGAGAGCATCCTCGGCAGCCGTAAATCTGTGGCGGAAAAATATCACCGGCGTTTGGCTGGCGACCGGCGAATCGAGCTGCCGCCAAACACAATCGCGGGCTGCAGCATCAGCTGGTTTGTTTACGTCATTCGCCTGCACAATCGATATTCACGTCTGCATCGCGATGCAGTGCTCGACGCACTCGGCCTGGCCGGGATTGGTTGTGCCCGATACTTTGCTCCGGTTCATCTGCAGCCCGCCTACGCTGGTCTTAAACGAATGCAGCATCTTCCCGTCAGCGAGAGCGTTGGAGAGCGGACAATTGCGCTGCCTTTTTATAACCATCTCTCCGATGCCGATATCGACTACGTCTACGATCAACTAAAGCGCGCCCTCGACGGGCTTGAGTAGTGTGTTTATCAACTGCGGATGCGAACCACTCCCGGCGACGAGTCATCGCCGTGACATTCGAATGAACCATGTGGAGTTCCGCAGCGGCCAGGTTCATGCTGCCGTGCTTCACGACTGCAGTCACAACTCTCAGATCGTCGATGTCCATCGGATCGCTCAGGCTCCCTTGTCAGAGTACTCCGACATGAGTGTTGAGGTTTTCGCTATGGAGCAGCCTACGCTCCTAACTGTCCATACCTTGCCGTTCAAACGCAGGTCGGTCCATGTCAGCGGAGCGATATCGAACCGCCAGAAGCTCTGTGCCGGTAACTCCAGCGCACACACCAGTGCCGCGCGGACGACGGCAGGATGAGTCACTGCGATGGTGTGATTCACCGCGCACTGCTGCTGCATCCAGCAGCTCACCCGTTCAAGAAGCTGATGGATCGACTCGCCGCCATGGGGCGCGGTTGCTGGTTCTGTCAGCCAGGCGAGCAGGCCATCGGCGTCTTCCGACTGAATCGTCTCCATCTTCAGACCGCGCCAATGTCCGTAGTCGCAGTCTCGCAGCAGGCTTTCAACTGAAGCCTCCAGCCCGAGCAGTTGCGCGGTTTCCCCGGTTCGCAACTCTGGAGCGGCCTGGACGCGGGCAGAGTTCGAGACTCCCCAATGTATTCCACTCATTCTCGCAATTTCGCCCGGAAGAATCGGTTCATCGAGGGGAAAACTCGCGTGCCGCTGGGCTTCAGTGGCGGCATGGGTGATAAGCGTGAACCGGGAACTCAAAGTGTCTCCTCCTGATATGCCTTGACACCCATCATAGAGAGACATAGGGTTAGATTAAGTTTATTGAGTTGAAGAGAAGAAGCCGGTGAAATTCCGGCGCGGTCGCGCCACTGTATATAGCCAGACCTTCTTTCATCTCTACAAGCAAACTCTGTCGTTGGGACGCACGATCCCAGGAGGTTCAAATGGCGCAACGCTCAGCCGCTGTACTCACCCCTCAACCCATTGCCATTCCTGTTATTCCCGTCCGGGAAATTCTTCCCTGGGCTCTCTTCGGCGGCCTGTTGATGCTGCTCGCGCTGTACTTCGTTGGCGCGGAACAGGGCGCTACCGCGCTGCTTCACGGGCGTGCTGTGCACGAGTTCGTTCACGACGGCCGCCATCTGCTCGGTTTTCCCTGCCACTGAGGTCCTGTTATGACTCGCATCCTGCTTGTGCGGGGGATGCTTGCGGGTTTGGTCGCTGGCCTTTTTGTCTTTGCATTGGCCCGCTGGATCGGTGAACCGCAGGTAGAACGCGCTATCGCTTTTGAAACTGTCATGGACCACGCTCGGGGCGAAGCCCCCGAGGCTGAAGTGGTGAGCCGCAAAGTACAGGGCACACTCGGATTGCTGACAGCGACCGTGCTTGACGGCACGGCCGTCGGCGGTATCTTTGCACTGGCCTTTACGTTTGCGATGGGACGACTCCCGGTTCAAAGCCCGCGGAATCTTGCCGCGCTGCTGGCGGCATTGGGTTTCGTTGCCATCGCCATTGTTCCCGCGCTTAAGTATCCGGCAAACCCGCCCTCAGTCGGCAATCCCGATACGATCGGGATCCGCACCGCCGCGTATTTTCTGCTTCTGGCATTTTCCTGTGCACTCACGGCGCTCTCGGTGCAGGTTGCGATGCGATTCCATCGTCGACTGGGAGCCTGGAACGCCTCGCTTCTCTCAATTGGTTTTTTTGTCGTGGCGGCAACGGTGACCTGTCACTACTTTCCAGACTTTGATGAAGTGCCTGCGGGGTTTCCGGTGACGTTGATGTGGAAGTTCCGGGTGGCCTCACTCGCGATGCAGGCTCTTCTCTGGAGTGTTCTTGGTGTTGTCTTTGGCTGGTTCGTGGAGAAGGTTGTGGCGAGGCGATCTACGCATGGTTGAAACAAGGCTGCCAGGGATGTCGAATATCAGAAGCAACGCCTGGGCCCTATGGATCGCGGTTGCTCTATCGCTCATCGTGTCCACGGCGCGATCATTTGCAGAATCCCAGCCTCAACGCATCGTGTCCACGGCGCCGAGCATCACCGAGACACTCTTCGCTCTGGGCCTCGGCGACAGGGTTGTTGGTGTCTCCCGTTTCTGTAACTATCCGCCTGAAGTACAGAAGCTGCCCAGGGTAGGGAGCTATCTGAAGCCCGACGCCGAGGCGATTGCGCGTCTGTCTCCGGATCTTGTCGTATTGCAACGCATCCCCAACGAGCTAACGGACAGGCTTGATGCTCTGCATATTCGTTTCGTTCAGGTTCCGCACGGTACGCTTGAAGATGTCTACACCGCAATTCAGCTGGTAGCGAGCGCAGCGGGCGTGCCGGAACGATCTGCTGCGCTCACCGCACAGATAAAGACGAGCCTCGCGCAGATACAGTCGCGCGCGAATGCGACACCGTCACGGCGTGTCCTGATCATTGTCGACCGCCTGCCTGGAACTCTCGATAACCTTGTGGCTACCGGTCCAAACAATTACGTCAACGAGATCCTGAGAATCGCCGGAGGCACAAATGTTCTGGCCAAGCCGGCAATGCCCCAATATCCCCGCATCTCGTTCGAGACCGTGCTTCGAGAAAACCCGGACGTCATTATCGATCTGAGTGGCACGCAGGAGACGGAAGCCGAGCGTAAGGCTGCACGTGCAGCGACAGTCGCATTGTGGAACCAGCATCCGGAGCTTGCCGCCGTTCGCGCAGGACGTGTCTATCCGGGTACCAGCGATTCGCTGGTCGTCCCCGGCCCGCGCACACCCCTCGCCGCGCAGCGGCTCTTCGAATTCGTACACGGCACAGGGCCGTCCGAATGAGCGGCGTCACGAATTACTTCATCGCGGAGGAAAGTTCATGACTTCCTATCGTCAGCGCGTCATCCGCGCCGATGGCCGTACGTTGAACATCGTCCAGCATCGTGGGCATCTCTCATACTGCTTCACCGGTTGCTGCTGCGGCAGAACAGAACGCGGATACGCTGAAGTTCCTGTGGATGTGTACAAGGAAGAGTGGACGAGGCGAAAGATCCGCAACCAGGTTCACCTGACCAAGGGAGGATGCCTGGGCCCATGCACGCTTGCAAATGTGGCGTCACTTGTCTTTGACGGGCACTCGGTCTGGTTCCACTCAGTGAACAGCGCCTGGCAGGTGTCACAGATATTCGACTACATCGAATCGATGCTTAAGGCAGACAGGTTTTTGAAGCCGCCTGCGGAACTGAGCGAATTCGTTTTCAATTATTACGACTGGGACGTTCGCACGCCGGCCGCGCCGATTATTGGCGCAGAAACGCAGCAGCCGGCAGGCGGAATCATGCTGCTTTCGCACGCCGATACCGACCTGTTGACTCTGGCCCGTGCCAGAGAGCTTATTCGGCCCGAGCTGGAAGTTCTTTCCTACTCCCTCAATGCCCTTCGCAGCGAAGATCAGATGGAAATGCTGCTGGCAGGGGAGATGGCACGTGCACGTGTAATCGTCCTTCGAATCCACGGACCGGTCAGCACCGTGCCCGCCTTCGAACGGCTGCGCGATCTCTGCGTGGAACGTGGACAGTCGCTGGTTCTTATCAGCGGAACCGGCGAACTGACGCCTGACTTCACGCAGACGGTCAACGTGCCTGTAGACGTGATGGAGACCGCCTCCACATATCTCGGGCTTGGCGGAGTCCGCAACTTCGTGGAGCTCTGCCATTTTCTCTCTGACCGGCTATTGCTGAGCGGGTATGGCTACGCACCGCCAGCGCCAATGCCGGAGCACGGTATCTACCTTCCTGACATGGAAGAGTCGGACATCGAGGACTGGAACCGGAGGGCTGATGTAACAAGGCCGACAGTGGCAGTCCTTTTCTATCGGGCACATCGCTTGAGCGGAAACACCGGGTTCATCGACGAGATGGCGCAGGCCATCGAAGCGCGTGAGATGAATGCGCTATGCATCTTTACCTCAAGCCTCAAGTCCCAGGAAGCCGGCAGGCCAGCGGCTTACAAGTGGATCGAAGGCCGCGCCGATGTACTCATCTCAACACTCTCGTTTGCCATCGGCGAGGTGAACACTGGAGACGTGACGGAAGCCGGCGACGCTGTTACTGCTCTCGAGAAGCTGGGAATACCGATCGTGCAGGCAATCGCCAGCGGCATGGCACGGGGCGCCTGGGAGGGCTCGCGGCGCGGACTGAACTCGCTCGACACAGCGGTGAATGTCGCAATTCCGGAATTCGACGGTCGCATCATCACGGTGCCTGTCTCGTTCAAAGAGCGCGGAGCAAAAGCCTCCGACAGCCTGTATCTCGCGCACGAAGAACGGATGGAACGTGTTGCAGGAATCGCTGCACGGCTTGCAAAGCTTCGCCGCACTCCTAACTCGGAGCGCCGCGTCGCGTTCGTGTTAACCAACTCTTCGGCAAAAGCTTCACAGGTTGGGGGAGCAGTCGGTCTCGATACTCCGGCCAGCCTGTTAACAACATTGCATGCGCTGAAAGGCCGCCGTTACAACATCACAACGCTGCCTGGTACTTCCGATGAGTTAATGCAGCAGCTCCTCGAGCGTGGAAGCTATGACGATCGCCATCCGCTGAATCATGACTACGCCGAGCGGTTTGCGCGCTCTGCTTATCGAAAGCAGTACTCGGGTTTTCCTGAGCGCGCGAAGCGAAGAATGGAGGATTACTGGGGCGAACCGCAATCCTTCGGGTTCAGCGTACGGCCTGCGAAACCGAAGACTGATAAAAAGCTCATGGGGAGCCTTGCGGGGAAGCTTGCTGCTCTCGATCACGAGCCATGGGGCGACGAGGGAAGCTATCACTTTGCAGCATTGAGCTTTGGCAATGCGATGGTCGCAATGCAGCCGCCGCGCGGATACGGCATCGATCCCGATGCGATTTATCACACCCCCGACCTGCCGCCCACGCACCACTATGCCGCGTTTTACCGCTGGCTGGGGACAGCGCAGTCAGAAGGAGGATGGGGTGCTGATGCGATTGTTCACATGGGCAAACACGGCACGCTCGAATGGCTGCCAGGTAAGGGAATCGGGCTATCCGGAGAATGCTTCCCAGACATTCTGCTTGGCGACCTGCCGCTCATCTATCCGTTCATCATCAACGATCCCGGAGAGGGCAGCCAGTCGAAGCGCCGCGCTCACGCTGTCATCGTCGATCACCTCACACCTCCGATGACCACCGCAGAGACATACGGTCTGCTTGCGGAACTCAATCAACTGGTTAACGAGTATTACACCATCGAGAAGCTCGACCCTTCAAAGCTGCCTTATCTTCAGCAGCAGATATGGGACATGGTTCAAAAAGCCAACCTCCAGGCTGATCTCGATGTGAAGACAATGCTCACGCGTGATCATGGAGATCACAAGCACGAGTGGGACGATGAGTTAACGCCGGAAGGCGTGCCGTCTACGCTTGCCGAGATGAGTGGCAACGAGGTTGCGCACCTGATTGAGGATCTCGACGGGTACCTGTGCGAGCTGGGCATGGCGCAGATTCGTGACGGGCTGCACACTCTCGGCCAGATGCCTCCATTACCGGAGATGCTCTGCTCGCTGACGCGTCTTGCAAACGCCCAGATCCCAAGTCTGCAGACGGCCATTGCAAACGCACTCGGTTTTAATATGGCGACGTTGTTGAACAACACCGGGGAAAGGCTGCCGGCAGCCCGGCTGCTGTTAGGACATACCGTTCATACCCACGCCGATGTGCTCGAAGCAATCGAGCGTGCTTCGAAAGACCTTTACACGATGCTGGAAGATCTTGGCTTCAGAGCCGATTCCGTCAGCAGTGTTCAAAATGCTGTTCTCGAGCTGGAATCAAAAGAGATTGGCGATGTGCTCGCCTTCGCCTGTTCAAGCCTTGTCCCGAAGCTCGAGATGGTTGGCGATGAAATCGATCACCTGCTCGACGCCCTAGAAGGCAGGTATGTTCCCGCAGGTCCGGCCGGTGCTCCAACACGCGGCATGGCACACATCCTGCCCACGGGCCGCAATTTCTACGCCGTCGATCCGCGTGCCCTTCCGTCGCAGGCTTCGTGGCGCGTCGGTCAACATCTGGCCAAGGAAGCTATCGACCGCTTCGTCAGGGAAGAGGGCTCTTACCCCGAGATGATGGGGCTGAGCGTCTGGGGGACCTCTCAGATGCGGACACATGGAGACGACATCGCCGAAGCCTTCGCTCTGCTCGGCGTCGCACCCAATTGGAATGCCCAGTCAAGACGCATCGACGGCATATCGATCATCCCGCTTGAAGAACTTGGCCGCCCGCGCATCGACGTGACCCTACGCATCAGCGGATTCTTCCGCGACGCCTTCCCACACCTGATCGATCTCTTCGACCAGGCCGTCTCAACGGTCATCGATTGCGATGAGCCACTCGATCGCAATTTCCCGAGAAAGCACTACCTCGCCGAGCTTGAGAAGAAGAAAGACATGCCGTTCGAGGAGGCTGAGGCACAGGCCCGCTATCGTATGTTCGGAGCGAAGCCCGGAGCTTACGGTGCCGGTATTCTGCCTTTGATCGAGACGGGGAACTGGAAAGATGAGCAGGACTTCGCGCGAACCTTCCTTGAATGGGGAGGCTATGCCTATGCTGGAAACGCAGCGGGCGTAGATGCGCGACCGGTTTTTGCCGAACGTCTGCAATCGATCCAGGTCGCTCTTCACAATCAGGACAATCGCGAACACGACATCTTCGACTCGGACGACTACTTCCAGTTTCATGGAGGCATGGTCGCCTCCATACGCGCACTGACCGGGGTGCAACCGAAAGCCTACTTCGGCGACAGCTCCAAACCGGATGCGATACACGTTCGCGATCTCGAGGAAGAAGCGTTACGCGTCTACCGCTCTCGCGTTGTCAATCCTAAATGGGTCGAAAGCATCAAGCGGCACGGTTACAAAGGGGGGCTGGAGCTTGCCGCAACCGTCGATTACATCTTCGGTTTTGACGCAACAGCACAGATTGCCCCGGACTTTGTCTATGACGGACTGGCTGAGCATTACGCGCTCTCTCCGGATATGCAGGAGTTCCTGTCGAAGTCCAACCCATGGGCGCTGAACGCCATAAGCGAGAGACTTCTCGAAGCGGCTGATCGCGGGATGTGGGAGAACCCGAATCCCGAAATGCTGGAAGCTCTGCGCGGCCTCATGCTCGAGAGTGAAGCGATCCTTGAAGCACAAGGCGAAACCAAGCGGAGAACCGCGGAATGAAACCGATGACATATCCTTTCGCAGCGATCGTCGGACAGGAGCAAATGAAGCTCGCCCTTTTGCTCTCCGCGATAGATTGGCGCATCGGAGTTCTCCTGCGAGGAGATAAAGGAGCAGGCAAAACAACGGCGGCGCGGGCCCTGGCCAGGCTACTCCCTGACCTCGCGCCCTTCATCAACCTGCCCATCGGGGTCACAGAGGACAGGCTTCTCGGTGGACTGCATCTTGAGAGCACGCTTCAAGGCAAGCCCGTCCTGAAGCCAGGATTGCTGTCACAGGCACATAGCGGCGTGCTTTACATCGACGAAGTAAATCTGCTTCCACCGCATCTCGGAGACGCTCTGCTAGATGCTGCTGCAGGCGGCGTGCATGTTGTGGAGCGAGAGGGTTTCAGCGTCGCACACGCAGCAGAGTTTGTATTGCTCGGCAGCATGAATCCAGAGGAAGGCTCGCTGCGTCCACAGCTGCTCGATCGCTTTGCTCTCTCTGTGGAAGTTGCGGCGCCGCTCGACACAGACGAACGCCGGTCGATCCTGGAGCGGCGGCTGTCTTTTGAGCGCGATCCTTCGATGTTTTCAGAACACTACGAGGGCGAACAGGAAGAGCTTAGGATCACCCTGCTTGCCGCGAGAAATCGAAGAGCATCGATCGAATGTCCCGGTTACATACTCGAAGAGATATCAAAGGCAATTTGTGCGGCGGGAGTTCGCTCACTGCGAGCAGATCTTGCGGCCGTGCGTGCCAGCATCGCCTATGCGGCCCTGATTGGTGATGCCACGGTTACAAAGCATCATCTCGATGCCATACTTCCACTGGTTCTGAACCACAGGGCAAAGGCCGGGGGCCGCTCAAATCCCTCGCCACCGCTTCCAAAACCGAAAGAATCGGCTGCTGAACCAGAGGATAAGAGTTCATCCTCTGGCAGAGAGCGGGTCTTCAAACCGTTGGAGATGAATTCAGTATCCATTCTCTTCGATTCGGATGATGCCTTACGATCGCTCAATCAACGTGAGACGGCAGCGACGCACCCCGGGCGAGTTATCGGTAGCCGAAGCACCGGTGAACCACGCGAGCTCGACGTTCGGGCAACGCTGACGCACGCATTACTTGACCGGGGAGACATTAAACCCCGCGCGAGTGATCTTCGCGAGAAGGTACGCTCTTCAGCGAGTGGCACGCGATACATCGTGCTCATTGATTCGAGCGGATCCCATGCGGAACAGGAAAAGATGTGCCTTGTGAAAGGCGCCACACTCGCAATGTTGCGCCGTTCGTTTCAGGAGAATGATGAAGTAGTGCTCATCGCGTTCCGTGGAACCGCAGCTCAGGTGTTGCTCGAACCTTCACGTCAGATTGAAGACGTAGAGGTAGCGCTGGAGTACCTGCCGACAGGTGGCCGGACACCTCTGGCGCACGCTCTTGAGCTGGCAAAAACCTACCTGACTCCGGTTTCGCTTCTCATCGTAATGAGCGACGGTCGAGCAAACGTGCCTCTGCGAGATGGAGACCCATGGCAGGAAGCGCTCGAGATCGCGTCCTCTCTTCAATGCCGAGCTCTGATCGTCGATACCGAAACCGGGAATCGGCTTCTTCATCGATCCTCGGCGCTCGCAGAAGCAATCCGGGCAACCATGGTCTCCTTAGCTGACCTGAGCACGCTCGATAAGCTGTCAATTCACTGAGCGTTTTTGGGGGACGGACGTGAGCCGTCGATGAGGATGCCGACGAGCCGGCGAGCACTCTCCTCCCAGCCCGGTATTGCTGTCGTATGGAAAATGCCTACGAGAGCCCGGATGAAATCATTCGGATCGGTGTCCGCGCGCAGGTCGCCGTTTGCAACGGCGCGCTCCACCGCACGAAAAAAAGCGGGGTGAATGCGGTCGCGCGAGCCTTCGATGAGTCGCGTTGAGCCGCCATCCACAATCTCCATTGCCGGAATGATCAGTTTCTTCTCGGCCACGTGATCGATGAAGAGCAGCATCCAGGTGCGCAGGGCCTCCAGCGGAGGCTTTGTGGCTGCGAGCCGTTCTTCTGCGGCCGCGAGCTTCTCCACCTCGCTCCGATAAACCGCTTCGATGAGTGCTTCGCGGGTAGGAAAATGCCGGTAAAGCGTGGCAGAGCCGATTCCGGCCTTGCGGGCGATATCGTCGAGGCTGGCCGCTGCACCATCGCGAGTGAAGGCTTTCTTTGCGAACTCCAGGATCAGTTCGCGATTTCGCTGCGCATCAGCGCGAACTTTGCGTTCAGGTTGAGTAGAAGCGGGCATCGTTTTCGCTACCGGAACCGTTTACAGAAATAAATTTTGCAACCGGGGACTGTCCCCACTTATCTCTATATGCGGGGACTGTCCCCGTTTTATAGAGCGGGGGCGCAGAAGTCAACCCGGCGCGACCCAGATTGCGCTAATAACGGCAGGAGATGACGACAATGCGTGTATTCGTAACAGGTGCGACAGGATTTATCGGAACTGAGCTGGTGAAGGAGCTGATCGCTGCTGGCCACCAGGTGCGCGGCCTAACGCGCAGCGATGCGGGGGCGGGGCAGCTGAAGGCTGTGGGGGGTGAAGTACATCGCGGCGATCTCACAGATCTAGCCAGTCTGCGAAGCGGTGCGAAAGGGATGGACGTGGTGGTTCACCTCGCATTCAGCCACGACTTCTCGAAGTTTGCACAGAATGCAGAAGACGAGAAGCAGGCAATTGAGGCACTGGGATCAGCGATGGAACCTGGCAAGCTGCTGGTGGTGACCTCGGGCACCGGGCTGGCGAGCGGCGGCCCCGGCCACCTGCGCGTGGAAAGCGACCCGCCGGCTAGCCACCAGGCCATTCCGCGCAGACCTGAGCAGACTGCTAAGGCGGTATCTGAAAAGGGGGTGCATGTGGCGATTGTCCGCCTGCCGCAAGTGCACGACACTCGCAAGCAGGGATTGGTGCCTCTGTTGACCCAGACGGCTCGCGAGAAGGGCGTCTCCGCATACGTAGGCAACGGTGCTAATCGCTGGGCAGCCGCTCCGCTGAAGGCAGTGGCCGAACTCTATCGCCTGGTGGTAGAAAAAACTGGTCCCGGCTATACGGTCTATCACGCAGTAGACGAAGAGGGTGTCGCAATTAAGGATGTTGCGGAAACGATTGGCAAGGGGCTCAATGTACCCGTTGTTTCAATCGCACCGGAACAAGCTGCCGAGCACTTTGGCTGGTTTGCCGGCTTCGCAGGTCTCGACATGCCGGCCTCGAGCGAATGGACCCGGAAGACGCTGGGTTGGGAGCCAGTCGGGCCCGGTCTGATCGAAGACCTGACCAACATGAAGTACTAAAGGCAGTCAGAGATTTTACGTAACCATGGCCTGCGCATTTGTTCGCGTGGGCCATGAATTATTTGCAGCCGGTAGATTTGAAAGTCGCAAGCATCAGATAGAAAACAACCGCCCGAACGCGTGCCATCCATTATGAGGCTTGCAAGAACTTCATGGCGTCAGCAAAAAGCTCCGCTGAGATTCACATGGTATCGTTTCCACATGCCGCTTTGAAGTCTCCGGGCGGATCCTGACGAGTGAGGAAGAGAAGCATGTTTAAGAGACCGGCGAAGGGTTTTTGCGCGCCGCTATTGATGTTGTTTGCGGTGACGTCTGTTCTGCCTGTTGCTGCTGCTGCCGGTGAAGCCAATGGCGGACCTGCCGGGAAGGTCAATCCGTTTATCGGAACCGGTAAGGGTCCTGGCGACAGCGAAAACCTGTTTCCGGGGGCAGTTGTACCGTTTGGAATGGTGCAGCTAAGTCCCGATACCGAAGACAAGGGCCTCGGATATCACTACTATCAGGACTCCCTGAAAGGATTCAGCATGACCCACATGAGCGGTGTGGGCTGCGCCAACGAAGGTGAGGTCTCCGTAACGGCGACGACCGGAGCGGTGGTTACAGACAAGGCTGGCCTCGAATCGCCGTACTCGCACGACCAGGAGTCGGCTTCACCGGGCTATTACCAGGTTCGCCTGAAGCGCTGGGATGTGAATGCCGAGCTGACCGCGACCGAGCGCACCGGCATGCTGCGCTTTACGTTTCCTGCCGGGAAGACAGCGAACATCGTAGTGCCGATCAGCCATACGCTGAACAACACAAGCAGCGCAGAGATTCACATGACAGGCGACCGCGAGATGGAAGGCTATGTCGAAAATCAGGTCTTCTGCGACGCGAAAGGCACGTACAAGGTTTACTTTGTCATCCGCTTCGACCATTCTTTCGCGGAGTCGGGCACGTGGAACGGAACGCTGAAGGGCGGCGCGGCTTCGCCGAATCCGGAAGTGAAAGCAGTAAAGCAGACGAACCATGAGCAGTGGGTAGGCGCGTATGCAAGCTGGCCATCGGCAGCGCAGGCTCAGACTGTCACCGCGCAGATCGGAATCTCCTATGTCGACCTGGAGGGTGCGCGGAACAACCTCAAGTCCGAGGCCGAGGGCAAGAGCTTCGACCAGATTCATAGCAGTGCGGTAGCCTCGTGGAACAAGGCCCTGAGTGTGATCGAAGCCACGGGAGGGTCTGAGACGCAGCAGCGCGTCTTCTATACAGGGCTCTATCACAGCCTTCTGATGCCGAGCATCCTGAGCGACGTGGACGGCCGGTACATCGGCTTCGACGATGCGATTCACAATGTGAAGCCAGGACACGAGCTCTACGGAAACTTCTCCGGCTGGGACATCTACCGGGACCAGATGCCGCTCGTAGCAATGATCGACCCGAAGCGCATGGAGGACATGGCTGACTCCGTCGCCCTGATGTACAAGCAAGGTGGTTGGATCGATCGTTGGCCGCAGATCAACCGGTACACGAACATCATGGCGGGAAGCCCGTTGACGGTGATCGTGAGCACCGCGTGGCTCGACGGACTCCATGACTTCGATATGAAGACGGCCTGGGAGGGCATGTACCGTGACGCGACCGAGCCCGCGCCGGCTGGCAAGCCTTACCAGGGGCAGATCGGCATCGACTGGATTAACAAGCTGCATTATGCGCCGAACGATAAAGTCGAGTACGGATCGGTTTCGCAGATCCAGGAAGACGTGATTGCCTATGCCTCGCTTTACCGGCTGGGCAAAGCGCTCGGCAAGACGGCGGAAGCGAAGACCATGTACGATCGCTCGCTGTATTACCGCAATGTCTTCGATCCGGAGACACGCTTCTTCCGGCCGAGGAACGCTGACGGCTCGTGGGTGCCGATCTTCGACCCAGCGGAAGAGTGGCATGGCTTCATCGAGGGTTCCGGCTGGCATTATCAATGGTTCGAGCCCACAGACATGGCCTGGGTGGTGAAGTCGATGGGGCAGGATCTCTTCAATAAGCGCCTGACGAACTTCTTCGATTACGAATATCCAAGCTGGTTCGGGCAATACTACAACCCCTACAACGAAACCGACCTGCAGGCGCCTTTCGAGTTCAATTTCTCCGGCAAGCCGTGGGAGACGCAGAGGGTTGTACGCCGCGTGCTGAAGGAGAACTATCCTGACACTCCGGATGGCATTCCCGGTAATGACGATTGCGGCGCGATGTCATCGTGGGCAGTGATGAGCATGATGGGCTTCTACTCGGTCGATCCCACCAGTCTCGCCTACGAGCTGACCAGCCCGGTCTTCCCAAAGGTCGTTATTCATCTGAATGCGCCATACAAGGGCAGGACCTTCACCATCGAGTCCTCTCCTGATCCTGAACACCTGCCGTACATTCAGAGCGTCGAGCTGAATGGAAAGGCACACGCAAAGAACTGGATCCGCTTCCAGGATATGACCGACGGTGGCGCGATCAGGTTCACGCTCGGAGCAGAGCCAAACAAGTCATGGGGAGCGCAGCCGCAGGACGCTCCGCCATCCTTAAGTGAGGAGAAGCCCTAAAAACCGTCAGCCTTCGAGGCAAAGGCTGACTATACCCCGTGCCGCAGATTTCCCCTCAGCGTCAGCGAGCCGTCTTCATTCAGCTTCTGGCGACAGGCCCACGGCACGGGATAGCGCATGCCTTTGACCTCGATCTCTGCACGGAGTTTTGTTCCTTGCCATTTCACCCCGGCAGGCAGCACAAACTGTGCCTGCCGTATCTTTCCCGGTAGCGGATAACCTGCATCCAGGCATCCGCTCACCAGTTGTCTGCCATCTTCGCTCTCCACCGTCACGCGAAGCACGCCCGGCACTCCCGCAATGCCGTCGTTTGCAAAGCCCACGATCAGTCCTGTGTAGCTGCCTGTCTCATAGCTCCAGATGAACGAAGGCCGCACTCGAAATCCGATACGGCGGTGAATACGGTTGAACCATTCCGGATACGCAGCGTAGTAGCGTTGCAAATTCTGCGCGCTGATGTTGTGAAAGTTCCAGAGCGACCAGTAATTCGCGCCGATATCCATTACGTGCGCGATCATATTCTCTGCCGGTGAAACACCGTCGTCGCTGGGCTGCGTGTCAGGAGGCTTTCCCGGCAAGCCCTGCTCGAGCAAAGCGCCGATCCACGGAGGGCGGTTACTCAATGCCTCGATCTGCTCGTTCTCGATGAAGATAGTGTCGCTGCGAATCCAGTTATTGCTGCGCACCGTGCGGTCCAGCAACTCGGAGTTGCCCACCCGGCTGAAGTCCGGCTGCGTGTTCGTCAGGAGTGGAGTCTTCGTAAAGTGCTCAAGCTGAACCTCGAGCATCTTCGTCCATGTGCGTTCCGCGGTCTGGTAATCGGGAAAGGGATTGTTGCTAAAGGGCCATGTGTGGCCTTCGCCCCAGAAGCCATACATGAACGTATCGATGAACTCGACATGAGGACTGCCGTTGAATTCAGCAGCCATGCTTCCCACCAGGTCAGCAAAGGCGCTCTGAAAGAAGGGATCGTCAAAGCGCGGCTGATACTTGCTGTGAGGGTTATCGATGAATCGCTGTCCTGCCTTTCGGTCTTCTCCGCTCGCGTTATTCAGAACAAGATCCACCTTCGGCACGCGTTCCAGCACGAAATCCGGCAGAGCAGCACTGTGTGTATGGTCCGGAGCACTCATTTGTACGCGCAGGCCCACGCGCTTGTTGTATTTCCTGCTCAGCTCGAAGACCTGCTTCACATAATCCGGCAGCTGGAGCGGCCCGGGCTTGGGCTGCACCTCTCGCCATGTAGGCCGGATATACAAAACATCTCCGAGTGAAAACTTCACCAGGTCTTCAATCGCCTGGGGTATGTTGCCGGACTTGATCTCCTCCGTCCCCATGTCGGCCGTAATATATGTAACCAGGCCTTTGCCATAGTGCGGCACCGGATCGTCCGACGGCGTTGTCGCCATTACGACTTCGTCTGATGGAATCGCGGCGTCCGGCTCGTACTGCGGGAACGGCCCCTGATTCAGCCGGTCGTGTACCTCTGGCCCAGAGCCGAAGTTGTAATCGTTCCAATTGTGGGCACGAACCATGCCCTCAGCTTTGCCCACCGCCAGATTCAGACCCCCGGCAAGCATCGCACCGCTTTTCAGGAAATCCCTGCGCCGCATCGAATCCTCTCCTTTATGCGTTCATGCCCAGCTGACGCGCAGCGTTCTCGTGGTAAACCTTCCGCAATATTGTCTCGCTCAGATCGATGCCATAGATGCGCCACCGTCCCTGCGGAGGAATATCCGAAGGAGCGTAGTCGAAGTACTCATCATCGGTTTCGAGAAAGCGATAGTAGATCTCATAAAGTCTGTCGTTGAAGACCTGCTGCGGATAGGAATCTCCATGCGGCGTCGCATCCGTGCCCAGCACGATCCGGTCCTGATATTTGTCGAAGAACTTCCGCGCTGTACGCGGCTGTCGTCCCAACTCGCCGATTCTCGCGGCAAGGTCGACATGCATATTGGGGAAGCGGTCAAGGCACGCGGTGACATCTCCAAGGTCCTCCGCATGATTGCCTACATGCAGCACTACGAAGTTCGTCTTCGGATGCCGTGCCAGAATGCGATTGCGGGCCTCGAGGATCTCCGCCACAGTCGGAAAATCGCGGCCATAAAACGACCAGTCAGGGTGATGGCTCAGCTCTTCATACCGCTCGTTGAAGCGGTCAGTCGGCAGAAAGAACGCCTCCGGGTCGGCAACGTGGATCGCTACCGGCATGCCGAGCTGGCCGCAGGCGTCCCACATAGGGTCGAACCTGGGATCGTCCACACGCACCAGCTTTCCTGTCGTGATGTTCTCGCGCAGATAGAGTCCAAGCGTCTTCAAGATCTTCAATCCGCGTGCGCCGTCCTGATGCGCACGCGCGATTGCGTCCGCCTGAATCTGCGTATACTTGGGCTCTCTCCAGAACTCGTAACAGGGCTCAGTAAAAGTGACGAAGCGGCCGGGATAGGCGCGATCGTACTTCGCAATCGTCTCGCGAAGCCCCTCTCCGTAACCGCCGGTCAGGTTCACCATGGTGCGGATATTCTTGCGATCCATCACCGCGACCAACGGTGCAGGGGGAGAGGCATACGTCCGCGCCGAAACCATCGCGACACCGTTCACGGTTCTTGCCGAGTGGCTGAGATGGGTGTGGAAGTCGATCACCGGGAATTTTGCCCGTGGCACGTGGGTTTCCTTTACTTTCAACATGCTCTTCGGCTGGAA
This sequence comes from Silvibacterium acidisoli, assembly GCA_022870745.1. Lineage (GTDB taxonomy): Bacteria > Acidobacteriota > Terriglobia > Terriglobales > Acidobacteriaceae > Silvibacterium. Next base: position 4,829,875 of record CP085323.1, on the reverse strand, counting down.
GTCCTCGAGCGCCAGTGCGCAAGGGCGGCCTTTGACCGGTGCTTCCGCAGGAGCGGCCGGTACGACTCCTCGTTGTAGAGCCGCGCCCGCCAGCATGCTTGCTCCGCGAAGCCAATCACGGCGATTCATGATGCCTCCCCCATTTCGGCCGCTACATGAAATGCTTCGAGGCCATTTTCGATAGAGAAAGACAGTAACAGGAAGGAGGGGAAATCCAAAGAGAAACATAAGCGAGAGGTAGATGGGGACGGGGTCGCTTCGCCTGACACCGCTTATCTGGCAATTCATCTGCCGGCGGAGTCGGTGCCTATTTCCGGGACGAGCTGGTGACGCGCATGACCCGAACGCGGTGAGCAGGAGCCCAGGAGCGTGGCGTTGGGGCAGCGGCGACGATACAATTTCTCCTGATGAACAGGCTTGCAACTGCCCTTGTAATTCTTCTGGCAGGCTCTTTTTCCTGCCTCTCCGCTCAGAATGACGCCGTGTCCTATGTGAATCCGCTGCTCGGCAGTCAGCGCAGCGCCATCGGCTATGGCGGCACCATGCCATTCGTGACGGCGCCATTCGGCATGACGGACTGGACGCCGCAGACCAGGCAGAACAAGATCAGCGTAACGTCGTACAACTTTGACGACGCGACCATCTCGGGATTCATCGGCACGCATCAGCCGGCCATCTGGATGGGTGATTATGGATACGTGACCGTAATTCCGCAGGTTGGGGAATTGCGCACCACACCGGAATCGCGCAAGCTGGCCTACAGCCACGCGTCGGAAACAGCTCAGCCGGACTACTATCGCGTCTCGCTTGACGCGGGCGCGAATGGCAGGATTCAGGCAGAGCTCACGGCAACCGAGCGCTGCTCCATCTTCCGTTTTACCTTTCCAGAGACGGGAAAAGCCCGTGTCATCGTCGAAGCATCGCGGCCCGGCATCGCGGGCATGGCCGCGGTCGATCCTGCAACCCGGGAAATCTCCGGCTTCAATCCGCATCGCATGGATGCGCACCTGGGGCCATTGGCGCTGAAGAACTTCAAAGGCTACTTCGTCGTCCAGTTTCAGCAGGCGCCCGAGGACATGAAGACCTACGGCATGGGCGATGCCACTGCCGCTTCAAGCCGTGGCGCCTACGCGGAGTTCAAACCCGGGCAGACGATCCAGGTTCGTGTCGGGACATCGTTCATCAGTGTTGAGCAGGCCCGTGAAAATCTTCGGAGGGAAATTCCCGCCTGGGATTTCCAGGCAGTGCGCAAGAATCTTCACGCCGTCTGGAACCAGAAGCTATCGCGGCTTCAAATGCCCGAAGCGAAGGATGACGAGAAGCGGCTGCTGTACACGGCGATGTACCATACGCTGCTCTACCCGCGCGTCTTCTCCGAATATGGCCGCTATTACAGCGCCTTCGACGACAAGATACACTCCGGAGAAAGTTATACCGCCTACTCCATCTGGGACACTTTCCGCGCCGAGAACAGCTGGCTGACGTTGGTTGCTCCGGAGCGAATCGACGGCATGATCACGGCCCTTCTGCAGAACTTCAGGGAAGGCGGCTGGATGCCCAAGTGGCCGAATCCCAGCTACACCAACATCATGATTGCAACGCACGCCGATTCGCTCGTCGCCGAAGCCTTCAGGAAAGGCTTTCATGGCTTCGACCAGCAGCTCGCATGGCAGGCGGTTTACAAAGACGCCATGACGCCGCCCGATGGAGATACCACGCGCCGTTGGCTGGACCGCGAAGAGCATACTCCTTACGAGGCCCGCGCCGGTCTCACCTACTATAAGCAGCTCGGCTACATTCCGACGGACAGGACCGACGAAGCCTCTTCCCGGACACTGGAAGACAGCTATGACGACTGGTGTGTAGCCCAGATTGCGAAAGCGCTAGGACGAACCGAGGATTATCAGTTCTTCCTGAAACGCTCGCTGAATGACCGCAACCTCTACAACCCGGCATTAGGGCTCATGAACGGCAAGACATCCGACGGCAAGTGGGCGCCGATCGGTGGCACAAGGGACGATCCCGGTAACCGCGGTGTTTCGGGATGGACAGAGGGCGACGCCTGGGTCTACACATTTTCGCCATTCCATGACCAGGCAGGATTGATCCAGTTGATGGGCGGGGCAGAAAACTACGACCGGAAGCTCGATCAACACTTTAGTGGCGGCCACAACGTACACAGCAATGAGCCAAGTCATCATTATGGTTATTTGTATGACTTTGGCGGAGAGCCGTGGAAGACTCAGGCGATGGTCCGAAAAATCGCCGCGAAGGAATACGACGCGACTCCCGGCGGGCTCGATGGCGACGACGATTGCGGCCAGATGTCAGCGTGGCTGCTGTTTACCGCGATGGGATTCTATCCGGTGAATCCGGCAAGCGGGGAATATATGATTGGGAGCCCGATGTACGGGAAGATCTCGCTCTCGCTGCAGAATGGAAAGACTTTTCGCGTCGAGGCGGTCAACAACTCGGCGGCGAACGTTTATATCCAGTCGGCCACCCTGAATGGGAGGCCCCTCGATATCCCGGTAATCACGTGGGAGCAGATCCAGGCCGGAGGCATTCTGCATTTTGTGATGGGGAGCAAGCCATCCCAATGGGGAAGCCACTGGAAACCGCTGCCGGTTTCCGTCCATTAAATTTATTGAAAGCCCGAGGGTTGTCTTCTCGACATTGCCGGCTGCGCTGGATGGTTTCACCTATTCCGGCTGCCGTCGACTACCCGGTACACTAGGTAGAGTCATCGTAATCGACGAATCAATATCCTGTGGTTCGACTCGGCCTAAAGCCGACGGGAAAGGTGGACGCAAAAAGATGTTCGACGCAGAGGCCAGGGAGGCCTGGGAAGAACAGGTCGAGAATGCCATTGTGGCGGCAGGAATTGGCGGTAAGATTCGTCGACTTCGCCTTAAACGCTCCATGGGGCTGGTCGATTTAGGGCGGAGAACCGGCCTTTCGGCGAGCTTTCTTTCTCAGCTTGAGACAGGGCGCGTCGTTCCGACTCTAAGGAACCTCTCCCGCATCGCGTTGGTCTTCGAGCGAAACCTGGATTACTTCTTCGAGACCGCTAACCGGAACTGCTTCAGGATTTCGAGAGGGAAGGTCAGATCGCGGCTCACGATCAATAATCGGTCGGGGTCCATGATCTCGGAGAGCATGAGCGCGCTGATTCCGGACCGGAGCCTGGTGCCGTGCATTGCGGAGTTTCCAGTGAGCGATGCGGACTCTTCCTTTTTCCCGGAGATCTTTGACGGCGAAGAGTTCGCATACGTCATGGAGGGCTCGGTTGTATTCATTTCAGCATCGAGAGAAGAGATTCTCGCTCCCGGAGATGTTCTATGGGCACAGGGAGGCGCTGAGCGGGAGTACAGGTGCAAGGCCGGGGAGAGCGTGAAGGTCATGATTTTGACCTGTCCCCAGGCCGGCGGCAGGCGCGTCCTGCCTCGAAGGGAAGCCAAAGGCCTGTAGCATCCCTATCCGGCCGGATCGAAGTCGATGAAGTTGCCGGAAGCCTGCGCATCGGGATTGCCAAAAGCCAACTTGAGATCGCGGGCTACGAGGCCCGCGAAAAGCTTCAGATTGTGACGATCTGAATGCCGAATCGGCTTTCACGGGCGGCAGCTATGTCGTTGTAACTGACTTATCTTCCGTGCAGGTTGATGTCATAATGTCGGTTGGCCGCTGTTGTGCGCGGGCCATTGTTAGAACGCGTAAGAAGGACGTCAAACTACCTGATGAACATCCGTAGGAGTCGCCCTACTCTCCATGATGTTGCAAGAGCAGCCGGAGTCGGCACCACCACCGTCTCTCGTGTAATCAACGGTGGCCATTATGTTGGCCCGGAGATGCTGGCGCGGATTCAGCGCGTCATGAAAGAGCTCGGATACCAGCCGAATGTCGCCGCCCGTTCGCTGAAGAGTGACCGTTCCCGTACCATCGGTCTGATTGTTCCATCGATTACCGATCCTTTCTTTGCCCGGTTCGCATCCGTGGCGGAAGTGCATGCGCGACGCAAGGATTATGTCCTGCTTCTGCTCACCTCCCAGGACAAGGCGCAGCTGGAGCTCGAGGATCTGCAGATCCTGGAACGTCACCGCGTAGATGGGCTTCTTCTGGTTCCTCCACGTTCCAGTTCCAAGGCGTTGCTGCAGAATCTGCGCCGCCTTTCCGTACCTATCGTGGCCTTCGATCGCCCCATTGCGAGCAGGGAGTTCTCGAGCGTTGTCTCGGATAACAACACCGCTGCCCAGCACGCCGTGCGTCATCTCATCCACCATGGCCGCAAGCGGATCCTTTGCCTGGGCGGTGATCCGAACCTTCATACCATCAGGGAACGAATGAAAGGTGCTACCACGGCTTTGAAGGCGGCCGGCCTCGACGTGCTGGCCGAGATGGAAGCCGCAGATTATCCGTCCGCCGAAGCGGCGATCATGAAGCACATGTCGGCGAAGGGCAAGATCGACGCGATCTTCGGCCTCTACAACCAGTCGACAATTCTTGCTTATGAGGTCATGCAGAACCACGGTATCCGGGTTCCTGAGCGCGTAAGCCTGATAGGGTTCGACGACTTCGCACTGGCTGCCACGCTTCGTCCTTCGATCACCGTGGTCAGGCAGGCGATCGAGGAGCTTGCACAAACAGCGACGCAGCTCCTGCTCAGCCACATGGCAGGAGAGAACAACTCACCGCAGCATATCGAGGTAGCCTCGAACCTCGTGATCAGGCAATCGTGCGGTTGCACGACTGCCTGATCCCCGGCCTGCGCAGGGTTCGCTAGCTTTCGAACCCGCGGCGGATATACTGCGCGATGGTGTCGATACACGCCTGCGCGGATGATGAAGCCGAGAGCGACTCGGTTACGAGGAAGCCGTGAAGCGCTCCCAGCCAGCGCACTGCCGTCACTTCAACACCAGCGTGGACAAGGCGGGCGGCAAACTGCTCTCCCTCATCCCTCAGAACGTCGTACTCACAGGTTACGAGCAGGGTGGGAGGGAATTGCGCAAGCATTTCAGCGGAGGCGTTCGGTGGCGAAACGAGTGGATCGGCCCCGACAGAGCCCTGCGGAAGATAGTTGCTCCAGAACCATTCCATCGTGGCTTGGCTGAGGTTGGGATTGTCCCTGAACTGCCGGTACGATGCCGAATCGACTTTATGATCCATCACCGGGTAGAGAAGAACCTGCCGGAGCGGTAGAGGCAGGTCTCGCGCAGCTGCTGACAGAATGAGTGCGGCTGACAGATTGCCCCCCGAACTGTCTCCTCCGACTGCGAATTTCTCTCTGTCGAGCCTTAAGGATGCGGATGCTTCCAGAACCTCGTAGAGCGCGACGATCGAGGCCTCGAGCGGCGCAGGGAAAGGGTGCTCGGGAGCACGCGGGTAGTCGATGAATGCGACCGCGCACCCGATACTCACAGCAAGTTCGCAGATAAGCTTGGCGTGTGTGTCAAAATCCCCAAGCACCCATCCGCCGCCGTGCAGAAAAAAGAGGACGGGTGACAACGATGGGGCTTCGATCGGCCGAACCAGGTGGACAGGGCAGGCCGATGTTTGAAATGTTTCCACGTCGACAGGATATTCGCCGGTTTTCGTAGTTTGTCCAGCACGCATGCGAACACGCTCCTCCTCTACGGACAGCAGCCCGAGAGGAGGAAGCCGGTGAAGTTGTTCGAGAAAGTTGCGATCGAACGACGACAGTCTCGAGTAAGCTTCGTCAGCTTTCGCAATCTCTTCCTGCAGGGGCCCTTCCAGTTCCTGGGGAATTGGATGTTCGTCCATCAGCGTGCCTCTGTGGAAGCCGATGGGATCGTCACTGGCAGATGATGCGCGTCGAGAAACTTCCAGACCTGCGCAAACGCCATGTGCAACTGATCATCTGAAAAGCCACCGTGACTGCCTCCCGGAACAGTGACCAGCTCATTCGGCACTCCAGCCTGGCTCAGTGCATCGCGCAGGTGAACCGCCTGGGAGTAGGGAACAACCGGGTCGTGGTCGCCGTGAACCGTGATGATAGGCGGCAGGTCTGAACGTACATACGTAATCGGAGAAACCCGCTTCGCGCGCGCTTCCTTGTCGGGCTGTGCGCCGATCCAGGCAACGGCATAGGTTTTGCGGTCAGGTCCGCTGAGAATTTCGTTCACATCGGTGATGCCAAACCAGTTCACGATAGCCGCCACCTTCAGAGGTGGATCTCCCGCATCTGCAGGGCACGCGCTGTCGAGGTCGCCGCCGGAAGGCAGCATGCCTACCATCAGGGCGAGATGTCCGCCCGCGGAATGACCCGTAGCGACGATGCGGGTGGTATCGAAGTGGTACTCCCCGGCGTTTCTGTAAATCCACCGCAGGGCGCAGCGAACATCTTCGACGGCGCCGGGAGCGGGAGCGTCGCCGGCCATCCTGTATTCAACATTCACGACATTCCAGCCGCGCTCGATGTAGGGAAGAAAGAGATTGTCTGCGCCGCCTTTGTCGCCGAAGACCCAGCCTCCGCCGTGGATATACATCAGCGTGGGCACTGGACCCGTAGCTTTCATATTCCGCCATACATCCAGGTGAACAGGGACGTTCCCGAAGGTGCCGTAGGTGATGTTGGCGCCGATGCCGTATCCGAAAGAAGCTGATTCGGCCCAGTCATTCTGTTGTGCCGAAGCGATTGTGCCGCTGCATAAAACAAAGACTCCCAAGAGAGCTGCCTTGCAGGCCTTCGAAACAGACTTGCTTACGTTCACTTGATTTCTCCTGATGTGGCGCCAGCGGAGTGCGCCACCGATAACCGCAAAGTGAGTGTCTGGTGAGGTGAGATGTGGATAGCGTTGGCTCGCAGGCCCGTTCGGATTACGCTGTCCTCGGTAAGGTTCGTTTCTGCGATGGCAGCAAGCTTTACCGGAAGAGTGAGACTGAGATCTGTCGCCTTACCACTCAGTTCCCGCAGCCGCAGCAGGTAGTCGTTCGCATTGCCATCGGAACTGGGTCTGAGCGCCTCGACAACGACGTTCGCCGCGCTGAGCGAAAGAAGCGATGCTGTCGGGTGAGAGGCGCCGCGGCCTGGTGACAATTCAATGGCGTCGGAATCCTCCGGGACCGTAAAGCGATGTGCGGATACAGGGTCAACCGGGCCGGCCTGACCGGTTAACGCAAAGGAAAACGTATAGTCCTTTGGGTAGCCGGGCTCGTAGGTTTCGAAGCTCGTAACTCCGGTGTCCTTGGTTTTGGCCTCATCGTGCTTGATCATCGCGTCGATCAGCACTCCATCCGTCGATTGCAGGTTTTGATCCGATGAGGCAGTGTGCGTGCGAAGACGATCGTAAAAGGACTGCTTCTGGGTGAGCATCAGCTGGTAAGAACCGTTATCGTCCCACACCAGCGTGTGGCGCGGCACCACACCATCTTTTCTCGCTCCAGGTAAGAGTTCATCGGGAAAGCGATAGAGACCTGCCCCGTTATCGATCCAGTGCTCGGCCTTACCGTGAACCGAGAAGTTGAAGGCGAAGGAATACAGGGCGCGCCGCTGCTTGTCGGCAACAAAGGGCATCCTGCTGCGGTCAAGCACCTGATCGATGCGCACCACCGGTTCAGCCTGTGGCAGTGTGATGGTAGTTTCAGGCCACAGGGAGCCAGGCCGGCTGATCACGAGGCGATCGACGACGGGTCCGCGATCGTGGCGCAGCAGGACTGCGGCGGAGTCAGCAGGTGCTTCGTATGCTGAGTCATTCAGCATGAGCTCACCGGCAGCACCGCCGTCTTTGTGATCGACGATCACACGCTGGGCACGCAGATCGGTAATGCGTGTAATGTTGCCGGTCTTGGAATCCAACTCTACTTTGAAGTAGGGGCTCTCAAGGGCGGCGCCGTCGCTTGAAGATGAGGCATCCTTGTTGCTCGTGGCGGATTCGATTCGATAGGTGCGGTAGCCCTCCGACGGTACATCCTTGGCTTCGAAGTAGAGCTCATCCGATGCCAGCCGCTGAGAGGGAATCAGTTCTCCTGTGGACGCGTCGCGCACATTCCAGGAGCCAGCGCCAGGTGACACTTTTACAAGCTGGGAGCGAGTCCAGCTTTGCGGGTTATAAGCCAGCACGACCTGGCCGGATGATTGGACGGGCGCGAGCTCTTCGAGGCCCTCATCAAACAGCTTCGAGGTTGACTCGCGGCCAGAGCGCAGCCACTCCGAATATTCGCGATTCTGTTCGAACACCTGCTCTTTGGTCAGCACGTCTGGCCAGCCGCCCTGACCTGCGCCGTTGTGCTCGTCATATTGGAAGAGGTCGTTGTAGCCGGTGTCGAATGTCTTGCCGGGATATTCCGAAACCATATGCTGCATCTTCAGCAGCGACCAGAGTGTCTCGGTCTGCGGGATGCGCTCCTGCAGGAAGCGTGCATCGGCGCTCATGGCTGGCGAATTCACCTTCACCTCGGCCCACAGACCGCTCCAGTCCCCCATGTATGCAGGGCTGGTGCTGCCGCCGTCGGACTCGAGATGAGCAAAGAACTCCGAAGGCGTAGCGACGACGAGATGAGGAAGCTTGCCGGCGGCATTCCATGCGCGTACGCTCGGCAGAAGGTACTTCGCTTCGAGATCGGGCCCGACCGCGTCATGCATGAAAAAGACCGCCGCGATATGGTGCTGGTAGCCGGCGTCGGCATACTGCTTGAGCATCTTGTCGATGCCGCGCTGCATGATTTCAAGGTCAGGCAGCCCTTTCCACTCCTTTGGATAGAACTTCGTGTGCTCGTAGGGGTCTTCAGCCTGTGGCGCGAGATAGAAATCCGCCATGCCTTCGGTGTATCCACCGTTCTTACCCTGGGTCTGCCAGACCAGTACGCCGCTGCCATCGGGCGACTTCCAGTAGAAGGGAACCTTGCCCGGCCAGAGGGCTGCGCCGCCCCCGAGAGCGATGTTCGATCCCGTGATGAAGTACTTGATACCGGAGCGTGCGAAGACCTGTGGCAGGCGCATCGAGAAGCCCGGAACATCGTTCATCATGGCGACGGTCGGATGCACTCCGAAGCGTTGCTCTACCTGCTGGCCGCTTGAAACCAGGCGGTTCAGTTCTTCCGAGCCCATGAATTCGGTATGCATGCTGCCGTAGGCTGCTGACAGCTCGATCTGTCCTTTATGCATCAGGTCGGCAAGATGCTGGATCTGCGCGGGATCTTTCGTCTGTTCAAGCCATGCCTGGAGCTGCCAGACACTCTCTATGGTCCATCGGAACTGCGGGTCGGCGTCGCAAGCGGCCATGACAGCATCGATGTGTGGCTTGATCCGCCGCCTGACGCCTTCAGGCGTGTCTACAAAACCATAGTCCCAGTGAGAGCTGGGGATGATGTATACGGTCTTGATTTGCGCGGAACTATCGGTTGCGGCAACCGCGACAGGCGCAAGCATGAAGAGGGAACAGGCCGCTATAAGGCACCCGTGCAGGGCAGTGCGGCGGCGTGGCTGTGGAACCGATTCCATAATTCTGGAACTTAGCATTGGGTATGGGTGGTGTCAATTGAAGGAACACAGGGAAGAAGTCTCATGGAGCGGAGACAAAGGCCATGGCCGTGTTCCACGATGCGGACAGAACGCGGCCATGGTAGGAGGCAGTACATGAAAAGGTCTAGAAGACTATCTTGCTCGATATCTGCAATTGTCGCGACGTGCCCTGACCTACGAGGCTGCCGATGGTCGAAGTGCTGATACCGAAGTTGAATCCATTCACCGTCGCGCCAGGACCGGCAAAGTTCGGATGGTTGAAGATGTTGAAGGCCTCAGCGCGGAACTCCCAGGTGGCGCGGCCGAGAATCCTGGTGTTTTTCACGAGTCCGAAGTCAGGTTGAACATAGCCGGGCGCGCGTCCGTAGTTACGGGGGCAGTTGCCGTACGCAAGCGCCGGTGCGGTAAAGGCCGCGGGGTTGAACTGATTGGTATACGAATAGTGTGCCGCGCGGGTCGAAACTCCCAGGACGCAATCCGGACGGAGGCTCGGCGAAGATGGGTCATACATGCTGTAGCCGAAGTTCACGGGAACGCCGGTTCTCGCTTGCACGATGGATGTGATCTGCCAGCCTTCGCCGGCTCTTCTTGGCAATCCGGGAATGCGAGGCGCGTTGTAGACGGCTCCGACATTGAACGAATGGCGAACGTCGATGTCGCCCTGCGACCAGTCTCCCTTTGGATTTTGTGGGTTCTGATAAGCCTCGAACAGGCCCATGTAGTCGTCGAACTCGTGCGACCAGGTGTAGCTCGCCTGCAGATTCAGTCCATGCGTCTCTGTGCGGCCGCTCACCACGAGAGCGTTGTAGTTAGATGAAGCGAACTGCCCCGAGTAGTTGATGCTGCCCCAAAGAGGGCTAAGGCGATACGTAATCGGATAGGGAACGCATGTTTGAGTTCCGTCGGGATTCGTTGTGCATTCTTGTTGAGGGATTGCTTTACCGTCGGGAAGGGTTTCAGCCGAGTTCGTGTTGTAACCACCTCCAAGGCGCAGTCCGCGGTTTCCACGATAGGCAACGGTCACCACGGTATTCTTTGCAATCTGCTGGTCGATCGCAAGGCTCCACTGCTCCGCATACTGATCGCGTTGCTTTGGATCGAATGCCGTGACATTGACCGGTGCCTGGGGTGTACAGTTCGGCACTTGTGTCGGCAGGGGATATGTGACCGTAGTGATTGCCGGTGTGCAGGTGAGAGCTCCGGAGTTGATGCTCAGCAGGTTGATGGAGACGTTCTGCTCCGTGTTCTCTGCGATGTTCAACGGACCGCCGGGAGCGATGGGAAGGAAGAACAGGCCGAAGCCACCCTTGACGGTGGTCAGGCCCTTGCTGAACGGATCCCAGTTGAAACCGAAGCGCGGAGCCCAGTCGACATAAGAGGGGGCGTAAAGCTGCGTTCCCGGCTTCTCAAGCGAGAGCGTCGGAATGTCGAAATTCTGCAGCGTGCTGTTGGAGTCGTGGAGAACGGTGTTGTATTCGTAGCGAATGCCGAGGTTCAGCGAGAGGTTCGGAAACAGCTTCACTTCGTCGTTGATGAAATATGCTGTCATGGCATTTTCCATGTGCGTCATGGGGTAGCCAAGGACAGAGTAACCCTCACCGTTATTCGCCAGGAAGCCTTCTGGGCCGCCGCTGGGGCAGGTCGGGTTGGTGCCGGTCGCGACGCAGGGAATAGTGGACGCGGCCGCAACCGAAGGGCCGCCGTTGTAGGTGATGTTGTATTGCGGGAAGAGCTCGCGGCCTACGTTGTTCCAGCGCACGTCCGCGCCGAAGCGGATCTGGTTTCTTCCCTTGATCTTGGTTGCGGTGTCCGTTACTTCATAAGAAATCGCCGGCTCGGCCGATTCGAAGGTTGCAGGGGATGGCGTCAGTCCGAGTCCCACCTGGCAGGACAGGCAGCCCCAGATAGGAAGCCCGGGCTCGCCCGCGCCTTGGTGCGAATGAGGGCTGTTGATGTTGAAACCGAGTTCGTTGAGGAAGGTTTCAGAGCCGATGTAGTTCCACGTGGCTTTGCCAAGCTGCGCAAGCTCAGGAGCCGACGAGTACTGCCCAAGCGCCAGGCCGTAGGTTCCGTAGGTATTGCTTTGGTTGTAGTTGTAGCGGAAGGCGAAGTTGTTCTTCGGCGACAGGACGTAGTCGAGCTTCAGAGCGAAGGTGTTCTCGTTAATATCACTGTAGGTGGTTCCGTTCAGGATATCGAACCAGTAGCCGTAGTTGATGTTGCCTTGCGGCGCGGCGGGGCCAGCGTTGCCCTTGGGGATCAGAGCCACAATCGGCTGCATGGAGGGAACAGCCATGTTGCGCATCGCCTGGTTCAGTACGAGCGTCTGTCCAGTCTGGAGATTGGTCACGCGCTGCCGCACCCCCTCGTAGTTGCCGAAGTAGAAGAGCTTGTCTTTGAGGATGGGGCCGCCCAGGTTGCCACCGAACTGGTTCAGGCGCAGCGGAACTGCCTCGCCATTGTCGAAGTAGTTCTTGGCGTCCATGGCGTCGTTGCGGAAGAACTCGAAGGCCTCGCCGTGCAGGGTGTTGCTGCCGGACTTGGTAATCAGATTGACGATTTCACCGACCGCGCGTCCATACTCAGCCGAGTAGTCGGAGGAGAGAACCTTCACTTCCTGCACGTTGTCGACGCTGGAGCGGGTCACGCGAGCATTGCCGCGTCCAAAGGTGGTGAATGTAACGTTGGCATCGACGCGAGTCGAGTCGCCGCCGTCGAGGAGCATGTTCGCGCCGAACTGTCCGCTCGGGAAACCGCCAAGCGAGTCGTTGTTCACGCTGTTCGTATTCTGGACTGCGCCGGGAACAAGCGCGAGCAGGTTGGTGACATCGCGGCCATTCAGCGGGAGCTGGCTTACCTGGCTGGCGTTGATGGTCACGCCGAGATTGCTCGTTTCCGTGTCGACCTTCACCTTGTCAGCCTGGATGGTCACTGTTTCATTGACTTGGCCTACTTCGAGCACCGCGTTCTCCGAGATGCTGTCGTTGGCGTGGAGAACGATGCCTTCCAGTGTCGTAGCCCGATATCCCTCTTTCGAAACCTTGAGCTGGTACACGCTCACACTGAGCGAGGGAGCAAAGTATTCTCCCTTGGAATTGGTGACGGTGTTAAAAGAACGGTTGGTCTTTGTGTCTGTAATTGTTACGTTTGCTCCCGGCACGACTGCACCACTGCGGTCTGTAACTACGCCTGTGATGGTGCTGGTATCGAGCTGCGCTTGCGCCTGAGCGGCGAAGAGAAATACTACCGCGAAGGCAATGAGCAGGCAGCTCTTCAGCCTTGCGGTCTTTGCGAATTGGCCGGAAGCTCTTTGCGGGCTTGCCCCAGAGCGATAAAACCTTACAACAGAATCAATCGACATAGCGTTCTTGATGTTCCTTCCCAAAATGCCGGACTAGCGGTGGATTGTGGTACCGATTCCAGAGCGAACCTATCTAACCGCTTCGCAAAATGAGTTGTCAAGCAGATTTATCCCGTACTCGTTTTTTGTAGCCACCGGGCCTCACGGAACCAATGAAACGCCGGATAAACAGGGGAAAACCATCAGTAATAAACCCGTCTGCATGCGACCTAAGGAGGAGATGCAGTGTCGTTGAGCGCAAGAAAGGAGTAGGGCGGGCTGGCAGCGGGGCTCGGGGAGAAAGGGAAAATCTGGAATCAGTTTCAGCCTCGCGCCAGCGAAAGCTGAGGCCTCGCGAGTGCGACCAGATCAAAAAGAGGTGCGTCCGCTACGGGCCAGCCTGGCCCGAAACGGACGCGGTCATGCCTCTCTGTTAACTACTTGCCAGGTGCGGGGCTGGGCTGGGTATCCGTGATGGGCAACAGTTCAAACTTGTGAGGGGCCGGCGCCGCGACCTCGCGCATCTTTTTTGCAATGGCATCGTCGAGCTGATCGAGAGCGGTGCTTGCCGGTGCTGCCTGCGCGAAGTTGTAGTCGGCAAGCGGGACATCGATATGCCGCCACCGGTCGTTATGGATCTCTTCGTGTGACTTCGCCAGCTGAAAGACCTTCATCGCTTGTTCGGTAGCCGGCGTTTTCAACACAGCGAGGTTGATGCCCTCGGCAAGCTGGTCGTTGTTGAAGGCACCCACAGACGTGCCGTCGATCCTGAGTGAATAGGTGCCACCCGGCATTCCGTGAACCTTGAGAATCTGCTGATTCAGGGCCGTCGTGACATCGGAGCTCTTGATTGCGAGAGAGACGGAAGCACCGCCGCCCCACATATCGATCCACTGCTGGAAGGGCAAGGGAAGTGATTCGTCGAGCTGCGTCCAGGAAAGGCCTGTGCCTGATGAGAGATTGGAAACGGTCGCGAACTGGCTCGACTTCAGCTTGGCTTTGTCTTTCGAGGCTTCAAGAACCACTTCGGAGACGACAGGCCGAGCCTGCCAGGCCTTCAGAATGCTTTCCGCGAGAATCAGGCTCCCGCCAAACGAGGGATGAATGTGATCGGAAAGGATCTGTTTTGCAGTCTGCGGATCGAGTTCATTGGCTTTCTTGAGTGCTTTCACAAAATTCGTGTTGCCGTCGATGGGTTCTACGTTCAGTTCGCTGGCATTGGCGGCAATCCACTTGCCGAAGCTGCGCATGACCTCGTTGTACTGAATGTCTCCCGAGATCGGGAACGCCGGAGGCCTCGTCACATCGTCGTAAGGAGATGGTTCAATAGCGAAGATTCGCGCCTGCGGGAGCTCCTGGTGGATAGACGAGACGATATGTTTGTAGCCGCTGAAATACTTCTGGTCGTTGCTCTCTGTCTCGGCCTTATAGCCGCCGTCGTTCATTCCCAGCATGATGGTGACGATGTTTGGCCGGTAGGGGAAGATATCCCGCTTGATACGGGTATCGATCGGACCGCCTCCGCCGCCGTTTACGGTGTCTCCGCCCCAGCCTGAATTGACGAAGCTGGCATCGAGGTGCGGATAACGAGTCGCAACGAAGGTCTCGATGATGGTGGTGTAGTCACGCAGGTCAGTGATGCTGTCTCCGTAGAACACTACGGAGTCTCCGTTTTTGAGTGTGAATGTATCGGGCGCAGCCCAGGCAGAATGAGCCGCAACCGCAGCCAGAAACAACCCTGCAACCTTCATCATTATCTTTCCCTTTCCGTTGGTAAGGCTGGGCACGTCTCCGGACCTTACAGACGTGTGGAACCGGTACCATTCAGGCGCCACCATCCTATTTCATTAACAGTGAAATACGCAAAGGGCTGGTTCGTAGTGATCCATTCCTCGATGGCCCGCATGCGGATATCATCCATAATGTGAACGAAAAAATGAGAATCGGTGAGCTGGCCAGGCGTGCCAAAGTCACGCCGCGTACGGTTCGCTATTATGAAAGCCTCGGCCTGATTCCTCACGGCGAGCGCGAAGGATCCGGACAGCACTATTACCCGGCACAGACCATCGCACGGCTTGAGAAGATAGACCAGTTGAAACACCTGGGCCTGAGCCTCGATGAAATCGGCACTGTCATTCACCTCTACTTCGAAGACTCGACAGGGAAGCGGGCGAAAATCCGTGTGCTTGAGATGCTGCGCCAGCACCTGGCCGAAACCGAATCCCAGTTGACCTCGCTTAAACGGTTCCGCTCGGAATTAGAAGCGCATATCACCCGGTTTGAGCAATGGCTGGACACGAATCCGTCCTGATTTTTTGTCTCCAACATGACGTTTACGTTATGATTATGTTCAGGACCTGCAGCACGAGGAGGAGTCGATGCGCGAACGGATCGGATGGATAGGGTTAGGCCGGCTGGGAGCCCCGATGGCTGCCAACCTGCTTGAGAGCGGCTACGAGGTCGTCGTCTACAACCGCAGCCGGGAGAAGGCAGAGCCTCTCGTTCAAAACGGCGCACAGATCGCCGAAAGTCCCGCCGGAACAGTAGAAAAGGGCGGCATCGTCGTGTCTGTTCTGTGGGATTCGGACGCGACGGAAAGCATTGTGACGCCGGAGTTTCTCAAGCGAATGGAGGGTGGGATTCACATTTGTATGTGTACCGGTTCTCCAGAGGCAGCCAGGCGGTTGACGAAGCTGCATGCTGAACACGGTTCTGCCTACATAGAGGCGCCTGTCTTCGGCAGGGCGGAAGCCGCGGCGGCGCGACAGCTTGCCATTCCCTATGCCGGGTCACAAGCGGCGAAGGAGCGGGTCAAACCAGTCCTCACGGCGCTGGGCGGCCAGACGCTATTTGATACCGGTGAGGCGATGGGCATTCCAACAGTCATTAAGCAGTTTGGGAACTTCCTCATCATCTCCGCAGGCCGATCGCTGGAGGAAGGGCTTGCCGTGGTGGAAAAGGAAGGCGCCGACCCGTTCGCTGCTATGGAGTTTCTTACGCAGACACTCTTCCCGGCGCCAATCTATCGCAACTATGGCAGGATGCTGGCGGAGAAAAAAGGGAGCCTGAGATCATCGCCGATCCCCGCGAAAGACCTGGGTCTGTTCAATGAGAGGGCCCAGGAGCATGATCTGCCGAACCCGATTACGCGTATGCTACTGCAGTTGAGCAGTCAGTAACAGGTTGCGGGCGTTCGCATATTCTTCTTGAACCCATCTGGAATTCAGTGAGAATAAGGGCGATGCCTATCCCGTACCTTCGCAGCCTTACCAGCCCTCAGCGTACTGAGAAGTCCAATCGGGACCTGGGGTGGTGCCTTGCCTTTCTTGCCGGAGCAGCGAACGCCGGCGGTTTCCTCGTGGTGCGCCAATACACCTCGCACATGACGGGAATCGTGTCGATGATGGCTGGTAATGTCGCGGTTGCACGGTGGAGCGCTGCCGCGAACGGCCTGGCAGCTGTTGCTTCCTTCTTCGGCGGTTCGTTGATTACGACGCTTCTGGTTCGCTGGGCGCGTCATCACCGGCTGCGCAGCCAGTACGCATTGCCGCTGCTGCTGGAGGCCCTGCTGTTCGCCTCGGTCTGCCTGACGGCTCCGATCTTCAACGGGCACCACATTCTGCTGCTGGTTTCGGTCATGTGTTTTGGCATGGGATTGCAGAACGCCATGATCACGAAGCTCTCAGGCAGCGCCATCCGCACCACTCACCTTACCGGAATGGTTACGGACATCGGCATTGCCTGCGGACGCCTCATTTTCGCCGGCACGGGCGATGAAACCGTCAACGTGGAGCGCGAGCGTCGCGTGTTGAAGCTGCTCGGCTCGCTGGTGTTTCTTTTCTTTCTCGGAGGCGTGGTCGGCGCATTCGGCTTCAACTATTTCGGTCTCAACTTCATGCTGCCGGTAGCTGGTGTGCTGCTGCTGCTGGCCGTGGTTCCCGTGGCCGATGACCTGCGAAATCCGATCGTCGAGGAGCAGACGCTGAACTCGTAGTTCAGCGCCGTCTCCTGGTTGTAACGGCTCCGCCGAGCAGGGAACCCAATACGCCGCGTACGAGTTCGCGGCCTACACTGGTGCCAATCGTTCGCACGGTGCTCTTTGCCATGGTTTCGATCAGCGAGTCTCCGCGTCCGGAGCGCCCTGTGCCTGCGGTTGCAATCGTTCCGATGGTTCCTGCAAGCCCTTCCATCCAACCCGGTGCGCTGCCTGAAGTAGGAGCGGGTGCGGCAGCGGGTTCAACCACGGCCGCTTTTGCCTTAAGCATCTCGTATGCGGATTCGCGATCGACCGGCTCCTCATAAACTCCGGCTACGAGCGAGCTTTTGATCAGGGCGGTTCGTTCTTCCGGTGTGATGGGGCCGATCTGGCTATGAGGAGGCAGTACCAGGGCTCGTTCTACAATTCCCGGCGTTCCTTTCTCATCGAGAAAGGAAACCAGCGCCTCGCCGACACCGAGTTGTGTGATCTCTGTTTCGACCTTTAGCTTCGGATTGGTTCTGAAGGTCTCAGCCGCTGCACGCACCGCCTTCTGATCACGTGGTGTAAAGGCCCGGAGCGCGTGCTGAACCCGGTTGCCCAGCTGGCCGAGGATCTCGTCCGGTACATCGATAGGGTTCTGCGTGACGAAGTAGATGCCCACGCCTTTGGATCGTATGAGGCGCACAATCTGCTGGACCTTGTCGGCAACAACCTTGGGCAGATCACTGAAGAGCAGATGTGCCTCGTCGAAAAAGAAGACGAGCTTCGGCTTATCCGGGTCGCCGGCCTCTGGCAGTTTTTCGAAAATCTCGCTGAGCAGCCACAGCAGGAATGTGGCATAGAGTTTTGGAGACTGTATCAGCTTGTCTGCCGCAAGAATGTTGACAACGCCATGGCCGTTGGAGTCGGTCTGGAGCAGGTCGTCGATATTGAGGGCGGGTTCGCCGAGAAATTTCTCCGCCCCCTGCTGCTCGAGCGCGACGAGAGATCGCTGAATAGCGCCAACAGACGCGGAGGAGATGTTGCCGTAGCGCGTCTGAAGCTCCTTCGCATGCTCACCGACAAACTGCAGCATGGCCTGAAGATCCTTCAGGTCGAGCAGAAGCAGGCTCTGCTCGTCTGCCAGCTTGAAGACGAGCGCCAGCACCGCTTCCTGGGTATCGTTCAAGCCCATGAGGCGGCTCAGCAGGAGCGGTCCCATCTCAGAGACAGTGGTGCGGATGGGGTGTCCGGCTTCGCCGAATACATCCCAGAAGGTAACAGGGGTGCCGGCAAAGTCGAAGCCTTCGAGCTTCAACTGCTCGATGCGTTGCGTGATCTTTGTATTAGGAGTACCTGCCTTGGCGATGCCAGATAGGTCTCCTTTCACGTCGGCTGCGAAGACAGGCACGCCGATACGGCTGAAAGCCTCGGCCATCACCTGGAGCGTGACGGTCTTGCCGGTGCCGGTGGCGCCGGCAACAAGGCCATGCCGATTGGCCATGCCGGGCAGCAAATTTAAAGGCTGATCGCCGCAGGCGATCTCTAGCGGTTCAAGCATCGAGGATCCTTCACACAGCAAAGGTCTGGAGCGCGATCCATTCTAGATCACCCGCGGCGATCCTTATGCGGGGAACGCGGCTAGCTCTTGATGAACTGAACTTCCAGGGTGATCTTTACTTCTTCACCCACAAGCACACCGCCGGTTTCAAGCGCGGAGTTCCAGGTGAGGCCGAAATCCTTACGGTTGACCTTCGTCGTTGCCGATAGGCCGATGCGTGTATTGCCCCAGGGATCCTTGCCAGGCGCGCTCGGTCCCTCCACTTCGAGAGTGACGGGCTTGGTCATGCCATGAATCGTCAGATCGCCGGTAACCTCGTATGCGCCTTCGTCCTTCTTCACAACCGAGGTGCTCTTGAAGGTGATCTGCGGATACGTCTCAGCATCGAAGAAGTCGGCACTCTTCAGGTGGCCATCACGCTGCGCATCGCCGGTGCTGATGGTGGCGATGTCAATGACAGCTTCAACCGTGTCGCTTGCCGGGTTCGCCGGATCTTCGACCAGCGTGCCGCTCAGGCCGCTAAAGGTGCCCTTCACGTTGGAGATCATCATGTGCTTCACCTTGAATTCGGCGCTCGAGTGGGCGGGGTCGATTTTCCATGTGGTCGACATAAGCTGGATCCTTTCAGATTGGGTGCGGCAGTGGTTGTTGGATTGATGGCGGCGATTGCGTGCGTCGTGGCAGTTCGGTCCGTTCCACAGAATCGGCCTGCACAACCACGTCGTCTTCTGCTTTGCTATCACCCCGATGGAAGTGAAGTCAATAAAGGGCTTGGAATACTCGTTTGTGCCTGCAGTGCGTATCCTGGCGCCGCTATCGAGGACAACTCAGCGGCCTCGCTCTTCATCGTAAGGGTGTTGAGGAAAGCTGGTTTCAACAATCCACGAATGATGGGAGTAAAGAAGATGAAAAAGCTGTTCTCAGGCCTTTCGATTGCGGCCCTTGCCGGGGCTATGCTGGTTGCTGTGCCATCGACCCATTCCCTCTATGCGCAGGAGCCGTGGGCGGCTCCCCCTCCGGAACTGCAGGGCGCACAGCAGCAGGGTTTCCATGATGGCATTGAAGGGGCTCGTAAGGACGCCGAGAATCATCGCCCCCCGAACGTGGAAAACCGGGATGAATACCGGCATCCGTCCGTTCCGCACCGCGACCGGCGCGCCTACCGTGATGGTTTCCGTCGCGGCTACGATGTTGGCGTGCAGCACCTGATGCAACACGGCCGTTACTAAGCACGAATGACCGAAGAGCCCGGCTGAGATGGCCGGGCTTCTTCTTTGGGAGGAACGATGAACCCAGGCCAGGAACTCGAACTGACATATCCGGGAGATGTGATCGCAAGTGGCCGCTTCCGCGTCGAAAGCGATTCGATGGGAATGGTAGCAGTGCCATCGGAACGGTTATGGGGAGCGCAGACGGCGCGTTCGCTCGATCATTTCTCCATCGGGGAAGACCGGATGCCTAAGGCGGTTTACCACGCATATGGATTCGTGAAGAAAGCTGCCGCCATCGTCAACGCACAGTTGGGCGAGCTCGACCACGGCATCGCCGACCTGATCATCAGGGCCAGCGATGAGGTGATTTCCGGCAAGCTCGATGCAGAGTTCCCGTTGTACGTTTGGCAGACCGGTTCCGGCACGCAGTCGAACATGAACGTGAACGAGGTCATCTCGAATCGCGCGATTCAACTCGCCGGCGGCAAGATCGGCAGCAAGAAGCCGGTGCACCCCAACGATCACGTCAATATGTCGCAGTCGTCGAACGACACCTTTCCTACGGCGATGCATATCGCCGCGGTAGACGCAATCCGCCGTTCCTTGCTGCCGCAAGTGGATATGCTGGCCAGGGCCATCGAGAGAAAGTCCAATGAGTGGAAGGATGTCGTCAAGATTGGCCGAACCCATCTGCAGGATGCGGTTCCGATCACCGTTGGGCAGGAGTGGTCGGGCTATGCCGCCCAGCTGCGTAACGCCATGGCGCTGATTGAATCTTCACTCGGTGGCCTTTACCTGCTGGCAGCGGGCGGAACAGCCGTAGGCACTGGGCTGAATGCCCCGGACGGATTCGCCGCTGGTATTGCTGCCGAGATCGCATCGCTTACGGGCGATCCATTTAAGACAGCACCGAACAAGTTTGAGGCCCAGGCCTCGCTTGACGCCATGGTAGCTGCGCACGCTGCATTGCGAGGGCTGGCGGTTGCCGCGATGAAGATCGCGAATGACATCCGCTGGCTTGCATCAGGCCCGCGTTGTGGGCTCGGAGAGCTGGTTCTGCCAGCTACAGAACCCGGATCGTCGATTATGCCGGGTAAGGTAAACCCCACGCATTGCGAAGCGCTGGTAATGATCTCCATCCAGGTCATCGGTGATGATGCAGCCGTCGCCTTCGCTGGTTCGCAGGGCAACTTCGAGCTGAATGCGATGCGGCCGATCATTATCAACAACTTTCTACATTCAGCAACAATACTTGCCGATGGCTGCGAAAAGTTTCGCAAGCACGTGATTGAAGGGACTGAGATTAACCGCGCAAAGATCGACAAGGACCTGCAGCAATCGCTGATGCTGGTCACTGCGCTCAGTCCGGCGATCGGCTACGACAAGGCCTCTGAAATCGCGCACATGGCGCACCAGGAAGGCACCACTCTAAAGGAAGCCGCTCTAAAGAGCGGAGCGATCGATGGGGCAACATTCGACCGGCTCGTCGATCCTTCATCGATGGTGTGAGCGTTCGCTCGATGAACCGGAAATAATCTCGATCAAGGCAAATGCCTGGCCGTCTGCCTCATTGTGAGGGTAGGCAATGGCTACGCTCCGCGTTTCGCCACAAATCGAAACGGTGCAGAATCGCGAAGAGTCTGTCCTGCAGACGCGCTCGCGCAACCGTCTCTTCGAGCTGGACGCTCTGCGTGGCATCGCAGCCTGCTGCGTCGTGTGGCATCACCTGCTGCTGGCGTTGCCCAATGGACCGGATCGCTACTTCTTCGCATACTCGCTGCTGGCCGGCCACCAGGCTGTGATGCTCTTCTTTGTGCTCAGCGGATATGTGCTCAGCATGCCCTATTGGAAGGGAACTCAGCTGCCCTACGGGCGCTATCTCGTGCGCCGCATCTTCCGCATATATGTCCCGTACGTAGGCGCGCTGCTGTTTGCCTGGGCGCTCGCGACGCATTTTGTATTCTTTAAAACGCCACTCTCGATGTGGTTTTATCGCACCTGGCAGACACCGCTTACGTGGAAGCTGTTCGTGGGGCAGATGCTCATGAGCCAGAACCCTGGGCTCAATACAGCGTTCTGGTCGCTGCATTTCGAGATGGAAATGTCGATCGTTTTCCCATTCTTGTGTGCTGCACTGGGCAGACTTCCGCTGCGTCTTGCGACTCTTCTGCTGTTGCCGCTTGCCTGCATAGGCATTCGCGTCAAGCTGATCGAGTACATGACATTTTTCCTGGTTGGCGCACTCTTATGCCGCGGAGCCAGACAGATCAGCGAATGGTATGCCCGTGCTTCAAAGCCAATGAGAGTTGGATTGGCGATTACGGCCTGCGTGACCTATTTTCTGCAACTGCCGGCGCGGTGGCCTCACGCCGTCGAGTTCTCGGACATGATAACGGCCTGCGGAGCAGCAGCCGTCATCGTGCTCTCGTTGCACGCGGAGCCGTTCCGTCGCGTGCTGCGCCACTCCGTACCGGAATATTTCGGGCGCATCTCGTACAGTCTCTACCTGGTTCATGCGACCGTGCTCTATGCGCTCATGATCATGCTGTACGGACGCATCGCCACACCGTGGATCGGTCTGCTGCTTGGCGTTATCTCGCTTGGCATCGCGCACGTTTTCTGTGTGCTTGTGGAAGAGCCCGCGATGCGCGCCGGCAAACGCCTCAGCAGCGAACAGTGGTTCACTGCTCTGCGGGGTGGTGCGGCGCGCGCGTGAAACAGTCGGCAGCTACTCTTTCGTCGGCGACTCCGGCCTGACTTCGATGACCCCGTTTGCATCGGCAACGAGCACGATGCTGGCCATGCGGATGAAGAGGCCGTGCTCCACGATACCGGGCATGTCGCTCAAAGTACGTGCCAGCGCTGCAGGATCGTCAATCAATCCGAAATCGCAATCGAGAATGTGATTGCCTTCGTCAGTGCGGAAAGGCGATCCATCCACCACGCGCAACTGAGCTTTGGCGCCAATGGCCGCAAGCTTTGCGAGAATCAGCTCCTGGGCAAAGACAATGACCTCGATGGGCACGTGAAAACGGCCCAGCTTCTCCACGCGCTTGCTGCCGTCGGCTACAACCACCATCTGTCTTGAGGCTGAGGCCACGATCTTTTCACGCAGCAGCGCGCCCCCTCCACCCTTGATGAGGTTCAGGCGAGGGTCGAACTCGTCTGCGCCGTCAACGGTCACATCGATCATCTGTACTTCTTCGAAGGTGGTGAGCGGAATGCCGAGGTTTGTGGCGAGCGTTTTCGTATCGACGGACGTGGGAATGCCGCGAACCTGCAGCCCTTCCTTTACGCGTTCGCCGAGCAGCTTCACGAAGTGCGTCGCCGTCGAGCCGGTGCCCAATCCTACAACGTCCCCGTTATTCACCATGCGCAGGGCGGCGCGCGCCGCCTCAATCTTCTGCCGGTCTTGCTCTGATTGACTCATATTTCTATTTTCGCCGATCTTCCTTTCGAACTTTGCCGGTCGTTCTCACGGTCAGACGGTCCAGGCCTGCCAGCAGGAAACTGCGAAAGGCTCCCGCATTGCCTCCGGGCATTGGGCCCGCCGGATACACAAGCGAGAACATTCTTACCAGTTTGACACCGCGCAGGTGCGCGAGTCGAAGCGTGCCAAGCCGAAGCTGATTGCGCACGGCCCAGGGGGAGACGAAAGTCACACCGAGCCCTGCCTCCACCGCGCTAAGCAGGCCTTCGGTCGAGTCGAGATCCATGGCGATATTCAGTTCCTTGGGCTTCAGGCCAGCCTTTGCGAGTGCGCCCTCCACGATCCGCCGCGAACCGGAACCGACCTCGCGCATCAATAGAGGAGCGCCTCTCAACGCTTCCACGTCAATCTGCGCATCTGCCCATTCGTGCCCAGCAGGCACCACCAGGACCATATGATCTTCCATGAATGGCTCGACGTGCAGATCGCGCCGCGTAGCCGGGCCCTCGACCATAGCCAGCTCTATCCGTCGGGACGTCAGCTCATCGAGCACTTCATTGGTATTGCCGCTCATCGCGGACACTGACACGCGCGGATTCTCCTTGAGAAAACCTGCGACAAGGTTGGGCAGCAGGTACTGGCCGATTGTCTGAGAAGCTCCCAGCGCCAGTTTGCCGCCGCGTTCGCCGGTCGCTCCCACGACCGCTGCATAGGCATCGTCGGAGAGCGCCTTCAGTTGCATCGCGTAAGGCAGCAGCACCTGGCCACCCGGCGTCAGCGTGATCCGGTTGCCGCTGCGATCGAAGAGTGGAACTCCATATTCGTCTTCGAGCGCCTTGATCTGCTGGGTAACAGCTGGCTGGGTCAACAGGAGCTCTTCGGCGGCGCGGCTGAAGCTCAGATGCGCGGCGACCACTCGGAAGACCTTCAGCCGGAAATTCTCCATCGTGTCTGCAATATATCAATTCGTGGCTGCGATCAGAGCCTTACCTCCGATTCGACGTGTTTGCCTCCGGTCGCGGGTTTCGGAGTCGCCAGCATATACAGTGAGCGCGAGCTCAGGCTGCGCGCGATGCCCCAAGCGATTGCGCTGCAGGCGAGCGTCAGCAACAGCAGATTCCACTCGCCGGTCAGCTCGACGGCCATAAATGCCGACATAAGCGGAGAGTGGGTTGCGGCAGCAAGTAATCCGCAGATGCCGACTACGGCAAAGAGCAGCGGCGTCGGAAGATGTAGCATATGGCCGAAAATCAGCCCTACAGCGCTGCCGGCGAATACCGTTGGCGTGAAGACGCCGCCGATGGTTCCGGTGCCGACGCAGAAAGTGGTCGCGAAAAGCCGCAGAACGAGAATCAGCACAACCACGTGCATCGCAAGCGGCAGACGCATCATCTCGAGCAGAGCCGCGTCTCCGTTACCCCAGACCTCGGTGCGCAGCAGCGAGAGCACGCCGACAGCCGCGCCGCCCCACGCCAGGGCCAACGGCAGCTTACCCGCAGCGCTCGTGGAGTGGATGATCCAGTAATAGACCGGGCCGAGCAGCCCTGCGATGACAGCCAGCAAAACACACAGAGCAACCTGCTTTGCATCGAGGCTGATCGGGCCGATCGCCGGAAAGATCGGTCCCGGCTCCAGAAAAAACTGGCTGATAAAGAGACCGGTATAAGACGCAACCGCAAAAAATGGAAATTCTTTCCATAGGAGGCCACCGCAAACGATCTCCGAGGCGAAAAAGACTCCTGCGATTGGCGCCTGATAGACCACGGCGACGGCCGCAGCGACTCCGCAGGCTATCTGCCGCGTGAGTTTCACGCCCGGCACGCGCTCTCCACACCATGAGACGACGGCGGCGGCGAACTGAATCATTGAGCCCTCGCGGCCAATGGCAGCCCCGGTAGCGACGGAGAAAGCGGAGGCGATGGTTCTCCAGAAGGTAGGCTCGAACGGAATTTCCCCATCGTGGTGCCTGACCGCTCCGATGTATTCCTCAAAGGCGCGGGCGCGGCGTTTGTGTATGCCATACCACATGATGAAAATGGCGATGGCTGCGCCGATCAAGGGCGTGGCTGCGCGACGCCAGTAAGGCAGGGAAGCCGCTGCATCGGAGAGAAGACCAGCATGTCCGGTGAAGAGCCACTGCAGTCCAACCAACAGCTTTCGTAATGCCACGCATGCCATTCCGCTGACTGCGCCTGTCGCGGCAGCATACAGAAGCTGAAGGGAGAGCCGAAGATATCTCGACACGGATGGAAATGAGCTAGCTTCACTCACTAAAAGCCGCAGTCTCGCGGAGGGGGTGGAGATTTTGGACGGCGCGTTTTTCATGACCCTGCAATCGCATAAAGCGGCTTGAACAATAGTGAACAAAACAGTGCATGTGTTTCTTGATATAGATTTGCTAATCGCATGAAAGTAAACCGCTAGATCGATTGTGGGTTAATCTGCGTCAAATTTTGGTTCTTCATTTTCAACGATGCTCAACGGCATTATTTCCGGCCCGGATGTGAAACTTCTTGACCTGTGTCATTCGTCAACGTACTCAGATGCCTCCTGAATCGCCTTGACGCGGTGGCTGCGGCGCATGCGGCTACCGCTGTTTTGTCATTGAGCGAATTACACTTCCTTACGTGGACGCTTTCATACTTGCCGGCGGGCTCAGCACCCGCATGGGGCGCGACAAGGCTCTGGTGGCATGGAACGGTGTGCCGCTCATCGAGCGAATGGTATCAAAGCTCTCCTGCCTGAACCTCGCTTCTGTTTCCATCGCAGGGCGTCGGCCCGATCTCGAAAATTTCGCTGCGATTGTCCCCGATCAATTTTCAGCGCGTGGACCGCTCGGCGGTATGGAATCAGCGCTTAGAGCGAGCAACGAAAAACTCTCGATGATCATCGCTGTCGATCTTCCGCTCGTGCCAGTCGGCTTTCTAGATTGGATGATCGACCGCGCGGAGCGCACCGAGGCGCTGGTGACCCTTCCGTACCTTGAGGGCCGTCCTCAGCCTCTCTGTGCCGTTTACCATCGGGCGATGCTGCCCCATATCCAGCAGGCCCTCTCAGCCGGAGACGGTAAGGTCACGCGCTGCATCGAAAAGGCAGCAACAGAATCAGGAATGAAAATCGACCGACTCAGCATCGAAGGTGTATACGCCGCGTTGCAGCCATATCAGCAATGGCCATTGAGGCCGGGGCCGCGCCACTGGTTCCGCAACTTCAATCGTCCGGAAGACCTGGAATGGGCTGCTTTGGAGGAAAGTGTCTGAATCCGCTAAGCTTGTGAGCATGGAGCCGACGGCAGAGAAGCAGCCGACTACAGAGATTCATGAGGTCGTGGTGCCAAACACGAATGGCTCCGTCGAGCCATACATTGCATTTCGCAATGTATCGAAATCATTTGGCGATCTGACCGTGCTCGATGACGTGAGCTTTTTCGTGAATGCCGGGGAGACGCTGTGCATCCTTGGCCGAAGCGGCGTGGGCAAATCGGTCTCCCTTCAGAACATCATGGGTTTCCTGAAGCCTGATAGTGGTGAGGTCGTAGTTGCAGGGCAGGACATTGTCGGTTTTAACGAGCAGCAGATGCAGGCGGTACGCCGCAAGGTCACCATGGTCTTTCAGAACGGGGCACTCTTCGACTCGTTGAGCGTTGGCGAAAACGTCGCCTTTCCGCTGCGCGAGCGCCGTGAGCTGGCAGAGGATCAGATCCAGCAGATCGTGAATGGCCTGCTCGACATGGTGGGTGTTTCCGGCATGGCTTCATTGGTGCCGTCCGACCTTTCGACAGGCATGAAGCGTTCGGTTGCCATCGCGCGCGCGCTGGCTGCGCAACCCGAGGCCATTCTCTACGACGAACCGACGACCATGGTCGATCCCCTGATTGCGCGCCTGCTCGGCGACCTGATTCAGAAGCTCAAGCATCAGCTTCGCCTCACCAGCATCGTGGTTACACACGACATGCGCTTTGCTGAGCGTCTTGCCGACCGGGTGCTCTTCCTGCACCAGGGTAAGGCGCATTTTTTCGGCACGATGGATGAGATGAAGGCCTCGGACGACGAGATTCTCAGGCAGTTCCTTGAACTCGACGCCCTTGTTCTGCCGGAGGCCTGAGGCGTCACATGGTCAAACGCACTGCAGCCGATTTCATCGGAACCTGGCGCCTGCTCGACTATTCCTTCCTTCATGACGACGGACGCGTCGAAAAGCCATGGGGCGATGACGTCCGCGGATACATCGTGTACACCGCCCAGGGCTATATGAGCGCGAACCTGAGTCCGGCCATTCACTGGACAGCGCGTCGCGCAAGACTTGCCGCGAAGCTGTCGATGAACCCAGGCGAAGAACGGTTGCGCGAACGCAATCGCCGGCGCGATTACATCGCTTATTCGGGCAGCTTCAGTGTTGAGGACGAGAAGGTCATTCATCACGTGGAGGTCAGCCTGTATCCCAACTGGGTCGGCCGCCCGGAGGTTCGCTTCTACAGCTTCGAAGAAAATAATTTGACGCTTCGCACCGGCCCGATACGCTCCGGCAGACACACGGTGGTGGCCCAGCTTGTGTGGGAACGCGTGAGCTGACAAGATTGTCCCGTCGCAATCCTTTAAAACCGCTCCTTTATCATTAAGAAAAACTTCATGCCAGTTTCCCGACATAACCGCCGGCTGATTCTGCCGCTGCTGGGTGCGCTCTGCATCATCTCGCCCTTCGCAGTGGATATGTACCTTGCCGCCTTCTCGCGCATTGCTGCCGAGTTCCACACCACATCAGCCGAGGTATCGCTTTCTCTCTCGAGCTACTTCATTGGATTCGCCATCGGTCAGCTCATTTATGGTCCATTGCTCGACCGCTTCGGCCGCAAGCGGCCTCTTTATGTGGGAATGATTGCATTCGTCGCAGGCTCGATTGGCTGCGCACTCGTGCACGATCTTCGCAGCCTGATCGTCCTGCGATTCTTTGAAGCGCTTGGGGTGTGCGTGGCGCAGGTGGCGGCTGTCGCCATGGTGCGCGACTTCTTTCCGGTAAAGGACAGCGCGAAGATCCTGTCGCTGCTCTTTCTCATGATCGGCTCATCGCCGTTGCTTGCACCGACGATTGGCGGGTTTCTCGTCGGAGGCATCGGCTGGCGCTGGATCTTTGCGCTGCTTACCGCGATGGGGACCATCATCCTCCTAGCGACCTGGCTCCTGCTGCCCGAAGGTCATACGCCCGACTATTCTGTTTCACTCAAGCCCGGACCGATGCTCGCCGGATACTGGTCTATTCTGCGCAGTGCGCAGTTCAGTGTGTACGCCATTTCAGGTTCGCTATCGTTTGCCGCGCTCCTGGCCTTCGTCGCCGGCTCGCCGCTCATCTTCATGGATGGTTTCCACATCAGCGCCAGGGGCTTCGGTATCGTCTTCGCGGTGCTGGTGATGGGCTTTATCGGATGCAGCCAGGTGAATGTTTTTCTGTTGCGTCGCTTCACCAGCCAGCAGATCTTTCTGTCAGCGCTCACTACACAGGTTTTCGCTGGGACCATCTTTCTGCTCGGCTCCACGATGCATCTCGTCGACCTGCGATCCACGCTGTTTCTCTTCCTGGTGTGCCTCTCCTGCGTAGGACTTACCTACCCGAATGCCGCAGCAATCGCCATGGCTCCGTTCACCAGGGACGCCGGACGCGCATCTGCGCTGCTGGGCTTTGCACAGATGGCTATCGGATCGGCCACCACCATCGGCATCGGCGTACTCGGCGTGCATTCGGTAGTACCCTTTGTCGCAGCCTCGGCAGTCTCTGCAATGGTCCTGCTGCTTGCCGGGCGCGGACGCATCGGCGAGCTGGTCGAAGTCGAAGAAGGCGAAACGCTCGTCGCACACTAGCAGACAGCCTGTTTCGTCCACTAAACATATAAGAATGACGGTTCATTTCTCCACGAGGCGGCCCGTCGTTACACTAGCCTTATGCAGCACGGACGGATTATGGCGCTGGATGTTGGGAAGGTGCGCATTGGAGTAGCGCTCACCGATCCCCTTGGCTATACCGCGCAGCCACTCCTCACCATATGGCGTAAAACTCCTGGCGAAGACATGCGCAGCCTATTGCGCCTTGTCCGTAAGCACGAAGTGACACAGATCGTCGTCGGCAATCCTCTACACATGTCTGGTGAGGTCAGCCCCTGGGCAGCGAAGGTGCAGGCACTGGCCGGAACACTTGGCGAACGATCGGGCGTGCCGGTTTATCTCTGGGACGAGCGACTCACGTCTGTTGCTGCGCATGAGATTCTCGACGAGGCCGGCCACGACCGCCGGGATCGTAAAGACATCATCGACCAGGTTGCTGCCGTGATCATCCTGCAGGGGTGGATGGATGCACAGCAACGGACAGGGAAGCAGGGTGCGCCGGAGATGGAAACATCCCGGCCCGAATGAGACAGGCCGGGACGGTCCTACTTCTTTTCGCCGGGTGATGCTTTTCCAACCGCATCCAGCTCTTTCTGCAGCCGGTCCTGCTCCGCCTTCAGATTAGCGATTGCGCTCTCGAGTGCCTTCCGCTTCGCTTCGGGGGCCATCTCAAATTGCCACTTCATCGAGAAGTCTTTGGCATCCTGGCCCCAGTCCCGAGCCATCTGCTTTTGTATTTCTTCCATGTGTTTCTGAAGTTCTTTGCTGTTTACGAGGCTTTCGATGCGGACATTCGCCGCTACGGCAAGCGCGTCATCGATCTGCTTCTGAGTCTCCAGCGTGGGGATGTTCAGGGGCTGGAGTGTCAAAGCGCCTGAGAACTGCGCCTTCTGCATCTCTGTCTGGGCCTCTGCCATCTTGCGGCTGGCGTCGCGCATCTGCTGCTGCCAGTTGCCGTCCTGCATATGCTTCAGCGCATCGTTCATCTGCAGTTGCGCCGCCTTCATCTTCTGTTGCGCGTCGGCGATCTGCGCCTCAATTTTTTGCTTTTCCTGAGGATTGGGCTCGGCCTTCTCATCACTGCGGATAACGATTTCGTGTCCGTTCGCTGCCTTCCAGCGATGTTCGTACCGGCCGCCGATCTCATGTGTCTCAATGGCGATTGCATTCGGCCCGCCCGCGGACTCCAGCGTGAAGAGCTGGGGAGCAGGTTCATCTGCCGGAATCGCCAGTGTCGCTTCCGGGTCAACAGCAGGCGCCGGTGCAGGCTGAGCAACTGGCGCAGGCGCTGGGGCCGGCGATACGGCAGGCGCACTCGGCGACGGCGCTGCCGCGGGTATGGGAGCTGGGGACGGGTTTTGCGTCGAGTCTGTTGCTCCCGGTTTTTGCTCCACCACCGGTTCCGCGGCCGGTGCAATCGTGTCCGCGGCCTGCGATTGTGGTGGCATCGCCTGCGGAAGCGATGAAGCCTCCTTAGCCAGGGCCGGCTTTACGTGGACAGACAGCGCTATGCCGAATGCAGCAGCCAGCACCATCACGCCTGCACCTACCCGATACACCCGCATCTTAGTTGTCATCTTTCTCTTCTCCTCCAGCAGTTCCGTTACCCGTTCCCGCATCACGCTTGGGCTGCCCATGCCCATGGCGCCCACTCCCCATGCCGGTGCGCCGCCAACCACTTCGGCCAGCCGCACCAGGCTGCGCGTATAGGTCAACACGCCCTCGCATTCGGCTGCCATGCGATCGCACGCCAGCTCACGCGTCCGGTGAATCTGCCTCTGCACAAGATGCACCGCCGGATGCCACACGACGGGCAGTTCTGCCAGATGGCACAGCAGGTTTATGCCGTAGTCGCGTCTCCGCAGATGCGCCAGCTCATGCAGCAGCACTGCGCGTAACTCCGCTTCGCTGTACTGCTTCCAGTCATATGGAAGCAGCAATGTTGGTTGCCGCACGCCGACCACCGCGGGCGTCCGCGTCTGCGGGCTGATTCTGATCTCTGGAATCGCGACGCGCATCCGGTTCGCAGCGCGCTCCAATTCGCAGGCCAGAATGCTATCCGGACGGAATCGTTCAGCCCGCTGCACCAGACGATTTGCCAGCCAGATGCCGCGCACCAGCCGCAGTAGCCCCAATGCGGCGATGGTAAGGAACAGCAGACTGATATCGCGCATCGCCCGCGCGCTCAGCCGCGGCTCGCTTACGACGCTGACGGCATGGCGGTACAGCCGGTACCAGCGCTCGATCCGGGGCAGCAAGCCGATATCGGTCGCGCGATCGGGATTGTCCACTCTCGGCGGCAGTGAAGCTTCGGCCATGCCCAGTGCGGTTACCCAGTCAGTGCCCGCAGGCGTATCGCCGGTAGTCGTCTGAACGGGAGTGGTGGGACCAGGCTTACTTGCGATTACAGCGGCAGCCTGCCCATGAGCCTCAACACGATGATGCTCCATATGCATGTGTGGCATCGGAACCAGCACTGCGCCCAGCAGCGTGGCCAGCCAGACCCTGTGCCGGATGTGCGCATCCGGGTCCGACAATCGCAGCAGCAGGGCGGCTCCCGCCGAGATGAGCGGAATCTGCCAGACAGCGTTCACGAGATACTCGGTCAGCCAACGCTCCATCACGCACGCTCCTTGTCTTTCTTCGCAGCGGCCTCCTCGGCCGCCGTCAGCTTCGCTGCCAGCTCTGCGAGTTCTGCAGCAGAGATCTGACGTGAATCCACCATTGCCATCAATAAGGCTTCAGGAGAGCCTCCAAACATGCGCCTCACCAGGTCGCCGACGGCGCTCCCCGTAGCGCGTTCGCGCGAGACGGCTGCGTCATAACGAAAAGCCCGGCCTTCCTGCTGCCGGCGCGCCTTTCCCTTGCGCACCAGCACGTTCAGCATGGTCTGCACGGTGGTATAGGCCAACTCGCCGCCCAGCTCTGCCTGTACCTCGGCGACTGTCCCGGCTCCGTGCTCCCACAGCACCTGCATCACCCGCAGCTCCAGGGGAGTCAGCACCGCATCCTTCTGTTTTTTTGTTGCCGTCACGAGCGCATCTCCTAATGTGTTAGTAGTTCTACGCCCGGAAAGCTCGCCGTGTCAACTAACGTTTTAGGACTTTCTCCCAGGGGAGAGAAGAACATCTTCGGCACATACTCCACGACGAACACCGTGAGCGGTTGCGAACCGCGCATTGTTACACTGGAAGCAGTGAAGATCGCGCTTGCACAAATCAATCCCACCGTCGGAGACTTCGACGGGAATGCTCAGAAGATCCTGGACTTTACGGCTCGTGCACGAGAGCGCGGAGCCGGCCTCGTACTCTTTCCCGAGCTTTCTGTTTGCGGCTACCCTCCGGCCGACCTGCTGGAAAAGCCTGCTTTCGTGGCTCGTGCCGGCGAGGTTGTCGAAGAGCTGGCAGCGGCGACCGCTGGCAGCCCGACAGCCATTCTTTGCGGATACGTCACGCCTGCACCGCATGGCAGCGGCAAGCATGTGCGCAACTCTGCCGCGCTACTGCGTAACGGCCACGTCGAATTTGTGCAATCGAAGATGCTGCTGCCGTTCTACGACGTATTCGACGAGCAGCGCTACTTCGCGCCCGCCGAGAAGCAGCGCATCTTTTGCATCGAGAACGAAAAGGCTGCGCTGACCATCTGCGAAGATGCCTGGAACGACAAGAGCTTTTGGGAAAACCGTCTGTACACGGTCGATCCGGTGGAAGAGCTGATGCGCGCAGGCGGTTCGATCATTCTGAACATTTCGGCCTCGCCCTATTGGCGCGGCAAGCGCAATACCCGCCGTGAGATGCTGGCCGCGATCGCGAAGCGGCATAATGCGCCGGTGCTGATGGTGAACCAGGTGGGTGGCAACGACAGCCTGGTCTTCGATGGATCCAGTCTCGCGCTCGACCCATCAGGCCGCGTGATTGCACAGGGTCTTTCGTTCGAAGAGGACCTCGTTCTCGTCGATACCGCCACGCTTACCGGTGACATGCACGAGCAGAAGGAACCGGAAGAAGAAGCCATCCGCCGCGCGCTCGTTCTCGGTACCCGCGACTACGTCCGCAAATGCGGATTCTCCAAGGTGCTGCTCGGCCTGAGTGGTGGCATCGACTCCGCGCTGGTTGCGGCAATCGCCGTGGAAGCGCTGGGCGCAGAGAATGTGACAGCGATTGGCATGCCCAGTCCTTATTCCTCACAGGGCTCTATCGACGATAGCCGGCACCTGGCGGAGAATCTTGGCATCCGTTTCGAAACGATTGCGATCTCAGGGCTGTTTGAGCAGTTCCAGAAATCGTTAGACCCCTTCTTCAAAGGCCTTGAGCCAAACATTGCGGAAGAGAACATCCAGTCGCGTATTCGCGGCAACCTGCTGATGGCGCTGTCCAACAAGTTCAACTCGCTGGTGCTGACTACCGGCAACAAGAGCGAGATGGCAACCGGATACTGCACGCTCTACGGCGACATGGTGGGGGCCCTTGCCGTCATCGGCGACGTGCCGAAGACGCAGGTCTACGCCATTTGTCATCACCTCAACCGCGAGCGCGAAGTCATTCCCAACGCCATCCTCGACAAGCCGCCCAGCGCGGAGTTGCGCCCCGACCAGAAAGACACGGACTCTCTACCCCCGTATGATGTTCTGGACCCGATCCTTGAGGCATACGTGGAGCGGTATGAGTCAGCCGAGTTCATCGCCTCTTCGCAGACGGTCGATATCGAACTGGTTCGTCGCATCGTCAAACTGGTCGAACGCAGCGAATACAAACGCCAGCAGGCAGCGCCGGTCCTGAAAGTTACGGCAAAGGCCTTCGGCATGGGACGCCGCTTCCCGATTGCAGTAAAGGTTCAGGTTTAGCCCTTAAGTTTCTGTAGAAATTACATTTATCTCTGGATTGAATACAAATGCTCGCACGTCGCTCTGCTCTGAAGATTGCCGGATCCCTTTTGCTCGCGCTTTCGCCTTCCGTCTTAGCCCTTGCGCAGAACACTGCTGCCGCTAGCGGTTTCCCGCCCGCCGATCCGAAAAACTTCACAGCCACTGCACCTTCCAAGGCGACTGTGGAAGCTTTTCTTAAACTCTCCTGGGGCTATGATGAGGACCGCATCTGGCAGGTCCAGGCCATCCAGACCACCCCGGCGGCTGGCGTCAGCAAGGTCACTATTCTCGTCGCTCAGAAGTCGAATCCTCAGCAGATTGCCCCGGTGACCTTCCTCGTCACTCCCGATGGCAAGCACCTTATCTCGAATGATCTCTCGATGCTGAATTTTGGCGATCATCCATTTGACGAGCCGCGCCGCATGCTGGAGCAGCGGGCAAATGGCCCGAGCAAGGGCAGTGCCGATAAGAAGAACGAGATGGTGGAGTTTGCCGACTTCCAGTGCCCGCACTGCAAGGCTGCGCAGCCGGTCATTGCGCGCCTCGAAGCCGACTTCCCGAATGTCCACTTTGTCTTCCAGAATTTCCCGCTTACCACCATCCACTCCGAGGCGTACAAGGCTGCGGCATACAGCGTATGTGCTGCTCAGCAGGGTGGTAACGATGCCTTCTTCAAGTTTGCTGACGCCGTCTTTACGAATCAGGAAAATCTGACTCCGCAAAGCTCAGATGTGACGCTCGGCGATGCAGCGACTGCCGCGGGGCTCGACCCAGCGAAGATCGGTTCATGCTCTTACACGGCCGCTGCGAAGAAGGCCGTCGATGATTCGGTCAAGCTGGCCGAAGACATGAACGTGAACGAGACGCCGACCCTCTTCGTAAACGGCCGCCAGGTGCCGCTGAGCGGCGTAACAAGCAACCAGCTTCCTTACGACGAACTGAAGAAGATCATCGAGTTCCAGCTTTCCCTCAACTAATGCCAGGAAGCCCCCCAACTCGATTGCATCGGGGCGGCAGGATGTTTCTGGCCCTTCTTATTGGCTCGGCCACCGCAGGCGCGGTCTACAACGCTGTCCGTCTGCCTGCGGAGATGGTCACGCGCCGCCAGTTCGATCGGGATGCATCCTGCCACCCTTCGGGTGTAGAGCAGGTTGCAGCGGGGGCCTGCAGGATCGAGCCGGTGCAAGTCGTCGGTGACCTGCAACGCAGGCTGGGCCGGGGTGGCCCTTACTTCGCGATGGATGTCCAGGCGCCGGATGGCTCGACCGAAGAGGTCATCGCCTCGGATGCGTTGGCGGAGCAGGTTAGCCAGCGCGGCGCATCCGTTTCGCGGCTGGTCTTTCGTGGAACGACGGTGGCTTATCTCTCCGGATCAATCCTTGACCCTACTGGAGATAATCCAGCTGCCGAGGTGGTTTCCCGCGAGCTTTCGATACTTTACTGCGTGCTGATCGGAGGCCTTTTCGGCCTGCTATCCTGGCTGCGCTTCCGTGTCCACGCGCAGGACTACGACTCTTAGCATCGTCCGGAATCAACCTTCCAGCCATCCCACAGATTCGCGAGATGCCTCATCACGGCCTCGGAGCGATCCGGCGACTCCCAGTCGGACAGGTCTTTGTGATTGTTCCGGAAGAATACCGCGTAACGATCATGGTCCGAGGTGTTGACGGCAGCGGAATGCCCTAGCTGGTAGTGGCAAAGCACCACGTCTCCAGGTGAGCCCATAAGCTGCCTTGGCTGGCCCAGCGAAAGCTCGGGCATGCCTTCCTTGGGCGCAAGGGCGCCGCGTTCGCGGAAGTGCTTCTCGTACAGGTAATGTGAGCCGGGCCACACCGTGAAGTTGCCCGCGAACTCGCGGTTCACC
Organism: Silvibacterium acidisoli; assembly: GCA_022870745.1. Lineage (GTDB taxonomy): Bacteria > Acidobacteriota > Terriglobia > Terriglobales > Acidobacteriaceae > Silvibacterium. The sequence continues at coordinate 4,794,296 of CP085323.1, read as the reverse complement.
TCGGAGAGAAACACACCGGCCAATAAAGCAAAAGGCTGGATATGGTTGGCTTCGACGCCGTTGTGCGGGGCCGGGAAGCCGTCGATGTGGGGATGGGGCGGAAAGTTCTGGCCGGTATTATGTGCCTGGCGAATGGCAACCTGCCCGTGGGTATCGAAAGCGATATTGTCGAGATCGAGCAGCGCCGCAATCTTCGCGCGTACGCCGGGGTGCTCGTTCAGAGCAACGATAGGCGGCGTGCCAAGCACATCCGGGCAGAAGCTGCGGGAGTCGTACTCGGGCTTTCGCGCCGGATCGTAATTCGCGGCCAGGTCGGTATCGATCACCGCGCGCGCGGCGGCGATGGTCTGCGTATCGATCAGGCCAGGGAAGTGAACATAACCTTCACGAACGAAATCTGTAATCCAGTTGTAGTCGCTCATGTAACCAACTTTTCTTCATCCCGAACGGAGTGGGAACTGGTACTCCGTTCAGGACAGGAAAACTAAGCGCCGCGTTTCGGAATGCCTGCCTGCAGCTTTTCCATGCGCGCCCACAGATCGCTTTGCAGGGCATGGTGTTCGGGCTTGCCGTAGAGATTGCTGGTCTCGCCGGGGTCACTCTGAAGATCGTACATCTCGTACTCCTGCGGCTCCATGGTGTAGTGGATCAGCTTGTAGCGCTCGGTGCGAATGCCGCGGTGCGGGCGCACAGCCTCAGGGTTCGGCCACTCGAAGTATTCGTAGAACCATTCCTTGCGAAAGGTGGCATCCTCCTGCTTCGCCAGGGGCAGAATGCTCTTACCCTGCATGTGGCTGGGCACGGGAATGCCGGCAAGGTCGAGGAAGGTCGGAGCAAGGTCAGTGTCGAGCACCATTTCATCGCGCACCGTGCCCGCAGGGATACGCTTCGGGTAGCGGATCATCAGCGGCACACGGATCGAGGGCTCGTGCATCAGGCGTTTATCGAAGAGCCTCCACTCACCAAGGAAGTATCCATGGTCGGAACCGTGGACAATGGCGGTGTCGTCGAGGATGTTTTTCTTTTCGAGATATTCCAGGATGCGTCCCACATTGTCGTCGGTAGCGACTACTCCGGCATAGTAGTCCTTGGCGATGCCTTCGAGCGAGCCGCAGGCAACGTGGCTGGGCGTGGTGCCGACCTTGTTGTGAGCGTCGACGAAGCCCTTGGGCTTGCCGGGATATCCCTTTAGATCATCGTCAAAGGTATCGGGTTTGGGAATGATGGTGCCGTTGCGATAGAGATCGAAATGGCGGCGAGGCCGGAAGAACGGCTCATGCGGCGCGACGAACCAGACCAGCAGGCAGAATGGCTTGTCGCCGCGCTCCTCTTCGAGCCATGCAATCGCACGATCGACCGTCAGGTCATCCGGATAGACGCCGAAATACTGCTTCTCCGGCCCTACCTGCCCCTTGCGGCCTTCCTTGAACAACGGATTTGCGTAGTTGTTGGCAGGGTCGTTGTGGCCGAAGTAATAATCCCAGTTGCGCTCTTCCACGCCGTTGCGAATATGAACCTTGCCGAGGATGGCGATCTCGTATCCGGCCTGTTTCAGCAGGTCGGTAAAGAGCGGAATGTCGCTGGGCAGCGGCTGGTCCATCATCTTGTTGTCAAGCGCGCCCGTCGAGCGCGAATACATGCCTGTCAGTACAGCTGCGCGGGCCGGGGCGCAGAGCGCATTCGTGCAGAAGGCGTTTGTAAAGCGCATGCCTTCTTTGCCGATGCGATCCTGGTTCGGCGTCTTGACGATCGGATTACCTGCAATCGAGAGCGCGTCGGCGCGCTGTCCTTCTCCAAGAAAGAAGACAAGGTTTGGACGTTTCCCCGCGGGTTCTGCCGCAGCCTTGCGCCCCAGCGATGAAGCCAGCACTGTCCCGGCGACAGCAACGCTTCCCTGCATGAACTCTCGTCGCGTCGCTCCTGAATTTTCTGGCATTGCTCCTCCAATTTTGTTTGCCTGATAGCTAACTCTATCGTTAACACTGCAGGGAATGCATCCTCTGGGCGATCGAAGCAATCCATAATGGAGTCGCCAGAAGTTGTGGTCATCAGATTTTCACGAAGTTTCCCTGATCGGAGAGGACCTAATGGATAAAAGAAAGCGCGGTCTTGTGATCGCCGGCGCCATCGTCGTTGTGCTGCTCGTCGTCTTCCTGATTGTCCAGCACCTGCTCAATGCCGATACCTACCGCGGACGCATCGAAGCGACGCTGTCGGATTCACTCGGCAGGCAGGTAACGCTCGGGCATCTGGATTTCTCGCTCTTCACCGGCAATCTGCTTGCCGAGAGCCCTGCGATTGCCGATGATCCTGCTTTCAGCAGCGATCCGTTTCTCACCGCGAAGGATGTGAAGATCGGTGTAGAAGTAGCCCCGCTGCTCTTTCATCGCGAACTCCACATCACAGGCTTCACTATCGATTCCCCGAAGATCACGCTGATCCGCGGCGACAACGGCGTGTGGAACTACTCGAGTATTGGCAGCACTGGCAAGCGCAAGGCGCCGACCGCAGAGACCAACAGCATGATTCCCAACCTCACCGTAGGCAAAGTCGATATCAATGATGGAACGGTGACCGTGGGCAGCAAGCCCCAGCAGGGCAGCCCGCATGTGTACGAGAACCTCGACATGGATGTGCAGAACTTCTCGTTTGAGAAGGCGTTTCCGTTCAGCCTGAGCGGGAAGCTGCCTGCGGGAGGCAGTGTCAACGTAACCGGCAACGCCGGACCGATCAATCAGCAGGACGCCTCGCTGACTCCATTAACAGCGCAGATCTCCCTTAAGCACGCGGACCTAGTCGCAGCAGGATTTGTCGAGGCCGACCAGGGCATCGCCGGAGTTGCCGACCTCGACATGAAGTTGACCTCGAACGGGCAAACCGCCAACGCGAATGGCAAGGCGCACCTGACGCAGCTCAAGCTGGCGAAGAACGGTACGGTTTCTGCGCAGCCTCTCGATGCGACCTTTGCGGTCGACCAGGATCTGCGTTCGCTTTCCGGAAAGATCGATAGCGCGAATGTGCAGATCGGCCGTGCGGTCCTTGCGGCGAACGGTACCTATCAGACGAAGGGGAACACTACGACCACCCAGATGACGGTAAACGGGCAGAACATGCCGATCGATGACCTTACCGCCTTCCTGCCGTCGCTGGGTGTGCAGCTGCCTCCGGGAGCCCGCGTGCAGGGCGGAATAATCTCTACCAATCTGAATATTGCCGGCCCCACCAAGACTCCAACGATCACCGGGCCGGTGCAGATCGCCAATACGCAGCTCGCCGGCTTCGACCTGGGTCAGAAACTCTCCAGCATTCAGACGATGACCGGGGCTAAAACTGGTTCGAACACGACCATCCAGTCGCTGACGACCAACCTGCGCTACGGGCCGGAAGGCACGCAGACAAACAATCTGAATGTCGTGATCGCCGGACTGGGGTCAGCGTCGGGTAATGGGTCGATCAGTCCCTCCAACGCGCTGAATTATCAGTTGGTGGTGAAGCTCTCCACCGCGCAGGGATCGGTTGCGGGACAGGCAATGGGGCTGCTCTCTGGCGTTCTCGGCGGAGGTGTGAGCCAGACAATCAAGAACGGCATCCCGGTTACGATTGCAGGAACGACCTCCAATCCGACCTTCAGCGCAAACATGGGCAAGCTGATCGGCGGCGCGGCTAAGTCGCAGGGGAAGTCGATTCCCTCGAATCCACTTGGCAACGCACTGGGTGGATTGCTCCACCGGTAGATCTTCGAATCACAGAGAAGATCGTGCGCTTCAGGCAAGGGCCGCAAAGTCCGTGAGACTTTGCGGCCTTTAAGTTTTTACAGTGAACGCCTTCTCGATAGGAAGGGAATTCGGCTACTTGCTGAGCGCGGCTTCCACTGCCGAGGTCACTTCCGGTGAATCGGGCGTGGTCTTCGGTTCAAAGCGGGCGACCGGCGTGCCGTTGCGGTCGAAAAGGAACTTGGTGAAATTCCACTTGATGTCACCGGCAAAAGCGGGATCGGTCGACTTGTCAGTCAGGAAGGCGTAAAGCGGCGCCTGGTCAGGTCCGAGCACCGAGACCTTGTGCATCATCGGGAAGGAGACGTTGTATTTGTTCGAGCAGAACTTCTTGATTTCCGCATCGGTGCCCGGCTCCTGCTGGGCAAAGTTGTTTGCCGGGACGCCGACGATCACGAGGCCGCGATCCTTGTACTTCTCATACAGCGATTCAAGACCGGCGTACTGCGGAGTGAATCCGCACTTGCTGGCTACGTTGACGATCATGACAACCTTGCCGTGATACTCGTGCAGGCTGACCGGTTTGCCGTCGATGGATTTAATGGTGAAGTCGTAGATGTTTTTTACCGCTGCGGACGAAACACCGGCAGCGCACAGTGCTACGAATAGAGCCAGCTTACGCATGGAACCTCCAAAGTCTGGAGGAGATCATACCGCAAAGGTATGACCAGTTGCTTAAAAAGCCGTTACTGGGGCGGCGCTGCGTTGTCGGGAGTCTGCTGTTGTTGTTGTTGTTGCTGTTGCATCTGCTGCTGACGCATCTGTTGCAGCTCCTGCATCATCTGCTGAGGAGTGCGTACCGAATTCGGAGTGGGGCGCTCGGAGGCCGGCTGCGGCTGCTCGGGAGCAGGCTCGGGCTGCTGTGGCTGTGTATCCTCGTCGCCCGCATCTTCGTCAGCGTTTGCCGCTGCGGAGTTCATGGGGCGGGATGCTGCGCCTGCAGGAGCGGCATTTCTCGGAGTCAGTGTCAGTTGTCGAGGCGCGCCGTCGGCCGTCTGGCCGAGCATCACGATGTTATAGCCTGAGCCATTGAGCAGCGACGAGATAACGGCATGCGGATCGCCGGGTCCATAGACGCCGAAGATACGCTGATCGCGCGAAAGCCCCTCGATGTGCATGCCGCTGGTGGTCGAAACCTGCTGAAGGATGGCGGTCAGGCTGGAATTGTCTGCATGAATCGTCAGAGTTCCGTTGCTCAGCGAAATTGTGGCCGGTTGCGCCGGCTGATCGAATAGCGACGGCAGAACCTTCGGAACAGGTGGCTCTTCCGGCTTGGGTGTCGCTGCGACAGGCTTTGCGTGGTGCCGGTGGTGCGGAGCGTTTGCGGCCGGCTGCTGGGCCGCGGCGGAGCCTGCCGGTTGCTGGGGCTGCGCACAAAGGGAAGCGGTAAACAGCGAGGCCGTGCCGATCAGGAGCATCCGGCCGGTGACATTTCCGAAATGGAAATTCATCTTCTTCATTGCTTTCGGCTTGCGCCTCGTTCCGCTTTCTATGTACTAGACTAGCAGTGGTTCGCAATCGCTCGCGAGTTTTCCTTTTCCCCCATCGAAAACTCCAGAAAGCAGACCGGCGGAGGAATCTTCCAACTGGCCCACGATCCCAAGCTCCGTATCCGCAGGTGGCTGGCTGCCATCCTGGCGGTCGCCGCGATGCCGATGATGGCGCATGCCGTCTCCTGCGTCACCACCAGCCAGATTCCTGCCGGCGACCGCAACACCTACATCAATGCAGTCACTACCCTGGCGTCACGCATCCGGGCCGGGGATGTTGCCGGAGTCCGTTCACAGACTATCGCCGCTGTGGCCGCGCAGTTCGATGGCATGGCTGCGAGCATCAAGGCCGTTTCTCCGCAACTGAGGGGCTCGACCCTGACATTTGAGGCGGTCTACAACCTGAAGGCAACCGATCTGCCTGCCGGTCAGGATGAGGCACAGTTTTTCTGTGCGCCTCCGGAGTCTTCGCGGGTGGTTACGATCGTCATTCCGCAGCTGCCGCCCGGGAATTATGTGTTGGCGCTGGCGCATGCCACGGGTACGCCGTCGCCGCAGCAGTTGACGTTTCTTCTCCAGAACGATCCTGCTGAGTCGCATGAATGGAAGCTCGGAGGGTTTTTCTACCGTCCACTGACCATGGGCGGACAGGACGGGGTCTGGTACTGGACAAGGGCCCGCGATTACGCAAGCCGCAAGGAGGGATGGAACGCCTACTTCTACTATCAGACGGCGCTCTTCCTCTCTACTCCAGTCAATTTTATTTCCAGCCCGAACCTGGAGAAGCTGCAGAAAGAGGCCCAGTCGTCTCTGCCGGCGTCGATGCCTGTCACTGGACTCTCCTCGAATACTCCCATGGCTCTCAAGGGCGGCAGCAGCGTATACAACATCACCGGCATGCGTACAGCCGAGTTTGCGGGAAACCTCGACCTGGTCGTCGAGTACCAGGCTTCAAGTGTTTCCGATCCTGCAGCTACACATACTCAAATTATTGACCTGATGAAATCGCTTATTGCTCAGTATCCGGAGCTTCGGAATGGCTTCCATGGACTGTGGGTTTACGCCCAGGCTCCGGGACAGAATCCGTATGCCATAGAATTGCCGATGGATCAGATACACTGACGCGAATCGATTTCGAAACATCCAACTAACCATTCTTGTTTCATCCGATTATCTTTAAAAGGAGACGCTGCCCGCATGTCGAATCGCACGGAAAAGCCGCTGTCGCTGGCCATCGAACAACGCCGCGCTTCTCCCAGCTTCAATGGTGCCCCGGTTCCAGATGAAGATCTGAAGCGAATCCTCGACGCCGGCCTGCACGCGCCAAGCAGCTACAACCTGCAGCCCTGGCGTTTTGTGGTCGTCCGTAATCCCGAACAGCGCCGCCGTCTGCGTGCGGCCAGCTTCAATCAGCCCAAGGTCGAAGAAGCTTCCGTGGTGATCGTCGCATGCGGCGATATCGACGGCTGGCGCAATGGTGACCTCGATGAGTCGTTGCGCATGGGTCGCGAAGGCGGTATGCCTGAGAATTACGCCGAGCAGGCTCGCACCGTGATCGCCAATTATCTTTCCAATCTTCCCAACCCTACAGCATGGCTCTTCAAGCAGGTGATGCTGGCTTTTACCAGCATGATGCTGATGGCGGAGGTGCTCGGCTACGATACCGCTCCCATGGAAGGCTTCGAGCAGGGCAAAGTGCACGAGGTGCTCAAGCTGCCGCTCAGCTACCAGGTTGCGGCGCTGCTTGCGGTCGGCTACCGCAATGGGGAAGACAAGTTTTACGGTGGCCGTTTCAGCATGTCGCAGACGGTCTTTGACGGCGAGTATGGCAAGCCTCTCCGGCTCTGACGCGATCCCGGGTGCGAGTCGCGAATATCCGCAGCGTCCCATCGTCGGAGTCGGCGCTGTGGTCCTTCACCAGAACCAGGTTTTGCTGATTGAGCGCGGCCAGGAACCGCTAAAAGGGGAGTGGTCGCTGCCGGGCGGTGCGCTCGAAACCGGTGAAACCCTGGAAGAAGGCATTCGCCGTGAGGTGCTCGAAGAAACCGGACTGCTCGTTGAGCCGGTGGCTATCGTAGAAGTTCTGGATCGCATCGCTAGGGATGAAGACGGCCGGGTACGCTACCACTACGTGCTGATCGATTATCTGTGCCGGGTGACCGGCGGAGCGCTCTGCTGCGCAAGCGACGCCGCTGCCGCTCGCTGGGCCTCGCCCAACGAGCTCGACAACGTACTGCCGTTTACCCGCGAGGTCATCCGCAAGGCCTTTGCGATGGCTGCCGCTCAGCCTTCCCAGACATAAGCCTCACTCTGCCTCAGTCCAATGTGGGCCAGCACCCGGAAGACAAACTGCCGCGCCATCTCGTTCGAATCGACGGGATGGTTGTAAAACGAGGGAATCACCGGGAAGATAGTTGCTCCGGCCTCTGCGGCAAGCGTCATGTTGCGCAGGTGAATGCGATTGAAGGGGGTTTCCCGCACACATAAGATGAGCGGACGGCGCTCCTTGAGGCAGACGTCGGCGGCGCGTTCGATCAGGTTCTGCGCGAGGCCGTTGGCAATGGAGGCGAGCGTTCCCATGCTGCAGGGAAGAACGATCATGCCACTGCTGGGATAGCTGCCGCTTGCAATCGAGGCGCCGATGTCATTCTCGACATGCTGCGTGATCTTGCCGGACGCATGCCCAAGAAGCTTTTCAATCAGCCCATTGCGCCCGCTCAGTTGCATCTCTTCGGCCAGCACGCGCAGTGCGCTTTCCGTGGCGATGAAATGAACTCGTTCGACGCGCTCGTCGGTATCAAGCGTCGCAAGCAGAAGCTTGCCGAAGATGGCGCCGCTGGCGCCGGTCATGGCTACTGTCAGGTTCAAAAACGAAAAGCCCTCGCTTTATCCATCCTAGAAGCGAGGGCATCGTCTTGTCGAAGCGGGTCTAGTCGCGTACGAGATTACTTTGCTGGCGGCGATGCGGCTGGTTGAAGGCCCTGCGGACAATCACGTACAGCCAGCGCGCTGAAATGAGCGCGAGCGCCATGAAGGCAATACCGATGCTTGCTGACGCCCACGGGTGCTTGGTGACCAGCCACATCATGAAGATGACCAGTATGTCCTCGCCTGCACTCAGGGACATATTCGAGAATGGCTCCGGGCTGGGCGTGACCGCGGCGCGCACTGCCGTCTTCGAGCTGTGTGAGAGTGCTGCAATTGCTGCGCCGCCGATGGTGGCGATCAGCTGCATCTTTGGCGAGAGCTGCGCCGAGGCATGATAGGCCATGAGTGCGGCTGCAGGAATACGCACAAAAGTCTGCAGACCGTTCCAGATCAGATCGAGCCCCGGAACCTTGTCCGCAATGAACTCCAGCCCGAACAGACATCCGCTGATGCAGACGATCCACCAGCGGGTGAGAGGGTCCAGCCCGGGCGGCAGTTCGATCCAGTGAGCGCGTGCCAATAGCCCCAGCGTCAGCATGGTGGCGTAAACGTTCAAACCCGCTGCAAAACTGGCGGCGATGACCAGTGCTGCAATCGTACTGGGCGAAAAATCGATCAAAAGAGAGCCTCCTGGACAGTACGCGTCCGCTGTTCATCCACCGCTGCGCACAAACCGGTTCTTATGGAAGTCTTTACTGGTCCAAAGCAAATCGATGAGGGAAAAATGCCGCAAAGTAATGGGGTTGCTCAACTTATAACATCTGCTGGAGAAGAGGCGGGAGCAAATTATGTTTGCTGAAGAAGAATTTAACGGTTGCAGGTCGAAGGATGTTTCACGCCGTTGACAACGACCCATCCATTGTCGGCCCCGCGGTGCGTGGAGCAGTGTACGTCATGGATGCCGGCTACGAAGCGTCCGCGAGTGGGGAAGAACGCCTGGCCGTAGGCATAGACCTGGACGTTAGCCGGCGCTGTAACCCTGCCGTCGAGATCGTCATTGATGACGACCTCGACAAGTTGTACGTTTCCGCCGGGCATAGTCACGCGCAGCGGCAGGATTTCATGATCGCCGTGGCGACCGCCGCGCTGCGTGCGTGAGGCAGAGACGGTCACGCCGCAGACCATGACGTTGTCCGTGTCCTGCGTCGTCTGCGACGACAAAAGGCCGCCCAGCTTGCTGTTCACACTCTGCGTGCAGGCGGATGGCACAGCGATATTCTGCTGCGCCGGCGCAGCCGTGGTCAGCAAAGAAAGCAACACGAGACATCCAGACGCATAACGCATACGGCTTAAGAATATCGCATGCTGCAAATTGACCGGGCGGGATTTCGATGCGATGGCAAAGACCGTTGTCCGCGTTTTTTCCCTTGCCGCGGAGGGTATTAACCGTTTCATATGGGTTGCTCTGTTCGGCATAACGGGGGTGCAGGTTTGGTCGAGGAGTTGGGATCAGGATTCATGGGCTTTCCGCAGGGCATGGCAAAGCCGATTCAGGCCCTGGCAGCATTTTTTGTAACCGTCGGTGGATTCTTCACCTCCAGCCATTTTCGAATCGCAATATGGTGTGTCATCGCGGCAGGTGTGATCTACACACTTGGCTACTGCGTTGGTTACAAGAACAAGAAACATGTGAAGTGGAACACGATGCTCATTGCCACGACGATTCTTGTTGCAGCAGGAACGTATGCGACGTGGCGCGGCTTACCTGCTGCAACCGCCCCGGCCACTCCAACTGCAGGGCCGGTGAAAAATGAGTCGCACAGCAGCGGGGATTTTGCGCCGGCCGTGGCAGGATCAGGCAATACCGTCACCTATAACGCGAATCCGGACGATCAGCCGAAACCGAAGCGTAAGTCGAGGCAACAATGAAGCGTCGTGGAATGCCGTTTGCTCTATTTTTCATCTCGCTTGCCCCGTTCATGCTTTGCCAAACCACATCAACCGCGCATACGACAGGCACGTGCAGCCCGGCGATTGCAGGCAGTAACAACCAGGTCAGCATTAGCTGCACCGGCATGTCCGCGGCGAAGGCTAATCAGATGATCGCGCTGATGAACAAGATCCTCGCTGAGAAGATGGACCTGAGCCAGGTAAACTCGAAGCTCGACGAGATTCACGAGCAACTGGGCAGTGTCGGGGCGGCGCTGAATCCCTTTGCCATGGCGACCCCGGCGGAGCGCTCCAACCTGGAAGAGGCGGACGCGGTAGTGAATGCCTGCTCAAGCTTTTCGCTGGAGTGGGTTTCAAACCGGATGGATTCATCGGAAGCCTCCAGACAAAGCAGACAGCAGCTGCCGAGGCCGGGCACCGACACGAACCAGAGAGAGGCCGAGATTTTCCGGGAGCAATATGCTCCGAGACTCACGGCCTTGAGCAACCGGCTGCATGCAGCGATGCCCGATGCTCCTGCAAGCCCCGACTTCACCCAGCCAACCTCGGCCATGGAAGCCAGCCAGTTCGGCTTGCGGGTCTTTTCACTGGCGCGTCAATATCAGACTCAGCAGCAGCGAAGCGGCAGGCCGGTCGATACGGCACTTGTGGCCGCGGCACAAAAAGCCTGGACGGACTGCATCGCCTTTTCACAGGATTGGAACCACGCGTTGCTCGCCGAACTGAACAACAGCCCACGGCCGGATCGCCATGCGGAGGTGAGCCCGTCGGATAACAATAAACTCGATGAATACCACGAAAAACTTGAACCGCGTCTCGTTGCATTTCGCGATAAGGTTGGACCTCAGGTTCCAGACTTTTCGTCAGGCAGAAACTATAACGCGGTTGAAAATCCCCGGCAGTTGGACCTGGTCTGCAGTGATGTTCTCGCAATCAGAAATGCCTACAGGCAGAAAGTGGCTAACGAGGCCACGAAGGGAAGCGGGGGAAGGTGACCAACGGAGGTGCTGTGGCTGTTAGCGGCAGATCATTGCTTCCAGCCACAGGCAGTTTATTCTTCTAAGCTTCCTTCAGGACGCGGGCAAAGATGGCGTCGACATTCTTGAGCTGACGATGCAGGTCGAAGGTCCTGGCGAGCTTCTCTGCGCTGAGCTTGCTCGTAATCTCCGGCTCCTGGGCAACGAGATCCTTGAAGACAAGATCGTTCTGCCATGCATTCATCGCATGCTTTTGTACCAGCCTGTAGGCGTCTTCTCGCAGCATTCCAGCTTCGGCGAGATCGAGCAGGAGCTGTCCGCTGAAGATGAGGCCGCCGGTGCTTTCGAGGTTCTTCATCATCCGCTTCGGATAGACAACCAGTTTCTCGATCAGGTTGGTCGTCTTGGCAAGCAGGTAGTCGGTCAGGATGGTCGAGTCGGGGAAGATCACGCGTTCAGCGGATGAGTGCGAGATATCGCGCTCATGCCACAGGGCCACATTCTCATAGGCAGTCTGCGCATTGGCACGGACGACGCGCGCAAGACCGCTGATCTGCTCGCAGGTGATGGGATTACGCTTGTGCGGCATAGCCGACGAGCCCTTCTGCTTCTCCGAGAAGAATTCTTCCGCCTCGCGTACCTCGGTACGCTGCAGGTGACGGATCTCGGTCGCAATCTTATCGAGTGTTGCGGTGATGATTGCGAGCGTGGAAATGTAGTGAGCGTGGCGGTCGCGCTGAACGACCTGCGTCGCAACCGGCGCGGGCTCAAGGCCGAGCTTGGCTACGATGCGCTCTTCATGTTCCGGCTTCAGATGGCCAAAGGTGCCGACGGCGCCCGAAAGCTTGCCGATGCGGATCTGCTCAGCAGCAGCGTCGAAGCGGACCAGGTTGCGGCGCATCTCGGCGTACCAGTTCAGCAGCTTCAGCCCGAAGGTGGTCGGCTCGGCGTGCATGCCGTGGGTGCGACCGATGATGGGCGTGTGCTGGAACTCGAGTGCGCGCTTCTTCAGGGCTTCGATGAGCTGCACGAGATCTTCGCGAATGATCGCGGAAGCGGACTTGAGCTGGAGCGCCTGAGCGGTGTCCACCACATCGGTAGAGGTCAGGCCGTAGTGCAGCCAGCGCGACTCCGGACCGACGTGCTCGGCAACGGCGGTGGTAAAGGCGATGATGTCGTGCTTGACCTCGGCCTCGATGGCGGTGATGCGGGCCACGTCGATCTTGCCCTTTTCGCGAATGGCCTTTGCGGCCTCGGCAGGGACAATGCCGTCCTCTGCGAGCGTTTCGCTGGCCGTGGCCTCGACCTCCAGCCACATGCGGTACTTGTTCTCTTCGCTCCAGATGCTGCCCATCTGCGGGCGCGTATAACGTGCGATCAAGCCTGACTCCTCCTTCGACTACAAACCACCATTTTACCGGTTGCGCATCTTAATCGAGTGATGAGTACCCAAAATCAGCCTTTGCCCGATGTCGTAACGATTGCCCGTTTCACTGAACCGCTGGAAGCAGAGATGGCCCGGCTGCGGCTGCAGTCGGCAGGAATCGAGACATTTCTATCCGGAGAAAATGCAGCGATCCTCGAGCCGGGACTGGGTTCGTTGCAGCTGCAGGTTAGCGCGGCCGACGAGGTTGACGCGCGCGCAGTTCTCGCCGATCCCGGCGATGACGAGGCCGCCGAAGCAGCAGCCGAATCTGCCGAATAACGGCAGCGCTACTTCAGTACACCCAGCCGGATCGCCATCTCTTCGTAGAGAAAGCCTTCACCGGGCCGGTAGGGCTGGACCCACTCCCCATCTATGACGAACTGCGGGATTGCCCGTTTGCCCACGTGTGCCAACACCTCGGCGGCTGCGGCAGGGGTTTCCTCTATATCGATTTCTGTGTAAGGGATACGGTGTTTCTCGAGAAATCGCTTGGCCTCACGGCAATCTCTGCACCATACAGCGGAGTAAAGGACCAAATTCATCGGAACATAATACACAACGGATATAAGCTTTGACCCGAATCATTTCAGATTGCGAAACTCGATTTTGCCAGGACGTGGCGGAGTAGTCTTCGCCTGACGCGGAAGCCGCCCGGCCGCACCGGACGGCCCCCTTTCAGGGCTTGGAGTCGCATCGCCACTGGCTATTCGCTGAGTTGAAATACCAGGTTGATTGTCGTCTCCACTTCTACAGGCTCGCCGTTGAGCAGATAAGGGCGATATCTCGCCTGGGCTACTGCGGAAAGAGCCGCCTGCGCCAGCATCGGCGGTCCGCTGACTACCTGCGCATCTACCACCTGGCCCGATTTCGAGATGAGTGCATGCACTACGACCGTGCCCTGCACATGCGCCTGCCGGGCAATCGCCGGATACTGCGGAGTGATTGGGGTAAGTAGCCGTCCGGCTGCAACACCGGAAGAGACGCGTGCTGGCCCGGATTTCGCAGGAGCCGCTGCGGCGACGTGCGGCATTGCGGGTTGCGCCATGCCAAGGATTGCTCCCGGCACCGATCCGCCGATTGCACCGTCGACTAAGCCAATTGCTTCGGGAGCACCCTGCGCCTGTTGCTGGTCCGCCGATGCTGGGTGAATGATCTGGCGTGCACTCTGTAGAAGACTGAACATCGGCCGCGCGGCGCTGCTGGCAGGCGTGGCTTTCTGTATGTGCGTGGCGGGCGGCGAGTAAGGCGGCGCGAGAAACGACACGACGTTGTACCGCGGCAAGGTTGCGGGATGCAGAATTGGCCACGCGATCAGGGCCGCCAGCACGGCGGCCTGCATGACGAAGGAAACGGCGGCGAGCCGCCTGCTGTTGGTGCGTATCCGGCCAGTCGACTCAACGAGACTTGCTTCGAACATGTTTTCTCTCCACGAATGAGGTAGAGAGAGCGAGACAACTGCTTGAATAGACACCGGGCAGGTGGCAGGGTTCCCAAGTTATGATGGCCTCGTGACCGCTGACGAGATCAAGAAGTACCTCAAGCTCGAGCCGCACCCCTGTGAGGGTGGTTCATTTCTGCAGACATGGCGCGCGGAGGAAGCGATTCCGCAGTCTGCATTGCCGTCCCGCTATCAAGGTGAACGCTATGCGGGAACGTGCATCTACTACCTGCTCGAACCGGGTACGTTCTCCGAGATGCACCGTCTCGCTTCCGATGAGATTTTTCACTTCTACGTCGGTGATCCGATCGAGATGTTGCAGCTGCTGCCTGATGGATCTTCGCGAACGCTCGTGCTGGGCAATGATCTCGCTGCGGGGCAGCATCCGCAGTTGATCGTGCCGAAGCATGTTTGGCAGGGCTCGCGGCTCATGCCTGGTGGTTCGGTCGCACTGCTGGGATGCACGGTGAGTCCCGGCTTCGACTACACCGACTACGAGACCGGCCACTATGAGCCGCTGGCCGGGCAGTATCCAGACGCGGAGGAGATGATTCGCGCGCTCACGCGGCACTGATTCCGCTTGGAGCCGTCAGACACGAGCGGTATAAAGAAATATTCCTGTAACCGCGGAAGGCTCTCCGATGACGTTTCTGCTGGATCTTCGCCACGCCCTGCGCCAGCTGAAGCTTGCGCCCATGTTTACAGCAACGGTGGTGCTCACGCTTGGATTGGGCATTGGGGCCTGCACGGCTATTTTTTCGCTGATCGACGCAGTGATGTTGAAGTCTCTGCCCGTCGCTGACCCTTCGCGCCTCTATCAAATTGGCACAGGCAAACCATGCTGCCTGCTGAACAACATGCAGGGAGACTGGGACCTCTACTCCTTCAAGCTCTACAAGCGTCTGGCCCAGTCGGCGCTGCCTGAGTTCGAGCAGGTAGCGGCCTTCCAGGCGCAGCCCGGCGTTGTGAGCGTGCGCTATGGACATGACCGCGACCAGGCGCGGGCGCTGATGGGCGAATATGTAAGCGGGAACTACTTCCAAACCCTCGGTGTAAACGCCGTCGTGGGCCGCATGCTGACACCCGATGACGACAGGCGGGGCGCACCGGCCGTAGCAGTCATGAGCTATCGCACCTGGCAGCAGAACTACGGGGCCGATCCGAAGATCGTCGGTGCGACCTTTCAGATTGAACAGTTTCCGTTCACCGTTGTGGGCATCGCTCCGCCCGGCTTCTTCGGTGACACGCTCACCAGCAATCCGATGGACTTGTGGGTGCCGCTTTCGACGGAATACCTCACCGATGCCGAAGCGCCTTACAGCGACGTACCGTCGATGGCCTGGCTGCGGATGATCGGCCGGCTGAAGCCGGGTGCAACCACGGCGGGCGTTTCCGAACGGTTGAGCGCAGATTTGCAGCACTGGCTCACGACCGACGGTGCGGTGGCTCCGCAGTTCCAGGCGCAGCTCAAGGATCAGCTTTCGCGGCAGATGATCCATCTCGGACCGGGCGGGCAGGGAATCGGTGAGATGCGGGATTCGTATCGTAGCAGCCTGCGTATCCTATTGGCCATTTGTGCGGCGGTGCTGCTGATCGGTTGTGCAAATGTTGCCAACCTGCTGCTGGCGCGGGGCATGGCGCGGCGCCCTCAGACGGCGCTACAGCGCGCTCTGGGTGCGTCTTCGGGAAGGATCTTGCGGCAATCGTTCACCGAAAGCCTGTTGCTTTCGGTGATGGGCGGCGCGCTTGGGGTGGCGATAGCGTGGGCAGGCGCCGGGCTGATCGTGCAATTAGCCTTCCGCCATGCTGTGGTGGTTCCGGTGCACGTCTCGCCATCTTTACCGGTGCTCGGTTTCTGTCTTGCGCTGTCGATCATCACCGGATTGATCGCGGGCATGGTTCCTGCGTGGCTGGCATCGCGCACCGATCCGATGGTCTCAATGCGCGGAGCCAGCCGTACGATGGGTGGCGGCGCAGGGCTTCCGCAAAAGACTTTGGTGGTGTTGCAGACGGCGCTTTCGCTTTCGCTGGTGGCCATGGCTGGCATGCTTACGCACAGCATCTACAACCTCCGCAACCAGGACTTCGGCTTTGACGCAAAGAATCGTGAGATCGTGACGATCGAACCGCCGCTTGCGAAGTACACGGTGGCCGATCTCAACAGGCTTTATCGCGCATTGCAGATTCGCCTCGAGGCTTTGCCTGGAGTCCGCAGCGCTAGCATGGCGCTCGATACACCGATGCTCGGGCGCTGGATGGATGTGGTGGTCAAGCCGGGCGAAGGCGTGCCCCCTAATGACACCTCGCTACAGGTGCAATACAACCGTGTTGGCCCGGAGTACTTCGAGACCATTGGCCAGCCCCTTGTCGAAGGCCGCGGGATCCTGCTTTCCGATAAAGAAGACACCCGCCACGTCGCAGTGGTGAATCAGGCCTTCGTGCGCAGGTTTTTTCCGGAGGGAAACGTCATCGGCCGTCACTTCGGCTTTGCGTTGCCGGCCTACAGCGATAGCTTCGAGATTGTGGGCGTGGCCCGCGATGCAAAGTACTCCGACCCGGCTCTGCCCGCCGGGCCCATGGTCTTCGGTGCGCTTTCGCAGAGCATCGACTATACGGACGCGGCGCTCAAGGAAAATGAGAAGTGGGCGCACTTCATCAATGGCGCGCAACTCTGGATCAGCGGCGACATGAGACGTCTCGAACCGCAGATCCGGCAGGCATTTGCCGAGGTCGATCCGAACTTCGCCATCATCGACATGCATCCTCTGCAGCAGCAGGTCGATGTGCATTACGACCAGCAACGCACGGTTGCCGAACTCAGCACGCTCTTCGGTGCGCTTGCCATTCTGCTGGCCTCGATCGGGCTCTATGGAGTAATGGCATATGCGGTGGCGCGGCGCACGGTAGAGATCGGGGTGCGCATGGCTGTAGGTGCGAATCGCCTTCACGTCATCCTGCTGGTGCTGCGTTCCGCATTCGCGCAGGTAGCGGTCGGATTGGCGCTGGGGCTTGCGTTATCTTTCGCGGCCGGCAGGATGTTGCATTCAAGCCTCTATCAGGTCGGTGAGATCGATCTGACTGCGTTGATCATCGCAACGAGCGCTCTACTGCTCAGTGCATTGATCGCAAGCCTGATTCCCGCGCAGCGCGCCGCAAGCGTGGAGCCGGTACAGGCGCTTCGTGCAGATTGACTGCCTGGACGCCGTAATCGCAGCTTGACTCAAACCTGGCCTCAAGGCCTGAAGGCCCCGCCTGCTTTTTCTGCTGTAGGTACGAGCTTTCAGTCCGCGCGCAACGAGCATGCAAGCGAAGGCGGCTTCAGCCGTCGAGGCGCACTATGAAATGGCTGTTGACAGAGGCTATCTCCCGGTCTACTCTTCTTCCATAAATGGCTTATGGGAAAAGAAACCGATTCCGGAGAACTCATTCAAGGCACGCTGGAGATGCTGGTGCTGAAAGCGCTGCTGCGCGGACCCATGCATGGTTATGGTGTAGCCGAGTGGATTCAGCAAACGTCACAGCAGGTGCTGCGCGTGGAGGAAGGCGCATTGTATCCGGCGCTCCATCGGCTGGAGCTGCGGGGGCTGCTTCAGTCGAAGTGGGGCGCGTCTGAGAATAATCGCCGGGCTAAGTTCTACCAGTTGACGGTTGAGGGGAATAAGCGGCTGCAGGCGGAATCGCAGCGCTGGGCACGCCTGTCGGCGGCCGTCGCCTTTGTCATGCAGGCTTCATAAACGGAGGATCGCGATGCGAGCTGGTTGGCACGAATTTCGTCTTCGATTGAAAGCGCTCTTCATGCGCCGCCGGATGGATCGCGAGATGGCCGAAGAGCTTGCCTTCCACCAGGCAATGCTACGAGAGAAGGCCATGCGCAATGGCTCGACCGAAGAGGAGGCTGCCACGGCGGCGCGCAGAGCCTTCGGCAATCCATCACGCTGGCATGAACGCCTGCGCGAACTGTGGCAGTTCCAGCCGCTTGAAAACCTCGCGCGCGACTTCAGCTTTTCGTTCCGACTGCTGGGCAAGTCTCCCGGTTTTACATTCGTTGCCATTGCCACGCTGGCCCTGGGGTTCGGCGCGAATATGGGAATCTTCTCGCTGATCAATGCGCTCCTGCTGCGTCCACTGCCTGTGCCACATAGTGAGCAACTCGTGGCGGTGGGTTTCGATGAGCACGGACCCTTTGGACCGAATTACGGAGTAAGCGCTCCTATTGTCAGGGAGATGGAAAAGCAGAAGGATCTCTTCAGCGGGATCTTCGCCTACAACACAAACTCCGAGACGCAGATTCGTGGAGCCTCAGGCAACGAAAGAGCCACCGCACAGTTTGTGACCGGGCAATTCTTCTCTACGTTAGAGACGCCGCCGCTGCTCGGCCGAGTGTTGAGCCCTGCGGACGACCTTAAAGGCGCAGGGCTTTCAGTGGTAATCAGCGAGGCCTTCTGGAAAAGCTGGTTTGGCGGTACCCAGCAGGTGATTGGCCGCAAGCTGGTCGTCGATAGCGGAGTTTTCACCGTGGTAGGGGTGATGCCGGGTTCGTTTTTCGGAGCGGATCCCACGGTGCGTCCAGCGTTCTTCGTTCCGCTGGCTTCTGAAGAGATCCTGCATGCGCCGAAAAGCTGGGTGGCGATGGGGAATCATGCCTGGTGGCTCACGATCATGGGGCGGCTGCGGCCGGATGTGACTCTAGGCTCGGCGAATGCAGCCTTGTCTACCCGGACATTGCCTTTGCTGCGCGCCGCGCAGTGGGAGCCAGACCGGCTGAAAGATGATGAAGAGCATCATGCCAACTTCAGTGCGATTCCAGGCTCGCGCGGATTCACTTACTTGCGCAGGGTATTTCGCAGACCGCTGGTGGCGATCTTTGCCATGTGCGGCGGAATTCTGTTGTTGGCCTGCCTTAATCTTGCAAGCCTGCTGCTGGCGCGCAGCGCCGCCCGCACGCAGGAGATTGCAACCCGCCTCGCGCTGGGTGCAAGCCGAACCGCACTGGTGCGGCAGTTGCTCATCGAGAGCTTCCTGGTAGCAATGGGTGGTGTCGGGCTGGGCCTTGCGGTCGCGCCGATGATCGGCCGATCGTTGTCTGCGATTCTATTGGGCAACAACTCTCGCATGACCCTGATCGACACCTCGCTCGATGTCCGCGTCTGGTTCTTCGCAGTGTCCACGGCCGTGGTTGCCTCGGTCATTATCGGATTGGTCCCGGCCCTGCGTGCGACTTCACGCGGCCTGTACCGCGGGCTGCGCCAGGGGCGCACGATGGAACCGGGAGAACGCCGCCGGTGGACGCCGCGATTGCTGCTCAGCCTTGAGGTATCGCTGGCGGTGATTCTGCTCGTGTGTGCGGGGCTGCTAACGACCAGCCTGGTGCGGCTCTATCGCACCGGGGCCGGTTTCGATGCACAGGGCCTTGTCGGGCTCACCTTCGACATGGATCGAAAGAAGATGGCTCCACGGGAAGTGATTCCGCTTTACCAGCAGATCGAAGAAGAACTAAGGCGGCAGCCGGGTGTTCGCCAGGTGAGTTTCGTAAACGTGATGCCGCTTATCGGCATGCAATGGACGAACAGGTTGTCATCGCAGCATGCGAAAGACCAGACGGTCTATATGTCTCGCATCGCTCCGGATTACTTCGACACGATGCGAATTCCGCTGCTGCGCGGCAGAGATTTCCGATGGACGGATAGCGCGACCGATACGGAAAAGGTCATCCTGAACAAGAAGGCCGCCACTATGCTCTTTGGTGACCAGGACCCGATCGGCCGAACCGTGTTGTCAGGGCCTGCGCGCGAAGGGCAACAGCCGAGGCCCATCCAGGTGATCGGTGTGGTGGCCGATACAAAATATTCCGGCCTGCGTGAGAACTTCAACCCGATAGGCTACAGTGCGCTGACTCAGGCGGACGACGAAACAGCGACATACTTCGCGGTCGTGAGGACCAGCGGTGCGACGGGTCCGCTTGCCTCTGCGGCGCGTGGGATTGCGCATCGCCTCGCTCCGGACATTCCCGCACCGACAATGATGACGATGCAGAGCGTCCTGAACGATTCCATCGGAACGGAGCGCATGATGGCGATGCTGTCCGTGTACTTCGCGGGCTGCGCGTTGCTGGTGACGGCGATTGGGCTTTACGGAACGCTGTCGTATGAGACGGCGCGGCGCACCAGCGAGATCGGCATTCGCATGGCGTTGGGAGCGCAGCGCGGCCAGGTCGTGCGCATGGTCTATAAAGAGAACACCTGGATCGCTTTTTCCGGAGCTGCTGCAGGGTTGATCATTGCCATTCTTGCATCGCGAGCACTGGCTTCGTTTTTGTACGAGACATCGGGGCGGGACCCCTGGGTGCTGATCGTCTCGGTCGCCGCGCTGGTAGCGGTCGCGAGTGCCGCATCGCTGCTTCCTGCGATCCGCGCAGCACGGGTCGATCCAATGGCGGCGATTCGCACCGAGTAGCTTACGTGCGACGAGCGCGGAAGAAGTCTCTCAGGATGGTGCCGCATTCCTCTGCGAGGCAGCCTGCGGTTACAGGCATCTGGTGATTCAGCTTGGGGTGGTTCAAGACTTCGAGCACGGATCCGGCGGCTCCCGCCTTGGGATCGGCTGCTCCGTAGACGAGCTTGCCGAGACGTGCGTGAATCATGGCTCCGGCGCACATCGAGCAGGGCTCGAGCGTGACGTAGAGTTCGCATCCGGTTAGGCGATAGTTGGCGAGCACCTTCGCGGCCTCGCGCATGGCAACGATCTCGGCATGTGCGGTCGGGTCGGAGTCGCGCAGGACGCGATTCTGCCCACGGCCGATGATCCTGCCTTCAAAGAGAACGACAGCTCCGACCGGAACTTCGCCTGAAGCAGCGGCATCGCGGGCCTCGGTGAGCGCTTCGTGCATCAGGCGCTCGTCGAGGTTCGCGGTGGTGTCGTCTGTCATAGAGGCTGCTGCTGGGTCATGCAGTGCAGCGCGCCCAGTCCCCAGATGAAATCGCCGCAATGAATGCCGATGACTTCGCGGTCAGGGAAGAGGCCGGCGATGATCTCCAGCGCCTTGCGATCTCTGAGATCGTTGAAGGTAGGCACCAGCACGATTCCGTTGGCGATGTAGAAGTTGCCATAGCTCGCAGGAAGGCGCTGTCCGTCGAAGACCACTGGAGCGGGCATGGGCAGCTCGACGATGCGGTACGGTTCGCCCTTGAGGTTGCGGGCGTCCTTCAGGCGCTCGAGGTTTTCCCTGAGCGCGTAGTGGTTATCGTCGTCGAGATTCGGTTCCGTGACGGTTACGATTGTATTCTCGTCGACAAAACGGGTGATGTCATCGACGTGGCCATGTGTATCGTCGCCGAGAATCCCGCGATTCAGCCAGATTACCTGCTCGATGCCCAGGTAGTCGTGGAAGATCTTCTCAAGATCTTCACGGCTCAGGCCTGGGTTGCGCTGCTGGGTGCGGCTGAGCAGGCATTCTTCGGTCGTAAGCAGCACACCTGCGCCGTTGGTATCGATCGAGCCGCCTTCGAGCACGACCTGGCGGTCGCCAACCCGGGGCGTCCAGACGGGCAGCGACAGAGCCTCTCCCACGTAGCCGGGCAGCTTGTCGTCATGATGCCAGTTGTCGTACTTGGCCCACGCATTGAAGTGCCAGTTAGTCACAGCAAGGCCGTTCGGACCTTTGACGAAGATCGGCCCGGAGTCGCGAGTCCACACGCGATCGGTCGGTACCTGGTGAAACTTCACCTGCTCGAGGTTCGCCCCGGAGCGGCGCAGGATGCTGTGTGCGCGCTTCTCGGCGGCTCCGTCGTTGACGAAGATGTTGACCGTTTCGACGCGAGAGAGAGGGCGCACGATGTCGGCATAGACCCAGGGAATCGCCTGGAACTTGCCTGGCCAGTCTTCGGCATTGTGCGGCCATGCGATCCAGGTCGCAGCGTGTTCCGCCCACTCGGCGGGCATGCGATAGCCCGCCTGTTGTGGTGTTCCTTCAAGAATCTCACGCATCTTCACGATTCCTTGCTTCCCACGTGCTCGTCTAGGAAGCGGTGAACGATGGGCGAGTAGGCATCGATACGGCGGTCGCGCAGAAAGGGCCAGTTGCGGCGCGTATCTTCGAGCAGGCGCAGGTCGATGTCGCCGATAAGGATCTCTTCCTTGTCGTGCGAAGCCTTGGCAATGACGCGTCCGAAAGGATCGGCGAGGAACGAACCGCCCCAGAACTCAAGCCCTGGGCCTTCGACACGATTGCCGCGGATGTCGCCATGCTCAAGACCCACGCGGTTCACGCCCGCGACGTACACGCCGTTGGCGATGGCGTGCGCACGCTGAATGGTCTGCCACGCGTCGTACTGCGCGGTGCCGTATTCTTCCTTCTCCGAAGGATGCCAGCCGATGGCGGTCGGATAGAAGAGAACATTCGCGCCCTTCAGCGCGGTCAGGCGCGCTCCCTCCGGATACCACTGGTCCCAGCAGACGAGTGTGCCGATCTGGCCGTAGGCGGTATCGAAGGATTTGAATCCGAGATCACCCGGGGTGAAGTAGAACTTCTCGTAATAAAGCGGATCGTCGGGGATGTGCATCTTGCGATACAGCCCGGCGAGCGAGCCGTCCTGCTGCAGGATGGCGGCCGTGTTGTGATACAGGCCAGCGGCGCGACGCTCGAAGAGGGAAGCAATGACTACGACCTTTTCCTCGCGCGCAACAGCGCTGAGGCGCTCCGTGCTCGGGCCGGGGATCGGCTCGGCGATGTCGAAGAGAGCGATGTCTTCGCGCTGGCAGAAGTACTGTGCGCGGAAGAGTTCCGGCAGGCAAACCACGTTTGCGCCTTCGCGAGCTGCCTCGCGAACCTTGTCCGCAGCGCGATCGAGGTTCACATCAGGATCGGGTCCGCAGCTCATCTGGATAAGTCCAACTCGGTAGTTCAGTTTCGATGGCATAGTCTGTCCGTATCTCATAAAGAAGGGCGCAAGCGTGAGGCCTGCGCCCGACTGTTAAGCTTTCTCTTCCAGTATCACATCCACGGAGGCTGGAAGGTTAAAAAACCCGGGAAATTCACATGCTTCTATTTGATTTTCCTGCTGCCGTCCAGGATTCAACCCTTGATAAGTTCGGTGCGGTATTCCGGAGCGAGCGCAATCGCCCTCTGCAGAAATTCCTGCTGATCTTCCTCGCTTAATGGCGGCGGAGGCGTGGTGCGGCCGTCTACAAGCACTCCAAGCTTGGCGAAGAACTCTTCCTGTCCTGCGGGAGAGCAGATGCAGAGCAACCTGGCAGGCTGCCCTGTGTTGTTCTGGAAGCGATGCGGTGCATTGGCTGGAATGTGTACCGTTTCGCCCGCTTTGATTACGACGGTCTGCCCGCGAAACGTGGCTTCGATCGCCCCATCCTTCACGATGAATGTTTCCTCGAAATCATGGCGATGCAGTCCCGGACCGCCACCCGGAGGCACGAACATGTCGACAAGGCAGAATCGCCCGCCCGTTTGCTCGCCGGAAAGCAGGATCGTGTAGGTGTCTCCCACGATTCCGATGTGCGTGAGGCTGCTGTCAGTATCTGGTTTCGCGATCACAAGATTACGTGCAAGGTCGTCCGGGGGGATCTGAACCTGAGCCATCCTGTCTCTCCTTATTGAAAACTTGTTCGTGCGGTAATCTTTGCTCTCGGCAATGCGGTCTGAGGACTTGCCGCACAGAATTCTTTTACGCACTTCAAAGCGGCGGACACTACCGTTCTGATGATGCCAGCATATCGGCAGGTTGACATCGCTGGGAAAGTTTCATGGATGGAAGCCGATGCGGTTCGACTCGCAAGCTTCAGTCGTCGTAACTCGTACTTTGGACGCGGCTAGACCAGCTTCACATACGTTGTATAGGGCAGGTCTCCCATTGAGATAAACGGCTGCATGGTTACCTTGCCGCTTACGGTATCGACCTGCCATTGCCGTTCGCTAATGCGTGCCGCCGTGAGCAACTGCTGGCGTGTGATTCTGGGAACAGGGCTTTCCTGCTCGTTTTTCACCGCCATCAGAACGAGCGGACCACGCAGCAAAGCAACCGTGTCAGTGTGCCGTTTATCGATTGCCTCGAGCCGCATTGTCAGCGGAAGGTTGAGCTCAATCCGGTCTCCGCTCTTCCACTCGCGATGAACTGCCGCGAACTGCCCAGGCGTACCCAGCTCTTTCTGCCGGATTCCATTCACGCTTACCGTTGCTTCTTCCGCCCAGGCCGGGATGCGGAAATTCAGAGTCAGATCCACGGGTTTGGAGCTTGTAACCGTGAAAGTAACATGATCTTCGAATGGATAGTTGCTTTCCTGTGTCAAAGAGAGCGCCGTATCGTTCTCCATCCAACGCAAGGTGGAGGGCAAATAGAGGTTCACGTATACCGCTCGTGGCGCACGGAAGTACATGTTGATGCGGTAATCCGTCGCCACCTGGGGCAGGGTGCCGGAACAGCAGGCCCAGCGGAACTGCTTGTAGACACGCTTCGCGTTGTAGTTGTAGTCGGAGTAGTAGAAGTTCTCGCCATTCTCCTGTAACGGCTTCGCGCCGAGAACGGTGTTATACATCACCCGCTCCATGCTGTCTCCGTAGCGCGAGTCGCGCGTTACGCGCAGCAGGTATCGCGTAAGTTTGAAATGCGCATAGGAGCCGCATGGGGTTTCAAAGCTATGATGAGTATTTTCGAGACTTGCATATAGATCATTGCTTTCCGGTGCGCGCAGTGTCTCATCGGGTCCCCAGCCACCGGTCGCATAGCTCTGGTTCTGCAGCATGGCGAAGGCATTGCGGGCCGCACGCAGATGCTTTTCGCTGCCCGCAACCATGTAGGCCATCATGGCCGAGCAGAGTGAGTTCACGTAGCTATAGGCGTGCCGGTCGTTGAGTACGTGTTCGTTTCTGGATAGGGGGTCGAACCAGTCCTTGTCATCGAGGTACTGTAGCCCGAGCTTGTAATAACGCTCACCCGCGCCACGCTGTGAGGCCAGCAGGAGATTCTCAGAGATCGTGTAGGACTCGTCCCATGTCCACGAAACATCGTTCTTGTCTTTCTCCGTGCGCCATGGAACACCATGTTCGATTGCGTGTCCGGGCAGATGAGGCAGGGCGGTGTTCGTCGTCTGCTCCAGGATCGCCAGGGCCTGAGGGTCTTTGACATAGGTGTGCGAATCGATCAGGCCCAATAGCAGCTTGTCGTAGCAGTAAGCGGGGAAACGGTTGTTGATGTAGAAGTCCGCAGTGATGGTTCTGGCGTACAACTGGTTCAGCCGCATCACTCTTTGCCGTACGGCCTGGTCGCCGGTGACGGCGTAGGAGCGAGCCAGGGCCGACACCCACTGACCGAAGGTGCAGGCTGGCGCGAACCCGTCGTCGAATTCCTTACGGTAGTCGTAGTTGGGATTGTAGTGATACCACCCTCCCAGGTCTTCTCCAGGAGCTGCCTGGCCGGACATCTGCCGCAACGGCTTAAGCAGGCTGTCATCGCTCAGGGCCATCAGCACATCGATGGTATTGATAAGCTGCTGTTCCGGGAGATCGCTGGCGATGGTCACATCTCCATAGCCAAACTCCGACAACATGGCCGAGCCGGATGTCTGCGCGCACCAGGCCAGACGATCCCAAAGCGCGTTCCCGGTGAGCGTTACTCCGGCTAAGACAGAGCCGGTTTGCAGAAACCGTCTCCGTGAAATTCCTTCTTTGTTATGGCACATCGACAGCGGTCCCCCGGCTTGCATGCAACATCATGCAGCCTGATAGAGAGACTTGTCATCCGGAACCGGTCGAGGCGAAGTCGCCGGCATTGCCGCCACCGGCAAATCGGTTCCTGCTCCCGCGATGGTCTTTTACAAGGTCAAAGGAGAGCGCATTACACAGTTCTGTCCGCACTTCGATCTGGCGTTGCTTATGTCGCAGCTAAGTTGAAATTGAAAGTAAGCTGCCGAACCGGGGCTAGGATTCCTCGCCCTTCTTCTGAGCTCGCTGCAATTGCCTGACAATATCGGGCAGGCGGCTGAAGATGGCTGTAGAGCGCAGCCACTGGCGATTGTCGAATGCCGGCGAACCGCTGATCATCTTGCCATTGGGCACGTCATGCGAAACACCGGATTGAGCCGTCATAATCACGCCATCGCCGAGCTTGCAATGGCCCGCCACGCCGGCCTGTCCGGCAAGGATGGCGTTCTTACCGATCTCCGACGATCCGGCGAGGCCCACCTGCGCACAAAGCAGCGTGTTTTCTCCGACTTTCGATCCATGCCCGACCTGTGCGAGGTTATCTATCTTCACGCCCTTGCCTATGCGAGTTTCGCCCACGCTGGCGCGGTCGACTGTGGAGTTAGCCTGTACCTCGACCCAGTCCTCAACGATCGCCGGGCCGGATTGCACAATCTTCTGCCAGGCGCCGTGCTCATCCTTCGCAAATCCAAAGCCGTCGCAGCCGATGATGGCTCCGTTCTGCAGCGTCACGTGATCACCGACCTTGCAGTACTCGCGCACGATAGAGTGGGCGTGTGCGAAGAAGTGGCTGCCGATGGTCACATGCGGATAAATGACGGCATGGGGCAGGATAGTCGCGTTGTCCCCAATCACAACGCCCTCGCTGACGACGGCGCAGGGACCGATATGCGCGTCTTTGCCGATGACGGCAGTTGGATGAACCACCGCCGAAGGATGAATGCCCGGAGCATATACCGGTTCCTGGTAGAAGACCTGCACGGCCTTGGCGAAGGCCAGGTAGGGGTTTTTGGTCCGCAGAGTGGCTGAAACCGTTTCCGGGAAGTCCGGTGCCACAATAATCGCACCTGCCTCCGTAGTCTTCGCGAGCATTGCATAGCGAGGGTTTGCCACAAAGGTGACCTCTGTGGGACCAGCCTCTTCGATTCCGGCAACACCGGTAATTTCAGTTTCGGGGTCGCCAACACACTCCGCCCCGAGCATCCGCGCCAGCTCTTGCAGCTTCATGTGTCGATTATAGGAGGCGGCTGGCAATCGTTCCTCGCTCCAGGCGTCCCGCTGAAGCCGGCGAAGCGACAATCTTCTGACATTCCGGTGACATGTTCCGTGTGGGTCTAACTCAGACTAAAACGGTCGCAAACAAATTAAGACCGAGTGGGTCGCATTTTCGCGGCCCTGAGGAGAGCTCTGTGCTTTATTCCCGCATTCGCGTTTTCGTTGCGTTGTTGCTGCTCGCGGCGGTTGCTTCTGTGTCTCATGCTGCTTCGAGCGGGTCATTGCATATAACGGTGGTCGATCCCATGGGAGCAGCCGTGCCCGGTGCACATGTGATGCTCAGCGGGCATGGAGTTCGCCGGGACATTACCTCCGATGCCTCAGGCACTGCCGGCTTCAACGCGATCGACGGCGGACTCTACACGCTCACTGTGGAAGCTCCAAACTTCAGTCGCTATGAGAATTCTTCGATTGACGTAGCCGGGAATCGCACTCTTGAATGGCGCGTACAACTCGCATTGTTATCCGGTTCGCAATCGGTCGTGGTTCAGGGCACGGCCCAGGCCCTGGAGCAGGTTCCGACGGTAGGGAAGACGGGAACGGTACTCGAAGACATTCCGCAGAGCATTTCGATCATCAGCAATACGCTCTCGACCTCGCAGGGCGACCTGGTCCTGCAGGACACGGTTCGCAACGCAAGCGGCGTGATTCAGGGCGGAACGGACGGGTTCGGCTTTGCCGATCGCTTTCAGATCCGGGGCCTCGAGGCCCGCATCTTCAACGACGGATTCTCCGACGGCGACGAGCGCAACGGCATCCCTCACTCGCTGAACGGCGTGGAGCGTGTCGAGGTGCTCGAGGGGCCAGGTTCGTCGCTTTTTGGCAGCGGACCTCCAGGAGGAACAATCAACCTGGTGCATTACACACCGTCGCCACGATTCGATGCTGGAGCGCAATTCCAGGGAGGATCGTTCGGACTCTACTCGGGCACAGGGTTTCTTACCGGAAGCACCGGCCTGCGCGGCTGGAACTATCGCGTGGACGGAATGGCAGAGCACAAGGACGGGTTTCGCTCGCTCGGAGCCGGGGACTATGAGCTACGTCCTGTGCTGGGACTCACGGCTCCGCATAACCTGTTGTTGCTTGCCTTCGACGGACGCTACCTTCAGGCCACGCCTGACCCGCCGGGACTCGTTTATGTCAACGGCAGTCCGATCACTGGCGTCTCCCGTGAAACGAAATACTCGACTCCGTTCGGTTTTGGCAACCAGAGCATCGGACGGTTTACCGGGTCGGATGTGTGGGAGGCTACGCCTTCGCTAACCGTGAACAATCGCTTCTCGTATCTCTACCGGAATCTTTCTATCCTGCGAAATGGCGATGGAGGGTCAGTCTCTGGAACTGCTCTGACCGGACGGCAGCTGAGAAACCAGCATGATGTGATTAACGATTTCGACTACGAGGGCGAGCCTGTGTGGAACTTCCGCATCGGCAGGGTGCGCAACACGCTGCTTACCGGTCTCGAAGTCCAGCATCAGACAATCGCAACCAATCGCGCGACGGCCAGCCTGCCGAACATTCTGGACGTCTACGCGCCGGTCATCCCCGAAACATCGCGCGGCTCCCTGGTTTTTCTGCGCGATGCAACCCACTCTGGTTTCCTCGATCATCTTGAGGCGAGCTATGAGGGTTTGTATGCTACCGATCAGCTCGACCTGACTTCGCGCTGGAAGCTGCGCATCGGCGGCCGCCAGGACTTCTGGCAGACACGCCTGACCCCTCTGGCCGTGGTGCCGGGCCGCAGCCTTGGTAATGGAGTGTTGATCGAGCCGCCAAACAGCTACTCGCGCGACGATACGCCTTTCAGCTGGAATGCAGGCACCGTGTACCGGGTTCTGCCGGGGGTATCGACGTTCTTCGGTGTATCCCACAGCAACCTGGCGAACTTCAATTCTGAAGCGACTCAAAATGGAGTTGAAGCGCCCGAGTCCGGTATGCAATATGAAGCCGGATTGAAAGTAGCGGCGATCAATGACCGCATCCTGATCACTGCAGCGGCCTTCCACGTGATGCGTAACAATGTGTTCTCACTGGTGAGCGATGTTCCTGTTTTCAACGATCAGCTGACGCAAGGTGGTGAAGGTTCAGTTGAATTTGCCCTCACGCGCCGCTGGAAACTCAATGCGAACGCAACCGGCATGCACGCGTCGCTCACGGACAACCCATCGGCTCCCGCGGATACAGGGAAGAGGCCACAGGGTGTTCCAAACCGCATCGTGAACCTGTGGACCAGCTATGAGTTTCCCATAGTGAGCCATGAAAGCCTGTCGATAGCGGGTGGCTTTACGAACCGCAGCAGTATGTTTGCCGATCTGGCAAACACAGACTCAATCCCGTCTTACACGACAGCGGACGTCGTGACGAACGTCAACATACATAGCTGGAGCGGCGCATTTGGTATCCGCAACCTGACCGACACCCGCTACTTTACCGCTGCAAACGGAGTTGGCGGATTTGTAGGCGATGCCCGAAGCTACTTCGGGCGACTGCAATATAAATTCGGCGGCAGGTAATTCAGCTTCCGAACAAAACCTGTCGAGCCTCAGCATGTCCGCCTCGCTGACGAAGCGGACATGCTGAGATCCAACTACTCTTTTGAAACGGAGCGCCAAAGATCGATGCCGCCCTCGATGGCATGAGAATCGATATCCTTCAACTCTTCGGGCGAGAAGCTGAGGTTCTTCAGGGCGTCCAACGAATCGTCCAGCTGGGCCACGTTGCGCGCGCCGATCAGTGCTGTAGTCACGCGCGGATCGCGGAGTGCCCAGGCAATCGCCATCTGCGCGAGAGTCTGGCCGCGCTTCTTTGCCAGCTCGTTGAGCGAGCGCACACGGTTCAGATTCTCTTCGTTGAGGAAGTCCTTGCTGAAGCTGCTGTTGTCCGCGCTTACGCGTGAGTCTTTGGGCACGCCATTCAGATACTTGTTGGTGAGCAGACCCTGGGCGAGCGGTGAGAAGGCAATGCAGCCAACGCCCAGCTCTTCGAGCGTGTCGAGCAGGCCATGCTCGATCCAGCGATTGAGCATGGAGTAGGAAGGCTGATGAATGAGCAGCGGAACGCCTTCCGAACGAAGGATCTCCGCAGCCTTGCGAGTGCCCTCAGGCCCGTAGGACGAGATGCCGACATAAAGCGCCTTGCCCTGGCGATGAAGCTGCACGAGCGCGCCCATCGTCTCTTCAAGCGGAGTGTCTGGCGTGGGCCGGTGGTGGTAGAAGATGTCCACGTAGTCGAGGCCCATGCGCTTCAGGCTTTCATCGCAGGAGGCGATGAGATACTTGCGCGATCCACCGAGGCCGTAAGGGCCAGGCCACATATCCCATCCCGCCTTTGACGAGATGATCAGTTCATTGCGCAGGTGCGCGAAATCTTTTTTCAGGATGGTTCCGAAGTTTTCTTCCGCGGAACCGTACGGCGGTCCGTAGTTATTGGCCAGGTCGAAGTGGGTCACTCCGCGATCGAAGGCGCGGCGGATGGTGGCGCGGCCGGTCTCAAAAACGTCGGCGCCTCCGAAGTTCTGCCACAGGCCAAGCGAGATGGGAGGAAGAACGATGCCGGAGCGTCCGCAGCGGCGAAAGGAAGCCTGCTCATAGCGCTCAGGAGCGGGGATGTAAGTCATGTGCTCTCCAGGTTTCGGGGCGGTGTGATGGCTCGCTCCCGGTCGTAAAAGATCGTAACGAGTCTTTAGGAATGAAGTGTCAAGCAGCGGATTGTTTCGGCTTCCGGCTCAGGAGGTAAAACATCCCCGCCATGGCGATCATCGAGCCAAGTCCCGCGATGCCGAGGATGCGCAGGACGGCCACTGTGTAGCGTCCCTGGCTGGGCGAATAGTTGCAGCAGTAGAGCAACACCATGTCGCTAAGCGTTCCAATGTGACGATTGCTGGCCTGGATCATTGCGAGACGCAGGTCGCGAGGCTGGTATTCGATGCCGGAGAGATACTTCGACATGCGCCCATCGGGCGTGGCGATCATGATGACGCTCGAGTGCGCAAACTGGTTCATCTTGCCATCGGGGCCCGGTACGCGGACGTAGTGGAAGCCTGTGGCCTGGGCGACATCTGTAATCGCAGCCTGTTGCCCGGTGAGAAAGTGGACATGGCTCGCGGCCGCATCGTTGCCCAACATCATCACGAAGTGGTTGCGAGCCTCCATTGCATCGGCCGGAGTGTCTGTCGGATCGATGCTGGTGACGACGACCTCGTATTCGTGCCCGGCATGAAAGCCGGTCTTCGGCAGAGCCGACGCCAGGCCATGCAGCACCTGCGGGCAAAGCATTCCACACTTGAAGTAGACCAGGGCCATTACCACAGGCCGCTGTCCGAAGAACTGTCCGAAGGCGACATCTTTACCGGATTCGTCAAGAAAGTGATCCGACAGCGGCAGCGCGGAGTTGAGCCGCTGATCGATGCCTGCATTCTTCAGGTATGCCGGAGCCTGCTGCGCTGAAGACCCAAGCGGCTTGTCCGCTGAATATTGCGCGAGCACAGGCATCGCAGTGCAAAGCGCAAGAAGCATCGGCAGAAGATGCGATTGCAGCATGGAGACTAGAATACGCCTTTATGTTCAGAACTGCGGTGCATACGGGGTATCAAGGGAGCCTTCCTTCTGTCGCTGTTTCTGGATCATGCGATGCACGCTTTGCGCCTCGGAAATATCGTAGAAGGTCAGGCGCGAGAGGTTTGTCCCCATCTGCGGAGCGCTGACCCTGCGGTCCGCGGACCAGTTCGTTTGCGCCTCCGGTTGCGGAGAGAAGTCGATCGTTCCGGCATCGTCGTTTCGGAGCGTGAGGGTGCAGCTTTCGAGCGACGTCAGCTGCATAGTTAGAAATTTCCTCTGCGAACCCAGCAGCGCAACCAGTACTCTCTGGTTGGTGAGCGCGTAATAAGTGCGCCTTTTTTTCCAGGCTGTGTGGATGAACCTGCCCCATATCAGGTACTGGCCGATCAGCACGAAGGGGATGCCCCACAGCATCATGAAGAGATTAGGCTCGAGCTGAATTGCAAAGGGATTCGAGACGCCGGTTGCCATCAACTCCCAGACGACCGTGAAGCCGCCCCAGAAAAGACTGAAGGGAATGGCAAGCAGGTCGGAACGGTGAAAGATGATCCGTCGCAGCGGCTGCCCGCTCCATAGCGCGTATTCGCCATCCAGCAACTGCGATTGCAGGTCGGGCGGAAGATAATTGTCCTGGCCACTGAAGGCTGCACTCTGCTCGCTGACGTTCAATAATTGCCTGCTCTCGTCATCCCAGGTGGCAAAGGCGGGTGCCCCACGTCTCGCACGTGAGACGTGGGATCGATCGTAACATTTACTGCGGCAAAGGCTTCAACTCAATCGTCCGCCCCGTCCGGGCCGATTCTCGAGCAGCATCCAGAATCTGCACCACGACCACATTCGTATCGAGCGCGGTCAGGTCGCCCTTGGGATGCAGTTCGCCGCGAAGCACCGCGGTGAGGTAGTGCAGGGAAGTATCCTCAGGCGATTGCAGCGGTGCGGCAGTGGCTTCTTCTTCCGGCGAGTGCTCGCTGAAGCGGGTCTTCACCTGTGTCGGGTTCACCGCGATGGCATAGCCCTTGTCACCGTAAACTTCCATGTCCTTACGGCCGAAGCTCCAGTTCCACGAGGGCATCAGGACGGTCTGGACACCTTTGTAGTGCAGGATGATGGTGGCGTCGTCATCGACGTGCGGATACTTCTCTGGCTTGTCTGTCTGCGAGGCCGCGGTCACGCTGATGGGAGCCTGGCCGTGCATCATGACGGTCATCAGGTCGGCTCCGTAGCAGCCGAAGTCGTAGAGTGCGCCCGCGCCATTCTGCTGCGGATCGGTCAGCCACTTCAGAAACTCCGGCTGCACGCCGATCTCGGCCGGCCCCTCGTGGCCGTCATGCACGACGACCTTGCGGACGTTGCCCAGCTTGCCTTCCGCGACCATATCCATCACAGCCTTGTTGCTCGAGTACCAGGTGGTCTCGTAGTTCACCAGCACGTTGATGTGGCTTTCGCGTGCTGCCTTTCGGATGGCGAGCGCGTCGGCGACGGAGAGCGTCAGCGGCTTTTCGACCATCACGTCGAGGTGGTGCGCAGCCGCGGCTTCGATCACCTTGCGGTGGCCGCCAACCGGGGTGTAGACGAGCAATGCCTGCGGATGGGTCGCGGCGATGGCCTTGTCGAGGTCGGCATAGAACATACTGTGGTCGAGGTGATACTGCTTCTCGTACTTGTCGCGAAGGGAGGCGTCGGGATCGACCACGGCGACGAGTTCCGCGTCATGCTGCTTCGGAAAGGCAGGGAAGAATCCGGCAACGTGCCCATGTTCGAGGCCGACGACCATCACTCGGACGGGCGGCTTGTCTTGCGCGAAGCATAGTGCGGAGGAGGCAGTAACAACGGCGGCCAGTGTGAGCTGGCAGGAGCGGGAAAGAATAGTGGAGATCGCCATGGGGAGCATGATACGGGAATCAGGTTAAACCTTGCATCCGTACCCATGCATCGCGCACCTGCTCGTGTTTTCCACCACGTTTGTGCTGTAAATCATTTATAAAAAAGGGGAACAGAGGTGTTTCCCATTCTCTTGCTACCGGTTTGCGGTACAGTACACGCGCAAGCTATTTCCGCCTGAAGCCGGGTGCTGGACTGTAAAGGTTTTGCCAAACATGCGGTCACTTGCTCGACAAAACAGGGTTCTGGCGTGGTTAAAAGCTCGATGCCGCCCAGCGAAAGTTGTCCGCGGAACCGGGTTCCTTGCGCTGATATGTCTGCTTTCCGGCTCGATGCTGCATGCGCAGAATCTGCCCGACGCTCCATCGCATATCTGGCATGGCAAGGCTGAAGAAGGGCTGAGCCGCGATCTCGCTGGCCGCCCCGAAGCCAAATACGATCTTGAGCAGAACCGGAAATACACCCTGGCCGAGCTGATCGACCTTGCTGAGCAGCACAACCCGGAAACGCGGGTCGCATGGCAGGAAGCCAAAGCCAGGGCTGCGGCGCTGGGCATTGCGAGAAGCGCATGGTATCCAACGATTGCTGCTGTTGCGCTGGGCGCTACTGAACGAATCGCCGCCCTGATCGGAGGATGGCACCGTCAGACGGTCGGCCTCTTCGAGCCGACACTGCATGTCGAATATCTCATATTCGATTTTGGCGGAAGAAGCGGCGCGGTTGATGTGGCGAAGGCTAACCTGCTTGCCTCCGATCTAGCGTTCAACGATACCCACCGTAAGTTGATCTTCGAGGTGGCGTCCGCCTATTACAAGCTGCTTAACGCAAGAGGTCAGAGGGAAGCCGCCGAGGCCAGCCTCAAGAACGCGCAGGCGGTCGAAGAAGACGCAGACAGCCGTTTGAAGAATGGTCTTGCGACAAAACCCGATCTGCTGGAGGCGACCGCCGCGCGTGCGCAGGCGGACTACGATCTGCAGGCAGCACTCGGCTCCGAGGAGATTGCCCGCGGCCAGCTCGCCACGGTGCTCGGTCTACCGCCGGAGACGGCCTTCGATGTACAGGAGATCGGTGAGCTGCCCATGCCGAAAGATATGGCCGACTCCGTCGATCACGAGATCGATCGCGCTTTCGCGCAACGCCCGGAGCTATTGGAGCAGGTGGCGAAGGTGCGTGCAGCCAACGGGTCTATCAAGAAAGCTCGTTCTACCTACTATCCTTCTCTGAGCTTCAGCGGCGACGGCGGCCTGGCCCGCGCCTACGGCCAGCAGGATCTCGGGCCTGGTGAATACGCGCAGGCGGAGTACTGGAACGTCGGCATGCAGTTGAAGTGGACACTATTCGATGGCCTGAAACGCGAAAACGAAGTCGCAGAGGCCCAGGCCGAGAAGAAGGCAGCCCAGGCAGGCATCGATGCGCTGCGCGACCAGATTGCCAACGAAACCTGGGCCGCCTACTCCGACATGAAGACTGCGCTCCACCAGCAGCAGGCCGCTGCGGCCTTGCTGGCGGCTGCGGATGAGTCATATTCTTCAGCCCGGGCTTCCTACGGTTACGGTGTGCGCAACCTGCTCGATGTGGTGCAGGCGCAGAAGGCGCTGGCGCAGGCTCAGTCGGAAGACGTGCTGGCGCGAACACAGCTGTTGTTGCAGGTGGCGAACCTCGCATTCCGTACCGGCGATCTTATCCAGGCACAACCGCCCAAGGTGGGACCATGAAGAAAACAGCGATTCTGCCCAAGGGGCAATGGAACATGCCGCGGCTTGCTCCCTTTGCT
Source organism: Silvibacterium acidisoli (assembly GCA_022870745.1). Lineage (GTDB taxonomy): Bacteria > Acidobacteriota > Terriglobia > Terriglobales > Acidobacteriaceae > Silvibacterium. The sequence continues at coordinate 4,759,178 of CP085323.1, read as the reverse complement.
GGACTGATGCTGCTCAGCGGCTGCGGACGTGCGCCATCGTTCAACATTCTCGGATCGTTCTTTCCCGCATGGCTGATCTGCATGATCGCGGGAGTGATCGTAGCCGCGCTTCTGAACTGGGTGCTTGTTCTCTACAAGTGGGACAGGAATATTCCTTGGGGAATCGTCACCTATCCCTGTATCGCGGCGTTTTTTGCCTTCACCATGTGGCTGGTCTTCTTTGCCTGACGGAGAGAGAGAAATGGCGCCAGACGAATCATCGCAGTCAAAAAGCCCGCTCGGGCGAGTCATTGCAGTCGTTGCGATTCTTGGCGCTATCGTGACCGGCGCGCTGGTGATCGATCGCATTACGTACGATCCGCGTACAGACGACGCCGAAATTTTCGCAAACTATATCGGGATTGCTCCGCTGGTGAGCGGCCCGATCATGCAGGTCCATGTGGCAGACAACCAGATGGTCAAGCAGGGCGATCTGCTCTTCCAGATCGATGACCGCCCTTATGCTTATGCATTGGCTCACGCTAAATCTGATCAGGAGGCACTGAAGGGCGAGATCAGCGACGAGCAGCGCATCATCGCAGGCAAGCGCAGCGGCGTGGATGTGGCCCGCGCCAGCGAACTCAGCTCCGAAGCGAGTCTTATGCGCGCTTCCGCATCGATCGATCAGGCCAAAGCCGACGTGAACAACGCCAAGGCTGCTGTCGATCGCGCAGATGCAGAGCTCTCTTACGCGACGAACAATCTGCACCGCATTGAGCCACTGCTGGCCAAGCAGTTTGTCACCGTCGACCAGGTCGATCAGGCCCGTACTCTGCAGATCTCGCATTCTCAGGCCGCGCAGCAGGCACGTTCACAGCTGGCCTTGGCGCAGGCGAGCCTGGCCGCGGCGGAAGCCCAGTACAAGCAGGGGCAGGCTACGGTTTTGCAGAGTCATCAGCAGGTACAGCAGGCCTCGCACAATGTCACTACTCTGGAGCCGTTGACCGGGCAGTTGCCGGGCAAGCAGGCAGCCATCGATACGGCGCAATATAACTACGACAACACACGGATCGTCGCTCCCTTCGATGCTCGCGTAACGAACCTGACGATCTCAGAAGGCGCGTATGCCACTGCCGGCCAGCATATCTTCACGCTGATCGACACACGTGTCTGGTGGGCGATTGCGAACTTCCGCGAGACTCAGCTTCAGCGCATCCGTCCGGGCATGGAGGCGGAGGTCTACGTGATGTCTCGACCCAACGTGCGTATGAAGGGCATCGTCGAGAGCGTGGGTTATGGCGTGACTCCGGATGCCGATCTTATAGGCAAGTTGAGCCAGCCCGGCCTGCCGGATGTACAGCGCACGCTGAACTGGGTGCACCTGGCGTCACGCTTCCCGGTGCGCGTGCGCATCGAGTCGCCTCCGTCAGATGTCCTGCGCCTCGGTGAATCAGCGGTTGTAGTCATTCGCGGCGAGTCTGCGCGGGTAGCGAGCCGTTAGCCATGGCGAGCTCGGCGCTTCGGCTTCCTCATGCCCAGCGGCTTACGACCTGGTTCAGCGAATTTCTGCGCTCTGAACTGGCGCCGTATCCAGGCAGAGGTTCCATTGTTGCCCGCATGGTCATTTCATCGACGCTGAGCGCGATGCTCATCGTCACGTTCGGCATCCCCGGCGGGGCTATCGGAGCGCTCGTCGCTTTCATCCTTTCTCGCGAGAATCTTCTCTCCACTGCGCGTTCCGCGCTCTCGCTCGTTGTCGCGTTTTCCATCGGCGGCCTGTTCATACCGATAGGTGCACGTTTCTTCGCCGGCGTGCCGGAGATGCATTTCGTGTGGGAAGCGGTCAGTCTCTTCGCCGTCTTCTTCCTCTTGCGGACGCTCACCAACTTCGTGCTCGTCAGCGGACTGAGCCTTGTCGCTACCAATATTCTTGGCATCTGGTACCTGCCCGGCCCCGCAAGCCGTAACGTGGAGTTGACCCTTTGGCAGGTTGCAGCCGCGCTGATCGGCGCGCTGGTCACGCTTGCGGTTGAAGTGGTCTTTCACGCCATCTCTCATGCCGACGAGGTGATGGACGGCATCGACGTTCGCCTGAAGCAAATCGAAATTCTGATGCGCAGCTACGCGGCAGATGAACCGCCCTCAACCGAGAGCCGGCACAAGCTGGGCCAATATGCGGTCGTGGGCATGGGAGCCCTGCGTCGCCATCTCGCGAGGAGCAATGAAGGCAACACCTACCGCTCTCGCATGAGCGCGTTCACTTCGTTGACGGGCCGCGCGGTGGATTTTTCCGCCGCCCTTTCTACCAGCGTTTCTACGCTCGAACCGGATGATCGTGCTCGCGCTGCGTGGCTTGCGAAGGACATTGCAGCGTTACGGGCATCATTCACCGCAAAGAGCAAGCCGGCTGTTCCCGATCGTCAACCGGCGCCGACGGCCAGAACGCCGCTGCTTTCAGAACTGGAGCAGGTAGTCCTGCTGATGCCGACGGTCTTCAGCAGTGAGAGCACGATCGATCCGCGACTTGAGCTTCTGGAGACACCGCCCTCGCAGGCCCCGATCTTTGTCGAAGATGCTTTTACGAATCGCGAATATATAAACTTCGCGCTGGCAGGGACGCTGGCGGCGATGATCTGCTACGTCATCTATGTGTCGCTGGCGTGGCCCGGACTTGCGACTTCGGTGACCACCTGTGTGCTGACAGCGCTCAGCAACGTCGGGGCTTCACGGCAGAAGCAGGTTCTCCGTCTTGGCGGCGCATTGCTCGGCGGTTTCGTTCTGGGCATGGGCTCGCAGATCTTTGTCCTGCCCTACATCGATTCCATAACTGGTTTCACTGTCCTGATGGCGGCCGTCTCCGCGCTTGCTGCCTGGGTCTCTACTTCGAGTTCGCGGCTATCCTATGCGGGACTGCAGATAGCCCTGGCCTTTTATCTCGTGAATCTGAGCGACTTCACGATTCAGACTTCGCTCTCTGTCGCTCGGGACCGCGTCGTCGGTGTACTGCTGGGCGTATCGATGATGTGGCTCGTCTTCGAGAAGGCCTATCCTCGTCCAGCCGCCGACGAGATGGTGCGCATCTTCGTCACCAACCTGAGGAAGATGGCAGAGCTGGTGCGCATTTCCAACAGCGGCGTTGACGCGGCAACGGTGTTGAAGATTCGCCGCCAGCGCGATCTGATCTACCGGCAGTTCGGTCTCGTCAATGCGCAGGCCGATGCCGTGCCCTTCGAGACAGGGCCTGGGCGTCCCGGACACATGGCCGCGCGTGACCGTATCCGCCGCTGGCAGGCTTCGCTTCGAACCTTTTATCTGTTGGAAGCGCCGCTCATCCAGTTCCGGATCTTCGGCGATCCCCATCAGCACGATCGCCCGTTCGCGCATCTGCAGGACAGCTTTCGTGAACGCTGTGCCGATGCTTTCGATCACATGGCTCTATGCCTTGAGAATCAGCTGAAAGGGAAGTCCTACGATCACCTGACGCACCCCAGCGTTGTGGAGCTGCTGGAAACCGCGGGTGCGCCACTCAAAGCCGATTTCTCGGAAAGAGAGCTGGCCATGCTGAACATGTCGAAAACTCTCGGCGCGATTGTCGATCGCATGCAGCAGGAAGTTGCTGCAGACGCACTTTACGCAACAGGGTCGTGAGCGGCGTTCGTTTTCAGGGCGCAGAATTTTCAGTCAACTGGTAGCCGCCCTTCTGCTGCTTCTCCGAGGCATGCTGGCGGGCATCACGCAGCCGGTTGGCAAAACTCTGTACATCGGCTTTGCGGCCAAGCCTTCGACTCGCCATCATCGCCTGGTATAGCGCGCTTTCATCTTCGGGGCTGCGCGCCAGCACAGCTGCTGCTTCCTGCATCGCAAGCTCCGGTTTGTTCGCGGACAAGTAAAGCTTCGCGAGCAGGACCCGGGCCGGAGCGTATCCGGAGTCGAGTTCGACCGAACGCTTTGCGGCAGTGATAGCCTCGGCTGCGGCTGGCGATCCTGCGGATTCATTCTCGGAGAGCTGTTCTGCCAGCAAGTAGTGCAGCAGAGCATCTTGCGGGTGCTGACGCGCCTGCTCGCGGTAAATTGCGAGAGAAGCGGTGTCGTCGTGCTGTTGACTCCTGGCGATGCCAAGCGCATCCATCGAAAGCGAAAGCTTTGGATCAAGTTGATGGGCTTTCTCGAAGTCTGCCACGGCTTCCTGCTGCTTCGTCAACTGCATCTCGAGGATGCCGCGCGCAAGATACAGAGTTGCAGCCGTGGGGTTCCGTTGCAGGCCTGCATTGAGCATGTCGATGCCCACCTGGAATGAGTTGTGGGCGAAGGCCAGGTTCGCAAAATCGATATAGTTGCCCTGGTCTTCCGGCGCCAGCAGAATCGCCTGCCGCAGCAGTTCCACTGCACGCGGCGTGTCGCCCTGACTCTCAGCTATATTTGCAGCCAGAGAGAAGGCCGGAGAGTAAGTTTTTGCGCCGAGCAATGGCGCAAGCGTCGTCATTGCGTTCGCCGGCTCACGATTCCGCCACTGGATATCAGCCAGATCGCACTGGTTGGCGTCAGTTGGATTGGCCGCGACTACCTGCCGAAACTGTTCGATCGCACCGGGAAGATCGCCCGTGAAAGCGAGGCAGCGTCCGTAGCTCTCTCGCGCGGAAGGTTGTGAAGTCAGCAGTGCCGTGCTTGCAGCGAAGTGCGGAATAGCTTTAGAGCATTCGCCCGCACCTGCATACAAGGAAGCCAGCATGCCATGCGCGGGCAGGTTGCCCGGCTGCACCTCAAGAATGCGTAAGAGCAGCGGTGCAGCCGACATGCTGTGCCGCTGGAAGCCGATCTGTGCGGCGCCTTCGAGCGCGGGCAGGTACGCAGGGCAATGCCGCAGTGCTGCCTGGAAGCTCTTCAGCGCGTCATCAGTTTTTGAGAGTCCGGTATATGCGACTGCCTCCAGTGATAGCACCTGGCAGCTGTCCGGTTCCTGCTTGATTCGCGCCTGCGCAAGCGTGAGAGCACCTTGCGCATCGCCGGATCGTAGATGACTGACAATCTCTCCCACGGCGGGATCGGTCCCTTGCGCAAATGCCGGAATGCCGATCGTCAGAAGCGAAAAAGTTATGACAGGCTTCACGCGAGTGAGTCGAAAAGTCATCCCGGTTAATCTATCCATTCTTCGTACACGATGGCCAATGGATTAAAAGGTGGCGAGCCATCCGCCGTCGACATAGATAACCTGGCCCGTGATGAAGGCCGCAGCCTCGCTGGCGAGAAAGACAATCGGCCATGCGATGTCCTCGGGCTCGCCCCATCGGCCCAATGGGCAGCGCTGCTTTACCCATGTATCGAAAGCTTCATCGTTCACTAAAGGCTCGGTGAGCTCGGTAGCGATGTATCCGGGCGCGATGGCGTTGACGAGAATACCGCTCTTCGCCCACTCCACCGCAAGTGCCTTCGTAAGTTGCCCGACGGCGCCTTTCGATGCAGTGTAGGGTGACGTACCGGCGCGTGCTGCTGCTGTCATCAGCGAGGCAATGTTGATGATGCGCCCGCCCCGCTCTGCTGCCAGCAGCTTTTTCGCGAACTGACGGCTGAGCTCGAAGATTGCCGTGGTGTTCAGTGCAATCACTGCATTCCAGTCTTCGAGCGAGAGCTCGACAGCAGGTCCCCGGCGCGTCATGCCAGCCGCATTGATGAGAATGTCCGGGCTTCCGATCGACTCAGTGATTGATTCGAACCATGCGGCGATATTTTGTGAGTCCGCGAGATCGAACGGCGAGACGTGCACCGCAGGCCCGATACCACGTAACTCTTCGGCTTTCTTTTGAAGCTCCGCTTCATTGCGCCCAACCAGAATTACGCCTGCGCCGGATTCGGCCAGTGCCTTCGCAGCTCCGAAGCCAATGCCGCGCGATCCACCCGTAACAAGAGCAAGCCTTCCATCGAGACGAAACCGGCTCATGCAGGACCCTGCTGTGGGAAGATGATTGCCTTACAGACTTCTCCCGCGCGGAACTGCTGCAGAGCAGCCTCGGCCTGATCGAGCGGAAAGGTGCGGGTGATGAGTGCGGCCAGGGGAAGTGCCGGAGCAAGGCGCAAAGCTTCTTCGAAGTCCTTGCGCTCGTAGACGCGTGAGCCGAAAATTTCCAGCTCCTTGAAGTTCACTGCCTGCATATCGATCTCTACCGGCTTCTTGAAGACGCTGAGGTTTACGATTGCTCCACGCGAACGCGCCAACTCCGTGACCTCGAGCGCTGCTGAAGGATGCCCTGCACATTCATAGATCACGTCGGCGCCGTTGTTATCGGATAGCTCCATCACCAGCGAGCGCAGCTCTTCGCCTGCTGCAACGGCGCGAAGACCGAGCTGTTCGGCAAGTTCGCGGCGATGAGGAAGCACATCACTCACCAGCACCTCGGGTATGCCTCGGGCTTTCGCAACCAATGCCGTAAGCAGTCCAATCGGTCCTGCTCCAAGAACGACGGCAAGCTGCACATCCTCGAATGGAACACGCGAAATGCCGTGAATTACGACTGCTAACGGTTCGATCAGTGCGCCGATCTCATAGGAAACATCGTCGGGCAAGGGAATCAACGCCGACGCGGGAAGCTTCGCAAACTGCGCCATGCCTCCATCGGCATCGATGCCGAAGAGGCGCAGCTGGCGGCACACATGCGAATGGCCATGAGTGCAGGCGTAACACTTACCGCATGTGATGAGCGGGAAGACAGTCACGCGATCGCCCACGCGCAGTCCTGTAACGGCATCTTTTATTTGCACGATGCGTCCCGCCAGCTCGTGTCCAACGGTCAGCGGAGCGCGCGCCCGGGGATGCGTGCCCGCGAAGATGCTAAGATCCGATCCGCAGAAGCCGCATGCCTCAATGGCAACCAGCGCTTCTCCTTCAGAGATCGCGGGCAGTGCGACCGTTCGGATCTCAAGCTGGTGCGGCCCCAGGAACTGCGCAGCCCGCATGGTTTCAGTAGAATCGCTCATCGTGCCGTGTATCCTCCGTCCATCATGATCACGGCACCCGTAAAGAAGCTAGCCCGGTCCGACGCCATGTAGGTGTAAAAATCAGCAACTTCTTCGGCTTTCGCAATGCGCCCGATAGGGTGGGCATCCCTGAGCATTGCCCAGTAGGCTTCCGAATCCCCTGAGGCGTCCGCAGATGCATGCACAATCGGTGTATCCACCGTGCCGCAGGCGATGGAGTTCACACGAATGCCATGCGGCGCGTATTCAATCGCCATCTGCTTCGCCATTTCGTGCAGTGCTCCCTTCGAGGGTGCATAGGCCCCCTGTGTGGGAATGCCGATACAACCGGAAATAGAACCCGTAATCAGGATCAGCCCGCTCTGCTGCTTCATCATTTGCGGAATCACGTGGCGCGCAGCCCAGTAAACGCTGCGCACATTCACACTCATCACTCTGTCCCACTCTTCCGGCGTGTGCAGGTGCAACGGCTTGACGATGCTGATGGCTGCATTGCTCACCAGGATGTCAATCGCGCCGAAGTGATCGATGGCGGCCCGTGTATAGTCCTTCGCCGCCTGCTCCTCGCTCACGTCGCCACGCACCAGCACCACCTTCTCCGGATAACTGCCGGTCAGCGTCGACAAGTTGTCTTTCAGCTTTTCAGATCGATCGACCGCAACGATTCCCTTTACTCCTGCGGCGAGATAAGCGTGCGCAACAGCCTTGCCGATGCCCGAGGCCGCCCCAGTGATCACTGCAACTTTTCCTGCGAGAGAAACTTCCATGGTCAGATCTCTTCTCTTTCAACTTTGAGCCGCTGATAGATCCAGGGTTCGTAGTAGCGCATCTCGTGGAAAGCAGCATCCGACCCTGCCTGCTCCAGGGCAATGCGAAACATCTCCGGCGAACCCACGTTATTCACCATCATGTCGTAGTGGCAGGGAATGGCAACGCGCGGTCTGACCGCCTTCACAATCTCTGCGGCGTGCGTGGGCGTGAGGTTATGAAAGCCTCCGTTGATGCAGATTGTGCATACATCCACGTCACGCGGCAGCAGCGCGCCCAGGCGCGGAGCGTACGCGGTGTCGCCGCTGTTGTAGAAGCGAATGCCGCTGGGGAAGGTGAGCAGCACTCCGGTGTGATTCAGATCCGTGTCGTCAGTGGGTAATGCAAAGCTCGCCTGCAAGGTCAATCCATGCCCAAGCTCCACACGTTCCCCAGGATGGATCAGCGTGCAATGCTCGTCGGGCAGTCCCGCTTCACGATACCTGCGGCACGAATCGAATGGACCCATGAAACGCATCCGGTCAGTATGAGCAAGGCGTTGCAGCGTCTCCATGTCGCAGTGGTCATCGTGCGAGTGCGTCGTAAGAAATACATCGATATCCAGATCCTCCGGTTCAATGAAGACTGGAAGCTGTCGATCGAGCCTGAACGGCAGGTGTGCAAACGTTTTGGCACAGCTGTTTGATAGATACAGGTCGATACCGATCAGCAGGCCGCTTTCATCTTTGATGAGGAAGCCGTTTTGTCCCAGGAACCACAGTGCGATCGCGCCACTTGGAACTGTGAAGCCGCGAATCGAAGCCATGTACTCACTGCTTGATTGGAGCGTTGAGACGACCGGAACAATCGGAGCATTGCGATTGAAGGGGTCGTTACGAGTGAAGACATAACGTAGCTGATCGGCAGCAGGAGTGGCAGGATCGGCGGTGGCAGCGGGATTCGACACGCCTCGAATTATAGATTATCTTTTAAGGAATGAAAGCCCTTCTTTTAGAAGAAAACCGCGTGCTCAACATGCGCGACGTCCCTGTGCCCGAAACCGGCGCGCACGATGTAAGGATCCGCGTAAAAGCCTGCGGCATCTGTGGCAGCGATGTGCATGGTTACGACGGCAGCAGTGGACGCCGTATTCCGCCGCTCATTATGGGACACGAGGCATCGGGGGTTGTCGATACGGTAGGCAGCGAGGTTTCATCTTTCAAAGCGGGCGACCGCGTCACCTTCGATTCCACTGTGTCATGCGGAGCTTGCGAATACTGTAAGGCCGGCGATGTAAACCTGTGCGACAACCGCCAGGTGATGGGCGTCTCCTGCGGCGACTATCGCCGCCATGGAGCCTTCGCCGAATTCGTAACCGTACCCGATCATATCGTTTACACGCTGCCGGACGATTTCCCTTACGAGAAGGCGGCGTTGATCGAGGCGGTCTCCATTGCCGTACACGCGGCTCGCATCACCAATATCAAGCCAGGCAGCACCGCCGTCGTCGTGGGTGCCGGCATGATCGGTCTGCTGGCGATCCAGGCCTTCCGCGTCTTCGGCTGCACAAGAATCGTCGCTGTGGACCTGGAACAGGAGAGGCTCGACGTCGCTCGCACCTTAGGCGCAGACGAAGTCCTCCTCGCGAAGGATCCCGAGTTGCTCGCAAAGTTGCAGGCTGAAAACGATGGCCAGGGCGCAGATATCGCCGTTGAGGTGGTCGGTGCGCAGGCTTCCATTCACACTGCGATAGACTCCGTGCGCAGGGGTGGTACAGTCACGCTCGTCGGCAACCTCGCGCCGAAAGTTGAGATGCCTCTCCAGAAGATCGTCACGCGGCAGCTTAGCCTGCTTGGCTCATGCGCATCGGCGGGTGAATACCCTGAATGCATCGAATTGATGCGCTCTGGGAAGATCAATGTAGATCCCCTCATCTCTGCCGTCGTTCCGCTGGACGAAGGAGCGGACTGGTTCAACCGTCTCTATGCGCGCGAACGTGGGCTGATGAAGGTAGTATTGCAGCCATGAGCGTGACAAATCCCTTCGACCTCACAGGAAAAGTTGCCGTCGTTACCGGAGCAAGCCGTGGCCTCGGCCAATACTTTGGCCGTGCACTGGCGCATGCCGGCGCCGACCTCATCATCACCAGCCGCAAAGAAGAGGATCTGATCTCCTTTAAGTCAGAGATCGAATCGCTCGGGCGCAAAGTTGCCGCTCTGGCTTTGGACGTACGCGATGAAAGCTCTGTAAGCACGATCGCCCAGCGCGCAGCAGAGCACTTTCCCCGCATCGACATCCTTGTGAACAACGCGGGTTGCAACGTGCGCAAGCCGTCTCTCGAAGTGACCTGGCAGGATTGGAATACTGTGCTCGATACCAACCTGCGCGGCGCGTTCTTCGTTGCACAGGCCTTCGCGCGCGGCATGGTTGAGCGTGGCTACGGACGCATCATCAATATCGGTTCTGTCACCAGCGTTTTCGGATACGCCGGCATCGCTCCTTACTGCGCCAGCCGCGGAGGCATCAAGCAGCTGACGATGAGTCTTGCCGACGAATGGGGCGCGCATGGAGTGACTGTGAACTGCCTCGCTCCAGGATGGTTCCGCACTAAACAAAATTCAATCCTCTACGAAAACGAGAAGTGGGTCGAATACCTCAAGGATCGTATTCCGCTCAAGCGTCCCGGCATGCCCGATGACTTGAACGGCGCGGTCGTCTTTCTCGCGTCCGATGCAAGCGCTTACATCACTGGCCAGACACTGTTGATCGACGGCGGCATTTCGACGGGAGCCACCAAGGCGACAGTCTAGGCTTCTGCGTAGAAATAAAAAGGGCGAGTGCACGAAGCACTCGCCCTTCGTTTCTGAAAGGCCTAGAAACTAAGTTTCACCGCACCCTGGAAGTTTCGCGGGTTGGCAGAGAGCGCGGTGGATTGTCCAAAGTTCTGATCCGGCGCGTTGGCATCGACCGCTCCCAGATTCACCCGGTTGAAGAGATTGAACGCATCCACGCGAACATCGAGGTCCACCCCTTCCCAGAGCTTAGTGACCTTGTGAAGCGCGGCGTCTGTCTCGGCGAAGCCTGGATTGCGGAACTCGTTAACCTTTTCGTTTCCTTCCACGCCTACGCCCGGCAGCGAGAACGGACCGCAGTTGTCGAGGTTAGAACCGGCGCAGTGAGGGAAGATCCCAGTGATGTAGTCGCTGCGGGAGCGCTTCGTCTTGTAGCTCGAAACATTTGGGAAATCGTTGTTGTCTCCATCGGCATTGAAGTCGCCGCTGCCAGGGTTGTACTGCACGTTTCCGGCGGCAAGCTCAGCCGCATAGTTGGCGCTGGTGATTGTCGCTCCGTCCGCCGCGACCGGATTAATCGATAGTGCCTGATTGGTCGAAACAGTGAAGGGAACACCTCCCTGCAGAACGATAGTGCCGGACAGCTGCCATCCATTGCTTGCGTGATCGAGAAAACGGCTGCCGCTGCGCAGTCCGGGCAGATCATAGGTCGCGCCTACCGACACCCGATGCCGCACGTCCCACGGCGAAGGGGCATAGTAGTTCTGCCACGTCGCGCCGGGGTAGATACTGTTCCAGTTGTCGTGCGAGGTGCCGAGAGTATACGACGCAGTGATGAACCCACGGGTGACAAATCGCCCTTTCACCGCCGCAATGAACGCGTTGTAGTTCGAACGTGGTCCGTTGGTGGCATAGTCGAGCGTGCCAAAACTGGTGTTCAGCCTCGTCTGCGTGCCGGTGCCCTGGTAAGTGCCGTCAGCGGCAAAGTTCGGATGCTGCAGCAGGTCGCCGTTGAATACGTTTACGTCCATGCCGTAAGAAGTATTGTTTGTGTTGCCGCCCCCTGTTACCAGGTTCTCAGAATGCGAGCCTACGTAGCCGACGCTAGCGACCAGCGCGTTCGTGATCTGCCGCTCAACCGCGACCGACCAATTGTAAGTATTGGGCGAACTCAGATTCACATCCACACCGCCAACGGTGATCTGCGAGCCGACGATTCCGCCTTTGGAGTCGAGAGCCTGTCCCTGGAAGGCAGGATAAGTAAAGCCATAAGGAAAGGTGTTCTGCGTGCCGTAGCTGAAGATTGGAGGCGCGGTCGAACCGTTGTTGTAGAACGTCGGAATCGTCCAGTACGGTGGATTACCGCGCAACCCGTTCTCCTGGTTGCCCTCGGTGAACAGATCGTGGAAGACGCCGAAGCCGCCGCGAACCACCCAGTTTCCGCTGCCTGTCGGATCGTAAGCAAAGCCGATTCGAGGGCTGAAGATCCAGTTCATGTCATGGTTCAGCGTATGACTTTGCGCCTTCATTACGCCGTTCGCAATCTGATCGGCAAATGAGCCTCCGGTACCCCGATGGAAATTCGCCAGGATGCCGTTCTCAATCGGATACGCATTGCCGTTGTTGTCGTATCGCAGCCCGTAGTTCAACGTGAGCTTTCGGTTGACCTTCCATGTATCCTCGGCGAAAGCCCCGCCAATGGTCATGCCGAAGTAGTAGTTGCCGGGCTGCGGCTGGCCGCTCACGATGTTGTACGAGAGGCCGGTTTCGCTGTAGGGGTTGTCGTTAATCAGGTCGATGATGTTGTTGAACTGGAAGGTCGGCTGTCCGTAAGCTCCCTGGAAGATCGCAACATCAGAACCATGCCAGCCTTCGTAGCCGAACTTGAATTCGTGCGAGCCGCGGATATGGGTCAGTACGTCGCGCCAGTGATAGCTGTGCTGAATGTAGTCGCCTTGCGCGAAGCCAGAACCGAAGCCTACTCCAAGGCCCGTGACGTTCACCACCGGTACGTCAAAGTTGCCTGTAGCCGGTGCATATCCCTCGATCCGATTGCGGGCGAAGATTGCTTCGTTCAGCGTCTTCGGCGTGAAGGTGTGTGTCTCATTTATCTGGAGTGCCGCTCCGAAATACTTGCTGGTGGTGGCGAAGGCCGGGCGGACAGCCGGTCCGCCTGTATCGATGGTGTTGCGAATGAAGTTGCCGTAAAGGCGGTCCTTTGAGAAGTATTTGTCGATACGAATGTTGTACTGCTTCGAGTTGTTATAGCTGTTCGAGCCGAAATTGCCGTTGTCGAAGACAGGCAGAGAGCAGGGAATGTTGTCCGTGCTGGGCGTGCCGCATCCCGTATTCGCTGCGAGGTTCTGCGCTCCCAACACATCCTGTGCGGTCGATGCGACCTTTACGAAATTCGCGTTCGATGCGGGATATTTCACCATCAGCTGTGTTTCCGGAGAATTGGGCTGCGCCTGTTGCGCGAAGTTCACGAATGCTGGATCTTCATACGTCTGCAGGCTCAGACCGTTGCTGGTGATCGCACGATAAGGCTCGATGCCGAAGAAGAAGAAGAACTGGTGATTCGGAATCACCGGTCCGCCCACGCCGAACGACATGTTGTTTGTATGGAAGGGCGCGTATGTCGGGCTGCCTGGGGCCGGATGCGTAAACTCACCCTTCGCCCAGAGGCCCTGGTAGGTGTAGTACTCGCTTGCGAAGCCATGGTACCGATCAGTGCCGGACTTTGTCGTCATCACCACCTGCAGCGCGCTGGCTCGGCCAAAATCGACGGCATAGGTGTTGGTCTGGATATTCAGCTCAGAAATAGTGTCCGCGCTGGGTGTCAGGTTTAGCACGCCCGGGCGGATATTGCTCGTGACGTCGAGTCCGTCGACGATGTACTGGTTTCCATTCTGGCCGCGGCCGTTGGCGCTTGCATCGACGTAATTCTCAGGGTTGAAATTTGTCGCAGTCCCCGCGCCAATACCGGTGACACCCGGTGCGAGTGTGACAAGCTGCGTGGGGTTTCTCGTGGAGAGCGGAAGCGTATTCAGCGCCTGCGTGCCCAGCGTCGCCTGGTTGCGGCTGTCGGAGGTGTCAAGCAGCGCAGCCTGGCTGGTAACGTTGACGGTCGTGCTCGAGCCGCCCACCGCCAGTGTTACCGGTACGTTTCGCGTCTCACCGGTCTGCAATACAAACGCAACGGAGTTAGCGGTGAATCCGCTCGCCTTCACCGTAACGCGGTAGTTGCCTGGAGCAAGGCTGGCAAAGCGGTAGACACCGCTGGCGTCGGTAGTAGTGGTCTGAGAAACCTGGGTATCGGTATTTGTCAGCGTAATCGACGCTCCAGGAATGGAAGCGCCACTGGAGTCCTGAACAGAACCCTGCAAGCCGCCGCTGAACTGCGCCATGACCGGTGACCCCTGAAAAAGAACTGCAAGAGCAAAGAAACCGAGAAGAACTCGGAGACGCGCCATATTGTCTTTCCTTCAATCGCAAAATCGCAGGGGCGACTCGCGTAGCCACACTCCTGCGGGCAGAAATTTAAAGAACGAAACAAGCGGTAGTCAAGAAATATTATTTATAATGTTTCGAGAAGACGCCCGGCGATACTCGGCACGCGATTGTTGCCATTCCCGCTATTGATTTCCGGCATATCTGACGAACGCCTAGCTCTCTAGCGCTAAGATCGCTCGCCGAAAAATCGATGCAGCTTGCCATCAGCTAAAGATTATTTATAGAATGCCTCCACTATCCATGGAAGGATCGCGCAGCAAATGAGCATTTCAAGAAGGAACTTTGTCGGAGGGGCTTCTCTCACGGCTATGGGAGCACTGTTCTCGCGGCCCGCTCTTTCTCAGCAGCAGACACAGGCCCAGGCTACGAGCTCTGCGGCGGGAGAGCCGGCGATTGACCATGCCGTCATGACGGCTTCGCACCGGCTACACCCTGTTCCGATTGAAAATGTAACCATCACGGATGCTTTCTGGTCGCCGAAGATGAAGGTCTGGCAGGAAGTGACGATCCGCGACTGTTTCCGCAAGTTCGAAAGCGATCGTGGGGGCGCGATCAATAACTTTGACAAGGTCCGCGACGGCAAGCTTGGTGGGCACGCCGGTGATCCCTGGATGGATGGGCTTGTTTACGAGATGATCCGCGGCGCGTCCGACTTCCTTGTCACCCATCCTGATCCGGAGCTTGAGCAACAGCTCGAAGGCTATGGCGAACGGATCGCCGCGGCTGCCGCGAAAGATCCACGCGGGTACATCAACACCTACACCCAGCTCGTTGAGCCGGGCCATGATTGGGGTCTGAACGGCGGCCTGCAGATCTGGCAGCACGAGATCTACAACCTGGGTGCGCTGGTCGATGCCGGGAATCACTTCTATCGTGCCACCGGTAAAACTACGCTGCTCGTTCCCGGCGTTCGCATTGCTAACTACATGTACAGCTACATGGGGCCGGCGCCGAAAAAGAACATCGTCCCCTGCCATCCGCTGCCGGAAGAAGCGATGGTGCGTTTGTATGAACTTTTCAAGGAGCAGCCGGAACTGAAAGCGAAGTTGAATCTGCCGGTGGACGAGAATCACTATCTTGAGCTGGCCGAGTTCTGGATTGAGGCGCGTGGCAACAACATCGGCCTGCCTAACTGGGAGCACGATCGCAGCGCCGCCGAGCAGTTTGTCCGTGATCAGAAGTATGGCGATGGTCGGCCGTCATGGGGAGCCTATGCGCAGGATGACAAACCGGTCTTTGAGCAGGAAGTGATCGAGGGCCACGCAGTGCGTGCGACGCTGCTCTGTGCAGGGTTGGCCGCTGCCGCACGCGTGAATGACGATCCGCGCTATCGGGAGAGCTCCGTACGTTTGTGGGAGAACATGGTTTATCGGCGCATGCACATCACCGGCGGAGTCGGCGCATACGCGCAGGAAGAGAAATTTGGCCCGGACTACACGCTGCCGAACGATGCCTATCTTGAAACCTGCGCAGCAGTTGGCGCTGCCTTCTTCCATCAGAACATGAACCAGGCATTCGGGCATGCGCGTTATGCTGACGAGCTGGAACGGGTCCTCTACAACGGTGCGTTGTCCGGCGTATCGCTCAAGGGCGACACCTATCTATATATGAATCCGCTTGAGGGTGACGTGCACCGCAGCCGCTGGGTGTGGCATGAGTGTCCGTGTTGCCCACCGATGTTCGTCAAGCTGATGGGAGCGATGCCCGGCTATATCTATGCGACAGATGAAGACTCGGTTTATGTGAACCTCTACGTCAGCAGTTCAGCGACGATTCCGGTGAAGGGAAGCCGCATGAAGCTGAAGCAGGCTTCGAATTATCCGTGGGACGGTGAGATTCGCATCGCGGTCGAAGAAGCTCCGCCTTCAGCATGTAACCTGATGCTGCGCATCCCCGCATGGTGCAAGGGCGGAACGGTGAAGGTGAACGGCAAGCCTGTGAATACTGCCAAGCGCACCCGGGGTTACGTCAGCCTGAATCAAATCTGGAAGAAAGGGGACATTGTCGAGGTGAGCCTTCCGATGCCGGTTGAGCAGGTGCGGGCGCTGCCACAAGTGAGAGCCGATCTTGGCAAGGCAGCTGTGATGCGCGGTCCTTTGGTCTACTGCTTCGAGTCGGCGGACAACGGTGCGCATGTGAGCAGGCTCACTCTGGAGCAGACGAAGCTTACCCTCGGCAAACCATCGGACCTGGATGGGGCGCTGACGCTGGAAGGAACGATGACGCTGGTCGCCGCTTCAAATCCCGGGCCCGGAATCTATCAGACGGAGACGCACGATGGTAAGAGCGTGCAGGTGACGGCGATACCTTACTATGCGAATCTCAATCGCGGACCGGTCGAGATGACGGTATGGATGCCATTGCAGGCGTAAATATGTCGGTGCTTTTGCCATGCAGGGTTTCGGTGATCTCCCCGGTGGAATGCATGCTCATGGGAGAAGCGAAGAACAGTAGGCGCGGGCTGAAGCCTGCGCCTGCCAAATGTCTTGGCTACAGATGAGCCAGGCTGCCACCCATGATCTCTTCTTCATTCAATTGGAGATCATACTGGGTATTCCAGTAACGGATGGTCTGCTGTATGAATGCCGTCCGCGCCTTGAGGGGATTGCGCGAGCGTAATCCTTCGAGAATAGCCATGTGCTGCTGTACCGCTGCCAGCCGCTCGCTGAAGGCATTCGGGGTATCGGGCCAGCGGCCAACCACCGAGAAGACGAAAAGCCGGAAGGTGATCTTCTCGAGCGTCTCCTGCAGATACTCATTATCGGCCAGTTCCCAGATCTTGCGATGAAAGAGCACGTCGCAGTCGTGGAAGCTGCGGACGTCGACTTCCTTCCCGGTGCCGGCCATCACCATCACCAGATCAGTCAGTTCGTGCTCGGCTTCATTGGTCAGGCGAGCAGCGGCACGTCCTATTGCAATGGCTTCGAGCGGAATGCGTACTTCGAGGATGCGCCGGTAGTCTTCGGGACTGAGTTGCGCCACATACGTGCCGCGCTGGGGCAGTTTCTTGAGCAAACCCTGCTGCTCGAGTTCGCGAAGGGCTTCGCGCAGGGTCGGCTGCCCGATACCCAGGTGAGCAGACCATTTCTGTTCAAGAATCCGGTCGCCACCTTTCAGCTCGCCGGAGATGATGGCCTCGCGCAAAGCCTGGGCAGCTGCCTGTGGGGCCGATTGAATGGCAAGGGGGCCCGAAACTCTACTGGCAGGCGTCTTCAAGTGCTGCAATCCTCCAAGGGTTATCTTTACTCTATAGCATATCGGGGCTAATCCAACCTCAATCTACATTCGACGCCTACTGGCAGGGCTAACGCTCGAAAAATGTCGAGATCTATAGCTGTTCTTTATAGAGAAACTATAAAGCTGCGCCTAACGCTCATCCCAGTACCGCGTCCCCCTGCTATTTACCATTCGACATTGAGACTGGAGGCTGTTGCACCTAGCTTTCAGATGTCGTCAGACGATCCGGGCTGATCGGCTTTATTGCCCATGCTTCCGCGTGGATGCCGCTGCCGGACGCGCGGACTGTCAGGTCGGGGGCAATAGCTTCCGTGTAATAGAACCGCTTGGTATAGCCGAGTTCCTCGCTCAGCATGGTTTCGATGATGGAGCCGTCGGCGTATGCATGAATTGTCGGAGGATTTTTTCCCTGGAGCTGGTAAGTTCGGCCTTCGGCGATCCAGGCATTTTGCTTCGGATCGTATGTCGCTTTGAGCAACTCCTGGCCACCCATGGAAACGGTGAATTCGATCGACGATTCGTTTGTGCCGGTAAGCAGAACCTCTCCATTGGATTTCGCCAGCGTTCCACTCGTGCCGTCCGGCGTGCTGTTCATCGTGATGGGCTCTCCGCGAAGCGCCTTCGTCTCAGGCAGGATGGTCATGCGAAGGTTGCCGTCGGAGTCGAGATTCATCACGCGGGGCAGGCTGGTCATGCCGGACCATCCGGCGGCGATCATCTGGGCATCGGTGCGGCGCTCGGGGATCCACCCCCACAGGATGCGGCGGCCCTGCGCGTCGGTGTGTGTCTTCGGTGCATAGAAGGCGTCGAGGTCGAGGATGCCGCCCTTCTTCGGTTCGAAACGCATTGCCTCCTCATCGAGTTTTCCGGAGAGCCAGAAGACCTTTCCGCTTGAGGAGTAGATGAGCACATGCGCGCCGTCGAGCGGGAAAAACTCGGGGCACTCCCACATGGTTCCATTGCCTACTGTTCCTCGATCGTCGGAGCCGGTCCATGTGCCCTGGATAAGCGGATGCATGTACTCCCACTGGCGAAGATCGTGCGAGCGATAGAGCAGCACGCAGCCGCCGAGATTGGGAATGCCCGAGCCTACCGTCATGTAGAAGACGCCGTTCTGATTCCAGGCGGAGGGATCGCGGAAGCCGGTGACCTTCATGCCTGGCGGCGGATTGGGCACGATCGGCTGCGGATCCTTTTTCCAGTGCAACAGCATGGGGTCGTCGGACCACGCGATGCATTGCGACTCCTTCAGCCCTTCGCCTGGGATGGTCTCGTGTTCCTTGTCGTTCACTACTCCGGTGTAGACGGCGCAGACACGTGGCTTTGCGCCAGTGTTGTCGATGAAAGCCGAGCCAGAGAAGCATCCGGCGGCATCGGGACCGCCCGGTGTGGGAACGAACGCCACAGAATAGTTGCGCCAATGCAGCATGTCGTCAGAGATAGCGTGCGCCCAGCTCTTGTTCGCTGAAGTCGCGCCCTCGGGGTTGTACTGCAAAAACATGTGGTAGCGCTTGTTGTAATAAATAGGGCCGTTCGGGTCGTTCATCCAGTTCTTTGCAGGCAGCAGATGAAACTGGGGACGGCGCGGATCGCTGGCGAGATTCGATGGCAAGCCCTGTTCGGCCGCGAGCGAAAAGGGAAGAGCATTCGCATGGAGCGTAGCAGCGGAGCAGGCTCCGGCTGCGAGTTTGACGAACTGCCGTCTAGTAGTGCTGGTGGCCATTAGAGGGAATCGCTCCTCGAATCTTGATTGAGTTAAGGCTTGTGATGATGACTCACCATTATCCTGTGCGCACTCGAATCAGGCCAGCCGGGGCGCCAGAATGATGGGGCAAAAGAATGGCCGGCAGAAGAATCTGCCGGCCATCGTTACGCTTTCCGCTGGTTGGCGGAGGCGAAGACATCGATTAGAACTGGGCGCGGAACTCCAGTTGGAGCGCCCTTGGGCTGTCGCTGGTGGAGTTCACGTAGCCGAAGGTATTGTTGGCGCCTGCGTTTGGAGCGGGACCGAGGTTATACGGCTCCGCGAAAACGTGGCGGTTGAAGGCATTGAAGGCGTCCGCACGCAGCTGGAAAGTTGCGACTTCGCGGATATGGAAGTCCTTTGCAAGCGTGAGGTCTTCTTCGTAGTAGGGGTCCATGCGGAAGCCGGTTACGCGAGGCAGGCTGCCGAACTTGATAGGCGCATTCGGGTCGGGGTTCGGATCGACGAAGGCCGCGTTATTGAGATACGGAGTCGTCAGAGGGTTGAAGCCCGATTGATGACGCGCCGCGTTGTAGACGGATGCTCCCTGGGCCAGGTTGAAGCGGAAGCAGTTGTCCCATCCGGAGACGCCAGTGGCGCAGTAGAAGGGCAGCGGCTGGCCGCTCTCGTAGCGCAGGATCGCGCCTGTGCGCCATCCGCCGACGATGGCATCGACCCATGGATTCTTGTTGAGGAAATGCCGTCCTTTGCCGACGGGCAGATCGTAGAGCCCGCTGAGGACGAACATGTGAGTGAGGTCCTGGCTGCTGAGTGCCTTTTCCTGGTGCTGGTCGAAGGGGTTCTGGTAAAGACCGCCGCCGGCGTTCGAGCCCGGCTGCAGGCTGTCGGCGTCGTTGAGCGCTTTCGACCAGGTGTACGAAGCCTGAAGGTTGAAGCCCTGGCGGAAGTTGCGTTGCAGCATGACTTCGAGTGCGTTGTAGTTCGACATGCCGTCGTTCTCGAGGCAGCAGTCGGTGTTAAAGCGTGTGTACTGCGGATAGGGACGCAGGGAGTTGCCGACAGTGGAGTTGAAGCCCGCATAAGGCGAAGTAATTCCAGCGGCGGTTGCTTCCGGCGAGTTGATTTGGGCGTTCAGCACATTCTGGCCGAGCGCCAGAGCGCCGGGACGGACGTTGTTGTACTGTCCGAATCCAGAGGCCGAGCGCAGGTTCTGCCCCTTGTTGCCGACGTAGCCAATGCTCAGGATGAGGTCTGGGGCGAGCTGCTGCTGCACCTGCAGGGTCCAGTTCTGAATCATAGGAGGCCGGTTGAAGGTGGGAGCGATGTAGTCAACCGAGGTTCCATTGCGGATGGAGGGATCGAGGATCGGAGCTGTCTGGTAGGCAGGGAAGCCATTGGCCAGCGTGAACGGGCTGCTGAAGCCGTCGGTCGCGGTCGGGTTCGGCGTTGCCGCATAGCCGGCGTTCATGGAGTTAGCGAAGTCTGCGTAGTAAAGCGGACCGTAGAGGATGCCGTAGCCGCCGCGGAAGACTGTCGTGCCCGATGCATAGGGCGTGAAGGCGAAGCCGATACGGGGACCGACAGCCTTGTAGTAAGTGTCGACCCAGCGCGGATTGCAGCCGCCGCAGTCAGAGGCGAACTCGAGCGCGCCGAGGCGGCCCGGAGCACCGGGGTTCTGAATATTGGGATCGAAGTTCGAGGTGAAGTTCTGCGCTTCCTTGCGCGGCTGATCGACGCTCCAGCGGAAGCCGAGGTTCAGGGTGAGCTTCTGGTTGACCTTGAAGTCGTCCTGCACAAAGAGGGCGAAGTAGCTGGAGGTATAGCGCGGATAGTGCGGGAAGACCGTCAGCGAAGCGTCGTTGGGATGGCCGAGCAGGAAGCTGGCGAAGGCATAGCCGCCTTGAGAGTTGATGGTGCCGGAGTTGCCCGCCGTCGTTTGGCCGGCGTCGAAGTCAAAGATGCCGCTGGAATTGTCGAACGCGATGTTGTTGTACTGGATCCAGCGGTAATCGCCGCCCATCGAGAGCGTGTGGCGTCCGCGAATCCAGGTGACGGTATCGAAGACGTCTGCTTCATTGCCGATGTCGTCATCGCCGGTATTGCGGCCGATGGAATCGTAACCGCCGATGTTGAAGCGCGGGAAGGGTCTGCCCGAGACATTCCCGAGTCCGAGGACGCTGCCCCAGTTCGTGTTGCCCACGGCGGCCGAGGTGTTCACGCTGTTGGTGCGGTTAGTGCCCAGGTTCAGGTGATTGGTGAGATTCGACGTAAAGACATGATCCCAGCCGACGCGGCCGTAGTGAGTGATGAAGTCCTGGTTCCAGGTGTTCGGGTCGATCGGATTCGGCAGGATCGGTGTGCCACCGGTCAGCAGGCTGTTTTCGCGCGTGTTGTACGAAGCGAAGAGATGGTCGCTTGCCGAAATGTTCTGATCGATGCGGATCGTGTAGGTGGTGTTGTTGGTCGGGAAGCTCGAGCGGAAGGAATAGTTGTTGACCAGGCCGCCGTTAGTAGGCTGCGGCAGGTAGCTCAGCACCTTCAACGCGACCGGATCAAAGCGGGCTGAGGGAATCTGGTTGCCGGCAAAGGCTGTGGTACGGCAGAGGGTGTTGGCATCGGGCTGGGACTGCGGATCGAAGATCTGGCCGGCGTAGACGGCTGCGCCCGTGCAGGGGTTGGTGCCGATCTGATTGTTCGTCATGATGGCCGAGAAGTCGCCGTTGCGCATTGCCGTAGTGGGAACGGTGGTTGTGGAGGTGCTGCTGCGCGGCCACGTAAGCTGTTCCCACGCGAAGTAGAAGAAGGTCTTGTTGCGGCCATCGTACAGGTGCGGAATGATAACCGGCCCACCAAGCGACACGCCGTAGTCATTCTTCTGCTCGGAGGGCGTTGCGTAAGTGGCGTAGCCGGGTGAGCCTGCCGGTGCATTTGTGGCGCGCTGCAGGTCGTTGAACCAGGTATTCGCATCGAGCACGGTGTTACGCAGGAAGTCGTAAGCCGAACCGTGAAAACTATTGGTGCCGGAGCGGGTGGTGAAGCTGCGCACGCCGCCGGTAGTGCGATCGTATTGCGCGGGAGGAGTCGCGGTCAGCACCTTGAATTCCTGCAGAGCTTCGACCGAGGGAGATGTTTCGTCGAAGGTCGAGCCATTGTCGGGGCGCGCGGCGGAAGTTCCGTCGAGCAGCACGTCGTCGCCGAAGTTCTCTCCGCCGCTGGTCTTTTGAATGTAGATACCGTTGGAGCTGCTTGCCGTACCGGGGCCGACAACGCCGGGCAGCAGGAAGGCAAAGGCTTCAGGCGAGCGGAACGCTCCCACGCCGCCGAGCGACAGCGGAAGCTCGAGCACCTGCTTTGAGGTGATGACGCCGCCCATTTCCGAAGTAGAGGTTTCGAGGCTGGGTGCCGCATCGGAGACGGTCACGGTCTGCGATCCGCCGCCTGCTGCGAGCTGGAAGTTTACTGTGCTGGTGGTGCCGATGAAGACCTGGATGCCGGTCTTCTCCTGCGTAGCAAAGCCGTCCTTCTGCGCATCGATTTTATAGATGCCGAGAACCACCTGCGGCAGCGTGTAGCCGCCACCTGCCGTGCTGACGACGTGATAGGTAGTGTTGGTATTTGTCTCCACGGCGGTTACATTGGCGCCGGGAACCACCGCGCCGGAGCTGTCGACCACGGTTCCAACGATGGTGCCGCGATTCGACTGTGCCTGCAGCCAGTGGGGGAGTGTGATGAGCAATGCCAGGAAGACACAAATCTTCGGCGACGTGCGGATGAAACGATGCATCATTGGCCAATCTCCAAATGCCGGAACCGGGAGAGCTCCCGGAGCTGACACAAACTATTACCGCATCGGAGACTAGGCTTTTCTTATAACAACTCGCATGAGTCAACAGGTCTGTCATGCAATAGTCCATTCGGACCATACGCGTGCAGACCCCTCATGTGAGGGAAATAATGCCTTGCTGAATGGCCGTGGTCGCAGCTTCGGTGCGGTCCTGCACCTCCAGCTTCTCCAGGATGCTGTTGACGTGGTTGCGGACAGTGTTTTCGCTGATGAGCAAAGCACTGCCGATCTGTTTATTCGTGAGCCCCTTCACCATCATTTCGAGGATCTCAAGCTCCCGGGCGGTAAGCGACGAGCGGGACATGCGTTCGGCGAGCCGCTCTGCGATACGCGGAGGAATGTGCCGCCTTCCTTGATTTACGGCCTGTATGGCGGTGATCATCTCCTCCTGCGTGGTGCTCTTGAGCAGGTAGCCGTGCGCGCCGGCCTGCACGGCACGATAGATGTCTTCATCCATTTCAAAATTGGTGAGTACGATCACGCGCGTGGGGAGTTTCTGTTTCTTGAGCTCCTGCAATGTTTCGATGCCGTTCATGGCGGGCATGCGCAGGTCTAGCAACATTAAATCCGGCTTGTGTCGCGCAGCGATCTCCAGCGCCTCGACGCCGGTAGATGCGGAGCCGATCACTTCAAGACCGGGCTGGGTGTCGAGCATGCTGGTAAGTCCCGCGCGTACTACGGGATGGTCATCGACGATAAGAATACGGATCAATTTGTGACTCTCGCTTTCCGCCATCACGGCGATTTTTTGCGAACCATGCTGCGGCAAACCAGGCCTGAAAAGGGCGCAAATGGGCCCTTACCTCGACGCGTGTGCCTGCGCCCGGCTCGCTGTGAATGTTCAATGTGGCGGAGACGGCAATGGCACGTTTGTTCATCCCGCCTAGCCCGAATCCATGGTTCTCGCGTCCGGTGTCAAATCCTTTACCGTCGTCGAGAATGCACATGCTTAACTCATGCCGGCTGCAGTCGAGCTGAATCGATACCTTGCGCGGCGAACCATGCTGGATTGCGTTGGCAATGGCTTCCTGTCCGATGCGAAAGAAGGTTTCCTGCAGCCGCAGCGGCACTTTTGTGAGGTCTCCGCTGACCTGCATGGCGATGGTTGTCTGTCCGCCGTCTACCATGCGCCGCGCGCAGTCTTCGAGAGCTCCGTGGATGCCGCGCGCAGCAAGGAAGTCGCTGCGCAGTGTGGCGAGGCTTTGCCGCGCCTCTTCATGGCTGTGACGAACCAGCCGATGGGCAAGCTCAAGCTGCTTCACGACTGAACCCGCTTCGGAAGGTAGACGGTTGCGGATGGCCTGCAGCTGAAAACCGATGCCGGCGAAGCTCTGCGCCAGGGTGTCGTGCATCTCGTGGGCCAGCCGCTCCCGCTCTTCGCTGATGGCCTGCAGGCGCCAATGCCTGGCACGAAGGTAAATGAGATATCCGCAGAGAAAGAGCAACAGGGCAATCAGGCCGAAGATGCCAAGCTGACGCGCGCTCCACCAGGGAGGACCAGCCAGTACCTGCACATCTTCACGAGAAGGAATCAGGAGGACAAAGGGTGTTTGATTGGCCGTGAAAGCGGAATCGACGACACATATTCCGCGCAACCTCAGCAGGCTATGCAGGGCGAGGCTTTCGAAGAGCCTGCTCTCGCGGCCCGTGTGCATGATGGCGCGGAAGGATTGCGAGCCCCCGGCAAGCTCCAGGACGAGCCCGCCATCGGTTGCCGTGTGCTTGCTTTCGAGTCGCCCTTCGAGCTCGATGTAGGTTGCGTCGTATGCGCCGGTTGCTGCCTGGTCTGGTGTAACGGCCAATGCAGGCAAGGGGGCGCGGGGCCACAGTAGGCGGACGGTGGCGTTTTTCAGAACGGCGCTGAAGTTGTGCGGTTCGACGTCGCCGCTAGCTTCCACCTCATCGCCGACCTTGAGATCGGGAGTGTTTCTTGGCAGGACGGCGACTCCACCGGTGGTGTCCTGCACGAAGAGGCGCGGGGTTGTGAGCACGACAACGCCGCGGACGGTGGGCTGGGTGCGGCCGGTCTGCACCCAGGTACGCAACGAGCCGATGGGATGAGGCAGCGCAAGATCTTCAGGATTACGTCCTGATTCGGCGAGCTGCCCACGTTCGAATGCGATATTGCCGACTTCGGTCTGCGCGCCGTGAGGGACCATCGGCGTAGCTGCCATCGAAGGCATGGCTGCGCCCGGCGCGATGGCGGTGACACGCAGATTGCGCCAGATGCCTCCGGAGGAGTGAGAGCGCAGGCCAACACGGCCGGATTTGTAACAAGGACCGTCATGAATTGTCTGCGTCTCGGTCGCGCCGGTTGCCAGTTCGGTTGCCGTTGCCTGGATGCTGCAACCGATAGCGGCTACGCGCAGGTGATACCACGAGAAGGGATGCACGCCGCCGGGCATTGGCTTGCCAGGATACTCCACCCATCCGTGATCGGAACGGCCAACCACGAGGAGCCCGTCCAGGGTGCGCAGGCCCGCATAGTATCCGCGATAGGAATCTACGCCCTCTTCTTCATTCCGGGAGCGGACGATCAGCCCGGCGTCGCCTTCCTGACCAGGCAACTGGACGTCGCCTTCAAATACATAGTCAGTCCAGTCGTTCGAGCCGGTCATCAACTTGGCCCCGCGCTCGTTGGAGTCATTCTGCATGGCTCCATTCATCACTTCCCAGTTACCGCCGAAGGCCTGCCATTCTTCTGTGCTGTTTCGTGCGAAGGAATCCTGATAAAGGACGCCGTGATAAGCATGGCGATGCAAGCGTGGCAGCAGCAGGAAGGCTGCTGCTACAACTGCTACCAAGATAGCCGCGCTCAACACAAGCGTCCGTGATTTCATGGCCGAGGCTCCCAGTCCATGGTGAGCATCTGTCGTGCCTCGGGCGAGTCCATATTTTCCTTTGTGACCAGCAACGGTTTCAAATAGACCGGCTTGTCTGGTGAAGCTGCGCCGCCGGAGCGGTTTTGCGCAATCCATTCCACCGCCCGCTTGCCCATGTCGTAGGTATCCTCGGCAATCACAGAATCGATTTCACCGCTTCGAATGGGAGGAATCAGCTCCTGATCGCATCCGATGAGCTTCACCTTCCCGAGCAGGTTCAAGCCGCTGAGAACGAGGTAGGCCCCGCGAGTGGCTTCACCGTTCATCGCAATCAGGGCGTCAAGATGCGGATGGGCTTCGAGGATCTCTTCGGTGGCAAGCTGTGCCTGGGCAATGTTCAGCGAATCCATGCGCTTTTCCGCGAGCACAATCTCCGGATAGTCCTGATGCAGATGTGTCTCGAAAGAGCGCGTGCGCTGCATGATGCCCTCAATGTCGGGATCGATCCCAATCACGGCCAGCGTGCCTTTGCCATGAAGAACGGTCCCTGCACGCTGCGCGGCCAGCCTGCCGGTCTCCTCCTCGTCGCTAAGTATGTAGAGCAGGTTCTTTCGCGGACGGATTGGGAGTGGCGATCCGAGGATCACCGTGGGAATGCCCGCTGCCACAGCCCGGCGTACGGGGCTCATCAGCGCGAGTTCCTGGTCCGGCGCGATGATCAGGCCGTCTGTGTGGGCGTCGATCATACGATTGATGAGCGCGATCTGCCTGGCGGCATCGTCTTCGCGTGTCGGCGCGTTCCAGTAGATGCGGTATCCGGCCTTAAGTGCGGCGGCCTCCGTTC
The DNA here is from genome assembly GCA_022870745.1 of Silvibacterium acidisoli. GTDB lineage: Bacteria > Acidobacteriota > Terriglobia > Terriglobales > Acidobacteriaceae > Silvibacterium. The sequence continues at coordinate 4,732,726 of CP085323.1, read as the reverse complement.
CCGCATGCTCCGACTCCCACAGCACGAAGGCGGTGGTGCGGGGAATGGCGGCGATCACGGGCGGCTCGCTTTGACGGCAACCTTGCAAAAATACAGCCAGGGGGAGCATCGCGGTGGCATAAAGACTCACACCACGATGACCATACTTCTTCTTCATGCCTGCTCTTCTGGTCCGTATGGACTACACCATTTTAAGCTCCATGGCCCATGCGTGTTCTGTTACAGCGATGTGAGACTTATTGGGGTATCGTGTGGGCACGCTTCCGCCGAGCACAAGCCACACCGAATCTGCTACCTGAAAGAACTCTGCGCATGATGCACTGGTTTAACCGAGGAATCAAAGCCCTGGCCGCAGGCGCTGTCCTGTCGTCTCTTCTTTTCACGAGTCCTGTCGCAGCACAGGACCCGCAGCCAGGCAAGCCAACCGATCGCGCGTTTGTAAATCCTTTGCTGCCGGGCGGACCCGACCCGTGGATCACTTCTCGCAATGGCTTTTACTACTACATGGCCACCACAGGCAGGAATCTACAGATATGGAAGACACGCAGTATTGCGGATCTTGCGACCGCTGAACATGTGATTGTCTGGAGCCCGCCAGCCACGGGGCCGTATTCGCGCGACATTTGGGCGCCCGAGCTGCATTTTCTGCGTGGACACTGGTACATCTACTTCGCGGCCGACGGCGGAGATAATGTCACGCATAGGCTTTGGGTGCTGGAGAACGAATCTGCAGATCCAACCAAGGGACAGTGGAAGTTCAAGGGACAGATCACCGACAGCACGAACAGGTGGGCCATCGATGCAACTGTTTTCGAGAACAAAGGGCACATTTACATGCTCTGGTCTGGATGGGAAGGCGATAAGAACGGCCAGCAGAACATTTACATTGCCGAGTTGAGTAATCCATGGACAGTGGGCAGCGAGCGAGTGCGCATCTCGTCGCCGGAGTTCCCATGGGAGCAGGTTGGCGATCTTGCCAAACCCGGTGAGGTGCTCGCTGTTCCGCACGTTAATGTCAACGAAGGTCCCGAAGTGCTGCAGCATGGCGACTCTGTCTTCGTGACCTATTCGGGCAGCGCGTGCTGGACGGACTCCTACGCACTGGGCATGCTGCGGGCTTCGGCAGAGAGTAACCTGCTGGATGCGGCATCGTGGCATAAGTCGGATCGTCCTGTATTCTGGCAATCACCGGAAGCGCATGTCTACGGCACCGGACACAACTCCTTCTTCAAATCCCCGGACGGAAAAGAAGACTGGATTTTGTATCATGCGAATGACGCTCCGGGCGAAGGCTGTGGCAATCGCCGGTCGCCGCGGGCGCAGCCTTTTACGTGGAATGAAGACGGCACGCCGAACTTTGGCCGTCCGCTTCCTGCAAATTCACCGATTAACCGTCCTTCGGGAGAAAGCCACTGAAGATGTTTGAATCTGCCCGTTCTACTCGCGCGATTGCGCCTGTTGCCACCGCACTGCTTGGGCTTGCAGCCTGGGCTACGCCGCTGCATGCGCAGGAGCCGATCACTGCCCGGACGCCTGCCACGCCGCTGGTTGCGCATGATCCTTATTTCAGCATCTGGTCTTTTGACGATGCATTGAACGCAAAGGCCACCACTCACTGGACTGGATCGGAACAGCAGTTGAACGGCTGGGTTCGCGTCGATGGCAAGAATCTGCGCTTCATGGGCGAGGGCAGAGGAGAGACGATTCAGCAGACCTCGCGAGCGATCTGGCCGACCCGCACCATCTACGATTTCGAAGGCTCTGGCATTCACCTTACCGCGACCTTCTTTACGCCAGCCTTGCCCCATGATCTTGACGTGCTCTCGCGCCCGCTGACTTATCTCAGCTGGACAGTGCGCTCGACCGATGGCCGCAGCCATGCCGTGCAGCTTTACTTTGACGCGAGCGCGCAGCTTGCTGTCGACAACGGACAGGAGTCCGTTGTGTGGGGCACGAGCCATGTTGGTGATATGAGGGTGCTACGCATCGGCACAAATGCGCAGCCGATGCTGCAGAAGTCAGGAGACAACCTGCGCATTGACTGGGGCTGGGCCGATCTGGCGGTTCCTCCTCAACCGGGCGCTTCAGCGGCAACCGTCGGTGAGCATGCACGCGACGAATACCTTAAGGATGGCAGCTTTGCTACGAGCGACGATCTCGCGATGCCGCGCGCCGCGCACATGGACCGTCCGCTGCTTGCGGTCCGATTCGACCTCGGCAATGTGGGCGACTCGCCTGTAACCCGCCGCGCCATGCTGGCCTACGACGACATCGAGTCGATCGAATACCTCAAGCGCCAACTGCCCGCTTACTGGCGCCGCAACGGCATGACCATGGCGGAGATGCTGCAGAAAGCGGAGAGTGAAGAATCCTCGCTGCGCCAGCGCGGTGAAGCTTTCGACAAAGAATTGACGAAGGATCTGGAGGCGGTGGGCGGGCGCCACTATGCCGAGCTGGCGGTTCTTGCGTACCGGCAGACGCTGGCTGCGCACAAGATCGTCGCCGATGTCGATGGCCGCCCCATGATGTTCTCGAAGGAGAACTTCAGCAATGGCTGTATTGATACCGTCGACATTACATATCCCACCTCGCCGTTCTTCCTGCTTTTCAATCCGCAAATGCTTGAAGCCCAGCTGCGTCCGATGATGGAGTATGCGGCTCTGCCGCGCTGGCGCTGGCCCTTCGCTCCGCATGATCTAGGAACCTATCCGCTGGCCAATGGACAGGTCTACGGTGGCGGCGAACGCACGGAAGAGGACCAGATGCCGGTTGAAGAGAGCGGCAACATGATCCTGATGATTAATGCGCTCGCAAAGGTCGAGGGGAATGCTGACTTCGCTAAGCAGTACTGGCCACAGCTTGAGCGCTGGGCTGCGTATCTGAAAGACAAGGGGCTCGATCCGGAGAACCAGCTCAGCACCGACGACTTTGCCGGGCACCTGGCGCACAACGCCAATCTTTCTATCAAGGCGATTCTCGCGCTTGACAGCTACGCGGAACTGGCAAAGCAGCTAGGTAAGAAGGAAGAGGCTGCAAGCTATCATGAAGCAGCACAGCAGATGGCAAAGAAGTGGCTGACCATGGCACAGGACGGCGACCATACCAAGCTCGCCTTCGACCGTTCGGGCACATGGAGCCAGAAGTACAACCTTGTATGGGACAAGATCCTCGGGCTGGATCTCTTCCCGGCATCGCTGCCCCAGCAGGAAATACGCTTCTACCTGCAAAAGCAGGGTGAATTTGGACTGCCGCTCGACAGCCGCAAGACTTACACCAAGCTCGACTGGATTACCTGGACAGCTACGCTCTCCAGTAATCGGAAGGACTTTGAAGCACTCGTCGATCCGCTCTACAAATACATGACCGAGTCGCCGACGCGTGTTCCGCTCAGCGACTGGTTTGAGACGACGAATGGAGCCCAGGTAGGCTTCCAGGCTCGCGCGGTGGTTGGCGGCGTCTACATTAAGATGCTAGCTTCGCCGGAGATGTGGAAGAAGTGGTCGAACCAGTCCGGTGAGATCGGTAAGTAATCTCGACTGTTACAAAAAGAGGGACGCGCGATGATTGCGCGTCCCTCTTTTTTAGTCCCAGCTGAGCGATCCGCCGTTCTGATATTCGATCACGCGCGTCTCGAAGAAGTTTTTCTCCTTCTTAAGATCCATCGCCTCGGACATCCACGGAAATGGGTTTTCCGTCGATGGAAAGACAGGCTCCAGGCCGACCTGTGCGCATCTGCGGTTAGCGATGAAGTGCATGTACTGCTCGCAGAGGACTGAGCTCAGCCCGAGGAAACCATTCGGCATGGTGTCGCGTCCGTAAGCGGCTTCTAGTTCCGCCGCTGTCCGCAGCATCTGTCTCACCTCTTGTTGAAAGCTATCGTTCCAAAGGTGAGGATTCTCGATCTTGATCTGGTTGATCACGTCGATGCCGAAGTTCAGATGGATCGACTCGTCGCGCAGGATGTACTGGTACTGCTCGGCAATGCCGACCATCTTGTTGCGGCGTCCCAGCGAAAGAATCTGCGCGAAGCCGGTATAAAACCACATGCCTTCAAACACAACGTAGAACGCAATGAGGTCGCGGAGGAAAGCGCGGTCCGCGGCCACAGAACCCGTCGCGAAGGCAGGGTCGCTGAGGTTCTGCGTGTACTGGATTGCCCAGGAAGCCTTTTCGGTGATCGATGGAACCTCGCGGTACATATTGAACAGCTCGCCTTCATCAAGGCCGAGGCTTTCAACGATGTACTGAAAGGTATGCGTGTGCACGGCCTCCTCAAATGCCTGGCGCAGCAGGTATTGCCTGCACTCCGGGTTGGTGAGGTGGCGATAGATCGCGAGTACGATGTTGTTGGCGACGAGCGACTCCGATGCTGCGAAAAAGCCGAGGTTGCGCTTGATGGCGCGACGTTCGTCTAAGGTAAGCCCGTCGGGGCTCTTCCAGAGCGCGATGTCCGCCTGCATGGAGATCTCTGTCGGCATCCAATGGTTGTTACAGCCGGAGAGATATTTTTCCCATGCCCAGCGGTACTTGAGCGGCAGCAGCTGGTTCACGTCGGCACGGCAGTTGATCATGGCCTTGTCATCGACGCGAACGCGGGCCGCACCGCGCGTGATTTCACCGAGGCCGGTGCTGTCCGCCTCCTCCCTTATCGGAGGAGGCGTGAGGACGAGTTCCGTTGGCATATCTAAAGTTGTTTCTGTCCAGTCAAGCATTTGGTTTCCTTATCGCCGGCTGCTACTGGCAGGCTTCGCAGGTTGGGTCGTCGATAGAGCAGGCCTTGCCGATGGACGCCTGCAGCGACACCGCGTTCAGCTTGCCGTCTGTGCGGGTCAATGTCGATTTCTCTACGTGTGTCGCGCTCCGCGAGCGGAGGTAGTATGTCGTCTTCAATCCTGCGTGCCACGCATCGCGGTAGAGCGTGTCAAGCTTCTTGCCGCTCGGTTGCGCGATGTACAGGTTGAGCGACTGCGCCTGGTCGATCCATTTCTGACGACGAGCCGCTGACTGAATCAGCCACTTCGGATCGATTTCGAAGGATGTGGCATAGAGTTGCTTCAGGTCTTCGGGCACTCGATCGATTGCGCCCAACGAGCCGTCGAAATATTTGAGGTCGCTGACCATCACGTCGTCCCATAGGTTTCTCTTTTTGAGATCATGCACCAGGGCTGCATTCGCGACCGTGAAGTCGCCCGACATATTCGATTTCACGAACAGGTTTTGATAGGTCGGTTCAATCGATTGCGTGACGCCACAGATATTTGAAATGGTCGCGGTGGGCGCAATCGCCATGGTGTTCGAGTTGCGCATGCCAACAGTCTTCACGCGCTCGCGTAGCTGTGACCAATCGAGCTTCGATGCAGTGTCGAGCTCCAGTGCCTGCTTGCGATTCTCCTGTAACAGTGCAATGGAATCGATCGGCAGGATACCCCGGCTCCAGAGCGAACCTTCGAAGGTTGCGTAGCGCCCGCGCTCAGCCGCGAGGTCCACTGATGCCGAGATGGTGTGATAGCTGATGATCTCCATGCTCTCGTCGGCAAAGCGTGCTGCCTCTTCCGATGCGTAGGGAATGCGCAGCGCATAGAGCGCGTCCTGGTAGCCCATGATGCCGAGACCCACGGGCCGATGGCGCAGGTTGGAGTAGCGTGCCTCTGGCACGGTGTAGAAGTTGATGTCGATTACATTGTCGAGCATGCGCATGGCAGTGTCGATCGTGCGCTTTAGGCGCGTTTCATCGATGCCGCTTGCGAAGACATGATTCGCAAGGTTAATCGATCCGAGGTTGCAGACGGCGATCTCACGCTGGTTGGTGTTGAGTGTGATTTCCGTGCAGAGGTTCGATGAATGCACCACGCCTGCGTGCTGTTGAGGTGAACGCAGATTGCAGGGATCCTTGAAGGTGATCCATGGGTGGCCGGTCTCGAAGAGCATGGTCAGCATCCTGCGCCAGAGATCGACCGCGCGCAGGCTACGCGACACGCTCATTTCGCCGCGCCGCGCTTTTGCTTCGTAATGCGTGTAGCGCTCTGCGAAGGCCTTTCCATACAAATCGTGGAGGTCAGGCGTTTCATCGGGAGAGAACAGTGTCCAGGCGCCGTCTTCTTCCACTCGTTCGAGGAAGAGGTCGGGAACCCAGTTCGCCGTGTTCATGTCGTGGGTGCGGCGGCGATCGTCACCGGTGTTCTTTCTCAGGTCGAGAAACTCTTCGATGTCTATGTGCCAGGTTTCGAGATAACCACAGACCGCTCCCTTACGCTTGCCTCCCTGGTTGACCGCGATCGCCGTGTCGTTGGCAACTTTTAGGAAGGGAACGACACCCTGCGATTGGCCGTTCGTGCCGCGAATATGCGCACCGAGGCCGCGTACGGGGCTCCAGTCGTTGCCGAGGCCGCCAGCGTACTTCGAAAGCAGCGCGTTGTCTTTGATCGCCTTGAAGATGCCATCGAGATCATCGCCGATAGTTGTCAGAAAACAGGAAGACAGCTGGGGACGCAACGTGCCGGAGTTGAATAGCGTCGGCGTCGAGCACATGAAGTCGAAGGATGAAAGCAACTCGTAGAATTCGATGGCGCGCGCATCACGGTCGATTTCACGCACTGCCAGTCCCATGGCAACGCGCATGAAGAAGGCCTGGGGTAGTTCGAACCGCGTCCCCTCGCTATGCAGGAAGTATCGATCGTAGAGCGTCTGCAGGCCCAGGAACTGGAAGTTGAGATCGCGCTCGGGTTTGAGCGCTGCAGCCAGACGTAACACGTCGAAGTTGCCGAGCTCGCGGTCGAGCATCTGCAGCTCGATGCCTCGACGCACAAAGGCGGGGAAGTATTCCGCATACTGTAATTCGCTGTGTCCCTGCGTGCCGGAAGCGGCCTCGGGCAGTACGAAAGCAAGTGCTTCCTCACGCAGAATGTTGAGCAGCAGCCGCGCACTTACATAAGCGTAGTTCGGTTCCTGCTCGACAAGTGCACGTGCGGCCATGGTCTGGGCAAGACCGAGTTCGTGCAGCAAAATGCCGTCGTACAGGTTGCGATGGACCTGGGCCATGACGGCATCGGTGCTCACGCCATCGAGTCCCGCACAGGCGGAGGCAACATCCTGGAGCAGACGAGCTTCATCAAGCGGCTCGGTCTCGCCATTCTTTAGGCGAACCTTCAGGGCAGGCTTTGACGGGCTCGCGATCTGTTCTTCGCGCTTACGGCGTTCCTGGGTGCGTTCTTCACGGTAGAGGACATATGCGCGGGCGATCTTGTGCTCGCCATTCCGCATCAGGGCGAGTTCGACCTGGTCCTGGATATCTTCGATATGGATCGGACGCCCCGGGGCACTGCGTCGTCCCAGCGTCTCGACAATCTGGCGGGTCAGGGAATCGACCGCTTCGCGAATCCGTTGCGATGCAACTGCCTCTGTGCCTTCCACGGCGACGAATGCTTTTGTAATCGCCACGGATATCTTTTTGGAGTCGAAGGGGGAGAAGGATCCGTTCCTGCGAATCACCTGCAGTCCAACGGATTGCTTCTGCTGGGAGGTTTCGTTTGCAAAGCCTCCGGTTGTGGGAGCAACCGGCGTAACGGTGTTAAAGTTCTGGGTCTGTGTGGCCATCAGAAGAATCTCCTTTGGCCTCAGAAAGCGATGCGGGGAAACAGATGCGTGCCTGACGACGACAAGCCCCTGCCACCTCGCCTCCCCTCGGAGGCGTCAGCGAATGTTTCCATGGCAGGTCTTCGGACTTACAGGTTCAAATCTACTTGCCGGACTTCCCAGGCTGTGCCCAGTGTCGATTGGCGTTCGTCCCTGTTTACCGCTGCGGGGCAGTTCCGGATTCTCACCGGATTCCCTTTTCATCCTCCCGTGAGAGAAGAACCATAGGAATAAAGTGACTATATCTTGAGGTAGGGAAGTTCGCAACGTCTAGAGATTGTGGATATCTTGCGGACGCAAATGCTTCGGTGACTATCGCGACTTCTTGCCGTGCCTGCCTGGTTGTCTGTCTTCTATCTCTGGTCGCGTGATCGTTACAGTGATCAAGGCTACGCAAGCTGACGCCATTGAGAAGAACATTCGTCCTTCGACACTGGATGGAAATCGCGTGTTCGGCTTTCCAATCTCAGATGATGAGATTCCCGCCGTGATCGTGCTCGGCGACAGCATTGTTGCTCCAGCAGAGCGGTGAGGGCCATGGCTACCAAGGTCACCGCATAGGTATAATCGGTCACTCGTAAACATATGCAAGTTTGAGACGACATGAAACTCCTCATTGCGCTCTCTGCTTCACCGTATTTGCTGAAGGACTCGACTACGAACCTGGCGTTTAACGGTTCACGCGGTTGTCGCTGCGAACAGGGAGGCTATGGCAATTCGATTTGATGGAAAGACTGCAGTCGTAACAGGCGGAGCGATGGGGATAGGAGCGGCCACTGCGCGCAAATTGTGCGAACTGGGAGCATCCGTTGCGATCCTCGACCGTAATGGCGACGCGTTGAAGGCCTTTGTAGCAGAGCTTGATGCCGAGGGATACAAAGCATGCGCTATCGTCTGCGATATCGCAAATGAAGACAGCGTACGAGAGGCAATCGACAGAACCATAGAAAAGTTTGGATCGTTGCATGTAATCGTCAGCAACGCGGGCATCCAGCGCTATGGCGATATCTCCCACACAAGTTCTCAGATCTGGGACGAGATATTTGGCGTGCATGTAAAGGGCTGCTTCCATGTCACCCGTTTCGGTATCCCCGCGATGCTTGCATCAGGCGGTGGTTCGATTGTGATCGTGGGATCGGTGCAGAGCATGAGCGCCGTGGTGAAGTCCGCGGCATATGTCGCCGCGAAACATGCCCTGCTCGGCATCACGCGATCGATAGCACTCGACTATGCGCTGCAGAATGTACGCGCAAACTGCGTATGCCCGGGAACGATCGACACACCGATGATGCGCTGGTCTGCTGAGCAATCCGGCGCTGCGGAGGCACTCTTCGACACCTGTCGCCGGATGCATCCGCTTGGCAGAATCGGCACGCCGGAAGAAGTTGCCAACGCGATTGTTTTCCTGGCGAGCGACTGGGCTTCGTTTATCACTGGAACGACCTTACTCGTTGACGGAGGTCTCTCAACTCCGGCCGGAGGCATGGGGCTTCAAGGCTCAGGACTGGGTACAACAGAAGAAGATCGATAGCGCCATCGTCAGCGTTGTTCCACTTGGCCGGGAACACGGAGACGACAAGTAACGATCTGGAGTGAAACGTGAAGATTGGTCTCGGCCTCTATCGGCACATGCTGTCTCGCGAAAACTATGACTTTGCGAGGCAGGCGGGTTGCACCCATGTAGTGATTCACCTGGTCGACTACTTTCGTGGCGGGAATGCAAACCCCAACAACAACCAGCCGACAGGTGGCAAATACGGATACTGGGGTGTAGCGGGCGACCCCGATGATGCCATATGGAGTGCTCGCGAGCTGAAGAGGATTCGCAGTGAGATCGAAGATGCCGGCCTCATTCTCGAAGCGATTGAAAATCTCGATCCGGCCACCTGGTATGACGTTATCCTGGGTGGTCCTCGCCGCGATGAGCAGATCGAACGCATAGCGGCAATCGTTCGCAACATGGGAGAAGCAGGCATTCCTACCCTCGGCTATAACTTCAGCATCGCGGGAGTATGCGGACGCGTCTCCGGCCCATGGGGGCGTGGAGGTGCTGTTACCGTGGGCAGCGATGGTCCCCTCGATGAGCCTCTAGCAAATGGCACTGTCTGGAACATGATCTACGATCCGCATGCCACGGGACAGACACCGAGCGCCTCGTATGACGAATTGTGGAAGCGGCTCGAGTTTTTTCTCCAGCGGATCATACCGGTGGCAGAGCAGGCCGGCGTCCGTCTGGCTGCGCATCCCGACGACCCTCCCATGCCGTCCATGCGCCGGCAGCCTCGGCTCGTGTATCAGCCAGACATGTATCAAAGGCTTATCGATGTCGTACCCAGCACCAGCAACGCTCTTGAATTCTGCGTTGGAACGATCTCGGAGATGCGTGAAGGAAGTGTTTACGATGCCGTGGACCGTTACAGCAGACAGGGAAAGATTGCCTACGTACATCTCCGGAATATTACGGGTAAAGTACCTGAATATCGCGAAACCTTCATCGACGAAGGAGATGTCGATATGGTGAGGGTTCTCGGTCTTCTACACGCAAACAGCTTTGAAGGGGTCGTCATTCCCGATCACACGCCGCAGATGACCTGTGCTGCACCATGGCATTCCGGCATGGCGCACACGATTGGATTTATCCAGGGAGTGCTGGCAACGCTCCCCAAAAGGCCGAAGCAGGGGACGAAGCAAGTATGAAGAGTTCATCGGACGACGAGTTGTTTGCCGCCTCATATGTTTCACCGGCGATGTGATGGAGAAGATGAAGCTCACCCATCGATACCTGCCGCGGCAGATTCGTTTTGTAACGGTAATTGATCAAAGTTAACAGGGTATATGCGCCCATTAGAGGTGGTCTGTTGAAGAGAAGAGATGTCCTTAAGGGACTGACGCTTGCTGCCGGTGGTGCATTCCGCCCAACTGCATCGTGGGGTGCGGCGGAAGCTGAAACAGAGGACAAGCCAAAAAGCACTCTGGCCGTTCCCATACGCGCCCTGGCCAGGAAGAACGGCAAATTGGTGCAGCCGATTCAGATCAATCTTCAAACAAAGAGCCCAAACGGCAGCGTCATTACCCGGATGAACGGGGAAGAAATCGACCGTCGCCCGGTACCCTCGGCTGCGAGTAGTTTTGAGGTTTACATCGATCCTGTGCAGAGCACCCAGACGGCTGCGATATCTGTTGAGGTTAACGGATCGACGCAATCGGAGAATGTGGAGCTTCGACAGGTGCTGCAGATGTTGATCTACGTCCTGCCGCACTCTCACCATGACCTCGGGTATACCGACCTGCAGGCCGACGTGGAAGAGAAGCAGATGCAGAACATCACCCGCGGCATCGAGCTTGCACGCAAAACTGCAGACTATCCCGAGGGCTCGCGGTTCGTATGGAACCTCGAAGTACTGTGGGGTGCTGATCTGTTTATGCAGCGCCGGCCGCAGAGCGAAAAGGCTGCATTCCTCGAAGCTGTACGCAACGGCTGGATCGGCCTGAACGGATCCTACGCGAATGAACTGACCGGCCTGTGCAGGCCTGAAGAACTATTGCAGCTCTTTCGCTATGGCACCAGGCTTGGGAAGCAATGCGGGGTCAAGATCGATTCGGCCATGATGAGCGATGTGCCAGGTTTTTCATGGGGTACGGTGCCGGCTATGTCGCAGGCCGGTATCCGCTACTTCTCCGCGGCGCCAAATTACTTCGATCGGATCGGCACCTTCATGGTGGCCTGGCAGGACAAGCCGTTCTATTGGGTGGGACCATCCGGAAAGGACAAGATACTTTTCTGGGTTCCCTGGACCGGCTATGCCATGTCGCACGTGATGAAGCTGGGAGCGGACTTTGTTTCGAAATACCAGGATCGCATGGATGAAGTGCATTACCCGTACGACATCTCGTACATCCGCTGGTCAGGACACGGTGACAATGCGGAGCCCGATCCTGAGCTCAGCGAATTCCTCCGCTCATGGAACGAAAAATACGAATGGCCGCGCTTCCACATCGCATCAACATCAACAGCGTTCTCGGCATTCGAAGCGCGTTATGGCAACCAGTTGCCGCAATACCGGGGTGACCTCACCCCGTACTGGGAAGATGGCGCAGGTTCGTCGGCGCTTGAAACCAGAATGAACCGCAATGCCGCCGACCGGCTGAGCGAAGCGGCAGCGTTGACGGCGATGCGATCAGCAGGCACATATGCGCCTGCTTCTTACGATGCGGCATGGCGAGATGTACTGCTCTACTCGGAACATACCTGGGGAGCATGGTGCAGTGTCTCCGATTCGGAGAATCCCTTCACAAAGAAGCAATGGGAAGTGAAGCGGGCTTTTGCTGTCGACGCGGATCACGCATCCGAAGAGCTCTTGCAATCGGCCCTGGGCGCTACCTCCCAGTCATCAGGACGGATCGAGATACATAACCCAACCTCGTGGGATCGAAGCGAAATCGTCTATCTATCGAAGCAGCTATCCTCAGCAGGCGATCACGTGACAGACAATGCGGGGAAACCTGTTCCATCGCAGCGACTCTCAACAGGAGAGTTAGCAGTTCGAGTTTCAAAGGTGCCCGCATTCGGTGTCGCGACTTATAACGTCTCTTCTCAGAAGGCGCATGACGAAGGATCGCCGGTTTCATTCAACGACGGCGTGTTGGGCAATGGGATCATTCAAGCGAAGATCGATCCTTCGACCGGGAATATTACCGCGCTGCATCGGCACGGTGATCCGCAGAACCTTGTCGATACCTCGCAAGGCGGCAGCGTGAATGAATATCTCTTTCTCGCCGGCAAGGATATCAACCATCTGCAACGTAGCGGTCCTGCGAAGATCACGGTAGAAGAACAAGGACCTCTGCTGATCACGGTAAAGATTAAATCTCCGGCGCCCGGTTGCAACAGCCTCATGAGGAGATTGCGGCTCGCGGCAGGTGCGGATTATCTGGAGCTGTCGAACCTCGTCGATAAGCAGCGTGCTCCCCTCAATCCTCACCCGGGCGTTGGTGGACCTGGCGATGATTTCGCGCAACGCGGTTCAAAGGAGAGCGTGCAGTTCGCGTTTCCGTTCGCGATTCCCAATGGCAGGATGTCTATGGACATCGCGCTCGGCAACATGGAGCCGGAGATCGATCAACTCCCCGGCTCCTGCAAGAACTGGATTCCGGTAGGGCGGTGGATCGACATCTCGAACGATAACACCGGACTGACCTGGGCTACGCTCGATGCGCCGCTCGTGGAAGTGGGTTACATCAGCGCGACCATGCTGGGCTCGCAGAAGACTCCAGACGTATGGCGGAAGCACATCGAAAAAACGCAAACCTTTTATTCGTGGGTCATGAATAACCACTGGGGAACGAACTACCTTGCGTACCAGGAGGGTCCGGTTGAATTTCGATATGCGTTGCGCCCGCATGGGCCGGTAGACGCTGCAGCGGCCAGCCGGTTCGCGGTCGGATTATCTGAACCCTTGGAGATTACAGATGCGTCACACGAGAAAGCTCTTTCGCATTCGCTGCTTCGCGTCGAGCCCGAGGATGTTCTGGCCTTCACGCTGAAGCCCAGCGACGATGGCAAGGCGTGGATCGTTCGACTCTTCGGAGCGTCCGGCAAATCACGCGAGGCGCATCTGAACTGGGCCCCTAGAATGGCCGGCAAAGCCTGGTACAGCAATCTCGCTGAAGAACAGCTTGAGCCAGCACCCGCAAACATACCTGTCGCAGGGTGGGAGCTGATCACGCTTCGTGTAGATCGGGTTTGAACACATGGCATGCAGCAATCAAGGTTCCGGATGCTGTTTTGAAATTGCATGGTGCGCCTGCTGACCAAGGTGCAGGATCGCGCCATGTTGACGCAGTACTGCCTGCAGGCGCTCTACAGAGATATCCTGCACCGGTGTGTTGCCGCGAATCGCCACGCTCGCCGCGATGCCTGCAGCCTCCCCAATCATCATGTATTGCGGTTCCATTCTTACAGACGAGTAGGCGACGTGTGAGGCCGACAAGCAAACCGGCACCAGCAGGTTTGTCGTCTGTTCGGGCCTGGGCAGGATCGCGCGAAAGCTGATCTCATAAGGCTGTACCGGAACCTGCACATCTCCTTCGTTACGCACCGATCCATCGGGCATGGCTACACGTTGCACATTGTGCGAGTCGCTGTTATATGAACCCATTGCGATCGAGTCCGGCTTGGTGCGGTCTGTTTGCAGGTCAGCCTGCTTCATGATGTACATACCGGTCATGCGGCGCCCCTCGCGAATGTAGAGCTGCCGTGGCCAGCCATCGGTGTCTGCAAACTCGTCTTTCGCACGGCCCCAACGATTGGTGTCGTCGCGCAACGATTGTGGGACCGTGGGATCTGTCGCCAGGAAATAGAAGAAAGCCTCGGTGTAAAGCAGATGATCGGCCCAGATGCTTCTGCGTTCGGCATAGCTTGCATCGGGATACTTCCAGCTCCGGCCAATGTAATCCGTCGAGAAGGCGCCGTTGTTATTGAAGTCACACTTGTGATGCGCAAAGCAGACAGGGTTTGTGACCGATTTCAGCGTTGGATCCTTGCCTGTCTTAGCCTTGTATTCCTTGAGGTACCTTGCAAGCAGGGCAAACTGAGAGGCATCGTAGCCTACGGGTTTTGTCCAAGGCATCTTGTTTGCCGGATCGTCGGTAAGAATCAGCCTGAAGTTATAAGCCTGCACCTTACTATCTCCGCTGCCGGCAACACCTAGCGGCCCCGGATCAACTCCAGGGAATAGGTTGTGATCATCATCGTAAGCGCTGGTCTCGTAGAGAAACTGGTGCTTGGGAGTGTTCGGCCACACGCCAGCAAGATCTTCTCCATAAGTACTCGCGCTCTCGCGGCCAACTACATAACCCACGTGCGCCTGAGCCATGACATCACCTTCATAGCTGCAATCGGCAAAGACCTTGCCTTTCCAGCGCTGTCCATCCTCGGTGACAAGCGCGATCAGGGTTGTGCCGTGCATCTCAACGCCGCGACGCTCCCTCAAGCGCTCACCGAACTTTACCTTTACGCCTGCGTCGTGTAGCCAGCGATTGAAGATGGCTTCGCCGACCTTCGGTTCGCTCAACCAGTCCGATGGATGGTCGAGATCATGGACGCCATAAGTTGCCGCAGCCTGTCGATAGAACTCGCGAGTATAGCCGCCAATGATAGGGAAGTAGGCGGTATCGGTAGCGGAGAGACCACCTGTGACCATGCCGCCAAGGTGCCGCGTGGGCTCCAGCAGAATTACGCGCAAGCCTTGCTTCGCGGCCGAGTAAGCGGTCATCACGCCTGAGGCTGTGCCGCCATACACGACCAGATCAGCCTCCGCGGCCGCTGCACTGGCAGTAGCTGTAAAGGCGAAAAACAGGAACAGCAAAAAAGGAGCAAGCAGGGGCAGACTTAAGCTCTGTACCCTGGCTGCTCCCCTGAGCATTGATGAGGTTTTTATAGCGGCAACGGCCATGCGCGAGATTGTAACCAAGCGGAAGACAGGCTACAAACCGCGCATGGGTAATTTATCTGTCATCCTTCGTGGCGTCGTTAAGTGATACCTCGAAGTCATAGCTTCCAGGAGCAAGCGTGTAGAAGCAGGAATCGGAGTCCGCGTCCTTTTCGCATGACGGCAACGAACCGCTGCGTAATTTGTATGTAGCACTGCCGGAAGGCGAAGCTTCAAGGTGCGCAGTGGTGTTCGGCGGAATCACCACTGACCATTGAACTCCGGTCGCTCCTTCAGTCCACTTCGATTGAATGGCACCGTAACGCGAGTCATACGTGAAGTCGAGGTTCTTCAGGCGCGCATCAAAGTGTGGATGCAGCACGATCGTATGGAAACCGGCATCGAGGCTGCTTGTATCGACACCTGCCGCGTAGCGATAGATCCATTCTGCAACCGCTCCATAAGCGTAGTGGTTGAATGAGTTCATGCCCGGATCGCCCAGCATCTTGTCGCCGTTCCAGCGCTCCCACATCGTCGTAGCGCCGTGATCTACCATGTAGCCCCATGAGGGGAACTCAGTGTTCAGCAACAGGTGATACGCGATATCGGAATGGCCGGTATCGCTAAGCACTTCGAGCAGGTAAGGCGTTCCAAGGAAGCCGGTCCCGATAAGGTAGTGATTGTTGACAATGCGATCGACCAGTCGTTGCGCGGCGGCCGCTCTCATCTCTTCAGGAAGAAGGCCCATGTGCAAAGCAAGCGAGTAGCCGGTCTGTGTCTCGACCATCTCGGAGCCCTTCAGCGCATTGTCAGAGTCGGGCGAGGACTTGTTCCAGCCGACGACGCCGTTCTTATGCACGTAGGCTTTACGGAAGGCATTCCGGATCTTTACGTAGAGCTCTGAGTATTTCTGCTCGTCCTCTGTGCGGCCGACAGCGTGAGCCATCTGGCTCATCAGCTTTGCATCATAGGCCCAATAAGCGGTGGCGATGAGGCCGTTTGAGGTCGGACCCTCCGGCGAAAGCCAATCCCCAAAGTTAATGCCTGTATTCTTCGTCCAGAGATAGTCGGGGTTCGACTCCATGATGGTCGATAGATACCGCTCCATACCTTCCCAGTTTTGCTTGATGATGGTTGGGTCGCCGCTCTGAATCCACGACGTCCACGGCACGACGACGCCAGCGTCACTCCAGCCGGGGCCGAAGCCATTGTTGACCTTCGCTGTTCCCGGAGCGTAGATGCCGAACATACCAACCTTGCCGAGTGTGCCGCGGAGATCGCCCGCATACTTGCGCGAGAAGGCTTCGAGGTCCATGTTGTACGAGGCGGTCCGCCAGAAGACCTGCGCATCGGCGCTCCATCCCAAGCGTTCATCGCGCTGCGGACAGTCAGTCGGAACACCGACGAAGTTCGAGCGCTGTCCCCACAGGATGTTGCTCCAAAGCTGATTGACCATCGGACTGCCCGTCGAGAGCTTTACGTTGAAGGGAGCGGCAGTATGCAAAACAACCGCTTCCACCGCATCGCGTCCGGGTGCGGTCGTCGTTCCTGTCACCTCCATGTAGCGGAAACCATGAAAGGTAAAGGTAGGTTCGTAGGTGACTGCTCCATCCTTTGCGAACGTATACAGATCGGTAGCCTTCGCGTTGCGCAGGTTGTCGATGTAGATGGTGCCATCGGGATTCACCAGCTCGGCAAAGCGCAGCCTTGCGGTTGCACCGGCGCGCCCGCTCATCGTGATGCGGGGAAGCCCCGCGAGATTCTGCCCGAAGTCATATACGGTGACTCCCGGCTTTGGATGTGTAACAGCGACGGGGTGAACTGCGCGTTCTTCGCGAATCGGTTCATACGATTGCCACTCGATCTCCGGCTCGTGTGGATGAATCACCTCGGCCTCGTGCCACTTCGAATCGGAGAAGCCGGGCGCATTCCATCCTGCCTGCTGCATGCGCGCGTCGTAAGTCTCGCCGTTATAGATTTCGGCCGAGACGATCGGAGAAACATCGGCTTTCCAGGTGCCGTCTGTCGACACCCATTGCGAGGTTCCGTCCTTGTAGACGATCTTCAACTGTGCACGCAAGGCGTCGGGGGTTTCTCCGTAATTATTCCCCTGGCCAACCCATTCCAATGGAGTGGAGTACCAGCCCGGCGCCAGCAACGCGGCAATGACGTTTTTCCCATTTGCAAGCATCGCGGTTACATCGTAGCTCTGGTACATGACGCGCTGGCGATAATCCGTCCATCCTGGGGAAAGCGTCTGGTCGCCAACCTTTTTGCCGTTCAAGCTGAATTGATATGCACCCATGGCGGTTGCATAAAGCCTGGCGGAAGCGATCGGCTTCGTCACGGCAAAGCCATGACGGAGAGCGGCCACGGTCGCGGTAGGAATGGGCAGGCCGAGCGAGTCTGCGCCGCCGAAGGCGTCATGTGCCTGCGGATACGGAACCGGGGTTTTCCATTTGCTGTCGTCGAAGCTCGCGCTCTGCCAGTCGCCCGTTGCCATAAAGCTTGACTTCCAGTCCGGCGTGCCAGTCTTGTAGATCTTCACCGTACCGTCGGCGTTTTCGGTGTACAGGATGGCGTTCATCGGAGTGATCGAACGGCCGCCGTCATAATGCGTGATCTCAATCGCAAGAACATTGGCGCCAGGGTGGATCTTGCCGGTGACATCCTCATGCCGATAATTGCGCCACGGTGGACGACCCCATGCAGGCTGCTTTTGCGCCTCTATTACTTCTTCACCGTTGATCCATGCGGCGGGCGTGTCTTCTCCGGTCACGTACAGCGTGGCCTTCTTTACCTCCGAATCGGGCGTAAAGCCAAGGCGCAGTTCGTTGCGTGTCTCGCCCTTTCGGTCGTAGCCCTTTACCTCGGGATTCGTCACCCATTCCGCCTGCGCGGCGCGAATCGCGCTCTGCTCGCGATCTTCGTAGCCAATCCATTGGCCTAGCCAGTGATCCTGGCCCATCAGGCCCGTCTCCCACCACGTCGTCTCGCTTGCGGGATAGGCCTTGCCATGCTGGTCCCATGCCTGAACGCGCCAGTAGTAGCGAGTCTCCGGCTTCAATTCAGGACCGGCATAGGCCACGTCGAGCGACTGGCCCGATGCGACGCGCCCACTGTCCCAGACATCCGGATGCTCACTCGCAGCCAGCGCCGCGCTGCTGGCAACGCTGACACGATAGGCTGTCTGTTTCGCTCCCGCCCGAGTGTCATCGAGCTTCCAGCTCAGCAGCGGATTCGTATTGTCATCGCCCAGCGGCGAATGAAGCGCGTCGGCCTGCAATGCGAACGGGCGATGGTTCTGCGCCGGGGTTGCGGAAGCATAGAAGGGAAGCGTGAGAGAAAGGGCGCAGGCAGCAGTTGCTACAGAAAGAAGTCGTTTCATCATCGGGACTCTGGTCTCGCGGCGGGGGTGGTTTTGAAGTATGTGCAAGATCTCACCGCTTGCATCATAAGCGATGAACGCTGCCCATGTATCCCATTCAGGCAGGAATCTTCATAAAATGTGAAATTGTTTCAAATCAGGATGCCGCTGTGGGCAAGGCATTGCGCCTATGGTTTGGCTTCGTTTGAGCGCCTGATACTCTCCGCCAGCAGGATGGCTTCGGCGATCTCGCGCATGGACTTGCGCCGCTGCCGGCTCTCTCGCTGCATGTTGCGATAGGCTTCGTCTTCCGAGAGTCCAAGATCGCGCTGCACAATCCCTTTCGCCTTGTCTACAATCTTGCGGGTCTCGAGGCGATCGGTCAGCTCGGAGTTTTCCGTCTCCAGCCGTGCCCGTTCCATCTCTGCGCCCACGAGAATGCCGACGGTTGCGAGCAGTCGCCGCTCCAGGTCACCGTGCCTGTATGGCTGCCGGTGTTGCAGGTTCAGCACGCCCACCACGCGGTTCGCGCAGATTACCGGCACGCAAAGCATTGCCTCGAAGCGGTCTTCGGGCAGGTTTACGAAGGCGCTGAAACGAGGGTCCTCGCTCGCTCGTTCCGAGATAGCAACCGGCTCGCGATGCTCGGCCACCCAACCGGTCACGCCAGCACCAAGCGGCAGGCGCAGATTATCTATCTCAGCAGCATGAGGATTCCGCGAAGCACGGAGCACAAGGCTATCCTCTTCGACCGTATAGAGGAAGCACGAATCGCAGGGGATTACCGCGGAGACAAGCGACACAATGCGCGAAAGCGTTACGTGCAGCGGATCGGCCGAAGCAAGGTGGCTGCTGACCTCCTGCAGTACATCGAGCGGAGCCAGCCCATCGCGAAAGCCTGCCATGGTCGATGTGGAAGGCGCGACCTGCGGGACACGGCGCGGGGCAGTTTCGACATTGCTTCTTGATGGTTGATTCCCGGTGAAATCGGGAGAAGCTGCGGAGCGTTTTTTCGAGAGCTGCGCTCCTGAATACTGAGCAGCCTCGTTAATCATGAAACCCATCCGCGGCCGGGAAGGCTCAAAGTCGGGCTGCACGCCGTAGTGGCGAAGCTCTTCGGTTGTCGTTGGTCCGACAGAAACCACAACGATACGGCGGAGCGCCTGTCCAAGGTCCGCCTCGAGATTCATCTCAGCCGCAACCTGGAAGAGATGGATCACCTGCACCGCTGTCATGAAGAGAACGACGTCAATCTCATCATCGACGATGCTGCGCACGCTCGACCGCAGCGGTTCAAGGTCGAGCGGCAGTCCCCACTGGTAGACCGGAACCTTCGTGACTTCGGCGGCACGCGCGACCAGCTCTGCAATGAATTCAGGATTCGTCGCGCCGTATTCCTGGACAGCGATGCGAAGATCCCGGAGGTGTTCGCCGTAAGTACGGTCGAGCAGGTTCAGCACCTCGTGCCAGGTGCTGGGCTCGGGAGTTGAAGCTTTCACGGGAATCTGCAATCCCTGCAGCGCTGCAACCGGCTTCACTCCGCGGGCAATCACATCGCGCTTGCGCAGCGCATCCAGGATCGTCGCCCGCTCGAATTTCGTATCCAGCGTTTCCATCATCTTGGTCACGCCGATACCGGTGAAGAAGATAACGAGATCGAAGTCGCCACCGAGCAGTCGCTGGCCAAAATCGATGCACGCCGTGTTTGATTCCAGCGGAATCTCGCGCATGGCTGAAACCACAACAGGTTGGCCGTTGTAGGTGCGAATCAGCTTTTCCACTTCGCGGGCACGACGCGACTCGAGCGCTAAAACACGAAGTCCGTCAAAGCTGGCGTGGGGCATGATTCTCCATGAGTGCCGCTGAAAACGGCTGAAGCTTGTAATGAGCGAATTCCTTGCATTTTACCTTTTTCTTCGCGGCCGGCAATCGCACACGCGCAAGCCCAGTCTCCACGTGGGTTTGCAATGGTTCCCAAAGACACTGTTTGCGTTCCAGGGCAAACCCGCCCTATACTCCGTCTAACGGACGAGCCCCGGCCATGACCGCCAGGTGCAGTCCACTCCTTCCGAAGCCCGCTCCCTGATGTGCAGGCTCCCGGTTATTGAAATCAAGCTCCGCGATGAGCCCTGGGTCACCCGCAGCAGGTGGTGTGCGTCCTTGTGCGTCTCGCGACGTTACTCTCTTCGCACTCATAGCTTCCTGGTGATTCCAAGGCCATTACACGTATATGGCTTCAACGAACTCAGGAAGAGATCCGATGGGCGCGTTATCATCTGCTGTTACTGCTAGGGGAGGCTTCACCGAAGAACAAAAGCAGTATCTGCGCGGATTCTTTGCGGCAGTCGCGCAGCAACATGCGTTTGTCGGCCGTCTGAGCAACGGGCTGCTGACGAACGATGCTGCAAGTGGCGAATTCAATATTGCGGATGAGCCTAAGTTCTTCAGCACCCCGATAAGCGATCTTTGCGCGGAGGAGGCCTGGAAATACGAGAGGAACCCCCTTGACGCCTGGGATGAACTGCTCGCGCACGCTAATGAAGACAAAGCTCCGGATGCCGAGCACCGCTACCGTTTCAAGTTCCACGGGCTGTTTTACGTCGCTCCTGCTCAGGATTCCTTCATGCTTCGTCTGCGCGCTCCAGGAGGAGTGCTCACAACGGCCCGGGTACGCGGGCTCGCGAAGATAGCCGAGGAGTGGGGAAACGATCGGCTCGACATCACGACTCGGGCCAATGTTCAGATCCGCGAGTTTGCCCCGCACAACATCGTCAACGTGCTCAATGCGGTGCGTGCACTGGGGATGACCTCACTGGGCGCGGGTGCCGACAACATCCGCAACATTACTGCATCACCCATCTCAGGCTATGACGCGCAAGAGCTGATCGACGTTCAACCCTACGCGACGGCCATGCAGAACTACATTGCCAACTCGCGCGACATGTTTGGGCTGCCCCGGAAGTTCAACATCGCCTTCGACAACGGTGGATCCATCAGCACGCTGGCAGACACGAACGATATCGGCTTCGTAGCGGTGCGGGTCGCAGAGGGCCGCCCCGTTCCCGCCGGCGTTTACTTCCGCGTGCTGCTCTGTGGCATCACCGGACACGGGCAGTTTGCGAGCGATTGCGGATTGCTGCTGCGACCCGATCAGCTGATCGCCGTGGCAGCCGCCATGGTGCGCGTCTTTGCCGAGCATGGAGATCGCACCAACCGCAAGAAGGCCCGCCTCAAATACTTATTGGATCTCTGGGGAGTTGAGAAGTTCCTTGACGAGACAGAAAAGAGGCTTGCATTTCCCGTCCTCCGCTTAGGCGCTCACGAATGCGAACCCCGCGCTGATGTCGACCGCTCCGCGCACCTCGGTGTCCATCCCCAACTGCAGCCCGGCACCAGCTACATCGGCGTCTGCGTGCCGGTCGGCTGGCTGCCGGTGGCGCAGGCTCGCGCCATCGCTGAGATAGCAGACCGTTTCGGCTCCGGCGAGGTTCGGCTCACGGTGTGGCAAAACGTGATCGTGCCGAATATTCCGAATGAGCTTGTGGAGCAAGCCTGTGCAGCCCTGCATGCGGCCGGCCTTGAGTACACAACCGGACGCATCATGAGTAATACCGTCGCCTGCACCGGCAGCCGCGGATGCCGTTTCTCTGCCACCGACACCAAGGGTCATGCGCTCGAGATCGCACAGTCGCTCGATGCAGCCTTTGCCCTCCTGCAGCCCGTGAACCTTCACGTCACCGGCTGCAACCACTCCTGCGCGCAGCATTACATCGGCGATATCGGACTGATGGGCGTGAAAGTCGGAGGCAAGGATGGCTACCAGGTAAACCTGGGCGGTGGGGCGGACAATGACCAGGCCATCGCACGCGAGCTCTTCCCGACCATGCCTTATGACGATGTAAAGGCGTCGCTTCACAACTTTTTCGCGTACTTCACCCGGCACCAGCAGTCCGGGGAGAGTTTTCTCGAATTTTGCGGACGGCATACCGTCGACGAGCTCCGGGCCTTTTGTGGTGTGGCGATAGAGGTGGCGGCATGATTCCACGCCTGCCAGAGGATGCGCCGTTCTCGCCCGAGCAGCGAATCTGGCTCAATGGCCTGCTGGCCGAGCTTTTTACGGGAAAAGCCGCTCTCCAGACGGAGGAATCGAACCGTCGGGACGTAAAGATCTACTTCGCCACCCAGAGCGGTACAGCCGAGCGGCTGGCGAAAATGCTGGCCAAGTCATTGAAATCCGGTGGCCATACGGCGCAGGTCTCGTCCGTCGAGACGTTGAGGGCGATCGACCTGCAATCGGCCCGTTTTGCCGTTTTCTTTGCCAGCACTTACGGCGAAGGGGAGCCCCCTGAAACCGCCCGCCGCTTCCACGAAGAGCTTTGCTCGGCCCGTGCCGCCGCCCTGGCCGGGCTGAAATACGCTGTTTTCGGCCTCGGAGACAGCAATTACGAGAATTTTTGCCGGTTCGGAGTCGACCTCGACGAGCGCCTGAGCGCTCTCGGGGCGCACCGTTTGACCTCGCGGGTAGAGTGCGATGTTGACGTCGATGGGCCTTTCGATTTCTGGCAAACCAAATTGATCGCTAGACTAGTAGATGATGCGGTGGATCCTCCGGAGCCGGACGAAGCCCCTGCAATCTTTACAACTAAGAAGGCGACTTCATTGCATACAAGAGAAAATCCTTTTTTGGCGGAGTTACGGGTGCGCACGCCGCTTACCCATGACGTCTCGTCAAAGCTGACGGTTCATCTGGAATTCGACCTGGAAGATGCCCCAATCAATTACGAAGTGGGCGACTCGGCCGGTATCATCGCGCAGAACGATCCTGTGCTTGTGAACGACATCCTCTCGCTCGTGCCCTTTGACCGCACCGAGAAGGTGACCATCGCCCGCGTAGGCGATGTGACGATCGAAGACGCATTGCTGCATTACTTCCAGCCGACCCGGTTGACGCGCAAGATGGTGAATGCTTTTGCAGCCAAGGAGCAGTGCGCTCCGCTGACCCATCTGCTGCCGGCCGAACAGAGCCAGCACCTGGAAGACTTCATGTGGGGCCGTGGTCCCATCGACCTTCTGCAGGAGTATCCTGGCGCCATCACCACGGCAGCTGAACTCGCAGCGATCATGCCCCGCCTCACGCCGCGTCTTTACTCGATTTCGTCGAGCCCGGCTGCGCATGGCCGCATCCTGCACCTCACCGTTGCCATCGTGCGCTATCGCTCGCACAACCGCGAACGCGGCGGCGTTGCCACCACCATGCTGGCCGATCGTGTGGATGTGGGCAGCCGTATCCCCGTCTACATCCAGCCGAATAAGAAGTTCCGCCTGCCCGAGGCCGACAAGCCGATCATCATGATCGGACCGGGCACCGGCATCGCGCCCTTCCGCGCCTTCCTGCATGAGCGCCAGGCGCTGGGGCACAAGGGTAAGAACTGGCTCTTCTTCGGCGAGCGCAGCGCGTCTACGGATTATCTCTACAAGGATGAGCTGACGACCTGGGCGAAGGACGGACATCTGACCCAGCTCGATACCGCGTTCTCCCGCGACCAGGAACACAAGATCTACGTGCAGGACCGCATGGCTGAAAACGGTGCGGAGTTCTGGAAGTGGCTCGATGAAGGCGCCATGATTTATGTCTGCGGCGATGCCAATCGCATGGCCAAGGACGTTCACGCAACCCTCCACCGTATCGTTGAGACTCATGGCAACATGAGCGCGGAAGCTGCGGCGGAATATGTCACGGCACTGGTCAAGGAACACCGGTACCACCGCGACGTCTACTAAAAAAAACATTGCCGCTGGCTCTACGAGAGATTCACCGCGGCAGGGAACGGAAGCGGATGATGCTGCTCGAGGGCAGCTCATCCGCTTCGCTTTTTGAAGGCCCCCTGCAGGGGGATCGCAAAGCCCGCTCCGTCCAAGTGGACTCCCTGGCGTTGTCCGCGTGGCCGGAGCGTGACGCCATGCTGCCTCCAGCCTGGGTACTGCTCCAGCCTCGGTCAAATGGTGGATGCGCGAGTGCCAACTGGACCTTTAAGCTGCGTCATCAGAGGCGTTTACGCTGAAGGAGTTCCTTTGCAAAAAGTTTTAGGCATGTTTTTCGTCGCAGCCTGTGCCGTCACGATACAGGCGCAGACTGCTTCTCCCGCTGCTTCTTCTTCGCCGATCTTCACCGCCTACGTGCGCGAACGCACCAATGCCACGGAATGGTTTTCGGCCCATCCCAACCCCGAAACCTACGGGCATCAGGATTCGATGGTCCGTCTCGGTATTGCGCAGCGCGTGCATCACTTCGATTACATGTTTGAGCTCGGCCAAAGCGCGGAGTTCGGCCTGCCCAATGATGCCGTTTCACCGGTCGCCGCGCAGGGGCAGCTCGGCCTTGGAGGCACCTACTACGCAGCGAACGGCAATAATCAGAATCCCGCGGCCGCTTCGTTACGCCAGGGCTATCTCCGCTATCACTTCAGCGACGACGACAGAGATGCCATACGCCTAGGCCGCTTCGAGTTTTTCGAAGGGCAGGAGACAGCGCCCAAGGACCCCACGATGCTGTGGCTGCAGACCAACCGCATGGCGCAGCGGCTCATCGGAAACTTCGGCTTCACCAATGCGCAGCGCTCCTTTGACGGCGCCGATCTGAAGCTGAGCGGCAAGGACTGGGATGTGACTGCCTTCGCCGGACGCTCCCTACAGGGCGTCTTCAACATGAATGCGAATCCTGAAATCAACGTGGATGCACAATATCTGGGCTACACTCGCTCGCTCGCCAACGGACACGTTCTCGTCCGTGGCTTCGGCATCGGCTATCACGATGGACGCACTGGCCTGACCAAGACCGACAACCGTTCCGCCGCGGCCCGCGCGCTCGATCACAAAAACATCCGCATCGGCACCTACGGAGGAGACATGATCGCCGTGCTGCCGGCCGGCCACCTCGCTTCGGTCGATTTCCTCGTATGGGGAGCAGGGCAGAACGGTTCCTGGGGGAAGCTCGATCACTCTGCGGGAGCCATTGCCGCCGAAGCCGGCGTCAAGCTTAATGGAGTGACCTCAGCGCCCTGGCTTCGCGGAGGCTTTCTACGTACCACCGGCGACAACAACAACACCGACGGCACCCACAATACCTTCTTCCAGATTCTGCCGACGCCACGCGTTTATGCACGCTACCCGTTCTTCAACATGATGAATTCGAAAGATGAGTTCGTGCAGTTCATCGACAAGCCTACAAAGAAGCTTGAGATTCGCACCGACCTGCACTTCCTGCAGCTCACCGCTCCAACGGATTTCTGGTACCAGGGTGGCGGCGCATTCGACAACAAGGTCTTCGGCTTTACGGGCCGTCCGGGCGCGGCAGGCGGAAGCTTCAGCTCACTCTACGACATCAGCGGAGACTACAATCTCTCGAAACAGGTTTCATTCGGGCTGTATTATGCGCACGCCTATGGCAAGGCGGTGATTCACGCGACATATCCTGACGGTCGCGACTCGAACTACGGCTTCTTCGAGTTGACCTATCGCTTTCAGAAGAAGCTGTAACCGGCAACTCCGCGGCATCTCTCGAAGATGCCGCAGCCTTAACCCTCAATCCATTCCGCAGCCGCAGGATCCGCGCACGATAAACTCCGTCGGCAGGACGATCTTTCGCGGAGCAGAAGAATCCTTGCCTTCTATCCGTTCAAACAGGCTCTTCGCCGCTCGCGACCCCAACTCGCTGACCGGCTGCCTGACAGCTGTAATTCCCGGCTGAATCACCTCTGCAAGATCGAAATCATCGAATGAAATCAGGGCAATATCACGTGGGATGTTTTTCTCGAGCGCGTTCAGGGCGCGCAGCATTGCCACGGTGCAGACCCAGTTCAGGCTGAAGATGGCATCTGCCGGTTTAGGACCCGCGAGCACCTTCGCCAAGGCATCGATCGTTAAATCCGCCTCGTGGGGAACCAGTAGTTCCATTTTCTTCACGTCTCTTTGCCGAAGCGCGGCCCGATAGCCCGCTACACGCTCCGCGCAGGTAAACAGGTGCGGCCGCGCGCCCACGGCGAGGATCCGCCGAAAGCCATGCCCGAGCAGGTGCTCGGTCGCAGCGCGCGCTGCCTTCCGGTTAGTCACGGTGATCGTGTCGACCTCCGCACCACGCACCGGCTCGTCAATTACGACAACCGGCACTCGGCTCTTCAGCGGAATCGCCAGGTCGCTCTTTCCGCTGGCGGCGGCCATCAGAATGATCCCGTCGATCTGGCGACGCGTCATGGCTTGTAATTCGGTCTTTTCGAGGCTCACATCGCCACCCGAGCTAGCCAGGATGACGACATATCCATGAGACCGTGCGACATTCTGTACCGAGCGGATGGCGGTAGCGACAAAGGGATCGGCGAGGTTGGGAGCGATCAGGGCAATGGCAGCGGATTTCTTCGATTTCAAACCGCGTGCCAGCTCGTTCGGCTGGTAGCCGAGTCGCGCCATGGCCTCGCGTACCAGCCGCTCGGTTTCAGGGCGCAGTTCGGAAGAGTTGTTGAGGACGCGCGAGGCAGTCTTCAATGAGACGCCGGCCGCGTGGGCTACATCCTTAAGGGTTACTGAACCACCATTTTTTAGCACTCAACGGTCCTTAGACGAGACGATGGCATTGCCCATGATGGAGTGAAGCTCACGGTGCTACCGCTTCCAGCTTCTTTCCCTTTGTCTCTGGATAAAAGACGTAAATGATGACGAACTGTAACGCCAGCAGTATTGCCATCCAGAAAAAGATCCTGTCGCCAAGGCGGCGAGCAATCGACGGGAACGTATCGACCACCAGGACATTCGCAATCCAAAGAACAGTGCTCCCGAGGCTCTGGCCGCGTGCGCGAACCGAGACCGGGAAGATCTCACTCAGATATACCCATACCACCGCACCCTGAGAAAATCCGAACGAAGCGTGATAAACAGCTAACAACGTTACCACCACCGCAGGCGGCCAGTGCATGCGATGCACCATCGAGAGCAACAGGAGACAGCTGCCCATCAGTGCCGCACCGATGAGCAGTAACGATTTTCGCCCCGCCCTGTCGATCAGGGTCAAGGCCAGGCAGGTCACAAGCAGGCTGAGGGAAGACAGTGCCAGCGCATCCACCCTTCCGGAAATGCCATGCACTCCCAGGCCGCTGAAAACATCAAGCACGTAATAAAGCAGCGCATTGACACCGGTAAGCTGGTTGAACAGCGCCAGCCCCACCGCCAGTGCGATGGGCTTCAGGTACTGCCTGGTAAACAGCCTCGCCTGTTCGCTGGATGCACGCGGCGCAAGCTCACTCGGCAGAGCCCAAAACAGGCACAGCACACACAACGACGCCGGGAATATGCCTCCGCACAGGATGTAGCGCCAGGTAACACTCGCATGGTCCCCGCCCGAGGCCAGGTATCCTACGCCGAACGCGCAAACCGCGCCGATGCTTAAACTCAACTGGAAGGAGCCGGCAATGCGTCCGCGCACTGCCGGAGGCGAAACCTCGGCAAGATACATCGGCGCTGTAACGGAGACCAGCCCGATGGCAATCCCACAGAAAACCCGGCTTACCGTAAACTGCATGCCGCCGGTGGCAAAGGCGGCAGCGATGATGGCGAAGGCATAAAGAATTCCGGAAAGCGTCAGCGTCCCGCGCCGCCCAAGCCGATCCGAAAGAGTGCCGCCAAGCATCGATCCGGCAATGGTGCCCATGAGCGCCACCGAGACTGCCAGTCCGAGACCCGCGGGGGAAAGCGCGAAGGCGCTGCGTATCCCGGGTGCGGCGCAGGCCATCGCACCGATGTCGTAGCCGAAGAGCAGTCCGCCGCAGGAGCCGGCTAACACACTCAACGTAAGATGTCGCTTTGCCAGGATGAATGAAATGGAATGGTCTCGTCGAGCGGACAGGCTGACTCCGCCGGCGGCCTCGATTCGTGGGTTTTCGAGGGATATGGGCATGTGGATATATTCAGAAGAATCATACGGGCAGCGCGAGCCGCCCGTATTGATTTCATGCCATTAGAACAGAACCTTCAGCGAGAGCTGGATCTGCCGGGGACTGTTTGCCGTCGCATTCCCGATGGTTCCGAAGCCGGTATACGACCCGGCCAGGTTCGTGGGAACCCCGGCAACGCGCTGGATTGGCGAGTTAGGATTCGAAGTATTCGGACCATTGAAGATCGGCGTATTCGTCACATTGAAGAACTCGCCGCGGAAGCGGGCGCGTACTCGCTCAGTGACGTCGAACTCCTTCTGCATGGCAATCTGTGTCTGCTCCGCCCAGGGATTACGCACGGCCGTTGAAAGCGGCCCTTAGCTCAGCGCCGTGTACTCCGGGAAGTCCGCAAAACAGCCGGGCTGCGAGTTGTTCAGATAGCTGCCGTAGCCGCGGTGCGCCGGGCGAATATCGTACGATCCGCAGTTGTAGAGGTAGCCATTCGGATAATTCACCGGCGTGCCACTCTGGTTGTTGAGCAGCCAGTCAAGCTGCCAGTGGTTGATCAACGCGCCTGCCACGCCACGCGCATGGGTTGCTACCATGCCACCCTGGCCGATGGGTAGCCGGTAGCTTCCGGCAAAGCTGAAGATGAAGGTGCGGTCTCCCGAATCTATGCCGTAATACGGGTGATCGTCGAGCAGCAGGCCGTTGTTCAACACGCTGGTGGCGCTGAGGAGCTTCGACCACGTGAAAGCCGTGGTGAAGCTGAGCCCGTTGCTTAGCCATGTCGAGCCGCTGAAGCGCTTCTGGGCGCTTGCGATCAGCGAACTGTAGTTGCTGTAACCCCACGGAGTATTCCACTGGAAAACCGTTGGGCCGCCCGCGCTGTCGTACTGCGGGTAAGGCACCATCATGTCCTTCACCGCAACCTGCGGATGCGTCCCGAGAAACGATGTTGCCGGGATCAGCGGGTTTCCATAAAAGGGATTGTTAACAAGCTGGTCTAGATAGGCGTGATTGGCGTGCCCCTCGTTGAACTGATCGCGCGTCAGGTGGTTTTCCTGCGTGCCCGCGCGCAGGTCGAGCGTACGTGCGCCAACGTATTCAGCATCCCAGACGATGCCTCCCGGAGCCTGGCCCTGGAAGCCGAAAGAGAATTGCTGCGTGTAGGGAATCTTGCGATACCAGCTGTCTTCGTAGATCGCATCCCCGTTTCCGGAGGCCAGCCCCTGCGAGTCGCCGGGAGGTGTGGTGTAGCCATCGGGGAAGGGCGCACCCCCGTTGAAATAGCCAGTTGGAGTCAGGTCGCTGTCGAGCGTGCCGACATAGCTGGTGGTTGTGTCCCACGTCGAGGTGCCCCCAAGCTCGAAGCCCAGAGCTCGGAACAAGCCCCAGCCGCCGCGCATCACCAGGTTGTGCGTCACCTGGAAGGACGCCCCAAACTTAGGCAGCAGGATGCCCCAGGTGTTCTGGTAAGGCGAACGGTCCTTCTGGAACTCCAACCCGCCGACAATCGGGTTTGCGAACGACTCTCCATTCGGCAACACCACGTTACCGACCGTGCCGTTGATGGGATTGATGCAGGTGAAGCACATGCCTGCCTGCAGCCGTCCATAGCGATCCACCGGAGACAGCTCGTTTTCATAACGCAGGCCTATGTTGAGAGCGAGCCGGGGAGCAGCCTTCCAATCGTCCTGTATGTATACGCCATACGACTTGTAAGATTCATACGTCGGATCGTTGTACTCCACCCCGCCCCCGGCTGGATAGCCCAGCAGAAGATCGGCAACGCTCGAGCCATCGTTGTTACGCGCCCTCGGGTTTTGCTGGGTAAATGCGGGACCGAAATTGAAGGTGCCATTCGCATTGCGAACGCCATTCGCCACATCGTGATACCACGAGAGCTCGAAGCCGTAGTGCAATGTAGTCGGACCGAGGACATGTGTCATCGAAGACTCAACATCGTAGGTTTCGAAGACCGTGGGGCTGACGATATTTCCGACAAAGTTGGGCAGCGCGACATCCGAGCTGTTATCGCCATTGAACTGGATCTCGGGTAGGTATTTCTTGTCCGTAGTAGGCAGCTGCGGCATATTCAGCCCCACGCTGGTCGCGCCTGCGTTGGTCACACCCGCTGACTCCGCACCGTCATACCCGATGTCGTAGGCCCTGTTGTATGACAGGCGAACATCGAGGAAGAGGTTTGGTTTAAAGGTATGAGTAAGGTCGACCACCTGCGTCAGCGATGACTGGTAGTAGCTGTAGTTGCCGTTCGAAGCGCCAACATTGGTGCCGGCCGGGCCAGGGAAGCCGGAGGCGTTGAGAAACTCGTTGCCTGCCCACCACGCGAACATGCCGTACACTCGCGTCTTATCGCTGAAATCATGGTCGATGCGCACGATCGGCTGGTTATAGCTGTTGCTGCCCGGTGCGTTCACAACATAGTTGTTGACATAGCCTGGGCGATTCGCCAGCGGCAGCAGCTTCATCAGGCTCAAGCCTGGGCCGCTGATGCGATTCGCCGGAATCGTATTGCCGGCAAACTGCGTGCGCGTGTAGTCCTGGCAGGGATTTTGATTCGCCACCGAGCAGGTGGTCGTCAGTGGATCGTAGATGTTGGTTTTTCCCGTGCCATTCAGGTAGCCGGTCAGGTTGATGTTGCCGTTCGTATCCGGAAGCATGTCGGGAGTGATCGTCGTGGTAGTCACGCTGTTGGGAACCGCTTCACGCCAGCCTTCGTAGCTGAAGAAAAAGAAGGTGCTCTTGCGCAGGCCGATCACCGGGCCTCCGAGCGTGCCTCCGAACTGGTGTTGGTTGTGGAAGGGCTTGGGCGCGCCCGCCTGGTCGAGCGCGTAAGTGTTCGCATCGAGGATCGAATTGCGCCAAAAGTCATAAAGCGTGCCATGGAACTCAGGCGTGCCGCTCTTCAAGATTGTGTTGACCGTTCCGCCGTTGGTGCGTCCATACTGCGCGTCGTAGGTGTTGGTCATCACCTTGAACTCTTCCACCGCATCCACGCTGGGCGAGATATTCCATGTGCCTGACCCGCCGCCGTTCTGCTGCGAAACCGGGGCACCGTTCAGATCGAACTGGTTGTAATTGCCCCACTGTCCATTGATCGAGTAGGCGTTGCTTTCGTTTAACTCGCTGGCCGCCTGCCCCGGCTGCGGAGATTTCACGCCGGGCGTCAACGTCAGTAGCGAGTACATCTGGCGGCCATTTAGCGGCAGTGTCTGCACCTGTTGTGGATCGATAACCGTTCCACCCGAAGCATCCGTCGTGTTCAACTGCTGTGCCTGCGCCGCGACCTTGATGGTTTCATTCACCGCGCCGACCTCGAGCACAACCGGAATATCGACCTTACTCGAAACATCGATCACGATGTTCTGCCGCTCGACGGTCTTGAAACCTTCCATGGTGACGGTGACGGTATATGTGCCCGGTTGCACCAGCGGAATCGTGAAGTCGCCATTGCTGCCGCTCTTGGCGGTATAGGTCTGCTGCGGCCCCTGCGCCACGATGGACGCATTGGGGACAACAGCGCCGCCGGAATCGGCCACATGACCGGTAATCGTCCCGCGAAACTCCTGAGCGTTCAGGCCCTTGTTCAGGCATGCAAGAAGCATGCCCGCAAGCAGCACTTCAAAGAGCCAGGTGAATCTGCCGTTGCGTCTCGACTGTCTCCGGAAAAAGAAACCAGGTGCGGTGGAAGTCATCTATTTCTCCTCATCGTTGTTGCCGAGGGAATCGTGAACGCGCACGATGTGAGGCAGCCGCAGCAGGCCGTTCCGCTACACACATGACACCGATGTCATTTGTAACCGCCGCGAACTCTATTCCGGATAAGACAACGTTGTCAATCTCAAATACGCAACTTATACTTTTTCAGGTTTCAAACAAGGTGCGGACCCCGTTCGCTAAACATCTACGCACAAAGCCATCACCCCTACGCCGCCATCGGAGCCTGTCACATGTTGAAACGCCTGGTACTGCTCGCCTCGGTCTTGAGCGCCTTCGCCCCCCTCACCGCACAACAGCGTCTCGTCGATACCGTCAATCCATTCCTGGGAACAGCACCTCTCACCAATCCGGCTGATATCGGGTTCAACCCTCCGTGGAGAGTCTGGGCTGGACTGACCTTTCCCGGCGCTTCCGTACCGAACGCAATGGTGCAGCTCAGCCCCATCTCGAAATGGCACAGTGGCGCAGGCTACGAATATGAAAGCGACACGATCTACGCCTTCGCGCACACCAACAAAGGCCATTGGAACCTCTGCTACATCCCGGTAATGCCCGCAGACGGCACGATCGACCCGGAAGACTTCGGCTCGCACTTCACGCACGCGAAGGAAACCGCGCACCCTGGCTATTACCAGGTCTATCTCGATCGCTACCACGTCAATGTGGAGCTCACCAGCACCCTCCGCACTGGCTATCACCGCTACACCTTTGACGATGCCACCGGGCCGAAGAAGCTCATCGTGAACATGCCCGTCTCAAACGAGCGCGTGCACGACTGGAAGATCGAGCAGGAGGGTGACAATGCCTTCTCCGGCTACCAGCACGCCAGCGAGACCGTTTACTTCTACGCCGAAACCAGCCGGAAGATCAAAGCCATCGAGCGCCTGAATAACGGAAAGGGCGAACTGCCGGTAGTCGACTTTGCCGATGACGCCGGCAAGGTGATCGAGATGAAGATCGGCCTGTCTTTCACGAGCGTTGAGAACGCGAAGAAGAATCTTGAAGCCGAACTGGCAGGGAAGAGCTTTGAAGATGTGAGGACAGCGGCTTCATCTCAATGGGAGACTCTGCTCGAAAAGATCCGCGTCACTGGCGGAACCGACAAGCAGCGGATGCTCTTCTACTCCAGTCTCTATCGTTCGTTCCTATGGCCGGCGCTGCGCAGCGATGTAGACGGTGAGTACACCGACGAGAAGGGAAATGTCGTCAAAGCCGACGGCCAGTACTACACCCTGCCGTCACTCTGGGACGACTACCGCAACAAGCTGGTGCTGCTCGGAATGATCTCTCCCCAGGTAACGGTCGATGTGATCAAGTCCCTCATCGACCGCGGCGAGAAGACCGGCTTCATCCCGACCTTCTTCCACGGCGATCACGCCTCGGTCTTCATCGCCGGCTCGTATCTTCGCGGCCTGCGCGGTTTCGACGTAAATGAAGCCTATCGGCTGCTGTTACGTAATGCCACGGTCGAAGGCGGCACGCGCCCATACATTGCCGAGTACATGGAGAAGGGCTACATCTCCACACCTGACATTCCCAATCCCAACGTCGAGACGAAAGCCAAGGCCGGCGTCACCAA
Organism: Silvibacterium acidisoli; assembly: GCA_022870745.1. Classification (GTDB taxonomy): domain Bacteria; phylum Acidobacteriota; class Terriglobia; order Terriglobales; family Acidobacteriaceae; genus Silvibacterium. Next base: position 4,699,054 of record CP085323.1, on the reverse strand, counting down.
GACCCTCGAATACTCCTATGACGACTACGCCGTCGCGCAACTCGCGAAGGTGCTCAACGACCAGCAGAATTACGACATGCTGATCAAGCGCTCGAAGAATTACAAGAACCTCTTCGATCCTTCGACCGGCCTCATGCGCGGACGCCTCGAGAACGGCGACTGGGTAAAGAACTTCAACCCCGAGTATCCCTACTACGAGTACATGTACCGTGAAGCCAATGCCTGGCAGGCGTCATTCTTCGCACCACATGATACTCAGGGACTGATCGCGCTTTATCCGAGCAATCAGGCCTTTGAACAGCAGATCGACAAGCTGTTCACCATCCCCTGGAACCCGAATTACATAGCCGAGAACATCAACAGCTTCATCGGCCAGTACACCCAGTCCAACCAGCCTGATCACGGCTTCCCGTATCTCTACTACTTCGTTGGCAAGCAGGAGAAGTCGCAGGCGCGCCTCAACCAGATCATGGACAAGTTTTATGGCATGGGACCGGAAGGCCTGGCGCTTTGCGGCATGGACGACGCCGGCGAGATGTCCTCCTGGTACGTCTTCAACGCCATCGGGCTTTATACCTACTCACCCGCCGATCCGCAGTACATCGTGACCGTGCCCCTCTTCGACCGCACGGAGTTCACTATGAGCAACGGCAAGGTAGTCACCATCGTCCGTAAGCATGATGGTGAAAAGATCACCGGCATACGCTACGGCGGTAAGAAGATCGACGGCTATTTCGTTTCCCACGACGATTTGCTTCAGGGCGGGAAACTGGAGATCAGCACAAAGTAGCGTTGCTCGACGGCACAACAAAGGGGGAGGCGCGAAATTTCGCGCCTCCCTCACTCTTTGCGGGTAAGACCACAGATCCTCCACTCAGGACTTTCCCCTCCGAAAAGTAATAAAGCGAAACCAGTGCCCTAGCTGATTTATACGGAAAACGGTTGCGCGTATCCGTTCCTGCATATCGCTGACCTCCACAACTCCCCGGCGCAGAAGCGCCGTATATCCGATCTAAGGGGGCCCCTATAACCTTTTCTTATGGTTACGGAAGATTTCTGTTGACAGGATTTTCATAATCGAAACACAATCGTTTACTTTCGTTTTTTAAATGCGGTTGTTTCGAACGCAATCAGTTGTTCAATAAAAGGCGCTGCAGCAAAGAAAAGCGTCCGCAAATGCCCTGAAGGGCAATGCTGTACATCCTGCAGAACATCAAGAGAGGCCGTGATGCTCAAACGTTTATGTTTGCTTTGTGCGTTTGTCTGTTTGCTCAGTTCCTACGCGTTCGCACAGACGACCAATGCAACCTTGCTTGGCACAGTGACCGACACCTCCGGGGCAGTTGTCGCCGGAGCGCAGGTTACATTGCTTGAACCCAAGACCGGAAGAACGGTGCGACAGATCACCTCCAAAGGCGACGGTGGTTTTGAGTTCGACGAACTCCTTTCCGGCACCTACGAACTTCACGCGTCCGCTACCAGCTTCAAGATGTTCGTCGCCAAGGACGTTGTTCTCGACAGCGGCCAGGTCCGCCGCCTTGACCCGCAGCTGGCTCTCGGGCAAGCCGTGGAAGAGGTCACAGTCAATGCCGGCGCAGCCGTCATCAATACCGAGAATGCGACGCTGACCGCGCTCTTTACCGCGAAGGAGCATGACCAGTCACCCCAGGTCACGATCTACCCGAGCACCTGGTACCAGCTGACCACCCTTGCCGGCGTGCAGGGCGGCACGTACCCGCCGGTGGCCGACGGTGAAACCGCGCAGAACCAGACGCAGACCTTCGATGGAATTCCGAACGACCTGAACGGCATTCAGAACAACAACGCCAATTTCTACGAGCAGGTTTCGGCGACGCTCTTCAATGCTCCAGCCGAAAGCCCGGTTCCGTTTGAAATGAACCAGGTAACCAAGCGCGGCCAGAATGCACTGCATGGCAAGGCGACCTATCGTATTTACGACTCGGTCTTCGACGCTACCGGCTACTTCAATACGACCAAGTCGCCCTATATCCAGCACGAGTGGGACCTCGAAGCCAGCGGCCCTATCTGGAAGGATCACACCTTCTTCTATGCCGGATGGTTCGCACAGCGTATTCCACTCGGCACCCTCACCGTGGCCAGCGTGCCTTCGAATGCATGGCGTAATGGCGTGTTCTCACAGACGATCATCGATCCCACGACCGGCCAGCCGTTCCCGAATAACACCATTCCGGCGAACCGCATCAGCCCGGTCTCGCTGGCGGTTCAGAACAACTATCTTCCTGCCGCGAACATCGACCCGAACGGCACGGTCAACAACTACCAGTGGCATTTCCCCTTCAACAGCGATCTCTTCCAGGGTGACTGGCCGATCGTTCGCATCGATCACACCTTCAGCCCGAAGGATTCGGTCTTTGTCCGCTGGATGTTCCGCCGGACGCCGTACGTACTGAGCGACGGCCTTCCGTCCGCCGTCTGGACGCGCCTCCGTCACCACGGACAGACCGCTCTCGGCGAAACTCACGTCTTCTCCCCGACGCTCATCAACAATCTCCGCCTCGGCTACTCGACCGACTACATCATCGACGGAACTTCGCAGGCAGGGCAGACTCCTCCCGACGGCAGCCAGGTACTTTCGGCCATCGGCCTCCAGGGAGCAAATCCTAGCGGCCTGACCGGCCAGGGTCTTCCCGAGTTCGATATCAGCGGTCTGACATCGCTTGCCGATGTCTCCGGCGGCGTGAAAGACAACAACAAGATCTTCAATCTCGTCGACACAGTCGACTGGCAGTTCGGTCAGCACTCGATCAAGTTCGGTGGCGGTGTCGAGAAGTACCACAACTTCTACGGCGTCGTGCCTTACTACGGCGACTTCGTCTTCGACGGCTCGGTCACCGCGGTACACAACGCAGACGGCACAACCAGTGGCGGCAACGCGTACGCTGACTTCCTCCTCGGCTATCCGCAATCGGACTCTCGCCAGACTCCACTGAATAACCGTTCGCAGGATCTGACTGAGTACAGCCTCTTTGCCGAAGACTCCTGGAAGGCCACGCGCAAGCTCACCGTAAACTACGGCATCCGCTGGGATTTCTATGGAACCCCGTATGCTGACGATCACCTGATGTACAACTTCGATCCTGCCAGCGGCGACGTCATCGTTGATCCGAAGGGAATCTCGAAGGTCAGCCCGCTCTACCCCTCGAACATCCCTGTCGTCGCCGGCGCTGTTCAGGCCATCGCCGAGAAGAACAACATCGTTCCGCGCATTGGTGTCGCCTACCAACTCAGCGACAACTCGGTCGTTCGCGCGGGCTACGGCATCTTCACTACTCGCCTCGGAACAACAGGGGGGCTGAACAATTTCCTGCCCATCAACCCTCAGCTCGGCTCAACGGGTCCGTTTTCTATCACCGAGGGCTACCTGAACACTTACACGCCTGGAGTACAACCGTTGCTCTCGTTCCCGAACCCATTCCCCGGCACAGGATCGGCTCCAAGCCAGAGCGTGAACGGCTACGATCGCCAGACGAACCACGGCACGGTCCAGCAGTACAACGTGACCTACGAACGCGAGATCGCACATATCGGTCTACGTGTTTCTTATCTGGGATCGGTTGGTGGCGGCCTCAATTACAGCGTCAATACCAACCTCCCGCATCCCAGCACGACGCCTTTCGTTACCTCGAGCAGGCCGTATCCTGAGCTGGTCAGCACGACCATGCTCAAGTACGACGGCAGCTCGCACTTCAACTCCTTCCAACTCGAGGCAAAGCGTCGTGTTGGACACCTTACCTTCAGCGCCAGCTATTCACTCAGCTCAAGCCTGGCCAACTACCTTGATGTCGAGAACCCATACGATGTTCTCGGGCACTGGGCGAACGACGGCCAGACCCGCCGGAACTATTTCTCCGGAAACCTGGTCTATGCTCTGCCCTTCGGCAAGAACCAGCGCTTCCTGGCAGATGGCGGAAAGACCATGGATGACGTGGTTGGAGGCTGGTCTCTGAGCGTGCTCCAGTACGTCGCCTCTGGTCTCGGTTTTTCGCCAGCCTATAGCGGCTCGGATGCGTCGAACACCGGAACCGAGGGTGGCCTGCCCGACCTCGTCGGCAACCCGAACAGCATTCCCGGTGGCAAGAACTACTACAACTGGTTCAATACGGCGGCCTTCGCCGTACCGCAACCCGGAACCTTCGGCAATGCCCGCCCCAACAGCCTGGAAGGCCAGCATCTCTACCAGACGCACCTTTCGCTGACCAAGAGCGTGGCGATTACCGATCGCGTTCATTTCAACTTCGTCACCCAGATGTCCAACATCTTTAACCATCCCCAGTTCCTGAACCCGAGCGGCAATATCTCGGTCGCGGGCGGCAACCAGTTCACCAGCCAGTACGGAACCTTCGATTCGCTCGAAAGCGGGCAGCAGAGGCAGATTACCTTCCTCGGCGGCTTCACTTTCTAACTGCACGACTGCGAACCAACCGGCAGGGTCGCCAACCAGCGGTCCTGCCGGTTTTCTTTTTATGGAAGGAAAATCCTGCTCCGTTACACAACTTTGGGATCGGTGTAGTCGTCTTCGGCTGGTTTTCGTCTACGTATATTGTTAAGAGCGCGGGAAGGCACGCCACGACAGAGCGCTCGTTGCAGTCTGCGTGGTCCCGGGTCGTAACGGAGTCCTTATTGCCAGTTCACACCACCCTGCATTACCTGTTTATCGAACTCTTATGCGTAGCTGTTGCCTTTCTCGGCGCGAAATGGGGAGGCTGGCTCAAGGTCGCTCGCTGGCTGGAGTCTAAGATCGCGGCCGCCAGCAGCCATCCCTGGCTCTGCTTCTTCGGGCTTATCGCGCTCTGCTTCGCTGTGCGGGCAGCGCTGCTGCCCATGGATCCCGTGCCGCGCCCGCTGATTCACGACGAATTCAGCTACATGCTGGCTGCGGACACTTTCGTCCATGGCCGCCTCACGAATCCTGTCCCTCCCGTTCCGCAGGCGTTCGAGACCTTCCACGAAAACATCTGGCCCACCTACCAATCCATGTACCTGCCCGGTACAGGCCTGGTGCTTGCAGCCGGCAAGCTCATCGGTCTGCCGTGGATCACGGTTGTTCTCTCCACAGCGCTCTTCTGCGCGTTGCTGTATTGGGCCGTATCCGCATGGTTGCCACGTGGCTATGCGCTGGCCGTTGCGCTGCTGGCTTGTGTCATCTGCCTGAACTGGAATCGCTGGTTCGACAATTACTTCTGCCTGGGGATTGAAGCCGTCGCCGGAGCGCTGGTCTTCGGCAGCCTTCCGAGGATTCTCAGCCGAAAGACAGTCTTGTCAGTGCTGCCCCTCGGTCTCGGTCTTTGTATCTTTGTGCTCACACGCCCCTACGAGGGATGCGTCGTCTCGCTGCCTGCCGTACTCATCCTGATGTGGTGCCTGAGGCCTGCCGGATGGGGACGTATCGCGCTGTTGTCTGTACCGCCGTTGCTCATGCTGGCGGCGACCTTCGCGTGGCTCTTTTACTACAACTGGCGAGGCACGGGGCATCCATTGCTTTTTGCCTACGTAACCAACTACAAGCGGTATCACATCACCGGACCGTTTCTGTTTTCGCATCTGCAGCCGATTCCGAACTATCACCACGAGTCGATGCGCAGGTTTTATCTGGGTTGGGAGCTCGGCCAGCACGAAACCATCATGAGCAAGCCCTTCTGGTTTCTGCGCAAGAAGTTCAAGATTTACTACGAGGTCTTTGTCGTCGGAAACGGCCTGCTCCTGTTGTTTGGCTTCGTCTCGCTGCTGCGCTCGAGAAAACAACCGCAGCTTGCGGTTTGCGTGGCGTTTCTGGCCTTCGTTCTGCAGATTATCCTGATGGCATGGGAGCCCTACCCGCAATATGGAGCCTCCGCCGCCGCGGTCTTGTTCCTGCTGATAGCCTTCGGCCTCTACCGGTTGCGCAACACGCAGATCGCAGGCATCAGCGGGCGGGATCTCGTACGAGGATGGCTGCTGGCGCAGATCGTCATCACTGGCAGCATCTTCTACCGCCACGCGAAACGCGATTCGCTCCCGCTTGATCCGCGCTATTCAGACGTCGATCGTCCCGCTGTCGAAAAGGCGCTTTTGCAGAGCCCAGGAAAAGACCTCTGCCTCGTCCGCTATGGACCGGATCATCGAGGCGAAGAGGAATGGGTCTTCAACGATGCCGACCTGCAGAACTCACCGATCGTCTGGGCAAGGAGCATGAGTGCGGAGACAGACCGCCAGTTGATCGCCGCGTTCCCCGGCCGCAAGGTCTGGGTTGTGCAGCCGGAGTCGGTCTCGCAGCGCCTGGTGTCTTATTCATCGCTGCCGGCGCCATCGTCATCGCGAGTATCTGAAGCGACGGCGAACGGCGGTTGAAGGAGGAACCATTCGACGGATTGCTCATCCTCTTTGCCGGGGATGAGGCAGACAAAGCAAGAAAGAATCGTGGCTGTCCCCATAAGTAAACCCGCGTACAAGGACAGTCTTTGAAATTGCAACTGCATTGACTTCACAGTCGAAGAAAGGCTGTATCTGATGTATTTGTGGAAGCATTCGGTCGCCGCAAAGACCATCTTCGCTCTATCTCTTTTCACCGGTTCGGTCTTCGCCCAGTCCACCACGGGCCGCCTGCCGAAAACCATCGAAGGCTACAACACGGTACAGATCCCAGGCACCGTCAGTCCGCGTGCCACCGCGAAATATGAGACAGGCCGCGCCAACGCCGGCATGCGCCTGGACGGCATGACGATGTACTTCGCCCCAACCCTCGCCCAGCAGGCCGATCTTAAGCTGCTGTTGAGCGAGCAGCAGACGCCCGGCTCTGCCAACTATCACAAATGGCTCACCCCTGCGCAGTTTGCCAGCCGCTTCGGACTCAGCGCGGCGGACATCGCGACGGTAAAGACCTGGCTCGAGCAGCAGGGCTTTACGGTCGATCGAGTAGGGAACAGCCGCACCAGCATCACCTTCTCCGGCTCGGCATCGCAGGTCGAATCCGCCTTCCAGACCGAGATCCATAACTACACTCAGGCTGGCGTCACGCACATCGCCAACTCGACGCCGGTCTCGGTTCCGTCTGCCTTGTCAGGTGTCGTACGCTCCATTGCGAATCTCAACAACTTCCGTCCGCAGCCTCACGTGCGGTTTCACAGCGCCAGCGTGCAGTCGAACTTCACTTCAGGCATGAGCCCCGGCGACCACTACATGACCCCGGGTGACGTGGCGACGGTGTACGACATTAACGCTGCCTACTCTGCCGGCTACACCGGCAGCGGCCAGTCCATTGCCATCATGGGCCAGTCTGCAGTGGATCTCTCCGACATCGAAGCCTTCCAGACCGCAACCGGATTGCCGGTGAAGGATCCGGCCGTCGTGCTGGTGCCGAACACCGACAGCTCCGAGGTCGTTCAGGGCGATGAAGCCGAGTCCGATCTTGACCTGGAGTATTCGAGCAGCATCGCCAAGGGTGCGAATATCTACTTCGTCTACACCGGCAACAGTAAAAACAACCAGGGTGTTTTCGATTCGCTCGCCTACGCAGTCGATACCGATATCGCACCCATTATCAGCCTGAGCTATGGACTCTGCGAGCAGGACCTCAACTCCACTCAGGGTGGAAAAGCCGAGCACGAGACCATCGAAGCGAATCTCCAGCAGGCCGCGACCCAGGGACAGAGCGTCATCGTCTCCAGTGGAGACACCGGCTCGACCGCCTGCTACGCCGATGTGAGCCCCACCGACAAAACCGTCACCTCCGATGAAACACAGCTCGCCGTCGCCTACCCGGCAAGCAGCGCTTATGTCACAGCAATGGGCGGCACGGAGTTTCCATCGGCTGACGTCGCATCGACCAACTCCACCTACTGGGAGTCTGCGAGCGGAAGCGACGTGATCGCGTCAGCACTCTCCTACATCCCCGAACAGGTTTGGAATGACGACAGCGCAACCTACGGAGCCAAATATGGACCGTACTATGCGATTTCCGCCGGAGGCGGCGGTACCAGCACGCTGACGACGCGGCCCACCTGGCAGGCCGGAGTGACTGGCATCACCAGCGGGACACAGCGGATGCTCCCCGATATCTCTCTCGACTCCTCGCCGGACAACGCTGGATACCTCTACTGCACCAGCGACACCACCGCCTGGAGTAGCGGCCAGAAGGCAAGCTGCAACAGCGGCTTCCGCGATTCAAGCTCGCAGGATCTTACCATTGCCGGGGGCACAAGCTTTGCCGCGCCCATTTTTGCCGGCATGCTGGCCATCGTCAATCAAAAGACGAATTCCAACGGCCAGGGCCTGATCAACTCAACTCTGTACACCCTCGCCGCCGACGCCGCAACCTACGCCTCGGCCTTCCACGACATCACCAGCGGTGGCAATCAGTGCACCGCCGGAACCACCTACTGCTCGACCGCCGGCGCGGCCAGTTATGCAGCAACCACTGGCTACGACGAGGCCAGCGGATTAGGCTCCATCGACCTCAACAACCTGATGGATGCCTGGCCTGCCACTGCCACGACCGCGCTTACGCCCACAGTGACCTCATTGAACGCGGCGAGCGCGGACCCCGCTTCCGGAGCAAGCGATGTCATCACAATCTCGGTAGCGTCGTCTGCGACCTCGCTTGCCGCCACACCCACTGGAACCCTGACGATCAAGCTCGATGGCGCCACGCAAAGCTCTACGCTTGACCTCTCCAGTGGGGCAGCTACGTATACCTTCTCGTCCACCACTGCGGGTTCACACGTCATTACCGCGGCATATTCAGGGGACACAACTTTCGCGGCATCCACCGGCACCGTTACGGTTGACGTCGGCGGCTCGTCCGGAAGTTCTTCCGGCGGCTCCATCACGATGACTGCGGCAAACATCTCGGTCGCGGCAGGAAACTCGGGAACCTCGACAGTGACGGTCACGCCGGCCAACTCCTACGCCGGTACCGTTGGCTTCACGCTCTCGACGAGCAGCACCTCGGTGCAGCAATACGGCTGCTACGACATCAGCAACCTGCCAGTGACCGCGAATGCAACCGCAACTACCACGCTGACGATTTACACCAGCGAAAGCGCCTGCAGTGCAACCGCCGCGAAAGCCTCCTCTCGCCGTCATAGCTTCGTCAAAGCAGGCAGCAAGTCGGCACAGCTTTCCGCTCCGGCATCACCCTGGCAGTCAGCCCTGCGTATAAGCGCTGCTTTCGGAGCAGCCGGTTTCTGTTTCCTCGGTTTTGGAAAGCGCAGGCGCAAGCTCTGGAGCCTGATGGCGGTTCTGGTCGCTGCTGGACTACTCGGACTGGCGTCTGGCTGTGGTTCGAGCGGAAACAGCTCGTCCTCCTCCACATCCTCCAGTTCAAGCACCAGTACGTCTACCTCCAGCACCACTGTTGCTGCCGGAACCTATACGCTCACCCTCAACGCGGCCGACACGACCGATTCCTCCATCGCTGCCTCCACAACACTGACCCTCACCGTGACACAGTAAGCTCCAGTAACAAGAGACGGCCCGGATGGAAGTCCATCCGGGCCGTCGCCTGTTCCGCAGAAACTGGCAACATCTTCACTTCTGCAAGTAGAAGCGGAAGATCGTCGTCGAACGAAAGACCTTGCCAGCCTTCAATTCCGTGGAGGGGAAATTCGAATGGTGCGGCGAATCCGGCAAGTGCTGGGTCTCCAGCGCAAACCCCGCGCCCTGGAAGAGGTCCTTGCCGTTTGCGAGCGGAATACCATGCCGCAGATGAACGCCGGAGTAGATCTGGATGGAAGGCTCGGTGGTCCGAATCTCCATCGCACGTCCGCTTGCCGGGGAGTACAGGCGTCCAGCCACGTGGCCGGTACCCACATGCGCAAGGTCGAGCGGCATGCTGTAGTCATAGGCCTTGACCGTGCTCAGGTCGCCCGCGGTCTCCGCTCCCATCCGGGACTTGATCAGCGTGGGCTTGCGAAAGTCGAGCGCTGTGCCTTCCACACTGGGCAGAACGCCTGTCGGAATCTGCAGTGCATCGGTAGCAGCATAGCGGCGCGCATAGAGCTGTAAAACCTGATCTGTACCCGGAACCGTGCCGAAGCCCGCAAGGTTGAAGTAAGCGTGGTTGGTCAGGTTCAGCTCAGTGTCCTTGTCCGTCGCCGCCGCGAAAGAGATGGTCAATGCGTCGGAATCACTCCAGCGATAAGTTACAGTCGCGATGAGCTCGCCAGGAAAGCCCTGGTCGCCGCTGGCGCTGTCGAGCGCAAAAGTGACCTGGTGCTTCTCCGGCATGGGCATGTAACGCCATAACCGCTGCTGGTAGTAATCGCGGCCGCCATGCAGGGTAATTCCATTGGCATCCTCCGTAAGAGGATAGTAAACGTCGTCAAGCGTAAATCCCTTGGCAATGCGATTCGCATAGCGCCCCACAACAGAGTTAACGGCGCTCATGGTGTTTGCCTTGTAGTCGGAGAGGTTTCCGAGCTGCATGACCACGTTATCGAGATTGCCGCTTCGATCCGGCACATTTACCTGCAGCAATGTTGCGCCCAGGTCCATCAGCTTGATCGAATGCCCCTTGCTGTTCGTAAGGGTATAGGTATGAATGGCATCGCCGTTCGGCATTGAATCGATCTGCTCAATCGCAAGCTCGCGGGATGCCGCATATGCAGGTACGGTCGAAAGCGAGAAGGCAAGCAGGCAACAGGCAACGATGCTTCGGTATTTTGGTTCTCCCCGTCTCAGGGATTGTTTATCGAGGACCGCGTGCGCGCGCCGCTTCCAGGTGTTCCACTCTGTCATCATTCACCTCCAGCGATTGAGCGCCGAAGGGAAATCGTAACTGATATGGAGCCTTCAATCAAAGCGAACGCGCCACGGACCCAGCCGGAGTGCGGAGCATCAATCGAAGTTGGTCGAACGCGTCACGGATTCCCACGCCTGAAACTCTGCTTTGAGAGATTCCAGGTCTTTTGTCACGTAGTCGATAGCGTCCGGACCCAGCAAAAGGTGAGCAGGGGGATTTGAAGATTCGAGGAGAGTCACCACCGCCCGTCCGGCCTTCGCGGGATCGCCCGGCTGTTTGCCGTCGCGCGCTGCGCGTGCAGCTCGAACAGGGTTGAAGCTCTCATCGTAATCGGCAATGCTGCGCTCCGCCCGCACCATGGACCGTCCTGCCCAGTCCGTTCGGAACATGCCCGGTTCCAGCGCGGTGACAAAGATGTTAAAGGGCTTCACCTCTTTGCCCAGAGAAGCCGATATGCCCTCAAGCGCGTATTTGCTGCCGTGGTAGTACGAAATCCCCGGAAAGGCCATCAGCCCGCCCATTGATGTCACGTTCACAATGCGTCCTTCACGCCGCTTGCGCATAAGCGGCAGAACCGCCTTGATAACCGCCACAGCACCGAACACATTTACATCGAACTGCTGGCGCAACTGCTCCATCGAGCTCTCTTCCAGCAGGCCCTCGTGCCCGTAACCTGCGTTGTTGATCAAGGCATAAATTGGCCCAATCTTCTCCTCAACGTCGGCTACCACCTTTGGAATAGCTTCCTCATCTGTCACATCGAGAACCCGAGCAAAGGACGAACCGGGCTTGATCTTCTCGAATTCTTCAGCGGCGTCCTGCTTACGAACCGTTCCCGCAACGGTATAGCCAGCTGAAAGAAGGGCTTCCGCAAAAGCACGTCCAAGCCCAGTGCTCACTCCGGTAATCAGAACTGTCTTCGCCATATATACTCCTTAATACGATACTGACGGTATCGATAACCCTATGGAGATAAGATACTAGGAGTATCGTATATGTCGCAAAAGATCGTTAAAAAAATAGAGACGGCGGGAAAGACCCGGCCTGGGCGTCCAAGAGGCGAGGATACCGATCGCGTCATTCTTGAAGCGGCATTGCGGCTCGTCTCCACGCGAGGCTTCCGCAATGTCACTGTCGACCAGATAGCGGCCGAAGCCGGTGTTGGGAAAATGACACTCTATCGCCGCTGGCCTAACAAGGCCGCGCTTGTCATGGACGCGTTGCTGGTCCTTGTCGGACCGCGCACGCAATTTCCAGAGGCGGAACGCGCTCTCGACAGCCTGGAAAGCCAACTCTTCCTCCAGGCGCGCTTCTTCTCGAGCGACTACGGCCGGCTCATTCGCTCGCTCATTGCAGAAGCTCAATCGGACATGGAACTCGCCGTCGCCTTCCGTGAGCGTTGGATCGAGCCCAGGCGCGAAGGCGTCATTCAGACGCTCAGGAAGGCCGTTGCGCAAGGCGAGCTGAGAACGAAGATCGACTTTCAACTTGCAACGGACATGCTGTACGGCCCGCTCTACTACCGCCTGCTGCTGGGAACAGGCACGATCGATCGCGCATTCGTTCGCCGCCTGCTGGCACAGTTCCTGGAGGGCCACCGGCCTGCGTGAATTCACTGGGCCGCCGCAGGCATCTCGAACACCACCCACGAGCAGAGAAGACAGGGTCGGGATGCGGCGACGCCATTGTCCTCCTGCCAGCGCAGGCAGCCTCGACACGGCGAAGCGCCTCATGGAGAAGCATGGTCTGGTAAGTGGCGTTGAACTCGTGCCCGGACCTGTTACATTTTGCCGTGTGTTGTCTTCGACGGCGGCAGAGCAGGGAGGCCGATGGCCCTTGTTCACGCCAGGGCAATTCCGAAAGCGGGTAAAGAAGCTACATGTGGCATACCGGGCCTTTCGTCGTTCTCCGAAGGAGAATGCGTGCGTCTACAATAAGAACGTCGTCAGCCTTAGGGTTGTCGATCTCAGGGCTCCGCAGCGCTTCGCCAAAAGACTTCTGCGGGGCCCATCCTGCCCCGCTCATCCGCCAGGAGACAGCGTCGTCCTTCCAGCTTTGGCGCGATCTCATCCCGGTCTTCGCGACGGGGATCAGCCGCTTACCGATTCGAAGAAACGAAGCAGCATCCGGCCCACCAGCCCCGGCTGCTCCCACGGGGCATAGTGCCCGGCGTCGCGAAGTTCCGTAAACTCGGCGCCGTAGCCACCGTTGCGGATCTGCTCGGCGAGCAGCTTCATGTCGGCGGTAGTGGAAGAGGTATCCTCACCGCCGGCCAGCACAAAGCAGGGAACTCGAATCGTCCGCAATGTCTCCACCGAGTCGGGACGCGCCGCCAACCCCTGCAGGATGGCAATCGCCGCCTGCGGTGTGACCGTCTGCATCATCTGCCGCACCAGGTCGATGCGCCCGAATTCGCGCCTTTGAGCCGTGGGACCGATCAGGCTGCCGAGCATGGCGTCGACAAACTCAGCGGTGCCTCGCTCGCGAATCTTCGCGATCCACTCCTCGCGCTTGGCCCGGTTGGCGTCCGAATCCGCCTGCGGGCGCGAGTTGCAAAAAGCCAGTCCGCCGACCCGCGAGGAAGCCTGGCGCCAGAACTCATATAAGGTGTAGCCACCGATGGAGCATCCGGCGAAGAGCGCCCGGCCTACCTCGAGGTCATCGAGCAGTCGAATGAGATCTGCGCTGAGTTTCTGTACCGTAATCGCTCCCGAACCGGCTTCGGAGCGCCCGTGTCCGCGCAGATCGGGAAGAATCAGGCGAAACCGCGAAGCGAGGATCTCGGCAACACTAAGCCAGAACCGGTGATCGCAGGGTGTCGGATGCAGCAGAACCAGGTCGGGTCCGTTGCCCATGGTCGTGTAGAAGAGGCGCGCGTCGTCAGACTGGTAGAAATCGCTCACGAGCCCAGTTTAATCGCCCGCGTTTCCTGGAGTCTCTACTGGATCGTTTCAAGCGCATAGCGTCCGGGTGACAGGCGTGAGCGGAACAGAGCGTACCGCGGGTTCACCATTGCGTGCGATGATAACCTTCTCTCCACCCTCCGCTTTGACGATGAACTGAGAAAGCCGAGTCTTAGCCTCATGTACTTTGACTTCCATGGGCGAAGGCTAGCGAAGGCATATCAGCTGCGGGCCGTCGCGATCTCGTCCACGATCGCCTGCGCTGCTGCCGCCGGATCCGCCGCCTGCATGATCGGCCGTCCGATAACGAGGTAGTCGGCGCCTGCTGCGACGGCTGAGGCCGGGGTCGCGATGCGCTTCTGGTCACCGGTTGCTGCACCCGCAGGGCGGATGCCGGGGATTACGAGTGTCGCCTCAGGGTGGGCGGCGCGGATGGTAGCTACCTCCTCAGGGCTTGAGACGAAGCCCCGGATTCCCGATCCATAGGCCATGGCTGCCAGCCGCTTCACCTGTTCGGCCGGTGAAGCTGCAACGCCGGTCGCCGAAAGCTGGGCGGCATCCATGCTCGTGAGTACCGTGACGGCGAGAATCTTAGGAGGGTTGGAGCTGGCGGCTGCCGCCTCCTGGGCTGCAGCAAGCATCACGGGGCCGCCGCTGGCGTGTACCGTGAGCATCTTTGCACCGGTCGCGGCGGCTGTGCGCACGGCTCCGGCTACAGTATTTGGAATGTCGTGGAACTTGAGATCGAGGAAGACAGAAAAGCCCAGGTTCTGAATGTCGGAGACGATCCTGTTGCCCTCTGCCACGTAGAGCTCCAGGCCGATCTTCATCCAACGAATGATGCCCTGAAGTTTCGCGGCAGCTTCAAGAGCCGGCTTACGGGAAGGGAAGTCGAGGGCGGCGATAATGCGTTCGGAAGGGTGAGCCATCGGGCTCGATTTTATCTTGTTTCCCTGGCGTCCTGCGTGCGGGCCTTAGGCCCGCACCCTGCAGAAGACGCTACTGCAAAGGCAGAGAGGCTCAGAACCTTAGCGCACCAGCGTAGGAGTCAGCCGGAATGCAGAAGGGTCGAGCGGAAACTTCAACATCGCGAGCGCTGGATCGTCCTTCAGAAGCTCGAGCTTCACTGAAGCAGTACCTTTGCCGCTGAACCCGAGAAAACGGGCGGCTGCGTACGAAAGGTCGATCACTCGGCTGCGGGGCATTGGGCCACGATCGTTGACGCGAACTACAACCGACTTCTGGTTGCTCAGATTCGTCACGCGGACCAGCGATCCCATGGGCAGGCTGCGATGGGCACAGGTTAGTTCGTTCATGTCGTAGCTCTCGCCGTCAGCAGTGGTGCGGCCCTGGAAGAACTTGCCATACCAGGATGCGCGGCCGATCTGATACCAGTGGTGAGCGGGAGCCTTGGATGAAGTAGGTTGTTCAGCGTGGCCGGTCGTAGGACCGGATACGGTCAGTGCGGCTGCAAGAAGACTGCCGGCGATTGCCGCGGAGCGTTTTAGACGGGATCGTTTGGGAATTGCGATAGCGCTCATGTTCCTCCTTCTAAGATTGTATGGATGCGGAAAACCGCAAGTCAAACAAACGCCACAATTTGTTTCACGCCCAAACGTGAAGTTAGATAGCAAATTTGCAATTCTGGCAAGGTTTCGTCAAGGTAAAAATCAGCGATTTGTGACCATGAAATCTCCGATTCCTCCCGTCGTTTTGACTATTGCCGGCTTCGATCCTTCCTCTGGAGCGGGGATTACAGCCGATCTGAAGGTCTTTGCCGCCCACAAACTTTATGGTCTGGCAGCGATTACCGCCCTGACCGTGCAGTCGACCCAGGGCGTTCGCCGGGTCGAGCCCGTCGACCCGGCGCTGCTTGCCGAGACCCTGTCCTGCCTAGCCGACGATGGCCCGATTGCCGGGGTCAAGGTCGGGATGCTGGGCTCGGCCGGAGTTGTCCGTGCAGTCATCGGCTTCCTGGCAGGGCTCAGGCTGGACCGTAACCGGGTCGTGGTGGATCCGGTGATCCGGTCCAGTTCTGGCCGCGCTCTGCTCGACCCGGAGGGAATCCATCTGTTGCGCGAGGAACTGCTCCCCCTAACCGGGTGGGTGACCCCGAACGCTGACGAACTGGCATTGCTGACCGGGACGGAGGTTTCCTCCCAGGTGCAAGCCGCCAACGCAGGAAAGCGGCTGGTGAGGGCTGTCCCCGGCCTGAAGGTGGTCGCAACCGGTGGCCACCTCGATCCGCCTGATGACCTGCTTGTAACCGAAGATGTTGAGGTGCAGTCATTTCCGGGACAGCGAATCGAGACCAGCGCGACCCACGGAACCGGTTGCGCGTTCTCATCGGCACTGTTGGCGGCACTTGTGAACGGCGCGGGGCCGGCTCAGGCCGTGGCAGCCGCCAAAGAATACGTGGCTGCCGCCATGAAGGCGGCCTATCCAATAGGCAAGGGGCGGGGACCACTGCACCATTTTTTCGGCTTCGACCAGTGAGCCTGGGGAATCGATTCCAGCCGTAAAAGCAAAAGCCGCCAGCATCGCTGGCGGCTTTTGCTCGCTCTATAAAGCTAGTTCTGGATGGTGCGGATCGAAGCCAGGGTGTTTGCCGCGGGACCGTTAGATGCCGGTGCATCGGGAACAGCCGATTCGGACGCCGTTTGCGTGCTGGCGGCATGTTCTGGTCCGAGGCCCAGCATGATAATGGCGCGGGAGTCGGGCGTCAGCTTGGTCTGCCAGCCGTGGTCCGCCTGAAACTTGATCATGGCAGCTTCGGTGGCGGAATCCCATTCGCCGGTGGGCTCGCCGGTGAGGTAATTGCGTTTGATCAGCGCTGCCTGGATCTCGCGGGCCCGGTCTGCATCGATACCACGCTGGCCGACAACGACGTGATGCGCGACTTTCTTTGCCTTATGCGACGAAGCCTTATGCCCGGCCGTCGGGGCACGATGGGTGCGGCTGGCTACAGCCGGAGTGGCTGCCAGTGCGGAGATCAGGAGAAATGATTGCAGAGACCGAATTGTGAACATCAAAAAACAAACCTCACAGGGGAAATTCGGCAGAAATGAATAGGTCTTCAAAAACCTGCAAAAAACGGTGTCTTCTTTTGCAGCCTAAAGACTGTCGTTTCGGATTGCAACAGGAAAATGCCGGCTCCTGATAACCATTTAGGAGCCGGCATTTATCGATTTACTACGGCAGGGTGCCGCCGAGGTACTGGCTTCCGGCCTTGGGAGCGCGGGGATCGACCAGCTCGAACGCCACGTCATCCCCGGATTTCAGGCCCGAAACCGCAGCCTGGAACTCGGCGATGTTATGCACCTGGTGACGGTTCACGGAAACAACCACAGCGCCCGGAGCGAGGCCCACTTCGTCGGCGAACGAACCCGGCTTGACCGCCTGGATCAGTACGCCGTGTACGCCTGCCGGAGCGCCCTGCGGCAATTCCGACACCGTAACACCCAGCTTGGTCTTTGCCGCGTCGGGAGCTTCTGGACTCGTGTTGTCGTCCTGGTCGCCGCCCTGGTTCGCCGCCGCCGCAGCCAGCATTTTGCTACGGTCACCGATGGTTACGGTGGCATCGAGGTGCTGTCCGTTGCGGATGTAGCCAACCTTCACGGTCGATCCCGGTTTGCGGGCCGAGATATCAGCCACGAGATCATCGCTGTCCTTCACGGAGCGGCCGTCAAGGGTAGTAATGATGTCACCCGCCTTGAGTCCAGCCTTGTCTGCGGCAAAGCCAGGCTGCACGGAGGAGATCAGAACACCCGTCTTGAAGCCGTAGACGCGGGCGACTGCGCTCGGCAAGGCTCCCTGGAACTGGATGCCGATGCTTCCGCGCACGACTTTGTGGGCCGGGCTGATCAGGTCGTTATAGGTTGAGATCACCACGTTCGAAGGCATGGCGAAGCCGATACCGGCGTAGCTGCCCGACGAGGTATAGATCGCGGTGTTGATGCCGATCACTTCACCGGCCATGTTGAGCAGCGGACCACCCGAGTTGCCGGGATTGATCGCCGCGTCGGTCTGGATGTAGTGCTGGAACTGGCCCTTGGTTCCCGGCTCGATGGTGCGGTTCTTCGCCGAGATGATGCCCGCCGTGACCGTGTGAGACAGGTTGAAGGGGCAGCCGATAGCGGTAACCCAGTCACCGACCTGCGCACCGTCCGAGTTGCCGAGCTTCACAGTCGGCAGCGGTTCGGTGGTATCGATCTTGATGACCGCGATGTCGGTTTCCTTATCCACGCCGATCAGCTTTGCCGGGCGGCCCTGGATGTTGCCTCCATCAGGGTCGGTCGAGAGGCGGACGAAGATCTTGTCGGCCTTATCGACAACGTGGTTGTTGGTGATGATGTATCCGCGGGGATCAACAATGAAGCCCGAGCCGAGCGACTCGCGCTCCTGGCCCTGGTCATCGGGACCCTCCGGTCCGCCGCCAAAGAAGTGACGGAAAAAGTCCTGGAAATCCTGACCGCCCTGACCTTGTCCCTGGTCCTGATCGTCATCGTCATCGTCGCCGCCCTGGTCGTCCGGTGGCTGCTGCTGTTGCGGCGCCATCCGGCGTCCGGGAAGCTGACGAAGACGTCCCTGCTGCTTTTCCTTGGGCAGGGTAATGGTATTGATGTTCACCACGGCGGGCCCGACCTGCTTCGCGATGCGCGTGAAGTCAGTAGACATGTCGCGCGGTGCGGGAACCTTCAGCGGCGTTGCATCGGAGCTGTCTACCTTCGCTTCCTGCCCGCTAACGCCGTGCGCGACGGCGGATCCGACGATGATGCCGACGGAGAGGGTGGCAAGGATGGTGAAGGTGGAAGCGAGACGGCGATAACGGAGCCGTCCTAGAAGAGATTTCATTCGGTCTAACCTCGTGATCTTTCCTTTATGCACAGTGAGGGTGAGCGATACCGGATAGATGTTTCCGCCAGGCTACCCGTTCTCCAGAACGGTTTCATTCCGTTAAATGTTGAGCGGAAAGCGCATGCATCCTTTTCAGTATAAATCCGGGTTGCTTCGGTCGAGTTGATACAAGTCCATCAAAAGCGTTAGACGCCAGGATTGGCAAATCGGTCACTCAGAGTTTGAAACCAGTGGAGCTCCCTCGTGGGCGGTCGGCTGAATGACAGACGGGATCAACTCCGTGCAGGCGATGCCCCCAAGAATCAAGAGCGCACCGGCGGTGGAACGGCCACTGAGCCGCTCCCCCAGAAGCAGGAATGAGGTGATCCAGGCGAAGACGGGCTCAAGGGTGAAGATGAGCGCCGTGTGGGTCGCCGGGAGAAACTGCTGCGCCCAGCTTTGCACCGTAAAAGCCACCGCTGTCGCCAGCAGGCCGGTCATCATTAATCCGAAAACGACCGCCGGGGTCCAGTGCAGCATCGGATGCCCGAAAAGCGGCAGGCCGATCGCGATGAAGACAGTCGCGGCAGACATCTGAACGACGGCCAGCTGCTGGAAATGCATTTTCGGAGAAAAGTGAGCAAGGCACAGGATGTGAAACGAGAATGCGATCGAGCAGGCGAAGGTGAGCAGGTCTCCGCGATTGATCGATGCAAAGCCGAAGCTCGCCTGCGCCGGGGTGGTCAGCAGCACGATGCCGATAAAAGCGATAAACGCGCCGAGGTAAGCGTTCCAGCGCGGGGCATGGCCGCCGGAGGGCCGCAGTCCCGGCAATATCAGAAGCAGCGGAACAAGGACGACGGTGAGTCCGGTGATGAAGGCGGATTTCGAGGGCGTCGTCAGTCTCAGTCCAGCTGTCTGGAATTCATAGCCGAGCGCGAGAAAGACCCCGGTGATAGCCCCACACAGCAGGGATCTCCGGCTGATGCGTTTCAGGTGTCTCCGATAGAAGATTGCGAGCGTGCCTGCAGCGATGGCCATGCGCAGAAGGTTGAAGAGCATGGGCGAGATGTCCTGCAGCGCTGCCTTGACCAGTACAAATGTCGTCCCCCAGACCAGCACCACGGCGATCAGGAGAATGTGGGCTTTCAGCGAACGGGACATGAGCCGAGGGTAACAGGATCCGGCCTGGGGCTACTCGCTCGGAACTACCGGCAGGCGTACGACTTTGAGTTCCGCGTGCCGGGATTCCTGTTGGAGAGTGCCGTTGTCGTCATCGGCCATCAACTGCTGCACCGCCTCGATCAACAGGCCCGGACCCTCCTGCGTGTCGAAGGTGCGTTCTCCTGTCTTACGGTAGCGCATGGATGCGTTGGCGACGAGAACGAGCATTCTCAGATCGGGCCTCCGCTGGTGGGCCGCCGCGATGGCCGCGTCGGTTTCGGCGGCAGGAACGGAGTGGCAGATAATGACCAGCGTCAGAGAACGATCCTGCAGATACAGTTGAAACTCTTCCAGACGGCTCGCGACCTGCGACGGATATCCGATCGTTTCGAGGATCCATTCGCGTGTTTCCAGGAGCTGAGAGTCGCGTCCATACAGGAGGACAAAAGGGGTTTCGTTCATTTTTTTCGATTTCAAAACACTGCAAATCCGTTTGTCAGGGTAAAGCAGGAGTGGCGCGTACTGTGTACGCTAAACGACATAAAAGGCTGACTGCATAAAAAGAAAAAAGCCCCTATACTCAACTGCATTAAGGACATTTGCCACTTTGATCGGTAACAATTCCATGCCCGGGTCTGACCGCAATCTGCTACTCGAAGCCACTTCTCCTGCGACTCGCGAATACATTCTTGCCCGGGTTAAGCCGGTTGATCTCCCATTGCGCACCTTGCTTTATCACCCGGAGGAATTTCCGCAATATGCGTACTTCCTGACCTCGGGGATGACTTCCATCGTTTCGATCATGGAAGACGGGCGTGCGGTGGAGTCAGGAATGATCGGCCGCGAGGGCATTGTTGGCGGCCTGCAACTGCTCGGTCCGGCGGTGGGTCCGTCCCAGTGCATCATGCAGTCGGACGGAGCGGCGCTGCGTATTGCCTTTGCCGATCTGGCACGCGCATACCAGACGTTACCCGACCTGCGGAACTGCATTCTTGAGTTTGAGCAGGCCCAGGCCTTCAGCCTGATCCAGATTGCCGGCTGCCATCGCATGCACGAGGCAGAAGAACGCCTCTCACGCTGGCTGCTTACGGTTCAGGACAAGACGGGCAACGACCTGCTCGAGCTGACGCAGGAATTCCTGGGCGAAATGCTCGGCTCGCGGCGCACCACCATTACCATGGCTGCAGGAGAGTTGCAGAGGCGTGGCGTAATCGACTACTCGCGCGGACGCGTGAGGATATTGGACCGCAGCGGCCTCGAAAACGCGGCATGCGGCTGCTATCCCATCGTGGCACGCCTGTACAACGGACTCTACTCGCGTTCTGCCTGACAGTCGCGAATTCACGCCAAACGTCACAATTCAGCAATTTTCCAGCGTCTTCCGGGCGAAAATGGTCCTCATGGCCTTTGAAGAGGAAGAGACCGTAGCGGCGTTCGCTGCGGAAGATTCACCCGAACCACAGGAACCAGTATCCGAACCCCGCAGGGCAGCGGTGACGTTCATTTTCGTCACCATCATGCTGGATATGCTGGCGATGGGAATGATTGCTCCCGTCCTGCCCCGGCTGATTACCGAGTTCGAAGGTGGCAGCACCGTGCGCGCTGCCGAGATGATGGGGCTGTTCGCGACCGTCTGGGCGCTGATGCAGTTCTTCTGCTCGCCCCTGCTCGGCTCGCTCAGTGACCGCTTCGGACGCCGGCCGATCGTGCTGACTTCGAACTTCGGTCTCGGCCTCGATTACATCGTGATGGCGCTGGCGCCGAACATGAGCTGGCTCTTTCTGGGGCGCGTGGTCTCGGGCATCACCTCATCAAGCGTACCGACGGCGATGGCCTACATCACCGACGTCACACCACCGGAGAAGCGCGCCGCTTCGTTCGGCATGGTTTCCGCCGCGCTCGGCCTTGGGCTGGTGCTGGGCCCGGCGCTGGGTGGCTTGCTCGGCAATCACGACCCTCGCCTGCCGTTCTGGGTCTCGGCTGCTCTCAGCCTGGTGAACGCTCTGTACGGCCTGTTCGTTCTGCCGGAGTCGCTGCCGCCCGAGAAGCGCGGCAGCTTCTCGTGGAAGCGGGCAAATCCTGTCGGATCGCTGGTGCTGCTCAAGCGGCACCGCATGTTGCTGGGGCTGGCCTGCGTGCTGCTGCTGAGCTACCTGACGCAGCAATCCTTCAATACCTGGGTGCTGTACCTCGATTATCGCTATGGATGGAGCGATCGCGCGGTCGGGCTTTCGCTGGGAGCGGTCGGCATGGGGTCGATCCTGGTAGGCGGATTCCTGGTGCGGCGCGTGGTCAAGCTGCTTGGTGAGCGCCGGACGATGCTCGTCGGTTACGGTGTCGGCTGGATAGGCTTCGCCATCTTTGGCTTTGCGCATTCCGGAAAGGAATTTCTGATCGGGATTCCGCTGATGAGCACCTGGGGGCTGGCATGGCCGGCAGCCCAGGGACTGATGACTCCGCACGTAGCCGCGAACGAGCAGGGTCAGCTGCAGGGAGCCTTACAAGGATTGCGCGGAATTGCTTCGCTGATCGGACCGGGCTTGTTCAGCTGGACCTTTGCCGAGGCAATCCGTCCGGGAAATCCGTTACACCTGCCCGGCCCGGGCACACCATTCATGATGGCTTCGCTGATGCTGCTGGTCGCCGTACCGTTAACGATGTGGGTGACGAGAGAAAAGCGGGGATTAGGCGTTCCAGATTAAACGGCAGGCACCTGTGCCTGGTCCCTGACACTCAGCAGTAGCAGCAATATTCTCCTCAGTCCAAGCTCGCGGCGATGGGCGTCGTACCACTCTCCGCGGGTGTGGATGCCTCCGCCGTCGCCGCCTGCTCCAACGCTGACCGCCGGAATACCAAGCGACAGCGGGATATTCGCATCCGTAGAAGCCACACGCGGCTGCGTGTGAATGTTCAGATGGCGATCGACGGCGGAGAGTGTTTCATAGAGTGCGCTCTGGGGCGAAAGCCTTCCCACTGGCCGGGAGCCTATCTTCTCGATGGTGAACGCGAGGGCATTCTGGCCACGCCGGCTCTGCGGCTGCGACCGGTTCGTGTCCATCACGGCATCTTCAACGGCGCGATAGAGTTCCACCTCAAGACGAATGAGCTCTTCCGCATCTGTCGAGCGCAGATCGAAGCGCGCCGAGGCCTGCTCAGGGATCGCGTTCACGGAGGTGCCGCCCTCGATGGTTCCGACGTTGAAGGTGGTGCGAGGAGACGAAGGCAGCTCGATCTCGCCGAGCCGCGCTACGGCGCGGCTGAGGGTCACGATGGGATTGGGACGTCCCGCATCCGTCCAGGAATGCCCGCCCGGACCGGTGATGGTGACCATATAACGCAGGCTGCCGAGTGCGTCGGTCACGGCTACCTCGTGGCCTGCTCCGTCGAGCACAATGTGCGCCGCGACCCGGTCGCGCCATTCCGCGTGTTCATAAATGTAGCGGACACCGCGCAGGTCACCCTCGCCTTCCTCGCCGACATTGCCTGCAAAGATGAGGTCGCAATTGAGACGCGTTTCTGTCTGCTCGAGTGCCGCGGCCAGCGCCAGCAGGCAGACGACGCCCGCTCCGTTGTCGCAGGCTCCGGGAGCTTCAAGGCGGGTACCGTTGAGTTTCGGCTCGATCGGTGTGTCGGCAGGGAAGACGGTATCTATATGTGCTGAGAGCAGCAGGCACGACTCACTCGGCTGCGCCGCACGGCGGATTGCGATGACGTTGCCGATGGGATCGAGATAGACCTCGTCGAGATTGAGCCCACGAAACCGTTCGGCCAGCCACTCCGCACGCACACGCTCGCCAAAGGGCGGGGCAGGCACCGCAACCAGCTCCGCCTGCCAGCGGAGAATCTGTTGCTGGTTGATATGCAGCCACTGGAAGGCCTGATGCACACGGCGATCCGCCGCGATCTGCGAGACGCGGGAGAAGGCTGAGGCAGGGAGAGTGGATGCCATGGAACTTTAGGGTAGCAAAAGAGTGGGCAGGGATCAGGAAACAGGGCTTAGGGACTCGTCTTCGCATCCGCCTTGTCATTCCGAACGCAATGAGAGCCCTGCTATCGAAACTGAATGCAGATCCCTCACGTTGTTCGGAATGACAAGCTCGTGTGCGGAGCTACCTGGACGACCCGATCAGCCCGGGAATCGTTTCCGCATCGGGGAAGACGGTGGAGAGCGTAGCGTCTTTCCATTTGGCGGCTTCCGCAGTGCGTGCCTCTTCTACGATCTCGACGCGCTTTACGGCATCGCGTCCAAGGATCAGGCGCAGCGGAAGATCGTCGCGTGATGACAGTTGCACGATGAGGCCGGCAATGCGGCGCGGGTCGCCTTCAGCTTTGCCATCGACCATCGCAAGCAAATCGAGAACCGGCTTTACCGATGCTTCATACTCCGGTAATAGCTCAGGCGGATTGCCACGGGCGCGACGGGCCCAATTAGTGCGAATCCCGCCCGGCTCAAGCGTGCAGACCTTCACTCCAAAGGAGGATACTTCCTGCGCGACAGTGTCGCTGAATCCGCCTACCGCCCACTTGGCGGCGTGATAAGGGCTGTTCCCGGCGATGGCCATACGTCCGCCGATGGAGGAGACCTGGAAGATCTGTCCGCTCTTCTGCCTGCGCATAACAGGAAGAGCGGCGCGGGTGGTGTAGACGACGCCATACAGGCAGGTGTCGACAACGGCTTTAAAATCTTCCGTATCGATCTGTTCGAAGGGGGAGAAGAGTCCATAGCCCGCGTTATTGACGAGCACGTCGAGACGCCCGTAGGTGTCGACAGCTGTCTTCACCGCCGCTTGCGCTTGAGCTTCGTCGCGGACTTCGAGCGTCACGGGAGTGATTCTTTCCCTGTACTGCTCGACGAGGGGAGCGAGTTCTTCGGGGCGGCGTGCACCCGCAACGACATTGTCGCCCGCAGCCAGCGCTGCCTCAGCGATATCCCTGCCTAGTCCGTTTCCGCTGCCGGTGATGAGCCAGACTTTTGCCATGAGTGAGTCCTTTCGGGCCGTAAGCGGCCTTGTGAATAGGATTCAATAATGAGTGAGCGGTTGCTCATTTATTTACTGTCTTAGATCGCCCGCAATTGTCCCAGCCGGAATTGCAATCCCGGAGGGACAGGCTTATCGCCCCGGCACGGCAACAGGCTATCTGACCGCTCTCCAATACGCCTTGAATGCCTGCCGTGAGATCTCGTCACGCTGCTTCGGGTGGAGAGCGATGGTATCCATGGCGGCTTCCTGCAGTGAAGACATGAGCGCGGAGGCAAACTCCCCTGGCAGCTCCTTCATGCCCTTGAGTGCCGCGACTTCTTCCATGGTGCGGGCAATTACAGTGCTTTGCTGCGCGACCTTGCGGTTGGTTTCAGGCGTCACGATGTTGGAGACGTGCAGCTGCGTCGAGACGTTCCGGTGCTTCGGATACTCGATGCTCCAGTTGAGGTAGCTCGACCAGATATGCCATGCGCGGCGCTCGAGGCTCGCCTTCGGAGGAAAGCCTGCGTTGAGCCGGGCGTAAACCTGAAGCTTCAGGTAGAGGTAGAGCTCGTTGAGAAGATCGTCCTTGGTAGGGAAGTAGGTGAACAGGGTTCCTGAAGCGATGCCTGCCCGTGAGGCGATCTTTGCCGTGGCTGCGCCAAGGCCAGATGTGGCGATCTCCTCGATTGCGGCCTCGAGGATGGCTGTTCTTTTTTCGGGGCTGCGCGCGCGTGCCATCAGAGAGTGAGTATAGCGGCTCAGTATTCGACGCTGTCGAGGAAGAGACCGGAGGCAGGTGCGGTTGGCCCGGCAGCGGAGCGGGCCCTGCGATCCAGGATGTGCTTCACGTAATCCGACGCGATCTGTCCGCGGCCTGCGTCGATGAAAGTTCCCACAAGATTGCGCACCATGTGGTGGAGAAATCCGTTGCCGCGTACGCGATAGAGCAGCAGCCGGGGATCGGCCGCGGTGGGGGGAAGAAATTCCGACGAAAAGATGGTGCGGATATTACCTCGCTTGGCGTCCGGGTCGGGGTTTTCTGCCTGCCTGGCGGCGAGATCAGGGTCGCTGGCGGCGAACGAAGTGAAATCGTGTTCCCCTAGGACTTCTTTCGCGGCCTGCTGCATCCTGCCCAGATCGAGGTGCCAGGTCACGGCGTGGACGTAACGGGTGAGCCAGGGTGGGCAGAGCCCTTCGCCGTGTTCGGTACCCAGCCAGATCCGGTATTCGTAGGTTTTTGCGACGACGCTGTGGCGGGCATGAAAATCCCCGGGAGCGTGCTCGGCGGCCAGAATCCGAATGGTCGCCGGAAGAGTGCGATTGAGGGCGCGCTGCAGGTTTTCGGGAGGAATGGGAGCTCTCAGGTGGCAGGATGCAACCTGTCTTCTGGCGTGAACTCCGGTGTCGGTGCGTCCGCTGCCTTGTGGCAGAATGCGTTCACCCGTCACACGTTCCACTGCAGCGGCCAGTTCTCCTTGTATGGTGGTGTGTGCAGGCTGAATCTGCCATCCATGGAAATCCGAGCCATCGTAGGCCAGGGTCAGCTTCCAGTTGTTACCGTTTTCTGCAGGCATCGTCTTTATTCTGCAATAACTTCTGGGTCTTTTGGTCGCGTTCGATCATCAGATGGCTGCGATATACTCAGGTCTTCCCGGTCCCGGCTTCAGGATGTGTACGGAAAGCCGACCCACAGAGACCGGAACGAAGCAGGGTCTGTCCTCGTATCGCATAGAAGCCGGAGTGTTTCCGGCGCGATGGGGCAATTTGGCCCGGTTTATAAATGACAGCGAAAGAAATCGGCAGGGCGGAACCGCTACGGCGGCGCACGCACGGGCCGGTCGCATGTTTTTGGAGAGGTCGAATGGTTTTGTCTGGCAACCGCAACTCCCACGGTTCGAGCATCTTTACAAAATTGAAGGCAATAGCGGTCGTAAGCTGCGCACTGGCGGGTTCGGTCCCGGGTTATGCGTTTCAGGCGCCGCCGCAACAGACGGTTTCGCAGGGGCTGCCTCCTGCACCCGCCCCGAACTACACGCAGCCACTTTTCATGCGTCCGGGGCCTGAAGACTATACGAAGGCCCGAGGCTACTGGCCGAATCCGATAGCCCCCTACCGGCCGATCACGGCGCCTCCGGCGAGCTTTCTGAATTCGCCGCGCCTGCCTGACCTGCTGAAGAACGGCAAGATCTACCTGAGCCTCAGCGACGCGATCATGCTGGCGCTCGAGAACAACTTCGATATCGCGATTCAGCGTTTCAATCTGAACATCGCTGACACCGAAATTCTGCGGGCTCACGCCGGCGCAGGTCTGCTGGGCGTAAATAGCGGACTGGTTACAGGCACGATCGGCAGCACCGGCACCACGGTGACCGGCGGCGGCGGTCCTGGAGGCACGAGTGTCGCCTCGGGCGGTGCGGGTACGGGCAATGGCGGCCTCGCACTGACCACGAACGGCGGCGGCCCAGTACCGGAAAACATGGATCCGGTGCTCTCGGGAACGGTCCAGCTGCAGCGCCAGAACACGGCCGAGCTGAATCCGCTGTTTTATGGCACCAGCGAGCTGAACCAGAACACGAATACCTATAACTTCGCCTATAACCAGGGCTTTATTAGCGGCACCGCGTTGAACGTTACGTTCAACAACAGCTACACGACATCGAACAGCGCCTTCAATACCTATAGTCCCGCGCTGCAGACGACATTTAACGCCCAGGTCA
The DNA here is from genome assembly GCA_022870745.1 of Silvibacterium acidisoli. Classification (GTDB taxonomy): domain Bacteria; phylum Acidobacteriota; class Terriglobia; order Terriglobales; family Acidobacteriaceae; genus Silvibacterium. The sequence continues at coordinate 4,671,711 of CP085323.1, read as the reverse complement.
CGCAACACCTGCTGCAGGGCTTTGGATGGGGTGTGAACGGACGCTTCATCGTCCAGGCGAAAAACAATCGCCGCATCGCGGACTCCGCTTTTCGTTCGCAGCTGCTCTATACCATCAACCAGGTGGAGAACATCTACTGGGGCCTCGTCAGCGCGTATGAAGATCTGCAGTCGCGCCAGCGGGCACTGGAGCAATCTACCCGTCTGCTTGAGGATGACAAGAAGTCGCTCGAGATCGGTACGCTGGCTCCGCTGGACGTTGTGAATGCGAACAGCCAGGTAGAGACAGATAAGCAGGGCCTGATCACCTCGCAGAGCAATCTCGAATACCAGCAGCTGGTGATGAAGCAGGCAATTGCGCGCACACTCGAAGACCCTGCGATCGCGAATGCGCCGGTGATTCCAACCGACCGCGTAAGCCTGGTGGAGACACCGGAGGAACGCGAATCTGCTGACGATCTGGTTCGTCTGGCCGACGCCAACAGCCCATCGATTGAGCAGGCGATTCTCAACCTGAAGAATGACGAGATCACGCTGAAGGGTGTGAAGAACGGCATGCTGCCAACGGTCGACGCCTACGCCTTCTATGGAGCTTCGGCATTAGGCGGGGCACAGAGCCCGAACTGCGTCGATTTCTTTACCAGCTCAGGCTGCGCTCCGGGCACTTATCCATCGATCAATTACGGTAATGCCTTCCAGAACCTCTTCGACAGCAGCAGCCCGAACAAGGGCGTAGGCGTGCAGGTAAACATTCCGCTGCGCAATCGCACCGCGCAGGCCGAGCAGGCGCGGTCGGTGCTGGAGTACCGGCAGGCCCAGATGCGTCTGCAGCAACTCTACGTACAGACACGCATGAATGTCGTGAACGCGCAGTTTGCGCTGACCAACGATCGCGCCTCGGTGCAATCGGCGATGGCGACGCGCGACTACGACCGGCAGAGCCTCGAGTCGGAGTTGAAGAAGCTGCACCTTGGTGCTTCGACAACTGCGAACGTACTGCAGCAACAGCGTACGCTGGCCACGGCGGAGAACAGCGTGATCTCCGCGACAGCGAAGTATGCAATCGATCGCGCTTCGCTTTCGCAGATTCTGGCAAGCACGCTGGACCGCTACAACATCTCGATTGCCGATGCAGTGAGTGGCAACGTGAAGCAGGCGCCGGTGATTCCGGGGCTCGAAGCTGCGAAGCCGGGGCAGGAAGTGACGGTTCCAGGGCAGCAGCAGAACCTGCAGAACCAGGAAGCGAACCCAAATCCGCATGCGGAACCGCCGCCGGCGCAGCCTCCGCTGACCCAGCGGCCTCAGTAAACCTCAAAGGCGCTTCTCAGGAAGCGCCTTTTTCTTTGCGAAAACTCCCCGCAGGTCTCGATCGTTTATCGAACGGACCAACTCTTGGCCTATAACGGGAAACCAATCACTTAAGGAGCGGGATGACCCATGCAGCGTAACTCTCTTGCAATGTTCAGAAAGATCCTGTCGCTTACCGTTTTTCTCCTCGCATTGGTTCCGGCCGGCACCGCGTCCGCCGAGAAGCTTTCAAAGCGGCCATGTGACATTCTCGCGCCCTCGACGCCGTGTGTCGCGGCCATCAGCACCACCCGCGCCCTTTACAGTGGATACCTCGGCCCGCTGTACCAGGTAACACGCGAATCGGATACGAAACACCTTGACATCGGGCTGCTTCCGGATGGCTACGCGGACGCGGCAGCGCAGGACTCTTTCTGCGCAAACACCGCCTGCAAAATAACAAAGCTGTATGACCAGTCGCCGAACCACAACGACCTGACGCCAGCGCCTCCGGGGGGAGCGTCGCGAGGACCGAGGCCGGACGGCTTTGACATACCTGCGGATGCAGGCGCGCTTCCCGCGACCGTGGCGGGGCATAAGGTCTATGGCATTGCCGTTACGCCAGGAATCGGTTACCGCAACGATAGCCCGAAGGGAACAGCAACGAACGGCCAGCCCGAAGGCGTCTACATGGTGACCTCGGCTTTTAATCTGAACGGCAAGTGCTGCTTCGATTTCGGCAATGCGGAGACCAACAATCTCGACAACAAGGCCGGCCACATGGACGCCATCAACATCATGTGTCACAACGAGCCGTGCAGCCCCGATGCCGGGCTGGACATGGAGGATGGCATTTACGGGCACCTTAAGGTCCCAGCGAATACGGCTTTCGTGACGGACATGGGAGCAAGCGACGGGCAGCATTCCTTCGCCATCTACCAGGGAGATGCCCGGTCGGGCGGACTCACAAGCACGGGAATCATCCCGCTACCCAAGGGATATCAGCCGATGCAGCAGGAGGGGGCCATCATCCTCGGTATCGGCGGCGACAACAGCAACTGGGCAAAAGGGTATTTTTTTGAAGGCGTGATGACCAGCGGGATGCCCGCGAAACAGGCCATGGAAGCGGTGCAGCACAACATCGTTGCCGCGCGATACGACGGGAAGCTCAAGCCCTGAACGTCTGAATCTGGCTTGTCGGCATTTTTTACCGGACGCCTGTGTTCGAGGCTCTCCAAACTTGATAGAATCTATTGAATCCACTCCTTGGAGAAGCGATGCAGGCGATCCTTGCGCTCGAAGACGGGCGCATCTTCCGCGGGGAAGGCCACGGTGCCAAAGGCGAATGTTACGGTGAAGTTGTTTTTAACACTTCGTTAACCGGCTATCAGGAAATTTTCACCGATCCATCCTACGCAGGACAGATTGTTGTCCTTACCAATCCTCAGATTGGCAATTACGGCACGAATCTCGCCGACAACGAAGCAAACCGGCCTTATATTGAAGGGCTGGTAACCCGCGAATTTTCTCCCATTTCATCCAACTGGCGCTCGCAGCAGGTTGCTGACGAGTATCTCGAGCGCTTCCAGGTTCCTGTCATCTCCGACATCGATACCCGCGCTCTCGTGCGTCACCTGCGCGAACACGGTGTGATGCGCGGCGTAATTTCGTCGATCGAGACCGACGTAGCCAAACTCGTCGAGAAGGCCCGTTCGATTCCTAAAGTCGACGGTACTGACCTCGCGAAGGTCGTCTCGACCAAGGGCCGCTACGAGTGGGACGACGCCAGCGATCCGCTGCGCCCGGATGCTCCGGCGACGGGCGATCCAGCTTCGAAGCTGCACGTGGTTGCTTATGACTACGGCATCAAGAAGAACATCCTGAGCATGCTTGCACGCGAAAACTGCCGTGTGACGGTGGTTCCCGCCGAGACGGCTGCTGAAGATGTCCTGGCGCTGAATCCGGACGGTGTCTTCCTGTCGAACGGGCCCGGTGATCCGGAGCCGTTGAACTACGCGCAGGAGAATATCCGTAAGATCGCCGGCAAGGCTCCCTTGTTTGGAATCTGCCTCGGGCATCAGCTGATCGGCCTCGCGCTGGGCGGCAAGACCTACAAGCTCAAGTTCGGCCACCACGGCGGCAACCATCCGGTGAAGCAGCTTTCGACGGGCAAGGTGGAGATCACCTCGCAGAACCATAACTACGCCGTCGATCCAGACTCGCTGAACGGAAATGACGTCGACCTGACGCACATCAACCTGAACGACCAGACGCTGGAAGGCCTGCGCCACCGTAGCATGCCGCTGCTGAGCGTGCAGTACCACCCGGAAGCAAGTCCGGGGCCGCATGACTCGAACTACCTATTCAAGGACTTCCGCAAGATGATGGACGAGTGGAAGAAGTAGGAAAGTTATTTAGGAGGCTCTGTGAAGAGCCTCTTTTTTCAGAGGGCTGATGTAGGGATGACACTGCTTATCCCTGCCTTTCGATGGCACGCCAAGCCCTTAACGCTGCGATGCGTAATGGAATGAAGAAGGAACGGAATTTAAGATGCCACGCAGAAATGACATTACAAAGATTCTCGTGATCGGCTCGGGGCCGATCGTGATCGGTCAGTCGGCGGAGTTCGACTACTCGGGCACACAGGCGTGCAAGGCGCTGAAGCAGGAAGGATATGAGGTGGTGCTGGTGAACTCGAACCCGGCCACCATCATGACCGATCCGGACCTGGCCGACCGCACCTATGTTGAGCCGCTGACACCGCAGTATGTCGAAGAGATCATTCGCATCGAGACCGAGATGCTGAAGAAGGAAGGACGCAACGGCAAGTTTGCCCTGCTGCCCACCGTTGGCGGACAGACTGCGCTGAATCTTGCTGTCGACCTTTCAGACTCCGGCATTCTCGACAAGTACAACGTGGAGCTGATCGGCGCGAAGCTCGATGCGATCAAGAAGGCGGAAGACCGCCTGCTCTTCAAGGACGCGATGACGCGCATCGGCCTCGATGTGCCGCGTTCGGCACTGGTGAACAACCTGCGCGACGGCACGGATTTTTCCAGCAAGATCGGCTTCCCGGTCATCATCCGTCCTTCGTTCACCCTGGGCGGCTCGGGCGGCGGCATCGCTTACAACCGTGAAGAGCTGATGGAGATTCTCTCTCGCGGCCTCGATCTCTCGCCGGTTCATGAGTGCCTGCTGGAAGAGTCGGTGCTTGGCTGGAAGGAATACGAGCTCGAGGTCATGCGCGACCTCGCCGACAACGTCATCATCATCTGCTCGATCGAAAACATCGACCCGATGGGTGTACATACCGGTGATTCGATCACCGTGGCTCCGGCGCAGACGCTCACCGATCGCGAGTACCAGGCGATGCGCAATGCTGCGATTGCCGTCATCCGCGAGATCGGTGTCGAGACCGGCGGGTCGAACGTGCAGTTCGCCGTGCATCCGGGAACCGGGCGCATGACCATCATCGAGATGAACCCGCGCGTATCGCGCTCCTCAGCCCTGGCGTCGAAGGCGACCGGCTTCCCGATCGCGAAGATCGCCGCACGCCTCGCTGTCGGCTACACGCTCGACGAAATTCCGAACGACATCACGAAGATGACGCCGGCCTGCTTCGAGCCCACCATCGATTACGTTGTCACGAAGTATCCGAAGTGGCAGTTCGAGAAATTCGCCGGCGCCGACGAGACGCTGAGCCCGCAGATGAAGTCGGTGGGCGAGGCCATGGCCATTGGGCGCACGTTCAAGGAATCCTTCATGAAGGCCGTGCGTTCGCTCGAAACCGGCAAGCGCGTCGGTTCGGAAAACATCGAGCCGCGCCGCCTCACGCAACGCCTGGTGACGCCGCAGCCCGAGCGCATGACCTACATCCGCTATGCCTTCCAGCAGGGGATGAGCGTGCGCGAAGTGGCTCGTATGACCTCGATCGATCCTTGGTTCCTCTATCACATCAAGGAAGTGACGGATACGATTGCCGAGGTGGCGAAACACGACGCAGCCTCGATTCCTGAAGAGCTGTTGCGCAAGGCGAAGCGCCAGGGTGTCTCAGACGAGCGCATTGCCGAGGTGTGGGGCAAGCCGAACAATGCCGGTGTGGCCGAAGTTCGCGAGCTGCGCACGGAGAAGGGCATCAAGCCGGTCTTCAAGCTCGTCGATACCTGCGCTGCCGAGTTCGAGAGCTTCACTCCGTATCTCTACTCGACCTTCGATGAAGAGGACGAAGCGCCTGCGACCGACAAGAAGAAGGTCATCATTCTCGGCAGCGGACCCAATCGCATCGGGCAGGGCATCGAGTTCGACTACTGCTGCTGCCACGCTGCCTTCGCATTGAAGGAAGATGGCTACGAGACGATCATGGTGAACTGCAACCCTGAGACCGTCTCGACCGACTACGACACCAGCGACCGACTCTACTTCGAGCCGCTGACGCTCGAAGACGTGCTTGCTGTCTATGACCACGAAGCCGCAGGCGGCGCGGATATGGGCATGATCGTGCAGTTCGGCGGACAGACTCCGCTGAACCTGGCGCTGCGCCTTAAGGCCGCCGGCGTCCCGATCATCGGAACCTCGCCTGAGTCGATCGATCTGGCGGAAGACCGCAAGCGCTTCGGCAAGCTGCTCGAAGAGCTGGATATCCCGCAACCTCCAGGCGTGATGGCGACCAGCGTGGAAGAAGCGCTGGCCGGCGCGGAGAGCATCGGATTCCCGGTGCTGGTGCGCCCCTCATACGTGCTCGGCGGCCGCGCCATGGTCATCGCGTACGACAAGGAAGCGGTTTCGCGTTACATGAAGGAAGCGGTCGAGTATTCGAGCGACCGTCCGATCCTGATCGATCACTTCCTCGAAGATGCGGTTGAGGTCGACGTCGACGCCCTCTGCGATACCAAGGATGTCATCATCGCAGGCATCATGCAGCACATCGAGGAAGCCGGTATCCACTCGGGCGATTCCTCGTGCGTGCTGCCCGCGGTCGATATCGCACCGGCGACGCTGGACACGATTCGCAGCTACACGAAGAAGCTTGCACTCGCACTCAATGTCGTCGGACTGGTGAATCTGCAGTTCGCCATTCAGCGCAAACCCGGCCAGGCGGACAAGGTCTACGTGATCGAAGTGAACCCACGCGCTTCGCGCACGGTGCCTTACGTCTCGAAGGCCACAGGCATTCCGCTTGCGAAGATCGCCTCACGCCTGATGACGGGCAAGACGCTGCGCGAGCTGCTGCCGGAGCAAGTGGCAGCGGGACGCGACCTCGAAACCGGTTCGCACTTCTACGTGAAGTCGCCTGTCTTCCCCTGGAACAAGTTCCAGGGCGTAGACACGGTGCTCGGCCCCGAGATGAAGTCCACGGGAGAGGTAATGGGCGTGGCCGATAACTTCGGCGAAGCCTTCGCTAAGGCGCAGCTTTCCGCTGGGCAGAGCCTGCCGCTCAAGGGAACGGTCTTCTTCAGCGTGAACGACCGCGACAAGGCTCAGGTGGTCGAACTGGCTAAGCAGTACGTCGAGCTGGGCTTTCATCTGGTTGCGACCGAAGGCACGGCCAAGCTGCTTGAGCAGGCGGGCATGATCGTCGAACGTGTCTACAAGGTGAAGGAAGGCCGCCCGAACGTGGTCGACTTCATCAAGGGCGAGCGCATCCAGCTGATCGTGAACACACCGCACGGACAGGACACCTTCTTCGATGAGAAGGCGATCCGCCGCGCAGCAGTGCTGGCACGTATTCCTACGATCACCACGATCGCCGCGGCGCGCGCAGCTGCTGAAGGCATCGAGGCGATGCAACAGCACGAGACGAACGTCGCACCGCTGCAGTATCTGCACGCGGCGCGCAAGGCTGCGAAGGTATAGCTCGTTCGACCGATACAAATACAAAGGGCCAGCCGTTGCTGGCCCTTTGTATTTGATTTGTTATTCCGAACGCGATGAGAAATCTGGAGTCGTGGTTTTGCCCGGCTTCCCAAATGCAGGTCCCTCGCTGCGTTCGGAAAGACAACCACAATGTGCGTTGAATTTGCCCGGACTATTGTTGTGCGAGCAGCAGCCGCAAATCTCCGAACTCTTTTCCGGTAGATCCCGTCACCAGCACATCTCCAAGCGCTGTGAACATAGGGCATGCATCGAAGCGCGTCAACACAGTCTCCGGATCAAAGCCGTAGGCGCGTGCGCGAGCGATCGTTGTCGGATCAGCGACGGCTCCGGCCGCGGGACTGTTGCCATCGACTCCATCGGAGCTGGCGCTGAATACTGCCAACGTCGCCTCCGGGTAATTTGCCAGCTCGAAGGCAGAGGCCAGCGCGAACTGCTGGTTGCCTCCGCTGCATCCGTGCTCTTCGGGCATATCCGGCTTGAGCTCGCCGCTTGAAAGCAGACAGAGCTTCGGGTGTTCCTGGCGAAGCTCGTGAAAACGCGTGAGTAGCGAAATGGCTGTAGCCTGGTAGCCGTTCACCCCGGGAGCCTGGTCGATGATTACGCGATACCCCAGCTTCTGGGCGTGATCGCGCGCGGCATTCACGAAATCATGATTGGAGAGCAGTGTCTCGAACTGTGACTTGGCGAAAGCTTCCTGCGCGCAGGCATCCTGCGTCGTGTCGACCTTCGACGGCAGATTGAGCGCGTCGAAATATTCCCGGACGCTCTGCGGAAATTTCTCAAGCAGGTGAAAGCGTTCGAGGATTTCAGCACACTGCTGTGGCGAGGATTGGTCGGGAAGCGTCGGAGATGAGGCCACAGCTCCAAGATCCTTCAATGGCACATCCGCGAGCAGGAGCGTCAGCTTCTGCGACTGCGGCGCTGCGAGCGCGAGACGCCCACCTTTGACTGCCGAGAAATATTTGCGAACAGTGTTGATTTCGGTGACGGTTGCGCCTGAAGAGACCAGCGTTTCGTGAAAGGCGATGGTGTCGTCGAGCGAAATCTTTTCGTCGCGCGGCAGTTCGAGCATCGCCGATCCGCCGCCGCTCAGGAGGAAGAAAACAAAGGTATTCTCGCGCGCCTTCTTCAGCAGGCGCAGTGCTTCCGCCGCAGCCTTGAAGGAATCTTCATTGGGCAGGGGATGGCCGCCTTCAAAGTACTTGATGCGCCAGTTTCGTTTTTTGGGCAACTCGGGTGCCGAGCAGACGCCGCGCACCGAGATCTTCTTCGGCAGCCGTTCCAGCAGGGCTTCCATCATGGAAAGCCCGGCAAGCCCGAAGGAGATGATCAGCACGCGTTTGTATTCGTCCAGCGGCGTCACGACCGGCTTCAGAACAGGCGATGCCTGGCGCAGCATGGTCTTGCCATCGAAACGGATATGGCGATCGAAGGCCGGGGCAATGTCGCACGCAGCCAGCGCCTGCGAGAAGATTGCATTCGCATCAGCGTGCAATTGATCGAGTGCCGTGGTCACTGCGCCACCTGCGCGAGAACATTCGCCCGGCACCAGTGAGTGATGGCATCGCGAACCTCGTCGAGCCGCCCTACGAAGAAATGTTCCGCGCCTTCGATCCACACCATTTGTGTGGGCGGCGCGGCCTGTTGCACCTCGGCTTCGACCATTGCTTTCGGCCCGTACTGGTCCTGCGTGCCGCTGATGAAGAGCTTTGGCTTGTGGCACTCGGCGAGGAATTCGTAACGATAATCGCGGCCTTCGGCATGTACAGGCAGGCCAAGTCCCACGACTGCCTTTACTCGATCGTCCGTACAAGCCACGCGCAGGCCCACATAAGATCCGAAGGAAAAGCCCGCGAGAAGCATGGGCAATCCGTACTCGCGCTCGAGCCAGTCGAGTGCCGCGCGGGTATCTTCCTGCTCGCCGCGTGCGTGATCGTATGCGCCTTCGCTCAGGCCTGTTCCTCGAAAATTGAATCGTAGTACAGGCAGGCCAAGCGATTGAAAGGCCTTCATGGTGTGATAAACGACCTTGTTGTGCATGGTTCCGCCGCCAAGCGGATGCGGATGACAGACGAGCACGGCGAAGGGCGCATCGGCTGCGCCGGTGTTCAGCAGTGCTTCCAGGCGGCCCGCAGGTCCGCGCAGATCATCGATGGTTTTCAGGGAAAGCTGCACTATTTTGGATTCTCGCTTTTTACCATTCTAAGGAAACCGGGAAGCAGATGCAGAGAAAGCGTGAGGATAAGTCGTCCGGAAACAGCTATCCCGCGTTGCTCTGCCTCGTAAAAATCGCCCTCTAGAGCCCTGGAAAAAGCGAAAGTGCCTTATTGATAGTGGAAACGACATCGGCCGCAGTGCTGATGTTCTTGGTGATCCGGTCGATTTCAGCCTGGATCGCCTTCAGCTTCGCGTTAATGGCCTTGATGGTGGGCGTGAGCTGTATGAAGAGATCGGTATTATTCGCCAGATCCTGCTTGTCGTAGGCAGTTATGATCTTTCCGATTGCCTCCATCGCGCCGTGAATCGTGTCCTTGTCATCGACATTCGAGGCATCCCAATAGGCGCGGCCCAGCGCGTCGTAAAGCTTTTGATAGGAGGCGGCGGCATCGGCTGGCTGCGTCGCGGCGAGTGCTTTTCTGGGCGGCATGGCTGTCCTCAATTGGCGGTTGCTGTCGTGGGAGTTTTGGCCTTCGCGGAAAGCGAGCTGTAAAAGCTGCCCAATTCCTGTCCCGCGGTTTCGAGATCGGCAATCTTCTGCTTCAATGTTTCTGTGTCTTTCGTGGCAGCGGCATCGGTAAGCGACTGGTGAGCCGTGGCGAGAGCCTTTACGGCTTTATCCAGCTTTGCCAGCAGCTCGTCGTTGGCCTTCTGGTCTTCTGTGATTACGATCAGCTTGCCGACCTCATCGCGATGTTCGACGGCGCTGAGCTTGGAGTGGCGGATGAACTGATCCTGGTCAATCACCAGCGCCTGGTAATCGACATCGGCCTGGCGGCGCAGGACTGTGACATCGCTCGACAACAGGCTGCAGAGCGTTTCGACATGCGGATTCATCTGCTGGGTCACTTCACGCAGAGATCGCCGCGTCTTGCGGTTGATAAGGTAGTCGCCGAGCGCCAGCACCGCGGTGCTTACACCGTGGGCGACCGAGTCGCTCATTACCGGCGCGTTGGGAATCGAGGTCGCCAGATCGGTCGCTAATGTCTTGTTCAGCCCCTGAAGGTTAGTTCCGGCTGCCTCAGCGGCAGAAGTCAGGTCCTTGGAAGGATCTTTTCGGTTCGTCAGCTTTACCAGCGTATCCGCGTACGTCTTCAATCCGTCGAGGATTTTGACGCGCGCTTCGAGCTGCTCGGAGCTCAGCAGGGGATCGAAATCCTGATACGGACTCCAGTGGGGATCTTTGTCGTACGCATAGACCGCTGCGGCAACCTGCTCTTCATGGCGCAGTGCAATCGCCTTACGGTACGCATCCTCGGAGCCCCCGGTAACAAGGTCAGTCGCTTTCGAGAACGCCACCGTATGTTTTGCCAAAGGTGACAGGGAGCAACCGCCAAGCAGGCTGCAGGCGAGCAGGAATGCCGCGGTTGCCGTTTTTTTTCGGACACCCCAGGGAGTCATCAAACCTCGCAGGACGTATGACATAACGACGCGCTGTGAAAGTCAATCTGAAAGAACTTGACCTGGCTCCGAACGGTTACTTTTCGACAAAAGACTTGAGGCGAAGCAGCGCCTGGTCCCATTGCCTTCCCACTGCATTCAGGTAGTCCTGCATGTCGTGGACCGGCCGCAAATCAAGCTCAAACAGGCGTTCGCGCCCTGAAGCGACCGACCGCGCCATACGCGCCCTTTCCAGCACGCGCAGATGCTTGGTGATCGCCTGCCGGGTGAGTTGCGAGCCCTCCGTAAGTTGCGCGATCGACAGCGGACGCCCGGCGCTGAGCCTTGCCAGCAGCGCGAGCCGCGTGTCGTCACCCAGTGCTGCGAATGCGGGAGCGAGCGAACGCCGTCGCGAACTAGCGCTGCGTGCCGACATAGGCCTCAATGTTTTCCATTTGCACGCTCCATCCCTGGCTGTTCATGCGGAAGGCCTCCAGCCGGCGGCCCTCGGGAATGTTTGCAAAGCCGGATTCTGTCACCGTGAGCAGGGTATTGCCGGCATCGATCGCCTCCAGGTGAAACTCGACCAGGGTCGGCGTTTCGGCGCTGTAGTCCTGTTCCGGATTGATGGCATAGGGATGCCAGGTGAAGGAGAGTGTGTGTTCCGGCTCGACCTTCTGAATCAACACCTGCCAGCGCAGGTGCTCGTAGCCCGGATAAGTAATGTAGCCTGTGGCAGGCTTGCCGGCTGCAAAGGGAGCATCGATCTTCACGCGAAACCATTCGCCGAACTCATGGTGGTCGCTCACAGCGCGCCACACGCGGGAGATGGGCGCCTTCAGCAGGATTTTCCGTTGAATCGTATCTTCGCTCATAGGTAACCTTTCGGTTGCATATTAGCGCGGCCGCTCGTTGATAAGCAACCAAATCGTTGCTCATGGCCTTCTTTTCTTGCCGCCAACGTGCGTTGCCCTGAACGCCTCGGGTATGCTGAGGCTATGAAGACGAACGTGCCCAGCCCCGGAGTCGCTCCGCTTAGCCAACTTGAAACCGTGAAGTTCACGCGCAGCCTGATGGATATCGAGTCGACGACCTACAACGAGGGCGCGGTAGGCCGTTACCTCGATGAGTTCTTGCGCGGGCGGGGCTTTGACGTGGAGATGATGGCGGTGGAACAGCCGAAGGGCAGCGTCTCAACCGCCGAGCGCTTCAACATCTATGCGGGGACAAAGGGCGAGACTCCGGACCTCGTCTTCTCGACGCACATGGACACGGTTCCTCCGTTCATCCCTTCAAGCGAAGATGAAGAGTTTATCCATGGCCGCGGCGCCTGCGATGCGAAAGGCATCATTGCCGCCCAGGTTGCAGCCGCGGAGCGCCTTCGGGCCGAGGGCCTGAAGATCGGACTGTTGTTCGTCTCGGGCGAAGAGCGCGACTCGGCAGGCGCGAAGGTGGCGAATCAGCATGCCAGGAAGAGCCGCTTTCTCATCAACGGTGAACCCACCGAGAACCGCATCGCCATCGCTTCGAAGGGCGCATTGCGTGTCGACGTAAAAGCTAAGGGAAAGATGGCGCACTCGGCGTATCCGCATCTCGGAGAGAGCGCTACGGTAAAGCTGGTGAAGGCTCTCGATCGCCTGCTCGAAATCGAATTGCCTGTGACTGAAGATGTCGGTCCCAGCACACTGAACATCGGGACGATCGAAGGTGGCCGTGCTCCGAATGTGATCGCCGATCATGCCTCGGCCCAGGTGTTGATCCGCCTCGTCGGGCCTTCGGATGAAATTCGTAAATCGGTCGATGAAGCCTGTGCCGGTCTGGCTGAAACCGATTACGTGCTTGATATTCCATTCCAGCGGCTGCGTACGCTCGAAGGCCTGCCTGCCGAGCCGGTTGCTTTTACCACCGATGTGCCCTGGCTTTCGAACTGGGGTGAGCCGGTACTGCTTGGGCCGGGAACAATTCATGTCGCGCACACTCCGTATGAAAAGCTCGCCAAGAAGGAACTCTTCGAAGCTATCGATCTATATGTCGAAGTTGCGCAGCGCCTGTTGAACGAACCGGTGTAAGCAGCGATTCGCGCAAGGCAGTAAACTTGCCTTGGTATGTCTGAATCCAGGAATTTTCTCGACCGCGCCGCCTCTTCGTATCTGCGTACAGCCATGCATCAGCCCATCCACTGGCATGAGTGGGGCGAGGAGGCTTTTGCGCGCGCGACCGCAGAGGACAAGCCTGTGCTGCTCGACATAGGCGCGGTGTGGTGCCACTGGTGCCACGTGATGGATCGCGAGAGCTATGAAGACCCATCGCTCGCGAAGGTGATCAACGAGCACTTCGTTGCGGTGAAGGTGGATCGCGACGAGCGTCCTGACGTCGACAGCCGCTACCAGGCGGCAGTGTCGGCTATCAGCGGGCAGGCAGGATGGCCGCTGACCGCCATTCTTACTCCCGACGGCCGGCCCTACTTCGGCGGAACGTACTTCCCACGAGAAGATCGCTACGGGCGGCCGGGCTTTGAGCGCGTGCTTCTGACCATGGCCGATGTCTGGAAGACTCGCCGTGCGGAGGCTCTCGAATCGGCGGGAAGCATCGTAAGCGCCATCGAGCATGGCGAGACCTTCGCGGGCCGCTCCGGTTCGCTCTCGCTGGGCATCATCGATAAGCTGGTGGAATCGGCGGTGCGGCAATTCGATCCGCATCACGGCGGCTTCGGCTCGCAGCCGAAGTTTCCTCACCCTGCGGCGGTCGATCTCTTGATCGACGTAGCCGGACGCACAGGCAGTGAAGCTGCGCGCACGGCAGCGATGGTAACGCTGGAGCAGATGTCGCGAGGCGGTATCTACGATCAGCTTGCCGGTGGCTTCCATCGTTATTCGGTCGATGAGCGCTGGGTGGTGCCGCACTTCGAGAAGATGCTTTACGACAACGCGGGCCTGCTCGGCAACTACGTGCATGCCTTCGAGTCGTTCGTCGATGCGGATTCGGCTCGTGTTGCCAAAGACATCATGCGCTGGCTCGATGAGACAATGACCGACCGCGAACGCGGCGGCTTCTACGCATCGCAGGACGCCGATCTCTCGCTCGATGACGATGGCGATTACTTCACCTGGACGCGCGATGAAGCTGCTGCAGTGCTGACGGCTGATGAGCTTGCTCTAGCCGAGCACTACTACGACATCGGCGAGCTCGGCGACATGCACCATAATCCAAAGAAGAACGTGCTGCATCGCAAGCATACGATTGAGGAAGCGGCGCAGAAGGCAGGTGTTGCGGTCGAGATAGCCAGCGCACTGCTCGAGTCGTCCAGGCTAAAGCTTTTCACAGCCCGTACGCAGCGGCCTACTCCGTTTATTGATAAGACGATTTATACCTCGTGGAACGCCCTGGCGATCTCCGCTTATCTGCATGCTGCACGTGTGCTGGAACTCGGCGAACCACGTGCCTTCGCGCTGAAGACGCTCGACCGCATTCTTGATGAAGGCTGGGACACTGAGCGCGGGCTCGCGCATGTGATCTCATATTCGGAAGAAGGGCAGGATAAGCGTTATATCGCCGGAGTGCTCGATGACTATGCCTTCCTCCTGCACGCGCTTGTCGATGCATGGGAAGCGACGGCAAACCGCCGCTACTATGAAACGGCGATGGCGATCGCGGATCGCATGGTCTCACGTTTCTACGACGCGACGGGTGGGGCCTTTTTCGATACCGAGCAAAGTGATGAGCCTCAGCTGGGCGTGCTCTCGGCACGACGCAAACCTTTGCAGGATTCACCCACCCCGGCAGGGAACTCATCGGCTGCCGCAGCGCTGCTGCGTCTCGAAGGAATGAGCGGGCGTGCAGATTTCCGTGAGAAGGCAGAGGACACCCTGGAGAGCTTTGCGGGAGTGGTCGAGCACTTCGGTCTGTACGCAGGTATGTATGGCCTCGCGCTGGAACTTTTGTTGCTTCCGCCCATCCAGGTGGCCGTAATCGGCGAAGGCATGGAAGCGCGCCGTCTAGCCGTGATGGCGACCGCCCGTTACGCAGTCAACAAGCAGGTACTGGTGCTGCGTCCCGATCAGGTAACCGCTGAGAATCTGCCGCCGGTGCTGGCCGAGACGTTGCCGCATCTGCCTGAGTTGGCTGCGGGTAAACCGTTCGCCGTGGTTTGCAAGGGAACAAGTTGCCTGCCGCCAACGAGCGATCCAGAGAAGCTGCTGGAGTCGGTAAACGCGTGGCTGTGATGAGGGCAACGAAGAAGCGTTAGCGGAAAAGCGGTCAGTTGTTGTTACAAGTACTGACCGCGTCACTCATTGGCTGCGTCTGCGGAAGATGGATCGTAACAGCGGAGCACCCCAGGTGCTGGCCGACAGCAACGCTCCGAAGAGCACCACCGCGTCGATGCTTTCGCGGCCCTGTGGTGACCAGTACACATTCTCGAGATTAAGCCAGAGGGCAAATTCGTCCAGTGTAAGCGCGGCGCCGACTCCGTAAAGAACGGATACGAGGCGGCTGGTGAACAGCGCGATAGGAGTCACGCCCTGGTCCCATTCTGCAAGCTCGACATAGCCGATGCCCAGCAGGATGAGGATGCCCCAGACGAGATGATGGATGTGGCGTCCGCCGATCTCGACCCAGCCAAACGGGCCTATATGATGCGTGATCGACATCACCAGCAGACGCACGCCTAGAAAGGTAATGAAGAAGCTCACCGATGCGAGAAACATCCTGCGGCGGGGACGATCCGGCAGATTGTCGTGAAGCAATACCCCGAGCTTCGTCAGGTGCAGCAGGAAGAGCATCAGCCCTGCGATAATCGCGGCGAAGATAAGCAGGATCCATGCGCCTGTCAGATGCATAGATCTCCTCTTTGTAAACCCTCTTGCGCTTTATGCACCGAGCTTCACCAGGTGCTCTGCTTCGATACGCGGACCGAGAATCGAAACCTTCGGCAACTGTCCGCGAGCCATCGCCACTTCATCGCAGCGATAAAGGCGAGGGCAGTTCTGGCAGTCTTTAAAAATCTTGTCCGGCAGCGCGGCGCGCTCTTCCACTTCGCGAAATCCATAACGGAAGAAGAAGTCAGGAATGCGTGTGAACAGGCAGACACAGCCTACTCCGTGTTGCTCGGCTTCATCAATTAGCGAGAAGAGCAGCTTGCCGCCAACACCATGGCCCTTGGCCTCCGGTTTGACGACGATGGAACGTACCTCGGCGAGGTGCGGCCCATAAAGATGCAGCGCGCCGCAGCCGAGAAAGACACCGCTATCACTCTCGGCAATGGTGAAGTCGCGCACGTTCTCGCATATCTCCGCAAAGGCACGCTTCAGCAGCGTGCCATCGTGAGAGAGACTGTTAACCAATTCATAGATGTTCGTCGCATCCTGTAACCGTGCCTTACGCACCAGCATGGACGGCCTCCGCAACCTGAACCTTGCCGTTCAGGTTGGCCAGCTTCTTCACTCGCTCGTCAGCCGCAGCCAGCGCTTCATGAACGCGGGTGCGAGCGGTTCCACCGATCACGTCATGACAATCGAGGGTCGCTTCGAGAGTAACCGCAGCGTAGAAGTCCTGGTCGAATTCGGGCCCGAACTCCTTCAGCTCGTCGAGTGAAAGATCGCCAAGCTCGCATCCTTTTTCAAGGCAGTAACGAACTGCGTTGCCGATCTTTTCATGCGCTTTGCGGAAGGGAACTCCCTTGTAGACCAGGTATGTTGCCGCCGCCATTGCGTTCATGTATCCGGTTTCGCAGGCTGCACGCATGCGCTCCTGGCGAAAATTCACAGCGCGCGAGAACTTCGCCAGCAGTTCCACCATGATGAGCGCGGTACGCGATGCTTCGAAGGTAGGCTCCTGCGTCTCCTGCATGTCCTTGTTGTAGGCAAGCGGCAACCCTTTGAGCAACAGGGTGACGGTTTGCGCGGCGCCGTTGAGGCGGCCGACTTTGGCACGAATGAGCTCCGTCAGGTCGGGGTTTTTCTTCTGTGGCATCGCGCTTGATCCCGTCGAAAACGCTTCAGGGAGATCGACAAAACCGAACTCCGCCGTGGCGAAGAGAGTCATCTCTTCGGAGAAGCGGCTCGCGTGGATGCCGACCATCGTCAACGCCTGCAGGTATTCGAGAACAAAGTCGCGGTCGCTGGTCGCGTCCATGCTGTTGGACGTAGGTGCGAGAAAACCCAGCTCCTGCGAGGCGATACTGCGGTCGAGCGCGAGCGTTGCGCCGGCGATAGGCCCTGATCCGAGCGGGCAATAGTTCAGGCGGCGAGCACAATCTTCAAGACGCGATGCATCGCGCAGAATCATCTCAACATAAGCAAGCAGCCAATGCGCGACCAGCACAGGCTCAGCGCGCTGCAGGTGCGTATACGACGGCATGACGGCTTCGCCCGCTGCCTTTGCCTGTTCGACTAACGCTCCAGCCCATGCAGCCATGTGGCCCTGCAGGATCGCGATGGTGTCGCGAATGTAGAGGCGCAGGTCTGTGGCAATCTGCTCATTGCGGCTGCGGCCGGTGTGCAGCTTGAGACCGAGGTCGCCGATTGCTTCCACCAGCTTCATCTCGACGAAGTGGTGAATATCTTCGGCGTCAGCTTCGATCGATTCTGCAGCCCCGAGTTGGGCAAACCGGGCGGTGATACCGTCGAGTGCGTCCGTGATAGTTACAAATTCGGCGTCGGTCAGAATCTGCGCGGCATTCAGCGCGCGGGCATGCGCCTTGCTTGCGGCGGCTTCCTGCCTGACGAGCGCCTGGTCGAAGCGAAAGGAACGCTGCCAGTGATCGAAGGTTGTATCAAGTGGCTCGCGAAAGCGGCCGGACCACATCTTCACAGAACTTCCTCTTTCACATCGCCGGGCGAGACAACAGCCCCGCCCGCGAGATCAATACCTACAGTATGGTGCATTTTGACTACGCACCTCGGATTGAGAGTTTACTTACTGGCGGCCTGCTTTGAGCCGCCGAGCAGGAGAAGCAGCAGCGCTTTTTGCGCATGCATGCGGTTCTCGGCCTGCTCGAAGACCGCGGATTGCGGACCATCCAGAACGGCATCGGTGACTTCGGCATTGCGATGCGCAGGCAGGCAGTGCATGAAGATTGCGTGCGAGGCAGCATGCGCCATCAGCTGCTCGTTTACCTGGTAGGGCTTGAAGATCGGAGCGCGCTTGGTCACTTCGTGCTCCATGCCCATGCTGGTGCAGACGTCGGTGTAGACCGCGTCCGCGCCTTCGACGGCCGCAACCGGATCGCTGACGATCTCGATGCTGCCGCCGGTGTGGTTGGCGATAGCGCGAGCCTGCGCGATGATGTCGGCCTTGGGCGCATAGTTCTTGGGCGAGCCCACAACCATGTGCGCGCCAAGCTGCGCGGCGGTCAGCATCAGCGAATGGCAGACATTGTTGCCGTCGCCAACGTAGCTGAAGTGCAGTCCCTTGGCCGTGCCGAACTTCTGCTCTACGGTCAGGAAGTCGGCCAGCGCCTGGCAGGGATGCTCAAGATCACTCAGCGCGTTGATGACCGGGCAGGCAGCGTAAGAGGCCATCTCGGTGATGGTCTCGTGCGCATACGTACGCAGCACGATTACATTTACCCAGCGCTCCAGGTTGCGCGACATGTCGGCCAGTGACTCGCGTTCGCCGAGCGGGGACTGCGTCTGGTCGACGAAGATGGCCGAACCGCCAAGCGTGTTGATAGCCGTCTCGAAGGTCAGGCGTGTGCGCAGCGAGGCCTTCTCGAAGAACATGACCATCTGCTTGGCGTCGAGCGCCCAGCGATAGTCCTGAGGGCTCTGCTTCACGTCATGCGCGAGCTTAAGCGTGGCAGCAATTTCGGCGGTCGAGAAGTCGGCGATCGAACAGAGATCGCGGCCGGCGAGTGACTCGGCAGGGGAGGGAAGTGTCCCTGTCGCTGCGTCATTCCATGTGTAAGTGTTGCTAGCCAATGTGATTCCCTCCAGTGGTCGCTGCGCCAATGGCCTCGGGCGCAAGATCGGTAAGAACTTCGTCAAGGGCAGCGATGGCGAGGTCGACTTCGCTCTTGCCCAGAATGTAAGGCGGCAGGAACCGCAACACCGTCTCGCTGGTGCGATTGATGATGATGCGTTTTGCCAGCATTTCGCCTGCGATCTGCTTTGCCAGATCGGCTGAATCGATTTCCACCGCGAGCATGAGTCCCTTACCGCGAACGATCACTATCGCCGGATGCTTTGCGCGAAGCTCGTCAAGCTTCTCCTGGAAATATGTGCCGATTTCGGTTACATGTTCCAGCAGCCGCTCGCGCTCGATCGTGTCGATCACGGCTACTGCTACCGCACAGGCCAGCGGACCGCCACCGAAGGTCGTGCCGTGCATGCCCGGGTGCATCGCACGTGCGACCTCGTTGGTGCAAAGCATCGTACCAAGAGGTAATCCGCCGGCAAGCGGTTTCGCCAGCGTGGTCACATCCGGCTGGATGTTGTAATGCTGGTAAGAGAACCACTGCCCGGTGCGGCCCAGGCCGGCCTGGATCTCATCGCAGATAAGCAGTGCTCCGGTGGAATGCGTTAGCTCGCGCGCAGCCTCAAGGAACGACTGCGACACCGGACGAATGCCGCCCTCGCCCTGGATCGGCTCGACCAGGATCGCGCATACATCGGTCGAAAACTTTGCCCTCAGGTCTTCGATATCGTTGAATTTCACGAACTCAACATCAGGCATGACTGGGGCGAAGGGCTCGCGATACTTATCTTTATAGGTCGTCGAGACCGAGCCGATGGTGCGCCCATGAAAGCTCTGCTCCAACGCAAGAAACTTCGTGCCGATGGTCTTGCCTTCACCACGCAGCACGCCAGCGTAAGCGCGGGCAATCTTCAGCGCGGCTTCCCACGCTTCGGTGCCGCTGTTGCAGAAGAACGCGCGATCCATGCCACTCATCTTCGTCAAACGAACGGCCAGTTCAGCCTGACCCTCGTGATAGAAGAGGTTCGAGGTATGGATGAGCTGCCTGCTCTGCTCCGCAATCGTCTTCTCGATCACCGGATGCGCATAACCAAGCGCATTCACGCCGATGCCGCTGAGCAGGTCGAGATAACGCTCGCCGTTTTCGTCGACCAGATACACTCCGTCGCCCGCAACGAAGCGAATGGGATTGCGCTCGTATGTCTGCAGCAAATGCTTCTTTTCGACCGCTTTAATTTCCTCTAAGTTCATCGTGACTCCAACGGGGTTAAACCCTACGCAACTAAAACTTCTGTGCCGTGTACCACGCGCGTGCTGCAAAGGTCCGGCAATACCGCCGCGGCCTCTGCTGGTAAGATGCGCACTCGCTTCACTCCCTGCAGTAATGCTTCGCGGCAGGCTCCGAGTTTAGGGAGCATGCCTCCGGTGATGACCTCATCGCGGGTGAGCCCGGCGATCTGGTCGACGCTCAGCCAGCGCATGATCTCGCCATCGGCTCCGCGCACTCCTGGAACGTCGGTGAGAAAGACCAGGGCGTCGGCCTTGCAGGCCGCGGCGCAGGCTGCAGCCATTTCGTCGGCATTCACGTTGTAGTACTCGCCATCGAAGCCGAGCGCCATGCTCGAGATCACTGGCACAGCCTTCATCTGCCAGATGGCTTCAAGCCAGCGGGGATCGCTCGCGACGATTTCGCCGACAAAGCCGAGGTCGGGCGCGGTCCGCTTCTTGCGCGCGCGAAAGATCAGCCCATCCCCGCCTGAAAGCCCGACAGCAGACTGACCGTGTGCTCCAAGTGCGGCGACGAGAAACTTGTTCACGCGGCCACCCAACACCATCAACGCCGCATCGCGGGTTTCGGCATCGGTGACACGCAGGCCGGCGATGAACTCGCTCTGCTTGCCCAGCTGCTTCAGCGTGCGCGTAAGCTGTACACCGCCTCCGTGGACGACGGCAACGCTGTTGCCATCCTTAACCAGCTCAGAGATCGCCTGAGCGCACTGGTGCAGCAGCTCAGGACTCTCGAGGGTGGCCCCACCTAATTTGACGACGTATTTCATGCCAATCCCTCCGCTTCTCCCCATCCATACATCAGGTTCAGGTTTTCAACCGCCTGCCCGGCAGCGCCTTTAAGCAGGTTGTCGAGACACGAGACGATCACGCATCGGCGGCCGTCCTTATGCAGTTCGAATCCGATGTCGCAGTAATTCGTGCGCACCGAGTATTGGATCTGCGGCAATTGACCAGCGGGGAAGACGCGGACGAGGGGACTGTCGGCATAAAAGCTGCGAAAGCATGCCTCCACCTCTTCAGGATTACGCTGCTCTGTGAACGTCACATAAATCGTAGACAGAATTCCCCGCGGAATCGGTAGCAAATGAGGCGTAAAAGTAATCTGGTCATCGGTCAGACCGAGCTGTTCGAAGAGTTCGCCACGGTGGCGATGACCGAACAGGCCGTATGCCGAGAGATTGTCCGCCGCATACATGTAATGCGTCTTTGCCGAAGGCGCCTTGCCCGCGCCGGATACCCCCGACTTCGAATCGCAGATGATGCCCTTATCGAGATCGACCCATCCGGCCGAAACGACCGGCTTTAGCGCAAGAATGATCGATGTGGCATAGCAGCCGGGATTGGCGACCAGGTGAGCGTCGCGAATTTCGTCGCGGTGCAGCTCGGGGCTGCCGTAGACAGCCTTTTCCTGGATAGCGGCAGTTGCAGGGTTTTCATCGTCGAACTTGTAGACGGCGCGATTCACGGCATGATCCAGCCGCCATGCGCCGCTTAGATCAATGACGCGAATGCCGTGCTTGAGCGCTTCGGGGGCCATTTCACGCGACTGTTCGTGCGGCGTTGCCAGAAACAGCACATCCACGCCACGAGACTTCAGCAGATCCCAGGAAAAAGGCTCGATCTTCAGCGCCCCCGATCCGTTGTTGTCCATCAGCTGAGGATGCATCGCGGTCAGCGAAGCTTCGCCGGTCGCATCCGCGCGGCCCAGGAACACGGGGGGCTTGCCCTTCAGCCGGGGATGATGCAGCAGAATCCGCGCCAGCTCCGCGCCAGCGTATCCGCTTACCCCAAGTACCGCAGTTTGTATCGAATTCGTCATTTTCCCCAGATTTCAAAGCAAATGTTTCAGCGTTTTTCGGCGAGTCACCGCTTAACCGATCATCTCTTCCAGCCTGCTTCGCAGCAGGGAAGCCTGCTTCTCATCCGGACAAATGATCAACACGGTGTCATCGCCGGCAATGGTGCCGACGATCTCGTTCCAGTCCTCGTGATCGATGGCTAACGCCACTGGCTGCGCGCCTCCGCTGGTGGTAATCAGCACCAGCTGATTCAGGGCCTGCTTGACCTTCAGGCCAAAGCTCTCGAGAATCTCCCTTATAGAGGGAAGAGAATCGTCCTCATCGACGGCGAGATTGCCGCTTGGCAACGCATAGCCGTTCGGCCCTTTATAGATGTGCATCTCACGGATATCGCGTGAGAGTGTTGCCTGGGTCACGTCGAAGCCATGACGCACCAGCTTGCGGCGCAGCTCGTCCTGGTTGGCCACAACCGCTGAAGCCACCAGTTCGCGAATCGCATTGTGCCGGTCGTATTTGGTCATGGTTTGTTGTGCCTGAAATCCAAAATCCCCGCCTTCGGTAAGCTCCGGCAGGGATGCATAAACATGCAATTCAATGTATAAATATACACAGGCGGGATGTCAAGCGGCTGCGGATAAGTTTTCTTAATACCTTTGATTGCAGTTCTTTATAGACGCATCGTAAACCGCGCCCTGCCTGCATTTTGTTGATGTGATTCCCGTATGGAGGAAGTATATTAAGCCATGGGCTCCATAAATTTTTCTGATTCCCCGCTCCTCGCCGAGCGCTCGCAGAGTTCTCGGCCCTCGCTTGTCGATGCCCGGTTCGAGCACGAATCGTGTGGCGTCGGCTTCGTCGCCCGGCTCAGCGCAGAACCCTCGCATGACATTGTTGCGAAAGCTCTTACCGCCCTGGCCCGCCTCGAACACCGCGGCGCTGTCGCCGCTGACGGTAAATCGAGCGACGGAATTGGAATTACCACCGCGATCCCTCGCGAGTTCCTGCTGAAGCAGACGGGCATTTCGCTGGACCCGGCGAAGCCTCTTGCGGTCGGCGTTGTATTTTTTCCCAGCGACGCCCCGGAATCTCATGCCGAACTGGACCAGGCTCTCGCGGATCGCGAGCTGACCGTACTCGGTTGGCGTGACGTGCCCACTCGCCCGGAAGTGCTGGGCGAGATCGCGCTCTCGACGATGCCCGTCATCCGCCAGGTGCTGATCACCGCCGACGACCTCGGGCTGGCCGACTGGAAGGAGCTGAACTCGCGGCTCTTCCTGGCCCGCAAGCAGTTCGAGCGCAGCTCCGCGAGCGGATACATCTGTTCGCTGTCCTCGTCCAACATGGTCTACAAGTCCATGTGCGCAGGCCGCATCCTTGCCGAGTTCTTTCCGGACCTCAGCAACCCCGAGTTCACCACGCCCTTCGCGCTCTTCCACCAGCGTTATGCCACCAACGTCGCGCCCTCGTGGGACCGCGCCCAGCCGCTGCGCATGCTCGCACACAATGGCGAGATCAATACCGTGTGGGGCAACCGCGCCCGCATGGACGCCCGCGCCGCCACCTTCTCTCCGGATTTTCTGCCCGCATTTTCGAAGGACGGATCGGACTCTACCTCGCTCGATGAGACTGTCGAGCTGCTCTCGCGCAACGGCCGCACCGTAGCCGAGGCGCTGCGTATGCTCATTCCGCCCGCCGGTAACCTGAAGCAGTCGGCTTTCTTCTCCTATTCGGGAGACGCGACCGAGCCGTGGGATGGCCCTGCCGCCGTTGCCTTCACGGATGGCTTCGTTGTGGGCGCCATTCTCGATCGCAACGGCCTGCGCCCCTGTCGATTCTTCCAGACGGAAGACGGTCTTGTTGTCGTGGGGTCAGAGGCCGGTCTGGTCGATCTCGATCCCGAAACCGTCACGCACAGCGGCCGCCTTGGCCCTGGCCAGATGCTTGTGGTCGATCTGAAGGATCATGTGCTGCTCGAAGACGAGCAGATCATGGAGATTTTTGACGGCGCCGCCAAGGAATACGAGTCGCTGATCGAGAACCGTACTCTTGAAGATCACACCGCGCCCGCGGCACCCGAAGCCGAAGAGCTGCAGCGCCTGCAGCTGACCTTCGGATACAGCCGCGAAGACGTGGCGATGATCCTGAAGCCGATGGCCATGGACGGCAAGGACGCCATCTGGTCGATGGGCGATGACACGCCGCTGGCCCCTATGGCGCGTGCGCCGCGTCCGCTTTACGGCTACTTCCGCCAGCGCTTCTCGCAGGTAACCAACCCGCCGACCGATTCGATCCGCGAAGCCAGCGTTGTCCAGCTGCATACGCGTCTCGGACCGTGGCCTCACCTGCTCGATAAAAAGGCGCGGCTGCCCGGCATCTCTCTGAAGTCGCCATTCCTCTCGCTGGCCCAGGTACACGACCTGCGCGCCCGCGAGCATGCCATGGCCAACGATCTGCCGCTGGCAGTGCTCGAGTGTGTGTTGCCGCAGACCTCGACCCTGGAGACGGCGCTCGACGACCTTTGCGCAAAGGCGATTGACCTGGTGCGCGGAGGAGCGGCGATTCTGCTGCTGACCGACCGCTTCATCGGGGAAGCGACGCCGATTCCCATGGCTCTGGCCCTGGGCGCCGTACACATTGCGCTGATCCGCGCCGGTGAGCGCACCCGCGTAGGTATTGCCGCTGAAGCCGGCGATTGCCGCGACCTGCACCACGCAGCCGTACTGCTCGGCATGGGCGCGGGCGTCGTCTGCCCGTGGCTGGCTCTTGAAACCGCGCGCAGCTTCAACCCGGAGCAGGGCGAGTACAACCTGTTGCATGCCTTCGATCTTGGCCTCGCCAAAATCATGTCGAAGATGGGCATCTCTGTCGTCGACAGCTATCGCAGCGCCCATCTTTTCGATTCGATCGGACTCAGCCATGAGGTCGTGGACAGGTGCTTCTACGGCACCCCGGCGCCGCTCGGCGGAATCGGGTTCACGCAGCTTGAAGAGCAGATTCGCAATGCCTCATCGCCGAACGGCATCTCGCCCGATGGCGGCTCGGCTCCCGTAGAGCCGCTGGTTCCGATTACCGTTGCGAAGAAAGACCTGCCCGAATACGGATGGGTTCGCTTCCGCAAGTCCGATGTCTCCGAACCGCACGCCTGGCAGCCAAGCACGGTGAAAGCCCTGCAGACTGTTGTGGGTTCGGCTCGCGGCACCGCTGCGGCAACCGATCCGGCTGCTGCCTGGACCTCGTTTGCCACCCAGGCCGTCGACAAGACGCCATCCGTTCTGCGTGAACTGCTTGAGATCAGGCCTGCGGGTGCTCCGCTGGCGATCGAACAGGTTGAAACGCAATCGGAAATGTACAAGCGCTTTATCGCCAGCGCCATGTCGCTCGGCTCTCTGAGCCCCGAGGCGCACCAGACCATTACGGTCGCGATGAACATGCTTGGTGGCCGCTCCAACACAGGAGAGGGCGGGGAAGACCCTGCTGTCTACCAACCAAATGTGGAGCTCAACCTCAACGGCACCATGACTCCGTCACACCTGCTGAACAACAAGATCAAGCAGGTGGCATCGGGCCGCTTCGGTGTCACTGCCGAATACCTGATTCATGCCGAAGAGATCGAGATCAAGGTTGCGCAGGGCGCAAAGCCCGGCGAAGGCGGACAGCTTCCGGGCCACAAGGTCAGCGGGCTGATTGCGCGCCTGCGCCACGCCCAGGCAGGCATGCAGCTGATCTCGCCGCCGCCGCACCACGACATCTACTCGATCGAGGACCTGGCGCAGCTCATCCACGATCTGAAGCACATCAACCCGAAGGCAACCGTGGGCGTAAAGCTCGTCTCCGAAGCGGGTGTAGGCACGGTGGCGGCTGGCGTGGCCAAGGCTTACGCCGATTACATCGTCATCGCCGGCCACTCGGGCGGCACCGGCGCCGCATCGCTCTCCAGCATCAAGTACGCGGGCAATCCGTGGGAGCTTGGCCTTGCTGAAGCGCAGCAGGTGCTGATCGAAACCGGTATGCGCGGACGCGTGCGCCTGCGTACCGATGGCGGTCTGCGTTCGGCTCGCGACATCCTGATCGCCGCGTTGCTTGGCGCTGACGAATACGCCTTCGGCACCTCGGTTCTCGTAGCCATCGGTTGCGACATGGCGCGCCAGTGCCACCTGAACACCTGCCCGACTGGTATCGCCACGCAGCGTGAAGATCTGCGCGCAAAGTTCCGCGGCAAGCCCGAGCACATCGTCCGTATGTTCGAGGAGCTGACCCGCGAACTGCAGGGACTGCTGGCTCAATACGGTCTGCCGTCGCTCGAGGCTGCCATCGGCCGCACCGACCTGCTCGAACAGGTGCGCTTCGATGGATCGCTCGACCTGGCTCCGCTGCTTGCGGCGCCTGCGAACGGTGAGATCCGCTGGCAGGGAGCTCGCAACACGCGTCCTGAGTCGCATGCTCCGATCGACAATGCATGGGTCGAGCCTGCTCTCGATGCGTATCGCAATGGCGAGCACTTCATTCACGAGGCGCTGGTATCGAACGAAGACCGCACCCTCGGTGCGCGTCTTGCGGGCGAGCTGGCCACACTCCACACATCAGGCGTGAAGCACGATGCGAAGAGGTCCGGCGCGGAAGCCCCGATCTCGGTACGAATGACAGGTGTTGCTGGCCAGTCGTTCGGCGCGTTCGCTGTCGATGGCATGCAGCTCATACTCAAAGGCATGGCCAACGACTTCGTGGGCAAAGGCCTTTCGGGCGGCGAGCTCATCCTTCGCGGGCAGGGCCGTGCGGCATTGCAGTCTGAGCTGCATGTGATCCTCGGCAACGTTGCGCTGTACGGAGCCACCAGTGGCGCGCTCTTTGCGGCGGGCCGCGCAGGCGAGCGCTTCGCTGTTCGTAACTCGGGCGCGCTGGCCATCGTTGAAGGAGTGGGCGATCACGCCTGCGAATACATGACCGGCGGACTCGCGGTCATCCTCGGTGATACCGGCTTCAATTTCGGCGCAGGCATGACCGGCGGTCTCGCCTGGGTCTTCGACGAAGAAGGTCACTTCATGGATCGCGGACGCTATCATCCCGAGTTCCTGGAAGCAGAGCGCTACGACGTTCTCGACGAGGAAGCAAAGGCAAGCATTCGTGGACTGGTCCAGCTCCATGCTGAGAAGACCGCCAGCACGCGCGCTTATTGGCTGCTTTCAAAGTGGGAAGAACTGGCACCGAAGTTCATTCGGCTGACTCCGAGACCGCAGGCCTGAACAAGCCTTTCGCGCAGCAAAAAGCCGGTGCATTTGCACCGGCTTTTTGTCGCGCATAAGAGCGCATAGTTTCTAGTGGACAGTCGAAGCAATGATGGTGGATGCAATGATGCCACCAGCAATGGAAGCCAGCACGTAGTTGCCATCTACCTCGCGCCATTCGTAGCCATGCGGCGGCGCGCTCAGGTGATAGTGGTGATAATCGATGCGCTCGCCACGATTCCAGTCAGCCGGCGGAATGTGTCCGCCCCTGTGCCAGTCATCATGACGGACGTAGGGATGCGGACCGCCGTGATGATCATCGTGGTGGTCATCCGCAAGAGCGACACCTGCTGAAAGCATCGTGGACATCGTGGTCAGGGCAATCACTTTGCAAAACTTGTTCATGCTATCTCCTTGCTTGGTTGAAACACTACTTTTGATTCTGAAGTTGCGAAGGATGTTGTTTTTCAATCTCATGAATCCAGTAGTTGCCCTGTAACTATCTCATTTGCCGCGTTTAGCAATTGTTACTGATTGCGGAGCGCCACCATCGGTTGAATCCGTGACGCACGAATGGCCGGGATGAAGCCGGCAATGAAAGCCACCGCCGCCATGATCAGGACCATGCCGCCAAAGGTCAGCGGATCGGCCGGACTCGTGCCGAAGAGCAGTGCCGCAATCCATCGCGCCATCACCACCGATGCGATGCTGCCGATCACGATACCTGCCATGGCAAGTTTCATCGTGCGGCTCATCACTCCGAACTGTACGTTGGCTCGCGTCGCGCCCAGTGCCATGCGGATGCCGATCTCCTGCGTCTGCTGCGACACCGAGTAAGAGATGACACCATAGATGCCAAGCATAGCCAGCAGCAGGCCGAGCTCCGCAAAGATTGAGACCAGCAGCACGAAGAACTTTCGCGGCGAGACCGCATGATCGACCAGCATCTGGATCGGATGTAGCTGGGTCGACGGTTGATCCGGATCGACGGCACGCAATGCGCTCATGATGGGAGTAGCAAGCGAAGCCGGAGGCAGCTTGGAACGCACCACCAGTGAGCTATCTGCGGCATATCGCTGCATGGCCGGCATATAAGCCTGGAATCCTGCGACCGTCTCCGCGCCGCTTTCGCGCACATCGGAGATCACGCCGATGACTCGAGCTTCGTCGCCGCCGATCGTCACCATACGGTCGATCGGATTCTGGCCCGGCCAGAAGGTCTTCGCGGTAGCCTCATTGAGGATGACCACATTCTGCGCGGACTTGTTATCGTCCCAACGAATATCGCGGCCTTCGCGCAGGTGCAGGCCTAGTGCGTCCAGATAGCCGGGGCTGATCATGTAAACGAAGATACCTTCGAATTTCTCAAACTGCGGTACGCCCTTTGGCTTAATACCCCAGCTGCGATTGCGCGCCATGGGCAGGCTGTCCGTAACGCCCGCAGCCTCTACTCCCGGAATGGCATGCACCCGCCCCAGGATGTCCTGCAGCATCTGACCAGCCTTATTGAGGTCGCCCTTGTAGTCGAACTCGATCTGGATCGACGAAGCCTGACTGGGCGTGAAGCCAAGATCGACGTCGAGCACATGGAGAAAGCTTCGCAGCAGCAGGCCGGCTCCTACGAGCAACACGCATGCCAGTGCGACTTCGGAGACGACAAGGGCAGAGCGCATCCGTTCATGTCTCCGTCCGGCGCTCGTACCGTGGCCTGAGTCCTTCAGCGCCTCCTGAATGTCTGTGCGCGACATGCGAATTGCCGGGAAAAGCCCGAAGAGTACAGCGGCTGAGACGGCGATCAGAAGCGTCCACGCAAGCGCCCGGCTATCCAGGCGGATGCTGCTCAGTAGTGGAAGGGCAATCGAACCCTGGTGCGCAAGATACTGGACGACGGAGTACGCAAAGGCCAGTCCCAGCGTTGCTCCTGCGAAGGCCAGCACCAGGCTCTCTGTAAGCAACTGCCGCACCAGGCGCGAGCGGCGTGCGCCCAGCGCCGTACGCATGGCGAACTCCTTGCTGCGCGCGGCTGAACGGGCGAGCATCAGGTTCGACAGGTTCACGCACACAATCAGCATGATGAGTCCAACCGCCCACCACAGCGCAATCAGGGAACGGCGCAGCTTGCCGCTGACGTAGTCCTTCAGGTCCAGCAGGTCGGCACGATAGCCCGCGCCGTAGTCCGGATGCTTGCGTGAGAAGAGAAACTTCGGAACGATCTGGTTTGCTTCGGCCTGGGCCTGCCCGATCGTCGCTCCGGGCATCAAGCGAGCGACCAGGGCGAGGGTGTTGCCATCGCTGCGAATCTCATCCATCACCACCGGGAAGATGGCATCCACGCGGGTACCTGGCGCAAAGACCGCTCCGAAGTCGAAGCTCTCCGGCAGCACGCCGACGACAGTCACAGGCTTTCCATCGATATCGACAGATCGTCCTACGATATTTTCATCGGCATGAAACTGGCTCTGCCAGAAAGGGTGAGTCAGCAGTACCACTGGCCGTCCATGCAGTACTGTCTCATCGGGGGTGAAGTCGCGTCCCAGCGTGGGAGTGACTCCGAGCGTATGGAAGAAATTGCCCGCCACCAGGATGCCGGTAAAGGGCTTCGGCTGACCGTTGCCGGTGAGCTTGTAGTTGTTCTCCGAGGAGAACGCAAAATAACCGGTGATATCGGAGAGCGTGTGCGTCTGCTCCCGGTACTGATCCCACGCATCCGCCGAATAGGTCCGGCTCGACTCGCCGCTCTTAGCCTGAAGGTCCGTGATGCGTACGAGCTGCTGTGGGTCATGGAAGGGAAGCGGGCGCAGCAGAATGGTGTTCACCACGCTGAAGACAGCGATGTTCGCGCCGATGCCAAGCCCGAGAATCAGCACGGCGATGATGGTGAAGGCGCGGTCGCGCCGCATGGTGCGGAAGCAGTAACGCAGATCCTGCATGAGAACTTCAAGCATGGGTAAGCTCCTTGCATCGCGATGTTGTTGCCGGGCCTGTGTGACTCCGCCGAATCGAACGAGCGCCTGGCGGCGTGCTTCTTCGTGGGACATGCCTTTGTCGAGGTTCTCCTCGATGGCCATCTCCAGGTGCGACTCCATTTCGGCTTCGAGATCGCCGTCGAGCCGTCCCTGCCGAAAGAAGGACAGGAATTTTTCGAAGATGCCGCGTGGCGTTTCCATTTAGTTCTGCTCCGGCTGCATGGCCAGCAGACGCGCCATGATTTCGGAAAGCCGCTGCCAGTACGCGGCGTCTTCCTTCAGCTGCGAGCGGCCCTTGCGGGTAATCGAATAGAACTTTGCCTTGCGGTTGTTGTCGGATGTGCCCCACTCGGCATCGATCCACCCTCGCTGCTGCAGCCGCACCAGCGAGGCATAAATCGTGCCCTGGTTCAGCAGGATCGCCTCGCCGCTCACCTGTTCAATGCGCCGGGCGATTCCATAGCCATGTTGCGTTCCCATCGCGGCCAGCGTTTGCAGGACCATCAAGTCCAATGTTCCCTGTAGAAGATCGAGCTTCGAATCGGCCATCTGCCTCTCCTGTGGTATGGACACAGATCATTACACATTTCCTGTGGCGCTGCCACAGGAAACTGCGGAAATCAGGAATGAGTGACTAGGAATTGGAAAACCGGGACGAGTTGCAGTAATCCTCCTGTTAATCCCTGGTTCCTCATTCCTAATCTCTGTCCATCTGTTAGTCTTAACGCCGTGCTGAAGCTGAAAACCTTGAACGACGTGCTCTTTACGGTTGCTGCCTCGAACCGGGAACGTGCTGTACTCACGCAGGAAACATCAGGTAGCTGGCAGCCGATAAGTGGCGCGGCGATTTATCAGCGCGTCCGGGCGCTGGCAGAGACTTTATCCTCCTGGGGCATCGGCAAAGGGGATCGGGTCGTGATTCTTGGCGAGAACCGCTGGGAATGGGGCGTGACAGACTTCGCGAGCCTCGCTATCGGCGCAATCAACGTACCCATCTATCCCACGCTTCCAGCTGGCCAGATTGCAGACCTGCTGGTGGATTCGGGAGCCCGGGTGGCCGTCGTATCCACCCGTCAGCAATACGACAAGATTGCCGCCTTCCGCGATCGCACCGCCATCGAACGCATCGTGATCATGGATGATACCGGCACTCCCGATGCCGTCTCATTCTCATCGTTGATGGACGACACCGATGCCCGCGGCTCGGTTCGCGACGCCAGCTTCGATCGCATGGCTTATGACGTGAAGCCGGAAGACCCGGCGACCCTGATCTATACCTCGGGTACGACAGGGGAACCGAAGGGCGTCGTGCTCACGCACGGCAACATCGCCCAGAACCTGAATTATTCGACCTCGGAATTCGGTTTCCACGATACTGACCGCTGCATATCGTTCCTGCCGCTCTCGCACATCACCGCCCGCCATCTCGACTACGCGATGTACGCCCAGAATGTAACGCTGGCCTACTGTCCCGGATTCGAACGCTTACCTGGGGCGATGCAGGCGGTCAAGCCGACGATCCTTGTCGCTGTGCCCCGCGTGTACGAGAAGGTCCGCCAGGAGTCGGAGCGACGCGCCGCCCGCAAGAAGAACACCCAACGTATCTTTCAGTGGGCGGTAAAGACAGGCACGAAGCATCACGAAACCGTGGCGCAGGGAATCACACCCTCGTCGGTTGCCTGGAAGATCGCCGATAAGCTCGTTTACAAAAAGATTCAGGGTGGATTCGGCGGCAATGTCCGCTACTACATCGCCGGCGGAGCGCCCCTCGGTCTCGATACTGCCCGCTGGTATGCAGGCATCGGCATCCGGATTCTCGAAGGCTATGGCATGACCGAGACCTCGCCGGTCATCGGCCTCAACACGCCCATCAACAACCGCATGGGCACGGTTGGCAAGCCCCTTGCCAACGTGAACTGCCGCATAGCCGACGACGGCGAGCTGCTCGTCCAGGGGCCGAATGTCTTTGAAGGCTACTGGAAGCAGCCGAAGCATGCTCCCGATTCGTTCGATGCCGATGGGTACTTCCACACTGGCGACATCGGCTTCATCGACGCCGATGGATTCCTCACCATCACCGACCGCAAGAAGGAGCTGCTGAAGACCTCTGGCGGAAAGATGATCGCTCCACAGCCGATCGAGAATCGCCTCAAGACAAATCTTCTGGTCGCGCAGGCCGCGCTCGTCGGAGACAAACACAAGTTCGCATCTGTGCTGATTTCCCCGAACTTTCCCGCGCTCGAGGAGTGGGCGCAGCAGCATAACATCAGCTTCTCCACGCGCCGCGATCTCGTGCAGGATTCGCGAGTGGTGGCCGAATACCAGGCGATCGTAAAGCGGGCCAACGAGGGCCTCGCAACGTTCGAGATGATCAAGCGATTTAAGGTAGTCCCCGACGAGTGGGCCGTCGAGTCGGGTGAACTAACGCCAAGCCTCAAGCTGAAGCGCCGCGTGATTGTAGAGAAGTATGCGGGCGAGATTCGCAGCTTCTACACGGATGAAGCAACGGCGCAATAGGAAGACATGGCATCTACCCACGTCTCGCTTCTGAAATGTGGGTAGGTGAATCTCCACTACGCGATGTAAAAGCATCTCCCAGACAAGCGGCTCACACCCTGCGAAGCTGGATGAATTCGAGCGCTCCAGTAATCACAAAACCCATCCCTTCATAAATGGAGATGGCTCGCTTGTTGCTCGCGATGACATGCAGAATCGACCGGGCACCGGGCGCTGCCTGATGCCGAAGCACTGCGCGAATCAGCCGCGTGGCATAGCCCCGGCCGAGGTAGTCCGGATGAGTACACACCGCTGAAATCTCTTTCTCCGTAAAAGTCGCGAGGCGTTCGCCCCCCATGGCAATGAGCCTCCCGGTCTTCGCATCGCGTATCCCGTAGAAGCGCCCGAGTTCCGGCGCCCGCGGACCGAAGTATCCCGGAAACGCAACAGCCTTTAGCTCCAGCATCTCGGGGACATCGGCAGGGGTGAGCGCAACGATCTCGGCATCGTCTCCATCACTCGGAGCCGGACCGGTGTATGCCATCTGCAAGCCTGGTAATGCCGATACTACTTCGAGCCCACTGGGCAGATCTATGGTTTCTCCCTCGTCCGTTGTGAGATAGATCTCTTCCTTCGCCAGCAGCAGAGGAACCAGGTCAGCAAGGGCTTCCGCGCTGGGCTCAGGAACGCCAGCGAATGGGATAACACCATGCTGAAAGCGGCGCGCTACGCCATTGGACAGGGAAAATGGCTCCAGCGCGGTAGTGAGCGCAGAATAGACTGGGTTCGCTAAATAGGCTTGCACACAGATTGGACAACGCACAGACCAGAATCGGCTCAATGATTGTGACAAGCCCGTGGCGATAGATGTTTCGCAGTTATAAGCGACGCCGCGAGCTGTCACGTTGTGCTATTTGGGAGATGGCAGAGGGAATCGAAAGCAGTAAAGAAGTCTGCCTCAAAAAGTCTTGATGAGAAGCCAGATATTCAACCCGGCAATCAGCACCGCAACGACATAACTCAATCCCTTTACAAAACCGGAATTCACAAACTCGCCCATCATCTTCCTGTCGCTGGTGGCGGACACCAGCGGGAAAACCGCGAAGCTGAGTTGCAGACTCAGGATCACCTGGCTCAGGATGATCAGGTCTCCTGTGCCCCGAGCTCCGTAGACCATCGTGACGATCACGGTCGGCACGATGGCCAGCAGCCGCGTAATGAGTCTCCGCTTCCATGGGCGAAGGCGCAGTTCGAGAAAGCCCTCCATCACCACCTGTCCAGCGAGCGTCCCTGTCACCGTTGAGTTCTGGCCCGACGCCAATAGCGCCACGGCGAAAAGCGTGCTCGCTCCGGCGACACCCAGCATCGGCGTGAGCAGCTTGTAGGCATCCTCGATCGCCGCCACCTCGTAATGCCCGGAGCGATGAAAGACCGCTGCCGCCACTACCAGGATCGCCGCGTTCACCAGCAGGGCGATCATCAGTGCAGTCGCTGAATCGAGATTCGCGAAGCGGATCGCCTCCCGCTTGCCTTCAATCGTGCGCTCATAGTTCCGCGTCTGCACGATGGAGGAGTGCAGATAGAGATTGTGCGGCATCACCGTCGCGCCCAGGATGCTGATCGCGATGTACAGCATCTGCGGATCGGTCACCATCCTGCTCGTGGTCGGCAGCAGCAGGTTATGGGCAATGAGTCCCCACTCGGGGCGAGAGAGAACAATCTCCACACCGAAGAGCACCGCGATGGTCGTGATCAAGGTAATGACCAGCGCCTCGAGGTAGCGGAAGCCCCGGTTCTGCAACAGCAGCAGCAGCAGCACGTCGCCGCCCGTGAGGATGACGCCCAGCACCAGCGAAATATGAAACAGCAACTGCAGCGCGATGGCTGATCCGATGACCTCCGCAAGATCGCAGGCCGCAATCGCAATCTCAGCAAAGAGCCAGAGAAAGATCACCATCGGCCGGCTGTAGCGTTCGCGGCAGGTCTGCGCCAGGTCGCGCCCCGATGCAATGCCAAGCTTCAGGGCAAGGCTCTGCAGCAGAATCGCCATCAGGTTCGAGAGCATGATCACGAAGAGCAGCGTGTAGCCGTAGCGCGATCCGCCGGCAAGGTCGGTTGCCCAGTTGCCTGGATCCATGTAGCCGACCGCGACCAGGAATCCCGGCCCGGCAAAGCCCAGGGCGCGGCGCCAGAATACCCGCGACGAAGTAAGCCGTACCGATGAGTAAACATCGGGCAGCGACGGTCGCAAAAGCGGATCTGATTCCTGGGCCGTGGGCATTATCGGTTCGAAAAAACTTCTACTTTGAAGTATGACATCGTGCGATCGGAATTACGCGGCATTAAGGGATGCCCAGCAGGCAATCGAGCGCCAGTGTGCCAGGCCCGGAATCACCATGATTCCGCCCAGAAACTCGGTGTAGGCAGCGACGTAGCCCAACCAGGCAGGCAAGCCAGGAGTCCCGACGTACGCGGCAAAACCATGCAACGCCCCCTTCGGCAGAACCTTTTCACAGCCGTAGACAGCCATGGACACGCTCAAGGCTACCCGGAGTATGACTGCGCCCCACGGCTGCAACCTGTCAAGAACTTCCAGCTTCTTCCTCATGCTTCTCCCGCACAGATGTTTGAGAGCATTCTAGTGGGAGCTACAATCGAAGGCGATGACCACACACCGCGAATCCCTGCTCAATCTGCTCTCGCGTATTTCGTTCAAGCTGGGTGATTTCACCCTCAGCTCCGGCGCGAAGAGCGATTACTACATCGATTGCCGCACCACCACACTGCACGCCGAAGGCGGCCGCCTGACCGGCCTGGCCATTCTCGAGCTGCTCCATGAGAAGCACCTGAAGCCTGCGGCTATCGGCGGCCTGACCATGGGCGCCGATCCCATCGTCTCGAACGTGGCCACGGCCAGCGCCTACTATGCGCAGCAGCATTCCTCAGCGGGACTCATCCACGGTTTCCTGGTACGCAAGGCAGAAAAGGCTCACGGTATGGGACGCCGCATCGAAGGATTTTTCGAGGAAGGCGCGCCGGTAGTCATCGTCGATGACGTCTGCACCACCGGGGCTTCCACCATTAACGCCATCGAGGCGGCAAAGCAGGCGGGCATGCAAGTGATTGCCGGTATTTGTCTCGTGGAACGCGAAGCGAAAGGCCGCGCAGCGGTCGAAGCCGCCTGTGAAGGCGCGCCGTTCTACAGTCTCTATACGGCACACGATGTGCGCGCCGCCCACATCGCCCAGATGGCCATGTAGCAAAAAACGGGGCAGACCCCAAAGGATCTGCCCCGGCGTTGCGGATTTCTTCTGATTTACTGGGGAGCCGACATCTGGCTCGTCTGGCCCGTTCCCGCAGGCTGCGCACCCGCATTCGAAAGCAGCTGGATATCTACGCGGCGATTCTTCGCGCGTCCGGAAGCAGTAGAGTTCGAAGCCACTTCCTGATCCTTGCCGATGCCAATCAGGTAGAACTTGTGTGCCGGCACCTGGTGTTGCGAAGCGAGGTACTGCACCACGGCCTGCGCGCGGCGCTGGCTGAGGTCGTAGTTGTACTGCGCCGAACCGGTCGAATCGGTTCCCCCGGTCACCTCAAGGATGTAGCCGCGGGCACTGCCCAGCTGAGCGGCGAAGTCATCCAGGGCCGCCTTGCCCTTGCGGGTCAGGTCAGCCTTGTCGAAGGCGAAGGTGACGGAAGTCTCAGAAACCTGCTTGTAGCTGTCGATGTTTGCGACCACGCTGGCGAGGGAATCAGCCTGGGTCACAGCGTCCTGCGCGGACTGGTCAGCCTGCTTGGCTGCCATATTTGCCGACTGCGCCTGCTGGTTGGCAGAATCGGCCGAGCTCTGCGCCTGCTTGATGCCGGCCTGCGCGCGGTCATCCACATCGTGAATAGCGCGGTTATTCTTGGCCGTCGCATCATCCAGCTCGTTCGTCTTCTCAATCACCGGCTGGGTCTGGCTGCGCACGTAATTCTTCGTGGAGCATCCGGTAATGGCGAGGAGCGATAGGGCTCCGAAAGCTGAAACAACACAGAAGGCCCGGAGACGGCCGGCGGACTGGCTCATAATCCTGGTTTGCGGCACCATCAGTTCGATCATTTCATTGCTTGTCTTCATGTCTGTCTTACTCCCTTTTCAAACTGCTTCAAACGTTGGGAACGGGTTTCGCAATCTGTGGTTAAGATGCCGTGAAATCTTACAGGCACGGCAATACCAACGTCGATTAGTGGGGCAAATGGCGTGCCAAACAATGATTTGACTTCAAAATATCTAATTTCAATGATTTAAATAGATTAATTAAATCCAACACGTTAAGGAATCAAGCTAATAAACCATGTACTTTTTACGTGAATGACGCTCTGGCGGGACGGTCCCATACTAACCATTTAGACTGTATAAGCCCCCATGGATCTCCTAGAGAAGATTCGGTCACTCCCCACCCGGCCGGGCGTGTATCTGTATAAGAACGCCGACGACCAAGTCATCTACGTCGGCAAGGCCAAAAATCTCAGGTCGCGAGTCCGCTCCTATCTGCTGGAGACATCGCAGGCCAACGCGAAGACCGGCTCGCTCATGCGCGAGGCTGTCGACCTCGACTACATCCTGGTCGACAACGAGCGTGAGGCGCTGGCGCTCGAAAACAACCTGATCAAGCAGCGGAAGCCGCGCTTCAATATTCTGCTGCGCGATGACAAGACCTATCCCTACGTAAAACTGACGCTGGCCGATCGTTTTCCCAAGGTATTTGTCACGCGCAAGATACGCAAAGACGGCAGCGCTTACTATGGGCCGTTCTTCCCAGGAAATCTCGCCTACCGGATCGCTGAACTAATTCATCGCAGTTTTCTGCTGCCCAGCTGCAAGCTCGACCTGCGGCGCTACTACGCGCGGCCCTGCCTCCAGTACTACATCAAGCGCTGCCTGGGGCCGTGCGTGGAAGACCTGACGACGCCTGAGCTTTACCGTGAGGCAGTGCGCGATGCGCAGATGCTGCTTGAAGGGCGCGGGAGCGACCTCGCAAAATCACTGGAGCAGCGCATGGCGGAAGCCGCTGCCGGTGAGCAGTTCGAGCTGGCCGCGAAATATCGGGACCTGCTGATCACAATCAGCCAGCTACAGGAAAAACAGCGCATCGCCTCGGCAGAGAACGATGACGCCGACGTCTTTGGCTATCACTACGAAAACGGCATGGTCGCAGTGAATCTCTTCCACATGCGCGGCGGCAAGATCGTCGACCGGCGCGAGTTCTTTTGGGAAGACCTGCAGGAACTGATGCTCGAACTGGCGGAGCCGGAGAGCGAAGAGCATCAGCCGGAAGAGGTGGTAGCGGCTGCGGCGAATGGGCCCACCTTTGAAGCCGGAGCCTTCTTCTCCGCCTTGCTGAAGCAGCTCTACATCGATCAGCAGTATGTACCCAAGAGCATCTATCTGCCAGTGAACTTTGGCGACCGCGACGTGCTGAGCGCATTGCTTGCCGAGCGTAGCGGACATCGCGTGGAGATTGCCGCGCCCATGCGCGGAGAGAAACGCTCACTGATCGACCTGGCCGGCCAGAACGCCAAGCAGAGCTACGACCAGCGCTTCCGCGTTCTTAAGCCGTCGCAGAAGGCGATCCAGGAGTCGCTGCAGGACGTGCTCATGCTGCCAGAACTGCCTCGCCGCATCGAGTGCTTCGACATCTCGCATATCCAGGGCGCGGAGACGGTCGCGTCGATGGTCGTATGGGAAGACGGCGGGATGAAGAAGTCCGATTACCGCAAGTTTCAGATCAAAACAGTCGAGGGTGTGGACGACTTCGCTTCCATGCGCGAAGTTATCGGACGCCGTTATCGGCGCCTGGTCGAGGAAAAGAAGCAGATGCCCAGCCTGATACTCGTTGACGGTGGTCTCGGCCAGTTGCATGCAGCGGCATCTGCCCTGGAAGAGCTGGGCCTGACGACACAGCCGCTCGCGTCCATTGCGAAACGTGAAGAGCTGATCTATGTGTATGGGCAGGAAGACGAGCCGATCGTGCTGGAGCGCCGCTCGCCCGTACTGCACATGATCCAGCATGTGCGCGACGAGTCGCATCGCTTTGCAATTACCTACCATCGCAAGCGTCGCGAGATGCGCGATCGCGACTCGGAACTGTTCACGATTCCCGGTGTCGGCGCACGAACGCGAACGCGGCTGATCGAACATTTCGGTAGTCTGCGCGGTGTGCAGCAGGCCGATATCGAGGCGCTGACGGCGGTTGTCCAACGCAAGACCGCTACGCTGATTCACGCTCATTTCCATCCGGATGAAGCAGCGGAGAATCCGCTGGTTGTGCTGAACAACGACCTGCCGTGACAGAATCGCTCTCATCGTCAGGACGACAAAGCTCTGTCATCGAGGGCCGCCTGCTGATACCTTGGGTCGGGTAGTTTTATCGCCTCGACCTCAAAGGATCTGAATGTTCCCGCGTTCTCTACGGCATCTTGTTCTGCTTCCTGTCTTCGCCGCCATGTTGTTTTCGCACGTCTTCGGTCAAACCGGTGCAAAGGCTGGCGGCGCCGATTCCATCCCGAAGATTGTTGAGCAGAACGGCCGCCATGCGCTTCTGGTCCATGGCAAGCCTTACCTGATGCTGGGCTATCAGGCCAATAACTCCTCCGCGTGGCCGGATATGCTCGATAAGGTCTTTCCCGTCGCTGCAACGATCCATGCCAACACGGTTGAGGTGCCCATCTATTGGGAGCAGGTCGAGCGCGATCCCGGCAGGTACGACTTCTCGCTCGTCGATGAGATTCTCAAACAGGCGCGACAGCACAGGGTCCATCTGGTATTGCTCTGGTTTGGAACCTGGAAGAATGGTTCGTCGCACTACACGCCGCATTGGGTGAAGCTGGACCAGCAGAAGTATCCGTTCCTGATCGGCAAAGATGGAAAGACCGTCGATTCGCCCAGCACCTACTCACCTGCACGGCTCGCCGCCGACAAGGCGGCATTTGCGGCACTGATGCGTCACCTGCGAGCAGCGGACGCACAGCGCACCGTGCTGATGGTCCAGGTTGAGAACGAAGCGGGAGTCTGGGGAGGCGACCGCGATCACAGGCCGGAAGCAGAAAGGGATTTTGCAGGCCAGGTTCCGGAAAAGCTGGTGCAGGGGCTGGGTCTGAAACCGGGAACGTGGAAGGAGGTCTTCGGAGACGCCGCCGATGAAACCTTCCAGGCGTGGGCCATCGCCAGCTACATCGAGCAGGTGGCCGCTGCTGGAAAGGCCGAGTATCCGCTGCCTCTTTACACGAACGCCGCACTGCGCGATCCCTTCCATGCGACACCGGGCTCGTATGAATCGGGCGCTCCGACCGATCAGAACATTCTCCTGTACCAGATTGCCGCACCCTCGCTGTCGTTGATAGCGCCGGACATCTACATGCCCGATTACGCGAAGTACATCGCGGTGCTCGGCCTCTACGCGCGCTTCAACAATGCACTGATGATTCCCGAGACCGGCAACTCCGCCATTTACGCGCATTACGTCTTCGCGGCGATAGGGCATGGAGCGATCGGCTTTTCACCATTCGGCCTCGATATGACACGCTACTCCAACCTGCCGGATGGACCGGAAGCGATGGAGAAAAGCGCCTTCAAACCCTTCGCAGAGGAGTACGCACTGCTGGCGCCCATCGCCGATCGGATTGCGGCTGCGAATCTCGAAGGCCGCGTACATGGCGACAGCGAAGAACCGGACAATCACGTACACACGCTCGACCTCGATCGCTGGCAGGCTACCTTCAGTTACGGCGTACCGTCTTTCGGCTATAACAAGCCCGCCGCTGGAAACAAGCCGCCCGATGGCGGGGCGCTGGTAATCACACTCGGGCCGGACGAGTTTCTCGTCACTGGCCATCATGTACGTGTGGATTTCAAGCCGCTCTTCGACATGGCGAAGCAGCGGTTGTTCCTCGAAGTGGCCGAGGGAAGCTATGACGAGGCGGGCAACTGGCGCACTACACGCATCTGGAACGGCGACCAGACAGATTATGGACTGA
This sequence comes from Silvibacterium acidisoli, assembly GCA_022870745.1. GTDB lineage: Bacteria > Acidobacteriota > Terriglobia > Terriglobales > Acidobacteriaceae > Silvibacterium. The sequence goes on along the minus strand of CP085323.1, from coordinate 4,631,248 downwards.
ATTTGAAATCGGACGAAGACGTACTGCTACGAGTGAAGCTGACTACTTTCTAGCCAACCTCACATCTAGTCGTGAACGTGAATGGCGATGACATGGGCCGGTCCTGCGCCTTCGCCAACCGCATCGCTTTCCACCAGCATTTCGAAGTGCGGCAGGGTACCGTCAGGCCTGCGGATGCTCCTGAGCACAGGCAAAATACGGGCGTCGTCGGTTACGAGGTCGATGGCCGCTTCGGTTCCCATCATGTTCAATCCTTCGACGAGCAGGGCATTGCCATTGCCACTTAGGTTTGGCAAAAAGGCGATGACTCCGTAGGCTTTACCCCTCTCATCGTTGTAGTTCGCCAGTTCATCTGCCTTGGGGTGGCGATTGCGATAGGACGAGTGGTTCTGCGGATTGTCGATGCTGAAGACAAAATCCATGTGCTTTTCAAAGAGCTCAACCCAGGGCACCGCTTCCTGTGCGCCGATCATAATCAGGTTCGCGCTGCTGAAGTCTTCGACGCGCATGTCACGGCTGTACTGTACGAGTGTCTGCCGCGGCGAGGCCTCGGGTAGCCGCATGATGCGAGAGAGCGTCATGGCGTCGACAAAAGATGTGTAGCGGCGATGCAGCAGAAACTCGGCGAATGCCGGCTCGACGTGCTCTACGTGCTGCAGCTGTTTCTGGTAATCGTTGTTCAGGTAGTCGTGCAGGCTAACGTACTGATGGGTGACGGCATGAAAGAGCACCAGGCCCGAATCTCCCAGCACAATGCGCGTAGGCTGGTTCTCTGTAAAAAGCTGACCCCACAACAGGTGCCGCCGTGAGCGCACGAAGTGCGTCCGCAGATGCAGAGCAAAGAGTACGCCGAGCGCGATCACGCAGAGAAGCAGCAGGGAAGTAAGCAGCCGGTAGCGCCAGACGATGGATCTTCTGCCGGTGTCATCGGCCGAGGGCTCCTCGGAAGATGGCGTGGTCACCGGTCCGGGGTTTGCCGCCGGCTCAGACACTGCTGATAAGGTCTCAGGCTCGAGCGGCTCCGGTTCGATCAGTACCGTTTCTTCCACCAGGGTAAAGACCGGCACGTATGTGCCTCTTGGAATGTCGAGCCTTATCGGCTCGTTCGAGCCGTCACGATGGAAGTATTGTTCCAGCTTTCGGCGGAGCCGCAGGGCATGCGAGCGAACGATGGTGTCCGCAGCCGAGTCGTAGTCGGGCTGGCGGCCAAAAACTTCGACCCCGATGTGATGTTCGCTGAGCTGCTGTGTCCGGTTCTCGAAGGTGGCGTTACAGATGTAAAGCAGGAATCTGGAGAGCTGCGGCGAGCGCGCAAAGTCTCTCGTGGAAACAATTCTCTGTACAAGCTGCCAGCGCGGATCGTCCTCACGCGGCGCACCGGGTGCAATTCCATCGACCTCAGAAAAGATTGCGCTGCTCATGACCTATGGGTTTTGGGTGACTCTTAATCTATCCCGTTACGGTTACAGGATGGTAAATCACCTGCATTTCACCTTGCTTGTTGAGTTAACCATGTCCCGCCTTTTCAGCCACATACATCCTTCTCCGAGAAATCACTGAACTTCCTAAAGATCCCTGCACTACGGTCATGCCAGTCAGGCCCACACCTGCGTCTTTAACCCTCAACCTTTCACAGTTTGGCCAGTGAGGACCATCTTTATGCAAGCCAAAATCAGGGGAATGTTCCTCTGTGTCTGCGTCGCGATGATTGCGATGCTTTCGAGTACGGCATCTGCGCAGGACACCAGCGCGAACCTGCTCGGCGTGATCCGCGAGGCGAGCGGCAATGTCATCAGCAAAGCCACCGTCACGGCAACCAACACCGCCACCAACGCACGCACCGTGCAGACCTCCAACGACCAGGGACAGTATTCGTTCCTGACCCTGGCTCCGGGCACCTACTCGTTGCGAGTGGAAGCGCCCGGCTTTGCCAGCTATGAGCAGAACGGCATCCGCCTTGACCTGGGCCAGCACGCCACGCAGGACGTCGTCATGCAGGTCGGAGCAGTCCAGCAGGCGATCACCGTCAACGCGGACGTCCAGACGCTCGACACCGTCTCTTCGCAGGTGAGTGACGAAGTCAACGGCACCTCGATCCGTAATCTTCCGCTGAACAGCCGCAATCCCTATGACCTGCTTGAGCTGGACCCCAGCTTTGCAGGGTCGACCGGCAACGACTACAACTCGGTCAGCTACTCGGTGAACGGTGGCCGCCAGGGCTATACGGATGTTCTGGTAGACGGCACTCCGGCCGGCTTTCCTACTGTGAATGGCAACTCCGGCATCGGTATCTTTCCCTCGGTCGACGCCATCGGCGAATTTCGCCTGCTCGACCAGAACTATCCAGCTGAGTTCGGACGCAGCCTCGATGGCATCCTGAACGTGGTTTTCAAGTCAGGAACGAATGAGTTCCACGGTACGGCGTTCGAGTTCCTCCGTAACTCCGATCTCGACTCGAACAGCTACTTCAACAACCTACACAACACGCCGCTACCCGGTCTGCACCGCAACCAGTTCGGTGGGATTCTTACCGGCCCGATCAAGAAAGACCGCACGTTCTTCCTGCTTTCGACCGAACTTCTGCGTGAAACCGACGCCAACCAGCTCACCGCGACCGTTCCGACGGTGGCGCAGCGCAGCGGCGATTTCTCCCAGACCTTTGCTTCGAACGGCCAGCAGATCAAGATCTACAACCCTTACACCACGCGCCTGAACGACAGCGGTACCGGCTACACCCGCGATCAGTTTCCGGACAACAAGATTCCCCAGGGCCTGCTGAGCAAGGTCGCCCTGGCAACGATGAATTATTACCCGCTGCCGAACACGACGGGGAATGCTGTCACCAACGCCAACAATTATTTCGCAAGCGGCAGCACGGTGAACGACATCAACTCCTGGGACATTCGCGTGGACCACGTGATCAGTGACCGGCAGAAGGTGTTCGCTCGTTATTCGGACCGCTATTACCAGGACAACCCCAACCCGCTTTTCCCGCAACAGGACGCGGTCGCAGAAGGCCTGATCAACAGCGAAGATTATGATCGCGGCTTCACGGTGGGCTATACCGCCACGCCAAATGCCCGCACCATTCTCGATACGCGCCTCGGCTTTGCCCGTACGCTCTACTACTACCTCAACACCAGCCTCGGCTTCGACGCGACCCAGCTTGGACTTCCCGGATCGATCGATTCCGCGCCCGGCGCGACGAACCTCTTCCCGGTCTTTTCGCCCTCGGGTTACACCGGCCTGGGCAACAACGGCAACCGCAAGAACTCGTTTATGACCTACAGCCTGCTGTCGTCGCTGACCCTGGTGCGCGGTTCGCACACCTTCAAGTTCGGCTTCGACGGACGCATGATTCGCGTGAACGATCATGAATCGGCGGACAGCTCGGGTAACTTCAGCTTCGGCACAACCTATACCCAGGTCGATCCGAACACGGCGAATGCCAACTCCGGCAGCGGCCTGGCGTCGATGTTGCTCGGCCTCGGTACCGGCGACCTCATCCAGAACTATAAGGACGATGCTTCGCAGAGCTTCTACCTGGCGGAATACGCGCAGGACGACTGGAAGATCACACCCAAGCTCACCCTTAACCTGGGCATTCGTTACGACCTCGACACGCCGCGTACCGAGCGCTATAACCGCACGAATTACTTCGATCCGACAATTTCGTCTCCTCTGGCCTCGGCTGTTCAGGGCCTGCAGGGCGGACTGGTCTTCGTCGGTGTGAATGGCCAGAGCCGTCACCAGTACCATATCGATGCCAATAACTTTGCTCCGCGTGTGGGCTTTGCCTACCAGGCACGGCCGACCACCGTCGTTCACGGCGGAGGAGCGATCGTCTACGGTCCTTCAGCCCAGGCTGCGGCCGGAACGGTTGGCCCCTATGGCTTCCGCGTGCAGAACCAGTGGTACAGCACCGAGGATAATAACGGCATCACTCCGTCAAACTCGCTGCTCGACAATCCCTTTCCGCAGGGCTTTACGACGCCCCCTGGCGCCTCACAGGGGCTCCTGACAGGTGTAGGCGGCCAGATTGAAGGCGCGATCCAGAACACCCCGACGCCTTACACGATCCAGTGGAATCTGGATGTGGCACAGAGTCTTCCAAACAATTTCACCTTTAACATCACCTACGTCGGCAACCGCGGACGTAAGCAGCAGCAAAGCAGGGAAGGCGGCATCGACTACGATCAGCTGCCGGTTGCCGATCTCGCTCTCGGCAAGTCGCTGAGCGACCAGGTAGCCAACCCCTATAACGGACTCATCACGACCGGTGCTGCAGTTACCGGCCCCACCACCACGCGGGCACAGTTGCTGAAGCAATATTCGCAATTCACCAGCGTGCTGCCGCTCTTCCTCTCCGGTGGAAACGACCAGTACGACGGGCTGCAGGTTCGCCTCACGAAACGCATGTCCAACGGGTTGCAGCTACAGGGCAGCTACGTATGGGGACGCAACTTCGACAACAGCACCAACCACCAGAACAGCTTCGATCCCATGGCCGACTACGCGGTCAGTTCGCAGGACATCCGCTCGCGCTTCATCATGAGCTATGTTTACGAACTGCCCTTCGGACGCGGACGCCAGTACGGCGGCAACATCTCGCACTGGGAAGATCTCGCTGTGGGCGGATGGCAGGTCAACGGCATCACTACCCTCCAGGGCGGAACACCGTTGCAGATCAGCGCCAACAATACGTTGTCAACCTACAACTTCCAGACACTCTACGCCAACACCAACGGGCAGAATGCCACGCTGCACGGCGACATTCATAATCGCCTGAACAAGTACTTCAACACCGCTGACTTCAGCCAGCCCGCAGCCTTCACGCTCGGCAACGGCCCCGCTTACTATGACCAGCTTCGTTCGCCCGGACTCGACAGCACGGATCTTTCGTTGCTGAAGGACTTTCAGGCGTATTCGCGGCTCACGGTGCAGTTCCGCGCCGAGCTCTTCAACGCATTCAACCATGTGCAGTTCGGCTCTCCGAATACGAGCGTCACCAGCACATCCTTTGGCCAGATCACCTCGCAGGCCAACTCACCCAGGCAAACGCAGTTTGGATTGAAACTCATCTTCTAAACTGCGTTGGGACCGGAGGATGGCAGATGGCCTCTCTCATCCTCCGGTCCCGTAACATTTTCGTGCGTATACTTTGCTGTAATCAGGCCCTAAAGGAACTACGAATTGATCAAACACCTGCTCCCGTCTCTCCTGCTCGGCTTTACCTTCCTTACATCCCAGGCACAATCGAAAGATGCTCCCATCGTTGTGGTGGTCACGATGGATGGCTTCCCTGCACGTGCATTGAAAGACCCGCAACTGCCCATGCCCACCCTCCGGGCATTGATAGCGAAAGGCGCGGTGGCCGATGGCATGAGACCCATCAACCCCAGCGTGACATGGCCAAATCACACCACGCTGATCACAGGCGTCGACGCCAGCCATCACTTCGTGATGGCGAATGGCCTGATCGATTTTCCGGCTGATGGATCGGCTCCGCAAATCAAGCCCTGGACCGACAAGGACAAGCTTGTGCACGCGCGCACTCTCTATGACGCAGCGGCCGGGAAGGGAATGACTACCGGCCAGGTGGACTGGGTTGCCGTCTACGGCGCGAAGAATGTGAAGTGGGTCTTCGGTGAGAAACCCGATGTGAAAGATGCGATCCCACAGGAACTCATCGCGAACGGCACGGTTACGCGCGAGCAGGTAGAGCGCTTCGGAGAGCAGGCTACTCCGGCGTGGCACGACGAGATCTGGACCGATGCCGCCATTGACATCCTGACGAAGCACACGCCTAACCTGCTGCTCTTCCATCTTCTGCAGACAGACTCGATCCAGCACCAGTACGCCCCTCTGACACCTGCGGCGTATGAAGCGTATGCCTATGCCGATTCGTGCCTTTCGCGTCTGGTGGAAGCAGCGCGGACAGCAGGCATTCTCGATCGCATCACCTTTTTCATCGTTGCCGACCACGGCTTCACGACGACCACGCACACTATCTATCCCAATACCGCGCTCGCCCAGCAGGGCTACCTGCATAAGTCAGACAGCGGCTACACGGGAAATGTGTGGGTGAATGCGGAAGGCGGAGCTGCGGAGTTATACATTCGCGACAAGGTCAAACGCGCGGAACTCGAGCCGAAGCTCAAGGCGTACTTCGAGTCGCAGGAGGGTGTCGACCGTGTCTATACGAATGAAGAAGCACGCACGATTGGGATTCCCTCTGACGCCGATACCGACCAGGCCCCTCAGCTCTATCTGACGGCGAAGCCCGGCTACGCCTTCGAAGGCAAGGTCGGGGCGGAGTTGGTAGAAACGCACGAACCGCGCGGGCAGCACGGCTTCATCAACACTATGCCCGATATACAGACGCTCTTTGTAGCCTCGGGCGCGGGCATTAAGCCAGGAGTGAAGCTGGGCGAGATCACGAACCTGCGCGTGGCTCCGACGATAGCAAAGATCCTCGGCGTGAGTCTGCCGGATGCGAAGGAGCAGCCGCTGGACGAGATTCTGGCTCACTAGAAGAACCTGCTGTTTCCTATTGGCTAGGCGGCTTCTTTCAAAGGAAGACACTGCTTTCTATGAGGGCACGACTTCAGTAGTGCCCTCATACAAAACCAAGTTCAGAGGAAGCGCGGTAGCTATCACCATGCGGAGTCTTGCCGCTCTGCTTACTCCGTGAAAGCAGGCCCCTCACTGCGTTCGGGTTGACAAGTGATTACTACTGACAAACGATTACTACTTAGTTCAGCTTGTCCAGATGGCGGAAGCCGCCGGTCTCCGCCAGCACTCCGGCAAAGAGCGTGAGATTGTAGGCCGCGTGCACCATGGCTCCGGCTGCAACCGATCGCGTGACCAGCCGCACAACGCAAAGAACCACGCTGACCATGCCGATCAGCAGCAGCGGCCCCCAGGCGTGCGAAACCTGCGGGGAATGCATGAAGGCGAAACCGAGGCTGGTGAGCGCGACCGAGAACGGAATCCCCGCATAGCGTGCGGCCTCCTCCGTAATGCTGCCTTTGCGCGCCAGCCAGTTGAAGATATTGATCAGGCTCGGCAGCAGAAAGCCACGGAAGGCCAGTTCTTCCATGATGGGTGCAGCTGTCACGCCGAAGAGCAGCATCAACCATGCACCTACCGGCGACTTCATCATGTCCTGCATGATGGGCGGATCTTTGGGCATGGGCAGAAAGTTGCCCAGCAGGGTAATGCCGAAGCCGCAGGCTACGCCGATGACGGCAAAACGCTTCCAGTGCCGGAACGCCGCGGCAAGATTCCACTGAACGCCTTCGGCGAACGGACGGTCCCAAATAACGGTGAAAATAGGGATGCACGCGAGTGCGACCATCAGGTACGACAACGCCTGTACGGGGATCGCCAGCCGGGCGTCACTCACCGACATGCGGAAGAGCGACTTGAAGCCGTGGTGCCCGTAGAGATGAAAGGTTGCGATCAGGTAAATGCCGAGCACCTGGCCGACGGCAATGAGCACGATAGCCAGTACGAGAAAGAGAGCGGCATGGCCGATGTTTGGAATGAGCCTTGGCAGATGCAGCTCCTGCGGCTCGTAGGCAAAGAAAGCCGCGTCTGCGTCGTTGTTATGCGCAGGTTGCGGCGGAAAGGCCGAGCCCTCGATCGGTCCCGGAATTGGCTCCTGCATTGGTTCGAAGCTCATTGCACCCAGTCTTTTTTGCTGCGGCGTTTTTTCGCTGCGGGCGACTTCGGCGGTTCGCTGGGGGACGGAGACACCTGGTGCCCAGTTTCATCATACCGTCGCAGGAACTCGGCGGTATGCGAACCTTTTACCTGCGCTACCTGCGCAGGCGTGCCTTCGGCGATTACCTGTCCGCCATCCTCGCCGCCTTCCGGGCCAAGATCGATGATCCAGTCGGCATTCCGCACCACATCGAGGTTGTGCTCGATGATGATGATGGTGTTGCCGAGATCGGTCAGCCGGTGCAGAACTTCGAGCAGCTTGCGCACGTCGTCGAAGTGCAGGCCGGTGGTCGGCTCGTCGAGCAGATAAAGTGTTTTGCCGGTCTGCCGCTTCGACAGTTCACGGGCCAGCTTCATACGCTGCGCTTCGCCGCCGGAGAGCGTCGTTGCCGCCTGGCCGAGATGGATGTATCCGAGGCCAACATCGACCAGCGTTTCGAGGCGCTGCCGTACGAGCGGAATATCGGCCAATACGGGCAGAGCGTCTTCGATAGCAAGATCCAAAATGTCTGCGATGGAGTAGCCATTGAACTTTACCGCCAGCGTCTCCTGGTTGTAGCGGCGGCCGTTGCAGACCTCGCACTGCACGTAGACATCAGGCAGGAAATTCATCTCGATGCGGCGCTGTCCGTCACCCTGGCAGGCTTCGCAGCGGCCGCCGGCGACGTTGAAGCTGAAGCGGCCGGGCTTATAGCCGCGCTCGCGCGACTCCGGCAGCATGGCAAACAGATCGCGGATCGCGGTAAAAACACCGGTGTAGGTCGCCGGATTCGAGCGCGGCGTGCGCCCGATAGGGGACTGGTCGATACGGATGGCCTTGTCGATCTGGTCGAAGCCGGCGATGCGCTTGTGCTCGCCTGGCTGCTCGCGCGATCCGTAAAGTTCGCGGGCGAGAGCGCGGTAGAGGATGTCATTGACCAGGGTGCTCTTGCCGGAACCGGAAACGCCGGTCACAACCGTCATTACGCCGAGAGGGAATTTGGCCGTGACATTGCGCAGGTTATGACTCTTCGCGCCTTCCACGGTGATCCACTTGCCGTTGATCGGTCGGGGCTCTGCTCGATGCAGGATTTCGGTGCCTCCCGCGAGGTAACGGCCGGTGAGCGACTCGGGCGAGGCCATGATCTGCTGCGGCGTGCCTTCGGCAACGACATGGCCGCCGAGCTTGCCGGCGCCGGGGCCAAGATCGAGGACATAATCGGCGTGGCGGATCGTATCTTCGTCATGCTCAACCACCAGCACGGTGTTGCCGAGGTCGCGGAGAGATTCGAGCGCGGTGATAAGCCGCATATTGTCGCGCTGATGCAGCCCGATCGAGGGCTCGTCGAGCACATAGAGCACTCCGCGCAACCGCGAACCGATCTGCGTCGCCAGGCGGATGCGCTGGCCTTCGCCGCCGGAAAGCGTCGCCGCATTGCGGTCAAGCGCAAGATAGCCGAGGCCGACGGCCAACAGAAACTCCAGCCGCTCGACGATTTCCCGGCGCAGACGTTCGGCAATCAGGCCCTCGCGGGTAGTAAAAGTGATCTTCTGCGCAGCTACCAGCGATTTTCCCAGCGGCAGGGCAGTGAAGTCGGCAATGGAGAGGCCGCCAATCTTGACCGCCAGAGACTCAGGACGCAGGCGCCTGCCCTTGCAGGCCGGGCAGACCGAGGCGGACATGTAGTTCATCATCCACTCGCGGTAGGCGTCGGACTTCGATTCCTCGAGCGCATCACGAAGGTAGGCCAGGATGCCGTGGAAACCCGTCCGCGGCGTCTCCGCTTTCGGAGGGCCGTAGAGCAGCAGCTCCTGCTGCTTCTCCGTAAGTTGCTCGAAGGGCTTCTTCAGGTCGATCTTGTAGCGGTCGGCCGCGAGCTTGATGAGCTTAAGCAGGTACTGCGAGGCCGAGCCGGGACCAAGACCGCCGTCGAGCAATGGCTTTGACCAGTCGTTGATGATCTTGGCCGGGTCGAAGTCGTAGATGCTGCCCAGGCCGTGGCACTCGGGGCAGGCTCCGTAGGCGCTGTTGAAGGAGAAACTACGAGGTTCAAGCTTGGGCACATCAAGTCCGCAATCAGGGCAGGACATCGACGACGAGTAAAGCTGTTCGTCATTCGGTGTGCCGACGAGCACCAGCCCGTTGGCCATCTGCAGCGCCTTGGTCACCGAGGCTTCAAGGGCCTTCTCAATGCCCGGCTTCAAAACCGCCCGGTAAACAATGGCTTCGATGGTGTGATTCTTGCGCTTTTCCAGCTCAATCGGTTCGGAAAGGTCGCGGACCTCGCCGTCGACGCGGGCGCGGAAGCCCTGCTGGTCGAGCTTGTCGAGCAGGTCCTTGAATTCGCCCTTGCGGCCGCGCACCACCGGTGCGTAGATGATGACGCGCTCGCCCTGCGGCAGCGCAAGGATACGCTCAACGATCTGTTCGGAGGTCTGGCGGCTGATCTGGCGTCCGCAATTGGGACAGTGGGGCACGCCGATCGAGGCGTAGAGCAGGCGCAGGTAGTCGTAGATTTCGGTGATGGTGCCGACGGTCGAACGCGGGCTGCGGCTGGTGGTCTTCTGCTCGATGGAGATGGCCGGGCTCAGGCCCTCGATGGAATCGACGTCGGGCCGCTCAATTTGATCTAAGAATTGCCGCGCATATGCCGATAGAGTCTCCACGTAACGACGCTGGCCCTCGGCATAGATGGTGTCGAAAGCAAGCGAGGATTTGCCGGAGCCGGAAAGTCCGGTAACGACGGTCAGCGTGTTGCGTGGAATCTGGACGCTGATGTCCCGCAGATTGTGCTGGCGCGCACCTTTGACCGAGATATGAGTGATCGACATTGAATTTTCTATGAATTAAGGGTGGCAAACCGGGTTGCACGCCGCGTATGCGTGAGGGCTCCGATTCAGGGTGCTTATACTGGTATCTTATTGGTCAATAGAAAGATGGGTCAACGCACACCGTTACTGTAGCCCGTGCGCATCCATCATGGCATAGTAGCAATGAGGCAAAGGGCCTCGCGACGGCTGCATCACACCGTCTGTAGGCCAAAAAATACTGGAAGCTGGAAAGAAGTTCAATGCAGGACGCCATCAATTCCCTCATGTTGGTATGTGCCAGTCTGGCATCGCTCGCGCTCGGAGTTCTCCTGGCGTACGGCATTTGCCGGGCCGCCTTCACGCTCTTCCGTATCCACGCCCAGTCGGTCGCCGCTCAACGCGCCGCCCAGGCCAGTGCCAGCGAACCCCAGACCGCAGGGCTCTAGTAGCCCCGCTCTACCGTCTCCCCGCGCGGCACTGCCGCGTAGATGTTTCCGCACAATTTTTCTGCCGCCCCTCCTATTTTTCTTCCGTAGAAAATGAAACCGTTTCCATGATCGCATCGAGATGCCGTTGCAGAGCCGTGCGTTCCGTCTGCGTCAATTCGCGCCGCCCCTGGTCCGGAAAGGGGCAGGTTGTGTTGAAATCTTTCTCGAAGATGTAGCAGCGCCCTGCTCGATACGTTGCGTAAACCTCGGCCTGCTGCTGGTGGCACATCCCCGCGTCGCCGCCGGTCCCGTGAAGGTATGTGACTTCGTGAATCGTCTGCTCTTCAGTACTGCGCATGGAAGGATTGGTAAGCACGCGAGCCTGGCAGGCTGACTTCGAAGCAACGGCCGGAGCCAGGAATGTAAAGGTCAGGCTGGATAGGTTCGTCTTCTCATAAAGATTGCCCTCGGGAGAAAATGCAACGCTGACCTTCGGATCTTCACCCAGCTTCAGGACTGATGGCGACAGGTAATTGTCGCTTCGAGAAGCCTGTTTCCAGACTACGGGGTATTGGAAGCGCACGCCGCTCTCCTTATCCTGATAGATGGATACAGGAATAGGCATGCGTGGCCGCGGGATTTGTGCGTGCACCTGATAAAGACTGGCTAAGAGCAGTGCAAAGATCGCGGGGCGGGGTGCGTGCATTTCAACCTCCGGGCCTAAAAATGTTGCCAGGAAAATTTGATGGCCTACCGATTGGGTGCGGGTGCCCCATGTCTCGAATTTGAGGCATGGGATCGTTTTGCCTTAAGATCCCTGCGTGGCAACTCCCACATCTCGAAATCGAGATGTGGGGCACCCGGATTATTTACTTAGCTCAATCGAGACCACCTGCCCGGCGACGGTTTTGTCAGAGCTGGCGGCGTAGGCAATCTTCGCCTTCATGCCCTCGAGATCCTTGCAGGGATGAATCTCGCCTTCCGGCGTGAAGTTCAACGCCGAATACTCGATGCGGAAGTAGTTGCCACTATAAAGTGCCAGCGTCGCCTTCGTGCCCTGGAGGTTCAGGTCGAGCGTCGCCGGACTGGAGCACTGCACGCCGTGGATTATTCCGCTGGCGATTTGCGTCGGCCCGGACGGCGTTTCGTCGGGATGCTTTGTAAGGTTGTTCACCGCAACCTTGCCAATGAGCAGCTTGTGCGTCTTCGTGTCCTGCTGTACCTGGCTTCCGTCCACGGTGACGTCAGCCTGCTGGGTACGAACCACTCCGTTCGCACCGGCCAGCGTCGTTTCCACCGGAGCGTTTTCGGATTTGGCAGAGGCCTGCAGCTGTTCGTTTTCCTGCTTGCGTTTGGCGAATTCCTGCATCTGCGCGGCCTGTTCCCGGAGCGAGGCCACCGAGTTCGGAGTGGTTGCGATCTTCTCCGCGGCTTCCAGCACCTGCACGGCAGCGTCGTAGTTTCCCTGGCTTGCCAAGACATTGGCTGCGTTGATCCGGAACGATACGTTAGCGGGATCGAGCTGAACCGCCTGAACAGAGAGCATGTGCGCTTCCTGCTCATTGCGACGCCTCTGTACGTAGAAGACGGCCAGTTCCTCGTATGAAGGAGCGAATTGCGGATTCAGCTTGATGGCCGCGCGCAGGCTGGCTTCTACCTGCGCGCTGGTCTTCGGATCGTAACTGTCGATGTTTATCACCGCGAAGTAGTAATGAGCGATGTAGCTTTGCGAGTTGCCCTGCACTGCTTTTTCATACCAGTCACCGGCTTCCTGATGATTCCCGCCGCGGAAGGCGAGATAGCCCATCGTCTCGAAGGCCTGCGTGTTGGAAGGATCATCGTGCAGAACCGAGGTGGCCAGCGTCTTCGCGTCTTCCTCGCGGTCGCCGTAGGCGAGGACGTCCGCACGGACGGCATTGGTCTGTGGCCCGGTAAGAGGTTTGGCAGTGAAGGTGTTTTCGTCCACACGCGTGTCGGCCATTACGCGGAACATCTTGTAATCGCCGTGTGAAACGTAGTCCTGGAGCTTGTGTTGCAGAACCGTCAGATCGCCGAATGCCTTCTGGGCCGCAGTCACGGAGTCGACGTGCTGGCTCATCAGCGCAAGGTAATCAAGTACGCGCTGCGTGTGCTCGATCTTGTCGGTCACCATCAGGTAGTGGGTCAGCGCCCAGGATTCCGAGTAGAAGATCGAGCCCTTGTTCTCCTCGTGATAGTAAGGCGAACTGGCATCGACGGTCAGCAGAGTCTGCAGGGGAATGAGCTTCTGCTGGCGCAGGTAAAGAATATCGTTGACGCTGGGCTGGCCGAGCAGAACTTCCTTGTTTTCGAGGGTAGTGTTCTGGAAGAACTCGGCTTCGCCCTCGTTCATCCAGAGCGGCATCCATTCCGCCGCCTTGCGGAACTGCAGATGTGTGTATTCGTGATAGACGGTGTCGAAGGGGTGTTCACCCTCGGCATCGAGCCGCAGCAGGATGTAATTCTTTTCAGGCGACTGCATGAAGTAGCCGGCCAGGGTGAGCTGGCCCTTGCCCTGGCGGTCGCCGGGCAGCAGCGACTCAAAGCTTTTCTTGTCTTTCAGGGCAAGCACGATGATCGGCGAGTTGGGATCGACGGTCGCGTTCGGAAAGAGCGTATGAAAGACTGACCGCATCCGCTCAAGCTGGTCGGCCACATGGCGGCCCTGCTTCTCACTGGAATTTGTCAGGATGGTGAAGTGAGGGCTCTGCACTTCAACCATGGGGGCGGCGTTTTCGACGGACCAGGCGGGTATAGCAATAGCAACGCAGAGGAGCAGGAGGCACAGCTTTGTCTTCATCAATTGCTCGCGAATAAGTTGTCGGGAATTCCAATATCCTATATCGGATTCTCAGCAACTTTCCCTTTTAAAATCTGTCGTTTCAGTCGCGGTGACCGGGAAGGTCGAGAGGGAAACGGATCGCATCTGTTCGCGCGGACCGGCAGCACGAATCTTCTTCCTGCTGCCGCGTCTGGAAATATCGCGCCACCATGCAGGAATTGCAATCAGCAAAGAGAGCAGCAGAAGGGCAGGCATCCGCATCATTGCGGTGCGTCGAATGCAGAATCTGGAAACGGGAAGTGCCACACATAATGCGCCCATTCTCTCGGCCTTTTTGCAGCGTGGAAATAGCACGTTTCGCTTTCTGGCTGCGGCTTCCGTAACTCCTGCGAAAAACTTCGAGCGGTTACCCGACAAGGCGGCGAGGGCCGATGACGATTCCGTTGCTGGCATGTGACACTCGTGTTACAAAAAAGTACGCTTTTTCGCCGCAAGCGGGCAGAGCGCCCCAAGTAGCTGCATCCAAAAGACCTGAGCCCCATAATGAATACATTTTTAGGAAATGACGCACACGCTCATCTTTTGCCGGACTACTCTCTCGATGGCGCATTCGACGAGATGTTTACTCCGGACGGCGTCATTCGTCCGCACTATGAAGCTCTGCTGAACGTGCTCTCGCAGATGCCGCGCGAGGAGCTGCAACGCCGTAAACAATCCGCCGACTATTCGTTCCTGATGCAGGGCATTACCTTCACCGTTTACGGGCGGCAGGAGGGAACGGAGCGCATTTTTCCTTACGATCTTGTTCCGCGGCTGGTCACCGGCGCGGAGTGGGATCGCATCGAGCGCGGGCTGACGCAGCGCATTACGGCTCTGAACCTCTTTCTGCATGACGTTTACCACGAGGGCAAGATTCTCTCGCAGGGTGTCATTCCGCGTGAAATTGTTTACAGCTGCCATCACTTCAGGCGCCAGATGCGCGGACTGCAGGTACCGCGCAATGTGTACGTCGCCGTCGCCGGAACCGATCTGCTGCGCATGTCCAACGGCGAATATGTAGTGCTCGAGGACAATCTCCGCGTGCCCAGCGGCGTGAGCTATATGCTCACGAATCGCCGCATCATGAAGCGCACCCTGCCGATCCTTTTCCGCAATTACGGCGTGCGCCCGATCGAGCATTACACGCAGGCGCTGCTCTCCACGCTGCGCTCGATCGCGCCGGAGGGCCGCCCGGAACCGACGATTGTGTTGCTCACGCCCGGTGTATATAACTCGGCGTATTTCGAACACACCTACCTGGCGCGCCAGATGGGCATCGAGCTGGTCGAGGGACGCGACCTTGTAACCCACGACAATATCGTCTACATGCGCACCACCGCGGGGTTAAAGCGCGTGGACGTGATCTATCGGCGCGTGGATGACGACTTTATCGATCCGCTGGCCTTCCGGTCCGATTCCATCCTTGGTGCGGCAGGCCTCTTCAATGCTTATCGCGCGGGAAACGTGACGCTCGGCAACGCGTTCGGCACCGGGGTCGCCGATGACAAGGCTCTCTATGCGTATGTGCCCGCGATCATCCGCTACTACCTGAACGAGGACCCGATTCTCAACAACGTCGAGACCTACCTGATGACCGACAAGTCCCAGCGTCAGCATACGATCGAGAATCTGGACAAGCTGGTGGTGAAAGCTGTTGGCGAGTCCGGTGGATACGGCATGCTGATCGGCCCGCAGAGCTCGCAGGCAGACAGGGAAGAGTTCCGCAGGCGTATCGAGGCGAACCCGCGCAATTACATCGCGCAGCCCACGCTCGATTTTTCCCGCTCGCCCTGCCTGCTTGAGGACGGTTCGGTCGAACCGCGCCACGTCGACCTGCGGCCTTACATTCTCTACGGCGACAAGGTGACGATTGTGCCCGGTGGGCTCACGCGAGTAGCGCTGCGTAAAGGCTCTCTGGTTGTGAATTCGTCGCAGGGCGGCGGCAGTAAAGACACCTGGGTACTGGGATGAGGAACGAATGCTTTCACGCGTAGCAGACAGCCTTTACTGGACGAGCCGATACCTGGAACGCGCCGAGCATACGGTGCGGCTGGTGGATATTAACCAGGGCATGATGCTCGACCGCTCCGAAACCAGTGCCGAACGACGCTGGCGCCGCGTACTGGCGGCGATAGGTTATCCGCCAAACGTGGAATGGAATGAAGATGTTTACGCGCTGGTCCACAAGCTTTGCTTCGATCCTTCACAGCTGGGCTCGGTGACGGCCTGCATCATCGCCGCGCGCGAAAACGCCCGGCAGATCCGTGAAGCAATTACGACAGAACAGTGGCAGCGGCTTAACCAGCTCTACCACGAGATCCAGCGGCTGAAACCATCGTCCCCTTCGGAGACGCAGCTGGCCGAGTTCGCGCCTACGATCATCAACGGCGCACACCTTTTCCAGGGAGTCACCGACACCACGCTCAGCCACGGCGAAGGCTGGCAGTTCCTGCAGGTCGGGCGTTTTCTGGAGCGCGCCTCGGCAACCACAAACCTTCTCGACGTCTACCACCGCGACGTCTACCTGCGCACGGGAGAGGTTCTCGATGCTTACGAGTATCTCGAATGGATCGGCCTGCTGCGCACCTGCACCGCGTACGAAGCTTACTGCAAGGTGTACACAGCCGACCTGACTTACGAGCGCATTCTTGAATTTCTATTGCTGGATGCGGAGTTTCCGCACTCCATCCGTTACTCGGTAGACCGCATGCACCAGTCGCTCGATGCCATCCAGCAGGAATCCCGAGGACTGCAGGCCACGGAGTTGATGCGCGTGGCAGGGAAGCTTAAATCCTCGCTTGCCTTCGCCCAGGTTGCCGAGATTCTTGCGCAGGACCCGGCGAAGTATCTGCGCGGTATCCAGGAGCAGTGCCACTGTATTCACAACCTCATCTACGAGGTCTATATCCAGTACTCGGTACAGACCGCGCTGGCGATGTAAGGAGGCAATCTTTGATCTTTTACTCCATCCGGCACCTTACCAAGTTCGTGTACTCGAGACCTGTCAGCGAGAGCGTGATGGAGCTGCGTATGCACCCGCGCAGCGACAGCAACCAGCGCTGCCTGACCTTTTCTCTTTCGGTGAGTCCGCGCTCCCGCGTCTTCTCCTATCGCGATCACCTCAGCAACAATGTCCATCATTTCGATATTCCGGGACAGCATGACCAGCTCGTCGTAGTTGCCGAGTCGCTGGTCGAGCACCAGCCGCTGGCCCATATTCCTTCTTTCCTCGCGCTCGATGCATGGAAGGAGCTCGATACCATCGTGGCGGAAGGCGATTACTGGGAGATGCTGTTGCCCAGCGAGTTCGCGCTGACCACCCCCGCGCTCGAAGACCTTGCCAGGGAGCTGAACGTGGTGCGGCGCGACGATCCCATGATGCTGTTGCGTGAGCTGAATCACCGGCTCTACGACTACTTCAGCTATTCGCCGCGCACCACGCGTGTCGACTCTCCGATCGACGATGCTTTGAAGTCAAGGCAGGGCGTTTGCCAGGATTTCGCCCACATCATGATCGCGCTGGTGCGGAGGCTGGGCATTCCGTGCCGCTATGTGAGCGGCTATCTTTACCACCGTAAGGAAGACCAGGACCGCTCGATCTCCGATGCAACGCACGCGTGGGTAGAGGCGCTGCTGCCGCATCTGGGCTGGGTCGGCTTCGATCCTACAAACGCGCTGATTGCAGGCGACCGGCACATTCGCACGGCCCTCGGCCGCGACTATGCCGATGTTCCGCCGACGCGCGGTGTTTTTATCGGCCGCACAACCAGCGATCTCTACGTGGCCGTACAGGTCACTGCGTCGGAAAAACCTCCAGCGCTCGACCAGGAGATGCCGATTCCCGAGGACTGGTCCATGCTTGTCGAAAGAGCGCAGGCTCCGCCACCACCGCCTGCAGCTGAACCCCTGCTGCAACTGCAGCAGGCACAGCAGCAACAGCAATAGAGCGGACCTCTTTTCATTGCAGGTGACTTGAGCATCCAAGTACAGATGCTCAAGTCTTATCCGGCCACCTGGAAAGGCCATCTGGTTCTGGCCTGCCAGAAATGCCAGAAAAAGCTGAAAGGGAACGACGATCTGGCTGCGCTCGCGAAGCTAAAGAAGTCGATCAAGCGACACAACAAGCGGCATCCCGAATCGGCTATCCACCTCGTACGCGTGCCCTGCATGGATCTCTGCCCGAAAGACGCCGTAACCGTGGTGCTGCCGCAGGAGCCGCAGCGGTTGTCGATCCTGCGCAGCGAGAGCGATATTGACCAGTTGTATGCCGCTCTGGAGCCGCCCCGAAGCGATCCGCCGAATGAGGCATCCTGAACTGTCTCCGTGGGATACACTCACCCCATGCGTGTCTTTGGCATCGATTGCGGGACGGAGTGTACCGGCTACGGCATCGTCGAGTGGGATGACGCAGCACGCAATCCAGAGTTGACCTGGCTCGGCTGCGGCGGTATCCGCCTGCCTAAAAAGGACACTTTGCCACAGCGACTCTCGCTGGTCTACACCGAACTCGTGCGGCTTATCGAGCATCATCAGCCGGACATCGTTGCCGTCGAAGAGGTCTTCTATTCGGTGAACGCCAAGTCGGCCCTCAAGCTGGGACACGTCCGCGGCATCGCTCTGCTTGCCGCCGCGACCGCGAAGCTGCCCATCGCCGAGTATGCGCCTCTCAAGATCAAGTCGACCGTCACCGGTTACGGCCTGGCCCAGAAAGAACAGGTGCAGTTCATGGTGGCGCGGCTGCTGCGGCTCGCCGAACCGCCTGAGCCTGCCGACGCCGCAGACGCGCTTGCCATTGCCATCTGCCATATCCAGCATGCGCAGACCTTCGCGCTGCAGACTGCGGGTTGCCGATGATCCCGGCTGTTCTCCTGTTCAGCTCTTTTTTGCAGGCGGCAGCGCCTCCCCAGGCTGTGACATCCGCGCCTGCAGCCGCGTCATCCGGCGCGGAGATCAAGTTCTCCTTCGAGAACGCGCAGCTCGACCCTGCGTCGTATGTCATTGTTCTCCACGAAGACGGCAGCGGGCATTACAGCTCCACGCCCGGCCTGAGCTCTGGAGCGGGCGATGACGTTGCGCCTTCTCCGCACGACCATGCCATCGAAATCCACGATCCGCTGCTCGCCGGCTTTTTCTCAACTGCGCGCAGCCACCATTTCTTCGACATAGCCTGCGAAGCCACCGGACTGCACGTTGCCTTTACCGGCAAAAAGCTTCTCGCCTATACCGGTCCCGACGGAAAGGGAGGCTGCACCTACAATTGGTCGCGCGATCCCCAGATCAACCAGATGGGGAACCAGATGATTGCGATCGGGACGACGCTCGAAGCAGGGCGGCGCCTGGCCATCGAGCACGTACACAGCCGGCTGAGCCTGGACGCCGAGCTTGAAAATCTCGACGACGCGGTAAAGGCACATCGTGCGCTGGCCATTGAAAATATTGCGCCTGTACTGCAATCCATTGCCGACGACGAAAACGTAATGAATCGTGCCCGTATGCGCGCACGAGCACTATTGGCCGCCGCCGCGTCGGTACACTAGGTTTTCTGACATCGTTCCGCGGGTTGCCGCGTCAAACAACTAGATTGCGAAACTTTTCGCCTGTTTATGCGTTCATATCAGGCGGTTGGACCCTCTAAGAAAGGAGGGTGTTTATGGATTTTGAAACCACCAGAGCCCGGAGCAACCGCTTTCACTTCCGGGTCACCACTCTCCGCCGCGGCCTGATCGTGCCGCTTGCCCTCGCTGCGATTTCTCTCGGCGCCTTTGCCCAGGAGAACCCTCCCGCGCCTCCGCCGGACGATACGCAGCAGAATCTGGCCGATACCGGTGCGATGCCGACTCCCTCGGCCAGTACGACGCGCGCCGTGCGCCTCAGCGATGTAGAGGGCAAAGTCCAGATATTTTACGGCGAGAAGCAGTCCTTCGATCAGGCACAGCGAAACATGCCGGTGGAAGAAGGTATGCGCATCGTGACCGCGGAGGACGGCAGGGCAGAAGTGCAGTTTGAGGACGGTTCAGTAGCCCGCGTCACCCCCAACAGCTCACTGACCATCTCTCAGCTCGACGAGTCCGGGACCGTCATCGATGCGAATAGCGGCCTGACCTATTACGAGTTGAACGGTGAGTCGGGCAAATACAGCGTCCGCTACAGCTCCTTCACGATTGCCCCGAAGGATGGCACGATGTTCCGCGTGAATCTCGACGCGGACCCGTCAGAACTCGCCGTCATGCAGGGCAGCGCGCATGTCAGCGACGCACACAGCCTGTCGCTCGATCTGCAGGCGAACCACTCCGTCCATCTCGACGGAAATGGCCGTTACCAGATGGCCGACTCTATCGCGCCAGATACCTGGGACCAGTGGAGCTCCGACCGTGACCAGGCCCTGGCGGCGATGGAACAAAATGCAACCACGGCCCGCGCGGACACAGGCAATCCGGACGATCCGGGGTGGAACGATCTTGACTACTACGGCGACTGGTACAACGTTCCGGGCTACGGTATGGCGTGGGCGCCCTCCGGCGTCGATACAAGCTTCGACCCCTACGGACAAGGTGCCTGGGGTTACTAT
The DNA here is from genome assembly GCA_022870745.1 of Silvibacterium acidisoli. Classification (GTDB taxonomy): domain Bacteria; phylum Acidobacteriota; class Terriglobia; order Terriglobales; family Acidobacteriaceae; genus Silvibacterium. The sequence continues at coordinate 4,610,895 of CP085323.1, read as the reverse complement.
CCTTCGCTCGGCTACACCTGGATTTCCAGCTACCCATGGGGATGGCTGCCATACCACTGCGGCGCCTGGAACTGGTTCGATTCCTACGGATGGATGTGGTTTCCGGGCAACTGTGGCGCGGCCGGCTATGGTGGAGGCTGGTACGCCTATTCGACCGTCTGGCGCACGCCTCCAGGCTACCGCTTACCCATACGCCCCAGGTTCTCGCCAACGCACGGCGGACCGCCGCATTTCCGGGTCAACGGTCCGGATCGGAACACGGACACACGTCTGATCGCGGTAAATCGCGGCGTAGATATGAGCCAGCAGTTCCGTTCGGTGGGCGATGCCCGTCCGGTAGCGCGCGTTTTCAGCTACCAGGGCAACGATATTCGCCCGGCGGCACCGGTCCTTCACCCTGCGCATCCGGGACCGCTGGGTGAGCAGTACAGCCAGACGGTTCAACGCGAGCACCCGGTGATTCCGCGTCCGGCTGGACCGATGAACGGATTTACGGGCGGCGTGCAGAATGGCGTCCACAACAATGTCGCCCCTTACCGGTCGATTTCTCCGATCCAGCCACGGAGCGGCTATGTGCCGCCTCGCGGATCGGTATCATCGCCGCCCCCGCGCATTGCAGTGCCACCGTCGGTACGCTCCTCGCCGCCTCCGGCACCGCATTTTTCAGCCCCTCCGCCGCCCGCGCCGCACATGTCTGCGCCGAGCGGAGGTCATCCACGCTAAAGAAAAAGGCCAGCCCGCAAGGCTGGCCTTTTCAGTCCTTAAGCTGCCTGTTCAAGATTCCGAACGCTGCCCATAGGTCGGGGCTCCCGATGGGTCGCGCTGGTATTCGATGATCTGATCCCGTCCGCGCAGTTTTGTCTCTGCCAGTGCGCGTTCGGCCTCCCGCAGAACTACCAGCGGAGACCGTCCGTGGCTCTGCGCAAAGCCGATGCTTGCCGTGAGTTTCAAGGGGTGCCGTCCAGAGGCAAACGGATCGCCCAAGATCGACTGCTTGATGCGGACAGCCAATGTGAATGCCTGGTCAGAGGTGCAGGCGGGCAAAGCGATGAGGAACGCATCCCCGCCGTACCGCCCGATGAGGTCGTAGCTGCGCAGGTGGCGGCGGAAGCGGTCCGCCAGCTCCCGCAGAACCCGGTCACCCGCGTCGTGGCCATAGTCCAGATTGACGGCAGAGAAGTGATCGATATCCATCAACAGCAGCGCCATGGGAGTACCAGTCCGCTGTACCCGGTCGGTTTCAGCAAAAAGCATGCCGACCATGGCCTCGCGGTTCCATAACCCGGTTAAGTGATCGTGCGATGCTGGCAGGCGCGCGACATCGTACTGGTTTGCCAGCAACCGCCTGCGCTCAGCAACGGCAAGTCGAATTCTCAGATCGTTAAAGCCCGCCGCCTTCACGAAGTAGTCATCCGCGCCGGCATTCATCGCGCAGGCGATCGTATTCGTATCGGCCTGCTCACAGAGCAGCCCTATCCAAGGGGAACTGAGCTGGACCTTTCTCCTGACCTCACTGATGACTTCTACGCCAGAGCCTGAGCCCATGTCAGCGTTGATGAGAGCGATAGCGGGACCGTTGCGGGAGGCCAGGAGAGCTATCGCCTCATCCCGATCCTCAACAAAATGCACCGGATAGCCCCACTTCTCCAACCGCAGGCGTACGGTCTCACCGAATGAAGTGCCGGGCGAGGCAAGCAGTATTTTCGGCATGGGCTGACGCAGGGGAATCACGGGAGACCCTCAATTCACCCCAGTTATCGGCACAAAAGAAAAAAGGCTTAAATAAATGTGAAAAATATTCCATCTTTAAACAACCTTTTTACGCACTCGGATAATCAGAACGCTCATGCCCTGCAGGAGAGTTGTGCACCGCCCTCCCCGCACATCTACTGCAGAGACAGTTAGCACTCCCCTCGAGTGAAGGAGCACCTCCATGCTGGCTGCCATTACCACCGTACACGCTGCCCCCAAGTTCGTTCTGGCCAAGGCAGTTTCCATCAAGGCATCAACAGTTGTTTGCCGCGATTGCTCACAGGTTTTGGGATCGGCAACTAACCCGATCGTCCATCAGTTTCTTCAGGATACGCACGTCTGTTCCGACAAGCGGGCCGGCATGATGCCGACCGTCGCTGTACCGTTCAGCTAGATTTCTCCGAGCTTGACTCGATAGGGCCGGCGCCGGGTTTGCTTCCCGTCGCTTCGGCCCTTTTCTATTGATTTTTGGAGAAAAAATCCCTAGAATAAGAGAGTTTGTGACTTCCTGGTGAACGCGCAAGTGTCTCACCGGATCTTTCGTACGTCACCTTATTGCTAGAGGATAAAAATAGATGGCAAAGCGTCGTGGCAATCCAAACTGGGGCAAGCCGGAACCGATTGGTCCCGTGGTGCCTACAGTCACTTCCTTCGAGCAGGTTGTTAAGGAATTTAAACTGACCCCGGATCAATATATCCGTTCGACTCGCCTGCGCGAGTGGGCACGCAGGAACCGTAATTCCAAGTACATCCCTGAGGCTCTGCTGGAAGCATGGGGTTTCGAGATCGAGTCGACCCTGTAGGCTTGTGTAGCAATGAAAAACGCCGCCCGCGAGCGGCGTTTTTCATTGCACGGAACATCTTTGACTAGAGCTTTTCCGGACACGGCCCGAACTTGCCGAGAGCCGCTTCCGCCTCTTCCGGCTTTTTCGAGCGCCAGGTCTCTTCGGACCACTTTTTGACCTCGGGCGAAGCTCCTGTCTCCAACTCCTGGTAGACACAGCTCAGGATGCGGTCGGTCGGTTCCTCGACCCAGGTGTTGCCCTGTCCATGAACGCGGGTTGCGCCTTTCTCCCAGCCGCGTGGGGTCAGGTGCCATTCGGTCCATTCTTTTCTTACAGCCATCTCTTCTCCTCCGGCATTAGCTCTCCTTTGGACGCGGTTTGTATGCCGGGCGTCGCATGGTAAACAATCAAGCTTATGATCCGTGAAACCTTTCCCGTCGGCCCGCTGCAATGCAACTGCACCCTCATTGGAGACGAAGCCAGCCGCGAGGCGATGGTCATCGATCCGGGTGACAATATACCGCACATCCTGGGCCGTTTGGCGGCGCTTAAACTCACCCTGAAACAGATCGTCGTGACCCATGCGCATATCGACCACGTGGGCGGGGCAGTGAAGTTGAAAAAGGCTACCGGGGCGCCCATTCTGCTGAACCAGAATGACCTGCCACTGCTCAAGATGATGGACGTACAGGCTGGATGGTTGGGGATTCAGCCACCGGAAGTCGCTCCGCCGGATGTGAGCGCAGAGGATGGCATGAAGGTGGGCATCGCCGGGCACTCGGCGAACGTGATCTTTACCCCCGGACACACCCCCGGCAGTATCTGCCTGCACTTCGCTCCCGAGAAGCTGGTGATCGCCGGCGACACACTTTTCGCCGGATCGATTGGCCGCACCGATCTGCCAGGAGGCGACCCCAGGAAGATCCTTCATTCGATCGGCGACCGCCTGCTGACGCTGCCGGATGACACCGAGGTGATTCCGGGACACGGCACGCTAACGACGATCGGGGAAGAGCGGGAAAGCAATCCCTTCCTGAGGTAGAGCGAGAACGGGATAGCCATGCCTAGTCCTGGTATGGATTTGATTTTAAACTTTAAAATCATTGATTTAGTTAGGTATATTTAAACCACTACATTACCGGAATCAACTTTTACAATAGCTCTTGAGGTTCCTTCTATACTGCGCTGAAAACACGGCAGATGGCTGCGATACCCGGGGCCAGATCAGTAGGCTCAGCCAGCAGGCTGCACACCACCCATCCATCACCCGGGAAACCGAAGAAGTAACCCGGATGGATGGAGACTCCTTCGTCCCGCAAGAGGCGTGAGGCGAGATCCTCGCCGTGCTGCAGGGCAGGCACCCGCAGCACCGCATACCAGCCGGCTTCGACGTCGAGGCGGCTGACCATCTCCTGCCGGGCCAGGGTCTGGTCGAGGATTCCAAGGTTTCCCGCGACCCGGTCCCTGATCTGCCGCTGGAGGTCACCGCAGTTGGCGAGCCACGCGGGCAGGGCGTTCTGGATGGGGGCGTTCATCGAGAGGAAGGTGTCGGCCACGATCTCGAGACGCGCCATGGCCTCTTCCAGTCCCGGACCGAAACCTGCGATCCAGGCGGCTTTCATTTGCGGAAGAGCGGCGATCTTACTCAGCCCGCTCAGGACGAAGGTCAACGCAGGATGGTCGCCGGTGGCGAAGCTCGATCCGGAGTGGCCGGGCATCGGGTAATCGAGAAAGACCTCGTCCACGATGAGGGCTAGGCCATGCTCGGCGCAGATCTGTTCCAGCTCGTGACGCTCGGCGTCGCTGGTGAAATGGCCGGTGGGATTGTTCGGATGGACTACGGCGATGGCGCGGGTGCGGGGAGTGATCTGTTCGCGCAGCGAAGCGATGTCGGTCTGCCAGCCGTGATCGTAGAAGAGGTGATAGGGAACCAGCCGCACATCTTCCAGCTGCGCCAGGAAGTCGAAGAGCGGATAGCTGGGCTGGGCGATCAGTACCTCGTCACCGGCGTTGCAGAGCAAGCGAAAGAGGAAGCTGTAGGCCTCGCTCGTACTGGTGGTCAGCAGCAGCTGATCGGCGGAAACGTCTGCCCTACGTTCGGCGTAGTAGCGCGCCACGGCTTCGCGGGCGCTGCGGATGCCTCGCGGATCGGGATCATATTGCAGGGAATCAGGGTGTTGGAGGGCCGCGAGAAGCGCTGCTTCGTCGTAATTGAAGCCGCAGTGCGTGGGATTCGAGGCGGTTAGGTCGATGATCGGCTGCCTTTGCAGGCGGCGATCCGCCAGCTCGCGTGCCAATTCGGTTTCGGTAGTGTCCCAGCAGGTGCGGTCAGAAAAACGAGGCTGCATGGCAGCTATCTTTTCACAGGCGCAGCGGAGGGACTGAAGTAGAGTAAGTGTATGTCCATCAAGGCCGTTATCTTCGATTACGGAAAGGTTCTCAGCCTTTCAGAAGATCCCGTCGCGCAGAAGAAGTTGCTGGAACTGAGCCGCCTCGACCGCCCCGGGTTCGACAAGCACTACTGGCGGCATCGCCATGACTACGACCTTGGAGTACTCGACGGCCGAAGCTACTGGGACGCAATCGCGCAGGGCGCCGGGATCGACTACGCTCCGCACGAGATCGACGCGCTGATCGAGACCGACATCCTGATGTGGACATCGCTCAACGAGCGGATGCTGGCCTGGGTAGTTGCCCTGCAGGATGCGGGCTTCCGCACGGCGATCCTGTCGAACATGGGTTTCGAGATCCTGGGCTACATGCGGCAGGAGTTTGGCTGGCTGACGCACTTCCAGCACCATACCTGGTCCTGCGAACTGGGTATTGCCAAGCCTGACCCGGAGATTTATCTGCACACCTGCGACAAGCTTGGCGTAAAGCCGGAGGAGTCGATCTTTCTCGACGACAAGCCGGAGAATATCTCCGCGGCGAATTCGGTTGGGCTGAACGCAATCCTGTTTGAGACGGTGGAGAGGCTGCGCGGCGACCTTGCGGCTCGCGGTTTCGACAGGGAATTGCCTCCGCTGTCGTAGGCTTTGGTGTCTTCAGAATAAAGCGGCTTCAGGGCTGAGAGCGTTATACCTCAGCGGCTGAAGCCGTTTTATTTTTTGCCTTTATTCGCGGGGCTGAAGCCCCACGCTACCTTTGCTGCTTACCAGGCTACGGGGCCGTGGCGGTCGAAGTAGCCGCCGGTGGGTCCGTCGTCGGGCAGCAGTGCGAGGCGGATGGTTTCTTCCGAGCCTTCCTCAATGGTCTGCGGGCCGCTGTTGGCGTTGAGATCGGTTGCGGTGTATCCGGGGTCGGATGAGTTCACCTTGATCTTCGTGTCGCGCAGCTCGTAGGCGAGATGCACGGTGAACATGTTGAGAGCCGCCTTTGAGGCGTTATAGGCGAGCGGCTTGATGTGATAGTACGGGCCTGCCGGATCGCTGTTCAGAGCCAGGGAACCGAGGCCACTGGAAACGTTGACGACGCGCGCGGATGGGGCCTTCTTCAGCAGGGGAAGCATGGCCTGCGAAACGGCGACGTGTCCGAAGAAGTTGGTGCGCATTGTCTTTTCGAGCGTGTCCTGTTGGACCTTCGATGGCGCTCCGTCCTGCTGCAGGTCGGCGATGCCGGCATTGTTTACGAGAATGTCGAGATGACCGTAGTCCTTCTCGATCTTTGCGGCGGCTGCTTTGATGGTGGCTTCATCGGTGACGTCTATGGGCAGATAAGCAACGTCGAGACCTTCTCCGCGCAGCTTCTCCGCGGCTTTCTCGCCTAGTTCTGCGTTGCGTGCGCCAATGAGCACGCGTACCCCGGTTTTTGCGACCTGGCGGGAGACTTCGAATCCGATTCCTTTGTTGGCTCCGGTGATGAGGGCGATCTTCTTATATTCCGGCATTCCTGTTTCTCCTATGCTGATTAGATGAAGGATTCTTCAGGTTTATACTTCGCATTATGAGTGCAGGAGCCAGAACAGTATTGCAGGCAAGAAAGACGCCTGTTCAGCAGCGATCGGCAGTTACGGTTGAGGCAATTGCCGAGGCGACCATTCAGGTTTTGCTGGCGGTCGGGTCGGACAAACTGACGACAACGCGCGTGGCGGAACGAGCGGGCGTTTCGGTTGGCACGCTCTACCAGTACTACCCGAACAAGCAGGCGCTGCTTTACGCAGTGCTCAAGGTGCACATGACGAAGGTGGCAGATGCAATCGAGTCGGCCTGCCTGGAGCATCGGGGAGCGCCGGTAGCGAAGCTGGTCGAGGAGATCGTTGCGGCATTCATCGATGCCAAGCTGGAGAGCGCGGAGGTTTCGGCGGCGCTGTATGCGGCGAGCGTCGAGCCCGAGGCGGCGAAGCTGGTGCAATGCGTCTCCCTGCGCGGCAGAAAGGTTCTGACCGAGGCAATCGCCGAAGCGGTGGGGAAGACAGGGGCAGAAGTCGAGTTTGCAGTCACGATGATGTATTCAGCGATGACCGGGGCGTCGCGATCGGTGCTGGAGGCGGGTGCTCCCGCGAAGATGGTCGCAGCGTTGCGCAGGGAACTGCCTGTGCTTTGCCAGGCTTACCTGGAGAAAGCGCTGGCATAAAGATGTCCGGCCCCCAGGGGCTGAAGCCTTTTGTATCGCCGCTTGAAAAATGCGCGGGCTAAAGCCCGCGCCTGACTGTTCTCACCTTAATTTCGTATACCGATAGCGCTTCGTATGTGTCCGGGGATGGTGCGAAAACATGCGTCTTCGCACAGTCGCAGGGTGTTTATTCGGGGAAGGTTTCTCCGACCATCTCTTCGCTCTTCTTCCATAGTGCTTTGGCGAGTTCGGGATCGAGAGCGTAGCCGCGCACGCCTTCATTTCCGAGGCCGATCTCCTGTTCGTCGGGAACGATTTCGCCTACGTGGCAGTTTTCGCAGTACTTTGCGCCGACTTCATCGCCGGTTGCCACCACTGCTGCCCATACCGAAGTGGCTGAACCCTGGGGGATGGTCTTGAACTCGAATGGCGGCTGGCCTTTCTTTGCCGCGTCTTCGTTGATCTGCTTCAGCCATTGCTCGATGAAGCCGTCGTCGAGGTGGCGCGCCAGTTCGGTGTTGATTCCTCCCGGATGCACTGCCGTCGCACGGATACCGCGTGCCTTGTGGCGGCGGTCGAACTCGACGGCGAACTGGATGTTGGCGGTCTTCGAGCGTCCGTAGGAGACGAAAGGCACGTACTCGGTGTGTTCGAAGTTGGGGTCGCCGAGGTCGACGTTTGCGAAGCGATGACCGGCGGATGAGAGGTTCACGAGACGTCCGCCATCGCGGAGCAGCCTGGCGATGCGGTTTATGAAGACAAAGTGGCCGAGATGGTTGGTACCGAACTGGGTTTCGAAACCGTCGGCTGTATGGCCAAACGGTGTAGCCATGACTCCGGCATTGGCGATGATGACGTCGAAGGGCTTGCCGGCAGCCACGAGCTTGTCTGCCGCTGCGCGGACGCTGGCGAGGCTCGCGAGGTCGAGCTCGATCAGCTCAAAGCTGCCTCCACCGGCTGCCGCGGCTTCGCGAACAGGCGCGGTGGCGTTTTCTGCCTTGGTGAGGTCGCGTGCTGCTCCGACCACATCCGCGCCGTGAGCGGCGAGGGAACGCGCGGTTTCGATGCCGAGACCCGCGGAGACGCCGGTGACCAGGATGCGCTTGCCTTTGAGGTCGACTCCGGCGAGGACTTCGTCGGTGGTTGAGGTTGCGCCGAATTTGTTTGCCATGCTTCCTCCTTGGAGATACGCCCGGCCGAATCATTGACGAATCCACGGCCGGAGCTTAAAACGGAGAGTATCTCCGAAAATGAATATAAGCGGAGAGGATCTCCGCTTGCAAGTCCATCGAATGCCATCACCTTTCCCCAAAACGGCCCCCCGCAAGCCGCGTGCTGACGCGGCGAAGAATCGCGCTCATATTCTTGCCGTCGCCAAGGAGGTTTTCTACCGCAAGGGCGGCGAGGTGAGCATGGACGAGATCGCGAAGCTCGCCGGGGTGGGACCCGGCACACTTTACCGTCACTTCGCGAATCGCACGGCGCTGCTCGAGGCGGTTTACCGGATCGAGCTGGAAAAGCTGGCTGCGGCCGAGCGTGAATTCACAGAAACGCTACCTCCGGTCGAGGCCGTGCGTGCGTGGATGACACTGTTTGTCGATTACCTGGCCGCGAAACAGATTCTCGCCCCGGCATTGAGCGAGATGATGGCGCAGGAATCGTGCAGTGTTTATTCGTGCGCGATGGACGTGATTGGTGGCGCGATCACGCGGCTGGTTGGCCGCGCAATCGCGAGTGGTGAGGTCAGGCCCGATGTGAATGGCATGGACCTGCTGTGGGCGCTGTTCGGGGTACTGAATGGAAACACCGCTCCGGATCTCCGTGAGAAGGCGAAACGGCTGGTGGAGATCCTGATTCTCGGTTCGCGAACGGCTTAGCGCCGGTTTATGATCGCAGGCCTTGCTGATCCTTGTGCTGCTCGATCACTTCCATGATCTCGTCCGATCCTTCGAGGGGGACGAGCGGCCTGGGGATGTTTGCGCCCGCGGCCAGCAGCTGGCGTGCGACCTCGGCGTAGTCTCCGCTGCTGCGGGCCCAGCTGTTGAGTGAGCCGTGAAGCGCCCAGGCCAGGGTGTTGCCACCGTGCTCGGTTTCAAAGACGTTCGGATCGGCTCCGTGTGCAAGCAGCAGCCGCACCAGTCCAGCGTTGCCATGCCACGAGGCAAAGTGCAACGCGGTCTGGCCGTTGTTCATCCTTGGAGTTGCGGGCCATCCATGCCTGATCAACAGCTCAACCGCGCGAAGATTGTTGCGGACCGCGCCGCCGATGATGCGCTTTGCGGAGAGCTCGGAAAGCTTCGAGATGGCTGCCGGGTGGCGCTCGAGGATTTCGACGATGCCTGCTTCATTGCCCATCTCCGCATACTGCACGATGCGCATCCAGACAGGGCTGCGTTGCAGGAGGAGCTGCTGGATTTCAGCGTGCTCGAAGCGCCGGGCGATAGCATGGGGAGTTGCCGTGATGCCGAAGCCGTACATGTAGATGACGCCTCCGGCGCGTGGATTTTGCTTCGGGAAATAGCGATCGCTCACCGTCATGCGGATGCGGTCGGGGTCGTCGTTGAGCAACTCTTCAGCGAGCCGGAGATCGCCCAACGCAGCGGCGGCGAAGATATCGGCTTTTGCGCCTTTCGCAATGAGAAACCTGGCTACGTCGTGGCGTTCCGGTTTCAGGACCATGTACTGCACGGCTGTCGATTCGTGATCGATGTCGCGAATGTCGAGTTCGGCTCCGGCATCGAGAAGCAGTTGTGCGATCTCGATACTGGCAGCGAAGTGAAGGGGAAGTTGTCCGTCTCCTCCGCGTGCGTGGACGAGCTGCGGATCGACAGCGAGGAACTCGCGTACTTTTTCGATGACACCGAGCCGTGACGCCGAGTGGATATCGAGCTTTGCGCCCCGTGCGATGAGCCACGCGGCAAGATCGCCCTCTGCCCAGTCGAGCACTCCGAAGCTGCCTGCCCACCATTGGCTGCGGGCGTTGATATCCGCACCGGCTTCGAGGAGAGTCTCGATCATTTCGCGATTCTGGTTGCGGACGGCAATCAGAATTGGCTGTTCTTCGAATCCGTAGTCCGGCAGCGGTTCATCGAGAGTGGACTTTAGCGAGGGGTAGCGCTGGAAGGCTCTGCGGAGCAGCGCGGCATCGTTCGCTTTGACGGCGGTAAGGAATGCGGCGGTGGGATCGTCGGAATTGGCCTCGATCTGGAGTTTCATCTCCGGCCACGTGTTGAAGTTGTATTCGCGAGCGATGGCGTGGAGAGCATCCGCGAGTTTGGGCGGCGCTGTGACGCCGATGGCGGCAAAACGTGAAGCTGCGGAAGGGTCGCCGTTGAGTGCGTCGTTCAGCAGGGTACGTGCCTGCTTCTTGAGATGTTCGAGGTTTGGGCGCGCGGGAAGTTCGCGTGTAGACATAGGTCACTCCTTCTTTATGGCCCGCGATCCGCTTCGCCGGGCGAGAAGAGAGTGTGTTGTGAAAAGCATAAGCAGTAGAAGGCGGGATTATCCCTTTCCGCGGACGGGGTGCACCCTTCATGTGCGTAATCGAGGTTAACAGCATGGCTTGCGTTCGTCCAGATAGACGGGCGGCAGGGGTCCGCCTTCATTGCCAAGCGCGGTCGTAGTCCGATAGCGTTGTCAGTAAGCACGAACACTAGCCGGCATTTGTCTAACCGGCTGCACGAACGAACCTGACGGAGATACAGGTTGCTGTCTCTCCAGGAAAGCAAGGACACGCAATGGCCGCTACTCCGATTCAGACTGAAGCTCCCACAAAGAACAAGCACCTGATCCGCTGGGTCGAAAAGATGGCGGACCTTTGCCAGCCTGCTTCGATTCACTGGGTCGATGGTTCGGAGGCGGAGAATCGTTATCTTTGCGACCGGTTGGTCGATGCCGGAACGTTTCTGCGCCTGGATGAAAAGCTTTGGCCCGGCTGCTACTACGCGCGCTCGAGTCCGAACGACGTGGCTCGCGTCGAGGAGCGCACCTTTGTTTGTTCGCTGAGCAAGGACACGGCAGGACCGACGAACAACTGGGAAGATCCGTTCGTGATGCGCAAGCGGCTGAAGACGCTCTTCAAGGGCTGCATGCGGGGACGCACGATGTACGTGTTGCCGTTCAGCATGGGCCCGGTGGGCTCGACGATGTCGCAGATCGGCGTGCAGCTTACTGACTCGATCTACGCGGTAGTGAACATGCGCATCATGGCGCGTGTGGGCGCGCCGGTGCTGGCAGAGATCGACAAAGGCAATGTCCGCGTGGTGCCGTGCATGCATTCCGTGGGCGCTCCGCTGGAGCCGGGGCAGCAGGATGTGTCGTGGCCGCAGAACGACACCAAGTACATCGTGCATTTTCCTGAAACGCGTGAGATATGGAGCTACGGCTCGGGATACGGCGGCAACGCGCTGCTGGGCAAGAAGTGCTTCGCGCTGCGCATTGCTTCAAACATTGCGCGCGATGAAGGCTGGCTCGCCGAGCACATGCTTATCGTCGGCCTCGAGAGCCCGGAAGGCGAAAAGACGTATGTTGCCGGAGCGTTTCCCTCGGCCTGCGGCAAGACGAATTTCGCGATGATGAAGCCGCCGAAGGGCTTCGAGGGCTGGAAGCTCTGGACGGTGGGCGACGACATTGCATGGATCAAGCCGGATGAGCAGGGCGTGCTGCGCGCGATCAATCCTGAGACGGGATTCTTTGGCGTCGCTCCGGGTACGAACTGGAAGACGAATCCCAATGCGATGACCACGCTGAGCAGCAACACCATCTTCACCAACGTTGCGCTTACGCTGCGCGATGGAACTCCCGAAGGCGTGTGGTGGGAGGGCATGACGGATGAGCCTCCATGCAAGACCGATGCGGCGATCACGATGGAAGACTGGCAGGGCAATCCGTGGGATGAGCATGTGAAGACGAAGGCAGCGCATCCGAATGGCCGCTTCACAGCTCCTGCGTTGCAGTGTCCGAGCATCGATCGCGAGGCGTGGGACTCACCGGAAGGCGTACCGGTGGCGGCGTTTCTTTTCGGCGGCCGGCGTGCGACGACGATTCCTCTCGTCGTGCAGGCCTTCAACTGGTCGGCCGGTGTGTACATGGGCGCGACGATGGGTTCTGAGACGACGGCTGCTGCTGCGGGTGTCGTCGGCAGGGTGCGCCGCGACCCAATGGCCATGCTGCCGTTTTGCGGCTACCACATGGGCGACTACTTCCGGCACTGGCTGAAGATGCAGCGCATGCTTTCGAGTACGCCGCGTCTGTTCTGCGTGAACTGGTTCCGCACCGATGAAGAAGGGAAGTTCCTGTGGCCGGGCTTCAGCGAAAATATGCGCGTGCTGAAGTGGGTTGTCGATCGCGTTCGAGGCCGTGCGCGAGGCGGTGAAACGCCCATCGGCTGGATCCCTGTGTATGACGATGTGAACTGGAAGGGGCTTGACCTGTCGCGTGAGAAGTTTGCCGCGCTCGAGGCGGTGGATCGCAGTGTCTGGCGAAGTGAAGTGATGGGACATGAAGAGCTGTTCCTGACACTTCACGATCATCTTCCGCCGGAGATGATCTATGAGCGTGAGTTGCTGATCTGCCGCTTGTAGCGTTCGTGCTGCCTGTATTGTCATCCCTCATGAAAATGAGGGATGACGACTCTGATTGCCGGCCACTCGTGCATTGGCTGTTACCTGGTTTTACCCCTGAATTGATAAAATCAACCTATAGCTGATTGCTGGTCTGCGGTGTGCGTTCGCTGCGCGTTGGATAGCGTGCGTCTGCTATGGGAAGTCTTCACTCTTCAAACCGAAGAAAAAACACGGGTTGTGCCGAAAAAATTGCCGTCCATGCGCATTTTCCACCAGGGAAACAGCGTTTAGATGCATCCAAAGCATGACAGACGAGGGTGAATGAGGATTTTAAGTTTACGGCTGATCGTTGCGTTGATTCTCGGAGTGACTCTGGTATCCGTGATCTCTTCCTGGTACCAGGTGAGAACCGACAAAGATGCGCTCCGAGTCGATCTTGAACGGAAAGCGGAGACATTTGGCGAGAGCCTGGCTGCTGTCTCAGAATCTTATCTTCAGAACGGCGACACCACCGGGCTGCGGTCCATGCTGCGCCGCTTCGATGATCGCGACCACCTGGTTGGCATTGAAGTTTTCGACAGCGAATACTTTGCTCTTTCGAGCACCGGCAAGGCAAATGTCCTGCTTCCTGAGACTCCTCAGCTGCTGAAAGACGCCATCGCGCGGAATCGCACCGAGACGAACTACATGCGGTCGGGATTCCGGCGTATGTATGTACTGGCCGCACCGCTGCACGCGATTAACAACAGCGTGGCCGGCGGCATCCTTGTGGTCTACGACACCGGATATATTCGCGCACAGGTCTTCCGCGAATGGGGGCAGGCCTTTGCGCATATCGCCTTCCAGGTGCTGGTGATCGTTGGCATTACGCTGCTCATTGTGCGCTGGAGCCTGGCTGGGCCGATTCAGCGTGCGGCGGAATGGATGAAGACGCTGCGCACGGATCGCGACGTAGCGCCGCCTTCTCCGAAGGATCTGGACTTTCTGCACACGCTCGCCCAGGAAGTAGCTCCGCTGGCGGAGAGCATGCGGCAGGCCCATGCGGCCGCGGAGACCGAAGCGCGTCTGCGTAACACGAATGAATCGCTGTGGACCGCGCAGCGGCTGGCCGATCACGTTCGCACCAAGCTCGACGGCAACAATCTTTACGTGGTGTCGAATCGTGAGCCATATATCCATAATCGCCAGGATGGAGACATCAAGGTCACGGTGCCCGCGAGTGGACTGGTGACAGCGATGGAACCGATCCTACGTGCCTGCAACGGAACCTGGATAGCGCAGGGCAGCGGCAGTGCGGACAGGGACGTGGTCGATGAACACGATTGCCTCCAGGTACCGCCCAACGATCCTAAGTACACGCTGCGCCGCGTTTGGCTCACCAAGGAAGAAGAAGAGGGCTACTACTACGGTTTTGCGAACGAGGGTCTCTGGCCGCTGTGCCACATGGCGCATACCCGGCCTACCTTCCGCGCTTCAGACTGGCGTTACTACAACGAGGTGAACTCGCGCTTTGCAGACGCGCTTGCCGAGCAGATCGGCGATGAAGAGTCGCCCGTAGTCCTGATACAGGACTACCACTTCGCGCTGCTGCCACGCATGATTAAAGAGCGCATTCCGCATGCGCGCGTAGCGATCTTCTGGCATATCCCGTGGCCGAATCCCGAGGCGTTCAGCATCTGTCCGTGGCAGCAGGAGCTACTCGACGGGCTGCTGGGTGCGGATCTGATCGGTTTCCACGTGCAGGCGCACTGCAACAATTTTCTTAACACCGTAGATCGAGTGCTTGAGGCGCGGGTGGACTGGGAGCGCTTCTCAGTGCGCCGCAAGAGCCACTGGTCGTCGGTGCTGCCGTTCCCAATTAGTGTGGACTTCCTCGAGCCGGAGAATGTTGTCTCCGACACGAATACAGCAGAGGAACGCAGTGAGCTGATTGCGGAGCTTGGGATTGAAACCACTTTTCTTGGTGTAGGTGTCGATCGTCTCGATTACACCAAGGGAATCGTAGAACGCTTTCTCGCCGTTGAATCATTTCTCGAACGGCACCCACGCTACCAGGGCCGGTTCACGTTTATCCAGATCGGCGCGCCGACACGCAGCAATATTCCCGAGTACTCGCAATTTCATAAGAAGGTCAGGGATGAAGCTGATCGCATCAACGAGCGTTTCAAGGGCGGTAAGTGGAAGCCGATCGTGATGCTCGATCGCCAGCACAGCCATGAAGAGGTGCTGCGCTACTACAGGCTCGCGCACCTGTGCCTCGTAACTTCGCTGCACGACGGCATGAACCTGGTGGCGAAGGAATATGTTGCTTCACGTGATGACAATCGCGGTGTGCTGATTCTGAGCCTGTTCACCGGGGCTTCGCGTGAGCTAAGGGATGCGATCATCGTGAATCCATACGACACGCAGGCCACCGGCGAGGCGATTGCACGGGCACTGGAGATGGATGTGGAAGAGGTTACCGATCGCATGACACGCATGCGGAAGTCGGTCAGCGAACACAACATCTACTGGTGGGCGAGCAGCCTGATCGGCGACCTTTGCGATCTGAGGCTGAGCCGCGACACGGTGCTGAAGACGACCATCGAGGGTACACGCCGTGCTTCATGACAACTCGCGCGATGCGCTGGCGAAGCTGTTTCAATCCTTCGATGGCAACAAGACGGCGCGGCTCCTGTTGGATTACGACGGCACCCTGGCTCCATTTCAGCTGGATCGCTTCAAGGCCTATCCATATCCTGAAGTAGTTCCGATTCTCGAACGAATCATTCGCTCTCATGGCACCGAGGTTTCGATCATTTCCGGTCGCCCGGTAAGCGAGATCCGGGCATTGCTTGGGCCACTTGCAGACCTTGAGATATGGGGCGCGCACGGCATGGAGCATCGGTCGGCGGATGGCGCCTTCCGCAGGCTCGAGATTCCTTCCGATATTCGCGAGGGGCTTGCGCAGGCGGAAGAATGGCTGGCGCGTGAAGACCTGCTCTCAATGGCGGAAATCAAGGCTGGCGGTGTCGCGGTGCACTGGCGCGGGCTCAGTGCAAAGGAAATTGCGAATCTGCAACAGCGGGTGGAGGCTGGCTGGCAGCTGTTCCGGAGCACGCCGGGGCTGAAGTTCCTGGCCTTTGAAGGCGGCATGGAGCTTCGTTCTACCAAGCCCGATAAGGGCGATGCGATTCGGGCGATTCTCGGGAAGGCTGATGCGGGAACACCGGTCGCTTTTCTTGGCGACGATGTTACGGACGAGGACGCTTTCCGAGTGTTGAACGGCCATGGACTTTCGGTACTGGTGCGTCCCGAGTTTCGCGAGACGGATGCTGCCTTGTGGCTGCAGCCGCCGGTGGAGCTGGTTGACTTTCTGAATCTCTGGCACGAGGCGTCTTCGTAGCAGAGATTCTCCACGTATCGCATCGAAAACGTGCAGATCCTTCACTGCGTTCGGGGTGACAACCGTTGTCGCCTGCAAAGGCTGGCGATTTGGCATAATAAACCTGTATGTCCAAGCGTGAATTTCAGACAGAAGTCTCCCAGCTTTTACAGCTCATCATTCATTCGCTTTACTCCCACCCGGAGATCTTTCTCCGCGAACTGATTTCGAACTCCTCTGACGCTCTCGATAAGCTGCGCCACCTTACGCTGGTCGATGATGCGTACAAGTCGCTGCCGTTCGATCCGCGGATCGATCTTACGCTGGATGAAGAGAAGAAGACGCTCACCATCTCCGATACCGGCATCGGTATGAACGATGAAGATCTTGTCTCGCACCTGGGCACGATTGCGCGTTCGGGAACGAAGAGCTTCCTGTCGCAGTTGTCGGGCGATGCGAAGAAGGACTCGAACCTCATCGGCCAGTTCGGCGTGGGCTTTTACTCGGCCTTCATGGTTGCCGATAAGGTCGAGGTGACCTCGCGCAAGGCCGGTGAAGAGAAGACGTGGCGCTGGACCTCCGATGGCAAGAGCGGCTTCGATCTCGAAGAAGTCACTGGTGCGGAGGCACGCAGCGTAGCGGGAACGACCATCCTTGTGCACTTCAACGAGGAAGGCGCGCAGTATGCCAATAGCTGGCGGCTGAAAGAGATCGTCAAGAAGTACTCGAACCACATCGCCTTCCCGATCTTCCTGACTTACGAGAAGAGCGAGTGGAACGAAGAGACCAAGGAATCGACGAAGACTCGCGTCACCGAGCAGGTGAACGCTGCTTCCGCGATGTGGCGACGCTCCAAGAGCGAGCTGAAGGACGAGGACTACAAAGAGTTCTACAAGTCGATCACGGGCGACTGGGAAGATCCGCTGCTGTGGTTCCACACGCGCGCGGAAGGATCGCTCGAGTACACGACGTTGTTTTACATTCCGGCGAAGGCTCCGCTCGACCTGTACCAGGCCGATTACAAGGGCGGGGTGAAGCTCTATGTGAAGCGCGTCTTCATCATGGACGACTCGAAGGATCTGCTGCCGCAGTATCTGCGCTTTGTGCGCGGTGTGATCGACAGCGAGGATCTGCCGCTGAATGTTTCGCGTGAGATTCTGCAGCAGAATAAGGTTCTGACATCGATTCGCACGGCGAGCGTGAAGAAGATCCTCTCCGAACTGAAGAATGTCGCGGCGAACGATCCTGAGAAGTATGCAAAGTTCATCGCGGAGTACAACCGTCCGTTGAAGGAAGGTTTGTACGGCGATTTCGCCAACCGCGAAGTGCTGCTCGACCTTGTGCGCGTGAAGTCTACGAAGGTAGACGGACTCACCAGCCTGGCCGATGCCAAGGCGCGGATGCAGCCCGAGCAGAAGAGCCTTTATTACATCACCGGCGGTTCTGAAGACCTGCTGCGCAATTCGCCGCTGCTTGAAATCTACCGGAAAAAGGACATCGAAGTCCTTATTCTCGACGATGACATCGATGAGATCGTCTTCTCGTCGATTCCGCAGTACGACGCGATCGATCTGAAGTCGGTGAACAAGTCGGCGACGAGCGAAGATCTGCAGGACGAGTCTACAGCGGAGAAGAGCGAAGAGCTGAAGCCGCTGCTCGAGAAGCTGAAGGCGACGCTTGGCGATGCAGTGAAGGACGTTCGCACTTCGTCGCGTCTCGCGGACAGCCCGTCGTGCGTCGTCTCCGATGAAGACGAGCCCTCGGCCCGTATGCGCCAGATGATGCGCGCCATGGGGCAGACAAACATGCCGGACCTGAAGCCGACGCTTGAGATCAATCCCGATCACGAGATCATTCGCAAGCTGCTGGCGAACCCGGGCAATCCGCATACGGACGATGCTGCATGGCTGCTGTTTGACCAGGCCTTGCTGCTCGAGGGGATTCAGTTGAAGGATCCTGCGACGTTTGTGAAGCGGCTCAACCGGGTGCTTAGCCTGTCTGTTTAGCATCGAGCGTGGCCATGTCCACTGTGGCCGGGCTGCGCCTCTCTTCGCTGAATTCTCCGTGCTTTCAAACGCGGCACCCGCGTACCAGTAAAATGATTAGAACGTCAGCGCATTGCTGAAACCAAGAGGTTTGTTCCTGCATGTCAGTCATTCTTGAGAATCTTCCTGTAGGCCAGAAGGTGGGCATCGCCTTCTCCGGAGGCCTCGACACCAGCGCTGCGCTGCACTGGATGAAGAAAAAGGGAGCCGTCCCGTACGCCTACACCGCAAACCTGGGGCAGCCTGATGAGAGCGATTACGATGCAATTCCGCGTAAGGCGATGGAGTATGGCGCGGAGAAAGCACGTCTGATCGACTGCCGTGCGCAGCTGGTCCGTGAGGGCATTGCGGCGCTTCAGGCGGGTGCGTTCCACATCACCACGGCTGGATCGATCTACTTCAACACCACGCCGATTGGCCGCGCAGTGACCGGCACGATGCTGGTGACGGCGATGAAGGAAGACGACGTCAACATCTGGGGCGACGGCTCGACTTTCAAGGGCAACGACATCGAGCGCTTCTATCGCTACGGCCTGCTGGTGAATCCTGAGCTGAAGGTTTACAAGCCGTGGCTCGACTCTTTGTTCATTGACGAGCTTGGCGGACGCGCCGAGATGTCGGCCTTCATGACCCAGGCCGGCTTCGGCTACAAGATGTCTGCCGAGAAGGCATACTCGACCGACTCGAACATCCTTGGCGCGACGCACGAAGCCAAGGACCTGGAACTGCTCAGCTCTTCGATTCGCATCGTGCAGCCCATCATGGGCGTGGCTTCATGGCGCGATGATGTCGCGGTGAAGGCGGAAGAAGTCACCGTCCGCTTTGAAGAAGGCTTTCCTGTCGCGCTGAATGGCAAGGACTACGGCGACCCGGTAGAGTTGATTCTCGAGGCGAATCGCATTGGCGGACGCCACGGCCTGGGCATGAGCGATCAGATCGAGAACCGCATCATCGAGGCGAAGAGCCGCGGTATCTATGAAGCTCCTGGCCTGGCTCTGCTGTTTGCCGCGTATGAGCGCCTGATCACCGGCATTCATAACGAAGACACGATCGAGCAGTATCGCGAGAATGGCCGCAAGCTTGGCCGCCTGCTCTACCAGGGGCGCTGGTTCGACTCGCAGGCCCTGATGCTGCGCGAGGCTTCGCAACGCTGGGTGGCTCGCCCCGTCACGGGCGAGGTTACGCTTGAATTGCGTCGCGGAAACGACTATTCGATTCTGAACACCGATTCGCCGAACCTGACCTTCAAGCCCGAACGGCTGACGATGGAAAAGGGCGAGTCGACCTTCTCGCCGCGCGACCGTATCGGACAGCTGACCATGCGCAACCTCGACATCACCGACACGCGAGAGAAGCTGATCAACTACGCGAAGTCGGGCCTGCTGACGCTGAGCAAGGGAAATGAGATGCCTCAGCTGGGTGGCAGCGAGAAGGAATAATCACTGCTTCAGCATTCCAAGGTAAAGGCCGGCAAGCATGCCGGCCTTTACCTTTTGGAGCAAGCGGCCAGCTGTACAGATGTGTTTGCGCGAAGCTATCTTTGTGCCTATGTCACTTACCAGCTTGGCGATGGCGTGAGTCGATGAAAAAGACGCTTACACTCGACATCGGAGGCACCAACTTCAGCGTCGCACTCTTTGAAGATCGCTCTCTCGTTCGCCTGGAGACTCAGGCTACGCTCCGTGATGCCGGGCCAGTATGGATGCTCGATCGGATGGAGGAGATGGTCACAGCGTGGAATGCCGGGCCGTTCAATGGATGCGGCATCGGCTTTGGCGGGCCGGTGAATTTCTTTACGCAGCGGGTCATCTATTCGACACACGTCTCGGGCTGGAACGACTTCGATCTCTGTGGCGAGGTCAAACGCCGCTTCGCAACGCCGGCTGTGATCGATCGCGATTCACTGGCAGGAGCGCTCGGCGAAGGTATTCACGGAGCGGGCCGAGGGATGCGGCCCATCTTCTACATCACGCTCTCAACCGGGATCGGTGGCGGGCTCCTTACCGACGGCGGATTGTTACGCGGAGCAGACTCTTTCGCCTGCGAGCTTGGTCACCACATTGTTGTTCCAAATGGACCCGAATGTCTTTGCGGTTCGTATGGGTGCCTGGAGCGTATGTGCAGCGGCCTTTGGCTGGAACGGGACTACGGCAAATCTGCAGAAGAACTTATGCGGGATCCTGCGTTCGTTGAGAAGTATGTCGTGCATCTGGCGCAGGGATTGAAGAACACCATCATGTTTCTTAACCCCGCTCGCATCATCATCGGAGGAGGCATCGCGACCGCCGGCGATGCACTCTTCGTGCCGTTGCGCAAGGAGCTTGCGAAGCAGATGCCTCCATGGTCGAGGGCACGTATGGATGTAGTGCCAGCAGCACTCGGTCGCGAGACGATTGCGTGGGGTGCGCTCGAGCTGGCCTACGCGGAGCTGTACTAAGTAATTGCGATATTCTTCTTGCGCGCGACGATGCGCGTGGGAATGGAGCCGAGTTGACCAAGGTAAATCGACGGGATCTTGCGAAGGGCCTCGCGGCGGGGATCGCTGCTGCCGGCTTCGCGACAAAGACAACATTTGCGCAGGAAACAGCGCCAGCGGGCCGCACAGAAATGCAGTGGACGCCCGTACATTCGGGCATATGGAAGGCCACGATCGGCACGCCGGAGCCGCACACGCCGGTCTCCATGCGTGCCATCGAGCCTCTTGCCGATGCTATCGATGCGTTGTCTAAGGTCACCGACCCTCCCCATGCTGCTCCGTATGGAGAGATCACTCGCCGTGGATGCCGCGTTGCGATCTCACTTGAGAAATCGGAGCTGATGTATGGATTCGGCCTGCAGCTTTTGTCCTTTCAGCAGAGAGGGAAGAAGCGCATCATTCGCGTCAACGCCGATCCGAAGGGTGACTCCGGCGATTCGCATGCGCCAGCGCCGTTTTACGTGACCACAGCCGGCTACGGCATTCTCGTCGATACACTGCGTCATGCGGATTTCTATTGCGGTGAGATTCATCCGAAGCCTACGACCGCGATTCCGCTTGAGCAGGACGCCGTCAACACACCGGGTGACACGCAGAGTCGCACGATCGACGTGCAAAGCGAAGTGCGGATTGAAGTGCCGCGCGCAACAGGCGTAGATGTTTACCTGTTCGCCGGTCCATCGATGCTGGATGCGGTGAAGCGCTACATCCTCTTCTCTGGCGGCGGTGTCATGCCGCCGCAGTGGGCGCTCGGCTTCTGGTATCGGCCCGAGATGCATGACGGGCAGGAAGAAGTACTGGCGCTGGCGCGCGAATTCCGGCAGAGCCGAATACCCTGCGATGTGATCGGACTTGAGCCGGGCTGGCAGACACATGCCTACTCGTGCAGCTATGTGTGGGACAAGCATCGCTTTCCTGATCCGAAGAAGTTTATCGGCAGCGCGGCGCAGCAGGGCTACAGGGTCAACCTGTGGGAGCATGCGTACACGCATCCCTCGTCGCCGGTCTTCGGCGAACTGGTTCCATATTCTGGCGACATCGCAGTGTGGGAAGGGCTGGTTCCGGATTTCGCGGGCGAACCGGCTCGCAAGATCTTCGGCGACTATCACGGCAAAGAACTGGTGGAGATCGGCATCAGTGGTTTCAAGCTGGATGAATGCGACAGCTCCGACTACACCGGCGGCTGGTCGTTTCCGGATTTCAGCCAGTTTCCTTCCGGGCTCGACGGCGAGCAGATGCATGCCATCTTCGGACTGAAGTATCAACAGGCGATCTGGCAGCAGTTTCGGCAACGTGGCCTTGAAACATTCAACCTTGTCCGTTCGAGCGGAGCGCTGAGTGCGCCGTATCCGTTTGTTCTGTACAGCGATCTTTACGATCACCGCCAGTTTGTGCGTGGCGTAGTGAACTCTGGCTTCTCCGGGTTGCTGTGGTGCCCGGAGGTACGCGATGCTGTCAGCGAGGAAGACCTCATTCGCAGGCTGCAGGGCGTTATTTTCTCGCCGCTGGCCATGGTGAACGCCTGGTACATCAAGAATCCGCCGTGGAAGCAGATCGATCGCGAAAAGAACAACGCCGATCAACTGGGAGAGAACTGGCAGAGGCTCGAGGAGCGTTGTCGCGAGATCATCGGATGGCGCATGCAATTGCTGCCGTACCTGGCCGCCGCCTTTCGCCGCTATGCCACCGACGGCACGCCACCGTTCCGCGCACTGATACTCGATTATCCGAACGACGCAACCGTTGTAGAAGTAGACGACGCATACATGGTGGGCGATCGCATGCTCGTAGCACCTTTGTTCGCAGGCGAGCCGGGGAGAAAGCTTACGCTGCCTCGTGGAGAATGGCACGATTTCTGGACAGGAAAGCGAGTCGCGGCAGGACAAGCCATCGAGATTCCTGCATCGACGGAGAACATTCCTGTCTTCGTAAAGGCAGGATCAGTGATTCCGATGGCCGCTATTACCGGTTCAACAGGCGACGCCGAAGCGAAAGATTGGACGGTGCAGGTGTACGGCGACGGTAGCCTTCCATGGACCGGAGAAGGTATCACCATTGGCTGGGACGCCTCGTCAAAGAAGGGAAGCCTCCAGCAGCAGGGTAGCAGGATCAGAATTTCGGGTTGGCAGCAGATGGGGTAGGGGCTCTTTAGATTCGACCATCGTGCTGGTTGATATCAAGGACGCAGCATGCGCCTTTATAAACGGATGGTTCCATCATGGCTCCACTCGGCCGCTGAAGCCGGGTGAGGGCAGTGAATCGTATGCCCCTCTGGCGCAGGCGCTCATCGGCTGTTTAAAGTTCTCCGCCATTCTGACGATCTTCCGTGTGTCGGCAGGCTTCTACCTTGGCTACTGGGAAAAGGGAAATATCTCCGACGGCAGCTTGGGCCGGGCGGCGGCCTCATGTCCAGGCAGATTCATGGCATAGGTTGGCAGCGCAATTGCACCTGTGTTCCGGTGTATGCTGATGATTGCTCTTGTCCCACTTTCTGGACAGGGCGAGGTGACCGCAGGGCCCAGCAGACCCAGCGCAAGCCTGGTGAAAATCCGCTGGATGGACAGTTAAATCCAGCGCATAGTACCGTATGTTTCCGTACCCTCTGGACGCTTCCGTAAATCGGGTGCCCCGAGGGAACGAAGAAGCCGAGTTTTTCCGTGAGAGCCCCCGTAAGTGGGGAGAGACGGATCGGCGCAGATGCACAACTATTAGGAGAGACCATGAGAAGCAAGCAGCTCTATCAGGTGCTGTGCTGTCTTTGGGCATGCCTGTTCGCAGTCACAGGATTTGCTCAGACAGTTAACCAATCCATTACAGGCCAGGTGACAGATCCCAGCGGGGCAGTTATTCCCGGTGCGCAAATCATTGCTCACAATCTCGACACCGGCGTCGACACGCCCACCAAGACCAATCAGAGCGGCTTCTACCGCATCGAATACCTGCCCATCGGGCACTACTCGGTCTCGGTGACCGCGAGTGGCTTCGTGAAGGCAGCTCTGCCGCCCTTTTCGCTGGAAATCCACCAGACGCCGACATTTAACGTGACGCTTCAGATCGGCTCGTCCGCCACTACCGTTAATGTCGAAGCCGCTGCTCCCATTCTTAACACCAGCGATCCGACAATCAGTTCGACCTTCACATCGAACATCATTTCGAGCTTCCCGCTGAACGGCCAGGACTTCTCAGCGATCACGTTGTACATGCCCGGCTCGATCAGCACGTCCGGAACGTCCGGTACGACCGGCATCGAGCGCAGCACCTACAACAGTGACGTTCCGAATATGAACGGTAACCGTTCCCAGGCGAACAACTACACGCTCGACGGTATCGACATGAACGAGACCTTTAACAACCTGATCGCCTACAGCCCGGCTCCACAGGCACTCGATCAGATCCAGGTCATGACGGCCAACGCCCCGGCAGCCTACGGAAACGTTAACGGCGGCGACGTGGTGACCGTACTCAAGAGCGGCACCAATCAGTTTCATGGTTCAGCCTATGGTTTAGTGCAGGATTATCGGCTGAATGCGAACTCGTGGCAGAACAATCAATCCGGTACCGCTATCAATCCGTTCTCGCAAGCGCAGTTCGGAGGCACATTTGGCGGACCTATCAAGCGCGACAAGCTCTTCTTCTTTGTCGATTACCTGGGTTCCCGTTACCACACGGGCGGTATCGGACATGCGAGCGTGCTTACCGCCCAGGAAAGAACCGGCGACTTCTCCGATATTCTCCCTGCCAGCACTGGCTACGGCGTGCAGCTTTACGATCCGGAAAACAATTTCGCACCTTATGCCGGGAACGTTGTCCCGGTGTTAAACCCGGTGGCGAAGTACCTGTTCTCGAACACCGCCCTCTATCCGCTGCCTAACGCGAAGCCTACCGACAACCTGTTGGCAAACAACTACGCGGCGCCGCAGAGATCTTTCAAGGCAAACAACCAGGGCGATATCAAAATCGAATACGATCCCCGCGCGGCAGATAAAATCACAGGCTTCTACTCGATGGGAACCGCCTATGACGGCTCAAGTCCTGTACTCCTGATTACATTCCCGGGTGAAAACATCTTCCCGACCAAGATGTTCGGCACAAACTGGGTTCATACCTTCTCACCGCAGTTGGTCAACTCCGCCCATGTTGGCTTTACTCGGATCGTCTGGATCGAGGGACTTCCGATCGATAGCACCGGACTCTTCGGTACGAACGGCGACCAGGTCGTCGGTATCTCATTTCCAAACCAGTCGTACCAGGGCTTCTCTTATCAGTCGATGGGGAGCATCGTAAGCGGCCTGGGTAATCCGGCACAAAACAATAACGGGTTGACGGACAACACCTATACGTATATCGATGACCTGACCTGGCAGCGCGGCCTCCACACCATCACCATGGGTATCCAGGGCGAGCGCTACCAGAACAACTATCCCACGTCGAACAATAACGGCTACCTTGGAACGCTGACCTACAGCGGTGCCTACACCAACAATCTTTCCGCAACCGATGGCCAGGGTTGGGCTCCGGCGGACTTTGTACTCGACCGCGTTGCCCAGGCCGCCGCAACACTCGGCAGCGTGAATGTCGGCCAGCGCCAGTGGCGCGTCGCGGGGTACGTCCAGGATGACTGGAAGGCTACCCCAAGGTTGACCCTCAACATCGGTCTTCGCTGGGAGTTCGACCAGCCCTGGATAGAAGAAAACGATAAGACCGGAAATATCGACCTCACCACAGGCCAGGTACAGTACGAAAACCATGTTCCAGTGGGCGCGCCTGCCGGGTCCGGTGTCTGCAAATACGCAGGCTGCTATAAGCCGAATTACAAACAGTGGATGCCGCGCCTCGGGTTTGCCTGGCAGGCGACCGACCGCTTCGTCGTGCGTGGCGGTTACGGCGCAACCAGCTTTTACGAGGGCAACTCATCCAACCAGCGCCTGACCTCGATCACACCTTTTATCCAGGCTGTGAATGCCACCACCGTAGCACCCACGGCGGGTAATGCAGGTGGCCCTCCGCGGAGCGCAGAACAGGGTTTCAGCGGGGGCGTCGCGCAGTATGGCGGCACCTTCAATGTCTATCCTCAGGACATTCAGCCGGCGTATATCCAGGAGTGGAGCCTGACCACCGAGTATGCGCTGACCCACACCCTGTCACTGCAGGTTGGATACATCGGCGAGCAAGGACAGCACATTGAGGATTACGGCAACGTCAACCAGTACCTGGTGAACGGCGACCCAACCAGCGCGCCGTTTTACAACAACCAGTACCTTGGCGTTAACGCCATCGATCCATCGGTATCAATCGGATCGTCTCCACTGCTCATCACCGAATCGCGCGCGATGATGAACTACAACGCGATGCAGGCAGTGCTGCGCCAGCGCCTCAATCACGGCCTGGAGTTTAGCGTGAACTACACGTACAGCAAAGCCATGACCAACGCCGTAGGCAACTATGGCGTAAATACGAGCGGTTACGGCTCGACTGGTTTCCAAAATTACTACGACGGCGGAGCCGACTACGGCCTGGCCGGTTATGACGCCACCCACAATCTGTCCTTCACGCCGGTCTACGCACTGCCGATCGGGCGAGGCAAACAATTTGGCAACGGCGTAAATCGCTGGGTCGACGAAGCCATCGGTGGATGGAAGCTTTCCGCCGTCGGCGTCATATGGTCGGGTTTCCCTGCAACGGCAACCGGCCCAGGCAACAACTCCAACAGCTACGGCAACTCTCGCCCTAACCAGTACCGCAAGATCAAGATCCGCAATCGCTCGATCGAACACTGGTTCGGAACCGATCCATCCGCCACCGACGTCTGCCAGGCCGGCGTCGATGACGGCACCTGCGCCTTCGGATTTCCTGCATCGAACGGTCAGGGTGGCACACTCTTTGGAACAGCACGCAATGGTTCACTGCGTGCTCCGGACTTCAAGAATGTCGACATGTCGGCTTTCAAAGACTTCCACACCTACAAAGAGCAGCTAATCGGTTTCCGTTTCGATGCCTTCAACGCCTTCAACCTGGTGAGCTACGGCAACCCGAACACCAGCGTAAACAGCACGCAGTTCGGTTACATCGCACAGATTCAGGCAATTCGCTCAGTCGAGCGTCACCTGCAATTCTCTCTGCACTACGACTTCTAACCTAACCGGCTGCCGGACCCGTGTTCGGCAGCCGTTAACTTTCTCGCCTCAGCACGATTCCTTCCCACAACTCCAGGGCTTCCTCCGTTTGTGCGAAACCGCATGTGCAACAAACTGTTACAGGTGCGGTGCTATCATCCAGCCACGCAAAGACAGATGAAACCGGCTTTTGCGGTTGCTGGGGCCGGTTTGAGACACAACGCGTGGCGTTGTCGCGCCCGCATCACGATCAGGAGTTGAGTGCATGAGCTACATTACGACCAAAGACGGCACATCAATCTATTACAAGGACTGGGGAACCGGCCCGGTTGTCACTTTTTCTCACGGATGGCCGTTGAACGCCGATGCCTGGGACGGCCAGATGCTGTTCCTTGTGCAGAATGGATTCCGCGTCGTGGCGCACGATCGCCGCGGACACGGCCGTTCGAGCCAGCCTGCGACCAACAACGACATGAATGGATACGCCGATGACCTGGCAGCGGTCATTGAGGCTCTCGACCTTAAGGATGCCACGCTGGTCGGCCACTCCACGGGCGGGGGAGAAGTGGCGCGGTATATCGGCCGTCACGGCACCAGCCGCGTCAGAAAAGCTGTACTGATCGGCGCTGTTCCGCCGGTGATGGTAAAGAGCGAGTCAAATCCTGAAGGTCTGCCTCTGAGCGTATTCGACGGGATCCGCAAAGCAGTCTTCGACGATCGTTCGCAATTCTGGAAAGAGCTGGCGGTCAGCTTCTACGGCAAGAACAAGGGAACCGCAGTGTCGCAGGGGCTTATCGATCAGTTCTGGCTCTGGGGTATGCAGTGCGGATTGCTCGGAGCGTATGAATCGATCAGGGCTTTCTCCGAGACCGACATGACCGAAGACCTGAAAAAGATCGATGTCCCAACTCTCCTGATTCACGGCGAAGCAGACCAGATCGTTCCGATCGAGGATTCGGCCCACAAGTCCGAAAAACTGGTGAAGGACGTAAAAACACACTATGTTCCGGGCGCACCGCACGGGCTGACCGCAACTCACCAGGACCTTGTGAACCAGGTGTTGCTGGACTTCCTCCTCCATAGCTAAATATCTGCAAAGAACAATGCGCATGTCATGGCGAAAGTTGTGGCGTGCGCATTTTACTTGACGGCGCACCTGAAATTGCAACTTTACCGATCGGTCGGTATCTAAGATAGAGGTACGTGGTTGCATGCTCATTACAGTGGGCGATCCGTGGACCTGGGGAGGGAAGAATGGACGCTGTCTTTCATGAAGGGGAGCTCCGGATGCAGATGCTGACGGGAGAAGTTCTTTCCGCAGAGATGAATGCGCCCATGATCATGCCTCGGGTGATGAGGGCAGCCATTCCGTTTCTTGCGTCCCAATCGCTTGCAGTATTGGGCTACGAGTATCAAGAGGAGATCTGGTGCGCGCCCCTGATCGGCCGGCCTGGATTCATCGGTGTGCCAGACCCCTCCCGCGTGCGGTTCGACACCAGTCAGCTTTACATGGACGCCGATCGCACATTGCTCCAGGCGGCTGCCGATCTCGAGCCGGCAGGCAGCATTTACCTCGATCCTGAGACACGCAGGAGATACCGCGTGAACGGGGTGCTCGCACGTGCGGACGACGGGCAGCTTGAAATCCGTGTAAGGGAGGCCTTCGGCAACTGCCCCAAGTACATCACTCGACGCTCGATTGAGTGGATGCCCGAGCCTGGACATGCCGATCCGGCAAAGGGCGGGAGGGAACTGGGCGCGGAACAGATCTCAACCCTGCGGCAGTCAGACATTTTCTTTATGGCTACGAATCATCCGGAGCGCGGTCCGGACGCCTCTCATCGCGGCGGCAATCCAGGCTTCATTACGGTGGTGGACGAGAAATCGCTTCGCTTTCCGGATTATCCGGGCAACAGCCTGTTCAACAGCCTCGGTAACCTGCTGGTGGATCATCGCATCGGCTTGCTTGTACCGGATCTTAAGCGCCGCATCGCGCTTCGCCTGACGGGAACGGCGGAGGTAAAGTTCGTCTCCCAGAAAGAATTGACAACCGGCAGCGGTCCCCGAATGGTCGAGGTAAATGTTTCAAGGTGGGAAGAGACAGCTTTCCCCTCCGCGGCTTCACGCTTGTCCGATTACTCTCCGTTTAACCCCTGAAAAACAGACCCTCGATAGGATGTTGGGAGACCTATGGCACATCGTATTGTCAGCGATCAGGATTTTCTTGCTATCGCGCTCGACCTGTTTCGCACGTACGGCTTTGACGGTGTGAGCCTGAAGCAACTGGCGGATGCGACGAGTCTGGAAAAGGCGAGCATGTATTACCGCTATCCGGGGGGAAAAGACGAGATCGCAATGGCTGTGGCACAGGGAGTCGGGAACTGGTTCGAGGAAAACGTCTTTGAGGTTTTGAAGAGCGAAGCCCCCATACAGGAGCGTACTGCCACCGTGGTGCGAAATATCCAGACGCTGTATGGAGATGGTAAGAAGTCCTGCGTCGTCGATGTGCTTTCGCTCCCGGGGGGGCCCGATACATTGCGGGCAGCACTCCGGACGGCGGTAGAAAGATGGATCGAGGCCTTTCAGGAACTCGCTCGCGAAAGCGGCATGCCTCTGACGCTGGCGAGAGAACGCGCGGAAGAAGCAGTGCTTCGCATCGAGGGTGCGCTCGTGCTGTCGCGGGTTCTCGAAGATACGGCGGTATTCGAGCGCACAATGCGTGTCATTCCGGGGCTACTGACGGAGCAGTAAACCGGTTCCACCCGGCACCGTTCGCCGCATCGGTGCCGGACAATCTCACGCCGAGGTTCAATCTCCCCCGGCAAAAACGTAAGGAGGCATACATGGCCGCTGCGAATTCACTGATTCCCCCCTTCACCTTCGAGACCGCCACGGAAAAAGTCCGAAAGGCAGAGGACGCGTGGAATACGCGCAACCCGGAACAGGTGTCGAAGGTTTATACGCTTGACAGCGTCTGGCGGAATCGCTCGGAGTTCATTCATGGGCGTGAAGAGATTGTCCGGTTTCTCACCCGCAAGTGGAACCGGGAATTGGACTACCGGCTGATCAAAGAATTGTTCGCATTCAACGAAGATCGCATCGGCGTGCGCTTTGCCTACGAATTTCGTGACGACAACGGACAGTGGTATCGCGCTTACGGTAATGAAAACTGGATCTTCAACGCCGAGGGTCTGATGCATCACCGGTACGCCAGCATCAACGATGTCCGCATCATAGAAGAAGATCGCCTGTTTCGTTGGCCGCAGGGACGCCGCCCGGATGATCATCCGGGGCTGAGCGCCTTAGGTCTGTGAAAAGTCAATAAAGCCGCTTCGATGGCGTGCCGCGCCGCATCGGATAGACACTGCATAAATCAGTGATTGGGCATAACATGTTGAAAGGAGCAAGATCATGACGACGAAAGCTGAACTTGTAGAACGACAGAAGGCACCCCTGACCACGAACTCTGACATCACGGGCGCTGCCCGCAAAGAGATCAGTGGCGCCCTGAATGCGCTGCTTGCCGATACCTTCGCACTTTATCTGAAGACGAAGAACTTCCATTGGCACATGAGCGGTCCGCACTTCCGTGACTATCATCTTCTGCTGGACGACCACGCTGACCAGATCTTTGCCATGACGGACGACATTGCCGAACGCGTGCGCAAGATCGGTGGACTTACCGTCCACTCCATCGGCGAAGTTGCCAAGCTGCAGCGCATCAAGGACAACGATGCCGAGTACGTAACGCCGGAAGACATGCTGGCGGAACTGCACGAAGACGAAAAAGCCATGGTGCTGAGCATGCGCGCCTGCCACGAAGTCTGCGACGAAGCGGGCGACGTGGCCACGGCCAGCCTGCTCGAAAACTGGATCGACCAGACCCAGCGCCGTGCATGGTTCCTCTTCGAAACCACCCGCCGCTAAATCCCTGCAACATCCCAAGCAGAAGGCCCGGACCTCGATCTTCTCGAAGCCCGGGCCTTCTGCTTTTCCGCTGCTGAAAGAAACCCGCCTCACCTGAACAGGCTCCCGGCCACTGCGAATCGATACGTTTAGAATCGATATCTGAAGGCGTATTTCTATTTCGCCTGTTTCAGACCTCAGTTTTGTTGCACCGGCCCGTTTTACAGGAGATCCATTGCTCAGGCTCGTATATCGCTCCCTCGTTCTTGTTCCTCTCCTTTATGTTTCCAGCATGGTTGCCGCGAGTGCACAAGCCACGTCGGTGAGCGGCGTCATTCGCGACCCCGGTCAGCTCGTCGTTCCAGATGCGAGCGTGATGCTCGACGGTGCAGCGGGCCACCTGGAGACCACTACCGACGGCTCGGGACACTACGCGATCACACTCTCCGCAGCGGGCAGGTATGTGCTAACCGCAAAGAAAAACGGATTCGATTCCGCGACGATGAACCTGACCGTTCGGCCCGGCGTGAATACTTCCGCCGACCTGAGCTTCCTTCGCGTCAACACGTCCACGAGTGTGACGGTCCAGGGTGTATCGACAGGCACGGCCGCAACCGGATATTTTGTCGGCGCGGTCGATCGCGGCGTAATGGGGAGTGCGCCGGTGGCGGACCAGCCCTTTACCATTACCCTGCTGCCTGCTGACCAGATCGCAAATACGCAGGTAAAAAATCTTCGCGATGCGTTGAAGTATCTGCCGCTGGTGCAGTTCACCGAGCAGCAGGGGCCGGAGATTCTTCGCCCCGCGACACGCGGCATGCAGGGCAGCATTGCGCAGAATACGCGCATGGACGGCATGGCCATGGCGATCACCGGCGGCAATCCGATGGAACAGTACCAGACCCTGCAGGTGGAGAATGGCCTGGGCGCGTCGATGTATGGACCGGCGAACCCATCGGGCATGTTCGACTTCGTTCTGAAACGTCCGACCGATGATCGCTTTGCCAACCTGTATCTCGAGCAGGATTCAAGCACTGTAGGTACAGCATGGCTCGATGCAGGCGGACGTGTCGGACCGCATAAGATCTTTGGCTATCGCACAAACCTGTTATATGGCGATGGCGCGCAGTTTGTGGATGGCAGCGAGCTTCGCCGCCGGCTCGCAATGTTCGCTTTCGATGTTCGTGCCACGGACAGGACCACAATCGACGGACACTACAGCGCTTACGACATTGTGCAGCGCGGCTATCCGGGATGGTTTACCTACGGGGAAAACACGGCGGTGAAGGGAAGCACGCAGGATCCTTCGCCTGACTTTATTCTTCCTTCCGCACCAGACCCGACCGTTCGCGGATTCGGACAGTCCTACGCGGGCGTGAACCTGACCACGCAGACAGGCAGCGTGCGCTTGTTGCATGATTTCTCTCCCAACTGGCACGCGGCAGCCGGTGGACTTGCGCAACGTCTCGATCGCTTTATCGATACCCAGGTCAATGTGCTGACGAGCAATGCAGGGGATTACAAGGCATCGCTTGCGACCGGCTTTGCTCCGCGTTTTGGAGTGGAGAGCGACCTTGGCTACATCACCGGTACTTACGACAAGTGGGGTCTCCGACAGGATATTGTCGTGGCAAGCGAGGGCTATCGCTTCAACCAGTACGGATACACGGCGCCCGTTGCGGCCAATGTTCTGCTCGGAACAGCGAATGTGGATGCTCCGAAGATCTTCGCACCGCCTGCTGCGGGGCTGCCGAAGAATGTGAATATCTACCAGTCTGCGGTCGTGCATCAACAGGGCTTCAATCTTGGCGACATGATCTGGCTGCCGAAGAAGTTCGTTCTGCGTCTCGCCGCCAGCCAGGACTGGATCGGCGCGGACAACTACACACTGAACACCAAGACGCTGGTTCCGGCATGGAGTTCGGGATCGAACAAGAATGGCATCAGCCCGTCGGCCAGCCTGATGTACAAACCGAAGAGCTGGATGACCGCATACGCAACCTTTGCCAGCAGCCTGCAGCAGGGCGACATCGCGCCCAGCTCCGCAAACGTCGTGAATGCTGGCCAGTCCCTGGCTCCATACCGCAGCAAGGAGTGGGAGCTTGGGTTCAAGACCGATGCGCACCCGATTGCATTCACTGCGGATCTCTATCGTCTGCAGCGGCCGTTTGCTAACACCGTTTCGTACAACGGCAGCACGACCGAGAATATCTTCAGGATCGTCGGCAACCAGGTGAACTATGGAGCCGAACTGCAGGCGCAGGGAACACTCTTCCATCGCCTGCTGATCGATGGCGGTTTCACCGCGATCAATGCGCGCCTTAACGACACCCAGATCGCAGCGACCGACGGTAAACGTTTTGTAGGCATCCCGGAGTATCGCTCCGGCCTGTACAGCGAATATCTTGTTCCAGGCGTCGATCACCTGAGCATTACAGGCGCGTGGGAGTTTATTGGCGTGCGTCCGCAGGATGATGAAAACCTGCACACCACTGCGGGCAGCAACGAGTTCGATCTTGGCTTCCGGTACGCACATCCGCTCTTCCGGAAGATGGCAACTCTACGCCTTAACTGCCAGAACATCGGGGATGCGCATTACTACTCAACGATTGCGGCTGGAGACATTACCGGTACGAACGCGAGCAGCAACGTGGCCCACATGGCCTCGCCACGCACGCTTTCAACCTCGCTGGAGTTCAGCTTCTAATCCGGCAAACAAAACAAGAAACGCCGCCAGTGTTGCGCCCTGGCGGCGTTTTTTCTGAACGATCTTAGTCGAAGATCACCGTCTTGTTTTCGTAGTGCAGAATGCGATGCTCAAGGTGCCAGATGACGGCGCGCGACAAGACCACCCGTTCCAGGTCGCGCCCCTTACGAACGAGATCCGGAATGGTGTCGCCCTGCGTGACCCGGGTAACGTCCTGGTCGATGATTGGCCCTTCGTCGAGATCGGCGGTCACGTAATGACTGGTAGCGCCGATCAGCTTGACGCCTCGTTTAAAGGCTGCGTGATAAGGCTTCGGTCCGATAAACGCGGGCAGAAACGAGTGGTGTACGTTGATGATCTGCGTCTTCCAGCTTTCGACGAAGCTGGTGGAAAGGATCTGCATGTAACGCGCAAGCACCACGAGGTCGATATTGTGCTCGCGCAGCAGCTGCATCTGCTGGGCTTCGATCAAGTGCTTGTTGCCGCTCTGGATCGGCGTGTAGTGGAACGGAACCCCGTAGAAGGTAGCAAGGCGCTCGCCATCGCGATGATTTCCGATAATCAGGGGAATATCGCAGTCGAGCTCGCCGGCTTCGTGACGCTGCAGGAGATCCGCCAGGCAATGGAGATGCTGCGAGACAAACAGGCACACGCGCAGGCGCTTGCTCGGCTCAGCCAGCTGCCACCGCATCTGGTATTCGGAGGCTATCCGGTTGAAACGCTCATGGAAGATGCGTTCCCGGAGAAGAGACTCGGCGCATTCGAACTCGACGCGCATAAAGAAACGGCCCAGCTCCGCATCCTGATGTTGTCCGGCGTGCAGGATGTTCGCGTCATACTCCGCAACCAAAAAGTTCATAATGGCGGCGACCAGCCCCTTACGGTCAGGGCATTCCAGCAGCAACACAGCATTTGTCATAGGGTTACCAACACCTAGTATCGCCGATACAGCGGGGCTGGTTGATAGATCGGCAGCCACAGCCAGAAGGTGTAGTCGCTTATTTTATGTCTGATAACGTATATTCTGTAAACAACAAGTGGCGCATCGACAGCAGGCGCAAAACCGCGCCGTCAGCTATCTGAATTCGACGGAATCAGCCTGATGCGGATCAGAGAGCGACGTTTGCGGCTGAACTACTCGATCTCTCCCCTTCCAGAGAAAGGCAGGAATTCTGGTGCGAGCGGGATGGCCAAACCTGAAGCGCCAGCTTACCGATATCCAGCAGCTTTTCCTTGGTGGCTCCGGCCTGGGCTTGCAGAGACATTCCCCAGAGTGCCGTTCTAAAAAACGAGACCAGCAAATGCAGGTCTGTCGATTCGGGAATCTCTTTGTTCCGCACTCCCTCTTCCAGGCGCTCCAGCAGCACCGTGTCAGAAAGAGCCCTCAGCCGGTCCAACTCCTTCTTCAGATGATCGTATTTAGGAGAACACGTGGGCAATGCGAGACAAAGCATGCAACTGTGAGGCTGATCCTTGCGGGTAAGCTCCTCGGCCGTCACCGCAAACAGATTCTTAACTCCCTCTTTTGCTGTCTTGCCCGTCCGCACGGCATCGTCATAGACCCTGCCCCTGCCTGTTCGATAGTGCTCTACCGCTTCGAGAAACAGCGCCTCTTTATCCCCGAAGGATGAGTAGAGACTTGAAGTCCGGATGCCCATTGCGGCAGCTAGATCGTCGACCGAAGTCTGCTCGAATCCGCGGGTCCAAAACAACAACATGGCCGCATCGAGTGCGGTCTCTCTTTCGAAAGTCTTCGGACGCCCACGTTGGTTCATAGCCCTTGCCTCTGTCTTATTGGAGTACACGTTCCAAAAAAAAGTTGCAGCCTCTCGAATCCACGCGAACCTCTCGTTCATCTATTTTGACACGATCGTTCTAAAAATCTCCCTCATGTCAGGCGAGAGGCGGGCGATGGAGCGCGATTTCGGAGGAAACACATGAAAGTCATTCCCCAGCGGGGATCATCACTGGTGCGCACAGGGATGTGTTTAGTTGTTTTGTGCGCTCTTACCTTTACCGGAACCGGTTGCAACAAGCAGACAGTTGAAGCAAAACCCAAAATGGCGCCTGCGCCGGTTGATTCAGCGCAGGTCATCACCAGGGATGTTCGCGTCTCCGACGAATTCAATGGGCGCGTGTGGGCGACAGACTCCGTAGACATCCGGCCACGAGTGACCGGCTACATCGACCGCATCGCGTTCCGTGAAGGACAGATCGTTCACAAGGGAGATTTGCTCTACATTATCGATCCTCGCCCCTACAAAGACTCGGCAGACAGCGCACAGGCTGGACTCGAGCGCGAACGCGCGGCAGCCGACTTTGCAAAGATCCAGGAGGAGCGTGCGCAGCGACTGAAGCAGTCGGACGCAGTATCGCAGGAAGAATTACAAAATCGCGATTCCGATCTTCTGCAGAGTGGGGCGCGTGTAAAGGCTGCAGAGGCAGCGTTGGCCTCGGCCCAGCTGAATCTTTCCTATACCGAAGTACGCTCGCCTATTGATGGACGAATCAGCCGCACCCTGCTGACGCTGGGAAATCTTGCACAGGCAGATCAGACGGTGCTTACCACTGTTGTTTCTGTAGATCCGGTCTACGTCTACTTCGACTGCGATGAACAGAGCTATCTGCGCTTTCAGCAGAGTTCGCATCGCGGAAGCGGTGTGAGCTCAGAGAACCCTGTCCATGTCGCTTTGGCTAACGAACAGGGCTTTCCGCATGCGGGCCACATCGACTTCGTCGACAACCAGCTCAATCCCAACACAGGCACCATTCGTGCTCGTGTCGTGGTTGCGAATCCGGAACGCACACTCACGCCAGGCCTGTTTGCGCGTGTTCAGCTGCAGAGCTCTATTCCTCAGCAGGCGATCCTGATTGACGACAAAGCTATTCTCACGGACCAGGACCGGAAGTACGTCT
Organism: Silvibacterium acidisoli; assembly: GCA_022870745.1. Lineage (GTDB taxonomy): Bacteria > Acidobacteriota > Terriglobia > Terriglobales > Acidobacteriaceae > Silvibacterium. Next base: position 4,574,716 of record CP085323.1, on the reverse strand, counting down.
ACGTAGTCGGACCGGGAAACACAGCGCAGCGTAAGGACATCGTTCTGAGCGGCATGAGCGACGGGCTGCGCATCGTCAAGTCCGGCCTTACCTCCCAGGATCGAGTCGTTGTCGGGGGGCTTCAATTGATCTACTTCCCGGGTGCTCCCATCGCGCCGACTGAGATCAGCATGGAATCCTACGCGCGCGGCCTGAACAGCGCGACCGCGCCGGAAAAGAAATAAGAGGCCACGGTCATGAATATCTCCAAGTTCTTCATTGAGCGTCCTATTTTTGCGATCGTTCTTTCCATCATTATTTTTTGCCTTGGCCTGATTGCGATTCCGATTCTTCCTTCGGGGCAGTATCCCGAAGTTGTGCCGCCGAGCGTAGTCGTTCGCACGAACTACCCTGGAGCGAACCCCAAGGCAATCGCAGAGACAGTCGCTGAACCGCTCGAAGAGGCGATCAACGGGGTGGAAGGCATCATGTATATGAAGTCTGTCGCCGGCTCTGACGGCAGTCTTCAGGTCATCGTGACCTTCCGCCCAGGCGTCGATCCTGATACTGCCGCGGTCCGCGTGCAGAACCGTGTCAGCGAAGCCCTGTCGCGACTGCCGGATGAAGTGCGCCAGTACGGCGTGACTACGCAGAAGCAATCGCCTACGCCATTGATGTATGTCGGGCTGCTCTCAAAGCACGGGCATCACGATGCCCTCTATCTACGTAACTATGGCGTCCTTCATGTGAAGGATGAACTGTCGCGACTGAACGGCATCGGTGATGTACAGCTGCTGGGCTCCGGCGACTACTCCATGCGAGTATGGCTCGATCCTAACCGGCTGGCCTCTCGCAACCTTACCGCGGACGATGTGATCAACGCGATTCGCGAGCAAAACGTGCAGGTGTCGGCCGGCGAGCTGGGTGCGGAGCCGTCGCCGAACAAGCCGGACTTTCTTACCTCAATCAATGTTCGCGGGCGTCTCACATCGCCCGAGGAGTTCAGCAATATTGTGCTGAAGTCCGGACCCAATGGCCAGGTGGTCCACCTGTCGGATGTGGCGCGCGTCGAGCTCGGATCGAGCGACTACACACTTCACACTTACATCGACACGCAGGACACCGCCATTGTCGGCATCTTTTTGACTCCAGGGGCCAATGCGCTCGGTGTCGCCAAGGATGTTTATGCCAAGCTGAAAGAACTGTCGAAATCCTTCCCTGACGATCTCGACTACAGGGTTATCTGGGATCCCACAGAGTTTATTCGGGATTCGATCGAAGCAGTCCAGCATACGCTGATCGAAGCGGTCGTCCTTGTGGTCATTGTCGTCATCGTGTTTCTTCAGACATGGAGAGCATCGATCATTCCGCTGATCGCTGTGCCTGTCTCTATTGTCGGAACGTTCGCGTGGCTCTACCTGCTCGGATACTCCATCAACACCCTGACCCTCTTCGGTATGGTTCTGGCGATTGGCATCGTCGTCGACGACGCCATCGTTGTGGTTGAGAACGTCGAGCGATTCATCGAGCATGGGCTTTCTCCGCGCGAGGCTGCGCATCATGCGATGAAGGAGGTATCAGGCCCGATCGTCGCCATCGCGCTCGTGCTCTGTGCTGTTTTCGTTCCGATGTCGTTCCTTACGGGAATCACTGGACAGTTCTATAAGCAGTTCGCGGTGACGATTGCAATCTCCACGGTTATCTCCGCGATCAACTCGCTCACCCTTTCGCCGGCCCTTGCGGCAAAGCTTCTACGCAGGCCGGATGCTCCAAAGGACTGGCTTGCACGCGCTATCGATCGCTCCCTTGGATGGTTCTTCCGCCCCTTCAACCGGCTTTTCAAGAACAGCTCTGAAGCATATCAGCGTGTGGTGGGGAGAAGTTTTCGTTTCCGCGGCGGCGTCTTTCTTCTCTACGTCGTGCTGATCGGATCGATCTTCGCATTGTTCAACCATGTGCCTGGCGGCTTTATTCCGACGCAGGATGAGCTCTACCTGTTTGGAGGAGCCAAGCTGCCTGAAGGCGCTTCCCTTGCCCGTACAGACGATGTTCTGAAGCAGATGGTACGGGCGGCGCATGAAGTGGATGGCGTAGAGATGTTGCCGGCCATGTCAGGTTACAACGCGCTGCAGACAGCAAACACGCCAAACCTGGCAACCTCATACATTCGCCTCAAGGACTTTAAAGACCGTCATGAGACGGCCCAGCAAATCCTGAATGAGCTTAACCAGAAATACGCTCATATCCCCGGCGCCATTGCTTTCGCGTTGATGCCGCCTCCGATCCAGGGTCTTGGCAATGGATCGGGCTATTCGCTTTATATCGAGGACCGGGCAGGACTTGGCTATGGTGCTTTGCAGAACGGGCTGGCAGCATTCCAGGCCACTGTTGCGCAAACCCCTGGCATGACCTATCCAGTCTCTTCGTACCAGTCGAATATTCCCCAGCTGGAAGTTCAGGTAGATAGAGAGAAGGCCAAGGCCCAGGGTATTTCGCTCACGGATCTCTTCAACACACTTCAAACCTATCTCGGCTCGGTATACGTCAACGACTTCAATACCTTCGGCCGTGTCTATCGCGTGATGGTGCAGGCGGATGCTCAATATCGTCAGCGCCCTGAGGACATTACGAACCTTCGCGTGAAGAATGGGAATGGGGAGATGGTTCCGATTGGATCCGTCGCTACCGTTACCCAGACGTACGGCCCTGATCCGGTCATGCGTTACAACGGCTATCCTGCCGCTGATTTAATCGGCGATGCCGATCCCCGTGTCCTCTCGTCGGGACAGGTCATCGACAAGCTGAACGAAATTGCGAAGAAGACGCTGCCTCCGGGGATGGTTCTCGAATATACCGACCTGAGCTATCAACAAGCGACACAGAACCATTCGGCTGCAATCGTATTTCCGCTGGCAATCCTGCTCGTCTTTCTCGTACTCGCTTCGCTTTACGAGAGCTGGACGCTGCCGTTCGCTGTGATCCTCATCGTTCCCATTTGCATCTTCGCTGCGCTCTTCGGAGTATGGCTTACGGGCGGCGATAACAATATCTTCGTCCAGGTTGGTCTGGTAGTGCTGATGGGGCTCGCCTGCAAGAACGCGATCCTGATCGTGGAGTTCGCTCGCGAGCTTGAGATGCAAGGCAGGACAACGATAGAGGCTGCTCTCGAAGCATGCCACCTGCGTCTTCGTCCCATCATCATGACCTCGATCGCTTTTATTGCCGGCTCAGTTCCCTTGCTCCTCAGCCATGGTGCGGGCAGTGAGGTCAGAAAGGTGACAGGCATTACGGTCTTTTCGGGAATGCTGGGGGTCACGCTGTTCGGGTTGTTCCTGACGCCGGTTTTCTACGTGGCACTGCGCAAGTTGAGCGGTGCGACGCTTCACGGTCACAACGAAGAGAGCTTCGAAGAAGAGGCAGAGGTCAACCATGCGCATGTCTAATGTCCTGCTTGCAACGGTCGTGCTTCTGGGCAGCATAGGCTGCTCAGTTGGCCCCCACTATAAAAGGCCGGATGCATCTCTGCCGGCTCAGTTCACTGCTCCGCAGGCGACCGGGTCCACTGATGCAAAGGCAGCACCAGATGACCCGGAGTTCTGGCGCAGTTTCCATGATCCTGAGCTGACCGGTCTTGTGGAGCAGTCGCTGACGGCCAACAACGATCTGCGCTCGGCACTTGCTCACTATGACGCTGCAGCTGCCCTCTGGCGATTGAGCAAATTTGACAGATACCCGACAGTGACGGCCAGCGAGGATGTTGGCCGCCAGAAGCTGGCGGCAAACCAGGCGTTCGGATATCCACGGAATAATCGCTACTCCACGTCCACCATCAATGCCAGCTGGGAGCTCGATTTCTATGGACGTATCCGCCATAACATCGAGGCTCAGCATCAACAGCTTCTTGCGAGCGGCAATGATCTTGCCGCCATGCAGGTTGCGATTGTGGGCGAGGTGGCCTCGACGTACATCGACCTTCGCGGACAGCAGGAACGTCTCCGGGTGGCTCAACAGAATGCGGAGAACGAGCAGCGAACGGTGAAGCTGGTGGAGGCTACGTACTCCGCTGGCCGGGGAACGCAGTTCGATACTGCCCGGGCTCGCGCGCTGTATGAAAGCACGACCTCGCGTATTCCTGCGCTGCAGTCCGCCATCGCGCTCGACGAACACCGGCTCGCGGTTTTATGTGGCAAGTCTCCCGATACACTTGTCAGCGAACTCGATGTGCAGAAGCCTCTGCCTGATCTTCCCGAGAGCATCGATCCTGGAACACCGGCCGATCTTGTTCGGCGCCGTCCGGACATCAGTGCATCAGAAGAGCGTCTCCACGCGGCTACGGAGCAGATCGGCATCAACACAGCCGACCTGTTTCCACGTGTGAACTTCGCGGGACTTCTGGGGATGATGGAGTACCATGCCGATTCGCCGTTTGATGGCGTCAGCCCCGCGAACCTGGCGGCTCTTAACATCGACTGGTCCTTCCTCGACCGCGGCAGAGTGAAGGCGCGCATCGCAGCGAGTCGCGCCGATGGGGACGCTCAACTCGCTCAATATCAGCAAACCGTCCTGCTGGCGCTTGAAGAGGTCGATAATGCGCTCGTAAGATACGCGCGTTCGCGCGAGGAGGATGCCGCACTTCGACAGGCCGCCTTCGACAGCAAGCGCGCTGCAGACCTGGCGAGCCTCCGATACAAGGAAGGTGCGACAGGGCTGCTTGACCTGCTGGACGCGCAGCGCGTCGAACTACAGGCCGAAGACGCTTACGCAACAAGTCACCTCGATAGTGCTGCCGACGCGGTCATGCTTTACAAGTCGATGGCCGGCGGGTGGCCGCAACGTCAGCCGCAGACATTTGGTACTCCTAAACCTTAACGCCGGTCTTTCGCTGAACTCTCCGGCACTCGATACACGTTTCCCTTAAGGGCAAGTGAGGTCATTACTTGCCCTTGAGGGTTCACTAGCACAAGAAGCTGACCGCATCAAGTTCTGTCCGCCCGTTTCATACCGGGGTGGAAGGGTTGGATCTGCGCGCAATTACTTTACCTGCTACGTTCAGTTTACCCTGTAAAATCATGTAAATACTTGGCTTAAACTTATTCACGAGCAGATTTTATCATCGCACTGGGTCAGCTGCCGCCGCGACGAAATCTCAATGGCTCGACACAGAAACTGACTTTCGGCTGTTGAATGTTTTCATTTGCCACGACATGGCCGGACGGCGTCCAAGCAAGTGTGCTGGTGCCAGAATCGATTCGAGAATGGCTGCGTTGCCATCTACTTCGACCATTGCTGCGTGTTCTGCGTGGCGGCATTACGCCGCGCCGGCTGGCATGGAGCCTGGCCCTGGGTATGGTTGTCGGAATCAATCCATCGATCGGGCTGGCGACTCTGTTTGTCGTGCTTCTGGCCTGGATGTTCGGCCTGAGCAGGCTCGCTTCACTGATCGGCGTCCATGTAGTGACACCACTGCATCTGCTGCTTTTCCTTCCCTTCATTGAGCTCGGTGTTTACCTGTTCCACTCACGAAAGCTACCCATGGACCGCCAACAGCTTGCCCATCTGAGCAAGCATCCATGGCGGATGCTGCACGACATCTGGTTATGGGAGTGGCATGCTCTCATTGTCTGGTTTATGGTTGCGGCGGTCGTCACGCCCTACCTGGCAATGTACCTGCGCCGAGCGCTTATCGTGTTTCTGAGAAAACATCGGACGCTTATGAAATCGAAGCCCGTCGACCAGTCAGTTCCCTTCAATTGATGCCTTACGCCGGTCTGCTGAATCGGCGCGGCGAGCCGCCTGAACGCGTTATCGGTTGCGTTCAACCGATAACGCGGATGGCCTGACGCTTACGGCCTCGGCGCGGCGAGAGCCTTCTCGATGGCTGCTTCGGCGATTGGCGACATAATCGCATAGCCTGCATCATTCGGATGAACCAGCTTGTCCATCGCGAGCTCAGGCCGCATGCCGCCATTGCCGTCTTCCAGGGCCGGGTAGTAGTTGCAATAGACCAGATTCTCCTGCTGCGCGTAGTTCTGGAGCCATGCGTTCAGCTCACGCACCTGGCCGGCGGGTTTAAGAGCTGGCCGCCATCCAAGGGCCGAGGCTGGGAGAGTCGAGGAAAGAATAACGCGGATATGCTCGCGCTTCGCTATATCGACCATGGAGCGAAAGTTGTTCTCGATGTCAGACATCGTCTCCGGCCCTGTATTGCCTGCAATGTCGTTGATACCGGCGAGAATGATCACGGCCGCTGGATGAAGAGCGACTACGTCCTGCCGGAAGCGGATCAGCATCTGCGGTGTCGTCTGCCCACCGATGCCGCGATTCACGTATGGCTTTCCAGGAAAGAATTTCCCCGCGCGGCGGCCCCAGTTGTCAGTGATCGAGTCACCCATGAAAACAACGCGCTCTTCTCCCTGCGCCGGAGGCGCCAGGGTTGCGTTTTCGTCGCGATAACGGCCGAGATTAGGCCAGTCTGCAAGCTGATGCCGCATGCGGTCGACCTCCTGCGCGGGTAGGGTTACGGTTTGCGGCAGATTGCTGGCCGGAGCCGGCACGGACTGAGCTTTTGCGCTGAACGAGGACGACATGATTCCGAGTACAACCAGGCCACACCAACAATTACCCTTCCACTGCATGCGTCGATCCCTTCCCTGTTTCGGTCAGATTTGAATTGTTCGCTATCGTAGATCTCTTGCTTGTTGAAGAGCCTAAGCTCGAAGCACCCGCCATCGTTTCACGGGTCGTTTTTAGTATCTAATCTTCGTCTGTATCCGCAAAATGCGGATCGTGCTCGATCTTCAGCGCCTCTTCGAGCTCCTCACGTTCGATCTCTGCTTCATACCGCGCTTCTTCGCCCCTGAGAAAGACAGAGCGCACTTTTCCAAGGTGGTCGCGATTGTGCTTCAGGAAGGATTGCAGATCCTCTTCGCCGCCCACGAGCTCGAGGCACTGGGGGAGACGCGAGGGTGGAATTTCTCCGGTATCGAGGGCCAGATCCTGATTCTTGAGATATCCACCGATGACGCGATGCAGCAGCGCCTGCTCAATACCGTGCTCCTTTGCCTGATGCAACAGGTAACTGCCGAGAGATTGCGGAGCCAACCGCCTCCACCAGGAATCGGCACGGCGCATTTCAGAAGCCGAAAAGTAGAGTCGCAACACGCTGAGGTGTTCCATATCACTGCCCTCCAGATAGCCATACACATTGAGGTCATCAACGAAAGTATCCTGTGGACCCTGCCGTAATTTCGCGACCAGAGCGAGAGACAAACCTTCTTCGGCGGCGGCGGCGATGTGCTTGCTCTTTCCAACCCGTTGAGCGTTGTAAATGCCTGCATGTCCGGAAAAAAGATAGCTCACGACACAAGCGATGCCGGCATAGGCTCCCGCTTCCGCACCAAATAGCTCGAATGCCATGAATGTCGAGGCCAGAGGAGTATTTGCTGCGCCGGCGAAGACTGCGACCAGTCCCATCCCGGCAAGCAAAGAGGGAGACAGGGGCAGGACCTGGGATAACGCATTACCGAGCGTTGAGCCGATGTAAAAGAGTGGCGTGACTTCCCCGCCCTTGAAGCCAGTCCCCAGCGTGACCGAGGTAAAGAGAAACTTGCAGATGAAATCGTAGAACGGCAGCTTGCTCTCGAAGGCTGCGGCAATCGTAGGCAGGCCCAGGCCGATGTACTTCGCTGTATGGGAAACACCGAAACCGAAGACCGCGCAGGTGACGATGGCGCCCCCAGCGAAAGGCCTCAGTTCGGAGCGCGAAATGAATCTTCGGGCAGTGTGCGAGATAGTATGTGTCAGCTTTGCGAATCCCATCCCCACAAGTCCGAATGCGATGCCAGCGAGGCCGGCGTAAAGGATCGTTGCAAGGCTCATGGGAGCGATATCGCTCACTCGATAGGTGGCGTGATGTACGCCCGGAAGATAGCGCGCGATGTAGCGAGTGGTGAGATCTCCGATGAAGCTGGAGAGAAAACATGGAGCGATCGCGTCATAACTAAGCTTGCCGATGGCGAGGACTTCGATGCCAAATACTGCTCCGGCAATAGGCACACCAAAGACGGATCCAAATCCTGCACTGATGCCAGCCATGAGGAGCAGCCGGCGATCCCTTGGAGACATGCGCAGTGGCCGGGTCATCTGATCGGCAAGAGAAGCGCCGGTTTGAATCGCGGTTCCTTCGCGTCCGGCTGAACCACCGAAGAGGTGGCTGACGAAGGTACCGATCAGAATGAGCGGCGTCATGCGTACAGGAATAACGTCCTGCGGATCGTGGACCTGCTCAAGGATGAGGTTGTTTCCGCCTTCAACGGACTTGCCGAAGTGCCTGTACATCAGGCCAACAAGCCAGCCTGCTGGAGCGAGGAAGAAGACGAGCCAGACATGGCGTTCGCGAAGTGCAGTCGCTAACGTAAGCGACGCGAGAAGGACTGCAGAGGCAGCGCCTCCCATGACACCGGCCAGAGATGCGACAGGAATCCAGCGCACGAGCTCAACGAGCAGCCGGAACTGTTCCTGGAAAGACTTTCGAATCGAGATTTCGGGCAAAGTGCCTCCTACAGAGTTGTAGGAGTCATCAGCATGCGTGGGTATACCCACGTGCGGTTAACGGTGGAATCCATCACCGAAAAGGTATGTTCTAAGCTATAACTGAGCTGTGCTTTTGCGTCAAGCATCCTGCCATCTGCGGGCTGCATCCTTTCAGCAAAGCATGTCTTTCTGCTGTGGGCGATGGAGTTCGCCCTAACCGCGTCCGCAAGGGACGCTAATGACTCCTACACATTCGTGTAGGAGTGTCTGTTTTTACTCCTGCACAAGAAAAAGGTAAGCACGCATGCAGAACTATCTGTTGATGCGCCCCTGTGAAATGTGCGGGGCTGGCGAAATGCCCGATGAGGCCGCACCGCTCTTCGAATCTTCCGCTGGGTCATGGCAGATGCCGGGACGGCGAATCGTGGATTCGTATCTCCCGGAAGCACATACAGCAGAGGATATTCTTGAGTTGCAAAACATGGCTGCGACGCCGCTAACCGGAGGAGAGTAACTTGCACCGATACCTATTGATTGCAATCGGCGGGGCTATCGGCTCTATGCTGCGGTATTTCATTGGAGCGCAGGCGGCGCAACGATTCGGCCCACGTTTCCCCGTGGGCACGCTTTTCATCAACATCAGTGCGTGTCTCATCATTGGGTTCTCCGTTGAATTCCTGAACCGTCATACCGACATTAATCCAGCATGGCGCTTTCTCATTCCGGTTGGATTCGTAGGTGGCTATTCAACCTTCTCCACCTTCGAATGGGAGACGTGGATGGACTTCACCCACGGTGCATTCTGGGTGGGGATGCTCTATGTGGCAGTCAGCCTGGTCGTCGGTCTTATAGCGGTCGCGGCTGGATCAGCCCTTGCTCGAGCATCCGCATGAAGTGTAAACGCCCTTTCCTTGAAGCATCGATCTGCATGAATGAATTCGCCACCGAGGCCGGGACGAAGAGTCTGATTGCAACTTCGGATGTCGAACTCATCCGGTTTTCTTCCGGCTCTTCGCTTAAGAGCCGACAGAACCCAATGTCGTCTCGGCAGGAATGAGCAACTCCGATTGCAGCGCTACTGAAGATGTTCTGTCCAGTTCCCACGTGTGGCCTTCGCGTATCTGCTGAATGCGCTTCCACGTGGATGAAGGCAGTGGTTTTCGCTTGCGGCGGATTACAGATGGAGCGGCGATTCCCTCGCTTACGGCACGAAACCACAGATCGAACCAGCCATTCTGCATCGACAGCATGCCATCTTTCAAAACACGCGGTCCAATAAAGCCGATCGCGCGTAGCAACGTGCAGTTCTTCCAGGCTGTCCAGATCTTGTTTCGCAGAAAATAGTAGTTGCGCTGGCTGCGAGTCTTTCTCTCGTGCCGGCTTACGTGCAGCTCCACTGTTCCAATGGTTGGCACATAGAGGATGTCGTATCCAGCCTGCAGAATGCGAAATGCAAGATCCACACTCTCGAAGCAGGCGAAATAGTCGTCGTCGTAACCGCCGGTATCGCGGAAGGTCGAGGCTCTTAAAAACAGCGCGCCTTCGCTGAAGTAGTCGGTGTAGCAGAAATGATCTTTTCCGCTTTCGAAAGGAACCGGATGCCACCAGTGCTCGCGGAGTGGACTGCTCGGGTCCTCTACTCCTGAGATCCGCAGCGTGAGGAGCCCGACCCTTGGGAATTGCTGAAAGAGAGCTACGGCCTTTTGTATGCTTTCGGGATCCAGGACGACCATGTCGTTGTCCAGGGAAAGAATGAATTCTCCCTTCGCGGAGCGAAACCCTTCGTTCCGGCCGGCGGTAGGAGAATCCACTGTTCGGCGGATGACGCGCACCTGCGATCCGAACTCCTCTTCGAGCATCTCGATGGTTCCGTCAGTCGAGACATTGTCGACAATGATGATCTCCAGCTCGGGCCAGGTCAGCTTGAGGCAACTGCTTAATGACTGGCGCAAAAGATCCTTGCGGTTGTGGGTAAGAATGACTACAGATACTGCCGGCTCCTGCATGTCGAGGCCAACTTTCGTTCGAATACCTGTTCAATTACGACACGTACGTCATTGCCATTTCATTGATGGACGAGAGCTGTTCGAAGGTGTCCACGGCAAACCAGCGCTTGGGATAGATGGATGAACAACAGACTTGGCGATCGGAGATGAGCTGCTGCCAGACAGCGTAGAAGTCTTCCTGGCGTTCAGTGATGCGATTGATTACCGTGGGGTTCAGCACCTGGATTCCGGAGCAGTACCTGTCAGATGGGACATGCCGGTCCAGCCGGGTGACAATATCCTTCTCGTGAAATATGTAGTCTCCTTCCAATCCGGGAACGGGGGCAACGGGAACCACCATGCATGCGGGGCTGTTGTGCCTGGCGTATTCCCGCTCCAGCTGTTCAAGATCGAGATCGACAACGTTGTCGCAGGTCAATACGAGAAGTGGCTCGTCCAGATACTTGAGCATTGTGTTGTAGATCCACCAGGCGTTGCCCTTGCCGCTGGTGTTGTAGACACAGTCGACACCCAGTTCGATTACGTGCTCGGCGAGCTTCGGCCCTTTGTAACCGACAGTGATATGAATTACATCGACATGCTTGCGAATCCGGCGGATGCCATCGGCGATGAGAGTCGACCCCAGGAATGGCGCCATCGGTTTCGGAATAACAGCGGTCAACGGCATCATACGTGCGCCGCGCCCCGCTGCCATGATGAGTGCGTGCCGGATGCGCGCCATACTCTACGCCTCCTCGAGTGGTGGGTTGCTAATCAAGTCCAGGATCTCAGCATGCGTGAGGCGGTCGGTGTTGGCCGACGATAGCCCATAGGACACCGGCTTTTCCGCCTTCTCATTGAAGGAGATCAGGTAGTGCGTGACGCCATCCAATTCCAGCTGAGTGGTATAAGGAATCTCGATTTCGCCGACCAGGAATTCGTCGTCGCGTTCGCCGGGACGTCCTGCGATCTTCTCCCAGCTGCCGCCTTTATGGCCACACCAGACGCTGAGGATGTCCTCGATCTGCGCAGCCTTCATCTTGCGGCACAGAACCTTGCCCTGAAAGCACTCAGCGTGTTTTAACGCTGCAAGAACGAGTTGAACGGATTCATCTACCGTGAAAAACATCCGTCGCATCTCGGGGCCGGTTGTACCGATCACTCCAGTCCTCTCGTGCATGCTTCTCCAGAGGGGAAAGACTGAACCGGTGGACCAGACGACATTACCGAATCGCACACATACGAACTTAGTCACAGTCATGCGATCGCATGAGCAGAAGATTCGCTCCATAAGAGCCTTGGACATGCCATAGGTGTTTCGCACAGGAGGCGATGCCTTGTCCGTAGAGACACCGATCACGGTTTCCACGCCGCGTTCCATGGCGACCCGCGCGACGTTTCGTGACCCGAGAACGTTTACATCGATGCACTCCATTGGCTGGTGTTCCGCATTGTCGACGAACTTGGTCGCCGCTGCGTGGATGATGATATCCGGGCGAGCCGACACCACGATGTCGCGCACCGATTCGATATTCGTTACATCGAGCGGCACAGCTTTGCATCCGGTGAAATCCTGTGCCTGCTTTGCGAGTTTATTGTTGCGGCCCGCGAGAATAACCTTATAGTCGGATTTCAATGCGAGTCCGAGTCTCTTGCCAAGAAATCCAGTTCCACCGGTGATGAGAATCGTTTTGCCGCTCAAAGATGCTCCCCGTGACGAGCCCGCAGAAGAACCGCTCGTAACCCACAATCGATTAGGTAAATAGCAGGGATTCTGATTGAGACCCTGCTGTTTCCGGCTGCTTTTTAGCACGTGGACGACCAAACTGAACCGCAGACGGAATGACTCCGCCTGCCGCCTGCGGAGAGCGCTTAAGCGTCTACTTATGTGTCAGTTGCGACACTTTTCTTAAACTACAAAACCGGATTCACAGCCAGTGCATGAGAAGTAAAAGCGGTTCACACTAGGAGACTTCTTGCATATGCACTGCAAAGGAACTGTCTGCGAGGGACATGGCTCCCCGTCTTTCGAAGAGCCAATTCCCTCATGACTGCAAAAGATCCTCTAGAAAACGACCTTGCCTGCAAATTGAATCAGGCGCGGATTGTTTAACTGGCTGGTGATCTGCCCGAAGGATGAAGCACCGGCGGAGCCTGCGGGCGGAGCGAACTGGACGTGATTAAAGAGGTTGAAAAATTCGGTTCGAAACTCGAATCCCAATTTCTCTCCCGGTCCAAACTTGGTGTGCTTGAAAACGGCGAAGTCCCAGTTGTCTATGCCCTGAGCCCGGAGGGTCGGATCTACGCGTGGTTCGTTCCCGAAGGTATAGGCCGAAGGCTGCGTGAAGCATGTAGAGTTGATCCAGCCATCGCCACCAGCCAGTCCATCGTGAACGCGGGCGTCGGCACTGCCGCTGTTCGCTTTCCTGCATCCGGTGACTACATTCGGACGCAGACCGGCACCGTAGGTTCCCACTCCGTTACTGGTTGCCGCCCCGATGTTAACGGGAAAACCACTGAGGAGCGAGGTCACTCCATCGACGCCCCATCCGCCGACGAACTTATCGGCAACGCGTGGCAAGCCGCTGAGATATCTCTGATCTTTGCCAAATGGCAGATCGAGAACATAGCTGACGATGAGGTGCTGTGGAACATCCTGCGAGGACAGGGATTTCTCGGCGCGGAGGTTATTCCAGTCCTGAATCGCTCCGGTGCCCCCCGTCTCAAGCCACGAAGTGATCGTGTCCGTATTGCTGAGAAGCTTGGACCATGTGTAAGCCGCCAGCAGTGTGCCGCCTCCCTTGAAGCGTTTTTGCAGGCTAGCCTGCAGCGAGTGATAAATGCTCCCAAAACTTCCCTGTCCTGCATACTGAACGCCGTTGTACTGCGGGAAGCGGCGAAGCAACTGCCCCTCGTTAATGGTGGGAGACGACAAAGCGCTGCCGGGATACGAACTGCTTGCAAAGGGATTCGGCACCTGCTGGGCGATCGTCACTGTCTGCCCTGCAGCGGCCTGGGCTGCGGCCTGCGCCAGATACTTATCGTCCAGCTGGTCTACCTGCTGTGTGTACTGGGGCAGATGGGTACCCTTATTCGCGGCGTATGCGATGTCCGCGAAGAAACCGAAGGGGAGAGTGCGCTGGATATCGAAGTTCCACTGCTGCATGTATCCGTAGTTGTACTGTGGAATATCCACACCTGAAATGGTTTGCCCTTCAAGAGCCTGCGCGAACGAAGGGTCGCGGCCTGGCGGCTGGATAAAGGCTGGCCAAGGTGTAGCGATGGTGTTCGTCGGCACCCTTACATTGCCGTTGTTACCCGTGTATTGCGTCTGAATTGAATTGACAGGATCATTCAATGGGTTCGTGGCCCAATTCGCGTCAAGAGGAATCCAGAACAAGCCGTAGCCACCGCGAACGACGGTGTTCGGATCGACACTATAAGCGAAGCCCACACGCGGGGCCAGGGCTTCATAGTTCGGGTTCAGGTTATACCGGCTGCCGCGTCCGCCCTTCGTTGCAACGAGTTCGATTGCCCCCCGCACCGTAGAGCCTGAACCAGCCGTCGCCAGTTGATTGACGGCATTGGGATCGAAGTAGGACTGCCGGTCAAATCGCTCCGTCCACGGCGTCTGGTACTCATAGCGGAGCCCGAGGTTGAACGTGAGCTTATTTGTGATCTTGTAGGTATCGTTTCCGTATACCGCGTAGACATTCTGTTTACCCGCGACGAGGTTCGGAATCACGGCATCGCCGAAGAAATGGTTGCCGATATTGCTCGGATTCTGCGCCCACCCCAGCAGGAAGTCTGCAAAGGCCAGCGAGTTCTGATTTGGATTGGTTCCGGTGTCGTAGTCTTGCGTGTAGGACCCGTTGAATCCAAGCGAACCACTCACGATGTTGCTCTGGGCATAGTTATCCAGCGTTATCTCATACTGGAAGCCGAGCTGAATGGTGTGCCGCCCGCGCACCAGCGTGACGTATGGAGAAATCCAGTACTGGGTATCGTGATCCACGATGTAGCTTTGCCCTTGCGTGGACATTGCGTTGTCAGACATCCCAAGCACGTCCGGTGTAGGCGGGGTTCTGAGGGATGATGGGATCTGCGCATTGAACGATGCGGGCCAGCCTATCTTCGTGAAATCGAAGCCCGAGTTTTTCGGGGTGCGCAGGTAATTGAAGCGGCTTGCCGACACATCGAGATTGCCGATAAAGTTCGGCGTAAAGACACGGTTGTAACCGATAGCTATGCTCTTCGACGTCATCGTCTCCGTGCAGCGATCGACGCACAGACCTGTGCCGAGCGGATCGGCCGGAAGATTCAGGTTGTTCCACTGACTGAAGCGCACAAACAGATGCTGTGCGTCGGTAATCTTCTGGTCGGCACGGAAAAGGTTCTGGTTCTGATTGCCACCAGCGCCATAGTTGGTTACATAGTTATTCAATATATTGGCATTGGTCGGGGCCGGCCATAGATCGAGAAGCGCTTTTGCCGTTGGACTGATACGCGATGTGGGAATGACGTTGCCGGCAAAAGGCACGGGGGTGTAAGTCGTGCAGGTAGGTGCACCACCACAGGGGTCGATCAGTTGCGGAACCCCGGAAGCAGCTGCCAGCGCACTAAGGTCTCCTGCCTGCTCTGCCGCAGTTGGAACGGTGGAGGTGAAGGTAAGCCCCTGGCGTAGGCGGAAGCCTTCATAGCTGTAGAAAAAGAATGTTCTGTCAGTGAAGACTCGTCCGCCAATATTGCCGCCGAACTGGTTCTGCGTAAATGGGGGCCGGGCGAGACCGCTGTTGTTCGAGAACCAGTCATTCGCATTGAGTACCTTGTTGCGAATGTACTCATAGACTTCTCCGTGAAACGTGTTGCTTCCTGACTTCGTACTCAGGTTCAGCACGCCCCCCGCGACTTTCCCCCATTCCGGGCCTATGTTATTCGTCTGGACTTTGAATTCCCCGATGGAGTCCTGTGTTGGGATCAGGATGGGAAGATTGATGTAACCAATGTTAAGCGGTTGGCCGTCAAGATATTCCGCGCTTTGATTTGCGAAGGCTCCCCCTATCTGGAAGTTACCCCAAGAGAAAGGATTCTGGCCGGTTGCTGTAGCGCCGGCCTGCCCCTGCATGACCACCGAAGGCGCGACCTCGACCAGGCTGAACACATTTCTCCCGTTCAGTGGAAGCTCATTGGCGTTGCGCTCTTCAACAACCTGACCTAACGATGATGTTTCTGACTGCAGCAGCGGAACTTCGGATGTCACGGTAACGGTTTCGGTGGCGCGTCCTACCGTCAGGCTTACATCCAGACGCGTTGTTTGCTGAACCTGTATGACCACATTCTCACGGTTTACGTGTTTGAATCCCTGCTTTTCAATCTCCAGGCGGTAGTCGCCCGAGTTGAGATTTACAAACGAATAAAGACCACCCTCAGAGGTGGTCTGTGTTTGTTTCTCTGCAGTGGCTGTGTTGATGAGCGTGACGCTTGCACCTGCTACCGCTGCTCCGCTCGAATCTGTTACCGCGCCGGTTAGCGAGCCATAGGTCGACTGCGCCCGTAACAAAACGGGACAAGACCAAAGCAGATACAGAATGAACAGGATGTGCGCGATGAAGCGCCCTGATTGACCTCTTTCGCAATTTTCCATAGTGCCTCCGATAAGCCTTGCAACGTAAAGGGGCCCTGAACGTTAAGTCATACGAGGACACAAGACAGGTTTTATAGAATGCAGCGTTCTTAACCGAGGAAACCACCTTCCTGTTCTCCCGGTAAGAACACATGAAGCAACGAACATCTGCTTACTGCCCTGTCGCAGCCTGAAAGAGCGCGTATTCACGCTTCGCATCGGCCGGACGGCCAGACAACGTGTAAAGATGCATCAACCGGTAGTGCACAAGCTTGTCAGTATTCGGGTATTGCTCCGCGGCCACAAGGATGCGGATGGCCTCGTCGCGATGGCCGAGCTTCTGCTCAGCTTCAGCCAGGTTCACACTCGCCCACTGAGGAGGCGCGCTTGCACGAACCCTTGGCTCCAGAAAATCACGCAGCGCCGCATACTGCTCCATCTGCAACATGCAGGTGCTCAGATGTGCTGCCGCACGTTCATCCGCTGGATACGCTGCCAGCTGACCGCGGAATGCGTCAGCTGCGGCTGGCCATTCTCCTCTCTTCTCATGAAGCAGCCCCAGATTGTAGTGGATATCAGATAGATCTGGATGTTGGCGAATCAACTCCTCGTACTCAGCCACGGCTTCGTCAGCATGTCCTTGATCCGCCAGAACGTCGGCGTAGAACTGTTCCAGATAGGGTGACGACGGAAACTGTTCTTCACATTGTTGAATCTGCCGCATGCCCTCTTCCGCGGAAAGCACTGCGAGCAGATAGAGCAACGCGGCATCCTGCGGATAACGGCGCCATACAGCGAGTGCCTGCTTCCAGTCGAGGCCGGAACGGAAGTGCGCTGAAGTCCGCTTCGCCAGAGGAAATGCACTGCGAGCGCCCTCTGAACCTGCATCCGGCGCCTGTCGCAATGCCGCAAGGAATGCTTGACCATCCGGTGACTTGCTCAACTTCGCCGCGAAGAATTGTCCGGTTCGAATGTACGACTTGGCTAGTTGAACCATGGCGAGGTCGGGTGGGTACTGTTTACTGTCGAGAAGCACGCGGTAGACAATCGCCGACTCGATTGGCTCATCGATGTCGAGATAGCAGGGAGCAACAGCAGAAATTACCCTGATGTTCTCCTGCTCTTCCCGGTAGATTTTTTCCAGCATAGGCCGCAGGCTCGCGAGTTCCCCCATGCGGCACTTTTCCTGTGCCAGGAGCGCGTAGGTTTCGGGGACGTACCTTTGTTTCAGAGCGATGTTGTAATCCTGCATCGCCTCGGCAGATCGCCCCTGCATCTGCAGGCTGAGACCCAGATCTGTCAGCACTTCAGCAGACGATGGATTCTCAGCCAGCACCTTGCGATAAATTCGTTCCGCGGCCGTGTAATTCTTGTCCTCCATCGCCTGGCGAGCCGCCTGCGGTTCTGATGACTGTTGTCCCCAGACACAGACGAACGTCAGCAACGACAACGGAATAATCCATAAATCTCGTACCCGACCGGTACGCAAAAACGATGCGACAAGATGTCCCACGGAGGGTCTCACACCTGTAACCTCGTCTTCCCCGCTATCGGTCCTGGATAGCGAAACTTAGCTCTTCTACTAAATCGAGACCCATAACATTGCTCCGCAGGATGAAGTATGTCAAGGGAACAAAAAGTAATCTTCTGCGTGTAATGAGGAGGTCACACGCGTTACTTAACGCGCATGTTAACCTTGCCACCGGAAACGTTAAGCGCGTTTCACCACCGCGACTGGAAGAGGGATGCGACAATCACGGCGAAGCTTTTTATCGGCTACATTGAGCGTCACTGCGGCGGCAGCGCTGGGCCAGGGCATCACACCGCACAGGGGCGCGACGCTTCCCAGGGGCAAGCGATCGGGTATTCCATACGGTGCGGCTTTCGTGGATACAGCCCGTGGCGCTGGCATCGCTAATCCTGTGTGGTACGGCTCATCCGAATCGAAGAAATATGTTGTTGAATCAGTTGGCTGCGGATGCGCTTTCCTTGACTACGACAATGATGGATGGATCGACATCCTGGTCCTGGGTGGAAGCAGCTTCTCCACACCAGAGCCGGGTATAACCAATCGCCTTTATCGCAACAATCGCGATGGCACTTTTAGAGACGTGACCCTTGAAGCGGGGCTCACTAAAAAAGGCTGGGCCTGCGGTGTGTGTGTTGGCGACTATAACAATGACGGTTTTGACGATATCTTTCTCTCTTACTGGGGACAGAATGTTCTCTATCGCAATAACGGCAATGGAACCTTTTCCGATGTAACACGTGACGCCGGATTGCTGAACGTTGCAAATCGTTACGGTGCAGGATGTACCTTTCTGGACTACAACCGCGATGGGAACCTCGACCTCTTCGTATCCAATTACGCTGTTGTCGAAGAAGGCAAGACTCCCCTACCCGGCGACAAGCCTTATTGTTACTTCATGAACATGCCTGTTAACTGCGGCCCACGCGGTTTGCCATTCGGCAGACACAGTCTCTACCGCAACAACGGCAACGGAACCTTCACTGATGTGAGCGAAGCCTCAGGGATTTCTAAAGCGCGGAACAACTACGGGCTTACCGTGGTGGCTGCCGACTTCGATGACGACGGCTGGCAGGACATCTATGTTGCGTGCGACTCGAGCCCGGCCCTGCTCTTTATGAATCAGCATGACGGAACCTTCAGCGAGGAGGGTGCAATACGCGGTGTGGCCTATAGCAATGATGGGCAGGAGCAAGCGGGCATGGGAGTTGCGGTCGGTGACTACGATGGAGATGGCCGTCTCGACATCCTTAAAACAAATTTTGCCGAAGACCTTCCTGTTCTCTATCGCAACCTAGGCGGCGCGAGTTTCGAAGACGCGACACGCGCAAGCGGACTGGCGGTCGATAACAGGTTCGTCTGCTGGGGAACGGGACTGGAGGATTTCGACAATGATGGATGGCAGGACATTGCCATTGCCACCGGGCACGTCTATCCGGAACTCGAGCGCCGGTATCCTGACGCGCCATACAAGAGTCCCCTTCTGCTCTATCGCAATCTCGGCCAGGGCCATTTCGAAGAGCTCTTCGACGAAGCGGGGAGTGCCATTCTCAAGCCACATTCCAGTAGAGGAGTTGCATTTGGAGACTTTGACAATGATGGCGACATCGATATGCTCGTCGTGAACCTTGGCGAACCGCCCTCCCTTTTTCGCAACGACGTAGCCAGTAAGAATCATTGGATCAAGATCAGGGCGGAGGGTACCGTGTCGAACCGCAGCGGCATCGGAGCGCGCATCGAAGTAGCTGCCGGAGGCCGGAAACAGGTGAAGGAGGTCTTGAGCCAATCCAGCTTTGTCTCCTGCAATGATTTCCGCCAGCACTTTGGGTTGGGCAACGCAGCGGTTGCCGATATCACCATTCGCTGGCCCGATGGAAAACGACAGACCATCGCCGGGTTACAAGCAGACCGGCTCTACACGATAAAGGAAACCGTCGGCATCGTTGCAAATCGTGGCTGGAAATAATCCTGCAAAGCCTCTTAGTCAGAATGAAGATCGCACTGGTTCCGACGCAACAGCGCTGGTAAGCTTGAACACATTCCAACCAGAGAATGCGAGCTCAGAGTTTCCGGAAAGCGCGGAAAATTGCAGGGCCATTTAGGAGACCAGGTTGACCATCGACAATTCGGGTGCCACAGCTGCAGAACTGCTGAAGACGAAGCAGCACTTTAAGGCCCTGGATGGGCTCCGTGGAGTGGCCGCCCTGGCCGTTGTAACCTTCCACTTCATGGAAATGGCAATCTACAACTACAGCAAGCTCTTTATCGGGCATGGCTTCCTGGCTGTAGATTTCTTCTTCTGCCTCTCCGGTTTCGTGGTCGGGTATGCTTACGACGATCGCGTGCGCAGAATGGGGCTTAAGGAGTTCTTCACATCGCGCTTGATTCGTCTACACCCGTTGGTGATCTTCGGCTCTGTACTGGGGTTGATTGCCCTCTTTGCGGATCCGTTTGTGAAGGGGCCGCCCGGCTACAGCACCGGAAAAGTAGTTCTGATGTTCCTTGCCTCGATTCTCATGATTCCCTATCCCGCGATGCAGGAACGCGGCTTTAATAACTTCAGCCTGAACGCCCCGGCCTGGTCGCTTTTCTGGGAGTACATTGCAAACATCGTCTTTGCGATTGTGCTCGTCCGCATCAACAAACAATGGCTTGCGTTATTGACCGCCGTCGCTGCTATCACGCTTTGCCTGGTGGGCTATCACTCCGGCGCCTTATCGGGTGGGTGGAGCGGGCGCAACTTCTGGGATGGAGGCGCGCGCGTGGCCTATTCCTTTCTCGCAGGCCTTCTCGTCTATCGCTCGCGCTGGATCATTCGTTCGCGGCTTGGATTCGGAGTCCTGTCCATTCTTCTTCTGCTCGCTTTTGTCATGCCTTATGTGAAACACGGCTGGATACGTGAAGCGGTGGTTGTCCTGTTTTACTTTCCGCTGCTTGTCGCGCTCGGGGCCGGTGCAAAACTGACTCCACTGTCGGAGAAGCTTTGTACATTTGCCGGAGACATGTCTTACCCGCTGTATATGACGCACTACGCTGTGATCTGGATCTTTGGAAACTATTATTCGACCTACAAGCCCGACATGACGCACCTGGCAGTCGTTGTGACGTGCGGCGTTATCACCATGGTCGGATTTGCGTACCTGGTAATGAAGTTTTATGACCTTCCGCTACGACGTTATCTCCGCTCGAAACAGCGGGCTGCCGTGTTGAATACCTAAAGGGATGTCTACTGCTTTGCCCGCCTGCTGCTGCGGATGTGCTCGAGAAAGGATCGGAGCACAGCTGTTTCACGTTGCGGCGACCAGGCGACGACAATATCGATCTTCGCGGCACTGTCACTGATCGGAACAAAACTGAGGCTGCTGCTTAGCGTGCGAACGGCCTCCGACAGGATGGCTATTCCCTCGCCAGCCTCCACCAGCGCAACGACTCCCGAGGCCACGCTGGAAGTTGCAGCGATGGTCGGCGAGAACCTGGCCTTCGCGCACAACTCGATAATGCGATCGAAGATAGCAGGCGAGTACCTGCGGTCGTTCAACACAAATACGTCGTTCGCCAGTTCTTTGATGTGAATCTCTTTTTTCTGAGCAAGCCGGTGTTTGCGTGGAAGCACCGCATAAAGCCGTTCCGTTTGAAAATGCTCGGATCGCAGCGATAGAGAATGCGGGCCGGAAAAGGGACGCGTGAAGCCGATGTCAATGGTGCCCGCCTGCAAGGCTTTCATCTGAAGACTCGGCACCATCTCGATCAACGAAATCTTCACGTCCTTAAACTTGCGCCGAAACCGGCCGATCAGTTTCGGCGCGAAGGAACCGAAGCCGCCCGCAAAGAAACCGATGGTCAACGTTCCGCTCTCGCCCAGATTGAAGCGCCTGACATTGTCAACGGCTTTGTCCGCGAGCGCCAGCGTGGCCCTGGCATCCTGCAGGAATGAGGTCCCGGCATCACTCAAAAGCATCCGCCGGTTTTTCCGCTCGAAAAGATTGACGCCCAGTTCCTCTTCGAGGTCGCGAATCGTTTCGCTGATCGCTGAAGGAGAAATATGTAATCGGCGTGCGCTCACTCCTATGCCGCCGTTCTCCGCGACCGATAGAAAATATCGAAGATGCCGCAATTCCATTCTCTCATTGTAAGAGAACCTTCGGTTTTACCGAACAACGGTTCGGAACATACGTGCTGAGAGAGTAGGCAGATGTGAGTAGATAGTTACAGGCGTTCGCTTTACGAAGCGACACTCACATTTCTGCTATGAGCGCTTCTTCTTCGCATCATCTTCCCTGCTCATCGATTTTCTGCAGATCGTGATCATGCTTGGTTTCTCGGCGCCGGGAGAGCGGTGTGGCCACTTGCTTTCCTTGCCGGTTCCCGGAGCGATTGTCGGTATGTTGTTCCTGCTGCTTGCACTACTCTGCGGCCTGCTGAAAATCGACAGCCTGAGGCGAGAAGATCGCTTGCCACTGGCAGAGATGTTGTTATCTTTTATCCCGGTGGGGTTGGTTGTAGTTGACCACCGGGAATTTATTGGGCTCTCCGGTCTGAAGATCCGATGACGACCCGAACATTGCTTCTGTCAACGCTCCTACTCGAGCCCTCGCTGCGATAAAGCTTATTCAGGCGAAGACAGCCTGAACTGATAGAAGACAAGATCAAGATACCGTCCGAACTTGTAGCCAACTTCTTTCAGATGTCCGGTCTGTTCAGCGCCGTGCTTTTCAAGAAACCGCCGCGACGCGACATTCTCAGAGTCGACACCCGCCATGAGAACATGCTTCCCTGCAGCTCGCGCATGCGCAGTCAATGCGTCCAGCAATTGCGTCCCGGTTCCCTGGCGTCTTGATTTTTCACCCAGATGGATAGTTCCCTCCACGGTGAAACGATAGCCGGGCCAGGCGCGAAAGTCACCATATGAAGCAAAACCCGTGATGTCCCCTTCCTCTTCGGCAACGATCACTGCATAGCCCTTTTCCTGCTGTACGCGGAACCATTGCACCCGTTCTTCGAGAGTGGCAGGATCGTCACGATAGATTGCAGTCGAAGTACGAATGACGTCGTTGTAAATCTCAGTGATTTCGGGCATATCGGCTTCCATTGCCGGACGAATGATCATTATCTTCCTCTCTGACTATTTTCCTACAGTCAGAGACTCATGCCGTCCAGATTCAGCCGTTGAGGTCCTTCCTGCTCGGGAATATCTTCGTATCCGACGTCAAACCGGGAATGGAAGATATAGAGGGCTATAACAACTATGAATACGATCGCAATGCGCCAACGATGCAAAGCGGCAATGCCTAGCGGCATCAAGATGACCAGAAGCATCAGCAGCCTGAGAAGCGTTTGTTGACGAAGCAGGCGTTCCTGAGTGAACGGAACGAACTCGTTGTGGTGGAACAGGAAATGCGCAGCCAGGAAAGCGGCTGGCGGGACCAGTCCAAATGCGGCTATAAGCCCCATTGCAAAATGAAATCGGCTCACGCAAAGGAGCAGAACCAGATTGAAGACTGCGCCGGACTGTGTCGCCATAACCAGCAGGAAACGCGCTCCCTGGAAGACTCCATGGCGTGCTTCATCGGTTGATGTTTCAAATATCCAGGCGGCACGCGGCTGGTACTGCGACGCAAAGATGGCTAAGACGCCGGTGGCCATCAGGCATACGGAGAGTATCCCGAGCATCGGCGCCTCAGGCAGCAAGGTTCCCTGGCGGTGAAACGAGCAGGCCAGTGCAGCGGCAGCGCTGAGCATCAGAATGATGCATGCTCTGAATGCCCGTACACGCAGGATCGTGGTAGCTGCGAGGGCAAAGCCGGCACGCTGCTGCGGCCGAGGAAGGAACATGCGCCATATGCGCTCCGGCATGACGAAAAACCGGCCGCTATGCAATGGAATTGCCTCCCTCCCTTCCATGAGTCTGCGCTCCTGATACCAATAAGCGATTGGATAAAGCAGGAGGGCAAACGCAATCGAAAGTGCAGTCGCAATCACGCCGATTCGTGCCAGCGTCGATGTAGAACCGGCGGCTTTCCCAGCCTGCCAGACTGCCTCGTAAAGTGCTGTGAACCACACCTGCGGCAGCCAGCGACTGATTGTGGATGGCGAATGGATGAAGTCCATCGCTTGAACCGACAAAACGGGGCTGAATAGAAGCATAAAGATATAAGCCGCCGTCAGAAAGGCCTGCATGCAAGCCTCCAGTAAGGCATGGATACGGCTCAACACAAGAAGGATCAGCACAAAAGAGGAAGCAAAGAGGCCGGCGAGTGTGAGCGAGAAAGCATGAGCCACAAGCTGCAGGAAAGGGTGTTTCGAGCCGGCTCCGCCCGCGAGCAGCAAACCCGGAAAGGTGTTTGGAACGATGAGAAGCAGGGCCAGAAAGATCACCGATGCACAGAGGCGAGCCACAAACAATCGCTTCCGCGTGATGGGCAGTATGCCGATGATGCGCAGATCCTGAATCGTCGGGAAAAATCTCTCCCAGGCCAGTAGCGTTGCAAGGCCACATACGCTAAATGCGTAGGTGATGAGCACAAAATGATCGCCAACCTGCATTCGCATCGGCCTCAGCTTGAACATGGGCATAAGACCGCTGTATGACGGCAACGCAAACAGCACGTAAAGCAATGGCGGCAACACCAGCGCAACTGACAACTGCAGCAGCCTCATGGTGGCGAGATCACCGCCAACGAACGAGCCGAGTAGATGCAGAACCAGTACAGTGAAGCTGTTACGCGATTTCCGGCTAGGCCTGCTCATGCATGGTCTCCACGATAGAGCGTGCCAGAGAGCGGGTGTCCGGCTCGCCGGCGGTTATTGCAAATACTTCCTGCAGATCTCTGGCGTTAAAGTCTGCGCATAACGCTGCCGGACTTCCCTGGGCGCTCACCATCCCGCTCGCGAGAATGACGACGCGGTCGCAGATCTTCTCTACAACTTCGAGGACATGAGAGATGTAAAGGATCGACTTTCCCTCCGCTGCAAGCTCCAGCAGGATGTCGCGGAAGAGGCGAGCGGTAGTGACGTCAAGCCCGGAAAGAGGTTCGTCGAGCACGATCAGTTGCGGGTCGTGCAGAAGTGCGGATGCCAGCAAAACTCGCTGCTTCATGCCCTTCGAGTAGTTCGAGATGGCCACATGGGCAAACGACGCAATGCCCAGCCTTTCCAGAAAGAGCATCGACCTTCGGGTTACGATTGCTTCCGGCATCTCGCGGAGCCTGCCTATAAGCCGTAGATGCTCGAATCCTGACAGATGCGTGTATAGATGGGCTTCCTCCGGCACGTATCCAAGAAGTGTGCGGAATGCATTGAGATCGTCGAAGATGGAATGCCCTCGAAACTGCACACGGCCGCTGGTAGGACGAACCACCCCGGTGATCATCTTCACGGTCGTGGACTTCCCTGCACCATTCGGCCCAAGAAAGCCCACGATCTCGCCTGCATCCACCGTGAAACTAACGTTCCTAACGGCGTCTACGCCTCGATACAGCTTGGTTAAGGAATCAGCGATCAGCATTATTCGGAAAACAATATATCGGATTCCGATTAACTGTCAATCATGTTTTATTCGCCCTGATTATCCGGGGCCCGCAACTTTTATGCAGGTCAGGGTCTTTATGTTCAACGGTGAAAGATAAATCCAACTCACAGGCAGATATGTAATGACTCGATGTCTTCGCTTTTCTCTTCTCCTGCTGCCACTTGTCCTGGCAGGATGCTCCCATCCCAAACCGGTCTACTATCCTCCTCCGCCGCCGGCATACAGCCAGATTGCCGCTCAGGGCTACCACGATGGATTTCAGGCCGCGCGACGTGACGCCAGCGCAGGACTCCCTCCTGACCCGGCACGTCATCCACGTTTCCGGAGGCCACCAGTGCCGCCTCCGGCGTTTGAAGACTATCGCCAGGGTTTCCGTCATGGATATGACGCATTCCTGCACGGTGGTCCGAGGCCAGGAATGTAGAAGGCGAAGCGGGCCGTCTTACGAGTCAAGTTTGTTATGGCAGAGCTGACACGAGACGGCTCGCGGGGCCGCACACGGGCTGCAGTATGCGCGGCCCCATTCGTCAAATGATCCGTGGGCTTCATGTAAAATCGACTCACCAGCCTGGAGCCCCCATCCCTTATGCAAGTTGTGCAAGCCGTCAACGGTGTATTCCATCACTTCGACCTGGCGCGGGAACTTGAATCCCGTGGATACCTGAAAAGGATTTATTCCACTTTTCCGTGGAAGCGTCTGCAGCGCGAGGGCTTGCCCTCGGACAAGGTACGCCGTTTTCCCTGGATACAGCCTCCGCTTATGGTTGCGGGGCGCTTTCGGCAGTTGCCGGTGTCGCTTTCGCGCAATCTGCAATATGCCAACTTCCGTCTCTTCGACAACTGGATTGCGAAACAGATCGAGGAATGCGATGCCTTCGTTGCGCTCTCCGGTTCAGGGCTGAAAACAGGATCTGTTGTGCAAGGCCGTGGCGGTAAATATCTATGCGACCGCGGATCTTCGCACATTCGCTATCAGGACTCGATCCTGAATGACGAGTATGCGCGCTGGGGATTTTCCTTCCAGGCTTGCGATCCGCGCATGATAGACCGCGAAGAAGCCGAGTACGCGAAGGCGGACGCGATCACGATTGCATCGGAATTTGCACGGCGCAGCTTTGTCGCCATGGGTGTTCCTGCCGAGAAGATTTACAAAATTGCCTATGGCGTGAGGCTCGACCGCTTTGCAAGAACAGCCGATCCGTCGAGGGACACCTTTGAGGTTCTGTTTGCGGGGCAGGTCAGCGTGCGCAAAGGCATCGCTTATCTCGTTGAAGCCTTTCAGAAGGTTCGCCACCCAAAAAAGAAACTCAGGCTGGTCGGGTCGGCCGACTCCCGCATGCGCGAGTTGCTAAACAGGATGGATCTGACAGATGTGGAGGTTGTGGGCTCTGTACCACAGCCAAAGCTTGCCGAGTATATGAACACCAGCCACGTTCTCGTTCTGCCCTCTATTGAAGACGGCTTTGGACTGGTCATGGCGCAGGCTATGGCGTGTGGATGCCCGGTGATCGCCTCCGAGAACAGCGGTGGGCCCGACCTTGTCACGGATGGCGTTGACGGATTTGTTGTGCCGATCCGCTCAGTCGATGCCATTGCCGGCTACCTCGAGCAGATAGCAGGCGATTGGGATCTGCAGCAACGGATGCGTGAAGCCGCCCTGCGCAAGGTGCGTTCCTTTGGCGGCTGGAGCGACTACGGTCAGCAGTACAGCGACCTGCTGCTGAAGCTAACCGGCGAGGCTTGAATCAGCGAACGATGCGCATCTTTTCGAGCAGCTTGAGTGTTCCCTGCACGGATGCCTTGCCGGCGACAAACAATGGGTTCGCGTATTTCTGCAAGAAGGGCTTCAGCGGCTGCAATGCCGCAGCTACCTTGTAGCGAAAGCGCCCGGTGCGGAAACTCATCTGGTTTGCAACGCCTTCATTGCTGAAGACCTTCAGGTGATAACCGGGGAAAACAGCTGTCAGGAACTTCGTCTGGTCCTTCCAGCGATGGTTGTAATCGATCTCGCACTTCTCCATGTCGCGATCTTCAATGTACGGTCCGACGTAGTCGAGCGCGGCACGAGAGCGGATGTGGGGCTGATCGGCATAGAGAAAGTATTCTTTACGTCCGTCTTCATATGGTTTCGGCGTGACGTAGCATGGCTCGGTGCTGCCTGGAAGTCTCCGGCTCAAATCAGGCGGATGAAGAACGCTGGCAAAATTAATGATGCCTACCGTTGGATTTGCTTCCATGACGGATACAGTTTGCCGCAGGTAGTCTGACGGGCCGTGGCAGGCCCAGTCATCCTGGATCATCAGGATGTACTTACCGGTGCACAGTTTGAGCCCACTATTGTTGTTCGCTCCAAGACCGCGGTTTTTTGCGGGCAAGGAGAAATCGTTGGCAGGCAAGGCACGGATCTGCGATTGAATCTCGGGGCCGCTTCCATCGTCAGCAATTACAAGCTGCAGGTTCGGGTAATCGGTATTCCGGATGAAGCTTTCGACTGTGGCCTTCAGCAGTTCGAAACGCTTGTAGGTTACGAACAATACCGAGACCTGAGGAAACTCCTGATTTGTCATCCCTTCGCTCCGAAGCGGTGCAGTGCATCGAGTGTACGGTTTGCTACGGCTTCATAGCTGAACTTCTGTGCCGATAAGGCAGCCGTGTTCTGGCTAGGCAGGACGCCAGGGGTATCGAGAATTTCCTGCATGTACGCGCTCAGTTTATCGACATCTGCAACCGGGTAAAGCCAGCCGTTGTTTCCGGGTGTAACAATCTCTGATGGGCCAACCTTACAGTCAGAGCTGATGCACGGAATGCCGCGTGCCAGCGCTTCAATCAGGATCATTCCCAGGCCTTCGAAGGAAGACGTCAGGATAAGTGTGCTGGCCATCGTTACAGAATCCCACGGCTTATCTTTCCAGCCCAGCCATGCGATGCGGTTCGCGATACCCAGCGAAGTGGAGAGCTCTTCAAGCCGTGCACGATCATTACCATCGCCGATGATCGTCAAATGATAACTGCCGCGCAGCCTGGCGGCTGCCTGCAAAAGATCGGCTACGCGCTTCTGCCCTTCGTATTCAAGCCTGCCGATGTGAAGGAACTCGATATGATCTTCGGGGCGCGGAACCGAGGGCAGATTCACATCAATCGCGTTGTAGATGGTCAACACTTCTCCACGCGACTTCGATCCAAGCAAGGCGCGAAGCTGTTCGGCGACGCCCTCGCTGATAGCAAGGTGCCCGTCGGCCATCTTGAGAATCCGGAAATGCTTGATGCGATCAACAGGAAAGTGAATCCAGGAAACAAGCGGGGCATTGATGCCCGCAAGCCGCAGAGCGAATCGCCCCTTCATCAGGCGGAAGGTGTCTAGAGCGATCACTGCATCGGGCTTATAGCTGCGAAATTCGCTGGCCAACCCGAATGAGTATTTGCGGAAGCGCGCCAGACGGCTGTCGTTACGCTCCCCAAGGATGGTATAAGGCAAGCCTTGCATCCATGTAGGATCTGTCGAAGCACCGCCAAAGAGATAGAAGCGAACGTCGTGGCCGAGTTGTTGCAACCCCGTTCCGAGGCCTTTCAAAGCAGACTCCGTGCCGCCTCGCCCGGACATCATGGGCACAAGAAATGCAACTTTCACATGACTCCTTCGACGTTTGCTGTGTTGAAGATGGCTGCTTTGGATTCATTCTAAAGCATTTGAAACATAGAAACCAAGCGCCGGCACGTTATACTCAGGTAGAGCGCAAGCACGCGGAGCTGCCCGTGCGCCAAGGATTTTCACCACAGCAGCGACACCGTTTGAATCAATACATCCTTAGTCCTTTTGTGGAGCATTTTTGAGCGCACGCAGAGAGAAGCTTGTCCGTTTTGCCAGCCGGTTTGTTCAATTCACGTTAGTGCAGATTGGCGTGATGCTTGCCGGCATGTTGGTGAGCCTGATGATGGTTCGCAGCATGCCCAAGGCGGAATACGCCTACTACACCATTGCAAACGGACTGCTGAGCACCATTCTTGCTCTCTCCGATAGCGGATTGGCCGCGGGCGTACAAGCCATCGGCGGACCATTCCATGACGATGACCACCGCATGGGAGAACTGGTCAAGACCGGTGTAAGCATGCGGCGGCGCATGTACTTTCTTGCGATCGCACTGGTGCTTCCATTCATTCCATACATGCTTTGGAAGTCAGGCGCACGCATCGCCGTGATTCTCGAAGTGCTGGTCATGGTGATTTTAACGACCCAGTTTCAATTGATGATCAGCGTGCTGAGCGCGGTACCGAAGCTGCGCGGAAAGACCGGCCTGCTGCAATGGGTCAGCGGAGCATCGGTCATCGCTCGTATGCTCATTCTTGTGCCTGCTTATTTCATGCACATGTCTTTGACCATTGCACTGTTTGCGCTGCTGGCAGCCAACGTGGTGCAGGTAATGATTCTGAACCGGTGGTCGAAGAAGTTCATCGATATGAGCGCACAGCCGAGTCCCGATACGCGCTCTCGCATCTGGAAGATTGTGAAGCTGCAGCTGCCGTACGAACTATATGGCATTGTGCAGGGGCAGATTAGTCTGTGGCTGATTACGATCTTCGGCAATGCAAGCAAGGTCGCCGATCTCGGCGCTGTATCTCGCGTGAGTCTGATCTTTGCGGTGATTCCGCAGGTACTGAACGTGATCCTTACGCCTCGACTGTCTCGCTGCAGGGACAGCCATAAGCTACGTGGTCTTTACTGGCAGGTGTTCGTGGGTTTCGTGCTCTTCACTATCGTGTGCTCGCTGCCTGTTTTTGCGAAACCCGACCTTGTGATTCGCCTGCTTGGAAGCCAGTACAACGATATCCGTCCTGATCTTTTCCTCTGTGTCTTTCTTTATGCGATCTGGTCGTTGCAGGGGGGCGCACTTGCTATGAATATGAGCCGCGGCTGGGTCGTGCCTGCTTATTTCGGCATTACAGCCACGATCATCACGCAGGTCTTCACCTTCACCATGCTGAACCTGTCAACGCTGCACGGTGTCTTGTTATCGGGTGTTTACGTGGCATTGATCAGCCTGTTACTTCAGCTCGCCGGTTCGGAATACTTTATCCGAAAATCCTTGCGGGAAGAGGGATTGCAGCAGGCGATGGCGTGATTTCACCGAGATAACGCAACGATTACCTGAGCCGGCGCGTCTTTTACTTGAGATGAAGTTCCTTAAAAGTCATTCACTGCCCCGTCTTGTTTGCCTGATGGTTTGTACGACACTGTTCGCACAAAGCCCCCAGCCATCCCCGAACCCATCAAGAGACGCGGCCAGTACAGATAAGGCGATCCTCAATCACCTGAGTCTCGCGATCACCTGGTATCGAGCGACGAAAGACAAAGTACAGCCTACGGGCCTGCCGACTGACACCATCTTTCAGGGCAATATGCAAAGCCTGGCGGCGGAAGCAGTTCAGCAGGCATTCCAGTCGGCTTTGGCGCAGGCAGCGCTGGAAGCCGCTGCTGAAAAGAGCGATGCGAAGGAACAGCAGTCTCCTGCAAATGTCCGGAATCTTCAGGCCCTTTCCGATCAACTCAAGAGCTCCACGTCGTCGCTTCAATCGCAGCTCAATCAGCTGAACCAACAGATCGCCACGACCTCGGGTAGCAAAGCTGCCGCACTCAGACAGCAGCGCGATCGTCTTGAAGGCGAGCTCAATCTCGACCAGACGATGAATAAGTCGGTCAGCCAGATCGTATCTTTTGTTGATCAGAACGAGCAGGGCGGCGGTAGCAGCCTTGCTGCGGGTATACGCAAGCTGCAGCAGAGTGTTCCGGAACTGGTAAGCGGATCCACGGCAAAGGCAACTACAGTTGCGAGTAATGCCAATGCATTGCAGCATTCTTCCGGCCTGATCGGACAGTCAATCACCCTCTACGATCAGGGCGAAGTCATGCGCCAGCTGAGCGAAATGATCGAGCAGACTTCGAAGCTCGAGGACGCAGCCAGGCAGCTCCGCACGCCACTGCTCAACGAGTTGAAGGGCGCTGTAAAACAAAGCCAGACCCTTGCCGCCGCGGTAGACGGCGCCCAACCTGGCCAGCCGCTGCCAAGCGAAGCAGACTTCAACAACATCTCGAAGCAGTTCGACCATGTTGCGGCCGCCGAGCTCCCACTGAGCAAGGAGCTGATCCTTCTCGACCAGAGTAAGGCCAACATGACTGAGTGGCGTGATTCCATCTCGCATGAGTATGGCCGCAGGTTGAGAGCCGTTCTTACTCGCGTGGGCGGAATTGCGATCGTTATCGCGATCCTCCTCGCTCTGTCTGAGCTATGGAAGCGTGTGACCTTCCGCTATGTGCGCGATCTGCGCCGGCGCCGCCAGTTCCTGCTGATTCGCCGCATCGTCATCACTTTTTTGATGGGGCTGGTAGTGGTGCTGGGATTCGTGAGCGAATTGAGTTCGCTTGCAACTTTCGCCGGCTTTATCACTGCTGGTCTCGCCGTCGGTCTGCAGACAATTCTTCTGTCGGTTGCAGCCTACTTCTTCCTCGTCGGCCGTTACGGCATCCGCGTAGGGGATCGCATCACGATCTCAGGCGTGACCGGCGATGTTGCAGATGTCGGACTCGTTCGCTTCTACCTGATGGAACTGGCCGGCACCGGCATCGATATGTACCCCACTGGCAGACTCGTTGTTTTTTCGAATGCGATTCTGTTCACCGCCACAACTCCGCTCTTCAAGCAGGTACCTGGAACGGAGTACGCATGGCATGAGGTTGCATTGCAGGTGAACCCGCAGAGCGATCTAAAAGGCGTGGAGGAGAAGCTGCTGGCTGTGGTTACAGACGCGTTCAAGCACTACCGCAGCGACCTGGAGCGGCAGCATGGCGAGGTTGAACGGCGTATCGAGATCAACATGCAGGCTCCCGTACCGAAGGGCCTGTTGCAGTTTACCGACGTAGGACTTGAAGCGGTGGTGCGTTACCCGGTTTCGCTTCAGCATCTTTCCGATGTGGACGATCAGATTTCACGCGCGCTGGCGGTTGCAGTCGAGGAAGATGCCGCCATCAAAGCGGCAGTGGTGGGTCTGCCCAAGTTGCGCGCCGCGGTCAAACAGTAGGTACAAAGGAATATTGCCAGCGGAGGGATTCCCTCCGCTGGCTTTTCCGTCTAGCGCACCTTCCACTTGTTGGAGAGCGCGGCAAGCTTATCCTGCATCGATACCTCAACCTTCACCTGGGTCTTCATGCCGGGATTGCGTTGCGGTGCGCCCGTCAGCGCCTTGATCGAGAGCGCGATGCGCTTTGTCTTTGCATCTGCGCTGATCACCTTCACCTTGACGATCTGCCCCGCCTTGACCGCCTCCGAGGGGTCCTTGATGAAGCGATGCGAAAGCTCGCTGATGTGAACAAGCCCATCCTGGTGAACGCCGATATCTACGAACGCCCCAAACTTGGTCACGTTGGTCACAACGCCTTCGAGGACCATGCCAGGTTCTACATCGGTGATCTCGCGGACCTGTTCGTTAAATGACGGCGCGACGAACTTGTCGCGTGGATCGCGGCCGGGCTTGCGCAGCTCCTCGAGGATGTCGTTCAGTGTGTAGCTGCCCGCTTCGAGCTTGCTTCGGTCGATCTTCTCAAGCAGTTGGGGCGTGCGGATGAGTGTCTCGACCGGTGCGCTCAAAGAAACTGCGATCTGTTCTACCACCGGATACGACTCCGGGTGTACTGCCGTCATATCAAGCGGGTTCTCTCCATCACGGATGCGCAGAAAGCCTGCGGCCTGCTCAAAGGTCTTCGGGCCGATACCAGGGACTTCCTTCAATTGGAGACGAGAGCGGAAGCGCCCGTTCGTATCGCGATAGTTAACGATGTTAAGAGCCGTGCGTTCAGAGATACCAGCAACGTAACGCAGCAAGGCCCATGAGGATGTATTCAGATCAACGCCGACGCGGTTCACGCAGGTCTCGATCACATTCTCCAGGGACTGCTGCAGCTGGCGCTGATCCACATCATGCTGGTACTGGCCTACGCCGATCGACTTCGGATCAACCTTCACCAACTCCGAGAGTGGATCCTGCAAGCGGCGTGCAATGGAGATCGCTCCACGCACAGTGAGGTCGAGATCGGGAAACTCCTGCCGCGCAATATCTGACGCAGAATAGACGCTCGCCCCGGACTCGCTCACTGTAACGGAGAAGATACCATCCAGCTTGCGATCGCGAAGGAATTCGCGCACGAATGCATCGGTCTCACGCGAAGCAGTACCGTTGCCAATCGCGATGGCACGAACGTTATGTTCTTTCAGAAGCCTTTCGAGAGTTCTGCCTGCGCCATCTGCCGCGCCCTTCGAGGTGTGAAGGTACAACACTTCGTGCGCGAGGAACTTTCCGGTCTCGTCCACCACGGCGACTTTGCAGCCAGTGCGCAAGCCGGGATCGATGCCAAGCACCGAGATCGGTCCGGCGGGCGGAGAGAGCAAAAGATGATGCAGGTTATCGCGGAAGACGCCGATGGCTTCTGTGTCGGACTGCTTCTTCAACTCCAGGCGAATCTCGCCTTGTATAGACGAGTTGAGCAGGCGCGACCATGCATCCGTAATGGCCAGGTCAAGTTGCGGCGTCCAATCCCCTTCGAACTTCTGCACACTGCCCCGCAACAGGGACAGCGCGCGAACACTGTCGAGCTCGATCAGGAAATAGAGAATGTTTTCGCTCTCACCACGACGAATTGCGAGCATGCGATGCGACGGGATGGTCTTTACCGGCTCGCGATATTCGTAGTACATCTTGAACTTTTCCTGCTCATCGACGGCGTCCATGACCTTGCGGCTGGAGATCACTCCCTCATCGAACATAAGCTGACGCAGTCCCTTGCGCAGATTGGCATCTTCACTGATCCACTCGGCAACAATATGGCGCGCGCCTTCGAGCGCCTCGTCCAAACTGTTGACTTCCCTTTCAGCGCTTACGAACTCCTCTGCAAAGACCTGCAGCGGCTTGTCCACGACTTGCTGTGCCCACAGGTACTGCGCAAGCGGCTCTAATCCCCGTTCGCGTGCGACAGTAGCCTTGGTGCGCCGCTTCGGCTTATAAGGCAGGTAGAGATCCTCGAGCTCGTTCCGATCGAGCGTCTTCTCAATACGTGCTTTCAGTTCGTCGGTCAGCTTACCCTGCTCGGCAATGGAGGCCAGGATGGTTTCGCGCCTTGAAACTAATTCGCGGAAGTAGGACAGCTTCTCTTCGATATCGCGAATCTGGACTTCGTCCAGATTGCCGGTAGCTTCCTTGCGATAGCGAGCGATGAACGGAACGGTGCCGCCTTCGTCGAGAAGTTCGACGACAGCGACAAGGCTGTTCATAGAGATGTTGAGGGCCTGGGCGATGTGAACAAGAATGTCAGGGGGAAGGGTTTTCAACTCGGTCATGAAACGGTCTCTGCTTGAGCTTACCTGCTATCGGCGAGGAAAAGCGGGCAAGATACGCATAACGTGACGGATACACCGGTTAAATTCGATCCCGCGACCAAAGACATGCACTAGCCGTAGTGCAACAGGCCGCATAAGGAGTGGGACTTTTTCCGATGTTCGTTCCACGGCCATCAAGGCCGATCTGACTCTGCTTCGCCCGCGTTTCATTCAAGCAGCCGTCTGAAATCCGTTACGCCTGAACCCTCCTCGAAACGCTATTTGCTTTGCGGAACTCCTCTGATACCATTCCGGGCAGTTGTGGATCGGTCCCGTGCGGCCATTTGCCCCGACCCAATGCGCTGTTCAACCAGCGCCGCTTTTTCTGGAACTTTCCTCCACTCACTCATCGTTCCAGCTGACGGTCCGGATGCCGGCATTCCCTTGCACAACGAGGATGGCTTGCGATTCACGGTGCATACTCTTTCCGGGATGCACCCTGTCCGGATGAGTTCCTGTAGAGCACGGTGAAGTCATATCCATACTCTCCCGCTGTAAGCCGAGCCGTGCTTCTAGAGTGGCCTTAATCTGAGGCACCGGCAGAATGCGTTTCAAGCGCTCTCGATAAAGAGAGCTTCTCGGCCAACTGTACTCCCAGGGTAGGAGGAGCTTATGAACCAGCACTCGATCACAGACTTTGCGAGTCAACTTCGTGGAGAATTGATTCAGTCAACCGACAGCCGCTATGACGAATCGCGCAAGGTGTACAACGGCATGATCGACCGGCGACCACATCTTATCGCGTACTGCGTCGACACTGCCGATGTTGTCGCTGCGATTCGCTTCGCGCGAGAAAATCATCTTCCGGTATCGGTCAGGGGTGGGGGCCACAATGCCGGAGGTCTCGGCATCTGTAACGACGGTCTCGTCATAGACCTTTCGCGAATCAGGTTTGTACACGTCGACCCGCTTGAACGCACTGTCCGCACCGGCGGCGGTTCGATCTGGGGCGATGTCGACCATGCCACTCATGCCTTCGGACTGGCTGTCCCTTCTGGAATCATCTCTACAACAGGAGTGGGTGGGCTCACTTTGGGTGGGGGTCTCGGCTACCTGACGAGGCAGTACGGACTAACAATCGATAATCTTCTTGCTGCAGATATCGTTCTTGCAGATAGCAGATTTGTTACTGCAAGCGCGAACGAAAACCACGATCTCTTCTGGGCGATTCGAGGCGGCGGCGGGAACTTCGGCGTGGTCACTTCCTTCCTGTTTCGAGCGCATCCGGTATCCATTGTGTGTGCAGGCCCCATGCTGTGGGAGATGGACCAGGCCCCGGCGATCATGAAGTGGTACCGGCAATTCATCGTTCAGGCACCCGAAGAACTCAACGGATTCTTTGCGTTTCTCACCGTCCCGCCAGCGCCGCCATTTCCCGGCGATCTGCATTTCCGGAAGATGTGCGGTATCGTATGGTGCTTCAACGGAAAACTCGAACAGGCCGAAGAGATCCTGCGCCCGCTGCGCACTCTTCACCAGCCCGCATTTGAATTCTTCTCCCCTATGCCCTTTCCCATGCTGCAGTCCATGTTCGACGGGCTCTATCCGCCGGGGCTGCAGTGGTACTGGAAAGCGGACTTCGTCAACGAACTGAGCGACGAGGCGATCGCCCTCCATCTTGAACATGGCCCGCAGCTCCCCACCCTGCATTCGACAATGCACCTGTATCCGATCAACGGGGCTGCACATAGACCGGGTCAGGACGAAACACCGTGGAGCTATCGCAAGTCGACCTGGAGCTCAGTCATCGTAGGCGTCGATCCTGACCCGGCCAACAGGGCTCGCATTACAGCATGGGCTCGAAGCTACTGGGAAGCGTTACATCCCTGCAGCGCGGGCGGCGCTTACATCAACTTCATGATGGACGAGGAAGGAGACGAACGCATTCGCGCAACATATCAGGGTAACTTCGAACGGCTGGCAGAGATTAAGGCGAAATACGATCCTGAAAATTTCTTCCGCTCAAATCAGAACATTCCGCCACAGGCCCGCACAACAGACAAAGCATTGACACAGGTTTGACGAGCGACGAGTTCTACCGCCAGATAGCGCCGCATGAGATCCCGCGCTGTTATGAGCCCACTTGTATCTGACATGATGGCGGCTTCGGACCGGACTGATAGCAGGCTTCTTACTCGACGCGAAGGATCTCCATCGGATCGACCTTCGCCGCACGCCACGCCGGCACTGCAGCAGCTATCGCCGCCGTCAGTCCCAATATCGCCGCGGAAAGTGTCACCGCGAGCGGATCGAGCGGCTTTACGCCAAAGAGAAATGATCGTACCCAGTGTTCGGCTGCCCACGCTCCTGCAATCCCCGGTATCAGCCCCCAGGCCACCATACGCGCCGCCTGTCGCAGGACTAATTGCGATACGCCGGTGCGCGAGGAACCCAGCGCCATGCGCACGCCGATCTCTCGTCGCCGCGAATTGACGGTGTAAGCCAGCATGCCATAGATGCCGATGGCGGCGAGTACCAATGCCGTTGCGCCGAAACCCGAGATCAGCCGCAACGCCAGCCTCCGCTGTTCAAGGGACGCCTCAATATCCTGCTCCATAGGATGCAACTCCATCTCGGCCATTTCCGGGGCTGCCTGCTTCATCCCCCCGCGAATCTCTTTCTCCAGCACAGCCTGCGACAGCGACGAACGGATAGCAAACTCGCTCACCATGTTGTAGATCTCGAGAAGCTGCGAATCCCTGGGAAGCTGCAGATCGTCCAGGTAGATCATCGGCTGGAAGGCCGACGCTATATCGCTTCCCTGCAGTTCATTCTGCACGACGCCGACGATAGTGTAGCTTTGCGTCACCGGAACATCGGAGTCTTTGTCGCCAGGGTCGCGATGCATCTTCATCGAAACTCCGAGTGGGTTGCGCTGCCCGAGAAACTTGTCTACAAAAGCCTGGTTGACCAGCGCAACCATGTCGGCCGTGCTGTCGTCCTCCGGCAGAAAGCCGCGCCCCTTGAGCAGTTGAATACCGCTGGCGCGTACAAAGCTCGAGCTGACCACACTGTAGAAAGCCGCATCGTTCTTCTGATACGCGCGTCCGCTGATGTCTGTTGTACCGTTCAGGTAGTAGTAAAAATTGGAGAACGGGATCGAGGTCTGCATCGCTGCAGCCTCCACGCCTGGAAGCGCCTCAAGCCGATGCAGAAGCAGCGTGCTGGCCTGGCGCAAAGCCTCTGGCGACTGCCCGGAGCTTTTAGGCATCGTTACCAGCGTCGTCACATGATGCGGATCGAAGCCCAGAGGTACCTGCCGCAGCGCTAGAAATGTGCGCACAAACAAGCCGCACACCACCAGCAGCACGCATGTCAGTGTGATCTGGATGGTGACGAGCATTGCGGAAGCGCGGTTACGAGGAGTAGTCGTACGTCGTGCGCCCCCTGCGCCAGCCATAGTCCTGCGGCGGGTACTGAAGACCGGAGCAAGGGATGCCAGCAACCCAGTCACAACGGCCAGTACAGCCATCGCCGCCAGCACTTCCGGATGAACGGCAAGCTCCTGGAAGCGCGCGAATTGCCCCGCATAGGCATGACGCATCGCCGATACTACGGCGATGGCGACCAAGCTGCCTACCGCCGCTCCGCTAAAACTCAAAATCAGGCTCTCTACCAGTAACTGTTGCAGCATCCGGGAAAAGCTCGCGCCCAGAGCCGAGCGCACCTGCATCTCCGGCAGTCGCTCGATGGCTCGCGCGATCTGGAGGCTGGCCGCGTTAGCGCAGGCAATCGTCAGCAACACACACACCGCTCCCAACATCGCCAGCAATGGCGTCTGCAGGCTTCCGGTGAGATAGCGCCCCATCGGCACAATGACCAGATCCTTGCCGCTAACACCATCGTTTTTCGGAAGATGCTCAAGATACCCGCGTACATCGGTCAGCGCCTGCGGCACGGTAATTCCAGGTTTAAGACGTGCCAGTGCAAGCGCAAAGCCTCCGGCCATCAGGCCTTTGCTCTTGCCGGCCGGCTGCATTGGCGCGTACACCACAGGCCCCTGCGCCGGAAACTCAACCCCTTGTTCCAACACCCCCACGATCGTGCGCATCTCTCCTGAGAGTTGCAGCGTTTTACCGATCACATGCGGATCTCCATGCAGCCGGTCCAGCCAGATTGCCGGGGCCGGAACCGTGTCAGTGAACGATGCCCCATTCGCCGTCGCACCGGGAATAAGTGCGCCTGTCTGATCGGTCACATTGCCGCGAATCGATCCGCCGTACTGAGCGAGGGCCATTGTGGAAACGAGGAAAGTCAGCAATACGAACAGCGGACGCCCCCACGGCTTCCACAGGTTGCTGGGGTGAGTTTGCTTCATACCGCCTCCGAAATGTCGAGCCGGCTTTCGTGCCAACTATCCTACGGAGCTTGTATAGCCGTTTATACAGGGCTAGAGAAATAGCAGCGGCCGATGAGATCTGTCAATCGGTGCTGCTTGGTCGAAAGCAGTCTCTCCTGCGCAAGCCTTCCATCGGCGATGCGCTTCCGGGGTGCGACCTCTTCGATACATCATCAACGTCACATTGGACTGCTGCTGCGTCCACCGCGCGATGATTTCGGCCGAAGAACTGCATCGTCATGCGACCGAAAGTGTCGCCCAAAGCGAGGACCGCGTGGATAA
Organism: Silvibacterium acidisoli; assembly: GCA_022870745.1. GTDB lineage: Bacteria > Acidobacteriota > Terriglobia > Terriglobales > Acidobacteriaceae > Silvibacterium. The sequence continues at coordinate 4,535,501 of CP085323.1, read as the reverse complement.
AACTATTCTCCCTAACGATCGATGCAATCAGGAAGTATGTGGTGTCGAGCACCATGGACAAAGTTGATTGAAACGCAGAGCTACCGCGTGGAGATTTCAACCCAGGATAGCGGGACATGGCGCAACGCTGCTCGCCGGACTGACGAAGCCTCTCGATCTGAGGCTGATCAGAGCCGCCTGGAGTTTGCCTCGGGCGCGATGGCAATGCGTTACGAGTTGGGAAGATAGCCAATAACTCTTCTGGAAAAACGCTTACACCATTCCGAAGGTTCCGCGAGAATCTGACGACGGCCAAGACGGCGCATCCGCAAGGCGTGGGGCAATACGAAGATCAAGGGTGACGTTCGAAACAATAAGTTTAAGCTGGCACAGCGACTTACAACGGCCGCGCCCGGGCACCCAGGAACTCTGTCGCCGAAGTTCGATCCTGCGGTGAGAATTAATCGTTGACTGAGATGCATCCCGTAGTGTTCTATAGGTCCACTATCGACGGACCCTCCAGGGAGGATGCTATGGCCAGCCCGATATCTGTTATGGAACTCGTACGTATAAAAGATAGACCCGAGAACGAATGGTATCTGGTTGATCGTATCTTTCCAGACACACATAAGGCGAGAGTGCACGCAGTGGGTGGGCATCTGAACGGTGAGATAGCGCCTGTCCGTATCGTCGCGTTAGATAACCTGATATCAGATGAATTCGGTCCCTCCGAACTTAGCTGAACAGCGCTAGCAGGCCTCTGACTGTAAGGCCGGCAGGCGCAGTCGAGGCCGCCTCAGACTGCGCCCAGTGTGCCCGATTCCGCCCACGGAAAATCGTAAAGAGGATAGCGCTGTTCCTTGCCCGCGCTTGACTGCTGCCGCCAAAGGCCAGTAGCATACGCTCATGTTTCGCAAGGACGCATTCGCTTGTTGTTGTCGCCGCCTCCCGCAGGCGCGTACTTGCGATGCCGTCTCTCTCCTTTCCTGAAACTCATTCAGTAAAGAAAAGCCGCTCGTAACGTATGCAGGGATTTCTGTATGCGTTCGACGCGTTCGGAACTCCCTTGCCTACAGGTCCCTCCACTCGTTGCCAGGAGTTCCTCATGCGTTGCATGTCCTTCGTTGAAGGCTTTTTTCTCATACCTGCCTACCAGGCAGTACGCTCGCAGCTCCGTCATGGCGCACGCTCCTGTTGTCGCCCGGATGTAGCGGGCATCTCTCCAGACGCTCGCGAATAACAACCGCCGCCAGATCGCCGTTTCCATCTCAAGTTCGATCCGCTCACTCGCTGAGACCCAGACGCGATCGGCAACAATTTTTTGTCGCCATTGTTTTCATTCGGAGGCTCGCACCATGCGCAGTTTTTATCTGTCCCTCGTTCTAATCTTTTCTGTCTTCATATTCTCTTCCGCTGCGAGCGCCCAACAGCAGAGCGCGACGCTTTCCGGTCAGATCACAGATCGTTCCGGAGCGGTCGTCGCTGGAGCCGTAGTCACCATTACAGATCCATCCCGTGGCATTAACCAAAGCACCCGAACGAACCAGTCCGGGCAATACACAATCGCCCTGCTGCCGCCTGACGATCACTACACCCTGACGGTCACGGCAGAAGGCTTTGCAACGACCTCGCAGCATGACCTCTCACTCCAGGTAGCGCAGGAGGCTACGGTAAACATCGCTCTGAGTCCGGGCACCGTATCCGAATCAGTCGTCATCACCTCGCAGCAGCCTTTGCTCGATACAGAAACCGTATCGCAGGGCCAGGTGCTTGCAGAGCAAACAATCCGCAGCCTTCCACTCAATGGCCGAAGCACATTCCGGCTGATCCTGTTCACGCCCGGCGTTGTCTTCTCCAACGGCGGCTTCGGACAATTCGGCGACGTTCCGGTAAACACGACATTCGACGCAAACTTTCGCATCAACGGCGGACGCGCGTCTTCAAACGAATTCCTGATCGACGGAGTTCCTGCATCGACTGAGTGGTACAACCAGCCAACCACCATTCCCATGCCCGATGAAACACAGGAATTCAAAGTAGAGAGCACCAACCTGGCCGCGACCTACGGAAGATTCGCCGGTGGCGTGATCAACGTATCGACGAAGTCAGGCACCGATCAGATTCACGGCGATGTCTTCGAGTTTCTACGCAACTCGGTCTTCGATGCGAACGACTGGTTCAACGATTACAACGGCAAGCCCAAGCCAATCTTCCGCATGAACCAGTTCGGCGGAACAGTGGGCGCGCCGGTCGTGCTCCCACACTTGTATAACGGCAAAGGGAAGACTTTCTTCTTCTTCAGCTACCAGGGGACGCGCCGTGCGAAAGGCACACCCTACACCACCACAGTGCCAACGGATGCCGAGCGTTCCGGCGACTTTTCCGCTGCTGGCGTAACTATCTACAACCCGTTTTCCTACGACACGTCGAATGGCAATCGTGCTGCCTTTGCCGGAAACAAGATTCCAAGCGGACTTCTTGATCCCGCAGCGGTAAACATCGCCAAGTACTATCCTGAACCAAACATCGCCGGCGCCGGTCTTACGAACAACTACACCAATTCAGCCCCGGTCATCGTCAATCAGGACACATACAGCGGCCGCGTCGACCAGCAGGTCACCTCTCGCTATCGTCTCTTCGGCCGCTACTCCGCTACAACAACCGCACTGACCCAACCCAATGAGTACGGCAACATCGCAGACAACGCCGGATCGGTTGGCACAACGCACTTTCGGACACAGTCGTTCTCGTTCGGCAACACATACGCCTTCAACGAGAACAACCTGCTGAGCGTGAGCTATGGATTCGCGCGATGGCATCAGTTACGCACCACGCTTAGTTATGGCTTCCAGCCTGCTTCGCTGGGCTTCGCGTCTTCGTTCACCAACGATATTCAGATCAACATGTTCCCTGCTGTAAACCTCACAGGCTATGGCAGCTTCGCTGGGCAGTCCTACTTCAATAACGGCAACGACTCCCACGCGATCATCGCTCAGTTCACACACGTTTCCGGTCGCAGCACCCTTAGTCTCGGCGCAGACGGCAGAATGCATCGCATCAACTTCTATAACAACGCGAATCCAGCCGGTGTATTCGCGTTCACGCAGCAGTTCACGCGCCAGAACAACGTGGCCAGCAGTAACGGTAATGCATTCGCCAGCTTTCTGCTTGGCACAGGCTCCAGCGGATCAGCCATCATTGCAAACGGCGACGAGATGCAGGACTTTTACGGCGCCCTGTATGCGCAGGATGATTACAAGGTCACGCCACGTCTAACGCTCAATCTCGGCATTCGCTACGATGGCGAGTCGCCATTTCTCGATCGACGTGACGCACTGAACTACTTCGACCCGACGGTCACCAGTCCGGCCGCCAACCCTTCGTTCCCCAACCTTACCGGCGGACTTGTGTTCGCGAACACGGATGGTCATGGTCGGGCGGTCTACACGCGTGATCACGACAACATCGCTCCACGCATCGGCTTTGCCTATGCGGCATCCTCAACCACGTCAGTGCGAGGCGGATACGCCATCGTTTACTCACCTCTTGAGCTGACCAGTAACGGCGTGGGAACCGTGCCAAATCAGGGATATAGTTCAACGACAAACTGGAACACGGGTATAACTGCGGGCTCGAGCGTTGCCAACGGACTCGTTCCGGTAAACCTGCTTTCAAACCCGTATCCCTCCGGACTGATACAGGTCGCGGGCAGCTCGCAGGGCGCCGCTACACAGTTGGGACAGACCATCACTGTCTGGCAACATCACCCTCGGACACCATATAACCAGCAGTACTCATTCGATATTCAGCAGCAGGTTTCTTCTAGGGCATTGTTCGAGATTGCATATATCGGTTCTCACGCGGTTCACCTGACAAGTCCGCTGCAGCTCGACTACCTGCCGAAGTCGACGCTGTACGCTCTGAAATCGGGGATCAATACACAGGTCGCGAATCCGTTTGCGCCATACATTTCAATCGGAACGCTGTCACAGGCAACCGTTGCGCAAAAGCAGTTGCTGCTTCCGTTTCCGCAATTCACATCGGTGATGGAAGACAATGCGACCTTCGGCTCGAACAGCTACAACTCGCTTGTAACGAAGTTCGAGCTGCGCTCCGCGCATGGAGTCACCATGCTGGTTTCCTATGTGTGGTCCAAGGACATGTCGAATGTCAACGCTCAGGACGCGCCGATTGGAAACGTTAACCAGAGCACTACTCCGCAGGACTGGGGCAATCTCAAGGCTGAACGGTCTGTATCTGAGATGGATATCCCCAATAACTTCATGGCAAGCGTGAATGCGGAGCTGCCCTTCGGTAAAGGTAAGGCCCTCCTCAATCGCGGTGGCATCGCAAATGCCGTTGCGGGTGGCTGGGCAGCAAATGGCATCTTCATGGCCCAGGACGGATTCCCTCTCACCCTGTCCGCTGGTTCCGTTAGCTGGGGCGCGAACAGGGTCGACCGCGTGCCGGGGGTGAGCCCGAAGATTCACGGCGATCGTTCCAACACACAGCGAATCAAAGAATGGTTCAACCCGGCGGCCTTTACTGTGCCTACGAATTACACCTATGGCACGGAGCGCCGCACCACTACCGATGTTCGAAAGCCAGGACTCGAGAACCTTGATTTCTCGCTCATCAAGACAACACGAGTCAACGATCACCTGAACACAGAGTTTCACGCCGAAATGTTCAACGTATCGAACACGCCTCACTTTGCTCCTCCGGGTATGGTCATCGATGGAAGCAACTTTGGCGTGATTACGTCCGACCTGACCGCACCTCCAGGAAGAGAAATGCAGTTCGCACTGAAGCTGCTGTTCTAGCATCGGACCAGCATTGCGAATAATATGAACTCTTCCGCACGAACAAGATGAGGCCCCATGAATCGTCGTGAACTGATCCGAAATGCGGTGCTGAGCGCGGGAGCGCTCGGCGCCGACCTGGCGGGAGCGCAGCAGACCTCCAATGCCGCGAGCAAACAGCAACGCGAACAATATCCCGCGCGTGCGCGTGACAGCCGTGGCGAACCAATGCCGAACATCCTCTGGATCTGTACTGACCAGCAGCGTTTCGACACGATCCAGGGGCTGAGCAATTCCCTGATCCATACTCCGAACCTGAAGCGTCTTACGGATGAATCTGTAACTTTCACGAATACTTTCTGCCAGACACCGATTTGCTCACCATCGCGTGGGAGTTTCTTATCGGGACGATATCCCCATGTCACGGGGCTACGCGCGAACGGACAACGTATCCGTGAATCGGAGCGGCTCGTGACTCGCATTCTTGCAGATAACGGCTACACTTGCGGGCTCTCCGGCAAGCTGCATCTATCGCCCTGCTACGGTGGCCGCGTTGAAGACCGTATCGACGACGGATACCAGGTATTCGAGTGGTCGCACGACATCGGCGACAGCTGGCCTTTGCACAACCAATGGTACGTATGGCTGGACCGCCAGGGAGTGAAAATCCCAAAGGCTCCCGCTGGCCCGGTCTGGGGGATGCCGATTGATCCGAAGTACACGCAGACTGCATGGTGTGCCGATGTCGCCTGCAACTTCATGCGGCAGCAGAGAGAATTCAATCCCTGGCTGATGTCGGTGAATATCTTCCAGCCACATCATCCTTTCTATCCAACCGAGCAATACCTGGAACACTATGATCCTTCGAAGATGCCCGATCCGGCTTACAGGGAGGGTGAACTCGATCATAAGAACGTCTTCCAGCAGGAAGATCATCAGTCCGCATACGGCGGCCATGACCTTTCCTTCACGAAGACCAGCGCCGAGCAACACCGGCAGATTACCGCCGCTTACTACGCGATGATCGAGCAGGTCGATGCCGAAGTAGGCCGCATGCTGCAGGTGTTGGAAGAATCCGGGCAAGCCGACAACACAATCGTGATCTTTATGAGCGATCACGGTGAGATGCTGGGCGATCACGGCATTTATCTGAAGGGGCCATACTTCTACGATTGCCTGACGCGTGTGCCGTTGATCATCCGCTGGCCGGGACGCTTCAAGGCCGGAATCAAAGTCGATGCCTTGGTCGAACTGGTCGACCTGGCTCCAACGCTGCTGGAAGCAGCAGGCATTCCTCCAGAGGCCGGAATGCAGGGCCGCTCACTCATACCGCTGCTGAATGGAAGCACGAAGGAGCACCGCGACTCTGTTTACATGGAGTTCCTCGACGCAAACTCAACCTACCCCATTCCGCCAATGCTGACGGGGATCCGGACAGACCGCTGGAAGCTCAGCCTGGTCGATAAACCTCGAAGCGGCGAGCTCTACGACCTGCAAAACGACCCTGGCGAGTTTACAAACCTCTGGGATGACCCGCATCACAGAGACACGCAGCAAATGCTCTTACAGCAACTTGTCGCGCGGATGATCGAGACAACCGACCCGCTGCCGGTACGCCACACGCCCTGGTAATACCCTACCGTGTGACAGGCAGCAGGGCGCGCCCTGGGCGAAACGATTACACCCGCCGAAGCGTCAATCGCCCAGGCGGGTGCGTCCTCAGAATTCTACGCGGCTGATTTGCATCGTGCTGCGGTCTTCCCACTCTAGCTGGCGACTCGCTCAATCCCCTCGAATTTCGGCAGCGGTTCGGCCTTTATCTCGGCATTCATTCCTGGAAGAGGCGCAGCAAGACGGCGTTGCGTCTCGCCGATCAGCTGCTTGCTCTTACAGAGCGCATCGTAAGCCTCGGAGATTAAAACGCGAGCGTGTTCGACCCGAGCCAGGCAATCTTGTAAGATCTCTGCCGAGGAAGTGCTGCGAGAACGCACGTGCATGCAACACAAGCTTAAACCCACTATCTGAAATTTCCCAGATGGAATGAAGATTAGCTTTAAGCGTGTGCCGCCGCATCCTTATAGATGCTTATATAAAGTGTTCTCTCCCGATTTCAACCTGACGAAATTCGCTCGCCCAAAATCCGGATTTCAGAAGAGTTTGTACCAACGCTTGAGGTTCCCAGGAGCACCTCGAATGGCCGAATCTGGCCAGTTGGCGTACTGGCCCGCTTCAGAATGCCCGCCATGCGAGCAGGGTCCAGCAGAAATTCTCCCGCGGCTTGCGTACCAGCAACGTTGATGCCCTCGATCAGGAGTACGTGACCATTGCCGGAAAGATTAGGCACATAGGCGATTACTCCGTAAGTACGCAGCGCCGGGTCGCCGGTGATCGAGGCGTATGTTTTCGCTTCTCCGGGCCGGGGATCTCGATTCATGATGACCGCCGAATTACCGAATGGGCCGCCCGGCGTGAACTGGAAATTCAGCTGCGGTTGAAAGAGAGAAACCCAGGGGTTCGCGTCGAGAGAGCCGATCAATACAGCATTGCTGTTCTTTAAGTCGTCCACCTGGATCTTGCGGGTCGCGCGAACCCTCAGCCTGCCCGGAACAACTTCCGCAATACTGCTCAGCCGAACGACAAGATCGAGATCCTCAATGTTCGTAGAGAGGCTATTGCTGGCCTTCTGGATCTTGGCGCCAAGCACAGAAAGATCAGGCCGGTCGGAGGTGTGCAATAGCTGATGCAATCCTTCATCGATACCGTCCGGGCTGATATAGGTGCCGCTAACGTAGTCCCTTAGCGTAATCGGTTGCCCCACGAAGCGGCGCAACGTGACAAGACCGTTATCGCTCGGTACTAAGAGTGAATCCTGGTCAGGATTGAAGATCGACCGCCAGAACAGATGGCTGCGATGTGCCGTTGGAGAAAATAGTCTGTGCCAGTTCCATGGCTGCGCAAAGGCGATCACAAAACCGAGCAGGCATCCCAAGGCTAAAACGACACCTGCTGGCAGAACACGGCGCGCAGGTGTTGGCGGCACAATCGCAGCTGGCGGAGGTAAATTCTCGGAAATGGCCCTCCGCACCGGAAGCTCGCCCGGAGCTTCTACATCTGCCTCCGCTACCGGCGAAAAGACGGGCAGATAACCCCCACGCGGAATGTGGAGACGAAGGCTTTCCTGTGCCCCTTCGCGCTGAAAGTATTCATCCAGCCTTGATCGCAGGATGCGAGCGTAGTTGCGGACAATATTATCGTCCGAGCGATTGAACTTCTCTTCCCTCCCGAAGACCTGGATGCCGATCTGGTGTTCGTTGATCCTCGCAGAATTTCCCGTGAGCGCCTGCCGGGTGATATAGAGCAAAAAGTCTGTCAGCAGAGCAGAACGCTGAAAGCGCTCGGCTGTAGTAATACGAAGAACCAGCTCCCATTCCGGTCCGTCGGGGTCTGGCCCCACCGTCTCGAGCGGCCGTCTCCGTTCGAGCGCGCGCGCCCCCCTCGGAGCGTCCGTTCGCGACAGAACTCTGCTTTCATTTTTGCTCGGGGGCATGCAGTCAACTCTAAAATCGGCACGTTACAAGGGCATCAACGACATCCGGGAGACCAGCGGGTGCGAGGTGAGTCAACAGAATTTCACGTCCGGCTAAAGCATTTATTATCTGCAACGTGCACACCATGCACCTCCATTCCACGACCCCTTTACACCGTGTAAACCCGTAGCTTCGTCACCGAAAACGCTCAGATACTGCAAGCCAGAGACCGGTACGGCCGCAAGCACCCAGTTTTGCGGCGACCGCCTCAACTGAACGCTTTGGAGACCGTATGCTACCGTTCCTCATCCAGCCAGTTGCTCCGGTTCATCGAACTCGCCGGCCTGGCTTCTTCGCGTTGTTTTTGCTTTTTCTGGCTTTTATGGGAGTCACAGCGACGGCTCCCGCGCAGTCAGATCTGGCGTCCATATCCGGCACAGTTACCGATCCGACCGGAGCAGTCGTCCCGAGCGCTCAAGTGATTCTGACCAGTGAATCGACCGGCGCGGTTCACAAGAGCCTAACCAACGCCTCTGGTCTCTACACGATATCCGGAGTCGCACCCGGCCGTTACACCATCACAGTGGAGGCTTCGGGATTCCAGCGGCTCGTTCTCACCGGCAATAATCTTGACGCAGCAGTCACCACGACCAAGAATCTCGCTGTCAGCCTGGGCTCAGCCTCCCAGGAGGTAAAAGTGGAGGCAAACTCCGCCGCGCTCGAGGCGGATAGCGCCACGCTCGGTCGAGTCATCGATGCAAAGCAGATCGACAGCCTCCCGGTGAACGGTCGCAACCCTATTATGGTCGCGCTGACCAAGGCAGGCATCACGTCAGGCCCCACAAGCGCCGTAGGGTCGAACGGCTCAGCCGCGGGCAGCAATCTCTCCACCTTCCAGTTCAGTACCGGCCAGGGAGCTATCCAGATCAACGGCGCTCGCGACCGCGACAACCTGATCACCTATGACGGAGCCAATGCCGTGCGCATCCGCGCATCGGGTGACTCGGTCGGCGTCATCGACATGGAAAATGTTCAGGAGGTGCAGGTTCTCTCAGCCAACTATGCTCCTGAATACGGCCGCTCCATCGGTGGTCAGATTCGCATCACGACACGCTCCGGGAGCAACGACTTCCACGGATCGCTTTACGAGTACCTTCAGAACCCGGACCTGAACGCCAACACCTGGGTGCGTAATCACAACTACGTCAACAACAATAATCCGAATTACCCTGCGGCACTGAAGACCAACTTCGTCGCTCCTTTCACCTATAACCAGTTCGGCGGCAGCTTCAGTGGTCCCCTGTATATTCCTCACCTCTTTCCAAAGGGGAAGGTCTTCTTCCTATACTCGGAAGCCTTTGTGAGATATCCGCAGACGGTTACGAATCCGGTGACAGTGCCCAACCCTGCCTTTCGGTCCGGAGACTTCAGCTCGCTGATCAATCAGCCGAACTCGGCAAATAATCACTACATAAAAGATCCGCAGTCTCCATTACCGTGCGCCACGCAGACGGGACTCGGCGGCGGATGTTTTGCGGGCAACATCATCCCCGCAAACCGCCTGAGCTCGAACGGCGTCGGTCTGCTGTCGATCTATCCCACTCCTACCCCGAATTTCCAGCTCGGTACTGAGAACCTTCTGCAGATCGCGCGTTATCCCGCCAATCAGCAGATCGATTCCGGCAACCTCGACATCCTCCCGACCGACCGCGACTACATCCGCTTCCGCCTGACACACTTCTTCTATCACGAAGACAATCCCTTCTCCGCCGCATTCGACAATGTACCCCGCCTGTACGATCGCCCGAACCAGACCGGCTCGATCGACTGGGTTCATACCTTCTCGCCGCGGATGTCGAACGAAGTGCTGCTCACCGCGAGCCATGACGCGGCGCGCCTCTCCATCGATACCAGCCCTACCGCCTATAACGGTAATGGTCCTGCCTACTCGCGTGCCTCCTACGGCATCACGTACCCGTTCCTTTACCCAGGGACCAAGGATCTGCCGAACAAGATTCCAACCGTGCAGTTCCTTACGACGAGCAGCATCACGACAATGGATGGCAGTACGTATCCTTCGCACTCCCAGGGAGAGATCTTCGACTTCGCCGATACCTTTACGAGGATGATCGGAAACCATCTGATCCGCGCCGGTTTTCTCTTCGAGCGCTCTGGCGAGAATGACGACGATCAGATCGCCTTCTCCGCTTCGAATGCCGGACAGACAAACAACCAGAATGGCCAGTTCACCTTCTCGACTTCAAACCCGAACACCAGCGGTTACGATCTGGCAGACGCGGTGCTGGGCAACTACTACACCTATGCCGAAGTGGGCGCGCGCGATGAAACTCCGTATCGCGGCAACCTGTACGAGGCCTTCTGGCAGGATGCGTGGAAGGTCACTCCGAAGTTGCATATCGATTACGGTGTGCGCTATTCCTCAATCCACCCTTACTACAGCCTCTACAACAACGCGGGTAGCTTCGATCCCGCTTTCTATAACCCTCAGACCGCGGTTACGGTAAATCCGGCCACAGGAAACCCAGTCTCCGGAAGCGGCGACACGCTGAACGGAACAGTGCTCTGGGGCAATGGCTTCACCTCAAATGCAGCACAGCACGTCGCGGCCGCCGCTTCCGGCCAGTACAACGACCTCTTCCACAACCTTCCGCGTGGATACCTCCATGTGCAGCCCTTCCTCTTCCAGCCGCGTGTGGGCATCGCATACCAGATAGACGCAAAGACGGTCATTCGTTCAGGCGCGGGCCGCTATGTGAATCGCCAGGGCGTGTCTGACTTCGTCTTCGCTGGCGGCGTGCCTCCACTGCAGCAGGTTGCTTCGCTCTCAAGCGGAACAGCGGATAATCCTGGAGGAGGAGCCGCCGGTTCCTATCCGCAACTTACCGGATCTTTCGAGCGCAGCGGGCCTCAGCCTGAGGCCTACATCTGGAATGTCTCGGTGGAACGCGAACTTCCCTACCGTACTGTGGCCGAGGTTTCCTATGTCGGGCGCCACGCTCTCCACCAGCAGATCGCTGCTAATCTCAACCAGTTGCAAGCCGGCACACTGACCGATCCGTCGAACAAAGGTGTCAACGCAAATGCTCTTCGCCCTTATCTTGGCTACGGCCCGATCAATTACGTAGAGCAGACCGGAACGGCTTCTTATGAGGGCCTTCAGCTGGACGTCAATCGCCGGTTTGCGAACAGCCTCGCCTTCGATGTGGCATACACCTTTGCCTCATCCCGCGACTGCGACTCATTCCAGAAGCAGTTGATCCCCAATACCTACGATCCGAAGTCAATCTGTGGACCGTCGGACTACGACATTCGCAATGTGCTGGCAATGAACGCGGTCTACCAGATCCCCTTCAGAAGCGGCAGCCGAATTGCGAACGAGGCGCTGTCAGGCTGGCAGCTGACGCAGGCCTATCAGTTCCAGACCGGCGCTCCGTTCTCGATCGCAACCAGCCAGGACGTTGCTGGTGTCGGACCGGGCAGTGGATCGCAGCTCCTGAACATCACTCCAGGTGCGAAACTGGGAGGAGCGCGGAAGTTCTCGAACTCCAACACAGGTTCCAACCAGTGGTTCAACGTGGTGAACCCAGATGGTTCGCAGATTTTCACTTTGCCCACTGCCGGAACATTCACCACGCAACATAATCGCAACGTGTTGCGCGCACCGGGCCAGGAATACTTCAACGCCTCGCTGCAAAAGCGCTTCGCCATTCGAGAGGCATCCGCTCTGACCTTCCGCTTCGATGCGTTCAACTTCCTGAACCATCCGAACTGGAACGCACCGGATACCAACTACACGGACCAGGCGGCGTACGGCAACACCTCGAGCCCCACATTCGGCAAGGTCACCAGCAAGAACGGCCAGCGTTCGATGCAGGCAAGCCTTCGCTTCTCTTTCTAACGAACTCCACGACCGTGCGGAAGAGAGCCTCTTCCGCACGGTTGCCATCGCCCGAAATATCCTATAAAAACTGACACGACCTCCCTGGAGAATCTTTGTGATCGTTCGCCGTATCGCCACATTCGCCCTGGCATGCACCCTTCTGGCCCCCCTAAGCGTAGCCGCGACCCAGCAGAGCATGGGCCACTCGCACGATGTCTATCCATTTTTGGGAGTTGACTGGGGCGGTAACACCTTCGTAGGCGCGGCCATGCCTTTCGGCATGGTGAAGGTAGGGCCGGACATGCAGAGCTTCGACGGAGTGCCCTCCAACTTCGGCTACATGAGCGGCGGCGCAATCGTCGGCTTCTCGCATCTGCATCTCTCTGGAGCGGCAGGCAAATACGGCAACATCCTCGTCATGCCGACAACCGGCGAATTGTCACTGACGAAGACCCAGAGCCCGCGAAGCGACGAAGAGAATCATCCCGGCTACTATGCCGCGACGCTGACCCGCTACAACGTTCGGGCAGAGCTCACTGCAACGCGACGTGTAGCCATGCACCGCTACACTTTTCTGAGCGACTCGCCCGCGCATCTCACTGTTGACATTGAGCACTGCCTCACCAAGGGCACAGGTTGGGAATCGCAAAGATTTCTCGGTGGTGAAGTGCACGTCGTTTCACCAAACGAGGTCACAGGCTTTGGCCGCTACACCGGCGGTTGGAATCGCGGAGGCGAATACCGGGTGTACTTCGACATGGTGCTGAATACCCGCGCAGACTCAGTGCGTACGTGGTCCGGCGCGCAGTTAAGCGAAGCTGCCTCGGCCAGCGCCGGTAACGACGGTCAACTCGGAGCCAGCTTCGATCTGCATCCCCGCGCACGGCAGATTGTGAAGGCCAAGGTAGGCATCTCGTTCATCAGCATCGATCAGGCCAAGAACAATATAGCGGAAGAAGCTCCCTTATGGGATTTCGAAGGCTTGCGCCGCAAGGTGACGGAAAGCTGGGACAAGCAACTGGCGGCCATCGAGCTGCGCGGAGCAACAGCCGAGCAGAAGACCAAAGTCTATACCGCGCTGTACCACACGATGCTCATGCCTTCTGACAGGACAGAAGAAAACCCGGACTGGCCGACCTCCTACCCCGATCATCCCTACTACGACGACTATTACGCCATCTGGGATACCTTCCGCAGTTCCGCTCCCCTGCTGACACTTATTGCTCCGGATCGCGAGCGCGACCTGATCCGATCGCTGATCGACATCTACAAGCACACCGGCTATATGCCCGACGCACGCAGCGGAAATGACAATGGCCGCACCCAGGGCGGATCAAATGCCAACGTGATGGTTGCAGATGCGTATGTCAAAAGCCTTGGCGGCATCGATTATGAAACAGCCTTTCAGGCCATGCTCAAGGATGCCTCTGTTCCTCCCGCCGATAAGCAGAAAGAAGGTCGCGGCGGCATCCTCGACTACAACGCGAAAGGTTTTGTGACACTCGCGGATGAGCGCAGTGGATCGCGGACAGTGGAGTACGCCTACGACGACTTTGCCATCGCCGAAGTCGCCTGCGGGCTGCATCACGAGTCCGACGCGGAGACCTTCGCGAAGCGCGCAAACAACTGGAGCAATCTCTGGGACAAGGATCTAACGCGCGAAGGTTTTAAGGGATTCCTTCGTCCGCGAAACCCTGATGGCACCTTCGCCGATCCTTACTTTGTAGTTCGCGGAACATGGCCGGATTTCTTCTACGAGGGAGATCTCTGGACTTACTCCTTCTATGCTCCGCAGGACATGCGGAAGGTCATCGAACTGGCCGGAGGCGACAAGACCTTTGTGACACGTCTCGATTACATTTTCCGCCGCCAGCATTTCGACGTCAGCAATGAGCCGGGTTTCCTGATGCCTGTCATGTACAACTGGGCGCTTCGTCCCGATAAGACTGCGGAAGTTGTCACGCAACTGCTCGAGAAATGGTTTACAAGCGGTCGCGCCGGGATTCCCGGCAATGACGACTCCGGCGCGATGTCCAGCTGGTTTCTCTTTAACTCGATCGGGTTCTATCCCAACTCAGGGCAGCCTGTATATCTCATCGGAACCCCCAGCTATCCGGACGTGACGATCTCCGTCGGCAAAACCAGGACACTTCACATCGTGGCAAGAAACCTGGACGAGCAACACATCAATCGATATGTGCAATCGGTAACGCTCAATGGACAGCCAGTCGAGAAGAACTGGCTCACCCATGAGCAGGTGGCAAATGGAGGCACCCTCATCTTCACCATGGGCTCCGCCCCAAGCGCGTGGGGAACCCAGGACCCACCGCCGAGCCCTTCGTATACCTCGTCAGATTCGTGCAAGGACGGGGAGATACGCTGAGTAAAGTCAGATGGAGCGGCAGGTATAACTTGTACAGCCGCACGGCGACACAGGTTATACCTGCCGGTTTCATTTATCGTTTCGGCATTTGATCCTGGGTATCGAGATCTTTTTCCCCACTCGGAAAGTCAAGACAGCCGGCTTCGATCCGATAAGTTTCGAGTATGGAACGCGCCCCTTTGTCTCCCGTGATGGCCTGAAGTTCCGGGTAGAATCTGGCAGAGAAGAGGGCCGGCACACCTAGCTTCCCACCATATTGCGATGCTGTCAGTTCCCGATTTTCCAGACGATGGAGCCTGATCAGGGCACGCAGAACGTCAGCGGAAACCTCAAGCTGGTCGCACACCAGAAGAAGAAGATTCGCAGGAGCCGAGCCTTCCACAACGATGGACTTAACTCCAAACGCCAACGAAGATCCCATCCCTGACTTCCATTCCGGATTGACAATAGTCCTCACCGGAAGATCAAGAAGAGTCTTCTGCATCTCATCGGCTTTATGACCCAGAGCAATCCAAACAGGATCACAGTCCGTCTCCAGGGCGAAACGCGCAGTCCGGTGCAGGAGAGATTCTCCATCAAGTTCAACAAGCTGTTTCGGTTGCCCGAGCCGCGAGGAAGATCCCGCAGCCAGAACCAACGCCCCGCAAGAAAATTCAGGCACAGGCGCTGGCCGCAGGAGCGGTTTGTAGACTTCTGCCGCGATGCAGAACGCCCTGAATTTCAGCACAGATGGCCAGCGCTATGGTTGCGGGGTTCGTTCCGCCGATATCGAGACCGATCGGCGCATGAAGACGACTGAGGCACTCCTCCGAAGTGAGACCTACCTGGCCCGCGACCTGCTGCACAAGCCGCAAAGTGCGGCGTCGAGATCCGAGAAGCCCCAGGTAGGCACATGGAGCGGTAATAAGGGCACGCAAGGCAGCGCGGTCTTGCTCGTAGCTATGCGTCAGAACGACAACCGCGTCCTGACTGCTTACCGGCAGCTCTCCGAACCTGCCGGTTGAAGATACCGAATCCGCCAACGGAAAGCGATCCTTGGTTGCAAGGTGCGAACGGCCGTCAGCGACCGTTATCTGCCAGCCGAGCTGATACGCGAATTCGACGAGCGGCTTCGCATCGTCTCCGGCACCGATAACGAAAAGGCCGGCCGGAGGTGCAAGATATTCTGCGAAAAGCCTGTCGCTTCCGGACGACCAGACTGAACGGCCTTCTTCGGCTGCCTGGGCGGCTAAACGGCTCGCCTCCTCATGGCCGGGGCTGGCAAATAATATGGCGCTTCCACAGCTCACGAAGATGGTCTGCGCGCTGCCCGATCCAATCTGTACGACCGCCACTACAGCCGATCTTGATTCCACCCCGCGTTCGATCGCCGAGAGAACAGCGTGCGCCTCAGCTCCACGCTCAAGCAGCACGTGAACAGTTCCCCCACAGCCCAGGCCATACGGCATCTCGGAGTCTTCATCGAAGAAGCTGCTGTAGCTCTGCAGACTACTTCCCTTTTCCGTGTGCCACCAACCCTTTTTCTGAATCTCGGCTTCAAGACATCCCCCGCTGACAGTACCGGCTCGCCTGCCTCCACTCGTGAAGAGCATGCGTGCTCCGGCCTTGCGATAAGACGATCCTTCAACTTCGATCACCGTCGCCAGGCAGATCTCTTCCCCTGTCTTTTGGGCATGGCGCCACAGACTCAGGATCTGGCGGAGTTCCGACATCAGGCCATGCCTCTTTGCATGAGCTTTTCGATGCGAATTGGTAGCTCGCGCACGCGCACGCCTGTTGCATGATAGGTGGCCATCGCCATGGCCGGGGCAACGCCTGTCAGCCCGATCTCACCGATGCCACGAGCTCCGTACTCTCCCATCGCGCTATCAGGGTAATCGAGGAAGATGCAGTCGAGTTCCGGTATGTCGGCGTTAGTGGAAACGATATAGTCAGCAAAATTGTTGTTGATGGGTTTGCCGTTTCGTGGATCGTAAATGGTTTCCTCGAACATTCCCATGCCGATGCCCATTACCACCGCGCCGAGGATTTGGTTGCGCGCCGTCTTCTGATTGATGACGCGGCCCACGTCGAAGACAGACAAAACCCTGGAAACACGCAGGCGCGCGATGCCGGGATCCCACGCCACCTCGACAAAGTGCGCGCCGAAAGATTGCGCCGTTACTTTGTGTGCTTCGTGGCTGGGAACCGACTTTCCATTCCCTTCAAGAGCGGCCAGTCTGCTCATCTTAAGAATCTGTTCGAAGGGAATGCCGGTTTCAGGAGATTTCTCTTTGACATGAACGCGCCCGGCAGTCATAGCAAGCGTCGCAGGGTCTGCTCCCTTGAACGGAGATTGATCGGCACGGACGGATGCCTTAAGGAGTGCTTCGATCGCGGCAGTAGATGCGGCAGAGATCGCTGGAAGCACCGACGCCGTTGCTGTGGAACCGCCGGAAGTCGGGCCGGGTGGAAGCGAGCTGTCACCCAGAACTACTTCGATCCGCTCGACAGGGATCCCTGTCTTGTCGGAGACGACCTGCGCGAACACTGTGTATGTACCGGTGCCGATATCCTGCGTCGCAGATGAGGCACGCGCCGTTCCATCTGCCATCAGCCTGACTCGCACCTCGGCCGCGCCTCGCCCGGCTGACCACGTAGCGGTGCCAACGCCCCACCCCAGGATCTCGTCACCTTTCCGCATCGATCCGATACCCGGCGTGCGCTTGCTCCAGCCAAACCGCTCCGCTCCTGCCTGGTACGCCTCGCGCAGGTGTTTGCTCGAGAACGGGTGCCCTTCGCTCTCGTCGATCTCGGCGTAATTTCTCAGTCGAAGATCCAGAGGATCAATCTTCATTTTGACCGCAAGTTCATCCAATGCCGATTCCAGGGCAAAGAGTCCCGGACAAGCTCCCGGGCCGCGCATCGGCGTAGGCGTGCCGACGTTGAGCTTCACCAGCCGCTGGGCCGCAGCGACATTAGGGCAACTATAGAGAAGCGGAGTAGGCTCCGTACAGTTCTCCATGATGTCGTCTGTGTGCGAGGTGTGATTGAGGACGTCATGAATGATCGCCGTCAGCTTGCCGTCCGGTGTTGCGCCCAATCGCACGCGCTGGCGCGTGAGCGGCCTATGTCCCACGGTGGTGAACATCAGAGCCCTGGGCACGCTCACCTTTACTGGACGATCGAGGCGCCGTGCAGCCATCGCTGCCAGCAGGGAGTGCGGCCACGGAAAGAGCTTGCCGCCAAAGCCGGAGCCACAGAAAGGCGAAATTACCTGTACCCGGTCGAGCGGGACACCAAGCATTTCTGACATGACACCCTGATGATTCATCACGCCCTGCGACGTTTCATAGAGCGTGACCTTGTCGCCGTTCCATACCGCGATCGTGCCGTGCATCTCCATCGGATTATGCGTTTCGACCGGCGTTATGTAGGTCTCGTCAATCTTGACGGGAGCGCTCTCGAAGGCCTCGTCTGCTTTGCCTCGTGTGTAGTTCTTTACTGGCGGCCCTGCGGGCGCCGGTACGTCGTCAAGATGTACCAGCGGCTTCTTCTCGTCGTAGGTCACTTTCACGTGGAAGGCCGCGTCCTGCGCCTGCTCGAAGGTGTTTGCAACTACGAGTGCTACAAATTGGCCGTAGTAGTAAACCACGTCGTCTTCGAATGGAGGGCGGCTCTCGCTGGGCCGGCTGTTCGGCTGCAGTGGTCCCGCTGTACGAAAGAGCGGATCCGTATTCCCATGATGCAGAATCGCGAGCACCCCCGGCATTCGCTCTGCAGCAGAGGTGTCGATCTGCGTGATCTTTCCATTGGCAATCGTACTCGAAACTCCGTAGCCATAAGCCACGTTCTCAATTGGATGATCGACGGCATAACGCGCCGCCCCGGTCACCTTGAGGCGACCATCCACACGGGTTACAGAGGCTCCGATCACTGACGATGTGCTCGATGTAGACATAAGGCTGCAACTCCTGGATCAGATGTGCCGGACGAAGACTAGGCCGCCTGTGTGGCGACCGTCATCGCCCGCACCAGCGCACGCTTGGCGAGTTCTACTTTGAAGGCGTTATCACGCAGAGGTTTTGCCCCCTGTAGCGCCGCTTCGGCGGCTGCGTGAAAGTTCTCGGGGGTTGCATCTTTACCAGTGAGAACGCGTTCCGCCTCGTGAGATCTCCATGGCTTTGTTCCCACTCCGCCAAGAGCTACGCGGACACGTTTTATGTGGCCACCTTTCGCCTCAACCACGATAGCGGCAGATGACAAGGCGAATTCGTATTGGGCACGGTCGCGCAGCTTCAGGTAGTACGACTTCGTTCCCTCAGCCAGTTTCGGAAGAGTCACATGCGTAATCAGCTCGCCAGGCTCGAGTACATTCTCACGATGAGGTGTCTGGCCCGGAACGAGGTAGAAATCTTCGAGGGCAATCGTTCGCTCGCCTTTGGCGCCCCGTGTATGGACCACGGCTTCGAGTGCCATCATGGCTACTGCCATATCTGACGGATGCGTCGCCACGCACTGGTCGCTGGTGCCCAGGATGGCGTGGATACGATTCAAACCGTCGATGGCGGCGCACCCTGTTCCAGGCTGCCGCTTGTTACATGGGTAGTTGGTATCGCGGAAATAATAGCAGCGTGTACGCTGCAGCAGGTTTCCCGCAGTCGTAGCCATATTACGGAGCTGGGGAGAAGCCCCTGAAAGAAGCGCCAGCGATAAGACAGCATACTGCGCCTTAATCTCGGAGTGATTTGCGAGATCGCTGTTGCGAACGAGAGCACCGACTTTCAGGCTTCCATCCGCTGTTGCCTCTATGCGGTCGAGAGGCAGCAGATTGATATCGACGATCTGCTGAGGTGTTTCGACATTCAGCTTCATCAGGTCGATGAGCGTGGTGCCGCCGGCGAGGAAGCGTCCGGAGTTCTCAAGAGCCGCATCCACCGACTTCGGCTGCCTGTATCGAAATGCCTGCATATTTGCTCCCGTCTATGCGCGACGACCGCGCGCTTGCTGAACCGCGGCCACAATATTGGTGTATGCTCCGCAACGGCAAATGTTGCCGCTCATTGCGATGCGCACATCATCGTCGGTGGGGCCGATCGGTTCTTTCAACAGAGCGGCGCCCGACATGATCTGTCCGGGCGTACAGTATCCGCACTGGAACCCATCGTGCTGTAGAAAAGCTTGCTGCACGGGGTGCAGCTCACCGCCGTTCGCCAGTCCTTCGATCGTCGTGATCTCATCCAACTGGTGCATCACCGCGAAGCTGAGGCAGGAGTTTACCCGGCGTCCATTGATGTGAACCGTGCAGGCTCCGCACTGACCGTGATCGCAGCCTTTCTTAGTGCCCGGCATTGCCAGGTTTTCCCGCAGAGCATCGAGAAGAGTGACACGTGGCTCAAGCATGAGCTGGTGTTCCTTCCCATTCACTCGGAGCGTAACGGGAACCGCACCGGGAACACCAGCCGGGTTTTCCGACTGGGCAGGATCCACCGCAGGGGTAGCTGCATGAGCAAGCGGAGCGGTCGTGGCTGCAACACCGGCCGCGCCGAGCTGGGAGAGAAACGAGCGGCGAGAAAAACGACCGAAAACCGGTTTCTCGGCCTGTTCCGTATCTTCTTTTTTAGATGGGTCTGGCTGCTTTTTCATCTGGCGGGTCCTGTCAAGGTTGAAAGGGTTTCCGGAAGGACTGCTGCGAGTAACAACGCAAATGCGTCTGAACTTTTAGACGAAACCACTATGCCACTAAGACCCAACGTTATATGAGCTCTGTCGTGTTCGTCCAACTGCCCCTTACGTGCACGTCTGCCCGGGTGGTTGCGTCCCCCTCAAGCAGACGCCGGATTTGACTCACACCGCCTTGAAATAACGAATCGATACGCAGGAAATTGCTTAAGTAGTTGAATCGAACACGGTCAGCCAGGCTGCTCCGTGAGATCAGTACCGGTCACGCTACGGTCAACTGCTTGCGCTACCTGCACTTCACAAGTGAACAGCCTGGCATCACCGCGTTTCCACGCGCTTTCGCTATCTCGCCGTCAGACTCAGCTCCTGTTCGGCAGCTTTCCATACTTTGAAGTGGGTGCCAGTCGCGGCGGCGTCCCAGTCACGGATGGGCACGGTCACCGCGGCAGCCAGATCATTGGCGTTGAGACTGCTTCCCGAAAAGCTGAGAGCCAGGCCACTGTAGCGATTGACGATCCGGTACTGGTTGGACGTAACCGTCCTGCCGTGCAGATCCCGGATCTTCTCGAAATACCATTGCTGACGTGACCTTTCCACTCCACTCAAAACAGTGAACGGCTCACCCAGAGAAACAGCGGCGCCCCAGCTGCGTCCTGCATCTCCGGCGGCGGTGCCGAGATACTTCCCTTCGTGCTGAAGAGTGAAGAAGCCCGGATCTGCGGGAACAGGAACGATATTCCACGTGTCGCCGGAGCTGCTGGCCGCGTGACCGATCCTATAAGCCATCCCGGGACTGGTCGCTCCATGTAAGTCAGAGAACCACACAGGCCGCGCCGCATTGGAACTCATCGAAACGGCAATCTTGACGTATTCCGAATCGTTCTTCGGATCGCTGCAATCGACCGAACAATAGGCCAGGAAGCTGCTGCCTATTGTGTTGCTGCTGGTCAGGTTTCCTGGGTCGACCAGCCAGCGATACCAGGACGCGCTCTTGTAAGCGATGCTACCGGCATACGTCCACTTCTGGGTATTGAGATCGTCCGTGACATAAAACGACATCTCTTCGGTCGGATTATCGTAGTCACTACTCTTCAGAGACAGGTCGCGGTCTTCGGCGAAAGCAATATATTTCCCAAGGGCAACATTCCAGGAAATGCTGGCCGTGTGCAGGTTGCTATTGGTGTAGCCGGCCAGATCGCTGGCCTTTTGCCGCGCGACCGGCTGCACGAAGCGTTCCTGAATCGACGGATCGTTATCTGCGCCGATGTTGCTGCCAAGCGCGCTTGCCGGCCCGCCTTCAGGGCAGGACGAGTGTGATGGATCACAAGCCCAGTCGATGCCGGGCGTCTGACTCCAGCCGCCATTGTAGTACTTCTCCCACGAATCGGGAGCCATCTTTTTGTAGATCGGCGCTCGGGAAACATGTTCCCATTCATGCGCGCTGAAGCCCTTGCCAGTACCGTAGCCGGCAGTTTTCGTGATGCGGCTGTTGTAAAAGAGATAGAAATATCCGCTGCCGGTATCGACGACCAGCCGCGCATCGCCCTCACCGTAGTCGTAGTAGAAGTCCTTTGTGTTCGCCGCGCCATACGGTGAGGTCGCAATAGGCTCTTTCAGCTCCCAGGTTTTCCCGTGATCTTTTGAAATGGCGTAGGAAATCACATCGATACGCGGAATGCTCGGATACAGCTCGTTATGAACGACCGCGTACCAGTCCCCGGTATCGGGATCTACCCACACCCCAACCGCATCGCAGAAGTTGCCGTCAGTAAAGGCGCGAGCGCCAGGCTTCACGCCAGGAACACTGTACAGCTTCCGGTATACGGGACTGCCAACTGTGCATAGCTTCTGCGTGTCAAATTGCGAATGTTCTTTCGATAGCTTCAGATCCGGATCGTGCACATTTCTTCCGGTATAAAAATTCCACACATGGTTCTCGGGCTTCTGGTCGTAATCGCTATCGGCATTCTGCAAAAAGAATTGCCCGTTGCTATCGATGAAGAGAAAATTTGGCGTGTCGGATTGGATCTTGGAGGATACGGCGGCGCCCACCTGCGTAAACTTCATGCTGCGCGAAGTAGCCGTCGTCACTGCGAAAGAGGTCTGCGTCGTGGCGGCATTATGCACTCCCGCCGCAGCCTGTGAGGCAAGCAGGCGTACTCTTCCTCCGCCTGTAAGTGTGAGCGTATCGCCGGAAAGCGTGGCAGGACCGCCGAGCAACTTGTACGTAATTGCCCCATTGCTGTTGGAAGTGGCAGATATGTGGATCGGAGCATCTCCGAAGGCGTGCGTGGGAATCGGCGTGAACGAAAGCCGGGCCGGCAACAGAAGGTGTCTACAACCTGACAGAGCGGCGCATACGATCGGCACGGCGAGTATGAGGAGACGGCGTTTGCGAAGACCACTTTGTGAACGATTGACGAAAAACATTTCAGTATCCTTTTCCAAGACAGTAAGCACAAACGCGGTTAGCGCCGAACCTTTGGAGCCGACGCTGCCAGCTTCTGATAGAGCACGGCTTCCGCGTTGGCCTGCTCATTCCGGTTAAGCCTGCGATAGACACGAGCAAGCAAATAGTGCGGATCGGGATAGGCAGGGTCAAGTTCGGCTGCTCTTTTAAGCCAGGGCAGGCTCGCCTCGTACTTTCCGCTCTCCTCCGCCGCTCTTCCCGCCAGATAAAAATTACGAGGCTGCGATGAATTGCGATCGGCGGCTTCAGCGGCCACATCGAATGCCTGTGCGCTCTTCCCCAGCCTCAACAGCAACTCAGCAAGATCGGCCAAGGCGTCGTCATACTCACGAGGACCGTCCTTTGTCATGCCGATTGCTTTGAGATAACTCTGGACTGCCTGGTTGTTATCGCCGGTGGCTGCGTAGGCGAGGCCAAGCCCGTCGTATGCGCGATAGAAGCCCGGTTCCAGGGTGAGAGCGTCATGGAATTCCTCGATGGCTTCAGCTGGTTGTTTTGTTTCGTATAGAAATTTCCCCAGCCAGTAATGCGGAGCAGCTTGCTCGGGTGCTGCTTTCGCAGCCGCCCGAAAGGCTTGTTCGGCTTCCTGATCGCGGTTGTCCAAATAAAGAACCTGCCCCTTCAAGAGAAGCGCGGAAGCACTCTTCACATTCGAGCTGGGAAGCAAGCCTAGTGTGTGAAGCGCTTCATCGAACTGACGCAACAGCATCTGCGTGCGTGCCAGCAGCATGAGCGGTTCGGTTTTGTCTGAGCATCCAGATTCCGCCGCTTTCGCGGCCTCAACTGCCACAGAGAACTGCTCCTTGTGGAGCGCATTTTCACCGCGCACAAGCTCCGCATGGCAGTCAGCGTTGATGCCTTGTTGGGAAATAAGCGACTGCGCCGGCAAGGAGATCACTCCGGCAGCAAAAAAGATAGCGGGCCGGAGCCACGTCCGCATGCGCGTTAGAGTGCTGGCAAGGAAATGTCTGCTCACTGCAATTTCTGAACTCATCGGACAAAGTATCTACCTGGCGGATGCGCTTTCGATATACCCGCCAGGTAGCTGATCCAACAGAGGCCCACTGCCTAAAAACGTAGTCGCATTGCCAACTGCACTACACGCGGCTGGTAGAAGTAGGAGTCGCCGTCCTGCCCCTGGCTATCGGTTCCGGGGCCGGTGATCTGGCCGAAGAGCCCGTTGTTGATATCGGTAACAGGATTGCCGCGTCCAGCACGGTTAAAAGCATTGACCGCATCGGCACGAATCTGGAGCGATGTTCCCTCCCTGAATGTAACCACCTTCTGAAGGCTGAAGTTTTCATCCTTGAGCGCCGGGCCGTATACATTCCCAAGAGTCGCGGTGACATTGCCTGTCGTCAAGGCGACATTATTGCAAGGAGTACCAGGCGCGACCCCGTCGCATGACGTGGTGACGTGGGCAAAGCCTCCGGGATTGAGATACTCCGGACCGGTTCCCGAAACCACATCGAAATGACCCGGGCTGTTCAGCTTGACTGCCTTGCCGGTGAAGTTCGGCCGCGTCGCGGCGAAGATGCCGTTGTTGACTCCACTGTCTGTAATCGCCAGCACATTGCCTGACTGGTAGAGAAGGTTGCCGCTCAAAGTCCACCCTCCGATGGCCCAGTCGAGCGGTCCATGCAGATTCAAAAGCTGCCCGCGTCCTACAGGCAGATCGTAGATGACGGTCAGCTTGAACTGCTGCGGAACGCTGATGCCGGTAGCCACCGACTTCTCAAGCTTGAGGTTGTGAACGTCCTGCACGTATCCGCAGACACCCGAGTTGCAATTGGTGTTGGCATTCGTCATCGCCTTCGCCCATGTGTAAGCAGCCATCACGCTCAGGCCCTTGGCGGCGTGGCGAGTGAGTGTGGCCTGCATCGAGTCATAACGAGACCATCCACGATTGGAATCGATCTGGCTGATACCGCCGCCCGCGTACTGCGGATAAGGAGCGAGAGCCTGCTGCACCAGGTTTGAAGTATCGAATCCTCCGTAAGGGAGAGCAATCTCCGGGTGCGCGCTGAGTGGATCGAGCAACGCATCACCGTACCGCGCAAGGTAGCCAATCGGCAGCTGGTTCATCTGGTCGGTTCCAGCAGAGTAGATACGCTTGATGGTGTTGCCAACATAATTCAGTTCGGCAACAGTCTGATGCCCCATGTCGTACTGGAAACCGAAGTTATAGTTCTCCGCGTACTGAGTTCGCGCTCCGTTTGGATTAACGTAGGCAGGCACGCTACCGGCCTGCGCTCCTCCAAGATTCGCCACGGTGGAATCGTAATTCGGCAGTGGCACCGTAGACGCGGGATACGGCTGGCTGAGAAGAAAGGCCGAGATATCGCGGTCCACCTGAGGGTTTGTAGTCTGGCTCACAGCAAGTGCTGCCGAATATCCGAGCGAAGAGGGAGAACCGGAAATGAAGGGACTTGCTTCAGGAGACTGCGAGTTCACTCCGAAGCCTCCGCGGAAGACAATCTTCGGCATCGCCTGGTAAGCGAATCCGAAACGCGGCAGAATAAGCGCCCAGTTGGTGTTCTCGAATCCTTTCTTATGCAACTGGCTGGCGAACTCGATCGAGCCAGGAAGACCGGCAGCGGCATTGATCAGGTTCGGAGCGAAGGTCGTCATCTGCCCCTGCGTTTCAGTCAGGCCGGTCAGCACATTCCAGCGCAATCCAAGGCTGAGCGAGAGCTTTTCATTCAGCTTCCAGTTGTCCTGAACAAACGATCCCACTTCGCGACGGCGGTATCCGAAAGAGCCGTTGTAGAGCGTGCGAGAGGTGTTGTTGACCTGCCCCAGGAGAAAGCTGGCAAAGGCATTGCCGCTGTATGTATCGGTAGGCAATCCACCGGCGGTATTGACATTGGAAAACCCGAAGGTCGCCTGCGTCGAAGGATTGTCGTCATTCTCGTTGTAGAAGCGCCATTCCGTTCCGAACTGAAATTGATGCGCCCGATGCGTCCACGAGAGCTGGTCGATGAACATGGTGCTCTGATCGATCGTGCCACCACCGATGTTGCCTGCACCGAGGCGATCGTTGCTTCCGCCAAGCGCGGCGGCGCCGCCGAAGGTGATTGCGGGAAACCCGATCGAAGGCAAATTCTGCAACCCAAGCTGCGATGCCCAATCCTGGTTATAGAAAGCCGTAACGTATGAATTCGTGAAGCGGTTATACCCTGCCCCAAAGCGATTCACCATGTTGGGGCTGATGGTCCAGTATTCGTTTACGCGAAACAGCTTGCCTGGCGTGCTCTGAATGTTCCACGTATCGAGCGGATTCGTATTCGGGAGTGACCAGGTAGAACCCTGCTGCTGGCTACGCGTGCGAGTGACCGTGGTCATGTAAAACGAGACCTTGTGAGCCTGGGTGATCACCTGGTCGAGCTTGATCGAGAAGTCATCCTGGTTGAAGACCGGCTGATTCGCGGTATACGACGCGATGTTATTCACCACATGGTTGTTGACGAAGTTAGTCGGGAACGGCAACGCCAGATATGCCTTCGCAACCGGATCGAACCTGGCCGTCGGAATCTGGTTGTTGACGAACGGTTCACGAACGATACCGGTATTCACCGCAATCAATCCCGTCACCGGGTCCGGCTGACCTGCAACGACGTTACGTGTCGTGGCCGGATCGTAGATCTGGCCATAGGTGACTGAGCGACCCAGGTTGTCCACCGCTCCCGAGGGCTGCCCCGAGGCTGCATTGTTGGTCAGCGCAGGATTGAGGAAGCCTGAGAAGTCTCCATTCAACATCGGCTGCGTTGGCATGGTGGTCGTGCCGTTGATCATGAAGTTGCGCTTGATGGTTTTCTCATACGAGACAAAGAAAAAGGTCTTGTCCTTGCCGTTATAGATCTTCGGAATCCAGACAGGGCCGCCGACGGTTCCGCCGAAGTTATTCAGGCGCTGCGTAGGGCGGTCAATGCCGAAGGCATTATTGTCGTAACTGTTGGCGTTCAGATCTTCGTTCTGGAAATACTCGTAGAGCGTGCCATGAAGGCGGTTCGTTCCAGAATGAATGCTGAAATTCGAGACCGCGGTACTGCCACCGTCATACTGCGCACCCATCACGCCCGTCTGCAGGTTGAAACCGTCAACCGCATCGACGCTCGGTCCGAGCTCTGCCGTATCGGTCGTGCCCATGGAGACACCATCGAGATAAATCTCGTTGGAGAAATACTGTCCGCCGTTGATCGAACCGAGATAAGTCTCGCCCGTAGTGCCCGGCAGGTTCTTGAAGATGAAATCCTGCAACTGGCGTTCCCCGTCTGCAGTGACCGGAATGGGCCAGCTTTCTATCTCTTTCGCTGTCACATAGTGGCTGATCTGTGCCGTGCTGGTGTCGAGCAGCTGCGCTGAGTCGCTCGATACCGTCACCGTTTCCGTCGCTCCGCCGAGCTGCATGGTGAGGTTCGAGGTGAGAACCTGCGCCGTCCGCAGTTGTATGCCAACAACAGCCGCGGAAGTGAAACCCTGATGCGTCGCTGTGAGCCGATAGGTTCCTGGAGGAAGCGTCGGGAAGTTATAAAGCCCGTCATTCGTGGAGCGAGTCGACGAGGAAACGTTGGTCTGCGTCTCCGTGGCTGTGATCTGCGCACCTGGAATGGCAGCGTCGCTCGGATCCAGAACCGTTCCCGTGATCGTGCCCGATGAACCCTGCTGCCCGAAAGCCGCAGCCGCAAAGAGAAATAGCGCAGCTACGAACGAATGACGTGCCTTAAACATAGGTTGCCTCCTGAACCCGTCCAGCAGTAACACTTCATACAACGCTGGCTGGACGGTTAAACGTTTCCCGCAAAGGAAACAAAAGAATCCAAATCGAAATGAGTGCCCATTTAATCACCTGATTTATCGAGAGTCAATTGAGAAATCAACTCGGCAAAACAGGTAATTGTCTGCATAAAGCAAACCTTATTGGTTTTATTTTGTTTCTGATGGAATCGTTTGGGACATTACCCTTATGACAACCTCACAGCAATAGCCGATATAACGCCGCGTAAACCCACTTTGCAATCGTTTGCGGGATCAAGGCCGCAAGCGTTTCCGTAGCGGTGTGAGAAAGATCATCACCGGAAACTCAAGCTAAGGTGCACAAAACACTGGACTCCCTTCTTCCACTGCACTATAACGAGTGGCGACACAGCACAATTTGTCTTATAGGAGCGGTCGTCATTCCCCGCATGGCGAATCTCTGCGTCCGAAATGGACGAATCAGGAATGGAGAATTCGCAGTGGTTGCGCCACTATTCAACAAGATCTTTCTGGCAATAAGCTTCGTCATCCTTACCACGACCCAGGCAATGTCAGCCTCACGCACGGCCACAACAACCACGCTGACGTTGAAGTCCGGAGCTAACGGTATTGTCTCCGGCGCAAGCATTGCGACTGGCAGCGAGGTCACTCTCACGGCCACGGTTAATGGTGGCAGCGCAACCGTGACTACCGGTCAGGTCAGCTTCTGCAATGCTGCCACCACTCACTGTAATGGGATCGACCTGCTGCAGATCAGCAGCAGTGGAACGGCGGTAATTCGCCTCCATCCCGGACCGGGTGATCGAAGCTTCGTCGCAGTTTTTGCGGGAACTCCAAACGGAGCGCCAAGCTAACCACGCAAACCATTGCCTTGACTATCCGATGATCTCTTTCTATCCGTAAAGGCGCGGCACAACGGCCGCGCTTTTTACGTCCATACCTCACGAATGTAGGAACCTTTGACCTGTGCAGGATCCAGCTGCGCGGCAGTCCATTTCGAAACTCCGGCTACTACCGTCTTTAGAACGATCTTCTTACGTTTAAGTCCATCAGTTACGTTCTTGAGGGAACACATGAGCCATCTGTCGGGCTTTGCAGTGATCGTGTTCAAATCTCAATGAGTGACAACAGGCCAATGCACTCACCCAGGACTCAGCGGGTGCATCGGCGATTTCGCACTCGCCGGTGACGATAACGGCATTTATCGCGACCAATGATGGCCGCTCTGTTTGAACGAGCCCGCTACGGGTGCGACAGCTTGTTCTCGCCTTGGTGGCATCTCTGGCTACCACGTCTCCGAGACAACAGACGAGAATCCAGAACGAGTTGCTGCGGTGCAACAACTCACGACCGCGTACCTTCGTAGCAAGCTTTTTCCGAAGGATCTTTCTTGCCTAGAAAAACGTGACCTGTGGGCGCATCGGGAACGCATCGACGAGAAGTAACGATATCGCCCCAATTATCAGAAGCCAATATCGTCAGGAGCGCGCCGCTGATGACAATCTGGCACATCTTCGCCGATCTGGCTCGATTGAGCGAGTTGGCAATTTAACGCTCATTCGAGACTGATCCAGCGATGAGGCGCGTGTGTTCCAGAACTACCCGAGTGGTTGAACCACTTCGAAGAGATTTCCCCACGGATCGGCAAAGAACGCGACCTTAAGACCGAGCGCGGGCACATCGCGAGGTTCAACAACGATACTGACGCCGCGGTTCTTCAGCTCTGCGATAGCGCCTGGGACGTCCCGCACGTGAAAGCCTATGTGATGCAAACCCGATAGCCTGAGACTGGAAGAAAGGTCCTGGTAAGCGGGACGGTCTTCGGCGCCAGGTCCTGCAACGAGTTCGAGAACAAAATGAGGTTCGACTGCCGGTGCGGCCATAAAACCATAGACCTTGTTGCCAAGCGGCACGCTCTTGATCCACTGAAAGTCCAGTTTCTCGGAATACCATTTTCTGGCAGCTTCCAGATCCGGCACTCGGATTGCGGTGTGTTCACATCTCCAGGAAGCGAACGGACTGATGCCAGCAGCGGAAGAGGTATCTCCCATGGTGAAATATCCTTTCTAAATCGATCTGAATGTCGAGGTTTTGCGGCTTACAGATTCTTCGCGCGCAGCCAGGCACGAATGGAGTGAACGAGTTCCGCCTTGCGCTCAAGTGGGAGCCAGTGTCCGGACGCGAGACTGCTCACAGTGAGATTGACGCAGGCCTTTCGCATGGGATCTCCGAGGTGCGTGCGGGTAATGTCGCAGATACCATCGAAGTCGCCATTCACAAACAAAACCGGTTGCTGGAGCCGTCCGCCGTCTGCAGCACTACGGGCGTATGCAACATTGGCCGCATCGTTCAGATACCAGGAGTTTCCTGGACGAAATCCGGTCACTCGAAATGCTTCCATCAGCGCATAGAAGTCGTCAGCGGGCCAAAGAGCCGGATCGGCCGCCATCGACGGCGCACGATGCGCCGCACCGAACCAACCGCCGTTTCGCGTGGCCAACGCGGAGGGGTAGACCTTTCCCACAGTTTTCGGATCGCCGCAACGGTAAATTACCGAGAGACTCGCTGGAACATCCGCATCGAAATCAGTCACTGTCTGATCGAAGTGGGTGAGATAAAAGCGGTAATAGTCCCACTGTCCATCTGGATACTGGTTGATGGGATAGGTCTTTCGATCCACAAGAGGCAACAGGCTGGATAAGGCGAAGCTTTCGGGCAAATAAGGGACGGATGTAAACACCACGCCGGGCACTCGCTTCGCGTAATGCGCCGCTAACGCCCAACTATAGGACTCCCCAGATCGTGACCCACCCAAATGGCAGGGCGGGCGCTCAGGTGGTCGTGAAGCTCGACCATGTCCTCGACAATCTCCTTCAGTGCGTAGGCATCCGAAGCAGCAGGTGCCGACGAGCCGCCATACCCACGCATGTTCGGTGCAATGCAGTGCCAGCCCTCCGATGCAAAAACTTCCATCTGAGCGCGCCACATCAGGCCGAT
Source organism: Silvibacterium acidisoli (assembly GCA_022870745.1). Lineage (GTDB taxonomy): Bacteria > Acidobacteriota > Terriglobia > Terriglobales > Acidobacteriaceae > Silvibacterium. The sequence continues at coordinate 4,505,023 of CP085323.1, read as the reverse complement.
CTTGGCCAGCCATGCACAAGGATCATCAACGGGCCATCTGCCGGTCCGGCCTCCCAGTACTCGGTTGTATGGCGGGCTGATGTTAAGGTGTGTGCAGTCAATCTGAGGATCTGCCCAGTAGCAGCGATTGGACTCATATTGCCTCCTGCGGAAACTTGACCGTCTCACCCGCCAGCACCGTCAATCCAGCCGCAGTTGCACCTCCAAGAAACGCCTGATGCGAGATCCTGAACATCAGGCTCACTCTCCTCTCTTGCGTTGTTGCGACTGTAAAAATTTGAGCAACTGTTCTGTGACCTCGGCTGAAGCCTCGTGTTGAATCCAGTGGCCCACATTGTCGAGTTCGATCACTCCTGTCAAACCGGGCACTCCGGCCCGTAGTTGATCCTCAGTAAATGGATAGAGCTGTTTGAGACCATCGGCCTTCCCCATCATGAGAAAGGAGTGCTGTGTGATCTTTGCCACCTTAAAAACGCCGGAGAGATGGAAGTACGGTTCTGCAGCACGATAGTAGTTCAGGGCACCATGAAAGCCCGTGCGCTGGAATTCGGCAATGTTATGCGCGACGTAATCCGCCTCCGCCCACCCCGGCAACGGTATAGGGGAAGGACGATGGAGACTTCTTGCTGGATCCAGCGGGCTCCATCGCGTCTCTGCGGGAGCCGAAGCTGATGCCCAGTACAAAATCCCCGGAATGGTTACAGCCGCATCGGCCCAGATCTGATCGGCCTTGGGAAGAATCTGATCAAACATGTAGAAATCGTTCTGATGGCCGGCCTCGCGCATCTTGTCGAAGACGCTGACGTCGCCGCGTGGAACGTAGGGCACGCTAAGGCAGAAGACTGCGGTAAACCGGTCGGGACGCATGAGTGCTGCATTCCAGGCGTGCGTCGCTCCCCAGTCATGCCCAACCAGAACAGCGCTCGGAATCTTCAAGCTGTCGAGTAGCCCGACCATGTCACCGGCCGTGTGCAGCGGCGTGTACAAATCTGCCTCGGTTGGCGCAGAACTGCGACCATAGCATCCACCAGCAGACTCGCACCGGATGCAGCACAATTCAGAAGCAATCACGACGAGAGATTGCCGCTCCAAGAAGCTGATTGCTGTTCTTCCGCCGCCAGGAAGCCAATTGCGATCGCGCCTATTCCTTTGGCAATCATTGGATCGATATTGTAGGACCTCGGACTGCTATATCTTTATCCTCAGCTCAAATTCACTTTAAAACGATGATATGAGACAGTTCCGGCTGCATGACATAGCCATACAGCCGGCAAATCAGCTCGATCTACCTCATTAGGGCTGAGTGAGAAGATCGCGCAGCTTTGTCACGTCGTTATCCGAGACGTGTAGCGCGTCCCGCCTGTAGGCGTCGAAGCTGCCATATCTCGCATTGATCGCGCGAAGCATTCCCTCCACGTAGGCAGGGTTCGCGGCCATCATCGGCTTCCTCTGTTCGGGCGTTAACTTTTGGAAGGCGCTGCTCATGCTTGTCCCGCTCGCCTTCATCATCTTCTGCATGGCTGGGCTGTTTGGATCACTTCCGAGATATTCGCCGGTGAGCGCGTAGTCGGCCAGCACCGTGTTCTCCGGCACGCCGAGGGTCAGAAGCAGCAGCACACTGAAGATTCCCGTGCGGTCCTTGCCTGCCGTGCAGTGATAAAGCAGCGGCAGATGATCGTTCTCCACCTGGTGAAAGAGCGAGGCGAACTGATCGGATGAATCGATAGCCATATACGTGTAACCCTGAATCATACGGTCATGGAGCTGTTCGGGAGTTGCACCTGGGTCGAAAGATGGTGACTGAACAGCAGGCCTTGCGGCAGGCTTGCCACCTATTGGCAGACTGATCTGATCGACTGAGCTGCCGGGTATCCAGGTTTCCGGGCTCACTTCACGTTCCTGCTGATTACGGAAGTCGCAGACGACACGGATGCCAAGTCGCGAGAGATACTGGTAGTCTTCCGGCGTGAGACCTCCCAGGACGCCCGAGCGATAGAGCAGCCCCCAGCGTACCGTTCGTCCATCCGTTGTGCGATAGCCTCCAATATCCCTGAAGTTCGGCGTGCCCTGTAGCGGCAGGTGGCGAATCGACACCTCGCGAACCTCACCGCTATTCGCCTTGAGATAGAAGTACACGCGCTCACCAGGCTTGCCGGCATGCAGAGTCGTGCTCTGCTCCGTAGTCTTGAGCAGCGGAGCAGACATGGGCACCTTGTTGGCATCGGTGCCGGCCAGGATGGCGACGGAATGCGTGTCGCCGGTGAACTCATAGGTCAGCTGGTATTCGGTCGCGCCGGTCTGCACGCACTTGAGATGAATGACATCGGCGTGAGCCGCGCCTGCGAGAGAACAAGCGAGGAGAGAAGCGAAGAGATTGCGGAAGCGCATAAGCAGGAGTGCCCTTCTGGCGGCTCCGCATGGGAGCCGCCCGTTGTGCCGGATGTTTAGAAGCTGAGGCGGAGGCTTGCCTGGATCTCTCGCGCAGTATTGGCCTGCGTCAGAAAGATCTCACCAAAGCTCGATGACGAGATGCTGGTGTTGGGACCGGCGAACTGCACGCGGTTGAAGGCGTTGAAGAATTCCGCGCGGAAGTCCAGGCCGAGCTGGTCATGCAGCGGGAAGCGCCGCGCCGCCAGCATGTCGAAGTTGTTCGTCCCCGGCGCACGCACGTCAGAGAGATAACGAGATGCATTGCCGAAGGTGTAAGGCGCCGTGGTGGTAAAGGCAGCGGGGTTGAAGTACAGGCCCCCATTCTTGATCTGCCGTCCGCCGGGCGGCGCAATGGATTTGCCCGTTAGCGTGGGACGCATCGAGGTGCCGCCGCCGAAGCAGTTGCAGAAATTGGGAGACGAGAGGGTGACGGGCAGTCCGCTGTCATAGGTGTAGAAGCTGCCGACGGTGAAGCCTCCGAAGACATTGCTGGCTACACCGTGATTCAGCCACGCCTTGCCATGCCCGATGGGCAGCTCATACTGTCCGCTGATGCGGATGACGTGCGTGAGATCCTGCGAGGAGATCGAGCGATCGCACTGCGGGCAGTTGTTGTCCTGCAGAGCTGCCGTAGTCAGGTAATCGCCGACATTGTCGAACATCGTGCTGAACGTGTACGCAGCCAGCAGCGCCAGGCCATGCGAGAATCGGTGCTCGACCGAAAGCTGCAGGGCGTTGTAGCTGGAAGCTCCGATACCGGAGGTCGCTGTCATGTTCAGGAACTGCGGATGCGGGCGCAGCAGCTGACCGGCCTGCACCGTCGGCAGGCTGAGGCTGGAGGTAGCATCCGTGATCACGCCGTGGAAAGGATTGCTTACCGTGGCGAGCAGGCTCGATCCCATCTTGAGGTCAGCATCCGGAAGCTGGTTGTAGTTCACTGCCTGGTAGAGGTGCCGGCCGTTGTTGCCGACATAGCCCAGCGTCACGACGAAGTTGTCAGGAAGCTGCCGCTGAATATCCAGCGACCACTGCTCGCTGTAACTGATGTGCTGATCGCGCTCGACACCGGAGATGTTCTGTCCAAGCATCGTATCCAGGCCCAGCGTGTTGCCTGTCGGCTGATTCAGCCCATTCGGGAATGGATTGCTGAGATTGAAGAGCGGAGTGACGCCGTTGGCTTCCGTCGGGTTCGAGGTCGTCACCGCCGAGAAGCCGACGCTGGCGTTTGCCAGGTCAACCGGCGGCGCGTGGAAGATGCCGAATCCGCCGCGAATCACCGTGAGGTCATCGAAGCGATACGCGAAGCCGAAGCGCGGATCGAAGTTGAGTGTCTGCGACTTCTGCAGCCTGCGCCCGGTGCCGTTTACGCCCACGAAGCCCGGGCCGCCCGTCAGGTTTCCGAGAGAAGTCACGGAGGTGTTCAGCGGAGAAGCCGAATTCAGATTCAGATATACATACTGATTGTTCGCTTCAACGTCCGGCAGCTCCAGGTTGTAGCGCAGGCCATAGGTGAGCGTGAGCTTCGGCACAACGTGGTAATCGTCCTGCCAGTAAAAGGCGAAGTAAGGATGGCTGGCCACGAAGCCCGGAGCATAACCGCTGCTCACGGTGCCAGCTCCCAGCAGCAGATCGGCCACGCCGCTTCCGGAATCGCCCACGGCAGCCTGGGGGTTGGGGCCTCCGCTGTAGTTGCCCGCTGCCGTCGCCGTCAGCTCCTGCGCGACATCGAGACCGGTCGAGAAGTGCCGGAAGTCGAAGCCATATTTGAAGGAGTGCGTACCGAAGAGCTGCGTCAGCGAAGCCGCATATTCAAGGATGGTGCCGTAGTCCTTTTCCAGGCCGCCTTCGGGACCGATGGAGCTGATGCGCGTCGCGGTCACCTCCGGGAAGGACGTCGCGGTGAGGCCGGCGATGGTGTTCCCGTTGAATCCGAGCGTCGTTGGATCGAAGCCCAGCGAATTGGGGCTGCGGTTCGACTCCTGATGCGCGTAGAGAAAGTGGTGCTCGAAGACCATGCCTGGATTCAGAACCCAGGTGTGGTCAGCCATGATGTTGTAACCGGGCAGCCGCTGGTTGCCGGGCTCGTAGCTCAACCCGTTGCCATAGGGGTCGGGATTGATGTTGTTGCGCTGGAACCAGTTGAAGCGGCCAAAGATCGAGTGCCTGTCGCTGAAGCGGTGATCGAGGCGAAAATTCACATTGTTCTGGTTGCTGGCCGTGGTCGCATTCGAGAAAAAGTTATCGGTACTGCTGGCGCCCTCACCTGCCCGGTTGGGCAGAGGATAATTCGACAGGATGGCCGCGCCGGTGCCGTTCAGGTACTGGGACGGGATAACGTTGCCGGCAAAGGGCGTGCGGATGTAGCGCGTCGTGCCGGCAGGAGCGGTTGGATCGAGCATGGTCGTGCGCGGATCGTAGATGACGATCAGGTTGCCGTTGGTGTCGTAGGTCTGCGAGAAGTCGCCCTTGCGTTCAAGCGCTGTCGGCACCGTACCCAGAAACGAGCCCGCCTGACTCTGCCGAAGTCCTTCGAAGTTCGAGAAGAAGAAGGTCCGGTCCTTGCCGTCATAGAGATGCGGAATGGCGACCGGTCCGCCGAGCGCATAACCGAACTGGTTTCGCTGGAAGTGCGGCTTGGCCTCACCCGCGGCGTTTGCGTTGTAGCCGTTCGAGTCCAGCGCGCTGTTGCGGAGATATTCAAAGACGCTGCCGTGAAAATTGTTCGTACCCGACTTGGTGGCGAAGGTCACGATGCCGCCGCTGGTGCGCCCCCACTCCGGAGAGTAGGCCGTGGTCAGCACCTTGAACTCCTGGATGGAGTCCACGGTAGGAATGGCGGCGGCCGCGTTGTAGTCGTATCCGGTGGTGTTGGCGCCACCGTCCAGCAGGCTTTCCGTCGTGGCGAGCTTGCCGCCGTTGATGCGGAAGGTGTTGGTTAAGGCCTGGCTGGTGTCATTGTTGCCCGAGTCCGTGCTAAAGGCGGTAACACCCTGGGCAAAGTTGACCAGCTGAAGCGGATTACGGACATTGAGAGGCGTGTTCTGTACGAACTGGCTCTCTATCACGTTGCCACGATTGGGGTTGTCGGTGACCAGTTCGGGAGCGGTGGCGGTAACCTCGACCTGCTGGACCGACTTCTCCGGAGACAGGACAATTTCCAGCGAGCGCGGAGTACCGACCTCGAGCTTGAGGTTATTCATCGTGTAAGGAGCAAATGAGGACGCGTGGGCGTGCAGCACATAACTGCCCGGCGTCATCGAGGGGAACTGAAAATAACCGTCGTCGTTGGTGTGGACAGTTTGTGTCTCTTTTGTGGTCGTGCTGACGATATCGATGTCCGCATTCCGAACCGAGGAACCGCTGACATCCGTCACGTGGCCGCTGATCGCACCGTTCTGCGCCCAGGCTGAGCCGGCCGCAGCCAGCATCACCAATGCACATACGGTATGCGAGCATCGTCTGAGGAATTGGAAGTTGCGCAGGAAGCTCATGGAGTCAATTTGCCATTTGAGACGTCGATGCCGAGTCGTGTCGGCACGTAAAAGGGGGTTACACACGTTCAACAAGTGTTAACGGACAATGACTAACCTCTCATCATGGTCGAGGAAGTCGATATTCTTGAGGAGTTGCAGAGAGTTCTCAGCTCATCTGTCTTTTCCAATTCTCCTCGATCGAGCCAGTTCCTGGAGTACTGCGTAACCTGCAGCCTGCGCGGCGAACAGGCCCAGTTGAAAGAGACCACGATCGCGGTCGAGATTTTTCTCCGAGAGGCGACCTACAATCCCAAGGACGATCCTATCGTCCGCGTACACGCCCGGCGTGTTCGAGAAAAGCTTCAGCTGTATTACCGGACGACCGGCCGCGGCAATCCCATCGCCATCCATTTGCCCAAAGGCAGCTACGTCGCGCAGTTCCAGCGGATTACCGTTCCGGCTGACTTGCCAATGCTGGCGCCGGAACCGATGCGCCCCTCGCCGGACATCATTGCATCGGTCGAAGCTAACGAAGAACATGCTTTCGTCGAAGTCGACGCCTTAGGCGTCGGCCAGCCACCGCCAGGCGGGAAGCGGCAGCATCCGGCTCTCGTGGCAGGCCTGGTTGTGGCCCTGTTACTTGCGGTGGCAGCTACTGTACTGCTGGCTCACAAGCTGATGAGCAAAGGATCTTCCGCTCAATCTGCCAGTCTCGCCTCCCTTCGTCCGATCGACTCCCTGCCGCCCGGCGCTCTGGATGTTGCCTGGTCGCCGGACCATAAGCGTGCGGCTTTTATGCAGCCCGATAACAGGAACCGCAACGTTATATATGTCCTCGACCTGAGGCCCGGCCAAACGCCCCAGCGCCTTACCCACACGGCCGGAAGCGAGTATCGCCCGGTGTGGTCGCCGGACGGGCGGCAGATTGCTTTTATCAGATTCCAGGATGGAACCCACTTCACCATCGTGCGGAAGAACCTGCTCTCAGGCGAAGAGGCCGTCACTCCTCCGTTCCTTATGTTCCTGTCGCCCGAGTGGTTTCACCCCGCCCTCGACTGGTCACCGGATGGAAAATACCTGCTTACCTCCGATCAGGTCACTCCGGGGACACCGGTGCGGTTGATTTTGTTCAGGATCCGGGACAATGCGCGGTTGTTCCTGACATCGCCTCCCGTGAGTTCGTCAGGCGATGTCGACGCCAGGTTTTCTCCCGATGGACGGCACGTTGCATTCCACCGCGGCGGACTCGGAGACCTCTATGTCCTGAGTCTCAGCGGGGAGAATGTTTCGGACGTTCGTCAGCTGACCTTCGATAACCGCGGCGTTCAGGGCATCGCGTTTACCCCCGACAGCAGGAATATCCTGTTTGGCTCCGATCATGCCGCAAATTGCACCTACGGAATTTATTCTCTGCCGGTGACGGGGGGCACGCCGGTTGCCGTAACGCCCGAGGGATTCGCTGCTGTCGGTCCCGCCATGTTTGGGCCCGAACAGCTCACCTTCCGCCATGTCGAAGCCGCAGAACAAATCGTCGAACAGAGCGGTAGTAGCGGACCAGCCTCTCCACTGTTTGCCGGCGACGAGCTTGATCAAGACCCCAGCTATTCGCCGGACGGCGAATCCATAGCCTTCATCAGCACCCGATCCGGGGCTGTTGAGCTCTGGTGTTATCACCGGGGAGCGAAAGAGCCTGAGCAGATAACCCGCTTCGGCGGCGCAGGGTTTCTCTTTACACCGCACTGGTCCCCTGACGGTGAGCGCATTGCCTTCGACTTCCGTAACAATGGAGTCACCAATATTTATGTGGTCAGTCTTAAAGATCGCTCAGTGAAGCAGCTGACCGATACCAATAGCCGAAACTTTAATCCAGTCTTCGGCCATGATGGTTCCGAGATCTTCTTTTCATCGAACGCAGATGGCAGCCCTCGCCTGTGGCGCATCGCCTCCAACGGGCAGCGAGCAGCGGAACCACTCTTCACGCCCGCAATCGCGAGTTTCGCGACATCGCCGGATGGACAGTGGCTCTACCTGCTCGATGAGGCGCAGGCTACAGGTTCTCTGGGTCTTTCTCGCCTGAACCTGCTCGACGGCACCATGCATCAGCTTCTGCAGATACAAGGAAGACCGGCATTTGCAGGTGGCCTGATTGTGACGCGGGAAGGCATCTACGTTGCTCTCTCCGAGCCGGATGAACCGGACGTCGAGATCAGGCGCATCGATCCCACCACATGGCAACAACGAACCGCTTGGCGTCTTCCAGCCAGTACAGGAGAAGTTCCTTTCTCCACCGAGCGATTCGATATATCTCCAGACGGCGGAAGGCTGTTGACTACCCAACGAACTCGCTACTCTTCGACCATGTATATGACCCGTATCTTTTGAATAGCACTACCGGGCACCGTCTTCGAAACGCTACCGCTCGTCGTCCGGTTCGTTTCAGCGGAAATGGCCCCATGGCCACACCGTCGGTACATAGAGTTGGAGTCGATGTATATCCTCGCATCGTTTCCTGCGAGCCGGGTCCCGCTCATATCTTCCCTATCAGATGGCGCCATCAGGCCTTATCGCGAATCGACACCTCCAGAGAACAGGCAGCCAAAGCGGTCGTTTACGGGCTCTCCCAAGTTCTGCTTGCAACCAAGGTAACGCTCGGTCGTCAGGACCGACGCGTGCCCCAGAAGGAACTGTATCTGTTCCAGTTCGCCACCATTTACATGACAGAGCTTTGCGCAGGTGCGCCGAAGATCATGAGGGGCGAGATGGTCGAGTTCCAGACGCTGGGCACAGCCATCGGACCACATACCAGACCACGTTTTCGGAGATACCGGTCCCCCAGGGCGTTCCATGACGACTCACCGCCCTGAACACTCGGCCCATCGTCACTGATGAGCTGTCAGCCATCTGTCCACCGCCCCCTTCACCCAGCTTGGCATGGGAACAGTCCGGACGTGATTGCCCTTGCCGATAAGATCGACGATCGCCCAGTGGCCTTGTCGGATCTGAATATCTTCCTTTCGTAGTGTCGACAGCTCCGCTCGGCGCAGACCGCAACCGAGCAAGATCGAGATCATAGCGACGTCTCGGACATCGCGTAGGCCATTTCCATTGGCCTTCTCAAGCAGCAACCGAGTCTGATCCTGGTTGAGCCAGTTACCCGCTCGGCAGCCGAGTTGCTTTACGCCTTTGACTCGCCTGATGCCAGCCGCAAGTTCAGGACTTAGCAGACCCGAGTCCGCCGCCTCGTAGGCTAGCCTCCTGACCGCCGCGAGTCGCTGATTGATCGTGCCGGCGGCCAATCCAAGCGATTCTAGGTGTAGGCGAAAGCGGAGAACTACGGTCCGATTCAGCGCAAGCCTCGGCTCCGAACAGTACCATTCGATGAACTGCTCCATAGCGAACTTGTAGTTGCGCCGCGACCGTGGAGAACTCAAGCTGTTCAATACTGAGGTCTTCGCATGATCGAGGTCTGGTAGTCGAAGGACGGTCTTCCGGACGATATGTTTTCTGATCCTTTTGGGCATACTGGCGGCCTCCTCTGCCGCAGACATGCCCAAAACTCTACGTCCTGCCAGGAGCTCAGGGTCGGTCGGTTGGAAGAGCGCACAGGCGATTTGGCACTCATCGAGGATGCAGACTACTTCCGCTATTGAGAGTTGACGAGAGACGCACGTCTTCCTTGATTGCATTTCGCTGCGCTCGGCCTCTTGATCAGTCAAGCTAGTGCTTTGGTGTGCCCCGGTGACTATCCGCGACAAAACTGCACTCGGTCAATTTGCCGAAGGCTTTGCAGTGTCGTCCACTTTGCAGTAATCGAAATCTGCCTCTATTGGTTTGCCACCGTTGACGCGTGGGTCACTCAGCGTCGCGGTCACGGACGCTTCATCTACGCAGTTGTATCCTATCCATCCCACCATGAAAGTTGATGATTCTCTTTTGGTCACCTTATACGGATGACGAAATGACGGATGTTTCAACCTGTAGGTTACAGACTTCACCTGATCGGCATACTGCTCGGGAAGATCAAGCCATAGATAACGCTTATTGACCTCGTGTTCGGTTCCGTCGTCGGGGTCCGTTATTACCTTTGTTCCTACCCGCGGCCCGCCGTCACCCACCCTAGCCGCGCGATGCCGTCCTTCACACCCTCGTCGATCAGCCGCCAGCCCTGCTTCCCATCCGGCCCGACGACCGGCTCGATCTCGTTGTCGATCAGCAGCCGATGCTGCCCCCTGCCGACGACGCCTTCCAGAAGCGTGTACTTCGCCGACGCAGTCGGCGAGACCTGGCTCCGGGTTCCGCTCTTCAGGTAGTCCGTCAGGTATAGCTTTTGCGCCGCCGTCCACCCGTTCATGCACTTCCCCGTCGGCAGCACGGCGCAGAACAACGGCGTCAGCAGGATCGCCGTGACCGTCCACACCGGCGTCCGGCTCGGCCACTTTTTCGCGTACTCCATACGTCCCCACTTCGCCATGCTCTACGCCTCCTCGGATGGATTCGTGCTCTCGGCTCCTTCTTCCTTGCTGGGCGGCGCTCCCGCGCCCGTTCTAGCTTCGTCGCGTCGGCCCGCTCGATCAGGCTCCGCAGCTCCGGCTCCGAGAGCTGTCCCTTGTCCGCACTGAACTGGAGATTCAGGAACAGCGACCGCAGCGCCAGCAGCTCGGCCAGCACCACCTCGCCCGTCAGCTCCGCGCCTGGCTCCGCTGGCCCGGCCAGCAACACGTCCCGAACCCACTCCGAGAGCGTCAGCCCGGACGCACGCGCTCGCTCCTCCAGCATGGCGAACTCCGCCTCGCTGACCTTCGTGCCCACGGATTTTGTACGAAGCGGCGGCTTCATCGCGCACCGCCAGAGAGATTTTTCAGGGGGGAGGCCACACGCTCGCCATGCGTTGCTCAACATCAGGCAGTGGGGCCGGAAGAGGGCTAAGAGGTTGCAACTCATGAGGTTCCTCTTCAGCTACCTGCGTTCACACAGAGTACCCCACTCTCCAGCCATTTCTTCTTAGTCGCTTGTTTTCAGCAGGTTCCCGAACAGCAACTTTAGGTTGTTGTGCAGCTCCCATTCTGGGGTGACGTGTCAGCCCTCATCCCGATGCCGTAGGCAGCGTCCCTTCCACACGCAGCTAGGCCGCCTCCCAAGAGACGGCCCCCAGCAAGCCACGAAGTGGGGATTAGTTGTCAGACGGGATGGATTGCCCAACAAGCTTGCCGACTGCCGTGAAAGCCACCAACATCAGGTAGAGGTCAGCTATCGCGATAGGAGTGATGATGATGGCAGGAACCCATTTTGTTCCCCAAGGAACGAAGAGAACCAACAACACATGCAAAACGGTGATCGCCGCAACCGTGGCCCAAAACCAGACTTCCCGCCGAAGCCGCCACCGCATCGCCACGGCGATACAGATCATCGCCGTGGAATACAGGGCCGGACGGCCAAGGGACGCCTTGCCGAAGTAATGGAACAAGAAGAAGAGTGGCATCGCACCGAAAATGACGCATAGCACTCCCCACCACGGCAGCTTTAACTGCTTCTCATCTGCTAATTCGTTTTGCATGATGCAACCGCCATTCCAGTGCTGATTAAGTCGTCAGCTATCGAAAGCCCGGAAATCACTTGGCCGACGATAGGAGCCGAACCCGCCAACGTAGACACGATTCCAGCAACACTCAGACCGCTAGAAACGAGTCCCGTTGCAGAAGTATCATCTACGCCCGCAACCCCTGAGACGTAGCCAGCCATCAGCCCAACGCGTGCGATGACCTTAGCACCGAGTTGATCGGCGACGATCCCACGGTAGCCTGCTTGATGCCCAATGATTCGGGCAATCCCTCCAGCCTCAGGAATCAAACCAATCGAATCGATTCCTACGTGTAAAGCACCTGATTTGAGAGCACCGGTAATGCAAGTATTGTGGTACCAAGGCGTCGCGTTACTTGGGGCTACAGAGTTAGAACCTATTGTCGTTTGCGTGCCGACAAAATCGGGCATGGCTCCCCCAGAGAAAGATGTAAAGAGAGTTCCGCATATAGAACCATCGCCACAGTCAAGATCTCCATTACCACTCGGATCGTCAATCACCCCACCGCCGTATCCATCGCTCATCATGATGTTCCACGAACTTGTGGAGTAAGAGTAGCACCCCGCACCGGCACAGACGGTCGTTGACTGCGAAAACTCATCTCCACCAAAGTTGCCGATCAGAGCACTGTACAGTGATCCAGAACGATATATCGCCATCAAGTCGCCGATAGAGGGTGGCCTCACGAGCCCGCTAGGATCATTGCCACTGAACGGGTCGTTTTGAACGTAGGCATAACGGTTGAAGCTCTGAGGTGCGGACATGTCGTAGCTTCCGCCATATGGGTCCGGACTCATCCAACGACCTTGGGCGGGAGAATACTGTCGGAAGGTTGCGTGTTCCGTCATCGTCTCAGCATCTTGGTCCAAGCCAGCGAAATGGAGGTTATCCTGATCGCTGGACGGCATGGGGAGGCTTGCGGAGTAGTTGTCTCCAAAAGGACCTGAGATATACTCGGCGGCTGTAGCTCCCTGATAATTCGTCCGGACCCTTTGCCTTCCGAGATAGTCAGCGTGATCGAAGTAGGTTGTTCCGTCGATGTCGCGAAACGCTATTTGCTGCCCGTCCCAGTAAATCTTGCCCGCGACTCCCGCATCGTTCGCAGTTTCCCAGTCGGAGGTCCTTAGACCTGTCGGGTCGTACAAGTATTCATACGAGCCTGAACTCTCCTGGTCAACTACTCGCTGGTTCCATGCATTGTAGACGTAGGAAGCGGTATTACCCTGATTGAGGTCAACATCCACCACATTGCCTTCACCGTCGTAGGTGTAGTGGTGTTGCCCATCGTAGGTAAGGTTGCCTACGGCGTCGTATGTGTAAGGAGAACTGTTGAGACGATTGGACGTCGCGTCAAAGGAGGCGCTAAAGCTGCTAGGGCCGGTTTGCGACCAACGATTTCCGTACTGGTCGTATGTCCAGGTGTATACGACTGGACCAGAATTATTGGTAGCGGTCGTCATACGCCCCATGTCGTCGTAGTGTGGCCAGATGCAGTTTCCGTCCGATGCATAGGCAATAATGTCGCAGTCAGCAACGACCTGATTACCCATATATACAATGTAGTTCCCGAAAACATACCGCGACCCGCCTGAACAATTTGCTGCGGTGGACCCTACACATGTGTAGCTACCGTTGGGCCGCCCCATCGAGTCATATGTCTTACCGACCTCCAAGCCATTACCGAGGCTATAGCTTGTAGGGCCGTTGGGACCATTTACCACATTAGAAACGACCACCGCTGGATTGAAAGAATTTGCGTAAGTCCCTTGTGAGATAGATGTTACCTCGCCGGCCCTTGAACGACCATATGAGATTGCACCGCTCACGAGGTCATACTCTCGTAAGAGGTTCCCGGCCCAATCATAGGTCATGGTAATGGGCCGACTAGCCATGAGACCTGAGTTTCCACAGCTGGCAGGAGTGCACTGCCAAAGTTCAGTAACACGTCCCATGCTGTCGTAGCTCAGTAGTGTAGCGGCGTTATTCGCAGAGCCGAGACCCGCTCCCGTGGTTGCCAACCGTCCTTTAAGATTCGTCGCACTCGCCGCATTTGCCCAACAACAGGCAGCGTCATACGTGAAGCTTCTTGTAGAAGTGAGATTGTCGTTGTAGCTCGCTGAGAGCAGTCGTCCGAGCAAATCGTATTGCATGCTCGTAGTCGTCGTAACAGCTGAGCTAGTCTGGTTCGCCCGCGGTTTGGTTCGGGCGACGAGCAACCCGGTGCTGTTGAGTGCGTAACTATAGGTGGTTGTCCCAGATTCGGGTTCTTGGACAGAGACTGGGCGGCCGATCCAATCTGATTTAAACACCCTGGTCTGGCTCCCTTGCACGACCGTTGTTTGATCACCAGAGTATGTAAAGTTTGTCAGGTAACCCGTTCCGGGGAGATCCAATCCGCAGCTAACACGAGCTGAAGATCCTATCGTGGACGTATTCGAAGACACCTCACAAATGGTCTTACTTCTTCCCAGCCCATCAACACCTGCGATCTTCACAACCGCTGACTCATCTGTCTGCTCAACAGATTTGCCTAAGTATTGCGTAGAGGAAGAGGTTCCGTCAGAGTGTGCCACTGACGTCAAACGCCCGAGGCTGTCGTAGGAAAACGTATCGCCAGGAAGTCCGCATCCGGACTGATTAAGTGCCGGGTAGGACTGAAATTGGAGATTGCCGTTGGCATCGTAACAGTAGCTGACTTCGTACCAATTATTCCCGTCGGCCTCGACTTCGGTCACGCTTTTACGACCATACGCATCCAGTATCGTCCGGGTATCGCCCGCCGTTGTCGCATTCATATACGTTTGGACGTCTGTTTGATTTGGGCTGCTGTAGCTGTATACGATTTTCCCGCCATCTGGGTGATCGATCTCGAGAGGTCTCAGCATATTGTCATAGGACTTGTAAACGGTAACCTGTCCGTTCAAATCTGTTGAAGTGAGAGGCAGACCCGTGTATGTCTGATCGTAGGTTTTGGACGTCGAAAGCGCTATCCCACTGGAGGGAGTCGGAAGAGTCGTCCCCGTTGTATATATTTTGGCGGGATCGTATGAATATGACGTAGTCGGAAGAGTGGTGCTGGTATCGCTAGCTGCCGATGTCACCGTCCCGGTATCGTCGTAGGTGTAGATCGTAGGGTATGCCGTGCTCGCATCAGCTGAGCCGCTTAGAGTCGTGAGATTTCCTCTCTGGCCACTGACTGATATGTGCTGTGGTACGCCTGATGTGGGTGTTGGGGTAGATCCATCGTACTTGTAGTTTATGTCCGAAACCGTGGTCCCGCTGCCGTCGGTAATCAACTTGGTCTGTAAGAGTGCGACATTGCCTGTCGTCGGATAGGTCCACACCACTTTCCGCAACAGAGAGCCTCGACTAGAAGTGCCGAAGTCATAATCGTCTTCTTCCGTTCTTAGACCGTAGACATTGTATTTTGACGTCGAGCCGTCTTCTGCGACGCCATTGTAGGAGGAGTATGTATCAACTTGGCTAACCGGCAGATTGAAGCCGGTCGTCGTGCATGGTTGAGCTGAGCCGTTATAGCACGTCTGCCGTGACAGGATTGGAGTGCCTGTCGATCCTTTGTAGACCGTGCGGCTGGTCTCGTAATATTGCCCTTGTGAAGTGCCTGTTGCCTGCACAAAAGTGTAGTTCGCTTGATTCCCCAGACCATCCTTGACGGAAGTTGCGCTGGAACCGCCGTTTGGTGTTCTCGTATAGGACCAGCTTGAGTTGGCGGGGTCATTGGTCAGGTTTCTAGTCAAGCCCACGGTGGTGCCGTCGGCACAGACGATTCCATTATTGGAACCGCTATAAGTGTAGGAGATTACACCTCCTGTTCGTAAAGTGATAGAAGCCAACCGTCCAGTCACGCTGGACGAACTTCCCGGCGTTTGTTCGTATGAAAAATGAAAGGCACTCCCATCTGGAAAGCTGATCGAATCCACCAAATAGGTGTTCGGGAGGTTCACATCGCTGACTGAGCTGCATCCGAAACTTGTCTGGACCGTGTAGCTCTTGTATGACATGGTGATATTTCGCTTCGTCCCGGTGGTATCCCAATAGCTGAGCACCTCAGGATTTGGAGATCCACCACTGGTAGTGAGAACAACCCTTCCCGACGTATCTGTAAAATTCCCGGAATCGTCGACGCTTAGCTCATTGCCATTCTGATCTGTGAAAGTGGAAGCGCCAGTTGTGGTATTTACCGGAGCGTTTATTACGGTCCCGTTTGTCTCGACAACCGGGTACCCGCCACTCTGAACAGAGTACTGGCCATTACGGCCGAATGTGTCCGCATCCCCAGTACACAAGCCTCCGGACGTTTGTACGTAGCCGCTTATGGGATATGCCACGCCGAAGGGATTATGGTAGACGAGGTTTCGTATACCATGATAAGGGAACTTTCCCTTGGATGTAACGCATGTTCCAGAGTATTGCGTCTCGCTAATATACCCAGTCAGAGCCTCCGTTTCTCCTTGCCATCCCCAGTTCTGCGCAGGAACCCATTCCGTTACACCGTTGACTATCCCAGGCGTCCAGATCATGCCGTTGTAGGTCAAAGAATAGGTAAAATTCGTTCCTGCTCTTCCAGCTTTATTCAAAACGGGAATGCTAAAAATCACATTTAGATTGCCGAGATTAATTGTGTCGAAGTTCTTGTTGTCAAAGGTACCAAAGGAATATGTCCCCAGAGCTTGACCAAGAACGACTCTCGCAGACAGGACAAGCATCAGCCATACGGCCGCACGAAGCTTCATGTGGTGTGCTCTCTATTTGGTGTCGGTTTCGCTAGTGGATTGTGACGGACTGGATGGTTAATTCAAGCTGAAGTGCCCCGTTCACGAAACGCCTTATCAAGAAAGGAACCTCAACACCATCCACCGCCTTGTAGTTCCCGTAGGCAATCTCGACAGAGATCGTCGGAGGCCCCCCAGTGTCCGGCCTAATGTGAAAACAACTCACAAAAGGCAGGAACGTGCTCGGGTCGAGGCCGACATCTACGGAACTTGAGGCAGCTGATTGCGAAACAGAAACATGGGGTAGATCCAGTGAGGCCGCTTGAGCCTGAACATGCCTATATGTTCCAGAGCACGTGTTTGTGTTGCCTAGATCTGTGTAGCCTACATTTACCGGTATGGTCACAGATTGCATGGCCAACGAGGGTAAGAACCAAACGATGGGCTTTAAACAGTTTTGTGACTCCCCCGGGTGGGCAGCCCCATCACCCTCTGACCAATTGCATTCCATCTTGGAGCCAATGTCGCTCTGATCTTCGTTCCAAGATCCCCGGTTATTGAAGGAAAGGTTCATTCTTGCTTCACCCGAGGATGTGGCCCAGAGTGTTGCGAATCCTGAGTCCTCCATTGATCCTTGGTACCGGTGAGCTTCACCGGTCAGTCGAACGGCATGAATGGCCTTCCGCCCCGAAAAGGCGTTCCATGCTAGATCAAGCACAGACGCAGCGCTTTGCGGAGAAGGTGCATCCAGAGATTGAGAAACGGCGCTCCGTTGAAATCCGATAGACATCCAAATTAGAGCCAAAAGCAAGGGATATCTTTTGTAGGCAGACAATATCAATTTCAGCATTTAAGTTCTTTCCGATTACGATGAGCAATTGAATTTCTGATATCGCTAGCTGAGAGCCACTTGGATGGCTACAAACATCGAAAAACTGAGATAACAAAGTAAGCAAATTGTCGGAGCGACAACGCGGAACTTAGCCGGCGACGCGAATAAATAGTCGCAAACCCTCTTAGCCTACACAAGAGAAGAGTTCTCATGAGAGCCTAAGTTTTGTAATGACTTCCAGAAACTAAATGCGCAATGAACGGGGGGGTTTTGGTGCTATTTCGCGATGTCATTGGTCCGATCTATCGCAAGCAGAAATTCTTTCGTTCCTAGAAGCCATCTCATAAACCGGTCTGATCTGCGAAACTGTAGAGGCTTAGCTATTTTTCGCAGGCTTTAATGGCAGGAAATTGGGATTTAACAGATGCGCAGTGGGAGCTTGTTGCTCCGGTGTTGGCGCCTTCTCGTCGATCGGATGACCGCGGTCGTCCGTGGCAGGATACGCGCGCCGTGCTGCACGGCGTGTTCTGGGTGTTGGGCACGGGCGCGCATTGGTCTGAGCTTCCGTCGAAGTATCCTCAGTATCAGACCTGTCATCGACGCTTTCAGAAGTGGGTACGCGATGGGCGCCTGGTCGAAGCGCTGCGCGTACTTGCCCGCCACTTGCGCGCGCGAGGCGAGCTCAACCTGGAAGAAGCGTTCGTCGATGCCACCTTCGCGAGCGCGAAAAAAAAGGGGCTTTGCCGTCGGCCCCACGCGGCGGGGCAAGGGCACCAAGATCGTCGCTATCGCCACTGGTGACGGTCTTCCTCTCGCCATTACTGTCGACAGCGCTTCACCTGCCGAGTGCCAGCTTGTGGAATTTGTTCTGGCAGGATGTTTCTCCGACCAACTCCCCCAAAGGCTCATCGGAGACAAGGCTTACGACTCGGACCCGCTCGACCGCGCGCTTGAGCAAAACTACGCCATCGAACTGATCGCAACAATCGACGAGGACGCATACGCAATACGCAGGCCGGAAGAAGTCTCCGCGATACAAAAGACGATGGAAGGTCGAACGACTCTTCGCCTAGCTGCACAACTTCAGAAGACTCGTCACCCGATGGGAATATCACATCGACAACTTCCTCGGTTTCGTGCACCTTGGATGCCTCAAAATCATGCTCAAGCATCTATGAGATGGCTTCTAGAAGTTGAATTGCCGAATGACTGGTGCAGCCTTCTCAATTGGCGATAACAGGCCTATGCATTCGTTGAAGCTCCCTGGCTCTGGAAACGCGCCAAGGCGATCATGGCCTATTAAGCCGGGGTAGAGCGCCAAGTGAATAGAGCTATGTTTCTTTTACCGCGCACCTCCAGCCAAGCAGCATTGGGACACGCGCTGTGTAACAGAATCTTTTCAGGGCCCCGGCCCATAGAACTCAGAGTGAGCCAGGTGCCCGACATTTCCTTACATGTTCCTGCTCCAGATTCGTGTCTATACTCGCGGGTGCTGAAGATCGGCGTTTCTCACGCCGCTGAGGGCACCGAGACCGATAAATGGATGGTTGGTGATGACCTCACATCTGGGAATACGACATGCCAGAAATGAATTTGCACAGACAGGAACAGTAGATCGCGCAGGTCGATATCTTCGAAAGGCGCTGTGTTGGACATTAATCGCGGGCGTCACAACTCTGGGCTCTCCCGCAATGACAGCACAGGATGCGCCTCCGCCGCATTCCGGCTATGCGCAGATCGACTATGCTCAGCTCGATCAACTGGTGGCGCCGATCGCGCTTTATCCCGATGCCCTGGTGGCGCAGATACTCGCCGCATCGACCTATTCACCCCAGGTGGTGGAGGCGGACCGTTTCGTTCAGGCGCACGCCGGCGTGCAGCCGCAAGAGATGGCGAGGATGGTGAACGAAACGCCGTGGGATCCGAGCGTGAAGGCATTGACGGCTTTCCCCTCGGTGCTGGGCATGATGAACCGCAATCTGGATTGGGCATCAAAGCTGGGCAACGCGTATTACAACCAGCCACAGGATGTGATGGGCGCGGTGCAGGCCATGCGGCAGCGAGCCTATGCTGCCGGCACGCTGAGGACGACGGCGCAGGCAACGGTGGCCTACGAACCTTCGGGCATTGTGATCACGCCTGTCAATCCGGCGGTCTACTATTTGCCGATGTACAACCCTTGGGTGGTCTATGGCGCACCGGTTCCAATCTATCCGGCTTATGTATATGTAGCTCCACCGCCTTCACCTTCCGGAGCAGTAGTGGCGTCAGCGCTGATCGGCTTTACTGCCGGAGTTGTAGTGGGTGCCTTCTCTTCTTACGGCTGGGGCTGTGCACATTGGTCTCCGAACTGGTACTCACACACGGTGGTCTATAACCATAACGTCTACGTATCTCATAGCGTGACGGTGGTGAATCACGGCTACTATGGCGGCTACGATCATTCTGCTTCGGCCGTTGCCTACAACCATCAGGTAGTCCGCGGTCCGCAAGGCGTAAGCTCGCGGACGGCGGTAAGCAGCAACGGGCAGACGAACGTATGGGGACATGGTCCGAACGGCGGTACCTACGAGCGCTCGACGGATCACTATCCGGGCGGCAGCTCGACTACAGTAACCGGACCGCACGGACAGAGCGAGACGACCTCGGTAAGCGGTCGCGGTACGGGCGATCCGACGGTTACACGTTCAGGCGCGCGGGGAAATCACACCTGGCATCCGCGATAGGACTTCAGCAAAATGCCATAGCTTCGGTTACATATCTACAGGAGACGGTGCGCGGTGAATGTCGTGCACCGTATTCTTTTGCGCCATACGGAGGTGGTCTTTCTGTCGGGATTTGTCGCCCTGCCCTCGCAGAGCGAAACACATCGCCGCAGGATAGGTCCATTCCTTTGTGCACTACAGATATCCACAAAGGAGCGAGAGGATGAGATCGAGAAAAACCTTTGCCGCAGCGATGCTGACCACTGTGCTGGCATGTGCGGCAGCCCCGGCGCAGAACCCAGCAGGAGTGCCACCGGGCACCCCCGGCGGCATGGAGCAGAAAGCTGCGCAGTTTCGCGCGGCGCAAGCTCGCAATACCGCACAATTGCGCCATTATCAGTGGCTGGAATCGACTACGGTCACAGTGAACGGACACCAAAGTCCACCGCGGCAGGCGCTGGTGCGCTATGCCGCAGATGGCCAGACAATAAGAACGCCAGTAGCTTCGGCTCCGCCGCCGATGCCGAGCGGAGGTCCCTTGCGCCGGCACATCATGGAGAACAAGATGGAACAGGCAAAGGCCGAGGTGGAGGAGGTGGGCAATCTGGTTCATGCCTATCTGCCGCCGAACCCGGAGCAATTGCAATCGGTCATGCACGCGGGCAAGACGGCAATCGAACACGATTCCTCGGGCATGGCTCTGGTGCTCTACAACTATGCGAAGCCGGGTGACCGGATGCGCCTGGTTCTCGATCCGGCGACGATGCAGATTATGCGCATCGAGGTGAGCAGCTATTTTAAAAATCCGAAGGATTCGATGACAGCTACGGTGCGCTTTGCCAATCTCCCGGATCGGACGACATATCCCGCAGAAACATTCGTGGAGGCTCCCGGCAAGAAGGTGAACATGGTAACCACCAATGCCGACTACGTGCGGGTAGCGCAGTGAGAATCTGTGCGGGTCGCATTGTTATCCAGGCTGAAACAAAGAGAGGCGCGGATCAAAAGGTCCGCGCCTCTCCGTGCGTATACAGAGCATGCGATGAAGGCCTGAAGACTACATGCTGAGTGGCCCATCCTCTTCGGCGGCTTCAGATGGGCTGAAGCGTATGGGAATGGTGAGTACGACAGAGAGCCCACCGTGCTCGCGGTTGCGGGCAACGATCGACCCGCCGTGCATGCGCGCAGCCTCGGCAGCTATGGCCAGCCCCAGCCCGGTGCCGCCGCTGGCGGTTTCACGGCCGGGAGCGGTGCGGAAGAAAGCGCGGAAGATATCGCGCAGCATGGCTTCTGGAACACCTGGCCCGCGATCGGCAACCTCGATGGCGACGCGGCCTGCCTCACGGTCCACGTGGCAGTGCAACTCTATCTCCGAGCCTTGATGTGCATAGCGAAGTGCATTGCGCAGGATGTTGTCGATGGCACGACGAAGCAGGTTGGGAAAGACAAGTATCTCGATGTCTTCCCGATTACCGGTGAGACTCTGCCCCGCATGTGCTGCTTCAAGCTCGGCATCTTCGAGGATGCTGTCGCAGAGAACACGGATGGAAACCAGCGCAAGCGATTCGGCAGGCACGCTGCCGGCCTCGAGGCTGGCGAGCAGCAGAAGCTGTTGGACAAGGTTGCTGAGCTTATCTGTCTCGCGTTCAATGCGGTTGAGCGCTGATCGCTCCTCCACGGGAAACTCTCGACGCAGCAGTGCCAGTGCAAGATGCATGCGGGTGAGCGGTGCGCCAAGCTCGTGTGAGACATCGGCGACGAAGCGCTTCTGCGCGGTCATGAGCGATTGAATGCGCGCCGCCATGACATCGAAGCCCGCGGCCAGATCGGCAAGTTCATCGTTGCGACGTTTGAGGCGTAGTGGCCCGGCGCGGGCGTGCAGATCGCCATCGGCAAGCCGCTTCGCCGCATTCTGCAGCCGGATGATGGGACGCGTGATGTAGAGAGTAAGCAGAAAAGCTACGAACGCTGCCGGCACCATGGCCAGTGCGATATTGAACCAGAAGCGCAGATTGACAATACGGGAAAAAGGTACGGTGATGGTAAAGACGGCGACATAGCGATGGCCGGTGGCGCTGGTGACCGGGCAGGCATACAGCATGCGCATGCCGAAAGCGATGAACTCGGAATGGCCGCTGCTCAACACCTCCTGGGCAAGCGCTGCAAAGAAAGCGTAGTCGCCGGTTTGGGCATAGATGGGGCTACCCTGCTGATCAAAGAGATAAAACGCCTTCCGATGAGGAGAGGGTAAATCCAGAATGTCCCTGGACAACGCGGCACGGCCCTGGATCTCGTAGTCATTGACCATCCGGTTCACCATGGGAGTGACAGACTCAGGGGCGAAACGTTTGTCGTGACGATCGAGGAATGTGGGCGGCAACAGGTTGCCGACAATCAGCACCAGGCCGATCATCAGCAGCGTAGCGATCCAGAAGGAAAAGAAGATGCGCGGGAAGAGTTTCATGCTTGATCCGGTTCAGAGGCCGGCTGCTGGTGGCGCAGATACACATAGCCCGCGTTGCGCACGGAGCGGAAACGGTCTTGCCCCTGCGGTGTGGGTCCGAGCTTCTTGCGAAGAGCGCTGACGAGATTATCTATGCCTCGGTCACCGGCAGAAGGAGAGCGGCCGAGAGCGATGCGAGTAAGATGCTCGCGGGTCACGACCTTGCCAGCCGATGAAGCAAGCGCATGCAGCACGTCGAATTCGGCGGAGGTGAAGTCCATGAGGCGGCCATCGCACTGAACTGTGCGTGCGCCAGCATCGAGGATCAGGTCGTCGAGAACAAGAAACGGGCTGCCGAAGCGCGAAGGCTGGCCGCGTCGCAGCACAGTGCGAATGCGGGCGAGGAGCTCGACCGGAGTAAATGGCTTGGGAATGTAATCATCAGCGCCCGACTCAAGACCTTCGACACGGTCTTCCACCGCAGCCCTGGTCGTGAGCATGATGACTGGAATGTGACGGATGGAGCGCAGTTCGCGAAGCACGGAGAAGCCATCTCTGTCGGGAAGCATCACGTCGAGAATGATGAGCACAATACCGAGTTCTCCGGCGCGCCTGAGGCCGTCGCTGGCGGTATGCGCCAAATGGACATGGTAGCCCTCGGGGGCAAGATACTCTGCGAGCATCTCGGTCATGTCCTGATCGTCATCGATAATGAGGATCTGTTTCTTTGCAGGATCGATGGGGCGCGGCTTGAAATCCTGGGATTCGTTTTTCTTTTGCATGGAAAAGGCCTTGCACCAAGGATGCTTGGCAGCGTGCGGCGCGTCAATCGCTGCGGCTGCCCACAGGACGCGCAGTCTCGGCCGGAGACGGAAACCAAGCTCAGGCAAAACGCTGCGCATCCGGCGATCGCGAGGGTTGAGAGCGGTGCGTACCGCATGGGAAGCGTTTCTTCTCAGCCTGCAAGTTAGGACCCGGCGGCGGCGGCACGCAGTCGTCTGAGGGCCGCGCGGCACGAAGCACAATGCGCATGACGCCCAGCACAAGCAGACACCAGACACAGAAAAGCGCCGGGACAAGGAGAAAGCCCGCGCCGGCGATGCAGGTCAGGAACCAGAAGTCTTCGAACAAACGATGCAGCATGCGTAACCTCCTTGAGGCGGAAGGCAGAGAGACCGCGTCGCCGCGATCTCTCTATCTGTGGTTGCGAGCGCGAGAAGAACTACTGGCGAGTAGCCGACCAGGGCTTGCCATTGCCGGAGCTACCGCTCATCTTGTCGCCATCGAGCGTGCCATTGAGTTCGATCTGATGGCCATGAGCATTGATGCTGAGTGAGACCTGGTTGCCCTGCAGGCTTCCGCTGAGCGCGGCGCTGCCACGCTGGCCCTTGAACGAGCCACTGAGCTTTGCGCCATCCTGCTCGATGGCGAGCGTCGCCTGCTTTGCCTCGCCGTTCGGCGCGGTGAAGGAGAGAGTCCAGTTGCCGGCGACCGAGGCAGCTGCGGCCTCAGTATTGTCCTGTAGAAGTGCCGGCGCAGAGGCCGCATGAGCAGGTACAGTCATGCCGAGACCGGCAAGTAAGAGGGCGGCGAACAAGGTTTGAGTATGCGTAATGCGCTTCATGTTTCCTCCAATTGTTGGTTGTGCTGCGGTGGCTCCTGCCGTGTGTACGGGCAAGAGAAGAATGCAAATTTGCGCGCTAAATGCCTTGACCTGTTTGCGAAGCTGCAGCGATAGCGCCGGACCTGACGTCCTTCTTTAGCTGTTTGAGGATTTTGTCTGCCAGCTTGCGCGCATCTGCGGAAAGTGTTTGTTGGGTATCCCTGGCAGCGTGCACTGCGAGCCCGACGGGGCCGAGCGGAGGCAGGAGGCTGCCGCCCTTTACCTGGATATCAAAGGTGTCATAAGGGCTCCATCCATTGCGGGTGCGGGTCAGGGCGACAACGTGGACATTGAGATGACTTGTGCCGAGACCCATGCCGATGAGCCGCTCCGCACCGTTGCCTGCATCGGAGCGGGTGATACAGCCAGTGATAACCATTGCCCCCTCGGGTATGGCAGTTGGCTCGGGGTTGACCATCACCGTCATTTTTTCCGAGAGCTTCTTCTGCATCTCCGCGGAGATAGCGTCGAGGATCTTCGGATCGACGGTGATGGGCTTCTGCGGCTCTCCGGTCGCCACCGGAGCGGGACAGGCCAACACCGAGAGCGCGGAGCTATCGGAAGCAGGCTGCGATTGCACGGCAAAGCGCAAAATCACTGCGGTCTTCCGCGGTGGCAGCGGATCTGCAGGCTGCTGCGAACCGGTCGATGAGCTGCCTGCGCTTTGCGCAAGCATTCCGGTTGAGCCGCTGACAAAAAGAACTGACTGAAGAACAAGCGCGGGAAAGCGCTGAGATCGAAGTAACATGACAAACCTCCGCAAAAGTCTTGAATGCGGTTTCTGCTAGCCGCCTTGGCAAGCCAGCTTCTCCGCTATACACAAGCAGAGACTGGTCACTGCACCGGTCCGCCGCAGCGGTTTTGTCGGGAAATGTCAGCGCTGCAAACGATAATCCCCTTTTGCCGGCTTGGCCGAGACCTGCTTCGGCGTCGGCAACTGGTTGCGATCCCATCCACCGCCGAGCGCGGCGATCAGCTCGACCGACGCCGTCATCTCCTCAATCTGCGTTGTCGCGAGCGACTGCCTGTCGGCAAGCAGCGTGTTCTGCGCGGTGACGAAATCGATGTACGGATCGACTCCGGTTTCATAGCGGCCCATCTCAAAGTCGAGCGCCTGCTGCGCGCGATCGACAGCCCTCTGCTGATTCTCGACCTGCTGCGACTCAAGGCGGACGGCGGCGAGAGAATCCTCTACCTGCTGAAAGGCGGTGAGCACGGTCTGCCGGTAGCTGGCGAGGTCGGCATTGTAGGTGGCCGTGTACTGGTGCAACTCGGCCGTATAGAGACCGCCGTTGAAGATCGTCTGCGAGACCGAGGGGCCAAGCGACCAGAAGCGGCTCGGCCAGTCGAAGGCGTGCTTCAGCAAAGAGCTTTCGAAGCCTCCTTCCGCTGCAAGATCGACCGAGGGAAAGAAGGCACCGTAACCGAAGCCGATGGTGGCGTTGGCTTCAGCGAGCGTGCGCTCGGCAGCGGCTACATCCGGGCGGCGCTCGAGCAGTTGCGAGGGCACGCCGACGGGGATGGGCGGCGCGGCGCGCAGCAGCGGACGCACAGGCAGCGAGAAATTCGTGGCCGGCTTGCCGATGAGCGTGGCGATGGCGTGCTCGTACTGCGCGCGCGCAACACCGAGGTTGACGGCTGTGGCCTTCGCAGACTCGAGCGTGGACTCGGCCTGCACAACGGCAATTCGGTCGCCGACGCCGGTTTCATACTGCGTTCGCGTAAGGTCGAGCGCCTTCTGGTCCGCGGCGACGGTGTCGTTCAGGATGGCCTGCAGCGCATCCTGCCCGCAAATCTCGAAGTAATACTGCGCCAGGCTCGACTGCTCTGAGAGCCGCTCGTTTTCGAGATCGGCGGCGGAGACCTGCGCGCCATACTGCGCCTCATGCACCTGGTTGCGGATCTTGCCCCAGAGGTCCGGCTCCCAGGAAACCGAAAGCGGGAAGCTCCACTCAGAAGTGCTGCGGCCGGGATTCGCGGCATTCGATCCCGTAACGTTCTGCGAGCTCGTGCTGCGCTGCCACGAAGGGCTCGTCGTTACGGTAGGCCAGTACTGCGATCGGGCCTGCGCAATCTGCGTGCGAGCGGACATGAAGTTCTCGAAAGACCCGCGGATGTTCTGGTTGTTAATCGCGACCTGCTCCTCGAGCGCGTTGAGCTCGGGGTCCTGGTAGATCTCCCACCACTTGCCGCGCAGCATGGCATCGCCGGGCGAGGCGACCTTCCATCCGTCGGCATCCTTGAAGTTGGCCGAGGACTCCTTGTAGTCCTGGGCGGCGATGGCCGGCGGCGCGGGCGCGTGATACTTCGGGCCGGGATTGCATCCAGCGAGCAGCAGCAGCGCGGAGGCGAGCAGGGCGGGACGGCGGGACATGCTTATACCTTTCGTTCTCAAGACGATCGTCTTCATGAAGCAGCTCCATCGGCGCGCGGCGCGAGCAAGCGCGGCAAGGCACCGCGGCGCCGGCTACGGAGACGATCGAAGGCGAGATAGATCACAGGCGTGGTGTAGAGCGTGAGCAACTGGCTGAGCAGCAGTCCGCCAACGATGGCGATACCCAGCGGGCGGCGCAGCTCGTAGCCCATCCCCGTGCCGAAGGCCAGCGGCAGCGCGCCGACGATGGCGGCAAGCGTAGTCATTAGGATAGGGCGAAAGCGCAGCAGGCAGGCCTCGAAGATGGCCTCGCGCGGCTGCATTCCCTGGTCGCGCTCAGCGAGCAGCGCGAAGTCGACCATCATGATGGCGTTCTTCTTCACGATACCGATGAGCAGGATGATGCCGATCAGCGAGATGATGTCGAGCTCTGAGCCGAAGACCAGCAGCGCGAGCACCGCGCCCACGCTGGCCGAGGGCAGCGTAGAGAGAATCGTCAACGGATGGATCAGGTCTTCGTAGAGGATGCCGAGCACGATATAGACCGCGAAGATCGCGGCGAGGATGAGCATGGGCTCACTGCTCAGCGAAGACTTGAAGGCACCCATCGTACCGGCGAAGGCGCCGTGCATGCTCGCCGGCATGTTGAGCTGCGACTCCATGCGGTCGATGGCCTTCGAAGCGTCACCGAGCGACATGCCCTTGGCGAGATTGAACGAGACAGTTACCGACGGAAAGACTCCGGTATGGTTCACCTCGAGCGGCGTGGTGGCGGCATGCGCGGTAGCCACTGTGCTGAACGGCAACATCGACGAGGCACCTGCTGTCGCGCGTGAGGAAGACGAGCTGCTGCCTGAACTTGTGCTGCCGGACTTGAGATAGAGACTGTCGAGGCCCGACGGGTCCTGCCAGAACTTCGGTGCGGCCTCAAGCACCACGTAGTACTGGTTAAGCGGCTTGTAGATGACCGAAACCTGCGACTGGCCGAAGGCCGCATAGAGGCTCTGGTCGAGCGACTGCGTGGTCTGGCCGACACGCGCTGCTGTGGTGCGGTCATAGTCGAGCTGTTCGACGAGGCCGCTGTTCTGCTGGTCGCTGCTCACGTCCTCAAAACCGGGCAGCTTCTTCATGTGCTCGAGCAGCACCGGCCCCCAGCGTGAGAGGTCGTCCATGTTCTCCGCGGTGATGGTGTACTGATACTGCGCATTCGCCGCACGCCCGCCAACGCGCAGATCCTGGATGGCCTGCAGGTAGGACGAGGCCACGGGCATGGCATCGAGCTTCGGGCGAAGCCGGTCGATGATCTGGAAGGCATTCGAGTGGCGGCGCTCTGCGAGCGGCTTGAGTGCGACGTAGAGAGCTCCGGCATTGCTGGCCCCGGTGCCACCGGTGTAGGCGAAGACGTGATCGATGGCAGGGTCGCGCTTGATGGCGTTGCCGAGCGTAAGCAGTGAATGATCCATGAGGGGAAATGAGGCATCCTGCGGCCCTTGCACGCCGCCGAGGATGGCGCCCGTGTCTTCATTCGGGAAGAAGCCCTTGGGCACCCTGGCCAGCAGTACGAGGTTGGCCAGGAGCGTGAGTGCGAAGACTGTAAGCGTGATGCCGGAGTGGCGCAGCGCGACGGCGAGCGAACGGCGATAGAGATCGAGCAGGTTGTCGAAAGCCCGCTCGGTGACACGATAGAGCCAGGGCTGACGATTGCCGGAGTGCGGACCCCGCAGCAGATACGCGCACATCGCCGGCGTGGTTGTGAGCGAGACCACCATCGAGACAAGGATGGAGGTGGCAAGCGTCACGGCGAACTCGCGGAAAAGACGGCCGACGAGCCCGCCCATCAGCAGAATGGGAACGAAGACCGCGACCAGTGAGGCGCTGATGGAGAGCACGGTAAAGCCGATCTCCTGCGCGCCCTTGATCGCCGCATCGAGCGGCGTCATGCCTTCTTCGATGTGGCGGGTGATGTTCTCCATGACCACGATGGCGTCGTCGACGACGAAGCCCGTCGAGATGGTGAGAGCCATCAGCGAGAGATTGTCGAGCGAGTAGCCGAGCAGGTACATCACGGCGAAGGTGCCCATCAGAGAGACCGGCACGGCGATGCCGGGAATGAGCGTGGCGCGTCCGCTGCGCAGAAAGAGAAAGACGACCAGTACAACGAGGCCGATGGCGCCGAGCAGCGACGACTCAACGTCATGCACCGAGGAGCGGATGGTGACCGTGCGATCGAGGACGACGATAGTCTTGACGCCCTTCGGCATCGAGGCTTCCAGGAAGGGCATCTGCGCACGCACGCGGTCAACGGTATCGATAATGTTCGCGCCGGGCTGGCGGAAGAGGATGAGCGCAACCGATCTCTTGCCATCAAGATATCCGACGGTGCGCAGGTTCTGCGTGGAGTCAACGACCTCAGCCACATCGGAGAGATGAACCGCGGAACCGTTGTAATAGCCAACAACCAGCGGCTTGTACTCATCGGCGTGCGAGATCTGATCGTTGGTGAGGATGTCGGCAGTGACGGCGCCATTCGATATCTGGCCGCGCGGCTCGTGCGAGTTCTGCAGACTGAGGATGTTTTTGATGCTGCCGAGCGTGAGGCCGTAGCTCTCCAGCTGCGCAGGGTTGGCCTCCACGCGCACGGAGGGGTTGGCCGCGCCGCCGACGACCACCTGTCCCACACCCTGTATCTGCGAAAGCTTCTGCTGCAGCACGGTCGAGGCAAGATCGTAGAGCGTGGCGTTGTCGTACTTGTCGGAGGTGAGGCCGAGCACGAGAATGGGCGCGTCAGAGGGATTCACCTTGCGATAGGTGGGGTTCGACGGCAGGTTGGCAGGAAGGTAGGTGCGGGCCGCGTTGATGGCAGCCTCGACATCGCGCGCCGCGCCGTCGATATTGCGGTTGAGATCGAACTGCACGATGAGCGTGGTGTTTCCCAGCGCGCTCTGCGAGGTCATCTCGGTGATGCCGGCGATATGGCCGAGCTGGCGCTCGAGGGGCGTGGCCACCGAGGCGGCCATGATCTCGGCGCTGGCTCCGGGCAGCGCCGCGGTGATGGCGATGGTGGGAAAGTCGATCTGCGGCAGCGGAGCTACCGGCAGCACCGCGAAGGCGATAAGACCGGCCACGGCCACGGCGATGGTCAGCAAAGTGGTGGCCACCGGCCTGCGGATAAAGGGCACGGAGATGTTCATGCCTGTTCCTCCGCGCCCCGCTGTGCGAACGGTCGTGCAGTCTTGCCACGGCGCAGGCGCTGCGCGAGCGAATCGAAGAAGATATAGATCACCGGCGTGGTGTAGAGCGTGAGCAGCTGGCTGAGCAGCAGGCCGCCGACCATGACGATGCCGAGCGGACGGCGCAACTCAGCGCCATAGCCATGACCAAGCGCCAGCGGCAGGCCGCCGAGCAGCGCGGCCATGGTGGTCATCATGATGGGACGGAAGCGCAGCAGTGAAGCCTCGTAGACCGCCTCAACCGCACTCTTGCCCTGCTCGCGCTCGGCTTCGAGCGCGAAGTCCACAATCATGATGCCGTTCTTCTTCACGATGCCGATGAGCAGGATGATGCCGATAATGGCGATGACATTGAGATCCTGGTGGAAGAGCTTAAGCGCGAGCAGCGCACCGACGCCGGCCGAAGGCAGCGTGGAGAGAATCGTGAGCGGATGGACGAAGCTCTCATAGAGCACACCGAGCACGATGTAGACCGTAACCAGCGCAGCGAGGATAAGCAGCGTCTCGTTCGAGAGCGAGCCTGCGAAGGCAGCCGCCGTCCCCTGGAAGCCGCCCTGCACGCTGGGCGGCATGTGCTGCTCGCGGACGGCACGATTGATCGCGTCGATGGCCGCGCCGAGCGAGGTGCCTTCCGCGAGATTGAAGGAGATGGTCACCGATGGGAACTGCCCCTGGTGATTGATGGAGAGCGGCTCATCGACAAGCGAGGCGCTCGTGAAGGCGGCCATCGGCACGGCATTCGCCGCGGAGCTCGAGTTGGTCGTGTTGGCGGCGGTGCCCTGCGCTGTCCCGGTTTGTGATGATGACTGTGACGTATTCGACGTGGGCGTAAGCGCCGAGGCCGGCGGGGCGAGCGAGTTGGATGAAGGCGTGTAGCGGACCGAGGCCGTGGTGCTGTTCGAGCCCGCCGATGAGGAAGCCGAGGAAGAATACGAGTTGGTGGCCGAGGGCCCGCTGGCGCCGGAGGAGCTGTTGGCCTGCACGTAGAGCCCACCGAGACCCTCCGGCGACTGGCGCCACTGTGGCGCGGTCTCGAGAATGAGGTGGTACTGGTTGAGCTGCGTGTAGAGCGTATTGATCTGACGCTGGCCATAGGCGTCGTAGAGCGTGTTGTCCACGGTACCAGGCGCGATGCCGAGACGCGAGGCGGTCACGCGGTCGATGGCGAGAGAGAGTGCGCGGCCGCCAGGCTGCTGATCTGTCGCCACGTCTTCGAGGCCGGGCGTTTTGTTGAGCGTTGCGACCAGGCGCGCGGCCTCGCGGTTCAGCTCATCAGCGTCAGCGTCCTCGAGCGTGTACTGGTACTGGGTGCGGCTTACGCGGTCGTCGACGGTGATGTCCTGCACAGGCTGCATGTAAAGGTGAATGCCGTCGACCTGCTCGAGGCTCTTTTGCAGTCGGCGGATGACCTGTGAGGCGCTCTCCGTGCGCTCTCCTAGTGGCTTGAGATTGATAGAAATGCGGCCGCTGTTGAGCGTGGTGTTGATGCCGTCGGCGCCGATGAATGACGAAAGGCTGGCCACCGCCGGATCGCGCAGGATGATGTGCGTCAGCTCCTGCTGCCGCTCGCGCATGGCGTCGAAGGAGATCGACTGCGGCGCCTGAGTAACGCCCTGGATGACGCCGGTATCCTGCACCGGGAAGAAACCCTTGGGGATGGCGATGTATAAGAAGACGGTAAGCGCAACGGTGGCGGCCGCGACCAGCAGCGTTACCGTGCGGAAGCGCAGCACCACGCGCAGGGTGCGGCCATAGAAGGCGATCATGCGCTCGAAGGCGCGCTCCGAGATGCGATAGAAGCTGCCACGCTGCTCCTCCGGCGTGTGCCGCAGAATACGCGCGCACATCATAGGCGTAAGCGTAAGTGAAACCACGGCCGAAACCAGAATGGTGACTGCAAGCGTCACGGCGAACTCGCGGAAGAGGCGGCCGACGACATCGCCCATGAAAAGCAGCGGGATAAGCACGGCGATGAGCGAGATGGTCAGCGAGAGGATGGTGAAGCCGATCTGCCCGGAGCCCTTGAGCGCGGCATCGAGCGGCGACAGCCCCTCTTCGAGATAGCGCGAGATATTCTCGATCATGACGATGGCATCGTCGACGACGAAGCCCGTCGAGATGGTGAGCGCCATTAGCGAAAGATTGTCGAGCGAGTACCCGAGCAGGTACATGGCCGCGAAGGTGCCCACCAGCGAGAGCGGCACGGCGACCGACGGAATGATGGTCGCCGAAAGACTTCGCAGGAAGAGGAAGATCACCATCACAACCAGCGCTATGGTCAGCAGCAGTTCGAACTCGACGTCGCGCACCGATGCGTGAATGCTGGTGGTGAGATCGGTGAGCGTCGTGATCTCAAGCCCCGCGGGCAGGTTGGCCTTGAGCTCGGGGAGGATCTTCTGGATGTTCTCGACGACGCGGATGGTGTTGGCGCCGGGCTGGCGCTGGATGTTGAGCACGACGGCGGGCGTGGAGTTCTTCCATGCGGCCTGTTTGTTGTTCTCGACACCATCGACCACGTTCGCGATGTCATGCACGAAGACGGGTGCATTGTTGCGATAGGCCACCACCACGTCGCGATAGCCGGCGGCGTCGGTGATCTGGTCGTTGGCGTCGATCTGGTAGTCCTGCCGCGGTCCATCAAAGTTTCCCTTGGCGGAGTTGACGCTGGCCTGGGTGAGCGCGGTGCGCACATCCTCAAGATTGATGCCGTAGGACGAGAGCGCAGCCGGGTTCACCTGCACGCGCACCGCGGGCTTCTGTCCGCCGCTGATGCTGACCAGCCCTACACCGCTGAGTTGCGAGAGACGCGGTGCAAGACGCGTATCGACAAGATCTTCGACGCGCGAGAGCGGCAGCGTGCCGGAGGTGATGGCAAGCGTGAGCACGGGCGCGTCGGCGGGATTGGTCTTGCTATAGATCGGCGGGCTCGGCAGGTCGCTCGGCAGGTAGCTCTGCGCGGCGTTGATGGCCGACTGCACCTCTTCCTCGGCCACGTCGATGTTGAGCGAGAGCGCGAACTGCAGCACGATGACCGAGACTCCGCCCGAGCTGGTGGATGTCATCTGCGAGAGACCCTGGATCTCACCGAGCTGGCGTTCGAGCGGCGCGGTGATGGTCGTCGAAGTCACATCCGGACTCGCGCCTGGGTAGCTGGTGAGCACCTGGATGGTCGGATAGTCCACCTGCGGCAGCGCAGAGATCGGCAACTGCGTGTAGGAGACGATGCCAACCAGCAGGATGGCGGCCATGAGCAGGGCTGTGGCCACCGGGCGCAGGATGAAGAAGCGGGATGGGCTCACTGCGCGGCCCCATTAGATGGGGACGCAGCCGACAGAGGGGCGGCGTGCATCAGCGTCACAGCCGTTCCGCTCTGCAGCTTCTCGAAGCTGCTGTCGGCCAGCACGTCGCCTACAGCGATGCCGGTGACCGCGGTTTGTCCATTATCAGTTGCGCCCACGGTGACATTGCGTACCGCGGCCTTGCCCTGATCGAGCAGGAAGACATAGGCCTGCTGCCCGTTGTGCTGGATCGCCGAGGCGGGCACGAGCACCTGCTGATGCAGCGTGTCGACGAGCAGGCGTACGTTGACAAACTGGTTGGGGAAGAGACGGCCGTCGCTATTGGCGAAGGTCGCGCGCAGCTTCGCGGTGCCGGTGGTGGTGTCGATCTGGTTGTCGACGGTCGTGAGGCGGCCCTCGGCCAGCAGCGACTGCTGATCGCGGTCGAAGGCTTGCGCGGCGAGCGGATGATGCGGGTTCATGTGCGTGAGTACAGCGGGGAGCTGGTCCTCGGCGATCGGAAAGATGGTGGTGATTGGCGCAACCTGCGTGATAACGACCAGCGCAGTGGTGGCGTTCGCGGTGACGAGATTGCCCGCATCGACCAG
This sequence comes from Silvibacterium acidisoli, assembly GCA_022870745.1. Taxonomy (GTDB): domain Bacteria; phylum Acidobacteriota; class Terriglobia; order Terriglobales; family Acidobacteriaceae; genus Silvibacterium. The sequence continues at coordinate 4,471,676 of CP085323.1, read as the reverse complement.
GCGCAGACCGACGCGGCCGCTGATTGGCGCGGTGATGTCGCAGTAGTCGCGCTCGGCCTGCGCATATTGCACGGCGCCCTGGTCATAGCTGACGGTACCCTGGTCGGCGAGCACGGTCTTTTCCTGGTCCTCGAGCTGCTGGCGGGAAACACCATTGCGGCTCCACGCCTGGCGATAGCGCTCCAGGTCCATACGTGCCTCAGCCAGTGTGTTCTGGTCGCGATCGAGCGCGCCCCTGGCCTCGGCAAGCTGCGCGTCATAGAGGCGTGGATCGATCTCAATGAGCAGATCACCCTTCTTCACGCTCTGGCCTTCGCTGTAGTGCACTGCCTTGATGACGCCTGTGACCTGAGCGGTGATGGTGTCCGTGGCGACAGGCGTAACCGTGCCGATGGCGCGCACGTAGACATTCATGTCGCCGATCTCCGCGGTGGCGGGCACTACCCTGACCGGAGTGTTTTCGGCATTCGCCGCGGGCTTCTCCTGCTTTTTCTTTCTGCGATAGTGCACGACCGCTGCTAACAGAAGCACGACGACGACGATGAAAACAATCCAGCGCCCGCGGCTGCTGCGGTGTGGCTCGGGAGAATGATGGGGGGAAATTGGGGATGGCTGCGGCGCGGAGGCCTGCGCGTTTACGCTCTCTTCCATGATGTCCTTCGCACCGTTGGCAACGTTGTGCTAGCGGTATGGAAGAACGGAACAAGGAAAACGTGGCAGCCCGCGACGCGTACACGACAAATCCCGACAAAACCGCCGCAACATGCGGGCACAGGACGTCGCATGACATAACCCGACATTCAAAACCCACGTTCTCGCGGAGAATCAGCTTACGGGCAACGCTGCGTTGCGGCGGCATTCGCCCGGAGAAACGTGGCATGAGCTGCCCAATAGGCGCCGCGCAAAGCCAGGAGCGAAATGATGATCGATGTCTTACAGCGTGAAGAGACCGGCTGCACCAAGAGCGCCGACGAGATTGTGACGGAAAATCATGGAATCATGGCGCGGCTGCGAGCCGGCGATCCGAAGATCATGCCGGAGCTGATCGAGCGCTACCAGGGGCGGCTGCGCGGATACCTCATCCGGCTGACCTCGGACCGTGACCTGTGCGAAGACCTGCTGCAGGAGACATGGATGCGCGTCCTCTCGCACGGCGCGCAGTTCAAAGGCGAGTCGCAGTTCGTAACGTGGCTGTTCGCTGTCGCGCGCAACCTAACCTTCGACACCCAGCGTAAGCTGGCCCGTATCCGCCAGTCCGAACCGTTACCTGAGTCGGGCGAGGATTGGCATCCCTCGCTGGTGAGCTCGGATCCCACTCCAATCGAATATTGCATTGACCAGGAGTCTGCACGCGTGCTGATGGAAGGCATACGCAGCCTGACCCCCCGGCATCGCGAGATAGTTTCGATGCGCCTGGAGCAGGATCTCTCTCTGGAAGAAATAGCACGACGCATGGGCCTGTCGCTCTCTTCAGTCAAGTCGCGGTTCTACCGTGGACTGGTGCTACTCAAACCCAAGCTCACAGCGATATCTCTCTGACAATCAAATTAAGGAGCATACGCCATCAAAGTCCCAACCTGCGTAAGTCGAACAAGATGAAACTGCGCCGGCCATCGATTGCGTATCCACCGCATGAACCTCTCGACAAGTAATAACAGGCCAATGCACTCTTCCAACCGTAGCCGCGCTCGAAGAGTGCATTGGCGATTTACTACTTATCGAAGAACCGCCGCCCCGTAGATGAGTGAGTAGAAGATCACCAAGGCTTTCTCTCTTCATGTTCGTATTGGACGCTGCATTACTGCGCCTGGTGGCTGCCATCGCGTGCTTTCTGCCTGCTCGCAGAGCCACTCATGTTGACCCACGCCGGCATTGCGGTGTGAACAAGCCTGAATGATTGTCACAGCGCAAAAGCTAGCGACGGCGTCTGCATGTCGCCGAATGCTGTTATTAGGGTTTGTTCCGGAGAAGTTTACCGTCACATACGCATAGTTCGTGGTTCGCTATTGAATGATCTGAAGCCCATCCGCGGCAAAGAAATGCTTCTCGATTCCTAACTCCTTCATCCACTGTCGCGTCTCAAGGGTCTTCCATGGGCCTGTATTGAAGCCCCGGCCCGCATCGTTATCCCACAGCCATCGGGGCGTGGACCAAAGGCAGGCATTGAACTTGATCGACTGGTAGAACTTCTTGTCGACGCCTTGCTGACCATGATGAGCCAGCTGTAGGAAGTCGCAATCCAGGTCTCGCCGGAACTGTCCATTCAGTACTTTTTCACCTTCCTCTTCTCCGGTATCACCCAGGAAAACTACTGAACGCGTTGCGTCCCACATCCGAACGATCATCGATGAGTTGTTGTACTGATTGGAAGTGATTTCTTCATTTTTTGCAGAGAGGATTTTGAAATGTACGCCGTCAATCTCTCCCGCTAAACCAGGCCGAACATCGATCACCTCGGCCGGTGAGTCGTTTGTGGATTCCAGATCTTCGGACAACACATCGTGACGTGGCACCGCTGGAGATGGAAGCCTGTATGTCTCTAGATTCTTGTACAAGCCAGCGACGACGGGATCGTCCTTGTATAGGCTCGCCGATAATTTCGAGTGATAGATGGTTTTAATGCAGATGCCCTGCGGTGCCTTAAGAATTTCGCTGATGGCACCGACGTGATCATTGTGAGGATGGGAAAGAAACCACGCTTCGACCTTATTTCCCAGCGCACCCAGAAAGCCGCGCAGGTAGCCGGCCTCGCCCGGCATGCCACCATCCACGACGATCACTTTTCCGTGCTTCGAGCGGAATACATAGGAATTGCCCTGGCTTGGAGTCTGCTGCAAAGGCAATTGCCACAAGGTAAACGTGGAGTCACCTGCAACGCGAACCGCCAACGCGGTCTCAGGCAATAGCACTCCGGCAGGCGCTATCGCGCCATACTTAAGAAAACTCCGACGATTGAGGGGCATCTTTCTCCGATGTGTACGATGACTCTAACGCTGTGGATCTTGGCGGCTAACACGCAACAGAACTACGCCGTGCCCGGGAACCTGAAAGACCATCGGACCTTTCATCGGAGTCATCTCAGTTCCTGCCCACACGTCGCGTACCTTCGAGGCATGGTCCAGCCCGAGCATGCTGAGGTCCACCGTAGCTTTCATGGAGCCCGGGTGCCGGTTAAAGATGCCTATCGCTGCGCCCCCATCGGCTAAAGGACGAAGCCATACTTCCATCGGCCCTACAGCGCTCACTCGATCGCCTTGCTTCCCTGCCTGGTCCTGATCGATCGCGATCACGTCTTTATTGGTCAGCAGCGCCACGGTTTCCGGAGTCATGTGCGTCAGATCATTTCCGGCCAACAATGGCGCGGCTAGAATCGCCCAAAGGCTTATGTGTGTGCGGTACTCCTGTAAGTTCATACCGCCGTTACCGATCTCCAACATATCCGGATCGTTCCAGTGCCCCGGCCTCGCAAATTTAGCAAGACCTGCCTGGCTGAAACCGATCTCCACCATGCTGGCGTAGTTGTCTCTGATGTCGTAGGTAGTGCGCCATGCATTGCCCCCGACGCTCGCTCCCCACTCCCACACGGAGTCCACTCCGTATTGGCAGAGGCTGTACACGATCGGCCTCTCGGTTGCCTGCAGAGCATCCCGCATCTTGAGGTAGGCATTCACCATCATGTTGTGCGCTGCTTCGGGCGAACCAGCCGCCTTCATCTGATCGCGCATACCGCACAGGTCGTACTTCAGATAATCGATGCCCCAGGCAGCAAAGGTCTTTGCATCTTGTTCCTCGTGCCCGTAACTTCCCTCGTAGCCAGCGCAGGTTTTCAAGCCAGGTGAAGAATAGATACCCAACTTCAGTCCCTTGCTGTGTACGAAATCGGCCAGAGCCTTCATGTCGGGAAACTTCGCGTTCGCCTGGATATTTCCTTGCGCATCGCGCACACCTTCCCAGTCGTCGTCGATGTTCACGTAGACGTAGCCTGCATCGCGCATACCGCTTGTCACCATTGCCTCGGCGATAGCCCGGATGGTCGCGTCGTCCGCCTTATCGCGGAAGTGATTCCAACTATTCCATCCCATCGATGGCGTAGAGGCCAGCTCTTGCCCATGAGACGCCGTTACCGACAGCGCCAATAACGCGATACCCAGGCACCGCCATAAATACTTGCTCGTCAAAGCCATCTCCAATGTAAGAACGTGAAAGAAATGAGGACACATCTTCCTGCCGTCTTAAGCAGGCGAGCGGAAGATGTGTCCGAAGGGTTTTAGAAATTGATCCTGGCGTTGAGTTGGATGTAGCGAGGATTGTTGGACTGGTTGCCGTCGAGCGTCCCGAAAGTAGCTACCGACGGCACGAGATATGGGTTGGTCCACCACGACGTATTGAATGCATTGATGAAGGATGCGCGGACGGACGTCGACACACGATCCGATAACTGGAACTTCTTCGTGATCGCGAGATTGATATCGTCCCTCTGTCCGGGTGCACGCGTGTTGCCCATGTAGCGCGGCATGTAGCGCACGTTGTTCGAGAGCTGGATTCTCGAATCAGCGCGCTTCGCATCCGCTGAAGTCCATGCGTTGCCATTTGCGTCTGTCGGAAGGTAGAAGCCCGAGATATCGATCATGGGCGTGCCGGTTCCCACAAGCGCTTTGTCGTACTTGAAGTGAAGCTTTCTTGGATCACCGGAGTAGAACACATTGCCGAAATCCAGTGGATAGCCGCTCTGCGTACCGTAGCTTCCGCTCGCTTGCCAGCCTCCGAGAGCCATATCGGCCCACAGCGGCATCGAGTTCAACCAATGACGTTCTCTTCCGAATGGGAGTTCCCCCACGAAGGTCGCGGTGAAGCGTTGCGGAACATCCTGGCTGGACAGCGCCTTCGTGGATAGAACCTGGAAGTCGTTGTTGAAGCCCGAGCGTTCCAGGAGTTTCGACCATGTGTAGACCGCAGTAAACGAGTACCCATCAGCGAATCTGCGTACGACCTTGGTGTTGAGAGAGTGATAGACGTCGCTGGAGTTGAAGACAGTTGAGGTAATGCCCGTGAATTGCGGTCTCGGACGGAGCAACTGCTGCACCTGCACAGTACTGCCAGTGTTGAGAGCAGTCGAATTTTGTGAGGTGGAACCGAGCAGTCCATAAAAGGGGTTGCTTACGGTGCGGGTCATCGCATTGATGAGCGCTGTATCGCGTGTAGGGCTCGTTGAGAAATATTGTTGCGGAACAGCATCTTCGATGTTGCTGCTTTGGCCGATGTTCCAGCCTTTGCTTCCCAGATACACGACATCGGCAACCCATTTCTTGAGGAAGGCATGCTGGACCTCAGCAGTCCAATGTGCCGCGTATTGCGTAAGAGGGTTTACGGGAAAGTATGTCGCGGCTGCGCCAAGGTTCTGGTAGAGCCCCAGGCTTGTGCCCGTGGGCTGGACCACTCCGTTTGGGAATGGATTGCTGATGTTCGCAGCAAATGTCAGTCCGTTGTCAGTCGTCGGAGTAAGGTTCGTCGTCTGGCTGAAGCCAGTCTGATTCCCCGCCGGCCAGAATGCGTTGGCGGTAGAGAGAGGAATCTTGTACAAGCCCGCACCCGTACGAATGACAGTATCCTCACGCAGAGCATAGGCAAGGCCCATTCGCGGAAGGAAGACCTTCTTATCGGCGTTGAAGAAGCCACGATGCGTGCTGTCTGCCCACGTATAGCCTCCCAGCACGGAGAAGTCCGTCTTCACAGGAAGCCCCAGACCTGGGTCTAATCCACCCGGAAACGCGGAGGTGAAGGCGCCCTGCGCGGCTGATTGGGTCGGGTTCGCGGAGGTCAGATCGAATCCGCGAGTGTTACGGTTGTAGCGGTCGGTGGGCGCTCCTTCAAACTCGTAGCGCAGGCCAGCTGCAATCGACAACTTTGGTGTGACATTCCATTCATCCTGCAGGAAGGCAGAGTGATAGAAAATCTGCGCGGCATAACTGGCATTGACATCGATGCTGCCCGCGGTGGGCTGCCCAACCAGCAGATCTGTGATGCCCATGCCGTACTGAGTGGTGCTGGTGTCAGTCTGCGAGGCGAAGCTTCCGTTGAACGTGTAGTTTCCGTTGTTGTTTCCGGTGCTGTTGTAGTTCGTGCGATACAGCCTTCCGTCATAGCCGAACTTGATGAGATGGTTCCTGACGCTCTTGGTCAACGAAGCCGCTGCGGAATACTGATTCAATGCACGGTCGTACGGAGTTGAGGAGATGGTGGACAGGTCCGCGCTGCTGATGATCGGTAGATAGCTGGTGCCATGGAATTCCGCAAGCGCTTTGCTCGAAAAGCCCAGCGAGGAGAGATCGTAGCCCACAGTCAGCGGACCGAAAAATTGTTCGAAGCGATTGAAACCAAGCCGCGCGTCGAGCACCGTATTTGCAGTCAGGGCGATGGTATCTGTAATACCAAAGCCATGGTTGATGAGCTCATAGTTATAGGAGCCGGGATGAAGCGCACTGCCAAGGTTTGGCGCTACACCGGATGTCTCTTTTCGATTGCTCTGAAAGTAGTCCATCGCGAGGTGATGGTCATTGGTAAAGTGATGGTCTCCGCGAACCATCCATGCATAGTAGGTATCCGTATCGGAGTTGGGGCTGTAGAAGTTGGGAGTGCCATCCACCGTGCCCCCCGGGATGTTGGGTTGCGGATAGAGCGAGAGCACCTTCTGACCGAACGTACTGAGAAGGCTGGCAGGGATCTGGTTGTTGAGGAAAGGCTGGCGAATCACATGCCCGTCCGATGTAGCAGTCGCGGAAAAAGGATTGTAGACCTGCTGGTTCGCGGTGTTGCAGAGGCCATTCGTAAAGCCTGAGGTACATACCTCAGAGAGATCTCCGGTGCGCATCTTGAGCGTGGGAACCTCGTAGCTCGTCGGCCTCGGAAGAGTATCGCGGACTTCGTCCAGGAAAGCGAAGAAGAAGGTTTTGCTTCTGCCGTCATACGCATGCGGAATGACAACCGGGCCGCCAAATGTGCCGCCGAAGTGGTTCGATCTCTGTGCAGGTTTGGCCTGGTTCAATTCTTCTTCATGCCAGGTGCGCCCATTCAGGTACGAGTTTTCAAAGTACTCATAGACTGATCCGTGCGGCTGATTGGTCCCACTCTTGGTGTTGAAGTTGAAGTTTGCGGCGGCAGTGTTTCCGTCGCTGCCATTGAACCAGAGCGTAGAGACATTGACCTGATCGATCGCCTCTGAAGGAGGGACAATCGCCATGGCCTGGGCTCCGCCGGTTGTTGCATTGGCAGGAACCCCGTTCAGGTAATACGAGCTCGCGCCGGGAGTACCGTTGACACGAAATGTCGTGATCGCGCCAATGTCGAAGACCCGGCTGTAGATCGGGTTGCCCGTGTTGATGCTGCCGCCGACCAACTGAAGAAGCTGGGTCGGGTTGCCATCAGCGATCGGCAGGCCGCTGATATCCCTGGTGTCGAAGAGTTGTGAGATGTTCGCGTTCGCGGTCTCCAGGGCTGGCGTACCCGCCTCTACGGTAACCGTGGACGAGGCCTCGCTCAGCTTCAAAGTGATGTTCACTTTGACTTCCTGCGCGGTGTCGAGCCTGAGGTCGTGCTTCTCCCAGCGCCGAAACCCGTTCGCCTCCGCGGACAGGATATATGTTCCGGGATCAATGAAATTCAGGACATAGCTTCCCGTGCTATCCGACTTGGTAGTAGTCTCCACGCCTGTAGCCTGGTTGTGGATCGTCACAATCGCCCCTACGACCACGGCTTTCGATGGATCTGTAACTGCCCCTGTTACACTTGCGCGATACTCCCGGGCACCGGCCGGCATCCGGCAGATAACCAATATGGCCACCCAGACGAGCATGACAAAACGTCGCCGCATCTGTGCGGCTCCTCTCAACGGTTGCATCCATTCCTCCACTTGAACTTGACTTAACGTGAGCGAGGCACAGCGCTCCTTACAGCCGTCGAAATCGCGATTCGATTGTTTGTGTGCTGAGATAGAGTGGAGGATTTTCTGACGCGGGTGCAGCGCTTGCATGAAAGTACTGTGAATTGAAAGATTGCTGTGCCGACAATCTTTTTGGGGGATTAATTCTGCGACAAGAGCCTGCGGACCTGCTGAACTCTCATATCAAGGGTGGATTTGGAGGCAGTAGAGCTCTGCCATAGCAAGTCATGGATGGATGCATCCAGATTTTGCGCCTCCGCAAGCGTCAGCACCTTGTCGGATCCACGCGTAGATCCAACCAGAGGCTGAATGTCTGCGGAGAGTTCTATCTGGGCGGCACTTAGAGCGCGTCTCTCCGACGCAACAAGCTCGGATAGATCCTTCGCGCACGAGCAGCGCGACAAGGCAGCCTGGCGACGTTCGAGCCTATCGAGGATGAATGCACGACCCAGGATTGTCCTCGAAGAACGAAGCGCCTGATTGCTGAACTCGACCGCATTATCAGCATCACTGAAGCGTTGGTTCAACCATCCTGTCGCCAAGGGCTGGGAGTCTCCAACCGGAGTGATCCGCCCCGGGATGACGCCATGGAGGTCGCCGGGATGATCGGGCAGATGAATGTCCAGTACAACATGTGGTAGATCGGCAAAGGCCTTTGCAAGCTCTGTCTTGCGAGCTTCATCGCGTACGATCGCCTTCACCTGCACCTCGGGGCCGCGCCTGAGGACGATCGCCTCCCACCCGGTATCCGCGTTGAGTTGATGCAGTAGCTCCCAGGCCTGGACCTCTGACAGATCGCCTTGATTGTCGACAAACTGAGGCGGCATCTTCTGCATGTTCGGCGTAGTTGCGGTCTCGGTGATAGGAATAGTTGGTGGTGCTTCTGCCGCCTCCAGAATGCTGATCTCTTCGTTGCCCGCTAAATCGAGTGTCAGCTTGCTCGTTCGATAGTTATCTACGCGCAACTCGAGGCTCGCTGCATGTACAGTGCCTTCATCCGCGGTTGTCTGTATCTCCCAAAATGCGTCGTGCTTTGTTACACGGTCATGTCGCCTGGGCAATGAGCTACGCCAATTTGCATAGGCTTTGGCCGAAAGCGGATTTCCATGGCCCCAGGAGGTGTCTCGTATCTTGCGCAAGGCCTGGCCACAACGCACTGAACTATCCAGTGACACCAGCTTTTCGTTTGCCTTCCCTACCGCACAGGTTTGACCGCTCACATTCACACTGTAAAAGGGAGCATCGCCGGACCGGCTCTCATAAGACATGGCCTCGGAGAGTAGCCCCGATGCGCGTACCGTCGGCATGGTTCCAGGATTGAAGAAGAGAGCGAAGACGCAAAGAAACACGACCGTGACAGCGATCGCGGGCTTCCATGCAAAAACAAACTGCTTCGATCGAGGGCTCTTTCCCTTTTGAGACGGCTGTGGCAACGCCTCTCGATATCCGACCTCGGCCACGCGCTCAATCACGGCATGCGCGAGCTGAAATTCCGCGAACTCTTTTCGGCACGCGGCGCACCCCGCGAGGTGCTCTTCAACCGCCTGCCGTGCGCTTTCCGAAAGCCGGTTGCCAGCCAACCCGAGGAATGCGATATCTGTAAGGTGTTCGGTTCTCATCTGCTTCGCACAGGCGGCTATAATTTAGCCCGAACTTTCTTGATCACATCGAGCGTGAGTCTTCGTGCTGTCCAGCGTGAGATACCGAGGGCGGAGGCGATTTTTGGAAAATCGTAACCACGGAAGTACATCAGGACGCACTCGCGCTCACGGTCTGATAACTCGCTCAAAACCTTCGTGCCCAAAAGCAACATTCTCTGATCGATGACCTGCTTTTCCCGCGAAGGCTGGGTATCCTGTGGCTCCCATGAAATGTTCTCGCCGTCCTGCGTCAGAGCTTCCAACGAAACATGGAGATCCGGGCGTTGCTTGTTGAAGCTCCGATACGCCAGACGCTGCGTGATGGTTCGCATCCAGGCCCCGATCCATCGTACAGGCTCCCCAGCGGCCTTGGCGCGAAACAACTCAGTGAAGGCCTCCTGCGCGAGGTCTTCAGCGTCCGCCGTGTTCCCGACCAGAGAGTAGGCATGGCGAAAGACGCGCTTCCAGGAGACAAAGTCCAAAACGGCATCATCTGGCCCGGCCGGCGTGACTGCCTCTGGCTCAGATTTTTGCTCTGCCCGGATGTCCAAGCGCAGTGGCATGTCGCCGCCCATTACCTATACCCTCATCTGCCTTCCGTCACACAGCCATGTCCTCGCCACACCACTTCGTTTGCGGCGTCGTCCGGGATTCAGCTAGAGCGAATAACCCCAGTATAGGAGTTCCGCGATTCTGGAGATGTGAAAAGTGGACACCGCAACAATAAGGGTATTTGAACTAAACATTGCAGGATTTCGCGACTCGATCCGTATCCCCAAAACGCGCCGGCTGTCTGCGAACTTCTTCGGAAGGGAATGCTGGTGAGTAATTCTTTTCATTGATGTCTTGGATTTAGGAAATCCTGGAAAAATGAGAGACCGGGTAATCTCATGCATTTTTAAGTATCTGACTTAGATTCAAACATTTAAAGGCGACATCAAACGGCGCGATTTCCCATTCGGGGATTCCTATCACCGCAATATCTATCTTATTATCAGAAACTTATAATATTCTGGTTGCCCCCCAGGGATTCGAACCCCGATAGGCTGCTCCAGAGGCAGCTGTCCTACCATTGAACGAGAGGGCAATATTGAATGGCGCGGAAGAACAATGTCCTGTCCTCAACCGCTTCTTCATATTAAAACGGCAACGGCTTCCGGTCAAACGATCCGGTGGAAAACGAAGGACTTCCGCCCCGCAGGGCACTGCTCCGGCAACATGCCGATTTTCGTGATCGGTTACAATCGGTCCTAGCGTGGAATTAATCTTTAATTTGTTGTGGCTGACTCTGTCCGTCGGAATCTTCGGGTTCTGGATCTGGAGTCAGCGTCGCTGGGCAGACCGTTCCCTGCGCGCCACAACACGTATCCAGATCATGGCACTGGCAGTGCTGATCGTCATCCTGCTTCCGGTCGTCTCTCTTACTGACGATCTGCAGGCCTGCGCCGCCCCGGCGGAGATGGAACACCTGATACGCCGCATCGATTTACAACATTCACTCGACTCATCCCTGCAGGCAATTTCCCTGCTGGCCGTCGATACCCTTTCGCTTGAAGAGGCTTCACGCCTCCAGACACTTCTCAGCGCGCCCCGTGTAGAGAAAATTGCGCTGCCGAGCGAAGGCTTTCTGAATGTTGCCGGAACGCGGCCTCCTCCTGCGCTCGCATAGTTCTTTACGGCCTTTTTAGAAAAATCCTTGTACTTGTAATTTGTCGCTACGTTGAAAGTGGTGCAATGAAACTCTATCTACGCAGAAGCTTAGGCTTCCTGCCCCTGCTTGCATTGGGGACAGGATTTGCCTTTGGGCAGAGCACTACGGCTCCGCTCACCATGCAGCAGGCCATCGATATGGCCCGCACAAAGAATCCGACGCTCCTGTCTGGCCAGCAACATGTAACGGCCACCAAAGCAAACGAGATCACCGCCGGCTTGCGACTGAACCCGACCTTTCAGTTAAGCGGCCAGGATGTTTCGCTCGGTGCCGACAACCCCTCGAACCCGTACTCATATGCGGGCAACATTACCCGTACCTTCGAGCGTGGACAGAAGCGACGCTGGCGGCTCGATATTGCAAAGAACACGACAGACATTACTCAAAGCCAGTACAAGGACACCGAACGTCAGACCGTCCTGCAGGTAAAGACCGCTTTCACGCAAATGCTGGTGGCCAAAGCTGCACTCAAGATCTCAACCGACAACCTCGACAGCTACAAGCACACCGTCGATCTGAGCAAGGCGCGACGCGACGCCGGGGACATCAGCGAAACGGACTTCGAACGCATCGACCTTCAGCTTGCCGACTTCGAATCCGATTACGACAATGCCAAGTTGAACCTGACGCAGGCAAGCGACAGCCTTCAGTTACTGCTCGGTGTACAGAAGCCAGTCGACAACTTCGACATCACGGGCGAGCTTGATCCGCCGCCCGTCACAACGAATATGCAGCAGGTCGAGCAGGAAGCCCTCGCCGCGCGCCCGGATTACCAGGCGGCACTGCAGTCGATTCGCGTGGCAGACGCCAACGTGAAGCTGGCCGATGCAGATGCCAAGGTCGATCCCACAATCGGCGGCGAATACGAGCGTACCGGTGTGTACAACACGGCAGGTTTCCAGGTACAGATTCCGCTGCGCATCTTCGACCGGAACCAGGGCGAGAAGGAACGCACCCGTTACGAAGCCCAATCCAGCCGTTTTGCTGAAGTCGCCGCGCGCAACCAGGTGATCAACGATGTCGATCAGGCCTGGTCTGCGTACGACACGGCATCGACGCTTTCAAAACGATACAGCGGCCACTATCTGCAGGAAGCGCAGCATGTGCGCGACAACCTCGAGTTCAGCTACCGCCACGGCGGCAGCACTCTGCTCGACTATCTCGACGCCCTGCGCGACTACCGCCAGATTAATCTTGACTCGCTGAACGCCAACCAGCAGGTATGGCTCAGCATTCATCAGCTCAGCTTCGCGGCTGCCACGGAGATCCTGCCATGATTCGGCGCACACTTGCCGTAGCACTTCCCTTCTTTTTGCTCTCGCTCACCGCGTGCAAGCACGATCAGCCAGCCGCCGCAGAAAACCCTTCCGGCGCCGCACCGGCAAAGAGTGTCGTGGAAACGACCACCGTGCATACGCAACAGGTGTCAAACCAGCTGGTGCTGCCAGCCAAGGTGACTCCGAACCCGACCTCGGTCGTGCACATCTTCCCGCCAATCAGCGGGCGCGTGGTCGAGCTGAAGGTTCTTCCGGGCCAGGATCTGGCCAAGGGTCAACAGATCGGACTGTTGCAGAGCAGCGATGCCGCGCAGACCCGTTCCGATTTTGAGAAAGCCAAGATCGAAGCCGCCCGCGCCGACCTGCAATTGAATCGCGCCAAGGAGCTGCTACAACACCAGGTAATGGCCCAGCGCGATTACGACGATCTAAAGGCGATGGACGATGCCGATCACTCCGAGCTCGAGCGTGCCCGCCAGGCCCTGCACATTCTCGGCTTCTCGGAGAATGACACCAGCGACGTGATCCCGATTCGCGCCCCCATCAGTGGCGCAGTGCTCGATGTAGGAACAGCCAACGGCGAACTTCAGCGCTCGCTCGACAACGCAAATGCAATCGCCACGATTGCAGATATCAGCTCTATCTGGGTTGTTGGAGATCTCTATCCGCGTGACCTCGACAAGGTGAAGGTCGGACAATCCGTAGACATTAACGTCACCGGTTATCCCGACAATGTTTATCACGGCACCGTCAGCAACATCTCCGACGCCGTCGATCCGACCTCGCTTACCCTCAAGGTTCGCGTTGTGTTGGCCAACCCTGGCCACAAGCTGAAGCCCCAGATGTATGCCAACATCGCGGTTACAAATCAGAAGCGTACCTCGATCGTGGTTCCGGCAACCGCTGTCATCCAGAACGGCAAGAACATCTTCGTATTTGTTGAAACAACCCCAGGTAAATACGAGCGCCGCGATGTGGTGCTCGGCGAAACGCATGACACGTCAGACGAAATCACGCAGGGGCTGCAGGACGGTGATAGGGTCGTCATCACCGGCGCCGAGCTGCTGCGCGAATCAGAGGCGGAATAATGCACGGGCTCATTCGTACACTCCTCAAATTCCGCAATGTCGTCCTCATCCTCTTCCTCGCGTCTCTCGCGGTGGGTGCGGTCGCTTTTACCAAGCTCGACATTGAAGCCTATCCCGACCCTTCGCCGCCGATGGTGGAGTTCATTACGCAGAACCCTTCGTGGTCGGCAGAAGAGATGGAGCAGCAGGTCACTGTTCCTCTCGAAGCCGGATTGAACGGCACGCCGCATCTCGACCAGATTCGCTCGATCAGCATCTTTGGCCTGAGCGACGTGAAGATGTATTTCGACTTCAACAGCGATTACTTCACCGATCGCCAGGAAGCACTCAATCGCATCCAGGAAGTTAATCTTCCCAACCAGCTTCAGCCACAGCTTTCGCCAGAGTCGCCCATCGGCGAAATCTATCGCTACCAGCTTACCGGCCCCGGCTATTCACTCAATGAGCTCAAGGCCACGCAGGACTGGCTGCTCGTTCGCCAGTTCAAGCAGGTGCCCGGCATCATCGACGTTGCTACGCTGGGCGGCACCACCCGTCAGTACCAGGCTGAGGTCGATCCGCACAAGCTGATCGCCATGGGCGTGACCATGACACAGGTGGTCAACGCCATCCAGAACAGCAATGCCAATGCAGGCGGCAACTACCTTACGCTCGGCAGCCAGAGCGTGAACGTGCGCGGTATCGGACTGCTGCATTCGGTCGACGAGATGAAGAACATCGTCGTCGCCGAGCACAACGGCACTCCTGTGCTACTGAGCGATGTGGCAACCGTGCAGGAAGGTCATCAGCCTCGCCTCGGCAAAGTCGGACGCGATGAAAACCCTGACATCGTCGAAGGCGTGGTGCTGCTCAATAAAGGTGGAGAGTCGCTGCCTGCTCTTTCGGGCATTCGCCAGAAGGTGCACGATCTCAACACCGGCAACCTGCTGCCCAAGGGCATGCAGATCAAGACCATCTACGATCGAACCAAGCTGATCGACACCACCACGAAGACGGTGCGGCACATCATCATCACCGGGCTTGTGCTCGTGACACTGGTGCTGCTCATCATGCTCGGCGATCTGCGGCTGACCATCATCGCGGCCATCACGATCCCCTTCGCAGTGCTCTTCGCCTTTGCCATGATGGTGTTCACCAACCACTCGGCAAACCTGATCTCAATTGGCGCAATCGATTTCGGCATCCTCGTCGATTCATCCATCGTCGTGCTCGAAAGCGTATATCGCCGTATCTCGCGCAGGGTGGAAGGCGAAGATGTCGGCGAACTGATCATGGAAGGCGTGAGCGACGCAGCCAAGCCTGTGCTGTTCGCAACCCTCATCATTCTCGTCGCCTTCATTCCTCTCTTCACCATGGAGGGCGTGCCCGGCAAGATCTTTGCCCCCATGTCCGTCACATACGGATTCGCTCTGACAGGCGCGCTCATCTTCGGCCTCGTCTTCGCTCCGGTGCTCGGCTCTTTCGTTATACCCAAGGAAGTCAAACACGGGTCGACCGATACCAAGCTCAGCACCTTCCTGCGTCGCAACTACGATCGCAGCCTGCAGAAGGTTCTGCGCTTCGGCAAGATGACATGGATTGTCGCCTTCGCCTGCCTGCTCGGAGCAGTTCTGCTCTTCAAGCTGGTTGGCGGTGAATTCATGCCTGCCCTCGAAGAAGGCAACCTGTGGATTCGTGCAACGATGCAGCAGGATATGTCTTTCGATCAGTCGGAGAAGTACGCCGACCAGATTCGCGGCATTCTGCGCAGCTACCCCGAGATCACGCAGGTGGTCTCGCAGATGGGCCGTCCCGATGACGGAACCGACGTTGTCACCTTCAACGACATCGAGTTCCTGGCCGACCTGAAACCCAAGGAAGACTGGCGTCCCCGCTTCCACGGCAACAAGGATGAATTGATCGCCGCGATTGAGAAAGACTTCAGCCGCTATCCAGGCATCGATTTCAACTTCTCGCAGAACATTCAGGACAACGTCGAAGAGGCCATGTCCGGAGTCAAAGGCGAGAACTCGCTCAAGCTTTTCGGTACCGACTTCTATCAGCTCACCAGCCTTGCCGGCCAGATTGAGCGCGTAATGAACAAGGTCCCGGGCATCACCGACGTCGGCGTCTTCGACGTTACCGGTCAGCCCAGCCTCATGGTCTCCATCGATCGCCTCAAGGCAGCCCGCTACGGACTGCAGCCGCAGGATGTGAACAGCATCGTGCAGGCGGCGGTTGGTGGCGCGCCGGTCACGCAGATCATCGATGGCGACCGGCGCTTCGACTTCGCTGTGCGTTATTCGGCTCAGTACCGCGATACTCCGGATGCCATCGGCAAGATCCTCGTGCCGACGCCCGACGGCAACCAGGTACCGCTCAGTGCAATCGCAGACGTCAGCCTGAAGAACGGCGCGTTCATGGTTTACCACGAAGGCGGCCGGCGCTACATCCCGATCAAGTTCAGCGTACGCGGACGCGATCTGGCCAGCGCCATCCAGGACCTGCAGGGCCAGCTTGCTCAGAAGGTGAAGCTGCCCACCGGTTACGACTACACCTGGGCCGGTGAGTTCGACAGCCTGCGCAAGGAGCAGGCCCGCCTCGCGCTTATCATTCCGGTCAGCGTCGCCATCATCCTGGTGCTGCTCTACATCCAGTTCCGCACATGGAAAGATGCCTTCATCATCGTCGGCATGCTTCCCTTTGCATGGATCGGAGGCATCATCACCCTCTTCATTACGCACACGTCGTTCAGTATCTCTGCAGCGGTAGGCTTCACATCACTCACCGGTGTAGCGACTCTGGGCGCGGTCGTCTTCCTTGCCGGCATTCGCCGCGCACAGCGTGAAGACGGCATGGTGCATGGCCTGGAAAAGGGCGCGCTCGACGAAATGCGTCCTGTCGTAATGGCATGTCTCGCAGCGGGCCTCGGTTTGTTGCCCGCTGCTGTCGCTACCGAGATCGGCTCGCAAACCCAGCAGCCGCTCGCCCGCGTAGTCGTCGGAGGCATGATTACGACCCTGCTGGCCATTCTCTTCCTCATTCCGCTCATGGCGCGCCCCTCGCGCAAAGAGCGGGAACTTGAAGCAGAGAACCACAGCTAACACGCTGGGGCGAACGGTTCGACCGAACCGTTCGCCCCAGTTCACACCCTATCGGCGCGCATTCTGTTCAAGAGATGCCTGTTCCTGCACACCCGAGCGCCGAAGCATCCCTGCATAAATCGATTTCATTTCCCGATAGCGCGTCGAGTTCTGGCCCGCGGTCTTCGCGATGACCGCCAGTGACCGCTGCATATCCGCGATTGCATTTCTCTCATCGCCCAGCCGTTCATAGGCCTGCGCACGCAATGCATATCCAGCTCCGAGCATGAATGAGTCGGGGCCGCCTACGCCCGTCCATAGCGCTATCGCATGATTCAACTCTAGGAGCGCGCCGGCATCATCACCCTGCATAGACAGCAGCGAAGCCCTGTCGGCAAGCAGCACAGCCATATCGCCATCGGTGTAGGTGCGCGCCAGCGCAGCCTCACGAAAGGCAATCTCCAGCTGCTTCCGCATCGTCCGGGCATCTCTTCGGCTGAGCGCAATGCGTGCCAGATTGCCGGAGACATGCGCCACTCCTGCATGATCGCCGATCCTAAAGTACAGGTCGCGCGCCTGCTCCCGCAGCCGTTTTGAGCTACGCGCATCTCCGGTCATCAATAAGAGCGAGCCGTAATTATCGAGTGCAGCGGCATACAGTGGTTCACAGCCAGGCAGCGCTTGAAGGATTCGGATTGACTCTTTGTAGGCATGAAGCGATGAAGGCCCGTCTTCAATATCTTCATAGGCCAGCCCGAGCATGTCCCAGGCCATGCCTCTGCCCTGCATATCTAAATCCTTGGCTTCGCCCTGCAGCAGGCGCTGCAGAAGGGCGATCTCTTCAGCGAAGTGACCGCTATCGCGCAGCCTCACGGCTTCCGTAAGCGAGGCAATCTCCGTGGATTGCGCCTCGATCGAGAGTGACAGCATGAAGCAAAGAGATGGAAGGAACAGCCAGGAGATTCGCATGCACGCAGCATGCATCCACATTTTCGACCATTCCAGCGGCGTGCAGGGAGCACGCCGGTATTTGCAGTCGAGTAGCCGTTATTGCCCGAAAGGGATGAACTACACCACAGCCATGGCGCGAATCTCCTGCTTGCGCACCGTCAGGCGCTCCACCAGGTCTTCGCGCACTTCGTAACCGCGGCCCGGAGCGGTCGGCACGATGATCTCGCCGGCAGGCGAGACCTCGACAGCCGGCTCAATGATGTCATCTTTCCAATAGCGCTTCGAAGCGGAAACATCACCAGGCAGGCGGAAGTTCTCAAGCGACGATAAAGCGATATTGTGGGCACGGCCGATACCCGATTCGAGCATGCCTCCGCACCACACCGGAATTCCCCGCTCCATCGCGGCGTTGTGCACGGCTACTGCCTCGCCGAGGCCGCCCACGCGACCGCACTTGATGTTGATGATCTGGCAGGAGCCCATCTCAATGGCCGCCAGCGTATCGCGCCGGTTGTGGATCGACTCATCGAGACAGATCGGCGTATTCATCTGCTTCTGCAGCATGGAGTGGTAATAGAAATCGTCTGCCCAGAGAGGCTGCTCAACCATCAGCAGGTTGAACCGGTCCCAGCTCACAATCTCTTCGGCATCGCGCAGACGGTATGCAGAATTGGCATCGCAGCTCAGCAGAATGTCAGGCCAGCGCTTGCGCACCGCCTCGAAGACATGAGAATCCCAGCCGGGCTTGCACTTCAGCTTGATGCGCTGGTAGCCGGCAGCCAGTTCCTTTTCAATCTCCGACAATTGCTTCTCGAGTGACGGCTGAATACCGATCGAGACCCCGCAGGCAATCTTTTCGCGCGTGCCGCCCAGCAATTCTGCCAGCGGAATATCCCGGATCTGCGCCTCAAGGTCCCAGACAGCATTCTCAAGCGCAGCCTTGGCCATACGATGCCCACGAACCTGCTTGAAGATGCCGGGAATCTTGCCTGCATGCTCCGGCTCGGCGGCTGCCAGGGCCGGGGCAAGCTCCTGCTCCGCGATCAGCCATGCGGTATCGATGGTTTCGTAGGAATAATAAGGGTGCTCACCGGCAACGCACTCGCCCCATGCTGTAAATCCCTCACCCTTCAGTTCCACAAGCAGGATGCGGCGGTCGGTCGTAGTACCAAAGCTGGTCTGAAAGGGCTGAACGAGCGGCATGCGCAACTCGCGAAGAATGATGGCATCGATTTTCATAGATGACTGTGCCTTAAGTGCTCGAATTGCACCAATTCAAAGATACCGTTGCCCTGCGTGTCCCGGCGATAACCTGCAACTGCCAAGCCTCTTGCAAAAGCCTCTTGAAACTGCCTGCGGTTCTGCTGCTGCAACTCTGCCGCCTGACCGGCCAACTCTTCGGAAGCCTTCCACGCAGCGACCTGATATGGAACGGTGATGGTCGCCACAACCTCTGGAAGGCCCAGTTGCCTGCCTTCGAGAATGGCGCGAACCCGGTTGGAATCGAGATACCACTCCGCGTGCAAACGGTCCGTCGGCAATCCACCTTGCAGACGAGAAGAGGATACACCATAAAAGTTGGGGGTATATCGCCTGACAATCGCACCCAGCTTGTGGATATTCAAAAATGCGTTCTTGATCTCGAGCGGATCAAAGGTCCACTCCATCAGCCCGAATCCCCGTTCAAGCGCCTCAACCCGTTGAAAATGCTTGAGCTGGTAGCCCACCCCGTAATTCCGGTAAGCCGGGTCCACCGCCAGCATGTGGGAATGCAGATAGGGCTGAACCGGGCTACCGTGCACCGCCGGAAGGGCCATGGCGAAGCCAATCATGCGTCTCCCATCGAAAGCCCCTATTGCTTGTCCGCCAATATACTGACCGACAACAAAGACCCGCCGCGGAATCACATCGCCATCGGCGTAGCCCCAGGTTTCGATCTGCAGGCGTACGCAGTCGTCCAGTTCATCGAAGCCCTGGCAGGAACGAATCTCGATTGTTTTGCCGTCGCGGGTGGTGAAATTCAAGAAGCCCGCTCCCTCTGTTTCGCCCGAATCCAGAGAGCTTCCAGTTCGTCCGCCGATAGACCGTCAAGTGGCTGTTGATGAATCTGTTCCATCGAGCTGAACCGGCGGCGAAACTTGGCGTTGGTATCGCGCAGTGCCATTTCTGAATCAACCTTCAAGTGGCGCGCGAGATTTACTGCGGTAAATAGCAGATCGCCAAGCTCTTCCGCTGTCTCCCTGGATGCCTTGTCGGCCTTCATTTCAGCCTCGAGCTCTGCAATCTCCTCGCGGAGCTTTGCCATAAGCCCGGTTACATCAGGCCAGTCGAAACCGACTTTTGCCGCCCGGGAGCCGAGTTTTGCGGCTTCGGCCAGAGCAGGCATGGAACGGGGCACCTCGTCGAGATAGCTGTCGTTTGCCGGCCTTGCTGACTTTTCCAGTTTCTTGATCGCTTCCCAGTTGCGCAGCACTTCACCCGCGCCGATACCGTCCATCTCAAGCCCCGAGGCCCGGTTTCCGGCCTCGCGTGCCGCCTCTTCGCCAAATACGTGCGGATGGCGCCGGACGAGCTTTTGGCCAAGATTTTCCGTCACGTCATCGATAGTGAAGTAGCCGGCCTCGTCTGCCATCTGGGAATAAAAGAGCACCTGTAGCAGCAGGTCACCCAATTCGTCCTTCAGAGCGGGCCAGTCACGACGCTCAATGGCGTCCAGAACCTCGTAGGTTTCTTCAAGGGTGAACTTGCGGATGGTGTCGAAGCTTTGCTCGCGGTCCCACGGACAGCCGTCCGGGGCGCGAAGCCTCCGCATAATGCCCACTGCTCTGGCAAAGCCCGGATAGGAGTCGTTCTCGGCGGACATCTCAACCAGTCTAACCGATACCTGCCGCGATACTCTGCAGTGAAAGGCTTTAGGATCGTCTCTTGGATATGGTTCCGGATTTCGCGGTGGTGGTTGCAGGGCTCCTCTTCGGCAGCTTCCTCAACGTATGCATCTCACGCCTGCCCCGGCACGAGTCCATCGTGTCGCCACGCTCGCGCTGCCCCCACTGCCTTACCCCGGTCAGGTCCCTCGATAACATTCCCGTTTTGAGCTTCCTAGTTCTTCGGGGCCGCTGCCGCAGCTGCCGTGCTTCCATCGGCTGGCGCTATCCGGCGGTCGAGCTGGTCATGCCTGCTCTATGGCTTCTCTGCTGGCTTCGCTTCGGCGCGACGATCGAGGCGGGGGCGATGGGGGTACTCTGCTTTCTGCTGCTGGGGCTGGCCGTAATGGATGCGGAAACCATGCACCTGCCAGATGCCTTCACACTGCCGGGCATCCTGCTGGGTGTGCTGTATGCGGCCTGTCGTTCGGGTCTCCGCGGACTAGGCCTGGCGATCCTCTGGGCGCTCGCTGCCGGCTCTCTGATTGTCTTCATCCGCTGGGTTTACCGGAAGCTGCGCGGGCGCGAAGGCATGGGCCTGGGAGACGCGAAGCTGCTCGCGATGATCGCGGCCTGGCTTGGCCCGTGGCAGACCCTGCTGGCCTTCTTTCTTGCAGTGGTCGCCGGAGCGCTTTTCGGTCTCGCGCGGATGCGCCGCATGGAAGCGCGCCTCCCGTTGGGCGCATTTCTATGTATGGCTTCGCTTTACGTCATCTTTTTTGGGCAGGCGACAATCGACTGGTATCTCGGCTTCTTCCGTTGACACCTCGGTTAAGCTAGGGGCATGTTCCTGGAGCCACCATCTTCGGGGTTCTCTTTCGCATGGCGGACGACGCAGGTCTTCTGGCTGGCAACAGTCGCAGCACTTGAGCGGCATCCGCTGCCGCTTTTCACCTGCGCGGCGATTCCCGCGGCGATCCGGGCTTACTTGCTGCTGCACACCAGGCCGATCCATCGCTGGCAGCTCAACGCCATCGATGCGCTGCTGGTGGGCGCACGCGTGATGTTGTGCGTCATCGCCGTCTGGGTGGCACTCCCTACGAATGAATGGGACGAGCTGAAACGATACGTGATGCAGCCGACAGCCTTCGAAATTGCCCTCCAGCGCATTGGCGCTTACCTGGGCAGATCGCTGCACGTTTTCTTCTGGGAAGCGCTCTTTTTCGTAGCGGCGTTTCTACTCTTGAACTGGCTGTTGAGCTCGATCGCGCGGCCACTCAGTAAATCGAAGACCGCAATGCGCTCGCATGTTACGCATCGGGCCGTGTCGTCCATTTTGCGCAACCTGCTGCTCGTTCCCGCGGCACTCGTCTACCTGGTCGAGATCCTGAGGCTGCGCTTCTTTTAGCTCGTTATTTTTTGGCGGCCAGCTCTGCAAGTGCCTTGCGTGCCGTCTTGGCCTTGTTGCCATCCGGAATGGCAGAGAGATAGATCTGGTAGTTGTCGATTGCTTCCTGCTTGTGATTCAGTCCCTTGGCTGCCTCGGCCAGTTCAAAGACCGCATCGGCATTGTCAGGGTCGACCTTTGTTGCCTCAAGAAAACGATTGTAAGCACCCTGGTAGTCGCCCTTCTGCAGGTAAAAGCTGCCAACCTTCACATCTTGCGAAGCCATCTTCGGATCGTGAATGTATCCGCCGGCGCCATCGGAGATCCGGCTGTCGTCCTTGTCATCCTTGAGCCTGTCGAGACCGCTGCGGCTGGAAGAGTAATCCGGGCTGCCGGGCTTTCCGCCCTCCGGCGCATCGGCGGCTGGCGCGTCGCTATCCCCCTGCGCTGCTTTCTTCGAAATGTCTTCCGGAAAGGGATTGTCTTGCGCAGTAGTGTGTTTCTTTTCCGGAGCAGGCGGCGGCTGTTGCGATGTATCCGCAGGCTTCTGGGCGGAGTCCTGTTGCGCAGGCGGCTGCGACTGCTGTGCGAAACACGGCACGGCCAAAAGCAAAGCTCCGAGAATCACTCGTCTGGACATATTTCCACGCCCCTGTTCCAGTTTAGACCCGGAATCTCCCCCGCAGTTATCCTGGCCGGCATTCTGTGCGATAGTGTTCGCGCTCCGAAGCGCTGCACCACATGCCTTGAACATGCTGTTTGCGGATGAGGTGCGCATGACGGCGGTAAGGTTGCGGGTGCCTTGCATCCTTGGGTATAGTTCGATCAAAGTGAGCAATTGAATTAACAGGAGCTCGAATGTCCCCAGCAGATATCTCCGCACCAGCATCCATCGGAAAGTCTGTACAGATTCGCGGCGAAGTCAAAGGCAGCGAAGACCTCCTGGTCGATGGCCTCGTAGAAGGCACGATCACCCTGACAGACAGCCGGCTGACCATCGGCCCCAACGCAACCGTCAAGGCCAATGTTTCCGCGCGCGACGTCATCATTCTCGGGTCGCTTGTAGGTGACGTGAACTCTACAGGCCGGTTGGAGCTTCGCTCAGGAGCAAGCCTCACCGGCGATATCCGGGCCTCACGTTTATCGATCGAAGAGAACGCCATGTTCTCAGGCAAAGTCGATCTGATCCAGAAAATGGCAGATCCAGGCGGACAGGGCACGCTGCCCGGCGTGCAGAAATAAGCGGGCACCTCCCTCACGTGTTTCGCACTCTTTTCAATCGCAAGCAGGAAGAACCCGAGCACAGTCCGCGGACTGTGCTCAATGGGCCGCGTGTCCCCCGCCGTTCGAGCGGATGGACTGCCATGCTCAAGCATCTAAAAGAGCAGGATGGCCTTAACGTGCTCGATATCGGGCCAACCTCACCGACCAACATCAACTTCATCACGAATCTCGGACACAGCTGCTTCATGTCCGACACCGTGCATGAAGCACTCACCGGCTCGTGGCAACTACCACCCGGGGAAGAGAACGGTGAGCCGGGGTTCGATGTAAAAGGCTTCTTTGAGCAGAATCTGAATTTCGCCGGACGGCAGTTCGACGTGGTGCTTCTGTGGACAACGCTCGACTACCTGCCCGAGAAACTGGTTCCAGACTTCGTAAAGCATCTGCATGGAGCAGTGAAGCCCGGCGGACGAATCCTGGCTATCTTCCATTCGAAGACGACCGGTCAGGATACAGGCCTCTGCCGTTACCACCTTACCGACAGCGAAAATATCGAGCTGCAGGAAACGGCTCCTCACCCCATCCTGCGCGTCTACACCAACCGCAGCATCGAGAAGCTGTTTTCCAAGTTCTCGAATTACCGCTTCTTTCTCGCCAAAGACAATCTCTACGAAGTGATCATCACCCGATAAATCAACTTCGCCGTTCCGGGAGCGGAACGGCGAAGTTGTGACGGGTTTTCCCCAGCTACTTCTTGCGGTGCCCGGGCGTGACCCGGTTCAGCAAATGCAACAGGGGCCGCGCGGCAACCGGTGGCGGAACAGCTCCATCACGGACGATTTCAGTAGCCGTGAGGCTGCGGCCATATAGCGCCTTATTCGAGTCGTTATCGGAGCGCATGGTGGAACCGGCAAGGGAGATACCCGCAAAGATTCCCCTTGTACGTGACCAGGAAAGGATCTGGGCCTTCATCACGATGTCCGTCTCTGCGCTGGTGTTGCGGCCGACCGGCCCGGCGGCAATCGATGCATCCCCGCCAAGTTTGACCTTGCTCTTCAGAACCGATTGAGCGCCCTGGTCGTTCATCACCAGCAGAACGAAGTCGGTAGCCTGGCCACCGATCTGGAAGCCGACGCTGCCGCCTTCGAGAGCGAACATTGCAGGAGCGCTCCACGGTCCGCGAAGGTCGCGGCCGGTACGGCAGGTGATGACACCGCGGCCGTAGCTAGCGCCCACAATGAAAGCTGCTTTCTTAACAGACGGATAAACAATCACGCATTCGGAGCGGTCGAGAAGATCGCTGGGAATACCCTTATCCGGCGTAGCAAGCAACTGGCGCAGCACTGCCGTGGAATCGGCGATGCGGTCCGTGACTTTTTCCTTGTCCTGTCCATACATGGGAATGCACAGACCCACGCAAAGCCCTAATGCCCAAAGCTGTTTCATTGTTCGTCCCTTTCAGAAACAGAATCTGAATGCGCGGGAACTGTAACATGGCCACCTTCCCGCCACAATCGATTTCGGCATCCTCAGCTCACGTGGACAATCGGACGCCGCTTCGGGTCCTCGATGGCGCGCCGCAACACTTCATGAGTGATCGGCGCCGTATCGCCTTCTCCGAAGAAGACGTACCGGATGATGTTGAGCACCGGATTACCCTCGGTCCAACTGAAATAAGCATGCGGCACATGGCCGGTATGCCTTTCAAGCTGGATAAGGAGCGCGGCAATCGAGTTGGGCACGGCGGGACTGCGCGCGAAGAGTACGCGATGACGGCCCTCGCGACGGACCTCCACCGCGAGATTGTCCTGGAACTCCGAGGCGTCCGTACGCTCCACTTCAAAGAAGAAGAGGCATTCGTCTTCACTCAGATTGTGCAGAAGCCGTGTGCGCGCATCGGCCTCATCCCAGTCATAGCCATCATAGTGCGGCTTCTTGGCAACGATGCGAATGACGCCGTCCGGATCGTCGCAGATCATATCGACCGCCTCGGCGGACAGGGTGACGCCTGTAATGCGCAGTTCCGTCGAGCGAATAGCCCTTGAAATCAGCGAGACCACCACAATCGCCATGATGAAGAACGAGGCGATCTTGATGCCCTCAGGCCGTTCGCCCATGTTCAGCACCGTTGTGTAAACGAAGAGCAGAAAAACCAGCAGATAAGGCCAGCGAAGCCATTGCTTCCACACCGAGATCGCCACGGCCAGCGAAGCCGAGGTAATCAGCACGAGGACGCCGGTCGCGTAAGCTCCGCCCTGCGCATCCACATCGGCATGAAAGAGCTTTGTGACCGTAACAGCGACCACAAAGAAGACCAGCACCAGCGGACGCGAAGCAAGGGCCCATTCCGGCGCCATGCCGAAACGCGGCAGGTACCGTGGGATGAGGTTCAGCAGGCCCGCCATGGCCGATGCGCCGGCAAAGGCAAGGATCAGGATAGTGCTGATGTCGTAGACCGTACCGAAGACGTTGCCGAGGTAAAGGTGGGCAAGGTAGGCCATGGCGCGGCCATTCGCATCACCGCCCTCCTGGAAGGCTTTGGCTGGAATCAGAAGCGCGGAGGTAATGCTGGTGGCCATCAGAAAGATGCTCATGATGATGGCAGCGGTTACGAGCAGGTGGCGCGTATGGCGAATGCGCTCTTCCGTATTCTTTCCCTTGACGAGCGGCATCACAGCCACTCCGGTCTCGAACCCGGAGAGGCCCAGCGCCAGCTTGGGAAACAGGATGAGTGAAATGCCGACGATGGCCAGCGGATTGGAGTGTGCCTTGAAGATATTGTGCTGCCAGTCCGCAATCAGGTGCGGATGTTGAGCCAGGTGCCATACCGCCTCGAAGGTCACTACGGCGTTCAGCCCGAGATAGGCGAAGACCAGAACCACCGCAGTATTGATCGCCTCGGTGAATCCCTTGAGAAAGACCGCACAAAGCATGGCGAGCAGGATCAGGGTGACACCCATCTGGTTGTGCGTCCAGGCAGGGGTGAGCGGATTCTTTACGAAGTGCGTGGCCGCATCGGCTGCCGAGAGCGTCATCGTGATGACGAAATCGGTGGTCGCAAATCCAAGCAGGATTAGAACGAAGCTCTTGCCCTTCCAGCGCGGAAAAAGCCTTTCAAGCATCGCGATGCTTCCCTGCCCGTTGGGGCTGGCCTCGGCGACGCGCCGATAGACGGGCAGAGCACCGAAGAGCGTAACCAGCACCAGAACAAGTGTGGCTACGGGAGAAAGAAGCCCGGCGGCGAGGAAAGCAATCCCCGGCTGATACCCGAGCGTCGAGAAGTAGTCGACGCCGGTAAGACACATCACGGCCCACCAGGGGTGCTGTGCCTCCTCGCCGGTGTGAGCGGCTTCGGGAAGGTGAAGATCGGAGAGCAACCAGCCTTTCAGGCTCATCAGGCGCGGCCCCCAAAAACTAGAACGGGACTAAGAACGGTAAAACATTGAAATCGCATGGCAGCGGTCATTGTCTCAAAGTTTGATGCCGGTCCGGGTTACGAATTTGTTGAGATGATGATCGAAGAGATTCATTTCAGGAGGGCGAAAACGAATGAACGATCCCACCGTAATACGAGAGATTTTGGAGAGCGCGAAGACCATCGCCGTGGTAGGCCTGACCAACCGCGAAGGCCGCGCCTCGCTCGGCGTCTCCCGTTTTATGCAGGCTCGCGGCTACCGCATCGTGCCGGTCAACCCGGCCATCGACAGCGCGCTCGACGAGCCGGCCTTCCCCTCTCTCGAAGCCGCCGTTGCAGGCGCGGGCGCCCCAATTGACCTGGTAAATGTTTTTCGCGCTCCTGAATTTGTGCCTGCCATCGTGGACGAGGTCATCCGGCTCAAGCTCCCCAGACTTTGGCTTCAGGAAGGCGTCGTTCACGCCGAAGCAGCGCAGCGCGCCGAAGAAGCCGGGGTCAAGGTCGTGATGGATCGTTGCATCCTGAAGGAATATATGGCGAAGGGGTGGTAGCGCGAAGCCTCAAACTTTGTTATGAATACTTATAAAGCGCACGCGCCAGATTCTGAAAGCACTAGAATTGAGGAGCAAGGCGCGCCGTAACGCCCGTTTGCTGAGAGTCCCATGTTCCGACGTTTCTGGATCTTCGTTTTCGCCCTCCTGGCAGCTCCGCTGCTCATGCACGCCGACACGGCCGCTCCGGCCGGGCCGACCGCAACAGCTTCGCACCTGACGGTGCAGCTTGTGGTGCCCCCGACACAGATTTATCCGGGACAGAACTTCAAGGCAGGGCTCTACTTCAAGCTCGATCCGGGTTGGCACGTCTACTGGATCAATGCCGGCGATTCCGGCGAGCCTCCGTCGATGAAATGGGCTTTACCCGATGGCATCAAGGCCGACGCCTTCGAGTTCCCTGCTCCGAAGCGCCTGCCGCTCGGTCCACTTATGGACTACGGCTACGAGGGCGAAGTCCTCTTCCCGATTCCGATGCACGTAGCACAGGACTTTAAAGCCGATGGCGGCAAGGTCACCCTCGGAGGCAAGGCAACATGGCTCGTGTGCCGCGAGGTCTGCATTCCAGGCCATGCGCAGCTTGCCGTCGAGCGCCCCTTCGGTGCCGCCGCGAACGGTGAAGTGGCTGCCGATGCCGCGCTGCTGAAGCAGGGCGAGGGCAAGCTGCCCCAGCCTCTGCCTTCCGGCGATGCGGCGAAGTTCCGGGCCTCCGGCGATGGATTCACCCTGGCCGTTGAGACAGGCAGCAGCGAGAAATCAGCCGCCTTCTTCCCTTTTGAGCAAAATGTGCTCTCGAACCCGGCGCCGCAGACCGCGAAGGCGACGGGCAAGGGTGTAGAGCTTTCGCTGACGAAAGACTCCACACTCACCACCGCACCGAAAGAGCTGCACGGACTTCTGGTGCTCGGAGATGGACGCGCTTATGAAGTGCACGCCACCCCGGGCGCGATTAACTCGGCCGCGGTCGGTATAGCGCCCAGCTCCGGAGAGATTATTCGCACGGCACTGCTGGCGATGATCGGCGGCATGATCCTCAACCTGATGCCCTGCGTCTTCCCCGTTCTCTTTATCAAGGGACTGGCGCTTGTACAGTCCTCGGGCGAGGAACGGCACAAGATGCGGCTGCACGGCCTCGTCTACACAGTGGGAATCCTGGCATCTTTCTGGCTGCTGGTCGGCGTGTTGCTGGGCCTGCGCGGCGCGGGACACAATCTGGGCTGGGGATTCCAGTTCCAGTCGCCGATCTTCGTCGCCATGATGGCGCTGCTGCTCTTCTTCCTGGGCCTCTCGCTGGCCGGCCAGTTTGAGATCGGTCTCTCCATGACCAGCGCAGGTTCGAGCCTCGCCAACAAGAGCGGCTACACCGGCAGTTTCTTTACCGGGGTGCTGGCAGTCGTTGTCGCGACACCTTGTGCGGCTCCTTTCATGGGCGCGGCTATCGGATACGCCCTCTCCAGCTCAGCGATCATCACCTTCGTCATCTTTACGGCTCTTGCCCTCGGTCTCGCCATTCCTTATCTGCTGCTGGCCTTCAACCCCTCGTGGACTCGTCTGTTGCCACGTCCCGGTGCATGGATGGAAGTTCTCAAACAGGCTGTCTCCGTGCCGATCTTTGGAACGGTGATCTGGCTGATCTGGGTCTACACGCAGCTGGTCGGAGTCAACGCCCTGTTAGCGCTGCTGGCCGCATTCCTGCTTCTGGCCATCGCCGGATGGATCATGGGACGCTGGCCGGCAAAGGCCCCGGCAACCATCGCCGCCGCAATTGTGCTGATTCTGGCGATTGCGCTTCCTGTCGAAGCCGCGCGGACCCTGTCTGCTCCGAGTGCAAAGACAGGAGGTGCCGCTGCCACCGGGTGGGAACCGTTCACGCCGGACGCAGTAGCCAGGTATCGCGCCCAAGGCAAGCCGGTTTTTGTGGACTTTACCGCCAGCTGGTGCCTGAGCTGCCAGGTGAACGAGCGCGTGGTACTCGATAAGGCCGAGGTTCAGAACAAATTAAAGAACAGCGGCGTTGTGCTGATCCGCGCGGACTGGACATCGCATGACGAGACGATTGCCAACACCCTCGCCTCGCTCGGCCGGAACAGTGTGCCAACCTACGTGATCTATCCCGCCGATCCCCAGGCTCAACCAAAGGTTCTGCCCGAGGTGCTGACTCCGGGTATCGTCTTCGACGCCCTTGATTCTGTGAAACCGCAGTCGAAAACCGGGGAGTAACCGGGCCTGCAAATACGTCCTGGAGAGGTGACAAACAACATTGTAAATTTGGCCGCAAGCGATTAGCTTGATCCCGAAGTTGCGAGGTTGTTATGAGCCAATCTGAAGTTCTTGCCGGGCTGCTCGATCTGTTGTGGCAGCAATATAAAGGCCGCGTTGCTTACGCGGCCCAGTATCAACGCATGGTCGAAGAACGCGGCGGACAGTTGCGGAACGACCACATCGCCTTCAGGACATTCAACTGCGACACGGGAGAGCAGCCTCGCGGCGTCGAGGCCATCGCCCGGATCTTCCTTGCGCTCGGCTACGAGCGCAAGGACAATTACCTGTTCGCCGACAAGTATCTGACCGCCTGGCACTACGAACACAAAACCGATCCTCGCAACCCGAAGATCTTCATCAGCCAGCTCGAAGTCGACCAGCTGCCACCCGAGACCCGCGACGCCATCAGGGAAACCGTTGCCGATGCGCCCGACCTTCTTAGCGAAAAAGACCGCACCGCCCTGGCTTCCCTGTCCAAAGGGCAAAGCCTCTCCGGTGCCGTAACTTCGGAACTGGCCGCGAATCTTGCGGCTTTCTTTAGCCGGCCGTGGAACGCACCAGAACGCAGTACGGTGATCTTTGTCGATGAGGAATCGCAATACGCCGCGTGGACTCTGCTGCACGGCAACTCGGTGAACCATTTCACGGCCTACATCAATGAACAGGATGTGAAGGACTGGCCGGATATCGAAACGACAGTCACGGCCATGCGCGCTGCCGGCATTCCCATGAAAGAGGGTTTCGAGGGCGAGCGCCACAGCAAGCTGCGCCAATCTTCCACGAAGGCTGCGATGGAAGATTGCCCGGTCATCGATGATGACGGCAAGGCCGGCAAGCTGCACTGGAGCTATGCCTATTACGAACTCGCCGAGCGTGGCGATGTGCCCGGTCCTGACGGCAAGACCTCGCGCTTTCAGGGCTTCCTCGGTCCACAGGCCACTAATCTCTTCGAGATGACCAAGCGCAGCTGAGCGCTGCCGGGCTTTATCAGGCGCACCGGTAAGCATTCATCAGCTCACCGGTGCATCCGACTTCAAACTCAATCGAAGAAGGTACGGTCGTCGTCTGTAAGGCGAGCCTTGGCAGCCTTGATGTTGAAGGAGACTCCGAGGCCCGGCTTATCCCAGACGTCGATGTAACCATCCTTGACGATCGGGTCCGGCAAGCCTTCCACGATCTCGTACCACCATTCCGGTTGTCCCTTCGCGTATTCGAAGCCGATGTAGTTCTGCGGGCATACCGCGCCGAGATGGACCTGCGCAGCGACTCCGAAGAGGCCGTCAAAGATGCCGTGCGGCGCTACCTGGATATGGTGAAGGTCGGCGTACTCGGCGATCCATTTCAGCTCGGCAATACCTCCCACATCCTCGGGGTCGGGACCGACCACGTCTATTGCCTGCATCTCGATCAGGTCCTTGAAGCCCTCGCGCAGGTAGACCTCCTCGCCGGTGTGGATCGGCGTCGACGTGCTCTCAGTCACCAGCTTGAAAGCCTGGGCATTGGTGTAAGGCTCGCCGTCACCGGTGATCAGGTCTTCCAGCCAGGCGAGATGATACGGTTCGACGGCGCGAGCGAAACGAATGGCGTCCTTGGGAGTCCAGCCCGGCCCGCAGTCGAGCGCCAGATCGATGTCGTCGCCCAGGTTCTTCTTCATCGCTTCCACGCATTGCATTATGTAGTCGAAACCATGCTGCGTCAGTTGACCGCGCTCCATGTAAAGGCTGTTCCGGCCCGTCCATTGCTGGCCAAACCATTCATTGGGTGTCGCCTTCATCATCGGTCCGTTATGGAAGGCGACAGGCATCTTGACCAGCTTGTACCCTTCTTTCGCCTCCTTCATCTTCGCGGCGAGTTCTCCGCACACCTGCGGCGAGGGCGGAGAAAAGATGGGAGTGTTGTTCTCCGAGTTTCCATACGCAAGAACTTTGTCACGAATCTTCCCGCCAAGAAGCTTATGGACAGGCAAGTCCGCGGCCTGTCCCGCAACATCCCAAAGCGCAATCTCAATCGCGCTGAGAGCCGCACCCCACGGCTTGAATGCACCCAGGCGGCGAAGCCGCAGCATCTGGCGACCCACGTCCGTGGGGTCGGTACCGATGAGATATGGCTTGTAGAACTCGACCATTGGCTTGAGATAGGGTTTGGCCGACTCGGCCTGCCCGTAGCCAGAAATGCCCTGGTCGGTGACGATGCGGACCACCGGATTCTTGCCGATGATGGCGCACTTCAGATCTGTAATCTTGACCGGTGCACTTCCCGCCCGTTTGGATGAGCCCAGAATGCCGCCCTCGTGCTGAGCGAGTGCAGTCCCCGCCGCAGCCCCCATGAGGGATCCGATGAAACCTCTACGCGTCCATTGATTCATGCCCAAGAACGGTAAAGGCTGCAATCGGCAGCCGTCAATTTTATTCAGAGCGCGGGGCTGATTTTGAAAAACGCCGGCTCCTAAATAGCCAGAGGTTCACCGCGAGATAAAACACCGCCGCTATGAGCCAGAAAAGTATGTCAGGCGCGCGGCCTCGAACTACGTAGGATGCCAGCACGGATCCGGCCAAGCCACCTAGTTCCGCGGCTGCGATGTAAGAGACGCTGTACTTCCTGGCCATGCCGACCATGATTCCAATCACGGCCGCAAAAATCCACTTGATTCTCGGCTCACTGCCGAGCTAGCGAGGCAATTGCTTCGGCTTGCGGAACGCATAGATTACCGCGAGCAGAGGCGGCGCCAGCAACACTCCCCAGAACGGGATGATGATGCCGAGCGCGATGGGAACCAGGATCGACGCCCAGATTGGTACCCTCGTGACGCGTTTCAGCAGCATGGGCTGCAACAGCAGTTGGTCAATCACCACGATCAGCGCGTAGAGCCCGAGAACCAGCCCGAGGCGATACATATCGTGGCCGCTGAAAAGGATCATCATGACCGGAAATACGACGGTGATGACGCCGCCGAAGTTCGGGACGAAGGTCATGAGGCCGCCAATAAGCGCCCAGACCGGGGCCAGCGGCACGCTCAGCAGAACGAGACCGATCCACCAGATGGCCGCGACACAGAGCGCTTCAATCGACACCGCCCGCCACCAGTTGGCGAGCGCTGTTCCTGCGGTTCGTGCTCCGGTGCGAAAGTCAAAGTCCGGCATGGTGGTTGGACGCAGTTACGCCCGACATCGATGCGTAGCCTGCGATGTCGAGCGTACATCAGTAAACGGAGGATGTCAGTCTGCGGAAGCCTGCCACAGCTCAACCCGGTTCCCTTCCGGGTCGGTGAACCAGCCGAAGCGTCCGTATCCGTAGTCCTCGCGCTTGGGATCGACCTTGACCCCGGCGGCAATCAGGCCGTCGAGTAAGGAATCAAGGTCGTCCACCTGGAAGTTCAGCATTGCCGGCTGGCTTGGCGGGAAATACTCGGATTTCCGTGGAAAGAACGCTACCACCAGCGAACCCTTCTCGGCCTTTGCCGGAAAGATAAAGCCGCCTTCGCTCTTCTTGAGACCGAGGTGTTTCTCGTACCAGGTATAGAGAGCCGCTGGGTCGTTTGCCCTGAGAAACGTCCCACCCAGTCCAGTAATTTTTCCCATGCTATTGTCCTTTCGAGACGGTAATTTCCTGCTGCTGCCGGGCCTGCGCGCAAAGCTTTTTCAACTTGCCTTCGATCGATGCGTCGCCGATGTGCTCATCCTGCAAAACGCCATCGGTATCGATGGTAAAGGTGTGGGGGATCGACTCGACTGCGAAGGCATTCGCGATGTTTCCTTCCCCATCCCGATACTGCAGCCATGTCATATTGTTCTTGGCGACGAAATCCTTCCATTTGGCGTCATCCTTGTCAAGGCTGACGCTCAGGACCACAAGTGGCTGATCCTGAAACTTTTTCGCGATCTGCTGGATATGCGGCAATGCTTCGCGACATGGCCCGCACCAGGTAGCCCAGAAGTCGATCAGCACCACCTTGCCGTTCAGATCGTCCAGTGAAACCTGCCTGCCATCGAGAGTGGTCACGGTAAACGGCGGAGCCATGCGCGCTCGGGCCAGTTCAGGATGCGCAACGTAACGCTGGGCCCGGGCCATGGTCGCGGTCTTATCTCGGGGGTTCAGGGCAAGGTACTGCTGGAAGACCTTGCTGGCAGCCTCATCCTGGCGGAGATAAGCAAGCGAAACGCCATCTCCGTAGACAGCATCGGGGAAGTTCGGTGCGACGGCGATGGCCAGCTTGTATTCCTTGTCGGCCTCGGTGAAGAATTCGTCCTTCTTCTTCGCCTGGCCCTCGCGGAAGAGAATAAATCCGCGTGCCTCATGAGCCCGTGCCGTGTCTACGCCGGCAGGGGCCTGCGCGATGGCTTCTTCTGCCGCCTCGTCGGCCGCCTTGAAGTCTCCCACCCGCAACCCCAGGCGGATGACCTCGTCGCGGCATGCCGCGCAATGTCCGCCGTCCTGTTTGTCAGCTTTCCGGTAGGAATCGAGAGCGGACCGCTCGTTCCTCTCCTTGAGCCAGTTCCTGGCGTCTGCAAAAGTCTTCTGGGCCTTTGGGTCGGTTGGGCCGGCTGGCTGGTCGGCATAAATGCTGGACAGAGAGAGAAGGCAAAGAGCGGTACAGAGAATTGTGCTTTTCATTTATTTTCCTGAGACTTATGGCCAGAAACGTAACACGAAATTCTGTACGTTTCTGTAAAAACAAATCGCTATCCGTGCACACTTCCCTTTGCAGTGCGGTAGCCTAAAGGTATGAAATTTGGAGTTTTGGTCTTCCCCGGGTCGAACTGCGACCACGACACCTATAACGTGATTTCCGAGCTGGCGAAGCAGCCGGTTACCCTCCTCTGGCACGACTCCTCCGATCTGGAGAACTGTGACGCCATCCTCGTGCCGGGTGGGTTTGCGTACGGAGATTACCTGCGGACGGGCGCAATCGCCCGCTTTTCACCGGTCATGCAATCGGTGAAGAAGTTTGCCGACGCCGGCGGACCGGTGTTGGGCATCTGCAACGGCTTCCAGATTCTCTGCGAGTCGGGCCTGCTGCCCGGGGCGCTGATGCGCAACGCCGGCCTCAAGTACATCTGCAAGCAGGTCTACCTGCGCAGCGAAACCCTTGATTCGCCCTTCACCAACCAGCTAACCAGGGGTGAAGTGCTGAAAGTTCCGATCGGCCACATGGAAGGCAACTACTTCTGCGACGACGAGACGCTCAAGACGCTGCAGCGCAATGACCGTATCGCCTTCCGCTACGCTACCCCGGAGGGTGAGATTACTCCCCAGGCAAACCCCAATGGTTCTCTCGACAACATTGCCGGCATCCTGAGCGAAGGACGCAATGTACTGGGCATGATGCCTCACCCGGACCGCTCCAGCGAGCAGATGCTCGGATCGGCGGATGGGTTTAAGATTTTCCAGTCGCTGGTAGGCACGCTCGCCGCAGCGGGACGCTAACAAACGGGAGAACTCGCGTCGCGATGATCGATATTCATCACCATCTGCTTTTCGGCCTCGATGACGGATCGACCAGCCTGGAGTTGTCGCTAGAAATGGCCGAGGCAGCTGCCGCTGACGGCATCACGCATGTCGTGTGTACGCCGCACGCGAACTCGCGTTATCCCTTTCAACCGGAAGTGAACCGGGAACGGATGCAGCAGATCCAGGAAGGCGTGGGCTCGAAGCTCACGCTGGGGCTCGGGTGCGACTTCCACCTCTCCTACGACAACATCGAAGACGCGCTGAAGAACCGCTCGAAGTACTCCATCAACGGCAAACAGTACCTGCTGGTCGAGTTCGACGACCTGATGATTCCCAACACCATGACCGACGCGTTCTATGAGTTGATGGTGGCCGGGATGATTCCCATCATCACGCATCCGGAACGCAACCTGACCATCCAGAAGCATCCGGAGCGGATGAAGCCGTGGCTCCGCGAAGGCTGCCTCGTGCAGGTAACGGCAGCATCGCTGACTGGCCGCTTCGGCAAAACCGCGCAGGCCATGGCCATGCAGTTCCTGGAGCGCGACTGGGTGAATTTCCTTGCCACCGATGCGCACAATGTCGCCTCGCGTCCGCCGAAAATGAGCGAAGGCTACCAGGTGGTAGCAAAGCGCTTTGGTGCGGAGACCGCGGAACGTCTGTGTGTCAGCAATCCAAAGGCTGTCTTCTTCGGTGAAGATCTGCCTCCGCAGCCCGCCCCTCAGAAGATCGAAGACGAGCGCGAGGAGAATCAGAATCGGCGCAAAGGCGGATTTTTCAGCCGCCTGTTTTCGAACTAGGTCTTTGCTGTTCCGGCCCGCGATCAGGAAGTGCAGGAAGATGATGGTGACACCGGGTTAGAGGCCCAGTCCACCATCGACGCCGATCAGCTGCCCGGTGATAAAGTGCGGCCCCGTAGCAAAAAAGAGCACAGCCGCTGCGACTTCCTGCGGGCTTCCATTGCGCTTCATCGGAGTCTTCTGCGCGAAGTGCTCGTACTCGGCCGAAGTGTTGCCGTTATTCACGATCATGCCCGGAGCGACGCAGTTTACAGCAATCTCCGGCGCAAAAGCCTTTGACATGGTCTGGGTCAGCATGTGCAGCGCCGCCTTCGAGGTGCTGTAATGCGCATGTGTAGGCCAAGGGTGAGTGCCACCCAGCGAACCGATATTGATGATGCGTCCCTGTGAAGCCTTCAAATGCGCATAGGCGGCCTGCGATGCGAGGAAAGGCCCGCGCGTATTGGTTTCGAACATGGCATCCCACTGCTCGACGGTGAGGCTCTCAAGCGCGGCGGTCTCAAACATTCCCGCATTG
This sequence comes from Silvibacterium acidisoli, assembly GCA_022870745.1. Lineage (GTDB taxonomy): Bacteria > Acidobacteriota > Terriglobia > Terriglobales > Acidobacteriaceae > Silvibacterium. The sequence continues at coordinate 4,435,543 of CP085323.1, read as the reverse complement.
TTCACGAGTACATCAAGCTGGCCAAAGTGAGCGGCCGCACGCGTGACTGCCGACTGGATACTTTCCGGCACGCGCACATCTGCCTGCACGGCGAAGGCGCGCACCCCGAGAAACTGGATCTCCTGCACGGTAGCCTGTGCGTCCTGCTCGGATTCGCGATAGGTAATGGCGACATGGGCGCCTTCTTCAGCCAATGCGAGCGCAATGGCGCGGCCGATCCTCTTCGCTGCTCCCGTGACGAGAGCTACCTTGTTCTCAAGTTTTCTCATTTCTTCCAGTTTAATTGACTCACTCAGCGTATGGGGCCGGAGCGGCGGCGAAGTTCGGAGAGATCGTAAAAGGTTCCACGCCATCGAATTCCACCCTGCACCAGTGTGACGATGATGGAGCGAAACACTGCGTAAACCAGCATCGGCGCGGCCAGCGGATACGTAAGCATATAGCGGACAGGAACCGCGGTCCAGCGCTCATATAACCGGTAAAGCATTGCGATCATTCCGCAACAGACCAACGCCGGTATTCGCAGAGACCACGGTCCGAAGAGCGCCAGCAGTGGCCATAGCAGGAAGAGGCTGGTCGTCATCAGCGCGGGAAATGCAATCCGCACTCGAAAACGAAAAACGGCGAATGCATTCTTTGTAATGTTACGCATCAGGCCGCCCGCACCCTCTGCCCAATGCACGCTGACCAGCCCAGGGCCGAAGGCCACTCGCTGCCGGAACCCGGCTTTCTTCAATTCGTAACCGAGACGAAGATCTTCAAGCACCTCCAGCCGCAGATTCTCGAATCCGCCAACGGCGCGATAGGCTTCGGCGCGAACCAAGTTGAATGCGCCGACGCCGATGGTTGCCCGCGATTTGGGATCGGCGACCTTCCAGGCACGCGAAGCGGTGAGGCCAGTCACCTGGTAGATGGCGTTCATCATCTTCTCGCCCGCCGTCCGATGCAGCAGCGTGGGAAAGAGCACGGCATGATCGGCGTTTTCGCTTAGTGCGAAATTCATCGCGCGGTGCAGTGAGTCAGGCGCAAAAATGATGTCGGCATCGGTAAAGAGCAGCCATCGCGCTGTGGCCTGCCGCGCCGCGAGAGCCAGCGCGTGCGTCTTCCCCATCCAGCCGTCGGGCAACTCGGCGATGTGCATGACGCTGATTCGCTTCCCCGACGCTCTGCCCCGCGCCGCCACCCGGTCCATGATGCCCCCGGTTGCATCCGTCGAGCGATCGTCTACCGCGAGAATCTCGATCTCGATGCCTTCAATCGCAAGCAGCGACTGAAGACACTCTTCCACATCGTCCTCTTCGTTCCTTGCGGGAACAATCACGGCCAGCTGCGGGCCGGAAGCTACGGGAAGCGGAGCAGCGTAGCGCGGGCCACGAAGATCCGGCATACGCGGCAAACAAAACAGTGCCTGGCTCCCGGCGAATATCCATGCCAGGGCGAGCAGCCAGGTGAGGATGGCAAGAGCAAGCAATACAGTATGCACTTCAGTCCTGTTGAGGAGCGAAGCGCGCCCCGGTGAGCAGAATGATTCCCGATAAGGTAAGCGGTATCAGCGTGGCTCCCAGTCCCACACGCAGATTGGATGCATCGGATATGCGCCCGATGAGGTGCGGGGAGATAGCATCGCCGAGCGCGTGGATGGTCAGCAGGTTCAGCGAAATCGCCGTCGCGCGCACCGGCGCAGCGACCGAGTTCACTATCGAGGCATTCAACGGACCGGTATTCAGGAAGAGAAAAAACTCGGCCACGAAGGCCGCGGGCAGCATCATGGAAGCCGGCCCGAAGAAAACAAGCGCTCCTGCCGGGATCGCAAGCAGCGAGCCCCATCCGGAGAGCAGGTAGAGAGCGCGCGGGTTGGTGCGTTGCCAGCGCTGGCCGATCCAGCCGCCTGCGATGGTGCCAGCCAGTCCGCAGACGACCGTGATCGCGCCCGCCAGGGTCCCGGCTTTGGCGACAGACATCGCGGCAAATCGCACAAAGAAAGTCGGCAGAAAGGTCGAGATGCCGCCGACGGCAAAGGTCCACATGGCAAGGCCAAGCGTCGCCGTCCAAAAGGCGGGATTGCGCAGCAGCCCCGTGAATGTTGCACGATTCAGAGTGGGAGCGAGCGAGTCTGCACTGCCTCGCTCCGGTTCGCGCACGAAAAACCAGAATGCAATCGCAATGAGCACACCCGGCAGCGCGGCGACAAAGAACGGCATGCGCCAGCCGTAATGCTCTCCGAGAATGCCTCCCGTGAGATAGCCCAGCGCTCCACCGACTGGAATAGTGAGATAAAAAATGCTGAGCACGCGGTTGCGCTGCTGTTCAGGGTAGTAGTCCGCAAGCAGCGCGGGCGCGAAAACGCTGAAGGTCGCCTCACCGATGCCGACGATCGCATGACGAATCAGCAGCGTCTCATAGCTATGAACCTTCGCGGTGTAGAGCGTCGCAGCGCTCCATAGCAACGCCCCGATCACGATGAGCGGCTTACGCGGAAGCCGGTCGCCCAGCCAGCCGGTAAGCGGCGCGGCAATCATGTAGGTGAAAAAGAAAGCCGTCGTCAGCAACCCGATCTTCGCATCGTTTACCGCGAATTCCTTCTGCACGAGCGTCTGCACGCCCGGCAGAACATAGCGATCGATGAAGTTGAACAGGTTCAGGCAGGTCAGCAGAAAAAGCGCCAGCCCCGCGGTGCGGGCCGTGTGACGATGTGAAATGGTTTCGCCGGACATAGACTGGATTCGAGGATAAACTAACCGCACCCGGGAACCTTTTGCTTCACGGTGCGTATCCCCCTGCGTGAGCCCGACAATGCTGCACGAAACGATTGCTGAAGAACGCACCCGATCCCTGCGCCCGGTCCTGCTGCTGAGCCTCGTTTTCGCGAGTCTGAAAGTCCTGCTGCAGATCGTGGGCAACATCGTTTCGCAACACGCCGGTTACGGCATCTTCCGCGATGAGATGTACTACCTCATCTGCGGACGGAATCTCGCCTTCGGTTACGTCGATCAGCCACCGCTCGCAGCCGTGCAGGCACGCCTCACCGAACTGCTCTTCGGCTTCAACCATATGTGGTCGCTCCGGCTCTTCCCGGCCCTTGCCGGTGGAGCGAAGGTTTTCCTCACCGGCATGATCGCCTGGGCTCTTGGCGGAGGACGCCGCGCCGCTGCTCTCTCGATGATGGGGGTCATCGCCGTAGGGGTTTACCTCGGCATCGACGGCTTCCTCTCCATGAACTGCTTCGATCCGGTCTTCTGGATGACGTGCATTCTCTCGCTCATCATGATCGTCCGCGCCGTATCTTCACAAGAAACGAAGCCGTGGTGGATCCTGCTTGGCATCAGCGCGGGGCTCGGCCTCGAAAACAAGGACTCGGAAGTCTTCTTTCTCGTCTGCGTACTGGTCGCATTGCTGCTCACGCCAGAGCGCCGCATCCTTTGGTCGAAGTGGTTTGCGGTGGCGATGCTGCTCATAGTGGCGATTGCCCTGCCCAACCTGCTGTGGCAGATTCAGCATCACTTCCCCACGCTCGAATGGCTGCGCGACGTTGCCAAAAGCGATAAGGACGTAAAGCTTTCCACCATCGACTTTCTCAAGCAACAGGTCATGATGCTGACACCCTGGACCATCCTTTTATGGTTTACGGGTGTGATCTGGCTGATGGCGAGTCGAGCCGCACGCGGCTTCCGCTTTCTCGGCATCCTCTATCCGATCTTTCTTGCATGGATGATTCTCATGCATGCGAAGGACTACTACCTCGCGCCGATCTATCCGCTGTACTTTGCCGCAGGCGCGGTCGCGTGGTTCCGCCCGATGCGCGCTGCCGGCTGGAGAAACGCATTCGCAGGCGCGTATGCGCTGCTGCTCATCGCCGGCCTGACACTGACGATCCCAATGGCCATCCCTGTTCTCTCACCAGAAAAATTTGTAGCCTTTGAAAATCGCATCGGCCAGCATCCAAAGGATTCTGAGAATCACGACCCCACCATCCTTCCCCAGTTCTACGCCGACCGCTTCGGATGGAAAGAGATGGTCGAAAAAGTTGCTCGCATCTACAACTCATTGCCGCCGGAGGAGCGCGCCGTCACCGGCATCTACGGCTCGAATTACGGCAAGGCCAGCGCCATAAATCTTTTCGGCCCGCAGTATGGATTGCCCACCGCTATCAGCGGCCATCAGAACTACTGGATGTGGGGGCCACGCGGTTATACGGGGCAGGAGATGATCGTGCTCACCATGTCCTCGCAGGCAACGATGGACAAGCAGTTCGCATCGTGCCGCGTCGTCGACACACTCGATCATCCGCTTGCCATGCCCTGGGAGCACGGCCCGATTTATCTGTGTAAAGGAAAGAAAATTCCGTTCCAGCAAGACTGGGAAGACTACAAGTTCTACTACTGAAAAGGATGTGAGTCAGTATGGCTCACATAAAGGCCTCACGTAGTTTGAATAACTTTCGGGTTTGCGGCGTCCAATAGAAAACGGCTTGGAACCTTTCCCCCGGGGGGCGCTACACACGAATGAAGACATCAGAGATTCTGCAAGCCTGGACCGCTATTCTCAACGGCCGCAAGCCTTCGCTCTCTATCGAAATCACCAAGGAATGCCCGCTGCGTTGTCCGGGATGCTATGCATTCGACGACGCGCACCTCGGCGGCACCGAAGGACTACGCTCGCTTTCGGACTTTCGCGGCGATGAGCTGGTCACGAAAATTCTTGCCCTCGTGGATCGCGAAAAGCCTCTACATGTTTCGCTCGTCGGCGGAGATCCCCTGGTGCGCTACCGTGAGCTTGAGCGCATCCTGCCCGAGTTGGATCAGCGCGGCATTCACGTACAGCTCGTCACCAGCGCCTTCCGCGTTATCCCCAAAGAGTGGAGCCGCTTTCAACGACTCAACGTTGTCGTGTCCATCGATGGGTTGCAGACGGAGCACGATGAGCGCCGCAAGCCCGCGACCTACGAGCGCATTCTCAAGAACATCGCTGAAGCAAAGATCACCATTCACTCAACCATCACCGGCAACATCGCATCGCGTGAGGGCTACCTGGAAGAGTTTCTCCGCTTCTGGAGCGACAAGCCACAGATCAGGAAGATCTGGTTCAGCCTCTTCACACCGCAGATCGGCGCAGAAGGTCCGGAGCTTCTAACCACCGAGCAACGCCGTCATGTCGTAGAAGATCTGCTTCGGCTGCGCCAGCGATACCCGATTCTCGATATGCCAGAGGCCTTGCTGCGTGAAATGCTGGTGCCCCCGTCAAGTCCATCGGACTGCATCTTCGCGCAGACGACGAAGTCTATCTCCGCAGATCTGAAGACCAACATCGGCCCCTGCCAGTTCGGGGGCAATCCCGATTGCAGCCAGTGCGGGTGCATTGCCTCGATGGCGCTCGCTGCAGTGGGGCATCATCGCGTCGTGGGCCCGGTGACGGCTGGCCACCTCTTCGCCGCCTCCGACCGCGCAGGCCGGGCATGGCGAACGATGCGAGACGCGGTCTCCCCGGCTGTTCCAGAACCGGAGCCGACTTTCACGATCCTGCAGAACTAGGCGCGTCGGGATTGGGGCTCACTATCAAACTGGTAGGAGCCCATGCCATTTCACATCGCTGAAGCTGCGATGCTTCTCAGGCCTGAATCGCGACCAGAAAGCAGACCATCGAAACAATCAACGTCAGCACTCGCAGGCGATGGAGCAGGTCCCACCGCGTGTGCTGGCGTTTCATGTCGGCAAAGGGCAGCGTCTCCGCCTCTCTTATCAGTCGATTGTTGATCGGCACCAGGAAGAGGATGGTTGCCAGTATTACGAAGGTCCATAACATCGCCGCGGCGACCAAGAGCAACACGGCCGCTTCATGACGCCGCACAACCGCCTCGAACACCAGCAGGATCAGGCTCGCCGCATACCAGAACGGCATCGCTTTTCCCAGCCTCGCTGCGAACATCCGCACGCCCTTCACCTGCGTGCGCTCATCCAGCGACCAGAGGATCGGATTGATGAATAAGGAGACACATGCTTCGGTCCCGATCAGCAGACCTGCTGACAAAATGGTGACAAGGTCGAGGTAGAGCAAGGCCGATCCTCCTCATGCTTTCTACGTCCCTGCGCCGGCGGCGGTTCCCTGCTGTCCGCTTACAATCAAGCGATACGATTCTCCGGAGCCCCGACCGCTTGAGCGACTCATCTCTCAGCCGCACCGACGATCTTCCGCGCGTTCTCGGCGCTTCGCACGCTACGGCTATCGTAGTCGGCACGCTTATAGGCAGCGGCATTTTTCTTGTGCCTCAGGAGATGATGCGGGCTACCGGCTCATCGGGTCTCGTCTATCTCGCCTGGATCGTTGGCGGGCTGCTCTCGCTCTTCGGCGCAATGACCTACGCCGAGCTCAGCTCGATAATGCCCTACACCGGCGGCGAGTACGTGTACCTGCGCAATGCGTACGGAGACCTCACGGCGTTTCTCTACATGTGGACATGGTTCGCCGTTGCCAAGCCCGCCTCGATAGCCAGCGTCACCACTGGCCTCGCTCGCACGCTGGCAATCTTTCCCTCGCTTGGCTGGCTCAACGGTTACGTCTTCAGCCATCCCTTTCCACTGCTTTGGTCGCAGCTCTTTGCGATCGCGGTTACCTGGCTCATCACCGGATTGAACTACATCGGTATCCGCAGGGCCGGGGATTTCCAGCTCGTCTTTACAGTTCTGAAGGGCATCCTGATCGCAGTGATCGCAGCCTTCTGCTTCTTATCCAGCTCAGGCCGCTGGAGCAACTTTGCAACCATCTTTCCCGGTGCCATCGGAGGCTTCGGCGGATTCATGATCGCACTCATCGCTTCGCTCTGGGCCTATGACGGATGGAATGACCTGACCATGGTCTCGGGCGAGGTAAAGAATCCCCGCCGCAATATCCCCGTCGCGCTGCTCGGCGGGCTGGGCATCGTGGGGCTGCTGTACATGATGACCAACGCGGCCATTCAATACATTCTGCCCGCTGCGCAGATTGCAGCTTCACCACGGCCGGCCATTGCTGCTCTCGCCGTCGTGACAGGCTCCTGGGGCGCGGCGCTGGTATCGGCTGTGATGGCGCTCAGCATTCTTGTCACGCTCAACGGAACCATCATGTCCGGGGCGCGTGTGCCCTTCGCCGCGGCGCGTGACGGCCTGTTTTTCCGCAGAATGGCAGATATCCATCCGCGATTCCAGAGTCCATCGTTTTCGCTGGTCGTGCAGGCCTCGCTTACGACGGGGCTGCTGCTGGCCGTCGGCCGCTTTCAGCAGCTGTTCGAACTGGCGGTCTTTTCAGAGTGGCTCTTCTACATGATTACAGCTACCACGATCTTCTGGTATCGCCGCAAAAGAACGGAAAGGCCGTCATACGAGGTCTGGGGATATCCGGTCGTCCCGGCGCTGTTTATCGCCGCCGCGGGCGTGCTGCTCTTTTACTCTTTCGCTGAAAACTGGCGCAATTCGCTCATTGGAACCGCAGTCATCCTTCTCGGCCTGCCGCTTTATAGTGTCTTTCGCCGCAACGCGGTGCGCGGCTGATAAACTTTCAGTTATCACACCTGTTTCAAGGAGCCTCTGTGTCAGAAACGATTACACCCGCCGGTGAAGCCGTCACCGAAGTAAAGATCACCGTCCGTCCGAACGGTTCGCTGCGCGTCGAAGGCCCCGTTCGTCTCCTCGATGCCAATGGTGGCGAGTGGAACGTCGCCGGCAAGCCCGGAATCTCACTCTGCCGCTGCGGAGCCTCGGCCAACAAGCCCTTCTGCGATGGTGCGCATAAGACAATCGGTTTTGAGTCTACGGAAACGGCCCCGGCCCAGTGAGCCGAAACCGCCATCATCGAAAGGGCGTCGACAAAGGGAGCAGCCAACGGCTGTTCCCTTTGACTTTCTGCACCCTGGACGATTCTCAAAGCATCCATCCCAGCGGGAGAACCTTCTTGCCTTCTTCGCTCGGCGCCCGCCTGCGGTTTGCCTCTCATCTCATCGTCAAATCCTCCCTGAAGCGCCCTGAGGGCGTACAGCGAAAACCTGTCCTCGTAAAACCGGACGAAATTGGCATCACCTTCATCGGGCACGCCTCCTTTTTGCTGCAGGCAGGTGGAAAGAACATCCTCATCGACCCGGTTTTTGCTTACTGGCTGGTGTTCATTCACCGTCTCCGCAAGCCGGGCGTCCGCATCTCCGACCTGCCGCCCATCGACCTGGTTCTGCTGACGCATGCGCATATGGATCACCTGAACTTCCCTTCGCTGAGGAAGATCATTCGCCACACGCAAAAGCTCTCAGGCCACGCTCCCGCCGTCATCCTGCCATGGGAGGTCGCCGATCTCGTCGGGGCGCTTGGTTTTAAGGAAATTCACTCCCTTCGGTGGTGGCAGACGATGTACGTCGAGGGCCTGGAGATCACCATGACTCCCGCACAGCACTGGGGCGCGCGTATGCTGAAGGACTCGCATCGTGGCTTTGGCGGCTATGTCGTGCGTTCCGGCGCAGGATCGGTCTATCACTCCGGTGACACCGGCTATTCGGCCATCTTCCGCGAAGTCGGCGCCAGGCTGCAGCCGGAGATCGCCCTGCTGCCTATCGGTGCTTACAAGCCGGACAGCTTCCGCCATGTCCATACCAGCCCCGAGGACGCATTGCAGATCTTCGAGGATCTCGGCTCCCGCTGGATGATCCCGATGCACTACGGCACCTTCAGCCTTTCGGAAGAGCCGATAGAGGAACCGCTGCCGCGCCTCCTCGATGCGGCCATTGCCCGTGGAGTCGACGGCAAGATAATTCCTCTCTCCGAGGGCGATACCCGCATATTTCCCCGATTGTTCGAGTGATGCGCCCTGCCGGCCCCGTGTGGCACAATGGGTCGGGCGCACGCCGTGCGGATTGGTGTGTATCCTTGAAGATAACGATACCAAGGCAGACACCAGCCTTCGGTTCACAAGGTTTTCGTACAGGGAGACGTACAGATTTTGATGGACGGCCAACGTTTTACGATCGGCGTAGATCTCGGTGGAACCAATCTCAGGATCGCCGCTTACACCCGCGCAGCAAGACTGCTGGAGACCATCGCTTTACCCACCCGGCTCGCTGCCGGTCGTGACGCTGTCGTCGACGACATGTGCGGAGCGATCAAGACGCTCAAGGAGCGCTTCAGCTCGCAGTACGAACTGGCCGGTATCGGCATCGGCACACCCGGGCCTCTCGAACTGCCCGCGGGCCGCCTGCACAAGCTGCCGAACTTTCCCGGATGGGATGGCTTCGACCTGCGCTCGGCCGTTGAAAGCCGCCTTGAACAAGGCGTGATCATCGACAGCGACGCAAACCTCGCAGCGCTCGCCGAAGCGGAGCTCGGCCTTGGCCGCACCATGGGCCTGCATTCGCTTTGCATGCTCACGCTCGGCACCGGCGTCGGCAATGGCATCATCCTGAATGGAAAGATCTGGGATGGCGCAACCGGCATGGCTGGCGAAGCCGGTCACGCGACGATTTACCCCGACGGCCCGGCCTGCACCTGCGGCGGCAACGGATGCCTGGAGATGTACGCCTCGGCCACTGCTATCGTACGCACCGCGCATCAGCGCCGCGACTACGGCACTGCTCCCCTGCTCGTCGGCCAGGATTGGACCGCCCGTTCGCTAGCGGAAGCGGCCAAGGCAGGAAACACTGACGCGCAGAAGATCTACGTCGAAGCAGGGCGCGCCATCGGCATCGGGCTGGCTGCGCTCATCAATACCCTGAACCTGCCCCTTTACGTCGTCGGCGGCGGAGTGATCAAGGCGTGGGACCTGATGAAGCCCGCCATCTTCGAGGAAGTGAATCACCGCAGCTACGTTTATCGGCTCACGGCTCCTGATAGTCCGATTGCAAAGATGAACCCGCGCGGCGCGACGCACATCATGCCTGCGGAACTGGGATCGGACTCCGGACTGCTCGGCTCCTGCATTCTTCCCTTTTCCGCACACGAGACAGCCTGAGAGAGATCGATCACAGATGCGGTTCAATTATTACCTTGCAAAAGGCACGCTTGTCGGGGCACTGGGTGGCCTTCTCTTCGGCTTTGACACCGCTGTCATCTCGGGCACCACGCAGCAGCTGACGGACACCTTCCACCTCACCCCCTTTTCACTGGGCATTACCGTCTCCATTGCACTCTGGGGTACGGTAATCGGCGCGATGACCTCGGGAGAGCTGGGCCAGAAGATCGGCGGCCGGGAAGCCCTGCGCATCATGGCCTTCCTTTACGTCATTTCGTCGCTGGGTTGCGCTTTCTCCTGGAACTGGTCAGTCCTGCTCTTCTTCCGCTTCATCGGAGGGCTCGGCATCGGCGGCTCGTCCGTGCTCGGCCCGGTTTACATCGCAGAACTTGCACCCGCGAAATGGCGAGGGCGGCTCGTCGGCCTCTTCCAGATCAACGTCGTCATCGGCATCCTGCTCGCCTACGCCTCGAACTACTTCATCGCCCGTATGAACCTGGGAGCGGCAGAGTGGCGCTGGGAGCTGGGCGTTGCCGCGGCACCCGCGGTGCTGTTCCTCATCATGCTCTTCGGCATTCCGCGCAGCTCGCGCTGGCTGGTCACGCAGAACCGCATCGATGACGCCCGCGAAGTGCTGAAGCTGATGGGCTCACCCAACAGTGAAGCTGAGCTCAAGGAGATTGTCGACTCGATCCACCTCGAGCGATCGTCCAGGAACGAGCCGCTCTTCCAGCGCAAATATCGCCTGCCGATCTTCCTCGCTGTAACCATCGGCCTCTTCAACCAGCTCTCCGGCATTAACGCGGTGCTCTACTACCTGCCGTCGATCTTCCGCTTCGGCGGATTCAGCGACCTGTCGAGCGCGAAGCAGTCAGTCATTGTCGGCGTGATGAACCTGATGGCAACCATGATCGCCATGACGGTCATCGACCGTCTCGGGCGCAAGACGCTGCTGCTGATCGGCTCCGTTGGCACGACGGCCTCGCTTGCCGGCGTTGCCGCGGTCTTCTACACGCAGCATGGCCAGCAGTACCTGATGTGGCTGCTGGTCGGCTTCATCGGCTTCTTCTCGTTCTCGCAAGGAGCGGTCATCTGGGTGTACATCAGCGAGGTCTTCCCCACCAAGGTGCGCTCCAAGGGACAAAGCCTGGGCAGCTCATCGCACTGGGTCATGAATGCGCTCATCGCACTCGTCTTTCCCTACGTGGCAAAGATCTCCTTCGCGGCTCCGTTTGTCTTCTTCGCTGCCATGATGGTCTTGCAGTTCGTGGTCGTGCTCTTTGCCTATCCCGAAACCAAGGGCATCACGCTCGAGCAGATGCAGAAGAAGCTCGGCATCGAGTAGCGTTCAATGGCCGAACTGCCTGCAGATGATGCTCTGTGTGCAGCCAGGCCATACGCCTCGCTTCTCTTTCTGACATCGCTGAAACCGCTGCGTACGCATCAGCCTTCTCTGCTGCTCAGCTCGGTCGTCCAGCCTCTTGCCAGATTCATCTCTTACTCCATAGCAGCGTAAGCAAGATTCCAGAAGTCGGTGAAGACGCGCGGCGGTTCGGGCGACTCCATCATGCGCTGCGAAAAAAATACCCCGATCATGCGATTCTTCGGGTCGACATACGCCGTGGTGCCATATCCGCCGGTCCAGCCGAAGCGTCCCGGCGAGTGATAGATCTCGCGCCGCCCCGTATCGACGGCCATCCCAAAGGCCCAGCTGGAGTAGTCGCCGAAGAACAGTTCCGATCCGGCGCGCTGCTGCGGACTGACCTGGTCCGAAGTCATCAGCGCAACACTTGCGGGGGACAGGATGCGCCTTTTTCGGAAGCTTCCCCGGTCGAGCAGCATGCGGGTGAACGCATAGTAGTCATCCACCGTCGATACCAGCCCACCGCCAGCAGATTCGAAAGTAGGCGGCACGCTCCATGCGCTCTTCGCAGGGTCGTCGTAGTGTTCGAGCTTGTCCGTCTGCCGATTGCGCGTGTACATGTGCGCCAGCCGGTGCATCTTGTCGGCAGGCACGGAAAAACCAGTGTCCTTCATGCCCAGCGGATCGAAGATGCGATCCTGAAGAAACGCCCCGAATCTCTGACCGGAAACGCGCTGGATCAACGCCCCCAGCACGTCGATGCTCACGTGGTACATCCACTTCTCGCCGGGCTGCGCCAGCCATGGCAGGCTGCCGAGATTCTTCAGCCACTCATCCATCGTGAAATTCGCCGAAAGCAGCGGAGGGCCATCGCCTCCAATGCGCAGCTCGCGGATCAGTTTCTGGATGGGATACGTATCGGGAGCGGTCATGATGCTGCCAAAGCCCATGCAGGACGTCAGCAGGTCGCGCAGGCTGATTGACCGTTTGGCCGAAACCGTTTCATCCAGCGACGACCATGAAGTCAATACGCGGCGATTGGCCAGCTCAGGCAGCCACGGATCGATTGAGTCGTCGAGACGAATGCGGCACTCTTCCACCAGGATCATGGCCGCGGCCGCTGCGACCGGCTTGGTGATCGAAGCGATCCGGAAGATGCTGTCACGCGTCATCGGAGTATCGCTATCGAGCCCAATGTGGCCTGCGATTTCGACGTGCTGCTCGCCGTCGCGCTCGACCAGGGCCACCAGCCCCGGAACCTGCCTGCTCTCTACATGCGCCCGCAAACCCAGGCGGAAACGCTCCACGCCCGCCTCTGAAAATCCAACACCCGCCATCCGGCCTCCCTGACCAACTTCTCAACACCCTACAGGAAGAATGTGTACAGCGTCCACAACTTGTGCCTGTCATCCGTCACATTTCCTGTTGACATTCGACAAGAGCGGACGCAAGCTTATTGTCGAATGTCGAGGGGAGCAAGATGCCACAACCGGCCGATCTATTACAGGGAACACTAGACCTGCTGATCCTGAAAACGCTGGCGCTCGAAACCATGCACGGCTGGGGCATTGCACTGCGCATCCAGCAGGTGTCGAAGGATGTGCTGCAGATCGGCCAGGGCTCACTCTATCCGGCCCTGCACCGGCTCGAATACAAGGGCTGGATCCAGTCGGAGTGGGCCGCATCCGAGAACAACCGGCGCGCCAAGTTCTACTCCCTCACCCGCGCCGGCCGCAAACAACTGGACAACGAGCTGGCTACATGGGACCGCATGACCGAGGCCATCGCGCTGGTGCTCGCGCAGAAACAGGAGGCGTAGCCATGATTGCCGAACTGATCGCGAAGATCCGCTTCCTGATGCGCCGCCGCAAGCCTGCGGAGCTCGACGAAGAGCTTGCCTTTCACATCGAGCAAGCTATAGCCGCGAACATCGACGCAGGAATGCATCCCATCGAAGCGCGGCGCCAGGCCATGATCGGCTTCGGCGGCATGGAAACAACGCGTGAAGCCATGTACGAGGCGCGTCCCGGCGCATTCTTCGAGACCCTCACGCAGGACATACGCTATGCCCTGCGCGGATTCAGCCGCAATCCCGCGCTGGTCATCACCGTCGCAGTCACGCTGGCGTTAGGCATCGGCGCAAACGCAACTATCTTTTCCATGATCAGCCGCTTCGTTCTGCATTCGGCACCGGTGCGCGACCCTGCAACACTGGTCGATCTTCGCACCACACATGACCACGAACAGTGCTGCAACGAGTTCTCGTGGCCGCTGTACAAGGATGTACGTGACCAGTCGAAATCGTTTTCCAGCATCGCGGCATACGACGATATGCTGCCCGCATCCATCGGAGGAAGTGGCAACCCCGAGCACGTGTGGGGACAGGCCGCAACGGTAAACTTCTTCGACGTTGCCGGAATACCCATGAAACTCGGCCGCGGCTTTCAACCGGATGAAGACCAGCGCGACGTGGTCGTCCTGGGCGAACGCCTGTGGGAGCGCGATTTCTCATCCGATCCGTCCATCATCGGCCGCAAGATCCAGCTTTCAGGGCATCCCTTCACGGTAATTGGAGTTGCGCCAAACGGCTTCCGCGGGATTGATCCGATCCTGAGCATGGAGTTCTGGATTCCGCTGGGCGGCATCGAGCGTTTCGGCACCACTATGCCCAGTCGCGACACACGCGACTACCACTGGCTGGCGGTAATCGGGCGGCTTGCGCCGGGCGTCAGCCGGGCGCAAGCGAAGGCCGAGCTGGCCACGCTGGCAAAGCACATCGACAAGATCGATCCCGAGACCGACGCCGGACAAGGCTTTCATCTGGATGCTGCCGGGGCCTTGCCTCCTCGGTCGCAACCGGTGGTTCGCCTCTTTCTCGGGACGCTCGCCGTGATCGTACTGCTGGTGCTGGCCATCGCCTGCGCCAACGTTACCAACCTGCTGCTCGCACGCGCAGCAGGCCGCCAGAGGGAGATGGCCGTCCGCGTAGCTCTCGGTGCAACACGCATGCGCCTGCTGCGCCAGATGCTGGTGGAGAGCCTCATGCTCGCATTGATGGGTGGCGTAATCAGCACGGCACTCTCGTGGTGGGCGACGCATGCACTCTCTTCCTTCCATATGCCTGCGCCGGTCCCGCTCGATCTCAGCGTCAGCATCGACGGGCGCGTGCTCGTCTGCGTCTTCGTGCTCAGCACCGCAAGCGGGCTGCTCTTCGGCTTCGTGCCGGGATGGCTGGTCTCACGGCCTGTTCTCTCGAAAGCACTCCGGGGAGAAGCCATTCAGCTTCGCTCCGGCCGTCGCTTCAACCTGCGGTCGGCACTGGTGGTCGCTCAGATCTCCATGTCGCTCGTCCTGCTCTGCGCGACGGGACTTTTTCTGCGCAGCCTGCAGAAGGCTGCCGAGATCGGCACCGGTTTCCGTTCGAAGAACCTGCTGATCGCCACTGTCGATCCAAGAACGTTGGGCTACTCGCCGCAACGCACGCTCACATTTCTGAGCGAACTGCGAGTGCGCACCGCCGCTTTGCCCGGCGTGCGTTCTGTCTCCATGACTGACATGGTGCAACTCTCCGGAGGCGGACGCAGCGATGGATTCTTCCTGGAGGGGCAGGACAAACCGGGCGTTCAAGGCAAGTCCACCGATGAGTACATGGTCACACCCGGCTATTTTGAAACCATGGGCATTCCGCTCCTTGCAGGACACGACTTTACTGAAGGAATCGCCGGACCTGCCGCCGCCGTCGTCAATCTGTCCTTCGCCCGTTATTTCTTCGCCAGCGCAAGTCCGATCGGTCAGCGGGTCACCGGCGATGGCGTCACCTACCAGATCATCGGGATCGTTTCCGACACCAAGTCGCGGACGGTCGGTGAGCCAACGCGGCTCGTTCTCTATCGCTCTCTGGCGCAAACGCTTCCGCACGAGTCTTCGGAGCTGGGCTATTTCCTGCTCATTCATCCTGGCGGCAGCGGTGAAGGGATTCTCGATGCCGTGAAGGACGAGGCGCGCCAGCTCGACCCCGCAGTCGCCGTCTACAACACCAGGCGGATAGAAGACCACTTGCGCGATGCGCTCTTTCTCCCACGGCTGGCAGGCGCGCTTTTTACCGTCTTTGGAGTGCTCGGTTTAGCACTGGCCTCCGTCGGTCTATATGGAGTGACAAGCTACTCTGTCAGTCAGCAGACGAAGGAAATCGGTATCCGTATGGCGCTGGGAGCGGAACGTGGTGCTGTCGAGCGGCTGATTTTGCGGCGAGGCATGGCAATGACCCTGCTCGCGATGGCTATCGGATGGCCGGCCGCGTTGGCTGCGGCAAAGTTCGCACAAAGCTTCCTGTACGGCATTCCGGCACGCGACGCTGTAACCTTCGGAGTGGTCCCGGCGGCGCTGTTCGCGGTTACCTTTATAGCCTGCTGGCTTCCTGCAAGGCGGGCGGCAAAAGTAAATCCGCAGATAGCCCTGCGGCATGAATAGAGTGTCTCGTCAGGCGGCGGACTGGCGATCGGACTGCGCCTTGGCAAGGGCCTGCCGCATCCGCATTCGCGCAAAAAACAGCGTGCGGTTCACCTGCTGCTCAGTCATTTCCAGCAACTTCGCAACCTGTCCCGGCTGATAACCTTCCACATCGCGCATCAGGAAGACCAGACGCTCGGTGGAAGGCAGCGTCTGCACAGCTTCTTCAAGGTCGGTGCGGCGCACCGAACCCGAAAGTTGAGGAGCGGGATCGGCGGGATTCGTCTTTGGAGCCTCGATCGGCTCCTCTCCCAGAGGAAAGCGTTCGCGCAGTTGCCCCACCAGAGATTGATCCACGTCTTCGCCCTGGGGTTTCGGTGTCGCGCGAAAGGCGTCGACGAAGGTGTCGGTCAGGATGTCTTCGGCTTCGATCTCATTGCCGGTCATATAGTAGGCAATGGAGAAGGTGCGATGCCGGTGGCTTTCGTAAATGTCGCGCTGGACATCTTCCAGCCGTTCTTCCGCGCGCTCAGTTACTGTGACAGGAGTAAAACCGATTCTGCCTGGCTTGCCATCGAATTCGTACAAGTTTGCCTCTGTCTCTCTGTATAACAGATTGCGGTGGACATCGTATCGTAGCGGACCCGCTGAGTTTTTTGACCCCGGATATTTCCCGATGTTGCGGTTTAAGAATATAGTGTCAGCAGTTGTAAATTCATCAAATTGTTTACAATGAGAGTCTACGGCCATAAAGACACGAAACCAAGTCCCACGCACTGACGTATTTCACTTTAAGCAGAGACATCAAACCCATGGCTTCTGAGCGCATCCTGATCGTAGACGATGAGCCGTACGTTCGAACAGTTATGGCCGCCATGCTGGAGAAATCGAACTATTCTCCGGTGCTTGCCGCCAGCGGAATCGAAGCGGTGGAGTTGATCAAGAACGGACCGCCGTACGACCTTATCCTCTCCGACATCATGATGAATGGCCTCGACGGGATCGGTCTGCTTGAGCGTGTACGCAAGACGCAGCCCGACACTCCCATCGTGATGGTGACTGCCATTCACGACATCAGCGTGGCCATCTCCGCAATGCGCAAGGGCGCATATGATTATCTTCTTAAGCCCTTTGAACGCGAGCAGCTGCTGACAACGGTGAAACGGGCGCTCGATTATCGCCGGCTGGTGCAACAGAATACGATCTATCGTTATAACCTCGAACAACTCGTAGCTGCTCGTACCGAAATGCTGCGCCACGCCATGGCCGACCTTGAGCGGTCCTACGACATCACGCTCGAAGCGCTGGGTGACGCGCTCGATCTCAAGGATGCGGAAACCGAAGGACATTCCAAGCGTGTAACCGCGTACACCATCGCACTCGCCCGGGCGCTGGATGTACCTGCGGCCCAGATGCGTACCGTGGCGCGCGGCGCCTACCTGCACGACATCGGCAAGATGGCCATTCCGGATGCGATCCTGCTCAAGCCCGGTAAACTCGACGCGCAGGAGCAGGTCATGATGCGCGAACACTGCGCCCGCGGCTACCAGATGCTCCGCAAGATTCCCTTCCTGCACGATGCTGCGGAAATCGTTTACAGCCACCAGGAGCACTTCGACGGCAGTGGCTATCCGCGCGGCTTGAAAGGCGAGGAGATTCCGCTGGGGGCACGGATTTTTGCCGTTGCCGATACACTGGACGCGATTACCTCGGACCGCCCCTACCGGCAGGCCGACACGTTCGAGGCAGCACGTGAAGAGATCCGCCGCTGTTCAGGCACGCAGTTCGACCCGCAGGTCGTGAAGGTTTACCTGGAAATCCCAAACCAGGTGTGGGAAGAATTAAGGGCCGAAATCGGCCACCACGGAAGATTCTCCCCGCTCTCTTTTGCAGGAACAGTGGAAGCCGGCAGCCCACTTGTGAGTTAATTGGAAGAAGCGTATTACTTCGGGCACTCGATTTGATAGCTCGTTTGCCTTTTTAAGCAGCAACTTTCTGCCCTATCGAAACGTCGTCCACTAAGGACAGGTCCAACTTGCTGCAGGAGAGCCAATGCCGATTTTGACCAGGGATGATGTCCGGGAAAAACTGAAACACATTCCGGAATGGCGGGAGGAACGCGGCGAAATCGTTCGCATGCTGACCTTTCCGAACTTCGCCTCGTCGATGGACTTTGTGAATGCCGTCGCCGGTAAAGCCGAAGCAGCGGGCCACCACCCGGATATCGACATCCGCTACAACAAGGTTCGTCTGGCACTTGTTTCGCATGACGCGGGTGGACTGACCCAGCGCGACTTCGACCTGGCGGGCGCCATCGAAGACATCCTGCGAACCTTTTAATAGATGTCGTCTTCTCTTCCCACCGGAAGAGCCTCGCGTCCTCCGCGGCCGTAACCCTCTTCCAGTTCGCTGTGCATCCGGTTCAGGGTCTTCCTGTTCCAGAAAGCAACCGCCAGCCCCCCGAATGCGGCGGAACAGGCCAGCAGGAGCACTGTCTGCAAGATTCCCCGACCTTCGCCCGAGTTTTTTCCACCATGATCTTTCAAAACTTGTTCGTTCATCAATTCATCAGATGTGGCGAATACGACCGGGTAACTGAAAAAACAACGCGATCACAAAAAATTGTGCATATTTGGCCTTGATCACCCTATGGTTTTCAGTTAAGCTTCTCTTAGTGAAATATGAATTGACGTATTCCACGGCAGCAGCAACAAAATAAGCGCTAAAAACGCGGTTTTTTTCGAAAAGCAGGAATCCTAAAATCAGTTCTTGCATCTGATTTTATGTAGAGGCGATTTAAGCAGTACGGAGCGGTTGAGTTTCGAGCGGGGCTCCTCAATCGCAGAAAAGTTTATAAGTTGCGTCACTGGCCTCCCGGCACGAGCGAAAGTTCGTGCCGTCTTTTTTTGTTCCGGACGCGATGTCTCCCCTTTTTCCTTCGCTCAATATTCCGTCCCGGCTTCCCTTGCCCTCACAATCTCGCTTTATGATGGAGGCAGCGAGGTCGTGAATGAAGCGGTTGGTTTCGGCGGCAGTAGTGGTTCTGGCAACAGTTGCAGGCTATGCTCAGTTTTCTAACCCCGCCGATGACGTTCCGGCATATCACGCGCAGCCACCTGAAAAGGCGGCCACACTTCCTCCCATCATGTCCGGCGCGCAGCTGAGCGGGCCATACTTCACCTATCCCTGGCAGACCGAGGTGTATCACGAGGCGGCGAAGATCCCGCGCGTGCTCTACCAGCTTCCCTGCTATTGCCGGTGCGATAAAGCCCTGGGCCACCAGAGCCTGCATAGCTGTTTCGAAGGAACGCACGGAGCCATCTGCTCCACCTGCGCAAAGGAAGGCGCTTACGCTTACCAGATGACGAAGCTTGGCAAAACGCCGCAACAGATCCGCGATGGCATCGAGCGGCAGGAGTACCAAAAGATCGACCTCGAGAAGCTGGGCAACAAGTCGTAGGCGGACGCCGCCTGCTGTCGAAGAAACGATGTAGAATAAGAAGGTTGCAAACACCTGCTTCGTCGGTGACGAGGCAGCCCGCCACATGGGGGCGTCACGGTTTCGACGGGATTGGTTGCGGCAAAGAGGCATGCCGGGGTGTGGACACCCGTAATCGCTCACAAAACTATAAGTGCCGAACCTCAATTCGCACTCGCAGCTTAATTAACTAAGTTGCCGTCCCCTGCGGCTTTGCCTGTGGGCTTCAACGGGACGTCGCACAGCAGGCTGGTCGTGATGGCTGGGTACGGGTCATAACGACGAGATCTACGGACTAGCAATGCGCGCATCTTGTCCGTTCTGAGCACGCAAAGCGAAACCTAACGGAACAGGACTGAGCATGGAGCCTCTCTTTGTTGACTCTGATTTCGGACGCGGGTTCGACTCCCGCCGCCTCCACCATTCTTAACTGACAAAGCTCCTTCAAAACCAGATCCAGCGATCGCTGTATCTATGCATGAATTCTTCGAACCGCCGTCCCTAGGTTTCACGCGCGTCGGAAGCGACGCTGTTTATCGTGACGGTCTGCGTGTCGAAAATGGCGTGCTTTATCGAGAGCCGGATCGTGCCCGGCTTTGTCGTGGTGCGAACCCAGATCGCGGCTGTTCCGGCGACCAGTGCAAGCATTGGAGTGCCCAGCAGGAGGGCTGGCCCCTCCAGTGCAATCTCCAGCGGATCATTGCTCAGAGGACGACGTGCGCCATACTCGTCCGTAATAGTCATCGTTATTCGCGTTGCGTCCATGCCATCCGCTACGAGCTGACTATCGTCGGCGGCAACGACCAGCTTCTGGTCGATGCCTTTCGCGGAGAGCGTCCGCGTGATCGCAACCGATCCCCTCAGCATGCCTTCCAGTTTCAGATCGCCCCAGTCATCGTTGCCGTCGGGCAGCGTGAGGAAGAACGGAGGATACGCGAGATGCGGATAGCGGGAGCGATCTGGCGAAAGATCGATGACGTGATGCCATGCCTCTCCCCTCTTGATCGAACAACGAATCGACTCACAGTTTGAGCAGATGACTGCATGTTCGAGGCCACCGGGCTGATCATTCTCCGCAAAGTGGAAGCCGGGTTCGAGCACCGCCTCTTCTTCAGGCGGGCACTGCGAACGATAAAAGCCTGCGGCAGGCTTGGTTTGACGGAAGGTGTCCATGACACCGTGGTAGCAGATATGATCTCCGGATCCAAAGTCTGCGTGCGTCTGGTAGTCGAATGCGCACCAGCCGAGACCTCCGGCAAAGGCTTTATCGCCGGCGATCTGGTTATAGATCTCGGCATAACGCAGGATCTGCTCCTGATGGCGGGCATTATCGTCGCCGGGACGAACAGGAAATTCAGCGCCCACAAACTCGGTGTTCAGGTAAAGCGGATGATTCGGAGCCTTCAACGGGAACTTGAAGTCGTTCATGGAGAAGACGTCTTCGAGAAGTTCGGACTCCTGGAAGTAACGAACTCCCGTAGTTTGCCGCGTACTATCCATTGAGCGGGCGAGCTTGTTCACGCGAACATAAAGATCGTGGAAGTCACGCGACTCGTTGATACGGATGCTCCAGAGGATGATTGATGGATGATGCCTGTCCCGCTCAATCATGCGGCGAGTGTTGTCGAGATAGCGATCGCGCCAGAGATTGCTGTCGCCAACGTGCTGCCATCCCGGAGTCTCATCGATGACGAGAAGGCCGAGTGCATCGCAGGCATCGAGGAAGTGGCGCGACTGAGGGTAGTGAGAACAGCGAACGACGTTGCACTTCAATTCATGTTTGAGGATGTAAGCGTCGCGGCGCTGCACACGCGCCGGCATCGCCGGGCCTGCATATGGAAAAGACTGGTGGCGATTGAGGCCACGGAGTTTGATTATGCGGCCATTGAGCCGGAAACCTTCCGGCGTGAAGACGGCTTCACGAAAGCCGATCAAGCGGGTTGTTTCGTCAAGAACAATTCCCTTGCGAAGAAGACGTACGCGAACGCAGTACATGCGTGGAGAATCGACATCCCAGCGTTGAATGCCTTTCAGATCACTAAGAGAAAGATTGATCGTTTCCGCCTTAAGATCTGCAGACCTGAGACGCTTGGAGACGGTACCTAGCTCCCTGTCCTGATCGAGCAGAGAGAGCTCGATGACTTCGGGAGATTCAGTATCTCCGGCTGAACGATCAAGTGTAACGGCAGCAGTAAGGCCAGGGCTCTCGCTCATCACGTTCTGCCCGTATGCGAATAGATCCGCGATGTGAGTCTTCGGCACTGCGCGGAGGGAGACCTGGCGATAGATGCCGCCATAAGTCAGGTAGTCCAGCTCATAGCCGAACGGAGGAATATCCTCCTGCTCGCGCGAGTCGACCTGGACGGCTAATACGTTTGGCTTGTCGAAGAAAACATTGCCAGTGAGCTCAAAGCTGAAGGGAGTAAACCCTCCGGCATATTCTCCAATCTCCTCGCCGTTCAACCAGACTTTTGCGCTGACCATCACACCTTCAAAGTCGATGAAGATGCGGTGATGCTGCAGTTCCTCCGGGAGAGTGAAGTGCTTGCGATAGGTCGAGACGAACTGATAGCTGAGCTGGTCTATGTTGTGCCATGGGACGAAGACGTTGCTGTGCGGAAGAATGACCGGGGCAAAGGCGGAATCATCGAATCCAGGCTCCGTTGCAGCTGTGTCCGACGATTTCGCCCAAAGCCAGTTGTGATCGAACGGAATGACCTGTCTTCCCCGGGCCTGTGCATCTTGTGGCGCGATTGCCGAGGCATAACGCGCCGCGCCAATGCTGGTTGCGAATGCGACTCCGCGCTTTAGGAATGTTCTTCGCTGCATGGGCGACTGCCTTCCACTTTCTAGAGCTTGATGAAGATTTTGCTGCGATAGAGAACGTACATCGGGACCCAACAGACGAATACGAAGCACATCGAATAGAGCATCGATCCGAAGGCCGGGTTAACGATGGGAGCAAAGAATGTGAAATAGATCCAGCGTTCGAGCGATTGCGTTGCGCTGATGTGTATGGCATTGACGGCGGAACAGAGCAGCTCCGAGAGTACGTAGGCCGAGATCGCGTTCATACCGAAGACCAGCGCGAAGGTGGCACGGCGTACCGCGATCTTGCGGATATCGAAGAGATAGTAGGTTATGGCGAGACCAAGCAGGCTCCATCCGCCTGCGAAGAGCACATAGGAACTGGTCCAGAGCCGCTTGTTGATCGGGAAGCTTAGGTTCCATATGGCACCTGCCGCGAGAAGTGCCACAGACGCGACAAGGAGACCGGCAAGCTTCGTGCGGGATGAGCGCACGCTCCGGAGCCAGAACGCAGTCATCATGCCGAGCAGCATACTTGCAAAGGATGGCAGGTCGCTAAGCAGCCCCTCCGGGTCTCGCGTTCCTTCGAAGAGACGGCCCGGAAAAACATGCCGGTCGATCCAGGCGGTTAGATTGATGTCGCGATCGAGCAACGGAAAGTCGCGTACAGGCACTCCATGGCCGGGCACCGGCACCCACCGCAGAAGCACCCAATATCCAACAAGGATAGCAACCGTGATTGCAGCCATGGCAGAGATCTTACGCGTCGCAAATAGGAGCAAAACACCCAGGAGATAGCAGACCGCGAAGCGTTGGAGGACGCCGTAAATACGAAGTGTCTCGAGGTGAAAGTAAGGAAAGCCATTCACGATGAGACCGAGAAGGATGAGCAGCGCGAAGCGCTTGAGCACATGCGGAAACAGTGATGCCCTCGAGACGCCGCTCTCAAGCCTGCCCACCATCGAAAGCACGAGCGAAATGCCCATGATGAAAAGAAATGTCGGAAAGACCAGATCGGTGGGAGTGAAGCCGTTCCATGGAGAGTGATTGAGCGCGCGATAAGCAAGATCGTCGCTGCCGTTGTTGTTCACCAGGATCATGAAGCCAACGGTGACACCGCGAAGGACGTCGATTGAGACCAGCCGCTGACTGCGGGGCCGTTCCACGGTTACCTGTGTGCTTGCTTGTGAAATCTCTGCCGTCAAACCAGCTCCTGTGATTAAGCAGCGCTACCGGATTGTTTCCATCATCGACTGCGCCTCGGCGATGAGGTCGGGGACGGGCACAGGCGCGCTTGGGGTATATGGCCGCGAGAGCCACGACTGCTGCCAGATGTCTAGGGAGAAGTCACTGCCGGAGAACTGGTGGTCGAACCAGACCCGCCAGCGTGCTGCATAGTAATCCCGAATAAGCCCCGACCATACGCGCGAAGCGTAGTCCGACAACTCCGGCCAGCCCCACGTGGTGATGAGCCGCCTCGCGTTTTCGTCGAGTAAAGCGGCCTCGTCAGGAGTCGCGGCATTCACGCGGGCTGCGCCGACCCATGTTTCGAGGCGCCGGTCGGCGCGAAGGTTCGTCAACGCGTCGATTCGATCGAGCATCTTCAACGCCGCAGCAGCGTGATACTTCGCAGTGCTGAGCTCTTTTCCGCGAATTGCCTGCGTGGCCTCGGCGAGTTGTGCGTCCGCAAAGCCCCCGGCTGCCTGGCCGACAAATTCGATGAGATCGTTCCGGTATAACGGGGCGTCACCGAGTTGTGAGGCGCAGGAGAGAAAAAGTGTCACTGCCTTTTTGTAGTCCTCGCCAGAGTCGACTGAAGCCGCGGTTGGAGAAAGACTGGGTTCGCCCTGCCATGCCTGCTTGGTCATCCAGATATGGGCGCCGTACGCGCTCTTGAGCAGAAGCTGCCACGCCTCGCGCATCGCCGGTGGGCAGGCTCCATAACGCGAGGTACAGTAGGCAGGGATCCATGTGTCGAGATTGATGGGTTCCTGCCGCCAGCTGGCATCGGTCATTAGCTCGTAGACGACTTCGTTTGTCTCGATGCCTTCGGGGCACATACTCCAGCCGACGAGATTTCCCTTCTCCTGGCTGGCCAGCACTGCCGCAGGCTCCGACGCCATGAGTGCCAGATTGCCCTTGACGTTGTTATTTCCGCCAAAGGTATGGGCCATGCCATTCGCCCACTGCTTGCCATAAAAGGCATGAAAACGCTTCCAGGGGCTGGGCGCGTACTTGTCGCGAAGCCCCGGAGTGAGGTCATTCGAGTAATCCAGGATCAGCATGCGATCGTCAGGAACGCCCCTGAGCAAAGCTTCGACCGATGCGGGGTCCCAGAAGGGATCAAAAACAAAAAGCCATCCCTGCATGACCCATGTGCCGTTCGGGTCTCCGGCCCGGATGCCTGAGTAAACGGTCTTTCCGAACTGTTCCAGGTCCTCGTAACGGTGGTCCTCCGTGACTGGAACGGCTAGTTCGTTGAAGGTATCGGCGAGGTAATACTGGACCTCCCCATAGGTCTGCTTGTAGGTCTCGATGAATCGGCGGCCAATCTCGCGGTAAAGCTCCTCCTGCCGGGGATGCAGGATAAAGGTGCGCGTATCGCGCGGGATGGTGGCAAACTCCTTCGGAAGCCAGAGAAGGGTGAAGGTTTCAGCCTCGGGATGGACGCGAAGAAAACCCTGCGGTACGAACCCGGCGAAGGCGGGCGCCACAGGTTTCATGCCCAGCGAACGCATCCGGTCCAGGATCTTCCGCTGCAGCAGCTTGTGCTGCTCGATCCAGTGCTGTGACAGCGGGCCATCGAAGCGGTTGATGTTGCCCATGCGGTGCCAGGGCAGCTGCGCCGGCCCCGTGCCGAAGGCGTCGATCTCAGCCTGTGAGAGCCCGAACGAGGCCCACACTTTTTGCCAGACGTACTCCTGCCCCTCCATCGCGAGCGGCATGTTGATTCCATGGAGCGCCATCCAGTCGAGCTCACGTTCCCATCGTGACCAGTCCCAGAAAGCCATGGTGTAGCCGTAGGTGCAGGGGTTGAGATATTGCACGTACCGGTAGGGGCAGGCGACCTCGATCTTCTCCTGATCGGGCAGGCGGGCCGGCAGATCCAGATGGGAGCCGCTCCATGTGATCATTGCTCCGCAGCGGTCACGCAGATAGCTGTAGACGCCCCGGCAGATCGCGACTGCGCTGGTTCCGGCAACCTCGACGGTGCCACCCTGCGCCCGCAGTTGGTAGGCCTCGTGCCCATCGGAGCTATAGGAGATAGATCTGAGGTGAAACTCCGCGGCCCGTTTGCCCAGCTGACGCTCGAGCACGCCGCGTGCGGCATCGGCCGGAGAAAGGCGCTCGGGCTCCGGGTTCGACTGTATCTGTGACGCCTGGAAGGCCGGTGCTTCGGAAACACCGAGAGCCGCAGCCGCGACCCCCGTGCAGGATCTTCCTAAGAACTGTCTCCGCGTCCACATCTGGCCTGGTAAGTCTCTCTATCTGATTGGATTGCCGTAGTATGGCCAGCCGTGCAACGAAGTAGCAAGGCATTTCACCGTGCAACCGGAGGTTTGACGGTCAAAGAGCAGGCCATTCAATGCAGATGAGGTTCCGGTGAAAAGCGAGACGATCTCTTCGCGGATGCGTCTTGTATCATTGAGCCATCTCTCACGAGGTTTCCCGCGTCCTTTGCCGTCATCTTCAAACTCGAACGCGCCTGTCTCTCCTGGCTCCTATCGAGACGACGAGCGATGGAAGCTGGTTGAAGAAATTCTCGCGTCCCGGACCTTTGCCAAGGCATCCCGGCTCTCGAGCTTTCTGACATATATATGTCAGGAGACACTCGAAGGCAGATCGGACCGCGTCAACGAGCAGCAGATCGGCGTGCACGTATTCAGCCGGTCGCCCTCTTACCAGGCAGCGGACGACAGCATCGTACGGTCTCAGGCCCGGTTGCTCAGGCAGAAACTGGACGAATACTTCGAGCACGAGCGGCCAAACGCTCCGCTGCGCGTGTCTATCCCAAAAGGCGGCTATGTCCCGGTCTTCCAGAGGAATCTGCCGGTCGATACGCCTGCGGCAATGGTCGAACCCCCTGCAGCACCACCTGTGGCTGCAACTCTTCCGGTATCGATCCCTACGCTGGTCACTCCGGTTAGCCAGCCAGATGAACCGGCAAAAAAGGGACGGTCAGTTTCGTCCTTTGCGGGATGGGCTGTGGCTGTTCTTCTGCTCGCCGCCCTGGTTGCGGACCTGACGCTTCGCCGATCTCCTGATACAAGCTCCAAGGGACCCGCAGGAGCTGTCTGGTCCCGGATTTTTACACCTGATCGCGAGGCACTGATCGTAAGTTCCGACGACGCACTGGTCCTGGTACAGGAATTAACCAGATCTCAGGTTTCGCTGGACGACTACCTGAGCGGCAGCTATCTGGAGAAACTGCAGGCCAGCTCCGGCCAGTCCGTCGTGACCAAGTCGAACGGACCGGTTCCTCTCTCGGCAAGCTGGCTTAACTCTCACCAATATACCAGCATGGCCGATCTCAGCCTGGCGATGCGCATTGCGAGAGTTCCCGAGGCCATGCCGGTGCACCCCGAGACCAGGTATGCGCGAGACGTTCGGATCGACGACCTGAAAAGCCGGAATGTCATCCTGATTGGCGGAATCGGCGCGAATCCCTGGGTCAGCCTCTTTGAAAACCAGCTCAACTTCATGGTGAATTACGACTGGAAGGCCTCGCGCGGATATGTTCAGAACAAATCTCCGCAGAAGGGCGAGCCGGCCAGTTATGAAGAGACAGGCCCGGACGGCGTCCACCACAGCTATGGCGTACTGGCCTTCCTGAACGGTGTCGGCGGTACCGGTGACGCGCTTCTCTTCGAGGGATCCGGTATGGCGGGAACCGAGTCCGCCGCTGACTTCCTGTTCAACCAGGAGGCCTTTCGCGAATTTGCTCAGAAGATCGGTGGATCCCCTGCTCACATGCCTCACTTTGAGGTACTTCTGGAGACCGCGAGCATCGGCGGAAATGCTCCGCAGGAACGCGTAATCGCATACCGCGTCCTGAACTAGAAATGAATAGCGTAATTCCGGAACCGCTCTGAGCACTGTCACCGCTACTGTGCTCCGCCTGCGCTGAGCTTCCATAATCTCTTGATATTCCGGCCTGAATTCACCGTTTCACGGTGAAGCGAACTCCTTGACAGTGAAACTGCTTGATTCACGGCAAAGGGGCTGACTATAGTCCCGCCAAAGCTGAACGTACAGAATAATTGGCGCCCAACTGTCGAAGCACCTGCCGAGTGGTGTCAATCTTAAGGCGTTAAGTACTGCAACCGAGCAGCCCATTCCCTCGAATAAGTCATTATATAGCGTTGGCAGATTACGAAATATTGAATTTTGGAGACCAGAAATTGGAAAGGAACCACGTAATGAGGAAGACAGTGCTGCGAGTTTGCCTCCTGCTTCTCTGTGTTGTCCTGTCACTCGGCAAGGGCGCCATCGCCCAGACCACAGGCGCGAAACTTTCGGGTTCGATCACAGACGCCAGCGGAGCAGTTGTTCCCAATGCGAGCGTCACCGTTCAAAACACCGGCACCAATCTAACCCTGCAGACCAAGTCGAACGACCAGGGCGTCTTCTCGGTGTCGAATCTACCTCCGGGCGAGTACTCCCTGACCGCTGTCGCCGATGGATTCACAAAGCGGGTTCAGAGCGGGATCAAGCTGACCGTCGGACAGGAGGCGACGCTGAATGTCTCCCTGCAAACCGGAAGCGCCAGTGAAACGATCACCGTTCAGGGTGGAGCCGAGATCATCAACGCCACCACGGCCGAAATCAGCCAGGTGATCGAAGAAGACGCAGTCAAAGAACTTCCTCTGAATGGCCGTGACCCATCGAGCCTGGTATTCCTCTCGGGCGGCGTTACGAACGAGTTGCAGTCCCAGGCGGGAACAACGCCGGGCAACAATTCCTTCCCGACGGAGTCCGGTGCATCGGCCGGCGGCCAGCGCCAGGGCAGCACCTGGTATCTGCTTGACGGTGTCGGCAATATGGACATGTACGAACTGCTCGCCGCCCCGTTCCCGAATGCCGACGCGACGCAGGAGTTCCGCGTCATCTCGAACAACTTCGATGCCCGCTACGGCTTCGCACCCAGCGCAGTCGTCAGCATCCAGACCAAGAGCGGTACTAACAGCTTTCACGGCGGAGCCTTCGAATTCATCCGCAACAGCGCCTTAAATGCTGGCAACTACTTCACCGGTGCGGTGGATCCCCTGAAGCGAAACCAGTTCGGCGGCTACGTCGGAGGACCGGTAATCAAGGACAAGCTCTTCTTCTTTGCCAACTACCAGGGAACCCGGCAGTCTCTGACCTCTTCGACCAACTCGACCTACACGCCGACAGCGGCGATGTTGCGCGGCGACTTCAGCGCGGTTCCAGTCACATTGACCGGGCCATTCAAGACAGTCAACGGCGTTCCCAACCAGGTCGATCCTTCCCTTTTCAGCCCGGGAGCTGTGAAGCTTGCCGCGCTGCTGCCGCTTGGACAGGCCCCCGCAACCGGCCTGACGAACTTCGTGAATCCGGCGTCCCGCTCAAATTATGACGAAGGCACAGCCCGCCTGGATTACAACATCAACGCCAGCCAACGCGTATTCCTGCGTAGCTTCACTTACACTTACGATCTTCCGGGAGCGACGATTCCGGGCAACATCCTCGCCGGTGTTGAAGGCCAGCACGGCATCTATGTCAACGAAGTGGCGAACCACACGTGGACCATCACACCGTCGCTGCTGAACAGCGTCACGCTCTCTTTCGCTTCGCTCGACTTCCAGACTGGCACGACGGAACGGGACGCGAACGGCAACCCGATCTGCCTGTCAGAGTTCATCGCGGTCAACGACCCTCCCACCGCCTGCAACATCAGCGGCCTTTCCGCCTTTGACGGCAACAGCCTGTATGGCGGCGGCCAGGGCTTCTCCGCCTTCTCCGGCGGTACACCGAACGACACCACACGCCGGGCGTGGTGGCTGACTGAAACGCTTACCAAGACACTCGGCCGCCACACCCTGGTCGCCGGTACGGACCTGATGCACCGCAGGGGCCACGAACTCTATGGCGGAAGCCAGAACCCGAACGTCAGCTTCAATGGCCAGTACACCAACAATGCCCTCTCGGACTTCCTGCTGGGCGACGAGTACACCCTGTCGCAGGGAGCTGGTGAAAGCGGAACGACCCATGGATGGATGGTCGGTCTATACGCCCAGGATCAGTACAAGTTCCGTCCCACAGTGACCCTTACTGCCGGGCTCCGCTGGGACCCGAACTTTCCTGTAAACGTTGTCGACGGACGCGGTGCGGCTTTCGTACCGGGACAGCAGAGCACCCGCTTTCCGGGCGCTCCTCAGGGTCTGATCTTCCCTGGCGACAAAGGCCTGAATGCCGGCCTGATGCCGACGACTTACGGTTACTTCGAGCCGCGCATCGGCGTGGCATGGCAGACCCGTCCGGATACCGTCATCCGCGCCGGGTTCGGCATGTTCACAACACCGCTCGAAGACGCCTTCTATAACGGCGTGTGGGACGCTGCTCCTTTTGCTCCCAGCTATCAGCTGACAGGAACAAGCACTACGCAAACTGACGCAGGTCAGGTTGTTCCCGGTGTGCCTCTAGCTTTCGACACCCCGTGGGCCGGTTTTGCTGCTACCGGCGGCAAGAGCCCCTTCCCGCCGTTCTCGACGCCGACGTACGTTCCGCCGAGCACTGTGACCTTTACCACGCCCATCAGCCTTCCCGCTGTCTTCGCCTCAAACTACAAGCTGGGCATTACACAGAGCTGGAACCTTTCGATCGAGCAACAGTTTGGCAAGACGCTGGCGCTGCACATGGCCTATGTTGGAGCGGAGTCTTTTCACCAGGCGACGACGGTGGAGCAGAACCCGGGCAACAACAATCCCAACTCGCCCCTCTTCGGACAGCGTTACCTCTACACCAACTTCAGCAATATCAAACAGGTGCAGGACGGCGGAACGTCGCACTACTCCTCACTGCAGGTCGGTCTGGAAAAGCGTCTTTCTTACGGTTTCCAGGTTCAGTCCAACTTCACCTGGTCGCGCACGACAGACGTGGGCGGCTCGGGCGATCCTCAGTTTGAATCGAGCGTAAGTGATCCCTTCGACATCCATCACGACTACGGTCTTTCGAGCCTGAACTATCCAATCGTTTCGGTGACCAACTTCATCTATCAGGCACCGAAGCTTGAGCACACCAACCCGCTGATCAAGAACGTTCTGGGTGGGTGGGAGTTAAGCGGCCTGTTCACGGCCCAGTCCGGAGCACCGTTCACCATGAATGGCGGACAAGGCAATAACAACTCCGGATTCCTGGTCGGACAGGATCGCGCCGATGTCGTCCCGGGGGTTGATCCTGGAATTCGCAGGGGTGGCAAATCGAACTGGCTGAACCACTACATCAACCCCGCAGCATTCACTCCTAACGCGGCTGGTACTCCGGGAGACTCTCCGAAGTTCGCATATCACGAGCCACCGATCCGCACGATGGACGCGGCGATCATCAAGAACTGGGACTACAGGGAGCGCTATAAGCTCCAGTTCCGCTGGGAGATGTTCAATGCGTTCAACCATCCGAGCTTCGGGCAGCCAGACTCGAACGCAGGTGATGCGAACTTTGGCCAAATCACTTCGATTGGCGTCATCCCTGCTCGCGTAATGCAAGGCGGTCTGAAACTCAGCTTCTAAACCGATGTTCCATCTAATGGTTTGGAATGGCCGGCACACCCAAGTGCCGGCCATCTTTTGTTATGCGAAAGATGGAGATACAGAACAGGTCAGACCGATTCATCGCATAACGCAAAGTACGGTAATCCGTGGATCACCAGTTTTTCTTGATGAGCGTATCGAAGGCGAAGCCGCCATTCTGGTCTCGTGTCGCACTTACAGCCACACGCGGCGAGATCTGGTACTGCCCCTGAATTGTCTGGTTCTGCGTTGAAGCGACATTGCTGGTAAATGTCACAAACAGGTTTCCGGTCACACGCTGCTGAATGGTGATATTGGCGCCAGGAGGCCCCTGGTTGCTGCCGCCCTGCAGAACCGGATTGATGGAGAGTTGCGATATACCGGCCACCTTCGAAATGCGGCTCGTGACCTGGCTGCTGACCTGCGAGGCGACCAGTGACTCGGCTGCCTGATTCGCGGGCGTCGAAGGATTCGCCGAGTTGGCCTCAGTCGTATTGCCGAAAGCAAGCAGGTTAATGATGTCCGCCGAAGGAAGCGCAGGGTCGGAGCTGTATTCCGTGTGAAGCTGCGCGACCGGCCCCTGGAAGCGCAGGAAGATGTTGTATTGCTGGATGGTGGTATTCAACGAGACGTTCACGACCGGCTCCGTCTCCGACGGATTGACGAACTGAATCGTACCGCCGTCGAGCACAAATCTGTCTCCGTTGAGAATCAGGTCTCCGTTAGTGAGGTTCACACGGCCCAGGATCACAGGCTGCGATGCAGTGCCTCGTACCTGCAGGTTCGCCGAGCCTCCAATGCTTAGCGTTCGGCTCACGAGCTCGATGTCGTTGGTGGAGTGCACTCCAATATTCAGTTGCAGGTTCTGACTGAATCCGGGTGAAGGAGGTGCAGAAATGCCACCTGAAAACTGGTTGATAAAGCTGGTGAGGTCAAAGGCGGGAGTAAACGAGATCTCGGTAAGACTGACGTTCCCACCGAGCAGCGCATTGTCGGTTGAGCCTGTCAGCCTCAGACTGGCATCGACACTCTCACGCATGCCCTGAGGGTAGAGTGCACGCACTCCCTGTGCTGAAACACCCAGATCGAACTGCACATTGGGGCGGTACACAACACCGCCCTGAGCAGTGACCTTGCCGCCACCCACCGTTCCTTCGAACCGCGACACGTTCAGACGGTCTTTGGTGAGGGTGAGGACTCCGTTTCCTCTTTGCAGACCAACCGGAAGATCGGCCGAGGAGTAGCTGGCGTTTACGATGTCAATCTCGCCGCCAATGTCCGATGCATTCACGGGGCCATTGGAGTTGATGTTGAACTTGAGCTGGCCGCCGCTGCGGATATCGGGCTCGAAGAGCTGCGCCAGCTTCAGGTCGACCGTTCCCAGCAGCATGAGCGACATGGGGCCGTTGCCGCTTGTGGGGATCGTTCCTCCAAATTGGAGATTCGTGTCGGTTCCCTGAATGGCGGAACGCTGGACCTGGATGACATTGTTCTTGTAATCGACCTTAATCGGAGCCGTGGCTGCAAGCTGAATATTGTCGGTGTAGCCGACCTTCAGAACGGGGATGGTGACGTGGGCTTCGAGCAAACTCTTATTCTTGAGCGGGCCGTGCAGCGTCGCATGAACTTCGGTCTGTCCGGTGACATCTCCAGCCTGATCGGGCGCGTAGGTAGCCACCAGCGGCTGTAAAGGAATACTCTGCGTGTCGATCTTCGCATCCGTCATGTAGTCGCCGGTGAGCTCGACGCGGGCTTGTCCCTGGATTCCGGTTCCGATGGCAGACGTGGAGAGATTTGCATTTGCTACGTGATCGGCCAGATTCATCTTCAGGTTTAGAGACTGAACAGTCTGGTTCTGGATCACGAGCTGGGGAATGGTCAGCGTAGCGTCAAGCTGCGGATTGTCGAAGCTTCCCTGCCCGGTCGCCTGGAGTGCAACAACGCCGTTCGCACTCAGATTCCTGCTTTTTAGCGCCTGCAATTGGTCGAGATGAATTCCAGTCGAATGCAGTTGCGCCGTATAAGTTCGCTGCTGCGGACGCACAGTCGCCGATCCCGTCACGGAGCCGGCGGGCAGGTCGACAGCAAGATTGCTCTGAACTTCTTCGCCGGTGCCCGCGAACGTCAGATGCACAGACTTTACCGGCTCCTGGTAGGCGACGAGATTCGTAACAGATACGTCTCCATTCCCAACCGGGTTCAATTGAGTGCCGTGCAGCTTCACATTCGCGTTCAGTACTCCGGTGACGGGATATTGCTGGCCCGCAAGGCTCTGAAGCTGGGCGATATCGAGCTGCGAAGCGGTGAGGTCCACCTGGACTTCGCTGGATTTCAAGAAAGACCACTTGTGAAGCTCCGTGCTCGCGTTGAAGGCAAGCTTTCCTCGGGGCAACAGTTCCAGGTCCGCATTCTGCAGGCTCGCGTAAGACGGACTCACATCCACATTCGTGTGCAACACCTTCACCGTGGAACCGCTGATGTGCGCGTTGGAAGCGGTCAGGACTCCCTGCAACCGAGGGGCGGCTGTTGTACCGCGTACCGTGCCTTGAAAGCTCGCTGTTCCGGCAAGCCCGAGTGCAGTCACTGGATGCCCCGGCGAGGGCGTGCGGAACAACATCGATATCGTCTCGAACTCGTGCAGGTCGTTTGCCTGCAGTTTCACATTCAGGCTTGAGTGATTGCTGACTTTTCCATTGAGCGACAGGTTGGTTGCGGGCGTACGCAGATAACTGTTCGCAAGTACTACCTCCTGGGTCTTTCCCGTGTAGACGCCATGGAGAGCGCTCTCGACAGGGATGGATTGGGCTGCAGAGCCATCCGGGTTTCGGCCGGCCACGTTGCTGTGCATGCTGGCATCAGCCTTCGCTACCAGATCGTCGAATGTTTTGCCCCATGTCGCCGTCGCCTGCGCGTTGACTCCCCCGCTGACGACCACGCTTTTCGGCAATGCGGCCGGCGCGAAGGTTCGCTTCAGATCTGCCACTGAAATACCGCGCAAACCTGCGCTTACTTTGGAATGAGTGTTCCCTGCCAGATCGTCCATCTCGCCCTGCGCGGTGAGCACACCTCCAAGCAGGCCCGCTTTGAAGTCCTGCAACGTGACGTTGCCCTGCGCAAGCGAGTAGTGTCCCGCGATATTGCGAATCTGCGTTCGCAGCGATGGAGTGCGCACGTCAAGCTGGCTGCTGTTCACATCTCCCTGTAGCGTCACCGCATTCAGAGCAGGTTGATTCGGCACGGCAGCGTACTGCGCTGAACCTGTCGCATGAACGACTCCGGTCGGAATCGTGGCGATCTTGAGGATCTCCCGCACCTCGGCCCCGTCCACAGATGCATCGTAATGCGCCTGCACGAGAGGGTTGGAGTAGTTCTGCACCGTAGCGGTGAGCGTGACCTGCGAGGCACCGCTGGTCAACTTCGCGTTTGTCAGATGGAAGGCAGTCGGCGTCGCGTCGAACTGGGCTGAAAGGTTATGTGGAATCGGACGGAAGGTACCCGAAAGCAGATGTCCATCGCTATATGAAAGGCTCCCCGTATACTTCGTGAGTGAAGGGTCGAACGAGGCGCGAAAATCAACTTCGCGCAGGTCCGCCGAAAGCACGCTCTTGCGATCGTTGTAGTAGACCTCTCCCTTGTCCAACACGGCATGGCGAATACCCAGGTCGAAAACACTGGTGTTGCTGCTGCTCTTACCACTGCTCTTGATCGTCGGAATATTCGACACGCCCTTCGCATCCACATAAATGCGGACGATGGGGTGGTCGATGCGAATGCCATCGACGTACCACTTACGCTGCAGGAACGAGATAACGCGCACGCCGGCTTCGGCGTGATCCACCTCGAGCAACGGAGGATTCGGATAAGGCGCTGCACCGTTAACGCGAAGACCGTAAAGATCGAGACTGAGACTGGAGAGATTCAGCGCGAAGTTCTGAAGGTGAACCTCTGTGCCCAGCGTTTCGGATGCCTTCTTCTCCACGGTCGCCAGCACATAGTTGTGAAACCGTGTGTTGTGCAGAAGGACTTCAACTGCGAGCGCGGAGATCAGCAACAACACCACCAACGCGCCTGCCAGCCATGCGGCAACGCGTATGGCCAGCCGCCTGTGATGTGTTGATTCCTTCTCCGGATTCGGTTCCGTTGTCTCGTCCGTAGCCACCGTTGCCCCCGTTAGAATGCCTGTCCAATGCTGATGAAGTACTGTGTCGCGTTGATGCCCGGTATGGGATTCAGATTGCGTCCCAGATCAACACGCACCGGCCCGACAGGCGTGGCATAGCGCAGGCCAAGCCCGACGTTGTTCGAGTACAACGAGGTGAAGTCGTGAAATCCAACGGTCGAAAAGACATTGCCGCCATCGTAGAAGGCAGCCATACCCAACCCCTTCTTGATTCCCAGTGGAAAGCGAAGCTCGGAGTTGATCAGCAGAAGCTCATCGCCACCCGTTGGGACATTGATGCGTGATGCGTTCGGGTTCGTATCGCAATCTACACTGTTGCCCGTATCTCCAAGGCAAACCGCCTGCTGAGGGCCCGCGCCATCGAGAGGAAAGCCGCGCAACGTGTTTCCACCACCGGTAAAGAACTTCTCACTCAGCGGAACGCGGCTTCCCGCAACCGGTTGTGCCAGACCGATACGGACACTGTTCGCCCAGATCAAATTGGGTTGATGGAAAATCGGCTTGTAGTACGCGGCCTGCGCAGTGAGCTTGGCAAAGTCCACCGAGGAGCCGAGCTTGGGTGCGTTGTAGTCAACCTCGATGCTGTCGAGCATGCCCTTATGCGCGTCGAGCGCGTTGTCGCGGGTGTCATGCGTGAGATTTGCGGCAATCGTCGAAAGACGCACGTTGCGGTCTTCCTCAGGCACCAGCGCATCGATTTCCACGCGCGTCAACTTGGTTTTGCTGAAGCTGTAACGCAGGAAAAGAGTATTCGTCTTCTTCTTGTCCAGCGTGCGCTGAATCTGGTAGCTACCCAACTCCTGCTGCGATGAGTAGATGGGGTTCTCCTCGTCGCGTTCACCCGAGACAGCAAAAGTCGATTTCCAAAGAGACCACCGCAGGTTGGGATCAATATAGTAAGCGGCGAGACGCTGGTCCAGGCGTCCGGCGAAGGCAGTGAATGAAAGCGATTCTCCCTTGCCGCGAAAGTTGTTTCGGGTGTACTGGAAGGTTCCACGCGGACCGTAGAACGTCTGCTGATTCGTTCGATACGATGAGGGCAAACCGACGGGCGGGAGATTGGGCAGCGCCACGGTGCCGCTGGGAATACTGCCTCCGCGATTGATCAGTTCGAATCCGAAGCCGTAAGTGATCTGGTTCTTCTTAGCCTCGTGTACCTTGACCAGTACATCTTCCTTGTTCTGGGTCGTGATCTGGCGGCGCGGATCGATCTCGGCCCAGTCGAATACCCCGGTGTGATCGTACAAGGAACTCTCCGCTGTAAGCAGGTGGCCTTCGGTTAGCGGCTGAGCCGGTTGGATGTACGGATTCACGTCGCGGTCGATAAGCTTCTGCTGCGTATGAACGCGTCCCATGGTGATTACATCTCCGGTAAATACTCTAGGACCTTCATAGATGTGATAGACCACGTCGATGTGGTGCGGGTCCGACTTGGACACCACCGCGGCTGTCTGCCGGAAATTTGAAGTCAGATACCCTGCCTGCAGATAATGAGCAACGATGTTGGCGCGATCATCTTCCACGAAGCGTTGTGAATACGGTTTGCCCGGCGCCAGCTTCAGACCATTCGGAGCAAACTGGGCCTCGGGAAAAGTATCGGCTCCCTCGATACGCAGCGTATTGACGATGTCGCGCGGGCCTTCGGTTACGTCGAACGCCACCAGAACATTTCCCGACTGGCGCGTCACCTTAGGCACGACCTTCACATTGCTGAACCCCTCGGACTTATACAGGGCTTCGAGATTGTTCACGCTGCCGCGCACCAGCTTTTCGCTGTAGCTGCCGTGTGAATAGAAGTGCGCTTTCTGCACGGTAACGCGCGGCATAAGATCCTTATCCGGCATCGCCTTGTTTCCCGCGACACGAACCGACGTAACCTTGTGCTTGTCCTTCTTCTCGATCTTGTACAGGATGGTGATTTCGCCGTGGTTCGGCTTGCGGCTGAACTGTGAGCTGACCGCCACGTCGAAGTAGCCTTTGCCCTGGAAGTAGGAGGTGAGTGCCTGCTGCCCCTCCTGCACCGATTCCGGATCCACGCCGACTCCCTGGTACATGGGCAGGAGCGACTTCTTCGACCAGCTCCATAAGTGAGCGCCTTCGATATCCACCTTGATAGGCGGACCCTCGTGTATATCGAAATGAATATCTGCGCGATTCGTCTCGGCGTTGTACTCTGCTCCCTGCATCTGGACGCGAGCCGAGAGATGGTTCTCCTTGACCAGCCTGTTCTGCAGGAAGGTGTTCGCCTTATTCAAAGTGCCGTGATGATAGGTCTTACCGGGACGTATCGCCGATCCGCGCAAACGTGCCCCAAGGGTCTTCAGTCGATCATCGAGGCTGGATGCCTGCGCGGGCGAAACACCGGCGATGTCCACCTGTCCGAACTTTGCTTTCTTCTTCAGGTCGGTCCGGAAGAGCACGTTGGCAAGCCCATGCGCCGTGTCAAGCTGGACCTCGGGAGTTACCGTTGCCTGGAAGTACCCCTCCTGCCGGAAGAAGTTCAGCAGATTATCCCTGTCGACCGCGATGTCGTCTGCATTGAAGGGAGCCTGCGGTGGGAAATTTGAGATTTGAATGAGGCGTGAGTATGCGAACTGCTCCGCGCCTGGGAACGTGAAAATTCCGAAGTAGGTGGCAGGCTCAAGCACAAAGAGAACCCGAACGCCCTGGGCCTCCGGGTCGACCTGAATCTGAACCTCTTTGAATTTTCCGGTCGCCTTGAGAGCATCTACGGTTTGCTGCACTTTCTGCACGGCAAACGGTTCACCCTCATGCTGAACGAACAGGGACGCGTAATCGCTGGTCTTGGCCTCCGGCTGGCCGGCGATCTGGATGCCGGTCACCTTCTGCCCCTCGTACGACGAAAGAATTGCAGCGGTCTCCGGAGCAGTTTTCGGTGCCTGGCTTCTTGCGGACCCAGCAGGAGCAGTCTTCTGCTGCTGCGCGTGCGCTACAAGGCACACCACCGGCAGTGCCCATACCATCGCTCCACGGAGCCATCGGATGACCGTCGAATTGCCGAACCGGACCCATTTCCCTTTGCCCTGGTCTCCCACGCCCCACTTCCTATTCACAAATGCGGTTAGATGCGCCTCGGGGCTGACATTATGGCCGCGCCGTTTAGAGCGCCGGGAATCGCATTGAAAACATCAAAATTTGAGGTGCGCTGTTCACAATGGACGCCTACGTCAGAGCTCGTCGAAGCGCCGGGCGCCGTGGTGAGATTGAGCCAAGGAACGAACCGAACGTTCGAAAACGATTGATCACCGATTGACCGAGGTTATCGACAGCGCGATACGAACGCAGGGTTCTACGCATCATCAATCCGGCCAGCCTGCCGAAAGGCTTCCAAGGCATGGCATCCCTGGGAAGATCTTCGAGAAGATAACCGGCCTGGATCTTATATCTGCCCTACATATTGCAACGGGCGAACCTTCCGGCTTCTCCAGAAGTATGCCAGTATGATTACGCTCGCCACCGCCGCATACGCGCACCATACCGACGTGAATGCGTAGCGTTTTACTGCCATCACAATCAGCAGGATCACCACGTTCGCCGTCCCAAACAGGATCATGTCCAAGTTCTCCGATGCAAATAACGACCCGCATGTCGCAATCACATAAAGGACCGCGACCGTCGTGTAGTTCGTAGCCTGGTTGATGTACACGATGCTATGTTGCTGCTCCAACACCTGCGTCGGAAAGGCCGCAAGCGCCCAGAGCGTGTACAGCGTGAGCCCGAACCCAAGAATCACGAACGGCAGCATCATCCGCCTCCGCTTCGCCGTGCGTTCGAAGAGCATCACGCTCAGGGGAATCAGCGCCGGCAATAATCCTTGCGCGTACAACATGAAAGCGGCGCCGGCGCCATGCTCGACCGCTGGCGAAAGGATCCCATTGGCACCGAGCCATACGAAGCCTTCGGTGAACTGGTGCAGTGCAAACAGAAGCGGAAGAGAGGCAAACATCAGCTCCCGGCGATGCTTCACGTGCAGCATCGTCGCCACACCAAGAGCACCGAGTACACCGCTCCCTACAAAGTTCGCTGTCGCAGAAAAACACATGATTGCTTCCATGATAAGCAGCTTCGCTGCACACGATCCAATAAAACCTCGATGGCCGGGATGGATACGATACCTGCGCGGAACCCGCATGCGGCACAATGTCTTCGAGATCTAGTCAGAGAGCAACCGCCGCATAGGAAAACGCGACCGCGCGAAAACAGCCAAAAGAATTTAAATGGATATGCCGACAGGTGGCATACGAATTCCGGAATCGACGATGGCATTACATATATAACTCCATCCCGTAAATATTTGTATTTCGCATATCGCGACAATGAAAGGCTAACTAGGATACTAGTTTCCAATATAGTAATTACCGAGCAGTGACTATAGCTCAGTAGTGCCGCTAAGATGCGGCATTTGTACTTCGCGCCAAAATAATCTTCAAATTTTCAGAAAACTACTTGCCAAGTGGCCGGATGATCGTTGTATAAATCGGTACGATCCGCTTGCCGCCCCCGCTCGAAGATCGCTTCTCCCGGCCCCAAAATCCAATTGGCTAGTTATTGCCGAAACTATTTCTCTGGCCTTAGCGCCAGCCCATTGCTATGAAAGGTTGCGGTTGCACTGTGTGTCATCGCCTTAGCTGGACATAAGGCCTGCCAACATGCGGAGATCCAGGGATCTTTATGAAGACTCGCGTTATGCATCGCACATTGGTGCTTGGGGTAAGCCTGTTAACCTGCTTCGCTTTGCGGCCTGCTCCTGGGCAGGATCATCCGAAGACCGTGACCACGAAGGCTGCGAAGAGTCGAGGAGAGCTGGACGCTCCGGATGAAAACATCAAACATGGTCGCGCTCTCAACGACCCCTACAATGTGATTCCGGCGCCTGCGGCAAAAGGTGGCGAGCAGACGCGGGAAAGCGCCTGCCGCATACACGTCGATAACCGCACACCCTGGTCTATCGACATTTACACCGACGGCGGCTTCCGCGGCACGATCGCTCCATGGGACGACATGTATGGCAATGTCGGCTGCGGAAATACGACATTTTACGGGCGTGCTGTGTTCAAGGGTGATGTCGTACAAACCTGGGGACCGACGGTCAGTTATGTCGATAGCGCCCTCACCTGGTTTCTGACCCAATAAGGAGCTGCAGTGCTTACACGTCGCGCTGTCATCGAACTTACTGCACTCAGTTTATTGAGCCCTTCACTGCCTTTCGCGTGGGCCGCGACGGATGCACGCCGGCGCGCACTGGTGATAGGCATCGACAAGTACGTCTACGCTTCCCAAAGTTCCCTCTACGAAGACGAATCCATCGGAGGCGCCCACGTCACGGCATCTGCGTCATTAAGGCGTGGAAGCAGATTCTCCAATCTCGACGGAGCCGTGAATGACGCCCAGTTAATGAACCAGATTCTAAAGGATCGCTACGGTTTCACTTCTGCGGATATTGTCTTTCTCACTAACGGTGACGCCACACGCGCACGTATCCTGCAGGAGTTCAGGTCGCACCTGGTGGACAGTGCGTCCGCAAACGACGTAAGCCTTTTCTACTATGCAGGCCACGGCTCCCAGGTACACAACACGGCTTCCGATGAGGCCGGCCAGTTCGATCAGACGATTGTCCCTGCTGACTCCGAATCCGGAGCTCCGGATATCCGCGACAAAGAGATGAGCCGTCTTTACCGCGCTGCTCTGGATAAGCATGTTCAACTGACAGTCATTCTCGACAGCTGCCATAGCGGCGGCATGTCCCGAGGCGCATGGAACAGCAGTGGCAAGGTTCGCTATCTTCCACCCGGTCCAAATCCGGTCAACGATCCACCCGACATCGATCCGTCGACCGGGCAGAAATATCGGGACCCCACCAGTCGATCCATGCTCTTTCTCGGGGCAGCACGTGAAGATCAGCCGGCAGCTGAAATAACCGTTACGGTGAGAGATGCCACGGGCACTCGCAAAGACCTGGCGCATGGCGTCTTTACGGCAGCTCTGTCTCAGGTGTTACAGTCCGCTATCGCGAACCAGAGCGTCGAGCAGATCTGCACCCGCGTTCAATCCATCATGGCAAGCCAAGGGAGCGTGCAGCTGCCTATCTGCGGAGGCAGCGGCCGGCAGACACGCGGCCTGCTCGGCGTGCCCGCTGGCGAGGCAACGTCGCTCACAGTTGCCGTGGAGTCGATCACGGGCCCAGGCACTCTCAAGCTACGCGGCGGCTCCGCAATCGGTCTCGCTACAGGCTGCACGCTTGCTCGCACTAATCCTCCAGCCATACGAGTCGAACTCACGGACGTCACCCTG
The DNA here is from genome assembly GCA_022870745.1 of Silvibacterium acidisoli. Classification (GTDB taxonomy): domain Bacteria; phylum Acidobacteriota; class Terriglobia; order Terriglobales; family Acidobacteriaceae; genus Silvibacterium. The sequence goes on along the minus strand of CP085323.1, from coordinate 4,394,246 downwards.
GGCGGGTCAGAAGCGCGCCTTCTGGATGCATCGTCGAACGATCGCGTGAACCCGGGCGACCTCTTCCGTCTTGAAACCTGGGTGGCTCCTCCGCAGCAGGTCCTGTCGGTCTTCTTCACCAGAGACGCGCCGGATGCCGCGGCAATCCTGGGACTAGCGAAGAGTCTCGATCAGCTTTCACAGCAAAGCCATCTGCGGCTCATTTCCGATCCGTTGATATCCAGCCCGCCGACTCATGTTCTGTACTGGCGAACGGGCGGATATTTTCTCGAACGGTTTCCTCGCGCCGGGAGTGCGGTTGCCCTGGGCAAGTCACCCTCTTATGACGATCTCGCCAACCATCTGACCTCCGCCACAGACATTCGCCTTTGGCCGATCCTGCCTGTAGACGGTCAGACAGCTTCTGCTCTCAAGCTCGGCGCCGGCACAGAGAATCTTGCTGTCAATGTGGTTCCCGACCCCGCCGCTTCGGTCTATCTTCTTGCAGGCAGCCTGCGCAATGGAAAGATCACGTACAGCTGGATTTTTAAAGATGCTTTGATTGCGTCTCCCGCTGGGAATCGCTTACCCATGCGTACCGACTGGGCCACCTCACCGGATGAGCTGACAAGTCTCGCCACGCGTCTGGCGCGAATCTATGGCTGGCTCAACCTCAACGGCCCATCGGGCGGCGATCCATCCTTCCCTTATCTGTTGTCGATGGAAAAATTCGGAGGCAATCAGCCTGCGGGCAGCGGACCATTCAAGTTCGGCGAGCGTTTCAAATTTATCTTTACGGCCGACCCCAGGGCGTTGAGCGATGCGGCCAACTCCGGCGGTGTCTCGCGCCGCTATGTTTACGTTTTTCTGATCGACTCTGCGGGCGACGCCACGTGCCTTTTTCCCGACCCGAACAACGGCAATGTCGGCAATCTTCTTCCACGAACGGACCCACCCGAGCCCCGTATCGTTGCTACTCGAAATCCGTTCGACCTCGAGATCGGCGAACCTGCCGGCACCGATAACTATTTCATCATCGCAAGCGCAGATCCTCTCGACCCCGGAGCCTTTCAATGGACCGGTGTTCGTCACACCGAAAACAGACGGGGCCAGAGCGCGCTTGACTTGCTCTTCAGCTCCGTCACAGACGGCACAAGAGGCGGTAGTGGAGCGCCGAAGGTGCCTGCAAACTGGTCGATCCAATCCTTCTCAGTACGTTCCACCCCATAGCTCGCAGGATCAGGATGGAATCCGTTGTAACCGGGCCGGTCATATCAACGCTATTGGACTCTACGTCCGAGAAGTCGATCAGGAGGTCATTTATGGAGATCATTCTTCCTTCTACGATGAACAGGCTGGCTGGCTGTTTGCTGGCGCTAAGCCTTCTACCGTGCGGTTTGCATGCCCAGACACACAAGACAACCGCGAAGCCCGCAGGCAAAACCGCCAGCCAGCCGGACAACAATCAGCTCACCGCGCGCGGCGGAGCGAGACCGACGTTTACTCAATCTCAGCAGGTCTCCTTCGAAGCCGAGACCAAGGAAGCCATACTGGTTGCTCCGAACTATCGCAACTCCGGGCTCGCTTCATTGCGCTTTACATACAACGACGCCGCCGAGCTCAAGACGGAGCTTGAGCGCCAGGGGTATCGTGTTCATCTCGTGCCCAGCACCGAAGCCACCGCCGATGGCGTTCGAAAAGCTCTGGCAAATGAGAAGACGTATTTGGGTGACACGACACAGGGCACACTCATCTTCGCCTTCATGGGTCATGGCTTCGAAGACAAGAACGAGAAAAACTTTCTGATGACATATGGTTCAGATCCCGACAACATGGACACGGAAGCCTTGCCCCTCGATGAAGTCCAGGATCTGATGAAGCAGAGTGGAGCGCGGCGCAACGTGATTTTCATCGATGCGTGCCGCGCTTCCAACAGCAGCACGCGGGATACAGACAAGCCGCGCAGCATGGCCAGCTTTAAAGCTTCCGAGGGAATGACCATCTTGCTCGCGACCAAACCCGGATCCTACAGCTTTGAAGACCCTGAGCTTTCACACGGTATCTTTACCTACTACTTGCTGGAAGGGCTTCGAGGCAAGGCGGTTGGGGCGGATGGGTACATCACCTTCGGAGATCTCTCGAAATACGTGTCCGACAATGTTCGGGACTATGCCGAAAAGAAAGAAGAAGCGCAATTGCCACGAGTAGACATGCACGATGTGGGCGGCGACTTTCTGATCGCTACGGCACCTGCAATCAAACCCGAGGAGATAAAACCTCCTTCCGCCGCTACCAGCCTGGTTACAAGCGACACGCCGGTGTTCATAGCTGGCACTGGACAGGCTTACTTCGTCGTGCTGAACGGCTCCAGCCTGACACTGCTTGATGCAGCTACGGGAAAACCGCTGGCCCTGCTTTCCGAAGATCCATCACAAATCAAAACTCCAGATCAGGACCCAGCTGTAAAGCTGCAATGGTTCGGTGGGGTGGGAGCAGATGGCAATACCTTCCACATCGTTACCAGGTCCAAAGGCAGCGAAATTTTTCAGGTGAGGGGAAGGATAGGCAAGCCATGCCCGGGTGGCCTCGTCTGTAACCAGATCACGTATCCCAAGCTGCCAGGAGAAGCGACTCCGCAAATAGCCAGCGCCAACCAGAGAGCGAAAGACGTAGGCAATGCAGTCGGCGCGATATTCAAAGGCCGCCTCGGGGCAACCGGGCAGAAGACGGCGCAGACCTCTACAACTTTGAATAACACCAATCTCGCGACCGATCCGAACAACAAGTTCACCTGGACGATATTCGACCTGGTGACCACCATCAAGGAGCCAGCCCAAACAGCAAATCAGGCAAAGAAGTCGTAACGCTTTCCACGACTCTATAGACTCGACAACCGCCCTTCCGCGATCATTCACGAACCCTAAGCGAACGATCGCGGAAGAATTGATGAGTTTTCCGGGCACTCAAACGAAAAATCAATAACTGCCCTGTGTCTGTCCGTCTTTCCGGCCACGCGCTGGGGCTCTCACGATTTTCATCGGCGGTCTTCATTCAACGACCCGAGGCCATACAATTTCTATAGCCCGTGTCCCTCAGTTCACTTCCAATCGATAAGCTGCTCCCAGAGATTGTCGCCACCGTCCTTCGCTCTCCCAGCGTGGTGCTTGAGGCCGCTCCCGGCGCGGGCAAAACGACGCGCGTGCCTGCGGCGTTGCTGTCCCATATTGTTGGTGAGATACTCGTCCTCGAGCCGCGACGGATCGCCGCAAGAATGGCGGCCCGCAGAGTTGCTGAAGAACTTGGAGAACAGGCCGGAAACACCGTCGGCTATACGGTGCGATTCGAACAGGTAGGCAGCGAACGAACGCGCCTGCGATTCATCACCGAAGGCGTACTGACGCGTCGCCTGCAGACAGATCGCACACTTCGCGGCATCGGTATGGTCATTCTCGACGAGTTCCATGAGAGGCATCTCGATACCGATCTTGCGCTCGCGCTGCTCTACCGCCTGCAACGCACCACCCGGCCGGACCTGAAGCTGCTGGTGATGTCGGCCACGCTCGACACCTCGCCGATTGCAGCTTTCCTCGGCCATTGCCCGGTATTGAGTTCGGAAGGCCGTGCGTTTCCGCTCACTGTCGAGCATCGGCCATACTCCCCTGCACCGCTCGAAGCTCAGGTCAATCAAGCACTCGCGAGTATCGTCACGCGCACTGCGGGACATACGCTGATCTTTCTGCCCGGAGCTGCGGAGATTCGCCGCGCCATCACCGCATGCAGGCCGGACGGCAATCGATTCGACCTCGAGCTGCTGCCGCTTCATGGCGATCTGCCTCCAGCCGAACAGGATCGCGCTCTCGCACCCGGATCGAGGCGCAAAGTGATCTTCGCAACCAACGTTGCCGAATCGTCTATCACCATCGATGGCGTCACCACGGTCATCGATTCCGGGCTTGCACGCATTGCAACCACGTCGCCGTGGACCGGTCTGCCAACGCTCGAGATAGGGCGCGTCAGCCAGGCGTCCGTTCGCCAGCGCGCAGGCCGTGCCGGGCGAACAGGTCCGGGACTCGCCGTGCGACTGTTTCCGGAAGAAGACATGCAACGCAGACCGGCACACGACACTCCGGAAATTCTGCGTGCCGATCTTGCGAATCTTGTGCTGACCCTGCGTGTACTCGATGTGGAGAACGCGCCCGATCTGGCATGGCTCGACGCGCCTCCCCAACCTGCGCTCGATGCCGCGGACGCCCTGCTGGACCGCCTCGGAGCTTCAGGTGATCTCGCAGCGGAACTCGCTGCGTATCCACTGCCTCCGCGATTGGCGCGAGTTCTGACGGAAGCAAAGAGCCGTGGCGCGGCACACAGCGCATGCATTGCCGTTGCGCTGCTCAGCTCGAAGCTGCTTGCAGGCAATCTTCTCGAGGCCACCGATCATCCGCCATCGGACCATCGCTTCCACCAGGTTCTCACGCAGCTGCTGCGCCTGACCAGGGCACCGCGCACCCCTGAACACAATGATGAGGCCCTGCTGAAGTCTTTGCTGGCAGGCTTTCCTGACCGCGTAGCCAGCGTGCGCAGCGGACGCCAGCTTCTGCTGAGTGGCGGCATCTCGGCGGAGCTTGCAACCGACGCCCCGCAACAGCAGTTTCTCCTGGCTATCGACGCGGAAGACCGCAAGGAAAAGCCCATGCCGCTGGTGAGAGCCTTCGCGCCCATCGAACCGGAATGGCTGATCGATCTCTTCCCCGAAAACATTCGCGAAACACGTGAGCTCGCTTGGCATCGCACCGCTGAACGCGTGGACGAAATAAGCTCACTGGTCTACGATCAGCTCGTTCTTTCAGAATCCCGTCACGCACCCACCGATCCCTCAGCGGCGGCCGCCATGCTTGCCGATGCCGCTCTTGAAGCAGGCATCGCGCGCTTCGTCGATACCGAAGTTCTCGAGAACCTGCTCGCACGCATCGAGTTTGCTGGGGCCGCGAAACCCGATCTGTCCGCTTTATTGCGCGAGGTGAGTTCGGGTCTTCGCAGCTTTACTGAATTGAAGAAGCTGGCCGCTGCGACCCTTCTGCCACTGATCGAACAGCAGACAGGCATTCGCCTTGCGGATCTTGCACCGGCGACCCTTCGCCTTCAGGGTGGACGCACGACGAAGGTTCATTACGAGAGCGGCAAATCGCCGTGGATCGCATCGCGATTGCAGGACTTCTTCGGCATGCGGGAAACGCCGCGCATAGGCCCGTCAAAGACACCCGTCGTACTGCATCTGCTCGCGCCAAATCAGCGCGCGGTGCAGACAACGACGGATCTTGCAGGCTTCTGGGAGAGACTTTATCCAACCGTGCGCCGGGAGCTTATGCGCCGCTATCCGCGTCACTCCTGGCCGGAATCGCCTTACTAAACTTACTTGCTCAGCTGCACACGGCGGCCAAGATCGGAGGTGAAGACTCCTTCAGGATCGTACTTCTCCTTCACCGCGAGGAATTGCTCCACCTTGCCTGGATACATCGCACGGAAGGTCTGCGGCTCGACAAACGAATCCTTGCCGAGATAGATGCGCCCTCCTGCATCGAGAATCATGGCATCGAGCCTGCGAGTGAGCGCTACCGTGTTGGCGCGTATGGGAAAGTCGATGGCAAAGGTATAGCCTTCACGAGGAAACGACAGCGTGCCCAGGCCTTCCCGGCCGAAGCGCTTCAGCACGTTCAGGAAAGGCAGCTCACCGGACGAAAGGATGGTCTGCAGAATCTCCCGCATCCGCTTCATTCCGTTTTCGAACGGAATGACAAACTGGTACTGAGTGAATCCGCGCTTACCGTAACCCCGGTTCCAGTTGGCAATCTTGTCGAGCGGATAAAAAAACTTCTCGTAATGGCTGATCGCTCCGCCGCTCGACTGGATCTTCTGGATCGCGGCATTCACCAGGCGGATGCTCAGCGGGTTCAGCGTAATGTCCGGCATTTCGATCGGTACAGCAATCTTCGGCGGCCCGGAAACAGTAAGCGGGTTTGCCACCAGTTCTTCCGGCAACTGGCCGAGCGTGGCGTGATCGCCGACAGTCAGCACTCCTTTACCAAGACGCTCGCCGGTGGCCATCACGTCGAGCGTGGCCACGGAGTACGGAAAGATGCTGTCGTATTCATCGAGCGCGGCCAGCATCTCTTCCAGGTCGTCGACCTTGATCGATTTCTGGCGGAAGTACGTGGTCTCGATCTTGCGCAGGCGGATGGTCGCAGTCAACACGATGCCAAGCAGACCCATGCCGCCAAAAGTCGCCCAAAAGAGATCGGGGTTCTGCTCACGGCTTGCGAGCACGATTTCTCCACTGGCAAGCAGAACGGTGAACTCATCGACGCAGTTGCTGAAGCAGCCGTCAACATGGTGCGCCTTGCCATGAATGTCGTTGGCAATGCATCCACCGACAGTTACAAATTTCGTACCCGGCGTAATCATGGGAAACCAGCCGCGCGGCGCAAATACCGCGATGATGCTCTCCAGGCTCGTGCCCGCCTCGCACGTCAGCGTGCCGGTCTCTTCGTCGAAAGCGAGAAAACGATCGGCCGCGGTCATGCCGATCACCTGCCGTTCGGCATTGGTGGCGGCGTCTCCATAGCTGCGGCCCAGCCCGCGGGCAACGCTGCCCGAGCGGTCAAGAACTCCTCTTACATCGCTGGCAAACGCAGGTGCGGCAAGGAAACCTTCCGTGCGGGCATTGGCTCCCCATCCGGCGAGACGGGTCCGTACGCCCACCACCTTGGAATGGTCGACCGGGTTTGTCATATGGTTCTTCCCTTTTTTCTACGCTGAAGCTTTCACCTCATTGTAGTGGGAAACGAGGTACTTCGGGCCGAAGCCTATACTGACTTCCGGGGGATTGCATGGTTACCGGGTTAAACCACATCACGCTGGCGGTAAAAGACCTCGACCTCTCATTCCGCTTCTACACGGAGCTTTTGTATCTGCGTCCGGTCGCGCGCTGGTACAAGGGTGCATATCTGATGGCAGGCTCACTGTGGGTCTGCCTCACCCTCGATAGTGAAACCCGGCCAGCACCGCTACCGGAGTACACGCACACAGCCTTCACCGTCCCTCTCGATCAATTCGAAGAAACGGTCAGGCGGCTCAACGATGCCTCTGTTCCCACCTGGCAGCAGAACCACAGCCCCGGCAAGTCGTTTTACTTTCTCGATCCAAACGGTCACAAGCTTGAGATCCACGCTTCAGACCTGGCCTCGCGGCTGGAAAGCCTTAAAGAAAAACCTCCCCGCGACTTGGTCCTTTTCTCCTGAGATCGCCATCACGTTCACGCGAACGAAGTTTTAAGCCTCTTAATCGTCCTGGCAACGGCACTTGGTTTCCTCATCGCTGCCGGAATGGCTGGTGAAAACAGTGAAAGTTGCGCTGCTTCCCTTAATGCCGGTGCCGGCCCTGCGTCGCGTGTCAGAAGCGCGTCAGTAGAGCGGCGTCCGAGACCATGCTTCTTCGTTACCGCTGATACCAGGTCTCGTACCCGCCGGTTGTAAGCCTCCGAGGTGAATGCGTCGGTGGAGTAGCGCTCCACATAACTGCGCTCAAGCGCCGGAAAGTGCTCGCGGACAAACCCGAGGAAAGTCTCTTTCGAACACGGCTTGAGAAAGAGCGGCGAGGAGGCAAAGAAGCTCGCTCCGGCATCTTTTGCCAGGCGCGCCATCTCGTCGAGTGCGGCCGGCGAATCAGTGATGCCGGGCATCAGCGGCGAACAGAGGATCCCGGTGCGCAGTCCTGCTTCACGCAACCGTTTCACCGTCTGGAAGCGCAGGTCGGGCCGTGGCGCTCGCGGCTCTAGAATGCGAGCGAGCGTTGCATCCGCCGTCGTGATCGTCAGATGCAGAACCAGGTTGTTATTTGCCGCGATGGCCTGGAGGAGATCGATGTCTCGCTCGATCAGCGTGGACTTCGTAACGATGCCGATCTGCAGCCCACGCCTCTCCGCAAACACCTCAAGAAGACTGCGCGTGACCATCGCCCGGCGCTCGATCGGCTGGTAAGGATCGGTCGCCGTACCGATTGCGATCTCCTCATCCGGCTTCAGGCGTTTCAGCTCCTGCCGCAGCAGCCAGGCAGCATTCTGCTTAATAAAAATGCGCCGCTCGAACATCGCCGGATCGCGCAGCTCCATAAACTCATGGGTGTAGCGGGCATAGCAGTAGCGGCAGCCGAATTCGCATCCACGATAAGGGTTAATGCTCTTTGCGAACCGCAACTGTCTCTTGGAGACCGAGTGGTTTAGCAGGGAGCGTACTTTTAGAGTCCGGAATTCGATGAAATGGCCGTCATCGGCGTGTTCGCCCTCGGCGGCAATGCGGGCAATGCCGGTCAGCCTGGATGGATCCTGCAGAATCGGAAAAAGATTCGATTTCGCCTTTTCTTCGCCCATGGCAGAACGTTAACTTCCCGCCTCGAAGATGTCAATCGCTTTGTAGGCGAGGGCCAGTGCAATTGCCGGTTTTTGAAGAAAAACCGCCGCACGCGCATCCCATAAGCAGAAAACACTTTCCTGTTCCAGGAGTTGAATTGCATGACCGATCTGAAAGGTACCGCCGTCACCTGGCTGGGCCACGCCGTCGCTCACATCACTACCGCCAAGGGCACCGAGATCCTGATCGATCCGTTTATCGAACCCAATCCGAAATATCCCAAAGGCTATAAACTGCCGGAGAAACTCGATCTGCTGCTGCTTACCCACGGACACGGCGATCACATCTCCGACGCAATTCCTGTTGCACAGAAGCATGGCCCCGAGGTTGTGGCGGTGGTTGAACTGGCTGGCTGGATACAGGGGAAGGGCGCGGCGAAGGTTGTCGGAATGAACTTAGGCGGGAGTTATCGCCATAAAGACGTCACCATAACCATGGTCGAAGCGAAACACACTTCGAGCATCGAGGATAACGGACAGATTATCTATGCGGGCGTTCCGATCGGCTTCATCATCTCCATCGAAGATGGCCCGGTTATCTATCATGCCGGCGATACTTCACTCTTCTCAGATATGAAACTCATCGGCGAACTTTATAAGCCAGAGTTAGGGATGCTACCTATCGGTGACCACTACACGATGGATCCGAAAGCTGCGGCGACCTCAGCCAGGTACCTTGGGTTGAAGACCGTTCTCCCGATCCACTACGGCACCTTCCCGGTCCTCACCGGAACGCCCGCCGAGCTCGAAAAGCATCTCTCGGGCTCGGGCATCGAGGTTAAGGCGGCAAAACCCGGAGAGACGCTTCGGTAGCAAGCCGAAACACTCTCCCTATGGCCCGTCGGCCGGCGTTCACGCAGTTGAAACGCTGGCCGGCTTGACTTTTCCGTCAGGTCACTTTTTAGCTGCGGTCTTTTTTCTTTCAGCCCAGCGACGCTTCATGGCATCGGCGATCTTCTGCCGCTCCTCGGCGGAGAGGCGGCGCTTCTTCGGTGCGGCCACAGCCTTGGGCCTGCCCGAGAGCGGAGGACGGCCTCGACGGCGGGGCTCCACGGACGCAGCGAGAAGGCTTCTCGCCTGCTGTAACCTTGCTATTTCACTATCTAACTCCGCCAAAATCTGACTTACCTGCACACTTCCTCCAATCCCATAACTCGATAAAAGAAACAATTACCACATTGATTACTTAATTTAAACTATCCAATTGCAAATAGTTACCGTTTTTGTCAACGTATCAGCAACAATTCGAGGATTAGACAAAAGCAGCTTTGAGAGCGGCGTATTGATCACATGTTGGATGCGAACCGGCAGAGAAAAGGTAGGCAGCAGAGAAATGATTTCCGTTGCCCGGCTCTAACTTATTCCTCGTTTTCTGAATTATGAACAGAACTGGAAGATTTTGGAGCCTGTATGGAATAGTCGAGCCCCTGCTTGTAAGAAGAACTAGTACCCGTGATGAGAGCCCTGCTGCCATCCTGGGTGTAGCGTCGCAGGTCTTTCAGCGTTTCCACTTTGTCACGAGCGTATTCGCTGGCCAGGCGAGTCAGTGCATAGGTCACGATGTCGCTGTGGTGCAGGCCGTGGGTTTCGGGGTCTCGACGGAAGTTGAGCCACAGTCGATGTACAAGCTGAACGTCTTCGCCCTGAAGGGTAGGTGCATGCGGGCCGATGTGGAATGACTGCGCCTCACCATCCGGCATAACGACATAAAAGGTGAACTGACGCTTCGGTTCCGGCAGATTCTCCCAGGCCTGGCCGATATGGTAGGCCTGCTCCTGCGCGGACATCTTGGACGAGAGTCCGGAAACGAGCGCTGCAACTTCGAGGGAATTCGCCGTCTGCACCAGTGCAGCGAAGATATCTCCGGCAGGCACCACGAGAAGCGAAATATGCTTGCCGAAACTCTCGGCAACCGACACAGCCTTGGTAAAGAGCATCTGCTCGTATTCACTGAAGGGCTGCTCGTCAAGATACTCCGGGCCACCGGCGCCCAGTATGCGTGCCGTCAACACAACGATGTCCTGATCGTCCGTATTCGTGCGCGAGAGAGCCCATTTGAGCGCAAACGGGTTCGTGGAGTCGCGCATGGTGACAAGAACCGCACCAGGATTGATCTCCAGAGCCTCCCTGCCGATCGTTTCGGGATGCTCGAGCTGGAAGTGCTCTTTCATCTGGCGTGCAGTGACCAGCTGGCGCTGGCGGTTCTTGCGCTCCGAGATGGTAAAGATGACGAAGAAGGCAGCGGCAAAGGCCAGGCCGCTCTTGGTGGCAACGCTCTTGGTGAAGAGATTGACAATGGCGGTGGTTCCCAGCACCAGAAAAACGGAAAACAGTCCGATCGGCAGCTCGATCTTTCCCAGCTTCAGGTTGATCGGGACCTTCCAGCCGCGCTCACCCTTATATTTCCAGCGCAGCACCAGCATGGCCAGGCTGTTGAAGGTGAAGCTCCAGATCACGCCGAATGCGTATGCCTCGCCCAGCGTGATGACATTGCCGCGACTGACAATGATGGTGAAGAGCTGCAGTGCGGTCACCAGGTTGACGATGCGATAGCTGGTGCCGTACTTCCGCTGCGGTTTGCGGAACCAGTCGGTCAGGACGCCATCTTCGGCCACGCGCATCAGTACGCCGGTTGATCCGATGATCGAGGTATTGATTGCACCGGAGAGGATCAGGAAACCGACGATGACGACGAATACACGGAAGACGATGCGGAGCGTCATCGGACCGACCATGTTCATCGCGAGCCCTGCGATCAGGTTGTCGCGGTATACCGGTATGCGTACCGCATCCGGTATCAGCATCACCGCCAGCAGAGAAACGATTCCGGTAAATACCAGGCTGTAGATGGCGATGACGATCGCCGCGCGCTTCAGGTTTTTCAGCTTGGGGTGCTCGATTTCACGATTCACCTGGGCCAGCGTCTCTTCGCCGCTCATGGCGAGGACAGAGTGACCGAAGGCCATCATGATTCCGAACAATCCAAGTGTTTTTGCCAGTGGGCTGCCGGCAAGGAAGCCGAGCGCATCGGTCGAGAAGTGCAGGTTCGACGGAACAGGCAGCGGCGGCAGCTTGGCGCCGATGTGGATCGCCGACCAGATACCCCAGCCGAGCAGCAGCACCACCATGATGGTGGTGATCTTCATGATCTCGAGAGCCTTGTCGCTGGACTCCTCGATACCCTTGATGTTCTGCCACCAGTAATAAATGGTGACCACGATGCAGAAGACCGCCGAGGTGCCGTCAACCGGAAATTGCCATGGCGTGTGCGCCGAGGTAATCAGCGCGTTCGGAAGCCATCCATGGGCCGCCCCGACCTGTATGAGCTCATTCAAAAGGCCAGTAATATACTGGCCTGCTGAAACTCCTGAGATGGGTCCGGTGAGGATGTAGTCGAACATCAGCGCCGAAACGCTTAGCTTGGCGAAGTTGGCTCCGAGTGCTTCCTTGACCACGCGGTAGACGCCGCCGCGGGTAAACATCGAGCAGCTTTCGACGTAGACCGCGCGCACCGCGAAGGAAAAGAGCATGACCCCGAGGATGAACCAGGGAGCAGCTTTACCGATCGCCTCTTCGGCGATGCCGCCTGCATAGAAAGCAGAGGAGCCCAGATCGTTAAGAACGACAGCCGCTGCCCGCCAGAAGGAAATGAAGGTGAGCATCACCGACGAGGCTACGACCAGCCTGATTCGGTTCGATTGCGGAGCGGAAACAGTTTGCGCAGATGGCATGAAAATAAATCGTTTTAATGACTTGCAACGCGCAGACTCTTCGGCCTGTCCGTCACGGCGCTAGGGCTGAGTGTATGTCTACGGGACGCTCGCGTCAATCACCGTTTCGGTTCAGGTTCCAACTGCAGGGGGAAACCGGTATGAGTCGATACCTATTCTTTCTGGAACAACTCGGCCAGGTCTTCCACAAAACTCAACACTACGACAACTGAGGCTCCCGCCATTCCAACAAAAAAAAGCACGGTAAGAAGATGCATCCCGAATTGGAGAAAGCCTGTCACCTGCATTATTGTACGCCCGCCGCCCGGCGAGGCAACTTCCCTGTCTTCAGCGAATGGTACACTCTGCATCGATGGCGTCCGTTTCCAGCCCTGCCTCCACCTCGTCACGCGCTTCCCTGCTTCCTTTACTTGCCTGTGCACTGCTTAGCAGCTTGCTATTCGACCTGCCGTTTCCGATCGCGGGACCGATGGCCCCCTGGCGCGCGATCTTCGGCTGGATCGCCATCGTTCCATTGCTCGCCGCCCTGCTCGCGCCGCGGAATGTCGAGCATCCCAGAGCCTTGCGCCGCGCCGCGCTGGCTGGATGGGTCTCGGGAATTGCCTGGTACATCCTCAATAGCTATTGGATCTACCAGACGATGCATTTCTACGGAGGCGTTCCGCCGCTCGGTTCTGCTGGAATTCTGGTGCTCTACAGCCTGATCCTCGGCCTCTACTGCGGTCTCTTCAGCCTGGCGATTGCCTTTCTCCGCCGCAGGTCCGGCGATGTAAAACTGCCGGTGCTGGCAGCTCCCTTTCTGTGGGTCGGGATCGACCTGCTGGCCTCGCGCATCACCAGCGTGCCATGGGACCAGCTCGGCTACTCGCAGGTAGACAACTTCTGGCTCACACACCTGGCGCCGGTCACCGGGACATATGGCATCACCTTCGTCATCCTGTTCGTGAACGCGCTCTTCGCCGCTGCCATCGCCAAACGATGCTGGAAGGCGGCCATCGCAGGTGGCCTTGCCGCCGGGATTCTGCAGATCGGCTCATGGATGCCGCCGAAGCCCGCACCCGTCGAAGCAACCGCCGTGCTGCTGCAGGAAAACCTGAAGGTCGCTACCGTGAACCTGTGGCCGGGCGCCGAGTGGGACACCAATGTAGCGCGCTTCCTGCGCGAGAGCGAGACGACGAGCAATCCGTTTTACGAGGGCCTCGTCGAAACCGGCCTTCCTCTGCAGGCAGCTGACCCCAACCCACAGAAAATCTCGCTCATCGCATGGCCCGAGGCTCCATCGCCCTTTCGCGACTACGATCCGCGCTTCCGTTCGCTCGCCCGTGCCCTGACTACCTCGACAGGCGCGGTCCTGGTCGCCGGAAACATCTCTGCCGATCAAGGCGTCGATGCGCAGGGCCAGTCCTCGCTCAAGGAATACAACTCGGCAACCGTCTTCAGCGCCGAAGGCGACCGCGTGGGCCGTTACGACAAGATCCATCTCGTGCCCTTCGGCGAATACGTGCCCTACCGGAACCTGCTCTTCTTCGCGCATCACCTGACGCAGGCCCTGGGCGACTTCGACCGTGGCACGGAGCGCAAAGTCTTCACACTCGATGGCAAGCGTTACGGTGTCTTCATCTGCTATGAAGCGGTCTTCGGTGCGGAAGTGCGCGAGTTCGCAAAGAACGGCGCACAGGTCTTCGTGAACATCTCCGATGACGGGTGGTACGGCGACACCAGCGCCCCATGGCAGCACCTGAACATGGCCCGCATGCGCGCCATCGAGAATCGCCGCTGGATCCTGCGCGACACCAACACCGGTGTGACCGCCTCGATCGATCCCTACGGAAGAGTCGTACGCAGCGCACCGCGTCATGTCTTCACATCACTGGCAGCACCGTACGGTTTCCGCAGCGACGTGACCTTCTACAGCGAGTACGGGGACGTGTTCCCGCTGGCATGCCTGGTGGTGAGTATAGGTATCGTTGGAATGTCCATCAGACGCCGCTCCGTCGCATGACCCGGAACATGCTGTTCCCACTTGAGAGCAGTAACAAAACCCGTATGATTGCAGCTCGGACCAAGGGAAACCAGGAACCTTCATTTCCGCCGAACCGTTCCAGGAACTGACGCATCAAAAACTCGATACTTCTGCGTTGAACAGAGGCAGCGAATGGTGAAAGAAAGAAGATCTCTTCTCTGGATCGGGGCGCTCATAGCCGGGCTTTCCGTTGCTCACGCTCAAAGCCCGCAACAGGTCATTCAAGAGGTCGTCGACGCCGAACACGCCGCCGACGAAAATGACCACTCCCGATGGATCTACCTGGAAGAAGTTCACAAGCCGAAGGAGCAGGTTCTCCAGTGGGTAGCTGGCACCGAGCAAGGGGATGTTCAGCGAGTTCTCGAGAAGAACGAGCAAAAACTGACTCCATCCCAGCAGCGCGATCTTATACAGAGCTTCCTGCACGACCCCAGGGCGCAGAAGAAACAGATCTCCGAAAGCGATCACGACAACAAGCAGATCGATGACCTGCTCAAGCTTCTGCCCGCCGCCTTTCTCTGGACGCAGACCGGATCGAACGCCACTGACATCTTCCTGCACTTCGAACCCGCCCCGCACTTTCATCCTCCGACGCGTGAAGCCCGCGTCTTCAGCAGCATGGCCGGCGATGTCGTCGTCGATAAGAAACAACATCGCATTCTCAACATGAACGGCCACCTGATGCGCGAGGTCACTTTCGGTGGAGGCCTCCTCGGCAAACTGAAAGAGGGCAGTTCTTTTTCCCTGGAGCAAGCGCAGGTCGGACCGTCGCTATGGCAATTGACGGCCTTCCATGTGCGCCTGGAAGGCAATGCTCTCCTCTTCAAAAGCATCTCGCTGCAACAGGACGACAAACGTTCGGCCTTCGCACCTGAACCTTCCACCATCACGCTTGATCAGGCCGCTATCGAAGTCATGAATCGGCCTGAGGCTCCCGCTTCCAACTGAGACCGAATAAATCGCCCCTGCACGGTAATTTTTCACGGTCAACCAAAGCGAAAACCGAGATGGCCAGGCTAGCGCCTGGCCATCTCGATCCCGACGAGGGACTTGCGATATTTCCCTACTGGACTGTGAGTGTCAGGGCGGTAGAGCTGTTCGCCCCCGCTACCGCATCTGTCGCTGTCACGGTGAGAGAGTAAGTTTCGCTTGCAGGAGCCGTTGAGCCGCTGGTGGTGGTACTGGTACTACTACCAGTACTGCCGCCCCCACCACAGCCACTCAATGCTGCCAGCGTTCCGAGAGCGAAGCCTACTATCAGAACTGGCATGAAGAGTGCCGATTTCTGCCGGAGCCGCCTACGAGCCGATCGCATGCCCGCAAAAGGCAGGAGAAGCACACCAAGCGCTAGAGCAGGAAGACTTCCTCGCGTGATGAACTTATCCGCCCGGGCTGTCTGGGTCGCGCCCAACTGTACGGTGAGCGTGATGGTTGTCTTCCCACTGCCCGCCGATATTGAAGATGGCGAAAAACTGGCCGTTGCTCCTGGCGGGAGTCCCGTCAGGCTGAAACTGACAGCGTTCGGAAAGGTTTCTCCGGACTGCGGAGTCAGCGTCAGCGAGTAAGTCGCTTTTCCGCCAGAACTCGTAGTGGCGCTCGTGGCGTTGGAGCCTGAACCTAACGTAAACATCTCCGGTGCTACCGTGAAGCTAGTGGTCGCAGTAGCCGATGCATAGTTCCCGCTGGCTGCCTGAACAGCATTCAGCACGACTGTGCCTGCTCCGGCCAGTGTCACCGTCGCTCCCGAGATCGTCGCCGGACCACTCACTACCGAGTAGGTGATGGCACCGCTTGAAACCGATGTCGCGCTGACTGTAAACGGTGCTGCTCCATCCGTCTGTGCCGCAATCGGCGCAAAGCTGAGTGCCGGAACAGCCGGGGCGACGACGAAATTTGTCGTCACCGTAGTGGCTCCGTAACTTCCGCTGGCAGCCTGACTGGCGCTAAGCACCACGGTCCCCGCTCCCGTCAGCGTGACGGTTGCACCTGAGACAGTTGCGGGGCCGCTCACAACCTCATACGTGATGGCGCCGTTTGAATGAGACGTTGCGCTGATCGTGAAGGGAGAGTTCCCATATACCTGTGGCGGGATTGCCGCAAAGGCCAGCCCTGACCCGGGACCTGCAGTACCGGACAGAGATATGCTCTGCTGGGCATATCCAGGAGCCGTAGCGTTTAGATTGTTGTCAGTTAGAACCAGCGTTCCAGCAAGATCGCTCGTAGCAGCCGGTGCGAAGCTGATGGTCAGACTGCAGGTGCTGCCAGCCGCTAACGTGGCCGAGGCCGAAGCATTGATACCCACACTCGGACAGGCTTCAGACCCGGAACCGTCCAGGGTGAAAAAGGAAGTAAGGCTTGGATTGCTGCCCGAAGCGGGTATCGGGAAACTAAGATCCGCATTTCCGGAGTTGACCAGCGTTACGCTCTGCGGCTCGCTGGTCGAACCGACACCTGTCAATGGAAAGGTCACGCTGGGTGGATCCACAACGTCCAGCTTGAAGACGCTATTTAACGCTTCGCTCGAGATCAGTACATTCCCATGTCCATCCAGCGCTATGCCCACCGGGTTCTTCAGGCCGCTCCAGACAGTGCTCTGCGTGTAGGAATCTCCTGCCGGACTCTCCTTGATGACTCGTGCGTTGTCGGTATCCGTAATAAACACGTTGCCGTTGAGATCGACAGCAACCTGTTCAGGCCCATTGAGATCGCCGACAAGCGTGCTTTCGGTGTAAGTGCCACCGAAAGCCGTTTCCTTCATCACCCGGTTATTCAACCGGTCCGCGACGTAGAGATTTCCGCCCGCGTCGATGGCTACGCCGGTAGGAGAAGAAATGTCGGAGTTGGGCGCGACGGTGCTCTGAACGTAACCTGTTGCGGTCAGGGTTTCCTTCAACAGGCCGTCGACAGCGCTGCCGATGTACACGTTTCCGCTATCGTCAACGGCCACCGATTCTATATTGCCCAGGTTTTTAAACGGAACGCTTTGCGTGTAAGTGCCGTTTCCAGCGGGAGATTCTTCTATAACGTCGAAACCGTTCTGTTCGCCGATGAAGATGTTGCCGGCTCCGTCCACTGCGACGGCGACCGGGCACGACAGACCGGTAGCCACCGTTGTCGGCTGATAGCTTCCGCCCGTGAGCGTTTCCTTCAAGACCGAGCCTTGCGTGCAGACATTGTCCGCCGCGGAGGCGCTTGCGATATAGAGATTGCCGGAGAGATCGGATGTGATCGCCAGGGGGTTAACCTGTCCGCTGAACTGCAGTGTGCTCTGTGTGCCGGGTGAGAAGTTTACTCGCGGCGCTACGCCGTTAGCGTGCACATAGCCGGTCGCAATGAGTGATCCGGTCGAGGACCTCAGCTCTGCTGCCCCACGCTGCGCTCCCGGCAGAAGTGGAGTAACTGCGACATTCACCAGGCAACTCGCGCTAGCCCCGTAACTCTCGCCATTTCCACAGGCAGGGACCTCTGTACCGACATTTGCAAAGGTCGGATTCGTTGCGTCCTCGCTGACTACCTGTGCCTGCAACCCGCTGGCAGCGCTGTCAAAAGTAAAGATCAGAGAAACATTATTGCTTTGTGTTCCGACATTGACATCGCCCAGGTCTCCTGCAGCCGAGGTTACCTTGACGATGCTGTCGAAGCGCCCGATGTAGAGGTTTCCAGCCGCGTCGGCATTCGCTTCTACCGGCGAGACAAAGTAGTATTCATCTGGGCCGACAAGGCTTTGCGTATAGCCGCCGCCGGAGGGAACCTCCTTCAACACCTGGCTCGCTTCGGCATCATCCTGCGTACCATAGAGCGAGATGTAGATATTCCCGCTGCCATCGACCGAGACATTTACCGGATCGTTATAACCGCTTATGACGACGCTCTGCGTATAGCTGCCGCCGTTTGGAGTTTCCTTATAAACCACGCCATCGAGATTGTATTGATAGGGAAAAAAGCTGTAGGGCGTTACCGGGTCGGAGATGTATACGTTTCCGGCAGCATCAACGGCAACCGAATTCGGCAGGACCAGGTTGCTTCCTATCGAGCTTTGAACGTAAACGCTTCCTGTAACAGTTTCCTTGTACACCCGGTCGTAAGCAGAGTCGACCACGTACAAATTCCCCTGCAGATCGACCGCGAGACTCGCCGGCGTGCCAATGCTTGAACTGATTACGCTCTGGGTATAGCTGGTACCGGAAACCGTTTCCTTTAGAAGCCTCTGATTGCCGGAATCAGAGATGTATACATTTCCGTGGAGATCTACGGCAATCCCTGACGGCGACTTCAAGCCGGTACCAATCGCGGTGTAGGTAAAACCGGCGGCGGTCCAGGTCTGCTTGAATACCTGGTTACTGTAGGGATAAGCGACGTAAAGATTCCCGGCAGTATCGATCGCGATCGCTTCCGGATTCGTCACACCCGTGACGGGCATCGTGTATTCGGATCCGCTGAAGTGGGCGGTTTGCGCATAGCTCAACGACGAAAGCAACGTTATGAACGCAAGAGCCGCAATTCTGGCGGCTACCCGTTTCCCGATATGTTGAAGTTGATCGATCGGACTCCAGGCGCAGCTAGCGCGCAGGAGGTGAGAGATAGAACGAAAGGTCACCAGCATCTCCAAGACAGTGCATAAGTGTTACAAAGTGAAAATCAACAGCATTCTCGCTTGAGCGAGAATTCAAAAATCTTGCATCTTCCGAACGAGAAGATATCACACAGACTGCTATGTGGAGAATGAAACATTCGCGACAGCATTGAATTCATAGCTTCCGATAGCTGCCACATAGCTAATATCCCTCTGCTTCGGAGTGTCAGAATCGAGCCACACTAAAGACTGTATTGGGCTGCTTTGACGGGATTCGCATGCTGTTCGTCTCGACGGAACGAGACACAGCCCACGATTCAGGGTCCATCTCCGCGGGCCTGTTAAAATTGCTATATTCAAAGCTCTATAAAGACAGGTCATCTCCCAGTGTTGAACGATCTCGAATTCGCTTACACTCCCGTGCGAGACAAAGTCCGCGACCTGCGGGAGTATCTTTGACGCTCCAAAGCTCCGGAGCGAACTAGCCGTTATTGAACAGAAGCTCTCCGACCCGACTCTGTGGTCGAATCCCGAGCTTTCGCAACCGCTCATGCGCGATCGCAAGCGCATCGACACACTTCTCGCCGACGATGCTGAATTGGCCCGCCGTGTCGGAGACGTCGATGCCTACTTCGATCTTGCTCGTGAGGGCGAACCTGTCGAAGAAGATCTGAAGCGCGAGATGGACGCCCTCAGTAAATTCGCTGAGTCGATGGAGACGCGCACCCTGCTATCCGGCGAAACAGACCAGCTCAACGCCATCGTTACCGTACATCCGGGCGCGGGCGGAACGGAAAGCCAGGACTGGGCGGAGATGCTTATGCGCATGTATCTGCGCTGGGCAGAACAGCAGGGCTTCAAGGCGGAAATGAACGACTACCAGGACGGCGAAGAAGCCGGCATCAAGTCGGCCACCTTCACCATCACAGGCGACTACGCCTTCGGCCAGCTCTCGGGCGAAACCGGGGTGCACCGGCTGGTGCGTATCTCACCCTTCGACCAGGCCAAGCGACGGCATACTTCGTTTGCCTCCGTCTTCGTCTCGCCGGAAATCGACGACTCGATCCAGATCGACATCAAACCGGATGAGCTTCGGACTGATACTTACCGTTCCGGCGGCAAGGGAGGCCAGCACGTCAACACGACCGACTCGGCGGTGCGCATCACGCATATTCCGACGGGCATTGTTGTGCAGTGCCAGAACGAGCGCTCGCAGCACAAGAATCGCGAGAAAGCGATGAAAATGCTGCGTTCACGACTCTACGAATACGAGCTCGAAAAGAAACGGCAGGAGACGAAGAAGCTTGAGGACTCGAAGCTCGACATCAACTTCGGCTCACAGATCCGGTCTTACGTGCTGCAGCCCTATCGCATCGCCAAGGATCACCGGACAAAGGTCGACTTCGGAGACGTAGACCGCGTGCTCGACGGCTACCTCGATCCTTTCATCCGCGGATATCTGCTGATGCGTCGTAATGGCGGGGTTCCAGTGGGCACTGCCGACGATGATGATCTGGAATAGAAGGTAGGGTGGGCTTTAGCCGCTGAGGCGCTCCATAAGAGTCTTCCTCAGCGGCTGAAGCCGCGTATTTTCGAGCTCATAAACGCCGGGACTAAAGCCTCGACCTGCCTTCTCCCCACGCCGCAAACTAGCTCGCAGGCGGAACATACGTGCCGGAGGGTAGCGCCAGCGGCTCTTCCGGCATCACTACCCAGAACACCACGTAAGCCACCACACCCGCGCCGCCACCAAAGATCGACACCAGCACGGTGATGACGCGCACCCAGGTCACATCCCAGCCATACGCATTCGATAAGCCCTGACAGACGCCAGCGATCTGGCGCCCTGCACGTGGACGGATAAGGCGTGCTGCCGGAGTGAAGATTGGCGTGGGACCGACGCCCGCCCCGGCAATTGGTGCTCCGCATGCCGAGCAGAAACGCGCCTGGTCGTTCATCGAGTTGCCGCAACTGCTACAGAAAACTGCCATAGTATCTCTCCAAACCCTTGCCAGAAAGAATACTGCAGAATGCTTTCCGGCGAGGCTTTAAGGACAATACGCAGTCCTTCCACAGATGGTTCCCGGCCCGAAAGAGCAGTGAAACGACTAGCGTCGTGATTCTCGGTGCTTCATAAGCATTCGGGGCTCTCTATTTCCCCGAATAAGCATCCTTCATGTACTTGCGTGCCTGGTCGGCCTGCACGGTATCGCTGCCTGCGTCGATGGTGGCCTGGTATTGCTGGCTGGCCTTGGCATGGTCATGCATCAGGTCGTAGGCCATTCCCGCAGCCAGCAGGCAACGGCGCTTCAGCTCGGGGCTGGTGGTGGATTCGTATGCACCCTTACGAAAGGTCTCCGCTGCCTCTGCATAGCGCTTCTGCCCGCGCAGCGTGTCTCCCAATCCGAAATAGGCAAGTTCAAGATGCGACGAGGGGAAATAGCCGGGCCGTTTCGCATCGGCCAGCAGCTTTTCGTACGCGGCGATAGCCTCATCTCCGTGGCCGCCGTCCTTGGTGAGGTTTGCGACTTCGAGATTAAAAAGGAAATCCCGAGGGTATTGTTGCGCAAGGCCGTGGGCTATATCTCCCGCTTCACCGTACTTCCCTTCGCGGCGCAGAAACAGCATCATGCAGGTACGCGATTCCACACTGGTGATCACGCCGTGAGCGGCGGAGTCACGCAGCATATCCATGCCTGTGCTGCGCGACCCGTGGATGCCGGCGATCCCGATCACCAGCTTGAACGCCAGCGGCAGCGCGCCAACCACGTACTGATAAACTCCCACCACCATCTTGGCATCGATGTATTTCGGATCGAGATCGAGAACGTGCTGGTTGTCGTTCTTCGCGCCCAGCGCCAGCTTTAGTCCCCCGCCAAAACTGCGCTCTACCATCGCCATGTATGACGCTTCGAGGCTGCGTGCCCATCCGCGGGCAAAAAGCGCGTTTACGTCGTTCGGGTTTTTTCCAAGGATTACGTTCGCCTGGCCGATGGCCTTGTCGGCGAGCGACTTTATCTGGTCGCGCGCAGCCGGATCTTCCACGACGGTGTGTTTACCGGTCAGAAACCCGTCGTTCGCATAGAAGGTCGTATCCAGCAGGTCAAGCCGGAAGAGTTCACGAAAAAGCGTGACGTAAAGAATGTAGTCAGTCGCGATCGGATCGTCAGGATGCTCGGACTGAACCTTGTGGAAGCCCTTGAGCGCGCCATCGTAATCCATGATGTAGAAGCGCTGAAAGGCTTCATGCACCTCAGGCGTTAGATTCAGCGGATCGGTATGCACGTCCTGGGCATGGAGCCCTGCGGACGCAACAAAAAGAAAGGTCAAACCGACTAGAATTCGCAGGGCAGCCGGGAGGAGTTTGAGCCGGAGAGCGGTCGCTTGTCGTGAATCCATCTGTCCTTGCATCTTAGACGAGAAACAGATGAAAGAAAGTCTCGTGTTCGAAAGTTGCGCCCGGTGATTCCCTGCTGATCCCTCCTACGAAACAATCCGCTTTACACTTCCATGAATATGCGGCCGAACCGCTACCAGCTCTGGGCAAATGCCCGCTTAGCGGAAGTGGTAGACGATTCCGGTACTCACAGTCGCCATCCTGATGTCATGCAGAGGGAAATACGTCCTGGTGTAAGAGAGCTCCACGATTCGCCAGGAGAAATGCTGGTACTGGCGATCGATTCCCCCGCTGAGCTGCCAGCAGGGTTCCCAGTCCGCTGAGATCGGCTTGTTCAGGTAGAGGGTACCTGAATCCTGTGCATCCGAAAATCCTCCGCCGAAATAAACGAAAGGTGCGAGGTATCTGCGGTTCAGCGGAGACATACCCGTCGCCGTGTCCGATCTTCTCACGGGCGGCCCGATACGGTATCCGGCCGTAAACGGCGCCTGGGAATAGCGCGCGGATATCGGATAGGTCCCTCCCCGCACCTCCGCGCCGATGAAAAGCTTTGCCTGGTAGAACGCTCCAAAATTGAAGCCAAGCGCGTTATCTGCATAAAGCGGAAACTGCGAGTTCTCTCCGCCAACGGTCGCGAACGCGCCGATATCGGCATCCCTGAACTGCTGGCCGTAGCCAGGCCGCGCTCCGCCGAACACAACGAGCAGAAGGATCGAAAGCAGTAGCGGAAATAAACGTTTGTTCGCAGGAAATATCTTCCCCGGCAACAGGGCGACTTCGAAATCCGTGCGCGTGTGGGCAGAGAGAATTGTCACAGAATGACTTTTGAGTGGCTCTGGCATGATTGGCATCCGGTCGCTTTGCGCTATGGCTCCTCTTACTCAGACAAATGGTCAAGCGATGCGATCCGCTCACATAACTTGCTGGAGATGTCTGACACCTAAAGAGATATAGGTCGATGCAAGGGCTGGACATTGATGTGCATCAACGATGCATATCAACCGGTTAACCAGTCGTATTCGACGAATATTAGTGCCCTGATTTTTGAGGAGGTGGAAGGTGCGCACTGCTATCCAGCGACTCGCGCTGAAGGCAGATCAAGGAAACACCAGCCCGGCGGCGGTATCTTTCAGACACTACTCAGCCAGTTCTATTCAGCCTCTGAAATTTTGCTCTTCTAAAAGGCTTTTCCGTGGCATTCACGATTTCGTTCATTGGACGGCCCAGCTAAATACTGCGGAGCGGTTAGCGGATGACCAGGAAAGAACTTCTTCATCTTCTCGTTGTGCGCGCGCATGCCAACGGTTTTGCCTTTCGCCAATGGTACCGCGCAACGATTGACCAGAAATGGACTGGGATGGAAACTGCCCTGAACATTCTCTCAACCGGTCATCGCTACTACGCGCTGCTCTTTTCTCATGCTTTTGCCGAAGCATTCTGGAAGCACGGCGAGCAGATGCAATTTACGGTTCCGGCTCGTGAGTTTATTCGCCTCAATAACCGTGGCGAAACGATCCGTGTGCAGCGCAAGGCTTATACCCGCCGGACACTCAAGCCAAATGCCTGGCGCTACCACCTGCGCGAAATGGCAGATGCCGAGGAACCGCTTCGCTACATCCGCAAATTTCTGGTCACAGAAGAGGAGCTCCAGGAGCAACTGACGGAGAACCGGGAAAACCTCCCCCTGTTCTCCGCCTACACCACGCGCTTCATTGCTGGGAAAAAGAACGTATCACTGAAACAAGATTCCAGATATCCTCCTCCTTCGCACGATCACCCTCCGGCGGCATCTGATCCTTCCCTTTCTGGATGATGTAGAAGAGCTCGCCATCCGTCATACCCTTGAGCGCGGCAGGATCGCGATAGTTCCGCAGGTTTAGCTTCATGTCGGCGGCCAGGTCGCCCTTACCGTCGCCGTTTGCCCCGTGGCACATCGCGCAATCGTAGCCATACATTTTCCGGGCATGCTCGAGCCCTTCAGGCGTTGGTTTGACGGGGTTGGTTTTCTGTGCGATTTCCGGCGGGACTTTGAATGCGGCAGGTGTTGCCGGAGGCGGCGCAGCCTGTGGCGGAGGCGAAGGAAGCGCCCACAGAAACAGCAGTAGCGGGAACAGCGCAAGACACTTAAGCACGGTAACCTCCTGGGTCGCAGGAATGCTGACCGCGCGCGATCATACGCCTTGCAGCGATGGGACGAAAAGAGTTTTTCATCCCATACTCGCCAACAACACGCGCCTGAAGGAAAATAGAGACATGCACGCTGATGCCATATTCACCGATGTTCCGGGAGCACTGGACGAGTTTCGCGCTGGACGCATGATCGTCGTCGTAGACGATGAAGATCGCGAGAACGAAGGCGACCTCACACTGGCTGCCGAGTTTGTCACTCCCGAAGCTATCAACTTCATGGCGAAATATGGCCGCGGCCTGATCTGTCTGACCCTGACCGAGGAACGTGCCGACTATCTGCGCCTGGGTCCCATGACGCAGCAGAACTCATCCCGCTTCGGTACGGCATTCACCGAGACGATTGAAGCGCGCGAAGGTGTTACCACCGGCATCTCCGCGGCAGATCGCTCCCACACCATCAAGGTTGCGATCGATCCGAATTCGACCTCGCACGATCTTGCCCGTCCCGGTCACACCTTTCCGCTGCGCGCCCGTCGCGGAGGCGTGCTGGTTCGCGCCGGCCAGACCGAAGCCTCGGTCGATCTCGCCCGTATGGCCGGTCTCGTTCCTGCCGGAGTGATCTGCGAAATCATGAACGATGACGGCACCATGGCCCGCGTTCCCGACCTCGTAAAGTTCTGCGCCGAGCACAACATGAAGATGCTCACCGTCGCCGAGCTCATCCGCTACAGGCTGCAGAATGAGCGCTACATTGTCCGCGTGGCCGAGAGTGTCTTGTCGACGCCCTACGGCGACTTCCGCGCCATCGCATACGAGAGTGAAGTGAACGGCGGCGAAAGCCACCTCGCCCTGGTGAAAGGAGACATCGGCAGCGATACCGCCGTCTCCACCGAACCGGTCCTGGTGCGCGTACATTCGCACTGCTTTGCCGGGGACATCTTCTCGGCAACCACCTGCGACTGCCATCGCCTCGTTCAGCAATCGTTGAAACAAATTGCAGAGGCCGGGCGTGGAGCGCTCGTCTACCTGCACAACACCAGCCGTGGCTTCGACATCGACCGTACCGTCCAACCGCATCGCATCCTTTTCCACCACGAATCGCGTGTTGTCGAGGATGATCGCCACCAGCGCATCCTGCGCCAGGTGGGTCTGGGCGGCCAGATACTATCCGATCTCAACATTCGCAAGATCCGCCTGCTGTCGAACCGGCCGACCCACGTGCCGGCTCTCCAGGGCTTCAATATCGAGATTGTCGAGCAGGTGCCGATCGAGGGCGAAGGCGCCGGTATCTGCACGGCCCGGTAGTTTCATTCGATCACTTTTGGCGGTTCCGTTCGACATGTAGGAAAATGGAACCGTTTCCGCGTCCAATGCGTACCGGATTCCAGGAGTTGACCGTGCACCGCATTCTTGCCTTCGTTGCCGTTCTCGCGCTGTTCGCCGTTGCGCCCCACGCACATGCCGAGGCGGATCGCGTGTCATATTTTCACGACATCACCATCGGTGAAGGCGAACAGGCCGACGATGCAGTTTGCCTGTTCTGTTCCATTCGAAACGATGGGGAAATCCGCTCCGATGCCGTAACCATTCTGGGCAGCGTTCACTCCAACGGACAGATCTCAGGAGACGCCGTATCGATTCTCGGGAGCCTGAGGTTGGGCGAAGACGCTCATGTCGGCGGAGACAGCGTGGCCGTGCTTGGCCAGCTTCGCTATCGCTCCGGCCAGATTGGCGGAGAGGCGGTCGAGCTTCCAGTCGTACTTGCGCTGATTCCGCTCGCGCTTCTTGCCCTGCTCGTCTGGGCCATTCGCGCGCTGGTCCGCGGATCGCGCAGTCCCTACTCGATGCCGCGCTGGCGGTAGCAGACACATAAGCATATTGGCAGGGCGTGGCGTGAGCCTCACCGGCCTGCGGTTTCGCCAGCCTTAAAGACAGTCCATGGACCGGCTTTCATGTCCTTCAGAATCGGCTTTTGCCATGAGTACTCTGGATGCGCGGCGAGAAACGGCTTCGCGATAAAGTCTTCGCCGCAGGGATGTCCGGCGCGGGCGACGAAACTCATCTTTCCAGCCATGTCACTGTCCGCGGCCTTGCCCTGCACGGCTCCCCCAGGATAGTAAGGTGCCCAGTCCCACTCCGGGACTCCCTCTTTTGCCGCGTCGACGTGTCCGCAAAGCGAGCGCTGGTCGGCATGCTTCTCGTGCAGAAAGCTGTCTTCGTGATCGGCCAGAAACTTCTCCGCCATCTCCACGTCGATCCTGCCTTTGTTCTGCGCCATTCTGCTCTCCCAGGTCACGCGGCGCGCATTGGGTGAGCTGCCCATGTCCTTAATGTCGAAGCCATCGGTTTCATCACGGATCAGCGCAGGATCGCGCGCGAAATTGGAGCTGACGAAATAGCCATCCTTCTTGCGCCAGACCGGCGTATGCTTCAGGCCCAGCTCGAGATACGCTATCTCTCCCGTCTTACGGTCGCCGATAAGCCAGTCATTGGCGTAACCGCCATTGTTGCCCTTTAGCATGGTGGCGATGTAGCCATCGATCGAGTCGGAGTACTGCAACGCGCGGCGCGAGCGAACGAATTCCGGAATGCCTTTCGAGTCCCAGCCGATGAACTGCGTGATCGTCGTCTCGGTCGCCATGATGCCCGCATCGTTTACGGCGAAGTCGTCCTGGCTGGTGATGAGCGAGGGCAGGCCATCCATCAGGATACGGTGCCCGTGTTCAGGTTGAATATCGAAGATGACCGTCCAGCGTTCGCCGTCGGCGTATGACGACCAGTTGTTATGCGCGATGACGATCTTTCCGTCCCTGGTATAGCTGCCGGTCGCGATAAATGCGCTGCAGTTACCCGGTGCCTTGATTTCCGGCCCGTCGTCGGGGCGCAGTCCATCGGCATGTTCCTGCTTGTCGAGCCAAGGCACGTAGTATTCCGTCAGCTCGATGTTGCCGTTCATGGCAACAATGTCCCACAGATCGAGATTACCGCCGTGCGCGGCGACCCCGGCGGCGATGCCTTTCAACTCCTGCTGATATTCGGCATCGATGTGCGGCCACAAAATGGTGCGCCCGGCGTCGCGGTAGAAGCTCCACTTGCGCTGCGTGCTGTGCTCAGCCTCGAGCTTCAGGACGCGATAGGTGTCTTCGATCTCTGCCGAAAGCAGGTAGCCATGCTGATAACCGATGTGTTCGGGCGAGCCCTGCAGGTGAACGTAGGTCCATCCGCCGCGCTCGAAGCGATAGGCTCCGTCGAGGCGCGGATCATGCTCGCTCTTGGGACTAGCTTTCTGAGCCGCGCACAGGGTGGCGGCGGAAACTAAAAGGACGGCGGCGGCGCGCGAAAGCCAGGCTGGCATGAGGTCTATCTCCGGTGAATGTAGAGACGATACTACATTGCCAGAGACAGTAAGGCCGCGAATTGGATTCGCGGCCCCGGTGGTCTGATTGATCTTTAGCGCTTTTTCTTGACCGGCTTCGCAACCGGCTTTTTCTTGACGTTCGCAATTGGCTTCGGAGCAGGCTTCTTCACCGGCTTCTTCTCAACCTTTGCTGGTTTGGCAGGCTTGGTCACCTTGGCGGCTGGCTTGGATGCAGGCTTGGCAGCTTTCTTTGCCGGAGCAGCCGGAGCCTTCTTGGCTGGCGCTGCGGGAGCCTTCTTCGCGACAGTCTTAACCGGTGCAACCGCTTTTTTCGCCGCCGGAGCCGGTGCTTCCTTCGCCTTCACCGGAGCGGGAGCTTCAGCCTTTTTCGCTGCAGCAGCCGGTGCCGGAGCCTTGGTCTCGGCAGGGGCAGGAGCTGGAGCCGCCTTCGCAGCTTTCTTCGCCGGCTTTGGCGCCGGAGGAATCTCAACGTCGGACTCGTCGCGGTCTTCCTCGTCGTCATCGGAATCGAGATCGTCATCGGAATCCATGTCGAGGTCGCCGTCTTCATCGTCTTCACCGCCACGGCCACGACGCGGGAAGTCTTCGTCGTCCATATCCTCGTCATCGTCCTTGACGCGCGCAGCAGCCTTCTTTCCGCGCGTGCGCTTGATGCTGACGGGCGGAGGAGGAGCGGGAGGCGAGTGCGGCTCGAGAAATGCCCGCATCTCTTCCTCGGTGGTGAGCTTGCCGTCGATGAGCTGGAAGAAAATCTCCTGCACGAGGTCCTGGTAGCCGGGCAGCTCGGGCACGATGCGCATTTCGAGCATCAACGCGGTCGGAATCTTCTGCCGGAACTCCGGCCACACGGTCAGGAAGTTCTTGAACTTTGTCTGCACTGCGGCGGTCTTGCTGGTGTAGGCGAGCCATGCCACCGGTTCCGGCGCGTAAGAAGTGAGCAGCCTCCAGGTAGCGGACGGTGCAGCGTTCGCCTTGTCGAGCAGAACCTTCTGAAACTCCTTCGCCGACTCTTCCAGGTTCTCCCACTGGGCGACAAACCCTTGGCGCGGGAACATCTTCTTGAGCGCGGCCAGGTCCTTGGGCTGCAGCTTGGCGGTAAGCAGCTCGGCCTGCGCGGCGGAGAGATCGGGATGAATGCCCTGGATCAAGAGCGGCAGGACAGCCTGCTGAAGAGCTTCGACGGCGTGAACGTCGGCCTTTGCGCTCGTCCATGCCGGGGCAAGATGCTTGAGCCATCCTTCGGTTTCCAGAGCCCTTAACGCCTTCAGGCCATCGTCTTCGTGCAAAATCTCTTCGATTTCGTAACCGGCCAGGTAGGGCGAAATCGAGCTGATCACTCCCTCTTCCTTGGCATTTTCATAGCGCTGCCTCGTGCGCTCGTCCATCTCAAAGCCGAGCCGCGATTGCAGGCGGATAGCGCGGAGCATACGCGAGGGTTCTTCGAGGAACCCGTAATTGCTCACCAGGCGCAGCGTACGGCTTTCGAGATCGGCAATGCCGTTCATCGGGTCGAGCAGCAGGCCATAGGAGCCCTCGTTCAACGAGATCGCCATGGCGTTGACGGTAAAGTCGCGGCGGCGCAGGTCGTCCAGGATCGGCGCCCAGTGGTAAACCGGCTTGCCCGGCTTGGGATATTCCTCGCTGCGGGAGGACGAGATTTCTACGCGAACGCCGTCTATCCAGAAGTACAGGGTGCGGGAAGGCTCATGCTCGCCCCAGAGAATGCCGCCAGCTTTCTCCAATGATTTCTTAAGCTTGAGAGCGTTTCCATAAACCGAGATATCAAGGTCGCGAACCGGAAAGCCGGTCGTCAGATCGCGGACTGCTCCCCCGGTCAGAAAAACGGTGACGCCAAGATCACGGGCTGCGTCGCGTACCTTTACCAGCACTTTTTGCTGCGCAGATGAAAGGCGATTTTCCAAAAGGTAAACGTAATCGGGCATGTTTTGCTCAGTTTCTCAAAAACCGGTCAGACCATCACGGCTAAAGTCTTCCAATACAATAACTTAAGGGCCGATCGACAAGCGACGCGAAACTACAATGTAACACACGGTAAACCTGTTGGCTACCGCTTTGCACAATTTCCGCTGCGTTTCGGTGTGTCCTTCGTGCAACAATCCATAAGAATCGAAACATCCATGTCGTCCAGCCGAAAAAAAGCGATCATCCGAGATTTCTCGCGGGACTGGATTGCGGGCTATCTTCCTCCGGATGGGTTTGTCGACGGAATCACCGTCGAGCTGCTCGGCCTGGACGGTAAGGTGCTCTCCCTGCCGATCGACGGAATGAAATGGATCTGCTTTGTGCGGGACTTCAACTCCGGCGAACCTGCCAATCCTGAACGGCTGCTGCGCAAGACATTCGCGGGGCGTCCCCGAGTTGAGGGCCTCTTCCTTCGCCTGCGCCTGAAGGACGGCGAACAGATCGAGGGCATCGCTGCCAACGACCTTAGCGTGGCAGCCGGCGAGGGACTCTTCCTTACCCCGCCCGATACCCGGTCGAATACCCAGCGGATATGGATTCCCCGCTCGTCCATGGAGGAATTGGAGGTTGTCGCCGTGATCGGAGGAGCGCCGAAGAAACGGGCGACGGCGACGGTACACGATGGCCAGGAAAGCCTTTTCTGATTTCTGCGGGTGCCTGCGTTTACCTGCGCTTCCCTTCAACCGCCCACGGAAGCTGGAGCGTGGCCACGAAGAGCAGGGCGTGCAGTCCGCAAAGCAGTAAAAAGGCATCCACGAAAGCCGTGGGGACAGCCACGGAGGCCATCTTCCAACCGAGAAAGGTCGCACAGGCGGTGGTAAACGCAGGCCCCCCAAGCCGCTGAACGATGTTCATCGAAGTCGTTGCCGTCGCGAGCTCTTCCTTTTTGACGGAAGCATACGCTCCCGAAATGGAAGGAACTCCAACCAGGGTCAGGCCCACCCCACGCAGGAAAAGAGCACAAAAGAGCAACGCGATTGACAGCCCGTGTCCGGCCATAAGAACGAAAGGCAGGGTGCCAAGCATGGCAGTCATGGCTCCGGCGGCGGCAAGTTTGCGAATGCCGAACCGCTCCGTGAGAGGCCCCATCCAGGGGAAGGTGCAGAGCATTCCTATCCCGAGGGGTGCGAGCAGCCATCCGGTTGCGCCGGGAGACTTGCCGCATGCGCGGATGAGGTAAATGGGAATGAGCATCTGTCCTGCAAACGCAAGCCCGTTAAGCAGGAACTGGGCCGTTGCCGCCACGGAAAAGACTTTGCTGCGGAACAACCGCAGATCGACAATCGCCTGACTCTTCTTACGGATAGCCACCAGGAAAAAACCTGCCAGCAGAAAAAGCGACAGGACGAATGCCATACGCCCAATACCCTGCGTGATCCGGTCTGCACCGTAGAGGAACAAAACCAGAGCCGGAGACAGGAGCAGAAATCCAGGAAGATCGAAACGTCTTGATCCCGCCGCCTCTCTTTCGCTCGGCAGAAAAGCCGCAGCCAGTATGAGTCCCAGCAATCCCAGCGGTAGATTGATGAAGAAGATCCAGCGCCACGAAGCGTATTGCAGAATGGCGCCCGCGAGAACCGGACCCAGGATAGGACCGAGCATCACAGGCATGGCCACATAGCCAAAAACACGGGCGATGTTCTTCCCCGCCACGCGCGCCATCACCATCTGCGCCAGCGGGGCCATGAGGCCTCCGCTCATGCCTTGCAGAACACGAAAGGCGATCAGCGATGGCGCGGACCAGGCTAATCCGCAGAGGCATGAACAGAGGGTGAACGCGGAGAAACACCACAGGTAAAGAGCCTTTGAACCGATGCGCTCTACGGCCCAGCCATTGAGTGGCAGCGTAAGCGCCAGCGCCAGCAGGTAGCCACTGATGACCCATTGAATCGTGGAAAGATCGCTGTGCAGGCTCACCGTCAGGCTCGACAGGGACACGTTGACCACAGTCGCATCCATCTGCGCCAGCAAGGAGCCGAGAACGGCTACCGCTCCAACCTTCCACACCAGGGCCGGGGAGCGGCTGGAGGTTGCTTCTTCAGGCATAAAACGTCTACCTCCGCGGAGATCATCAGGAAATCGAGGGTATCCTCGATTTCCTGTATTTAGAATATGAGGGTGTCCTCGATTTCGTCAAAGATGGTCCGAACCGCCCCGCGCCAGGAGCGTTCCGAGCGCCGCCTTGCCGGCTTTCTCGATGTTGCGGGGAAGCTCTTCGCCGAGGCCGGTTATGAGGGATTGACCATGACCGAAGTTGCGGCACTAAGCGGATCTTCGATCGGCGCGCTCTATAACTACTTCCCCGACAAGCAGTCCCTCGCCTTCACGCTGGCGAAGCAGTACGTTCAGGAACTGGAGGCGCGTTGGAAGCCCCTGATCGAGCAGGCCGGGGCGCTTACCCATGCTGAGTTTGCCGGCCTCTTCATCGACCGCATTACGGAGTTTGTGCGCGAACGGCCTGCTTATCTGAAGCTGGTCGCGGCTCCGGTTCGCTTCCGGCGCGATCCGGCGGCTCGCAAGGCTTCGAGGCTTACGATTGCGAAGGCGTTCCTCGCGCAGCATCCGCAGCTGGCGCAGGAGCGGGCGCTGCTGATCGCGAACGTCACCATCCAGATCGTTACGGGCATGATGGCGATGTACGAAGACGCAGACCAGACCGCCAAAACTGCCGTCGTGGACGAGTTCAAGAAAGTGC
The DNA here is from genome assembly GCA_022870745.1 of Silvibacterium acidisoli. Lineage (GTDB taxonomy): Bacteria > Acidobacteriota > Terriglobia > Terriglobales > Acidobacteriaceae > Silvibacterium. Next base: position 4,361,895 of record CP085323.1, on the reverse strand, counting down.
TGGCGTCGTACCTCGAGAATGCGCTGCCGGCCACCAGATCGAAACAGCCCGCAGGTTGACAGCAGACGCGAGTTCGCGACACACTGAGCTTGCTGCTGGCTTCCTGCCGCAGCCGTAAGCGTTCCCGTCAGCCAACGCACTTTTGAACCGTCAACTGGTTTGCAGCCAGTTGCGTGAAGGTGCGAACAGATGGCTAAGAAGGTCTTCATCACGGGAACCGCCGGGCTTATCGCTCATCCATTCCGCGATCAGATTCAACTTTCCCGACGCGCCTTCGTGCCGGATGAACGGCAGTTCACGTCTCCATCGTCAACTCAGGAAGGAAATCCATGAGCACTCTTAATTCACCGAATGTCTCCGCGTTGCTGGAACGGCTGTCGAACGAAACCGATGCGAGCATGCCTGCACTGGAGGCCGTAGCTCAATCCGAGGCATCGCGGCTCCTCACCAGCAGGACCGAATACCAGACACTTTACGGACTGCTGAAAGACATTCCGATCCCGGTTTCGCGCGAGACTGGGCTGCTGCTCTACATGCTGGCGCGGTCGACTCGGGCGAGACACATTCTGGAGTTCGGCACCTCGTTTGGCGTGTCGACCATCTACCTCGCCGCTGCTCTCCGCGACAACGGCGGTGGACGAATCATTACCACGGAGTTCGAGCCGTCGAAGGTGATTCGCGCCCGCAATCACCTGGCCGAAGCCAGGCTGTTCGACCTGGTGGAGATACGCGAAGGGGATGCGTTGCAGACGCTTTCGCGCGATCTGCCCGACACGCTCGATCTGGTGCTGCTCGACGGCGCCAAGGGGCTCTATGCGGACATCCTCGGCCTCATCGAAGACCGTCTGCGGCCCGGCTCGCTGCTGCTTGCCGACGATGCACATCACTGCCCTGAGTATGTGCAACACATTCGCGCGGACCAGCGGAAATATCTCTCCATTCCGCTGACAGGCGACCTCGAGCTCTCGATGCGCCTCTAGCAAGATCGCATCCCATGCACGGCGGAGCGCCGCTCCGCCGTGCATACCTATTCGCTTCTCAGGATCTCGACCGGCTCAATCGCTGCCGCGCGCATGGCAGGCAGCGCCGAAGCGATCAGCGCAAGCAGCAGCACCGCCGCCGCCGAGCCAGCGAGCACCAGCGGATCGTAGGCGCTGACGCCGAAGAGCAGGCTGCGCAGCAGGCTCGATGCGGCGAACGCCCCGGCAAGACCGAGGGCGCAGCCGACAGCGGCCAGCTTCGCGCCCGAGCCTACGACCAGCTTTACGATTCCCTGCCGCTGCGAACCGAGAGCCATGCGAATGGCCATCTCCTGCGAGCGCAGCGCGACCGAAAAAGCGATGACGCTGTATATACCGAGCACGGCGAGTATGACGGCGATCCCTGCAAAGGACGAGATGACACCCACGTTGAAGCGGCGCGCGGCCTCGCCTTCGGAGACGGTTTTCTCCATCGGCTGCACCTGAAACAATGCCAGTTGCGGATCGAGCGATCTGACCGTGGAATAAAGGGCATTCGTCAGTTGCTCAGGTGGCATGGCGCTGCGGAGGACGATGAAACCTGACTCGTCCGTGAACATTTCAGGCGCAAACAGGGGTGCAAACGAGGCCGCGTGCTGCTCGATCGGCTGATAAAGCTGGTAGCTGGTATCTTTGTCGGCTCCGTACTGCTTCACGTCCTCCACCTCACCAACAACTGTCAGCCACGGCAGCTTCGATTCCGGCAGTCCCCAGTGAATACGCCTGCCGATGGGGTCCTGACCGGGCCAGTAATGTTCGGCGAGTTTGCGGTTAACCAGGATTACAAGCTGCGAGTCGGCTTTGTCGGCTTCGTTCAGAAGGCGTCCGCGCAGCAGGTGGATATGCATGGCACGCAGGTAGTCGCCTTTGACCTCCGTGGGCCATACCAGGTTCATGGTGCCGGCAGGATTGACGTAGCCCTCGGCCTGGAAGCTGTTGTTCGCCTGCATGTCGTCCGCGGGCAGCATGGATGCGACAGATGCATTCGTCACGCCGGGAAGCTGGCGCAGCCGGTCGAGCAGTTCGCGCTGGAAGGCATTGATCTGTACCTGGGTTTTGTATTGCCGTGCCGGCAGTGTGAATCCTGCGGTCAGTACGTGATCGGGCTCGAAGCCGAGGTTGACTTCGCGCATCTTCTGAAAGCTGCGCAGCAGCAGGCCCGAGGCAGCAAGCAGCACCAGTGCGACAGCGATCTCGCCAATGACCAGTGTCGAGCGCAGCCGCGCATGCCCGCCTCCGGCGCTGCCGGTACGGCCACCCTCTTTCAGCGTCTCGTTCACGCTGGTGCGAATGGCAGCGAATGCCGGGGCGAGTCCGCAAAGTATTCCGGTGAGAATGCATAGAACAAGGGCGCAGCCGACGACCGGCCAATTGAGCCCGACTTCGCTCAGGCGCGGCAGCGAGTCGGGCAGCAGCTTCACGCCACCGCTGAGCAGGCCCGTCGCCAGGCACAGCCCCAGGAGCCCCCCGGTCACGCTGAGCACGAGGCTTTCGGCCAGCGTCTGCCCGATCACGGTTGCCGAATCTGCGCCGAGCGCGAGCCGAACAGCGACTTCGCGGCGGCGGCGGATGGCGCGGACCAGCAGCAGACCGGCGAGGTTGGCGCACACGATCAAGAGGACCACGACGACCGCCAGCAGCAGTGTCCGCAGCAGAGGCCGCGCACTGCCGACGGTGTCATCGTGCAGGTCAGTGACCGAAGCCCTGATGTGAATGCTGTTCATGAAGGCTGGAAAGCCCGCTTCGACCTCGCGGGTGACGCGGCTGGTGTCGTCCTGCGCCTGCTGGATCGTCATGCCGGGCTTCAGGCGCCCGACCATGTGGTAGTTCCACGAGCCCTTCGCAACCTCATTCAACTCGTCGGCCCGCAGGCTGAGCGGCACCCATAGTTCGCTGCGGTTCGGTTCACCCGGAACCACCGGGAACTCGAAGCCGCGAGGCATGACTGCGGTGATCTCGTAAGGCTGTCGGTCAAGCAGGATCTTGTGGCCGAGTACGGCCTTGTCGCCATGAAAGCGACTCATCCATGTCGAGTAGCTGAGCACGGCCAGTTGCGCATGCTGCTCCTCCTGCTGGCGGTTGAAGACCTGGCCAAGCAGCGGCTGCACTCCCAGCACCGTGAACATGTCACCAGAAAGCCGCGTGCCGGAAATAAACGCCGGCTCGCCGCTTCCCGCGAGCTCATAGTTTGTAGTGCGGTAAGCTCCAAGGCTGCTGTAGGCATGCGTGTCCCGAAGGTAGGTGGCAATCTCCGGACTGGTAACGCTCGGGCCGCCCAGACCATCGCCGTCGCCAAGGATTCTTTCACCCACCACCACAAGCCTGCCGGGGTCTGCAAAAGGCAACGGACGCAATAGCACCGCCTCAACAATCGAGAAGATGGAGGTGGTCGCACCGATGCCGACGGCCAGCATTCCGATGGCAAGCAGGCTGAAGCCCGGGGCCTTTCTTAAGTGACGAACTGCGGTGCGGAACGAGGAGAGGATCAACATGGCCGGTGCTCCTTCGGGAACGTGTCAGACATAGACGTGCAGGTAGAGTGCCAAACCCTCGGCCACTAAATGCCTGAATCCAGATACGCAGCGGGCGGTCCGCTGGTTCGCCGGGCGTCCACATCGCGATCGCAGTGTCCGCACATGGACAGCTTTCGATTTCCACAAACGGCAACATCTCAGTGTTTAGAATCGGCTCATCCCAGATTTGTGAGGAACCTCGACGATGCCGCTACCCACGGATGAGAAGCTTCTGGCTCTCAGCAAAGATCTTCTGGATCAATTCGACGCTCTCTTCGGCCTTCATCCCGGCTTCCGGCCTGCGCACGCCAAAGGCGTGATGCTCTCCGGAACCTTTGCCCCCGCTCCGGAGGCCTCCAAGCTCACCAGCGCTGCGCACATCGTTCGCGAGTCGACGCCTGTCCTGGTGCGTTTCTCGAACTCGACCGGCCTGCCCACGATTCCCGACACCGACGGCAACGCCGATCCTCGTGGCATGGCAATTCGCTTCATGCTGGCTGAGCATACGCACACCGACATTGTGAGCCACTCTACGGACGGCTTCCCGACGCACACTGGCGGAGAGTTCCTGGAATTCCTGCGCGCGGTCGCAGCGTCGAACGGCGCAACAGAACATCCAACTCCGGTCGAAGCATTCCTCGGCTCGCACCCCGCGGCGCTGGCCTTCGTGCAGACACCCAAGCCTGCGCCAACCAGCTTCGCCCGCGAAACCTACTTCGGCGTGACCGCGATGAAGTTCACGAATGCCGATGGCGCGAGCCGCTTCGGGCGCTATCGCATTCTGCCGCAGGCCGGCAACGAATTTCTCGACGACGCGGCCAAGGCGGCGAAGCCGGAGAACTACCTGATGGACGAGATCGCAGAGCGCTTGAAGTCCGCGCCGGTAAAGTTCGATATCTCCGTCCAGCTGGCCGAGGACGGCGACACAGTAGATGACGCCACGATCCATTGGCCAGAGACCCGGACGCTGCATCCCCTTGGAACGGTCACCCTCGACAAGGTTCTTGAAGATGGGCCGCACCAGGCGCAGCACATCATCTTCGATCCGATTCCGCGCGTTGAAGGCATCGAGCCCTCGGACGATCCGCTGCTCGAACTGCGTGCGGCGATCTATCTTCTCAGTGGACGGCGCAGGCGCTCGGCGCCTGCGGTGTAAAAAAAGCTGACCCGTCCACGGGTTTGATTTAGATTTGTGACGCTGTTCCCCCGCTTATCCTTGTGCAATTTCCGGAGGTTCAGGTAGTGGCAACAGCCGTCAAAGCTCTCCGTCCTGCATCACCGGATAGAACCTTCTATCCGGTGATGTGCCTATACATGCTCGCCACAGTCTGGATCGGCTTTTACAAAAGCTACTTCGGCGCCGGCATGGTCACAGCGAAGCTGCCCACAACCCTGGTCCACGTCCATGCGGTCGTTTTCACGCTCTGGATGATCCTGCTCACGGTGCAGATCGGACTGGTGAGTGCGCGGAAGGTCCGGATTCACATGCAGCTTGGCCTGTGGGGATTCGGGCTGGCCGGGCTGATGATCGCGCTGGGACTGAGCACCGCGATTCAATCGATGAAGAGAGGGATGGTACCGCCTGGCTTTCCGCCGGACCCTCGCGTCTTCTTCGTGATTCCCTTTTCAGACGTCGTGATCTTTACGCTTTTCGTCGCGCTCGGTTACGCGCTGCGTCGCAAGGCAGCAGCCCATAAGCGAGCGATCCTGATTGCGAACATCATGATCATGGACGCACCGCTGGGCCGGGTGGGAATCGCACACGGAATTCCGGTAGCGACCGCGGTATGGGCCTCGATGCTCGTCATCATGATGATCTACGACGGATTCACGCTACGGAAGATTCATTGGATGACGCTGTTGGGCACAGCTGTCATTGTCGGTGCCGTGGCGGTGAGGATTCCGCTGGCGCAGATGCATCCGTGGCTCGCGTTTGCGGACATGCTTAAAAACTAGGATTCAGAAAACAGGGATCAGGGATTGGCGCACCAGCCGATTCCTGATCCCTGTTTTCTGTTACTTGGACACTACTGTCTGGAAGAGCGACGACTGCAGCAGGCTCGAGAACTGGCTGTCGCTGGCGGCGAAGCGTACTTCGAGAGTTCCGCCGCTGGAGTCGATCGAGGTCTCGTCGATGGCCGCCTTCTCGTCATCCGATCCGCTGACCTTCTTGTACATGGCGGCGGCATTCAGCAGCGACGACATTGTGGCGGCGGTGAACACGTCGGGCGTCATGACATCGAGCGAGAACTTTACGCCGTTCTGGAAGTTCATGGTGTAGCGCGAACCGAGCAGACGCTTCTTGACCGATCCATAATCGGCAAGCTGGGAAGCCTGGCCGAGCAGGCCCTTCATCATGTACTCGGTGCCCTTCTGGTCGAGAATGCTCCACAGGGGCTGGCCATCGACCGCTCCCATCTGCTGCAGCAGGTCGGAATTCGCAGTCAGGTTCTGCTGTAAACCGTCGCGGGCGTCCAGCGCGGGCTTGAGAGACTCAAGCGACCCGAAGACCATGGTCGTGGGGTTGAGAAAGACGACCATCATACCGCTCGCACCCATCGGATAGAGCTGATTGGTGCGGTAGTTCGTGACCTTCACCTTCTTTTTCTTCATGGCGGCCACGATATCCGTCACGGAAAACTGTCCCTGCGCCACGCCGATCACGCGGGTGTCGTCACCCTGCCCATGCCGGTAAGCCGCAAAGGCGAGTGAGTCGACGTCATGATTTTCATTGAAGCCGGAGACTCTAAGGGCTTGTTCAAGCTGCTTGATCTCGGGCGGCAGCACGCGGGCCTTCAGGTCCATGGCGGCCGGCGAGTTCTGCATGGCGCGATAATCGACAACGATAATCTGCTGTACGTCGATCGGAATAACGGTACGGGCGTCGGTATCAAGCTGCGCTGCATGGGCCAGGGGAGCGACCATGCAAAGTGCCGCGGCTGCCAGGCAGGTAATCTGTTTTGCGAACTTCATCAATTTATTGCCTCCGGACCCCAGGGTCCTTTGCCTCTTGGGCTGTGCAATTTCTATTTTAGACGCGAACCGGAATGTGCTGGCACCGGCCAGCTCAAAGGCGACCGGAGCTTGCGCTCCAGGATCTTCTCTTCCGGGTCGAATTCATGGAATAGACGCAGCCACTCGCTTTCCTGCTCAGCCGCTTCCTCGGGAATGAGCCCGATCAGCTCCCCGCGCACGATCGAGACCTTAAATCGCGCCGCTTTCTCGGCAATAGCGGCATAAACGGTGCTGAGCGGGGTCTGGCGGTAGTCGGTGATGTTCATGGAAATCTGGGCCTCTCCATGGGCAAGTACTCCCATAGCCTTTACGCCGCTCAGGCCACCGCCGGATGCGCGGATTTCGCGGGCAATGGCACGAGCGGTCGCCACGTCGGAGGTGTCCAGGTAGAGATTCCAGGCAATCAGGAAGCGGCGGGCACCCACGGCGCAGGCCCCGGCAGTGGGGTGAAGCGAAGGGCCACCCACGTCCGGACGGCGGGCGACCTCGCGGCGTACCGCATCTCGCAAACCCTCGAACTGGCCGCGGCGCACCTCTTCGAGCAGGGCCCTGTCCGGACGGGCAGCGGCCGCTTCATAGAAATACACCGGAATGCCGCAGCTTTCCCAGATCATCTGCCCGGCCTGCCGGGCGAAGAGGACGCACTGCTCAAGGGAGATGTCTTTCACGGGAACGAAAGGAATGACATCCGCCGCGCCGATGCGTGGATGGACCCCTTGCTGCGAAGTGAGGTCTATCAGCTCCGAGGCTTTGCAGGCTCCGCGCACAGCGGACTCGATCACGGCAGCAGGCGACCCGGCGATGGTGACGACCGAGCGGTTGTGGTCTGGGTCCCGCGAAAAGTCGAGCAGGGATACTCCGTCGACCGCCATGGCGGCGACGATCGCCTCGACTACGGCGGGGTCACGGCCTTCGGAGAAGTTTGGAACGCATTCGATCAGCATTTTTCAGGGCTCAGAGCACAGAGCTCAGGGCTGAGTTACTGTAATCCGTTTGTATTTCTTAGGCCAGAATTTTGGAGAAAGCAAGGGGCAGGAATGGGCGCAAGGGTAGTGATTAGAAACCAGGGATCAAAAGGCTTGTCATGCCGAATAACTTTCTAATCCCTGATTCCGATTTCCTATCCCCTGCTTTTTCCTACTTCCACCAGGTGTAGCCGACCTGGAACTGCACGCTGGCATTGACGCCGGGGTTGCGGTCTCCGAGCGAAGCGCTCGAGATGTGGATCGCATTTGCAGAGAAGTCGACCGAGCGATGCGGCTTCACGAAGTAGTGGAAACCGAGGCCGAACTGCGGCGTGAAGTTAAAGACACTCGTGCCGCCCGGCTGACCATGATCGACAAGGATATCCGGCGGATACTTGTGCGTGGTGTAAATCAACCCGCCAGCGCCCTGGATATAAGGCGCGAAGCGGCGTGCAGGCACGAAGTTCCAGCGCAGGATGATGGGCGTGATGCTGACACCGGTATAGGTGCCACCGCCGTACGGAAGGTTTTCCGTACCGAGATACTGACCGCTCTGGCTGTAAATCTTGGTCTGGGCGTAATGCGGATCCGGCGTGAACGACTGCCAGTAGGGCATGAGCTCGCCCGCGTATTCGAACTGGCCGCGGAAGATGCTGCCCAGGTGCGGGTCGGTGATGACCTTGCCGACACGTACACCGGCAGAGGTGAAGGTGAAGTTGTCGCGGTCGCCTTCGCCGAGTCCCCCCTGGAAGAACGCTCCGATCTCCCACGGATCACGTGCGAGCTCGGTCTTTGCCGGGGCCGGGTCGTCCGCGGGTTTCGTTTGGGCATGAAGGCTGAAAGGCACGAAGGCCAGTACGAGGGCGAGGAAAGAGAGGAATCGCTTACTCATCGGGCTATGCATTCGGGGTAGTACTCTTCTCCAGAAAAGAAAGGCCGCCTCGACGGCGGCCCTTGTGACCGTTGATGGAAGCGCTCAGCCTGCTACTTCTTCGAGCTGTGCGGCATCCATGTCGAAATTAGAATAAACATTCTGCACGTCGTCGTGATCTTCGAGAACTTCCAGCAGGCGCAGGCACTGATTCGCCGCCGCACCTTCAAGCTTGGTGTAGGTGGAGGCGATCATGGTCACTTCCGAATGCAGTGGCTCGATTCCGGCTGCCTTGACTGCTTCGGAAACCGCTTCCCAGTTTGCAGGGTCGGTTGTAATCTCCCAGTTCTCGCCTTCGTCGTTCAGATCTTCGCCACCGGCCTCGAGCACAATGCCCATGAGCTTGTCTTCATCGGCGGCGTCCTTGGCGATCGCGATGATGCCCTTCTTGGTGAACATGAAGCGGACCGAGTTCGGCTCACCGAGGTTGCCGCCGTTCTTGGTGAAGGCATGACGGATTTCGCTGACAGCGCGATTGCGATTGTCCGTGGTGCAATCGACAATGATCGCAACGCCGCCGGGTCCGTAACCTTCGAAAGAGATTTCTTCATAGACCGCGCCGGGCAGCTCACCGGTACCGCGCTGAATGCCGCGCTTGATGTTGTCGGCCGGCATGTTCTCAGCCTTGGCCGCAGCGATAGCAGTTCGCAGGCGGGGATTGCCGTCGGGGTCGCCGCCTCCCTGGCGGGCAGCGATGGTGATTTCCTTAATGAGGCGGGTGAAGATCTTGCCGCGCTTGGCGTCGAGTGCGCCCTTCTTGTGCTTAATTGTCGCCCATTTAGAATGGCCGGACATACAGGACCTCGGAAGTCGAATCTCGTGAGTCTTACGGCGAAGTGCTGGGAAACAAGGATGCTTAAGAGCAACCGCCGCAACAACTAAGTATATCAGGCACTCGCCGTGCAGGCAGCCGCCGCTTCGCGGCCTTTGTTTCGTGGCCTGCCCTTCTGACAGGAATGTGGTTAGCCGCCATCATCGCCCAGTTGTCACTCCTCGCGTCGTTGGGAATGGCAGCACTCACGCCAAAGCCGCCAACCCCAGATGAAGAGGAGCCGAGGTCTGCTCGGGCAGGCTTTTTTCGAGCGCGGCATGCTGCTCGATCCAGATAGGCATGGCCTGGGCCAGCAGCAACTGCCCTTCCTCGGTGAGCACGAGCAGGCGGCTTCGGCGATCGTTCTTGTCAGACCGCGACTCGACTAACCCTCTGCGTTCGAGCGGCTTCAGCGCCGCAGTCAACGTAGTGCGATCCATGGCCAGCAGCCGGGCGACCGAGGATAGTGGAGGCGGCTCCGGGCGATTCAGCGACATAAGGAGAGAAAATTGACCGTTGGTAAGCTTCAGGGGACGAAATGCTTCGTCAAAGCGACGGGCGAGCGCCCTGGCCGCCCTTTGAACCTGCAGACAGAGACACGTATCACGCACGAGCAGTGTAGTCTCGTACGGTACGGGCCTGCGGCAGGTTGACATGACAATAATTATGTTGATATCAACGTAAGATGTCAAGCAGTCCGTGCGCTATTCCATTTCGAATACTGGAGAAAATCACGCATGTTGAATCATGAGGTTGTTTCGCAGCAGGAGTGGACCGCGGCACGCAAAGCCCTGCTCGCCAGGGAGAAAGAATACACCCATCAGCGCGACGCGCTCATGAGGGAGCGCATGGCCCTGCCATGGGTGAAGATGGAGAAGCATTACGTCTTCGACACAACTGAAGGCAGAAAGACACTGGCGGAGCTCTTCGATGGACGCAGCCAGCTCATCATTTATCACTTCATGCTGGCTCCCGGATGGGAAGCCGGTTGCCCCGGCTGCTCGTTTCTCAGCGACCACATCGATGGCACGCTTCCCCACCTGAACAACCACGATGTGACGTACACTGCTGTATCGCGCGCTCCGTTAGCGGAGATCGAGAAATATAAGAAGCGGATGGGCTGGCAGTTTCCGTGGGCGTCGTCGAACGGAACGGGGTTCAACTACGACTTTCACGTCTCACATCATCCGGAGCATCTGGACTCAGGAGAAGCGGTGCGCAACTACACGGAAACCTCGGTGAGGGCGCAGCCTAAGGAAGATGGAACGGAGTCTCCGGGCATGAGCGCGTTCTACAAGGATGAAGATGGCACCGTGTATCACACCTACTCAAGCTATGACCGTGGGCTGGACGAATTGCTTGGCACAATGATGATTCTCGATCGAGCTCCGCTGGGCCGCAATGAAAAGGCCACTATGGATTTTGTGAAGCGTCATGACGAGTATGAAGCCGCGAAGAAGGTTGCGAGCTGTTGCCACTGAGTCTGATTCACCGGAGGAAACATGAAGCTGAGTACCTATCTGAGCTATGGCGGCAACTGCGAAGAGGCATTGCGATTTTATGAGAAGCACCTCGGAGCGCGTATTGACTCTTTGCGGCACTTCAAGGACATGCCTGGTGCGAAGAGCATTCCGCCCGGACAGGAGAACTACGTGATGCACGCGCACCTGGTGCTCGGCGGGGCTACCGTAATGGCAAGCGACCTGCCGCCCGAGCAATTTCAACCGATGCGAAGCGTCTATCTCACGCTGGATCTGGAGTCGGTGGAAGAGGTCGACCGTATCGCTGCGATCCTGGGCGAAGGCGCGGAGATAGTCATGCCTTTGCAGAATACGTTTTTCGCAAACCGGTTCACGATGCTTAAAGATCGGTTTGGGACATCATGGATGCTGATCAACTAAGCCCTGCCTTAGCGGCTGAATCCGCCGCTGGTAAGCAGCATGGCTTGTGTGCGCGGGCCGAAGCCCGCGCCTGCCTTTTTGTCCTCTTGGCTAAGCCTTGGTGAGCGCGGCACGGATCTTCTGCCCCACGATCTCATCCTCGCCGGGCTGGAGCATCCACACGCCTACGACCAGCGTGTTCGCGTCGGATGGAATCCCCTGGTTTGGCTTGTGACCGGTGTTGGGATTGAGTTCGATCGACGGAGTGCCGCTGCGCAGTTTGTCGACGATCTGCTTAGTGGTCATTCCGGTAACAGCAGGATCGAAGCGGATCAACAGATGCGGCACGTGGTTCGCGATGCGCGGCGTGACGGTGAGCGTGGTCACGGAAGGTATGCCCTTCATCATGCCGGCGATCAGGTCGGCACGCTTCTGGTAGTCGCCCTGCATCTGCTCTTCGGTGTGTGAGAGTACCCAGTCGATGGCGGCAACCATGCCAACGATCTGTTCCTTGGCGACCTTCATGCCGCGGCCTACGCCTTCGTTGGGATTGTTGTTCTGATAGGCGAGGTCGGTGAGCTCTTTTCTACCCAGCAACAGTCCGGCGTTCTGCGGGCCACGAATTCCCTTTCCTCCCGAGAACGACACCAGATCGAAGCCCATGCCGGTGTACTTCCAGAGATTTGAGATGGGCGGCATGTCCGCCGCCGCATCGATATGACACGGGATGCCGTGATCGTGCGCGACGCGCAGCCAATCCTCACGGCCGATCTGCGCGGTTCCGGCGATGCCGTCTTCATCTTCGGCGGCGTTGAAGAAGTTCGTCATCACGCCGTCGCCCGCATCGCAGGCCCGCTTGTAGTCGTCCATGGTAACGACTTCGGTCACGCGCGCTCCGGCTAAAAACATGGCATGGTCGTAGCCGTAGCGATGCGCCTTCTGCACGATCACCTGACGCTTCTTCATGGTGTCAGCCTTCTGCGGCAGGTCGAGCGGATCGCAGTTGTTGGCATGCTGCAGACAGGCCGCCGTCGCAAGCGTAATGGCTCCACAGGCCCCCGAGGTCACGACGGCTCCTTCGCAGCGTAAGCGCTGGGCAAGGTAGGCTCCGGACTTCTGCTGGAGATCAGCCAGCCGAACCGGATGAAGAGCTGCAACACGCACGGCCTCGACCACCTGCGGAGGCATGCAGGCCGCGGTAAGCGTGGTGTAGGTTCCGGCTGCGTTGATGATCTTTGTTACGCCCAGCTTTGCGTAGTAGTCCTCACCTGCTGTTTCGGTCGAGCCCTGGGCAGCATGCATGAGCGGAGCGGCAGACAAAGTGGCAGCGAGGGAGCTGGTCAAGCGGAAAAATTTGCGGCGGGACAAGGACGACACGGACGGCAATGACATGCAGGGGCTCCTTGATTTTGGAAGGACGGCTGATGCTATGGAATGGTACTCCTGCGTATTTGTCATCGGACATTCGTCCTAACCTCAGAGCCCGCCCGAGACAAAAGCAGTCATGGATGAGGTATCTGCAGCGAGCCTCACCAGGCATCCTAAATTTATGCGATGGCGACGGGCAGGGATCTATGCACAGGCGTTGTTCTACATGGCCGCCGGGATCAACCACTTCTGGCATCCGGCGTTCTACCTGGCTGTGATGCCGGATCATTATGCGCACCCGGCACTGATGGTGCAGTTGAGCGGCGTGGCCGAGATCGCCGGCGGACTCGGTCTACTGTTGCCGCAGACGCGCCGGACGGCAGCATTGGGCATCGCCGCCATGTTAATCGTCTTCCTCGACGTGCATCTCTACATGATCGAACACGCGATGCGCTTTTTCACGATCCCGGAGTGGGTTCTATGGGTCCGCCTGTCTCTGCAGTTCCCTCTCATTGCCTGGGCACTTGTCTACGCGCGAAAAGAGCGCCCGACTACTTACTGAATTCCTGTACTTTTTCGTGGAAGGAGAATCCGGCATCGGTATAGCCGCCACGTGCGCCGCAATCGGTTTCACGGCAGGCTCCGGTTGGGTCGCCCAGCTTTACTCCATTTTCTGTAGGGATGACTTCGAAGTAGCAGGTTTTCTCCGCAGTGACTCCCTTGGACTTGTCGACGAAGAAGCCGCCTTTGCGGTACGTCGCGACACCCTTGCGGCTGCAGGAGTGTCCGTTGAAGAAGTTGAGCTCGAGCGAGTAGCTGATGCTGTCGCCCGATAGCCGCGCGATGTTGAGCGTGTCCGTCGAGCGGTAGGCATCTCCCTGGACGTTTCCGTTGCGGAAGCTGTGTACGTAGCGTCCGTTGATGGCTTCAGACTGCTTTGCCGCTTCGGCCTCATCGCCCGGCAGCGTGACCGAGTTGAGCCAGCTCTGCTTGCGCTCGTTCCACTGATCCATGGACGCGTGAAAGGCTTTGTCGAGGCAGGCTGCGGCGTCCGTCGAATGATCGCAGGATGCGAGAAGCCTGGCCTGCTCCTCTCGCTCGTCAACACGGGGCGAGCCAAGGTCCGCTACCTCGAATGTCAGATCGCGCCACTGGTTCTGCAGGTCGGCTAATGATTTGCTTCCGCAGATGGCCGCGCGTGAGGGGGCCGGCTCCGCAAAGCAGGCGGCTTCGTCGTCTCCATAAAACTGGCTGCGCGAGCGGAAGGCGTATCGCTGCGTCAGGCTTGCGCCGGGCGTGCAGTAGTAAGAGGCGCAATCGCCTTTACCAGGTTCGGCTTCGATCGAAGGCGGTGTACCTTCACTGCGGAGCAGCGTCAGCGAGCACTTCTCTTCACCGAAGGCGATGAGGTGCGCGGTGGCCTGGGAAGCACTGGTAATGGTGAGGGTGCCATCAGCGTCACAATGCGAATTCGAAGTTCCCTGCGACAGAGCAGAGATTTTACAGGTGTTCCCGCTGCAATCGGTAATGGAGAGCGTTGCGCCCTCGGCAGGCGCAGCAGGAACGGAAGAGATCTTATGGAATTCGCCCCACTCACCCTCCCAGCTGTCCGGCTGCTGGGCGTGGGCGGAGAGGAGCGTGAGAGCGCAAATCGTGGCGAGAGCGGCGAGCTTCATCGAAGACAGTGTACGGCGTGTGCGGCACCTCGTGGGCTGAAGCCCCTGGGGAGCGAATCTTTGCATGTGCAGGCAAATGGCTAGCACTCGCCATCCTTGCCTTCGGTCGCCTGCCTGTCATCGATTTCTGTCATTCCGAACGCAGGGAGGAACCTGCTCTTTCGCCGCTGCACGCGTATGGATTCCCCTCTTTGCCCGGAATGACAGGAATTTGCACTCGCTCAAGCCGCTCTCTCGGCCGGGGTGATAGCTTCGCTCGAGAGCTCTTCGAGGCTCTTGCCCTTTGTCTCCGGGAGCAGGAACCAGGTGACGATCGCTCCCAGCAGGCTCACGATGGCCGCCGCGGATTCTGCTGCCATAAGGCCGTGCCAGTGCAAGAAGTACGGGAAGCTGAAGACACCGACGAAGCCACCCAGCTTGCCCATGGCGGACGCAATGCCGTGGCCGGTGGTACGCACGCGCACCGGGAAGATCTCAGACGGATATACGAACGTGGTCGCGTTGGGACCGAACTCGGTGAAGAAGAAGCTGATGCCGTAGATGCAGACAAAGGGCCAGACCATCTTTTCGATGTTGGGCACAAGTGCCATCACCGCAAAACTGATGGCCATCATCACGAAGCCCATTATCTGGATGGTCTTGCGGCCAAGCTTATCCATGGTCAGCGCGGCTACCGCGTAGCCCGGAGCAGCAAAGACAGCGAAGATGCCAAGCTGGGTGAGCGTCTTCTGAAGCAGGGTGTGATCGCTACCGAGCGAGGAAAGCACAGCGGGGCTCGAGACCGTATTGCCGTAGTAGGCGAAGTCCATCAGGAACCACGCAGCAGAGGCGCCCACAAGCCGGTAAAGCACCTTATTGTCGCTCACGAGACGGTGGAAGCCATCCCAGAAGGAAACGGACTGCTGGCCATTCTTGTGACCGTCGATGCTGACGACTTTGCCGGACTTGTCTTCTTCCTTGCCATGGGCGTGGAGGAAGCGCGGCGTTTCCTTAAGCTGGCGGCGCTGCCAGTAGACGGCAAGGGCGGGCACGGCTCCGAAGGCAACAAGGATGCGCCAGGTGATGTCCTGCGAGATGTGCGCGGCAAGCAGCGCCGATGCGAAGAGCGGACCGACGATGAGCCCGGCGGCCTGCATGGCAAAGACCAGTGTGACCATCAGGCCGCGGGTGTTCTTGCCGGCGTATTCGCTCATGATGGTGGCGGAGACAGGATAATCCCCGCCAATGCCCACGCCGAGAACGAAGCGCAGGGCGATGAGCCAGAGAATGTTGGGAGCGAAAGCGCAGCCGATAGCGCCAGCGGCAAGCACCAGAACCTCGACGCCGTAGATTCGTTTGCGGCCGAGCATGTCGGCAACCCGGCCAAAGAGCAACGCTCCCAGGGCCGAGGCAAGCAAGGCAGTGGACTCGACCAGGCCTTCTTCGAGCTTGGTAATCGTCCACATGTGCTTAAGCATTGCCATAACAACACCGATGATGAAAAGGTCGTAAGCATCGGTGAAGAAGCCCATGCCGGAGATGAACATGATCTTCCAGTGCGTGCCTGAAATTCCGGCATTATCCATTTCAGTGAAATCGCCTGCTTCTCTCTGCGCCATCTCGGGTGGTACCTCCTACCCTGACTGGATGCCCGGAAGTTTAAACGCCATGTAAACGGCAGGTTAATTCGGGCCGAAGGTGTAACCTTGAAAAGATGGCTGGGCCCGCCACAATTCAGTTAACGGAAAAGCAGATGGCGCAGATCGCCCGTGCTCTTTCCGAACCGCGCCGGGTTGAGATTCTTCGGCAACTGAGCCACTGTTGCGGTCAATCTTCACCGTGCAGCGCAGTGCAGGAACAGCACGACATCTCTCCCGCGACGCTTTCACACCACATGAAGGAACTGGAAACCGCCGGATTGATTGAGATTAAGCGCGAGGGCAAGTTTGCCCGCCTCGCCCTGCAGAGAGATGTCCTGCAGGCGTACCTTTCGGAACTGAACAAGATCTGACTCAAAATCACTCAGAAAAATTCTTTTGCACACTTGAATCCTTACCGGGGTCTCCTCATCTATTCGACAGTTAGGCAATCATCGAAATGATGCCGACAGGAGAATCGATATGAGCAAGCTTAGTGGCAAGGTAGCGGTGGTAACCGGAGCTTCCAAAGGCATTGGCGCGGCGATTGCGAAGGCGTTTGCGGCGGAAGGCGCATCGGTGGTGGTGAACTACTCGTCGAGCAAGGAAGGCGCGGAGAAGGTTGTCAGCGAGATCAAGGCCAAGGGCGGCAAGGCTGTTGCGATTGGCGGCAGCGTGGCGAAGGAAGCCGAAGTGGTAAAGCTCTTTGAAGAGACGAAGAAGGCTTTCGGCCCCGCGGACGTGCTGGTGAACAACGCTGGAGTTTATAGCTTCTCCCCGATCGAGTCGGTGACGGCTGAGGACTACCACGCGAAGTTCGACACCAACGTTCTGGGCCTGATCCTGGCCACCCGCGAAGCCGTGAAGCAGTTCGGCGACCGCGGCGGCAGCGTGGTCAACATCGGTTCGGTAGTTTCGCGCATCACCCCTCCCGCCTCGGTAATTTACACGGCAACCAAGGGCGCCGTGGATGCGATCACGGGCGTGCTCGCCAAAGAACTTGGACCGAAGAAGATTCGCGTAAACTCGGTGAACCCCGGCCTCGTGATCACGGAAGGAACCCATACCGCGGGCATCGTCGGCTCTGATTTTGAGAACCACGCAGTCTCGCAAACGCCACTTGGACGCGCCGGTCAGCCGGATGACATCGCACCGGTCGCGGTCTTCCTGGCTTCGGATGACGCGAAGTGGATCACCGGCGAACGGATCGAAGTTGCCGGTGGCTTTTAATTAGCCAGCTCCTGTCAACTAAAAGCCCCGGATAAAACCGGGGCTTCTTTTTAGCTAAATTTCTGTAACAGTCACTGTGATCTGCGGAGCGGGAGACTCGTCTTTCCCGGGAACCGCGACTCCCTGGTGCAGCGACATGCGACGCATAGGCTCCGTAATTACGGTGGGCGTGTTGAGTTTCACGTCGATCAGCTTGTTAAAGACCAGGTTGCTGTGAATCGGCTCTCCCGAAACCAGGCGAGCCTGCGAGGTAGAGTCGGCCGAAAAAGCAACTCGAGCGCTGAGCCCGGTTGAAGATTCCTGTACATCCGTGCATTGAAGCGTCTCCTGCGCTGCGCTGTCCGGTTTCTCGGTAAGCATGGATGACATCGAGGTCTGCGCCATGCCGCGCCGTTCGCTGCTTACCGGCACATCGAGCGTCAGGGTTTGCGGCGATTCCGATTCTGCAGCATTCGATACGACGAAGACCATGCGGTAGTGCTTCGGCTGGAGCGGCGTGGAGGTTTGTGCGTAGGCAGCTGCGGTTGCTGCTGCGCAGAGGAAGAGTGCGGCTCCGATCTTTGCCATGAGGCTCTCCTTCGATTGCAATGGAAGGACGTGCGGGCTACGGAATATGCTCGTTTTTTAAGTTTGCCAGTAGGAACCGGGTTGTCATTCCTGGCGTGGTGGGGAACCTGCACTTCCGCTCCCTGAAGCATCGAGACCCCTCTCTGCGTTCGGGATGACAATTCGAGCAGCTTCTTCTCCTGTGGGCTGCAGCCATCGTTTGCAGGGCAGCACGTTCTTACACGTCAATCCCGATCGATCGCATTAACTCCAGCGCGTTGGTTGTCTGCACGACACCGGGCGTGAGCCGGTAGTCGAAGTGCAGCTGGCCATCTTTGAAGGTGTCTCCGAAGTGGTAGTTCGCGGCGCTGCCGTTCATCTCTTCGGCGATGCGGGTGAGGGCGAGATCGTGCGTGGTAACCAACCCAATGGCTCCGCGGCTAATGAGACTGCGCAGTAGCGATGCGGTGGCGACACGGCGGTCGTGTGAGTTGGTCCCCGACAGCAGCTCGTCGAGCAGGAAGAGGACAGGCACGGCTTCGTGGCTGAGATCGTCGATCTTTTTGAGGCGCATGATCTCCGCGTAGAAGCGCGACAGGCCGCCCTGCAGCGAATCGAGGATGCAGATGGAGGCGGTCACGCTGAGGGGTGAAAGCTCCATGCGGCGTGCGGCCACGGAAGCGCCTGCCATGGCGAGCACTACGTTTACACCGATTCCGCGCATGAAGGTGCTCTTCCCTGCCATGTTGGGTCCACTGATGAGCAGCATCTGCAGGCGGGCGTCGAGGCGCAGGTCATTGGCTACGGCTTTCTCGCGCGGCAGCAGCGGATGCGTGAAGGATTCGATCTCGAGGCGCGGGCCTTCGGGTGCGAAGGTGGCGAAGACATACCCAGGGTTCTCAAAGGCGAAGGTGGACAGCGAAGAGAGTGCTTCGAACTCGCCGATGACGAGCAACCAGTCACGTACCGAAGCTCCGTAGCGCGTGCGCCAGTTTTCGATGGCGCCGATCCACTGGGGCGCCCAGAAGACGAACGGCGCAATGATCTTGACGAACCAGTTGTCGTTCGATTCCAGCCAGTCGACTCGCTTTTCGAGGACTGCCAGCGCCCGTGAGGGACAGCAGCCAGCGGCAGAGAGGCGCTGCTGCAAAGATCTCAGTTTTTCGCTCGTGAAGGACTGCTGTTCCAGCAGCTTGAAGATCGCAGCCAGCAGGCCGAGTTCGGACGTCGCCTCTTCCATGGGAGCGAGAGAATGTGCAACCTGGGTGCGATAGCGGTAATTGAAGGCGAGATTGATGAAGCTCATTGCCAGCGCGGCTGCGCCCCAGTCCTTCAGCCACCATGCGATCAGCGACAGCAGCCACACCACGGTGAGCGCTGGCGCGATCACGCGGGCAAACATCGGATTGAAACGCTCGTTGCTTTCCGCCCACGCGGCGAAGCTCTGCGAGTGTCCGCTATGCGTGAGGTCTTCGCCGGCGATGACCAGCTTTTCGCGAAAGTCCAGCATTGGGGCAAGCTCGGTGATGGCCTGCTGGCGGGCTTCGGCTTCCTGCGCCGACGCGGGATGGAGCAGCCATGCCGCGAGTGTCTCTTCTCCGGAGCGGGTTCGCGCTGAGCAAAGAAGCTCAAAGAGTCCGCCCGCGCCAAAGAGATCGAGGTCGCGTGCATAGGGGTGCTCCGGATCGAGAAAGCGGTCGCCGGCGGATCCGGTACCGGCCCACTGGCCGTTGACCCGGGCCAGACCGCGCGCATAGAAGCGGCTGACACGCTCCTGGAGACGCTTCTTCCGGAGTAGCTTTTCGTGCAGGAAGAAGATCACGATGAAGGCAATCAGCAAGATGAGACAGAGATACAGATGAGCACGATCGTAGCGGACAAGCCAGACTGCGGCCGCAAACTGGATGACGCACGCGATGATCTTTGCAATGACATAGCGTCGGTCGCCCAGTTGCAGGCGTACGGTTTCTGCTTCGAGGGAGGCGAGTCGTTGCTGGTACTCTGCGCGTGGCTCCACGCGTTTATTTTCGCAGAAGAGGCGGCGCATGGAGCAATGCAACTTGCTATACTCAGCGCAATCACGCCATGTCTTTAATCATTCGCTCCTCGCAGATTCATGCGGCTGGGTGCTACACCACCTCGGCCATCAAGAAAGGCACCCGCATCGTGGAATACACGGGGCCGCGCATCTCCAAGGAAGCTGCGGACCTGAAGTACCAGGACTCGCCCACAACCTATCTGTTTGGTGTCGGAGATGGTGAGAAGGTCATCGACGGCCATGGGCTGGCGATGTTCGTGAATCATTCCTGTGACCCGAACGCGGAGACGCGGGAAATTCGCAACAAGGTGTGGGTGATAGCGATTCGCGACATTGCAGCGGGTGAAGAGCTTACCTATGACTACAACCTTTACGATGGCGATGAAGACGGCGCGTTCTGCAACTGCGGTGCCGGAAGCTGCCGCAAATCGATGTACTCGCCGGACGAAATCAGGCGCCGCGCCCGCAAGGCTAAGAAAGCAGCAAAATCCGCTTAGTGGCTGAAGGGACCTGAAGTGTCCCTTCGCAACTCATATCCCGCGTCGCATTTTTCCATTCGAACGATCTCGAGCGCTTCGCCGTTCGGCAGCGGAGTCGTGAACCGGCTGGTTTCGATGTAGCCGTATTTCCTGTAGAGCGGCACGCCGGTCAGCGTGGCTCCCATTTCAAAGCGATGGAATCCGGCGGCACGCGCCGCGTTTTCGCAGTGCTCGAGCAGCCGGGTACCGATTCCCTTCCTCGCCCAGTCCGGATGTACATAGAAGGCGCGAATCTTGGCGAAGTCTTTGGCCGGATCGAGGAACCCGCTGTCGCGGTCGGAGATGCCATCGCCTCCGCACAGGGTTTTGCGGCGGCTCCATCCGCCGGCCGCGATGAGCGGCGTGCCGGCCGCCGCGCCAGGCAACTCCACGACATACCACGTGCCGTCGTCGAGGAGCTGGCTGTCCACGCCGAGCGTGCCTTGCAACGCGCCTTCGATCTGGGCCTGGGAATAGTCGCCGGGCTGCAGTGCGCGTACGGATTCGTCGATCAATGTTCTCAGGCGCACGATGTCATCGGTTGTGGCGGCGCGAAAGCGGACTTCCTCTTGCATGGGAAGATCTTATCGCGCCTTGGCTGGCATTACTCGACGCGCGTCGCTGTCAGCTCGATCCGCATCGTGCCTTTGTCGCTGAGATTGTCCGAGGAAAAGATCACTGTCGGCTTATCCAATGGGACCTTTACTTCAGAACGCCATGTATTTTGCCGAAGCAAAGGTGCGCTTCCATCGGTGGGAGACCCGGTGGGTACACTGCTGAGCTGCAAATCCACCTGGATATCCATCTTCCCATTCACTTCCAGAGGATTGCGAAAATCTACATTGACCCCGGAATCGATGTATTGGACATCCCCTTTGTCGGAGGTCCGAACAGGGACGCGTGTACCTGCGCGAATCGCGATTGGGCCCGTGTCGTGGGTACCGGTATTCGTAATGTAAGTCCGGCTATTAATGACCTTTCCGGAAGAGTCGACTTCCAGCAAGCGAAGAGTCAGCCGGTAAAAGCTCTGACTGGCGCGCTGGGTTGCCTGATCGTTCTGAGCCATTCCCTGGCACGAGGCGCTCGCACACAAGAGGGAGATAAGGCAGATTCGCACTAGAGTTTGCATTCGGACTTCCTTTCTCATTGGGGGACTACGGGTGAAATTCTTAGAGCGGCTGTCTGTATTTCAGGAGTTTCAATGGGCGGCGTCTTCAGCGGCCTTGGTGCTCCGAATTGCAATTGCCGCACTTCTTGCGCCGTTACGTGGGAGCGCGAGGTGAAGGCGATCATCGTCCGCTCTTCGGACGACAAAGCGGATGGAACTGGAAACTGATCCAACCTCGGAGCAGCCTGCCTTGGCTCGCCGCCCTGCTTGCGGACCAAGCTGGCTTGCCGGCGTCGCACAGGAGTCGCAGGCGTCTCATGCGGGGCGTAGTGGAACTCAGGTGGCGCTGATCGGGTCTCACTCGCGACCGTTGTGACCGGTACCGGCGAAACTGAACGCGTGTGCAGCAGCAACACAGCCGCCAGTGCACAAGCGAATGCCAGCCCTCCCGCAAACTCCAGGAAGCGAATCCTTCGTCTACGACTGCGCCAGTCGCCGATGCGGCGCATGGTTCCGGCGGTGATGCGGCGCGGGCTGTCTTCATCGCGTGAGGCGGCGTACTCTTCGAGAGCCGGGTCGATCCACTGGTCCCACTTGTCGAGTTCAGGATCTCTGCCGGACATGTCCCTTTGCCTCCATCGTGGTCAGTTTTTCGCGCAGCAGCTCGCGAGCTCGCATCAGGCGGGTTCTTACCGTTCCTTCGGGAATCGCCATGGCTGCCGCGATCTGCTTCGAGTTCATCTCTTCAATCGCCGAGAGCGCCAGTGGCTGCCGAAGCTGCTCGGGCAGCCGGTCGACCAGTTCCTGCACTAGTGTCCGCATGTTTCCGTCGATGGCCGCCTGCTCCGGGCTGGGCGAGGTGGCGAGGAATTCCGTCATATCCGCCTCATCTTCCGCAGGCTGGCGCTGACGGAGGCGATCCACTGCGATCCGCCATGCGCTGCGCGCCAGAAATGCCTTTTCGTCATCGAGATCACGCCATCCCCCTTTGCGATAGAGCCGGAAAAACATCTCCTGTGCAGCGTCCTCCGCGTCATGACTGTTGCGCAGGACGGCGTAGGCGACGCGGAAAACGAAGCGCGAATGCCGCTCGACGAAAGCCGTAAATTCATCGTCATCCGCCCTCTGCAATTCCACTCCTTGCCCGCCCTGCAGTTATCCGCTAAGACGGACGGTGCTGCCGGGGTGTTCAACTATTTTTTCCGCAGCTGGAGGCCGTGCAGGGAGGGGCCGTTAACCGATACAATCAACCTTTCTGATGGCTTACCAGGTTTTAGCTCGCAAGTATCGTCCGCAGCGGTTTTCTGACGTTGCCGGGCAGGATCACGTCACCCGCACGCTGCTGAATGCGCTTTCGCTCGGCCGCATTGCACATGGATACATCTTTTCCGGCCATCGCGGCATTGGAAAAACCACCATCGCCCGCATCCTGGCCCAGGCTTTGAACTGCCGGACGGCGATCGGCTCGCCGGAGCGTCCCACGCCCGAGCCCTGCGGCGTCTGCGAGTCCTGCACGGAGATCAAGGCCGGGAACGCCGTCGACGTGATCGAGATTGACGCCGCCACCAATCGCGGTATCGACGAAATTCGCGAACTGCGCGATGCGGCCCGTTACCGCCCGGCGCGGGATAAGTACAAGATCTACATCCTCGACGAGGCGCACCAGATCACCGATGCCGCCTTTAACGCCCTGCTCAAGACGCTCGAGGAACCGCCGGAGCATGTTGTCTTCATGATGGCAACGACGCAGCCGGAGGATTTTCCGCAGACCATTCGCTCGCGCTGCCAGCACTTCAGTTTTCATGCGGTGAAGTTCGACGACATCCTGGCGCAGCTGCGCGGAATAGCCACCACCGAAGGCATTGCCGCTGACAATGACGCGCTTGCGCTGCTGGCCGAGGCCGGCGACGGATCCATGAGAGACGCTTTGTCGATCATGGACCAGGCCATTGCGTCGGCTCCGATGGAGAATGGGCTGGCGAAGCTCGATGCCGCGCAGATTCGCGAGCTGATGGGTACGGTTCCAAACGCTGTTTTTGAGCGGCTGATGGAGTCCATTAGCGCCGGACAGTCGGCGGCGGTGATTGAGGAGCTGAACCGGCTGCTGAATGCGGGAAACAGTCCGTCGCAGCTGGCGCGGCAGTTTGTCCGCTACCTGAGAAACGTGCTGATGGCGCGGCTGGCGGGTGAGAACTCGGAGCTGCTGCAGATCTCCCCGGATGAGAGGGCGCGTGCCTATCGTTCGGCCGTGCTTTTCTCCGAAGAAGATCTCACGCGCTTCTTGCAGGTGATGCTGCGGACCTTTGACGAGCTGAACTATCGCCAGGAACAGCGTTTCCACCTGGAACTGGGCCTGATCAAGCTGGTTCACCTGCAGCGGCTGCTGCCGGTGGAGGAGTTGCTGAGCAAGCTGCCTGCCGGGTCTTTGGGTACGGGTGGCGGTACACGGTCGCAGGGTTCTGGCGGCGCTCCGTCACGGCCTGCTATGGCCCCGGCGCGTCCTGCTTCTGCTCCGCAAAGAGTCGACGCTGCTCCGCCGAGAGTCGAAGCTGCTTCGCAGAGACCAGCAGAATCCGCGCGTCCGGCCGAGCCCGCCAAACCTGCTTTTTCGCCGTTTGAGGCAGACCGGCAGCGCAAGACCGAGCGGATGGCCGTCGAACCGATCGCCGAAGCAAAGACGGAGACGAAGCCGGTCGTGGCCGAAACTTCGCGTCCGATTGCGATCGCGGAGAGTGTCGAGCCTCGTCCCACCCAGTTCATGGAATCGCCTTTTGGCGGTGAGTCGGTTCCCACAATCTCTGCAGTAGCAGTCGAAGAACCGCCCGCCCGCGAAGCAGCGAAGGCTCCAGCGGTGGGCGTGATCGAGCCCGTGTTTGAGGAGACAGTGGGTGCCCTGGCGCTCGCTCCCGAAGCCATCCTTGCCGCGACCGTCGTCGAAGAGGAGGAGGCAACATCGGAAGAGCAAGAGGCAGCCGCCGTTCCCCCGCCTGCGCCGGGAGGCATCGATCTGGACGCGGTTCGGGACGCTGTCTGCCAGGCTTTTGACGCCAAGGGGCACCAGACGGCCTCGGTTCTGCTGAATAACGGCGAATGGTCGCAAAAAGGCGACACCATCGAGGCTACAGTCAACATCAAAAAGAAGATGCTCGAGCTGACCTTCAACGCCGAGGCGGAGAAGATCGGGCGCGAAACGCTGCGGTCGCTGGGCATCAGCGCGAAGCTGATATTTCTCCCAGGTGAAGGCCTGGCGCAGGCTGGGTCGCGGCCGGCGAAGGCTGCTCCGCAGGGTAGCGTACAGGCGCTGGCGATGGATAATCCGCTGGTCAAGCAGGCGCAGGAACTGTTCAAAGCCGAGGTGCGCAGTGTGCTCGATCTGCGCGGCAAGAATTAAGAGGATGACGGAATGAACCCTTTCAAGTTGCAGGAAATGCTCGGACAGGCCAAGCAGATGCAGGAACAGATGCAGCAAAAGCTTAGCCAGACGGTGATCGAGGCGAGCTCCGGTGGCGGCGTTGTAACGGTAAAGATGAATGGCAAAAAGGACGTTCTGAAGGTGACGATCGATCCGGCGGCTGTTTCTGCCCTGAGCAGCGGCTCGCAGGCGGATGTGGAGATGCTGGAAGACCTCATCACCGCCGCCCTGAACGAGGCCGGCCGGAGGGCCGAGGATCTGCTCAAGTCGAACATGCAGGGCATGCTGGGCGGAATGAATCTGCCGGAAGGTTTACTCTAATACGTTGACCTCGATGAGCACACGACGGGCGTTCCTGAAGACTTCGGCCATAGCTGCCACCTCTGCTACCTTCCTGCCGCGAGTGTCGTGGGCCCTGGAACAGGCAGCTCCGCCCGCGACTCCCGCACCTCCGAACATCTATCAGCAGCTGATGGCGGCCGGCCCGAATACTCCCGTGAAGAGCACCAAGTTGACGGACACCGTCTACCTGCTGCAGGGCGTGGGCGGCAACATGGTGGTGCAGCGTGGGCCGGATGGCCTGCTCCTTATCGACTCCAGCGTAGCGACGGCCGCGGACATGGTGAAGGCGGCTCTCGCCAAGTTCAGCTCGAAGCCCCTGAAGCTGCTCATTAACACGCACTGGCACTTTGACCACACCAGCGGCAACGCCGCCATGCACGATGCCGGTGCTTTCATCGTGGCGCAGCAGAATACCCGGGTGCGCCTTTCCGCGCCGCAGCACATCCGCGTCACCAACCTCGACTTCCCTGCTTCGCCGACCAGTGCGCTGCCGCAACAGACCTTTGGCGACCGCGAGCAGCTTTTCTACAACAACGACGAGCTTGACCTGGTTCATACCCCGGACGCTCACACGGATTCTGACATCTTCATTCATTTCGTCAACGCCAACGTGGTTCACACCGGCGACCTGTGGTTCAACGCGATGTATCCGGTGATCGACGACAGCACCGGCGGTACGATCAACGGCATGATTCGCGGTGTCGACCAGGTGCTGTCGATCGCGGACGATCGCACGAAGATCGTTCCGGGACACGGTGACCTGGGCGACAAAGCGGCGCTGCAACGCTACCGCGACATGCTGGCAACCGTGGCCAATCGCGTGGAGAAGCTGAAGATCGGCGGCCAGTCCCTGCAGCAGGTAGTCTCCGCCAAGCCGACGAGCGATCTTGATGCGACTTGGGCCAAGGGCATGATCCAGCCGGATGTGTTTGTCACGCTCGTCTACAACACGCTCTAAGATTCCTGGGGTCCCCACTTGTCACGATTTGCAGAACCGATGGCGCGGCTGATCGAGGAGCTGCGCAAGCTGCCGGGCATCGGCACGAAGAGCGCGCAAAGGCTGGCCTTTCACATCCTCCGGTCGAATCCTGAGGATGCCGAAGCCTTGGCCAGCGCGGTGCGCGAGGTGAAGGCGCGGCTGCAGCTCTGCTCCATCTGCAACAACATTACCGACGTCGATCCCTGCCTTTACTGCGCCAGTCCCACACGCAACCAGAGGCTGGTGTGCGTGGTCGAGGAGCCGACGAACATCGCGACCGTCGAAAAGACACGCGGCTACAACGGCGTCTACCACGTCCTGCACGGCACGCTTTCCCCGCTGCACGGAGTGGGGCCCGAGCATCTGCGAACGTCCACCCTTCTGGACCGCGTGACACGCGGCGATATCGACGAGGTGATCCTTGCGACCTCTCCCACTGTCGAAGGCGAGGCCACAGCGCATTACCTGGCCGACATGCTGCGCTCCGGCGGCGCGCGCATCAGCCGCATTGCCACCGGCGTGCCTGCGGGCAGCGATATCGAGTATGCCGATGAAGTCACGATGACGCGTGCGCTTGAGGGACGGCGGGAGATGTGATGGGGCAGGGTTTAGAAATTAGGGGTTAGGAATTAGGTCGGTAGCGTGGGGCTTCAGCCCCACGAACGTTAATCCCTAACCCCTGGTTCCTGATTCCTGTTCTGTTGACACTCCGAATCCCTGCGGTTAGCGTCAAACTGTGTGTTGTTGCAAAGCTATTTTGCTGATTGCAGAGGTTTCATGAAATTGTCTTCTGCCGCGCGTTCGCTCGCGCTGCTCTGCTGCGTGACGCTCGGCCTTTCGGCTCGGGCGCAGGACCTTGCGAGTTTCGAGAAGCGCGTTACGGTGAAGGTGCTGCCGAATGGCCTGACGCTCGTAATCATGGAGCGGCCTGAGGCTCCGGTCTTTTCCTACTACACAGTCGTGGACGCGGGCGATGCGAACGACCCGGGTGGCGAGTCCGGCATCGCGCACATGTTCGAGCACCTGGCCTTTAAAGGCACCAAGGATATCGGCACAACGAACTATGCCGCCGAGAAGGTCGCACTCGATAAGGTGGAGGTTGCATATGCCGCCTATGACGACGAGTTTCGCAAGCGCGTTGGACGCGACCCGCAGAAGCTGAAGCAGTTGCACGACGCCTTTCTCGCCGCTCAGAAAGAAGCGCAGCAGTACGTGATTCCGAACGAGTTTACCGAGATCGCGGAAGCCAATGGCGCTTCGGGACTGAACGCGCAGACCAGCCTCGACGATACGCAGTATTTCTGGAGCATGCCCTCGAACCGCCTGCAGCTCTGGGCATACATGGAAAGCGACCGCATTGCGAATCCTGTTCCCCGCGAGTTTTATAAGGAACGCGACGTGGTGATGGAAGAGCGCCGCATGCGCGTGGACTCGAGTCCCATCGGACGCATGGTTGAGCAGTTCCTGGCGGCAGCGTATGTCGCGCACCCCTACCACCGCCCCAATGTTGGATGGGCGAGCGAACTCGGCCAGATTACTGCAACCGAGGCCGAGGCCTTTCATAAGATCTATTACGTGCCGTCGAACATCGTCGTTGCGGTCGTCGGCGACGTGAAAACTGGCGACCAGCTGCCGATGCTCGAGAAATATTTCGGCGCGATTCCCGCCGGCCCTAAACCACCTGAAATCCCGACGATTGAGCCTCCGCAGACGGCTGAGCGCTCGGTGGTGATCAAGGAACCGACGCAGCCTCTGTACCTTGAGGGCTATCATCGCCCCGATTACCGCGACCCTGATGATGCGGTGTACGACGCCATTCAGGATATCTTCTCGAACGGGCGCACTTCGCGGCTCTATCGTTCGCTGGTTCGCGATCAGCAGATTTCCGCCGAAGCCGAGGGCTTCAGTGGTTTTCCCGGCGACAAGTATCCGGGGCTCTTCGCCTTCTTCGCGGTACCCAACCAGGGGCACACGCCTGAAGAGATGCGGACGGCCATCCATAAAGAGATCGACAAGCTCAAGACCGGCGGCATCACGGACGATGAGCTGGCCATGTTCAAAACCCGCGCGCGCGCCGAACTGCTGCGCGGTCTAGGCGACAATGTCGGACTGGCGCAGCAGCTGGCCATCTATCAGTTGCGATACGGCGACTGGCGGGAGCTCTTCAACCAGTTGCATAAGATCGATGCGGTTACGAAGGCGGACGTGCAGCGCGTGGCAAACAAGGTATTCGTGGACACCAATCGGACCTACGCAATGGTCGAATTCAGTGCACCGCAGCAGGCGAAGGGAGACAAGCAGTGATTACAACGCGTAAAGTCTCTCTCGCAGTGCTCTTTCTTGCCGGCTTCACTGCCGTGGCCCAGCAGCAGCCGACCACGACCGTAGTTCCTCCGGACACAAAGCAAGCGCAACAGGCTGAGCCGTGGCGGCAGATTCCGATTCCCGAGCTCCATGCCTTCACCCCACAGCAGCCGAAGCGGATTGAATTGAAGAACGGGGTGGTCATCCTGCTCGAGGAAGATCACGAGTTGCCGTTCATCAATGGCTCCATTGAGCTTCGTGGCGGTTCACGCGACATTCCCGCGGCAAAGGCCGGGCTGATCGATCTTTACGCGGACACGTGGCGCACCAGCGGCACCGCAACCAACAACGGCGACAAGCTCGATGACCTGCTCGAGTCGAAGGCTGCGAAGGTCGAGACGGCTGGCGATGTCGACTCCACGGCTGTCTCCTGGTCGTGCCTGACCAAGGATGAAGACCAGGTCTTCGGAATTGCGGTGGACGTACTGGAGCATCCGGCATTCAGCGAAGAGAAGCTGCAGCTCGCGAAGCAGCAAGCCGTTGCCGGTATCGTTCGCCGCAATGACGACGCTGCGGATATCGCAAGCCGCGAGGCCCAGAAGCTGGTCTACGGTGCTGACAGCCCTTACGCGCGGCAGACAGAAGTTGCCACGGTGATGGGCATTTCGCTTGCCGACCTCAAGGCATGGCACGACAAGACGCTTGTTCCGAACAACATGATCGTAACGGTTGAAGGCGACTTCAATTCCGCCGACATGGAAAAGAAATTGCGCGGGGCCTTCGAGGCCATGCCGCGCGGCACTGCCTGGCCGAAGCCATCGGGCGACTTCCCGGGACCTAAGTCAGGCGTCTACTCGGTCAACAAGAGCGATGTAAACCAGAGCAATGTGTGGATCGTTGGGCTCGGCACAGAGCGGCGCAATCCCGACTACTATGCTCTCGTGGTGATGAACGAGATCTTCTCCGGCGGCTTCGGTTCGCGCCTCTTCCAGGATGTGCGTACGAAGCAGGGACTCGCTTATTCGGTAAGCGGCGGTTACGGTGCGTCGTACGATCACCCCGGCCTTTTCTACACGGCTGCTTCGACCAAGAGCGAGTCGACGCTGCAGGCCACAAAAGCGATGCTGGATGAGATCGGCAAGCTCAAGACTGAGCCCTTTACCGACGCCGAATTGCGGGGCGCGAAGGACCAGCTGTTGAACTCCTTCATCTTCCGCTACGACAGCAAGTCGAAGGTGCTGACCCAGGCGGCGACGCTCGAGTTCTACGGCTATCCGGCTGACTTCCTGACCAAGTACCGTGCAGGCATCGAAGCGGTAACACTGGCTGACCTGCAACGGGTTGCGCAGAAATATATTGACCCTTCGAAGTTTGCCGTTCTGGTGGTGGGCAACGAAGCGCAGTACGGCGGCTCGTTGACCGAACTGAACCTCGGCCCGGCGCATCCTATCGATATATCGATACCGATGCCTCCGGGAATGCGCCAGCAGATGGAAGGCCCAGGCGCGCCCGGTAATTAGAACAATTCGACGAACGGATAAGGCATGCGTCTGGCAATTGTGATCATGGCCGCGGGCAAGGGCACGCGGTTGAAATCGAAGCGGGCAAAGGTTCTGCACGAGATCGGCGGAAAGCCGCTGCTGGCTCACGTGATCGAAAGCGCGAGCCAGATCGTGGCTCCGCGGGATATCTACGTAGTCGTCGGGCATCAGGCGGCGCAGGTGGAAACGGCGGTAAAGACTACCGGCGTTCACTTTGTGACGCAGGAGGAGCAGCGCGGAACGGGCCACGCGATCCAGACGGTGGAAGCCTCGGTACGAGACTACGATGAGCTGCTCGTGCTCTCGGGAGACGTACCATTGCTCAAGCCGGAGACGATTGCGGCATTGCGCGATTTCCATATCGAACAGCAGGCAGCGATGACGATTCTGACGGCGGAGCCCGAAGACCCATCGGGATACGGCCGAGTGATTCGCAGGAAGCCTGGCAAGCCGGAAGTAAAGGCCATCGTCGAGCAGAAGGCTCTGACTCACGAACAGGCCGAAAAAGAGCGCGAGATCAACTCCGGCATTTACGCTTTTAGGGCGGAGAAACTCTTTGCGCACATCAGCGCGCTCAAGACCGACAACGCGCACGGCGAATACTACCTGACCGACATGGCGGAGCTGCTGGTGGAAGCAGGCGAGCGGGTCGTAGCGTTGAAGGCTGCCCATGCGGTCGAAGTTCTGGGAGCCAACACCATCGCGGAGATGATGGAGCTGGACCGCGAAAAACGCATGGACACGGCGCGTGCGCTGATGTCCCAGGGCGTGACCGTGTTACGGCCTGAGACTACGGTGATCGACACCGGCGTGAAGGTCGGGGCAGACACGGTGATCGAACCTTTCGTGCAGCTGCTCGGAAACACAACGATAGGCGAGGACTGCCGGATCCGCTCCTACTCTGTCATCGAGAACACCACTGTCGCCAATCACGTGCTGATACGGCAGGGTTGCGTGATTACGGACTCAACCATCGACTCCGGCGCCCTGATCGGGCCTTTTTCGCACATCCGTCCCGAGAGCCAGATCGGCGAAGGCGCGCACGTCGGCAACTTTGTCGAGACGAAGAAGGTAAAGCTGGGTGCGGGCTCGAAGGCGAACCACCTCACCTACCTGGGCGACGCCGAAATCGGCAGCGGCACCAACATCGGAGCGGGCACCATCACCTGCAACTACGACGGCGTGAACAAGCACCGGACACTCATCGGTGACGGTGTGTTCGTAGGCAGCGATTCGACCCTGGTGGCTCCGATCGCGGTCGGCAACGGCGCCTACATCGCCGCCGGTTCTGCAATCACCGAGGATGTGCCTGAGGACGCTCTCGCCCTGGGTCGATCCCGGCAGGTGACAAAACCGGGTTGGGCGAAGAACCGCCGGGCGCGCAAGGGCTAACTGTCCTATAACGGAACAGCTGTGAACATTTAATGATTGGTACTTAAGTGTTATGCACTGTTGCCGGATTCGCATGCTAGATTTCGGCAGGAGTCGTTTAACTTGTTGTCCCAGGCCAGTGCCACGGAAGTTACTGAAAAAAAAGCACCTTTCTCCGAATCCAAGATAGCCGGCGGCCGAAACTATGCGGCCCTCGGCTACAGCGCTTTGCCTTTTATCGCCGGCATTGCCTATCTCGGCGCATCTTCGACAACCCGTACCTACGGCCCCTCGCACTGGTTTGCGAACTACCGGCACGGTTTCATGCGGCGTGCGCTTGTCGGGGAAGCCTTCTCGCGGGTAGCTTACCTTTCCGAACGCACGGTACATCGGCTCGAAGTCGCCCTGTTCGCGGTCATCTGCGTGTTGACGGCGCTGGCTTTCCGAAAGATTCTCTTCGGCAGCATCCCCGAGCGGCGCTTCGCTGCCTTTCTGCTGGCAGCACCTGCCTTTCTGCCGCACATGGCCTACATGGACGGCGAACTGGACAGCTTTCTCTACATCGCGCTGCTACTCGGGGCCCTGGCTCTCATGCGGTTGCCAGCACTGCCTGGTCTTGCAATGGCAACGGTTTTCAGCGTTGTCGGCTTGCTGACGCATGAGGGCTTCGCGCTGATGTTCTACCCCCTGATCCTGGTGCTGGCGCTGGATCTGATGCACAGCCGGCAGTTGAAGGCGGGCTGGGTCGCGACGCACCTGGCGGTAGTTATTCTCTGCTTTGCCGCCATCGTACATTTCGGAGCTTTGCCGGGAACACCCGGACAATGGATTGCCGAGGCGCAGCAGCGGACAGACATGCCGATCGAAGGCACTGTGTTCCTCGTGCTGCACTTCACGCTGAAGCAGCAGCTTGAGTTCGTCCGCCACCTGTATTCGGCGAAGGTAGTGGGGTCGATCCTGCTGACGCTGGTGATCTGTATTCCCTACTTCTTCATCCTGAAGCGGCTGCTCAACAAGACCTTTGCAGCTCGCGGGTATTCAGCAGGCCATCGCCTGCTGGTGATGCTTCTATTCGCCTGCCCGCTGGCGCTCACAGTGTTAGGGCACGATGTGATGCGCTGGGTTTCGGCGTTGTGCATCAACATCTCGTTGTTCCTCCTGCTGGTCTATCGCTCGATGCCGCAGAAGAACGATTCGCAGTCAGTGCTGACAGGCTGGACCGCCGCCCCGGCTTATGCCGCGACGCTGCTGTACCTGCTTGCGTTGGGTCCTTTTGGTATTGCGGGAAACCGCTTTGTTTCCAACATCGGCAGCCTTTTCGGCCACTAGAATCGGTGCGAAGCCCCCTGCTGCGAGGGGGCTTCGTCATTACTGCGTCTTGCTCAGGTGTCCCCAGGTAAAGCGCAACCCGAGGCGCGCATTCGCCGGTAGCGAGCTGTAGCCGATAGGAGCAATGTGCTGGTTACTGAGTACATTGTCGAACTGGCCATAAACGCCCAGCCACGTGGTAAGCGGCAGTGTTGCCGTGACGTCGAGCTTTGCATAGGCGTGGTCCAGATCACGGTTCGGCAGAAGCAGCGAGTTTCCGAAGTTAAGGTCGGCTCCGCCGAGGTACGTGGAATCGTCGCTCCGGCTGGCGGCTGAAAGCATGCCAACCACCGTAAAACGGCCTGGCGTGTAGGCAATCGATGCCGAGCCCGTATTTGGAGGCCTGCGAAACGGCCGCGCTCCTACCAGCGGAGAAACATTGCCGATGGCGATGCCGGGATATGCCGGGTTATAGCTGGGACCGACAGCATCGGATGAAAACGACCGCTGCACCTGCGACTGCAAAAAGGTATAGCCGAGCCGCAGAGCGATATTCTTGGTGATCCCGTAGTCGAGCTGTGTCTCAACTCCCCATGCCTTGAAGGCAAGAGAATTCAATGTGAGTTCATAAGCACTCTCGCCATTGAGAAATGCCTGGAGGTTCTGCTGTTGCTCAACGGAGAGATTCGGCAGGAGTTCAGGTATGAGTGATGCCGGAACGTACTCAACCTGGTTGCTGAACTCATTATGGAAGTAGGTGGCACGCAGCGTCACGCGCTCCGTGAAGAAGCTTTGCTCGACACCGCCGTCATAGCTGCGTGACTCTTCTGCTCCGATGGGACGCACGTTGTATTGGTTGATAGCCGCACCGCCGCCGTACTGCAGCAGGAACTGGTAGAGCGAACCGAACTGGTCATCGATGGTCGGCTCTTTTACTCCCTTCGCAAAATTGAAGGTAAGGCGTGTGCCGTGTGCGATGCCGCGGCCTGGACGGATGATGTAGTAGGATCCGCCTACGCGAGGAGAGGTCTTTGTGCCATAGAGCTGATTCTTCTCGATGCCTCCGCCCACGGAGTAGAAGAGGCGCTGCCGCCAGTCTCCGTTGATCGCCCCCATGTAGTCATAGTTCGTGCGTTCGAGGGTTTCGTTCAGGTCGTAGGCGTACTCCTTCTCTGCGCCGCGCTCATCTTCGTAGCGGAAACCGAGCACCAGTTGCACATGCGGAGTGAAGCGATAGTCGGTCTGCGCGTAGAGGTTGTCACGGTTAGAAACGAGATCGAGCGTGGAAGGATAAGTGCCGCCGTAGTTCATGAGGGCCTGCCCGGTGGCTTCGTATCCGTTGGCCCCGCGGATGGTATTGATATATCCGAAGTAGTTGCCGTCGATCAGATTGCCGGTTGGGCTCCACTGTATCGACTCTTCCCTTTTGCGCGCCATGCCATACCGCACCTGCGCGTGCCAGAATTCGCTGAAGGTATGGTCAATCGTCCCGGCCATCAGGAAGTCCTGATCCGACTGCTTGCCATCGTTGGCGATTCCGGTGAACTGATACGCGCCGGGGAGGCCGGTCGCATTGTCCGCATTGTGAGCAGTCACGCGGATACCGGTAGCACTGGTGAGGGCATACCCGATATTCGCGACCGAAGTGATGTTGTGATATTCGTCCAACGGAATTGAGTTCTTCGTTTGAAGATCGGCGAAGGCTCCATAGTAGTCGAGTTTGCCGCGGGTGCCTCCGAGCTGGGCCGCATTGCGGTAGGTGCCGAAGTTGCCGAGGTCGCCCTCGTAGATGAAGGTCGGGAATGGCGTACTGCCACGCGGGGTAGAAAAGTTGATCACTCCGGCAGCTGCGTCCGAACCCCACAACACGCTGTTGGGACCACGGTAGGCTTCGATCTGCGAAATGCCGGTGCTCGAGATGCTGGATGCATCGAAGCGTCCGCCGATATCTTCGATCGGAACGCCGTCAAGAAGGACCCTGTTCGAATCGGAGTTGCCGCCACGAATAAAGATCGAGGTTAATGCGCCCCGCTGCCCCTGCTGCACGACGTTCATTCCAGGCACAAGCCGCAGAGCGCTGACAACATCGCCGGCGTTGCTGAAGGTATTCCATGGAATCACGGAAACCGATGCGCTCGCCTCCGCATCCGGACGCGGCGTGCCGGTGTCGGTAACTACGATCGACTGGCGAACGAAATCCGGCTCGAGCACGATGTTCTTCGCGATCGAATCCAGCGCCGCGCCGTAAAACGACTCGGTCGAAAGCTGACGAAAGGTGTTACCGCCGGCGACGACGTAAAACTGCCCGGTCGCTCCACTGGTGAGCTGAAAAGTGCCGTCGTAGCGGGAGATGGCATTGATTAGAATCTTCCCGTTCTGCACCAGGGCCACGGTCGCGCCGGAAATAGGCCGGCCTACCGAGTCGGTCACGGTTCCATGGACGGTAACCGCGCGCAGATGCGCCGCCGGAAGAAGCAGGGTGGGCAGTAACAGAATCAGCCGCGCAATGCGGCCAGGCACGAAATGCATAGTTCGCCGAATATCCTTTGAACCATTGTAGAAGCCGCGGCGGCCAGCGCCTGTTTGAATGACGTAACGGCCGCCGCTCCCGCTCGATGTACGCAGCGGCGTGCACGGCCCGTGTGGTATAACCGAACTGTCTTTGGTGCCCGTTGGGCATAAAAGGGAAGACCGGTGCGATGCCGGCGCGGTTCCGCCACTGTAAGCGAGGAATAGCCGTTTTAAGATGCCACTCGGCCTGAACCGGGGAAGGCAAAACGGTCCGCAGCGATGCTGCAACCTCCGAGCCAGGAGACCTACCCAAGACAGGTAGCGAAGACTTCTGCGCGAACAGGAAGTATGCAATGAAACCGAAATTCTCCGGTCCTGCGTGGCGCCGGATTCGCCATTTCACCCCTCGTAAATCTTCGATCAGAATCGCGGCTGCACTACTGATGGCTCTGTGGTGCGTGCTCTGCGCCTCGGCAACTGAGCCGCAACGAATCATCTCGACAGCGCCCAGCATTACGGAAACCCTCTTTGCCCTGGGACTTGGACCGCATGTCGTCGGCGTGTCCCGGTACTGCGAGTATCCGCCCGAGGTTAAGAAGCTTCCGCGTGTAGGCGCATACATGGACCCTGATCCGGAGATCATTGCGCGGCTGCATCCCGACATGGTGCTTGTCCACAAACTTCCCAACCAACTGGAAGACCGCCTCGCTGCCCTGCATATTCGCTACGCGGTGGTGTATCACGGCGGCCCTGAAAACCCATTTGATGAGATTCGCGAAGTAGGAAAAGCTACCGGCACCGAAGACCGCGCCAATGCACTGATCTCGAAAATGCAGCAGCGGCTGTCACAAATTCACGAGCAGGCCACCCGGTACAAATCCCCTTCGATCCTGATCGTGATCGGACGCACGCCGGGCACTCTCTCGAACCTGATCGTGGTAGGGCGGGATGAATATCTCGACTCGCTCGTAACCGCAGCTGGAGGCCGCAACGTCATCGCCGGCACCACTGCGGCGGCCTATCCGCATATCAGCATCGAGACGGTTCTTCGTGAAAATCCCGACGTGATACTCGACCTTGGCGACATGGGCCAGAGCGAAGAAGACGGCACAAAGGTATCGGCAGCGAACCTCGCATTGTGGCGTACCGTTCCCGGCCTGCGTGCAGCACAGCAGGGACATGTCTTCAGCTCCTCGTCGAAGGCCTTCGTCACTCCGGGGCCGCGTGCAACCGATGCCGCGGCAATGCTTTTTGCAATGCTGTATGGGCGGCCGCCGCAATGAGCAACCTGCTTGAAGTAAAGAACGTTTCCCTGCGTCATGCTCATAAGCCAGTCCTCGATGACGTGAGCTTCATTGCAAACGCCGGAGAATTCATCGCTCTCCTCGGCTGTAATGGCGCGGGCAAGACTACGCTGATGGATATCGTCGCCGGCCTGCGTAAACCCGACTCCGGAGAAGTGCTACTGGATGGCCGCGAGCTCGATGAATGGCCACGCAACGCACTCTCTCAGCGGGTGGCTCACATGCCGCAGGCGGTGCGGCCAGATCTCGGCTATTCGGCGGAACAGGTTGTTCTGATGGGCCGCTATCCGCATCGGGAGTCGTGGTTCGATTCACCCGAGGACCACGCTCTCGCGCACGCTGCAATGGAGCGCACGCAAAGCTGGGAGTTTCGTAACCGTCGCGTGCACACACTCAGCGGCGGCGAACGGCAGCGGGTGCTGCTGGCCGCTTGCCTGGTACAGCACGCGGACCTCTTCCTGTTCGACGAACCGTCGATCTATCTCGACATCGACCAGCAGTTGCGCTGCTTTGCCCTGTTGCGCGACGAGGCCGCAAGCGGCAAGGCGTGCATCGCGGTCACGCATGACATCAATCTCGCATTAAGTTACTGCTCGCGCCTGTTGGTACTCTCCGGCCAGCGGCTGGTTTTCGATCTTTCCGTGGATGAAGCACGCGGGTCGCAGGAATGGCTGCAGGTCTTCTCACGCCAGTTGGAGTTGGGAACCACGCCGCATGGGCGGCCATGGGTGTGGTATCAATGACGCCTATCTCTGGCCGCGCCGTCCGACGGCTCGTTTCGACATGCATCCTGATCTTTCTCTCCGCGGCAGTTCTTTTGCCATGGGTCGGACCGGGAGTGATCAGCCCGCGATCGGTGCTGCATCGGGACAACTCCGACGCATACATCTTCTGGCAGCTGCGGGTCACGCGTACTCTCCTCGCTCTGTTCGCGGGCGGGGCGCTCTCGCTGGGTGGAACGCTTTTTCAGGCATTGTTGCGCGATGCGCTCGCGACTCCTTACACGCTCGGCGTTTCTACCGGAGCAAGCCTCGGCGCTGTCATCACGATCTGCCTCGGCGTCGCGACGATTGGCGGAATTCCAGCAGTATGGGTCGGCGCTCTCGCCGGCTCGCTAGCGGTGTTGGTACTGGTGATGACGGCCGCCGCGCCTCAGCGGCGCATCACGGCATTTGGACTGCTGCTGACCGGCGTCGCCATCAACAGCATGTGCTCGTCGGTCATCCTGTTGTTGCACAGCATGGCTGGGGTTTCGCGCTCCTTCTCCATTTCCCGCTGGCTGATTGGCAGTATCGATGCGACGAGCTACCGGTCGCTCTGTATTTTCCTTATCACTGTTTGCATCGCTTCCCTGCTGGTGATCGTCCAGGCCAAGGACTGGAATCTCTTGTCCGTCGATGAGCATTGGGCTGCGACACGCGGCGTGCGCGTGCAACCACTGATGCTGATCGGATACATCCTCGGTTCGGTGCTCACCGCTGCAACCATTGCGCTGACCGGGCCGATTGCGTTTGTCGAGCTGATTGTGCCGCACATGCTGCGTGCTCGCTTCAGCTCGGATCATCGCGTGCTGATGCCCTGCTCTTTCTTATTGGGGGGAACGCTGGTGGCGGTCTGCGACGCAATTGGCAGGGTGATCGTTGCACCGAACGAGATTCCGGCGGGTGTCACGCTCGCTCTGATCGGCGGCCCATACATGGTCTGGCTGGTGCGTGAGCGCGTGTCCTGAAGAGTGACAAAGACGTGACAAAGCGCGATTGACGCTGCTGCACGTAGCGGGATATCGTAGAAAAATCTGGTGTTCGGGAAGACGGTGCAAATCCGTCACTACCCCGTAACTGTAAGCGCTGAGAATCGGAAACATAGCAGCGGCCACTGGGATGTTCTCCTGGGAAGGCCTTTCCGATTCGACGAAGCGTAAGTCAGGAGACCGGCCAGATGCCAATCAGGGCTTGATCCGGCTTCGATGGGAGAGCTGGAGAGCATTCAGTGCCGCAATTGCTCCGGCAGGAACGCGCCTCAATTCAGAAATCCCGCTTTGCGCCGAGCCTGAGCCATGCGCGGAGTGATGTTTTGACTACAAATCGCGAGAATACGGTGACGCTTGTGCTGGGCGGTGTACGCAGCGGCAAGAGCCGCTATGCGCAAGAGCTTGCAGAACGGGCCAAGCGCGTCGTCTTTATCGCAACGGCAACGGCGTTCGATGACGAGATGCAGGCGAAGATTCAGAAGCATCGCGACGACCGGCCTTCCCACTGGCACACAATAGAAGAACCGCTGGAGATTGCGAACGCCATCGCAGCGCACGATACCTCCTGCGATTGCATCGTGGTCGATTGCCTCACCATCTTCGCAGCCACGCTACTGGAACATCATGCCGAGGACCACGAGGCCATCGCAGCGCGTTCGGCACAGCTCTGCGATGCGCTGCTGGCTGCACGTTGCGATGTTGTACTCGTCTCGAATGAAGTGGGCAGTGGTGTAGTGCCCAGCTATGCGCTTGGACGCCGCTATCGCGACCTGCTGGGTGAGCTAAATCAAAGAGTAGCCGCAGTCGCTGATAATGCTCTCTACTTTGTCGCCGGTCTACCGCTCGTGTTGAAAGGCAGAAACGAGATGGCGCCATGATGGGCTTTCTCGTAGCTGGTTCTGCAAGCGGCGTGGGCAAGACCACGGTTACGCTTGCAATCCTCGCGGCTTTGCGTAAGCGGGGTCTGGTTGTTCAGGCAATGAAAGGCGGCCCAGATTTTCTTGATACCACGCACCACACGCGCGTAAGCGGGCGCCCCGCCCGCAATCTCGACACCTGGATGATGAGCGCCGAAGCAAATCGCGCATGTGCGCGCCGTGCCAGCGCAGGAGCAGATGCCCTCGTTGTCGAAGGCATGATGGGGCTGTTCGATGGAAAGGACGGCGCATCGGAAACAGGCAGCAGTGCGGAGATCGCAAAGCTGCTTGGCCTGCCGGTGATCCT
This sequence comes from Silvibacterium acidisoli, assembly GCA_022870745.1. GTDB lineage: Bacteria > Acidobacteriota > Terriglobia > Terriglobales > Acidobacteriaceae > Silvibacterium. Next base: position 4,322,615 of record CP085323.1, on the reverse strand, counting down.
GATACTCGATGGGTCAAAGAGCGCACGCAGCCTCGCAGCGACCCTGCTGGGCTTTGAGCTCTTCGACCCCCATCTTCAACTGGCCGGCGTTGTACTGAATAGGCTTGCAAACGACCGCCACTTCGCTTTGCTGCGCGATGCCATCACGTCCAGATGCCGTACTCCGATCCTGGGATGGATGCCGCGAGCAGCGGAGATTAGCATCCCTGAGAGGCACCTCGGACTGCATACTGCAGACGAATCTTTCCCGGACGCAGTAGCGCTCGCATCGATGGCAGAGCGGCACCTCGAAATCGACGCAATTCTCGATTTGAAGTGGGAGTGCGAACAGGCTCCTGCAGCGCAGCCATCGATGCTCGCGACGAAATCGCGAGTGCGAATAGGAGTGGCGCGGGACCGCGCTTTCAGCTTTTACTACGAGGACAACCTCGATCTGCTGCGCGAGCACGGCGGCGACATCGTCGAATTCAGCCCACTCAACGACTCAACACTGCCTGGGAATCTCGACGCCCTTTATCTTGGCGGGGGTTATCCAGAGCTATACGCTGCACAACTCGGCGCGAACCTATCAATGCTGGCTTCGATACGCGGCTTTGCCCAGGCTGGTCGTCCGGTTTATGCGGAGTGCGGCGGCATGATCTATCTCGGCACATCCTTCACGACAGGCGACGGTGAAAACCACCCCATGGCCAACGTTCTTCCCTTGCACTTTGAGATGACAGACCGCCTGGTCAGCTTTGGATACGTCACCGTTACAGTCACAAAGGATTGTCACATCGCACCCGCAGGGACATCGCTGCGCGGACACAGCTTTCACTACTCTCGTATCTCGAAACGAGACAACCTTGATAATGCATTCGGCCTGGAGTATTCGCTCTCGGGCGGACGCGAAAACGAGGGATTTCTCTTCCAGGGAGTACTCGCCAGCTACGTTCATCTGCATTTCGGTAGCCACCCGGAAGTCGCAGAGCGATTCGTGAACAGCATACGAGAGGCTTCACTGATCCTGGGTTGAGCAATCAACCTTCAACATTTACTTCAACAAGCAGAAGCATGGGAAGGCGGTGCAAATCCGCCACTACCCCGTAACTGTAAGCACCGAGCACGCGGCAGGGATGACCAAAGCCACTGGGCAAGAACCTGGGAAGGCAGCCGCAATGCGATGAAGTGCAAGTCAGGAGACCGGCTCTGCTGCACGACCCGAGGGGGATATGTTGTTTCTTCGTACGATCACGCGCGCATCCAAACACGCCGCCGTTCTTTTCTTTCTACTTGCTGCCAGCGTTCTTCATGCCGCAGACAGCGCCGCCATCCGCGGCACTGTAACCGATCCTCTTGGAGCAGTTGTCGCCGGAGCCAGGATCGAACTGCTTGGCGGCCACGTCATCATCGCAACGGCCCAGACAGACAGCAACGGGCACTACAGCTTTAATGCACCCGCAGGAGAGCGATACACTGTTCGCGTTACCGCACCGACCTTTGAGTCGACGGTGAGCAACTCGTTCTTTGCAACATCTGGCTCCGGAGCAACCGTCGACGTAGTGATGGCTACAAAAACACTCACGCAGGAAGTGACTGTAACCGCGACAGGACGCCCGACACCGACGGCGCAGGTTGGCGCCAGCGTTACCGTGCTCACGCAACCGGACTACAAGTATCAGCCCGAGGTACAGGATCCTCTGCGCCTGGTGCCCGGTGTACAAGTGACGCAGACGGGCCAGATGGGCGGCACCAGCGGTCTTTCGATTCGAGGCGGAAACACCAACGCCAACAAGGTGCTGATCGATGGTGTACCGGCCAACGATATCGGCGGAGCCGTCGAGTTCGCCAATATCGATTCTGTTGGCATCGACCGCATTGAAGTGCTGCGCGAACCGAACAGCGCACTCTATGGATCCGACGCACTCGCCGGCGTGATCAATCTGACAACAGCGCGTGGCACCACACCGCTTCCACTTTTCACCTATGCAGCCGATGGTGGAAACTTCACGACATACCGGCAGGAAGGAAGCATCGGCGGGACGTATAGGAACTTCGACTACTACTCTGCCTATGGCCGCATGAATACGCAGAACAGTATTCCCGATGCAGGCTTTCACAACGGCACTTATGCGGGAAACTTCGGATGGGATCCGAACGCGAGAAATGATTTCCGTTTCACAACGCGGCACCTGAACGAAGCGTCGTCTCAACCCAACGCTTATCTGCTTTACGGTATTCCCGACTCTGCCGGTGTGCAGGAGAACGACACTTACTACAGCGCATCGTGGGACAATCACGCGACCGATCGCTGGCATAACCAGATTCGCTACGGCGGCCTGCGCCTGCACTATCTCTACAATGACTACGCCGCAACCGGTATCTACGATCCTGACCTCGATGTCTACCTGGGTGCACCGGTCACCATCACTGGCGCCAATGGATATACCGTCAGCGGCCAGGCTATCTTCCAGTACGGAGCAAGCTACGGCTCGAGCTATCCAAACTTTTACGTTGCCCCCAGCAAGCGCGACTTCGTGTACGCACAGACCGACTACCAGGTCAATCCGCACCTGGTAGCACTGGGAGCATTTAAGTACGAAGACGAGCGCGGGACTACACAGGATTCGGGGCTCCCGGCAACTTCCATCGAACGCGGAAACTATAGCTACACGATTCAGCTCGCGGGAGACTTCTGGAACCGCCTCTATTACACACTCGGCAGCGGTCTCGAGGATAACGGTCTCTTTGGCTTCGCAGCCACGCCGCGCGCCTCGCTTGCGTACTATCTCGCACGTCCGTCTGGCAATCACCTGCTCAGCGGCACCAAGCTGCACTTCAGCTTCGGCAAAGGCATCAAGGAACCGAGTATCTACTACCAGAGCATCTCGCTCTACGACATGCTAGCGGCAGAACCAGGCGGCCAGCAGTTGATCGCGCAGTATGGCGTACAGCCCATCGGGCCCGAGACATCCCGCACATATGACGGCGGCGTTGAACAGCAGTTGTGGAATGGCCGCGCACGTATCAATCTGAGCTACTTTCATAACGAGTTCACGAATGGCGTAGAGTTCGTCCCGCAAGCTGCACTGATCGCCATGGGCATTCCAGGTGGCTCTGATCCGGCTGCACAGTTTGGTGCGGCTGTAAACTCTCAGGCCTTCCGCACGCTCGGCTTCGAGACGGAAATTGAGTACAGGCTCAATAGTCACCTGTTTGCGCGCGGCGGATACACCTACACGGACTCCGTCGTACAACGTTCCTTCTCAAGCGAGACTGCGCCGACCGAGAATCCAGACTTCCCTGGCATTGCCATCGGCGCATTTTCGCCACTGATCGGTGCGAGACAGTTTCGCGTGGCACCGCATACCGGATACTTCGCCCTCAACTATGCGCAGAGCAAATGGAATGCATCGCTCAGCGGCACGCTTGTCGGCAGGCGCGACGACAGCGACTTCCTTACGGACGCAGAATTCGGCAACACCTTGTTGCTTCCAAACCGCAATCTTGACGGAGCATATCAGCGCCTCGACCTGAACGGAGATTACGCACTCACGCACCACATCACCATGTATGCGAACCTGCAGAATCTGCTCAGTGAGCATTACAGCGAGTCCTTTGGCTATCCAGCGCTTCCGCTCACACTGCGTGCCGGCATGAGATTTACATTCGGTGGCGAGTCGTGGAGCAGAAAATAAACACTCACAATGGCGTCTCTCGAACGTATTTCGATAGGCGCCATGCTTTTCAGGAGATCAGTCGATGTTGAAAAGTTCGCAACTCATCGCAGAGGTTGCAGAAGCCATCGCCCCCGTGGATCCAAGCCTCATCTCGATCGCACAGCTCCACATCGACAATCTCACCAAACCGGTTGGCAGTCTCGGTCAACTCGAGCAGATCGCGGCCAGGATCTTTGCGATACGCAAAGGCCGCATGGACCCCGCTTTTCATAAGTCGGTGTACGTCTTTGCAGCCGATCATGGCGTGGCAGGCGCGGGAGTAAGCGCTTATCCCAGCGAAGTGACCGCGCAAATGGTCCGTAACTTTCTTGCGGGGGGCGCTGCGATCAATGTACTCGCCCGCCTGCACGGCGCTGATGTGCATGTGGTGGATGCGGGCGTCAACGCTGACCTGAGCGACTGCAGTGGGCTACTGCATCGCAAGGTACGCCACGGGTCTCGTAACATGCTGCGGGAAGCTGCGATGAGCGATGCAGAATGCGAGCAGGCGCTCCAGGCTGGAGTGGGGCTCGCCGAAGCAGCGTCCCTGGGAGGCAATGCGCTACTGGCGGTGGGAGAAATGGGCATCGGAAATACAACGGCGGCGAGCGCAATTACCGCTGTCCTCACTCACCGGACCGCTGCCGAAGTCACAGGCCGTGGCACCGGCGTGGACGACAACATCTTCACGAGAAAACAGTCTGTCGTGCAACAGGTGGTCGACAACTTTGAAGTGGAGAATGGCAACAAGAACGCTCTTGCGTTGTTGCAATCTGCGGGCGGACTTGAGATTGCAGCGATTGCAGGAATGATCCTAGGAGCTGCACGGCATGGCACGCCAGTCATTATCGACGGTTTTATCTCGACCGCCGCTGCCGCCATCGTGTTCTCACTTGTGCCTTCGATAAGAGACTATCTCTTCGCCGGGCACCAGTCTCAGGAACCGGGCCATCGTTTTCTATTGGAATATCTGGGCCTTAAGCCACTTCTGCAACTCGACATGCGTTTAGGTGAAGGCACGGGCGCCGTTTTGGCAATGCCGGTGATTGAATCGGCCGTTGCGCTTTATTGCGAGATGGCGACCTTTGCTTCGGCCGGCGTCAGCGGAGCGGGGGCGTGACTTTCCCCCAGCGTATTCTGGAATGGTGGACAGAGCTGATCGCAGCATTTCAGTTCCTCACTCGCGTCCCGCTACCAGCAATTGCGTACACCCCGAATACGCTGGCAGGAGCCCTCAAGTTCTTCCCTTTTGTGGGCCTGACCATCGGGTGCTGCGCAGCCGTTCTGTATCCATGGCTGTTACATCATCTTGGAAATGCAATGGCGGCGTTGCTGGTCCTTCTTTTTCTGGTCGCCATTACAGGATGCCTTCACGAGGACGGCCTGGCCGACACGGCTGATGGACTACTTGGAGGAAGCACCCTTGAGAAGCGGCTCGCAATCATGCGCGATAGCCGAATCGGAACCTATGGCGCCGCGGCGCTATTCTTCTCAATTGGAGCACGGTGGATACTGCTCGCATCGCTACCGCCTGAACGCTTCACCGCTTATGCGGTCTGCGCCTCGGCACTGAGCCGCTGGACAGTTCTTCCGCTCAGCGCTGTTTTGCGCCCAGCGCAGGCAGAGGGGCAAGGCGCGCGGGTAGCCGGGAAAACCTCCGCCGGAACCCTGTTTACCGGATCCCTCATCGCTTCTGTCGCCGTACTCTATCTGCTCCGCCAATATGCCCTCGAACCGGTGGTCGCAGTCATCGTCACAACTGTCATTAGCGGCCTGGTTTATGCGAAGAAGATTGGAGGCATCACCGGCGATTGCTATGGCGCAACGATTCAACTCTCAGAAATTGCAGTTTACCTTTGCGGCGTGTGGCACAGATGAAGCGGCTTATCCTTATTCGTCATGCTGAAACCGACATGGCAGGAACGTTCTGCGGTCACTCGGATCCGCCGGTGAATGCGCGTGGTTTGCAGCAGATTTCCACGCTACAACAATCGCTGGCTAATGAGCAGATTGAAGCCATCATAAGTAGCGACCTGCTGCGTGCGCGACAGACCGCTACTGCCCTTGCAGAATATTGCCGGTCTTCTTTGACTTATGAGAGAGACCTCCGTGAGATCCACTTCGGCCACTGGGAGGGCCTGACCTGGGGCCAACTGGAGAAGCAATTTCCCGCACAGTCACGGCAATGGCTGCAGCGCTTCCCTGTTGAAGCCGCACCGGGAGGTGAGGGCTACGATCTTTTCCGGTCGCGGGTCTGCTCTGCCCTCGATCACATCCATGCGCATGTTGAAGACACAGTGGCCGTTGTTACGCATGCAGGAGTATTACGCATCGCTTTGCAGCATCTCATCGGTACGTCCTTCGAAGAGGCACAGGCACGACAGATAGGCTACGCCACCTTCTTTACTTATACTGCGGCAGAGGGGGCAGCTTGAATCGGCCGGACGTCAACATCCGTGAACTGGCAGCATGGGGCTTCGACGATGTAGCGCGCGATGCCCCGAACCTCGATGAACATAGCCGGCGGGCCCGGCAGTGCGTAGCGCGGCGAGCGGCCTTTGTTGAAGACAGCGCGATCCTCTCTGAACTGACACACAGCCTGCGTCCTCGCGCGCTTCCCTTGCTGCAACGCCACGACCTTCTCCATGAATACCGGGGTCTGCAATGGGACATCGGCGTCGTTGACCTGCGGAAGCTTCTCGCCTTTCAACGGAGAATCATCATCGAATATGGAGGGACGACGGCAGAGCCGATCAAGCAGGACGATTGGGATGGACTTCTCCAACTGGCTTTCGACAGAACGCGAAACATTGAAGTCGATGTACGGCAGACAAAGACCGCAGAGGATGTGCAGCAGATCGTGCTGCGTTCCTGGAACCCCGACCTGCGGCTTTGCGTTGATGCAGGAGCCGCGAATCCATTACGCCTGCACGGAGGCAGTCCGTTTTTTGAAGTGGCTCATTATCGCGGGCGCTGGTTTCTGCGCGATGGTTATCATCGCGCATATAACCTTATCCGATCGGGCGTTTATGCCATGCTCGCGGTGGTCATAGAGGCGCGCAGCATAGCGGAAGTAGGCGTGGGGAAGCCCTGGTTTTTCGATGAGCATACGCTTTTTTCTGAACGCCCACCGATGGTCACAGATTTTCACAACGATGAGGTTGCCTTGTCATACTCACGAAGAAGAATGATGAAGCACATCACCGTGCGGATTGAAGAAGACTTTCATCCAGCGAGTGCAGAAAGTTTATAACCAACAATGAAAGGAAAGAGCCACGATGAGCATTGCGACGAAGCGCGGAGATAAGGGAGAGACTGGATTGGCGGGCGGCATCCGCGTCTCCAAATCAAGTACCAGGGTAGAAGCTTATGGCACCGTCGACGAACTGAATACCGTGCTCGGATTTGCGCGCAGTATCTGCACCAATGAAGAGATTGCGGAATGGACGCAACACATCCAGAAGACGCTTTTTCGTCTCGGCTCAGCACTCGCCACACCTCCTGAGAGCCGAAAAGGCGCACCAACCTTCACACAGGAGGACGTGGACTATCTCACCGATCACGTGCACAAGATCGAAGCCATCGAGGGCATCCTCGCGGACTGGTCGCTGCCCGGAGCACACACCGAGTCTGCCGCTTATGAGATTGCGCGCACCGTTTGCCGGCGTGCGGAACGTTGTGCGGTGCGTTTGAAGGAAAGCGGCGAGGAGGTACGCGACGAAGTTCTGGCCTATCTCAACCGTCTCTCGGACCTTCTCTGGCTCTTCGGTCGGCTAATCGAGCACAATGCCGGCATCAACGCGCGTCTTCGCGACGACAGCAAAGCAGGACCCAAGTGGTCCAGGGCCTGGTAATGAATAAAGGGTTTTCCGAAGCGGAACGCAAGGCAGTTTATCGAGCTATTCGCGAGCGCCGCGATGTGCGGCGCGGATTTCTGCCTGACCCTTTGCCCGATGATCTACTACAGCGCCTTCTAGCCTGCGCACATCAGGCGCCATCTGTAGGCCTGATGCAACCGTGGCGTTTCATTGTCGTTCGTGACCGGCAGATTCACCGGTCTGTCCATGAGATCTTCCGGGAGGCTAACGCCGAAGCTGTCGGGGATTTCGACGATGCCCGGCAGGCCCTCTACACAGGACTCAAGCTGGAGGGTCTCCTGGAAGCTCCTCAACATATCTGTGTTGTGTGCGACGAGAACGCCCGGCAGGGTCATGGGCTTGGCCGTAAAACCATGCCGGAGACAGCACTGTACTCTGCAGTCTGCGCGATACAGAATCTCTGGCTTGCAGCTCGTGCCGAAGGCGTGGGAGTCGGATGGGTCAGCATTCTTCACCCCGAGAAGCTCAGGGCTGCTCTCAACATTCCCTCCGGATTTGTAACCGTGGCTTATCTCTGTATCGGATATGTGAACGATTTTCTTCCCTCACCCGAGCTTGAAAACGCAGGCTGGGAGACACGCACTCCACTTGCAGAGCTCGTCTCGTTCGACCGCTTCGACGATCGCTGGCGTACGAGGTCAAAGGCTTGAGCCATAGCGCGCGTGCAGTCATGGTGCTGGGAACCGGCTCACACGTAGGCAAATCCCTTATCACCGCGGCATTGTGCCGCATCTTTGCGCGGCAGGGATACCGGGTAGCCCCCTTCAAAGCACAGAATATGTCGTTGAACTCTGCCGCCACGCCTGAAGGATTCGAGATTGGCCGTGCACAGGCCCTGCAGGCGGAGGCTGCGGGTGTACCCGCATCAGTCCACATGAATCCGGTGCTGATCAAACCTTCTGGAGACATGACCTCACAGGTTATCGTGCATGGCAAGATATGGGCCCAGCTCAGCGCATCGGACTACCATCGCAGGCGCGTCGAGGAATTAACGCCCCACATTCGTGAGAGCTATGAGGCACTTGCCGCGCAGAATGACGTCATCGTGCTTGAAGGCGCAGGCTCTCCCGCCGAAATAAACCTCAAAGATCGCGACGTTGTGAATATGCGCATGGCAAAACTGGCCGGCGCAGCCTGCATACTTGCTGGCGACGTTGATCGCGGCGGGGTTTTCGCTTCCCTTCTCGGCACGATGGAATTACTGGACCCATCAGAGCGCGAGCAAATCGCAGGATTTGTGATCAATAAGTTTCGCGGCGACCTTTCCCTGCTGACGCCTGGCATCGAGATGATGGAAGCACGTATCGGCAAACGTTGCCTCGGAGTTCTTCCCTGGATGCACGATCTCTCTCTCGACGAAGAGGATAGTGTCGGTCTTGCGAAGGTTCAGCATCGCGCGGTATGGCAGAGCGGCAACGGCTCGCCCGACCGGCCGCTTCGTGTCGCAATTGTCGCGCTTCCCACCTTCTCGAACTTCACCGATTTCGATTCCCTGCGTTCGGAACCTTCTATCGAAGTTCATTTTTGTCGAAGCGTGGAAGCATGCCGCGAAGCCGACCTGTTGATTCTGCCCGGCTCGAAACAAACCATGGACGACTTTGCCTGGATGCAAAAGCAGGGACTGGACGCATTTGTGAAGGACTACGCGAAAACCGGCCTGGTGATCGGCATCTGTGGAGGCATGCAGATACTGGGAGAATCCATTCACGATCCTGATGCTGTGGAACGCAACGGCAGCATGCAGACTCTCGGGCTGCTTCCGATTGCAACCACCATGCAGATTGTAAAGACCACAACTCCGACAAATGGAACAGTGATCGCGTCGAATCTGTTTGGCGCTCCAACTGATTCACAATCCATATCCGGATATGAGATCCACGTGGGCCGCACAGACTATCTCAATACGGCTATCCCTTTTGCCGAGATCGTCCGCGCAGGAGACGACAGACCGCATCTTGATGGCTGCGTAAGCAAGAACAGCAGGGTTTTCGGCACTTACCTACACGGAATCTTCGATGCCGATACATTTCGCCACAACCTCCTGCGTGCGGCGCGCAAGGCAACTGGCCTTAATGATCCAGTGGCGGTTACAAACTGGCGATCGCTTCGTAGCGCGGCGATGGATCGGCTCGCAGATACGGTAGAAAATCATCTCGACATGAACAGCATCTTCAATCTGGCTGGGCTCACTTACGAAGCACGACCGGCCGCGGGATCTCCTCGATGAATCGCTCGCGCCTGATTCTACTGGCCGCAATGCTCGATGGTGTCCTAGGCGATCCCGAGTGGATTCCTCATCCGGTACGCGGCATTGGATGGTGTATCGATCGCGCTGAAGATTTGCTGTACGACGCTGACCGCGGCAGACGCTATCAGCTGCTCGCCGGCTCGGCTTTGACGATTGGTGTTGCCGCGGGCGCGGCTTTCGCTGCATCCTTTTTCCTCCGCACGATGCAGAGCCTCAACCGGCAGACAGGCGTTGCCGCTGAGGCCATGCTGGCCTCAACATGCATCGCTTCACGCAATCTCTACGATGAGGGCTCCGCTGTACTCTCTGCTCTTGGCAAAGGCGACCTGGAGCACGCGCGGATTCGGCTCTCGCGCATCGTCGGACGCGATACCGGCGCTCTTGATGCGTCTGAGATCAGCAGGGCGCTGATTGAGACCCTTGCGGAGAGCGCTTGTGATGGAGTGGTAGCTCCTCTCTTCTATCTCGCGCTGGGCGGAGTGCCGCTGGCGATTTGCTACAAGGCAATCAACACGATGGACTCGATGATCGGTCATGCCGACGAACGCTATTTCTGGTTTGGCAAAGCAGCTGCCCGGCTTGACGACCTGGCGAATCTATTGCCGTCGCGCATCACAGCGGCACTCATCACCATCTTGTCATGCACGTTTGAGAAGCAGGCGCCCGGACGCGCATTGCAGATCTGGTCGCGTGACGGCGGGAAACATAAAAGCCCTAATGCCGGTCAGCCCGAGAGCGCGATGGCCGGGGCGCTACAGGTGCGGCTCGGCGGCAGTAATTCGTATGGTGGAGCGATCGTCGAATCGCCTCGTATGGGCGCAGAGTTTGCCGCTCCCTCGCCAGCCGACGCCCGCAAAGCTTTGCGCCTTGCCGCTGCTTTGTCGATCGCAGCGGCAGTTTTTTCTGTCCTGATTGCGAAGCGGAGAGCCCGATGACGCAGCCCCTCCCAATGCACGGCGGCCAGCTGCGCGCAATCGCATCGCGCTATGGGCTGAAAGAGAAACAGCTCCTGGATTTCAGCGCGAATATTCAGCCGGATGGGCCACCTGTTTCAGTAATGACGGCCCTGGCGTCTGCACTCGGAGACAGGAGTGTCATCACCTCCTATCCTGATCTTGAGCATCACGAACTGAAGGCGTCTATTGGCGGCGCCATTCATGTACCGGGCACAAGTCTAGCCATCGCAAATGGATTCGTTCCGCTTCTCGAAGCTTTTCTTGAAGAGATGAAGGTGCGGCGCTGTTTGCTTCCCGTTCCGGCGTTTCTTGAGTATCGGCGCGTGCTGACGCAACACAGCGTCGATGTCGTTGCATCGCTGCTCCGCGAAGATTGTCGATTTTCTTATGACCTGGATGGGTTGCTCGACGAGGCCGTCAGAGCCGGAGCAGACACGATACTGCTCGCGAATCCCCAGAACCCTTCCGGAGTACTTGCACCCGCTTCCAGATTGAGTGAATTCGTACAACGGGCAACACAGAAAAATATTCGCATCCTGCTCGATGAAGCCTTCATCGATTACGCTCCCTCCGAATCGCTTGCAGCGGCAGCTCCAACCACCCCCAACCTGGTTGTCTTTCGCTCCGTCACGAAGTTCTATGCCATGCCCGGTCTGCGCGTAGCTTACGCAGTCGGCCACCCGACGCTGGTCGCAGCTGCCGCGAATCGCATCGCGCCCTGGGCAGTCTCTACCTTGGCTGCGATAGCCGTCTCTGCGGCCCTTAAGGACGGGGACTACGCGCAACAGGCTCTCAACCAGAACCTTGCAGCCCGGCAGCAACTGGCCACTGGATTGGCAGAGCTCGGACACACGGTTTTTCCCTCTTCGGCCAACTTCCTGCTGATTCGACTCGCTGCCGGGATATGTGCGAAAAGCTTCTGGGAGCGTATGATTCGCGAGCAGCATATTGTGCTGCGCGCCTGCGCGAATTATGAGGGGCTGGATGCGCGTCACTACCGTATCGCGGTGCGATCCGCAGAAGAAAATCTGCGACTTCTGCAGGCTATGAGCGCGTTCCGGGCTGGCACTCGTTAAAAAAAGCCGAAAACTTCACAGCGGGGCTTGAGCCTTTTCGGGTGCAGGAGAGACACTGTTGCAGTTAATTCCGGAGGAGCTCATGAGCAAGGTGAAACCGATTCCCGACGGCTACAAGAGTCTGCAACCGTACCTCTACATGAAAAACAGCGCAGAAGCGATTACGTTTTATGAGCATGTGTTTCATGCGAAAGAACGGTTTCGCCTGCCCAACAAAAACGGGGGCATCGGCCATGCAGAGATCGAGATCGGCGACAGCTGCGTCATGTTGGCCGACGAAAGCTCCGCAATGGATGCCTTCAGCCCCGCGCACTACGGCGGCGCACCGATGAGCCTGATGCTATACGTGGCCGATTGCGACGCGGTTTACAAACGTGCTCTCGAAGCCGGCGCGGAGAGTCTGCGCGAGCCCACCGACCAGTTTTATGGAGATCGCATGGCTGGAATCAAGGACCCGTTCGGCTTCAGCTGGTTCCTCGGCACACATATCAGGGACGTATCCCCGGCAGAAATGCAGGAAGCCGTCGCGAAGATGGCCCAGGAATAGCGCCTAGAGTTTCTGCAATGTGAACCGGTCCGGCTCGCCGCCGAAATACTTCTCCAATGCCTGCTGGAATAACGGCTCGCCGGGCGCGGCAGTGGCAAAAAGGGTCATCGAGGAGCGAAACTTCAGGTCATCCGGCGAGCTGAAGATCTGGCTGGCGCTGCGGCCCTCGACTGCATTGACCAGAGCGGTGCATTCCCGCAATCGCTGGCCCAGTATGGAATGTTCGAGATAATCGCGCGCTTCCGCAATGGAGCTGATGGCGAATAGAAGCGCCGTGGGGCTGTGGCCCAGCCCCCGAAACTGGGGAAAAATGAACCACATCCAGTGAGTTGACTTACGGCCGGCTTTCAACTCCCGGCGCACCTGTTCGTAAACAGGCTCCTGTGCCTCGACAAAGCGCCGCAGATCAAAAACGTCGCTCATGACTTATTGGATGCCTCGGCTGATCCCGATTATGCCTTGCGCACCTGTTGCAACAGCCGCCGCCATGTCTTCTGGTTCTTGCGGTAACTCTTTTTCAGGTCTTCGAGAATGCGCTCGAAGTCGCCGTGCCCATGCAGGCGGTTCCATGCCGGATTCTTCGCAAACCAGGGATAGTTTTCGTTGCCAAGGTAGATAGCGCGGCGCAGCCAGTGCAACGCTTCGCTTTCGTCTCCGTCGACAGCAAAGTAAGTGGCCAGCCGATAAGCCATCTCACTATCGGCTTCGGCAGCAGCCATCGAACCTTCCACGATGAAGCTGGCAGCGCGCTCGCGCTCGCCGACCTGCGCATAGCACATGGCGAGCGTGGGATAGGCGATGCGCATACTGTCGTCGTCACGTATCACTTCTTCGAGAATCGAAATGGCTTTGCGCAATTCGCCCTGACGCATGTGCTGGTAGGCGAGTGAGGTACGCAACAGCGGATGCTTCGGCTCGAGGGTCAAACCCTTGTCCAGCTCTTCGCCGGCAAGCTCCAGCTGGTTCTCGTATTGATAAACCCGGGCGCGATGGTTGTAGATGATCGGCGCATTGGCAGGATTCAGGCTGAGAGAGCGATTGAACTGTTCGATCGCCTGCTCGTACATGCCGTCGATGCGCAGCGTCATACCCGCGACCATGTGGACGTTCCAGTCGTTTCCGGCGGTCTGCAGCAGGTGCTGAATGCCATGGCGCGCGCTTTCCTTTTCGCCTCGCGACAGCAGCATGTATACGCGATAAAGGTTCGCCTCGACCGAGCCAGGATCTATTTCGAGCGCACGGTCAAACGCTCTGCGCGCCGCCATTACATTGATGTGTCCGCTGAACCCGTGGCGCACGTACTGCAGATGTGTAATGCCAAGGCCTGCCCACGCGGGAGCGAAGTTCGGATCGCGTTCGACCACGCTGTCAAATAACTCGCGAGCGCGTTCGAGGTCGACGCGGCTGCCGGTGCGCTGCATGAACGAAGACAGCATGGCGCGAGCCTGCAGATACTCTTCGGACAGGTCCTCGGCCATCGGCTCGGTCCGAACCGACGCCCGCTCGGAAGTGTTGTTAAGCTGTCCCAAGCCCTGCAGGGAAGCAAAAACCTCGTTGCAGATCTCGGCCTGGACGGAGATCAGATCAAAGGAGGGTACGCTGATTGCGCCGCCACCGCGCACACTCTCACCCGGCACGTTCAGCAGCTGCCAGTTCAAATCGAAGCCGGCATCCGAGCGAATAAAGTTACCCGCCAGCACCCATTCAACCAGTAGCTTATGACCGATTGCCAGCGGATCCATCTGGTTCACCGGCAGGTGCATCAACGCACTTGAAGGGCGCACAACCAGCGACGACATGCGCGCGAGCCGCGCGGCCACAGCGTCGGCCAGTGCAAAGCCATAAAGCGGAGCGACATTTGCCGGTCCAAGGTTCTGAAAGGGCAGCACGAGTATGGTGCTCTGCTTCTCCTTTGTATCGGCCGATTCACGAAACCGTTCCGCCAGCATAGACAGCAAGCCAGTCGCGCGCTTCTCTGCCTCGATCGCCGTGGACGGAGGTAGATTGGCTGCGGCGTCGCCCGGAATAACGCCTGTTTCGAGCTGCGAAGCCTTCATGATCGTCTTCAGCGATTCGCGTACGTCGGCAGCGCTGGCGTAACGTGCAGCAGGCGTTTTGTCGAGCAGCCTGAAAATCACCGAACTCAGCTCCGCAGGCACATCGAGCGGGGCAGGGTCGTGAAACTGGATGGCGCGGATACTCTGAAATTCGTCGCCGTCGGAGCGCGCAAACGGGTGGCGTCCGCTGGCCAGCTCGTAAAGCATCACTCCCAGCGCCCACAGATCGCTCTGCACGCTGCTCTGACCGGTCACAAACTGCTCCGGGGCCATGTAGGCAATGGTGCCGCCACGGGCAGTGTAGGTTGCGGCTACTGGACCGGGCTTGCGGCGGGTGCTCTTGCCAGGGTCGAAATCCGCTTCGTCGGGGTTGATGCGGCGTGCCAGGCCAAAATCGAGGATCTTTGCCAGGCCGCCATCCGTCAACATGACGTTGGCCGGCTTAAGGTCACGATGAAAGATACCGAGCGAGTGCGCGGAGTGCAGACCGTCGGCGATCTGGATGCCGACCGAAAGCAGAAGCTGCAGGCTCGACGGCCCATTCGCGATCAGCTTGTCGAGGGACTGGCCGGGCACGTACTGCATCACGATGAAGGCTTCTTCGTTTTCTTCGCCGACTTCGTAGATCGCGCAGACGTTAGGGTGCTCGATGGCCGAGGCCATCCGCGCCTCGCGCAGCACCGTCGTGCGCATCTGCTCCACCGTCAAAGCGCCTCGCTTCAGCACTTTAAGAACGACCGGGCGCATCAGCAAGGTGTCCGTCGCGAGGTAAACCAGTCCGCTGCCGCCTGCGCCAAGCCGGCGCAGAAGCTCATAGTGCTTGATCGTGCGATGCTTCATCTGCATCCAGTTTATCGAAAGCGGGGCGGTGGAAGATGCTGCGCTTTTTCCTATCTACCGCTGTTTCCCATTTAGGAACTGCCTCGGCCAAAGGTAAATCCACGTCGGCTATTCTGGTTATTCCATGCAGATTTCCCGGGGATTCCTCAGTTTGGCTGTGTTAAGCCTTCCGCTTTGCGCCGCGGCCTTCGGTCAGGCACAGGTGGTAACCGGAGCCAGTGCGTCCGATATCGCACACATCCCGACCTCCCAGCTTGTGGCCGAACACGACTGGGTATCCCTCGCTACCCGTCTTCAGGACGACCACAGCCCCGACACCGCCCTGTATCGCGGCATCCTGTTCAACAAGCAAGGGAAATACCTCGATTCCCTACACCTGCTCGAGCCGCTGTTGCCCGCCATCGTCTCTGGATCGGACCGAACGAAAGAAAAGCAGGCGCGGCTGGCGCTGGCCGGCGATTATTTAGCAACGTTTCGCTACCAGGATGCCGCCTCCCAATACGCCGCTATTGAGCAGTGCTGCGCACAATCGTTGACCGCCTCAGAACGTGACGAAGTCGAGCCTGCCGCCCACCTGCTGCCTCTGCTCGCCACCGCGCCCGCGCAAACGCTCGAAACCTCCGGCTCCTTCACGCTTCCCATGGCCCGCAACGCGCTCGGGCTGCGCGAAGTGGAGGTTTTTGTGGATGGGTTCGGCAGCCACTGGCTCTTCGACCCGGCTGCGGCCTTCACCATGCTTTCGCGCTCACAGGCCAAGCGCATCGGACTGCACCTCTCCGATCAGACGGTCACCATCGACGGTCTCACGGGGAGAAAAATGCTGGTTCACACCACCGTCATACCTCAGCTCAAGTTCGGGCAGGCGTTCTTTCGTAACGTGCCCGCTGTCATTTACGAGGATCAGGACCTGTACGACCGGGCCCACAGCTATCAGGTAGAGGGTGTGCTGGCGCAACCACTGCTCGCTCCACTGGGAGCCGTCAAGGCGTCTGACGACGAGCACCTCACCATCTCCAATGGACCGGAGCTTACTGGCGGCGTGCCGTTCTTCCGCGATGGCATACATCTTGTGGCCGCCGGCGGCGCGGGGGCCCGCGAGCCATACGTGGTTGATCCGGGTACGGGGACTTCCCTGCTCAGCTCACGCTATTTCGACGCCAATCGCGAAACCTTGACCAGCCAGAAAACAGAAGATCTACCGGTGGGAGAAAACGGGGGCGCAGTTCCCGCCTGCACCCCGGAATCAGTCCGCATCGCGCTCGGCAGCGATGCGATCGAACTGCACGAAATTCCTGTACTCACCCGGCCTGCCGGAGCCGAGCAGGATCGCTTCTACGGCAGGCTTGGTGAAGATGCGCTCGACCAGCTCGAAAGCTTTACCTTCGACTTTCGCTCCAATCGCTTCGTGGTCAACACGCGCCAGTAGGCCCGGTTATCCGAGCTTCTGCAGGATATTTTCAGTGGTCTCGGTTTCGCCGAGGCGCGGAAAGATCTTCGCGATGCAGTAGTCATGCGCTTCGGAATCGCGATCGGTCATGGCATCTGTCACGAAAACGACGTTGTAGCCGTGATCGAAGCCGCTCTCACCGGTCGCGAGCCCGGCATTCGAAGTGACCAGGCCCGCCAGAAAAATCTGCGTCACCCCGCGCTGGACCAGCTCATTGTGCAGGGCCGTGCCAATAAATGCGCCCGGGCTGTGCTTGCTGATCAGGATGTCCTCCGGTTGCTGATCGACCTCCGCCACCAGTTCGGTCCAGTCATCGGGAAACTGAAAGGCCGGGCGCTTCACATCGGTGCGTCCCGGGGCCGGAGAGAGCACGTTCACCAGCACCACAGGCAGCTTCCGTTCGCGGAAGGCAGCCGCGAGACGAACGCAGCGGTCGAGCACACCTGGCATGTCGGCGATGCCGGGAATGCCCGTGATGCCTTTCTGCAGATCGAGGAGAATCAAGGCTGGACGAGGATCGAGTTCAGATAACGGCATGAAAGTCCTTTCGTTGTTAACGGGTTCTGAGTGCTTCGACATCCGTCGAAGCGGGTTGGGTGATGTGTTCAGTTGGCATTCTTAGCAGGAACCAGCAGGCGCCCGCGATACAGGCGACCCCGGTCAGCTCGACAGTATGAGGCGCACCAATACGATGCGCCATCGCACCAGCGAGAAGGCTGCCAAATGGAACGGCTCCGTAAAAAGCCATCGCGTAGTAACTGATCACGCGAGCGCGCTTGTCTTCAGTCACAAGCGACTGAATGATCGTGTTGCTGGCTGCCGCGGTCTGCATCAGCCCGAAGCCCGCAAACAGCATCAGGACAAGCGACACCGCCAGCAGATGCGACAGACCGAAGAGCACCAGAGCCGCGCCAAGCAGGCCCGATGCAATGGGCAGCATCTTGATGAGGCCATCCGCGGAACGCCGCGTGGCGAGCGAAATGCTGGACACGAGCGCTCCCGTGCCAGACGCTCCGATAAGCCAGCCGAAGGTATGCGCACCGCCGTGCAGAATCTGCGACGCGAAGACCGGCATCAGTACCGTGTAGGGATACCCCATCAGGCTGACCATTGCGAAGAGCACCAGAACGCGCCGTATCGGCACCGTTGTGCTTACATAATCCCAGCCTTCGCGCATCTGCTCCCACATACTCGCGCGGCTGCCTGGAATGGATCGCAGGCTGATGCGCATCATCAGCAATGAAGCGATCACGGCAAGATAGCTGACACCGTCGATCAGGAAGCACCAGCCTTCGCCAACGGCAGCAATGACCAGACCCGCAATCGCGGGGCCAAGGAGGCGTCCACCGTTCACGATGGAGGAATTCAGCGCAATCGCATTGGCCAGGTCCTCACGATCGTCCACCATTTGAACCATGAAGGAGTGCCGTCCGGGCGTATCGAAGGCGTTGATCAGCCCCTGGAAGGCGGAAAGCGCCACGATCTCCCACAGGTTGATTCTGCTGGACAACGTCAGCGCCGCCAGCGCAAGCGACTGCAAAGCAGCGGCTACCTGGGTCCATACCAGCAGGCGCCTGCGATCGAGACGCTCTACCCACACCCCGGCAAAAGGGCTCAGCACGAATGGAACGATCTGCCCGGCAAAGCCTATGACGCCCAGCAGCAGCGCGGAGTGCGTAAGGCGGTACACCAGCCAGCTGGTCGCCATCCGCGTCATCCATGTACCGATGACCGAGATGCCCTGACCGAAAAAGAACAGGCGGAAGTTGCGATGACGCAGAGCCCGCCACGAATGCGATACGCTTGCGAGACTCACTGCTCGGCCAGCCGCTTCATGATCTCGCCTGCCTTAAAGAGCGCCGCCTGGTCGGCCTTGCTCAACTGCAGGATCGCCTGCGCCAGCCAGGCATGCTTCGCATGAATGGTTCGGGCGCGCCAGCTCTTACCCTTGGTTGAGAGCTGTATATGCATCTGCCGGCCATCGGTCGGATGAGGACGCTTGACCACCAGCCCGGCTTTCTCAAGCGCCGCGACAGTTGCGCCCATGGATTGCGGCTTCACTCTTTCGAGCCGTGCGAGCTCAGCCGTGGTGGCCGCTCCGTCCATCTCGAGACGCTTGAGAACCGACGATTCGGCGAGCGAGAGCTCTTCCATGCCGGCTGCTGAGCGCACCCTGCGCACCATGATGCCAATCGAGTGAGTGAAGTCTGCCACGGACTGCTCCAGGCTTTTGTCCATGGAAGAAGGCTAGCAGATAGGAAGCTAAACTTGCAAGTTTAGCTTCCTATCTTGAACCGTGACAACTATGCAAGGCGCAGCTTCTGCACGACCTGGAACATCTTTTGTCCGGTTTCCTGGGTGAAATCGGGTGAGAGCGCGGTTGCGATAGAAACGACCGAAGAAACGATCCCGCCTCCCTGCCAAACCTGCTCAAGGGCTGCCGACTCGGTTCGTTCCGACATGCCTCCGCAGGCGTCTACTACGATAATCGGGTTCAAGCCCGCTTCCACAGCATGAAGCGCTGCGTGCAACACAACAACCTCTGTGGCAAACCCTGCCAGCAGCAGCGTCTTACGCTTCAGAGACTTCAAGTGTTCGGGAGTGGCTTTGTCTATGAAAGGACTCGCCGAGGCGCGTAAGAACTGGTTCGTCCCATTCGCGAACGGCTTCAATGGCGCGATCAGCTTAGGTGCCTCATTGCCTTCAGGAACCAGGCTGAACGTAATCGGAATATTGAACAGCTTGGCCAACTCACAAATTACTTCGGCAGATTTCGAAAGCTCATCCGGCGGGTTGGTCTTGCTGCGGGCTACGATCTGCTCCTGAAGATCGCATATCAGCAACTGTGTCGAGTCAGGCGAGAGCGAGGACCACGCCTTAAGCACATCATGCATAGCGAAGCTCCTTCTCCGGCTGCTCCGCAGCGGTGAACCAGGTTCGGAGCCACTCCTCAAGATCATCGATGGAGTCTTCCCGTCCGGTGAACGCCGCATAGCCGTCAGGACGCACAAACACAAGCGCCGGATGCGATCCGAAGAGATGCCTGTAAGCTTGGCTGGAATCGTTCGCCGCCGCTACGCTGTAGGTCGAGATCAGCTCTTTCCAGGCTGCCAGTTTTGACTTCACATTCTGATGTGTGGCGCTCGCGCTTTCGAGATTCGCAAAGAGCAGCGTGAAGCGGTCCGGACTCAGGAGATCGAACAGAGTCTTCTTCTCCGGCTCACGAGTTGCGCTTCCTTCGCCGCCCACGACTGTCAGCTCAACGTCAGGCACGCGGTCGCCCGCCTTCACCTGGCCCGGCTCATGCTTCGAAACAGACAGCGGACTCCGGCGGTAGTTCAGCAGGAGCTGGCTCATGCGCTGCGTGCTGTTCTCCTGCATAAACTCCGTGCCAACGATCCACGGTGCAATGGTGCTGAAGGCTGCACGGAAAGCCGGACTCTCCGAACCGATGGCATCGGTCAGGCCTTCCGTCTTCGTCAGCACATCGTGGATCACCGGGATGCGTTCGTCGTTGTAGCTCTGCAACAGCTCGTCTCCGGCCTTGCCATGGATGACAAGTGCCAGCTTCCAGCAGAGATTGATCATGTCCTGGATACCGGTATTCATGCCCTGCGCACCCGCCGGGCTGTGAATGTGCGCCGCATCGCCGCCAAGAAAGACGCGGCCAACGCGCACCCGGTCCACCATGCGGCTATTGATGCGGAACCAGCTGCTCCACTGCAGATCGCGCAGCCGCACAGGGATGTGAGAGCGCTGGTCATAGATCTTCTGCAGCTCATCGAGCGACGGCTCGGTGTTCGCATCCGGCTCGCTCAGCGGATGGCTCGCAATCATACGAAAGCGATTCCCGCCCATTGGGAAGAGCCCCATGAAGCCATGGGGGGACGAGAAGATGTGCAGATCGGTTGCAGGCAGATCGCCGTCTACGTAGAAATCGCCCAACGCATAACTCTCTTCGCGCGTCTTGCCATGAAACTCCAGGTTGAGTGTTGTTCGGGTGACGCTGTGCGCGCCCTCCGTATCAATCAGGTAATCGCACAGATATTCTTCGAGCGTTCCATCCCGATGGCGAAGGATCGCTTTTACAGAGTCGCCACGATCCGATTGCGCGAGCGCGACAAAATCCACTTCGCGTTCAATCTTCACCTGCTGGCGTTCGAGAGCATCGCGTAGAACCCCTTCCGTCTCTGCCTGCGAAATGAAAAGCATGTAGCCGTATCTGCTTCCGTTGTTTGAAAAGGCCAGCCGAAAGGTGCGCTTGCCACCGCCGTACACGCTGGCATATGGCGATGCGTTTCCCTTTGCCAGCATTGGGTCTACCATGCTGCGCTGCTGAAAGAGTTCAAGCGTTCGCGCCTGTACGCCGATGGCACGCGATGTCGTCGCTGGAGCCGGTGCTCTCTCGACGATACGAACGGGAATCTTCATCCGCGACAGTTCCATCGCCGCAGTCATGCCGGTTGGTCCGGCGCCAATGATCAGAACTTTTCCGTGTTCAACGTTCGCCACCTCTTCCCTCCTGTACATATGTCACTTTTTCGTGGATGCGCTCACGCGATGAAGGAGAGGCTTTTCAACACTGCATTTTTACATTGCCATGCAACGAACGCGGCCGGCGAAAATCGCCGTATCTTCAACTCTCTCCGGGACCTCGGACAGCGCGTGTTCACCAAAGAAAAAGCTGCGGCCCATTCGGGTCGCAGCTTTTGTGATGGCTTCCGGTCTTCGGCAGAGTGTCAGGCAGGAGGGTTCGCAGCCGGTTCGAACTCATAGGTACCTGTCTTGTCGACGAGCTCCAGGAAAAGATGCTTGGACTGCACGTGGTAAAACTTCACCTTCGCGAGATCATCGTTGAGCCGGAAGAGTGGAGGTGTGCAGGTACATATGGCTCGCGTGGTTGCCAACGGGCCGAAGCTGAGATTCGCTCCGCCGTTGTTGTACCACTCAGCCATACCGCGGTTGCAGTCGATACGTATCGAGGCCTGCCCGTCGGCTTTGAAAACGATGGTGTAAAGCGCGTGGTCTTCCGGAGCGACAGGATGACTCTTCTGCGGAAGGAAGCGTACCAGCTTCCATGCGGTATCGCTCAGCTCAGAACCACCCGATGCGGTCGGTTCCCCGGCAAGGTAATTTGCAGGGACTGCCCATGCGCTGGCCGTCAGCAGGAACCCCGCTCCAACAACGCATGTCGTTCTTATTATGGACATTGCCCGACTTGACCTCTCGATCATTAGATCGCAGCCGTTGTGCTTTCGGTAGCAAGTTTATTCGCGAAGCCTGCCTGCCAGCAACCCCGTGGCCTCGTCCAGATCGATATCAACGGCCAGCAGCCCCTCCTGCCCATATGGCTGGCTACGCAGCAGTGTTCCATCGGGCCGCACTACTGCGGAGGTCGTTGGAGATCCCACGCTTGCACAATTCACACTGGCGAACCAGCAGGTGTTTTCGGCCGCCCGGCAGAGCATCGATTTTTCATGAAAGGTGTTCGCCGGATCTGCGAATGTTGCCGGAACGTGTCCGCCGGCTTCCGCCTCGTGAAAATGGGGGTGGAAGACGACCTGGGCTCCCCGCTTTGCGGCCCATCGAACTGTTTCCGGATATCGCCAACCTTCATGGCAGATAACAACGCCGAATGTCAGAGGGCCGGCCTGGAAAACCCTTCGGCCAGTTCCGGCAACATAGGTTGCCTCCTCTGAAGGATCGAGCTGCACCTTGTCCTGGAAGCCGTCGGCTCTTCCATCTGCCTGGATGACCAGCGCCGAAGCCATGACACCGCGCTCCGTCACACGCTCCGTACCAAGAACCACGCAGACGTGGGCCTTTCGGGCCGCCGCCGCAACGGCGGCCCATGCTTCGGCAAGGAAGGTCGGATCCGGAACCGGAAGATTCTTCCCAGGCGCGCGATAGCCGGGGACGAAGCACTCGGGAAAGCAGAGGATTGCAGCGCCGGACGTTCCAGCCTCCACCACGGCGCGCGTCGCAAGCTGGACGGAGTCCTCGGGCGAAGACGGGAAACGCAGGTTTGCCAGTGCAATCCGAAGCTGCTTCACCCCAGCAGACTACACCGCCGCGTTGCGATACCGGCTAACCTCAATGAGGTTTGCATCCGGATCGCGTATGTAAACGGACTCCATAGCGCCGAGCGCTCCGGTTCGCGCGACTGGTCCGCTTTCGATCTCGAAGCCCGCTGAATGCACCTTGCCGGCTACCTGCTCAAGAGTGTCATCGGTGACGAGACAAAAATCGGCTGATCCGGCCGTCGGAGCATAGGCCCTTGGATCGAAGATGTGATCGGCCTGATGCAGGTTCAGCTTACATTTCCCAAAGCGGAGAGCCGTGCGTCCGTTCGGCATGGTCTCGCGCTCGAAGCCCAAGGCGCGCTCATAAAATTGGCATGTTTTATCGATCGAGCGCACCGTCAGAACGAGATGGTCGATATGAGTAATCATGGCGCTGGATAGTGCGATGCTCTTGCTATCGGCGCCCGTTGCTATTTGCGAGTTGTTCGATTGCGTGGAAGAACAACGGAGTATGCACCACGGCCCCGGCGTAACTGGCCAGCCAGTGTTGATCGAGCGAGATGCAGGCGATCGCGGAACCGGCTCGCCTGTCATCGAGAGGCTTGGCTTCCAGGCAGTCCCCGCCGCCCGGCTTGTCCTCTACCGAGGTAACAACAAAACGCGAGGTTGGATGCGATTCGCGAAAAAGAGTCTTCCACTGTTCGGCCTGCTGTGCGGGCGTCAGATTGCTATCCGGCATCAGAACGTTGAAGTACATCGTTTCCGGCCCGCGAGCCTCCAGGGCAAGCGTGCGAGGTTGCTTCATCACTGTCACGCCCTGTGGATTGTCGGCCGATTCATCCTCGGGACGGGGCATATCTGCCGTCCATCCCCATGGAACGTCAACGTGGAGTCCCCGGTACTCAAGCGCCCAGCCATGGACGATATGCCACCCCACCGAGACCATCAGAGGCGCATAGTAGACCGCGGCCACAACCAGTGGAGCGCAGCACAAGGCAAGCAGCCACATGCGCCGGGGCTTGACCTTGTAACGGCGATCGAAGTCGCTGGTCGCAGGGGTAGCCGGCATCGGGATGGAGTCGCTTATGCGCATGATTGCAGTTTCACTATAACGTTAATGAAAGGCCGCACCGGCAGAATTTTCGCCGTGGATGGTTACCTTCCATGCGAGATACACTTTCCTGCAAATGATGAATGTCAATGCAGTCACACTGGATGGCGTGCGTGTCCGCCTCGAGCCCATGCGCCGTGACCACCTTGGAGCTCTCGCCGAAGTCGCCTTTCACCCGGCTGTATGGCGCTGGATGCCTTCCGATGTGAAGAACGAGGCGGAATTGCTTGCATGGATCGACCAGGCGCTCGATCAGCAGGCTCGCGGGTGGGCTCTGCCATGGGTGACATGGAGCAAGGCCGAGAACCGCATCGTGGGAACAACCCGCTTCATGGACATCAACCCGCAACACCATGGCCTCGAAATCGGCTCGACCTGGATCACTCCAGCCTGCCAGCGTTCCGGCGTGAACGTGGAGGCCAAATACCTGCAGCTTCGGCACGCATTCGAAGATCTCGGCGCGCTGCGAGTAGCCTTTAAGACTCACCACAACAACGTTCAGTCGCAGACCGCCATTGCCGCTCTCGGAGCGAAACAGGAAGGTGTCTTCCGCAATCACATGATCATGCCCGACGGCAGCATCCGCCACACCGTATGGTTCAGCATCACTCGCGAAGACTGGCCCGAGGTCAAAGCCCGGCTTGAAGAGAGAATGCAGGCAGCGGCTAAGATGAAGGTGTGAGCTTCCCTTCGCTGTATCCCATCCTTGATTCGACATTTCTACCCGCGTCGCCCGAAGCCCGCCGCGACTTTCTCGAAAAGACCGTTCGTGAGCTGGTGGAGGCCAGAGTTGGCATCCTGCAATATCGCAATAAGACAAACCAGCGTGCCGCAATACTGGCTGACGCCTCCGTCATGCGCCAGGCAGCCGCAGGCACAGGGATGAAGCTGATCCTGAACGACTGGCCGGAGTTGCTCGCAGAAACCGGGTTCCACGGCGTACACGTCGGGCAGACGGATATGTCTCCCGCCAAGGCTCGAGCCATCGTGGGAGAAACCGCGATCCTCGGCGTCTCGACACACAACGAGGCGCAGCTGCGCGCGGCAGCGAAAGAGCCCGTCGACTACGTCGCCATCGGGCCGGTCTTCGCGACTCTGTCGAAAGAGAATCCCGATCCGGTCGTCGGCCTCGAAGGCGTCCGTCTGGCCCGCGGTCTGACGTCAAAGCCGATCGTCGCAATTGGAGGCATCTCCCCGGAAACGGCGCCCGATGTTTTTGCAGCCGGAGCAGACTCCGTCGCGCTGATCTCCGCCATATTCAGCCCCGGACAGAGCCCGGGAGATGCCGCAGCTGCATTTTTTCGTTTCCGACTGTCCGGTAGATAGCGTGACGTGTTCCTCTGTTGGGACTAGTATTTGGGGCATGATCAGGCCCTGCTTCCTCGTTGTCGACCGGGAATTTTCCGGCACCATTTCGTCCCGAAAACTGGTGATAGAAACCGCCAAATTCAACGTGATTACTGCCTACAGCGGCGCCGAGGCTCTGGAGACACTCGCAAAGTTTCCCGCCGTCGATGGGGTGGTAATCAACTCCGGATTGCGGGATATTCCCTGCACCGAGGTGATCGCCCGCATGAAGGTGCAG
Organism: Silvibacterium acidisoli; assembly: GCA_022870745.1. Lineage (GTDB taxonomy): Bacteria > Acidobacteriota > Terriglobia > Terriglobales > Acidobacteriaceae > Silvibacterium. The sequence goes on along the minus strand of CP085323.1, from coordinate 4,297,149 downwards.
CAACCCGGATTGCGCGTGGTTGTCGTCGAGAGCGCCGGGGACGGGCCCTGCCATGGTGGCGACTACGCAGTGGACTCCTTCAAGCCGGAAGACCTGCTGCTGGTGTTGCGCAAGATGGAGCCCGAGAAGGACGAAATCATCCAGGAACACGAAAAAGAATTAGGCGATTAGTGAGGATGGCGCTGCTGGAAGGTCTGGCGCGAATCCGGCAATTCCGGTAGAACAGACTGAAGCGTGTCGACCAGCAGCGAACCCATCCGGAAACCAGACGCCCCACATCTCGTCCAGGGAATGGGCCTTTTCAGTGCGACGGCAATTGTCGTCGGCTCGATGATCGGCTCGGGCATTTATATCGTCCCGGCGGATATCAGCCGGAATGTCGGCTCTCCGGCCCTGCTGATTGCCGCCTGGCTCATCACCGCCGCCATGACGATCATCGGCGCGCTCAGCTACGGCGAGCTCGCAGCCATGATGCCCAAAGCCGGCGGCCAGTATGTTTACCTGCGCGAAGCCCTCGGCCCCATGTGGGGCTTCCTCTACGGATGGACGCTCTTCCTCGTCATCCAGACCGGCACCCTCGCGGCCGTGGCCGTGGCCTTCGGCAAATTTCTCGGCGTCTTCTTTCCTGCGGTTTCGGCGAGTAACTGGCTCTGGCATATCGGGCACGTTCCGGCCTTAAAGGTTGGCCCCATGGTGCTCGGCAACATGGATATCGGCCTGAATACGGCCAACCTTGCCGGAATTCTCATCCTCGCCGTCCTGACCGTCGTAAACATCTTTGGCGTACGGCTGGGCGCGCTGGTGCAGAACATTTTCAGCACGGCGAAGACGGCTTCCCTGCTCTGTCTCGTCGGTCTCGGCCTGTTGCTGGGGCGCAATCCCCAGGCGATGCACCTGAACTTCGGGGCAAGCTTCTGGCAGGGCGCTTCCCTTCATTCGCTTCACGCGGTTCAGGTTGGCGTGGGCGGCCCTATTGCGATGGTTGGATTGTTCACGGTGCTGGCGGTTGTGCAGACGGGAACCCTCTTCTCCGCCGATGCCTGGAACAACGTCACCTTCACGGCAGGCGAAGTCCGCAACCCGAAACGGAATCTGCCGCTCTCGCTGATCGCCGGCACCGGACTGGTCCTCGCGCTCTACCTCGCCAGCAACGTCGTCTACCTGATGGCGCTGCCGCTTCACGGCGACCCGCATGGCGCGACTCTGGCCGCGCGGGGCATCCAGTATGCGTCAGAAGATCGCGTGGCCACGGCCGTGCTGCAGCAGATCTTCTCGGTGCGCGGCGCCTACCTGATGGCCGCTGCCATTCTCATCTCGACCTTCGGCTGCGCCAACGGCATGACCATGGCGGGAGCCCGCGTCTATTACGCCATGAGCACCGACGGCCTGTTCTTCAAGGCCGCAGGCAAGCTGCATCCACGTTATAAAACACCGGTAGCTTCGCTGATCGTCCAGTTTTTCTGGACCGCGCTGCTTTGCCTTTCAGGAAGCTACGGACAGCTGCTCGACTACACCATGTTCGCGGCGCTGGTCTTCTACATTCTGACTATTGGCAGCCTCTTCGTGCTTCGCCGGACAAAACCCGGTGCGGAACGGCCATACCGGGCGATTGGTTATCCGGTGCTGCCTGCGATCTATATCCTGATGGCATCGTGGATATGTATCGTATTGTTACGGTATAAGCCCCAGTACACGTGGCCGGGGTTGTTCCTGGTATTACTGGGCCTTCCAGTCTTCTGGATATGGTCCCGCAGAACCCGGCAGATTTCCGATTCCTCTGTTTTTTGATCTCTCAAGAAGGACTGGCCTGATACATGGCAAAACTCTTTGCGGTGAAACCGCTCAACCTGCTCCAGCAGGAAGCGGGTGAAGAAGGCGAACACACACTCAAGCGCTCGCTTGGCCCCGTCAACCTGATCACGCTGGGCGTGGGCGCCATCATCGGCGCGGGCATCTTCGTACTCACCGGACAGGCGGCTGCGCTTCATGCCGGACCGGCCATCGCCCTCAGCTTCATCTTCGCCGGTATCACCTGCGCCTTCGCCGGACTATGCTACGCCGAGTTCGCCTCGATCATTCCCATTGCCGGATCGGCCTACACCTACGGCTACGCCACTCTGGGCGAGCTGGTCGCCTGGATCATCGGCTGGGATCTCGTTCTCGAGTACGCCTTCGGAGCAGCGACCGTGGCCTCGGGCTGGTCAGGCTACCTGCTCAGTCTGCTCGGCCAGCTTGGCTTCACCGCCTCGCCATCGCTGGCACGGTTCACTACGACCTACGGCAATGTCGTCTATTTCTACAAAGGCGGATGGATGCCCGCGGCTTCGCTGCCACCCGGCATCACTACTGCCGGATTGCCGCACGTGACCGGCATCTTCAACGTCATTGCCTTCCTGGCCATCCTCGCGATTACGACCATCCTCGTCGTCGGCATTAAAGAATCGGCCAACCTGAATTCAGCCATCGTGATCGTGAAGCTGGGCGTGGTCGCCATCTTCCTCTTTCTCGGCATCGGCTTCCTGATGCAGCATCATTCCATCGCCGCCGCCAACTGGCATCCCTTCATTCCTCCGCGCACGAATGGAGCCTTCGGATGGAAAGGCATCGTCGAGGGTGCGTCATCTGTCTTCTTTGCGTATATCGGCTTCGACGCCGTCTCGACCGCCGCGCAGGAGGCGAAGAATCCGCAGCGCGATATGCCCATCGGCATCCTCGGCTCTCTGGTCTTCTGCACGCTGCTCTACATCATCGTCTCGCTGGTACTGACGGGACTGGTCGACTACCGCCAGCTCAACGTTGCGCAGCCGGTAGCCATGGGCATCGACGCAACCGGCGTAAAGTGGGGCTCGCTGCTGGTGAAGATCGGCGCGGTGTTTGGCCTTGGAACCGTCATGCTGGTCATGCTGCTCGGCCAGTCGCGCGTCTTCTTCTCCATGTCCCGCGACGGATTGCTCCCGAAGTGGGCCAGCGATATCCATCCGAAGTTCCGCACTCCCTGGATCTCGAACATCGTCGTCGGAACCATCGTCGCCTTCCTGCCCGCGCTGCTGCCCATCGACAAGCTCTCCGAGCTGGTCAACATGGGAACGCTGCTCGCCTTCGCCATCGTCAGCGCAGGCGTATGGATCCTCCGCCGCCGCCAGCCCGACCTCGAACGCCCCTTCAAGACGCCATTCGTGCCGGTGGTGCCGATCCTCGGCATCCTGAGCGCCTTCTACCTGATGGTGAACCTGCCCCTGCTGACCTGGATTGTAGTGCTGGTATGGCTGGCAATCGGACTGGCGATCTACTTCGGATACTCGACCAAGCACAGCCGCGTGCAGCATCTGCCTGCTTCGGAGACCAGCGGGAAGGTGTAAAAGATCGATGAACAGTTGGGGATGCCAGCAGTGGCGCATACAACTGTTCACCGATGCAACATCGGATAAGACATTCCGGTGAATCTGTCTATCGACTCCGTATCTCCATGATCCACTTGACTAGTATTTCGGCCAGCAAAGCGATGCAGGCCGCCCAAAAGACCGTCCTCCCGGAGACATAGATCGTTCGATTCGGAAAAGCAATAAGAAAGCCTTCTCTGCACACGAGTACCGTCAACAATAGAAGCGTGGATACTCCTAAGAACCCTTTATGCTCTCGAAAAAATGTAGGCAGCACAGCGCTCGCTCCTATCAAATGAGTCTTCATACCATTCAATCGCAATTTCCTTGAGACGCTGACCACATGCCTGGACCAGCTGCAAAACAGCTCCTTGAGTTGTTCGACTTGTTGGTGACCCCCAAATAAGCGGCGTTATACCAATAATTTGGACATGTCGCGCCAACAGCGAAGGTAGCCGAACCGCAGACTGCCGTCTGCCCGGGTGCCGGGTGCCCCATCCAAGCTTTGCTTGGGTGGGATGCAGGATATCCATTCAGCCATCCCACGCGTTACTCTTAGGGCGCATCTCCAACGAATCTTAAACCTTCGATTCAGTCCGGAAGCCGGTGATTGGCGCATCCGGCAGTATTCCTCTCACCCACGCTTAGCTTGGATGGGGCTCACTTCGACACATTAAAAGTCAGCGTCCCATGTCTCAAGACCTGGACATGAGGCACGCGCGTCTTGCATGATGCGATACTGATCCAGCTCCCACAATCCGGATCTTCCCTGCAAGAGGACCTATGCTTCCCTATCCTGGCATCCCGTACGGTGTGGCGCCTGGCTGGTGCTTCCCGGTCTTTGAGCTCAGCATGTTCGTGCTGCTGGCGCTTTGTATTGTGCATGCATTTCGACGCCATCGTGAGGCGATTCCCTACATCGTGGGCGGCTTTCTCTTCGGTGTCCTGCTCGAGTACATGGAGGTGGTCGGCCACAGCTACATCTATGGCCGTTTCCTTCTCATGGCCGGTCATGCTCCGCTCAATGTCCCGCTGTGCATCGGCGCCGGCTGGGCGATCATTCTCTACACATCGCGCCTGTTCAGCGATTCGTTTGCTCTTCCGTTGTGGGCCGCCGCAGCGCTCGATACCCTGCTCGCGCTCAACATCGACCTCAGCATGGACGTCGTCGCCTACCGGCTGCACATGTGGCACTGGTTCTGGGACGACACCAGCCGCGCACTCACAAGCCAGTGGTTCGGGATCCCCTATGGGAATTTCAACGGATGGGCCACGGTTGTCTTTTGCTACTCCGCGTTCAGCCGCATCTTCGAGAGACGTCTGTTGAAGAACAACTCAGGCGGAGTCATAAGACGGAGCATCGTTGCCGCGCTGGCGCTGCTCTGCTCGCTGGGAATGCTCTTCGCGACGGAGACCTATCTTTACCCCTTCCTGCGCAATGCATGGGGAATAACTTCCGGCATCCGCCTCAGCCTGATCGTAATCGCTTTACTCGTGCTCGCGATCTCCGGCTGGCGGAAGCGAAAGACTGCGGTGACGAACCCAGTGGCGATCACCACCTGGGTCCCAGGCTGGTTCCATGGTTATTTCGCATTCTGCTTTTTCGTGCTCGGCTTCTACCGCGAAAGCCACTGGATGACCATGGCAGCACTGCTGAATATTCTTCTAGGCATGGCGATTCACCTTCTACCCTTTCGCCTGCCGGGACATCCGTTTTCGTGGCGATCAAACGCTATCTGACGCGCGAAGTGCCTGCTCTGCGAGCTTCCGAAAGACATCGCGCAGTTCATCAGGGTTGTGAATGACGATCCTTCGTCCCATGCTGAGAACCATCGCTGCAAACATCTCGAGTTGATCGCGTCCGCAGCGCAGTCGTGTGCCTCCATTGTCTGCCTCGATGGCGGCACGCCATGGAACGAAGTTCTGCTGAGCTTCTTCTATGGGCATGTCGATCCAGAGATCGATCTGGTAGCGCGACTGAACATACGGCAGGCTCGTGGCCATGTGGCGATGCGCGTCGAAATCCTCCGGGCGGTCGAAGGTCTCCGCGCAAAGCTCCTGCCGGGTGACACGGTCGAGGCGGAAGGTTCGCAGCGCCTGCCGCGTCAGGCAGCGGCCGATCAGGTACCAGCGATCATCCACGTGCATCAGCGCGTAGGGTTCAATCTCGCGATGGGAGACCTCGTCGCGGTGATCTCGATAATCGAAGCGGAGACGCCGGCTGTTTCGAATCGCCGACGACGCCGCGATCAGGCACTCGAGCGATGCAGGCACGGCCCATCGCGAAGGCTCCATCTGGATGACCTGCTCGGTCGTATGCAGGCTTTCGCGCAGTGACGCCGGCAGCACGCGTGTCAGTTTGGCCAGCGCGCCTTCTGTTGCCGGCGCGAAGGACGACAGGCCGATCTTGTGCAGCGCCTGCAGCCCGAGCGAGAGCGCGAAGGCCTCCTCATTCGTAAGCACCAGCGGCGGCATGCGAAAGCCGGGACGCAGTCGATAGGCTCCGCCGACTCCCGGCGACGAGGAGACGGGAATGCCGAGGTCCTTCAACCGCAGAATGTAGCGCTGCACGGTGCGCAGATCGACTTCGAGACGTTCGGCAAGCTCCGCGCCGGAGACGCTGTCCCGCGACTGCAGGATCTCGAGTACCGTGAAGACACGCATGATCGGGTCGTACATACACACCTATTCTTGCTCAATTTGCGACATGCCCTGTCGGGAATGCCCCTTAATCTGCTTTCGGAGGGAAGTTATGACCACCGAAACGACACAATCCGCGCTGCTCACGACCGACGAACTGCTGAAGCACTGGCAGGGACATCGCCGGCTAACTCGCCGCACCATCGAAGCTTTTCCCGCCGGTCAGCTTTTCGAGTTCCGCATCGGAGGCATGAGAACCTTCGGCGAGTTGGCGACCGAGTTCCTGGGCATGACACTGCCCACGGTACGAGGCATCTCCACCGGAAGCTTCGGGGACTTCAAGCTGGACAAGCCGAAGAGCAAGGACGAAGTGCTGAAGCTATGGGACGAGCAGACGGCCATGCTGGACGAGGAATTTCCCCGGATCCCGCTTGATCGTTTCGGCGAGAAATCGAACCCGTTCGGAGCGTGGGAGGACACCGGGCTGGCCTTCATCCAGTACGCGATCGAGAATGAGGTTCATCATCGCGGACAGGGCTTCGTTTACCTGCGGGCGCTTGGGATTGAGCCTCCGCATTTCTGGGAGCGCGACTGAAAACAGAATGAGTGCCCCACATCTCAAAGGCGAGATGTGGGGCACCCGGCCTCGTCGGCACAATTATGATGAGCAGGTACACTGGGCAGAAGAATGCGCGACACACACGATCAGGAAGTTGTTCCCTTCACCCGCAAATCCTTTCTGGGATTTGTGGTGATGATCGTACTGCTCACCGCGCCGCTTTGGCTGCCCAGGCTGTGGCGTCTTGTGCATCACAGCCAGACACACATACGTCAGTCGAGTGCTGACGTAAAGTAGCCGGCCTGCGCGCTCTTACTTCAGCGGATAGAGCTTCATGTTGCGGAAGTAGACCTCGGCGCCCTCTGACTGGAAGAGAATCTTTCCGCTTGATGGAAAGGCGTCTGTTCCTTCATTCGCAAGCTTGCCATTGACATAGTGCCGGACGTGGCCGTTCTCATTGATAAGCTCCACGACGTTCCATTCGCCGTGCGGCTTCTCGAGTTCGTTTACCGGATCGCGGAAGCCGGTCACGTTCTGAACCGGCCCTTTATTGAAGCGGTCAATCTTCAGTGAGCTGCCGTCTGGACCGGTCACACGCTTCCCGTCTTTACCAGTAACCGCGGCGCCATCGGTCATCCACAGATCACCAGTGCATGCTTCATTGATCTGGAATTCAACCGAGCGCGGCCAAACCTTCTGCTCGCCCTGCACGTTATACAGGATGCCGCTGTCGCGGGCCTGGCCTTGGCGGGGAGCGTAGGTTTTCTCGCCCCATTTGAACTCCGCGCGCAGGTAGTAGTTCTGGTAGGGCTGCTTGGTGATGACGTATCCCATGGTCTTGCCGCTGACGTGAAGCACGCCGTGCTCTACCTGGAAGACGTGGTCGGGATCGTTGTTCAGACCCTGGCCCTTGATGAAGACATCGAGGCCATCGAGATCGTGGCCGTCGAAAAGAACAACCGCCGGTCCGTGTTTCGGAACATATTTTTCGGCAGACCAGGCGAAGGATGGAGCCAGGCAGGCAAGCGCGCAGACCAGGGCCAGCGCGCCAGAACGACGCTTACAGATCATGATTTCTCCCGTAGAACTTGATCGGCAACATACTAGCAGCCGGCAAGCTCTACGGGATACCGTTCACTTTGTCTCGCTCTTGCCGAACGTCGGCGCCATCGTCTCGAAGATGCCGTCGTTCCGGATCAGCTTGTGAGTAAGGATTGCGGCGATGTGCATCAGTATGGTCGCGAAGAAGGCAAAGGCCAGGTACTTATGCGCGTTCCATAGCAGCGTATGCAGGGCCGGGCTTACCGGGGCGATAGGCGGAAGATGAACTCCGCCAAAGAGCACGACTGGATAAGACGCGGCCGAAAGCATGGCCCAGCCGATGAGAGGCATGGCAATCATCAGCAGGTAGAAGAGCACCATCGAAGACCATGCAGCCAGCTTGACCGGTTCCGGCAGATCGGGCGGCAACGCGGGTGCGCCATAAATAAAGCGCAGGGCAAGACGGACAATTGCAAGCAACAGGATGGCAATGCCCAGCGGTTTATGAATCTGTACCAGCGTCAGGTATTTCGTCGTAACAGTCGAGACCATGCCCACACCGATGAACAGCATGGACAGAATGCAGATGGCCATGAGCCAGTGGAGCAGTCGCTGCGGCGCGGTAAAGCGTGTGCGGCTTGTCGTCATTGCTTCGCTCCTGTCTCGGTACGCGGATAAGCAGCCTCTTCGGCGGTGCGACTGTTGTATGACCGGGAGTACGCGGCCGAACGGGCAGCAGGAAAGGGATCATCCGAGGTTGTGATTCCCTCCGGCAAAACAGCTGGATCGAAGTTGATATCGCGGCATGGACCGTCGCGTTCCGGCTCGATCTGCTCCACGATAAGCGTACCCACGTTGACCGTGCGGCGATCTGCGGGCCACGCCTTATTCGGGTCTGCGGTTGGATCGCCGGGATTGGCAACGGTGATGACGAGATCCCAGCGCTGCGCACTGCCTGCCACGCGCTGAGTAATCTCCTGCTCAAGATAATCGGGGCCGCGCTTTGCCAGATCATCCGGCGAGATCGGAACCGGCAGAGCCGATGGCATCAGCGACCAGCGAATGGCATGCTTTGCGCCCGCCTCGTCCACGAAGAGAAATGAATCGAGGCTGTTGTAACGCTCCTCCGCGTAGCTTGAGGTCCATGGAGCGCTTTTCGCCCAGCCTGCAAATGCGAGGAACCCTGGATGCGCACCGATGAAATTCTTCATCGCGTTCGGATCCTTGCTGCCGGAAGCAGTCAGCAGCTCATAGAAATCCTTGGGCGTCGACACCGGAAAGACAGGCGCATCGATCATGGCAGAGCGCCATTCCTGCCCACCGGGCGTGGTGATGCGAATGCCGAGGCCGCGCACACGCACCATGGCATCCTTAGCATTGGGATCGGCCGTGGCAAGGTTAAAGCGTCCTACGACCGGATAGCGGCCGCGCTCGAAGACCCGCGCCTTCGACAGCGCCGAACCGTCGCCGTTTGCCTCGAATGTTCCCGTGAAGCAGATTCCTTTTGCGTGATTCCGGCGATGGCCGGGTGCAGGACCACCGGGAGGCGCCAGGCCCGCAACCAGCTTCTTTGGCGTCAACCTGTGCGGGGACAGCCATCCGGCGGTGTACGCGAAACCGATCGCGCCTGCCGCAACGACCGCTGCAATAAGCACCAGCCGCCCGAGCGGCAAGGACTTTCGTGATGCGGGTGACTCTACCATTCAAACCTCGTTTCTTGCTGTTACGGGGTGCGCGGCTGATGCAGATACAGTCACTCCACGAACGCGAGACCGGGTTTCGCGCTGGTGGAAGATAATTCGCATCGTCGCCCGATTCCAGGTTTCGTGAGTTGCGTGCTGAAGATAGGAATATAACCCCGTGACTATCTCAGGCGAAGAACTTTTTCACTCATGAGCCGCCAGATGAACAGACGGTTACGTTGCTAGCGGGTGTAGCGGTACATTCCGCAGAAGCTCGACGAGTTGGCTATCGCGTCCACGGCGAAGGTGGGCGACTGCTCGCCGGAGAAGAAGGCGAGGGCGAGTGTGTTCCCTTCCGCGTAGGCCACCATCCAGTGCGTGTCCTCGTTGCCGCAGAGAGTGTTCTTGTGCAGAAACTTTCTGTTCGCGGGGATAACCAGTCCGTAAAGGTGCGCCTTGCTGTTCGACGCGATGTCTGTGTCGAATACCGCGCTGGTCTCCGCTGGAGTGAGGTCGCGCGCACGTACGATGTTAAAGGGGTAAAAGGCCTCGATTGCGATCTTCGACTCAGAGATGCCCACGTCGCCCGTCACGTCACGCGCCGTGTTGCTCTCTGCCTTCCAGAACCCAAGTTCCTGCGCCATTGCAGGCAGCGTGCCCAATAGCAACGATCCGGCCAGGACGCCAGCTAGTACTTCTCGTTTCATCCATTAAGCATGACATCCACGACCATGATTCGTCACCTTGTTTGCACTTATTCGCCGGAGAGCTTTTCCTGGATAGTCTGCGCGACCTGATCGATGGATGTAGGTTGGCCCATCTCCTGAATTTCAGGATCTCCTGAAATATCGCGTAGACCGAGATGCGAAGCGATGTCGTGATTCATCCTGACCACCGCGGAAACTTCCTTTTCTGTCAGCAGAAGGATCTGCAGCATCAGGTGTTCCCGCTCATCCGCGCGTCGCGCGAGGCTCGTTTGCCGCATCAGGATAAAGCTGGCGAGCAGGATCGCTTCAAGCGCGACCAGGGTGTCAAAGAGCGCATACGGAAAAGGATCGAAGTGATACGGATTCGTTTGAGGAAGCTGGTTCCACAATACCCAGATAGCAAACACGCTCAGGTGAACGACCACGAAGGAGATTCTGCCGGCAAAGGCCGCAACCCGATCGGCAAACCGCTCTGCAGGGGAACGGCTGGACAGGAAATCCTGCTCCTGCCTGGCGATCGTTTCGACGTGCTCAGCGATTTGGCGCGGGATCTCCAGATGTTCCTCTTTGTGGTGAGACAAAATGGTCTGCCAAATCGAATTCGCCTAGAAGAAAAGCCCGCTTTCGCGGGCTTTTCTCGTTCACTTTCTTTTCTTGCTTGCGGCTTACTTCTGATCCTTGCCTTCGCGGAAGAGTTCGTTGACAGTCGCGAGGAAGTGAGCAGCCGAAGCCGGGGGCGGTACCGAGCCGCCAAGGATGCGGGCGAATGGAATATCCGCACCGTATACGGCCTTCGTGTCCGAAGCATTCTGGTGCACAACGTCGCCGTTGAGATCGATGCCGGCGAAGAGTCCGCGGTTACGGGAGTAGGTCAGGAACTCAGCATTCGCCAGTTCCGTCGTTGCAGCCTGCGAGTCACGGCCAACCGGACCGGCAGCCACCGAAGCGTCGCCACCCAGCTTGATCTTGTCCTTGAGCAGGTCATCGACAGCCTTGTGGTTCACACCGATCAGGACGAGGTCCGTGGACTGTCCGCCAATCTGGAAGCCAAAGCTCGCGCCCTCAAGCTGCACGAACGCGGGAGCGCTCCACTTGTGGTGAGCGCGGCAGGTTACGACACCCTGGCCATACTCGCCGCCGAAAACGAATGCGCCCTTTTTGAAGGCAGGTACCACCATCACGCAGGTAGCGCGTGAGGCGATGTCGAGCGGAACGCCCTTATCCGGAGTGTTCATCAGTTCATGGAGCACAGCATGCGCGGCATTGATACGCGCATCGATCTTCGATGTGTCTGCGGCCTGCAGAGCCGGACTAAAGCTCAGTGCCATTAAGACTGCTGCCAGAAAAGCTTTCATGGAGCTATCGCCTCACAAATAAATATTCGTGCATGAGAAACAGGCACAAGCACTTTGAGGCATCCGGCGCTTATTTGGTTGCGCCGGAATTCCGGCATCCGCAAGTCAGCCGCAATGCCCTACTTCCCGCTCGTAAGCGACCGGATCAGGTCGGCTTCATGCTGCCGGTATGGCCTGCCGTCCTTATAGAAGACGTCGTGAAACCAGATGGCCGGCTGGTCGTGGACGTAAGGATGCCACGTCGACTCCCACGGCAGATAGGTCTGCGTGCGGCCTTCGACCAATCCCCAGTTGATCGCGCCTACGCGATACTTCTTCGCAATAGGCAGAATCGTATCGAATGTCGAGCCGATGGCACGCGCCATGTATTCGGTGCAGATGATCGGCCGGTGAAACTGCTGCAGGTGCTGAATGTTCAACTCGAATGCTTCAGGCCATGCGTAGTTATGAAAGCTGAGAATGTCGCTCTGCTCTGCCTGCACGCGGGCAACTGGACTCATGTCCGCAAGCGAGGTCCAGTTCCCTCTCCAGATGCCGCTGGTCAGCGGCTGCATAGGCTTAGCACTGCGTGCCCACGCGTAGACCTGCGGCAGCAGCTTCAGAATGATCTCGTCCTTGTCCTTCGGATCGCCGCGCTCGACCGCTGCGGCATCGACGTCATCGGGCTCGTTCCAGAGATCCCATGCGAGGATGCGGTCGTCGTTCGCAAAGGCTCCGACCACACCCTTTACATACGCTGCAAGGCGCGGCCACTGCGAAGGATCTTCGAGCGCAGGCGCACCCGGCGACTCTTCCCATCGCGAATTGTGAACGCCGGGGATCGGCGGGTTCTGCGGACCGAGATGCGGAAAGGGATCGCCGCAGGAATCGAAGAAGACAAAGATTGGCTTGATGTGGTGCTTCGCGGCGATGTCGAGAAACTGATTCATACGCCGGATCATGCCCTGCTGGTCCTGCTGCCAGAGCAGGTCGTGCAGGAAGACCCGCACGGTGTTCATGCCGATGCCTTCGGCAAATCCCAGCTCGCGATCAATGGTCACAGGATCGAAAGTCGCAGGCTGCCACATCTCGAGTTGGTTCTCAGCGGTCGAAGGCAGGAAATCCGCGCCCACCGGCCATGGCTGCTTCGCATACCAGGCGTTGGCCTGGGCTTCGCTCCAGCGCTGTTGGGCGTGAAGGCTTGTGGCGGCAAAGAAGATCGTCAATAGGAAAGTAAGGCAGCGCAACAGGTACTCCTCAAGGGTGACGCGGATCTGGCTCGGATGAGTGCGAACGGGGTGCCCCACGTCTCGATTCTGAGACGTGGGATTTCTGGGCTGATTCTCTGAACTACAGGATACCGCTCAGTAACCGCGCGATTTCCATGTCTAAGAATTGAGGGGTGGGGCATCCGGCTTCATGCATGACCAAACAGATACAACGCCGCATACTGCAGGAGCATGATGGTCTTCCCATCCTGAATCTGCCCGCTGCTCACTGCGTTTTGCGCTTCGACGAATGGCATCTCAAGAACCTCGATATCTTCACCCTCTTCAATGTTGCCGCCGCCCGCGTGGCTTCTACTGCTCATGTCGTACGAAGCCACGAAGAAATAAAGCCTCTCAGTGACTGACCCGGGACTCATGAATGCTTCGAAGACGCGCTTCACCTCGCCTACCTGGAAGCCGGTCTCCTCTTCTACTTCTGCGCGAATGCGATCCTCGGGACTCGCCTCGTCGAGCAAACCAGCAGCTGCCTCAATAAGCAATCCTGAATGACCGTTCACAAATGCGGGATAGCGGAACTGCCGTGTCAGCACCACGGTTCTTCGCTCAAGGTTGTAGAGAAGGATTGTCGCTCCATTGCCACGGTCGTAGGTCTCCCGCGTCATCTCCTGCCAGGTACCGTCTCGACGGCGGAGTTCAAAGTGGGTCTTCTTCAGCGTGTACCAGTCGTCGGAGAGAACCCTTACTTCTTTCACACGAACTTCTGCCTGATAGGAAGTCTTGTCTGTCGTCATAAGCGGACAATATCGTGCATTTTCGTGCAATGTCAAGTATTATCGTGCATATGCTGACCACCCACAGAAAGCAATTGCTGCTGACCCGCCTCAGGGCCGAGGGAAAGCTGATCGCAAAGGACCTGAGTGTCGAATTCGGCGTATCAGAAGACACCATCCGTCGCGACCTGCGCGAAATGGCCCAGGAGGGTCTGCTACAGCGGGTGCATGGAGGCGCGCTTCCCGCTTCTCCTGCGATTGCCAACTTCGCCGGGCGCGAGGAGATTCGTCACGAAGGCAAGGTAGCCATCGGAAAGCTCGCGGTGTCGCTTATCCAGCCGGGACAGGTGGTCATCCTCGACGGAGGCACGACCTCGCGGGAGATCGCCCGACATCTGCCTCTCGACCTGCAGGTCACCGTCGTCACGCACAGCCCGACGATCGCAGTTGAACTGGTCCAGCATGAGAACGTGGAGGTGATCCTGCTCGGTGGCAGGCTCTTCAAGCACTCAGTGGTATCGGTTGGCGCGGCCTGTTTTGAAGCCATCGGCAGGATCAAGGCCGACCTCTTTTTCATGGGAGTCACGGGCATCCATCCGCAAGCAGGCCTCACCACGGGAGACTTCGAAGAGGCCGCAATCAAACGCGCCCTCAGCAACGCCGCCGCCGAGACTCATGTGTTGGCCTCGGCGGAAAAATGGAATGCTGCTTCGCCCTATCTTGTCCTCGGCCTCAGGGATGTAGCAGGACTAATAACCGAACGGGACGTTGACACAGATATGTTGCAACCTTATCGCGATCTTGGAGTCAATATTCTTCAGCCCTGAGAGGACTATCGGTCTATCGATATGGAGATATGCATGGTTCTCGCACCACCTCTCGAGCTTGAACAATTTATCCAAGCCTGGCGTTATCGAGCGAAGCTCCACTGAAGATTCGTGCTTATCGCCTGGCAATCTGAAGATGGCGTCAATGCGATGTTATGCCAAACATCATGATTATCCGTTTGCCAGACTAGATCACCTCTGTAGTCGTCTCCCAGGCGTGTAAGTTTCATCGAGGCAAAACCATCAGCCCTTGTAACTGTGAGAGCGTCTTTTCCGGTAAGACTGAAGTGCCAGAGATTCGGTTGGGCATCCTGCTGGTCGCGTCCTTTAAGGACTTCTTTCCAATCTCCTGACAAACAGTTTGCCAACTGAGCCTGAGCAACAGGACTGGCCTGCATGTGATCGACCGGAGTAGACACCCGGCCGACATTTGCGACCGCTATGTTGGTCAACGTCGTGGCAGACTTGGAATAATCGGGATCGAGGTAAATCAGCTTTCGATCCATGTTCGAGTCGAGCTGAATTGTAAGCATCGGGGAATCTTTATAGCCTTTGGCAGCTACATAAACCTGGCCCTGCTTGCCAAAATCACTCTTGTCTACCTGAAACGCAAAATAGCCTGTTTCTTCGGTGGTAAAACGCCGAATCACATGGCCTTGAACCGCGAAATAAACGGTAGCCTGCGGAACACTCTTCGTACTGTTTTTCGGTGAGAACACCGTGCCATCGAAAGTTGCAACGTTCGATGGAGGCGGAAGCATAAAAGCAACGACCGCCAGGATCTCGGCGACGAGCGCGAGAAAGAAAACCATGTACGATTGGTCTTTCGTCAACCTGCCCCTAAAAAGCAATAGCAATACCAATATTGCCAACCCCGCTAACATCAGCGGGGTCTTGATTTGCGTGGCTATGTTGAGAATGTTTGCGTTACTGCTGTCTGAATTGCCGGCAAAAGCGAATAGCATCGTGCGCCTCTTCTGCGGTTCGGTCGCGAACAGCATAGCCATACCGTAGCCATCTGCCAACGCAAAAATGTAACCGCTTACCCGGAGGCGATTGCCGGCCGCTCTGTATCTCGAAAAGACAGAGGAAACTTCCTGGATGGCTTAATGCAGAATGGAACGCGTATCCATTTTGGTGGTGGATCACGCCAAACATGCGAAAGCCCGGACTGGTTAGAGCCCGGGCCGGATAAAGCTGGTGGAAGCTATTCCTTTACAGCCTTGTTCTTTTCGAAGAATCGCTCCATGAACTTCGTATCGAAGTCGCCCTTGCGGAACTCTTCATCCGCGAAGATCTTCTGGTGGAGCGGGATGGTGGTGTGGATTCCCTGCACCACGAACATGCCTAGAGCGCGCTGCATGCGGTCCATCGCCTCTTCGCGGTTCTTGCCGTGAACGATCAGCTTGGCAATCAGTGAATCGTAGTACGGCGGCACCACGCCTTCGGAGTACTGCGCTGTGTCGACGCGGACTCCGTTGCCTCCGGGCACGTTGAAAGCGGTGATCTTGCCGGCTGAGGGCGTGAACTTCTCCGGATGCTCGGCATTGATGCGGCATTCGATGGAGTGGCCGCGAATCACCACCGGCTCGGTCACGATGTCGGAAAGCTTCTCGCCTGCGGCAATGCGAAGCTGCGCCTTCACAAGATCAAGGCCGGTGATCATCTCCGTGACCGGGTGCTCGACCTGGATGCGAGTGTTCATCTCGATGAAGTAGAGCTTGCCGTCCTCGTCCATCAGGAACTCGATGGTGCCGGCGTTCTGGTAGCCCACCGCTTCGAGCGACTTCTTGATAGTCTTGCCGATCTCTTCACGCATCTTCGGCGTGACCTGGAGCGATGGCGCTTCCTCGATCAGCTTCTGATGGCGACGCTGGATGGAACATTCGCGCTCGCCGAGCGACATCACGTTGCCGTGCTGGTCGGCCAGCACCTGGAACTCGATGTGGCGCGGCCGCTCGATGAACTTCTCCATGTAGAGATCGCCGTTGCCGAAGGCGTTTGCCGCCTCGGTCGACGCCGAATGAAAGAGCGCAGGCAATTCTTCAGGCGTGCGGATGACGCGCATACCGCGTCCGCCGCCGCCGGCCGATGCCTTCACGATAACCGGAAAGCCGATCTGCTTCGCCCACTTGAGCGCGTCTTCTTCTGAAGAAAGAATGCCGTCGGAGCCGGGAAGGATCGGCACCTTGGCGCGCTTCATTGCCTGCCGGGCCTTTTCCTTTTCGCCCATCAGGCGCGTGACTTCGGGCGGTGGCCCGATGAACTTGATGTTCGACGCGCGGCAGACTTCAGCGAAGTTGGCGTTTTCGCTGAGCAGTCCGTAGCCGGGATGGATGGCGTCGACGTCAGCTATCTCCGCCGCACTGATGACCGCGGGAACGTTCAGATAGCTTTCCGCCGAGCGCGGAGGGCCGATGCAGATGGCCTCGTCGGCGAAGCGCACATGCAGCGAGTGCTTGTCGGCCTCGCTGTAGACAGCTACGGTACGGATGCCAAGTTCCTTGCAGGCATTAATAACGCGCAGAGCAATTTCGCCGCGATTGGCGATGAGTACTTTACGAAACATATTGGGGATCTACCTAACGGGGCCGCACGGCAAAGAGCTGCTGGCCGTACTCGACCGGCTGCCCACTCTGAACAAAACGCTTGACGACTTCGCCCGCCACATCGGACTCGATCTCGTTCATCAGCTTCATCGCCTCGATGATGCAAAGCACCTGGCCGTTCTCCACCTGGTCGCCGATCTTGCAAAAGGCCGGCGCGCCCGGTGAAGGCGACTCATAGAAGGTGCCGACGATGGGTGACTTCACGATGTGCAGCGAAGCGTCTTCCGCTTCGGCGGCCTTGGCCGCTTCCGCGGCCGGTGTCTGCTGCGCATAAACCTCGGGCAGCACGGCCGGGGGCAGATGGATCGGTGCAGGCGCTGCCACAGGCTGAGCGGCAAGAAGGCGGGCCAGGCTCGCAAGGTCAGGGCTCTGACCTTCCTGCGCAAACTTCAGGCGCACCTTAAGATCGCCGCGTTCCAGGTCAAACTCGCCGATCTTGTTTTCCTTGAGGAACTCGATCAGTTCCTTCAGTTCTTTCATCTCTTCAGGATTCATTTTTCGTCCAGTTCGGTCTTACAGCTCAATCAGCGTTTTAGGTACCGGGGTCAATACCTTGTGTCCCCGGTCGGTCACCACGACCATATCTTCGATGCGAATTCCAAACTTACCAGCCAGATAAATACCCGGTTCGATAGTGATAACCATTCCCGGTACCAGCTTCGTTTCCTGCCCCGCGCCTACGCGGGGGCTTTCGTGAATCTCAAGCCCCACCCCATGCCCGGTTGAGTGGGTGAAGTACTTTGCCAGGCCGGCTTTGCGCAGTACGCTGCGCGCCGCCTCGTCTACCTCACCACAGGTCACGCCCGGCCTGACTGCTTCCACGGCGGCTTCCTGTGCCGCCAGCACCGCGTCATAAGCGGAGCGTTCGGCCACGGATGGCTTGCCCAGGTAGACGGTACGCGTCATATCCGAGCAATAGCTCTTGAGGATAACACCGAAGTCCAAGGTAACAAAGCCGTTGCGAGGCGTCTTCTGCGCCGTGGCACGACCGTGTGGGAGCGCCGAACGCGGCCCGGAAGCGACAATCGTCTCAAAGGACATGCCCTCTGCACCCATGCCTCGGGCAAAAAACTCCAGGCTGGCTGCAATATCGGTTTCAGGCACGCCACTTTGAATATGCGGCAGGACCGCGTGGAAGATCTTGTTGCCAACTTCCGCGGCAGCCGTCATGCGGCGAATTTCGCCTGCATCTTTCACCATCCGCAGCTCGGAGACAATGCGCCTTTCAAGCGGGGTGAAAAAACCGCGCCGCCTATTCCCGGAAATCGCAGAACGCATCAGGTTCAACGTCGCGACAGTCGTGTTCTCAGGATCGAAGGCGGCGTTCTTTGCCGAGGCATCCAGCAGCTCACAGGCTTCCTTCAGCGCAGACTTTTTTGCGATGACGACCCGTGCGTCCGTCGTCTCTTCCTTTGCCTGCACGGTATAGCGGCCGTCGGTGAAAAGGGCGGCCTTTGAAGCCGTGATCGCGAGAGCGGCGTTCGAGCCGGTGAAACCGCAAAGATAACGGACGTCGGGAAGATGGGTAACGAGTAGCGCCTCGATTTCCTGCTGTGCCATGGCACGGCGCAGAACGCGCATACGGGAGATATCGTTCATCCTCTTCATTTTACCGCCTTCCGGCACTACAGAACTTCGGGCACCGCTGAGCGTTCACGTTCTTTCACCAGCCGAGCCGGAACACCGGCGTAGATACCAAAGGGCTGGAGGTCTTTCGTTGCAATCGATCCAAGAGCGAGAATCGCTCCATCTCCTACATTCACGCCCGGATTCACAGACGCGCGCGCGCAGATCCAGCTATAGGCTCCAAGGGTCATGGGAAACGAAACCAGCGGAAATGCGGGATCGTTATAAACATGAGTCGCCCCGCAAATATAGGCTCCCTGGGAAACGATGGCATGAGACCCGAGACGCATGGGCGAAGGGTTATAAAGCTCGGCGTCGTCAGCGAGCGTGGATCGATCATCGGCGATGAGGTTCCAGGGAGCCCAGATTTTTGACTTCGGGTAGAAATGGCATTTTTCCCCCATCCTGGCTCCAAATATAGAGAGCAACATCGAACGCCAGCCGTGAAATGGCCGGGGTGAGGGACGATAAAACAGCGCGTAGCAAACGTTCCAGAGCAGCCGCCTGACGCGGTTGCCTAAAGAATGAGCCGGTAGAAGCGTAGGGTCTACCGATGATGAATTGTCCATACCTGATCTTTACAGATTTCCGGAAGTTACGAGACCCTGGCGCGTTTCGCGGCACTGCGGCCAGCCGTAGAGGCTGCGGGCTTTTTCTGCCGCGGACGAACAGCGCGAGGCGCAGGTTCCGGCTGGGCATCTATGCCCGACTGCCGATCCATCCACTCATCGAGCCGGGACCGCTTGAAACGCCAGCGGTTTCCAAGCTTGAAAGCAGGAATAAACGACTCCGACGCATACTTGTAAAGCGAATCCGGGCTGATGCCGAGGTAATCCGAGGCCTGCCGGATATCCATTACTTCCCGAATCTCACTCGTGCGTGCCGTCTGGCCCTTCATGGGGTTCTCCTGTTGTTGAACAGCAGGTGGTAATGCCGGGGGAATGGTAGCGAAAAACTAAGGCTGCGACCCTGCTTATACCGTGTTTTCGGGGGCCAGTTCAAGGGATTTCCGGCGGTTGCCCGGTTATCTTCGTTAAAGGATCTTGAAAAGATGCATCAAATTGCACGTACAGCATTGCAAGCAAGCCACTTAGGCTCGAACCATAAATCGCTATTGGTTGCCTTGATTCCTCTCCTGCCGTAGTGACCGGCAGGAGACATCCACAAAGCAAAACTTTAAACTTTCAAGCCTAAGAAAAAGAAAAGGCTTGCCTTAGGCAAGCCTTTTCTTTCTTGGTGCGATGCGAATTACACCTTCGGCTCGATTCCGGTAAGGATTTCGAGAAAGCTCTCATCCACCGTCCTGTTCTTCGAAATCGCTTCGGCCAGCGGGATACTTTCGATCTTCGTGCCATGCAGAACCACGAGCCTGCCGAACTCGCCTTTGTGCACCAGATCGATTGCGGCCAGCCCATAACGGGTGGCAAGCATCCGGTCGTAAGCCGAAGGCGATCCGCCGCGCTGGGTGTGCCCCAGATTCACTGAGCGGGTCTCGTAGCCGGTGCGCTTCTCGATCTCTTCGGCAAGGGCAGCGCCGATACCGCTGAGTTGGGCGTGCCCGAAGGAATCGACCTTGGTGCCGACTGTAGCCTGGGCACCGCTCGGGAGCTTGGCGCCTTCAGCGACGACGACAATCCCGTATTTCTTGCCGTGATCGTGGTTGTACTTGAGCAGCTTGCAGACGTGATCGATGTCGATGGGCTTTTCCGGCACAAGAACGACATGCGCGTTGCCCGCTACACCGGCAGTCAGGGCAATCCAGCCAGCATCGCGGCCCATGACCTCGCAAACGATCACGCGGTTGTGCGCCTCGGCGGTGGTGTGCAGGCGGTCAACGGCTTCCGTCGCGATGCCCACGGCGGTATCGAAGCCGAAGCAGACGTCGGTGCCGTTAAGGTCGTTGTCGATGGTCTTGGGGACTCCTACGCCGGGAACTCCAGCCTGGATCAGCGCATTGGTGACCGACTGGGTGTCGTCGCCACCGATGGCGATCAGCGCATCAATCTTGTTAGCCTTGAGGTTAGCGACGCACTTCTCGATGCCGCCCTCGATCTTGCGAACATTTGTACGTGAGGTGCGCAGAATGGTGCCGCCCTGGGTGAGAATCCCGTCAACCTTCTCGAGCGTCAGCGGAATCGTGTTGTTTTCGAGCACACCACGCCAGCCCTCAAGAAACCCAACGAATTCATCGCCGTACTGGTTGATTCCCTTTTTCACCACGGCGTGGATCACCGCATTCAATCCCGGGCAATCGCCGCCGCCCGTCAACAGACCAACTCGCATTGCTTTCTCCTGGGTAAGGTGTACCACCCGGAATGATAGCGCGTTAGCTCAGAATCGGTCAGCCGCAGCCCGCCACTGGCCGACCGGAGCACCGCCGGCCGCTTTATAGCTGCCAGTTTACGGAGTAAACTGGTAACGAGGTTTCTATGCCGGAAATTGTGCGCAGGAAGACCGTTACGGTCAAAGTAGGACAGGTTCGCGTAGGTTCAGATGCCCCGGTGGTGGTGCAGTCGATGACCAACACCGACACCGCCGATGTGGAGGGCACCATTCAGCAGGTGGCCGCGCTGGCCACGGCCGGATCGGAGCTGGTACGTGTGACCGTGAACAACGATGAAGCCGCGAAGGCTGTTCCCTACATCGTTGAAGGGCTCGACAAGGTCGGCATCCATGTTCCGATCATCGGCGACTTCCACTACAACGGGCACCTGCTGCTGACGAAGTACCCCGCCTGCGCCACGGCTCTCTCGAAGTACCGCATCAATCCGGGCAACGTCTCGGTAGGCCGCAAGAATGACGACAACTTCCGCGCGATGATCGAGGTCGCGGTCGCGAACCAGAAGCCTGTCCGCATCGGCGTGAACTGGGGCTCGCTCGACCAGGCCCTGCTGACCCGCATGATGGATGAGAACTCGAAGCTGGCACAGCCGCTCGATACCCGCGACGTCATGATGGAAGCCATGTGCCGCTCGGCGCTCGATTCCGCGGCTGCTGCGGAGAAGTACGGCCTGCGCCACGACCAGATCATCATCAGCGGCAAGGTAAGCGGCGTGCGCGACCTGATCGACGTCTACGAGATGCTTGCCGGGCGCTGCGATTATCCCCTGCACCTCGGCCTGACCGAAGCCGGCATGGGCATGAAGGGCATTGTCGCCTCGACAGCTGGCCTTTCCCCCCTGCTTCTGAGAGGCATCGGCGATACGATCCGTGTTTCACTGACCCCCAAGCCGGGCGGTGACCGCACCGAAGAAGTTCTGACCGGCCAGCAGATTCTGCAGTCGCTCTCCATCCGCAGCTTTACTCCGCAGGTCACCGCATGCCCCGGTTGCGGGCGCACCACCTCCACTTACTTCCAGGAGCTTGCGGAACAGGTGCAGGCTTACCTGCGCGAGTCGATGCCAGTCTGGCGCGAGCAGTACCCCGGCGTGGAAGAGCTGAAGCTTGCTGTAATGGGTTGCGTGGTCAATGGCCCCGGCGAATCGAAGCATGCCAACATCGGCATCTCGCTTCCGGGAACATTCGAAGAGCCAAAGGCTCCTGTCTACGTCGATGGACGCCTGATGACAACGCTGCGCGGAGACACCATTGTTGCGGACTTCAAGAAGATCCTGGACGAGTACGTGCAGAACCGTTACGGCTCGGCGGAGCGCACGGAACAACTGGTCGAAGTCCACTAGAACGAAGGCCCTCACTTGGATCTCGCTCTGACTGCCGTCGAAGCGCGCGTGCTCGGTTCTCTTATGGAGAAAGAGAGCACGACGCCGGAGTATTACCCTCTTTCGCTGAACGCCCTCGTCAACGCCTGTAACCAGAAGAACAACCGCGAGCCGGTGATGGCGCTCAGCGAAGACGAGGTGCGCTCGGCACTCAGTGGCCTTGAGCAAAAGAAACTCGCGGGCAAGGCTCGCGCTGACGGCCGCGTGGCAAAGTTCGAACACCACATGCAGGAGATGTTCAACTTCACGCGCGGAGAGGGCGCGCTCATCTGTACGCTGCTGCTGCGCGGGCCGCAGACTCCGGGCGAGCTGCGTGGACGCAGCGAGCGCATGCACTCCTTTGCCGAGCTGGAAGATGTGCTTTCAACCCTGCGCAAGCTCATGCAGCGCAATCCGGCGCTGGCAAAGGTGCTGCCGCAGCAGGCGGGAACGCGCGAAGCACGCTATACCCACCTCTTCACCTCCGATCAGGAGAATGCTGCCGCAAGCGAACCCTCAGCCGAGGCCTTGCGTGAGCTGATCGAGAGCGGTGCGGTGCTGACCACTTCGATCGATCGCTTTGCCGGCCTGCATCCGCAATCTGCAGAAGACACGCTGGCCGTCGAAGAGCCGCTTGAGATCCAACTTGTTTACGGCCCCGCTGAGGAACGCAAGGTTAAGTCAATCTCGGTGACCATGCGGACTCCAGGTCATGATTTCGACCTGGCCGCCGGATTCCTGATGACCGAAGGCGTAGTGCGGGAAGCAGGAGAGATCGAAGACGTTCGTTACATTGCAGGTCCCGTTGAGCCGGATCAGGACATGGCAGACGCTGCGCTTCCCTATCGGCCGCACCGCAACATCGTGCGCGTGGAACTGGCTGCCGATGTAAAAGTCAGCCTTGGTACGCTCGAACGCAACTTCTACACGACATCAAGCTGCGGCATCTGCGGCAAAGCTTCACTGCTTGCATTGCGAACCGTCTGCCCGCCGCGGCGCACCAATGACTTCACCTTCGATCCGGCGATTCTCTACAAGCTGCCTGTAAGGTTGCGCGCCGGGCAAAACGTATTCGGTCGCACCGGAGGGCTGCACGCTGCTGGACTCTTCGACGGCGAAGGCAGACTCCATGCGATTCGTGAAGATGTGGGCCGCCATAACGCGGTGGACAAGCTCCTCGGGCAGGAATTCCTCGCCGATCGCACGCCGCTGCGGGATCGCCTGTTGATGCTTTCGGGACGCGCAAGCTTCGAGCTGTTGCAGAAGGCCGTGATGGCGGGAATCCCGATGGTCGCTGCTGTCGGCGCTCCCTCCAGCCTTGCGGTGCAGGTCGCGAAGGAGTTCGACGTGATCCTCGTAGGCTTTCTGCGCGACGATCACTTCAACGTCTATCATGGGGCCGCGCATCTAACGGGCTCGCTACAAAGCCGGTAGAGGAGATAACTTGAAGCTTCGTATCAAAGGCAACTCCATGCGGCTGCGCGTGCTGCGTACCGAAGTTGATCGGCTCGCAGCAGGCGATCCGCTGTCAGAGACAATCTTTTTTGCCCCTGCCGGGAATGCCTCGCTCACCTACAGCCTCAGCGCCGACGCAGCGCTCACCACGGTTACCGTGCAGCACAAGGGAACCGAAGTGGCCGTTCTCGTGCCTGCCGAGGAGATCCGCATCTGGGCGGCCGGCTCCCAGGTGGGCATCTACTCTTCCATAGAGATTGGCCCGCGTGGCCCACTGGAAGTGGTGATCGAAAAGGATTTCGCCTGCATCGACCGTGACGACGCCGACAACGTCGACACCTTCCCTAATCCCCACTCCGCCTGCTAACTCCTAACCCTCGTCAATCTCGACAGATAGAGACACTTGAATCTTATTTCGATATCGAAACATCTGATGTCGTAGAAACATTGAGGTCCTGCTGATGACAGAGCAAACCAATGTGACCGCCGCCCGGCTCTGGATCGTACTTGCGAAGGCATACGGTTCGATGGCGGGATGGGTCGAAGAAAGCATTGCCGCAGAAGGGCTCGGGCTGAGCGACTTCATGGTGATGGAAGCCCTGCTGCACAAGGGTCCGTTAACCATGACGGAGATCTCCCGCAAGCTGCTTCTAGCCAATGCTTCCATGACCTCAGCCATCGACAGGCTCGAGCGCAAAACACTTGCGGCTCGCACCTTTGATGGCGAAGACCGGCGTATCCGCCGCGTGGCTCTGACCGCACGCGGGCGGAAGCTGATCGAGGCGATCTACAAGCGTCATGAGCAGGGTCTCAATGACCTGATGAAAGATCTTTCTGAAACAGAGCGAAAGGCTGTTTATCGGGGCTTGAAGAAGATCGGGTTCGCCGCGAAGGCGGCAACCGGGGGAAAGGAAAAGCAATGATTACCGTACGCAGAAACAACGAGAGAGGCCACGCAGACCACGGATGGCTGGATTCGCACCACACCTTTTCTTTCGCTAATTACTACGATCCGAAGCACATGGGCTTTCGTTCGTTGCGGGTGATCAATGAAGATCGCGTCGCGCCGGGACGCGGCTTCGGCGCGCATCCGCACCAGGACATGGAGATTCTCAGCTATGTCCGCAGCGGCAAGCTCGCGCACAAGGACAGTATGGGCCAGGAAGAAGTGCTTGGACCCAACGAGATCCAGAAGATGTCCGCGGGAACAGGCGTCTTTCACAGCGAGTACAACGGTTCGCAGACAGATCCGGTGCACTTCTTTCAGATCTGGATTGAGCCGAAGCAGCGTGGCATCAAGCCTTCGTACGAGCAGTTGAAGTTCGACGAGAGCGAAAAGCAGAATCGCTTCAAGGTGCTCGCATCGCCCACGCCGGTAGCGGGAGCCGCCACGATCAACCAGGATGCAAAGGTCTCGGTCGCGGTGCTGGATCCTGCAACAAAGCTGGACTACGCAGTTGATGAAAGCCGGCACGTATGGCTGCATGTCGTCGAAGGCGATGTTGCCGTGAACGGCCAGCAGCTGCAGACTGGCGACGCGGCGGCAGTGAGCAATGAACACGTGCTCGAGATTGCGACAAATGGATCAAAGAGCGAGGTGCTGGTCTTCGACCTGGCATAACCGCCGTATTGTTGCTCAAGCGACACTTCCAACCACCAAAGAGGAATCGACGTCATACCTCCTGGATAGCTCAAGGAGATCCATGTCGATTCCTCTTCGTGATTTTGGAAAGACCGGCGTAAAAATTTCAGCGCTTGGTCTTGGCGGCCATCACCTGGGCGCGGCGAAAGATGAGAAGACCGCCATCGAGATCGTGCATCGAGCGCTCGACGGCGGCATTACTTTTTATGACAACTGCTGGGAATACTATCGCGGAAAATGCGAGTCGTGGCTCGGGGCGGCCTTACAAGGCAAGCGCGACAAAGTTTTCCTGATGACTAAGTTCTGCACGCACGGGCGCGATGGTTCGCTGGCGATGCAGATGCTGGAACAATCTCTCAAGCGCCTGCAGACCGACCACCTCGATCTATGGCAGGTGCATGGCATGGGCTTCCCGAACGATCCCGATCTCTTCATTCGCGCTGGGGGCGCGGCCGAGGCGATGCACAAGGCGAAGGAACAGGGCAAGGTTCGGTTCTTCGGATTCACGGGGCACAAGGATCCGGATGTACACATGGCCATGCTCAACACGGGATTTCCTTTCGATGCGGTGCAGATGCCTCTCAATCCCTTCGATGCCGGTTCATTCTCGAGCTTCGAGACCAAGGTGCTGCCGGTGTTGAACCAGCGCGGCATCGCGCCGCTGGGCATGAAACCGATCAATGGCCATGGAGAAGCTGTGAAACAGGGCGTATTGAAAGCCACGGAAGCATTGCGTTACGCGATGAGCCTTCCGGTCGCCACAACGATCAGTGGCGCGGAGGAGCCGATGATTCTGGAACAGAATCTGAAAGTCGCGCAGGAATTCACTCCGATGTCGCAGGAAGAGATGCAGAAGCTTCGCGAGCGCTGCCGCTATTACGCAGGCGACGGACGATACGAGATGTACAAGGTCTCGCTTAAGTTCGATAACCCCGAGGCCCGGCTGGCGCACGACTTCCCTCTCGACACCATGCAGGTTGAAGTGAAGGAGATGATTCATGAAACTGATAACACCGGCCGCGCATGGCCCCAGGTATCAGGCTGAGGATGGGGTTCATGCATAACGATCCGCAAAACGGTCCGGAGCTGACGCGTCGAGGTTTTTTGAAAAGCGCAGCATTGACGGGGGTAACAGCAGTGATGCCAGCAGAGAAAGCTTCGAATGCCCACTCTGAGAAATCCTCTGCAAGCGCGGCTACGTTCACCGCGCCGAAGCGGCAGATGGGCAAGACAGGACTTGAGTGCTCGATCCTCGGTGTCGGAGGCTATCACATCGGCACGGTCGGCGATCAAGACGAGATCAACAACATGATCGCAAAAGCGATCGATCACGGTATCAATTTCTTCGACAATGCCTGGGAATATCACAAGGGATTGAGTGAAGAGAAGATGGGCACAGCGCTCAAGGGCAAGCGCGATCAAGTTGTGCTGATGACGAAGGTCTGCACACATGGTCGCAATAAGGACGTGGCCATGCGCATGCTTGAAGAATCGCTGACCCGGCTGCAGACCGATCACCTAGACTTCTGGCAGGTGCACGAGGTCGTCTACTACACCGACCCAGACCTTATCTATGCTCCGGACGGCGTGCTCGAGGCATTGACTAAAGCCAGGCAGCAAGGCAAGGTTCGCTTTGTCGGATTCACCGGCCACAAGCATCCGGACATCCACCTGAAGATGCTTCACAACGGTTACGATTTCGATTCGATCCAGATGCCGCTGAACGCTCTCGATCCGAACTACCGCAGCTTCGAAAAAAACGTTCTCCCCGTCGCGAACGAAAAACATATGGCCGTGTTTGGAATGAAAAGCATGGGCGGATCGGGCGAGCTTGTCGCGAAAGGCGCGTTCACGCCACAAGAAGCTCTCACCTACGCGATGAGCCTTCCGGTGACAACAACAATCAGCGGCATGGATTCGATGCTTGTCCTGGATCAGAACCTGGAGATCCTGCGCAACTTCAAGCCGCTGTCTGCCGCGGAGATGCAGGCTCTGCGCGATCAGGGCAAGCAGTTCAACGATGGCCGCTTCGAGTTATACAAGAGCTCTGTGAAGTATGACGGCGACGAAGGCCGTGCACAGCACAACTTCCCAAAGGTGGAGGAACTGCCTGCCTAGCTTTACCGAAAGAAAAACCGCCCGGCGATCCGGGCGGTTTTTCTTTTTGCTTTCAAAGCAGCCTCAGGCTTTGGCTTCCGCTGCAGCCAGCTTCACACACAGAGCAACCGCCTTCGCTGCTCCCTGCACTTCCGGCAGGCCCGGGAACGACGGGGCGATGCGGATGGTGCGATCTTCCGGATCCTTCCCGTACGGGTGGGTTGCTCCCGCCGCGGTCAGAACGACGCCCGCTTCTTTGGCCAGAGTGACAATGCGTTTTGCGCATCCCTTGGGAACTTCAAGACTGATGAAGTATCCGCCCTTGGGTGTGGTCCACGAAACGCCTTCAATGCCCGAGAGCTCGGCAGCGAAGATATCCAGCACAGCCTGGAACTTCGGCGCCAGCAGCTGACGATGCTTATCCATCAATGCGGTGATGCCGTTTTCGTCTTTCAGGAAACGTGCATGGCGCAGCTGATTCACTTTGTCAGGGCCGATGGTGCGCGGCGTCATCCGCGCGAGCAGCCACTGGATGTTGGCCTTGGAAGCTGCCACGGCCGAGATGCCTGCGCCTGCGAAGGTGATCTTCGAAGTAGAAGCGAAGACGAACGCGCGGTTCGGATTCCCATGAGCTTCGCAGCGTTCGAGAATGCTCGCTATGGCGATCTTTTCTTCGGTGAGATGATGCACGCCGTAGGCGTTGTCCCACATCAGACGGAAGTCTGCCGCGGCAGTCTTCATCGCGGCGAGACGGTCAATAACCTTATCCGAAAAGACCGTGCCGGTCGGGTTGTTGTATTTCGGAATGCACCACATGCCCTTGATGGACGCATCCGAGGCGACGAGCTTCTCAACTTCGTCCATGTCAGGACCGTCTTCGAGCATGGGCACGGAGATCATGCGAATACCGTAGTCTTCACAGATCTTGAAGTGGCGGTCATATCCAGGTACCGGGCAGATGAAGGAGATCTCGCCCTGCTTTGACCATGGTTCCGTGCTGTCGCTTGTTCCCTTCAGGAGCGAGTAGGTAATCACATCATGCATCAGCGCAAGGCTGGCATTATTGCCAAGAACGATCTGCTCCACCGGAGCGCCCACAAGGCTGGTGAAAAGCCGGCGCGCTTCGGTCAGGCCCTGAAGACCGCCATAGTTGCGGACGTCGACCTTATTCTCATCCAGAAAATCAGACTCTCCCGGCATTCCCAGGAGCGCGGAACTGAAATCGAGCTGCTGCGGTGCAGGCTTGCCGCGGGTCAGATCCAGCTTAAGCCCGCTCTGCTGCAGATCGGCGTAGTCCGCCCGAAGTTTTTCAAGTGACATTTCTCTCTCCAATGGTTGTTTACAGACGTGAAAAGACCATCACCTCTTATTTTCGCTCATAGAGGGCCTTGCTGGGAGCTGTCCCGGCTTACGGAGATGTTTTTTAGGAATGTGAAGCCGAAGAGAGCCGGGTTTCCAGGCGATCCAGCAGCAAATGCTGCTCAGGCCGGATCTTGTCACGGGCGGCGGCGAGCGAAAACCATTCTCCCCGGTCGACCTCAGGAATCTCGAGTTTCCTGCCCGAGCGCGGAGGCCATTCGATCAGGCAGCGGTTACTGACCAGCTCCGAGGGAGCACAATCGCCTTCAAAGGCCCAGGCGATCACTACCTTGCCGCTCTTCTGACGAACCGATCCCAGCTCGTGAAAAGGCCCTTCTGCTGAAAATGACGTTTCCTCTGAAAACTCCCGGCGGGCGGCGGCAAGCGGCTCTTCGTCCGCTGAGAATTCACCTTTAGGTATCGTCCATGCGCCAAGATCTTTCCGCGCCCAGAAAGGCCCTCCCGGATGCACCAGAAATACTTCGAGTTCTTTGCCTCTCAGCCGGTACATGAGCAGGCCGGCACTTTGCTTCTCCGCCACAATAACGTCCTCATTCAACATTCTGAAGGAGCAATGAGGAAAGCAAAAGGCCGGACTCTCTCAAGGCGCGATTAGAAATAGAAGGTGAACGATGCCTGCAGATCGCGATTGTCGTTGACCGTGCCGGTGATCGTGCCAGCCGTAGCTGATCCGAGAGCGGTATTGGGTGTGCTGAAGTTGGGCGTGTTGAAGATATTGAACGCGTCGAGCTTCAGCGCCAGCTGCTTCTCTTTGTAAATCCCGAAACGGCGCTGCAGACTCATGTCCCAGTTTTTGGTACTGGGCCCATAGAGCACGGAGCGGCCAACATTGCCGTAAGTGTTCGGCTCCGGGATAACGAAGGCGCACTGCGCCCCGTCGGCGAGCGTCGATTGACCTGTCGGACAAAGGGATGCGTTGAAGAAGCGCCGCGGGTTGCCATGATCGATCTTGCCTCGCCGCCCGATCCGATTCGGCCAGCTGGGCGCTCCGCTGTTCACACCACTGTTCAGGCTTACGCTAAAGGGTTCGCCGGAGCCGTATGTCGTAATGGCGTCCACTTCGAATCCACCAAGCACATGCGACATCATGCCATCGCGAAAGTATGCGCGATTCGCACCGAACGGCAGCTCATAATTGATCGAGCTGACGAAACGATGCTTCTGATCGAATCCTGAAGCTCCGTAGCCTGCATGCAGATTGGTCACCGTCTGAGGATTGCCGGCTGCGCCTCCACCTGAAGCAGCCGATCCACCGTAGTCGAGCGACTTGCTGTAGGTGTAATCCATAATCGCCGTCAGGCCATGCGAGTAACGCTTGATGTATTCCACCTGAAGACTGTTGTAGTTCGACGAGTTGATCGGCTCCTGCTCTACCCAGGTGTTGATACGGTTGAGCGGCTGAATCAGACGGCGAGCTGTCTGCGATGTGGGGCCGTTCGGTTGGATCAACCCCACTTCATTCGGATTGAAGCTGTAGTTGATGTGTGCCGTGTGGCTGCCTGCATAGCCGACCGAGAAAACTCCGCCCAGGAGCTGACGCTGTACATTCAGCGTGTAGGTCTGCATGCTCGGCGTCTTGTTCGTCATCGAATGGCTGACGATGGCAGGCGCCGCTGCATTGAGTGCAGTCGTGTTCGTCAGACTGGCAATCGGCACCGTCACGACTCCAGCAGGAAAAGGGTTGTTTAACACCGGCTGGCAGGTGGAGGAAAGATTTGTCGCCGAGCATTGATTCGCCGCACTGAAAGAAGCAGGCAGCGGATAGGTCGTCGGGCTCGCAAAGGTCTGGGATACGGTAAACGGCGGGTTCTGCCCCAGCTCGTCCGAAGCCGAAGCTGGAGACAGGAAATAAGAGATGCCGAAGCCGCCGCGAATCACGGTCGAACCCTTCCCGTCCAGGTCATAGGCAAAGCCGAAGCGCGGGCCGACATTTCCGTAGCGGGTCTGAACACCGGCGGTGCGGCTCACACCATTCTGTCCGGCGAAAACAAAGACGAGATTCTGGTAATCGAAATTCGCAAGCTGGTCGTTCTTCTCCACATCAGGAGTAAAGACATCGTAGCGCAGGCCCATATTCATCGTGAGCCGTGGAGAAACCTTCCAGTCATCCTGCACGAAAGCCGAGTAGATGTTGCTGGTCACGTAGTAGGGCTTGATCAGGAAATTTCTTGAGCCTGCATTTGGAAACCCCAGCAGAATCGCCGCGAGTCCCGAGCCACCGGACGAACTCGTACCGCTGTTCGTAAAGTTAGTGTTGAAGGTGAGGCCGCCGCGTGTCGTGGTGTTTGTAAAGGGTGAAGCGTAAATACGCACGAATCGAAAACCGACTTTAAGTGTGTTTGGCCCCTTCGTACTGGTCACGTTGTCTTCAACCTGTATGTTTGTCTGGACAGGATGCGCAGGCAGAAATGCCGTACCACCCTGCAGGCAGGTGAACTCCGCACCGCATGAGTTACCGATCGTGAAGTTCGGCAAGCCGGTCGTGTACTGACTCACGTTCAGGCCCTGGATGCCCAGCGAGGTAGAAGAATCGTGTCCGTAATCCGACTGAAAGGTGAACGGGTTCGTTCTTGCATAGCCGGCACGAAACTCATTGAAGAGCTCCGGTGTGAAGATGTGAGTTTCGTTTAACGACAGACCCTGCGCCTTTAGATCGATATTCTGAATACCCGCAACGTAAGGCCCCAGATCGAACTGTGCCGCGGCTGAAGGTGGCGTCGGGAGGCAGCATGTTCCCTGTCCGCCGGTCAACGGGTTCGGCGAAGCCTGCACAAACTCTTCGTAGCTCCAGCGTCCAAACATCGAGTCCTTCGGACTGAGGTGATAGTCGATACGGACGTTGCCTCCGTTGTCATCGATGATCTGATTCGCAACCGAGGTGAAGTTGTTGAAGCTTCCAGCGGTCTGCGGCAATGGGTAGATACTCGCAACGTTAAGCCCAACCTGTGAGAGGCGGTTTGAACAAATTACGTTGGGATGCAAACCATCGCAACCCATGAACTGCGAACGGCTATAGGTAGGTGTCGCGGTACCCGAGGCTACTGTAGTCAGGGGATCGTAAATCGGGATCAGGTTGCCGCTTGCATCGCGGAAGTCGCTGAAGTCTCCGGTTCTCTCCGCCGCCGTGGGAACGCTATTGAGGTTGGTGATTCCTTTGAGAGAGCGCTGACCGTAGTAGTCTGCAAAGTAAAAGAGCTTATTGTGGATGATCGGTCCGGCGACCGCCCCGCCGAATTGTCCGCGTCGATAAGCAGGCTGAAGTGTTTCGCCTGCTGTTGCGAAATAATTGCGGGCATCAACCGCGCTGTTGCGCAGGTAAAGAAACAGCTCGCCATGCAGCTGATCTGCCCCGGATCGAGTCGATACGGAGAGCACGCCCGCCCCGCCTCCGTACTCCGCCGAATAGGAGCCTGTCAGAACTTTGAATTCCGCAATCGACTCGACCGAGGGCTGCACCATCACGGTATTGAAGGTGTATTCGTTATCGACGATGCCATCGACGAGGTAAGCGTTACTGTTCGCCTGGCTGCCCAGCGTATTGAAGTTCACCGCGGCACGTGGATTGAATGAAGAAGACCCTCCAAGGTTTTCTCCAGCCTGGCCGGCAGTCACACCAGGGACAAGATAAGTGAGCTGCGCAAAATCGCGACCGTTCAACGGAAGATTCTGCACCTGTGTCTTCCCGATTACATCGCCGGTTTCCGAGGATTCCAGCTTAATGAGCGGAGCTGTGGCCTCCACCCTGACCGTCTCTGATGAACCGCCCGGCTCAAGGGTCACGTCGATGCGCGCCTTCTGATCGATGTCGACAGTGATGTTCGAGGAGATGCTGGTCTTGAAGCCCTTCATTGTGATCGTGACGTTGTATGTCCCCGGCAAAAGGAACGGGATGTTGTATTCACCCTGAGCATCGGAGACATCGCTCTTGGAAGTCCCCTTGCCGTTATCGACCACTGTAACGGTCGCGCCGGCCACTACCGCACCCGAAGCATCCCTTACTGTTCCCAGGATGCTTCCCGTTGTCATCTGCGCATTGGCCTGCAACAGCAGACCTGTAAGAAGGATGAAGAGCAGAACGATCGAAACCCTAAGCTTCATCTATTGAGCCTCCGGAAAGGTTCGAGTCAGAAGTCAGCATCTTCCAGCGGTGAAGCCAACTTAGCGAGATGCTTATCACTTTTAAAAATTTGCGAGCGATTTATAGCTATTTCCAAAGAAGCTTGTCAAAGGAAAGTTGAGTTATTTTCATCACGCCCGTCGTGGCTGCGAGGCGAACAGAAACCACCTTCAGGATGATTGACATTCGTTGCCTCGATTGCATATAACGGCAAGCCGTCTCATAAAGCGGTACATAACAGTGCGCCATTTCAAGAGACTATCGGCGCATCGTACAGTACTTCCGACTTATGAGAACGTGACCATCACGCCACTTAGAAAAGGGGAATCATGATCAGCGACCGCAGATCATTTCTGAAACTCGCCACGCTTGCCGGAGCCTCATCTGTTTTTGCGGAACCTTATCTCTCAATGGCCGAATCGCTCAGAAAAAAAGTAAAAATCACCGACATCAAACTGATGATCATTCGCGGCACATGGGACTGGAATCTGATCAAGATTGAAACCGACTCGGGGCTTTACGGCATCGGCGAGGCCTATTGGGGACCGGGTGTGCGCGACATGATCGAGAAACAATTCAAGCAGCTTTTGATAGGCGAGGATCCGCTGAACGTCGATCGCCTGTACAAGAAGATGCTGCTGCGGAGCGGTGGTTACGGGGCCATTGGTGGCGTTACCATCACTGCGGCAAGCGGCGTCGAGATTGCCCTGTGGGATCTGGCTGGACGCATTCTGCAAACGCCCGTCTGTAACCTGCTCGGCGGCCGTTTTCGCGATCGTGTCCGCTTCTATCGAACTTTGCAGGTGCCTCCAGGCAATGCCGCCGATCCCGCTGCCTGGAAAGACCAGGCGGAGAAAGCGATCAGTGACAACAAGTACGGATTCACTGCGTTGAAGTTCCAGGGCGATAGCGTGCCGCCCACGGCCGACCCCGGCTTCAAGGAACCTGGCCACGATCCCTACACACTGCAGCTCACGAACAAGGATGTTCATCGCATCGTCTCCATCATGGAGACAAATCGCCAGGTCATCGGACCCGATGTAGACATGGCGATCGAATGCCATTGGAAGTACAGCATGGGCGACGCTATCAAGTTACTGAACGCTCTGGAACATGTGGAGCCGATGTGGCTCGAGGATCCGCTGCCCGCCGAAAACACCGACGCAATGGCCAAGCTGGCCCGCATGACACGAACTCCGATATGCACCGGCGAAAATCTTTATGGACTGCACGGCTTCCGCACGCTCATCGAAAGCCAGGCTTGCGCGGGCGTGCACATCGACATACCCAAGTCCGGTGGGTTGATGGAGTCTAAGCGCATCTCCGATTTTGCCGACCTTTACGACATCTGGACTGCTGCGCACAATCCTGCAAGCCCGGTCGGAACTATCGCCTCTGCACACGCGGCTTCGGCTATGAGGAACTTTCGTATCCACGAGCTGGCGAAGTGGATCGACTGGTGGCCGACACTTGTCACGCATGAAGGGCCATTCTGGAAGGACGGCTACTTCACCATTGAAGACAAACCGGGGCTCGGCATCGAACTCGATCCGGATGTCGCCAAGGCACATCTCGCTCCTGGCGAGGTCTGGTGGGGGTAGCAGTGACAACTGCAGAACAGCTGGCCCAGCACGTGTATCTTTTTTCTCGTGCTGCAGGTCCTCCACGCGTAACATCTACACGATGGCGCAGGAGATTCCATGAGGCTGGCTGTTCTGTTCAGCGCCCTTCTTTTTGCTGCTTTACTTCCCTTTCCCGAGCCAACTGCAGCGACCGCAACGCAGCCCCGTGCAGGCTATACGGGAGATGCCGCCTGCACTAGTTGTCACAGCGAGCAGGCTCTCAGTTACGTGCACACCATGCATCACCTCACCTCGCAGATGCCCGATGCAAAATCCATCCTGGGCTCTTTGGCTGCCGGAAAGAACGTTCTCAAGATCGCGGAACCTGCGCCGATCATCGACGACCCCGGCATCTCCTACCGTATGGAAAAGCGCAGTGACGGTTACTACGTCAATGCCCTCACCGGCTTCACGGGAAAAATGCAAAGCCATGCGGAGCGTATCGATGTCGTCATCGGATCCGGCCATCGTGGGCAGACATACCTTTACTGGAAAGGTGATGCCCTGTACGAATTGCCGGTCAGCTACTGGACCGACGGGCATCAATGGATCAATAGCCCCGGTTATCGCAACGGACCTCCGTACTTCGACCGTCCCGCTTCGCCGCGCTGCATGGAGTGCCATGCCGGCTTCATCCAGCCACTCTCCGCAGATCCCGCAAACAATCACTACGACAAATCGACGCTGCAAGTTGGTATCGGATGCGAAACCTGCCATGGCCCTGGAGCGCGACATGCTGCGATCCACCAAAGCGGCGCTGCAAAACCCGTAGATGAAGCCATTCTCAACCCGGCACACTTCTCTCGTGACCGCCAGGTTGACCTCTGTGCCCTATGTCACAACGGCGCGCAACAGACACTCACCGGGAAGGCGTTCGCCTATGTTCCAGGGCAGCCGCTCGATGAATATCTCGGAGCCAACCCCGCAGAGGAAGACGTGCAGCCGGACGTACACGCCAACCAGGTAGCACTGTTAAAGAAGAGCCGCTGCTATCTTTCGTCGCCTGATATGTCCTGCTCTACCTGTCACAACGTTCACGCAGAAGAAAAACCTGCCGCATCGTATTCGTCACGCTGCCTCGGCTGCCACAAGGTCGAGAGCTGCGGCATGTCGAAAACAATGGGACCAAAGATCGCCGGCAACTGCATCGATTGCCACATGCCGATACAGCGGACCAGCGCTATCGTCTCTCAAACAGCCGACCGTGTAATCCGCACGACCATGCGCACACACTGGATCAAGGTGTATCCGCAGGATGATCTGCTCCCGTCTCCGTGAGGCCTTTCAGCCGCGTCGACGCATCTTCGCGCTTCAGCTCGTCGTTCAACACCGCCTTCAGTTGCGCCAGCACCTGGGTCGCTTCGTCGTCGCGGTGCAGCTTTCGCAGCAGAATAAACTCACGGTTCAGCGCGTTACGATTCTCCGGCTCAAGCTTCAGCGCTGCTTGATAATGCTCGGCAGCTTCGGCAAGCTTCCCCTGATCGTCCATAACTTTTCCCATCAGGATCTGCGCTTCCGCTGAATCAGGACGAGATGCCAGTGAGAGACGCAGATGCTCTTCCGCCTCTTGAAACTGCGGCTGATCAGGACGCGCGCCTTCGTGCAGCAGCAGGTTGGCAAGCAGATAGTTTGCGACCGCATCCTTCGGGGTCTTCTTCAACTGCTGCGTAAGAAGCGCCTTCTCTTTGTCCACCTGGTTGCGATCAGAATAGAGCAGGCTCATCGCAATGGTGCTGTGCGGCTGATCCGGATCGATCTGCGCCGCGAATACGAAGTCTTTCTCCGCGTTCTCGTACTGCGCGAGCTGCGCGTATGCTACTCCGCGTATCAGGTAAAGAGACGTGGCCTTGGGAATGCGGGCAATCCCCGCGGTCGCTGCGGCAACCGAACGATTCTCCTGGTTATGTTCAAGGCAAAGCACAGCCAGGTCGAGATAGTTCGATGGAACGTTCGGCTTCAAGGCAATCGCCTGCTCCAGTACACGAAATGCATCATCCGGCCGCTTCGCCTGTGTATAGGCCTCAGCCAGTAGGTTGAGCAGATCCGCGTCCTTCGTGGTGGCAAGAGGCTCAAGGACACGAATTGCATCTTCCGGCTGATGATTACGAAGCTCAGCTATCGCGAGGTTGTATTTCAAGTCCCTGTTGTCGGGATAAGTCTCTGAACCCCGCCGCAAGAGATCGACAGCGTTCTGTGCCTGTTGCTGTTGCAAAAGACAATCGGAGTATTCCTCAATCGCGTTGCGATCCCGAAGTACTTCGCTCTGGCTGCGCTCAAAGTATTCGACCGATGCCGGGCAATCGTGGCCGCGGTAGGCAACCGTCCCTGCCATCGCATTGGCCACCCTGTTCTCAGGCATCAACTCCAATAGCTTTTTCAGGTAGCGCATGGCCTGCGGATTGTGCCGATGATAAGCAGTCTGCGACGCGGCCTCCAACGCCGGCAGATAGTTCGCATCGATCGTCAGCGCATGATCGTAGCTTGCCAGGCTTTGCTGTACGTGGTTTTGCCCGTCAAGGGCGATACCGCGCAGTGTCCATAGAGAAGCATCGTTCGGAGATTGCCTGAGCAGCGGATCGAGCAGACGAATTGCCTCGTCGTATTTTTGCGCATGAAGTGCTGCCGCCGCCTGGTGCCGGGCATCGTTCGCCGGCGGCGCAGCAAGGATGTGCGATGAAACAGCGATGGAGAGAAACAACAAAGCAACACGCATGAAAGAAAACCACTGCGGCCCAGTATAGAGGCGTTCCTGGGCCGCAGTCCTGAGCAAAGCTCAGAAGCGAATCCGACCAAGCACCTGGATATTCCTGGGCAGGTTCTGATCGGTTGATTTGCCGAATTCACCGTTCGACAAGTCGCTCACCGGGTTCACTAGGTTGACCCGGTTGAATAGGTTGAGAATTTCCCCCCTCACCTCGAATCCCCCCTGCTCGCCGAGGAACGGCAGGCGGAAGTTCTTCTGTGCGGCCATGTTCAGGTTTGCGAGGCCCGGCCCGTTGTACGTATTGCGACCGAGATCGCCTTCTGATCCAAGCGCGGGCAATGGGAAGTCGGTTGCAGCAAAGACACCCTTCAGGAAGTCGGAACGGCTCGTGGAGAGATTGCTTCCGAACTTCGGCACATTGGGGACATCGTAGTTATATCCGTCGGCATTGAAGTCACCCGAAGGATAGGACGCTGAAGTGTAGACGGTGAACGGCTGACCGGATTGGAGCACCAGCACTGGAGACAGCGTCCAACCGCTCGTGATCAGGCTGGTGATCCTCCCCTTGGTTCCCGGCACATTCCACACTGCATCGATCGAGATGCGATGGCGAGAGTCATAATCGGAACGGCCATAGTTACGTGCCGGATTGTTTACATCGATTACGTTCTCGGCTCCGCCCACGCCATTGTCGTTGCTACTGGTGTAATCGAGTGCTTTACCAAGGTTGTAAATCGCATGCGCTGACCACCCGTGCGAGAAGCGCTTCGAGATCGCAAAGGCAGCCACTTCGGCGTTCGCGATGCCAATGCTTTGGCCGAAGATCACCGATTCAAAGCTTGGGTTCAGGCGATCGAGCGTACCGCCATGCTGGACCAGGTCGCCTGCGTACCGGTTCGAATCCGTCTGGAAGTAAAGGTGCGTCGCCGATGTCCCGAAGTAGTCTGCTTCCACTACGATGCTGGTCCCAATGCTGCGCTGTATTCCAATGGACCAGTTCTGCACCAGCGGCGGCACAAGGTTTGCCTGCAGGCCACCAACAGCGATACGAGTGCCAACCAACCCTCCATGCGGATCCACTTGATATGAGAGCCCAGGTGGTGGAGCAAAGCCGGTGGGCCCTCCGGTGCTGCTTACACCGTAGGAGAAATTCGCAAGCGTCGTTCCTGCATTGAAGATGCTGATGCCCGGACTTGCAAACTGTGGCGGGTTGGTGCGGATCCCATCTACATACGAGAGATCACCGATTTTGTTGTTGTAAATACCCCACCCACCGTGAACCGAGGTAGAGCCATTGCCGAAGACATCATAGGCAAATCCAAAGCGCGGAGCGAAGCGCCATAGCCGGTTATCGACCACCTGTCCGGTCGAACCGCGTACCAGCATCGATCCATTCCCGATCTGCGCTTCTTCGTCGTTGCCCGCGCCGGGCGTAAACAGCGCAATCGGATTCGGTCCGTAGGTGACCGTGCCTAGATGTCCAAAATAGTCCCAGCGCAAACCGATGTTCAGCGTCAGCTTATTCGTGACCTTCCAATCATCCTGCACATAGGGCGCAACCTGCAGCATCAGTACACGCGAATAGAGGCTCTGGGCTGTGCCCCCGTTCCGTACATCCACTACCGGACCACTCTGCGTGATGGGATGGTCGACAGCGAAATCCAC
This sequence comes from Silvibacterium acidisoli, assembly GCA_022870745.1. GTDB lineage: Bacteria > Acidobacteriota > Terriglobia > Terriglobales > Acidobacteriaceae > Silvibacterium. Next base: position 4,258,365 of record CP085323.1, on the reverse strand, counting down.
AATATTGGCAAAGTTAAAGCTGGGGCGGTCCAGGCCCGCGGTGAAGTTATCAAGATCCTGTTGGCGATCAACATCAATGCCCACGCGAATATTGTGATTTTCATGGACATAGGTCAGCACATCATGCCAGTTCCAGTTGTTGTGCACCCAACCGGAAGGCCCCCATGATGAGAAGCCTCCGCCAAGCCCTGAAGGATAGGCATTGGGCAGCGATGGCAGATCGCCCGGAGCCGCGGGCTGATCGCCATCAGCGCGCACATACGACATGCTCACTTCATTCAACAGCTTTGGCGAGAATGTGTGGATGTAGTCGATCTTGTGATACCAGGTCGCGTTCGGGCTTACATACGCCAGCTTCGGGCGTGGATTCGCAACGCCGCCCTGCGTTGTATTGCGGAAGAGACTGTAGAAGAGCTTGTCGTTGCCGTTGTTAAAGTTGTGGTCGATACGTGCATGCCCTTGAAAGCCATTGTTGATTGGCGACTGGTTGATGGACACGTTTCCGAGCGCAACGAGATTGCCCGGAATATCCGGCACAGGGTAAGGACTCTGCAGAAGGCTCTCTATCTGGGCCACTGTTTGAAATCCGCTCGTTGGTGTTCCGCCAGAGGGTGCATTTTTAAAGAAGGCCGCGGCGAGGGAGTTCGGGTAATTCGTCTCAACATAGTTGACGAATTCCGGCGTTTCCATCGGCTGTGTGAGCGTTACTCCCTGCTGGCTCTTGCTCCAGAAGAGCGAGCCGAAGAAGAAGGTCTTGTCCTTGATGATGGGACCGCCCACTGATCCGCCAAAATCGTTGCGAAGATAGCGAGGAACCTGCGACTGAAACTCGGTTCGGGCCTGCAGGCTCGAACCGGTATAGAACTCTGACAGCGTGCCGTGGAACTGGTTGGTTCCAGGCTTGGTGAAGACTTCGATCAACGCTCCGCTCTGGCGGCCCTTATCGGCCGAGAAAACGTCGGTACTGATCTTCATCTGGGCCACGCTGTCCGGCTCGGGCGTAAGGTTGGTAATACCATCGCGCGAGTTTCCGTTTACGCTTGTGCCATCAACCTGGTATTCATTCGCTTCCTGGCGCTGCCCTGCCCCGATAATCTGAAAGCCGGGCTCTGCGTTGAAGCTGTTGGTTCCCTGTGAGCCGGAACCGCTGGCCCCACCGAACGATCCGCCAAGGCCGGTCACACCCGGAGCCAGCGTCGCAACACTGGCGTAGAGGTTTTCGCCAACAAGCGGAGCATTCTGTACTGTCTGCTGTTCGAGCGTTCGGCTGATGGTGCCGCTGGTAGTTTCGACCGCGGAGTTGTTCGCCGTCACCTCCACCGTTGACTGTGCGGAGCCAACGTTCAGCTTCGGGTACACGGTGCGAACGTCTGTGCCTTCAATATCGATGTCCTTCTGCTGCCATGTGCTGAAACCCGGCGCACTTACGCTGATGGTGTAGCGCCCTGGCTGGATATGCAGAATCTGCAGGAAGCCCTGGTCGTTGGCCGTTACCGTCTGCTGCACCTGCGTGTCCTGGTTGGTAAGCGTGGCCGTTGCGCCGGCAATTACCGCACCGCTCTGGTCCATAGCGGTGCCGTTAATACCGCTGCTGTACTGTGCTAGCGCCGGGAATACGGCGATAAGGCAGAGGAGGCTCATCCAGAGCAACCTGCACCGATAAAGTTTTGTCGTCAGCAACCCACACATACTGCCCCTCCTGCAAATCAAATCCACCGGAATGGGTCTCTGCGACCGCGCTGGTTTCGTCTAGTCCAGGGATTTTGAAAGCTTTCAATAAATCCGCGACAAAGACTAGAACGCAAATTTTTAAGTTGTCAATGAAGAAATAAAAATAGTGGCAATTGCTGGAGAGAATGAAGCGAGGGAACGGTGTTTAACGCTTGCGGCCGGTCCTGGAAACGCGCGCGGCACGTGCGGGCGTGCGGGACGTGTGAACGTTATCACCAGTGACAGGCTTCCCTACCGAATCGCGAATCTTGATCGCCGTATCGAGAACAACGTGCTTCGGCGGTCCATCGTCGCCCCGGACACGGTCCATGAGTATCTGTGCCGCGGTCGTTCCCATCTGATAACCCGGCTGCGATACGGATGAAAGCGGAGGGCTTGTCATCTCGGCCAGGTCCAGATTGTCGAAGCCGAAGAGTGAGATGTCATCCGGGCAGTGCAACCCCATCTCGCGGAAGGCCAGGAGTGCGCCGAAGGCGATCATGTCGTTTCCCGCGAAAATCACCGTAGGGCGCGGGATCATGCGCAGCAGCAACAGCGTCTTCGCATAGCCGCCGTGCTGGTCGAAATTCGCTTCCTGTATGTACTCCGGGCCGAGATGAATCTTCTTCTCGGCCAGAGCGCGCTTAAATCCCTTGAGGCGGTTCGTCGAGTTAGTCAGGTGACGCGGCCCGGTGATCATCGCCAGCTGCTTGTGCCCCTGCCGCAGAATGTAGTTCGTCGCGTCGTACGCGCCCTTCTCGTTATCGGCCGTAACCGTATCTCCGTTCCAGTTCAAAGGCAGGCGATCGACGCAGACTACTGCTGCGCCCGACCGGCGAAAGGACTCCGCCTGCGCCGTCAGATCGCTGAAGCTGGATGGAATCACGATCAGCCCCGAAGGAAGGTAGGTCCGCAGTTCGTTCATGTGAACGATTTCCTTCGCGTGATCGTTATCGGTGTTACAGAGCACCAACCGATAGCCATGCTCGAACGCAACATCCTCGGCGCCGCGCACGACCGCCGGAAAAAACGGATTCGTTACATCGGGAATGATCATCCCGATCATGTTCGTCTTGTCACGACGCAGCCCGCGTGCCAACTGACTCGGCTGGTATCCCGCGGAGGCTACCGCGTCCATTACGCGCTTGCGCAGCGGCTCGCGAACCGTGGCTGAACCATTCAGCACATGAGAGACCGTCCCCAGCGAAACGCCGGCCAGCTTCGCGATCTCCTTCATGTTTGCCATCGGTCTCTTCTACACCCCTCGCAGCAGGACTTACCCTGAGTGTCGCATAAACCCGGAACCGGCCCGGGCCCGGGGCGCCATTTGAAGAAGTTTCTTGACAAAGCGGGAGTGCTATTTCTATGCTTCGACAGCCCGGATTGAAAGCTTTCAACTATGCTGCTGCAGAAAGCCCGGCGGGATTAGGAAAGGAGCGGCGGTCCCATGTTTCAGCCCGAGACCTACAGTCTTGCGCTCTCGTTCATGTTCATCAGCATGCTGTGCTGGGGGTCATGGGCTAACACCATGAAGCTTTGTCCCGGCTATCGCTTCCAGCTCTTTTACTGGGACTACGTCATCGGCCTCGTTCTTGGCGCGCTTGCCTGGGGATTCACACTCGGCAGCATGGGCTCATCCGGACTCACATTTCTTGCCGATCTTCAGCAGGTAGACGGCTCTCACATTCTCTTTGCACTCGTTGGCGGCATTCTCTTCAACGTTGCCAATCTTCTGCTGGTCGCCGCGATTGAGATCGCCGGGCTCGCCGTCGCCTTCCCTATCGGCATCGGACTCGCACTCGTGGTCGGAGCCGTCAGCAGCTATATTCTTGCACCGAGCGGCAATGCGCTTATGCTCTTCGGCGGCATTGCACTCGTCGTCGCCGCCATCGTCTTCGACGCCATCGCCTATCGGCTGCGTGAGAGCCAGCAGCGTGCGCTCAGCACGCGCGGCGTTGTCATAAGCCTGGTCGCTGGGTTGCTCATGGGCAGCTTCTATCCTTTCGTCGCACGATCCATGTCGGGCGAGGCGGCCGCCGGTCCCTATGCGGCATCGTTATACTTCGTCGCAGGCGTGGCTCTCTGCGCCATTCCCTTCAACCTGCTGCTGATGCGCAGGCCGCTCGACGGCAGCGCGCCGGTCGCCATGAGCGGATACGCCTCCGCGCGAGGATCGTGGCATCTCTGGGGTATCCTTGGCGGAGCCATCTGGGTCACTGGAGCCATCTTTAACTTCGTCGCATCCCGCGCACATATCGTCGGCCCTGCTGTGTCCTACTCTATCGGGCAGGGCGCCACCATGATCTCGGCGGCATGGGGCGTCTTTATCTGGAAGGAATTTGCCGCTTCTCCACGGCGCGCAAGGCTCTTTCTTACCTGGATGTTTCTCTTCTTTCTTTGCGGACTGAGCACCATTGCGCTCGCTCCGCTCTTTTGAACACTGTTTTCTTCAGGAGACCTATGGCCGCTGGGAACAAGCCAATCGTTGTGGTGGGAAGTATCAATATCGATCTCGTGTCTACAACCGCACGCCTTCCCAAAGAGGGAGAGACCATCGAGGGCACAGGATTCCAGATTCATCCTGGAGGCAAAGGAGCAAACCAGGCCGTTGCAGCCGCGCGCCTCGGTTATCCGGTCGCGATGATTGGCCGCCTCGGCGACGACACATTCGGCAACGATCTCCGCGCCAATCTTGAACGAGAGGGCGTGGATGCATCCGCTGTCGCAACTACTCCCGGCAGCTCCGGCGTTGCGAACATCCTCGTAGCGGCCAACGGAGAAAACTGTATTGTCATCACAGCCGGTGCGAATGCACTGGTAACAACTGCGGACATCGACGCAAACATCGATCTCATCCGATCTGCCGGCATCGTCCTTACGCAGCTGGAAATTCCAATCGCCACGGTCGAACATCTTGCGGAAGTCTGTAAGCGCGAGGGAGTGCCGCTCGTTCTCGATCCTGCGCCGGCAGCAACCCTCTCCCCCGCCCTGTTGAGTTCGGTCGAGTGGTTCACACCTAACGAAACAGAGGCAGCTTTTTTCGTCGAACACAATGGCACAACTGAACCGAATGAAACAGCACAGACTCTGCTGAATAAGAACATTCGTAATGTCGTGCTCAAGATGGGTCCGCGCGGAGTGTTCCTCGCATCGACCGATGGCCTGCGTGACCAGGTGCCGTCGTTCCCGGTGCAGGCGGTGGACACAACCGCCGCGGGCGACGCCTTCAACGGAGCATTCGCCACCGCCATGATGCTGGGCAAGTCTGCACGCGACAGCGCGCTCTTCGCAGCCGCAGCCGCGGCACTATCCGTAACCAGGGCCGGCGCACAGCCCTCCATGCCGTCGAGAAGCGAAGTCGAGGAGCTTCTTGCGCGATCGACCAGCAGCAATTAAGTAGTGGAGGAAGTACGATGAAGATTTCCGCAAGACTGAAACGTCCTGTAGCCATAAGCTGCCTCGCTGCAACCTTCGCTCTCCCCGCTCTGGCGCAGGACTTCCGCTACCACCCTAAAGCGCAACAAATTCCTCCTCCCGCATGTCTCACCATGCATTTTCCCTGGGAAGGCGGCAGCACGCCCTGCAGTCCGGAAGCGCATGAAGAATGGCTTAAGGCCATCACAGACTGGCGCACGGAGCGGCTTATCCGCGTAGGCTACGATGGCTCGCGTTACAACATGCCTGAGCTGAAGTGGGCGCAATCGGCCTTCATTCAGCCGCAGATGATGGTTCATGACCGCTACTTCTATGACCCCGTCGCGGGCAAGTACACGGTCGATCGCTATCTCGATGACCTGGACAAGCGTTATGGCGGCATCGATGCGGTGCTCATCTGGGCGACATACCCAAACATGGGCATCGACAACCGCAACCAGGAGGATATGGTCGCCTCCATGCCGGGCGGCGTCGAAGGCGTGAAGCAGATGGTTGCAGACTTCCATCGCCGCGGCGTCAAGGTACTGTTCCCGATCATGATGTGGGACCAGGGTACACGCGACCCCGGTAAAGACTGGTACACAGCCACAGCGGAGTTCATGAAATCGATCGATGCAGATGGCGTCAACGGCGATACACAGGATGGCGTTCCTCTTGCCTTCTCGCTCGCTGCTGACAAGGCCGGACATCCACTGGTCTTCGAGCCAGAGAATGGACCGGCAGATGAAGGCCTTGCATGGAATGTGATGACCTGGGGCCAGTATGATTTCCAGTTCGCCCCCACCGTGGACAAATATCGCTGGCTTGAACCCCGGCATCAGGTCAACATCCAGGGCCGCTGGAATCGCGATAAGACTGACGATCTGCAATACGCCTTCTTCAACGGCGAAGGATGGGAAAGCTGGGAAGATGTCTGGGGCATCTGGAACGGCGTGACTCCGCGCGATGCCGAAGCCACGCGCCGCATGGCGACCATGGAACGTGCCGTCGCGCCCTTCTTCGCCAGCACCGGATGGGAGCCTCTTTACCCGATGCATCGCTACGGTGTCTACTCAAGCCGCTGGCCGCTCGAGAATCGCACCATCTGGACGATCGTCAACCGCAACGAATACGACGTGCAGGGGCGCCAGATAACCGTCGCTTACAGCCCCGGCATGAAGTACTACGATGTCTATCACGGTGTGGAACTCAAGCCTGAGGTGGAAGGCGACAAGGCCGTATTGTCATTCCCCATAGAAGCACACGGCTTCGGCATGGTTTATGCCGCCGAGGGTGAGCCCAACGCTGCGATGCAGAAGCTTATGACGAAGATGAAGACTCTCACCACGAGTCCGCTGTCGAGCTACTCACATGAGTGGAAGTGGATGCCGCAGCAACTGGTGGAGATTGCATCGACGAAGGCCGCCACGGCCACTCCGGCAAACATGGTGAAAATCGATGGCGGCGAGTACGTCTTCCGCGTGCAGGGCATCGAGGTCGAAGGTTCGGACGATATCGGAGTAGACGTGCAGTTTCCCTGGGAGGACAGCCCACGCCGCTTTCATGAACACAAGATGGAGATCAAGCCCTTCTACATCGACAAGTACCCTGTCACCAACGCCGAGTTTAAGAAGTTCATGGATGCGACACACTATAGCCCCAAGGACAGCCTGAACTTTCTCAAGGACTGGCAGAACGGAAGCTATCCCGCTGGTTGGGACAACAAGCCCGTCACATGGGTCTCCATTGAAGACGCACGTGCCTATGCAAAGTGGGCAGGCAAGCGTCTGCCGCATGAGTGGGAGTGGCAGTATGCCGCGCAAGGCAAGGATGAACGCACGTATCCCTGGGGAGATCGCTGGGATGACAAGGCGGTTCCTGTTCCCGATAAAGGCCGCACCATGCGTGGACCTGACAACGTAGATGCCCACCCGCAAGGCGCAAGCCCCTTCGGAGTGATGGATATGGTCGGCAACGTCTGGCAGTGGACAGACGAGTATGTCGACGATCGCACGCGCGGAGGCATTCTACGAGGCGGCAGCTACTATCAGCCGCAAGGCTCTATCTGGTATTTTCCGCAGGCGTATCGCAACGACAACCACGGCAAGCTGCTCATGATGTCACCCAGCTACGACCGCTCCGGTGCCCTCGGCTTCCGCTGCGTGCAGGACGCGCAGTAGTTTCACTCCAACACTTGAACCGGGCCGAGGGCGTCATGCCCTCGGCCTCTTTTTGTGCGGTCACCGCGTCTCCGTAGGGAAACGCCACCGTCACGAGCACTTATTTCTTCGGCCCGACCACCGCGAACACCGCGCCCTGCGGATCTGTACCGATGATGATGTAGACCTTTCCGGGAACTTCATGAGGCCCCATCACCACGTTGCCACCCTTTTCACGAATGCGAGCCTCCGCCGCACCGATCTCATCCACGGCGAAGTAGTACAGCCAGAAAGGCACCGGTGACGAATCATTCATCATCTTCATCATGCCGCCCATGCGCGGCTTGTCTCCGTTTTGAAAGATCCGGTAGATGCCGTTCGGGCCCATGTCCATCTGGCTTTCTTCCTTCCAGCCGAAGACGCCGGAATAGAATTCCCACGCGGACTTCTCATCGCGTGCCGAAAGTTCATGCCATCCAATCGTTCCGGTGCTGCCAGGAGCAGGCATCGGAGGCGCCATCTCCCGCGATCCCTTGAAGATCAGAAAATGGGCTCCCTGCGGATCGATCAAAGCCGCAAAGCGACCCACCGAAGGAATATCCGTTGGCGGATGAACCACCTTGCCGCCCGCGGCCTCTGCCTTTTTTGCATAAGCATCCACATCATCGACGCCGATGAAACCCGCCCACGCAGGCTTCATGCCAGCCTGCGCCATATCCGGCAGAATCGGCATCACTCCTACGATCGGCATGTTGTCCACGGCGAGCAGCGTATATTCAACACCGCCTGGATTCCCTGAAGGCATGGCCTTCCATCCCACCACATGCGTGTAAAAATCGAGTGCAGACTTCGTGTCCGTAGTCCGCAGCTCGTACCAGATAAAGTCACCGTTGGCGACCGCTGTTCCCTTCACCTGTTCCGCTGTTGCGCTCATCCTGTCTCTCCTTGGGTTACGTGTGTTTGTGGCGTTCTGCGAGAGTCATCTATCCAGCTACTGCACCCTCGAGTTCCGCGATATTCAACTTCTTCATCGTCAGCATGGCCTTGAAACCGGCAGGATTACTTACGAGTTCGGCGATGCGTGCCGGTGTCACCTGCCACGACAGGCCGAACTTATCCTTCAGCCATCCGCACTGTACCTCGCTGCCGCCGTCGGCAGTCAGTTTGTCCCAGTAGTAGTCGATCTCTTCCTGCGTGTCGCAGCGAATCACCAGCGAGATTGCATCGTTGAACTGATGGTGCGGACCGCCATTGAGAGCGGTAAATTTCTGGCCGTCCAGTTCAAAACTTACGGTCAATGCAGGTCCGCCACCAGGGCTCTTCAACGCATCGAGCTTGCGTGAGTTCTTGAAAATTCCGACGTAGAAGTCGGCTGCTTCCTCCGCATTGCTTTCGAACCAGAGAAAGGGCGTGATGCGGGGATAATTCTGAAACTCACTCATGAGTGCCTCTATTCGGCAAAGTCACGGCGCGGGGCGGAAAGTCTACATGCGCCGTCCACAGAACGCTACCAAAAGACGTGTACACTGTCCACATAGGAACGATGAAAAAAACGGGAAAGAAATTGCCAGCCGGGCGCACTACGTTTCGTCACGGAAATCTGCGCGAAGCCCTGCTGAATGCTGCCATTGATCTCGCACGCGAGGGCGGTCCGACAGCCGTCGTTTTGCGCGAGGCTACCCGTCGCGCAGGCGTTTCTCCAAATGCTGCCTATCGCCACTTCGAAAATCATGAAGCATTGCTGCATGCCGTGCGTGCCACGGCTCTCGCCACGCTTGCACGCATGATCGAAATCGAGATGGTTCAAGCAAAGCGCATCCGAAAGCCCGCTGAATCAGCGCGTGCCGCGCTTCGCGCTGTCGGTACCGGCTATCTGAAATTTGCTCTTGGAGAGACCGGACTGTTTCGCGCTGCATTTTCTGTACGCGAACCGGTAGCGAACGATCACGACCCTGAAAAGCAGGGCGACAGCGGGCTCAATCCTTTTGAGCTGCTCAGCTCCGCGCTCGACCAGATGACCCAAGCCGGAGTACTCCCCAAATCACGACGGCCTCACGCTGAGTATCTTGCATGGTCGGCCGTGCACGGCATGGCGTATCTTGTGATCGACGGCCCATTGAACGCCGCATCGCCGAAAGATGTTGAACATCTTGCCGAGCGCCTGCTGCTGATGGTGGAGAAGGGTCTCTGACTCAGCCAGCAGTGTTACGCTGCTTCGCATAAATCGTATGGCGAATCGCCGGAGGCTCCGGGCCAATGTGCATACTCTGCACCTTCTCAAGAATCTCGCGGTCAGACTCGGTGAAGCGTTCGCGCTGGCGCAGATAGTCTACCCATGACTCCATCACAAAGGTCTCATTCAGATAACGCGGATTGTCCGCGTCCTGAAAAATACCCCAGCGGATCGCGCCATCGCGCAGGCGCACATCGCGCAGCTCGTGAATTGCCGCAACGAAAGCGTTGTAATTCTCCGGAGCCACGATGTAGTCGATCAGGATGCGCACTGGGCCGTCCGACATGCCGGGCTCATTCGTTAACTGCGGCAGCACGTCCTCCATTCGAAACGGGCTCAGATCAGGCAGCTCACCCCGTAGTACATGGAACTTCCGACTCAATGGCAGCGTTATCAGCAATCCGGCCGCAGCTGCGCTGAGCGAGATCGGTGTGGAGAGGTGCTCCGCAATAAAGCCCCAGATCACGCTTCCGATTGCCATGCCGCCTGAAAACACCATCTGGTACGTTCCCAGAACCCGTGCCTGCACCCAGTCGGGAGCTGTCACCTGAACTGCCAGATTGAAGGTCGACATCGTGCTCGTCCAGGCAAAGCCCGCCACCAGGAGCATCGGAATGATCACAACCGGGAAATGCACGAATGCAAGGATGAGCAGCGTTACGATGAAGACGCCGGTTGAAGCGAGGATGATTTTATCCGCGGAGAACTTTCTCCGCGTGCGCGGAAGCAGCGTCGCTCCGATCACCGCGCCCAGCCCCATGCTGCCGTTCAGTATGCCGTATCCGAGCGCACCCTGGTGCAGATCGCGCGCAGCCACCACGGCCAGCAGCGCCCATACCGAACTGACGAAGATAGTGAACAGGAATGCTCGCGTGAGGGCAGACTTCACCATCGGCGAGTACTGCACGTAGCGAAGCCCCGCACGCATCGATCCGCGAATGCGTTCCGCGGGAAGCGCCGACTTGAAGAGCGGAGTGCGCTTCCATTGGTAAAGCACAAGGATCACGCCCACAAACGAGAGCGCATTCAGCGAGAATGTCCATGCAGCTCCCGTATCGGCATGTTTGAAGGCCGCAATGCCGATGCCGCCCAGCGCCGGACCGAGCGCACGCGCAAGGTTGAAGCCCGCACTGTTGAGAGAGACTGCTTCGGGAAGCTGCTTTCGCGGCACCAGCTCTGGCATGATCGCCTGCCACGCTGGGCTGTTCATCGCCGCACCCACGTTCAGGAAGAAGGTAAGGAAGAGCAGCACCCATGGCGAGATGATGTTGAAGAAGGTCAACACGCTCAGCAGCGCAACCGCTGCCAGCATCCATGTCTGCCAGAAGATCAGCAGCCTACGGCGATCGAAGATATCGGCTGTCGCACCGGCCAGCAGGCCCAGCAGGACCACCGGCAGGCTTGCTGCTGTCTGCATCAGCGCAATCAGCAGCGGCGAGGTCGTCAGCACCGTCATCAGCCAGGTGCCGGCCGTGTCCTGCATCCAGCCGCCGAGGTTCGAGACGGTTGATGCAATCCAGAGATTGCGGAAGAGCGGCGACTTCAACGGTTCGAATCCGGTGATGTGCTCTTCGACAACCGGTTCCGTTGCAGAAGCGGATGGCGGGTTGGGAACGGGTGTAAGAGGCATCGTGAGAGTGCCGCGGCACCTCCTATGATACCGGCCTGAAACGATCCTCTTCAGAGTCGCAGACAGGAAAGCTGCGGCCCGTCCCATACCGGTTACTGAAGCTCTTTCACGCCATCAAAAGACCCTATTTGATCTTCAATTCTGCCCCGTATACATCGAGCAAAGGATGATGGATCACGGCACGAAACTCGTACGTGCCACCCGACGGGAGGCCATCTATCGCCACGCTGAATTTTCCTGGATGGGTGACCGTGACTGTCTTCGTTGCCGTCCAGACGCCGGAGCGAGCGTTCGTATCCTCTCCCGCAATATTGCGATACTCGAAACCGGCTTCCAATGACTGGCGATCCCCCATGTCGAGCACCTCACCCTCCAGCATGCCTCCGCTCGCCGCGATCGTCTGCACCTGCGGCGGGGCCAGCGCGGGTTCAGCGCCCGTAATCTTCAGTACGACCGGGTTCGGCCAGTGCAGGTTATCCTGCAGACGCTGGGCGCGTATCGCCCGGATGTGCAGGCCATCTTTCTCCTGGTGCCAGCTGGTCGTGGGAGTGACGTCGGGATGATACTCAACCACCTTGTCGTCCTGCCCGAGAACGCTGACCTTCGTCGCTGCAGTAGCCTTCACCGAATGCAGAACAATGTCCTTCCAGGCAGCATGCGGCCAGGGATCCTTCGCTGCCACGATCGCATATAGCGCGCTCGAATCCTTCTTCTTCGTAAACCAGATATCTCCTTCGTTGGTCACAACCCAGGGACGTACGCCATAGATAGCGTCCGAATTCACGAACATCCACAGTGCAATCTCCCGCAGCCGCTCTTCCTGCTCGATCGGCAGCTCACCGTTAGGCTTCGGCCCCACGTCCAGCAGAAAGTTGCCGCCCTTCGCCCGCGTCTGCACCAGCATCCGGATCAGTTCGCCGCCGGACTTGTAGTGCTCATTCTGAGGCTGATACTGCCATGCCGAACCCATGGTCATGCACGTTTCCCAGGCGCCCGGCGCAGGCTTGCCGGGGATGTTCAACTCGGGCGTGCTGATCGCGCCGCGGGTCACAATGATGTCGGGATTGAGCTTCCAGGCTTCTTCGCGCAGACCCTTCGCTTCGCCATCAAGAAACAGCGCGTCTACCTTGCCGTAATTGCTCAGCAGCTCTTTCAGCTGCGCCTGATCGTAGGCCAGCAATCCCGGATTGTGGCTCGGCTGCACGTCAGGGATATTCCGGTTGATCGCGATACCGTGCTTACGCAACCAGTAAAAATCGTCGGGAGAGTAGTAAACGCCAGCCGCGATGCCCTGCGAACGAAACGCATCGAAGATCTGCCGCGTAATGTCATAGTGATACGGCGTGTGCATGACCCCGAATGGAGTTGTCGCCGTATCCCACATCGCAAAACCGGAGTGGTGCTTGGTCGTGAACATCATGTAGCGCACGCCTGCCAGCTTCGCCAGCCGCGCCCACTCCTGCGGTTTAAATTCGTCGGGATCGAAGGTCTGCGGTAGCTCGTTGTAAAAGCGATCGACATACTCGGGCGAAGCGCCTACCAGCGAATGGCTGATGACCACACCAAGCTGGCTGTCAACGCTCCAGTGAATGAACAACCCGAAGCCCTGATCGCGAAACCACTCCAGCCGTTCAGGCTTGTTCAATGAGCCCGGATTCGGCATCAGGGCCTCGTCGGCACGAAGGACTCCGAAAACAGATATAAGCGACAGCGCAGGCAGAACAAGACGAATGCGGCGGAGAAGAGTCAACGAACGCTCCAGTAATAGGGGATGCATCGATTGTCTCAGCCCTTGCAGCAAAGCAAAAGGCCGCGTTTGAACGCGGCCTTCTGGTAAGGGCTGAGGCTAGTTGACGGTTACGGTTACGTTTGTCGAAGCAGTGACAGATCCGCTGGTGCCGGCCACGGTTACGATGTAGTTCCCAGCCGTAGTGCCAGGCGTGGTGGTACCGCCGCCACCTCCACCGCCGCCTCCACCTCCACCGCCGCTCGATCCGCTACTCGAACCGCAACCGGTGATTCCAAATCCGACGACGACCGCGAAGACAATGATGCCGAGCATCGTCCGCCAGCTGCGGCGCTTTGCCGGGATGCCGAAGAACAGCAGCCCCGCTACGGCGATCCCTCCGCCGACTGCGGCAAGCTTCTGTAAGGGTGTCTCGAATGCCGTTGTAGTCGTCGCGGCGGTTGTAGCCACCGTAAGCGTAGCTGTGGTTGCGCCGGAACTGCCGATACTGACCGACTGATTCACCGTGCAGGTCGCAGGCAGGTTCGCTCCGGTCGGTGAAGCCACGGTGCAGGCCAGGTTCACTGTTCCGGTAAATCCATTCAGCGGATTCACATTGATTGTTGCGGTGTTGCCGCTGGAAGCGCCAGCGGACAGCGAGAGGTTTCCACTGTTTGTGAGATTGAATCCTGCAGTCGCAGTGCCTGTACCCTGTCCAACGGCGGCAGTTACGCCCAGCGTGTGTACGAAGAGGCCATTGGGGCCGGTCGCCGTAATCAGCACGTTGTAGTTGCCGTTCGCTGTGGAGGAATCGGCGTTCACCGTAAGAACGGCAGTATTGGCAGCTCCACCAGTGAAGTTGCTCGATGCCGGACTGATGGAACAAGTTATGCCTGCAGCTGCCGTGCAGGTAAAGCTGACCGCACCACTGAAGCTGTTCGTAGAAGACAGCTCGATGTTATCGGTAGCGCTCGCGCCTGCTGCCACAGGCAGGATCGTCGTATCCGGCACCATCGAGAAATCCGACAGCGGATTGGATACGTTGCTGCTGAGGGTGGTCGACGATACCCCGTAGTTTGAGTCTCCAAGATATTGCACGGTAATCGTATTCGTGCCCTGCAGCAGGACCTGGCTGTTCAATACCGTGGTGAAACTCGAAGTGGTTGCGCCGCTCGGTGTAAGACCGACCTGGCTGTAGAGAATATAGCCCGAGGAATAAATGAGCACGTTGCCAGTCGGTGCACCGTGGCTGGATGAACCCGTGACTGTACCCGTCAATACAACCTGCGTTGTCGGCGAGATGCTGCCGCTCAGGCTCGCTGTAGTTGTTGTCGCCGTACCACCGACTGTTTCCAGGTTGATCGAGCCGGAGGTATTCGCCGAGTTATAGTTGCTGTCACCTGCGTAATTGACGGTGACGTTATAGGTCTTCGCGGAGGTGTTTGCCGGCAGCGTGATTGTAGCCACGGCGGACGCCGAATTGCTTCCAGCATCCACAACCGGTTGAAGAGTAGCCGTCGCAGGCACGCCGGACGGGAAGCCCGTTAGCGTGACAGATCCCGTCGGAGCAGCCGTAGGATTGGAGAAGCCGATTCCAAAATTGGTCTCGTTGTTCAGATTCGCGCTGTTAAGCACCTGGATCGAGACGACGGTCGCCTGACCGCCTACCAACGAACCGTCCTGTGTGCCAACCGCGGAGTAGATATTAATCTGCGGCGTGTTCTTGACGACCGTGAAGGTGAAAGGCGAAGCCGCACTCGACTTGTTATAGCTATTGTCGCCAGAGTAGGCTGCCGTGACGGAATGACTGCCGACGGCCCAGTTCCCGTTGTATTCGGCGTCTCCCTCTGCGTTGATGATGGCAGTGTTCAGAGCCAGGCCGCCATCAGTAAAGGCCACCGTGCCCGTCGGTGAAGTAAAGCCGGAACAGCTCGTGCCACAGCTCGAAGGCGTTGCCTGCGCTGAGAGCATCAGCTGCGTGCCGTAAGGGACACCTGTCGCACCGGATGTAATAGCCGAACCATAACCGTGACCGGTAGCAACATCATTGACGCTCAGAGTCAGAGTGCTGTTCTCCGGATCGACCGTAATCTGCGTCTTGTCGGAGTCGGCCGCGGCATTCGTCGAGTCTCCGCCGTAATGTCCCCATACGTTGTAGGTGCCGCCAGGCAGGAACTTAACCGACTGGTTAGAGAATCCGCCGTCGGTGAGGGTGAAGAAGGTTTCGCCCTGGTTTGCCGTCTCGGTGCTATCGGTCATCAGCGCCACATCGCCGGTCGGCGTACCGCTGCCCGAAGCCGGCTTCACCGAACCGCTGAAGGTGACAGCCGTCCCATGCGTAAAGGAAGTCGAAGACGGAGTAAGGGTGACATTCGTCTGCTGGAACTTGACATTACCCCAGTTCGACACCAGTACATTCGCGTCCACGCTGCCCAGGCCGCTTGCCGTGTCATATCCGGCGCCGGCGTTGTAACCGGGCGTCGATCCGGTGCCCAGCTGGCCCTCAACGACAGAACCGAAATTGGGATCGGCGAAGGTAATCGGGTTGGAGACCGCGATGCAATCCACCGGAGTATATTGCGTAAGGTTGGATGCGATCGTGTCCACATTGCATGGCACAGAGTTGTTTCCGTTCTGTACATCGTGGAACGCCGCGGGAAACTGCTTTGCAAGGGGATAGAGTATGTAGTTCGCCTGCCCCTGCGGACCATATTTCTGGTTCACCAGTGCCATGATGCCGGCAAACGCAGGGCTGGAGGCAGATGTACCTCCGACGCCTGTCACCTGAACATTGCTCCCGCCCGTCTGGCAATCGGCATCTGCCGCGCAAACTGGATAATAGCTGTAATTCAAACCGTCGGCAGCAAAGAGCGATACGTCGGGGATGTCACGCGCCTTGTCGTCCGGCACGCCGGTACCGGTCTGCCATACGGGTTTGGGATAGGGGGCGCAACTCGGATTTCCGGTGCCATCAGTAGTCGCAATGCCACAGCTGCTCACACCGCCCGAGCCGCCCGCAATCGTGGTGTAGCCGTAGGAATTGTAGATGCTCGCCGCATTCAGACCGAACTGGCTGTCGTTCCAGGGCTGCTCGGGCACCGGCGTTTGCAGAGAAACCGCATAGCTCGAGTTGCTGGGCGTCGAGTTCCAGTAGTTGAAACTGCTATTCGCGCCGCTTGCGTAGTCACTGTAGTAGAAGTCCGTACCGCCCACCGCTACGTTATAAGGAGTCGACGCGAGTCCGCTGATTCCGAGTCCGTTGACCGCATAGTTTTCAGTCGAGCTATCGCATCCCGCAGAACCGCTGTCGCCGGTAGAGACCATGACGGTGATGCCCTGCGCAGCCGCCTGCTCCCAAAGCTGGCTGAGAAAGGTGTTGAAGGTGGTCAGGCTCGATTCGCAACCGAAGCCGAAGCTAATGCTGAGCACCGGCGCGATATTTCCATACACGGCATGCTCCGCCGCCAGGATCAGGCCGTTCTCCAACGAGGTATCGGCCCCGATCACGAGATCGACCGTGGCATTCGGGGCTACCGAGCCAGCCACTTCGACGTCGAGATACGCCTCAATTGAGTCACCATTCGGCCCGTCAGGATTGTTCACACCGTCGATGCCAGGATCGTTGCCGTCGATAATCACCTGCGGCGGATTCGCAGGCAGACCGAAGAGCGAGCGATAGGCATTCACCGTCGCGATATTGATATTCGAGTCATTGATGATGCCGATGGTCTGTCCGCTGCCGTTGGTGCCTGCGGAATAAAGCGGATTCAGGTCATACTGCACGGCAAAATCGCCCGGACCGACAGCGAAGGTCACCCCATTGGTGCTGTCGCCAATCGTCCACTGTGGTTTCGCCTTGTCCGTCTTCGGGTCGTAGGTCGCCTTACCGAGGGTGCGGCTCAGGCGTTTCGGCTTGAAGTTGTTCAGAGAAGCGAATCCGCCGAAGACCGGAGCCAGCGCCGAAGGAATCTGCGGATCGGTGGCATTCGCGTAGTGTGTCTCGCCGTTGACCATGTACTTGTGAATCTGCGCATGGAAGGCGGTGCGGAACTGCCCGGCGTTGCCGGAAACCTCGATGGTTCCTTTACCCGGATTCACCTTCGTCACCGCGAAGCCCTTGGCCTGCAGCCATGTCTCGACCGTCTGCACGTCCTGGTCCGAGGCCCCGAACTGCTCGCCGAACTGCGTCGGCGTCAGCCACTTGTGATAGCTCGCCTTGCCCGGCGTATGCATGTCGCTGATCAGCTGCTTCAGCGCCGATTCCTGCGCGTCACTGCGCTTCAGGACAACCTGCAGCCGGTCGAGCGCCATGCCGTCGGGCACCGCCCCCCGGTCGTTCGCGGCGCGAGCCAGGGGATGCACTGTTCCCTTTAGCGTAACCAGCGATTTCTCATTAATCGTCTGAGTCAGCCTGTTTACTACCAGGGAGCTGGCATTGCTGGCCGCCGTTTGTGCATTCAGAAAATGCGGCGAGAGAAGAGACAAGGAAGCGAGCACAACCGTGCTGACGGTGCGGAGAGTTTTCTGGAACATGGCCATCCTCAAAAACGTTCAGACGCTTTGGGTACTAAAAGAAAGCTGCATTCTATCGATGCATGACGATCTTGCAATCCGGTCAGACCGGCGGCGGCTGACGACAATCGCGTCTCCGCTTAAACATCCGGCTGAGCTTTAACGATGTGCATGTGGGGGCCTGCACAATTCAGAATCGGCTCCCTTCACTCAAAAATGTGGAGATCCGGGAAAGATCCAGCGCTGCGCCAGTATAAACGCCGAACGTAAAGTTTTGTTGCGGGAAGAAATGAGGGAATTTTCAGAGCTCAAAAAAACGGATCACCGGACCATGCCGATGAAAATTACTGCCCGCTTTCAAGAACCAGCCACTGACCGGCTTCGAAGTAGTGCACCGTCGAATTCTTTTCGACAAACGCATCCTCAATACCGTCATGATCATAGGAATGAACCGAGCCGCCGCCCTGCACCTGCATGCGTGCCGGCCGAAGCTGGTCGCCGGGACGACGTGAAATACCCCAGGCCGCACCATAGACTCCTGCCTGCTCCGACCCGAGCCACTTTGCGTCCGGCTGACTGCGCAGCGCCACCGGAGTAGCGGGATGCGAGCCGAAGACGACGTACAAGGTCGTCACGCCATCCGCCGAGCAAAGCGCGGCCCAGTCCTGCGAACCCTCTTTCTCAAACGCTCCAGGAATCACATTTTCAGGCGCATGCGCCTCAAAGGTCTGCGGAACCAGGCAATTCTTCGTCTGCAGGACCGCCGCTACCGTCGCGGGAAGCTCAGGAAATGAAGCGAGTGGGAGCAGACGGATGGTATAGCTCACCGGCTGCCCGTTGCCGGTAGTCCCCTGCCCTGTCTCCGTCTTCTCACCAGGGGCGGACTGGGCAGCCGCGATGCAAAACGGGGCGAAGACAAGTAGGAGACCGGCGATCTTCAGGCGCTGAGAATGTTGCCGTAGGAATTCTGATTCAGCCATTCCGAAGCCTCCTGCAACAAAGCCTGCATGTAAGCGATGCCGCTATGGGGAAGCCGCGTAGAAAAACTGCGCAGCCGGCAATCGTCTGGATGTGCCAGCACCGGCACATTATGAAAAAAACTCTCGGCCTTTTCGCGAAACTGCTCGGGGTCTCCGCTCAGCCCGACTACCAGCCCCTCTTTGAAGGTGTAAGTAATCCCAAGGCTCCGCTGATCGAGTCTCAAAAATGCAGGCTCGTACTTCGATATACGGCCATAGGCGTCGAATAGAGACAGAGCCGAGGAGAGCTCGTCGTAATCGACCATCACGAGAAAGCTCTGCTTCTCGCCGCCGATGAAGATCTCGACCCCCTTGGCGAAGCTTTCCTCGAACTCGTCTTTCTCAAGCTCGGCCCCTGTTTCTTCCTCGTCGCGGTTGTAATCGTCATCCTGCCGGCCCGATACCTTGCCCGCCGTCACCTGGGGCGGATTCGTAATATCGACCGCGAGGACCGAGGTCACGCGCAAACGGCCGTGCAGCGTTGGATCATCACCCGTAGCAGGCTGCACCAGGTGATTGCGGCGCAGAACCACTGCATTTGGTTTCTCCAGAAGGGCGCGCAGACGCGTGCTGGAGACAGGGGGGACAGTCTCGGCAACTTTCAGTTCCAGTGCGGGCATGGCTCTCTCCATCCGAATATCTTCTCAGGCGCAAGCCTAAATTGTTCCCGCGATTGGATCAATGTGGACTTAGACGAACGGACGCGGAATCGCTGTCTTATCGAATTGCCCTGCGTGCATGGCGGTGAAACTCGTGGCGTGTGGCATTCTTAAATTCTCACAGGAGGTACGAATGCGTTGTATTGGCTTGGTCGGCGGTCTTGCCGTCGGCTCTGCATGCCATTGCTACAAGGCCCTCGCGCAGCAATGGCCACGCGATCGCGGGCCGATGGAGTTTTGCATGGTGCATGCGGACCTGCCAACGGTCCTGGAGTGCCTTTCTGCTAACGATTCGGACAAATTGGCGAACTATCTCCTGGGACTCATCGAGCGTGTGAAACGTGCGGGAGCAACTGTCGCTGCCATCCCAGCCGTTGCGCCCCACTTCTCGATCAAACGGCTCAAGGAATTTTCGCCGTTGCCCATCATCGATCTGCTTGAAGTGATCGTGGATGAAGTGCGGTCGAGGAAGCTACGGCGGGTGACAATCTTCGGAACAAGATACGTCATCAAATCGAACCTGTTTGAAGCCCTCGACGGGGTTGTGGAGATTGCGAGTCCGTCAACAGAAGAGACCGACCGGATTCACGAACTCTATCTGAAACTTGCGCAGCAGGCCTACGGAGAACCGTCCGACATCGCTGAGCTGAACGCGCTGGCCGCGGCAGTACTCGAACGGGAGCGCGCCGATGCTGTGCTCCTCGCCGGCACCGATTTTTCCGTAGTGCCCGCAGGCTTGTTCGAGTTCCCTCATGTGGACTGCACCGAGGCACATCTACGCGCGATTCTTAGAGAGTTGTGCAGTTGAGCTGCATCGGCGCCCCTTAGGGATGAGGCACCAGTCCCGAATGCTTTTCCACCGTCGAGCGTCTATCTCAGCTGCAGGGAGAAAGATGCAGATGAAGTCAGTGATCGCTCATGAAGGATCAGATAATCACGAAGTAGTTAAGCGCATTCACGAAGTGTGGACTTCTGATGTAATGCGGCTGGTGATCCGAGTCATCGATGGAACCCCTCACGGTCTCAGCTGACCGTCTCCGGACTCGAACATCTCTCGCTCGATCCAGCATCCAGCCTGTTTGAACCGCCCTCAGACTACTGTTACGGCTATCGAGATAATGGCGACGGCCGCGCCGTCGCCAACGATATTCAGGAACTAAAAGAATGGCCTGTCGATTAGATCAACTGAGGAATGCCAGGTGCCCACATCTCATTTTTTGCGATTTGGGATCTTACGCATCTTCTGTGAGTTGATATGTCAGAGGTGCGGACGTTTCACCCCTGCCTCAGAAGCGAGACAGGGGCGTCGTTTATAAACAGCTATCTACTAACCCGTGAATCCTGGAGTTGATCACTCCGCAAGGCACATAAAAGGGCGACGAAGTACATTGAATGGTTAGTGTTTGCGCAGCTGAATCGAAATTCCACGAAATTTCGATTCCATCTTGTGTAGCCGAACCACTGTCGCCATTGATGTTGATACCGGCTTCGTGAGCCTTATCTAAAAGGCACGCGAAACGCTCAGCTGATACGCCAGTGAATTGTTGTGCGGCACAGCTTGCCATGATTCCTCCTGTACCCGATTTGGCGGAAGTCCTGCATTCCGCCTTTGAGATGAGGAGACATCCTATTTCAACAAATCGAAAATTGCCAGCATGGAAAGAAGTCGGGCCCATCTCTCAAAATCAGACATAGAAGACCCCGTTCTCAATCCCCTGCTTCCCTACTCTTCCGGCTCCAGAATCTGCATATCGAATGGCTTCTCGAGCAGGCACTTCATCTTGCCGATGCGTTCGAGCGCCTTCTTCAGCATCGAGTTTGCGCAGGGCTCAACTGTGACGACGAACGGCAGCGCATCCCTGCTGTAGCCGGGGCGCTGGAAGATCGCGTGAATGCTGATTCCCTGCTCGGCCAGCGCTTCGGCGATCTCGGCGATGATGCCTGGCTCGTCGCGCACAACAAAGCGGATAGAGTGGCGTAGCAGGAACTCCCCACCAATGGCCGTCTTCCTGCTCGGCAGATCGACCGCGCGGGATCCATGCGCAATGCTGATGACGTCAGAGACCACGGCGACCGCCGTGGGATGACCGCCTGCGCCGTGACCGGAGAAGACAACGTCGCCGCCGTAGTGGCCGCCGATAAGAACCGTATTTTCCGTACCGCGCGACCAGGCGAGGGGTGAAGCCTTCGGCACCAGCATGGGACCGACACTGGCCAGCACATCGCCCTCGCGATACTCGGCGCGCGAGATCTGGCGGATCGTGCAGTTCAGCTCCTTTGCGTAGGCGAAGTCAATCGCGGCAACTTCGGTAATCGAACGGCACGGGATCTGCTCTGGATCGAGGTCGGCGCGCAGAGCCAGCCGCGAAAGGATGACCAGCTTGGCACGGGCGTCGAAACCATCGACGTCTTCGGTCGGATTTGCCTCGGCATAGCCGAGTCCCTGTGCTTCCTTTAGCACATCGGCAAACTCCGCGCCCTCTTCCATCTTGCTGAGGATGAAGTTACAGGTGCCGTTGAGAATGCCTTCGATGCGCACCACCTTGTCGCCCGCAAGCCCCTGCTGCAGACCTGGAATGACCGGTATTCCCCCGGCAACCGCCGCCCCGTAGAGCAGGTGACCGCCCTTGGCGCGTGCCAGTTTCTCAAGCTCAATACCCTGCAGCGAAATCAGCTTCTTGTTCGCCGTCACCGCGGATTTGCCCGATTCCAGAGCACGGCGAACCCAGACACCTGCCGGGTCGAGACCGCCGGCAAGTTCAAGGATCACGTCCACGTCAGAGGCGAAGATGGTTTCGACGTCATCGGTCCAGACCACCGACGGCGGGACCCAGTCGGCCTTCTTCCGCGCGACATTGCGGTTGTAGATGTGCGTCAGCTCGATGCCTTCCGGCTTCATGTCGGTCAGGATGCGCGCAACCGAGCTGCCCACAGTTCCAAAGCCAAGAATGGCTACCTTCAACTTCGATACTGATCCCGTCACAACTTCCTTCACACTCTGCTCCAGCGAATCGTTTTCTCCTCTATCGTACCGGAGCCGGATCGATTGAGGGTTGCGGCTGGGCGGCGGCTTCGGATTCGCGTTCCGTATCGGTATCCATCCGGACCGGAAGAGGAATACGCAATTCCGCCTCGCAACCTGTGGCATCTGTGCGATTGTGCAGCTCAACGGTTCCGCCATGCCCCTCGGCAATCTGCCGTGCCAGGGCCAAACCTACACCGCTGCCCGACTTCTTGGTGGTGTAGAACGGCACAAAAAGATTGCCCGGATTCGTAAGCCCGATACCGTTATCCGTGATGCGAATAAGCAGCACGTCCCGCAGTTCCTCGCAGTCGATCTTAACCGCGGGCTGCGCGGCCTGCCTGCCCTCGCTCAGCGCATCCTCATAAGCGGAGATCGCTGACTCTACCGCGTTTCGCACCAGGTTGATCAGCAATTGCTCCAGCTGATCGGGATCGGCCACCAACTCTGCCTCGATCTGCGTCGCTAACTTCACCTCGATCCGGGTTTCCACGCCCACCACGCGATCGAGCAGCGGACGCACCTGCACCCGCCGCCGCACCGGCGCCGGAAGCTGCGCCAGTTGCCGATACGCCTGTACGAACCGGTTCAGCGCCTCGGCCCGGCCCTCGATCACGCCCAGTCCGCGCTCGAAATCCGGCAAGGCTTGCTCCCCCTGCGGCAGGCGAGTGCGCAGGCTGCCGGCAATCGATTTGATGGGAGCCAGCGAATTACTGATCTCATGCCCAAGGACCCGAATCAGTCTGCGCCATGCCACGCGCTCTTCTTCACGCAGAGCCGCGCTTACGTCAGAGAGCAACAGCAGTCGATGCGGCACTCCCTGCTGGCGAAAATCGCTGTGCCGGATCATCCAGCGCGACGGTGGACCCGCCTGCCTCTGCCCATCGAGCACAAGTACGCCCTCGTCCGGCTGGTCGAGCAGGTGCTCGAGCTTCAGCTCCGCTACCGTGCGCCCCAGGTCGCGCGCCGAGTTCACGGCGAAAAGCTTCTCCGCAGCCGGATTAATGAGACGCAGACGATTGCCATGATCGAAGGCCAGCACCGGCGCATCCAGTTCGGCGATTACGCGGCGGAAAAGCGCTGCCGCCTCGAGCGAAGCCAGGCGCTGCGACTGGTGAATGTCGGCCAGCGCATTGATCTCGATGGCGAGATCGCCGAAGGGCCCGTCGCGACGCGCTCCCCGTGCGCGAAAGGAGTAATCCTCTTCGCGCAACGCAGCCACCACGTTGGCCAGCGTTTGCAGCGGACGCATCACCTGATCCATAAATGCCGCGATCGCAAGCAGCAGCGCCAGGGCCGAAATAGAAAGAATGCTTGCAATTGCTGCCGCCGATAGCTGCAGCACAAACAGCAGGATGGCCAGCAGCGCGAAGGCAGGCAGGGCCATCAGCGCGCAGAAGAGCTGCAGCTTTCTCTCAAACGAAAGACTGTCACGCCCCGGATTGCTGCGGCTGCGGCGCCTGTAGCTAGATGCCATACTTTTCCATCCGCCGGTACAGCGCGCCACGGCTCAGGCCGAGCGCCTCTGCGGCCTGGCTCACGTTCCCGGCGGAACGCGACAAGGCCTTGCGGATGAGAATACTCTCAACTGACTCGAGACTCATCTCTTCGAGTCCCTGGCTGGAGATGCGGCCCGGGCTTAGTCCCAGGTCTGCGGTCTCGATCTGTGGACCGCGAGCCATCAGCACCGCACGCTCAATCGTGTGATCGAGCTCGCGCACATTGCCCGGCCACGCGTGCAGCAACATCGCCTGGATCGCTCCCGCATCGAGGCCCGATACCTGCTTGCGGTAGCGCTGCACGTAACGCGCGAGAAAGTGCGCTGCCAGCGCGGGAATGTCCTCGCGCCGCTCGCGCAGCGGAGGCAGATGGATCTCAACGGTGTTCAGGCGGAAAAGCAGGTCAGGGCGGAAGCGTCCCGCTTCGGCCTCGGCATGAAGGTCGGCATTGGTCGCCGAGAGCACGCGCACATCGACGCGCCGCGTCTTCGAGGAGCCAACGCGCTCCATCTCGCCCGTCTCGAGCACACGCAGCAGCTTGGCCTGCTGCCGTAGCGGGACATTGGCGATCTCATCCAGGAACAACGTGCCGCCGTCCGCCAGCTCGAAGCGGCCGATGCGCTCCGTTCGGGCATCGGTAAAAGCGCCTTTTACATGGCCGAACAACTCGCTCTCGAAAGTGCCTTCGGGCAGGGCTCCAGTGTTCACGGCAACCAGCGAGCGAGACGCGCGCGAAGAGAGCGCGTGCAGTGTCTGCGCCACCACTTCTTTGCCGGTGCCGTGCTCGCCGGTGATCATTACATTGGCATCCGACGGGCCGATACGCGCAATCGTCGCCAGCACCTGCTGCATCGAAGGAGCAGAAGCAATCATCTCCGGCAGCCCATCGGCACGCAGCAGGCGATTCTCCGCCTCAAGCCGCTGCGCTCGCCGCACCGCATGGTGGAGATCGATCTGCGTACGCAGAATAGCCAGCAGCCGGGCGTTGTCCCAGGGTTTCTGCACGAAGTCCTGCGCACCGCGCCGCATTGCCTCGACCGCAACCTCGACATTCGCCCAGGCCGTCATCACAATCACCGGCATCTGGCTGTCGTGCGCCTTGATCTGCGAAAGCAAGTCAAGACCTTCTTTGCCGGACGTGGTGTCACGCGTGTAATTCAGATCGATCAGCAGCGCGTCATACGTCTCCGACTTCAGCGCCTCAAGCACCATGAGCGGCGAACGCGCTGTCTCGATGCGAAAACCTTCGGGCTCAAGCAACAGCTCAAGCGCCTCAAGAATGTGAGGCTGGTCGTCAGCCACCAGCACCAGCGGTTTTCGCTGCGTGGAGCTCTGTATGCTGCTGCCGGAATGTACGGTCGTCGCCATCGAATGCCTTAGTATACCGGCGCTTGAAAGAAACCTCAGGGGCCCGAAGGCCCGTTCCTGCTGATCCGTAGGGCGCGGGCTGAAGCCCGCGCCCGCCAATGCATTCGAGAAGCAGCCTATTGATGAGTTACGACGCCGCTCTTCGCGTCATCAAGAGAGACACCGGTACGCTCTAGCGTGGAACCCGTGGCACGGTCGATATCGACCCTGGCTTTCTCGAAAGCGCTCTGAGCTACTGCAAGGGAAGACTCTGCAACGGCCAGCGCCTGCTCGGAAGTCAGCGTGTCATAGCTCGACATCGCGCCCAGCTTCTGCTCCTGCTTGGCGATGTCGAAGGTCTTCTGCGCGAGATCGCGAGCCTTCAGCGCCGCCGTCACGCGAGCCTGAGCCTGTTGCAGCGCATACTGCGAGTTGCGCACGTCGAGCAAGATGCTCTTCTTCTGCTGCTCGAACGTCAGTTCCTTTTGGCGATAGTCCAGCACAGCACGAAACTGATCAGCCTTGGCCTGGCGGTTGCGGAGAGTGATGTTCAGCGCAAAACCGACCTGGTATTCGGGGGAAGAGTAGTTAAAGGTGTCCTGAAAAGCACCGCTAAAGCCCGTGGGTAGGGTTGTGCTGCATTCGTTACCCAGAGCACAAGCCGGATTGAGCTGACCTCCAATGCCGTAGCCAACATACTCTCCGTAGAGAGAAAGCTTTGGAAGCAATTCGTTCTTGATGGTCTTCAGGTTGTTCTGCGCGATCTCCATCTGAATCTGATCTTCAGAGACGTCTGGCCGGTTTTTCTCTGCCTCGGCTATGAGCTGATCGATCGGCTCCACTTCCTTCGGGTCTGTTGCGCCCGTCAGATCGAGAGGAATAACCGGCATCTCTGCCAACGTCGGGTCTTCGATGGTCTTGGTAAGGGCATTCTTGATGAGAAGCTCATTCAGCCGAAGCGTCGCTCTTGCGACCGTCAAATCACCTTCGCTGGTCGCCACGGCGGACTGATCCTTCATCACCTGCATGGCAGGAATGTTCTGGAGGTCAAACTGCTTCTGGTCGTCTGCAAGGGTTTCGTTCGCATAGGCTAGAGAACGCTCCTTGGTCTGCGCATCCTGATAGGAACTCACCAGGTCCCAATAGATGTTTTCCACCTGAGTGATGGTGGCGATCACCTGTGCGCGGAAACCCAGATCCGTGAGCTCAAGGTTCTTCTTGGCGATATGGATGAAGCGCTCGTTGGTAGCAAGCCCGAAACCCTGCAACAACGGCTGATAGATAGTGAAGTTGAAGTTGGTCGTGAGCTGCGGGCTAAGGATATTAAAAATACTGTTCGTGGTTTCGCGATAGCCGAAGTCCGTCACGGTGAAATTGGTGCCGAGCGGGAACGCCTGCGAATAGCTGGACTCCAGCTCAATGGTGTTTTGCTTCAGGATCGGCACACCGGACTGAATCTGATTCACCTGTACCTGTGTGGTGTGATCGACAAACCCCTGTATGCCAAGCTGCGGATCGAACGAGTTGATAGCCGCACCATTACCGAGAGTCGACGTAACAAGACCGCCAGCGCCGGCAGCCGTCGCCCCACTGCTCGAGCCGCCTCCGCTGCCTACACCGCCGGAGCTGAATCCGCCCTGTGTTCCCTGCGCGATGCTCGTATTCACACCATTTGCCGAGCCGCCTGCTTTCGTGCGCAACAAATCGGCTTCCGCAATGGGCATGTTGTAGCGGAAGTAGGCGAGGTCGAGGTTGTTCTCAAGTGCCAGTGCAATGCAGTCGCGAAGCGAGAGGTAAAGCTTGCCGTCCCGAATCAGATCGTGAAGCCGCGAGGAGTTGGTGAGATTCAGCGGTGGCGCAGTCGCAGGCATATATGGCGAGAAAGGATTATGCGAACGGGGCACCTGTAAATGGAATGGCCCCTGCCCTTGCGCCGTTACCGGTCCTACCTGCTGCGACTGTTGAGCCTGCTGCGCGATACTCGGCGGCGCAGCCTGCTGTTGTGCTGCTGGAGCCTCGGGCGTCGTCTGCGCAAAGCCTCCCGGCGTCAACACCAGGCTCAACAAGCCCGCCGATACCCGCTGCCACACTCGTATTTCACGCCCTGTCATCTTCAACCTGCTCAAGGAAATTCCTGCCTTATATTCGAGATCTAAAAACACAAATCAGGCTGTAGGAGCAGCCAGTTCAGGATGCGCCGTATCCATCGTCAGCCAGCCATCGCGCACCTCGATCACGCGCGAACCGTAGGCTGCATTCGCCTCCGAGTGCGTCACCTGCACGATGGTGGTTCCCTGCTCGTTGAGCTGCTTGAAGAGCTCCATGATCTCTTTCGCCTGGCTCGAGTGCAGGTTGCCGGTGGGTTCATCGGCAAGCAGCAGCGAGGGCTTGTGAATCACGGCGCGGGCAATGCCTACAAGCTGCTGTTGTCCGCCGGAAAGCTGCGAGGGATACAGGTCCTTCTTGCCGACGATCTGGAAGCGGTCAAGCGTATCGGCCACCATGCCCTGCCGCTCGTTGCGCGGCATATTTTTGTACGTCAGCGGCAGATCGATGTTCTCCGCGACAGTCAGGTCGTCCAGCAGGTGATAGCTCTGGAAGACCATGCCGATATTCCGCTTGGCCACTTCTGCGCGCTGCTTGCGATTCATCAGGTGTACCGGCTCGTCCTTGAGCCAGTACTCCCCTGCCCACTGGTCGTCGAGCAGGGCAAGCACGTTCAGCAGCGACGACTTGCCCGCCCCCGACGGTCCCATGATGGTCAGGAATTCTCCTTCGCGGATCTCCAGGTTGATGCGGCGCAGCACCCACGTCTGCCCGGCCCCGGTCTTGTAGCTGCGTTCGATATTTTTCAGCTGAATCATGAGGCCCCTATTGCATCGACGCTTCTGCGAATTCGCCTTCGGCAACCACCTTGCCGTCGAAGAGGTGAATGTTGCGCTCGGCATGACGTGCAAAGCGGGGATCGTGCGTCACCATGCAGATGGTCGCACCTTCACGGTGCAGGTTCTGCAGCAGCTCCATCACGGCTTCACCGTTGCGCGAGTCGAGGTTACCGGTCGGTTCGTCAGCCAGCAGGATCGACGGCGAACCCGCCAATGCGCGAGCCACAGCTACACGCTGCTGCTGACCGCCGGAAAGCTGCGAAGGATAGTGCTTCATGCGGTGCGCCATCGAAACGCGCTCGAGCGACTCCTGTACGCGGCGCTTTCTCTCAGCGGCAGACATGCCGGTGCGATAGGTCAACGGCAGCTCGACATTCTCATACACAGTGAGATCGCCGATCAGGTTGAAGCTCTGGAAGATGAAGCCGATCTCCTGGTTGCGGATGCGCGAGCGTTGCGCGAAGTTGAGATTCTCAACCGCGTGGCCGTTCAGCATATACTTGCCGCCGGTCGGAGTATCCAGCAGGCCGATGATCGAGAGCAGCGTCGACTTGCCGCAGCCTGAAGGGCCGGACATGGCGACGTACTCGCCTTTGGAAATCGTCAGATGAATCCCCGAGAGCGCGTGCGTCTCGATTTCATCGGTATAGAAGACCTTCGTTAGGCCCTCAATTTCAATCAAAGCCTGCCTGTTTTCCATTCCATACGCTCCTAGACTTCATCTGCATTTCTTCAAAACCAGCCCATAAACCAAAGCCGACCAAAGGAAGGCCCGCTGCTGCCCGTACTAAGGACGGCGCCAAAGGCGCGGCTGCCTGGATGGCTAATCCAAACGAACCCGGTCTGTGCCGTCGTATCGCGACATATCCGAAAGGATGACGCGGTCGCCTTCTTTCAGTCCTTCGAGAATCTGGATCTGTGTGACCGACACCTTTCCTACCTTTACCTGCACCCGTTCTGCTGTCTTGCCATCCGGCCCGAGCTTGAAGAGGCTGATCGTGCTGTTCTCATTACCGAAGGCCGGACGGCCCACGTAGAGAACATCGGAAAGCCTTTCCAGATCGACGGTTCCATCCACACTCAACTGCGGCACCGCCCCCGGAGGAAGCGCGCCATCCATAGTTACGTCAACGACGCGCGTTCCGTTCAATACTGTTGGATCAATT
Organism: Silvibacterium acidisoli; assembly: GCA_022870745.1. Lineage (GTDB taxonomy): Bacteria > Acidobacteriota > Terriglobia > Terriglobales > Acidobacteriaceae > Silvibacterium. The sequence goes on along the minus strand of CP085323.1, from coordinate 4,229,384 downwards.
CTGGTAACGTGGCCGGTAACGATGCCATTATGCGTGTCGACCTCTGCCACCTGGCCCAACTGGATGTCGTGCGCCTGGGTCTCGGCAATGTTCAGAGCGGCCTTCAGCTTGTCCGGCTGCACGACCTCGGCCACCGAAGTGCCCGCAGTCACATGCTGCCCCACTCCCACCGGCGTGGCCAGCGTCGAAAGCACGCCGGAGATGCCCGCCTTCACCTGCAGCGCGTTCTCCTGCTTCTGGTAGAGATCGAGGAGCGCTTTCGCCTGCTCGATCTTCGCCTGGGAAGAGGCAAGCTGCACTTCGATGGCGTGCTGATTGGTCTCGACCTGCTGCTGGCTCAGCTCATGCTGCGTGTTGAGCTGGTCGGCAGTGCCCTTCGACTTGCTGTAAGCCAGTCCCGAGATCACGCCCAGGTCATAGAGCTTCTTGTCTGTCTGCGCCTGCAGCTGGTCCTGTGCGTAATCCGCGTTGACCTGGGCGGCAGCCGTTTTCTTGTCCATGAGCGTACTGGCCAGGGTCGCCTGCAGGCTCTTGTAATCGGCCTGCGCGCCCTTCAGCTGCAACTGCGCATCGAGCAGCTTTTGCTGCAGCTCCGGAGCCGCGAGGTCCATCAGGATCGTATCCGGGGTGACCTTGGTGCCGGGCAGCACCCGGATGCGCACCACGGTCGCGTCGGTCTGCGCAGGAATCAGCTCGATCGAGTCCTCGCGCGGAACCAGCGTTCCCAGGCCGCGAACCTGGCGCACCATCGGCCCGCGTTTCACCGTGTCCGGCCAGATCGTGCTCGCGTCTACTGTTGGGGCGGCCGGTTTGAGGCGATACACCCCAACCGCCGCAGCAATGACTACAACCACCGCAGCCGCTCCCCATACGAGGTTGCGGCGAAGCTTCTTTTTCCGAATGTCAGGCCGTGCGATATCCATCACGCCCAAAGAATTGCACGCCGACGGCCATTTTTCCGCGACAGGCAAGCTGCTCATAATAAGCCACTTGTACCGGCTTGTGACTCCTCGGCGAAAAAGCCACTGCCCACATCTGTATCCGGCTGTCCGTTTTCGGACACAATCCGGCAAGCGCTTCCCTTCAGGTCCAACAAAACGTTACGCTCGAAGTATGAGCGACAAGAAGCCCGTACTCGTGCTGGCCAAAAGCCAGGAGCCCCAGTTCGCCAAACTCAAGGACATCCACCACATCATCGGAGCCGATACCGCCGCCTTCGGCTCCTCCGCCGCAGAGGCCGAAGTGCTTCTCAACTGGAACGGTTCGAGAGCCATGCTTCGGACTGTCTTCGATGCCTGCCCCAAACTGCGCTGGGTTCACTCCCGCTCCGCAGGACTCGATGCCGTTCTCTTCCCCGAGCTGGTGCAAAGCTCCGTCACGCTGACCAACGGCAAGGGCGTCTTCAGCCAGTCGCTCGGTGAGTTTGTGCTGGGCGCGGTGCTTTATTTCGCCAAGGACTTCGCGCGTATGCGCCGCAACCAGATCGCGGGCGTCTGGTCGCAGTTCGAGGTGGAAGAGATCGCCGGCCAGACCGCCGGCATCCTGGGCTACGGAGACATCGGCCGGGCCATCGCCACGCGCCTGCACGCCATGGGCATGCGCATTCTCGCCACCAAGCGCAGCCTGCCCGACGAGCCCGATCCGCTGATCGCAAAGTTCTACCCGGTGGAAGACCGATGCAAGCTGATTGCGAAGTGCGACTACGTGATCGTCGCCGCGCCGCTTACACCGGAAACCCACCATCTGGTAAGCGACGCCGAATTCGCCGCGATGAAGCCTTCAGCCGTTGTCATTAATGTAGGTCGCGGACCCGTCATCGACGAGCGGCCGCTTCTGAAAGCACTGAAGGAAAAAACCATCAAGGGCGCGGGACTCGACGTCTTCGAGACGGAACCGCTGCCTGCGGGCCACCCTTTTTACCAGCTCGACAATCTGCTGCTTTCGCCGCACTGCGCCGACAACACAACCACGTGGCTAGACGACGCCATGCGCTTTTTCATCGAGCAGTACGGAAGGTTCGAAAAAAGCGAACCGCTAAGGAATGTGGTCGAGAAGAAACAAGGCTACTAAAAGAATGACACGGGCGCCCCATGTCTGGATTCCGAGCCATGGGGCATCACCAGCCGGAGATCCACCTCTAGAGATCGAGACCCTGGCTCGACGGGAAGTTTTCCGCAGAAATTGCGCCGCAATGTGACGGCCTGCTGTAATCCCAGGCAACCCGCATGGATGCAATTTTTTACCGGTAATCAAACTTGGTTCACTGGTAAAAAACAAACCAACCGATGCCCTCCCATACCAATCTCTGTTAACAGGACGTAAATACACACGGAGCTGTCGTACGGGGATAGCTCCAGGGATTGGTTGTTTCATGCTGTACAAACTGCTTTGCACTGCAGTGATTGCAGGGTCTCTTGCCGCTTCCACCCACGCACAACAGGCAGATTCAACAACGGGGCCTCAGCAGAATTCTCAAATCACTTCCAGTTCGATGTCTTCGACCGCCGGAACCCAAAAACCGATGGAATTTTCGACGCCGAAAGTGGCATTTTCAGCCGGCTTCAGCTATCTGCAAACAGACCTGCTGAATACCCCTGGGGTAGCAAATACCTACACCATCGGATGGTATGCGATGCCGCAGTACTACTTCACCAGGCACCTTAGTGCGATCGGCGAATTTGACGATCTGGGAAACTACCACGCTCATGCCGGAGAGAATGTCCGTGCGTTCATGGGCGGCCCGGAGTGGACTCTTGCTCCCCGTCATCACCTGCAGCCATTCGTATTTACCGAAGGCGGCGCGGTGCGTGACTCGCGAGATGGCTATATCAACTGGATGGCCTCGACTGCCGGGGGAATCGGCGTCAACTCCAGGCTGAGCAAATCCGTGAGCTTCCAGCTGATTCCCGCGGAATACGTGGCATCGAAACAGACCGATGGCGACTGGTCGGGAGGCTTCATGGCCAAGGCCGGCATCACCTTCACCGGCTTTCACCTGAAACGCTAAAGCCTTCGCTCTTTGCGGAAAAATGCCGGGCCCCAGGGCCCGGCATTTCTTTCCGAGAAACAGTCCTTGGACCGGGATGGGCGCCGCTCTTCTTTAAATTCCTGATTCCTTGGACAAATCTCGATATCAGTTTTTGTTTCCACGTGACGCTTTCAATTATCCTTGCGCTCATACGAAGGATGCGGCACCCAGGCAACTGCCGCCAGAAAGGTCCATCATGTCCGCTGTTACGCGATTTCAATGTGAGATCTGCGGAACCGAAAGTTCCAATCCAGTGCACTGGTTCATGATTCAGTGCAACAGCGATGAGTTGAAGATCCGCAGGTGGGATAACGAAGCCGCGTCACAACCGGGTACTCGTCATTATTGCGGTGAAGCTCATGCCAGCCTCTATGTGAGCCGCTGGCTTGAAGATGCGTGCTCGCCTTCGCGGCCGGACTTCAACCGCCCATCCTCAGCTAATTAAGCAGACAGTCCCGCATCCCAAGCACGAGATGCGGGGCTGTCTTTATCTCTCGTAGCTGTACTCGCCCTTCTTAGGCTTCACAGCGGTCTGCTGCGGAGTAGGAAGATCCGCGCGATCCCATCCGCCGCCAAGCGCCTGCACCAGTTCCACCGACGCCGTCGCGACCTGTACCTGCAGGGTCGCAAGCGTCTGCTGATTGCTCAGAAGGGTGGTCTGCGCGACAGTCACATCGAGATAGGGATCGATGCCCATCTGGTAGCGCTGCATCTCGAGGTCGAGATACTGCTTCGAAGAATCGACCGCCTGCTGCTGCTTGAGGATCTGGTTCGACAGGATGCTGGTCGCCGCAAGATAGTCCTCAACCTGCTGGAAAGCGGTCAGGGTCGTCTGCCGGTAGGTGGCAACGTTGGCGTTATAGGTCGCGACGTACTGGTTCAGCTCGGCGCGATACAGCCCGCCGTTGAAGATTGTCTGCGAGATCGAAGGACCGATCGACCAGAGGCGGCTCGGCCAGTCGAACCAGTGCTGGAACTGCGAAGCCTCGAAACCTCCGGTAGCCGACAGCGTGACATCGGGGAAAAAGGCTCCGTAGCCGATGCCAATGGTAGCGTTGTCTTCTGCGACCGTTCGTTCTGCTGCCGCAACGTCCGGGCGGCGCTCCAACAGTTTTGAAGGCACGCCAACTGGGACTGCGGGAGGCTTGATCAGCTTGGGCTCTACTGCGAGCTTGAAGTCTGTCGCCGGCTTTCCGATAAGCATCGCGATGGCGTGCTCATACTGCGCACGCGACACGCCAAGGTTCAGGGACTGCGACTCGGCCGTCTGCAGGGTTGTCTTCGCCTCAACGACGGAGATGTAATCGCCGACACCGGTGTCGTACTGATTCTGGTTATACTCGAGGGCCTTCTTGTCCGCTTCGACGGTGTCGTCGAGGATTTTCTGCAACGCGTCCTGCCCGCGAAGCTCGAAATAGTATTCGGCCAGAGATGCCTGCTCGACGAGCTGCTCATTTGCCAGGTCCGCGGCGCTTACCTGCGCGGCATATTCGGCTTCACGTACTTCATTGCGGATCTTGCCGAAGAAATCCGGCTCCCAGGAAACGTCAAATGGAAAGGCCCAGGTCGTGCTCTGCTGGCCGGTATTTGCGTTGGAGGAGTTTGTCAGGTTCGCCGAAGAGCGCGAACGCTGCCAGGAGGGGTTCGTCGTTACTGTAGGCCAGTACTGAGCCTTAGCTTGGCGAGTCATGGCGCGGGCGGCCATGTAATTCTCGAAGTAGACCTTGATGTTCTGGTTGTTGATGTTGAGCTGTTCTTCGAGCGAATTGAGTTCAGGCTCGTTGTAAATCTCCCACCATTTGCCGCGCAGCATCGCGTCGTTGGGGTTGGCCACCTTCCAGCCGTCAGCATCCTGAAAATTGGCAGGCGTTTCCTTGTAGGCGGGAGCCACCGGGGCGGGCGCCGAGGGAGGACGATATTTGGGCCCGACATTGCACCCGGCCAGCAAAGCCACAAGTCCCAGGCAAAAGGCCGATGCCGCTTGTTGTTTCGTTCGCTTCATACAGAGCTTTCCGTTTCGATCAGTAGCCGCGTCCATCATCCAAGGTCCCCCGTCGCCGGATGGAAGGTGTCATGATGCTTGCCCATCACACGCAGGCGCAGGCGATCAAGGAAGAGGTAAACGACCGGCGTCGTGTAAAGCGTCAGCAGCTGGCTCATAATGAGGCCGCCGACAATCGTGATGCCAAGTGGCCTGCGCAGCTCCGACCCCGTTCCCGTTCCAAAGGCCAGAGGCAGCGCACCGAACAGAGCCGCCATGGTCGTCATTAGAATCGGGCGGAAGCGCAGCATGCAAGCCTCAAAAATCGCCTTATCCGTCGTCATTCCCTGCTCGCGCTCTGCCTGCAGGGCAAAGTCGATCATCATAATGGCGTTCTTCTTCACGATACCGATAAGAAGGATGATGCCGATGATCGAGATCACATTCAGGTCGACCCCGAACAGCATCAGCGCCAGCACCGCGCCGACACTGGCCGAAGGCAGAGTCGAAAGAATCGTAAGCGGATGCACCAGGCTCTCGTACAGGATGCCAAGCACGATGTAGACCGCCAGCAGAGCCGTGAGAATCAGCATTGGCTCAGTACTGAGCGATTGCTGAAATGCCTGTAGCGTTCCCGAGAACTGACCGTGAATGCTCTGCGGCGTTCCCAGTTTGTCCTGCATCTCCTGGATACGCTCCGTAGCCTGGCTCAGCGAAACATTCGGGGCAAGGTTGAACGAGATCGTCGTGGATGGAAACAGGCCGGTATGCGCTAACTGCAAAGGAGTTGTCGTCTGCTCTGCTTTTGTAATTGCGGCCAGCGGAATTGTGCCTGTCGGCGTGCCTGCCGTGTTGAGATAGATGTCTTTCAGACCCTCCGGGGTCTGCCAGTACGGCGGTGCGACTTCCATCACCACGTAGTACTGGTTCAACTCGGTATAGATCAGCGACACCTGCTCCTGCCCAAAGGCCGAGTACAGCGCAGAGTTGATACCGGTCGTCGTAATACCGAGACGCGCCGCCGTGGCACGGTCGTAGTCCAGGTATTCGCTCAGGCCGCCATTCTGCATGTCGGTGTTCACGTCCTGCAGGCCCGGGAGCTTCTTCATCTCCGCCAGAAGAATCGGTCCCCAGTGAGCGAGATCGCTGAAGCTATCTCCCTGCAGTGTGTACTGGTACAGCGCGTTGCTGCCGCGGCCGCCGATGCGGATATCCTGCGCTGCCTGCAGAAAGGCCTGGGCAACGGGCAGACGGTTCATCTTGGGTCGCAGTCTATTGATAACTTCTGCAGCCCCGATCTTTCTCTGGTCCAGCGGCTTGAGGGCGACATACATGAAGCCGCCGTTGCCTTTGCCAACGTAACCGATCACGTTGGCGACCGCCGGATCTTTCTTCACCACCCCGACGAGCGCTTTGATGGACTTATCCATGATCGGGAAAGAGGCGTCCTGCGGGCCCTGAATGCCACCGACAAGCGCACCCGTATCCTGCTGCGGGAAGAAGCCTTTCGGAATCTTCGCAATCAGCACCACGTTCAGCGCAACCACCATGAAGAGAATGACGAGCACGAGGCCCGGATTCTCAAGCACCCACTCCAGGCTCTTGCGATAGCCGAAGAGCATGCCGTCGAAGAACTTTTCGCTCCACTGGTAAAGGCGCCCATGCCGTTCATTGTCGTGCGCCTTCAGCAGATGCGCGCACATCATAGGCGTGGTGGTCAGCGAAATGACCATCGATACCAGGATCGCGGTCGAAAGCGTCACGGCAAACTCGCGGAAAAGCCTGCCGACGATGCCGCCCATCATCAGAATGGGAATGAACACCGCCACCAGCGACACGCTGATGGAGAAGACGGTAAAACCGATCTCCTTTGCACCCTTCAGCGCCGCGGGAAACGGCTTCATGCCGTCTTCCAGGTGGCGCGTGATGTTCTCCATCACCACGATCGCGTCATCCACCACGAAGCCGGTCGAGATGGTCAGCGCCATCAGCGACAGGTTGTCGAGGCTGAAGCCGAGCAGGTACATCACGGCAAACGTACCGATCAGCGATACGGGAACGGCAACACTCGGAATCAACGTCGCACGCGGTGAGCGCAGGAAGATAAAGACGACGAAGATCACCAGCACGATCGAGATAATCAGCGATCGCTCGACGTCCGTAACCGAGGCGCGGATGGTCGTGGTGCGGTCCATCACCACGGTCATCTCGATTCCCTGCGGGATCGTCGCCTTCAGGAACGGCAGCGACGCACGGATACGGTCAACCGTCTGAATGATGTTCGCGCCCGGCTGGCGGAAGATGATGATCGGGATCGAAATCTTTCCATTCAGATATCCGGCATTGCGCACGTCTGAAGTGGAGTCGATGACCTCGGCAACATCGGAGAGACGCACAGCATGGCCGTTGTGATAGCCGACGATAAGCGGCGCATACTGGTCGGCATGGCGCATCTGGCCATTCGTGATGATGTCGTAGCTGTGCTTGCCGTCGGAGATCTGTCCACGTGCAAGATCTGAGTTCTGTACGCTGAGAATCGACTGAATGCTCGACAGCGTCAGGCCCATGCTGTTCAGCAGCGTGGGATTGACCTCGACACGCACCGAGGGCTGCGCGCCGCCGCCGACGACCACCTGGCCGACGCCCTGCACCTGCGAGAGCTTCTGCTCCATCACCGTCGAGGCTTCGTCGTACAGCTTGGCGCGGTCATATACATCGGAGGTGAGGCCGATGATCATGATCGGCGCATCGGCCGGGTTGACCTTGCGGTAAGTCGGATTGCCCGGCAAATTGGTGGGCAGGTAGCTGCGCGCCGCGTTGATGGCGGCTTCGACGTCGCGCGCCGCGGCGTCGATGTTGCGGTTCAGATCGAACTGAATATTGATGCTGACGCTGCCGAGCTGGCTCGACGAGGTCATCTCCGTCACGCCGGCGATATGGCCGAACTGGCGCTCAAGCGGCGTGGCAACCGAGGAAGCCATGATCTCCGCGCTGGCGCCCGACAGCGACGCCTGCACCGAGATGGTGGGGAAATCCACCTGCGGCAGCGGTGAAACCGGCAACACGGTAAATCCGACCGCGCCCGCAATCGCCACGGCAATGGTCAGCAGCGTGGTGGCTACGGGGCGTCGAATGAATGGGGCGGAGATGTTCATGGGTGGTGAACATCCTCCACTTTCGGCGGCAGGCTGCGATCCACCGGCTTGCCGGAGATTCTGCGGCCCAGGTTATCGAAGAAGATGTAGATAACCGGAGTCGTGTAAAGGGTCAGGATTTGGCTCAGCAGCAGACCGCCGACCATCGAAATACCCAGCGGACGGCGCAGCTCCGAACCGATGCCATTGCCCAGCGCCAGAGGCACGCCGCCCAGCAGCGCCGCCATGGTGGTCATCATGATCGGGCGGAAGCGCAGCAGGCTGGCCTCGTAGATCGCCTCGGTCGAGGTCTTCCCGTGATCGCGCTCGGCTTCGAGCGCGAAGTCGACGATCATGATACCGTTCTTCTTCACGATACCGATCAGCAGGATGATGCCGATGATGGCCACCACGCTCAGATCCTGGTGGAAGAGCATGAGCGCGAGCAGCGCTCCCACACCGGCCGAAGGCAGCGTGGAAAGAATCGTGATCGGGTGAATGAAGCTCTCATAAAGCACACCGAGCACGATGTACACCGTGACCAGAGCGGCCAGAATCAGGATTGCTTCGTTCGACTGCGAGTTGCGGAACGAGGCGGCAGTTCCCTGGAAGTCTGCCTGCAGGCTTGGCGGGAAGTGGATATCCTTCTGGACCTTGGTGATCTCATCGATCGCTGTTCCGAGCGATGCGCCCGGAGCAAGGTTGAACGACACCGTCACCGCTGGGAACTGGCCCTGGTGTGCAATCGAGAGAGCTTCCGTCGTCTTCGACATCTGCGCGAAGACGCCGAGCGGCACCGCGTTGATACCTCCCACTGAAGAACTGGTGAGAGTCGGACTTGCCGTAGACGAACTCGTGCCGGAAAGCGCACGGGTCGGCGGTGTCAGTACGTCAGACGACGGCGTGTACTGCACAGAAGTGGTCGTTGCGTTCGAGCCTGCCGACGCAGAGCCAGAAGCAGCAAAGGAGGTCGAGGCTCCGGGGCCGCTGGTTCCTGTCGAGGCACCGGACTGGATGAACAGCTTGTTCAACTGCGCCGGATCCTGCTGAAACTGCGGCTTCGCTTCAAGGATCACGTGATACTGGTTCAACTGCGTGTACATCGTGCTGATCTGGCGCTGGCCGTAAGCGTCATACAGGGTGTTGTCCACGGTCGCAGGCGCGACGCCGAGGCGCGATGCCGTGATGCGGTCGATCATCAGGGAGACAGCGCTGGCTCCGGTCTGTTGGTCGGTCGCGACGTCTTCAAGTTCTGGGATCTTCTTTAGTCTGTCGACGAAGCGGTTGGTCCACTCGTTCAGTTCGTTGATATCCGGGTCTTCGAGCGAGTACTGATACTGGGTGCGGCTTACACGATCGTCTACCGTGATGTTCTGCACTGGCTGCATATAAAGGGTTATCCCCTTTATGCCGGAGAGGTTCCTCTGCAGCCTGCGAATCACATCGGAGGCGCTGAGGTCGCGCTGATCTTTCGGCTTAAGGTTGATGGAGAAGCGTCCGCTGTTCAGCGTGGTGTTGGTACCGTCCGCGCCGATAAAGGAAGAGAGACTCTCGACCGCCGGATCTTCCAGGATAATCTTCGCAAGCTGCTTGTGAAGATCAGCCATCGCCGGGAAGGAAATCGACTGCGGAGCCTGCGAGATACCCTGGATCACGCCGGTATCCTGCACCGGGAAGAAGCCCTTCGGGATCGCGATATACATCAGAACGGTCAGCACCAGCGTTGCCAGCGCTACCAGCAGCGTGATCGTCTGGTAGCGAAGCACGAAGCTGAGCGTCCGCCCGTAGAAGCGGATCATCGCATTGAAGACGTTCTCGGAAGCCCGGTAGAAACGTCCCTGCGTTGCTTCGGGATTGTGCCGCAGAATGCGCGAGCACATCATTGGCGTAAGAGTCAGCGAAACCACCGCCGAGATCACGATCGTTACCGCCAGCGTCACTGCGAACTCGCGGAAGAGACGGCCCACGACATCGCCCATGAAAAGCAAGGGGATGAGCACGGCGATCAGCGAAACCGTCAGCGAAACGATGGTGAAGCCGATCTGCCCTGCGCCCTTGAGCGCGGCCTCCATCGGCGGATCGCCCTCTTCGAGATAACGCGAGATGTTCTCGATCATCACGATCGCGTCATCAACGACGAAACCTGTTGAGATGGTCAATGCCATCAGCGACAGGTTGTCGAGCGAGTAGCCGAGCATGTACATCACGGCGAAGGTGCCGATCAGTGACAGCGGCGCGGCCACGCTGGGAATGATGGTGGCGTAGATATTCCTCAGGAAGAGGAAGATCACCATCACGACCAGCGCAATGGTCAGCATCAGTTCGAACTCGACGTCGTCGACCGATGCCTGGATCGAGGTCGTAAGATCGGTGAGCGTGGTGACCTTGATGCCCGCGGGCAGGTTCGCCTGCAGCTGCGGCATCAGCTTCTTGATGCTCTTGACCACGCTGATGGTGTTCGCGCCCGGCTGCCTCTGTACGTTGAGGACGACAGCCGGCGTGTTGTTCATCCACGCAGCCTGCTTGCTGTTCTCGACACCGTCGACAACGTTGGCGACATCTTTTACGAAGACAGGTGCGCCATTGCGATACGCAATGACTACCTTCTTGTAGTCGGCGCTGGTCTGCAGCTGATCGTTCGCATCGATCTGGAAATCCTGGTGCGAGCCGTCAAAGTTGCCCTTCGCGGTGTTCGTGCTGGCATCGGTGAGGGCCGTGCGCACATCCTCCATGTTGATGCCATAGGAGGCGAGCTGGGCAGGGTCCACCTGGATGCGCACCGCGGGCTTCTGCCCGCCGCTGATGCTTACAAGACCGACGCCGCTGAGCTGCGAGATCTTCGGAGCCAGACGCGTATCGACGAGATCTTCCACCTGCGAAAGCGGCATCGTGTCTGACGTAATGGCCATCGTCAGGACCGGGGCGTCTGCAGGATTGGTCTTGCTGTAAACAGGAGGAGTAGGCAGCACCGATGGCAGGAAGCTCTGCCCGGCGTTGATGGCGGCCTGCACCTCTTCTTCGGCGACGTCGATATTCTCAGACAGGTTGAACTGCAGCACGATCACCGACGTGCCGCCCGAGCTGGTCGAGGTCATCTGGCTCAGGCCCTGCACTTCGCCGAACTGGCGTTCGAGCGGAGCCGTTACGGTCTGCGCCATGACCTCAGGACTCGCGCCCGGATAGAACGTGAGGACCTGAATCGTCGGGTAGTCGACCTCAGGCAGCGCCGAGATAGGCAACTGCGTGAAGGCAACCAGACCGGCAAGCAGGATCGCGGCCATCAGCAACGAGGTTGCCACCGGCCGCAGAATAAATGGGCGCGACGGACTCACGGTGCGTCGCTCTCACTTGTGCTCTTGGGAACAGGCTTCTTCGAGATGACTACCTTCGAGCCATCCTGCAGCTTCTCGTAGCTGCTCGAAGCCAATACATCGCCGGGCTCGACGCCTTCCACGGCTGTCTGTCCCGCGTCCGTCGTGCCCTCGGTGACCTTCTGCATCTTGGCCACGCCGTCCTTGATCACGTACACGAAGGCCACATCGCCGTTGTGCTGCACGATATTCGACGGAATCAGCGTCATGTTGTGCTGGGTTTCGACCAGCAGGCGCGTGTTTACGAACTCGTTCGGGTAAAGGACTTCTTTACTGTTGTCGAACTGCGCGCGCAACTTGATGGTGCCCGTGGTCGTATCCACCTGGTTATCGAGAGCCAGCAGCTTGCCCGTTGAGAGCTTCTTCTCCTGCGACCGGTCGTAGGCATCGACGGTCAACGCCGTCCCGCGCATGTGCGAAATGATGTCGCTGAGATGATCCTGCGCGATGGTGAAGACCACGGTGATGGGATTCATCTGAGTAACCACGGCAAGAGCTGTCGAACCGCTCGACTGCACCAGGTTGCCCGGGTCAACCAGACGCAGGCCCACCTTGCCGTTGATCGGCGAAACAATGTGCGTATAGCTCAGCTGCACTTTGTCGTATTCGAGCGTGCCCTGGTCGGATTTCACCAGTCCCTGGTCCTGCAGAACGAGCTTTTCCTGGTCGTCAAGCGTCTGCTTGGGAATCGCGTTCTTCGCCCACGCAGCCTGGTAGCGCTCAAGGTCCATCTGCGCCTGTGCCAGCACGCCCTGGTCGCGCTCGAGCGTTCCCGCCGCGACGTCTACCTGCGCAGCATACTGCCGGGGATCGATCTCCACCAGCGGATCGCCCTTCCGCACCGACTGACCTTCACGGTAATAGACCTTCGTGATAACGCCAGTCACCTGGTTGTAGAGCGTGGTGGTATAGACAGGCGTGACCGTTCCGATGGCATCCAGATAAACGCCGATATCGCCTTTTTTCGCGGTCGTTGTAGTCAGCGTGACCGGCCCCTGGAAGCCGTGCCCCCTGCCGCCACCGCCCTGCTTGCCGCCGGCCTGTTTCTCCGAGTCGCCATGGTGACGCAGCACCAGAACGAGGATCAAAGCGAAACCCAGCAGGAGAACAATCCATAGCCACTGCCGGCTCTTTTTCTTTGGTGGTGGAGGCGCTTCCACAGAGGAAGGCAGTTGATGATCGGGGGGGACGGGTGTACCGGGCGGTTTCTGTTCCATTGTGTCGTCTTGCACCGTCAGAAGGCTTTAGTAAAGACGCGCTTTCGCGGCGCCAATTCACAAAATTTAAAATATCTTGTCCGGTCAGGCGGTGCCTGCTCGGCTCAGGACAGGGATTCAGCGTTGGCATCAACCTGCGTCAGCTATACCAGTCGGATGGCCTTTTGCAGTTGGACGGATGAGCGGTTCAGATTGTTTCGTAACAACACCATAAGGTTATCATTCCAAAAACTGTAGCTCACCCTGCGAGACAACATGCGGGTTTTAGATGGGAGACCCGCGCTATATAGATGTCTGGAAATCTGCCTGCCTCCTAAATCCTGTGGGCCACTTGCCATCTCCATTGCAAATATGTAAGACAGCTACTCATGTCCTTCATCCTCGCGCTTGACCAGGGAACCACCAGCTCGCGGGCCATCCTCTTCACCCATGACGGTAAGGTTCATGCGGAAGCCCGCCAGGAATTCCGGCAGATTTATCCCAAACCGGGCTGGGTGGAGCACGACCCCTTCGACATCCTGACTTCGCAGCTCGGTTGCGCGATCGAGGTATTGGGCCGCGCCCAGCTCCGGCCTCGCGATATCGCAGCCATCGGCATTACCAACCAGCGTGAAACGACCATTGTCTGGGACCGCGAGACCGGCAAGCCGGTTTATAACGCCATCGTCTGGCAGGACCGCCGCACCGCTTCCCTTTGCGACCGGCTGAATCGGGAGGGTGCCGAGCGGAGCATCCGCGAAAAGACCGGGCTGCTCATCGATCCTTATTTCTCAGGCACGAAGATCGCCTGGATCCTCGACAATGTGCCCGGAGCACGACAGCGCGCCGAAGCCGGCAAGCTGGCCTTCGGAACCGTCGACAGTTGGCTGGTCTGGAATCTGACCAGCGGCAGCCGCCATGTCACCGACCAGACCAACGCCTCACGCACCCTGCTCTACAACATCGTGGAAGGCCGATGGGATACCGATCTTCTCAGGCTGCTCGACATCCCGGAGAGCATGATGCCTGAAGTCGTCTGGTCGAGCGAAAAGCTCGGAGGCGTCACCACCACGCTCGGCCTGGGGTCGGTTGAAATCGCAGGGATCGCGGGTGACCAGCAGGCCGCGCTCTTCGGCCAGCTCTGCCTCACCCCGGGACAGGCAAAAAACACCTACGGCACCGGCTGCTTCCTGCTGCAGAACATAGGCGAAAAATTTCTGCTCTCGAAAAAGAGACTGGTCACCACCCTTATCTGCAGCACAGAGCGCAAGCGCGAGTATGCTCTCGAAGGCAGCATCTTCATCGGGGGTGCGGTGGTGCAGTGGCTGCGCGACAACCTGCGACTGATCCGCACGTCATCTGAAGTGGAGTCTCTGGCCGCCAGTGTCACGGATACCGACGGCGTCGTCTTCGTACCCGCCTTTGTCGGCCTCGGAGCGCCGCACTGGGATCCCCATGCCGCCGGACTGCTTATCGGGCTGCGCCGCAGCACCCAACCCGGACACATCGCCCGGGCCGCCCTTGAAAGCATCGCCTTCCAGGTCGCTGACGCACTCTCCGCCATGGATGAAGACACCGGGGGCGAAGCCAGCGAATTGCGCGTCGACGGCGGCGCGGCGGCCAATGACCTTCTTATGCACTTTCAGGCCGGACTGCTCGGTATCCCTGTACTTCGCCCGAGCGTCATCGAAACCACCGCCTTGGGGGCGGCCTATCTGGCCGGTCTCGCGACCGGCTTCTGGGAGAGTCCCGCAGAGATCGTAAAACTGCGCGAGCCCGAACAACGCTTCGAGCCCGAGATGGCCCGTGCCAGCGTCAAGGCCTCCCGCGAGCGCTGGCAGAACGCAGTGGAACGCGCCAAACGATGGGAGACCGAATGAAGCGCGAACAGATGCTCGAGAACCTGCGCACTCGCACCACGCCGTGGGACATTGTCATTATCGGAGGAGGCGCCACCGGCGCAGGTGTCGCGGTGGACGCGGCCACGCGCGGCTTCTCAACCCTGCTGCTCGAGCGCGAAGACTTCGGCAAGGCGACTTCCAGCCGCAGCACCAAGCTCATTCACGGAGGCGTGCGCTACCTCGAGCAAGGCAACATCACTCTGGTTATGGAGGCGCTCAAAGAACGCGGCATCCTGCGCCGCAACGCGCCGCACCTGGTTCATGACCTGGCCTTCGTCGTGCCCAACTATGAATGGTGGGAAGCTCCGTTTTACGGCATTGGGATGAAGGTCTACGACCTGCTCGCCGGACGCTACGGCTTCGGCAAGTCGCGCATTCTCTCGCGCGAAGAGACCCTGGAGCGCCTGCCGACGATCCGCACCGATGGATTGCGCGGCGGCGTCATGTATTACGACGGCCAGTTCGACGACTCGCGCCTGCTCATCCACCTGATTATGACGGCTGCCGACCACGGCGCGACGCTGCTCAACTACGCCGAGGTCACGGCGATTCCACGGGGCGAGGACGGCTTTGTTTCAGGAGTCGAAGTGGTCGACCGCTCCTCCGGCAGCGGCACCTTTCATATCCCTGCCCGGGTCGTCATCAACGCAACTGGCATCTTCACCGACGAAACCCGCAGGCTCTCCGACCCGTCAGCCGAGCCGATGGTCGCGCCCAGCCAGGGCATCCATCTTGTCTTCGAGCGATCGTTCCTGCGTGGCGATTCGGCCATCATGGTTCCGCATACCAGCGACGGCCGCGTGATGTTCGCCATCCCCTGGCACGAACACACCGTGGTCGGTACGACAGATACAGCGATCGACAGCCCTTCCTACGAGCCGCGGCCGCTGGAGCAGGAGATCGAATTCGTGCTCGAAACCGCCGGACAATATCTGAGCCGTCCGCCGCTCCGGGAAGACATTCTCAGCGTCTACACGGGCATCCGGCCACTGGTAAAAGCCGGGATGGGCTCCAAGACCTCTGCGCTCTCCCGCGACCACACGATCCACATCGAAAGCAGCGGGCTGCTGACCATCGTCGGCGGCAAGTGGACCACCTACAGGCACATGGCCGAGGATTGCGTCGATCATGCCATCAACCTCGGCAGTCTCGAAGAACGCAAATGCCTCACCCACGAATTGAAGATCCATGGGTATCCATCTGATACAACGCATCTTAATCATTTCCTCGTCTACGGTTCGGATGCAGAGAAGATTCATCGCCTGATCGACGAGAATCCGAGCCTCGAACGCCAGCTCCACCCCGATCTCCCTTACATCGCCGCCGAGGTCGTATGGGCGGTGCGGGAGGAGATGGCTCGCACGGTCGAAGACGTCCTTGCCCGGCGCACCCGGGCGCTGTTCCTTAACACCTCGGCTGCGCTTGCCATGGCCGAAGACGTGGCAATGCTCATGACTTCGGAACTTAGCGAAGATCAGCACTGGCTCGCAGCCCAGCTGGCCGATTTCCGGCTACTCGCTGAAGCTTATCTTCCCGGCGGTGCGGCATGATCGTTCCCCGTTCGCCCGAGCTGGGCGAGTTTGCCGGCACCCTGGTCATGATCCTGCTGGGCGACGGCGTGGTGGCAGGCGTGCTGCTCAAACGCTCGAAGGCCGAAGACGCCGGATGGCTGGCCATCACCACAGCCTGGGCCTTTGCCGTGCTCTGCGGCATATTCACAGCCAATCTCTTCGGCAGCACTGACGCACACCTGAACCCGGCTATTACCCTCGCCATGGGGGTCAAGGGCGGCGGCTTCGGCAAGGTGCTTCCCTACGCCCTGGCGCAGCTCGCGGGCGGCTTTGCCGGAGCGGTTCTGGTATGGCTGCACTACCTGCCGCATTGGAAGGTCTCCGACGACGCAGGTGCAAAGCTTGGAGTTTTCTGTACCCGCCCGGCGATCCGCTCGTACGCAGCGAATCTGCTGAGCGAGATCATCGCCACTGCTACCTTGATCGTGGTCATCGGCGCCATCAGCTCGAAGCTTGTGCTGACAACCGGAGCTGCCGCAGGGCTTTCACCCTATCTCGTAAGCTGCGTGGTCTGGGGTATCGGGCTGTCGCTGGGAGGCACAACCGGCTATGCGATGAATCCCGCGCGCGATTTCGGCCCGCGCCTCGCGCATGCGATACTGCCCATTGCAGGCAAAGGCGGGTCGGACTTTCGCTATGCTCCGATTCCCGTCTTCGGACCGGCCATTGGCGGAGTTATCGCCGGGCTCATCCTGCGCTGGATCGGCGCCTGACCGTTGACGCTTCGCGGCCCTGGCGGGCACCTGCTAGTGCTATTTACTGATCTCGTAAATGCCCGAAATGGTGCCAGATTTGTAGACGCGATGCGCTGAAAGCGCGAGCGTGGCCGGCTTGTAAGGAGGCGGCATCAGCGGCACTCCTTCACCGAGGAGAATCGGGAGGATTGTGACGCTTATCGAATCCACCTCGCCAAGGTCGAGCAAATGCCGGAAGACCGTCCCGCCGCCCATCAGCCAAATGTCCTTGCCCGGCTGGCTTTTCAGAGACCGTATCCATGAACTGGTTAGATCCGAAACAATTGTCACGCCGGGATGTCCTTGCGGCTCCAGATGCTTTGAAAAGACGAAAACAACCTTCCCGCTAAAAGCTGCGCGCCCGAGCCTTTTCATCGCGGCCTCATAGGTTTTTCTACCCATCAGCAGGGTGTCGAACTGTGCCCAGATCGCGGAGAAATCAATCTCTGGATCGATCTTGATCCAGTCTGTTTCTCCATTTGGACCCGCAATATAGCCGTCCAAGCTGACGGCCACCCCGTACTGGACCTTCCGCATAGGACGCACTCGATATAAGCGTTGGCAAGCGCCTCCATGTTAGCTGAGGCTGCGCCCAGGCAGGCGTTAGATCACATGCAAGGTTCAGCTACCTTCAAACCAGCAGCGCAGCCGCGTCGAGATGATTTCTCTCGCGCGCGTAGTCGACCGGCAGCTTGCCCTTGTCGCAGGTTGTATCTTTCTTCGCGCCGTGGCGCAGCAACAGACGCACCACTTCACTCTTGCCGGAAGCAGCAGCCTGGTGCAACGGGGAATATCCACCTGCGGCGGTCGCATTGACATCGGCGCCAGCATCGATCAGAACACGCACCGAGTCAATGGATCCGTTCAACGCGATACAGGCATGGAGCGCGTGGTTGCGTAAGGGATTGTGCGAAACCTGGTGAATGTGTGCTCCGTGTTCAAGCAGCAGGGTCACCGTGTCCGCATCGGCAAAAGCCGCAGCCAGGTGCAGCGGGGGCCAGCCGTCGCCGGAGACTTCGCGGGCCATCATCGCATCTGAAGCGATCAGCGTATGCAGGCGATGGCTGTCGCCAACGGCCGCTGCCTCCCAGATGTCGAGGTCGCCGCATTTGGCAAGGAGAAAGTCCCGGATCATGGGCTGTCCGGTATAGACGGCCAGCATCAATGCCGACACGCCTTGCGGATCGCGGGCGAGGGCAAGCTCGGGAGATTCCTCGACAGCCGAGGCAATCTCCGCGGTTTGCCCTTTACGGATCATGTTCAGGAAGTGCTGACTCATCGCCTGAGTATAGATCGCCCGACGAAGCGGGAATCAACTATGCGGCGACGGAAACCAGGACGGAATCAACGAGAGGCTGAGGTTTCAGCTGCGGCATGGTGACATCGGTGAAGGTACCACCTGCCAGGTCGGTGAAGACACGATTTGCTGTTTCCTCAATACGGGTGCTGTTCACGTGCAGCTTGCGGACAGCCATGATCGCGACCGTCGAAAGTAAAAAACGGTTCGGGATTCTGGTGCCGGCGGAATAAACCAGTTCGGAGCGCATGGTTTCTCGTTTCTTTAGCGTGTGGGGGGTGTGGAGCAGACTCGAAACCGAAGAACACCAGGAACGAGGGAGCCGAATAGGGATAGAAGCGTCCCGGACGGACGGAATAACCGTCATCCGAGGATACGCCCTGCACCGCGAATCCCGAAGTAAATTCCTATTCTTCAGCCCGCAGCAGATCTGTAAGTGTCTCCTTGTGCTTGCTCTTCCGCTTCTGCTCGCGCGGCACTTCGGCAATCACGCGCTCGGCTTTGGGCTGGCCGACTCGCTCCCGGGCGTTGGCCTTAACAGCCTTCACCGCGGAAAATGTCTTCTTTTTAGGGCGTTTCTTGGGCATGGATTTGTCGCTTGGACCAACCCTAACACTTCCCGCACGGTCGTTCTCTCCATAGAATAAGGTGTTACAAAGATGGAGGTTGGCCCGGCATGGAAGAGCGTGACTTTTTTGATGAGAGATCCGAACAGCGGAAGCACACCCTTACCTGTCCGCACTGCGGCAAGGCTGAGGAATATGAATTGGGCTGGCTGGTCCGGCGTAAGAAAAACGCGCTGCCGCGGCACGCCGACGACCGCGACCGCGCCCGTTTTGCAAAAGCGCAGTCTTACATGGTCCGCAAAGACGATATGGCCGCCTGCAAGAACATTCGCTGCCGCAAGCGTTTCGAGGTCACCGGCCTGCAATCGGTAGCATTCCTGCAGTCCGCGTAGCCGCTGTGGCAGGCAAGACAAAAACGAAGGGCGTCCGGCAAGACCGTGACGCCCTTCCTTCGTTAGAAGGAAGGCGAAAGAAAACCGGGAGACGGTCACAAGTATCTAAGTTTCATGATTTAATGGCTGGCATAGATTTTCGCCCCGATATCCCGGTTCTGTAATCTGCAAGGAGAGAGACGCGCAACATGGCCAACCTGAGCATCCCGATGGACGAGCAGAATATGACGCCCGACGACGTAGAAAACGTGATGAAGCGCCGCCAGTGGGGACTAGTCCTGCAGGTTATCTCCGGTCAGTTCGGCTTCTTCTCGGTCCTTCTGCTTCTGTGGTCCGGTCAGGATCTGACTTACTCTCCGCACCTGCTGCACCCAATGTTCTATTACAACGTCCTGGCATTTACCGCCGCAGTCATCCTGGGACTGTACGGCAGCTACCTCAAGCGCGGGTCCGACGAATACCACAGCTAGCAAACGCGGACCAGCGGCTGCGTTTGCTATACTCAGCGCCAGATTCGAGGTGAGGCTTTGACAATGCCACACTATGCCCGGCGTACGGTCTTTTCTCTTCTTGTCTTCCTCACGGCCTGCGGCCTCGCGGGGGTGCTCATCTGCGATCGCGTCGGCGCGCAGTCTGAGAAGGAAGAATCCCAGGCACATAAAAGTCTCAGATCGTTTGCCGAAGTCTATAGCGTAGTCGAGCAGAATTATGCTGAACCGCTGAACGGCGACAAGGCCATCTACGACGGCGCGATTCCCGGCATGCTGCGGACGCTTGATCCGCATTCGACCTTTCTCGATCCGGTCGAGTACGCCCGCCGCCTCGACGAACAGCGCGGCGAATACTACGGCGTCGGCATCATGATCGGCCAGGAAGACGGCGCTATAACCGTGATCACGCCTTATGAAGGCACGCCCTCCTTCCGCGCGGGAATCCGTCCCGGAGACAAGCTGGTTGCCGTGGATGGAAAATCGACGGCAGGCATTACAGTCGACGATGCCTCGGCGATGCTCAAGGGAGCGCGCGGAACCCATGTGGGGGTTACGCTTTCCAGGGAAGGCAAAGACCAGCCTTTTACCGTCGACCTCATTCGCGCCGAGATCTCCCAGCCCAGTGTTGACCTGAAGGAAGAGATTCGACCTGGTATCGGATATATCCACCTGTCACAGTTCCAGGAGACGACAGGGCGCGAGATGTCCGATGCGCTCAACAGCTTCGGTCCCGGCCTGAAGGGCCTTATTTTCGACATGCGCAACAACCCTGGCGGCATCGTTGTCCAGGCGGTTGCCACCTGCGACAAATTTCTGCAGAAGGGTCAGGTCGTGGTCTCACAACGTGGCCGCGCTCTGCCGGAAGAGATCTTTCGCGCGACCCACGGCAACGGAGGCAGGAACTATCCCATCGTCGTTCTCGTCAATCGCGGCACCGCGTCGGCGGCTGAGATTGTAAGCGGAGCGCTGCAGGATCACGACCGCGCCCTGATCGTCGGTGAAACGACATTCGGAAAAGGGCTCGTGCAGAGCATGTTCCCCATGTCGGATAACACGGCATTGGTGCTGACGACCTATCACTATTACACGCCCAGCGGTAGGCTGATCCAGCGCAGCTACGACGGTCTTTCCCTGCTCGACTATTACTTCGATCGTGAAAAGCCGAAGGAGGATGGGAACCGCGAGGTCAAGCTGACGGATTCCGGCCGTACCGAGTACGGCGGAGGGGGAATCACCCCGGATGTGCAGCTTCCCACGCCCCGGCTCAACCGCTTCCAGCAGGTCATGCTGGCGCACGACATCTTCGTGCATTTCGCCGCCCACTATCTTGCGAACCAGTCCATCACGAAGGACTTCCAGGTGGACAGCGGTGTACTGGCCGAATTCAAGAGCTATCTCTCAGGACGCAGCATCGCCTGGACCGACCAGCAACTGGCGGAAAACACCGATTGGCTGAGGAACAACATTCGGGCCGGTATTTTCTCCTCGCAATTCGGACAGCTCGAGGGCGCCCGGATAAAAACAGCTGCCGATCCCCTGATCAGCAAGGCCATCGACTACCTGCCGCAGGCTGCCTCTCTCGAACAGAACGTCGAAAAGATAGAGGCGCAGAAATCCGCACCGGGATTCGGGCCACCCACTCATCTGTAAGATCAGCCTGAAAGTTCACTCGATGAATCCAGAGCAGGAGTTGGAAAGACTGTCAGCGCACTATGCCGCGCTTTCCGAGCCGGAACTCAACGAACTAGGGTTGACATACGATACGTTGACCGTGCCGGCACAGCAGGCCCTGCGGGCAGAGTTCGAACGGCGAGGCATGCCGGCGCCCTTGATCGATGACAGTGAGTCAAGCGGCTGGCTGCCCCTGGTTACGATTCGCCAGTTTACCGAGATTCCGGAGGCGCTGCTCGCAAAGTCCGTCCTCGAATCCGCTGGCATCGAGGCCTCCCTCAGCAACGAGAATATGGTGCGAATGTTGTGGAAGTGGTCGAACGTTGTAGGCGGTGTGGGGCTCCAGGTGAGGGCCGGCGACGTGGAGACTGCTGAGGAGATTCTTGCGCAGCCGATTCCAGCTACGCTCCAGGTTGATGAGGAAGATTACGAGCAGCCCGCGTGCCCGCACTGCCAGTCGCTCGATATCACCTTTGAGGGAATCAATACCAGGGTCGGCCTTGCATCGATTATTCTGCTGCCTGTTCCGGTTCCCTGGCCCAAACAGACATGGTCGTGCCATACCTGCGGCCAGACCTGGCGGGACAGTCCCGAATCTTCAGCTTAGAATCCGGCGATCGCGCTGAAACGGAAGCGAAAGATACAATAAGAACATACGTCCTTCGGAACGCGCTCCTTTGCCTTTTGGCCCCCGGGGGTGAACGCCTCGGATTTCCCTTTTGCTTTTCATTGCATCCAAGGTAAACGAGGATGCTCGATTTCATTGACCGGAGTCAATTGCACCTGCAAATGTTTCTGTGAGACAGTGAATCAAGCGTTCTTTTTTGACACTTTGAATTTTTAGAGGGAAACCTCCTTCCATGGCAAACGCCAGGCTCCATTGCCCATCGTGCTTAGAGCAGAAAGCGTTGCGAAAGTCACATTTTCGCTGGCTTGATGTTCTATACATACCCCTGCGGCGCTACCCCTACCGCTGCCTGATCTGTAACAGGCGTTTTTACGACTCTAAAGCTCCCGCCCAGACCTCGCACGCCAAGACGGTTTGAAGCTGTTCGCTCCCATTCGCATCGAATACGATGAGAACAGGGATGTCCACTACGCTCACCAAGACCTCCGTAGATACAGCTGTGCTGACTGACAGCTACGGCAGGGCAATTACCGACCTGCGTGTGTCGATTACCGACCGATGCAACTATAAGTGCGTCTACTGCCGAACCGGCAATGAAGGCGCGCAGTTCCCAGAGCTGCCCATCGCGGATTACCTGCGGATGGTGAGGGTCTTCGTAGGCCTCGGAATCGATAAAGTTCGCCTGACCGGAGGCGAACCGCTGCTGCGGACCGGACTCACGGATCTGATTCGCGAGCTGGCCACGTTGCGCACACCCGCCGGTGACTCGCTCGACATCGCCATTACAACCAACGGACATCTGCTCGAAGACTATGCGGTAAAGCTGAAAACCGCCGGGCTCCGCCGCGTTACGGTCAGTATGGATGCGGTTGAACCAGCGACGTTCGCCCGCATCACGCGGGTGCCGGACAGCTTCGACCGCGTCCTGAGAGGTATTCGCGCGGCAAAGCAGGCTGGTTTCGGTCCCATTAAGGTGAACTGCGTGCTGCTGCGCGGCTTCAACGACGACCAAATCGTTCCCTTCGCCCATTTCGCCCGCGAAGAGAACGTCATCGTGCGCTTCATCGAGTTCATGCCCCTCGAAGAAGATCGCATCTGGAGCCCGGAGACGGTAGTTCCGGTCGACGAGCTGCTTGACAAGCTTGCGCAGGTGCGCCCCCTGGTCCGCCTTGAACCGAATACCGCAAGCGAGACGGCGCTCCGCTATACCTTCGACGACGGCATCGGGGAGATAGGCATCATCGCGCCGGTATCGCGGGCCTTCTGCGGACAGTGCAGCCGCATCCGCCTCACCTCCGACGGAAAAATCCGGACCTGCCTCTTCTCGCAGTTCGATCACGATCTCCACGGAGTGATGCGGCGGGGCGGCAGTGATGATGACCTCACCGACTACATCCTATCGACGGTTGCGAAGAAGGAAGCACGCCACCACATCGGCGAAGCCGGTTTCCTGAAGCCCTCCCGCAGCATGGTTCACATCGGCGGATAGGCCGGCTTAACGGCTCGAAGAACCCAAATACGTTCACCGCCAAGACGAAGGCCGCAAAGTCTCGAAAACTTTGCGGCTTTTCTTTGCGTCCTTTGCGGCTTGGCGGGGAGTGCTTTTATCGCGATCCCGGCTACTTCGAGATACCCTCGAGCGGAGAGCTCGCGGTAGCGTAGAGCTTGCGGCTCATCCGTCCGGCGACGTAGGCCTGGCGGCCCGCGATCACCGCATGCTGCATGGCCTCGGCCATCAGGATCGGATTGGCGGCTGCGGCGATGGCAGTATTCATCAGTACTCCGTCCGCGCCCATCTCGAGCGCCAACGCGGCGTCAGATGCGGTGCCCACACCGGCGTCGACGATCAGCGGAACTTCGGTGATCTTCTCCCGCAGGATCTGGAGCGTGGCGCGATTCTGAATGCCGAGGCCGCTGCCGATAGGCGCGGCGAGGGGCATGACGGCGGCTGCTCCAACATCGATCAGGCGACGCGCAAACACAATATCGTCAGAGGTATAGGGGAGAACTGTAAAGCCTTCCTTCACCAGCGTGCGGGTGGCCTCCAGCGTGGCCTGCACGTCGGGGTAGAGCGTGGCCTGGTCGCCTATGACCTCGATCTTCACCCAGTCGGAGATACCAACTTCCCTGCCCAGCCGAGCGGCGCGGATGGCCTCTTCAGCGGTGTAGCAGCCGGCGGTGTTCGGCAGCAGGAAGTAGCGTTCGGGGTCAATGAAGTCGAGAAGAGATTCCTTGGAGCGGTCGAGATTCACGCGGCGCACAGCAACAGTGACCATCTCCGCACCGGAGGCTTCGATGGCAGCCTGGGTCTCAGGGCCATCCTTGTACTTGCCGGTTCCAACAATCAGACGGGATTGGAAGGCCCGCCCTGCGATTACGAGGGGTTCCATGGATTTATTGTAGAGCGGATTTGAGGCCGCGCGATGTGACAGCGATTACCAAACGGTTTTCACCGCGCGGGAGCGGCGAATGTGCTGGTCGGCAGTGATCAGGGAAGCGCCTTCGGAGATGGCGGTGGCGGCGATGATGCGGTCCGCCGGATCGCCCGGAAATGCCGCCGGAAGTTTCGCTGCAATAAGGGAAACCGATGGACTGACGGGCCGCACAGTAAGCGTTGAAAGCACCCGTTCGAAGAAAGCTTCTGTCGAACTCTGCAGGTCGATGCGACCCCGCTCCGAAGCACGGGCGATTTCATAGAGAGAAATCCCGGAGATCAGGATTGACAGCGAGGAAAGACGCGCCTGCTGTATCGCCGCCGTTGCGGGACGCGACAAACCATCGGGCTCAAGAGCCAGCCAAAGTATTACGTGGGTGTCGAGAACGATCACTTTTCAGAGTTCCAGCTTTCGGGATCGTCAACCGGCGAGACGATGTCTCCCGTAATCTTCCCCATGCCTCGCGCGAAACCAAAGATGTCGTCCAGCTTTGCAGGTGGGCTCTGCTTCAGCGGCACAACCCGCGCCATGGGCTTGCCGTGTTTCGTGATGACGATCTCCTCGTGCTTGTTGTAGATCTCGTCTATCACGGACAGGCAGTGCGTTTTGAACTTCCCTGCTGGCATGGTCTTCATGGTTGGCTCCTGAAATTATGACCATGGTCATTTTACCATGGTCATAATTTGGATTCGGCGATTCGAATGGCTTCCTCGACCGCCTTGTCCGTGCGCTTCTGGCGCGACTCCGGGCTCTGGTAATTGAAGATGCCCCAGATATGGCCGCGCCGCTGAATTGGTGTCATCAGCTCCCATCCCTTGCGGACTTTTGGTGTCTTGATAAAGGCAGCCTCGAGGATGGGTGGCAGTTCGGTCTCCGCCTCTTTCATGCAATACAGGATCTCGGCCATGCGTTCGGCACGGCGCTGCCTTGTCTCGGCGCTCTTCGATGCAGTGATATTGCTGACGACGTATTTGCGAAAGCCGGGCGGAAGCTTCTCGAACCACTTCTTTAACGATGCCGCGCCAGTAAGAGCCTTGCTGAGTTCAGGAGGCATCACGTATTCTCGCTTCTCCTCATCCGGCTCGATGCTGAAACGGGCGGTACTGCCGAGGGTGACTTTCGCCGCTTTCTGCATGTCCTTTCTCACCAGCAGGAAGAAGCCTCCCTTGCCATCAGGGAAAACCGAGGAGCGAAAGGCAAACGGTTCTTTCGCCAGGAGACTTACGCTCTGAATGGATCCTTTGATCGGGAAATGCCGGGTGGTCTTCCATTCATCGCTGCTCGTTCGAGGGATACGCACGATGGTCCATCCCAGCGCGGAATCGTGCGGGACGAGCGTGGCTTTGAAGGTCTTGGCGGCGGACTTCGGCATGGCTGCCATTGTAGATGCGCGGAACCTCAGCGGCTGAAGCCGCTCCACTGCTTAATGATTGTGTCAGGGCTAAAGCCCTGACCTACCTGTTTGCACCTCGGCGGGACGCATCGACAGAATGGCACCGTCATGCAGATTCCTCGCCTTGCTCGGAATGACAAATTTTGAGACGGCAAAAAGAAGAGGCCATCTTCCACGAAGGAAGATGGCCGGGAGGCGTTCCAACAGGCTAGAAGAAGTACTTCAAAGCCAGCTGCAGTTCGCGGTTGTCGATTGCGGTCGAGGTAACCTTGCCGAAGTTGCCGTCGCCGAGATTGGCATCGGGTGTGGACCACTGCGGCGTGTTGAAGGCGTTGAATGCCTCGAAGCGTACCTGCAGGCTCTGCTTCTCATCGAAGGGCATCTTGAGTTCCTTCATGATCGAGAGATTGAGCACGCGGGTGGCCGGAGAGACCAGCGGGTTGCGGTGCGAATCGCCGTATTCATAAATGCTGGGCGTGAATGCGGCGGTGTTGAACCAGTTGTCGATGCTGCGATGATCGACGGTCAGCTTCTGGCCTGGAACCACGTTCGGGCGCTCCCACATGCCGTCGGTGTTCTGCGTGTCCGATGCTTCTTCGATGTCATACGGATTGCCGCTGGCGACCTGAATGAGGCCGTCGAGCGTCCATCCGTTGATAACGCCTCCGAGTGCACGATTAACCTTGGCGCTGGGCAAAGCCCAGACATAGCCGATGGCGAGGTTGTGCCGCTGATCGGTCACGCCGCTGGCCCATTCATGCGGATCACGCGGGTTCTGGCAGCCGCAGCCGCCGCCGTTCGTATCCCACATCTGGTTGTCGAGCTCGTGGGCAAACGTATAGGCCACGGTCAGGCTGAGGCCCTGCGTAAGGCGATGCTCGAAGTGTGTCTGCAATCCGTTATAGTTCGACGCGCCCTGGAAATCCTGGTAGCGGATGCGGGCGAAGGTGTTGTAGGGGCGGCGTGCCTGGATGTCACCCGGACCCGGGGCAGGCGAGTTGAAGTTCTTGATGCTCGAGTCTTCGTTGGTTCCCTTCACGCCGACGTAGGAGATGTCGAGCACGTTGGAACCGAACTGCTTCGAGACGGTCAGGTTATAGGTCTGCAGGTAAAGATCGGGATGCTTGCGGTCCGCCGGCAGCGTGACGGCGTTGAAGTAAGGGTTCGCGGGATAGAGCGCAGCCGGTACCGGCGTCTCGATGGTCGCGATGGGATCGGTGCTGGGATTGGTGATCGTAAGGCTTCCCGCGGTAGGCGGATTGAGCTGCAGGATGTTGATGTGGTCGAACTGCCCTCCGTAGTAAGAGAGGCTGTATCCGCCGCGCACCACCATCGTCGGCGTTGCCTGGTAAGCGAAGCCGAGGCGCGGACCGAAGTCCTTGTGGGAGATGCTCCAGATGGGGTCGAGGCGCTCGCCGGGACCAGGCGTGAACGTCGGCACAGGAGTGCTGAAGTCGAGCGTGCGGCTTACGTTGTTGATATCGACCGGCGGTGCGAAGAGATCATAACGCACGCCAAGGTTGAGGGTCAGCTTCGGAGTGACGCGCCAGTTGTCCTGGAAGAATTCAGCCGTGCGCCACTGACGGGCCTTGGTGATCGGCACACCTTCCGGCGTGAGCGATGTACGCGGATAACCGAGCATGAACGCGGCGGCCGGATCGCCCGAGATATCCGAAGTGAAGTCCATCTCGCCGAAGGGAGTGTTGTTGGTTGTTGCGTTGTCCTGCAGGTGGCGAAGGTCGGCGCCGAAGACGAGAGTGTGCTTGCCCTTCGTCCACGTCATGGTATCGACGAGTTGATAGGTGCGGCTGTCGTCGAGATTCGATGCAGCCTTATCGTCGCCCATGCCGAGATAGCCGGAGATTTCGAGCAGCGGGAAGCCTTCTTCATTCGGCTTCAACGGACGGCCATTGGGGCCTCCCACGTTGTAGCCGTTGATGCCGAGCGATTGCACGGTGAAGCCTGTCCCGGTGCGGGTGCTGAGCTGCTGCACGTGTTCGAGATCAGTGCCGAGGCGAAGCTCGTTGACCAACTGCGGCGAAAAGATGTGCAGGTACTGCAATGCTGCATTGTGAATCGGATAGGTTCCGGTGAAGGTGAAATTCGGATTCAGGTCAGTCGTCGGGAAGTTGCGGTTGGCGTAGACATAGTGGACGAAGAGCTGGTCCTTGTCGCTGAATTTGTGATCGAGGCGAATCAGGTACTGGTTCACGCTCAGATTGCCTTCACTTGAGCCTGCATAGTTCGATCCGCCGTTACTGCTGGCGATGTTGGGCAGCGGCATGTAGTTGTCGATGATGTTTCTCGCAACCGGATCGACGGGGATCTGGTTGTTTGGGTAAGCCGCGCCGGTGTTGGGATTGATGATCGGCGTCGAGCTTGCGGAGAAGTCTCCATTGCGCTGCGCCTCTGTCAGCACGATTGCGGTGCCCGGGAACTGCTGCACGGACCGCAGGCCTTCATAGCTGAAGAAGAAGAAGGTCTTGTCCTTGACGATGGGGCCGCCGACCGTGCCCCCGAACTGATTCTGCTTGAGCACGTTCTTAGGCAGCGGAGACGGCAGGAAGTAGTTGCGCGCGTCTACCGCGTCGTTGCGGATGAACTCGAAGGCGCTGCCGTGAAACTCGTTCGTTCCCGACTTGAGCTGGATGTTGACGTTCGCGCCCGCGCTGCCGCCGTACTCCGACGAGTAGTTGCCGGTCTGTACGCGGAACTCCTGGATGGCATCGATCGACGGATAGAGATTCACGTATGCGTGGCGGTTGTTGACCATGGTCACGCCGTCGACGTTGATCTGTCCCCAGGTGGAGCGGCCGCCATTCGAGCTGATGGTCGAGCCGTCGGTGCTGGACGAGTGAACGTCGGGGTTGTAAACGCTGACGCCGGGGGTGAGCACGGAGAGGTCGTCGAACTTGCGTCCGTTGAGCGGCAGGTTCTGTGTGCGCTCAGGGCCGATGACCGCGCCAAGGCTTGCGTTTTCGCTCTGCAGCAGCGGCTGCGTGGCCTGAACCTCGACGACCTGTTGCGTGGATGCCGCGCTGAGCTTGAAGTCGAGCTTATCGAGTTGGCCTATCTGCAGGACGACACCGTTCTCTGCCTGGGTACCGAAACCAGGTGCGGAAACACGGATGTCGTAACTGCCGGGCTTGAGGTAGCGGAGTTCGTATTCACCTTGTGAGCCCGTGCTCACGGTACGGGAGAAGCCATTTGCAGCAGAAGAAATGGTGATTGTGGCATTGGGCAGAACGGCGCCGGAGCTATCGGTGGCGGTTCCTGCAAATCCTGTATCGACGGACTGGCTCCAAATGGAACAGCTGAAACAGATAGAAGCAAAAACGATCAAAGACTTCGCGAAGCGAGAAAGCATGGTGTTTCCTCTCAGTACAGCAAAGTTTGAAGACGGCTTGATTTCTAAAAAACCATGTGTGACACCGATGTCGAATCGCGAGGACGGCAATTCGAGCAGAAGAATTTATCCGTTTTTTGTGAACTGTTGATGCGGAGATAACGTTCAACGCGCCGATTGTTGAAACGTTTGAAGTCCCAACATCAAAACACAGCTTCCCAACCGCCTCATAGGGCAGATGGCTTAGTCGAACAGGAAAATTTGCCGGTTTGCGGCGCGGAATAAAACGAACTTATGGAGGGCATGTGAAAGGCCCGCGGTCCTGATGGACGCAGCGGGCCTTGATCACCGGTGAACTGTTTATTTTGACCTGAGGCACCCTTGCTGGAAATGGGCCTCGGCGAGAATGGTGCGGAATCGCCAGGACTAGAGCAAAGGGCGCTCTAAGCCTCAGTCACCTCACGTGTTGTCTTGCAACTACCGCTTTCGGAACATTTCATAGACTGGATCATCCTCCTTTCCCGTGTACCTGCAGGCTAACTCCGCTGGTGAATGAGGTCAAGAGGGGCCGTCGTCGCTGAAGCCCCATCTTGTTGAAGGGATTGCGAGCAGGGCTGATTCTCTGCCCGCAACAGGGCCGCTTCCGAAACCTAATCGATACGCAGGGCGCGCGACGGGTTGATCGACGCGGCCTTACGTGCAGGCAGGACGGCTGCAAGACAGACCATCATCACAGTCAGTCCAAGAACGCCAATCATGGTGGCGGGATCCGCGGAGCTCACGCCGTAGAGCAGGGTTCGAAAGAAGTGCGCCAGCAGCACTATCGAAGGGATGGCAACGACGATGGCTATAAGGGCGATGATTGCCATCTCCCGCATAACCAGCCCTACTACTCCGCTGCGCTGTGCGCCGAGCGCAAGGCGCACGCCGATCTCGCGGGTGCGCTGTTCGGTCGAATACGCCAGAACACCGTAGAGACCTACGGCAGCGAGAACCATCGCCAATGCGGAGAAGCCAATGGCGAGGATGGCAAGCGCTCGCTCGTCACCGGCGCTGATGTCGATCTGCGCCTGCATGGTGCGCAGGCCATCGACCACGAGCATAGGATCGAGATTGTGAATGCTCTCGCGTACGGCGTTCAGCATCTGGTTGGGAGCCTGGCTCGTACGCACATACATTTGCAGTCCAACGGCCTGTTTCAGTTGCAGATAAGGCCTGTAGACCGCG
The DNA here is from genome assembly GCA_022870745.1 of Silvibacterium acidisoli. Classification (GTDB taxonomy): domain Bacteria; phylum Acidobacteriota; class Terriglobia; order Terriglobales; family Acidobacteriaceae; genus Silvibacterium. The sequence continues at coordinate 4,199,022 of CP085323.1, read as the reverse complement.
GGGCCCACGGGCGTGCGGATGTCGGAATGGCGAGTATCACCGACAACGCCAACGATCTGGATGTCAGCCTGCGCCTTTGCGCCGGAATCGGAAAGAAGCCGGCCGAGCGCATCCTGCGGCGACCCGAAAAACTTCTTCGCGAAGCTGAGGTTCACGATAGCGACGCGCTGCTTTCCATCGATATCGGCTTCGTTGAAGTCGCGGCCGGCGAGCATGGGCTGCTGCAGCGTTTCGAAGTATCGCGGCGTGATCGACGGGGCCTCGAAGTCAACCTTTTCCTCGTCACCCGGCGTGTATCCCTGCGGAGTGAAGTTGGTGGTGCTGCTGTCTCCGGAGAGTTCGGGATCAGTGGTACCTGCCGCGGCCTGCACTCCCGGAATGCGCTCGAGTGTCTCCAGCGAGTTCTTGATCGTCTGCGCCGTGCGCACGGAGTTGTAACCGGAGCTTGTCGGGTCAAGTTCGAAGGTCACCAGGTTCGAGGTCTGGAAGCCGACGTTTTCCCGCCGCAGATTATCGAGAGTGCGCACGAACAAGCCGGCCCCGCCCAGCAGCAACACGCAGAGAGCGATCTGAACGCCGACTGCGATCTTGCGGAAGCGTTGCGAGCTGATCGAGGCTGTGCCGGAATTCTGGCGCAGCGTCACGGCGAGATCAGGGCGCAGGAAGTGTGCAATGGGCGCAATACTGAACAGGACACTGACCGTAACCGAAATCAGCAAGGTAAAGAACAGCACTCGCATATCCACGGCAGAAGAATAGGGTTCCGAGCCGGGAGTGGACTGGATCAGCAGGCGCGTCATCGCGCCGGTCAGCATGGGCGCGAGCGCAAGGCCGGCGATCGCACCGGTAATGCCGAGCAGGAGGCCTTCGGTAAGCAGCTGGCCAACGATTCTTCCCCGTCCCGAGCCGAGCGCATAGCGCATGGCGATCTCGCGGGCACGCGCAACCGCACGCAACAGAAGGAGCGTTGCCACGTTGATGGCGCACATGGCCACCAGCAGTCCGGCCATGCACATCAGGATGATGAGCGGCGATTGCAGGCCCTGCCGGGTGATCGAGAAACCCTTGGAGTCGTCGAGAACTTTCATCCGCGAGTCTTCGACGAAGCGCTGCCTGAATCTTGCCGATACATTCGAGTACGCGGTGAATTCACTGGCGCGCTGCGCATGCCACCAGGGCTCAAGGGCTGCCTGCGCCTGGGCAACGCTCACTCCCGGCTTGAGACGCGCCATCATGACCATCCAAAGCGTCTTGCGTTCGCTCAGCCTCTTCTGGGAAGAGGCCCACGGAACGGCGATGTCTACCATGGTGACGGGCAGGAAGACGCCTGGTTTGTAACCGCCGATGGCGCTGATAAAGTTCGGCGGTCCCACACCCACAATCGTGAAGGGATGACCGTTGATCAGGACCGACTGACCGACGACGTCTTTCGACGCGGAAAAATGGCTCTTCCAGTAGTCGTAGCTCAGGATCGCAACCGGGTTGGCGCCCGGCGCCGTCTCATCCTGCGCGGTGAACAGGCGCCCGAAGGCTGACCGGAGACCGAGCATCTGGAAATAGTTGCCGGTAACGAGTTCGGAGTCCACGTCCTCTGCCTGGTTGTGCCAGGAGAGCGCGACATTCGTCTTCTCAGCACCGATAACGCCCTGGAAGATGCGGTTCTGATCGCGCAGATCCTTGTAGAGCGGGTAGGAGAAATAATCCTGCCCTGTGCCGGCAAAGCTGCTGATGGAGCCATTGAAGCCGCCTGTCCATTCAAAGCGGACCAGCTCATTCGGGCGGTCCACAGGCAGGACTCGCAACAGTACCTGGTCGAAGAGCGAGAAGACTGCGGCGTTGGCTCCGATACCGAGCGCAAGCGTCAGCACAACAGTAAAAGTGAAGCCAGGAGATTTACGTAGTTGCCGCAGGGCGTAGCGCAGGTTCTGCATCAGGACATTGATCATCGCCTGTAAATGATGCAACTGTGCGGCCAGATTGCCGTTTGAGAAATCCTTTTTCTTAGAACGAGATAGAACAGTGTCTCAGCGACGGCCTGCGTGGAACCGTCCGGAAATGAACAAATTTGTTCACAATCGAACAGCGTGGACCATCGAGGACGGGCGGTGTTTACAGGTGCAATGGACACAATGGTGGTCGGCGCAGGCCCCGCAGCACTCGATCAGGCTTTTGCGTAAAGCGGTGCGGGCGCGATGGGCGCGAACCGCGGCATTCCCTGCGGTAATCCCCTGCTGCTTCGCGTATTCAGTGAGCGGCTGATCGTCGAGATCGACCGCACGCAGCAGGCTGGCGTAGCCGGAGGGCATGCGGTCGACCAGCAGCGCCAGGCAGGCGCAGACGGCTTCCTCCAGTTCGGGTTCTGTCTGCGGCTGGGTTTCGAGCTCCTTCGCCCAGCGATCCAGCGCCGACTGCTCCGTGCTCCTGCGGCGATAGTGGTCGATGATGGCGTTGCGCAGGATGCGGTAGAACCATGTGACCGCTGAATCCTGCTCTACCGGGCCATTCTCAGCATGCAGGGCACGCAAATAGGCAGCTTGCAGGATGTCTTCCGCCAGTTCTCGGTCCGGAATGCGCCGCTCGAGGAAGCCGAGGAACTTCTGGCGCAGCTCGAGCAAGACATCGAGCCGGTGGGTACTGCGGGCGGATTTCGCCGCCCGCTTGGTTTCAGTAGCCATCCGTCAGGCCGTCCGGCAGACGCAGATGGGGCATTCGCAGTTGTCGCCGCAGGGGCAGGTGGTGGTTTTCTTGACGGTCGTCATATTTCTCTCCTGAACGCTGGCTGCGTTCACTCCTGCTAACGCAGCCGGGCAGAAAACATTACACCTCTACCAGTGGTGCCAGTAGCCATCGCGCTCGACCAGCGTAACGTCAACGCCAAACAGCGCTTTGAGGCGTTCGGCCGTCACCAGCTCTTCACGTGGGCCGTCGGCAAAGATGCGTCCCTGCCGGATCATGATGACCCGCTTCATCTCCGGCAGGATGTCGGCGAGGTGGTGCGTAACCATGATGATGCCAGTTCCCTCTTTCACGACCAGCCGCAGGGCCTCGCGCAGCTCGCGCTGGGCGGCAATGTCCAGGGCATTCGACGGCTCATCGAGCAGCAGCATCTGCGGATTGTGAACCAGTGCACGGGCGATCATGATGCGGCGCTGCTCACCGGCGGACATCTGGCCTACCAGCTTCTCCGACAGGTGCGAGGCCTGCATCTTCTCGAGCGCCTCGCGGGCGCGGGTGCGCATCTCCGGCGTCACATGCAGGTTGGGCCAAAGGCTCGAAGCGGAGAAGAATCCGGCTACCACGGCGTCTACGCCCCGGGTGACGGCGGTGCGCTCGCCGGGCAGATTGGCCTCGACCACCCCGAGATGCTGACGAAGCTGGGAAAGATCCCAGCGTGACCTCCCCAGGAGCTCCACGTGCATGCCTTCCTCCGCGATGGGGTAGCACTCGCAGGTGATGGTCTTGATCAGCGTCGATTTCCCGCAGCCGTTAGGCCCGAGAATGGCCAGGTGTTCGCCGGCAGCAATGGTCAGATTGATGTCGTGGAGAACGATGTTTTCGCCGCGTGCAACGTTCACCTTCTCCATGCGGAGAAATTCCTTCGGGGAGTGGCTTTCTTCGTTTGTACTCATGTCGACTTGTTCTCAGCGATTCCTCTCTACTCTTGATAGAGTAAAAGCCGAACATGATTCAAACTACTTCCTCCCTGCTTGCGGACGATGCCGTTCCGCTTGGATTTCGTTTTGCTGCCGTCAAGGCGGGCATCAAGGCCAGCGGCAATCTTGACTTCGCGGTTGCCGTTGCCGTCGAACCGGCCAGTGCCGCGGCGATGTTTACCGGCAACAAGGTCAAAGCGGCTCCGCTGCTCGTTGACGCCCGCCACCTGGAGCGTAGTGGAGGCAAGGTGCGAGTGGTTGCCGTGAATGCGGGCAACGCCAATTGCGCCACAGGCGAGGCCGGGCTCCAGGCCGCGGAGGCGGTCTGCGCTGCAGCCGCGGATGCTTTTGACTGCGAAGGGCACGAGGTTTTTCCGTCATCGACGGGAATCATTGGTGTACCGCTGCCTGCCGAAAAGCTGGTAGCCGCCCTGCCTGCTATCAAGGCATCGCTGGCGGCGAACGCGGAAGGCTTCTCGACCTTCGCGCGAGCCATCATGACAACGGACACGAAGCCCAAGGTCGCATATGCGGCCGTCGAGGTGAATGGAAAAACGGTTCGCATCGCCGGCATGTGCAAGGGCGCGGGCATGATTCATCCGCAACTGGTGCCGCACGCCACGATGCTGGTGTATCTGTTTACCGATGCCGAAGTACCTTCGGCGGTGCTCGACACGCTGCTGCGCTCCTCTGTTGAGACAAGCTTCAACCGCATCTCGATCGATGGCGATACCTCGACCAATGACACGGTTCTGCTGCTCGCTTCCGGCGCCAGCGGAGCGAGCGTGGATGCGGAGCATGAAGGGTTCGGCAAAGCGCTGCGTGAAGTCTGCCTCTCCCTTGCGAAGCAGATCGTCGATGATGGCGAAGGCGTAACTCACGTAGTCGAACTGCAGATTGAAGGCGCAGCGAACGATGCCGACGCTCTCAAGGTTGCGAAGGCCATCGCGCACTCGCCGCTGGTAAAGACGGCGTGGGCTGGCTGCGACCCAAACTGGGGACGGCTGATGGCAGCGACCGGTTATTCAGGCGCGGACGTACAGCCTGCGCGCATCTCCATCTGGCTGGGCGATCAGCAGATTGCCGTGAACGGCGGCCGCGTGGACGGATTCGACGAGCAGCGTGCACATGCGTACCTGAAGAACCGCGAGTTCATCGTGAAGATCGACCTGGGGTTGGGCAATGGAACATGCCGTTTCTGGACGACAGATCTCACCGCCGAATACGTCAGCATTAACGCCGATTATTCGACGTAAAAAGAATACGCAACTGCATCGAATTGTGTGCAGGTTGCTAAAGGTCGCGTCAGTTGCGGACTTGAAGACGATTTCAGCCCGAAATACACAGAGTTATTCACAAAACTGTTGAAAAGAACCGGGTGTGGACGTTTGCATCATGAGGAATTTCGTGAGACGCTGTCGCGCTTTGGCGCAAGCGCCGCACATGGTGCTTACACTCCATAACCTGTTCGCTATGTCGCACTCTTATCTCGCATTCCAGGATGAAAGCAAACCCAATGCCGGTTGATAAAACACAGAAAAAGAACGGTGCCGCCGAGGTTGCAGGCAAGCACGGCTTCTCATTGATCAGCGATGAAAAGTTCCGCCAGATTCACAGCCAGATGCTGCGTCACGCCAAGGCACATCGCAGCATCGCCAAAAACATCACGGCAGATCTGACCGCGTTAGCCGTGGGCGTGCTGATGCATCTTCAGCCCGAAGACACGGTGGTGCTGACGCGCCGCCATATCGCCTCTGCGCTCATCAAAGGCATGCCTGCTGATGAGTTAGCGCGCGTCAGAAAGACCCGCAACGGCGGACTCCAGGATGCCTCCTCGAATGTGATCTTCACTGCCGGCGTCAGCCCTGCCACGCAGACGGGTTTCGCTATAGGCGTTGCACTGTCGAACAAGATGGCGAAGGATCATAAGCTGACGGTGGTCTTTCTCGAGGGCGGCGCAGCAGCGGTTCATGCATCCCAGGAAGCATTGGAGATAGCGTCGGAATATCAGCTGCCGATTGTCTTCGTCGTTGATGTTTGCGCCGAAGAGGCCGATGAGCTGAATGGTCTTTCCGAGCTCTTTCCGGTCATCAATGTCGATGCTCACGATGTCGTCGCGGTCTATCGCGTGGCACAGGAATCGACACAGCGGGTGCGCGAAGGCACCGGTCCGGCGATGATCGTCTGCCTGCCCTGCGAGGGCGAGAAAGCGAAGGCGGATTCCGTGGCCTCGTTCGAGCAGTATCTGACCCGCAAAGGGCTGTTCAACCAGCGGCTAAAAGACAAGGCGCTTGCCGGCGCCGAGCGGGAACTGGAGCGCTTGTCTTCCTGAGTCCGTTCCTCTAGCCTGACTTATATGCAGTTTCCGAACGATCCGTCCGTGGGATTGTGAGGCAGACTCCAATCCATTGTTTCTCAACGAGGTATCAGTGAAGATCGTTTCATCCAAGGGCCTGCTAGCAGCGCTGGGTCTGATTTGCGTAACAGCTGGGGGAATCAACCCGGCGATCGCGCAGCAGGACGGCCGCGCGCAGCAGGTTACCTCCTCTGACGGCGGAGGAGGAGGGCCACAGCAGCCGATATCGCCCAGCTATCGTCCCACTGCACCGGTCGTATATACGAGTTCACTCGGATCCACCTACGTTCCCATGGACAGCTGGATGTATCCGGCGCTGGATCGCCTGCACAGCCTGGGCTACCTGGATACGGCCTTCCTCGGTCTGCGGCCGTGGACGCGGCAGAGCATCCTGCACATGCTGGAGGAGTCAGCCGATCGCATCGATGCCAATACCGGTGACGACGAGGCACGTGAGATCTTTCTGAAGCTGCGTGAAGAACTGTCGAGCGACGAGCAGATTCCCTACAGCCAGCGCGTGGCCCACGCTGAATTTGAGAGCGTCTACACCAACCTGCGCGGCATCAGCGGCACGCCGCTGAACGACAGCTTTCACCTCGGCCAGACGATTGTCGACGACTACGGACGACCGTACCAGGAAGGCTTCAACAACTACACAGGTTTCAGCGCGCGCGCTGAAGCGGGGCGTTTCACCCTGTACTTCCGCGGCGAGTACCAGCACGCCCCCAGCGCAGCCGGCTATCCGCTGGCAATGGCGCAGTATCTTTCCTACAACATCGACTACATCCCGTGGGCGGGCAATTCCGACCAGGCAACGATTCCGCTTGGGCCGATTGCCACCAAAAATGACTTCCGTGTGATGGAAGCGACTCTCTCCTATCACCTGCTCGGGCATGAGGTTTCCTTCGGCAAGCAGGATCACTGGCTGAGCCCTGCACAGGGCGGCGCGATGTCGTGGAGCAACAACGCGGAAAACATCTACTCGTTCGACATCAACCGCGTTGAACCGCTGCGCGTCCCCGGACTCTCCCGCCTCACGGGGCCATTCCGGTACGAGTTCTTTGTCGGAAGCCTGAAGGGTCACACCGCGCCAAACGATCCCTGGGTGCATACCGAAAAGATCAGTCTGAAGCCGACGAAGAACCTCGAATTGGGCTTCGAGCGCACGACGATCTGGGGCGGTAAGGGGCATACACCGATCACGCTTCACACCTTCCTGAAGAGCTTTTTCAGCGTGCAGAACGTTACCGCCGCGGAAAAGTTCGGGCGGGATGACCCTGGAGCGCGCTTCGGGAGCTTCGATTTCAACTACCGGCTGCCTTTCGTTCGCAACTGGCTCACGCTCTACTCTGACTCTGTCGATCACGACGATGTAAACCCGATCAGCGCACCGCGACGTTCGGGCGTTCGCCCAGGTCTCTACCTCTCGCACTTCCCCGTGCTCACGCATCTCGATATGCGCGTGGAAGGTTTCTCAACCGATCCGGTGAGTAATGCGAGCGCGAACGGTAATTTCCTCTATTACGAAGGAATTCAGAAGCAGGGACCGACAAACAAAGGCAATCTATTCGCTGACAATATTGGACGCGATGCGAAGGGCGGCCAGGCTTGGCTGACCTATCATCTGTCACCGAACGAGAATGTTCAGGTCAGCTATCGCGACTTGAAGGGTGATACGAAGTTTATTCCGGGTGGAACAACCCAGAATGACTACAGCTTCTCCGTAACCAAGCGGTTCATGAAGGACCTGGAGGTTCACGGCTGGGTGCAGTACGAGCGCTGGGTAGCCCCGTTCTACAAGCCGGGACCGCAGAGCGATACAGTGGCAGCGGCACAGATTACCTGGTATCCGAAGAGCGAGAAGGCGTTCTAGCGTCCGCTTGAGGCAGAACAAAAGGACGGGCTTCGGCCCGTCCTTTTTGTTCTGCCATTCCACTTCCTTTGTTGTTACAAATGAACGACCATGGAGCACCCGTTTGCGTCACTAACCCTTCAACTGGCGAAGGTCTCCGCCCGACATCTGCGTAGGCTGACCGAGGTTCAGCAGACCCAGGACCGTCGGCGAGATATCGCGTAGCGAGCCACCGGGACGCAGCGAGTACTTGTGCGCGTCATCCGTGACCATGATGAAAGGCACCGGGTTGGTGGTATGCGCGGTGTGCGGACCGCCCGTGACGGGATCGACCATCATTTCGGCATTACCGTGATCGGCAGTGATGAGCAGCGAACCACCCTTCTGCTTGATAGTCTGGTAGATACGTCCGAGTTGCGCGTCGACTGTTTCCACACCCTTGATCGTCGGCGCGAGCTGGCCGGAGTGGCCCACCATGTCTGCGTTCGCAAAGTTCACGATGAGCAGGTCGAAGGCGGTGTCTTCCACGGCCTTGATTACGCCATCGGCAATACCTTCGGCAGACATCTCCGGAGCAAGATCGTACGTGGCAACCTTCTTCGACGGAATGAGCAGCCGGTCTTCGCCGGGAAACGGCGTTTCGATGCCGCCATTGAAGAAGTACGTCACGTGCGCGTACTTCTCTGTTTCAGCAATGCGCAGATTGCGAAGCTGCGCCTGCGCCAGCATGTTCGCCAGCAGGTTCTCCATCGACTCCGGCAGGATAATCATCGGAAGCTTGAAGTTGGGGTCGTACTGCGTCATGGTGACGTAGTGCAAATTACTGGGCACGGTGTTGCGCGGAATGATCGCATCGAGATCTTCAGCGCCCGGGAGATCCCGTCCTTCCTGCTTGGTCAGGCCGCTGTTGCGCGCCAGCACGCGCGTAATCTGGCGGGCGCGATCGGCGCGATAGTTGAACATGATGCAGACGTCTTCATCGCGGATGACGCCGTTGGGACGACCGTGGTCATCGGTAACGACGAAGGGGATAATGAACTCGTCCGTGACACCGTTGTTGTAGCACTCTTTGATCCGCGCGACCGGATCGCTGTAGGCTCCACCCTCTGCATGACCGCTGACCATCGCATCGAAGGCCATCTTCTCGCGTTCCCAGCGGCGATCGCGATCCATCGCATAGTAGCGGCCTGAGACGGAAGCGATTTTGCCGATCTGCAGATCGCGCATTACCTGCTGCAGGGCAGCGAGGTAGCCTGCGCCGGAGGTAGGCAGCGTGTCGCGGCCATCCATGAAGGCATGCACGAAGACACGTTCAAGCCCATGTTGTTTCGCGGCCTTCAGAAGAGCGTAAAGATGGCGCTGCTGCGCGTGAACTCCTCCATCGGAGACGAGCCCAAAGAGGTGCAGCGCACGGCCGCCTTCCGCGGCGAGCCTCAATGCGTGAATGATAGTTGGATCAACGAAGAAATCGCCGCTCGCGATCATTGCGTCGATGCGCGTAATGTCCATGCGAACCACGCGGCCCGCGCCGATGTTCAGGTGGCCGACTTCGCTGTTTCCCATCTGCCCATCGGGCAAGCCAACGAAGTGATCGGACGCCTGCAGCAGCGTATTCGGATACTCGGCAAGCAGCTTGTCGTATGTAGGCTTGCGGGCGAGAGCGATGGCGTTGTTTTCGACCTGTGGGCGATAGCCCCATCCGTCGAGGATGGTGAGAACGATGGGTCGCGTATGGACAGACACTCTTGCTCCTGTTCGCGAATGGCCGCTCTGATGGCGGCCATTCGGTAATTTAGCTCGTTACTTGGAGGGTGGCGTAGTAGTTGCGGGCTTATTGGGTGAAGACGCGGGAGGCGTGCCCTGCTGGCTTCCCGGCGTATTCAGAGAGGGCGCCGGCGGCTGGTGCTCCTGCTGGTACTGCTTGGCCGCGGCCTCGATCTCGGGACGATGGCGATTGATGACTTCCTGCGCGGTCTGGCGGCCCATCTGGATACCAAGCTGCTGCGACTGCCGCATGACTGCGGGCATCACTTCAATCATGTTCTTGCCGGCGGGCGTCTTGTAGAACGCAATGATGGCATCCGCGTCTTCCTGAGAGATGTGCTGCTTGTAGACGGCAATAATCGGCGTCTGCATGTCGAGCTTGTCGAGTGACTGCTCGAGGTCATCCATCACATCTTTGGGGATGAATGGCATGCTCTGACGGAAGTAATTCGTCATGCCCTGGGTCAGCTGCTTCTTGATGTCGTTGGCGCCCGTCATCTCAAGCATCTGCTTCGCCTGTACGTCGGTCAGCGGGTGAGCCGGAGGCGGCGGGGTCTGCGGCTCGGATGGCGATGAAGCGGCGGGCGCGGCGGATGAAGGGTGTGCAGATGGCTGCTGAGCCAGGACCGGGCCTGCAATCAGAAAACAACAGAGTGCCAAAGTCGCATTACGCATGGGGAACTCCAGAGGTAGGATGTGAAACGCGCCGCATGTAGAACACAGGCGGCGCGCGGGTTGATTATTCGCCGAAGTTAATCGACTCGATGCCCAGATACTCAGCCGACTGCCCGAGCTCTTCTTCGATGCGAAGCAGCTGGTTGTACTTGGCGATGCGATCGGTGCGCGAAGCCGAACCGGTCTTGATCTGGCCGGCGCCGGTGGCAACGGCAAGATCAGCGATGAAGGTGTCTTCGGTTTCACCGCTGCGGTGCGAAATGATCGAGGTGTAACCGTAACGGCGTCCCAGTTCGATCGCCTCCAGCGTTTCGCTGATGGTGCCGATCTGGTTGACCTTGATGAGGATCGAGTTGGCTACGCCTTCTTCGATACCGCGCTGCAGGCGCTCGGTGTTGGTGACGAAAAGATCGTCGCCCACCAGCTGTACACGCTCGCCAACCAGCTCGGTCAGGTACTTCCAGCCTGCCCAGTCGTCCTCGGCCAGGCCGTCTTCAATAGAGACGATGGGATACTGGCGCGTCCACTCCTGCCAGTAGCGTGCCATTTCTTCGCTGGTCTTCACGCTTTTGTCGGACTTCTTGAAGATGTAGTTGCCCGATTCCTTGTCGTAGAACTCGCTCGACGCGGGGTCGAGTGCAATCACGATGTCTTCACCGGCCTTGTAACCGGCCAGCTCGATCGCTTCCAGGATAACTTCCAGCGCTTCTTCGTTCGACTTGAGCGAAGGAGCGAAGCCACCTTCGTCGCCGACCGCGGTGCTGTAGCCGCGCTTCTTGAGCACGCCCTTGAGGGTGTGGAAAGTCTCCGCGCCCCAGCGCAGCGCATCTGCAAAACGCTCCGCGCCGACCGGCATGATCATGAATTCCTGGAAGTCGACGTTGTTGTCTGCGTGAGCGCCACCGTTGATGATGTTCATCATCGGAGTCGGCAGGATCGAAGCATTGACGCCGCCGAGATAACGATAGAGCGGCAGTCCAAGGGACTTGGCCGAGGCGCGCGCAGCTGCCATGGAGACAGCCAGAATGGCGTTTGCGCCCAGGCGGCCCTTATTCTCTGTGCCGTCGAGAGCGATCATCGTGGCGTCGAGCATGCGCTGGTTCGCGGCATCCATGCCGGTCAGCTCTGGAGCCAGGACGCTTTCGATGTTTTCGACGGCCTGCAGCACGCCCTTGCCGAGATAGTGCGACTTGTCGCCATCGCGCAGCTCCACGGCCTCGTGCTCGCCGGTGGAAGCGCCGCTCGGAACGGCAGCGCGGCCTACGGTACCGCCTGCAAGAACTACGTCGGCTTCTACGGTCGGGTTTCCGCGCGAATCGAGAATTTCGCGCGCATGAATGGCAGCAATCTCAGTCATGTCACTCCTTGAAATCTGGTGCTGTAAGCGCTCTTTTAGTTTGGGGCGGCGGTCAACGCGGATGGGTTCACCGGCAATTCCGCTGATTGTATCGATGAAACTCGTCATCGAGTTGATAGTGCCTTTCGCAATACGTCTGGGTCCATGAAGATTTTAACAAACAGAAAGCGCCCGAGCCCTTTTGCGTCTGGCAGTTGGCAAATTCTAACCTCGCTGCAACAAAACAGGTAACGCCGGTGGTTCGTCATATACTTAGCACCTGGCATCATCAGAAATCTCGGCTACGCTGATGATAGCCATTGCGGAGCGCAGTTTCCGCGGCGCTTAATAGATACAAATCAGCCGAACGAGGTGGTTGACGATGACGGTTTACAACAGCAATCGATGGAAGCTCGCGGCCCTGGCCGCTGCGCTCACGCTGCCCGGAGCAGCCTTTGCCCAGCAGGCAGCGAACTCCGATCCGTACGCGGGCGTCTCGCAGCCTCCGCCGGATTCGACCATCTCCGCCAGCCCCGACGAGGTTCAGACTGTCGCTCCTCCGCCCCCCGCCGCAGCCAAGCCTTCGCCTTACGTGCCCGCGCAAAGCGCGGCACCGGCGCCTCGCCGGGCCCAGGTCACCAATCCCGATTACGACGTGGTCAGCTCGGTTCCCGCCCAGGACCAGGAACCGCCCGAACCCGCACATGTGCATGAAGCAGTTCTGGAATCCCGCCAGAATCCGGACTACGGCATCGTCAGCTCGGTCCCCTCGAACCCCAATGAATTGTCCGAAGGAACCGATATCCGCGTACGGCTGATCACCCGCCTCTCGACCAACGAGACGACTGCGGGCAGCAGCTTCCGTGGACAGGTCGCCACGGATGTATATAAGGACGGCCGGGTGATCATTCCCGCAGGTTCAGAGTTGAAAGGCCGCGTCGTCGGCGTTCGCCAGGGACACCACTTCACCGGAGCCGCCACCTTGCGCCTGCGCCCGGACATGGTGATTCTGCCCGACGGCACCGCTTACCACCTCTTCGCCCAGGTTGCTGCTTCCGAAGCCAAGGGCACGCGGACGGATAGCGAAGGCGGCATCCAGCCGAAGTCGCACCTGGTAAAGGATACCGTTGAGTACGGAGCGGGCGCAGGCACTGGAGCCATCGTCGGCGCGCACTTCGGCCCCGAGGGCGCCCTGGTCGGCGCAATCGCCGGCGCGGGCGTGATCACGGCTCACCTGCTGATGCAGCATCCCGAAGCCGCGGTCGTACCGCAGGGTTCGGTGGTGATCTTCAGCCTGTCCGAGCCGATGGAACTGACTCCTACCCGCAATTAATTCTCTTTTGCCTGAAGAAAGGGGAGCGCTTCGGCGCTCCCCTTTCTTGTTTGGTAACTCCCCGAACTGTCATGACAGCATCTTTACAGATGCAATTAGAAGTTCAGCCGAAGCGCCAGCTGCACATTGCGAGGATCGCCGACCGCCGTAGCCTGCCCGAAGGTCGGCAGCGGATGGTCAGGGTAGCTTCCCGTTCCAAAGACGGTGTTCGGGATCTCGTCATTGCGATGGTTGAGCGCGTTGAAGCTCTCAGCCATCGCCTGCAACCGGAAGCGGTCGTTGATAGGGAACGTCCGGCTTAAACGTGCGCTCATGTTGAAGAAGTCGAAGCCGCGCCCTGCATTGCGGCCGATCACCGTGCCCGGCTGCACTGCAGAGCAGTTTGTAATACCCGTCACACAGGGGCGCAACGCCGTCGTCTGAATACTGTTGGCTCCCGTCGTGATGTTGAACGGCAGTGCCGAATAGTATTGCAGGATGCCGCTCAGCATGAATCCATGCGTGAGACGCTCAGCCCAGGTATGAGCAGGTTCCAGCGACGTGTGCGCCGAGGCATCGAAGACAACACGATGACGCTCGTCATCGTCGGAAAGACTGCGGTCCATCGCAATGTCGTAGTTGTTTAGCGGCGAACTGAAGAAAAACTCGCTCACATCGTCAATGGCCTTCGACCAGGTGTAGGAGATGCGATAGCTTCCCCACCGCACCGGACGCTGCACATAAGACACAGAGAGACCGTCGTAGTAGGAATCCGCCGCCGAATCGTATTGCTTGTTATTTGCATACGCAGCGATGGGCCGGCAGAGGTTGACAGGATCGACGGCCGAGGAGCACGTCGGCGTGTTCTTATTGATGGAAACCAGCAGATGCATGCCGCGCAGGTGTTGGTAGCTGATGGCGAGATCGCTCGTCGCAGTCAGCTTCTGATCAACCTCGAGCCCCACCTGCTCGGCATACGCATTCTGGATGTGTGGATCCATCGTCGTCAGGCTGATGCGCAGATTTGCCGGAATGGTCGTCGCCGTGTATCCCGTGTTGATGTTCGGAAACACCGGTGCGCTCGCCTGACCGTAATTCAGCGCGATGGTGGTGAAGGTATTGTTATCGAGCGCAGTAGTATTGCCGTCCGACTCCAACGCGTTTGAAAGCGCACGCAGCGGCACGCGATCGTAGAACAACCCGAAATTGCCACGGACGACGGTCGTGCGATTGGCGCCGGGGGCCCATGCGAAACCGACGCGCGGCGAGATGTTGTTCTTATCCGTCTCAATCGTCTTCAAAAACTGAAGGTCGTAACGCAGGCCTGCATTGACGGTGAACGACGGGCTGAGCTTCCATTGATCCTGCCCATAGAATCCGATATTCGGATTTGTTTGCGGCACGATGTAATTGCCGAACGACTGCGTGAAGGTGCTGTAGATTCCGTGCTCGAAATTTGCCAGCGACGAAAAGGCGTAGCTCCCGCGAATGGATTGCGGAAAGGTGATCTTCAGATCGTTGAAGAGAAAGTCCGCACCCACACGAAACGAATGCGCACGATACTCATGAGAAAGATTGTCGACAAGTTCATACAGCCGGTCGTATCGAGCCGTAGGCGATGCCGAAAGCGTTCCGAAATTTGCTACGCCTGAGATGCTGACCGCTGGTCCTACAGGATCGTTCGCGGGAGCCTTAAGGTCGCTGTTCGTAAACTGGCCTCGCGTCTCGTTCACCGTCGCGGACGACACCATAAAAATATTACTCGCGGCGATGGTCTGATCGAGATCGTCGAGCCCCGCAGCTGCGCTGGTGTAGCTGATGCCGCCCACCCCGCGAGAATTGTTGCTGCTCACGTGGTACAGGCTGTAACGCACGCTCAGCGTATCGCGGCTGTTTACATGGTGATCGGCCTTTGCGAAGAAATTGCTGCTGCGCACGGGGTTCGAGTAGAGCGTCGTGGGTGTCTCCGTACTGATATTGAGCGACTGTCCCTGGTATCCTGACGCCGCCAGCGTGGAATTGATCGCAGCCGCGCTGGCTGCGGGAATCGTGATAATGCCGTCCTGGTTAAGCTGGCGCTGCTCGAAGTTGGCGAAGTAGAAGGTGCGGTTGTGAACGATGGGGCCGCCGAGACTCGCTCCGTACTGTGCCTGCGTAAGAGGCAGGTTGGTCTGCGAAAGCGCATTGTCCGCATTAAGACGCTGGTTGCGGAGAAACCCATATGCACTGCCGTGGAGCTGATTTGTGCCGCTGTTGGTTACAAAATTGAGATAGCCACCAAGAGCACGACCGAATTCCGCCTGCCCTCCGCTGGTGACGACCTGCATCTCATGCACGACATCGAGACCGAATGCCGTCTGCACAAGACCTGCGGCGTCATCATTGGCCGATAAACCGTCAACAACAAAGCTGTTCGAAAAATTGCGCTGGCTGCTGACTGAGATTCCCTGCCCTGCAACCGCCGAAGTCTCCGCGAAGAGCTGGTTTGCAGCGGTGTTAGTCGGCGAAACGCCCGGAGCGAGCAGCGCGAGATCGAGAAAGTTGCGGCCATTGAACGGCAGCGTGGTCACCTCATTCTGCAGGATGGTTGCGGCTACCTGGCTGCGGTCGGTCTCGAGCACCGGCGGCTGGTCGTGCACCATCACGGAGGAGTGGGCCGTCCCCATCGAGAGCGCGACCGGCAGGTCAAAGGCTGCACCCAGAGTCAGTACAACTCTCTGCGTAACGGGTGCGAAGCCATCGTGCACAACCGTGATCTCATAAGAGCCAACGGGCAGATACGGAAATCGAAAACGGCCATCCTGTGCGGTCACCGCGCTGCTTGCGACATTCGTCGCGGTCTGGCGCGCCGTTACAGCCGCGCCCGCGATCACTGCGCCGGAAGGGTCCGTCACACGGCCCCCAAGGGACGCACTGCTCACTGTTTGTTGAGCACGCAGAGCGAACGCAAAACACATGGCCAGCAAACAAAACAAGAATAAAGATCGGCGATACAACGCCATCATTCCTCCACCTGTAGAAGGTTCATCGCAATGCTCGCCGCGCGATGGCGGCAGGCATGAGAACAGGTCCGGAAGACACGGCTACCGGCGCATGGCAAAGCCTTTGCGCAACGGCACAGCTATGAATCGAACCTTAGGCGGAAACGGAGTTGGAGGGAGGGCCGCGTTTTTGACGCGAGCGGTCGAATGAGACACGATAGTGCGCCTCAGACTGTGCATGGCATGCCGGGTGGCTGAGAACCCCGGCGTAGAAGACGTCTTTCGCTGCAACGAATGCAGTGAAACCCTGCGATGACACCGAAGGATGCATCGGGCAGGAACACTTCTCTGTGATGGACTTGAAGGCAAGACCTGATTTGGTCATCGCCTCCATCTGCATAGCGCAGTGGTGCTTACCCGCTCGCCGGCAGCAGGCGGGCAGTTCTCCATTCGAGTCCTTCGTAATGCCAAGCACCGGCATGCTCTGCAAAGCGCAGAAGAAGAGCAGCAGCATGATGGCCTGGAGACGTCGCATCCACGACGAGTGTAACCGCAGTGGACAGCCAGCAGCAAACATCCTTCGTTTTTTATCTGCAGCACTCGCAGCGGCTGCAGAAACGATGGTTGAGCAGATGGGAGGAGATAATGAGCAGGCTTCCGCACGACGTAAGGATGGCTTCACCGGCGCCCGTTAAGAGCGTCTCTCCGCAAAGCGCCGCAGCAGCGACGAAGCCCGCGCCCACCAGGAAGAGTCCAGGCACCCAGCGGCGGCCGTGCAGCTTGATCCCACGACGAAAGGCGAGCGCTCCAAACAGAATGATGGGAAGCAACAGCAGGCGATGGGTCAGGTCGTCTCCCGGTAAATGCCGGAGCAACCCCGGAGCGAGCGCCGTCAGCAGTGGAAGAGCAAGACAATGCGCGACGCAAAAAAGTGAGACGCCGACGCCCAGCCGGTCGGCTGGAGAAGCTTGTATCAGATTTTCAAATGTAGAGTTTCTGGAATCCATGTCTTCTCCATTCTACACACTATTGATTACGATTTATCATTAGCATGTAAGAGAGAAGAATACCCGCCTGTCGATCGTCTTAACGAGACGTGGAATCAGCGCGTGCAGGCGGCACACAGGCCGTAGACAAACAGCTCGTGGCCTGCGTATTTGAATCCCTTGGGGAGACGCGGCTTCGCCGTGATGGCGCAACCCTCAAGCTCGTGCAGTGCGCCGCAGCTGTTGCACCGGAAGTGATGATGGTGTTCCTTGCCCGCGACCTCGTAACGCGTGGAGTCGCCGGGAACCTCTACCCGCGCCAACCATGCCTCTTCGACCAGCATGTTGATGTTGCGATAGACGGTGGCGATGCTGAGCGCCTTGACCTGCTTCTGCGCGAGGCCAAGCGCTTCATCGGGAGAGAGTGGCCGGTCCGCTGCCAGAAAGGCCGCACGGATGGCCTCTTTCTGTCGCGTGTTCCGTGTCTGGATCATGTTATCTCCTCTGCTATTTTAGCCTATTGCAAACCGGCTCTCATATAAGACAATTGGCAAACGGCCTTCTGTTAGCCTGTGTTGAACTGCTTTCAGCATCCGAAGGAGACCTCGATTGCGCCGTCGCACGTTCCTCGCTTCCCTTCCGCTCGCCGCCGGTTCGCTTGCCGTCAATCCTGCCCTGCCAGCCGCTCACGCCGCTCCAACAGATGCGGCCCCGCCAAAATTCCAGCCGGAGGGCGCGGAACGCTTCCTGCGTCCCGATGTACACGCCGGAGACCGGCCTTCCGGAGCGAGCTTCGCCACGCGTTCGGCGGCGATGGGCCTGTCGGGCGCTGCCGGCACCGCGCATCCGCTGGCGACGCTGGCAGCCATCGAGACTCTCAAGCGCGGCGGATCAGCCGCCGATGCCGCGATTGCCGCGAATGCCTGCCTGGGCTTTCTTGAGCCAACCAGTTCGGGGCTCGGCGGCGACTGCTATGTTCTGGCGTGGGATCCAAAGCTCGCAAAGGTAGTCAGTCTTGCCGGTTCGGGTCGCTCGCCACGTTCGCTGACGCTCGATACCGTGCGCAAGCGGGCTGTGAATGGAGTCATTCCGAAGCTTGGCGCCATCAGCGTCTCCACGCCCGGCGCGCTCGATGCGTGGTGGAACCTGCACCAGCGTTACGGGAAGCTGAAGTGGGCCGAGCTGTTCGAACCGGCGATCCACCTGTGCGAGAGCGGCATCGCCGAGCCGCAGATCATCGGCTACTACATCAAGCGCAACCTCACCGCGTTTACGCGCCCCGGCTCAGGCGTGGAAGAAAGCGCGAACGCCATGCACACGTATGCACCGAACGGCCATGCGCCAGGCGAAGGCGACGTCTTCCGCAACCCTGATCTCGCCCGCACGTACCGCATGATTGCCGAGGGCGGTCGCGACGCGTTTTACGCAGGTCCAATCGCTCACACCATCGACGCCTATTTCAAACGGATCGGAGGATGGCTCTCATACGAAGACCTGGGCGCACAGCATGCCGAATGGGGCGACCCTCTGGTGACGAAGTACCGCGGAGTCGATGTCTACGCGATGGCAGCAAACACACAGGGGCTGGCAACGCTGCAGATGCTGAACATTATCGAGAACTTCGACCTGCGCAGCATGGGGTTTCAATCGTCAGCGTCAATTCACGTGCAGGCCGAGGCAAAGCGGTTAGCTTACGAAGACCGCGCGCGCTACTACGCCGATCCGCACTTTACGAAGATCCCCATCGAGTGGCTGAACTCCAAGGATTACGCTGCCGGGCGCGCGAAGCTGATTCGCATGGATAGCATCCTGACACCAGTGCATCCGGGGCAGGCCCCCAGCCACGGCGATACGACCTACTTCACCGTCGCGGACAAGGACGGCATGATGGTGTCGATGATCCAGTCGAATTTCCGCGGCATGGGTTCAGGGCTGGTCGCTGACGGACTCGGCTTCATGTTCCAGGATCGCGGCGAGCTCTTTTCACTACAGGATGGCCATCCCAACATTTACGCGCCGGGCAAGCGCCCATTCCAGACCATCATTCCCGGCTTCGCTACGCGCGATGGGAAGCCGTGGATGTCCTTCGGCGTGATGGGCGGCGACATGCAGCCGCAGGGGCAGTCGCAGATCATCATCAATCGCGTCGATTACGGTCTCGACATCCAGGCGGCTGGAGACAGCCCCCGCTGGCATCACGAAGGTTCGTCGCAATCTATGGGCGAGGATGCGCCCGGCATGGGTCCGAAGGGGCTGCTGCGCCTCGAACTCGGCGTACCCGAGGCAACACGCAAAGAACTGGCCGCGCTGGGCTGGGAGATAGGTGCGACCGACGGCGGCTTTGGCCGCTACGAGTGCATCGAGCATCGCATGAGCGGCGCAGAGAGAGTTTACTCCGCCGCGACAGAGATGCGTGCCGATGGTGTCGCGCTGGCTTACTGACCAGCGTCCTGCTTCGCCTTTTGCCGGTTAAGCCCAGCGCCGAAGACTCCGAGAAGCCCCACAGCCGTGGCCATGCCACGCAGTCCATCTTTAGAGCGCGCCTGCTTGGTGATCGACCATAGCGACGGATCTTCATTGCCCTTGCCTTCGATCGCAGCTTTAAGTTGATCGGGATCGATCGTCCCGATCAACTTGGCCAGGATCATCAGCGTACGCAAGCCTTGAATCGCTTCTGGAGATTTCGCGGCGGCGACAATGATCTCGAGAATGTTTTCGCCAGCACCGAGTGCGCCGCGCAGAACGTCGAGGACGCCCTTGTCCTGCAGTCCCTGCAACACCTCGAGCCCGGCGAGGATCGCCTCGGCATGCTCGAGCGGAGCGGCCTCGAGGCGTGCCTTCAACTCATCGCGAACATCGCGCTTCGGCGCTTCAAATGCAATCGGCTTTGCCATCCTGTTCTCCTCTTCGCGCTTCGCGGTTTATGTACCCGAACCTGTGCCGGAGCCGGTAGTACGTATCTGTACAAGTCCTTCTCCGGTGCCGGGCATGGTGTAGTCGGCGCGCTTCCATTTGCGCTCCACTTCCACGCCTTGCTGAGGAGTGGGATTGCTGTGACGCCGGAAGTTCTGCCGGCCGAGTGGGTTGTCGCCGACAGTGCCGAGCACCGACATGCGTACCGAAGCTTCTTTATAAGCTGGCGTGTGCGTAGCCGCATCCGTATGGCTGCTGGTTAACCGGTTCACTGGATTGTCGGTCGAGTTCATCGGCATATATAGCTCGTTGCCACTCACGCGATCGGTGACAAGTGCGCGTACACGCACCTTGCCATAGCGCGATACCAGTTCGAGCCAGCTGCCGGTTTCGATACCGCGGGTTCCGGCCAACTCCGGCGAAACCTCGACGAAGGTGTCCGGCGTCTCAGCGTGAATGCCCTTCACACGGTATGTCATGTTGCCTTCGTGGAAGTGTTCGAGCATGCGCCCGTTGTTCAGGTGCAGATCGTACTCCTCGTTCGGCTTGTCCGTGGTCTCTGTGATCTTTAAGGGGAAGAGCTTTGCCTTGCCGTCGGGGAAATGGAAACCGTCCGTGTACAACAACGGTGTGTCAGTACCATCGGCCTTGATGGGCCAGTGCAGTGACTTGAAGCCTTCAAGACGCTCGAAGCTGACACCCTCGAAGAGCGGAGTGAGCGCGGCTGCTTCGGCGAGAATCTGCGACGGGTGATCGTACTCCCAACCGGCTCCGAGACGGTTGGCTACTTCCTGAATGATGACCCAGTCAGGCTTGGTGCCGTGCAGCGGCGGCAGCACTTCGTAGAGGCGCTGCATGCGGCGTTCGGTGCTGGTGAAGGTTCCTTCTTTTTCAAGGCTTGGGCTTGCGGGCAGCACCACGTCAGCATACTGGCAGGTATGGCTGAAGAAGATATCCTGCACGACGAAGAACTCCAGCTTCTCAAGGCCGCCGCTGACGAAGTTGGCATTCGAATCGACGAGGCTCATCTCTTCGCCGAAGAGGTACATCGACTTGAGCTTGCCTTCGTAGATCGCATCGATCATCTGGTGATTGTCGAGGCCATTCTTCGGCGGCAGCTTGACGCCCCAGCCTTTTTCGAACTTCGCGCGAACTTCGTCGTCTTCGACCTTCTGGTAACCGGGGAAATTATTCGGCATCGCGCCGAAATCGCTCGCTCCCTGCACATTGTTGTGGCCGCGCAGCGGATACGCTCCGGTGCCGGTACGCATGTAATTGCCGGTCACAAGCAGCATGTTTGAGATGGCCGTCGAAGTATCCGAACCCATGCTGTGCTGCGTGACGCCCATCGCCCACAGAACGCATACGCCGCTGGCTTCGATAATCATGTGCGCCATCTGCTTCAGCGTGTCCATGGGAATGCCGCACTTCTGCGAGGCGAATTCCATCGTGAACGGCTCCAGGCTCTTGCGGTACTCGTCGAGCCCGTTCACCCATTTATCGAGGAAGTCCTGCTTGGCGAGGCCGTTATCGAGTGCATAACGCGTGATGGCCGACATCCAGATCATGTCGCTGCCCGGTACCGGACGCACAAACAGATCGGCTCGCCGTGCCATCTCGTGCTCGCGCAGGTCTACGACCATCAGCTTCTGTCCACGATACTTGTGAGCGCTCTTCACGCGGGTCGCAAGCACCGGATGGCTCTCAGCGGTGTTGCTTCCTACAATCAGCACCAGGCCGGCGTTTTCGATGTCCTTGATGATGCCCGAATCTCCACCGTAACCCACCGTGCGGAAGAGCCCCTGCGTCGCGGGAGCCTGGCAGTAGCGCGAGCAGTTGTCCATGTTGTTCGTGCCGATAACAGCGCGAGCAAGCTTCTGCATCAGGTAGCTCTCTTCATTCGTACACTTCGATGAAGAGACGAAAGAGAGTGCGTCCGGCCCGTTCTTTTCCTTGATCTCAGCGAAGCGGCGGGCGACCAGGCCGAGCGCTTCTTCCCACGTCGCCTCACGGAAGGTGTCGCCTTCGCGAATCAGCGGATGCGTCAGGCGATCAGCGCTGTTCACATAATCCCAGCCGAACTTGCCTTTCACGCAGGTGGAGATACCGTTCGTGGGACCGTCCTGTGGTTCGACTTTAAGTATGTGGCGATCTTTGGTCCAGACCTCGAAGCTGCAGCCGACTCCGCAATAGGTGCAAACGGTCTTCGTGCGCCGGACGCGCGATTCACGCATCTCCGACTCGGCCTCGGAGAGCTGAAGAATCGCTCCGTAGCCGACCTCAGGCTCAATGCCTTTAACCACGTCGATCATGTCGTTGAGCGCCGGACGTGGCAGTCCCGTAAAGAAGCCCGCATGGCCCAGCATCGACTTCTCCATCAGCGCGTTGCATGGGCAGACGGTGACGCAATGTCCGCAGGAGACGCAGCTCGATTCGCCGATCTTCGCGCCGCCATCCCACAGCACACGGGGATGGGCATCTTCCCAGCGGATTGACAGTGTCTCGTTTACCTGTACGCTCTGGCAGGCCTCGACGCAGCGTCCGCAGAGAATGCACTGTTGCGGGTCGTAGCGATAGAAGGGGTTGGTATGGTCTTCTTCGTACGGCTTGGGGCGGTACGGAATCTCCTGGTGTTCGATACCCAGCATCTTCTCGGTGTTATGCACCGTGCAATTGCCGTTGTTGTTATCGCAGACGGTGCAATAAAGAACGTGATTGCTAAGGATGCGATTGTAGGCCTCACGCTGCGCGGCATCGGCTTTCTTCGATTTCGTCTGGATGATCATGCCCGGCGTAACGCTGGCCGCACATGAGCGCACAAGCTGGCCATTCACTTCCACCATGCAGGTGTCACAGGTCTGAATCGGCCCCAGTTGCGGGTGATAACAGACGTGTGGGACCTCCCCGCCATGACGGTGAATGGCGTCGAGCAGCCGCTCGCCTTCTTCGGCCTCGTATACCACGTTATCGATCGTGACCTTGAACATCGCGCTCCTCTCAACAGCAACCGGCATATACGATTCCGAGTCGGCTTATCCTCATGATAGTACGGACCGGATAACCTGCCATTGATAGGATTCGCTCAGGCCGTCACGATTTGCTTGGCTGTTTGAGAGATGCTTCCCGGCGGTGCCGGCGATGACCGCCAACGTATTCCGCGCCTGACGGCCGGCGGCTGACCAGCTTCATTGGCTGGGTTCTTCAGCTGTTCCCATTCAGGTGCGAGTCCCTGAACGAAAGTGTTGAAACGGCAAGGCAGGGGTGCCGTTCAAAAACAGTTTGCGCACTGGCTCCAGTATTTCCTTTTCGACGGCACGGCCGCGCCCCAGCTGGCATAGCTCCTCTATCTTCCGCGCCGAGTCGAGAGAATACACACCCTCCGGCGTGACCTGATCGACCCTGACAAAGTTGCCTTCGGATAGCAGAAGGGACGTTGCCGAAACAGCGCACTGTACCTGAGCCTGAAACAGGAGACCGATCAGTTGCGGAGCCCAGCGCAATACTCCGAAGTTCAGCAACCCTCCTGGCCCCCTGTTCAGCTTGTCCAGAATGGCGGTCGATTCTGTGGTGGTACCGATGCTCAGCAAGCGGATGGAAGAAAGCGGCACATCCAGAAAGTGATGTGCCTCGACGACTGCCGCCAACCCAGGCGAGTTCGCCCATACGCCCCCATCGATGTAGGGATTTCCCGCATGCTTTCCGAATTGCGACGGCTGGAAGAATGTCGGAGCTGCCGAAGTGGCCAGTGCAACATCCACAGCAGGAGCCTCGTGGTCGAAGGTCAGCCTGGGATGATGCGCGGTTTTCATCAGAAAAATCCGGCCGCGAAGCGCATCGTAGGTGGGGATAATCAGGCGGCAGCGCGAATCCCCGAGCTTCTGCTCTCCAAAGACCTGAGCCAGCGCTGACCGCAGCGGTTCGCAACTGTACTTCGGCCGCCATAGGTGCCCGACCGTCAGTCCAAGCCGCTGCAGAAAGCTTGAGTCCGGAAAAATCGCCGGACCATGCTCTTCATAAAATTGTTGAATGGAGGACGCGGAGTGCCCAAGCCCGAGAGCGAGTGCAAGTATTCCGCCTGTTGAGGTTCCGGCGATAAGGTCGAAGTGCTCAGCGATCCTGAGCCCTGTCACTTTCTCCCAGGTGGCGAGGATCGACGCAGTAAAAGTCCCTTTAATGCCGCCTCCGTCCAGTGCAAGGATGCGGAATGGCTTCTTGTCATTTAGATCGGAGTTCATAGGCAGCGACATTGTAAGTTCACAATGCGTCTTTTCGCCCGCTTTTATCTGGTCGCAACAAGAGCAAGCCGTACATCAACAAGTTGTGCCTCGACACACCTGCCTCACAATGCATTGAACCCGTTGAATTCTCTCGCCGACCATAGTTCACAAGGCGTTATAAGGGGCTCACGAAGATTTCCAAGTTAATAAATAGCGACTATATATAGTTACAAAAACGACGTTGGCAAAGGCCTATGAGTGACGTATAAGGTTCGGTCATGGCAATCGCTCAGGGGTTTGACTACGATCTTTTTGTAAGCTACGCGCACATCGACGACAGCGCCCCTGACAGTCAACCTGGCTGGGTCACTCAGTTCGTTCATCTACTCGAACCCGCGCTTCGTCAGCGCCTCGGCGGCATGGACACGCTGAAAGTCTTCTTCGCAAGCCAGGCGGTGGGAGCAAACTTCCATCTCCCCGAGTTTCTTTCAGCAGTCAAAAAATCCGCGCTCTTTTTGGGTGTAGCTTCTCCGAGCTATGCCACTCGCAGCTGGACACTTCAGGAACTGGAAGCTTTCGCAAACTGCGCCCCTGACCTTTCAAGACTATTCGCAATCGAATACCTGCCCTTAAGCTCCAACGAGAGATATCCGGCCCCACTCGACGACCAGGTGCGCCTTGCCTTCTGGAAGACAGGCGGAGCGATGCGAAAACCCATGGCGCTCTCGCCCGTATTCGACGCTCAGGAGTTTTCAATATTAGTAAACAGCCTTGCCTGCGACATCAAAGAGAAGTTACTGCAGATGCGCTACTCGGGCGATCTTAAACCACTTACAACGAAGCCAGTAGAAAACGATGAAACTCCGCGGAAGAAAAAGACCGTCCTGATCGCTCAGACCACGGACGACGTGGAAGAAGAAGCCGACCAGCTTCGCCGCTACCTGAGCCAGTACGGTGACGAGATCGAGATAAGGCCCAGGACCGGCTATCCTCAGGGGGGCGAGGCTTTCATGGCCGCCGTACGACAGGATCTGGCCCAGGCAGATCTCTTCGTGCAGCTTCTTGGCCGCCGGATCGGACGGATTCCACCCGACTTACCACCCGGATATACGCAGTTCCAGTACAACACCGCAAAGTCCTGCGGGGTCGAGATCATGCAATGGCGTCACCCCGAGCTTGCACTCGACCAGATCACGGATCCGGCTTACAAGAGCCTTGCTACGGCGGAAACGGTTATCTCCTCCGGTCTTGAGGCGTTTAAGGGACAGGTACTTAGCTGCGTTCGCAAGCGGGTGCGGGCACCGGGCAAAATTCCCGTCAAATCGCAGTCCCCGACCGTCTTCATCAATGCGGACGACAGCGACCTGGCCATAGCCAGGGAGATCGAACGGGAATGCCTGCGGCGGGCACTGCCGACATTCCTGCCGATCACTGGAGCTTCAGCCGAAGCCAATCGCAAAGATCTCGCCGAAAATCTTACCGACTGCGATGTACTGCTCTTCATCTACGGCGACACCACGCAGGACTGGATCCGAAGCCAGTTACGGTTCTTTGGCAAGGTGAAGCCTCGCCGCGACGCAGATCCTAAACTGCTTGCGATCTGCAGTGGACCGCCCTCGCCGAAGCCCGATATCAGGATGACGTTTCCCAACGCGCATACGATCAATTGCCCCCAGGGATGGGACATGACCGCGATTCGTGAACTGCTCGAGGAGTTGGCGGAATGACTGCGACAGCACGACTTCCCTATCCTGGGCTGCGAGCCTTCACCCGCGAAGAATCTGACGTCTTCTTTGGCAGGGATGGTTGTGTCGACGCCATGGTGAACCAACTCGCGGCCACACGTTTTCTTGCCGTGCTCGGATCATCCGGCAGCGGCAAGTCTTCGCTGGTCCGGACTGGTCTTCTGGATGCGTTGGATCTAGGGCTTCATCCGTGGGCCGGCTCGCGCTGGACGGTTGTAGACTTTCATCCCGGCAGTCATCCACTCCGCAATCTCGCAGCCGCTTTGCTGACTGCGACTGAAGAACACCCTCCGGAAGCTGCGGCAATAGATCTTCTCGCCTCTTTTCTTCGCCGTGGTCCGCGTTCTCTCGCGGAGTGGGTTGCCGGAAGCAAGTTGGGGCGCGGCACTAACCTGCTGCTCCTCGTCGACCAGTTTGAAGAGCTGTTCCGTTACGGTAACTACGCTCGCCAGGAAGAAGCCGAGGCCTTCGTCTCGCTGTTGCTTGAATCATCGACGCTGGCAGGCATCGATATTCACATCGTGGTGACGATGCGATCTGAGTTTCTCGGCGCTTCCGCGCTGATGCCCGGCCTCGCCGAAAAGATCAATGCCGGGCTCTACCTCACTCCGAGAATGACGCGCGACGAATGCCGCGAGGCGATTGAAGGTCCAGCCGGTGTGATGGGTTTTACCGTCGAACCGGCTCTCGTGAACAGGTTGTTGAATGACCTCGGCAGCTTCGCTTCGTGGGAGATTGAAGATCCCGGGGCCGACCAGGCCGAGAAGCTCGCTCGCCGGGCAGACCAGCTTCCCCTCATGCAGCATGTGCTCAACCGGCTCTGGGCGCGCGCCGCGCGCGAGTCCGGCGGGAGCGCCGTAGTGCTGAGACTCTCCGACTACGACAGTCTGGGCGGCCTTTCAGGAGCGGTTGACGCCCACGGAGAGGAGATCCTCTCGACTCTTGGCGCAGCACGAATCCGCAATGTTGAAACAGTCTTTCGCTCGCTGGTAAGTGGCACCGGGGTGGCTGCGGCAGTTCGCCGGCCCTGCCGCTTTCTCGAACTCGTCGAGGTGACAGGAGACCGCAGCGATGTTACCGCCATAGTTGAAGCGTTCAGCGCTTCGGACTGTAACTTTCTAAGGACATCGGAGCAGGTTCTTTCCGATGAGGTCATCGTCGACATCAGCCATGAGAGCCTCATCCGCCAATGGTCGCCCCTGCGCGCATGGCTGGAGAACGAGGCACGCGCTGTCGCAGCCTGGAGACGCCTGGCCGCTGCAGAGGAAAGGTATGCGAAGCGTGAAGGCGACCTGCTGGTCGGCCTGGAGCTCCAGAACCTTGCCGCATGGTGGGAATCTGCCTCGCCGAATCCGGCATGGGTAAAGCGCCAGGGTGGTCAGTTTGAGCAGGTGCGGTCTTTTCTCACCGCAAGCCGCGAGGCAGAAGCACAACGCCTCGAGACCGCACGGCAGCAGGAGATAACCGAGCGCAATCGCCTGCGCGGCTTTGTCGCCGGCCTCGCCATAGCGCTCGCGATATTTGTTCTGCTGGGCATATTGGACTACCGCTCGATTCAAAGACTGAAGGAAACAAAGGCAAATCTGGTCGCCGAGAGTGCCGAGGCCTCGAAGGCACGCGATGAGGCCAAGCAGCAGAGAGATGCAGCACAAAGCGAGGTACGCCGCACCGCCGCGGTGCTGAAGGACGTGAGCGACACCGTCCAGCGTTACAAAGGTGTGGTCGGAGCAAGTGATCTCGAATCGGCGCTGATGAAAACGCTGGCCGGCTACCAGATGGACATGTACCACATCCATCCTGAGACGGTTACGGCCAGCGATATCGCGCGCGACGACTACCGGAGAGGGCAGTCATTTGAAACAGTGGGAGACGCCAACGAGGCATTGACAAGCTACAGCATGGCATTCGACGAAGGCCGAAAGGCGATTGCCGGAGAGCTTGCCTCCCATCATCCGATACCCGAGCCGCTTCTAACCAACTTCATCAATACCGGCACTCGCTACGCCTGGTTCCTGTTCGACATCGGCGAAGACAGTAAGGGCGCGGATGTGCTCCGCGAGATGACAAAGGTTGCTGACATTCACCATCCCGAAGCTCTCAGCTATCCCCTGCTCATTGCTTACAGCCGGCGGGAAAATTCAGAAGCAAGATACGCTGCGGATCACAATGAGGCCAACATTGAGAAGCTACATTCTCTGACGGCAGTGAACCTCGCTAAGCGTGCATTGGCCGCGTCCGATTCAGATAAAGACATCGATACGAGATACTTCACAATCACAACCTACAGAAACCGCTCGCGAGATGCCGAGGGATCTGAAAAACAATACCTGGCGATACAGGCATGCCGGCTCGCCGATCAGCTCTTCACGACTGCGCCTTCGGATTCTCGATCGATACAAGCACGTATCGAATGTCTCATGGATCAGGCTCGGGATGTGCGGGTGAAAGGCGACTATGACCAGGCAAAAGAAAAAGTAGGTCAGGCTGAGGAGATCGCCCGGATAGGTCTGAAGATGGATCCAAAGAACCAGGCTTTGCTGCTGGACATGGCTCGCTTCGAGACATTTCTTGCAGAGACGGATTCACTGGAAGCCGACAAGAAAAGCAACGGACTACAGGCGACTCAGGTAAGCAATATCCAGTTCGCCCATGCAATCGCGGCGAAAGAATATATGGTCAGGGCCTTGAGTGGCCGAACACTATTCCAATCCAATACGACCGAGTTGAGGAACCTGTACGATTCCTGCTGCAACTCCCTGCAGCAATCCGATTTTCCCAACCAGGCAATCGAGCTTGAATTCTACAGAGATATCGCAGAGGCAATCGCCCCGACGCTCAACGCCTTCCCCAAGGCGCCCAGTTTCGCCTATGTCGCTGCAGAGGTTTCAGCAAAAATCGCTGGAATGCTCAAGGACGATCCCGCGCAGCGGAAAGAAGCCATCGCTTATCTCTCTTCCGCTATCGCTGGCTTCGATAAAGCTGGAGTGATGAACGATACATCCAGCTTTTCTGAAGACTATGCGGCGTATTGCAGTAACTATTCGGAACGAGCGAAGCTCTATGCTGCGGAAGGCAAGGTGGAGTTGGTTCAGCATGACATCGCCCGGGTCAAAAAAGTATGTTCGCCCGTTCTCGCCAGGTATCCGTGGGATATCTACCTCAGAGAATCTATCCTTGAGAGCGATCGGGTCTCCGGGCAGTCGCTGTTTGAAGCACACCGGTACAAAGAAGCGCTTCCGATCATAGAGTCAGCTTCATACTGGGGCGACATACCAAGCACGAAACTACTGTCCAGGATGTACCAGGATGGGTTTGGCGTCAGTAAGGATGCTAAAAAAGCCGCGGAACTCGATTCCTTGTCTGAAAAGCAAATCCTCGAACGCTTCACCATTCCAGCCGACTTCAGCGGCGTTAAGGCTCCCTTTAACGTTTACATCCGCGACTGGCCACCGGAGTATCCCTATGAGGGCATCGACGATCAGGTGATATGGCTGAAACAGGCGCGCGGCGGCACTTTTCCTGCAGCCGTGATCGAATCCTTTCACAAATTGCAGAAGATCGCGAAAGACAATAAAGTCTCATTCCGGGAACTTACCATCTACGCATTCAACGCCGCTACGGACAAGGACAAAACTGTTACAGCGGCGACCGATGAGAAAGCGCAGCCGAATGAACGCGCCAAAACCAAGCTGGTTGTGGCGCAGACCCTGATCAAAGAAGAGAAATGGGCGGAGGCGGCCCAGGATCTGGAGGAAGCCCGGAAGCTTGACCCCTCTGCCCCAAATATTCTGGAGCTCGAAGTCGGGATCCTGCATGACAAGCTCTTTCAGTTCGACCGGGCATTCGAACTTAACGCTCAACTGGTCGAATCCGGCGGCGGCATCGATGACTTTGTCGAGAGTCATCTGACTACGTCCCGGTTCGAAGCCTGCTCCGCGCTCGCCACGCTTGATAGAGAAAAGACCGCTGACAAGCAGATGCGCCTGGTGATGACTGCTCTCGATTTCGCCTGTCTGTCTGCGGACCAGAGACGGGATGCGGCGCTCGCGGAAGGACATCGTCTCCGCACGGACGTTGCGGAACTTGAGAAGAGCACCTGGAGCTTTGCCGGAACCAAGCGCTATATCACCGAAAGTCCTGCGTTCGCGCAAAGCTCCACTGAGTGGGTAGGCCTTTTCGACGCTCTGGAAGCAGGAGACAAGAATAAAGCGCAGGCAGAACTTACCGCTCTCGGTATTCCGCAGTAGAAGCGGGAGAAGGATTGGTTCTTCTCAAGGGTGACTCTGCGCCTGTATCTCGGCCTGCACAATTCGAAACGGCGTCACCTCGATATGGGTAGCTCCCTCGAATGGCCGGTCGAGATCCGATATCGCAAGCAGAGAAACCGAGATGAGCATCGTCAGAGAGGCAACGTGGAAGTAGTGAACCCATCGCCGTTCATTGCTCAGCAGGCACGAAGAGATGACGACGCTGACTCCGCCGAGTAGCAGGACTGCCCAGGTGATGAGGGGAAGATGATCTTCGCAGTCCTGAACGCGGGCGTCTCTCCTGCTCTGCAGATCGGCAAGCGCCTGGATGACGCTGGTCCGGGCAGACTGGTCGTGCACCTCGCAACTACCCAGGGCTACCCACATTCCGCTGAGCTTCGGCTTTAACAACAGCTTCGCGCTATGCGCTTCCATGGCCGGCCATTCGTAATCGATCACGTTCGTGACATAGTTCTGCGTCTCCTGCTGCAGCAAAGCGGCGCAGGAAGCAGGCATAAGGCCCGCCACACGATCGATCATGCGAACCGCGGAAGCCTCGGCCCTTACGTCTTCGATCGCTCTCTGGTACGCAATCCAGCCGTCGGAAAGCATGAACCCAAGCACCACGGCATAAATTGCGCCGAGGATACTGAGCTGCCAGCCGTTGACACCGTTGGCTCGCTTCCGCGTGGTGTTTTCCATCCGGCGGTCGAGTACAAGTACGAGGCTGAGGGCAAATACCACGCTTAGCAGCGCGACGCCGGATGTTTGGAGATATGTCAGCATGTCGTTCGTCTGGATGAGCGTCGTTAAAACGCACCGGCTTTAGAATGCGCGATCGATGAAATGAACGGTCTTTTCGCCCGCATCTTCGGTGTAGTACACGGTCACCCTGGCGGCCTTGTCGGCTTCCTTCGCGGTCACCCTTGCCGCATCGGCGGTGGCGTTTTCGCTCAGGCGAAACGTGGTCGCCGCACCATCGCCTGTGTCGACAACAATTTTGCGGGTGCCCTTGTCTACGCCCTTGACGACACCCTTCGCCGATTTCAGTCCGCCGTCACCCACGAGGTCTACCTCATGAGCGGTTTCGCGGGCTCCGGATACTGTGTAGTGAACGGCAACCTTCGATCCTTTGTCGATGCCGCGCAGGCTGTCCCTGGCCGCATCGCGGCTGTCGTCGCCAACATGCACTGCAATCTTGCCGGTGTAATGAAACGTGTGCACGGCACCGTCCCTGGTTTCGACGACCATGACTTTTCCGGCGCGATCGACAGACTTCACCGAACCGGCTACTCCACTCACGACATCCTGGGCAGCAAATGCCGGAATAACGCAGAGAATACTTGCACAGAAAATAACATTGCGGAACATGGCTAAACTTTCCTTCAACTTTTTGTTTTGCGAGCGAACGAAATTGTTCGCGTCAACGTTGTCTGAAGGTAGCCTGAAGCCGATCCCGCTCCAATCCGTGTCTCTACACGCAGAAGGCGTGCGGTACTACACGGTTCCGGGGTGCGCCTCATACAACCGTTCCTGAAGGGCGGCGCGGTTCTGCAGTGCGAAGCGAGCCAGAGCATTGGCGCCCTCGATCTCCAGCTTGCGGCACATATTTGTACGATGATTCTCTACTGTGCGGTAGTGAATCTTGAGCTCATCGCCGATTTCCTTGCTCGAGAGTCCATCGGCAATCAGCCGCAGGATCTTCTTCTCCGTCTGCGTCAGGATCTTCAGATCGAGAGGCGCAGGACCTGACGACTCTTTCTTCCGGTTCAGCAGCACAGCAGCCATCTTCGACCCGATGTAGGTTCGTCCCGCGCAGACAGCATGAATGGCCGCGCAGACTTCTTCGGTTTCGCTACCCTTCAACAGATACCCTTTGCCGCCAACTTCCATCGCCGCTCGCATCAGGTCTTCATCCGCATGGAAGGTCATGAAGATAACCTGCGTTTCGACGCCCTGCTTCACAAGCTCGCGGGCTACACCCATTCCATTGAGACCGGGCATATCTATATCGATGATTGCAACCGCAGGATTGAGTTCAGCGATCTGGCGCAGAGCATCGTCGCCATCCACCGCTTCGGCTATCACCCGCAGACGGGGATCGTCTTCGATCGTGGCTTTCAAACCTCGGCGAACAACCGGATGATCGTCGGCAAGAAACACGCGGATGAGATCGTTCATAAGCAGCGGCTCGCGGGCTGGATAGCAAATCGCGAACAGAGTAACAGTTTCTTTGCTCCGCAGAAATAAAAGAATCTTGGGGAAGCTTCCTCCCGCACAAACTATCCCATCGATCCAAAGCTTGAGAGTTCGAAGAAATTTCTTGACAGTCTCGGAACGGCTCCGGCCCTGCAAATGGCGCATGCGGAACCACACGGCTTCGCCATGTAGCGCCACACTGGCAACCGTGTAGAGTCACGGATTTTTGATGTCCATCGCTGTGCCTATGATCTGCATCGAGGGAAAGATCATGAGCTTAACAAAGCGAACTTCGAAGGCGATTTCACTCCTTCTTCAGACGGGAGTCATCGGGATATCGTCCGCACTGGCAGCCGTCCCGGCGCATGCCTCCGAAACCACCACGAACGCTGTCCCGGTGGCCGACCGGCTCAGTGAAATTCGCCAGGCAGTCTCCACGAGTCTTCATGACCAGCCCGGCCTTCCAGGCACGGACAAAGACGGCCCCAAGCTGATGCTAGCTTCGTGGCTCAACTTCGGCGGCGGGTGGGGCTGGCGAAATGGCGGCTGGCGCAACTGGCATAACGGTGGATGGGGCAACGGAGGCTGGCATAACGGAGGCTGGGGTAACGGAGGTTGGGGCAACGGTGGATGGGGCAACGGCTGGCATAACTTCTGGCACAACTGGTAGACCACCGGCCCTGAAAAAACGAGGACAACATAAATGCTTCGCACCAGCACCCACATTCGCACCATCGTTCTGCAGCCGACCCCGTTCTGCAATATCCGTTGCCGGTATTGCTACCTGCCGTCGCGTGATGACACTTCCAGGATGAGCCTTCAGACGATCGGTGCTACTTTTCGCCGTGTCTTCGAGTCGCCGTACGCCGGGGAGCAGATCACGGTGATCTGGCACGCGGGCGAGCCGATGGTTCTGCCTGTCTCTTACTATGAGGCAGCCTTCGAGCTTATCGAGAGCCTTCGCCCGGCGGAGGTGATGATTCGCCACTCGTTCCAGACGAATGGAACACTGCTGACAAGAGAGTGGTGCGAGCTGATCCGCAAATGGGGTGTCAGCATAGGCGTAAGCGTGGATGGGCCACAGCAGCTCCACGATGCCAATCGCGTCACACGCTCCGGCAAAGGCACCTTCGATCTTGCGATGCGGGGCATACGTCTCCTGCAATCAGAAGACATTCCATTCCACGTAATTTCAGTGCTCTCGAATGCATCGCTTGAGAAGCCTGAAGAGCTGCATGCCTTCTACCTTGAAGCGGGGATCGTCGATGTCTGCTTCAACGTGGAAGAGTCAGAGGGCGATCATGTTTCGGAACTGATGCAGCAGGAGCGAGCGCAGGTAGGGGAGCGCTTTCATCACTTTCTCCAGCGCTTCTGGAAGCTCTCCCGCCAGGCGCCGGGAATCAATTTCATACGCGAGATCGACGGGCTGATCCCGCGCATCTTCCGCCCTGCCGAAGCAGACACCGGCAACGACCAGGTGGAACCGCTCGCGATGCTGAATGTCGATTGCAAGGGCAATGTCGGAAGCTTTTCTCCGGAGCTGCTTGGCTATCGCAACGAACGATATAACGACTTCCTCATCGGCAACGTTCACAGGCACTCATTGAAACAGATGCTGCACAGCACCGCGATGAAAGCCATGGTCGACGACATCCAGGCAGGCGTCGAAGCCTGCCGGCAGGAGTGCGGATACTTCTCCATCTGCGGTGGTGGAGCGCCCGTAAACAAGCTTTCAGAAAACGGTACCTTCGCCAGCACTCAGACCTCCTTCTGCAACCTGGTGCAGATCACACCCGCCGACCTGATTCTCTCGGCCTTTGAACATCTCGACCCCACCGCCGTGATTGCCGCTCAACACAACCAGACGACGGCATACGCCGGACATTACCGATAGCTCCGAAATCTGACGAACGAGGAAAGATCATGAGCACCCGAATGAAGATCGCAGCCTTCCTGACTCTCAAGTTGTTACTCGCCGGGGCTGTCATTGCGCAGGCCCAGAGCAGCCAGACAACCTCCCAGCCACCCGCCCATGAGACGGCGGCACAGACATCGGCAACCGCTTCGCAAGACGAGCCGGCACATACCGCTCCCGTTCTCTGGATTACCAGCGTCGAAGTAATGCGCAGCACGCATGCTCCACAGCTGGATGTCGTGCGTGTGCGCGCTCTCGCCGCAACCGAAGGCTGGCAGGCCGCCGAGCTCGTGCCGCTGACGCATGGTGTTCCCTCTGATGGAATGCTCGACCTGGCAATGGTCGCTGAGGCGCCGGAAGACAGCACCGCACCGGCTCCCTACCCGGAGATCGAGGCCGTCTTTACCATCGAGCCGGGCCATCCCTTCAAGGGAGTGCGTGTGCATGGCGCATCGAACAGCGTTTCACTCCACACGCTGCCCGGCTACGAGGCCGCTCCTCCTCCTCCGAAAGACTGCACCGCCTGCGAGGGCAAGCTCTTTCTATCGAAAGGCAAAGGCCTGCCGGCCGGCGCGACCACCGACGCAGTCCATGAAGAGGAGCTGCCTCGTAACCTGCGCGTCATTCACGCCCAGGAGGGCATTAACAGCATCGACTCCAACCCCAACCGTATGACCATCCTCCTCGATGAGAACGACAGGATCATTACGGTGATCTGGGACTAAGCACTGAGCGTTCGATTTTCTATGTTGAAAGGCAAAAGATGAAACACCTGAAAACTCTCACACTGCTCGGCTGGATCGCCATGTGCTGCGCCAAAACGTACGCACAGGTTCCGAGCGTTACCGTTGACCCCTCACGGCACGGCAACCTCGCAGCCGCGCAAGACAACCTCGTGCAGGCCTTCGAGCGTATCAGCGAGGCGCAGCGCGACAACAATTCGCATCTTGGCGGACACGCCCAGCGTGCCAAGGAACTCCTCTTTCAGGCAAGCCAGGAGATCGGCCTCGCCGCCGATCAGGCTGATGCGAATGAAGGCGCGCAGGCAGCCCCGCCACCTGTACAGCAGTCAGCATCGGCGCCTCCTTCTCAGCCCGCGCCGCCACAGCAACCGGCAAACATCAGTGGCACATGGACAATCTACGCGTATAACGTGAGCCAGCCGGGCAGTTCGTTGAAGCAGGTAGAAATCAGCCAGGACGGCAATATCCTGTCAGGAAAATTTCGCGGGCCGCATCAGAGAGGCCACCTCCAGGGGTGGATCAGCGGAAATCACGTGGAGTTCAGCACGGACACGCGCGATGTGCTGACCTTCCGCGGCGAGATCACCTCCGATGGCATGTCTGGTATGTATGGCGTACACGGCCAGCATGCACCGTGGAGAGCGCAGAGAAATTAGGAACGCAGTGAGGGATCTGCAATCGGATTTCCGGCATAGCCGATCGCGATTCCTTATCCTGCGGGTCGATATCGATCAGCGATATCCGTCCAGCCAGAAAGCCCCCGCTTCCTTTGAAGTTTAGGCCGCACCTTTTCTCGTCCGGCTCAAAAAGGCTATGATTACCGCATGTCACGGGAATCCATACTGCGGCGCATCTTCGCTGTCGTACTTGTCGCATTCCTGTCGACGATCTCTTCGTGGGCTTCGATATGCGGAGCATCCTGCTCCATGCAGGCATCTTCAAAGGCCTGCTCCGCCGGCATGGAACATTGCACGATGCAGTCGATGCATGACGGGCCAGCGTCGGCTCGGTCCGACACACCCCATGCGCGCCAATCCCTGAAGGCATCCAGCTGCTCCATGCACTGCGCTTCCGCACCGTCGCCGGAGTGGAAGGCAAGCCGGCCAGGAGAAGAACTGCAGCTCGCCGCTTCGTTTCCGGATGCGACGGGGCATGCACATCGGCTGCCAGCAAGCGGGCGTCTGGAACTACTTCCGTCGCGAATACCGCCTCGATCGTCCGCCATTTCTTCTCTATCCCTTCGAATCTAGTCAGCACTCTCCGCTGCTGTGACCTGCGCGCCGCCTGGCGTGTCATCTGTCATCTTTCCGTTCAGCACTTTGAGGAACCATGAGCAATCGCAGATCTTTTCTCCAGGGAGCACTGGGCCTTGGCGCAGCTTTCGCCGCAGGCCCGAGGCTGCTCGCCCAGTCGAAGACCTCCACGCCGAGACACTCCAACGCATTGAATGTGTCCACCATCACGACCGACGTCGGCGACATGCCCTACACGATGGATGGCGCCGTGAAGGTCTTTCACATCACGGCCGAGGTGGTGCGCCAGCAGATTCTCCCCGGCAAGACGCTCGATCTCTGGGGCTTCAACGGCTCCGCTCCCGGTCCAACCATCCAGGTCAATCAGGGAGACCGCGTCCGCGTGATCTTCGACAATCATCTGCCTGAGCCGACATCGATCCACTGGCACGGCTTCGAAGACACCATTCAGAACGACGGACAGCCCGGCATCAGCCAGCCCCCGGTCATGCCCGGCGGCCGCTTCATCTATGAGTTCAACCTGCACCAGGCGGGCACCTACTTCTACCACTCGCACATGGCCATGCAGGAGATGGCAGGCATGCTTGGCGCCTTCATCATGCATCCCAAAGACGCCTACACGCCGCACTGCGACAAAGACTTTATCATCCACCTGCAGGAGTACGCCGTGCTGCCATCGAACACCGTGCCCAACACCATGAGCATGGAGTACAACTGGCTGCTGCTTAACGGCAAGGCCGGTCCGGCTACCACTCCGCTGATCGCGCGGCTTGGCGACCGCGTGCGCATCCGCTTCATCAATCTCGGCATGGATCATCACCCCATGCACATGCATGGCCATACCTTCCACGTAACAGGCACCGAAGGTGGACGCATCCCCGAAGCAGGATGGTGGCCCGGAAATACGGTCCTCGTTGGCGTCGCGCAGGCACGCACGGTTGAGTTCGTCGCCAACAACCCCGGCGACTGGATGCTGCACTGCCATCTGCCCCACCACATGATGAACCAGATGTCGTCGAACGTGGGAAAGATGACGCGCACCTCCAATCCAGGAGACATGCAGACCGGCATGGGCATGCTGCAGGGAACACCGGGCGCGCCGATGGGCGAGGACTACGGCCCCGCACCCGGACGCGGACTTGGTGGCGTCGGCAACGATCCTGACACCGCAACCACGAACGGACAGATGTCAGCAGGCATGATGAACATGCCGGAGATGGGCATCGCACCCAACGCCAACACGGTTCCAAATTTCCCGCAGGATGCCTTCATGGAAAGCCCCATGATGGCAATGGATCAGGCCGTCGAACGGCCCGAGAACTACGGCCTAGCACGCGGCTGGAGCGGCTACATGCAGGGCATGATGACCTTCATCCGCGTGCTGCCGCCGGATAAGTACGACGAAGTCGTAGGCCGCATGCGAGAGGCACGCCGCGCCAACGACCCCTATCACCCCATCTACAAGAACGCCTGAGGCACGAGGAGAAACCATGAAAATACTTACATCCACCCTCGCACTCATCGCCTTCTCAACGCCGGGCTACACGCAGTGCATGGCCGGCATGCAGATGCCCGGTTGCCCGGCTACTGTAACCGCGCCTAAACCTGCCGCGCCCGCGCAGCCCATCAGCACGGTGCAGGAACCCGAGAATCCCGGCCAACAAACCGGCAGCAACCTCCCCGTGCCCGAACTGCTGGCCGAGGTCAACAAACGCTCTCCCATGCAGCTCGCCGAATTCGTCACCATGGCAGACACAAATAACCCCACCCTGAAGCAGGCGGCGGCAGAAGTCAGCCGCGCACAAGCGCAGGCGAAGCAGGCAGCGCTCTATCCAAATCCGTCGGTCGGATACCAGGGCGACCAGATCCGCGGCGGCTCCTACGGCGGAGGCGAACAGGGTGGCTACGTCGAGCAGCAGATCATCCTTGGAGGCAAGCTGGGGCTACGCCGCAACATCTCGCTGGCCGAGCAGAAATCTGGTGAGATCGGCGTCGAAGAACAACGCATCCGCGTACACGCCGATGTTGAAGAAGCCTTTTACACCGCCCTTGCCGCGCAGCGAACAGTCGATACACGCCGCCAGCTCATGGGAGTTGCGCTCGAAGCCGTCGCTACCGTGCATCAACTCGCGAACGTAGGACAGGCAGATGCGCCGGATATCCTGCAAACCGAGGTAGAAGCCGAACAGGCAAAGGTCGACTACGAGAGCGCGCAGCGCGGCTATCTCGCAGCCTTCCAGGCCCTGGCCATCGTCGCGGGACGCAACGACCTCCCTGCCGCGCCGCTCAAAGGCGACCTCGAAGCGCTGCCGCAACTCGATGCCGAAGCCACGGCAGGCAACGTTGCCGGCGACAGCCCCTCCATCCAACGCGCACAACAGCAGATTGCTATTGCAGACGCTCGTCTCAGAGACGCAAAGCGCGAAGCGATGCCCGACCTTACCCTCCGCGCAGGAGAACAGTACAACGGTGAGCAGCTCGGGAGCTTTCCGCCCAAGGCAACCGGAGCGCAAAGCTTCGCCAGCGCCAACATCGACCTTCCCCTGTGGAATCGCAACCAGGGCAACATCGAGTCCGCAAAGGTTGAGAAGGAATCCGCACAGCTCGACGTCACACGACAGACACTCATGCTGCAGCGCCGGGCCAACGAACTGGCGCAAAACTATCTGTCTGCGAAGTTCGCCGCGGAGCGATACCGGACGCAGCTCATCCCCCGAGCCGAACGAGCCCACCAGTTGTATCTTGAGAAATACCAGGCTATGGCACAGGCCTACCCGCAGGTGCTCGTCTCACAGCGCACGCTCTTCGATCTACAGATCGGCTACATCGACAGGCTGCGCGAAGCCTGGGGAGCAGCCATCGCGCTTGAAAACAAGACTCTGAGCGGAGCACTCACCCACCCATGACTGATTGCAGTCATGGGTGGGGCAGGCGGGATTCAAGGCCGTGCTGGCCGGGCTTATGCTGAAGCACTCGAGCCAACCGCAGTAGCACTGACACCAACACCAGCTGTCAGATTTGCGAATACGACTTAGGCGTGAGAATCAGGTTATCGATGTTGCTCACGATCTCCTCGAAGGCGTATTCCTGCGAATGCGAAAGCTTCTTCCAGTCAGGATCGTTCCCGAAGGCCTGCCACTTCGCGTCGAGTTCGCTCAGATCGCCGAACGTCAGCATGTAGGTCAGCTTCGGCAGGCGAGGACCGATCAGCACGTCGCCGTAGAAGATCTGTCCGAAACCCGCGCGCTGAAAGATATCGAACTCGCCGGAGTGAAACATCTTTACCTTGGTTACATGATCGGCATTGCTTGGGCTCTCATAGGTGCGCAGCTGAAAGACACGCTTCGCCTTTGAGGTCGACGACTCCGGCAGCTTCATCTTCGGCCAGCCCTCGAAGGCAATCATCAGCTGGCTCTCGTAACGGAGAAATGCGGGGGCGGTTGCAGGAGCGCTCCAGAAAGCGGAGGCTTTCTTCAGAAATTCCTCGTCATGCCCAAGCCGCAACTCCGCTGTCACCAGTTGTTCAAGCGAAGGCGAAGGGATCAGCACATAGATCTCCGGCGTATTCGGCCCGATGCTCAGGTTGAACGCGCCGACCGGCGACATGCCCATGCGATTCAGCGCGGGAATCAAAGCCTCTGCAAGATACGCATCGGTCAGCTTCGTCTGGGGCCCGGACTGTAATTGATACTTCCGCAACTCGTAGTACTCGCGCTGTTTGCCTGCATCCGCAGACTGGGCCATGCCAGCGGTCCCACCGAGCGCCAGCGCCGATGC
This sequence comes from Silvibacterium acidisoli, assembly GCA_022870745.1. Lineage (GTDB taxonomy): Bacteria > Acidobacteriota > Terriglobia > Terriglobales > Acidobacteriaceae > Silvibacterium. The sequence continues at coordinate 4,159,098 of CP085323.1, read as the reverse complement.
GGCCAAGGATTTTCCTAGAAATTCGCGACGTTGCACATTCCCTCCTGTTCGCAAGCGCCATTCTAGCCGGGCCGCCTCTGTCGAGCAAAACTGTGGGCCGCGCGTGTATGCTGATTCACGGTTACCGTGAACAAGCCTCGCTTCGAATCGCTGCCGGCATCGCGCTACTACACCGGGCTCGTCTTCTCCGGCATCGCAACCGTGCTGTCAGGACCGCTATTGCCCGCGCTCAGCGCGCGACTCTCGCTCACCGATGCGCAGTCGGGAGCCATCTTCACTGCGCAGTTTGCCGCTGCCACCGTCGGTTCCGCGCTCTCTTCGCACTTCCGCCGTCGCGCAGTTCCGCTCGGCTACCTGTCCATCGCTTTCGGCATGGCCGCCCTGTCCTTCAGCAGCTACGCCGCCGTACTCGCCGGCTTCGCCCTGATTGGCCTCGGCGTCGGATGCGCCATCACCGCCACCAACCTCATCTTTGGCAATGCTTATCCGGAGCAGCGCGCATCGCTTCTCGCCTGGGTGAATGTCTACTGGGGCATCGGAGCGATCGCCTGCCCGCAACTCGTCGCCGTCGCCGAACATCTGCACGGCACGCGTGCGTTCACCGCCGCTCTCAGCCTTGCACTGCTGCTGGTCGTCGCTCTCCTTGCGCCGCTGCTGCGCGCCGCACCAGCAGCGCAGAAGGAAACCCCAGCGCACTCCGGCCCCATCACGCCGGCCATCTTTATCGTCTTCAGCCTCACCGTCGCGCTCTACATCGGCATTGAAACTTCTCTCGCCGGATGGGTCGCCACCTACGCGCATCGCTTCGCCGCGCTCACCCCCGCCCAATCGAGCTTGCTCGTTTCCGTCTTCTGGCTCTCGATCCTTCTCGGACGCCTCGCCCTGCCCCGCGCATTAAACCGCATCTCCGAGATGAACGCGGTCTTCCTTGCCTTCTCGAGTCTTATTCTGGGCATCGGCCTGTTGCTCGCGCCGCAGGTCGTGGTGCACGATGTCCCGGCGACCATCCTCTGCGGACTGGGTTGCGCGCCCATCTACCCAATCACCGTCGGCCGCCTGCTTGCCCGCATCGGCCAGTCCCGCCACGCCGGGTGGATCTTCGCACTTTGCGGCTGCGGCGGTGCCGTCCTGCCATGGTCTATGGGCTTCGTCTCCACCCGCTTTCATTCCCTGCGGGCAGCCTTTGCCGTGCCTGTCGCAGGAGCCGTCGCAATTCTTTTGCTCGTCCTGGTTGAGCGCAAAATGCCCGCAGTGGAAGCTCCCTCTCGTTAATCTTTCCGGTCGTATCCCACGGGTGCTACGATGGCTTTTCTTATCAGAAGGAGCACGCCCGTCCCGATGAATCGCCGCCAGTTCCTCACCACATCGCTCGCCGCCGCCGGAAGCGCCGCACTTATCCATCACGGTTTATCAGCCAGCTACGCGCCCGGAGCAGAGGGCCTGCTCGTACCCGCTGCCGATCTCGGCAACGCGCACTTCCCCAGCAACTTCCTGTGGGGCACCGCGACCGCTTCCTACCAGGTCGAAGGCGCATGGAAGGAAGACGGCAAAGGCGAATCCATCTGGGACCGCTTCGCGCATACCACCGGCAAGGTCAAGGGCGGAGACACCGGCGACGTCGCCTGCGACTCCTACAATCGCTACAAGGAAGACATCGCCATCATGAAGCAGCTCAACATGAAGAGCTGCCGCTTCTCCATTGCCTGGACACGCATCCAGCCCACCGGCACCGGCGAAGTCAATCAGAAGGGTCTCGACTTCTACAGCCGCTTCGTCGACAGCCTGCTCGCGGCCAATATCCGCCCGATGTGCACCGTCTTTCACTGGGATCTTCCGCAGGCCCTCGAAGACCAGGGAGGCTGGCCCAATCGCGACCTATACAAGCACTTCGCCGATTACGCAGGCATCGTTGCGAAGCATCTCGGCGACCGCGTGAACACCTGGGCCATCTTCAACGAGCCCTGGGTCTTTACCAATCTCGGCTACTACCTCGGCATTCACGCCCCCGGCAAAAAGGACTACAAGCTCTTCCTCAAGGCTGCGCACACGGTCAACCTGGCGCAGGGCGAAGCCTTCCGCGCCATGAAAGCAGCTTCATCCAAGGCCCCCTCCCAGATCGGGAGCGCCTACAGCATGTCTCCGCCCGAGCCGGCAACCGAGAGCGAAGCCGATAAGGCTGCAGCCGATCGCTACCACGCCATCAATAACGTCTTCTTTCTCGAGACCGCGATACACGGCCGCTACCCCAAGGCCTTCGTCACAGACGAAGCGCACGAAGTCATGGCCATCCAACCCGGTGACGACAAGATCATGCAGGTGCCGCTCGACTGGGTCGGCATCAACTACTACAACCGTCACATCATTTCGAATAATCCCGACGACAAGTGGACCGGCTTCAAAGACGAGATGCCGACCGTCGGCCCCATCACGTACATGGGCTGGGAGGTCTGGCCGAAGGGCATTTACGACATCGTCACGCGCATCTCGAAGGAGTACAACCGGCCCATCATCGAGATCACCGAAAACGGCTGCTCCTACCTCGACGGCCCGCTGCCCGAAGATCCATCGCGCGTGCCCGATCCCCGGCGCACAGAGTACTATCAGGGCCACCTTGCCGAACTCGCCCGCGCCATCAAGGACGGGGCCGACGTGCGCGGCTACCACGCCTGGAGCCTTCTCGATAACTACGAATGGGCCGAAGGCTACAGCCAGCGCTTTGGGTTGGTCTACGTGGACTTCCGCGACCAGAAGCGCACCATCAAGGACTCCGGCCACTGGTACGGCAAAGTCGCCGCGGCGAACCGGTTGGACGTGTAAAAACTTTTCGCGACACAACAAAGAGGGTGCCCCATCCATGACAAGTCTTACCGTCATGGGTGGGTCTCTAAAACCTGACGAACCCATCTACCATTGCACTCCCAGATAAAGATCGACAGGCGATACGCTGTCCTGGTCGAAGTTGAGTATCGGAATCGTCGTCTGGCTGAACCCCGGCAGGACGTACCGAGCGTCTCCTCGACTCCCCCTACCGTCCATTTCTTCTCGCAGATACCGCACGACAGTCGTTACCTTTTCGCCTGGCCGGGCATTTATACTTGCCCCGCATCGTCATGAAGGAGATTCACTGAATGAAATCCTCTCTCCGCAACCGGATCGCGGCAGCCCTGTTGCTTTCCGCCTCGCTCACCGCGTTTTCCCCGCGGCTCTTTGCACAGGCCCCTACCGCCGCGACCGCATCACAGCCCGAAGCCATCCTGCATCCGGCTGAGGCGGCGAAGATTCTTCCCGACCAGGTCTTCTTCCGCGGACAGACCGCCACCACGCAGGCACGCAATGCCACGGGAGTTCGCTACGCCGATGGCTTCTTCACCCTGTCGATCATCGTTGACAACTCCGGCTACTCGAGCGGGATCCAGGACAAGTACCAGGCTTACCTCCTGACCGAAGTCCCGCTTTCCATCGGCGGCCACAACCTGCCCCCCGGAACCTATGGCGTCGGCATCACCAAGGCCTCCGGCTCACCCGCCTTCCAGGTGATGGATATAGGCGCGCACGACCTTTTCTCCGCGCAGGCTGTGAACGACCTCAAGCTGCATCGCCCCACACCGCTGCAGATTCTCGCCGGTTCGACCGCAGGCCAATACCGGCTCTACTTCGGCCGCAATTACGTCGAATTCACGCGAGCCAAGTAAGCTGTCTAGAGAATGGTACCGATGACAAATCTCCCCCTACTCGAAATCTGTCTTGAGTCTTTCGAAGACTGTCTCGCCGCCCAGCAAGGCGGCGCGCAGCGGGTCGAACTCTGCGCCAACCTGCTCGAAGGCGGAACGACACCCTCCGCAGGAATGATCCACGCGGTCTGCGATCGCCTCGATATCGACGTTATGGTCATGATTCGCCCACGCGGTGGCGACTTCCTCTACACCGGCGCCGAGTTCGAGATGATGCGCCGCGACATCGAGGTCGCAAAAGAGGCAGGAGCCGACGGCATCGTGCTTGGACTACTGAAAGCCGATGGCACCGTAGACGTGGCACGTACCCGCGAACTGGTCGAACTGGCCGCTCCACTCCCTGTCACCTTTCACCGCGCCATAGACGTGTCAAAGGATCTATTCGAGTCGCTCGAAGCTGTGATCGAGACCGGATGCGCCCGCATCCTTACCTCTGGCGGCAAGCCATCGGTCGTCGACGCAACCGATGTCGTCGCAAAGATGGTCGAGCAGGCCGGGGACCGTATCGTCATCATGCCCGGCTGCGGCATCGAGAGAGACAACCTGCTCGAAGTTGCCAGCAAAACCAGGGCCAACGAGTTCCACGTCTATCTCGCTCAGCAGACCGACAGCCCCATGACCTTCCGCCGCGAGAACATACCGATGGGCGGTGTTCCCGGCCGTGAATACCTGCGCTTCGAAACCAAAACCGAAGATGTTCAGGCTATCGCGGAGTTGCTGAAAGGCAGCGATCAGAGCTCGGAACACAGCGCTTAGTAATAACCCGCACCATTTGCATTGTCATTCCCAGCGGGCGCGAACCTCAGCCCGCTGAGGTCCGCTCGCTCACCGGTATCGAAACAGCATCATGAACCCGAAATCCATGTGTGTCTGCTGATGGCAATGGAAGAGCGTGTCGCCCGGGTTCGAAGCAACGAAGTCCACCTCCGCCGTCCCATTCGCCTTCACCACCAGCACATCCTTGTGCAAACCACTCATGGCCTTCCCATCGATGCTCGTCACTTCGAACGAATGCCGATGCAGATGGATGGGGTGATCGTCCGTGCTCATGTTTTTCATCGCCAGCCGATACCGCTTTCCAGCGACCAGCGGAATGACATCTGTCTTCGGAAAAGACTTTCCGTTGATCATCCAGTAATCGAACTCGCCATGCCCGCGAAACTTCGACTTGAATACGAGGGGGACCACCGTATCGGCATGATTCTGTTGCGATAATCCGCTCGCAAATATCCCGTAGTCCCAGGTTGCTTCCGGCGGATCCTGCCAGCGCGCCTCGCCCGTTTGCCCGGCATACTCCACAACGATTCCTGTGCCCGCCTTGCGATAGTCTTCACGTGTCTCGCCCAGCACCCACACTCCGGGATGATCCATCGCCACCACAACATCGACGCGTTCCGCCGGGGCCAGCCTGACAGCCGCCACCTTCCGTGGAGCAGGAACAGCATTCCCGTCCATCGCAACAACCGTCATCTCATGGCCGGCCAACGCAAGCCAGTGCGTCAGGGTTGCGCTGGCATTCAGCACCCGAAAGAGCACCCGCTCGCCCTGTTTCACACGCACCGGTTCACCGTGGCCGAGCATCCGGTCACCTATGGTCCCGTATTCATAGACTGCGTCCATCGACGCATCGGCGCCGCCGCCCATGCTGGCATTCCAGTCGTGCAGCGTTAGAAAGACTTCGCGGTCGAAGTCGCCCGGCTCCTGCTTCGGCTCGACGTAGAAGCAACCGAACTGCCCCGAGTAGAGGCTCTTTTTCAGGTCGTGCCCGGCATATCCGTGCGTGTGGTACCAGCGAAAACCCGCGGGCTGCGGCGTGAACTCATAACGAAGCTGCCCGCCCGGCGCAATCATCGGCGAACCTTCTTCCATCGCCCCGTCCTGCAGCGAAGGAATCCATTGCCCGTGCCAATGCACCAGCTCCGGAGCGTCTGTCTTATTCACTACGTCGATCGCAATCGGTTTGCCCTCGGGCCAGCGGATCAGCGGACCGGGAACACTGCCGTTATAAGCAACCGTGTGAATGACCTTACCCGGCGCAATCTCGAGCTTCAACGGAGCGATCTCCAGCCTCACGTCTGCCGCCGGTTGCGCCCAGCCGCTCCGGGCCGCCGCGGCCGCTGCAGCCGCCATACCTAGAAATTTTCGCCGGTCCACATGCATGGCTATTGCGTGCTCTCCGAGGTTCCGGCCCGATGGTGCGACCAGTCGAAGTGCCTTCCCACGATGGCCTTCACGATCAGGTGATCCGTGCTTCCCGTCACACCCACTCCGACACCGAAGTTAATCTCCCATTGCGGAGACACATTCAGATCCACCGCGGGAAAGAACTGCTGTTCCTGCTCGTGGAAAGAATCGAATGCGCCAAGCCTGCCATAGTTGGCGTAGTACTCCAGGCCGCCCGAGATCTGCTTGGTGAAGTCGTAGCCGACCTTCGCGCTCGGCGAAAAGCCCACGCCCTCGCTCACCGTCTGCCCATGGAACGAACGCTCGAGCGCCGGATTCACCGCAAAATACCAGCGGCCAACCGTCTTATCGACAATCGGACGAATCTCCCACGTCCACGTATCGGTCGAGAAGTCGCGGCGCTGGTAGCCTATCTCGGTTGAAAGGCTCACGCCCAGCGGCCAGTGCCAGCTGTCGGGCACACGCACTCGCGGACGAATGTGATCGCCCACCCACTGCACGCCCTGGCCGCTGCGCGAGCTCGTAAAGATGTAGAAGCCTACCTCGGACCAGTTGTTGATTCCCTGCGTAATCTCAACCGTCTCATGCTGAGCGTGGTTCGTCGGATACATCCGGTCTGCCGCGTAGACAGAGCCGGGCAGAGGTCTCGATCCATCGGCGGTGAAGTTACTGTGCAGCTCCACCATCGTGCTCTTCGGAGCGATCGTATCCGCTCCATATACCTGGATCTCGTAGTTGTCCTGCGCTGCGGCGCTGCGGCTCATCACACACGCTACGATCAGCATCGCAACCGCGCATACCGATCTCAATCTGCAATTGCGAGGGACCTTCACATAATCAACGTATCAGGAGTGAATACGACCACTTTGATCGCAAAATCGCGGGCGCTATCTCATTCATAAGCTGTCATTCCGAACGCAGTAAGAAGTTTCGATACGTTATAGAAGCGCACAGTATCGCCGCACTAACCACGCTGTCTCCTCGTCACGGGTGGGCACTCCGCATTATCCTGAACTCATGCCCCCAAACGATCAGCAGCTCGTGCAGATCATCGATGCTGCGACTGCGGACGCTGCCAGGCGCGCAGGGCACTGGCTGCATTGCCACCCCGGCTGCACGCAGTGCTGCGTCGGCATCTTCTCAATCAACCAACTCGATGCAGAGCGTCTTCGCAACGGTCTTGAGATCACCACGCAGATCGATCCTGCTCGAGCCGCACGCGTTCGCAAGCGCGTTGCTGAATCCGTCGCACGGCTCACGCCGCAGTTTCCGGGCGACGCGGCCACCGGCATTCTCAACCAGGAAGACCCATCCTTCGAAGACTTCGGCAACGAAGAGACCTGCCCCGTGCTCGATCCGCAAACCGGCATGTGCGACCTTTATTCCTGGCGTCCCGTCACCTGTCGCGTATTCGGGCTGCCGCTGCGCACCGAAGAAGGAATCGGAGTATGCGAGTTGTGTTTCGATGGAGCAAACGAACAGGAGATTCTCGCCGCCGAGCTCTCGACCGAGTGGTCGCCAGTAGAGGAAGGCCTCAATCAGGCTGCGGAGCAGCGGAGCGGATTGCGCGGAACAACCACGATCGCCTTCGCACTGCGCAACCGAGGTGAATGATCCTGCGAGCGGCGGCGCAGCCTGCGTAACGCCTGCAATGATGTGCGCTAGAACGAACCGCGATGACATTTGGATGTGGAAGAAAACAAAAACATTTAAGTGACAAATGGCACGTATTTTTTTTGAGAAATGCTGTAACCTTAACCCCGCTGATGTACTCCTAGTACGCAGCACAGGTCTCCCGCCGGCCATCTACGCCGGGTCTTGACCTGAAGGAGAGGAATGACAATGACAAACTCGATGAAGACCCTTATGGTTGCTGCGGCCGTTTCCGGCCTGCTCGGTGGAACCGCCACAATGCAGGCTGCCACGACCTCGCAGGCAAACAACCCCGTAGTTAAGGCGGGCAAAGCGTCGTTCAGCAGCGCTTCGTCCAACTTCGCTGACGACAAGCACTCCTGTAAAGGAAAGAACGATTGCAAGGGCCAGGGCGGCTGCAAGAGCAGCGACAATGGCTGCAAGGGCAAGAACAGCTGCAAGGGCAAGGGCGGCTGCGCAACTGACGGCTCCAAAATGCCTAAGTAGTTCTACCCTTCTGTTACAAACCCGGGGCCGGCAGCGATGCCGGCCCTTTTCCCCAAACAGGAGTCAAACTTCCGATGCCTGCCAATCGTTTTAACGGATTCACCGAGTACGGAGTCGGAATCGGTCTTCGCATCCCGCACTACCAGCACATCCTTTCGAAAAAGCCGGTCGTCGACTGGTTCGAAATCATCTCTGAAAACTACATGATCGATGGCGGCCGTCCGCTGCAGATCCTCGATCAGATTCTCGATCAATACAAAGTGGTGCAGCACGGCGTCTCCATGTACTTCGGCTCCGCCAGCGATCCCGATCCCGAGCATTTAAAGCGCCTCAAGCAGCTCGTACGCCGCACTAACACGCCATGGCTCAGCGACCATCTCTGCTGGGGCTCCGTCGACGGCCGCTACACGCACGACCTGCTTCCCATGCCTTATACCTGGGAGGCCGTAAAGGTCACCGCCGAGCGCATCCGCAATGTGCGCGATTATCTTGAGATCCCTATCGCCGTCGAAAACGTCTCGAGCTACGCCGAGTATCACGTCTCCGAGATGACCGAATGGGAGTTCCTCAACGAAGTCGTCGAAAGCGCCGACTGCGGCATCCTGCTCGACGTGAACAACATTTATGTCTCGTCTCAGAACCATAGCTTCGATCCGTTTACCTACGTAAACTCAGTGCCCGCAGAGCGAATCGCACAGATCCACATTGCCGGCCACTCGAAGTTCGAGAAGTACATTCTCGACACGCACGATCATCCCGTGCTCGACCCAGTGTGGGATCTCTACGCGCGTACCATCGAACGCGCCGGCCCCACAGCAACGCTGCTCGAGTGGGACGACAACATCCCCAGCTTCGAAGAAGTGCATGCCGAGGCACTCAAGGCCCATCGCTATCTCGCAGCCGCGAAGCCCACGAAAGAAGAACCAGCACTCGAAGAGGCCGCGAAATGAGCGAGCTACTCGAACTCCAGCGCCGCGTTGCCGCCGCCGTCATGCAGCCGCTCACCCGCGCCGAGACGATGCCGCGCAAGCAGCCGGATGGCCGCTTGAACCGCACTGAAGCCGAAGCGATGATCAAGCCAAACGACCGGCTTACATCCTTCGATCGCCTCGAGATCTACAACCGGCAGTACTGGTTCCGGCTCTACTCCTGCTTCGAAGAAGACTTTCCAGGAGTGAAGGCGATCATTGGCAGCACGCGCTTCGATAAGCTGATGCGCGCTTACCTTACCGAGCGACCATCAACGTCTTTCTCGCTGCGCAACCTGGGGTCGAAGCTCGATAAGTGGCTCAACGAAAATCCGGAACACCTGGGACCGCGTCCGCAGCTCGCGCTCGATATGGCACGGCTTGAGTGGGCGCACATCGACGCCTTCGACTCCGCGCAACTGCCCCCTATCGATGCCGACGAGCTGGCCTCGATCAACGAGCAGTCCATTCTCAAACTCCAGCCGTTCCTGCGCGTGCTCGAGCTGAACTATCCGGTCGACGACCTGCTCATCGAGCTGCGCAGCGAAAACGGCAGCGCCGACTCGTCGAGCAACAATGCCAGCATCGAGCGCAAGCGCAGGCATGTGCGCCGCGTCTCTTCCCTACCCGCGGAAGAGATTCATCTCGCTGTGCATCGCCACGACAACTCGATCTACTACAAGCGTCTGCACCGCGAAGACTATCGCCTGCTCGACGCAGTGCTCTCCGGCAAGCCCCTGGGAGAAGCCATCGAGTACGCCTTCACTGACACAACTATCCCCGAGGAAGAACGCGGAGCCTTTCTGCAGCAGGCCTTCGCCACCTGGGCAGAACTCGGCTGGTTTGTCACGCTGGTTAAGTAACGGGTATGCAGCGGGTGCCCCATCCATGACGGCCGTTTCGTCATGGGTGGGTACACACTTGGCCATGAGTGGTTTACACGTGGCGGTAATGCCTAAGCTGACTCACAAAGGTAGGCGCGGGCTTCAGCCCGCGCACCTAATGGCAATGACAATGGGCCTTCAGGCCCTGAGGCTCACTCCGACCGCAGCGTAGAAGCCGGATCCACCCGCCCCGCCCGCAGCGCAGGAGGCACACTCGCTGCCAAAACAATCAGAGCCAACAGCAGCGGAGCACCAATCAACGTCACAGGATCGTACACGCCCACGCCATACAATTCGCTCTTCAACACGCGCAGCACCAGCAGCGAAATTCCCAATCCGGCAGCGATGCCAAACCCAGCGGCGACCACTCCGGAAGCAAGCATCTCGCGCATCACGCGGCCGGTCGAAGCTCCCAACGCAATGCGAATGCCGATCTCGCGCATCTGTTGTACCACGAGGCTCGAAACCAGCGCATATACGCCCACCGCCGACAACAACAACGCCAACCCAGCGAGCACCGTGAGCAGCAGCACCTCGATCCTCTGCGTCTCGAGTTCATGCCGCATGATCTGATCCATCGAATAAAAGCCTGAGAATGGCAGCCGAGGATCCACCTTCGCCATCGCCTCACGCATAGCAATCGGCAACTGTGGCGTGATTGCATCTGCGCGTACGATCCATGAAGGCTGAAACCATGTGTGCACAGTGGCGAGGCCCGACACCGGAAACTGCGTCGCGGGCATGTAGTAGACAGGTTCAGTGCCAAGCGGCGCCGACGATCGAATTCCCTGCTCTTTGGTCACGTCGCTGACCACGCCAATAATTTCCATCGGCGTCGAGTGGCTCGCGCCGAACGAGTTTGCGATATGCCGTCCGACTACGGCTGTCGTCCCGAAAAACTCCTTCGCAAATCCCGCATTCACCACGACGACCGGCTCGCTTGTGGCTGTATCGCTGTCAGTAAACCCGCGACCGGTCAGCAGTGGGACGCGCAGAGTTGAGAAGTATTCTGGAGTGACATAGGTCATGCTCGAGGCCGTACCGTTTCCTGCCTGCTTCCCGTCAAGAATGAGAATGGGAAGGTTAAGCCCACGCTCATAGGGCAAACTTAATCCTGCCGCTGCGTCCTCCACGCCTGGGATCCGCTTCATCGCGGCAACGCTATTGCGGAGGAGCGTTTGAAAAGCCGCGCCATCGCGGTAGCGCGCATCATCGAGAGATGCCTTAGCCGTCAGCACATTATGCGAATCGAATCCCGGAGGCAGAGTCTCAAGGTGTGTGAGCGTGCGCACCAGCAAGCCTGAACCGGCAATCAGCACCAGTGTAATCGCGATCTCCGCGCCAATAAGCGTCTTGCGCACACGGTTGGACCCTCCGGCAATCGAGCGGCTTGAGGTTGCGAGCGAAGTGCGCAGGTCCACACGCCGCGTCACCAGGGCAGGCAACGCTCCGAAGAGCAGGCTCGTCCCCACGCTCAACGCCAGCGTAAAGCCCAGCACTCGGTAGTCGAGGGCCAGGCCCTGGGCCGGTATCATCCCCTTCGGCAAAAAGTCAGGCAGTCCTGCCAGAATGAGTTCCGCAAGCCCGAGTCCGGCCAGCGAACCGATGACGGCAAGCACCAAATTCTCGATCCACACCTGGCGCAGAATGTCGCCGCGTGTAGCGCCCAGTGCCAGGCGCGTGGCAATCTCCTGCGTGCGTCGCGAAATCCGCACCAGCGTAAGTCCGGCGAGGTTGGCACAGGCAATCAGCAGGATCGCACCCACCACCAGCATCAACGCTGTCAGCTTCGGCTTCATGCCGGATGCATTACTCTGCTCCATCGGCTGCGCGTAGAGCCGGGCACTCTTGGCGTGTTCGTAGTCGGGATGCACTTCGATTCGTCCCAGCTCCGACTGCGCCTGCTGCCAGCTTGTCCCCGGCTTCAAACGCACCATGATGCCGCAATCGTAACCGTCACAAGCACCATTTATGCCGGGCTTCAACGAGGTCCATAACTCCGCGTTTCCACCTGGAGCGGCGAGGTTCGCGGGCATCACGCCTACCACCGAATAGGGCTCTCCCTTGATCTCGACAGATCGGCCCACCACTCCGGTATCACCATGGAAGGTTGATTGCCAGAGCGCATAGCTCAATATCGCCGCATTCTGGCCGCCCGCAAGCGTTTCCTCTTCCGAAAACTCCCGGCCGAGGTAGGGGCGAATGCCCAAAGCCTCGAAGTAATGCGAAGTGACTGCGCCCGAGCGGACATAGCGGGCGGCATTTCCACCCGCGCTTCCCGGGTTCAGATTCGCTCCGTTTCCCTCAGAGTCGATGCTCTCCTCGTAAGCCGCAATCGTTACGGAACGCGCATTGTCGTGGACGTTCCGCCAGATCTTCGTATCGACACTGCTGTTCTCCTGGGCGTCTCCGTGCATGCCCTCGACATGCGTCATCAACAGGGCCAGCTTCTCCGGCTCCGGGTACGGCAGCTTCCTCAGCAGGAATCCATCCACCATGCTGAAGACAGCCGTGTTCACGCCCACACCCAGCGCAAGCGTGGCGATCACAGCGAGTGCAAATCCCGGAGCCTTATGTAACTGACGCAGAGCGAATTTCAGGTCATCGATCATATTCTTCTCCGTAATCGTTACTTATTCGGCGCGCAAGGCTTCCATCGGCTCGACCGACGAGGCGCGCTGGGCCGGAATCGCCGCCGCAATCAGCGCCGCTCCGCTCAGCAGCAATGCAGCCCCTCCCAGAATCACCGGGCTGTACGGCTTCACCGCAAAGAGCTGGTTGGCGATGGCGTAACCCGCTCCGATGGCCGCAGGAACCCCAAGCGCCAGCCCGAAAGCAATCTGCGTGAATGCGTTGCGCATCACCATCTTCACGACCGAAACGCGATCAGCGCCCAACGCCATGCGGATACCGATCTCGCCACGCCGCTGCTCTACCGCATAAGACATCACGCCGTAGAGACCGATCGCCGCCAGGACCAACGCCAGCCCGCCAAACAGCGATGTGAGCTGAGCGATCATATTCTGCTGGGAGAAATCGAGGCTGAGTACCTCGTCGTACGATGTGAAGTCCTGCAGGACCAGGTTCGGGTCCACGTCGGCCAACGCATGGCGTACCTGGTCGTTCAGGTTTGCCGGCGTCCCCGAGGCCCAAAGAACGATGTTCTGCAGATAATGCGACTCAACCTCGCTGCGTTGCTGGTTTGCTTCGACAAAGTTAACCGACTGTGTCTCCGGCACAAAAAACATCTGCCGTATCGGATCGTTCATCGGACCTGTAACGTAACGAGCATCGGATGCGACGCCGACGATCTCCCAATCGCCCGCGTGGCTCGGACTATTCAACCCAAAGTGCTGGCCGATGGGACTTTGATTTTTGAAGAACTTCTTCGCAAAGGCCTGGTTGATCACCACAACTTTTCTCGAAGCTGCCGTGTCCTGCTTCGTGATGGGGCGTCCCATGACGATTCGGTCGCCGATCGCTTCGAAGAATCCCGGTCCGACACGAGTCATGCTCGCTTCGTCGTAGTTGTTCGGTGGTCTGCCTTCGATCGAGACCCCATTATTCCAACTATCGCCGCTCATGGGCGCGTAGAGCGATTCACCGACCGCATGCACGCCCGGGATTGCCTCAAACCGTTCCTGCAGGCGTTCGAACAGGTTCTCAAGCTGCTCCGGTTTATAACCGGCCTCTCTCGGATCGAGCCACACGATATACCGGTTTCGCGTTTCGAACCCGAAGTTCTGATGGTGCAATTGATGCAGGCTCTGCGACAACATAGCTGCAGAGCTCAGCAGTACCAGCGACATCACCGCCTGCCCCATCACCAGGATCCGCTGCGGCAGCGCCGCCTTCGGGCCGTTCGCGCCGATTGCCCGGTTTGCTCCGCGCATCGCCTCTACAGGCTCGGCATGCGTCGTGATCCATGCAGGGGCCAGCGAAAAGAGGACACCGGTCAACAAAGACGCACCGAACGCAAACAACAGCACCGCCGGCGAAGGAGCCGCATCGATCGGAACATAATCCTTACTGCGGAATGCGAGGTGAAGAATCATCGTGGTGCCGGCATAAGCCACTCCAATTCCGGCAAGCCCTCCCAGTGCACTCAGCAGCAGGCTCTCCACTATCGCTTTTTTCACCAGGCGAGGACGCGAAGCCCCGAGAGCCATCCGCACTGACAGCTCCTGTTTTCTTCCCAGTCCGCGAGCCAGCAACAGGTTTGCAAGATTGGCGCAGGCAATGAGCAGCACGCAGCCGGAAGCCGCGAGCAGCAGCTTCAGTCCCGCTCCATAGTCTTCACGCATCTGGGTGATGCCGGCGCCGCCCGGGGCCAGATGCAGCGTCTGCTTGGGAATGTCATTCCTGGTCTGCTGCGGCATGTCCGCGGCATGGCTGTCCAGCCACTGGCGCAACTCCAGCTTCAACTGCGATTCGAGCTGCCGGGGATCCGTACCCGGACGCACCCGCCCGATCACCTCGAGCCAGTGGGTGTCCGGCGTGTTCAGGTGCGAGCTGGCGCCCTCGAGCATCGGCTCCATCTGCAATGGCAGCCAGAAGTCTGGAGTCCGGCCGCTGCCCAGGAACGCGCCGAAGAACCCCGGCGCTGCCACTCCCACCACGGTGAAGGATTTGCCGTTGAGTTGATAGGTCGAGCCGATCACAGCGGGGTCGCTGCCAAACTTTTGCTGCCAGACATGGAAGCTCATGACGGCAGCCGGTGACGCGATGGGATGATCATCCGATTCGTTCAACATGCGGCCTGCCCACGCCTGCACACCGAAGGTGCGGAAGAAATTCCCCGACACGAACTCGCCATTGAATGGCTGCGCCGGCTGGCTGCTGCCGGCCCGCCGGCCTGAGAGAGACTCATTGCCTCCCTGGAACGCTGCCAGGTCGCTGAACGCTGGCGTGTGGTCGCGGAAATAGCGATAAAGCTCGTAGGAGAAGATCGAGTACTCCTCCGACTGCGAATAACCGCCCCACACGCAGCAATGCGTTTTGTTACCGAGCTTGTAGAGCTCTTCCGGCTTCGCCACTGGAAGCGACTTCAGCAGTACCGCGTGCACCAGCGTAAAAATCGCTGTTGTCGCGCCAATCCCCAACGCAAGTGTAAGAATCGCCGTCACCGCAAACCCCGGCGATTTTCTTAGCTGCCGTAGAGCGTAAAGAATGTCCTGAACCATAATCTGCAGTTCTCCAGTCACACATAACTGCAAGCACCGGCCCAGACCAGGAAAGTGGCAAAACGCTCAGGACAAACGGCTTTGCGTTATCCGGCAATCGTGCAGATTGTCCGGACACGGAAAGGCTGTTCGGAATCGAACAGTTCAGGCGATCAGCGCGCGTGATATCTCGTCCCATTCGGCTTCAAGAGGAAGACGCGAATGCGGTTTGCCGGCCTGCTGATACCAGTACCCGGCGTTCCCCTCATCGCCTTCCTTGCGGTGCAGGTAGGCATGCACCCACGAGCCCTCGGGCGTATCGATATCCTGCGCGATCTCATGGGCGCGGTTCCACTTACCCTTGCCGTCCCACCACATCGCTACTGCCAGCAGGGGCAGGTTCTCAGGTGGCTCCGGACCATTCAGACTTGTCACAAAATCGTCAAAGTTCATGGTCAGGATTCTAATCTCCCCCTAAATGCGAGCAATTCAGTCCGCATTGCGATATCATTAATTTTTAACGTGGGTTGGACGGAAGTTGAAGGCACTCAGCGAGCTGAATATCGGAGCCATGGCGGTTGTCGAAAGCCTTGATCTGCCGGAAGAGGTGGGGCACCACCTGATGCACATGGGCTTTACGCCCGATGCACGGGTCGTCGTACTTCGCCGCGCACCAGCAGGCGATCCCACCGTTTATGCCATCGACGGCTTCGAGATCGCGCTTCGCCGGGACACGGCCCGCGCAATCCGCGTGCGGCTGGCCGAGGAGGGGACTCGATGAGCGACTGCTGTTCCACCGATACCATCGAACTGCCCGCCGAATCGCTCACCCCGCGCGTTGCCGGCAAGATCCGCACCGTCGCCCTCGTCGGACCGCCAAACTCCGGTAAGTCCACCCTTTTCAACCGCCTCACCGGACTCCGGCAGAAGGTCGCAAATTACCCCGGCGTGACCGTCGAGCAGCACTTCGGTAAGCTCAGCGGCATCGGCCGCAGCGACCTCGTCCTGATCGATCTGCCCGGCATCTATTCTCTCGATTCGTATTCCGAAGATGCCCGCGTCGCCGTCGACGTGCTGCACGGCAATATGCCCGGCAGCCCTGTGCCGGATGCCGTCCTGCTGGTGCTCGATTCCCTGCACCTGCGCCGCCAGTTAATGCTGGCCGCTCCGATTCTTGCGCTCAACCTGCCTACGCTGGTCCTGCTGAACATGAGCGACCTGATGGAAACGCGCGGCGGCGAGGTCGATTCACTCGCGCTTGCGCAGGAGCTCGGCGTTCCGGTTGCCAAAATCAGCGGTTCGCGTGGCACCGGTCTCGATTCCATCACGCATTTCCTCAATCGCAAGAGCGAGCCTACGCTGCCCAGCGCCAACCGGCTGGAGTTGCCCGTCGTCGGCAACGCCCGCTCCTATCGCCAGTGGGCCACCGGCATCAGCACGCGCACCAAGTACAAGGCGCCGCTCTCGTCCGAGTGGACACAGAAGCTCGACCGCGTCCTGCTGAACCGCATTGCCGGACCGATCCTGTTCCTTGCCGTCGTCATCTCCGTCTTCCAGGTGGTCTTCTCCATCGGACAGCCGCTCAGCGATGGCCTCGGCAGTGTTCTGAACGCCGTGGGCGATAAAGTCGGAACCCTCCTCGGCACTGGATGGCTGGAATCGCTGCTGATCGACGGCATCTGGAAAGGCGTGGCCTCGGTGCTCGTCTTCCTGCCGCAGATCCTGCTGCTTTTCCTGTTTATTGGAGTGCTTGAGGATTCGGGCTATCTCGCCCGCGCCGCGCTCATCGCCGACCGCATGATGCGATCCATCGGCCTCAACGGCAAGGCTTTCATTCCGCTACTCTCGGCCTATGCCTGCGCAGTTCCGGCAATCATGGCCACGCGCACCATTGAGAATAAGCGCGACCGCTTCGCAACCATCCTGGTCACGCCGTTCATGACCTGCTCGGCGCGCCTGCCTATCTACATCCTGATCATTTCGGCCTTCATCCCCAACAAGCCTATCCTCGGGGATTTCTTCGGAATGAAAGCCGCAGTGATGCTTTCGCTTTATCTGCTCGGCTTTCTCGCCGCGCTGGTGACAGCGCGCCTGCTGAAGTCGTCGATCCTCAAGACCTCGACCGCGCCGTTCATCCTCGAGCTCCCGCAGTACCGCCTGCCCACCCTGCGCTCGCTGGGCCTGCGCGTCGTCGATCGCGGCAAGGTCTTCCTGAAGCAGGCAGGCACCATCATTCTGTGCGTCACCGTGGTGCTCTGGATCCTTAGCCATATCCCCTTCCACTCGGATCTGCCCGGCAGCGTCGTCGGACACGTCGGTCAGTGGATCGAGCCGGTCATCCGACCCCTCGGCTTCAACTGGAAGATTGGTATTGGCCTGCTCAGCTCGATTGTCGCCCGTGAGGTGATCGTCGGAACGCTCGGCACTCTCTACGGAGCCGACCCCGCCACGCAGTCACTCAACCTGCAGGCTGCCCTTCGCCATGACCTGACCCTGGGTGGAGCGCTGGCGCTGGTCGTCTTCTTCGCCTTCGCCATGCAGTGCACCTCGACCATGGCCATCGTGAAGCGCGAAACCAATAGCTGGAAGTGGCCTGCCCTGCAGTTCGTCTACATGACCGGACTCGCCTACATCGCCGCTCTCGCGACCAACCAGATCGTCACCCACTTCGTGCGCTAGAGCGCACCGGCATACGCCCCTGTTTCTTTTAGGAGATATGTCCTGTAAAAGGGCAGGCCCTTCCAGAAGCAGCGAGGCTTCAGCACGCAGCCCCATCGAACGGAAAGAAGATCGTGAACACAGTCCCATGGCGCTTCTGTGACTGGACTGAGCGCAGGCGGATCGTTCCCCGATGGCGATCGATGATCTCTTTGCTGACCCAGAGGCCAAGACCCGTGCCAATCGTTCCCTTTGTAGTGAAAAAAGGCTCGTAGAGGCGCTTGGCGGTTTCTTTCGAGATGCCGGAACCGCTGTCGGCGACGGTAAACACAATGCCGCATTCGCCCGTAGACCATCGCGTACCTTCGCGCGTGCGTATATGCAGATACCCGGGAGCCTGGCTCATCGCGTCCAGCGAGTTGGCAATCAGGTTGGCAAGCACCTGCCGGATCTCGCCGGCAAAGCACCGGATGGTGCGCTGTGCCCGCAGCCGCGTCGCGAGCTCTGCGTTGGAGTTGTGCAGCCGGCCCTGGTAGACGTTCAATATCTCCATCACCAGCGCTGCCGTATCGACCTCCTGCGGACTGCTGGCCTGCCGGTGAAACCGAAGCGTCTGCGCCGTGATGGCGGAGACCCGCTGCAGCTCTGTCTCCGCGATCTTGAGAAATTCACGAGCCTCCTCAAGATCGTCGCTGTGACTCGCCAGGTAGAGCAGGTTCGTGACGGACTCGAGCGGATTGTTGATCTCGTGAGCGATGGAAGCAGCGAGGCGTCCCACGGCAGCGATCTTCTCCGACTGCATGAGAGCCTTTTCCGCCTTCTTCTGCTGCGTGATCTCCTGCGATGCCGCGGTAATGCCCTGGATCTGTTCGTCCGGGCCGTAAACCGGAAAATAACTCACAGTCCAATAGCGGTACTCAACCGGATCCGTCACCAGCGTCCCTTCCAGCGGGAAGTTGATGACCGGCTCGCCGCGAGCTACCTGGTCAAAAAGTTCACGAAGGCCCTCGATGGGCGCCATCTGCGTAAGCGTCTTGCCAACCACCTGGGCGGGCTTCAGGCCGAAGAACGCAGCTTGCCGCTCGTTCAAACGGAGGTAGTGGTAGTCGTCCAGATCGAAATAAGCAAGCCCGATCGGCGCAGTATCGTAGATCGTCTTCAGCTCCGCATGCTGGCGTTCGGCTTCGATGGACTTAAGCCGCAGTTCTTCGCGGTCGGCTTCGAGGGCGCGTAACACTCGCCCGCGTTCGATCGACTCCCAACAGCGGGAAGCAACCGAGCCTACCATGTCCGATTCCTGGGAATTCCAGATGCGAGGCTCTTTCGAATGCACTGCGAGAATTGCCCGCAGCCGACCCTCTTTCATCAGCGGCCACGAGATCGTCGCCCGCACCGCCGCGGCGCGAAAGGTCTCGATGCCCTCTGCACAGCGCGGATCCATCTCCGAGTCTTCCACGATGAATGGTTGTCCCACTGTCAGCAGGTCATAGGCAGAGTTCGAGAAGTGACGAAGCGTGTGCTCACCGATGATCGACGGCAGACCATCGACATAGTTGCCCACGACCACAAGTCTGTCCTGGTCGGATTCGACCTCGGCATAGCCACAGCGATTTACCTGCAAATGCTGCCCAAGCAGGCGAACAGCGCTATCGGTAATTTCACTCGGATCTGTGGCGACGCGGGCAGCAGCGTCAATCTGGATCAAAAGTTTTTCACGCTCACGAACAAATTCAAGCTCGCGGCGAAGTTCAGCAATCTGATCTTCAGGATCTTTCGTCATGTCTATCTCTTAGATGGCAAATGCATGGCGAAATCGAGGGGCCAGAGGTCAGAAAACGAACACGGCCGAAACTATGTGACTGCCTATTGACGCAGGGCAGGCAATCCATACCGCGACTGAAGACTCCGAACTCCAACTGCATCATTCTCCGTTCGACCGCTCGCCGTCAATGATCCCACTTCGGACGAGCCGGACAGGCGTCTCCGCAATGTGATCAGAGCCCCTTCTGCCCGGCGATCCACTTATCGACCCGAGCTTCCAGCACATCGAGAGGCAGCACTCCGCCGGAAAGAATCTCGTCATTGAAGGTCCTTATATCGAACTTCGAGCCGAGCTGCTCCTTCGCACGGGCGCGCAGCTTCAGGATGGTCAACTGCCCCAGCTTATAGCTCAGAGCCTGCCCCGGCCACGCGATGTAGCGGTCCGTCTCCGACTGCACCTCGGGCTCATCGATGCCAGTGGTCCGCAGCTGTTCGACGACCTGCTCGCGGGTCCATCCCTTTTCGTGGATGCCTGTATCCACAACCAGGCGCATCGCGCGGAAAAGCTCGCTGCTCAGTCGTCCATAATCGCTGACCGGATCCTGGTAGAAGCCGACTTCCTTGCCCAGTTGCTCGGCATAAAGGGCCCAGCCTTCGATGTAACCGGAGTTGAACTGGATCGTCCGGAACTTCGGAATTCCCTTCAGGCTTTCTGCAATGGAGATCTGCATATGATGACCCGGAATGCCTTCGTGGTAGGCAATCGATTCATCGCCAACCAGCGACCGGTGGGCGAAATCCGAGGTCGCCACCACTACGCGTCCCGGGCGCTTCCCATCCGGTGTTCCCTGCTGGTAGTGCGTAGCCATCGCCGACTGGAACGAAGGAATCGCTTCCACCGTCACGGGCTGCGACGGGATCACGGTAAACAGATCCTTCAACTTCGGCTGCATCTGCGCGATATAGTGCCGGTAGTCATCGAGAATCTGCTCGCTCGAAGTCGGAATATATTTCTTATTCGTAGTCAGCGACTTGCGGAAGCTGGCCACGTCGGCAAAGCCTTCCTTGTGCGCGATCTCTTCGATCTGGGCATTGATGCGGGTAACTTCTTTAAGACCGATCTCGTGAATCTCGTTCGCGCTCATATGCGTTGTCGTGGAATCTACGATGTCGTTCTGGTAGCGAGCCTCGCCATTCGGAAGCGAAGTGATGGCAAGGGTGGTACGGCCGTGCGAATCGTATTCATCGACAAGAAACGCCCTGAAAGCCTTATATGCCGGGAAGACCTGGGTGTTGACGGCTTCGGTAATCTCCCTGGTCAGGCGCTGCTGGTCGGCAGCGGAGATGGATGCCGGATATTTCTTCGTCGGAATCAGGTAAGGATCTTCCGAGACGATACCATCGATCTGCGCGGGCACCTTTTCGAGAAGGAACTTCACCGGCATCAGGTTGTCCTTCATGCCGGCGCGCATCACCTCTTCGGTCTGCTTCAGGGCCGTCGGAATCTGCCGCAGGCGCGCGATGTAGTCCTCATAGTGCTTCACTGAGTCGAACGGGACCGAGAGCGGCAGGTCGGCAAGGTCCGTTGGAGCGCCGTTCATCTGGTTCACCGGCATCTCCCAGTCCTTGAAGCCATAATCCGTGATTCGCTGTTTCAGGGTGCGCACCATCAGGTCATGCGAAAGCTGGTCCCGTTCCGGAAAGCCTTCGGTCGAGATCGCTTCGATGCGCTCCAGAAAACGCTCGTCTGCCTTGTTCGCTATCTCCTGCCCTGCGATGGAATAGTCGCCGAGCTGGTCGTTATAACGGTAGTCTCCAAGGCTCGTAGCCAGCTGCGGCGAAAGCTTCAGGTCGGACTGATACTGTTGCTCGAAGAGCTCGTTTTGCGCAGCCAGCCGGGTTGCAACAGGAGAGGTCTGTGCCAGGGCGGTTGCGCCGACAGCCAGGGAGAGAACGATCGGATGAATTCGCATCTCCTGAAAAATAGCAGATCGCCGCAGCAGACTGCTTTCCGCAACCATGCCGTCTTCGGCGTTGCCGATCACGTCCAATATTCATGAGCCGTTCGGTGCCCGCCGGAACAATCCTGCAGTTCTGCATAACCCTGTTACTTTTATCTGCCGCGAACCGGCCACTGCATGCCCAGTCCGCACCGGCAAATCCACTGGGGCTTTCCATTCATCACGCCACCGCCTCGGTCGCCAACCTCGAAAAGGAATCCCTCTGGTACCAGCATATTTTTGGCTTCCAGCGCGGTCCGCGCCTCGGCAGCGGCGGCTTTCTCAGCTACCAGATGACTATGCCCGGCACCCGCATCGATCTCGTATGGCAGAAGGGCTCAGCCCGTCACGGAATAGCCAATGACGCCGCCGAGCAGGGCTGGCTGCACATTGTCTTCAATACAAAAGACGTCGCACAGACATATCTCTACCTGAAGCAGAAAGGCACGGACGTGAAGGCATATCGCGATAAAGACGGAAAGATCCAGCACCTCGCTCTTCACGACCCGGAGGGCAACGAAATCGGCATCGCAGGCGATTGATTTCCCCACTCTCTCCTGTATTTGCGCGCACATCGCTGGCTTTTGACTGGATTCCGCCGCAAAAGCGGTTAAATCCCGCGCATCGTGGCGTCTATTTTCGGCGACTTCGCAGATAATAGAAGTACAGGAACAACATGATCTCAGTCAGCAACGTAAGCATGCGCTACGGCGCCAAGATTCTCTTCGAAGACGTCAGTGTCACCTTTATCGCCGGACGCCGCTATGGCCTGACCGGCCCGAACGGCGCGGGCAAATCCACCTTTATGAAGGTTCTGACCGGCGAGCTCGACGCGCAGAAGGGCAATGTCGTACGCCCGAAGAAGCTCGGCATTCTCCGCCAGGACCAGTACGCATTCGACGCCTACCGCGTGATCGATACCGTCATCATGGGCAACGCTCCGCTGTGGGCCGCGCTTGAAGAACGCGACGCCATCTACTCCAAGGCCGAGCTGACCGATGACGACGGCATGCGCCTCGGCGAGCTTGAAGGCGTCGTGGGCGAAGAAGACGGTTACACCGCCGAGAGCGATGCAGCCATCCTGCTGCAGGGCCTCGACATTCCCGATGAGCTACACGAGCGCAAGATGAGCGAGCTGCAGGGTGGCCAGAAGGTCCGCGTGCTGCTGGCACAGGCGCTCTTCGGCAATCCGCAGGCATTGCTGCTGGACGAACCTACGAACCACCTCGATCTCGATTCGATCCACTGGTTGCAGGACTTCCTGCTCAAGTTCGAGGGCACCCTCATCACCATCTCGCACGACCGTCACTTCCTCAACAGCGTGACCACCCACACCGCCGATATCGACTACCAGACCATCATCACCTACACCGGTGGATACGATGACATGGTCGTCGCCAAGACGCAGGTGCGCAGCCGCCTCGAGTCACAGAACGAGCAGCGCGAGAAGAAAATCGCGCAGTTGAACGAGTTCATCGCGCGCTTCGCCGCCGGTACGCGTTCGACGCAGGTGACCAGCCGTAAGAAAGAAGTCGAGCGCTTGCAAACGACCGAGCTGGCCCGTTCGAACATCTCGCGTCCTTACATCCGCTTCGACATCAATCGCCCCTCGGGCAAGACCGCTCTCGAGTTTGAGAATGTCACCAAGTCGTACGATGACCTCAAGGTGATTCAGGGCTTCGGCGGCATGGTGCAGCGCGGGGACAAGATCGTACTGATGGGCCGTAACGGCCAGGGCAAGACCACGATGCTCAAGTCCCTGCTGACCGCTGAGCCGGATCTCAAGGATAAGGAATTCACGCTGACCGCTGGCGAAATCAAGTGGGGACACGAAGCCCAGATCGGCTACTTCCCGCAGGACCACACCGGCATGATCGAGCACGGGCTGACCGTCGCCGACTGGCTGCACCAGTGGGACATGAAGAAGTCCGCTGAAGAAATTCGCGGCATCCTCGGCCAGATGCTCTTCCGCGGCGAAGAAGGACTCAAGCCAACGAAGGCACTCTCGGGCGGCGAAACCGCGCGGCTGCTCTTCTGCAAGCTCATGATGCAGAAGCCGAACATCCTCATCCTGGACGAGCCAACCAACCACCTCGATCTCGAATCGATCAACGCGCTGAACATCTCGCTGCAAAAGTACGAAGGCACGCTGCTGCTGGTCACTCACGATCACGACCTGATCGACGAAGTCGCCACCCGCATCTGGCACTTCGACAACGGCACCATCGACGACTTCAAGGGCCCATATGAGGAATTCCTGACGGCCACCTCCGGCGCCAGCAAGTAGCAGGACCAGAGCCACCAACAGAACGGCCTTCCCATGCCGGGAAGGCCGAAGACTGCAACACGATGACCTCCGACACTCGCCCCGGCAAGGCGCAACCTATTCGCGGCTTTCACCAGGACGAGCAGGGAGACTGGGTCGCCGACCTTGCCTGCGGACACGGCCAGCACGTCCGGCATCGTCCGCCCTGGGAAGAGCGGCCGTGGGTAACGACCCAAGCCGGACGCGCGCAGCACATCGGTCGCATTCTCTACTGCGTCCGCTGCGAAGAACCGCCAGCAAATCAGGATTGAAACCGCTTGCTTATTCTCAACGCACAGAGCATCACCAAGTCCTTCGGAGCGACCACGCTCTTTCGCGATGTCTCCTTCACCGTCAACGACGGAGACCGCATCGGCCTCATCGGCCCCAACGGCAGCGGCAAATCCACGCTGCTGAAGATGCTCGCCGGTGAGATCGACGCCGATGCAGGCCAGGTCACTCCGCGAAAGAACCTGCGCATGGCCTACGTCGCGCAGGACTCCGAGTTCTCTGCCGGCATGACGGTTCGCAACGTGCTCGAAGCCGCACTCAAGCGGGCGCGCATCGCCGAGTCCGACTGGGACCAGCATCTGCACCTGACCTTCGGCCTCACCGGTTTCGACAGTCTCGATACCGAGGCAGTTACATTTTCCGGAGGCTGGCGCAAGCGTCTCGCCATCGCGGAAGCAATCGTCCAGCAGCCTGACCTATTGCTTCTCGACGAACCCACCAACCACCTCGACTTCGTAGGCATCGAGTGGCTGGAGTCGCTGCTTGCCTCGGGCGATTTCGCCACCGTCGTCATCAGCCACGACCGCTACTTCCTCGAGAACGTGGCCACACAGATGGCCGAGCTGAACCGTGCCTACCCCAACGGCATGCTGCGCTCCGCCGGGAATTACAGCCAGTTTCTCGAAGCCAAGGAAGCCTTCCTGCACGCGCAGACGCGTCACCAGGAAGCCCTCGAAAATCGCGTCCGCACCGAGAAAGAGTGGCTCCGCCGCGGCCCGAAGGCCCGCGCCACCAAGGCCAAGGCACGCATCGACAACGCGAATCGCCTCATCGCCGAACTGGCCGACCTGAACTCGCGCAGCAAAACCGTCAGCGCGAACTTCGACTTCACATCGACAGGCCGCCAGACCAAGCGGCTAGTAGAGCTCGAAGACCTCACCTACAAAGTCGGCGACCGCACCCTCTTCGACAAGCTGACTTTCTATCTCACCGCAGGCATGCGCGTAGGCCTCGTCGGCCCGAACGGCAGCGGCAAGACCACGCTGTTGCGCCTGTTGACCGGCGAAACCGAACCCACATCAGGCCAGATCAAGCGTGCTAACCAGCTTCGCCTCACCTACTTCGAGCAGGCACGCACCATCGATGGCAACCAGACGCTCCGCCGCGCCCTCGCACCCGAGAGCGACTCCATCGTCTACCAGGATCGCGTCATCCACGTGGCCTCGTGGGCTGCTCGCTTTCTCTTCACCGGCGAACAGCTCAACCAGCCCGTCTCGCGCCTCAGCGGCGGCGAGCGCGCCCGCGTGCTCATCGCGCAGCTCATGCTGCAGCCAGCCGATGTCCTGCTGCTCGACGAGCCGACCAACGATCTCGACATTCCCACGCTGGAAATTCTTGAAGAGACGCTGCTCGAGTACCCCGGCTCGCTGGTGCTTGTCACCCACGACCGCTACATGCTCGACCGCATCGCAAACATCGTCGTCGGACTCGACGGCGACGGCAACGCCGCCGTCTTCGCGGACTACGAGCAGTGGGAAGCCTGGCTCGCCGAACGCGAGCAGGCAAAGAAGCGGCCCGCCGAGACCGCGAAGCCCGCGGAAGCAGCTCCGGCACAATCCGGGTCGAAGAAAAAGCTTTCGTATCTGGAAGCGCGAGAGTTCGCGAGCATCGAAGAACGCGTGATGGAAGCCGAGGAGGCTCTCCAGAAAGCACGTGCCACGCTTGAAGATCCAGCCGTGGCCGTCGACGCGGTTCGCCTGCAGGCGGCCCTCGTCGAACAGGACCGCGCCCAGGCCGCAGCCGATACTCTCTACGCCCGCTGGGCCGAGCTCGAAGCCAAACAGTCCTGAAAAAACTCCACCAAACGGTGGAGTCAAAAAACGATCATCCGGACCAAGACGTGGACCGTACCTGGAACTAATCTTGAGGAGTTATTAGAAACAACCTCCTGAAACCCCGGTCTTGCGGCCGGGGATTTTTTATGGAGGTTAGTTCTTAGGGCTCGCCTGCTGGCTGGCAGCGTCCTTTGCGTCCTGCTGAGCCTGCTTTTTCGCGGCTTTCTCACGCGTCTTGCGGGCATGAGCGCGGGCAATGTCCGGCCAGAACTCGATCACTTCCGCACCCACAATGCCTTCGGCGCTGACCGTGAAACCACGGCTGATCGTGTCGCCCACCGTCCGCTCCGAGGCCGGATAATAGACGTTCGAGATCGAAGCACCGATCAGGTTGCCGATGATGTTCGAGTAGTTAAAGCCCCAGCCGCCGTTATCGCGCTTGCTCCATACCGTGCTGGCCGCTGCCCATAACGCACGCTTTTTATAGCTGCCCTGCCCCATCTGGAAATAGCGCGGGTCTTCGTGCAGTAGCGAGGGCAAAAGCGCATTGCCGAAGAAGTTGCCGATGAAATAGTCACCATAGGAGGCGCCAAAACGCTTCCCATAGCCTTCCCAGCCTCCACCGTATTCATAAGGGTCGGTCTGCGCCTGGTTGATACCGGCCAGAAAGCCCGACAACAGAAAAGGCCAGGGATCGCTGGCGCTCTTTAAGAACAGTGAAAACTTCTGTTTCGAAGTCAGCGGAGCCGCGTCGCGATTGTTCGTCGTGTTGAAGGTAGCCATCACCCCCATCACGCGCTGCTGTTCCTGCAGCTTCAACTGCTCCTCAGCCGTCAATGGCTGCTGCTTATTTGTATCGGTCTCTCCGCTCGCCTGCTGGATCGAAGGATCGTCAGGCAAGTTCGGAGTCTCATCGAGCGCCATCGCCCGGGCTCCGTTCATGGAGAGAAACACACCTAAAACCAGCGCCGCGGGCGCTGTAAACTTATGTCGCAAAAGGAAATCCACCTTTTTGTGCCGGATGTGACCGGACAGCGGGACACCAAGCCCGGATCACGGCCGAGGCGGTCGAACGCCACGGGCCTGGAGGTGTCCAGCATCAGAATCTCTTCTCTTTGATGCTACGTGATTTGTGCAGGGAATAGGTGAAATTTCGTTTTACAGGCCGAGGCCACCAGGCTTAGACGAGGCTTATTTTGCTTCCTCGACCACGATATCTCCCTCGCCGGGCGCAAGGAAAAGATTCTGGTCCAGCCCATGCTGGCGCGTATAGAGATCGTGGTAGCGGCCCCCCAGTGCGTACAGGCTGTCGTGCGTGCCACGCTCGATAATCTCCCCGGCCTCGACCACCAGGATCTGGTCGGCCCGGCGGATCGTCGAAAGCCGGTGCGCAATCACGAAGGTGGTCCGGCCCTGCATCAGGAAGTTCAACCCCTGTTGAATCATCGCCTCCGACTCGGAATCGAGCGAAGAAGTTGCCTCGTCGAGGATCAGGATGCGCGGATTTGCCAGAATGGCGCGCGCAATCGAAAGCCGCTGCCGCTGACCGCCGGAAAGCTTCACGCCGCGCTCGCCCACAATCGTGTCGTACCTCTCTGGAAAGCGTTCGGCAAACTCATCCACGCGGGCAATTCTGCAGGCGGAAAGAAAATCCTCCTCGGTAGCACCGGGATTCGAAAACAACACGTTATCGCGAATCGAGCCATCGAAGAGAAACGATTCCTGCAGAACCACTCCAAGTTGCGAGCGGTAATCGTCCAGCCGGATCGTCGCCAGGTCAACATCATCGATCCGCACCTGGCCCGTATTCGGCTTATGGAAGGCGCAGATGAGGCTGATAATGGTCGATTTGCCCGATCCCGACGAACCCACCAGCGCAGTCACCGTTCCCGGCCTCGATTCGAACGAAATGCCGCGCAGCACCGGCTTGTCAGGCTCATAGGCAAACTCGACACGGTCGAAGACCACGTCTCCCTGGATCGTGCCCAGGCGCTCTGTTCGCTCAGGGTCGCTGAATTCGTCGCTTTCGCCAAGCAGCTCAATCGTGCGGTCCAGGCCGGCAACTGATTCCGTCAGCTGGGTACCAATATTCGCGATCTGGAAGACCGGCATGATCATAAATGCAAGCATGGCGGTGTACTGGAAATAGCCACCGGTCGTCATGCGTCCGGCCAGCACCTCGTGGCCGCCCACCAGCATCACCAGCGCACCGACGATTCCCATAATGCCCGTCGACACCAACGACAAGGCACTGGTGCCGGTTAACGTCTTCATGACGTTCTCAAGCAGCCGCTTTACGCCTTCGGCGAAGACCGCCGACTCGCGCTGCTCGGCATGGTACCCCTTAATCACCCGCACGCCGCCCAGCGACTCGGTCAGACGGCCCGATACCTCGGCATTGATCTTGGTGCGCTCGCGAAAGATCGGCCGGATCGTGCGCAGAGCATACTGCAGCACCAGGCCAAAGATCAGGAGCACGCCGAAGACCATGAAGGTCATCTTGTGGCTCACGCGAATCAGCACAACGAACGCCATCGCCGCCGTCAGCAGGCCGCCAACAAGCTCCACCAGCCCCGTTCCGATCAGGTTGCGAACACCCTCGACATCCGTCATGATGCGGGACACCAGCACGCCCGTGCGGTTATCGTCGTAAAAACGCACCGGCAGCCTGCCCACATGCTCCTGCACCTGCATGCGCAGATCCGCGATCATCCGCTGCGCTGCCTTCGATAAAAGCTGAGTCAGGGCAAATGAAGTGAATGCCTGGACAACGGTTGCGGCGAACACTGCTATCACCAGCGGAAGCAGCTTCTCTACATGGTGGTGGGTAAGCACCGTATCGATGAAGTATTTCGTCGAAAGCGGCAGCACCAGACCCGCAGCACGGCTGACGGCGGTGAGGATGAGGCCAAAAAGAATCAGCCAGCGACGCGGACGAACCAGCCGCCAAATCTCCGGCAGCACCTTCTTCATCTTCGGCTTCCGCTTGGGCATGTCGCCGGCGGCGGCCCGCATCGCACCACGCGAAGAGGTTGAGCGTTCCGCTTTCGCCGACATGTTGCCCATCCTCATTCCGGAAGGCATCTTTTAAGCCGCCCGTCCCCGGCGCGCAGCGATGAACGAACGCACGCAAAGAAGCACGAAGAAAAGCAACACCGCTGCTGTCGCAGCCTTCTCCGTCACCGCGGCGGGATGCGGAAACTGGCGTCCCGCGGTCTTCATCTCGATGTAGTCGTAAATGCTCTTCGCCGTACCGAGGAAGCCAAGCAGGCCCACCGTGACTGCAATGTGCATGTTGAGCATGCGCTTCTTTGCATCGTCAGTGTTCGCAAGGAAACCGAGAATCGCAAGAATCAGGCCGATCACGGCCGGAATCAGCGCAGTCGGCGCATGACTGCCCGTGCCCACAAACCCAAACACGCCCACCAGAATCAAAACCAGTCCAAAAAAAATCGTTAGCTTAGCCATCACTATCGCCTCTCAACAAGATTCATCAAACACCGCAAACGCGGCAAAACTTTAAGCCTTGGCGCCCAGTGCCGCCACGATCTTCTTCGCCACCATGGCCGGGTTCTCGGTCGCATCGACCTTCAAGGCATCCGCCGGAGCCTCCAGTGTCGCTATCTGGCTCGCAAGCAGGTCGGGATTCATATAGTGCCCCTTACGCGCCTGCATCCGCTTCTCCAGCACATCATAGGGCACATCAAGCAGCACAAACCGGCACATGTCTTTTGGAACGTCCTTCGCCAGGGTATCCCGATACGACTGCTTCAAAGCCGAGCAGGTCATGATGCCGCTCTCCCCAGCCTTGTACCAGCCCGCGATCACTTCGTGCAGGCTTTCGAGCCACGGCGCACGATCGGCGTCGGTCAGCGGAATACCCGCGTGCATCTTCGCCTTGTTGGCTTCGCTGTGATAATCGTCGCCCTCGGCAAACTGCCACCCGGTCAGCTCGACCAGGGCCTTTGCGACTGTCGACTTGCCCGAACCCGTAACTCCCATCAGAATCGCAATCATCTACCTTTGTTCTCCGCAACGTTCTTCGCGTCCAATTCTTTCACGTCTTTCAGCAATTCATCGGGGGTCCAGTCATTCGTGCCGTACCACTTCGCCACCTTGCCGTCCGGCCCCACCACAATCGTTGAAAGCGAGTGGGTAATTGTCTTGTCCTTCTCCGGAGTGACGCCGAGCACAAAGAACTTCAGCACATCAGGGAGCTCCTTCTCCTGCGGAGCGGCGAAGTCCCAATGCTCGAACTTTTCCTGCGTGAATTTGCCCGTGTAGCTGCCGCCATAACTCTTCAGCACCGCGGGCGTGTCGTACTTGGGGTCGAAGCTCACGCTCAGCAGATGCGTCTTCGCATACAGTGCCGGGTCCTTCGCCAGCGCCCGGTCCAGCTCCGCAAAATTGCGGCTCATGCGCGGGCAGTAATCCGCCAGCGGACAGCGGGTATAGATAAATGTGATGAGCAGGATCTTTCCGCGAAACTGCCCCAGGTGAATCGTACGGTCACTCTGGTTCAGCAACTTGAAATCGGGAACAGGCGTACCTGGATCGAGCGGGTGATACGTCACAGGGGGCACATAATCGGCCTTCGCCTGCTTGATGACGTCGATCTCATCCAGCACGTCGCTGTCGTTCGAAGCCAGCAGCGTCGCCGTAATCGTATCGCCCGGATGCAGCTCGCTGATGATCGTGGGATTCTTCAGCTGATACGGCATGATCATGGCTTCCATGTAGCCGGGGATGGCGTCGCCATCCAGCGTGACCGAGCCCTTGGAGGCATCGGTAGAAACCACTACGCCGCGCACATGATATTGCTTGACGTCGCTCTGCGAAGAGCTCTGGGAGCCGCCATGGCACCCCAGCCCTCCAAGGATGAGGGCCGTGGCAAAGCAGCCCTGAAGCAGCCATTTATACCGGTTCACCCTTCAGTTTACACTTAGGAGGAACCTTCCCCATCGATGCAGCTTCCTCACGAAATCGAATCGGCTTTTGCATCCGGCGCGGCCATCCTCACCGCGAACGTACGCGCCGCGCACTGGCTGCGCCGCGAGTATGCCGTGCGCCAGCGCGAGGCCGGGCGCGCTGTCTTCGCATCTCCGGCAATCGAGTCATGGGACGCCTTCGTCGCAGGCTTGTGGCAGCAGCAATCTGCCCTCGAAGCCGATCCGCCGCTCGTCCTCACACCGCTCCAGGAACGCCGCGTATGGCTGCGCATGCTGCGCGCCGATGCCGGGCAGCTTGTCTCGCCGGAGAGTATGGCCGCACTTGCCCAGTCTGCCTATGCACTGCTCTCTGATTACGACGCGCACGACGAGCGCCGCTATCCATGGGGCAAGACAGATGCCGACCACTTCCGCGTCTGGGCGGAAAACTTCGACCGCGAATGTTCGCGTCAGAACTGGCTGAGCGCCTCGCATCTGCCGCTAAGGCTCGCTGCATCGCTCTCCGTACCACTGCCCGCAGAAATTGTGCTCGCCGGCTTCGAACGGATGGCTCCTGCGGATCAAGGCCTGCTCGAAGCGATTCATTCACGCGGCACAAGGATCGTCTACGCTTCGCTGCCGGAAGCCACGGAAGCCGAGCACATCTGCGCTACCGATCTCGCGCAGGAAGCAAACGCCTGTGCTCGTTTTCTTAAACAGCAACTCGTGCAGAATCCTGCTGCGCGGCTCGGCGTCATCGTACCGGATGTCGGCGCGGTTCGCCCGGTCGTTGATCGGATCTTCCGCCGCATACTCGCACCTGCAAGTGACAGTCTCTTCGTCACACAACCGCTACCGTGGGAGTTCTCGCTCGGCCAACCGCTTGGCGACGTGCCGCTGATCCGCGCCGCGCTCTTACTGCTGCGTTGGATGACCTCACCGCTTGAAGAAGAGGAGGTCACATGGCTGCTGCTCTCGGGCTTCCTCGGCAAGCAGGCCGACTACCTGCCCCACGCCGTCTTTGACGCATCTCTGCGCAACGCCGATTCGCTTTCCATCGAGATCGATCTCGCAGACCTGCTGCGCCGCAACCGGCTGCCTGTCGCGACACAGGATGCACTAAAATCAGCACTCGACTCCGCCGCCCGCTTCAACGACGAGCGCACCGCAGGCACGTGGGCCGACCTGGTGCAGCCGCTGCTCGATCGCGCAGGCTGGCCCGGAAACGCGCAGAACGATTCGCTCTTCTACCAGGCACAGACCGCGTGGGAGCGGCTTCTGAACGAAGTTGCGCTACTGGACTTCGACGGCGCAAGAATCAGTTACCGCGACTTCCTCTTCATCCTCGGCGAACAGGCCCGCGAGACCATCTTCGCGCCCGAATCACTTGGTGCGCCAATACAGGTGATGGGTGCGCTCGAAGCCTCGGGGCAGCACTTCGATGCCTTGTGGTTTCTCGGGGCAGACGATCAGAAGTGGCCGGCACGCGGCAGCATGCATCCACTTCTGCCTGGAGAATTGCAGCGCCGCCAGCGCATGCCCTATGCCTCACCCGAAGCTGACCTCGAGTATGCCGGGATCGTCACCGCCCGCATCCTGGGCAGCGCTCCGGTCGTCTTTGTGAGCTACGGCGAGCTCAACGCCGACGGCGAACAGCGGCCCTCGCCACTGCTGGATCGCACCGGAGAGTGGCAGAAGCAGCCCGAAGAAAAGCCGGAGCGCATCAAGCCGAAACTCGAAACCGTCACCGAAGGCTCGGCCGCCATTCCCTGGCCGATCGAGCAAAGTGCCGGAGGCTCCGAGGTCATTCGCGATCAGGCAGCATGCCCCTTTCGCGCCTTCGCAAACATCCGCCTCGGAGCAGAGCCGCTCAACCGCACCGACTGGGGACTGACGCCCGCACGCCGCGGCAGCCTGCTCCACGCCGTGCTCGAGTACGTGTGGTCGCCTGCAAAAGATGGTCTCGCTACACATGACGCGCTCGTGACGACCATCCGCGAAGGCGAACTCGATATCTTCCTCGATGAAGCCATCAAGAATGCCTTCGCTGAAGAAAAGCCGCACGACGAATGGTCTGATGCTTATCTCGCTCTTGAGAAGAATCGCCTGCATACGCTGCTGGGCGAATGGCTGCGCGGGGAGGCCGAACGACAACCATTCGAGGTCGAAGCAACTGAACAGGACCTGCGCAATGTAAACGTCGGCGGACTCAACCTGCGCCTTCGCGCCGACCGCATCGACCGCGTCGGCGACGGGCACCTGCTCATCGACTACAAGACCGGACTCGTATCGCCTTCCGCGTGGAAGAGCGAACGCCCCGACGAACCACAGCTGCCGCTCTACGCCGTCTTCGGCAACGTCGAACGTGTGATCGGTGCGCTCTTCGCGCAGATCCGCACCGGGGACAGCAAGTTCAGCGGCAACATCGCCAACGCGAAAGAACAGCTCAATGCCTCGCTGACTCCACGCAGCGGCCTGGTTAAAGAGCCTTACACGCACGCCATGCATGAAGGCTGGACCAGCGCACTGCTCTCGCTCGCGGACGAGTTTCTTCACGGCGAGGCGCGCGTCGCACCCAAGAACGGGCGCAGCACCTGCCGCTACTGCGCACTGCCATCGCTCTGCCGCATTGCCGAGCTAAGCGGCGAGCCTGCCGAAGCTGGCGAAGTCGATCTTTTGGAGGAAGCCGATGCCTGAACCGATCCGCGACCTCAAGCAACGCGAAGAAGCTCTCGATCCATCGCGCAACTTTATCGTGCGCGCACCCGCAGGCTCGGGTAAGACGGCTCTGCTTACCAGCCGCTTCCTGCGCCTGCTCGCCATCGTCGATGAGCCGGAAGAGATTCTCGCCATCACCTTCACGCGCGCAGCAACGGCAGAGATGCGCGCCCGCATCCTGAAGCAGCTTGAGGCCGCCGCGCGCACCGAGCCGTCCATCGATGAAGGCCAGACCATCACCCTCGCGCGCGCCGCGCTGGCCCACTCTGCCGAGCGCGGATGGCGGCTGCTCGAACAGCCGCATCGCTTGAATGTCGAGACCATCGATTCGCTCTGCCTGCGCATCGCGCACGGCCAGCCGCTGCTCTCGCGCATGGGTGGACGGCTCACTCCGACCGAACACGCGGCACCGCTCTACGCCCTCGCCGCACGTCGCACGCTCGCCATGCTTGGCAGCAACACGCCCGCAGCTGAATCCGTGTCGCACATGCTCGCCATGCGCGACAACAATCTTGCCGATTGCGAGCGCCTCGTCACCGGCATGCTCGCGCGTCGCGACCAGTGGGGGAGCCTTCTTACCGCCGAGCTGAACGACGACCTGCGTCACGAACTCGAACAACCCTTTCGCGATGAGGTGAAGAAGGTCTGTTCGATCGCTCACGGCTATCTCAGCTCGCAGCCGCTGCTTGCTAATACCCTTTTCGAGCTGGCAAACTTCGCCTGCGATAACGGCAATGACAGGCTCGCCGGACTCACCGGCATCTTCACCGTGCCTTCGCCCGGCAGCATGAGCGTCGAGCACTGGAAGTGCGTTGCGCATTTCCTGCTGACCAGCGAAGGCGAGTGGCGCAAGCCTGGCGGCATCAACAAGAATCACGGCTTCCCCGCTGAGCAAAAGACAAAGAAGCAGGCCATGGGCAAGCTTCTCGAAGAGCTCGGCCGCATCGACGGTCTGCGCGAAGTGCTCTGTAGCTTCGAGTCTCTGCCGTTGCCCGGCTACACAGAGGAACAGTGGGAGACAATCCGTCACTTCTTCGCCACGCTGCGTTACGCGATCGCTCATCTCCGCGTGCTGTTCGCTGAGCGTAACGAGGTAGACTTTGTCGAAGTCGGACTCGCCGCGCGGCAGGTTCTCAAAGACGCCGACCCCGACGCGCTGCTCCTCATCAGCGGCAACATCCGCCACCTGCTGGTCGATGAGTTCCAGGACACCTCGCGCTCGCAGCACGACCTCATCCGGCAGCTGATCCGCGCATGGGATGCGGGTGACGCACGCACAGGCTTTCTTGTCGGCGATCCCATGCAGTCGATCTACATGTTCCGGCAGGCCGAAGTAGAACTCTTCACGGAAGTCGAACAAAATGGCATCGGCTCCGAGGACTTTCTTCTCGAGTGCGAACAGCTGCGGCTGACCACAAACTTCCGCTCGCACAGCGGGCTCACCGATCATTGGAACAGCATCTTCGAAACCATCTTCTCTCGGAACGTCAATGCAGCATCCGTCGCCTTCGAGGCCTCGTATGCCGCGGAAGAAGCCTTGCCCATCGAAGCGGTTCAGGTGTACCCGCAGGTGCTTGGCAGCGCCGAGAATGCTGCTGCTGAGCAGGAGAAAAATGACGCGCGTGAAGGCGAAGCGCAGCAGGTCGCAAGCATTATCGAAGACCACCTGCCCGTCATCGCACAGGCGCTCGCATCCGGAAGCGAATATCGCGTCGCTGTGCTCGTGCGTGCTCGTCAGCATCTTGCGAAGATCATTCGCCTCCTGCGCCAACGCGGCATTCCCTTCCGCGCCGTCGAAATCGAAACCCTTACCGAGCGGCAGGAGCTGCAGGACCTGCTCTCGCTCACCCGCGCCTTGCTGCATCCGATGGATCGCGTGGCATGGCTCGCCGTGTTGCGTGCACCGTGGTGCGGGCTGCCGCTGCATGCCCTGCACGCGCTCAGCGGCGGAGACAACCGCGCCGCAAGACGGCGCCCCATGCTTGAGTTGATCGAGCAGAACATCTCCCTGCTCGATGACGATTCCGCAACGCGCGCTCAACGGACGGTCAAGGTTCTGAAACAGGCGCTTGCAACCCGCTTCCATGGC
Source organism: Silvibacterium acidisoli (assembly GCA_022870745.1). GTDB lineage: Bacteria > Acidobacteriota > Terriglobia > Terriglobales > Acidobacteriaceae > Silvibacterium. The sequence goes on along the minus strand of CP085323.1, from coordinate 4,123,505 downwards.
CCACACGCCTCGTCCTTCTCTACATGGATCGAGCGTACATGGCGCACCCTTGGCGGCCCCGAGTGCCTGGACACCATCGCGCATGAAAACGTACAGGTCTTCTTCTCCATGCTCGATGAGGTCGCGCCCGACGGCATGGCCGCTCTCACAGAAGATTTCGCCGCCGCATTCAACACCCTCTATGCACACCCGGACCCCTCCGTCAGCGAACGCGCCGGTGTGCAGCTGATGACCATTCACAAGTCCAAGGGGCTCGGCTTCGAAGTTGTTATCGTTCCAGGCCTCGACCGCAAGCCCGCCATGGACGGCTCACCCCTGCTCACATCGCTTGAGCGCTGCGCGCCCGGAGGCCGGTCGGAGATGCTGTTGGCGCCGATCAGCACACGCGGCAGCAGCACTCATCCGACCTATCAATGGATTCAGAAGCAGCGCCAGCAGCGGCTCGACGAAGAGTCGAAGCGCCTGCTCTACGTCGCCTGCACACGCGCGCGCCGCGAGCTTCACCTGCTGGGGGCGGCGGTCGCCGGTAAAGAAGGCATCCGTGCCGAACACTCGCGCAGCCTCCTCGCCATCGCGTGGCCGGCCTTTGAAGACAGGTTCGTGGCCGCCTTCGAAGGCCGATCAGAGGACGAGGCCGAGAGCAACCTGCTTCCCTTTCCAGAGCCTTCCGCGGCAGAGAGCATCGAACTTGCGGCCACGGTCGAGTCCGGCAAACTCACCCTTCATCGCCTGCCCGCGCCTGCTACCGTTGAAGCCGAACCACAACAAGCCACCACCGCTGTTACAGAAATTGCCGGGCCTGCATTCAAGCGTCCTGAAGGCTCTCGCCGCGCCCGCGCTGTCGGCAATGCCGTACACGCGATCTTCGATCAGCTGGCGAACGGCGCGCGCAGTCTGCCGGTTCCCGCACAGGCCCGTAACCTCCTGCGCCGCAGCGCCCTCAGTGGACGCGCACTCGAAGAAGCAGTAAAAGAAGTTGTCGATGCGGTAACACTCTGTTCCGCGGACACGACAGGCCAATGGATTCTGGCCGCACACAAGGACGCACAATCGGAAATCTCATGGACGGGCTGGCTCGAAAATGGACTCAAGACCCTGCGCGCCGATCGCCTCTTCCGCGCAGGCGCTGAACCTGGCCAGGCAGGAGAGGATCATCTCTGGATCATCGACTACAAGATGAGCACGCCCGCCGGTGAGGCGCTGGAAGACTTTCTCCTGCGTCAGCGACAGTACTACTCGCCTCAGCTGAGGGGCTATGCGGGCATCCTGCGCCAGATCGAGGGGCCATCCGCACCGATTCGCCTGGGCCTCTATTATCCGCGCATCGCGAAGTTCGACTGGTGGCAATACGATTAGCTCTGATGCAGCGATTTCGGCCAGAAGCTCGGCAGAAAACCGGTCATCGCTTTCTTGAATTCGGCCTTCTCATCGGGTGTCCAGGCGCTGCTCGTATCGTTGAAGACCTCTTCTACAAACTTCGCTGTCGTATCGCAATTGCAGACGCACTGAATATCCTTGATGTTGCCCAGAATATTTTCACCGCCACGTGTGGCCACATCATGCAGTTCAGTCTCCGTCGCGAGGGAGCTGCCCCTCCCAGGATTCGCCTTCCTGTTCCTGAAGTAGACATCAAACTCCGATGTCTCTGCGGCGATCTCACTCAACAGCGATTCCACCGGCGCTCCTCCCGCGTTTGGAACCGGCGTGTTGATGTTGCAATCAGGAGCCGCGGGCACAACCGTGCCAGCGCGGGAATCGAAGCTGAGATGCTGTGACTCGTGCTTGATCGTTCCTGCGATCCATAGAAAGTTCTTCAGATCCCCAAACGCGAGAGGCTTGGGTTTCGCAAGCAACGCTGTCGCCATGTCTTCGTCCGTCGTATGAATCTGCACGCATTGCTTCGCAGGATTCGTTCCCGCCGGTGCTCCGCCGGGGAAATCCGAACAGGCGGAGTTGTTCGCACCGTCGCGCGGCGAAAGGCACGCGTTGAGAAAGAAGCCCTCGATGCCCGGATCCATCGTCACGCCAAGTCCCGATGTAAGCGCCAGTTTTTCAAAGTTGGTTGCCCTGTCTCCGTGGCGCGGCTTCTTACAATCGGCGTGTCCTCCCGCAACGGCCACGCCTCCGCTTGCGACGGCGAGTGCTTCGCTCTCCGCTTCGACTGAGCGACCGAATGCCGCGGCATTTCCCGCGCTCGCGAGGCCGCACGCTGCCGCCGAACGGCAGGCGCGTTGCACCCGCGGCAACAGCCCACCCTGCTGCTGCACCACGTGCGAAAGCTCATGGGCCAGCAATCGCCGTCCTTCATGGCTCTGCGGCCGGTACTGCCCGCTGTCGAAAACAATATCCCGCCCCACCGTGTAGGCCAGCGCGTTGACTGCTCGCGCCGACTCCGCGGCCGCTGCATCGGCGTGAATCCGCACGTGGCGAAAGTCGAGGCCGAAACGCGCCCCCATCCAACTCTGCGTTGACTCGTCTAGCGGACTGCCCGGCGAACGCAGCGCCGTATGCACGCTGTCCGGAGCCTCATGCACCAACCCGCCGCTGCCCGCCTTCCGTTGCAGCTTGTCTTCACGATTCTTTTTGCAGCTGTCGCATTCGTGACCTGCATCGCCACCGCAAGCACACCGTTGCAGCATCTGCACACCTGCGCCCTGCGCTGCCGCTACTGGAACTCCGCGCATCACGCGATCCGCTACCGCGTCCGCCTCGCTTTCCAGCGGATCGTTCACCGCGCCCACGGCCAGCTTGCGCTGCAGCCGCATGCCACCGGCATTGAAAGCATCGTTTGCATGCACAGGAATGCGGCCCGGCGGGAGCACAAGCCCCGGGACGCGCGCAGGCTCTGCCTTCGTTCTTCGCGCAACGTCGCCAGCCGCGCGCGACGGCCGCCTCGATGACTGTTTCGCGGCAAAGCTTTCCATGGCCAGCATGGTAGGCCGGTTTTCTCTGCCCGTCATCTGCAATTTCCTGCAGACCGCCATCGGAGCTATGATGGACGCGTCACGCCATGGCAGCCAACGACACCTTCAACCGCGACCCGCGCATCGATGCCTATATCGAGAAGTCCGCACCTTTTGCGCAGCCGATTCTCCAACACCTGCGCGAAGTCATTCACAAGGCCGTGCCGCAGGTCACTGAAGAGATCAAGTGGTCACGCCCGTTTTTCCTCTACAACGGCAAGATTCTCTGCAATCTCTCGGCATTCAAAGCGCACTGCACCTTTGGCATCTGGAACACTGAGGTTGCATCGGCCATCAAGGCCACCGGCCGCGATTCGTCGGAGGCGATGGGAACCTTTGGACGCATCACTTCCGTTAAAGATCTGCCGACCGCGAAGGAGATCGCGCGGCTTCTCCAGCAGGCAGCAAAGGACCTCACCGAAGGATTGAACAATCCGCTGAAGGCAATGCGCTCCGTCAAACCGCCCAAGGCAGAGATCGCCCCACCAGCAGAGTTTCTGAACGCTCTCAAGAAGAACAAAGCAGCGCAGAAGACATACGATGGCTTCAGCCCCTCTCATCGTCGCGAATATATGGAGTGGATCACCGAGGCCAAGCGCGAAGAGACACGCGACAAGAGAATCGCCCAGGCAGTCGAGTGGATCGCCGAAGGCAAACAGCGCAACTGGAAGTACCAGGGCTAAGAGCGCAGCAGGATTTTTGCATTGCCACACGAACGTATCCGCATCGAGCGGCTCACCGCGCCAACAGAAGCCGCGCAACAAATCCTCGAGGAATACTACGAAGCAGTCGACGTGATCCAGCGCGACGAACCAGGAGCGCTACATAAGCTCATTCACGGCAGCCGCTCCGGAGTATGGCTCGCATTCGCAGGTTCAGAAGCAGTCGGGTGCGTCGTCCTCAAGGATCTGCCTTCGATCCCCGAAGCAGGAGAGTGCAAGCGCCTCTACGTGAAGCCATCCGCGCGCGGACACGACGTCGCCGATCTTCTGCTCGACGCTCTTGAAGAGCAGGCACTCCGCCTGGGCATGCAGTGGATGTATCTCGACACGCACGACGGGCTGAAGACGGCCATTGCACTCTACGAGCGCCGGGGATATCAACGCTGCGAGCGATACAACGACAACCCGCAGGCCACCGTCTTCATGCGCAAGCAGCTGGCGTAGCGCAGCTAGTCCGTGTCCGGATCCCCTGTTGCATTTTCGAGGACCGGCATCTTCAGAAACGAGAGCCCGAAGATGGTCCCTTCACAACCCGCGCGTTGCGTACTGCGTACGCGAATGCTGCCGCCGTGCCGTTCCATAATGTTCTTTGAAACCCACAGGCCCAGCCCCGTCCCGGACGTCTCTTTCGTTGTGAAGAAAGGATCGTAGATACGCCGCATCGTCCCCGTGGACATGCCTGTTCCCGTATCGCTGATGAGAACGACCGCACCCGCACTGTTCTCCTGGCCGATCGAGCGCGTTCTCACGGTCAGCTTCGGCCGCGGCACAACCTTCATCGCGTCGATTGCATTCGAAACCACGTTCGCTACGACCTGCCGAATCTCATTTGGCCAGCAGATGATGAACACGTTTCTCCCGTAGCGTTTCTCCACCTTCACATGGTTGGACCTGAGCCGGCCCTGATGCAGCGTCAGTACTGAATCGACTACCTCGTTCAGGTTGACCAGGCTGGGCGTCCGGCTCTGCCTGTGAAAGCGTAACGTAGCGGCGGCGATGTGACTTACGCGTTCCAGCTCCGCGTTTGCCAGCCGCAGATGCTCGCGGGTCTCTTCATCGGTCACGGTTAACTGCGCCAGGTATAGCAGGTTCGTTACTGCCTCCAGCGGATTGTTGATCTCATGCGCAATCGAGCTTGCCAGCCTGCCCACCACCGCGAGCTTTTCATTCTCGAGCAAAGCCCGCTCCGAGAGTTTTCTCGCCGTGATGTCGCTGGCCGCTCCAAACCACTCAATCACCTTGCCCTGCTCGTCGCGGACCGGCACCGCGCGCGACTCCGTCCAGCCAACTGAGCCATCGGCCATCCAGACACGATGCTCCAGTTCAAACATGGTCTCTGAGGCAATCGCCCTGGCGACCGCCTGCCTCACCAGCTCCTGATCGTCGGGATGAACATACTCAAGGAGCCAGTTGCGGTTGTTCCGCGCCGTCCTGGCGAGAAAGCTGGACCCCTCCATCTGCTTCATCTCGGTCCAGTCGGCGTTCATGCTGTACGTGGAATAGGACGTTGCCGCCACCAGCGCATTCAGCCGGCGATTGCTCAGCTGTAACTCACGCTCCGCCTTCTTCTGATCGGTCACATCGATAACTGGAACCAGGATGCCGACGATCTCGCCATCTGCCGAGTGGATAGGGCTGTAGGACAGGTCGAAGTAGTAATCCTCAAGCACTCCATGGCGCAGAAGAGGAAGGTAATAGCTGCGAAGGTCGACCGTCTCTCCCGTAAAGACGCGAGCATAGATCTCGCGGAGAGCCTCCCATGCCTCCGGCCAGCACTCCCCCGTCGACTGCCCCATGCCTGCCGGGTGCCGCTCCCCCATGATCGCGGCATAGCCGTCGTTATAGATCTGGAAGAGTTCCCGCCGCCACAGCACGATCATGGGGAAGCGGCTGGCCAGGATCGCATCGACCACGGACCGCAGGATGTCCGGCCACGCGCCCAATGGCCCGAGCGGGTGCCCTGACCAGTCCTTTTCCCTGATCGCCTGCCCGCAGGCGCCTCCGCCAGCCGGCCATAATGCCTGTTGTGAAGTCTCCGACATTCGCACTATGTACGATGCGTCAATCCATGAAGGAGAATAAGTGCGGAGCTTCGGTAACATCGCAGGTTACCGGAGAGCTAATCGACGACTTAGTGGACGGCTTCTCCCTTTGGAGCTCCCTGTCCGGGCCTGTTCTTACTCAGCAGCAGGCCGAAAAGAACCAGGCAGACTGACACCCAGCACAACACGCGGTAGATATCCTGGTAAGCCAGGACCGCTGCCTGCTGATTCAGCTGGTTGTAGATGTTGGCCTGGGCCATGGCGCCGGCATCCGCCTTGCTGTTTACCACTCCCTGGAAAAAGCTGGTAGAAGCGCTCAGCTGAGCCGCGTATCCCGGGCTGTTCGGCTGCATAAAGTTCTGCAACCGGGAGGCGTGGAAGGCGGATCGCTGCACCACCCCCGCCCCGGTGAGTGCGATCAGGATCGAGCCGCCCACGTTACGTACGAAGTTGATGATGCCCGACACCTGGTTCGACGCCTCGCGCGGCAGGCCTACGTATGCCGCGTTCGTAATCGAGATGAAGGCAAACGGAATGGGCAGCACCTGCATGATACGCAGGATGGTATTGTCCCAAAACGACATGTTCGGCGTAACGTGCGTCGAAGAGTAGTAAAAACTGAAGGCGAAGAAGGCAAACCCGATCATCACCAGGTTGCGGGCTGCGAACCTTCCCACGGCTGCGCCTGCCAGCGGCATCACGATAATCAGCGCGATGCCTCCACCCGTCAGCGCCTCCCCGGCGATCGTAGCCGTGTACCCCAGCAGCGATTGCATGAACTGCGGCTGCAGCACCGTGGCAGCATTCAGCACGCCGCCCACCAGCAGCATAAGCAGGCAACAGATCGCGAAGTTTTTGTACCTGAAGAGCCGCAGGTTCATGATGGGGTTCTTGACCTTGAACTCCCACCAGATCAGCCCGATCATGCCCAGGGCAAAGCACGCTGCAAAGACGCGGATGAAATCCGAACCGAACCAGTCCTTCTCCTGGCCCTTATCGAGAAATATCTGCATGCCGCCCATGGCAAGGGTAAGAAAGCCGAGGCCCACGTAATCGAGGTTTCTCAGGTTCTTGCGCGAAGGCGCGATCCACGGCGGATCCTCGACCAGCCTCGTCACCAGCAGGAACGCAAGGATACCCACCGGGATGTTGATATAGAAGATCCATCGCCATGAGTAATTGTCCGTGATCCAGCCGCCCAGCGTCGGTCCAATCGACGGAGCCAGCACCGCCACCAGGCCATAGAGCGCGAAAGCCTGTCCGCGCCGCTTCTCATCGAAGCTGTCCGCCATGATCGCCTGCGCCATCGGCTGCAGGCCACCGCCGCCCGTGCCCTGTAGTACACGCGAGAGCAGCAGGATAGGAAGCGAGGGAGCAATGCCGCAAAGAAAACTCGATACGGTGAAAATGGCGATGCAGGAGAGAAAGAAGTTGCGCCGGCCGATTACGCTCGACGCCCAGGCGCCCGCTGGCAGCACGATCGCATTCGCCACCAGGTAGCTGGTCAACACCCAGGTTCCCTGGTCCTGGCTGGCGCCAAGATCACCGGCGATGTGTGGAAGCGCCACGTTCGCAATCGAGGTGTCCAGCACCTCCATGAACGCAGCCAGTGCAACCGTTGCAGCAATCAGCCAGGGATTCGCCTTCGGCTTCCATGCAGAATGATCCATCCGAAAACGACACCCCAGGCTTTAGTTTCAGATACCGTATGTAACTGGATGTGCCGCGTCTATATGAGGTTGCAAAAAGTCAGCCAACCGCGGGCAAAACACGGCCGGAGCAGGAAAGAACTCCTCGGAATGGAATCAGCCGCCAAATCGCCTGCCGGTGCTCCCCGTATCAGGGAGGTGAGATGCAGAAGCTGAATATTCACCTGCCGGAAACAGTCCTTGAAGACCTTCGTTTGCGGCTTCACCATACCCGATGGCCGGATCACGTTCCCGGCATCGGCTGGAAACAAGGGACCGATCCCGCCTGGATACAATCCCTCGTCGCCTACTGGGCCGCAGAGTTTGACTGGCGCGGCTGGGAACAGAGGCTGAACGCGCTCGACCACTTCAGCTGGGAGGGCATCCACTTCGTGCACCGGCGCGCAGCCTCCGGCCATGGGATGCCGCTTCTGCTTACGCATGGCTGGCCAGGAAGCTTCCTCGATTATCTCGGCCTCTTACCCATGCTCGACGAGTTTGACGTGGTAATTCCTTCCCTTCCCGGTTATGGATTTTCGCCCCGTCCCGCCCGAACCGGCATCAACTATCGATTTGTAGCGGAGCGCTGGCATCGCCTGATGTCCGCTCTCGGATATGCCCGCTACGGCGCGGCAGGCTACGACTTCGGCGCCGGGGTCACAACCCTCCTCGCAGCCGGCCATCCCGCGTCCGTCTTCGGAATCCATCTCACCACTCTCGAATCGGACCTGACGCCCGAGGTCGACGACGCCGAGCTCTCAGCCAGCGAAGCCGAGTACCTTGCCGTCAACCGGGCGTGGGATACCACAGAGCGCGGCTACAGCGCCATCCAGTCCACAAAGCCGCAGACCATCGGCTATGGACTCAACGACTCTCCTGCCGGCCTGGCTGCATATCTCGGCGAGAAGTGGCACTCATGGAGCGACGTCACGCCCTCGCATGACTTTCTCTGCGCTACCTTCACGCTCTACTGGGCCACGCAGACCATCACTTCATCCATGCGTGACTACTGGGATAATCGCTGCTTTCCGGCAGGCCGCGTCGCCGTCGACACACCCACGGCATTCGGTGTTTTTGCGCATCAGACCGTGCCCGAAGGCGATCCGCCGCGCTCGTGGCTTGAGCGTGTCTACAATATCCAGCGATGGACGGTCTTTCCTCGCGGCGGCCATTTCGCTCCGGTTGAGGAACCGGCCTTGCTGGCGGCAGACATGGCTGAATTCTTTCGCGGATTCCGCTAAAGCGGAGTCGAAGGTTCCGCACCTTCCTGCCCGGCCGGAGCAAACCGCACATCCACCGCTCCAGCGCCGGTACAGGGGAAAGATCAGGCGGGACGAGGCTGATTCACCGGCACGTAGTGCCGCACATCGGCACCACGCACCCAGAAGATGACATCCTCGGCAATGTTCGTCGCGTGATCGGCCACACGTTCCAGGCTGCGCGAGATCATCAGCGCGCTCAGCGCCTGCGGCGTCATGTGCGGCTGCGTCTTCATGACGTTGAGCAGCGTAAAGTAGGCCGTCTCATTCAGCTTGTCCACGCTGTCATCCATTGCCAGCACGGATTCGGCAATGTTCGCATCGGCTTCGATAAAGGCCTGCAAGGCCTTACGCACCATGGCCGCGGCGAGCGAAGCCATCTTGGGTGTGTCGACAGGAAGATCGGCCACGGGAAATGCTTCGAGCTCCCGTACGCGGTCGCTGATGCTGGTCGCGGCATCGCCTACGCGCTCGAGGTCGGCATTGATCTTGATGACGGCGAGGATAAAACGCAGGTCGATGGCCATGGGTTGTTCCATGGCAAGAAGGTCGAGCGCCATCTGGTCGATCTCGCGTTCGAACCGGTTGATTGCAAGCTCGCCGTGATCGACAAGGTCGCACACCGAGAGGTCGCGGACGCGATACGCTTCCACCGCACGCTGGATCGACTGCTCGGCCATGCCGGCCATTACCAGCAATTTCTCTTTCAGGTCATCCAGGCTGCGCTGAAAACGAAGTCTCATTATCCGAACCTACCCGTGATGTAATCTTCCGTCCGCTTGTCACCGGGGTTTGTAAATATCTTGTGAGTCGAATCAAACTCGACAAGTTTTCCGCTCAGGAAGAAGCCGGTGCGTTCTGCGACGCGCGCGGCCTGCTGCATATTGTGTGTGACGATCACGATCGTGTACTGCGACTTCAATTGAAAAATCAGATCTTCGATCTTCGCCGTAGAAACCGGATCGAGCGCTGAAGCCGGCTCGTCCATCAGCAGCACTTCAGGATCGACCGCCAGCGCCCTCGCAATACATAGACGTTGCTGCTGGCCGCCGGACAGGCTCGCTCCCGACTTTTTCTTGAGGTCGTTCTTCACTTCGTCCCACAACGCCGCCTGCTGCAGGGAGCGCTCTACCACTTCGTCCGTCACGCGGCGGTTGCGGAAGCCATTCAACTTAAGGCCTGACGCCACATTGTCGTAAATCGACATCGTGGGGAAAGGATTGGGCCTCTGAAAGACCATACCGATGCGGCGACGAATTTCCACGGGAGAAGCATCGGCATAAATGTCGATCTCTCCGATGCGCACCGAGCCGGTCACCTTGGCCACGGGGTTGGTCTCGTGCATGCGGTTCAGGCAGCGCACAAAGGTCGACTTGCCGCAACCCGAAGGGCCGATCAGCGCCGTCGCCTGGTTTGCCGGAATATGCAGATTAATGTCCAGCAGAGTATGGTTCGACCCATACCAGGCATTCAGATTGTCTACCTGGATCCCGACGCCCACTTAATTCGCCCCTTTCAATACACCGCGCGTTGTCACGTAACGCACCAGAGAAACAGAAACCATGATCAGAAGAATCAGCACCAGCGCTCCCGCCCACGCCAGCCGGTGCCAGTCGTCATAAGGCGAAATCGCGTATGTATAAATCTGCAGCGGTAAAGCCGCAATTGGCTCATTCAGGCTCGAGCTCCAGAACTGGTTACCGAGCGCGGTAAAGAGCAGCGGAGCCGTTTCACCCGCGACACGCGCAAAGGCCAGCATGCAGCCCGTGATCACGCCCGGCGAAGCCGTGCGCAGCGTGATCGAAAGCACCGACCGCCAGTTCGGAACGCCCAGTCCCAGCGCCGCTTCGCGAATCGCATGCGGCACCATCAGCAGCATCTCTTCAGTGGTTCGTGTGATCGTCGGAATCATCATGATCCCGAGCGCCACGCCTCCCGCGAAGGCCGAGAAATGCTTCTGCGGCAGCACGATCAGCGAGTAAACCGAGATACCCATTACGATCGAGGGCACGCCGTTCAGCACGTCTGCCGTAAAGCGCACGATATTGGCCAGCTTGCTGCCCCGCCCGTACTCGGCCAGGAAGATACCCGCGGCGATACCGATCGGCACGCCCAACAGGCTTCCGATACCGAGCAGAATCGCTGAGCCCCAGATGGCGTTCGCCATGCCGCCGCCGGTCTCGCCCGGTCCCTTGGGGATCTTCGTGAAGAAGTCGAGATTCAGCGAGCTCGCGCCCTTGTAAAGCAGGTAGACAAAAATGGCGACCAGCGGCGCGACCACAATAATCGTGGCGGCGACCGCCAGGGCGCTGGCTGCATGGTCAGCAAGGCGGCGGCGCAGATGGTTCGCCTTGCTCACCCGAAAGGAGTTTGTCATCGCAGGAGTTGGCATCGGTCTAGTTCACCCGCGCCGGAGCGCCGCGCGTTACCGCCCATACCAGCAGGCGGGCCAGCGCATTCACGATAATGGTCACGATAAAGAGAGCCAGGCCGATCTCAATCAGCGCGCTCAGGTACATATCGTCAGAGGCTTCGCTGAACTCGTTGGCGATCACGCTGGCCATGCTGTAGCCCGGGGCCAACAGGTTCTTCACGATGTCCGGCCGGTTGCCGATCACCATGGTTACGGCCATCGTCTCGCCCAGCGCGCGGCCAAGACCGAGAATGATCGAGCCGACGATACCGATGCGCGCATTGCGCAGCACGCCCATGCGGATCATCTCCCACCGCGTCGCGCCCAGCGCCAGCACCGCTTCCCGCTGCGAATGCGGAACGGAGGTCATCACCTCGCGGGTCAGAGACGAAATGACCGGCAGGATCATGATGGAGAGAATCACGCCCGCGGCCAGCATGCCGATGCCGAAGTTTGGCTCGACAAAGAGTCCGCTCCACCCGAAGAGCTTCATCAGCACCGGATTCACATGCTCACGCAGCAGCGGAACCAGCACGAAGATCGCCCACAGGCCGTAGACCACCGAGGGAATCGCCGCCAGCAGCTCGGTGAGGAACGAAAGCGGCCCGCGAAGGAACTTCGGACACATCTCCGTAATAAAGATGGAGACGCCCACGGCCAGCGGGACAGCGATCACCAGGGCCACCGCCGAGGAGACCAGGGTGCCGTAGATAAATGGCAACGCACCAAAGTCACCATTAACGGGATCCCACGCTGTGCCGAAGAAGAACTTGAGGCCGAATTTGGCAATGGTCAGCTGAGACCGCATCACCAGCTCAGTGGCGATCAGCGCGACAATCGCGAAGATTGAAAGCGCGCAGCCGATCATCAGCCACCGGAAGCCCCGGTCGGCCAGCGCCGAGCTGCCACGGCTCAGCAGAAATTTGCGGATCGCCGACGGTTCCTGTCCCGGAGGGAGCGCGGGGGGCGTTTGCTTTACCGGATCAGGGGTATCGAAGGGTCCTGGCACACGAACTTCCTGAAGCTTATGAATCACCAGTATCTACCCTAATTCTCAAAAATGAAAGGAGTGTTAAACGCATTGAAAAATAAGGCGTAACGTCTTTTAAAATGCGTTCATCCGCCTGTCAAAAAAAGCAAAGGCGCACCCGCAATCAAGGCGCGCCCCGCTCTGGTTTACCCAACCTTACTGGAGCTTGGAAATCGACGCCCTGACCTTGTCCGCCACCGACTTCGGCAGAGGAGCGTAGTACAGCGAGCTGGCCTGCGACTCACCCTGATCCAGCATCCAGTTCAGGAAGTCCTTGATAACCTTGCCCTTTTCAGCATCCTGAGCCTTGACTGGGATCAGCAGCCAGGTGAAGCTCGAGATCGGGTAAGATTCCTTGCCCGGCGCGTTAGTGATCGACACGCGGTAGTCGGCAGGCATTTCCTTAACGCTGGCCGCAGCCTCGGTCACGCCTTCGATGCTTCCCTTCACCCAGTTACCGGAAGAGTTCTTGATATAGCCGAAAGGAATCTTGTTCTGAAGCGCGTAGATCAGCTCTACGTAGCCGATCGTGCCCGGCAGCTGGCGCACCATTCCGGCAACAGCTTCGTTGCCCTTGGCGCCGATGCCCAGGGGCCACGGCACAGCGGTGTTCTTGCCAACGCTGTTCTTCCAGTCAGCACTCACCTTCGACAAGTAGTCGGTAAAGATGTAGGTCGTGCCGCTGCCATCGGAGCGATGCACCACGTTGATCTTCGTATCCGGAAGCTTCACTCCCGGGTTGTCCTTGGCGATGCGGGGATCGCTCCAGTTGGTCAGCTTGCCCAGATAGATGTCCGCGAGCACATCGGGAGAGAACTTCAGCTCGGCCGAAACACCGGGAAGATTGTAGATCGGCACAACCGCGCCCAGGACGGTGGGGATGTGCACCAGCTTGACCTTGGACTCGGCCAGCTGCGCATCGCTCATCGGGCCGTCGCTGGCGCCGAAGTCTACCACGCCCGACGTAACCTGCTTGATGCCGCCGCCAGAGCCAATCGACTGATAGTTGATCTGCACGCCAGAGTGCTGCTGGCTGTACTCGCTGAACCACTTCGAATAGATCGGATACGGGAACGAAGCTCCCGCGCCGTTCAGCTTCTGCGCAAACCCCTGAGACGCCCCAATGGCAAGCAATGCTGCAAGAATGACACCTTTTTTCACGGATTTCTCCTCGTGGATTTTCTTTCGAGATTGTCGCGGTCGATTGTTACGAACGCTTTACTACCATGTGAAAAGGGGGAGAATCAATGCCCGGGTTTCGGTTTCTAACCGAAAGAAATTGTGACGCTTAGGAAGCCCTGGGAGGCGTTGAAGGCAGGGTAAACAGGAACGTCGCTCCGGCACCGAGTTCGCTTTCCACCCGGATCGTTCCACCATGCGCCAGCACGATATGTTTTGCAATCGCGAGTCCCAGGCCGGTTCCGCCAGAGTCACGCGAGCGCGCCTTATCCACCCGGTAGAACCGCTCGAAGATGCGATCGACATGCTCCGACCCGATCCCCGGCCCGAAGTCCTGGACATAAAACTCGACCGCGTCAGCGATATCGCGCGCCCCCACCAGCACCCGTCCACCGCTCTTGCCGTACTTCATGGCATTCTCCACCAGATTCCCGAAGACCTGCGTCAACGCATCCTCATCGACCATCACCAGGGTGTTCGTCAGCCCGTCGGCTTCAAGAGCTACGCCGGAATCGACGGTCATGCCCGCCAGCGACTCGAGCGAATCCTCTACCAGGGTCGCAGCCGCCACCGGCTGCAGCTTTACCCGGTAGCGTCCGGATTCGACCGACGCCAGGGCCAAAAGGTCTTCGGTGAGGCGATTCATGCGCGTCGCATTCTTCAGAATGATGCCCAGGAACTCCCGCGCCATCGGCGCAAGCTGATCCGTCGGATCGTCGAGCAGCGTCTCAACATAGCCGGAAATTGAGGTCAGAGGCGTGCGCAACTCATGCGAGACATTGGCCACGAAATCGCGGCGCATCTTCTCTGCACGCTCGATTTCGGTCACATCGTGCAGCACCGCGACTGCGCCGCCGTCGGGCGTCGGCGCGGCGTTGACGTCGAAGACCCTTCCGGGGGCAACCGAGGTGGCCTTGCCGCTCCTCACCTCGCGCTGGTGCAACGCGGTTTCGACGCATGCCAAAACTTCCGGATCCCGGAGAGCATGCACCAGCGCCCGGCCTGACAGCGAGGCCATTGGCGTAATCCGCTGCATCACCGAGTTCGACCAGCTGATGCGTCCCGCGCCGTCGACCGCGACCACCGCTTCCTGCATACTGTCGAGCAGCGCAGCCAGCTCGCGCTGCTTGGCTTCGAGCGCCTGGAAGCTCGCTTCGAGGCGGCTCGCCGTGACATCCAGCGCATGGGCAACTTCTGAGATCTCATCAAGATTGCCCTCTTCGACACGTGCCGAGAAGTCGCCCGCGGAGATCCTTCCTGCAAAAACAACGATGCGCTCCAGCCGTTTCGCTCCACGCTGGGCAAGGAATGCCGCCAGCAGAATCGCGAGCCCGCTGGCTACAAGAATTGCCAGCAGCAGATCCCGGCGGATCACATGCATCGTTTCATCGATCGCGTTCAGCGGATACGCCAGCTGCACGACCAAGCCATGTCCGGCCACGGCGACGTACAACATGCCATTGCGTTCGCTCTGGCCAAGTCCGTCCGCGCTGGCGATCGCAGTCCGCACCTCTTCCGGATCCGATGGCTGCGCCTGGACCGCCGAGCTCGAAAGCACGGCTCCGTCACGCCCGAAAAATGTGACCTGCGCCTTGGCGTCCATCGCTCCGCGTACTGCCGCCTGCCGCAGCGCTGCGACATCACCCGGATGCACTTCGTTCGCCAGCAGGCGCGCCTTGCCTTCGAGCGACTGCCCGGCCTGCGTGCGCAGCGAGTGCTCCACGATACTGCGAAGCGTGAATTCGAGGATTGCGGCGCTTGTCGCAAGCACGAGCACGAACGAAAGAAAGAGCTTGGTAAAGACCCTGCCAGTCACAGAACCATCCCGGCCCGCAAAGTGAGTTCGGGCAAGTGTAAAACGCAGCGGCGAAAGATCATCACACGTTTCCAGGGGAGATCAAAATGACACAGGCCCTGGCATTCACGCAGAGCCCGTGTCATCGTGTATATCGTCATTTCGAGCAAAGCAGGAAGCGTGCGAAGGCGAATTGCTAAACCGTCTTCGGCATCTCGAAGCGGTAGCCGGCGCCACGCACCGTCTTCAGATAGCGCGGATTTTCAGGATCGGTTTCGATCTTCTCGCGGATACGGCGCACATATACGTCCACCGAACGCGGCGTCACGAAACGGGCATCGCCCCAGACCGCGTCGAGCAGATGGTCGCGGCTGAATACGCGCCCGGGGTGACGGGCAAGGTAATCGAGCAGGCGAAATTCCGTCGCCGTGGTCGTCGTCAGCTCTCCGCGAACCTTAAGCTGCATGGCGCTGGCGTCAATCGCGATCTCGTCGAAGGTGATCAGCGACGGCGTCGTCGGACGCTCGAAGCGGCGCAGCACGGCCTTCACGCGGGCCAGCAGCTCGCGCATCGAGAACGGCTTGGTGATGTAGTCATCCGCGCCCAGTTCGAGCCCGAGGATGCGGTCGTTCTCCGCGGCGCGCGCGGTCATAAATATGATGGGCACGGTGCTGAGGGCCGAATGGCTGCGAAGCCGGCGGCAGACGTCGAGTCCGTCGCCGCCCGGGACCATGATGTCGAGCAGAAAGAGCGAAGGCGCCTGGCGCTCTGCGTCTGGAATCAGGTTAGCTGGGGTTCCGAAAACCCGCACCCCGAAGCCCGAGGCTTCCAGGTGATGCTGCACAAGTCTTGAAATGTCTGTGTCGTCTTCGAGAACAAAGATTGTCTGGCTCAAACCGGATTCCCTCTTCGCGGATTACAGGCGTAATCGGCCACTCCAAGCCTAAATCAGTCAGGCAAAGAGAATGCAAACGTTCTGTGAATTTGATCCGGTATTCATCTCCCGAAAGGATTCCGTTTCGGCCTGCATCACCAATTACATCAGCCCTTTGTAGAGCCAACCGCTGTTGTTATACTGCTAACTGTTCAAAGGAGAGCGTGCTCTCGCCACGGGTCGGACTCGATCCGTAATTACGCTGACCGCATAAACCGGAGCCCGATGGATGACTCAGGATCGAACAGGCAGATGAGTATTCCCGGCCTCTCACAATGGAATTCGCCGGAAAAGCTCCCGGCCGCCAAGCGCCCCGTCCTGCTCCTCTGCATTGACGACGAAAAGCTTGGCCTGGAGATTCGGAAAACCGTGCTCGAGCGTGCGGGCTACCGCGTTATAACGGCTCTCGATGGAAACTCCGGACTTGACCTCTTCCGCACGCAGCCGATTGACGGCGTTGTGCTCGACTTTTTCATGCCCGGTATGGACGGTGGCCAGGTCGCGGCGGAGATGCGTCGCAGCCGCCCGGAAATCCCCATCCTCCTGCTGACGGCATACATCAACTTACCCCAGGAAGTCGTTAAAATGGCAGAGTTTACACTCCTCAAGGGCGAAGGCCCGGAAGAGTTGCTATCCAAGATCCGGCTGATGCTGGAAAAACACAGGGAGGACCGGCGGTGAACGTGCCTGAGTTCCGGCGGATCCTCCGGCAGACCCTGTTACTTCCCGTCCTTCTCCTCCTCGTTCTGGCGGGTTTCATCCTCTGGCAGTTTGTCCAGTACCAGCGCTCGCTGCAGTCTATCGACAAGAGCGAAGACATCGCCTCAGAAATTGTCGAGGTTGAAAAGCTCATCATCGACCAGGAAACGGGCCTCCGTGGCTTCCAGCTGACGAATGACAGGTCGATGCTGGCTCCCTACGAAGCGGCCACGCCCGAGGTTCACACGCATCTCGATAACCTGCGAACAATGATCGATGGCCGCAACAAGCAGCTCGGGCGCCTGGCTCATCTCAGGGACAGCTATGAGCTCTGGCTGGGCTTTTCACAGCGGGTGATCGCCCGCGATCCCGCCGTCATCGGCGATCCGCAGCTCAATCAGCACGCCAAGCAGCGCATGGACGACATCCGCGAGCAGGTCCACCAGATGGCGCTGTCGGAAGCACGGCAGCACCGACGGCTTTCGACCGCCGCTGAGCAATTGGAACGCCGCCAGATCATAGGCATAGTTCTCGGAGCCCTGCTGGTCGGAATCACGCTGGGCATCTTTACGCTCTCGCGGATCCGGCGCGTCTCCCGCAGCTATGACCGGGCGCTGAAAGAGGTAAAGACCCAGGCTGAGGAGATCTACGAAAGCCGCCAATGGCTGCAGACGACGCTTGAATCCATCGGCGACGCCGTAATCGCCTGCGATGAGGATGGCCGCGTCAAATTTATTAACGCCGTCGCTCAGAACCTGACCGGCTGGAACTCGCATGAAGCCTTTGGGCAGCCGCTCGAAAAGGTCTTCAACATCATTAATGAAGAAACCCGCGAAGTCGTCGAGAACCCCGTCGACAAGGTGCGCCGTCTCAAGACGGTCGTTGGATTGGCAAACCATACCGCGCTGATCTCGAAGAACGGACCGGAATACATCATCGACGACAGCGCCGCTCCCATTCCGGATACGGAAGGCAACATGTGCGGCATCGTGCTCGTCTTCCGCGATGTGACCGAGTTGCGCCGCGCAGAAGCCGCGCTAGTTGCGGGGGAAAAACTCGCCGTTGCCGGCCGGCTGGCCGCGAGCATCGCTCACGAGATTCATAACCCGCTCGACTCGGTTGCCAATCTGCATTTCCTGCTGATCAGCGAAAACGACGCAGAAAGGCGCACCCAGTATCTGCAGATGGCACAGCAGGAGCTGGGCCGCACCATGCAGATCAGCCGCACGCTGCTTAGCCTTTACCGGGAGCCGAAGGCCCCGGTGGTCGTGGATCTCGGCGAGCTGGCCGATGGTGTACTGCTGCTCCTGGAGCGGCGCCTGACTCAGAACAACATCGAGGTCACGCGCGAGATTGTGAAACCCGCGCTGGTTGAAGGTTTCCCTGCCGAGCTGCGGCAGGTCTTCACCAATGTGATCGTCAACGCGCTCGAGGCCACCGGCAAGAATGGCCACATGCTCATCCGCATCAAGCCGGTACGGCCAGACGAAACCCGCTCTGCCGGAATGATCGTCGATGTCCTGGATAGCGGCCCCGGCATCGCCAACAAGGACGCCAAGAGCCTCTTCCAGCCCTTTTTCACGACCAAGGGCGAGGATGGGACCGGCCTCGGTTTGTGGGTCAGCCTTGGCATCATCCAGAAGCACGGCGGCACGATCCGCATCGCCAACAGCACCGATCCCGGCTACAGCGGGGCGGCGGTGCAGATTTATCTGCCCGAACGGACGCTGGCCAGCGCATCGAGCCGCGCCACCGCACACGTAATCCCAGGAGTTACGCCAGATCACAGAAATGAGTCAGGCGACTAACTTCACATCGACTGCACGCCGAGCAGGGTGAGGTCCTCCGCGATCCCTACTTCCTTCTGCACAAAGGGCTCGGCGTAGCGGACACCCGCCAGCAATCCGTAATGCCGCGCCACCGCAAAGGTGCGCTCGCGAATTTCTTCCTCCGGAACGAACAATCCCCCGCCCTGCTGCTGGTTCGCGTACTGCGACTTGTAGGCCATCAGCGAACGATGGCGCTCCTCGATGAAGGGCGTGATATCGACCACCAGGCTCGGCCGCACGTCGGCATAGAGGCTGGCGTAGAGAATCTTGTAGGGCCGATGCGGCGCGGTGCCGGTATCGATGCGGGCGAGTCCGCTGAGGAAGCAGGCTTCGTAGCCAAGCTGGGCCGAGTTGTAGTGATCCGGGTGCCGGCCTTCCCAGTACGGCAGGATGACGACGCGAGGGCGGACCCGCCGCAGCACCTCGACAATCTTCAACCGGTTCTTCCAGGTGTTTTCGACGCGGCTGTCAGGGATATCCAGCGCCTCGCGCCACACCGCGCCGAGTATCTTCGCTGCCTCCGCCGCTTCGGCGCCGCGCTCTTCCGCGGTACCGCGGGTGCCGCCCTCGCCGCGTGTCAGGTCGAGGATCGCAGTGCGTACGCCCAGCGATTTCTGCACCAGAAGCGTTCCTCCGCAGGTCTGTTCCACATCGTCGCGGTGCGCCGCGATTGCAAGTACTTCGGCAATAGACTCGTTGGCTGCCATCGTTTCTCCCGCAAAGCAAAAGGCACGGAGCCTGTCAGCGCCGTGCCTTGCCAGTTCATGCAGCCCGTTTAGTAGGCTGTATTGTTTCCGTCGGTTGCGCCGTCCATGTAGGCCACGTCAGCGGCGGTGCCGGTAACGGCGACGTTCGTGTTGTCACGCTCGCTTCCGTCCGTGGTGTTGTAGATGTAGACCTGTCCGCCCTCGGAGGTGTAGACCTTGCTCAGTCCGGTGACCGAAGCGATGCCTGTTCCATCACCCTTGTACGACTCAACTAACACGGCGTTGGTCGAAGTGTTGAACATGGTCATGCAGCCGAAAGCGATATTCGCCGTGGGATTCGCCTGGGCCTGCTTGTAACGCTCGCCGTTCTGGCACTGCGTCGAACCGACCCACAGCGTATCGTCATCGCCGAAGAGCATCTTGGTGTGGTTGCCGTCGCTGATCTGGTAAGTTCCGCTGATCGCGTTCGTTTCTGTGTTCAGAACCGTCAGGTTGCCCTGAAAGAGGCCGTCGGCCGCCTGGTTCTGGCCGGCGATGTACATCGTATTGCCGTTAAAGATGGCGTTCGTCGCCCCACCAGGAATCGGTATATTTTGGGTCGCCGTCAGCGCAATGCCCGCTGGTCCCTGCACCCCTGGGTTCAGCGAAGCTAACTGGATCGGAACCACGCTCACGCTGGCCTGCGCGCCCGGCGTCGTATTACCGCACTCCGGTCCGCAGTTCAGGATGTATGCCGTTGAACCATCAGCGGAGAACACAGCCTTGGTCGGGTGATCGAAGCTTGCATTTGCGCCGGTACTGACCGGGAAGAGGCAGTATGCGGGCAGGTTCTGCGGTTCACAGTCCTGCGCGCCCTGGTAGTTCGGATTGTTGGCCGCCGCCTGCGACTGTGCGGTCGTGAGCTGAACCACACTGTAGACGCTGAAGTCTGCCGGGGTCGCACCGACTGCCTGCCCGGCTGGCTGGCTCGAGTTCTGCACAAACGCCAGCGCGATGGTTCCGCCAGGGTTGACGGAAACGCGATACACATTCGGCAGGTTCAGCTGGTAGCCGGTGGTACCGATCGGAACCACCGAAACTACGTGGCTCTGCTGGTTGGCTGCAAAGGCATACTTCTCGTTCTGCGTAATGAAGACGCTCGAAGAGACACCCGCCGGAATCGCCACCGTCGAGAGCTCTTTCTCCGTCGCGTAGCTTACCAGCGCCAGGCTGCCGTCACCGGAGCCATACACAGCGCCGACCTGCTCTACAGGCATGTTCTGGATCTGCGATGGCAGGGCGCCCGAATAACCGCTGATCGAGAACGTGCTGGTCGAGCTGTTATACGCGTGACGAATGTCGTAGAAAGCATCGACAAACGGCAGAGCACCCTTCGACAGAGCGCTGGGGTTCTGTTCCGCGATCAGGACTCTATAAAGTAGTCCGCTGGGAGGAAGGTTTCGGCCTGCGTAAAAGTAGTTTTTCCCGCAACCGCTCATCAGGAAAACGACAGCAAATACGAGAAGAGGGGCGGACCACAGAACCAGTGAACTTCTTTTCTTCAAAATCTAAAACCTCACCATGCGTGGGAAGTCCAAGTATAGCAAAGCAAGCCGGTAAGCTGGAAATCGCGGGCTGCCTTGGCGTACCATCACCTGAAGGCTCAACAATGACAGACAGGTCTATAGACAGTCCCGTGCAGAATCGTCTCCAGCAGATCTTTGGCAATCGCACAGTTCTCTGCGACGGAGCCATGGGCACCATGCTCTACGACCGTGGCGTTTTTATCAACCGCTGCTACGACGAGCTGAACCTCTCGCAGGCCGACCTTGTCCGGTCAGTCCACGAAGATTACCTGCAGGCAGGCGCCGAGGTTATTGAGACCAATACGTTTGGCGCAAATCGCTTTCGCCTGCAGCGCTATGGCTTTCAGGATCAGGTAGCCGAGATCAATCGCGCCGGCGTGCGGCTGGCACGCAAATCCGTGGAACATCTCCAGGAGAAACAGGCCGGCAAGGCGTGGGTCGCCGGAGCCGTCGGGCCGCTGGGTATACGGCTCGAACCGCTGGGCAAGACCAGCCTCCAGGAAGCACGCGATGCCTTCGCCGAACAGATCCGCGCGCTCACCGAGGGCGGCCCCGGTGTCGGCGTCGATCTGCTCGTGATCGAGACCATCGTTGCCCTGAATGAAGCCGAGCAGGCGATTCTCGCCGCCCGCGAGGTCGCGCCGGATATCCCGATCATCGCAATGGTGACGGTCGATGACGACGTCCGCTGCCTCGACGGCGCGACTCCGGAGACAGCCGCCGCACGCCTGGGCCAGTGGGGCGCTGACGCCATCGGCTGCAACTGCAGTTCCGGCCCGGCGACCGTGCTGAGCGCGCTTGAACGCATCGCCGCAGCAACCGGCAAGCCTCTGGCCGCGATGCCCAACGCCGGAATGCCGCGTGCCGTCGACGGACGCAACATCTATCTTTCCTCGCCTGAATACATGGCCAGCTTCGCGCGCAAGTTTCTCAAGGGCGGCGCGCAGTTCATCGGCGGCTGCTGCGGCACTACGCCCAGCCACATCCGCGCCATGAAGTCGTCGCTTCGCGCAGTCGAATCGCAGAAGGTGAGCACGCAAAATCCGGTAAGCGCTCCGATTGAAAGCGAGACGCCGCCTCCGCCGCTCGCAGAACGTTCGAAGATCGGCAAGCTCATCGCCGAAGGCACCTTCGTCACCATGGTCGAGATCGTGCCGCCGCGCGGCATCGACGCCCGAAAGGAGATCGAAGGCGCGCGCCTGCTCGCCGGCAAGGGCGTGCACATCATCAATATTCCCGACTCGCCGCGCGCCTCGGCACGCATGAGCGCGCAGAGCCTCTGCATCCAGATTCAGCAGTCGGTCGGCATCGAGACGCTGCTGCACTACACCTGCCGCGACCGCAATGTGCTGAGCATACAGAGTGACTTGTTAGGCGCGTCGTCCATCGGACTGCGCAACATCCTGTGCCTCACCGGCGATCCACCGAAGCTCGGCAACTATCCCGATGCCACGGCGGTCTTCGATGTGGACGCCATCGGTCTCGTCAACATCGTTCGCCGGCTCAATCATGGCCTCGACATCGGCAGCAACCCCATCGGCGCCTCCACTGGATTCACCATCGCCGTTGCCGCCAACCCCGGCGTACCCGACATCGACAATGAAATTCGCCGCTTCGCCTTCAAGGTCGAGGCAGGCGCAGAGTACGCCATTACACAGCCGGTCTTCGACCTGAAGATCCTGGAGACATTCCTCAAGCGCATCGAGGGCTTCCGGATTCCGGTCATCGCGGGTATCTGGCCGCTCACCAGCCTGCGCAATGCGGAGTTCATGCGCAACGACCTGCGCGTCAGCGTGCCGGACAGCATCCTGCTGCGCATGCAGCAGGCATCCACGCCCGAGCTGGCCCGCGCCGAGGGCGTAAAGATCGCGCAGGAGATGCTTGCAGCGGCGCGCCCGATGGTGCAGGGGGTGCAAGTGAGCGCTCCGTTTGGCCGCTATCCGCTCGCCGCCGAAGTCATGGCCGAAGTTTTGCCCTCGGCCTCGCCCGCGGCTGTCCCCGCCACTGCAACCGAAACAGAAGGAGCCGTAGTTGGCCAGCTTTGAAGAATCTCTGAAGCAGCTCGAAACCGTTGTCGCCCAGCTTGAACGCGGAGATCTGCCGCTCGAGGAATCCATCCGGGTCTTCGAAAAGGGCATGGAGCTTTCCGCCGAGTGCAAGAAGCAGCTGGAAGAGGCGGAGGGCAAGGTCGAGCTGCTGGTGAAGCGCCGCGACGGCTCGATGGCCCGCGAGCCTTTTGCGCCACTGAAGGTACAGGAGTAATCTATCCGCGCCTCTCCGGCACAGTAAGATAGAGGCAGATGCAGACGCTCGGCCTCTATCTTTCGATTCCCTTCTGTAAGTCGAAATGCACTTACTGTAACTTCGCCTCCGGGGTATATCCGGCTTCACAGATCGATGGCTATATCACCCGCGTGATCGATGACCTGCGGGCCATGCGCAGCCATGCAGCGGAATGGGGCACGGAGCTGCCCGAGATCGTCGATACGGTTTATCTCGGCGGCGGCACGCCTTCACTGCTTTCCGCTGAACAACTTTCCCGGCTCTTCTCTGCGCTCCGCCGCGAGTTCGTCGTGCTGCCTGCGTCAGAGATCACAGTCGAATGTGCTCCGGGCCAGCTCGAAGACGCGTCCCTCGCATCCATGGCAGAGAACGGCGTCAACCGCATCAGCTTCGGCGTGCAGTCGTTCATCGACGCCGAGGCGAAGCACTCCGGCCGCCTGCATACCCGCGAGATGGCGCTTGCCGACCTCAACCGCGTTCGCAGTGCTGGCATTTCGCGCCTCAGCCTCGATCTGATCGCCGGACTGCCCGGCCAGACGGCGGGATCATGGCAGGAGTCTCTTGAAGTTCTAGGCTCGACCGGCGTCGATCATGCCAGCGTTTACATGCTCGAAGTCGATGACGACTCCCGGCTGGGCCGTGAAGTAAATGCCGGAGGCTTCCGCTACTACGCGCCGCAGGTTCCCACCGACGAGGCCATCACTGATATGTACGAAGAGGCGACCGGCTTCCTGGAAAAGCTCGGCCTGCAGCAGTACGAAATCTCGAACTTCGCCCGCAAAGGGCGCGAGTCCCGCCACAACCTGAAGTACTGGGACCGCAAGCCCTATCTCGGCCTCGGTCTCGACGCGCACTCGATGTTGCGCGCGGAGGACGGTGCAGCGATGCGATTCGCTACGACCGACGAGTTGCCCGGTTACATGGAAGCGCCGTCGTGGCAGCCTCGTCGGCTGGCCCGCGAAGAGGAGCTGGAAGAGACGTGGTTCCTTGGCCTGCGTCGCAACGCCGGGGTAAACCTCCGCGAGCTTGCCGCCCAATTCGGCGAGGAGACCGTCCGCGAGATCCAACCGACATTGGTCGATCTGGAGTGCGAGGATCTGATTGTGCTTTCAGGTAGTGAAGTGCGGCTCACCGCGCGCGGACGCATGGTCTCGAATGAAGTCTTCGAGAGATTTCTGGCTACCACCCCGGTTTCGTAACGACAGAACACTACTCCACCTCGCACGATGGACCGGCTTTCGTGTCCTGTTGTGTGCCGGGTAAACTCCTTACCTCGGCACATGACGGGTGAAGCTGGATGATTCCTGCCAACTCAGCCGCGACCGGGATGAGTTTCAACGAGCGAAAGGTGGAAGGAATGGATCGTCGTCAATTCATCGCCGGGACCGGAGCGGCGCTGGCAGCAGCACAGGCAGTACCGGGTGTGAATCTTCTCGCCCAGGCCGCACCCAAAAAGAATGCTCCCATGATCGGCATCCAGATTGGTGCGGTGTCCTTCAGGGATGAAGGCACGGACGCCGTCATCGAAGAGTGCCAGCGCGACGCGTTCGTCAATACGCTCTTCGTGGCCGCCTTCACCTATGGCCGCGGTATCGCCGGACGCCAGATTCCTGGACAGCCATTGCCTGACCACGGCAAGCAGCAGTACGACAAGGACACTTTCGTCGGAGGCTGCTACACGAACTACGACAGGAAATACTTCGCCGACACCACGCTGAAAGAGTTCCGGGCACCGGACTTCGGCGACTATGACGTGCTCGAAGACGTGATCCCCAAGGCTAAGAAGCGCGGCGTAAAGACCATCGCATGGTTCGAAGACGTAATGGGAAAGAACCTTCCCGGGATCAAACCGATGCAGGACGTGAACCTGCAGGGCGAGAAGATCTCGACGATGAATTTCAACGCCCCCGGGTACCGCGCATGGATTCTCGGCATGGTCGAGAACTGGACGCGGAACTACGATCTCGATGGCATTATGTGGGGATCTGAGCGTCAGGGTCCGCTATCGAATGCGCTGGGCGCGAGCCATGGAGATCCGCGCCTTTCAGAGGTATGCGATTTCTCCGAATCCACGATTGCCAAGGCGAAGGCCCAGGGCATCAACGCGGACCGCGCGAAAAAGGGCTACGAGGAGCTGGAGAAATTCGTAACAGCCTCACGCAAGGGCGTACGGCCCACCGATGGCTACTACGTCATGCTGTGGCGCCTGATGCTGAAGTATCCCGAGCTGCTGGCGTGGGAGGCACTGTGGACACAGAGCCTGCGGGAGACGCAGAAGGCGGTTTACGACAAGGTGAAATCCATCAAGCTGGAGATGGGGGTCGGCTGGCACATCTGGCATAACAACTCGTTTAACCCCATCTATCGCGCCGAGCAGGACTACGCTGAGATGGCGCCGTACTCAGACTTTCTCAAGGTCGTGATTTATCAGAATTGCGCCGGAGAACGCATGGTGGATTACATCAATTCAGTGGGCGCCACCTATTTCGCCGACGTTCCGAAGCAGGAGCTGCTGGACTTTCACTATCGCGTCCTCGATTACGGCCCGGAGGCGGATATGGCTCACCTTGCCGCGACTGGTTTTTCCGCCGACTACGTTTTTCGCGAGACGAAGCGCGCGAAACAGGATCTGGCCGGCACGAAGACGCAGCTATGGCCCGGCATCGATGTCGATATCCCAACCGGCCCCGGCAGCGCGAAAGGTACACCGGCAATGACGAAGCAGGTCGTCGAAGCTGCATTCAAAGGCGGCGCTGACGGCGTACTGATCTCGCGGAAATACTCGGAGATGAAGCTAGCCGACCTGCGTGCGGTGGGCGATGCCCTCCGCTCCATGAACATGGCCTAGGGCGCTGGGGGTTTTATTAGATTCCCAGCACCTTAACGATGACACGTTTGATCGAGCCTGCCGTCAGAAGCCGGCGGCAGACTTCCCTGCAGGAACGGCTGTCGCCGGAGCAGTCGGCTCATGCCATTTCGGAACCGGTTTCGCGCTCTCGATCCACGCCGAGGCGATCAGGTCGCGCAACTCGCTGGCGCCAGCGGCGAGGCGCTCGGCCGTGAACTCGCGGGACTCGGCAGTTCCCTGGTCCTCGAAACCCTTCGCCTTTTCGAGCTGATAGGTGCGCTCGACCAGCGATCCCGTATGGCGCAGGTAAGTCATGTAAGCGTCCCATTCGTCGCTTACCGGAGCGACGGGTGTCATCTTTGAACGCACGTCGTCGATGTTGATGGCGGCATCGACGAAGGCCGTTTCAAACTGCGAGTGAATGTGGTGATCGGTGGTGTAGCCGTTTGGATTGTCCTTAAGCACCCAGCCGTTGTAGTTGATGGTCACGTGCAATGGTTGCGAACCATCGCCGACGTAGTGGCCGAGCCATCCGGCATAAAACACGATCGCTGCCTCGACCGGCTTTGTGTCGTCGTGCTGGGCACTCAGATCGCGGTAATCGCGCATGGCCGACTTCAGGCGCTCCCACACTTCGTTGGTGATGTATGGCTGGAAGCCTACCTTGTCCGGCGCCAGCAGCTTCGCCATGTCTGGATGCTGGGCTGCATATGCCTCGAGCGCGGCGATGTATTCGTAGCGGCGGCGAGGCAGCGGACCGATCAGGTCGGCGTATTCGATATCGATGAAGTGGTCGGGCGCCTGCTCAGCGCTCAGTTCGGGCTCACCCAGCGAGCGCCAGCGGTCCGGCTCGGGGCCGAGATAGGCGATTTCCTGCACCGCCTCGGGTGTCCGCAGAAAAGCCGGAACATCGGCAGGCAGACTCTGCGCCGCAAGCTCGTTGATCATGGTGTGGCCCTTGCTTCCCCAGGCAAACGAAGCGGGCACGGATACGAATGACAGCAGAACGAGGGCAGCAAGCTGTGTGAGTCGGTTTCCGGACATGAGTCCCAGTTTAGCTGGAGGCCGGTTGGCTGGGGACCGGTCAGCTTTAAAGCTTCAGTTAAGTTCCGGACAGCGATTCGGTTGTCGTCGGGTGATCGGTTTATCTGACCGAATTCCGGCTGGCCGCCTCATTGCTGATGGATTTTTACAAAATCCGCTGCACTTAATTGCTATCCTGAAATAGCTATGCCTACGAAAAAGGAACTCCTCAAAGACCCCATTCAGCACATCGACATCAAGCAGCACAATGTCGTAGCCCTCGTCGACGCCATGCAGCACATGGCCTACAGCTCCCGTGACCTTTACCGGGCATCGTCGATCTACGAGCGCATGCTGCAGGACAAGGAATGCGGCGTCATTCTGTGCCTGGCCGGCTCGCTGATTTCGGCTGGGCTCAAGCAGATCTTCATCGATCTGATCCGCAACAACATGGTCGACGCCATTGTCTCGACCGGCGCCAACATCGTTGACCAGGACTTCTTCGAAGGCCTCGGCTTCAAGCACTGGATCGCCGACGACCTGCTCAAGCAGGGCACCGAAGACGGCACGCTGCGCGAGCTGATGATCGACCGCATCTATGACACGCTGATCGACGAAGAAGAGCTTCGCATCTGCGACGAAACCACCGAACACATTGCCGATGCGCTCGAACCGCGTCCCTACAGCTCGCGCGAATTCATCGCAGCCATGGGCGCTTACCTCGAGAAGAACGGCAAGACGCTGGCGCAGGGCGGCGTGGATTCGATCGTGCATGCAGCCTACGAAAAGGGTGTGCCGATCTTCTGCCCGGCTTTCAGCGACTGCTCGGCCGGCTTCGGACTTGTTGCCCACCAGCACAAGCACCAAGGCAAACCCATGCTCTCGCTGGACTCCGCCAAGGATTTCTACGAAATCACGCAGCTGAAGATTGCCAACCCGACCACCGGCCTGCTGATGATCGGCGGCGGCGTGCCGAAGAACTTCGCGCAGGACATTGTCGTGGCTGCGGACATCCTCGGACAGGAAGCCCCGATGCACAAGTACGCCATCCAGATTACGGTTGCCGATGTCCGCGACGGTGCGCTCTCTTCGAGCACGCTCAAGGAAGCCAGCTCGTGGGGCAAGGTCGACACGACCTTCGAGCAGATGGTCTACAGCGAAGCCACCCTGGCGCTGCCGTTGATCACCGGATACGCCTACCACAAGAAGGCACACGAAGGCCGCAAGGGTAAGAACTGGGCCGGCGTTCTCGAGCCGGTCACGGCATAACTTTCGCAACCGGTTAGACGGGGCCGCTGATTCTATCGATCAGCGGCCCTTCCCTTTTTTGCATCATCAAAGCGAAGAAATTTCCTGCATTTTCTTATGGCGCGTATTATTCATCGGAGAGTAGCATTCCCCACATAATTTATTCATACTTACTTCCTTCCCCGGATTTATAAGGAGTACCGCTGTGTTGCTGACGCTCGAAGTATGCATAGGTCTTTATCTGGTTTCGTTTCTTTGGTTCCTGACGTTTTGCCGCTCTTCGGCCCGCAAGGCTCTCGAGACATATCGTGCGGAGCGAGTATCCAACCTCATCCCTTTTGAGAGGGGCCAGCGAGTTCAATCGACCGGCCGCTCCCGATCCCGCTTCTAACTCTCGTCTCGTCAGCAGGGCTCACTATCTAAGCCGCAGGAGTCGCCTCCGAAAGAAACTTGCAATTTATTGCATACTTTCGGAGGTGATTCCCCCTATACTGCAAACTGATCTTCCGGAAGATTCAATTCTTCCAACATCAGCGGGATAGGCTTGCGTCCACCCCGAATTTCACGCCGGAAGGCACATTCGCCCGGCACGTAAGAACGGGACCGCAGGCAGCTGCTCCCCCCTGAGCGACTGACGTGACCTTACCGAGCAGCACACGAACGCAGATCAGTTTTTATGTTGCCGCCCTGCTATTTGTCCTCGGCGGCGCGGCCGTGCTGGCATGGTGCGCGGAGCGGCATCACATCGGGCTGCTTCCCATAGGCTGCTTTGTCACCTGCTGGCTGCTGGCCATTCTGCTTCTCTTCCTCGCCGGCCTCTTTCATATCCGCTCCTACTTCCTGAGGCGGCGCCAGGACCAGGCGATCTCGCAGGTGCTGCCGGTCCAGCAGAGCATTCTCTCCTCTGACGGCACCCTGCTGATCACCACAAACCTCGAAGGCGACATCACCACCTTCAATGCCGGGGCGGAGCTGCTGCTCGGCTATACGGCCGACGAAGTTCTCGGCCGGATCGCTCTCCGGCAGATGTTCGCCGAGGGCGAGGGCCAGCGCATCGGCCGGACGCTTCTGGCCTCGCAGCAGCCTGCCGGACTGTCTCCATCGATCTTCGATCTTTGCCTCAGCTATCTTCGCGACTTCCCTTCCGGCCGGGCCCGTCCCCTGGAGATGAACTTCCGCAACCGCAATGGCTGGACATTTCCGGCCACGGTGCATTTGACCGTCATCGAGGATGAAGATGGTGAACTCTCCGGCCTGTTGCTGCTCGGCACCGACCTGAGCTCTGCCCGGCGGGTCGACGATCTGCTGCACGAAAGCGAAGAACGTTACCAGGACCTGTTTGAGAACGCGGTTGAAATGATCGCGACCATGAACGAGCAGGGCAACTATCTCTACGTGAATCCGGCGTGGGAAGAGCTTTTCGGCATCAGCAGCGAAGGCTTTGAAACCCTGATGAGCTTCGAGTCGGCTTTTCCGCCCGAGGTGCAGGCTGAGGTGGCGGCGCTTTTCCGTCGCGCCCTGCTGGGCGAGCGGGTCGAGCGCGAATCTCTCCAGCTGAGGAACCCGCACGGCGGGAGGGTGGAAGTCGAAGCCAGCCTCAGCAGCCGACGGAGCGCCAATCGCCCGGCTACCGTCCGCTGCATCCTGCGTGACGTTACCCAGCGCAACCGCCGCGAGCGCCGCATGGGCATGCAGCTTGAAGTCAGCCAGATCGTCGGCGAATCCACCTCTCGCGAGGAGGCGCTGCCGAAGGTGCTGGCAGCTCTGTGCAACACCCTGGGCTACGATATGGCCAACCTCTGGGTGGTCGACGACACCCTGCAACAGATCCGCTTCGACTGCAGCTGGTCGGTCCCGGACCGCAACCACGACGAATTCCTGCGCGACACCCAGAGCCGCGTTTTCACGCGCGGCGAAGGCATGCCGGGAATGGTGTGGGCGCTCGGCGCGCCACGCTGGTCTGCTGATCTCCGCAACGATCCCAGCTTTACGCGGCGTCACTCCGCGCGCCTTACCGGCCTGAACAGCGGCCTGGCCGTTCCGGTTCGCGTGGGTAACCGCGTTATCGCTGCGGTCGAGTTTTACAGCCGGCAACGCCGCGACGAAGATCCGGAGACCATGAGTTCGGTCGAAACCGTCTGCGCCTCCATCGGTCAGTTCATGGCCCGTTCGGCACAGGAA
The DNA here is from genome assembly GCA_022870745.1 of Silvibacterium acidisoli. Lineage (GTDB taxonomy): Bacteria > Acidobacteriota > Terriglobia > Terriglobales > Acidobacteriaceae > Silvibacterium. The sequence continues at coordinate 4,093,097 of CP085323.1, read as the reverse complement.
ATGCGGGTCCGCGAGCTGCACCAGCAGAACGAGTTCATTCTGAACTCGGTGGCGGACGGCATCTTCGGCGCGGACCCGGAAGGACGGGTCGACTTCGTGAACCCGGCGGCAGCAGCCATGCTGGGCGCATCCCCGGCAGAGCTGGCCGGACGCCCCGTTCATTCCATCCTGCACTCAGGAGCCTCGCCCGAGGCCTGCGGCGAACAGTGCCGCACCCGCCGCGCTTTTCTGCTGCATGAGACAACCAGCGGGCAGGACGTCTTCTACCGGCTCGACGGACGCCCCTTCCCCGTGGAGTTTTCGGTCACGCCGATGCTCGAGCACGGCACGGCAATCGGCAGCGTGCTGAGCTTCCGGGACATCAGTGAGCGATATGCCCTTGACCGTATGAAGGACGAGTTCATCTCGACGGTCAGCCACGAGCTGCGCACGCCGCTCACATCGATCCGCGGCGCGCTCGGCCTGCTATCTTCCGGCCTGCTTGGCGAGATCAGCGAGAAGGCCGGAAACCTGATGCGGATTGCGCTGTCGAACTCCGACCGGCTGGTGCGCCTGATCAACGACATTCTCGACCTGGAACGCATGCAGTCGGGCCGCGCCCCGCTGAACTTCCGCGAGATTTCGCTCGATGACCTGGCAAAGCAGGTGGTCGAGGCAGTCCAGCCCATGGCCGACGCTGCCAGCATCCGCTTGGCACTGCATGCCGTGCCCACGCAGAGCGAGGTCGATCCAGACCGCATCCAGCAGGTGATCACCAACCTGTTGAGCAATGCCATCAAGTTCTCTCCGCCCGAGGCAACTGTCACCGTCGAGGTTGGCCCAACCCGCGACGGGGCTATGCTGAGCGTCATCGACAACGGGCGCGGCATTCCGACGGACAAGCTGGAGACGATCTTCGACCGTTTCCAGCAGGTGGACGCATCGGATTCTCGTCAGAAAGGCGGCACCGGACTGGGGCTCGCTATCTGCCGCACCATCCTGCAGCAGCATGGTGGACGCATCTGGGCAGAGCACAATCCTGCAGGAAGCGGCGCGGCCTTCCGGGTCTTCCTGCCCGAGCGCACCAGGCTCGACTCGCTGCAGGAAAGCCCAAATGAAGACGAAGCGGTGCACCAGGACACACTGCTGATATGCGAAGCAGGCACCGAGGCTCGTACGGCGCTGGTTGCGGCACTGCGCCGGCAACGCTTCCGCGTGCTGGAGGCTGAAAACAGCACGCAGACGCTGCATCTGGCACAGCACTTTCCGGTGAACACGATCCTGCTGGGAATCTCACGGCAGGTGAAGCAGAATTATTCTGCATTGCAGCTTCTCAAAGCGGACGCGGCCACCATCAGCATCCCCGTCATCCTGCTGAATATCGGTGCGGAGGCGGGCCTGCCGGCGGAAGAAGATGACCTTACCGCGTACGCGGCGCTGGCCGGCGCCCTGCGGGAAGGTAATGCCCAGAGCTATACGCTGCTGGTCGAGCCCGGCCAGCAGCGCGCTATCGCCACCACCGCGACCTTCCGCATGGCCGGAACTCAGATCCACCATGCCTCCAATCTTTCGCAGGCAGTGGAATTCTGCCAGTCGGCACGCCGGCCTGACCTGGTTCTACTGAACCTGGGCCTGCCGGGGAAACAGAGTTTTGACTTCATCGAGTGGCTCGACAATCGCGGTGAGCTCAGCAGCCTGCCCATGATCGTGTATTCGAATGCCGGCAGTGCGGAACGCATGAAAGAGATCGAGTCACTGGCCGCAACCCTTCTGCGACGGCATGAAAACGCCGATCCGGCTTGAGCGCAGCAGTCTGTTTTCACCAGACGCTTCGATGGTACAAAAGCAGCACCTTCCCGAATTCAGGAGTAAGAAGTATGTCGCACCGCATTTTGATCATTGACGATGAAGACGATATCCGGCAGGTTGCTGCTATGAGCCTGGAAACGGTCGCCGGGTGGGAGGTTCTTACCGCGAACTCCGGCATCAGGGGTATTCACCGCGCACAGGAAGACCGGCCGGATGCGATCCTGCTCGACGTGATGATGCCGGGCATGGACGGGCCGACGACCTTTCTGGAGTTGCGCAAGCTTCCCGAGACGGCGGACATTCCCGTTATCCTCCTGACCGCCAAGGTGCAGACCGCCGACCAGAAGCGCTTTGCCGACCTCGGGGTAGCTGCCGTGCTCTTCAAACCCTTCGATCCGTTGACGCTCGCCGACCAGATGTCGGCCGCGCTCGGATGGGAGAAATAGGTCGATGGGCGAGAGCAACAAGATCGAAGAGATGTTGCTTGCCATCTGGCGTACGAACTACCCGGTCATGATGGCAAGGCTGGTCGTGCTGCAGAATGCATGCCAGGCCCTGGATGCCGGCAGCCTGGATGATGTAACGCGCGGCGATGCGTATGTCGCAGCCCATAAGCTTGCCGGGGTGCTTGGCACCTTCGGACTTCCGGAGGGCAGCGATATCGCTTCCCAGCTCGAAGCCAGCCTCGGTCCGGAGGGAGGCGTTCCGGATAAGCAAAGCTTCAGTGATTCCGTGGCAAAACTTGAAAAGATGATCGAAGCCAAGCCGCGTTAGCCTCAATCAATCATTCCAGTTTTGAATTTCTAGAAGATATGGTGTTCTTCATCCTCGACGAACAGCGGCTGCAAGCCGCTGCTTGCGTTTACCTGCGCGGCGATCACAGCCTCTGTCTGCGCCCGCACCTTGGCCACGGATAGCCAGTTGTCCTTGTTCGGGTGTTCGGCGATCCACGGCGGCAACGGCATGCAGAGAAAGTTGCTAAGCGCATCGGCATAGCCTTCGTAGAGCAGGCGCATCTTCTTGAGGCGTTCCATCGAGTCCTCGTCGCGGCAGACGCGAATCCCGGCCTGGCATAGCTGCCCGTAGAGCATCTCGAAGCGTTCGGGCGGCAGCCGGTCGCCCATGGCACTTGTAGGCTTCAGCCCGAAAACCTGGGAGAGATCGACCAGCGCATGGCGGGCGACTGCAAAGGTGAGCTGCGCCTGGCGCGCCGGATGCTCCTGTACCCCGGCAATGAGCAGCGAGCAGGTGTCCAGAATGGCGGTGAGCGCGGCCAGCCAGCTTTGATTGGAGTGCTGGGAGCGAAACTGGCACAGCAGCGGATACGAGATATGGCTCTCGAGCAGTTCGGCCGCCCAGCGCTCCCACTCCACCAGCAACAGCGTGAGAGCATCGTTCCCGCCGGGAAAGGCATGGCGCCGCATCAGCTCGGCAGCAGTCGGAGGCGAACCGGCACGCGCATCGAGAAGCGAGATATTTACCTCGCGCCGCGAGAAAGCGCCGTAGAGCACGGGAAAGTATCCGATGACGAGCGCCAGAAACCCCAACCCCATGCCGGATTCGAGCACTGCCAGCATCCTCACAATATCGGTATGCGGAACCAGATCTCCCAAACCGAGGGTGAAAAGCGTGGTGCCGCTCACATAGATATCGGAACGCAGATCGGGATGCGGGAACACGGGATCGCGGAATGGCGAGCCCATGCCGTAATAGATCAATCCGAAACCGGTCACCAGCGCAGCAGCCCACACCCCGATCAGGACGATCAGCGCCATCGGCCCGTAGTAACTAAAGGCGGTTTCGCGGTCGCGCGCATTGCGGACACGGCTTGCCAACCGCGCCCACGGCCACCAGGTAACAGCGAAAAACAGCCGCGTGATACGGAACTTGCCGACCGCACGGCGCGGCAGGATCACCGTCTGAAAAGAATCGGTGAGCGTTGCCAGAATGCAGGCTATGCCCGCGAAGATGCAGAAGATGTGCAAGGCTCTTCCCTTTCGCCTGTGGGAAGCAAAACAGGTGAGCGCCTTCCGCGTCAACTGCCATGTAGACTTGGAATGTGGATGCGCAGACAAAAACTGCAGGCAGCCAAATGGGCTTTCTATTTGAAGCACCACAGCCGCCGCAGCGCCATATCTGGAAGGTAAGCGAACTCGCCGCTGAACTGCGCGCACAGGTAGAGGGCGAGTTCAGCGACCTGTGGATCGAAGGCGAAATCAGCGACCTGCGCAAGGCCGCTTCCGGACATATCTACTTCACCATCAAGGACGAGACCGCGCAGTTCTCAGCCGTGCTCTTTCGGCGCCAGGCATCGCTGCTGCGCTTCCGCCCCGAAGATGGCCTGCACATACTGCTGCGCGGCAAGCTCTCGGTTTACGAGCAGCGCGGGCAGGTACAGCTCATCGCCGAGCATCTCGAACCGGTGGGCGCAGGCTCGCTGCAGCTCGCCTTCGAACAGGTAAAGCAGAAGCTGCAGGATGAAGGCCTGTTCGACGCGGAACGCAAACGTGCTCTGCCGCTCTTTCCGAAATGCGTCGGGGTGGTCACATCGCCGAGCGGCGCGGTCATTCGCGACATCATCAATGTAGTTACCCGCAGGCATGCCGCGCTCGAACTGCTGGTGTATCCGGCGATCGTGCAGGGTGAATCCGCAGCGGCCAGCGTGGCGGCGGGCATCGCTTACTTCAACCAGAGCCGCGAAGTCGACCTGATCGTCATCGCACGCGGCGGCGGATCGCTCGAAGATCTTGCTCCCTTCAACAGCGAATCGCTGGCACGCGTGATTGCGAACTCGGAGCTGCCGGTTGTCTCGGCCGTCGGTCACGAAACTGATTTCACCATTGCCGATTTTGTCTCGGACCTGCGCGCGCCCACCCCATCGGCCGCCGCGGAGCTCATCACCGGCGCACAGCATAGGGTCGAGGAGCGCATCGAACTGCTTTCGCAGCGCCTGCACCGTGCCGCACGCTACGCTGTGATGCAGGGCCGCGAGCGCTTTGCGCGGCTTTCTGTCGAGGCAGCGCTTACGCGCATGCAGAGCGGTATCCGCCAGCGGCAGCAGCGGCTCGATGAGCTGGCATTCCGCATGGAAACATCCTGGCAGCGCAGGGCGCAGACCAGCATGCAGCGGCTCCAGCAACTTTCCGCATCGCTGATGCGTCACGATGTCAGCCATCAGCTGCGTTTCACTCGCAACCGGCTGGAGACGCTTTCTACTGCCATGCTGCGCGCGCAATCGCTCGACATGACGACCCGCAGGAACAGGATCGAATCGCTCGAGCGGCAGCTGCTTTCGCTCTCTCCACTCGGCGTGCTTCAGCGCGGATATGCGCTGGTCTATGACCAGCAAGGCAACCTGCTGCGAAGCACCGCAGGCCTGCAGCAAGGACAACAGCTCACCACGCGCCTCTCCGATGGCAGCTTTGAGAGCCGCGTGAGCACTTCTTCTACGGAACGAAACGATTCATGAGAAAACTCTTTGGCACCGATGGCATTCGAGCCGTGGCCGGCGAAGCACCGCTCGATGCGAAAACAATTTACGCCGTAGGCCTGGCGCTGGCGCACCAACTGAAACCGAAGCATCCACGGCCATCCATACTGCTCGGTATGGATACCCGCGAGTCCGGAGCATGGATCGCCTCGGTCCTCGCCGCCGGCCTGGCGGAGGGCGGAGCAACGGTAAAAAGCGCAGGCGTTATCACCACTCCCGCTATTGCTTACCTGGCGCGCACGCATGGCTTCTCGGCTGGAGTCGTCATCTCCGCCTCGCACAATCCCTGGCATGACAACGGCATCAAGATTTTCGGCGGTGACGGTTACAAATTGCCGGACGCAACCGAACTGGCTATCGAAGACGAGATCTTCCGCCAGCTCGAAACCCGCGACTTTGAAACCACAGGCGCTCCCGATCCCTCCGCTCTGCCCGAGTTGGAAACCGACCCTAAGCTTCGCGCTGATTACGAGCAGTTTCTTTTCAAGGCGGTTCCACAGCTCGACCTGGACCACATGAAGCTGGTGATCGACTGCGCCAACGGCGCTGCTTCTGTCATCGCGCCGGAGCTCTTTCTTCAGCTCGCCGGATCGGTCAAGCTCACGCACGTTCATCCTGACGGCCGCAACATCAATGCAGGTTGCGGCGCGCTGCATCCCGAGGTGGTTGCAAAGGAAACAAAGGATGCGGGAGCCGATATGGGCATCACCTTTGACGGTGACGCCGACCGCGCGCTCTTTGCCGATGCGAACGGCAATGTAGTCAACGGCGATGCGGTGCTGCTACTGGCCGCGCGCGATCTTAAGGCACGCGAGATCCTCAAGGACGACATGGTTGTCGCTACCACGATGTCGAACATGGGCCTCGAAGCCGCGCTGCGCCGCTCGGAGATCAAGATGCTGCGCGCGCCGGTGGGTGACAAATACGTGCTCGAAATGATGCAGGCCAACGACGCGTCGCTGGGCGGCGAGCAATCTGGGCACGTGCTCTTCCCTCATCTCGCTACGACGGGCGACGGCCTGCTGACCGCGCTCGTCGTGCTCGACATCGTGCAGCGCGCCGGCAAGCCACTGCATGAGCTGCTTGCCGACCTGAAGACATTTCCGCAGGTCATCGTGAATGTGCGCGTGAAGGAGAAGAGGCCGCTCGACCAGATCGAAACGGTTGCTGCACGCATCCGCGAGGCCGAAGAAGCGCTCGAAGGCAATGGCCGCGTGGTGATTCGCTATTCCGGCACCGAGCCGCTGGCCCGCGTGATGATCGAAGCGGAAAGCGAAGCCGAGATGCGACGCCACGCTGACGCCATCGCCCAGGCGATTCAAGAAGCTATCGGCGCCTGACCCCCTGTTTTCTCGTCCCGAGCAAAACGAGGGATCTGTATTTACGCGTTCGACACCGGGAATACCGCCTGTCGAAAGAAAAATGCAGATCCCTCACTGCTTTCAGGATGAGAATTTCAGATAGCGCTAGCGGTTTCTGAAGACACGAACCAGCTATTTGATGTCGCGCCAGTTGCCGCCAATGCCCACGTCGGCCACCAACGGGACCTTCAGCTCAATCACCGACTCCATCTCGTGTTTCACAAGCTTTTCGGCTTTCTCGGCTTCATCCTCCGGCACATCGAAGAGCAGTTCATCGTGCACCTGCAGCGTCATGCGGGTGCGCAGCTTTTCATCCGCGAGGCGGCGATCGATGCGAATCATCGCCAGCTTGATCAGGTCGGCTGCTGTTCCCTGCAGCGGTGTGTTAACCGCTGTCCGCTCGGCAAAGCCGCGCAGGTTGGCGTTGCGGCTCTGGATGTCAGGGATGGGACGAACGCGTCCGAAGACCGTGCGCACCTTCTGGTCGCGGCGCGTTTCTTCGAGCGTGCGATCGATGAACTCGCGTACGCCGTGGTAGCGCTCGAAGTAACGCTCGATGTACGTCTTCGCTTCCTTCTGATCGATACCAAGTTGTGCCGCAAGACCGAAAGGCGAGATGCCATAGACGATGCCGAAGTTCACAGCCTTGGCGCGATTGCGCGTGACCTTGTCCATCTTGTCCGCCGGCACGCCGAAGACTTCCGATGCCGTAAGCGTGTGAATGTCTTCGCCGGTGCGATAAGCCTTAAGCAGCAGCGGATCTTCAGAGAAATGCGCCATCAGACGCAGTTCGATCTGCGAATAATCCGCAGAAAGCAGCCTGTGCCCCGGAGCAGCAATGAACGCCGCGCGTATCTCACGGCCAAGCTCGGTGCGCACAGGAATGTTCTGCAGGTTCGGATTCGTCGACGACAATCGGCCCGTCGCCGTGCCGACTTGATTGAAAGTCGTATGCACGCGGCCATCGCTGTCGGCCAGCAGCGGCAGCGAATCGACATAGTTCGACTTCAGCTTCGCAAGCTGGCGATACTCGAGTACCAGCTTCGGAACATCATTGTGCTCGGCCAGTTCCTCAAGCACATCCTGTGCGGTCGAAACCACCTTGCCCTTGCCGTACTTAATCGGCTTGGGCAGATTCATCTTGTTGAAGAGCACATCGCCGAGCTGCTTGGGCGACTGAATGTTAAAGCGGTGGCCGGAGAGCGAAAATATCTCCTCGCCGACGCGCTGCATCTCCGTGCCCAGCGTCTCCGACATCCGATTCAACTGCGCGGAATCGATGCGCACGCCTACTTTTTCCATACGCAGCAGCACCGGAGCCAACGGCAGATCGATATCGTTGTAGATGCTCTCGGCATCGAGCGTCTTCACATCGCCGCGAAGTGTCTCCGTTAGCGACGCGACGGTATGTGCTGCTTCGACCAGTTCGCGCTCGCCCGTCTCCTTCAACGGATAATTGCTGAAGCGCGCCGCGATATCGCTCAATCGATGAGTGGTGTGCGTTGGATTGACCAGGTACGAATACAGCATCAGGTCATCCTTGGCGCCGCGCAGCGTCACGCCCTGCTGCTCGAGCACGCGCATTGTTCCCTTTAAGTCATGCACGCGCTTGGCAACGGATTCGTCTTCGAGCAGCGTTCGCACATCATCAAGGGCGACGCGCAGCGCTTTTCCATCGAGTGCTACAGCGAGCTTAAAAACCGGAGCAGCAGCAGCCGACTGCGGCTTCTCGGCCTCCTCGAACATGCCGAACATCGACATGGTCTTCAGCTCCGGCTCGCGCTCTTCAATTGCTTCCGTCTCCTGCTCGCTCACCTGCTCGGCTGCTTCTTCCAGCTCCGAGGCGGGCACAGCCACGGCGAATCCATTCTTCCTGGCCGCGGTTACAAATGCGGCGAGTTGTTCCTTGTCCGGATCGAGGATGTACTCGACCTCCTGCGCAACCGCTGACGGCGCAAGCTCCTTGAGCAGCGTCGTGAATTCCAGCTCGGTGAAGAGCGTCCGGCAGGCATTGGCATCCGGCGGCTGCGTGCGCATCGCATCGAGGTCGAGCTCAAGCGGAATGGTGCAGTGAATCGTTACCAGCTCCCTGCTCAACAGGATGTTGTCGCGGTTGTTCTCGAGCGATTCGCGATAAGTCTTGCGCTTGACCTCGCTGGCGCGATCGAGCGCGGCTTCGAGGGTGCCGAACTGCTGAATCAGTTCGACCGATCCCTTGTCACCAATGCCGGGCGCTCCTGGGATATTGTCGATGGAATCGCCACGCAGCGCCATCACATCGATCACCTGCTCCGGCGGCACGCCCAGCGTCTCCAGAACCTTGTCGCGATCGAGGATGAGGTTGTCCTTCGCCGGGTTCAGAACCTTCACATGCTCGTTCACCAGCTGCAGCATGTCCTTGTCGTTCGAGACGACGTACACCGGATGTCCATCTTTCGCGGCCAGCGTGGAGAGCGTGCCGATCACGTCATCGGCTTCGAATCCTTCGGCCTGCAGGATAGGAATGTGAAAGGCCTCGAGCGCGCGGCGGATGTATGGCAATTGCTGCGCGAGATCGGAGGGCATCTCGGTGCGATTGGCCTTGTAGCCGCCATACTCGACCTCTTCGAACTGCTGTGTCTTGATGTTGAACTTTTTGACCGCCGTCATGGCCTTGGCGCGCTCATCGCGGAAGACCGGCGCACTCACGTCGAAGACCGCGGCAAAGTACTCGGGCTGAAAGTCCCGCCGCAGCTTGTTGATCATGTTCACGAAAACATAGGTCGCCGCGGTGGGCACACCGGTACGCGTGGACATGGGCCGCTGCCGCTGCATCGCATGGTAGGCGCGGAAGACGAACGACATCGAGTCGAGCAGAAAAATCGGGGGCTTCGTAGGCATCCGTTCAAGTTTACGCCTAACAAGCCTGCGTTCTCAGGACAGGAACATGCAATCGCCGTAGGAAAAGAAGCGATAGCGCTCGCGAACCGCATGGCGATAGGCGTCGAGAACATGGCCCTTGCCGCCAAATGCTGACACCAGCATCAGCAGCGTCGATTGCGGCAGGTGGAAGTTTGTCAGCAGCGCTTTGACCGCCTTGAACTCGAAGCCCGGCGAGATGAAGATCCGTGTGCTGCCCGAATGTGGCGTGAACTCGCCCTGCAAGGCGCAGTGCTCGAGGGTGCGGACGGTGGTCGTTCCCGCCGCGACGACGCGCCGGCCTTCAGCGCGCGCATTGTTGAGCGCAGAAGCCGTCTCAGCGCTCAGCGTATAGCGCTCCGAGTGCAGCTCGATTTCATCCACACGCTCGACGCGCACCGGCTGGAAGGTTCCGAGTCCAACATGCAGCGTGACGTACGCAACCTGCACACCGCGCGCGCGAATGCGGTCCAGAATCTCCGGGGTGAAATGCAGGCCTGCAGTTGGAGCAGCCGCAGAACCTTTCTGCTGCGCGAAGACCGTCTGGTAGCGCTCGCGATCGGTGTCCGCATCATCGCGATGAATGTAAGGCGGCAGTGGAATATGCCCCAGCTCCTCGAGCGCGGTGAAGAAATCATCGACCGGCTGGAAGCGCAGCGTGCGCTCTCCGAACTCGCCTTCTGCAATGACCTCGGCGCGCAAACGGCCTTCGCCAAAGTTCAGCACCTCGCCGCGATGCACCTTGCGCCCGGGCCGCACCAGCGCCTGCCACTCATGCTCTGTGTTTTGTCCAGTGAGAAAGACTTCGATGCTGCCCGTCGGTGTCTGCATGGCGTTGCCGCGTGCGCCTTCTCGCTTCGCGAAGAGCCGGGCAGGAATGACGCGGCTATTGTTCAGCACCAGCAGGTCGCCTTCGCGCAGCATGTTGGGAAAATCCACGAAATGCCGGTCACTCGTAGAGCCGGTCGCGCGGTCGAGCGCGAGCATGCGCGCTCCAGAGCGCTCCGCAGGCGGCTGTTGTGCGATCAGTTCTTCAGGGAGTTCGTAATCGAAGTCGGAGACAAGCACTCTGTCTATTTTACTTCCCGTTTATTTCCGGAGATGCGCTTCGGCATGCAGCCTTGCCCGCTCGATGGCGTCGTTCAGCTCCTGCCGCTTCACTTCCAGCTCTTCCGGCGACGCATCGACCGCAGGCGGTGCGACCTTGCGCGACCAGCTCACGGCCACGCGCGAGAAAGGCTTCGGGATCATGAACTGGTCCCACGACTTCATCACCCAGGCGCGCTCGGGCAGCAGATAGAAGCTGCCCATCGGTTCGCGGGTCATCTGCGAGAGCTTCACCGGCCCGATCTTTGTCTGGTAGATCGGCCCGCGGGGACCATCCGCTGTGAACACGACGGGAAAGCCATTGTCGATAACGCCGGCCAGTGCAAGCAGTCCGGCTGCGCCTCCGCGCGAGCTTGAGCCTCGCACGCTGTTGTAGCCGAGCAGGCCGAGCGTGCGGGAGATGAGTTCGCCGTCGAAGCTCTGGCTGATGAGAATGGAGCAGCGGAACTTGCGGAAGTACCACCCGCAGGAGAGCGTGCAGCGGTGCCAGAAGCAGTAAATGCCGGTGTTCGGCGGCGTTTCCGGTACAGCGCCTTCTTCGGTGATGACTTCGAAGCGGAGGGTGGAACCGATGATTGCCAGCAGCAGCGCGGTGAGGCGTGGAACGATGGCGATGGCGATCCGCTGGCCGAAGGAAAGTTGCTTGCTCACAGATTCATTCTAGCGGGACGTGGAGAATTACCTCAGCGGCTGAAGCCGCTCCTGTCGCCGTTTCTATTGTGAGTGCTAAAGCCCTCACCTGCCTGTTTACGTTTGTTGGGGCTAGCTGTACCGAAGCCAGCGCAGCATCTCCGGCAGCGTGGCGCGCTTGCCGTACATGAGGATGCCGACGCGGTAGATGCGCGACGACAGCCACAGCACCGCCCACACCGTCACCGCCATGATGCCGAGCGAAAGCCCGATCTGCCACATGGGCGGGAACTGCGAGGCCATGCGCAGGAACATCGTAATCGGCGCGCAGGGCGGGAACATCGAGATCGCGACGGAGATCGTCGAGTTCGGACTGCTCACGATGAACGCAATCATGCCGAAGCTCAGCCAGATGGGGATGGCCGCCAGCGGCGCGTACTGCTGCAGCTCCTGCTCGGTGTCGCAGGTCGCGGCCAGTCCGGCGAAGAGCGTGCTGTAGAGCGCGTATCCGAGGATGAAGTAGGCAGCGAAGAGCACCAGCGTGATCGGAGCGATGCTGAACTGGATGCCGCCCGCCATCAGCTTTGCAGCCATGGCCGAGCCGGCGAAGATGGAGCCGGCAATTCCCCAGATCGCCAGCTGCGTCAGGCCTACAGCGCCGATGCCGATCAGCTTGCCGGCGAGCATGTCTTCCGGCTTAACCATCGAGAGCATGACCTCGAAGATGCGCGAGGTCTTCTCCTGGATCACCGACCGGCCGACGTTCATGCCGTACATCACCACGGTGAATGAAAGCAGGAAGGCCATGGCATACGCCGCCCAGAAGGTGCTCATCGCGTTGCTGGCGGATTCCTTGCCGTTCTTCACCTGCAGAGTTTTTACGTCGACGGATTTAGTGAGCGAAGCAACGTCGGTCGAAGCCAGACCGCGGGCGGTGAGACGCTGCTCGACCAGTGCCTGGTTCACCGCCTTCTCCACGCGGCCTTCGGTTGCAAAATCTCCGGACGAACGCGACTCAAAGGTGGCCTTAGGCGCGCCGCTGTCCGTTGTGTCGAGCCAAAGGAAGCCGTCCAACTGCTTCTGGTCTACCTTGCTAACGAGCGCCTGATGATCCGCTTCGGCCGCTGGAGCGACCACTTCGACCGTCGCCTTCGCGTCCTTGTCTGCCACGATGGCGTCACGCACCCGGTTAGCCAATGCGGGATCATTCGACGCCACGGCAATGTGCTTGCCTACACCGGTGTTCTTCGCCGCGAGCGTCATCACGCCGATGAGGCAGGCAAACACGGTCGGGATCAGGATGGTCGTCACGCGGAAGGCCTTGCCGCGCACCTGTTCGAGATATTCGCGCTTGGCGATCAGCAGAATGTCACGCATCGACTCGCTCCCCTACGGTGCGGATGAAAATTTCTTCCAGTGACGGCTCCATCAGCTCGAACCGGTAGATGGTTGCACGCGCTGCCGCGTCACGCAGCAGCGCCTGCGCATCGGCATGCGGCTTGAGCGTGATCTCGGCCTGCCCGGAGTATTCCTTGAAGCTGGCAATGGCCTCGTGCTGCAGGAACGACCTGTCGCCCGCAAAGTTTATGACCACGCGATCGCGCTCGTAACGCGACTTCACCTCGCGAATGCCGCCGGCCAGGACTACGTTGCCGCGATGGATCAACGTAATTGCGTCGCACATCTTCTCCACCTGGTCCATGCGGTGCGTCGAGAAGAGGATCGCCTTGCCTGCCTTCTTCAGCTCGATGAGCGTGTCCTGCAGCAGGGTCGCGTTCACCGGGTCGAGTCCCGAAAACGGCTCGTCCATGATGATCAGTTCAGGATCGTGCAGCAGTGTGGCAATGAACTGGATCTTCTGCTGCATGCCCTTCGAAAGCTCTTCAGTCTTCTTATCGACGGCTTCGAGGATCTGCATGCGCTCGCACCAGGCGTGGGCGCGCTTTGCCGCCTCGGCCGGTTCCAGGCCGCGCAGCTGGCCGACGAAGACCAGCTGATCCATGACCTTCATCTTCTTGTAGAGGCCGCGTTCTTCGGGCAGGTACCCGACCCGCTTCAGGCTCTCGCGGTCAAAGGGTTTGCCGAAGAGGTTGACCGAGCCGGAGTCCGGCATGGTGATGCCGATCATCATGCGGATGCTCGAGGTCTTACCCGAGCCGTTCGGCCCCAGCAGACCAAACATCGTGCCGGCCTCAATCTGCAGGCTCAGCTCCTTCACGGCGACTTTCTGTTCGTATGCCTTGGAGATCCTGTCCAGCGCAACAACTGTCGGCATGATTCTTCCTTTGGACCTCAAAGTTTATCAACCTGATCTTAAAGCGCTTCCCGTAAATCCGACAGAGGAAAACAACTTTGCTAGCATCGCTTAGTGGTGCAGCTCGATACTCCCGTCCAGTTCGTCAAAGGCATCGGTCCGCAGATCGCGAAGACCCTCGTCGAAAAGCGCATTGCCGTCGTCGAAGACCTTCTCTATCACCTCCCATTTCGGTACGAAGACCGCCTGCATCCCCGCGCCCTGAGCGAACTGAAGCCGGGCGAGATGGCCAGCGTCATCGCCGAGGTGCGCGGCACCTCCCTGCTGCGCACCCGTACCATGCCCATCTTCGAGATGACGGTCGGGCAGAACCTGTCCACGATGAAGTGCATGTGGTTCCACGGAACCTATCTCGAAGGCAAGTTCCGTCCCGGGCAGATGGTTGCGCTCTATGGCAAGGTAGAGCCCTCGCGCTCGACAAAGGCCTTCAAGATGATCCAGCCGCAGTTCGAGATCCTGCCCGAAGACCCGAACGACGAGAGCCACCTGCTCGAAGTCGGCCGCATCACCCCGGTCTATGAATCGCTCAGCGGCAGCCGCCTTGCCTCGCGCTGGATCCGCCGCGTCATCTACAACCTGCTCGAGGAACTGCGCGGGCAGATTCCCGAAACCCTCCCCGCCGCCATGCTCGCGCGCCTCGGGCTGCCAAGTCGTGAAGAGTCGCTGCGGGCCGTGCATTTCCCTCCGGCCGGAACCCCTATGACGCAGCTGCAGGGCTTCGGCACCGCGGCGCATAAGCGCCTCATCTTCGAGGAGCTGTTCTATCTTGAATGCGGACTCGAGCTGAAACGACGCCGCCTGAAGGCACGAACCGGCGTCGCCTTCGAGGCGAACGACAAGGTCCGCGAAGCCATCCGGCAGGTGCTGCCCTTCCATCCCACAACGGCACAGAAACGGGCGCTGGGCGAAATCGTCACCGATATGCGCAAGCCTGGCCCCATGCGACGGCTGCTGCAAGGCGATGTCGGCTCGGGCAAGACGATCGTGGCCTTGCAGGCGATGATCGTGGCCATCGAAAACGGCTACCAGGCGGCGTTGATGGCTCCGACGGAGATTCTTGCGACCCAGCATTACCTCGGCGCCCGCAAGCTGCTCGAACGCAGCTCGAAGAAGTACCGGCTCACGCTGCTGACCGGTTCTCTCGACGAGGACCGCAAAAAACTGGCGCGGCGGAAGATCTTCCACGGCGAGACCGACCTCGTAATCGGCACCCACGCGCTGATTGAGGAAAAGGTCGACTTCGCCAACATCGGCCTGGTCGTCGTCGACGAACAGCACCGCTTCGGAGTGGTCCAGCGCTTCCGGCTGATGAAGAAGCCAAATGCCGCCGAGCCGGACATGCTGGTCATGACGGCGACACCGATTCCCCGCACCCTGGCCCTGTCGCTCTACGGCGACCTCGACCTGAGCGTGCTCGACGAGCTGCCGCCCGGCCGCACGCCGATCGTCACAAGGCAGGTCTCCGACGAGCGCGCCGAAGACGTGTGGAAGCTGGTTCGCGACCAGGTGGCTCAGGGGCGGCAGGCTTACGTGGTCTATCCCGTGATCGAAGGCGCGAAAGACGACCAGCCGGAGCTGGATTTTGCACGCCCAGACAGCGAAGAGGCGGACAGTGCGGAGACGGTCGGTAAGAAGACCATCAGCAAGAAAGCGGTCAGTAAGAAGGCGACCACCAAGAAAGCCGCTGGTAAAGGCAAGAAGGCCAAGTCAGACGACCTCTTCGAGAAACCCACGCTCAAGTCCGCGACCGAGATGTACGAGAACCTGCGTGCCTCGCACCTTCACGGCCTGAGGATGGGTCTATTGCATGGCCGCCTCGATGCCGATGAGAAGGAGGTCATCATGCGCCGCTTCCAGCGCGGCGAGATCGACGTTCTCATCTCGACCACGGTGATCGAAGTCGGCGTGGACGTGCCCAATGCCTCGGTCATGGTGATCGAGCACGCTGAGCGCTTTGGCCTCGCCCAGCTTCACCAGCTTCGCGGACGCGTCGGGCGCGGGGCAGCGAAGTCTTATTGCATCCTCATGACCGGCGGCAAGCTCTCGCCGCATGGGCAGGAGCGGCTGGCGGCGATGGTCCGCACCCAGAACGGCTTCGAACTGGCCGAACTCGACCTGCAACTGCGCGGCCCGGGAGAGTTCTTCGGCACCCGCCAGGCTGGATTGCCCGACTTTCGCGTGGCCAATATCGTCCGCGATCGCGCATTGCTGGAGCTGGCCAAGGAAGAGTCGGCGCGGTTCGTTGAAAATGCCGAAGCGACCGAAGAGGAAAAGAAACGCGTGTGGTTCAGGCTGCGCGAGGCCTGGCAGCGGCGTTACGGGCTGGTAGAGGCCGGTTAGGAAAGTTGCGACAGGGCGCCGGCGTCGTGGGAGGTCTTATGCTGGCCGGGGTAGATGACCAGGTCCACACGTGCGATATCGAAGGCTTTGCTGGCCATGAGGTTCTTCGTGCAGTGGCATAGCTCGGCCATCTGCAGGTGCGACTCGCGGCTTAATTCGAGCCCGCAGGAGATCAGTACAGCGTAAATTTCCACGCACCCGGCCCGTGCAAACTCGAAATCCATTTCGCCGATGCCTTCTTCATGCACGGCACGGCTCAGCACCCATCCTCCACAGCTTACGAGGGAGCGGGTCAGCAGGTTTATGGCCTGCGCCGGCGAGTGATCGCTGAGGGCGGTGAGCCTCAGTACCCAGCCGTCTAGTTCGTAACCGTGATGCATAACATTCTGATCGGTGAGGATAACCCATTCCGATAGGTGTCTCATTGCGAAACTTCTTCCCCTCGGCAACTTTCCGCCGATGGTTTAACTTGATCGTATGCTTGTCGGTACTGGCGTTGACCTGATCGAAATCGACCGTATCGCGGAGTCGATAGAGCGTTATGGCGACCGGTTTCTCCGGCGGATCTACACGCCCGGAGAAATCGCCTACTGCCAGCGCAAAAAAGAGGCTGCCGAGAGCTTCGCAGCCCGTTTTGCCGCTAAAGAGGCTGGCGCCAAGGCGCTGGGCACCGGAATCCAGCATGGAGTCTCCTGGAAGGAAATCGAGGTCCGCCGCGAGCGGGGTCAGCGGCCGACCCTCCACTTTTCCGGACGGGCGGCTGAAATTGCGGCCAGCCTGGCAGTCGTAAATATCTCCCTTTCCCTCACCCACAACAATTCCGCCGCCATGGCTCTCGTTCACCTCGAGGATGGCCGCTAACTCCAATTTTTTCTGCAACGAACGAGGCCTCAAGCGGCATCCAATGGGCAAGTTCTTGCAAAAGCTCTTGACCTGTTTGTTATTCTCAGACCGAAAGATACGATCTTCCGAGGGATTCCTTGCCTAGCCAGCAGCAGATTCAGTGGTCGCAGTTAAAAATTGGTGTTCTGGTCATCGTGGCAATCTCGGTGCTGATCGCGCTCGTTTTTGTCATGTCTGGTACGACGGGCGGTTTCTGGCAGGGCAAGCTCACCGCCGTCTCTTACTTCGAAGACGCAGCCGGCCTGAAGGTCGGCGCCCCGGTCAATCTCGAAGGCGTGACCATCGGTAACGTGAAGAGCATCAAGGTCATTCCGGAACGCAAGCTCACCCCCGTTCAGGTCACGATGAAGCTCAGCAAGCAGTACAGCGACGCGCTGAAGACTGACTCGAAAACCAGCCTCGAAACGGTCGGAGTTCTCGGCGATACGGTTGTAAATATCAACAGCAAAACAGCCGTCGGAGGACCGCTCCAGAACAACGGCGAGTTGGGCACGACCGAAACACCCAGCCTCAACGACGTAATCAAGTCCAGCCAGGGAACGATCGAACAGCTGAATACGATTCTTGCCAAGGTGGACAACCTGGTCGATGCGCTGAACAGCGGCAAGGGTTCCATCGGCCAGCTGATCAACGATCCGACGCTCTACAACAAGGCTGTTGCCACCGTAAACCAGCTCTCCGGCCTGGTGGACAACATCTCGAATGGCAAAGGCTCCATCGGCAAGCTGGTCTCCGATGACACGCTTTACAAGCGTATCGACAACACCATGGGCCACCTTGAGAACATCTCTGCCGAACTCGATGCCGGCAAAGGCAGCGCGGGCAAGCTGCTTAAGGACGAGACGCTTTACAACAATCTCAGACAGTCGACCGACAGCCTCAACAAGCTTCTGGCGGATGTGAACCAGGGTAAGGGCGCGCTCGGCATGATGGTCAAGGACCCGCAGTTCGCGCACAAGCTGGATGACACCATCACCCACCTGAACTCGGTGCTCAACCAGGTTGACAGCGGCGAAGGAACGATCGGGCAGCTGGTGAAGAATCCGTCGCTCTACAATCACGCTGACGAGATGATCTCGAACTCGAGCAATCTCGTGACGGCAATCCGCAAGGATCCTAAGAAGTACCTGACCATTCACTTTAAGGTCTTCTAAGAAATTGATTGTCATTCCGGGCGCGGCATCGAGATTCCCCGTTGCGTTCGGAGTGACAACTCAAAGCTGCCGGCTGGTCCTCTATCTGACGTCTTCCAGCTACCCGTTCCTCAGCTGCTTTTCCACTACAATCGTTTCATGCTTCTCGAAGGAATCTTTCCCGCACTGACCACGCCCTTCTACCCGGATGGCCGTGTCTACCTGAAAAAGCTCGAACACAATGTAGACCGCTATTCGCGCACGCCGGTAGCCGGAATGGTTGTGCTTGGATCGACCGGCGAATCCGTCATGGTGGGCGACGAAGACACGCGCGCCGTCCTGAAGGAAGCCATCAATGCCGCCTCTTCTGAGAAGGTCATGCTGGCCGGTATCGCACGCGAAAGCGTGATCGAAACGCTCAAGCTTGCCGAATACTCCGCCGACCATGGCTACGACGCTGTGCTCGTTCGCACGCCGAATTACTACGTTCCGCAAATGGGACGCCGCGAGATTCTGAACTACTACCGCACGCTGGCTGACCAGTCGCCGCTGCCCGTCATCCTCTACAGCATCCCCAAACTCACGCACTACGACATGCCGGTCGACATAATCGCCGAGCTGGCCCAGCATCCCAACATCATCGGCCTCAAGGACTCGAGCGGTAACGTCGAGCGCATCGCCGAAGTTGTTGCCGCGACCCGCAACGCGCCACGCCGCGAGGTTTCTGTGACCACCACCTTCACGGCTTTCACCGGCCGTATGCAGGCCGAGGCAGCGATCCCTCCGGTCAACTTTGTCTCGGCGATAGCTCTCGGCGGCGAAGCGGCCATGGCCGTCGTGCCCCCTGCACCGCTGATGAAGGTCCGCAAAAAGGAGATCGGATTCCAGGTGCTCAGCGGCTCGGGAGAGAAGTTCCTCGCCTCCATTGAAGCTGGAGCCTCCGGCGGTGTGCTCGGCATGGCTGCCTGCGCCCCGCAGGCCTGCCAGGAGGTCTACTTTGCATGGAAGGACAACGATCCGGAGCTCGCACGCGAAAAGCAGGAGCGCCTGATCGATGCTTCCGTGGTGGTGGGCTCGACCCTTGGCATCGCCGGCATCAAGCACGCCTGCGACCTGAACGGATACTACGGCGGACGTCCCCGCCTGCCGCTGCTGCCGCTCACCGCGGAGCAGCAGGCGGATGTAGCCCGCGTTATGGCCGATCTGAAGAATTGAGTTAAAGCAGGGTTCGGAAAACCGAGATCGGGATTCTGGGCCCCTTTGCCTTTCCCAAACGTCTGTCATTCCGACCGCAACAAATCATCTGCTCTTCGTTCCCCCAGAAACCGGTTTCACTATGCGGGAACGCCCTTTTGCGAGTGGCTATAATGGGTGGCCTGGAAAGAGACCAGCCTTTCCCATTCCTCTCAAAGGGGATACCGCCAAATGGCGACAGGTGATGTTGCCCTGGGCGCTGCCGGACCTGAATCCACGCAGCCCGCCGCAGGCACGATAGAACAGTCTTCCGGAACGAAAACCCCGATCATCAACGACTTCAGCATCCAGGTAGCCACGGTAAACGGCTCCGGATCTCAGTCTGCCAACACCATCCTGCTGCGAAGCATCTTCGCCATGGGCATCCCGGTCAGCGGCAAAAACCTCTTCCCATCGAACATCGCCGGCCTGCCCACCTGGTACACCATCCGCGCCAGCAAACACGGATACGTCGCCCGCAAGAAAGAGATCGACATCCTCGTAGCCATGAACGCCGAGACCGCGAAGGAAGACATCCTCTCGCTGCCATCCGGCGCGGTGGCCATCTACGAAACGTCGCTCGATCTCGCGCAGTACCGCGATGACATTACCTGCTATCCGGTTCCATTCGACAAAATCACCGCGGCCGTCTGCCCCGAGGCCCGCCTGCGCAAGCTGGTGAAGAACATGGTTTACGTTGGCGTGGTCGCGAAGCTGATCTCGCTAGACGTCGAGGTCGTTGAGAAAGCCGTCCGCCGCCAGTTCGCCAAAAAGCAGAAGGCAGCCGACCTGAACTGGGCCGCCATCGAGGCGGGCTACAACTACGCCGCTGAATCGCTTCCCAAGCAGGATCCCTTCCTTCTCGAACGCATGCGTGCGACCGAGGGAAAGATCATCATCGACGGCAATGCCGCCGCCGCTCTCGGCGCCATGTTTGCCGGCGTCACTGTTGTGACCTGGTACCCGATCACTCCATCTTCTTCCGTCGTTGAACAGTTAATCGATTACTTGAAGAAATATCGCGTAGAGCCTGATGGGAAAGCCAGCTTTGCTGTCGTACAAGCCGAAGACGAGCTGGCGGCGGTGGGCATGGTGCTGGGAGCGGGATGGGCCGGCGCGCGCTCCATGACCGCAACCTCCGGGCCCGGAATTTCGCTGATGGCCGAGTTCGCCGGCCTGGGATACTTCGCAGAGCTTCCGGGAGTGATCTTCGACATCCAGCGCGTAGGTCCCTCGACCGGCCTGCCCACGCGCACAGCGCAGGCCGACCTGCTTTCCATCGCCTACCTCTCCCACGGAGATACCAGGCATGTCATGTTGCTGCCCGGTTCGGTGAGAGAGTGCTACGAGTTCGCCATCGCCGCCTTCGACCTGGCCGAGAGGCTGCAGACTCCCGTCTTCGTCGTGTCAGATCTCGATCTCGGCATGAACAACTGGATGTCCGATCCCTTCGAGTATCCCGACAAGCCACTTGATCGGGGTAAGGTGCTGACCGCCGAAGACCTGAACCGCCTCGGCGACTTCGCCCGCTACGCCGATGTCGATGGCGACGGTATCCCCTACCGCACCCTGCCGGGCACGGATCATCCCAAGGCCGCCTACTTTACCCGCGGCACCGGTCACAACGAGAAAGCGCTCTACACCGAGCGGCCCGACGACTATCAGAATCAGATGGAGCGGCTGGCTCGCAAATTCGAGACCGCCCGCACGCTCGTTCCCGCGCCGTTCGTCGTGCAAAACGGCAGCTCGCCGATTGGCCTCGTCGCCTTCGGCACCTCGGACTTCGCCGTCTCCGAAAGCCGCGACCAGCTCAGCCGGGAGTACGGCATTGAGACGGATTATCTCCGCATCCGGGCCTTCCCTTTCGCGAAGGAGATTCACGACTTCGTCGCCGCGCACGAACGCGTCTATATCGTCGAACAGAATCGCGATGCACAGCTGCTAAGCCTGCTCAAGCTCGACCTTCCCGCTGAGGATGCGGTCAGGCTGCGCAGCATCCGTCACTTCAATGGACTGCCGATCGATGCGCGATCGGTCACAGACGAACTTGTGCTGCAGGAGGGTATCTAGATGGCGACCGCAACTCCAACACCGAAGGTCAACCGCATCGGCCTGCCCATCGTCGACTATCGTGGCGGCAAGACAACGCTCTGCGCCGGCTGCGGACACAATGCCATCTCCGAACGCATCATCGACGCGATGTACGAGATGGGTGTGCAGCCCGAGCGCGTAATGAAGATCTCCGGCATCGGCTGCTCATCGAAGAGCCCGGCCTACTTTCTCTCGCGTGCGCACAGCTTCAACACCGTCCATGGACGCATGCCTGCTGTCGCCACTGGCGCGCTGCTTGCGAACAAGACCGTAAAGGCACTCGGCGTCTCCGGCGATGGCGACACGGCATCCATCGGCATGGGGCAGTTCGTCCACCTTCTGCGACGCAATCTGCCGATCATCTACATCATCGAAGACAACGGCGTGTACGGACTCACCAAGGGCCAGTTCTCGGCGACTGCCGATGTTGGTTCGAAGCTGAAGACCGGCGTCATCAACGATCTGCCAGCGATCGACACCTGCGCGCTGGCCGTGCAGCTTGGAGCCACGTTCGTCGGCCGCTCTTTTTCAGGAGATAAGAAGCAGCTGCTTGCCATGCTGAAGGCTGCGATCTCGCACAAGGGCACGGTGATGCTCGATGTCATCTCGCCCTGCGTAACCTTCAACGATCACGAGGGCTCGACCAAGAGCTACAAGTACATGCAGGAGCACGAAGAGGCGATCAGCGAAGTGGGCTTTGTGCCGCATTTCGAAGATATCTCTGTCGACTACGACGCGGGCTCGACCTACGACGTGAAGATGCATGACGGCTCTCACCTGCGCCTTCGCAAGCTGCGCGAGGATTACAACCCGAACAACCGCGTGTCCGCTGTCAGTGCGCTAATGGAAGCCCACGAGAAGGGGGAGATCCTTACCGGCGTCTTCTATATCGACACGCAGAAGCCCAGCTTCACCGAACTGTTGAATACAGTCGATGAGCCGCTCGCCACGCTGCCTGAAAGTCGCACGCGCCCTTCGAAGCAGGTACTAACTGAGATCATGGCGAAGCTTTTGTAACTTCTACAGACCTCTGTTTTTGACAGCCACGCGTCTTATACGTGTGGCTGTTTTATTGCCAGAATCAACTGAAGGAATCATCATGCGTTCTCTTAAGCTGCTCTTTGCATTTCTTCTCCTGATGCCTGCTGCTGCCTTTGCACAGACAGGTATTTACGCCGGTTACAGCGCTTCCGATTTCAACATCCCCAACGTTGGCTGGAACAGCGGCACGACATTCGGGGCTTATCACGACTTCTGGCACGCGCCCTTTATCTCGCTCGGCGCCGACGCGCGTGCTTCGCTGCTCGGCGGCAGCGGCCAGAACACCATCTACAGCGGCACTGTCGGACCGCAACTTCGCCTCAGGCCCCACCTGGTACCGTTTATGCCGTATATCGCGGCAGAAATTGGCGGCTCGAAGATCGAGATTGGCCAGGGCTCGTCCACGACCGACAAAACTTCGCTGAACTACAACCTGATTGCCGGTCTCGACTGGACGATCTTCCCGCACATCGACTGGCGTGTAGCCGAGTTCTCCTACATGGGCTTTACGGCCGATAACATCGGCAATCCGAACCCGAAGACTCTGACTACCGGCATCGTTCTGCGTCTACCGTAGACGACACCTCTTCGCAGGTTTCGCTGCTCCGCTCACTTTGAAGAAATATTCACCACAGAGAGCACAGAGGGTTTTGCGAAGACTCTCTATGTGCTCTCCGTGATGAGCTACAAGGCGAGAGCCTCGTCCATTGACGAGGCTCTCGCTTCCTCCGGCTACAATGTCTGCGTCGTCTGGAGGCAATCATGAAAAAGCTTCTCATCGCGGCCATTGTTCTCTTCACAGCTCCGTCGCTTCTCGCCCAAACTCCCGGCAAACAGCGCCTTACTCTCACTACAACGGCCTTCGATGATGGAGGCATCATTCCCGACCGCTACACCATGGCTGCTCCGAATGCGAAGACCGCTGGAGCCACCTCGCCGAAGCTTACCTGGGACTTCGTTCCTGACGGCACGCAGAGCTTCACGCTGATCGTTCACGATCCCGATACATCCATCGATAAGAGCAACGAACAGGTGCTGCACTGGATGGTCTTCAATATTCCGGGGACCGCGCGCGAGCTTGCCGAAGGCGTTCCGGCAAACGCAACGTTACCTAACGGATCGATCCAGGCGATGAATCGCGCGAAGAAGGTTGGATACCTCGGCATGGGCGCGGCGGCGGTTGGCCCGAACCATCATTACACCTTCGAACTCTACGCGCTGGACACCAGGCTCCCACTCGGCCCCGATGCCACGCAGGCCGATGTCGAGAAGGCGATGGAAGGGCATATTCTGATGAAAGGCGTTCTCGTCGGACGCTTCCATCTACCTAATTAGCGAGAGACCATGCCTGAAATCCAACGCTGTACCTGGGCCGGATCGGACCCATCGATGCGCGATTACCACGACACCGAATGGGGCATGCCCGAATATGACAGCCGCACGCTCTGGGAGCTGCTGATGCTTGAGGGCTTCCAGGCGGGGCTGTCGTGGATTACCGTGCTGCGCAAGCGCGAGGCCTTTCGCAAAGCCTTTCGCGGATTCGATCCGCACAAGGTCGCAAAGTTTACCGAGAAGGACATCGAGCGCCTGCTGGCCGACGAAGGCATCATCCGCTCCCGCGCAAAGATCGTGGCGACCATCGGCGCAGCTCGTATCTACGTTGCGATGGAGAAGTCCGGCGAAAGCTTCTCTCACTGGATCTGGTCGCTGGCCGGAGGCAAACCCGTACAGGCGAAGGGTCCAATCGTGGCACAGACAGCCGCTTCCATTGCCATGTCGAAGGAGCTGAAGAAGCGCGGCTTCAAGTTTGTTGGTCCGACCATTGTGCACGCGTTTATGCAGGCTTCGGGCATGGTCAACGATCACTCGGAGACGTGTTTCCGCCGCAAGCCCTGCGCTGCTGCCGGCAAGGCTCGCGCTCTATGACTTGTTATTCCGGGTGAAACGAGGAATCTGCCTTTATCGACTGCGCGAAGTGCAGATTCCTCACTGGTTTCGGAATGACAATCCTCGAGGGACGACCGCTCAAGGGCAGCGGCTGGCGGACGCTGTCGCAAACAATTAAAGTGAGATGGCACAGCATCCGTTGAAAGCTGAAAGCTAACGACTGAAGGCTGTTTCCAAAGGAGCAATCGCGTGTTTTTAGGGCTGGATATAGGTACCGGCGGCACCCGTGCCGTACTGGTTGATTTGGATGGCAGGCTCAAGGCCTCGGCCTCGGCCGAACACGCGAACTTCCGCAGCCCATACCCCGGCTGGGCCGAACAGGACCCCGAAGACTGGTGGCGCGCCGCGCAGCAGGCGATTCGCGAGGTTCTCGCGACGGGCGCGAAGGTTGAAGCCGTCGGTCTCACTGGCCAGATGCATGGAGCGGTCATGCTCGATGTACACGGCAACGTGCTGCGTCCTTCGCTGATATGGTGCGACCAGCGTACCGATGCGGAATGCGACTGGCTGCATGAGCAGATCGGCCGCGAAAAGCTGATCGAGCTGACCGCGAACCCCGCGCTGCCCAACTTCACGCTGACCAAGCTGCTGTGGGTGAAGAAGAACGAGCCGGAGATCTTCGCGAACATCGCGCATATCCTCTGCCCCAAGGACTACGTCCGCTTCAAGCTGACTGGCAAGTACGCCATCGACGTGCACGAGGCATCGGGCACGCTGCTGCTCGACGTCGCCAATCGCCGCTGGTCGTCCGAGGTCGCGAAGGTCGCGGGCATTCCCGAGGCGTGGCTGCCGGAACTCTTCGAGTCGCCGGAGATCTGCGCGCACATCTCGGACGAAGCCGCTAAGCTTACCGGCCTCATCGCCGGCACGCCAGTAGCCGCCGGAGCAGGCGACCAGGGCGCCGGCGCGGTCGGCATGGGCATCCTCGAACCCGGCTCGGTCTCGGCTACCATCGGCACCTCAGGCGTGGTCTTCGCGGCCACGGCAGCCCCCACGCGCGATCCGCAGGGCCGCCTGCATACCTTCTGCCATGCCGTTCCCGGTCGCTGGCACGTGATGGGCGTCACCCAGTCCGCCGGTCTCTCGCTGCGCTGGCTGCGGGATGTGATTGCTCCCGGAGTCGATTACGACACGCTTACGCAAGGCGCGGCGAAGATCCCGGCAGGCAGCGATGACCTGCTGTGGACTCCGTACCTGCTCGGCGAGCGCACGCCGCATCTCGACTCGACGGCACGCGCCGCTTTCGTCGGCCTCACGGCCCAGCACACCCGCGATCATCTTGTCCGCGCCGTCCTCGAAGGCGTCGCCTATTCTCTGCAGGACACCTTCACGCTCTTCGCCGAGCTGGGCATTCCCGTCAAGGGCGTACGCCTTGGCGGCGGCGGAGCACGCGGCCCGCTCTGGCGGCAAATACAGGCATCGGTCTACAACCATGCCGTTGAGATTCTTACCGCCGAAGAAGGCGGAGCCTTCGGCGCGGCCCTGCTGGCTGGCGTTGGAGCGAAGGGGTGGCCAGATCTCGACGCCGCCTGCGCCGCGGCGATCCACGTAGCGCAGCGCATCGAACCTGTAAGCGCCGATGCAACGCAGTATGCGCGGGGATACAATGCTTTCCGGAAGGTTTATCCAGCGCTGAAGAATCTATACGCGTGAGGCAAATGTGTTGGAGCTGGGCAAAGCGATTTCGCTGCTGCTAAGCATCGTCTCGCTATGGGCGCTGATGGCCAGCGCATTCTTTGTGCCCGGCACGCGGTGGGATGAGCGGATTGCGATGGCCTTGTTCCTGCATTTAGCCATCGCAGCCTGCATCTGCTTCGCCAGCGGCATGGTCTTCCGCGCCGATGAACCGATTGCGCCACGCCATACCCTGATGCGAACCCTGCCGGTTCAACTCTTCTTCTGGTCGCTGGCAGGGCTGATCGTCCTCTTCCTGCTGTCCTGGTATCTGAGCGTCTATTACGTGCCGATGCTGTGGAAGAATCAGCCGCACTGAGAAATGCCTCAGGGCGTGAAGCCCATACCTGCCCAGACCGAAATGCCCGCGGCTGATTCCTTGCAGTTATTTTCCTTCCTTCGCTCCGAAATAGAAGAGAGCGCCACCGCCGACAATCGCCACGACTCCAAGAAGCGGAGGCAGCGGCACCGAATGATGCTCCGTCTTGTCGATCTGAATCGGTCCCATGTCTACTGCCTTCTTCTTCGTCGTGAAGGTAAAGCCGCCATAGATGAGCGCCGCTACGCCCGCGATGACGAGTATGACTCCAAGAATTTTCATTGTGTCCCCTCAGTTGTGCTGTTACGCGTTGCTGTTATGGCTGAGTGCGAAGACAGACATTTTTGTTGCCTGAGGCTTTCCGATTTCGCAAATAAAGTTACAAAATTGCTGTCAGGCGGCGAATCCGGCTCAAGGTGCTTCTTATGAGTCATCTACAGAGGAGCACGTATGAACGGTACGATCAAAACCCTCGCCGCAGCCGCATTGATGCTGGCAGCAGGCTGCGCGACCGATGTAAAACCCAGCAACGACAAGCTGCAGAAGGGCCTGAACCAGTACTACGAGGCGCACAATGAATGCCTCTATCCGGAAGGCCTGAAGTTCCCTCTCGACCTGATGCCCGGCGATAACTTCGCCGACCAGAAGAAGAAGCTGGACGCGATGACCGACGTGGGACTGATGAAGCGTGAAGCTGTTCCCGCGGCCAAGTTCTATCGCTACACGCTTACGCCGCTCGGCGAGCGCGCCGCGCCGCGTTTCTGCTACGGACATAAGACCGTGACCGCCGTCGACAGCTTCACCGCTCCGGTCAAGCAGGGCAAGTTCCTGCAGACGACGGCAAGCTACCACACCACGCTGATGGATATTCCGGTGTGGGTAAAAACGGACAAGATGACTGCTGCCTTCCCTGACATGGGGAAAGCTGTCAGCTCTCCGCAGCCCGGACAAACGATGCTTGAAAACGCCGGGGCCGGTTGGCAGGTTCCGCAATAGTTGCCCAAAAAGAAAATGCCCGCGGCAAGCGGGCATTTTCTTTTGTCTTAAAGGCAGAAGTTAGTTGGTGGCCTTCGGCTGGCTGTTGGTGGTGGGCTTGGCCATCGGCATCTGCTGCGCGTTCACCGGGGTCATCTCCGGACCATCGTAACCGGTCAGGTTCTTCATGCCGGCAAGCTGCTGCTCTTCCACTTCCAGCGGACGCTGCATCACCATGGTGACTGTCGAGCCTTCCTGGAAGACGATGTCGGCGTTGCCGTGCTTCAGCATGACTTCGACGATACCCGCTGCTGCACCGGCTCCAGCTCCGATACCGATACCCATGCCGGAAGGGCCGCTGCCGGCCGCATAACCAGCGAGAGCTCCGAGGCCTGCGCCGCCTGCACTGTCAACCACAACGGTCTTGCCATCGGCGGCCTTGGTGCTGTCGCCCTGGATCAGACCTTCCTTGTCCTTCACCTGGGTGTTGTTCGTACCCGGAACCTTGTCGACCGCGCCCGGCAGAGCAATCACGACGCCGTTCGGGAAAGCCATCGAAACAAAGTGCATCATGAGCTGCGCCTGGCCCTTCATCTTGGTGGGCTTGCGCACGCCGTCGATGTATCCCTGGACGAAAACGCCCTGCGGAATGACCACGCGCGAACCAACCACCGTCGGGAAGTTGGTCTGAAGGTAGACGGCATCGCCCGGCTTGGCTGTCTTGGTGCTGATCGCCGCACGCAGCGTCAACGGAATTTTTGTTCCCGCAGGAACGATGAACTTCTGGTTGGAAGGCGCTTCCGCGGCAGGAGCCGCTGCTGCCTGGGCCTGCGACGCATCCATCGGCTGGCCGTTGACGGGCTGCTGCGCCACGAGAGAACCGGCAGTTGCCAGTGAGAAACCGAGCAGAAGAGAGGTTACAGTGCGAGGGGTCATCGAGTGTTCTCCATTTTGTGCATACGAGCCCTGAGAGACTTCAGTCACCGGACGAGCTTCGGGTCCGGCAAAGTGCTGGCGCTCATCGCCATCCTTGGGGAAAACACAGCGCTTCCCGCCTCGGACTCAACTGCACTCATTCTGTCACTGACCAAAGAAATTGACTCTCCCTCTTTCGGGAGAGCCAAGTGCTCCCTTAGTAACCTCGCACCGGTAACTACAGGGTCACAAGCTGCTGGCCTTCACTTTTCAACCGGCACGCCATCCAGTTTCAGCAGCCTGCCCACCGGATACTGACCGACCTTGTTCGCGGCATACCAGGGTGAATGCTCGTAGAAGAAGTTGAGCCGCGCGTTCGGGTCTGCAGCAAAATTCGGGTCATTCTGCACCCGCTGCTCGAACTCCGTCTTCAGACGGGGATCCTTGGCCATCATCTCGCGCGCCAGCTTCTCGACGACGTAGGGTTCGCCATACTCCTTCTGCTCGAAGATCGCATCGAAGAAGCCCCAGGCCATCGCGGAGTCGGGAGCAGCGGGCTCCAGCCAGCCGAGCACGACCTTCGCCAGCCGCTGATTGAGCGGGACAATGACCGAACCGGCGGGATAGGTCTGCGTCTCCGTCACCAGGTCGCAATGGCCGAACTTGCCCGGCTCCGCTCCTGCCTCTCCGGCAAAGATGGGATGACGGCCTTCGAAGGGAAACCGGTTCCACTGCATATCGCCACAGTGGTAGCTCTCCACCTGTCCGCTCCATGCGGAAGTAGTCCGCTGCATCTTCACCTGGTGCGCGGCCAGCACATCGATCACATGCGCCCATTGGCGAGGAATGATGTAGGCCACAGGCGGTGCGGTCGAAGCCGTCACTTTGAAGCCGTCCGACATGGGCAGCGACACATCCCACGGCTCGTGCGAGTACTTCACCCACATCTTTCCCGAGACTTCACTCAGCTGCCGCGTGTATTTGTAACCGTGAAAGAGAAATGGCGTGGTCTCGCCATTCCAGCCCACGCTCAGCGCAACCTGTTGGTTTGCAAGCGGGTGCGCGCCCGTCTGCTCTGCCTGTGCGTCCGCTGCGGCATTCAATGCAACCAGCTTCGCGGCATCGCGATTAACGACCGTCATCAGGCTGCGCAGCACCTCGTAGTTCCCTGTCACACGCGTCTTGTAGTCCTTGAGCATGTGCATCTCGACCAGCATGCCGGGACGGTTCTCAAGAATCATGTAGCCGGTCGAAAAGCGCGGCGGATTATTGTCGAACGACAGTCCCTTCGCCGGATCGGTGTCGTCATTCAGCTCGATATAGGTCGGCGCGGCGAGGTGGCCGGGCACCGCATCGACGTCCTTCACCAGCACCGGTTTCACTGCCTCATCGATCCAGTGCGCCGTCGGGCTGTACACGTTTGGCCCGTCATCGATGGTGAAGGTCACGTCGTACTGATAGTCGGCGCCGTCGGTCACATGATCGTCGACAAAGAAGTCAGGCAGCCACTCATGAAACATCTTCAGCAGCGCGCGTGTCTCCGGCGCATCCGCCTTCATGTAGTCGCGATTCAGGTTGAGATTTGTGCCGTTCCCGCGCCAGCCCATCTCATCGGGCCCGTTCTGGTTGATGCGGTTGTAGGGTGAGCGCCGTTCGTGGCCGTCGGCGTTGTACATGGGAATAAAGACGAAGACAGCATTGTCCAGCAAAGCCGCCTGCGACTTCGTGATCACCATGTCGCGCAACAGGGCCATGCAGGCATCCTTGCCATCCATCTCGCCGGCATGGATCGAATTCTGCACCAGCACGATCGGCCGGTGCGACGCGTGAATCTTCGCCGGATCGAAGTCCCCATCCTTCGAAGCGATAACAATGTCCAGCTCACGGCCTTCGCCAGTGGTGCCGAACGGCTCAATCTTCACCTGCGCCGGAGCAGCATCCGCCACGCGGCGCAGGTACGCCATGGTGGCGGCATAGTCCGGAGTGGTTGCATAGTTGGAGATTTCCGAGGGAGTGCGCCAGTCCTGAGCGGAAGCACAGGAGGCTGCAAACAGGAGGACGGCAATGGCAATCTTCACAAAAACAGCGTAGCACCACGAAGGCAGCGCAGGATCGGTCAGCCCGAAGACATCAGCAGTGAAACGGCCAGCTAAGGAGCAGTCAGGATCTTCTGACCGCAACTCAGCTGGCCGTAAAAGCTAGCCGGTCCCAAGCTAACCGCATCACCAGCTACTAAGTGATATCTTCGGTGTCGAAGACAGGCTTCAGAACCCGCCGCGGCTCGACGCCGTGAACCTGGCTCACCAGGTCCTTCACGACATCTTCGAGCTGCTTCTGGCTTTCGATCACATCGCTCATGCTGCGCAGCTCTTCGGGGTTCTCGACCTTTTCCAGCAGGACAACGGCATGAGCCTGGGCTACGTGGTCAAGATTCAGGCCCTCGGGGCTCTTGGCCTTGATGCCCACGTTCGAAGGCTCCACGTCGAGCAGGTCGGCGACGCGCTCGCGGAGATCCGCAGCCAGCGGGCCGATCTTAGGAGCGGCAAGCACCAGAGTCGTATCGATATTGACGATGCGATAACCGGCATTCTGAATCTCTTCAAGCGCCAGGTTCAGAAAGATCGATGAGTCCGCATTCTTCCAGCGCGGATCGCCGGGAGGAAAGAAGCTTCCGATATCGCCGGCCGAAACTGCGCCAAGCAATGCATCGGTAATTGCATGCAGCAGTACATCGCCGTCCGAGTGTCCTGCCAGCCCCTCGGGGTGGTCGATGGCAAGACCTCCGATTTTCAATGGCACGCCCGGCTTAAACGCGTGCGAATCCCAGCCGTATCCGATTCTGATGTTCATGATTTTTCCGTGTGAAGCAGTCTTTGTGATCGTATCGCGAATGCCAGCGGAAAAGCGCGCCCACCACCCCGCGTTTTAGCCAATCGAAACAGGTTTGCGCCGCAGGTAGAACTCCGCCAGCTCGATATCGCCGAGATGCGTGATCTTGATATTCGACGGCGAGCCCTGCACCACGGCCACCTGCGCGCCAAAGCGTTCCACCAGGCTGGCTTCGTCTGTCCCGATAAACTCGTCAGCGGCAGCGGCGGCAAAAGCATCTTTCAGCAGCGAGTAGCGAAAACCCTGCGGTGTCTGTGCCATGACCACATGCTCACGCGGAATGGTTGAGGTGATGATGGCTCCGCCTGCCGTACGCTCCACCTGCTTGATCGTGTCGACCGCAGGCAGGGCTACGATAGCGGCTTTGTGCTTCTCTACCGCTTCGATGGTCCGCTGAATCGTCGCAGGATCAATAAGAGGACGCACTGCGTCATGTACCAGGATCACATCGTCAGGGGCGCAGTCGATCGCGGCCAGGGCATTCGCCACGCTCTGCTGGCGGTGATCTCCGCCTTCGACGACCGTGACCTTTCCGGTGTATCCATACTCGCTTACCTGTGCCGTCACGCGGTCCTTCTCGTTGGGGCGAACGGCGACATAGATTCCAGCAACGGAGGCGATGCCGGCAAAGGCACGCAGGCTATGGATCAGTATCGGCAAACCGGCGAGCTCAAGAAACTGCTTCGGCGAGGCGGCGGAACTGCTGCCGCCAGCCATCCGGGTGCCGAGTCCGGCTGCAGGAAGAATTACATAAACGCGCATAAACACTGGAGTATAGCAGGTTTTGGGCCATTTCTTGCCGGTCTCGCGGCGCGGCCGGGCGGGCTATACGCCGAAACGCAGAAAATGATAAAAAATCGCGAGACTAAATAACTTGGCATTCCGTCTCCATGCAGTTGGGCATCCTCTGCGGGCCACTCAAGGGGTATAACGATGAAGGCTGTCCGTGTTCGATTCTGCGCGCTTGTTTCTGTCCTCTGTCTTTCCGCCCTTCTGCCCCGGGCAACTTTGGCTGCCGCTCCTCAGGGTGAGGCGATCCATCTCGACGTGTTCGCTACCCAGGGCAACGGTCTTCCGATAGAAGGCCTGACAGAGCAGGATTTTGGCATCTTCGACAATGGCAAGCCGCAACCGGTTTCCTCGTTTACTCCCGACAAGAACGACCTCGAGCAGACCCGCGTGATCCTGCTGATCGACGCGGCAAATACTGACTACAGCCGGCTCGCATTCACCCGCAACCAGCTGGACCGCTTCCTCAGCCTCCATGACGGTCATCTTCCCTTCCCAACGTCGCTGGCGCTCTTAACCGAGGATGGAGGTGTGAAAATGCAAAATACCGCCTCCACCGACGGCAACACCCTGAGCCGGGACCTGAAA
This sequence comes from Silvibacterium acidisoli, assembly GCA_022870745.1. Classification (GTDB taxonomy): domain Bacteria; phylum Acidobacteriota; class Terriglobia; order Terriglobales; family Acidobacteriaceae; genus Silvibacterium. The sequence goes on along the minus strand of CP085323.1, from coordinate 4,060,672 downwards.
CAACTCAGTATCGGCATACGCCAGGAAGGCAGAGCGGCCGGATTTTACGGAGCCACAGACCGCCTCGGGATCTCCGTGACAGCACTGGCGGATCTCCTGACGCGCCTGAACACGATGCCTGGACGCAAGGTAGTGGTGTGGCTCTCGCCGGGATGGGCCTTTCTCTCCGGCCCGAACGTCATCATAGGAGAGAAACAGCAGAAGGACCTGTTCAACGAGATCATGCGGCTCTCAGATCTGTTTCGTGCCTCCCGCGTCACTCTCTACAACGTGGATACCCTGGGGACCGATGAGGCGGGAACCTTCCACGCATTTATCTACAAGGATTTCATGAAGCCGGTGAAGCGCTGGCAGGACGCCTCCATCGGCAACATCAGCCTGCAGGTTCTGGCCGTCAATAGCGGCGGCCTGGTGCTGAATTCCAGCAACGACATCGCCGGGCTGGTGGATCGCGCAGTGCGCGATGCGGAGCCTTTCTACACGCTCTCGTACGTCCCTCCAACCGGCGAGAAGCCCGATGAGTACCACTCAGTCCAGGTAAAGGTGAACAAACCGGGAGTGACCGCGAGAACCGTTGCCGGCTACTACGCGAGCCGGTAACACGCAGCCAGGATCAAAGCTTCGCGTTCAGCGTGTCCTTGTGGGTATGCAGAATCACCGTTGAGCGGATCGTCTTGATCCCCTTGATCGTGTGCATCCGCTCCCATACCAGCTTCTTGTACTCCTCGAGATCTTTCACCAGCACACGCAGGTTGAAGTCGAAGTCGCCCGTCACGAGATGGCAGGACTGGATCTCCGGCATTTTTTGATTGAGGCGAGGAATGAATTCCCGGCCTCGGTCGTATGCCGCTCCAGGCTGACCTCGACGATAGCCGCCAGCTGAAAGCCGAGCTTTTTGTTGTCGATTTCGATGGTGAACTTGCGGATGATCCCGTCTTCGCGCAGACGCTGGACGCGGCGAAGGCAGGGCGCGGGCGTCAAGCCGACAAGATCGGCCAGTTCGGTATTCGGAATGTCCGCGCGCTCCTGGAGAATCTCCAGGATGCGTGTGTCGATCTCATCCAGCCGCATGAACCCTCCACCCAGCAATCCGTAAATACTATAGAAGGCATTATCGCAATTTTATTGCGCAAAAGAAAGCCATTCGGCACCAATACGCAATCCCTGCATGCACGACTCGTCCTATTCTTGCTGAGTGTTCAATTCTTTTAGTGAAACCGGCACACAGATCGCGCTTCTTTGCACCGCCGGAGTGCTTGCCGGAGGCTTAAACGCTGTTGCCGGAGGCGGCAGCTTCATCAGCTTTCCAGCGCTGCTGCTCTGCAACGTGCCGCCCATCTCGGCAAACGCCACCAACTCGCTGGCCACATGGCCAGGACTGGTCAGCGCATTCTGGGGATACCGTGCGCGGCTGCGTCCGCACTGGCATGTACTGCTGGTCGTTAGCCTGTTGAGCGTGATCGGCGGAACCGCCGGAGGGCTGCTCGTGCTGCTTACCCCGCCCGGAGTCTTCTCGCACCTGATTCCGTACCTTCTGCTAGCCGGCACAATCCTGTTTCTGCTCTCGTTCTTCCGGCGCAGCGCACGCGGGTCCGCGGAGATTGACGAAGCCGAAGCCCGCACCGTTCTTCCGCAGAAGACGGTGGATGCGCGTTCCTTCGCACAATTTGCCGTGTCGCTCTATGGCGGATACTTCGCCGGGGGCGCGGGTATCCTGCAGATCGCCACGCTCAGCATGTTCGGCATTGAAGATGTGCAGTTCATCCTTGGCCTCAAGAACCTCTTCGGTGTGCTGATGAGCGGCGCATCCGTCGTAACCCTCATGGCTGGCGGAAAGATCGTATGGCCAGAGGCGATCGTGCTGACGGTGGGCTCCATTGCCGGCGGCTACTTCGGTGGACGCATCGCGCAGCGCACGAATCCGAAACTCATGCGCGCTTCCGTCGCAGTGCTTTGCTGCGTTGTCACACTCTTTTTCTTTCTCAAACACAGATAAGCTGAGGCCCTCTATGAGCGCATTTGCGGAAACAATCTCCTACGGAAAGAGCTACATCCAGTCGCTGCCGCTTTACGTGCCTGGAAAGTCGGCGTCCTCGGTCGCGCGGGAATACGGCTTCGCGGAAGACAGCATCCTCAAGCTAGCCTCGAACGAGAATCCGCTGGGTGTGCCGGAGAGCGCACGGCTCGCCATGATGGCCATCGCAGCGAACCCTTCGGCATGCTATCCCGATCCCGAAGCGACGGTACTGAAAGCCCGGCTGCAACAGCGCTTCGGCGTACCCGCTTCGTGGATCACCATCGGCAGCGGCAGCAGCGAACTGATCGATCTTGCGGCAAAAGCCTTCGCCGGGCGCGGTGATTCTGTCGTCGTGTCGGAATACGCCTTCGCACTGTACGAACTTGCGGCCACTTCAGTCGGCGCGACCGCAGTCGTTACGCCATCGCGCAACCTTGGCCACGACCTCGACGCCATGCTCGATGCGATCGACGCGAAGACCACGCTGCTCTACATCGCGAACCCCAACAACCCGACCGGAACCTTCATCGAAGAAACAGAGATCCGCGCCTTTCTCGATCACGTGCCGGAAGAAGTTGTCGTAGTGCTCGACGAGGCATACTCCGAGTATCTGCCCGATGTGCAGCAGACTTCACCAGCGAAGCTGGTCGAGCAGTATCCCAACCTGGTCGTGATGCGAACCTTCTCGAAGGCCCACGGACTCGCCGCGCTGCGCATCGGCTACTGCATCGCTCAGCCACATCTCTCGGAGATGCTGAACCGAGTGCGTCCTTCGTTCAACACTACCAGCTTTGCGCAGGCCGCCGCGGCCGCCGCCCTGATGGATAATGAATTCCTCAGCCGCACCCGTAAGGTCAACGATGCAGGCAGGGAGCAGCTCTGCGATGGTTTCGATCGCGCAGGTTTGCGTTACATTCCATCGGCGGGAAACTTTGTGCTCGTGAACGTGGGCAATGGCGAACAGGTGACACAAGCCCTTCTGCAACAGGCCATAGTCGTCCGTCCCATGAACGGCTATCGCCTGCATGAGTGGGTGCGTATCTCGGTCGGCCTGGCGGAGCACAACGACCGCTTGTTGCGCGCGCTCCTTTAACGAACCGCGAATCGCATGCGCACCCATTACACTGGTACGCATGCGACGTTCTCTCCCCCTCGCCCTTGCTCTTGCCTCGGCTCTCATCGCACAAACGCCCGCTACGCCACAGCCTAAAGACGCCCGCATCTTCCAGACTGGCAGCCCGTGGACGCCGCGCATCAATATCAACGCCGACATGGTGCTGGTCTACGGCATCAACAACAACGTCGGCGACCGCATCCGCTCGTGGCGCGAGCATGGATATCGCACCGCCGTCATGACCGGCGTGGCGTGGGGAGAGTACGGCCCATACCTGCGTGGCGACTTCGACGGGAAAGAACATTGGGACGAAACGCAGCAGGAGAAGAGCGGCAAACTCATCCTGCACAGCGGACGCGAGGTGCCCTACGTAGCGCCCAGCATCGCCTACGGCAAGTATCTTGCGAAAGGTGTGGAAGCCGCGCTCGATGCCGGAGCCGAAGCCATCTATCTTGAAGAGCCCGAGTTCTGGGCGCGCGCCGGATGGAGCGAAAGCTTCAAGCGCGAGTGGCAGGACTTCTACCATGAGCCCTGGCAGGCTCCCGACAGTTCGCCAGACGCGCAGTACCGTGCCTCGAAGCTGAAGTATTTCCTCTACCGTCGCGCGCTTGCGCAGGTCTTTCAATCCGTACAGGAGTACGGCAAGACCCACCACCGCACCATTCCCTGCTACGTGGCCACACATTCGCTACTGAATTACGCGCAATGGGAGATCGTAAGTCCCGAGTCCTCGCTGCTCGATGTGGGCGCAGACGGCTACATCGCCCAGGTGTGGACCGGCACCTCGCGCACTCCCAACTCGTTCAACGGAGACACACGAGAGCGCACCTTCGAGACCGCTTTTCTCGAATACGGAGCGCTCCAGAACATCGCGCGCTCGTCAGGCAAGCCTATCTGGTACCTGAACGACCCCATCGAAGACAATCCCAACCACTCCTGGACCGACTACCGGACCAACTGGGAGAGCACGCTAACGGCATCGCTGCTGCAACCGGTTGTCTATCGTTACGAACTGCTGCCCTGGCCCGAACGCATCTTCGGCCCGCGAGGCAAGCATCTGCTGACCGACACCAGCACGGAGAAGGTGCCCATCCCGCAGACCTATGCAACTGAACTGCAGACCGTCTTCCACGCGCTCGGCGAGATGAAGCAGCCTGCATCCTCTGTCCATTGGGAAGCGGCAGGAACGGAGAGCATCGGCGTCCTGGCCTCCGACACGCTGATGTTCCAGCGCGCCCAGCCCGAACCTTCCGACGAGGGACTGGGCCAGTTCTACGGATTGGCGATGCCGCTGCTCATGCGTGGCATGCCGGTCGAGCCTGTGCAGATCGAGAGCGCGTATAAAAACGACGCCGCCACCGGCTCCCTCAACCGCTACAAGATCCTGCTGCTGACCTACGACGGCCAGAAGCCGCCGTCGCCAGCCTTCCACGCCGCGCTCGCCGCATGGGTAAAGGCCGGGGGCGCGCTGGTCGTCGTCGATGACGACAGCGATCCCTACAACCATGCGAAAGACTGGTGGAACTCGAACGGCAACCACTACGCCACGCCGCGTGAGGATCTCTTCGCGAAGCTGGGTCTTGCCGCCGAGGCTACCGGCATGAACCATATCGGCAAGGGATTCGTCATCTACGACCACCAGAGCCCGTCGAAGCTGAGTCACAGCAGCGACGACGGAGAGCTCGTAAACCAGCTCGTCCAGACAGCCGCGGACGCGATCCACCTTGAGCTCAAGGACTCGCGCGCTCTCGTATTGCGCCGCGGCCCCTATGTCGTCGCCGCGGGACTCGAAGACAAGAACAACACCACCCAGGCCACGGTGCGCGGAGACCTCATCAACCTCTTCGACGCCAACCTCGCCGAAAGCCACAGCATCGACGTGCATACCGGCGAACGCTACTTCCTGCTCGACGTGAATGCCATCCACGACAAAGCACCCCGCGTCATCGCCGCGTCAGGCAACGTGACCAACGAACACTTCGCCGCACGCAAGCTCACCTTCTCCGTCGATGGCATCGACCAGACAGACGGAGTCGTCCGCATCCTGTCGGCAAAGGCTCCGCGCAGCGTGAGTCTCGATGGCAAGCCGCTCGCTGCAGGCCAGTATCAGCAGAGCGGACGGACGGTCCTGGTGCATTTTCCGCTGACGGCCGCGGCGCAAAAGTTGGAAGTCGAGTTCTAACCTGTCTCGACGCCACTGCGATCGTTCTCATTCGAGTTGCAAAACAGTGAGGAATCTGCGGCCTGCTCTTTCCGAGGCATCGAGATTCCTCACTTCCTTCGGAATGACAAATAAACCGGCTGCCAGTCGCGGGTGCCCCACGTCTCGATTCCGAGACATGGGAGCGATACGGCTCTTCGAGATGCATTGCTCGGAAAGCAAGACGCGGGGCACTCGACTACACGAATTCCATTGCCCCGAGACGCGCCCGGGAGTACGCTACCCGCTCATGGCGATCCGCCTCGGATCTGCTTATGAAACGCGCCGGTGCATTGTCTTTTCTTTTCCTTCCGCTGCTGATCCCTTCAGCGGCGCCGTTATCCGCACAATCCCCTGAACCACAAAAGGCGGCGTCCTCGGTTCTCGTTCTTCCTCCCGCGTGTGCAGGCTGCCCAGTGTCGATCCGTGCGCAACATGGCACCGGAGATGGCAGGAACCTTCTGCTGAAAAACGGCCAGATGCCGGAGATTGCCCAGCAGCTCCATCTGACCTTCCGCAATGCGGGAAGCTCACCCGTCGTCGGGATCGAGATCACCGTCCATGGCACGAACGGGAAGGGCAGCATGGTGCAGGCACAGGCCAATCTCGCCAACCAGATCAAGAGGACGCTGAATTTGACGCTCGAGGTCACTCCGAACGACGAGGCCCAGCTCGATCTCTCCTTGCGCAACTTCACCTCGGTGAACCAGGTTGACCTCGATACCATCAGCTATGCGGATGGTTCCGCATGGAAGTCTTCCGCAGCGCAGGCCTGTCATTTTGTCCCCGAAGCACTCATGCTGACCGGCAAATGACCGGAACCCACTAGCAGACAAGCGCGGGCGCTCCGCGGAATGCCGCCTCTCAGGTATCCGGGGTTGTATCTGGTTGTGGAATTTAAGATCGTTGCTCCCGGCAAAACCGCACACCGGCCCCTGCGCTCCAAGCCGTGTCCCCTGTATACTGAACCGTTGCGTACCTCACCGAAAATTTCCCGCCGGGGTTGAACCAGTTATGAGTACAAAAGCAGAAATTCCTGTCCAGTCGGACTTTGCAGCCGAGCTACAAGAGTGGATTGAAGCCTTTGACGAGATGATCGTCGCCGAGGGCCCCGAACAGGGTGCCCAGCTCCTGAACGCCCTGCGGCAGCGCGGGCGCGAAGCAGGCGTAACCCCTTCGAGCGAAATCACCACCCCCTACCGCAACACCATCCCCGCACACGAAGAAGTTGCCTACCCCGGCAATCGCGATATGGAAGAGCGCGTCGAAGCGCTGATCCGCTGGAACGCGCTGGCCATGGTTCACGGCCAGAACAAGAAGGACGCCGGCATCGGCGGACATATCTCCACCTATTCGTCGCTGGCCACACTTCTCGAAGTCGGCTTCAATCACTTCTTCCACGCCACCTACGGCAGCCAGCCGGGCGACTTCGTTTACTTCCAGGGTCACGCTTCGCCGGGAGTCTACGCGCGTTCCTATGTTGAGGGCCGCTTCGACGATCAGCGCCTGATGAACTTCCGCCATGAGCTGCGCGGCACGCCGGGCCTCTCGTCGTATCCGCACCCCTGGCTCATGCCGGATTACTGGCGCTTCCCCACCGTCTCGATGGGCATCGGCCCGCTGAACGCGCTCTACCAGGCGCGCTTCATGCACTACCTCGAGAACCGTGGACTGATCGAGAAGACCCCGCGCAAGATCTGGGCCTTCGTCGGCGACGGCGAAACCGGCGAGGTCGACACCCTCGGCGCGCTGCCCATCGCTACCCGCGAAAAGCTCGACAACCTCATCTTCGTCGTCAACTGCAACCTGCAGCGCCTCGACGGACCTGTCAGCGGCAACAAACGCATCATCGACGAGCTCGAAGGCGTCTTCCGCGGCGCCGGCTGGAACGTCATCAAGGTCATCTGGGGCAGCGACTGGGACAAGCTCTTTGAGCGCGACCACACCGGCCTTCTCCTCAAGCGCATGGAAGAGTGCGTCGACGGCGACTACCAGGCATACAAGGCCAAGGGCGGCGCATATCTTCGCAAGGAGTTCTTCGGCAAGTATCCGGAGCTGCTCAAGCTGGTCGAGGATTACACCGACGACCAGCTAGGCGCGCTGCTGCGCGGCGGCCACGACCCGGCCAAGATCTTCAACGCCTACAAGCGCGCCATCGAGCACACCGGCAGCCCGACCGTCATCCTCGCGAAGACCGTCAAGGGCTTCGGCCTCGGCACCACCCAGGCCCGCAACGCCTCGCACCAGGAGAAGAAGCTCACCGACGACGGCCTGGCCGCGTTCGTGAAGCAGTTCAACATTCCGGTGCCGGAAGAGCTGGCCAAGCAGGGCAAGCCGTGGCGCCCGGAAGACAGTGCTCCCGAAATGGTTTACATGCAGGAGCGCCGTAAAGAGCTGGGCGGCTACATTCCGCGCCGTGAAGTGCCTGAGCTGAACTTCAAGGCTCCTGAGCTCGAATACTTTGGCGAATGGATCGCAGGCTCGAAGGGCCGCGAAGTCTCGACTACCATGGGCTTCGTCAGCATCCTGCGCCACCTGATGAAGAATCCGGAGTTCGGCAAGATGATCGTACCGATCGTGCCGGACGAAGGCCGCACCTTCGGCCTGGAATCGGCCATCAAGCAGGTCGGTATCTATGCTCCGGAAGGCCAGAAGTATACGCCGCACGATTCCGACATGCTTCTCTCCTACCGCGAAGAGAAGGATGGGCAGATTCTCGAAGAGGGCATCACCGAAGCGGGCTCGCTCGCATCGTTCACGGCTGCGGGCACGGCTTACTCGAACTACCGCATTCCGATGATTCCCTTCTACATGTACTACTCCATGTTCGGCTTCCAGCGCGTGGGCGACATGGTCTGGGCATTCGCCGACTCGCGCGGCAAAGGCTTCCTGATGGGCGGCACCGCTGGACGCACCACCATGCTCGGCGAAGGCCTGCAGCACCAGGACGGACACAGCCCGGTGCTCGCCAGCACCGTGCCCACCTGCCTGACCTACGATCCGGCTTATGTGTATGAACTGGCAGTGATTCTGCAGGATGGCATCCGCCGCATGTACCAGCAGAACGAGCAGGTCTTCTACTACATCACCATGTACAACGAAGATTACGTGATGCCGGAGATGCCCGAAGGTTCGCGCGAAGGCATCGTTCGCGGTATCTACAAGTTCAAGGCTGCGGCCAAGGGCAAGGCCACGGCCCAGCTCTTCGGCAGCGGACCGATCCTGAACGAAGTCGTTAAGGCGCAGGCCATTCTCGCTGAAAAATACAACGTGCAGGCCGATGTGTGGAGCGTGACCAGCTACAACGAACTGCGCCGCGATGCGCTGGGAGTCGAGCGCTGGAACCGCCTGCATCCGGCGGAGACCGCGAAGGTGCCTTACATCGTCTCGGCTCTGAACGGCACAAAGGGTCCGATCATCGCCGCCAGCGATTACATGAAGTCGATGGCCGACGGGCTCGCTCCGTGGCTGCTCGACCGCCTTGTCTCGCTCGGCACCGACGGCTTCGGACGCAGCGACAACCGCGAGTACCTGCGCCGCCACTTCGAAGTGGATGCCAACGCAATCGTTGCCGCCACGCTCTCGAAGCTCGCACGCGACGGCAAGTTCGACGCCAAGAAGGCGCAGGCAGCCTTCGCCGATCTTGGAGTCGACACCGAGAAGGTAGACGCGGCGAAAGCCTAACCTAGCCTCTGACCTGTAAAGAAAACGCCTGCGAAAGCAGGCGTTTTCTTTTGGCGTGATGTTTGCCACCATTTTTCTGTTTTGTCATCCCGAACGAAGTGAGGGCTGTGCTTTTCCGCGCATTGTTGCCTGCCACAAAAAGGGTGCCCCATCCAAGCTCTGCTTGGGTGGGAGGAATAATGTCGGCATTTCTCACACGCACCGAATCCCCAAGAACAACAGAACGACCACCAGAAAAACTTCTTGACGAGCCGAGACCTCGCGAATAGATTTGCCGCCGAATCGCAAGCAGCTTCAACCTTCGAGGTCTACCCATGAAAGCGCATTCCGAACGGATCGTCTTCGCCCTCCTCGCCTTTTGCCTCTTTTCGTTGAACACGCCGTTTGCTCACGCCGTAACCAGGAAAATCGCTCCCGACCCGCCACGCATCGTCGGCTATATGCCCGAGTGGATGATCTACAGCGGTTTTTATCCCAAGCAACTCGTCACGAACGGGACGGGAAAAGAGCTCACACACATCCTCTACGCCTTTGCGAACCTGCCCGCTCCGGGACAGCCAGGCGCAGGCACCTGTCAGCTGGGCGACCCGTGGGCCGACTATGAAGTGACCGTGGCCGCCGCTGACAGCGTCGATGGAGTCGGAGACGTTGCCGGCACCACCCTGCACGGCAATTTCAACCAGTTGCTGAAGCTCAAAAAGAAGTACCCGAACCTGCGCGTGAGCATCTCGATCGGCGGCTGGACGTGGTCCTCCGGCTTCTCGGCCATGTCCAGCACCGAGGCCGGACGCAAGGCCTTCGTTGCCTCGTGCCTTAACACCTTTATCGCCGGAAACTTTACCGACCCGCTCGACTACAACGTGACCGCCCCGGGCATCTTCGACGGCATCGACATCGACTGGGAGTATCCGGCCGCCTGCGGCGACACCTGCAACGAAAGCCCGGACGACACGAAGAACTTCACGCTGCTGCTGCAGGAGTTCCGCACCCAGCTCGACGCCATGGGGAAGAAGACCCACAAAACCTACGACCTGAGCTTCGCCGCGCCCACCGGATACAACGCCACACTCATCGAGCTGGCCAAGGTTTCGCAGATCGTGACCTTCGTTAACCTGATGACCTACGATCTGAACGGCGCGTGGAACCTCTACGCCGACCACGCCGCGCCGCTCTTCACCTCGCCGCTCGATCCCTACGCAGCCGACAAGGGCAACAGTGTCGACGGAGCCGCCACTGATTACCTCAAAGCAGGAGTGCCGAAGAACAAGCTCAACATCGGTCTTCCCTTCTACGGACACGGATGGATCGGCGTCGGCCCCAAGAACCACGGCCTCTACCAACCCGCCACTGGAGGCGCTCCCGACGACCAGGCTAACTACAACGTGATGATCACCCTGCCCGGATTTCAGCACTACTACGATCCGCTGGCAGGCATGGCGCAGTACATGTACAACCCCGGCACGCAGACCTTCTACTCCTACGACGATCCACTGTCGATGTTCGTGAAGGCACTCTACATCAATCAGAAGCAGCTGGGCGGAGCGATGATCTGGGACATCACCGGAGACGACACCAGGGGAACCCTGCTGCACACGGTGTACGGAGGCCTCTCGATTCACTAAGCACACACGCAGAATTGCCATTCCGAGCGAAGCGAGGAATCTGCACTTTGCGCTGCATGAGCATCGAGATTCCTCACTTCATTCGGATTAACAACCAACAGAAGAATGAGTGCCCCACGTCTGCTAAGCTCCGTGGACCGCCGCCATTCCCGCCGGTGCAGCATCACCCACCTGCTTCACTGAAAAATCAACATTCTCCAGCGCCAGGCCACTCGGCCCCGAAATCTGGGTGTAATAACCGATAAAGTCATCAATAAAATTGCTGAACAAAAGGTTTCCGTTCGCACTTATCGGGGCATCATTGTTCGTCAGGAAGGCAATTCCGGTGATCTTGTGTCCTATATTCGCGTAGGGAATTCCTGAAGGCGCCGATAGCTTGTTGTCATTCTTGAGCCCCAGCGAATTGGGAGCGACCAAAGAGGTGATGGTGTTTCCTTCCACAGTTCCCGTGATATCAGTCACGAGATAGTACAGGTCGCCGCCGCTTCCCTGTTGCTCTGTTGTCGTGAACGTACCGCTTCCGCCCTTGCATTTCGTTTGCGTGGTTAAGATAGAACACTTATAACTCCAGTCCCATAATAGATCGGCCATCTCGCTCCTCCTTCTTCTTCCCATACCGAGAAACCAATTCAGCCTATTTTCGGCTGGAACTATCCCACATTGGTCTTCGCCTTGCAACAGCATTCGTCGCTTCGAATGCCCAGGAAGCATAGCCGGGAAGAGAGTTGATGATATCTCCGAAATAACATATGGCTTGTGAGGGAATATCTTGATCCCATAGATACACCTGTCACCACTGAAGCTTCTAACTCCGCACGGGCTCATAACCTACACTTGTTCCAATAAGAGCGTTGAGAATTTTCCGGAAGGAGAACGACTACGTTACGAATATCTGCTTGACTCGTGGACAGGCGGAATTCATAATCGCGTAACCTTCCCCTCCGGGCCCCGATGGACCTTTGGAGGCAATCATGACCATCAAACCCAAGCACTGGTTTGCTATAGGTTCGGGAATCGCCCTCGCTCTTGGCGCGTTTCTGATTTTCAACTCAAGCCTGTTTAGTTCCAAAGAAGAGTATGTGAAGATCAGCTCGATATTGTTGTTCGGGCTCGGGCTCACAGTCGTTCTCATGGCGATACTCGCTATCGTATATTCCTTTTTAAAACTTGATAATCCAGAGCAGCCGCTCGGTTTGCCCGATGGTTCAGTACGAGCACTTCTTGCATTCAGCCTTGTATTGATCTTCATCTGTCTTGCAACTTTCCTATTTAGCAGCCTCGACAAAGATGGCTGTAAAGACTGCGGTAAGACGATGGCCAGGGTCGACGCTGCGGGGCTTGCCGACCTGAAGAATGACTTCAGAGTCGCTGCAGAACGGGCTCATGACGACAAGGGCAACCTCATCTACGAGAAGGTTCAGGGGCAGGATAAAACTCCGGTCGATGACTTCACCAAGCCACTCTACGACGTAACTTACTACCCAAAGGCCAATCAGGAAGTATCAGAATTTGCGAAACAGATCTTCACAACTCTGGCAACAGTATTTGTGAGTGTTGTTAGCTTCTACTTCGGAAGCAGCGTCGCGAACTCAGCCGTTGCGATAGGTGTGAGCTCCATGAACAAGAAGAACTCGCCGCCGGACGATTCCGGCAAGGAACAGAAAGGACAACAGCCCAATACCAACCCAGCTTCGCCTTCTACGCCTGCTAAACCGGAACAGACCATCGTTTCGCCGCCCGATGAGCCAGAGCAGACCATAATTGTGACGCCCGCTTCACTTCACAGCGCGCAATCGTCGGACCTGCAGAGTTAGCAACCGGACACCATGCCCGCACCTATGACACACACATCGTCATCGGTGCGGGCTTGCAGTCGCCATGAAGATCCAGACCAGAAAACAAACTCCAGCCGCGCCAAGCAACAACCAGAAGAACACTTCATTGAGCGCTAATCCACGATGAGCAGCGGCATTTAAAGGGATCGCAATCGCATAAGAGCTGTGCGACCATGTGACCTTTACAATGAGAGCCGCGCATAAGCTCACAAGAGCAACCCACTTCATTGCAACCTCCAGCGGGGCGACCCCTACTTCCTGCACCGCTCCATCACAAGCCTGCTCATCGTCGCGCTCTCTGAAGTGCCAAGCTCATCGAGACCCGCGACCACGGCAGCAGCATCGCGCTCATCGCGGTTCTGGCTGACCTTCCACTTTCCTTCCACGCGAGTAACGGCCAGCTCGACACCGACGATCCCGCGCATCATGTTGGCGATGAACTCCGGCGGGGCGTCGTCTACGCGCCATGGAGCCTTCGATGCCGCTTCGTGCGTATCGGTCAGCGAGCGCAGGTGATCGAGCAGCCATGCCGGGTCTTCGATCACTCGCAGCTCGCCGTAGACGTGAACAGCCACGTAGTTCCAGGTGGGAACTTCCCTGCCGTGCTCCAACTTGCCGGGATACCACGACGCCGAGATGTAGTGATCCGGCCCGGTGAAGATGCCCAACGCCTCGGCGTCAGCAATATGGTCGCGCCACTGCGTGTTCGCGCGGGCGACGTGTCCGCGAAGCGTACCGAAGCCTTCGTCTTGCTCATGCAGCACCATCGGAATATGCGACGCGACCATGCCGCTTGTCGTCTGGGTTACAAGCGCACACAAAGGGTGGTCGCGAACAAGCTTACGAAGAGTCGGGAGATCGTTCTCTGCATTGTGCCTGGGTATATACATGAATTCACCTGACAGTGGTATCACCGTTCTTCGCGCTTGTCATTCCGAGCAGCTATGAATCGGCACCTTACGCTTCTCTCAGCATCGAGATTCCTCGCTGCGTTCGGAATGACGGGGAGCAACTTTTACGGCTTACTCCGGTAGCTCACATGCGGCGTCCGCATCTCCGCCGCAGGAAAATCGATGCCTGCTTTACGCAGTGCCCGTTGCTCCTGCGGAGACAAATACGGTGGCCGATACTCCGCCCACACCTCGTAGCTGCCCGTCTTGCCGGCGTCGTAGTGCAGCTGCGCCTGCGGCAGCGTCTGGCTTATCGATTCGCCCGGATGCAGAACCGGCCAGCTCTCCGCGCGCTTCAACGCGGTCGTGGTCGCTACGTAATCGTTGGAGCAGCCGTGCTCCGGCCCCTGTACTACCGCGTGCCCAGGCGGCTTGAACTTCACATGGACCCAGACCTCTCCGAAGAAGACGTCACCGCAATTGACTACCGGCTTCGGCAGGCGAACGTCGTGATCGCTGGCATTGACGATCGTGTAGACAAAAGACGCAGGCACGCCGCGCACTTCTGGTCCCGGCTCCAGCTTCAATTGCAAAGCCGGTGAAGCGGAGGTTTGCGCCGCTGCGGCCATACACACGGCCATGGCCGCGCTCATCAGAACATTCAGAAATCTTCCCACAACCCTATTATCGACTCGCCAGCCGCAAACCACCCGCATCCGTTAGACTGGTTGCCAACTCACGAGGTGCTCCACTTTGAAGCGTTCTCTTTCTGCCCTTCTGCTGCTGGCCGGCTCCATCGTTTCTGCGCATGCCCAACTCGCTCCCACTCCACCAATGGGCTGGAACAGCTGGGACGCCTACGGACTCACCATCAATGAGCAGGAGTTCAAGGCGAACGTCGCGTGGTTCCATCAGCACCTGCAGCCTTTTGGCTGGCGCTACGTTGTCGTCGATGAGGGCTGGTACCTCGCGCACCCCGAGAATGCCGGGAAAAAAGGCGCGGACCAGGGCTTTACCGTTTCAGCCAACGGGCTCTATCAGCCCGCGACGGACCGCTTTCCCGAAGGCTTTAAGCCCCTCGTCGATTCGGTCCACGCCATGGGCCTGAAGTTCGGCATCCATATCGTCCGCGGAATTCCGAAGGGAGCCGTCGAAAAGAACTTGCCTATCGCCGGGTCCAGCCTTCACGCCTCCGATGCCGCCGACCGCAACGACCTCTGCCGCTGGAACGCCGACAACTATGGCGTGAAAGACAACGCAGCCGGACAAGCCTATTACGATTCCATGGCGCGGCTTTACGCGAGCTGGGGCGTGGACTTCCTGAAGGTCGACTGCATCTCGCAGCCTTACGACACGCACGAGATTCACATGATGTCCGCGGCATTGCGCAAGACCGGCCGCCCCATTGTGCTGAGTCTCTCGCCCGGCCCCACGCCGCTGGACCAGGCCGAAGATGTTCGCAAGTATGCGCAGCTTTGGCGCATCTCCGATGACGTTTGGGACGTGTGGTCGAAGACCGGCTCAGCCACCTTTCCCCAGAGCATCCGGAATCAGTTCGCTCTGCTCTCCCACTGGTCCCCGCAGGCGGGTCCTGGCCATTGGCCCGATGCCGACATGCTGCCCTTCGGCTATTTAGGTCCGCGCCCCGGCTGGGGCGATCCGCGCGAATCGCGGCTGACGATGGAGGAGCGGAAGACCCAGTTCACCCTCTGGTCCATCGCCCGCTCGCCGTTGATTCTCGGCGCCAACCTCACAAAGCTCAATCCGGCGATGACGAAAATGCTGACCAATCCTGAAGTCATTGCCGTCAATCAGCACTCAAGCGCCAATCATCCGGTCGTGGAAGAGACCGATACCGTTATCTGGGTAGCCAGAGAGGGCGGGGACCAGATCCTGGCGGTCTTCAACCTGAGCGACGCGCCGGCAAGTATCGCCTACCCATGGAGCAAAGCCGGGCTAACCGGCCGCACCTATCGCGTTCGGGATCTGTGGGAGAGAAAAGAAACCGGTACCAGCGCTTCTTTGAAGATCAACCTGCCTGCGCATGGAGCTGCATTGCTGCGACTGCGCTGAGCCCCGAATATGCTTCGATCCCGGGCGTTACTTTTTTATAAATTTTCCGGTGACCACCGCATAACGTTTCGAGCTACACTTTGTACAAAACATGCCCGAGTCGAAGCAATATCGGGTACTGATAGCGTTGCAGAACGAAAAAGCTATCAGTACTCTTCGTGGATATTTCCGCGCTCACGGCGGCGTTGCCGAACTTCAGGCAAGCGTCGAAGACGTCGCGGAGAAGGCGCGAGCGCTCCATCCGGACCTCGTGGTGCTGGAGCTTGACCATCGCCCGAGCGGATTGCGATTGCTGCGCAAAAGCTCCCCGGGCATTCCTGTAATCGCGGTCGCCGTCGACGCCACTCACCTGGCTTTCGAGGCCGCCAAGCTGGGTGCTACCGCATTTCTGCCGTTGCCGCTGGCGCAGGGCGACGTTGCCGCCGTGCTGGACCGGCTGCTCGATGAACTTCCTGGGGGAAATGGAGCGACACCGGTGATTGCGCCGGGCAGCGGTCTCGTTGTCACCCCAAGCCTCTTCAGCTCCTCGCCGCGCATGCGGGAGATTCGCGACACCATCGAGAAGGTCGCCACCACCAGCGCCACGGTACTGATCCGCGGAGAGAGCGGAGTCGGCAAGGAAATCGCCGCACGGCTCATATTCTCCCTGTCCGGAAGATGCGATAAGCCCTTTATTAAGGTCAATTGCGCGGCAATCCCTAATGATCTGCTTGAAAGCGAGCTCTTCGGCTATGAGGCTGGCGCTTTCACCGGAGCACAACGTTCCAAGCCAGGAAAGTTCGAACTTGCGGATGGCGGAACCTTGTTCCTGGATGAAATCGGGGAGATGCATCCGGCGCTACAAGCCAAGCTCCTGCATGTCCTGCAGGACGGCGAGTTCGCCCGTCTCGGTGCCAAGCGGGACACCGCAGTCGATGTTCGCGTGCTCTGTGCCACGAACAAGTTGCTCGAGCAGCGGGTGGCCGAAGGGCTCTTCCGGGAAGATCTCTTCTACCGGATCAATGTCGTTACCGTTCACATCCCACCGCTCCGTGAACGGCGAAATGAGATTTCCGGCCTGATACGGCACTTCATCGATAAGTATTCCGGAGTCTATGACCGGCCGGTACCGGACTTTCCCCGGGAGGCAATGGATGCGCTGGTAAATTACGCGTGGCCGGGAAACATCCGTGAGCTCGAGAACCTATGCAAACGCTACGTGATCGTCGCTGACGCTACGCAGATCATCCGCGAGCTCGCATTGCATGCGATACCTGCAGCCGCTGCGGATAAGCCAGAAACGATTGTCGATCCGATAGAGTTCCCCATCGTTCCGAAAGAGCCCTCACTGCTCGAGATAGGCCGCCAGGCCGCCTGGGCTGCGGAACGGCACGCGATCCAGGAAATGCTGGTGGCCACAAAATGGAATCGGCGTGAGGCGGCACGAAGACTGCGAGTGAGCTACAAGGCACTTCTCAACAAAATTAAGCTGATCGAGACGGAAGCTGCTCACGCTGAGCATGCAAGCGGAACATAGTGGCATATAAATACCACTTTTTCCCATTATTTCTCCGCGAGCGCTGAAGTGAAACCCGGTAAAAATTCCATTATGGAATAGATTTTCCTCTAAAACGTTTTGTATCTCATTGAAAACGCGTAAATCCAAAGATTATGGCGGAGAGATAAGCAGTTTTGGCAAGTCGATTGCTTACTAGTTAGGCAAGATTAGAGGCAACTTCAGGCGCTAAACAACTTTTCTCTAGCAGTAAACTCTCTAATTTGAAGCCTGTCTTCGACGGGCTCTCTTCAAATTATCCGACCAAGCCCCCTTCCTCATGCCTCTTGAGCGGGCTCACTGGAAAGTGAGCCCATTCGCTCCTCCGCCTGCACCCAAATCTCATAAGATATCTCTCATCATGCAGTCTCCTCCCGCTGCCGTACTCGACGTTGTCCGCGCCCCTGTCCTTGAAAAGATCGACTGGCTGGTTCATGGCTTCAGCACCCGCATCGGGGGACGCTCGCTTGTATATCGGAAAGATCCGGCCGCTCCCGGCGAATTGAACCTGGGCCTGACATCGTCTGACTTGCGTGAGACGGTGCTGGCCAACCGGCGTGACTTTGTCCAGGCGATCACCGGTGATGCTGGCTTTCCCTACGTCACGCTGAAACAGGTGCATTCCGCCGATGTCGTTCCTGTTCGCCGATCGGACGCCTCCGAAGAAGCCAGCCGGGCTGCTGACGGACTCGTCACCGGCGACTCCGGCGTTCTCCTCGCGATCCAGACGGCGGACTGCATCCCGGTACTCATCGCGGATCGCAGGAACCGCGCTGTGGGAGCCTTCCATGCAGGCTGGAGGGGGACCGTTAAAGGAATTGTCGAGGCAGGGCTCAGGAAAATGAAGGAGGAGTTCGGAACCGATCCCTCAGATGTTTCAGCTGCAGTCGGTCCGGGCATTGGGCGCTGCTGCTTCCAGGTGGGAGAAGAGGTGCTTGTTGAGTTTCATCAGCGATTTGCTTATGCCGATGATCTGGTCAGCGGAGAACGGCACCTCGACCTGGCGGAGGCCAACCGGCGGCAGCTGGTCGAGTGCGGCGTGGACGCCGGTTCGATCGCTGTGCTCCACGAATGCACGAAGACGCGGAACGACCGCTACTTCTCGTATCGCGGAGAAGACGGGTTTACCGGAAGGATGTTTTCGGTCGTAGGAATTCGCAGGGACTAACGTACGATCGCTGGGCCGGGAAAGCCCAGCGGGTCGGTTATGCGGTTGGATCTTCTGGTTCGGTCGCGGGGGCAGCTGCGCTTTCTGCCTCGTGAGGATTTACGAGGTCGCGCAATTCCTTGCTGGGCTTAAAGTAAGGAACACGCTTCGCAGGCACCTCGACTTTGGTTCCCGTTTTAGGATTGCGCCCGATCCTGGGCTTGCGCTGACGGATGCGGAAGCTGCCGAATCCGCGGATCTCGATTTTATCTCCCGATTTCAGGGCACCTATCACGGCATCGAAAATTGTATCTACGATGACCTCTCCATCGCGCCTTGTGAGGTCGCCAAGCTGGGTGACTTCCTCAACCAACTCTGCCTTTGTCATGTGATCTTGCTCCGATGTCTAATCCGTTGTCTAGGGTAAACCCTTTTAAGCATAGTAGATGCGGTAAATTTACATTCCGCCGCTGAAGTTCGCCGGGGAATGGCATTTTTTTTCGCCCGAACTTCCGTGAAGGACGAATAACGCATCTTCAGAGTTTCCTAAGGCCTGAAAAAGCGCCCCTACTGAGGGCGCTTTTTAATTCCGGGGCGTCTTTCGGGTCGGTTCAGGACGCGAGGGCTTCAACAATCCGCTCGGACGAATGCGGATTCGGCTTGTTCACCAGCCGTACTCCAGTCGTGGTCTTCTCGAGGAACATGTGCAGGGAGCAGTCTCCGCACAGCCAATAGTGCCTGAGGCGGTGGTCAGAGACTTTAGCAGAAGAGTCCATAACCGGCGTCTGCAGGTTGAAGACAAAAATACGACCTTCGCGCAGGTAGTGAAGTGGCTTCGCGCACTTCGGATTCGCGCATTGATTGACCATGGTTGTTTCTCCGTTGAAGCGATTGGGTTGCGTGTTTGGGTGCTGTAGAAGGCAAGTCGGTCAGAATCCTGCCTGCCCAACTCAACATGTGATGCCGAGCGTATTACCGAAGTTTTCCAATTTTGGTGCAATTTCAAAAATTTGTCACCCAACCATCGATTGATTTGTGACCGCCGCCTGTGACTTTGCCACCAGCGGCAATGTGCGAGAATACGATCGGCCCCTTATTGCAATGGATATCCTCCGTTCTTCTCTCCTGGCACTTTCGCAGAACAAGCCACTCCGGCAGTTTTCTGAACAATCCACCCTTGGACGCCGCATGTCCAAACGATTTATCGCCGGCATGCGCATTGACGACGTGCTCGACGGCGCTTCCCTGCTCGAAAACCAGGGAATGACCTCGACGCTCGACGCCCTTGGCGAAAACGTCCATAACCACCAGGAGGCCCTGCGCTCCGCACGGGTCTACCACGAGATGCTGGACGAGATTGCGCGCCGTAACCTGAAGGCCAACGTCAGCCTCAAGCTGACCCAGATGGGCATGGACCTTGGGGTGAACGTGGCGCAGGAGATCGTTGCCGGACTGGTGAAGCATGCAGTCGAGACCGGCAGTTTCGTGCGTGTGGACATGGAGGGAAGCCCATACACCGAGGCCACGGTGGAAATGGTGCGTGAACTGCACCGTATACCGGAGAACAAAGGTCATGTGGGCGTGGTGATCCAGGCGTACCTGTACCGCAGCGAGAAGGACATTGCCAATCTAACGTCAGAGGGCGTGCGGGTGCGCCTGTGCAAAGGCGCTTACAAGGAACCTGCCAGCGTGGCCTTTCCCGACAAATCAGCTGTCGACGCCAATTTCGTCAAGCTGATGCAGATGCTTCTGACCAGCGGCACCTATCACGGCATCGCGACGCACGATGAGGCGATGGTGGCGGCGACCAAGAAATTTGTCGTGAGCGAAAAGATCGATCCGCACAGCTTCGAGTTCCAGATGCTCTACGGTGTACGCCGCGATCTACACAAGAGACTGGTTGCCGAGGGCTACAACGTCCGCATCTATGTGCCGTTCGGGCCGGAGTGGTATCCCTACTTCATGCGGCGGCTCGCCGAGCGCCCGGCGAACGTGCTTTTTATTTTGAAAAATCTGATGAAGCCGTGAGGCATGTATTGCGGAAGAAAGGTGCGGATCCCTCACAGCGCTCGGGATGGCAAATCCGCGTGGTGCGTGCGGTTTGCATTCCCACCCAAGACGATGGAATTGTCTCGGATGGGGCACCCGCACCCGTCGTCCGGCGAATGTGCTCTTCATCCTCAAAAGTCTGATGAAGCCTTGAGATATATCAGCCAGCAGGGATGATACTTTTGCTGCTCTAAGCCAGATTTACGGCTGACGGCCGAAATAGGGCTGCGGGATCTCTCCCGGGACCGGCTGGTAGGGCTCGATCGACAGAATATTGCCGAGAATTGTCAGCTCCTGCGGTGTGAAGACGCGCATGTAGCTGCCCGAATGCAGCACCAGCTGGCGCTGATCCGGCGGCATGCGGCGCAGCTGCTGGAAGGCATGGCGAACCGCCAGCTGGCGCTCCAGCGGCAACATCGACAAGGCCTGCGACGCGCCGCGAACTTCCTGCTTCCGCTCGGGCGAGAGCCGTTCGAACATCTCGTTGCGAGCTATGGTGCGCTGGCGCTGCTCCGGCGTTTTGGAGGCGAGGGTGCGCAGGCGGTCGATAAGGCGCTGCTGCTGCCACTCGGGCAGGCTGCGAAAACCGGGCTCACGCCGCAAGGCATCTTCCCGCTGCTCGGGCGACATGTTCTGGTGGTTCTGGAACCACTGATCGAGGTGCGGGTGCTGGGCAGCCTGTGGAAGCGGGGGCATGGGACGGCTGACGGCCTGCGACCAGGCAGGGCCGGCAAGGCACACGGCGGCGAGCAACGCAGGCATACCCCGACGGGTAAGCCACGCAAAGCGGCCTGCCAGATTGTGCTTCCCTGCCCTCATCGTCCCCTCAAACCAGCGTGGTACCTGCTGAAATCAACAAAAACGGCACTGCGTTTACAGCTGGCTGTTCACCGGCGCGCTGCTGGTGTCGTCATCCTGCTGGTCGAGCGCATTGAGCTGCTGGAAGACCTGGGCGTTGTCATCGAGCGACTGCAGGTCCTGTATGGCAGCCGAAGGATGTACCGCAGCCGGGGTCGGAGCATTCAGATTTACCAGACCCGCGTAGGTGCCTCCGCCAATCAGTATCAATAGCGCAAAGGCCCCGGCAGCGATGGGCCGAAATCCAAGATTTGAGCCAAAGGTCAGGCGGGCACGCATTCGCTCGAAGAAGCCCGCCGGTGTGGCCTCGCGCTCGGCGCGCAGCTTCGCAGCCATACGCGCGTCGAAAAACGGCGAGGGCTCGGGCGCTTCCCACGCATCGAGGACTGCCATCGTCGCCTGCAGCTCAGCCAGTTCCCGGCTGCACTCCGGGCATCCCGCTACGTGGCTGCGCACCTCGGGCGACACCATCTCCGGGTCGAGGAGCAGGTTCTCGAGATTCTCTTTCGTCATGCGGCAGATCATATTTCGCCTTCTTCTCTCATACTTCAGTCAAACGAACTGTTTCAAATACTTCTTTACACAAATTCTTTCAGGCGTTCACGAAGCGACTGGTAAGCCCTGAAGAGGAGCGATTTGGTAGCCGACTCGCTCAACTTCAACACCTCGCCAATCTGCTTGTAGTCCATGCCCT
Organism: Silvibacterium acidisoli; assembly: GCA_022870745.1. Lineage (GTDB taxonomy): Bacteria > Acidobacteriota > Terriglobia > Terriglobales > Acidobacteriaceae > Silvibacterium. Next base: position 4,038,955 of record CP085323.1, on the reverse strand, counting down.
GGTACTTATGCATCAGTACCGCGGTCCGCTGCCGCTCAGGCAGCGCAAACACGTGCTGGCGGATGGCCTTCATCCGCTCGTCCTTGACCATCTCCTGCTCGATGCTCGCCGTCATATCGGCTACGTCCGGAGTCGTTCCCGTCTCGGGATCGGGCTGATCGAGGTAGACATTTTGGGCCGCGCGCTCGTACTTCGTATCGCGCGCATGGTTCACGCCCAGATTCGTGGCGATGCGATACAGCCAGGTCGAAAACTTCGCCTCGGCGCGATAGGTGTGCCGCGAACGGTATACACGGAGGAAGACTTCCTGCGCCAGCTCCTCGGCGATGGCCTGGTTGTGCACCATCCGAAACATGAAATGGATGATGGGCCGGCGGTACTTCTCGATGAGCACGTCGAAGCTGGAGTCGTCGCCTTCGCGGACGCGCAGCATAATCTCGGCGTCATCCATGGGGTTGCGGCCTGCGGCCTGCGCGGCTGCAAACGGCTCCGCCGGAAGGCCCTTCAACATTGCGGAATCGAGGGCAATGGTCGCCATGTCTTCATGAACCCCATTTTCCTCGGCTTGTTGCGCTTCGGAATCAGAGATTTCAGAGGAATCCTCTTCGATGCCGGGCAACGGCTCGTCGGAAAGCAGCTCATCCGGGACCTGCTCGTGGCGGTCATGCCCGTTGGACGGCTGAGTCTTTCTGGATGAGGGTTTGGAGTCGGGGCGATCCATCAGGCGCTCAAGAACTGATTGTATCCGCTTGGCCTGTCAGACGATATGGTTCGCAGCAATCGAGACAGGAGTTGGACAAAAGCGCAGGCGATGGTAATCTAAGAATCACCGCGAAGGGAGCTATAACCCAACGCGGGCGGGCGCTTACTCGGCGCTGGCGTGCTGCCTCACAGGCGGAACACCTGAACAGAGCCGGAAATTCAGACCGTTTGGTTCAGAGTTGCCTCAACGCGTGGGGCAACGGCAGCAAAACGGGCGATTAGCTCAGTTGGTTAGAGCGTTCCCTTCACACGGGAGAGGTCTGGGGTTCGAGTCCCTAATCGCCCACCATGCAGGTCTTTCCCCCTGCAATCGTCGCATCCCTCTACATGTCCGCAAAGCGCGAGGCTGATTGCTCTCTTATGAGCCGGGTCGTCGCTGCCCAGATAATCCGTGACCAGGCAACTGCCAATAATGCAAGGCCTGACGAAAGACTTCGACACTGCGCGGGCGAAGCGATCAGGCAAACTATGGTTACGCACCACCCCAGCGTAGAACCCGGGATGACTGTTTATGAACTGGGAATAACGATGGGTTACCGTTGCTCTATCCGTAACCCGGCTTTCGTGGCAAATGGCAGGGCTGGCTGAGGGTGGCGATGCGCAGGCAGCCTCCGTGGCCCTTCGACAGAGCGGCTTGACGTTTGATTGGTAAATTCGTTACCCGTCTGCGGATATTTTGTTTGACGGTCGAAATCGCCTTTGTTAAAAGTAATTCACAGTATCCCAAATACTCGTACCCTGCCTGCCTCATCCGTACCGCTAGCAATACACAACTTACAAATAGAGTCCCCGGGTCCTACTGTTTCCCCAGAAGGAGTTGATGCGATGTATCCATCTTTGAAAGAGGATGTTGAAACGGATTTACCGATTCCGCCATCGATCGACGGGGAAAAACTAGAGTCATGGAAGGAGATTGCCGCGTTCTTCCGGCGGGAAGTAAGAACCGTTCAACTATGGGAGAAGCGGGAGGGCCTTCCCGTACGCCGGCAGCTTCACAATAAAATCGGCAGCATCTTTGCATACCGTACCGACCTTGAGCGCTGGTGGAGGGAACGTCTGCATTCGGATGAAGCGAGGCCGCAGGTTGCCGAAAAGGCCATCCTTCAACGAGCGGTTCCGGCGGCTTCTGCAGAACAACGCTCTGGGATCTCTCACTCTTCCGCCGTAACGCCGGACAACCTGCTCGCCCGTCACGCCTGTTCGCTCGGCAATTATTTCTGGAGCCAGCGCAGCCGGAGCGCCCTGCTGCGTTCCATGCAGTACTTCGAAGATGCCATTGAACTGGATTCGGAATACGCAGAGGGCTACGCGGGACTGGCAAACGCTTATGTTTCGCTTTCTTACAATCATCTGATGCCTTCGCGTGAGGCTGCTTCCAAAGCGCACGCCGCCATCGATACCGCCATGCGCCTCGACCGCAACAACCTCCAGGTGGGCAACGCCTTCATCAATGTAATGACCAACTGCACGTGGCAATGGGAGAAGGCGCAGCAGCAGTATCTCCGCATGCATGAGACAGGGCATCTCGATGGGCGCACGATTCAGCTGTATTCAAGCCTGCTGGCTGCGATGGGCCAGCACGACAAGGCCGTCGAGCTGGCCTTGCAGGCTCATCGCCTTTCCCCGTCCATGGCGCAGGTGAGCGGGCAGGCGGCCCTGGCATATCTGTATGGAGGAGATTATTCTTCGGCCCTCCATTTCATTCATCACACCCTTGAGCTGGAACCCCGTTTCACGATGGGGTATGTGACGCTGGGACGCATTGAATCCGAATTGGGCCAGTGGAACAAAGCCATTACGGCATTCAACAAGGCTGCCGAGAATATGTCCCATTCCCTGCTGAGCCAGGCTCTGCTCGCCTTCGCCTTTGCAGGGTCGGGCGAGGAGAACCGCGCCCGCAGGATGCTTGCCGAAGTAGAAGCACGCTCCTCTGAAAGCTGCTATCCCGCTTATGAGACGGCTGCGGTGTATGCGCTGCTCGATGAACGCGACTCTGCTTTGAATTGCCTGAAGCGGGCAATCAAAACGCGGGACATGAAGACGATCTTCGTCAAGCACGATCCGCGCTTTGCCCGCCTGCGAGAGACTTCCGGTTTTGAGGAAGTCACCTCTCGTTTCATTCTTTGAAAAAGACGGAGGCTGTCGCGCGCAGGCAGCCTCCTTTTCAAACCTTTCGCTTTACGGGCGGGACGACCATATCCGGCGTGAGAGTGGGGCGCCGCGTGTGCCACTGCGTTGCCTTTTCATAGGCAGCAGCGAGAGCGAGTACCTTGCCTTCGGACAGTCTTGGTCCGGCGATCATGAGTCCGATGGGCAATCCGCTGGCGGAGAAGCCGCATGGCACGGAGATCGCGGGTAGTCCGAAGATGTTGAACGGGGTGCAGTTTGAGATGACCTCAGGCTCGCGAGGTTTTACCTCTTCTTCGCGTTCGAGAGCATCGTTTACCGTTCGCGGAAGAATGCGCATTGTAGGCAGCACCACGAGATCGAAATCGGTGAAGGCATCGTTGATGTTCTTGCGCATCAGGATGAGCTTCCACTGCGACGTTACGTAGTCGACGATCTTCTCCGAGCAGGGCTCATCGCTGATATCGTTCATCTTCTTCTCAGCGCTCTCGAAGCTCTGCTTCACGCCGAGCGAATACCGCATGGAGTTCTTTCGCATCAGGTCGATGTGATAGGCCTCGCGCTCGCCGGTCAAAGACAGTGCATTGAATCCTGAGGTGCCGGGCAGATGGCACTCCTTCACGCTTTTGACCATCTTCGTAAGCACCTGGATGGCAGCTTCGACAGCCTTTGCAACCTCTTCATCGAGGAGGTCGTAGAAAGGCGCGCGTGGAATGCCCAGACGCAGACCGGAGACCGGTTGCTTCATCGACTCGACATAATCCTCTTTCGCAACGTCGATGCTGGCGACGTCGTGCTTGTCGTAGCCGACCATGTGGTTCAGCATCAGCGCCGCATCTTCGACCGTCTTCGTCATGGGACCGCAGTGGTCGAGCGAGTAGGTAAGCGGAACGATGCCGCGTATCGATACGAGTCCGTATGTAGGCTTCAATCCGACGATGCTGCAATAAGACGCGGGCATGCGTACCGATCCGCCTGTGTCGGTGCCCAGCGCGCCATATGCGAGATCTGAAATGACCGCAGCGGCCGAGCCACCCGATGAGCCTGCAGGGATATGGTCGAGCGCCCAGGGATTGCGCACCGGGCCGAAGTACGTAGACGCGGACGATCCGCCTGCCGCGAACTCATGCATGTTGGCCTTGCCGAGGATGACCGCACCCGCGGCCTTGAGATGGACGACCACCTCAGCGTCATCGTCCGGAAACCGATCGTCGAACACTTCGCTCGCCGCCGTGGTGCGGATGCCGGCGGTATCGATGTTGTCCTTGAGAACAATCGGAATGCCGTGCAGCGCGCTGCGGAACTTGCCCGACTTTGCCTCCGCGTCGAGGGCTGCCGCCTGCGAGAGTGCTTCCTCGTGCAGCACGGTGATGAAAGCGTTGACCTTGGGGTTATAGATACTGATGCGATCGAGCAGGGCCTGTGTCAGTGCGACAGATGTAACCTCGTGCGCATGAATGCGGCGCGAGGCCTCGGCGAGAGTGAGGGACGGCAGGTCATCTGCTCCCGCCGGAGATTTCATTGCGAAGGCAGATGAGCCAGGACCAGTAATCTGCAGGGCGGCCGCGCCTGCACTCATAAGAACGAATTCGCGGCGATTGAGTGGCATCTCGGGAAATGTCTCCTTGTCTGTGAACGCTAATGATGTGGGGAGTGAAGTAAATTTGGTTGCAAACGACTGGTTCATTGCTAGAATTCGGCATGAAACTCAGGCGCGTGGCTGCCTACGCCGCTGTTTTCGTGCTGTGGGGTGGCTCCTATTTTGCGATCCGGATTCTCGTGCATGCGATTCCTCCGGTTCTCGCTGCAGCTGTTCGTTACTCCGCGAGCGGATTGCTGCTGCTGCTGCTGGGTTTCTGCCGGCATCATCCGCCACTGCCCACCCTCAGACAGTTGTGGCATTGCGCGCTCACCGGGGCCAGCCTCATCTTTCTTGTATTTGCGCCGGTCTTCTGGGCTGAGACGCGCGTAGCTTCATGGGTCGTAGCCGTCCTCACCTCCACCAACTTTCTCTGGACCTATCTTGGTGAATCCCTCATCCTGCGTACGCAGCGATTGCGTCCTGTCATGCTTTCTCTGCTTGCCTTGGGGCTGGCCGGCATCTTCTGTCTTTCCAAAACTTCCTCGTCACAGGAGCAGCCGGTTTCGCTGATTGCGATCGCTGCGATATTGTTCAGCTCCTTCTCATGGTCGATGTCGGCCATAGCCCTCAAGCGCATCGATCTTCCGGAGTCGTATCTGCAGACAGGTGGTTTCCAGATGGTCTTTGCCGGGGCATTGCTCGGTATCCTTTCATGCATGCTGTCGGAGTGGCGGCACCTGCCGGCTCTGGCGTCCCTGCGCAGCACTCCGGTGATCTGGAGCATGCTGTATCTCGTTGTTGGCGGTTCCACGATTGCCTTCGCAGCCTTTCACTGGCTGATCCGCCGCGAACCTGCTTCACGAATTGCCTCCTCTTCCTACATCAATCCCATCGTCGCCCTGCTGATCGGCATCACGGTTGGCCATGAGCGCATTTCAAGCCAGCAGCTTGCCGGAGCGACAGCGATTCTTGCGAGCGTCGTCCTGACCTGGTTTCTCTTCAATCGCTCAGGCAGTTCGGCATCCCGCCGCACCGATCAGGGTGCGGCGTTTACCCTGGACGCGATCGACCGGCCTGTTGCTTAGCTATTTCTTCTCATCCGCACTCGGCTGCTTTGTCTCAACTACCGGCGGCACTGCCATGCTTGCGCTCAGCGTTGGCCGCTTCTTGTGCCACTCGGTTGCCTGTTGATAGGCGTAGGCGAGTGCCAGAACCTTGCCCTCGGAGAAGTGCGGCCCGGCAATCATCATGCCGATGGGCATGCCTTCCGATGTAAAGCCGCAGGGCAGTGAGATTGCGGGCACACCATACGCATCGAACGGCGAGGTGTTCGAGCAGCCGCTGGATCCATCGAACCAGTCGTAGACCTTGCCGCTCTTGCCTTCTCCGCCTGGAGTGCCGATGCCAGCCATCTCGCGTGCGAGCGAATCGTTGATCTTCGGAGCCTTTTGCCGTGTGGTCGGAACCACTACCAGGTCGAAGTCCTTGAAGGAGGAATCGATCATGCGCCTGGTCGTCAGGAGCGTCTGGTGGGCGCGCGCCGCGTCCGCGGCAGTTGCCACCTTCACACCGGGAGCAGGGTTCTCCATCTTCTCGAAGCGCTGACGTATCGGCGGCATGTAGTTGAGGCCGTATTTCTCGATGAGGTCGTGATGGTAGAACTCCGAGTCGCCCGCACCACTGCCCGGCTGGTACTCCCATAGCGGAGCGCTCGAGGTGACACCAGCAGTCAGTCCGGTCAGCACTTCGAGAGCCTGTTTGATCGCCGCGTCGATTTCGGGATCGACGTGATCGTAGAAGGAGGCAGGCGTGCCCAGACGGAAGCTCTTTACCGGCTGCTTCATCTGCTTGACGTAATCCTGCGGAGTGCTTTCGACGCTGAAGATGTCGAGCTGGTCGTAGCCTGTCATCTGCCCGAGCATCATTGCCACGTCTTCGACCGTGCGCGCCATGGGGCCGCAGTGATCGAGATCGGCAACGCACGGAATGATGCCGCGGATGGAGACGAGCCCCGTCGTCGGCTTGAGACCGACGATGCCACACCACGAGGAGGGGACGCGGATGCTGCCGCCAGTATCTGTCCCGAGAGCCCCGTACCCCATGCTGGACGCCATGGAAGCGCCGGAGCCAGCGGAAGAGCCGCCGGTGACATAAGCCAGGTTCCATGGATTGCGGGTGGGGCCGAAGTAGGAGATATCGCCCGTGCAACCTAACGCGAACTCATGCAGGTTCAGTTTGCCGATGATGATCGCACCGGACTCCTTCAGGCGGCGCACGATGTCCGCGTCTTCCGTGGGAATGCGGTCTTTGAACATAGGGCTGGCAGCAGTGGTGCGCACGCCGGCGGTATCGATATTGTCTTTGAGCGCGATGGGGATGCCGTGCAGCGGCCCGCGAAACTTGCCTGCCTTCTGCTCGGCATCGAGCTGCTCCGCCTGGGCGAGCGCCTGCTTCGCCATGACGGTGACGTAGCAATTGACCTTGGGGTTCAGCTCGTTGATGCGATCCAGCGTGGCCTTGACGAGTTGTGTCGACGTCACCGACTTGCTGTGAATCTTCTCCGAAGCTTCGGTCAGGGAAAGAAACGGCAGTGAAGCAGGATCCACGTCCGGAGGTTGCGCAAATGCGTAGGTCTTTCCACGCAGGGCTTCTGCAAGCAGGGTGGTTCCGGCGAGCAATCCAAAATCACGTCGCGTCATCTTCATCGTCTGGGGCTCCTTCTCAACGGTCGGTCGTTCATTGCAGCAAAGAAAATCAGAGGTGGGTCATCAGCTCAGGCACTGTCGTCTGTGGAGTGACCGGCGGCTTTTTCGTGTGCCATTGCGTTGCCTTCTCATAGGCGTGAGCCAGCGCGAAGACCTTGCTCTCGGAGAAATGCGGCCCGCAGATCATCATTCCGATGGGCAGCCCTTCCTTGCTGAATCCGCATGGAATCGAGAGCGAGGGCACGCCGTATGCGTTGTACGTTCCGACTTCGGATGCAGTGCTCGGTATGCTCGACGAAACCGTTCCGGCGATGGTCTGCAGGTCGCGACGGATGAGCTCGTCCAGAGGCGGCGCGGGGGTCTTCATCGTGGGCAGGACGACCAGGTCGAAGTCGGTAAATGCGTCGTCGACCGTGCGGCGCAGCGTCTCCAGCTCCCAGCGCATGCGAATGTAATCTTCGGCGCGGGGGTGATTAGCTTCGTTGTCTTCGAGGCGCTTTCTGTCGATTGCCTGGTAGCGCGCGGATTGCAGCTTGTAGAACTGTTCGTGGTACGCGAAGACTTCGCCGAACTTTGCGAAGTTCTGATACGCAACATCGTTGGGGGCGGGAAGGCTGACCTCCTTCACTCCTTTGGTCATGCCGGCGATCACGGCGATTGCTGCCCGAACCGCTGCCTCTACTTCGCTGCTGGCCTGGTCGAAAGCACCGATGGGAACGCCGATTCGAAAACCCGCAACTGGCTGCTTCATTCCCGCCACGTAGTCTTCCCTGGGGTGATCGACGCTGGTGATGTCGAGCTTGTCGTATCCAGCCAGAACATTCAGCATGATGGCTGCGTCTTCGACGCATTTCGTCATCGGCCCGCAGTGGTCAAGCGATACGGCGAGCGGCGCGATGCCTCGGATGGGCACGAGACCATAGGTCGGCTTGATGCCGACGATTCCGCAATACGAACTGGGAATGCGAATGGAGCCGGCGGTATCTGTCCCCAGCGCTCCGTAGCAGAGGTCGGCCGACATCGCCGCGCCCGACCCGGAGGAAGAACCACCTGTGCTGTGATCGAGTGCCCAGGGATTGCGCGCAGGGCCAAAGAACGAAGCCTCGCCTGCTCCCATCGCAAACTCGTGCAGGTTGGTCTTGCCGAGAATGATGGCCCCGGCTGCTTTCAGACGCGCGGTGACCGGCGCATCCTCGTCTGGCACACGGTACTGGAAGACGCCGCTGCCCGCAGTGGTGCGGGTCCCGGCGGTATCGATGTTGTCTTTCAATGCGACCGGAATACCGTGCAATGCACCGCGGAGCTTCCCTGCTTTTCGCTCCGCATCGAGGATCTTTGCCTGGGCAAGAGCCTGCTCCCGCATAACGGTGATGAAGCAGTCGAGCTTCGGCCCGTAGATATCGATGCGATCGAGACAGGACTGCACGAGCTGAACAGAGGTGATGCTGCCGGTACGCAGGCGTGCGCTGGCCTCGGCGAGAGTCATGGATGCGGGATCGCTCGAGGTATCTTCCGCAATCAGCCGCCGGACACCGCGTGTCGACTGTGCCGCCAGGACAGCGGCAGCTCCGCGCGCAAATGTCCTTCGTGTCATTGTGATCATTTCAAAACCTCGGCAGATGTGGACACATGTGAAGCGCGGATTCCTCAACGGGCGCAGTTCTCCCGTTCCGGTTGAAACCGGCGCAAGCCCCGCAATCATTTGTCACTGTTTGTGTTACCGGGCTCAGGCTAAAACGACCGCTAACGGCTCACAAGCGAAATAGAGCGAAATAACCTTTCATTAATCGCCCCGAAAAGGCTGGCCTTATTTCGCACCTTTTCGCTTTGGCCGATTTTTTCTTCGTGCCATGATCTTGGCCAACGCACAACCTGACATCCCCTTCAGCCGGATGGTTGAAGGCTATTAACGATCTCCACTCCGTACGCCGGACACGGTGGGCTGGAGGAATCGTTGCCCGGTATCACCACTTTCTAGTCCATATCCCACTCTGCCCGGAGGCCAAGACTGTAATGACCTGCATGCGCCGGATTTGTAACTGTCTCTGTTTTATTGCCCTGTTTTTCCTCCCCTGCCTTTTGTCCGCACAGCAGACAACCACCTCGGTGCGCGGCGTCGTAACGGACGTGAGCGGGGCAATCATCCCGAATGCCACAGTAGAGCTCAGCAATGCGGCTGCGACTGTTCACCAGAGCATGGCAACCGATGAGAAGGGCGAATACCAGTTCCCTCAGCTTGTGCCAGGCACCTACACCATCACGGCGAGTTCGGCAGGCATGGGGAAACAGGAGAAGATCGTTGAGCTGCTGGTAGCACAGCCGGCAACGATCAACTTCTCGATGGTCGTCTCCGACAGCACCACCGTAAACGTGGTCGCCACCGCTTCTGCACTGAACACGACCGACGCAACGATCGGCAACGCGGTCGACAATGCCACCGTGCAGGCATTGCCGATGGAAGGCCGCAATGTGCCCGATCTTCTGAGCCTGCAGCCCGGTGTGCTCTACCTTGGGCATAACCTGACGCAGGCAGCTGAAGACAGCCGCAGCGGTGTGGTCTCAGGCGCGCGATCCGACCAGGGCAACGTCACGTTGGATGGCCTCGACAACAACGACCAGGTCACAGGGCTGGCATTCAATGGCGTGCTGCGGTCGACGCTGGATTCAGTAGACGAATTTCGTGTAACGACGACCGGCTCCAACGCAGAGTCGGGCCGCACCTCCGGCGCACAGGTGAACGTGGTGACCAAGTCCGGAACCAACAAGTTCACAGGCAGTCTTTACGAGTACAACCGCAACACCGATCTCTCGGCCAACGACTGGTTCAACAAGCAATCGCAGTTCAAAGAGAATCTCCCGAACCGCGCCGGAAAGCTCATTCGCAATACCTTTGGAGTAGCTGTTGGCGGTCCGATTCTCAAGGACAAACTCTTCTTCTTCGGCAACTATGAGAGCCAGCGCACGGCAGAGAACCAGCAGGTCACAAACGTGGTTCCAAGCCAGGCATTGCGCAGCGGCCTGCTTCAATACACAACCGGAGACGCATCTGCTTCCAACGTAGCAGGGTCTGTCGGTCCGGGCACTTATCTTGCCCAGCTCACTCCGTCGCAGTTCGCGCAACTGGATCCGAACTGCAGCGCGAGCTGCCCCTGGGGGCATGGTCTCGATCCCTACGTCCTCGCGCTGGCGCAGCAGTTTCCATTGCCGAATACGACGGGTGGCGACTCTTACAACACGCAGGGATTTACATGGTCTGCACCAAATCCCACAACGCTCAATACCGGTATCGTGAAGTTCGACTGGGTCATCAACCAGAAGAATCGCCTCTTCGCGCGCGGCAACCTGCAGGATGACAAGCAGCTCTCGCCGCCATTGTTTCCGACATCGGGCGCGCCAGGATTTTTCTCACCTCTGCCGCAGCTTCCCCAGGACACGCATAGCGACGGCACGAAAGGTTTTGGAGTAGGCGAGACGTGGATGCTTTCGAACAACCTGATTAACGACGCCCGCTTCGGCTATACGAGGCAGAGCTACTCTGACCAGGGGCCAGGCAAGCAGAGCTACGTCACCCCGACCGTCATTGGACTTCCCTTCTCAACCGCACGCAGCCAGATCGTCCAGGTTCCTTTCTACAACCTCATCGACGACGTCACCTGGACTCATAAGACGCATACCTTTCAGTTCGGTGCGAACTACCGCATCGTGAAGGACAGCATCGCTACGGATGCCAAGTCTTACAGCTCTGCCTCCGCGAACTCCGGCGAAAATTTCGACGCTATTTCGAACACCGGTCAGACCCTCGATCCGGCGTCACCGGAGGGCAAGGCAGCGGGTTTCGCCCCGGTGCTCTCGTCCTTCGGATCTTCTTACAGCAGCCTGGCCATGGGCATGGCAGGCGTCGTCGCCTCCGAGTCGATCGCCTACCAGTACTACAACAACAGGGATGGCTCTGCGAGCCTGCTGCCTGTGGGAAGCCTGATCGGGCGGCACTTCAAGGCAAACGAGCTGGAGTATTACTTCCAGGATCAGTGGCGCGCCACCCCGAAGCTCACTCTCACCTATGGAATCCGGCACACCATCCTGCAGACGCCTTACGAAGTCAATGGCCAGCAGGTGCAGCCGACCATCAATCTTCATGACTGGGCCCAAAACCGCGTATCGCAGGCGGCCAAGGGCATCGTCGATCAGCCGAACTTTACATTCTCGCCCTCGGGCAAGGCTAACCACGCCAAGCCGTTCTTCCCCATGAGCTGGAAGAACTTCTCTCCGCGTATCGGCATCGCGTATGCGCTCAGCGAGAAGACTACGATCCGCACCGGCTTCGGCCTGTTCTTCGACCACTTCGGGGAGGGCCTGGTACGCAACTTCTCGCAGCTGGGGTCTTACGGACTTGGCGGTTCGGAGTCTACGCCGGCCGGCTATTTCAGCCCGGATACGGCTCCTCGCTTCACCAGCGCCACGACACTGCCAAGCTATTCTCCGGATATTCTGCCTCCCAGCCTTCTTCCCAACCCGGCGCAGAAGATCACCTACCCGTACTCGCCGCCGGCTTCCGGCCAGGCATTTGCCTGGGCCATGGATGACAAGCTGCAAACGCCTTATTCCTACACGATGAATCTCGATATTCAGCATGAACTGCCGAAGGGATTTACCGTGGAGGGCGCTTACGTAGGCCGCCTTGGCCGCCACCTGATCGTACAGCGCGACCTTGGCATGCCCCTGGATCTTGTCGATCCGAACGGCGGCATGGATTACTTCACCGCTGCATCCTTGCTTGAAAAACAGGCCTACGCGAAGGTTCCAACGGCCAATGTTGCCAAGATTCCGTACTGGGAAGATCTCTTCCCGGATGCGGCCGGCGCCAAGGGCTCACCTAACGCGAAGATTGCCTGCCCCGCAACCGTTTGCAAGGCCGGCAACTCGGCCACGCAGAACATCTACAACCAGTACGCAGCGCAGCCTCTGAACGCGACCGACGACCTTAACCTGATGGACACGCTCTGTTCACCGGGTTGCGGAGGGCAGCTGTATCGCTATTACAACGCGGCCTTCAGCTCACTCTATGCTGACAGCACCATCGGATACAGCAGCTATCATGCCGCGCAGCTCATGCTGCACCACGCGATGTCCCATGGATTGCAAACCGACTTCAGCTACACCTTCTCGCGTGCGATCGATATCGGCTCGGACACGGAACGAACCTGTACCAGTTGCACATCGATCGGCACGACAGCCGACGCATCGACAGGGGTGCTGATCAACTCCTTCAATCCGCGATTGAACAAGGGAGTAGCCGACTTCGACACCACTCACATCGTGACGGCCGATGCGGTTTATCTGCTGCCCTTCGGAAGCGGGCAACGCTTTCTCAACTCGGGCAACAAGATCGTGAACGGCATCTTTGGGGGATGGCAGTTGAATGGTCTTGGCCGTTGGACGAGCGGACTGCCGTTCAGCCTGCAGATCTCTGGCGGATGGATGACTGCATGGCCCAAGCAAAGCATGACCATCGAAACACGCAAACTCGGCAAGCTCGCACCGAAGAAGACCATCCTGAAAGGCGGCATTCCGGATGCTTTCCCTGACCCCACGACGCTCGTAGCCGGCATCTCTGGTTTGGCGGATACGGGCCAGTCGCCCCTGAGATATCCGCTGCCGGGTGAAGTAGGTGAGCGCAACAAGTATCGTGGCGATGGCTATTTCGGCATCGACAGCGGACTGATGAAGACGTGGAAGATCACAAATGCGCAGAGTCTGCGCTTCGATTGGGAGGTCTTTAACGTTACGAATTCGGTGCGGTTCGATACCAACCCGGTCACATCGCTCCAGAACGCGGTGGGCAAGGGCAACCTGGGCGCCTACACGCACACACTGAGTCAGCCGAGAATCCAGCAGATTTCACTGCGGTACTCGTTCTAGCAGCAAAGATGGAACAGGGGCCGGCGAATCCGCCGGCCTCTTTTTTTGTCTTCGGCAGGCATCCGTCTCCGCAAACGGACATAATGTTGCCGGGCTCTCCGGGATTGTTTTCCACGAGGTGAAGCGGCATGAAGAACGAACAGCAGACAGAAACATCGACGCAGGATGAAGAGATACGCAGGGCGCTGGACCGGCACTGGCGCGCGTCGGCGGATGGCGATGCGGACGCGGAACACGATATCTACGAAGACGATGCCGTTTGCGACTATCCGCAGTCGGGAGAGCGGATAGTCGGGCGAAGCAACCTGCAGGCTTTACGGAGTCACCATCCTGGTAAGCCGTCAGGTTTCGAGGTCAGGCGGATCGTCGGGAGAGGCGATCTCTGGATCACCGAATACATGATCACCTACCAGGGAAAACCGGCATATACGGTAAGCATCATGGAATTTCGTAACGGCAGGGTGATGCACGAGACGCAGTACTTCGCCGATCCATTTGAAGCGCCCGCCTGGCGGAGCCGCTGGGTTCAAACGATCGTCTGACGATATGTCTCCTGTGTGTCAGCGCAGATCGGAGCGAAGGTCGCGAACTCCCCTGCCCAGCCGCTGGCGCAACAGTGTTCGCAAGGTCGCGCCATCAGCGTATCCGACTTCGGCGGCAACGGTCTCTACATCGTGATCGTTGCCGTGCAGACGGGACTGCGCATGCTCCACCCGGAGATCCTGAAAGTAAGCCAGCGGCGATTTTCCGAGCACTGCGTCACAGCGCCGCTGCAATGTGCGGGCGCTGGTTGCCAGGGCTTTTGCGGCATCCTGAAGGGAGAAACCATCCTTCAGGTGTTCCCTGGCCCAGCGCTCGAAGCGGGAGATCAGCGGATCAGCCTGCGCAAGGTGATTCGGAATGATGTAGGGAGCCTGAAACGACCGCAGGTCGGCGAGCAGATAGCGCGAGACAAGTCCTGCAAGTTCCGGGCTTGCCTGACGTATCAGCCACAGAGTGAGATCGAGATGCCCCATCGCTGCGCCTGCAGTGATTCCCACATCCGATGTCACAAGCATGCGCGACTCGTCGAGCTGCACATGCGGATAGCGCTGGCGAAAGAATGGCGCCAGTGACCAGGTCGTCGTCGCTTGCCTGTAATCGAGCAGACCTGCGTCAGCAAGGAGGAATGTGCCGATGCAGGATGCAGCGATACGCACACCCTTCGCATGCCAATTCAGCAACTGCTGCTTGGCGTCGATCACATCGCGCCTTTCAAGCGCGGCCGCAAGGGTGACGGGAGTTGTGGCCTTGAGAGCAGGAACGACGATCCAGTCCGGCTTCATACTCGAGGTAATGGCTCGCACGGGGATCGTCAGCCCCAATCCTGATCGAACCCGCCGTCGCACGCCAACGACGGTAACGTCGAATCGCGGAGAGCCGCCCATCAGCTTCGCAGCAAGAGAGTTTGCAGTCGAGAATGCATCAAGTGTAACGGTGAGCCCTGTATCGAATAAACCTTCCAGCGCGAGCACGAGTATTTTCATGGCGTAAATGACATTGATATTGTCGTTTACGACGATACCATCCCGAGGCCTGATTGGCTAGATTTACTCTTGTCATCCATCGTAAGGATGCGAAGAGGAGAATCATCATGAAGGTCATGGCAATCGGAACACTCAACGCTCCCCTGACACCGGAACAGCGCGCGGAAATTATGCCGAAGGAAGTTCCCCACACACTGAAGATGTATCTGGAGGGGCAGATCGAGCAGTTCTGGTTCCGCAAGGACACAGGACCGATCTTCCTTATGAACACGGAATCGGTTGAAGAAGCCACTTCGGCTGTGGACGGCATGCCGCTCGTAGCCGGAGGTTATGCAACGTACCAGTTCTGGCCGGTCGGCCCGCTTGCTCCGCTGGCCCTCCTGCTTCAGGGCAAGTAGCTGCTGGCAGCCAGGTAACGACACCATGGTGCAGCCTCGCCAGCCGGCCGGCTGCACCGCAGCTCCTTCCCAAATTCAGACATGCATAGGGCCTGCTGCCGGTTCCTTCATACGCTGACGCCCCTGTTTATTTTTCTCCCCAAAACTTTCGACTTCAGGTGCGGAGCGATGCGAGGGCATGTAACGCCGCTTGCTTCTTCATTCATGTCTCTGGAATTGGTTTGCCGGATTTCCTGACTGGGTGGTAGATTGTCTACACCCATGATGTAGATGATCTACATCCCAGGCGATACGAGGTGAGCACGTGAGACTTTTTCGATTTTTGCAGCGCAAATCGGACTTGAAGGATGAGATCGAGAGCCATCTGCAGATGGCGATTGCGGACCGTGTAGCGCGCGGGCAATCACCTTCGGATGCGCGCGAATCGGCGATGCACGAATTCGGAAATGTACCGCTGGTTGCCGATGCGACGCGAGAACAGTGGGGATGGCTGCGGCTGGAGCTGCTGATCGAGGACCTCCGCTATGCACTGCGTCAATTGCGCTTGAACCCCGGCTTTACCCTCACCGTGGTGCTTACGCTTGCGCTCGGCATTGGCGCTAACACTGCTATCTTCACTCTGGTGCAGGGCATCCTGTTGCGTTCCCTGCCGGTAAGCGATCCTTCGCGCCTCTATCGCATCGGAGACAGGAACAATTGCTGCTATTACAACGGCTTTCAGAACGACGACGGCGATTTCGATCTCTTTTCTAACGACCTCTATCTTCATCTCAAACAGGCTGCTCCGGAGTTTGAGCAACTGGCTGCGGTCGAGGCGGGAGGTAACGGCTTCAGCGTGCGCAGAGGAGCTGAACCGGCACGGCCGATGCGCAGCGAATACGTTTCCGGCAACTACTTTGCCACGCTCGGCGTAGGCGCATATGCAGGACGGGTTTTCGACGAGAACGACGACAGGCCCGGAGCAGCGCCAACGCTTGTTCTGAGTTACAAAACCTGGCAGGCGGACTTTGCCGCAGACCCTGCCATCGTCGGCTCGACCGTGTATGTGCAGATGCAGCCATTCATCGTAGCGGGCATCGCCCCGCCCGGCTTCTTTGGCGATCGCATCATTATCAACCCGCCTGATTTCTGGATGCCTCTGGCGGACGAAGTCACTCTCGAGGGCGCCAACTCCTCCCTGATGGATGATGATGAGCTATGGCTCTATGCACTGGGGCGGGTGGGTCCAGGAGTCCATATTGGAGCCTTGCAGGCGAAGCTTTCGGTGGTTCTGCGGCAGTGGCTGGCTACCCGTCCTACATACTCCGCTCATGGTGGAAGCGCTGTGATTCCGCGGCAGCATGTCGTGCTGGCGCCCGCGGGCGGCGGCATTCAGAAGCTGCAAGAGCAGACGGGCATGGGCCTGCGGTTGATGATGATCCTGTCGACGATAGTCCTTCTCATCGCCTGCGCCAACATTGCCAATCTGCTGCTGGCGCGCTGCACGGCAAGGCGCGCCGATGTGGCTATTCGAATGGCGCTCGGCGCATCGCGACGCCGGGTTATCCGCCAGATTCTTACCGAGTGTGTTTTGCTCAGCCTGATCGGCGGAGCAGCCGGGTTGGCGGTCGCTTATGCCGGATCGCATGCGATGCTGGCTCTTGCCTTTCCTACCGCCAAGAATATGCCCGTTCAGGCTGTTCCTTCACCGGCGGTGCTGGCGTTTGCGTTCCTCGTCTCGATTCTTACCGGCGTTGTTTTTGGAACGGCTCCTGCATGGCTGTCGTCGCATACGCAGCCTACCGATGCGCTTCGCGGGGCGAACCGGTCGACGGTGGACCGCTCGTCGCTGCCGCAAAGGTCGCTGGTTGTTCTGCAGGTTGCCTTATCGATGATCCTGCTGGCGGGCGCACTACTCATGACCCGATCGCTGCGTAACCTGGAACATCAGAACTTTGGCCTCAGCACTGCAAACCGCTACATCGCGACCATCGATCCCGGCGGTGTGGGCTATACGGTTGATCGCCTCCCTGCGCTTTACCGCGAGATAGAAAGTCGCTTCGCGGCATTGCCGGGTATGGCTAATGTCGGAATCGTCCGCTATATCCCACTGGGCGGCAATATGTGGGGCTCCTGCGTGACACTGCAAGGTCATCCAGCGCCGGGCCCGAATGATCCGTGTTTTTCGATCTGGAACCGCGCCAACTCGCACTTTCTCGATTCCATCGGCGTACCGATCGTGCGTGGCCGCAACTTCACGACGCAGGACACCAATACCTCGCAGCAGGTGGTGCTGGTCAATCAGACTTTCGCAAGACACTTCTTTCCCAACCAGGACCCTATCGGCAAACATTTCGGCGTGAGCTCGACTGAGTATTCGGGCATGTTCGAAATCGCAGGTGTCTTTGCAGATTTCAAGATGACCGACCCGCGTCGCGAGACGCCTCCCCTCTTTCTCCGCCCGATGTCACAGCAGTTTCCTGGGTACAAGAAGCCCGATGCGGACGCAGCCGAGAAGAACTCCATGTTTCTCAACTTCATCATCCTCGACTTCCTGCAGGCTCCTCCGGATGCGGAGGCTCTCGCACGCAGAACAGTTGCGGCTATCGATCCCAATCTTTCTGTGACGCACTTCAGCACATACGGGTCCGAGGTAGCCGGAAACTTCAACCAGGACAGGCTTCTGGCTAGACTCACCACCTCCTTCGGAGTTCTGGCGCTGCTGCTGGCGTCGGTGGGATTGTATGGAGTGATGTCGTACTTCGTGGTGCGCCGGACCAGTGAAATCGGGATACGCATGGCGCTCGGTGCGGCCCGTCCCGCGGTGGTGGCCATGATGCTGCGAGGCGCTCTCTGGCAGCTCCTGCTGGGCCTTGCGATGGGTATTCCGGCGGCGCTGATTGCAAGCCACTTTATGGCCAGACTGCTTTACGAGGTGAATACTTACGATCCGCTGGCATTTGCAGGCGCGATTTTGTTGCTGGCATTCTGTGTATCGGTGGCGGCTTTCCTTCCGGCGCGCCGCGCTGCTTCGATCGATCCGATACGGGCCCTCAGGACTGATTGAGTATCAGGAGCTGAATCGCGAGGGGGGCCTGGGCCATCAAACCAGACGTCCATGACCCTTCTCCATCCCGCGCGCAGAACAGGCAAGCACTTCCAGAATCCCATCCCGACCGACGTCGGCTCCTTGCGAGTGATGCTCGATACCCTCCCCAGGTATCTCAGCAACAAGGAAGAGACCAAACCGAAGTCCAGGCTCGGACCGTTTCATACGGATCGGCGCATCTACAACGAGCCGCCGGTCTCAGGCCTGCGCGTGACATGGTTCGGCCATTCGAGTTCCCTGATCGAAATCGACGGTTTACGCGTGCTGGTAGACCCGGTGTGGGAGCGGCGTGCAGCTCCCTTTGAATGGGTGGGGCCGGAACGTTTCTTCGCGCCCACAATCGCGCTCGAGGAATTGCCGCCGCTGGATGCGGTACTTATCTCGCACGATCACTACGATCACCTCGGCCGTCGCACGATCGCGCGTTTGAGCCGAATGCCGGCGCTCTCGCGCACGCGCTGGGTCACCGGCCTGGGCGTCGGCAAGCTGTTGGGCCGCTTTGGCGTTCCGGCAGGACGGATCACGGAGTTGGACTGGACGCAGAACGTCACTATCACGGGAGAGAATTCCGGCGCAGAGTTGACGATAAACTGCGTGCCGTCCCGTCACTTCTCGGGCCGCACGCTTGGGGACCGCTTCACAACGCTTTGGGGCTCTTATGTTCTCGAAGGCAGCAGTCACCGCGTCTTCTATGGAGCGGACTCGGGGCCGTGGCCGGGCTTCGCAGAGATCGGAGCGAAGTACGGGCCGTTCGATCTCACGATGCTGGAAATCGGAGCCTACGATGCTGCGTGGGCGTCCATCCATCTGGGGCCGGATGCCGCGGCGGATGCTTATGCTTCGCTGGGTGGTGCGGAGCGCGCCGGTTTGCTGATGCCGATCCACTGGGGCCTGTTCAACCTTGCTCTCCACGGATGGCGGCAACCGATAGATCGCATGACAGCACTGGCAGCAGAACGCGGCCTGCCGCTGTGGTCGCCCCTTCCGGGGCAACCCACCGAGCCGGCAGAACCGTTTCTCGCCGCGTGGTGGCAGAAGCGATAGGAACGAACTACGATTTCAGGGCTTCGCCTTTGCAGCCGGCATGTCCGCACTCGCAGAGGACGGTTGTCGTTCCCTTTGCGCCCTCGCAATAGGCACTGCAATAGGATTGGCCCTTTCCAAGAATGCAGCTGCAGGCTGGATGGGGACACTTCTTTTGTTCAGACATGGGGATTCTCCTCGTGATCCGATTGGCGTCGCCAGGGGCGCTCGGACACTTGGATGCGAAGTCCGGGCAGCGCAGTTTCAGTTCACGGCTAAGAACGACCTCAGATGCCGAGAATGAAGTGCAGCAGCCACCAGATCAGGAAGAGTGCGATGAGAGCACCGATGACATGGACGATCCAGTCGCCCGCGGTTTTGGGTTTGCCAAAGTTGAACACCCGGCAATCGTAGCACTGGGGCCTGTAGCCGAGAAGATCGGCTTACGGGCAGCTCACGCGAACCGAGGGGATGGCAGGTACTATAGGAGGAAATGCTGTTTGCTCCGGGTACATCCGCTGTCGGCGCCGTTCTGGGCCTTTTTGCCGTGCTGCTTTGGCGATTGCGCGAAGGCCGTCGCCCCGTCACCATGAAGACAATCGTCATTCCTCCGCTGGGTATGGCGACAGGCTTCTCCATGTTTTTCGTGCCCGCATTTCGAGTGCCCCTGACCTGGGCGCTGGGGGCGTTTCTTATCGGGTCTCTGCTGCTCTCTTATCCCCTGATCCGCACCTCGCGCCTGGTTCTCGAGGGAGAGACGGTACTGATGCGCCGCTCGAAGATTTTCTTCGCGGTTGTGCTGGTGCTTGCCGCCGTCCGTTACCTGGCACGCGACTATATCGGACGGATCATCTCGCTGCAGCAGACGGCAGGGCTGTTCTTCATTCTCGCCTTCGGCATGATCCTGACCTGGAGAGCGAGCATGTACTTCGAGTACAAGAGATTATTCCGCACCCAGCCTTGATGCGAAGCTGCCTCTGCCGAGCCGGGCGGGACTAGTATCGATTACCCGGATCGCCCGGGCTTGAGTGTTTCTGCAGCTCCCGCCACCGATCGTCGGCGAACAGGCGCGGTCCCGCTTCGATAAGACGGGGCATCATCTGGAAGACAGAAACCCGGTCCCAGGGAGCTCCGTTTCGCATACGCAGCCCCCTCTCGTTGAGATCGCTGACTATCCTCGCATAAGAGAAGTCCTGCACCAGCAGGTCCATCATCTGCAACATGACCGCATTTTCATAGGGGTCCACCTCCAGACGCTTGCAATCGTCGGAGATGCGAAGGCCGTAGGGAATCTGATCCGAATTGACTTCACTCGGCATCTCGGAGGCGGGCAGTTCCCGTCTCCACTCAATCGATATCATTTGCCATCCCGCACGCTGGCGCTCGGTAATAATGCTGGCGCTGAAGGGTGCGGAGATGAAGTCCTTGGTTCGCTCGTAAACTGCCATGAGGGCCCCCCCCTGTACAGATTTGCCCCTCGTTTTCGCATTTCGCGTGCCAAATTCATGGCCTGATTTGAAACGGGAACCGCCTTTCTTCTGAAAGGTTTCCGTCAGCGCTTCCCTGCAATCACTGTCCATTCATGGAATCGGCCGTCCGATTGCGGACATCCAGACCGTCTTTCGACCGGGGTGGAAGCGTGCAGAGGGGAGACCTGCAACGAAAAAATGCAGCTGTTACGTTAAGATCGACGGCCTGTCTATTGAAGTGCGTGGCGCAGGACGACTGTGGCACTTAAGATGCTTGCTATCTGTGCAGGGCCAGGTACGCGAAGGAGAGGCGATGAAAGTTCTGCTGCAGGATCTGAGTTACGCATTACGGCAAATGAGAAAGACGCCCGGATTTACGGCTACCGTGCTGCTTACTCTCGCGCTTGGCATTGGAGCCAATTCGGCTATCTTCACCCTCGTCAATGCGATCCTGCTTCACAACCTGCCGGTCGTGGATCCCAAGACCCTCATACGAATCGGCGACAGGGACGACTGCTGCGTGAACGGAGGCTGGGACGACAACGGGGCGTACTCCCTGTTCGCCACCGACACGTACTACACGTTCAAGAAAAACCTGCCCGAGTTCGAGGAACTGGCAGCGATGGAATCCGGTTATGCGTGGCGGCCGATCACTGTCCGCCGGGCCGGCCCGCAGACGGTGGCGAAGTCTGTGATGGGGACATTCGTTTCCGGCAATTATTTCCGAGTCTTTGGTCTTTCTCCTGAGGTGGGACGCCTGCTCACCGACTCCGACGACCAGAAGGGCGCTCCCATCACCGCCGTGATGAGCTATGACGCCTGGCAGCAGGACTACGGCGGCGATCCGAGCGTTGTCGGGAGCTCGTTTTACATCAATACAAAACCGGCAACAATCATCGGCGTCGCGCCCAAGGGATTCTACGGCGACCGCATCGATACCAATCCGCCAAAGTACTTTCTTCCCATGAACCTTATGGATTCCGTGACTGGGGCGCCCTATTTCAATGACCCCGACAGCCGGTGGGCTTACATCATCGGCCGCGTGAAACCAGGAACTTCCCTGCCGGCGCTGCAAGCCAAAACCAGCGCGCTGCTCAAGCAGGAATTTACTCCGCTCAAGACTTATAGCGATCCGCGCGCGAAGCAGTCTCTCGCCCGCACTCATGTGGTGCTCTCGCCCGGCGGCGGCGGCATCCAGAATATGCAGGCGGGTTACAGGGATCATCTGAAGCTGCTGCAATGGATCGCGGCGATGGTGCTTCTGGTCGCCTGCGCCAATATCGCCAACCTGCTGCTGGTGCGCGGCATGAGCCGACGGGTTGAGCTTTCCATCCGCTCGGCACTGGGTGCGCAGCGCAGCCGTATCGTGCGCCAGTTCCTTACGGAAAGCGTACTTCTTTCGGCCATGGGCGGACTGCTTGGCCTCATCGTCTCCTATGTCGGAGCGCATGCGCTCCTGGCTCTGGCCTTTCCCAACCAGCAAAACATGCCGGTAACAGCCTCGCCATCGCCGCTGGTCATCGGCTTTGCCTTTGCGCTTTCGCTGGTTACCGGAGTCCTCTTCGGCCTCGCTCCCGCATTGATGGCTGCACGCACGTATCCGGCGGAGGCGCTGCGCTCGAACGCGCGTACGACCGCTCACGGAGCCTCGTTTCTGCAACGGGCACTTGTCGTACTGCAGGCAGCGCTCTCCCTCGTTCTATTGGTTGCCGCCGGCCTCTTTGTGCAGAGCCTGAACAAGGCCGAGAACACGGACATGAAGCTGGACACGAGGAACCGTTACATCGCTCACATCAATCCGCAGGCAGCGGGCTATAAGAACACGGAGGTTGAGATTCTCTACCAGACCATCGTGGATCGCTTCCATGGCTTGCCGGGCGTTCTCAAGGTTGGCCTTGCTACCTACACGCCGATGGAGGC
This sequence comes from Silvibacterium acidisoli, assembly GCA_022870745.1. Classification (GTDB taxonomy): domain Bacteria; phylum Acidobacteriota; class Terriglobia; order Terriglobales; family Acidobacteriaceae; genus Silvibacterium. The sequence continues at coordinate 4,016,436 of CP085323.1, read as the reverse complement.
AAACAACTGGGGATCGGGCGTAAAGATCCAGGGCGAGCCGGACCAGAATAAGGGCGCATCCTGGGTGAAAGGCACCCCGGAGTATTTCGATTCGGTTGGCACCCATGTCGTGATGGGTCGCGGCTTCACCCTTCATGACACGCTGAATTCGCAGCCTGTCGCAGTGGTTAACCAGGAGTTCGTCAAGCAGTTCTTCGGCAAGCGCAACCCTATCGGCCACAGCTTCGGCTTTTCAGGGCCGGGCGAGGCCGGCATGGATGGGGCGCACCAGATTGTAGGCGTGGTGGAAGACACCACCTATTCCAGCATCTACTGGAAAAACCACGCCATGTATTTTCTACCGCTGACGCAGCGCGCCGGCAGCATTGGCGACCCGAACGAGCCTCTCGAAAAAGATCAATCGATGTACGCCGGTGCGCTGGTCATCCAGACCGCTCACCCCATCGCCGGGTTTGAAAAAGTCGTGGACGACACCCTTGCCAGCATCAACCCCAACCTCACCGTCGTGAAGTTTCAAACCTTTCAGCAGCAGATCGACGATCGCTTTATCGATGAACGCCTCATTGCGCGCCTTACTTCTCTCTTCGGCCTGCTTGCTTTGCTGCTTGCCGCCATCGGCCTCTACGGTGTGACCGCTTACACGGTCGTCCGGCGCACTCCGGAGATCGGCATCCGCATGGCGCTGGGGGCAGCGCGCAGCCGCGTCGTTGCCGGGGTTATGCGCGGTGCCATGATGCAGACCGTCGCCGGCCTCGCGATCGGCATTCCGGTGGCGATCTTCTGCGTCCGCTATGTGAAGTCTCAGCTTTACGACATCACCAGCGTGAACCTGACGGTTATGTTTGTGGCGATTGCGGTGCTCGCGCTGACGGCTGCCATCGCCGGCCTCATCCCGGCGCGGCGCGCGGCCTCGATCGATCCCGTCAAGGCGCTGCGTATCGAATGAACTCCCTTTAGGACAACGATTTGCTGTTCCTCATGAAAGATTCTCCGGACTATAATGTGCGAGCTTGCGCGGGGACGTCGTAGTGCGCACGCTTCAGCAGTTACTTTGACCCGGGAGTCCATAGTGAAGAATCACTTTGCCAATTCAGGCATGGCTGCACTACCTACACGTCGTACTTTTCTAAAGGGAGCGGGAGCCGCGATGCTGGCGCCCGGAAGCGTCTGGGCCCAGACGGAGCAGGCACAGACAAGCCGCGCCTCCGCTTCGAACCGCATCACGGTCGGTGTAATCGGATGGGGCATGATGGGCCCATCCAACACCAAGGCATTCCTGGCGCAGGGAGACTGCCAGGTGGTTGCCGCCTGCGACCTCGACAAGGATCACCTGCAGGAAGCGGTAAATACCGTCAACCAGCACTATGGGAACCAGGACTGCAAGGCATTTCGCGATTATCGGGAACTGCTGGAAAGAAAAGATGTCGATGCGATCATGATCGCGGTGCCCGATCACTGGCACGCATTGATCGCGACGGATGCCGCGGCGAAAAAGAAGGACATCTACGGCGAGAAGCCGCTCGCACGCACTGTGGCGGAGCAGCAGGCTATCGTGAGAGCCGTCCAGAAGAATAAGGTTATCTGGCAGACCGGCTCATGGCAGCGGTCGACTCCGGTGTTTCATAAGGCCGCGGAAATCGTCCGCAACGGTCTTATCGGCAATGTTGTGCGTGTCGAGATCGGACTGCCGGAGGGTCACCATGACTTCCCCGGCACCGTTCCTCCTTTGCTGGAACGGCTGTCTTCGTTGCCCGACAAGATCAGTGACCCAACCCAGATTGTGCCCGGAACGCCCGCATGGAACCTGGCGATCACCCAGCCTCCGCCGAACTTCGACTACGAAATGTGGCTTGGCCCCTCGAAGGCCGAGCCTTACATCGATGCGCGTGTCTACCAGAACTGGCGCTGGAACTACAACACCGGCGGCGGACAGCTGATGGACTGGATCGGTCATCACGGCGACATCGCACACTGGGGGCTGGGATTCGATTCGACCGGACCTTCGGAGATCGATGGGCATGCCGAGTTCCCGCCTGCGAATGCTGTTTGGAACACGGCGAGCAAATATCACATTGAATGCAAATATCGTAAGGAAGTGACGAAGTACCCTTGCGACGTAAACATAACCATTGCAGGCGGCTCGCCTGCAATCGCCATGGGAACAAAATGGATCGGAACAGACGGCTGGGTCTGGGTGGACCGGTCTGGATTCGACGCGTCGAATCCAGCGTGGTTGCAGGGTGACACGCTGCCCGAAGATCTTCGCAAGGTGAAGCTCTACGAGTCATCCGAACACCGGCGCAATTTCCTCGACAGCGTCAAATCGCGCAAGCCTACCATCACACCGGTAGAAACAGCGCATCACTCAACGCTTCCGGGGCATCTCGGACTCATATCGATGCTGGTGGGGCGGAAGATCCAATGGGACGTTGAGAACGAGAAGATCCTGAACGACAACGCCGCAAGCGAGCTGCTCTCGCGGCCTTACCGCGCCCCATGGCAATTTCCCGCATGAAGAAATAACGACGCCCCGAGCCCAAGTAGAAACCTGGCGGTTTCTACTTGGGCTTGCCGGCGAAATGCAGATATCCCCAGCGATCGGGCACATGCATATTGATGACTCCCTGTGGAGACCACACCCAGTTGTCTTCCTTTGGCTTGCCCTTGGTCCACTCCACACGGCTGAAGTTGATCCGCCACACAGTACCTGGCTGCGGGTGCGGCACGGTCTGCCGCGAGGCAAACGCATCCAGCGGATAAGCAATCTCTACCGTCCAGCCACGATCCCTATCGCTGGAGTTGTTCAGCGTCCCCTGTACTGATATTGCAGTCTTGAGGCCTTCGATATCCCAGCTGTTGTCGGGCTTGCCATTTTCGCTGTACGGCTTTGGCAGAAACAGGTCCCAGCCAGTATTGAGCGCGTTGATCTCAAACTCGTAATAACTCTCTGTTGAAGGCAGCGGCTTCACAAAAACTTCGAAGTCGTTGTCGTGGAAGATCACCGAGTCATGCTGCGTCAGAGTCGCCTTGACATCCGGCTCTTCCAGTTCCGCGGCGATATAGAGATAGTGATCATCCCAAAGCATCTTCACCCGTGTCCGGTACTTTGGACGCGGCTGTTTGTCGCCCTCGATATCCACGAAATCGGTTGTCCACTGAGCTTTCTGCCAAGCCGCGTCATCCAGCTTTCCATCGATATGGATCGGCCTCGAGGTGCGATGACAATCGTAGGAAAGCGGGGTAGACGTCTGGGCCAAAATGGGTAACGTGAACACTGTGCCTACAATTCCAGGCAACAACTTGAATAAGAATTTTCCTTTGCGCATAAACAACTCCACGTTCGACTCTAGCGCAAAAAGACGATGCACGCAGGGCTGCCGACAGCGGTGTACCGTCCGGTAAAGCGCAACAGGCCGGTCTGCTTATCGACGTTGAAAGCCGTAATCGCATCGCTCCTCTGATTTGTCGCGTACAGGAATCTCCCATCAGGATGCATGCCGATGTAGCGCGGATAGTCGCCAAGGGTCGACGTTTCGGTGATGTAGGTAAGGCGGCCATCCCCTGCGATCGAAAAGATTGCGATGGTATCGTGAAGCCGGTTCGCTGCGTAGATAAAGCGGCCGTCCTTAGAGATAAGGATTTCAGAGGTGAAGGTTGTCCCCTTGAAGCCCCTTGGCAATGTCGAGAGTGTCTGCTGCGTAACCAGCCTGCCGGTTGACGGATCGAAGTGGAAGAAGACAATTGTCGACGCCTCCTCCTGCAGCGAATACATCCAGTGGCCATTGGGATGGAAGGCAAAATGGCGCGGGCCATCGCCCGATGGCAGCGTTACAAAGGGATTCGCGCTCGATGGCTCGAGCTTGCCATTTACCGGGTCAAAACGCCACACATAGATACGATCCTGCGCGAGATCTGTCTGCAGCACGAAGCGATTGGATGGATCAGGCTGAATCATGTGCGCGTGAGTTTTGTCGTGGCCGCTGATCGCGAAGCTTCCGTCAGGCGCGCGCGCCGCCGCCTTGCTTCCGAGCGATCCCTCATCCTGGTGTACATCCGTCGCGCTGCCCAGTGTGCCGTCTGCGTGAATCGGCAGCACGGCCGCATTGCCCCCGACATAATTCGCGACGAAGAGATACTTGCCGGTAGCATCGAGGCTCAGATGGGCAGGCCCAATTCCTTCGGAGCTGACGGTGTTGAGCAGCTGCAGCTTGCCTGTCGGGCGATCGACAGCAAACGCGCTTACCGATCCGGTACCGCGGCCGAAGTCTGCGACCTCACTGAGTGCGTAAAGAAATCTGCGCGAACGATCGAACTCGATCCAAGATGCGTTACGCAGCTCAGCGGCAAGACCCAGCGGCGTGAGTTCGCCGGTTGCATCGTTTACCTCGAAAAGATAAATGCCCTTGCCATTGCCCGCTCCGCTATCGAGGGAACTGCTGTATGTCCCCACATAGGCCAGCGTTTGTCCGCTACGCGCGCTGTGTGCCTCTACGGCTCCCCATGCTGCAAGCGGCTTCGCCATCGTGATAGTCAGACCGAAAGCAGCAGCACTCTTCAGCAGTTCTCTACGCGCTACGTCATGATGCTTCCTGCCTCCCAGCAATTCATCGTCGGGCATGGTTCCGGTCTCCTTCTGTCGCCAGTTGTAATGTCATTGATGATCTTCGGTGGGATCAGTCTACAGACAGACAGGTTCGAGGAGGTAATGCATGAGCACACTTTTGTTGGAACCAGAAGAGGATGAGTTTGTTCAGCCGGGAGGGTTGGTGCGATTCAAGATTGCGAGATCTTCCCTTCCCGCCGAATGCACTCCGCGCGGATCTGCTCGTATCGGGCCTGCATCTTGTTCAATTCTTCGTCGCTCAGTTTTTCAATATCGAGCATCTGGTCGCCGGCTGCATCAGTGGCATAGATCAGCTCATTCAGCTTAAGATTGATGGCTTTCGCATCGCGGTTCTGGGTGTTCTGGATGAGAAACACCATGAGGAAGGTCACGATGGTTGTGCCGGTGTTGATCACCAGTTGCCAGGTGTCAGAGAAATGAAACAACGGCCCGCTGCAGGCCCAGATGACGATGATCAGTATCGCTCCGAGAAAGGCCCACTTGGAGCCCAGCCAGGAAGAGGCCCTGGCAGCAAAGGCTCCAAACGCATCATGGCGCGAATCCGTTACTGCGAACTGTTTGGATGCCGCGATAGCCCTGGCACGGGAGTTTTTGCTTGTCGTTGCGCTCATGTGGGCATACCTATAGTCGCCTCGGCTGGAAATGAGGCTTGAAATCCTTCGAGGGAGACGGTTCCACGCTCTTTGACCACAACAGGATTCCCGGAAGATCGCATCGAAGATATCAACACAGATGGCATCGCAGCGTCAGGCCGTTGTACGGCGAACATCAGCCATTCAAAAGACGCGATTCAGGCAGGGCTGACGACAAAAGCGCCAGCAGTTTTACGCGGATAAATTCAGGTTAGTTCAGGTATTACCAGATGAGTTCTTCTTAGATTCTTTTTCGATCCAGGCCATACTGCCTGCACAATTTTTGATATGAAGGATTGCGCTGGGCGCAATCAGGCAGAGATCCTTTCACTTCCCAGAGCAGGTTTGCTTCGACCAGCGACTTAGATTGCTCTAAGCGCACTATTTCTTCTTCGATCGCAGCTATCAGGGCAAGGTCAGGGTCGGGGACCTGGGACATGTGCGAAATTATAGCGTGTTTTTAAGAAACCTCACTATCATCAATCCTTAAGCGACTTATCCCTCGCCCATCTTCTTCGCTGGGCTTCAGCAATTCGTTCCCTTCCCTCAACTGATATCGAATGTTGCTTTCTGACTTTTGCAGTGGAATAGCTCGCATCGAGAAGTGACTTTATCTCCTCAAGGCGGGCAATCTCCTCATCTATGGAAGCGATCATTACTACCCTGTCGAATGCCATGCCGCAATTGTATCGTGAGATTGAAACAGCTAATGTCCGCGATACAACCCCAGTACGGCTTTTTATCTAACTCTTGTTTGATGTCACTTAAATTAACGGATGCGGCCCCGTATTGAGCTGATTTATATAGATAGAAGCCTGCGATCTGGGTACTGTTTTCCAGAGCCATGCATGGTTTTTGCATCGTTATATAAAGTGTTGCCGGTCCGCTTTCGAACTAATAAAACCATAAAAAGACCGTCACTGCTCTAAATGAGCCGTGACAGTCTTTAAGAATTCAATGCTGTTTTAGAAGTTCAGATAAACGGGATTGCCAAGCAGATCGAGGGCACCAGTTTGATCCTCGATCTCAGCGACGATCCAGTGCCGCTTGCCATCGCTCTTCCAAACGGATGTGACCGTCTGGTCAGAAGACCCTAGAATCTCCGTGCCGGTTGCGATGGGTATATTGCCATCGAGGAGCAGTCGAACGCGATCCGCTGAACAATGAAGAGCGTGGATGGAGATGCGCAGGTCTTCACCATCCTTCGCGGCGAGAACATCTCCCATCGCGGCCGTGCCATTGCTGTCTGCTGCATGAAGCTCGAGGATACGGTCAGTCGAACCCGTGAGATCGATAAAGACATGACCTGAGCGAATCCCGTCCAGGATCGCAGCAACGGAAAGCTCTGAGGCATAGACAACAGTGGTCGGGCTGCCGACCGATCCTGTCTTCTGCATCGGCCAATCGGAACGGTGATTGTCGCTGCCTCCGATTGCGGTGGGCCGATAGCCTGCTTCCAGCTGCTTCTGCCAGAAATTGAAGCTTGGAAAATAACCTTCCCCATCGCCACCATTGATGACTTCAATCGCCGCGATGAGATGCATATCGACGGGCGGATCCGGCTCCCATCTGCATCCGCGGCAGATCTCGCCACCAGGCGAATCGGCATGATTGATGGAGAGAATACCGCCGAGCGATTGTGCCTGCCTGGCAAGCGCGTTGATGTCCGGCACTGCGCTGTCGCCGACACGATAGTCGAGGTAGCGCGTGCTTCCAAACAGGTTGGTGTGACCTGCCATGGTGGTGACTTCGCGGCCGGGTATAAACAGCAGGCGATCGAAGTACGGCTGCAGCTCGCGAAGCGAGTTCGATTGTGCCGTCGCATTGTGATCCGTGACCGCAATAAAATCCAGTCCACGCTTTGCGGCCGCCTCTGCGGTCGAAAATACGGGGCAAGGCACCATGCGGCCGCTCTGGCTCGCGCAGGTGCCATCGCTGTGGGCGGTATGCATGTGCAGGTCTCCGCGATACCAGCGGTCAGAGGTTTCGAGTGGACGATCGGTAAACGAACTATCGTCCATGCGGCTATCGAAGCGGATGTCGGCTTCGTATGACGACGTCATCCCCTGGCGTATATTCGAAACGCCAAACGTAAGCGTCCACGTGCCGGCTGGAATGGCGCCGGGGAGGAAGGACGGAGTCGCATCACTCTCGGAGATGGTGAAGTGATTCTTGTTGCTGCCGCTGGTGCCGCGAAAACGGATGGGGTCCGATATCTCTGTGTTCAGAACCGTCTGCTTTTCACGATCCGTATAGTGAATATCGACCGTGAGACGGTGTACACCGGCAGGGACAGTAAAGGGCAGCATGATGAACTTATGATTCTGGTCGCCGCTCACCGTGCCCTTTAGAACTACCTGAGGCTGATCGGGCGTAGCGGGTGCTGCGAATGCACCTGCAAAAGAATGCAGAAGCGCGAGAGCAATGAGAAATTTGAAGCGGGACAAGTACAGCATCTCCTTATGAATTCTTCGTGAGGATCAACCCCAAGTAAGTAAAAAGCTAAACGCCAATCATAAGAAGAAGATAAACGGACCGCAATCAGGCTTGACGGCTAACGCGCAGCCGCCAACGGCATCCGTTGCTCGTGCCGTAACTGGTCGATATATTCGCGCAGGCGCCCGGAGGAATCGGAGAATTTTCTGGCGAAGAAAAACTGCTCTCGATCCTGATCGCTCATCGATTGCAGAAACTCCATCGTAAGGGGACCGGGCCCCGGACTGACGGACCAATCCTGATAGATCCACGCGTTCCTTGCGCGCGAACTGAAGCGGGAATTTCCGACGACAGTGTGGAACATGGACTCTTCCGCACAGAAGGAATTGCTGTAGAAGTTCGTTATCTCCGGGTGATTGCGAAGATAGTCAAGAACATAGGAGAGGCAATCATTCGACAGGGCCCACCAGGTTGTTCCGTGATAGATGTTTTCGAAGGGGGCTTTCCTTGTGTGTACAGACTTGAGAACGCGCTCCATTGCGAGATAACGGACTGATCTGAAGTTCTTGTTCCGCCGGTCGAAATTATCGAAATAGTAGTGCAGGACTCTCTCCTTCGGCTTGTCCGGAAAGAATCCTTTTCTGAGCGTGATGACCTCAATTCCCTTCTGCAGTTCATGAATGATCTCTTCATTCGATCGCAGGGGATAATCCGATCCGCTGAGCAGGACATGCCAGTCGGCTCCCTCTTTCACCGATTCCTGCGCAAGGTTGAGGATCGCCTGCTGGTGACTCCAGCCCGCCCACCAGACTGGAATGGACTCAGTGAATCGCACGTCACGAGAGAAGCTCGAGGGGTCGGGCGGACTCATCTTCTTATCCCAGTGCACAAGGAATCGAATCTCTGCATGATTCGTTCGCAACGCGCTCATCAGTCTGCGTAGATGCAGCTGGTTGGCAAACGCAGTAATCAGGTAGTTGATCCGCATAGGACTTAGGCTCCTTACCTTGAAATCTGTTTGTAGATTGGCGCTGGGCGATTCCGTATCGGCTGCTGATCCAGGTTTCCAAGACTCCGGTAACTGCATAAGATTCGGAGCTGAAGAGAAGATATGCGCCGCCTATCTTCTTTTCCATAAGTCCTGTACAAGTGCATGCCTCAACACTATCGGTGTTCGCGACGCCAGGCGCCGGATCCCACAAAAAACACGTTGGTAACATACGGTAACCAAAAATTAGCCATACATAAGACCCAATATGGTTACCCTAGGGATGCAGCAACCTAATTTTCCTCACCATAAGTCGAGCTGCGATACAGCCAGAATCGCGTGATCGAGGGTGAGAAGGCCCAGCAATAGCGTCCTCATCCTGACCTAGACATATGTTACGGAGGTAACATGCGCCTTTTTGTCCGTCTGCTTCCTATAACCGCTGCATTCGCTCTCTTATTTCCTACATGCAGTTACGCGCTTCCTACGAACGTAGCCATTCCTGGTTCCGACTTCATCGCAGCGGCTGCGCAGACTGTTGCGGCTCCATCACTTAGCTTCTCGGCCAGTGGCCCTTCGGCTGTCGAGGGAACGCCTGGAAGCAGCGTGTTTTCGTTTACGACCGGTGGCTCATTCCAGGGAAACGTGGCGTTGTCGATCTCCGGTCTCCCTGTTGGTGTTACTGCTGGCTGGAACTCCAGCCTGGTCACAATCAGTGGCGGTAAGGGAACGGCAACCCTCACCGTAACGCCGAGTGTCTCCGTGGCGGCGGGCGTATACCCCTTCACCGTGACTGCTTCCGGCAGCGGGCTGACAGTGTCGCACAGCTTCAACCTTACGGTGAAAGCAACAGCCGGCATTCAGGTCCCGGTTTCGCCAAGCGTGACCATGCAGTCGACGGGTAGTGCGTCATCCTCATTTACAGCTCAGCTGCTGCCTGGCATAACGGTAGCTCCGGGTGCCCCAGGCTGCGTCGCAACGCTGGCCTCTACGCTTCCTACAGGAGTTACAGCAACCGCAGGCACCCCGACACTTAGCTCAAGCGGGACGGTTTCGTTTCCCTTCACCCTGACTGGAAGCCCGCAGGCGATTGCGTGGTCGGGAAGGTTCCTGGTCAAGTTCCAGGTCACGGATGCGAAAACCGGCAAGGTGTTCAGCGTGAGCCAGTACGGCACGCTTACGATCACGTATGTCAAGCCCACGCTGACAATGACCCCGTCCACCACGCAGATCTATGTTACCCAGGGCTCAACGGCAGCGGATAACTTTTCATTTACCGGCGGAGGATCCTTCTACGGCGCAGTGAAGTTAACGGCAACGGGACTGGCATCTGGACTGACCGGCGCGTGGAATCAAAATCCCCTGACACTGAGCAATGATGCGGGGGTGGCAACGCTTTCGCTGACGGCGAGTTCAACGGCCACTCCGGGCACCTACAGCTTCAGTGTGGCGGCCGCCGGAGACAGCCTGAACATCGTGAGCTATCTTCGCGTTACTGTCCTGCCGACAATCGGAGTCCAGCTGCAGGTATCTCAATCACTGGTCAATATCAGCCCCTCCGTTGCGAGCAACGTGTCGGTGACCGCTACGACGCTCAATCCCGTCAGTGTCTCTTCAACGGGGTCCGGCGTACAGGCGAGCATCCAATCGGCGCTTCCAGCGGGCGTGATCGCGAAATTTGGAACCCCGGTCATCACCAACTCGGGTAAGCTCGTGACCTGGCCTTTAACGCTGACTTTGGCGGCCGGAGCTCTAAGCGGAATTTATCCAGTGACTGCTGTGGCTGTTGTTACAGATCAGGCGAGCGGATTCACATTCTCTTCTTCCCAGTCGTTCTCCATTCAGGTCGCGCAGCTGGCCAGCGTCAGCGTCGGCACAACTCCGGGCCCGCAGATCCAGCCTGACTTTATGGGGCTATCGCACGAGTGGGGCAACCTGTACCGCTTGATGGGTTCGCAGGCAGTGGGCGTGAACCAGATCTATCGCCAGATGCTGCAGAACCTCACGATCAATGGATCTTCGGTAAATGTCCGCATGGGAGGCAACAGCACTGATGTCTCGACCATGCCGACGGCGGATACGGACGAGCCGCTCGCAGAGCTTGCTGCCGCACTCCACAACAAACTCATTCTCGGCATTAACCTGGGCTCGGATGAGCCATCCCTTGCGCTGGCACAGGCCGAGAACGACGCAGCGGTCATGCCGCCGGGATCAATCGAAGCTCTGGAGATCGGCAATGAACCGGATGAGTATTTTGCGAATGGCATGAGAGCCAGCACTTACACCTTCAGCGACTACCTCACCGACTACAACCAATGGAGCAGCGCGATTTCGCCGGTGCTTCCGCCTGGAACAGGATTTGCCGCGCCAGCCTGGGCATCGACCGTAAGCCTTACGAATCTCCCGGCGTTTCTGGCCAGCGCCGGCCCATCGCTTTCCGTCGTCGCTCAGCATTACTACGGTGGCAGCCCGACATCCAACCCTGCACCGGACGTTCTGTTGACTCCAGCCTTTGCGACCAACGGACCGAAGTCAATGGCGGCTGCCGTGGCATCGAGTCATGCGGCCGGCAAGAAGTTCCGCGTGGATGAGATCGGCAGCTTCTTCGGAGCCGGCATCCCCGGCATAAGCAACGCATTCGAGTCGGCGCTCTGGGCAATGGATACGATGTTCGAATACGCCAATGTCGGTGTGGATGGCGTGAACTGGGAGACAAGCAGCGGCAATTACGATTCTGCGTTCATGTTCAACGGGACGATGGTTGGCAACGTGACAACGTACACCATTGTAGGAATTTATCCGCTGTACTATGGCATGCTCCTGTTCCAGGAGGCGACCAGCGGCAACTCAAGCCTGCTTCCAACCACCGTCACCACGGCCGCAAACCTGAAGTGCTGGGCCACGGTAAACGCCAGCGGCGTGAACAGCCTGGTCATCATCAACAAGGACGAGTCGCAGAGCGGCCCGGTGGTCGTATCGATGCCTGGCTACAACTCCGCCAGAATTACGCGGCTCCTGGCGACGTCGTACCAGTCCACGAGTGGTGTAACCATCGGCGGTCAGACGTTCGACACGACAACGGATGGAACGCCGCAGGGCGCGCAGACCCAGGAGACGATCCAGGGAAGCAATGGACAGTTTCTCATCCCTGTATCCCCAACCAGCGCGGTTCTGGCTGTCTTCTCGAAGTAGTCGTAGCTCTGAAGACCGGGCCCTAACCAATATCACCGGGAGAAGGTGACGAGCGCTGCGCTCGTCACCCCGGTGGTCAAATCGAACTCCCCGTCATGGCCAACCAGAGTTTCAGACTGCCTGGGTCCAACCAGCTTTCCGTCTTCGCTGCCGTCCAGCGTCTGCCCCGCAAACAACACACCATTCATTGCATCGAACGATGGCGCTACGAGGCGTGTCACCGTGGCCTGTTTGTATCCTGCCAGGTGAATGTGAATGTGCCCTCGTGCCGACTCATCTTTATTGATGATCGCTACGCGGACCGTATGCGAATTGTCAGACGTAGCCCACACCTTCACATTGGCAGAGGTCTTCACTTCCACCGGCATAAGCCTTGAGCCCTTCGGACTGGATGCCTGGAAGAACAGTAATCCGTAGTAGTAAGGCCTTGCGCTCTGCAGAGTGTAGGTATACGGAGGCTGTGCCGGGGTTCGTTCGGTGATGAATGGTGAGCAGAACCCGACTCCATCGGCTTCCCAGTCAATACCGTCGGCTCCGGCTTTCCAATACTCAAACATGCTGTCGATCGACCATAGAGCGGCGGAGAAAGCATCGCTCAACCCGTGAGCGCCAGCTCCGAAGAAAGAACCGAATTCGTTGACCCGAAACAAAACGCCGTGATCGTGAGCGGCCTGGATTGCATGTTGGAATTGCGTCGGCCCATTGGTTGCCGCACCTGGTTTGAGCAGGTAGTCCGGCGGCGGATGAGAGTAAGGATTCCCCGCGTAGTAATGAACGCTGAAAATACTGAGGGCCGATGCTTCCTTCGGAAGAAACTGATCAACAAGCACTGGAGTTGTCGTTGACCACGAAGGCCCGACTAATTTGACCCCGGCTGGCAGCATGGGCAGGATCGCCGTCTTCCATTGGTCGAATTCGGAGACGTAATCGCTTGCCTGATAGACCGCGGCACGCATCTTCCTCTTTGGATAGGCGTCAGCCTCATTGCCGATCTCGAAGGCCTTGATGGAACCAGGAGGCATCTGGCTCAGGTAGAACTGAATCTGCTTCTTGGCCAGTTCCAGATCGTTCGACCCGAAGTTGAGATCGAGGGTGATAGGCGAGTGCGTTGCCAGCCAGAACTCTTCCAGCGGTTTCACGCGATCGCCGCCAGGTACGCCGGTCGTATCCGCGCTGTTGCCGCCGATACGAATGAAAATCGGATCGTTGCCGTAGGCGGTCAGGTTGGCAATGAGTTGCCTGTAAACCGTATTCACTCCGATGCCCGAATAACCCATGATGCTGCGCACCGTCGGCCATTCATGGGATAGCCCGAGAAAGTTTGCTGGCAATGCTGGTCCAGGACTGACCGATACCTTCACATCGGCTACGACAGAGTCTTTGCCTCCATCGTTCTGAGCCGATGCGACACCGCTGGCCAGCAGGATTGCAACAGCCACCGCAACTTTCCCCATGATGAATCTCTGCACTTGACCTCCCCATCTGTCCTTGACGCTTTCCCAAGACAGAGCTAAACCCGTTGGTCTCCGTTACGGAAGCTCACCGAGTCCCATGACTCGGCGAACTGCATACACCGAACCGCTCTCGGTGAAGTGGTTTGAATCACCCATGATCGGAGTCTGATGCGAAGCATCAACATACTCCACGCAATGCTCCTTGCCGCATAACGCTTTATAAAGCGAGATATAGTGCACGTTCAGCTTTGTTGCGAGTGCCTGCAGTTTCGCGTCCATGATTTCAGGTTCGGAAATTCGATGTTCGGCAGGATAGCTGGGATCTTTCCAAGCGATCGAGTAGGCGAGCAGGCGCGACAACGGCGCGTCATACTCGGGAACGGGTCCGAACAGCACGACAGGAATGTGATTCTGCTTCGCCCAGAGGATGGTTTCCGTCAGTCCAGGAATGTCCTGCGATTCCCACCTGTTGTGCAGATAAATTCCGTCAACCGGATGCTGCGGAATGAAGGTCTGGAAGATGTAGCTGGTCATAGTGCGGCAATCGGCGGTGCCCTGCGGACTCACGAAAGGCCTGCATGCGGCGACGCTGGCCTGCATGACGTTTGCCGATACCAGCCCCTGGGAAAGCCCAGGCCACAATGCCGCAGAGTGACTGTCGCCAACCAGCAGGTAATTCTTCTTTTCCGGATCCAGGTGGAGGCACTTCTGGTAGTCGTAATCTTTCATGCTGTATTCGGGAGTGATGAAGCAACTCCCGCGACGAAAGGGCTCCTGCGGAGAATGATAGGAAGCGATGCGCTCCGCTGCAGCCGGCATGCGTCCCGGAAACCCTCCTGTGTAGATGGCGGACGCCGAGAACGCGACACAGAGGATCACCACGGCCGCGGCAAAGGCGAAGAGCCGCTTCCCAGACCAGCGCAACCGTCCGACGCGGAATGGCTGCTCAATGAACTTCCACGAAAGTACGGCAGCGAGCAGCGACAACGAGACCTCAATAATGTCATCGAAGTGCCTGGGCTCGATTCGACTTACCAGCTTAGGAGGCATGGCAGTCATTGGAAGGAGAATGCCGGATTTGTGCAGAAGGATGATGGGCCAGTGCCACAGATAAAGCGAATAGGAGATGAGTCCGATGAAAACCAGCGGCCTCCAGGACAGGCATCTCGAAACGAGCGAATCGCCGTCCTGCCCGGCCTGGATGACCAGCACCGAGCCGATACATGGAAGGAGAGCGCTCCAGCCTGGGAATGGAGTTGTGGGACGGTAAACCAGGCAGGCAGTAAGAATGCAAGCGAGTCCTGTGAACGAAGCCAGGTTGCGCTGCCAGGCTGCACGCAGTCTGGGAAAGTTGCCTGTCGCAAGCAGCGTGCCAAGCAGAAGTTCCCACGCCCGCGTGTATGGCATGTAGAAGGCCGTAACAGGGTTTAAAGAGACGAACACAACGCTGGAAGCAAAGGACAACACCGAGAGAGCGATTATTGTCGCCCGCATGCGACCCGGAAACACCTTATCTATGAGCAGCAGGAGTAGTGGGAAGCAGAGATAAAACTGCTCTTCCACGGCGAGCGACCAGGTATGCAGGAGCGGATAGGAATTCGGAGAATCGAAATAGCCGGAGTGCTGCCAGAAGAAGAAATTCGAGACAGAGGTGGCGGCTGCAAGCAGAGACTTCGCATACTCCACCATCTCCACACGAAAGAAGGTGAAGAGCGTGCATGCGGAGAACAGCATCAGCATTGCAAAGAGAGCCGGGAAGATGCGGCGGATGCGGCGCTCATAAAACGCGGCTATGGAGAAGCGCCCGCTCGACAGATCGGAAACGATGATTGCGCTGATGAGATACCCGGAGATAACAAAAAAGACGTCCACTCCGACGAATCCGCCAAGACACCCTGACAGCCCCATGTGAAAGGCCATGACGCTCAGTACGGCAACTGCCCTGAGGCCATCGATATCCTTTCGGTAGGCTGGCCTGCCGGGGCGAGATGGAACGCCGGGAGGAAGTGTCTCCCTGCTCGTCTTTTGTGCCGCGACTGCGACGCTTATCTGCTCGACTTCCTGAGCAATGGCCATGGTATGAGAACTCGCTTTCAAGAAATTGCTCCGCAATGAGTTTCAGCCCGAACTACCACCTGGGAAAGAAGAGCTTCCATCAGCCGGTGCGCAGCGCCCCCCGCCTGCTAAGGTCAGACCGATGCGCATGGATCACTTCGTCATAAATCTGTTCCAACAATGCAGCCTGTTTTACAGCATCGAATCTTGCTTCCAGAGACACCAAGCTCTGCCGGACACAATGTTTGCGCAGATCCTCATTCTGGATCGCTTCAATCAGAGCTTCTGCCAGGGCATCCGAAGATTTTTCAGGAACGAGCAGTCCAGTAGATCGATCGACGACCGCTTCGGGGATACCGCTATGGTTTGTTGCCACCACCATGGCCCCGACCCTCATCGCCTCCAGCACGACTGTGGGCAGGCCTTCAGAATCTCCGTTGCTGGCGGTGACGCTCGGCACGCATGCAATGCTGGCACGCTCCTGGTATCTACGTACAATGTGTTTGGGTTGGCTGCCCAGAAAGTCGCAAGGGACTCGCAGTTCGTTCGCTTCCTTCTTCAACTCGGCCAGAAGCGGGCCATCGCCAATCAGTATCAATCGCGCTTCGGGACACTTCTCTGCGACAGCTCGCATGGCACGCAGCAGGTAGCTGCAACCTTTTTTTTCTACGAGCCGGCCTACGAACAGGATCATGCCTGGTTCTTTGTAGGTTGGTGGAGAAGGCACAAGAGAAATACCGTTGTAGAGAACACGTAGTTTGTCTTCGGGGAAACCCACCTCCAGAGCCTTCTGCCGGATGGCGTCCGAAACGCAGATAAAGGCGGAAGCGTCTTTCCACAGCTGGCCCAGAAACGCTCGATAGTCACGCGCCACGGTTACGTCATATCCGTGAAGGGTGACGATCAACGGCACCCCCAGCCGCCGCGCCAGCCGCAGGGCATTTTGCCCGCTGGCTGCAAAATGCGCATGAATGAGAGAAGGGCCGGATGCGGCGATCTCGCGATAGAAGCGCGGCGCAAAGCCGGTCTTGTAATAGAAGCCGATGCGAAGCGTCTTGAACGATGGGTGTGCCGGCGGGATTGCCAGAACTGCATCTTCCAGATTTGGCAGGGAGGGGCTGGAGCGGACGACACCGACATAGCGTGCGCGATATCGCTGCAGGCCCGCAGCCTGTGTCTGAATGAAAGTCTCGGAGGTCGGTAGCAGTTCATCCCTGTAAATGAGGACGGTCTTCGCGGCCTCTGAGCGAGCGGCGTTGCCGGGGCGCGTCGAGACAAGCGGATCGGAAGTTTGTCGCTGGGCACTCATGGAGTCACCGGGCTGCACGTAGTTGCACCCTTCGCAATAGAGCAAGATTCAATGCGCCGAGCATGCCGTCTGTCGCGATGCTCGACCATGCCGCGCCCAGCCATCCATGCCTTGGAATCAGGTAGAGGTTAAGGATGAAGTTGAGAGCGGCCGCGATGAGCTGGGAGGTGGTGCGATAGCGCTGCATTCCGAAACCCGTCAAAGCGCTGCCTGCCATCTGATGAATGCTTCGGAACAAAGGAATGATCGCCAGCCAACGCAGTGCGAGAACACTTTCAGAGAAGTTATGGCCAGCGACACGAGGCAGGATCGGCGCGACCAGAAACGCGCCCAGCGACAATGCAGCTCCGAGAGGAACAGCACGTGAGAGGAGAGCGCGCGATAACTGACCCATTGCGCCGGTGCCCATCCTGCCACGCTCAAACAGCCGGGGCATTGCAGCCTCGCGTATCGCCAATATCGGGATGGTAGCGACATCGATGACACGATAAGCAAGGCTGTAAATGCCATTGGCGAGGTTCATGCCGTAGTGGCTGAGCATGGCCTTGTCGAGGTCGTTGTAAGCGCTGCTGGTTGAACCGGCGAAAGCGTAACCAAGTCCTTCCCCTGAATGCTTGGGAAACATCAGGGGCAGAATCCGCGGAGGTCCGAAATAGTAGGTGATGCAACCGATGGCAATGCATGCGGCGACAAAGGACACGGCGGTCGAAGCCACCGCCCACTGGTAAGCCGTCGCACGATGCAGGGTGAACATCATGGCCCCGGCGGTTGCTGTCCGCATGAAGTTGGTCAGCATATTGATCATGGCGGTGAAGCGCATCTTCTCGAAGGTCTGAAAGACGCGTCCCATCTCGGAGCAGAACTGAAAGAACAGGCAATTGGATATAGCTGCCAACACCACGATGGATGCGCTGGCTGGATTCAACAGGTAATGGCCGGCAACGCCTAGTGCAACGACCAACAGGCTGCCGATCACCAGCGTGAGTACGACAATGTTTCCCCAGTAAACAGCAAACTCAGCGCGTCGGCCGGCAACATATCTCATGAATACCGTGCCTGCTCCCAAAGTGCTGTACTGGGAAGCAATATTGGTGAAGGCGAATGCGCCGGCGTACACGCCGTAGTTTGCCGGTCCCAGGAGCCTGGCCAGGATGGCGAAATAAACTGCCTGTAATACGACGCTAACGCCTTGACCCAGCATCATCCAGGCTGCGTTACTCGTCATGCGGCTGCTGCGGAGCTTACGAATCTCCTCCGTCAGTACGACCATGCAAGCATCCTTGAACGCGCCAGCGCCATGCTTGGCTGACGAACGTGTTCGGCTAACTGAACGTAAGACACGACAAAGAGCATCCAGTCGATGCTGTCCGGGAACATGAATTTCGCGCCGTTCATCGTACCGAGAATTGCAAGAAACACCATCGCGCAGGCCAGGCGAATGGAGCGGGACGGACGATGAGCCATGCTGGCCATCGCATATCGACATGCCCTGTAAATGATGAAAAGCATCAGGCCTGTTCCGAGCAGCCCTAGTTCAAGCCACATCTGCAGCACGCCGTTCTCGGCGTTGCTCACATCTTTCAGGCCCCTGGTCATTACGATGTGAGCCGATTCTCCATGCATTCCAAGAAAGAATGCCTGGTAGCCAAAGCCCTCGAGAGGCCGCTTCCATATCTCGGGAAGCAGCGCCTGGAAGATTACTGTGCGCCCGGTAAGATCGCCAGACTTGCCCAGGGCCACCGATACAGTAGACGCATAGTAGATAAGGGAAGACACCGTCAATACGGCGATCACGGCGGCGGCGGCGAGCAGAAGCGCTCTTTCATTTTTCCCCACCTGTATGTACTGATGCTCGAAGCCGAGGTACAGGAAGAGCAGGGCGAGTTCAATCCACGAAGTACGCGACTGCGACATAACGACCAGACCAAGCATCGACAACTGGTAGAAGACGCGCAGGGCGCGGGTAATGGCCGTCCGTGGCCGTGCGTAGTATGAGATCGCGAGGAAGAACACCATGCTAACGCCGAGGTAGTTCTTATGTACGAAGATTCCCTGCCAGGCTCGCGAGTCATCGATGAAGCGAATGCCCGCGGAAGGAATCAGGGCGACGATAAGATAGCTCGAAAACGTAAGGATCATCCCAACAAGATTCAGTAATTCGATAAGCTCGTCGGGTTCGAAGCGCTCCACGAGGTAGAACGAAAATGCGGTCAGGCAGGTGGCGAGAATAGCCATGGACGCAGTCTTCACCCTGTCCTGCGACCACAATGTCGAAGCGAGCGCCAGCGCAGGCAATGTCCACAATATGTAGTTGCGCCTTGCGAGTCGGCTCACTGCCGGAAATGCGAATACCAATGCCGCGAAGAATGTGCCGTAAGCTGCGGCCCGTTCTAGGCGGAGACGCATCGTGTCCGACGCCGGGGTGGTGGCATTTGATGGGTCGATGGCTGCGTTGTTGGAAGCCTCGCGATCAATCGAAAACATTCCACGCACGCCGAAATAGAGCATGGGGAAGAGCAGTACCCAGGTGATGACCTTGAGATAGACAGGAGCCCGTCTCCTCACCGCGCTACCCTCATCATGCTGGGCACAGCGGCAAGGCTCGGCCCCCCCGAGATGCTGGTTACCGCCGGGATGGTGCCAGGGTCGGTGACGAAGGCATCGATCACATCTCTGATTCTGTTCTTGAAGATCGATTTGTCGAAGGTTCTCGCATGTTTCTGAATTTCGAGAGGAGAGAACGTGTGCTCCCGCGCCTCGAAGCGGTCAATCGCCTCGATCACAGAGACTGCGTCCTGACGATCGAAGAAGACACCCGTATCGGAGTGGCCGAGACGATCTGCAACGCGTACCGTCTCCAGCGATCCTCCGTGTCCGTATGCGATAACCGGACGGCCGAAGGCCTGCGCTTCTACGGGAACGATTCCGAAATCCTCATCGGCGGCAAACAGAAACGCGCGGCACCTTGCGTAATAATCCCACAGCTCCTCGTCGGACACGCGGCCCAAAAACTTGATGGTGGGACCAGCCATGGCGCGCAGTTTCTTCTCTTCTCTTCCCGTACCAACGACGTAGAGTGTTCGTTTCATCTTGTTGAAGGCTTCAATAAGAATGTCTACCCGCTTTGTGCCTACAAGCCGGCCGACCGAAAGATAGTAATCCTCCGTGTCCTCGGAGATGTATCCCTTCGAGGTATCAACCGGAGGATAGACGACAGCCGCATCTCTCCCGTAGTAGTGAGCGATCCGCTTTCTCACGTACTCAGAATTGGCAACGAAGTGTGTGACACGCTGGGCAGCCACGTAATCGGCGGTGCGGGCGCGGGAGGCAACATACGCAAAGGTGCTGCGCAGGTACCAGGGCAACTCCGCTGTGAAGTTCGGAGCAAGGTCCCATATGAAACGGCCCGGCGTGTGGCAGTAGCTGATGTGAATTGTATCTATGGGTGTGACGATATCCTTGACCGGTGCCGAGTCAGATGAGATCACCAGGTCGTAGCCGCGAAAATTGAAGCTGCCCACCGCCGCCGAGTAGAAGGGGAAAATCGCGCGGTTGACCCTTTTCGCGAACGGAATTCTGGACAGGTCGGAGAGATGCAGTTTGCTGGGAGCGAGATCCTTGGGCAAGCTACCTTCATCCGCGAAAAGGCAAAACACGTCAGCATCCGGGAAGATCTCCAGTAAGGCCTCAACTACATTTTCTCCGCCGCCATGCAACAAAAACCAGTAATGAAGGATTGCGACTCTCATTGGGACAGCCTCCAGTGGGATCGGTGTCTTGTTGGTGAAGCGATCAAAGCATTGCCTGTTCAGGCAGGGTACCGGCCGATTTGATCTCTGTTTCGTGCCCACTCGCGGATAACGAGATCCCCGAGGAAGACACGGACGCTGACTGGCGAAAGGAAGATCCTGAGCGATTCGACCGGAGAGCCAAATTCTTTCCCCAGGCGATGATGGGCTGCTCGTAAAAACGGAAAGACAGCCAGCTGAAGATCGTTACTGCCGCGAATGTCAGGGGGGACAGAGTGCGAAGATGCCGGTATTGGATAGCATGTGCAATCTGGTCTGTGAAGGTAATGCCGGCCAGATGAAAAAGATAGAATCCATAACTGATAGCCCCGAGGAATACCGCAGGGCGTGAGCCGAATACACTGCTGAGGCGGCTCTCAGGATTGAGTAATACAAATCCGACCAGGCTTGCTGAAGCCAGGTAGACAATCGTGTAACCAAAAGAGTTGAAGATGACGCTGTTCTGATCCCGGTCAAAAGCGGGATAGAAAGAGAGCATCACCAGCGCCAATAGGCTGATCGCGAGGCTCCGTCCTGACCAGTACTTGAGCGCAACCTTCGTAGCGGAGTTCTCAAGCAATAAAGCGAGAAGACTGCCTGCAGCCAGTCCATCAAGTTGAAAGGGCGTCAGGTAGAAGATCGGAAACATCGTCGAAAAATATGGTGTAAAGAAACCGCGCAAGCAGGGTTCGAGTAGCAGTGCAGCCGTCAAAAAAATCATTAGCGCACGGCGTGAGAGGTAGCGAATCGCAAATGGCCAGAGCAGGTAAAACTGTTCTTCCACAGCGAGCGACCACAGTACGGAAAGAGGGCCTGTCTTCCCGCGATGGATGGTCTCAGCAATATTGGCTGCAAAAAAAGCCAGATACAACCCCACCTGCCGCCAGGCCACATCACAGAAGAGAGCGGCGATGAGAAACAGGATAAGTAGAGGCGGCAAGATACGGGTCGCGCGCTTGATGTAAAAGGGCGCCCAGAAAGATCGGTCCTCGCGCGCGCGTCTCAGAATCCCTGTAATGAGGTAGCCGGACAAAGCGAAGAACATCGGCACACCGACCCAGCCAAATCGGCTGATCCTGGCGTGAATCAGAAATACGAGCACGATCGCCAACCCACGTATGCCGTCGAGTCGCTTGATTCGGCCATCCTGCTGTTTTTCCATCTTGGCGGTCACAATCCTTGTTTGCCTGGTACCCGGGGTCCCGAAACCGCCTCATCATCTCGCATCATTACGAGGCGGCTGTGTACATCGAACATCCTCATTTCAAGCTGTCATAGCCAACAAGGAGAGATACTTCTCCCGTGCGACAGGTGCGGCATGTTGTGTCTCAATCTGCGCTCGTGCTGTGCGTCCGTACTCGTCAAGCAACTCACGCGAGGTAAGCAGAATCGTCAGCTTGTTTGTCAGATCATCCACATCTCCCGCGCGAAAGAGCAGCGCGGCCTTGCCTTCGCCGGTAATCTCCTTGTGAACCGGCAGATCGCTGAAAATGCAGCTCAGACCGTGCGACATGGCTTCAAGCGAAACGAGCGGAAGACCTTCAGGGCCGATAGAGGGATTGAGAAAAACATCGGCGCGACGGTAGTACGGAGTCGGGTCAGCCTGGAATCCTGTGAAGGTGACGTCAAGACCTTCGGCCTCGGTCTCCAACTCTTCTCTGTGCCTTCCTTCGCCAACGATCGTGAGGCTGAGATGTGTTCCCGGCACCCGGCGGCTGAACTGGCGCATGGCCGCCAGTATCGATGACGCGCCTTTGTATTTCTGCAGACGCCCCACGTAGAGGAGGCGTATCACCTTGTCTCCCCGGCCATTGCGAGGCAGGAGCTCTGGGATCTCCGTAACCCAGTTCTGAATGACAACCATCTTCTCCGGTGGAACGATCGTGCGCACATCTACAGCTACGGCGTGCGAAACGCACACAACCTTATGAGCAGTCCTGGCAAACAGCCGGTAAAGGAATTCTGCGGATCGACGCTTCAGCCCCTTGTACCAATGCTGACTCTCGATCTCAAATGTCAGGTGGCGGGTAATGAATGCCCTGCATCCCATCATCCGTGCCAGAGGCATGGTCACGATGTCTGGAATGCCATTCGCCCAGATGATATTCACTCCATGGAAGACGCGAAACCAGATGCAGTAGAAGAAGCAGAGCAGGAGATGCACCGGCTTGCCTGCACCTGCCGCCCAACGGTATGAGACTGCTTTAACGCCACGGCTCTTTAGCAGCTCGGCAACTTCCGGATTGATGCAGAAGGCATAGAGATCTGCCGTGCCTTTGAGCAGGTCGGCCAGTTGGGTGAGATAAACCTGGCCACCACCGAAAAACCTGTTGAGATCAACAAAGAGAAGAGCAGGCCGTTTCATGAAGTCCTCTGTATCCTCTGTGGGCTAATCGCCGTTAATGTCGAAACATTGTGGTTCCATTTTCGGGCGCGTCGGCGAGAGGGAATGCTGTCCGCGTTTTCCAGAAATTCATGCCGGCTATCCGGGAAGAGTTACAGATGTCTCCCGCGGCAAACGTGCTCTTGGGTTGAGGGTGCGCTTGAGTGCTCTAAGCTGCTTACCGATCCTGCGGCGTGTTACATCCGGCATGAACCAGATATAGAGATAGACAACCAGGCACTTCGGTGTTGCTCCGCCGCTGAGGAGACAGTCTTCGAGCAAAGACAACTTCACTTTCATTGACTCGCCACAGGCAATCGCATCGGTAAGAACACGTGTGGCGATGCAGTAAGCATAGGCGTCTGGCCGAAAGAGATGCCGAATCGTCTGTAGTGCGCCATAGAAGCTTTGCCAGTTCGGCTTCTTGCTGATGCGAACCTCGTCGGAAAATCCATCGGCGTTGAAGAACGACAGGGTTTCCGGAACGAGATGCAAAGTTGCCGCGCCGCGCGTGCCCGCCTCTACCAGCCAGATAAACTCCTGGCCGCGTTTCAATCCGCGGCGGAACGGCACGTCCAGCAGAAGCGCCCTCGGAGCGATGAGCGTTGAGGTCTGTAACAATTCGCCGCCGCTGCGCAGGCCCCGCGGATGACACATGTAACTATCGATCGTCTCACCCTTCTCGGGAGAGCGAAGCGGATACGTGCGCGCTGTCTCGCCAGATCTCTCTACGAATTGGCAGGCAACGATTGCGCGCTTGTCTTTGAGCGTTGCCACCACATCCATCTGGCGAGCTATTTTTTGCGGCAACCATTCGTCATCGTCATCAAGAAACGCGATCCAGTCACCCGTAGCCTCTTCGACACCGACGTTCCTGGCCTGGCTCCCACCGACATTCTCTTTGAGCGCTACGACCTTGACTCTCTCTTCCCCGAGTGCGTGAAGAGCAGCAACTGTGCCCTCGTCGGGACCATCCACAACCACCACGATATTGAGCCAGGGATAAGTCTGATTCAGCGCGCTGGATACTGCACGAACAACCAGCCTGGGCCGATTGCGCGTTGGAATCACTACACTCACTGTCAATGAGTTGGACATCTCATGCCTCGAGCAGTGCCAAGCACTCTGCTTGTTTAGTAGCGATAGATAGACGCGCCTGCCACAGACGAAGCGATACTCGATCCCTGGTTGGCAGCATTCTTGAGATAGCTGTATGGAACGTAGATGACGTCGTTTGTAGCCAGCGCAAAGTCCGGGCTTTTACCCTTCTGAATGTCGCTCAACTGCAGAGGAGTGGTTACGTATCCGCTGTCCGTCTTGTGTATGAGCTTGGCGTGTGAAGGTACGGCAGAGTGCGTCGTGCCTCCGGCGCGTGCAACCAGTTCAAGAACCGTAAGCTTCGCTTCGTTGTCGCTGATCGTATATCCGCCTGGCCTGTTTACGTCGCCGAGGATGTAAACGATGCCGGCCTTCGGCACGATGACAAGATCGCCCGGGTAGACCAGCACTGCGGTCTTAGCCGCGACACTCGGATCATTCGATAGAAAATACGGGACCTGGTCGTGTGTCGTGCGGCGTTCGATGGTGATCTTGCGATCTGCGGCTGTGGTGAGACCTCCAGCCATTGCAAGAATCTCAATGATTGAGGTTGGCGTGTTGATGCGGTAGTAGCTCGGATCCTGCACTTCACCGATCACGGTGACACTTTGCGTCTCATAAGACTCGACCACCACATCGGCCTTGGGGTGCAGGAAGAAGCGTCCAGAGACGAGCGCTGACTCGATAACGTTCGCAGCCTGGGCGGGAGTGCACTGCGCTACATGCACCTTACCTCCCATGATCAGCGTGATATCTCCGGCGTCGGTCACCCGCACATGCTGCTCAAGGTTAGGGTTGTCGAACACCTGGATGTGCAGCACATCTCCGGGGCCTATGAGCAGGCTCTCTTTTGTTTCCTGAACTGGTTGCTGGGCCCTTAAACAGAAACTCAGGCTCCCGATGAGGATGGCGAAGACATATAGTCTGAGGCGCATACTTCTAGGCTCCTTTTGCGAGAACGCTGTGAACCGATCCATACTCGGCGTGGCCGTAATAGACGCTGTCCTTGGGATCAAGACCATTCATCACGATCCCAACATGCTTTTGACCGCCACGCTGCAGGATGCTGTAGCTGCGTTCGATCTGTGCGACTTCGCTCATGTAACGGCGTGCAAGCAGAATTGTGAAATCGCTGAGTGTATTCAAAACGATGGCGTCTGCGACAGGCAGTACCGGCACGCTGTCGATAATGACGCAGTCGTATTCGCGACGCCAGATGTCAAGCCACCCGAGCATAGTCGATGAAGCGAGAAGATCGGCGGGATTTACTGGAGGCTTGCCCGCCGGAACGGCATAGAGCGGACCTGCATGTTGAATGTGATAAATCGGAGGGGCACCGATCTCCCCCTGCAGCAGTTCGCTCAATCCCGGACTTGACGGAATGTTTCCGCGGCTTCCGACTGTTCCACGCCGAAGGTCGGCGTCCACAATCAGTGTTCTCTTCCCGCTTCGGGCGGAGATTGCAGCGAGGGTCATCGCGCATGTCGACTTCCCTTCACCGGCGATGGCACTCGTAACGAGTACGACCTGGGGTCTCTCGTCGCCAGAAAGGAACAGATGAGTACGAACTGAATTGATGACTTCTATATAAGCGGGGGAGGGCTGTAAATCGTCTTCGAGTGGAAGATGCAAAGTACGTCCGCGTGACAGTTTCTTATCGAACGGAAGCGCGCCAAGGAGCACGCCGCCATGAATGCGCTCGAGGTCGGTCACGGTGTTGATCTTGCGGTCGAGGGTGTCGGTTAACAAGGCTGCGAAGAGGCCGATAAGCCATCCACCTACCAGGGAACCCGCCATGTAAAGAGGAACACTAGGCTTTGCAGGTCTGGCAGGAGTCCTGCCCGGATCCACAACGCTGATGTTCGAGGACTGCAGGCCTGCCAGCACGCCCGCTTCGTTCACTCTTCTCAAGAGATCTTCATACAACGAGCGGCTCTGCTCGGCTTCCTGGCGAACGATTGCGAACTCTATGGCCTTGCTGTTGAGCACGTCCGCACGCTGCTTGGCATGATCGTAATCGTCTCTCGTTTTTTGTTCCGTCTGGCGCGCGATGATGAAGTCGTTCTGCGCTCTCTGCTTCAGACGATTCGATTCCTGATCGATTGCGTGCTGCAGTCCGCTGATGTTGCCTTCCAACTCGGCGATCTTTGGATAAGCGGGTCCGTATTTTGCCCTGGCCTCGCCTAGAGCAGCCTGCTCAGACGCTTCCTGCTGACGAAGATTCTGAATCACGGTCAGGGAGCTGTTGACATTGGCGCCAGGACCAATCGAGTTTCCGGCAAGGCTGGAGAGCATTTCTCCATTGCCCGCTTCAGCTGCCTTGGCGACGGCTTCCTTGAGAATCCGATTTTGCTCGGCAGAGGCCAGGGCGGTAGTGGCCTGCTGTAACTCATCGATAACCGCCGAGTACGCCTGCTCCCTGCCCTGCGAATCCACTGAGCCCATGCTGTACACACCGGATTCGCGTTGCAGATTTACAACTCTGGATTGCAGATCCTCACTCTGCTTACGCAGGGTCGCCAGCTGCTCGCTGAGCCACTTCGATGTCGTATTGGTTGCCGTGTACTGATTGTGGAAGTTGTAGTCCAGCAGCGATTGAATCAACGTGTTCACTACTTTTGCAGACAGTGCGCGGTCACTGCTCAGATAAGAAACGCTGATGATACGAGTGCCGGCAACCGGCTTGATCTTCAGGTTCTTCTTAAAAACCGCAAGATCGTGCGCCCTGCGCGAAGGAGAACTTTCGAGGTCGCCGCCAGTCGGATCTGCTTCCCCGCGTGGCGACATGAGTCCCATCACCCACCCGATAGGGTTCCAGTGCGGGCGAAAGTCGGAAGAGGAATCGAGGTGCAGATCTTTAATAGTCTGCAGGGCGAGGCTGGATGACTGCAGGATCTCCGCCTGTGTCTGCACTTCAAGATTGATCGAAAGTGAATCCGATAGATCGTTGGCGTTGCTGCGGCCGATACCGCCCAGCTCAACCGATCCAGGATTGTCTCTCTGGATTTGTATCGATCCCGTCGCCTCATAGCGCCGGGTGCAGAGTATGCAATAGGCGGCCATCAGCGCCACGATCAACAACGTCGTTCCGTATATGATATGGCTCCTGCGACGGTAAACCATCAGGAGATCAGTCAAAGTCAGATCTGTGGTGGTCTCGGGCAGAGATGATTCACCCGGCAAAAGGCGGTTGGCGCTCATATTGTCCTTCCCTTGAGTAAGTCATGCGCGGACACTCGGTCAGATCCACTCTTCATCAGGATTCGCGTACCGCGTCCTCGTGCGTGATGCGTTCGATGTCGTTGACATTGACCTCAATAGCCACGTGGAGGTTCAGCTGCCATATCGTGAGAATGAACCGGCACCGGTTGTTTGCCCTCGAGAGTATTCCTTCTACTCCCTTCATCGAACCGTTCCTCACCCGCACGCGCTCTCCCACGATGAAGTCGTGAACCGGCTCCATGTCTCTGCGAGCCGTCGACTGAAGCAGGCTTATCTCATCGTCGGGTATCGATGCGTATTCCCCAGGGCGCCCAACGAGTCGTATCACTCCAGGGTCGCCCAATACCTTATAGCGCTCTGTCTTCGCGATCCGCACAAACAGATATGAAGGAAAAAGCGGTAGTGTGACAGTGACCCGCTGGCGGTTTTTCCATACTCTTACAGTTTCAAAGGTGGGCAGGAACGTCTCTATAGCAGAGTCAATCAATCGCCCAGCGACCGCCCTCTCGTTGTTGGGAACCGTAAACACCGCGTGCCAGTTTCGCCGATGTTCGTCGATTCTCTCGACCGCCTGCGGAATGCAGCGCGATACGGTGGAGATAGAGTTCTGTCGCTTCGCTCCTGATTGCATGATCCTCTCTGCCCGGTGTGTTGCGGTAGTTATCCAGGGACTTCAGCGGGGGGATCGCAGGCCTTCGGCCTGCCGACTTAGCAGGCCGGCTAACTTATTTGAGTTTTATTGCTTCCTTGCTTTACTTATGCAGTGCTATAAGTCGTGACGCTGTTGGGGAGGGAAAAACGATTGTTCGTTTGTCGCCAACAAGCGGGGTAGGGATACGACACCTAAAAATCGAAGAAGGACATGTGCTGATAACTTAAGGTCGCCGATTCCAATTTGCAACATTTTTTTCGGTGAAGTTTTTATATATTCGCCCAGGTTTGACAGGTAGTTAACGAGGTAACGGGCCATTACACCTGCAGGTAACTCTCAATGGATCCGCGCGGGTAACAGGATAGTCACCGACGCGACGCGATCACACGTCGTGCCGCTCTCCATAAAGTAAAAATCAGACCGTAATGGTGTTAAGCTTTCGCCGATAACCGATCGGATAACCCGACACGTCCTGCTCACAATGGGCATTGATCTGTTCGCCCCGGTGTCGTCATTGCGCATCAGTCATTACAGTTCCCACGCAGCGGGATGTGCTGATTAGGAATCCGACTTTCAGCGCGACACAGGGATCGTCAGGCAGTAAACTCTGCACGATGAAAACGCTGCCCTGGCATCGTTCCTCGACCATGCGCTCTACACGCGCTGCAGATTTATGCGTGCCTTACCTACTGTCCTGCACGCTCGCTTTCAGTTGGGTGATGCTTCCCGCGCGGGCCCAACAGCCCGGCGGCAAGGATAAGGATCTTGCACAAGATGCCACAGCCTTTATGGGGTCCGGCCGCTTCGCGGAGGCAGAACCTCTTTGGCGGCGGCTTATCGCGCTGGAGCCTCGTAACGCATCGGCGCATGCGAGCCTGGGGTTAACACTGGCCCGTGAAGAAAATCTTCCCGGAGCCATCGTGGAATATCGACGATCACTTGTTCTCGATCCACATCAGCCGGTGGTGGCGCTGGACCTCGGCCTGGCCGAGTTTAAACTGGGTCAATTCGAAAAGGCGATCATCGCCTTTCGTTCTCTCGGTCCGCTGGGGCAGCGTGATAATCGTATCCCTGTGCTTATGGGCATGTCGTACTTTGGCTCGCATCGCTATGCGAATGCCATTCCCTTTCTTCGCAAAGCGGTCGAGTCAGACGGCGGCAATCTGGAATTACGGGGCGTGCTCGCCAAGAGCTGTCTCTGGAGCAAGCAGTACGACTGCGCGCTAGCGGAATTCAAGAAAATTCTCCTTATCGATCCGGACGCCGTGCAGGCTCACATGATGCTTGCCGAGGCTTACGATTCGATGGATCAGAAAGCCGCGGCGATCGCTGAACTGGAAACGGCCGAACGAACTTCACCAGGCGAACCATTGCTTCACTTCGAACTCGGTTACCTCTATTACACCAGCCACGATTACGAACGAGCTGTTCCGGAATTCAAGGCCGAGCTCCGTAACAATCCGAGGTCCGCGCTGGCCGTTGCCTATCTTGGCGACATCGCGCTACACAGCAACGACGATACGGCTGCAGAACAATATCTTGATACCGCCCTGAGCTTAGACAAGAATTTGCGGCTGGCGTATTTCGATCTTGGTTGCGTGTACGCCGATCGCCAGCAGAACCAGCAGGCGCTGGATGCGCTTCTGCGCGCCGAGCAGATGGACCCCCTTAAGCCCGATGCTCACTATCGTCTCGCAAGGGTGTACAAGGCGTTGGGTCAACAGCAGAAGGCCGCCGCCGAATTCGCAAAAACACGCTCGCTGCATGCGAAGGATGACGAATCGCTCATCGCGAAAATATCGGGCAAAGCTTCCGCCGCATCAGGAAACGGGCATAATTCGAATGCGGCCCTGCCCTAGTAGGTGAAATGCTCCCGATCAGAATTTGATCTTGACCCCCAACTGCAATGTGCGCGCATCGTAGGAGCCCGTAACCTGGCCGAAATTGGAGTCCGCGGTATTCGCATCGATCGCATTGAACTCCGTATGGTTGAAGGTATTGAAAGACTCAAAACGCAGCTCCAGAAGTGCGCCTTCGTTGGGTGCCAGTGGGAATGTCTTGAACAGCGAGAGATTGGTATTGAACAGGCCGGGCAATACCACCGCGTCCTTCCCTGCACTTCCAAATCCCTGATTGCGTCCGCCATTCCATGGCGCCAGCGGATTGGCGAAAGAACTGGTGGAGAACCACTCCAGGCGCTTCTTCGGATAACTCACGCCAGCAACCAGATCCGGCCGGTTCGTCGTGCCTCCGCCCAGCCCCAGCGTATCCGAGCCAGTGTATGTGAGCGGCTGCGGAGATCCTGACTCGACAACTGTGACGCCTGACACCTGCCATCCGCCCAGGGCCGTGCGCGTCAGCAAATTGCCTTTCGTAGTGAAGAACGGGAGACTGTAAATATAGTTCGCGTTGAAGATGTGCCTGCGATCGAAGAGCCCGGATCCGCGGTCATACGCAGTACTGAAGGGGTTGGAAAGCCCACTGAGATCATTGCTCACCTCATCGATCTCATGAGAATAAGTGTAGGCGAGCTGCAGTGTCACACCGTGTTTGTTTTCGATGCGCAGTCCAGCCTGCAGCGAATGGTAGCTGAAGTTCGACTGGTTCTCTTCCTGGGTAATCGTGCTGAAACCAGGATAGATGCGGTAGAGGTTTGCATTCAGCGTACCGTTCGCAACTCCCTGCCTGTTCGCCACGTTTCCCAGCGGCAGCGTGTTGATCGAGCGGTCATCGTCCTGGTCCCAGCCAATCGATCCGGCATATTGCAGGACAGCAATTACCGCGGGCGCCACCTGCTGTTGCACACCCATACTGAACATGGCGGTGCCGGGAGGCCGGAAACTGTATTGAATGTTGTTCAACGTTGATGGGAAGGTCGCGGACGTGGTCTGGCCGGTCAACGCACTGGTGTTTGGATCGGAGAAGTAAACGTTCGTTGCCTGCGGCTGATAAGCGAAGGGTGGGTTGAGCGCCGCGTTGTAGACGTCGTTGCCCTGGACTCGTTCATAGAAGATTCCGAAGCCGCCGCGCCAGACTGTCCTGCCATTGCCGAGCAGGTCATAAGCAAACCCTACGCGTGGTTGCCACGTGTAGTACTTGTTTTCGACGGCTCCACGTGCAAAACCATTTACGCCTGCCTCACGTATGCCGTTCAGATAAAACGAGCCGCCGTTGACGTTCGTGAGGTAGCTCGCGTTCAATGTGCCATCCGGATTCAAAGGATAGCCGAGCGTGGTGTCGTAATCCGCAGGTACAAAGTTCGCAAACTGATCGTAGCGCTCAAAGGCGTGCGGCATACCATCGAACCGGAAGCCGATATTCAGCGTCAGCCGCGGAATCACATGCCAGTTGTCGTTGAAGTAGAAGCCGTAGTTGTTATTCACCCAGTGCTTGCCTGCAAGATATTGCAATTGCTGAAAGCTTGCGGCATCTCCCATCAGAAAGTTGATGTATGAGTCACCTGAGAAGGTGCTCGAGTTGAAGGTTGCGGTTCCCTGGGTATTGGCTTGCAATTGCTGGTTTTTGTAGTCGTGCAGCCAGCTGAATCCCATCTTCATCTGGTGAACGCCCTTGGTCCATGAGAAGTCATCACGAGGCTCAAAACCTTCGTATCCGTTTTTCCATGGAAAGTAGCTTGAACTCCATTGAACGTTAAGAGGCGATCCATTCAGGTTGATCTGTGGCATACGCAGCATGTCGTTGTTCGCTGCCGGAAAAAAGGATGTAGCCGTCCAGCCGCTTGGCTGGACAAACGAGCCGCCAGGGCCATTCACGGGCGTAAGCGTGATCTTGTTTCCGCTGTAATAGAAGCCGGTCTCATTCAGCATGTTCGGTGAGATCGTCTCTGTCACCTTGATCACTGACGAGTAGGACGGGTTGGACATGGCTGTCCCCACCGTCGGATAGGTTGCGCCCTGCCAAAGTGGAGGAAAGAATGAGGTCGTCACACCGTCATGCAGAAAGTGGCCCATTAACTGGACTTTGCTGGTGATGGCATGATCGATGCGCACCACATCTTCGCGCACATTTGTCGGCTGTGGAATGGAAGAGATGTATTGGCTGGTTCCCAGGTTGGGTTTCGGAAACGTGCCCGCGTTCACCTCAAGCACCGCGTTCTGATCGATCAGGTTCGCAGGGATCACGTTATTCGGGAAAGGGCTCCCGGCCGTCAGGCCATCCAGAGTGTAAAGAGCCAGCCTTGCCGGATCTGAGGTTGCAGGCACAACTGGCGTGGTTCCACCGGAGGGTACGTTGTAGGCGAGCGACTGCCCTGCCACCGGGAAGTTGTCGGCCATGATCGTATTCACCGTCGATGGCGTACTACCCTGAATGAGTCGTCGCCACTCCTCATTCACGAAAAAGAAAGTTCGATTACGCGAGGTGTTGTACACGTGCGGAATGAAGACCGGGCCGCCGAAGTTAAAACCGGGCTCGTTCAGCCGGAACTCAGGCCGGCTCTGTCCCGCCAGGTTAGTGAAGTAGTTATTCGCATCGTAGTCTTCGTTGCGATTGAAGTACCACGCACCGCCGTGAAACTTCCGGGTGCCCGACTTGATCACCATCAGAATCGTTCCGCCGGAACCGATGCCGTAATCGGGCCCGTAGTTGCTATCCAGCGTCTGGAACTCGGAAAGAGCGTCGATGGAGGGTAGAGAGCTGAAGCATCCGCCGCAGCCACGATCGTTCAACTCCCCTCCGTCCAGCATATAGATGTTGTGGCTGGTGCGGGTGCCGTTGAAACTGATGCCGTTGGCGGAAGTCAGCGCATTCACGCCGCTGAACGAAGGCAGGTTGTTTGAGACACCCATGCCGAGCGCAGCCAATGCAGTCACGTTTCGTCCGTTCGTGGCCAGCTGCGCCACCTGCTCCCCGCTTATCAGTGTGCTCAGCTCACTCGTTTCTGACTGCACCTGCAACGCATTTGCCTGAACGGTTACTGTCTGCCCGGCGCCGCCCACCTGCAGGTTCACATCTTCCTTCAACGCCTGCCCAACGTTCACTGTTATGCCTGTGGCAGTAAACTTCTCAAAGCCCGGTGCAACCGTAGTCAAGTTGTAGCGGCCCACACCAACATTGGCAAAGACGTAAATACCGACAGAGTTCGATACCGTCTCGCGCGTCTGGCCTGTCGAGACATTCGACAGCACGATACTCGCATTCGTGACCACGGCTCCCGAGGTATCAAGCACCGTTCCGGTGATTGTTGCGTTGTCTTGAGCACGCGCCGGCAAGGCAAGGATTGCGATCACGACCAGGCCAAGCAACACTGAAAAACTGCGTTGCATAGAACCTCCTAACATCGTCCTTTGTTTCGCTCCAGGAAACTCGGCCCAGAAACAGGGTCCCGGTGAACTACCGCCAGTCCTCATCCTTCGCAGCAGAATGCGGCCCGAGAAAAGCATGAAGAATATCGCTCGCTCCGCAGGAACAGAGCAGCGTTGTGTTGAAACAACACCGTCGGGCACTTCGACCGCGATACCGCCAAACAGCGTGATGCAAACTTGAGAGCTGTTTACTGGACGCGAAGAGTAGAGACCGTCAATCGACAATGTCAACAGCAAAATTGTCGTCGATAAGACAAATTCGAAACCCGAAGCAGTACCGCACAACACCCGTGGATCGTCAGCTTTGGCCCCCAAAAATATTTGCTCGGTATACGAATACAAACTCAGTCATGCCAGCCGGTAAACTTTCCTGTTTGCCGCCTATGCGGCGAATTCCTGTTGCATTCCAAAAGGAAGATGTGGCACTCTTCTGTTGGTTACCCAGAGGTTGAAACCATGGGCCGGGTGCGATCTCTCTCGCCGAAGGCAGAAAGACTTCCATGAGAGTGTTTCGGCGGTTGTCGCTGCGTGGGTGGAATTTTCTGGCTCGACGAAGCGGAGAACGGCGGCTGCGCGAAGAAATCGAACAGCACCTGGCCCTCGAAACGGAAGCAAACATACGCCAGGGGATGACGCCGGAACGGGCCCGGCGAACAGCTGTAATCAAGTTCGGATCTGTCGAGGCGCTGTGTGAGAGCTACCACGCCGAGAAAGGACTACCCGACATGGAAACCATCC
Source organism: Silvibacterium acidisoli (assembly GCA_022870745.1). Lineage (GTDB taxonomy): Bacteria > Acidobacteriota > Terriglobia > Terriglobales > Acidobacteriaceae > Silvibacterium. The sequence goes on along the minus strand of CP085323.1, from coordinate 3,982,541 downwards.
TGCAAAATCTCATATTCGCTCTGCGCATGTTGAGAAAATCCCCCGGCTTCACATTGCTCGCGGCTCTGACGCTGGCGTTGGGCATCGGAGCAACCTCCGCGGTGTTCAGCCTCATCCAGGGCGTGCTGCTCACACCGCCGCCATACCAGAAGCCGGAACAGTTGGTGCTGGTAAACGCCGGACGCGACGATGGACAAAAGATGGACAGCTCGCGCGGATGGGCCGCGCAGCAATGGTTGGACTGGAAGAAGAATGCGACTTCGTTCGACGGTGTTGCTGGATACGGATGGACCTTCAATTTTCTCATTCGCAATGACGGCAGCCAGTCCATGCAAGGAATGGAGATCAGCAAGGACTACTTCGGGCTCCTGGGTCTGAAGACTGCTGTTGGACGCGGCTTTAATGACTCCGACTTCGGGCAAGGCCCTGTGAAGGCGATCGTGCTGGGCCACGAATTCTGGCAGCGGGCCTTCAACGGTGATCCGAATATTGTGGGCAAAACCGTGCGCATCAGCCGCTGGACTGCCCCCCCGACCGTCATCGGAATCATGGAGCCGGGTGTGCGCTTCCTGCCCTCACCGGGAGCAGCAAAGGAGCCGAACTACGATGTCAATGCGACGGTCGACTTCTGGGTCCCTTCGGAGCCTGACCCGAAGTATCTTAAGGATCCGTATTGGAATGTCGTAGCGCGGCTGCGGGATGGAGTCAATCCGCAGCGAGGACAACAGGAGCTCGCTGTACTGACGGCACGCGAAGCGCTAATGGAAAAAACCTTTGAGGGATTCGCGCCGCAACTGGAATCACTGACAAATGAGATGAATCGGGATGGGAAGCGACTGCTTCTTCCCCTGCTCGGTGCAGCAACGCTGGTGTTATTGATCGCCTGCGGCAATGTGGCGGCGCTATTGCTTGTGCGAGGACTGCAAAGACAACAGGAGTACGCAGTGCGCATCGCGATGGGTATGGGACGATTTGCTCTTCTGAGACAGGTGCTGGTGGAGAGCTTGCTGCTGGCTATCTTCGGTGGCGCTCTCGGTGTTGGGCTTGCTTTCGGCGCGGTGAAATTGTTCAAAGTAATCGCTGGCCACGCTATTCCGAGACTCGATGCAGTCACGGCTGGCTGGGCGGTACTGGGATGGGGCCTGGGAGCAGCGGTGCTCGCGGCCTTCTTCGCAGGAATTCTTCCGGCAATGCGCGTGCTCAGGTTGGACCCGATGGAAGTACTGAAGAACGCTGGACCGAAAGGGACAGCAGGCGTTGGAGAGCGACGGCTATTGCGGGCAGTTGCCATGCTTCAGACTTCGCTCACGCTGGCGTTGCTGGTTGGCACGGGACTTCTGATCCGCACCATGCTGAAGATCGCGGAGGTTCCTTCGGGATACCGGACTGGGCAGATTCTGACGATGAGTGTTACGGAGACGCAGGATCCGGCAAGCTGGACCAGCTTCCATCGACAGGCGCTGGAACGTGTTGCAGCCGTTCCCGGCGTGCAATATGCGGCCTTTGCCTGGGGCGTTCCGCTGACGGGGAACAACTGGCCAGCGACCATGGAAATCGAAGGTCAGCCCCCCGCGAAAAAGGAGAGCGATAAGACAGCAGTGCCGTTACGTGCGGTGACGCCAGACTATTTCAATCTGATGGGCGTAACGCTAACCGGCGGACGCGGATTCCGTCCCTCCGATGACGACAACGCTCCCAAGGTAGCGATCGTAAACCAGGCATTTGCAAACCGCTTCTTTCCTCACGGCGACGTCATCGGGAGAAAGTTCTGGCTCGACGGACGGGATAAGCCCGGCATGCAGATCGTCGGAGTTATTGCAGATGGACGGACAGACGACCTGACGCAACAGGCCTCGCCGGAGATTTACCTTTCGCTCTGGCAGGCAAGAGCATTCTCAAAACATCTTGTTGTACGTACCACTGCCAATCCGCGGTCGGTACTGATTGCCGTGGAGAGAGCGATGCGTTCCGTGGATCCTGCTGCCGCAATCGAAAACGTGAAGACGCTGGAACAGATTCGTGATGAATCGCTGGCGTCACGAACCTTCGCAATGCGCCTGCTGATCGGCTTCTCAGTGGTTGGAAGCCTGCTAACGCTCATAGGAATCTACGGCGTGCTTTCTCTCTCAGTAGCCTCGCGTCGCCGGGAACTGGCGATTCGCAGTGCGGTCGGTGCGCAACAAGGACACATTCGAAGGCTGATCTTCGGCGAAGGATTTCGAGTGATAGTTGGAGGCGTTCTGCTTGGTGTCGTGCTGGCAACAGCTTTGTCGCGGGTGCTGAAATCATTTCTTTACGACGTACATCCTGACGACCCCGCGACGCTGATCATTGTAGGAGCGCTGTTCGTGGGCGTGGGATTGCTGGCGTGTTGGGTTCCAGCACGCCGGGCGGGCAAAGTCGATCCGCTTGAGGCACTACGATACGAATAAAGCGCGGTAGGTCCGGCAGAGATCTTCAGGGTACAACTCTGCGTCGCGCAACTGCGGTGAACCATATGCTTCTTCCACAATCGGTTCCGTAGAGGATGGTCTTCGAATCTTTCTCCCACGAGGGCTCTATCTGATTGCATGGCACGTCGGCGATGCGGCGGCTCTGCCCCGTACGCTGGTCCCGCACCCATAAGTTCCATGATCCATGTTCGAATCGGCTATAGGCGAGGAATCGTGCATCGGGCGATAACGCAGGATACCTGGAAGCATTGAAAACTATTGCTTGATTCCGAAGCGAGCCCTGCGACAGATAGATTCGCGGTGGACCATCTCCCTCGCTGGCTGAAAATGCGTAGTTGTCTATGGATAGGAATGAGAACTCATAGACATTCAGGTTGGGTGGCGTTAACACAACCTCGTCGTTACTGCCCCGGAACAAGCGCCGATAAACCAGTTCTCCACGCCCATGTTCAGAGCGAAGAAAGGCGAGGTTCTTCCCATCGGTTGAGACTGCAGGAGCCTCCGCGTTTGCTACAACAACCTGTCCGGGACTCAGGGGATCGATCAGGTTCGATCCTTTGCCTCCTGCACGCTCGACGATTGTATGCCCAGGGAACGAAGTAAAGGACAAATCGTCGAAGGCAGCGTTGTCCTCGGGTGTAGGGATTGTTTCGCGATCGGAGATCAGCTTGTAACCCTGCGTGGTGAATAGAGAGAATTCAATTCCATCCTCTGTTGCGGCAGGATTAGCGTAGAGAAAGCCTGATGCCTGCGTCGGAACGCGATACGGAAACTCCTTCCTCTCTCCAACTTGTTGACGCAAGGTCATCGGTATCGCAAAAGCGATGCCAAGGATCATGCATGCGCCCCAGGCGTAGTTCATCCAATCCGGCTTCGAACGCTCTGCCTCCAGGCGCAAGAGCGTGCACAGGGTCAGAAGCACGATAAGCATCAATGGCAAACGCGAAGCATGCAGCGCCGCGTGCGTAGCTGGTATCGGCAGACCGATCAGCGCATAGACGAGCAGCAACAGCGCGGCGAGGCAGGTCCTACCTTTCTCCTGCAGCACCGCGACCGCTACACACGCTGGAAAGATCATCAGAACGAAGTTGTAAGACGCCGGAATCGTCGAAACGGCTAAGGCCGCGGTCAACAGCGCAGACCAGATCAGAAGAGTCCGCTTCTGATCTGAGTTATCTCTCCGCAGCAGCAGAATCGCTGGCGCCAGCACCAGCATCTGTGCAGTTGCCATCAGCACGGCATAGGCAAGTGGCGAGTTATGCCAGGGATGGGGATTCCACTGCGGCTCGGGGAGGAAGAGCCGATGAAGCAATCCGGAGATGGAATCGCTCGTAGCGTAAGTGCCTAATCCTTCTCCGCGCGCTACCCATGGAAAAATCTCCTGAAGCCAGGTTCGATGAACGCTCCAGCCAAAGGCCGCGATGGAGACCGCGCAGGCCACGACCGCTGTGACTGCACCGGAGAGAAGAGCACGCCAGTCTCTCCGCTGAAGAAAAAACACGAACAGCAGCGCAGGAAACACTTTACACAAAGCGGCAACCGCGATGAGCGAACCCGCAACTGCTGAATGGCCGCGGAGATAGCTGAAGCATCCGGCAACGATAAGCAACAAAAGCAGAATGTAGAACTGCCCGTACAGAAGATTGCGGTGCAGCGGGAAGCTCAGGAGAATAATCAACGAAATCTTCTGGTAGCTGAGAGAAGTCATCGACCTCAGCATCCATGCAAGGGGAACGAGAAACGCAAGATTTAGAAGGATGAAGATACGCTTTGCCTTCAGCGGCTCCATCCGGGCCAAAGGGTACATTGCCAACGTCGAAAACGGAGTGATAGGGAGCATTCCGATCACGCGAATATCGATCGCACGATGGTCCTTCTCTCTCTGTATCCAGGCCCATTCGTACATGCGCGATGTGTCATACCCCTCATGCACCATTCGCGCCGCCAGATAATAGTTCGGGAAGTCCGTATCCAGGTTTCGCCATGCCTTTGGCATCGTATGCGACAGCAGGAATAGCCCAGCCAATAAGATGGCTGCACGCTCAAACCAGCACACAATGCGAGAGATCGGCAGCGAAGGCATGGAACGAGATTATGTCTTCCAGCCAGAAGAATCGTCACCGCCGCGTCACAGAAATGTCATCGCTGTAAAACTCCTTCTCACAGGCGCTTTCCCACCCAGGAAACAGTTACAAAACGCTGACATTGGGGTGACATCTCTGCCCCTGGCGCTGATTATCTTCGCATTGAACGATGCAATCGAGGTGCCTGTTCTGCGAAGCTCACGAAAAATCGTCTTCTTTTTCCCATCGTTCGCGAGTACGGAAGCGACTGCGCCGCTGGGGATTCTTGCCGTTTCTACTCCCCTGGAGCGCGCCGGCTATTCCATCTGCCTAATCGACTCCACCATCACCCCTGACTTTCAGAAGCGCGTGCTGGAAGAGGTGAAGGACGCCCTCTGTCTTGCCGTATCGCTGGTGACAGGGCCGATGATTCGCGAAACCGTTGCCATCGCAAAAGCGGTGAAGGCCTGGAAGCCGGACTTCCCTGTCATTCTCGGCGGATGGCATCCATCGTTGTTGCCGCAACAGACTCTCGAAGCGCCATATGTAGACTACGTCGTTCGTGGGCAGGGTGAGGAAACGATGCTGCAGCTGGTACAGCATCTGTCGAATGGCGCCGCGCCCGACCTCATTGCGGGACTTGGCTTCAAACGCGACGGACGCATCGTCTTCTCTCCCGAGCGCGCGCTTCGGCCCATCGTGGAGATGCCTCCAAAGGCCTACCACCTTGCAGATTTCGACGCTTACGAGCGTTCGTGCGGGCGACGTTGGGCCATGTACACCTCCAGCCTGGCCTGCCCGTTCAACTGCGCCTATTGCACGAATGGCGGCGTCTACGGCAGAAAATGGAATGCCCTTCCCCCTGAACAATTCGTGGCCGAGACCGTTGACCTCAGCAGGCGTTACGCACTTGAGATGATCTGGGTTGTCGATGACAATTTCCTAGTCGATCTCGACCGCGCCAGGGGTATCGCCGAAGGCCTCGTGCGCGAAAACTCGCACTATACCTGGAGTATCCAGGCGACGACCAACCTCGTCTCGCGCTTATCGCTGGAAGACATGAAGCTCTTGCGGCGTGCCGGGCTTCGACAGGTTTGCCAGGGAGTCGATTCCGGTTCGCCAACCATCCTGAAGGCGATGAACAAGGACTTTCAGGACTTCGAGTCGATTTACGAAAGCGCCGCTCGTTGCCTTGAAGCAGGCATTCGCCCATCCTTCAACATCATCTTCGCGTTTCCCGGTGAAGGCCCGAAGGAGCGGCGGGAAACCATCACGTTCATGCTCGACGTCTGCCGCCGTTTTCCCGGCGCGGAGTTCTGGACGAATATCTTCACCCCATATCCCGGCTCACCCATATTCGCACACACCGCCGAGATCGGCATCGAGCCGCCACAGACCCTCGAAGAGTGGGCCGACTTCTTCCCACGTTACACCGAACTTCCGTGGCTCAAGGGAAAGAGCCATCAACGCCTTCAGAACACACGCGAATATCTGCGGCTTGCTTTCGATCGTATTCCGATTGCGGCCGACACGCGTACTCCGATCATTCGGCTCGCACAGAAGGCAATATCTCTGCCCGCGCGTTGGCGGCTCGATCACGACATCTACCAATTCCCTGTCGACATCTGGTTGAACAACAAGTTGAAAAAGAGGATTCCGAAGAGCAAGCCGGCGGTCGATGCAAAGCGCCTGGCGAGAACACCGGAAGAGGCTGCTGCATGCTGAATGTGCTGCCGGTTGGGGCGATTCGCAGCGCATCCGGCGCTCCGGTTGGACGGCCATTGCCGGGCCGCGACAAAGTCGTGCTGTTTTATCCGCCGTACGATGGTCCGCCCCTCGGCGCTCCACTTTCACTACTGGCACTGGCTGGGGTTCTCCGTGATGCCGGCTTCAGGGTCGTGCTGATTGATGCCAGCATCCACACGGATTTTCTCGCCCGCGTGGTGCGTGAGAGTTCTGAGGCGTTGTGCCTCGGCATCTCCGTCCTGACAGGTCCCATGATCCGTGGCGCGATTGCTGCCGCGAAGGCCGTCCGGTCGAACCGGCCTGAGCTTCCGGTCATCTTCGGTGGATGGCATCCTTCCCTCGAACCGGTTCAAACCGTCCGCGAACCTTATGTCGACATCGTGGTGCGTGGACAGGGTGAAATTACGATGCTGGAACTGGCGCAGGCCTTCTCTGCGGACCACTCCGTCGCATCGATCGCGGGCATCCATTGGAAGCAGGGCAACGAGGTACAGGCGAATCCCGACCGCACTGTAGCGCCAATCGGCAGCTTCGCTCCACCTGCATATGAACTCGCAGACTTTGACGCATACGAGCCGCTCAATGGACACCGCAAGCTGGCATACGCCACGAGCGTAGGCTGCCCATACGCATGCAATTACTGCACAGACATGGTCGTCTATCGCCGGCGCTTCAACGCTTACGATGCGAGCCGTGTCGTGGATGAACTGGTTGACCTGGTTCGTCGCCACCGTATCGATGAAGTTGCACTGCTCGACTCAAACTTTCCCGTCGATGTGAAGAGGGCCCTGGCCATCGCACGCGGCATTCTCGATTCCGGCGTAAAGTTCCAATGGACTTTCCAGGCATCCACCGACTTTCTTTGCCGCATGACACAGGACGAAGTGAACCTGCTGGGCCAGAGTGGCGTGAAGGTAATGGGCTTTGGCACGGAATCCACCTCGGCACGCGTTCTTCGCCTGATGAACAAGCGACATCAGCGTGTAGATGACATTTACGAGACAGCCCGCAAGGCACATATCGCCGGCATCCATATCAACTTCAATCTCATCCTCGGATATCCGGGCGAGACAGAAGACGATCGCATTGAGACCTTCCAGACCATGAGCGACATTGTTCAGCGCTACGACAATGTGCAATTTTCACCGAACCTGTTTACACCGTATCCGGGAATTCCCATCTGGCCGCAGCTACGCGAGTTAGGCGTACGCGAACCTCAGACGCTCGAGGAATGGATCCAGCTGCCACTGAGCGCAAACGCCCTCCCTTGGCTTCATGGAGAAGAGCTGGAACGCCTCAAGAGAATGCTCGATTACTTCCTGCTGAATGGAAAGGTCCATCGCAGGCATGATCGCGAATCGTTCAAAAACGCCGGCGTACGCATGCTGGTAAAACATCCCGTGCGCTGGCGTGTTCGTTCCAGTCACTATGGCTTTCCCTGGGAGCTTTGGGTATCGAAGTTGTCGGGCCCACTTGCTTCTCGCCGGTCACTTGTTACAGGCCAGGATCTTCCTGAGCAGGCGGCTGCATGCTAGCGCGGAGTCTCCACCATGACTGATGTCCTTCTCACACATTCGTACCACCTGGGGAACGATCAGAAGCAACTCAGGAAGATGCAGCCCTATGCGCCGCTGGGAACCCTGTACGCGGCAACTGCGCTCGAACAAGCAGGGATCACACTGCGTGTGTTCGACAGCACGCTGCTTAACCCCATCGATCATCTCGGTCCAGTCCTCAAGGAAACGAAGCCTAACATCGTCGTCATTTATGAGGACGACTTCAACTTCCTTTCAAAGATGTGCCTGCTGTCAATGCGCCAAACAGCGCAAGAGATCGCGAAGCTTGCCAAGCTGGTTGGAGCGATCGTCGTCGCCCATGGATCCGATGAAACGGACTTCGCCGCCGAATACCTTCAAGGTGGTGTGGACTACATCCTGACGGGCGAGGCAGAAGAAGTCCTGGTCGAGCTTTGCGGGCACCTCATGGCTGGCCGCGATCCACGGGCAACTCCTGGACTGATATGGCGCGATCCCGCCAGCAACGAGATCTGCCGAAGCGGTTCCAGCAGGGTCAGAAACGGCGAGTGGTCAGCCATGCCCCGCCCGGCACGACGACTTATCGACATGGCGCCATATAGGCAGGCGTGGACAAACGCTCATGGCCATTTTTCCGCCAACGTCGTGGCCAGCCGCGGTTGCCCTTACTCCTGCAATTGGTGCGCCAAGCCGATCTCCGGAAACCGCTATCAGGTACGGCCTGCACAGGATGTAGCTCTGGAACTGAAGGAGCTGAAGGAAGTTTATGGCGTCCAGCATGTATGGTTCAGCGACGATATCTTTGCTTTGAATCGCCGCTGGCTGCGTGACTTCGCACATGACGTAGAGGCGCATCGGGCGAGCATCCCTTACAAGATTCAAGCACGCGCAGACCTTATTACCGATGAGGTCGCTGCCCTGCTCGCCAAGAGCGGATGTGTCGAAGTATGGATGGGAGTGGAGTCCGGCTCACAGAAGGTGCTGGATGCCATGGACAAGCATCTACGGGTAAGCGACGTGCTTACATCGACCAAACGTCTCCAGCAGCGCGGAATCAAGGCATGCTTCTTCCTGCAGTTGGGCTACCCCGGTGAGGGATGGAGCGAGCTGATGGAAACCGTCGAGCTGGTTCGAAAAGCTCGCCCTAACGATATCGGCGTAAGCATTTCCTATCCACTGCCCGGCACATTGTTCTATGAACGCATCCAGGCAGAGCTCGCCGCAAAGCGCAACTGGCAGGATAGCGACGACCTCTGCGTCATCTTTCCTGGAGAATATTCCGACAAGCTCTACCGCATGATTCGCGATGCGCTTCACGAAGAGGTTCGCGGCTGGGGACACGGTGTAGCCAATGAACATGCGGTTGCAGCCCTCTGGGCGGCAATCGTCGCGATGGAGCCTGCAGAGAGACGGCATCCCGCTCAATCCGGCAATTTGCTACAGCGTCAGGCACGAAATGAACATTTTGTTCCGCTGCAGATGCTGACGGCGAAAGGAGGTGTGGCATGACTCCCGATCTCCTGCTGACGCATGGCTACTTCTTATACGAAGACCCCAAAGAGATGCAGATCATGAAGCCTTACGCGCCATTGGGCATTCTGTATCTTTGTTCTCATCTCCAGGCAAAAGGCTTCGATGTCGAGGTTTTCGATACGACTTTCTCCTCGCGTGCTGCATTAGTCGACCGGCTACAGTCGGGGCCTCCTTCCACGCTCGGCATTTATGCCAATCTCATGACGCGCGCGAATGTTGTCGAACTTCTGGGCATCGCCCGCGCCGCCGGTTGGAAAACCATTGTCGGGGGCCCGGAACCTGGTGCGTACGCCAAAGAATATCTTGATGCGGGTGCACAGTTTGTCGTGATGGGCGAAGGTGAACTGACGCTTGAAGAATTGATGACGGCCATCAAGGCCGGCGCTCTCGAAAAGATTGATCAGATTGCGGGGATCGCGTACCTCGAAAACGGGCAACTGCGGCAGACAGCACAACGCGCACAGATCGCAAGCCTCGATGAGCAGCCGTGGCCTGCTCGCAAGGCTGTGAATATTCATCAGTATGTCGATACCTGGCGCAAATACCACGGCAAAGGCTCAGTCAACTTCATTACCGCACGTGGATGCCCTTACCGTTGTCAATGGTGCAGTCACCAGGTCTATGGCAACACACATCGGCGGCGCGATCCGGTAAGCGTGGTCGATGAGGTGGAATGGCTTCTCGGTGAATATCAGCCGGACATGGTCTGGGTTTCGGATGACGTATTCACGATCAATCATTCGTGGCTCAGGACTTATGCCTCGGAGATGAAGCGCCGCGGGTTGCGCATTCCCTTCGAATGCATCTCCCGCGCCGATCGCCTGAATAGTGAAGCGATGGATCTGCTTGCCGAGTTGGGTTGTTTTCGCGTCTGGATTGGATCGGAAAGCGGCTCACAGCGAATACTCGACTCCATGCAGAGGGGCGTGAAGCTCGATCAGGTGCAGAACGCTGTCGAACTCACCCGCTCCCGTGGAATCGAGAGCGGAATGTTTCTGATGTGGGGCTATGACGGCGAAGAGCTCGAAGATATTGAAGCGACCGTAAAGCATGTCAGCCTCACGCAGCCCGACATCTTCTTCACAACGGTTTCTTATCCCATCAAGGGGACGCCCTACTATCAGAAAGTAAAGGAAGACCTGGTACAGCTGGCACCATGGGATAAGAGCTCCGACCGGGAGATTATCATCCGAGGCCGCCATTCGCGTCGTTACTACAGCTTTGCAGACAAGTTGTTGCGCAGTGAAGTTCGCCTGGCCAAACTGCGTGGAGAAGTAAATCAGGACGGGAGCGAGATTCAGAAGCTTACGGAAGAAGTACGTCTTGCAAGATTCAACCTCCTTGAGAGCGCCAGCGAGGTTGAAGCATGATCGCGACCACTTCAGCAGGGCAGGCCTTCGACACGCTTGCAAAGACATACGACAGCGACTTTACGAACACTCTCATAGGCCGGGCCCAGCGATCCGCCGTACTTACTGACGCTTTTCGGATATTCAAAGGGCGGCCAAGAATTCTGGAACTCAACTGCGGCACAGGAGAGGACGCTCTTCAACTGTCCGGCAGAGGTTGGCGTGTTCTCGCGCTCGACGCGTCGCAGCAGATGATCGCTAGAGCACGGTTCCGCAAGCTTCGCGAAGCGCCGCTGGCAGACCTCCGCTTCCAGCAGATGCGCACCGAAGACCTGAGCAGAATCGAGGAGACTTTTGACGGAGTCTTCTCGAACTTCTCAGGGCTCAATTGCGTCGAGAATCTCACTGCGATCGCTGCACTGCTGGCCAGCAGAACGACCATCGGTACGCCACTGGTCTTCTGCCTCTCCACACGCGTCTGCATTTGGGAGACCGCCTGGTACCTGCTGCACGGGAAGCCAGCCAAGGCTTTTCGGCGCTGGCCTGGGCGGCATCGTACTTCGCTTCAAGGCAATTCTGTCGACGTGTTCTATTGGTCGCTTTCTCAGTTACAAACTATCTTCGCGCCATTTTTTACGCTGCGGGAAGTTCGAGCGATCGGTCTCTTCGTGCCGCCGTCTTATGTTGAATCGTGGATTGCAAACCACCCATGGCTGCTTCGCATGATGATTGGACTGGACAGTTTTTTTTCGCGGCTCCCCTTATTGAGAACACTGGGTGATCACATGCTGCTCCACTTTGAAAAGACGGAAGGGGCACAACCTTGATCCTGCTCTTCCACCCACGCGCCGTGAAGCCGCGTAGCCGCCGCCTTCCATTGGCGGTGATGGCGCTTGCGGCCGTGCTTGAGGGACGCGAGGAGTACGAGATCGTCGATGGCAACGTCGACGACGATCCACTCTCGACGCTGCTTCACCTCATCGACACCCATCATGTGGAACTGCTGGGCGTCTCCGTCATGCCCGGACCCCAGATGGCCGCGGGGATGGAAGTCTGCCGCGAGATCAGAAAGCTACGTCCCCAGATCCCTATCGCATGGGGAGGCTACTTCCCTTCCATCTATCCAGAAGCCACGCTCAACGCGAGATATGTTGACTATGCTGTGCGAGGGCAGGGCGAAGAAACGCTGCTCGAGCTGATCGAAGCAATACGCGGACTACGAACGCCTGACACGATACTGGGCCTCTCGTACAAGGACAAATTCGGCATGCATCGCAGTAACGCGGAGCGCCCCATGAAAGGCCCGGACAGCTTCCCATGGATGCCGTTTCATCGTCTGCCCGTCGAGAAATACCTGCGCCCTTCGTTCTTTGGCAAACGCACCGCGGTACATCACGCCAGCATCGGCTGCCCTTTTAACTGCAGCTTCTGCGGAGTGCACGCTGCTTACGGAAGGACGGAAAAGTTTGAGTCTCCGGCCCGCACCGAAGCGATCCTCACTCATCTGGTGGAAAAGTACGGCGCTGACTCCGTCCAGTTCTACGACATGAACTTCTTCCTGCGTGAGGATCACGCTGTCGAACTGATGAATCGTATTGCGGGACTGAATCTTCGCTGGTGGTGCGAGGCGAGGGTGGACATCATGTCCAGGTACAGCGATGACACCATGCGCGCCATCAAGCGTGGCGGCTGTGCCATGATTTTCTTCGGCGCGGAGTCAGGCTCAGACTGGGCTCTACAGGAAATGCAAAAGGGTATCACCACGGAAGAAACTCTCATCATGGCGCGCCGCACGCGCGAGGTGGGCATCATCCCCGAGTTCTCTTTCGTTGTCGGAAATCCAAAGGACCCTGAACGCGATACCCGCGAAACGCTCGCATTTGTCCGCAAGATCAAACGCATCAACCCTGACGCCGAGATCATCATTCAACACTACACGCCGACCCCACAGAGAGGCGCGATGTACGGCGATGTGGACGACAAAGTCAGCTTCCCCTCCAGCCCCGCAGAGTGGGCCAGCAAAGAGTGGATGGACTTCACTTTACGCGTGGACACAAGGGCTCCATGGATGAAGCGCGAGACCAAACGCCTGATCGACAATTTCGAGACAGTGGTAGCCTCACGCTGGCCTACCGTGCAGGACATTCGCGCGCCGCGCTGGGGAAGATACTTGCTGCAAACCCTGAGCGCGTGGCGTTATGCGACCGGTGTATACAGCGCGCCATACGAACTTGTGTGGGCTCAACGCTTCATAGACCTACGCAAACCGAAGCGGGAAAGCCTGTGATTTCCGCGTCTCCAACACCGGATGTTTTCAATCGCTGGGCCGCTGTTTACAACGACGCAAGCAATCCATTCTGCACGCTCGAAGCTCGACTGCTGGACGCCCTATTGCCATCGCTGGATGGAAAGACCATCCTGGATGCAGGTTGCGGCACCGGCAGGCACTTTGATCTTTTCATGCGTAAAGGCGCTTCCTCTCTGCACGGTGTCGATTACTCGGAGCAGATGCTGGAACTCGCTCGCCTGCGCCTTCCGCAACATAGCAAGCTGCACCGCTCAGACTGCACGACGGTTCCACTGGCCGATCGGAGCGTGGATGTTATCGTCTGCTCCTTCGTTCTGAGTTACGTGCAGGACCTTCACGCTTTCTGCTGCGAGATGAAGCGGTTACTGCGGCCCGAAGGGCAGATGTTCCTTGTAGACATGCATCCAGGCACGGCAGATAAGTTCGCATGGAAGCGCTCGTTCCATACAGAGGGTGAAGAGGTATCGATTCAATGGAACCATCGATGCCTCTCGAACATCCGCACCTTATTGCAACAACAAGCTCTTCATCTTCGGACCGACTTGGAAGTTCCATTTTCTGAAGCTGAGCGCTTCCTATTCAATGATGCCGGACGAATCGACGCCTTCGAAAAGATCAAGAATGATCCTGCGCTTTACCTGCTTCAGCTCACGCACGACCCTCTGGCTGCGGAGTACAGCATCTCTGGAGCGCGTTGCGCGATCACAAGCGATCTTGGATTGCAGGCCACGCTTGGGATCAACGGGGAAAAGATCAGCTTCCTTCAACAGGACAACAAAGCTGAAGCTCGAGAGCTCTCGCTTGATGGATACATGTTGCTGCCTGGGCTGATCAACGCTCACGATCACCTTGATTTCAGCCTTTTCCGGCAACTCGGCGAGGGACCGTACCAAGACACAAGGGAGTGGGCGAATGACATTCACTCACGTTACGCCGACGAGATTGCTCTTCACCGGATGGTTCCACACGATGTGCGCGTGCGCTGGGGAGCAGTAAGAAATCTTCTCTGCGGAGTGACGACGGTATGTCACCACAATCCCATCTCGCCCGGAATGCTCGATCCCAGCTTCCCCGTTCGTGTGGTCGACAGGATGCGTTGGATTCATTCCCCAGCATTCGATCCCGAAGGCCTCAGGGCCCAGGAGAGCGTTCAGTCCGACATTCCGTTTATTCTCCACGCCTGCGAAGGGCTTAGTGCATCGGCCGCAGCGGAATTGCGGGATCTACATCACCTTGGATTGATGCGCAGCGGAACGATTCTCGTTCACGGCTTAGCTGTCGGTCACGATGACATCGCAACCTTACAGAGCTCAGGCGTGGCGCTTGTATTCTGTCCCAGCTCCAACCAGTTCCTGTTCGGCGCAATACCTCTGCCACAACTGGTAAATGGTTTCGAGCTCGCCGCCATCGGAAGCGACTCTCCGCTGACAGCCTGCGGAGACCTGCTGGATGAAGCTGCATACGCAACCTCACGTTATGATTTGCCGGCCGGCAAGCTCTACTCGATGCTGACCACCTCTCCGGCTGCAATGCTGCGTCTCTCTCAGGAATACGCACAGATCCATGCGGGGGGCATTGCCGACCTGATCGTGGTAAGGGATTACGGTCAGTCACCGGCACAAACTCTGCAAGCACTTACATGGAAAGACGTACACCTGGTCATTCGCGCCGGAGTTATCAGAATGGCCTCGGAAGAATTGCTTCATCTCATTCCGCAAGAGCGACGAACTCAGTTCACCCGGCTTGCCATAGACGATGAGTTTCGATGGGTGCGCGGCAGTTTCCATGACGACTTTGAAGCTACTACGACCATCCAGGAAAGTGGAAAGCTTCGACTCGGGGGGAGGACCATCTCTCTTGCCTGATATCGCCCTGCTTTCGAGTGAGGACACCCGGCAGTCTCACAGGATGCTTCGGATGCCGATCCTGTTGTTGCACGTGCACAGCCGTTGTAACTGCCGTTGTGCCATGTGCGACATCTGGAAGCGTGACGAGAGTGTGGAGCTGACACTCGAAGCGCTCGAGCAACAACGCGACTCCATAATCGCTCTTGGAGTAGAGCAGGTTGTCTTTACAGGTGGTGAGCCGTTGATGCATCGGCATCTTCCCGCATTGACAGGCTTCTTTCGCGAGCTTAGCGTCCGCCTGACGCTGCTCAGCAGCGGACTGCTTCTTTCTCGAAACGCGAATTTGATCGTCGATAGCTTTGAAGACGTCATCGTTTCTCTCGACGGCCCACCCGGAGTTCATGACCGGATACGAGGCGTCAACGGAGCGTTCCAGAAGCTGGCCGAGGGAGTCCGTGCAGTAAAGCGGCTCGCTCCGAATTTCCCGGTTCACGCCAGGTGCACGGTGCAACGAACGAACTTTCAAGCCCTCGCAGATACAGTCCGAGCCGCGGCAGAGGTGGACCTCGACGGCATTTCGTTTCTGCCGGCTGACTTGTCTTCTTCAGCATTCAATCGCGAACTGCTCTGGCCGGTTGAGCGACAAAACTCGATCGGCATCGGTGAAAGGGAGTTTGCCATCCTTGAAGAGCAGCTCGATGCAGTCAGCGAACTGCGCAGGATTCTCGCGCCGGGTTTCACGGTCACCGAGAGCCGGGAAAAACTACAGAGAATCGCAGATCACTTCAGAGCAGAGGCCGGGCTTATTCCACATCGCGCGCCTCGATGCAACGCCCCATGGGTGTCAGCCGTATGGGAGGTCGACGGCACCCTTCGTCCATGTTTCTTCCACAAGCCCATCGGGAACCTTGCCAGCCAGTCCCTGCAGAATGCGATCAACAGCGAGACGGCGGTCGATTTTCGCTCAAATCTGCAGGTCGATGAGAATGAAATCTGCCGCAGCTGCGTCTGCTCCCTGAACTATCGGGCCGCAAAGCAGCCATAGATCGACCTCGGAGGGCTTTCATTTCGGCAGGGTGCACTGAGCAACATTATTCGGTGCTCGCTGCCAGACCTCTGTACGTCCTAGCAATGAAATACCAATGTAACCGCGAAGATTGAGCTCGTTGTCCTTCAGCGATGCCGAACCGTGATAGGTCTTACCGGAACGCGGATCGTAAAGCACTCCATCGGCAGCATGCGAAGCGTCGACCACGCGAAAGCCGGTTCCGATCATCAGTCCGCATAAGGGACGAGTTCGCTTTGCGCTGTCCGGATTTTCATGGTCGAACTTCGACGGAGCGTCCTTACTCAACATGAGGATTCGAAAGCACAATCCACCCTGGCACGGCGCGACACGAACCACACCGCCGCCCGGCTCCTTCCAGTCGCCGAGCATCTGTGACTGAGCGACCGCTCCGCAAGTGATTGTGAGAACGATCAGCAGGCAGAAGCACTGCGCAAATCGTTCAGTTGACAACAGCATGGATAGAACTCCCAGGTACACGAGTAGCAGTAAAAATAGAAGAGATCAGCGCAGGCCACAAACGAACCGCCTGGACTGCACCGGGAACAGCGATCATCAGCCGTGAAAGCAGCGTGGAGTAGTAGAGCCGCTGCTCAAACTGCCGCCGTATCTCAGCATGATAGTCGTGTTGAGTGGATCCAGCCAGATACATCCCAGCAGCAATACGCGCGGTATGAAGGGCGATCGCAACACCGCCTCCGCAAAAGGACGGAATCACCGCTGCCTGGTCGCCGAGACGCCACGGAGTGGGAGCCATGTCCACATCTTCAACAGTGTATCCATAAGGAATCGACGAAAGGGCGAGCGGCCTCGACTCCAACGGAGTCGCACCTGAAAGACGAAGCGCCAGGTGTCGCGAAGAATGCATCATGTGTTCAAGCAAGGGATGCCATTGGTTGCCCAGGCTGCGCAGCTTTTCGCGGGTCGTCAGCGTGCAAAGGTTGGCGCAACCACCCTCAACCAACTGTAATCCTGCATATCCCCCTGGGTACAGAATGAGTTCGATATTCTCTTCCAGTTCTGCCTGTTGCCGTGGCGACAACGTGAAGTACATCTTCATGGCCACGAGGCCACTCTGCGCTTTTGCACTGGTGCGTTGCCATGCCCTTAGATCGTGCTTTCCGGTTGCAAGAAAGGCGTCGTCTGCGAACACCGATAGATGCTCCTGCCTGCTCGATGCTACAGCAGAGGCGTACCAACCGTCAGAGGCATGCTCAAGCGACTCCACATTGTATCCGCGCATAAGACTGACTCCGGCGCACTGTGCACGCCGCAGAAGAACCTCATCCAGTGTGATGCGCGTGAGTGACAAAGCGGGCTCCGGAAGCTCCGCTTCGGCGAACACATCCCGTGCGATCAGCCGAACGCGACGGATGCACCGCGCCCCCAGCTCTTTTGCATCGATGCCCAGCTCAGAGAGAAGCGGCACCGTCTCCGGACTCAGGAACTCTCCGCACACTTTATGTTGAGGCTCACGGCATCTCTCGATCAGAATGACACGGCGCCCCGAGCGGGCCAGACGGATTGCAAGAGAAGACCCTGAAGGCCCGCCCCCAGCGACCATGGCATCGCAGTGGAGAGAAGCCATCATGGCTTGCTTCCTCTCACCCTGCACCTGTTAACGAAAACACGCGCCGGCCAGTGGCTCTCAATCTTTACCTCATCCACGGGGACTTCCGCTGCTACGAGATAAGTATTCCAGTCACGTGGCAAAAATCCGCGACGGATTGAAACCGGCCCATCATGCCGGACAAAGCGATGCCACCGGGCCGCGGACGCCAGCATTGAAAATCCGACGTAAGACACCCGGCTGCGATACAGATCGCTGATCAACCAGCCCTTTTGTGCGCTCTTTTCCATCCAGCGCAGAAAGCAAACGATCTGTGCATCCGTAAGATGATGCGTAAAGAGCGAGCTGACGACCAGGTCTACCGGCTCATCGCCTGCCGGGAACGAGTCGAAACTCCCGGAGCGCCATTCGATTCTGCTCTGCGATGGACCAAACTCGCGAGCGATGCGGATGCACGCAGGATTGAGATCGATACCGGTCAACTTCATCTCCAGTCCCGCCTGTATCGACCACCGTTCGATGGAGCGAAGCAGGTCGCCGCCACCGCACCCCACATCGACCAGGTGCAACGGGCGATTTGGATCTCCGTTACGAAAGAATGACCGCACCCAACGCATCACCTTCCGATGCGCAAAGGTCACGCGATTTACCTTCGCAAGATCTTTGAGGCACTCTCGTAGATCTTCATCGGAGCAAGGTTGATCCATCTGTTCCGGAAGGTCGTGGCGCCGCGAAAATCTCACACTATCCCATGGAGACTTTCCGGCAGCCGTTTTGATCGCCTCAGAGGACATGGAAGCTCATCGTTTCCGCCGTCACGCCCGGACCAAACCCCATCGCGTAACCTCTCTGCCCACGCGATGCCGATTCGGCAAGCTCTTGAAGCACGAACATGATCGTCGCAGAGCTCATATTTCCAAAGCGATCGAGCACCGAACGCGAATGCGACAGCTTCGACGCTTCCAGCTCGAAGCCATCGGAAACTGCATCGAGAATCGAACGGCCGCCTGGGTGAACAGCCCAGAGATCAATCTCCTCCTTGCGGGGAAACTGTTCCGCACACTCACGCAGGGTCTTGCGTAGCACAATCGGAATTTGCCCCGAGAGGTCCATGTCGAATCCGCTTGCGCCGATCCGCCACTGGATAAGATCCTGGCTCTGCGGAATGGTGATGGCTCGAAAGCTGTCGATCGCTACGCCGTGATCTGCGGCGCGAATCAGGCTGGCAGCGCAGCCGTCACCGAAGAGAAGGAACGACAACAGCTTCTGTATATCCTGGGACTCCTGGAAGTGCAGCGTGCAAAGCTCCAGGTTGATCAGCAGGACGGACGACTCCGGATTGGCTCGCACAATGTAGTCGGCCAATTTCAGGCCGTTGATTGCCGCGTAACAACCCATGAAGCCTACCGTCGTGCGCTCTGTTTCGGGTGAAAGCTGCAGATGTTCAATCGCGGTAAAATCCAGTCCCGGTGCAAAAAGACCAGTGCAGGTGGTTACGATTACGTGGCGAATACTGCGCCGTTCCTCCTCGGTCAGCTCCAGGCGATCGAGAGTCTCGCGGAGCAGGCGCGGGGCGAACTTCTCGTAGAACCCCATCCTCTCCGCCGTTTCCGGGAACCTTCCCGTACGAAAGAGTGCCCCTCCGTTGAGAGAATCGGGGATGTCTTCGCCGCTCGCCTGAATGTAAGAGTAACGATGCCTGATACCCGAGCGCTGCTCCATGAGGCTGAAGAGAGCGCGTGTTCGCGGGTTCTGAAACATTCCGGCTGCGTGATCCACAAAAGCGTTGTGTACATCGTAGGGAGGAGTAGCAGTTGCAATCCTGGTAATTGCTGTGGGCTTCGTCACTTCGAGATACACCCTTCTACACTTGGACCGGCAGGATGTTGTGCTTCTGGCTTCCAGCCTTCCTCTTTTTGAGGATACTGGCGCACTCCGCTGATCTGCCACGCAATATGCCAGAGAAACGCCGGGTTCGTCTTCAGGTAACGCCGCCATAGCCGCCGAGGATCCTGCGCCAATCGATGCAGCCATTGCAGTCCCGCATTCTTGACCCAGTCGGCACAATCGCGGATGCGCCCCGTATGGTAGTCAAATGCCGCCCCAACCCCGAACATTAACCGGGTTTCAAGCAGAGGAAGACATCGCGCCATGAACACTTCCTGGCGCGGGCAACTGATACCGACCCAGATAATATCGGGCTTTACTTCTCGAATAGTCCGAACAAAGTCCTCTTCTTCTTCTGATGAGAGATCGCGAAATGGCGGAGTGTATGTGCCGACGATTCTCGCCCATGGAAACCGTGCCAGCAGCTTGTCGCGCAGCTCTCCAGCAACTCCGGGCCGCCCTCCATAGAGGAAATGCGTGAGTTCTGAAAACTGGTCCCTCTTGAAAACCTCACGCATCAGGTCTGGCCCTGTCACCCTCCGCATCGCCTCGTGCCCCTGCTGATGACCCACCCACACAAGGGGCATTCCGTCAGGAATCGTCATCTCTGAGTGCATATACGCGTCGAAGAGCTCCTTTGACCTCTGCGCTTCAATCACGCCATGGACCCCAGCAACACAGACATAACCTTTACGACGTCCATTCAATACGGAAGAGATGTGTGCAAGCGCACGCTCCATGTCGATCGCATCAACATCTACCCCGAGAACATTTGCAGAAGGCCTGTCTCCACCCGGCTTCATAGCGCCACCCTTTTCGAAGCCGAGGGCTGCTGCGATGCAGCAACCTGGGTCCTGCATGCGGCGGCATAAAAGGCGGCGTACTGTGCCGCAAGCACCTTCGCCGAGAACTGGGAAAGACTTATCACTGCAGGCGCGGCGCCTTTGAGCGCCTGCGGCACCGCACGCACGACCGGATCCGGGTTCTGCTTTTCGAGCGCGAAGTAGTGGCAGGAATCTCCTCCCACCTCACGAAAGGCGGGAATATCCGAACAGACAACCCGGCATCCGGCGAGCAGGCCTTCGGCAACCGGCAAACCGAAGCCCTCCGTACTCGAGGGTGCGAGCAGGCAGCTGCAATTCTGGTAGCACCATTGCAACTCCGCCTCTGATAGCCCCTCTATCAGCTGCACGCGGCGCGATAAACCCAACGCAACAATCTGCTTCAGAATGCTCGGTGTCTCTGGCCCCGCAATTCCGACTATGACCAGGCCGGTGCTGGGCTCAATCTGGCCTTGATTCAACATCTGGTAAAACGCACGTATCAGCAATGGGAGATTCTTGTTCCTTCGGTGTTGTGCGACGCATAAGAGAAAGGGCTCTCCATGCCAGCCTGCAAGCGGCGATTCCAGGGATGGAGATGGACCCGCTTCCACGCAGTTATAAATACGCAGGGAACGGTTCCATACCCTGGCGGGCACGTAATGCCTGAGGCGTCCCAACGTGGTGTCAGACACGCAGGCGATCGAATGCACCTGCCGTAGACACGAACGCAGGATCAGCCAGTTAAAGATCAGCTGCGGAAAGCCGAAGTTTCGTGGAATCTCGTAGGGGTACAGGTCATGCAGCGTGAGAACGACGGGACATGGAAATCGTTTCGCATTCACCGGAACCGGGTACGAGAGATGAACGATATCGACCGAAAGAACAGCCGCCATCTCCGGCAGCTTCCGTAAGTACCAGAGGTTGCGGCTGGTGCTACTGTTGCTCACCTGAGCGGGATGCAATACGAACCGGGGAGAAGCATCGAAGCCGGCTTCTTTGACGATCTTGATCTGCCATGGAGCGACAACCAAATGCACTTCTGCAATTTCAGGAAGCCGCAAAAGACACCTGACGACATTGAATGCATGACGCTGCACCCCCGAGATTTCGGAAGAAAAGGCGACTGCTGCGATAAGAACTTTCATGGTCTCCGCTCCTCGGCAAAATCGCTTCTTGCAAACAACCTGGAACGAATCATCGAGACCGGATTCGCAACTTCAAGCTTCTGCATGAGTGGCACATAGAGCAGCAGTGTCAGCACTCCATAGCTCAAGCGCGAGATGGCCATCTCCTTCAGTCCGCCATGATGAAGCAGATACACCATCAGCAGGAGGGTCGCTACTCGGCTGGAGAGGCTGATTGCTGTTACGGCACGAAACATTCCGAATGCAAGCAGCGCATAGTTCGCCGTCACGCTGAGGCCCATGATCGCCGCGCCCACAATGATGACCGGAAATATCGGAGCGGCTGCCCGCGCGACAACGGGGCCAGCCCAGGCGCGCACCAGATGCGGGCCAACAGCGAGGATCGCGACAGCCTCGACCGCGACGATCATGAAATTGCAGAGGAATGCCTTAAACACTATCCGGCGAATGTCGACGGTACCGGCCTGCCCAAAACGCCCTGAGAGATACGGAAACAGAAACTGCAGTGTGGAAGCCGTAAAACCTGAGAGAGGCTGGGCAAACTGCACGCACAGCGCATAGGGAGCAACGGCGACCGCACCCAGCGACACTCCAAGCAGCAGCCGATCCAGCTGCCCCAGCACAACACTTCCCAGCGCCTGGATCCAGCTGAAGATACCCATGCGAAGCAACCGCTGCCCTTCCTCGCGATGAAATATCGGAAGGACCGATGCCTCTCTTAAAAATCGAGGCAGCTGTAGAAACTGCAGTGCCGTTCCAGCAACCAGGAAGACACCAGTCGCGACGAGAATGCTGACACATCGTTGCCCGCACAACGCCAGCACCGCTGCTGCAACGAGGGTAAGGATTCGCACAGCGGTACTGATTCGAACAGACTCCCGATAGGCCTCAAATCCACGTTGCGTGCTCACAGCTACGCTTTCGATGGAGCGGACAAGAACAATGACCGCGGCAATACGCAAGGCCGCGAGGCATTCATGGGCAAGCGCGGGTTGCGCAACCACGATGCGCGGAACAGCATAGGGCGCCCCAATCCAGGCGCATGCCGCAAGAAATATTCCAGCTGTCAGATTGATCGCAAAAATGCTCCCGGTGGTGAGCTTCATCGTTTGCGTTTCATTCGCGCTGCGCAGGCTGGCAATGCGTTGGATATTCGCGTCCGAAAATCCCGACGCAACGATTCCTCCCACGCTGATGACCGCCGTGGCAATCGTCCAGATACCATACTCGGCCACACCCAGCCTATTCAGGATGATGGGCGCCACCAGCAGCATGACAAGTGGATGAGCGGCGTAATCCAGGGCTCCGTAAGCAGCATTACTCAGGTGCTTTCTCATCGCCGCTTCCACCTTGCCGTCCGCCGGCGTGTGGCTGCCGATACTTCAGCCGCAAGTCTTTTTCGCGGATCGAGAGGATCGACCCTCGACCACGAGTCCTCGAGGATGATCAGTGCCGACGAGACCAGCAGTGTTAGAAAGGTAAGTGCGAGAGCAACGATCAGCCGTGGCGGAAATGATTTTTTCTCCGCGATGCCAGGAGCATCGATCACGCTCACTACCGGGATATCGCGCGCTTCATCTATCCTGGCCATCTCGTACTGCTGTGTGAGCAATTCAAAGACAGTTTCCTGCACGCGTACCTTCCTGTAGAGATCCGCATAAGGAACAGCCAGCCGTGGAATCTGCCGGAGTGGAGGATAGAGCTCACCCTTGTCAGCCTCTTCATCCGAAGTGCCTGATGGAACCGCGGCAGATGATCCCGCCATCTTATTGAGCTCGGCCTTTAGAGAAGCAATACGCGCCTCGGTTTCGCGGACACGGATATTTCCGTCGCCATAAATCTGGCGAAGGGATTGCAGACCAGACTGCTCGACAAGCAATTCACCTTCGACCTTCGCGCCGGCATCCACCATGGCACGGGTCTGTTCTTTAATGTCGATAGCGTTCGTCTTGCTTGAGAACTCGCTGAGGGAAACCTGGGCTTGTTCGAGATCTCGCTCCACCGAATGCAGGCGCTGCTCAATAAAAATGCGCTCACGGCGTGCAGATGATGTGCTGGTTTCCGTGACCAGCTTGTTTAGCCCATCCAGGTATGCCAGCGTCAGGTCGCGAGCACGTACGGGGTCAGTGTCCACGACCTCGATCGTAATGACGCCGCTCTTCTTGTCGTCAGTAATGCTTGTCCTGCTGGCCAGCCGCTTGGCTGCATCGACGCGGTATCGCTTGTGATACACATGCAGCAGCTGAAAGCGATCAATCAGTTCCCCACTCACCGTGCCGCTGCGCAGCAGGCTGATAAACAACGCGGTCGTCGTACGCCCGCCAAGCATGCTTGCCAGAGTGCCCAGGCCGCCGAGGCCCGTCGATCGCGACGCCAGCGCTGCCAGCATCATGGCGCCCGAACCCGACTGTTGATCTGGCGGCATGATGCGCGCTGTCGACTTGTATTGCTTGGGTATCGAAAAAGCTATGAGGAGGCCCAGAATCAACCCGATCGCTGCCACGCGTGCAAGTGTCTTGCGCCGGCTCCACAGCAGCATGCCGCGTACGGCCCAGTCTGTAGAGGCAACGGGTGCAGACCCTGCTTCGGTCTCGAATTCCGTCATCGTGGGAGGCAGCATGGTTTCGCCTCCCTTGAGCGATCGGTGCTAACGGCATGGCGAGCGATAATCATTGTCAAATCGAAGCCACCGCTGCCGTGATGGCGATAGACGAAGCAAGCTGCGCAGTGGCCAGCAGGTTGCGCCAGAACAACGATGAGCCGATGACCTTTTGCGGCACCACCACGACATCGCCCGGATCGAGCTTTGTCGAAAGCACATCGTCGAAGATTCCACCCGAGCCCCGTCCTACAACTGTTCCATTCGCCCGAATGACGAAGATATCTTTCCTGTTCGCCGCAGAGTTTGTGCCGCCGGCACGCCGCAGATACCAACCCGCAGTCTTTCCAGGAGTAAAGGTGAGAGCGGTGGAGTTATAAACCTGCCCGGTGACAAGAACAAAGCCAGGAACTTTAGGTATGGTGATGACATCGCCGCGTCGCAACTCGATATCTGCCGGCGTGTTGGCCCACGAGTTCAGGTCGGCAGTGATGTGAATCACCATCCTTCCGCTTGGCGGATGACTCTTCAGATCGGCAAGCACCTGATCTTGCTGTGCCTTGATCAACTGCAGTGTGGGACCGGTGTCACCAGCGCCAAGATTGGGTGAGAGACGCGCCGCCGCCGAGTTCGTCTCAATCTGGCGGATCAGCTCCTCGCGGCTCTTCTGCTCAAGTTCCCGCACCTGCTCGCGCACAAGCACTGCACCTGCGGGATAGGCGGCAGGCAGAAGACCTCCGGCGCGACGCAGCACCGAGCTGAGCCGTTCTCCATCCTGAAAGCCGAAGCTGCCGGGGTAGCGAACCTGCCCTTCGACTGTTACAGACTCACCGATATCGTTCCATCCCGTGATCTGGTGGATCGCGAGCACGTCTCCTGCTTTCAACTCAACATCTGCGGAAGCTGTCCCTGAAACCGCATCTCCGATGCGTATGCTGGAGAGCTGCTCCGAGATGCGCTTGCCATCAATCACGCCATAACTCGTGAGATCAGCCGTATCTTCCAGTGCATCTCGCTTAAATCCTCCGGCCATTCGTACAAGCTGTGCCGCTGTCATTCCGCTTGACAGTGGGTACTTGCCTGGGCGCAACACCTCTCCTCGTATCTCCACCTTGGGCGCATCCAGTTGATAGCGGCCCAGAATCCGTACCGTGTCGAAGGGCTGCAGTTCGATACCGTGATTGCCGGCCAGGACCTCCGGGACGCTGAAGTCGATCAGCTCGGCATGCAGATCGGGCGCAACCAGGCGCACAATCTCCCCGCGATCCGCAGGCTCCGGAAGCAGGTCGCGATAGCTGCGAATTACATCGCCCAGCCGCATCCCATCGAAGTACGCCAGACGTCCCGGACGAGCCACATGCCCCTCCAGGTACACTGCGCGCTGGCTGTATGGCAGAACGGGTTCGACCTTCACCCGGTCGCCGTCCTTCACATCGAAGGCAGCCATCGCGGCGGAATCAGCAGCCACTCCGGACTGAGACGATGCAGCTACGGTAAGCGTCTCGCGCCTCTGGTTTGTGTCGATTCGTTCGATCACAATGTGTGAGAAAGAAGCGGCTGCAGTGAATCCGCCCGCGTCTTCGACAACCGAGGCAAGGGATGCCGCCGTATTGGCCTTCAATTCATAGATTGCAGGCCGCCTCACCGCACCGGAGATCGCCACCTGCGGTCCCACGGGAGGCACGAGCAGCGAATCTCCATTCTCGAACCGCTTGCTGCCGTAACGCACACCATGAAGCAGAAAGTCGTAAAGGTCGACCTCTTCGACCAGCTGCTCGCCGCGATAATGCCGCACGGTGCGCAACGAGCCGGCTGCCGTAGGCCCGCCAGCCGCGTGCAGCGCGCTTACCGGCGTTGCCAGGGCATTCAGGTCATAGCCCCCCGGCCTCTGCACATCTCCAACGACAAACACCCTGACAGAATGAAGCCGTGAAATCGTAACCGCGACCTGCGCATTTCGAAACTGTTGCTTCAGTGCGTTCTCTATCGCGTACTGCGCACGTTCAAGCGTAAGCCCCGCGACAGAGATCGAGCCCGCCTCTGGCAGCAGGATATGGCCGTCTCCATTGATCACCCGGGAGATGGTCTGCGTCAAGCCGCCCCATACGTTCACAGCCACCGTGTCCCCCGGAGCCAGCACGTAATCGGGACCGAGCGGAACATCGAGCGGAGCATTCGGAGTCGATCCACCCGCCAGGCTCGTACGCACACTTCGATCCGTAAACACTTCGGCGCCGAAACGTTTTAGCTGTTGCGTCTGATCGGGGATCTGCGTGTAGAGATCGCGCATGGAGCGGAGGTTGTAGGGCGCCGGCTGCCGCAGCACCTTCGGCGCATCGGTTGCATTGTTCACCGGCTCCTTATCGCGAGGCCTGGCAGGCAACCCGGCTCGTGCGCCCCGATCCGCGAAGCGCCCTGTATCCATGGCGCGTGCAAAGTCATCTTCGCGTCCGCGTTGAACCATACCGTACGAAGAAGACGTTGCCAGCCGGGACATATCCGATCCGTCGTCGCCCGGAAACCCATATGCATTTCCGAGCCTGTCTGTATCGGAACCGGACCCTCCCTGGGAGAGGCTTGCATTCTGCAGATCGTCTTCGCTTACATATCCGCGTGCGCGAAGAAAGGTCGTAATGCTGCTGCGCAGCGACGCATTGCTCTCTATCTGCTGATAGAGCATTTCATCCGAGATGTCGTTCGCGTCGACAGGCGTTCCCTGGGTCTGTAAACGATCCGCCACCTGTGACTTGATCTCCGTCACCAGGTCGGGATTTTCCTCGAGGATGCTAATGATGCGGTCGGCAGGAAGCGATGCCGATATCAAGGGAGAATCCGCCGTACGTTGTTCACCGAAGTTGTTGCTCTCTGCCGTGGACGTTGCAGAAGAAGTGGAGTTGTCCAGTGGAGAGGTCTGGCTGGCCGCTCCCTGTAATGGCGGCGGCTCCTGTTGAGCGCCCGCTGTCTCCACAGCAAAGAACAGCCCAGCCAACGCTAGAGCTACAACTGCATGAGCTATTTTTCCGCCGATGAAATGGGTTCGCATGCCTCGCATCTTTCCTAGTCGACCGTAAAAGTCTCCACCGCTTCACGTGTCATATTGCAGTCAGAGAATTGTCATTCCTTTGTTGAACGCGTACGGCTAATTGCTGGAGTCACTTTTCATGCGCGAGTCAGAGTAGAGAACACGCGACGTTGCGATTCGGTTTGTCCGATCCCTGTAACGGGCCCAGCGGGCTGATTCAATCCGATAGCGGAGCCCCTCGACGCAATGAAAGCGCAGCCGGAAGAGGATGAAGCGCAGTTCAAAGTACCTTCGGCGGAATCGGCGCACCGCACTTTCCCGCGTAGGAGCCTTAACAATGGGGGGAGGAAGACGTAGCGGAATCAGTGGTCGGCTTACAGGTCGTTGGTTTCCAGTCGCGATGGAGAGTTCCTTCTGCAGCATCATGCCGAGCTTTGTGCCGGGAAAATCGGAGCATGCCATCCGGCTTCCGTAACGCTCCAGCCATTGCCGTGCGCCCAGCGGAACGCGTTCCACCGTCCAACGAGTAAGAGACTCCGGAGCGAAGCTCCCCTGCACCCGGGATGTAAGCAGAATCGCAACACCCAGGCCGACGGAAGCATCCGGCATCTTCAACGCATCCGATTCGATCTGCCTCCAGAAGGCATCGTCTTCCTTCAGCTTTTCCACCTGCCGCCGGAATTCAAGCAGG
Source organism: Silvibacterium acidisoli (assembly GCA_022870745.1). Taxonomy (GTDB): domain Bacteria; phylum Acidobacteriota; class Terriglobia; order Terriglobales; family Acidobacteriaceae; genus Silvibacterium. Next base: position 3,954,903 of record CP085323.1, on the reverse strand, counting down.
TGGGACATACGAAAGAAGTCGCGGGTGATGTGCTTGTAGAGGTGCATGCCCTGATCGACAAACTGATCCCCTGCAGTCAGCGCAAACGCTTCCACCCCGAGAATCTGCCGCCGTTCCCTGCGCTCCAATCTTGTGCCAGGTCCCTGATCTTCGATATGGATCTCCACGCAGCGGTACGGCGAAGGGGTGTAGATATCGCGCAAGGACATGCCTGCAATCTGATTCGCTTTGAACTCCCAGCTCCTTCCGCTTGCGGCGTGCAGGTGGTAGCCCCTTGCTTCAAGAATTTCGCGCGCGCGCATTGCGCTGTGCGGAGAGACGATAAAGTCCAGGTCGAGCTGCGATCGCAGCTCTGGCCTTGCAACGGAATCCGGCCAGAGCGCGAAACCCTTCACCGTCGCATAGGACAAATCCGCGCGTTGAAACTCGAAATGGATTGCTGCGAATTCTTCCAGTAGATCCTGCATCCGCCTTGTGTTGTCGTGCAGGTTTCTCTGCAACCGGTCCAGCACCACTGCGGGAAGCACCGACGGTATCTCCAGCTCATGGATACGATCCAGGAAGTAGAGCGCCAGGCCGCTTACATCCAGCCAGTGCAGCAGCTTCTTCCATTCCGAAGCGTTAAGCATTTCCAGGCGCAGGCAGCATTCCGGAAGCGGATCGCAGAACAGCTTTACCGCCGCCTCGCGCGCTGCTGGCGCTCCCCACCTTCCCTCATGCCGCTTTATCGCTGTTGCTTCCATGTCGAACCGACTCTAAAAGCCCGGCACACGTCTGTTGTCATGGGGCCGTCAGGTGATTGTCACCGCATTGTTTCCACCTGTTTCCGCAGCTGCGACAATAGATTGACAAACAGCAGACGATCCTGAGACACGACGCAGAATGCTTCCGGCTAGTGTTGTGGCATGTCGCGTCCCTTGCTCACCCGGATCTTGAGGTTTGCCTGGTCAACCTCTCTCATCACAGCCATGTTCTGTGCAGTCCATATGGCTCGCGCCCAGGACACGCCGCTGATTTCGGGCGGCGTCGCATTTTTCAGCAACACCAACGGCGGCAACACCAGCTATATGCCGCTGATCGAACCATTGATTGCCATGCCCATCGGTCAGCGCTTCATGATCGAGTCGAGGGCTGCAATTCTCGAAAGCTTTAATCCAACCAGTAACGGTTACGATCACAGCCACTTCGCCGGTTTTACGTACTTGCAGGGCGACTTCATCGTGAACCCGCACCTGACAATCGTTGGCGGCAGCTTCCTTCTACCCTTCAACACCTACAACGACCGCCTCTCGCCGGTATGGATCAACAATTTCCAGGATGGTCCGCTTATTGCCAGCCTCGGCATACTCTCTTCAGGTTCCGGTCTCGGCGGCATGGCGCGTGGTTCGGCCGTCTCACATCACAGCTACTCAATCGACTACGCAGGCTGGTTCTCTGCCAGGAGCGGCAACGAGCAGTTCACCGCCACGCGCGCCTTTGGCGGCCGTACCAGCCTCTACCTTCCCGATCAGCGGCTGGAAGTCGGCCTCTCATACGATCGCCAGTTGCAGGGCACACACGAAAACTTTTACGGCGCACACGTATGGTGGGAACCTGCCGGTACAGCTTTTCGACTTCGCTCCGAATACGCGCGCGGCCATCACGCGCAGGGTTACTGGGTCGAAGCGGATTACCGCACCCAGGCATTTGGCGGCCTCAACAGCTGGGTCGGCAGATTCGAACCGGTATTTCGCTTGCAGCAGACTTTCCGCCGCGACACCGTGGTCAGCGATGGCGTGCCGCTTGTCGACACACAGCGTGCGGACTTTGGCATCGACTATAACCTGCCGCATAACACGCGCATCCTGACCAGCTACTCGCGACAGTTTTCATCTTCGGGCAATACCAACATCTGGGAAACGGGCATCGTGTACCGCTTCCTCTTCCCCACCTGGAAAGGACGCTAGGTATGAAAATGACCTCACTTGCAGTTATGCTCGCTCTTGCCGCAGTGTCCCTCGCCCCTGTGGCTCGCTCTGAGGCCCCGGCTGCTTCAAACGGCAAGACGGAAACGAAATCGGATAAGCAGCAGAAAGACCAGCGGTCTCATCAGGATCAAGACGACGGCGAGCGCATCTTCGAGGCAAACTGCTCACGCTGCCACAATGCACCTGAGGGCTTCTCGCCAAGAATCTCCGGAACGATCGTGCGACACATGAGGATGCGTGCATCCCTGAGCGCACATGACGAGCAGGAGTTACTGCGATTCTTCAATCCCTGATGCAATAGCGGCACGTGCCGCTATTGCATGCTGAGTTCCTCAAGGCGTGCAATTGCGAGCCTTAGGTCACTGTAGTGGAGAGCAACCAGCCGGGCGCCCAGCATGCGTTCGATCGCCGCATGCTGGGCTGTCAGCGTAGGCTCAGGACCGAACAATACCTGCCTCATGAACAACCGCGCCGCATCAGCGCTGTAAGGTTCGATCTCGGCGAAGCCGTTATCCCTGCGCTTCAGGAATACCATGAAATCGATGCAGGCTGTGTCTGCCGTCTTGATATAAGGCATACCGGCGGTAGGCAGCTCGATCGAAGGCTTTCCGGCCGCGCGTGGCGTAACAGCCAGTCCAAGAAGTTCAGGGAACAGCTCCGCAGCTGATGGCCGAAACCGCACCTGGTGCGGATTTCCACTAACCATGCGCCGATCCCCGTGGCTGAGCATATAACTGGCATCATCGCTGACGTAGTTCCATCCCGCCCGCGCACAGGCATAGGAGAGCGTTGACTTCCCCGCTCCCGAATCTCCGCACAGCAGGAATCCTCTTCCGTTGAACGCGACGCATCCGGCATGAATGGGGGTCGCAAGACAAGTGGAGATGCATGAGGAAGCCAGCCCCAACAGGAAGTACTGCACGTATAGAGGGTGCCGCAGTGCGCCACGCGAGACGGTGATGCGTGTAATCCCATTCTGCAGATCGGCGACAACTGAATTGCGGGAGTCGGCCACGCAGATCAACCAGGAACCGAAGATCTGATGGCTCGGCTCCGGCGGACAGTCAGTAGACCCATCGTCAACGAGAACCACTTCGGTCCGCAGCATATCAGCCTCGAAATGCGGCCTGAATTTTCCCCACATCGCGGTGAAATGTTCGAGCACCTCGTTAGAGTTACTGCGAACCTCCATCGGAAAACCAAATGGGTAGTAGATCCTGCTAAAAGTCAGCTCCGGCACTTCCAGTTCATGCCGGCAAACTACGGGCATCTTCCCGGCCGCGCATGCTGCCTCTATCTGCTCAAGGCTCAGCATCAATCCGTATCACTCCTGCTCAAGAGGATACTGAGGCTTCCGTGCCGGATTGTTATCGGCTTGTCACTCGATTGTTTCGAAGCAGCTATTTTGAGTCCATCGTCCTTCCGACAAAACCGTGACAATTGTCTAACCGAAGCATGACAACCCCTCGATGCAACCTGCCTAGGATCACTTCCAGAGGAGAGTTCTATGCTGAAGAAGTGGACGCGTGCGGCAATGCTCATCGCGATTCTGTTCTGCGTTGCCTCGCAAACGAGGCTCCTGCATTCGCAGGATGCCCCGAAGCGGGTTGAAATCACCGCAAAGAAGTTTTCTTTCACCCCTGGCGATGTCACTCTGAAAAAGGGGCAGCCGGTTGTGCTGGTTCTTAAGAGCGAAGACGTGCCGCACGGGCTCAGCTTTCGCGACTTCAATGTCAACATCAAGGTCGGCGCAGGCAAAACAGTCGAAGCGCACTTCACACCGGATAAGACGGGCGACTTCACAGGCCACTGCTCTGTCTTCTGCGGATCCGGTCATGGATCCATGGCACTCAAACTTCACGTGGTGGACTAGCGATGCGTCGCCTGCTCATTTCAGCACTCGTCCTTGTTGGGTTGACCGGCTGCAAAGCCGATCGACCCGGCGGACTTGAAACGGCTGTAATCACTTCCGCCAAACATCACATCTTCATCGGAAACAAAGACGAGAAGAACCCTTTACCAGACACCGCACAGACACGGACAGACGGCAAAGAGGCCTTCTCTCATTACTGCGTCGCCTGTCATGGAAATGACGGCCAGAACACAGGCGTTCCTTTCGCGGATCACATCTCACCGCCCATCCCTTCCCTCGCTTCACCCGACGTGCAACAGTACACCGACGGGCAGCTGAAATGGATTCTGGACAATGGCATCCGTCCCTCCGGCATGCCTGGCTCCAAGGGAACTCTCAGCGACGACGAACTCTGGTCCATCATTGCATTCCTGCGGCACCTGCCGGCGCAGGGGAGCCAGGGCATGCCCGAAATGTATACGCACTGAGATCGTCCATGACGACCGCAACCTACACTGTTAGCAGAGAGCAGGAATTCGGGCAATCGACCCTCGGCCTCCCATGGGCCGTGGGGTTTTACTTTGCCTTTCGCTCATTCATCATGCTGCTGTCGGTACGGGTACTTGGCACAGATCCTCAAACAGGGGTCGAGGCAAGCCTCGTCCTGAATATTCTTCTTCTCCCGGTAGTCGCACTTGCGTCGCCCGGTGTTAGTCGGCATCCACTCCGATCTATCCTTCGTCCGGCAAGCGTACGCTGGGCCATGTTGTTTCTTGCTTTCTCAGGATGCAGCCTGCTGTGGACAGTGGCCGCATCTGTGCCCGCGGCCATTGCATACTGGTGCGCCATGGCTGCCGACGCGCTGCTCGCGATCCTGCTGCTGCGCGCTCGATCAACAAATCTTACAGTCTGCTCGCTTATGAAGGGCTACGTGTGGGGAGCATGCGCCATCGCCATCATCGCGTGGATCATGCCCGCGCAGTCCGATCTTCGCCTGGGCGACGAAGAGCTTCTAGGCCCCAACCAGATCGGTTTCCTTTGCGCATTCGCCGTATACCTCGCCCAGTACCTCTCGCGAAATCGTGCCGGCCGCTGGGGTATACCCATTCTGCTGCTGGCGTTGACCCTTCTGCGCAGCCTGAGTAAAACCACGATCGCGGCCTTCATCCTCAGCCAGGCATTCCTCCTGCTGAGGGATAGCTCTATGACCCGCCGCCAGAAAGCATTTCTAACAGCCGCTGCCCTCGCAGCCGTAATAGCCTTCGCCGGGTTGCTGGGCAGCTACTACGATGTCTATCTCAACGCCGGAAACCAGTCTGAAACGCTCACCGGGCGTCTCGGCATCTGGGCCTATCTCCTCGCGGAAGCGGTCGACAAGCCATGGTTCGGTCACGGATTTCATTCTGTATGGAAGGTGATTCCCCCATTCGGTCCGGATCAGTTCGAGGCCCGGCATGCGCATAACGAGCTTCTGCAGCAGTTCTACGCATACGGCATCTGCGGAGTGGTCCTGTTCGCAGGAATTTACAGCAGCTTCTTTCTGCAGATTCGCAGGCTGGCTAACGGTCCGGCGAAGACATTCTTTTACAGTCTGCTGATCTTTATATTGGTACGCGGCCTGGCCGACACCGAGCCATTTGACTTGTCTCTGCCGCTCTGGATGATTATCTTCATGGGCATGCTGATGCCCCAGGGACAACGCGCAATGAAAAAAGACAAGTCAATTGTCATCCCATTGTAATTTCAGGATTTCGCTTGCCTGATACATACCCCTTTCAACCAAAATAGAGATGTATGGAAGGTTCAAACATGGCGAAGAGCAAAGATACGGAATTGGAAGCGAGCACGCCAGACGCTGTCATGTCTGCCAGCCTCGGTACGATCCTGATCGTAGAGGATGACCCGCGCATGCAGAAGGTGCTGCGCCGGATCTTCACCGAGGAGCGCTACACCGTGGCGGTTGCCGGCGACGGCCAGACCGCGCTCGATCTGTTCCGCAGCGAGCGGCCACTCGCTGTCGTTCTCGATCTCATCCTGCCCCAGTTCTCAGGACGCGAGCTTTGCCAGATGTTCAAGAGCATGTCCAGTGAAACGCCGGTGATCGTTCTGAGCGCCATCACCGAGGTTGTCGACAAGGTTCTTCTGCTCGAGCTGGGTGCCGACGACTATGTAACCAAGCCATTCAGCCCGCGCGAGTTAACCGCACGCGTGCAGGCCGCGATTCGTCGCCAGAAAAAGACCACCTCGCTTGAAACCTACCGCTTCGCCGACTGTGAGATCGACTTCAAGAAGATGACCGCCCGCCGCGGAGGAAACCCGGTGGTGCTTACCGCTCATGAGTTCAAGCTGCTCAAGTTTTTCACCGAACATTCCGAACGGGTCATGACGCGGGAGGTCTTGCTGAACGAAGTCTGGGGGTATAACTTCTACCCGACGACCAGAACCGTAGATAATCAGATACTCAAGCTGCGCCAGAAGCTGGAACCCGATCCGGCGGATCCTAAGCATCTGCTCACCATCTATGGAGCAGGATATAAATTTGTCCCTTGATTCTCACTCGGCTCCATCTGCTGCCGACCATTCGATGTTCCTGGCAAGGCGCCTGAAGCAGGGCGTTCGAACCCATGTCCTGCTCGTCTTCGCCATGGCCCTGGTCATCGCCAGTGTCACCAGTCTCAGCCTGTTCCTGCTTCGACAGGGATTACGCGCACAGGTCACCAAGAATCTCTCCGAAGACCTGAGCCACTCCGTCATCACCTTCCAGAATCTCCAGGCAGAGCGGCTTGCGGCCCTCGAACGCGAGAACGCGCTTCTCGCCGATCTCCCCACGCTCAAAGCGCTGATGACAAGCGGAGATGACCTGACTATCCAGGATGGAGCGGTCGACTTCTGGCAACTGAGCGGCAATGATCTTTTTGCGCTGGCGGCCTCAAACGGCAGGGTCGTTGCTGCGTACACAAAGAGCGCTCCGGCAACCGCCGCTCTCCGAAAGAACATCGGTGCGCTCATCTCTTCACATGACGAGCACTACCTCATCGATGGCGACTCGCTTTATGCCTGTGCTGTGCGGCCTCTTTACTTCGGCAGCAACGAAGAAGGAACACTGCTCGGCTACGTAGTCAGCGGCATATCCATCGAACGTACAGTAAAACAGATCAGCCAGCCTACCGGCGTGGAAGCGACCTTTCTCAGTCAGGGCCATGTGGTCGCCAGCACATTGCAACCGCACGCACAGCAGGATCTGATCTCTCTGCCTTCTCTGCCCTCCGCAAGCTCAGACGGCTCAGTAGGCGTCACCGTCGATGGAACGCCGTTTATCGCCGCAACCGAGGACCTTTCTCATTCCGCTACTTCGCCCCTGCAACTGGTCGTGCTGAAGTCGCTGCGGCCTGCCGAGTTCTGGATCAGCCGCATCGACCGCGTCGTTCTGACGGCTGGAATGCTTGCTCTTATTCTCGGAACGCTCTTCATGGTCGTGGTCTCACTCTTTGTCACCCGTCCACTCGAATCGCTATCCAGGAGCGTGCGCGCCTTCGGAACAGGCGACGGATACTACCGGGTGTCTTTTCACGGCACGCAGGAGGTCCGCCAGCTGAGTGCAGCTTTCGTCCGCATGCGTGACGAGATTCGACAGGTCAATCTGAAGCTGCTCGAGGCAGAGCGCCTCGCCACGATCGGACGCATGGCCAGCTCCGTATCGCATGATTTGCGTCACTATCTCGCCGCGATCTATGCCAACTCTGAGTTCCTCGCTCTTAACAAAATGTCTGCAAAGGAGCGCGCCGAAATTTTTGCCGATATCCGCACCGCCGTCCACGGCACCACGGATATGATCGAGTCACTGCTGATCTTCAGCCGCACCGGAAGCAGCATACGGAGAGTTCCCGAGCTTATGGCGACCCTACTCGAACGCGCGACAGCTCTCACGCGGCAGCATCCGGATGCGGAGGCCGTCACGCTCCTCACGCGTTACGGAGACCCCACCGAAACCGCGGCAGTTGTCGACGGCAAGCAGATTGAACGCGCCATCTTCAACCTCGCTCTTAACGCCTGCCAGGCCCAGCGCAGTGCCGGTACAGCCCGACAGGTGATCTTGACGCTCAAAGCCACGGACCAGGAGATCACGCTTCTCGTTCAGGACAACGGCATCGGTATCCCCGAGAATATTCGCACCAGCCTCTTCGAGCCTTTCGTCAGCGAAGGCAAGCAGAAAGGCACAGGCCTGGGACTGACACTTGCCGCACGTGTCGCCACGGAACATGGGGGCAACGTAACACTCGTGAGCAGCCGCGCCGAAGAAACCATCTTCCAGATGACCATCGCTCGAGGCTTGTCCGATCAACAGCATCCCACCGTACCATCGGATCGCCACGACCGGATTGACACACATGAAGATGCTCACATTTGAGTCACGGAAGGCCACGGAAATCGCTCGGGGAGTCTGTCTTCGCGCGACAGGCATCCTGCTGCTTTTCTGCGGCCATCTCTATGCTCAGGACGATCTCCAGGAGAAGATACAGACACTCACCGATGCCATGACGCGCACCCAGGCCCAGGTAGAGGAGTCGCAGCGCGAGCTGAATGAAATGCGTGCACAGCTTGCTGCTCTCAAACAGCAGTTGGCCCATCAGGGTCCCGATGCGACCCAGAAGCAGTCCACACAGGATGCGTCAAATGCTGCTTCGAATGCAGCCCATCTGAACTCGGCCATCGACGAGCTACGCGAACAGCAGGCGATGCAGGCATCGCAGATCGCAACGCACGAACAGGCGAAGGTGGAGAGCGATTCAAAGTATCCCGTCAAGATCACGGGGCTCATTCTGCTGAACGGTTTCGTCAACACCCATGCGGTCGATATCCCTGCCACCCCTACCGTTTCGATACCGGGTAACGGAAACACAGGCGCCTCCATTCGCCAGACAGTACTCGGCATTGAAGCGCATGGGCCGCATCTCTTTGGGGCGCGCAGCTATGCCGACCTCAGCGTCGACTTCAATGGCATGCGACAATCGAGTTCGGCAACGACATACTACAACTCCAATACCACCCTGCTCCGTCTCCGAACCGCGCACGCTGGCCTCGCATGGGATCAGACCCAGGCATATTTCGCGCTCGATCGCCCCATCTTCAGCCCCGATACCCCTACTTCGCTCACTGCTGTTGCAGTGCCTGCTCTCGCCTGGTCCGGCAACCTGTGGACATGGAATCCTGAGGTCGCCCTCCGGCACGATTTCAGACTGGACGGCGGCCGCAATGCGCAACTCGAAGCAGCTGTCGTCGATGTCGCCGATGCTCCGCTCACGCCGCAGAGTACCGGCGCCGGCGCAGCCACAGGGGCGCTCGTCAGCTCCGGAGAAGCCAGCCGCACACCTGGAGTAGAAGCACACGCCGCCTTCTTCCCCTCCCGACTCGGTCTATCCGGCAGCCGCTTCGGAGCCGGAGGATATTTCCTGCGGCATCAGACCACGCTCGGCCATCGTTTCGACTCCTGGGCAGCTACTCTCGATATGAAACTCTATCTACCCGCGCGACTCGAGCTCACCGGCAGCGCCTATCGCGGGCTCGGTCTCGGCGGCCTCGGAGCAGGCGGATATAAAGACTTCGCCTCTATCGCGGATTCTGATGGAGACGGCTATTATGTGAGGCCGCTGGACGACGTCGGAGGATGGATGCAGCTGAAAGAAAAGTGGAGTCAACGGCTGGAGACAAACGCGGCATTCGGTACGGATAATCTCTTCGCAAGCCAGATGCGTCCCTACTACGTCCCCTCCGCGGGCATTATCGCGAACCTCGTCCGCAATCAGACTTACACCGGCAACATCATCTACAGCCCAAGCTCTTACATCATGTTCTCTCTCGAATACAGGCGCATCGAAAGCAGGCCGGTGGAGGGTCTATCCTCGGGCAGCAACGTCATCATGCTGGGGGCGGGATACAAATTCTGATGACCCTGCGCAAGAAGCCGCGATTACTCTTCATCCTCTGCGTCCTGTCGTGCGGTGTGGCGCTTCCGCAGGAACGTCATGCGAACGGCTCTCTGACTCTGCATCTTGTCGCAGAGCAGGCGGGAAACCCGCGCACAGTGCCCGCTGTCATCTGGCTGGAAGCAAGAAATGGCACACCGGTTCTTCCCTTTGCCTCCCACGAGCACTACACCCTGCTCCAGAAGAACCGCACGTTCATCCCTCACCTGCAGGTGATTCCTGTCGGCAGCACGGTGCAGTTCCCGAATAAGGACCCTTTCTTTCACAATGTGTTTTCGCTTTTCGATGGAAAGCGCTTCGATCTCGGGCTGTACGAAGCAGGCATCAGCAGGTCCGTTGTCTTCTCGCGCGAAGGACCGTCTTACATCTTCTGCAATATTCATCCCGAGATGAGCGCCGTCATCATCGCTCTTTCCACGCCGCTTTATGCCATCGCCACCGAGCACGATAGCCTTCAGATCCGCAATATCCCGCCTGGGTCGTATAAGTTGCATTACTGGATAGAGGGAGTCCAGCAACAAACGCTCGACGGTATGCAAAGAGACATCGAGGTAGCATCGGAAACCGATCTGGGAGATGTCCACATTTCAGTCCCTGCTGTCGTAGAGCACGACAACATGTTCGGCAAGCCTTATGAGAAAACACCGGACCCTCCTTACTAGGGACCGCATTCTCTCAAGCCTATCCGATGACGTGTAGAGATCCGCGATGCTGCAAGCCGGACTACAACGTATCCGCGCCGTCTTTTGAGGCGTCGGAAAGATACTTCTCGCGAATCAGAAACTGTAACAGTGATTCTGCATTTTCCTGTTCTGTCACACCCTCTGTCTGCAGCACGGCCTCCGGCTGCAACGGCGCCTCATAAGGATCGTTCACGCCGGTGAAGTGATCCAGTTGCCCGGCCCGCGCCCTCGCGTAAAAGCCCTTCACATCGCGCCGCTCGCACTCCTCGACAGGTGTATCGACGAAGATCTCCACAAATGAAGCATCAGGCATCATCTGGCGCACAATATCCCGCGTTTCCCGCCAGGGGCTCACAGCAGCGCAGATCACGATGCCTCGATGCCGCACAATCTCTGAAGCGACAAATCCTATTCTTTGTACGTTTGTGTCTCGATCTTCTTTTGAGAAGCTGAGCCCCTTCGAGAGATGCGTGCGCACGGTGTCGCCATCCAACAGCGTTACACGCAGGCCGCCTTCCATCAGCAGCACCAGAAGCTGTTCCGCGATCGTAGATTTTCCGGAACAAGGCAAGCCCGTAAACCATAGGCAAACGCCCCACTCAGAGGGCACCTGGAGAATCGTTGGCGGAGGAAAAGCGCTTCGCGACGTCTGGCATGGAAGCTCATCCATAATGCCGGATGCAGGTCCAGCTGATGGCTGCGCTGCCGTAATGGGGAAGGCTTTGCGCGAAGTACCGGTCCGCGCGGCATTGAAGATCAGTTCCACGCCGATTTCCGCGGCTCCATCCTGAAGCAGCTTCGACGCTCTGAGCATCTCACCATCTGCCACATTTTTGCGGCCGCGCCAGCGCGAAGTGTCGACGACATAGCTGCTGGCTCCGTAATTCTTGTGAACGATGGCGTGCCACAAGATCTGCTGCTCAGAGGAAAGCTGCGCATCCAGGTGTACGAAGTTGAGCATGGCGCGCGACGAAGAAAAACAGTTATGGAATGCGTCGACGCACTCGCGCAGATGCCGAAAATGACTCAGCTCATCCAACCGCTGCTCGGCACCGGCCAGGTTCAATAGCAGAACTGCATTTCGATCGTGGGCTAGTGCGCGCAGCCACTCAGTGCTCTCCGCATCGCGCGGTTCCCAGGCATCCACGGATATAACGGCTTTCCCGCCATGCAGAGACAGTTCCTTGTGCACTGCCGCCGGATCTCGCCACAAATCGGGAAATTGCAAATCTGCCGGGATATAAAAAACGTCCATCGGGCCGCTGATGGCCCGCTCCGACCATGTGTGACCGGCACCTCGGCTCCCGCCGTTGCGAGCGTGCCGCAACTCAGTACGCATGACCTCGAAAGATTCCTCGACGGTCATGCAGGCCAGGAGACGATTCTGCATGTCGCGCAACGCGATGCGCGATCCTGCGCGAAACCCTTTGCCTTCCCCTGCAGGCAATGTGATCGGTACCGGCCAGAGAACTCCGTTCGTCAGTCGCATGGATTGCATTACGCTGCGGTAGTCGCGCTCGCCGAGAAAGCGGTCGATCGGCAAAAATGCTCCGCTGGCCAGCATCGCCAGGTGAGAGGCCGAGGCTGCGGAAATTTGCAGAGACTCAAGCCCGCCCGCCTCTTTCATCAACTGCCGCTTGTCTTTCGCAGCAGCCATGAAAGGAATGAGCGCCCCGTTACGCGGAGACGTCAGAACCCTGGAAGCCGAAGAAATGGGAGTATGAACATTTTTCATGAATACAGACGTCATCGAAAGCTCTTAAACAAAGCAGAAGAAACCATCGATTGGAAAGATTGATGCTCAGGCGTTCACGACTGTTTCTGCGAAACGCCTTTTCAGCTCAAGGAACAGCGACGAAGGAACATGCAGCGTTCCGGACCTTCCTGTCCCCAGTCGAATATCTGGTTTGTAACTTCCGTGATAGTCCGATCCGCCTGTAACGGCAAGATCAAGCTCTGAGGCAATTGCGAGCCAATGATTTGTGTCCTCTGCCGAATGCTCAGGATGAAAACATTCGATTGCATTAAGGCCATATGGAATCAGATCGGCGACAAGCGAGCGTAAAGTGTGTGGGTCACGAGTAATGCGCGCAGGATGCGCGAGAGTGGCGATTCCGCCGGCGGCGGCGACTCTCTCTACAGCCTCTTCGAGAGCAGGCTCATTACGCTCCACGTATGCTGGCCGGCCTTCCGCAAGATATCGATCGAAAGCGTCCTGCAGCGATGCGGCATAACCCTTTTTCACCATCAGGCGGGCAAAGTGAGGCCTGCCCAGCTGCTTCCCGCTGATCGCCTCAAGCTCCGACCAGGAAATCTCCATGCCCAGCGACTGCAGCCGCTGTTGCAGGAGGATATTCCGTTCGCATCTTCCTTCCCGCAGCTCCTGGAGCCACGAGCGAAATTCGCTGCCGGGCTCCCTGAAAAAATATGCAAGCAAGTGCACCGAACGACTGCATCGACTGGAGTGCGTACTTAGCTCCACTCCACATATCAGGCTGCATCCTGCCAGGTCGCTCTGCTTTCTTGCCATATCGTAGCCGTCAAGCGTGTCATGGTCGGTGATCGCAAGCGCTTCAAGGCCCAGTTCTGTAGCGAGGCGCACCACATCAACCGGCGCATCACTGCCGTCAGAACAGTCCGTATGACAGTGAAGATCGATCACAACAGAGACGGTCCTTTTAAAAAAGAAGCTAAGTAGAAGTGAGACGGCATTCGTCACGTACAAGTTGCATATTTGTATTTATGAATGTCTTTTTTTAATTTCTTGGCTCTCTCTATCGCAGATATCTCATCAAAGGGCCCAGATTATCGATTGCAGCGTTTACGCAAACGCTCGCCTCGCTTATCTTCATAACTATGTTGATCGCCGCATCGGTTTACACGACAAACAGTGAGCAGCTTCGCGCTCGCTGGAAGCTTGAGTCGGGCCTGCCCGCAGTGCCTGGGCAAAAGGTCCATACACCCGCCGTCACCGGCCCCGGAAGCACAACATCACCCTTAACGTGGACGAAGGACGAATATGTCTTTCACGATGCCGGTCACCTCGGCCCTTCTCTCGTCCCCGACATGAACTATGCAGGCACTTTCGTCGTCTATGACTGGGACCGGAAAGAAATTGCCTGGCAGGCGGACTGGGGCCATTATCTCGGCAATCCTGCAGGCGTTTGTTTCGCCGATGGGCAGCTCTACGTCAGCGATTTTGAAGCCTCGAATATCTTTGAAATCGACCTCAATCAACATCCTGGAAAGCTGTTGAAGCGTATCTCGCACCCTTACTTCAACGATCTGCACAGCCTGGAAAGAACCAGGCGCGGACTGCTCTCAGCTTCCTGCGGCACCGATCTCGTTATCGAAGTCGATCGCGATGGCAACCTGTTATGGGAATGGTGGGCTGCCGAACATGGATACACCGTGACGCCATCAGGAGAACCACGCCCCAGCGGCCGCAACGGTGAACATCGCAACCGGTACTACCACACGAAGTTCCAGGCAACGCACGTAAACTGCGCCACAATCCGTGATCGCGAAGAAGAGCGCTATGTACTCTGCCTGCTCTTCCATCAGGGACTGCTGCTTCAGATCGACCGCAGCCTTCCGCCCGAAGAGCAAAATGGCGAGATCATTCTCGAAGGACTCGCGAGGCCGCATGCACTCGAAAAAATTCCCGGTGGATGGATCCTGGCTAACACCCTCGGCAAGGAACTGATTGTGCTGGACGACGATCTGAAGTTGAAGCGGACCATCACATACGATGGCGGCTGGATTCAGGACTGCACACGCCTGCCTAATGGAAACTTGCTGCTCAACGATGTCGACAATCATGTCCTCGTCGAATTGGCCGGCCCCGATTGGAACATCGTGAACCGAACCGAATACCCGGCTGCATGGAGAATGGGCGAACTGGTTGTGGTTCCTGAAGAACACGAAGCAGCCTTCCAGCAACCGATGCAAACCGAAGCAGTCCCCGTATAGCTGCGGGAAGAGCTTCACGGCAATTCATCGGACACGCTGCCCGCGAATTGCCTCATCGATCGACGCAGCGGTTTGATCTGCAAACGGGCTTCTCGATCATGCTCCTTCTACATGACTGAGAAGCCTCTCTGCTTGTGAAAGACGAGGTAAGTTTGTCCGTTTCCCGGCGCATTTCTATCTACACAACTGTTCTGTTCCTTATATCGCTTGCCTCGTGCCGCGAGCGGCCGGTCACAACCGTTTCGACCGCATCCGGCAGTCAGCACAGCATGCCGGAAGGTGACGTGTCGCATACCTCGAATCCTCAGGTTGCTTCCTACTCCGTTGCGCCTCAAGATCCCGCGGACGTTACGATTTTTTTCGGACCCGACCAGAGTCATCTGCGGAAAACATGGACGCAAACCGCAGCGGGACAAGGCAAGCCTCTCACAATATATGTCGCAGGCATGGAAGCAGATTCCGTCTATCACATGCATGCGCAAGTCAAATTCAAAGACGGCGCCATATTGAACGATCCCGATCACGTCTTCAAGACCGGCGCGCTGCCGAAGACGATCAGTCCCATCCACATCGCCGTCCAGCATTTCCAGAGCGCTCCCGCGCAGCAGCCAGGACTCGAGTTGCTCAACGGCAGTACAGGCGAGTTGGGACAGGTGGAAGCCACCGACCTCGACGGCCATATTCTCTGGACGTATCACCTCACGGATTGGCAGTCGCAACATCACCTGCGCTTTCTGCGCTGGAAGCAGCGTTGGATGGAGAAGATCTCCAGCTACTTCCAACGACCCAGTCCGATAGACGACCTGACACGAGTCGCACGCCGTGAGAGCACTGCGCCCTACATGGATTCGTCCAAAGAAATCGCGAACCTGCAAATCGTCAATCCGGTCAAACCGCTGAAGAATGGCAATTTCGCGGTGCTCTTCGGATTTGCTGCACAAGGGCTGGTCGTGGGTCCGCTTCCCGATGGCGCACACTCCGCTGTGCGCGAAGTAGATCTCGCAGGAAAGACCGTGCGGGAGATCACCATCGAGCAGCTCAACGAGGCTCTGCACCGCAACGGACATCCCGATATACAACTGCAGATGTTCCACCACGATGTCGAAGTCCTGCCCAATGGACACTGGCTTGTGCTCGCCAATGAATTCCGTCCCGGAACCCATCCACGCCAGGGAGAGACAGACATCTTCGGTGACATGATCATTGAACTCGATAACAACCTCCAGCCCGTGTGGACATGGAACACCTTCGATCATCTTGATCTGCATCGCCGGCCCTTGATGTCCCCTGACTGGACTCACGCGAACGCAATCGTATACACCCCGGACGACGGCAACCTGCTGCTTTCCATGCGCCACCAAAGCTGGGTCATCAAGATTGACTACGAGAATGGCCATGGTTCCGGCAAGATCCTGTGGAGGCTCGGTGCCGGAGGCGACTTCAAGCTGCTCAATGGACATGACCCCGAGGACTGGGCCTACGCACAACACTTCCCTTCAATCGTCGGTCCGCGCAGTGCTGGAGTCTTTCAGCTCACGATGATGGACAATGGCCTCGGCAGGCCCGATGCGGATGGCGTGCATTGCAAGATGATGCCGGGCATGCCGGGAAAAGGCGCTCCCTGTTATTCGACCGTGCCTGTCTTCGAGATCGATGAGCAGGCAAAGACCGCGCGCATCGTAGCTAGAAAAGTGTTTCCTCCCGGCCAGTTTTCTCTATGGGGCGGCAGCGCGGAACAACTTGCTAACGGCAACTTCAACGTCGCACTCTCCTCCCAGAGAAACACGAAGGGAGTCGACGATAGCTCGTCTGTCGTCGAACTGGCTCCGCAGCCAGGACTCGAGACCATCTGGAAGATGAAGGTCCAGGTGCCGGGACAAATCGGCGATATCTATCGCGCCATCCGCATTCCCAGCCTCTACCCGGGGGTGCAATGGTAACGCCTCGGTCTCTCTACATCGAGCACACGACACGCAACTGTTAGAAATCAACATCGCCTATTGCCGCATGAGTCGTTGAAGCTCATGCGGCAATATCTTTTCTGACCACCGGCTCACCATTCGATTGACTGCTCTATCCTTCGACGGTTGCTTTTCGTTCACCATCGAAGAGCTGAGACAGAGCCCAGCCTTCAGGTCCAAGACACTGCTCTATCGTCGCCAGTAAGGTTCTCCCGAATCCTCGAGTACTGGAGAACTGGATGTCGCTGAAGAAACGCGTAGTTGGAGTTGCCTGTCTGCTGGCCGTTGTAGTGTTCTTTGCATCATTCGATGCACCCCGTCTTACGGCGCAGGGATGCGTGGTCGCACACTCTGTCGGCGAAGTAGGCGGACCTGACAGCAATGGTGGATACCTCGCGCCCGGACATTGGCAGCTCAACCTCAACTACCGTCACCAATATTCGTTCCGCCATTATGTCGGCTCAGTCGAGCAGGTGTACCGCGAGCAGGGGCAGTCGCAGGTCAAGAATCGCATCAACCTTCAAGATGTAAGCCTGACCTACCAGATCACGCCACGCTTCAGCGTCATCGCTACCATTCCGTTTGAGTTTGCCAGTCGCAATTACTTCATTCGCCAGGGAGCGCTCGGTAATGGATCGCCGAAGACCGATGTAATAGGAGCCTTCGCAGCCTCCGGAGTCGGTGACATCAGTTTTATGGCTCAGGGCTGGGTTTGGGATCCCACAAGAAATCCGAAACACAACATACAGGTAGGCTTCGGCGTGCAAACTCCTACGGGCCGCGACAATGTCGCGACCAATCTTGTAGAGGTGCCAGGCACCGCTCCTGTAACAGCAATCGCCGACTATTCGATTCAACCGGGAATCGGCGTATGGGCCATTCCCTTGACCGTCTCCTCCTTCCAGGCGATCAGCAGTTCGCTGCAGGCCTACTTCAACGCAAGCTATCTCTCTACTCCCGCGGAGACCAACGGTATCCTCGCGTTTAGCCTTCCGGGGTCCGCTCCTCCTGCTCCTCAAAATAAATACGTATCCGCCGCTGATGAATATCTCATGCAGCTCGGCGTTGCATACATGGTGCAGAAGGTTCCAGGACTCACCATCACCGGCGGCCTGCGTAAAGAAGGCGTCCCCGCGCACGATATCCTCGGCAGCAACGAGGGCTTCCGCCGCCCGGGCTATGCAGTTTCACTGGAGCCCGGAGCAATCTACAGCTTTCATGGCGGACACGATCTTCTCATTGCCAATATCGACCCTGCGCTCTATCGCAATCGCATCGCCAGTGTGCCTGACCTGCAACTTGGCACCCATGGTGACGCCGCCTTCGCCGACTGGGTATGGCTCGCCAGCTTCCAGCACCGCTTCTAATTTCGAACAGGCATGCAGGATCATCAGCATGTCCTTTTTCTGCCGCCTTATGAAGGAAGTCCGCTCGTGGAACTGTCGCTTCGCATCGCCACAACATTCCTGTTCGCCACCACCACACTCGTCTCACATGCTGCCGAGAAACCCGCTTCGCTCACACTGAAAGACCTTCAGGGGCACAAAGTTCGAATTGCTGATCTGCACGGCAAGATCGTAGTGCTTAATTTCTGGGCAACATGGTGCGGCCCATGCAATGCTGAAATGCCCATGGTCGTGAAGACGGCTGCAACCTACGCAGGCAAAAACGTCGTCTTCATCGGAGTGTCTGTCGATGCGCCACAGACGCAGAAGAAGATCCCCAGCTACCTCACCGGCCACCAGATTTCTTACCCCATCTGGACCGGCGCAACAGACGATGACATGAAACGTCTCCAACTGGGCGATGCCGTTCCCGCAACGGCATTTCTCGATCAAGATGGAGTCATTCGTTCAAGAATTCTCGGACAGATGCGCCCCGGGGAGATGGAAGAGCGCATCGACTGGCTGATTAACAACGAACAGGGAGCAGCACCAACGCCCGTAGTAACCCACCTGGACAAGTAAGCCATGTCATTTCGTCAGCGAGTGAACCACACAAACGACGCACGCTCCAGCGCCGGCAATCGAAAGTGAATGCCGGACCCTGCTTTCTCCCCCTCGACAACCTTTTCGTCGCCGAGGAATGGAAGCACGTGCATGTGGATGCCCCACGCCGAGGGCACGTCAATTCCTGTTCCCTTCTCTTCGGTCGGTGTCGCATTCTTACCCGCCTGCAGGCCGCTGAAGTTGGCAAAGAAGAGTGACGGAACTCCGTCTACCATCGCCGCGTGCGCTACGACTTCCCCCCGCGCATCGATGGCGATCGTCTGCTTTCCGCTCATTGCATCCAGCAGCTTCCGTTCTTCCGGAGCAAGAGGTGTGTCAAGCTGCTGCTCTGCCCGCTCCAGATATCCACGTTCCGGGTGATCGGGAAAGCGCTCGGCCTCGGAAACATCGTTGAGCTTCGCATCCGGCTTTCCCGTCAACACCAATCGGCCCCCGTGCGCCTGCCATCGATGTAAGGCGCTTGCCTGCGATGCATCCAGCACCTGCACATCGGGCAACACCAGAGTCTTGCCTGAGAAGTTCGTGAGCGATCGCGGCGTTACGATCTGGAACTGCACATGCGAGCGCAGCAGCATCAGAAGGACTCCACGATATGAAGCAACAAACTCCTTCGGACGCTGATTTCGCGTCATGTCGGAAAAGTAGACTCCAACATTCCCAAGCGGAACACGCTTCCCCGCAAACAGCGAGTCGTGCATGGCGACCCAATGATAGACCTCACTGCGTGTTGTCATGTCATTCGAGCCCGACATGACGTGTCCACGCGCATCCCACAGGTTGGCGCCCGCGACCAACTCCGATGCAAACAGATTCAGCATTGCGTCATGCGGCTTCACTCCTGCCGCACCGTCCCACGAGTAATTAAGAATCCACGTCGAGCGATCGCCCGCGAAAGCACGAAAACTGCGAATGCCGATCTGATACATCATCCAATCGAATGGGGTGCGCGATGCCGCGGTATGATCGTCCCCTCCGCCGAACTCATACTCGTGCGCAATCGCATCCACGTGCGGATAGATCTGGTAGACATCAGCCCCAACCCTCGGCGCTTCTTCTTCAATACCGGGGTATATTTCGGGAATCAACGAGATATTCGGATTCACGCTGGTCGCCTGCGCGCCAATCTCGATCAGGAAGTCCGTAATCGTTCTGACGCGAAAGTCGACCCACCGGCGAAAGGCTTCATCCTGGAAGTCCCCGATTTTCACATCGCGGCGCGCATCGAGTCCCGTCTCGCGTTTGAATGCGGCAATAGTCGCTTCATCGAAGCTGGCCCATGTATCTTCCCAGCCGGTGAAGTGCGTCATCCAGTACGGAATATCGACGTAGATACCGTCAATGCCCGTCGCCGCGATCTGCCGTACTCGCTGCATGTAGAGTTTGCGCCAGCTTGCAGCATAGGGGCTGATCCAGGCATCTTCTTCGCCCTTGGCAATCCAGAAGGCGGCCTTTGTATCGAAGATCGCGGGCTCACCTGTCTTCTTTCGCTGTAACCAATCGGGATGATCCTTCGCCAGGGTATGAGCGCCATCACCTTTGGCGGTAATGCACTCCGTACCGGCGATGTAGACGAACGCCTTATTGTGATGACGATGCGCGGCAGCTGCAACGCGGCGAATGGCCTCAAGCTTTTCGGTGGGATCGAGCAGGCTTTCGTAGCGGCCGGGGATATCGTTGTCGACCTCGATGCCGTACACACCGCTCTCTTCTGCTTGTTGAACAATCTTCTCGGCATCTGCGGAACTCAGCGGATAAGCTGCGATCCGAACATGCCGAAGCCAGCTTCGTCCCGCCCCATCGAAAGAGGCTGTCGCTCCTGTCTGCGCAGACAAAGGGCAGACAACCGCGAGCAGCAACACCGAAACGACATTCCGTTTTGAGCAACGCATGAATACGCATCCTTACCCGGCAAGCGCTCGCTGCCTTTAGAACTGGTACCGAACACCGAACTGGGTGTGTCGTGGTGTGTACCCTGCGGCCGTCGAGCTGATGATGCCGAACGCAGGATCTTCGTAGTCATAAGCCGGGAAGGCAAAGCGCGGCGTGTTGGTGAAGTTGAAGAAGTCGGCATGCAGTTCCAGCTGCGTGTCGCGTGGCAACGTCACGTTCTTCGAGAACGCTACGTCAAAGTTATGAATCCCATCTGCGCGGATGTTCGAGAAGTAGCGCGGCGCGTTGCCGGCCTGCTGATCGCCCGGATCCGCGAAGCAAGCCGAATTGAGATAAGGCTGATCCGTGTACGCAGCATGATGCACACTCATGCCCATCTTCACGTTGCTGCAGACAACATCCGGCCGCTGGTTTCCATCTTGCAGGCGAGGGTTCGCCATGCTGATCGGCATCGGCTGACCGCTCTGGAAGGTGAAGGTCGTAGAGCCCTGCCATCCACCCACAGCAAGATCGACAAAGCGATTCATCCTGCTGCCGATCAGCCTTCCCCGGCCGAAAGGCAATTGTGCCACTACCGCTGCTACAAATCGATTGGTCGCATCGTTCGCACTCAGCGACCACTCACGCTTCAGGTTGTCCAGCTCCTGCGGATTGCCGCTATCCAGATTGCCGACAAACGCATTGAACCCGGTCGAGGAGTTATCTTCCGCCTTCGACCACGTATAGTTGCCTTCAAAAGACAGGTAAGCGTTCGCCCGCTTCTGGAAGCGCACCTGCATCGAGTTGTACCAGGAAACCGCCGCCAGTTTCGGAAGTCCCTGGAAAGCCCCATCGAACTGCGGATAAGGACGCAGCAGGTTCACCTGCGGAATCTGGTCGTCTCCATAGCGCGACTCCGGCTCATTAAACTGTGCATTTGCCCCCGAGAACAGCGGCTGAAAGGGATTGTTAACCAGAGCATTCAGCTGGTCGCTGGTGTAGTTTCGGCGAACGTCAGACGGAATGAAATTGCGGTTACTGGTGCTGTTATAACCGCCCCATGGCAGATGCGTACTGTGGTTCGCCGAGTAGTCGATACCCAGCACTATCTGTCCCGGAAACACCTGCTGAATGCCAAGATTCCATTGGTAAACTTCGGCATTGCGCGCTTCCTCAAAATCCAGGTTGTTGCCGTTGGAAAGACCCCACTCCGCCTGGGCACCGTACTTCGTGCCCTGTGCCGGCTGAATGCCTCCTGGAAACGGATTGCCCAGCGTCGCGTAACGATCGACATAGTTGTCCTTGGAGAAGAAGACCGACGGCGCGCTGCTGAATGCTGTCCCAGGATATTGGAAGTTTGTAGCAACGTTCATGCCGTAATAAACTCCAGCACCGCCGCGAACCACCGTCTGGTTGCTCACCTGGTAGGCAAAACCCACGCGCGGAGCCCAGTTGTTGCGATCCACCGGGATATTGCGCTGCGAGCCTGTAGCGAAAATCGTCGTGCCAAGCGGCGTCCCCAGTCCGGGCACATTCAACCCGCTGCTTGCCGTAAAGTCGTCGAACTGCTCCAGGTTATGCCGCTCCGTGTAAGGAGTACTCCATTCATAGCGCACTCCAAGATTGAGCGTAAGCTTCTGCGTCAGCTTCCAGTTATCGATCGCATAAAATGCCGTCTCGCGTGAAAGGTCCGCAACCGCCCGGCTCACGGTGATGCCACCCGTGTCTCCATACCCGATCAGGATGTTTGCGAAGGAGTTGCCCTGCGTACCGTTAGCAGTATCGTAAGGCGAGCCCGAGCTGACCGTAGGATCGAAGCTGAACCAGCCATTCGGATAGTTCGGCTGGAAGAAGTTGTTATAAAACAGCCGCTGCTCACCACCGAACTTCAGGCTGTGCTTGGAATGCGTCCACGAAAACGCAGACGAGTAATTTACCAGCGTATGCGCGAACTGCGTATCGACGCAGCACTGGCTGAAGAGCGGAGTGAAGCGCGAGTAGTCGCCATAAGAGTTCGGCAGAATAGCGGGCATCCGCTTGATGCTGTCCTGCTCAATGTATGACGGAAAACCGAACGACGTTGGATCAGGTGTCTTCGAAAAGCTCGGCTGCGAAACGCGGTCCACGCCAAAGTGGCTCACCCATAGCGTGTTGGCAGTCGGAGTATAAGTGTACTCAATGCCATCATTGTAAACATCGGTCGTATAGTTCGTACCATCGTTGAAGATATCGTCGAAGAACACCGTCGGCGTGCTGCCGTTGCTATGCAGAAAGCTGTAACGAAGATTCAACTGCGAGCGCTGGCTGAAGTTCTCGTCCAGCTTCACATCGAACTGAACACTGTTATCACCGCTCAGGATCACGTCCCGAAAGTTGTTCGTGCCAATGCCCGGGTCACCCGCCTGGTTCGCTGCAGGATAGTAATTGAGCAGCTTCTGTCCGATCGCGTCGATCTCGTTCTGAGGAATCTTGTTGCCCGCATATGGCGTACGCGTACCATCCGGCGTAGTCGTAAACGGATCGAAGATCTGGTTCTGCACCAGGTTGCCATCCGCGTCATACGCGTAGGTGCTGGAGAAGTCGCCGCTCCGCTCAAGCTGCGTGGGCACCGTGGCAACAATATTGACCGGCGCACGGTCGCGGATCCACTCCAGGTCGACAAAGAAAAATGTTTTGTCCTTCCGGATCGGGCCGCCAACCGAGAAGCCTGCCTGGTCGCGCTGGTGATCAGGCACCGGCCCATCGTTGAAGAAGTCGCGGGCGTCAAACGTCGAGCGCTGGCCATACCACCAGGCACTGCCATGGAAGTCGTTCGTGCCCGACTTCATCACCGTGTTCACAACCGTTCCGCCATTGTTGCCGTATTCGGCGGAGAAGCTGTTGTTCTCCACTTTGAATTCCTGCAACGCTTCGACCGAAGGCTGATAGAACACATTCGATGTTCCGCCTTCGCCCTGCTCCGGAGCGCTCGTCAGGTTGCCGTCAAGGCGAATCTCTGCAGTCGCATTGCGCTGCCCGTTCGATACATAGTTCGTACCGGAGGGGTAAGAGTTCTGCACGCCTGAACCAGTCGTCTCCGTCACTCCGCCTGCAAGAAATGTAAGTCCAAAGAAATCGCGGTTCACCAACGGAATCTCGGTCAGATACTTGCTCCCAACATCAGTTCCCAGTGTCGCGTCATCTGCATCCAGAAGCACCGGCACCGCGCTTACTGACACACTCGTCGAAACCGACGCCGGCCGTAACGTCACATTGAGCGATGCCTGCTGGTTCACCGTCAGCACGATATTGTCCTGCTCTACGGGACCAAACCCCGGCGCCTCGATCAGCATTTTGTAAGTAGCAGCCGAGAGCGCGCGGAAGTTGTATTCGCCCTTGCCGTCAGTTACTCCGCTGCGTGAAATATTGGTGGCAACATCGGTAAGTGTCAGGTGAGCATTCGTGATAATCGCTCCGGAAGGGTCGGTAATGACTCCTCGTAGCCCAGCTTCGCGCACAGACTGTGCGCCAAGAGCGGGAATGAGCATAAGCAGCAGCGCGAATCGACAAGCAAAGACACGAAGGGTGAACACAGGCATAGCAGCCTCCATAAATGGATCTCTGGTTACCGTTGGTTCCGAAATGGTTATTTTTACTATTTTTTGATTTCGCTTGTTGAGCAACTTACCGTTGCCGACTCATGGAGTCAAGAAAATTGTTAAATCACGATGAGTTTTTTGTGATTTCGCTCGCTGATTTTTATTGGCGTAACCCGTACTTTTGCCGACAAATGTTTATGGCCTTCTCCAGATGTCTCCGCACCGCCTCCCCGCTATGATCCGTAACAGTGTCCTTTCACGCAGGGAGTAACGAATGAAAGCTCTGGTACTGCATGAGCCAGGAGTTATCAGTGTCGAAGATGTCCGCGAGCCGGAGCCCAGGCCACGCGAAGCCCTGTTGCGGGTTCGCCGTGTTGGCCTCTGCGGAACCGATCTCAATTCTTACCGTGGCCGCAATCCGCTGGTTAGCTTTCCCCGCATTCCCGGCCATGAAATCGCCGCAACCATCGTCGAACTACCAGAGGACACCGGCATACTGCGCGTCGGCATGGATGTAACACTCTCGCCCTACACTGCCTGCGGAAGCTGCGCCGCCTGCCGCAACCATCGCCCCAACGCCTGCCGGTTCAACCAGACCATGGGTGTGCAACGCGACGGCGCACTCGCCGAATACATCAGCGTGCCAATCGAAAAGCTCTACACCGCGCGGCTCGGCATTAAAGAACTATGCCTCGTCGAGCCACTCACCGTCGGATTTCATGCAGCAGCGCGCGCCCAGGTAAAAGAGCAGGATCTCGTGGCAATCTTCGGCTGTGGAGGAGTCGGACTGGGAGCCGTATCGGCGTCGAGCTTCCGCAATGCCATCACCGTGGCCATCGATATCGACGACCGCAAGCTGGAGATAGCACGCCGCGCCGGAGCCACCCACACGATCCACTCGCAGCGGCAGGACGTAGCATCCGTGCTCGCCGAACTCACCTGCGGACATGGGCCGGACGCGGTCATAGAGGCCGTCGGCACGGAGGAAACCTTCCGTGCCGCCGTCGAATTGGTCTCTTTCACCGGCCGCGTCGTGTATATCGGCTACGCGAAGGAACCTGTCGCCTACGAGACCAAACTCTTCGTCCAGAAGGAGCTGGACATCCGCGGCTCACGCAACGCGCTGCCTGAGGATTTCCGCGAGGTCATCGCGATGCTCGAGCACGGCAGCTTCCCTGCCGACGCGGCCATCAGCACGATCGCTCCGCTGGAAGAAGCACCATCGCTGCTCCGAGCATGGGATCAGGAACCAGCGCGCTTCACCAAGATCATGCTCGCTCTCGACTCTTAGCTGGCGGGAGAAATCTCAACAGCCTGCACACCAGGCGAAATCCGCAGAGACAGCTCCTGCGGTTTGTCCCCGTCCGGACGGAAGGCAATCGACTGTTCACCGCACACCAGCCTGTAGTCATGCGGAGGCAGTCCCCTGACGATGACCGTCGCACTTCCTGTGCCCGCAGTTTCCGTCTCCAGCGTAAAGGCAATCTTCGGCACACCGGCAGACCACTGGATCGGCTTCTCTTTCGCAAACCTTGCGCCTGTTACTTGCATGTCAAGCTTGTGCTCGCCGGTTCGCGCGTGAAACCTGCGGCGCACGCCATCGCGCGGCACAATATGCATCGTGCCTCTCTCAGCTTTCATCTCGCCGCCAAAGCAGAACGTACCGAAGATGGGATCGTCTGCAACAATGGTCGCTGCCGTACGCAACGCGCCGGTAAATCCAAGATCGGATTCAGATGAGTAATACCATGGCCCGCGATGATGCGGCTGCCCCAGCCATGTCATTCCTCTGGCCGCCGGTTCAAAGCCTCCGCCACTGCCGCCGTCGTTTGCCTCGGACGGAAACCAATACCCAAAACCGGATTCCTTCGTGCCGGTGTTCATCAGCGCCCACGCGCTCAGGTACGAGGCATAACCCAGGCGCACCGAAGCTTCGGCTTCAGTGCGATCGTAGAGCGCATGATTCAGAACGCCCCAGCCGCCCATCTGCGACATGTAGGTCAGCGTGAAGGCATCGCCGCCTTCGCCGCGATAATCGCTGCCGTAGTAGTAGTAAGCCTTCTCGAGCACACCGCGGCAAAAGAGGTTGGCGCGAATCTGGATCGACGAAAACTTCTTCGCCTCCGCTGGAGTAACGCCTTCCATCTCCGGATGGTCCAGCGCATAGCGCGCCAGCGCCTGCGTCGATTCAAAGCCGGTCGAATCGAAGGCATACTCCGATCCAAACAGGTTCGGACCACCGTTCACGAAGAAGCGAACCTTCTTCTCCCAATGCTGGCGCAGCTCAGCGGCGTCTTCGTGGCGGCCAACCGCGTCCAGCTCTTCCATCAATTGCAGAAGAATGACCTCGTTGTAGTAGCCGGTCTGGTAGGCCGACCACTCCACAACGCGCCAGGGCACGGTAAAGAAAGCAATGGCAGTGCCATAAGCACGATCGAGATACGTATCGCGGCTCAGCCTCGTATGAATGCCGGGAAAGTCACGCGCCACACGATATATGCCGAAGTACATGACGACAATGTGTGAGTAGTCATACGCGCGCCAGTAGTGGCGCTTGCCCTTCGGTCCTGGATCGCTGCTGTCACGATTCTGCTTCCAGTCAAGAATGCCGTAGATGCCGTAGCTGTCGCTCTCTTCAGTCGTCCGCTGCAACCCGCCCCACACAAAGTGCTCGATGTAGTCGTCCATCGCCGTCACTTCCGCCTGCAACGGAAACTCCGCATTCTTGCTCGCGAGATAAGCAGGCTTGCTCAAGCCGGGATCGTCGCAGGTCACCTCGTACACGCGCCAGCTGCGGATGCGATCATAGTTCTCCGGCGAAAGCTGCACCTGCGTATCCATCGCCCATTCGCACAGCAGCCCATTAAACCACTTGCTCGTGTCGCGCACCTGGTGCTTCGCAATGAAGGCAGCGCGCTTGTGGATCAAGGTCTCCAGCGGTTCGGTCGAGAAGAACTCCAGCCGCGTCGTCCGTCCACCGGCCTGGTGCAGTGTGAGCATGTTTTCGCCCAGCCGCGAGAAACGAACCCGGTACAAGCTGTACCCATTCTTCGCGCCAACAGGCTCAATCGTCGTCTCCTGAGGATGCTCCGCTTCAATCTGCACTACGTGCTCGCGAGAACGAAGCGCAATGCAGGTGAAGAGATCCGAAGGCACCGTCATACCCGGAGCAATTTCAACATCGATCAGGTCCGCATCGATCAGCCGCTCACGCACACCCTCATAATCCTGCGCCCACCCCAACTGGAACGCATATTCCCGCTGCGCCCCGGCAGCAAGCGGAAGACTCGTATGAGGCTGTCGCCATCGTCCACCGGCAGCGGCAACAGCTTCGCCCGCCGCAGCCGAATGAACATAAGCGCGATATACCGGCGGCTTGTCCTTCTCGTGCGGCGTGCGATCCCAGTACTCGAGCGCAGTATCACGCTCGGGAGTCATCACCAGATAGGGTCCCACACTGTTCGAGCGCATCCAGAAAAGAAAAGACCCATGGCCCGAAACAAAGCTGTGCTTCAGCACCGATCCCGTCGGCGGCTCATCGCCCTTGAAGGTCGAGTGCATCGGCAAAGGCAGCGCTACATCGCCTACCTCGATCTGTTCCGCAGAGAGATTTCGCAGCGCAATGCTCCAGCGCAGCACCTTGTCATGCGGCTCCATACGAACCGTCATCGAAAGCGCATCGCCGTGCTCGTCCGATGCACGGTACTCCGCCGCACATCCTCCGCCTGCAGCCTCCAGAACCTTCACCTGCGCGGCCGCAAGCGTCTTCGAATCGAGCTTCTGCCACGCTCCGCCAGTGCGCCGCCATGCGATAACGATCGTTCCAAGCGCCTCGCCGTTGGCAATGTAGTCGGTTGGGAAAGCATCCCCAGCGAAGCGCAGGCTGGTAAGCACGCCATTCGCAGAGGTGAGCACGAAGGGCGAACCTCCCCCGCTAACCATGGCCAGCGCGTTCTTCCGCGAGGCCAGCGCAAGCGCCGCTCCACCCATAACCGGCCCCTTCAGAAACGCGCGCCTGCTCAGCTCTGCAATCGAGTCGCTCATCGTGCTCTCCAGATTTCTTACGCTGTAGGTTGTGCCGCCGAGCCGTTCGCAGTGAACAGCCGCACGCCGAAGACCGGTCCGGCCGTCGAACGGTTATGCGGCAGAAAGCGAATCTTCAAAGAGCTCTTGCCCTTCGTCAGCGCCTCCGGCAGCGGATACTCAACGTCAAAGAACTTGCCCGGATGGTCGTTCTTCAATGTCTGCGTCGCGACCTTTTCGTCATCGACAAGAATGTCGAACGAGTTCCCGCGCTCGCCGCCCCAGTACGTCGCCTGCAGCACCAGCGGACCCGGCTTGGTCTTCATCGTGAACTCGAAGTATCCACCCGAACGCGCATCGCGTCCCTGCTTGCCGCGATAGGTCACCGGGTAAGACTGCTCCGAAGTCAGGCTGTGATCGCGCTCCGGCTGCATTTCGCCCAGGTGCATCACATCGACCGAACGCGCCGCGATATCGCGCGCATGCGCCTGCTCCGCGGCGAAGATCTTCTCCTGCTCCGCCCACTCGACCTCGGTAAAGCGGATGAAATAAACCGCGCTGCGGCGGCGATACTGCGAGTAGAAAGGCACAAAGGTCAGGTCTGCGGGACGCACAATGCCATGCGTCGCATAAATACCCTTGTCCGCATCTTTAGCTGTGAAAGCCTGCACAAGGTTCTCGCCTACCATCGCCGGATCGTCGCTCTCCCACTTCTCATCGACCGATCCGAGATCGGCCGCAAGCACCATCGGCCCGCGCAGGAACGCCACCACGTGCGCATCGCCCGGCGTCTGCTCCTGCCGTACCTCAAGCGGAAGCGCAATCGCAATCACATCGCCCTGCTTCCACTTGCGGTTCACCAGAGCATAGCCGCGCTGCGTGTCGAACTCGGCAGCCTTACCGTTGACCGTCGCCTTTGCACGGCCCGCAGCCCATGCAGGCACACGCATCGCAATTGTGAAGTGCTCGGACTTTTTCAACTCACTAAGCGTCAGCTTCGATTCAGGCTCGAAAGGATAGTTGGTTTCCAGCCGCACCTTCGCCTTACGCTCCTTCCACTCCACCTCCGAAGGAATGTACAGGTTCACCATCAGCGTGCCGTCGCCCTGCCAATAGATCGACTCACCATGCTTCGCGTGACTCTCCATCCCCGTGCCCACGCAGCACCAGAAGGCGTCCTCGTGCCGCGTCGAATAGCCGCGCTCCGCGCCCGTCATCAGCGGAGTCATGTACGTAAAGCCCCCCGTCTCCGGATCCTGCGCCGCCATCACGTGATTCAGGTGCGCGCGCTCGTAGTAGTCGAACCAGCTTCCATCCGGCTGCCAGCTGTAAAGGTGGCGCGTGAGCTTGAGCATGTTGTAGGTGTTGCAGTGCTCGCAGGTCTGCTCGGTGATGTGCGCCGAGATGGTGTCGGGCTCCGAAAAATACTCGCGGTCGGCATTGCCGCCGATCACATAGCTGTGGTGCTCCGTCACCGCCGTCCAGAAGAAGCGCGCCGCATCGCCCGGCGCGGCATCGCCCGTCAGCTCATGAATACGCGCCAACCCCACCAGCTTCGGCACCTGCGTATTCGCATGGAAGTTCGCCAGCTTGTCCTGCCCGGCCTCCAGTGGATCGAGCACGCGCCGGTCATAGAGCCGCTCCGAGATCTTCAGCCAGCGGTCGTTCTTCGTGCGCGCATACAGCTCCGCGTAGCTCTCATTCAGGCCGCCATACTCGGTGTTGAGCATCTTCTGCATCTGGTCGTCGTTGAGCGCGTCAAAGACGTTGGCAAAATATGTCGCCAGCCCCGTCGCCACTTCGAGCGCCGTCGCGTTATCGCAACCGGCATTCACATCCAGCAGTCCCGCAAAGACTTTATGTACCGTATAAAGCGGCGACCACGAGCCGTTCAGATCGAAACCACCCGAGTGAATATCCCCGCGCTTCACTTCATCGAAGATCTCGATGCCATCGACGATCGTGCCGTCCTTGCGCTTGCGCCCCAGCGCGCCCACATAGCCGTTGCCGCGCGCCTTCTGCGCACGCGCCAGTTCCCCGACGATGTAAACAGCGCTGTCTCGGCAATCCGTGTCACCGGTCTGCTGATAGACCTCCACCAGTGCGGTCATATAATGGCCGAGCGTATGGCCAGCAATGGTGTCGCGCTCCCAGCCGCCATAAATCTCTCCCTTCGGCTGCAGGCCCGCATAGAGCATGAAGTTGTGGAGCAGCCGATCCGCGCTCAAGCTCAGCAGGTACTGGCGATTCTTATCGACCGCCGTCGCATAGGGCGAAGGCAGCAGCCGGACCGAAGCCAGCGGCAGTGGGTCGGCATGCGACGGCAGCTGCAAAGCGGCCGCGCCAAACGCATAACGGGGAAAACCAGCACTGGCAGCCACAGTGGCAGCTCCCAGCAGAAACTCACGGCGATTCGCAGCCATTCCGGCACCTCGGCTAGAGTGTATACAAATTCGTATGCTACCTTGAAGCATCCTGTCAATTTTTCCTCGGCGCCCCCCGAAAACGGCGCCAGGCCTCCAGGAGTAGGAATGCGACGTCAAAGCTGGCTGTCAGCTCTCGCCTTTGCTCTACCCTTCACCGCCATGGCCGCGTCCGCTTCGGGCGCGCCAGTCATGCCGGACGTCATCACCCGCTACCATGCCGACCTGCGCGCGCTCGAGGAGTCCTACACGGTGCGCTACTCCGCGGCGCGCCTCGACCGCATCCAGCGCTTCGACGAGGACCAGCTCGCCGCACTGAAGAAGCAGAACTTCAACAGCTTCTCTCCAGACGACCAGCTCGATTACCTGCTCCTGCAAAACCTGCTGCGCGGCGACCTGCATCAGATTTCGCTGCTCCGCACGCAAAGGCAGGCCATGTCGCCAGTGCTGCCCTTCGCGCCGGCAATCGAGCAGATCCTCGAGAAGAAGCGCCTGATGGAGCGCCCCGATGCGGAAAGCACCGCCGCCACGCTGACGCAGATCACGGAGACCATCCAGCATGCCGAGCGCGATCTCGATCCGCACAAGACTCCCGGCCATCCGGCAGTCGATGCCGTCACCGCCAATCGCGCCGTCGGAGCAGTTACCGATCTGCAGCGCAACCTGCACACCTGGTTCGACCAGTACAACGCCTACGACCCGCAATTCACCTGGTGGGACGCCAATCCCTATCACGAAACCGACAAGGCCCTCACCGGCTACATCGAGTTCCTGAAGAAGTCCCTCATCGGTATCGCGCCTGACGACAAGACCACCATCATCGGCGATCCCGTCGGCCGCGACGCGCTGATGAAAGAGCTTGCCGTCGACGGCATCCCCTACACGCCCGAAGAACTCATCGCCATTGCCGAAACCGAGTACGACTGGTGTATGAAGCAGATGCTGGCCGCCTCCCATGAAATGGGATACGGCGACGACTGGCATCGCGCCGTCGAAAAGGTCAAGACCATGCACGTGCCGCCTGGCGAGCAGCCCGAGCTGATCCGCAAGCTGGTGATCGAGGGCGCTGAGTTCGTCAAGAAGAACGATCTCGTCACCGTGCCGCCGCTGGCAGACGAAACCTGGCGCATGATTATGATGACGCCCGAGCGCCAGCTCGTAAATCCCTTCTTCACCGGCGGCGACGAGATCAGCGTGTCGTATCCCACCGACACCATGACCTATCCGCAGCGCGAGATGAGCATGCGCGGCAACAACATCCCCTTCGCGCGCGCCACGGCCTTCCACGAGATGATCCCCGGCCACTTCCTGCAGTACTACATGGGGCAGCGCTACCATCCCTATCGCCGGCCATTCGAAACACCCTTCTGGGTCGAAGGCAACTCGCTCTGGTGGGAGATGCTCTTCTGGGATCGCGGCTTCGACCAGACGCCCGAAGAGCGTGTCGGCGCGCTGGTATGGCGCATGCATCGCTCCGCCCGCGTCATCTTCACCATGAACTTCCACCTCGGCAAGTGGACGCCGCAGCAGTGCGTGCAGTTCCTCATCAATGCCGTAGGCTTTGAGCCGGACAACGCCACCGCCGAAGTCCGCCGGTCTTTCGATGGATCAGTTGGACCGCTCTATCAAACCGCCTACCTCATGGGTGGATTGCAATTCCGCGCCATGCATCACGAGCTCGTCGATTCGCACAAGATGACCGACCGCCAGTTCCACGACGCCATCCTGCAGCAAAACGCCATGCCCATCGCCTACCTGCGCGCCTATCTCGAACACGAAAAACTCACCGCCGACTACACGCCTCAGTGGAAGTTCTACGGCGAGCATCCCGAGCACGCGCCAACCAGCGCGCCGACAAACACCCCCGCCAATGTTCAGGAGGCCAAGTGAAAACGCCTGCCCTGCTGCTGCTCGCAGCCATCTCTGCCTCCGTTCCAGCCGTTGCAGCGGTCACGCGTGAAAACTTCACGCACGCCGCCGACCTGCAAAAGAAATACCACGGTCTCGCCACAAAGATGGCCACCGAAGCACACTGGGTCGAAGACGAACACGTCCTGCTCTACGGAGAGAACGACTCCGGCAAGCTCGACTACTATCTCTACGACGCGGACGCCGGCAAGACCACCCTCGCCTTCGATCGGCAGAAGATCGCAGCAGCGCTCTCCTCCGCGATGCACGACGAGGTCAAACCAGACGACCTGCCCATCCACGGCGTCGAGCTGCGCGATCACCACACAAAGCTGCACTTCCTCATCGGCTACAACCGCTGGAACTGCGATCTCACAAAGTACACCTGCCAGCGTCCGCACGATGACGACGATCAGCCGGTCGAAGATCCCAACCTGCATCCTGAAACACGTAATAGTCACGATCACCAATCGGCCTCGCCTGACGGTAAGTGGAAGGCGATGGTGCTCAGCTACAACGTCGTGCTCCAGTCGTCAGACGGCAAGCAGACCATCAACCTGAGCACCGACGGCTCCGAAGGCAATTACTACGACTTAGGATCGCTCTCCTGGTCGCCCGACTCGAAGCACCTTGCCGTCTATCGCATCCGTCCCGGCTATCGCAGAATCCTGCGCTTCGTCGAATCCTCGCCGAAGAACCAGTTGCAGCCGCTCTACCCCGAGACGGTCTACACCAAGCCCGGCGACGTGCTTGACCTGCAACAACCAGTACTCTTCGACATCGCCTCGCACAACCAGACAAACATCGACAACACGCTCTTCCCCAACCCATTCGATCTCTCCTCGCTCGACTGGTGGAAGGACAGCCGAGGCTTCACCTTCGAGTACAACCAGCGCGGACACCAGCTTTACCGCGTCATCGAAGTCGACGCCACAACTGGCAAAGCGCGTACACGGATCGACGAACCCAGCGACACCTTTGTCGATTACCGCCGCCTCATCCCCTCGCAGCAGGACACCGGCAAGATCTATCGTCACGAGATCGACGACGGCAAGGAAATCATCTGGGCATCGGAGCGTGACGGATGGGAACATCTCTACCTGCTCGACGGCGCAACCGGAGCCATCAAGAATCAGATCACGCACGGTGAATGGGTCGTGCGCTCAGTTGATCGCGTTGATGAAAAGAATCGCGTCATCTGGTTCTCCGCCAGCGGCCGCCATCCCGATGAAGATCCCTACTTCGTCCACGCCTACCGCATCAACTTCGACGGCTCCAACCTCACCGAGCTGACACCCTCCGCAGGCAACCACACGGTCAACTACTCGAGCGACGGCACCATGATGGCCGACCTCGTCAGCACCGTCGAAAACCCTCCCATCCTCAGCATCGCTCACACCGAAGGCACATCGCAGCCGGTAGAGCTGTTGCATGGAGATGTGACAAAGCTCAAGGCCGCTGGCTGGGCACCGCCCGAGCCCTTCCACGCCAAGGGCCGCGACGGCAAAACCGAAATCTGGGGCGTTGTCTACAAGCCCGCGCACTTCGACCCCAAAGCCCACTATCCTGTCATCGAAGACATCTACGCCGGCCCGCAGGGCTCTTTCGTTCCCAAGAGCTTCACCACCCGCGCCCAGCCGCTTACCGAGCTGGGTTTCGTCGTCGTGCAGATCGACGGCATGGGCACCAACAACCGCTCGAAGGCCTTCCACAACGTCGCATGGAAGAACCTCAAGGATGCCGGCTTCCCCGATCGCATCCTCTGGCACAAAGCCTACGCGGCAACGCACCCGTGGTATGACATCACCCGCGTAGGCATCTTCGGAACCTCCGCGGGCGGCCAGAACGCCATGGGCGCGCTGCTCTTTCATCCCGAGTTCTACAAGGTTGCCGTCGCCAACAGTGGATGTCACGACAATCGGATGGATAAAATCTGGTGGAACGAGCAGTGGATGAGCTGGCCCATTGGCCCGCAATACTCCGAGTCGTCCAATGTCGACAACGCATGGCGCCTGCAGGGCAAGCTCATGCTCGTCGTCGGAGAGCTGGACGACAATGTCGATCCCTCTTCAACCTTCCAGGTAGCCGATCGCCTCGAAAAAGCTGACAAGGACTTCGACCTCCTCTACGTGCCAGGAGGCAAGCACGGAGCAGGCGGAGCCTACGGTCAGCGCAAGCTGCAAAGCTTCTTCGTCAGGAACCTGCTGGGTGAACCGGTGCCCAGCTGGAACGAAGACACTGCGAAAAACGCACCCCAGGCCAGGTAAGAAAGCTTACAAAGTCGGCGCAACGCTTCTTTCCCGGAGCGTTGCGCTTTTTCTTTGCCCAAAAGCAGCGAGCGTGTGAATTGAATGCGAAAAAATCGCTAAAACTGTATTGCGTTTTGTATACAAAACGTCGGATACTTCCTCAACGGTTCCCAATTCAAGCCGCCAGTGAACAATTTCTTTCCCGGAATGTATTCAGATTCCGCTACTTCCGGCCCCGGATTTCCCTGACGCGGTGCATTTTCGTTATTTAGGAGGCTTTATGTTGGATCGTCTATGGCGAGGGTTTCTCGCCGGCTCAGTCGCGGTAACGCTCTCTGCCGGCTGTACTCCTTCACTTTTTGGACAGGCCGGCACGCAAGGCACCATTGCCATCTCCGTGACCGATACGTCTGCTGCGGCAATTTCCGATGCCGTCCTCGAACTGACCGCGGTGAGCACGAACACCATGCGTCAGAGCAAGACCGAGGGCAAAGGCACCTTCAACTTCGTAGGCCTGCCGATCGGCATCTACCGCCTCTCCATCTCCCACCCAGGCTTTGCCACCACAGAACTCGCACAGATCGTCGTCGAAGCCTCGCAGACCACCCCGGTAGCTGTCGTCCTCAAGCCGGGCAAGGCCACCGAAACGGTAACTGTCGAAGCCGCCGCAACGCCCCTGCTCGACTCGACATCGAACTCACTCGGTTCGGTCATCGACATGAAAGGCATCGAAAGCCTGCCGCTCACCGGCCGCGACCTCACCGCCCTCGCCCGCCTCACTCCAGGCTATGCCGGCACCACCAGCATTGGCGTCTGGAACGGCCAGCCGCTCTCCAACCAGGGTGTAAATATCGACGGCGTCGTCGGTTCCGCTTCTCGCGGCAAATACAGCGGGAATGCACAGGCTGCCGCATCGCCGCGTATTGAGAACATCGCCGAAATGGCCGTGCAGACCGACCAGATCGATCTCGATCAGGGCTTCGGTCTCTCGACCATGCAGATCAGCTACGTCACCCGCTCGGGCACTAACCAGTTTCACGGCCGCCTCTACGTCGACTCCCGCAACGACGGCCTTAACGCCAACACCTACGCCAACAACGCGGCAGGAGTCCGTCGTACCAAGCTCATCTATAACGATTTCGGAGGTAGCCTGGGTGGTCCGATCCTTCACGACCAGCTCTTCTTTTTCGGCAGCTTCTCTACACGCCGCGTACCGGGCAGCACAACACAGACCAATAACTATCTAACACAGGCTGCACAATCAGGCCTTTACACCTACGGTGGCACCACCGTGAACGTGTTTGATCTGGCGGCGGCCGCGGGACAACCGACCACCCCCAACACTGCCGTTGCCAACCAGATCGCGCTCATCAATAAGTCGATTGGTTCGGGTGGCACTATCGCGACGGGCGATCCAAATATCGGTCAGGTTCGCTGGAATGCGTCGCAGCCAACCGTTTACTACTGGCCAACCGTACGTGTGGACTGGAACACCACCTCGAAGCTGCATATGTACGTTTCCAGTAATTGGAGCCAGGAAACGGTCACCGGCGAGTATCCGCCTCCCTTTCCCGGTAGCGATTTCAGCAATCAGAACGGCGGCTATCATACGCGTTCGATTACTGGAGGCTTCGGCGCCGATTACTCCATCACGCCAAGCATGATCAACCAGCTCAAGCTCGGATACCTCTATTACACCGCTGCTTTCGCCAACGACATCCCTCCGCTTTACGCACAGAACCCTACCATTTACTGGGGATTCGATTCGGGCGGCTGGGGCTCCTACACCATGTCCGGCCAGACCTACACCACACCCAGCTCGCGTTTCTATCCGGTCATGAACGTTGCCGACTCCATCTCCTGGCAGAAGGGTGATCACTCCATCAAGTTCGGCGGTTCCTGGAACCGTGAGCAGGATCACTACTACAACAATCCCGCCGGCTTCCCCAACATCGTCCTCGGTCTTGCTGGCGGTGATCCGGCGGCGAATGCCTTCACGACCGGAACCATGCCTGGCGCTTCCACTTCCAACATTGGCGAAGCCAAACAGCTTTATGCCGTGCTCACCGGGCGCGTCAGCTCCGTCTATGGCCAATTCCCCTACTCGGCCAAGACAGGCGCATACGAGCAAACGATCGGTTCATACAATCTCGACGAAGTACAGGGCCAGTGGGCACTCTTCGCTCAGGATTCATGGCGCGTATCTCACACCGTTACCCTCAACTACGGCCTGCGTTGGGATTTCACCGGCGACGATCACGACGTGACACACGCATATCATTCCATTACCCCGGCCAACCTGCTCGGCCCCTCGACAAGCCTTTTCACTCCCGGGACACTCGGCGGTAATCTGAACCCCACCATCGACACCATTCCCCGCGCCTACAACGGGTGGAACGTCGCACCGGAACCGCAGATCGGTTTTGCCTGGAACCCCTCGGGCGACACCTTCGGCAAGATCCTTGGCCATGGAGACACTGTGATTCGCGGCGGCTTCAGCCTCAAGCGCTTCACCATGCCCGAACAGTATTTCTGGAACAATGCTTCGTCCTACGGCTCGTTCTTCTATCAGAATTTCTATCTGAACGCTAATACCACGGGCACCACTGGAACCTTCGCGCCCGGCTCGCTCTCACTGGGCGATTCCCTGCCCGCCTATGGCCTCGCGCCGGCAAGCTATGTGCAGACTGAAGCGCAGTCTGACTTCACCTTCCTCAACTCGCAAACCTTCGCGGGCATGGAAAAGCACATCCACCAGCCCTACACCGAGTCCTGGAACTTCGGCATCGAGCGCAAGTTTGGAAAGCGCGCGATCGAAGTTCGCTATGACGGCAACCGCACCGTCCACCAGTGGACGCCGATCAATCTCAACGAAGTCAACATCTTCGAGAATGGCTTCCTGCAGCAGTTCAAGAATGCTCAGCAGAACCTTGCCGCAAGCGGCGGCAAGACCTTCAAAGGCTCACTTCCAACTCCTATCTTCGACGCTGCATTTGCCGGTGAAGCGGTCGGTCAGTACGGCCACCTCGACGATTACGACAACGGCCAATTCACTACCGTGCTCCAGACAGGCCAGGTAGGCTCAATGGCGAATACGCTCGCAGGCATCGGCGGGACCACAACCTACTTCTGCAACCTGGTCGGCGCAAGCTTTGCACCCTGCGCGACAAATGCAGGATTCAGCGGTACAGGCGCGGGCTACCCCATCAACTTCTTCCAGGCCAACCCGTATGCAGCCGGCCAGAGCACCTCGCTCATGACCGCCGCGGCCTACTCCAACTACAACGCCCTGCAGGTCGACTTCCGCCAGCAGGAATGGAAGGGCTGGACCATCGACGCCAATTACACCTATGGCAAGACGCTCGGCGTAGGTTCAACCAACAACTACACCGGCGGAGCCGACAGCCTCTATACCCTGCGCAACTTCGCAAAGGGCTATGGACCGTCGCCCTTTGACATCAAGCACACCTTCCACTTCACCTCTACCTACGACCTGCCCTTCGGCAAAGGAAAGATGTTCCTGTCGAACAACAGCCTGCTCAGCAGCATCGTGGGCAACTGGACCGTCGGGTCAATCATGAGCATCATGAGCGGCTCTGCTACCCGCCTCAACGGCGGCAATGCAACTTACAACGATTACGCTGATGGCGGAATCACGCTCCACGGCATCACAGCCAAGCAGTTGCAAAAAGCTGTCGAAGTCAAGCGCGTTCCCGGAACCGGTTACGCAACGCTCCTCAACCCGCGCTATCTCGGCTCGCCGGACGGCAACGATGGCGCGAACTCAAGCTACATCGAGCCCAACACGACGCCCGGAACCATTGGACAGATCGTTTACCTCTACGGACCGAGTGGCTTCTATCACGACATGTCCGTGTCGAAGTCCTTCCCCATCCGTGAATCCGTTCAGTTCCGCGTGCAGGGCGAGTTCCTGAATGTGTGGAACCACCCGGTATTCGGATCGATTCCAGGCAGCTTCGATCCCGCATCCAACGGCGGCTACTACGACAGTATTCAAAGCACGAGCTTCGCAACCGCCAATGTCACAAATACACCGCGTCAGATCGAGATTCGCGCCAACCTGGAATTCTAAACACTTTCCTCCTAATGGAAACGGCCGGAGCAAACCTGCTCCGGCCGTATTTTTTGCGCTGTAGAGCTATCACCAGGTGCCGCGCTCGCCCTGCTGAGAAATCACGTGCGCGATGCGCTCAGCACCATTCACCCAGTTGGCAATCAGTGCAGCCTCCGCAGCCAGAGTATCGCCCGAACGAATTGCCTGCACCGCCGCCTCGTGTTCCGACACAGCAATGTGTAGCTGGTCGAGAATATTGCTGGCATACAAGCGCCAGTAACGCTCCGTCTGCGGCTTGATAGCGTTGTGCAACAGCATCAGGCGCGGTCCCGCACCAGCTTCGACGATAGCGCGATGGAATCGCATATCCAGGTCGAAGATGCTTCGGCCGTTCAGCTTTCCCGTCTCGGCGATATCGTGGAGCTCATCGTTGATCGGCTTGATGCGGCGTACCACTTCCATGCGCTCAGGGCGCGGCAGCGAAGCCGTATTCAGCCCCGCAAGACCCTCGATACGGGCGACGATCGCATACAGCTCACGCGCGTCCTCATACGTCAGCGGAGCCACGATCATGCGCGAGTTCAGCCGCGCCTTCTGCTCGATGACGTAACCCTCACGCTGCAGCCATTGCAAAGCGCCTCGCACCGGAGTACGGCTCATGCCCAGCTTGCGGCTCAGATCCGCTTCAATGATCCACGTCCCCGGCGCAAGATTGCCGTGGACAATCAGCTGCCGAATCTGTTGAAACGCAATGTCGATGCTGCTGCCATGTGCTGCAGCCTGCGCGGGCTTGAGATCCTTTTCCTTCTTACTGGTAACTGGCATGTAGTTGAACTGAAGTATTAGAGCAGATTATCGAGCATAGATGATAATAATTTCTTCTTCGAACAATGCGCTACTGCGGGGCGGTCTTTAGGTACGTTCCGCTCGGCGGCGAAAAACAAAGTACACCGGAACGCCACACCCGACGATCAGGGCGCCTGGCCACGTCGTAGCCGGACGATAGATACCAAGACAAAGCAGAATCGCTGCCCCGCCAATGATATAAAGCAGCGGGGTAAAAGGATAGAACGGAACCCGGTAAAGTCTTGCCAATTCGGGACGTCGACGACGCAATACCATTACTCCGGCAATCGTCAGGATGTAGAAAAAGAGCGCCGCGGAAATCACATAGTCAAGCAGGTCGCTGTAAAGATTTCCATACCCGGCCTGCGGAGAATAAGTGTTCACCAGCAACAGGCCCACCGACCACAAAGTCTGTAAAGCAAGCGACCAACCGGGCACACCGAAGCGATTCAACCGCTCGGCCGGCTTCAGAAAAAGTCCGTCACGCGCCATCGCATAGTAAGCGCGCGCCCCGGCAAGCACCAGCCCATTGATGCAGCCAAAAGTCGAAATCATGATCGCGCCTGACATTAACATGCCGCCATAACGCGGAAAGATCGCTCTTAACATCGCCGTGGCTACGCGATCCTGCGGTGCGTTCGCAATGTCATCAAAGCTCAGGTTGCAGAGATAGATCAGGTTCACGCACAAGTAAATCCCGACGACCATGGCACTGCCCAGGATCAGGGCGCGTGGCAGAACCTTCCGCGGCTCACGCACTTCCTCTGACGCGAACGCAACATTGTGCCAGGAGTCGGCGGAGAACAGCGATCCCGACTGGGAAACACAGATCGCAATCAGCGGGGCCAACAAACCAATCGCATGAAAATTCTCAGGAGCATGCGACATCGGATGCACGGCAAAGAAATGGCTGAAGTTGGCATGAACGATGCCAAGCTTCGCGCTGAGAAGCCCTAAGACCATCAGCCCAGCAAGCGAGCCTATCTTCACCACCGTCAGCGTATTCTGCACCCACTTGCCATAGCGCAGCCCAAGCATGTTCGTGCCGCTCAGCAACAGGATGACCCCGATCGCAATCAGCTGCGCTGTCGAGAGGCTAACCGCGTAATGAGCCGTCAGGCGAATTGGAGCAACGATGTAATGCGATTCGGAGATCCACGGAACGAAGAATCCAAAGAAGCGCGCAAAAGCAACCGCAACCGCAGCAATCGTTCCCGTCTGGATGACCGTGAAGAAAGTCCATCCGTACAAAAATCCCCACAGAGGAGAAAAGCATTCACGCAGGTAGCGATACATGCCTCCCGACTCAGGCATGGCTGACGAAAGCTCCCCGTAAGTAGCGGCCGCACCCACCGTCAGCAGGCTGGTCAGCAGCCACGCCAGCATCAACCATCCGGGACTGCCGATCGTGCGCGACATGGCCGCAGGCACAATGAAGATGCCCGAACCAACCATGCCGCCCACCACGATCATCGTGCAATCAAAGAGCCCAAGCTGCCGCTGCGGATGAACCTCACTGGCGGCCGGTTGCTGATCCATGACACTGAGCTCCTGTCGCATTCCTTTACATTCCTCGCTTGCCAGACTTCCCTGCCGTCTCGACCGTAATCGTCGTCTCGTCGCCACCCAGCGGAGCTTCGTACATCTCTCCCGCCGCCTGCTTCGCACCCGTCACGCTGAAGCTCTTCGCCTCTTCCGCAGTCAAGGCCACATGGAAACGCGCAAGTTTCACAAACTCCGAGGAGGGGGCCAGCTTAAAAGTCACCCGTCCGTCCGAAGGACGATACTCCGCCGACTCAATCTGTCCTGCCTCCAGCGTAATCCAAAGCCCAAGCGGAGCAACGAACAAACGGCTGCGCGAGGAATCCGTAACCGTGATGGTGACATCATTCTTCGTCGCGGCAACAGTCCCGCCGAAAGCCAGCCAGCCGAAACGGGAATCATGCACAAGGTATGCGCCCGTATTCATGGCATGGCCAAAGAAGTTCGGGCCATAGTCTCCCGTGTATGGATCGAAAGCCATGCGATCCGGAAAAGAGTGAAACGCCGCCGAAGCAAAGCCCTTCTCGTCAATGTTCGTCAGCGGCCCCATCACGCCGCCATATCCGGCACGCAGCAGGTAAAGGTCTTCCGGATGCGAGCGATACTCAGCCAGCAGCGGAATAGCATTCAAGCCCGAGCCATAGTGATGCAGCTGCCGCTCGATACGCGGATACTTACCGCCATAGAGAAAATCCCAGAAGCGACGCGCGCTGCCGTTGTATCCCCACAAAGGCTCAACCGGCGTGTACGCAAGGATCGCATTCAGCGTCACATCGGCCTTGTCCTTCATGCCGAAGTAGCGCGACCAGTCATAAACCTCTTCCTGCCCCGTCGAATCCCACGGCATCTCGCTGCCGAAAGGATACGGCTCCGTCTTCCAATGCTCCGCACGCTCGCGCATCATCGCCTCGAGCTTCGCAGCCTT
Source organism: Silvibacterium acidisoli (assembly GCA_022870745.1). Taxonomy (GTDB): domain Bacteria; phylum Acidobacteriota; class Terriglobia; order Terriglobales; family Acidobacteriaceae; genus Silvibacterium. Next base: position 3,913,037 of record CP085323.1, on the reverse strand, counting down.
GTCATTCCACCCTTCGGCCTTCAGGTCCTCCAGCAGCTTCAGAAAGATCGTGCCTTCCATCAATCCAAACTGCGTGTAGTACGGAGCAAGCGTGTGCATGGCCAGCGTCGTCTCGTATGCCTGGTTCAGGTACCAGTCCCAGGTCTTCTGCGTCGCCAGCGACTGGCTGTTGCGAGCCACGTGATACAGCGCCCAGTAAGCAGCAACAACATGCGGATAGTTGTAGGTGCGCCCAAGGTCAGCCGCATCCTTCGGCTTCCAGCTCGTCCATGACTTCCAGTCATACTTCGAGTCGTAATAGCCGGCAGGCATCGACTGCGGATCGTAGTAGAACAAGCTCTTGTGCACGCCAAACTTCTCAGGACCATCGCTGACCTGCAGATGTCCCCACACCGTCTGGTTCACAAAGTCCTCAAGCTTCGCAACCTCTTCGCGATCGGGCTGCAAAGCCTCCTTCATCGCCGCGGCTAAGTAGGAGCCCGCTCCACCTTCATCGCTCAGCCCCGCAATCCACACGCGCGGCTCCTGCTTCAGGATAGTTCCCGCTTCATCGTCATAGCTGATGATCGACGGCGAGCGATGGAAGGGATCGTTCGCATCCACAAACCACTGCTGATGAAAAAGGAAACGTCCCATGTCGGCAACCGCTTCCCGCTCCGGCTTGATGGTGCGATAACCGATACTCTGGACAGTCCCGTCCGCGTACTCCACGCGCAGCCGCGCGCGGCCGAACTGCACACCATCGAGCGTATAAGCATGCCAGTCATGGTCTGCAGCCGGCCCATCGTCATGGATCTTCACCGCGCCCGCAGGCTCGCTCACAATACTGTGCACCGGCGAAGCGTAGTGAAGAAAGAGTCTGCCTGGCGTATCCTGCGGCAAGACGTACCCCGGCACACCCACAGCAACCGGACGATGATTCTCAGCCAGCGTGTTCTCGATCTCACGTACCGAAGGCGCAACCAGCAGCTTCACGCCGTAAGCTACTTCCTTGCCCGGCTGCAACACCTCTTCGGTCGACGGATTCCACTCCTGAGGCAATTGCCCGGTCGTCTTCTTCCAGTCGGTCTCGGCAAAGCCCTGCGAGTGCACCATCCAGTCGTATGAACCTTCAAAGGTCATGCCACGCGGAGTAGGATCGTTCCCCAATAAGCCACTGCCATCGGCACGATTTCTGCGATCCAGAATCGGCTTCCATGCCTCAAGCGGCGTATGCCCATCCGGAACCAGCAGCAGAACCGGCCCAGTCCCCTTCAACCGAACCACCTGCACATAGCCCGCATCTTCGCCGATATAAGGATCGTAAAAGCTGCATACGGTATACGACTGCTCAAGCGTGCGGCCATTCATGATGTTGTTGAAGACCATCGGAATGCCGAGACCACCGATATGCACCGGCTTCGCGCTGCGATTCCGCAACGTATAGCTCAGCACCAGGCCCTGCTTCGTCACCTGCCACGTCCGCGTCACCTGCAGCGGAATCTCAGCAGCTAGCGACGGGCCAAGATCCGCCACAAAGCTCGAAGCATCGCTCTTCAATACCCGCACCGGCTGGCGGCGATACGCCGTCGAGTAGTCCGTCCAATCGCTTTCGCCCTCGACCTTCAACCGCAGCTCGAGGTCGCCAAGGTGATAGAAAGTGTCCGCCGAGCGTTCCTTTAGCTTGTCGCCCGGTGTGTAATCGAAAGAAGGATCAGCAGCCGTCGTCAGCTTTGCCGCCGTCCCCGAGTAGCGCAAGAGGTCGAGCGTGAGCGCAGGACTCGCAAGCGTAACGTGCCCGCCATCGAGCATCGGACCGGGCGGCAGAGGCTTAGGACGTTGCGCCAGCGCCGCGCAACTCAACAATGCGGAAAGTGCAAGATACGAGAGAGGCTTCAACGACGGCATGGCTAGGCTCCGTACTTAAATAACAATCACCGGCTCAGACGAAGCAACACAACACTGTGCGGCTTAAGCTTCGTATGAAACGCGCCACGAATCTCCGGCAGATCCTGATGTGCCCAAAGGTCGCGAGCCTTCACCGCTTCGTTCTCGCCAAAGCCAAGCTTCGTCATCGGCACATCGAAATCCAGAGGCATACGCCAGCGGCTGAAGATAGCCACGGCCACGCTGCCGTCGGCAAGCGGCTTGCTCCATACCTCGAGCGGGCCCTCGGTATACACACGATCGCCCTGGTGCCCCGCGGCATCCTGATCGACCGCGATCACTTCACGATTCATCAGGATCGATTTCGTGTCATCGGTCATTTTGGAGAGATCATTGCCCGCCAGCAGCGGAGCAGCCAGCATCGCCCACAGCGTCATGTGCGAACGATATTCCTCGCTGTTCATGCCGCCATTGCCCACTTCCAGCATGTCAGGATCGTTCCAGCGCCCCGGCCCGGCAAACTTCGCGAGACCCGCCTGCGAAAAGCCGATCCGCTCCATCGAAGCATAGTTGTCCTCGATATCTCCCGTCGTCCGCCACAGGCTGCCGCCCGTCTCCGCACCCCAGCGCCACACCGCTTCCCATCCGTATTGGCAGAGTGACAGCACAATCGGCCGGCCCGTCGAAGCAAGCGCATCATGCATCGTGCGGTAGACCTCTTCCATCACTGCCTGCGACTTCGCATGGTCGTTGCCCGCGCGCTGCTTCAGGTTCTCTGTGTAAGAGCAAAGGTCATACTTCAGATAATCGACGCCCCACTTCGCATACATGGCGGCATCCTGCTTCTCGTGCCCAAGCGAACCTTCAAAACCCGCGCAGGTATGCGCACCGGGTGAGGTGTAGATACCAAGCTTCAAACCTTTGCCATGCACATAATCGGCAAGCGCCTTCATGTCAGGAAAGCGTTCATTCGCCTGGATGTTGCCCGCTGCATCACGCTTTCCTTGCCAGCCATCGTCGATGTTCACGTAGACGTAGCCCGCATCGCGCATGCCGCTCGCAACCATCGCATCGGCAGCCGCACGTACATCCTTGTCCGTCACCTTCTCCGCAAAATGGTTCCAGCTGTTCCACCCCATCGGCGGAGTCGGCGCCAGCACACCCTGCGCCTGCGCACCCATACAGAAAGCCTGCAGGCCCAATACCACGCAGCCTGCCAACAACGACGTGAGCTTCATCCCGGAACCTCGAACTGAATTTCCTCTGCGATCCTGCTACTTCTCGAAGCTGCCATTCCACAGGCGATGCAAACCCAGCGGATTCTCATCACGCAGTTCCATAGGCAGCGCAAATTGCGGCAATCCCTGGTACGCCACCGGACGCGCAAAGCGGAAGATCGCAAGGCTGCCCACTGAGGTCGAGCGTCCATCGGAGGTCGCAGGATACGGACCGCCATGCACCATCGCATGATTCACCTCGACGCCGGTCGGAAACGCATTGAAGATCACGCGCCCTACCTTCGTCTCGAGCACGCGCAGAAGCTCGCCATGCGCGGCAAGGTCTTCGTCCGTTCCAAGAACCGTAGCCGTCAGGTGCCCCTCAAGCTCACGCGCCGCACGCATCATCTGTTCGGTAGAGTCGCAATGCACCAGCAGCGTCGTCGGTCCAAAGACCTCTTCGGAAAGATGCTTGTCCGCGAGGAATGCATCCGCCCCCACTTCCAGCAACGTTCCCTGAGCGGCAAAGCCCTCATCTGATTTTGTGCCTGTCACGGTGGCAAGTTTGCCTCGCTCTTCGATGCCCTCGCCATAGACCCTGGCAATGCCTTCGGTCAGCAGGCTGAACGAAGGGCTCTCCGCCACACTGCCCCGCAGCTTTGCCGTGAAGTCGGCCGCGTGCTGGTCTTCCACGAACACCATGCCGGGCTTGGTGCAGAACTGCCCGCCGCCCAACGTGAACGATTGATGCAACCCCACAGCCAGCGCTTCGCTCTTCGTCTTCAACGCGCCCGGCAGAATGAACACCGGGTTGGTGCTGCCCATCTCCGCATATACCGGGATCGGCACTTCACGCTTCGCCGCAAGATCCATCAACGCACGGCCACCACGGAAAGAACCGGTAAAGCCCACAGCACGCACCGCCGGATGCTGCACCAGCTTCGCACCCACTTCATGTCCAGCATCGAAAAGCAGCGCAAATGTGCCAGCAGGAAAACCATTCGCCTTCACCGCTTCCACGATGATCTGTGCAACCAGCTCACTCGTGCCGGGATGCGCCGGATGCGCCTTCACAATCACAGGATTGCCAGCAGCGAGAGCCGACGCCGTATCGCCACCTGCAACAGAAAACGCCAGAGGAAAATTGCTCGCGCCAAACACGACAACTGGTCCGAGAGGACGCAGCATGGAACGAACATCCGGTTTGGGAGGCATACGCGCCGGGTCCGCCGTGTCAATGCGCGCGTTCACCCACGAACCCTCTTCGATCACACCGGCAAACAGGCGAAGCTGGTTGCTCGTGCGGCCCACCTCGCCCGTCAAGCGAGGACGCGGCAACGCTGTCTCCAGATTCGCTCGCACAATCAACGCTTCGGCAGCAGCATCGATGCCATCGGCAATCGCCCGCAGCAGCTTCGCGCGATCCTTGCCCGAACTCGCCGCCAGGAAACCCGCAGCCTCTTCCGCGACAGCTACAGCGCTGTCTACCTCCGCAGGCGAGGCCGATGCGTACGCAGGCTCAAGCCTGCTGCCATCGACAGGGTTATAGCCATGGAAGCTGGCGCCGCCGCTGCTAGAGGCGACGCCAGCAATCCACGAAGATCCGCGCAGTTTCTCCACGGCGACTGTCACGTTAGGCCTCCTGCAGCGCTGGAAACGCAGTCGACTTCACCGCCGGACGATTCGCCAGCGCCTTGGCCAGCACAGCCTGCGCATCGGAAAGATCGGCACCGGCAAGCTCCAGGCGCGGCGCACGCACGCGTGCCGAGCCGCTTCCCGTCTCGCCCTGCACCCACTTGATCAGCTGCACAAACTTCGGCACAGTATCCATGCGCAGCAGCGGCAGGAACCACCCGTACAGCTCATAAGCTTCCTTGCGCTTGCCTGCGAGCGCCAGCTCGAACAGCTCCACAGATTCCTTGGGGAAGGCATTCACCAGGCCGGCGACCCATCCGGTCGCGCCTGCATCGACCGCTTCGACCAGCACGTCATCCACGCCCACAAAGATCTTCAGGCGATCGCCCACCACGCCACGAATCGCCGCCACGCGACGCACATCCGCGCTCGATTCCTTCACTGCCTCAAGGTTCTCGTGCTCCGCCGCCAGCTCCGCAATCTGCTCCGGCAGAAAGTCCGTCTTATAAGCAACAGGATTGTTGTAGAGCATGCACGAAAGCTTCGTTGCGCCGATAATCGCCGACACATGCGCCTTCATCTCGCGCCAGTCGGAAGTGTAGACATAAGGAGGCAGCACCATCAAGCCGCTGCATCCCGCCTCTTCCGCTTCCTTGGCAAGACGAACAGCATTGGCTGTCGACAGAGAAGAGATTGCCGCAATCACTGGCGTACCAAACTTCTCCGAAGCCTTCACAGCTGTCTTCAGAATGGCGATCTTCTCGTCGTGCTCAAGCGTCGCACCTTCGCCGAGCGAGCCAAGCATCACCAGGCCCTTGCATCCGTTCTCAAGCAGCCACGCCGCGTGCTGCGCCAGAAACGCGTGATCGACAGCGAGGTTCGCGTCGAAGGAAGTCGTCATTGCAGGCATTACGCCAAACCAGTTCATTGCATCTCCTGTAAAGCTTGTTGGTTATCGAATTCACTCTGCGGCTCGGTGATAAAAGCCGCGATGGGAACGGGAAACACAGGTGGACGCACCGAAGCATTCTTCCAGCCGAAGAGCGCCTCCACCGCAGGGCCGCACACGCGCCCCTGGCAGGGCCCCATGCCACAGCGCGTCAGCAGCTTGGCATCGGTCCAGTTATTCTTTTCATCCGCAAGCGCCTTCAGCGATCCATAGGAAACATCCTCGCAGCGGCACACAATCGTGTTGGCATCGCACAGCCGCAGCACTTCGTCGCGCAGGCGAAACGCACTCGTCATCGCCTCTCCGAATGCGCGCTCCGCCTTGCTGCGAGCCACCAGCTTCTCCGCGCCGCCTGTGTTGCCCGCAGCCGCCAGCCCTGCAATCTCGCCCTGCAGCAGCGCCGCATCCACACCCGCAATGCCTGTCGGCTCGCCCGCGCAATACACGCCTGCTACCGAAGTCTGCTGCATAGCATTCACCGCAACCGCGTCATTCTCGACACGACACCCAAAGAGCAGAGGCAACTCGAGATTCGGAACAAGATGAAAGCCGCAGGCCAGCAGGTCGCATTGCTCCGTCCAGCGGCGACGTCCATCCGTCAGCTCCACGTGCTGCAGCCTGCCGTTGCCAATCGCCGCTACAGGCCAGCAGCCGGTTTTGTAACTCACACCGCGCAGATTCGCACCGAGGGCAACCGCCTGCAAGATCTTGGACGGCTTCTTCGCCAGCTGCGCCGCAAACGGAAGCATCCGCGCCATCGAAGCCTGCTCGCAGATGGCAACCACCTTCGCCCCATCGTGCTTCAGGTGCGCGGCCACAGCCATCAACAACGGCCCAGTGCCAGCGACGACAACTCTCTTGCCACGCACATCGTATCCCCCGCGCACCAGGGCCTGCAGGCCACCCGCACCCATCACGCCGGGAAGCGTCCATCCCGGAAACGGCAGAAAACGTTCACGTGCACCGGTCGCAAGAATCAACCGGTCGTAGTGATAGCGCTCGAGCACATTCGTCTCGTCGCACCACGCCTCGAGCACTCCCGGCTCAGGAGCCTGCACCACTCGGCGCCCCGCCAGCAGCACCGCACCGCATTCCTTGAAGGCGTGCAACATTTTCTGTTTCGCGGGCTCAGCGGTCTCACCCAGTCCACGACGCCAGATCTGTCCTCCAGCCGCGGCGTTGTCATCGAGAACCGCCACGCGAAGACGTCCGCGTGATGCCGCAACCGCAGCCGCCATGCCCGCAGGGCCGGCTCCTACAATCAACACGTCCCAACGCATGCTCATCGCTGCGTCTCCACCGTCATACCCTCGCGGCACGCTACCTGGCAGGAGCGGCTATGCGCTACGCCATTGATCACCGCGCGGCATTCAAAGCAGATGCCCATGCCACAGAGCGCGCTCCTCGGCTCACCCGTCACCGAGACGCGGCATAGATCGCCGGCCTTCAGCATGGCCGCACTCACCATCGAGCCCGCAGGCACTGAAACCGCCTTGCCATTCACCTGCACTGTGATCAACCGGGATTCAGGCACGCATCGCCTCCGCCTGCTTCAACGCGCGGCCAGGCAAAAACGGCGTGCGATCGATCGCCGGCTCGCGGCCCAGCAGATAATCCCCAACCAGCCTCGCAGCACCCGGAGCATTCGTAATCCCCAGCCCTTCGAAGCCCATGGCAAGAAAAACGGAACGGTCCGGCGTCGGCCCAATCAACGGCAGTTTATCCGGAGTCGCCGCACGAAACCCCGTCCACACGCGAATCGCCGATAGCTCGGAAATACGAGGCAGATACTCGCTCGCCCGGTCCAGCATCCGGCGCAGAATCGCCGCATCCACATCCGGCACCGCATCGCTGTACTGGCGCGAAGAGCCGATCAGCAATTGCCCCGTCTGCCGCGGCTGCACATTGAACGCCACCGAATCGGCAGTCAGCTTGTGCGCGCTCTTCAGATATCCCAACTCCACTAGCTGGTGGCGAACAAATCCCGGATAGCGATCTGTGATCACAAGATGTCCCTTGCGCGGCTGCACCGTGATCCACGGCACAAGACTCGTATTCACACCAGTGGCGATTACAATTGCCCCGGCAGAAAGCCCGGATCCATCCTGCAGCTTCACTCTGCCCTGCGCGGCCGCGACCGGAAGCACGCCGCGCAAAAGCGTCGCGCCCAGCCGGATCGCCTCATCCAGAAAAAACCGCGCCGCAGCCGGAGGGTAGATCACACCGTCTCCCGGCACCCGCAATCCGCCCGCGAGGCCTTTGCGCAGTTGCGGCTCGGCATGCTCCAAAGCCTGGGCGTCGAGAATTTCCGTCTCCACGCCGACCGACGCATAAGTGCGCTGCTTCGCATGCACCTCCTGCATCTCTTCCTCATCGGCCGCAACCCATAGCGTTCCACATTGCTCGTACTCGACAGTCGCGGGCAACGCCTGGCGCATCTGCTGCCACAACTCGCGGCCATAGCGCGAAAGAGCCAGCTGCGCGGGCGAGTCGTCCATCACCACGATGTGTCCCATCCCCGCGGCGCTTGCGCCATTCGCAGGCACATTCGGCTCGACAATGCCCACCTTCATCCCCGCGCGCGCACACTCCAGCGCACACGCTGAACCGACGATACCTGCGCCGAGAATGAGTACGTCAAACTGCATCAAAAACCGATTCCACCCCGGAACGGGTCACTAGGATCGAAGATCAAAGTCGACTCCGCAGAGATCCAGGCGCGGCCCTCGATCGTCGGCAACACCGACTCCCCATGCGCTTCAATCGTCCCGATAAAGTGTGTTCCCAGGATGCCTTCCTGCCGCCACTTATCGCCGTCCGAGAGCTTGCCGTCCGCATACAGGCACGCCATCTTCGCGCTCGTTCCCGTGCCACAGGGTGAGCGGTCGAACGACGCACCGGGACACAGCACAAAGTTGCGGCTCGAGTTCTCCGCATGCACCGGCTCGCCGAATAATTCAATGTGGTCGATCACCGCGCCATCCTTGCCGGTAATCCCGGCCTGCGCAAGCGCCTGCCGGATCGCATGCGTCGCACGCACCAGCTCGTAGCGATTCTCAAGCGAAAGATCATAGCTGTGGTCGCCGATCAGGAAGAACCAGTTCCCTCCCCACGCGATATCGCCCACCAGCGTGCCATTGCCCGGCACATCAACTGAGACTGCGGCGCGATAGCGATAGCTCTCCACATTGCGCACGCGCACCGCTCCATCCGGCAGCAGTTCCGCTTCGACAATGCCCACCGGCGTCTCGATGCGATGGCTTCCCGGCTCGATCCGGCCAAGGTGAGCCAGCGTCCGCACAACGCCGATCGTGCCATGACCGCACATTCCCAGGTACCCCACGTCATTAAAAAAAATTACGCCGGCCGCGCAACTTGCATCCGTAGGCGCGCAAAGCATCGCGCCCACTACGACTTCCGACCCACGCGGTTCGCAACACACCCCGGCACGGAAATCATCATAATCACGGCGAAAGATCTCAAGCCGTTCCTGGAAGCTGCCCGAGCCTAGCTCCGGACCACCTTCAACGACAACACGAGTTGGCTCACCTTCAGTATGAGAGTCGATGACTCTCGCAGTCACAGGGCCTGTAGGCATAAACAAAATTGTAGACTAATTTGGATACAAATCGCAGAAATGTTTCTGTAATTTCACCTGCGTCTCCGCACTCTGGAGACACCAGCCATGAGACCCTAGCCGCATCACATCCGGCAAGTGTTTCCTGCACGGCCCAATTCGGATAACCCGTCTTCATCGACCCCGCCACAAAGCCGATGCCTAAACAGAAAAACTCCGCGGCGCATGAAACCAAAGCACCGCGGAGCCTTTCTCTCACCGGAAAAATGTGGTTCCGCCCCCCAAGGTTGTCATCCCGAACGAAGTGAGGGGACCGCACCTGGAATTCCAGCAGAGGAATGGCCCCTGCGGCCCGCTACATACAAGCAGTATCTGGCTTCAGCCGCCAAATTAACTGAACTTCGTATGCCGCCAAAGACTATACCCAGCCCCAACCAACGCAAAAAGCATCACCACGCCGAGCACCGCAAGCCAGCGCAGGTTCATGAAGATGGGAGGAGCCTTCGCATGCAGCCCCAGCCACAGAAAAACTCCCGTCGCCGCGGCCACGATCGCCACATCCCACCAGCGGCGCCGTTGGCTGCGATCCCCCGGCTCTTCTCCGCTCTGCGCCGCGAGAACCTCAAGATAGTTCAACCCGTACCTGTCGCATTCCCTCTCCAGCGTGGCGTTATTGGAGAGGTGCTCACGGGAAGACGCCACCGCCGTACTGATTGCCAGCGCGCCCAGGATCATCAGCACCGATCCGGACAGCACCAGCAGCTTGTGCCGAAAGTCCGCCGACGCCAACTCGCCGAAAACCAGCGCTCCCCAGGCAAGTCCCCACAACTGGTTGGTATTCGACAGCGGAATGCCGCGGCCAATGCCAAGATACTTCGTGGCAAACTGCTGGAACAGGTCGCCGATCACCCAGATAAAGCCGCCCAGGAACAGCCAGAACAGCAGTGCCTGGCTATGCGCAAACTGAAAGGCCGAGGAGTGCGTTCCGCCATCCAGGCAGAACGTCAACGCGAACATCGTGCCCAGCTCGCCGATCGTAAACACGGTCACAAACGACAGAGGATTCATGCCGCTGATATAAGCCTTGCGATACGGCACATACATCGTGCCCCACATCAGGCTCGCCCCAAACGCAGCGATGAGTCCCTTCACCGCGCGCGGCGACGTTCCCGGCATGGCAGATGTCCCATGGATTGTGCTGAAGCCCAGCATGATCGCAGCTCCCACGATCAGCACCGTGCCGGCAACGACCTTGAGAATATTCCTGGCGTTCGCGCCTTTCAGCTCATGGAACAGCAGCCTCGCCCACAGCAGGCCGATGAGTCCATTCGTGTTCCATAAAGGAAAGGCAGACGCCAACCCCACATCGCGAATGGCAAAAACGGTAAGAGTATTCGCAACCGCCCACAAGCCGCCCGCGAGAACCGCCCACACGATCAGGTGTTTCTTCGCCCTCAGGTCGGCAAACACGTAGGAGGTCCCCTTCAGCAGCGTGGGAAACGTCCAGCGCGCCGTGAAGACACCGGCCACCATGCACAACGAAATCGCAAAGGGAGACAGGCCCGCCGTCACCAGCTTCGTCGGAGCCTCCGCCGCGCCCAGCCACACACCTGCGGCAAGTCCGCAGATCACTCCCAGCGCGTGCAGCGAGAGGCCCGTTTTTTGTACCGGGGATACACTGCTTCCCATCGTTCGGTCCTTTTCTTCTAGATCTGCGGTCTAGTGCAGGACCACGAGCAACGCAATGCCAAAAACCAGAACAATGGCAGGAATCCAGAACTGTATATCGGTGAAGATCGCCTTCAATATATTTGATCGACTCATAGTGAAAAACGCAGGCTCAACCCACAAGTATAAAGCGGCGTCGTCCGGATTATCTTGGAGCCGCTCCACTGCTGGCAACCGCATTCCCCACCGAATGACCATAACTCGCCGAGAATGTTCCCGGAGCAGCCGCGAAAACAGCATAATCAATGCCGGCCACGCTTCGCTTCTGCCACTGCACCGCCGTCCCATTCAAAGAAACGGAAGCCAGGTCTCCCACAGCCGATTGCACAGGCAGCATCGCCTCGATACCGTTTCCTCCGATCCCCACTTCGATCGAAAAGGAGAGCCTGTTACCCAACCACGTCAGGTTCCGGAACCGCGAAGCATTCCGCCCATCCAGCCATTGCAGTAACTGTGCGGCCGTTATCACCGGCACATGATGCTTCTCGGCAGAGGCAAGAATGGCGTCCGCGCCTCGAGACTTCACCAGGTCGTTATGCATGTTAGCCGTGAGCACACCGAAGTATTCCTCGCTACCCAGCGCATTCCCGAGCAGCGTATCGACCGTGTACGGATAGCTCTGGCCTGACTCATCCGTCATCTGCGTCGTCGCCTGGTACACATCGATCAGCCTGCCGTCCTGCCGTGCGAAGCGCATCGGCATGGCCGATCCCGTAAAAAGCCCGGGCTTGTCTTTCACCCATTTCGGAGGCCAGTAATAGTAGTTCGTATCGAGGCGAATCTGGTGGCTCAGCTCCACCTGCGGCTGCGTGTCGTAGTCGCCCCAGGTGATGCAATCGGTTCGATTGCTCACCGGCGCCGGCACACCAGGATACTTCGCCGCAAAGCCCTGGAGCTGCTGGGTATAGAGCGCGTCCGCCGCCTCGCGAACCACCTGCCGTCTGTCAACGCCATCGCTGCCTCGAACCGTCTTCGTCGGCCAGTCGGTGCAGGCGGTAAAGACATGCAGGCCGATCTCGAAACCCTCTTTCGCAAAATACGCCGCTTCTTCGGTAGAGATCGATCCCACAAAAATGTTCGAGGTCGCGCGGATGCACTCCCAGTTCTCGAGCGAACAGCCGTCCGGGCTCTTACGCGCAAAGTGCCGAAAACGCCCGATCGTTCCTCCGTGCCCATGATCGTCGCCGGTCATAACGATCACCGCCTTCAGGCCTCGCGGCAGATACCAGAAATGTGGAAGCGGTTCCCTGCCTGCGCTCGAAAGAATCATCAGATTCGCCAGCAGCCTCTGCTGCATGTCAGCCTGCGGAATCGCAATCGTCTCCGTATCCACCCAGTCCGGTTGCGGATCCTTCTCGCTCGCGCCGTAAAACAGGTCATCGGATCGCACCGGCGCTATCCCATCCCGTTCCACGCCCGACCACTCCGGATTGCCCTGCCGCGTGTAGACGACCGACTTAGCCAGGTCATAGCTGAACACAATCGCCGTGCCGCTTCCCACGTGCAAAGAGCGAACCGCGGGATAAGGCGTTGCCGTCTTGCCATCTTTATAGAGCGTGGCGAGCACGGTAGCATCTTCCGACACAAACCGGTCGGCATCGCCATGAAACTGGATCGGCCGTTGCACAAGCCCCGAGCCCGCCGCAGCCTTCGCATCAATCTTCAAATAACCGCTGTGCTGAACAGGTCCATCGCTGTCCGAAGCCGCCAGGCTCAATCCAAGCGCCTCGGCAAGCTTCTGCGCAGGCCGCATCGTGATCAGCTTCCCACCGCCCCGCACCCAATCCATGAACATGCGAACGTGATCGTCATCAACAGGCATCTCGCCGAGCAGCACAATGTCATGCTGTGCAAGTTCAGCCGAAGAGACGTCGGCTAGATCCTTCACATCGAACTCATTCAATCCTTCGTTGCGAAGAATCTCCGCATAGTACTGGCTGAAACCGTTCGACCTGCTCGTGACAAGAAGGATCGGCCCACCCGGTCCCTCGGCCGGCGAACCCGCCGCCTCAATGCCGGTCGTGAAACGCCATCTCTTCTCCTCGACCAGCGGACGATTGTAACGGTCAAGGATGCCTTTCCTGACCGCCACTTCGTAAGTTGAGCCCTGCTGTAGCGCGGACGCCGGCAACAGACGCGCCGTATGTGTCGAATCGTCGTAAGTGACGCTGCCTGGAACCGCCGCGCCATGCTCATCCTGCAACGCCAGGGTAGCCGGAAGAATCGTCCTGGCCGACATGGACTTATTGAAGGTCAGTCTGACCGGCACTCTCAGATCGACACCTACGTCGCCCGCATGAGGATAAACACTCTCTATTCGTGGATGGATGACGAAGTCGCGAACAAGCCGCACACCGCCATAGACACAAACTGCCGCTGCAAGGGCGAGGGTAAGCACAAAAAAGGCACGTCTGGCTCTGGCGGCAAAACTCACAGGTCACTCCTTGTAGATAGGAGCCGCGAATCGTGCACAGAGCGGCCGGCCATCGGCAAACACCGCCGACAGGTTGAGATGAAAGGTGAGGTTATTCCAGATCAGAATGCAAAGCAATCACGACCGCAAACATGTGATCGGAACAAGACAACGCGACTTAAATTTTGCTTTTGTGAAATTTCAGGGCACAACAAATTGCTGCTATGCGCATGGAAGCAGCTACATGATCAGAAGATGGGCGTCGGATCGATCCCGCCTGCAGGTTCGCGTGAAAGCAAATCGCAACGCCAGCAAGCTCGAGGCCGCAGGCGATTCAGAGCGCTATCTGCCCCGCTTACATCAAACCTCCCCAGCGATTAGCATGGACAGTGATGTCTAAGCAGCTTTCTGTCACTAAAGTCGATCTGGTCGGTGTCGGTCTTAACGCAACGGATACCGTAATTCCCCTCGAAACGTTCCCCACCCTCGGCTCCAAGACGGAGTACAGCGAACGCAGCGTTCTACTTGGCGGCGAGATCTCGACCGCTGTCATCGCCTGCCGCCGCTGGGGGCTGCGCACCCGTTACATCGGCCGCCTCGGCGACGACTACGCGGCGCGCCTTCACCGCGCCGCCTTCGACGACGTCGGCGTCGAGACCCACATCGTCACCGTCGACGACGCATCCAGTCCTCAGTCGCTCATTCTCGTCGATGGCTCAGGCGAACGCACCGTTCTCTGCCATCGCGACGCCCGCCTCACCCTGCAGCCCGAGGACATGAAGCGCGAATGGATCACCTCCGCCCGCGCACTGCTCGTTGACGGATACCACACCACGGCCGCCATCACCGCCGCCAACTGGGCCCGCGAAGCAGGTATACCGGTCATCGCCGACCTCGACGTCATACGCCCCGGCATCAACGAGCTGCTGCCACTCGTGGACTACGCCCTCGCCAGCCGGGAATTTCCAACAGCCTTGACCGGGGAGCCTGACCTGAAGAAAGCCCTGGCCATGCTCCACGACCAGTTCCGCTGCCGCCTGGCCGGCGTTACGCTCGGCCTCGACGGCATCCTCGCCTGGGACGGCAAGTTGTCCATCCAGCGCCCTGCCTATCGGGTCTCGACCGTTGACACCACGGGAGCCGGCGATCTCTTCCATGCCGGCTTCGTCTATGGACACCTGCAGGGCTGGCCCATCGAGCGTCAGCTCGACTATGCCTGCGCCGCCGCCGCACTCAACTGCACCCGCGCCGGAGCGCGCGGCCGTATCGGCACCGTCGATGAGATCACACGCCTCATGACCAGCAACAAGCGATACGGCCTCACCGACGCAGGTTAAGCCAGCGCTTTCAATGCTTCACCCACGGCGTCGCGCAGCGAGGCCGTGGGCCTGCCGATCAGCCTGCTAAGCGTGTGGGAATCATCGTCCAGCGCGCCGCCTCTCGCCTTGTCCTCTGCATCTGCGATCATGTGGGCCACGGCAGGAGGCAACAGTCCGGCAAGAATCTTCTCGTACTCGGCCTCGGGGAGATCGTGATACCCAATCGCCTTCCCCACTTGCCTGCCGGCTTCAGCAGCAAGTTCCGCCCGCTTGTAGGGTTCATCCCCGCCAAGCTCGTAGACCGTGTTCTCATGTCCCTCGCCTGAGAGGACGACTGCCGCAGCCTCGGCATAATCGGCACGCGTCGCCGCTGCGAACCTTCCCTCACCAGAAGCGCCAATAAACACGCCATGCTCGAGTGAGGGAGCGATTGCCGCAGTCTGGTTCTCGTAATACCACCCATTGCGAAGCATCGAGAAAGCCAGCCCGCTCGCACGAAGATATTCCTCGGTCGCCAGGTGCTCCTTGGCCAGATCCAAAGGAGACGTATCCGCATGCAGGATGCTGGTATAGGCGACGAAGCGGACTCCCGCAGCCTTCGCCGCATCGATCACCGCCTTATGCTGCGCCACGCGGTCACCGAGCTCGCTGCTCGAAATCAGCAGCAGCTTACTGGCTCCCGCAAAAGCCGATTTCAACGATGCCGGGTCGTTGTAGTCCGCCTTCCGCACCTCGACACCACGCCCTGCAAGATCCTTCGCCTTCTCCGGTGTACGAACCGCGGCCACAATTTCTTTCGACCCTTTCCTGAGCAGGTTCTCGACCACCAACCTCCCAAGCAGCCCTGTGGCTCCTGTCACAACAATCATCTCTTCCTCCCCGGCAATAGCCGACTGAGGTAATGCTAGCGGTACGGGCTTACTTTTCGTAAGTACGTACCTTGAGGTAAGCTCTATTCATGCCATGGCCAAAGAGCACCAAGACAATCCGCATTACCAGGGGAAACCTCTTCGCCGCAGATTGCCCAACACGCGAAATTCTCGACCACGTGACCTCGCGGTGGGGCTCTCTCGTGATCGTACTGCTGCTCGAACAGACCTACCGCTTCAGCGAACTGGCCTACCGCATCGGTGGAGTCAGCGAAAAGATGCTCGCACAAACACTCCGCACCCTCGAAGAGGATGGCTTCGTTCTACGAAAGGTGCATGAAACCAAGCCGCCCAAGGTTGAATACAGCCTGTCACCCTTCGGCCGGGAGCTGGGCGAGCGCATGCAGGTGCTTACCTCATTCGTCGAGCAGAACGTCGATCGCGCCATGAAGAATCGCGCAAAAGCCCGGCTGAAGTCAGCCTGAAACAACTGTTGCGTATCCTGCGCGAGAGTGTGTTAATAGACAGCGCAGGCGTTTTCGCAGAAGGGAGAGCCCCTTTGGACGCAAGCAGGAAAACAACTTCCATCGGATATCCCGTTCCCGAGTTACCCGTCGCTGACGTGGAACGAGCGCAACGGCACTACAGGGACGCGCTGCGCTTCGAGATCGGCTGGTTGTATCCAGGCAAGGAAATCGGTGCCGTCCTGCGCGGAGAGGTAGCCATCTTTCTCCGCAAGACAAAGCAGCCCTTCGCCCCGGCCATTCACTGGATCTTCGCTAAAGACATTGAGGCGACATACCGGGAGATGCAATCGTCTGGCGCCCGCATCGTCGATCCCCTCCAGACAAAGCCCTGGGGGTTACGCCAGTTCACCGTGAGCGATCTCGACGGAAACCTCTTCTACTTCCACCATGGCTGATCGATTAATGAAACAGACCGATCGTCCGCGTACCCAGCTTCTTCGCCGATGTCGCGGGCGTTCCCGTAACCTCGGCAAATGCAGGCGGGCCGCTCTCGGCGCCGGCGCGAAGCAGATACGATGAGCCTTCCTTCACTCCAATCGTGATCACTGCTTCGGAACCCTTCTTGACCACCTGCCCGCTCGCTGCATCCGTCACCGTCACAACCTGCCCAGGCCACGGATTGCGCACCTTCACATCACTCGTGTGCACCGCGTCGAGCCCCAGCGTTACCAGCCTGCCATCGCGCACCTGCACATGCACGCGATTGCCATGCCGCACGGTGACCGTGCCATCGGCAGCCCAGTCCTTCGGCCATGCCGGCAGCACGCGAATCAGCCCGTCATAGTCCTGCACCAGCCCGCTCTGCAGCGCATCTGCGACCACACCGATCTGCTCGGCATAAAACTCGGGGAACTCCGTCAGCTGCGCAAAGCCCGAGGGGTAATACTGGTAGCGCTCCGTGATCTGCTCAAGCGTCAGCTTCATCTGGTCGGCAAGCCCAAGACGT
Source organism: Silvibacterium acidisoli (assembly GCA_022870745.1). Classification (GTDB taxonomy): domain Bacteria; phylum Acidobacteriota; class Terriglobia; order Terriglobales; family Acidobacteriaceae; genus Silvibacterium. The sequence goes on along the minus strand of CP085323.1, from coordinate 3,895,991 downwards.
GCCGCCTGCACCGGGTCCGCGCTCCAGTCCGCCTCCGACTTATTCGGCCTCTGCATGAACGTCTCTACGCCGAGGGCATGCATAGGTCCTGCATCGCCGATTAATCCATAAGGCCACACCGGCTCAAGCCCAAGGTTTTCGCTGTTATGCACGATCGCGCCCGGCGTATATGAGTTCGCCACAATCGCCTTCGGATTGCTGCGTTCCGCACCATGCAACAGCACCTTCGTGCCCGGCAATTGCTCCGGAATCTCCGGCAGTGCGGAGATCGCCGCGCGCGCCTGCTTCGTCACATCGTCCTCAACACCCAGTGCCTTCGCGGCTTCCAGCAGAACCGGAAACAGCGCATGCATCGCCGAAACATCCGTCGTCGGGCTCTTCACATCCCAGTTCGACTCATGCGCATTCGAAGGATACGTGTAAAGCGTGCCGTCAGGATTACGCCGTGCATACGCCAGCAGAAACCGCGCCGATTCGCGCATCAGCGGATAATGCGACTCCAGGAAACTCAGGTCGTCGGTGTACAGATACTGCTGCCAAACCCACAGCGCCACCTCCGCGCCGGTCGAAATGGTACGGGCATTGTAGTAAGGCTGCCCGTCCTCGGTGCAGTTGATGCCTGCGGCCTTCAACCATGTTTCATTCTCATAGCCAGGACCGTTGAAGCGCATCGTCTCCGGCACGCACAGCCCCCTGCGGCCTCCCATGTGTTCGCGCGTCCACTTCGCCACCGCATCCATGTTGTCGTTGTAGAGATTGAAGTATGGCTCGTTGAAGCTCGCCAACCCGGCGCCAAAATTCGCCGAGACCTGCATACGCAGGTTCCAGTGCCAATAGGCCGACGGTCCCCAGTGATGATTGTCGCCAAATGGATTGAATAGATCCGCCGCACCCGCCTGCGAACCGGGAAAGCGATCGCGGCTCTCAGCGGCCATCGTAAACAGATCGATTGTGCGCAGGTTCTCGAAGTATTCCGCCTCGCCATTCTGCGACGACAGCCGAATCAACGAAGCAGATTTCCAGAAATCATGCCACCAGGTGCGATGCTCCCCCGCCGTCAGGCCAGAGGCCTGACGAAACAGCTCCGCCGCCGCACCCAGCGCATCCCCGCCACGCCACTCAGGAGAAGCGATCATTACGCGATACGATCCATCCGTCTTCGCATGAAAGCTCAGCTTCACCGACAGCGCATCGCTCGCAACCTTCAGGTCCCTCGCATCCGCAGTAATCGCCGAGAGCGAGCCGAACGTCAGCCCCGAAGCGCCCATCTCGTTCGTATCGCGCCACGTCTCGGCAAGCGCTCCGGCGGTTGCCGAAACCAATACGTGCGGCTCTCGCCCCGGCCACAGCTTCAACTCCGCCGTCTGCGCCTCACCCGGCGAAACACCGCTTACCTCGATCACAGCCGTGTCACAGGAGTCATCCACATAAGTCGTTGCGGTAATGCCTCCGCCACTCTCGACCAGTTCCCCGTTGTAGAGATCGAGCTGCGCCTTATAGTCACTCGCCTCAGTCATGCGCCGCAAACCCGGCACGACGACATGTCCCGGCGAAACACGGAACGGCCAGGTATCCTCGCGATTCAACTGCAGCGTCAATCCATCGGCAGACCAGACACCCAGGCCGAGTCGTCCATTGCCCAGCGGCATCGCTTCGGAAGGCAGAAGGTTTGGCCGCGCCAGCACGATATTCGAGCGGCGTACCACGCCCGGCACATCCACCTCGAAATGCCCATTTTTCCAGGCAGAGGTCGCGCCGCTATTCTGTGCATACAGGAATGACGAAGGCAGGACGGCCAGCCCGACAAGGGCCAGCCTCGAAAAACAACGCAGGGAAAAGATCGTGGGCAAGCGTTCTCCCGGGCAAAAGCGATATTTTGCGAGCGAAACTTGCGTCTTACCCACAAACACGCCCAAGTTAACGACGCTGCCCATAACCTGTCAAGCAGAAGCAGGCCGCCTCAGCGCGGACAGCGATACAGCTGACCGAAACACCGCTGCCGTTATTAAGCTCTTCCAGCAAAATCCCGAGTCTCAGTCGAAACCTTGACCTTCTCACCGACCTTCATAAACAGCGGCACGCGAATCTCAAGGCCCGTCTCGAGCTTCGCAGGCTTGGCCGAGCTGCCGCTCGAAGAGTCGCCCCGCGTAGCTGGTTCCGTCTCGACCACATCCAGCTCCACAAACTGCGGAAGCGTCAACCCGATCGGATTGCCGTTGTACTTATGCAGCTGGAGCATCGCGCCTTCCACCAGGAAGTCGAGCGCGTTGCCGACCATTCCCTCGGTCAACGTCAGCGTCTCAAAGCTCTCCTGGTCGAGAAAATGCGAGCCATCGCCATCGCTGTAGAGATAAGAGGCCGGAACGGTCACCATGTCCGGTTCCTTGAACTTTTCGCCGGCCTTGAACGTTTTCTCGAAGACCGCATTGGTAAGCATGTTGCGCATCTTCAAACGCACCAGCGTCTGCGCGCCACGCGCCGAAGGCGAGCTCACATCCGCATCCATGCAGTAGTAAGGAGCATTCTCAAACTCAAACAACATCTTGCGCTTAATCTCAATCGCTTCCAGCAGTGACGCCATAACATCCTCGATACAGGTTTTTCTCAGTATATTCGCCACGTTCCCAGCCCGAAACCACCCCGGCTCATCCGCATCGCGTCACGCAGCAAAGCGGCCATCACCCGCTGAATAATCGAAAGCCATTCCGCGTAATAAAAAAGGCTTTGCCATTCCAAGCAAAACGAGACACCCATACCTGGTAACGCCGAACCAGCCAAGAAAAAGGGTGCCCCATCCAAGCTCCGCTTGGGTGGGAAGAACGAACCCAAACACGTAAGGCCGCGCTTTAGCCCTGCCAATCATCAAGCAGCCAAAAACGGCTTCAGCCCCCGCAACCCCATCACTGCCGCATCAGCTTCGGAGCAGCCCCCTTAGGCGTAAAAGGAGCATACGGATCGGCATCCGGAGAGCTCTTCACCGGAGCACCCTCCTTACCGGCACGGCTATCCAACGCATCCCGCATCGCAAAATAAGCCGGAGCAGGCTGGTAATCCGAGTCGAACGGCAGCGGACGCTGCGGCTTTCCGTCCGGCCGCAGATGCTTCTGGTCGCTGTTGAGCCACGTGTAGCGATCAGTGATGCCCCATGTCAGCACCGCCGTCACGTTCGGCTCCGCCAGCATCATGGTCAGATAGTCCTTGTACAGCTCCGCAACTCCCGCATCGCGCTCTGCTACCGAGCCCTCGAGCTTCTGCTCATTCACATCCATCTCGGTGACAAATACCTGCAGCCCCATGCGCCCAAGTTCACGCACGAAGTCGCGCAGCCCCGCTCCCGGCTTATCGCCCGCGGCAAGATGGCTCTGCACGCCCACCGCGTCAATCGGAACCCGCCGCGCCACCAGCCGCCGCACCAGCATCAGCACCTGAGCGCGCTTCTCCGTCTGGTCCGGGGCGTCCGTTTCAATTCCGTAATCGTTATAGGTCAACAGCGCATTCGGATCCGCCTGCTTCGCAGCCTGAAATGCGATCTCGAGATATCCAGGCCCAAGGAACTCCAGCCAGGGAGACTTACGGAGCCCGTCTGCCCGTCCGCTGTGAATGTCGATGGCCTCGTTCACCACATCCCACGAGTGCAGCTTGCCTGCGTAGCGCCCGGCAACGGTCTGGATATGCTCGGTCAGAAACCGGCGCGCATTGTCTGCATTCACCGTCGACTCGAACCACGAAGGCAGCGCCTCATGCCAGCAGAGATTATGCCCGCGCAGCTTCTGTCCATGGCCTTCGGCAAACATCAGGATCTCGTCAGCAGCGCGAAAATCGAAGCGATCCGCCGCCGGACGCAGCGCCTGCCACTTCATCGCATTCTCAGGCACAAGAATGTTCGATTGCGCCGCAACCGTCGCAGCATAATCCGTCTCGCCGTCAAGGTGTTCAGGAACCACCGCGCAACCCACCAGCAACCCGCGCGCCTCGGCATGCGCGCGCAGCGAGCGCTCGCCAGTCACATCCGTCAGGCTGGGAGCAGCCGCCTTGTGCTTCTTCTCCGCAAAGCCCTGCAACGAACAAGCCGCTGCCGCCGCAGACACCTGTAAGAAACGCCGCCGATTCATGAAAAAGATTCTCTCAGGAATCGGCAACACTGCCTACATTTCCTCGGCTTCGCAGAAACGGCCCACAACAGGAATACTAAGACTCGCGCCCGGCAGCAGAATACTTCTCCACCTCGCCGGTCCAGCGCAGAAACCGCAGCAGTTGCGACTTCTCGCGCCACACAAAACGAAGCATATCCCCGCGAGTAATCTGCTCAGCCTTCATGCCCGAATAGGTTTCCATCCGCCACCTGATGTACTCGCTCTTCCAGGGCCGAAGGCGATGACCACGGGTGGCATTCCAAAGAAACCGTAAAGGCGCAAGCATAAGGAAAGTATAGGCCAGCCCAGCCAAGAAAAAGGGTGCCCCACCCAAGCAACGCTTGGGTGGGAACAACGAACACAAGCACCTAGCCTCTACTTCATTCCGTGTTGTGGCAAAATTACCGCATGTCGACTGGCTTTTTCATGGGCATTAAAAGCTCATACACTGAGGATGCTCAAGAAGCTGCATCAGTGTTTTTAGAGGCCATCAACACTGCGCTGAAAGAGAATGGCCTGGCATTACTTGCGGATCCTGACAATCCTCCAGATGTTTATGAAGGTCATCTCTTCGGTCGTTCCGAACTCGACCACCATTCATCGCGTGTTCTAGCAAATCTCGGCGCCCTTGCTTGCTCCTCAAGATACTGCCCAAACCTGGCTCTCATCCGCGATAATCCGTTTCGAGTCGCGTTCCTGCCTATCGACTTTTCGATACCACTCGGTACCGGCTACTTCGAACAAATTGGCGGGGAGCGTATTCAAATATGGATCGGTTCTCTGCCGCAATTGCAAAGCGAATTGAATGCTTGTGCCATTGACCTGGGAATTGAGCTCAACCAGGAGCAACTATCTGACGAAGTGGCCACAGCGATCAACCAGTTCCAACCGCTCTATGTTGGTGACACGGCTGCATTAGCCGAGGATGAGCGTACGGCTTGGCTGGCTCTGTACGAAGGCACGCGACTAGCGATGAACCACAAAGTCGCTCTCAGCTTGGCAGGATAAAGAGAAACAACGCTGAGCCGGCAACTATAGAAATTGTTGAGCGACCTCGCTTGCCAATTCGACACCAGCCAACAAAAAACGCCGGCCTACTTGGCCGGCGTTTTGTCATTCAGGGTATAAATCACTTCCCCGGGCCGTGCGTAGTGCAGCCTGTCCCGGGCCTCGCGCTCGATCGCGTCGGGATCATTTTTCAAATGCTCGACGTGGGTCTGGAGGCGTTCGTTTTCGTCCTTCAGTTCCCCTATCCGCTTCTGCAGATCGCGGTCTTCTACGCGCTTCTGCTCGTAGATGGTGAGGCCATTGCGGCCGAACATCACGTGATACCCGAAAAAGACGGCGAGCACCACCGCAAGCGCGGTCGCGATTTTGCGTCGGCCGTTGTACAGGTACTCGGCCGGACGCATCTTCTCCGCTTGCTTGGGTGTCGGAAACTTCAGCTCGTCGCTCACTGCTCGAAAAACCTCAATTACTAATGATCGGCGCGAATCTTTCCTTTTCCAAGAGGCTCAGAAAAAACTCGCGCCGGGGGTATCTATTCGAGCACCCACTTCTTCGCCGCTTCGCTTAGCGCATCGGCGTCGGAGTGCTTACGGGCCTCGGTATACACGCGGACAACCGGCTCCGTACCGCTCAGGCGATAGCAGACCCACGAGCCGTCCTCGAGCACCAGCTTCAGCCCGTCGGTGCGAACAATCTGCGAAACCTTGCGTCCGCTCAGCTCCTTAGGATCGGTCTTCACCTTCTCGACGAAGCTTTCCTTTACCTCGGGCGTCAGGCGCAGGTTTTCGCGGTTCGGGTAGAACTCGCCCACGCGCGTAAACAGCTCCTTCAGCTGCTGGCCAAGGCTCTTGCCGCGCACCGCGACCATCTCCGTCACCAGCAGGCCGGCAATCACGCCGTCCTTCTCCGGAACATGCCCGCGAATCGTCAATCCGGCCGACTCTTCGCCGCCGATAACGATCTTGTCCTGAATAATCAGCTCACCGATGTACTTGAAGCCCACCGGCGTCTCGAAGAGCGGAATCTTGTAGTGGTCGGCCAGTGCGTTGATGAGGTTGGTCGTCGCCACGGACTTAGCCACGCCGTTCTTCCAGCCGCGCGTCTCCACCAGGTAGTCGAAGAGCAGCGCAATAATGTAGTTCGGCTGGATGAACGTGCCGTCCTCGTCGACAATACCGAAGCGGTCCGCATCGCCATCGGTCGCAATGCCGATCTTCGCGCCAAACTTCTTCATCTCGGCTTTGCAGTCGGCCAGCAGGTGGTCGTCCGGCTCAGGGGCGTGCCCGCCAAACAACACATCGCGGTAGTCGTGAACCGTCGCGACCTCAACGCCGTGCTCGCGCAGGATATGGCAGCTGTAGCCACGCGCCGCGCCCCAAAAAGGATCGAACACAACCTTGATGCCCGACTTCTTGATCGCCTTGAAGTCCACCAGCTCGTTCAGGCGGGCAAGATAATCCGGCTTCACGTCGATCTCTTCAAACTTCTCCTTCGGCTCCGCAGGCACCGGAACCGGCGTATCGCCCAGCGCGGCAATCAGCGCCTCGACCTGCTTGGTGGTTTCCGGCAGCGCAGGCGCGCCGTCCGGAGTGGAAAACTTGATGCCGTTGTACTCCGGCGGATTGTGCGAGGCCGTGAAGTTAATGCCGCCGCTCGCCTTCGTCTGGCGAATGGCGTAAGCGATCGCCGGGGTCGGCGCGGCATGCGGAATCACCACCGGCGTCACGCCGTGGGCCGCCAGCACCTTCGCGGCTTCAGCGACGAAGCTCTCGCCCAGGAAGCGCGGATCGCGCCCGACAAGAACCTTATGTGAGCCCGGCTGCGAAGCCACATACTTTGCAATACCGGTTACAGCCCTGCGAATGTTGGGAACGGTAAACTCATCGGCGACAATCGCCCGCCAGCCCGAAGTTCCAAACTTGATCTCAACCGCCATCGAATGACTCCTTACAGGTTTTCTCTGCCAAAGGTGATGCTCTAAGCCGCCTGGCAAGCGACACTGAAAACTCTTACGCAAGTAAGATGCCGTCAGCGTCAGATCCAGAAATTAAAATGCTGAAAGCGCAAGGGATAGGATGCTTATTTTAAAGCGCAGGAACGTTTTGTCATCTTAAACTCTGATCAAATGAATTGCGAAAGATGATGAGCGAAATCGGCAAATCCCCACGAATCGTCCTATCCACCGCAGGCACCCGTGAAGAAGCGGAGAAGATCGCCCGCGCGCTGGTCGAAAACCACCTCGCCGCCTGCGTCAACCTCGTCTCCGGACTCACCTCCATCTACCGGTGGAAGGGCGGCATCGAGAAGGCCGAAGAAACACTCCTGCTGATCAAAACGGTCGAAGGCAAACTTCCCGAGCTCGAATCGACGCTCCACGCGCTGCATTCCTACGACGTGCCCGAGTTCCTGGTACTGCCGGTCGAAGGCGGGAGCGATGCCTACCTCCGCTGGCTGCTCTCATCCGTAGGAGCGATCAGCGAGGAACACGCGTGAGCATCTGAAAAATAAAACGGCCGCCTGTGCATCCAGGCGGCCATTCCGCGAAACGATCCCTTATCGCGCGTAGTCCATATTCTTCAGGTCGGTAAGAATGCTCGGCCCAGCCGGCTCCCAGCCCAGTTCCTCGCGTGTGATCGCGCTGGATGCCGGAAGATCCGCACTCGCCAGGTGAGCCATCCAGCCGAAGTGTGCCGGGGCTTCTTCCGGAGTGATCGAAACCACCGGCAACTTCAACCCGGCGCCAAGAACCTCGCAGATAGCCTTCGTCGAAACGCCCTCTTCCCCAACCGCGTGATATCTGCCTCCAGGCTTGCCCTTTTCGAGCACCAGCCGGTACAGCCGGGCAACATCGCTCACCGCGCCTGCCGGCCAGCGATTTTTCCCTTCGCCGATGTACGCCACCACGCCTTTCTCGCGGAAACCCGGGATAATGTAGCTCACCAGGCCCTGTTTCTTCGTGTCATGCACCTGCGGCAGACGCACCACCATCGCGCGGCATCCACGCTCCGCGATCGTCAGTGTTGCCTCCTCCGAGGCAGCGCGCGGAAACACCTCGGACGAAACCGGGGCATCGTTCTCGGTCGCCGCTGCCCCATTTGCGCCTTGAATCAACCCCGTGCCCGAGGTCACGATCAACGGCCGGCCGGATCCTGCCAGCACTTCGCCGAGAGTCTCAATCAAGCGGCGATCGGTCTCACAGTTTTCCGCGAACTTCGAGAAGTCATGGTTGAATGCCAGGTGAATCACCGCGTCTGCCCTCTCCGCACCGGCCTTTATGCTGTCAAGATCGTAAATATCTCCACGATGCACCTCGACTCCTGCCTGATCGAGCGACGCAGCGCCGGCATCGGAGCGGGTAAGTCCCACAACCGTGTGCCCCGCGCCCACCAGTTCCGGAATCAGTGCTGTGCCGATAAAACCGGTCGCGCCGGTTAAAAATACTCGCATCTCAATCTCCTTCATCCTTCGCAGTCTGTGAAACCTTTCTGCTGCTTCAAACAATAGGCCGCCGCGGAAATAGCTTCTATGCTTCAGAATCCGGATTACCTTGGCCATCGTCCAATAGGCCGATGGATCCTCTTTCCTCAGTCCTGTCCCTTCTCAAGCTGCGCAGCTACACCTCGGGCGGCTTCGACATCGGTGGCGACTTTTCGATCGAATTCAAGCACTACGACGGCATCAAGTGCTACGTCCTTGTCTCTGGCGAGTGCTGGCTTGAAGTCGAAGGCATACCCAACCCCATGCGCATCGTTGCCGGCGACTGCTTCATGCTCTTCTCCGGAACGAAGTTCCGTCTTGCGTCCGATCTTTCGCTGCCACCAGTCGATGCCTTAAGCCTCTTCCGGCCTCCGCTGGATGGCGCCATTGCAACCATCAACGGAGGCGGCACCAGCTTCGGACTCGGCGGTCACTTCGCGCTCTCCGGTGATTCCAGCATCCTGCTGAACGGCATGCCGCCTGTCATCCACTTATCCGGGCAACAGGAGCGCGCCGCCATGCGCTGGTCGCTCGAGAAGATGATGGAGGAGCTGCGCAATCCCCAGCCCGGCGGATCACTGGTCGTCGAGCACCTCGCGCAGATGATGCTGGTGCAGGCCCTGCGCCTCCATCTCGCCGAGGCCCCGCGTGGAGGCACGGGCTGGTTTCTCGCTCTTGCCGACCAGCAGATCAGCGCAGCCATCGCCGCCATCCACAGCGAACCGGCCCGCCGCTGGACGCTCCAGCAACTGGCCGAGCGCGCGAACATGTCCCGCTCCGCCTTCGCTTTCCGCTTCAAGGAGATCGTCGGCGTATCTCCCATGGACTACCTCACCCGTTGGCGCATGCTGGTCGCGGCCGACCGGCTGGCAAACTCCGGAGACACCATCTCCGCTATTTCCCTGTCTCTCGGTTACGAATCCGAAAGCGCCTTCAGTACCGCTTTCAAGCGCGTGATGGGCCTCTCGCCTCGCCTCTACGGACAACGCCGCACGACCCTAGGAATACCCTGCGGGCGTGAATCGGATTCCTCGCAATTCCCCTTGGTTGCCAGCGCGGAAGAGGATAAACTTGCAGCACCTTCGCCTCTGATTCAAAAGACATTGTCGACTTTCCGCATCTAATTCCTTGGCTGCGACTTCGGCGTCACTCCGAAGATTTGGCAGCAGGATCAGAATCCGCAGGTTGCGGCAGGAGAGTCGTTGGTGGGGACCGAGGTATTGAGAGTACGAGGAGAAGGTGGCACAGCAGACCTCGTGCGCACAATGGACTGGTCCGGGACGCCCCTCGGTGCGATCGAAGACTGGCCGCCCATCCTTCTGAATACCGTCAATATGATTCTGAATGCCCCGCTCCCCATGCAGATCTTCTGGGGCCCCGAGTTCATTTGTATCTATAACGATGCGATGGTCCCCGCTCTAAGCATCAAGCATCCCCTGTCCCTCGGCCAGCCGGCGGAAACAGTCTGGAGCGAGGCATGGGAGGTGATCGGGCCGCAAATCAGGGCGGTCGCGGAACAAGGCAGCATCATCCGCGAGATTGACTTCCGTCTGCCTCTGCTCAAGAACGGAAAACTCGAAGAGCATTACTGGACGTACAGCTACAGCCCGCTCATCGATCATGAAGGCGCAATCTTAGGTGTGCTCGACGTAGCCCAGGACACCACCTCGACCGTGCTCGCGCGCGTGGCCGAGGCCTCCCATCGCCAGAGCGAGGAGCTGCTGCGCGCCTTCACCAGCGCCACCAGCGACGTGTTCTACCGCATGAGCGCTGACTGGAAGCTGATGTATCAGCTCGAAGGCCGCAACTTCCTCAGCAATACCGAAATACCCGATCCGGACTGGCTGAAGAAATATATTCACCCGGAAGACCAGCCTCGCGTGCTCGCCGCAATCAAACAGGCTATCGACCAGAAGGGTCTCTTCGAGTTCGAGCATCGCGTGCTGCGGGCCGACGGAAGCCTCGGCTGGACATTCTCGCGCGCTATCCCCATCCTCGACGACTTCGGAGACATCACCGGCTGGTTTGGTGCTGCCACCGATACCTCGGCGCATAAGCAGGTGGAGTCCGCACTGCGCCAGACCGAGAAGCTGGTCGCGGTAGGCAAGCTGGCCAGCACCATAGCCCACGAGATCAACAATCCTCTCGAGTCGGTGACGAACCTGCTCTATCTCTCGAAGCTCGCCACGCAGGACCCCTCCGTAATCGGATACCTCGACACCGCCGAGATCGAACTGCGCCGTATCGCCGTAATCGCCAACCAGACGCTGCGCTTTCACAAGCAGCTTTCGACACCCGTTGCGGTCAATCCTCGCGACGTCTTCGAAGACTCCGCCCGCATCTACCAGGGACGCCTGCACAACGCCTACATCCGAGTGCGTACGCGCTACCGCGAAACCGCACCGGTCACCTGCCTCGACGGAGAGATCCGCCAGGTCGTCAACAATCTCATCGGTAACTCCATCGATGCGATGAAGGGCGGAGGCTCCCTCTATCTCCGCGCCTGCGAAGCCACTGACCGGATCACCGGCCGCCGCGGCGTTCGCCTCACCGTAGCCGATACAGGCACAGGCATCGAGCGGCTTACCCTTCGCCAGATCTTTCAGCCCTTTTTCACGACCAAAGGCATCAACGGTACGGGCCTCGGCCTTTGGATCAGCCACGAAATCGTCGAGCGCCATCGCGGCAGGCTGCGGGTGAAAAGCTCAGTCAGCCGGAGCCGGTCCGGCACCGTCTTCACCCTGTTTCTTCCCTTCGAAACTCGGGCCTCCTGAATATAAGATGGGCTCATCGTGAGAGCCCTGACCACCAGCCGTCTTCTTCTCTGCGCCCTGTCCGCCCTCGCCGCCATGGCGCTGTCCGCCTCCGCGGAGTCATCGCCGACCGTTGCCTATCGCTTCTCGTTTCCCGATGCCGTACATCACGTCATGCAGGTCGAGGCGACCTTCGAGCATCTGCCGCCGCGTCCTCTGGAAGTGCAGATGAGCCGGTCATCGCCGGGGCGTTACGCCGCCTTCGAGTTCGCCTCGAACGTATTCGAAGAAAAGTTCACTGACGGTGACAAAAAGCCGCTGCAGGTATCGCGCCCCGATCCAAGGTCATGGACTGTGGCCGGGCATCACGGCACCGTGCATGTAACCTATCGCCTCTTCGGAGACAAGGTCGATGGAACCTTCTTCGCAATCGACACCACGCATGCACACATCAACTTTCCCGCAACAGTGATGTGGGCCCACGGCCTCGACGACAGCCCCGTACGCATCACCTTCGCGCTGCCGCCGGGCAGCGACTGGAAGATTGCAACGCAGCTCTATCCCACCACGGACGCCAGCACCTTCACCGCGCCCAACCTTCAGTACCTGATGGACAGCCCAGCCGAGCTGAGCCACTTCGCCATGAGCACCTTCCAGGTCCCGGCAATCGCCGCAGGTGGAAAGGCGCAGACCATCCGCGTCGTCGCACACTCACAGGCAACCGACGCCGAGTTCAACGACTATGTAGCCGGAGCACACAAGCTCGTCCTCGAAGAACAGGCCGTCTTCGGAGAGTTGCCCGACTATGAGCCCGGCTACTATACCTTTCTCGCCGATGCGCTGCCCTGGGACGGTGGCGACGGCATGGAACACCGCAACAGCACGGTGATGACCGGGCACAAGCTTTCGCTCTCCACCGTGGCGCATGAGTTCTTTCATAACTGGAATGTCGAACGTATCCGTCCTGAAGGCCTCGAACCCTTCAACTTCCGCGACGTAAACATGTCCGGCGAAATGTTCATCGCTGAAGGCTTCACCCAGTACTACGGCAATCTCGCCATGCTTCGCAGCGGCATTACCACGCAGCCGGACGGAATGAATGGATTCGCACACGACCTCAGCTACGTACTCGATACGCCGGGCAGCAGCTACCGCTCTGCCATGGATATGAGCCGCCTCGCGCCCTTCGTCGATGGCAGCAGCGACCTGTTTCCCACTTACTGGAACAACGACTTCGTCTCCTATTACATCTACGGCGAAGTCATTGCGCTCGGACTCGACCTGGAACTGCGCGCGCGCTCGAACTCACGCATAACGCTCGATGACTTCATGCGCGCCATGTGGCGCAGCTACGGCAAGCCCGGCGGACCCGCTCCCGGGCTGGTTGGCCATCCGTACAACATCGCCGATGTGCAGAAGCAGCTGGCCGCCGTCTCCGGCGACCCGCAATTCGCAGCGGACTTCGTTCACCGCTACATAGAAGGCACCGAAAAGCTGAACTACGCGGGACTGTTTCTCAAGGCAGGATTTGTACTGCGCAGACTCTCTTCTCCAGCAAGCCTCGGCGATATTCGACTGGAAAAAAGCGAACACGGAGTACGCGTAACCCGGTCAACTATGATTGGTTCTCCAGCATATGAAGCAGGACTCGATCTTGACGACGAACTTATCTCGGTCGCAGGCACACCTATCCCGACACCTGACGTTCTATTGAAAGCACTTGCTTCACACCAGGTTGGCGATAAGGTGGAACTTGTCTTCCTGCGCCGCGGTCAGCAGGTAAAGGCATTAGCTACCCTAACAACTACTCCCGGATTCGAACTTATTCCCATAGAGTCCACCGGAGGCACATTGACGGCAAACCAGAAGCAATTTCGCGATGCCTGGCTGGGTAGTAAAGTAAAGATAAAGGCCCACAGCTAGACGGTTACCATTGGCATGCATAGAAGTCACCTGCAACTACGGGGCTGCTCTGTTCGTCTTCTCGTACATCCTCCCTTTCGAAACTAGACTCGAAAGCAGCGGTATGTTCCGAAATGAACTAATAAGCCAAACTAATTTCAAGTCATCAACTAGAAAATGGAAAGCTACCCAACTGAGGGGAATTCTTCGTTGACCTGACTACAATCCATGCCGCTATGATTTTATTTATGAGTCTTCGGATTCATATGAGGTAGATTGTTGAGCGCACTGTCCCAATATCCACTCGCGCCGCTATTCTTCGCATCCGTACTATGTTTTTTATCTCTTCATCGAGATGACAGGCGTCTCTACACTTGGATCGCGGGATGGTTGCTCTTAGGCAGCGCAGGATTATTAAGATTCTTGCCAACCGGCTTCCTTTCTCAGAGGATGAGCCCTTGCCTGACCGCAACGCTTATCACCTCTGCGGCTGCCGCTTTTGCTATCTCATCGCCGGCCCTGCGCAAGGATTCGTTTTCTATCCGCTATGGCGCGCTGCTCATCGCCGGGCCCCAGATCCTCTCCCTGGTCTTGCTCTACATAACGAACGGATCGAAGTGGCCGATCTATCTCTGCATCCTGGCGTCTCATTCGGCTATAGCGTTCTTCCTGCTCCGGCATTTCAGAGGAGCTCGTTCCGCTACGATCATTCTTCTCGTAACCCTCGCATTCGTCAGCTTCTGGATTCTGGTCACGGCAACCAGCACACAACAGGACAGGCTTGTAAGCATCCTGCCCGCGGAGTTGCTGCTGCTGAACGGCGTCCTTTTCCTGTGGAACTATCCCGCCTTACGCGGTGGCTCGAGCCTCGTCATGGCCGGTTCCGCGCTCTGGTCCGCCTCGCTCGTCGTGCTGGAATTCTATTTCCAGCTCAACGTTTTTGTAACGCACGCCAGTATGGCCGGCGAGTTGATGGTCTTTATCGGGATGCTGTTGATCATCATCCAGTCCGACACCCGGAGCGCGGTTCAACTGCGCGAAGACTACCGGACACTCTTCGATGGAAGCCCGCACATGATGTGGACAATCGATCAGGCGACCCAGTCATTCACAAACGTCAACGAAGCCGGCGCCCACACTCACGGATACACCATCCCCGAGTTTCTCGCTCTCTCGGTAGGCGACATCATCGCTCCTGAAAGGCGTGACGGCGCCCACGCTGTGGTCATCGGCAGAAAATCTTCCCTGATTCGCTCCTCTCTGCATCTGCGCAAAGATGGCAGCACCTTTCCCATGGACGGAGAGGCGCGAATCCTCAATCTCAACGGAAGGCCAACCAGGCTGATCATAGGAACCGATGTCACGGAGCGGAATCAGCTGATCGAAAGGCTGCACTATCAGGCCACGCACGATCCGCTGACCCAGTTGCTCAACCGCACCGGCTTTCATGCAGAGATGGATCGCATCCTGCAGGAGGCCTCCAGATACCTCGAGATGATCGCCCTGGTCAAAATCAACATCGACCGCTTTCGCAATGTAAGCGATACCTATGGCGAGAATGTGGGAGACCGCTGTCTGCAGATCATCGCCGGACGCATCCGGGAAAATCTCAGGGCATCGGACATCATGGCGCGCTCGACAGAGTATGGCTTCAGTGTTCTGCTTCGCGGTCTCGCCAGTCCGAAGTGGGCCGACAAGTGGGCCAATCAGTTGCTGGGCGATCTCACAGAACCGGTACAGGCAGGCGATTACAGCATCCGCCTCAATCTCTCCATCGGCGTCACCGTTTATCCCGAAGATGGAACAGACTCAACCGTCCTTCGTCAGAATGCGTGGCATGCGGCACTTCGCTCGCGAAAGCTCGGCAACAATTTGATTTGCCATCACTCCAGCGATGAAAGGGACGGATCGAAGTACAGGCTGCGGCTCGAACAGGGCATCCGCGACATGCTCGCGCAGAACAGGTTCGCCCTGCACTACCAGCCCATCTGCCTCCCCGATGGCCAGGTGAATTCACTCGAAGCCCTGCTCGTCATGAACCACCCCGAGCTCGGCCAGATCAGCCCCGCCGAATTCATTCCTGTCGCAGAAGAGTCCGGACTGATCATTCCCCTGGGACAGTGGGTCTTCGAGCACGCCTGCCAGCAATTGAATTCCTGGGAGAAGCATGGAGTGAAGGTCGTTCCGGTCGCGATCAACATCTCCGCGCTGCAGTTCCGGCTCTCCAATTTCGCGCAGAAGATCCTCGCGACCCTCGATAAATACGACATCCGCCATGAGCTCATCCACATCGAGCTCACCGAGTCGGCGGTCCTCAACAACATCGCCGAGGCAGCTAACGAAATGCGCATGCTGCACTCCATGGGCATCCACATGTCCATCGACGATTTCGGAACCGGCTACTCATCCCTGGCGCGCCTGCACCAGATGCCTATTTCCAATCTGAAGATCGACCAGGCCTTCATTCATGGATTCGAGCAATCGGTAAGCACCCTGCCCATGATCAAGGCCATCATCGGCATGGCGCATGCTCTCAACATGCAGGTCGTGGCCGAGGGCGTCGAGACGGCAGAGCAGCTCTCCATCCTGGCATCGCTCGGCTGCAACCTGATCCAGGGCTACCTGTTTTCCCGCCCTGTTCCGGCAGATCGCATCCCCGACCTGATTCAACGCGGTACGATTCACGCCTGAGAACGCAGACCATAAAAAACGGGCAGACGCATCTTTCGCGCCTGCCCGTTTTCCGTCCCGCTATCGGGAAGGGTTAGATCTGCGCAAGGCCGCCATCCACAAACAGCTCTACGCCATTCACAAAGCTCGAATCGCTCGAAGCGAGGAAGAGCACGGCCGTGGCAATTTCCTCAGGCCGCCCGATTTCACCGCGCGGAACCTGCGATTTGAAATACTCCTTCGCCTCTGGACCGAGAGGGTCGAGAACCGGCGTATCGATGGGGCCAGGGCTCAACACGTTCACGCGGATGTCGCGATCCTTCAGATCCTGCACCCACACCCTGGCGAGCGAGCGAACTGCCGCCTTGCTGGCACTGTAAATGCCGAAGTTCTCAAAGCCCTTGATGCCCGCGATCGATCCGTTCAGGATAATCGCGCCGCCACGGCTGAACAGCGGAAGCGCTTTCTTGACCGTGAACACCGTGCCGCGTACGTTCAGGCCGAAGATCTGGTCGAAGTGCTCTTCGGTTACATCGTCGATCTTTGCAAACTCGCCCTGTCCCGCGCTGGCGAAGAGAATATCGATCTTCCCCTTCTCGCGCTTGACCGTCTCGTAGAGACGATCGAGATCGGCCAGGTTTGCTGCATCGCCCTGAACCGCCGTCACATTCTTTCCGATAACCTTGACCGCCTCGTCGAGCTTCTCCTTGCGGCGTCCGGTGATGAAGACGTACGCACCCTCCTCAACCAGCAGCTTTGCCGAAGCCAGCGCCATGCCCGAAGTTGCACCTGTCAGAACCGCTACCTTGCCATCCAGCTTGCCCATTGTCCTGCTCCTTTTCGCGCCATAAGCGGCGTTGCTGGAGATAGAGATTGCGAAGCCTCGCTCAAAGATTCAATAGTTCAGAAATAATGAACTATTGGACTTTGCAGTGACATCTCATACACTAAGAAGCCATGAGGCCCCTCATTCATCCCGCGGTCGAAGACATAACGGTAGAGGGCATTCTGCATGCGCTCTCCGACCCGGTCCGTGTCGCCATCTTCACAGACATCGCTTTTAAGGACTGCACACAGAA
Organism: Silvibacterium acidisoli; assembly: GCA_022870745.1. Classification (GTDB taxonomy): domain Bacteria; phylum Acidobacteriota; class Terriglobia; order Terriglobales; family Acidobacteriaceae; genus Silvibacterium. Next base: position 3,878,969 of record CP085323.1, on the reverse strand, counting down.
CTGTTCTGCGTTTTCGGCAATCCTCGGAACGCCGATCCCCAAGTCCACGCTTTCGCAGCACTTCCGGATCCTGCGCGAAGCCGGACTCATCCGCAGCGAACGCATCGGGGTCGAGATGCACAATATCTCGCGCTGCGAGGAAGTGGACAAACGCTTCCCTGGCCTGCTGAACAGCATCGCGCAGGCGCACGAGATCCAGTTGCGTCAGTCGAAGCCGAAGAAGAGCGCCAGACGATCACCACGCTAGACCGTTCAAGCTCCCCCAAAAACTCTGTCTTCCCAAACGCAGTAAGGAACCTGCTTTTGCGCTTCCCTATCTAGGCCAAAATCTTCGTAAAATAAAACACCATCACCGCCGAACCGGTGTTCTTTACGCCGTGCAGGACATTGGCCTCCGCATACATCACATCGCCTGCCTGCACCTGCGAAACGACCCCATCCACAACGCACTCACCGGTACCGGAGGCGATAATCACGAACTCCTCTTCGAGATGCCGATGCGGTGGATGCGGCTGCGCGCCCGGTTGCAGTGTCACCATGCCCGTTGCTACCGCCTTCAGCTGCTTCGTCGGACCATTGAAGTGCACGCGCGCTTTCGCGCCCGGGCTGTTCCCTTCCTCCGGCAAACTATCGCCTTTGACCACGGCGCTCTTCAGGGCCGGCCCGCTGCTTTTCGTATCGACGTGCGTAATCTGCTCCTGCGCCTGTACAAAAGCCGCCGGCAGCACTGCAGCCGAGGCAAGAAAGGTCCTTCTTTGCATGAATCGCTCCTTTTGCGGGCCCATTGGGCAACAGCAGTCATTCTACGAGGACAGACTCTTTCGCGGCTCGCCGCTCTGCAAGGTTTTGCAGATGGCACCCAATACCCGCCTTTGTTATCCTTAGGACTGTCCCATGCGTGTCCTTTATGCGGTATTCCTCCTGAGCATCGTGGTCCTCGTATGGGCCGTCCTTGCGGTCAGGAGACACATCCGCAATCACGACACCCAGGGCGGCGAGACACTGCAGCTGAATCAGTCGAAGACCGATGACTCGACGCAGGGCCTCGATTGAAGCTCCGAAGATGGAAACGCCGCGTACGGTTCCGGCGCTGCTTCGGCAAACATTCTTAATGGCAGACGGCCTGTGCCCTGCCTCCGATTTACATTCGGTTCGTTTCGTTGAAAGGATCAGGAACCAGCAGTGAGCGCATCTACCACATCCGCCGATGTACCGGCACCCTCTTCCGTCCGTGAAATCACCATCGCCCACAGCCCTGACTCCGATGACGCATTCATGTTCTACGGGCTGGCCACGAACAAGGTCCGCGTTCCCGGCTACAAGTTCACCCACACGCTGACCGATATCGAGACCCTGAACCAGAAGGCGATCAAGGAACAGTTCTACGACGTGACCGCGATCAGCTTCCATGCCTATCCATACCTGCAGGACAACTATGCAGTGATGGCCTGCGGCGGCTCGGTCGGCGAAGGCTATGGCCCGATGATCATCGCGCCCAAGCCCTACTCGCTCGACGAGATCAAGAAGATCAAGATCGCCATACCCGGTGAGCTCACGACCGCGACCCTGACGCTCAAGCTTTTCTGCCCCGAGATCGAAACCGCAGTCGTGCCCTTCGACCGCATCATCCCCGAGGTACTGGCCGGCAACTTCGAAGCAGGACTCATCATTCATGAGGGCCAGCTCACCTACTCGCACAACGGCCTCAAGAAGATCCTCGACCTCGGTGTCTGGTGGCGCGAGCAGACCGGCCTGCCCCTGACGCTCGGCGGCAACGCCATCCGCCGTTCGCTCGGCGACGACGTCATGCGCATCACCACCCAGGCACTGCGTGAGAGCATCCAGCACGGCCTCGATCACCGCGAAGAAGCCCTGGCTTACGCCATGCAGTTCGCGCGCGACCTCGACCACGACCTCGCCAACAAGTTCGTCGGCATGTACGTGAACGAGCGCACCATCAGCTACGGCGAAGATGGCCGTATGGCCATCCGCAAGCTGCTTGAGATGGGCCACGAGCGCGGCATCATCCCCCACGCTCCCAGGATCGACTTCATCGACTAGGTAATCACGAAGAACAAGAACGGCCGCTGCGAGGTTCCACAACCTCGAGCGGCCGTTGTCTTTTGGCCCGGAGCGATCATCGCCCGCATTTGTCATTCCTCATGAAGTGAGGAACCTGCACTTCCCGATGCTGGACCAGCCACCAAAGAGTGCCCCCATCCAGGCTCCGCCTGGGTGGGAAGAACAAACGCAGGCACTCCCCGAGTTTGTCATTCCGAGGCAAACGAGGCAAAACAAAAGGCACGGCAGAAGCCGTGCCTTTTGGTTTACAACGAAGAACTAAGTGCCGGTTCCGCGAACCACAACCTCGGCCGTGCGAACCAGGATCTTCAGATCCAGCCAGAAGCTCCAGTTCTCGACGTAGGCCGTGTCGAGCGCGATGTACTTGGCGAAGGAGGAGTCGCCGCGTGCCTGCACCTGCCAGAGGCCAGTCAGACCGGGCAGCACTTCCAGGCGGCGGAAGTGTTCCAGCTCATACTTCTCCACCTCGCTGGCTATTGGAGGGCGCGGGCCAACCAGGCTCATCTCGCCACGCAACACGTTGAAGAACTGCGGCAGCTCATCGAGGCTGTACTTGCGAAGGACACGCCCCACGCGGGTAATGCGCGGATCGTTGACCATCTTGAAGAGAATGCCGTCGCGCTCGTTCTGTGCTGCCAGGTTCTTCTTGAGCTGCTCGGCATTCTTAACCATGGTGCGGAACTTGAAGCAAGGGAAGACCCGTCCGCGCCTGCCGATACGCTCGGAAACGAAGAAGATCGGCCCTTCGCTTTCAAAGCGAATCCAGAGAGCCAGCACCAGCATGATCGGGAAAGCCACGGTGAGTGCCATCATCGAAAGCACAATGTCCACTACGCGCTTGAGAGCCAGGGCGATCGTGCGAGGATCGCGGCGGTGCAGTGAGACAACCGGGAAGAGCCCCAGGTATTCGATCGGGCTCTGCGAGGTCAGCTCGCCGTAATAGCCGGAGATGGCGCGGATATCCACATCGAGGTCGCGGGCTTCTTCCACCAGGCGAATCGCCTGCTCTGTCGGGCAGGGCTCCGCGATCACAATCTCGTCGATAAAGTGCAGACGCGCCAGCTGGCGAATGCGATCGAGGCCGCCGAGAATCTCTTCTTCCGGAACATCATGATTAACAGAGCATCCGGGAGCCGTCACGTAGCCGCGCAGCTTGTAACCAAGCCTGTAGTCGCGTGCGATATGCTCGCCCAGCGCCAGGCTGAGGTGATTGGTGCCGAGCACCACCACGTTGCGCGTATCCAGCCCGCGCTCGAACTGCCGGTAGCGCGAAAGCCGCCAGATCGAACGGCGAATGCACAGCGCCACGATCGTGCTGAAGATCAGCAGCAGCACCAGTGCTCGCGAAATCGACAGGCTGTTGGTCATGTACAGGCCGCCGCAAAGCAGCAGGCCCGCATTCAGACAAGCCTGGATCGTCAGCCGCAGCTCATGGGCGCCGGTCGAAAGCGGAATGGACGAGTAAAGACCATAGCGGCGCGCCACCAGTACATAAGCAAGGATGAACCATGCGAGGTAAAGCAGGTCGAGGGGGCTTCCCACAATGCCATGGATAATGCCTGAGAACTTCGCCACCTTCTCGTAAAGCATGGCGCGCAACACCAGCGCCGTGGCAAAGGCCAGCAGGATAGCCAGCCCGTCGTTCAGCATCATGATGAACGCCGCAACCATCGAGGGGCCGAAAAAATGTCCTGAACGCGATCTCATCTGGGATGGTATGCCAATAACCGGTCGCTCAACCGATCCTGTCTTCCGTACAAACTCTGGAGTAGCCATATGGTCGTCTCAAAAAATCTTTCGCGTTGGTGACCTGGTGACGTCCCAGGAGAGCATGTCGACCAGAACAACTTGTCGGCCATGCGGCGCAGGCGAAGAAACGGAAAACTTTTCGAAGCCGATGCTATGAACTGCGTATGAACAACAGGAAATCCGGGGAAATCGAGAGGACGGATCTGGCGCCCGTTCGAATGGATTTGAGCTTTTTGTAGAGTTGGGTAAAGATTGACTGACTTTACTTATAGCACACAGCGGAACCCTTGATCCAGATTTGTCACCCTGTCGCGGATGCAAAATCTCCGTAACGCCTATTTTTCTAAGGTCTATAAACATCTGTTATAACCGCCGATTTGTACGCGCTGGGGCAATTCGCGCTTTTGGGTTGTAGGTATATCTCGTCTTAGAAGCTTCGATGCAGGCAGAACGATGTCTGCCACATAAAAATCACGCCTCACTAGGGTTGCGGAATACCCGATTTTCAGGAAAGGTTCCGCCTAATTTGTAACCGTCACCTAAACAGTATTTACAAGCCGGCAAAAAACGCATTGATCCACGCTTGTTTTCGCCTGACGCTTGTTTTCGCCTGAGAAGATCGCTCTCTCCGATTCACACCATGTTCAAACAATACGTTTACGCGTAACGGTCCCGCCTCGGATTCACACTTTTCTGACGGCTCTCGCACACAATCGTTACACTCACCTCATGCCACAGGACTTCCGCGCTACCATCGCACTGCTCATCGAGCGGGAAGCAAGACCCGTTGACAAGTACGGCCATCAGCCGCGCCTCTACGCCCTCACCCGCCAGATCGGCGAGGGCTCGACCTACGACGACGACATCGTTTATGCCGCCGCATGGCTGCACGACATCGGAGTCTTCATCGGCAATCGTCCAGAGGACCCCGAGGAGCTGCGCCACTGGGATCACGTCGGCTATGCTTGTGAGCGCGTCCCCGGCATCCTCGATCACGCCGGCTTTCCCCGTGAAAAGATCCCCGCCGTCCTCGATGCCATCCAGACCCACCAGCCGCATGACACCCCCACCACCATCGAAGCCACCATCCTTCGCGATGCCGACATCCTCGAACAGCTCGGAGCCATCGGCATCCTGCGCAACGTTTCGAAGGTCGGCCGCGATACCCGATTCGCGCGCTTCAGCGACATTCTTCCTGTTCTGAAAAAATCGCTCAACGACCTGCCCGGAAAGATTCGCCTCGACCGCACCCGCGAGCTGGCAGCGGAAAAGATCCGCCTGCTTTCCGCATTCCTCGAAGCCGCGGAGCACGAAGCTGCCGGGAATCTGTTCTGAGCACAAGAGAAGACGATATAGTTACTGAAAAGAAAGGGTTACAAGTGGACGAGTTTTCGAGAATCAAGCGCCTGCCCGCCTATGTCTTCAACATCACCGGCGAGCTGAAGGCGGCAGCACGCCGCTGCGGCGAAGACATTATTGACTTCGGCATGGGCAATCCCGATGGAGCCACGCCGCAGCACATTGTCGACAAGATGATCGAAGCAGCACGCCGGCCGGAAACTCACCGCTACTCCCTCTCGAAGGGCATTCCCCGCCTGCGCCGGGCCATCGCCAACTGGTACGACCGCCGCTACAACGTGCAGCTCGATCCTGAAACGGAATGCATCACCACCATCGGCTCGAAGGAAGGCATAGCCCACCTTTGCCTCGCCACCCTCGACCAGGGAGACGTGGTGCTGGTGCCCAACCCCAGCTATCCCATCCATATCTACGGACCGGTGATAGCGGGCGCCAACATTCGCAGCGTTGCAATCCACGACACCGACGTCTTTCTCGCCGAGCTCGAGCAGACCATTCCGCTGATGTACCCCAAGCCGAAGATGCTCATCCTGAACTTCCCGGCAAACCCCACCACGCAGTGTGTCGAGCTCAGCTTCTTCGAGCGCGTGGTCGATCTCTGCCGCCAGCACGGCATCTATCTTGTCCACGATCTCGCCTATGCCGACATCGTCTTCGACGGCTATCGCGCGCCCTCGATCCTCGAAGTCCCTGGAGCCCGCGATATCGCGGTCGAGTTCTTCACCCTCTCGAAGAGCTACAACATGCCCGGCTGGCGCGTCGGCTTCATGGTCGGCAACAAGACGCTGGTCGCGGCCCTCGCCCGACTCAAGAGCTACTTCGATTACGGAACCTTCACGCCCATCCAGGTCGCCTCGATCCTCGCGCTCGAAGGCCCGCAGGAGTGCGTCACGGAGATCTGCGACAACTACCGCAGCCGCCGCGACGTGCTGGTAAGCGGCCTGAACAAGCTCGGCTGGAACGTTACGTCGCCCAAGGCGACGATGTTCGTCTGGGCGCCGATCCCCGAGCCCTACAAGCACCTCGGCTCGCTTGAGTTTTCAACCCTGCTGCTCAAGGAAGCCAAGGTCGCCGTCAGCCCCGGCATCGGCTTCGGCGAATACGGCGACGGCCACGTCCGCTTCTCGCTCATCGAGAACGAGGAACGCACCCGCCAGGCCCTGCGCGGCATCCGCGCCATGTTCCAGAAGGATGGAGTCATGCTGCAGGCCGCAGCACATTAGGGCTTGATCGGCATATGTCTGGCACGTCCCGGCTTTGGCCGGGACATCTTGTGAACCTGAAAAGGTCGAAGGCTTGGCCGCTCCCTGCGCCCGCGCCAATTCGCGGAACTGAGGCTCCGCGCCGCCAACTCAATCCCCAAATACCATCCGATGGAAAAATTCCGAGCGAATTCCGTTCACACAACGTCTTTTACAAATCTTCCATTTTTTGCAGATCCTTCACTCTTTAGTAACCGCTTTTTAACAATCCCCATTCACGCTGTCTAAGCTGCCGGTTCCAACCCGGCGGCGGAGGACAGTGATGAACAAGTATGTGGCGAATTCGCTGGCCGCGCTCCTGGTAGCCGGGCAGCTTGCGTCCCCAGCAATGATCCGCGCGGAAGATGACGCGCAGACAGCGACACCAATCAAGCACGTTGTTGTGATTTATGGAGAGAACATCTCCTTCGATCACTATTTCGGCACCTATCCCAACGCCACCAATCCCCGCGGAGAACCCGGCTTCGTCGCCGCTCCCGGCACGCCCACCGTCAACGGACTCACCGGCGCGCTGCTCACCAGCAACCCGAACTCCCTGAACACCAACAACGGAACCGGTGCCTCGAACCCCTTCCGTCTCGACCGCTCGCAGGCAGCCACCGCCGACCAGGATCACGGCTACACGCCTGAGCAGCAGGCCTTCCACGCCGGCCTGATGGATTCCTTCCCGGCCTACACCGGCACCGCGGGTCCTCCGCCGACCGGCAAGACGACCAAGGGCCTGGTCATGGGCTACTTCGACGGCAACACCGTTACCGCCTTCTGGAACTACGCGCAGAACTTCGCGATGAGCGATAACGCCTACGGCAGCAACTTCGGTCCCTCGACCCCCGGCGCCATCAACCTGGTTTCAGGACAGACCAATGGCGTCACCGACAGCTCGAACGCCAGCGGTGACATCGTCGCCGACGGCAACGGCGGCCTGACCCTGATGAGCGATGCCGACCCCATCGGCGACGTCTGCTCCACCACCACCGGCGCACTCGTTGCGCTCGGCGGCAAGAACATCGGCGACCTGCTCAACGAAAAGGGCGTAACCTGGGGCTGGTTCGAAGGCGGCTTCGATCTGACCGTCACCAATCCGAACAAGAGCACCGGATGCCAGCGCTCCACGACCTCGGGCGTCACCGGCGCAACCGAAGTGGATTACATTCCCCACCACGAGCCGTTCCAGTACTACACCTCGACGGCGAATCCGCGCCACCTGCGTCCCAGCGCTGCCAGCATGATCGGCAAGCACGGCGACCAGGCGAACCACCAGTACGATATGGACGACTTCTACTGGGCGCTTCAGACCGGCAACCTGCCGGCCGTCAGCTTCCTCAAGGCTCCCGGCTTCCAGGATGCGCACGCTGGCTACTCGGATCCGCTGGATGAGCAGAACTTCGTGGTCACCGTCATCAACGCCCTGATGCAGAGCCCGGATTGGGCTTCGACCGCGGTCATCATCAACTACGACGACTCCGATGGCTGGTACGACCACCAGATGGGCCCGATCGTGAACCAGTCCGCCACCGCCGATGACATGCTCACCGGAACCGGCGAGTGCGGCAGCGCTTCGGCAACCGCTCTGCCTGGCATCTCCGGCGCGGATGCGGCGCAGGGACGTTGCGGCTTCGGTCCGCGTCTGCCCTACATGGTCATCTCGCCCTACGCGAAGCGTAACTACGTAGACCACACCACGCTCGACCAGAGCTCGACGATTCACTTCATCGAAGACAACTGGCTCGGCGGTCAGCGCATTGGCGGCGGTTCGTTCGACGCCGGCTCCGGCTCCATCACTGGCATGTTCGACTTCAGCAAGCGCAGCAATGCCCAGCCTGTCATCCTCAACCCCTCCACTGGCCAGGTCATCTCCGGCGGCTATTGGAACGGCAACGGACGCTAAGCGCTCGTAACTGCCCGGCGGTGGGATTCGCTCCCGCCGCCGAAGCAGGGATTTGTTGATTTGGTCGATAGAAGGTTGTCGTCCCAAACGAAGTGAGGGATCTGCACTTTATCTTTCGACAGGCGACCTTGCCTGTGCCAAAGTCCAGGTGCAGATCCCTCACTTCGTTCAGGATGACAAGCTGAGAGGATCATGGACATTCCACTTCTTTTGACTGATCGCTTAAAGAATCTTTCCGCAAAACCATCTCCGCGCAAGGCACAATAGCAGAGAATGTTCACCCCTTCCCGCCGTACCTTTCTCCAGACCTCGTCTCTCGCTCTCGCGGGCTTCGGTACCGGACGCCTCGCCGCCATGATGCCCATGCATCACATGCCGGCCACGCCGCAGCTCGATCCGTCGAAGCTTGAGCCCTTCGTCGATGCGCTGCCTATTCCGGCTCTGGCGAAACCATCAGGTACGCAACCTCATCCCGAAAAGCCTGGGCAGACTCTGCCGCACTACCGTATTCCGCAGCGCGAAGCGCACGTGAAGGTGCATCGTGACCTGCCGCCCACGCGAATGTGGGTCTATGGCGACTCCTTCCCCGGCCCCACCATCGAGATCCAGAGCGGACACGGCGCCAGCGTCGACTGGCTCAACCAGCTGCCCGCGCATCACTTTTTGCCCATCGACCACAACCTCATGGGCGCGGAGAAGTCACAGCCCGAGGTCCGCACTGTCACCCATCTACACGGCGGACGCACGCCCGCCAAGAGCGACGGCTACCCCGAGGAATGGATCACGCCCGGCCAGACGCAGAGCTGCTTCTATCCCTCGAACCAGGACGCGTCGCTGTTCTTCTACCACGACCACACCATGGGCATTAACCGGCTGAACATCTACGCCGGCATGCAGGGCTTCGCCATCGTTCGCGACGAACACGAGGCCAGCCTCAACCTGCCGAACGGGCAGTATGAAATCCCTCTGCTCTTCGCCGATCGCCTGCTCGCGAAAGATGGACAGCTCATCTACCCGGTCTCACCCGATCCAGCGAACCCCTGGGTGCCCGAGGTCTTCGGCGACTCCATCCTCGTCAATGGCAAGCTGCTTCCCTTCCATGAAGTCGAGCCGCGCCTCTATCGCCTGCGCCTTTTCAACGGCTCGAACGGCCGCTTCTACCGCATCTCGCTCGAAGGCAAACCGGCACTGCACGTCATCGGAAACGACCAGGGCCTGCTCTCCGCGCCCGTTGAGACAAAGCGCATTCCGCTCGCGCCGGCCGAGCGCGTCGACCTGCTGGTGGACTTCAGCGCCTTCGCCGGTAAGAACATCAAGCTGGTGAGCGACTCCTTCGACCTGATGCAGTTCCGCGTCGGCACAAAGACCTCGACACCCTCACCTGCGATCCCGAAGGCCCTGCGCGAACAGCCGCTTCCACCCCCATCGCAGTTAGACGAGAAGACCGCCCTCCGCACCCGCCGCCTCACCCTCGACGAGAACCTCGACCAGATCCAGAACTCCACCGGCATGCTTCTCAACAAGACTCCCTGGCACGCCCCCATCACCGAAAAGCCGGTGCTCAACACCACCGAGATCTGGGAACTGGTCAACCTCACCGAGGATTCGCACCCCATCCACCTGCACCTCGTCCGCTTCCGCATCCTCGATCGCCGCCCGCTCGACACCTACGGCTTCCAGATGACCGGCAACGTACGCTTCACCGGCCCGGCCATACCGCCAGAGCCGCTCGAATCAGGCTGGAAGGACACCGCCCGCACCGACCCCGGCACCATCACCCGCATCCTCGTGCCCTTCGAAGGCTACGCCGGCAAATACGTATGGCACTGCCACATCCTCGAACACGAAGACAACGAAATGATGCGTCCGTACGAGGTGCTGCCAGAGGGATCGAAGGGCTGAAAACATCAATGAAGTAAACGCGACGACGATAGCCGACGTTTCGAGTTGGGACATGACCTCAACCATCACAGGGGCTGAAGCCCGCGCTGATGAGCGCGCAACGCGGCATGACTGAAGTCATGCCCTGATACAGAGCGCGAGCCAATTTCCTCCTGATTGACCATCAGGTAACATCCTCGCCGATCTTTTATGTCAGGGCACGGCTTTAGCCGTGCCCAAAAACCGTAAATTTCGAGGGCTTTAGCCCCTAAGGAACATAACCTGTTCCGCCCTTACACCACTCCCTCCAGCCGAACAATCATCTGCCTGCACATCCAAAGCGGAATCGCGCCAAACACACCAAAGCTGCAGTCGATGAGCCGCCACCCGAGCGGAATTCCGCGCACCGGCCCGGCGATCAAAGCCAGCGGGAGAATGCCAGCGCAGGCGATCAGCCCGAAGGTGATGACCCACTTGTTGCGAACCGGGTCCATGTACGGACCGACAAACGCAATCGCTATCACCAGGTGAGCGAAAGCGAGCCAATCCGTGCCATATGCCAGGAAAGGATAGAGCCGATTCGTCTCGGTCAGTCCTTCCTGCACACGCTCCACCCAGGGCAGAAGATGAGTCGAGGAGGCAATCGCCTCCAGACTCGAAGAGTGGAGCAGGGCGACCAGCCAGTCGAGCTCTGTCTGAAGAGGAAAGGCCGTCACCCCGCTCAGGATCAGTCCCACGATGAAGATGCCAATCCAGATCCTTATCCTGCGAATGTCCTTCGATTGCGTCATGTCTATATTCTGCCGCCTGCAGCATCGGGATTCTTGCTGGCAGGTAAACCATACCAATCGATTCCGCGTGTGAGGTACATTGCCGCGGCCACTGCAAGGAAACTGGCGGCTGCGCCCACCATGAGCGCATTGTCCTCAAGCGTAAGCAGCAGGTAAATCAAGGTGTAAAGCAAGGAGAAAATCACAAAGGCTCGCACCGCCTGCAGACGGCTCTTGAAGATCCATCCAGCATTTGCCGAAAGCAGCCCGACCGTAGCCGCGCCTGCAAGAATAAAGCCCCAGGCGAAACCAATTCTCTCCGCGAAAGAAAGCAGCAGCAGATAAAAGATGATCTGCGCCATGCCCACCAGGATGTATTGCGCCGGATGAACACGCATGCCGGTCGTCGCCTCAAAGACGAAGTAAGTAAGAAAGACCAGTCCCAGGAACAACAGGATGTACTTGAGCGAACGGCTCACCGATTGATAAGGATCGGCGACCTCGACAAAGGATACCCCCATCGCGGTTGTATCAAGGCCACTAACGGAGCTGCCAATTCCCTGCGCGCGAACATTGCGAGCGATAAATGGCACCGACCATTCGGCGGTAAATCCGTGATCCGAGACGCTTCTTCTAAACGGCATCACCCCTCCATCGAATCCGGGATTGCGCCAGTCGCCCTCGGCAACCACGCGCGTCGTTTTTCCGTAAGCGAGTACAGCAATCTTTTGCGCCCCAGAGAATTTGAGCAACGAGCTTACATGGAATTTCTGCCCTCCATTCACCAGCCCTTCGGCTCCCATGCCGAACAGAGAAAGCTTCAGGTGATGGTTCTCTTGGCCCAGGACAAAGTTGTCCACCTGCTCCGCCGGCATCAATGCCGCCGTACCCAAAGGCGTCGTCAGCGTCGCGTCTGCAAGGGCTCCGCGCGTGTCACTTACACCCACAACGATTTCCGCATGGCTCCAATCGAGATTAGCTCCTGAGGGAATAGACGCCGGTACGCTCGAGAGATCGAAGTCCGCGTCCAGTTTCACATCGGCCTGAAAGACGGGCACGCGAAACAGCGAGCGATGACGCTCCTCTGTCCTGGTCCTGACGTTTGCGGAGGCCTGCACCGGAAAGATCAGGTAGTCTCCACGCTCCGGAGTACTGACGGGATTCTCCGCTGGAATGCTGTATGGAACCACGAGTGTCGGTCCCAGAAAAGTCTGCGGGCCTCCAATGTGTTCGCTGATTTCGCTCGCCACACCCTCGGCGCGTTTGCTCCGGTCGTCGACCAGGCTATCTACAAAGAAAGCGGGAATGGCCATTACAAGAGCCATGCCACACACCACAATCAGCTTCACTCCCATGGACAGGGCCTGTAGCCGGTTGCGAAAAGAGACGGGGGACGACTGTCCCGGGATAGATTCCATTGAGCAGCTCCGTATTGTAAAGTACTTTACATTGCAAAGCAATTAGGCAAAAAATCTGTTAACGATCAGCATCGGATTATTCCCGAAAACCCCTCATCGTGCCGTTCAGACGCAAGGCGAATCAGCTGTTGGCTGGCGAAGCAATCATCAAGATAGCCTGCTTCCGAGAAAGCAACTTTACAATGCAAAGTAATTGAGGCTCAAGTCCATGTCAACAAGTAACTCCCCGGAAGCGAACCCATCACCCTGAACGGACGACAGCAAGGAAACCAATTTGGCGAGGGCGGAGGCAAGACCGGCACACCTGGTTGGAAGACGAAAAAGCCAGCCTTCAAAGGCTGGCTTTTCTCAAGGAGGGTTTTAAGAAATACAGCTAAATCGTTATCGCTACTTAACTTCCGGGCGAGGCCAGCGGGCGTCGACGATCGTCGAGATACCGCCGCGAGGACGGAAGTCGCCATGCACATGCGCCCAGACCGGGTCGCAGGCTTTCACCACGTCCTCGAGGATCTGGTTGACGATATTCTCCTGAAAAATTCCCAGATTGCGGTAGCAGAAGAGATATTCCTTCCAGCTCTTCAGCTCCAGGCACTTCTCGCGCGGCATGTAGCGCAGCTGGATGACGCCGAAGTCGGGCAGCCCGGTCTTGGGGCAGACCGAGGTAAATTCCGGGTCGTCGATCAGAATCTCGTAAGCCGGAAACTGGTTCTGCCAGGTTTCAATCTCTGGAAAATCGAAGTCGAGCCCTGCCTTCGCGTGCTCGTCGGTGTAGCGTGCCGTGGTTGTTGCCATAGTTCCAGTATAGAAGAGCTCAGGGCTCAGAGCACAGAACTCAGTTCCCACTACAGCCCTTGCTGCGTTCTGAGCCCTGAGCTTTGCCCTCTTGATTCTTTGCCACCGAAGGCTATCCAACAGAATCTTATATACTCAACGATGGTTCAGGGCCCGAATGGCGATAAGCAAGCGTAGACGACTCAATTCGATTTGGCTGTGGTTAGGCGCGGCCGTTGTGCTGGCCGGCATATTTTATATAGCCCGGCTAGCGACTCGTACCCGCATTCCGGTACGCACCGCCGTGGTTTCCCGCAGCGAACTGAGCGCCTCCGTTTCGACCAATGGCCGCGTTGAGCCGGAGTTCAACTTCGAGGCTCATGCCCCCGTCGCCGGGTTGGTAAAGAAGCGTTATGTCGTTGAAGGACAGAAGGTTACCAAGGGTGAGTTGCTCATTACCATGGACGACAGCGATGCTCGCGCCAAGGTAGCCGCGGCGCTTGCCTCGGTGCGTGCCGCCCAGGCCTCCTACAGCGATATGCAGCGTGGCGGAACGCAGGAAGAGCGTCTTTCGCTGGGCGGCGACGTGAACCGCTCTGCCACAGACCGTGACCAGGCTCAGCGCGATCTGGACACACTCAAGAAGCTCCAGATGACGGGTTCAGCCTCGGCGAACGAAGTGGCCGCAGCCCAGCAACGGCTCGACCAGGCCAATGCCTCGCTGAACCTGCTGCACCAGCGCACCACGGGCCGCTACAGCACCGGCGATCTTGCCCGCGCGAAATCCACGCTCGACGAGGCCCAGGCAGGCTACGAGGCAGCTAAGACTGTCCTCGACCAGACATCCGTGCGCGCTCCGTTCGACGGCACCGTGTATTCGGTTCCCGTTTCAGCGACCGATTACGTACAGCCGGGAACGACCCTCCTAGAAATGGCCGACCTCTCCAAGATGAGAGTGCACGGCTACTTCGACGAACCCGAGATCGGCAAGCTGCGCGTGGGCCAGCCGATCACCGTGGAATGGGATGCAAAGCCCGGAAAAACCTGGCATGGCTCGATCCTTCGCGTGCCCTCGAACATCATTCTTTTTGGAACGACCCGTAACGTCGGCGAAGTCATTATCGCGGTCAATGACGCCGACGACGATCTGCTGCCTAATACGAATGTGCGCGTGAAGGTGACGACCTCCAGCGAGAAGAGCGCCCTGAATATCCCCAGGGAGGCGCTTCACTCGGAACGTGGCGACTCCTACGTGTATCGCGTAGCGAATGGGACTCTGCACCGGGTGCCCGTACGCGTGGGCAATATCAACCTGACGCAGGTGGAGATCCTCAGCGGGTTAAATGACGGCGACGTGGTGGCGCTGGGCAGCACGACCGGCCAACCCATCGGAGACCGTGCGCCGGTGGTTGAAGCGAAGTAAGCTCCATCGCAAACGAAAAGGTTTCGAATTGGCTTTTGCCTGGAAAAAATGGATAGCGGGCTGTGTACTTGTCGCGGGCTCCTTCAGCGGTTTCGCCGTACTGACAGATCCGGCCGTGAACGAGATTCGCCGCGCTCTGAACCAGGGCCGCGCCGATGACGCACTGCAACTGCTCGGTACCGCGCTCGACAAGAACAGCAACGATGCCCAGGCTCTGAATCTGCGCTGCCGGGTCTTCTTCGCGGAACGGCGCTGGGACGAAGCCATCGGCTCTTGTGAGCAGGCCGTAAAGCTGGACAGCGGCAACAGCAACTATCACCTGTGGCTGGGCCGCGCCTATGGCGAAAAGGCTGACCGCGTCGCCTTCTTCACCGCCTATCGCATGGCCAAGCAGATTCACGCCGAGTTTGAGCAGGCAGTGAACCTCGACGGCAAGAACGTGGAAGCCCTCGCCGACCTCGGCGAATACTACATCGAGGCACCCTCCTTCCTCGGTGGAGGATATGACAAGGCCGAAGCGCTGGCTGCGCGTCTCGATTCGCTTTCGCCCGAACACGCAGCAGCGATGCGTGCCGGCATTGCCGAGCAGAAGAAGGATTACGCCACCGCAGAAAATCTGTTCAAGTCACGCATCGGTCTCGGAGCGACCTCTGCCGCGGATGCATGGATGGATCTGGGCAGCTTCTATCGTCGCCGCGGCCGTACCGACGACATGGTCGCCGCGCTGAAAAGTGGCGCCGTAGCCGACCATGTCCACGGTGTTCCCCTGGCCGACGGGGCCGCCACACTTATGCGCGCCAAGGTAGAACCACAGTTGGCCATCGAATGGATGAAGCAGTACCTGGCATCCAATGCAACCAGCGAAGAAGCTCCGCCGTTCGTTGTGCACACGCGCCTTGCCACCCTGTTGCAGCAGCAGGGGGACCAGGCCGGAGCCGATCGTGAAATTGCCGCCGCGCACGCGCTCGCAAAAGATTTTGCCGGGCCGGCCGGAAAAGCAACGAACACAGGTCGTTAACATCGCGGCGCGATCGCCGGGCAATCGACCGATAGAATCGGAGAAGTCTGTAGCAGTGAGGAAGAGCTTGGGAAAGAGCATCGGTCGACACGCAACAACCGGCATCGTCAGCGGATTCCTGCTGCTGTGCGCCTCTTCGGCGCATGCGCAGGTATCTCTGCAGACTGTTGTCGACCTCGCCATGCGCAACAGCAATACTGTGAGGGCGTCGGCAGCAGATGTGCAGCGCGCTGCCGCAGCACTGTCGGAGTCGAAGGATGCCTACCTGCCCAATTTCGTTCTCGGCTCCAGCATCGGCTACTCCTACGGATTCCCCGTCGGTCAGCCCTCGATCTACAACCTGGCGTCGAACTCGCTGCTCTATTCGTTCTCACAGCCGCAGTACATTCGCGCTGCGCACGCTGCGTTGAACTCGGCACAGCTTTCGCTGCGCGACAGCCAGGACCAGGTAACGCTCGACACCGCACTCGCTTACCTGCAGCTCGATAAGGACACGAAGGAGCTTGTCGCGTTGTCCGACGAAAAAGGCTACGCGGAGAAGCTGGCGTCGATTGAAGAAGATCGGCTCGTCGCCGGGGTGGACAGCCGCATGGAGCTGACCCGCGCGCAACTGACCGCCGCACAAGTGGACGAGAAGCGCCTGCATATTGAAGACGATGCCGAACAGCAGCGGCAGAAGCTGCACAACCTGACGGGCATGGACCCGGCAGACTTCGTCACCGATCCGAAATCGATTCCTTCCGAACCGAACTTCACGGCCGACGATCATCTCGAAGCGCGCATCGCGGACAGCAATCCCGGTATCCGCGCCGCCATGGAGAATGCGAGCTCCAAACGCTATATGTCGCACGGCGACGAGAAGGCCAACTATCGTCCGCAGCTTGCCTTCGGCGCAGAGTACAACCGCTATGCCGAGTTCAATAATTACGCGGAGTACTACCAGCGCTTCCAGCACAATAACTTCGACGTAGGCGTGCAGATCACGATTCCGCTCTTCGATGCGACCCGCCGCGCCAAGGCGCGCGAGACGTCTGCAGAAGCTGTGCGCGCCAGTGCCGATGCCGAGCAATCAAGGAACACGGTAAGCGAGCAGGTGCTTTCCCTGCGCCACAGCCTTGCCGAACTGCGCATAGAGAAGCATGTCGCCGAGCTCAAGAGCGAACTGGCACAGGAGCAGCTCGAATCCGTGCAGCAGCAGCTTGCCAACGGCAGCGGCGCTCCCGGTGCACCCCAGGCCGCTCCCAAAGACGAGCAGCAGGCACACATTCAGGAACGCGAACGCTACCAGGATGCGCTTGATGCCGGCTTCTCCATGACTCGGGCCGAGCTAAGCCTGCTGCGCCTCACCAGCCAGATCCAGAACTGGGTGAGAAAATAGGAATCAGCAATTCAAGATCAGGGATCGCATACGGCACCCGAAGCTAATCCCTGACACCTGCCCCTCGATCCTGTCCTCTGATCTGAAGCGTCGCCACCGAGTCCGCCGGCAACTTCACCACCGCGCTCTTCCCTGCCACCGCAACCTGCACAAGCTGCTCATGCGCCTGCTCATTGCGCAACAGCAGAACCATCGAACCATCAGGATTCGCGAAGGCCAGCGCATCATCGCAGGTGCCGTTGGTTTCCAGTGTCTTCGCGCCTTTGTCGACAAAATGCGTCAGGTGCTTCAGCAAATAGTAATCGTGATTGTATCGAAATGTCTTCGCGTCCCGGTTTACGCTCACGAGCGAATTCTGCGACCATCCCCATGTGCTCAGGCCGCCGTCCCCGGTAGAGATATTCCAGTACATGTAGCCGGACGCGCCGCTGCGGAAGTAATGCTTCATCAGCTGCCAGCAGTACCCTGTATAGCTCCAATCGTTCCTGCCGTCGCCGCATTCCTGCTCTGACTGGTAGATTACGAGCGCCGGAAACTCGCGGTGAATCTGCGGCAGCGCGTTCTTGCCCGCCCATTGCACGCCCACGCCCTTTACGAATGCCGCTGCCTCCCTGTCCATCATGACGGTCTCAAGCAGCTTCGGATTGCCGCGCTCCAATGTGCCGAAGAAGACATCCACCTCGCGCCTGCGCATCTCCGGGCCGAGATAGTGGAGAAACTTCGCAAGTCCTTCGGGAGTCCACGTGCAGCTGGGAAAGTTCTGCGCCGAGTTGAATTCATTCTGCGGCATCACCATGCCCACGCGGATACCCTCGGCCCGATACGCATCGATGAAGCGGCCAAAGTACTTCGCATAAGTCTCGAAGTAACGCGGCTCCTGGATGAACATGTCTTCGCCTTCATGCCCAACCTGTTCTGGACGAATGCCATTGTCCTTCATCCCCGGGTAAGCCTTCGCTTCGGCGTAAAAGCGATTGCGCTTCATCCAGCCCGGCGGCGTCCACGGCGAGGCCCAGAGCTTGAGCTCCGGCTGATGCTTCATCGCTGCATGAATAAACGGGATCAGCGTCTTCCGGTCGTGATCGATGCTGAAGTGCTTCAGCTCGAAGTCGCCGTCGGTCTCGTCGTAGCTGTAGGCTTCCGTCGCAAAGTCATTCGCGCCAATCGGCATGCGGCAGTAGTTGAAGCGTGCGCCGGCCTTCGGATCAAACAGCTCATGCATCACGCTCGCGCGGTCCTCTTCGCTGAGCGCCGAAAGCGATGTCCATCCCAGCTCGTTGAAGCAGCCGCCAAAGCCCTGCATCGGCCGCGCATCTTCAACCGTCTTTGCGGGATCGACGTTCAGGTTCAGTAGCGTCCAGGTGAATGTCGGCTTGTAGACCTGCGCAGTCTGCCACGGTTTCGCCTCCGTGGTGGTTACAAATGTGAAGCGCTCGTCGTTCATTGGCTCCGGCGGCGGCATTTGCGACATCGCCAGCCTGGAGAACGCCGAGCCTGCGGCCATCCCGGCCGTGGTTTTCAGCAGTTGCCTCCGGCTCCAAACCATCTTCTCCATGAGAGCTCCTCTCGTTTGCTGACAGATCATTCTACGCACGGCGGGCCGTTTTACGATTTGTGCGGTATGAGGGACAGCCGTTCGATCTGGCGGTTATGTACGCCGGATAGCAGAAGCTGCGCCAGGGCGGCCCCAATCAGGGCACAGAACATGTCACTCTGCGTGTCGAAAGGATCGCCCTGCGTGCCCAGGAAGGCATCGGCTCCGCTTCCCTCCAGCAGTGCCACGGCCCATTCCAGCAATTCGTAACAGGCACTGATCGCCATGCACACGCACATCACCAGCGAGAACAGCCACCAGCGTCCGGTCACGACCTTGCGCCGAATGAGAATTTCGCGGGCGACAATGGCCGGCACAAACCCCTGCGCCAGGTGTCCTACCTTGTCGTAGTCGTTGCGCTGCAGGTGCAGATGATCACGCAGCCAGTTGAAGGGTGGCACGCGCTCGTAGGTATAGTGCGCTCCTACCATCAGGATGCAGACATGAATCGCCAGCAACACATAAGCCAGGCTAGTGAAAGAAAAACGCCGGTAGGTTGCAGCCAACACGGGAATACCGATCAGTGCCGGGAAAGCTTCCAGCCACCAGGTCATCCGGTCCGCGGCGTTGACCCACGACCAGACAAGGACGACGAAAACTGCCAGAAGCAGCCACACCGGCAGCAACTGTTCTGCCGGCAACGAGTAATCGCGCTGTCGCATAAGGCTGTTTCTTTCTAACAGATCCATGACGCGGAGGCCAGCGCTTTTCGGCGCCTGCGGAAGGCAACTTCCATTTTCAGTTTCCTGCCTTTTCTCGCGTAAAATAAGGATTCGGACATGTCCCAGGGCAACAATTCCATCCATCCCAGACCAGACGAAATCTGGCTCCGCCTGATAGCGGATTCGCTGCCGGCGTACGTCGCTTACGTCGACGAAAACCTCTGCTATCGCATGGTCAATCGCAAGTACGGCGAGCAGTTCGGGCTGGAAGTGGCAAAGATCCTCAATCGTCCGGTGAAGGAAGTGCTGGGGGCATCGTACGAAAACGTGCGGCATCATCTGGAAGGCGCTCTTTCCGGCCGGACGCAGCGCTTTGAAACACGCATGAAAACCCTGGAGGGCAATCGTGTCCTGCTGGTCACGCACCTGCCCGATCGCGACGATACGGGCCACGTTCGCGGCATTATCGTTCATGGGGTCGACGTCACGGAGCGCCACCAGGCCGAGCAGGCGCTGCGACGCAGCGAAGACCGCTTCCGCATCCTGCTTGAACGCGCCAGTGTCGGCATCAACATCGGCAATGCGCAGGGCGAACTCTCGTATATGAATCCCGCACTGCTCGATATCCTCGGCTACTCGGAGGAGGATGTGCAGGCAGGCCGCGTGCGCTGGGACGAGCTGACACCGGAAAAGTTCGTCGAAAAAGACAAACTGGCACTGGTGCAGTTGAAGGATACCGGCTTCGCCCAACCCTACGAAAAGGAATATCGCGCGAAGGACGGGCGGCTGATTCCCATGCTGCTCGGAGCCGCCATCATTCCCAATCTCACGCAGGAAGAGAGTGAAGACATTGCCGTCTTCTTCACCGACCTCACCCTGCAGAAGACAGCCGAGCGCGCGCTGGTGCAGAGCGAGAAGCTGGCCGCGGTCGGCAAGCTCGCTGCTTCCATCGCGCATGAAATAAACAATCCGCTCGAAGCTGTCACCAACCTGCTCTTCCTGGCGCGGCAGGACCCTTCGCTCTCACAACAGGCCCGGGAATACCTCGAAACCGCAGACCGCGAGCTCACGCGCATGGGCCAGGTGACCTCGCAGACATTGCGCTTCCATCGCCAGTCCACGCGCGCCCAGACCCTCGGTATCGAGCAGCTCGTTATCGAGGCGCTTAAGCTGTACGCTTCGCGCCTGAACAACGCGCGAATCCCGGTCAAGCTAAAGGACGGCCACGATGCCTCGCTCACCTGCTACGAGTCCGACATCCGCCAGGTGCTCAACAATCTCATCGGCAACGCGATCGATGCAATGCGCGGCGGCGGCAACCTCATCATCCGCACTCGCAACTCGACTAACTGGCGTAACGGAATAGCAGGAGTGCGCGTCACCATTGCTGACAGCGGAACCGGCATGCCTCCCGAGGTGCAGACCCAGGCCTTCGAGGCTTTCTATACCACCAAGGGCATCAATGGCACCGGCCTTGGCTTATGGATCTGCCAGCGCATCACGCACAAGCATCGCGGCAGGCTGTGCGTAAAGAGTTCGGTCGCCCCTTCGCGTCATGGAACAGTCTTCACGCTTTGGCTGCCGAAGGAACTTGCGCCCGACGCCAGCCAGGGATGGGTGCCGGACGCCCTCATCTGAAAACACCCGAGAACAGAATGTCCCAGGTAATCGCCGATCTCGCCCCTATCGCAGCAATCGAACAACGCATCGCTCCCCTGCGTCAGCACCTTGCCACGCATCCCCTGTACTCTGCAATCGACGACGCGGCGAAGCTGCGCCTGTTCATGCAGTCGCATGTGTTCGCCGTGTGGGACTTCATGTCCCTGCTCAAGGCTCTGCAAAACCAGCTCACCTGCGTCACGGTTCCGTGGGTGCCATCGGCTTTTCCGCAAAGCCGCCGCTTCATCAACGAGATCGTTCTCGGAGAGGAGTCCGACGTCTTCGAAGGGCGCACGGTCAGCCACTTCGAGCTGTATCTCGAAGCGATGGAACAGTCGGGCGCAGACACGTTGCCCGTACGCGCGCTCCTCGGCAGCCTGACTTCGAAGCCGCTGAAGGAAGCACTGCAGCCAGTTCCGTCCTCCGCCCGGGCTTTCGTTCAAAGCACCTTCAGCCTGATCGAGTCCGGCAGTCTTCACGCCATGGCGGCAGCCTTCACCTTCGGCCGCGAAGACATCATCCCGGAGATGTTTCGCGCCTTCGTTCGCGACCTGAGCCATCGCAGCAAAGACTTTTCCATCTTCGCCTGGTATCTGGAGCGTCACATTGAGGTTGATGGCGAAAACCACGGACCGCTGTCACTGCGCATGGTCGCGGACCTCTGCGGAACAGACGGGCGGCTGTGGAACGAAGCTGCGGAGGCAGCAGAACGCGCTCTCCAGGCGCGGCTCGCGCTTTGGGATTCTATCCTCGAGGAGATCCAGCAGGCTCGCTGAGCGAGCCTACATCACACCGTCCCACAGCCGCAGCTCCTGCTCGGCCGGCTTCTGATCCACATGGCTCTGCGTGTCGAGGATCATCGTTGCGCGGTCCTGCGTCGTGTAGCGCGGCCATTGCGGCAGTCCGCTTGCTGCAGGCGCTCCGCCCTTGATGAACGCCGCCCATGCATTATGCATCTGGCTGGCGATCATCGCTTCAGCTTCGGCATTTGCTGCGGTCTTATGCGGATAATTCCAGACCAGCACGTTATCCAGCGAGTGATAGGCGTAGCCGGATAGCCTGCCGTCCGTCTCCGAGAAATCGAGGCGGTACATGTAAGCCTCTCCGCCGCCGCCGACGTGCGCATCGGCCACGCGCACCGATGGAATCCAGTACTCTTCCGCGGTAACGGCGCGAATGCGTCGCTGTTCCACAGTCATGTCCGGATACACCTTGGCATAGCGCTTGTACACCGGCTCAAACTGCTCAACGGAGATGTTGCCCAAATCCGCTGCGGCTGCGTCCTTTGCCGGATGCGGTCCGATAAACAACGCGCTCTCGTCGCGATTGGTGCCAATAAGCAGCCGCTTACCGTGTGAGGATCCCTGCTGAATAGCGCGGATCGGCGTCTGCGGAACGAACGTGCCATCAATCTCCGCACGCAACGGGAAGTGCTGCGGCCAGTCGCGGATGAACACTCTCTGCGCCGCGACCAGGGCAGCCGCATCGGCAGTCAACAGGTCGCCAGTCTTTGAGCCGGTCTTCGTCCACACATCGTTGTATCCATGCGCGACGCGAGCCGCGTTGTCCGCTGGCCAGATACGCTCCGCCCCGCCGCTCTCCGAGATCATTCCATGAAACAATCCCTGCGCCGCCGGCACGCCCATCAGCAGGCACGTAAGCTTGGCACCAGCTGATTCGCCGCCGATGGTCACCTGCTTCGGATCGCCGCCAAAGGCCGCGATGTTCTTCTGAACCCATTCCAGCGCAGAGACAAGATCGCGCATCGCATTGTTTGCCGCGCCCGCATACTGCGAACCCAGCAGCGGACCTACATCGAGAAAGCCCAGCGAGCCCAGCCGATATGCCACCGTTACGCATACAATTCCGTTCTTCGCGAACTGCGTGCCGTTGAAGATCGGCTCGAACGAGCGCCCTCCGGTGAATCCGCCACCGTGAATGTAAACAAATACCGGGTAGGTTCCCTTCGCCTCGGGAGCCCAGATGTTCAGGTAGAGGCAGTCTTCGCTGATCGGGTATGCGGTTGGCGGCTGCATTGCCGCGTTGGGAAAGTCCACTGCAGGCCGCACACCCTTCCACGGCTGCGCGGCTGCAGGAGGATGGAATCGCATCGTCCCAATGGGAGGAGCCGCGAACGGAATGCCTTTGAAGATGCGCGAGTTATCCGAGAGCACGCCCTGCACCTTGCCGAGAGCCGTTTCCACAATGGGATGCTCGTCCGGTTTCAACAACGGAGCGGCGAAGAGGCGCGGGTTCAACCCCTGGGAAGCGAGAGCGGCAGACGCGGAAAGGAGAAAAGAACGTCGTGAAACAACAGCCAGGCCGGATTTAGACATTCAGCAGAGGGCTCCAGTAGGAATCGAAGACATTGTCTCAGATGTAAAGTGGGATGCGGACAGCGGCGGGAGCCGGCAGAAACATGAAACTTTAGGTTGATTCCGCTATCCGGCCGCCGTCACGACAGAGCCGTTTTCAGGACTTCCCCGCATAATCTCCGTATTCCCATTCATACGGCACTCCGGTGTCGCCAAGAATGAACCGCACCAGTTCGGCGAAGCCCGCCTCCGAACGCACATCGTTCGACAGGATCACCACGCAGCGCTGGCTACGATCGATGCACACCATCGTGTTCGCGGTCTGGTCGTCGTGACCGCCCTTGTAAAAGCCTGGCCCCTGAGGACCATCGAAAAGAATCACACCGAGGCCCGCGTTCAGGTCCTTGCGTTGTCGAGCGGCAGGCGCGTCGGGCCCGAAGTTGGGAAACTGGTGCGCCGTCGTAATGTGAAATGCCGGGCGCAGCATCTCGGCATGCGCAGCGGGGCTAAGCCCATTCCCTGCCACCAGCGCCGCCGCGAACTTCGGAATGTCTTCGATGGTCGTGTTCATTGACCCGGCCACGCGTATCTTGCTGCGCTTGCTGTGAGGCTGCGGCTCGCCCTTATCGTTCCATCCATCGGCGACATTCGCGTCCTGCCCGTTGCGCCAGGTCATATAGGTGCGCGTCATCCCGAGCCGGTCGAAGTTCGCCTTCATCATCGCGCCCAGGTCAATGCCCAGCCCCTTGCCGGTGCTGCCATGCTCGATGGCGAACTGCAACAGCAGCAATCCTTCACCGGAATAGCTGTACTGCGTTCCCGGCTCGAAGTGGATCTTCAGCTTCTGGTCCGGCTCGGCAAACCAGAAATTCGCAAAGCCCGTCGAGTGCTGCAGGCACATACGGGGAGTGATCTTCTGCCATCGCGGATCGTTGGCAAGGTCAGCGAATCCGCCGTAAAAATCGCGGAACTGGGGAGTCGTGTCGTACTCCGGCAGCGGCTTTTCGAGATCGTCCTTAATCGGAGTATCCAGGCTGAGCTTGCCCTGGTCGACCAGTTGCATCACGTTGTACGCGAAGACGGCCTTTGTGATCGACGCTGCATACATCACGGTGTTCGTCTGTAAGGGATCGCCCTGCGCATTGCGCACGCCATAGGCCTGTACATACTTCACGCGGCCACGATCGACAACCGCCACCGCCATGCCTTTTGCCTGCGTCCGCTGCATGATCGAGCCGACCCTGGCATCGATCTCCCTGCCATTCGGAATCTGCTGCGCGAAAGCACCTGCTGGCAGGCAGCAGGCCGCCAGAACGACCAATTCCCATTGCGAAAAGATCACACCACTGCGGCGAATCGCCGCCAAAAGACTCGTGGCTACGCTCATTGCTGGACTCACTCTCCCGGACGACTCGACCAATCTACCACCGCACCTGCCCTATACCAGCCATTTTTCGGGCCATTCTGAGAGCCGCCCAATTCTTCGCGGAACGGTTTACGGATACACGCTAAGATATTGAAGATAAAGGAAAAATCCACATGCAGGCAGGCTAATACAGTCGCCAGCACCGACCTATTTTCTATATCCCCGGCATTTGAATTTCCGGTAAACGGATTGATTCGCGGCTTCCTGCGGAGTACACTTAAGTCACGCTCGTATTTTGAGTGGGTCTTACACAGCGTGATGCTCCATCAAGCACTGCCTGCCGCGATACCTTCCTCGATTTTTTCAAGCGCAATTCAGTAATAAAGGAATCTCCCATCATGGAACAGGGCATTGTAAAGTGGTTCAACGACGCTAAGGGTTTTGGCTTCATCACGCGTGACGCCAACAACGAAGACATCTTCGTGCACTTCTCGGCGATCCAGTCGAATGGCTTCCGCAGCCTGCAGGAAGCTCAGCGCGTTCAGTTCAACGTCGTGAAGGGACCCAAGGGTCTCCAGGCCGAGAACGTTCAGGCCATCTAACTGTTTGCCTTCGGGCACAGTTCAAAGCGGGAACCTTCGGGTTCCCGCTTTTTGCGTTTTAGACTGCTAATTCTCTGAATAGTCATTCCGAACGCAGTAAGGGATCTGCACCTCGGCTGGTCAGACTTTGCGGCTTTCCTGGACTTTGCCTTTAGACCTTCACCATCAGCAAAGTCACGCCGGCGCAGACAAACACCGCGGCAATCCACCGCCGGCTATCCACGTTTTCCTTAAGGAAGAACTTCGCCGCGACGGCATTCGTGACAAAGGTCAGCGAGGCAGATGCGGGACCGACCAGGCTCAGGTCGGCGTGGCTCAACGCGAAGAGCAGCGAAAAGAAGCTCAACGCCATGAAGAAGACTCCGCCGACGAAGCGGAAGTTGCTCAGCACCGCACCGATAGCTCCAATGAGTCCACTCTTTGCCTTGATCTCGTCGAGGTCGCCGATGTAGCGCATGGCCGCGGCGATCAGCACGTCTCCGATGGTTGCGAAGACGACGATGGCCGCGATCATGGCGGCATCTGCCCATCCATGCTCTGCGTGCATCATGAGATCCTCGCTTCTTCCACCGGCGCGGCGGCCTGGGCGCATGCCGGAACCTTCTTTTCTACCTCGGTGTACGACGGCCCCCTGGTTACGAAGCCCACTCCTACGGTAATGAGCAGGATGCCGAGCCAGCGAATGGGCGAGATGTACTCGCCCAGCCAGAAGTGCGCCAAGAGCGCGATCAGCACGTTACCGATGGAGGTGGCCGGAAGTACAAATGTCAGATCCGCCCAGGAGAGCGATGCGAGATACGAGGAGAAGAAGCAGATCAGCATGGCGATGCCGGCGAGGATCTGCGGGGTGCGCAGCGCGACAATCAGCGAGCCGAGATGCGACAGCGATACCGGGCCGACATGCTTCATACCCGCGCTGAGCAGGGCATCGCCCAGCGGTGCGGTGACCGCGACAACTCCCAGGACCAGGTACCGCCGGAATGTCATGGTGGATTTCGTCATGTTCTCTACAAATAAGGACGGCCAGCACCGGCTGGCCGTCTCATTTTTTCTTTCGAACCGGCTACGCTCCGGCTTTGGCGGGAGTAGTCGGCTCGCCTGCTGCCTGGCGCTTGCTCTCCTTCACAACCTTGTTACGCTGGGCGCGAAGCTTCAGGAACGACTTCGACTCGGCGTACAGACGCTTGAGGTCGCGGTTGATGATGGCCTTGCTCACAACGCGCCACGCCGCCTTGGGGCGGAAGTAGTATTCGTCGTAGAAGCGGTGAACCATCTCGAGCACGTATTCCTTGGGCAGGCCCGGGTACTCGATGTGCGCAAGCTGGTGGCCTTCTTCGTCGACCATCTGGCCTTCGTTCACGATGAAGCCGTTCGCTTTGGCATAGTCGTAGAACTCGGTGCCGGGATAGGCGTGGGCAATCGAGACCTGGATGGTTTCGACGTCGAGGCTCTTGGCGAAGTTGATCGTGTTGCGGATCGATTCCTTCGTCTCGCCGGGCAGGCCGAGAATAAAGTCGCCGTGGATGGTCAGACCGAGGTCGTGGCAATCCTTGGTGAACTCACGCGCGCGCTCGACGGTGGCACCCTTCTTGATGTTCTTGAGAATCTGCGGATCGCCCGACTCGTAGCCGACGATCAGCAGGCGGCAGCCGGCTTCGCGCATGGCCTTCAGCGTTTCGCGGTCAGTGGTAACGCGCGAGGTGCAGGACCAGGTGAGACCGAGCGGCTTGAGCTTGGCGCAGAGCTCGACGGTGCGCGCCTTCTGGATGTTGAAGGTGTCGTCGTCGAAGAAGTACTCCTTCACATGCGGGAAGAGCTTCTTGGCGTGCGCCATTTCCGCAGCCACGTCATCGGTGGAGCGCTTGCGCCACGCATGACCCGAGAGCGTCTGCGGCCACAGGCAGAAGGTGCACTGCGCCGGGCAGCCGCGCGTCGAGTAAAGCGACACATAAGGATGCAGCAGGAACGGGACGTTGTACTTGGTCACGTCCATGTCGCGGTTATAGATGTCCGTGACCCATGGCATCGCATCGAGGTTCTCGACCTGCGGGCGATCGGGATTGTGAACGATCTTGCCGTCCTTGCGGTAGCTGATGCCGAGGATCTCGTCGAGCGGCTTGCCGTTGGCAAATTCCACGACCGAGAAGTCGAACTCACGGCGGCAGACGAAGTCGATCGTCGGGCACTCGTTGAGAGCGCGGTCGGGCGACGTGGTGACCGGCGGGCCGACGAAGGCCACGCGAATGGTCGGGTTCACGCGCTTGATGGCTTCGGCCAGCTTCTGATCGCCTGTCCAGCCCGGGGTGCTGGTGAATAGCACCAGGAACTCGTAACCCTTTGCAATCTCAATGGTTTCATCAGCGGAGACGTGATGCGGAGGCGCATCGAGCAGCTTCGACCCCTCAAGCATGCCAGCCGGATAGGCCAGCCATACGGGGTACCAGTAGGACTCGATCTCACGCGTGGCAGGCCAGCGCGAGCTGGCGCCGCCATCGAAATTCTCAAAGGACGGAGGATTCAAAAACAGTGTTTTCAGTGGCATGACGTGTAGCGTCCAGTTTACCACTTTGGGGCTGAAAGTGCTGTGCCGAGGGTGCAGGTTTGGAGATGAGTTGCTGTCTCTGCCAACTCCGCCGGGTGGCCCATTCAAGCCCCGCCTTTGGGCTTGAGTGGGTGGCAAGATCTTCGTCAGTCGTAGCTTCAACAACCATCCATGTTGGGCTACAAACGCGAGAACTACTCGCCGGCACACTCCTCCCGAGCCAGTAATTCCCCACTCAAGCCCAAAAGCAGGCTTGAATGGGCCACCCGTCGGTAAAAGTATTAATCAAGTACTGGGAGGTTATTTCATACTCCAGCAATACACAATGGACGCTCTGCTCACCGCGATTCAGATTGAGACCGCATCTCTCACCTGATCGGCTAAGGAGGTGGACTATCAAGCCCTGCCGTCGGGCTTGTATAGGCCACAAGCCGGAACATCAAGACCTGTGCGATACCACGCCTCAGAATCCAGATGGTAAGCTGGTCTACATTTCGTAAACATCTTGTTGCGAGAACGCGATGAAAAGACGGCTAAGACTGGGCGTTCTTCTTGGGTCTGCCCTGGGACTGCTTGCCTTACAGGCATTACTCATCTGGCGGTACCGCGAGTTCTCGGGGGACCTGAACGACTACTTTACGTTTGGAGCCACAGCGCTGGGGTTTTCAGCCTGCCTTTGGCGCACCTTCCGTGCTCCTGAGAAAACCCGGCTGCCCTGGGCGCTGTTTACCTGCGGAATCTTTTTGTGGCTAATTGGCATATCCGGTTCAGTCTGGTTCACCGTAGTCAAGAATGTTTCCGACGTGGCCGTTTACTTTTTCCACCTGGCCTATTTCCTGTACGGCGTGCCGCTGATGCTCGCGATATCCCTGCCGATGGGAGAAGATCGGCAGCCGCTTTTTCTTTGGCTGGACGGATTGCAATCGCTGATCACCGCTTGTGTGGCGTATGTTGCGTTGTTTTCGGCATTTCCAATCGGTGGCCAACAGGTTCAACCGATCTCCGCGGAGATCATGGCAGCAACTTACAACGTTGAAAACCTGGTGCTGGCCATCGGTTCGACATTGCGGTTGATCGCCCATCCGGAACACGGCCCTGTTCGCAGGCTCTATCGAACTTTCTCGCTCTTCCTTTGGGTCTACGCGGTATGTGCTGGCGTGTACAACCACATGACGCTGCGGCTGAATGGCATCATTTATTTTTACGGCCTGCTGGCTCTAGCGCCCTTCCTGTGCCTGGCCGTCGATGTGTTCTCGCTGCGGGGGCCGGAACCAGCCGGAGAGACTTCAGCAGGCGGCAGCAGCCTGCTGGCGGAATGGCTGGATAACGCGAGTCCTGTTCTTTATACGACGGCTCTGCTTCTGCTCGGCCTTTCCATCGCCAGGAAGCACTTTTACTGGGGAAGCGCTTCGATTCTTGTCGCCCTGGCGGTTTACATGCTGCGATCGACGCTTCTGCAGACCCAGGTCATGCGCGCGCAGCGCGCTCTTAGCAGAGCCAATCGCCAGCTGGAAGCGTTATCGCTTACGGACGGTCTGACGGGAGTCGCAAACCGTCGTTGCTTCGACAGAATGCTGCAATTGGAATGGAGCCGGGCATTCCGGCTGGCGCAGCCTTTGTCTCTGCTGCTGATCGATATCGACTTCTTTAAGAGCCTGAATGATCGCTACGGCCATCTGCAGGGTGACTCATGCCTGGTGTCGGTGGCGCAGGCGTTGTCTCAATCGCTGGGACGGTCCGGCGATATGCTGGCGCGCTACGGCGGCGAGGAGTTCGCGGCGATCCTTGCCGACACGGATCATCAGGGCGCCGAAGCAGTGGCCATGCGGATGCGCGAGGCCGTGCATGCCTTGAAGATTGTGAATGAGACCACGCTGGGCGACTACGTGACGGTCAGCATGGGCATGACCACAGGAGTGCCCGGAGAAAGCACTTCAGCCTCACTGCTTGTCGATACCGCCGATCACGCGCTCTATACCGCGAAACGAAACGGCCGCGACTGCTATGCGTTTCTGCCGTTGATGAGCGAGGCAAACAATCCGTCAAGCTAAGAAGCCGCGGATGAGCTGCATGCAGGCAGGGAGGCTAGTAAGTGTAGATTGGTAGGCGGAGCTTGAACCATGTGCCGGAACATCAAAACATTATTCAACTTTGATCCACCTGTGACGCCTGAGGAAGTGCGGGCCGCGTCGCTGCAGTTCGTGCGGAAGATCAGTGGCTTCAACAAGCCGTCGAAGGCGAACGAAGAGGCCTTTGCTGCTGCGGTCAATGGGATTGCGAAGGTCTCCATGGAATTGCTGGCTTCGCTTGAGACAAACTCTCCGGCCAAGAACCGCGAGGAAGAAGCCGCAAAGCATAAAGCTAAGAGCGCGAAACGATTTGTCGCCTGACCGCCGGGTGATCTGTGGCTTGCTCCAAAGAATCGGCCCATCCCGGCACCCGCGATCTGGTGACGTTTACGTGACAACTTCACGTCCTCCCCTCGCTATAAAGAGATCATTCTGCGATCAGTCTGTTCTCTCGAGAGGGATGCATGCGTCGTTTGTTCGTTTTGCTGTTAGTTCTGTCTGCTGCGGCCTCGTTGCATGGCCAGAAAACCCGTTACGGGCAGGAATTGCCTTTCCCTAAAAAAGATGTGGATTATCCCCTGACTGTCCATGTGTCTGCAATTCACCTGCGCTGGAACTGCCTGCAGGGCTACTGCACCAGAGACTTTATCCTCAACTCGCTTGTCGCGGGCAGGAAACGGGAGTTTACATGTTCCTCCGGCATCCCCGAGGGTTCCCATAGCCCGCTGCCAGTGACGCTCGGAGACACGCACGGACGAGCGCTGCCGAAGGAATCCGGAGACGAGTTTGGGGACGACTACGAGCTCCTGACGACGAACGGGAGAGTGATAAAGTGCTGGCTGTCCGGGATTTCCGAATAGCCAGGCAACCTCGCGGACAAAGTCGGGTCAATTCGCGGAAGACATCCTCTCCCTCTGCCTCCTCATCCATCAGAGAGAGCAGGAAGAGAGGAGTTTCCTTTGTCCGAACATCAACATCGTCAAGCATCGAAAGAACACCAGCCGCACGCTATCCACGAAGAAACGACCAAGGGCCCGCATGATCCCAAGATCATCAATCCCAAGCTATCCTCTGATATTGCGTACTGGTCCAAGGAGTTTGGCGTGACGGGCGATGCGCTGCATGAGGCGATCCGCAGCCACGGCACGCATGTAGACAAGGTTCGCGCCGCACTGCACCCTACAAAGACGGCTTAATAGCAGTTGCCCGCCAATGTGTTCCCTTCTGGTCTATTTGGGCGCGGGACCGGATGGGAGCGCATTTGCCGGGCCGACAGCCACGTCCCATCCGTGGCCGGTATCCTTCAGCGTCGCAATCTCCGGCAGTGGCTGTGAAAGTTCCAGCGCCATCTTTGGGAAGGCCTGACGAATCGCCGGCGCCGCGGTCCAGGCCGGTGCATTGCTCAGCGCGGCGTTGTACTCGACGTCCGTGACATCGCCGAATGTCTGGTCGTGGCGTTTCTCGATCTTCCCTAAGTCATGCACGTGGGGCTTGCCATAGCAGAGGTTTCCATAGCCAGGACGGTCAGGATCGGGTCGAAAGTATGGCCGGCCAGGTACAGCCAGTTTGTAATACGGGCCGCCGCTGCCCTGGGCGCGTGAGACCAGGCCTTGCGCCGCCAAAGCTTCGAGACCCGGCAGCGTCTCCGGATCGGGCTTGTCTGCTTTTAAAAGCGCTACCGGTTCGAACCACAGGCACGAGGGCTCGGTCTGGTAGTAGCGATTGATAGCGGCCGTGGCGAGATCTTCAAAGCTCGCGGCGTGCGCCGGGGACTCCTGGTGCCTGCAGCCGATGGCCAGCGCTAAAACTGGAAGACAGGTCAGGGCGGCTGTCGTACGGTTCATCCGTTCTCCTCACTCCAGCGGTTGAGATGCGTGTGAAAGCGGGACGGCATCATGAAAGTTCGCCCCAGCTGCTCAAGCTACCGATAGCAGGCTTGTATGGAACGCTTGCTTGAGTCGCCTAGCCGTGAGTCGCCTATCATGGATCCTTACGACACTTTTCACAGAGGTAGAGAAGATTGAAGCAGTCCGTGCATGCACTGAGGATCATGACTCGTGGCCAGGGCCTTTATGAGTTCACATCCGATATCAACGATTGGCTCGCGAGCCAAAAAGTGCAGACTGGACTGCTGACCGTCTTCTGCCGCCATACGTCGGCGTCGCTTCTTGTCCAGGAAAATGCAGACCCAACGGTGCAGCACGACATCAAGGCTTATTTCAGCCGGATCGCGCCGGAAGATGGGCCGTACATTCACAACTACGAAGGCTCGGACGATATGCCTGCCCACCTGAAGACCGCCCTGACCCAGGTACAGCTGTCGATCCCCATCGTGACCGGCAGCCTCGTGCTCGGCACCTGGCAGGGTGTTTATCTCTTCGAACACCGCGTGCGCCCGCATCGGCGGGAGATCGTACTCCACGTAATTGGAGAATGACGCCCCGTCTATTGCCTGGGCGCTGATGCAGCACCGGCAGGCCCGGTCTTTCGCACGATCGATACCTTCGTGATGGTTACAGGCTTGAGCGGGCGGTTGTTCTTGTCGCGTGGAAGATTCGCGATCTTCTGCGCCAATGCCACGGATGCATCGTCACACTGCCCGAAGATGGTGTAATGCGCGTTCAGCCGCGATACGGGGACTTCCGTGATGAAGAACTCGCTGTCGTTCGTGTCCGGCCCGGCGTTGGCCATCGCCAGCCGTCCGGGGCGATCGAAGAGCAGCCCATCGATCGGCTCGATGCTGTACTTGATGCCCGTTCCCGCGTCTTCCTTGAGCGGGTCTTCGTGCGGATAATCCTGGTTCTGAATCATGAAGTCGGGCAGGACCCGGTTGAAGTGGAGTCCTTCGTAAAAGTGGCCATGCATCAACGCCTTTGTCTTGGGATCGTGCCAGGCCATCGTACCGGTCGCCAGGCCTGTAAAGGTGCCGGTCGCCTTTGGGGTCTCTTCGAAGAGCCGGCAGGTGAAGCGTCCTTCTGTTGTATTGATCAGGGCTGTTGGTCCCGTAGGCTCCGGGGCCGGTATCGGGTTCACTGGCACCGGCACAGGCTGCGGAACAACATTCAAGGGATCTACATCCGGTGCCATGTGCGGCAGCGGCTGCCCCGGCTGCACGATCGCGATGTGACGAATCGCCACCGCTCTCGAAGGGTGGTTATCCGTAGCCAACAGCTGGTGCGAAATATCGTGCGCAACCTGTTGCGAGGCATCGTCACACTGCCCGAAGACCACTTCTCCCGCACGGGATGCGAGCTCCATATTTGCGTGAGCGGTTACAGAAAACATCGAACTGCTGACTTTTCCGTCAACACCGGCCATCGCCAGCCGTCCGCCGCGATCGAAGGTCAGGCCGGTTTTCTCCATGGGAAGCGGATCGCCCGCGACACCTTTGAGGTTTCCCAGGCGATCGCCGGCCACGATGCTATCGGATGCGCCCATGATTGCTGTCGCGTCATAGAACGGAACGCCATGCATCGTCTGCCCCGTGGCCTGGTCCTTCCAATCCTTGCTTCCGGTTGCCAGCCCCACAAAATTCGCGGTTATTTCTGGCGCTTCCTTACTGAAAAGCCGGCATGTAATTCTTCCCTGCGAAGTATCGATGACCGCGATGGGGCCGGTCGGCAAGGGTTCCGGGGTCGCGTGCCGGGAGGTTGGCTGCCCAAGGCCGGGCAGGCAAAGCAAGGACATAAGTGCATAGACCGCAACACGGTTCATACTGCTCATACTCCACAACGAAAGTGACCTCAGGATATTCCAGGCGACGGCCCGTGAGCTTTGGATTTTCAGGCCGGCCCCATTCCGGATCAAAACAGGCTTGAATGAGTCACCTGCCTAAGGAGTAGAATTCAGCCGCGCCCTTTGCTGCGCAGACCGACCCACCCTGTTGAGATTCCCTGAGCCGGCCACAGCCTGGCGTTTCTATCGTGGGAGGATCTTATGCAGAAAGTTCTTCGCACAGGGATTGTTTCCTTGTCCCTTACTCTGCTCCTGCTCGGCGGTTGCAGGCGCCACTCCAGCAAAGAAACTTATTACCTCGTATCGAACAACCTGAGCCTGCCCTATTGGAAGACAGCGGCGATGGGGTTTGAGAAAGCTGCGGCCGAGTACCATGTAACGGCAAAGATCGTCGGCCCAAACAACTACGATGCCGCGGCGGAATCGCAGGCATTCGATCAGGCCGCGGCCACGAAACCAGCCGGCATTCTCGTTTCCGTGGCCGATGCTTCGACCATGCAATCGCAGATCGATGCGGCGCTCGCCCTGGGCGTTCCGGTCATCACCATGGACTCGGACGCGCCGCACAGCCATCGCATCTTCTTCATCGGGACCAACAACCGCGAAGCCGGCCGGCTGGGCGGAGAGCGCGTAGCGGAACGGCTACACGGCAAGGGGAACGTGGTCTTCTTCACCATGCCGGGCCAGCCCAACCTCGACGAGCGCATGAACGGCTACATGGAAGTCTTTGCGGAGCATCCGGGCATTAAAGTGGCGGAGATCTTCAACATCAAGGGCGACTCCGGCAATGCCATGGACAAGACACCGCAATACCTGGCGCAGACGGGAGCCAACAAAATCGACGCCTTCGTCTGCCTTGAAGCTTCGGCAGGAAAGGACGTGGCGGAGATTCTCGAAAGAGACAAGGCGACCGACCGCCTGCTGGTCGCCATGGACGTGGACCCCGACACTCTGGAGCTCATCAAGAAGGGCGTGATCGACGCCACGATCGCGCAGAAGCCTTACACAATGGCTTACTACGGGCTGAAGGCGCTCGACGAGCTACATCACTCGCAGCTCAAGGGCATGGGAACAGACTACGGCGTAGATACGTTCTCGCCGGTTCCGGTCTTCGTCGATACAGGGACAGCGAGAGTCGATAAAGACAATGTCGACATCTACGCGGCTACGGCCACACAGGCCGCGCAACCTTAGCCCATTCAGGCCGGGTCACCCGTCCGTGATGGTGTCATCGTCACGGATGGGACCGGCAGCCATTTGTTGACCGGGCTATCAGCCGTGTCCTTCGCTTCGCGCGGTGAAAGCCTTCACCATTTCGCGGAGCCTCTTGAGCTCGTCGATGTCCTCGGTGCTTCCGTAGAAGCGCCAGACTTTGCCGGCATCGTCCAACACTGCCTTGCCGCGGAGTCGTATCCAAAACACGCTTCCGTCGAAGCGAGTCGCGCGGCATTCGAAGTCCATGGGCTCCCCGGTACTGAGGCAGTGTTGGATGATCTCGATGACGCCCTCGCGGTCTTCATCGACAACCGTGTCGAGATATCCGCGATTGAGAACCTCCTCGCGTGTGAAGCCGGTCACCTTTTCCCACTTGCTTCCTATCTCGATGATGTTTCCGTTCTTGTCCAGTATCCATGGGGTTTCCGGGTTCAGATCGATGATGGTGCGGAAGCGCAGTTCACTCTCTTTCAGTTCCTGCTCTCGCTGCTTTCGCTCCGTAATGTCCATCACGGCAAGGCTGAGCCCGATGACCACATTCGCTTCGTCCCGTGCAGGCTCGCAGGAAAAGAGGATGACCTGGTTCGGATCTCCTGCATGAAGGGCGGGCCTCGTCAGCTCGAAGCCTCGTAAAGCTTCGCCGCCGAGCGCGCGGCGAAGGTAAGGCTCGTAGAGGGAAAACCGGTCCGGGAAAACCTCCTTTACGGTTCGCCCGATCATGGACAGGATGGCGGCTCCCTCGATCTCCGAGAAGCGCCGGTTGACGCTTATGTAGCGAAGCTCCCTGCTGAGGTAACAAAGCCCGACGGGCGCACCATCGTAAATTGCATGCAGCTGAGCAGCCCTCTCGATTGGGAAGGATCCAAGGCTGAGCAGGCTCACTTCATCATTGTTAAAGGCGTTTCTGGCGGGAGCCACAGGTGCAACGACATCGACGACGCCAGAGATTCCGGATGCGGGCAACGGCCGCCCATAGAGGTATCCCTGCCCCATGTCGCAGCCAAGGTAGAGAAGCATACTGGCCTGCTCCTCTGTCTCGATTCCCTCCGCAATGGTGGTGATACCGAGGCTCTGCCCCAGCCCGATGATCGCCGCCACGATCTTCCGGTCTTCCCGTACCCGCGTGATGCCGTTGACAAAGCTCTTATCGATCTTCAGGCCGTCGAAATATAGCGTTTGGAGATGAGCAAGGCTCGAATAGCCGGTCCCGAAATCGTCCAGGAAGATGCTGCATCCCATGCGCTTGAGCTTCCGCGTGATCTCCGTAGCCAGGTCCAGGTTGTCGACAAGAGCCGTTTCCGTTACCTCGACCACGAGGCGGCTTAGCGGGAAGTCACTTTCTTCACCGGCTTTGAAAAGCTGGTAAGGAAGATCCGGATCGCGTAACTGCATGGGAGATATGTTCACGGCTAACATCACCGACTCGGATAAATCCCCGACAGATTGGAAGGCGCTTGCCAGTACCTGCTCTGTAAGCCTTGGTAGAAGACCGGCCTTTTCGGCCATCGATATGAATATGGCCGGCAGGATGAGACCTTCTGTCGGATGGCTCCATCGCGCAAGAAGCTCGAAACCCATCAGCCGCCCGGTTCGCAACTCCCTCATCGGCTGGTAATAGGGCACTATTTCGCCCAGGTTCAAAGACCTTAGCAGATCCTGTTCATCTACCACCATGTGCCCCGCCCGTTCCGATTCCTATCGATCAAATCAGATAGCCAGAGAACATAAGTATCGAGATACGAGGGAGCGCACAAGTTATCTCTAACTTAGTAACTCGCAACATCCCCATCCTATTTCCGTCATTCCATCAATGCAAGGCGGGGCCTGGCCTGTCGGCTATGGCTGTCGTAACACAAGAGGACGCCTGTGCCAACTGGGAACCTTTCCGGGCTGGTGCCCGCCCCTGCAATCAGCTGCCCGGCCCCGAAACGAATTCAAAATCGTCTCCATTTGCAGTGGGCTGAACCAGGTCGTTCGGCGCGGCTTTCAGGAGCGCGACGCGCAACTCCCCGATGGTACGCCGCCCCGGTGACATCCCCAGGAACGGGGCTGCGTCTTCGCTATCTGCAAAATTTGCGATCTTTTCGAGAGCTGCTGAAACGAGCATGGTTTCTGCCTCCGCCTTCACACTAAGTCCGGATCGCGGCAATTGCTTCCGGCATCAGTCTTATGATGCGGATCGTGGCTCCCACTCGCGCCAAAAGACAGCTCGAAGAGGTTGCCTGCCAGCGAGGAACAATTCCCTTAGCGGCTGAAGTCGTCCAAAAATGGGAACGCTTATGCTGTCAGAATCGGAATGGCAAATGCCACGCTGGCGTGCTCAACGCCTGCGCTACCCTGCCGGTCAACGGGAGATGTTGATGGCAGGCCGCTTTTCCCTGCGGCACGTGCTGCGCGTCGGCTGCTCTTGCCATTACCGGATCGCTCTGGTTCAGCATCGCTTCGACCTTGCAGTCGATGTCGCAGTAGCCGGATGAGATCTGCTCCTGAAGGCGGAGTGTCCGCATGCAGTGGTAGCAGCGGGGAGCAAAGGCATTAGGGAAACGACCGGTAAACCTGGCAGTGAATTTCATTGGCAGTACTGCGCCTCACAGCATCTGAGTATCGGCTCAGGAGATACCGGCGGCTACTACACAAATGGGGGATGCGGTATCCCACATTTGTAAAGTGCGCCGGATGATCGATTCCGCAGGCACGCAGAGATCTTACCCCTTGCACATTCATGGGCGCCCGGCGGAAAGCCCAGCCGCAGGCACGCCGCTTATACTTTTCAACTGTTGAGCAGGATGATGGATGGAGTCTCCCCGAGGTTCGATACATGCGCAATGACAGCTCGCACACACAGGCAGGCGGACGCATCGTGCTCGCCGCCACCATCCTCGGATCGAGCATGGCATTTATCGACGGAACAGTCGTCAATGTCGCGCTTCCCGCCCTGCAGAATGCTCTGCACGCCTCGATTGCCGATGTGCAATGGGTGGTGGAAGCATACGCCCTGATGCTGGCGGCGCTGTTGCTCGTAGGCGGCTCCCTTGGAGACATCTTCGGCCGCCGCCGGATATACGTCTTTGGCGTCGCCATGTTTGCCGCGGCCTCTGCGTGGTGCGGCCTGTCGCAAAACATCGGCATGCTGATCTGGGCACGTTCGTTTCAAGGTGTGGGAGCAGCCCTGCTGGTGCCCGGAAGCCTGGCGCTGATCACAGCCTACTTTCCCGAGGAGACAAGAGGACAGGCGATCGGCACGTGGTCAGGATTCTCCGCGATCACCGCAGCCATCGGCCCGGTCATCGGCGGCTGGCTGATCGAATATTCCACCTGGCGCTGGGTCTTTTTCCTGAATCTGCCGCTTGCTCTCGCGGTCATCCTGCTTTCTGCCAAAGTGCCGGAGAGCCGTAACGAAAACGCCTCGCATCGCGTGGACTGGCCGGGAGCGTTGCTGGTGACGCTCGGACTTGGCGGCCTGACGTATGCACTGATCGAGTGGCCTGCACGTGCTCGCCATGGCGGCCACGGCGTTGTGCCCGCAGCCGTTGCAGGCACGGTCGCGCTGATGGCGTTTGTGGCCGTCGAGCACTGGTCCCGATCCCCCATGGTTTCGCTCGAACTCTTCCGGTCGCGCAACTTCACCGGCGCCAACCTGCTGACACTGTTTCTCTATGCGGCTCTCGGCGGCCTGCTGTTCTTCTTTCCCATGGACCTCATCCAGATCCAGCACTATACGGCGACTGAAGCAGGGGCGGCGTTTCTGCCATTCATCGCCATCATGTTTGGATTGTCGCGCTGGACCGGCGGCCTGGTTGCGCGCTATGGATCGCGGATTCCGCTTACTGTTGGGCCCCTGGTCGCAGCCTGCGGCGTCGCTCTCTTCGCGCTCGCTCCGCAGAACGGCAGCTACTGGACCTCATTCTTCCCTGCGGTTGTAGTCATGGGTCTGGGCATGACCATCAGCGTTGCTCCTCTCACTACGACCGTGATGAACGCCGTTCCGGAATCGGAGTCAGGACTGGCCTCGGGAATCAACAACGCGGTTTCCCGCCTCGCTTCCCTGCTGGCGGTCGCGGTCTTCGGAGTGATCCTGGTCACGATCTTCAATCGCTCGCTGGACGGGCGCCTCGCACAACTGGCATTGAGCCCCGAAGCTCGTACCCTGATCGACGCCGCGCGCCCTCAGCTTGCAGCCATGCACAATCCCGATTCGAGAGTGCAGCAAGCGGTCACCGCATCCTTCCTGAGCGGTTACCGTGCAGTGATCTGGATCGCGACGGGTCTTGCCGCCTTGAGTGGCTTCGTCGCATGGCTGGTCATCCAGCCTGCGCCGGCGTCAAAATCCCCTTCATCCAAATAGCAGCGAAGGCGTAAAAACTCCCCATCTTTTCATTGACCTTGCGTTTCCCGGCGTTAGACTCATCCTCATGTGTGGAATCGTCGGTTATATCGGTCCCAAGGAAGTCGTTCCGCTTATCGTCGAAGGGCTGCGCCGGCTGGAGTATCGCGGCTACGACTCCGCTGGAATTGCAGTCGCGGGCAGCGCGCAAAATCCTTCGCTGCTCGAGGTTCGCCGCGCACCCGGCAAGCTTGGCAACCTGGAGAAGGTTCTTCTGGAACGGCCGCTGCACGGCACCTACGGCATCGGCCATACCCGGTGGGCCACACACGGCCGCCCAACCGAGGAGAACGCGCATCCGCACCGCGACAGCAGCGGCTCCCTGGTGGTCGTACACAACGGCATCGTCGAGAACTATCTCCTCCTCAAGCAACAGTTGATGGCACGCGGCCACCGCTTCGCCAGCGAAACCGATACCGAGATCATCGCGCACCTGATCGAAGACGAGCTGGAAATAGCCCGCCACAACGCGGCTGACACCAATGGAACCGATGCCACTACCACCGCCGCGAATACCGCTGAGGCCATTGTCGTTTCGCCCCCATCCTCGATCCCGCTCGAAGAGGCCGTGCGCCGCGCCGTGAAGCGCCTCAGCGGGGCCTTCGCGATCGGTGTGCTATCGGCGCGCGAGCCCGACAAGCTGGTCGCCGCACGCTCCGGACCGCCTGCTGTAATCGGCATCGGCGAGGGCGAATACTTTCTCGCATCAGACGTGCCCGGCATCCTCCATCACACCCGCGATATCGTTTTTCTCAACGACGGCGAGGTTGCTGTTCTCACCCGCTCGGGGGTCCTGTTCACCGACTTCGAAGGCGCTCCGCACCAGCGCACGCCGCAGCGCATTACATGGGATCCTATCCAGGCCGAAAAGGCCGGCTACAAGCACTTCATGCTCAAGGAGATCAACGAGCAGCCCCGCGCAGTCCGCGACACCACGCTGGGCCGCGTCTCGCTCGACTCGGGCCGCGTCTACCTGCCCGACCTCCACATCTCGCAGTCGTTTCTGCAACAGGCGGCGACTATGACCATCGCCGCCTGCGGCACCTCGTGGCACGCGGGGCTCGCAGGAAAGTTCATGATCGAGCGCCTGGCGCGTCTCCCCGTCGATGTGGACTACGCCAGCGAATATCGCTACCGCGATCCCATCCCCGGGGCGCTCGGCCTGCTCATTACGCAGTCAGGCGAAACCGCCGACACCATTGCCGCTCAGCTGGAGATGATCTCCAAAGGCACGCCCACGCTTGCCATCTGCAATGTCGTCGGCTCGGCGATCACCCGCAAGGCACAGGGCGTTATCACCACAAACGCGGGTCCGGAGATCGGAGTGGCCAGCACCAAGGCCTTCACTGCGCAGCTCGCCGCGCTCTTCACCCTGGCGCTCTACCTCGGGCAGGAACGCGGCTTCGTTACCGAAACGCAATCCCGGCACTACGTAGACGAGTTAGCCAGGATTCCGCAAAAGCTCGAAGACACTCTCCGTTCCGTCGACGATCAGTGCGCCCACCTCGCGAAGGAGTTTTCGACCGCGCGCGATTTCCTCTTCCTCGGCCGCGGCATTCATTACCCGATCGCGCTTGAAGGCGCGCTAAAGCTGAAAGAGATTTCATACATTCACGCTGAGGGCTATCCCGCCGGCGAGATGAAGCACGGACCTAATGCGCTCATCGATGAGACACTGCCGGTCGCGTGTATCGCCACGAAGGACCCGGCCGATCCGGCCAGCGTCCTCAAATATGAAAAGACCCTCTCGAACATCCAGGAGGTTACGGCGCGCAGCGGCCGCGTGATCGCCATCGCTACAGAAGGCGATACGGAGATCCAGCAACTGGTGGAGCACACCATTCACATCCCTGCCGCGCCGGAGCTCCTGCTGCCCATGCTGGAAGTTGTTCCCCTGCAGCTGCTCGCTTATCACATCGCTGTAAAAAGAGGCTGCGACGTAGACCAGCCGAGGAATCTCGCGAAGAGTGTCACGGTTGAGTAGCTATCGGGTCTATTCGGGAGCGGGCAGATAGTGGTAGCCGAAGTTGTCGCTGATCTCGATCAGCCGGGCCATGTCATCGGGCAGCCTGAGCCTGGAGATAAGGGCGAAATACTCATCGAGCCCCCCGCCATTTGTCACGAAGAGCATCTTCCCCGGTGTCGATCCCACGTTGCGGAAGCCATGATAGGTACCGCGCAGCGAGAAGCGCGTGTCTCCCTTTTTGAAAGGCACCCACTTATCGCGATCGAAGAATTCAAACTCGCCTTCGAGTACGA
This sequence comes from Silvibacterium acidisoli, assembly GCA_022870745.1. Lineage (GTDB taxonomy): Bacteria > Acidobacteriota > Terriglobia > Terriglobales > Acidobacteriaceae > Silvibacterium. Next base: position 3,837,568 of record CP085323.1, on the reverse strand, counting down.
TAAAGGTCTCTTCTTCGCGATCGTGCTTGTGCGGCGGCGGTCCACCGCCGGGCGGCGAGGTCTGCATGGCAACGCACATGGTGTAGTTCGAGTCGGTGCTGGAAACCAGAATTTCTATGGGCTCCCCAAAGACATGAATGATCGAACGCGGTTCCAACGATGCTCCAAAGGACTGATGAATCGGTACTGATACTTTGATGCGCGAGCCTGGTGAAATCCGCTGCGGTAGAGGATAGATTTACCGAAATATCAAACAGCCCGGCCGGCTTCCTGGATATGAGCCGCATTCTGTATTGCGATGTTCCGCCCATGACAAAAATCGCCATGGGCGGAACATTTGTTACTGCGCCTTCAGGCGAAGTGTTGCCGGCAGGAAGCTGGTATAGAAGAGCGCCGCGTCCTGTGTGAGGTAATAGGTCGGGATCTTCGGATACTTCTCTTCGACTAACTGCAGCGTGCGGAAGTCGAAGCTCTGAATCTCGGCGCGGCCTTCCATGTGATGGCGCATGATGGTGCCGGCCAGCGTCTCGACAAACACATCGGGACCGACGGTATGGTTGGGCGCGAAAAGTTCCTTCGGCAACTTCTCTCCTCGGAAGGTGCTCGGGAACTGCATGCCTTCGTTGGGCTTGATGTCCGGCATGATCTTCGTCTCGATGTTGAAGCGGACATGCGCGGCGTTCTCGGCGCGGCGCTTGGCTTCAGGATGATTCTTTCCGGGGCCGCTGCGGTAGTACTCCACGTAGAAGTCAACGAAGCGGAAGAGCTGATCGACATTGGTCGCGGCATAAGGATTGATCATGCTTTCCTTCTTCGCGAAGGCAACGGAGACAGGCGACAGGTCGAGGTCGTTCGTCTGGTCGAGCGGAATGCGCAGTTTGTCGCAGATGAAGGTCTTCGCGGCATCGGTCGAAGAGATATCGCCAAGGTAGACGCGATTCTCCATCGTGTAAGGCTGGCCATCGGCGCGCCGGCAGGATTCGGGATTGTAGAACTGGTCGTGCCAGATGGTCGAAACATGATCCGTCGATACGCCGGTGTCAGTCTCGAGCGTGGTCGAGAACTGATCGAGCCCGCTCTCGAACGAAGGCAGCGTGTTCTCAGGACGCAGGCGGCGGCCTCCGCGATGAGCGGAAACATCGAAGTGCTCCAGACGCTCGCGCTCGGCGCCGGTGGCTTTATTGATCTCTTCGCGAAGCACACGGCGCAGCAGGTCAGGCCGGTCGGTGATAAGTCCGTCGACGCCGGTGCGAATGATACGGCGCATCGACTCGGAATCGTTGGTCGTCCACGGCACGACCTTTATGCCCATCGCATGCAGCGCAGGCACATCGACCATCACCTGGTTCGGCTTTGTCTCAGCAAGCGTAACGATCGAGAAATCGATCGGCGAAAGTACAGGCACGGGAGCATGATTTTGTGCAGCGTGCGCGGCGGCCTCGCGCATAAGGGTCGTGAAGGGATTCTCCTGCTGTGCGTGCAGCGTAAAGGCAGCAAAGACAGCAGTGCAGGCAAGGACGAGTCGGCGTGCGGGAATCATGAGAGCAAGTTTGCACGGTGGCGATTACTTGGTGATGAATCGAACAGATGCCTGCCGTGCTACCCGCGATACTGCTCCTCGTTCACCTGCTCCAGCCAGTCGACAACCTTGCCATCCTTCCGCTCCTGAAGAGCGATGTGCGTCATCGAAACCGTGGCCGTCGCGCCATGCCAATGCTTCTCATCCGGCGCAAACCATACTACGTCTCCGGGGCGCACCTCTTCGACCGGACCGCCCTCGCGCTGCACCCATCCACAACCTGCCGTGATGATGAGCGTCTGCCCAAGCGGATGCGTATGCCACGCAGTACGCGCTCCAGGCTCAAAGGTCACACTCGCACCGGCGATAAGAGCCGGATCAGGAGCCTGAAAAAGAGGAGTGATCCAGACGATCCCGGTGAACCAGTCTGCAGGGCCTTTCGAAGAAGGCTGCGATCCTACACGCTTGATGTCCATGAGTACAGTGTAGCGGTGAAGCGGCCAGCCTTGCACCGTTCGGCCGGACGGCGAACAGCGGTACGACGGCCAGCGTTGCTTGCGTAAGATCTGGTTTGCCTTGTATCAGGGCACGGCTTCAGCCGTGCCGAACAGCAGCAGAATAAATGCGGCTTTAGCCACTGCAAACAATCACGATCTACCAGAGGATGCTGAGGAGAAGACTCGCAACTTCCGCGAGCAGGAAGGATGAAACAGGCCGACGACGAAGTTCCATGCGAACGGACAAGCCCAGCAACGCTGATACCAGCACGAAGCCTGCTAACCATATGATCGCGTGCCGCATGCCGATATCTTACCTCAGCAATACGGGTGCCCCATCCATGACGGTCTTATCGTCATGGATGGGCTTACACAAACTAGACCCCCGCCCGCCGTTCCGCACCGTGAGCTCTCGCCACTGCGCGCTCGTATGCGGCCGCATAACGTTCCATCACCTGCTCCTCGCCAAAACGCTTGAGGTTCTCGTAACCCGCCTCGCGCAGGCGAGCCAGCAGATCGGGCTCCGCGTCGAGCCGCGAAGCGATCTTCTGCGCAGCGCCTTCCGGATCGGCAGGGTCGATCAGCAGCGCCGCACTGCCTGCTACTTCTGTCATCGGAGCGCGGTTGCTGGTGATCACCGGAGCACCGCAGGCCTGCGCCTCCAGCACCGGCCAGCCGAATCCCTCTTCAAGCGACGGAAAGAGAAACGCCATCGCGCCCGAGTAAAGCGCGCGAATCTGCTCGTTCGAGGGCGTGACCATCTCGATTGCGCCTTCTACATTGAGATCGCGCATCGGCTGCGTCCACGGCTTGCCTGCCATTACCAGCTTCACGTTCCTGAAACGCGGATACTTCCGCAGCTCCGCGAAGATCTCGAGCGTGCCGACCCGGTTCTTGTACCACTGGTTGCTGCCTACATGCAGCAGGTACTCTTCGCCATCGGCGATGCCCAGCGATCGCCGGACCGCGGCAACTTCTTCACCCGCTGCCGGCTCGAACTTCCAGTTAAGCGAATGGTGGATGACCGAGACCTCGGGCCGCGTCCTGATCAGCGCCAGCAGATCCTGCTTCGTCTTTTCCGAAACCGAAATGACGTGCTTCGCGCCTGCCAGCCCGCGCAGGATCCAGCGCTGCAATGCCTGCCCCGAGCGGCCCGTGCGGTTCTGGGGAAACTCACCCAGCGCCGAACGCACCGCAAGAAGATCGTGTGCCGTAATGATGGACGGAGTCTTTCCGGTGGCCTTCAGGTACATCGAGTTCGAGTGATCGCAGATGTGTACCAGGTCGAACCCCTTCGCTTTGCCTGGCAGCAGGCGAGGAAAGACGAGGTACTTGTCCACATAACCGATCCACTTGCCAAGACCGCCCCGCCCCTTCACCATCTTGCCGAAGACCACCGGCGGCTGCACGATCTCTACCTCGTGGCCAAGCGCGCCGACGCCGCGACGCAACCACTCCGGATAACGCAACATGCTCTGCTGGCCGTCAGGCGCGTAGTTGGAGACGAGAAGTATTTTCATTAGGCTCGTGAAAGGGCTTCTTAAAAAAAGCAGGGCACGGCTTCAGCCGTGCCGGTTGGAACGCATATCCCCGGAGGCTTTCGCCTCCGAGGTCCAAAGGTTAGGGCAGCTGCCGCGATGATGATGCCGCGTCGCGTGCATGGAAGAGTGAAGGCCGGCCTACGCTCAGGTAGGTGAAGCCATGCTCGATCATATCGACCGGATCATACAGGTTGCGGCCATCGATGATGATCGGATACCGCAGCGTGTAGTGAAGCTTCTTCAGGTCGAGGTCGGCAAACTCCTGCCAGTCGCTCAGAATCAGCAGCGCGTCGGCATCCTGTGCCGCGGCATACGGACTGTCCACGTAAAGCATCTTGTCCGACGGCGGAATCACTTCCTTCGAGCGCGCTTCCGCTGCGGGATCGAAGGCCACAACCGTCGAGCCTTCCTTCACCAGCAGCTGCACAATGTCGAGCGCGGGTGAGTCGCGGATGTCATCCGTACCGCCCTTGAACGAAAGCCCCAGCACGCCGATGCGCTTGCCACGGAATGTCCACAACGCCGAGCGCACCTTCTGGAAGAAGCGGCGCTTCTGCTCTTCGTTGATGGCCTCGACTTCTTTCAGCAGGCTGAAGTCCACGCCCAGCTGCTCGGCCACATAACGGAATGCCGCCACATCTTTCGGGAAGCAGGAACCGCCATAGCCGATGCCGGCACGCAGGAACTTCGGACCGATGCGGCCATCGCTGCCGATACCCTTTGCAACTTCTTCCACGTCCGCGCCCACTGCTTCGCAGATGTTCGCGACTACGTTGATGAACGAGATCTTCATCGCCAGGAAGGCATTCGAAGCATGCTTGATGATCTCAGCGGCCTTGGTCGAGGTCAGGAGGATCGGAGGAGGATTCTTTTCCGAGCAGATGCCAGGAACCGCGTCGGCCTTCTTGTAATAGCTGCCGTTGGTCAGCGGCTCGTAGATCTTCTTGAGCAGCGTACCGGCGCGCTCAGTCTCCGCACCCACCACGATGCGGTCGGCATGCAGGAAGTCCACCACGGCCGTACCTTCACGCAGGAACTCCGGGTTCGAAGCGATGTCGAACAGTTCCTTGGGAACGCCATTGCGCTCGATCACGCGGCGAATCCACTCGTTGGTGTACACCGGAACGGTGCTCTTCTCAACGATGACCTTATAGCTGTCGATCGACCGGGCAATCTCGCTCGCTACCGCGTCCACATATGACAGATCTGCACTGCCGGTCTTGCTCTGCGGCGTACCCACGGCGATAAAGATGGCCTGCGCACGACGCGTCGCATTCGCAAGGTCACTCGTGAACTCGACCGGGTTCGTGGTGTTGCGCTTCAGCAGTTCTTCGAGGTATTCCTCGTGAATCGGCACGCGCCCCTCACGGAGCATTTTCACTTTGGACTCGTCGTTATCGACGCAGATCACGTGATGGCCGATCTCCGCAAAACAAACAGCGGCAACCAGTCCTACATATCCCGACCCTACAACAGCGATTGAAAGCGGCTGGCTCATCGCATCTCTCTCCTGAAGTTGAAACCGCACTTTAAAGATTGCTTTTTATAGACTGTGCAATCACACCGCAGTCAAACGCTCTACTGCGCAATATCGAAATCGAATCATGATGGAGGGAACTACTGATCTGGTGAGCTGACCAATCGAATCGATGCCGCCTGTTTAACTGTGCGCGCAAGCGCGATTTAAAGCTAATTGTAGCAGAGCGTTGAAGAAGGGTTATTTATTTCGAATGAAGAGCTTGGCTGTTGCACGCGAGTCCGTGGTGGCTCCAGTCGCTGTGCTAAAATCCGTAAAAAGCCGTAGCGTAACCGCATCAAAAATTTACGATATCGCGGTCTCCCTTCCCTGCCATGCAAGTAAAGCCTACTTCAGCACATCGAACTGACGCCTTTTCCCCTGGCAGAAGAGCACGCGTTGCCTACTTCGTCTCGCACCCGATTCAATACCAGGTACCTCTGCTGCGCCGCATCGCGGCAGAAGCCGACATCGATCTGGAAACCTTTTTCTTCAGCGACCTTTCCCTGCGCGGATACGCTGACAAGGGCTTCGGCAACGTACAGGTCAAGTGGGATATTCCTCTCCTTGATGGTTACAAATCTTCTTTTCTGCCCAGCGTTCGAGAAGGAGACAGCTTCACCTTCACGCGGCCGGTAAATTACGGAATCCATTCCGCCATCACCAATGGCAATTTCGATGCGGTCTGGCTGCATGGCTATCACACGCTCAACTGCCTTCATGTGATGGCTGTTGCCAGGGCGCATGATCTGCCGGTCATCCTTCGGTCCGACTCTGCTCTCTCAGACCGGCCAAGGTCGAAGGCAAAGCTGGCCGCAAAACGCGTAGCGCTGGGCAGCCTGCGCGCGGCGGTGCGCTGCATACTCTCCGTAGGAACAGCGAACACGGAATACTGGCGCTACTACCTGGGAGAAAACTTCCCTGTTTTCGAAGCGCCTTATGCCGTCGACAACGACTTCTTCCAGAGCCGTTGCCGCGAAGCCTCCGCATCGCGCGAAGTTCTGCGCAGCGAGCTTGGCCTGGAACCCGGCCGGCCTGTCTTCCTTTTTGCATCGAAGCTGCAGACCCGCAAGCGTTGCATCGACCTGGTCGAAGCCTACCTGCGACTCTCGCCTGCACATGGCGTCGATCCTCATGCCTACCTGCTGATCATCGGCGATGGCGAAGAACGCGCTGCCGTCGAGGCTCGCATCCAGGCTTCCGGCTGCTCCAGTATTCGCATGCTCGGCTTCAAAAATCAGGGCGAACTTCCCCGCTACTTCGATCTCTGCGACGCCTTCATTCTGCCTTCGAGCCATGAACCATGGGGGCTGATCGTCAACGAGGTTATGAATGCCGGGCGTGCGGTGATTGTGAGCGACAAGGTCGGCTGCAAGGATGACCTTGTCCATCACGGCGAAAACGGACTCGTCTTTCCTGCCAAAGATGTCGATGCGCTCTCGAGTGCTCTGGCTGCGATCGTCGAAGACCCGGGCCTGGCTGCCCGCTTGGGACAGAACTCCCTCAAGACCATCGCTCACTTCAGCTTCGAAGAAAATGTTGCCGGTCTCCGGCAGGCTTTAGCCCATTGCATTCCAGGATTTCGCGCATGACCGGCTCGCCGCCCGCTCCCCGCCGCATTCTCTACGTCGCCTCCATGGGTTCCGAATCGACCGCGGGCTATCGCTGCAACGCGTTGCAACGGCTCGGCCAGCAGGTCGAGGTATTCGATGTTCTCGCGCACGTGCCTAAGAACCATTACGTGCGCACCGTGCAGTCGCGCTTTCCCATGGGCCTGCTCGTCTCCTCGATCAATCGATCACTGCTGCAGGCTGCGAAACAGTTCCGGCCCGATGTCGTATGGATGGACAAGCCCATCCTCTTCACTCCGGCAACGCACAAAACCCTCAAGCGCAATGGCGCGAAGATCGTCTACTACGTGCAGGACAATCCCTTCGGAAACCGCAATGACGGTATCTGGAGACAGTTCCTCGCCAGCTACCGGCTCGCCGATCTGCACTGCCTTGTGCGCGATGCCGACGTTGCACGCTACCAGGCCTGGAACCTGCCGCACCTGAAGACCCTCTTCTCATTTGCGCCGGAAGTTCACTTTCCGCCGCCGGCTCCGTGGACCGACGCCGATCGCACGCGTCAGATCTCCTACATCGGCCACCCCTACGAAGAACGCCCGGCCTTTCTCACCCGCCTGGCGACCGAGTTCGACCTGCCTCTTTTCATCAACGGCAATATCTGGCCGCAGCTCTTCCAGCCGCAGGTGCCAGCCAACATCACCCTCGGCGGACACATGCCGGGCGCAAAATACCGCGAAGGCATCTGGCGCTCGCGCATCAATCTCGGATTCGTGACCCGGCAGAATGAAGACGACATCGGCCATAAATCCGTGGAAATCGCCGCCTGCGGAGCCTTCCTGTTCGCGGTGCGAACCCCCGGCCACGAAGCCATTTTCGAAGAAGATAAGGAAGCTATCTTCTTCTCGTCAGTCGAGGAATGCGCAGAAAAGGCTCGCTTCTATCTCGGCCGCCCCGATCTGCGCGAGGCTATCGCCGCCGCCGGGCGCGAGCGCGCCGTAAAATCCGGCTATAACAACGACACCCAGCTCGCAATGGCGCTGAATAAGCTGGACGGCAAGGAGTAACACTCCGCTTCATCCTCGCAAATGCAACAAGGCCCGCCTTTGGCGGGCCTTGTTGTTAGGCGCGAAGCGTAGCTGCCTAGACGCCGATTACGGCGCAGAGTTCCTTCACAGACTCAGCGCTCTTCTTCAGTGCAGCATCTTCTTCCGGAGTCAGCTTGATCTCGATGATCTGCTCGAGTCCACGCGATCCCAGCTTGCAGGGCACGCCGACATAGTAGCCGTCGATGCCATACTCGCCTTCGAGATACACCGCGCAGGGCAGAATCTTCTTCTTATCCTTGAGAATGGCCTCGACCATCTCGACCGCGGCTGCCGACGGAGCGTAGTAAGCGCTGCCAGTCTTGAGGTGCTTCACAATCTCGGCGCCGCCGTCGCGGGTGCGCTGTACGATTGCGTCGAGGCGATCCTTGGGGATCAACTCGGTGATGGGAATGCCCGCGACCGTCGAGTAGCGCGGCAGCGGAACCATCGTATCGCCGTGTCCGCCCAGCACGAAGGCGGTGACGTTCTCGACCGAAACCTTCAGCTCCTCTGCAATGAAGGTGCGGAAGCGTGCCGAATCGAGCACGCCGGCCATGCCGATCACGCGCTCGCGGTTGAACTTCGCCTGGCGGAAGGCCGCCTGCGCCATCGCGTCCAGCGGATTCGAGACGACGATGATGATCGTGTCCGGCGAATTGGCGATCACCTTCGCCACCACGTCCGACATGATCTTGAAGTTGGTCTGCAGCAGGTCGTCGCGGCTCATGCCCGGCTTGCGCGGAATGCCTGCCGTGATGACCACAATGTCAGAGTTGGCCGTGTCGGCATAATCATTCGTGCCGGTGATCTGGCAGTCGCGCTTCTCAATCGGCATCGCTTCGAGCAGGTCAAGCCCTTTGCCCTGCGGAATCCCCTCGGCCACGTCGAGAAGGACCACATCGGCAAGTTCCTTGGCTGCAATCCAGTGAGCAGCCGTCGCTCCGACGTTCCCCGCTCCAACGATAGTCACTTTCTTACGCATGGATAAATCTCTCCTATGCCATCCAGTGTACTCGCGCGGCCGAGCCACTGGCTCATATCAATCGATTTGCTACAATCCAGCGATGTTTCGCCTGCGCCCGTTGATTTCCTCCGACATCGACGCCATCTGCCATCATCGTGAAGCCATGTTTCGGGACATGGGGACAGATGAATCGACGCTGCAGGCAATGGAGGCTCCCTTCCGCGCATGGCTGGAACCGCGCCTGCTCGACGGACGCTATTTCGGATTCATGGCTGAAGTCGAAGGAAAAACCATCGGAGGAGCCGGGCTGATGGAACTGGACTGGCCGCCGCACGCCTCGCATCCCACCGACCACCGCCGCGGATACATCCTCAACGTCTACGTGGAACCGGAGTTTCGTGGCCAGGGCATCGCCAAAGCCCTGCTCGATGCAGCAGACAAGGAGTTCCAGGGCAGAGGCCTCGTTTATGCAGTCTTACATGCGACAGAGATGGGCAGACCCATCTACGAACATCGAGGGTGGAAGCCAACCACGGAAATGTCCAGAAGATACAGCGGCAGCGACCTGAAATAGACAACGTGGATGCGTGCGCCCCACGTCTCGATTTTGAGACGTGGGAAAACACAGCTGCGGTTCCGGGTGCCGGGTGCCCCACCCATGACAGTCCCATCGTCATAGGTGGGTTCGCACGATCTACATATTCTCGATCATCCGCGTAGCAAATTCGCTCGTCTTGACCTTCGTCGCGCCCTGCATCTGGCGCTCGAAGTCGTAAGTCACGAACTTCTGCTGGATCGTCTTCTCCATCGACGACTCGATCAGTTTCGCGGCCTCTTTCCATCCGAGAAACTCGAAGAGCATCACGCCCGACAGCATCACAGAGCCCGGATTGATCACATCCTTATCCGCATACTTCGGAGCCGTGCCGTGTGTCGCCTCGAAGACCGCAAACCCATCCCCGATGTTTGCACCCGGAGCGATGCCGAGTCCGCCCACCTGCGCCGCGCAGGCGTCCGAAATGTAGTCTCCGTTCAGGTTCGGGCATGCGAGAATCGCATACTCTTCCGGACGAATGATCACCTGCTGAAAGATCGAATCGGCGATGCGGTCGTTGATCAGCACCTTCTTCTTCCACTGACCGTTGCTGTGCGACTTGCCGATGGTATCGAGCACATGCTTAACCTCGGCATATAGCTCCTTGCGGAAGTCGTCTGAGCCGAACTCGATCCCAGGCTCGATCAGCGCAGCATTCTCTTCAACTGTAAGCTTCGGATTCGCCTCGACATTGCCGAGGATCCAACTCTCACGCTCCGTCACCGTCTGCTCGCGAAACTCTTCTACAGCAACTTCATATCCCCATTCGCGGAAGGCGCCCTCGGTGAACTTCTGAATGTTCCCCTTGTGTACCAGCGTCACAGACTTGCGGCCGTACTCCAGCGCGTATTCGATCGCGCGGCGCACCAGCCGCTTCGTGCCGGTGATCGAGATCGGCTTGATGCCCACGCCTGAGTCTTCGCGAACCTTCTTCTTGCCGCCCTTGAGCAGGTCGTTGTTCAAAAAGTCGATGAGCTTCTTCACTTCTGGAGTGCCCTCGCGGAACTCCACACCCGCATAAACATCTTCCGTGTTCTCGCGAAAGATCACCACGTCCAGCTTTTCCGGATGCTTCACCGGGCTGGGCACGCCTGCGTAATACTTCACAGGACGCACGCATGAATACAAATCAAGAATCTGCCGCAACGCGACGTTGAGTGAACGGATGCCTCCGCCCACCGGCGTCGTCAACGGTCCCTTGATCGACACGCGCAGATCGCGCGCCGCACTCACCGTGTCATCGGGCAACCAGGTCTTGAATTCGCGAAAAGCCTTCTCGCCTGCATACACTTCGAACCACTTCACCGAACGCTTGCCGCCATAAGCCTTCTCGACGGCTGCATCGAAGACCCGTTGCGAAGCCCGCCAGATATCGCGGCCCGTGCCATCTCCTTCGATGAAAGGGATGATGGGATGGTCGGGGACAGTGAACTTTCCATCAGCATACTGAATCGCTTCGCCGCCCTGGGGCAGCGGCAACTGGTTGTAAGTCGTCTGCATGTAAGTGGATCACTCCGGAACGATAGGGTTAAAAGCAGACAGCAGCCTACCACTGCGCAGCGACGATGGGCAATTTTGGATTTCCCGCCTGAGATCCGAAAGACAGCGCGGTCCTTCTCCGTAAAACCAGTCCGGCGTGCTCCGTTCAGCTCATATAAGTAGTCCGGCCTATATATATGTCGCAGCCGCTGAGCATGGTCGATCGCGGCATTCATGAAATTTTTACTATCTCTTCGACACGAATATCACCCGCGTTGAAATGAAGGCCTCTCGCCTTGACAAGCATCAACGCAATCTCTGCATGCGCATATCAGAATGAAATCCAGTTGGGCTTTAGTAGCACTCTTTTGCACTCCTATTTCCGATTTGTGTTGTTTGAATCCTGCGTCGTTCTGACTCTCTATTGATCACTGTCTCGCTTGCGCAATGCAACGAGCAGAGGAGGATCTTCTGAGGACGCCAATTCTGCCACTCGTGATCGTGACTTGGTCTCTACTTGCTCCAACCCTTTTCTGCCAGAACACTGGCAGCCGTCCTGCGACCCAGGGCCATCGCGGTGAAAATACCGATAACTCATCGGCTAATTATCCGGATGCTCCTGTGCCCGCGGGCTCTGCTCCGGCGCCGGCCGCTCAACAACCGGCGTTGCCGATTGTCGTCCAGAGCAGCGTAACGGTGAACAGTGAGGACGATACCAACACCAAACCGGCCGTTGCCACAACCCAGTATCACGCCACGTCAAAACAGATCGAGTCATCCGCAGGCACATACAGCGATCTCTCGCGCTACCTGCAGCTCTTTCCCGGCGTGGTCTTTAACAGCGACCTGAGCAACGACGTGCTGGTGCGCGGCGGCAACCCGATTGAAAACCTTTACCTGGTCGACGGCATTGAAGTCCCGAACATCAACCAGATTGAAACCGGTGCGACTACTGGCGGCCTGGTATCGATGATCGACAGCTCTGCCATCAACAGCATCGATTTTCAGACCGGCGGATACGACTCCAGTTATGAAGAGAGGCTTTCTTCCGTCATCTCCATTCATTCGCGCGAGTTCGCAAACGATCGCACATACACCGCTGCGGATATCGGCTTCGTGGGAACAGGCTTCATACGCCAGACATCGTTCAAAGGCGACGGATCGCTTCTGATCACAGCCCATCGCAGCCTGCTGAATCTATTCACGAACGACATCGGCCTGAATGGCGTCCCAATCTACACCAACGCTTTCAGCCGCGCGGAGTGGAATCCTACTTCAGCAGACGAGGTGTCGATCGACAGCCTCGGGGGTTTCGATTCACTGAACATCACTCCCACCAACGACGACAAGGCCGAGACCAGCACAATCAATATGCAATACAGCGGCTGGCGATTTACGAACGGAGTTCGCTGGCGCCACACCTATTCGCCGCAGAGCTTTGGGGTCTGGACATTGAGCGACTCTGAAGACGACGAGACGATTCATCAGGAGGATCAGCTTTTCAATAACTTTCCTCTTCCCGGTTACAACACGATCACAACTCCGTTGACGCCTGTCTACTCGCAGTTGACCCACGATGGCGTCACGAACCTCCGCTACGATGGCTATCACACATCCGATTCGGGATTGTCTCTGGCCTTCGGTGCATCGGGCCACGTGTATCGCATCGACTACGATGTGGCGCAGCCTTACGGAGAGCAATCACCTCTGAGTCCGGATCCCTCTCGTTCCGATGCCACATCTTTCTATCCACACTTCTGGACCGGCGAAACAGGCTATTACGTGCAGGCTACCAAGACGCTTGGGAAGTGGTCCTTCGATGGCGGGGGGCGGCTGCAACAATTTGCTTTCGGAAGTCACCTGACCGCCACGCCCCGGCTGGGAGCAGCACTGCAGTTAACCGACAAAGTGAATCTGCACGCGGGCTTCAGCGAATACCGCCAGCTTCCGCCTTTTCTCCAACTCACTTCCTACAGTCAGAACAGGTTTCTCGAACCGATCAAGGTCACTCATTACACCGCCGGACTCCGCTGGAACGTCGCGCAGGACATTGCCGTCAACCTGGAAGTCTATCGCAAGGAATACGGCAGCTACCCGGTTTCCACGGACTACCCTTCCCTGTCATTGGCAAACATGGTCGACACACTTGGCGAAGAGTTCATATGGCTTCCCTTCACCAGCCAGGGGCGCGGCTATGCAAAGGGCGTGGAGCTTTCGACCGATATGAGGCTCAATCCGCACCTCGAGCTGCATGTCAACGCTTCGCTCGCAAAGAACGAGTTCACAGGCCTCGATGGCATCTACCGGCCCGGCAACTTCGACTATCCGTTTGTGCTGAATGCTGCCGGCCGCTACACCTTCGCCCGCAGATACGGCCTCTCCTGGCGGTATGAATACACGACGGGCCGTCCGTACACTCCATTTCTCCCCACAGCCTCAACCGTGCAGAACCGGCCGGTGTATGACCTGAGCCACATCAACGCGGAGCGGGCTCCGTTCTACAGCCGCCTAGATTTTCGAGCGAACCGCATCTTCTCCTTCGGAACAAGGCAATTGAGCCTTTATGGCGGATTGCAAAACGCATTCGACCGGCAGAACTTCCTCGGCATGGCCTGGCTGCCACGTTATGACCTCACGGGCGCATGCGAGAAGTCGGTGAACGCATGCATCGTCGCTCAGAACCAGATGGGGATCTTCCCCGACTTCGGAGCGGTCTTCACCTTCTAGCTCACATCGCATGGCACGGCGAAAAACGCGGCTCTTCTACGCTAAACTGGAAGAGCCGCATGCCATCCGAAATCATCCTGCAGCAGACCCCGGATAATGCCGCGCTTCTCAACAAGCGCGAGCAGCTCGCAGCCGTTCGCAACCGGCTCACCGAGCGCGAGGCAGAGCTTGCGCAGCTCCGCGCACAGCTGAAGGCATTCGAGAGCCGCTACCTTCGCCAGGTAGGCATTCTTTATGCGGATCTCGATGACATCGAGGCACGCATCGCCGAACGCGAAGTCGACCTTTACGATTCGGAGTCGGCGCGCAACCGCGCCGAAGAAGCTCGCCAGCGGGCGCAGGAAACGCACGATGCCGCATTCGGCGAAGCGCACACCGCTGAAGTCTTTGAAGCGCCGCCCAGCCTCAAGTCACTCTTTCGCGAGGTCGCACGCCGCATTCATCCCGACTTCGCACGCGACAGTGCCGAGCAGAAATACTTCACGCTCCTGATGGCCCGCGCCAACCAGGCCTACAGCCGCGGCGACATCGACATGCTGCAGCGCCTGCTCGACGACCAGATCGAGATTCATGGCAAGGCGGCCAGCGATGACGCAGCCGCCGAACATCTTCGCCTTTCGCGCCAGATCCAGCACGCGGAGCGCGACATCGCCATCCTCGACGCCGAACAACACTCTCTGCTCGCAAGCGAGATTGCACAGCTCTTTCTCGAAGCCGAAGCCGCTGAGCGCGAACACCGCGACCTGCTTACCGAGCTAGCCACCAGCCTTCGCGAGCAGGTTGCCGAAGCGCAGCATCGCTTCGAGATGGTCGAACGCCAGATCGGCGCGCATGGGCGATAACAACAAGGGCGGGCTGCAGCACATTCCCACCGGGGCCGCACTGTCGCTCAACTCTTCGCGCTCCAGCATCATCGCTCGTGGCCGCCGCGACGCGGCCAGCACGGCATCGAACCCGCATTACTTCCAGGCAATCGCCGACTACAACGCCGGCAGCTTCACCGCGGCCGCGAACAGTTTTCTTCTCGCAGCCGAACAGGGTCACTCTGAATCCCAGTACATGCTGAGCACCATGTTCGACGAGGGCAAGGGATTGCCGGCGGACGAAACGCAGGCCACACAGTGGGAGCGTAAGGCCGCGGAACAGGGCCACGCTTATGCACAGGCCAATCTCAGCTTTCGCTTTTACGCCGCCGGCAATTACACGGAAGCCTTCGCATGGTGCCAGCGCGCGGCCCACAGCAAGCTCGCCTGGGCGCAATACAATCTCGGCCTCATGTATCGCAAGGGAGAAGGCGTCGAAGCAAGCAACGCCGAAGCTGCCCGCTGGTACCGGCTCGCCGCTGCACAAGGGTTCGCCGATGCCGAGCTTAAGCTCGCCGAACTCTACAGCTTCGGACTCGGTGTGCCGCGCAGCGATGCGCAGGCTGCCGCGTGGTATCGCAAGGCCGCCGAACACGGCAATGCCGAAGCGCAGTTTCAGCTAGGACATTTCTATGCCATCGGTCAGGGCGTCGAACATGATTACGTGCAATCCCGTCACTGGATACGGCAGGCCGCGCAGCAGGGCCACGCCCAGGCGATCGTCGAGCTGAAAAAGCGCGAATACCGCGATCCGTAAGACCACGGTAGCGCGCAGCCTTAGTGCTTTTCAAAACAGCAGTTGGCCGATGACGTTCGTTTCTACCTGTTCGGATGGCAAAACACTCTCTTCGCGCATTTGCTGGATAGCGTTCATGAAGGAAAGCATCGCTTCCTGACTCGTCAACGCGCCATACTTCGCAAAGAAATACCCCAACTGTTCCGCGACCTCCTTGCTTCCGTAGATAGCAATCCGGACCTTCGCTTCGGCAACTTGTGCTGAATACCTTCGCTCTTCCGATGCATCCTCGTTACGCTGGGACACGGCCAATCCGCCCACGGCCCGAACAAAGTCGACATAGGCCTGCACTCTTAAATTCTCGTACCGGTTCGAAGCTTCCAGGGCTAGCGATAGATCGTGTCTTGTACGCTCGATTCCCCGCTGCAGTTCGTTCTTGGTCGTCTCCAGATCAGTTGCATAGACGAGCCGCACTTTCTCCACTTCCGCCGTGATGCGGCCAATATCTTCTTTCGTAGCAAGATTTTTTCCTTTTTCGGAGAAGTAGGAAGGGAAATATTGTTTAATCATCCAGCCGATTGTTAGAAGCGTTATTGCCTGAAGCAACAGCATCCCGTAGGTGAAGAGAGACATGAAACCTCCGCTCGCTATTCAGGCGGCATAACAGGACCCGCCCCTGTCCTAAAGTCGCAATCCAGATAAGAGGGCCTATGGCATGTGCAGCGTATCAGAATTGAAGCAAATTGAAAGAAAGACCTCAGGCGATCAGCATCGGTCTGGGCTGGTTCGAATCACAGATGGTTAAAGCACATCTGTCGCCGATCTTAGCCGCAAAAAATTTCCTGCATCGGCGCCATCGGTAAAACATCCAATGCCCATCGCTCAAACCAACTTCAGACTGACACAATCACAGTGTTGGAGCAGTAGGAACCGTTGCCGCCGTCAGCAAATTTTCATGACTGGAAGCCCAGCCACAATCCCTGGGCGATCGCGTTAACCGTCACCCTCGCCACTTTTATGGAGGTGCTCGATACCTCCATCGCCAACGTAGCCTTACCGCACATCGCCGGGTCGCTCGGCGCCAGCCAGGACGAAGCCACCTGGGTGCTGACCAGCTACCTGGTTTCGAGCGCCGTCATTCTTCCCATCTCCGGATGGCTGATGGCACGCATGGGACGCAAGCGCTTCTACATGAGCTGCGTCATCCTGTTCACTGCCTGCTCGTTGCTCTGCGGCGTTGCACCCACGCTTCCCTTTCTTATCCTCGCTCGCGTGCTCCAGGGCATCGGAGGCGGCGGACTGGCGCCAAGCGAACAGGCCATCCTCGCTGACACCTTCCCCATCGAGAAACGAGGGCAGGCCTTTGCCGTCTACGGCATGGCAGTAGTCTGCGCGCCGGCCATCGGTCCCACATTAGGCGGATGGATTACCGACAACTTCAACTGGCACTGGATCTTCTTCATCAACCTGCCCGTCGGCCTGCTCTCGCTCTACCTGAGCAACCGCCTCGTCGAAGACCCGCCGTATCTCATCGAAGAAAAGAAACAGCAGCAGTTACAGAAGAAGTCCGTCGACTTCACCGGCCTCGGCCTCGTCGCCACCGGCGTCGGCTGCCTCGAATTCGTGCTCGACAAGGGTCAGGAGAAGGACTGGTTCGGCGATCAGATGATCACCACCTTCGCCATTCTTGCCGCAGTCACGCTCATCTTCTTCGTCTGGTGGGAGTGGCGGCATCCCGACCCCATCGTCGATCTCAAGCTGCTCAGGAATCGCAACTTCGGCACCGCCGTCTTCCTGCAGTTCGTTCTCGGCATGGTGCTGTTCGGCTCGACGGTACTTATTCCGCAGTTCCTGCAATCACTGATGGGCTACACCGCCGAGCGCGCAGGCATGGCTCTGTCACCGGGAGCGGTGGTTCTCATGTTCATGATGCCGGTCGCCGGGCGGCTGGTCGGCAAGGTGAAAGACGCGCGCATGCTCGTCGCCATCGGATACACCGTCACTGCGCTCGGCCTCTACAACCTCACACGGCTCGATCTCGACGCCAGCTTCAGTGAAATCGTCATCATGCGCAGCCTCCAGGTGATGGGCCTGTCGCTGATCTTCATCCCCATCAGCACGCTGAACTACGTGGGCGTGCCGCGCGATAAGAACAACCAGATCTCCAGCTTCTCGAATTTCGCCCGCAACCTCGGCGGATCGGTCGGCACCGCCATGCTGACCACTTTCCTGCAGCGCACCCAGCAGACCCACCAGCAGACACTCGGCTCGCACGTCGTCGCCGGTGGAACGCGATACATGCTCTACCTCGACACCACGAAGAACGCGCTGATAAAGCTCGGCCACACCGCCGACTCCGCTCAGCAACTCGCCGTGGGCCGCGCCTGGCAAACTCTGCTGCGGCAATCCTCTATGCTCAGCTACCAGAACGCCTTCTGGGCTCTCAGCGTGATGATCGCCTGCCTCATCCCGCTACCCTTCATCATGCGCAAGCCGCCACCGAGAAAAGCCGCGCCCGAAGAATCGATGGGACACTAAGCCACAACAAACGACGGGTGGCCCATTCAAGCCCGCCTTTGGGCTTGAGTGGGGAACAGCCACAATCAGCGCTTGCTATCCTTCAACAACCCAAGCCTGACAAGGCTTTCAGCAGAAGCAACCACCGACTCCTCATTGGAACGGGGCCTCCAACCAAGCACGCGCTGAGCCTTGGCGCTCGTCGCATTCTTCTTCTTGCCCAGCTCCGGCAGAATCCCTCTGACGCTCGGATCGAAAAGCGCACCCACGCGCAGCAACCAGTTGGGAGCCTCCCTCGTAGGCACTCGCCTTGCCGACTCACCCATGCGCCTCTTCAGAATCTTCGCGACATCAAGCAACGAGATGAAGTCTTCAGCTACGGCAAGAAAGCGTTCCCCGTTCGCTGCAGGATCGGTCATCGCCAGCAGATGCAATGAGGCAACATCGCGTACGTCGACCAGGCCGACCGAGATCCGTGGACACGCCGGGAATCCATCCATCATGCGCTGCACCAGCATGATGGATGTCGCGTAGTCCGCGCCCAGCGCAGGCCCGAAGACGCCGACTGGATTGACCACCGAAAGCTCCAGTCCCCGGCCCTCCGTGGCGATGAACTCCCACGCCGCCCTTTCCGCCAGTGTCTTCGACTTCGCGTACGCGCTCACTTTCGGATCGCCGACGTTTGTCCAGATCGTCTCGTCAAAAGGTGCATCCTGCGCCGGATGACCGTAGCCGATCGCCGCGAACGATGAGGTCACCACCACCCGCTTCACGCCAGCATCGCGAGCAGCGCGCAGCACCCTCAGGGTGCCTTCACGTGCGGGGACGATCAACTCATCTTCATGTTTCGGAACCGCCGCCGGAAAGGGTGACGCTACATGCAGCACATATCTGCATCCCTGCGCTGCTTCGAGCCAGCCTTCATCGGCCATCAGATCGGCAGCTGCGAATGACAGCTTCTCCGCGCTCCCGGCTCCGCCCTCACGGATCATCGCCCGCACATCTTTTTCGCGCGCCAGCGAACGCACCGTAGTTCTGACCCGATAGCCTGCGTTCAGCAGCTGCACGATGCAGTGCGCCGCGACAAAGCCCGAGCCACCCGTAACGAGTACAAGGTCTTCACTCATGAGAAAACTATACAGGACAAACCGAACGTTCGTTCTGTTTTTAATCTGCCTTGACTGACTCCCACGTCTGTTCCGCGACCTCGCGCAAGGTAGCTGGCTTCCATTTGCGAGGACTCTGGGCAAGCCGCGCTACCAGCCCGAGCGTCATCTCCTGCAAAATCTCCTGCGGCCAGTCTTTCAGAACGCCGCCCTTCGCACGACTCTGAAAACGCCGGAAGAATTGGTTTTCCGCGGCCTTCGGATCCGAAACGCAGGGAAAGCCGGCAAGCGCGTACTGCTCCATGAAGCGCATCTCGCGAGGGTGCTTTCGATAAAACTCATAGCAATTCGCCCACACGTGAAGAAACGCATCCCTCGCATCCATCTCAGGCGAGTAGCCTTTAAGAAATTCCTCCGTCTTCAGCAGGCGGGTCCGCTCATACACGGCCTGTATGATCTCTTCCTTGCTCGCGAAGTGGTGATAGATCACTCCTGTGCTCGCGCCCGAACGTTCTGCGATGAGCGACATCGGAGCCTCATGGAAGCCCCGCTCCACCACAACATCAAGCATCGCGTCCAGAATGGCGTCCCGCTTGTTCCCTTTTCTCTTGGATGGCATGTCCTCCATTCTTCCACGCCCGGCTAAACCGGGGACAGGCGGCCCACCGGGTACCCATATCTCGCTTTTGAGATGTGGAAATATCTTCCCTCTTATGTCTCAAATTCGAAACACCAGACTTGCTCACACAGCGGCCATGTGGAACCACACGGTCCTCTGTGTAGTGATTCCTGTTTCTTCTTCGCTGCGTATCTTCTAAGGTCTTGGCAGATACCGGATACTTACTCCTCCGCGAGGACGATATGTCGATTTCCATTTCCATCATTGGCGCTTCGGGCGCTGTCGGCAGCACGCTGGCGACTCACATTCTTCGCAGCGATCTGCTCGGCGCGAATGACCGCCTGCAGCTTGTAGGTCGAGGCGTGCCGGCAAGCACCGCCAGGCTGCTTGCAACCCGAACCGACCTGCTCGATGCCTTCGACCAGGAGAGAGTCGACATCGAAGTAGTCCCGGAGATAGAGGACGTGGACGGAGACATCGTCGTCGTGTGCGCGGGAGGCACCATTTCGGCGAAGGCGATGGACCGGCGCCTGCTGGGCTCTGCGAATCTTCCCATCTTCGAGCAGATCGCGGATGCATGCGCCGCACATGTACCCGGGTCCATCTTTATTGTCGTAAGCAATCCCGTCGAACTCGCGGTACAGGTTCTCTCCAGCAGGCTGGGCCGGCATCGCGTTTTTGGAATGGGTGCGCAGCAGGACTCGCTGCGCTTTGCGCGTGCGATCGCCAAAGATCTCGGAATCAGCCGCCACGATATCCGGGCCTCCGTGCTCGGCGAACACGGCCAGGCCATGGTTCCCCTTTGGAGCACCGTCGAACTTAAGTTCATGGATCCGGCGCTGCACGGCGTGCTCTCGCAGTTGAAGGACCTCAGCGCAGCCAGCCCTTTGATGGACAGAGTAATAGCCCTGCAAAAGCAGGTCGCTGAACTGCTTCTTGCCGAGGAGATCGCCGAGGCTTACGAGGCCGCTCGAAAGGCGCTGCCCGATGCACGCATTATGGTCGAGCCCATGATCACCGGCCACACCATGCACTCGACGCCGAACGCTACGGCGAATGCAACCCTGCATTGTCTCGCCGCGACAATCAGGAACCATCACGTCCGCGTGCACGGACAGGTTTCGCTCCAGGGCGAGTCTCTCGGACTCGAAGGAATCTGCGGCGTTCCTATTCACCTCACACGCGCAGGATGGACCGCCGCACCGCTGCCCAGGCTTACAGCCGACGAACGGATGCATGTGGAGAGTTCCGCGCGTTCCATCGACAACTATCTGCGCAGCGTGTACTCCCATCCCGATCAGGCGATCGCACTATCCTGAATTCTCCGATCCTCTCGCAATTCCTGCGCGTTCGTTGATCGTTATCAAGGCCCGCCCCTGCCTGCATCCGGCACACTGCATGCATGAGGACTTCGCCAGCCCTCAGGCTGCGGAAGTCACTATCCCAACCCAGGAGACTGATTGCGTGCCTACGATTTTCGACTGGTTCAAGAACAACGCTGGTGTGTGGAAGATCGTGCTTGCAGCTGTAGCCGTATTTGAAGCGGTAGAGGCTGCGAGGATCTGGTTAAGCGCTGCTAACTAGATCGTATCGACATAACTGGCAGGGCATGGCTTGGCTTGGATGAAGCCGCGGCCTGCCGTTTGCACAAGCTCCCACAATATCTCGCTCCAGGCCAGCATTCCGATAAGCAGTTCGGGATCTGTAAAGAAATTGTCCTGCCTGACAAGAGCCGGAGACATTTCCCGCGCTCTCAAGACAGGCTTGCCCAATTCCATCCGCAATGCTTGAATGAAGCCATTGCGTAAGCTTTTTGCCATTGCGTTGCTGGCCCTGCTCGGTCTGCCCTTCGCCGCGCCGCTTCTTGCGGCCACGACGATGAGCGCGTCTACGCTGCCTGCATGCTGCCGCCGTGACGGCCGGCATCACTGCATGGCCATGATGACCGAAGCAGGATCCGCAACGGTATCCGTGCGCGCTCCGCGCGAGAGCTGCCCGTACTGCCCGGCGCAGGCGGCCGTTCCGCACCTGCCTCACTTCGGGCTCGCCGCCTCGCAGGCCATTTTCGCCTCTGTCGTCAACCACCCATCTGTTCACGCGCAGACCGCCTCGCAACAGCGCGTGTCCCAGGACCGGGCCCGCCAGAAGCGCGGACCGCCAGATTCTCTCCAGGGCTAGCTGCCTTTGCGGCGCCTGAACGAGCCGCTGAACCAAGCCTGCTTTCTACACGGAGAGAATCATGGAATCCCCATTGCCCCAGGGCGCAGACGAACAGTCGCGCCGCCTCTATCGCACCGTCTGGCGCTGGCATTTTTATGCCGGAGTCTTCTGCATCCCTTTTGTCATCTGGCTCGCCTGTACCGGTTCGATCTATGTTTTCAGACCGCAGATCGAGCGCTGGCTCGACCGGCCTTATGACCATCTGAGCCTTAATGGACCACGCGCCACACCCGCGCAGATCGCCGAGACCGCGGTCAAAGCCGTTCCCGGCTCCACGCTGCACGATTACGAGCTGCCCACCAGCCCCGACAACGCCGTCCGCGTCATCACCGGCATCGGCAAGAACGAATACCGCGTCTACGTGAATCCGGTCACGCTCCAGGTGCTCAAAGTCATTAATGAAGAGAAGCGCCCCATGCAGATCGTTCTTAGGCTGCACGGCGAGCTCTTCGCCGGGGATTTCGGCTCGCGCATTGTCGAGTTGGCCGCCTCCTGGGCCATCGTCCTGCTCGTCAGCGGGCTCTATCTATGGTGGCCGCGTCAATCGACGCGCTTAGCCGGGGTGCTCTACGTTCGTTTCCGGCAGGGCAGCCGCATCTTCTGGCGCGACCTTCATGCCGTCACCGGAATCTGGGTCTCGGCCTTCGCGCTCTTTCTCCTGCTCACCGGGCTACCCTGGGCCAAGGGCTGGGGCGGCTACTTCAAGAAAGTACGCGCCATCACCGGAACCGCGGTCGCGCGCCAGGACTGGACGACAGGCCGGTCGTCGGAGACGGCGGCCCGCGAGGCTCTCAACCACAATAGTCTGGCCAGTATGGCCGCGATGCCGGGAGAGCACGCCGCGCACATGGGCCATTCCATGATGGCAATGTCCGCCGACGGATACGCCATGCTCAATACCGTCGTGCCCGCCGCGAGCCGCCTGCACCTCGCCTATCCGGTGCTGGTCATGCCCGCGATGACGCCGCACGGGCCCTGGACAGTGAGATCCGACTCGCAGAACCGTCCGCTGCGCACAACCGCACAGATGGATCCGCATACCGGGGCCATCCTCTCCCGCCAGGACTTCGGCCAGCGGATGTGGATCGATCGCATCATGGGCGTCGGCATCGCCGCACACGAAGGTCAGCTCTTCGGGGTCGCCAACCAGATCCTGAGCGTCGCCACCGCCATGGGCCTGGTGACCCTGTGCCTCAGCGCCGCCGTGCTGTGGTGGAGACGCCGGGCCGTCGGAGTCCTCGGAGCGCCCATTCCGCTGACCCGGCCGCGCTGGACATTCACGGTTACCGCAGTCATCATCGCGCTCGCGATCTACCTGCCGGCCATGGCGGAATCCCTCATCCTGATCGTCATCCTCGAGAAAACAATCTTTTCGAGAGTTCCCGCGATCCGGCAATGGCTGGGGCTGTTACCACCCGGTCGAAAAATAGCCGCGTGATTTTTTGTTAAGCGGGAACGGCGGAAACAATCGATTGTCCTGAAAATTCAGAAGCTTGGTGACCATACCCGGCGCTTTGTGTGACGAGTCGACACAAATCAACAACTTGTTTCGATAAAGTTGCAACAATCGCGCCGGGTTTATTGATCTAAATCAAGGAGAACGTTTTTCTACCCCCGCAGACTGAGTTTTCCTATACTTCCCTTGCATAGAATCATTGCATCCAAGTAACTGAATTCGTGACACATGGCTGACGATACAGACATTGGAAATTTCCGCTCTTCTTCAGGACCGGTCGCCGTGCTCGCTGAGCCGATACGTGTACTCCTGCTCGACGATCACCCGGAGAACCTCGTCCTGCGCTCAACGATTCTGCGCAAGCACGGTTACTTAACTGAAACTGCCTCGACCATCGAGGAGGCGACCGCGTTGCTGGATAAAATCGACATCGCGGTGCTCGACTATCACCTGGGTGCCGGCATGTTTGGGACCGATGTAGCGGCAACGCTGCGCCGTCAGCACCCCGAGGTGCCCATTATCATCCTCTCGGCTACGCTCGAGCATCGCTTTGGCGGCGTAGAGGATATGCACCTGCTCAAGGGGTACAGTTCCATCGACGACCTGGTCACCGCCCTGCGATCCTTCGAAGCCAAGCTCCGCGGCAAACCGGTTGTCGTCAATGCGCGTGACTTCTTTTACTCGCGCATCAACATGGCAATGGGCGACGATGTCGTCCTTGAGATACTCGACGGCGAAGGCAACTGGCAGTATGTGAATGAAGCCTGCGCACGCCTGCTCGAGCATCCGCGCGACTGGTTTCCCGGCCGGAACATGTTCGACGAGCTCCCCGAGCTGCCGAAAAGCTGGCGCGCTATTCTGCAAACCGTAGCCACAACCCGTGAAACTTACATCGATCGCACCTATCGCGGCCTGTTGAATCTGCCTCGCCGGGGCGAAGCATGGGTCTGGAACGTGCTCGTCTTCCCAATCACACTCCACGACGGCAGCACCGGGGTCGTGCTCTCAGCGCGCATCCTTGAGCGCAAGAGCGTTCTGTAGCACAGCCATTCCCTTGACCACGAGGCGAAAGAGAATCTGCCCCGCATGACAGTCCGCTTCTTTCAAACGTTTCTTGTACCGCCTGCTGCCGCGGCTTTGCTCATCGCGGCGGCAGGGTGCCGCTCGGCGTACGTAGAAACCACGCTCGAAAATAACGGTCCACAGGCAGTCTCGATCGTCGAAGTCGATTACCCCAGCGCGAGTTTCGGCGTCCAAACCCTGGCTCCTCACTCTTCTTATCACTATCACTTCAAGGTGCAGGGCTCTGGACCGCTCACCATTTCCTTCACCACGCTCGACAAGAAGATCCACAACGGTACCGGTCCTGAACTGGCCGAAGGGCAGCACGGAGAACTAAGAATCACCGTGCAACCCGACTACTCCGTCACCTGGGACAAGAACCTGTCGTTGCCCAGGTAGGAGGGGACACAAGTTGATCTTCCCGACTCAAGAAGGGGGTATCAGCTTGCCCCGTTTTTTTTGCACTCCATCACCCACAAGGAGTTCGAATTTTCAGCAAGATGCACAAGAAAAACGACAGGTTGAACCGGCCAACGGATCAGGCTTTCTGCTCCGTATGCCTTTTTGTTTTGCCACTCACGGCATTTCCCCGTTTCTCCGCAGTGCTCGTCTCCATCGTCGTGATGGGGAGCGTCATCGCTTTCCTGCTTCACAGCATGCGCCGCATGCAGGTCGCCGCGCATAGCAGCGAACACTTCCGCACGCTCGTCGAGGATTCGAAAGACGTTCTGATACTCGCCGACATGACCGGCCTTTACCACTACCTTTCGCCCTCCATCGCAGCGCACGCCGGTTGGTCGTCCGATGAGCTGGCCGGAAAGACACGCTTTGAAGACCTGTTGCATCCGGGCGATGCACCCTCGTTCGCACAGCTTTTTCTAGATCTGCGCGATGGGCACGACGACGGACCTCCGCTCGAATGCCGGGTGCGCTGCAAAGACGGAAGCTGGATCTGGATGGAGGCGACCATCAGCCTTTATTGCGATCCCAAGACGCGTCGCCCTATCGGCTTCGTGCAGGTGC
Organism: Silvibacterium acidisoli; assembly: GCA_022870745.1. GTDB lineage: Bacteria > Acidobacteriota > Terriglobia > Terriglobales > Acidobacteriaceae > Silvibacterium. Next base: position 3,812,472 of record CP085323.1, on the reverse strand, counting down.
TGCGTGACATCTCTGCCCGCAAGGCTGCTGAAGAGCGCCTGCACGCCGCACGGCGCGCGCTTGAGGCACTGGCCTCGGTCGACGGCCTTACCGGCGTCGCCAACCGCCGGCGCTTCGACGAGGTGCTCGACCAGGAGTGGCGCCGCGCCGCGCGCTCCGGCGATCCACTCTCTCTCATCATCATGGACGTGGATTTCTTCAAGGCCTACAACGATCTCTATGGGCATGTACGCGGAGACCACTGCCTGCGGCAGATCGTGCAGGCAACGCTCGACGTCATCCACCGCCCGGCCGATCTTGTCGCCCGTTACGGCGGGGAGGAATTCGCGCTCATCCTGCCGGAGACCTCGGAGCACGGAGCGATCGACGTTGCCGAGAAGCTGCGCAACTCTGTCTACAACCGGCGCATTGTGCACCCGGCCAGCGACTCCGGCACGGTTACGATCAGCGTCGGCGTGGCCACCTGCATTCCCGACCAGAGCGCATCGGCCGTTCACCTGCTCGAAGCCGCCGATGCCGCGCTCTACCGGGCGAAATACCAGGGCCGTAACCGCGTCGAAATCTTCCGGCACGATCCCCAGTCCACCAACCGGTAAGCCGGGTTATGAACGTGTCCTCCCTCACCCGGCTCGAAAAGGACAAATTTCACGGCGGAAACTCTGGCGCGCTTTGCATGCAGATTGGCGCAATTTGCATATCGAAGTGGCTCAGCGACATCTAATGTAATGGCATGTACAACGCCAAAGCCTATTCCGCTGCCAGTGCAACATCGCCGCTAGCCTCCTCAGTGATCGAGCGGCGCGATCCTACCGGGAAAGACGTCCAGATCGAGATTCTCTTCTGTGGCGTCTGTCATTCCGATCTGCATACCGCGCGCAACGAGTGGCGCGAGGTGTTTCCTACCATGTACCCCTGCGTGCCCGGCCATGAAATTGTCGGTCGCGTCACCAAGGTCGGCTCCGATGTGACAAAGTTCAAGGTCGGCGACCTTGCCGCTGTCGGCTGCCTCGTCAAGACCGATGGCACCTGCCCCGAGTGCCAGGCCGGACTCGAGCAGTTCTGCCACAACATGACGCTCACCTACAACTCGCCCGACGCGCACACCGGCAAGGTCACCTATGGCGGATACAGCGATAGCATCGTCGTCGACCAGCACTTCGTTCTGCACGTGCCAAAGAATCTCGATCTCGCCGCGACAGCCCCTCTGCTCTGCGCCGGCATCACCACCTGGTCGCCGTTGCGCCACTGGGGCGTGACCAAGGGCAAGAAGGTAGGCATCGTGGGACTCGGCGGACTCGGCCACATGGGCGTAAAGTTCGCTCACGCACTCGGCGCGCACACCGTCGTCTTCACCACCTCGCCCGGCAAGACCGAAGATGCCCTGCGCCTCGGGGCCGATGAAGTTGTCGTCTCGCGCAATCCCGAGGAAATGGCGAAGCATATCGCCAGCTTCGACTTCATCCTCGACTGCGTCTCCGCCGATCACGACATTAACGCCTACATCCAGCTGCTCAAGCGCGATGGCAACCTCACGCTCGTCGGCGCTCCGGAAAAGCCGTTGCAGGTCGCAGCCTTCGGACTGCTCTTCGGCCGTCATAGTCTCTCCGGCTCGCCCATCGGCGGCATCGCGGAAACCCAGGAAATGCTCGACTTCTGCGGCGAACACAACATCACCGCCGACGTCGAAGTCATCCCCATCCAGAAGATCAACGAAGCCTACGAGCGCTTGCTCAAGTCCGACGTGAAGTATCGCTTCTCGATCGACATGGCCTCGCTCAAATCGGAATAACGATGAACAAGCACTTCAGACCGCCCGCGCAGTTCCACGTAAAGCTCAGGGAGTGCGGCCTCGACGTCGCACATATCCTGCGCCGGGCGGCCCTTGCTCCACGACTCTTCGAACAGGCACGCATCCAACTCACCACCGAAGAGTTCTTCGCCTTCTGGCGGGCCATCGGCGAAGTCTCTGCCGACCCCGCCGTCGGCGTAAGGCTCGGTACCGAGAATAAGACCGAGCGCTTCCACGCCAGCGGCCTGGCAGCGCTCTCGGCGCCAAGCTTCGGAGCAGCCATCGACCACCTTGGCCGCTACAAGCAGCTCACCTGCCCCGAAGCAGTTGTGCAGAAGAAGGAAGACAGCGAGTGGCAGATCCAGTTCCACTGGCTGCTCGCCGTCGATATCGAACCCTTCGTGCTTACCGAATACTGCTTCGCCTGGGTGCTCAACCTCGGCCGCCATGGCAGCGGGCAACAGATCCATCCGTTGCGCGTCGAGCTGACCCAGCCGCGCGCGCATCGCCGCGCCCTCGAGCGCCACTTCGGCTGCGAGGTCGTATGCAACGCACCTAACAACGCCATGGTCTTCGCGGCAGAACATGCCAGCCTGCCCTTCATTACGCGTAACAACGAACTGCTCGAGCTACTCGCGCCGCAGCTCGACGCAGAACTAAGGAAAACAACGGCGCAGGACACCTTTGTCGAGCTGGTGCAAGCCGCCATTCGCCAGAGGCTCGCAGGCAGCCGCCCCGCCGTGGACGACATCGCCCGCGAACTTCACCTGAGCCCGCGCACGCTGCAGCGCCGCCTGCAGGAGAGCGGCGCGAGCTTCCAACGCGTCCTCGACGACGCACGCCACCAGATGGCCCGCTACTACCTCGGCAATTCGATACTGGAACTGAACGAGGCTGCATATCTGCTCGGCTACGAAGATACGAACTCCTTCGTCCGTGCCTTCCGCACCTGGGAAGGCATCCCACCCGGCGCATGGCGCGAGACGCATCGCATTAACACGCAACGCGACAACTCCGTTTTGCAACCGTGACATAGACAATTACGAATAAGGCAGGGCGGACATGCCATCTGCCATCCACAACCGACAAACACACGCGGCTTTAGCCGCTGAGGTAATAGACAATGCAAAAGCGCAAACTAGGCAAGAGCGACCTCGAAGTCTCCGCACTCGGACTCGGATGCATGGGCATGAGCTTCTCCTATGGCGTAACGCATGATGAGAAGGAAATGATCGAACTCATGCACAAAGCGGTCGACATGGGCATCGATTTCTTCGACACCGCTGAAGTCTACGGCCCCTTCACAAATGAAATTCTCGTCGGCAAGGCTCTTTCACCCATCCGCGACAAAGTTTCCATTGCCACCAAGTTCGGCTTCACCATCAACCCGGACGGCACTGCGAACATCGAAAAGCTGAACAGCCGTCCCGAGCACATCCACGAAGTTGTCGAAGCATCGCTGAAGCGCCTGAACATCGACGTCATCGACCTGCTCTACCAGCATCGCGTCGATCCGGAAGTTCCTATTGAAGACGTTGCCGGAACCGTAAAGGACCTCATCCAGCAAGGCAAGGTTCGCCACTTCGGACTCTCCGAGGCGGGCGCGCAGACCATCCGCCGCGCACACGCCGTACAGCCGGTCGCCGCGCTGCAGAGCGAATACTCCATCTGGTTCCGCAAGCCCGAAGCCGAAATCATCCCCACTCTCGAAGAGTTGGGCATCGGCCTCGTTCCCTACAGCCCGCTGGGCAAGGGCTTCCTGACCGGCAAGGTGGGAGCAAGCACAAAATTCGCGGAGAAAGATATGCGCAACCGCCTGCCCCGCTTCGCTCCCGAAGCCATGCAGGCCAACCAGGCATTCCTCGACCTGCTGCAAGAGCTAGCCGAAGAAAAGAACGCAACCCAGGCGCAGATCGCCCTCGCATGGCTGCTCGCGCAGAAGCCATGGATTGTGCCCATCCCCGGCACCACCAAGCTCTCGCGCCTCGAAGAGAACGCGGGATCAACGAACATCGAACTGAGCTCCGAAGACGTAAACAGCATCAACGAAGCCATCAGCAAGGTGCCAGTGCAGGGCAACCGCTATCCGGAGCAGCTTGAAAAGCTGACCGGCCGCTAGAACAGATATGCCGGATGCGCAACGCATCCGGCATATCTTATTTGCAACTGTTACAGATACTATTTCTGGACCGGCCTCGGACCTACGCCATCCTTCGTCATCTTTACAGGCTCGATATTGCCCTGGGCATCGAAGAACATCTTGTCGATAGCCACCACGCGCTGATTGGCGCCCGTCGTTCCCAGCGGATGACGATGGTAAACGATATACCACTCATCCGTGCTTGGAATCTGCAGCACCGAGTGATGCCCAGGACCATTCGCAATCGCCGGATCGGTCGACAGAATCTTCCCCACGCGCTCGAACGGCCCCGTTGGGCTGGTGCTCTTCGCATAGGCAACACCGTAGGTCGAATTGCCCCAGTCCCCTTCCGACCACATGAAGTAGTACACCCCCTTGCGCTTGATCACGAACGGCCCTTCGACGTAATCCTTCGGCGTGATCTCTTTGTAGAGCGTCCCATCCTTCATCGGGATCACACTCTTCAGATCCTGCGACAACCGCGCCACATTGCAGTGGCCCTGTCCGCCGTAATACATGTAGATCGAGCCATCGTCATCGCGATAGACCATGGGATCGATCGGCTGCGCGCCATTGTGAAACGAGCCGATCAGCGGCTTTCCGATCGCGTCCACAAACGGACCACCCGGCTTGTCGCTCACCGCAACGCCGATGCCGCCCAGGAACGTGTCCGTCTTCTGAATATCGTTGGCCGCAAAGAACAGGTAGTACTTGCCGTTGAGATGAATCGCCGTCGGCGCCCAGATGGCATACGCCGCCCACGAAACATTCCGGATGTCGAGTACATCCTTGTGCCTCGTCCAGTGCACCATGTCCGGCGAAGAAAACGCATCGAGCGAAGTGTGCAGCAGGTACACGGGGTGAATCACGTGGCCTTCGCGCAGCTTCTGCTGCAGCGGATTGAAAGTCTTTCCGGCGTTGTTGTCGGCTTCCGGACTCGAAGAGGTGGGATAGATCCAGTACTGCCCGGCAAAGATGTGAGCCTCCGGATCGGCGTACCAGCCCTGTGACGCAAGGTTAGCCGATGCCTGCGACCACCCTGTCGCGGCATACATCAGGCAGAGAAACAAAACACTTCGAAACACGCATCCTCCACTGTGGGCAGGCCTGGTCATGCGCAGCCTGCCCTCACAGTAGTATGCACGTTTACATCCCCATTCCGCCTGAGACCTCGATACGCTGTCCGTTAATCCAGCGATTGTCATCCGATAACAGTGACGCGATCATTGGGCCGATATCCTCCGGAAGTCCCGCGCGGCCGAGCGCTGTGTGTTCCGCAACGCGCTTGTTGACCTCAGGGTTATCGCGCACGATACCTCCGCTGAAGTCGGTTGCCACCGCGCCGGGAGCAACAGTATTCACTGCGATCCTGCGCGGTCCAAGCTCTACCGTAAGATGGCGCGTCAACACCTCGATCGCGCCTTTCATCGACGCGTAGACTGCTCCACCGGGAGACGAGAAGCGAGTTCTTCCGCTCGAGATGTTTACGATGCGGCCGCCATCGTTCATCAACGGCAAAAGCTTCTGCGTGAGAAAGAAAACACCCTTGAAGTGGACGTTGTAAATGCGGTCCAGTTCTTCTTCGGTCGCCTTCTCGAAGGGCATGTTCTTATGGCTGTTACCCGCATTGTTGACAAGATAATCGAAGCGCTCCGCTCCGAGAGTCGCCAGCGCCGACTTCACATTCTGCACAAAAGCGTCGAACGAGGCGACGTCGCCCGCGTTGAGTTGAATGGCGATGGCCTTCGCTCCAGCTTGTTTCGCCTCGGCGACGACCTGCTCGGCCTCAGCACGGCTTGCATGGTAGGTAAAGATCGAATCCACTCCGCGCGCAGCAAGGCTGGTCACGGTGTTGCGGCCAATTCCACGGCTTCCGCCGGTCACGATGGAAATCTTTCCGGATTTCTCAGTGGGCATAGCATCCTCCATTTCCACTGCCTTGAGAATAGAGATTCAAAGCCTGTGCCGGAATGCCGGAACTTTCCGCTTTCTTGCCTAATCCTGCACATAGCCATATCCTTGAAATAGACATGCTGAAGCTGCTGCAACAGGCCGTTTCCGAATACACCGATCGCGCGCCCGGCGAAAGCCCGTACTTTACCCAGGTTCCCGGATTCGCCATCATGCGCTCGAATCACGCGCGCCGTCCCCGGCACATGATCTACCGCCCTTCACTTTGCATTGCCGTGCAGGGCTCCAAGCGCAGCATCTTCGGCAACCGCAGGTTTCTCTGCAAGGCCGGGCAGGCGCTTCTGGTCAACGTGGAGATGCCGGCACGCAGCAATGTGGTCGAAGCCAGCCCGAAGCGCCCCTATCTTGGCATGGTCATCCAGCTGGATACGGCCATCCTGCGCCAGGTGCTCAGCGAACTTCCGGAACAACCGGCCTCTGCTCCGGCCTCGCATGGGGCCTCCATCATCGACCTCGCCGGCCCGCTGACCGACTGCGCTCTGCGCATGGTCCGCCTGCTCGATACGCCCGAGGCCACACCGATTCTCTATCCGGCGATCATGCGCGAAATCTGCTACTGGCTTCTCACCGGGCCCAGTGCGGCACAGGTGATCCAGGCCACAAGCACCGGCACTGCGGAAACAGGCATCATGCACGCGATTCATACGCTGCGCAGCCGCTTCAACAAGTCTGTGACTATCGAGGAGCTTGCGGCCATCGCAAAGATGGGAACCTCCGCATTTCACCGCCACTTCAAAGCCGTTACTTCAATGACGCCCCTGCAATATCAAAAGCAGATGCGCCTGCTCGAAGCAAGGCGCATGATGGCAACCGATGCAATCAATGCGGAAAACGCAGCATTCCATGTAGGCTACGAAAGCCCTTCGCAGTTCAGCCGCGAGTATGCGCGCATGTTCGGAGCGCCACCTCGCCGCGATATCATCGCGCTGCAAAAGGCCTATCCAGGGCTGCTATCCGCATCCGCGATGTAGCGGAAAAACTTTCTTCATCCTCAGACTCCGTTACGCTATCAAATCATCTGGAGGTTTCATGACCATTGCCCTTGACCCGGGCAGCTTTGACGCTCTCATCTTCGACTGCGACGGGACACTTGTCGATACCGCCGCTCTGCATTTGCGAACTTTGCGCATGGGCCTTGCCGAACACGGCCTCAACATGGAGACTGGCTGGTACATGCAACGCGCCGGTCTTGCTCCGGCCGATCTGCTGAAGGACTACGAAACTCTCATTCAACCATTGCCCGTAGCGCATGAAGAGCTCTGGAAGCGCGTCGCCGAGTTTTTCCAGGCCAACATGCACACGCTCGAGGAAGTCACCATCGTGGCAGATGTCGCCCGCGCATGGCATGGCCGCGTGCCCATGGGTGTGGCTTCAAACGGAGAAGGCGCAAATGTCGTAGGCAGCCTCAAGGCCGCAGGGTTATTCCCGCTCTTTGACAGCATCGTCGCCATCGAAGACGTAAGGCACGGCAAGCCCGCTCCGGACATCTATCTGGAAGCCGCACGGCGTCTCAACATCACACCGTCGCGCTGCCTCGTTCTCGAGGACTCCGATGAGGGCCTTCGCGCAGCAAAGGCCGCAGGCATGAGAGCTATCGACATTCGCCCGCACTACGCGCTGACGCAGGCCACAACCCTGTAACGCAACTCGCCTCGAGCCTCATCCGTCCATCACTGCAAGTCCACGCTTCACCAGAAAGAACAAACTTGACGAACACATTCAGCCCGTCTACGCCGGCCGTCAGGCCAAATCTCGTGCTCGCCATCTGCTGCATGAGCCTGTTGCTGGTCGGCATGGACGTGACCATCGTCAACGTCGCACTGCCGGCTATCCAGCACAACCTGCACGCAACGCTCTCCGGCCTGCAGTGGGTCGTCGACGCCTACACGCTGGTTGTGGCCAGCCTGCTGATGCTCTCCGGCTCCATGAGCGATCGCTTCGGACGCCGTCGTGTCTTCCAGGTCGGCCTCATCCTCTTCAGCGCCGGATCGCTGCTCTGCAGCCTCGCGCACAGCATCGGCGCACTCATCCTCTATCGCGGCATGCAGGGGCTTGGAGCTTCGATGCTCAACCCTGTCGCGCTCTCCATCATCGCCAATGTCTTCCCCCAGCCCAGGGATCGTGCGCGCGCGGTCGGCCTCTGGGGAGCAGTCGCAGGGCTCTCCCTCGCCATTGGCCCGCTCGTCGGCGGAGCGCTCACGCAGGCCGTTGGCTGGCGTTCCATCTTCTGGATCAACATCCCCATCGGCATTCTTGCAGTCATTCTCACCGCCCGCTTCGTTCCCGATTCCAAAGCCCCGAAGGCGCGTGCCTTCGATCCCGCAGGTCAGTCGCTCGTCTTCATTACCCTGGCCTCGCTCACCTATGGAGTCATCGAGGGCCCGCATTCCGGCTGGACAGCTCCCGACATCATCGGGCTATTCGCTACCGCGATCGTTGCATTTGTACTCTTTCTTATCTTTGAACCACGCCGCCGCGAACCGCTTGTAGACCTGCGCTTCTTTCGCAGCATTCCGTTCAGCAGCGCAACGGTACTCGCGCTTCTGGCCTTCGCATCTTTCGCTGGTTTTCTCTTCCTCAACGCGCTTTATCTCCAGCAGGCTCGCGGACTTTCAGCATTCCATACCGGGCTGTGCACGCTGCCCCTCGCTGTGGCCATGACCATCTGCGCGCCGCTCTCGGGAAGGCTCGTCGGCAAGCACGGTACGTTGCCCTCGCTTCTTGCCGCCGGAGCAGGCTTTGTCCTGAGCACGCTCATGCTCACGCAGCTCTCCGTCAACACATCCATGCTGCTCATGACCGCCTACACGCTCTTCGGCGTCGGCCTTGGTATGATCAACCCCGCCATCACCAACAGCGCCGTCGCAGGCATGCCGCTCGCCCAGGCCGGAGTCGCAGCAGCCATCGCCTCCACGGGACGCCAGGTCGGCGCCGCACTCGGCGTGGCCATCGCGGGTACCGTGGTCAGTACAAGCCATTCCGGTGGTATCGACTTCACGCGCGCGACCCATCCCATCTGGTGGCTCATGGCCGCATGCGGAGCGATTGTCCTCCTGCTCGGAGCAGCCTCCAACACCGCACGCGCACGCGCCACCACGCAGAGAGTCGCGTCGCTGCTCGCTGGTGAAATCCACGCGAAATAAAACGCCGTTATTACCTCACACGTAATTGCTGCGATTCCGTGAAAGGTTAAAACTAAGTCTCGTAGTCATCCTCATCACCAGGAGAATGCAATGAGCACTCAAACCTTCACAAAGACAGCAGCACCACAGTGGCTCCTCGATTTCTGGAAAGAGATCGACGAAAAAACCTTCGGAGCAGGCTTCGACTGCTTTGCCGAGGACGCCATCTGCCGGCTGGGCGTTGCCGAATGGGACGGCCGCGAAACGATCCGCGAAAACCTGCGCGCCTTCATCGATACTGGATTCACAGCCCTGCACGACGTCACCGAATACTGGGATGGCGGCAATCTCAAGGTCTTCCGCGGCATCGTCACCATGACCCCGAACGACCGCAGCAAGCCCGTCGTCAAGCCAGTTATGACACACTTCTTCTACATGGATGAGCGCGATCCTTCGAAAGTGCGCGCCTGGTACGGCTCTGTTGGTCCCGTCCAGTTCTGAAAAGAAGCGAGGCCCGTCATGAACCTCTCAACCACGCAGCCCGGCAGCCAACTCGGCCACTTCCTGCGCTACTGGCGACAGCAGCGCGGGAAGAGCCAGCTGGACCTCTCGCTCGACGCCGGCGTCTCACAACGCCACATCAGCTTCATCGAGAGCGGACGCAGCGTTCCCAGCCGCGAACTGCTGTTACACCTTGCAAAGTCGCTCGACGTGCCCCTGCGTGAGCGCAACGCACTGCTGCTCGCCTCCGGCTACGCCCCAATGCACCTGGAAAGCAACTGGGACGCGCCGGAGATGCGCATGATCTCACGCGTCATCGATCTAATGTTGAAGCAGCATGAACCGCACCCCGCCCTCGTGCTCGACCGCTACTGGAATGTCATCCGCGCGAATGAAGCGGCACCGCGATTCTTCGGCGGTTTTATCGATCTGTCCGCGTGGCCAAAACCGCGCAATCTGCTGCACCTCATCTTCAATCCGGAAGGGTTGCGGCCCTTCATCGCAAACTGGAACGAGGTGGCAGGCGGCATGCTCGAGCGCGTTCAGCGCGAATCGCTGGGCCACGTGCAGGACAGCAACATGAAGTCGCTCCTCGAAGCCCTGAAGAAATATCCCGGCATCGAACAGCTTCCTCCTCGTTATCACGACCAGCCGCCCGTGCTGCCCATCACCTTCGCCAGGGGAAATGAGCGCATCTCATATTTCTCGATGATCACTACAGTAGGCATGCCTCAGGACATTACCGCACAGGAGTTCCGTATCGAGTGCATGTATCCGGCCGATTGAGGTTGCGCGCAGACAGATGCCGCACACCATCGGCGTGCGGCATCTCTCCATCCCTCGGTTGCAATTGATTCGATCGCTTGCGCCGCTCTATGCGACTCTCTTCGATTTCTCGATGCGCGCGTGCAGCATGCGCTTGGCCGATTCCAATATTTTGAGTCGACTCTCCGGAAGATTCTTTCCTGCGCGGTTGATATAAAACGTCAGCATCCGCATGCCCGACGAAGGGCCCTTTGGCGAAACCTTCTTTGAGGCCAGCTCGCGTGCAATCGTCGAAGCGTTTTGATTAAATAGCCCTTCCCGCGGATACGTCGACTCGGTATCGACACTGGCCGACCACTTCCGCCTGCCATGAGAATTGCTGTGACCAGCATGTCTGGAAGCTTTCATTGCGGGCATGGGAATAACCTCCACCCTTTTTCGGATGCCGGTCACTCACGCCGGGTGACCTTAGATCTCTTCAATCTTGCGGTCGCCGTCGCGCAGCAGCGTTAACTCGTTCCAGTCCAACTGCTCCTGCAAACCGAGGTACGCATCCGGACCGATGCTGTCTTCATCGCGCAGGCCGTCCAGCCGCTCCCGCTCTGCCCTTACGGCGATCAGGCCTACCTCTCGAAGCCTGTCGACAGGCCCGCACTGCTCGCGATCCAGGCATCGCCTCAGCTTCATTGTCAGCCGGTAACGCAGGTTATCGGCTTCAGGGCCATCCTGCTCCGCGATACTGTCGAGCGCAGTCTGCGCCAGGTCAACACGCGCCGTAGCAAGATCCTGTACTGCCTCTTCCGAGCGATCCAAATGCAGCAGCCTCACCAGCGGAGTCAGTGTAAGCCCCTGCAGGACCAATGTCGCCAGCACGACAGAAAACGCAGTCAGAACCACCGTATCCCGATGCGGAAACTCTTCCGGGAGTGCAAATGCAGTGGCGATGGTGACAAATCCACGCATCCCGCACCAGCCGACAAACACCGCCTGGTTGAGCGAGTGCTCAATCCTTCTCACCCGCGCCTCTGCGAACGTGAAGCTGAGAACAACAACCATCCGCGTCACAATGACCGTCGCAACAATCACGGCAGCGAAGAGCAGCGCTTCGCGCAGGTGCTCGCCCTGCATTCTCGACACGATCATCCGCGCCTGCATGCCCATCAGCAGAAACGCCAGCACGTTGAGCGTGAATACAACCGCCGTCCAAACCGCGAAGGACTGCACCCGCATGCGCGCGTCAAGATCCTCAGGTCGAAGCCTGTTGGCCAGCGTCATCGCCAGCCCGATCACGCACAGCACCGCGGAAAGATGCAGATGGTCGGCAACCACCCAAAGGATGTAAGCGTTCACGAACTGCAACAGCACGCCGCCAAGCGTGTCCTTCACGATGCGATTCACATAAGCGAAGAGGTAGCCGCAAATGATCCCCAGCAGCAACCCGCCCGGTGCGGCAACGGCGAGCCTCACCCCAACAGGAATTGACAGGCCGCCGTCGTGCAGCACCGTCAAGGCCCCGCTGTAGAGAAGCAGAGCAGTTGCATCGTTAAAAAGGCTTTCGCCTTTCAGCACAGCGTCTGTTGCACGCGGTATTGCGAATCTTCGCAGGATGGCCGTCGCCGCAGCCGCGTCCGGCGGAGCCACAATTGCGCCGAGAGCTAGCCCCGCGGCCCACGGCAGATGCAGCACCATATGCGCGATAAGCGCAACGATCACAGCCGTCAGCGCCACCGCAACCACCGCATACGTAACCAGCGGAGCAAGAAACCGCCGCGTTGCGCCGAGCGGAAAATCAAAAGCCGCGTCCACAACCGCCGGAGCGATGAACAGCGCAAGGCAGGTTTCCGGATCGATTGAAAACAGCGGCGCACCAGGAATCAGCGCAACGATTACGCCCGCCCCGGCAAGCATCGTCGGATAAGGCAGAGACAATCGCCGCGCCACCTGGAGCAGCACAATCGCAACCATCAGCAGCGCAAGCAGGCTTTCGAAGAATGTCATGAACACCTCTTCTCTTGCGGATCAGTATGTAAATGAGCTACCTTGCTGCCGTCTCCGAGTAAGGCATCTTCAATGCGCGATGCGACCAGGCCGCATCCTTCGCATCGCTGAAGACGAACTTCAGTTCTCCGCCCCGCATCAGCTCTTCGTGGGTCACGTAGCTGCGGTCGAGCGATTTCCCATTCAGCAGTACGTCCTTCACAAAGCCATGCGCATCGCTCATACCTTCGCTCTCTACAGTCAGCGTCTTGCCGTTCGGCAGATGAACAACGCCGCGATCGACAAACGGGCGCCCCAGCACATACTCATTCGATCCCGGCGCGACCGGATAAAACCCGAGCGAGGTAAACACCAGCCATGCCGACATCTGCCCAAGATCGTCGTTGCCCACAAGCCCATCCGGAGCAGGCTTGTACTGCGAGTCGACGATCTGCTTCAGCCTCGCCTGCGTCTGCAGCGCATCGCCCGCGTACATGTAGAGATACGCCAGGTGATGACTCGGCTCGTTGCCGTGAATGTACTGTCCAATCAGGCCCGAGATGTCCTCGACATCGGCATACTGCTTTGGATCGACCTTCTGGTCGAACATCGCATCGAGCTTCGCGACCAGCTTCTGCTTACCGCCCAGCACATCGATCAGTCCCTGCTCGTCCTGCGGCTGATACCACGAGTACTGCCACGCATTGCCTTCTGTGAATCCGCTGCCGGCACCGGCCTTCGCCGGATCGAACGGCTTGCGATACTCGCCGTTCTCTAGGCGCGGCTCTACGAATCCATCCGCTGTGTTGAAGTTGTTGCGCCAGTTCGCAGCGCGCTTCTCAAAGGTATTCGCTACAGACTTATCCCCCATCGCACCGGCCATGCGCGCGATTGTCCAGTCGTCGTAGGCGTATTCCATCGTCTTCGAAGCGGCCTCGTCATCATGATCGACGGGCACGTAGCCAAGCTTCATGTAAGCTCCAAGATTGCCGTACGGAGCGTAGGTCGCGCTGGCCACCATCGCATCGAGCGCGGCCTTGGTGTCATAGCCGCGAATGCCCTTCATATACGCATCCGCAATGATCGGCACAGAATGGTAGCCAATCATGCACCACGCTTCGATCCCCTGAAACTGCCACACTGGCAGAATGCCGAACGGGCTCTCCTGCCGCGAAGCGATCAGCGAACGCACCAGGTCATTCGTCTGTTGCGGAGGCTCAATCAGCGTCATCAGCGGCTGCTCGGCACGATAGATGTCCCACAGCGACAACGACGAGACGAACTTGAAACCGTCCGCATGATGCACCTGGTTATCCGGCCCGCGATATTCGCCGTTCACATCCATGCTCACACTCGGCGCCATCATCGCGTGGTAAAGCGCCGTGTAGAGCGACTTTTGTACCGGCTCTGCACCGTAGAACTCCACGCGGCCAAGCTCGTCGCGCCACATCTTCTGCGTCTGCGTGCGCACGCGGTCAAAGTCGAAACCCGGCACCTCGGCATTCATGTTGTCGATGGCGTTCTGTTCGCTCACCGGCGAGATCGCCACCTTCACGATCAGCGGAGAAGACGACGGAGCAAAGTTGAACGCCGCCTCAAGCCCGCGTCCCTCAATGCTCTGCTTCTCTTCGGGAGTATCTCCCGGCGTCTTGAAGCCGTGATAGAGAATCGGCGCGTCCTCTTTGTCATAAAGCGCATGACCGGTCATCGCATCGCTGAAGCGCATCGCAAAATAAAGCTGCCGCCCCGGAGCCCATCCGCGCGTCTCACGCATGCCCGTCACTGTGCCGTCCTCGCGCACGCGAATCCGAGACCACAGCACCTTGCCCGGATAGTTATAGATGCTGCTGCGCAGGTCGACCAGAATATGCCGCGGCGCGCCTGCCGGAAATGTATAGCGATGCACACCCACGCGCTCGCTCGCCGTAAGTTCGGCATGCACACCCGAATCCTCGAGCACCACGCTGTAATATCCCGGCTCGGCGTGCTCGCTCGAATGAGAAAAGCGCGAACGATAGCCAGAATGTGGCTTATCAGGATCGCCCGGCTCCAGCGGAACATCTGCACCACTCAACGGAGTCACCAGCACATCGCCAAGATCGCTGTGCCCCGCACCGGAAAAGTGCGTGTGCGAGAAGCCAAGAATCGTCGTGTCTTCGTAGCGATAGCCCGCAGCCCACTTGTAGCTCTTGTTGAACGGACGAATCTGCGTATCCGGCGAAAGCTGCACCATGCCAAACGGAGCCGTGGCACCGGGAAACGTATGGCCCTCCGGGCCAGTACCAATCATGGGATCAACAAGCTTCAAGGGATCAGGAGACTGCGCAAGAGCCATCGAGGCCACCAGCAATCCAGCCGCACAAAGAACTTTTCTCATTCTTCCAAGTTACCGCAAGTCGTCGCAAAGCATGGATCACTCCGCGCATCCCAACACAATAGAATCGATTTGCGTAAGATTGCGGAGGATCATGGCGCCAAACAATTCGAATCGAAGCAGCTCTGCTGCGGAGCTGGCCGCGTTGTTTCTCCTCACTCTCGCCGCCGTCGTCGTCTGCGCGCTTATCGTTCGTCCCTTTCTAAGCGGCATAGTCTTCGCAATCACCATTGCCGTCTGCACGCGGAAGCCTTACAACTGGCTCGCTGGGCGCATCCGCAATCCATCGTTGTGCGCCGCGGTTGCGATGGCCATTCTGCTCATCGGGGGCATCATCCCGGTTATCGAGATCGGCAGGCAGCTGGTCGTGCAGGGCGCCGCGGTCGTCACAACCATACGTAGCGGAGCCGCAAACGCATGGCTCCAGCGCCTCTTCGACCATCACCCCGCCCTCGCCTCGCGGGTGCAGCAGGTCGTAAGCCAGGTCGATCTGAACAGCATCATGCAGGCCGTCGCCGGATGGGCAGGCCGGCACTTCGTCAGGCTGCTCGGAGACTCCATCTCCGTCATCATCCAGATCGTCGTGCTGCTCTTCCTGCTCTTCTTTCTCTGGCGCGACGAGCAAACCGCCAAGCACCTCTTACGATCGCTGCTGCCAATGCGCAAAGAAGAAGCGGAAGAAGTCATCGGCAGACTACACGACACCATCTACGCCACAGGCTTCGGAAGACTCGCGGTGGCCGCAACTCAGGGCATACTTGGCGGCCTCGCCTACTGGGTTCTAGGAGTTCCCGGCGCGGTCTTCTGGGGCTTCCTCACCGCTCTCTTTGCGCTCATTCCCGGCTTCGGAGCAGCGCTCGGCTGGGGACCCATCGCACTCTATCTCGGCCTCAGCGGCGAGTGGGGCAGGGCCGCTATCCTCGCAGCCTGGGGCGGAGGTTTCGTCAGCCTGATCGACAACTTCCTCTATCCCATCCTCGTCGGATCGAGGCTGAGAAGCCACACCGCCATCATCTTTCTGTCTCTTCTCGGCGGCGTCGCTCTCTTCGGAGCATCCGGGATTATCCTCGGCCCTCTGATGTTCTCCCTCGCCACCAGCCTTCTCGCCGTGTGGCAGGAACGACAGGCCGTATAAAAGAATAAACGGGTGAGGCGCCTCACCCGCCATCCAACCTACTTCTCCGGCGCCACGCTCGTGATGCGCACCGGCCCCAGCAAACCACCCGGAACCAGCGGCGAGTCTGCATGGTACGGAGTCACGTCCGCAAAGGTGTACTTCGTTGCTCCCGGCTGCTGATCGCCGATGAGCCTGTTCACCCAGGGATCGATCACCTTGATCGCGATCTCGTTCTTCCCCGGCTTCAACGCCTTCGACACATCCACGCGATACGGCACATGCCAGGTCACACCCAGGTCCTGTCCATTGACCGTGACATGAGCAAGGTTCTTTACGTCGCCGAGATCGAGATAGAGACTCGCGCCCTTCTGGAACCAGTCCTTCGGAGCATCGATGGTCTTCGTGTAAGTACCCGCCCCCGAGAAGTACTTCACACCCGGATCGCTGCTCTCGCTCCACGACGCAAGCGTCTGCATCGTGATCGACGCCGGAGCACCGCGCCCCGGCTGGAAGCTGACCTGCCACGGCCCTTCAACAGCCAGCAGCTCCGTAGGCTTCATCTCCGGCAACTGCCGCGACGACCCCTTTGCAGCATCGCGGAAGACCACAAAGGCCGTCCCCCATGCTTCAAGGTGCATCGGCACGGTCGTGCGGCCATCTGCAATCGTGTAGGAAGCAGGCTTTATAGTGCCCGTCTCCGCATGCCAGATCTCGGGTGCCTTGCCGGTAACGCGGAAGCTCGCTTCAATCGAAGCGGCATCATCGCTGCGATTGTCTACGAAATAGATTTCCCCATCCTTGATCCTGCGATGACTGAAGAGCACCGTCGGCTCTTCGCCTGCATTCGCGTAGTCGAAGTCGGGCTTCAGATTGATCGCGCTGAACACTTCTGCCAGCGGCTGCCCCGCATAGACCGTGCCCTTGCCCACTTTATGCACGCCCGAACCGTCGCCAAACAGCTCATCGTTCAGCTTCTTAAACTCCGCGTGGTCATCGGCAAGGCTTGGGTCATCCATAGGCTTGGGACCGGCAAGCGTCGCACCATCCTGCACCAGTTTGTAGATCGCCCGCAGAACCGGCAAAGACATATGCTGCGAGTACGGATCGAGGCCCAGCAGGCGATACTGCATGCCGCTGGCCGTCATCAACGCGCCATCCTTCCCAACGTGCAGCTCATGAATCAACCCATCGGCGTTGATGTAATCGAAGCCGTGGCCGGGCGGAATCGCGGGCGCGGAATGCGCGAAGATCGCCGTAAGGTTCGAGTCTTCGCCATAGAAGTACACAATGTCCGCGGCGTAGTGCCCCTGCTGCAGCATGTAGCTGTTGCGCGCCAGGTAAGTAATCCACGGACCCGCTTCGTTAGCCCACGTCTCGTTGCGGTTGAACCACTGCCCGAAAGGCCCAAGCGTTAGGCCGGGGGCCTTATCCACGAGCGGCTGATGCGCCGATTCGTGAATGACGAAGCGGTTGATGCCGTTCAGGAATTCCTGGTCCGCCGTCGGCTTCAGTGTCGCTGGAGACCATCCCCACGGAGCTTCGGCCGCCGTCATCGATTCCGCAGCCGCAATGTTCTGTCCATAGATATGCGCGACCGATGCCGATTCGCGATCGTCGGCATTGAAGCCGTAAGTGATGTGATTCACGCCCGGCCTCTGCGTCCACATTGCCGACATCGGAATGTCGTTCAGCTTCTTCACCTCCATGCCATCGGCGATGAACGCGCGTCCGCCCTCGTGCGACTCGCCATAGTGCCCCATGCCGCGCGCCTTGATGGAAGCCTCGACCTGCCCATAATGTTCGTCCGCCGTGAGATCGGCAATCGTCTTGCGGAAGTCCCACAGGAAACGATCGCTGTCCGCGGCGCTGCCCACCACCTGCCCGGTCAGCACAGGCATCCACGGCACCGGATCGTATCCGCGCCGCTGCTTGAACTGCGCGATCATATCGTCGGTCCAGTTCTGCGCGCCGGCCTCCCAGCTGTCGGTGATCACGTACTGGATGCCGCGCTTGCCCATCTCATCGGCCCCGACAGTGTTTTTGTAACTGTCAAGGTACTGATTCATGTAGTTGGCCACGAACTTGTGGTTCAGCTTGTCCACTTCCAGCCCGGTCGCCTCAGCCGTCGCCGGATGATTCGTAATGCCCAGCAGCGAATACCCAAAGCGCAACACCACCCATTTGCCCGGCGGCGGCGTCCAGTCCAGCGTGCCATCGGCCTTCACCTTGCTGGTCAGGTCCACCACGTTGTCCTTCGCAACCACCGCGCTCGACGGCTGATCCGGCGTTGCCACCGAATAAAGATTGTGCTCTGGAACAAATGCAGCCTTCTCCTCAAAGCGGTTCACGCGGCCAACGCTGAAGATCTGCAGCTCCTCGATTTCGAAGGTGTTCTTCGCCTTCTTCATCTCCTCCTGCAGCTGCTTCGGGTCCATGCCCTTCGCCCAGTCCGGAATCTCGCCCGGCGCCCTCTTCTTGAAGACCACGCGGAAGTACTTCGCCTTCACCTCCGGGAAAGACACAGTATGTTCGGGAGAATTCTGGTTCGGTACATCCACAACCTTCCGGAAG
The DNA here is from genome assembly GCA_022870745.1 of Silvibacterium acidisoli. Taxonomy (GTDB): domain Bacteria; phylum Acidobacteriota; class Terriglobia; order Terriglobales; family Acidobacteriaceae; genus Silvibacterium. The sequence continues at coordinate 3,794,145 of CP085323.1, read as the reverse complement.
CTGGAGCCGTCGTCGCTTGCTTCGAGATAAGTATCAGGACGCGATGTGCCCAGCAGCTGCGCCGCAATGCCGGAGGCAGCCTCCATCGCCAGCGTCACCCCGCGCACCGTCTGCGGAGAAGCGAACGCATACTGCACCCACGCCTCGCCTTTATCGTCCATGGGCAGGCTCACCGTCTTGTTCAGGTCACCGTCAGAGAGAAGCTCCGCATCGAACTGGCCAGTGCTGAAAGTCACCGTGGGCTTTTGCATGGAAACCGCATCTTCAGGCAGTTTGTAGGCCACCGTCACTGAGTCCGCGTAAAACTGCGGAATCGGCTTCGAACCGGCAGGGGCGTCGATCACGTCATGGATGCCAAGATCCTGGAACGCTCCGGTGTTCTTCGGCGGCGCGGCCAGCGTTCCGTTGAACGGCTTGCCGCCGTCCACCACCGTTGCGCTCCAGACGTACTTCTTCATTCCCTCCGATGCCGGAACCCACGGGCCACCAGTCTCGCTCCATCCCGGCGAGCCGGCAATTGCCTCTTCCATGCCCAGCTTGTCCGCCGTGGCCGTCGCAAAGCGGAAAGCATCCTGCCACTCCGGAGTCATGTACACCAGCCGCTTGGGAACTACCTGCGGCGTCTCGATGGCGGCGTCGAACATCTGGAAGCCGTCGACACCGATGCTGTGCATCCAGTGCAGGTCGAGATCGATTCCTTCCTTGCTGATGTTCCCGTTCATCCAGTGCCACCACACACGCGGATGAGCACCCGACGGCGGATTTTCAAACCCCTGCATGAGCGAGTCGCTCTGCTGCGGAAAAGCTGGCGGAAAAATGCTCATGCTGCCGGCGAGAACCAGAGCAGTAGTCAATGCACGACGACGGACGACCATGGAACGCTCCTCTTTCAGCCTCGTTAATACGCATCCGGAAAATTACGCATTAAGGGGCACACCCTGATAACACATTGAGTATCATTACAGCAATAATGCCATTAGAGAACCTGAACCGTCGCGATCTCTTACGTCTCACCGCCGCAGCCGGTGCAACGCTGGCGGCCGGCCCGCTTGCCGGCGCGCTCGAAACGAACCCGCGAATTCTCGACGCTCACATTCATCTCTACGACCCGCGCCGCCCCGACGGCATTCCCTGGCCTCTGCCCGCCGACTCCATCTACGCGCCCGCGTTACCCGATCGCTACGCAAAAATCGCGACCCCATTCGGCGTACGCGGAGCCATCGCCGTCGAGGCCAGCCCGCGCTTCGAAGACAACGACTGGGTGCTCGAAACAGCAGCGGCCAATCCCATCATCGTAGGCTTCATCGGTAACCTGATTCCCGGCTCACCCGAATACAACCGGCAACTCGACAGGCTTCGCACCAACCCACTGTTCCTCGGCTTCCGCTACGGCAACCTCTGGGATCGCAACCTCGCCACCGACAGCCTCAAACCCGCATTCATGGACGGCCTGAAGCACCTCGCCTCCACCGGACTCGTCTTCGAATCCGCCAACCCAACCCCCGAGCTCATCGCCGCGCTTCTGCGCATCGGCGAAGCCATCCCCGAGCTGCGCATCGTCCTCGATCACCTGCCGTCACTGCAGCTACCAGCGGACATAACACCGCGCACAGACTATCTCAACCACCTGCAACAGCTCGCGACAAATCCGAAAGTCTTCGTCAAGCTCTCCGAGATCCCGGTGCAGATCGAAGGCAAAACCCGCCTCGATCTCGCTTACTACAAAGACCACCTCGACCAGATCTGGAGCACCTTTGGCGAAGACCGCATCTTCTTCGGCAGCGACTGGCCCAACAGCGATCACCTCGCCAGCTATGCCGGCACGCTGAAGCTCGTCCGTTCCTACATCGAAACCAAGCCGGCGATTGCGCACCAAAAGTTCTTCTGGAGCAACTCCATCCGCGCCTACCAGTGGAAGCCCCGCCGTCCTGGCCAGGCACACACGTAGGCCAGGCACACGCGTAAATTGTTCGCTGCGGCCTGCTTCAGGCCGCAGCGAACACGATCAGAAGGTTACGCGCAAAGCGAACTCCAGAATGCGAGGATCGAGCGCGCTGGTAACGGCGCCGAAGTTGCCGGCACCATAACCAGTCGACACCGCAGCCCAGTTCGGATGATTCGCCACATTGAAGGCTTCAGCACGGAACTGGATGTCTGCCTTTTCCTTGATGGAAAAAGTCTTGTACAGCGCCGTGTTGCCGGTGAACTCCGCCGGGCCGCGAATGCTGCCATTCGAAGCATTGCCGTAGAAGCCATAAGGGGCCTGTGCGTAGCGGCTCGTATCGAACCACTCCTGCAGCTTGCCAACCTTACGTTCGCTGCCCAGCGCGTCAGGACGAGTCGCCGAGCCGTTCGATGAAGTAGAGAGACCCGGCGATAGGGCAAATCCGCTCTCGAGAATCATCAGCCCTGCAAAGCTCCAGCCGCCGACCGTCTCGCGCAGCACCGGTCTCGCGCTCTTGAAGAATGGCAGGTTGTAGACGATGCTCGTCGTCACCACGTGCGTACGGTCCCAGTCCGGCGGCCCGTAATCGCGTGAGAGATGCCGCCAGTCCTGCGCGCCAGTCGTGATCGACCCGCCACCGCCAGCACCCTGTGAACCTCCCAGGTTCGTAAGCACCTTGCTGTAGGTATATGCACTATCCACCTGCAAGGCATCGGTGCGATACACAAAATGCGTCTGCAGCGAGTTGTAACTCGAGCTGCCGAGGAAACTCTGCGTCGAGATGCCCGAATAGCCCGGATACGGGACCGTGTAGTTGCCCGAGGCCGCGCCCGTGTTGATGCAGGGATCGAAATCGTACGAAGCAGACGCCGCCTGCCCATGCGCAAGACATCCGGTCGTCGACGGAGCGCTCACCGGCAGCACTTCGTTCTGGTTATAGACCTGCGTCTCAAGATGCCTCGACACGCTGCCCGCATACGCCACGCTCAGAACACCAGCCGGCATCACCTGGTGCTGCACTGACAAGCTGTAGGACTGCGTCTGCGCCGGCCCGACCTTGTTGGTATCGATAGCGTCCAGCGACTGCGGCGTAGGAGCGCCCGCCGTTCCCGCCGTGCCATCGCTGATCAGGCTGTTCAGCACATTCGCGCTGCTGTTATATGGAGGGTTCTGCCCGAACATGCCATAGATCTGCTCCACCGCAAGACGCGTATAGCCGATGCCATAGCCGCCGCGAATCGAAGTGTCGTTGTTCTTGCCCAGCGCATAGGCAAAGCCAACACGCGGTGCAAAGGCCAGCTTGCTTGGCGTAAAGAAGCCGCTCGACACACCGTTCTGCCCTGCAAACACAAGCCCGTTCAGCAGGTTCGCCGTCTGTCCGCCAGAAGTGATCGGTACATTCGCCGCATTCGTCGCAAGGTTGCCGCCAATGGTCACAACCGGTGCCTGCGACGCATTGAAAGTGCCCGGCTCAAAGTTCGTCACCTGGTTTCCGCTTACCGTATCCTGCGAGAAGTAGAACCAGCGCAGGCCCATGTTCAGCGTCAGCTGCGGCGTCACCTTCCAGTCATCCTGCCCGTACGCCTCGCCCTGCCTGTAGTGATACGACCCGCTCTTCTGGTTGCTGTTCTGTGAGTACGACGAATCCAAGCCGAGCAGAAAATCCGCCGCCGGATCGCCCGTATGCACGCCGCTGAACGAGAAGCTGCCCTGCGGCGTCGTGAACACATTCTGCCGCTTGATGCCGAAGACATACATCGCGCCAAACTGCAGCACGTGGTTGCCCTTCACCCAGCTCACATCGTCACTCAACACGCCTTCACCATCCGACGCATGAATCGGCTGCGTGCTTACGCCCAGCCCGGTATAACCCGAAGAAATGCTGATGCTGGGAATTCTGTTGAGAGGGTCCGCACCAGGAAAGTACTGCGTAATCGACAGGCCACCCGGAAGCGCAGTATTGCCCGACGTGTTATTAATGCGCGGCTTGTCATCGGAGTAAGCAGCGCTGGCAATGTTGTCGAACTTCGGCGTAATGACCGAGTTCAAACGCAGCAGCAGGTTGGATCCAGTCGTGTAATAGGCATCCGTCGTCGTGCTGTAAGGCAATCCCGCCCACTGGTCGAAGGGATAGCTCTGGTCGGCTTCCTCGTACATGCCGCGCGCCGTCAGCGTCTCGTTCGGAGTGAACTGGTGATCGATGCGATAGTCGTAATCGAGCTGCGTCAGCTTCTCAGGATTTTGGTTGATGTAGTTGTTAAAACCACCGCCAGGATTATTCGGCGCAGGCACATAAGTCGAATAAAGCGTCGTCGAAACATTATTCAAACAAGCCGGATTCAGCGTCGTCGGGCTCGTGACGCAATTCGCCAGCCCCTCCGACGCCAGCAGCGCCTGGCTGTGCGCATCGAGCGTCAGGCCGCCAGCAGGCAGCGTCGGGCTGCCCGAGAGGTCGCCGCCCCGCATCGCCGGAGTGAACACCGCGCCCGTAGCCGTCGCCCCGATGGTTGCCGATCTCCACTCGTTCGAAGCGAAGAAGAAGGTCCTCTTCAGCTTCGGAATCGGTCCGCTCAATGTGTAACCGTAAATGTTCTGATGAAGCGAAGCCTTGGTGATGTCGAAGTAGTTGTTCGCATCGAAGGCGTCATTGCGCAGGTAATCCCACGCCGAGCCGTGATAGGAGCTGCCGCCCGCCTTCGTTTGCACGATGATCTGACCCGAACCCGAGAAGCCATACTTGGCCGAGTAGTTATCGCTCAGCACCGAAAACTCCTGGATCGCTTCGGTAATCGGCAGAATGTTCAGGTTCGAAAGGTTGCCGGTGTTCATGTCCTCAACGCCGTCGATCGTATAAACCGTGTACTCGACCGAGTTGCCGTTGACGATCAGGTTCGTGCCGCCGCCCAGTCCGCCACCCGGCAGTTGATTGCCGCTCTGCGTGCTCGTCACGCCCGGCGCAAGCTGGCCAAGCGCCTGGAAGTTGCGGCCATTCAGCATCAGGTTCGACACCTGCTTCGAAGTAATCGTGCTGCCAATCGCCGAGCTCTGCGTCTCTACTTCCACCGCATTCGCCTGCACAGTCACTTCCTGCGTCGACGTTCCAACGGAGAGCGTCACGTTGTTCGTGCGCTGTTGACCTGGAGCGATCCCCACGCCTTTCGTCACCGAAGTCGAGAAGCCTTTCGCAGTCACCGTCACGGTGTAAGCTCCCGGCTCAAGCGACTCCACGGCGAAGAAGCCTTCGGTGTTGGTCTGCGTCGTGCGCTCCGTGCCAGAGGCTTCGCCCTTCACCTTGACCGTCGCACCCGCCAGCACAGCTCCGCTCACGTCGCGTATCGTTCCTTCCACCGATCCCTGGTTACCGCTCTGTGCAAACGCCATGCCTGCAAAAGCAAAGAGCATCGCAACACAAACAAGCGATCCGCATAAAAGCTCTCCCGCCTGTCGAAGCCTCGTCCCTGCTCTTCCGCGGGAAGATTGTTCTCCCGTCTTCGCGAAGTGAACGCTTAACCAACTGCGCATCGCAGCCTCCTCAATGTAAAACGAGGCGCGGATACGCCATCGCCTTTGATAGGTCGTTCCAGAACGCAGCGGATTTAATCAAGGCAAAGACAGCGTTGTCAATGTGTAAATAATTTCATTTGAGAACTTTTCTTTACTAAGTACCCTCAGGCCAAATCGCCAGAAACCCGCGCACAGCGATCACATCGGCCTGAAAGCATATCGAATCGATACAATTCCTCTATCGAAATAAACCGGTCCAAAGCACACTGAAACACAGCACCATCGCGGCCCCGCCCTGCAGAAAAACGGCAGATGCGACAATGAGCATCATGAGTGAACTTCTCAGCCTCCGATGCAAAGCCGTGCTCTTCGATATGGATGGAACGCTCGTCGACTCGACTCCCGTCGTGGAGCGCGCATGGGGACAATGGGCGCTGCGGCACAATATCCCACTCGAAGAAGTGCTGTCGTTCTCGCACGGAAGACCCTCCATAGCAACCCTCGAATACTTCCTGCCTGGGCACGACCACGCCGCGGAAGTGGAAGAGCTCGCGCACTTCGAAGAGACGAACACAGAAGGGATACTGGCCGTGCCGGGAGCCGCGGAAGTTCTGCTTGCCCTGCAAAAACAGGATCATCCCTGGGCAATCGTCACCTCCGCGTGGAGAACACTGGCCGAAACACGCGTCACCGCCGCAGGCCTGCCACTGCCCCGCGTCATCGTTCCCATCGATGAGATCCGCAACGGCAAGCCCGACCCTGAAGGCTTCCTTCACGCAGCGCAACAACTGGGCGTAGCACCAGAGGAGTGCATCGTCTTCGAAGACACACGCCCCGGCATCGATGCAGGACTCAGCGCAGGCATGCAGGTGGTCGGTCTGCTCACGACCTATTCCGCTCCCCAGTTGCAGCACCAGCCGCTCATCCGCGATTTCCGCGATGTAGTCATCCGCCCCGAAGGCGCGTTGCTCACGGTTGAGCTCAATGATCGCTCGAAGGTTGAAGCACTTAGATAGTCCTGTCAAGCCACGCCGGACCAGCCGCTTATTTATCTCTTCAAACAACGTGAGATAGAAGCGCAAATCATTTGGCGGACTATTTCCGAAGAACAACTAAACTGGACTTAACACTCCAGATATCTACGAACACAGAGGCGCAGCCATGCTGCGCCTTCTTTTTCGCGCCGAAAACAGCACATGGGGAGGGGACAAATGATCCAGCTATGCCGCCACATCAAGCCCGAGGGCACGCAGTGCAGCGCCGCTGCGCTGCGTGCCGGTCGCTTCTGCCATGCGCACGAGCGTCTGCATACGGCAAATGGCCAGGTGACCTCCCTGCCCGCGGTCGAGCTGCTCTTTCCCGAAGACCGCGTCGCCATCCAGACCAACCTCTTCCGCATCGCCGATGCTCTCGCTGCCGGACGCATCGACCTCGGCACCTCCAACGCCATGACCTATAACATGCGCGCCGCGCTCTCGAACCTCGGTCAGCGCCCGCTGCTGCCGGCCTCATCCCCGGCAGGCGAAGGCGCCTCGCCACAGCCGGTGGCCCGCGTCATCCTCACGCCTGAAGGCGACCGCATCGCGCCACCCGTCGAAATGCTCGAACCGGGTGAATCCGAGCCGGTGCATCACCGCGCCTGCCCGTGCCTCGCCTGCGCGGAGAAGTATCGCGACTGGCCCGGCGAGCTGCATCATGCCGACTGCGCCTGCGGACTCTGCGAGGCCATCAGCGAACCGGCTCTTATCGCCAGCGGACCGCGCGAGCTCACCGCCACCCCATTGCGTCGCGCCACCGCCGCGACCCTGCTTTCCTCTTCAGCGGCAAGCGATCCGCTCAGCCGCCCCTGGTCTGTCGCCGACTACACCTTCGGAGACAGTATCCGCCGCCACGAAGCGCAGTACGCCGCCCGAGCCGCAGCCGCCCTGGCAGCAGGCATCGAGCCCCCGCCGTACCAGCCCTTCGACACCGGACTCCTCGACCCCACCAGCGATGAGGCCGCCGTGGAGCGCGAACGGCAGCAAAGCGCCGACCATCTATGGACCGCGCATTTTCAAGCCCTGCTCGAACAAAGGCAGGCTGCTGCCGTCGCTGCTCCGGAAAGCCGGAACGAAAATGAAAACGATCCTGAACCGCCGGCCAGACCAGGCCAGCTGGCCATCGTTCAGGCCGCTACAACAAACAGGTGCCCCATCCAGGCTTCGCCTGGGTGGGAAGTACGATCCCGGACTGCAAAAATCGGCAGTCCCATAGCGCAGCTTTTCCTTTGCCATGGTCCGCGCGGCAGCGCTACGATTGCGCCTGCAACCGCAGCCGACCCCATGCGAAAGGCTACCGGTACCCATGGAGATCCTTACGGGCCTGACCTCATCCAGCGTCGAAAACGCCCCCGTCCCTGTTCCGGTCCTCTCCCCATCCGCAGCAACCATACCGGCGGCGCCGCCAGCAGCGCAGACACCCCCGATGCCGGTACCACCCATGACAGCGCAGCAGATCGCCGAGGCCTGTCCGCACGTCCCGTCCTACTATGCCGAAGCCCTCATCGACGCCGAACGCCTGCTGAAGTACGCCGCCGAGATTGGCGTGGAGGTGGACCCTCCCATCCGCAACCACATCCTGCAGGCTCGCACCGCATGCAGCGAGTCGAAGTGGACCGAGGAGATAGCGGGCAACCTGCTCTCCGCCCTCACCGCGCTCACCGTGCGCCTGAAGCCGGTGACTGCCTCAACATTGGCCTCATCCATGGGAGACACCCGCGCTGCCGTCAACACGTATCTGCGCATCGCCCTCTGCCTGGCGATCCTGATCGTTCCCTTCTCGGTGGCAAGCTTCATGACGACAGCCATATCGAACGCCATCAAGCAGGACATCACCACGGCAAATGAATTGGCCGTGCGCCTGCGCGCGCAGCTTGGGCCATTGCCACCCATCCCATCAGCGCAATCATCCGCCGCGGACACCGCAACGGCAACAGCAGAGCCACCTGCCACAAACCTCGCCAACGGAACCAACTCCGGCGACGTCATCACCGAGCTGCAGCTGTTCGCCTCGACCACGCGCGCCATCGATGCCCGCGCCCGCCAGCTCAACGTACTCGTCTTCGGAGCCGAGCGCGATCCCTTCGCGGGCATCAGGAAGGACCAGCAGAAGCTGCACGACACCTTCCAGCTGCCATCGGGACTGCCCAACCTGGCCATCGCCGCCAACGAACGCACGCGTGTCTACCAGGACGTGCGCTATTTCGCGCAGAACCTGCTTGATGACGTCTCTTTCTTCTATGGAGCCATGGGCACCTGCATCCTGCCTGTGCTCTATGCCCTGCTCGGCACCTGCGCCTACCTGCTGCGCAACTTCGAGCAGCAGCTTCGCACCCGCACCTATAGCCCCACCCGGGCCAACTCCGCCCGCTTCCTCATCGCGGCCATCGGCGGAGCTGTCGTCGGCCTCTTCAAGAACTTCAACATCTCCGATGGGGCATCCATTCCGCCGCTCGCCATCGCCTTCCTCATCGGCTACGCCGTCGATGTCTTCTTTTCCTTCCTTGAAGGACTCATCCAGTCCTTCACCCGCAACACCACACCCTCATCGAACGCGCCTGCCCCGCCGCCACCCATCAAAGCTGCATAGAATCGGGTGCCCCATCTCTCGACGTTGAGACATGGGATCGATAAAAGCATGGTGGCCCACTCAAGCCCGCTTTCGGATTGAGTGGGGAACATACCGGGTGCCCCATTCATGACGCGGCCTCATCGCGGCATGAGTGGGTTCTCTCACCCCGCAACTTGCCAAACAAACATCACGACGAAACCCGGCCAACCCGCATCCAAGTGCCAGGAGATAAGGCCCATGAAGTTCAAAAAGATACCGAGCGCAATGTTGATTCTGCCGCTCGCAGCCTCCCTCCTCGCCACCGCTCCGGCACAAGCCGCGCTGTGGCCCTTCGGAGGCAAGGCAACCGCACAGTCAGACAAAGATCCGCTCAACGACCAGGAAATCGACAAGATCCGCGAAGCACGCAACCAGCCCGTCGAACGCATCAAGCTCTACCAGGACTTTCTCGAGCAGCGCATCGATGCCATCAAGAAAATCGGCCCCAGCCCGCAAGCAGAAGACCGCCGCAACGAGCTGCGCGCCAGGTATGAAGAATTCACCCGGCTCGCCGACGAGTTACAGGACAACCTCGACACCTTCGACCAGGAACACGCCGACATCCGCAAGGCGCTAAAGGATCTCGTTCCCGCCAGCGAAAAATGGCCGGAGATCCTGCAAAAGGCTACCCCCGACCGGACCTACGATTTCTCCCGCAAGACCGCCCTCGAAGCCGCCCAAAGCACCATCGAGACGGCAAAGAAGCTCCAGGAAGATCAAAAGAAATACTTCGCCGAACACAAGGACGAAGCCAACAAAAACGGAACCGGCCCAAGCTAGAGACGACCTGCGTATGGGTGCCCCATCCATGACAGCATCATCGTCATGGATGGGATCTTCTCCCCAAAGCGGGAACCAATCCCAAACCCGCGGGTTTCATATCAGGCACGGCTTCAGCCCCTGAAGAACATAAAATAAAGATGTGCCATCGAAACCTGCCGCCATGGCATGGCCGGTTACAAAGATCATTCGTCTAATGAAGGAAGGAGATTTACACTCCGCATGAAAAAGTTCTACCCTGCTGCCCTCCTGTTCGCCTCTCTTGCTCTCTCCGCACCTGCCTTCGCATCCGTACAGACTGACTACGACCACGGCGCCGACTACACCCGCTATAAGACCTATTCCTGGGGACAGGTCAAGGTCGAGGACTCCGCCATGGCCGATCGCATCAAGACGGCCATCGATCAGAATATGCAGGCCAAGGGCTGGCAACTCGTTCCCAACGGCGGCAAAACCACCATCTTCGTCATCGGACAGGTCACAAGCGAGAAGCAGCTCGAATCCACCTACTGGAATATCGATACCCACTGGGGCAATAACTGGAACTGGAACGCATGGGGATGGGGCAACACCGGTGGCTTCGTCACCACCAGCCGGGCGCTCGTCTTCGACATCTTCGACTCTTCCTCGCACGCGCTGCTCTTCCGCGGCATCAACTGGGACGAGAAAGCAAATTCCGGCAAGAACGCGAATCAGCTCGACAAGGACATCACAAAAATCTTCAGCAGGTTTCCACCTAAGTGAACCTGCAGGCAGCGATCGAGCCACCGCCTCGGACTGTTATCCTGAAGACAGTGAACCCCGAGCTGAACCGGATCTTTGAAGAGGAGTACCGCGAGCTGCGCCCGCGAGCTCCAATGCCTCCCTTTCACGTCCGCTTCTATCGCTTCACCAGTCTCAACACAACCATCCGGCTGCGCGAAGGCCAGATCAAGGTCAACCTCTCCGACCTGCTGGAAGGCGCACCCGAGCCGGTCATTCGCGCGATCGCCCACATCCTTATCGCCAAGCTCTATCGCAAGCCGATCGACGCATCGCATAACAACCGCTATCGCCGCTACACATCGAGCGAACACATGGTGCGGCAGAGCGAACGCATCCGCCAGATGCGCGGACGCAAGCGCATCTCGACGGCGCAGGGTGAGCACTACGACCTGAACGAAGTCTTCGAAGCGCTGAACACGCGCTTCTTCCACGGACTCATGGGGCGTCCGCAGCTCACCTGGAGCGAGCACCGCGCCCGCCGCCTGTTAGGTCACTACGACGCCGCACACAACACCATCATGGTGAGCAAGGTCTTCGACCGCCGCAACACCCCGCGCTACGCCATCGAATACCTGATGTACCACGAGATGCTGCACCTGAAGCATCCGGTAAAGTCACGCAACGGACGCCGCTGCGTACACTCACGCGAATTCCAGGCCGAAGAAAAGCTATTCCCGGAGCTAACGCAGGCGCTGGCCTACCTGAAAACGCTATAGTCACGCAAAAATGGGTGCCCCATCCAAGCTCCGCTTGGGTGGGAAGCAAAATGCCAGCAGCGCGATCCAGGGTGGCCCATTCAAGCCCTCTTTTGGCTTGAGTGGGGCATGCGAAATGCACGATTTAGGGTGCCCCACGTCTCGATTCTGAGACGTGGAATTTCTCACCGTTGGATCCCACCGCAGATTCCCTTCACATCCCTGTCGTCGCACCTGCCCAACGCTTCCGCAAGACGTGCGCCGCTGTGCGCTTTCACCGAAGGCACCGTGTATCTGAGTATGTAAGCGTTCAACACCGCGTCCGCCGTTGACGGTTGCCGGATCTGCCGCGCAAACAACATGAACAGGCAAAACGTTATCCCGGCCATGCAGACGACGGATCTCCTCACAATCGTCGAACGCAGTTCAAGTTCCGCAGCGGCAAGCAGCATGAAGGGGGCGACCAGGAAGGCCAGGTAAGCAGCGTCCGACACAAATACCAGGGAGAAAAAAAGCAATCCGGGTGTAACGCAGTAAGCAAGGCTCTTTGTCAGACTGGAGCGGCGATATCCGAAGAGCCCTTTCACTGCTAAAGGCAGCAACAGCCCCAGCGAAACGATCAGCGCAAGTACGAACCGCGCCGCATTCAGCATGGCGTGGCCGGGGCTGCCGCCCACAAGAAATCCCTGCGCAAGGATCAACAGCTGCGAGAGAGAGGTATGAAGAGGGCCCAGCCAACCCAACCTGTAGCGAAGCGCGGTCGGAGTCCACCATGCAGCCACGGAAACAACGCAGATGACCGCGCCCAACAAACGCTTCCTCACCGGAACAGATCGCGATTTGAAGATGATCCAGGGAAGAAGAAAGACACCATCGGAAGGCCGAAACGCAGTCAGCACGCCCCACGCAAGGCAGCCCAACAGAAAATGTACCTCGCCTTCCAGGCACAGAAGCAGCAGCGGAACAAGGAATGTCATCGCTGCATAGGTGCTGTGAATCGCCGCCGCAAACCAGACGATAGGCGACAGCGCATATACCAGCGACAGAGCAAAAGCGCTCTTGATCTTCAGCTTCACGGCAAGAAGATAAAAGGTCAGCGTGCCGAGAATGCTGAACGATATGTTGAGACACTGCAATGCACGAGCCGCAGTGATGCCAAAGAGATGCGACAGAAGAAATCCGGAGAGATTGAAGGCAAAATAGCCCGGCGTATGAATGACCAGGCGGCCGCTCTCAATCGCTTGAATATGCCGCGAAGCATCCACGTAGTAAGGACCGGACAGCGACCAGAGGCGCGTCGCCAAAGTGACCAGGACAACAACAAAGATCTCCAGAGCGCGCCTTGAGGGAGACGCCGCATCCAGCAGGTTTTTCCGCAGCATGATTCAGATCAGATCATGACCTAAAAGAGAAAGTGTCACGGCTTTGTAATTACTCAGGCGTAATGCCGGGTGCCCCACGTCTCGATTATGAGACGTGGGACTCTGACCGCTCCATCGCTAACAACTGACCGGATCTACGCTAACCGATCCATCGCTGCTACTGATTCGCCAACCGCCACGACCACATCAGGAACGAAGTAGACGTAAGATCGATACCCGGCTCGGTGGTCGAGTAAGACTGCACATCGTCCTTAAAGACAGCCTTGCTCGCCTTGTTGTAAGCACCGCTGTTGCCGTTGAACTTCCGGTAGACGTTCACGCCATTCGCCGGACAAACATTCATCCCATCGAGCAGCCCCGAAGTCGCAGACGAGGTCGGTCCTTCCACCGCCGCGCCCCACAAGATCGGAGTGCCGCCCGAAGTTCCTTCGAGCGACCCGGCAATGTTCGCCACCTGGTGCTGGATGCAGTTCGGGAAGGTCGTTCCATCGCCGACGATGAACGACACGCCCCACGAGTTCGCGCCCATGATGTTGCCCATCCACTCGCGCGAGAACTTGTCATAGCTCGGCGAGCCGGTCAGCGCATACGCCTCGCTCGCCATCACGGAGAGCCCGGCGCCATGCGAAGTCGTATCGCCATTGCGCCAGTTCACGCCAAAGCCGAAGGCATCCGTCTTCGAATTGGTAACGGCGTCATTCACCTGGTTCAGCAGCTGCGCCTTCACCTGCGCGGCAGACATAGCCAGGCTCGCCGGATCGCCCTGCTGCACGATGGCCTTGTAAAGCTCGTAGTGCGCAAGGCCGCTCACGTCGTAAAGGTTCAGCGTGTCCGACTCGCCGTTCTTGTAGATCTTCGTCACGTAGTTCGAAGCGAACTGCGTGGCCAGCTTGAGATACGCCAGCGGAGCCGTCGCCAGCAGATCTGAAGAAACATTCGGATCGCTCTTGGCCTGCTTCAGCGCGAAGTAAAGCTCGGTCGCACCCAGCTCCATGTCATCGTCCCAGACGCTTTCGGGATAACCGTCATACGGCATGATCGTCAGCAGGCAGGTCGGGCAGACGCCGTAGTCGCCCGGGTCGGGATAGCTCAGGTCCGCCAGTGAAAACACCTGCTCCGCAGCCTTCAGGCAGCGATTCGCAAGCGCCGAATCGTCCACCGCATGAATCTGGTAGCAGGTAGCGAACGAAGCAGCGAGACGCCCCGCAAGGTTCGGGCTGATCTTCGTGCCCGCGTTCGAAAAGACCGGACGGTTGCAGATGTAGTACGTCGTGTACTGATCGCACGGCCCCGGATCGCCCGCCTGGTCGTAGTTATCCTGCACCTGAGGAAGCGTCCAGATGTCGTACTCGGTGATCAGGCAGTAAGGCGTCGAATAAGTACCGCCGCAGTAGCCAGCCGACGAGCCCGGATCGCCTTCGCCGTAATAGTCCCAGTCCTGCGAATTATCCACCTGGTAGGCGAGCCGCTGCGCCTGCCCGTCCCACATCTTCAGCAGCCAGCGCGTGCCGAAGCGTGCCTCGCCGGTAAAGTCGGAAGACTTCGGCGAGCCCGTGCCACTGGTGCCTGCATAGGACAAGGCAACCGGCGGCGCACCGGGTTCCTTCGGAGCAGCCGCGCCCATCTGCTTCGGGAAATCGCGTACGCCGATTTCCATAAGGGCATCGGTATAGCTCACCGTTTCGACGTACTTCATGTAATCGCCCGCGTCCCACCAGCCGCCTTCGGCATCCATCGGCGGCAGATTCTCCGAAACCAGCGGAGGAGTCGGCGGCTCGTAAGTGATCCAGTCGTTGTCATCGACAGGAGGCGTCTGGTAAACGGTCGCCTGCTTGTCCTTCAAATGTCCCGGCGCGCTGCGCAGCGCATTGGGGATGTAGTCGCCGCCATCGCGCTGCGTCTGGTAGAAGAACAGCGTATTCACCAGCAACCCCGGATACAGCACCGAAGCCTTGTCCACGGCAAACTTCGGCGAAGTCGCCGCTGCCGGGCCGCTCACCGCAATCGTGTAAGTGTGCTTCGCCGGAACGCTGAAGTCCAGCGCATACACCTGGTATGCCACCGTGTCGCTGTGCGACCACGTCCCCACCAGCGAACCGACCTTGCCGGAGTAAGCAGCCTTACCGGCTTCGTTCATCACCGTAAATGTCGCGCCAGTCTCGGCCACCTTCGACATCAGGTAAGCGCGCGAAGGCGTGCTCGAATTGGCCTCATAGCCGATCTGGTTTACACGTACAAAAGCTTTTTGTGACAACGCAGCCTGGGTGAACGAAAGAAGTGCAAAAAGGGTGAGGCCGGAGACAACACGGATACAGCGATTGAAGAGTGCCATGGTACATCTTCCTCGCAAATCTCTAAGTTTGAAACGTTTTGAGAGGCAAGCTTAGCGATGCTTCGGGAAGGTGTCAACGCAAAAGAAAAGGCCCGCCCCGCAACAAAAATTTGCTGCGAGCGGGCCTGTCTCAGTCAGGAGTTATTCGGCGGAAGCAGGCGCCGGTTCCGGCGTAACCGGAGGCGTAAACACCGCTCCACGGCTCTTTGCTGCCACAATCAAAAGCGCTCCGCAGATCACCGAGGCAATGCTCGCCACCTGCGCATTGCTCATGCCCCAGTAAATACGCGGATTGATGCGGATGAACTCCACGAGGAAGCGGGCGATGCCGCTGTAGATGAGATATTCGCCGGTAAGCTGGCCAATGGCCTTGGGTCGATCGGGAGCACCGCGCCGCCACAGAATCCACCCAATCACCAGCGCACCGATCAACTCATAAATCGGAGTCGGATGCACGCGCTGCGTCGTCGGTACCAGGCCGTTTGGAAAGCTCATGCCCCAGGGAAGGCTGGTGGGAATGCCATAGTCGCCATCGCCGGAAACCAGGCAGCCAATGCGCCCCACTCCATAGCCAATCGCCGCAGCAGCTGCAGAAAGGTCGAGCATGGCCAGCCCGCTGATGCGATAGTTACGTCCCTGCCAGATCAGCGCAAGGATGGCCCCAACCAGTCCGCCGTACCAGGCAAAACCTGCGCGGTCGAGCACCAGCCCCCAGAAGTCGTGAATCAGCGCCCGAGGCTCTTCACCAACATGCCAGAGCTTCGCGCCGACCACTCCGGCGACCGTAGCTATGGCCACAATGCCAATAGCATCGGCGTCAATTTTCCAACGGCGAAAATTGCGATGCAGAACCCAGCAGCCGCAAACTGCAGCAAACCACAGCAGAATACCGAACGTGCCGACCGAGAAGCGGCCAATATGAATATAGGGATACATGAACTTACTAGTATAAAGGCGGCCGGCGGTCAAAGAGCTGACCGCACCAAAGCCGGCCGCCTCCCAGCTGCTTTTCGCTACACTAGAGGAGTGAGCCAGAAAGACATTCACAAGACCTTCCCCGTCCTCTACAGCGGCGAACAGATTCAAGCGCGCGTAGCCGAGCTTGGCCGCCAGATCGATGCTGATTACTACGGTCAGTCCGTGGTATTGGTTGGAGTGCTCAAGGGCGCGGCCATCTTTCTCTCCGACCTCGCGCGCGCCGTCAGCCTGACCTGCACCTTCGACTTCGTCGCCGTCTCGAGCTACGGAAAAGGACAGCGATCGAGCGGAGCCGTCAAGCTCATCAAGGATCTCGACCAGCCGATCGAGGACAAAAACATCATCCTGGTCGAAGACATCCTCGATACCGGGCTCACGCTTGCGTTTTTGCGCAGTCTCTTTGAGAGGCACAAGCCGCGTTCGCTTCGCGTCGCCGCTCTGCTCGACAAGCCGTCGCGGCGGCTGGAACAAATCAACGCCGACTATGTCGGTTTCAGTATTCCGAACCACTTCGTGGTCGGCTATGGAATGGATTACGCAGAGCGCTTTCGCAATCTGCCGGATATTCGCCTGATGCCGCCCGACGCGCCCGAGCTGCACTGACCCGCAGCCCGGCATAGAAGGAGCTTCACCGATGAGCACAGCTACTCTCGACGCCACCGAAAACCTCTCCAGCTATGACGCAGCTGCCTTTGCCCGGCAGGCCCTTGCCGGCAAGTCTGCCCTCGCGGCGGTCATCGATCACACGCTGCTCAAGCCCGAGGCCTCGCGCGACCAGGTTCTGCGGCTCTGCGCCGAGGCAGCCGAGTATCGCTTTGCCTGCGCCATGGTCAACCCCGTGTGGGTAGCCACCGCACATGCCGCTCTGGCTGGCACCGGCGTGCCTGTCGGGGTTGTCATCGGCTTCCCTCTCGGCGCAAATCTCACCTCCACGAAGCGCGAGGAAGCCGCGGCGATGGTGCGGCTGGGCGCGCATGATCTCGACATGGTGCTGAGCATCGGCTTGCTCAAGTCGGCCGAATTCGCGCAGGTCGAAAGCGACATCCGTGGTGTTGTCGAAGTCGCGCACGAGGCGGGAGCCATCGTTAAGGTGATTCTCGAAACCTGCCTGCTCTCCACCGAAGAAAAGCTACGCGCGTCGGAAATCTGCTGCGCCGCCGGAGCCGATTTCATCAAGACAAGCACCGGCTTCGGAGCCAGCGGAGCCACCGCTGAAGATATTTCCCTCATGCGCGGCGTTGCCGGCGCGCGCGCGGGCGTGAAAGCATCGGGAGGCATCCGCACGCTCGATGACGCCCGCACCATGCTCGAAGCCGGGGCCAGCCGCATCGGCGCAAGCGCGAGCGTGGCTATCGTCAACGCGCTTTCCGCCTCCTGACAGAGTTGACAACACCGGTTCCCAGGTCCAAATCGCACCGTCGAACGCGCTATGATGGCTCGTCTGGGGACTTTTCTTTCCCGCCGCGTCCGGTAACCGCGGCGGCCGTACAGGTGAACGCAATTTCTGCCAGCGGAGCACAGTGGTGAGCGACGAAAAGCCGATCGGACCGAGCCCGAACTCGCCGAGCATCGAGGGTTACGAAGGCGACTACCGCCCGAGCTCGCCCACGGCTGCGCCCGCACAGATCAAGGTGGAACCGCTTTCGACCGAGTTCCTCATCCGCCTGGCCGACGCCCTCAACACCACGCTCGACCTGCAGACGCTGCTTAAGCGCACCGCTGACCTCGTTCGGGCCGTCATCGATTACCGCATCTTCGCGATTCTGCTCATCAATGACCGCACCAACGATCTGCGCATGCGCTTCCAGATCGGGCATACCCCTGAAATCGAACGCATGCGCATCAAGATGGGCCAGGGTATCGTCGGCCAGGTCGCCCAGCAGCGCGAGGCGATTCTCGTCAATGACGTGCACGATTACGCGAACTACATCAACGCCAATCCGGAGGTACTCTCCGAGCTGGCCGTCCCGCTGATCGTCAAAAACCGTCTCATCGGCGTCATCGACATACAGAGCGAGCAGGTCGGCTACTTCCGCGACGAGCATCTGCGTCTTTTGCAACTCACCGCCTCGCGCATCGCACAGGCCATCGAAAATGCGCGCCTCTACACGCGCGTCGCCCGTCAGGCCCAGACCCTGGAAGTGCTCAACGAGATCAGCCGCGAGCTGACCTCGATCCTTGACCTCGATGCCCTGCTCGAACGCGTGGGCCAGCTTCTGCGTCGCATTATCGACTTTCAGATGTTCTCGGTCTGGCTCGTGAACGAAAGCGGAGACTATCTCGTCAACAGCTTTGCCATCCGCTTCGGCTCACGCTTCCATCCGGAGGAGCAAATCCCGCTCAATCGCGGCGTGGTAGGCGTCGCCATGAGCGAGCGCAGAACCATCTCCGTCGGCGACGTGCGCCGCGATCCGCGCTATGTGATGGTGAACCCCGAGGCACGCTCAGAGCTGGCCTCGCCGCTCATCTACAAAGGAAAGGTCATCGGAGTGCTCGACGTCGAACACACCCGCACCTTCTACTTCAACGAAGATCACGAACGCGCCATGAACACACTGAGCGCGCAGATCGCCATCGCTATCGAGAACGCGCAGCTCTATCAACGCGTAACCCACCAGGAGCAGCGCCTCGAACGCGACCTGGCCATGGCCCGCGAAGTGCAGCTGCGCCTGCTGCCCCCGGTGAAGCCGCAACACGAACACGCAGAGTTCTCGGCACGCTTCATCCCCGCCCGCACCATCGGCGGAGACATGTACGACTTCCTCGTCTACGACACCAACCGCAGCGCGGTGGTGCTGGGCGATGTCAGCGGCAAATCCACGGCGGCGGCGCTCTACGCCGCGCTGGTCAGCGGCATCATGCGCGCCGCGGCCAGCGAGCACCTCTCGCCATCGGCTTTGCTCGAATCGCTGAACGACTCACTGCAGGAGCGCCGCCTCGACTCGCAGTATGTGGTGATGGTGTACGCGCTGTGGAACGACGAAAACCGCACCGTGCAGATCGCCAACGCCGGAGCAACGCAGCCACTTATCTGCCGCGGCGGCGAAGTCAGCACCGTGCAGGCCGAAGGTTTCCCGCTGGGCATGTTCCCGAACGTGAAGTACGAAGAGTTCAGCCTGGCAACCCAGCCCGGCGACTCGCTCGTCTTCTTCAGCGATGGCATCGTCGACGCGCAGAACGATGACGGAGACATGTTCGGAGACGAACGACTCAAGGCGGTAGTAAAGAAGAACAACCAGAAGTCAGCATCGAAGATCGCCGACGCCATCATCGCGGAAGTATCGAGGTTCCAGAGCGGCAGAGAACGCTTCGATGACGAGACGGTTGTTGTATTGAAGGTAACGAACTAGGACCGGGTACGTCTCATTCTGAGATATGAGACGGGAACCGTAACAGGTGACCCGTTCAAGCCCGGTTTTGGCTTGAATTGGGAATCAGGACGTCCAGCCGACACTAAGATTGTCATTCCGAACAAAGTGAGGAATCTGCACTTCTCTTCCCATCTCCACGACACTCAACCACGACGAAACAACGGTTGCACTACCGGCCTGGAAAGACAAACACCCCTGAGCTAGACTTGAAAAGCGATGTACGTGTTGAGAAGCCTTGCAGCAAGTCGCTCCGAAGTACATCGTTCCACGCGGGATGGGCGCAAGAACCGCAACATCCCGGTAGCTGCTTCCTCTATCCTCGCTCTGGCGATGACTGCAAGCCTCACCGGATGCCATCACGCTGCCCCGCCGGATTCCCTGGCGGAGGTCAACGGCGCTTTCATCAGCGCAGCGCGCGTGGAAGAATACGACCGCCTGCATCCGCAGGCGTTTTCCGGCGAAAGCGGCGAACAGCGCCGGCTCGACGTCCTGAGCCAGGTGATTATGGAGGAGATACTGGAGCAGCGGGTCAGGGCTTCGCATCTCGAAGCCAGCGATGACGATGTATCTGAAAAGCTCACCGAGATGCGGGCATCCTCCTCGCGGGAAGATTTCGAACAGCAGTTGAAATCGCAGGATCTAACCATGGAAGATTTGCGCCGGCAGGTCCATCGCGACCTCAGCATCGACCGGCTTCTCAACAAAGACGTCTACTCGAAGATCAACATCACCGATGCCGATCTCTCAACCTATTACACTGGCCGCGAGGATGAGTTTCATCTCTCCGAGCCGCGCTACCATCTTGCCTGCATCGTCGTGACGGTCCTGCCCGGTGCTTCCAGCGACAGCCCGGATGGCCGGAAAGATGCAGCCCGGACCATCCAAATGGCACACCTTCGCATGGAAGAAGGCGAAGAGTTCAGCTCGCTGATTAACGAACTGGCCAACGTAAGAACAGCAAAAGTTTCCGGCGATGCCGATCTCACGCTCTCGCAATCTGAACTCAGCGCCGACCCGCTGCTGCGGGAGCATATCTCGAAGCTGCTGCCGGGGCAATCCACCGATGTTCTACAGAGCTCGGACGGCAATCAGTTTGCCACTTACAAACTGCTGTCCATTGAGCCGGCGGGACTCTACGGCTTCAACGATCCACGCGTGCAGCAATACATCCGCCAGAAGCTACGCTCACAGCGCGGCGACCTGCTGAAGGCAGCGTATCTTGACATGCTGCGCAACCGGGCGCGTATCAGGAATTACTACGCCGAAAGCCTGCTGCGCTAGCCCTGTCGAGTCGGCAGTCCCGCAGCGGGCTCTCATAAATAGAAACTACTACAGATACAAATAGCATCCTCAGAGCTACGCCGGCGTCTCGGTTCCTATCGCGACGACAAAATACTGCGCATCCTCCTGCCCGATGTTCTTAATGCCATGCTCTTCGCCAGAGTGGATGAAAGCTGCGGATCCCGGTCCGATCGTCGTAGACTTTCCGGCGATCGTAACTTCGAGAGTGCCTTTCGAAATCAGAAACAGCTCTTCATGCTCGTGATGATGCGGCGGATGAGGCATCTTTCCAGGCCCGAGGATCGTTTCGTGCACTTCGAGATGAGCGCCTGCATGTGTCATACCGTCGAGAATCGGCCGGGCACCATTGGCATGCACAGGAAGCTTGTCGTAGGGCGTGGCGAACGACTCAATTGGCTGTTCGTTAGCGAAGGCTGGGGTAAACGCCATCGAGGCTCCCATCAGCGGAAGAACCTGCAGCAGTGAGCGTCGGGATGCATTCATGAATGACCTCCTGGGGCCGGAAACATCGACGCCATTTTAGCCCTTCCGCCCGAATCGTGGGATCGTGATTCCCAGTGAACGACTCCGCGGAGTCCAGATCCATTGATGTAAAGAGAATCGCGCGTTTCGTATCATGTTGCGGTAAGCTAGCCAGCATGAAATGCATGGCCGCTATTACCGCCTTCGTACTTGTACTGCCCATCGCAGGAGCGATCGCCCAATCCGCGGCCTCCGGAAAGCACTACGAGCTTCAGCACATCGACGTGACCAATGTCGACAAGTCCGTCGATCCCTGCAGCAACTTCTGGCAGTATGCCTGTAACAAGTACAACGCAGCCAATCCAATTCCGCCTGATCGCACCCGCTGGGGCGTCGCGGGAAATCTTTATGGCTGGAACCATCAGGTTCTCGGCGGAATTCTTGAGACGAACGAATCTCCCAGTGCCTCGCGTACACCGAACCAGCAGAAGATCGGCGACCTCTACGCCTCGTGCATGAACCAGCCTTCAAGCCAGCTCGACGCCATCAAGCCTCTGCTGGCGCAGATCGATGCGATTCACGACAAGCGCTCGCTTGCGCTTGCACTCGCGGCGATCCATAAATCGTTTGGCCGCGTCTGGACCGCGAACGATAACCAGACCGATGTTGCCCTCTTCGGCTACGGCCCAACGCCGGATGCCAACGATGTGACGCGCGTAGTCGCAGGCCTGGATCAGGGCGGCCTTGGCATGCCCGGCCGCGATTACTATCTTTCCGGCACGCCGGATATGAAGGTACTGCGCGACAAGTACACGGCTCTCATCGCCACGTCGCTTCAGCTTTCCGAAGTGCCCGCTGCTCAATCCACCCAGGATGCTGCAAAGATTCTCGAACTGGAAACCGCTTTGGCCACCGCGCAGATGGACAACATCAGCCGCCGCGACCCCAACAAGGTCAACAACCGATTCACGCTCGAGCAGGTCAAGGCTCTCGTCCCCAATTTCGACTGGGATACTTACTTTGCTGCAATGAACGCGCCACCGGTGCCGCTTTACGAAGTCAGCTCTCCGGCCTTCTTTACCGCGCTCAATAAAATGCTCGACTCGGAAGGCATCGCCACCTGGAAGGTTTATCTGCGGTGGCAGCTCCTGCACGCCGCAACGCCTGCGCTCGGCAAATCATGGCGTGACGCGGACTTCGCCTTTACCTCGGCGCTCACCGGCCAGAAGCAGCAGCTTTCAAACGCCGACCGTTGCACCAGCGCGGTGGACTCCAACCTTGGCGAAGCACTCGGACAGGTCTACGTCGCACAGGTCTTTCCTCCGGACAGCAAAGCCCGCGCCCAGAAGATGGTCAAGGATATCGAGGCCGCGATGGGCCGCGACATCAACACGGTCAGCTGGATGCAGCCTGCCACCAAGCAGCAGGCGCTGCTCAAGCTCGCGGCCGTCGTCGATAAGATCGGTTATCCGGACAAGTGGATCGACTACTCCGCGCTCACCATTGAACGAGATAATTACCCACTCAACATCGAGCGCGCCACCGCTTTCGAATTGAATCGCCAGCTGGCCTTCGTTGGGCATCCTGTCGACCGCAAACAATGGTTGATGACGCCTCCAACTGTTGATGCCTACGAGGATCCGCAGACCAATACAATCAACTTCCCTGCCGGCATCCTGCAGCCAATCTTTTTCGATACGACCAAGGACGACGTGATCAACTATGGCTCTGAAGGCGCGGTGGTGGGCCACGAGCTTACCCACGACTTTGACGATCAGGGCCGCAAGTTCGACCTCAATGGCAATCTCAAGGACTGGTGGACACCGGAAGACGCCAAGGAATACGACGAGCGCGGCTCCTGCATCTCCTCCGAATACACCGGCCCTGTACCCGGCGTGCCTGACGTGAAGCAGAATGGCAAGCTCACGCAGGGCGAAGATACCGCCGACAACGGCGGACTCTATCTCGCTCTCTCGGCACTTGCAATGGATCTGAAGAACCAGGGCAAAACGCTCGACGATAAGGACGCCAATGGATTGACCAACCTTCAGCGTTTCTTCCTCGCCTTTGCCAACACTTGGTGCACCCAGTCGCGTCCGGAGGCAGCTCGCAACCAGGTTCTGACCAACCCCCACTCCATTCCGGAGCTTCGCGTGAACAATGTCGTAGGCAATATGCCGGAGTTTCAACAGGCCTTCAGCTGCAAGGCTGGTCAACCGATGGTTCACAGTCCTCGCTGCCGCGTCTGGTGAGAACCCCTGGGTATGGCTCCATGTCTGCCCTCCGCGGCATGGAACCACGTACAGGCCAGTTATTTCAACGAAAGGCACTCCGACCCGCAATCTTTTTCTTTTCTGAAATACACACAAACTAAACTGGTGCGGGTTTCAAGGAGAATTTTGCCAGCGATGTGGGATGGATTTTGTGGAGATGTGATTCGCCGTGGCAATAAACGTACGGTGATTGTGGCAGGAGTCATCCTGCTGGGTGTTGCTATCTTCTATGCCTGCAATCTGCCGTACTTCACCGGCTTCTTTCTTGGCGGCCACGCGGTAACCGCAGCCGAACTAGCTGCCGCCAAAGGCGCAGGCGACTTCAGGAACTCATTCCTGAAAGTCGGCGGCGGCGAGACGATCGCCGCCGGTCTCGATGAGATCACCAAGGACAAGGAGCATCCTGAAGGATATGTCTCCGCGCGTTTCGCCGTGACGACGATTGGCGGTAAAAATCTGCTCGTTCGCCTCGACCCTCAATACGATCTGTTTCTCGGCGACGGGCAGAAGACATATCCAAGCTTTGAAGTCACCGGTCACGTGAAGCCCCTCACCGATTACCAGAAAGACATGGTCGCCCACGCAGAAGCCCTGGGCGACGCGCCTTACCTGCCCTTTGTGCTCGATGCCTACGAGTACAAGGAGTTCGGCTGGTTCTCGGTAGTTATCACCGGAGGTCTGGCCGTATTCGGAGCATGGCTGCTCGTGCTTTACATGCAACGTACAGGGGACTTCGCCAAGCATCCCTTTGCAAAGCAGCTTGCCCGCCATGGCGAGCTGGCCATGCTGATCCCGCAAGTCGACTCCGAGTGTGCCGGCGCTCATTTCACCGCGCGGCACCGCACCGCAGCCGCGCACATCACGCCGCACTGGTATATCGTGACCACGGCGATGGGCGGTTCAATCTCGCGCCTCGACAGCCTGCAGTGGGTCCATCGCACCGTCATCAAGCGCAAGCTCTACTACTTCATCACCATCGGTAAGACCTACCAGTTGAATACCTACGACAGTTTCGGCAAGAGGATCCTCGCACAGCTCGGCGACGAAAAATCCAACGAGACGATGGCGATGCTGCGCAACGTCGCACCGCAGGCACTATTCGGATACGACAAGCGACTGTTGAAGTTATGGAAGAGCATGAAGAGCCGCGGCCAGTCCACATTCGCTGCCGAAGCACGACAGCTTGTCGGCGACCAGCCGCTGGCCTCCGATGCCATCACTTCAAACCGCTACGCGCGCTACTAGCGGGCAAAGCGGTAACAACTCATTTACAAACCGGAGTTGTTCATGACCTGTTCAGGCACGCTGCACGTCGACTCGAAAGATTTCAAATCCGAAGGCTCGTTCCGGCGCGAGCCCGATTCTCCTGCCGTCTTCCATATAACTTTTTCAAAGCCGTTTCCGCAGCCGCCCAGCATACTGCTCTCACTCACCGGCTTTTCAGGAGGCGGCGAGGCATTCCGCTTCCGATTCGAGCCGATAAACATCACAGAGGCCGGCTTCGATATCCAGCTCTCCGCGCGGCGCAGCTGGATCGATTCTCTGGACATATCATGGCTCGCGATGGAAGGCTGAATTGTCTGTTTAGTACTGCCGGCAGGCCGGGTGCCCCATATCTCGGTTCTGAGATGTGGGGCAGCCGCACCGCCTCCGCGGTCGAAACTGAGCTCTGCGCTCCATCTTCCTCACGCTGCTACCATAGATAGCAAGTCAATAATCGGAGTCAGCCTTGAGCTCTTCTGCAGTCCAGACCGAACGCATCATCTCGCCTGCGCGCAATATTCTTGGCAGCGTTAAGCTGCCCGGCGATAAAAGCATCTCGCACCGCTATGCGCTGTTGAGCGCGCTGGCGAAAGGCACCACGCGCCTCACCAACTTTTCGACCGGCGCCGACTGCGCGTCGAGCCTTGCCTGCTCCGCCGCGCTGGGCGCGACCGTCAAGCATCTTGAAGACGGCACCATCGAGGTCACCGGAACCGGCGAGCTGCGCCAGCCCGAAGGCAATCTCGACTGCGGCAACTCCGGCTCGACCATGCGCATGCTCGCGGGCCTGCTTGCGCCCATGCCCGGAACCTTTACGCTGATCGGCGACGAGTCGCTCAGCCGCCGCCCCATGGAGCGCGTGCGCAAGCCGCTTATGCAGATGGGCGCGCACATTGAGTTGACCGACGGCCACGCTCCCATGACCATTCGCGGAGCGCAGCTCAAGAGCCTCGACTACACCACGCCGATTCCAAGTGCCCAGGTCAAGAGCGCCGTGCTCTTTGCCGGGCTGAACGCTGAAGGCACCACCACTGTGCGCGAAGCCGTGCGCACGCGCGATCACAGCGAGCTGGCCCTGCGCGCCTTCGGAGCCGAAGTCGAGCGCACCATGGAGTCGGTCTCGATCGAGGGCGGCCAGAAGCTGTCTGCGATTGACGCGGCGGTTCCGGGAGACATCTCCTCGGCAGCCTTCTTCCTCTGCGCCGCAGCGCTCTTCCCCGGCTCGAATCTGGTCTTCGACTCGCTGGGCATGAACCCCACACGCGCCACGCTGCTCGATGTGCTCACCGCACTCGGCGCGCACATTGGCGTGTTGAACCTCGAGGAGAAGCACGGCGAGCTGGTTGGCACGGTACAGGTGAACGGCCCGGCTGAAGGAATGACCGGAACCACGGTTTCCGGTGCGCTCGCAGCACAGCTCATCGATGAGCTGCCGGTGCTGGCCGCCATCGGACCCTATACGAAGAACGGCATCCGCATTCGCGACGCGAAAGAACTGCGCGTCAAGGAATCGGATCGCATCGCCCTCGTCGCCCAGAACCTGCGCGCCATGGGCGCCGAGGTCACCGAGTTCGAAGACGGGCTCGACGTTCCCGGAGGACAGAAGCTGCACGCCGCCGAGATCGACTCGGGCGGAGATCACCGCATCGCCATGGCTTTTTCAGTGGCGGCGCTGGGAGCCACAGGGCAAACGGTCATTCGCGGAGCCGAGTCTGCTGCGATTTCGTTCCCCGAATTCTTCGATCTGCTGGATCAGATCGCTGAACGCTAGTTCACCATGTTTAAAGCAAAGCCCGATGTATGACGTCGGGCTTCTGCACGTTGTGGCCCCTAACGTATTGCAGATGTCCGTTTGGTCGACAATTCCAAAGGTTCAATGTCACACTGGCAGCTCGCTAGAGCGCTTTGAGGCTGCGTCCCAATCGATCACTGAGGAAATTCCGAAATGAACTTCGTCGTACTTGATGTTGAAACAGCAAACGCCGATTTGTCGAGTATTTGCCAAGTCGGAATTGCATCTTTTCAAGATGGTTTGCTTGTCAACACTTGGTGTTCGCTAGTAAACCCAGAAGACTACTTCGATGAAGTGTACGTTTCAATCCACGGCATCAATGAAGACCAAGTAGCTACTTCTCCCACCTGGGGGCAAATCCTTCCTGCGATATCTGTCCATCTGACAAACCGTATTGTCGTGTGTCACACGCCGTTCGATAAGACAGCCGTCACACGTGCATGCGAACGTGCCGGCATAGGGTTCTGCGACTGTGTATGGCTTGACTCTGCTCGGGTTACCCGCAGAGCATGGCCTCAGTTTTCTCGATCAGGATACGGGCTTTCAAACGTGGCCAGTCATTTTGGGATCGAATATAAAGCACACGATGCCCTTGAAGATGCTCGGTGCGCCGGAGAAATACTTCTACTTGCCATCTCGGACACAGGCCTGCAACTGGAAGAGTGGCTCATCCGCGTTAAGCAAGGTATTAGTGCCAACGGGCAAAACGGACATAAACAGGCGGGCAATCCGGATGGTGATCTTTACGGAGAGGTAGTCGTCTTTACTGGGGCTCTATCCGTGACGCGCAGCCAAGCGGCCGAGATGGCCGCAACTGCTGGTTGCAATGTCAACGACGGGATAACGAAACATACGACACTTTTGGTCGTCGGCGACCAAGACCTCAGAAAGTTGAATGGGCGAGCTAAGAGCACGAAGCACCTGAAAGCTGAACAGCTAATGGCGAAAGGGCAAAAGATTCGAATCGTTGGTGAAAGTGATTTCAAGTACATGGTGGCTGGTGCCTAATAAGACCAAACTCTAACGACAATTGAGTTCGTCGCGATTTAGTTTTCCGCTCGTTTGAACATACTGTAGCTTCTGCGTTAACGCATCAAGGTTAATCACTATTGCTCGAGTTTGAGAACGTTTGGATAGCTTTTTCAAAGAGCCTTTGAATGTGTTTTTCTTCATCGTTCGCTCTCAAACTTTGGTGACCGCGCCATCGAGATCAATTCACGCTAGTGAATCACACCCAAATCATCGGCGGGCCAGTACACAAAAGCGGCCTTGCCGTAGATCAGGTTCTTATCCACCGGTCCGAAGTCGCGGCTGTCGCTTGAGATGGAGCGATGGTCGCCCATCACGAAGAATGAACCTTTGGGGATGATGATCTCGGGCATCGAGCGTACATCGCGATAACGGCCTGGTACATAAGGCTCGTCAACCTTTTTGCCATTCACGTAAACAGTGCCATCCGCGATACGCAGCGAGTCGCCGGGCAGCGCGATGACGCGCTTGATGTAGCTTTTCTCAATATCGCGGGGATAATGAAACACCACTACGTCGCCGCGCGAGATACCTTCGAAGCGATACACGAACTTGTTGATGAAGAGGCGATCCTGGTCGCGCAGCTGAGGCTGCATCGAGGTGCCTTCCACGCGCACCGGCTGATAGAGGAAGGTGATAATGATGAACGACGCGGCGATCGAAACCAGAACATCGCGCAGCCAGAGGCGCACGAATCCTTTGCCTGCGCTGGTAGGCTGTGGATCGGGCGCGGGAGCGGGCGAGGAAAACCGTTCTTCGGTTGCGTCGTTCATGTCTGGTGCTGTGTATATATTCTAAACGACGCGCGCTACTTCAGGCCGCGCCGCATGCACGGCAACATACCACTTCGGAGGCACCATGGCTACCCCACGAAATCTGATTGGCTTCGTTCCCACCGCCGACGGAGCCCGCGCAAGAGCCTTCTACGAGCAGGTGCTCGGCCTGCATTTTGTAAGCGACGACCAGTTTGCGATTGTCTTTCGGTCCGAGGGCAACATGATCCGCATCGCCAAAATGGAAAGCTTCACGCCTGCCCCCTACACCGTTCTCGGCTGGGAGGTAAGCGATATCGAAGATGAAGTGAAGAGACTGGCAGACAAGGGTGTCGCCTTTGAGCGCTACGCCTTCCTCACGCAGGACGCGAGCAGCATCTGGGAGGCGCCAGGAGGAGCAAAGGTAGCCTGGTTCAAGGATCCCGATGGTAACGTGCTCTCGCTCTCGCAACACCCGTAAGTGTTAGCATGAGCAAACTACGATGACCTTCGTACCTGCTTCCGTTCCCCGGTCGGCCGTCGACGGCGTCACCCGCTTCGCCGCTGCCCGTGCCGTGCTGGAAGAAGCGGTGAGGAACTCCGCCTTTCCAGGTGCCTCGTACGGAGTGCTCGCAGGCAACGAAATCGTGGCGCTCGACAGCGTGGGCCGGTTTACGTACGACGAAGACTCGCCTGTGGTGCTGCCGGGCACGGTCTTCGACCTGGCCAGCGTCACCAAGGTGCTCGCAACCACGTCGATGGCGATGATTCTCCACGACCACCACGTGCTCCATCTTGACGCGCGGCTCGGCGATATTCTGCCCGGCTTCGTGATCGGCATGGCTCCGGGCTCGGGCAAGCACCATGTGACTCTGCGCATGCTGCTTGCGCACTCTTCAGGGCTGCCCGGATACGCGCGGCTCTTCGAGCACCATCCGACACCGGAAGGCATGATCCGCGCGGTACTTCAATTGCCTCTTGAAGCGGCCCCAGGCACTCGCGCCGAGTATTCCGATATAGGCTTCATTCTGCTCGGCAAGGCTCTTGAAGTTCTGGCTGGGGATTTCATCGCACGCCTCTTCCGCATGAAGATTGCCGAACCGCTCGGATTGAGAACCGCGCGCTACTGCCCTCCCAATAACTGGCGCACGCACATCGCTCCTACGGAGCACGATATGAAGTGGCGGCATCGCATTCTGCAGGGCGAAGTGCAGGATGAAAACTGCTGGGCGCTCGGCGGAGCGAGTGGACACGCGGGAGTCTTTGCCGACGCCCTCGACCTGCTGCGCTTTGCGCAATGCATTCTCAACGGTGGCAAGGCGGAAAGCGGCAGGCAGATCTTCTCGCCCGAAACTATTCAGCTCTTCGCACAACGAGAGAAAAATCCTTCCGGCACCACGCGTGCCCTGGGATGGGACACACCGAGCCGGCCGGAATCCTCTTCCGGACAGTATTTCAGTGATCACTCGATAGGACACCTGGGGTATGCAGGCACGTCCTTGTGGATCGATCGCGAAAAAAATATCGCAGCCGTGCTGTTGACGAACCGCACCTGGCCGGATCGCGTAAATCAGGCAATTAAAGAGGTTCGTCCTGCTTTTTATAACGCGGTAATGAAAGCCCTTTTTTAACCGAAAATAAGCATCTAAATAAGTGGAATTAAGTTAAGAATTCTCATGCCAGAGCGCTTTTACTGGCGTTAGAATGGGGCAGCACACGTTCGGGAAGTCATCGAAAATTATGGCCACTATGACGCAACCGCAGACGGAGACGAAGGCAGGCAGCAATCACCACAAGACCAGCGATCCGATTTCAAATCTGCACAATCTCATTACGGAAAGCCCCAACGACGCAAGCCAGGGACTCGATACAAAATCCGCTTTAGAAATTGCCCGCATCATCAACCAGGAAGACGCAAAGGTTGCCGCGGCGGTCAAAAAAGCGTTACCCGAAATTGCCCAGGTGATCGATTCGGTCGCGCGAAGTCTGCGCGAGGGCGGACGCCTGATCTATATCGGCGCAGGATCGAGCGGCCGCATTGCATCTCTCGATGCATGCGAATGCCCGCCCTACTTCTCTACCTCATCCCAGACCGTGCAGTACATCATGGCAGGAGGCCCCAAGGCTCTGGCTTCTCCGGTCGAGGTGAATGAGGACTCCGAGGAACTGGGACAACGCGACATCGCCCGCCGGCGACCGACGCGCAAGGACATGGTTATCGGTCTGTCGGCCAGCGGACGAACGCCTTATGTTGTGGCAGCAGTCGCTTATGCGCGCGCCCGCGGAGCCAAAACAGCATGCATCACCTGCAACCTGGGGGCGCCGCTGGCTGAGGCCGCCGATATTGCCATCGTCGCGGATGTGGGACCCGAAGTGGTATCCGGCTCGACACGCATGAAGGCAGCCACCGCTCAGAAGATGATCACGAACATGATCACCACAGGCGCGATGACGCGGCTCGGCTACGTGTACGAAAACCTGATGGTCAACGTGCACATGCAGAACTCGAAACTGGTGGAGCGCGGCATCGGTATCCTCATCCGGGCCTGCAACATCAGCCGCGAGAAGGCCGTCGAGGTAATCAAATCCGCAGGCCGCAGCGTACCGGTCGCACTGGTCATGCTCAAAGCCAGCGTCGACAAGCCGGAAGCAGTTCGCCGGCTGACCCGTTCGGGCGGGAATGTCCGCCTTGCAATTGAAGACACCGCTGTAGATATTTAGCGTTTTCCTAATTCATAGCCTCACCGACCTCGTTATAACAATCATTAAAATATAATGACTGTTATAACGAGGTCTTTCCATGCCCACCACCGTAAAA
The DNA here is from genome assembly GCA_022870745.1 of Silvibacterium acidisoli. Lineage (GTDB taxonomy): Bacteria > Acidobacteriota > Terriglobia > Terriglobales > Acidobacteriaceae > Silvibacterium. The sequence goes on along the minus strand of CP085323.1, from coordinate 3,763,054 downwards.
GTCACCACCATCGGCAGCTCCGCCGGGATCGTGCTTCCCAGGGAAGTTCTGAGCAAGCTCAACGTCCAGAAGGGCGATTCGCTCTACCTGACCGAAACGCCTGAGGGCTTCAAGTTGACGCCTTACAACGATCAGTTTGACGCCACTGTGAAGGTTGCGCAGGACGTGATGCGCCGTTACCGCGACACGCTCAAGAAGCTGGCTGAATGACAATGCTCTACTGGCTCACGAAAGAAGAGATTCTTGCCATTCACGGTATGCAGCTTGCGATCTTCGGGGGAGCATATGGCCTGAGAGATGAGGGGTTATTGGAGTCCGCGCTCGCTCGGGCTCGAAACATAGCGAATTACGCGGAGACTGTGCCCTCACTCGCGACGCTTGCAGCTGCCTACGGATCGGGGATTGTCCAGAATCATCCTTTCGTCGATGGCAACAAGCGTGCCGGCCTTATGGCTGCTGCCGGCCTGATGGCTGCTTTTGTCTTCATCGAGCGGAATGGCTACCAGGTAACGGCTACCCAGGAAGAAGCGTACTTCGCCTTCTACGACCTGGCTGCGGGCAGGCTTTCCGAAGACGGCCTGGCGCAGTGGCTGGCGGCGAACAGCTCGCCGGTATCGACGTAGCTTCCCGATGACGGGGCTGGCGGCTTCTCCACCGGCGAGGCGGTTACACTAAATCTTCAGACCGCAATCGGCTGACGGGACGTTTTCATGGATAAATTCGTTATTCGCGGCGGCAATCCGCTGCTCGGCACCATTCGCGTAAGCGGCGCAAAGAACTCGGCACTTCCTTGCATGGCTGCGGCCATCCTTACCGAGGACGAGGTGATCCTCGAAAACATTCCTCAGGTGCGCGATATCGAAACTGAGCGCAGGCTGCTGGTCTCGATGGGCGCCGAGGTCGAACTCGGCTATGGACGGGCGCAGCATCGCACCACCATCAGCTGCCGCCTGCTTTCCGATCCCGTGGCCAAATACGAGATCGTAAAGACCATGCGTGCTTCGTCGCTGGTGCTCGGTCCGCTCATCGCCCGCACCGGTATGGCCCGCGTCGCCATGCCCGGCGGCTGTGCCATTGGCGGCCGCCCCATCGACCTGCACATCAAGGGTCTTGAAACGATGGGTGCAACTATCAGCTACGAGCATGGATATATCGAAGCGCGCGCGGAACGCCTGAAGGGCGCGCACATCAACTTCGACAAGATCACCGTGACCGGCACGGAGGACCTGCTGATGGCCGCGGTGCTCGCCGAGGGCGAGACAGTCCTCGAGAACTGCGCACGCGAGCCGGAAGTGACCGATCTCGCGGCTCTGCTGACCGCCATGGGCGCGAAGATCGAAGGCGCAGGCACCTCGACGATTCGGGTACAGGGCGTCCATAAGCTGCACGGTGCGCGTCACCGCATCAACCCTGACCGTATCGAGGCAGGAACTTTCCTGGTTGCCGGCGCCATTACAGGCGGCGATCTCTGCGTGGCCGGTTGCAACCCGGCGCACCTCGGCGCGGTCATCAGCAAGGTCGAAGAGTGCGGCGCGCGCGTCGACATCATCGGTAAGGAATCGATCCGTGTGCGCAGCGAAGGCAACCTGAAGGCAGCCGACATCACCACCGAAGAATACCCCGGCTTCCCCACTGATATGCAGGCGCAGTACATGGCGCTGGCAACGCAGTGCGAAGGCACCTCGGTGGTAGTCGAAAACATCTTTGAGAATCGCTTCATGCACGTGCAGGAGCTGGCACGCATGGGCGCAAACATCAAGGTCGACGGACGCACGGCGACGGTACGCGGCAAGTCTCAATTGTCAGCCGCCGCAGTCATGTGCTCAGACCTTCGCGCTTCGGCTTCGCTGGTGCTGGCCGCTCTGGTTGCCGATGGCGAATCGATCCTCGACCGCGTGTACCACATGGATCGCGGCTACGAGCACATCGAAGAAAAGCTGCGCGGCGTAGGTGCGCAGGTTCGCCGCATGGGCAACGTCTTCGCCGAAAAGGAAGCGACCGTCGAGGTATAAGTTCTTAATGGCGCGGGCCGGCTTTCATCGCATCCTAAGCCTGAGGAGCGGTTATGAGCGAACATACATTACGGGAACAACTGCTGGAGCTGTTGGGTGGCGGCACCGCCCACATCAAGCTCGCTGACGTCGTCGACAATTTCCCTTTCGAACTGCTGGGCAAAAAGCCGAAAGGCGCGCCTCATACTGCCTGGCAGCTTACCGAGCACATGCGCTTCACGGTCAACGACCTGCTGGTCTTCTCAACCGACTCGAAATACAAAGCACCCAAGTGGCCGGATAGCTACTGGCCGAAGGAAGAGGCTCCTGCCTCGAAAGAAGCATGGGAGGAGTGCGTGAAGGGTCTGAAAGAGGACTTTCACGCCTTCGAAAAGCTGGTCAAGGATCCGAGATCGAACCTCTTTTCCAGGATTCCCTGGGGAGATGGCCAGACCCTGTTGCGAGAGGTACTGCTGGCCTGCACGCACACCAGCTATCACCTGGGCGAACTGGTCTTTCTGAAAAAGGAACTCGGCGCCTGGGAATAAAGAACCGGCTCGGCACGAAAGCAGGAGAAACACTGTCCTGATCGTTCACTTACTAAGGCCCTGCGGCTGCTGCGTTACGCATCGATCGCAGGGCATCTGCTATCTGCTGAACGACACCCTGCCATTCTCCCGGCGTTGCCTGCCGAAAAAGCCTGACCGAGCCGTACCACGGCGTATCGAGCCGCTCCTCCATCCATCGCCAGTCGGCGAGGTGCGCAAGCAGCAGAAATGTGGGCTTGTTCATTGCCCCTGCCAGATGAGCGATAGAGGTATCGATGCTTACCACAGCATCGAGTGTGGCAATGAGCGCAGCTGTCTCGGCCATGCTCTTATGGGTTGCCGAGGCGTCCAGCAAAGACCAGCGGTCCGCAAGCGGAGCGATCTGCTGCGTTGCCGTGCCCTTTTGCAGCGAGAACAGCGACAGACCTTCGACTTCTCCCAGAGGAAGCAACACATCGAGCGAAACGGAACGCTGAAAGTCCGATTTATATTTCGGATTTCCCGCCCATGCGAGACCGACGCGCAGCCCTTTCCCTCCATAACGCCGCTGCGCTTCTTCGATCTCGCACGCTGCGGGCGCGAGGTAACCGCTTGCGGCTGGAATGGTCGCAATGCCGGTTGCCAGCAGATAGGGCAGGCTCATCAAGGGGCAATGCAGGTCGAATGGCGGCAGAGTTTGGCCGCGAGAAAAAATCGCGCTGACTCCCTCCAGCCCGGCCAGCAGCTTCACCAGCGGAGGTTGCGTCTCCAGGATGACCTTGCCGCCCATGGCCGCGACGGCTGGAACGAAGCGGGCGAATTGAATCGTGTCGCCGATGCCCTGTTCCGCGTGTAACAGGATGGTGCGCCCGGCAAGCGGGTCGCCCTGCCACATGGGCTGAGAGAAATCGCGGCGCCGCATACGGAGTTCGTCGAAGTCCCACCGCGACTCATAGTTTCCCCAGCCTTCGTGAAACTCTCCTTCGCGCAATTGCGCAAGCGCGAGGTTGTAGCGTGCGCCGGGCGATGCGGGATCGAGCTTCAGCCCCGATTCGTAACAGGCCCGCGCGTCGGCCAGCCTGCCCATGGCCAGCAGAGAGTTGCCGAGATTGACCGACGCGCGGGCGTAGCCGGGCTCGAGCGCCAGCGCCCGGCAATAAGCGTGCGCTGCCTCTTCACTCTTTCGCTGCTGGTAGAGCACATTGCCCAGGCTGTTCCACGGCTCGGCCCTGCGCGGCCTGAGTGCGATGGCCTGGTGAAAGCAGGCTTCAGCCGCTGCCAGGCGATCTGTCTTTGCCAGCGCACAACCCAATCCATGCCTTGCGGTGTAGCAGCGCGGGTCGAGCCGAAGAGCATGCAGGAAGACGAGCATTGCATCGATGGTCCGGCGCTGCTTGAGCAGTGTGCTTCCCAGGTTGGCTGCCGTCCAGGCACAGCCGGGCCGCTGTTGTAAGGCCTGCCTGTATTCGGCCTCGGCGGCGGCGAAGTCTCCTTGTTCAAAGAGAAATCCGGCAAGGCAGACTCGCGCCGGCGATCCCGAGGGGGAAAGAGCGATGGCATTACGGTAGCTGCGAATGGTATTGGGAACGTCTCCGGACGAACCGAAGGCATGGCCGAGATTCAGGTGATAGTGCGCAGCCTGTGGCTTCAATCGCACGGCGGCCTGTGTCAGCGCGATTGCCTGCTTAGGGTGCTTTGACTGGCGTGCGACGATCCCGAGCAGCAGCAGCGCATCGGCGTCGACCGGGTCCGCCCGCAAGAGCTGGCGGTATGCCTCCGCAGCTTCGAGGAGCCGTCCTGCGCGGTGATGCCGCAGCGCTTCTTCGAGCCGCGCCGGACTTGTCGATGATGCAGGGAGAACCACCCCATCAGGCTAGAGCGAGAAAGGGCGGGCACAACGAGAGTTCCTTAGTGAAAGGCACCGGCTGATTCCGTTTTGACACGTTGTCCCAAAACGGACCCGTGAGAACGGCTTCCTAGCGCCAGCTCACGGCGAGTTGCCAGCGTAGATTTTTGGTCGCGGTCTTCTCGAGCACTCGTTCGTATTCGGCGAGCTCTTCGATCACCTCGCCGGTCTCGGAACCGAGCGTCGTGGGTTCACTTTTCAGATAGGCGGCCAGGGCGCAGATGGAGACGAGCCCGTCTTCGGGCGAGAACCACTGCGGAGGCGGCAAAGTCTTTGCCCACTCCGGATCGCCGGCCCCTTCCTCAAGCAGCAGCGCCATCGAATTCTGGTCTGCGGAAAAGAACTCGAGCAATGGTTTGACGCCGATGCGGGCCGCAAGTTTTTCGAGGGCATCCTCGTTGCGAGCCAGCGCATGACCGTTTACGAAGATGTCGTACCCCGGATCCTCGCCTTCAACGACGATGTACATGGACGCGCTCATGCCCGTGTGGTCCTCACTGAGTTACTTTTGATCGTAATGCGGGTGAGATGCGCCGCGCTCGGGAAAAGTAGCACTTGTTATCTCAAGAGTTAATGAGCCGGAGCCATTGCGGCTGCGAAAAAGCCACAGGATTGCTGCCAGGGTAAGCGCTGCCCCGGCGTACATCTCGCTGGAGGGCCGTCCGTGGAAGGCGATCGCAGACTCCACGACCGAGACCAGGATCGCAACCCACTGGACCGAAGCGGCCTGCCAGCTTTCCACACGCAGCAACAGCCAGTAGTAGATCGCCATGCCCAGCGACTGAACAAGTAAAGCCGTAGCGACAATCATGGGGAGCGCGAGGGCGGAAAACGAAGTGTGCGGGTCATGCGGAGCCAGAAGGCCGTATGAGCCCGCAATGGCTGCCGCAGTCAAAAACTGTACAGCGAGAGATGCGGGAATCTCCCGGGTCGAGAGACGGCGGCGGGCGTAGATCAGGGCGAATGTATTCCAGAACAAAGAAAGCAGAATCAACAGGATGCCGGCGATTCCTGAAGAAGAAATTGAGAGCCCCTGCGAGAGCATCAGGGCAACTCCGCCGACTCCTGCTACGAGGATCGGAATCCTGGATGCGTCTTCTCCCGAGGCCAGCAGCGTGAGGAGCGGAAGCATGGCCCCGATTACGGCAACGATGGACGACGAAACATAGTTGGCAGCGAGCAGATTCAATATCCAGGGGAAACCGATCATTGCGGCGCCGAGGATGGCCGAGGGAACGATCCTGGTTCTTTGGCGCTTGACCGCGAAGACGATGGCGGGCGGCACTGCGGCGAGGCAAAAGATCAGAGCCCCGACCCACGGGCTCTGGAACGACGAGGCCAGCAGCCAGGAACTTCCCCAGAGGAGTCCGACGGAAAGATAGGCCGTGGGTATTCGCCAGCGCATAAGTTGAGATTACGGGAGATCAGGACTTTTATCTTCGCGGTCGAAGCGCTTGTCTCCGGCACGACGCCCAGAATCCTGCTCCGCTCTTCCCTTCGCTGCCGGTGCAATGCACCGGCTTCTTTCAGGGAGCGAAGATGCAGATTCCTCACTTCGTTCGTGATGACAAAGTGCAGTGGCTGGCAGGGCTCTGCGAATCAGGCTGGCCGCGCGAGAACTTTCCTGCTCAGCCATCTGCGTACCGGCTCGTCATACAGCTTGAGGCAGGCGTAGGCGAGGATGAGGGCGGTGACGATCGTCAGCGCTCCGACTTCTGCGGAACGGATGGGGGTGGGGTGCGTGTCGATTACCCACTCCGTGTAGATGTAGATCAGCGGATAGTGCGTGATGTAAAGCGGGTAGGAGAGATCGCCGAAGAACTTTGCGACGCGGATAGACAGGCCCTCGACACGGCGCTCCCCTGCACCGATGGCGACGATGATCGGAAACAGAATGATGATGCAGGCGGCTTCGTAGAGGCCGTTCATCCAGAGATGCTGTGCTCCTCCGAAGCGGGGCAGCGAGAGCGAAATGATGAGCAGCAGGCTGCACCATGCGAAGGCGTTCCTGATGTGAATGCACTTGCCCAGCCGCTGGAGAAGGATGCCGGCGAAGAATGGGAAGAGCAGGCGGGCGAAGCCGATGTGGAGCTGCGTGGGATCGACCGACCAGCCTCCGATCACATCTCCCTGCGGCCCGAAGATGGTGTACTGCGCGAGGAAGATGGCTGCCACAAATACGACGAAGCCGAGAGCGCGATTCGACAGCTTGCGTACGCCCATGGCGTAGAAGATGTTGGCCACGTACTCGAAGAAGAGCGACCATGCCGGGCCATCGAGCGGATGCATCTCGGCCCAGCCGCGGATATCCATCGACGGCGTGATGGGAATGAGCGTGCAACCGATGAGCATGACGAGCAGCATCTTCGATACGGGCGTGTGCGCAATGAGTGGAAAGGCATTTCCCTTCGCGAAATAAAAGAGCGCGGCGCCGATGAGGCTTCCTATAATGACCATCGGCTGCAGGCGCACCAGGCGGCGCTTGTAGAACTCCCACTGGGACATGCGTCCCCAGCGATCGTCATAGGCATAGGAGATGACAAAGCCTGAAAGCAGGAAGAAGAAATCGACGGCGAGATAGCCGTGATTCATGATCTGCAGGAAGCGGTTGCCGCCGTTGTTCGGTTCGAAGGTGTGGAAGATGATCACCATCAGCGATGCGACGCCGCGGAGTCCATCGAGGATGACGTAGTGATTTTTAGCTGGAGGGCCTGGAGGGGTCGTGGGTGGCATGGTCTGTGTCTTCCCCGCGATTCTACCCTCTTGCGAGGAATATCCGGGCCGCGCTCGCGGTGATTTGAATCGGCTTATAGTGAATATGAGAAGCTTCTCCAGAAAAAGGGAACGGAAAAGGAAACGATGAAGATCGCAGCCAACGTTACGGAACTGATCGGGAATACGCCTCTTGTGCAGCTCAACCACATCACCAAGGGCGCTCACGCACAGGTGGTGGCCAAGCTGGAGAGTGCAAATCCGGGAGCGAGCGTGAAGGACCGCATCGGGTTTGCCATGATCGACGCGGCCGAGCGCGAGGGCAAGATCAAGCCGGGCCATACCGTGCTGATCGAGCCGACCAGCGGCAACACCGGCATCGGGCTGGCGCTGGTGGCCGCGGTGAAGGGCTACAAGCTCATCCTGACCATGCCGGAGACGATGAGCCTGGAGCGCCGCATCCTGCTGCTTGCCTATGGCGCGGAGATTGTGCTGACGCCCGGCCCGAACGGCATGAGCGGAGCGATTGCGAAGGCCAAGCAGATCCTGGAAGAGACTCCGAACGGGTACATCCTGCAGCAGTTCGAAAACCCGGCCAACCCGGCAATTCACCTTGCGACGACCGGGCCGGAGATATGGCAGGATACGGACGGCAAGGTGGATTTCCTCATCTCCGGCATTGGCACGGGTGGAACACTGACCGGCGTCGCCGAATACATCAAGGAGCGGAAGCCGAGCTTCAAGGCGATTGCGGTCGAGCCGGTGGATAGCCCGGTGCTCTCCGGCGGCAAGCCTGGGCCGCACAAGATTCAGGGAATCGGTGCGGGCTTTGTTCCGAAGATTCTGCGCACCGATCTCATCGACGAAGTGCTGCAGGTATCGAACGACGAGGCGATCGCCATGGCGAGACGCCTGCCGCTTGAAGAAGGACTGCTCGTAGGCATTTCGTCGGGCGCGGCTATCCATGCAGCCCTGCAGGTGGCGCAGCGGCCAGAGAATGCCGGCAAGCTGATCGTAGCCATTCTGCCGAGCTTCGGCGAGCGCTACCTGTCGACGGTACTCTTTGAGAATCTCCGCACGCAGGCCCAGCAGATGACGGCGACACCGCTCGAGAAGGCGTAGGGCCGCAGCGTGCCGAGGATCTTTCTTGCCTCCGTGCGCGAGGATATCGCGTCGGTACTGGCTCGCGACCCAGCAGCAAGGTCGCGAGCCATGGTACTGCTTTGCTATCCGGGGCTGTGGGCAGTCTGGTGCCACCGCATCAGCCATCGCCTCTGGCTTGCGGAGTGGAGGCTCGCCGCACGCGTTCTCTCGCAGATCGCGCGCTTCCATACCGGCGTCGAGATACATCCCGGAGCAAAGCTCGGGCGTCGCCTGCTGATCGACCACGGAATGGGTGTGGTGATTGGCGAGACCGCCATCGTAGGCGACGACGTCACGCTCTACCAGGGTGTAACACTCGGGGGCACCGGCAATGAAACCGGCAAGCGGCACCCGACGTTGCGCGATCGGGTCTTCGTCGGCAATAACGCGAACATCCTGGGCAATATCACGGTCGGCGAAAACTCCCGCGTGGGCGCAGGGTCGGTGGTGCTGCAGGACGTGCCTCCGGACTCGACCGTGGTGGGCGTGCCGGCACACGTTATCTACCAGGACGGCAAGCGGGTGCTGATTACGGATCCGGCGCAGATCAAGGATCCGCTGTCGGGCGTGATCAAGGCTCTGGCCGATGAAGTACAACGGCTTCGCACCCGTGTGGATTGCCTCGACGGGCAGCTGGAGTTGACGACGCGTGAGCTGGATAGCGTGCGCGCCTTTTCCACCGAGGACGAAGAGCGCCAGCAATACCGCAGCGAACTCTCCGGAGGAAGCCCGTACGTCAGCATGGGCGAAGGAATTTAGTTCCCTGCTGCTTCCTCTTCCTTAAGTCACCATCCATGACCCGAGGACGGTCACGGACGGCGCAGCTCAGGCGGTGACGCCTCGCTAATAATCGACGGTCACGGTATGCCCGGTGGATCTCACGCCGTAATGACACTGCGGCGTGTCCTGGGTGTCGAGATAGCCGCTCCAGTCGGGGTGAGGAATGACCTTGAGATTCTCATCGAACAGGTTGACGTAATCGAAGCGCAGGCTGTGGTCGCGCGGGTAGTCCTTGCAGGAATCGATGTAGTAGGCCTCGAGCACGCCGCCAAACGCCCAGTTGAAGCTTTGCCCATTGCTGGGCGTATTTGCGAGGGTCGTGCTCTGCCCGGTGTCGAGGTCGACGGTCAGGACGTTCCAGGTGGCGCAGGTGACCGTGCCCGCCGGGCAGGTGCTGGTGACCGAGCCATAGATATGATCTCCGGGAGAAACGTTCACCAGGCCGCTGTTCGTCGCGACTCCATTGAGACAGCAGTTCCAGCTGTTGATCGTCCACTGGCCGTAGAACCAGCCAAGGACAGGTTGCAGGATGCTCTGAACATCGTTGCTGTCCTCTAGACCTGGAAAGAAGTAAAGTACCTGTTCGTCATTGCGTTCCGGTGGAGGAGGAACTGTCCAGGCGGCCAGGATCGCTCCATATGCGACGGTTGGAGAGTTCGTCAAAACCTCGGCATTCTCGACCCAGCCGTTGACCTCGGGGCTTTGGGCGGTGCGCTGCCCTTGTTCGCCCGGCGAGGAAATGATTTGACCGCTGCGGGAGAAACGGACGTATCCGCAGACGGCGGCATGGCTGGAGGAGGTTCCGTCCGCGTATTGAATCCGGCCGTCGGCAAGGAGCTGCTCACCTTTGGCAAGAGCCTGGACGCATGATGGATGGAAATAGCCAAACGGCGTGATGACGTAGTTATCTGGCACGCTTGCAGGCCGGCGCGGGCCAGCGGATGGCTGTGGCGGGTTCGTTGCCGCAACGGCCCATTGTGGTAGCGAGACCAGTGGCAGTAACGCGGCGCCGGCGAACAAAACGAGGCGCAGACAAACGATACGGAAGGAAGCCATGGGTGCAGTCCTTTCGTTGCTCAAATGTGGGATTTTGTGTAATCGAGCCCGGGGCCGGGCCTTGGGGGTAAGGCGGGATGATTATGCTTCGGGCAAGTTACGCTGTCAACGAAGAATGTTATCGATGTTATTAGCTGCGCTCCATCCGTGATGCGTGTCATGGATGGAGCGCAGTCTGAATTACGGCCGATGCTTCGCTGAAGGAGTAAGTTTGCGCAGGATGAATTCCTGAATGACGCCGTTCGCCATATTCGCTGCGAGGTTGATGCCAAACGTGGATCCGATAAGGCCTGCGCCTCGGTCGCGATCCGGATAGTAAGTCTCAGCCAGCGCGCCGGAGATCAGAAAGCCGCCGATGCTGGAATAATTCGGCTGTAGTTTGCCGTTGTCTCCATGGCAGATGAAGGCGCTGGTAAGTGCATGCTCCAGACGCGATTTGGTCGAGCCTTCTCCCTGGTAGTAATAACGTGGGTCCTGGTGCAGCAGCGAGGGCAGCACTGCGCCGCCGAAGAGAATGTCGGTGAAGCCGTTCGCGTAGTTGGCGCCGTAGCGCTGCCCGTAGCCAGCCCATCCCTGCTGATAGTGCGGTGAACCACTGCCGGCCTGATCGACTGCGGAGATGAAGCCTGCGCCGAGGAAGGTGATGGGATTGAACTCCGTATGCATGGCGATCTGGAACTTGAGCTTTGCCGTGAGCGGCGCGGGGTTCTTTTCGTAAGTCGTGTAGAAGTTAGGGACAAAGCCCAGAACCTTCTGCTGCTCTTCGATGCGAACCTGCTGCGCTGCGATCTCTTCGGTATCAAGGGTCGCCTGTACTGATGTGACAGCTACGGCGATATTCAGCTTGATACCCGTTACTTCGAGATACTGACCGGGCGTCAGCGTAATATCCTTCGAGCTCCATGCAGCGAAGCCTGGGGCAGTGACGGTGATGTGATAGACCACACCCGGATGCAGGCCGCTTCCGGAAAAGAAGCCGTTATCATCGGCTGTCAGCGCGTGGTGCTCGTCTCCCTTGGCATTGTCGACAGTGACGGACGCATTAGGCACCACCTGGCCAGTCACATCGGTTACCGTGCCGACAATCGTCGCTGGCTGGGGTGCCGGCGACAAGGCCAACTCTGCAGAAACGGCCGGCTGCTGCGCGTACGTCGTAGAAGCGCAGGCGCACAGCATTCCCAGGATCAGCGCATGAATAACTGATGAAAAACGCATTCCTATAAAAGACTCCGTAAAAATCTGAACCAGTCAGCTTGAGATCGTTTTGACCTTTAGAGTCTCGGGGATGCAGCTTTGGTGCAGGAATGTGTTGGATCACTGTGAATTTGGGAGCAATATGGATTCGCCGCGCACGTATTCGGCACGATTCCCGCAAGATAGTGCTGCTCGTGTGGCGTGGCTGTTTCTAAATGCGGAGCCGGCAACGCTGTTCGATCTGAAATTTCTCTAATCCTGAAGCCGGAAAGATGGAAGCCAGGATGCTGTTGTCTCGTTGGCAGAACGAAACTATCGCCGAAGGGAGCAGCGTGACAAACATCAGAGATTGGATCAGCCGGAACTCACTCGTGCTGAAGATTATGCTTGTAGTGTTCGCGATTATCGAAGCAGTCGAGGCTTTCCGCCTCTGGTTCAGTGTCTCAGAGTGAGAGCGCAGCTCCATGCGGCTCTATAGAGACCGGACCTGCAGATAGTTGCAGCGCGAAAAAGCCCACCCATGACGAAAACTGTCTGGGTGGGCTTCCCGGGGTTCGTTTAGCGGTGTACGCCGCCACCACCGCCGCCGCCGTGGGCAAATCCGCCGCCCATGCCGCCACCGCCCGGCCTGATTATTGGAGCGTGGCCGTAGCCGCCGTAGTGCCCGCCGTAACCGCCACCGTAGTGTCCACGGCCATAGATATAACCGCCGCCGTAGATGTAATACGGGGAGTAGAAACCGAATCCGAATGGACTCCAGAAGAGACCATCACCTGGCAGCCATGTGTAACCGTACAGCCCGGCATTCCAGAACCATCCCGGATAGAAGCCCGGCGACCCCGCATACGACATCGCGAGATCGAGGTTGGCCTGTCCCAGATATTGCGAACGAAGGCTGCTCCAGTTATAGAGATCGTCGTGAACCTTATTCTTGTCGAAGTCCTGCGGCTTCGCGAGCTCGCCATTCACGGCCAGCTCACGGCTGCCCTTCACGAGAACCGGCTTCTGATTTGGCTGATAGGTATCTCCCGGATAGAACGCAGCCTTTCCATCGAACACGCGAACACTGTTCGTATCTGCATTGAATCCGTAAAGCCCAACCTTCAGAAGCTCAGTCTGCCCTCCGTTCTGGTCGACGAGCAGATCGTTTTGCCGATAGATCTGGTCAACTTCAATCAGGGCCTGACCGTGCAGCAGATCCACTTCTGTATGGGTAAGATCCGGGGCGATCATTTTGACCGAACTGTTGTCCCCCACGCGAAGGAAAACACCCGGAGTCAGCAGAATCTCTGCTTTTCCATTCTGGGTTGTCAGTGTCTGGCCCGGCTGCAACTCGGCCGAACCAACAGAGCGGGAAGAGAGAACGTGCCTGCCAATCGCGGCGGTACCTTCTACGTAATTGAGAGTCCCTGGGCGGGCCTGATTTGTGCTTTGCCCGAAAGCTGACACAGACAGCGTCGCCAGGGCGACCAACAGGTGAACTTGTAGCCTTGGCATGATTTGAACCTCACACTTTTAGATGCATCAGGGTCCAAAAGGACACCATGCGCGGAGACGCTGTCCCGGCGAAAAGCGGCATGCAGCGGCAGGAATGACAATCGGATGACATTGAAAGCACGCCCTGGGCATTCGCCCGATGCCGAAGCTGGCTCCAATGCACGATAGGGAGAAACATCCTTCCCCTCATGCGCCAACGCATCTTCCCTTGACATCTAGGGCAGGCCGAAGCTACGCTCCTTCTTACCCTCGCTGTCTAGGGCAGAATTGACTTATGGCGAAAAACGATCTGCAGGGCGCGCTCGATCTTCTGATCCTCAAGACTCTCTCTCAACTGGATTCCATGCACGGGTACGGCATCCTGATGCATATCCGGCGCGTCAGCGACGAGCTTCTCAACGTGGAGGAGGGCTCTCTCTATCCGGCGCTGCACCGCATGGAACAGAGCGGTTGGGTACGCGCCAACTGGGCCATTACCGACTACGGGCGCAAGGCCAAGTGGTATGCGTTGACGCGCGCCGGCCGGGAGCAGCTCGCCAGCCGTGAAAAGAACTGGGCCCAGGTAGTTAAAGGTGTGGATGCAATTCTGCGTTTTGCTTGAGGTGAACGATGGCACTCTTGCGGAGAATTCTGTCGCTGGGAAGGCGCTCGCAAACAGAGCGTGAGATTGACTCGGAGCTGCTTGAACACATGGCCATGTGTGTCGATGACAACATGGCCCAGGGCATGAGCCGCGAAGAGGCGGAGCGCGATGCGCGCAGGCGCTTCGGTAATCCCACGGTGATGCGCGAGCGTGTCTCGGCGGAAGATGTTGCACTTGGGCTTGCGAGCCTGTGGCACGAGGTGCGAAGCGCGATGCGTATCTTTGTCAGGAACCCGGGCTTTGCCTTCGTCGTCGTCGCAACACTTGCGCTGGGCATCGGCGCGAATACGGCGATCTTCGAGCTTCTCGATGCGGTGTTACTGCAGTCGTTGCCGGTGAAGAAGCCGCAGGAGCTGGCGCAGGTGCGTGTTGTGGACCTGAGCACCGCACGAGGAAATATGTCGAGCGGATATCCCGCGGTCACGAACCTGATCTGGGAGCAGCTGCGCGAAGATCACGAGGGCTTTTCCGGAATCGCCGCGTGGAGGGAAGCTGATTTCTCTCGCGATTCTGGCGGCGACGCCCGTTTTGTGAATGGACTCTACGTAAGCGGCGATTTCTTCAACGTCCTCGGGGTAATGCCTGTTGCCGGCCGGCTCTTCACGCCGCAGGACGATCGCCCCGGCTGCGGATTTCCGGGCGCAGTCATCAGTTACGGCTTCTGGCAGCGGGAGTTCGGCGGCCGCCCGGCGCTGGGCCAGAAGCTGAAACTGAATGACAAATCCGTGGAAGTGATCGGCATCACGCCGCAGAAGTTTTTCGGCGTAGCGGTTGGTGACAACTTCGATGTAGCCGTGCCCGTCTGCTCGCAGCCTTACCTGGAGACGAGAAACGTTCTCAATTCGAGCACCGACTGGTGGATCTCGGTGATCGGCAGGGTTGCTCCCGCATCATCTGTCCAGCAGATCGCAGCGCATCTGAAATCCGCTTCGCCTGCGATCTTTGCTTCTACGCTGCGGCCTGGTTATCCCGCTGAGAGCGTGAAGAATTATTTGAAGATGCAGCTCACTGCTGAGCCTTCGGCGGCGGGCGTCTCCATGCTGCGCCAGACGTATTCCGATCCGTTGCGTTTTCTGCTCGGCATCGCGGGCCTTGTGCTGCTGATTACATGCGCGAATCTCGCCAGCCTGATGCTTGCCCGGACGACGGCGCGGGAGCGTGACATGGCGGTGCGGCTGGCTATCGGTGCGGGGCGCTGGCGGCTGATTCGGCTGGTACTCGGGGAGAGCCTGCTGCTCTCGCTTGCAGGAGCTCTGGCCGGCGCGGCGCTGGCCCGGGCGTTGAGCCGGGCTCTGCTGGCGTACCTCGATATCTCTCTCGACTTCAGACTGGACTGGCGTCTCTTTGCCTTTCTGCTAGGCGTTTCGTTCCTCACCTGCCTGCTCTTCGGGCTGGGAGCGGCGATGCGGGCCTCGCGTACCTCTCCGGGCGCGGCAATGAAGGCGGGCAGCCACAGCATGACGTCGAGCCGTGGGCGGCTGGGCTTTCGTGGCGCACTGGTGGTATCGCAGATGGCGCTCTCGCTGGTGCTGCTCTTCAGCGCATTGCTCTTCACGCAGAGCCTGCGCAACCTGTTGCTGGAGAATCCGGGCTTCGAAGCTAAAAATGTGCTGATTGCCAGGCTGGATCTCAACCGCCTGCACACTCCTGTTGAAGGGCGCGCTATATTTCAGCGCCAGCTGCTCGATCGCGTTCGCGCCATTCCCGGCGTGGAAAGCGCATCCGACACGAACGTTGTACCGCTGGGCGGCAGCGGCTGGAACAACGAGGTATGGGTCGATGGGCGCAACTCCACCCAGCGGATCAACTCCAACTTCAGCGCCGTCAGCCCTGACTACTTTCGAACGCTGCGAGTCTCGATCCTTGCCGGGCGCGACTTCAACGACCATGACAACACCCAGTCTCCCCGCGTGGCTGTGATCAACGAAAGCTTCGCCAGGAAGCTGGGGCTGGGTGCAAATCCTACTGGAGCGCGCTTCTGGCGCCAGGCTACTCCATCAACCCCGGAACAGGATTTCCAGATCGTCGGTCTGGTCAAAGACACGAAGTACCATAGCGTTCGCGGTGCGTTCGAACCAATTGCCTATCTCGCGCTCGCGCAGGACGGCCCGCCCGATACTTCCATGCAGTTGCTGATCCGGTCCCGGTTGCCGATGGAGGGCATGGAGCAGGCGCTGCGTCTCACCTTGAACGGCGTGAGCTCAGAGATCAGCTTCGACTTCAATGGATTGCAGGATCAGATCCAGCAATCGCTGCAGGCCGAGCGGCTGCTGGCTACGCTCTCCGGATTCTTCGGCGTGCTCGCCGTGGTTCTTGCCGTGACCGGCCTGTACGGAGTGATGTCTTACACAGTCGCCGAGCGCTCCAGTGAGATCGGCATTCGCATGGCGCTGGGCGCGCAACGCTCGAGCATTACAGGCATGATCCTGAGGAAAGCCGCGGCGCTCCTGGCTGTTGGATTGGTGCTGGGCGCGGGATTGTCTCTCGCTGTAGCCAGTGCGGCGAGTGCGCTCCTCTTCGGATTGAAGCCACGCGATCCGGCCACGCTTGCCGGAGCTTCCCTGCTGCTGGCAGCGGCCACGGTGGTAGCCAGTCTCGTACCCTCCATGCGCGCGGCGAATGTGAATCCTGTTGAATCGCTTCGTACGGAGTAGGGCGGGTTGGATCTCTCCTCAGCAGAGGGTGCCCCATCCATGACGGCATCATCGTCATGGGTGGGTTCTGCGCCTGCTCAAACGTCCTATCCCACCCATGACCAAAAGACGGTCATGGATGGGGCACCCGGCCCTTTTACAAGTCGGCGCTTTGGCCGGAAGTAACTCTTTCCCACCCAAGCGGAGCTTGGATGGGGCACCCGATATCGTCGCGGGTAAAGACAAGAAGGCCGCACCTTTCGGTGCGGCCTTCTTTTACTTAGCGATCCAGCTTAGGCCTGGCCGCCGCGGTTTCCACCGCCGCCCTGACCTGGGCCGCGTCCGCGGCCGCGACGACGGCGGCGCTGTCCGCCGGGTCCACCGGAACCGCCGGGACGGCGTTCGCCGGTGCCTGCGGGTGCGCCTTCGGCGCGGTTGAAGTTGGGCTCGTCGCCTTCTTCGCCGTCTTCATCGTCGAAGTCGTCTCCGCCTTCGATGGTGATGGTGCTGGCGTTCGATGAGGGCTGACGCTCGGCGCGTTCGCGACGGGGCTGGGGCTGTTCGCCTTCACCCTCTTCGCCGTTGGCGGAGATATCGCCCGCCGCTGCTCCGCCTTCAGGCAGACCAAGCTTCTGGCGCTGTTCCTTGAGCAGGGCCTTGCGGGAGAGCTTGATGCGGTTGCCCTCGACGCCCAGAACCTTGACCAGGACCTGATCGCCTTCGCGCAGTTCGTCCTTCACGTCCTTCACGCGGTGCTCGGCGATCTCGCTCACGTGGAGCAGGCCGTCGGTGCCGGGGAAGATTTCGACGAAGGCGCCGAACTCGGCGATGCGAACCACCTTACCGAGGTAGGTCTTGCCGACTTCCGGCACAGCGGTCAGATCGTTGATCATGGCCAGTGCCTTGGCAAGTCCGTCGGCGTCGCTCGAAGCGACGTTTACGCGGCCGGTATCGTCGACATCGATCTTGACCTGGGTGGCTTCGATGATGCCGCGGATGGTCTTGCCGCCGGGTCCGATGAGCTCGCGGATCTTGTCCGTCGGGATCTGCAGGGTGCGGATCTGCGGTGCGTACTTCGACTTGATCTCACGGGGTCCGCTCAGCGCTTCGTCCATGGTGTCAAGCAGGAAGAGGCGGCCGCGGCGCGCCTGCTCCATGGCTTCACGCATGATCTGGCCGGTGATGCCGGGGATCTTGATGTCCATCTGCAGCGCGGTGATTCCCTTGCGGGTTCCGGCTACCTTGAAGTCCATGTCGCCGTAGTGATCTTCGGCTCCGGCGATGTCGGTCAGGATGGCGTAGTCGTCGCCTTCCTTCACGAGGCCCATGGCAACGCCGGCAACGGCGGCCTTGAGCGGAATGCCTGCATCCATGAGCGCGAGGCTGGCGCCGCAGACCGAGGCCATCGACGACGAACCATTCGACTCAAGAATGTCGGAGACGACGCGCAGAGCGTACGGCGAATCGGCTTCGGCGGGAAGAACGGCAGCGATGGCGCGCTCGGCAAGTGCGCCGTGGCCGACTTCGCGGCGTCCGGTGCCGGTCATGCGGCCCACTTCGCCCACCGAGAACGGCGGGAAGTTGTAGTGCAGCATGAAGCGCTTCTTCTGCTCGCCTTCGAAGGTCTCGATGCGCTGCGAATCGTCGCCAGTGCCGAGGGTGGCGGTGACGAGCGCCTGGGTCTCGCCGCGCGTGAAGAGCGCCGAGCCGTGGGTGCGGGGCAGTACGCCGGTTTCGATGCTGATGGCGCGGATCTGGTCGAAGGCGCGGCGGTCGGGACGGATGCGCTCCTTGGTGACCTGCTCGCGGAAGATGTTTTCGCGGAGCAGTTCGTAATACTTCGAGAGCTTCTTCTTCGCAGTGGCCTGGTCTTCATCGGCCGGGATCTCGGCAGCCAGCTCGTCCTTGATCTGCTTCACCAGCGCGTAGCTGGCGGTCTTCTCGTGCTTGTGCGTGTCGAGGGCATCCTTCAGACGATCGCCGGCCTTGGTCTTCAGCGCTTCGTAATAGGATGAGTCGATCTCGGGAGCGTTTACAACGCGCTTGGTCTTGCCGGAGCGGCTGACGAGATCTTCGATCGCAGCAACGATCTTCTTGATCTCGGTGTGGCCGAACTCGATGGCGTCGACGATGACGCTCTCTTCGACTTCCTGCGCACCGCTCTCGATCATCACGATGCCGTCCTTGGTGGCGACAACGGTGATGTTGATGGTGCTGTCACGGCGCTCGGTGTAGGTGGGATTGATGATGAACTCGCCGTTCACCTGACCCACGCGCACGGCGCCAACCGGACCGTTGAAGGGAATGTCAGAGAGTGCCAGCGCGCAGCTCGCAGCGTTGATGCCGACGATGTCGGGGTCGTTTTCCTTATCGGCCGAAAAGACCAGCGCGATTACCTGGGTCTCATTGCGGAAGGCCTCAGGGAAGAGCGGACGGATGGGGCGGTCGATCTGGCGGCTGGTGAGGATTTCCTTCTCACTGGGGCGGCCTTCACGTTTGATGAAGCCACCGGGGATACGTCCGCCGGCGTAGGCATACTCGCGATAATCGACGGTGAGGGGGAAGAAATCGATGCCTTCCTTTGGATCGGGCGAGGCAACGGCGGTGGCGAGTACAACGGACTCACCCTGGGTGACGAGCGCAGCGCCCGAGGCCTGCTTGGCCATCCGGCCAGTTTCAAAATGCAGCTGCTTGCCACCGGCAAGCTCTACGGTAATGTCCTGCTTCATAGAATCCTCATTTCTGGATGGGAGGTTGCGAATGCTGCGGCAGCAACGCTGCGCGCGGCCATGGGCAGCGCATAGCTGATTTCGACGCCCGGGGCGGCAGAGGCCCGGGTGCAGCGTGCAGAGCAATTCGCAGGTGGGACGGACAGGGGGCGGAAAGCCGGCTGAAGCCGGTCTGCGCCGATGCGGCGGGCGATTTGTCGCCTCACCGCGCGGAGACCCCGGGAAATGCAAAAGCGAATGCGTGGAGCGACCCGGGTGGGTCGAGCTTCACACATGAGAAAGACGGGAGGGACATTCGCCCAACCCGCGTCTTCCAATCCTGGTTCAATGTCCTTCGCGTCTGCTTAGGGGACAAGGGACTCGCCGAGGCTACTTGCGTATGCCGAGCTTGCCGATGACTTCGCGATAGCGGTCGGAGTCGTTGGTTTTCAGGTAGTCGAGCAGGCGACGGCGCTTGCTAACAAGCATCAGAAGGCCGCGGCGGGATCCATGATCCTTTGCGTGGGTCTTGAAGTGCTCGGTCAGCTCGCCAATGCGCTCGCTGAGGATCGCGATCTGAACCTCAGGGCTCCCTGTATCGGAGTCATGGGTGCGGAAACGCGTGATGATATCGGTTTTCTTTTCGGGTGCCAGCACGGTGTGTGCGTTACTCCTGTTTCCTTGTTCTCTACACTTCCTAAATGTCTGCACCAAGAATAACATGGGCGGATTTTGCCAGCAACGGAAACGGCCTCACCTTGCACCTGTTGAGAACGCACGTAATGACGCTAAGCCTTTTCTTTTGAGCCGCTGCGAAGCGACCACCCTGCACTCGATTTCTGGAACTACCGGGAATCATCCCGCGTATTCCGTCAGCAAGGCGGCTGGATGCGCGCCGATTCTTACACGCAGGAATAGAACGTATGCGGAAACCGCACTTGAAAATGGTACTCGCCATAGTCAGCTTCGTCCTCGCCGGCGCACACGCCCGCGCCGAGGATTCGCACCATTGCACCGACAACAATGCTCCCTGGACCTATCATGCGCAACCGGGCGACATCTCCTCGTCAACGCGGTTTGAGGTGCAACGTACGTTGTCCGGCCTTCACTCTCTGCGGGTGAGCGTATGCGAGGGCGAGCTACGCCTGGCTCCGTCGGCGGGCGACAGGCTGCATATCGAAGTGAACTCGCCCGGCGCAGAGAAGCCGCTCGGCTCGTACGTCCAGACGCTCAACGTCGACAAGGGCGAGGCTGTAATCACGCTGCAGTTTCCGAAAGACGCCCACGCCACCGTCACGCTCTACCTGCCAAGGGCAGAGCCATCGGCGGAGAACGAAATCAACCTGGGCGCCGGTACCCTACGCTGCAAAGCGCACGCCCTGCGCGGGAATCGCGAGCTGAACCTGGGCGCTGGATCTATCTACGCCGAGCTTGACGGCGACCACGACTACGCCACGCTCGACACCAGCATCGGAGTGGGACACCTGAGCGACGACCGCCCAAAGGGAAACGGCGCATTCGGCATCATCTCCAAAAACATGACCGGAAGCGGCGACGGCGATCTCAAGATCAACGTAGGTGCAGGAAGCGTTCATCTCACCCCGGATCGGGATGAGCGCTAGTCGTTGCAGCCCCTTCAAGCGAGCTTGGGTGGAAGGACTAATTCAACGACAGCCGAATAGTGCCTTCCACTTTTGCTGTTCATCCTCCGGATGGATGAGCAATATTTCCGAACGCGCCAAAACTATTCGTCTTGAAGACGATCCATTTCACGAACGTCCGTATCAGGACAGCAACTTTGCCTGGGCTTTTGACCACGACCTTTCGCGGACTCCACGGCTGCGCGAACGCCTGAGTTGTAATCTCTATACCTTTTGTCTGCCAGGAAAGTAGAATCCCGACCAGATCGTATCGAAAGACCCTATTCGTCTGAACCAGCACCACGCGGCGAATACCAGCCCGCTGCAAATCCTCGGCCTCCGGCAGATCCGTTTCCCAAACAACGGAGCGATTATCGAACATGCCGGCGCCTGGAAACAAAGGCCCTCTACTTCGATTCGCATCGATAAGAAATGCTGGTGGTGCAGAAGCCGGTAAATGCATTTCCTCCAAACTGGCCGAATAGCCCTCGATAGTCCACACTATGCGCGCAACATCGACGATCGGATTTGAAAAGCCACCGTCCCCCGCAACTTTGATCTCTGGTGCGAAGGGACTTGCATTGAACAGCGCAATCGGCCTGTAGCCGAACCTTGCGAACTGTAGTCCTGCGATAACAGCTTGCGGCCCCGGGAGTTCAACCAGGACAGCAGTATCACCTTGGCTCAATGCCGACCAGTCTGGGATAGGTAGTTCGCTTTGTGACGACAAAGTTTCCGGCAGGAAAGAGAATAAAGCTGGCTTTGTCCACCTACCCCACTGTGACTCTTCCGGTGCCCAGATCATCCAAGCCTGTTCGCGATCCAACCGTCCTCCTCAAAATCCGACAAAAACAACGGGGCCTCCAGCGCATATCCATCCGTGACCTGTCTCCGCGACAGCCTGACGTAAGCACCCGCTGCGCAGCCATTAATGACATAAACCCCTACGCACGGTTTCACCAACCCGCCCTTTGAACAAAGTTCTGACGTATCGAATCGACGTTGGGCGACCCAGCGACGAGGCTGACGCACCGCGTTGCCGAGCAGATTTGACCACTCGTAAGCCGTCTTGGAAGCACCGAGGTGAACATCGTCTCCCGTGTTGGAGTACGCAGCCTTCAGAACCCAGTCCTCTCGTGTCATCCCCACAATATTGGCCGGCTCGCAGGTTTCCGGCAGAAGATCTCGAAATGCCGATGCTCGTTCTGACACATAAGGCCAGCAAAGCGGGAGACGTTTGCTTTCGGAGATGGCAGAAACAACGGGATTCAAGACCAGTGTGTCATTTCCGCCATGAAACATCCCCTTCCACCCGGTCCACACCGGCAACTGGGTAAGCCACTCCACTTGGTAAAACCGGACAAGGATATCAATGGCTGTCGCAGGCGATTTACGTAGCACTGCGCGTCCGCGGTTCCACTTCAAAGCGAAGGGACTTTGAATGAGGTAGGTCTGAAAGCCGCGGCGCCCTAGTTCCTTCGCCTGCGAGCGTACGACCTGCTCGTCCTCCATGAATCCGGGCGCATACAGCAGCGCAACTACTTTGCCCATCGCTACCGATTCGACAGCATCTGCCCAAATTACGAGAGGATCCGGCGGCGCGACTAGTCCACTTGAATGTTGGCCATACAGGCTTGTTAAAGTTGAGGCTTCCCCATACCCTCCCGGTACGTCACTGTTAACTTCCGAGAGCATCCAGCCTTTGGCCGTAGGGTGGAAATCGAAGCGGAATGCTCGGACGACGGGGCGAGCTTCCTGCGATTTCCCCTGCAACAATCGCCTTAGATTTACTGGAATGCCAAGCAACTCCTGGAGGTCGTTGCGGCCAACAATTTCCTGTTCCAAGGCAAGCAGCTCACGACTAGCACTTTCCGCCTGTCTGCATAGCCACCGCCATTCCCGGTTATGCATCAGCACCGGTTCTGGCGAGAGAACAGAAACATTTCCCACGCGTGTATCCCATTTTGCGTGACGAAGGTTCAACTCTCGTTCCACCGCCCGCAGGACGGTTGGAGGTAGCGGCGCACCTAAAGTTAGGCCACATGGAAACGCATCCAGCGAGTCCGTTTGAGATTGCATTGTCTCTACGCCCATCGCTTCGCAGAACATCTCCGTGACTAGAGTACGGGAAAAGCATCTCAGTTCAATTGGCCGCTACCCCCATAAACTTCCCTCCCGGGGGAATCACAAAGCGCGAGTAGTAAGACACACTCTGGCTCTTACGGATGATCGCTGTAGTGGGGTGTGCGTTGTTGTCCAGTGAGCTGTGGAGCAGTCGCCTTGGTATCAGACACGCACCGATTTCTGGCGCATGTCGATTCGCATACTTAAATGACGATTACCTCTTGCGATTTGCGCGCCGCTTTGAATACATTGGAAAGATAACGGTTGCCAAATCCCCAATTGGATATCGCGTTTTGAATTTTTCCTGGCAGAGAATTACCGAATCGGCTCCGCTCGCTCCCCTTTTTCGGCGAGTCAATACCCGCCTGCTGAAAGGCGTATTCCTGGGAGCCACGGCTCTGACCGCTCTTTTCATCGCGAATGATGCGGGCGCGCGTGTTCTGAAGGTTCATAAGCATGGCCGCTTCCGGACTCTGGCTCACCGATTCCTAGCCATTCCTCTTCCCGAAGCGGGAATACCTCCCTTGAGCCAGGAATATGTTCCCACCGACGGAACACGTTACGAACTGCGGCTCACACGGTCGAACGACGATCAGAGCATCGATGTGGTGTATCGCATCGGCGACGTCTATATTCCGCAGGCCCTGGATTCGCTAAACGCCTTCCTGCGCGACAGCCACAACGGTACGGTGGCAAGCTACGATCCCCGTACGTTCGATGTACTGCACACCATCCTCGCCGAAGTGAATCACTCGGGAGATGCCGTCAACATCCTCTCCGGTTTCCGCAGCCAGGAAACGAATGACATGCTGCGCGCGGAGGGTGGCACCAATGCGGCGCTGCATTCGCAGCACATCGTGGCGAAAGCGCTGGACATTCGCGTGCCCGGCGTCTCGGCGAGCAACCTGCGCGACGCGGCGTTGTCGCTTCATGCCGGCGGCGTCGGCTACTACCCGGCTAGCCAGTTCGTCCACATCGATGTGGGACCGGTTCGCCAATGGGCCTATGCTCCCAGGGCTATTCATCGGCGTGGAATGCGCCGACACAGCCGCACATGGAATAAACGCGCCACTTAATTCATCGCAGCACACATGAAACGCACAAATGCCCGGGTATCCCGGGCATTTGTGCGTTTCGGATTCACCCGGCACTTGCCGGGTGCGGCACGAACAGGATAGACATAGAGAGATTTCTTTAGAAAGACCTGGAGCCCGTGATGAGAAACCGCCTGAGACAAACGATTTGTCTCTCTGCTTTGCTTGCTGCCGCACCTCTGTCCGTGTTTGCGGCTGCGACCCCGGACTTCGGCCCGAACGTAGCGATCTTCGACCCGAAGATGCCGCAGGCAGCGATGCAGGCGAAGATCAATGCCGCTTATGCCGTGCAGCAGCATAACGAGTTCGGTCCGCAGCGGAATGCATTTGTGTTTCTGCCGGGCGACTACAAGCTCGACGTTCCAGTTGGTTTCTACACCGAGGTGATTGGCGCGGGTGCGACTCCGGATGCGGTGCATATCTCAGGCAATGTGCATGCGGATGCGAGCGAGCCGAATAACAACGCCACCACAACCTTCTGGCGTGCGATCGAGGGCATTGCGGTCTCGCCTTCGAGCGGAACGATGCAGTGGGCGGTGTCGCAGGCAGTTCCCTTTCGCCGCATGCATGTGAAGGGCAACCTGGTGCTGCATCAGAATCATGGCTGGGCGAGCGGCGGATGGATGTCCGACTCACTGACCGACGGCAATGTCGATTCCGGCACGCAACAGCAGTGGATCTCGCGCAACAGCGAGTGGCACAGCTGGACCGGCTCGAACTGGAATATGGTCTTCGTCGGTGTTCCGCAGCAACCGCAGGGCGAGTGGCCGCAGCCTCCCTATACAAAGATCGACAAGACTCCGGTCGTTCGTGAGAAACCGTTCCTTGAAATGGACAGGGCCGGGGCATGGAGCGTGCGCGTGCCTTCGATGCAGCACGAAAGCGCGGGGATTTCATGGCATAACGGCGCAACTCCAGGCCACTCCATTCCTCTGAGCCATTTCTACATCGCGAAGGCAGGACACGATTCGGCTGCAACGATCAATGCTGCGCTGGCCAAGGGCAAAGACCTGCTGCTGACTCCGGGCATTTACGAACTCGACGAACCGATTGAAGTGAAGCGGCCTGACGCAGTAGTGATGGGTCTTGGATTCGCGACCCTCAAGCCGATGAAGGGCAAGGCTGCGATGACGACCGCGGACGTGGACGGCATCATCGTTGCAGGCATTCTCTTCGATGGCGGTCCTACCAAGTCACCGTATCTGTTACAGATTGGCCCGCAGAAGAGTAAGGCTGTTCATACGAAGAATCCCATCTCTCTGCACGATGTGTTCTTTCGCGTAGGTGGCGCGGGGATTGGCCGCGTAACCGAAAATCTCGAGATCAACAGCCGCGACACCATCGTCGATCACACCTGGATCTGGCGTGCGGATCATGGCAAGGGCGTGGGCTGGATCAGCAACGTCAGCGACAATGGTTTGGTCGTGAACGCAGACTACGTAACGATTTATGGTCTCTTCGTTGAGCATCACCAGGGCTTCCAGGTGCTTTGGAACGGCAATCACGGGCGCACATATTTCTATCAGTCGGAGATTCCCTACGATCCGCCTGCGCAGTACATGTTTACCAGCGGCGGCAATGCGGATGGGTGGGCTTCTTACAAGGTCGATGACAAGGTGACTAGCCACGAGGCGTGGGGACTGGGTATCTATAGCGTCTTCACACATCCGAACGTAAAGCTGGGGCATGCGATTGAAGTTCCGCAGAAGCCGGAGGTGAAGTTTCATCACATGATCACTGTGGCGCTTGGCAATCACGGCGAGATCAGCAACGTGATCAACAACACCGGCGGAGCCACGAAGATGAATCCGCGTGTGACGCCGAAGGTCACGGATTATCCGGCGAAGTAAGTGTTGCTGATTTTGTCATCCCAAACGCAGTGAGGGATGACAATTCCTGGAAGAGCGGGCGCAGGCTACCCACATGCCTTAGCTGCCCGCCTGCTCCTGGACCATCTCCGTGGGCGGGTGCTTGCTCTTGTCGGGAAGAATGCCCAGTTCAATATAGATGGGCCGCATGTCATGGCGAATCGCTTTAAGCCGCGTGGTGAACCATGCACCGCCGAGCACACAGGCCGATCCGGTAAGGATCACCGTGTGCGGCGCACCGATCCAATGAGCGAGCGAACCGGCCAGCAGGCTTCCCCATGGCGCCATGCCGACAAAGGCCGCCGTGTAATAGCTCATCACACGGCCTCGCTTGTCTTCGGGAACGAGTGTCTGGATGATGGTGTTGCTGATGGTCAGACCCTGCATCATGCCGAAGCCGACAATCATCATCAACAGTACCGATAGCACAAACTGATGCGAAAGGCCGAAGAGGATCAGTCCTGTACCGAAGGTTACGGCTGCGATCGGAATCATCTTGAGCAAGCCGCGAACGGATTTACGCAAGACCAGCGACAGGCCCGAAACGAGCGCTCCCACTCCTGCACCGCCCATGAGGAAGCCCAGAGTATGCGGGCCGCCATGCAGTACCTGCGCGGCAAACACAGGCATAAGCACGACGTAAGGCATCCCCATAAGGCTGACCAGTGCGAAGAGCAGAAGGATGCTGCGGATCGGCACGAAGGTGGAAACATACGACCAGCCTTCACGAAGCTGCGCCACCATCTTCGGTTGCACGCCAGTACGCGGCGCAGCAGGCTTTACGCGCATCAACAGCAGCGACACGACGACCGCGATATAGCTAATGCCATCGATGAGGAAACACCAGCCTTCATTCGTGGCCGCGATCACCACGCCGGCGATCGACGGTCCGATAAGCCGGGCGAAGTTGACCATCGACGAATTGATGGCGATGGCATTCGAGAGGTCCGCACGGTCTTCCACCATCTGCGAGATAAACGATTGCCTAGCCGGCATGTCGAAGGCGTTGATAGCACCCTGAAGGACGCTCAGCGCGAAGACCTCGTGAATGGTGATGGCGTGCGCAAGCGTCAGCGCGGCCATTGCAAGCGACTGCACCATGGATAGCACCTGCGTCCATATCAGCACGCGGTGCCGGTTCATGCGGTCGATGAGCACGCCAGCGAAAGGCGCCATCAAGAATGTGGGAAGCTGGCCGAAGAAGCTGACCGTGCCGAGCAGAAGTGCCGAGTGGGTCAGGCGATAGACTAGCCACGCGGTTGCAATGCGCGTCATCCAGGTGCCGATGAGCGAGATGCCCTGTCCGCCAAAGTAGAGCTGGAAGTTCCGATGACGCAAGGCGCGCCACGCGTGCGAGAAGTCGCGCGATTTTGAAACCTGGGGTTCTGTCGCCATCGATGTCTTTTTTAGATGCAGAGGAAACGCATGCGGCTCAAAAGAGCTCCGCCTGTGCTCGCTTAAGCGCAAATCCGGAGTTGCAGCTTCCGTGATACCCAGCTAGATTGGTTGCGGGATCTGGAGCTATTGATGAAAACATCCGTACCGATGGAATCCGCCTCCGCCCTGATCGACGCCAAGATCAGTGAGCTGGCGGACTGGCGCGGGAAGACACTCGCGAAGGTACGCGAGATCGTGCTGAAGGCTGCGCCCGGGATTATTGAAGAGTGGAAGTGGCGAGGAACTCCGGTGTGGTCGTGCGGCGGTATCATTTGCACCGGTGAAACCTATAAGAGCGTCGTAAAGATGACATTTGCCAAAGGGGCTTCGCTCGAGGACCCGTACCACTTGTTCAACTCCAGCCTCGAAGGAAACGTGCGCCGAGCCATAGACATTCGCGAAGACGATGGCATCGACGAAACGGCACTGACCGACCTGATCCGCGCCGCTGTCGCCTTCAATCTCGAAGGCAAAAAGAAGCCGAGCCGCCTGAAGGCAAAGAAAACAATCCTGCAATAACTCTTCCGCAATACTTAGTAAGAGTGAGTAACTCCTGCTCGCTTGACACCTTACTGTCGCAACAAATAGGTTCTTTGGCTGGCTGGTGGAAACGGTACCACGCCACCGCTTTTGCAGATGTTATTTCTTCGAAGCATCATGTTTCGGAGAACCCACTCCCCTCTTTGCAAAGGATGAGCCATGTCCCTGTCTCGCAGAAAATTCCTCGCCCTCAGCGGTGTCGCCGCCGGGGCGCACTCGCTCAATATCTCGACATTCGCCCAGGCTGCCGGAGGCCGTTCCAATCAGGCGACCTTCTACTGGCCGAGCAATCGTGCCTTGCCTGTCTTTCCTGAGGCCTATCATCTCGACTCCGCCGATATCACGGCACTCGATGCCGATCATCAAGGCGTGCTGGTCTCGCTCCAGGGCATCGTGAATCGTACTCGTCCGCGACTGTATCTTTACTGGGGCACAGATCCAACCAACGCTGAGTGGCTGAAGAGCGTCGACGTGCCATCGACCACCGCATCCGATCCATGGTCGCTGGTGGACCGCTACCGTTCAGAGATCAATGGCGCCATCGTGTATGACCCCAACGTGCCGGACACGATCAACCTGGCTACGACGCTGGCAGGCATGCATGGTGCGGTGATCGCAACAGCGGATCTCGCGAAGAGCCTGCAGCTGCGCGTGATCGAGGATCTTACCGGACGCTTTACAGACAAATTCTCGGTCTACAACTACGCCCTGGCAAACGTATGGCCGAGGACGACGAAGAGGCTGATGGCGGCCATCGGACCTTCGAACACGCAGGCTGTCGCCAACGTGCAGTGGACCACGTTGCTGAAGGTCTCCGCGCCGATCACCGATGGATCGAATAAGCAGGCTTACCCGATGGATCTTTCTGCCTTCGCGAGCGATGCCGCGGTTTACGTGAAGTTCCAGGATGCCTACACCAGCGATGGATGGGGGCCTTCGGTTTCTCAGGTCACTTTGACAGCAGATGGCGCGACGATAGCGTCGTTCCAGCCCGGAAGCCCGGGAGAAGCACCGTTCTTATTTGACGCGGACAGTTCCCAGGTTGCTTCCGGAGGCTGGCGTTTCGCCGACGGGACGAACTACTTCATCTACAAATTCACTCCACCTGCAGGCACCAGGCAGCTTACGCTGACGGCCACCATGTGGAATGAATATTTTGTAACTGCAACGGCTACACAACCAAGTATCCAGGTGGTGAATCCGCTCTTTCGCGACTACATCGTGGCGACGAGCGCTCCGGTTTTCTGGCTCGATCCGGACGTGGCGGAGGAAGCTGCGCTGTTTGCCAAAATCCTCGCAACCTTCGATCCGGACGCGCCATATCTCGGATGGTTTCCAAATGGCGACGAGATGCCGGGTGTCACGCTGTGCGGCCAGCACTCGTCACCGGTGGTTGCCGCGGATGTGTTTTACAACGGCTCGGCTTTCAGCGGCATTCGAGCGCCGATCCGCCCGTATCAACCGCCTGCGAAAACGCCACAGCTCAAGAACAAGATCTACATCTCGTTCACGATGGTGGAGGGCGACAACATTCAATACGATCAGCACCGCATGCGGCAGATGTGGGACGATCCGGCTCGCGGGCAGGTGCCGCTCGGCTGGAGCGTGAGCGTGCTGCTAATGGATATTGCTCCAGCGATGCTCAGTTATTTTCAACAAACACAAACAGAGAACGATCTTCTTGTCGCTGGCCCATCGGGTGCGGGATATACCTATCCTGACGTATGGCCCTCGTCCACGCTGCCGGGCTTCATGAAGCGCAGTGGCGCATACATGCAGCAGACTGGCATGCACTCTCTCTTTGTCTACAATCGCAACGGCAGCACTGACGTGGCGCTGTCGGCGGAACTCGTGCAGCTCTATAAACAGAACGCTCCAGGGCTGCAGGGGATCGTGTACAACTTCGAAACCACCAGCCAGACATCGATAATTGCCGGCGTGCCGGTCTCGACGCTGCTCGGGGTGAACGATCTTGCGAGTGGCGTTACGGAGCTTGCAGCGATAGCGGCAGCGTGGAACGGCACCTCGCCGCTCTTCATCGCGGCGGGATTGGAGTCGTGGAACATGATGCCTGCCGATGCCGTTTCGCTGGCGAACCAGATGGGCTCGGACTTTGAGCTCGTCCGTCCGGATGTGTTCTTCAACCTTGTACGGATGGCCAACGCAAAGTCATAGCCGTTGCTCCTATACCTCGCGTCCTGCATTCGGGGCGCGAGGTGTAGCGGTGAGCTTCTCCAGCTTCGATGACGTCGTCTGGAGAGAGTCCGATAAACACATATTCACAATAATTTTTCGCCTGCGGGGCCCCCAGCTCCCGACCGATCGGTTCCCCATTCGTCCAGGTAAAGAGCGATTGACCCGTGCGGACGGGTGAGCGCATTCTTTCGTCCAGACGGGGACGCTGACCGAAAGATAGTGCTAATGTCAGCAACTTATTCCACTGTTGGTGTCTCTGTTTATTGTTCACAGCGTGTTCGTTTGGCCAGGGCACATGGAGAACAAATAGATTGCCGGTTGTTCCTCGAATCCCACGCGAGAGAGCATGACGCAGGGGCACGACGGATCTTCGGCGGAGGTGAACGAAATGAATCTTCTGCGAAGGTTACGAAGCATTATTCTCGTAGTACTTTTAGGAGCGCTTCCTGGCGCTTCCTACGCACAGTTCTCGATCGGAATCTCGATCAATATCGAACCACCACCACTACCGGTGTACGAGCAGCCGATCTGCCCCGCACCGAATTACATCTGGACCCCTGGCTACTGGGCCTATGACGGCGACGGCGGCTACTTCTGGGTGCCCGGAACCTGGGTTCTCGCGCCGCAACCGGGACTGCTCTGGACACCTGGCTACTGGGGCTGGGGTGACGGCGGTCTCTACGCGTGGCACCCAGGCTACTGGGGGCCGCAGGTTGGCTTTTATGGCGGAGTGAACTACGGCTTTGGCTACACCGGTGTCGGCTTCGGCGGCGGCGAGTGGCGGGGCGGCGTCTTCGCCTACAACACGGCGGTGACGCGTGTGAATACGACCATCATCCACAACACCTACATCAACAACACGTACATCAACAACACCACCGTGATCAATCGCACCAGCTTCAACGGTGGTCCGCGTGGAATTGCTGCCCGGCCTACGCCGCAGCAGCAGAGCTATGCAAACCAACGTCATGTGCAACCCACGGCAGCCCAGGTGCAGCATGTGAACTTCGCCCGCCAGGATCGTGCAAACTACGCTTCGATCAACCACGGCGCGCCTGCGCACGTTGCACTGGCGAGACCGGCCACATCCACCGCAGACTTTGCTCGCGCAGTACCTGCACGCGGGGCAAAAGCGGCGCCGTTCGAGCGTGTGACGCCGGGTTCGCTGCCAAAACCAGCAGCGCCGGCCCACGCAGCGCCAGCTGGGCGTCCTGGCGCAACGCAACCGCAACGTCCTGCCCAGGCGGCGCGGCCTGCTACCCCGGCGGAGCGACCGGCTCCTACCAACAACAGGCCGGCAACGCAGACCAGGCCTTCACCTGCCGTGCGTCCGAATGAACCGGCAGCGCGCCCGGCGCAACCTGCCGGCAGGCCTGCACCTCAGCAGCGTCCAGCTACCGAGCCACGTCCGGCAGCGCGTCCCACGGAACCCGCAGCCAGGCCCGCACCCAGACCTGCTCCAAGGCCAGCGGTTCAGCCTCATCCAACGGCAAGGCCGGCTCCTCACCCGCAACCGAAAGAGGAGCCACGACCCGAACAGGAGAAGCGGCCCCAGTAGGGCTCCACTTCCTCAACCGAAAAGGCCTGGGCTATGCCCAGGCCTTTTCTCTCTACACCGATACTATCGTCCGAACGGAAATCCGGGCAGACACGGTTCCGGCCTCTTCTTTGGAAAGTTTTCTTCGATCACTTTGTACAGCGAGTGCGGACCGGTCACGTCCTGCGAAAGCTCCCAGATCATGATGCCACCGTACTTCTTGCCCAGTTCCGTCTGCCGGGCCATGCTCGCCTGTCCGACGTAGTAGAGCGTGGTGCCGTCATCGAGGCTTCCGCCGGAGACCATGTCGCGATCCCACGCATCGGGATATGCCGCGAGTACCGTGCTATAGGTTTCCTCGATGTTGCCATCTCCGCTCTGAGCAAAGAAGGGTACGCCGAGGGTCATCTTGTCCTTGGGAACCTTCTTGGTATCGGAGTAGTAGGTGAGTGCAGTTACGGCATCGTCGTAGTTCGAGTAGTTCATGATGTTGATGAAGTCGAACATGTGCAGCGCCTTGTCCGGCATGGCGTCCTGCAGATATTCGGCAACCGCCGCCGTCACGATCTTTCCTTCCGGATGGAAGGTCTCGACCAGGGTCTTGGTGAATTCTTCGTACGGCTGGCCCATGTTGCTGGGGTCTTCAATGTCGAGGTCGACTCCGTCGACGTTGTGTTGACGCATCCATTTGTCGAGCGAATGAACGAGTTGCTTCGAAAGGCCTGCGTTGTAGAACTGCAGGATCTGCTGGTCTCCTCCGCCGCCGCCAATCGATGCCACAACCTTCGTCCCCGCCTTGTGCGCGGCATCGACAAGCGTCTTGATGTCGGCGTCGGTCTGGCCGAGCGAGAAGGTCATGTCGCTGCTGGCGGTGCAGGTGCCATCACAAAAGGGCGGGTTCACGAAGGCAAGATACAGGTGGGTCATCTTCGAAAAATCGAGGGTCTTGGCGAAGTCTGCGTAGCTGCCGTCGTAGTCGGGCAGGTAACCGACCAGTTTGGGGGCAGGTTTTGGGGGCTGCGGGTTCCATCCCTGGGCAAGAGCGGTGCCGGTAATGCTGAGAAGTGCGGCGACTGCGAGACCGGCAAAAGACGAGGCTTTACAGAGTGCGAGCAAAGGTGGACCTCCAAAGGGGGTATTGGGACGACAGGACTGCCCTTTTTCGCCGGTTCCTCAGCAGGAGTTCTCATGGGCAAACGAAAAAGCACCGCTCGCGGCGGTGCAGCATGTATAGGTGTGGCAGCCGCCTTTGTCAACTTCTTTTATAAAGAAGATCCGGTAAACGCAGCTGGGGATGAAAAGAAAGGCAATCGATTTTCTAGTGGGGCCTGGGGATAGGCCAAAATAACACAGGCACGGCCGGCGGCCGTGCCTGCGGAGATGGTTTAGCGGTCCTTTATTCGCCGTCGAGCAGATGCAGTTCCTTGCCCGGCTTGAAACGGACGGCCTTGCCTGGGGTGATGTTTACCTCAGCTCCAGTGCGGGGATTGCGACCGATACCGGTCTTGCGGGGACGGACGTTGAACACGCCGAAACCACGCAGTTCGATGCGATCGCCATTCGCCAGGGCTTTCTTTAGGCTTGAGAAGACGGTGTCGACCGCTGCCTCGGCCTTGACGCGGGGCAGACCGGTTCGCTCGATCACGTGATGGATGATGTCCTGTTTAATCAATGGCTTCACTCCTGAACACAAACGAAGTTTTCAACATCCCCGGTTATGGTGTGATGCTAAGAAGGTTTTCCGGCATTGTCAACGCTCGGATCGTCTCGTAAGATGCAAGTTTTGGAGTAACTTAAGCAAAGCTGGCTGGTTTTTTTGACCCCGGTTAAGGAGTTTTCTTGGCAATTAAAAGCGATCGTTGGATTCGTGAGCAGGCAGTTAACCACGGAATGATCACCCCTTTCAGCGAAAAGCAGGTACGCGAGGGCGTGATTTCCTACGGGTTGTCCTCGTACGGCTACGACCTGCGGGTGTCGAACGAGTTCAAGATTTTCACCAATGTAAACAGCGCGATTATCGACCCCAAGCACTTTGACGAACGATCTTTTGTCTCGGTTGAAGCAGATTCGGTCATCGTCCCGCCGAACTCTTTTGCGCTGGCCCGTTCTATCGAATACTTCAAGATTCCCCGGGACGTACTGACGATCTGCGTGGGCAAGTCCACGTATGCCCGCTGCGGCATCATCGTCAACGTGACGCCGTTCGAACCGGAATGGGAAGGCTTTGTGACTCTCGAGATCTCGAATACCACCCCTCTGCCGGCCCGGGTATATGCGAACGAAGGACTCTGCCAGATCCTGTTCTTCCAGTCGGACGAAGTCTGCGAAATCAGCTATGCTGATCGCCAGGGCAAGTACCAGAAACAGCAGGGCATCGTACTGCCTAAACTGTAAAAAACGCATCATAGTGCCAGACTTGAAGCGGATGGCCGCGTGAGACGGCAACCCGCGCACGTTTATTTTTGAAGTTTCCCCTATTTGTATGACCCACTCGGATGACAGGCCGCCACGTCTGCACATCGGTTTACTGGATTTCGAACCGCTGCGCGTTGCGGGTTTCGAATCGGTTTTTGCCGATGAACCCCGCATTGCCGTGGAGCGTATCCCTGAAGCGAAGGCGCTGGCTGACGGCGTCTTCGATATGGTGATGGTCAGTCTCGGTAACCCCGTCGAAACTTTCGAAACCCTTGCGCGCCTTCGCGCCGCCCATTCCAAGCTGCGGCTGGTGGTCATGGGAATCGAAAGCGACGAGGAAACCATCATCAGCGCCATCGCTGCGGGCGCCAAAGGTTACCTACAGGTAACCGCTTCTCCGGAACAGGTAATGCAGTGTATCGAGGTCGTCGAGGCCGGGTCCATCTGGGCTCCCCGTCGCGTGCTTTCCGCCTTCGTCGATCGCATGCTGCACTCCTCTGAAAAGCCCGTTCTGCGCCATCATTTCAAGTTCACAGGCCGTGAGCGCGAAGTAATGCGGCTGCTTATAGCGGCACGGTCCAATAAAGAGATTGCCGATACCCTCGGCATTGAAGAACGCACCGTAAAAGCCTACGTCGCCCGCCTCATGCGCAAAGTGGGAGTGGAGAACCGGATCGCCCTGTCGATCCAGGTAGCGACGCGCACTTTGGTAATAAGTGACGAAGAGTGATTTTTTTGCATTCGTATCAAACAAACCGGTTACTTTTGATCACTGGCCAACTAGCATCTTGCTTGTTACTTTGGATTGCAGTACAACGTTACTAGCAACAACGCAGATCTGGGGAACGGGGCTGGCGGCGCAGGAAACTGAACCGCAGCCCCACTTTTTTTGGTTTCCACGATACTTCTTTTCAAGCACTTATCTTCAACCCCCATCCCAAATCCTGCATCTACCTACTTGGCCGTAGTAAGTCCAGCTTCTCCAGCGAATTGGAGACGACCGGCTTACCAAACCGCCACAGGTTTTGTCTGTAAGACAGGAGAAAGAACGAATGAAAACAACCAAGATTCTCGCAACCTTCCTCTGCGCCGCTGGACTGGCATCTCCGGCATTTGCCGCGTCGAGCAAAGCTGACTTGAACGATCGCCTCGAAAAGGCCCGTGTCATTATCAACGAGATTATGCAGACTCCGGATAAGGGCGTTCCCGACAACATCATGAAGCAGGCAACCTGCGTGGCCGTGGTTCCCAGCCTGAAGAAGGCGGCTTTCCTGGTTGGCGGCCAGTACGGCCAGGGTGTTGTGACCTGCCGCACCGGTCATGGCTGGAGCGCTCCGGCATTTATCCGCATGGCAGGCGGTTCCTTCGGCTTCCAGATCGGTGGACAGGGTACGGATCTGGTAATGGTCGCCGTCAATGACCGCGGCATGCAGGACCTTCTGAAGAGCAAGTTCAAGATCGGTGGCGATGCTGCTGCTGCCGCCGGCCCGGTCGGCCGCAACTCGCAGGCGTCGACCAACCTGACCCTGAAGTCTGAGCTGCTGACCTACTCTCGCAGCCGTGGACTTTTCGCCGGCATCGATCTTGACGGCACCTCGGTCAGCCAGAACATGGATGACACCAATGAGTACTACGGCGCGCCGCATGACTTTCAGGAGATCCTGAAGGGCAACGTTCTGCCCCCGGATGGCGCGAAGCCGTTCGTGCGTACGATTGCGAAGTACTTCCACGCTTCGCAGGATTAACATTCGCTCCACGATGCAAAAAAGCCCAGCCTCGCGGCTGGGCTTTTCACTGCAGGTAAGATGTTGCGGAATTTCTTCGAACCGGTCTTATTTCGGGTCGATCCAGCCGCCGAAATCCTTGGTCATTTCCGCAGCGGAATCGGGTCCCCATGTTCCGGGCACGTACTCCTGCGGGGTGATATCGGCCTCAAGAATCGGCTCGAGGATACGCCATGATTCTTCGACGTAGTCCTCACGGGCGAACCAGGCCTGGTTACCGCGCATAGCGTCGCCGATAAGCTCCTCGTAGGGCAGGAAGTTGTCGGTGCCGCACTCCTGGGTCGCGACCAGTTCGGTCATGCAGCCACGCAAACGATCTCCGGCTTCCTTTACCGAGGAACCGATAGCGATGACCGGCTCGGGGCTCACACGGAAGCGGACATAGTTTGCCGGGGGCACGGTCTCGGAGAAGACCGGAGGCACCTGGCGGAACTTTGCCGTGATCTCCGTCTTGGTGATGGGCAACAGCTTGCCGGTGCGGATGAAGAAAGGAACGTCGCGCCAGCGCCACGAGTTGATGTAGAGGCGCATGGCCGCGAAGGTTTCCACCTTTGAGCCTGGCTTTACGCCCGGCTCGTCGTGGTAGCCCTTGAACTGGCCAAGCACGATGTCATCCGGCTGAATGCTCTGTACGCTCTTGAGCACCTTGACGCGCTCATCGCGGATGGACTCGACGTCAGGACACGGCGGCGGTTCCATTGCGATATTGCTGATGAGCTGCATCAGGTGATTCTGGGCCACGTCGCGCAGCGCACCGACGCCATCGTAGAAACCTCCGCGGCCCTGGATGCCGAAGCTCTCGGCCATGGTGATCTGAACGCTTTCGATGAAGCGGCGATTCCATACCGGCTCAAGGAAAGAGTTGGCGAAGCGGAAGAAGATGATGTTCTGAACGGTGTTCTTACCGAGGTAATGATCGATGCGGAAGACTGAGTTCTCGCCAAACACCCGGTGAATATCGAGGTTGAGCTTGCGAGATGATTCGAGATCGTGGCCGAAGGGCTTTTCAACGATAACGCGAGCACCTTCCGCACCACCGGATTGTCTCAGCTTTTCGACGACTTCAAGAAACAGGCTGGGAGGAATAGCGAGATAATGCAGCGGATGCTTGGCACCGCCTAGCTCTTTCTTGACACGGGCGAAGGTGTCGTCATCGCTGTAATCGCCATCGACGTAACGAAGCAAATCGAGCAGGATAGGAAAGCCTACGGGATCGAGGCCTCCGTGTTTTTCAACGCTGTCCTTCGCGCGCGCTTTGAGCTGATCGAGGTTCCATCCTGCTTTGGCAACACCGATAACCGGTCCCTTCAGCAGGCCGCGCCGTGCGAGACGCTGCAGTGATGGGAAGATCTGCTTGTATGCGAGATCTCCGGTGGCTCCGAAAAAGACTAATGCGTCTGACTGCGGTTGATCCATTCCACTACCTTTCTATAAAAATTGTAGCTTCTATTCGACTATCGGTGGGATGCGAACGATCCAAGAGAAAGATCGGCAATCCTCTGCGCACACTTCACTTCTCACGCCGGCCGCATCTTCGGCGCGTTATCTCCCGTCCATTAGACTAAATAAGAACGATGAAAGACCCGCTTTGCCA
Source organism: Silvibacterium acidisoli (assembly GCA_022870745.1). Taxonomy (GTDB): domain Bacteria; phylum Acidobacteriota; class Terriglobia; order Terriglobales; family Acidobacteriaceae; genus Silvibacterium. Next base: position 3,726,035 of record CP085323.1, on the reverse strand, counting down.
TGCGTGAAAACCTGGAGTACGCCTTCGTCTGGACGCTGGTGAAGCTGATGGGCGCGCTGCCGAGAGGCGCAGCACGTGCCGTGGGCGCCACCATTGGAGCCATTGCCTATGCAGCGCTGGGACGCCTGCGCTCGGTAGGGCTCAGAAATCTTGAACTTGCCTATCCGGAAAAAACGGCCGCAGAGCGCGACAGCATTCTACGCGCTCTTTATCGCAACCTGGGCTGGCTGCTGGCCGAGTTTTGCCAGATGCCCTCTTACACCCGCGAAAATACACGAGATTTTATTCGTTACGAGGGGCTTGAGAACTACCTGGCGGCCAAGGATCGCGGCAAGGGCGTACTGATTGTGACCGGACACCTGGGTGCGTGGGAGCTCTCGAGCTTCTACCACTCGCTGATGGGGCATCCCATGAGCATGGTGATACGCCGGCTCGACAATGCGAAGGTGGATCGCCTGGTGAACACGATCCGTTGCCTGCATGGCAATCGCGTATTGCACAAGGACGATTTTGCACGAGGACTGATCGGCGCGATGCGTTCCGGCGAGACGGTCGGCATTCTCATGGACACAAACATGACACCGCCGCAGGGGGTATTTGTTCCCTTCTTCGGTCACATGGCCTGTACCGCTGCGGGGATGGCGCGTGTAGCGTTGCGTACTGGTGCGAGCGTGCTGCCGGGCTTCATGATCTGGGAGGAATCGGAGCAGAAATATGTTCTGCGGTTCGGTGAGTCGATTGCCTTAGTCGAAAGCGGCGATGACGAACAGGACATGATCGAGAACACCGCACGCTTCACAGCCGCCATCGAAAGCTATGTGCGGCAGTATCCTGAGCAGTGGCTTTGGGTGCATCGCCGCTGGAAGACGAGGCCGGAAGGCGAGCCCTCTCTCTACAACAAACGGGCTTAAAGACTGGTTCGCGTGGCGGCAGCTGCGCGCAAGCGAAAGACGGGAGCGCAACAAATGCGACTGGTGCAACTGGCAGAACTGCTCGATACGCAGCTGAAGGGCGATGCGAAGGAAAAGATGGTCTCGCGTGTCTCCTCGGTGCGCGATGCGGACGCTGAAAGCGTCGTCTTTGCCGAAGACCCGATCGTGCTGGCGCATGCGCTGAAGTCGGCCGCAGTCGCGGTGATTGTCTCCTACAAGCTGTCGGTCGATCTGCCGGAAACGAGCACGGTCGTGCTGATTGCGAAGCAGCCGAAGCTCGCCTTTGCACGGGCGGCAAAGCTGCTGCGTCCGCAGGTAGAAGCAGCGGGCGTTCATGAGACAGCGATCGTCGATGGCAGCGCGCTGCTGGGCCGCAGGCTTACTGTCGAAGCATATGCGGTGGTCGGCAAGGGCGCGAAGCTGGGGGACGGCAGCTTTATCGGAGCGGGCGCGGTCATTGGCGAAGGCGTCATCATCGGCCAGAACTGCAGGATCTATCCGCGCGTGGTGTTGTATCCCGGCGTGGAGCTTGGCGACAATGTAATCGTTCATGCCGGGGCAGTGCTTGGCGGCGATGGATTCGGCTACGTGCGCGATGAAGAGACAGGCGAGTACCTGCAGTTTCCGCAGCAAGGCCGCCTCGTCATCGAAGACGGCGTGGAGATCGGCGCGAATACGACCATCGATCGCGGAGCGCTGGAAGAGACGCGCATAGCGCGTGGCGTGAAGATCGATAACCTCGTTCACATCGGCCACAATGTGACGGTGGAACGTGACGTGGTGATTGCAGCGCAGACAGGCATTTCCGGTTCGAGCACGATTCGCGCACAGGCGATTGTCGGCGGACAGGTGGGCATCGGCGATCATGCCGAGGTGGGTGAGAAAGTGATTCTTGGCTCCGGTTCAGGAGTGCTCACACACAAGAAGGTCAAAGGCGCAGGCGTGGTCTTCTGGGGAAGACCGGCACGGCCTTTGAAGCAGTATCTGAAAGAGCTGGCGACTTTGGCGAAGCTGGCTCGCAAAGACTAGAAGCCTGCTTCCGCACTGATGATCTCTCAGCTCGAATGCGGTCTACTCTCCCACCTTTGCCCTGGAAGAACCATCCTGAACGTGGTGCCCCGGTTGGGAGGTTCGGTCTTGCTCTCGAAGATGAGGGTTCCGCCGTGCCTTTCAAGAATTTCCGCGCTGATCGAGAGGCCCAGACCGGTTCCTCCGATGCCTTTTGTGGTGAAGAATGGCTGGAAGAGCTTTTCTCTGACTTCATCTGAGATCCCCTCGCCAGTGTCCTTGACTGCCAGTTCGATGGAGCCTCCGACGACTTGCATTGAGACAGACAGAATCCCTCCGTGCGGCATGGCGTCGATTGCGTTTCCAACAAGGTTGGCAATTACTTGGCGGATTTCACCGTCACGGCATTGGACCTCGGGGATCTCGAATGGCCATTCCCTCTCCACCGAGATACGCTGCGTTTCGAGCTTACCCCCGAATAGCACGAGGACCGAATCCACAAGCTCAGGCAGGGATGCCGAGGCGGGCGCATGCTGTTGGCGATAGAACTTGAGCGTGTGCGTGGTGATTTCAGAGACGCGCTGGAGCTCGCTTTGCGCCTGCCGTAAGTAGGAGAGCGCCGCAGGGCTGATCTCGCTATGCACGGCGAGATAGAGCAGGTTGGTCACAGCCTCCAGCGGATTGTTCACTTCGTGAGCAATCGATGCGGCGATACGACCCGCGGCGCTCAATTGCTCCGCCATACGGGATGCATCCTGCGCACGGATGCGGGCATCGTGCGCGGCCCGCATCAGGCGCAGCCGATCATGGTACGAGATCACAAGCAGGCAGAAGGTAAAGATGAGAGCATTGCCGACGCCCAGTCGCGCCAGTGCCGCGCCGCCTGCGTCACCGGGGTATCGCAGCGCAACGCTGCCAGGCCGCAGCATCAGTGCGTGCATTCCGCTGTAATGCAGACCACTGATCGCAAGACCAATGGCAAGCGCTCCAAAAACCTGCTGGCCAACGTTGAAGCCTTCGCGATCGCTGCGGTTCAGAAGCAGCAATGCCGCGAAGGATGCCACCAGCGCGATGACGCACGATATTACGATCCAGGGAACAGACCACATCTCGGGCATGCTGAAGTGCACCGCGGACATCCCGATGTAGTGCATGGCACAAATTCCCATGGCGACAAATACGGTGCCCAGCACCAGGCGAAATCGCGAAGGCAACGCCGGAGCGACAGCCAGATGCATTGCCAGGAGAGAGGCAAGGACGGCCGCAGCCATCGACACCGTGGTCCTTCCAACCGAATAGAAGAGTGGAAACGGCGGAACCCACGCCAGCATGCCGACAAAGTGCATCGACCAGATGCCGAACCCGAGAGCCACGCCGCTGATGGTGGCCCACGCAAGCCTGTGTCTGCTGTGCCGTGCATGACGAACGGACTCGAACGCCGCAAAGCCCGACAGGGAGGCAATGGCGAATGACAGCGCAACAGTCCAAAGATCGTAATATCCCGGCAAGCTTCTCTTATGCTCCGCGTGAATAATCAGTATAGATATCCCGAAGTAGCTTACAGGGCAAGGGAAATTACAAGGAAGATATTATCTTTCACGTTTCGAAAGGCAGTTATAGTTGCCGGGCCAACACGAGCGTGATGTCGTCTGGCTGTTCCTGGCCGCCGATCCAGGTGCGCAGGGCCTGCATCACCTGTTCGGAGATGGCGTCCAGGGGCAGGTGACGGTTGCGGCGTACTACTTCGAGCATGCGCTCTTCGCCGAACTCCCCGAACTCATTCTCGGGCTCGGTTACACCATCGCTGTAGGCGATGAGGATATCGCCCTTATGCAGCTCCTCTATTCCCTGCTGGTAGCTCATGTTATCGATGAGGCCTACGACTGTGCCTCCGCAATCGAGACGGGTAACGGAGTCGTCGGAACGCAGCAACAGCGGCGGTAACTGGCCGCCGTTCGAGTAGATGAGCTTACGCTTGGCTCCATCGTAGTGCGCAAGGAAGAGCGTTGCGTACTTCTCCGGCTGGGTGCTGCGGTAGATGTGGCGATTGAGCAAGCCGAGGATGTGAGCCGGTTCCTCGAACAGCTCGCCGCACTCTTCGGGATCGTCGGCCACATGCGTGCTTGAGATAGTCGCGATGCCCGGAGCGGCTGCGTGCACCAGCTCTTCTCCGGCGAAGCGATAAGCGCGGACAGCGGAGTGCAGCGTGGCCATGAGCAGCGCCGCCGAGATTCCCTTTCCGCTGATATCGCCCAGCGCGATGCCGAGGCCGGTAGGCCCGAAGAGCAGGAAGTCGTAATAGTCGCCACTGACGCTGCGGGCCGGGTAACAGACGCCGTGCAGTTCGAGATTGGGCAGCGAGATGCTGGCGCGCGGGAAGAGATTTGCCTGCACTTCCTGGGCAATGGCCAGCTCGTTCTGCAGGCGCTCCTTCTCACGCTGCTCTTCAAGCAGGCGTTCGAGCGACGAGGCCATGTTGTTAAAGGAGGTGCCGAGCGCCGCGAGCTGGTCGCGACGGGTGACCTCGATGCGATGAGCGAAATCTCCCCTGTCGATGGCGAGCGTGGCCTGGTAAAGACCGCGGATCGATTCGGTAATGGTGCGATTGAGGCGCACCGCCATGACGAAGGCAAAAAGCTCGAGGATCCCGAAGAAGATCGCGATGCCGATCAGGATGTCGCGGATGATAGCCCCGGACTTGAGCGAGGTAATCATGCCGGTTGAAAGCGACGAGCTGAACAGGCGCTGGTAGAGCAGTGACGGCCGCGAGCTGACGTACATGAAGGTCGTGTGCTGGCTTCCGTTGCTCCATTCGAGCGCCGTAAACGGCGAATAGAACGTGACCGGGACGTCGTAGAAATGCTCGCCCGGAACGAGATGACCACCCTGTATAGAGTGCCTTTGCGTTGCGGCTACGTCGATGTCGTGCCCATCGATGTCCACGTCATGGCCATCGTCTTCGCTCCGGATGGGTACCTTGGGATGCGGTTTGCCGCTGTCCTGCACGGGATCGATGATGGTGACTCGCCCCAGGCCGTGCGCGACCAGGTCAACGATCGACCGCGTGAGGGGCACGGTGGAAACGCTCACGACCGTGTGGCCTTCGCCTGAATGGAGATCGACGGCGCACAGATAAAAATGTCCCTGTTCTACGACGACTCCGCTGAAGGGCCGGTTGAGCCAGGCGGGCAGCGGTTCCGGGTTATCCGAATTGAGTATCGAGGGTGAGAGCGTGAGAGGTTTCCCGTCGCGCAGCGCCTGCACCTTCAAGCCGGGATGAACGTGGTCTGCTTCCACTGCCTCAGGCAGCGCGATTCCCAACTTGTCGGCGGGAGACACCTCCGCATGGGCCAGGTGCGTGGCGAAGGTACGGTTCTCCGAAGAAATATGGGCCAGCTCTGACTGAATCTGCGCAGTGGCAGCGAAGATGGCAAACTGGCCGCAGAACACATAAAGCGCAATCAGCGCCAGCGTGACGAAGAGAATGACCGGCGCCAGCCCCATTAACAAATAGGTGACGACCAGACGGTTGCGAACCTTCCAGAGAGCGCTTTTGAAAATCCAGCGCCAGGCGAGAGGAATGCAGAGGCCGAGCAGGATGAGAAGAGTGAAGAGTCCGGTAGCCGCAAAGAATTGGCCCGCAGCCCCGGGGATGAAGCGCAGGACGTCCTGCACGAGATAGATGATGAAAAACCAGAACGCAAGGCGATGAAGCTTGCTCTGCGGAGGTTCGCGCCGAAGCTTTCGAAAAACGCGGGTTTCAAAATTGCGCAGAGTAGCCATCTATGCTGTTGAGTCTACAGCGTTGGACGGTGACGGCATAGCAGAGGATGAGGTTGAAACACAGATGATTACTGCTTTTCCATTGACTTCCCTGCCTCCTCTTCCTGCTTTTTGCGCTGCTCCTCAAGGTCCGCGAGATAAGCCAGGCGCAACGTGTAGCGAGTGGCGGAGAGATGCGCACCGGCGAGCAGGATCAACCCGGTCAGAAATGCCCAGATCATCAGGCTGACGGACACCGAAAAAGGCCCGTACGCAGATTCGAGATCCATGTGAGGCAGCACACGCACGTAGAGGCTCTTGGCAAGATCCCAGAGCAGGCCGGTCACGATAGCCGTAGGCAGAACCGCTCGGATCGGCAGCTTTCTGTTGGGCAATACCCAGTAAATGAGGAAGAAGATGGCCACGCTGAACAGCGCCGCCGATACGCGCAGGAAGACATGCGCCAGAAGATCGGTCGAAAGGTTGTGCCATTTGCCCATGAAGAAGGCCGTGAGCACCCGGTTCTGAAAAGTCGTAAAGGCGATGGACGACAGTGCGAGAAACCCGACGGCGAAGGCCAGCCCCAGGGAGAGAAACTGGTTCTTCCAGTAGGTGCGGTTCTCCGCAACTCCCCACACGCGATTCAGCGCGACTTCGAGCGGTAGAAAGACTCCGGTGGATGAAATCAGCAGCGAGACCACGGAGATGACCTGTACCTTACCCTTCGCATGGGCAAGCAGCCCCATGTTACGCAGGACGAAATCCTGGTGAGCCGGCAGGTAGTAACGCAGCATGTCACCGAGCACGCTTTCCATCGCGGGAGAGTGAAAGAAGCGGCGCTCGATAGTCCACGTCATCACGATGAAGGGGAAGAGCGAAAGGATGGTATTAGCGGCCACGCTGAAGGCATAAGTATGAACCTCCGTCTGGAGCAGATACTTCCAGAGGGAGCTGCAGCACGGCCCCCAGCTGCCGGGTGCCTTGGGCCTTGCAGGAGTCTTGCGCGCGGGCCGGATCGTGATCATTCCTAATCGGAGATGCTAGCAGAGGCTTGGGGAGATGGATGGACGCCGGAGCCGCGCAATGCCAAATTGGTCGGACCATTGGTGATTACTGACGGACATTGGCCTTTAGTAATCTGCAAGATAGCCCTTCATGTGACCGCAATTTTCTCTTGATTCGAATTCATTTTCCTGCCATAACATGAGGACCATTTTTCTACCTCGCGGGGAAAGTGGATTGGAACAGACCTGTTTTTCTGCACATGGATTGCGTTGCTTTCAGCGTGTTCTCCGAACTGTCGAAATGCCTGAGTGGAAACTGCCAGCGGATTCGATGTTCAGTGAGACTTACCTGGAGGCGAAATGTGGGCAGCTTCAACAAAGGAGTGGACGTGAAAGAGAACGGAATCGTGAAGTGGTTCAACGGCGCCAAGGGGTACGGGTTCATCCAGCGTTCGACCGGGGAGGATGTGTTCGTACATTTCTCCGCGATCCAGGACAACGGATACAGGACATTGAACGAGGGCGAATCCGTGGAGTTCGAGTGCCAGCAGGGCCCGAAGGGGCTGAACGCGGCCAACGTCATTCGCGCTGCCTGAACGATCGAGTTTTCCCGGGACACGGCAGCCCTTTGCCTTCCCCTCAACTGCAAAGGGCTGACCGTGTCGATAAAGAACCAGCGTCAGGGTTTTGGAATGAATTGATTGAGTGCCCACCGGCTGGTTTCGGCCAGCACCTGATCTTCAGACTCTGCCCAGTTTTCAAGACGTTCCCGCAGGCTCGGATCTTTGCTGTTGCCTATTGCGACAGCCAGGTTACGCTGGAAGCCCTCCCACTTTGCCCGCTTGACCGGTGAGCCGTAGAACCACTTCGCGTAATCCTCTTCCGACATCGACGCCAGCCAGTCGAGCGCCGGATTCACCAGCTCTTCTCTGGTTGCCAGTGCGGGATCGTTGCTGATGGGTGCGCGACGGTTCCAGGGACAGACATCCTGACAGATGTCGCAGCCGAAGACCTGCCGGCCGATTTTCTCCCGGAATGCTTCCGGAATCTCTCCACGCTTCTCGATCGTCAGGTAAGCGATACAGCGGCTCGCGTCCATCTGGTATGGGGTGAGCGCCTGCGTGGGGCAGGCATCAATGCAACGCGTGCAGCTCCCGCAGCGATCCGCGGCGGGCAGGGTGAGCTCTTCCGGTTCGAGCGCGGTGAGAATGACGCCGAGAAAGAGCCATGAGCCGAGTTGCTGGTTGAGGATGCAGGTATTCTTGCCCGTCCATCCGAGGCCGGCGTAGCGGGCGTAGACGCGCTCGACGAGCGGACCGGTATCGACGAAGCAGCGCGACTCGAATGCACCCATCTGCTCGTGGAGAGCCGAGTCGAGGTGGTTCAGCCGCTTGAGCAGGACCTTGTGGTAATCCGAGGGCCGCATGGCGTCACGATCGTCGCGCAGGCCGGACCATGCGTAGCGGGCAATCCAGCCGGTGGAGGGTGGGGCGGGATCGATGGAGCGCGGTTGGGCGGCGTTGTAGTTTGCAAGGCAGACGATGACGGATCGCACCCAGGGAAATACTGTTCGAACTGAGGTGCGCAGGAGTTCGCCCTGCTCGTTGCGGCGCTTCAGGTACTCCATTTCACCGGCGGCTCCAGTGGCGATCCAATGCTCGAAGCGGTTGCGCTCTTCTGCGCTCTCGGGGTCACCGGGCGGAGGCAGAGCGGCAACTCCGCCACGGGCGAACCCGGCCTCGCGGGCAAGAGCATCGACAATGGAGGAGGTAAATGGCACTCCTTTTAGACTGACACACTGTGGCAATGAGCCGTTCATTGCGTTTTCAAAAACGGTTCCTTAGTATCGGACAAGTTGCTTATGCGCGTTTTGATTACAGGTATTGCCGGCTTCCTGGGATCCCATCTTGCCGATGCCCTTCTGGAACAGTCCCATTCCGTGGTTGGAGTAGACAATCTTTCGACCGGTTCGCTCGAAAACCTGCGACACCTCGAAGGAGAATCCCGCTTTGAATTTCGCGAGCTGGACATCTGCCAGCCTTTCGATCCAGGCAAGGTGGATTATGTCTTCAATTTCGCCTCTCCGGCGAGTCCGGTCGACTACAACCGGCTGGGCGTGGAGACGCTGGAAGTCGGCTCGGCGGGCACGAAGCATTCTCTGGAAGTAGCGAAGCGTTATGGCGCGAAGTTTCTGCACGCTTCGACTTCCGAATGCTACGGCGATCCCAAGGAGCATCCGCAGACAGAATCGTACTGGGGCAATGTGAACCCGATCGGTCCGCGCTCGGTGTATGACGAGGCGAAGCGCTTTTCCGAGGCGCTGGTAATGGCCTACCACCGCTACCACGGCGTCGACACGCGGCTGGTACGCATCTTCAACACCTATGGACCCCGGCTGCAGAAGAACGATGGCCGCGTGATTTCGAACTTCATGGTGCAGGCGCTGCATGGCGAAGACCTGACGGTGTATGGAGAAGGCGACCAGACGCGCAGCTTCTGCTATGTCTCCGATGAGATCGCCGGCATTCTGGCTCTTGCATGGTCAGACGAGCATCTGCCGGTAAATATCGGCAATCCGCACGAGTGGACGATCCTGGATTGCGCGAAGGCCGTGCTCAAGGTAACGGGCTCGAAGAGCCGGATCGTTCATCGCCCGCTGCCCGAGGATGACCCCATGCAGCGCAAGCCGGACATTTCCAAAGCAATGAGCCTGCTGGGCTGGGAACCGAAGGTCGATCTTGAAACCGGGCTGAGGTTAAGCCTGGACTACTTCCGCTCTGTCGAGCCGGCGTAGGCTTCTTTACATCGCTTCGAATGGTTGTCATTTCCCGGCTCTGCGGACGGTTTCGCCTGCGCGGGGGAAATGCAGATCCCTCACTGCGCTCGGGATGACAACCATGTGAGATGTCGCCGGTGGTTGTGGATATGAAGTGTCTCTTGCCGGCAGTCCCCTGCCCACGGAAGCTCCCTGAGACTCTGCCGGATTATTTGTATACAAATACGACCATTTTGGACTGGATTGCGGAGAATCCGGGCCGGTGTAAGGATAGGCTTACAAGCCGCAAAACAATTCTTTATGCTTGCAATACATTTGGGGAAGGTCAGTCGGGCATGGACTTTGAGCAGCTACGCACTTTTCTGGAGGTCTGCCGTTTGCGCAGCTTCTCGAGGGCGGCAGAGAAGCTGTCAGTAACGCAGCCAGCGATTTCGGCACAGATCAGGACGCTGGAAAATGAAGTGGGAGCGAGGCTCTTTGACCGCGATGGCGGCAAGGTAACCTTCACGGCAGCGGGCAAGGTCTTCGAACCCTTCGCCGAGCACTGCCTGCAGTGTCACAACCATATTATGGTCGCCGTGGGAGAGCTGCACCGCTCGCCACGCGGTGAGATCTCCGTAAGCGCGAACGAGGCGACCAGCCTCTATGTACTTCCTTCCGTTTTTGCGCAGTTCAAACGACAATATTCCCGGGTTGGGCTGAGCATTGTGCGTGCGGACCGCGCTCAGTCGGTCGAGTCGGTACTGAGCCGCGAGGTGGACTTCGGCGTGGTTTCGCTGCCGTTGAAAGACGCGCGGCTGACCGTCGACAGCATTCATCGCGACGAGATTGTCCTGGTTGCGCCGAAGGGCCACTCGCTGGCCGAGCGCGATACGGTCAAGTTTGCCGAGATTCTGCAGCATTCCCTTCTGCTGCCGAAGCAGGGCCGCCAGCGGGAATTGATTGAAGACCTCTTCCGCAGCCATGACGTGCAGCCGCGTGTGGCGATGGAAGTTGAGTCGAGTGAGCTGCTGAAGCGGCTGGTGGTCGCAGGGCTGGGCATGGGCTTTTTGCCCCGCGCCAACGTGCTGGCCGACCAGAAGCTGGGATTGCTCGAGATTATCCGTGTGGAAGGCGTGCGCCTGAACCGCGAGCTGGCCGTGATCTACCGCAAGGACAAGACACTGACCCGCGCGGCGCACGCATTCCTTGAAATCGCTACCGGACGTTCGCGTCCGCATGTGCCCGCAACTCCACCTGCTACAACCAGCAAGACCAGACAGACGAAATAAGCATCGGCGAGGGAAAAGATGAAGAAGCAATTGACGTTTGGATTAGTCGTGGGCAACCGTGGGTTCTTCCCGGATCACCTGGCCAAGGAAGGCCGCGAAGAGATGATTGCCGTGCTCGAGGGCGCGGGCATTCGCGTAATCGCACTTACACCGGAAGAATCGAAATATGGCGCAGTCGAAACGCATGAGGAGGCTCGCCGCTGCGGCGACCTCTTCCGCAAGCATCGGGATGAGATCGACGGCATTATCGTGACGCTGCCGAACTTCGGCGATGAGCGCGGCGTTGCTGACGCGATCCGCTACTCGACGCTGAAGGTTCCGGTGCTGGTGCAGGCGACGCCTGACCGCACCGACATCATGAAGATCTCGCATCGCCGCGACAGCTTCTGCGGCAAGATGTCTGCCTGTAACAACCTGATGCAGTACGGCATTCCCTACTCGCTGACGGCGCTGCACACGGTGGCTCCGAAGTCGGAAGAGTTCCTCAAGGACCTCGAATGGTTTGCCGCTGTCTGCCGTGTCGTCGGCGGATTCCGGAACCTGCGCATCGGCGCGCTGGGCGCGCGTCCGGCGGCATTCAATACTGTCCGCTACAGCGAAAAGCTGCTGGAGCGCTCGGGGATTTCGGTGGAAACGCTGGACCTGTCGGAAGTGATGGGCCGCATCGATCGCCTCAAGGACAACGACGACGCTGTGCAGGCCAAGCTGGCCGCGATCAAGGCGTACGTCTCGACGAACGGCATTCCGACCGAAGCGCTGATCAAGATGAGCAAGCTGGGCACGGTGATCGAACAGTGGATGGCGCAGACTTACTGCTCTATCAGCGCGATCCAGTGCTGGACCTCGCTCGAAGAATACTTCGGCGTGGTTCCCTGCACCATCATGAGCATGATGAGCGAGAACCTGCTGCCGAGCGCCTGCGAAGTGGACGTCGTCGGCGTGCTTTCGATGCATGCGATGGCACTGGCCAGCGGCACGCCGAGCGCGCTGCTCGACTGGAACAACAACTACGGCAACGATCCGGACAAGGCTGTCTGCTTCCACTGCTCGAACCTGCCCAAGCACTTCTTCCAGGACGTGGTGATGGACTTCCAGGCGATCATCGCCGGAACCGTGGGCAAGGAAAACACCTTCGGCACCTGCGTGGGCCGCGTGAAGCCGGGCGCGATGACCTACCTGCGCTTCTCTACCGACGAATTCTCGGGAAAGATCCGCGGCTATGTCGGCGAAGGCGAGTTCACGAACGATCCGCTGGAAACATTCGGCGGCGCGGGCGTGGTAAAGATTCCCAACATGCAGAAGCTGCTGCGCTACATCTGCGAGAAGGGCTTCGAGCATCACGTTGCGGCAAACTTCTCGACCACCGCAAGCCCGATCTATGAAGCAGCGGTTCGTTATCTTGGCTGGGAGATGCATCACCACGAGTAAGCTGCCAGGAACACAGGACAAAAGCCCGGCACCAGACGGAAGAAATTCCGGATGGTTCCGGGCTTTGTCTTTCGCCGGATCGGCCCGGCTGAAGCCGAAGCCGCGCATTGATACCAGATCCGCTGCCGGCGGCCAGCCGTGCCATGCTACGCCAGCTTCTGAACTTAGTATCTTGGCGGATGAACGACTTATAAAAATCCTGTTGCTGTACCTATAAGTCGGTGGTACTTTTGGTCCACGCATATCCCCCATGCGTTACCCTGGAAACTTTGTCTGAAGTCAGCAGTGAACGGTCGGACCTCCGCGCTGGTTCGGGCGAGTGCAAAACCCTGACGAGGAGTTTTCCATGGACTCTCTTCAGCCCCGCTGTCTGCAGGACGGAATGCTTGCCGACAGGTCATTCCATAACAACTTCGATCGCACCGCGTTTTCCTTCTCACACTCCCTGCACGAGTCGCCGCTGTTCCGCATGGATTCGCTGCTTGCCCTGGCCGAGCGGTTATCAGCTTTTCCCGGAAGGTACTACATCGAAGAAGGTCAGCCGCATCCGGGTATGGGATGGGGTAGCCGCCTGCCTTCGGCTTCGCTGCTCGAAAGCCTGCGGACGCTCAAAGAGCGGCAGTCACTGGTGATGCTGAAGAGAGTGCAGGCCGAACCCGACTACGCCGATGTTGCCGAGGAGCTGACGAACGAGCTCACGCAGATGACCGGCATCGATATGCGGTCGCATTATCGGGACACTGTAATCACTATTCTGATTGCCTCTCCAGAGCGCGTGACTCCGTACCACATTGACGGCGAGGCAAATCTTCTTATGCAGATACAGGGCATGAAAGACATTTATATCTTCGACGGGACCGACCGCGAGATACTTCCGGCTATAGAAATCGAACACTTCTGGACAGGCGACATTCACGCAGCCACCTACCGGGAGGCGCTGCAGTCGCGGGCATGGTGCTTCCGTCTGCAGCCTGGAATCGGAGTGAGCAACCCGGTGCTCTTTCCTCACTGGGTGCGGAACGGACCGGAGGTATCGATCTCGGTAAGCGTGAATTTCAAGCGCCGGAACGATGACGTGGCAGATGCCTTCAGGGTGAACGCGCGTATGCGGCGGCTTGGGCTGCACCCCATGGAGCCAGGAAAGATTGCAACGATCGACCATACGAAGGGCGTGATTTACCGGGCATTTCGCGATGCGGCCCACGCTCTGGAAGGCCTCGGACATCATCCGGATCCCACGAAACCTGAGGCCGCGTGAAGTTTCGCGGCCCGGGTTTAACTGGAGCGATCTAGTTGAGACAGGAGCGGTTGCGTCCGGTCCGCTTGGCCTCGTAGAGCGCCTTGTCGGCTCCGGCCAGCCATTCGTCCGCCGTATACGTGGGCTGCCAGCTGCAGACCCCAAAGCTTGCAGTTACATTGAGCAGCGGATTGAAGCAGAGTGGAGCCGCGGCGATTCCGGTGCGCAGGCGCTCGGCGGTCTCGTACGCTCCCTGGATATCGGTGTCGGGAAGCAGGACACCGAACTCTTCGCCCCCGATGCGTCCCAGCACATCACCGGCACGCAGCAATTGGTAGAGCCGGTCGCTGACGCTGCGCAGCACTGTGTCTCCAGCGGGATGCCCGTGCGTGTCGTTGATGCTTTTGAAATGGTCAATGTCGAGCAGCAGCAGAGAATTCGGCCGCCCGTTACGGCTGGAGCGGGCAATGAGCTTTTCCATCTCGAGAAGAAAGCCGCGACGCGTAGCCGCCCCGGTGAGTGAGTCGGTCTGTGCGATGCGGCGCAGCTCGAGCTCGTCGACTACAAGAGATGCGAAGCTTCCCAGCAGTTGAATCTGCTCGGCAGAGTATTCGCGAGGCTTGGTGTCGATGGCACAGAGCGAGCCTACGTTGTAGCCGTCGCTGGTGGTGAGGGGGATGCCGAGATAGCTGCGGATATAAGGCTTGCCGGTGACGAGTACGCTGGTGGCGAAGCGGCTGTCCTCCAGCGCATCGGGAACGTGAAGCGGTTCACGCGCCTGAATCGTGTAAGTGCAGAAGGATATGTCGCGGCTGGTGCTGTCGATGTCCAGCCCGATGCATGATTTGAACCACTGGCGGTCGCGGTCCACGAGGGAGACGAGAACGATCGGCACATTGAAGATGGCCTGAACAAGACTCGTGATGCGGTCGAAAGAGGCTTCGCGAGGCGTATCCAGAACTTCATACCGCTGCAGAGCAGCAAGGCGCCCCGATTCGTCGGCTAGTTTTTCGTCCATGTCCGGTTTACCTCACCATGCTTTTGATCGTCCGAACCAGTTCCTCCCGGTAGGAGGCGATCATCAGCGAAACGCTTTCTTCGATCTGCATGTCGTTGATGCCTGCGGTCTGCAGGTTGCGAATGAACTGGATAAGGTTCGCACGATGGCGACGAAGGCTGTCTTCCAACTGGGGAGGTACATCAAGATCTGAGAACGCGTTCTGAGCAATCGACTCTGTCGGACTCTCCATGTTCGCCTTCGTCATAGATTTTCACCTATGGTAAATCGGTTACGGTGAAGTGCGAAATGATCGAGGCAGGAGTTTACTAAATGTAAAACAAATTGGTACCGGGGTGTATGACGTGAAAAGAGGAGGCGTATTCGCCTCCTCTTCTCGTGTTCACTGGTCTCGCTATCTTTTGAGCTTTTCCTGCAGTCCGGAACTGAGAGCCAGCTCAATCAAGGTGCGCTGTTCCATCTCGTGCGCCTTGGGCGAACCGGTTGCAGGCGATGCCGCCGCCGAACGCTTGATGCTGAGCACCTGGCGGTCGCGGGCTACACGGCGCAGGCGCGGCAGTACGTAGGCATGCGCACCCATGTTCTCCGGCTCTTCCTGTACCCAGATGACTTCATGAGCATGGGGATGCGCCTGGATGGCAGCTGCCAGCTCGGCCTCGGGCCACGGATACATCTGCTCCAGGAAGATGATGCCGGTAGTGTTGTCGCCGCGCTTCTTGCGTTCGACTCGCAGCTCGTGACCGATCTTTCCGGTGCAGATCAGCAGGCGCTTCGCATCCTGGATCTCCGTCTCCGGAAGTACGTTGAGGAAGCGTGAGCGGCTGAAATCCTCGATCGGCGATACCGCGTCGGGGTGGCGCAGCATGCTCTTCGGCGTAAACACAACCAGCGGCTTGCGCCACTTGCGCAGAGCCTGGCGGCGCAACAGGTGGAAGTACTGCGCGGCGGTGGAAGGCTGGCAGATCTGCATGTTGTCATGCGCGGCCAGCTGCAGGTAGCGCTCGACGCGCGCCGAGGAATGCTCCGGGCCCTGACCTTCGTAGCCGTGCGGCAGCAGCAGGGTTACGCCGCCGAGCAGCCCCCACTTGTCTTCGCCCGAGGAGATGAACTGATCGATGATGATCTGTGCGCCGTTGGCGAAATCGCCGAACTGGGCCTCCCACAGGATGAGGCATTCAGGGTAGTCGCGGCTGTATCCGTACTCGAAGCCGAGAACGCCGGCCTCGGAAAGCATGGAGTTGTAGACTTCAAATTTCGCCTGATCATCGGAGAGATGGCGGAGCGGAACCCACGACTCTTCGTTTTCGATGTCGATCAGCACGGAGTGGCGCTGGTTGAAGGTGCCGCGCTGGCTGTCCTGCCCGCTGAGGCGAACCGGCGTTCCCGACTTCAACAGAGAGGCGAAGGCGACGGCCTCGGCCATGCCGTAGTCCAGGGGCTTCTGCCCGCTGCCCATCTCGGCGCGCTGTTCCAGTAACTTTTTGATCTTGGCGTGGATGTGGAAGCTCTCGGGATAGCTGGTGAGCGCCCTGGTCAGCTCGCCGATCTCCTCGCGGCTGATGCCGGTCTCCACTTCGTATTCCGGCTTGTAAGGGCCGCCGGTGTAGGCCGACCAGTATTCGGGCAGCTTGGCGAGCACGGCCATCTTTTGCATGGTCGTGGCCTGCTTTTGGGCCTCGGCGAACTCGGCCTGCAGTTCCTGCACGCGCGGAGCGATGTCCGCACCGATCTGCTTGGCGTAAATCTCGTAGAGCGGAGGATGGTTCTTGATGCGCGCGTAGCGCAGCGGCTGCGTGATGGTCGGGTCGTCGACCTCGGAGTGACCGTGGCGGCGATAGCCGATGAGGTCGATGACTACGTCGCTCTTGAAGGCGTGGCGATATTCCGCGGCCAGCGCGGCGATGCGCACAACGGCTGCCGGGTCTTCCGCATTGACGTGGAAGATGGGAATAGGCAGGCGGCGCGAAATGTCAGAGGAGAAACGCGTGGAGTTCGATTCTTCCGGCTCGGCGGTGAAGCCGATGAGATTGTTGACGATGATCTGGATCGTCCCGCCGACGGTGTAGCCCTCAATGGTGGCGAGGGTCAGCGTCTCGGCCCAGATTCCCTGCCCGGCATAAGCGGCATCGCCGTGGATGAGCACCGGCAGAACCTTTTCTTCGCCCTTTTCCGGATAGCGCTGCTGCTTGGCGCGTGCGCGGCCCATGGCGACAGGGTCGACAGCCTCAAGATGGCTGGGGTTCGAGACCAGGTGAAGCGCCATCGTTTCGCCGTTGCGCGTGGGGTAGGTTCCGGTCGCGCCGACGTGATACTTCACGTCTCCGCCGCCCAGTATGCTGCGCGGGTCGACGTCTTCGAACTTCGAGAAGATATCGCTGGCGGATTTGCCGAAGGTGTTCACCATGACGCTGAGGCGTCCGCGATGGCTCATGGCCATCATCGACTTCTCTGCCCCTAACTCGGAGGCGCGGTTCAACAGCTCATCGAGGAACGGGATCAGCGCCGTGACACCTTCGAGCGAGAAACGCTTGGTACCGAGGTAGCGCGACTGGATGACCTGCTCGAACATGTCGGCGCGGGTCAGCAGTTCCAGAATCCGGTGCTGCGCGGCTTCGTCGACAGCGAGGGCATCGGCCTCGAGCCGTTCGGCGATCCACTGTCTGCGCTCGGGAGACGGAATGTGCATGAACTCAGCGCCGACGGTTGAGCAGTAATACTTGCGGGCTTCGTCCGCGTCGGGGCCGGCGATGTCGAGTTCGGAGACTTTTTCGGGCGGAAGGTACTGTCCGAGGGGATCGAGATTCGCCTGGAGGTAGCCCCAGCGACGGAATGTCTCGAAAATCTGTTCGCGCGTAAGGGAAGCCTGCTGTACGGAGGGGGCGGTCGAGGGGTCGGGTGCCAGCTTGGTTGTACTCATATCCATGGGGATGCAGCCGGCTGATTTTCTGGGGCGCTCAGGCTCCAGGCGTTCCGCGCTCGCCGCATCGCAAACTTTATTTTAGCTCTTTCCAGACCGGTGGCGCGAAATCATTGCAGGAGTTGAGCTTGGCGTTCCCAATTCGGCAACGCCTGAAAGATTTAAGCTGCAAGCCCATGTCTCACAAGCGAAACATGGGGCACCCATTTGGGAAGTGTGCGAGCCCGCCCATGACGATAAGGCTGTCATGGATGGGGCACCCGCACCCGCGTTTATCACCCGGCGCGCGGCTACTTCAGACCGGGAACAGCCATGGCGATGAAATCCATCTGCCAGGTCGGCGCAAGATCGTGCTGGCGCAGCAATGTGGCGAGTTGGGCATAGTGCCGGATGGCGTGAAGCAGCAGGTGCCCGTAAACGATGCGGCGCTGGGCGCGGAAGGTTCCACC
Source organism: Silvibacterium acidisoli (assembly GCA_022870745.1). GTDB lineage: Bacteria > Acidobacteriota > Terriglobia > Terriglobales > Acidobacteriaceae > Silvibacterium. The sequence continues at coordinate 3,708,233 of CP085323.1, read as the reverse complement.
CTTGCGCGTGGTCATGGTGAACCACTCATTCCAGAAGGCTTCGTCACGGCCCTTTAAGTTATCGAGCATCGCCATGGCTTGATCGTGAGTGGCGAAAATGCTCTCCACCGAATCGCTGGGGACGTCTTCGTACGCGGTTTCGGGCTGCTCGTTGAGGCGCTGCGCATAACGCAGTTCTACGGCGACGATGTGCTGCAGCAGGCCTGCGACGTTCGTGGTTTCACGAATGTCGCAGGGGATTGCAAGCGCTTCGGGGTGGGCGGCAAGAAGCTGCCGCCACTCCGAGGCCATGTTTTCAACCCATGCCTTCAGCTCTTCGCCGGAGATGCCGGGCAGGCTCACTGGCTCACCTTAAGGAAAAGGACACCGTGCGAGGGCACAACCTGGGTGACTTCGCCGTTCTTCGCAGTCACTTCGGTTCCCTTCCACAGGTCGCGAAGCTTTGCTCCCTGCGGGAAGCCCACGTCCTTGAGGCGAAGGGTCATCGGTGAGGCGAGCTCTCCGCGATTGAAGAGCGCAATGGCCTTGGCTCCGCCGGAGAGCGGCTTGGCCCAGACCTCGTAGGGACCGACAGCCCAGAGGCGGTCACCCTGCTTGCCGAGCGCGTCCTGGTCAACTGCGATCACGTCCTTGTTGGTCAACATGCCGAGTGTTTCCTTCGACATCTTGCTGAGGTCGTTGCCGGCGAGCAACGGCGCGGCCAGAACCGCCCACAGGGCCATGTGCGTGCGGTACTCGTCGGCGTTCATGCCCCCGTTGCCGACTTCAAGCATGTCCGGGTCGTTCCAGTGGCCGGGTGCAGCGTATTTGGACAATCCCGCCTGGGAGAAACCGATGGTTTCCATGCGGGCGTAGGTATCGTTGATGTCGCCGGTCGTGCGCCATGCGTTGCCGCCGACTTCAGGGCCCCATGCCCATACGTCATTCCAGCCATACTGGCAGAGGCTGAAGAGGATCGGGCGTCCGGTTGCAACGAGCGCCTTGTGCATCTTTTCGTAAGCTGCCTTCTGAATCACGAAGGCCTTCAGGCGATCGCCGCCGGACTGCTTGTCCATGACTTCGCGCAGGCCGCAGAGGTCGTACTTGAGGTAGTCGATGCCCCAGGCTGCATAGGTCTTCGCATCCTGCTCTTCGTGGCCGTAGCTGCCCTCATAACCGGCACAGGTCTTGGGTCCAGGCGAGGAGTAGATGCCGAGCTTGAGTCCCTTCGAGTGAACGTAGTCGGCGAGAGCCTTCATGTCAGGGAATTTTTTGTTTGTCTGGATGTTGCCGTTCGAATCGCGTCCGGCCTCCCAGGTGTCGTCGATGTTGACGTAGATGTATCCAGCGTCGCGCATGCCGCTGGATACGATCGCATCGGCGGCGGCACGGACATCGGCATCGGTCACCTTGTCGGCGAAGTGGTTCCAGCTGTTCCAGCCCATCGGCGGAGTTGCTGCGACTTTCTGTGCGAAGGCAGAAGCGGTGAGAAAAATGAAGGCGGCAATAAACGACAACAAACGTCGAGACATTTGGGCGTGGCTCCCCGATTTATTTTTGTTTCGCAGCGAAGTTTACACGATGCGAGGAGCCTGAGGTTTCAAGAGACCTGCGAAAGGATCTGTGTTGCAGCCCGTAGGCCCGAGCGCAGCGCTCCGTGCACCGTGCCCCAATGGCCGGTGATGTCGGTGTGTTCTCCAGCGAAGTAGATGGTGTTGTCGTTGGGCTGAGCCAGTTCGCTGGATGCCTGCAAGGCGCCTTTGGGTGCGTAGCTGTAAGCTCCCCTGCTGAACGGATCGTCCTGCCAGTCGTGCGTATGCCAGGAGACAAGCAGCTCCGCGAGATCGCTCCGCGAAAAGGCTCTTTGCAGCACGGCGAGTGCCTGGTTCTTCCGCGCTTCACCGGATGGCAGCTGATGGACGCGGGGTCCGCCGACCCATCCGGTGAGCACGGGCGCGGGATCGGGCGAGACGGTCCACCATGTCGCGGGAATCTGCTCGCGTGAGAAGAGAAAGCTGAGATCGGGAGCGGCGTCGAGCCAGAAGCGCTCGCGAAAGACCATGGTAATGCGCGCCGCGGTGCCCATGGCCAGTTTATCGATGGCCGATTGCGTACCGACTGCCGGAGCGATTCTGACCGAGCCGGACTGCAGAACGCCCAGCGGCAGGGCGATTACAACGCGAGGTGCCGAAAGCTGGCTGACTGCAGGATTCCCGGTGTGCACTGTGACGTGGCCGGGTTTCCATGTGATGTTTTCAACGAGGGTCTGAAGATAAATTTCGCCTCCAGCTTCACGGAATCGCTTGGCCAGATACAGCGGCAGATTTTCGTACCCGTTGCGAATACAAAATCCTCGATCGCCCTCGATCTCTTCTTCGGCCTGCTGCTGTTTCAGCAGGGATGCCGTTCCGATCCGCTGCGCGTCTGCCGCATTGAAGCCTTCAACGTAACTGGCGGTGCGCTGCGCGGTTTCCTCGGGGAGTGTCTTCGTTGCGAGGAACTCGGCAAAGGTCATGTCCGGCGAGGCGGGCAGCTCATCCAGAACATGGAATGCGTCACCGAAGCTGCAGTCTTCCAATCGGCCATTCTCGAAGCAAAGAGCCCTGCCGTCGCGCTCGTAAATCGGCAATCCGGCTTCTTCGATGAGCTGCAGCAACTCCGGCGGGCAGCCGTGGACGAATTCCGCTCCCAGTTCGATGGGATAATCCGTGCCCGGAGAGTGCGTGGTAAAGATGCGACCTCCTACACGGTCGCGTGCTTCAAGGATAGCGACCCGCTGGCCTGCTTCCGCGAGAGAGCGACCAGCGGCGAGTCCGGCGACGCCTGCGCCGAGCACGATAGTGTCGAAGTTCATTTGTTCATGTTAACCGGACGAGGGAGCTGCACTTTCTTCAGGAGTTATCGCTGTTCCGAAAGTTTAAGTGCAGACCCTCACTTCGTTCGGGATGACAATTTGCTGCCGGAGCACAACTTGCTGAGACAAACCTCCACGCTAGAAGCGGAATCGCCCGAGGAACTCAATCACGCGGCCAGCCGAGGCAGACTGTGCCTGGCCGAACTGCGCGTTCTCGACGATGGTGGCATTGGTCGAGAAGGTAAAGGGCGTGAGGTTGAGGTTGTTGAACATGTTGTAGAAGTTAGCCTGGAAGCGCACCATGCCGGCGTCTCCGAGCCACTTGATCTTCTGCTCCTTGGCAACGCTGATGTCAGTGTCCTGGTAGCAGGGGCCGCGGAAGGAGTTGCGGCCGATGCCTGGGTTGGTACCTGCTCCACCCGGGGGCGGCGTGATGTTGAAGTAGCTCGATCCTCCGTTTGCAAAAGCGTTGCCCGCGCCCGGCTCGAAGAGCGAATTGTCGCAGCCCGTGCGCGCGCCTCCGTAGTAGCCGAGGGGACGAACCGGAGTGACGACCGAAGCGTTCTCAACCGACGGCACTCCATGCAGGTTGTAGGTAACGGGCGTGAATGGAAAGCCGGTGTGCCAGGTCCAGACACCGTTGATCTGCCAGCCATTGGTGAAGGAACTGACAATACCGTTGCCATGCGTGCCGGGAATCGTCCACACGCCGCTCACGGTGACACGATGGCGTATGTCGTAGTCCGACGGACCAAGCTCGGTGCGATTGTCTGCAGGATCTGTCTGGTTCGCCGCGGAGTCTGCCTGGTCGCCATTTGAAACCTGATCCATGGCTTTCGACCATGTGTAGACCGCATCGAATTGCAGGCCGTGGCGCATGCGCTTCGACAGGTGCAGGTTCATGCCGTTGTAGTACTCGTTGGAATCGCTCTGTGCGAAGTATGCGCCCTGCGTGAAGGGCGAATTGGTGTTGTCGTACAGAAATTCCTGGTTGACGAGGCGCGTGTAGTGGCGGCCGGTGCTGCCCTGGTAGCCGACAGTAGCGACGAAGTCCCATGGCAGTTCGCGCTGCACTTCGAGCGAGTAGAGATAGCTGTAAGGAGTCTTCAGGTTTTGTTGCGCGCCGTAGACTTCGATCGGAATGAAGGCTCCGGTGCTGGTTACGGGCAAGCCATTCGCATTGACCTGCGTGATCAGCGAAGAGTTTGCCGCATAGCTGTATGGCGAGGTGCTGCTGCCTGTCTGGTACTGCACGATGCCTGCGCCTGTATCCGGCGAAGTGGTGGCGCAGCACAGAGAGTAGTTAAAGAAGCCGGGGCCGTTCTCGATTGCGTTATTGAAAAGCGCTACCGGAAGACGGTTATAGGCCATTGCGAAGCCACCGCGGATGACCATCTTGTCGCCCATGTTGGGCGGCGTGTAAGCGAAGCCGAGCTTCGGCGAGAAGTTGTTGTACTGCGAGTTCCAGAGATGATTGCGCGGCAGCAGCGTGGCTCCGGCAAGCTCATTGCCTGCAGGGCCGAGCGTCGGGTAATTGATTTCGAAGCCGTGATTGTAGAGAGGCTCGAAGTACTCCCAGCGCAGGCCGGTGTTGAGGGTCAGGTTCTGCGAGACCTTCCAGTCATGCTGGAGGAATGCGCCATAGTAGTGATCCCAGAGGTATCGCGCAGTGTTTGGCGTACCACCGGTAGAAGGATCGGCGTAAATGGCTTCGTAGTCTGGCGTGCTGCTTGCGAACGACCACATGCCGTTGAAGGCGTATGTGGGTCGTGCGTCACCCGCGAGGTTGTCGTTGTCCTGCTCGAGGCGATATTCGAAGCCCATGCGGAATGTATGCGTGCCGATGGTGTGTGTCACCATGTCGCGAACTTCGTAGGTGTTCTCGGCGAAGATAGCGGGTGAGGTCGAGCTTGCTGCGGGGCCGTAGTTGATGTCGTTGGTTCCGTCAAAGGACATGCCCTGGATATTGATGTATGGAATGCCCCAGTTCACGACGCCAGCAGAGTCCTTCACGCCGTTATCGGTAAAGCGTGTCGCATTGGCGCGGAACTCATTTATCGTGTTCGGTCCGAAGGTGTGAATGTAGATTGCGGTCAGCGCCGAATTAAGTGGCTTGAAGGGCACGTCACCATCGGCACGCGAACCGGTCGCTCCGCCAGCCTGAAAGTTGTCGAGCTTCGTAACGTAAATGATGCCCGCAAGCTGATCCTTGGGAGTGATATACCAGTCGCCGCGTGCATTGAACTGGTTGCCGCGTGCTCGCGACGGCAGAAGCAGCTGCGCGTATTGCACGTCCGGAACATTGTCGAGGCCGCCGCCGATCGACGAATACGCTGTGGTCACACCCGTAGGTGGAGTGGGAACGTAGACGCCTGTGCCTCCGGCAAATGGAGAGCCGAAGTCGAGGCCGCCAGCGACGGCATTACAGGGATACTGCGTGGTCGGATATGCGGCGGGATTGCCCGTCACGACAGTGGCTACCTGCGTCGCAGATGCTACGCCGCAATTGACAGGTAGATACGCATTGACGCGAGGCACTTCACCCGATGCGCTGGCGATACCGGCCGATACTCCACCAAGCGCCGCTACCTGCGAGCGAAACTGTGGCGTCTCGATGAACTGCGATTCGTATGTCGGGTTGTTTTCCTTGAACCCCTCGTATGAAGCGAAGAGGAAGAGCTTGTTCTTGATGATGGGTCCGCCAACGCCCGCGGCCCAGTTGCGCTCCTTGTTCTGCACGCGCACGGTGGGCTGCTCAGACGGACCGCCGTACTTGTTGTAGGCATTGAGTCCCGGCTCATCATAAGTAAAGCTGCTGCTGCCGTGGAAGCCGTTTGTACCGCTTTGAGTGGTAGTGAGAATCTGTGCGCCGGTGTTGCGCCCGTACTCTGCCGAATACGCACTGCTGATTACCGTGATGTTTCCGACCGCTTCAATATTAGGCGTGACGACTGCTGCGCCGCCATGCGAGAGACTGTTTACGCTTACCCCATCGACCAGGAAGTTGTTATCGCCAATGCGCTGGCCGTTAGCGCTGATCTGTACCTGATTCTCTGTCTGGAAGATGCCGGAGTTCGATCCGCCCGGGCCCGCGCCGTTCGGAAGGAAGACGCTCTGTCCGTTGGAAGCGCGTGCGCCGTCACCGGTGATGCCAGGTGTAAGACGGAGTAGTTCGTAGGGATCGCGTCCGTATGCAGGGATGCGCTGCAGCTGCTGGTTGTCGATGGAGCCGCTGATGTTGGCATCCGATGTCTGCAATGCAGGCACATCGCTTCCATTTACGGTCACGGTCTGTGCACTTCCGCCGACTTCGAGTTTTACATCGACGTTGCGTGCAGCCTCCCCGGCGAGGCCGATGTGATTCAACGTGGAACCTTTGAAACCACTCGCGGAGACCTCAACGGTGTATGATCCCGGACCGAGCTCATTGAAACTGTAATAACCCGAGGCATTGGTAGTGGCAGTCTTGCCAACGTTTGTGCCTTCGTTCGTCAGCTTAACGGTCGCACCACTTACGACAGCGCCGGTTGTATCCGTGACGGTTCCGGCAAGATGCCCGTTGAACTGTGCGTGGAGAGGAAGGTTGAAAAGTACCGTGAAGATAGCCAGAACAGACAGGCTCGTCCATGCGCGCCAGGCGCAGCTGAGATGGCGTTGCATTCGTTGCCTCCAGAAGTCGTACAACCGCAACTAGGATGCGGCTGGTTCTGGAGGGGGAGCCTGGACCTCTTTATTCTTTTGATAACCGGCGCGCATCGGAAATGACTGCGCGCCTAATAACTGCCAAAAAATCAGGCGTTTGTAGCAAAAGCTTTTTCTGCGTCGAGCCGCGCTTTTTTGAGCGCAGCCACCGGCTCGGTAGTCGGATAGAACTCCATGGCGATGTAACGCTTGTAATGGAGTGAGGCTAACTTGCGGTAGATATTGTTGTAGTCGACCTCACCGGTTCCGGGATCATTGCGGCCGGGGACGTCTGCAATATGGACAAGGCCGATCAGGTCGATATTCTTGTCTAACTTCTCGATCAGGTTTCCGAAGGCGCGCTGCTCATGGTAGAAGTCGTAGAGCACTTTTACGTTGGGGCGATTCACTGCCCGCGCGATTGAGAAGCCGTCTGTCACGGTCTGCAGGAAGATGGTTGGATTCTCCAGCGGGTCGATGGGCTCGATGACGATTTCGATATCGTGCTTGGCTGCGATGTCGGAGGCCTTCAGCAGATTTTCTACCGAGACCTGCTTCTGCTGATCGACAGACATCGATGCGTCCCGCTTGCCTGAGAGCAGGATCACTTGCGGGCAATGGAGCTTCACCGCATAATCGATGTGTTCCTGAAATTGCTTAAGGAATACATCCGACTCCGACGGCACGCAGAAGCCTGCGCGCAAGCCGCTCATGGAGTCTACTAACAGATTCAGTGACTGGATTCGTTTGAGGAACTGCTGCGTTTCGGAGTCGCTCCACTTCTGGAACTGCCCGGTCAACTCGATGCCCTGGTAGCCTGCATCGGCAACGATCTTCAATGCATTGTCGAACGATGTTTTCCCTGTCAGCGTCCACAGCATGACGGAGAACTTCGGTCCGGCAGCGGCAGGCAGTGACCATGCGTTTCTGGCAGCGTAAGCCAGGGCTGCACCGGCAGCGAGCTTGTGAAAATGGCGGCGATTCATTAATTCGATCCTTTCGGCAAACAATACAAATTGAAACAGTGAAGTGTTAGTTTGAAGCCGGCTGCGCTGCCGCCTGCTGAGTGAGCTGACGGATGATCTCCGTCTCGCGAACGCGATACGGTGTTCCATCCGGATGGAAGACATCATGAAACCAGACAGGCGGTTCTTCCTGTGTATACGGATGCCTCCATGAATCCCAGGGCAGGTAGGTCTGCGACTTGCCCGCAACAAAGCCCCAGTTGATGGCGCCTACGCGATTCTTCTCTGCGATGGGCAGAATGGTGTCGAAGGTACTGCCGGCACCGCGCGCCATATACTCCGTGCAGATGATCGGGCGATGGTACTGCTGCAGCTCATGCACCTTGCGCTCGTACACTTCCGGCCACCCGTAGTTGTGGAACGAGATGATGTCGGACTCCTTGAACTGCACCTGCTCAATGGGAGTCATCTTATCAATGGAGCTCCAATCCTCGCTTCCCCATATGCCGCTGGTGAGCGGCTGCGATGGATTGGCAGAACGAACCCACTCGAAGACCTGCGGCAGCAGCTTGAGCACGAGCTCTTCCTTGTTCGGAGGATCGAGCTTGCCGTAAGAGCCGCTGTTTGTATTGCCGGGCTCGTTCCACACATCCCATGCGAGGATGCGGTCATCGTTGGCGAAGGCGGCAACTACTCCATGAATGTAAGTTTTCAGCCTTGGATACTCCGCGGGATCGGCCATGGCGCGTCCGGGGCTCTGCACCCATCCGGAATTGTGTACGCCTGGAATCGGCGGATGCTGCGGTCCAAGCTTTGGCATGGGGTCCCAGCAGGAATCGAAGAGGACGAAGACGGGCTTGATGTGATGCTTCGCGGCGATAGTGAGAAAGGTGTCGATGCGCTGTTTGAAACCGGCTTCATCCTGCTGCCAGAGCAGATCATGCAGGAAGACGCGCATGGTGTTCATTCCGATGCTCTCAGCCCAGCCGAGCTCGCGGTCGATTTCCTTCGGGTTGAAGGTATCGGCCTGCCACATTTCGAGTTGGTTGATTGCGTCGGCGGGCAGGTAGTTGCTGCCGACAGGCCAGGGTTGTTTCGCATACCAGGCATTGGCCCGCTCTTCAGTCCAGCGGGAGCGTTGAGCATTCGAAATCAGAGGTGCGGCGGTTAAGACAGTGAGAAACAGCAGGGCAACAGATATGCGGCGAAGGTTACGGCGTCTGGTGGAGTCGTTGGGAGCCATCCGCACCGTTCTACTTGAGCGGCGGATGGAACGCAAGTGCGAATGCCCGGGACCATGGCAGGCGAGGGACTCGCCTGCCGTGGTCTCAGCCATCAATAATTGAAGCGCATGGAGAATTGCAACAGTCGAGGATTGTTCAACTGCGTGTTCACGATACCGAAGTTCGACGCGCCCTGGGTGAGGCCGGGATAACCAAACTGTACGCGGTTGAAGAGGTTGAAGGCTTCCGCACGGAACTGCATGTTGACCAGTCCGCTGTGTGCGAGCGGGAAGGTCTTGTATGCGGAAGCATCCCAGTTGGCTACGCCAGCCGCACGAAGCTGCGGATCGAGACGAGGTTCATCGCCGAAGGTAAACGCCTCAGGCTGCGCGAAGCACGCGGTGTTGAACCACTCGTTCAAACGAGCCTGGGCGCTTCCCTCAACCCTCTTCTGACAGCCGGAAACGTAATTCGGCCGCGATCCGCCACCAAAGGATTGGGTCAGGTTTTGCGCCGTGCCGAAGCCCAGCGGAAAGCCGCTCATAAGCGTGGTCACACCACCGACACCCCAGCCACCGGCGATCTGATTCACCCAGCCCGGCGAGTTTGCCAGGAAGCGTTGTCCGTGACCCACGGGAAGATCGTAGACGTAGCTTACGACCAGGCGTTGCGCAGCATCGTTTGCAGAGAGCGACTTCTCACCCTGCAGGTTGCGTGGGTCCTGAATGCCGGGCACAGACGATTCAAGCCATGTCGTCTGCGTATCGGCATTGCTGATCAGCTTCGACCAGGTGTAAGACGCGTTGATCGATGCACCTCTCGCGAATCGCTGCTGCGCTGTCAGCTGCAACGAGTGATACGTGGAGCTGCCGAAGTTCGCAGCCATGATTCCCGCCGACGAGTACTCGGGAAAAGGAAGGAGAAGTTGCCCCGCAGGAATCGTTGCGGACCCGAGGCTGTATGCGGAGCTGATCTGTCCGTAGTAGGGATTGGCTACATTGTTCACGAGTGCGCTTCCCAGTGCCATGTCCTGATGGGGCAGCGTGTCCATGTTCAGACCTCCGATCGGCAGATGCGTTCCCTTCGCTCCGCCGTAGATGATGCTGAACATGAAACTGTTCCCGATCTGCTGCTGTACTCCCGCATTGAACTGCTGAGTGTACGCGTAAGGGTCCTTCGTGTAGTAGTAGTTGTTTCCCGAACCAAGCAGCGTGCTCTGGAAGTTCGCTCCGCGCAGTACAGGCAGCACGATTCCATTCGGGAAGGGGTTGTCGATGGTTACAGCCGGTGTAAGTCCGCCGTTGTTGGTATAGGGGACGTTGGTGGTCGAAGATGTTACAGGGTCGGAGTAAGGCAGACCGGTGAGATCGTTTGGCAGCCAGAAGATGCCATAGCCGGCACTGAAGACAGTGTTAGGCATGGCTTGATATGAGAGGCCGACTCGCGGTGAGAACTGCATCAGATCGTTGTCGATCGGCAGACGTGATTTGCGGGTGCTGGAATCGACTAATCCAACCTGGCCCGGAACATTGGGAATGCCTGCGTTTGCGAGCACAGAATTCTCGGCGCCATAGTCAAAGTAGCTCAGCCAATTGTGGCGTTCGGTGAAGGGACGGGTATTCTCCCAGCGCACACCAAGCTGCAATGTGAGCTTGCTCCCGATGCGCCAGTTGTCGTTGGCGTACACCGCGGGATAAAGCTGCTCAGCAGCAAGCGGCTGGGCATAGTTGATGTTGCCGCCCGATGGATAACCGAGCATGTACGATGCGAGGCCGAGGCCGTCACCTCCGGTAAGACCATTCAGAGAAGTGAAGCCAGGGGTGAAGTCGTACAGACCCGCCGACTGGTTGGTCTGCACATAGTTGAAGGTGGCACGCAGATATTCGCCGCCGAAGGTGAGCGTGTGATTGCCGACGAACTTGGTGAGGTTGCCGGAAATACGATCGTCGTCAGTTGCGTTGTGAATGGTGCTGTCAGCACCGGCACTATTGAAAATTCCCGAAGGATCGAAACCAGTGATCACCATCACTGGAGGCCCAGGGTATTCGATTTGTGACTGCAGCGCGGCCGGCTGGCCAATGCTGGTTACGTCGAACTTGTTAAGCAGCGCTGTGCGCCCGTAGACGAAACGCAGGTAGCTCACGCGAACGTCGAGGAGGGTCTTGCTGCTGAAAGCATAATCGTCTGAGATGACGACGCTGTTAGTTGTGAACTGCTCGCCGCAACGGTCTTCGCAGATTCCGTTGAAAGCGTCCGTCGGCAGGTTGGTGTTTTCCCAGTAGGTGTAGCGTCCGGAGAGATGCTGCTTCGACGACAGGTTGTGATCGATGTGCACGACCGTTTCATAGTTGTTCCCGCCGCTGCTCCCGGTGGTGGTGTAGTTTGGCGTACCCGGAGCCGCCGCCAGATTGGGAGCTGGAAAGAACATCTTGAGATAGGCCAGCGCAGTCGGATTGAGACGGTTCACCGGGATCGTTGCGTTGGCAAAGGGCTGGCGATCGTACTGTTTCTGATTGCCTGTGCAGGCAGGCCCTCCCGCGACACCGCATGTCGTCGTCGGATCGTAGATCGTGGTGCCGAGATCCGACAGGTTGCCGGTCAGCTCTGCCGCCGTGGGAACGGTGGTTGTGTAAGTGATTCCCTGCCGCAGCGAGAAACCTTCCCAGTTGACGAAGAAGAATGTCTTGTTATGCCCGTCGTAGACGTGCGGGATGTAAACCGGACCACCAACATTGAAGCCGAACTGGTTCTGCGTGAAGGCGGGATTAGGCAGATGTGCCTGGTTGCCGAAGAAGGTGTTCGCATTCAGCACCTTGTTGCGAATGTACTCCCATGCGCTTCCGGTCAGGGTGTTTGTTCCTGACTTGGTGCGGAACTGGATGGCTCCGCCTGCAAGCCGGCCGTAATCAGGCGGCAGGTTGTTGGTCATCACGCGAAATTCCTGCAGCGAGTCCTGAGTCGGAATGAGCGCCGTCGCGTTGATGTATTCGGTGTTGACGGGCGCACCATCCAGATACGTCACGCTCTGGTTGGCGAAGCCGCCGCCGATCTGATAGTTGCCCCAGCCGAAGGGATTGCTACCTGTCGGCGTCTGCTGCGACTGCCCTTGCGGCACCACAGCAGGCACGAGGGCGACGAGGCTCATAGGATTACGACCGTTGAGCGGCATCTCGGTTGTCTGGCGCTGATCGACCACTGCGCCGAGCGTTGCGCTCTCTGCCTGGATCAGCGGCGTGCCGCTTGTCACCACGACCTGCTGCGTGTTGCTGCCTACAGCCAGCGAGAGATCGACCAGCAGAGTGGACGCGACCTGTAGAACGACAGGCTGACGAATAAGCTGCTTGTAGCCTTCTTTCTCCGCTGTGATTTTGTAATTTCCCGGAGGCAGGTTGATGAACTGGTAGAAGCCCGCAGAGTTGGTCTGGGAGGTTCTTGAGTCCGATGTACCAATGTTTGTGAGAGTTACCTTCGCATCAACTACAACGGCTCCGCTTTGGTCGCTGAGCGTGCCGTTGATGGTTCCGTTGGTGGCCTGCGAGTAACCTGGCACCGCAACCGCAAGCACGAGTGCACAGAAGACCAGACTTCGACACAGGTTGCGGTGAAACGATGTGAAAAAGCGTAGCGATTCTACAAGGCGCAGGGGTATCCAACCCCGTTCAGCAACTTCGGGCAGTGCGCTCACAGAGCCCCTCCTGTTCAATTGGGGAGCCTTTTTAGACCTCTCGGTAATCAGCTGTCAAGTATCCATTGTTGACCTCTCATAATTAACGAGATAGTTAACTTCGTTTCCCGCGCCAGATTTCAGGAACCGGTACCTCACGTCGATTTTGCTGCTTTTCCGCGCGCATATTAAGCTGGCTTCCATGCCTGAATATCGACGCACCGCGCTCGCTGCATTTCTGTTCATGTTCTATTCTGCGAATCTTGCCCTGGCACAGACACCGAAAGAGCAGTGGATGCTTGGTCCCTTCGAACGGCCGGCGGATAGCCATCCCATCATCAAGCCACAGCCGGAAGCGACCTTCACCGATCCGATTACGCAAAAGCCGGTTCACTGGGAGGCATTGCACACCTTCAATCCAGCAGCCGTGGTGCGAAATGGCAAAGTGATTGTGCTGTATCGCGCGGAAGATAACAGCGGAACGATGGCCATCGGCGAACACACTTCGCGGCTGGGCATGGCTGAGAGCGACGATGGCATTCATTTCAAGCAGATGTCCGAACCGGTCTTCTACCCCGCGAACGATGGGCAGAAGTCGCGCGAATGGCCTGGCGGCGTAGAAGATCCGCGTATTGCGGAGACAGAAGATGGCATGTATGTGCTGACTTACACGCAATGGAATCGCCAGACTTACTCCGTTGGAGTAGCCACATCCAGAGATCTGACGCACTGGACAAAGTACGGGCCTGCATTTGGTACAAGCGGCAAATATGCGTCACTCAAGTACAAATCCGCAGGCATTGTGACACAACTCAAAGATGGGCACCTGGTGGCTGCGCGCATTCACGGCAAGTATTGGATGTACTGGGGTGAGGTGAAGGTGGGCCTTGCTTCTTCGACCGACCTGATCCACTGGACTCCGGTGGAAGATAAGAGCGGCACACCACTGTTGTTACTCGCGACGCGTTCGGGAAAGTTTGACAGTGCCCTGCCTGAAGTGGGCGCGCCTCCGCTGCTGACTAAGGATGGCATCCTGCTTCTCTACAATGGCAAAAACTCCGATACCGACGGAGATAAATCGCTGCAGGCTGGAACTTATTCGACGGGGCAGGCACTCTTTTCTGCAGATCATCCCGAGAAGCTTCTACATCGCAACGACACTCCATTTCTTACTCCGAAGATGCCATTCGAACGCAGCGGCCAGTACGCAGCGGGAACTACATTTATAGAGAGCCTGGTTTACTTCCACCAGAAGTGGTTTGCCTACTATGGCTGTGCGGATTCGTTTGTGGGAGTTGTATTCAGCGGTCAATGAAACAGGAACATCCTTGCCATTGCCGGGACAAATTGCGGTGAAGTAAGCCCTCCCGCAGTTTGTTCGGGCACTCAACTATCCCGTTGCGGAATGAATTACTTATATTTTTGAAATTTACAGGAGCGATTTTCCTATCTGATTCGTCAGATAGGAAGCGCGAAGACCTCGGCATTGTCCACTGATTTTGCAATGCCAGGGAATGCGGCTACCTGCGTGTTCCGATCGTCATGTAAGCCAAGTTACAAAACCCACTGCTCGACAAAGGAGCAAATCGCACTCCTATGCCTCAGATTTGCCGCTCGTATTCTGTTCTGTGCCGCATCTGTTTTGCGATCATCCTGCTGCTGGGTTTTCAGGCGACTGCCTACGCTCAGATAACCAGCCCCAGCCCTGCCGGCATCATTTCAGGCTCAGTAGTGGACCCATCGGGCGCATTGATTCCCGGTGCCGATGTCCAGGCGAAGCACTTTGGTGTTGCTGTTTCCAGCGCCGCCACTGACGACCAGGGGCATTACACCATCTCCGGTCTCGCGCCCGGCAACTATACGCTTGAGGCAAACGCGCCGGGCTTCCGCGCGACCGTCATCGATGGTGTCGAGATCTCGGCGGGCAAGGTTCTACATCAGGCCATCACTCTGCAGATCGAGGTGCAACAACAGGAGACGGTTGTCACCGACTCGGGCCTCGATACCAGCCCTGAAAAGAACGGAGGAGCAATCGTAATCAAGGGCGCCGATCTCGATGCGCTCTCGAACGACCCCACCGAATTGCAGGATCAGCTACAGGCAGTAGCCGGCGCGAATCCCGACGGCGGCACGCAGTTTTATGTCGATGGATTCTCCGGCGGCAAGATGCCGCCCAAGTCCTCGATTCGTGAGATTCGCATCAATCAGAATCCGTTCTCCGCGCAGTACGACGCACTTGGCTTTGGACGTATCGAGATCTTCACCAAGCCCGGTACGGACAAGCTTCACGGCGAACTATGGGTCGAGGGCAATGACTCGGCTCTTAATACGCAGAACCCCTTCGTCGCTAATCAGCCGCCTTACTACTCCTACATGCTCGACGGCGATGTCAACGGGCCCATCAACAAGTTCACATCGTTCTTCGCGGGCGTGCAGAATCAGCATGCCATCAATGATTCTGTTGTAAACGCTGTGGTGCTCGATTCCAACCTTAACCAGACCACCTTTACTCAGGCTGTGACCTCGCCGACCAACATGGTCACGGTGAATCCTCGCATCGACTTTCAGGCCGGCAAGGTGCAGACGATCAGCCTCCGTTATTCCCTGCAGCGCAGTACCGCATCGAATGCAGGTATCGGGCAGTTTGCGCTTGCCTCGCAGGCTTACAACAGTGACCAGACCGAGCAGGTACTGCAGTTTGCGGATACGCAGATGTATGGCGCGCACATTGTGAATGAGACCCGCTTCCAATACATTCGCGACCGCAACAACCAGAACCCTGTCGACTTCACGCCCACCATCACCGTTCAGGGCGGATTCACCGGCGGAGGCAACAATACAGGCATCAACCGCGATAATCAGGACCACTACGAGTTCCAGGACTATCTGCAGATCGAGCACGGCAACCACGAGTTCAATCTTGGAGCCCGCATCCGCGATGTGCGCGACGCGAATGTCTCGACATCGAATTTCAATGGCAACTTCACCTTTGCATCGATCGGCGCATACCAGGCGACGCTGCAGGGACTAAAGAATAACCTCACCTGGGCGCAGATACGGGCCAACGGCGGCGGCGCCAGCCTGTTCTCGCAGACGCACGGCACGCCGGGCATCGTAGTCTCGGTGCTCGACGCCGGAATCTATGCCGAAGATACCTGGAAGGTGCGTCCGAACTTCACAGTCAGTTATGGCATGCGTTACGAGACGCAGACACAGATCTCCGACCATGCCGACTTCGCACCGCGCTTCGGAGCCTCTTATTCCATCAATGGCGGCAAAAACAAACCGCCGATCGCGGTCTTCCGTGGCGGATACGGACTGTTCTACACGCGCTTTGCTTCGACCAACGTGCTTGAAGCAAAACGCCAGAACGGCATCGACCAGGTGGGTATCTCAGTAAATTCCCCTAACTTCTATCCCGGCACCTGCAGTTCCGATCCGGCAAACTGCACCGGAGACACGGATAGCTCGCCGACCATCTTCAGTATCAATCCGTTTCTGCGCGCACCTTATGTTTCCGTTGGGGGCTTCAGCATGGACAAGCCCATCGGCAAGCACGTCTCGATCTCGGCAAACTACCTGTATCAGCGCGGCGTGCATCTGTACCTCACGCGCAACATCAACGCACCGATGCCTGGCACCTATAACCCGGATGACCCGACCAGCGGCACGCGTCCGCTTGGCAGCAATGAGAACATCTATCAGTACGAGTCGGAGGGTGCGTCTTCTACGAACCGCTTCTTCCTGAACGCCCGCGTTCAGGGCAAGAAGATGGGCGTTTATGCCTTCTACATGCTGGGCAAGCGGGACGCCAACACCTCCGGCGTCACCAGTTTTCCTTCTGATCAGTACGATCTTCACCTGGATTACGGCCGCGCCGCAGAGGACATTCGCAATCGCGCTTTCCTCTTCGGCTATTTCAGGCTGCCGGGGCAGTTCCAGATAAGCCCCTTCCTGATGTACAACTCGAGCACACCCTTCAATATCACCGTAGGTCAGGACCTCAACGGGGATACGCAGTTCAACGATCGCCCGGCATTTGCCACCGATCTGACCCGGGCCAGTGTCTATCGCACGAAGTGGGGAAACTTCGATGCCGATCCGATCACCGGCCAGAAGATCATTCCGATCAACTACGGCAAGGGCCCGAATTTCTTCCAGGCCAACCTGCGCGTTACCAAGCTCTTCAGCTTTGGCCCGAAGCTTCCCGACGAAAATCCTCCAGCGCCCGCACCTGCGGCGAAAGCGGGGGCCGCGAAGGATGCCAAGGCTGCGACGCCGGCTAAACCGGTTAAGAAAGAGATCGAGCGGAAGTACAACCTGGGGCTTTCCGCTGGCGCTACAAACATCTTCAACATGGTGAACCTTGCGCAGCCCGTCGGTGTGCTTGGTTCCCCGCTCTTCGGCGAATCCACCGCGCTCGCCAGTACTTTCACCGGCCCGTCATCGGCCAACCGCACTGTCCGGTTCGATCTGTTCTTCCGCTTTTAAGCACCGCAATTCGGGAGGGATGCCATCCCTCCCGTCCTCTGGGGCGCGACCGCGCCGACACGATCCGCGAAAAGCCAATAAAATTGTCCTTGAACGTCGATGTTCAAGGGCAGTGCGCAGTGCTCGACGTTTCCCGGATCACCTGCACCCTTCGCTGGCTCGCACGCGCGGCCATTTCTGTCTTCGCAGCAACAAGGAGTTCCCAAGTTGAATCATCGGAGTGCACAGCTTCTATTGGCGGCCTTTGCCGCGGTCTCACTCTCCCTGCCGGTTCGTGCGCAGTTCGAGCCGTTTGTCCCGGACCCGCATTACCCGGGCATGACGTCGGTGACCCCGGCGCAGTACGGTCCGTATAGCGCAAATGTTCTTCGCGGCGGTATCGGGCTGACGAAGCCGCTGCCCGAGGCTGATCCGGTACTGAAACCGGAAGCGGCGTGGACGCTGAGCGCGTGGGTCGAGGTGGAACCTGGTACGTCGAACGATGTGGCCATCGCGGGCGTCGGTCTACCCAGCGATGCGGACTCGCGCCTGTTCGTGCTCTCCGATGGCAAACCGGCATTGCGGCTTAGCGCGCGCGATCAGATTCGCGCTTCGGCACCGCTGACGCACGGATGGCATTTGCTGGCTGCCACCTACGGCAGTTCCAGGGTCACGTTCTTCATCGACGGGGCGGCTATCGGCTCCCTGCCTCTGCACGCGGATAAAGTGAGAAACGCCCTGGAGCTTGCACCTGTCGAGCCCGCCTGCGCGCAGCTTGTGTGTCCACACTTCGGCGGACGCATTGCGGAGCTGTCGCTGCGGCCCGGTGAAATCAGCAGCAATGAGATTGCCGCCCTGTTTCATTCTCGGCCGGACTTCGAACTGCTTCCTTTCGAAGACGCCTCGAAGCCGTGGCCAATCCAGACGATTCAGTATGTAGGCAATGTTGCTCCGCAGGATCCATCGATGCGTCCGGCTGTGAAAGCACCTTTCAGCAAACCGGTTTTGAGCGCTCCACCAGCGTCGAAGACTACGTTGCAGGCGGATGGCGATGGTGACTGGGTACTCTCCGGCGGCTGGATGCTTGGCGAGGCGCCTGAGGTAACTGCATCGGGCGAAGAGATCTCGACGCCGTCTTTCAGCACGCACGGCTGGATGCCTGCCATCGTTCCCGGTACGGTGCTGACCAGCATGATTGCCGACGGCAGGTATCCGGATCCGGACTTTGGCATGGATAACCTTGCGATTCCGGAAAAGCTTGCAAGGCAGGACTACTGGTATCGCGCCTCTTTCAACGTTCCAGCTGATGCTGAACATCGCTCGCTGCGGCTGCGCTTCGATGGCGTGAACTACCACGCAGAGGTGTGGCTCAACGGCAAGAGCCTGGGCGAGATGACTGGAGCGTTCAAGCGCGGCGTCTTCGACATTGGCGCAGACGTTCGCCATGATGGCCCTAACGTGGTTGCGATTCGCGTCTCGCCTGCGCCTCACCCTGGTATTCCCAATATGCAGTCGATCGCGCTGGGCTCCGGTCTGAACGGCGGAGCCATGGCGCTCGATGGGCCAACCTTCATGGCGACCGAGGGCTGGGACTGGTTTCCCCCAATGCACGATCGCGACACCGGTCTCTGGCAGGATGTGCACCTGGTCGCGAATGATGCGGTTACCATGGGCGACGTAAAGGTCGTCACGCATCTTCCCTTGCCCGATATCTCGCAGGCCGATGTGACGCTGGCGATCCCACTTGAGAACAGCACCAACACGCCGGTCGACGGCATGCTGCATGTGCAGTTCGAAGGCGTGGAGATCAGCGAGAAAGTGACAGCAGCTCCCGGCGAATCCACCGTAACGCTTGCTCCAACGAAGTTCGCACAATTGCACCTGGCACATCCGCGCTTGTGGTGGCCGAACGGCTATGGCAAGCCCGAGCTTTACCACCTGAAGGCGGAGTTCTCGATCGATGGCAAGACGTCAGCGACGAAGGCCCTTCGCTTCGGTGTACGTGAGGTCAGCTACGAGCTGAGCCTGCTCGACAACCGCGGCGATCTGAGCCGGCTGGAGTATGACCCGACGCTCGATCGCAATGCTCCGCATTCTGCCGTGTCGGTGACGCATGAGTCCATGCGGCAGGTGCCGGGCGGATGGGCTTCGTCCGTTGCAGCTGGTGCAGACAACTCGCCGGCGCTAAAGCCCGTTGCAGACGCTCGCGCCACACCGGATCTGATAATGCGCGTGAACGGTGTACGCATCGCGGTGCGCGGCGGCAGCTGGGGTATGGAGGATACGCGCAAGCGCATCAGCCGTGATCATCTTGAGCCTTACTTCCGTCTCGACAAAGAGGCGAACGTAAACATCATCCGCAACTGGCAGGGGCAGAATACCGAGCCGGTCTTTTACGATCTTGCCGATGAATACGGCATGCTCGTGTGGAACGACTTCTGGGAGGTGACGCAGGACTCGAATGCCGAAGCCGGCGACTCGGATCTTTTCCTGAAGAATGCGGCCGACACGATCCGCCGCTACCAGAGCCATCCTTCAATCGTGATGTGGTGCGGGCGCAATGAAGGCGTGCCGCAGCCAGCGATCAATACCGGCATGATCAAGTTGACGCATGAGCTTGACGGCACTCGCTACTACACGCCCAGTTCGAATCGGGTGAACCTGGAAAACAGCGGACCATATTCCTGGGAAGATCCGGCAGACTATTACACGAAGCTCGATCGCGGATTCGCCGTCGAAGTAGGTACGCCTTCGCTGCCGACGCTTGAGTGGTTCCATCGCTGGCTTCCGAAGGAAGATCAGTGGCCGATCGACGATGCGTGGGGTTATCACAACTGGCACCCGCATGACGCCTTCAACAAGGCGATGCAGGAGGAGCTTGGCGCGTCCGATTCGCTCGAAGACTACGTGCGCAAATCGCAGATGATGAACTACGTGGATTATCGCGCTATCTTCGAGGGCTTCAACCAACACCTGTGGGCGCCGAATGGCGGCCGCCTGCTCTGGATGACCCAGCCAGCATGGCCGAGCATGCTATGGGGAATCATCAGCTCGGACTATGACACCCAGGCCTCGTTCTATGCCACGCGAAAGGCCAACGAACCGCTTCACGTACAGATGGATCTCTCGAACAACGACATCGCCGTCGTGAACACGACGCGTGAATCGCTCGAGAACGCCACCGTGTCCGCCGATGTCTTCTCGCTCGCAGGGAAACTGCTGCAGCATACGGAACATCCCGCTCCGGCGATCACCGATAACGTCAGCGTAGTTGGCCGTCTCGACCTCGCATCGCTGATGGGTGACGGCACGGTGCTTGTGCGCCTTGAATTGCATGACAGCAGCGGCAAGCTGATCTCGCGCAATATCTATTGGCGAGCAGCCACGGAGGCGGGCTATCGCGCGCTGAACACCATGGCACAGGCGGAGGTCTCGGCGACGGCGCATCTGCTCGACAACAAGAATGACGCAGATGAGCGAACGATTCAGATCGTGCTGAAGAATCACGGCACGACCCCGAGCCTGGAGACGAAGTTCGTTCTCGAAGACAGCAAAGGCAACGAGTTGCTGCCTGTCTACTTCGACGACAACTACATCTCACTGATGCCTGGCGAAGAACAGACTGTAACCGTGAAGGTCCCCGATTCGCTGCCGCACAATATGCTACGGCTGCTTATGCGCGGCTGGAATCAGAAGCAGGAGACGATTAACTTCTAACAGCGACCAGGCAGAATGAAAAACGCGGCCAGCGAAAGATCGCTGGCCGCGCTTTTCGTGCCATCTTATTGTGTGACCGTCACTGCTACATTTATTGTGGACATTTCTCCTCCGCCGGCTGTCGCAGTCACAGTGAGTGTCGATGTTCCGGCCGGAGTGGTAGGAGTTGTCGGGCCGGTTGGGTTGCCTGAGCCCTTCATGCTGCCGCCTCCGCATGCTGTGATGGCAGTACAGGCACCGAGCAGAATCGCGGCCCATAGAACACATTGAATACCGCCACCGAGTTTCTTTCTCTGCCAGAACAGGATCATCGCGAAAACTCCCGCAGGCAGGAAGGCGAGGCGGAGCGCTGAGCCTTCGTCCGATGCGGGCGGTGTCGATCTGGCGCTGCTGCTGGCAACGTCCGTAGCGATGGTGAGCGTAGAGCTGACGGCTGTATTCGAGCCGTCAGCCGTAAGCGTCGATGGGCTAAGGGTGCAGGTTGCGTTCGCGGGAGCGCCGCTGCAACCTATAGTCACAGAACCGGTGTAGCCGCCTGTGGGAGTGAGGGTGATGGTCACCTGACCGCTCTTACCTTGCGCAACCGAGAGCGAAGACGGCGAAGCAGCCAGCGAAAAGCCGGATGCAATAATGACCTGGGTGAAGGTTCCACTCGAGCCGCTGAAGTTCGCATCGCCAGAGTAAACAGCCTGGATAGTATGCGAACCGATGCTGATCGCGCTGGTGGCATAGGTCGCAACACCCTGTGCATTTAACTGGCTGCTGCCAAGCACCGATGTCCCGTCAAGAAACTGAACAGTGCCAGTCGGAACAGCCTTGATGGATGAGGTCACGGTCGCAGTGAAGGTGATCGCTGTCCCTTGGTTGCCACTTGCTGTGGAAGAAGTAAGCGCGGTAGCGGTGGAAGCCTGTGCTACAGCGATAGTCTGCGAAATGGGGGTGGCTGCTGCGTATGTTCCATTCCCTGCCTGTGATGCGGTGACAACCACGGTTCCAGCGCCGGTGATGGTGAGCGTGCTTCCGCTGATGGATGCCGGACCGGTTGCACTGTAGGTGACTGTTAATCCGCTGCTGGCCGTTGCCTTGAGCGTTATTGGCGGCGCGCCGAACGCTGCTGTCGAAGGCAGAGTCGTGAAGGTGATGGTCTGCGAGTCTGCGGTCACGTTAAATGGCGAACTGACGGCGCTGATCGTGATGGCCTCAGTCAAAGGGGGCGGCGGCGGCGAGGTTGTAATCGGAAGTGTTGCAACCAGGGTGTCGCCGCTTCCGGCAGCGTTGACCTGAAGTGTGCTTGAGGCTGCATTGCCGTTGCCGTCAGTCATGAGAGCCGCGGTGTTCAGAGTTCCACTGTCCTGGGCCGCAAGCCCGATAGGAATGCTGTAGGCTCCGTACGGATAAGGCTTTCCGTTGAGTGAGAATAACAGCGCGGCGGAGAAGCTGGTATTAACAGCAACCGTCGCAGGAGGCTGGCTGGTGAAGGCCAGCGCATAGTCAGACTGGGTATTTCCGGAATCAAGACAGACGACGTTGCCTGATGGAGTGCTGTAGGTCGATGTGCGCGGGGCTCCGTTGATGTCAGTCGTAATACCTGCAGGCAGGTCCGCCAGCAGGCCCGCGCAAAGGGCATTGCCCCCCGGCGATGTGGAGGCGTTGGGTCCAACGACATTCCCATCGACTCCGTTGACCGGGCAACCCGGACCGTCGCAATCATCTTCCTGTGAAGGCGGATCGCCAGAGTTTGGCGGATCACCGAAATTATTGCTGTTGCCGGAAACGATGCTGTTGGTGATCGTCATCTTTCCGCTGTTGTGGATGCCGCTCCCGTTGCCTACCAGCGGCGCCTGGTTTCCAGAGACGGAGCTGCTGGTCATGTTCAACGTGCCTCCGTTGTCGATGCCGGCTCCATCTCCGAAGTCGTAAATCACGTTCCCCCCGACGCCGCTGTTAATCATCGTCAGGTTGCCGCCGTTGGAGATTCCCGGAGCGCTGGACCCGCGGACGCTATTGCTGTTGACAGAGGTGCCTATCATCGTCATGGTTCCCAAATTGACGACAGCCAGCCCCGGATAGGTTGCGAGACCCGCTCCCTGATTGTTGGAAAAGTTGCAGCCTACGACGGTAATAGTTCCGGACGTATCGTTGTATACGCCAACTCCTGCCCCCTGAGTGTACGCATTCAAGACCGAGAAATTGCGAACTGTCGAGACTCCATTGTTGTAAACACCACCGCCCCCCCAAAACCCACCAGAGGTAATTGAGATATTTGCAATCGTCACGTTGACAGTTCCGGCATTGATGGTAAAGATCGGATCACCGAGGATGTCCGGAGTTATCGCGACGCTTGTATTGGGTCCGGTGATGATGGTGTTCGAGGGAACGGTTAATGTATTATTGGCCACTGCAATGGCCGGTCCGCTCGTGAACACGGATGGATCGAAGGTGATGTTCCCTGCTCCGGCGGCGGCCACGGCTGCCAGGGCATCGCGGAGGCTGCAATTCGCCGAGCCCGAACCGGTGCAGTTCGCGGCCGTTCCTGTCGTAGTGTCAGTTGCCACCGTTACTACAAAAGCTGGAAAGGAAGCGGCACTTACCTGTTGCATAACGGCATTACTCGTCGCGGTTGAAAAGTTCGAGTCTCCAGCAAAGGTAGCCGTGACGGTGTTCGTTCCGGGAGGTATTGCGGTGGTGTTGAGTGTTGCTACTCCGGACGAAAGCGCGGCTGACCCTACGACCTTACTCCCGGCAAGAAACGTGATGGTCTCTCCGTCAGTGATGAAGCCCGCTTCGGTGTAAGGGCTGAGTGTCGCGGTCAGGGTGACGTTCGCGCCGGAAAAAGGCGATGGGTTGGGGCTGGCGGTAAGCAGGATCGTCGTGGCTATCTTCTCAAAGAGCAGAGGAATCGTTCCCGAAACACTCGTCTGCAGAGTTGCGTTGCCCGGGAAACTGGCCTCGACCTGATGTACGTTGCCGCCGCTGCTGGAAATGGCGATATTACTTAGCACCGCCGTTGCTGTTTGGGGAACCCGGTTCAGGACAACCGTGATCGTTGGGGTGTTGGTGGCACTCGGCGCGGCCAGATCCGGCGCGCCGTCGCCATTGAAATCGGCAACCACAAGACTCTCCGGCGTAAGAATCTTCGGCGTGGTGATGATTGAGAATGTTCCATCGCCCTTACCTGTCAGGATCTGCAAGTTGCTGTCGTAGGAGTTGGCTATAGCCAGATCGGTAACACCATCGCCATTAAAGTCGTTCACGACGATGCTGGTTGATTGAATGCCTACAGCGAATGTCGTTTTCAGAGTGAAGGTACCGTCACCTTTTCCGAGCAGGATGCTGAGCGTATAGTCATCTGAATTCGTTACTGCGAGATCGGTGATTCCGTCTCCGTTGAAGTCCCCTGCCGCGACGGAACTCGGACCATAGCCGACCTCGGGTGAGGAACTGAGTGTGAAGGTTCCATCACCCTTACCCAGTAAGATAGTCAGCGTGTTGCCGCCGAACCCCTGATGGCAAGTTCCGCAATCTGCCGTAGCCAGGTCAAGGATGCCGTCCCCATTAAAGTCACCTGCTGTTACAGACGCCGGATTGCTCCCGACAGCAGGCGACGATTTAAGCGTAAAGGTCCCGTCTCCGTTGCCGAGCAGGATGGACAAAGTATTGTCATTGCCGTTCACTACGGCCAGATCAGCATTCCCATCGTTATTGAAGTCTCCAACCACCGCGGAGGAAGGGTTACTGCCGACACTCGGCGAAGACTTGAGCGTAAAGTTGCCGTCTCCGCTGCCTAACAATATTGAGACGGTATTGTCCGCAACCTCAGGCACAGCCAGATCCAGAATGCCGTCTCCGTTGAAATCTCCAACCACCGGAGTCCCGGGCTGGCTT
This sequence comes from Silvibacterium acidisoli, assembly GCA_022870745.1. Lineage (GTDB taxonomy): Bacteria > Acidobacteriota > Terriglobia > Terriglobales > Acidobacteriaceae > Silvibacterium. The sequence goes on along the minus strand of CP085323.1, from coordinate 3,683,795 downwards.
CCTGTGGGGGGATAGGAGAACAACGAGAACGTTCCGTCACCTGCCCCCAGCAGAACCCCGATCAGGCCGTTGGTTGCGACAAGATCAGGAATCCCATCTCCATTGAAATCTCCCACGGCCATCCCGAAATTCGGAATGCTCGGAGGACTCGTCGTCACTACAAACTTTGTGAAGTTCGGTCCCTGCGTCGAGGCTCCAAGGGTTGCCGTGCCAATGCTTTCATCGCCGTTCGTCGTATCGAGAAAAGCCACATCGCCGGTTGGTACAATCGTCCCACTTCCCAGGCTGGTGACGTTCGCGGTCAATGTGTAGTCTCCGGCTGAACCGGAGGAAACGATGCTGGTTGTGGTCGGATATTGGCCGGTAACCGCGAGCTTGGCGACGGGTGACGAACTGCTTGTATAAGCGGTAGTCCCGACGAAGATTGCGCGGTAACTACGGTTGCCTATACCTGGTCTGAGTTTGTAGCTTGCCGTACCCGAGGCATTCAACTGGGCGGTGGCAAGTATCGCGCCATCAACGCAGGAGGGAGCCGATGCGTTGCAGAACTTCACCAGGCCGGGCGTGACCGGTGTGCCTCCGGAGACTACTGTCGCAGTCAGAGTGACAACGCTGCCCGTGGCGACCGAGCTAACCGGATTTCCTGCGCTCGTCACAGCAAGGGTAGTGGATGTGGCGGAAGCCGCCCAGGCCATCGGTAAACCTGCCGCACCAGCGGCCATGATGGCGAAGAGCACAAACAGACGATGCACAGTTTTGCGCAGGACATTACAAGAAGAACCCACCAACATGGCGAACCTCCGGCTGAAACGCAAACAAGAGTCGATAGCCGATCGACCAGCTACGACTCCTCATCCCAGTTTTGGGGAACAGGGTCTACAGGCAACGGGAACGCAAAACGGAGCAGACGGAGATTTGTCGGCGCTTCCCTTAAAAAGGCCTCTTCGGGGCCAATTGCAGGGCAACGATATCGCAGCGGAATGGATCTGTCTATCAGATTTCCATGACTTGGCAGACTGTTTGCGGTAGATGCTGATGAGCGTAGCCGCAGGCAAAAAATGAAGGCGGGAGACTTCTACGGCGCAGTCAGTAAACGCCGGAACGCCAATTCAATGTTCTTTCATTATTGCGGCGTACCCAGTCGTAATATCTCGGTCGTCTTCTCGCGATCGGCGGGATAACCGAACAGGTAGCCCTGGGCGAGCCTACACCCCAATCGTTGCAACCGCGTAGCCTGATCGGTTGTTTCCACGCCCTCTGCGACTATCCGCATTCCGAGACCGTCGGCCATGTCGATTAAGGCCTTGATGATGATCTCGCCTGAGCCTCCGTCCGACATCCGGTCGACGAAGCTTTTATCGATCTTGATGATATCGACCGGGAAGTTCAGCAGGTGGGTCAAGGATGCGTAGCCGGTTCCGAAGTCATCCAGCGCAACGAGCAGACCGTCGGCCCGAAGCTTCTCAATTTCTTCGGCAACACGGTGGTCGCTTTCACCCATGTAGACCGATTCGGTAACTTCCAGAACCACGTGCTCGAGTGGCACGCATTGAAGGGCAAACGCTTCCGCAACTCTATCCCGCAGGCTGCCTTTGCCAAAATCCGCCATGGAGATATTCACGCTGACATAGCGCAACGGCACTCCATCATCGAGCCACCACCGAAGATCGGCTGCTACCAGCTTCAGCATCCGATCGGTCAGGAAGTTTCCCATGGAGAGACTTTGCAATGCTTCCGCAAACTGGCCGGCCTGGATAATCTGGCCTGACTGCGTGCGGATGCGGCAAAGAGCCTCCAAGCCGACAATTTCATGGGTATCGAGGTTCACAATCGGCTGATAGTGGGCTTCGACCCGGTCCTCGGCAAGTGCGCTGGTAAGGGTCTGCAGAACACGAAATTCGTGTGCGATCGTGCTGCTGATGCCCTCATGATAGAGGACGAAGGTCCCCCGGGCCGTCTGCTTCGCGTGGTGAAGGGCAAGATTAGCGCGCTGAAGTAATGCCGGCACATCACATCGGGCTGGCTGATCGGAAAGCGCGCCGCCACAACTGATCGAAAGAGGCAGGCTGGAACTGCCGCTTCTCTGGGAGAGCTTCGGAATCGTCTCCAGCGCTGTACTGCTGATTCTGGATAGCGCCAGCTCCGCGTCTCCTTCGTCAATCAACAAGGCGAACTCATCCGCATCGATTCTGAAGACTTTCGCCGGGGCGGAAATCTGTGCGAAGGTCTCGCCGACTTCGCGTATCAGCCGGTCACCGGCCTCATGACCGAGTGCCTGGTTGAATCGCTCGAGGTGATCGATATCCAGCAGAAGGATCGCGAACGCCTCACCGCCGCTTTCCGCGCGTTCTTCCAGGGTCTTCATGAAGCTCGCCCGGTTGCCCAGCCCGGTAAGGATGTCTGAATAAGCCAGCCGGTGATTCTCAGCTCTTACTTCCTCTCGTTCAAGAGCGAGGGCGCACAGGTCGATGCATTCGGCTACTAGCGTTTTCTCTTCATTGGTGGGACCGCGATTCTCTCTGTAGTAAAAGCCGAAGGCTCCCAGAACCCTGCCATCACTCTGCAGAATCGGACTGGACCAGCAAGCCTTGATCCCTTTTGCACTGAAGAGCAGGTCCGCAAAGTACTGGTATTCACGCCACAATGGGTCGGTGAAGATATCACTGACGGCGACCGGTACACGAAAATGAGCAGCTGTACCGCAGGAGCCCACGGAGGGGCCGATCGCCAGACCATCCAGAGCGGCAGAGTAAACCGCGGGCACGTTCAATCCTGCAAGCGGATGAATGATGCCCTCATGATCGATGCGAACTACTGAACATATGACACCGGGGGCAAGCCGCTCCGCGTGGCGGCAAATGTGCTCTGCTGTTTCTGCAACGGAGCATCCCCTGGCGATCATATCCAGGATTTCCTGCTGAATATCTCCTCGCATCTGTTCCCCGCGCCGCTATCAGTAATGTGTCAACAATGTATCAATGTGTCGACTTCCGGACACAAGCGGCGTTTTCACAAGCATAGATGGTCCACCCGAGCATTGACCCAACGCATGCAACGCTACATATCACCCCATTTTCATGCGGCGCACGAAGGTTTGATGTTGCTGCAAAACGACAGGACAACGTTATCGAGGGCGCCGGGCATGAGTCGCTTCGGATTTCCAGCTTGACACCGCAGCAAATGTGTTGATATCAACATACGTCGTCAAACCGCGTCCCCACCCGGCTCCCTGGCTCACGTCGCGATGGCAAGATGGTGGATCGAAGGTTAGCGTAGCCTGAGAAGCGTTTAGGAGCCATCATGTTATTTCTTCGCGATCTGAAAATCGCCGTGCGTTCCCTCTGGTCTGTGCGCTCGCTGTGGTTTACTGTTGCCATCACGCTGGCCCTCGGCATCGGTGCGAACGCCGCCATCTTCAGCGTGGTGCGCGCCGTACTGCTGCGGCCGCTTGCGAATCGCGACGAAGACCACCTGCTATATATCCGGCAGAGCGCTCCTGGACTGGGCATACAAAACGCGGCCTTTTCCATCCCCGAGATCGACGATCTGGGCAAGAATCTCAAGACCATCACAGAGCTTGGGACATTTTCGACGCTGGACTTTACCATCATCGGCCTGGGAACGCCGCGCGAGATTCCGGCGGGTGTTGTCGATGGCCATTACTTCGAGGTGATGGGACTGCGGCCAGTGCTGGGCCGGCTGCTGACGACATCCGATGATGGCCCTAACGCGGCCGGAGCGATCGTACTGACGTATCGCTTCTGGAAGGAGTCCCTGCACGGCGACCCGAGCGTGATCGGCAAGGCCGTTCACCTTGAGAGCTTCGGTGGACCACGCAACGCGACGATTGTTGGGGTACTTGAGCCCTCGGTACCCTATCCAGTGGCGACGGAGATCATAGCCAATGTCGTCACCAGCCCGCATCATCTCTCCGCCACCATGGTCACGGGCCGCGAACACCGGATGACGGAGGTCTTCGCTCGGCTGGCTCCAAACGCCACGCTCGATGCCGCGCGTTCGGAGCTACGCACGCGCTATGCGGCCATGCTCTCCCAGCACACTGACATATACAGGCCCGACAATCACTACCAGATCGAAGTAAAGCGGATGCATGAGCAGATCAACTCCCGCGCAAATACCGTTCTGTGGGTGCTCTTTGCGGCAGCCGGCCTGCTCTTTGTGATTGCGTGCTCAAACGTCGCGAACCTGGTGCTTGCCCGAACAGTTCGCCGCGAATCCGAACTGGCGGTGCGCTCGGCCCTTGGGGCCAGCACGGCATCGCTGCGGCGGTCGCTGCTGGCTGAGAGCCTTGTGCTTTGCGGAAGCGGTGTGCTGGCAGCTTTGCTGGTCGCATGGCCGATGGTCGCCGTACTTGGGCACTATGCCGCGCGGTTCTCAGTACGGGCGGAGGGCCTGACACTCGACTTCAACCTGGTGTGGTTCGGCATCGCACTGGCGCTGGCCGCGGCGGTCTTCCTTGCTTACATTCCCCGACTTCCCTCGGCGAGCGCGCAACTCGGCACCAGCCTCGCAAGCAGTGGATCGCGCAGCAGCACGGGGAGCAGCAACCGGCGGCTGCGTATCTTCGCGGTCATGCAGATCGCTGCATCGTTCCTGCTGCTGACCGGAGCGGCGGTTCTCATGCGCACGCTTTACACGCTTGAGAACACGCGTCCACCATTCGACACCTCGCACGTTCTCGCGGTAAATCTCCCTGTCCTTACCTATGGAAGAACACCTCAGCAGGTGCAGGACTTCTATCATGACGTGCAACGCCGCGTGGGCGCTCTGCCCGGCGTGGCGCATGTTTCCACAGGCTTCAGCGTTCCGTGGCGCGACGATCAGGGGCTGGATATCAGTTTCGCCTTTGCTATACCCGGCGCCGCACGCAAGAATGGCCTGGATGACTGGCGAGCGAAGTTCCGCTCAGTCTCGCCCGGCTATTTCGACACGCTGGGCGTGCCGTTGCGGGAAGGGCGGGATTTCCGGGATACGGACAAAGCCGGCACCGAGCGGGTGGTCATCGTAAGCGAAAGCCTCGCCAAGACGCTGTTCCCCAATGGCAGTGCGCTAAACCGCGAGCTGCACTGGAGCGACGGCGTGATGAAATTCATCGGGATCAGTTATGAACCTCGCCGCATTGTCGGCGTCGTGCCTGACATCGATGATGAAAACCTTATTCCTGCACCGGCGATGACCATCTACCAGCCAACCGATCAGGAAGGCTGGCAAGGGCGGTTGTTCGTGCGCTCGAAGACCGAGGATCCTTACGCCCTGGCCCCGGCTATCACCCGCACCATTCATGAAATTTCTGCTGAGCAGCCGGTGGAGAAGACCAGCACACTCGACGACATCCGCGCGGAAGTCATGACTCCGGACAAGCTTAACGCAGTCGTCTTTGGTGGATTTGCCGCCGTGGCGCTTCTGATTTCAGTCGTCGGCGTGGCCGGCGTGCTTGCCTTCTCGGTCAGCGGCCGTACTCGCGAGTTCGGGATTCGCATGGCGCTTGGCGCACAACGTGGGAACATCCTCAAAGATGTGTTATTGCAGGGTCTAACGATTGCTGGAATTGGCGTGGGCGTGGGAATTGTGTGCGGAGTTATCTTCTCGAATGGAATCGCCCGGTACATCGTAGAGGTGCGCCAGCCCGGACTGCTTTCGTTTTTCCTCTCTTCCTTCATTATCCTGGCTGCGGCGGTCATCGCTTCCGTCGTGCCGGCAAGCCGTGCGGCCCGGGTGAATCCCGTGGAGGCGCTGCGCGCTGAGTAGTCCGTGGTGAAGAACCCGGCGCCTGCCAGCCGCTTACAGGCGATGTAGCGGGACTGCAATGGGATCATGACCTGCCTCTGGTCCGCGAAGGCGCATGCCGATGGGAATGGAATGCCCCAGCCAACCGGCCGGGGCACTCGGAGCGACTTGCCACTTTGCTCTTAGAACGGCCCACCATAACCGAGCAGCTTGAAGAGACCGTTCCCTGACTGCCATGTACTATCCGGTTCATTCTTGATCAGGTCACGGAAGGCCAGGTGGACGATCTCGGATTTGATCTGTTGTGCCCGCAACGAGCTCGGGTCAAGCGGACTTCCGGGAAGAGGCTGCGCCAGTTCGTTGGGGATATAGTTTTCAACCAACTGGTCGTACCCCTCTTGCGCGTGACTGTCCTGTGGACTGCTGTACAACTCGAGACGCCCTGCTCTTGTTCCGTAATCGTAGTACTCCAGCTGAACGGTAGAGGGATCGATCTGCGTCGATAAAGGTTTCCAATCTGCATAGACGCCCACCTTTCCGCTGCCGGTTTGAAGGGCAACGATATTGGTAGGTGCACTGTTGAAGTTGTAGAACTCCGGCGCGATCTCATCGGTGGCGAAAAGGATGTAATCGCGACCCGGCGCCCATCGCGACTTCAGCATCGAGTACATGTCGTGCCGGTTCGCGTAAATCTGGCTGTACGGCGCCTGCTCGAGCCATGTGGTGTTGCCTTTGTGACCGAGCGTGACCAGCATAAGCGAGAGATCGACGGAGGAGCACATGCCTTTGCGGACAATGTCAGCATCCTCGGTGAAGCGGCCGCTTGGGTCCATCACGATCAGTGGAATGTGGAGGCATTCATCGTAGACGGTACCGATCTTCCCCTGTACCAGCCCGTGCGCCCCGCTGTACTCGCCGTGATCGGCGGCGAACACGATGACTGTATTGTCGACAATGCTTGACGGGAGTTTCTGCAACTGGGCGAGAACCGCGCCGATCTGCTGGTCCACAAGCTGCGTAACCTGCGTGTAACTATCCAGACCCCGCTGCCAGTAGTAGAAAGGCGCTTCGGCGTAACCAAGGCCAAGGTCGCCATTTGGATATGGCTTGATACGGAAACCTGCCTGGCCTGGGCTCGACGTGATGTTTCCCCACACTGCGCCTGAGAACTTCTGAATGAATGTATGTGTCGTGGGCTTGTTGTATTTCGCATACTGATTCGGATCCTGCCAGTTCGGAGGAACGATGGAGTAGCCATAGGAGGGCGGCGACTTGAGCTTGTTCGTTGCCCAGTTCACGATAGGCGGGGTCGTGGTGTAATCGATGAGCTCGTCGAGCTCCTGGCCGGGATGATGATTGTTGTAACTGGCAAAGAGGTCGGTGAATGTCAGGAACTCCGTTCCCGCTGGAAAGAATTCACGATCGTGCGGGTTGATAAATCCCACGGTGAGACAAAAGGGAGCGTCTGTGGTCTTCACGGTCTTCAGGTAGGAAATCGCCTGGTTCGCCGTATACGCATCGTTATGGAACGGCGGGTCCGAAGTGAAGTCGCCATAAGTTCCCTGCAGGTTTTCTCCCCACGGATCGGGAGGACTATTCCAGTCGAATCCGTAGGCCTGTGTATCTTGGGGACCGGACGGAACGGATACATGCCATTTACCAACATACGGAGTCGTGTAACCGGCCTCCCTGAGCAGCTTGCCGTATGTTGGGAAAGCGGGATTGAGCACAGGTGTAATGGGATTGTTGAGGAGGGTAGACATCAGCCACGTCTGATGAGAGTACAAGCCGGTAAAGATGATGCCGCGAGCCGGCGTACATGCATTCGCAGCCGTATGGTAGTTGTAAAACTTCACTCCCTTCTTCCACATGTGGCGATAAAGATTTGGCATAAAACGCTTGAAATAGTCCTCCGGACCGTTCACTCCAGCTGGAAACACGGAGGGCCATCGAAGTTCATCGACGAGGATGAAGATAATGTTTGGCGGAGGACCGGGCTCGCTTGTTTGAGCCATTCCCAAACGGCTGGCAACGGTTGCGCCAGCGACGGCAGCCGTCGACTTGATGAAGTCTCTTCTTTTCATTTCATGTCTCCGTGGTGCATTGCGCGAAATGCGATACACAGGCCCAACACAGACCGGTCTTCTCTCGAAGCGGACGCGAGTAAGAGCGGAATCTGGAATGACGGCCTGGGCCCTTAGCCGAGGCAAAGCATGCCTGAGCCTTCTACTGACAGTGGGGGCAACTAAGAACGGAACGGGGTGGGCCGGGAACGGGCACCGGCAACAAGCGGCCTGCAACCGTGCGAATACTAGACGCCGGTATCCGGGCAGTCAAGAAAATCTTGCAAGAAAGATCCGTCAGACTAAGTAATCCCCGGATAGCCACGACGTCCAATATCCTAACTGGCGCAGATGCGCCAGTTAGGATCGATCACTGTAGAAGAGCAGCTTATAGGGCACAGCGAGAGTGCCCGCATGTGTCCCTGTTGTGTGACGAATTGGGGTATTTATAACGAATTGTCTTTCGTCTGTATCTGCGCGGTCAGGCTTCCGGGTGTAAGCGAGTCAGATATCTTTCGTTGACGATCTCAACACCGCGGATTTTGCGCTTCACTCAGTCTTCAGGAAATCGAGAACGACATTCGCAAGTTCCAGGCGCTTACCCGAATAGGAATGATCTGTCTCGAAATGAGAGTGACTGATATGCGTATCTCCGGCAGAGCGGAGAGCTTCGGTAAATGGAACTGCAAACTGGTCGGATCCGTCATGAGCGGTAACGATTAATACTGGCCTCGGAGCAATCGAAGGAGCGAGGTTCACCATATCCAATTCTGCACGATGCGTGAACTCTTCATGGGCGAGCGTTGTGCCGTCGGTGCCGGAGATGGGAGCGAGGTTTTCGCCGCTCGCAAGAGCCTTCGCTTCATCGGCCTCGTTGGGTCTCGCCGCACCGATGTTCCACGCCGACAGAAGAACAGCAGCTTTTACCCGAGGATTATGCGCGGCTGCGGACGCAGCCATGAAGCCACCCATACTGTGGCCAATGACCACGATCCGATCAGGATCAATGCGATACTCCGCAGTGTTCCTAGGGTCGAGGACGAAATTCACTTCCGCATCCGCATCTTCCGCGGAACCCAGGAAGCTGAACTTCCCTGCAACTCCCCATGAGCCGCGATAATGCACAGCAAGTACATTCCAGCCTGCACGTCGCAGCTCCTGCGCCAGGTCGAGATTCTGTTCATATCCCGGGAAACCGTGAAAAAGCACAGCGGTCGGATGCGGACCAGCGCCGGCAGCAAGATAAAACACTCCGAGCAAATTGCTGCCGTGGCTGGGAATAAGTGGATGCTTCATTGAGGGAGGAAACTCCGGACCCGGCGCGCTGGTTTGCGCACTCAGTCCGAAGCCCGCAACGAGCAGAGTCAGGCTGCCCAGGTAACTCAAACGAGCGACTTGCCTGGCACACGTCGCCGCTCGTCTCCCAAACCATATCCGTGAATCCAATGCCGCCTCCATCGCCCAGAGAGATACCGCTCCAGCTTATCGGAGCGGCACGATTACCTGCCGCCGCTGCATCGCGATCCGATGAATTATTGCGTAGCTGCGGAGATCCATCCTGCAAGATCGGAGTTCGATGTTCCCGCAACGGTCGCGTTTGCGGGAATCGCGACATTCAATCTCATGAAGTAGGGCTGACGAAGCTTGGGGTTGAACATGCCGGAGTCGAGCGGAACGGAAGGATCATAGCCCGCGAAGTAGAGATACCACGTGCCTGCCGGGTATTGCACAAGGGAAGGAACTCCCGGCCCCTGCACGCTCGAGTTCACATAGTTTGGCCAGGCGGACTGCTGGGCCTGGATCAGGTATAACACCTCAGGCTCTGGTGAAGGGTTCTGCCAGACATTTGAAGTATCCGCCTGCAGAATCTTTTTGTATTGTCCGGTCAATGTGTCCGACCATGCAATTCCGACTTTGTAGCATGGAGTTTCGAAGGAGCCTGTCGAATAAGCCATCGCATATTTACCGTTCACAACGGTGATGTTGCCGGTCTCGATCAGCTTGAACTGATTCGAAGCGCTCGCACAGTCGAAGAGCTCCGACTTATATCCGCCATCTGAATTATTCTCCGGCGCCAGCAGCGTTGTGGGAGAACTGCTGTCCACCTGTTGCGCCGACGTCATGAGCTGCGCAACGATGCCGTCCTGCGCAGAGGGCGAGTCCTGCAGCCGCCTGCTGTAGATCAGGTAGAGCTTCCCACTATCTTCAAGGTACTTACCGTCGTAATTCGCATTTTCCTGGTTTGTGAACGAGCCGATGAGCAGCGCGTCAGAAGACCAGGCAAGAGGAACTCCCGCAGAACTCGTGGCGCTACCGCTGACCGGGCTTGCATGAAGGATCACATTCCAGGGCAGGCCATTAGGATTGGCCGCAGGATTGTTCACGGTGACTGTCGTCGCCATTTGCCAGTTGCCAGCGTTGTCCTGATAGATGTTGTTGTTCTGATAGCCATTGAGCTTGGTATTCGCTGGAAGTTGTGCCATCAGCGCTGCGCCGGTCGTAATCGTGATTGCGCTCGAGCTGTAGCATCCGGAAGCTAGGGTCGTGCAGGTCAAGACCTGATGCGTTGTCCCCGCAATCGAAGGAATGTATGAGCCCGCTGTCTGTGCGAGATGGATGGGCAGGGGGTCTTCAAAGTAACCCGTATTGGCTGTAGCGTCCACCTGCGTCAAGGGGTGGATCCCTGCGGGGATGGCGGGAGCCGTCGGTGTAGTTCCCCCCGTACCGGATGACGACATCGACGAACCTCCGCAGCCGGAGACTGCGAGCATGAATGTACACAATGAAGCACAAGAGACGATGAGCCTCGCGATATTCGTAAGGCCGAACCTGTTATGCGGATGACGGTAGTTAACTTGCAAGAAAATGTCCTCGTTCTGGCTACTCAACAACCCAGTTGAATGGAATACGTAACAGTTACGCCAGCTGATGCAGCGCGTCCGCCACCATGACCGGGTCGGTGATCATGGCATCATGACAAGCGCTTATCTCACGCCAGCGCCAATGACTCTGAGCCTGTGCGAAGCTGTGAGATGCAGCGACGAAAGGGTGAGGCGGATTCACGCACGCGATGTAGGTGCAGGGTAAGCCGTTCCCTAAAGGAGACCTGATCTGCAATGCGCTCGAGGCAGTTCCGAAGGGCTGCGGTGTCAAGCGTCTCTCCAGCCAGTCCGCGTCAGCACCCGTCGGTACGCCAAATCCCTGGGGTGGAGGCGCCGGGAACGGGATGCCTCCTGCTTCGAGCCCCGCCTGAAAAATTGCTTCCTGTGTTTCGGTGAAGTACGTTCGTAGACTCTCTCCATCTTTGAGAATGAGCCCATCCAGCCAGATCAGCGATGCGATCCGCTCGGGGATCCGATCTGCTACGCCTGCAACAACAGCAGCACCAGCGCTGTGTCCGACAAGGGTGACATGCTCCAACTCTTCAGCCTCAAGCACGCCTACGACATCTTCAATTCCCGTTTGCATCGTGATGCCTGAGCTCATGAGATGAGCTCGTTCGCCTGAGCCGGTGAGCGTAGGCGTAAACACATCGTGGCCTTTCATTCGTAGTTGATCTGCCACACGCCTCCAGCACCACCCGCCGTGCCAGCCACCATGTACGAGCACAAATACGTTCTTGTTCTCATTCATCAGGAAATCTCTCTGAGAGTCGCTGTACAAACCACACAAGCTCCCGTGTTAATTGTGTTAGACGCAAGCCGATCACTTACGCAGAGTTGCAATAAGAGACATAAGGCATGTAATTGCTGCCAGATCTCCTTGTCGATTGGGAAAATCGTCCTCAAGATAATGCTTGCCATGCATTCGGAACAATCACGGCGCACCAGGACCACCTGGTTGGAAACTCGTCTATCGCTCAAGAGCCCACTCCTCCACCCAGTGAAAATGAGGATGCAGAAGTGGATAGCTTTCAGGCAACGCCACGCGCTCAAGGATAAGCGTGCTCTCGGAGGCGGAGTCTTTTCCGACGGGAACCAGCAGGAGATGCTGACTATCTTTGTAGGAATAGTGATAAGTCGCCTGAAAGCGTTCGCCATCGAAATAATACGAGTAGAGAGACAAGCTGGAGCCTGCCTCGTCTATGTCGGCCGTACTTCGCCACAGTCGTCCATCGCTTGAACGCGCCATCGCACGGCCATCCGGTTCGAGATAAAGATCAGTCAAGGGAAGGAGCTCGGCCGTGAGAACCGGCGCATCGACGGTTTCACTTCCTTCGCGCTTTGTGGCCGACTCGACATGCCACTGGCCTGCCAGGGACGACGGGGATCTCAGATGCGCCGCCTCTCGCCTTTCACTTGTGTAAGCTGGTGGAACCAACACGTAGATGACACACATTACGTAGAAGAGCTCGACCCCGTAGGCGAGTCTCTTCAAGCGAGCCGTCTTAAAAACAGGCCGCCAACGAGTGTGGAGACGTATGCCACGCCTGCTGAAAAAGCTGTACAACGTAGGGACATCCTGCCAGAGCAGCACGATGAATCCGAAAAGAATGAGCAATGCACCCAACTTCACAGGCACGTCAAAACAAAAGTTGAACAGCACGACGTTGCTCATTACGACGATGCCGAGCAGAGTGCCAGGCAGAGCCGTCTTTTCAAAACACAAGAGGACGGCACAAAGCGCTTCAAACACCCCACTGAGTATTTGATACGCCGGACTCAAGCCGATAAGTGTCCAGAGCAGAGACATCGGCGAACTTTGGCCAACCGGTTCATTGAGCACTCCCAATGACGGACGGCTCATCTGCATCGGGAAGATCTTGAAGATACCGTAGCGCACCATCACGAAGATGAGCATGAGACGGGTAATGTGTCGCAGCCAGGTAGCCTGCGTGCTGAGGCTACGCTTCTTTCGATCGAGTACGCTCCACACGATTGCAACGACCGCCGACAGGACGAGCACCGTCAGCATCGAGACCCAGTCAAAAGCGGTGTCGCGCGAATCTGTAGAATGCTGTGTCGCAGCAATGCCGGCAACGTGAAACACATGTGAGATGAGCCAGCCTGCGATCGCTTGCAGCGGTTTTGCGACGGCATCACTCATATACCTTCCGACTACCGGAATCACACTCCACGGCGAGTAGTTCAGGGTGAGGGCAAGAAGCGTGAAGGCCGCCACCAGACGGAATAAGGCACGTGAGCCGAACGACCAGTCTGCTTGTTGCTCTGAGCGAGATTGGTAGGTCGAGGTGCCGGTTGCTAGATCCATAGATTCGTACTTCCTGGCCGAAAAATACTATTAGAGTGGTATTGCTGCCTTACTGCCTCGTGCCGTTGCCCTGCGTCGACGTCAGTCGGGAGCCAAAAGCATAGGCATGATGGCCTCGACGATCGCCATCGGTGCGTCTCTTTGCACAAAATGGCCGCTGTCATCGAGGCGTGTGTGGTTTGTTTTCGGGGACAATGCCACAAAATCATTTTGGAGACTATCCCAGATGCTTTGCAGCCGCTGCCCTGCATCGAGATCAGGCAAGAATGGCAGCTTCCGGAAAGATGCAGCTGTGATGACATGCAGCGGCAAAACACCGAGATTCTGCAATGCTTCATCCTGCTGCAAGGACCGAGGAAGATCGATAAGTTCAGGTGAGGATTCGGCCTTCACCCAACCGTGCCGCCAAAACTCACGCATCTGTGTGAGCGCTGGAAGTTCTTGAGCCGATAACTCTGGAATCGCAGGGCCTATCTCCTCAAATTGTCTGGGATGCATGGATTCTACAAGAACCAGGCCGCGAACATCATTTCGCCTTCGCCGGGCGAACACCCGTGTGAGTACGCCGCCGAATGAATGCCCGACCAGGAGAAATGGGGGATGTACCGCTGCTTCCGCGAGCAGCATATTGAGGTCCCGATGCAGCTGCACAGCGTCGCGCGCAGTTGACGGTGGATCGCTCTCTCCACGGCCAGCCCTGTCATACAGAAACACGGTGGCGCGGCTGTTGATCTTATCAGCGACGACTTGCCACTCGCCGGCCTCAGCACCGAGGCCAGTTTCAAGAATCACAGTGATCGGTCCGGTTCCCTGCAGGTCGTAAGCAAAACGATGTCCATTCAGAAAGATATGTTTCATCAGATCTATTCACTGGGCGGCGGTCCATTTCGAAGGCAGACCACATTTTGTGAGACGCCTGATCGTTTCTCAGAGACCCCACCGGAGAAGACAAATCTGCTGCGTATCCTGCCATAACCTTTGCGACTGCTTGCCCAAAAGGCTATGGCCTGTGTCCCAAGCTTTCCTTCGAACCATCGCAGAGGCTGTGATCTCACCCAATGAGGGCGGTGCTATTGGATTGCCGCAAGCACATTGCGGCATCAATGAGGCGTGAATCGTCTGAGCTTTGGCAGCTTACAACCTGTACCCGCAGGCAGCTTGCAACGTCGAAATATCGTGGGTAAGTACAGCGGTAAGACGATGCCCCGCGGCATCTCTGCAAGCGCCTCCATAAACTTTGAAGCCAAGAAGGGACACTCGATCATGCAGGAAGAGTTTGGCACAATCGAGAAAGCATTTCGAATACTCACCACTCGACTGGGAACCTCTAAGGTGGTTTCGTCAGGCACTGATTACGAAAAAACACGGAATATATGGAATGCCGCAGTGCAGCTGTATCCGCAGATCGTCGTTCTATGTGAAAACACCAGCGACGTGCAGGCCGCTGTCCTGGCAGCTGCAAGCTGCAAATTATCTTTTTCTGTTCGAGGCGGAGGACATGATTGGGCAGGACGCTCCGTCAATGGGCAGGTGGTGGCCGATCTCACGCGAATGAGGGGTGTGGCGATCGATGGGCACGTGGCCACCATCGGCGGCGGCACCATCTCCACTGACCTTGCAGAGGCAGCAAGCGCGCAGGGTCTGACTGCTGTAACGGGGATTATAGGAAGCGTTGGTGTAGCCGGACTCGCTTTGGGCGGCGGCTACGGACACCTGACCGCCAAATTCGGTATGGCGTTGGACAATATCGTTGGCGCGGAGGTTGTTCTCGCCGATGGGCGAGTAATCCAGACCGATGAAACACAGGAACCGGATCTCTTCTGGGCAATTCGAGGTGGTGGCGGAAACTTCGGTGTTGTCACTCAGCTTCGCCTCAAGTTGCATCCAGTAGCAAATATCGCGGATGGAATCATCGCCTTTCCCTGGGAGCAGGCAGGGGAAGTCTTCAAGGCGTACAGCGCAATGATTGCTACGTTGCCTGACGGCCTGACTGTGATGCCGACATTCTTCGCTGCACCGGACGGTAAGCTGAGCATCGTCTTCCACCTTGCATGGTGCGGTGATCAGGCCCAGGATGAACGGATGATTGAACGAGTAAAAAGTCTCGGCGCGCCCACGACCGTGCAGGTGAGCAGAAAAACTCTTGCCGAAGTATTGAAGGAGGCTGAGCGGAGAACAATGACAGGGATTCACTGGATTGTCCGTACTGTCACTTTGCCGGAGTTAACGCCCGCCTCAATTCAAGTTATTCGCCGAGCCATGGAACATCGCAGCTCACCGCTGAGCTGGATCGCCTCACATCCGTTCTACGGAGCCGGTGAAAGAATCCCTCTCCGTTCGACTGCTTTCGGAATTCGGACGCGACACTTCATGGTTGGAATCTATACTGCATGGCAACCTGGCGAAGAGGCTCCTCATCGCGCATGGGCGGACGGAGTCGAGGCAGCGTTGAAGCCTTTTGCGCTTACCAGCTCATACCCTAATTATTTCGGAACAGATCGCCCTGACCAGGCAGCACAAGCTTACGGCGAGAACGCCGGCCGGCTACTGAGCCTGAAGCAACGCTACGATCCGAATCGACTATTCAATGCGATTTCACTGCCAGAATCCAGTTCGAAAATTTGAGCTGTTGTTTCACGCCACATGCCTTCGGCCTCAATGTGGGCGCAGCTCCCTGCCCAGAGCAGCACACGCGTTTCGCCAGGGTCACTACTGCATCGAGGATGGACACCCAATCATGCGGTCGCGAAAGGCCTTTGGCGTCATGCCTAGACGGCGCTGGAAGAGGCGTCGAAGCGATTCAACATTGTTGAAGCCACAGCGTGCAGCTACCTCGCTGATCGATTCGCCTTCACGGAAGAGCTCTCTCTTCGCGGCCTCGAATCTCAGGTCTTCAATGTAGTGCGCTGGAGTCATTTTCACTTGCTCACGGAATCGACGGGCAAAGTTTCGAGGGCTCATCGCCACGCGACGAGCCAGTTTCGCAACAGAGAGATTTGAAGCAAGCTGATCTGGCAGCCATGCAAGCAGGTCGGAGATAGGATGCTTGACAGAGATTTGTGCCTGGAGTGTCGAACTGATCTGACTGCAAATGGCTGTCCGCTGAAATGGGACGAGAAGATGGCGCGCTACATGAGAGCTCACTGCATTTCCCAGATCTTCCTCAACCAGGCTCAAAACCAAATCCACGCTCGCCAGAGCCCCGGCGCATGTGTATATGTTTCCGTCCTGCGTATACAGGATGTCCGAACGAACGGAGACTTCTGAAGACGCGCCTGCGATATGACTGTGCATACTCCAATGACTTACAGCCGCCCGGCCATTGAGGAGCCCCATCGCGGCTAGGTACAGGATCCCGCCAGCGGTCGCAACAATGCGACGGCTTCGCATACAGTGATCCTTGAGCCAGCTAAGACACTCTCGCTCCAGTTCGCAGAAAGCTGGCTCGTACGAACCAGTAATGAATATGGTGTCGATCGCATCGGAAGGGTCGATTGCGTCCAATGGATACAAGTCGTTCCGATCCGCGCGCCTGTCGAGTGAAACGAGTTCGATCGAATACGATCGCTCCACGTCCGGCACGCGTCCAGCCTCCTGGAAAACGTGACGAATCAGCTGTGGCTCAACGCTCTCAGAAGCACCTTGCGTTACGATGACGATCCGGCGCGGCTCTGAGGTTGTGAGTTCGTGCGGCGTCCATTGAAAATTCGAGTCGGAGGTATTGCGAGGCGTGGGGATGGTCGCAAGCATAGTGATGATCAAAGTCTCCTTCTGCTTCAACCATCCTGCGATAGAACGTGGGTCAATATCTATAGCTCGATCATCCACTCGCGATCCCCCACTAAAGTGGGGGGTCAGAGATACGCCTGCTTCGCCTTCACCTGGACACTGAGGCATGTCCCATCCCCAGGTGCACTATGGATCCGCAAAACTCCTTGCAGTGTTTCTACCCTCTCTCGCATGCCGGAAATTCCCCAGTGCGACTGCCTCTTTATGAAGTCCGGATCTTCCAGATCGAAACCGACGCCGTTGTCTTCGCACTCCAGGGTGAAGCAATCTTCGGCGAAATGAAGACGCATGATAATTTGTGTCGCCTCGGAGTGCCTGGCAGCATTGACGATCGCTTCTCTCCCTATCAGGAATAACTCGGCCGCGATGGAGTCTCGAAGACGCGTTCTCGCCGTGGAATTTGGCGATACGACCAGGCGGAATCGTTCGACGCAGGCAAGATCTTCTGCCACTACCACAAAGAGCTGGCCGAGTTCATCGCCCGACATTTCTGTCTTGCGAAGCCCTTTCACCCGATCCCGACCCTCCAGGATAAGCTTCTCGGCCGTTGTAAGTGCTCGCTCTAAAGGCGGCCTCGACGCGTGCTCTGACGGCACACCTTCGATCGCAGCGTGGAAGCTGAGAAGAAGCCCCTGCACTCCCTGGAGAAGAGTGTCATGCAGATCACGAGCTATCCTTACGCGTTCGTCAGCTCGCTCCTCTGCTCGCTGCCTAATCTCTGCAGCGGCCTTACGCAGCCGAAATTGAAGTGCGACCCACACGGCCAGTAGCGCGAGAAGAGCCAGAATTGCAAGGAACCATCCACGCTCGTAGAAATGCGGCAGCACCCAAAAGGGGGGCAGGCTGACTGGATCGGTCCAGATGCCATAAGCATTCCGTGCCTTCACGGAGAAGACATACTTTCCGGCACGCAGATGCGTGTAGACCGCCTCGGTGCGCGATCCTACATCCTGCCATGCATTGTCGTAGCCATCAAGTTTATAGGCATAGGTGAGGCCGGAAGGGTCGGAAAAATCGATGCCGATGTAACCGATGCTCAACGTATTAACACCGGGCGCCAGGGTGTTATTCGCGGGTAGCGGAGCATTATCCGCCCGCACATCTTTTATGACCAGGGGCGGCGGTTCCGGAGAATGCACAGTTCCAGGCGCGATGGAGACCACCCCATTCAGGGTGTTGAACCACACACGCCCCTGCACCCCAAACTGGACAGAGTGGGCAAACAAACGTGGTGCCGCTGGACCGGTGAAATCCCCTTCGGAGATGTTGTTTGCAAGAAGGCGATGCCGGGCATCGAGAGTCGCGGCTGCGAACTCTCGTGAAGAGACCCGCACAATGCCCCTGGCTCCATTCAGCCAGATGTCTCCATCCGGGGTCTCTGCTACTCCAGTAATTACCTTGGAAAGAGACTGGTCTTCGAATTGAAGCGTCCGGCATTTCTCTTGTTCCGCGAGAGAGATGCCACCTACCCCGTAGACGATAAGCCCCTTCGATGTTCGCGAAAAACCGAGTACGGGTCTGTAATTGCAGTTCGCGACTAGCCGCACTCGCTCGGCTCCGGGATCCAGGATGCCAACTGTTCCGTCCCGGAAGCCGAGATACACTTCTCCTGAAGGCCATGCTGCCATGCCAGAAAGTTCTGAGCTTGGATTCCCTGAATCGAGTCGATGCCAGGCCTGCGCACGATACTCCCACAGCGAGCGCCCCAAAGCTCCGCCCGCTGCCGCCGCCACGATCGTGCCCCGCGACGTCCAGGTTGCTCCGGTAAAGATATAGTGATTGCCATACCCTTTCAGTCCTGGCAAGGTGGGCAGTAGTTTTTCACCACCATTACTGACACTGATCAGACCCGCGTCGCTACTGACAAGAGTTCCGAATTCCGAACAATGCAACGCATCTCCCAGATGCTCTTTGACCTTCATCGAACCGTCTTGATCGCGCCGATAAACCGTCCTGTCAGAGGCCAGAATCCATTGCGAGCCATCTTTCTCTGAACATTGCTCCCAAAGGCCAGCCGGGACATTTTGAAGCAGCGGGACGAGAGTCGCCTGCTTGAAATGTTCGACACCTCCAAGCCCACCGACCCAGATGGATCCGTCATGCGCTGGGAAAAAAGCATACGCACCATCTTCACGCGTCGCGCTGCGAAGAACGAGCTGATCTTTCCAGTGGCCCACATCAACCGGGGTAGAGCTGCCCAGAATCTCGCCTGGCAGATGGATTAAGGCGCTTTGCGTGGTGAGGAGCCAAAGCGAGCCGTCAGGAGCCTGGTAAGCAGCCGATAGCGGCAGGCTCATGTCTGGTGCCGGCAGCGGTTCTCCGGTATCGCTGATGTGTTGAAGATGCTTTGCAGGTACAGGCGATGTTGCCGGCCCCGAAGTGGCGATCCACAGGTCGGAATGATTGCCCGACATGATTTTGCCTTCGCCATAGACGTAAATCGACGTTGGAAGGAACGACTTCTGATGGGGTGGGAGCCGGTAAAGATGATCTTCGACGACAAGCCACAGTGTTCCCCGGGGATCGGCGAACAGGTGGGTCATGTGACCGTGTCCGTTCTGCGGATCTGGAACTGTATGCCAAACGTGGTCTTGCCCTAGCTGGACCAGCCCTCTCTCGTTGATAACGGCCCAGAGCCTGCCATCAGGCGTTTGTTGCACATTACTTATCGTCTCAAGCAAGCCGGAATCGATACGGTCGAGCAGTTCAGTTTGCCCGTTTCCCTTATGAAGAAGTATTGGAGCACCGTGCGCCAGCATGATCAGCAAATCCCCCTGCTGGTCAAAGAAAAGGTTGCGCACCGTTGACGTGCTTTTGACACCCGGGGTAGGTACTGCTTCAAAGCTGGCGCCGTCGAAGCGATACACTCCGCTCATCGTTCCGAGATACAACAGGCCATCCGGGCTCATGGTCACCGCATGAATTCCAAGAGGAGCGCCGTCGTGACCGGCCCATGAGTTGTGCTGCATCTGGCCCAGCGTCTCTGACTGCGCGAGAAGAATCTGCGGCACGAATACAACGACCAGCAGAAGATGCTGGAGCACGCCCAGAAGGGTCTTCACAGTTCCAGGAACCCGCGCTGCAGGGCAATCGTCACCGCATGCGTACGGTCGTTTGCCTTCAGCTTGTTGAGAATACTGGTGACATGGGCTTTCACCGTGTCTTCACGAATGCCAAGCCGATCCGCCACGAGCTTGTTAGAGAGGCCGCTCGCGATCAGTGCGAGCACTTCCAGCTCGCGTTGTGTGAGGTGCTCCGCAGCCTCATGCCTGGCGAGATCGGTCGCGACCTCAGATTGTACTTTGATGCCGCCGGCATGGACCGCTCGGATGGAATCGCGCAGGTCCCGGCGCAGCGACGCTTTGAGAAGATACCCCTTTGCGCCTGCCCTCAGGGCCCGCCTGGCTTGAACGTCACCAACATAGGTGGTCAGAACAATGATTCGCGCATCTGGAACGCTCTCGCGAATCACCTCGATCACTTGAATGCCATCCATATCCGGCAATTTGAGATCGAGCAAAATGATTTCGGGACGCAAGGTGTGGAAAGACGCGATCGCATCCTTTCCATTCTCACACTCTCCAACGACCTGCATGTCGGGCTGCGATTCAATCATGGCGCGCAGCCCTTCCCGAACCACCGGATGGTCATCGACGAGCATCACTCGGATTATTGGTTTCTGCTCCATTCCGCTTCGTGCTCCCACCTCGCTATGGTAACGGGAGAAAATTTGCTGTCTACCTAAGCGGTATCTTCAACTGCCGGGACAGCAAGACGTCCAATGCCGGATCGGAAGAGATCATCCGGGTCGACTCGCTTCTTAACAAAGGATAGACGCTCTGCCGAATTTCCAAAGAAGTCACTGACACGCCCCGCTTCCGATAGAACTGCAAGACTCGAGTAGGTACCGGGAAGCACGTACGGAGCCAGTTCCCGAACCGTCTGCGCTCTCCATCCTTCGTGTACAGCACTCGATTTAGCATCATCCGGTGACCATGCAGAGATGACCTCGACGAGCGTGTGATTCTCCCGCAGGCGGAATGCCGTCGCAGCCGCCTCTATCTGAGATGCCCTGCCATGGAAGTCGTGCAACAGAATGACAGAATAGGGAGAAGTAAAGCGTTCCGCGGCGGCGATTAACACGTCGAGGATCTCCGCGTTTATCGCACGGGCAAATCTCGTGCGCAGGTCGTAATGGAATCCGCGAGGGTGCGACTTCTCCTCCTGTTCGTCATTGAACGTGGTCTTATAGGGAGCCCACGCAAGTCCGAGGGCCGTCGCGCCAAAACGTGTCTGGAGCTCCTCGACGATGCGGTCCCCCCTCGAAGAATTACCGGTCCAAAGCGGCTCCATAAAGAGCATCGGACCATGGCCCGGTATTGTGGCCAGGCCAGAAAACAGAGAAAGCTCGAACGGGTGGAGTGCCAGCAATTTCTGGGCATAGAGAAGAACATCTTTGGCACGATGAAGCGGGAACACAAGCGTTCCGGCTAACACCCTTTCCAGGCGATGCATTCGCAGTGTGAGTGAAGCTACCACCCCAAAGCCACTTCCACCACCCCGTATCGCCCACAGGAGATCCCTATCTCCTTCTTCACTTGCCGTAGCGATCTCTCCGTTCGCCAGCACAATACGAGCAGACTCGATGCAATCGGCACCCAGCCCAAACCGGCTGTTGAGTGGCCCGTAGCCTCCAGCCACTGCAAAGCCAGCAACACCAACGGAGCGTGCGGTTCCGGTAACAGTTACCAGATCGTCCGGCATCGCATCGAGCAGATGCGATGCCAGCGCCCCACCCTCCACCGTCACAAGTCCCTGAGAGGCATCAACAGAGACCCTGTTCATCGGCCGGAGATCCAGCAAAAGACTGCGGCCATCCAGGCCACGCCCTGCAAAATCGTGACCGCCAGCCAGTACGGATAGCGGGACACCATGTTGGGCAGCCACTTTAATCGCTTCCATTACTACAGTCTCGTTGCGGCACGCTACGACACCGAGAGCCCGCGGTACAACCTGCCCGTTGAAGACCGCATTTCGGA
Source organism: Silvibacterium acidisoli (assembly GCA_022870745.1). Lineage (GTDB taxonomy): Bacteria > Acidobacteriota > Terriglobia > Terriglobales > Acidobacteriaceae > Silvibacterium. The sequence goes on along the minus strand of CP085323.1, from coordinate 3,661,945 downwards.
GAAGCTCTTCCGCGGCATCTCCCCATGGAAGGAAGTCAGGAACAAAACGCTTCATCTCAGTTACAAATCCAGAAGAGAGTGGAACGCCGGTGTCCTGCGGTATTTTCGACATAGATTGCGTTGTATCAGGCATTGGATTTCAACTCCGGCTCTTCTAATGCTTTTCACTTTCCCAGAACTCATCAAGCAGCTCAGCAAGAGCCACTGGTTTATTCAGTGGTACCCAGTGGCCGCAATCGAGCTCGGCGACCCGGGAAAACCTTAAGTGCTGCGCCATGGAGTAGGCATATAGAATCGGGCACTCGTTATCCTGCCTTCCCCAATAGATCAACGCAGGACAAGAGACATTCGAAAGGCCCGGCTCCCATTCCTCCCCAACATGAAGCGCAGACCGGTAAAGCTTGAGGATTGAGTCCTTCATCCGATCGTCAACACGTTGCGCAGTCTCCAACGCATCCGCTGCCTCGACTCCCAGCCCTTGCAACAGCCCAGCAAGCTTTTCCGCATCCAGGTCGCGCATGAACGCCTCTCCCTCTCCCGGTGTCTGCCAGATCTTCGCGAGTTGATGCCACTCATACTCGCTGCTGATCGGCCCATTGCCAGCGGCGACGCTTCGGACCAGGTCCGGCCGTAGTGAAGCCACGCGCAGAACCAGAATCGAACCCCAGTCGTGTCCGACAAGATCGACCGGACTTCCAATCGCTTCGAGTTCTCCGATGATCCACTGCACGTAGTCTTCCTTCTCCGACCGGAATCCCCTGGGAATATCAGCACCAAAACCGGGCAGAGCAAGAGCGATCGTGTTATCGTCCTTCAGACTTTCGCGCGTGCAATCCCAGATGCGGTAGGTGTCGGCCACGCCGTGCACAAAGACAACTTTCGTCTCTTCCTTTTGCAAGAACATTGCTCCTGATCTCTGTGAATGACTCTCAACTTATTAGATGAATCTCGGGCCGAATGACATAGCTCGACTTCAGCCAGAACAGCCATCCCAACGGACAATAACGCTGGCTCCTGTTGAGGCGGTAGCCTCGCTGGACGCGATGATCTCGATCGGTTCTCCAGATACAGAAAAGATTGTGCCGTTCTTCATGAAGCTCCTCACCGCTACGCCTCTATGGCGTTCTATGGTTTGCAAAGTGACTTACTGCTACTTCCGCCCGGTGAATAGCCAGGTCTCAAATGGCTTTATCCGGAATCGTGCCCGTGGCATACCAGGTGTTGATTGTTTGTCCGGGCCCGCGCTGCGGTGTAGGACTGCCATTTGTGGAACACGGAATCAGAGATCCGTTGTCGTAGTACATCGAGACCTGTGTGTTGGGAAAGTTGTACTGGGTACCGCCGAATGCAGTCGGACCACCCCAATCCCAAAAGCTCATTTCGAGGCCGATACCTTTTTGCTGGAGGTAGTTGAGGAAGTAAATCAGGAAGCCGGGGTTCGTGGGTCCGCAATAATATCCCTGCCCCCATTCTGTAATGATCACTGGATGGTTTGCTGCGAAGTTACCAAAGCTGACGTCGAGGAAGCTTTGCTCATTGGCGGGTTTTTCGCTGTCTGCACTGAAGGTGTAGGGGTGAGAGGCATAGGCCACCGAATTCAACTTATCCGTCAGATCGGGTGCTCCTGAGAGCGTTCCTGCATGAGCCAGGCCATCGGCAACAACCACATTCGTTGCGCCTTCGGAGCGGACGCTGTCGATCGTTGCGTTCATCGCCGCTGCCCAGTTCTGCCAGTCGGTAGCCGTGGGTACCTGGGTGGGTCCTGTTCCGGCTTCATTGAATAACTCGAGCACAATCCCTTTATCGTCTTTGAACGCGGGCATGAGCTGAGCCCACACACGTTGCGTCGCATCGTTCGGCAGCGGCGTCGGGTTCTGATCCTGAACGATCGATTCGTCTTGAATACTCACGATGACCGTGAGGCCGGCATTACGCGCCGATTGAACCGCAGCGATGAACTGATTCACAAAATCCTTGGAGTAGAACTGTGTATTCTGCGGATCCCCGACGGTTTGTCCAAGCATGACTCGAACAGAATCGGCGCCTGCCTTCACCATGTTTGAATACTCCAGCGGCGTATAGTTCGCCTGTGCCTGGGCTTCGAAGTTAGGCACATTCTGCTCGTTCGGAGACGCCTGGAATGCGACCTGGAAGAAGCCGTGGGGAACCCATGGTTGACCATCCCGCATGAGGCGGTTGTTCACCAGCGTGATTTGGCCAGGAAGAACCTTCGGCGCCGAACCCGAGCTACAGCTGCTCATGGTTGCGGACAAACCAAGGCTAAGGACACCTATAAATGTGCAGAAAAATCCGTGACGCGCTTGCATAGGAAGGTCACCTCTGAAGAATGAGTTCAGCTTCGGCGCCGCAATCCAATACCGCTGCGCGCCTGCTTACTCTCACTGCCATCTGATGCCTTGCTGCATTCTCCAAGAGCTTCCTCTTCCGGACAACGTCACCGCAATACGTGCCAATAAAACATCGCAAAGATCGAGATATTCTTATCGAGTGAAAAGTCCACGCTTCCGCTGGCTCCTGGCTTTCAGCCTCACTCTCCTTACGGCGCCAGGCGCTTCGTTTTCCCAGCAATCCACTGAGACCTCAGACATCGCACTCGCTCGACGAATTGAGCGCTCTCCCGTCCTGTCGCTCAGGGAGCAGCGGCTGGTCCTGCACGCTTCGCTCCCCGGCTGGGAGGTCGGATCTATATCTGGAGTAGCCGCCGCGAAGAGTGGAGACCTGTATGTGATTCAGCGGGGTACGAAAGCTGACCCCATTCTGGTCTTTGACAAGCGAGGCAATCTTCTGCGCTCGTGGGGCGCTGGAGACTTCACGCTCCCGCATAGCCTGAGGCTCGATGCAAAGGGCAATGTCTGGGCTGTGGATGCGGGATCATCCAGGGTGATCGAGTATTCGCCAGTGGGAGAGAAGCTTCTTACAATCTCTGTCGAACCCGTCCCTGACACCGGAAGCCCGTTTCGAGGCATCACGGATGTAGCGTTTGCCCCGGCCGGCAACGTATACATCACTGACGGCTACGGCAATGCCCGTGTCCTTGAGTATTCGGCCAACGGCAAAAAACTACGGGAATGGGGACACGCCGGCACAGCAAGCGCCGAGTTTCATCTTCCGCACGCGATCCAGATCGCCTCAAATGGTGTCGTTTACGTTGCCGATCGAGAGAATGGGCGCATTGAAAAGTTCGACTTGAATGGAAAATTCCTCGGAACAATCGATCAACTTGGGAGATGTTACTCGCTGGTACTCGCGCACGGAGCGCTGTGGGCAAGCATGAGCCCCATGGGCCAGGACCCAGGGTCGCCGGGCTGGCTTGTAAAGCTAGATCCCAAGAGCGGGAAGATCATAGGGCATGTGAATGTGCCCGATCAGCGTCAGGGCCACGCGATCGACCTGCTCTCACCAACAGACATTGTAGTCACCGCGAGCCAGGGCCTCCTTCTCTTCTCGCAGCGCTGATACTGTACGGCTTGAGCAGAAAGCTAGACCTGTTGTCGCTGCTCCTTCTCTGCTTTCGTTCGTCGCGAAAGGCAGTTTTCGTGGCCTTTCTGTCGCATGAAGCTGTTTTCGATTCTTCCTTTTCCCCATCGAACCAACATGCCTAACTATCGACTGACTCAGTCTCGCCTCCATACTGCCATCATGCTTTCGGCTCTTGCACTTGCGGGAGGCAGCCTAGTCCCGTCATCAGCGCAGACGTCATCCGCGCAGGATCACGCCCGAGCGGCTGTTGTAGACACAGTGTCAGACACCCTCAAAGCCGCTGAAGGCGGAGATGCGCGCGCATTCCAGTCTCACCTGGAGCCTGGGTTTTACATCTTTGACGGAGGAAAGCGCTTTGACGCCGCCAGCCTTCTAGGTCAGCTCGAACAAGCGCGGCGCTCGGGAACGACCTTCCATTGGAGTGTCACAGATCCCGATGTCCATATCACAGGGAAAGCGGCCTGGATCGCCTACATCAACGATGGAAGCATGACCTCACCATCAGCTGGCACCAGGAATCGCAGATGGCTGGAATCGGTTTTTCTGGAAGAGCGCTCGGGTGCCTGGAAGATTGCGTTCTGGCACAGCACTCCAGTGCCTGATCCAGAAACGAAGAAATAGCGCCGGAGCAGCCATTTCGCCGGAACCTGTATGGCACGAGATGCAACAGGACATAGCAAGCCTATCTGCCGAAACGAGATTCATCACCGCACTCCACACCAGTCATTACATTCAGAAGTGGCAGCCGCAACTTCTGATCGACGCAGAGCACTCGATCATGAGCCAGGTGCCCCATTCGCAACACAGCTTCATTGCGGCATGAGTGGCGAGACACAACTTCCTGATAGATCCTCGTCTACTGCGGCCCTCTAAGTTTTACTTTTTAAACCCCATCACTCACGAGTCGTCTCTTCTAACGCTCTTTCCGTGGAGCCTTGTACGGGCGCCAATCAGTCGGAGCAAGTGGAAGAGCACTTCCATGAGCATTCCCGACAGCCATCTCATCATCTCTTCTCCGCTGTCCCATTTTCGTTTTTTGAAGACGGGAGTGCGGTATGGATCAATTAGCTAACTGTAAGGATTTGTAAGAGAGGGATGCGCCTAAAACCTCCGAGGTCATCGGCCGAGATGCCAAAACCCGCGGACGGCACTCGCACAGCATTGTCCCGGGTATGCAAAGCGATTCTCTTGTAGAGCTAGCAGGCGAAACGAAGGGGTTATGCAGAATCGAATGAGAAAGCGGCTCCTATTATTTTACTGTCGACTGGAGGACTGGATTTTGAGCCTACACATGAATGTGAGGCGAGAAACGGTCGACTACAGGAAGGCTCACAGATACCTCCAGACCGCCGCTCGGTAGATTCAACGCCCTGATTTGCCCCTGATGCATGCGGATGGCTTCTGATGCGATCGCGAGCCCTAAACCATTGTGGCTCTCACCAGATGGATCGTTGCTCGCTAACTGCACGAAGGGATGAAAGATAGTTTCGAGTGATTCGTTTGGAATTCCCGGGCCATGATCGCGGATCGAAACCATCGCAAATAATTTTTCTGCTCGTTCTTCAACCTTTAGTGCAACCTCTACCCTAGTGCCGGGAGCCGTGAATCGAACAGCATTCCTAGTAATGTTTTCGAAGGCACTTCTGAGGGCATAAGCGTCCGCGTTGCTAATGTATATCTCATCCATGGCTGACAAAGTCACGGCCTTGTCGAACGCCTGTGCTTCAAAGTTGCAATCGGCCGTCACCTCTTCCAGAACCTCGCGGATGTGCACATTCTCTCTCTCCGCAGATGACAGACCTGCTTCAAGCCGTGAGAGTGTCAGAAGTTGAGTCATCAACAAGTCGACACGTTCCACATCGCTTTCCAGGCGATCTAATACATCCTCTGATCTTCCTGCGTATTCCCTTCTCAGAATTGCCAGAGAAAGGTTGATGCGGGCTAACGGAGAACGCACCTCATGCGAAACCGAACTAAGAAGTTCCTTCTGGGACCGGATCAACGCTTCGAGGCGATCTACCATGGAATCGAAGTCGACGGCGAGTGAAGCCAACTCATCGTGCCGCCTTGAAACCGCCGGGTCAACTCGCGCTTTCAGATTGCCCGTCGCAACACTCCTGGCCGCGGACTGAATGTTATGAACAGGTGAGGCGATGTGGTAGGCAAGCAACAACGAGAATAGACTCACAAAAAGAACCATCCCTGCGGCATACGGGAAACCTTGCCCCACCAGGAATGAACCCAATTCTCCCAGATCCGATCGAATGTAGAGAAGAAGGATATATGGGCGGCCTGTAGGGGACACTACCTTGAAAGCTGCGATGTGATCGCGATAAACAATCAGGCGGTTCAGCTTGGCGGCCCTGGCGGTGTAAAGTCCCTCATCCTCAATCGGGCGTCCCAGGACATCTTTATAGTTGCCATCCAGCAGATAGAGCTTGCGGTCTCGGTCATCAATATTGCTACGCGTAAATCGGGCAAACTCCTTCGGTCCAGCGGACTCGTAGGAGTGAACGACCTCCGCCGCTAGAACTGGGGCGACCGTAGCGTACATATTCGGGGTACTCACCTCTTTCAGACCTGAGAACATATAACTGAGCCAGAACAGCAGAAACATTCCGAGAACCGTCGCCCAAAACCACACGAAAATCTTGAAAAAGAAGCGGTGCACAGGCACCTTCGCTTTAAGTCTATTCAGCCTGGCGTTGAGATTGGACTTCACAGCTTTTCCCCTGAACACGAGCTTCTCACACTCGGTATATACACCAAGCCGGAATGCGCTGCTGCGACCGGCAAACAATCCATACAAATCTACACAGAAGCGACACAAATCCTGACAGATGTTGGGTTGACATGCATGCGAGATCAATCGTCGAAGAAATACAAAACTTTACGAATGCCTCACGGTTCCTGACAGCATGCAAGTCGCATTTTTCATAGTGTGAAGAACATGAGACTACAGACCTTCGCCTGAGTGTGAGCCAGGATCGGAGGGGCTTCTGAGACCCATTCACGAACCCTTGTGAGGACTGTAGGGCGCTTCACCTCGTTTCCTCCGGTGTGCGTCAGACCTCGCGCGGAGGGCATTTCCCTATCCGCAAGACTTAGCGCAAGACCGCCAATTCACTTAGCGATGCCCCATTCTTTGAAGACCTTGTGGAGATAGATGACCGTGCAGAAATCAGACTTCCCTTCCATCACAGTGCCCCCTTTCAAGTGTCGCGACTCAATACCACGCTTCGTATCCAGACAGGTGCTTAGTAAGCGGACACGAGGAATCTCTCGATCCCATGCCGCGATGATATGTGCACTCGTGCTAGTGTCATGTTCTCCTGTTGCGGCCACGGCTCAGCAACAGATGGCCTTGGCATCAGTCGCCAATGACCCCCTTCCGGATGCTCCTCAACCGCAGAACGACCCACAAAGCGCATCCACTACTGGACAAGCGAGCATTTCGGGGACGGTTCAAGATACGACAAAGGCGATTGTGGCTGGCGCTCAAGTCAGCCTGACGCGGAAAGATGGAAAGACATTAGAAACGGTAACGTCGGGAGCAAACGGCGAGTTTGCGTTTACAAACCTCGTCGCGGGGTCGTACCTGGTTGTCGTCACCGCCAAGGGATTTGCCCCCTACACATCCGGGGACATTTCTGTCTCGGAACAGCAGTTCTATATGATTCCAGACATAAGCTTATCCGTCGGCTCGGCGATCACAGAGGTGACTGTTCGCCCTACCGAGGTGATCGCGGCAGAGCAAATCAAACAGGAGGAAAAGCAGCGACTCCTTGGCATTGTGCCTAACTTTTATGTGAGCTACGAAAAAAACGCTGCTCCGATGACGTCAAGACAGAAGCTATCACTGGCCGCACACGATACGCTCGACTGGACTTCATTTGTCGGAATTACCGCAACAGCCGGCATCGAACAGGCGAACAACTCTTATGCTGGTTATGGACAAGGCGCAGCCGGCTATGCCAAGCGATGGGCCGCAAAATTCGGAGACGGGCGTTCGAGCGATTTTCTCGACCACTACGTCTTTGCTTCTTTGTTCCATCAGGATCCGCGCTACTTTTACCAGGGAACGGGAACAAACAAATCACGCCTGATTCATGCCGTGAGCAGTGCCTTCGTCGCGCGCAGCGATAGCGGCAAGACGATGCCGAACTACTCTTATCTGCTGGGAACAATGGTCTCGGGCGCTCTCTCAAACGCCTACTACCCGCATGCCGATCGTGGTGCCAATCTAGTCTTCACAAGTGCGGCTGTTGGCATCGCGGGAAGGGCAGGCGCTGCAGTTCTGCAAGAATTTCTGGGCAGGAAGGTCACGAAGAATGCTCCGAAATCCGTACCGCCAGGTCCTGCACCACCTTATATACCGTAAACACCCCAACACTTCTGACCTCAGTCATGCGCATCTGAAAGCGCGGGCCCACGAAGCGAACGATGTTTGATCGTGGGCCGGCGCCCTTGCCTACTCAGGGTCTTGACATAGAAGACGCAGACGCCGGCCACGCGTACAGGTAACCTATCCCGCGGATGCTACAAATTCGCTCGCTTCCATCGCCCTGTAAGCCCAGCTTGCGGCGAAGATTGCTGACGTGAAGGTCGATGCTGCGATCGAAGGGCGAGAACTTTCTGTCGAGCACCTCCTGGACAAGAGCTTCGCGAGTGAGAACCTGGCCGCGGGCATTTAAGAATGCGTGAAGCAGATCGAATTCCGCAGATGTCAACTTCAATGACTGCCCAGACTTCAATACTGTTCGCGCTGCCAGATCCAACTCAATATCCGCTGAGCGAATCACCGGGGGGCGTGCTACGCCGGTGGCCTCCGCCTGCCAGCCGGAGCGGCGAAGTAAAGCCGAGATCCTGGCCACCAACTCTCTCGGGCTGAATGGCTTTGGCAGATAGTCGTCAGCTCCAAGCTCAAGGCCGAGAACCCGGTCGAACTCGTCACCCTTTGCGGTAAGCATGAGAACAGGCGTACGAATACGGTTTCGAATCTCCCGCAATACGTCGAACCCTTTCTTGTCTGGCAACATCACATCGAGCACAATAAGCTGGAAGCCCCCCCCAACCGCGCTTTCCAGACCTTCTGCGCCTGTGTGCACCGCCGACAGTAAAAATCCCTCCGGCTCCAGATAACGAGCCACGAGATCGCACAGGTCTTTATCATCGTCCACGATGAGCAGACAAGGGTTCGTACGGTCAATCGTTCTATCTGAGCTTTGCAAAATCATTTCTCCGCGTCTCGAGACGCTTCTCTTATGTTAGCTCCGGCGCCCAGCTAAAGTCATCGTGCACCGACGTGCTCGCCATCGGCGGGAACGACGGCAACTTCGTGAGCATCAGGGCTCGTGCTTCTAGCGGTCCGTCGGTTATAACAACGGGACTTAACGAGAAGATAGAGATAGGTGTTGGACTCTTGCGTACCGCAATGCTCCTCAGATCCACGTACGCTTTCGGTATTCTTCATAGGCTCGACCAAAGCGTGCGGCAAGGACCTCACGCTCCTTTCGACTTCGCACGATCTGCACCGGGATCAATACTGCCAGCAATGCGATTGCCGCGACTGGACAATTCAAGTACAAAAGCACGCCTGCCAGGGCGATCGAGCTGAACAGATAAATCGGGTTTTGAATACGAGCGTAAAGCCCGTTGGTTACGAGGGTATGGGCTTCGGCCCTCCCCGCAAATGACGAGCCAAGCTGCCAACGCGCGACAATGCCCAGTCCTTGAAAAACTACTGCCAGACCCAAGCCCCATATTCTCAGGACGGTCCATGGATGCGACCACCAGGCTGCGATGATGAATACCGTCACGAGAAGTACCACGGAGATCGTCACGATGCTGCAGCGCCATCTCTTTCGAGTTGCTGCGTGTCTATCCGCTGAATCTTCAGAATCTGTCAGGCGATTATCGAATCTTTTCACAGCATCATCGTCACTCCCGATGCCGACGGCAGCTTTCACTGAAGGCGCACTCACCTGACATTGTCGGGAGGTTGGCTGGAGATGAAGACTCTCGACGCTCGCTCCAATCTCCGTCCGTCGAAGCACATCGGAAGCCTGCACAACATCTTGCACGGTTTCCCCTTCCCATACAGCAATCTCTTCTCTGGAAGCATGCGCTTGGGTGGAATCATCTTTGCGCAGCAAACCTCGCTTTTCGCGCTCAGACTCCGTCTCGGAATCGATGAGCTCGTCGGAACTGATTTCCAGCAAAGCTTCGTCGCTAAAGTTCGCATACAAAGGATTGAGTCTTCTACGTTCCGCCTCTGCCCTTGGATGATTATTCATAGAAGGTTTCCAGCTCGTGCTGTGCGTAAACTTCTGGGAAGGCCCGTCTTGCTACCCCTCCCCGAATGGGCTTTAGGGGCACGTGTTCAGCATCTGCTTTGATGAATTAAACAATATCGCTCCATGGCAATCGGTCAGTTTTTGTATAGACGCTGTGAACTTTTGTATTGGCTTCACGGCCGCTCTAGATCGAGACTTTACCTGAAAGATCTTGCTCGTCTGCCTCCGAAGCTATGAATGAATGATGAGCTGGCATCCATACAAATCTTGACGGTGACTAAGATTTTCCTGACAGCAGAGAGGTCGCAAACCCGCAACAATAAGGGCATGGAGATTCTCGATAATCGAGCCATCGTATGGAATGTGCGCTGGATAGTGTGTTGGACTGCATATGCTGCGATCCGTCTTATTATTCTCATCGGCTGAAGTAAGACCGGTCTGGCCAAGCGAACAAGGCAACTTGCTTCTTGCCTGAGTCTTTGCAGATCCGGCTTACATGCGGCCAGGCTTTCAGGAACGCGAAGCCACAAGAGCCGATGATGTGGTCAACTCTGTCGCAGGTCCATGCTGTCCATACAGACTTAAAAGAGGCTGATCGCAGACGCCGACTAACACAATTTCCCCCAATCAAAAGAAAGATCCAGCGTCAGAATCGCGATCGTATGCTTTCGGCTTTCCTCAATCTGCAAACGAGAGCCGAAGAGATCGTCAGTGTTATTCCATCGTAAGTAAACGCAGAGCCCCGTGTGGATCAGGCAAAGAGGCCACTCTTTAAGAGCAAATCGAATGCCTCCGCGGAAACTTCAACCGAATCATTCCCTATGGAGCGCCATCATGCCTTTTGCACCTTTTAATGACGAACCGCCCCGCACTACAAAGACGAGCAGAACGATCGTGCTGAGAGCGTTCCTGTTCACGGTGATCACAGGAATCGTGGCGGCGGGCAGCATTGTGGTTTATCTGGCCTATATCGGTAAGCCGAGTCACTCCAAATACATGAGCTTCGAAGGCTTTATCGAACTGCCCAAGGAACGCACACTGAACGTTCTCGATTATTTGACGTTGGCCGGTAACACGCTTTTTGCCACAAGCGAGTCGACCGGTTCCGTTTTTAAAATCGATTTGAACCCGCATGACCTTCTCAGCAGTTCTGTATCGGTACAGCATGGTAGTGGCTCCGCACACGGAGTCGTACTTCTGCCAGGCACGAACGTCGCCTTCGTTACGCGTAGTGAAGAAAACAAGGTAGACGTTTTCGATGCGCAATCGTTGGCATTGCAGGCAACTATTCCTGTAGCGGACGATGCCGATGCAATCCAGTATCTTCCATCATCAAGACTTTTATACGTAGCAAGCGGCGATCCCAAGCTGGCAACGTTGATCGACCCTTTAAAGCGCGTACCCGTTGGGACCATTCCTCTTCCTGGCAAGCCGGAGTCTGCCTCTCTTGATCCCAAAACTGGTTGGCTCTATCAGAACCTTACCGATAATGGGTCGATCGTGGCGATCGATGTGACTAAGAGAGCGATTGCCGGGCAGTGGTCTCTGAATCCATGCCTGGGACCGACAGGAATGGCGATCGATACAAAGCTGCACCGTCTGTTCTCAGTGTGCGCGAAGAATGCAACACTGGTGGTCTTCGATCTGGATGCTCATCGCGTTGTCGCCTCTCTCAATATCGGTGGCGGACCCGATGTGGTGGCGTTCGATCCGGCTTTACGTCGCATTTACTCCGCAGGCATATCCGGAGAGCTGACGGTAATTCAGCAAGACGGGCCCGATACATATCAAGTCCTGGATCGCATTCACACTCATTATGGGGCACATACGCTCACTGTCGATCCCGTCACACACAAGGTGTTTGTCGCCTACGCCAGCTTGTTGGTTGCGCCCAGAATCGCAATCTTCACTCCAGTGAAATAAAGCGCGAAAAGGAATGCGCGTTCACCGTTCAATAATTCCCGCGAGAAGGGCTGATCCGATGAAGCAGGAACGTGTATCGCTTCTTCGGGTGAGCCCGATAATGGAAACAAGTCTGCCTGTGCTTCCGGCTCGTGCTTCGGCTCCGGGACGCATTCCTTTCCGGCTTCTAATTCCCTTCAGGCCTCAAACCCTCTGAAGGGCTCAGTGTTCCTGAAACAAGCTGAATTTTGTCCGCGGCTGGTCTGGTTGGCCAGCTCGCTTGGTGTCCTGCACGCGAGAGATGCGCGAGGACGAGAGCACATTTTCAGCGCTAATGGAGAGGGCGTTCATCACAGATGTCCCATTTCGCCACCTTGGCATCGCACCTTCGAATACCAGGCCTCACTGCCTCAAACGATTATGCGCCCAATCGGATAAGCGCCCATCCTCAATCTAGATTCCCTTTAAAAAATGGCGCCAGCATTCGCTGACGCCAGAGGAAGACTCTTCACGTTAGAAGTGATAGGTAACCGATCCGTAAGCTGTAAAAGGTGCTCCGGGATACCCAAGCAGATACCCCGATTGTTCATTCGCAGGCGCACTGGTGTAAGCACTGGTACCGAAATAGCTGCCTGCGGATATGTACTCATACTCGTTGTACTTTGAGTTTGTCAGATTTGACGCATTGAAGGTGACATCAAACCGCTTAAGAGGAACTTTTACAGAGAAGTTCGCAGTTGTATAAGAGGGCATCGTCGTCTGACTTGGCGTTCCAGTGCTGTTGTCAAATATGTGTTGACTTCCTATTGTCTGCAGAAAAAACGTTGGCTGGATATGCAAACGATATCTTGCTGCCCAGTCATACGTAGCACCGAAATTGAACGTGGCATTTGGCACATATGAAACAGGAAGATCGTTATAGCTCACGCCACCAGTAACATAATTTGTGAATTTCGAGCTTTGAAAAGTGGCGTTTGTGAAGATGGTGAGATGTTCGATCGGATCGTCGTCGAAATACATGTTGACGCCGCGGAAGAGCGAACTCCCGCTCGAGTCTATCGTGTCGCCGTTAGCTAAAGAAGTATCGATTTCCTGGTTTTCATAGCTGTTATGGAAGTAGGCGAGGCCAAAAAGAAGATTATGTTTAAATCCACTGCCGTCTGTGTGGATTTTAAAACCAACCTGTCCATACTTGCCACGCTGCAGGTGATAGCTGCTTGGATCAACTGATTGGAAGACACCGCCACCACCGCCGAGCTCTGGAGCACGCAACGCTTCTGCGTACCCACCATATATTGCCAACCACTTGAGCACTTGTGCGTTAGCGTCTATGGATGGCTCAACTCCGCTACGATTCTGGCTGTTTGCGGGACAGGCGCCCTGATCGTTTACGCCGTTTGTGTAGCTTTCACCTTCGCCGTTATAGCGACAAGCGGTATCCCAGATCGCTCCTGGCCCAAGCGTAAAGTCTTGCTGGGCATGGTCAGCAAAACTTGCGGTAAAGCCCACATAGCGAATTCCCGGCGTAATGTGGATTCGATCGATCGGGTGGATGTCATCTTGCAAGGCAATGGCGAAATCGTCCTGATTGAAGTATGACGAGCGCACCTTGCCGCCGATGTTCGCTACAGTTTTCGATCCGCCATCTGCCGGATTGTAAAAATTATTCCGCGTATTGTAGAGCGCATGGATGTAATATGCAGAGCCACTGATCGTGTTTTTGGGAAGCAATGAGCTGAAAGAAAGCCGGTCACCTATCGTGTCAGTATGCGGATCGTTCCATTCTCGCAGCTGAGCTCCTGGAGAATAGACATCATCCGTGCGGTAATGCGTGCGGTCGATGCGCTGAAACCACGACGTATTCTGTAACGTGGTGAGCGGATCCAGATGCATAGTTTCACGCCCATAGATTATGGCCATATCGTTGGTGTCGTACTTGTTGTAGCTGTTATACGGAAGAGTACTGTAATATCCAGAAGTTTGCTCGCTGTAAACTTCGCCGATACCCGGCGTGCCACTCACCGTGATAAGAGGATTTGCGACGATTGGAGTTACTTGCGAGCGATAGCTCCCGCTATGAGCGTAATAGCCACCGAGCTCAAAGCTATTCGAACCGACCGACTTGAGCGTTTTTGAGTAAAGGGCAAAGTCCTTTGACGGGCTGGCAAATCCGTCACCGATACCGGTGCGAAAATCATTTCCCTGCCCGCCTCCTCCTGCAAGCAAGGTTGACCATCCGTGATACAGGCCGGAGCTGGCGTTGAAGCTCAGCTGCTTCTGCTGATAGCTGCCGTAGGCAACTGAAACCGTGGCATGAGGGCGATCGGTAGGCTGAACAGGAGTGAAGTCAATGCCGCCGCCAATATTGTTATACCAACGGTCAGCCGGCTCTCCAGATCCATAGGTCACGTTCGTATTCTGAATCATTTGTGAGACTGGCAGCATGTCCGACTGCCACAAGTCTGTGGCAGGGTCAGACATCGGGATACCATCGAAAGTGACTGCGAGGGACCCCGAAGTGCTTAAGCCGCCATAGCCGCCCCATCCCTGGCTGATGCCGTTAATCATGATGGAATATTTCTGCGCCCCGGTGTTGCCATAACCAGTCACATTAGCCCCAGGTGTCAGTGAGAGGATCTGCCCAGCGCCGGCTACTGGACCAAGGGTGTCCATCTGGCTGCGGTCAAGGGTGCGGGTGCTCTGTCCTGACTCAAAGAGTTGCTCTTGTGACGGCTGCGTAGTCACACCATTCATCATGTGAGCACTAATGGTAACAGACTGCATGCTGCTGGCTAGCTGCATCTGGATATTTACCGCCAACGTTGCTCCAAGTGTCACGTTCAGATTGTCGCGGCGCGCAGCGGCAAAACCATCTTTTTCGACTGCTATCTTGTACGCACCTGGCTGGACGCGATCAAAAGTGAAGACGCCCGCATTGTTGCTTACGGTGGCCGCAGAGTTGCCGTGTGAGTCCGTCAATGTCACGACGGCATCGCTAACAAAAGCCTGAGAGGAATCAACAATGGTGCCACTAACTTTTGTACCTGCTGTCTGCGCAAATGTAGTCTGACCCGGTACGAGCAAGCAGACGATTCCTAACAAGAAAAGCAATTTATGTCTCAACTGAATGGCTCTCCAATGAGGTTAAGGGAACGAATCGAAATGTTGACGGTGATGCCTGCAGCCACGATCTGGCATGCGGGGGCTGACGCACCGGCAAGACGCCAGTGCTCTACTTCGTGCACGCAAGAGATTTCAGACACTAACCCGCATACGAGCGAGCATGGCTCATAGAGCTAGCAAGAAATCGATGTCAAATGTGAGTATGAGGACTTGGCTTAGAGTCGAAGAGGGAGAAAAGCCGGGGAGTGGTTATCCGGGAAAGAAGCGAAGGCATGCAGCCGGTCTGCATCCTGCACTGGATCTGGATTTTCGAGGCTCCAGGTCTCAGTAGTATTCAAACTGTCTCCCGGCCACTGAACGTCCAATGTACCGGGAACTACAGAGGGGGCGTTCGCGCGCTCCGCCTCAGAGAGAAGCTTTGCAAGAGGGCACTTTCCGCCCTGAAGCTTGACGTGGTAAAGCGACACCTTTGAAGCAGTGCCCCAGCTTAAAACCAATAATGCGAGCAACAAATATCCAAGCCTTCTCAGTTTGGCCGGGATTTTAAAATTGCGCTGCATATAAAACACCGGCTCCAGTCGAGACATTGCTGAACACTGTTGCTAGTATGCCGAATGCCCTTCATCTCCCTGTAAACACCTATTTAAAAAGGCTTTCAGATTTCCTTAAGATGTTCAGCTTTTGCCCAGGGGAATCCCCAGCACTAGAGTGGAAGCGCGAGGTTCGATGCCTCCCTAGAAGGCCTCTCGTAACATCCAGGGCGATATTCAATCTACGACACTGTAACGGCAATGCTGCTTTCTCATCAAGCAGTGACAGCTTCACGCCCCAATGCTACTTGCTTCGGATAGATATACGCATTTCCAATGGAAGGCAGATTTGTTCTTGCGCAGTATTGGATGACGCGTCCGCCACTACATCGGACCCACCACGCTTGTCATCGTTATTTCTTCGTGTGATGTGCGGCGGCCGGCCGCTCAAGACGTGCCCCTTAGTGGGGCAGATGCTGTGCATACGTGGCGATTTTTTCAACGAAGATCTTTTCGACCTCTCGACCTTTACTGCAACTGAGCTTTTCGGCTACTTGGTAAACCGATTTATCACCTGACCACATGAGCTATGCAGAGAGAACAAGCGCTGAGAATATTGTGCCGGGAAATTTCCTCTTAATCGATAAATGCGTATTCTTTCACTCGCTGGAAAAAATGTACCCCATGCCGTGGACTGTCCGTATGAGCGGTGTGGCCTCAGCTCCGTCGCCAAGCTTCGCTCGCAAGCCGTGCATGTACACATCCAAAGTGTTTCCTTTGACATCAGCTCCTTTTTCCCAGGCTGCATCAATCAGCTCTTCACGCGAAGTTAAATGACCACTGCGCCGCATCAGCGCCTTCAGCAACTTGGCTTGTTTTTGCGTAAGTTGAATCTCGCGTCCGTCGCGCCACGCAACCCGAAGCTCGGGGTTGAGAGTGATGCCTGCGATCCGAAGAATCGTATTCTGCACAGTCTGAGTTCGTCTTGCAATGGCCTCCACTCGAGCGAGTAATATTTGGAGAAGGAACGGCTTAACAATGTAGTCATCCGCGCCAAGATTGAATGCTTTCAAGACATCAGGAACGCTGTCTACCGCAGTGAGCATCAAGATTGGAACTACACTCTGGCGACTACGTACCGTTTCTAATATCTGCATACCGCTTACTCCGGGGAGATTAATATCCAGCAGTACGACATCATATCGGCTGTTAAGTAACAGGAGCGTACCTTCAACTCCGTCGTATGAATTCGTTACGTCATGGCCCCCTTCCCGTAGGCCTTGCGCGACCAGATTTGCGATGCGCTTGTCATCTTCAACAAGAAGAACTTTCATGATTGATCCACGGGACAGAACAACAGCGGGGTCAGAAGAAAAGACCTACACTTTTAAGCTCGTCCTTCTGATTCGGCTTCAACCCGCCACTCATGTTGCCTCAAGATTCCGCCAAAGAAAATTACAAATCACTGACTCTTTGTCTATGAACAGCCCGGAGACGACACGAACAGAGTACCGGCTTTCCCCTTAAGAAAAGCTTAAGGAGCAGCACGGACGCTAAGGATGTTGATGGACGACGCGAGAACTGGAGCGGTTGGATAGCCCCTTCCCCATCATTCAGTGCACGTTGATGCCGATGCTCACTTTGCGAAGGCGGCAGCATTAACTGGCCTGTCGCTACGGCCGTCGGCGTTGGAACAAAGTTCCACGAAAGAAGCCGACACCCGTCTTTTGGGATTTCTTGCTCGACCAACTCTCTGCGGACCTTGCCGAGCCGCGAGAACAACAATCCTTCCAATCCATACAAGGCGACTTCGCTTATCCTTGTGCGGGTTGCGGAGAACTAGTAGCTCCATGAACGGTCTCGGGAACGGCGAAGAAGAGGAGCAGAGTCGCGAGGCATGCGACGCCACCCAGAGCTAGAAACGATGTGCGATAACCAGCCTTCTCCATCAAAGTTCCCCCGAAGGTGTTGCTCAATGCGGCTCCGAGCCCCACGGCGGTTGCAAGAGCACCCTGAGCGAGATTGAAGCGTCCGGTGCCGCGCGTACGGTCAGCGATAACGAGGATTGAGACCACCCCGAAGATCGAATTCGCAACGCCATCCAGGATCTGGACTGCGAGCAAAGCAGGCACGGCGTGGAAGATCGTATAGAGAGCCGCACGGAATGGGAGAACCGCGAACCCAGCAAGAAGAATCCGCTTGCGACCATTCTGATTCGCGAACTTACCGAAGTAAGCGGAGGTGCAAAGCATGACAATCTGCGTTATCGCTATGCATGCACCCATAAAGGGGGCAGCCGCTTTTGGCGACCCGTGAGCTAGAAGCTCACCGAGTTGCGGGAGCATGGCAGCGTTTGCGAAGTGGAAGAGAAAGGCGCATGCCAGAAAGGCCAGGAGCACGCGATCTTTCGCGAGGTTTAGCAGGACAGCTTTGTCACCGCCCTCGGCCTTCCCGTCCTCGCAGCCACCGCGTGCCAGATCAAAGTCGATGTCGTCGCGTTTGATCAGCAGGGTCGCGATGATGGTCGGAAGTACGAGGATGGCGACGGCGTAGAAGATCGCCCGATTGCCAAGGTAGTGTGACGTGGCAGCGATCACCGCAGCCGCGAATAGGTTGCCGCCCGCATTGAAGCCCTGGTTGCGGCCAAACTGACAATCGAAGAGTTTGCTGCCGACAAGACCCATCGTGATGGCAGCGACGGTCGGCCCTAAGAAAGGTCCCGCTAGACCAATCAATCCCTGTGCCGTATAGACCACACTGCCGCGTCCCGAGAGGGCGAACAGAACAGCGCCGAGAGCGAGAACAATGCTCCCCGCGACCAAGATGAGCCTCTTCCGTGTAGCGCGATCGACGATCCATCCGGCTGGCGTTTGGAGAACAACGGTGACAATTCCGCCGAACGTTAGTGCGCGACCGACTGCGCCTGCTTGCCAGCCGATACTTGCCAGATAGGCAGCGACGAATGGACCAAGTCCCGCCTGCACGTCGGCAAGAAAGAAGTTGGTCCATTCCAAGGCGCGGACGCTGGAGCGTTTTTTGTCCGCTGCTTGCGAAACCGCGTCATGTGCTGTCGCCGCCATAGCTAGTCCTGAAGCCTCTTCTGCTCTTTGCCCGCCGAAAGTTCAGCGGGCTTCAGTTCGTCGACATGGGCGAGTGCCTCGGCGCCTCGAGCGAACTCAAGCGCCGCTCGATACGATCCACGCTTGAGAGCCGCCTTCGCTTCCTTAGTCATGCGCTCCATCAACGCATGAACTTCCTTTGGAGCGGAGTGGTGATTGGCATGATCTTCGGCTCGTTCCAGGAGATGGTCGAACTCGTCTTTGATCGTGGCTTTCAAGTTGTCAGCAACAGTTTCAGTGGCTTCACGATAAAGCGAAGCGAACGAGAGATGCTCAGCGGCGCGCAACAGGTCTGCGGAGTCCTTATATTGACCCGCGCGAAAGGCCCTGTCTGCAGTTTGCGAGAGAAAGGCGAGTGTCTCGCTTTCAGAGTTCGTGAGCTTGGCTATCGCTTGCACGCGACCGAGATGCTCAAAGGTCCGACGGGCATCTTTCGCGGCTTTATGCGGATCGTGATGTCCAGTTGCTTTCTTCGCCGCTTTCTTGGCGGCTTTCTTCGGTGGAGGCATTGTTCAAGTCCTTGGGTAAGCTGAGGAAGCGCCCGCTGCACAACTTCGTGTGGCAGGCCTCCGTTGGATGCTGTTGCCGACAGAGCTTGCTTACAGGCCTTGTGGTGTCGGCGGTGGAGGAGCAGGCGGTGTTACGCCGTCCGGGGGAGGCGCACCTTGCGGTGGGGGCAGGGGCGCGTCGCAAGGACGGGGATCGTCGCGCCGGCCGCGAGGCTCCCGCGGTGGAGCAGGCGGGCCTCCCGCAGGGCCGGGACCGACTCGCGGAGCGTCGTCCGCGTAGGAGACCCCGGCGATGGTGATCGCTCTCGCCTGGATCGTCTTGCTGCCCGAGTACGAGAACTCGTCCCCGGCTACTTGCACAGATGCGCTCTTCCTCAATGTCGACGGGATACGCTGAGCAAGACCGGGCGATAAAACAACGAAGGTTCCATTGCGAAGCATGAGGCCTTGAAGCCGATCCCCAGGTCCAGCTACGAAGCGTGCGATGTGGCTGGTTTCGGCTACCTGAGCTGCTGAAGGGGGAGGCGGAGAATTCCCTGGTGCCTGAGCGCCCGCAGAAACTGCCGCGAGAAAGAGTGGAATGGAAAGGATTTGATGATTCATGGGACCGCACCTCTACCTGCTCTAGGGCAAGCGGCGTGCCAAAGTGCAAACCATACAAAAACGCCCACTTTTTCCGTGTTTTCTTGGGTTTCACGGCACTCGCGCTCAGTACACCGTCTTCCTCTTGTACGGAATCCGTCCAACAACATGTACGGGAAGCGAACGCAAGCCAGTGGCACCTTTTCAGAAACCAGGCCATTTCGCGGAAAATAGACCCTGGAATCTTTGGAACGGAATTTGCATGGCTACACTGCGATGAAAGAGACGCAAACAACAGGGCCGATGATCTCCGCATGGCATGCGCCGAGCTTACGGAGCCGAGTTGCCTTGCTTGCGGGAACGGTCGTCATTCTTTTGGTCGGGACCCTGCTGATCCTTCTATGGGTTCTCCGCACTACACAGGCAAACGCTGTTGCAAGATCGCAGAAGCACCTTTCAGCGGTCGCGAAATCGCTCAAGACCGCTTATGAATCACGCCCCAATCCAACTGCGACGATTACAAGGGTCGAAGTTGGGCCGCCTCCACCACCGAAGCCCGAACGCTCTCCTGCTGGTAACAGCACGGAAATAGCTCCACCGCCCCCACCTGAACAGAAGCCGAAGCCACCGGGCGGAAGATCTCAATCACCCGAAGAACAAAGCCTTGAACAAATCACGGCCAAGGTTCTGCAAGACGAAACTGGAATAGAAGGTGGATTCTTTCGACCAGGTGATCAACGGTTATTGGGTTATGCCTTCCCGACGCATGAGGGTCCGGGCGACCCCAAAGCGCTCCCGGCTCGTGAAACGCCGGATATCGTCAACATCGCGTCGGCGGCCTTCACTGCTGAGAGTCTCCAGCAAAACGAGTTCTATGGTCCGCACGATGTTGTGTTGTTTATCGCCGTTCCCGTCTGCGATACAGCGAGCTGTGCCGGCGCCCCTGTTGGCTCTGCCTGGTTGATGCAACGCATTCCTGGCGCGGAATCAGATCGAAAGCGAGCTCTCCTCTGGAGTGCCTTCGGTTTTGGGGCGATTGCGTGTGTCACTGTACTCTTTGCCTTCTTCGTCCTTCGACAGGTTGGTCAAGGAACAGAAGCCATTTTGAACCGGCTAACCTGGATGGAGTCAGACCTCAATCAGCAGCAACATCCGCCAACAGTCCGTCTCGCAGAATTCCATCGTGTCCTGGACGGTCTGGACCGTCTCGGCGTCGCGCTTCGCGGGCAGATCGACCGCGAACGCGAGCTACAGGAGCGCGTCCGTCAGAATGAACGGCTCGCTGCTATCGGTCAACTAGCCGCTGGCGTTGCCCATGAGCTTCGGAATCCACTGGCAACTATCCGCTTGCGGGCGCAAATGACGCAGCGAAAGACTCAAGAAGAGCTCTCTTCCCAAGGCAGTACCGTGATTCTTGCCGAAGTCGACCGGCTGGATGCCATGATCGAACGTCTCCTCGACTTGTCCCGGCCGATCCGTTTAAGCACAGTGAAAACTGAGATCAGCACGATCGCTGAATCCGCGGTCGTGAGGTGGCGTGCTCGCCGAGCGGACATCAATCTGCGTTTCATTGGTCAGAATGATGTGGAAGCAACTGTCGATCCCCTTCGACTCGAACAAGTCTTCGACAACCTGATTGAGAATGCGATTCACCAACTCGACGAGCAGAAAACAGATCGGCCTTGGATCAAAGTTGATTGCCAGGAGCAGTCTGGAGAGGTGACTCTCACAGTGTCGGACAATGCCGGAGGCTTCAGCCTAGCGGCACTCAAGAGTGCGGTTGAGCCGTTTTTCACGACACGCGCGAAAGGTACCGGCCTGGGCCTGGCGATTACCCAAGAGATTGTTCACGCGATGCATGGCACACTCTCGATTGCCAACGAAGGTGACGGTGCAGTTGTTCGCATTCTATTTCCAGCGGAGCCACGATAAACATGTCGACTGTTCTCGTAATCGATGACGATAAGAATCTGCGCGAGACTCTTTCCGATCTATTTCGCAGCGAGGGTCACGATGTCCTGCAAGCCGCGAACGGCGAAGAAGCGATCGCCATTTTGCACACAGAGAGGCTAGACGTAGCGCTCTGTGACTGGCGCATGTCTCCGCTCGGCGGTCTCGACGTGCTCAAGGCTATACAACAGGAAGGGCGACAAGACTCCATTCCCATCATCGTGCTCACGGCGTATGGCGACGCTGAAAGCACGGTGCAGGCAATGCAAACTGGGGCCTACGATTTCTTGATGAAGCCAGTCGATGTCGATGCGGTTCTCTCGACCGTGAATCGAGCCTTGGAACACGTCGAACTGCAGCGGAGCCTCGACCGTCTCCAACAGGAGCGATTCCGGGATGGACGATTGCCGGTTCCCTCCGCATCTCTTGGTTCAAGCGAACAACTCATCGGTAAGTCATCCGCTTGGATCGAAGCGTTTAAGCGCGTCGGCCAGGTTGCTCAGACGGACCTCACCATCCTGCTCGAAGGCGAAACGGGAACGGGTAAAGAAGTCGTCGCGAAGGTAATTCATCGCAACAGCCAACGTGTGAAAGGGCCGTTCATCGCGGTGAACTGCGCCGCAATCCCGGAAGATCTTGTCGAGTCGGAGCTTTTCGGGCACGAGCGTGGAGCCTTCACCGGGGCTGCATCACAGCGCATCGGCAGCTTCGAACAAGCAGACGGTGGCACGTTATTCCTCGACGAAATCGGCGAGATGCCGCTCTCCGTTCAGCCGAAGCTGTTGCGCGTCCTGCAGGAGAAGACCTACCAGCGGGTCGGTGGAATGCGTCCGATGCAATCCAATGTGCGGGTCATTGCCGCAACGAACCGAAGCCTGGCGCAAGAAGTCGAGCAAGGCCGCTTCCGTTCAGATCTCTTCTACCGGTTGAATGCTTATTACATCGGCCTTCCACCACTCCGTGAAAGGAAGGCCGACATCGTCTCATTGGCCGACTACTTTCTGGAACGTTTCGCGTCGCTGCACCGAATGCCGCCTTCCATTCTGGATCCAGGTGCGAAAGCGGCTCTTGAAAGCTATTCGTATCCTGGAAACGTTCGTGAGCTGGAACAATTAATGAACAAGGTTGCGGTAGAGGCTGCGGGTCGACCGGTCACTGAGGCGATCCTTCGCCCTTACCTGCGACCGGCCTCACAGCATGCGGGAGCTGACCTGAAATTGTGGGAAGACCTTCCCTTCCATGAAGCAATCGCACGCTGGGAGCAACATCTCATTGAGCGTGCGTTAATCCTGTCCGGCGGAAACAAGTCGGATGCGGCGAAGCGTCTCGGCATACAGCGTCGGCTTCTTTACGAAAAGATGCAGCGCTTTACTCGTCCCCAAGGAGAGTGAGGTTCTCGGCATCGTACTGTTCTTACAAAGCTCACTGTGCGCATTGCATACAGACTCTGTAAGCTTTCGCCGTGTTATCTCCACCCTCGCCCATTGATGGAAATGGATTTGCTTACGGCAGCTCATCCCCTACGCAGACAGATACGATCAATTCTGTCTCCTGGCCGTCAAGCATCACGTCTACCGGACCAGCCGCGGCGACGATTCAGTATTCAGCGAACACTTCCCGAACGCTGGCTCTCTATTTGTAGGACGCAATAACGACCTCATAACAACCACGCCGAAGCCGTTCGATATCTGAATTTTCGGAGATGAACTGGTGTCAGTAGTGGTGTCAGTTGCGTTCGCAAAAGCGCGCGGTTCTATGCGATTCAGTGCAAATCGCATAGACGTCAGGAAACACCGCTACTACTCATTTTAAAGAGGTTTATGGTGACCCTGGGAAGATTCGAACTTCCGACCTGCGGTTTAGGAAACCGTCGCTCTATCCACCTGAGCTACAGGGCCACTGGATTGAGTTTACATTGCCGTGCGTTCACCTCAAACCCCGGCAACGCCTGGCGGGTTAGCGGGCGGCCTGGCGGCCCTGCCAGCGCTTGATGAGCCGGCGCGCGGTGGGTGACGGCAGCAGTGAAAAGAGGAGGAAGGCGACCGTGGCCAGCACAAAAAGCGCACCCACAGCAACGGCGCAACCGATGACAATTTCCTTAAGCATTCAAGCTCCTCAAAGACCCCGAAGGGCAACACATCCACTTCATTATAGAAGCTAAGGAAGAGTGCAGGCCGGAATCCTGGCCACGCAGTTCCAATACTTCATCCCGCCTGAAAACTTTCTGGCATCTGTAAAAACCGGCCCATGCAGCGCCTGTGCATTTCTCCGCATCCCATTCACGCGAACCATACAACCGGAGACTGCAAATCATGAGCGTCATGTTTCAGGCGTTTTACTGGGATTCCCCTGCCAAAGAAGACAAGGTCGGCGAATGGTGGAACTTTGTTGCTGAGAAAGTTCCCGAACTGAGCAAGGCCGGCTTCAACGCATTATGGCTTCCCCCGATTTCAAAAGCCGCCACTACAACCTCGATGGGCTATGACCCATACGACTATTTCGACATCGGCGATTACGACCAGAAGGGCGGCGTAAAAACCTTCTTCGGCAACCGCAGCGAGCTCGAAACTCTTATCGCCAGCATTCACGAACATGGAATGGGCGCCTATGCCGATATGGTCATCAACCATAACTCGGGCGCGGATGAGGAAGAGGTCAATCCGCTCGACGGCGAAAAACGCTGGACCAAGTTCACTCCCAAGAGCCGTATGTTTCCCCGCGACTGGAACAGCTTCCACCCCAGCCGTTACGAGGCCACGCTTGAGGGCGAGGTCTTCGCGGGCTTTCCTCACCTCTGCCACCGCAACCCGCTGGTATACATGGCGCTGATGGAGTACTCGCAGATGATCATCGAGCAGCTCGGCTTCGATGGCTTCCGCTTCGACTTCGTCAAGGGCTACGGTCCGTGGATGGTCGGCACCATATCGAAGTACAAGTACCAGCGCGACGGCAAAGACATTACCCCATTCGTCGTCGGCGAATACTGGGAGGACAACAGCAGCATCGACGAGTGGCTGGGCAAGGTGAACAGCTTCTCTGACAACCAGATTGCCGCCTTCGATTTTCCTCTGCGCTATCGCCTGAAAGATGTCTGCGACACTCCCAATTACGACCTGCGCAAGTTGACCGAAGATGGCGTGATCGTGGCCAAGCGGCCCATGCACGCGGTCACCTTCGTCGACAATCACGACCTCGAGAACGACGGCATCGCTATCGCCAACGACAAGATGCTGGCCTATAGCTACATCCTCGTGCACGAAGGTTACCCGTCGGTCTTCTGGCTGGATTATTACAACTTCGGTCTCGCCCGGCCCGGCACCAAGAACGGCATCGATGCGCTGATCGACGTGCATCACCGGTATGCAGGCGGAGACTCGCAGATCCTGCATGCCGACCCCGACCTCTACATCATGCAGCGCAACGGACACGAAGGTCAGCCCGGCCTGATTTACGTGCTCAACAACCTCGGCAACCAGTGGAGCGGCACAACTGTGAAAACGCAGTGGCCGAACCAGAAATTCATTCCCGTCGCATGGGACGGCCACGACCAGGCCGAGCCCACTGAGCGTACTACCAATGAACATGGCGAGGCCGAGTTCCCTGCTCCGCCGCGCGGCTTTGCGGTTTACGTGCCTGCTTAGGCGTCGTAATAAAAATGGCGGCTCCCAACGGAGCCGCCATTTTCTTTGCTGCTTAATAGAGATCTGTGGTGAGCTGCTCTACATCTCCGGCGAGGCCGAGCTTTTCTAGCAGCAGCCGGAAACGCGGCGTGGAGCGCAGCGGATCGTACGGCGGGAAGATGCGTGCGTAGGCCAGGAAGGCATCGCGCGCTTCGTAGGCTTTGTCCATCCAGTCCATGGCGGTATCGAGTTCGCCGAGCCCGATGGAAATGAGTGCAGGCCCCATGGGAGAGATGTACCGCTGCGTACCGAATTGGATAAGCTGCTCGCGCATGGTGCGAGCGGTCTCTATGCGGCCGTCCAGCCCGTATGCATAGCCGAGGATTCCCATCAGTGTGGCATTATTTCCGGATCGGGCGACGCATTTCTCTAGCCACGTGACCGCCGAAGCATATTGACCGCGCTGTACTTCAATCAGTCCCATGCACAGGGGAATTTCAAAGTGATCGGGCGTGAGCTGCAACGCCCGATCACACTGTTCCTGAGCGTCTTCATATCGTCCAGCGTAGTAGTGCGGCCATGCCAACCCTGTACAGACGATTGGAGACAATGGGTCCAGCCTTCTCGCCGTACGCAATTCCAACATGGCCGACTCGAATCGACCCAGTTGAAGCAGAAGTATCGAGTAGACGAAGTGCGCAGTAGAAAGCGCAGGATTCAACTCTATTGCTCGCAGACATCTCTCTTCTGCTTCCCGCCAGTCAAGATCGTCATACAACGCGCACTTTGCCAGAGAGATTTCGGCTTCGGCCAGTCCGGGATCAATCCTCATAGCCTGAAATGCCAGTTCCCGTCCTTTTTTCCAGGCCGAACGTGGAGGAGCAACTCCCCAGTATCCAAAGCTGATATGGCAATCAGCCAGGCCTGAATATGCCGGGGCACAAAGCGGATCGGTCTCGATGGCCTGTTGAAACGCCTGAAATGCAAGTTTGAAACTCGCTTCCGTGCGTTGTTCCCAGTGGTATCTGCCCTTCAGGTAAAGACCGTGAGCGTCCACGTTGCCCGCATACCGTGAATGCATCCGGGGAAGCCCGGTTTTCTCTTTGCGTTCGAACTTCGCTGCAACCGAGCTTGCGATGTCTTCCTGGATAGCGAAGATGTCTTTCAGCTCGTGGTCGTATTTCTGCGACCAGATCTGGTAGCCGGTACGGGCGTCGGTCAGCTGCACGGTCACGCGAAGCTTGTTCTCCGACCAGCGAACACTTCCATCGAGAATCGTATCGACGTTTAACTGCTCCGCGATCTGGCGAACGTTGCGCTCCTTCCCCTTGAAGCCGAAGGCCGAGGTATGAGAAACGACGCGAAGACCCTGCAACTGAGAGAGCAGGTGAATCAGCTCATCCGTTAGCCCGTCACTGAAATACTCCGTGTCGGCGCCTCCGCCGACATTGCCAAACGGCAGCACGACGATGGACGTTGGGCCCTTCGCTCCGTCAGAAGCGCCGAAGACAGTCGGCAGATCGATGCCATGGCGCGCTGCATGCAGATGCGCAAGCATCTCTTCCGCGCGCTGGTAGCGGTCTTCGGGCGACTTGGCAAGGGCACGCGCAACGACGCGCTGCACCTCGGGCAAAGCTCCCTCACGCGATTCGGTCACAGGCGCGAAGCTTCCCGTCTCGATGGCCAGCATCAGTTCCGCGCCGCGCCCCTGGAACGGACGACGGCCGGTGACCATCTCGTAGAGCACTACCCCTAACGACCAGATATCGCTGCGCGGATCGGCGAAACCTTGAATCTGCTCGGGAGACATGTACGCCATCGTTCCCGCGTAGCCTCCGGGTTGGATCGCCGGTGTGTTCTGTGTGAGTTTGACCAGCCCGAAGTCCAGGATCTTGGCAATGCCGTCATCCGTGACGATGACGTTTTCAGGCTTGATATCGCGATGCACCAGTCCGTGGCGATGCGCCTTGGCCAGGCCGTGAGCCACATCGATGGTGTGCTGCAAAGCGTCTTCCATCACCAGCGGACCGCGTGCGAGCTTGCGGCGCAATGTTTCGCCCTCGTAATAGGCCATGGCGATGAAGAGCTGTCCGCTGGACGCAGTCTCGATCTCGTAGATGGTGCATACATTGGGGTGATCGAGAGACGAGGCGGCC
Source organism: Silvibacterium acidisoli (assembly GCA_022870745.1). Classification (GTDB taxonomy): domain Bacteria; phylum Acidobacteriota; class Terriglobia; order Terriglobales; family Acidobacteriaceae; genus Silvibacterium. The sequence goes on along the minus strand of CP085323.1, from coordinate 3,634,657 downwards.
CGCGCCTCATGGATGAAGCGGCGGGTGGCGTGCTCGTCGGAGGTCTGACTCGACTTGAGCACCTTGATGGCGACGGAGCGCTCCAGGTTCAGGTCGCGGGCCTTGTAAACAACGCCCATGGCTCCTTCAGCCAGAAGCTCCTGGATCTGATAATGTCCAATGACTTGCCCGATCATTCTGGGGTCATTCTAACTGCTTCGTCCGCTATCCCCCGCATGCCTCCGTAAATCGTCCAAAGCAGTCGGAGCATTCTCAACTGCCTGTCGAGTCCGGCGTCATCGATTACTGCAACTTCCTGCAGCACTGCTTCGAAGCCGGAGACAATAGCTCCGTTCTGATTTTCATCCGCGATTCTCGTAAAGCGCGGAACCTCGCATCTTCTCAGCGCCTCAACTTCCCCGGCCGAAAGTGTGCTGTCTGTCTCCATGCCAAGCGCGAATAGAAGAATCTGGCGGTAATACTCCGGAGTATCACGATGCAGAACACGCACAGGCAGATTTCTCGCTGAGTCAAGCAGGGACGCAATCTGCGCGCGGTGCTCCGAGAGAAAATGCCAGGTCGCCGAGAATCCTTCCTCCATCTGTTCAACGAAAAGATGTGGAGAACGCGCCTGATCTTCCCGGAACGGCAGATTTTCGCGCGGATTCAGTGTCACGGGAGAGCATACGAAACCGGGCAAATCGAGAACGATCTGCTGTGGCATCGAGCAACTCAACGCACCAATATCGTATGGCCGCCGCATTGCCGGCAGCATGCTGGTATTGGAAATTGCAAAATCGTGCGAACCATCGGTCAGAGGTTGGAAAAGAGTCTCTGCGTCAATGAGAACCGGCTGCGAACCGCAGGCGATCAGGTTTTGAAAGTGGCAGTCGCTCACTCGCAACAAGCGGAGCAGGCAGAGCAGAGCTCCGGCGTGGCGATAGTAGTCGTAAAGCTCGACTTCGCAAGCGCAGGTGCGGTGCAGGGCGAACTCGACCCACCCGTAACTCTCGCGTGCCAGGACTTTGAGGCTCGCGAACGAAAATGGAGGGGTCAGCCCGTTCACCTGGATAAGGAACTGGTAGAACCAACTTTCGGTATCAAGCGATCGTGGCTTGTAAACAAGTCTCCCGCCGTCAGCGAAAGACAGGATCGCCACCGCGCAGGCGCCATCATGGCGATCCGAAAGATCGATCGCAATCGCGACAATCTGGCCGATTGAACAGCCTGCAAAAAGTTGCAGTTGCAGACAGTCACGATCCTGCTCCAGCCTGCGAAGCATTGTGAGTTGAGCTGTGGTCCATTGCGCAGCCGCGGTATGAAGGCTCGCAGGATCGTTACGTAGACGCGCCCTCCACTTCAATTCCTCTCTCAGGGAGCCGATCATTTCATCGCGCGCCTTTGCCGAGAGAATTTCATGGTTCGCCAAAATTGCATTCTGCTGCGCCAGCAGTCCGTAAATTGCTGATAGTGATTCTTCTGAGCAAGCCGGGATGTCGTTATCGATGACCGCAGTGAGCAATTCGAATATCCGCATGAACAGCCTCAGAGCTTCTCAGAAACAGGCTCGAGCAAACGCGCCCATGCGCTGGCAGATTGCTTAAGAAATCCGACTTCCGCTGTGCAAAGCCGATCCCGCAGATCAAGATAGCGCAGCAGTTCCGAGCTGTTGAGCACGGCGGCCTTCTGCCTGATCTCTACCATCCACTCCGCAAGACGCTCACCGGCCCAGGCAAACCCTTCGCGCCCCATCCACATTGCAAGCGACTCATCGAGCGTCATGCGCTGTTTCGCTTCGCAAAGAAGCCAGGTAACAGCTCCGCGTTCAGCATCGCCGCTCCAGCCCAGCAGATCATTACGGAATTGATGCCAACAAGCGAAACTATGAAAATAGTCTTCCCACGCGGGCAGCAAATCTTCACGCCCGTACCGGAAGCAGACTGCCGCCACCGGCACCATGGCCGCGATGGTCTTATGCGCTGCGATATTCCGGAATTCCTTCTCGCCGATCTCGATAAGCGATGCATCAACGGACGCCGCTTCCGCGGTTTCATCCATATAGCGGTGAAAGCAAGTCCAGAAAACATGCGAAGCAGGGAAATATTCAAAGAATATGCGTTGGAAGTCGAGCAGAAAAGGATAGAGCGCAGGTAAGCCGGACTTCTCTGTTGGATGGCCGTCCATTAGATCGTCGAGCATCCGAGCAAAGTAGTAGAGATTGGTTGAAGCTTCCATCAGGCGGCCCTGGAAGGCAGAATCTACCGTCCGTTGCAAACTCAACTCCAACCACCAGGGCAGAGAAAAAAGCGTAAGCGCATTGGGATGTAGGAAGTATTCTTCGGGCTTCTGAATATCGCAGTGTGTAGTTAACCATTTGAGCGTGGGTATCGTTAATAGCGGGGCCCTCTGTTCAAGACTGGCTACGGCACGCCTTACAGAGCTTTCCGCGATCGACTTAAACTCAGCACTGAACGGATCAATATCCACACGACTCATAAAAACATAGCCTCAGGCCGGGAACAAGCCTGAGGCTGGAAGTGATACCAGCCTCAGACTAGCTTACAGCTGGATCATTAAAGTATTTTTGTCCGAAATCCTGCTGCATTTGCTTTACAACGGTGAGAACATGCTTAACCCGATCGACAATATCGGAAGTTGGCAGAATGCCCAACGATGCAAGTGCGCGCTCGGTATTGCTGCTAAGTTGTTCACGGAAGGAACTATCCAGAAGAGCCCTGTCATAGACCAGTTGAAGTGTTGACATGTGGCATCCCTTTCTTTGTTTCCTGGAAAAAACTTCCACAGCTCTCCCGATAAACGCAACAATGAATTCTGAAGCTACACGATATTCATAGTCATATCTGAATAAATTATTCAGATTGGTCTAAGTAATGCATATCTCTTTTTCGACATCCTCGATGCCGAAATCACGCTGCATCTCGCGGATGGCCTTAAGTGTATTTTCGACGCCCTTCATGATCTCGGGCGTGGGGTTGATTTCGATCGATTCGAGCGCGGCCCTGGGGTCGGCATCGAGAAACTCGCGGAATGTTTCATCACGGAGGACTTTGTCGTAAAGCCTTCTGTAGGCGTCAGTCATCTTTCTTCCTTCACTTTCTTTTTCCGTCTGCAGGGTGGAGGATGGACCACAGGCGATTCATCCGGAAGCGAAGAGATTTGAAACGGTTCTCAGGGCCCGGGCATCACATAACCGTTTTTTGTGTTCTCTTCATGCAGCATCCTAACCTTCATGTCACAGTAATCAAAGGCGAATTTTTGTAAGTGTCCGTTAAAAAAGGAGCACCGATGAGCCCCAAGCTTCAGCAGGAGACACGTCCGCATCCGCTTTCCCCCGAACTGTTACAGAAGATGCACGCCTACTGGCGCGCCGCCAACTATCTCTCGGTCGGGCAGATTTACCTTAAAGACAACCCTCTCCTCGAACGTCCACTGACCATCGACGACATCAAGCCGCGCCTGCTCGGTCACTGGGGCACGACTCCCGGCCTGAACTTCATCTATGTACACCTGAACCGCCTCATCTGCGAAACGCAGGCGAAGTTCATGTACGTCATCGGACCCGGACACGGCGGCCCCGGTATCGTCGCCAACAGCTACCTCGAAGGCTCATACACCGAGATCTATCCGCATATTGAGCGTGATCGCGATGGCATCAAGCGGCTCTTCCGGCAGTTCTCCTGGCCTTACGGCATCCCCAGCCACGTTTCCCCGGAGGTTCCAGGCTCCATCCACGAAGGCGGTGAACTCGGCTATTCCCTGCTGCATGCCTATGGAGCGGCCTTCGACAATCCTGACCTCATCGTTGCCTGCGTCGTCGGCGACGGCGAATCGGAGACCGGAGCATTAGCCACCAGCTGGCACTCCAACAAGTTCTTGAACCCGGCGACGGACGGCGCGGTGTTACCGATTCTGCACCTGAACGGTTTCAAAATCGCCAACCCCACCGTGCTGGCGCGAATTCCCGAAGGCGAACTGGAAGCGTTGCTTCGCGGCTATGGCTACAAGCCCATCTTCGTCAGCGGTCATGAGCCGGAGGAGATGCACCAGAAGATGGCCGCAACCCTCGACCTGATCTATGACGAGATCCGCGCGATTCAGAAGAAAGCCCGCGATACCGGCGACCTCACCCGTCCTATCTGGCCGATGATCGTGATGCGCACACCCAAGGGCTGGACCGGTCCAAAGGAAGTGGACGGCAAGCCGGTGGAAGGAACGTGGCGCGCGCACCAGGTCCCCTTTGCCGAACTGCGCGAGAAGCCTGAGCACTTGAAGCTGCTTGAGAAGTGGATGAAGAGCTACAAGCCGCAGGAACTCTTCGATAAGAACGGCGAGTTCGCAGAGGAATATCAAGACATCGCACCCAAGGGGCAGCTGCGCATGAGCATGAGTCCGCATGCGAATGGCGGCCTGCTGCTTGAGCCGCTGCGTCTGCCTGACTTCGAGAACTACGCGGTACCCTGCCCTGCTCCAGGTGCGACGGATTCAGAAGCTACCCGCGTGCTTGGCGTCTTCCTGCGCGATGTGATGAAGGAGAACGAATCCACCAGCAACTTCCGCCTCTTCGGCCCGGACGAAACAGCTTCGAACCGTCTGGAAGCCGTCTATGCCGAAACGGGAAAGCGCTGGCTGGCCGAGACGGAACAAGTCGATGAAAATCTGGCTCCCGATGGCCGCGTGATGGAAGTGCTCAGTGAGCACATGTGTGAAGGATGGCTCGAAGGCTACCTGCTTACCGGGCGACATGGCCTCTTCAACTGCTATGAAGCCTTCATTCACATCATCGACTCGATGTTCAACCAGCACGCCAAGTGGCTGAAGGTCAGCCGCGACCTGCCCTGGCGCAAGCCGATCGCGTCCCTGAACTACCTGCTCAGCTCGCACGTATGGCGGCAGGATCACAACGGCTTCTCACACCAGGATCCCGGCTTTATCGACCACGTTGCCAATAAAAAGGCCGAGGTGGTTCGCATCTATCTTCCGCCGGATGCCAACACCCTGCTCTCGGTCGCGAGCCACTGCCTGCGCAGCAAGAACTACGTGAACCTCATCATCGCAGGCAAGCAGCCCGCTCCTGTGTGGCTGACGATGGAAGAAGCAGTTCGTCACTGCACCGCGGGTCTTGGCATCTGGGATTGGGCTTCGAACGATGGCGGCGGCGAACCCGACGTGGTCATGGCAGCCTCCGGCGACATTCCCACCATGGAGACCCTGGCTGCGATCTCGCTGCTGCGTGAGCATGTGCCCAGCCTCAAGATTCGCATGGTCAACGTCGTCGATCTCATGACGCTCGAATCGAACAAGGAACATCCGCATGGGCTTGCCGATGAGGATTTCGATCGACTGTTCACCCTCGACAAGCCGGTCATCTTTACCTTCCACGGCTATCCAACGGTGGTCCACAAGTTCACCTACAAGCGGAAAAATCATGACAACTTCCATGTCCGCGGCTATATGGAAGAGGGCACAACCACGACGCCTTTCGACATGTGCGTACGCAACGGCATCGATCGCTTCCGGCTCGCGCTCGACGCCTTCGAGTACGTTCCACGCCTGAAAGATCAGGAGGCCGAAGCATTCCAGAAGTTCACCGAAAAGCGGCAGGAGCATAAGCTGTACGTCTCGCAACACGGTGAGGACATGCCCGAAGTGGCCAACTGGCGCTGGTCTCACCCGAAGGACGGCAAGGCTGCGAACAAGGCCGAGGACACCGGCGGAGACAACGCGTGAGCGGCTCCTCCGGAGCGATCCTTGCAGTCAACAGCGGTTCCTCGACACTGAAGTTCGGGCTCTTCCAGCTCGAAGAAGGTGAAGAGAAGCCGCTGTTTGAGGGCAGCGCCGAGGGAATCGGCAAAGATGCCGGTAGGCTCGAGATCAAAGACGGCAGCGGTAAAACCGTCCACCATGAAGAGCAGAAATATACCTCACAGGATGACGCGTTGCAGCATGTCTGCTCCACGCTTCCCTCACTGCAATCTCCGGAGCCCGCGGCAGTAGGGCATCGCTTGGTGCACGGCGGCCCTCGCCTGCGCGAGCATGCGCTGCTGACCCCGCAGGTCTTTCGCGCATTGCAGGAAGCGGTACATTTCGCACCGCTCCACATACCGACTTCGCTTGAACTGATCCGCAGCGCGGAGAAGCTTTATCCGAAAGCGCCTCAGTTTGCCTGCTTCGACACCACCTTCCACACGACTCTGCCGGAGATCGCATGGCATTATCCGTTGCCGGAAAAGCTCGTTGCGGAGGGCGTCCGGCGCTATGGCTTCCACGGTCTCTCGTACGCGTCGATCGTGCATCAGCTCGGCTCGCAAATGAAGCCGCTGGCAGTGGTCGCCCATCTTGGCAACGGATCGAGCCTGTGCGCAATGCGCGATGGAAAATCGATCGATACCAGCATGGGAATGACACCGACCGGCGGCATCCCCATGGGTACACGCACAGGAGATCTCGATCCCGGTGTACTGCTCTACCTGATGCGCGTGCATAACCTCGATGCAGATCAGCTCGAAGCCATGCTCAATCACGAATCGGGATTGCTTGCGCTCGGCGGATCGGCCGACATGCGCGACCTGGAGCAGCGCTCCGCTGCGGGAGACACGCAGGCCGCATTGGCCATCGAAATCTTTACGTTATCGATTGCGAAAACCATCGTGGCATATGCAGTGGAACTCGGCGGCCTCGATCAGTTGATCTTTGCCGGGGGCATCGGCGAGCACAGCGCAAGAGCTCGCAGCGCTATCCTGAAAAAGCTGTCTCACTTCGGCCTCGTTCTAGCGCCAGGAAAGAACGATTCCGCTTCCGATGTGATCTCTAGCAGTAACAGCAGGGTTGAAGTCCGCATCGTGCCCAGCAAGGAAGAGTCGCAGATTGCGCGTGAAGTGCGCTCTCTACTTTAAAACAGTATTGCCTATGCCAGTTCGGATCTGTACACGCGCATTCGCCCTCACTACATGGCTCATTCATCGCAGCCGCTGCGGACTTTCGGCACTGCTGTTAATGACAGCATGCTGTGGAGCCTTGGCCGGCCAGCAGCCGGAGCACGCCGCACTTCCGCTGACGCCTGTTCGCGTCGATCATCATGTCCATCTCAACTCGCCGGCCATTCAGGACTTCCTCCCTGGCTTCGGTAAACGACTTGTTGACGGAAATGGCTGGTGCGGGAATCCAGCGGGCACTTGTCATGTCAGACGGATATCTCGCCGAGAGTCCTCTGATGCAGCCAGAGCGGAAAGACGCCGCCGACCTGTTGCGTGCCGCAAATGACTGGACAGTAGAGCTGGCAAGGCGTCATCCGCAGCAGTTGGCTGCATTCATCGCTGTCGATCCGATTCGCCAGACGGCATTGCCAGAAATCGCCCGCTGGCGGAACGATCCCGCTGTAACCGGCATCAAGCTGCATTTAACGAGCTCGGGGGTAGATTTGCGGAAGGACGAAGACATCAAAGCCCTTGCCGAAGTCTTCCATGCGGCTTCCGAATCTAATCTGGCGATCATGATTCACCTGCGCACGCAACGAATGGACTACGGCGCAGCCGACGTGCAGCGTTTCATCAACGAGGTGCTGCCGGCCGCAGGAGACACGCCCGTCCAGATTGCCCACGCCGCCGGTTGGGGCGACGACATTGACGTGCAGACGCTCTCCGCACTGGGAGCATTTGCAGATGCGATCACCGCACACCCTGAGAAGTTTCGCCACGTGTGGTTTGATTTATCCGGAGTATGGACAGATAAAAGCAAACCCGCCGACAAAGACGCTCTGATCGCGCTGATCCGGCGCATTGGCCCTGAGCATTTTCTTCCTGCCTCAGACTGGCCTTACAACGGGGACGACCTGGTGGACTACTACTCCCGTGTCTACCCTGAACTCGGCCTGACGCCAAAGGAATGGGCCATCATCCGCGGTAATGTGGCTCCCTACGGATGGGCTCCGCGGGGCCGGTAAGGCCTGAACTAGTCCTTCATCGAGAGAGTGATCTTCCGCGAATCCCCGCCGGTTGAATGCATCACGATTTCACCCTGGGCTCGCTTTACGATCGAGGGAAATTTTTCTCCCCATTCCACCAGCACAAGGCTCTCGGGGGTTTCAAGCTCGTCTATGCCGAGAGACGCGAGCTGGCGCTCGCTCTCAATGCGGTAGAGGTCAAGGTGATAGAGCAGCACAGGCTTTCCATCGCGCGAGCCTTCGTATTCGTGAATCAGCGTAAAGGTCGGGCTGGTCACCTCGTCCGGCTCTGCTGCTCCGATGGCCTCGGCAATGCCCTTTACGAGGGTGGTTTTACCCGCTCCCAGGTCTCCACGCAGGATAAGCAGGCGTGGCGGGTTGAGGAGCTTTGCGATCTCGTGACCGGCACGGATGGTCTCGGCGGCGCTGGCGGTTTCGAAATTGTGAACCTTGGTCTGCGTGGCTTCTGCGCTCATCTTCTCTCCGTGCCCTACGGGGTCTCCGTGACCTGAGTGGGTAATCCTTGAATCCATGTATAACCGGCAGAATCTTCCGGACGAAACCGGAAGGCGCGCCAGAGATGACTTACCGTATCCGTGGCAAGCAGCGTATGCTCGTCCTGCTCGCGAACGGCAAAGTCCGCTGCCAGCCCGTGCAGATAAACTGCTGCCGAAACCGCTTCGGCTACCCGATCCGGAAACTGGGCCACCATGGCAGCGACAATGCCGGTCAGAATATCTCCACTGCCTCCTTTGGCCATACCTGGATTGCCGGTCGTGTTGATGCTCATGTTTCCATCGGGATGCGCGATGAGTGTACGCCACCCTTTTAACACGAGTGTTACACCGTGTCGCACAGCGAATTCCCTAGCCAACGGCTCGCGCCGGGCCTGCACCTCTTTTGTGGAGATGCCGGCAAGGCGGCCCATCTCACCCGGATGAGGGGTAAGAATCATCGTCCGTTTACGGCCATCGACCCTCACCAGGTGCTTCGCGACGATATTCAGTGCATCGGCGTCCAGAACGACAGGAATGGTCGAGTTCTCAAGCAGATCGAGTACAAAAGCTTCCGTCTCCGGCTCCTGACCCAGTCCCGGTCCGATCGCGAGAACAGTTCTCTTCTCAAGCAGTTCGTCCAGGTCCAAGCCTCGGCCGGTAATCTCACCGTTCTGCCCTTCAGGGAGCGCGTAGGTCATCAGTTCAGGCGTGATCTGGGCAACAAAAGGAAGCGTGGAAGCGGCGACGGCTGCGGTAACGAGTCCTGCACCGGCACGCAGGCAGGCAAGCGACGACATGGCCGGCGCTCCCGACTTGCCGCGGCCTCCGCCGATGAGCAGCACGTGGCCGTAGATGCCCTTGTTGCTATCGGCTTTGCGCGGCGGATCGGCAATCGCCTTCGCGGCACCAGCCCAGCTCATCTTCAGGCCGGAATGCACTGCCTCCTGCGGCGAACCGATGCCGGCGATGACGATTGGGCCGAAAACTCCCCCGGCCAGGTTGCCGCAAACATGGGCGAGCTTGGGCGCCGTGAAGCTGACCACCGCACTCGCTCGGAAAGCTCCCTCTGCTGCGAATTCGCGCGAGTCCGCGTCCCACCCTGACGGTAGATCGACCGCCACTACCGGGATCGTGAGCGCATTGACGCGATCCCGAAGCGCCACAGCTGCTCCCCGCAGAGGAGGCTTGAAACCCGTTCCGACAACAGCATCGAGCAGAAGGTCGGCTTCAAGAAAATGCTCTTCAACCGGCGGCGCATTAACATCGTCCTCATTCGGAACCAGCACCGGCTGGAGGCGCATCTCGTCGAAGGCCTGCCATGCATCGCCCTTCAGATCCTCAGGCACGCCGAGTAGCAGGACGTGTACTTCCTTTCCCGCCTCTTTAAGAGCTTTGGCAGCGACGAACCCGTCGCCGCCGTTGTTGCCTTTGCCGCACAGCACGGTGATACGGTGCGCCTCTGGATATTCCTTCAGCACGAAACGGGCGACGGCTGCTCCCGCATTTCGCATCAGCGTCATGGTTGGAATGCCGCGCTCCGCCGTGGAACGGTCGGCGGCGCGCATCTCGTCGGCGGTCAGGACGGGAACGTAAGGAATCGGCATACTCTCTGCCATCGTATTCGATACGAGGCACAGAGTTCGAATCGCGCTGCCTGAAAGCCGCAAATCATTGGAACATCAGGGCGTCACCCGTTCGAAGAAAATTCATCTGCTGTCCGGACAATCAGGTCCGAACGTTCAGGTCCGCCATGCGCGCCATGAAGGGATGGACTTCAACCTTGTCGCCACCAAGGAAACCGTGCTTTCTCCTCAACGGCAAAATGGCTTCTAAAAAGCCCGTAGCAAAAATAAAAAGGCGGAGCGATCAGATCGCTCCGCCTTTTGCTGTTTATCCGTAGCGAAGATTACTGGCTAACTCCGACAGCCGTCGTCTGCTGGGTCCCGTCGTTCAACGGCTGCTTCGAAGCGAAATAGCTGTGATCCCAGAGATTGCGGTAGAACATGCCGGTCAACTCGGCGGCCTTCGGTCCGAAGGTTGCGCGCCCACCTTCGAGGAAGACTACCGTCACGATGCGGCCGTACTGGGTGTCTGCATAGGAGGCAAACCAGCCGAAGCGGGTGCCGTCATCCGAGCAGGTGCCGGTCTTGCCCATCACCGGAAACTGGTTGAAGTTCGCCTTGAGTGAGCGGGCTGTGCCGTAGCTCGCGTCTACCGCGCCTGCCATACCCGGCTGGATCTCAGGGATGATCTTGCCGATGTCGAGCTGACGCTTGATGCGGGGCGTGTAATTCACAGCCGCGTTCGGCGTAGTTGGATGCTGCAGGTAATAGAGCGTGCCTCCGTTGGCGATCGCAGCCACCATGGCTCCCAGTTGCAGCGGAGTCATTGAAACGCTCTCGCCGAAGGAGCACATACGGCCTACGCCACCCTTAGCTTCGGGCAGCGGCTCACTGGGGTAAACACCCAGTTGCTCGCCGGGAATGTTGTAACCGGCCAGTTCGCCCAGGCCGAACTCGTTGGCGTAATGGCGAACGCGCTCAAAACCAAGACGGCGTCCCAGAACTTCGAAATAAGGATTGATCGAGCGAGCCAGCGCGTAGGTCAGGTTAACGGAGTAGCTGCCGCCGAGATTGACCTGCGTGTCCTTGGTGATGATTCCCTCTTCCAGTGCGGCCAGCGCAACCGAAAGCTTGATCGTCGAGCAGGGCTCAGCCCCGCTCGAAAGAGCGAGCTTCTGGTTGACCATGGCTAGAATGCGCCCATTGTTCGGATCGATGGCGAGGACAGTGCCGTACATGTTGCCGAGAGCTGAAATCGCGGCCTGGCGCACGACCGGATCTTCACCCGCCGTGACGTCGCCTTGGGTCAGATCCTGATCTGTGAAGGAGTCGGCCGTGAAGCGCTCGTAGATGCGGTGACGGCGAACCACAATGTTCGCGCGGCGCAGGTGCGCTCCGCGGTACGTACGGGTGGTCCGGACTGAAACGGTCTTCGCAGTGGTTTTCGTACCGGCGCGGCGAGCCGTATGCCGCACAGAGGCCGCAGCCGCGTGGCTGCGTGCGCGCCGACGGGTCGAGGCGCTTGCCTTAAGAGAAACAGGCAGCAAGAGCAGGACTGCCATCAATGCGAACGGTACGAAACGCTTCATTCAAACTCCCGGTGGTGGGGCCCGCGATTGCCTGCATGGTCCGACGGTGATGATGCTATGGATCGTCAGCCGTGCAGTAAAGCTTTAAAGAAAAGATTCCTAAGAGCAAATCCCGATTTGAAGAGTCGATTCAAAATCGGAAAACACTCTTTCATTTAGACACTGATCTTTGCGAACTGTCGTGTCGAAATCGAGGAGCAACCCGCTGTAAAGATCGTTATATTTCAGATAATACCCGGTGCCCCTTCGATTCCAACAATTTTTTACGCGCAGGTAATATGCCTCATAAACGGGGCAGATGCGCGGCCTTTTTTAAAGACCGCCTCTGCGCATAAATGCTGGAATATCAAGGTTTTCGCCTTCTTCTTCCTTAGCCGGCTCCTCGAAGATGCTGGGCTGAGTCGCCTGTTCGGCAACAGCGACAGCAGGTTCGGAATGCGTATGAGCTTCCGGCTGCGCAGGCGGCTCGACCTGGGCCTGGGGTTCAGGATCGACCACGTGGCGCACGTTGGGGATATAGGGCAGGTCGTCGATCTCTTCGCTGGCGAAGCGAGGAGCCGGGCCTGATCCGCCCATCTGGACCTTGGGCGTTACCGGTTCACGAAGGGATGAGCTCAGCATGCGCTCACGGCGCTCGGGCATTTCCTTGCGGAAGCCGGTGGCGATGACCGTAATCTTGATGTCGTCTCCCATGGCTTCGTCCAGCACAGCGCCGAAGATGATGTTGGCCTCTTCATGGGCAGCGTTCTGAATGAGGCTGGAAGCCTCGTTGACTTCGTTCAGCTTGAGCGAGCTGGAACCGCTGATATTAATAAGGATGCCGCGCGCTCCGTCAATGGCTCCGTCTTCGAGCAGCGGAGATGCCATCGCCGCCTGGGCGGCTTCAACAGCGCGGTTGTCTCCACCGCGAACAGCGGTGCCCATCACGGCGTAGCCCATGCCGGCCATCGTGGTCTTCACGTCGGCAAAGTCGCGGTTGATGATGCCGGGGATGGTGATGATGTCCGAAATGCCCTGCACGCCCTGGCGCAGCACGTCGTCGGCGATGCGGAAGGATTCGAAGAAGCCAGCGTCCTTGGCCACAGCCAGCAGCTTTTCGTTCGGGATCACAATCATCGTGTCGACCGAATCGAGCAGCTCCTGCATGCCGCGCTCGGCCTGGGCCATGCGGCGCTTGCCCTCGAAGCTGAAGGGCCGGGTAACCACGGCGACAGTCAGAGCGCCCATTTCGCTCGCCAGCGAGGCGATCACAGGGGCAGCCCCGGTGCCGGTGCCTCCGCCGAGACCAGCGGTAACGAAAACCATGTCCGCGCCTTCGAGGGCTTCGATGATCTTCTCCGAATCTTCGAGAGCGGCCTTGCGGCCTACATCAGGATTCGCGCCTGCGCCCAGTCCCGAGGTCAGCTTGGTGCCAAGCTGCAGCTTGACCGGGGCCTGCGAGAGCTGCAGCGCCTGGCGGTCAGTATTCGCAACAATAAACTCGACGCCTTCGACCCGTGCCGAAATCATGCGGTTGACGGCGTTGCCGCCTCCACCGCCCACTCCGATGACCTTGATGCGGGCTCCGTGGAGGAGTTCGTCGTGATATTGAATGCGAATTTCTTCGGGGTTTGTCATGGGTGCGTTGTACTCCTATAGGCTTCCGGCAAAGATGGCGCGCAGTTTGGCACGCAGGCTGTGGTCTTCAGCCGCACGCAGGATGCTGGTGCGGTGGGTGTACAGCAGCGTTCCCACCAGCGTAGCGCATTCGGGCTGTGCAAGCTCGTCGGGCATGCGAGAAAGCGGCACAGGGGAACCGATTCGTGCAGGTACCCGCAGCAGGCTTTCGGCAACGTCGATCATGCCGGCCAGGCGCGAACCACCGCCGGTCAGCACGCAGCCTGCCCCTAGAGCTTCGAGCACGCCGCCCTGCCTCAGGTTGTCGCGCAGCATGTGGAAAAGTTCGCGGGCGCGCGGTTCAAGAATCTCTCCCACCAGCCGCTGCTTGATCATGCGCGGCTCGAATCCAGGCATGCCGTGCAGTTCGATCTCCGCCAATGTCGAGACCGATGTGACGACGGCGTTGCCGTAATGCTGCTTGATCCACTCCGCTTCTTCGGGTGAAATGTGCAGGCCAACGGCCAGATCGTTGCTAAAGTGATCGCCGCCGATGGGAATCACCGCCGTATGTGCGACCGAGCCCTCAAAGAAGACGATCAGCTCCGTGGTGTTGGCTCCGACGTCGATCAGGCAGACACCCAATTCGCGCTCGTCGGCGGAGAGCGTGGCTTCGGCGGCGGCGATGCCCTCGTAAACCGTCTCCGAGACTTCAAGGCCGGAGCGATTGGCGCAGGTGACGAGGCTCTGTTGGGCGCTGGCCGAGCAGGTGGCAATGTGAAGGTTCACTTCCAGGCGATTGCCTACCATGCCAATGGGGTCGTGGATGCCCGGCTGTTCGTCCAGGATGAACTGCTGCGGCAACAGGTGGATCACTTCCCTGTCCGGCGGCAGCGAAATCGAGCGGGCGCGATCCACAGCGGCGCGGACATCTTCGCGGGTAATCTCGCGCATGCGGTTGCTGCCCAGGCTGATGCCTCCACGGCTGTTGACGCCGCGCACGTGGGGTCCGCCGATGGAAACGATGCATTTCTCGATCACAGCATCCGCGCGCTTTTCAGCCAGCTCGGCGGCCTTGTTCAGCGATTCGGCAGCGGGGCGCAGTTCCGCGATGACTCCCTTGCGGGTTCCGGCTGAGTCGACGATGCCGTGGCCGCGATAACGAAGAGCTCCGTCATTGATTTCGGCGATCAACACCCGGGTCTTGGAGCTGCCCATGTCGACGACGGCGATCAGATTGTCGGGGTGCTGGCTCATCTTTTCGCCTTTCCGTGTTTCTTCACAGGTGCCTGGTGTTTGTGGGGAGCGGGCTTCTTCGCAGCAGGCTTTGGAGCTGGCGGCGCAGCCTGCGCTGCGTCCTGGCTCGCCGGATCAGGAGCCGCGGCCAGAGCGGGTTGAGGACTCGCGTCGGCAGAGTGCCCATTACCGCGTTTCAGCACCACCTGCGTGTCGTAGCGTAGATCGACCGAGACGAGGTCAGGGTAGTTCCGCTGCCATTCGGCAAGGTGGCTCTGGTAGATGCGATAGCGCGTGAGGAACTTTTCGTCCCCAAAGTGCAGCAGCATATCCGAGCCCTTGGCAGGCACGGTGGCGCGAACATCTTCCGGGTCCGACAGATCGATCTCGCTGATTTCAGGAGAGATCTTCTCGCTGCCGGAATCGATGTCAGCGATGAATCGCTGGTAGAGCTTCATGCGCGGAGCGCGAATCGAGAGCGGGTCTTCAGGACGAATCCCGCTGACCACCGGGAACGAATAGTGCTTGGCGGCCAGCATGGCTGCGGGCATATCGAGGATCACCCCGGCGCCGTCGACCAGCTTTACCTGGTTGCCGATGCGAACGAATGCGATAGGCGTCCGCTCGACCACGGCCACGCGGAGTTGATCGGGCAGCAGGCGCATCACGGTGGCGTGCTCAACCCAGGGAATCTGCTCCAACTCGCTGCGGCGGGCGGCCAGTGGCACATAGAAGATGTTGCGGCCAATATCTGCCCCAAAGACCGAAAGCAGATCCTCGCGGGTGAGCTGGCTGTTGCCGACGGTTTGGACCGAGGACGAAGTCTCAATGCGAAACCGGGTATCAGTCAGGAAAAAGTGGCGTACGGCAAGAAAACCCGCGACCAGGCCGCCCAGTATGAGAGCGATTCCAGCAAAGATGGCAATACGGCCCCAGCGGGTTCGCGTCCAGAGCGGCAGAAAACCCTTGCGGACGGGAACACGGCGGCGGGTGCGCAGAAAGCCGTCGTCGTCCTCTTCGCCGATGCCGTCGGCAGCCTTGTTCAGGAGGCGGTCCGCTGCAGAGGCGCGCGCAGCCTGACGGGCGTCGTCGCGGGCAGTGCGTGAGCGTGAACGCGGCGAAGCGGGACGGAGAAAAGCCTCGTCCTGTTCGTCGTCAACGAACGCGGTGCCGCGTTTGGATTGGAAATCGTTTTTTGCCACGCCCGAGCCAGGTCGTGAAGAATCGCCGTTTTGACTATAGCTTGTCGAGCCCTGTGAATGGGTACGAGAAAACTCGGGGAGGAATCAAGGAAGATAGCCGGAAATCCAGGTGTCAGCTCTGAATGATTGGAAACATCGCTTCCGGGGCCACCTCCGCAGTGGATGATCGGCGGCTGATGCGGGACAGAACTCCTTCCAGCAGCGGTGTCATCCGCGCGAGCTGGCGAGCGCGAATCATCGCATCCCAGAGCGGCTCGAATTTCTTCCATCCCGCCGCATAGAAGAAATGTTTGAGCTGGTGCTTGACCGTCCCATGCTGTAGAGATGCCTGCGCGATGGATCCCCAGCGATAGAACTCGCGATAGGCCCAGTCATAGCCGGTCTTCAGAGCCTCCGCCGTCAGCCGCGCCGGGCGATAGACAACATGACGGGTGTCGTAGAGATCCCAGTTGCAGTTGAGTATTCTTCCCTGCTCGACCATCCGCGCATAGAGCCGAGTGCCGGGATACGGCGTCTGGATATGAAAGGTCGCGGTAGTAATGCCGTGTTCGATCGCCCAGTCCACCGTTCTCCGAAAGACATCGTCTCCATCATTGTCCATACCGAAGACGAAGCTGCCGTTCACCATGATCCCCAGCGAGTGCAGACGGTCGGTGACCGCCTTGTAGTCGCGACCCAGGTTCTGACGCTTGTTGCTGCTCTTCAGATTTTCCGGGGTAAGCGTCTCAAAGCCTACAAAGATGCTGCGCATTCCGGCCTCGGCTGCACGTTCGATCAGGTTGCCGCGCAGGATCGAGTCGACGGTGGCAGCTCCCTGAAAGACGCGCTTCATACCGCGCATACCTTCGAAGAGGGATTCGGCGAAGCGGCGATCTCCGAGCAGATGGTCGTCGAGAAAATAGAGATGGCGGCCCGGAAGCCGTTCGATTTCGCGCAGAGCATCGTCGACGCGCTGGGTGTAAAAGCCGCGTCCATTTTCGAAGAAGGCATCCTTATAGCAGAAGTCGCAATGCTGGGGGCATCCGCGGGTCACCACGATCGAGTTCGGCACCAGGTAGCGATTCCGCTGAATCAGGTCGCGGCGAATCGGAGGGACGCGGTCCAGTGTGCGCCCCGATGCGGAGCGATAAATTTTGCCCGGGTGTCCAGCCCTGAAATCAGCGAGAAACGCTGGGAAGGTCTGCTCGCCGGGGCCGAGGAAGATCGCATCCGCATGAGGCGCTGCTTCGTCAGGCAGAGAGGTCACATGCAAGCCTCCGAGACAGACGAATGCACCCTGCGTGCGATAGTGATCCGCGATGCGATACGCGCGGTAAGCGTTCGTGATGTAGACCTGGATGATCACCAGGTCAGGTGCATCGTTCAGCGAGAGTTTTTCTACATGTTCATCGACGATAACTGCCTCGTCGTCCGGCCCCAGGTACGCAGCAAGCGTGGCCAGCCCGAGCGGCGGGAAGAGTGAGTACTTGATGGGACGCCACTGGGGGCTGGTCGCCTCAATGAGCGCAGGCAGGATGAATTTCACGCGCAATGGACAGTGCACGGGGATACTCATCGCGCCGCCCCCGCAACAGCAAGTTCGGCTTCAGGCAGTGCGCCGTAGCGCCGTTCCCTCATTGAGAATTCGCAGAGCGCCTCATCGAAGGCCTGCTCGTCGAAGTCAGGCCACATGCAATCCATGAAACCAGCTCGGCGTAGGCTGCCTCCCACAGCAGGAAATCGGAGAGCCGTTTTTCTCCGCCGGTGCGAATCAGCAGATCGATCGCGCCAGCCTGCAGATTAACGGCATGGATCTGCTCCTCGACAAGCCGATGGCTCACAGAACTGAGCCGGCCGAAAGACTGGGCAATGGCGTAGCGGGAGGAATAATCGACTGCAACGCGAAGGCACATGCCGTTGCACTCGGCAGTGCGCGCCTCCGCTAGCTCGATCTCTCGCAAAACCAGCGCAGGCAGACGGTCGCGGCGCCCGATGACCTGGAGGCGAACGCCGCGCCTTCGCAGCGACTCCATCTGCATGCGCAGGTATGCCCGCAGCAACCAGAAGATGCCCTGCACTTCCGGCATGGGACGGTTCCAGTTATCGGAGGAGAACGCGTAGAGGGTCAGGCTGGCGATGCCGAGATTCGATGCGCGCTCGACAACCCGCTCAACCGCGGCCGCTCCGGCTCGATGCCCTGCGAAGCGGGACAGTCCGCGCTGTGTGGCCCAGCGGCCGTTGCCGTCCATAATGATGGCGGCGTGAAGTCCAGAGAACGATTCACTTTGCACTGTAAAGTTTCCTCGCAAAAAAATTTAAGCTTTGCCCGGCGCAAGATCACGCGCCTGCGCAGAACGTTTCTGCCCGGTCGCGTCGCGAACCACCTGCTCGAGCGTGGAGAGATATTCCAGGTAACGGCTGCGGCCCTCCGGCGTAATGCGGGAGGTAGTAAGAGGACGGTTGCGGTCGTGCCCTTTGAGCGATTCGACGAGCCCGGACTTCTCGAGCACGCTCAGGTGGCGGCTCAGGTTTCCATCCGTCAGGGCGCAAAGCTGCTTGAGATCGACGAAGGACAGCCCCTTGGGATGCGTCAGCAGCGAGGTGAGAATGCTGAGCCGCGCACGCTCGTGGATCACGCGGTCCAGTCCTTCATAGGCAAAAGGAGCTTCGCTCGACTCCGGCTTATTCTTCATTGCTGGCTCCTTGCGTCTTCAGGTGCAGCACGGCAGCGACGATCGCCTGCCCCGCTCCGAAGCCGATGCCCATGGTCCAGGGCGAAAGCGCATGAACGGGTCCACCAGCAATCGCCGCCGCGCCCGCAAGCAGGTACCACGCGGCGGGTACAGCCATCAGGCGCGGCAGAACACGGCAGGAAGCAAAGATGCCGACTCCGAAAAAGATCTGCCACAAGCCGGGCAGCAGCCAGTCGGCGGAAGCAGCGAAGCGGGCGACGATAAATGTGGTCAGCAGCCCCGCGCCAAGCGCCGGCAGGAACTGGGCCACGGCTTCGCGAATCATCTGGTTGGAAAGCGAGGAGTGCATGCGGCGCGACCGGGTTATGGCCTGCGCTCCTGCGACTGCGATCGATAGCGCCGCGGTGGCAATCCAGATGCGCAGATAACCACCGAACTGCTCTGCCGGATTGGCCAGCAACCGGTTTTGCAGGAAGGAAGCCCCAATGGCGAAGACTCCGGTTGCGAGCAGCGTCGCGGGGCCGTATCCGCGAAACTCCGTGGTGCGCGCCACCTGGTTGCGAATTCTGTAAATGTCGCCGAGAGCTTTTTCGAGATCGTCCATCGCGCCCTCCCTCAATTCACTTTACATTGCAAAGCTACACGGGACAATCTTCGCGTGTCAATCGAAAATCTCTTCTCGAAGAAAGCCGATTCCCCATCGACCGGCCCGTCGTGTACAAACGGTGGCGGGTAAAGATCAATGAAAACTTACGCTCTCGCTCTTGTGCTGCTGTCAGGATTCGTGTCTCCATGCTTCGCCAACTCAGTTTTCACTCAGAAGCCGGATGATCCAAAGGCGGTAACGCTGGAGGCTCCGGGCGATGGTACGACCGACGCCAGCGCGGCGATCCAATCGGCGATCGATAAGGCAGAAGAAGGCGCGCACGAAGGCATCGTTTTCATTCCCCCGGGACGCTATCGCATCACGCGCACGATTTATGTATGGCCAGGAGTGCGCGTATTCGGATTCGGCGCGACCCGGCCCGTATTGGTGCTGGGCGCGAAGACTCCGGGCTTCGATAAGGACGTAGCCGATATGGTGATCTTCACCGGCTTTCGTCCAGGCGCGAGTGGACCGATGGCGGGCAGGAAGATTCCCTTCCCACCGCCGGGCAGCGTTCCGCCGAACGAAAACATCGCCGATGCGAACCCGGGCACATTCTACTCCGCGATGAGCAACATCGATTTCGAGATTGGTGACGGCAACCCCGCGGCCATCGCGATCCGCTTTCACACGGCGCAGCACGCCTACCTGAGCCACATGGACTTTCACGTCGGTGCGGGCCTCGCGGGTTTGACCGAGATCGGCAACGAGGCCGAAGACCTGCACTTCTATGGAGGCCGCTATGGCATCCTCACCGACAAGCCATCGCCTGCATGGCAGTTCACGCTCATCGATTCAACCTTTGAAGGTCAACGCGAATCGGCAATCCGCGAGCACGAAGCGGGGCTGACATTGATCCACGACAGCTTCCGCGATGTTCCGGTTGCCATCGATATCGATCCGCATTACTCCGATCAGCTGTGGGTAAAGGATTGCCGCTTCGAGAAGCTCTCCGGCTCGGCGGTGACCATCAGCAACGAGCAAAGCCCGCTGACAGAGATCGGCTTCGAGAATGCCGTGTTGCGCGATGTGCCGACCCTTGCGCTGCTGCGCGAGAGCGGAAAAAAGATCGCAGGCAAAGGCGCGATCTATCGTGTGAAGAGCTTCAACTATGGATTGATCGTCCCGGGCGAAGGCAGCATGGGCACGGTCGGAATGCTCTACGACGCGGAATCGCTGAATGCCATGCCTCCTGCGCTGCCTGCGGCGATTCGTCCGCTGCCACCGGTGAGCGATTGGGCGAACGTGCGTACGATGGGCGCTGCCGGTGATGGCAAGACGGATGACACCGAGGCCATCCGCAAGGCAATCGCCGCGCACCGCGTCGTCTACTTTCCCAGCGGACACTACATCGTAAGCGACACGCTCGAACTGAAGCCGGACACGGTGCTGATCGCGCTTCATCCAACCATGGCGCAGATCGATCTGCTCGACAACACTCCGGGATACGAAGGCGTAGGCACACCCAGGCCGGTCATCTCCGCGCCTGCCGGTGGCACGAACATCCTGAGCGGCATCGGCGTCTTCACCGGCGGCATCAACCCTCGTGCGGTGGGCGTGATGTGGAAGGCAGGCGCCGATTCCCTCATCGACGACGTGCGCTTCCTCGGCGGACATGGCAGCGGCACTAACCCGTACAACAACAATCACACTGCCGATCCCGACCTGCACAAGCGCTGGAACGGGCAGTACGCGAGCCTATGGGTAACCGATGGAGGAGGCGGCAGCTTCGCCAACATCTGGACACCGGACACCTTCGCGCAGGCAGGCTTCCTTGTATCGAACACGGCCACGCCCGGCCATGTGTATGAGCTTTCGGTCGAGCACCACACGCGCAACGAGATCAAGTTCGATCACGCCGAGAACTGGGACATCGACGCGCCGCAAACGGAAGAAGAATCAGGCGAAAGTCCTGAATCGCTATCACTCGAGTTCGACAACTCGCGCAACATCACCATCGCCAACTACCACGGCTATCGCGTGACGCGCACCATCGCTCCCTTTGCAGCGGCGGTGCGCATTTACAACTCGGGCGATCTGCACTTCCGCAACCTGCACGTGAACGCCGAGAGCGGCTTCGGCACCTGCGATCGCAATGGCTGCGGAACCTTTCTTCGCGCCAGCAAGTTCCCTTACGAAGACGCGATTGAGGACATGACACATCACCTCGCGGTACGTGAGCGTGAGTTTGCTGTGCTCGATATCCCGATGCAACCTGAGAAATCAACCGCTGGTGACGCGTCGGCAGTGGCAGCTCCCGGCGCGAGCTTGCAGAAGCTGGAGGACGGCTTCTACTCAATCTCCGGTGCGGCGGTCGATGCAGCGGGCAAGCTCTACTTCGTCGATCATCATCAGCAGCGCATCTATGGATGGTCGCCTGAAGAAGGACTGACCATCGAACGCGATAACCCTCTCGATGCCGTGAACCTTGCCCTCGACAAATCGGGCAACATGCTCGTCCTTTCGTCGGACGGGCACGAAGGCACCGTGTATACATTCAAGCCCGGCTCACACGCGGACACGCTGACGATTCTCAAGGCGCAGCCGGCAACTCCGCAAGCGGATGCCACAGCGCTGCTTGATGGCAACTACTGGAACAATGGTGAGTTCGCGAACCAGCTCGACTTCAGCACTTTTCAATACAAGACGCTGGCGCAGATGTTTGCCGAGGATGTTTCCACTCCAAAGGCCATGCAGTATGTGTCGCCTGACGGAAGCCTCTTTCTGCCGGCTGGGCGTGTGTTTGAACAGGGTCCGCCGGATTACACCGGCTGGCGTTTCTCTGACAACCTCGACACCTATGGCTTCATTCCTGCGCATGCGGGCGGCAACGCTTATGTCAGCAGCGAGTCAGAAGATGTGACCTACCGTGTAAAAGTAAGCGCTGATGGATCGCTCGTAGATCTCAAACCCTTTGTGCAACGGGGCGGTGAGAGCGTAGCGGTCGACGGCAAAGGCAACGTGTATGTGGCGAATGGCGAAATTTTCGTCTACAGCCCTGATGGGAGGCAGATCGGACGGATCGATGTGCCGGAGCGGCCGCTGCAGCTGCTCTTCGGCGGCGCGGACAAAAAGACGCTCTTCATCCTCGCGCACCACGCTCTTTTCAGCCTGAAAACCCGCTGATCTTTTCTCATGTTGACATCCGACCCAAGCGAGCGGATACTTGGGTCGGATGACAACCCAAAAGAAAACCGATGACCGCGTGGCCCTGCTACAGGGCACGCTCGACCTGCTGATTCTGAAGACGCTGGTTATGGGCCCGTGCCATGGACAGGGCGTGGCGCGCCTGATCCAGCGGCAGTCGGAAGAAGTTCTCTTTGTCGATCACGGCTCGCTTTACCTCGCGCTGCAGCGGCTCGAAGACAGAAAGTGGATCTCCGCAAAGTGGGGCGTAAGCGAGAATAACCGCAAAGCGCGCTTCTACACGCTCACCACCAAAGGCCGCGCGCAGCTGGCCGAGAAGACCAGCGAGTGGGAGCGGCTGGCGCGCGCCATCGGGTTGATTTTGAACAACAAGGGCCCGCAGAACGAGGGGGCGTAAGATGCTCCGTAATCTGTTTCGCCGTAAACGCAGTGAAGCGGATTTCGCCGCGGAGATCCGCTCGCATCTCGAACTGGAAGCCGATGAGCTCGAACGTGAAGGGGTGACCCATGACGAGGCCCGTTACCAGGCCATTCGCACCTTCGGCAACGTGCGCGAAGCGCAGGAGCGGTTTTATCTTCGGGGACGCAGCGAGTGGTTCGAAAACCTTTCGCGCGACCTGCGCTATGCGCTGCGGCAACTTCACAAAAATCCATCCTTCGCGCTAACGGCGATTCTAGTTCTTGCCTTTGGCATGGGAGCGGCTCTCACTATCTTTGCCTTTGTAGATGCAGCACTGATCCGGCCATTGCCTTATGCGCAGCCATCGCGGCTGGTGAATTTATTCGAGAGCATTCCCGCGGGACCACGTTTTCATCTTTCATGGCTTGACTACCTGGATTGGAAACGGCGCAATCATGTCTTTGAGTCAGTCGCCTTCTATTCGGCTCGTTCTCTCGACTTCAATTCCGGGGGCGACTTTGTGCTGGATACGCCCGAGGGTGGCGAACGCGTACTCGGAACCGCTGTCAGCAGCGGCTTCTTCCGCACGCTCGGTGTTGCTCCGATCATCGGCCGTGATTTTCGTGAAGGCGAGGATCGTTCCTCGTCTTCAAACCTTGTCATCCTGAGCTATGCCGCGTGGCAGAAGCGCTTCAGCAGCGACACGCATGTGGTGGGACGCGCGCTGAGTCTCAATGGAGTGAGCACCACAATCATTGGAGTGCTGCCGCGAAGCTTTCAATTTGCCCCGACCGATGCGACAGATTTCTGGGTGATTGCCTCCTCTGCCGGCTGTAACCAGATGCGCGGTTGCCATAATGCCTACGGCATTGCACGGCTCAGGCAGGGCGCGTCGATCGCCGCAGCCAGCGCGGAGATGAACAACATCGCAGCCCAGCTTGAAAAGGAGAATCCGCAGTCGAACTTTCGCCGCGGAGCCACTGTTCTACCGCTCAGCGATGTGATCGTGGGAGACATCCGTCCGTTGCTGGAAATGCTGCTGGCCGGTGCAGCTCTTCTGCTCTTAATAGCCATCACCAATGTTGCCAGTTTGTTGATGGTTCGCGCCGAAAAAAGGCGTCGTGAGATAGCCCTGCGCAATGCACTGGGGGCCAGCACCACACGCCTGGCATGGCAGTTCCTTACCGAAGGGCTGCTTCTTGCATCGAGTGCAACCGCAGTTGGCCTTGCGCTCGCGCTGCTCGGCATCCGGATGCTGAAGTCGCTGATACCCGCAAACCGCATGCAGGCGATGCCTTACCTTGAACACATCACGCTGAATGGGCATATGATCGCTGCGGCTGTCGCGCTCTCGTGTGTCATCACCGTGGTCTGCACGCTGACTCCGATGCTCCGCCTCGCTACAAACAACATGCGCGACGGCCTGGCTGACGGTGGACGCAGTGGCACGAACAATGTGTGGAAGCGCTTCGGCTCAAACCTGGTCGCCGTCGAACTGGCGACTGCCATGGTGCTGCTGGTGTGCGCCGGATTGCTGGGCCAGAGTTTTTATCGCCTCTCACAGGTGGACACAGGCATGGACATCGACAATCTCGCAGTGCTTCACGTCATGACGCAGCCATGCGCCCGCGAAGGCGAAAGACCGGCTGGCTGCACTGCTCCACCTCCCGCCTCCGATGGCGATGAGCAGGAGAATGCGCTTGCAGATGAGGTACTGGCGACGCTTCGCGCACTGCCAGGAACGAAATCGGCAGCGATCACAACTGACGCACCGGTAGGCGATGGCGATGGCCTATCGCCAATCTCATTCCCGGATATGCCTGACCTCGGTACACCCGAGGCCAATGGACGATGGGTGAGCGAAGACTACTTCTCAACACTGAAAGCGCCTCTCCTGCAGGGCCGTGGCATTAGCGTGCATGACGACGCAAAGAGCCCTTACGTAGCCGTCGTTAATCACTCGCTGGCAAAGCGCTTCTTCGGCACGAAAAGTCCGATCGGCTCAAGGCTGAGTTTTCCAGGCGGAGATGCCGTTGAAATCGTAGGTGTGATCGATGACATCAAAGAAGGTCAACTCGATACGGAGACCAGGCCCGCATTCTATGAACCCTTCCGTCAATTGCCGAATGCCAGCTTCTTCGTGATTGTCCGTACGTCGCAAGACGTCGAAAGCGCGCTTCCTTCAATCGTAAAATCGCTACGCCACCTGAATCAGAACATCACCCCCTCGGATGGCGAGACCATGGCGGAGCGCATTCATGACTCACCTTCTGCTTACATGCATCGCGCGTCGGCGTGGGTGGTGGGTTGTTTCGCCTGGATGGCCCTCTTACTCGGCGTGGTCGGCCTTTACGGAGTCATCGCCTACTCCGTCAGTCAGCGCACGCGGGAGATAGGTGTGCGCATGGCGCTGGGAGCGCAGCGCAGCACCATTCACCGCATGGTGCTGGGTGAAGCAGTACGGCTGGCGCTGACGGGAATGGCCGTGGGTATCGTCTGTTCACTGGCTGCTGGATCGCTGCTGCATGGACTGCTCTTCGGTGTCTCTGCATGGGATCCGGCGACGCTTCTTGCCGTCGCAGCCATGTTGAGCGTAGCCGTACTGGCTGCGAGCTTCATTCCCGCGCGAACAGCCGCACTCGTTGACCCCATGCATGCCTTGCGAGCGGAGTAACAAGCCCGCCTCCGAAAACAACTTGTGGCCAGATGGTGGTTGCGCCTATTTCCTGATCGAACCGGAGCCGCGCTGGGTTATGATTGCGGCCATCCGCAGAGGGGCTGCGATCACACAACCACGGAGGCAGTATGCTGCATTGGCTTTGGATGGCTATCATCGGGCTCGTTATTGGAGCCCTCGCAAAACTCATTATGCCTGGTAAGGATCCGGGCGGCATCTTTGTGACGATGCTGATCGGCATCGCCGGCTCGCTGCTGGCCGGCTACCTGGGACGCGCATTGGGCTGGTATCAGGAGGGCCAGAGCGCCGGCTTCATCATGTCCCTCGTCGGCGCCCTGATCCTGCTTGGGATCTATCGATTGTTCAAAGGAAAAGCCGCTGCTGCGTAACTTCCTCGACTCTAAGCCAGCGCTACGAGTTTGAAATACTTCTGGAGATCGGCGAGATGCTGCCGGTCTCCAATCCAGCAGATGTATCCGTCGGGGCGCACCAGCGCGAACTCTCCGGCTCCGCCATACGCTGCTTCGAGATGTCCTTCGGTATCCACAAAAACCTCAGCTCCCGCAGCATCGGTGACAGGCTTCTGGCTCACATTCACGAATCTGACACCCTGCATCGGCAACCGAGGCGAAGCTCCTTGAGCTCCGAAAAGATGCAGGAGTGTGAAGTGAGGACCGCGGAACAAATCGAAGAGCCGTATCGCATCACCTGTCGCGTTCACTCCCCGCGCATCGGGCGCACGCTCTCCTGCTGCAAGCTTCAGTGTGCTCTGTCCGGATGTTCTGCTGAGCGATCTTTCCTTGTACGTGATGCCCAGCTGCAATGTGATCGCCTCCCTTCGTACACGCTGCTCCTCGTCTGAGAGCATGGTGCGATGCAGCATAGTGCTAATGCCCAGCACATCGGCCGCAACCGGCAGGCGTTCTTCTTCGTATGTATCGAGCAGCCCGTCGGGAGCACCGCGCAAAACGGCTGCAAGCTTCCAGCCGAGATTGTAGGCATCCTGGATGCCGGTGTTCATGCCCTGGCCGCCAGCGGGAGAGTGAACATGCGCGGCATCTCCTGCCAGGAAAACGCGGCCGACGCGATACTTCGACACCATGCGGATATTGACGCGATAGAGCGACAGCCACGGCGCCTCGGTCAGCTCGATATCCATGCCTTCGGTGCGTTCCTTCACGATCTCGCGGTAGAGTTCGAGCGATGGCTCACGCTCTTCACCCACCGGAATCATCGCCTGCAACTGAAACGTGTCAGTCGATGGCAACGGACACAGCGCGAGCCACCCCGCCGGATGCTTCGCCCAAGAGTGCCAGGCTTCACGATCGAGTCCGCGCAAGCGCACATCTCCGAGATACATGCGCTCATCCTTCCATGTCTCGCCCTCGAATGGCACCTGCAGGAAGTGGCGTACGAAACTCTTTCCTCCATCGCACGCCACGAGATAATCGCAGCGGATGTGCTCTTCACGCCCCTCGTGCAGCAGCGTCGCCGAGACAGACACATCGTTCTGCTCGATGGATACCAACTCGGTGCCCTGATCGACCTTTCCGCCGCTACGCTCAAGCAATCCGCGCAAAGCCTCTTCCGTACGCCACTGCGGAGTGATCAATGGGCTGGCATATGGCGTGTTCGGCGTGGGATAGCGGCCGGCATGCATATCCAGTTCGCCCAGCGCCTTGCCATCTTCATAAGCGCGAAACGGAAGGTGAAACTTTCCATTGTTCAATACCTGTTCGATGATGCCAAAGTCGTCCATCACTTCAAGCGTGCGCGGCTGCAGGCCTTTTCCCTTCGACCCTATGAAGGGTTGCGGAGATTTATCGATGATGCGAAATGCCACGCCGCGGCGCGCGAGATCGCAGGCCAGGGCAAGGCCGGTGGGGCCAGCTCCAGCGATCAACACCTGAACATTGTTTTCAGCCATAAGAACTTGAATATATCCTGACGAGCTTTCGTGCAAATAAAAGACACCCTGCTTCTTTCGAAGCAGGGTGTCTTTTATTTATTACTCTAGCGACCGATCACTTCGACGACGGACTTATCGGAAGCGCTCCAAGCTGATGCACCGGAGTGCTCAAGCTTGTGGCTTGCGTTATTCCAGTGCAGCTTCGTGATCGCACCTTCACCTTTCTCATAGGCGTAGGTCGTACCGTCATCAGCGAAGAGAGTGAAGTCTGCGTCCGCACCAGGATAGACACGCACCGAGGTGACCGCATCCTTCTGCTGCGCGCTCTCGACAGGAGCGCCCATCGGAATGATGGAGCCTGCGCGCACGAAGAGCGGCAGCGTATCAATCGGAGCGGAAACCGTGATGGTCTGGCCGCCCTTCACGCGTTCATTGGTCCAGTAGTTGTACCAGTCGCTGCCGGCGGGCAGGTATACCTTGCGCTCGGTTGCTCCCTGTTCGGTCACAGGAGCAACGAGGAAAGCCGGACCGTACATATATTCATCCGGGATGTTGGAGACATTCGGATCGTTCGGGAAATCCATGAACAACGCACGCGTGTACGGCGCGCCGGTCTGGTAGGAACCGTATGCAAGTGAGTAGGTGTACGGCAACAGCTGGTAGCGCAGCTTTAGGTACTTTTCGAGAATTGGCTCGGCCTGCTTTCCGTACGCCCAGACTTCGTTATGCGGACGCTCGCCGTGCGCGCGCATGATGGGATGAAACGCTCCCCACTCGTACCAGCGCACGAAGAGTTCAGGATAGTCCTCGTAGCGATCTACGTTGTCGCGCACGTCAGATGGATCGATGAGTGGTTTGTGCGCAGCGTGATAGTTAGCTGGCAGTATTGGCGAGAAGAATCCGGCAATATCGGTATCCCAGTAAGGCATGCCGGATGCAGTGAAATTGAGGCCGGCAGGAATCGAACGCCTGAGCATGTCCCATGTAGACGTGATATCGCTCGACCAGAAGATGGTGCCGTTGCGCTGTGCTCCGGTGTAGGCGGCGCGAGCGAGGATCATGACGCGGCGGCTGTCTCCAAAATCGCGGCGGAAACCTTCGTACACCGAAGCCGTGTGAAAGAGCGGATAGATGTTGAAGAAGCGCTTGCCTGAGCCAACGTAGAAGAAATCGTTGTAGGGGTTGATATCGGGCTCGGTTTCGTCGAGCCACAGGTAGTCAAAGTGAAACGGCTTAATGTAACGGTCACGGATCGATTCCCACCAGAATCGTGACGCTTCCGGATTTGTCGTATCGATGTTGGGGCCGACGGTATTGGGATTGCCGCCCATGTCGGGTGACCCATCGGCGTGATTGATGAGATAGCCCTTCTCCTTCAGCATGTCGTAGTAGCGCGTGCCGGGAGCGAAGTGTGGCCATACGCTGAGCAGCGTGGAGATGCCCATCTGGTGCAGTTGATCGTTCATTGCCGCGGGATCGGGCCAGCGCTTCGGATCGAGATCCATCTCACCCTGACGCGTCATGTTGAGGAAGTCAACGACCAGCACGTCGAGCGGCAGGTTGCGGTCGCGATACCCTTTCGCAACATCCATGATCTGCTGCTGTGACGAATAGATCGCCTTGCTCTGGATATATCCGTAAACGCCACGCGGCAACATGTGCGTGATGCCGGTAATCTCGCGGTAGCCCTTGTAAATGTCGTCTACCTTATCGCCCGCAATGATGAAGAACGAAACGCGGTCGCCTACCTCTGACGTCCAGACGTTCTGCTGGTTGAAGCCGAGGTCGATGGTGGTCTTCGAGGGATTGTCCCAGACGATGCCGTAGCCATTGCTCGAAACCATGAACGGCACGCAGACGTTCTGTCCGCCAGGTGCGACATAGTCATGCCAGCAATCGATGCGGTGGTCGCGCAGGTCGAGCCAGCCCTGCTGCTGCTGTCCAAGCCCGTAGTAATGTTCGCCAACGGGCGAATCGAAGATGGCGGAAACCCGGTAGCCGGGCTCGTTCTTGTATTTCGTCGATACCGTAACGGAATCCGGCTTGTTCGGATTCATCGACCAGCTGCGCATGTTGAGCAGCGTCTTGCCTGACGGCGTGGTCACGGAGATGGCGTCGAAGTTCGGGCCTGCGTGATGGCCTCCGCCGAAGTACTGCTGGCGCAGGTCCTCATTGAGCTGATCGAGCGGCATGCGGTGCGGCAGCGCGGACTCCGGCTGATGATCCGGCGTGATGTGCACAACCATTTCGCCGGAGCGGAATACGTCACCACCAGCGGGATCCGCCTCGTGCGACCATCCTGCCATGGCAGGTTTGCCGATGAAGCCATAACCGGGCGCTGTCGATGCTGCTGCCTTGGTGTCGCTCATGGTGACGCGCAGAACGTTCGGAGCATACGGTTCGAGCACCAGCGTCTTGCCGTTGCGCTCGAGGGTGAAGTTGTCCTGTGCGTGAAGAATAGAGGAAGAAAGCGCTATCCCGGCAGCGAGACACGCAAAGATTTTGACAACAGAGGAAGAACGCAAAAAGGCAGAAGAAAACGCTCGAAGCGGATGTCGCATGGGCCTCTCAACAATCGTCAGATGACAGAGATTTCACTGCGTTAGAAAGCAGCGGAATTGTATGAGGCCCATGGATGCACTGTCCAGATAGATTCGCGTCAGCGGTTCAGCTTCTCCAGCACCAGCGGTGCAATCTGCGAGACATTTCCTGCCCCGAGCGTCACGATGGCGTCGCCATCCTGCGCGCGGGCTACCACTTCCGCCACTGCTTCCTCGGCGCTGGCCGCGTACTTCACATCCTCACGCCGTCCGATATCCGCCACCAGGGCCTGGGTGGTAATGCCGGGAATCGGCTCTTCGCTCGCGGCATAGATGTCCAGCATTTCGACGGTAGAGGCGTCATCGAAACACGTTGCAAACTCGTGCATCAGGTCGCGGGTGCGGCTGTAGCGGTGCGGCTGAAAGATGACGTGGATGCGACCGTATCCGCACTCGCGCGCGGCACGGAGAGTAGCGCGAATCTCGGTAGGGTGATGCCCGTAGTCGTCGATGACGGAGATGTTTCGCACGCAGCCCTTGAGCTGAAAGCGGCGATCGACGCCACGAAAGTTCTTCAGCCCCTGCGCGATGGCGTCGGAGCCGATCTCGAGCTGCGCCGCGATGGCAACCGCCGCGGTCGCGTTCAGCACGTTGTGCATGCCGGGCACGTGCAGTTCAAACGGGCCGAGAACAACCTCATCGGCTGCGACCTCGAAGCGTGCGCGTGCGTCGCCCGCGAGCGGCAGCATGCGCAGCACGTAATCCGCGCTGGAGTTGGTGCCGTAGGTAAAGACTCGGCGGCGCACCCGCGGCAGAATGGCCGCCAGCATGGGGTTGTCGAGGCAGGCGACGCAAGCTCCGTAGAAAGGCACGCGATCCATGAACTCGATGAAGGCGTTCTCCACGTCGGCCATGTCGCGATAGCAATCCATGTGCTCGCGGTCGAGGTTGGTCACGACGGCGAGAATCGGCGACAGCTTCAGGAAGGAGCGGTCGCTCTCATCGGCTTCGGCGACGAGGTACTGCGACTTGCCGAGGCGTGCGTTCGAGCCGAGCGCGTCCACGCGTCCACCGACAACGACCGTGGGGTCGAGTTCTCCGGCGGCTAATACGGTTGCGATCATCGACGTGGTCGTGGTCTTACCGTGCATGCCGGCAACGGCGATGCCGTATTTCAGGCGCATCAGCTCGGCCAGCATCTCCGCCCGCAGAATGACGGGAATCTTGCGGCGCCGTGCCTCTATCACCTCGGGATTGTGCTCGTTGATGGCCGAGCTCACCACGATGACGTTGGCTCCGACGACGTTCGCGGCCACATGCCCCTCGAAGACGGTCGCGCCAAGCGCGACGAGGCGGTCGGTGGTGGGCGTACGTCGCAGGTCTGACCCGCTGACAGTATTGCCTAGGTTGAGCAGGATCTCGGCGATGCCGCTCATGCCGATGCCGCCGATTCCGATAAAGTGAATGCGCTGGGCTTTAAGAAACATAAAGGCGTTTCTTCCATGCTATCGTCAAACCGCTTGCGATAGTCTGGACAGCGCCATGCGATTCCGTCTGTTTTCGCTCTGCCTGCTGTCCGCCGCCTTCGTTCTCACTGCACAGCCTGCGCCGCCGCATGTGCACATCGCGGCTGGAGATCTTGAGGGGACATACGACGACGCGGGGCCAATGGCCTTCCTGGGAATCCCCTACGCTGCGCCGCCGACCGGCGACCGCCGCTGGCGCGAGCCGCAGCCGGTCACGCCCTGGGGCCCGGTGCGGATGGTAAAGAGCTATGGACCGGCCTGCATGCAGCCGCAATCCTGGGCAAAGATTCCTCCATCGGAGATGAGTGAAGACTGCCTCTACCTGAATGTCTGGACGCCGTCGCTATCACCCTCCATCGCCGCCCCGGTCATGGTTTACCTGCACGGCGGCGGCTTCCTCAATGGCTCAGGAAACATCGACGGAGCCCGGCTAGCTTCGCACGGAGCCGTGGTCGTCACGGTCAACTACCGTCTGGGCGTATTCGGATTTCTGGCGCATCCCGGTCTCACCGCCGAGTCGCCGCATCACGCCTCGGGCAACTACGGACTGATGGACCAGATCGCCGCGCTGCGCTGGGTGCGCGACAACATCACGGCATTTGGCGGCGACGCGCGCAACATCACCGTCTTTGGAGAATCGGCGGGCGCAACCGCCATCGGCTACCTGATGGTCTCTCCATTGGCGCAGGGAGTGTTCGATAAAGCCATTCTTGAAAGCCCTTCGGGGCTGTTCACACCTGACCCGGAGCGCACGCGCGAGGTGCGCGGACTCACTTCCATGGATACGGTGGGGCTGGCGGTCGCTCCGAATATCGCGGAGTTACGCAACGCCTCCGTGCAGGAGGTGATGGACAAAGCCGATGCAGCCGTGAAGAAACTCTTCGGCCCCGGCGGCAGCGGCCACGTGCGCCTTAAGCCGGAAGGACATACACAGAATCCCGATGCCATCGACTCGCCATGGTGGGCCTTTACCGATGGCTACGTTGTGCCCGAACAGCACGCGAAGCTTTACGCCAACGGCAAGGCGATGCGGATTCCAGTGATGGTGGGAACGAATGCCGATGAAGGCACGGTCTTCCTCGGCAGCTTCGCCCCGAAGACGATGCCGGAATACGACGAGTACCTTGCGAAGACCTACGCGCCGTGCGGACGGCAGATGCGCGAAGCATATCCGGCCAAGACCGACAAAGACGTTCTGCCTGCTGCGGATCGCGTGGTGACTGACGCCTTCTTTCTCTACGGCAGCTTTGAGCTGGCGCGGACGCAGCATGGCTATCTCTACCGCTTCAGCCGCGTGGCTCCGGCAAATCAGAAGACCGGCGCGACGCATGGCAACGAGGTTCGGTACGTCTTCGGAGACACGCAGCGCGACGGATACGAGTCGCTCGACCATCGGCTCTCCGACCAGATGATGACCGCGTGGGTTCACTTCGCACGGACGGGAGATCCTCGGCTGATGCAAAGCTCTGACTGGACGCGCATCGGCTCCGACGATGAAACACCTTACATGGATTTCGGCGATACGTTGAGCGTGAAGAAGCTGCCTTACGGATCGATGCATGTCTTCGAAGATCTCTGGCCTGCATCGGGAAAAGTACCCACGTGTGAGAAGCGCTAGTCGCGCGGGTCTCTTCAATGGGCCTTCAGCCCTGAGGTCGATCTCCTCAGCGGCTGAAGCCGCGCTTGGTGGCATGACTTTGTGCGCAGGCTGAAGCCCGCGCCTGCCGTTTCCGAGACTTCTCTCCGTGACTTAGTGCGCAACTTTCCATCACATCCGTGTTTGTACAACCAGAGCGGTTCGGAAGAGCAAAGCTCAACCGAACAGACGGTTTCCGGCGATCGAAAGCAGTTCGACACCGGGCTGGAAAGGAGCTCTCATCATGAAAGGCTTTCTTCGTACTCTCGCACTTACCGGCATCGTCGCTGCTGCCGGAGCTGTAGCCGCCAAGCCCGCCGATGCCCAGGTTCGTTTCGGCATCGCCGTAGGAGTTCCTGCACCGGTTTATGCCGACAACTACATTCCTCCCTGCCCGGGGGATGGATATTTCTGGACCGCCGGTTATTACAACGCCGGCATCTGGGTTCCGGGACGCTGGGCTCGCCATGACTACTACGCCCCGCGCGGTTATTATGGCGGCCATTACGACCACCAGTTTTACGGCCGCGGGTACGATCATGGATTTGAAGGCCGTGGCGGACGCGGTTTCCGCCGGTAAGACCCTTACTTACGTACCCACTCGCCCCCCGGATGCCAAACAGCATCCGGGGGTTCGATTTTTACGGCGTCTACGCCGGTGCTTCTTTTCGCAATCCCCGCAACTATTCCCCGCATCTGTGTTTGTATAGACAGGCAGGCGAGATTCCAGGAAGGAAGGCTCACCGGCCACGCGCTCCCGGCGACGAAAGATTGGCGGCAGCGTGATGGAGGTTTCAGAGACATGCGTATCCTGCGCTCTTTAGCGATTCTGGTTTTGCTGGCGGTTCCGATGGCAATGGTTCCTGCCAAGGCAAACGCGCAGATTGCGGTCGGTATCGGCATTGGACCGGTGGTCGATTACCCGGCTCCGGTAGTTGTCGGCGCCGCTCCGTCCTGCGAGTGGGGTTATTACTCTTACTACCCGTATAGCTGCGCTCCCTATGGTTACTACGGCGCAGACTGGTTTTCGAACGGCATCTTCATCGGCGCGGGCCCGTGGTTCGGTGGCTGGTATGGCCATCCGTGGGGCTGGGGCTGGGGTCACGTAGGCTACTTCGGCGGCTGGCGCGGTTACGGCTACGGCTGGCATGGTGCTGGCTGGGGCTATCGCGGTGGCTGGGGCGGTGGTTACCGCGGCGGCTGGGGCGGCGGATATCGCGGCGGCTACGGCGGATACCACGGTGGTTACGGTGGCGGATACCGCGGCGGCTACGGTGGTGGATATCACGGTGGTTATGCCGGCGGATACCATGGCGGCTACGCTGGTGGAGCGCATGGGTTTAACGGCGGCGGATATCACGGCGGCAGCGCAGGCGGCTTCCATGGTGGTAGCGCCGGTGGGTTCCACGGCGGTGGTGGTGGCGGCTTCCACGGCGGTGGTGGCGGTCACGGCGGCGGCGGACACCGCTAAGTAGAAGTAAACAAAAGGCCCACTCTTCGGAGTGGGCCTTTTTCTGTCCCTGAAAGCTAGAAATAACGCTTCCAGCTCAAGAAGCTAGACGAATCGCTTCTCCGCCTGGATGGCCACCGCCATCTCGGCGATCTTCTGTGTGGCATCGGGATGCGCCAGCCCCCTCGCCGTGACCGACATCAGTTCCAGGGCCAACGGATCCAGCAGGAGGCGCTTGAGATCGTTCTGAAGCAGCTCTTCGGTCAGGTTCGATTCGAGCAGCATCGTCGCGGCTCCGGCCAGTGCCAGCACCTCGGCGTTCTTCCGCTGATGGTCATCGGCGGCCTGCGGAAACGGAATGAGCAAAGAGGGCTTGCCCGCCGCAGCGAGTTCGGCAACAGTACTGGCCCCGCTGCGGGACAGAACGAGGTCAGCGGCGGCAAAACGGCGAGGCATATCGTCAAGGAATGCGTGGACCTGCCAGCGATCGACCGGAGCATTACTCGCCTGGTAAGCGGCGAGTGTCGCCTCGGCGTGGCGGGCGCCAGCCTGATGCAGGATGGTGAGTCCGGGCACCGCTTCGAGCAGTGGAGCAGCGATCCGGGGCATGATCGTGTTCAGGATGCGCGCCCCCTGGCTGCCGCCAAAGACGAGCAGGTGAGGCGGTGCCGAGGCAGATCTCGGCGGCAGTTCGAAGAACGCCTTTCGAACCGGAATCCCCGTCACTTCAGCGTTGCGGAAAAACTTCTTCGCGGCTTCGAAGTTGATGGCCGCAGCACTGACACGCTTGCCGATCAGCCGGTTGGCGAGACCCGGATACGCGTTCGGCTCAAAAGCCAGCGTGGGCAGACCGAGCATCAGCGCCGCGCCCATCGCCGGACCGGAGGCATATCCACCTACACCGATAACCGTGTGCGGACGAAAGTCCTGAAGCAGCTTGCGGCAGCGTACAAAGCCAAGCGGCAGGTCGAGGAGCGTTCGCGCTTTCGTGGCCAGTGAGACGTTGTTGAGCTGACCGACGTGGATCAGCTCCAATGGATAACCAGCCTGCGGAACAAGCTTCGATTCGAGGCCCCTCGGTGTGCCGATGAAGAGAACATCGGCGCCGTGCCGGATACGAAGTTCGTCCGCGATGGCAACAGCTGGAATGATGTGACCGCCGGTACCGCCTCCGGCGATGGCAATGCGCATGTCCCTAATCGACCTCACGGGTGATGTTGAGCAGAACGCCGATCGACGCCAGAACGATGAACAGCGAAGTGCCACCGTAGGAGACGAGCGGGAGGGTAATGCCCTTCGTGGGGACGAGAGCCAGTACGACACTGATATTGAAGAAGGCCTGGATGAGCAGCGTTGCGGTGATGCCAAAGGCAAGAAAGCGCGCAAACGGATCCTTCGAAAGAATGGCTGCACGCATGCCGCGGTAGCCAAGGGTCGCGAACAGGCCGATGACGACCAGCGCCCCGATCAGCCCCAGCTCTTCGGCCAGGTTTGCAAAGATGTAGTCCGTATGGGACTCGGGCAGGTAAAAGAGCTTCTGCACGCCGTCCATGTAACCCAGTCCATGAAAGCCGCCAGTTCCTACCGCGATCAGCGACTGAATGATGTGAAAGCCTTTGCCCCGGGGGTCCGACTCGGGATTCATGAAGGCCAGAAGGCGATCACGGCGCCATTTGACCCTGAAGAGCATGAAGTAAAGCACCGGAGCTGCTGCCACGGCAGCCACACCGAGCCACTTCATATTCATACCGGCAAGGTAGAGCAACAAGGCGGTAACGGTGGCGCAGACCAGCGCTGTACCCAGATCGGGCTCCTTAAGAATCAGCGCAATGAAGAGCAGGCTGGGCAGAGCGGCAGGCAGAATCGTACCCCTGATGTCCTCGATTGAGTCCATGCGGTTCTGCAAAAACCAGGCAAGGAAGAGGATGAGTACGGGCTTGGCAATCTCCGACGGCTGGAACGAGAGAGGGCCGAAGCGGATCCACCGGTGCGCGCCATGCGAGTCGTGCATGAAGAAAGCGATCAGCAGCGCGACGACCGTAGTGCCGATAGCTGGAAAGACCACGTTGGGCCGGTTGTAGATCCGATAGTCCACCTTCATCAGGAGCGTCATGGCGGTCAGGCCAAGCGCCGCCCACTCCGACTGGCGGATGACGAAGAAGTAAGGAGAGCCGAAGCGCTGGCTGGCCATGACCGCCGACGCGCTGAAGACCATGAGCAGGCCGACGACAACCAGCATCAGCGTGGCTCCGTAGAGCCACTTATCTACACCGACGCGTTTTGCCATGGGCCCCCGGTTTCCTTCATCGGCTAGGCACTACCTGCGCGATACCCTGCACGAGTTCCTTGAATACCCTGCCGCGATGCTCGTAATTCTCAAACTGGTCAAAGCTGGAGCAGGCCGGGGCAAGCAGCACCACGTCACCCGGCTTGGCCGACTCGGCAGCCTTCTGCAGAGCATCTTCGAGGGTGCCCGCGGCTACAAGCGGCGCTGCGCCTTCCAGATGCGTGGTGATCTTTTCGGCAGCGGCCCCGATGGTGTAGACCGTGCGCACCCGCTCCTGGATCAGCGGACGCATCGTACGGTAATCGGAACCTTTGTCCTTGCCGCCCAGGATCAGGTGAATACCCTGCGGGAAGGCGGCGATAGCCTTGATGGCGGCGTCCACGTTGGTCGCCTTGGAGTCGTTGTAGTAGGCGACGCCGTTGACGCTGGCTACAAACTCCAGCCGGTGCTCGACGGCGCGGAAGCTCTCGACCGCAGCACGAATGGCCTCGGCTTCAACCCCGGCGAGGCGCGCGGCGCAGACGGCGGCGAGAACATTCTCGACATTATGCGAACCCTTCAGCGGGATCGAATCGAGCTTGAGGATGAACTCCGGCGCGGACGGCTCCGAGGCGCGGTAGACGATGGCTCCCTCGTGAACGAAAGCGCCCTGGCGAACGACACGCTTTGCACTGAACCAGTAGACGCGGCTCTTTGCGCGGGCGGCGGCGCGATGGGTCACATCGTCGTCGGCATTCAGTACCAAGGCGTCGTCCGCGTTCTGGTTCGCGAAGATCTTTTCCTTCGCCGCGACGTAGTTCTCAAAGCTGCCGTGGCGATCGAGGTGGTCGGGGGTGACATTGAGGATGACGGCGATATCCGGACGGAAGGTCTGGGTCGTTTCAAGCTGGAAGCTCGAGATTTCAAGCACCGACCAGCCATCTTCGCGGGACTCGTCGACCAGCGCGATGACCGGAATGCCAATGTTGCCGCCAACTGTAACCGGCAGCCCCGCAGCCGCTAGAATCTCTCCGCAAAGGCTGGTGGTCGTCGTCTTGCCGTTCGATCCGGTGATGGCAATGGTTTTGCCCTTCAGGTACTGCGAGGCCAGCTCGATTTCGCCGATGATCGGCAGGCCGAAGTTGCGCACCTGCGCCAGTTCCGGCGTATTGAGAGGGACGCCGGGGCTGACGACGATCAGATCCTGGCGGCGAAACGTGAGAAGGCCGTGGCCTCCGGCTTCGACGGCGATGCCCTGGTCCAGAAGCGCGGGCAGATCCTTGCCGAGCGCCTGGGCGCTGCGGACATCGGACACGGTCACCTGCGCGCCCCGGCGGCGCAAAAATAGAGCGGCAGCGAGGCCAGACTTACCCAACCCGACGACGAGGACTTTTTTGCCTTTGAATTCCATGTTCACGACTCTGATCTTATCGAAGGGCGTGCCGGACAGGCCATTGTTGCACGTCCGGCACTGTGATTATCGGAGCTTGAGGGTGGTGAGTGCAAAGAGTGCAAACACCAGGGCGAGGATCCAGAAGCGGGCAATGACCTTCGACTCCGACCAGCCGAGCAGCTCGAAGTGATGGTGGAGGGGCGCCATCTTGAAGATGCGTTTCCCTTTCCGCAACTTGTAACTACCCACCTGCAAAATAACCGAAGCGGCTTCCAGGACGAAAATGCCGCCAATGAGGGGCAGCAGAAGCTCCTGCCGGATAATGACGGCGACAGTGCCGATCGCCCCGCCGAGTGCGAGCGATCCAACATCGCCCATGAAAACCTCGGCCGGGTGGGCGTTGTACCAGAGGAAGCCGATGCTCGCCCCCACCATGGATCCGCAGAAGATAGTCAGCTCGCCGACCATTGGCATACGCGCCAGTTCAAGATAGTCGGAAAAGACGACGTGTCCGCTGACATAAGTGAGTACGGTCAGGGCGCCGGCGGTAATGATCGTGCAACCGATGGCGAGGCCGTCGAGGCCGTCGGTCAGATTTACGGCATTGCTCGAAGCCACCAGCACCAGCACGACGAACAGCACGAAGGGCAGGAAGGCGATCAGGGCGAGATGCGGAATATGCGAGAGCATCCCGATATGAAGATGCGGACGGAAGTTCTTGATAAACGGTACGGAGAGCTGGGTCGAGTAGCTGCCCTGCGTCTGCAGTGCAACCAGCGCGACGGCGACGCAGAGCGATGCGAGGATCTGGTACCCCATCTTGGCGCGCGAAGTCAGGCCGAGGTTCCGGCGGTGCACGACCTTAATGTAATCATCGGCGAAGCCGATAAGGCCGAAGGCGAGCGTCGATCCGACCGTGATCCAGACGAACGGATTGGACAGGTCAGACCACAGAAGTGTGGGCAGCAGAACGGCGATGCAGATCAGCACGCCACCCATGGTCGGAGTTCCCGCTTTTTTCTGGTGAGCCTTCGGGCCCTCCTCGCGGATGTACTGGCCGATCTGAAACTCCCGCAGTTTCTGTATGATGTAGGGGCCGACCAGCAGAGCAATCAAAAGTGCGGTGATGGTTGCAAAAGCCGTGCGGAAGGTCAGGTATCGGAAGACCCGGAAGGGTCGAAAGTACGGAAACAGCTTTTGATATAAGAGCCAGTAAAGCAAACTTCCTCCGGCGAGGTGGGTGTCCTGTTCATCATAAGGCAGGAGCGGCCTTCGGCGATCAATCGACCTGTTGTAACATCAAGCCCCTCCATGAATGAGAAGGGCTCGCAGGGCTTTCACGTTTATGGCGCAGGACAGCTTAACCATCTCAGCTTCGAGAGGAACGACGGACAGCACTCGTATCGTGCGTCTCGACGGCCCCCTCAATCTGCGGAACTTCATCCTGCTCAAGACGGAACTCGCCCGGGAACAGCCGGCGGTCACGATCCTCGACCTGGCGGGCGTACCCTACATGGACTCGGCCGGAATGGGCGTCATCATCAACTACTACGTCTCAGCGCAACGCCGGGGACACAAGCTGATCGCCTCGGGTGCAACTCCGCGGGTGATTGAGCTTTTCGAGCTGACGCACGTCGATGCCCTGATTCCGATGACTGCGACGGTCGACGAGGCGGAGAGGCTTTAAAGGCAGGGCTCAGGAATCAGGGATTCACTGGACGAAGTCCCGCTGATTGCTAAAAACCGCTTCACCAGCTAGATCAACTCTATTTCCCAAAGATCGTGCAGGTGTACGACCCCTTCGATCTTCCCTTCCGCGTCGACCGCGACCAGCGAAGTAATCTTCTTCTCTTCCATCAGGCTCAGGGCGCGCACGGCCAGCTGATCGGCTGAGATCGTCATCGGCTTCGGATTCATCGCTTCCCCAGCGGTCTTTTTGAGTGCCTCGGGACCGTCCTGCTCGAGCAGGCGGCGCAGGTCTCCGTCGCTGATAATGCCTACCAGCTTTCCCCCTGCTTCGACGGTCGTGACTCCCAGCTTCTTTCGCGACATTTCGTAGATGACCTCGGTCATCGAGGTCTCCGGTGTCACGCGCGGAATGGCCTCGCCGGTGTGCATCAGCTGGCGGATGTTCGCCAGCTTCTTGCCCAGCTTGCCCCCCGGGTGCAGACTGGCGAAATCTTCAGGCCGGAACCCTTTTCTGAGCGAAACCGCGATAGCCAATGCATCTCCGAGAGCCAGCATGGCAGTGGTGGAAGCTGTGGGCGCCAACCCCATGCCGCAGGCTTCGGCGGGAACGCCGCAATCGAGAGCCACATCGCTGGCTTTCGCGAGCGTGGAGTTCATATCGCAGCAAAAGCTGATCAGAGCGTCGCCGATGCGGCGAATCGTCACCAGAAGACGCAGAATCTCTTCGGTCTCTCCGCTGGCCGAGAGCGCGATGACCACATCTCCGCGGGTGAGCATGCCGAGGTCGCCATGAACCGCTTCAGCCGGGTGCAGAAAAAGCGCCGGACTTCCGGTAGAACTGAGCGTGGCCGCAATTTTCTGCGCGATGATGCCGCTCTTGCCCATGCCGGTCACGACGACACGTCCGCGAGCGTCGCCACACTGCTGCACGATCGACACCGCGCGCTCAAAGCCGGCGGCCATCGGGCCATCGAGACGTTCGGCAAGCGCGAGCAGCGCTTCGGCCTCAATGCGAACCAGCCGGGATGGTGTGTGTTCCGTCAAAGAGTCGATGCTATCAGAGGACAGCGGCTCGACTAGAATAAAGGGGAAGGCAAAGGCGGACAAAGACGTGAAACGGAATCTTCTGGTCGTTGCGGTAGTCGTTGCGGTATTGGCAGTCATGGTGTGGGCGGGTCTGGCGAATTATCGCCGCCGCGCCGCGGAACAGGCCAAGGCAAAGCAGATCCAGGCGGTGCTGTCGCAGTCCCCTACAAAGGGCACAGATTCTCCCGAGCCGGTTTTTACAAATCCCCTGGCCAACAAGCAGGCACCGGAATTCAAGCTGTCCGATACGAACGGCAAGAAGGTCTCGCTCTCGAGCTACAAAGGCAAGGCGGTCGTGATCGATTTCTGGGCGACATGGTGCGGCCCCTGCAAGGTTGAGATTCCTTGGCTGGTGAAGCTGCGCGGGCAGTATGCGGGCCAGGGGCTGGAGATCCTGGGTGTCTCAGAAGACGATCTCGACCTCGACGACCCGGCCGCGCTGCTCAAGGAAAAGCGCGAAATCGCGGAAGGCGCAGCGAAACTCGGAATCGATTATCCCGTGCTCTATGACGACAGCAATGTCGCAAAACCCTACGGGGGAATCGATAACCTGCCAACGACTTTCTACGTGGATCGCACCGGAAAGGTTGTAGGATCAACGGTCGGTCTCGTTGACCGGGACGAGATCGAGGCAAACATCAAGAAGGCGCTTGCCGGCGGAGACACAACGAAAGGCCAATCGTAGTGCGCCGCCTGATGGCATGCGCGGCGGTTGCCGCCCTGACAATGGCTGCCGGAGCGCAGAAACTGCCATGGCAGAACGATCCGGCGCCGGCCGACAAGAACCAGCTGGTGCATTTCCTCTATCCGGAACAGATACAGGTTGCTGCCGGACAGGACCGTGTCGTGGAGTTGCACTTCAAGGTCAATGACGGGCTGCACATCAACTCTCACGCGCCACGCGAGAAGAGCCTGATCCCGACGCAGCTGATGGTGATCGA
The DNA here is from genome assembly GCA_022870745.1 of Silvibacterium acidisoli. GTDB lineage: Bacteria > Acidobacteriota > Terriglobia > Terriglobales > Acidobacteriaceae > Silvibacterium. The sequence goes on along the minus strand of CP085323.1, from coordinate 3,593,058 downwards.
GCCTCCGGGACTGAATATAGGTCCGGTCAACTTTCCCGCCGGAACGGACTACACCCTTGCTGCCGCTCCCAATGACAAACTGAGCGTATACACAGGCGAGTTCGTCGTACAGGCTCACGTCAAGGCCACGTCCGGCGACCACCTGATACAGGGCGCACTGCGCTACCAGGCCTGCGATACGAACTCCTGCTATCCGCCGCGCAAGGTTCCTGTAACGATCGACGTCGTCGCAAAGTAACTCGGTTTATCGCGCCATCGTGGCGCCCAGTCTTCCGGGATGCCTCGGCGCCGTACTGATGCGCTCCGCAAACGGTTTTGCGCAACTGCTCCAAGATCGTTGCACCTGCCTCAACAGCGTAAGTGTGGCGGGTGTCAACATCCGCGAGGATGACGGTTACTGCGGGAGACGCAGTTCTCGCAGGCGGTTCTGCATGCGCCTCGTCCTACTCTCGCTCACGCTGCGCGGGCGACGCTTTCGATCAATTGTTCCCGGCGGCTCAGGGCCACGCGATCCAGACGGCGGAGCCCGCTCCACCAGAACCAGGTGGACATGCACGCCAAACCCAGCAGGATCGGCACCGCGTAAGCCGGATCACCTCTGAAGAGAAACGGCAGATAAGCGAGCGCTCCCAGGCCTACGATTACCAGCTGAATCAGAATGCCAAGCAGTCCATTTCCTCCTGCTCCCCGTTCGCTTGAGAGGCGGGTAAGGTTCATTCCATATCCCATGGTCACGGAGAGGATGTTTCCCATCGCCAGTTGCAGGGGAAGCGCAAAGAGCAGCCAGCAGAATGTGACAGCCGCCACAACCGGGTCGGGACGCCCCATGCGAAAGCAGATCATCGCCGCGATCAGGGCCATCTCCGCAAGAAAGAGCGCGGCTTGAAAGAGATTCTTGCCCAGCAGCACCGTTCGCATCGGAGTTGGTGAAAGAAAGTAGAGCCGAAGCCCTGCGCCTTCGCCGCCAAGCGAGTTATAAATCATGCGGGTGAGTCCCAGGAACGCGTACGCCGCGCCCATCGGCAATGCGAATCCGCGATACGTGGCCACCTGTGCACCCGTCGCATGCGAGCTTAAAAAGAAAAGCACGAGGAAAGGCGGAGCCGCGAGGCTGTAGAGCAGCACGCCGCTGCGCCGAAGATATAACCACTCCTTTTCAAAGATGGCTGCGAGCGGAGTGGAATTCCTCATGCTGACGGTACTGAATCTCGTAGGCGTGCGCCGGGGGCGCAGTGCGGCACGTCCGCCCGCTGACTCGGCAGTCGTTTCTCCGCGATACTCGCCGCGCAGTCGCAGGGCTAGCAGGAGTGCAAAGACAAGAAGGAAGGCGGCGACCCCCACGGCGGGCGCGATGGCAGCCGTCCATTTACCTTGGGCTGCAAGCTGCACGGCAGAGGCCGCGAGCCCAGGCGGCAGAGGTTTCTGTAGGAGAAGGAACCATCGTTCCATCCTGGGAGCGGCGGACTGTATCCACGAAGAGCTGTTACGCAGCACGGGATTGAGAAACTGCACCGCGAGAAAGCAAAACAGCGTGAGCGTGCCGAGAACTTCGCGCGTACGTCGCTGCGCCAGCCACCGCTCCAGCCATGCGAAGATCGCGCGGCTCAACACAAAATTCATGAAGCCGAAAAGAGCGAGAACGACTGCGGCGGGCAGCGCCAGTCCGGGGCGAACGACTACCAGACCGGTCCAGATCCCCGTCAGCATGCAGCCGCCCAGCAATGTGGACAGTTCGAAGAAGCCAAAGACGAGATGCAGCCCGAAATAAGACGAAAAGCTGACCGGGAAACGCAGAAAGATGGAAAAGCCCTGGCTTCCTTTCGGCGACAGAAAGACCGGCATAAGCTGCCAGACGGCCATAACAGGCCACAACAGTAATGGCAGAAGCTGCCACTTTCCGCTACGCGCCAGCTGCGCCGCAAAAAAACCTTCCCCGAACGAGGCGAGCAGCCAGAGCACGAAAAAGAATGTCCCGGTCAGGATGCGGGCACCAAAGTCGAATCGCCCCTGCCGGGTACGAAACGAATGAATCAGCATCGACCGCCGCACCTGGGCAACAGCCGCCACCTGCCTCAGGAAAGCCACGAGAGCTCCGGAACGGTTTCTGCCTGCGATGCGCCGACGATGTTGAGAAAGATCTTTTCGAGCGTGATTTTTTCTCCGCCGGTCGATGTAACTCCCTCTCGCAGTTCTTCAAGCGATCCGTTGGCAACAAGCCTTCCCTTGTCGATGATGGCAACATGGCTGCAAAGACGCTCCACGATCTCGAGAACATGCGAGGTAAGAAAAATCGTCGCTCCACGATGAATCATCCCCTGCAACATGCCCTTCAGCGTAGTTGCAGCAACGGCGTCGAGTCCCTCGAAGGGCTCATCGAGAAAGAGCAGTTTCGGGCCATGAATGACGGCCGCGGCAAGTGCGAGTTTCTTTTGCATGCCGTGCGAGAAATCGGCAACAAGCTTCTTCGGCTCTGAAGCCAGCCCCATGAAGCCGAGCAACTCTTCAGAGCGGCTCGCTGTGGTTTCGCGGTCCAGACCATACATGCGTCCTACGAAGCGCAGGTACTCAGCCGCTGTAAGGCGTTCAAGCAACGCCATATTTTCCGGCACGACTCCGATCTGCCGCTTGAGTTCATAAGAGCCTGCGTTAAAACGCTGCCCGAGGATTTCGATCTCGCCGCCACTCGCTTCGAGCAGGCCGGTAAGCATCTTGATCGTGGTCGATTTACCTGCGCCATTCGGCCCGAGAAAACCGAAAAACTGCCCGGGAGTCACCGCCAGAGAAACATCGTCAACTGCGATGAAATCGCCGAACCTTCTCGTGAGGTTGCGACAGGCAATTGCGGGAGTGTCCATGGGCGCAAGCATAGCAAAGACAGGCCTCAGAATCCTCTTCGCTGCCTGTCTTCGCTCGTGCGGCGATTCCGCGGCGGCTTATTGCATCACGGTAAAAAGATTGCCCTGCTGTTCCAACGCCGCGATGATCTGGGTAATCGCATCCCCCTGCGTTTCCGACTCGGAGAGCTGCGTGGCCACCTTCGCGTCGTCGGTCTGGATGAGTGCGTTTTGCGACGACTGGAGTTGAACAGACTCGCTGCCGGCGTACGAACTCGATGCCGAAAGACGATCGATGGAATTGTCGAGCACCGACCGCTGCTGATCCACATAGTTCAGAGCCGAGTTGAGAGAAGAGATATCGGAGGAGGTGCTGGCCGAGGCCGACCCGCTGGAGAAATCCGCGATCAGGTTGTTCAGCGTGCTGAGAACATTGTCAGTACCGGTAAAGATCTGGTCGCCCGGCATGTTGGTCTGTATCTGCTGACCGGTGGGAGTCATCACGTAGCTGACGCCGTCATCGCCGTTGTACGTAACCGATGCAGGGCTGGTGGAAGTGTCGAGCGTGAAGGGCTCGGTCGTAGTCTGGCTTCCCGCAAAGAGATACTGCCCAAGGTAGGACGAGTTCGCAAGCGAGAGCACCTCGTCGCGGATGCCGGTCAGCTGTGTCGTCACCGTGGCAAGGTCGGAGGAGTTCGAAGTACCATTCGCAGCCTCCGTGGCAAGCGAGATCGCATTCGTGAGCTGTGTAACCACGTTGCCCAGCGCGGTGTCGGTCACCTGCAGCATGCTCTCCGCCGAACCGGCCGTGGTCGAAAAGGTATCGTTCGCACCGAGCTCGCTGATCAGCTGCGTGTTTAATCCTGCAGCCGCGGGATCGTCGCTCAGGCTGTTAAGGCTTACGCCACTCGATATCTCTTCAGTATATGTCTGCTCGTTCGCCGAGGTCAGATCAAGCGACTGTACAAGACTTGTGATGTAATTCGGATCGACGCGCATGATGCTCTCTCTTTCTTGCCGTTAGACGGAGAAGCCTTCCTGAATGCCAAGGTTAAGGGCCGAGCTGATGACGTTATCGAGAATGGTGAAGATCTTCGATGCCGCCTGGTAAGACTGCTCGAGCGTTTCAAGCGCCGAGGCTTCGTCGTTGAGGTTGACCGAGGAGTAGGAGTCGACCTGCTCCTGCAGCTGGGATACGGAAGCTTCCTGTGCCGTGTTTTCCGTGGACACCTGCGAGACCAGGCTGCCGATTGAGGAGAAAAAGTCGGAGAGATAATCTGATGGCGTAGTGCCGTCAACCACCGCCTGGTTCGCCAGGCTGGCCATGGCCAGCAGGTTTGTATCATCCCCCGGACCCGCGCCTGAAGCTGCAGCGGCGATCTGCGAAGGGTCGGTGATCGCGACCGAGATCGAAGCCGCTGCCCCAGAGGAGGTGGACGAGATATTGAAGATCGCCGTGCCGGGATTGCCATTCGCGTCCGATCCCGCTTCGTTCACCGCGTTCACCTGCGTAGCGAGATCGTAGGCCATGGTGTCGAGTGAGCTCATGATCCCCGGAATATCCTGATCACGTACCGTAAGAACACCGCCAAGCTCACCTCCACCGGATGCAAGCGAGGTGGTGATGTCGTTACCCTGGGAATCGAAGATATGCGTGGAGCCGTCAAGCGGACCGCTCGAAAGCGCATACGATTGCCCCTCGGAAACCAGCAGCGCGCCACTCGATGTGGTAATGGTCAGACCGTTGTTCTCCGTTTGAATCTGGTTGATGCCGACGAGTTGCGAAAGCTGCTCCACATCCTCCTCACGCTGGTCTTCGAGCGTCCCCGCATCCTGCCCAGGGTCCGTCGACTGGATCTCCTTGTTCAACTGGGCAATGGACTGCGTGAGCGAGTTCACCTGCGTAACGACGCTGGTGCTTTGCAGGTCGAGCTGATTCTGCTGGGCGGTCAACTGGGCCGAGGCTGACTGAAAATCGCTCGCCAGGTTCTGAGCGGCGGTAATCACCGACTGGCGCAACGGGTTGCTGTCCGGCGAAGCCTCAAGCGCGGAAATCGAGTCGAAGAAGCTGGAAAGATCCTGACTCAGGCCGCTGGTGGAAGAGGTGCCATCCGTGGCAGAGGTCGCCGAGGCATTGAAGATTCCCTCCACTTCCTCGAGGGCGCTCAGACGCGCGGTCGAGGAAGATGCTTCCTGCCCCTGCTGCTGCAGGGCCTGCACCAGAATCTTGTTGCGCTGCGAGGCCGCCCCGGTAACGCTGGCACCCTGGCCGTAACTGACTCCATTGATGGTGACCGGATCGTTCTCCTGCCAGGTCGGTACCTCCAGCGTGTAACCGGGAGTATTGGCGTTCGTCACATTGTTGGCGGTAATGTTCAGCGCCGCCTGGTCGGCGTCGAGCGCAGCCGTGACGATATTAAAAGCAATGCCCAGTGTGGCCATGTCTCTTTCCCTTTCGTCGTATCGATGACAAAAAACGGCCAGCACCCCGATTGCCGGCTGGCGATAAAACTACCTGCTGTAGCCCCGGTCTACAGCCCCACCTTCACGCCCAAGCAGGCGCAGGTTGCGCCGCGTCCGCGCAAGCAGCGAGGCCAGCATCAGCATCTTCGGAACAACTCGCTCGCCATGCCCTGCGGCCTGCGGCAGCTGGCCGTATTCCACCCGCGCCAGCAGGCCACTCAGCCTGCCGGCATCCTTTGCCAGCAGCAGACGAATTGCCTCTTCGAGAATCCGCTCAACGGATTCCGGACGATCCTGTTTGCTTTCCTGCTCGACCATGTTGTTTTGCCTTTTGCCTTCTGCCTTCCGGACTTTCTAACGTGTGAGCGAGTCGATCAGCTTCGCCGCGACATCCGAACTGCTGACCTGGTAGGTGCCGCTCGCCAGCGCGTTTTGCACCTCTGCGACCTTCGCCATGTCCACATCGGGCAGACCGATAGCCTGCGATACCAGCGTCGAGGCAGAGCTCAGGCTGGTCTGATCCGCAGATCTCGCCGAGGTCTGGCCTTTCCCTTGCGATGAGAGTGAAGAAGCTCCCGTCCCTGCCTGGGAGCGTGTTACCGCGCCTGTCTCCGCCGGAGCGATTGGCTGCATCTTGTGAACGTTCATTCGCGTCTCCTCACCCGGCTTATCGGCGCAGATGAGAAATACTTTAGTAATAAGAAACCTTCTCTTCTGCTCAAGAACCTTTAATAAAACCTTTGTTTTCAGCTCCCACCTTTGTGTCACCCTGGGGGCGAGTTGTCCGAAAATGATCCAGTATTTTGGTCGCGATGCCGAAGCCTCCCCGCTCGGAGATGGCCGTCGCCAGCGCCTCGGAGCCGTAGCTCATCAGCGCCCCGGTGCTGCCCTCCCCTTCATCGCTCTCTCCGTCTTCACCTTTCTCCTCGAAGAGGGAATCGTGCTCAAGCGGTTTGAGAAACTCCTTCATCAGGCTGGCCTCAAACTCATGGGCAGCTTTGCCCAGCCTCGGGTTATCAGACGATATCGGCTGCTGATTGCTCGAAAGAGCGTTCACGGAAAGACTCATTACATAACCTCCAGTTCAGCCTCAAGTGCCTGCGCTTCCTTCATTGCCTGCAGTATCGAGATGATGTCGCGCGCGGTCGCGCCGATCTGCTGCAGGTTCGCGACCAGGTCATCCACCGTCGCTCCTTCTTTCAGCTCGATGCGGTTTGCGGGCTTGTCCTGCGCATCGATCGTCGTCTGTTGCACCACCTGCGTGGATCCTGAAGACAGGGCGTTGGGCTGCGATACCTGGTACTGGCTGATGACATTTACGACCAGCCCGCCATGAAGGATGGAGACCGGTTGCAAGCGCACGTTGCCGCCAATCACGACCGTTCCCGTGCGTTCGTTCACGACCACGCGGGCACGAGGAAAGGTTTCGATCTCCACCGACTCGACCCTGGCCAGCAGCTCAGGGATATCCGCCGAGGACGGCGGCTCGATCTCGATGCGCCGGCTGTCCACTGCCCTGGCCACCGTCCCTGCCACCTGCTGACGGATCGCGTCCGCCATCATGCTGGCCGTACGAAAGTCGGGATCGTTCAAGAGCAACGAGAGCTTCTTCATATGAGTGAGATCGAGAGGAACGGCGCGCTCGACGATCGCCCCGTCGGGAATGCGTCCAGTCGTGGGATGGTTGAGCGAGCGCGTATTACCGTTGGCAGTAACCGAATAACCACCCAGTACCAGCGGCCCCTGAGCCTGCGCGTAGATCTGCCCGTCGGGTCCATAGAGCGGCGTCATAAGAAGCAGCCCCCCCTCTATGCTGCGGGCATCTCCCGCAGAGGAGACCGTTACGTCAATCTTGTTACCGGGCCGCGCGAATGGAGGCAAAGTCGCCGCGATAAAAACGGCGGCCATATTCTGCGTACGCATGGAGGCCGTGGTCGCGTTTTGCGGCAGGTTCACGCCCATGCGTTCGAGCGCCGAAACCAGCGTCTGCAGAGGAAATACGGTCTGGGTACTGTCCCCGGTGCCGCGAAGTCCCACCACGATGCCATAACCTACCAGCTGGTTATCGCGGATACCTTCGACGGATGCCACATCCTTGACACGTACGCGTCGCGCAGCCACCCCGGCATCGGCCATGACAGCCGTCTGCGAAGAAACTACGGGACAGGCGACCAGCAACACGAGAGACAGAATCATGAGGCGCATGGGCTCTCCTAGAAGATCAGCAGCTTCTCAAGGAAGCGGACGACGGCATTCTGCCGGTAGGTGTAGTCATTGATGATGCCCTTGCCCACGACCTCGAGCTCAAGATCGGTAATGGCAGTCGAGAGAACCTGGTTCTGGGCGTTCACATCATCGGGCCTCACCAGTCCCCGCAGCTTGATCAGCTGCGTCTGCTGGTTGAATGTTGCCTGGCGCACCGCCTGGATCACGAATGTCCCGTTCGGCAATACGTCCACGACTTCGCCGCCAAGGATGGTACTAAGGCTGGAATCGGTCACGCTTTGCCCCTGCGCATTCAGCCCGGAAGCAGAGCTCTGGTTCAGCAGGTTATTCAGTGCATTGCCGCCACCGAGCTTGCCCAGCAGCGCGGAGATCTGCGAGGTTGCCGTGGAGGCCCGCGAGTTCTTCACAGTGCCGTCGGTCGAAGCGGTCAGGCTCTCTGAAACCACGATGGCGATCGGGTCGTGAATGTGGCTTGCCTTCACATCCGAAGTCATGCGTGTCAGCCGCCCGGTATCGATCCACAGCGAGCCCGGCGTGCGAACTTCAACCGCGCTCTCCGCACGCACGTGAGCGATGTAAGCCGCAAGCGCAGCATCCGGTGGCGAGGCTTTCGGGGCCGCCTTTTTTTTGTCCTGCGTGCTGCCCTGAATCAGCGGCGTGCCAACCAACAGGAAAACAATCGACGCGCAAATGAGCCGACCTCTGGAATGCATCAGTTCCCTCTCCATCCCGCAGGCGCGAGTTCGACCGAGCCGGGCCCGCGCACGATGCCACGCAGCGCGGCTGTGCCCAGGACACCGCGTACATGTATCGGCTGACCGACCTGCGCGGTTTCAAGAGCGACACTCTTTACATGTATTGCCGCCCCTGTACCGCTCCACAGATCCACCGCCGTGCCTGCACGGACCTCTTCCACGGCGACACGCGTTGAGGCCGTGAGTGGCTGTTGTCTTTGAGACTTCGAGCGGCACCAGCTTCGCGGGCCACTCCGGGTGCTCGCAGTTGACGACGCGCTGCCATCGTTGCCCGGTCGCCGCATCAGCCACCGCGGCCGGCAGGCCACAGGATGCGGCCTGCGCTGCTGCTGCCGCGCTCCATATCATGCCAAGTAGCAGAAGGATTCGCATCACGTTGGTTACTTCACCATGTTGTTAACTTCGCTGTACATGTCGTTGGCCGCGGTAATGACCTTCGAATTGCTTTCGTAAGCCCGCTGCGCGAGCACCATCTGTACAAAAGCCCCCACCACATCGACATTCGAGTTCTCAAGGTATCCCTGCTGCAGGGTACCCATGCCTTCCGTGCCGCCGGGATTGGCGAGCACAGCGTCGCCCGATGAGAGCGTCGACTGGTAGAGATTGCCGCCCATACTCTCGAGGCCCCCGGGATTGGCGAAGTTCGCCAGCTGAATCTGCCCAAGCTGCGTCGGGTTCTGCTGGCCGGGCATCGTGGCATTGACGACGCCATACTGCGTGATCGTGACAGCGGTCGCGGTCGGCGGGATGGTGATGTTTGGCACCAGCTGGTCGCCCTGCGCATCGACCATCGTTCCCTGGTTGTTTAGAAAGAAGTTTCCGGCACGCGTGTACGCCAGCGTCCCGTCGGGGCGCTGTACCTGAAAGAAACCGGCTCCCTGGATCTCCAGATCGTAGGTATTGTTGGTCTGGTTGGAGTCGCCCTGCGTCATGATCAACTCGGTCGCCGCGGACTTGGTTCCCAGGCCGATCTGCAGTCCGGCAGAGACCGTTTGCTGGCTTTGTCCGGCACCCGGTGTCACCAGGTTCTGGTAGATCATGTCCTGGAACTGTAACGCGCGCTGGCGAAAGCCGACCGTGGAAGAGTTCGCGAGGTTGTTGGCAATCGTGTCGAGGTTCATCTGCTGGGCGCTCATGCCGCTTGCAGCCGTGTACAAGGCTCGGATCATACTGGTCTCCTGAAATCGTCTTCTGGTGGAAGGGCTAAACCTTGGGCAGCTCTTCGCTGGCCGTTTTGTCAAACTCGTTGCTGAAGAGGGTGAGAGCTTTTTGCATCATCTCCGCCTGGCGCTGTACGAGAATGAGCTGCAATGTTCCCTGTATCGCGTCCTGGTTCGAGCCCTCAAGCGCGCCCTGATGCAGCGAACCCTTGGCCACAGATGGAGCCGCGCCATCGACCGGCGCATAGAGGTTAGTGCCCTCTGGGACGATGGAATTTGCGGAAGCAAACTTGAAGAGACCGAGATTGCCGGCAATGGCTCCGTCTACCGAGACGATGCCTTCCGAGCTGATGACCGTGTCTCCGGAGGGAATGCGCACCGGCAGCTTCTGCGCATTGAGCACCGCTTCGCCACGCTCATTGATGAGCGTTCCATCGATCGACCGTTGAAACTGGCCATCGCGCGTATAACGAATCCCGTTCTTCGCGCGTACCGCAAAGAAGCCCTCGCCTTCGATCGCCACATCAAGTGGATTACCTGTAGGCACGAGGGCACCCTGACCGAGATCGAGAGTATTGCCCCCGAGCACACCAAAATTGTTGACCGTGCGATTGAGCTGCGAAGAGAGGGCGTCGGGCCCCATGATGGCGGAGCGAAAATACTCTCGCTCCGCGCGGAAGCCCTTTGTGCCGGAATTGGAAAGATTGCTGGCTGCCGAATCAAGTGCTTCGGTGCGCGCGAGCAAACCGGAATACGCCGCATAGTAACCGCTGTCCACCTGCCGTACCTCCTGCTGCAGTAAGTTCATGCAGGAGATGGGCCAGAACGGGGCTATGCGGGTTAGAAAATCCTCATTGCATGGATTCGCACGTCAGGCTGATACCGAACGAGCACTCCGAAAAGCGATAGTAGCGCTCGATGCGGAACTCGGGCTTCTGAATGTGCAACTGGTAATGGGTTCCGCTGACCACGGTCGGCGTGGAGAGCATACAGCCGGAGGCAAGCAGTGGCTGCCGGCCCTTCCACGCGCCCGCCACCATATTGCTGATCTCACCGAGAGCATCCTTCACCGTGTCGTCAATGGTCTCCACAGTAACCCCGGAAAGGGTCGATGCCATCGCCATTGCTACCTGCTCTCCCACGCGCAGCACGCAGGTGCCACTCATCGCGCCCGCCAGACCAATGACCGCCGAGATCGTCTCCCGCTCTTCCATCGGACTTTCATTCACAGGCGTGCAGGGCTCACCCATCATCATGCTGAAGACTTCGTCCACGGCCGCGTCCAGATATTCGGCATAGGCGCCGAATTCGGCCGCTCCAGTCGTCAATGAGGCCATCTTTTCTTCTCCCAAAATCAGAAATTGTGGAACGGTTAGACTGCGCCAAGCAGCGGCAGCACACGTTCCTTAACCTGCTCCGGCGTAAATGGCTTACGGATATACCCTTGCGCACCCGCCAGGATCGCTTCCTTTACATGCTCCTCACTGCTTTCGGTTGTAATCATCACGACCGGCACCTCGGGGGCGAGATCTTCGGATCGAAGCTGGCGCAGGAACTCCAGGCCGTCCATATTGGGCATGTTGATGTCAGAAAGGATCAACTCCACCTTTTCCCGGCGCAGAATTTCCAGCGCATCGACGCCGCTTGCCGCCTCATGCACGTTCACCAGCGAAAGACCAGCCTGGCGAAGCGCGCGCTCCACGATCTTCCGCATCACCGAAGAGTCGTCCACAATCAGTGCAGAAATATCACTCATGCAATCCTCACGTAATGCTCTTATCGACCCCGCGGCGAGAAACTCTAGGAGAAGCTGCCGAGAGAACAGATAACGTCTTCCCAACCGTCGTTTTTCAATTGCGGTCGACCGTCTTCTTCACCGGGATGGCTCTTCCAGAAACGGACCCAGTACAGATCGTGCAGCCGGACAATGCGCATCTCTGCCGGTTTTTCCCGCTCGACCAGGCGGCCGAGAGAGCGCGCCAGAGCCTCGATTGAGGCCGCTTCCAGGATGCGGGTGCGGGGGAAGCGCGCTTTCAGCGCCTGCTGCTGCGCCGGCAAAAAGAGAGAGCTGCTCATCAGGCCAGCTTCCACCTTTAAGGAAGTCATACGTTCGATAGCCAGCGCCAGGCTGTGATCGATGCGATCCTCGAAGGCCAGATAGAGCTTCGAGGATACGGACGAAAGACGCAGCGGGAAGCAGCCAAAGCTGTCGATAAACAGCCGCGGAACCACGGGCAGCGGAGGGGCGCCGGGGATACTTGTCGCGGTAAAGACAGGGCAGTTCCACTGGATGCTCAACGCCTGCGTCACGCGATGCTCTTCCAGCCCCGCGTGATTCACCAGCCAGGCGCCAATACGCTCGGTACTGCCGCCCCGCTGTGCTTCCAGGGCCGCCCGCAGATCTTCGCGGGTGATCCACCCTTCGGCGAGCAGAACCAGGCCAAGGGGTACGCGATGACGGTGCAGCGCAGGCAGATCGCCCTGCTGCTGCCGCTCGCGCTTCAGCAGTCCTGCAATGCGCGCTTCGGTACAGGCCGGGCTGCATACCCAGCCGCCCTCGATGACCGGCGCGCGGCGGTTGCGCCACATCTGCAGCCAGCCGCTCGCACAGCTTTCATTGGCGCAGACCGGTAGCCACGCTGCAGCCCGTCCGCCATTCTCCACTTCGGAACGTCTCCCTAGAACAGGCATCGAATACTCTCCAGGGCCTTCTTCGGCTCTGCTACTTCGAGCACCTTCAGCCCGAAGCTGCCGTTGACAAGCACCACCTCGCCGCGAGCAACGATCTTGTCGCCAACCAGCAGATCGACCGGGTCAGAGACATGCCGGTCGAGTTCGACAACGTCGCCAGGGCCCAGCTCAAGCACTTCGTCGAGCGACATCTCACGCGAGCCGAAACGCAGGGAAGCCTCGAGCTCGACATCGAGCAGCAGGTCGATGGCCGCCGGACTGAACTTCGACGATGCACTGCTGCCGGCTTCCGGATGTACCGCTTCCCTCGCCTGCTCGGCAAACGCAATGACCATCGCCGCGTCGCCCTGCCTGAGCTCATAGGCCGCGGCAGGAAGCCCCGGTTGCCATGCCCTCTCTTCCACCGCGATAAAGGCAATCTCACTGCCTGCCGGAAAGATCGTCCGGGCTGCCTGCTCAAGCAGCCCGCGCCATAGCTCGGCGTCGCGAGTCCCATCGGGCGTATCCGGCGTGACACCGGCCACGGTCAGTATCCTGCGCAGCCCTTCCCTGTCCACCGCTACGGTAAAAAGCCCTGCTATCGCGCCACTCACGCGCAGAGAAAAGCAGAGGGCAGCCGCAGAGGGCATACGCTCGCCGGCTGCGAGGGTGGTCGCCGCTCCCAACTCGGAGCGGAAGAAGGCCGGAGCACCGGCCAGCCATCGTTCCAGAAGTGTCTTCATCGTTTCTCCTCAAATGGTTCAGTTGGACCGGGTATGTTTATGAAAGATGAGCACCGCGAAACTCACCGCGGCTGACGGGGGTCGCGCGGAAGAGCGGTACGCCTGAAACCTGGAACTCCGAGAGCTGGTGCGAGGCCAATGGCAGCTTCAGGATGCTGCCCGGCCGGAGTGACTCGATTGTCCGCGCCGGCAGCCTTCTCGAAGGCAGCTGCAGAGCGGCTCCGACCACGGCTTTTCCGATGCGCTCCCGCATCCGCTCCCTTGTCTCCACAGCGTGCCGGCGCTGGCGCGTCCAGTCACCGACCAGCCTGCGCAACACGGTATTCGATACCACGGCCGGGAAGGCGAGGTTCATCAGGCCGCTCGCACCCGGCATGCGCAGCTCGAAACTCAGGCAAAGTGTCTTCTCCGCAACCGGCATCAGGCGCGCGATCTGCGTCTGCATCTGGCGCTGCTCGAAGTGAAAGCTCAGCCCCACCGGCTGCCACGCCGAGCTAAGCTCACGGCAGATAACCTCGACCACGCTCGAAACGATCGACTCCTCGATATCCGTAAGCTCGCGTGGCATTTGCGTCTGCCCCTCGCCGCCGAGCAGCAGGTCGATCATCGAGGGCACCGGCGCAAGCTCCATCTGCATCACCGAAAGCGCCCGCAATGGCTCAAGGCGCACAGAGCAGACATAGGAGAGTTCCGGGATACGGAGCATGAACTCACTGAAGGGCATCTGCTCGGCCGAAACCAGGTTGACCTGGAAGGTGGTGCGCAGCCAGGCGCCGAGATTGTGCGTGAGATTACGGGCAAAGATATCGTTGAGCAGGCTGATGGCCCGCATCTGCTCGTTGCTGATCTGCCCGGAGCGCGCGAAGCTGTAAGACTGCACCGGCGTAGGCTTCTCCGGCGACGCAGCGGTTTTCTTGGCACGCGCCGCCTGAAAGAGAGCGTCAATTTCATCCTGCTTGAGAGTCTTTTCCATAGATCCTTACTCCGATTTCTTTGCAGGTTTTTTCATTGCACCCAGCGCGGAGCGCAGATGCAGCACCGCCGAGGCATGAATCTGCGAAACACGCGACTCCACTACACCGAGCGTGAGACCGATCTCCTTCATCGTCATCTCCTCGTAGTAGTAGAGAGTCATTACCAGCCGCTCACGCTCGGGAAGCTGATCGATCGCAGCCGCAAGACGGCTCTGCATCTCGCTCTTCAGGCAACGAAAGAGGGGATCTTCTTCGGGACTGTTCGGTATGTAGGCGAGCTCTTCCTCACCGGAATCCTCGCTGCGCTCCACATGCAACGTTCCGATCTCCAGGCCCTTCAGCTCACCCAGCAGCTGCTGGTACTCGCCCAGCTCCATGCCCATTTCGAGTGCGATCTCCGGCTCTGAAGGAGCCCGGCCCAGGCGTACTGTAAGGGCGCGAATCGCCTCTTCGAGCGCGCGCCCCTTGCGGCGCAGCTCACGCGGACTCCAGTCAAGAGTACGAAGGCTATCGAGAATCGCCCCGCGAATGCGGAACTGCGCATAGCTGCGAAACTGCACCTTCTTATTGGGATCGAATTTCTGAAAAGCATCGATCAGGCCGAGCACACCGGCACTCACCAGGTCGTCCATCTCCACATGCTGAGGAAGACGCTCGTGAATCTTTCGCGCCAGATAACGGACCGTTGGTAAGTGTTCGACGAGCATACGCTCCTGCTCGCTGGTCATCCCTCCCGCCTGCGTCTCTTTGTCCACCGTGGCTGAAACCCCTTGCAAGCCCGAATGCAGTATCGTTAGCGGCACCGCGTCGGTGCCATTCGTGCCCATCTCCGCGCCGGGCTGCATTTCTCTTCCCAAACACATGTCCTGCATCTCGTGTCGTATCCCCGCCTGCCTGCCGCATCGATTCTTCCGGGCTCACACCTACCGCACCACGCCCATCGAACGAAGATTCACATCCGGCGGAATCTCCGACGGCGCCATCACCATCACGCGCGGCAACACAGGTTCGAGCCACCTGCGCAGGTGATAGCGCGCCGGACTCTGACAAAGGAGCACGGGAAGGGCCGTTGAAGAAGCGGGCGCCATTAGCTGCTTCACAGAATCAAGAACCCGCTTCAACAGCGGAACCGTCTGCAATCTGCCATCGGTCAGCAGACGTCCCGCGCTCTCCGGAGCGAAGATAGCTGCCAGCTCTTCCTCGACCGCGGGATCGAGCAGCACGACGCGCAGCGTGCCGGAAGCATCGAGCAGCGGCTGCACCATGCGGCGGCCCAGCGCCTGGCGCGCCGCCTCCACCAGCACCGGCAGGCTCTTGGTGTTATTTGCCGCCTCTACCAGCGCCTCGAGGATCGAACCCAGGTCACGGATCGAGATCTGCTCCCGCAACAGGGCCTGCAGTACGCGCTGCACCTCGCCGAGCGTCAGCAGCTTCGGCACCAGCTCTTCGACCAGCTTGGGATGACTCTCGTTCAACGAATCGAGCAGCCGTTTCGTCTCGGCCCGGCTCAGCAGCTCATGCGCATGCTGGCGGATCATCTCCGCAACATGCGTGCTGATGGCCGTCACCGTATCCACCACTGAATAGCCCGCGGCCACCGCCTGGGCTTCGAGCGCGGGCGCTATCCATCGCGCTTCCACGCCAAAGGCCGGCTCGCGGGTCTCCTTGCCGGCGATCGGACGAAGCTTTGCGTCTGCGGCAACCGCCAGCATCGCGCCGTTGCCCTCCGTCTGCCAGCGTCCGATCTCGAGTCCGCGTAGCGAGAAGACATATTCGCGAGGACGCAGCTTCAGATTGTCCGAAATATGCACGGCAGGAATCAGGAAGCCCAGCTCGCCGGCAAGATGGCGGCGCAGCGCACGCACCCGCGCCAGCATCTGGCCTCCCTGTTTTTCATCGACCAGAGGAATCAGCTGGAAGCCGATCTCAAGGCTCAGCTCGTCCACCTTGAGCAATGCCGCCATATTTTCTGGCTGAGCCTTGTCCGCAGCCCGGGCTGCGCCGGGCGCCGCCGCCTCGGCCAGGGGACGATTCCCAACAGACCTGCCGAACCAGGCCAGTGCGGCAGCCAGCAAGAGAAACGCCGGCTTCGGAAGCCCAGGAACAAGGCAGAGCGCAGCCATCACACCAGAGCACACGTAGAGCGTCGTGCCGCTCCGGAACAGCTGTGAACCCAACTCCGATGTCAGCGCTCCGGCTGACGAGGCGCGCGTGAGCACCATGCCGCCTGCGACCGAGACGAGAAGCGACGGGATCATCGTCACCAGCCCGTCACCTACGGTAAGAATCGTGTAGGTGCGCACCGCCTCGCTAAGAGCGATGCCCTGCTGCAGCGTGCCGATCAGCAGCCCGGCTACGATGTTGATCGCTGTAATCAGGATGGTCGCCAGCGAATCGCGCTGGTTGAAGCGCGCCGCGCCGTCCATCGCGCCGTAGAACTCGGCCTCCTGCGCAACCGCCTGCCTGCGCTTACGGGCCGTTGCTTCGTCGATCGCCCCGGCGTTCATGTCGGCATCGATCGACATCTGTTTGCCGGGCAGCGCATCGAGCGTGAAGCGCGCCGTCACCTCCGCCGTGCGCACCGCGCCGTGGCTCACCACCAGAAACTGAATGGCAATGAGCGCGAGAAAGAGCACGAAGCCGACAACATAGTTGCCGCCGACGACGAACTGCCCGAATGCCTCGATGACACTGCCGGCAGCGGAGGTTCCCTCGCTGCCATGCAGCAGAATGCGGCGGCTCGAAGCGATGTTCAAGGAAAGCCGGAAGAGAGTGAGCAGCAACAACAGCGAAGGAAAGACGGACAGGTCGGTGGCACGCCGTATCTGCACAGCGGCTAGAAAGACCAGCACCGACACCGCCATCGAACAGGCCAGCAGCAGGTCCATGAGAAAGGCCGGAACCGGAACCAGCATCACGAAGATGACGCTGATCGCGCCTATCGGCAGCGACAGGTCCTTGGCCAGCTTCAGCAGGCCCTGCCTGCGCCCCGGAGCCCGCGCGGATAGATCGGAAGTGACGGTCTGAATAGCACTCATGAACGTTCCCTCGTGCGAAGCCGCTCCCTGCGTACCCGTTCTTCCACCTGCTGGCGGTAAAGGTAAGCAAGAATCGCGGCAACAGCTGCGTAAAGGTTGAAAGGAATGGCCTGCCCCGGCTCCACATGACGGTAGAGCGAGCGAGCCAGCGGAGGATTCTCGACCATCGGCACGCCTGCCCAGCGTGCCTCTTCGCGGATCTGCGCAGCGATCAGATCACGACCCTTGGCAACCATCTTTGGAGGCTCCATCGTTTCGAAATCGAAACTCAGTGCGACGGCGTAGTGGGTCGGATTGGTGATGACAACGGAGGCGCGGCGCACATCGGCGCGCAGCAGTTTGCGGTGCATCTGGCGGCGCAGGTTGCGGATGCGGCCGCGAACCTGCGGACTGCCTTCGCTCTGCTTGTGTTCATCGCGAATCTCCTGCCGCGACATCTTCTGGCGGCTCTCCCAGCTCCGCCACTCCACCAGGTAATCGATGGCCGACCATGCGAAGAGAATCCACGCCGTATCGAGCAGAATGCCGTAGGCGGCAACGAACATCGCCGGGAGCCGCTCCAGGCTAAGCGGCGCAATGGACGATTGCCGTTGAATGCGCGCAAAGGCCAGCGCTGCCAGCACCGCGGCAGGCAGCAGAGATTTGACGATGCGCGTAAGCCCGCGCAGAGAAAAAGTATTCTTGAAATTGCTCAGCGGATTAAGACGGTTCCATTGCGGCTGCAGCATCTCGAAGTTGATCTGCATCCCGCCGCCCTGCGCCACCGAAACCACCAGCGAACTGGCGGCCACGGCCGCAAAAAGCAGCGACAGTGGCGACAACACAAGAACCATAGCGTGGCGTATCGCCAGCAGCGTCGTCGGCATCTGACTCTCCCGCCATGCTGCAGGCATGCTGAGCGACAGCAGCAGCTGGTAGTCAACCTGCCACTGAACCACCCAGTGCGAAGCGATCTGACCGAGGACAGCGACTCCAGCCAGCAACGATATCGCGGAAACGAGATCGCGGCTGCGGACACGGTCTCCCTTTTTTGCAGCATCCTGGCGTCGCCGGGGAGTCGCCCGTTCTGTGCGCTCATCGGGCATCAGCGCACCAGTCTTTCCGCCCCATCGAGCAGCAAGTTGAAGCGCCCTTCGAGAAAACGCGGCCAGAGCGCGAGCGAACCGATCAACACGATGTAGCCGAGCAGGGTCTTCGCAGGAACGGAGATAATCATCACGGGCAGCTGCGGTGAAAGACGGCCCAGCATGGCCACTGAAGCCTCAACCAGCATGGTTGCCGCCAGAACAGGAGCGGAAAGCTCGAGCGCAGCCAGAAAGACTCCGCTGAGCAGATGAAAGAGTACAAGCCCGCTGTGCCCCTCAAAGAAAACGTTGCCGAGAGGCGCCGAGCGAAAGCTGCGCAACAACGCCAGCAGCATCGTCCGATGCAGTCCCGCTCCCAGGATCACCAGCGTGCCCAGCAGGCTGAACATCTGGCTCATCAAGGGTGTTTCGATCTGCGAATTCGGATCGAGCAGGTTTACCAGCGAGAAGCTGAACTGGAAGCCCATCAACTGCCCGGCGAAGAGCAGAATCTCGCTCAGCATCGAGAGCGAAAAGCCCAGCACAAAACCAATCCCAAGCTCGCCGAAGATCGCTCTCGCTCCAAGCTCTGCATGGGCCAGTGGCAGAGCGGAGACTACCGGTGCCAGCAGCCATGCCACAGCCAGCGCAAAGAGCGCCTTCACCCGTGCTGGAATCGCGTCAGAAGAAAGCACGGGAGCGAAGACCATCATTCCACCGACGCGGAAGAGAACGAGGATCATCGCCTGGAGGAAGCGGGGCCATTCGACGCCGGGCAGCATAGAGAGATCGGGCATCGTCTATCCGAGGAAGCGGTGGAAATCGGTAAAAAGCGAGAGCGTATAGCCAATCATCTGCCGCACGAACCACGGCATGGCAACCAGCATGAGACAGACAACGATCAGCAGGCGCGGAACCGTCGTGAGCGTCTGCTCCTGCAGCGAGGTCAGTGTTTGAACCAAGCTCAGCGCAAAGCTGGTGACGCTGGCTGCGATCAGCACCGGAGCGCTCACCAGCATGGCCTCGCGCAGCAGATGGCGCATCAATTCTGTGACCTGATCGGGAGCCATTCGACCTTCCTTAGGAAAAACTCTTGAGCAGCGAACCGGCCAGCAGGTTCCACCCATCTGCCATCACGAAAAGAAGAATCTTGAGCGGTGTCGAGATCACGACCGGCGGCAACTGAAACATGCCGATCGAAGTCGTGATCGAGGCCACCACCATATCCACCAGCAAAAAGGGCAGGAAAAGCACCGCGCCAATGGTGAAGCCCGCCTTGAGCTCCGAGAGCATGTAAGCCGGCACGACCACGCGCATGGGCAAATCCTCCGGACGGGCAGGGCGGCTCAACCCGGCGGCTGAGGTGAAGAGCGCAAGATCCTTCTCGCGCGCGTAATGCAGCATGTAAAGGCGAGGCGGCGTGGCGCCGCGCTCAATGGCCTGCCATCCGGAGATCTGCCCCTGCTCGAAGGGCTCGACCGCCTGCTTTTGCACATCGAGAAGTACGGGCTGCATCAGAAACCACGTCATCGTCAGCCCAAGGCCCATCAGGATCTGATTGCTGGGAGCGGTCTGCGTGCCCAGCGCCTGGCGAAGAAAATGAAAGACGACCAGGAGGCGCACCATCGGCGTCATCGAGAGCAGAATGGCAGGCAGAAGCGTGATCAGCGTCAGCACAAAGACGATCGTCCATGGAACCGACGCGCCCGCTGCGTGAGCATCGAAGGAAGGCAGAGCAGGCAGCTTGGCCGTCTTCATCAGCAGAAGAGAAATCACTGTTCCTCCTTGCGATTACGCGGCCGGCGCATCGAGACCGATGGCACCTCTGTCAGCGAGATATTGCCGCCACCAGCGGCCACCAGGTAGCGCCGTCCGGCGCACTGCACGAGTGTGAGCGTTTCCTTCTGCCCGATTGAAAGTCTCTCCTCAAGTATGAGGAGGCGTTCGCCAGCTTTCCTCGTCTTCAGGCAACGCGAAAGGAACGAGGAAATGGCCTTCCGCAGAAGAAGAGCATGGCGGCCAAAGGGCGAGGGATACGCAGACGAAGAAATGTTCTGGAGGGTAGCCATTAGCTGATCCTCGTCACACGCACGGCCAGCTTCTGCTCCACCACTTCAAACTCCGCCCAGATCAGCTGCACGCCTCCGCACCATACGGGTATATCTTCGCTGTGCACCCAGCGGCTCTCGAGCACCGTTCCAGGCTCGAGAGACAGCAGGTCCTGCACGCGAAAGGACGGCACCGGCACCGTGGCATCAAGCTGCACGGGGAGCCGTGCCAGCAACGAGTCGTGAGCCAGAGTAAGCGGCTTCGCCACCGGCGGATCATTGCGCAGATGAAGAAGCTGGACGGCCGCAGGATCAGGTACTCCGGCAGACGCAGGATTCGGCTCTGAAGCAGAAGCCGCAGGAGAAACAATGGTTTCGGCCATGATGCCTGTGAAAGTGCAAATGCATGACCGAAGCTAAGACAGCAATATTAGAGAAA
The DNA here is from genome assembly GCA_022870745.1 of Silvibacterium acidisoli. Taxonomy (GTDB): domain Bacteria; phylum Acidobacteriota; class Terriglobia; order Terriglobales; family Acidobacteriaceae; genus Silvibacterium. The sequence goes on along the minus strand of CP085323.1, from coordinate 3,572,644 downwards.
ATTAAGAAAAAGAGGGCGGCCGAGGATCGCTTTCCGGCCGCCTTGCGAGGAGAACTAGTGGATCATGTTGATCGTGTCCTGCGAGATGGTGTCGAGAGTGGTAATCGCCTTCGAACTCGCCTCGTATGACTGCTGAGCCACGATCAGGTCGGAGAACTCGGTCGAGATGTTCACATTCGAAGCCTCGAGAGCGCCATCCTCGATGGTTCCGAGGCCATCCGATCCCGCAGTGCTGATGCTGGCAGCGCCGGATGCGAGCGTCGTCTCGTAATCGTTGCCGGCAACCACGCTCAGCCCCTCGGGATTTGTGACATTCGCCAACGCGAGCTGGCCAACGACCTGGGTCTGATTGTTGCTGTAGGCCGCCGATATGGTTCCATTGGAGCTGACCGTGAAGCCCTCATAGGTGCCGCTCGGATAGCCGTTCTGCACCGTGTTGGTTGTAGCCGAGGTTCCCGCTACCTGCGTCACCGGTGAGGTTCCGTTACTTCCGGCCAGGTTCCAGGTCAGGTTGAGGGGCGCGGCGCCATCGGCCAGGCCACTGAACTGGATTCCCTCGACGCTGTTGCTTGGCGAGGAGAGATTGCCGCTGGCATCGAAGGTCAGCGTGCCGGTGTTGTTCGTGCCTGCTGCGTCCTGCGTCACCGTTCCGGTGGTGGAAAAGCTGGCGCCCGAGATGGAGACGGTGTTGCCCGTCTGGGTAGCGGTTACGCCGGTGATACCTGCCGCTGTCAGTGCGCTGTTGAGGGCGGCCGTATAGGTAGCCAGACTCTCGCCAGAGGTGACGGTCGGCGCCGCGATTGTGGCCGTACCGCCGCTGGTGGTCGCAGCAGTGATCGTAAGGTTGGTCGACGGATCGACCGTGGCGCCAGCTCCGAAGTTATAGGTATTCGTGTCGACACCACCGGTCGTCGAGGTCGAAGGCGTCACTGTGTCCGCAACGCTTACGGAATAAGACCAGGTATTCGTGCCGGTCTTGGTGTAAGTGATGCTGGCCGCGTGGCTGTCACCGAGCGAATCGTAGATAGTGATCGGTGAAGAGTAAGTGGCTCCCACCGCCGCCGAGGCATCGAGGTTTGCCGTCACGGACATCGTGGTCGTTGCCGAAGGCTGCTCGACCTGCCCCTGCACCGGCAGCTGGATGGCGCCGAGCGTGGAGTTCGAGCCGACGGCACCGTTCACCGCCTGGTAGCCCATCACCTCGAGGCCATTCTGCGTAATCAGAGTTCCGCTCGCGCTCTGCGTGAAACTGCCATCGCGCGTGTACTCGGTTCCGCCCGAACCCTGTACCACAAAGAACCCATTGCCATTCAACATCACATCTGAGCCAACGCCGGTGGTGTCGACGCCGCCTTCGGTATAGTCGGTCGCCGTCGTCTCGACCTGCACGCCGGTTCCTACCTCCAGCGGGTCTCCGGAACCGGTGGACCCGATCTGCTGATAAAAGAGATCGCTGAAGCTCACATCCTGGCTTTTGTAAGCCGTAGTGTTCATGTTGGCGAGGTTATTGGCGATGGTATCTAAGTCGGTGGTAGCCGCTTCAAGACCACTGAGAGGAATCGAAAATGAGGACATGGCTCTCCTTCTGACTGCGGTTTGGTTTTAGTGAGCTGCAAACATTCCCGCTGCGATCGCGGAAGTACCTGGACTGGTAGTTTTCTCCTGCCGCGGCAGCAGCGAAGAAGCAACCCGTGTGGCCGACGCTGCCATGGTCGACTGCGTATCGACATTGGCGCTGAGATTTCCGGTCGTCGAGGCCGGGTGCAGCCGGCTGGCGGCAGAGTGCGTCGCGCCTGCCGGGGAAGCATTCGTCGCGGGGCTGGCATTCGCAGCGCCCGGCTGGTGCGCAACGTCTGAAGACGTGCCGTCCGATGAAACCGGGGTCAGATCCTGGTTGATCGAGATGAGCTGCTGCAGGCTGTTGACCTGGACAAGCTGATCGACATACTCGTTCGGATCGGTGTTGGCCGTGGGGTCCTGGTTCTGAAGCTCCGTTACCAGCAGCTGCAGAAAATCGTTGGCTGTGATCGTTGCAGTGGAAGTGGACGAATTGCCGGAAGTGGGAGATGTCGTATCGTTTGGTGTGGCGGCGCTGGCCTGGAAGGGCGAGGCAACCGCGTGGTTATGACTCAATAGCATGTTGTAAAAACTCCTTTCGTAATGCGCCTCAAGCGCGAATGCTGATGTAGCTCAACGGTCGCTCATCCGACAGAGCTTCCGTGGACTCGGGAAGAACAGTGTGACTCTCTGCCTGAGACGCTGCCGCACCCTGCCGGCCAGCTTCCTGCTGATGACGCTGCCCGCTGCCCGAAGACATCTCTCCACCTGCACCTCCCTGCTGCACCACGACATCGCCAACCTTCACCTGGTGGTCAGCGAGAAACTGGGTCAGCGAAGGCAGCTGAGCCGAGAGACTCTGATGAGCCTGACCCGCCGCAGTTACCAAAGAGGCCGATATCTGCCCGGCGACCGCCTGCGTCTTCACCTCGATCCATCCCAGCGACGGGTCGTGAACGCCGACCGAAACCCGGTTCGCGCTGGCATGCAGCATCACCGGAGCCGGCGCGCTCACCTGGTCGAGCCTTTGATACGGACTTGGCGCTGCCGGCTGCACCTGCTGCATTGCAGCGAGATGGCTCCCGGCGGAGGAGGTTGCCACGGGAACGACGGAGACAGCGGTGGCAGCCGCGCTGTTTTGCGATATAAAACCGGCCTCCGGCTTCACAGCCTGGTTCGCCTGCGGCAACAGGTTGTTCGCCACCTGTCTTGAGTCAGATGAATCTGTAACAGTCGTGGCAGATTTTTGATCCGTAGCTCCAGTGGTGGGGCTGACGCCTTCATGCGAGGCAGTTTCTCCAATCATTCCGTGCGCGCCGGTCCTTATTTCCCCGGCATCGGGTTTCATTTCGAGATTCTGTCTTTCCTGCGAGCTGCCTGACGCGACCGTATTCGTAACGGTAGAAGTATCTTTTTCTCTGGGGATAGATGCAGGCACATACTTCACCGGAGCTATGGATGCATTCGTGGTCCGGTTCTCGTGCGGAGCATTGACCGGCGGGTTTCCGCGTTCCGGCACAGCCGATGGAACCGGCAAGATCTGTGCATTGGCGGAGAAACCGGCTGCCGGCACCTCCGGCTTCGACGATGCGCGAAGCGGGTCATGGGCGGATGCCTTGCCGTGCGCCGTCGCCTTGTCTTGTGTCTCAACCGGCACGGCTGGACTGCTGTCACCCGCTGGTAACAAAATGGCAGTCTCACCTTTGCCTGCACCCGCTTCGCCAACTATGGCTTTGACCGTCTGCGACAGGGCTGGGGCTGACTTCGCACCCGCATGAGAGGAGTTTGCGGGCAGCGATGATGGAGTCACGGACGCATGAGTGTCCGCACCGGGAAGTCCGGCAGCCAATGTGGTTTCTTCGTGAGGCTTCGAAGGCTCTGTAGAGGTTGCGCTCTGGCTATCTACCCTCTCCCCCGCTGATTTTGACGCCAGCCCATCGGCATGAAGCGCGATCAGTTCGCCAAAAGTGGTCTCCAGCTTGCGGGACATCCCTTTGGTTACCGTCTTTCCCATCTCGCCATGTGCGGATCCTGCAATGGCAGCTAAAGGTAGGTGCACGTTCATCGCTCCTTGCCATCACGATGTGCACTTTGCCTGCCAGAGTTTTGTTGCAGGAGAGGCCTGGGAATTAGCGGCGTCTCATCGAGAACCAGTCATCGAGCATTGCCTGCTCCCGTCGGGCGCGCTCATACTGCAACTCCGCCTGCTTCTGTTCGAGCACGGTCGCGACCTGCCGCTTCTCCTTGCGCCTTTCCAGGTAGGCTTCGCGAGCGGCGGCCGTGCGCTGTTCTGCAGCGGCAATCGCGGGAAATAGCCTGGCGGCACGCTGCGCGGCGTAGCCGCCGGCCGCGTGAGCCTCCCGCCATGTACTGGGAGCCTGTTCGTGACCTGCACCCGGCGCTGCCACACTCTCGAAGGCTCTTTTCCGTTCGCCTGCGGAAGAATCCAACTCCGCCCGTTGCGTGGCTTCAAGTCCGCGAAGAAGCTGCGCGCGCCTCTCGAGCTCGGTACGGCCTGAGTCTTCGAGCAGCGTGCGCAGGCGCAGGATGCGGTCGAGAGGGCTCTTCACCGTTGCCGCCTCTCCGGCTGCGCTGCCAGGCGCTGCAGCCGCTCGGCGCTGGCCGCAAAGCTGACCTGCTCGCTGGCCGTCTGTTCCAGGAAAGACCGGATCAGCGGACGCAGCTCCATGGCACGGTCGAGCTCGGCATCTGTCCCCGCGCGATATGCTCCGATCCGTACCAGATCCTCGGAGCGCGCATAGGCAGCAAGCATTCGCCGCAACGTCGACGCGGCCTTCCGGTGCTCCTCCGAGGTCACGGCTGGCATCAGGCGGCTGATCGAGTCCAGAATCTCTATCGGCGGATACCACCCTTCCGCAGCGCGGTCGCGCGAAAGCAGCACATGACCGTCAAGGAACGACCTTGCCGCATCCACCAGCGGATCCTGCTGATCGTCGCCCTCCATCAGCACGGTGTAGAAAGCCGTAATGCTGCCGTTGCGAAACTGCCCGGCTCGTTCGATCAGGCGCGCCAGCTTGTTGAAGACCGAAGGGGTATAACCCTTCGCGGTCGGCGGCTCTCCCGCGGCAAGCCCGATCTCACGCGCTGCCATGGCGTAACGGGTCAGCGAATCCAGCACCAACAACACATGCCGGCCCTGCGCAGCGAAGTATTCGGCAATGCTGGTGGCGGAAAGCGCCGCCCGCATGCGCAGCAACGGAGACTGGTCAGAGGTCGAGACGACCACCACCGACCGCCGCCGCCCCTGCTCGCCCAGGCTGTCCTCAAGGAACTCCCCTACCTCGCGGCCGCGTTCCCCAACCAGGCCCACAACGATCACTTCGGCCTCGCTGTTGCGCGTCATCATGCCGATCAGCGTGCTCTTGCCTACGCCGGATCCGCCGAAGATACCAACACGCTGGCCGCGGCCCACGGTCAACATGCCATCGATCGCACGAATGCCGGTACCCAGCGGCGTGCGGATCGGCAACCTGTCCAGCGGATGCGGCACCACGCCGTCCAGCGGCACCGTGGCATGCGCGGCCGGCATAAGACCGCCATCGATAGGACGGCCTAACCCATTCAGCACCCTGCCAATCAGGCCCTCGCCTACTTCCATGAATGGCGCATGCCCAAGGCTGGCTACGGTGTCTCCGTAGCGAATGCCTTCTGAAGAATCCACTGGCATGGAAATCACATTGCTTCCTCGAAAACCGATCACTTCCGCGAGGTGACGCCTTCCGTGGCCGTCGATGATCTCGCAGTTCTCGCCAATCGAGCAGAGTGGCCCGGCGGATTCCACCGTCTGCCCGGCAGCCTCCACAATGCGGCCCTGCCAGCGCAGCGCGCTCCGCGATCGCAGGCGGGAAAAATAGGCACCGAGCAGTTCCATAGGCTTTAAGCGCGCTCCGTCATCGGGAGGGACGCGTCACGATGAGACAGCAGGTCGAAGAAGCCCCGCTCTACCTCGGCCAGCTGTGCCCTCACTCCCAGGTCTACCGTGCCCAGGTGCGATTCGATCACGCACTCGCCGGCCTGCATGCGTTCGTCGCTCACCAACTCGGGACGCAGAGGCAGACGCGGCATCAGGCGCAGCATATCCGTCCACAGCGAAATCTCAGCCGCCGGCACGCGCAGGCGCACGTCGGTTGTCTCCCCCAGCTGCCCTAGCGCCACGCGCACCGCGCCTGACAGCAGCAGCGGATCCATCTGCGCTTCGCGATGCAGGATGCGTTCGGCAAGCGCCAACGCCAGCCGGACGACCTCACGCTCCACATCCTTGAGATAGCTGTCACGGGTAGACACAAACGCTGAGAGCGCGCGCTCCAATGCCGTGCGAGCTGTTGCAACATCCGCCAGGTTCTCTCCTTCGCGTTTCTTCTTTCCTTCTTCAAAGGCCTGCTGGCGCACCCGTTCCAGTTCCGCGCCATGAGCCTTCTCCCGCTCGGCAAGCTGCAGTTCCAGCTCTTTCACCCGCTCCGTATCAGGGTTGATCTGCGGGGCGGGATCCGGCTCCTTTCCGTATTCGCGAAACTCCACCGGTCGCACGGCCGCGGAAAGATCCTGGACGACCGCGTGGTAATGCATACGGCGCACCGAGCCGCTTTCCTGTGTGAGCATGCTTCTCTCCATATCGTTTATCGGACTGACGGACTAAACAATGAGATCGTCGCCCTGTTCGAGCTTGAGAATGACGCGGCCTTCGGCTTCCAGCTTTCGCGCCAGGCTGAGAATATCGGCCTGCGCCACCGCTACTTCCCTTGAGCGCACCGGCCCCAGCACCTCCATATCCTCCTTGAGCATCTCCACGGCGCGCAGGCTCATCGAGCGGTAGACATGCGCCCGCAACTCTTCCTGGGCGCCACGCAGGGCCATGGCCAGCTGCCGCTTGTCCACTTCAGAGACAATCTCGCGCATACTTGCCAGAGGAATGGTCACCAGATCTTCAAAGGTGAACATGAGGTTGCGAATGTTCAACGCCGTCTCCGGATCGCTGTCTTCGATCTCTTCAAGAATCCGCTTCGCCTGCTCGGCATCCTGCCGGTTCAGCAGGTCGGCAACCGCTTTGAAGCCTGAGTAGGCTTTACGGCTCGATTCCCCTACATTTTCCAGCCGTTTGTGCAGGATCAGCGCGACCTTCTGCGCCATCTCCGGCGAGAACTGCCGCATGGCCGCCAGCCGGCGTATGGCATCGACGCGGCGCTCCTCGCTCAGGCTGTCGATGACCTGCGAGGCCCGCTTGGGATCGAGGTGGGCGAGCACCAGCGCCACCGTCTGCGGATGTTCTCCGTCGAGAAACTTCCCCAGCTGCAGGGCATCCACCTTCTGCAGCATCGCCAGGTTTCCCTGGCTTGCTTCCTGGGCACGCCTTACCAGCGCTAGCAGGTCTTCGGCGCGCTGCTTGCCAAAGCTTTCGACCAGCAGCTTCGTGGCATACTCGAGACCGCCGTGCATCACGTACTGCTGGGTCTCCAGCATCTCGTAGAACTCCTGCACCACATCGTAGGAGAGCTCAGGAGAAACCGTTTTCAGCGAAGCCAGTTCCTCGGTCACACGCTGGACATCGATCTCCGGCAGGCTCTGAATAATCTTCTTCCCGATCTCATCACCCACCGCGATCAGTAAAATCGCCGCCTTGCGGAGGCCGGGAAGATTGGTCGACAACGAACGGCGCTCGGGCGGTGCTACCAGGCTTGCGTTCGGGATGGAGGCGGGCGCAGGTTGCGTGCTCATCGTTCTCTCCTTACTCCATGTGTATCCAGCTTTGCAGCAGGCGGGTGCTTTGTCCCGGCTCGCGCCGCATGTGATCGGTGACACGTTCAAATACCAGTTGCGCGTGCTTCTGCGGAGCGGTCAGCACCGGTTCGATAGGCAGCTCGGGCTCGAGCGCCTCGTTTGCCCGCATCTCCGGCGCAGGCAGCGCCGCAGCCGGCACGGCGGGCTTCATCTTTTGCATCACAGGCCGTACGACCAGCAAGAGCAGCGCCGCCGAAAGCACCAGGATCGTAGCGTATTTCAGCAAAGCCTCTGACTGCGAGGCGGTGCGCAGCAGCCTCTCACCCAGCGGAACAGGCGGCTCGCCCTGCTCCTCGAAAGCCATGTCTTCGACATTCACCTGGTCTCCGCGTGCGTTATCGAAGCCGATGGCAGCCTGTGCGAGCGCGGTCAGGCGGCCCATCTCAACCGGCGTACGCGCCTGCCAGCTGACCTGTTTTCCGTTTACGACCATGCGGTGATTGATCAGCACCGCGGCAGTAATGCGGCGGATCTTTCCTGCTCCCTGCACCGTATGCCGTGTCTTCTTCGAAGCTCCGTAGGTGCCGGACTCCTGCTTGATGTTCTCTGTATCGGAAGCAGCCTTGGGATAGACCGGCAGCTGCGTATTGGGAGCGTTGCTGGCCGTGCCAGGCACGCCCGATGCCGTCGGCACAGCTCCTGAGGTCTGTTCCGAGCGCTGCATCGAGAGCGTGACCACAGCATTCGGATCATAGGATTCATCCACTTCATCGGCGGTTGAGCTGTCATACTCAACGTTCACCGACGCCCGCACATTGCCCACGCCGGCTACCGGCTCCAGCGTCTGGATCAGCCTCGCCGCCAGTTCCTGCTCGTGTTCTTCCATCCGCGCATCGCTGTCCCTTCGGCCAAGCTGCCTGCCCGAGGCATCGACCAGCGTCACGTTCTGCGGATGCAGATCATCGACCGCGCTCGATACCAGGTTGCGAATCGACTCCGCCTCGTCTTCCGACAGCGTGCGATGGCGCAGCTTGAGCACCACCGATGCCTTGGCGTCGCGCTGCTGGTCGGTAAAGAGTGAATCGTGCGGCATTACAAGGTGTACATGCGCGCTTTCCACGTCGGAAAGCGTATTGATCGTATGCTCGAGTTCGCCTTCGAGCGCGCGCTGGTAATTCACCTTCTCGTCGAACTCCGAGCCGACCCAGTTCGGCTGATCGAAGAGCTCAAAGCCCATGCGTCCGCTGCGCGGGCCGCCCTTGGCTGTCGTCGCCAGGCGAGCCTTGTCGAGCGAGGGCGCAGGCACGCGCAGGCCGGACCCATCAGGCGTGACATCGAAAGGAATACCCGCCGCAGTCAACTCCGTGGCCATCTGCCGTGCGTCTTCCGGATCCAGCCCGGCGTATAAGGTCTTCCATTCAGTGCGTGTTGCGTACCAGCCAAGCGCGCACACGCAGGCAGCGAGAAGCAGCGCGCCACCGACCAGCCACATCCTGCGTGCCGGCTCCATCTCGCGGAAGCTTTCAGTGATCTTTCCCGCGTAGGCCTTTACCCGCTCCATGCCTTGCCCAGCCGGGGATGAGGCTTCGGTCTTTCGATTCTCGTCCATGTCCGTCTTTCCGCGTCCGCCTTTACAGAAAGGCTAAAACTGCATCTGCATGACCTGCTGGTAGGCCGAAACCGCCTTGTTGCGAACGGCCAGGGCCATCTCAAAGGCGAGGTTCGCCTTCTGCGTGGCGATCATCGCGGAATGCACGTCCACTCCGTCGCCCCGCATCACTCCCTCGACGGTCGCCGCCGCGTCATCCTCGAGCTTCTCTTCCGTGTCGACCGACTTCTTCACCAGGTCAGCGAAGGGCATCTCGGGTGCCTCCGATGCAGAGGCGCCGCCGCTTATCGTGTTCAGATTGCTGACCGCGCTGGTTAACAGATCGGCGGCCGGTATCATGCTGGTCTGCAAGGCTTCTCCTTATAATCCAGTGACTGTTACAAGTTCAATTCACGACTTCAGAATGTCGAGCGACGAGCTGATCATCCCCTTGGTGGCCTGTACCGCCGAGGTATTCAGGCCGTAAGCCCGGGTCGCTCCCATCAGGTCCACCATTTCGGTCAAGGGATTAATATCGGGGTAGTTCACATATCCATCCGCATCCGCATCGGGATGCTGCGGATCGTACCGCCGCAGGCCCGCTGTTTTATCGGCAACAACCGCAGAGATCTTTACACCGCCAATATCCCCGTTGCCCGCCGAGAGCAGATGTCCTGCAAAGCTCTGCTGCTGCTCTGCCGCCGACTCGAAGACTACATGCTGCCGCCGGTAAGGACCGCCATCGGCTGTGCGTGTCGTCTCGGCATTGGCCATGTTCGAGGCCACCACCTCGGCCCTCATCCGCTCGGCTTCGAGAGCCGAGCCGCTCACATCCATCACTCCAAACAGGTTCATCTTTCCGCTCCGGTGCCTTGGGGTTTACTTGCTGTCGACGTGAATCGCGTCGAGGATCGTCGAAAACTCGTTTTTGATCAGCTCCGAGCCCATACGGAACTCCAGCTGCGCTTCCGCCATCTGCATGCCTTCGCGATCCATCGACACATTGTTGCCGTCCGGCCTTTCAAGCAGCCCATCCACGTTCTTCACCTTCGGCCGCAGCAGGCTCTTCTCGCCGTGATCTCCGGGCCTGCGTTCGCGATCTACATCCGCGATCGAAGCCTCCATTGCCTCGGAAAAGTCGAAGCCGACCGTGCGGTAGCCGGGAACATCGACATTCGCCATGTTCTGCGCGGTCAGCTTCAGCCGCAGCGCGGAAAGATCGAGATAGCGTCCCAGCTCATCGCTCAATTGCGTATTGATGTGCATCGTTGCCTCTTTCGTCCAGGGTGCTTTTGTTAGAAATCCCTGCAGGAGCTCTTCCAATCTCTAATCTTCAGTCTTGGAAAATCCTCAGAATGCCTGTGGGCCCTCGCCAAACTCGATCTCCTGCGCCGTGATCACGGGCCGCTCTTCGGCCAGGATCCAGGCTCGCTCGATCACATGCTCGAGCTCACGGATATTGCCCGGCCAGCCATGCGCCTCGAGCCGCGCCAGCGCGTCCGGCCCCATCGACTTCTGCGGCCGCGTGGCGCCCATGCGCCCGAGAAAATGCGCGACCAGCTGTGGAACATCTTCGGAATGCATCATGAGCGACGGTGTCCGGATGAGGAAAACGGCAAGGCGGTAATACAGATCAGCACGGAAGCTGCCTTCGGTCGACAGCTGAGCCAGCGAGCGGTGCGTTGCCGCGACGATTCTCACGTCCACGCGCACCGGTTCGTTCTCACCCACGCGCTGCAGCTCGCCGCACTCGACAAAACGCAGCAGCTTGGCCTGCAACGCCAGCGGCATCTCGCCGATCTCATCGAGAAAGAGCGTGCCGCCGTGCGCGGCCTCGATGCGGCCCACGCGGCCCTGCACCGCCCCGGTAAAGGCCCCCCGGGTATGACCGAATAGCTCAGCCTCAAGCAGCGCTTCGGGAATGGCCGCGCAGTTCAGTGCGACGAACGGCTTGTTCGCGCGCGGACTCAGCCTGTGTAAGGCGCGCGCAACCAGTTCCTTGCCGGTGCCGGTCGGCCCCTGCACCAGCACCGCGGTGGCGTGCGGCGCAACCAGCCGGATACGGCGGCTGACCTCGAGCATCGCCGGGTGCTCGCCAATAAACTCCGGCAGGCGCGCTGGCGAGCCAGCCACGGAATGCGTTGCGACCCGCGGCACAGGCAGGGTGCATACCTGCGCCGGGACATGCCTCTCCACCGGCCGCTCCAGCACTGGGGCAGAGTTCCATGCCGCTCCATCCGAGTCCTGCCCGCGCCGCAGCGCAAAGAGGACTTCATTCCGCCGGGGGCTGCGCGCCGCGCCGCGTCCCGCCGACGAGTCATCGACCGTCACCAGATCCACGCCCGGATGCAGCCTCTCAAACTCGGCGATGAATTCGCGAATCTCAAGATCGGGAAGCCAGGAATCGAGGATGACGGTCTCGGCCGGCGATGATTCGAGCTGCGCCAGCGCTTCCGCGCCGCCGCCAGCCTCCCTCACCTGCCAGCGCAGCTCGGCAAGGGCGTCGCGCACTCGCTGACGAAACGAAAGGTCGGCGCTCGCCAGTACCGCGGTGCGAGGCAAGGCAGAAGGAGCGGGGCGTGCGGTCAGAGTAGCCATGGCAGTTCTCCTCACAAAATACTTCTAGATTGAGTGCGTGATTCCGATCGCGTAGCCTTCTCCGCGAATGGTGCGGATCAGCGATACGTCGCTCTCGCCGTCCAGCTTGCGGCGGAGATAGTTCACGTAGACATCCACGATGTTGGTGCTGCTCATGCCCTGCATGTTCCATACCTGCTCGAGCAGCGTAGACCTGGATACGGCGCGGCCGCGATGCAGCATCAGGTATTCCAGCAGCGCGAATTCCTTGTTTGTCAGCGCCACCTGCACACCAGCGCGGCTCACTGTGCGCTCCACGCGATTCAGCTCGAGGTCTCCCTGCCGCATCAGCAGATTGATGTCGCGGCGGCGGCGCAGCAGGGCGCGGCAGCGAGCCCGCAGCTCCAGCAGCGAGAATGGCTTGGGCATAAAGTCGTCGGCGCCCATGTCCAGGCATTTCACACGCGTCTCGAGCTCGCTGCGTGCGGTGAGAATGAGGATCGGCGCATCTTCGGTAACAGAGCGCAGAAAGCTCAGCACATCTGCGCCATCGCGCCGCGGCAGATTCAGGTCGAGAATCGTCAGGTCCGGCGTCTCGCGTAGGAATGTATCTACAGCAGTCTCTCCATCCCCCGCCAGAATCACCTCGTGTCCGTCAGCCTCAAGGCCGCGTATGAGGAACGCTCCCAACGATGGATCACTCTGCGCTACCAGGAACCGCATCCCGTTCTCCTGCTTTCAAAGTGCGGATTCGCTGTCCGCATCACCAACATCTCGTGTATGAGAAACAGACACAAGATGCAGACGAAGAAGTAATTGCAGGCTGTTCGAAGATGGAACGGAAGATGAAATGAGCACCAAAGCGGGAATGGCGACAGAGGTTCACGCCAGATTTTTCTCCGGAACCAGGCGAAAATTCGCCTTTTATTCGCTATAATTCGCCCATGTCCATTACGCGCCGTCAGAAAGAAGTGCTCGATTTCATCTCGAGCTTTGTCGAACGCAACGGCTACTCGCCTTCCTTCGAGGAGATCGCTCACGGGCTGAGCCTGCGTTCGCTGGCGACGGTACACAAGCACATCACCAACTTGCAGGAAAAGGGTCTGCTGCAGCGGGAACACAACCGCAGCCGCTCGATCGACGTCACTCCGCCACGCAGCCAGTCCATCCACAACAGCGAACTGCCGCTGCTGGGGCGCATCGCTGCCGGCCAACCGCTTGAGGCGGTGGAGACCACCGAGAGCATCTCGATGAGTGACATCGTGGGCAACCGCGAAGTCTTCGCGCTGCAGGTGCGTGGAGACTCCATGCGCGATGAGCACATCGTCGATGGAGATTATGTCTTCGTCGAACGCGTCTCCACGGCGCATGAAGGCGATATCGTAGTAGCGCTGGTGCGCGGCTCGGAGACAACGCTCAAGCGCTACTACGTCGAAGGCGCACGCGTACGCCTGCAACCCTCGAACGCCGAGATGGCCCCAATCTACGTGCCCGCCTCGCAGGTCGCCATCCAGGGGCGAGTGCTTGGCGTAATGCGCAAATACTAGAAAATCTGGAATCGTCTAATCTGGGAGCGTCATGAAGAACCTGATCTGGTGCTCCCTGCTACTCGGAATGTCTACGTACTCAATTGGGCAGACAGCGAACCCCGCTCCTGGCGCTCTCCCACCACATTTCTCCGGTGGAATCCTTCAGAAGGTCGAGAACGCCAATGTAACCCAGGCCGACAACCAGCGGATCGAGATCAGGCGAAAGAGCCTCGGCGCGCCCATAACCATCACCTTCAGCGACTGCCAGGCGCTCGGGGTGCAGCGCGATCAGGATCAGTGGTGGGTCCTCCCCGTCAGCGATGCTGACACACAGATCCACACAAACGCCGCCCTTTGGGTCCTGCCGCTCAACGCCAACTCGAAGGAGCATGCGTGGGATCTGGAATGGCAGCGTGGGAATGCCAGCGCGGTCAAAACCGCTGCCGGGCTGACCGTCACCCTCGACGCAGACAGCGTCACCGCTTATCCGGCAGAGGCCAGGCCTCACAGTGATGTGTTCCGTCACGACTTCTCATTCAACATCCCAGGGGGCGCCCAGTTTGAAGACGCGCTGGCCGGTTTCTACTGGGGCACCATGCTGCCGTCCGTCGTCGAGAAGACCATGGCCGCTCACTTCTCCTACAGCAGTGGATACGTTCTAAGCACTCTGAACACAAAGGCCTATGCCGGTTCCTATCCAGCGGTCGACCACGAGTTCCAGATCAAGGGACGGCTTGCGATCGGCTCTGAACTGGATCTGGATATTGTGCGGCGCATGATCGAGCTTCAATTCCAGCTGATGCACGATGACCCGGAGCATCTTTCCCGCAGCCCAACCTCTGTGCAGCCCGATGGCCGCCGCGAGTACCACATCCGCCGCAACAGCTATGACAACCGCGAGAACGCAGCGATGTTTCCTCTCACCGGAAACATCGAGGTGCAGGAAGAGGCCTGGAATTATTTCGCAGCCAGCAAGGACACTGCGTGGCTGCGAAGAAATATCGACAACCTCGAAAAGGCCGCAGCATGGACTCTTCAGAACACCGACCAGTACGGCCGCGTGTGGTCCGATGTCTACTACGAAGACCAGGTAATCAAGGACGGCCGCGTCACCCAGGCCCAGGCCTTCGCTGCCCGCAGCTTCGGTCTGCTGGCGAACATGGAGCGCGCCTTAGGGCGCGCCGGTCAGGCAGCTCACTACTCCGAGGTTTCGAAGAAGCTGGCGGCTGTGCTTATCCAGCCTCTGCCCATGGGCTACTGGGACGACACGAATCACCGGTTCGTGGACTGGGTCGATCGCAACGGGCAGGTCCACGATCACATCCATCTGCTCGCGAACACCCTGCCCGTCACCTTCGGATACGCAACTCCAGCCCAGGCCGAGTCGGTCAAGAACCTCGTCGAGGCGAACGAGGCCGAATTCGAAAGGTTCCCCAGTTTTCTCTCGGCGAACATCGGCGCGTACACCAAGTCGGAGATCGGCAGCAGCCCCTATGACCTGAGCGCCGCCGGCAGGTACTGGTACTGGGACGCCGCCTTCCGTGCCTCGCAGGATCAGAACGACCTGCTCTCCCGGCAACTGCTCGCGGTCGCGGCGGAGGCCGCGAAAGACAATTACTACATGGGCGAACGGTATGACATGGACCACGTCTATTACATTGACGGGCAAAACGCTCACGGCGCCGTGAAGTACTACGAATATCCCAATGTCTTTGCTGCTGTCCTGATCACAAAGCTGCTCGGCCTAACCATTCCTTCCGATGCGGATATCTCCGTTGCCCCTCATCTGAACGGCTATGGAAGCATAGAGCTCCGAATCCCGGAATATGACCTGAGCTACAGGTACGATGACCATGGATTCGTTCTGAAAAATCTCTCCGGCAAGCGACGGACCTTCAAGGTGGACCTGTCTTCCATCGGCGCCGACAAATCGTCCTACCGGCTGGTCAACGGCAAAGGCAGCAGCAGGGTGCACGCGCCCTCTACCGTGACGCTTGCACCCCAGGAAGAGGCACACTGGGTTAAGTAGACGCCAAAGAAAAAGCCCCGGCCAGGCCGGGGCTTTCAATTTATATGAAGGTTAGTCGAGCACTTCGGGCTGGATGCCGATATTCGTCTCACCGGCTGCCTTCTTTTCCCAGTACTTCTTGACCCAGGCATCGAAGCTCTTGCCGGCTGCGGTATCGCGGCCAGTGAACTCGAGTCCGGCGATCTCCGAGTACGGAATCGACACCTTCGTGCGCTCGGCGGTAGGAATGATGCGTACCGAGGAGTTCGCGAGCGAGCTGCCCGTCTGGCGATCGAAGCTGTATCCAGTAACCGTGCGGCCATCCTTCAGCTTCAGGGTGACGTCGCCGCGATAGTCGAAGGCTCTCTCGAAAGCATCGAAGATCTCGGCTTCGGAAGCCATGGTCGGAACCCAACCCTCGAGATTTTCGCGCTCCCGTCCAGCGATGTGATCCAGCTCGTCGGCGGAGTGATTGCGAAGCTGCTCGGCCACGCTTTCTTTTACCGGAGCAGACTCGATCTGCACCAGCGGACCGGCGTGTTCCGGCTTCCACTCGTTCAGCATCTTCTGCGCATCGGCATCTTCGTAGAGCGGCTTCATGGTGAACTTCATCGCCGTCGAAATAAAGCCCTTCAGCGAGCTGAAGGCGTAATCGACCGCCGAAGCCTCATGGCCGGAGTGCACCATGCAGTTCGCGCACTTGGGATTGCCGCTCTTCGCACCGTAGTTCTCCCACTGCGTCGCGTCCAGCAGTTCCTGGAAGCTCTCCGCATAGCCATCCTGCAGCAGGTAGCAGGGCTTCTGCCAGCCGAAGACCGAGTAGGTCGGCATGCCCCACGGAGTGCATTCGAAACTCTGCTTACCCATCAGGAACTCGGAGAAGAGCGGATGGGTGTTGAACTCCCAGCTCTTCTTGCGGTTCGATAGGATCGCGCGGAAGAGGCGGCGTGACTTCGCCTTGCCCAGGAAGTGATTCTGGTCCGGAGCCTTCTCGTACGTGTAGCCCGGCGACACCATCATGCTCTCGACGCCGGCGGCCATCAGTTCGTCAAAGTGGGCGCGCACCGAGTTCGGATCGGCTCCGTCGAAGAGCGTCGTATTCGTGGTCACGCGAAAGCCGGCCGCCACAGCAGCGCGAACGCCTTCCATGGCGATATCGTGTCCGCCCTCGCGGCAGACCGAGAAGTCGTGGTGCTCCTTCTGGCCGTCCACGTGGACTGAAAACGACAGATACTTGCTCGGCTTGAACAGGTGCAGCTTTTCCTTGAGCAGCAGCGCATTCGTGCACATGTACACGTACTTCTTGCGCGCCACCAGGCCGGCTACGATCTCCGGCATCTGGGGATGCAGAAGCGGTTCGCCGCCGGGAATCGACACCATCGGCGTGCCGCACTCTTCAACCGCGCGGAAGCACTCTTCCGGCGTCAGTTCGGTCTTGAGGATGTGGGCCGGGTACTGGATCTTTCCGCAGCCGGCGCATGCCAGGTTGCAGCGGAAGAGCGGCTCAAGCATCAGGACGAGCGGATAGCGCTTGCGGCCCTTCAACTTCTGTTTCAGTACGTATGAGGCAACCGTCCATGCCTGTGAAATCGGTATTGCCATGTTTCTCCTCGGTACTGCAAAAACTTAACTCGCGAGTTCACGCTCGATGGAGCGTTTGTAATTTGTAAGCGCCAGCAGCGGGAAATAGTTGCGATACAGGTGATACGCGAGATAAAAGACGCGGGGAAATCCCGTGCCCGTGTAAATCGCCTGCCGCGTTACTTCCTCACCCGTGCTTTCATCCCATGAACCATCAGCCTGCTGTTCCTTCAACAACCACTTGATACCCTTGGCGACCGAATCGCTGCGGTTGTCACCTGCGGCGAGCAATCCCAGAATGGCCCAGGCCGTCTGCGAGGGCGTACTCGGTCCGATTCCCCGCGTGATCGGGTCATCGTAGGTACCGCAGGTTTCGCCCCAGCCGCCGTCTGCGTTCTGGATCGAACGCAGCCACTCGGCTGCCTGCTGCACCTCCGGCTCGTGATTCCAGACACCGATCGCTTCCAGTCCGCGAAGCACCAGGAAGGTCCCGTAGATGTAGTTCACACCCCAGCGGCCGAACCAGCTGCCATCCGGCTCCTGTTCGGAATAGATGAACTTGATGGCCTTCTCGATGCGGCGGTCTTTCCGGGTGTAGCCGTATGTCGCCAGCGTCTCGAGGATTCGCCCAGTGATATCGACTGTCGGCGGATCGAGCATGGCGTTGTGATCGGCGAACGGAATCTGCTCGAAGATCATCTTGGTGTTGTCTTTGTCGAAGCTGGCCCAACCGCCATTCCGGCACTGCATCGAGAAAATCCATTCGATGGCACGCTGGCAGACGTCGTACTGGTAGCGCTCGCGAGGATTGTCGACCTTGTTCAGAGCGAGCAGAACCTGCCCGGAATCATCGACATCCGGATAGAACTCATTGTTGAACTCGAAGTACCAGCCACCCGGCTGTGTCTTCGGAACCTTGATCGACCAGTCGCCCTTGTGACGCACTTCTTTCGAAAGCATCCAGTCGGCGGCCTTCAACATCCGAGGATCGTTGCGCGGCACTCCGGCCTCGCCGAGAGCAAACACCGCCTGTGCGGTATCCCACACTGGAGAGACGCAGGGCTGCATGCGGAAGGTCGGCTTCTCGTAATCCTTGCTGCCATTCGGCTCGTCGATGCCCAGCTTCTCGAACTCATCCATGGCGCGGATCACCTGCGGATCGTCGAGCGAATATCCGAGACAGCGCAGCGCGATGATGGCGTTCATCATGGCAGGGTAAATCGCGCCCAGGCCATCCGACATTTCGAAGCGCTCGAGCATCCACTTCTCCGCCTTCTTCAACGCAATCTTGCGCAACGGGCGGATATGGATACGCTCGAACCAGTGCGTCATGCGATCGCAGAAGAGGAAGAAGTTCCGCCAGCCGAAGACCTTCTTCTTATCCCAGCGGAGGTGCAGGTTCGCCTTCTCGCGTCCCCCGACGAACAATTCGTCGATTCCCTGCTCAGGAGCGATCTTCTTGAACGGCTTCTTCGCGTAGGCGATCGAAAGCGGCACCAGGATCGCGCGCGACCACGAAGAGATCTCGTAAATATTGAAGTAAAACCAGTTCGGAAAGAGCACGATCTCCGGCGGAATGGCCGGAACCGCATCGTACTCATACTGACCGAGCGTGCAGAGATAGATCTTCGTAAAGGTGTTGCACTCGACCACGCCGCCATTGGCGAGAATCCATTCACGTGCCTTCACGAGAATGGGCTCATCCTGGCTCCAGCCCATCAGCTTGCAGGCAAAGTAGCACTTTACGGAAAGACTGATGTTCCCCGGACCGCCGGGATAGATCGACCAGCTGCCATCTTCCTTCTGGAAGCGCAGCATCTCGGTCAATGCACGCTGCAGCTTGCCCGGATCGCCCGTACCCAGCAGGTGATGCATGAAGATGTAGTCAGCCTCGAGCATGGAGTCTGCTTCGAGCTCGCCACACCAGAAACCGGCAGGATCCTGCTGAGTGAAGATGTAATCGCGCGATCGTCCGGCCGCAGCCTCAACTTCATCGAGAGGCGCATCGATGCGGCCAAATTTCAGCGAGCCCGGGAGCTTCCTGGAAGCGGATGATGCCGGAGCAGCGGTTCCGGCATCGGGAGGTTCAGGAAACCCGGGTTGTGACGTTTCTATATTTGTCCCCATGCTATCTGCACACAAGGCCGCCACTCGGGCGGCCCTGCGCCTTCTCTATCCTCGGTTAGACTGTCGCCGCGGTATTTGCGGGAGCAGCCTTGATAGCCTGCACAATCTCCGGCGGTAAACCGAAGCGGACATTTTCCGGCATCACTTCTACTTCTTCAACTGAACCATAGCCGTGGTCCCTGAGGTAGGAAACGACCTCTTCCACCAGGACCTCAGGTGCCGATGCTCCGGCGGTAATCGCCACCGTCGAGACATTCTCAAGCCACTTCGGATCGATGGCGGCAGAGTTGTCAATCAGGTAGCTCTGGGTATTCAGATTGTTCGAGACCTCGACCAGGCGGTTCGAGTTCGAGCTATTGGTCGAACCGACCACGAGCACGAGATCCGCCTTGTGGGCCACGTTCTTTACCGCGGTCTGGCGGTTCTCCGTGGCGTAGCAGATATCCTGCGACGGCGGTCCAACGATGTTCGGGAACTTGTCCTTGAGCGCCTTGATGATGTCGCGCGCTTCATCCAGCGACAGCGTCGTCTGGGTCAGGTACGCTACGCGGTTCGGATCGGGCACGACCAGCGACTGAACCTCTTCAGGACTGGAAACTACCTGGGTCACATCCGGGGCTTCGCCCAGGGTGCCCTCAATTTCGTCATGATCGCGATGGCCGACCAGCACCAGCGAATAACCCTGCTTGGCGAACTTGATCGCCTCCACGTGGACCTTGGTCACCAGCGGGCAGGTGGCGTCAATCACCTTGAGCTTGCGCTCCTTCGACTGCTCCTTGACGGCCGGCGAAACGCCGTGCGCGCTGTAGATCACACGCATGCCCTCGGGAACCTGATCGATGTCCTCGACAAAGATGGCGCCTTTCTCGATCAGGTCGTTCACCACAAAGCGGTTATGAACGATTTCCTTGCGCACATAGATGGGCGCGCCAAAGGTTTCGAGGGCGATCTTGACGATATCGACTGCGCGCACAACACCCGCACAAAAACCGCGGGGCTTCAGCAGCAGAACGCGCTTGTCAATAGAGGAACCTCCAGCTTCGGGGCCGGAGACACGGGGATCAAGAGTGGTGGAAGTCACCTGGTCAGTATACCGTGATGCGAGTCATGAAGGAAGCCAGTCAGGCCCACTAACTGCACCACGCCAGGTGCAGATCCGGCCGTAACCGGGTCAGGGCAAGCTCCGCTCGCGAAAGGCCTTCCGCGCCGCCTCGATGCGGTCCCTGTGCTCCTCCGCCCAGATCCAGACGCCACAGAAAGCCGCGCCGAGGCTTCGACCCATGTCGGTGAGCTCATATTCCACCCTCGGAGGAATCACCGGGTGTATCGTGCGCAATACCAGCCCATCGCTCTCCATCTGCCGCAGGGTCTTGGTAAGCATCTTCTGGCTGATACCGCCGATCAGCTCGCCGACTTGCGTGAAGCGCAGCCTGCCGTGTTCATCGAGAACTTCAATGGCCAGCATCGTCCATTTATCGGCAACGCGCTCAATGATCTCCCGTACGAGCATCTCAAGTGCGGGGTCCAGGTTTTCAGGAATGGGGTGCCTGGCGGGTTCCGCCATGTCACTCTCCTTTGGGTAAGTATGGATATTTAAGGTGCCTACTTCCCTTCAGTTAGTAACGATCCTACTATTTTCTCCAGGAGAACGATATGCAAATCAGTGGCAACACCATTCTGATCACCGGCGGCGCTTCTGGCATTGGACGCGCTCTTGCTGAAGCCCTTCACCGTGAAGGCAACCAGGTCATCATCGCTGGTCGCCGAAAGAACGTTCTGGACGAAACGACGGCAGCGAACCCCGGCATGAAGTCGATTGTCCTCGATATCGAGAATGCCGAAGCTATCGCCAGTTTTGCCTCTGAGGTAACGCAGCAGTTTCCTGCACTGAACGTTGTGGTTCACAACGCCGGCATCATGCGAAACGAAGACCTGCTCGCGGAGAACGTCGAAGACGCGGAAGCCATGATCAACACCAACCTCTTGGGTCCGATCCGTCTCACCGCGGCTCTTGCCTCTCACTTAAAGGCGCAGCCACAGGCGGCGATTCTTACCGTTTCCTCCGGGCTGGCTTTCATCCCGCTGGCTATCACCCCAACCTACTGCGCGACCAAGGCCGCGATCCACTCCTGGACGCAGTCGCTGCGCTACCAGCTTCAGGACACAAAAATCCAGGTGATCGAGCTGGTTCCGCCCTACGTGCAGACCGAGTTGCAGGGCCCGCAGCAGGCAAAGGATCCCAACGCCATGCCGCTGGCAGACTTCATTTCGGAGACTGTGGGCATTCTGAAGACTCAGCCGGATGTGAAGGAAGTGCTGGTCCAGCGCGTATTGCCGCTTCGCTATTCCGGCGGCCAGAGCGAGGGGTATGACGGCTTCTTCGAGAAGCTCAACGGCATGTTCAAACACTGAAACGGGTGCCCCATCCATGACGGTTTTACCGTCATGGATGGGATCGTTTATCGCTTCGCCCCAGGCCGCGCGACCGCGTACATCTGCCCGGCGATCTCGTCGAAGAGCGCCCCGTGGTCATCGCCTTTCCAATAGAGATCGAAATGAGTACGGTCCGGAATGTACGTGAAATGCGGATCGGCATTCAGTCCGCGCAGCACTGCTTCAA
The DNA here is from genome assembly GCA_022870745.1 of Silvibacterium acidisoli. Taxonomy (GTDB): domain Bacteria; phylum Acidobacteriota; class Terriglobia; order Terriglobales; family Acidobacteriaceae; genus Silvibacterium. Next base: position 3,551,321 of record CP085323.1, on the reverse strand, counting down.
ATTTGTGCGCGGCCCCGTCAAGGTAGAACGTATCAGCCGTGCCGACATACAGGTGAATCTTGCCGCGAAGGTCTTTTCCGCGATTCGCCCAGTCTGTTTGCACGATGTGCGCGAGGTCCCAGTGGTCGCGCCAGTAATCGACCACTTTCGGATCGATGTCCCCTGTATCGCGATTGAACATGGGCAGCGGCCGCCCATCGCCGCCGCGCGGTGAAAAGACCCAGTCGAACGAACCGAACTGGCCGCCGTAATCGCCAAGCACCCGCTCCAGCTTCGCGAACTGCTCGATGGTCGCCTCAACCTTGCCGTGATCGCGAACAAGGGGATAAGCCGATCCGTCAGGCCTGTGGTAGAGATTTGCGTGCGGCGCATACAGATCGACGCCAGTGAAGTCGTGAAAATCGCTCGGGTCGGGAGAGGTCGACCACGTTCCTCCAAAGACCTTCGGGTAGTTCACCTGCAACTGCAGCGTGGCCCATCCACCCGAGGAGTGACCGGTCAGGAAGCGTCCGCTGGTCTTTGCGTCCATACGGTACTTCGATTCGAGGTATGGAATGAACTCCTTGGTCAGTGCTTCACCCCATGGACCGTCGTTTACCGAGTCCGCGAATTCATGCGTGCCTGTCGTCCACGCTTCGCTGAGCATGACCCAGATCATGGGCGGCATCAGCTTACGATCCATGCGCGAGTAGATGCTGGCCCCGTAACCGTGTGCCGCGGCGAGAGTGCCGGTGAAACCGTGCGTCCAATAGACCGTTGGATAATGCTCCTTGGGATGCTCGCTGTATCCCGGCGGCAACACGACCCATGCCTGCACCTGCACAGGCCGGCCGAAAAACCGGCTGAGTGACGGACTGGTGAAGTCTTCACGATGCGCAGAGCGGTCATAACCAGCTCCGTAGCTCGGTTTTTCCGGACGTCCCTGGGCTTCGGAAGTCAGCGTCAGCGAAGGCTCCTCACCATGCCCCGGGGTCCACTGGGCAAGCGGAGTTACCTTGCTGATGAGATCACCTGCGCCGCGCCCGGAGTAGTTATAGGTATGCTGTGTGTCGAGCAGGGCCTGCACCTCGTAATCACCCGGCTTCAGCGTCGAGAAGCCTCCCGGATAAGCAAGCTCGTCCACGTCGATGTCCACTGACGCGCCGGGAGACAGGCTGCTCACTTCCTTTGCCGCGACATAGACCGGCGTCGGAGCGAAGGGATCGGCATCGATCTCCTTGGCACCGCTACCGCTTTCGATAAAGACGAGCAGGCGTCCGGAGACCGGCTCTTTGAATTCTGGTCCCAGCGTGACGCGGAAGAAGGCGTGCTGCACCTGTGCGGAAAGGACCGTGGTCGTCGAGGCGAGAAAGAGAAAAGCGAGGCGGCGTAGGAACATTCTGCCGAAGTGTAACAAACACCGATGGCTGTGACTGGACGCGATAAAATGGGATTATGAGCGACGGACGCGAAGAGCGCGAGCAAAAGGAACGCGAACGCCAGCAGCGCGAGCGGGAAGACCGCAGCGACTGGCTCAACCGCGATTTCGAAGACCAGTGGCAGCCGGAACGGCGGGAGTCCTAGTCTGGTTCGTCCCACATCTCAGAAGCGAGATGTGGGGCAGCCATATTGATCCAGTGACGATCAACGGCTCGACTTCAGCATCTGCTCCGCATGGCGCAGGGATGTATCGGTCAAGGTCGCGCCGCTGAGCATGCGGGCCACCTCTTCGGTGCGTTCCTTCTCATTGATCAGTCGGACTGACGTACGCGTGCGGCCTTGCTTTTCGTTCTTCTCAATCAGGAAATGCTGATCGGCGAAGGCGGCAATCTGCGGCAGATGTGTCACGCAGAGCACCTGCTGCACCCGTGAGAGTGCCTTGAGCTTCTGTCCTACCGCTTCGGCGGCGCGTCCGCCGATTCCTATATCGATTTCGTCAAACACCAGCGTGCGAGGCACCTGCAGCTTCCTCTTGCCCTTTGCTGCTCCTTCCTCCACGCTCACCTTCAACGCCAGCATCACGCGCGACATTTCACCGCCGGATGCGATCTCGTCGAGGCGCTTCAGTGGTTCACCCGCATTCGTCGCGATGCGGTATTCGACGATGTCCCAGCCATGCGCCGACCAGTCCGCAGTCGATTCCTTCGCGTTGATAGCGATCGAGAACCGCACCTTCATGGCGAGATCGTTGATCTGCCCTTCGGCCAGCTTTTCAAGCTTGCGAGCCGCAGTGATGCGGTCTTCGTGCAGGGTCTTGGCAGCTTTCCGATAGATGTTCGCGGCCAGATCCAATTCGCTGCGCAGCTTCTTCACCACTTCGTCACGGTTTTCGACTTCCGAAAGCTTCTGCGCAATCTCCTCGCCGTAAGCGATTACGTCTTCGAGGGTTGTTCCGTATTTACGCTTGAGACGATCAAGGGCGGCGAGGCGATCTTCAATCTCCGCCAGCCGGTCAGGAGAGGCCTGGATACCTTCGGCGTAATCCCGTACCGTCGCGCCCACGTCTTCCACGCTGGCTAGCGCGGCGTTCAGCTGCTGGGCTGCTTCCTGAAACTTGTCGTCGAATCGCGCCAGCTCCTCTACCTGCTTTAAAGCGTTGCGCACGGTGGATTCAGCCGAGCCGCTACCGTCATAAAGCAGGTCGTAGGCGCTCATTGCGGCAGAGTAGAGTTTTTCCGCATTCATGAGCACGCGGCGCTCCGTTTCGAGCGCCGTGTCTTCGCCTGCCTGCGGCTGCGCGCCTACAATCTCCTTGTTCTGAAAGAGCCACAGGTCAAGCAGACGAAGCTTGTCCTGTTCGTCGTTCTCCAGATCCTTCAGCCTTGCTTCGATCTCGCGCCAGCGAGCATAGGCCGTTCCGACAGCCTCGATCGAGAGATCGCCGAAACGGTCGAGCAGGCTGCGCTGCTGTGCCTGGTCGAAAGAGCCAAGTGTCTCACTCTGCGCATGGACGAGCGCCAGCTCCGGTGCAAGCTGACGCAGCACCGTCACCGTGGCCGGTTGATTGTTCACATAAACGCGGCCCTTGCCGTTTTCCTGGATCTCGCGACGCAGGATGATCTCAGCGCCTTCCGGATCGATACCATTCGTTTCGAGTGTCGCCTCGGCCGCCGCCGTGCTTTCAAACACGCAGGAGACAACAGCCTTATCGGCACCATGACGAACCATGTCGGACGAGGCCTTGCTGCCCATCAGCAGCGCCAGGGCGTCGACAAGAATCGACTTGCCCGCGCCGGTTTCGCCGGTCAGTAGGTTCAGTCCCGGCCCAAAAACGGCAATCGCATGGTCGATGACGGCGTAATTTTCGGCGCGAAGTTCGAGCAGCATAGATTCTTCGCGCAGCATAGCAGGACAGGGGATTTCATGCGAGTCCTGCACCTTGCAGGAGGAGCAATCAGCAAAACCCGGTCTGCGTGGCCCCAATAATATGTTCGTTCATTTTCTTTCTGTGTTCATACGGGCAGCGCTGCAGCGCCTGAAAGTTCCCGAGACGCCACTTCGGAAGCAAGGCGAATTACTCCGGCAAACACGCATCTCAGAAACTGGCCGCACGATACTTCCTGTGGACTTCGAGGGAGGGCTTTACGATGCTCGTGAACAACAACCTGCGCTGGACGTTCCACTACAAACGTTTGCTATGCCGAATAGGGCTGTGCGCTCTTATGCCGCTGGCCATCGCACACGGTATGGATCAGGCAAATGGGACACAGGTCGTAGCCCAGGCCGGATCGTACACGATGACCGCTCAGAACCTGAGCGACATTCTTGCGCTGAATTCGCTGGTGCTGCAGACCCCGCTGAGCTCAGCGGAAGAGCAGGAAGTGCGCCAGATTCTTCTCGAACAGTTTCAGAAGAACCCATCGGCACTCTCGGCTGGATCGGACAAGATGCGGCGGCTCGCGGAAGTCGCCCGGCATGGCTCGCTCTATGAGCGATCTGAACTGGGCTCCTATCTCTGGTGCACGTGGTCGAACAGCGCCTCCGGCAATCCTTTGACTGCGCGCTGGGTCTCGATCATCAAGGCGCACAATCCGGCCATTGTCTCCGACGGTCAATATGTCGTGACCCAACTTCAATTGAATGCGCTATTCGCATCGAACGACTGGGTTGCCGGGGTAGCCGGTCAACCCCTGAGCACTCCGGAGAGCCGTGCAAGATTTATCCAGCAAGTCCAGGCACAGTTCGCTTCCATGCCGCTGCAGGCCAAGGAGAACCTGGCGCACGCCGATCAACGATGGGCTGCCTTCGAAGGATTCATCCTCAACGATTCAGGCCTGCACGAAAAAGCTGTAAGTCTTGTACACCAGAACGTGCACGGACCAGCCGATGTGGCGAAGGAAGCAAGGACGCTCGAAAATTCCGGCGTCCAGTTTCTTGCCATGACCAATGACATGTCGAAGCGCACCCAGATGCTCATTGGCGGACTCTCAGGCCGCGCACAGGCGAACAATCTGAGCGTCTTCAATCACACCATGGCTCCTCACTGAAGCTGGCCTGCTGAAGAAATCTGAAGGAGCGCAGAAGAGCCCTGGCTTCCCCCACTTCCAGTTTACAAGGTGAGCCGGGGCTTGCCGCAATAGCCGGGGCTTGCCGCATGATCGTCTCCGTTACAAAACGGAGGAGCAGCCAAATGTCGGCAACCGATAGCAGATTTCGTCAACAGTTTTTCCATGGCACACGCGCAGATCTCCAGCATGGCGATCTGATCGCGGCAGGTTACGCGTCCAACTACGGCGAAGGAAAAATTCTGTCCTGGGTTTATTGCACGGGCACACTGGACGCCGCAATCTGGGGGGCGGAACTGGCAGCCGGGAGCGGCCAGGAAAGAATCTACGTCGTGGAGCCCACGGGACCGGTCGTGGATGATCCCAACCTGACGGATAAGAAGTTCCCCGGTAACCCCACGCTCTCGTATCGCTCGCGCGATCCTTTGCGCGTTGTTGGAGAGGTCACGAAATGGCAGGGCCACCCGCCGGAACAACTGGAGAAGATGAAAGCGAACGTCAATCGCTCAAGGGCTGAAGGTGCCGAAATCATCGATTAAGGCACCCTCGCTTTAACTGTGTTCGGTCGATCAGGACCGGTGGGCGAATGCAGCGGATGGGCCGGCGGTTGCGTCGGCCTCGTCTCCAAGGTCCATGGCGGCAATCAGGTCGTCGCTGATGGTGAATACGTGCAGAACCTCGCCTTCCGCAAGAACATCTCCCTGCAGGCTCTTGACCAGCTGGTGCACGCGGACGTGGGCCCTGCCTCCATCTTCCTCGGCGATCGCCAGCGGCTCGACATGAGGATCGAACTCGGCCCACTGCCGGGTCCAGTAGGCGCGGATCTCTTCTTTTCCGATCACCTTTCCGCCCTCCGAAGCCTTGGGCCAGCTCACGTCCTCGGTCATCAGCGCTAACGCGCCGTCGATATCCCGCCTGTTAAATGCGGAGTATGCCTGTTCGATCAGGGTCTTCGTGTCAGCCAACTCACTCCTCCTGTGACGCTTGCATGTACTCAGTTCATTATCCTGCCAGTCCGCGTCACCGGCCGGGAGGCAATTGTAAAAGTCTTCCCGCCTTCGCCCCCCGGCAAACAATTCGAAGAGTTCAAGGGGTTCGTCGCGCAGTATGCTGGAGTGAAGTCGCTTGCGATGCCGCATTGCGAACCCAGGCGTATGGCCGGAATCCGGACAGTAAGCGCAGGCGAGTAGCACTTCCGGGCCAGCAGATGTGACATTTAAGGTCACAAATCGTCTATTTTGAAGAATTTCCATCCGGGTTGGAATCCGCTGTGCATCTACTCAATCAACCCCGGGCAACTTTATTCCCTGCTTTCTCCTCTGGTAACTTGGAAGTTAAGTCGCGATGACACACTTTTTGTTCACAGTAGCCTTTTTTCTTTTTCAGACCGATGCCGACGGTGCTGCTCCGCCGGTTACGAAGCCGGGTAGCGCCATCCTCGACATGCTGCAGAACAGCGGCCCGGTCGCCATCGGGGTTCTTGCCATCCTGCTGATTGCCAGCCTTTGGTCGTGGGCCATCATCCTCGGCAAGTGGGGCGGATTCCGCAAGGCCGACACGCAGAGCCGCCGCTTCCTGCGCGCCTTCCGCAAGGCCAGCCGCCTGCAGGAGATTGCCACGGTCAGCGAGCAGTTCAAGCCCAGCCCGCTTGTCCACGTCTTCGACGAGGTCTATGAGACCTACCGCCGCCAGACCGGCGGTTACGGCGCTCCGCGAAACATCACCGCGCTCGAACGTGCCGCGCAGACCGCTGCCAGCGAAGCGCTGAGCACAATGGAAAGCCGCCTGACCTGGCTGGCTACCATTGCCGCTACCGCTCCGTTTGTGGGTCTCTTCGGTACGATCATGGGCATCGTCGACGCTTTCCACGGTCTCGGCACCGCTGGCGCGGCTACGCTGCGCGCGGTTGCTCCGGGTGTTTCCGAAGCCCTGATCACCACCGCCGCCGGCATGCTTGTCGCTGTTCCCGCCGTGGTCGCCTACAACCAGTTTGCCGCGCGCTGCCGCGACCAGGGCGGCCGCATGGATGACTTTGCCCGCGAGCTGCTGAACAGCATGGAAGAAGTGTCGCTCAAGCCGGGTCAGGATCCCGTGGAGGCTGGACGTGGCCTTCAGCAATAGGACCGGCGGAACGCAGACCGCCCTCGCCGAGATCAACATCACGCCCCTGGTGGACGTGGTGCTGGTTCTGCTCGTCATTTTCATGCTGACAGCGCCGGTGTTGCAGTCGGGCATCGAAGTCGCAGTTCCGAAGACCAAAACGGTCAAGGAGATCACCGAGCAGAGGCAGGTCCTGACGATCAACAAGGACCAGGAAGTCTTCCTGCAGGACAAGGCCGTCAACGTTGCCGATCTGCCGTCGCTCTTACAGCAGCAGCCCGGAGCGGAGCCGACCAAGAAGGTGATCTATATCGAGGCAGACGAGCGTGTGCCTTTCGGCGCCTTCGCCTCGGTCATGGATGCGGTCAAGCAGGCCGGTATTACCAATATCAGCATCGTCACCCAGCCCATTCAGAAGAAGTAGCGCATGGCAACCGATTACACGCGGCACCAGGAATCATTCGGCGCGCCCATGGCGGGCTCGGTGGTGCTGCACCTCTGCATCGTGGGCGCAATCGCGCTTTCGGCCTACCTGGCCAATCGGATCCATGGCAACGAGTGGGGAAACCAGCAATCTCCGGGAGCCATCCAGGCGACGCTCGTCAGCTCCGCTCCAACGATTCCGCTGCCGCAGACCGCCCCGCCGACCCCGAATGTGCTCGCGACCGAGCAGCCATCGCAGGCTCCTCCACCGCCTGCTCCAGCCGCACCTGCACAGCCGGAGCCCGATGCGATCCCGATCCCGCTGAAGCAGACTCCGCCGCCGAAGCAGGAGAAGAAAAAGGACGAAAAGCCGCCACCGAAGCCCGAGAAGAAGCCGGAGGTGCAGCAACCGACTCCGAAACACTCTCAGCCGACGCCCGACCAGCATAAGGCGCGGTTCGGCGAAGCCGCGCCGACGCAGATGGCGCATTCGATGACGCCGACACAGACCCAGCAGAACCAGCCGGTGAATGTTACCGGTGGCGGACAGGGCTTCAATTATCCGTATTACGTGGGGATTATCCAGCGGAAGGTCCGTGAGGGCTGGTATACGCAGGAAGTCGACCCGCGTACCCAGATCGGCTCCCGCGCCAGCGTGGTTTTTACCATTGCCCGGGACGGCTCGCCGAGCAACGTCCGCATCTCACAGTCGAGCGGCTCGCCTACTCTTGACAGCTCCGCGGTCCGCGCTGTGCAGCGTGTTGAAAGTTTTGGTCCTTTGCCTCCCGGCTACTCTGGATCCAGCGTTTCCGTGGAGTACACTTTTAGCTACGATCAGCAGTCGCATTGAGTGAAATCCTTGATTCCCAACCGCTTCTGTCCTACGTCAAAGAAAATATGCGAGCCCGGAATCAAGTAAACGATCGAATCCAGAGGCATGATGAACGGTAAGCCCGCGAAGCAACTGACCCCCCTGAAGACCCTTTTCTTTTCTCTCATCGCTTTTTCGCTCCCGGCGTCGCTTCACGCGCAGGACTGGGTGCGTACCGGCACGAACCTCGGCGTCGAAAAGATTCGCCTTGCAGCCGCAAACTTCAAGCCGGGAACACCGGATGTACAGACGGGCGCGCTCAAGACAGTCTTCGACACGACCCTCTTCAATGACCTGAAGAACGCCGGCGTCTTCGACATGGTTTCGAAGAGCATGGCTCCTCCGGCGATGCCGGGCGGCCCGTCGGAGATGAATCTTGGCGCATGGTCGGCTGCTCCGGCAAACGCCGCGATGGTCGCCTTCGGAACACTCGCTGTGAACAGTGGCCGAGTGAACGTGACCGGATACGTCTTCGATACCAAGAATCCGCAGTCTCCGCAGATCCTCGGCAAGAACTACGGCGACACCGCCAACGAGGAGAACACCCGGCAGATCGCCCACCATTTCGCGGATGAGATCATCCTGCGTCTCGGTGGCGGTGTGAATGGTATCTGCGAGACGAAGCTTTATTTCGTGTCGAACCGCGGCGGCAACAAGGAAATCTGGGGCATGGACTACGACGGCAACGGCCAGCACCAGATCACGCACCTCGGAACCATCTCGATTTCGCCCCGCGTTGCGCCGGATAACTCGCGCATCGCCTTCTCTTCGCTCGGTAAGAACGGCTGGGAGATCCGGATGTACTCGCTGGTGCTGAACCGCATGGTCAGCTTCCAGTCGCCGGGCGGCACGACGCTCTCACCCGCATGGAACAGCGATGGCAGCAAAATCGCCTTCTCCTCCAGCCGGACAGGCGACAACGAAATCTACGTTGCCGACAGCAACGGCGCTGGCGCAAACCGCGTCACCGCTTTCCGCGGACCGGATGTTTCGCCAACCTGGAACCCGAAATCGAATGCCCAGATCGCCTGGGTCAGCGGACGCACCAATCTGCCCCAGATCTACATCATGGACGCGGATGGCGCGAATGTGCAGAGATTGACTGACGGGGGGTATGCAACTTCTCCGTCGTGGGGACCGAATGGGCAGTTCCTGGTCTTCAGCTGGAACCGCAAGTACGGCCCGGGCGCCCCAGGCGGCCAGGATATCTACCTGATGGACATTGCCAGCAAGCGCTGGATCCAGCTCACGCACGATGCGGGAACCAATGACTTTCCCTCGTGGGCTCCGGATGGACGGCACATCGTCTTTCAGCGCGCGGACGGCCACGGGACGCAGATCTGGTCCATGCTGGCGGATGGAACCGAACAGCAACAGTTAACGCATGACGGATGGAATGCCATGCCGAACTGGAGCTGGAAGTAGCAGATAAGGTTTAGGATGGATGGCGAAGGAATTTTTCCTTCGCTTTGCCTTGGCTGAACGATCAATGGCCCGTCAGCGGCCAAATAACAAATCTCCCAGGAGGAGAAACGTGCAATCCGTGTCCCGCAGAACGTCTCACTACCGCTCGCTTACCCTGACCGCAGGCTTCGCTGCCATGCTGGTCCTTGCCGGCTGCCACAAGAAGGCTGCCGCACCGCCGCCACCGCCGCCCGCAGCGCCGTCTGCCGAGGCACCCACGGCCACCATCACTGCTGCTCCGACCTCGATTAACGCCGGCGACAGCGTGGTGCTCTCGTGGAGAACGACGGGCGCAAGCGATGTTGAGATTGAAGGCATGGGCCCCGTGGCCAGCGCCGGAACCCGGAATGTGAAGCCGACTGAGTCGACCAACTATCACCTGATCGCCAAGGGCGATGGCGGCACCGCCGATGCGACTGCCCGCGTGACGGTGAACGCCGCCGCTGCCAGCAACATGTCAGAAGGCGACGTGGACGACAACATGTTCCACCAGAACGTGAAGGACATCTTCTACGACTACGACAGCTACGATGTGAATTCGGCCGCTCAGCCGACCATCGCGCAGGATGCCAGCTTCCTGAACCAGCATCCGAACCTGAAAGTTGTAATCGGCGGCTATTGCGACGAGCGCGGCTCGACCGAATACAACCTGGCACTCGGCGAGAACCGCGCCAATGCCGCCAAGCAGGCTCTGGTAACCGCGGGCGTTGGTCCTGACCGCCTGCGCACCGTCAGCTACGGCAAGGAGAAGCAGTTCTGCACCGACCATAGCGAGAGCTGCTGGCAGCAGAACCGCCGCGCACAGTTCTCAGTTGACCGGTAACGACGTCTAATACGAAAAGAGAGAGCAGCGCGGCCACAAGCTGCGCTGCTTTTTCACTAGGCTCCGCAGGAGACCGCACCATGAGAAAGACTTTCGCTTCCCTTTTCGCCACTGCCGCCCTGCTACCCTTGCTCGCGGTACCGCAGGCGCATGCCGCTTCGAAGGAAATCATCCAGCTGCAGGATGCCGTCTCGCAGCTTCAGACGCAGCTGCAGCAGCTGCAGAGCTCGAGCGACTCACGCCTGGGCGTCCTGCAGCACCTTGTGGAGCAGACTGCCGACAACGTAAACCGCATGTCGCAGAGCATGAACGCGCTCCAGCAGCAGATCGCCGCACAGAACGAGTCCGGCAGCAAAATGGACCAGCTCTCCGGGCAGGTTCAGGGCGTGCATGACTCGATCGACGAGCTGAAGTCACGGATGGCAGCGGTGAACAAGCAGCTCCAGGACATGCAATCGCAGCTGCAGAACGTGAACGCCCAGCCCGCCGGACAGCCTGGCCAGCAGCCGGGGATGAATGGACAGCCGGCCCAGCCGGGAATGAACGGAGCGCCACAGGGTGCAATGATGCAGCAGCCCCAGCAGCCACAGGCTCCGCCGGTCGATCAGCTTTACCAGTCGGCGGTGCGCGACTACACCAGCGCCCGCTATGACCTGGCAGCCGGTGAATTCGGCGACGTGGTCAAGTATTATCCGCAGGACGATATGGCAGGTAACGCGCAGTTCTACCTGGGCGAGATCGCCTACCGCAAGGGTGATTACCCCACGGCCATCAAGAACTATGACGCCGTCCTCGAGCAGTTTCCCGGCAGCCCCAAGGCCCCGGCGTCACAGCTCCGCAAGGGGCAGGCTGAACTCGACTCGAACCAGCGCGACGCGGGAATCCGCGACCTGCGCAGCCTGATCCAGCGTTACCCCGCGACTCCGGAAGCGGCGCAGGGACGCAGCAAGTTGAATGGCATGGGCGTGCGGATTACGGCCGCCGCCAAGCCCTCGGCCTATCATCAGTAGGCAGGAAAACGAGGCGTTATGTCTAAGCCCTCAGGACATATCCCGGAACACCCCGACAGCGATTCGCACAAAGGCGCGGTAGAGAGTCAGACTCCTACCGACCACCCCAAGGGCGAGCATGGCAGCGACGCTCTTGCGAGCCAGCTGCCGCATCGCGACGGCAGCGAATTCGAGGGCGAGGATTCCGATTTTCCCGAGCCCGGCTCGAATCCCGAGCATAGCGGCCAGCACCGGTAAACCAATCTCATCGCGGCGCTTGTGTTAAGGTGGCCCCGAGTCCTCTCGATGAAAATACAACTGACTGCCTTCCTGCTCGTTGCCTCTGCCCTGCCCTCCGTTGCCATCGCACAGCTCCCCTCCCCCGCCGCACAATCTGCTGCTGCACCTACGACCGATGAAGGCATTGCCGAGCTAAAGGCGGGCCATCCCCAGCAGGCACTGGACATCTTCAGCAAGGTGCTGCAGGCGAATCCGAACGACGCCGCTACCAACCTCTACGCTGCCTCGGCTGCGCTGGCGGTCTACAACCCCAGCCTCGCGGTAACCTATGCCGAGAAGGCGCGATCGATCGATCCGAATAACTGGAAGATCCACACCACGCTTGTAGCTGCTTACGCCGCAGCCGGACGCAAAACGGAGCGCGACCAGGAGCGCGATATCCTGCGCAAACTCCACAGCGATCCGAAGGCCCCCGATGCGATGCAGACGAATGGTTTTCTGCTCGAGATGTTTCCGGTGAAGCAGTACCGCGTGGAAGCCGTTGAGTATTTTAAGCCGGTCGGAAAGCTGCACGTGTACTACCGCTTCGTGGTCCGCAACAGCGAGGGCAAGCACGTGTGGCAGATCGATGTGGAGAGCAACGACTTCGATCAGAAGTCCTGGGCGGGCGCGCATCCTGACGAAGCGGCTGCCGGTAAGCGCCAGTTCCAGTTGGTCGGGGCAGACGCCGATGTCCACACCGACTACCGGATGTTCTCGGGCGATCCCGACTATGACAGGATCCGCGCCATGATCGTGCAGATCATCTCGGCGCAGTCCACGCCCTTTCCTGGCGAAAAGTAGGCAGCTACTTCACGGTCACATCGCCATCGAGATCGACCATCAGGCGATCCTGCTGCACGAACATCGAATGGATGATGAAGCGATCGAGCGTCACGTCATAGCCGATCGATTCTGTCGACTTCGACAAAAGCTGCCGCAGCTGATCCGCTGCATTGACTTTCAGGCTGGTAGGCACGCGTCCGCTCAGGAACGGCATGAGGATGCGATCCAGCTCCCGCGAACCGCTCAGCTTGTCGATGCGCGCATCGCGGAAGCCGATCGTCTCGCCTTCGGCCTCAGGCGCAAGCGAGACATCCACGTCGCGATCGAGCGTGATTCCGAAGCAGTCGCCGTGGATGCTGGTGCCCAGCTTCGCATGAACGTGGACATGCACTTCGATCCGGTCGCCGGCGAAATCGACGTGCGGAGAATCGGCCACAACCGAACACGCGGAATGGTCATTGCCGCGGATGTAGTAGCGTCCGTCCTTGTTAAAGAGCTGGGCGTTGAGGGTGCGCTCGAGAGCCTGTGAGGAGATTTTCATCTCAACGGCATGGCAGGCGGGGGCAGCAATAAAAAGAAGCAGGACCAGGAATCGAATTCGCGGCATCACTCTTAAATCAGAATAGAGAATCCGGCTGTTTCATGCACGCGCGGAGCCGCCGCGCAGCGACAGGCGAGCGCCAATGCTGTAGCCGATCATGGCGGCGGCAGGCCAGGTGCCGAGAAAACGTCCCTGCCCGTCGATCATGCCGCTGTCTTCAGAGAAGCTGAAGAACGTCAGCCAGAGCTTCTGTCCGGCGGTGCAATGCAGGCAGGCTCCGGGTGACGTAGGCATATCGAGAATCCAAAGGCCGATGATCATCAGCCAAAGAACGCCTGCGATCCAGGTGTAGCGTGCGTAACGGCCGCCTCTTACCTGCGCAATCAACGTACCGGCAATCAGGGGCACCACGAACGAAGCCGCAAGCGTAATGGCCACCGGGATATACGGCGGATGAAAGAGCGTAATTACCGCCATCATGACAGCCCAGCTGGCGACGGCGAAAATAGCATGCAGGAAGAACCATCCGGCCTGTGCTGGTATGTTTGCGCCGCCGATTTCGGCCCGCTGCGCCGCAGTGGAGGAGGCCACGTTCATCGCTTTAAGGGTAGCGCCCAAACGGCCAGGAGAGAAGCGCAATCTGCTTCTCCCCCTCGCCGTTCGAGCACGGAATGCAGTCTACTGAACGGTAAGCGTAAACGGCACTGAATGGCTGAGGCTGGAGTTCGAGGAATCGCTCACCTGCACAGTGACAGTTTGCTGCCCGGTCGGTGTACCAGGATTCGTTGGCGTGGAACCTCCGGTGTTCGAGGACGAACTGCTGCCGCCGCCGCATGCCGAGAGAGCAAAGAGCGCCGTCGCAAGGCACAAGCAGAAGAACGATGCGCGGGCAGACTTCCAGCGCCTGCTCGTTCTTCCGAAAGGTAGCAGGGCGAGGCAGAAGATGCCTGCCCAAGCGGCCTTCGCCAGATTGTTGATCGGGTCAACCAGAGCAGCCGTCGAAGGCGCAGTGGTTGTGATCGTCAGCACCGAAGTAGCAGCGCCGCTTGCTGTTGAAACAGTTGCCGGCGCAAACGAGCAGGTAACGCCGGACGGAAGCGTTCCGCAGGTAAGGGTAACCGAGCCGGCATAAGTGCTGTCAGGGGTGACGGTGAGGGTCGTAGTCGCCGACTGCCCTCGGGTTACCGTGGCAGTGGTTGGATTTGCAGTCACCTGGAAATCGGGAGCTACAGGCGCAGTCACCGCTAAGGTTACCGTATTCGACGTGCTCGGGCTGTTGTTTGTGTCTCCGCTGTAAGTGGCGGTGATTGCGTAGCTGGCCGCTGAACTAAACGATACAGGCAAGGTTGCTACGCCGTCTGTGAGCGATGCGGTTCCCAGTGATGTGCTGCCGGAGTTGAAGGTTACCTGCCCGCCTGGCTGGTAGCCGGAGACATTAGCTGTCAGCGTGATTTGCGTACCAGTTGTCACCGACGTTGACGAAGCGCTTAAAGAGATAGCCGATGGCAGTGTCACCGGGCTGGTAGGCGCCGCGTTATGCGCGTTGAGCAGCGGGGTAATAATGTAGGGGCCAGGCACCGACAGGAAATCAAGAGTGGTGTCGGAAGTAAGTGGAGGAGCAGTGCTGTTCAGCCGTGTCAGCAGGCCCTGGGTCGTTACACCTGAATTGCTGTTGCTCGTGATTCCAGCGTAGTAAGTCTGCGGATCGAGGACGAAACCGCCTTTGCCATCGCCCTGCAAAACAGACAGCCAGCTGATGTTCGAGGAAGTAGATTCGGTTAACTGGGCAACCACGTCGGCGTTCCCATCGCCGGTTACATCGCCAATCGAGGCGGCATAAATTGAAAAGCCCTCAGGGATCGTAATGCTGTAAAGACTGCTCGTCTGGAAAGTACCATCACCCTTGCCGGCAAGAATGGCGCCGGTGCTGGTAACCATGTCAGCGAATCCATCGCCATTGACATCACCAAGCGTTGCCGGGGTCTGGTTCGAGGCCAGGCCTAGCGGAGTGGCCTTGAAGGTGCCGTCACCGTTGCCCACGAAACTGGCATTCTCGAAAACAAAGTCCAACTTGCCGTCGTTGTTGATATCTGCCACGAGAAGATTTGCTTCCCCAAAATCCGGCGCCTGGTCCAGCAGAATGGGAGTCGCAAAGGTTCCGTCTCCTTTACCTGCCAAGAAGAAGATACCGCTGGACTGCTGCGCGTTCGGTGTACCCAGAGCAACAATGATAAGGTCGGCGATGTGATCGCCGTTAAAGTCGCCGGAGGCGGCAACGGAGATCTGCGTCAGCGGAAGGGTCGTCGTCACTGGAGTTGCCGGTAGCGTTCCGATGCCGCTTCCCTGGTAGAACAGTGTTTGCGGTAACTGCTGTGCCCCGTGACTTAGAGAGCTGGGGCTGACTCCGCTGATGTAACCAAGTACGTCCTGCTTACCGTCGCCGTTGAAGTCGCCAATCAGTAGGCCGTTTGCCTGCGTCGTGACCGGGCTGAACGTTGTGAAGCCGCCGTTGCCCCGGCTCAAAGAAGCCGCAAGCTCACCGGTACTGCTGATGCTTACCAGGTCGGGTAGGCCATCGCCATTCAGGTCGCCAAGCGCATATGTCGAAGGGAAGCCTAGCGAATACGCAGACACCGTACCAAAGTGATCGATTGCGTCTGCCGGCAGCGCCTGTAAACCACTGTCCTTCACCGGGGCGCTAAGAAGGTAGCCTCCAGAAAAATACTGCAGCGCTGTAGAGTTATCCGAATTAACCTGCTCGATCGCGGTTCCATTGATGGTAGAAAGAGAATAACCCGGTCCCTGGACGAAGTTACCGCTTGCATCTCCGAAGAAGAGGGTAGTGAAGTCGCCGACCAGTGCAAGCTCCGCATTATATCCCGTTGCGTTGGGATGTTTGAGCGCTAGCAACTGGCTGTAAGTTAATTCAGTCGGGACACTAAATGAACTGCTCGTCGTAAACTGGCCGCTTGTTGAGCCAGAGGCGATGATTAGCTTTGCCGCTGCGTTCGTTGTTGGCGTGGCGACATAGGCAATGTCCGTAACCCCGTCGCCGTTCCAGTCGCCGGTTGTGAAGGTGTAAATCGATCCACTGCCGACAGAAACGGGCGCCTGCAGCGTGCCGTCTCCATTCCCGAAGTAAATATCAATGGGATTTTGCGCGGCGCCTCCGCCGGGCGCGCCGATCAGCACATCCTGCTTACCATCGCCATTGAAGTCCCCTGAAAGGATGGTGCTTCCGCCACCCGAGATCGATGTCGCGGATCCGAAGTTACCCGGTGATGCCACACCTTTATTCAAGAGGATGCTGAGTTGCGCAGGCTGGGGCGGACCACTAGTGCTGCTGTCCACGCCAATAATATCGGGATAGCCATCGCCATTCAGATCGACCGCCAACAGTGCAGATAGACCGGGAGCCGCAGTGGTAGAAGGTGCCTGAAAAGTTCCGTCCCCATTTCCAAGCATGACGACAAGAAAGCCGTTGCAGGAAAGGATCGCGTCCTGTTTGTTGTCTCCGTTTACATCCGCCGCGATGGGGGTTCCCGCGAAGCAAGCTAAAGGTGCTGACACCACAGGCTGCGAGACATAACCCGAGCCATTATTAATCAGCACCGCTACTGACGGGTAGGTTGGCGCTCCTTCGGGACCATTGCCCTGCAGATAGACAAGGTCTGGCAGGCCATCACCGTTCATGTCCGCCTCAACAAAGCTGGAGATGAGCGGCACTTGCTCCACTGAAGTAATCGGGAAGCTGGTTGGACCACTTTTGGCAGAAAGAGAATTTACAAAAGGAAAAGACGCAGCAAATACGATAGCCAGTCTTACTGAACAAGAGAAGAACCAGGAGCGAGCAGACATAGAACAGGCAACCTTCAAAAGAGAACCAGAGTGTTAAATCCCGGCAAGGTTAGCACAAGATATTGCGCTTGTCCCCGAAGAATATGTAAAAAAAGCGCCCATAGCTGGGCGCTTTTTAACTCGATGGTGTGACTTACTTCATTCCGAGGCCCTGCATGTACTCGGCGTCTATTTTGAGTGATTCCCATGCGGGAACGTCGAAGGCTTCCTGCTCTACGAAAACATGCTTGATGTGGCCGGAGAGCGCTGCCTGGTGGAAGATCGGTTTGTAGTCGATCGTTCCCTGCCCCAGTTCCGACGGAACAGGACGGGCACCGGGAGTCTCGGGCTTCTTGAAGTCCTTCACATGCAGCATGACGATGCGCGAGGCGTACTTCTTCAGCAGCGCTACCGGGTCTCCTCCGCCGACAACCACCCAGCCGCAGTCCATCTCGAAGTGAACCTTAGCGGGATCAGTCATATGCATGAGCTCATCGTAGGGGCTGCGTCCGCCGACTTCCTTAAATTCGGTGTAGTGATTGTGATAACCGAACTTCAACCCCGCGGCGTGGACTTTTTCTCCGAACTTGTTCAGCTGCTCGGCGTTCCACTGCCAGTCTTCGAGTGTCATGGTGTGTTCGCCCTGCTTCTGCCCGGATGACGGCTTTGGAATCGGCGATGAGCAGATGATGTACTCCACGGTTCCGAGCTGCTTGCTGAACTGGATGGCATCGTCCACGCCTTGCTGCAGCACTCCCATCGAGTAGTGCGCGCTCACCAGCTTCAGGCCAGCGGCATCGAGCGCCGACTTCACATCGGAGGCGGAGTGGTTGTAGTAACCGGCCGATTCGCATTCTTTGTATCCGCGCTCGCCCACCTTCTTGAGTGTTCCGGCGTAGTCGTTCGGCAGCATGTCGCGCACGGAGTAAAGCTGGATGCCAAGCGGCAGATGCAGTGTCTGTGCCCAGGAGCGTAATGAGGTGGAAGCGAGCAGCGCGGCGGCAGATCCGGTCTTGAGAAAATCCCTGCGAGTCTGGTTCAGCATGTGTTCCTTTCGGTTCGGTTAAACATTTCCCTGCCGCATCTGTTCGGCGAGGTGTTCTGAGGCGCGCATGGAAAGCGCGAGGATGGTCATCGTGGGATTCTGCCACGCAGCGCTGACGAAGCAGCTGGCGTCGACGACGAACAGGTTCTTCAGATCGTGGCTCTGATTCCACTTGTTCAGCACGCTGGTCTTTGCATCGTCGCCCATGCGGGCCGTGCCGAGTTCGTGGATGCTGTAGCCGGGCGGGTTCGGAATGGGATTCTGCGAGAGAACCTCGAAACCCGCGTCGTGAGCCATCTCCGACGCCGTATCGACTGCGTCTTTGGCCATGTTGTATTCGTTGTCGGTGTACTTCGTGTCGATATGAAGAGCGGGAATGCCCCACGCATCAACAGTGTTTGGGTCGATGCTGACCTTGTTCTCGTAGCGCGACAGGACCTCGCCCATCAGCCCCACGCCGAAGCCGCTGCCGTGGTAGCTGTCAAGCTTCTGCTGCAGCTCCGCACCGTACGCAGCAAAGTTACGGGGATCCATCGGACCGGTGCTGCTCCAGCAGTTGAGCGCATAGCCGCGAAGGAAGTTCTTCTCCCTCGTCTTGATGTTACGGAAGCGCGGAATGAGCGCGCTGCCGCCCATCAGTCCAGGCTTTGCCTTGCCGTCTCGCGCCTCGGGCACCGAGCAAACGATGCCCGCGCCATAGATCTGGTCGGAGAGATAATGTCCCAGCACTCCGCTGGAATTTGCGATCTTTGAGTTGAGCAGCAGGCGGGTGCTTTCGAGCGTTCCGGCTGCAAGCACGATCACGCGGGCTTTCACGGACATTTCGCGGCCCGAGAGACGATCGACGAAGAAGACCTCGTTCGCCAGGCCGGTGTTCTTGTCTGCGCGGATCTCACGAACGACGACATTCGGGATCGCATCGAGCTTGCCAGTGGCGAAGGCATCGGGCAGCAGCAGATTCACAGAGCTGGCAAGGCCGTCCACGCCTTCAGAGCTGCGCTGCTTGGTTACTGGCACGCCAATCTTCTTGCCTGCGTCAACCCAGCGCTGCATACAGCCGGACCACGGTGCGTCGTCCACGATGAAGTTTCCGTCGGGATACTGTGGTAGTCCTTCAGGACGCCCCTTCACACGAAAGATAGCTTCGACGCGCGAGTAATAGGGAGCGATATCGGCATGCGAGATCGGCCAGTCGTCGCCGTAGCCGTCGTGCGACTTGCCTTTTAACTCATAGTCGCTCATGCGGAAGGACTGGCGCGACCAGAAGAGCGAGCGGCCTCCGAAGAGACGAACCCGCACCCAGTTGTAGGGCTTGCCTGTGTCGTATGTGTATGGAACTTCCTTCTCATCGACCCAGGTGTTCACGTTGAACTCATTCGCCTGGAAGACGTGCGGCAGCTTTTCCGGATCCTTGAAGCCCCGGAAAGGCAGCTCGTAGGCAGCACGGGGCTCCGTATCTTTATGTACGTCCGCGATCGGCCCGGCATTCAGCATCAGGCAGCGGATTCCCTTTTCCGTGAGAATCTTCGCGGCCATGCCTCCGGAGTGCCCGGAGCCGATAATCAATACATCTACTTTTTCTTCAGCCATGGTGAACAGATATCCAGTGATCGGTTGGTGATGTTACCGGCCTCGCGGCAAATTAAGAACTCTTCCGTTCGCAGGCGCCTTCGCGCCGCAGATCCGGATCTACGGGATACCAGTAGAGGCCTTGATCGGGAGTATTATGGCCGGCCTTTTTGGTTGCGTCGGCCCACGCCTGGGAGTTGATGGTTGCCGTACGGATATCTCCGTTGGCGATGTTGACGAAATCAGCGAAAGGCTCTGTCGGCGGATGGTCGCTCATCCATGTGCGCAGCCAAGGCTTGAGAATTTCGCCCGCCTGCGCATCGCTTACTTCCGCGAAGGACTTGCTGAACTGCTTCCTCGCCTCTGACTCAAGCCGGTCAAGCCCGGAGCGGTACAACTGCTGCCGGTCTTCCGGCGAGACGCTGATCAAAAAGTCGAGAAACTCCGGCGTCTCTGCTTCCTTCGCACCCGGCTGACCGTTGAGAGCAGGCATCATTACGCTGCAAAGATGGCGAAGGCTGCCCATCTGCGTCTCCGAGAAAAACTGCGTCTGCGTCTCCGCTATCGCGTCAGGACTGATCTGCCTGACCTGCAATGGCTTAACTTCCATGAGGCCGCGCATCCAGGGAAGCGGTCCAGGGGCGGTGGTCGCAGTCGGCGGCAGGGTAGACGGGGCGACTGGGGTGGTCGATGGCTGTTGACCAAGCATGGCGCGCGCGGAAACCGAGGCGGCCATCATGGCTTTGACGAAATCTCGCCGCTGCATGAGCATTCTCCAGTGTTCAGAACGAAGATTCGTGAGAAGTCTTTTCGGAGGAGAAGGGTAAAAGGCTCGTAAGAGATTTGCAACCCGGCGGTAATCAACGGTTCCACGGACCATCCGTGATAACTTGCTCCTAACACACGTCAAGCGACCGCCTATCCACGACGGCGGCACTCCGAATGAGGTAAATTCCATGCAAACTGTTCGTTTTGCCAGTGCTCTAGTTCTCAGCGCAGGGCTTGCGTTCGCACAGCCCGCAGCGAGTCCCAAGCCAGACAGCGCCAGCGACGCGCCTGTCAAGCCGAAGGCCGTTCACAGCTTCGATATCAGTTCCATCGATAAAACAGCGGATCCCTGTACCGACTTCTACGCCTACGCCTGCGGAAACTGGCGCAAGAACAACCCGATTCCATCGGACCAATCGCGCTGGGGCCGTTTCAATGAACTGAACGAGCGCAACCGCTACCTTCTGTATGAAGAGCTCGACCGCGCCGCGAATGATCCGAAGACCGCGCTGCAGAAGCAGTACGGCAGCTTCTACGCGGCCTGCATGGATACCGACCTTGCCAATCGCCTTGGCGACAAGCCGGTACTGCCGGTACTGGCAAAGATCGATGCCCTCAACGACAAGAAGGGACTGGGCGCGCTGGTTGCCGATCTGCATGCCCATGACAATGCAAACGGCTTCTTTGAGTTCGGCAGCTCGGCTGACCAGAAGAACTCGACGATGGAAATCGCCGAAGCATTCCAGGGCGGACTGACGCTGCCTGACCGCGATTACTATCTGCTTGACGACGATCGCATGACAAAGATTCGTTCACAGTACAAGGAATATGTCGTCAGCCTCTTTAAGCTTGCTGGCGATAACGACGACAAGGCCGCGTCTGAGGCTGATGCCGTGTTGAAGATTGAAACCGCGCTGGCGAAGGGCTCGATGGCCCGTGTCGACCTGCGCGATCCGGACAAGCGTTACCACATGTCTCCGGTAACCGATCTCGGCAAGCTGGCGCCTGACTTTAACTGGGTTGCTTATCTCCAGGGAATCCCGGCACCCGCGATCAAGACCCTCAATATCGGTACGCCTGACTTCTTCAAGGCGATGAACGATGTCATCGATAACAGCAGCCTGGACACGATCAAGAGCTACCTGCGCTTCCATGCCCTGAACAGCTCCGCTCCATGGCTTTCCCAGGATTTTGCCGATCTAAACTTCGGCTTCTTCAAGAAGACGTTACAGGGTCAGGATCAGCAGTCGGCCCGCTGGAAGCGCTGCACGGCGCTTACGGACGCCAACCTGGGTGAGGCAGTCGGCCAGGACTGGGTGAAGGAAAACTTCCCGCCCAAGGACAAGGCCGACATGGAAAAGCTGGTCGACGCCCTCGACAAAGCCCTTGGCGAAGATATTTCCCAGCTTTCGTGGATGACGCCCGAGACCAAGAAGGCTGCAGAGGCCAAACTGGCGCTCTTCCGCCGCAAGATCGGCTATCCGGAAAACTGGCGCGATTACTCGAAGCTCGAAGTGAAGCGTGACGACCTGGTCGGCAACCTGCGCCGCGCCGATGCCTTTGAGACTGCCTGGGAACTGGGCAAGATCGGTAAACCGGTGGACGAGAAGGAATGGGGTATGACTCCGCCGACCGTCAACGCCTACTACGACCCCAGCAACAATGACATCAACTTCCCTGCCGGGATCCTGCAGCCTCCCTTTTATGACGACACCAAGGACGCTGCGGTGAACTTCGGCGGCATCGGCGTAGTCATCGGACACGAAATGACACACGGCTTCGACGATGAGGGCAGCAAGTACGACGGTCATGGCAATGTCCAGCAGTGGTGGACTCCGAACGACCGCGCGGCATTCGACCAGCGGACAGGCTGCGAAGTGAATGAGTATGGCAGCTTCGAGCCCGTTCCAGGCCAGAAGCTGAACGGCAAGCTGACGCTCGGTGAGAATACAGCCGACAACGGCGGCATCCGCATCGCTTATCGCGCACTGATGAGCGTGCTGGCTGAGCAGGGCGGGGACGCGAAAACCAAGAAGGTGGACGGCTATACCCCTGAGCAGCAGTTCTTTATCTCATTTGCCCAGGTGTGGTGTGAAAACCGCACCGATGCCTACTCCCGGATGGCGGTCAAGGTCGATCCCCATTCGCCAGGCCGTTTCCGCACCAACGGAACCGTGCAGAACTTCGACGAGTTCGGCAAGGCTTTTGGCTGCAAGAAGGGCCAGCCTATGATGCCCAACAATCCTTGTGTAGTCTGGTAGTGCCCCCATTTGGGGTGCGGGCAGAAAATCTTTTTCTGCCTGCACCCCGAATTTCCGTCGCCTGCCGTCTAAACCACGTTGTTCTCTGGCAGAAAGCGGCTGCAGCTTTTACAATGCAAACGGGAGCTATCCCGATCCAGTTGCCTGTCCGGTCTCCCGGTTTCAGGATGAAGGAAGCGCATGAAGTTTAAGAATTCCGGCCGGATGCTTCTGGCCCTGGTTGTATCTCTAGGTCTAGGGTTTTGCATCACCTCGTGCAGCACCAATTTCACCGCCGGGTACATCTACGTGACCGGCAGCCAGTATAACCAGATTGGTGCATTCAATATTCGCAATAACACCGGTAACCTGACCGCCGTCCCAGGACAGCCCTTCGGCTCGGGCGGAACGGATCCTATCCGCTCTTTGGTCGCCTCCACCGGACGCTTTCTTTATGTTCTGAACGCGGGCGCGGAGTCCACGACAGATAATGCGGATGGCTCGCAAACCGCCAGCTACAGCGGCTCAAACATCGCGGTTTTCTCGATTGGCGGCTATGGCAACCTGGCTCCCCAACAGACCTACGCGACAGCCGGCACTGGCCCTATCCGTATCCAGTTCAGCTCGACCGGTGCATTCCTATACGTTCTTGAGAAGTACATGCCGGTAAGCGGCTCGACCGAGACTGGCGTCCATATGTCAGGCCCGACGACGGATTATCCATGCAAGGATGCAAGCGATCCGACCCTTTGGCACCCCCGTGGCGATATTGCTGCCTACAGTGTGGACACCACCACGGGCCGCCTTTCGTTGCTGACGAACAACCAGCAGACACCGCTCACGGTCTTCCCTGTCGGTTGCGACCCGATCGACATGAAGGTGACCTCGGCTTATGCGCTCGTTGCCGAGAACGGTCCCGAACCTACGATAAACGAGACATCCGGCCTCGCACCCGGCGCGGAACAGACCGTATTCGAATACGCCATCAACTCGACCAGCGGCCAGCTTACCACCACCCAGAACACTGAGCTCTCGACCGGGGCAATACAGATCAGCACCATCACCACGGATGTGGCGTCGAAATATCTCTATGTCGCCGACACAGCCAAAAACGAGATCCGCTACTTCACTATCGGTACCGGCGGCCTCCTGCAGGCAGTCAACGGCAGCCCCGCCCCCAACGATTCGACAGCGTCGAATCCGGTTGCGATGATCTCGGACAGTAAGAGTCAGTTTCTGTACGTGGCGAATGCCGGCCCGAACTCTGGCATCTCAAACCCGGCCAGTGAGATTACGGCCTTCACGATCGCCGCGAACGGTGTGCTTAATCCTGTAGCCGGTCAGCCCTTCCCGACCGACTCCGGCCCGCAGTGCATACTGGAAGATCCGACGAACCAGTACATTTACACGGCGAACTTCAATGCCGGTACAGTACGTGGAAGCAGTCTCGATCCGAACTCGGGCAACCTGACCGACCTGCGCAACAACAGCAGCTACGCAACGGTTGGCAACCCGACCTGGTGCACAGTAAGCAGTCACGTCAACTAGTTCCAGTTTGAGCATTCCGCGCCTCTCGGGGCGCGGAATCGCATAATAAGCCAGTTCCGCCGCATCGCCAGAGGCTTTCCCCTATAGCCGAAAGCGATGCGAAATTTTACAATTCAAAGCGGGAACTATTCTCCCGAAACCGCAGCCTGTGCTCTCGCCCAGGACGAAGGAAGCGCATGAAGTTCAGGAAAACTGGCCAGGCTATACTGGCCGCCGCAGTCTCCATCGGCGTAGGCCTTGGCATTACCTCATGTGGGGAAAGCAACACCATCGATTATCTTTTCGTGACGGCCTCGAAGAACAACCCTGGCCAGATCAGTGTTTTCAAGGTTGACCAGGAGTCCGGTGCTCTCACCCAGATTCCCGATTCACCCTACGCCTTCCCAGGTCGTAATCCTGTGGCGGAAGTGACGAGCCCCAACGGTTCAAACCTTTACGTGGCCTATCACGATGACAGCACTATCGTGGATTACAACATCGGCACCGACGGCAAGCTCTATCCGGCCGTCACCCTGCCGTCTCTGGGTACAGAGCCGGTTGCGATGGCAGTAAATCCTGCGGGCACCTTCCTGTTTGTCGTCTATACCTTCCAGCCAGGCTCCACAGCGACTGACACGAATCCGGGACCGGGCGGACTGGTTATCTATCCCCTCGATGCGTCGGGTGTTCCTTCGAAAACCCCTGTCAGCAACGGGTCCACACAGTTCTGGCCTCTCGAATATCAGCCTGCCAGCGTAAACGTTACTGCAAACGGCCAGTTTGCTTACGTGGTGAACACGAACAGCAACACCAACGGCAGCTCGGTGGTTCAGCAGGGCGAAATTCAGGCGTTCTCGATCGGCAGCAGCGGGGCTGTAACGGCCATCAACAATCCGACCACGAACACGCCTTACTTTGAAGCGGGCGTAGCTCCGACGGCCAGCGCCAGCGATCCGACCAGCCTGTTCCTGTACGTCACCGACCCGGTGAGCAACCAGGTTATTGCCTATGCGATCCAGTCCACTGGCGTGATCGTGCCGGTGC
Organism: Silvibacterium acidisoli; assembly: GCA_022870745.1. Taxonomy (GTDB): domain Bacteria; phylum Acidobacteriota; class Terriglobia; order Terriglobales; family Acidobacteriaceae; genus Silvibacterium. The sequence goes on along the minus strand of CP085323.1, from coordinate 3,526,531 downwards.
AAAACGGCCCGTTCAAGGCCGACGTTTATCCGGATGCGGTCACGGTCGACCTGACCGGTACCTACGTTTACGTTGCCAACTACAACTCAAATGACATCAGTGCCTACCAGATCAACAAGTCCACAGGCGCCCTGACAGGACTTTCGACCAGCACCTTCCCGACCAAGACCGGCCCCACCTGCGTATTCGTGGAACCGGCGTTCGGACGCTATGTGTACACGTCGAACTTCCTCGATAACTCGATCACCGGCTACCAGCTGAATCCTCAGTCGGGTATCCTGACCGGAACGGAAAACAACCCGTACCCGTCAGCAGGCCAGCCGACCTGCGTTGCTGCCGTAACCCACGGCAACCACGCCGGCGAGCACGTACAGGCGACCTCCGGCAACGGACAGTAAGCTGCAAGCACTCCGCTAAAAAGCCCGCTCGAAAGAGCGGGCTTTTTATTTGTCATTGTCATTCTGGGCGCAACGAAGAATCTGCAGGTCCATCGCTGCACTCGGAAGGGCAAGCTCTTAAGCGCCGGGCATTCCCGCCGCGCGCTGTCTTCCTGTCAACTCCTTAATGAGCTCGACTATCCGTTCCTGCTGCCGGGCGTTGACATTGCAGAAAGCGATCCCTGCGCCGAGCCGGCGGTTGGCTGCGATGGTGGCCGGGACTCGGAGGGGAAAACGATTCACGACAAAAAACACCTCGACGTAGGTTCCGATTTTCAGGCCGGGCAGAGATGTTTCGATGTAGCAGCCGGTTCGGCTTAAGTTCAGGATCTTGCCACTCAGGAGCAGCCCACCTTCCGGAAGGAATACCTCAGCCTGCCCCTCGACCCGAAAGCGGGAATGACGTCGCCTGTCCGGTTCCCTTACGCGTTGGGCTTCCGTTTCCAGTGGGCGACTGTCATCGGCCATGTCGATCTTCCTCGAGGAAGATATCGACCCGTAGCGCAGCGGCTTTACTGAGAACTTGCGGGGCGAGGAAGAAACCGGTTACGAATCCAGCGCTGGCAGGGGCGCTCGATAAGCAGCATGGCGCCAATTGCCAGCGAGATCACCAGGAAATAACTCAGCCAGGGATCGAACTTCGCCACGTGCAGCTTGTCGAGAATGTGCGAGTCGTGGATCAGGTTCCACAGGTTGAAATGCAGGATGTAGAGGCAGTAACTCGACCGTCCGATGGCCACGAAAAGCGGAAATCCGAGGATTCGCGAGATGATGTTCTTCCCGGCCAGCCCCAGGATGGCCAGGGCGAAGAGCGGCATCAGGAGGCCGTCGTGCATGAGGGGGAACGGCATATGCTCACCGTAGTAAAGGATCGCGTAGAGGCCTCCTACCCCGAGGACGCCGAATAGCAGGCGCCTCCAGCTATCGCGGTCCAGCATGTTGTCGAGATCGGCCAGCGCGATTCCAAAGAGAAACGACGGGATATGCGGCGGCGGCGAAAACTTGAGCGCCCGCATCCAGAAGCCATCGGTGTAGCGGCCCGGATGCAGGTCTCCATCCGGATGAAACCACATGTACAGGCTCGGGCAGATCATCCCCAGCAGCCATAGACCGAACATGACGGCCAGCAGCGGCTTCAGCTGCCTCGGGCGCTTCCAGAGGATCACGGCCGGGAAGATGAGGTAGAAAAACGCTTCGGTGCACATCGTCCAGGCGGGCGTGTTCCAGAAGGTGGCCAGCGACGGGATCCATCCCTGCAACAGCAACGGCGTCAGCACGACTCCAGCGGCGAATTGGCCGTGGGTGCGCGCTGCCCACTCCAGCTTCAACATACCAAGCGAGAGCAGCAGCGCGAAGAGATAGATGGGATAGAGGCGCGAGAAACGGGCGATCCAGAAATTGCGCTTTAGTAAATGCCCGGAGGCGGCACGTTCCGAGTAGTTGTAGGCCAGGATGTAACCGGACATCAGCAGGAAAAAACTGACCGAGGTGTACCCGTTTTCGATGATCGGCGCGAAAGGGCCGAACCACTTGGGATTTGAGAAGTGGTAAAAGACGATGTTGAGCGCGGCAAAGCAGCGCAGGCCTGTCAGGGCAGGCAGCATCTCCCGCTTTTTATGCGCGGTTGCCCCGGCTGCGGCCTGGAGATCTGCCTCGGACCTTGAAACGGACGCAGCAGGGACGAATTGAGCTTGGGTGCCCAGGGGAAGATTACCTTCAGGCTTTGACGCGCGAAATCGGGATCGCGTCTCAGGCCGTGACGAGAGAACCGATTTTTTCTCCGGCCACGACGCGGCGGATATTCCCGGGCTCGTTCATGTTGAAGATAATCATGGGCATATTGTTGTCCTGGCAAAGGCTGACCGCGGTAGTGTCCATGACCTTGAGACCCAGGCGAAGAATCTCCATGTAGCTGATCTGGTCGAACTTGACGGCGTCCTTGGTAACCACCGGATCGGCGTTGTAGATGCCCTCGACCTTGGTCGCCTTCAGCAGAACGTCTGCCTTGATCTCCATGGCACGGAGCGAGGCAGCGGTATCGGTCGAAAAATAGGGGTTACCGGTACCGGCGGCGAAGATCACCACGCGACCCTTTTCAAGGTGGCGGATGGCCCGGCGGCGGATGTAGGGCTCGGCGAGCTGGTTCATTTCAATGGCCGACATGACCCGGCAATGCAGACCCTGCTTCTCGACAGCGTCCTGAACGGCCAGCGCGTTGATGACGGTGGCCAGCATGCCCATGTTATCGGCGGAGACACGATCCATGGACTTGGCCTGCTCGGCGACTCCGCGGAAGAAGTTGCCGCCGCCAACCACCAGGGCGACCTCTGTTCCCATTGCGTGCACCTGAGCGATCTCGGCCGCTACCTCGTGCACCTTCGTGACATCCACGCCAAAGCCCTTACCAGCGGCAAGAGCTTCCCCCGAAAGCTTTAAGACAATCCGTTTGTACATTCCTTTGTGAGTATCGCATGAGCATGGGCTGGCTGAAACGGGGAATGTTGTCAGGAGTGTAACTACCTTCAGATTACAGTCCAAACTCCCCAGGCGGCCGTCGATCAAGCGGCGGGAGGTTCAAGATAGCGACAGGCTGGACAGAAAGTCTTCTGGCCGACCGCCCAGGTGAAGCCGTCCGGGGGCAGCGGGTATCCTAGTATCTGCAAAGGGCCGATCGAGCGCCTTGTCAGCGGATCTTATGCTGAACATCTGATTTTCCTGAATTGGCCCAACTGCCCATCCAGCTTTAGTACCAGAAAGCAAAAGCCCGGACAATCGTCCGGGCTTTTAGGGGCTCTCGCTGCCAGTTACTCGGCAGCGGCTTCTTCAGAAGCCTTGACCTGGGCAACGGTCCAGTTCGGGTCGCCGACCTTGAAGCGGGCGAAGCGGCTGACGGAGATGTTCTCTCCGAGCTTGCCGACCTTGGTGGCGATCAGGTCCTTAATGGCAACCGACTGCTCCTTGATGAAGGGCTGCTCGAGGAGGCAGACTTCCTCGTAGAACTTGCTCATCTTGCCTTCGACGATCTTCTCGACCACCGGAGCCGGCTTGCCGGTCGCGGCAGCCTGGGCGCGGTAAACTTCCTTCTCGCGCTCGAGGTCGGCAGAGGTCACGTCTTCGCGGCGGATGTAGCGGGGATCGGTCGCCGCAATGTGCATGGCGATGTCCTTCAGCAGCTCCTGAAAATCTTCGGTGCGGGCAACAAAGTCGCTCTCGCAGTTGATTTCGAGCAGCACGCCGATCTTGCCGCCAGCGTGGATGTAGGTTCCCACCGCGCCCTCGTTGGTGCTGCGCGAGGCCTTCTTGGCTGCCGACGCCATGCCACGCTTGCGCAGGACGACGAATGCCTCTTCCATGTCGCCCTTCGCTTCCTGGAGGGCCTTGAGGCAGTCGCCCATAGGCGCGCCCGAGCTGTCACGCAGCTGCTTTACGAGCTTTGCATCGATTTTCTCAGTCACCGTAGACATCCTTATCCCTGTTCCTTTACTGATAGATTCCCATAGCCGCACCACTCTGCTGGTTAACAGGCGGTCAATGCGGCCAAACGCAAAGAAAGCGTGGCCCTTCGAATGAAGCAGCCACGCCTTCCTTCAACTTCCCGCGGTGGCAACACCGCACGCAAAGTTTATAAGCTGCTTTCCGCTGCCTCTGCATCGTCCAGGGCTGCGACCACCGAAGGAGCCTTGCGGATTCCGCCGCCAAGAGCTGCTTCAAGATCGACGTCCTCACCCTCGGTTGCAGTGGCTTCCGTCGCACCTTCAACGGCCTCGCCTTCGGCTGCACCCTGCAGGTCGGCGACGGCGCCGGTCACTTCGGCCAGCTGCTTGTCACCGGCCATCTGCACACCCTCGATCACGGAGTCCGAGATCTTGGAGGTGAAGAGGCGGATGGCGCGCAGCGCGTCGTCGTTACCGGGGATAACCATGTCGACCACGGTCGGATCGCAGTTTGTGTCGACGACGGCGACAACCGGGATACCGAGCTTACGGGCTTCCTTGACGGCGATCGCTTCATTGTTCGAATCGACGATGAACAGTGCGTCGGGCAGGCGGCGCATGTTCTTGATGCCGGCGAGGTTCGCCTGGAGGTGCTTGCGCTCGCGCTCGAGCTTGATGACTTCCTTCTTGGTCAGAAGGTCATAGCGGCCGTCCGTGGCCATTTCGTCCAGTTCCTGAAGGCGCTTCACCGACTTCTGCACGGTGACCCAGTTGGTGAGCAGTCCACCCAGCCAGCGCTGGTTGATGTAGAACATGCCGCAGCGGGTCGCTTCTTCCGCGATCGCATCCTGCGCCTGGCGCTTGGTGCCGACGAACAGGATGACCTTGCCGGCAGCCGTCAGGTCAGTGACGTACTTGCTGGCTTCCTTGAACATCTTCAAGGTTTTCTGCAGGTCGATGATGTAAATGCCGTTGCGCTCGCCGAAGATGTATTCCTTCATGCGTGGATCCCAGCGCTTCGTCTGATGCCCGAAGTGTACGCCAGCTTCGAGCAGCTCCTTCATGGTGATAGTGGCCAAACAGCCTCCTTGTGGACTGCATCCTGGCTCCCGCCAGGATTGATTCCCTCTTGTTCCCGCTAGGGAAATTGAACTCCGACTACAGTCTTCAGGGCTCAGAGCGCAATGCCCGGAGCCCCCAAAACCAACTTCGCCCAGAAATGCAGCCAGCGACTAGCGCTTGCTGAACTGGAAGCGCTTACGAGCGCCCTTCTGGCCGTACTTCTTGCGTTCCTTGGCGCGGGCATCGCGCGAAAGCAGTCCATCGGCCTTCAGCGTCTTGCGCAGTTCAGCGTTGAACTCGGTCAGGGCGCGGGCAATGCCCATCTTGACGGCATCGGCCTGGGCGCTCACGCCGCCGCCGCGAACCGTGGTTACGACATCGAAGGACGAAGCCAGCTCGACCAGCGACAGCGGGCGGCGCGCCGAAAAGCGCTGCTGCTCGGTGACGAAGTAGGTTTCGATCGGCTTGTCGTTAACCTGAAAATTGCCGCTGCCGGGGCGCAGAAACACGCGCGCGATTGCCGACTTGCGACGTCCCGTTCCGTAGTACTGAACCAAATCTGCCATTCTTTATCCTGACTTCCCGTTATGCGTTGATTTCGAGCGGCTGAGGATTCTGGGCCGCGTGCGGGTGCTTGTCACCCTTGTAAACCTGAAGCTTGGAGACCATCTTGCGTCCCATCTTGGTCTTGGGCAGCATGCCCTTGACTGCTTCTTCAATGATCTGTTCGGGCTTGCGCTCGAGGAGGCGAACGAACGACTCTTCGCGCAGACCACCCGGGAAGCCGGTGTAACGGCGATAAACCTTCTGGCTGCCCTTCAGGCCAGTCAGGCGAATCTTCTCCGCATTCACAACCACGACATGGTCGCCCATATCGATGTAAGGCACGTACTTGGGGTTCCGCTTACCGGCGAGCACGCTGGCAACCTCGGTGGCGAGGCGGCCCAGCGTCTTACCGCTGGCGTCTACCAGGAACCACTTACGATCGATCTCGTGCGAGCTCGGAATATATGTCGACATCGCTTACTCTCTCCTGAGCATTGCTAGCGCAAACACGCAAATGCTCACGCAATGCGTCCAACGCGGTTAAAAATTTCTCCGCGGATCGACTACGTCTGTTCGCGTGAGTTGGCGCAACTGAAACCCTGTCCGGGTCTATCCACGTCTGTCTCTGTTCGCTCCTGCACATAGCAGGGCAGACGCAGACTGCGCAAGGACTTTAGAATACGGGAATACCGATTCAGAGTCAACGAAGATTCACACAAGACTCGAATCAGTCAATCTGCCCAGGTTTAGGGGCGGATTGAATTGCATTCTGTGGTCATTCTACCCTGTCTTTCCACGCAGTGTGCAGGCGCATTTTTACTGATTTCAAATGATTTAGCCGCCATATAAGCTGCATAGCCTGTGCAAAACCTCCGCACGTCCGGTCCTGCGGGGTTACTGGTGCGGTTCCCGCCGATTTCCCCATTCTGAAAAACCAGAGCAAGGCACGTATCGAAGGTTATGGATCGGCCTCTTTTGATTGAGGGTCGGTGACGATATGCCGGCATCACGGGACTAATCTGCGCTGGTGTAGAGTCTACCCCTTAACCAGAACGCTACATTCACAAGTCCGATGAGTGCTGGCACTTCGATCAACGGCCCAACAACACCGACAAATGCCTCGCCTGAGTTGAGGCCGAAGACCGCAACTGCCACGGCAATCGCCAATTCGAAGTTGTTGCCAGCAGCAGTGAAGGATAGCGTTGCGGATTGTGCGTAGTCTGCGCCGAGTCGCTTGCCCATGAAGAAGCTTACGAGGAACATGACAAGGAAATAGATCACCAGAGGAACCGCGATCTTCACTACATCGAGCGGCAGCCGAACGATCAGGTCGCCCTTGAGCGAGAACATCACAAGGATGGTGAACAGCAACGCCACGAGTGTGAGCGGGCTGATGCGCGGTACGAATCGGGTTCTGTACCATTCTTCGCCTTTGAACCGGATCAGGACGAACCGGGTCAGAAATCCGGCAGCGAACGGAACTCCCAGATAAAGGCCAACGCTCTTTGCAATGTCGGCGATGCTAATCGAAACAACGCTTCCGGTGAGTCCGAACCACTTCGGCAGAACAGTGAGGAAGAGCCATGCATAGACGCTATAGAACAGCACCTGAAAGACGCTGTTGATGGCAACGAGTCCGGCAACGTAGTCCGTGTCGCCTTCGGCCAGCTCATTCCAGACGAGCACCATCGCGATGCAACGCGCAATGCCGATCAGGATCAAACCGCGCATGTAAGCTGGTTCGCTGCGCAGAAAGAAAATGGCCAGCAGGAACATAAGCACGGGGCCGATGAGCCAGTTCTGGATGAGCGATAGCCCCAGTACGCGCTTGTTGCGGAAAACCTCACCTAGCTTTTCGTAACGGACCTTTGCCAGAGGCGGAAACATCATGATGATGAGGCCGATGGCTATGGGAATGTTCGTTGTCCCACTCTGAAAGCGGTTCACAAAGGCAGCGGATGACGGAACGAAGTGCCCGATGCCAACGCCGATGACCATTGCGAGAAAGATCCAGAGCGTCAGGAAGCGATCAAGGAACGACAGCCGCTTCCGGACAGCAGGGGCGCAGATTTGGCCTTGCGTTAAAGGAATCGTTGGCATCAGCAAGTCTCACAGCAGGGTTCAGTGACAGACGCCGGAATGGGTGCGCCTTCGAGAGCGTACTTCGCAGGGGCACAGCAGGCTTTTGTCAGGCGTGCCAAGTCTGCCTGCATGGATTTTTCTTCCTTGAGCGAGGCGAGCGTCTGACGAAGAATCTGCATTGCGCCGACGTGCGGCGGCATCACGATGCGATAGTGCATCCACTTACCTTCGCGCCGCGCGGACACAATGCCCGCTTTGCGCAGATATGCAAGATGGCGGGAAATTTTCGGCTGCGGAGCATCCAGAATCTCCACGAAGTAGCAGACGCAGACCTCCTGCTCTCCCATGAGGTTGAGCAGGCGCAGGCGGGTGTTATCCCCGAGCGCCTGGAAGAACTGCTCCATGTTGAACTCAGCCTTACGAGCCATAAGAAATGTATACGCTTTGACGAATATGACCGCAAGGAATATATTCGCAAAAGCGAATCTGAGGTGGCGCATGGCGGAGATTCAGAATGCAGTCAAGGCGAAATATGGTGCAGTCGCGGAGAGCACTTTATCCAGCAATGATGCGGGGGTGAAGGCTGTTGCGGAAGCCTTTGGCTATAGCGCCGCAGAGCTGACCTCCATCCCGGCAGAGGCCAACATGGGGCTTTCGTGCGGTAATCCAACGGCCACCGCGAACCTGCGTCCCGGTGAGGTGGTTGTGGACCTTGGCTCGGGCGGCGGACTGGATGTGTTCCTTGCCGCCCCGCAGATCGGGCCGACGGGCAAAGCCATCGGCATTGACATGACCGCTGCCATGATCGAACGCGCTCGGGCAAATGCAGAGAAGGGCGGTTACACCAACGTCGAGTTCCACCTGGGCAGCATCGACAACATCCCGCTGCCCGATGCGTCAGCGGATTGCGTCATTTCCAACTGTGTTCTCAACCTCGTGCCGGATAAGCCTGCTGTCTTCCGCGAGATCGCACGCATCCTCAAGCCCGGTGGGCGAATGGCCGTAAGCGACATCGCGCTGAAAGGCGACCTGCCGGAGGCTATTGCCTCCAGTCTTGCTGCCTATGTCGGCTGCATCGCTGGAGCCATCCGCATCGATGCCTACCGCGAAGAACTTCTGAAGGCAGGCTTTGAGTATGTGGAGATCGTCGATAGCGGTTCCGACCTGAACGCATACAAGAAGGTCGAGAATCAGGCGGGGTGCTGCTCGCCTGCGATGGAAGAGTCCAACCTGTTTGCTGTGGTTCAGGAAACATGCTGTGCACCGGAGTCCACGGCCACGACCCTTCACGAAGACCTGACGGCATTGCTGGATACCTACGACGTGAATCAAGCTGCAGCGAGCGTGAAGGTTTACGCCATTAAGCCTCGCACCTAACAGAACAGGACAGACGATGAAGACTGTAATTTTTGCCTGCGTTCATAACGCCGGTCGTTCGCCGATGGCCGCTGCTTTCTTCAACGCGCTAGCCGATCCGTTACAGGCTCATGCGGTATCGGCAGGCACGGAACCCGGCACTCGCGTTCATCCCGAAGTTTTGGAGGCGATGCGCGAGGTCGGGATCGACCTGAGTGAGGCCCAGCCTCAGAAGCTCACCGAAGAACTGGCCGCTGCTGCTGACCTGCTCATCACGATGGGCTGCGGCGAGAAGTGTCCCTTTGTGCCCGGACTAAAGCGTGACGACTGGCCATTGCGTGATCCCAAAGGGCTGCCGTTGGCCGAGGTGCGAGTAATTCGCGACGAAGTGAAGCGGAGAGTAGAGGGCCTTATACGATCCGAGGCCGATTAGTACCCATAGACGCCGTTCTCGGAATCTGTGCCATCCCACTCATGTCGCGATAAGGCTGCGTCATGAATGGGGTACCTGGCGGACCCGCGAGCTGCGCAAGTCCTTTTTTGAGCCGCCACATCCTTTCTATCTTTACATCACATACTCATAAATATATACCTACTGGTACGACTTTGGAGGTCGTGCCGATGTCTTGCTTCAACCCACGATTCGTTTTGTCTACCGTCGTATGCCTTATCGTCCACCTATCATCTTTTGCGTTTGCACAGGAAATTCAGAAAACTCGGACCGTTCCGCCATCCGAGGAGATCTTGTGGCAATCCTCTGACGTCACGCACGCCTTCGGACTTCCGGATATCAAACCAAAGATCAAAGGGACACTCACTCTTGACGACAGCAAGTTCACCTTCACGAGCAAATACTTCAACACATCGATCCCGCGTAACCTCATCACCGCCGTGAGCGCCGGAAGCGACCGGGTTGAGCTATGGGGAACCGGTGGCACTATCCTGCGGATGGCTATTCCGGAGGGAGGCGGCCTTGCCGCCGCAGCTGTCATGCACCACCGGGTTGATATGTTGACAGTAGAGTTTGCCGATACGCGCGGCGAAAGGCATTCCGCCGTCTTTTATCTTCCAGCGGGGCAGGCAGATCTTGCGCTGCAACGCTTCGGAACACTTCCGCACCCGCAACATCCTTTTAGCGATGTAACGGCATGCGGTGCAAATTCAGTCGACCCTCGTAGCGTCTATGTGGAGATGCCCGACTGGGACCGTGTCGAGGTTCCCGCCGCATACAGAGCGCTCGTCTATGAGCATGTCATCGCGCGCCTGAAGGCCGCAAAAGGTGCGGGGAGGGTCTATCGCGTCGGCGACCTCAGCCTCGGCACTACCTGCCCCCAGTTCACCATCAAGATCGCTATCGATACCTACAGGAAAGGTAACCAAGTGGTCCGGGCGGCGACCGGGCCGATCGGGATGTTCACGGGTGCGACTCAGATGGGTTTCGATGTGACCTATAAAGATGCCGTGACGGGTGCAGCGAAGAACGAACAGATAAAGGCCTCAGTGCGGACCCAATCGGAGAGCACTGCGGTAGCGGATGCTGTCGCGAAGAAGCTGGCGAAGCAGTACAACACGATTCTCCGGTCTTCTGTTACCCCCGCGAAGCTCGATCCCAACACACACTCGTAGAACCTGGAGGCCAGGGGCGTAAATGCAGGTACAGGAACGCAGCATCGCGCAAGATGCTGCAAGGCATGACCGGTCGGCTACTATATCGGTTGACGTGAAACCGGTGAAGATAACAAAACACGAACAGCGCACAAGGGAAACCAGAGATCTCCTGCTCAAGGCAGCGGAGAAGATCTTCGTACGTGATGGTTACGAGAAAGCAGACCTCGCCGAGATAGCCGAGCTGGCTGGCAGGACCAAGGGCGCAATCTATGGCCAGTTCAAGAGCAAAGAGGAGATCTTTCTCGCACTGGTTGAAGCAAATGCTCTTCGCCGGCGCTCCGCAATGAGAGTTTTGTTAGAGCGTTCATCTTCGACGGAAGAAAACGTGCGAATTCTCAGGCAATATCTTGTCTCGCTTGCAAGCGATAACACATGGAGCCTTCTCATCCTGGAGTTCAAGCTCTACACCATCCGTCACCCCAACGCGCGTGAGCGGCTCTCTGAGGTCTACAGGCGCATCCTCCCAGAGAACGAAGAGGCTGAGTATACAAACCGTTTAGGAAAACCCGAGCAAACCATCGGATCGCTCTCTCGCACAAAAGCCGTCCACGCGTCGTTTACGATTCTGCATGCACTTCAGCTTGAGAAAACTTTCGATCCTGCGCTCTTCGAAGCAGCAGATGTTGAGCATATTGCCGCGATCGTTTTCGATAAGCTTTTTGGAATCGATTGATCTTCCCAATTCGCTGGATGCTTCCATCGCCAGCGCGTGCTTTTGCAGCCTTCGTGGATTTGCCTGAGAATCCTCAGAAGAAGGGCACTGCTTATCGAGGGGACACGAAGCGTGACGGGCTTAATTTCAGTTTTAGAGGGAAACCAGATCCTGCCCATTGTTCCGCGGGTGGTGCGGAGGCATCCTGGTCTGGCGGCACGAGGGCTGCATGTGGAGCATCACGCGGTGGAACCGACCGAGTTCTGCGAAAGAGAACTGCTGCAGCACAACCTTTTCCTCTACACCGGACCAGCAGCGCAGGCAGAGATCAAGAGCCCTGAATTTTCGGGGTTGCGCTGGATTCGTCCCGGTGCTCTGTGGGTGATGCCCCAGGGAAGCAGGCACCAGGTCCGCTTCGAGAGGAACGTGGAAGGCGTGGCGCTGGCGTTTGACCCGGCAACCTTTGATCGCATGGTCCAGTCCTCCGACGGGAAAGCATCGATGCCCATCATGCACTCGCTCAACGTCTGTCCACCGGCGATCAACCACCTGATGCGAGCCTTGATGCATGAGAGCAACGATCCGAGCACGCCAGATGGCATCGCGCTGGAATGCATCGCCACGGCGATTGCACTTGCGACCTGCCAGCATGCCAGGGCCATAGCAACGACGACAAAGACTGGACCACGTTTAGCGCCGAAACAGGTTCGCGCCGTACAAGCCTATGCCGAAACCCACCTGCACCAGCAGATTTCGTTAGCCGATCTGGCGGCGACAGCCGGGCTGAGCCCCTTTCATTTTCTGCGTAGCTTCAAGGGCAGCCTGGGGTCCACCCCGGCGCAGTATGTGCTGGATCGCCGCATGGAGCGAGCGAGGCATCTGCTTAGGGTCAGCGCTCTCACGGTGTCGGAGATCGGAATCGGCGTGGGGTTTGAGGATGTAAGTCACTTCTCGCGGGCTTTTCGCCGCGCGGTAGGCGTTACACCATCAGCCTTCCGGAACTCCGCCCAACAATAAGCAAGGAAGGGCAAGGCACCGCAATATCCGGTAACGGTTTTCGCGGGCTTCCCGATCAGAATCGGCATGAGCGGTCATCGTTCTAATGGCCCCACGAAGGAGTACTCATGTCCGAAGCCAATCAATCCAAAAATATCGTCCTGGTCCACGGTGCGTTTGCCGATGGATCGAGCTGGTCTAAAGTAATCCCCCTTCTGCTGGCCAAGGGATACAAGGTCACCGCTGTATCCAACCCGCTTACGACTTTTCAAGAGGACGTTGCGGCCACGAAGCGCGCCATTGCCGCGCAGGATGGCCCGGTTACCCTGGTCGGCCATTCGTACGGCGGTGTCATCATCACAGAGGCAGGCAACGACCCCAAGGTTTCAGCGCTGGTCTACGTGGCAGCCTTCGCCCCCGATGCCGGCCAGTCCATTGTGGAGATCAGCAAGCCTTTTCCACCACCGCCCGGCCCACAGACGGCCATTCCGGTAGGGGATGGCTTCATCCTTCTGTCCGCGGAAGGCATCGAGACCGATTTTGCCCAGGATTTGACGACGGAGGAAAAAGCACTCCTGACGGCAGCTCAGCCGCAGACATCGGGCTCGATCTTTGGAGCTCAGCCAACACAGGCAGCGTGGCACAGCAAGCCGTCATGGTACATCGTTGCCAGCAACGATCGCATGATTGCACCTGAACACGAGGTAAGCATGGCCAAACAGCTTAACGCAACGACGACGACACTGCCTTCGAGCCACGTTGTAATGCTTTCTCATCCCGAAGAGGTAGCAAAAGTTATCGAAGACGCCGCCTCGGGCACCCGATAGATCGGCTTCGAGAACTGTAAAACGCGACCCGATGCAGGCGCCCCACTCATGCCGCGATGAAGTAGCGGCATGAATGGGGTACCTGGCGTCAATGGATGAGCTAGCAGGCGGCATAGTTCCGAGCTACCGTCTGGCGCCAGGCAAAGGCATGCCCCATCGATCGGGCGGAGGGCGTCGTCGGCGCGATGGAATGGGGCACTTATCGTGTTGGCGGCTTTGTAAATGGGCCACCGTGTTTCGATCCGTCATCCGGCGAATTCTAGCCTCTCTCGGAAGCCAACTGAATCTCGACGCCCTGGCCTGCGTGCGCCTGCATCGCTTTGACGGCGTGCTGAACGCCGCCGTAAATGGCTTCTCCCGCCTTCTTGTCAGACAGCCTGGTCGCCAGGTCTGCAATGGTCGCAACGATGGTGGCGTCGGCAACAAGATAGTCGTAGTTTTCTGGAGGATGGGGCTTCAGAATCTGGATCGGGTAGAGATAGATCGGTATCCAGTAACAGTGTGTTTTGCCGTTGATTGTGAAGCAGATTCTCATAGACACCTCCGAATGAACTTAGGTGCATGGCCCGGAATCTGGCCCGAGTATTGAATGTCTTACCAGGCGGAAACTGCTGAGATAGTAAGAGCGCTAAGGCATACATATAAGTTCATGCCGCTGTCAACTATAAAACCAGCTCCTCCCTGGTCGCGGCGAAGACCTTCCTGCTACATGCTTTTTCGAAAATGGTGTTAGCCCACTCATGCCGCGATGAGGCGGCGTCATGAATGGGCACCCGGCGAGGTGGGCTGTTTACAGACCGCATTACCGGTACTATGATTCCGCCCACAGCATTCCGGCCCACTCTCGAACGAGCTTACGGAACATCCGCCAGCGCCTTGCAGGATTTTGTCTCGAACGGGAAAGACAAAATAAGGAGATAACTCATGAGAGCTGTACGCATGCACGGATATAAACAACCGTTGCTCCTCGAAGATGTGCCCATTCCTGATATTGCCGCGGATGAAGTTCTATTAAAAGTCAAAGCTGCCGGCATGTGCCGCACTGACATGCAACTGGTCGACGGGTACTTCGCGAAGTACGCGCATTCCACGTTTCCATTGACTCCGGGCCACGAGATCGCCGGAGAGATCGATAAGGTTGGCAGTCTTGTCGCCAAGGGCGGCCGCTTCAGCGAAGGCGATCTGGTCGTCGTAGTCGGTGGGTGGGGAGATGGCACCTGCCGGCTCTGCCAGAAAGGCGACACCCACATCTGCGTTCATGGACGCTGGCCCGGCTTCGGGCCGTATGGTGGCTACAGCGAATACCTGCCAGTGCCGGAGAGATATCTCATCAAGGTCGACAAACGCTTTAACCTGAAGCCAGAGGAACTGGCTCCGCTCACTGACGCAGGGCTGACACCCTATCGCGGCATCAAAAAGCTGCGCGATGCGGGCGCTCTTGGCCCCGGACGCATCCTCGCCGTCTTCGGGATTGGCGGCCTCGGCACGTATGGAGTGCAGTACGCGAAGCTTATGTCCGGCGGCTCGAAGATCGTCGCCTTCGCACGCAACGACGAAAAACTCGCGATCGCGAAGGACTATGGAGCCGACTACATCGTCAACATCCAGGGCAAATCGACAGACGCCATCCGCAAAGAATTATCGCAAGGAGTCGGACAGGGCGAACTGGACGCCGTCATCGACTGCGCTGGTGCTGAGGATATGATCGCCCTCGGCTTCAGTCTGCTCGCACCCGGCGGCCACTACGCTTCCGTCGGCCTCGTCGGTGACAGGATCAACCTGCCGCTCTTCCCTTTTGTCGCTCGCGAATATACCTATCACGGCTCCTTCTGGGGCAACTACAACGATCTTTGCGAGGTGATGTCGCTGGCTGAACAGGGAAAGATCCGCCATACCCTCAAGCTCGGAAAGCTGGAAAACGTCAACGAATATATCGACCTGCTTCGCGGAGGAGAGATTGTTGGACGTGCAGTCATCACACTCTAGAGCGCCTGGGGTAGGATCTTCCCCGTCTGAAACATGGCCTTAGAAGCTGTGACACCCCATTCATGCCGCGATGAGGCTGCGGCATGAATGGGGCACCCGAGGGTTCGTTTGCGGACTAGCGTCCCAGGTTCGAAAGCACCGAGCCTACGATGCCTCCGACCACTCCGCCTTCGGCGCGCTCGGCGACTTCGGTCGGCAGGTAGGGCTGCAGTGCGTGTGCGAGGCGCGGCAGTGGCAGGGTCTGGAGCCAGATGCGGCCCGGGCCGGTGAGGGCGGCGAGGAAGATGCCGTCTCCGCCGAAGATCATGTTGCGGATGCCGCTGATGCGGGTGATCTGGAAGGAAACCGAGCCCTCGAAGGCTCCAACGTGGCCGGGGTGTACCCGCAGGGTTTCGCCGGGGCGCAGATCGCGCTGGACGACTTCTCCAGACAGCTCAAGCCAGGCCATTCCCTGCCCCGAGACCTTCTGCAGCAGGAATCCGTCGCCGCCGAAGATACCTGCTCCAAGCGATTGCTGGAAGCCTACGCCGAGCTGAACTGCGGGCGTGGCGCATAGGAAGCCGTGGCGATGGATGAGCAGCTCGCGGCCCGCGCCGACCTCGATGGGAACGATGTGTCCGGGAACGTGGGTGGCAAAGGCTACCTCGCCCTGGGCACCGAAGGCGCGGTATTCAGTCATGAAGAGGCTGCCGCCTCCGGCGACACGCTTGAGCGCGCCGAGGAAGCCTCCGCCTCCGGCCATCTGCGTGTGGGTGGTCATCTGGATGCTCTGCGACATCCAGGAAAGCTCGCCTGCCTCGGAAATGACGGACTCGTTGGGTTCGAGCAGGAATTCCAGAACCGGCATCGTGGTGCCGACGATACGACTTTGCATGTGACGCACTCCCGGCGTTGCTGAATTTACCAGTGCATTTTATCCCGATGTGACGAATGGGCTGCGTTTGGGGGTGCCCAGAGTGCTTACCTCGACCGCTGAAGCGGGTGGGTGCCCCATCCATGACCCGGGGTTGGTCATGGATGGGCCGTCAGGAGACCGTCGCAGACCCATCCATGACGATGAAACTGTCATGGATGGGGCACCCGTATCCTTTTCTGACCCGCATCATTCTCTGCATTGTCATTCCGGGTGCAACGAGGAACCCGTATGACAACTCAAATGGAAGCAGCGAGATTAAGCCTGGCGCAGCCAGGCCTCCATCTGCTCGTGTCCGACGACTCCGGCCTGCTGGTTCACCAGCTTGCCATCGCGAAAGACGATGAAGTTGGGGATGCCGCGCACGTTGTAACGCGCCGAGACCTGCGGATACTTCTCCGTATCGACTTTGAGGACGATGGCCTTCCCCTTCATGTTCCCGGCGGCGATGGCGACCTGCGGCGCAGCCATATGGCAGGGGCCGCACCAGTCCGCCCAGAAGTCGACGAGCACCGGCACTTTTGCATTCTGGATTACTTCGTCGAAGAGCGCGGCATCCGCCTGAAGCGGTTCATCGACCGGAGGCAGATCTGCCTTGCAGGCTCCGCAGCGGCCGGTATCGGCCAGGTGGGTGACGGGAATGCGGTTCTTCGCTTTGCAATTGCGGCAGGTTCGGATGGCTGGCATGTTCGTGCTTCCTTCGAGGATAGCTTTCCATTAGTTCGATGCGCGGGCGTGCAGGAGGTCGCCGCCGTGCCATCCTAGAAGAGTATGGCAACAGCTACGGCCCGCTCCATCGCTCGTGATTATCTTTCTGACAGTTATCTCTTTGAATGGGACAAGCGCAGCTTTCGCGCTGATCTCATTTTTGTCCTTCCTGTGGCTCTTTGCCTGGTCATCGGTTTCGCCGCCGGACACCCCGGCGCTGCGCTGATCTCTGCGGCGGCGCCATGACGGTGGGATTCGGCGCCAAGCAGATTATCGGGAATTCGCGCCTGCTGCCGATGATATTTGCTTCTTTCGGCATAGCCTTCTCTGTCTTCCTGGGCATGGTCGCCGGTCACGCGAACTTCACGCTGATACCGATTGTCATAGCCTGGGGATTCGGCTATGGGATGCTCACACGGCGCGAGGCCGGATACGGCTGGGTGGCGCAGCAGTGCGTCACCACGCTGCTGGTCGGCTCCGCCTTCCCCTTTTCGCCGCGGGCGGCAGCGGTTCGCGCCTGCCTGATGCTGGCGGGCGGTGCGATCCAGGTATTGAGCAGCAGCCTGCTGTTGCGGATTTTCTCTGAGCTGCGCCGAGACCTCAATTCCCTCGTCGGCTACGTAATTGCCGAGCAGCTCGCGCTGCGGGATGCGCTCTCGGAGGCAGTCAGCGATCTGCGCCAGCACCGTTTTGCCGATTCGGTGATGCCCTATGCCATCCGGCTGGCGATCACGCTCGGCGTCAGCACCGAAATCTATCGCCGCATGCACTTTGCCAGCGGCTACTGGATTCCGATGACAGCCCTGCTGGTGCTGAAGCCAGGCTTTGCCGATACCGTCCGCCGCGCCATTGCCCGCACGGTGGGCACGATGGCCGGAGCATGGCTGATAAGCATGTTTGTCGCCCACTTTACGCCCTCTCCGGTAACACTGGCCGTCTTCACTGTAGTCTTCGCATGGCTTTCTTACGCGACCCTGAACGTAAATTACGCGCTCTTTGCAATGTTCCTGACCGGCTATATCGTGTTCCTGCTCTCGCTCACGAAACTCCCCGAAATGGATATCGCTCATCGCCGCGTGATGTGCACAGCGATAGGCGGCGGCCTGGCCTTGACGGTGAGACTGATCGTTATCTTCCGAACGCGAAAACGGGTACAACAGGTGCTTAGCAGCCCGACAGAAGAAGTGGCTCTGCCGTCGCACTAAGCCCCAGTTTCCGGCTTGGATTTTGCGCAAGCTGGATTATGATTCTCCAAACAGTACAGCAGGGTCCGCTTGAAATGAGCGGCTGTAGCCCACGGCTACGGCGTGCGCCGATCTCTATTTCTCCGGAACTGCTTCGTAGCAGATGGAGAGTTCATGGCCCTGACACGACGAACCTTTCTCTCGCGCATCGCACAGGCTGGAGGTCTGGGCGCGGCTTATGTCAGCATGCGCGCGCTTGGCGTCATTCCTGCCGCAAGCCTCGAAGCAGAGACGATCAAAGGCGATCCTGCCACAGGCCGTGGCGTAAAGGTTGTGATTCTTGGCGGCGGCATCTCCGGACTGGTTGCCGCCTATGAACTACGCGCGCTTGGCTACCACTGCACTGTACTCGAAGCGCTGTCGAGACCCGGAGGCCGCAACTGGACGATTCGCGGCGGTGACGAGGTCGCCTTCACCGATGGAACGACCCAGCGATGTAGCTTCGACGCGGGCCACTATCAGAATGTAGGTCCTGCGCGCCTGCCTTCGAATCATCGCACCATGCTTGGCTACTGCAGAAAGCTGGGCATCCCTCTTGAAGTTGAAGTCAACACCTCACGCAGCACCCGGCTGCAGAATGACGCAGTCAACGGCGGCAAGCCCATCGTGCAACGCCAGGCGATGAACGACACACGCGGGCACGTGGCAGA
The DNA here is from genome assembly GCA_022870745.1 of Silvibacterium acidisoli. GTDB lineage: Bacteria > Acidobacteriota > Terriglobia > Terriglobales > Acidobacteriaceae > Silvibacterium. Next base: position 3,507,970 of record CP085323.1, on the reverse strand, counting down.
GCTGCTCGAAAAGGCTCTCCGTTCCGGCGAGCTCGACCAGGAGCTATCGAAAGAAGATGTAGAGCGTATGCTCGCTTTCCTGAAGAGCTATGGCCCGCTTACGAAGGACGGCCGTTATGTGGGCTCGGAGAGAGCAGGTTATGCGACCGATCCTGGCGCGGGTGAAGATGATGGCCTTCTCAGCAAACCGCTTTCGATGCATACGCTGCTCGATGGCCACTTCTGGAACGATCTGTTAGCCGAGGAGTCATATGCATGGCAGGCGACGATGTTTCAGCCGGTCGGCGGTATGGACAGCATTCCTCACGCATTCGCACGCGAACTGGGCAAGACCGTGCAGTACAACTCGGTGGTGACACGGCTTGAAAAGATGGATCACGGCGTGCGTGCGACCTACACGCAGAAGGGTCACGAGAAGACCCTTGAAGCAGACTACTGTTTTACCTCAATGCCTCTGCACCTGCTGCGCAAAATTCCGAATAACCTCTCCGCTCCATACAAAAAGGTCATCGACGAGTGCGACTACGACGGCTACTGCAAGATTGCCTGGGAGAGCCGCCGCTTCTGGGAGCAGGACGAGAACATCTATGGTGGACTTGAATATGTCGAAGAGGGTTTGTCGCCGGTCTGGCTGCCTTCGGCCGATTTCTTCACCGATCGCGGCGTCCTGCTCTCAGGCTATGGTGCGGCCAAAGGAACTCCGCTCGACAGGATGAGCCTCCCCGAAAAATTCGAAGCCTCGCGCGCGTCGGTCGAGAAGCTGCATCCGGGCCACGGGAAAGAGCTGGAGAAGCCTGTCTACATTGGCTGGCATCTTGTGCCGCATCTTGAAGGCTCGTGGATCAACTCGTACGGTCCGCACCAGCCGCAGCGCGAAGACAGCGACGCGGTTGGAACTCGCAGGGGCGGCGATCATGCCAACGCGGGTTATCGAACCCTGTTGCAACCCGACGGATCGGTTTATTTCATCGGCGACTATGTGAGCTATCTCGTGGGCTGGCAGGAAGGCGCGGCGCTGAGTAGTTTGAGAGCAATTCGCATGTTGAATGAGCGGATTGCGAAGAACGCTTAGAGCGGTTACCTCACACATCCGCGCTCTTAATAATCCATCCTTGTCATTCGGAATGGTAAAAAGTTAGAGGCTTTGTTCAAAAACTCTGCTACACTACGGCTCTACTTCGACGAAAGGAAGGAACCATGAAGATGATAAATACTCCCGGCGATCCCAATGTCCCGGCCGTGTTCCTTCCCGGCGTCTCGCGCAGCTAGAACCAGTTTCTTCCGCGCAGCCTGAAGGCGGTCTCCGCTACTCCTCTTTCTAACTTGATCGATCCGGAAGCATTTGTGTCCGTGGTCTCTCATTTTTCAGCGAGTTTTCTTATGAGCGAAAGTTCAAACAACAACACAATCCGTGAAGTGCTGACATTTCTGCTGCGCCACTGGCGGCGCGAACGATGGATGGTGCTGTGGATCGCGGCATCGATGATGCTGGCGACAGGTGCGGACCTGCTGATGCCGATCTATTCAGGCAGGCTGGTAGACGCGATCGCGAAGCACGCATCCGGCCGCTCGCAGCAGTTGCACGACGCGCTGTACGCCATCATCATGATGTTGCTGCTGGGCGCGGCATACGCGGTGCTGCGCTACGTCGGAATGCGCGGAATCATTCGGCTGACGCTGCGGCTGATGTCGCGGTTTGCAGGCGAAGCCTTCTGGCGCGTGCAGCGTTTCTCGACCGACTGGCACGCAAACAACTTTGCCGGCGCGATCGTGCGTCGCATCACGCGCGGCATGTGGGCCGTCGACACGATGGACGACATCCTGCTGCTCGAACTGCTGCCCGCTGTACTGGTGCTGGTAGGTCTCGCGCTGCTGCTGGGCCTGCGCTGGCCGGGCATGGGTCTGCTGGTGACGATAGGTTCGCTGGCGTATATCGCCATCGCGATCTCTCTGTCGCTCTACTATGTGGCTCCGGCGGCGCGGCTGTCGAATATACAAGACACGCGCATCGGCGCATCCATGGCCGATGCGATCACCTGCAACGCAGTGGTGAAGTCCTTTGGCGCTGAAGGACGCGAAGACACGCGCCTCGCAAAGACACTGAACAAGTGGCACAGCCGCACGGCGCGAACGTGGATCCACGCGACACTCAACGGCAGTCTGCAGACGCTGCTGTTGCAGGGTTTGCGCACGGTGGTGCTGCTCTACGCGGTGTGGCAGTGGTGGCAGGGTCACGCAACCGCCGGCGACATGGCCTTTGTACTGACCAGCTACTTCATTGTGCATGCTTACCTGCGCGATATTGGGCAGCATGTGCGCAACATGCAGCGCTCGGCCAACGAGATGGAAGAGATGGTGCATTTCTACTCGCAGCCGCTGGGCGTTCTTGATCGGGCAGACGCCAGGCCGATCCGCATTCGTGAAGGCGAGATTGTTTATGACCATGTGACCTTCCGTTATGGAGCGCATGCCGATCCGCTGTTCAACGACTTCACTCTGCACATTCGTGCGGGAGAACGCGTAGGACTCGTCGGTCATTCCGGCTCCGGCAAAACGACCTTCGTGAAGCTGCTGCACCGGCTCTACGACGTGGGCGGCGGACGAATCGTCATCGACGGGCAGGACACCGCGCATGTGACGCAGGAGTCGCTGCGCGCACAGATGGCGCTGGTGCCGCAGGAGCCGATCCTCTTTCATCGCACGCTGGCCGAGAACATTGCATACGGCAGGCCGGATGCGCCGATGGCAGAGATCGTGAAGGCGGCGCAACTCGCCAACGCGAACGAGTTCATCGAGCGCCAGCCGAAGGGCTACCAGACGCTGGTAGGCGAACGCGGCGTGAAGCTCTCGGGAGGCGAGCGGCAGCGCGTGGCACTGGCGCGAGCCTTCCTGGCGAACACGCCGGTGCTGGTTCTCGACGAAGCGACTTCCAGCCTCGATTCGGAGTCGGAAGCGCTGATTCAGCAGGCGATGGAGCGGCTGATGGCTGGGCGCACTTCCATCGTGATCGCGCACCGGCTCTCGACGGTGCGGATGCTCGATCGCATTCTCGTCTTCGAACGCGGCCGCGTGGTTGAAGAAGGAACGCACGAGGAACTGGTGCAGCTCGAGGACGGCGTTTATCGCCGATTGTTCGAGCGACAGGCGCTGGGGCTGATGGTGGATGAGGCTGAGGAGGAGGTCTTCGACGATCAGTCGGATTACTCTGAGACTTTCTGAAACCGTCTCCATGAGTTTGTCATTCCGAGTGAAACGAGGAACCTGCTGTGTTGGGATGTTGGCGGGGCAAGGAAACAGCAGGTTCCTCACTGCGTTCGGAATGACAAGGCGCGTGGGGCTTTCAGTACATCGCTCCCACCCAAGCCGAGCTTGGATGGGGCACCCGCATCTGCGGCAAGCGAAATCGCCTACTGCACAGGCATCTTTGCCTGGTATCCATCTCTTGCGATGATGTCGTACTTCAGCGGCTTTTTCTTTTCGTCCTGCATGCGCAACGGGTGGCCTTCGTCGTCCACTAACTCGACGTGCAGCTTGCGGTAGGTTCCGTCCTGCGCGTTGTTCGTCGGGGTGTAGGTCAGCACGTACTGGTTGCGGATGGATTCGTTGATGGCTCCGAAGTCGTCCGGAAGTTCTCCTTCAAAGCGTGGGAAGAAGGCCATGCCTCCGGTCATGCGGGCGAAGGTGGTCATCTGGTTGTCGGCCTGCAGGTAATCCATCTGGCGGACCTGGCCCATGCGGTTTTCGCTCATGATGCGCGCGAACTGGCCGGTTCCGATCGAGAAGATAGTCACATTCGGCGTCGCTTTGATCTTCTGCAGCACCTTGTCGAGCGTGATCTTCGAGAAGGTGTCGCGGCCTGACGAGATCAGCACGATGTATTTGCGTCCGTCCACGCGGCTGAGGCGGTCGAGCGTCTGGTAAAGGGCATCGAAGAGATTCGTCTCGCGCCATGTCGGAATCGTCAGTGTGTTGAGTGCGTTGAAGACGGTCCGCTTGTCCTGCGTGAAGTCGGTCAGTATCTCGGTGTGCATGTCGTAGGTCATGACGGCTACGTAGTCGTCGGGACTGAGCTGCTGCGCGAAGGTATAGGCCGCGTTCCTCATGTCATAGATAAACGCATAGCTGTTGGCGGCGAACTCGACCAGCATTACAGCGGTGATGGGCGCCTTGACCTGCTGGAAATGAGTAATATCCTGCGGCTTGCCGTCTTCCCAGATGCGAAAGTTCTGCTGCTTCAGATTAGGTACGAACTGGTGCGTTTTCTCGAGCAGCACGCCCACATCTACCGTTACAACCGGCACATCGACGCGCAGGGAAAAGTTCTGCAATCCCGGAGGGTTCTTCACGGTCGGCGCGGGTGGTGGAGGAGGTGGCGGCGGCTGGTCCGCATCTTTCTTTTTCGGAATGGCGATGGAGCCGTTGTCACCGCCGGGTCCTCCGGCATCGGGGGCCTGTTGATCAGGCTGCGCGGGTTTCTGCTGCGTTTGCTGCTGGTCGGTCGGAGTGGGGGGCGGAGTCTGGGCCCAAGTCTGGGAAAAGGTCAGGACGGAGGTCGAGAGCAGCACGGCGGTACGAAGGACGACAGGGGCAAGGCGCGTCATAACTTCCTCGGCTTAAAGGCTACTCGATTGTGAGCCTGCCCGGCGACTCCCGGCAAGCGACAATCTATTACAGGGTTTTACTGGGATGACGGCAAGCGGCTACTCTAAAGACGTGCAAAACCCTCGACTGGATATTCGCGCGGGAGCGCTTTTTCTGGCGCTGCTGGGCACCGGCTTCGGCGCGCGGGCACAAAGTGTGCTCGATCAGGCCTCGCCGGAGGTCACTCCTCCGCCCTCGACAAGCTTCTTCCCTCTCGACCAGGTGAAGCGGGGGCTGCATGGAACCGCTTACACGGTTTTTGAAGGGACCAAACCCGAAGCGATGGATGTCGAGATTATCGGGTTGCTGCACGGCGCCATCGGTCCGGGGCAGGACATGATTCTGGCCCGCCTGCACGGCGCCAAGCCGGAATTCTCAGGCGTAGTCGCCGGCATGAGCGGCAGCCCCGTATATATCGACGGCAAATTGTTAGGGGCGCTTTCCTACCGTATCGGCCAGTTCAGCAAGGAACCTATTGCCGGTATTACGCCTATCGGCGAGATGCTCCAGGTGCGCGAGGGTGGTGGGGGCGACCGGCTGGTTGCGTCGCAATCGGGAGAAAGTGAGACAAAGCCTGTAGCCGCAGGCGCAGGCTCCGACGCGATCCGCCCCATAGAAACACCGCTGGTTTTCAGCGGATTCAGCGCGGAAGCTGTTTCGTTCTGGAATGACCATGCGAAGAGCCTCGGCCTAACCGGTGTCTCCGGTATCGGAGGCTCGGCCAGCGAGTCGATGAAGATGGCGGCAGTAACGCCCGGTTCGGTACTGCCCGGCTCCGCCGTAAGCGCACAGATTGTGCGTGGCGATATGGAGATCGCCGCAACCTGCACCGTGACTTACGTCGATCCTAAGCAGTTGCTGGCGTGCGGGCACCCGATTACTCAATACGGATCCATCTCGATGCCGATGACCAGAGCCGAAGTGCTGGCGACTCTGCCTTCGCCTTTAAATGCATTCAAGATCATCAACACAACTTCGACTATCGGGTCTTTCACGGCGGATCGCGAGACAGCGATTCGTGGCGAGTTTGGCCGCGAAGCGAAGATGATTCCTGTGGCTCTGCATCTGGATCGCGAAGGCACGCCGACAAAAACGCTGCACCTTGAAGTGATCGACCAGGACCAGGTGACTCCGATGGCGGTGATGGTGTCGGTCTTCCAGGGATTGATGGAAGACAACGGCTATGCCGTGGAGACGACCTATCGCGTGCGTGGAACGGTCAAGCTCGCCGGTTACCCGGATGTGAAGTTTGAGAATCTTGCCGCGCCGAGCGATCTTGCTCCATCAAACCTCATGGCTGCGCTCACACTTGGTGAACACTTCAACCGGCTGTATGCAAATGCAGCCCGCAGGGCAAGAGTTGAAGGCATCGACATTCACGTCGATGTGCTGCCCGGCCGCCACACCATCGCCATTGAATCGGCTCAGGCGGAGTTGAGCGACGTACACGCTGGTGACACGGTCACGATAGAAGCGACCGTGCGGCCGTGGCGCAGCGATCGCAAGACTGTTCGCGTTCCTGTGAAGCTACCGGCAACCTTGCCGGATGGTCCGGTGCGCTTGCTGGTAAGCGACGGCAGCGCGCTTGACAGGCTGATGCAGCCGCCGCAGATCGGCGGCCCTACACTCGATGTAGCGGCGACGATCGCACAACTCAACAACGAACATACTGACGACCGGCTTTACGTGACATTGCTCGCGCCGGAGACGCAGGCCTCCATCGAAGGGCGAACGCTGACCGCGCTGCCATTATCGATGGCGAATGTCCTCGAGCCGTTGCGTGACAATCGCAGCCTCACTTTAAATGGTGAATCGGCGGTGCCGCTTGGGTCTGTGGAAATGGGCGCTGTATTGAGCGGTCAACAAGTGGTCACTCTGCGGGTAAAATAGCGAAGGCGGCTCCAACCTCCACCCAAACGGAATGGGACCGAGAAGATTCCCTCCAGGCGACGAAAGAACGCGGATAAACGAGATGGCAATCATCAAAGGCTACGCCGTGCACGCGGCCGGGGCGGAACCACTGCCTTACAAGTTCGACCCGGGCGATCTGCACGAGAACGAAATTGAAGTGGATGTAACCCACTGTGCGCTGGGACGTCGCGATGCGACCCTCATCGATAACGACGGGAACATCAGCCAGTATCCATTTATTCCCGGACACGAGATCATCGGCACGGTTTCCGCTGTCGGCGCGAAGGTGAAGAATTTCGCCGTCGGTGATCGAGTCGGTATCGGCTGGCAGGCTGGCAGCTGCGGTGAATGCGAATGGTGCCTTAAAGGCGAGGAGAATTTCTGCGCCTCGGCGACATTCACCTGCGTACATCGCAATGGCGGGTTGGCGGATCGCGTCCGCATCCACTCGCGCTTCGCGTTTCCAATCCCCGTGAGCCTTGAAAGCGATACGGCGACACCGCTGCTTGCTGCCGGTGTTACGGCCTATGCTTCGATGCGTGCCTTCAACGTGGGCTCAAAAACAAGGGTCGGAGTGGTAGGCATCGGTGCGCTGGGGCACCTGGCGCTGCAGTTCGCACGCGCACTCGGGGCCGAGGTAACGGCTTTTTCCACCTCCGCCGACAAAGAGGCGGACGCTCATGCCTTTGGTGCGCATCACTTTGTAAACTCACGTGAGTCAAAGTCCATCACCAAGCTTGCAGGAGCTTTCGACCTGATTCTTTCCACCGCGGCAGGCGACCAGGAATGGGGCTCTTACATCCAGGCGCTTCGTCCGCATGGCACGCTTTGCTTTGCCGGCGCCCCCACCAAGCCGCTGAGCATCGCCGCGATCAGCCTGGTTTCCCCTGCCCGCCAGGTTGCGGGCAGCAACTTCGGCAGCCCGGCGAAGATCCGCGAAATGCTGACCTTCTCGGCACACCACGGAATCAGTGCGCGCATCGAGCGATTCCGTATGGCTGAGGCGAACCAGGCACTGAAACGTATCCGGACGAACCAGGTGCGATACCGCGCGGTGGTGGAGAACGGCTAACAGGCAGGAGCGGCTTTCCAGTAGACTCATCCTCAGCATGATGCGCCGTTCCGCACCTCTTCTCTGCTTTCTGTTTTTAGGCCTCAGCGTTGCGCACGGGCAGGGCACCCGTCTGTGGACGCAGTCCACGTTTGAAGAACTGGAGCACGGCAGGCCGGAAGGCGTGTCGATCACCAGCGACGGGCACCTGGCTGCCGGCCCCGGCAACCGTATGCTCTACTCCTCGCCGGCGACCTATGTATGGTCGATTGCCGCCGACAAGGCGGGTAACGCCTACCTGGCGACGGGAACGCCGGCAACCGTTGAGCGCGTAACTCCCGAAGGCAAGGCAACTACGCTCTTCACCAGCAAAGACTTAACCGTACAGACGGTTCGCGTCGGGCCGGATGGTTCGGTCTATGCGGCGACACTTCCGTCGGGGAAGGTGTACAAGCTTTCTCCCGATGCAAAAGAGCTGAACGAAGAGAATGCCACGGTCGTCTTCGATCCGGCCACGACAGCCGAAAAGCCGAAATATGTCTGGGATATGGCTTTTGACTCGCAAGGGAGGCTCTACATTGCCGCCGGCGGTCCGGCCGGCATCTATCGCGTCTCTGCCGGCCAGAAGCCGGAGCTGTTTTTCAAGAGCGACGAGCAGCATATTCGCGCGCTGGCCTTCGACGCGCAGGGCAACCTCATCGCCGGCTCCGATGGCAGCGGGCTGGTCTATCGCATCGATAAAAACGGCAGAGGATACGTCATCTACGATGCGCCCAAGCCGGAGGTCACGGCGCTGGCGCTCGGTGCAAACGGATCGATCTATATTTCGACGGTCGGAGAAAAAGGCCGGAACACGCTGCCTCCCCTGCCTGCGCAAGGCATTGCAACTGTAACCGCTACGATTACGATTGTGCAGCCGGGCTCAGTGCAAGCCTTCAACAACAACACGCTCATACCGGACGGCTCGGAGATTTACGAGATCGCCCCGAACGGCGCTCCGCGCAAGCTCTGGAACGACAAGGACGATATCGTCTACGCGCTGCACTGGACACCACAGGGATTGCTCGCCGCTACCGGCAATCGCGGACGCGTCTATCGGATTGATGAGAGCGGCGGGTATGCCGATATCGCGCACCTCGAGTCCTCGCAGGCGACGGGCTTCGCTGACTCACCGAACGCGCTGTACGTGGCCACGGCAAACTCCGGCAAGCTCTACACCATGACGCATGGTGATGCACCGAAGGGCACATACACCAGCGACGTGTTTGACGCGGGAGTGTTCGCAAAGTGGGGACGCGCGGAAGTCGAAAGCGCCGGTCAGTCCTTCGAATTTTATGCACGCGCAGGGAACGTAGAAAATCCGGAACGCGCATGGAGCGACTGGAAGAAGGTGACACCGAATGTCGGCCCGCTCGGCCTCGAACCGGCTCGCTTTGTACAGTGGAAGGCGGAGCTGCATGCCGGTGCGGATGTCTCATCCGTCGGCCTGAATTACCTGCCGGTCAATGTCGCGCCGGTGGTGGATGAGGTCGTTGTCGAACCGGGAGCGCGTGTGAACGCAGCAGCACAGCAGCAGCCTTATCCGCAGCCGGTCGTCATCAACTTCCCCAACCAGAACAGCGGTGTCGTCAGCTTCAACGCCGAGCCGGGGCGCGAGCCGCTCGCAGCAATCAAGGACAAGAACGCTGTCACCCTGCGCTGGCTTGCCCATGACGACAATGGCGACGATCTGCGTTTTGCCGTCTACTATCGCGGCGAGGGCGAACATAACTGGCAACTGCTGAAGAAAAACATCGCAGACCGCTATCTCACTTTCAATGCGTCTCTGCTTCCCGACGGCCCTTACCGGCTGAAGGTGGTCGCGACGGATGCCGCGTCGCATAACGCCGGCGAGGCGATGACCGGAGAGAAGGTCAGCAGCCGTTTCGCGATCGACACCACTCCTCCCTCGGTCTCGAACTTAGTAGCAAAGCTTGTTGGCGGGAAGATTCATGTGAACTTCACCGCAACCGATGTCGCCACGCCGATCTCACACGCCGAGTACTCGGTCGATGCCGGGCCATGGCAGTACATGGAGCCGGTAGGTCAGATCTCCGATTCTCTCAGCGAGCAGTTCGACTTCGATGCCGCTCTGAATCCCGCGAACGCCGAAGGCAACGAGCATGTGATTACGGTACGTGTCTTCGACCGCGATGAGAATTCTGTTGCGGCGAAAAGCGTGGTGCACTAAATGCGTATTCGTTTGCTGGCGGCACTGCTCTTCGCTCCTTCGCTGCTGGCGCAGTGCGTGAGCCATTCGTGGGAATCACTGTGGAAGACAGCCGCTCCGGTACACGATGCGAAGCAATTCGCTCAGCTGCTGCCTGCCGGAGCAGAGGTGCGTTACGCCGTCACGCTTTCAAACCGTGATGAATTCGTCGCCTACGTACCGGCGGGCGCACGACCCAAGGAAGATCCGCAGGACGGGGGATTTCTCTTCGTACGCGGCGGCAAAGTTGTTCTGCGCCAGTCGCTGTTGGGCGTAGCAAACTGGAAGAAATTTGCCAGGGACATCGGGCCGGCGGACAAGCCTGCATTCAGTGTCTTCGTTAACGAATTCTGCGCGAACGAACAGCCTCGCGTCGCGCTTGGCTTTTCGGCCTGCTGCAGCGATGCCAGCGCGGTACTCTACTTCCTCGTCACGCTGGACCATGGCGAGTACAAGCTTGCACAGCTGCCGGTTGTCGGCGGAGGACGCCTGCAGATTTTTCCCCGCGATCCCGTGCAGCTACGCGTTTGGAGCGGCAAAGAGGATGGCAAGTGCGAAGAGTGCGAGCAGCACTTTCGCGTCTCAGACTATCGCGTTGTGAACGGCGCCCCGACTCTGTTCGACACAAAAGAAAGCTTGCAGATGTACAAGCCGGGCGAGTTTGCGCCGCACCGCATTTCTCTCGAGAGCGCGAGGCCCTGACCGTGCGCTTTGAGCTCTTCGTCGCAGCCCGCTATCTACGAGCCAAGCGCCGCCAGGCAGTGGTGGGCGTCATCACGATTATTTCGATCGTGGGCGTGACCGTAGGCGTGGCTTCGCTGATCGTTGCCCTCGCCATCACCAATGGAATGCGGCTCGATCTGCAAAACAGCCTCGTAAACTCTACCGCCCATGTGCAACTGATGAGGGTACAGAACGACGGCATCAAGGATTGGCGGGCACTCACAGAGAAGCTGCGGCACACTCCACACGTTACGGCAGCGGCAGCAGCGCTGTACGATCCCGTGCTGGTATCGCGCGGCGCACTTTCCGGCGGCGCGATGCTGAAAGGTATTGTCCCCAGTGAAGAGCGGACGGTAAGCGATCTGCTGACAAAGCTTGTCTCCGGCTCTGCGGCCGCGCTCTCCGAGGACTCAGACGATTCGGCAGAGGCAGCAACGCCTCCAGTGGTTATCGGATCCGATCTTGCTGACACCATCGATGCGAAGGTCGGCTCGACAGTAAACGTGATCAGCCCGCAGGGCGAGCTTACACCCTACGGACTTATGCCGAAATATCGACGCTTCCGCGTTGTCGGCATCTTCCATTCTGGTTTCTATCAGTACGATTCGGGTTACGGATTCATCCGTCTGAAGGATGCGCAAACGCTCTTTGGCGAGCCGGACCTCGTCTCCGTCATCTCATTCAATGTCGATGACCTCTACCATGCGGACCGCGTAGGCAAGGCCATCGAAGGCCAGGCAGGGCCGGGATTCCTGACCACCAACTGGATGGAGCAGAACCGGACGCTCTTCCGCGCTCTTCGCCTTGAACAGGTTGGCACCTTCATCGTGATTGGCCTGATCGTCTGCGTGGCCGCCCTGAATATTCTCATTGCGCTCATCATGATGGTGATGGAAAAGACCAAAGACATCGCCGTGCTCATGTCCATGGGTGTAAGCGCGGGGCAGATCCGGCGCATCTTCCTGCTGCAGGGCGTGCTCATCAGCGTGATCGGCACGGTGCTTGGCCTCGCGCTGGGGTACCTGCTGACATTCCTTGGCGCACGTTATCCGCTGCACCTTTCGGCGGAGGTCTATTCGATCGACTATCTGCCTTTTGCGCCCACGGTAATGGATGGCATCATGGTCACGCTAGTTTCGCTTGGCGTGTCGCTGCTGGCAACGCTCTATCCTTCGAGCGCCGCGGCGAAGGTCCTGCCTGCCGAGGCATTGCGCTATGAATAAGATCGCCGCCGTACTGATCCTGCTTGTTCTTGTTCCACTTGCACACGCATATTCTGTACTGACGCACGAACAGATCATCGATCTTGCCTGGAAGGATTCGATCCGCCCGGTTCTGCTGAGCCGCTTTCCGAATACGACAGAGGCCGAGCTGCTAAGAGCCCACTCGTACGCCTATGGCGGCTGCGCAATCCAGGATGCAGGTTATTACCCTTTCGGCAAGGCGTTCTTCAGCGATCTGACACATTACGTTCGCACCGGAGACTTTGTCTCTGCGCTGATCCGCGACGCACGCAATGTAGACGAGCTGGCTTTCGCTCTCGGAGCTCTCTCGCACTATGTCGGAGACAACTTCGGTCATCATGACGCGGTTAATCCTTCCACCGCGATCGCGTTCCCCAACCTGGCGGCAAAGTACGGACCAATCGTCACGTATGACGACAGCCCGCACGGGCACGTGCGCACAGAATTCGCCTTCGACATCGACCAGCTCAGCAAGCACCGGCTGGCTCCGTCAGCTTATCTCCGTCACGTTGGCCTGCGGGTATCGGCGCGGCTGCTGGATCAGGCTTTCTACGAAACCTACGGACTCCACGCGAACAAGATCATAGGAAAGGAGCGGGCTGCCATTTCCAGCTATCGCTGGTCCGTGCGCGGATTTCTTCCTGCCTTCGCCTATGCCGAGGTGCTTCTCCATCGAAAGAGCTTTCCGCAGGACGTGAGCACGCCAGCGTTCGATGCCTATGCACAGCGGGTGTCGCAGGCAGATTTCTCAAACGGCTGGGAGCAGTACCGCAAGAAGCCCGGCATCCGTACTCACGTGCTGGCCTTCCTGATCGTCATCGTGCCGAAGATCGGTGCTGCATCCGACCTGGCCATTCGCGGACCAAACGAGCAGACGGAACAAATGTATTTCGACAGCGTCAATCAAACGCTGGCTCGATATGAGCAGCTGTTAGATCAGGCCAGGTCGGCTTCAACAAACCAGCACAGCGCGAGTCTGCAGATAGAGAACCGGGATCTCGATACGGGTGCAAGGGTTCGGCCGGGTGGGTATCCGCTGACCGACCAGACCTACGCCAAACTGCTAGACCGGCTTTCAAAAACAGAAAATCCGCTGCCGGAGCAGCTGAAAAACGATGTGCTCGCGTACTATGCCGATCCCGATGCCCCGATCGTCACCCGGAAGAACCCTGGGGCCTGGCAGAAAGTGCAGCGCGAGCTATCCCAGATCAAGACCATGCCGGTCGTCGCGCAAATTCCTTAAGTTCTGCATCTAAATAAGTTCCGTACCGAGTTTTGCACAGGTTTTTGTGACGCCGAAAGCGGCGTTGCATCCTTTTTTTCCCATCCGGGTCAAAAGATGATAGGCATAGATATGGAGCATCTTTCACCCACGCCGAGCGCGCCCAGCGCATCTTCTCCTGCCGTATATGGCGGACCAGCGGCAAGCGTGCGCTCCAACGTCCTCGAAGTCAGCAATCTGCGTAAGGAATACACGACCGGCCGGGGAAAACTGGTGCTCTTCGACGGCCTGAGCTTCACAGTGGCCACTGGAGAAATGCTCGCCATCGTAGGCGAATCAGGAGCGGGAAAGAGTACCCTCCTTCATCTCCTTGGTGCTCTTGATACCCCATCAGCGGGTGACGTATACTGCGCCTCAATTCACTTGAAGAGTCTTTCCACCAGGGACGCCGCTGCCTTTCGCAATCGCGAAGTCGGCTATGTCTGGCAGTTTCACTACCTGCTGCCGGAGTTCACCGCTGCCGAAAATGTGGCCATGCCGCTGCTCGCGCGCGGCGAGGGCCATAAGCAGGCGATACAGAAGGCAAAAGACTGGCTGAACGAGGTGGAACTGGCGGATCGCGCCACCCATCGCGCGGGAGAGCTGTCGGGCGGCGAGCAGCAGCGGGTTTCGCTGGCACGCGCCCTGGTCACTGAACCGAAAGTGCTATTGGCCGATGAGCCTACAGGGGATTTGGACAGCCGTACCGCGGGCGTAGTTTTTGAATTAATCGAACGGCTACACAAAAGCCACTCGCTTACGTCTGTTATCGTGACGCACAATATGACCCTGGCGGCTGGATGCGACAGGGTTTTGCGGCTGCAGAAGGGCCGCATGGAAGAGATTGAGGAGTTCGTTTCTCCGGTGGTGTAACCGGAGGAAGCATTTGCCGGGAGACCGGCGTTTCGTGGGATGGTTGCAGACGACCGCACCCAGCCTGAAGGCCGAACCTAACCTTTGACCGCTACTTTTTTGGTCCGGGTCGGCGCATTGGGACTAAGGTACTGGCTGGTTTCGAGTACCTGGCGTTTACGCCGGGATTGGAAGACGGCCTTCACCTTGCAGGGGGAACATGTTCGAGCGCTATACAGAAAAAGCACGTCGCGTCATCTTCTTCGCGCGTTACGAGGCCAGCCAGTTCGGCTCCCCGTACATCGAGACGGAACATCTTTTGCTTGGACTCCTACGGGAGGACAAGGTTTTGACCAATCGCTTCCTTCGTTCCCACGCTTCGGTTGAATCGATTCGCAAGCAGATTGAAGGACACACCACGATCCGGGAGAAGGTTTCGACCTCGGTCGACCTGCCGCTCTCGAATGAATGCAAGCGCGTTCTCGCGTATGCCGCTGAAGAAGCCGAGCGGCTCTCGCACAAACACATCGGTACGGAACATCTGCTTCTCGGCCTGCTGCGCGAAGAAAAGTGCTTCGCAGCCGAGATTCTGCATGAGCGCGGCCTGAAGCTTGTCGCCATTCGCGAAGAACTGGCCCGCACGACGCAGGAAAAGGCTCCGCAGCAGCAGCGCAATCGCGAGTCGAGCCTGCTGGCAGAGTTCTCGCGCGACCTGACACAGGCCGCCATGGACAACCAGCTCGATCCGCTGGTGGGCCGCGACCAGGAAGTCGAGCGCGTCGTCCAGATCCTGTGCCGCCGCACCAAGAACAATCCTGTTCTGATCGGCGAGCCGGGCGTCGGCAAGACGGCTATCGTAGAAGGCCTTGCGCAGCGCATTGCCGACGGTGAAGTGCCGAGCTTCCTCGCTGAAAAGCGGGTGCTCGCTCTCGACCTGTCGCTGATCGTTGCCGGAACCAAGTACCGCGGCCAGTTCGAAGAGCGCCTCAAGACCATCATGAAGGAACTGATGGAGAATCAGAACTCCATCGTCTTCATCGATGAGCTGCACACGCTGGTAGGCGCCGGATCGGCCGAGGGTTCCCTCGATGCGGCCAACATCCTGAAACCTGCTCTTTCGCGCGGCGAGATTCAGTGCATCGGCGCAACCACGCCGGGCGAATATCGCAAGTCGATCGAGAAGGACCGCTCACTCGAGCGCCGCTTCCAGGCTGTGAAGGTTCCGCCGCCGAACGAAGAAGACGCGATCAAGATCATCATGGGTATCAAGGACCGCTATGAGAAGTTCCATGCGGTCAGCTATACCGATGACTCCATCGCATTCGCCGTTTCGCATTCGAACCGCTACATCCCCGATCGCTTCCTGCCCGATAAGGCTATCGATCTGATCGACGAAGCAGGCGCCCGCGTCAAGCTGCGCCAGACTTCCCTGCCCGAAGAGATCACCGAGGTTCAGAAGCGGATCAAGTTCATCGTGCACCGCATGGAAAATGCCATTGCGAACCACGAGTTCGAGAAAGCCCGTTTCTACTCCGACGAAGAGCGTAAGGAGCGCGAAAACCTGCGCGCCCTGCGTGACAAGTATCACCTCGATGACTCGACGGCAGGCATTGTCAGCCGTGAAGACATCGAAGACGTGGTGAGCCGTTGGACCGGCGTGCCCATCATGTCGATCAAGGAAGAAGAGACGCAGAAGCTGCTGCGCGTCGAAGAAGAGCTGCACAAGCGCGTCATCTCGCAGGACAAGGCCATCTCGGCGCTTGCTCGCGCGATCCGCCGCTCGCGTGCCGGTCTCAAGTCTCCGCATCGCCCCATCGGCTCATTCCTCTTCCTGGGACCAACCGGTGTCGGCAAGACGGAGATGGCTCGTACGCTGGCGCAATTCCTCTTCGGCTCGGAGAAATCGCTGATCCGCTTCGATATGTCGGAGTTCATGGAGAAGCATTCGGTCTCGAAGCTGATCGGTTCGCCTCCGGGATACGTGGGCTACGAGGAAGGCGGACAGCTGACCGAACGGGTCAAGCGCTCGCCGTACTCTGTTGTCCTGCTCGACGAAATCGAGAAGGCGCATCCGGATGTCTTCAACATCCTGCTGCAGGTTTTTGAAGACGGCCAGTTGACCGACGGACTCGGCAACACCGTCGACTTCAAGAACACGATCATCGTGATGACTTCGAACATCGGCGCGCGGCACTTGCAGCGGAAGCAGGGTCTTGGCTTCCAGAGCGACCGCGAAGACATGGTGATGGAGAAGATCGAAGACCTGGTGAAGAACGAGGTGAAGCGCACCTTCAACCCCGAGTTCCTCAACCGTATCGACGAGATCATCCTCTTCCAGTCGCTGACCGATGCCGACCTCATCCAGATTGTCGAGCTGCTGCTGGCGCAGCTGAACGCCAACCTGGTGCAGAAGGCCATCACCATTTCGGTGACGGACGACGCCAAGAAGTGGATCCTCGACAAGACGATGACCGACCGCAGCTACGGAGCGCGTCCGCTGCGCCGCGCACTGCAGCGCTACGTGGAAGACCCGCTCTCGGAAGCCCTGATCGCCGGCAACATCAGCGAGCGGCCGGCCTTCCTGGAGGTCTATCTCGAAAACAACCAGCTGTACTACCGGCCCATCGGCATGGAAGGCGTCGAGAAGCCGGATGGGATCCTGCTCTACAGCTAGATCTCGCGTCTGAACCCAAAAGAAAACCCCGCCAAGGCGGGGTTTTCTTTTTGCATCTCGATGGATCGCCTAGGAGGTCTTCTCTGGCGGAACATCGCCGAACAAGCGCGAGATTTCGAGCGCCGCGTGGCGAATCTTCGCCCAATCGGCGTCGACCGAAGCGAGCTTCTCTTTCAGAAAAGCCTGCGGAGACTCATCGCTATCGACACGCGAGAGGGGCGGCCTTGCCAGGTGAGCGACTGCCGCTTTGCGCTGCGCGTCGAACCACTGCTCCAGTTCCTTGCCGGCTTTTTCGATGGCATCCCAGCTCTCGTTCAGCACCTTGAGGTTTTCGCGGAAGAGCTCGGCGCCCTCGCTCACAGAAGCCACCGCGGCAGCGGGCGTTACTGCCGGAGCGTCTGTGCGTTCAATCGGTTGATCCATGTACTTCCTTTCCTGATCGTTGACTATGCTTGAAGCCGGCTCATTCACGAGAGGCTGAGCTACGGATGGAATCTCCGGGGCCGGGGCCGGCGGTGAGACTGTGACCGGCGCTTGTGGCGTCGTACGAACTGCTGCGGCTGCTGCGGCAGACGAGGCTGCTACCGAAGCCGTCCTTGTGGGAGCCGTTGCAGGTTCAGCCGGGGTTTTGATCGCCCAGGCGATGCCTGTCTTCACTACCGGCTGGTCAACCGGCTCAGATACAGGAGCTTCGGAGACCGCAACAGCGGCTTTCGTGGCCGGTTGGTTCGGCGCCCGATTCTGCGCCGAATGCACCGGCAGGGGATCGACGGCAACAACCTTGGCACTCGTCAGAGCTTCGATCAGGCGCTCCGCCGATTTTTCCTCGCTGAACGGCTCGAAACCGTGGCGGCGACGGCTATCGCTTTCCCACCTTGCCTCTTCCCGCTCCTTGCCCGCGATGCGCATCGAGACCAGCCACGGCAGTATCAGAATGAACGCCACACCGATACCGTCGGAAACAGGCACGGCTATGGGAAAGTTCTGTCCAATTTCACCCTGCGTCCCGAGCGCGTAAAAGACCGAGACCGTGAGGACGAGAAGTGTCATTCCGGCGGTCCAGGTACCATCCTTGCGGTCGAGATCCATGCCGCTGCGGCGAATTTCAAAAACGCCCCAGCCGAGACACAGGACCCAGGCCACCGCAAAAATGGCAAACGCGATCCAGGTAGTGTGCGCTTGTTTCTGAACTTCCTGGGCGGCGACCGTCAGGCTGGCGAGAAAACTGCTATCGGTTACCGAAAAAGGCGGTATCGGGACACAGAGAAGGGAGACGACAGACAGGCATGCGAGAAGCCCGTAACAGGCCGCAAGCGACGGCAGATGTTTTTCTGTCGATTCCAATGAGACGATTCCTCGGCTTATGCGCCCGGCACCTATGCTAGCAGCGAAACCCCTGTGCATTCGGTGAAATGTGATGCAGAGGGCGCGTCAATATCTTGTTGCCTCAATAAGTTACGAAGAATCAGCGGCTTCTGTGGCGAAGAACCAATGCTGCCGGACGGGTTTCGGACAGGGGCTTGTTTCCAGCCACGAAGGCGCCAGACCACACGCTTACTTAGAGCATCGAAAAGTGCCTTCAATACCCTGAATGAAACCACTAAGCCTTTATCTAGTAACAATTTGAGCGGGATCGATAAACCGCTAAGTGAAGCTGGGTAAGCGATCCTCACGCATATAAGAAAAAGGCCCATCCTTGCCGGACGGGCCCGCGGAGCATGCGCGTGTTGCCGTAGTTAGATCTGGACGACTTTCTTCGCCGCCGTGACTGCGTTCGAAGCTGTCTCCACTGCGTCTTCGACGATCCCACGGCCGCGCTTCACATACTTCTCAGCATGATCGCCAAGCGTATCGGCGGTGTCTTTGATGTAGTCGCTTGCGTCTTCAAAGCTGCGACGAAGCTGGCGACGTGTCTTTTCACCGGTCTGCGGTGCATAAATCAGGGCGACGGCTGCGCCTGCGGCAACTCCGACGGTGAAAACAGCCCAGAACTTGATGGTATTCATAAATGCGCTCCTCGGTCAGCGTCAAAAATCTTTCACAGTAAGAGGCCCATCCAGTGGATGGGGTTGCCGTGCGTGCTACCAAAGTGGGAAACGGCGATTCCACTTTTAGACCCGATCCGATACCGGAGTGCTATGGAGAGGCGGACAACTTCAGGAGATCCTAAGTGCGTCAGGTAAGAGGACATTTCAACCGGAAACGGATAAGGGCTCATCGCCATCATGCATGATCTGATCATCGCCTCAATCTTTATCGCCATTCTCCTCGCACCCAGCACTCTTGCCTCTATCAGCCGCAAGAGCAGCGAAGAAGACGCATAAGTTCGATTCCCCGAAGCTACGCCTGTTGCTGAAAGAAAAAGGCCGCTCCATGAAGCGGCCTTTCCTATTTCCGGTACTCGATCAGGAGCCGGTGACGATCTCCGAAAAGTCGGCGATCGATGAAAAGCTGCCGAGCACAGTCGCGATGAGAGCGAGTCGATTCTGGCGTACTGCCGGGTCCTCAGCCATAACCATGACCTTGTCAAAGAACGCGTCGACATGCGGACGCAGTGTGGCGACCTGCTCCAGTGCAGCGGGGTATTCGCCCTTCTGCCGGAAGCTGGAAACCACCGGGTCGAGCCGGGTGACATGTTCGAACAGGTTGCGTTCAGCGGCGTCGATCAACGCCGCCTGGCTAACGCTAACCGATTCTTTTTCAGCAGATTGCCGCAGAATGTTCTTAATACGCTTGAACGCCACGGAGATGGCGGCGAAGTCGGCGGAGGCGCGGACCTCTGCGACAGCTTCAGCGCGGGCAATGGCGTCGCGGATATCGTCGTATCCGGCTGCCAGCACGGCATTGACTACGTCGTAGGCGAAGCCCTTAACCTCGCGAAGATAGAACTCGACACGTTCGCGGAAGAAGTTCGAGAGCGTATCGTTTCCGGCTACTCCCAGATCGGAGAGACGAATCGGCAGGCTCGACTCAGCCAGGATCTTCACAATGCCGTTGGCGGCGCGGCGCAAGCCGAAGGGGTCTTTTGAACCTGTCGGCTCCAATCCGATGCCGAACATGGCGGAGATGGTCTGGAAGCGGTCTGCGAGGCCGAGCAGCTGGCCTTCCGTCGTGGGAGGAATCGGGTCCTCGATACCGGCGGGAGAATACTGCCAGTAGATCGCCTCGGCTACTGCTTCACCGAGACCCTGCGCGCGTGCGTAAAGACCGCCGACGATTCCCTGCAGCTCGGTAAATTCCTTGACCAGCTCCGCGGTCAGGTCGGTCTTGGCCAGTTCCGCGGCCTTGACGAGAGCGGCCTGGTCTACCGAAGCTCCGCGTTCGAGCGAAAGCGCGGCCAGGGACTCGGCGATCTTCAGATTTGCTTCGGTCTTGGCGTAGTAGCTGCCAAGGTCCTTCTGGAAAGTGACGGACTTCAGCTTCTCGACTCGATCAATGAGAGGGATCTTCTGATCGACATCCCAGAAGAAGCGTGCGTCATTGAAGCGGGCGCGAAGCACGCGCTCGTTTCCGTGACGGATAATCTCTGCTGCCCGTTCGTCAGGGCGGGTGTTCAGGACAGCGAGGAAATATGGCGCGAGCTTTCCGCTGGCGTCCTCGACAGCGAAGTACTTCTGATGGTCGCGCATGACGGTGACCAGAACTTCTTCGGGAAGCGCCAGAAACTCGGGCTGAAATCCTCCCAGGATTACCGAAGGCCACTCGGTCAGGTGCGTGACAGCATCGACCAGGGCATGATCTTCACGCCAGCGCGCTCCGGGGACGGCCCGTGTGGCGGCGTCGAGATCTTTGCGGATGCGGTGGCGGCGCAGCTCCACATCGGCGGTGACGTGGGCGGCTTCAAGCACTCCGAGATAGTCGGCAGCGTGCTCAATGGTGAGTGCAGAATCGCCGTGAAGGATCCGGTGGCCGTAGGTCAGATTGGCGGCGTGAACGCCAGCGAACTCGACGGGAACAATCTGGTGATCGAGCAGGGCGACGAGCCACTTTACTGGACGAACAAAGCGCTCGGGCTTCCCGGCGCGCCAGTACATGTTCTTCGGCCAGTAGATGGAAGCGATTTCTTTCGGTAGCTGCTCAGTCAGGATTTCCAAAGTCGTCCGGCCCTTGCGCAGCACTTTCGCGGAGATGTACTCGCCCTTGCCGGTGGTGGTCTTCTGCAGGGCTGCGACATCGATTCCGGCGCGCTTCGCGAAAGCGTGGGCGGCTGGAGTCGGCTCTCCGTTTTTGAAAGCGACACTCCAGGATGGTCCCGTAAGTTGTTCTTCGATATCGGATTGCGCTACCTCGACATTGGTTACGAGGACCGCGATACGGCGTGGCGTGGAGTAGCTGTGCAGGTCATGATCGGCAGCGAGCAGGCGCTCGCGATCAAGCAGATCTTTGACGCGTTTCGCCAGCTCGGCCTGTGCGGCGGCGATCATGCGTGCGGGAATTTCTTCAAGTCCTACTTCAAGGAGAAAGTTCATTTCAATCCAGCGAGGTGGGTAACCTCAGGGGCTAAAGCCCCTTATCTTGCTATGTTTTCATGGCAGTGCTAAAGCACTGCCCTAACTGTTGTTTCTCAATCCGCCTGTTGTGAAGCGTA
Organism: Silvibacterium acidisoli; assembly: GCA_022870745.1. GTDB lineage: Bacteria > Acidobacteriota > Terriglobia > Terriglobales > Acidobacteriaceae > Silvibacterium. Next base: position 3,486,777 of record CP085323.1, on the reverse strand, counting down.
GGCTTTCGCGATGCCGACAGCCAGGGTGCGAATTCGGGCGATGACGCCGACGCGCTCCGTTACCGAGATTGCACCTCGGGCATCGAGCAGGTTGAAGAGGTGCGAGCACTTCAGGCAGAGGTCGTAGGCTCCGAGCACCGGGAAGCGCTTCTGCTGGAGCTTGATGTTTTCCTCCGGCTGCTCTTCTCCGTCGTGGACCAGGCGGTCGTGGATCTTCTCCTGGCGCTCTGCCTTCTTTTCCTGCTTTGGAGAGAAGCTGTCGTTGTAGCTGGTGATCAGCGCCTGGCATTCGGCTTCATAAAGCCGCAGGTGTTCCCAGAGGTTGGCGACCTCAGCAGCTTCGAAGTTGTAGACGGAAAGCTGAAGCTCTTCCTGCAGGCGAACCTCGCCATAGGTGATCGCCTTTCCTGTCCTCGGATCGCGAGCCCAGACGATGTCGTAGATGGAATCGACATCCTGCAGGAAGGCGGCGAGGCGCTCGAGTCCGTAGGTGATCTCTCCCGAAATAGGATCGAGGTCGATGCCACCGCACTGCTGGAAGTAGGTGAACTGTGTGACTTCGAGGCCGTCGAGCATCACCTGCCAGCCGATTCCCCATGCACCGAGGGTCGGTGACTCCCAGTTGTCTTCCTCAAACTTGATGTCGTGCTCGGAGAGGTCGATGCCCACCGCTTCGAGAGAGGCGAGGTAGACCTCCTGAATGTCGGACGGCGGCGGCTTGAGGATGACCTGGAGCTGGGTGTGCTTGTAAAGCCGGTTCGGGTTCTCACCATAACGGCCGTCGGCTGGACGGCGCGAGGGCTGCGCATAGGCGATGTTGATCGGCTTTGGGCCAAGGACGCGCAGAAAGGTGTCGGGCGACATGGTGCCGGCTCCGACTTCAATGTCATAGGGCTGCTGGAGCACACATCCCCGCTCGGCCCAGAAACTCTGCAGGCGGAACAGCAGTTGCTGGAAAGTGAGCGGCTCGGATGGGGCAGAGGTCTTCGCGGTTGTAATCGTCGCTGGCACTTGAACTTCCGTAAGAATCGTTACTGGGAATTTTACACGTGCGGGGCGGACGATGACCTTTACGGACGGTTAAAGCGAGGTCTGGCCGAGAGCCTGCGCTACCTTTGCAGCGATCTCGTCCTGAACCTGGATGCGATCGTGGAAGGGACGATCGTAGGTGCCGGCCCACAGAACTGTACCGGTGTGGGCGCGTACCAGCCGGACGGCGATGCGGACGCGATCTCCCGACTTCCGAACGCTCCCGTCTACCACGTACGCCACATCCAGCGACCTGGCCATGTCGGCCAAGGGAAGCTGCTTGTCCTTGTAATAAAAGACGGCAGTCGGCGCCGAGACATGAAGGCCGTGCAGCTTACTAAGGTCGTCGATCAGCTCCTCGGTCATGCCGTCAGCAAATTCTTCTTCCTGCATGCCCGCCGTGAGATCGAGGAACGGCAGCACGGCGATGGCGGCGGACTGGTGCCGGTGGGCGCTGAAAATGCGTGGATAAAAGAAGAGGCCGCCCAGAACCAGGATCAGCGACGCAGCCATGGCGGCGATAGCCAGGTCGCGGCGGCGATGGCGGGGTAATGCAGCGGGCGGCGTTTCCTGTCTCGGAGCGGTTACCGGCGCGATCAACCGGTAGCCGAGGCGGGGTACCGTCACGATGTAGGCCGGTTGTTTGGGATCGTCTCCAAGCAGGCGGCGGAGCGAAGCAATAGCCTGGTAGACGGAATCCTGTGAGACGGTTACACCCGACCACGCATCGGCCAACAGATCTTCGCTGCTGACGATTTCCCCGGGGCGCGCGGCGAGCGCCAGAAGCAGGCGCATGGTGCGTACTTCGAGCCGGGTCGACTCCCCGTTTCGGCTGATGGTTCCAGTGCCGGAATCGACGATCCACTCGCCAATGCAAATACGCTTCTGGGGTTCGGTTTCCATGGGAGTGACCTTCTGTTTGTACCAGAATGCCCGGAAACAAGCGTCTGGAGATGGACGGAATGTGGATTTCAGAACGATTCAGGGTGTTTCAGGGCGGTTTTGGCTGACTCCGGGATAGGGTTCGGCTTGAAAGCGAGGACTCTACGGATGACGAAATACCATTTTCCGATGGCAATTGCCATTGGAGGTGCCATTGCCGGAACGCTCGACCTGACCCAGGCCTGCCTGCTCTTCGGATGGGATATCCCTCTTTCGATTGCCGGAGGACTTATCGGCCAGCGAGCCTTCCATGGCGGGGCGTGGACTTATGCCCTGGGTGTACTGCTGCACTATTTCATCGCATTAAGCTTCGCCGGCGTTTATTACGCCGCGAGCCGGAGGCTGCGTTTTCTTGTGGAGTATCCGCTGATCTGCGGGTTGATCTATGGCGCCATCGTGGAAGAGGTCATGAACCTAGTTGTGCTTCCGCTGTCGGCTCTGCATGCGCGTGGTCCATATACACTGCATGACCTGCTGATGGGGCTCAGTGTGCATATGGTGGTCATGGGTTTGCCGATTGCTTACAGTGTGCGGCGGTTTAGGAGCTAGCAGCTGTGTCTGACCAACCTATGCTTTCAGCGCCTGGGTGGAGCGTAGCTTTCTTTCGAGATGCCGTTCGAGCGACTGGAAGGCGAAGCGGCGCAGGTCGGCAGCTCGATTCGGCGGCCAGTCTTCGGAGACCAGCCCGGCGATGGGGGTGCGGAAGAAACGCCCTGCGATGGCGAGAGACTGAGGAGACAGGGCGCGGCTGGCGGGATGGCTGTGGTCGCCGCAGACGAGCCCATCGGAGCCGGCGAGAAACCAGGCGGATTCATTGCCGAAGGGTCGTCCGCATAGGGTGCAGCGTTCTATGTCCGGCATCCAGCCCATGAGGCGGATCATCCACAACGCGAAGTAAGTTACGGGTAGCCAGATGGAGTCAGTGCGGGTGTGTTCGAGAACCGTCAGCGCCAGGCGAAAAACGGAGTCCTGCGGGTCATGATCCGGCAGGGTCTCTTCAAGCACTTCTGCATAGAAGGCGAGCGCGGCGGCGCGGCGGTAGTCGACTGGCTGGGAGAGCGGTGAGCTGAGGATCTCGCAGGAGTCGAGGCGGACAAGCTCCTGCCGTGGCTTCTCGACGTAATGGGCGACGACGTGGGTCATGGGCTCAAGTGCTCCGCCAAATCGGCGGCGGGACCTCGCCGCCGATTTGGCCATGCCTTTGAGCTTGCCCTGGTCGCGGGTAAAGAGCGAGACTATCTGATCGGCCTCCTGCACAGGCCAGGTGCGCAGAACGAGGGCTTCGGCCTGGTGGGCGATCATGATTTCAGGGTATCAGTGAACGATATGCCCTCAGGTGTGCATGATGCCTGGGGCGAAGATCTCTTCGCAGGTGAGATGCCGCTTCGAGAGGCCCTGCTCGAAGTGATAGCGGAGGAAAGTGTCGATGGTCTTCCGGTTCGCTTCAAGACCGTACGGCCACCAGTCCTCGCCCATCAGGGAAATGTTTTCGTCGAGCAACCTGCTAAGCCATGGCACCATTGTCGCCATGTTGTTAAAGACCATTCCCTTAATCTGCTGTTGCCGTATTGCGTCCTTGGCTTCGCAGAAGCCTTTGTAGACAGCCTGCATGAGTTCCGGCTGCATGGCGAGTTCCCGGCGGACCGCGACCAGGTGCATGATGGGAAAGATACCGGTACGCTGGAAATATTCGCGCTCCGTGGCTTCGTGATCGGCGAATAACCGCGCGACTTTGGGCGACTTGTCGAGATAACACTTCGGCACATCCGCTGCTATAAGTGCGTCGATCTTTCCCTCTTCCAGCATTTTGCCAAGATCGGTGCCCTGGGGAGCGAAGGTCACGTCCACATTGGCCGGATGCGGCTGCGGCACGAAGTCTACCGGTTTCATCGGCCAGTCGAGGCTACCGATGATCCAGCGGCACTGATCGGGAGTGACTCCGAAATCGTCTGCCAGGATGCCCTTTGGCCAGACGCCGGCGTCGTGCCCATACATGGCAAACTCGCCGATGGTCTTACCTGCCAGATCTTCGGGCTTGCGGATGCCGCTGTTCACGTTGACATAGATCGCGGAGTGGCGAAAGCAGCGGACGAGCGGAACCGGCAGGGCGAGGAACGGCGGGTCGTCGAAATCCATGGTGCGCAGGAAGTACGACAGTCCTAACTCTGCGATGTCGAAAGCTCGATCGCGGACCATGGCCTCAAAGACTTCGGTTACGATGCGGTAGCTCTTAAAGGAGGCTTCAACACCTTCGATTTTGATGGAGCCGTCGGCGAGATTGCGAGTGCGATCGTAATCGCCGAAACCGATTTTCAATTTTGAATTGTTCATTGCCATATCTCCTGGGGTCCAGATGCTTGAGAATGACGTTCTCTTTATCTGATGCGCGGACTGGGCAAATAGTAAATGTATTTATTATTGAAGGGCAGATTCTTTCGTACTCGTACGCCAAGCCGTCTAGGATCAATTGCATGAAGAACAGGACAAGCGCTCTCAACGAGATCTTCCAGACGGTCTCTCTTGGCGCACCGGAAAAAGCTGTCGGCTTTGTGCTGTGGCGGGTGCTGCATCGCTATATTCGTGAGATCGATCGCGCGCTTGAGCCTCTGGACCTGACGCATCTGCAATTCACCACTCTTGCGATGGCGGGGTGGCTTGGACGAAGCGGTGAGCCGGTTACGCAAGCTGAAATAGCGCGTGCTGGAGAGATCCATGCGATGCAGGTTTCACTGATGCTCAAGAGTCTTGACGCCAAGGGACTGATTCAACGGACGCGTAGCCCTGCCGATCCGCGAGCCAAGCATATTGTGTTGACCGCCGCAGGACTGCGCTCGCTGCGAGCGGCGCTGCCCGTTGTAATCGACGTGCAAAGCCGCCTGTTCGGTGAAACCGGCGGACCGGGCGGCGACCTGCTGAAGGCGCTGCTGCGTGTTGAGGATGCCTGCGAAGACTAGCCGCTTCGTTTGACTACTTTGAGTTTTTTCCTGACGGGAAGATCTTTACCGCCTGCGACACAATGAGAATCTGCGTCGCTGACCGGGCATGATTCTGCCAGCGAACAGCCGCAGCAGCCGGAATGGAAACGGCGTCTCCTTTTTTAAGGACCTGGTCTACGCCATCGAGCGTGAGGGTAACGGCTCCGGCAACGATGTAGGCGAACTGCTCACGCGCCGAGGCGTGGGGATGCTTGCCACTGCTGCCGCCAGGCGCGAGTTTTACGAGCATCGGCTCGAGTTGAACGTCGTGGCGTGAGAGCAGGCTTTCGATCTCAGCCTGCGACCATTCACTGCGAATGGCCGGACGTTCGCTGGAGCGGACGATTCCCGACTTCGTGTGCGAGCCGCTGGGCCGAAAGAGTTCGGCGAGGCTCATCTCGAGGGCACCGGCAATCTTTTCGAGCGATCCGATGGATGGAGACGCCAGTCCGTTCTCGACCTGCGAGATGAAGCTGGGAGAAAAATCCAGGCGAGCAGCCAACGTGCGCAGTGAAATACCGAGGCTCTCGCGCTTCTCCCTTAGGGCTTCGCCGAGATGACGTGCGGGCGCGTCTTTGGACTTTTTCTTTACTGGCATGCCGTTTTCATAGATCGCATGTGTTCATCTATACTGAACACATCGCCAATTTTTCGATTGGTCCGTCCTTTGCAATTTTTACTTCATCCGGCTTTGTTATGCACAAAGCGCTGAGGAAATTTCCGTGCCTGAATCGCCACGAATGACTGTACCTGAAATCAAGACGAACCTGCTGTCGGGACTTACGGTCGCCCTTGCGCTTGTGCCTGAGGCGATTGCATTTGCGTTTGTCGCGCATGTAAATCCGCTGGTGGGCTTGTATGCCGCCTTCATTATGTGCCTGATCACGGCGGCGTTTGGCGGGCGTCCGGGGATGATCTCCGGCGCAACCGGATCGACGGCGGTGGTGATGGTCGCGCTGGTGACAACGCATGGCGTGGAGTATCTGTTCGCGGCAATTGTGCTGGCGGGTGTACTGCAGCTTGTATTTGGCCTGCTCAAACTGGGCAAGTTCATTCGCATGGTGCCGCATCCGGTGATGTTGGGCTTTGTGAATGGTCTTGCGATCGTGATCTTCCGCGCGCAGCTTGGTCATTTGAAGTCAGATGGCCATTGGATGACGGGCTCTCCGCTGCTTATCATGCTGGCGCTGATCGCGGTCACGATGGTGATTATCTACGCGCTGCCGAAGCTGACAACGGCGATTCCCTCCTCGCTCGCGGCTATTGTGGCAGTAGCCTTGTTTACGATCTTTACCGGCCTGCATACGAAGACGGTCGGCAACCTGGCGTCAATCCACGGTGGATTGCCCAGGTTTCATATTCCCGCGGTGCCGTGGAATCTTGAGACCCTTAAGATCGTTCTGCCATATGCGTTCATTCTCGCGGGTGTCGGCCTGATCGAAACTCTGCTTACGCTGAACCTTGTCGACGAGATTACCGACACTCGTGGGCGCCCCAATCGCGAATGCCTTGCGCAGGGTGCTGCAAATATCACTTCGGGCTTCTTTGGCGCGATGGGCGGCTGCGCGATGATTGGGCAGACGATGATCAACGTGACGGCAGGGGCACGGCGCAGGCTGTCGGGCATCGTGGCTGGATTATGCCTGCTGAGCTTCATCCTGTTCGGAGCGCCGCTGATCGAGCGGATTCCGATTGCCGCGCTCGTCGGCCTGATGTTTGTTGTTTCGGAGAAGACGTTTGAATGGGCGAGCCTGCGCGTACTGGGCAGGATTCCCCGCGCGGATGCATTTGTTATTGTCGCGGTGACGCTGGTCACGGTCTTCACCGATCTTGCGCGGGCGGTGATTCTTGGGGTGTTGATTGCCGCCCTGGTCTTTGCATGGGAGCACGCGAAGCAGATCACCGCAACTACGAAGACAGGCGCGGACGGATGGAAGATCTACGAATTGCGCGGAAGCCTGTTCTTTGCGTCTTCCGCGCAGTTTCGAACGCTGTTTACTCCGGCCGACGATCCGGAAGATGTGGTCGTCGAGTTTCTCCATGCGAAGGTGATGGACCACTCGGCACTGGAGGCGATCGACGCGCTGGCGGAGCGCTACGCACGGATGGGCAAACGGCTGCACCTGCGTCACCTGAGTGTGGACTGCCAGCAACTGCTTGAGAAGGCACGCGGGGTGATCGAGGTGAATGTACTCGAAGACCCGCATTACCATGTAGCGGATAACCGGATAAGCTGACCGGGCCGCTCATTTTTTGCGGCTTGCATTTGCTGCCGGGTTGTTATCTACTGCGACCACTCTTCTGCTCGATTCTCTGACAACCCTTCGTGGAGGCATAACTCGTCGTGCTTACGCCAGCCATGCTAAAAAATTACGCTGCGGCATCCGCTGGCAGCGGGTCGGATGATCCGGAGTCGGTGCTTCCCGAGATCATCGAATACTTTCGCGATACGAATGCCGAGGGCCTGCGCCTTCGCGAGCGCATTGCCGATGCCGCCGCACTGGGAATGACGAGCGACCAGGCCGGCTTCCGGCGGGCATTCGCTGATATTTCCTCAATCCTTATTAACGAAATAGGCGATGCGAGGCAGCGGGCCTTGGCGATAGGCCGCTGGCGCACACTCGATGCCAGCTGGGTAGCCCGCTACGCGCGCGAACTGACCCAGGTGAGCAATGCGTGGGATGACCTGGAGCAGTTGTGGAATGCGCTGGATCCGGCAACGGCTCCGGTGGCCGAGCTGTTCCGGATCGGAAAGGCGAGCCTCGAGACACTCGATCAGCTGGTTTTCGTCTGCGCCTGCCAGACGATTCCTGACGAGCTGGACGAGTACCTGAAAAACTACCGGATCGGTACCAGCCTCGATTTTCTCGCAACATTTCGCGATCAGTTGCCAACCGACGAGGCCACGCTTAAGGTACTGGCCTGGCTGGCTCCGCAAAGCGTGGTGATCTCCGGGCTGGTGGACCTGAAGCATGCAAAGGTGATCAAGGCCGACCGGCGCGTGGGGCGGCAGATGCTGAGCGTGGTTGCTGTCGTTGTCGCCGTGCTGCTGGGCTTCGGCCTGATCGCGCTTTCTCTGTACTCGGGCAGCTGGCTTGGCTTCAGCCCCGATGCATGGCCCATCGGACGCGGCGAAGGCCACGCGCTGAGCTCGGCTTATGTGCTGGTGCTGCTGGGTGTGCTCGCGCATTGGATCCTCGACCGCGTGAAGCTGACTCGTAGCGGCGATGATGTAACTCCGTTCTCGGAGTGGCTGATGTGGATCCACGTCAACGAGGTGCCGATTGTGACGCGCATCGCCACCGTATGGCTCACGATTGCCCTGGGCATCGGCTTCCACGTGTACAAACTATCGGGCACGATTCAACCGGTGACGTTTTTCACTGCGGGGTACTTTCTCGACAGCACCTTCGATGCGCTGATCGGGCGGTTCAATACGTTTGTAAGCAGCAAGGATCCGGCAGAGAGGGGCTAATTATTTTGCTGGAATCTATTCGAAAGAGTATGTGGACTGTCTGAACCTGTAGACAGGGACAGTACGAATGACAGTAGGCCGACATACAGAGACCAATCTGGGTCGTCTTTCGCATGGGCAACAAACCGCACAGAACGTCAGCACATAACAATGCACTCCGGCGGCGATGGCAGAACGATAATCTTCGGCGTCGTGCGAGAACGATCTCCTCATGCAGATTCGAAATATCCCGGACCGCGATCGGGGATATTTCTATTGACGCTGTCTCTGTTTAGCACTAGGATGCGTCCGGCTGTTCGCAATCGTCTTAGGGTGCATTTCTCGGTTGAAGACGAAAATTTGGAAATCGCAAAGAGGAGGTCGAAATGTCTGCTTGGGACGACAGTCATTGGACAGGCTATAACGCTAAAGTGATCAATGTCTTCGCTGGCGGGGGCTCCGCGTGGATGGAGTTTACGTATGTGGACCTGGGCTATGTCGGGTGGCGACGTCTCCTGGGTGACACGGTTGAAGATGTTTCGCGCGTTTTCGATATTGCGACCGAAGCAAAAGGCAATGGCTTCCTAGTTGCGCTTCGAGCAACAGACTCCAGCGGTCCAGGTGGAACGGCAGAAATAACTGCCATACAGTCAGTGTGATCTTGGCAGGCAAGGAGTAACGAAATGGCGAACGATCCGAAGGAAGCCGAACGGCAGGGTCATCCGTTCGGTTACGAGCTCGCTGGGGCAAAGCGGCGCGAAGGCGTCGACTCGAAGGTTAGTTCGGCTAAAACCTTCGAAAGAGCAAAAGGGCATGGCAAATCCGTGCAGCCTTTCAGTACAGTTACGGAATCGCGTGTGGGCGAGTACTCGGGAATCGATTTGAAAGCACACCCGCCGGGCGGCAGGCTTCTCCTCGAGGATGCTGAAATCGGCGTTCATCCACTCATATCAGGCATGGTCGTGCGAGGGTAGAAATACCAAAGCGCAGCTGTGGATGTGCACCGATTCGCCACGTATTGGCAGCCACGAGTTCGATAGAGACGCAAGCATAGGTGACTGCCGTTGTAGCGATGCTGCTGGGCTTCGGCCTGATTGCGCTTTTCCTGTACCCGGGCAGCTGACTTGGCTTCAACCCCGATGCATGGCCCATCGGACGCGGCGACGATGTGACTCCGTTCTCGGAATGGCTGATGTGGATCCACGTCAACGAGGTGCCCATCGTGACGCGCATCGCCACCGTATGGCTGACGATTGCGCTGGGCATCGGCTTCCACGTCTACAAACTATCGGGCACGATTCAACCGGTGACGTTTTTCACTGCGGGGTACTTTCTCGACAGCACCTTCGATGCGCTGATCGGACGGTTCAATACGTTTGTAAGCAGTCAGGATCCGGCGAAGGAAAAAATCTAAGACATAAGGCTGTCGACTCAGTCCCTGTGTGGAGTTTTCGACGAGCCGCTGGGAGCAGTCGTGGCTGGGCTGTCGGGAAGAGCGGTTTTCCCGAACTTCGCATCGTAGGCTTTTGCAACCAGTTCTGTGATGTCGATCCCATTGTCTGCATACCAGACGATGGGATTTGCATCTGAACCTCGCTCGACAACAAGGGAATAGCCGTGCTGCCGTGAGTAGTCCTGAAGTAGTGGATACAGCCTCTGCGCCACACGCTGAAAAACCTTTTGCGAGTCCGACTGGGAGTCGTTTCTGAAGTCTTCAGCTTCCCTCTGAAGCTGCTTTTCTTTATTGCTCAGATCCTCGGCTTTGTTGTTCCGCTCGCTATCACTCAACTGGTTTTCGGCAGCGCTAAGCTGTTTCTTCTGCGCTTCCACAGCATCGTTCAACCTCTGAAGTTCAGCCTCTCTGGGCGCATACTTCGATTGCAATGCGGCCAGATCATGTCGAGCTTCGCCCGTGGCCAGCACAGCCGCACTGAAGTTCACAGTTGCGACTTTTACGAGACTTGCCTGAGCCGGCGCAAGTGTGCCTGCGGTTTGTCCTTGTGCGAGCGCAGGTATGAGCACAAAGCCGATCGCGATGGTCGAAAACCATTTCATGAGTGTCATGCCTCTTCTATTTATTTAGCGAAGTTGCCATGCATCGGAGCTGTAGATAATCGGAAACTCAGTTCTTACCAGGTTGTGACCCGAAGGATCTTCGTGGTTCAAAAATGCCACGGACAGTAAGCTTGAGCTGCAACGAAATACGGGATGATTCGCAGCTTCTGGTTTGCGCGGAACTGAGTTGAAGTCCAGGGCCGGAAAAGACTGACGAAAATTCAATACAGGATGAAACACACCCGCGGCGGATGGATGAGTGCTGACCGAACCAAGCGACGGCACTACTCCAGAATTGCCTCGTTTCTGTGTGAGCATGGCAGAGGAAAAGCCGCCATCACGGTGAAAACTCAACACGCGAACGCTCAGATGCCTTGTCCGATCCGCAGTCTGCGCTGCCTCATTTTGTATCGGCTGTACTGAAAGAGGTTCAGCCTGGCCTACTCGAGATGCAGCTGGCGCCAACTCTGCAGCTGCATCTTCCCGATTCAGGAAATTTCTGGACACTACAGTGGTCCAGCCAATCGAGAGGGCGGTGAATACTGTCATCGCAACAACAGCTTGACGCAGACGGACCGCCGAAGATTTGCAATTAGGGTTGCGAAGGGGAACGCCACTGAGAACGGCACGCCTGATGAATCGTTCACTCATGCCTGCAGGCGGCTTTTGCCCCCTGGCTTCCGCAGTAAATCGAAGAAAGAGACGGCGACGAAGAGCTTCTAGCTCACCTGCCTGCCGACGGCACTCCAGGCAATCGTCCATATGTTCCCCAAGTTCGAGGGCTTCTCCATATGAGAGCTCGCGGGCACATGCCAGGGCTAAAAGGCGTTCGTAATAGCTGTGTTCAGCGATCATGATTTCCTTCCGGTCGTTCTGGGGACGACTGCCTGCGCCACTCCCAAGGCTTTTCGCAGCTTATCCAGCCCGCGGTAGAGGTTATGCCTGACGACGCGAACACTCTCGCCGGTTCGAGCTGCGACTTCATCGGCCGTAAGCCCTTCCCTATACACCAACTCAATTGTTCGTTTCTGGCGCGGCGAGAGTAAACGCAAAACCTGTTCAACAAGGATGGCGTTGTCAGCAACGGGGTGCGTCGCGCAGCCGGCATGGCAGAGCTCGTCATCGTAAGTATCTGTGTCAAAGAACCGGCTGGACATTTGGGTGCGGCGGCTATTGAACATGCGCTGATAAGCAAACATCATCAGCCAGCTTTTGAAAGAAGCTTTAGCAGGGTCGAAGCGCCGGATCGCACGGTAGACATCCAGAAAGACTTGCTGGACTGTGTCTTCGGCCTCGGCATCGTTGCGCAGGATGCGGCGGGCGATGCAGAAGACGAGCGCGCCATGCCGCTTGAATAAAGCCGTCAACGCATCGGCATTGCCCCGGCCCAGCTCAGCGGCGAGCTCTTCGTCAGAGAGAAATCGATTACGGAGCTGGCGTAGAAACGACGTGCTGGATGGTGGGTCCGACTCGAGACCGGGACAAAGCTCAATTCCCGAAGCAAGTGCGTCCCCCTCTGCTCGAACACCGCGCCAGATCATTGTTGAGCCTCCGACCGTGTATGCACAGCCCGGGAATCAATTTTCCCATCTCCGCCGACTTTTTTTCAGAACGGCGATTTAAACGGCGGCGGTCGCGGCGGTCCCGATCAAATGACCTCTCCTGCTCCAATTTCGTCACCCGCCTGGCAGGCCTTTCACGGGGGATCATTTCCGAACAGCATCTTCGGCATTCTGCGGCGCACCCAATGTGTGTAGCAGGAGCAGGGTCGATCTGGACGAAGCTAACAGCATAGTTTAGCGATAAATATTTTCCATGCGTAGAATTAGTTTTGGTTATACCTGTAGGGCCTTTGGAACGGCTGGATTTAGTCTGGAAGTGCGCGTGCCAACCTTGATTCGACCCCAGTCAGCAGCTCTCCTTTGTGAACTGCAGGAAATCGCGGTGTGGCTGTGTTTGATCATTCAACTGAAGGAGATCCATGTCGACTGAACTTCGTAATTTTCTGTCGTTGTCGTATGAAGAGCTGGAAGAGCTCAACCTCAAGGCCAAAGAGCAGCGCAAGCAGCGCGTGGCCGCGGACAAGATCCAGGAAGAGCGCCTCAAGTATCTGACGGACCAGAAGGGCATCAAGGCCGTCACCGTCATGTTCAGCGACCTCGAAGGCCGCCTGCACACGCTCGATTACGACAAGAAGTTCCTGGTGAAGAGCTTCGACAACCTGACCTTCGACGGCTCGTCGATCCGCGGCTTTACCGCGCAACGCGAGAGCGATCTTCGCCTCGGCATTGACTGGAGCGCCTTCTACTTTGCTCCGGCCGATATCTTCGGCGCCGGCAAGGCCCTGGTCTTCGGCGAAGTGATCGACAAGAACGGCTCTGCCTACACCGGCGACATGCGCGGCGTGCTGAAGTCTTTCGCAGCAACGCAGTTCAAGGACAACGGCTACAACCTGAATGCCGCGAACGAGATTGAAGGCTTCCTGTTCGAAGGCGTCGACGCCGAGAAGAAGTTCCCTGAGAAGGGCCGCTTCGACTACGTAAACACGGGCGGCTACTATCACTCGCTGCCGGGCGATCCGCTGCGCACCTTTATTGACTCGGTTGCCGAGATTCAGCGCGCGATGGGCTTCGAGAACGAGAAGGACCATCCGGAAGTGGCTCCTTCGCAGTTCGAGATCAACTACACCTACGGCGACGTGGTGACGGCTGCCGACCAGATCCAGCTCTACAAGCTGATCTGCCGCCAGGTGGCGACGCAGATGGGCATGACGGCGAGCTTCCTGCCGAAGCCGGTTGTGGGCGTGAACGGCAGCGGCATGCACACCAACATGTCGATCACCAAGGAAGGCAAGAACCTGTTCTGGGACCCGAAGGGCGAGGAAAAGCTCTCGAGCTTTGGATGGGACTTCGTCGACCGCATTCTGACGCACGGCAATGACATCTGTCTGCTGATGAACTCGAGCGTGAACTCGTATCGCCGCCTCGATCCGCACTTCGAAGCTCCGAACCAGATCAAGGCTTCGGCTGTTGACCGCGGCTCGATGGTCCGTATTCCGATCGGCAACGAGAAGTCGTCGCGCGTCGAAGTACGCTCGGTGGCTCCGGATGCGAACCCCTACATGGTGCTGTACTCGATCTTCAAGTCCGGCCTCGACGGCGACACCGCGAAGCTCGAGAACCTGCGCCAGGCAGAGCGCTACCTGCCCGACAACATCTACACGGCGATTGAGAACTTCCGCAACGCCTCCTGGACCACCAAGCTGCTCGGCGAAGACGTCAAGGCTCGTTTCGCAGACCTCAAGCAGGCTTCGGCCGACCGCTGCCCGCGCCTCCTGGGCACGTTCGTAAAGCCCTCGGAAGTCCAGTTCCACCACGAGGTCTACAACCAGTTCCTCTGGAACCAGTTCTAGGACTGGCCGTCCAGGCGTTCGCGCCTTTGGCGCCTTCCTTGCTTGTGTGAAGGATCCTGGCGCTTCCTTTGGTCGCGATCTTTGGTTTGCTAACAGAAATGCCCCGGTTTTCCGGGGCATTTCTGTTCTTGCTTCCTGGGTGGCCCATTCAAGCCGCTTTTGGCTTGAATGGGCCACCCGGTCTACTCTTCTTCGGCGAGGAGGGACTCTATGAACTCGGGTGCGAGGCGGTAGCTTTCGGCTTCGTCTCCGTATTCGTCGGACTCTTCGAGGCCGCCTTCTTCGACGAGATATCCGATCACCTGGTGCAGGAATGGATAGTCCTCTGGATCGAAGCGTGGGATGTTCTCGTGTTCGGCGTCGAGCAGTTCATCTTTGGGAAGCACGGCGAAGCCGGTTATGGAAGGATCGCGCTTCAGGGCTTCCTGCAAGGACTCCCACAGGCGATTGGCGGTTTCGCCGGCTAACTCTTTGGATGATTTCTCGGAGTGGGGCTGTTTCATAGGCTGATTCTACAAGCCTGGCAACGGATGGACTCGTGCCTCAGGAGCCGATGCCCCCTTTTATTCGCTGGCCAGGCGGCACTGCTGAAGCCGTCCCCTTTCACAAGCCCGCTCCATCCGGTTCGGGTACCCCAAGTCTCGCTTTGAGACATGGGATTCGGTCTGTTTCCTGCCACTTGTCTGTTGGGTTGGAGATCGAGGCCCCACATCTCAGAAGCGAGATGTGGGGCACCCGCGTTTTCGTGGAATGGCGGTATTCGTTACTGCTGAATCGTGACACCTTCGGGGATGACCGCTACCGTCACCACCATTTGCGTGGAATCGGTGAGCTTGATGTCCTTCTTCTTCTGCGTCAGCGTGCCGGAGGTGGTTTCCTGCGCGGAGTAGGCGGAGGTAAGGCCGTCAATCTTCTTGAGCGATTGCGAGCCGTTCGAGCTGCCGGTTCCTACGTTGAGGATCCACGAGCGGATGGGGATCTCCTTGCCATTGACGCTGATCTTGTCGAAGGTGAGAGTGGCTTTGGAATCGGACTTCTTTTCTGATGGGGTGATGGAGTCGATGTGGCCTTCGAGGATCGATCCCTTGGCGACATCTGTGCCGTCATTGAGCTTGGCATCATTGAGGATGGTCAGCTTGACGGCGTCGCCGGCCTTGGAGCTGCTGGCATCCACGCTGCCCTGGACGGAACCAACATAGTTGACCATCTGGATCTTGGGCGGGCCATCCTGCGCGCAAAGAATGGATGGGGCGGCGAACAGAAGCATAGCGGCGATGGCGGGGAGAAGTCGGTTCTTCATCGTACGGTTCCTTTTCATTTCTGCTTAGATTCAGGGTAAAAGGAAAAGCGCAGCCGAGGGGCTGCGCTTTTGAGCAAACTTGCAGGCGGCAGTTTAGCGGCCGTAGTGATTGGCTGCCTTGTCGGCGAAGCTGACCCACTTTTCCGGAAGGTCGTCAGAGGCGAAGATGGCCGATACCGGGCAGACCGGAACGCAGGCTCCGCAATCGATGCACTCGACGGGATCGATGAAAAGCTGTTCCTGCTCGGCATGCCCAGCTTCGTCCTTCTTTGGATGGATGCAGTCCACCGGGCAGGCATCGACACAAGCCGTATCCTTGGTTCCAATGCAGGGTTCAGCAATTACGTAAGCCATGTAGTTCCTCTTTGATAAATGGAGATGACTTCTCCATTGTAATCACATATCGCCAGATGGCGGTATAGTGTTGAAGCAAAAAGAGATTAGCGACCAAAAGCGTCTGGGTTTAAGCTCTTATTTTTGTTTGCCCCTGCCCTGATTCCGCTGCGATATTTCTTAGTCCGCTTCCGCTCTTTGGGCAGCGAATTCTGCCGGAGTAAGGATCGGATCGAGATCCTGGCCGGCGAACATGCGCTTGAAGAAGCCTACCATCTCTTCGCGGATGAGTGCGTTCGTGGCAAGAACCTCTTTGCTGTCGAGCCGGAAGGGCTGACCTTCAAAACCGGTGACCGTGCCTCCGGCCTCGGTGACGAGCAGAACCCCGGCTGAAGTGTCCCACGGATTCAGGTTGAACTCCCAGAAGGCTTCGAGGCGCCCGCAGGCTACGTAGGCGAGATCGAGCGCGGCGGAGCCGGCGCGGCGTACACCATGGGAGCGCAGGCTGAACTGGTGGTAGAAGTGAATGTTCGGGTTCTCGTGGCGCTTGCGGCTGGGAAAGCCGGTAGCGACCAGCGACTCGGCGATCGTCGCCACGCGCGAGACCTGGATGGGCGCGCCGTTGAGCGTGGCTCCCTTCCCTTTTTCCGCGAGAAACATTTCGTCGAGCAGCGGGTGGTAGACGATGCCAGCTACGAGTTCGCCGTCCTCTTCGGGCGCGAGCGAGGCGCTGCGGCGCTCGAGGCCCATGGAGACGCAGAAGGCCGGGAGGCCGTGTGCGAAGTTGGTGGTCCCGTCTAGCGGATCGATGTACCAGCGGTATTCGCCGTCGAGCTTGGAGCGGGTTCCTTCTTCTCCGTAGACGCCGTGTTCGGGAAAGAGCGTGTGCAGGCGTTCGACGATGAGCTTTTCCGAGGCGCGATCGGCTGCCGTCACGAGGTCGGCTTCACCCTTGTACTCGGTGGCGACTCCCTGGCGGTAGTACTCGCGCAAAAGCGCTCCGGCTTCGCGCGCGATGGCGGAGGCGGGTTCAGCGAAGGTAAAAAGATGTCTCACGGGTGAACTTCCAAATGAGATTCTGCGCCTTCACCTTCCTTGCGGCCGCTGCGGCGGCGTGGTTCCATGCCTTTGCGGGCCTGCTCGGTGATGGTGCGGATCTGGTTCTTGTAGATGAAGAGGTTTGGCTTGCCCTCGCGGGTGAGGCGGATCATGCGGTCGTCGAAATACTCGATCCATCCGAAAACGGTTTCCGAGTCGTGGAGCTTCACTGCGACCTGTACCTGCTTCTCGCTCAGAAAGCGCAGGTAGAGCGCTTCCTGACCCGTATCGCCCGGAGGAGGAGCCTTCTGGCGGCGTCGCGACACATTGGACGGTGGCATGCAGCCTATTGTAGCCGACGCGCTAGCGCTGGCAGTCGGGACACCAGTAAGTCGAGCGCGCACCGGTTCCCTGGCGGCGCATTTCTATTGGGGTTCCGCAGCGGCGGCACTGCTCGTTTTTGCGTCCGTAGACCCAGACTCGCGCCGAGGGATCGGCGTTGTGCGTGGTGCGGCGCATGCCGGTGTAGGTGATGATCTGATCGCCGGAATCTTCTTTGACGTTAGCAGCGAGAAGTTTCAGTGCGTTGTCGACGAGACAGGTGATTTCGTTTTCGCTGAGCGAAGAGACTTTGCGAAAGGGATGGACGCCGCAGAGGAAACAGATCTCGGATTTGTAGACGTTGCCGATGCCGGCCATCACCCGCTGGTTGAGCAGCATGTTGCCGATTTCGTCGTCGCCGTGTGCGCGGATGCGAGCCTTGGCTTCGTCCTCGGCGAAGTTTGGCTTGAGCAGGTCGGGACCTAGTTTGGGGATGGCGGAGTTGCGTTCGAGCGAACGTGCGGTGTGGAACTTCGCGACTGGAACCTCGAATCCAACTGCTTCGAACTTGTCGTTGCGCAGGACGACGCGCATGTGGCTGCGACCCCAGTGCCACTTCTCACCGAGACGATAAAGGTGCCAGCTTCCGCTCATGAGCATGTGCATGGTTAGGATGAGGTCGCCGGAGAAATAGATGAGCAGCCACTTGCCGCGAGCTTCTACTTTCTCGACGGTGCGTCCGGCGATGGGCGTGTTGTCGTCGACGGATGCGAGCTGCGCGTAAGCGGTCTCGAAGCCGGTGATGGTAGTTCCTGCGAAGGCCTTTTGCAGGGTGCGGGCGGTTCGATAGATGGTATCGCCTTCAGGCATCGACGGCCGTTTCCTTTGGCAGCGGCGACGGCAGGATGCGGCGCAGGTTGAAGCCCATGGGCGCGGGCTGGAAGCCGGCATCGAGCAGGAAGCGTGCGAGCGGATGCTCATGCACGGGCTGTCCGTTGATGGTGGCGATGAGCATGCCGCTGCGATTCGTTTCGTCGCTGCGCATCTCTTCCTGGGTTCGATCGCGCAGGTAGTTCGCGAGATCGCGCGCGATGCTGGAGCGATCGGGTTCGTCCGCAGGCAGAAAGACCTGCAGGTTTGGGTTGCCGCGGCGCAGGTAGGCGATGAGCTCTCCGTTACGCAGGATAACGGATGCGCCGACGCTGCGGGTTAACGTGCGCGCAACCACTTCGGCGTTTATCTGCAAAGCATCGGATGCTGGCCAACGGATGATGGATCCGTAGACGTTTGCGGGATCTGTCGCAGCGAGTGTTACGATTTCCGGCTTCTCGGGTTGCGTGTTGTTGCGCAGCGAGCGCAGCAGATCGACGGCGGAGGGCAGCGCGAACTGTGCCGCTCCGAGACCAGCGACGAAATAGCCACGGCGGATGCGTCCGCTCTCTTCGAGTGCTTTCAACACGTCATACACGGCGCTGAAGCCGCCGGAGATGTTTTCCTGCGTGATGGTTTCGCGGGTGACGATGCCGTGGCGGTTGAGGATCTGTTGTGCAAGGGAGTGGCTCCACTCGGTCTGTGCTGCGGGTGTGCTGCGGTCTGGTTGAGGAACGAGTGTCCAGCGGCCCTGCGCGCTTGGCGGCGTGGTGCGGCGTGAGCGAAAGGCAGGCAGGTTGTGCTGGCGCTTTGCTGGACGCGAGGTAGACGGCTTCGCCACGTAGGAACGCAATGCGTGGAAGGTGTCGTTGGTGATGAGGCCGCGCCAGACGAGGCTCCAGAGTGCGTCGAGAACTTCGCCGGGATAGCCGCCTCCGAGGGCGTCGTGAAGCTGCGCGAAGAACATGGCTCCGTTGGCGGAGAGCGCGGCGAGGATGGCCTGTTCCTTCTCTGTAAGCGGTGTGGCTTCGCGTGGCGGGCGCGGTGGCAGCAGCGATGAGAGCTTGTCGGCGAGGTAGAGGCCGATGCGTCCGTCGTGTTCGCCGAGCGGATCGAAGCCGCACCAGACGACTTCTCCGGCGGCGATGAGCGTGTCGAGATCGGAGGGCGAGTAACGCTGGATGCGCGATGGCAGTACGGATGTTTCGAGCAGCGATGCGGGGACTGGCGCACCCTGCAGGCTCTCGATGGTGTCTAGCAATGAATCGAGGCCGCGGCGCTTCTGTAGCACGCCCTGCCAGTGGGTTTCGAGGCGCGCAAGCATTTGCTGCTCGACCGGCTCGATCTCTTTGCGAAGACGTGCGAGTGATTTGCGGCGGATCTGGCGCAGGATTTCGACATCGCACCACTCGCGATGAACTCCGCTGGGGCGGAAGCCGCCTTCGACGATGCGCCCGTCGAGCACGAGCTGGCGAAGCGCGGCTTCAACCGGCTGCAGGTCGAGGCCGAAGCGTGCGGCTGCTTCCTGCGTGGTGTATGGGCCGTGGGTGCGGGCGTAGCGGCGCAGCAGCTCAAGCACCGGATGGCTCACCGGCTCGAGCAGCGATGCTGCAATGCCCGGCGGCAGCGGAACGCCGAGGGCATCGCGATAGCGCGCGGCGTCTTCGACAGCGATATAACGCTTCTCGCGGGCGATCTTGATTTCGAGCACGCGACGGGCGCGTTGCAGGCGGTCGAGCGACTGGATGAGGTCTTCGCTTGCGAGGCGCTTTGTGATCTCTGCGCGGGGGAGATCGCCGAGGCGCAGAAGCAGATCGTGAATGCCGTCGGCGGAGCGAACGCGCTGCGTCTCGAGCAGCATCTGCACCTGCTCTTCGACTTCGGCGATGGCTTCGGCATCGAGCAGCTCGCGCAGGTCGGCATCGCCGAGCAGGTCGCGAAGCTGGTCCTGATCGATGGAGAGCGCCTGGGCGCGGCGTTCGGCGAGCGGTGCGTCTCCGTCGTAGATGTAATTGGCGACGTAGCTGAAGAGCAGCGATGACGCGAAGGGCGACGGCGTGCGCGAATCGACGACGTGCGTGCGCACTTCGCGGCGCTCGATGTTGCGCAGGATTTCGAGGAAGGCCGGGATGTCGAAGACATCGCGCAGGCATTCGCGATAGGCCTCGAGCAGCATGGGGAACGAGGGATAGCGCGAGGCGACAGCCAGCAGATCATAGGCACGTTTGCGCTGCTGCCAGAGCGGTGCGCGGCCCTGGGCGCGGCGACGCGGTAGCAGCAGGGCGCGTGCCGAGGACTCGCGGAACTTCGCCGCGAAGAGAGCTGTCGAACCGAGCTGGCGCAGCACAAGGTCGGTCGCCTCCTGCGCGTCGAGCATGAGCAGGTCAGGATCGGGTGGCGTGTCGGTATCGGGAAAGCGGATGACGAAACCATCGTCGGCCCACATGGTTTCTACGTCGGGTCCACCTGACGCGCGGATGCGCCCGGTGACGGCCATGGCCCATGGCGCGTGAACGCGCGAGCCGAAGGGCGTGAGGACGCAGACACGCCAGTCGCCCAGTTCGTCGCGAACCCGCTCGATGACGATGTTGCGGTCATCTGGCACCGTGACGGTTGCAATTTCCTGGTCGGCGAGAAAGCGGATGAGATTTTCTGCTGCCTGCGGGTCTAGATCGTGTTCTCGGACGAGCCTGCTCAATGCCGCGTTGCGGGGCAGGTCGCGCAGCTCGCGAATAAGTGCGCCGATGCGGCGGCCGAATTCGAGCGGACGGCCGGCGGTGTCTCCGTGCCAGAAGGGCATCTTGCCGGGCTCGCCGGGTGCGGGCGATACGAGGACGCGGTCGTGGGTGATCTCGTCGATGCGCCAGGTCGAAGCTCCGAGGACGAAGGTCTCGCCGGTGCGTGTTTCGAAGACCATCTCTTCGTCGAGCTCTCCGACGCGGATGGGTTTTTCAGCTCCGGAGAGAAAGACGCCGTAGAGGCCGCGATCGGGGATGGTTCCACCGTTGAGGATGGCGAGGCTCTTTGCGCCCTCGCGCGGAGTGATGATGTTGGCGACTCGATCCCATGTGATGCGCGGGCGCAGCTCTGCGAACTCGTCGGAGGGGTAGCGTCCGGCGAGCAGGTCGAGCACTCCATCGAAGGCGGAGCGGGTGAGCGATGCGAAGGGCGCGGCTCCGCGAATGAGGCCGTAGAGCGCTTCGGCTGAGACTTCGGGCACAGGCGGCTGCTCGCCTTTTCTGGGTGGAACGGCAAGCGCTGGCGGCTGCGCGACGGTGGCGACGATCTGCTGGGCAAGCACGTCGAGCGGGTTGCGCAGGTAGCGCGTGGACTCGACCAGGCCCTCGTGCATGGCGCGGGTGACGGCGGCGCAGGCGATGAGGTCGGCGCGGAATTTGGGGAAGATTACTCCCTCGCTGGCCGCTCCGACCTGGTGGCCGGCGCGGCCGATGCGCTGCATGCCGCTTGCGACCGAGGGCGGCGCTTCGATCTGGATGACGAGATCGACGGCTCCCATGTCGATGCCGAGTTCGAGCGAGGAGGTCGCGACGAGAGCACGTATCGCTCCGGCCTTTAATTGCTCTTCGATCTCGGAGCGCTGCGATGCGGCGAGCGAGCCGTGATGGGCGCGGGCGAGGGTTCCGGTGATCCCCTGCTCCTGGGCAAGCTCGTTGATGGCTCCTGCTAATCGTT
This sequence comes from Silvibacterium acidisoli, assembly GCA_022870745.1. GTDB lineage: Bacteria > Acidobacteriota > Terriglobia > Terriglobales > Acidobacteriaceae > Silvibacterium. The sequence continues at coordinate 3,465,355 of CP085323.1, read as the reverse complement.
CTGCTGTGCGGCGGTTGTTGACGAAGAGGATGGTCGACTGGCGCTCGAGGATGATTGCGAGCAGGCGCGGATGGATCGCAGACCAGATGGAGGTGCGCTTGGGGCCCTGCGAGGCAGCTCCGCTGGGCAGCTCTTCGATCTGGCCGAGCTTGGCCATGTCTTCGACCGGGACCTCGATGCGCAGCTCGAGCTTCTTGGGCTCGCTGGCGTTGACGATGGTGACAGGGCGGAAGCGCTGCGCGGCTTCGTCGTCGCTGGTCCACTCATGCTCGAATTCGGTTACGGTGTCGGTTGACTCGGACTGATTCTTCTGCGGCCTCGAGGTGTCGACTCCGCCAAGGAAGTGGGCTACCTCTTCGAGTGGACGCTGCGTGGCGGAGAGGCCGATGCGCTGAAGCGGTTTCGCGGTGATGGCTTCCAGGCGCTCGAGGCTGAGAGCGAGATGGGCTCCGCGCTTGGTGGGCACGAGCGCGTGAATTTCGTCGATGATGACGGTTTCGACGGTGCGCAGTGCGGCGGCTGAATCCGAAGTGAGCAGCAGGTAGAGCGACTCGGGGGTGGTGATGAGGATCTCTGCCGGGTGGCGGCGGAACTTTGCGCGATCTTTCTGTGCGGTGTCCCCGGTTCGGACGCTGATGTCGGGCGTGTGGTAGCGAACACCCTGCGCGCGGGCCATGTTGGCGATGCCAGCGAGGGGCGAACGCAGGTTGCGCTCGACGTCGACGGCGAGTGCCTTGAGCGGGCTGAGATAAATGACGCGGCAGCCTTCCAGGTCAGAGTCGGCCCGGCGCAGCATGAGGCGGTCGAGGCACCAGAGAAAAGCGGTGAGGGTTTTTCCGGTTCCGGTTGGCGCAAGGATCAGGGTGCTTTCGTTCTTTGCGATGGCAGGCCAGCCGAGGCGCTGCGGCGAGGTGGGCTGGTCGAAGACGGCGCGGAACCACTCGGCAGTGACCGGATGAAAAAGAGACAGCGCGGCCTCGCCGGCTTCGGTGGTGGATTCGGCGCGGGTTGACCGCTTTTTCTCTTTTCCCTGACTCTTGACCGGCATCCGTTGAGAATATCCTGCACCCGTTTAGATGCAGGATGCCTCCACGGTGCTCAACCCGGCAAGGGCCTGTAATAGCAGGTGCCAGCCGCGAAGACTGTCTGGAAGTGGTCGGGCAACCCAGTTTGTTCGCTGGAACCGAGGATGAGGAAGCCGTCGGGCTCGAGAACTCGGTGCAGGTTAAGCAGTAAATGGGTGCGCGTGGGCTGATCGAAATAAAGCATGACATTACGCAGCAGGATGCCGTCGTAACGCTCAAAGCGGCATGAGCTTTCGAGAAGGTTCTGCTGGAAGAAGCGGCAGTTCCTGCGGATCTCCGGGGCGACCTCCCACTCGTCGTCTTTCTGGAGAAAGTACTTTAGCAGGAAACGGGCGGGCAGGCCGCGATTGATCTCCATCCGCTGGTAGCGGGCGGCGCGGGCACGGCGGACGACCTCGGCTGAGAGGTCGGTGCCGATGATTTCAATGTGCCAGCCGTTGAGCTGCGGGAAATACTCGCGCAGCAGCATGGCGAGGGAGTACGCTTCCTGGCCGGTGGAGCAGGCGGCGCTCCAGAAGCGCAGGTGCCGCAGGGCACGGCGGCGCTCGATCAGGACGGGCAACAGCTCCCGGTGCATCAGGTCGAATGGCGTACGGTCGCGAAAGAAGCTGGTTTCGTTGACCGTCATGGCTTCAGCGATGGCGCGCTGGATGGCGGTGTCAGGAAATTGGCGCAGTGCGGCGACCAGCTGGTCGAGCGAGCGCAGTCCGGTGCTCTGAATCAGGTGCTGTAGACGCTGTTCAAAGAGGTAGTCGCGCGCCGGATCAAGCGTATTGGCCGATTGCTCGAAGACCAGGGAGCGCAGAAAGGCATAGTCTGCCGCCGAACAGGTCATGTTTCTTCTCCTATGGGCGGTGATGGCTCACATGACGGATAACCGCAGAGGCCATGGCGTCGAGCGGCAGAATACGGTCGGCAAGGCCGGCCTCAGCGACCGCCCCCGGCATGCCCCATACGGCGCTGGTAGCTTTATCCTGCACAAGCACCTTGCCCTGCACGGCACGGATGGCTCGGCAGCCATCGAGCCCGTCGGAGCCCATTCCGGTAAGAATCACGGCCAGGGTTTCGGCTCCGTAGCGCGCAGCTGCGGAGCGGAAGAGAATATCGACGGATGGGCGGCAGAAATGCTCAGGCAGGCCCTGGCTGAGGCGTAGATGATAGGGCGCGATCGAGCCGGCCAGCTCCATGTGCCAGTCTCCGCGAGCGAGAGTGACGGTTCCTGGCTTCGGATGGTCTCCGTAACCGGCTTCCCGGACGGTGAGCGGGCAGATGCCGTCGAGACGCTCGGCAAGCAGGGCGGTGAAGAGCCGCGGCATGTGCTGAACGACGAGGATCGGTAACGGGAAGTCTGCCGGGAGGGCAGGCAGAAAAGTTTCCAGGGCGGCGGGTCCACCGGTGGAAACACCGACGACGACGACTCCGGGGCCGAAGGTGTTTTCTGAAGCGCCCGAACGGAGGTGCGGAGCGTCGGTAGGGGAATGTGTTCCGGCGACTGGAAACAGGGCAAGGATCTTTGGGATGAGTTCCCTGCTGAGGGTCTCCACCCCTTCCCGGACGCCGTTCTGCGCGGATGGCTTGGCTACGTAGTCTGTCGCACCGCGCGCCAGCGCCTCGAGGGTGATAGCAGCCCCGCGCCGTGTAAGGGTGCTGCACATAATGACGCGGACGCTCAGATGACGGGCGCGGAGTTCGGCCAGCACCTCGAGACCGGTCATGCGCGGCATTTCGATATCCAGCAGCACTACGTCCGGCCTGAGCGTCTCGATGGCTGCGAGGCCTTCCGGCCCATCATGGGCCGTTCCCACCAGCTCGATGCGCGGGCATCCACCGAGAACGCTGCGCAGGAGCGTACGCATGACGGCGGAGTCGTCGACGATGAGCGCGCGAATCATCTCTGTGGGCGCACTCATTTCGCTCCGTCCGTCAAAAGACCAACCAGCTGTAGTTTTTCGACCAACCCCTCTTCATCGAAAGGTTTCATCAGGTATTCGTCAGCTCCGGCTGCGAGCGCGGCTGCGATGAAGCCATTTTCCGATTCGGTGGTAACCATCAGGATTTTCATGCCGTTCCAGCGCCGGTCTGAGCGCAGGGAACGGACCATCTCAAGGCCGCCCAGCACCGGCATATTCCAGTCGATCAGCGCGACATCGAAAGGACCGGCATCGGCGAGGATGCGAAGCCCCTGCTCCCCGTTCTCCGCGCTGCTGCAAACCACTCCCCAGCCCGTCAGCAAACCGCAGAGGTAGTCACGAAGGAAGCGGGAGTCGTCGACGACGAGAGCACGCATGATCGCGGAATCCTTTCCGGCGCCCTGTTATCTCACCAGCCGCATGGGATCGAGCAGATCTGGATCGAGCATGACCAGCAGCCGGTCTGCCAGCTTGTAGGTACCGGCGAAGAGCGCCTTCCTCCGGTCGTCAAGCGTGGAAGGATTCGTCTCGTAATCACGCGGATGCACGGTGAGAACTTCGCCGACAGCATCGACCAGCAGGCCAAAGTAGCCGTCCGTTCCCCGAAAGACGAGCATGTCCTGCCGCTCTGGAGAGTCGCCCAGGCCAAGCAGGCTGCGCAACGAGACCGCCGGCAGAACTTCGCCGCGATAGTGGACCAGGCCACCGACGAAGGATGGGGCTAGCGGCACGGGCCGGGTTGCCGGCGCGCCAAGGATTTCGAGGATCTTCGTGATAGGTACACCAAACAGGGTCTCCCCTACGCGCACCGAACACATTTCGATCCCAGCTTCGGCTATATGGGCGTGCTCCAGGGTTAGCGACATGCCTCTGCCTCCAGTTCCGCGGTTATGGCGATGGGTCCGGGGATGGGTCCGGGGATGGGCCCGGCTGCAGGGCCGGGGAGAACCGGAATGCGGCTTAGATTCACGACCTCCGTGACCCGCTCCCGAAGCAGGGTCACCCCGGCAGCTACTGCATTGGTTCCTGCCTCTGACAGCGCAGAGCCGGTTGCGACGTCGAGCACGTGGGCAACGGTAATGCCGACATGACGGGTGCCCTCGCGGCAGACGATCACGGTCATTTCGGCAGCCTGGCTGACGTCGTCAAGCAGGCCCGAGGAATCCTCAAGCGGCAGCAGCACCCCATCGAAGCGCAGAACCGGAGTACGGCCAATATGTTCGACACGCCCTCGCTCGATGCGCTCGATACGAAGCACCTCGGAGAGAGGAAGCGCGGCCTGCGCCGTACCCTCGCCGGTCTCCACCAGAAGGAACTCTTCACCCTCAGATGCGAGCGCTGCGGAAGCCTGATCCTGCTCTTCTTCCTCTTCCTCACTCAGGCCGATCTCGGCACGGACCGCTATCGCGGCAGGATCGAGAATAAGCGCCATCTCGCCGTTGCCCATCAACGTCGCTCCGGAGAAAAGACCGATCTCCTTCAACGCCGAAGATAAAGGCTTGACGACGATCTCTTCCGGATCGGCAAGGCCGTCGATGACCAGGCCGTAACGGCGGCCATCGGCATTGAGTACCGCGATGTAGCAGCCCGCTTCGACCTCCGGATCCTCGCCCTGCTCAAGCATGCGCGAGAGATAGACCAGCGGCAGGAGCTTCCCGCGCAGCCGGTAGAGGGGTGCGTTCTCGAGCCACTCAATCTGCGTGCGCCGCTCTTCGGGAGTGAGGTGCACCAGCTCGAAAAGCGCTCCCTGGGGGAGGGCAAAGCTTTGGCTGCGGCTGCTTACGATCAGCGCGGGCACGATGGCGAGCGTGAGAGGAATTCTTAAACGGAGGGTGGTTCCCTTGCCGGGGCGGCTTTCGATTTCGACCTTGCCGCCAATCTTCTCGACGTTATTACGCACCACATCCATGCCGACGCCGCGGCCGGAGACGTTCGTCACCGCCGCAGCCGTCGAGAAACCGGGCAGGAAAATCAACTGCAGCAGCTCGCGTTCGCTCAGCTGGGCTACCTTCTCCTGCGTGATCAGCTTGCGCTCGAGCGCCTTGTCGCGAATCTTCTCCACGCGGATGCCGCCGCCGTCGTCTGCGACTTCAATAAGGACGTGGCTGCCTTCCTGGTAGGCGCGCAAACGCAGTGTTCCGGCCGGATTCTTGCCGGCGGCCTCGCGCGCGGCCGGCATTTCGATGCCGTGATCGCAGGAGTTACGGACGAGATGAGTAAGCGGGTCCTTGATGGCTTCGAGCAGGCTCTTGTCGAGCTCCGTCTCCTGGCCCTCGAGCTCGAGATGAATCTGCTTGTCGAGCTGCTGGGCGAGATCGCGGACGAGGCGGGGAAACTTGGAGAAGACATGGCTCACCGGCTGCATGCGAACCTTCATCACCGCTTCGCGCAGGTCCGATGTGACCATATCGAGACGCCGGGAAAGCGGCGCAAACGCGACATCGGTATTCGTCGCCTGCAGGATCTGGTTTCGCGTAAGCACCAGCTCGCCCACCAGGTTCATCATCTGGTTGAGCAGGGTGATGTCCACGCGCAGGGTGGAGTCAGCGGCACTGACCTGAGCGCGCTGCTGCGGAACTCCGGCTACGGGCTCAGCCGCCGGCTTCGGCGCAGCTTCAGGTGCGGCCTCGGAACCGGCTGCTTCGGCGCTGTTGCTACGGGCCGGAGCGCGTCGTTTGCCTGCCTTCTTTGTTTTGGTCTCCGCGGCAATTTCCACGCTCTCGACCAACTCCACGCTCTCGGCAACCGCGACCGCTTCGCCATGCTGTAAAGCGTGGAGACGTTCGATCATGGCATGATCGTCGCCCTGGCCTTCGGAATTATCGTTTTCGATCGACTGCAGGATCGCCCGGAGGTCGTCGAGCAATTGCAGCAGCGTGCTGATGATCTCCTCATTCGCAACCAGCTTGCCGTCGCGCAGCATGCCCAGCAGATTTTCACCCGCGTGCGAGAGCTTCTCGAGTCGCGAGTAGCCGAGAAACCCGGTCGTGCCCTTGATGGTATGCACGGACCGGAAGATGTCGGCCAGCAGCTCGCCGTCCTGCGGGCGCTCTTCCAGCTCGGTCAGGCACCGCTCCATGCGGTCCAGACCTTCCTGGCTTTCGATGAGGAATTCTCTAGTCAGCTCGTCCACGTATGCGTTATCGGACGCGAGGGACTGAAACTTGAGCGGGTTTGCCCATTTCGCCGGTGAAACGTTAGCCTCGAAGGGTGAGTGGAACCGCCCTTACCGACGCCCTGAAATCCCAACTGCTTGCCCTGGCCCGGCGAGCGGCGGAGCACGCTTATGCTCCTTACTCCGGCTTTCGAGTGGGCGCGGCGCTGCTTTTGGACGATGGGACGATCGTCTCCGGCTGCAATGTCGAGAATGCCTCGTTCGGGCTGACCAGCTGCGCGGAGCGCAATGCCCTATTTACCGCCATCGGAGCGGGAGGGGCGACGCGAAGGATCATTGCTGTGACGGTGACCAATCTAAATGACGCGCCGAGTCCTCCCTGTGGGGCCTGCCGGCAGGTGTTGAGTGAATTCGTGTCGGCGGATGCAGTGATCTCGTTCCCTGGCCCGGGAGGAATGGAGTCGGTTCCGTTTGCCGCGCTCTTTCCATACACGTTTTCTCTCGAGAAGAAATGATGCATGCCATCGACCTGATCCGGAAGAAGCGCGACGGCGGCGAGTTGACCGCCGATGAGATTCAATTCATCGTCAGAGGCGCGGCGAGCCAGGCGATTCCGGAAGCGCAACTGGCGGCGTGGCTGATGGCAGCGTTTCTGCGCGGGCTGTCTTCGGCGGAGCTGGATGCGCTGACCACGGCGATGCGCTTCTCCGGTGTGACCTTCGATCATGCCGGGCTGGGCTGTGTGACGGTGGACAAGCACTCGACCGGTGGGGTGGGTGATAAGACTTCGTTTCTCGTCGCTCCGATCGCGGCCGCCGCCGGGCTTGCCGTTCCCATGATCAGCGGACGCGCGCTGGGGCATACGGGCGGCACCCTCGACAAGCTGGAGAGCATTCCGGGGTATCGCACGCAGTTGTCGCTCGATGAGGCGCGGCGGGTAATGGACGAGTGTGGGGCGACCATCATCGGCCAGACGAAGGATCTTGTTCCGGCAGACCGGGTTCTCTATGACCTGCGCGATCGAACCGGGACGGTTGAGAGTCCGTGGCTGATCTGTGCGTCGATCATGAGCAAGAAGCTGGCGGCGGGGTTGCAGGGGCTGGTGCTCGACGTGAAGACGGGCTCGGGCGCTTTTCTGCGTGATTACGAACAAGCGCGTTTCCTGGCGGGGCTGATGGTTGAAACGGGCGAGCGAGCGGGAACGCGGACCGCTGCGCTGATGACCTCGATGGATCAGCCGCTGGGCCGCTTCGCTGGCAACTGGATTGAGATTGCCGAGTCCATCGAGCTGCTTGCGGGCAAGCGGCATCCGCTGAGTGAAGACCTGCTGGAGCTTTCGCTGATTCTGGCGGGATGGATGATTCATCTTGGCGGCAAGGCGAAGGATGCTGAGGCTGGAAAGGCCATCGCCTCCGAAAAGATTGCAGACGGGTCGGCGCTCGGGCATTTCCGGAAGATGGTTGCCGCACAGGGTGGGGATCTTGACGCTTTGTACAAGGGCTTCGGCTTTCATCGGCCGAAGTTCCGGCGGGAGTTGCTGGCGGAACGGTCAGGAATAGTGCAGCGAGTCGACACCACCGCTGTCGGCTGGGCGGTGCAGCGGCTGGGCGCGGGGCGCGAACGTGCCGGTGAGGCCGTGGCGGCGCATGCGGGGCTCGAGGTGCACTTCAAGATCGGGAGCCGCATCAACGCGGGCAAGACTTTGTGCACGCTCTTTGCCGAGGAGGAATCGCGCTTTGAGGAACCGGAAAAGCTGTTACGCGAGGCGATTGTTATTGGAGACGAGGCGGTTCAGCCCCCGCCGCTGGTGCGCGAGATTGTAACCGCGGAGAATGCGTGCAGCGGCTGAAGCCGCTTTGAAATGAGCCGCGAATGGCATGACTGAAGCCATGCCCTGATACAGGACCCGCTTCATCGCCAATGCGTGTCCTGACAGGCCTGCTCTATCGCAGATATCTGCTCTTCACGGATGAGATTCGGCTTCGGGATTTGGGAAGCGCGCTTTAGGATGAAGATTCAGGAGAGTTCTGCTTGGCTCGTTTTACCGGAATCCTTGGGCTTCTAACCATGCTGTTGCTGGCGTGGATCTTTTCGACGAACCGCCGCGCCATCCGCTGGCGCACGGTGGCCTGGGGCTTGAGCCTTCAAGTTGCATTCGCATTCATGGTGCTGAAGTGGACGGTCGGGCAGCGGGTGCTGGCCTCGGTCGGCGCGGCGATCACGCACATGCTGAACTACTCCTTTGTCGGCTCGACGATGGTCTTTGGCGAGCTGGGCAAGCAGCATTCCTCAAACGGGCTGATCTTTGCTTTCCAGGTATTGCCGACTATTATCTTTATCTCCGCGCTCTTTGCGGTGCTTTACCACCTGGGCGTGATGCAGCTGGTGATTAAGGTTTTTGCCCGGCTGATGCAGTGGACGATGAAGGTCTCTGGCGCGGAGAGCCTGAATGTGGCGGCGAGCATCTTCATGGGGCAGACGGAGGCTCCGCTGACGATTCGTCCGTTTCTGCCGGATGCAACAAAGTCGGAGCTGATGACGATCATGACGAGCGGCATGGCGCACGTGTCGGGCGGCATCATGGCGGCGTACATTCTTTATGGCATCGAGGCGCAGCACCTGCTGGCGGCTGTGATCATGACCGCTCCGGGAACGCTGCTGATTTCGAAGATGCTGGTGCCGGAGACGGAAACTCCCGCGACCGAGGGCGTGGTGCACATGCCGGTCGAAGAGGAGCACAAGGAAGAGAATCTGCTGGGTGCGATTGCGCGCGGCACGATTGACGGCGGCAGGCTGGCGTTTAATGTCGCAATCATGCTGATTTCGTTCCTGGCGCTGATTGCGCTGCTGAACGGCATTCTCGGCGGCATTCACAACTGGCTGGGTGCGCACCATTTCCGCTACTTCCCCTCAAGCCTCGATTCGATCCTGGGCGTAATCTTTGCGCCGGTGGCGTGGGTGATTGGGATTCCGTGGCATGAAGCTGGAATTGTCGGCAACCTGCTGGGTACGCGCATGGTCATCAACGAGGTTGTGGCGTATTCGCTGCTGGGTGCGCAGAAGGCAGCGCTGGACATGCGATCGTTTACGATTGCCACCTTTGCGCTTTGCGGATTTGCGAATCTCAGCTCGATCGGCATCCAGATCGGCGGCATCGGCGCGCTGGCTCCGAACCGTCGCAATGACCTGGCGAAGCTGGGGCTACGCGCCATGCTGGCGGGCACGATGGCGAACCTGATGTCGGCCTCGATTGTCGGAATTCTGCTGAAGTAGATAAGATGAGTTCTAACTGAACCGATGTCTTCTCATAACTCTTTTGACCAGGCTGCCGAAGCAGCAGCATATCTATCTGCCCGTCTTACTATTCGCCCCGCGATCGCTGTTGTTCTAGGCTCCGGACTGGGCGGCTTTGCCGCTGAACTCGGGCAGCCGGTTACGATTCCCTATTCCGAGATACCCCACTTTCCGCAATCGACCGTCCCTGGGCATCATGGCCAGTTGGTCGCGGGCACGTTGAAGGGTGTTCCGCTGATCGTGATGCAGGGCCGCGTGCATGGCTACGAGGGCTATTCGCCCGAGCAGGTCGTCTTTCCGGTGCGCGTGCTGCGCTGCCTTGGCATTCGCTCGCTGGTGCTGACGAATGCTGCCGGAGGCATCCGCGAAAGCCTGAAGCAGGGGCAGTTGGTTCTGCTGTCGGATCACATCAACTTCACGGGAAAGAATCCTGTGGCCGGCGCCAACGACGAGCGATTCGGTCCGCGCTTCTTCGATATGTCGGAAGCGTATTCCAAAACGCTGCGCGAGATCGCACAGAGGGCAGCGCAGTCAGAAGGATACGTCCTCGAAGAAGGCGTCTACCTTGGGCTGCTGGGGCCGAGCTTCGAAACACCAGCGGAGATTCGTGCATTTCGCACCATGGGTGCCGATCTTGTCGGCATGTCCACGGTGATGGAGACGATCGCCGCACGACATATGGGCATCGAGGTCTTAGGCATCTCCTGCGTGACGAACATGGCCGCGGGCATCCAGGCCGAGCCGCTGAGTCACGAAGAGGTGATGGAGACCGGCAGGCGGGTGGAATCGACCATCGCCCGGCTGCTGAAACGCGTGATTCCCGCGATGGCCGCCCGGCTTGATGAGCCGGCGAAATGAGCACTCCCGTAATCATTGGAGTTGCCGGCTGTTCGGGCTCCGGGAAAACCACGCTTGCAGATGAGCTGGCACGCGAGCTTGAGGGAACGCACTTTCACCTCGATTACTACTATCGCGACCTGGCACACCTCTCTTACGAAGAACGCTGCAAGGTGAACTTCGACGATCCAGGCCAACTGGAGTCGGAGTTGCTGGTGAAGCATGTCGGGCAGCTTGCCGAGGGCGCGGCGATTCATCATCCGGTTTACGACTTTGCGAATCACACGCGACGCAAGGGCGAGACAAAGCGGCTGGAAGTGGATCACCTGCTGATCGTCGATGGCATCTTTGCGTTGCACTATCCGGAACTGCGTGCGCTGTATGACCTCAGCATTTATGTGGATGCTCCCGATGAGGTCTGCTATCAACGCAGGCTGGCGCGGGATATTGCGCAGCGCGGAAGAACGCCGGAATCCGTCGAGCAGCACTATAGCGAAAGCGTGCGGCCGATGGCGGAGAAGTATGTGCGTCCCTCGGCACAACATGCCGATCTGGTTGTTGAGGGAACTTCTTCTCTCGACTGGTCGATCGAACTGGTGCTTACGAATCTGAAGAAGAGCGGTTTGTTGAAGATTCTTACGACGCGCTAGAGCTGATCGGCATTTTGCGGAGTTCTCGGAAAAGTACAGATCCCTCAAATCGTTCGGGATGACAATTCTGAGGAAAGTATCTGCTTTCTTACAGCGTTCCTCTCTTCGGCAGCAGAATTTTCAACACAGAGGACACAGAGAGCACGGAGGGATCTGTGCCAAGGAGGAAGATGGTCGCCTTCCGCGAGCGCCTCCGTGTTCTCCGTGCTCTCTGTGGTGCAATGCCTTTGCGATGCTCGATGGTGCAGATCCCTCACTTCGTTCGGGATGACAAACATTCCCGATCGACAATCAAACGAAAAGCCCGTCGCATGTGAGCAACGGGCTTTCGTTCTTGCTCGCGATCAGCGTGCGATCGGAGCTGGTGCTTCCGGCGATCCCTGTTCGGGCTTTTTCTTTCTGAAGAGCCCGAGCAGCGACTGCATGATGACGTAGAGCACCGGGATGAAGATCAGGTTCAGGACCGTTGAGACGAGCATGCCGCCGACGATGGTGGTTCCGACGGACCGGCGTCCTACCGAGCCCGCGCCGGTAGCGAAGTAGAGCGGAAGCACGCCGAGGATGAATGCGAACGAGGTCATCAGGATCGGCCTCAGTCGCAGCTCGGCTGCTTCGATGGCTGCATCGACGATCGACTTGCCCTGCTCGCGGATCTGCTCGGCGAACTCGACGATCAGAATCGAGTTCTTGGCCGAGAGACCGATCAGCAGAACCAGACCGATCTGGCAATAGACGTCGTCCGCAAGGTGACGCAACGAGACGGCTCCGAGCGCTCCAAGTACGGCGGTTGGAACGGCGAGCAGAATGATGAAGGGCAACGCGAAGCTTTCGTATTGCGCGGAGAGCGTGAGGTAAACAACCAGGATGCCGAGTCCGAAGATGATGGCAGCCTTACCGCTCGACTCTACTTCTTCAAGCGACAGGCCGGTCCACGAATAACTCATGCCCTGCAGCATGTTTTTCTTCGCGAGATTTTCCATCGCCTTGAGGCCCTCGCTCGAGCTGTAACCCGGAGCGGCGGAGCCATCGATTTCAGCAGCGCGGAAGAGGTTGTAATGCGAGATGACCTGCGGTCCTGATGATTGCTCAATGGTGACGACGTTATCGAGCGAGATCATCTGGTTGTTGTCAGAGCGCACGTAGAATTTGCGGAGGTCTCCAGGCACCATGCGGGCCGACTGATCGGCCTGCACGTAGACGCGATAGGTTCGATTGTTGAAATCGAAATCGTTGACGTACTGCGATCCCATGAAGACGCTTAGCGCGGAGTTGATCTGGTTGAGCGATACGTTCATCGCCTTCGCCTTCTCGCGGTCAATCGAGACGAGCAGTTGGGGATCGTTCGCCGTGTAGCTGGTATAGAGCCCGACAAGATCCTTACTCTGCATGCTCGCGCCGATGATCTGGTGCGCGATGCGATCGAGGTCAGACAACGTGTTACGGCCCAGATCCTGCAACTCAAACTGGAATCCGCCGAACGATCCGATACCCTGAATGGCCGGCGGTTCGAAGGCCACTACCAGGCCTCCGGGGACCTGCAGCAGCTTTGGAAGCAGCGTGGCAAGCACATCCGACGCGGCGTGACCGCTTCCCTTCTTGGTACGCTCTTCGACCGCCTTGAGTGGTACGAAGATGAGTCCGTAATTGGAAGAGCTGCCACCGCTGAGACTGAATCCCATGACGGCGAAGGTTCCAAAGACATCGTCGTTTTCACGAATCACCTTCACAGCCCGCTCGGCGACGGTGCTGGTGTAGCTGAGCGATGCTCCGGCTGGCGTTTGCACCACGCAGATCAGGTAGTTTTGATCCTCCGATGGCACGAAGGCCGTAGGCACGTGATTGTAGAGGTAAACGGTGGCAAAAAGGCCGCCGGCAAAAAGCAACAGAACCAGATAGCGCACCCGGATGACCTGGCGAGTGAAGCTTCCGAAGAGCAGCGTCGTCTTGTGGATGGTCCTGTCGATGACGCCGAAGAGGCCACGTTTCTCGCCTTCGCCACGCAGGAAGAGCGCCGCGAGAGCGGGCGAAAGCGTCAGTGCGTTGAATGCCGAGATGGCAATTGAAAACGCGATGGTCAGCGCGAACTGCCGGTACAGGATGCCCGTGGTTCCCGGGAAAAACGACACCGGAACGAATACAGAGATCAACACCAGCGAGGTTGCGATAACGGCGCCTGTCACTTCCGACATAGCAACCGAGGTCGCGGTGTGCGGATCGGTATGCTCGGCGCTGATATGCCTCTGGACATTCTCGATGACCACGATGGCGTCGTCTACGACGAGTCCCGTGGCCAGCGTGATTCCGAACATGGTCAGCGAGTTGATCGAGAAACCGAAGATCTTGATGAAGGCAAAGGTTCCAACCAGCGATACCGGAATGGTGATGGCCGGAATGATCGTTGCGCGCCAGTCGAGCAGGAAGAGGAAGATGACGACGATGACGATGACGATCGCTTCGCCGAGCGTCGAAACCACTTCGCGGATCGAGTCGCCGACGACGGTCGTGGTGTCGAATGGAATGACATAGGTCAGACCCGGCGGAAATGACTTGGCCAGTTGATCGAGCGCGGCTTTGGCCTCACGATCAACCTCTAGAGCGTTGGCATTGCTCAACTGCTGCACGCCAACACCGATGGCTTCCTGCCCGTTGTAGCGCAGGTCGGTCGAGTAAGTTTCCGCGCCAAGATCAGCCCGGCCTACATCCTTCAGCTGGACGATTCCGGATGGAGTGCTCTTAAGGATGATGTTGTTGAACTCGGACGGATCGGTAAGGCGGCCGACAACGCGCACAGGAATCTGATAGACCTGCTTCGGATCAGAAGGCGGCTGCCCAACCTGCCCTGCGGGGATTTCCACGTTCTGTTCGCTGAGTGCGCTGGTTACGTCTGCCGCTGTAAGGCCGCGGGCTGCAAGTTTTGTCGGATCGAGCCATACACGCATCGCGTACTTGCGCTCGCCGAAGATGACGACATCGCCAACGCCGGGGATGCGCTTGAGGACATCCTTCACGTAAACGTCGACGTAGTTGCTGATGAACAGATCGGAGTAACGATGCTCCGGTGAGATGAATGCCGCGGCAAACACGAAGTTCGAGTTGGCCTTGGTGATGGTGATGCCGGTGTTGTTCACCGCCGCAGGCAGACGCCCTTGGGCGGCGGCAACGCGATTCTGCACGTCGACCGCTGCGATGTCCAGGCTGTAACCCGTCTGAAAGGTTGTCGTGATGGCGCTGGTGCCGTCATTGGAGCTGGTCGATGCGATATAGCGCATGCCCTCGACGCCGTTGATCTGCTCCTCGAGAGGGATGGTGACTGCGGACTCGACGACTGCGGCATTCGCACCAACATAGTTGCTGGTGACGGTGACCTGCGGAGGCGCGAGCTCAGGATAAAGCGAGATCGGCAGCGTAGGAATGACCACTGCGCCTGCAAGCACAATGAGCAGTGCGCATACGGTCGCGAACACGGGCCGACGAATGAAGAAATCTACCACGAGAGCCTACCTGTTCTTGTGTCTTGCGTGAATCTGATTTCGTTGAGCAAAAGCCTGACTTAACCGAGCGGCTGCACCGGCATTCCATCCACGAGGAACTGCGTGCCCGAAACGATAACCTTGTCGCCGTTTTTGAGGCCGCCAAGCACGGCATACTCGTTGCCGACAGGGTCGCCAAGCTTCACCGCAACCTGGTGCGCGACGTACTTGCCACCGTTCGGCTGCGCGACATATACGAACGCCTGGCCTCCGAGGCGAGTGACGGAGAGTACGGGAATGACCGGAGTGGAAGCGGTGCTCCAGATAACACGAGCCTTCACAAGCTGCGCGGTACGCAACATGCTTTCACCCGAGTGCACGGGCGCCTTGGCGAGCACACCCTGCAGCTGGTTGTCCACCTGTGGCGAGATGAAGTCGATGGCGGTGTGCTCGAGCATCTTCCCGCTGTTGTCGAGAATGTCGACCTTCATACCGTTACGAATCTCGGCGGAACGCTCGGCCGGGATGTAGATGTAGGCCTCAAGATCACGGTTCTCATCGACCGTGGTCAGCAGGGTTGTTCCGGAGACATAGTCGCCAAGATGGACGGGGATGTCTCCCACGATGCCGTCGAACGGTGCGCGAATCTGGTAGTAGCCGAGCTGCTTTTCCTGCGACAGCCGGGAGGCCGTCGAGGATTCATAGTCTGCCTTGGAGTTTGAGTAGGACTGCTCCGCCTGGTCGAGGGTATCGCGGCTGGTGACTCCTGCCGCGAAGAGCTTGCGCTGGCGCTCGACTTCCGTCTGGTTGAACTTGTAGACGGCAAGCTTCTGCTGCTCGGTGGCGGCCTGCGAGGCCACGGTCGCCTCCTGCCGGGCTGGATCGATCACCATCAGCAGGGCTCCCGCCTTCACATGGTCCCCCGACTTCACCAGGATGCGAGTCAGGTTGCCGTCCACCTGCGGGTTAAGCGTGGCGGAACGGCGAGACTTTATAGTAGCGACGTAGTCATCGGACTGCGGCACGGGCGAAGAGGAGACGGCGACCGTCTGTACGGGCATCGCCTGCGGCTGCTGCGGCGCAACGGCCGCCTGCTTATTGCAGGCCACTGCAAACAAGGCAGCGGAGAGACTCAGAATGGAGTTACGTAACTGGCTTCTCAAAACTAGATCCTCAAAGTTCACCCTCGGCGACGCCGGGCGTGAAATCTCAACAAACAGTGCGTGTTACGTTGTCGTCCACATGTCCCTTACAAGCGCTGTAACATGCGGATGTCCTGGTCAGGTGCTGTTGCGCACCATCTGCGACCGTATAGGTTTCGTTGGGCTTAAAGCAGCCTCAAATGCTGCACCTTTGATTCGGAGCCATAAGGAAGGCTTCAGGAAATCTTTACTTCGACGAAAGTAATAACACGGTTACCTCTTCTTGCTGATGAGCAGTTCCCGGCGAGCATGAATATGGGCAAAAGTGCTCCGGGAAAATGGAAGTCTACCGTTTACAGAGGACCCAATGATATCAGGCTGTGACGAAGGGCAGGATCAGAGTGTCAGAGCCGCTGATTTTGACAGCCGCCGATTGTATTGATAACTTAATAAAAGCAGTCAGCCGCAGGCGTGTGCCCAACAGCGTCCCCGTCGTCCAGTGGCCCAGGACACCGCCCTTTCACGGCGGTAACACGGGTTCGAATCCCGTCGGGGACGCCAATAGAATCAGCTATTTGCACAGCCAATCCTTCCTTCTGGCAATTCATCGTAAAGTTTCAGTCAGATCGCGTCGAATATGCGTAGTCGAGCAATGCGCGATCGAGCGACCCGGCACCGGAAACAGCGCTCCCCAGCATCCCGGAGTACGGCGCCCAAGATCTGAGCAGCGAATCAGGCCAGGCGCTCCAGACAAAAAGCGTCGAGGCGCTTCCATACTTCTGGAAGCGCATGTGGATTCGGCATCGATTCATCTTTCCTGGGAAGACCTGACTACACCTCGGCTGATTGTGCCGACCCGATGTTTCCGGCAGCTCCGAAGGTAAGGAGCAAGCCGGGAACATCGGGTGAAACTCCGGTCAGAGGCACCCGAGTAGATCCCGGATCGATGTGGTGAGTGCTTCTCGTGTTTCCGGGGGCACGCGCAGGTCGCCGCAATCCACCAGGCGGAGCAGCGTCTGCATCTCCCTGGCACCGGCTTGCGTCCGGTTATCCGCGAAAGCTCGCTTTGCCTCATCGAGATGTAAAAGGATCTCACTGCGGACGCGGCGTGGATAAGATGGAGCGTTCACGTAATGAATGAGGTCCTCGATCAATCTGACTGGGTTATCGGTCACCTTGAGAGTGGTTGTTGCGGTAGCCACGGGCGCGGAGCCGTCCGTTGGAATGGAGCGAACGAAAATATGATGCAGACCGCACGTTTTGGGCCGGAATAAAGCATTGTCGGTATAGGTTTGTCCGGGAACGACGCGCGGGATCTGTTGCGTGTCGAATAAAGTGCCACCTCTCTTCGGGCTTCCATCGTAATACTGGGTGATCAACGAATCTATATGGTCACCCGAAGCAGTATGCGGCGCGAGGATGGTGGTTGGAACATAACGCATCGCAGAGACTCCGCTACGAGTCGCTATTGTTCCGAGTTTCAGTTGTTTCGAAGCAGTGGAGCTCGATCCCGTACTCGCGAGAGAAGGTACGGGTAGAACAGTGAAGGCCTGGTTGTAGAATCCCAGATTGTTGCTATAGATTTCGATAGGCACATCTGCGAGCGAGTTATATTGGCCGTTTGCGGGCGGAAGCGCGGTCAGACCATGCCCGGGCAGCTCAGCTACCAGGTTGCCATTGCTGTCCTCAACCCAGACGACTGCCCAGAACTTCCATGTGCTATTGGCTGTAACCCCTCCCTTGCTGGTGTCCCAGGTGGCGTAAGCGAACTCCCAATTACTGGTCTCATCACCAGACTGGGTCGTACATGGGTCCGAGCCATTGTTCAAAGCGCCGCCACAAAATGCCGGTGGTGGTGTCAGCGTGCCGCCTGATGCCGTTGTTCCATTACCGATAAAGACGGCGGGAGCGAATTGGGTCGCATCATTTGCATTTGGAACAAATTGCGCAGATGCCCAGGGTTGAGCATAGAACTGAACGTGCAACGTGGAGTTCGCCGGGAAGTTCTGCACGCTGTAGTTGTAGACTCTCAGGCGCAGGTTGACCGTGCTGCCAAGGGTCGTGCTCTGTATCTGTGGACCGTTGGATGTTCCACCGGGAGTAATGAATAGGCCTTTTATCTGGTAGAAACTATCATCCTGATAACCCTTGGGTGGCTCGTATGTTGGCGTAGCACTTGCACATGGAGTGGGAGGTGAACTCAGGACTGAAGCATAGCCATAAGGGCAGTTGAACTGGACCTCCTGGCTATTAACTCCTGAAGGCGGGTTCTGTGCCCAGCGCGCGGGATGATTCAGAGCGATGTCGGGAACGTTGTAAGCCTGTTGCCACCACAGCCCCGATTGCGTGCCTCCTGTACTCATCATGTCGACAAGGTATCCGCTGGCGATGAAACCACTCGCCTGGACAGTCGTCGCCGGTGTTGCATCGGTTTGGAATGTTGTCTGCGGGTTCTGTCCATAAATGAGTTGCTGGCCCTGGTAAATGGTGTTGGTATTGATCGCGCTTCCGCTAAGACCGGTCGCCAGGGAAATTCCTGTCGAGTCTGAAAGAGTGCTGGTTGACTGGTTGAGCGTGCTCAGAGAGCTGCTGTCGTTGTAGTCAAAGCTTCCGCTCGCACTTGCGCCGAATCCATCAAAGCTTGCGTTGCCGCTGACTGAGAACGATGAGTCGAAAGTGTGGCTGGATGTCGATCCCGACGAAACGCTGCTCGAGCCGTTGTTCGCCCAATTGGAGCTCACGGTTTGAATGACCTGAGGATTCCAGGCGCTGGGAGTTCCGCTGAGCGTTTGAAGCGTTGTGCCTCCTCCGAGGTTCCCTGCAAACTGGTCGGCCGTCGCCGGATAGGAAAAGATGTTTCCCGGTTCCTGCACTGGTTGATACCACTCCAGACCCGCACCGAGTTCTGCATCGTCGTACTGCACATTGTCTGGACCTGAAAATTGAACATAGAGCGGGACCGTCCCATCAGCACAGCCCTCTATGGATGGGCCATCTCCGGCGACGCATTGGCCAAGAACGCGGTAGCTGTAGATGTTGAACTGGGTTGTAGTAGCAGCAACGACGTCGTCGAACTCAGTCTTGAGCGTAAAGGTCGTCGACGCACCGCTGTAGGTGTTGTATTTCTTCGCCACCGTATTCTGATGAAGTTGTGAAACCGCCTGCTGGGCCTGGACGCTCACGCCCCCTAAACCGGGGACTCCGTAAGAGATTTTTTCGTTTGCGCTTGTCTTGCTTCCGAAGGTGTAGCTTGTCGTCGCAGAACGGGATACGGAGCCGCCCGAGGAATCGGAGAACGAGTAGGCACTGTTATACGTCGATGGGAACACGGATACGTTGAAGATTGCCGGTTGCCCACCGCTTGGCGGCGCAATCCAGTCGACATGCATGGGCGGCAACTGCAGGATGGTATCCGGTTGTATATGTCCAGGTACTACCACCTCTTCGGGCGGCCCCAGTGCAAGCGAACGCGCCTGCTCATCCCCGGCGACCAGGGATAGCGCCTGGGCCCCCAAACCTGTAGCAGGCCCGAAGCCGACAGTGTTCGAGATGCTCGTTGTATTGAGGACAGTCACCGCAAACGTCTCAGGATCTACGTTGTAGATATTGGCGTTAAAAGGGCCTACCTGGGTCGGCAGGCCACAGGCTGTCGCAACGTCAGCCAGTTGAAGATTGGGGTCGGGTTGTCCATTCTGCATGGAATCGAAGTTCCCCGCCACGAGGCCGAAATGACACGTATTGGGAGAGAGAATCAAAGAGCTTCCCATGGTGCCATTCAAGGAAGAATCGAAACTCATGACTCCGATCGAAGCGGCACTCTTCCCGTCTGTTCCCACAGAAACAGCCAGCTGATCCGAGCTCCCAAACCAGTTGAACTTGCCCTTAGCGAGATACAAAACCGCCGAATACAAAGTACCCGCGGATGGTGCGGTACTTAGTTGAAAACCTGTATTCGTTGAAGCTCCCTGAAAGGCTTTGCCTTGGTTAGGAGCGGTCTGGTCGAAATCAACAGTTGTGATTGCAACGCTCGCCAGAGGAGATGGGCCTGAGGCCACCGGGTATGCGATTGCCAGCTGATCATGGGTTCCACCGCTGAAGCGCCCCGCCGCGATCGCAATCGGAGAAAGTATGGCGGCCGGGTTTGTGGGTAGCGTCAGCGTCAGTTGCTGTCCCGTGAGGGTTATGTTGAGGGTTGGATCGACGGAATAGAACGTAACCACCAAGCTGTTGTTTCCTTGCGTGAGAACAGCAAGCTGTGCCGCAGGCCGAGGCGTCGCAGCGCTGGGATCAACGAAGACGCCAGCCGTGACTGCGAGCACGGGCGAGCCGTCAAGTACGGTATAAGCGCTGCCGGCGATGATGCCATCGCCGGGAATAAAAGGATCGTAACCGGCAAGCGCCTGCAGGTTAAGTTTGCCGGATTCGACGCCCAGCACGACCATCTGGTCATATCCATTGCCAAGGAAGTCCGCGGTCGCTCCGTACAAGGTTGGAGAACCGTTGAGAACGGTGAGAAGAGAGGCGGACGGGAGAGGGATTGAGGCGTCAAGGGTGCCCTCAAGCTTCACCAGCGGGACCAGCTGCCCAGTCAGCGATTCCGTCATGGCCGTGGATAATATCTGGTCATGATCAACGTTGAAGAGCCGTCCGCGAAGTGTCACCACGTTCGTCGCAGGAATCAGGTTCGCTACACCCGATAGAGTCTGCTGCGTGATGGTCGAGTCGGTGGTCAGCAGATTGCCGCCCGCCGTAAAAGGCGGAAAAGATGGTAATGGCGACGGGCCGACCATATTCACAACAAGATCATCCACTTCCAGCAAGCTGTTTCTGCCGTCGAGGATGTCGCTGTTGTTTGCAAAACACGGGGCGCCTGAATCGAAGCCCTGCCCTGACCCGTTGTTGCAGCCGGATGTAGATTGAGCAGCAGCGGGCATCACCAGAACGATAAAAACCGCCAGAAATAGACCGCACAATGCCTGAAATGACCGCGGAAACGATGCCATGTCTCTTCTCCAGAATGCAAGTTATGAAGGGCCCGGATAAGTGGGGGTTATTCAGCCATACATTGGACGGGTTCGGGCATGTTAGCTAAATCGTGGCACCGGCAACTATGGTCCGGTGTAACAAGCCGTCAGGACTAATCCGAACGAATTCAGGTTGCCCGGACCCGGCGCGATCAGCTATTGAAGGTCTTTGCATGGCCGCGCGCGGCTACCGCAAACGCTCTACGCAGAATGCAAATGAACCAGAGGCGCTGATCGAGACCAAGAGTAGCCTCCAGACCCACATGAGAAGAATAGAGGACACTACACGCTCTAGTATGTGGTTCTACACGGCGAAGGAACGGCGATGTCCGCCGTCGCGTATTCGCTGACCGCGGCGTCAATCCCGGGCTGTATTTGCCTGGGTGACAAGCGATACTCACGCTTAAAGTGGACAGTGCGGAAACTACGTTCTGCGAATCGAGACGCACAGGCTCTATCCGAGATTTCCAGCGACAATAGCGCCAGGTCAGACGAGAAGTAAATCGCCGAACAAGATAACTACATTGCTCCCCAGCAATCAGCCAGGGGCGTACATATGGAGCTTATGTGCTCTCTCAGCTTGATGAGGAAACATGCGATTCTTAGTCGTTCGGATGGTGTTCGCTAAGCTAGGGAGTAATGACTCGGGTGGCGATGAGCTGGAACGAAACCGGAGCGCCTGCCACGGTGCGGGTTCGAATTAGCGCTTCAAAGGATTCGGGAAGATGCGAATGGTTTTGCGCTCGCAAGGCGTTTTCAAGATCATCGCGATTTCTTTGATCGGCCAGGAGGATTGCCACCGCTTCGGTACCTTCTTCGCGCAGCCCTTGCAGAATGAGCACATGACTCTGGCCGCTGCTTCCCGGCAGCAGGGCGAGAGTTGCGTAGTCTTCTCCTCCAGAGCCTGTATAGGGCAGCCCCTGATATTCCGATTGCTCTCCGTTCAGCGGATGCCGGTTAAGAAAGTACATGCGGCCGCCGACGCCTTCTTCTACCGCCTTGAAGTTGAGCCGATCGGCGAAGAGCGAGACCCATGGGTTCGAAGTAGGGCTGCCGACGAAGATGAAGTTGCCTTCGTCTATCTCGCGGCGATTCAGGTCATGAGCAGTACAGACAAAAAGATTGTTGCCTGAGGAGCCAGCGAGATGCATAAACGTCGAGGCCACAAGCGTATCGGCATACGAAGTGATCTGCGCGTTTGAAATGTAGTCGACGAGATGCGAGAGGTTCGGGTCCATATGCCCCGGCGTCATGCTGCTTAAGAAACCAGGGCTTAGATATTGATCAAGGGAAAAGCCCTTATCGGCCAGCAGGCGCAGCATCGCCCGGCCATCGGAGACGACAATCTTGGTCGGCTTCTCCTGTTGAAGGACAGCGGAGAGTGGCCACGGAGCTGTATCTGCTTTCACCATGCCAGCCGAGCGATACCAGCCCCACGCACAGAGAAGAGCCGCCGCCAGTGCTACTGCGAAGAGAGTTGGCCAGACCCACTGCGGGCTTGCCGCGGGTACTACGACAATCGCCGGTTCCGGCAGAGAGACGGCTTCAAGCGCGGGCTGCATATGGAGGACGGCACGCTCGGTGACGTCCTCAAAAACAAGCTCGTATGACCCCTTGGGAATGTGCACCCGCATCGACTCATCCCGGCCCTCGCGCGCGAAGTACTCGTGCAATCGCAGGCGCAGCTGGCGCACATGGACGCGGACGGAGCTGTCTTCGGCCGGACTGTAGCCGGAAGGCTTGCCGAAAACCGTTGTGCCGATGCGCTGCTCGGTCAGATTCTCCTGATGCCCCTGAATGGAGTGCTCGGCGAGGTAGCAGAGCAGTGCGGGAAGACGATGGGATTTCTGAAAGGGCTGCGTCTGCAGAATGCGGGACAGCAATTCGCGCCGAGGTTCGGGCGTGAGCCCCTCAGCTGCCACAACCGGGTACGATGCCTGCGGATTCCCCATCTGGTCGTTGCCACGATACATCCTGCGGCGTCAATGAGTATACATAGCTGCGATTGCAGGTGAATCACCAGCCTGCTGCGCCCTTTTTCTCCAACGGAAAAGATTCACAACCTGCAGACACAGAGCGATTTACGCAAGCTGCAGCGCCGGACCGGTGTGATTCTCCCGGATTTCACCCGGATTTCGGAAGCTAAACCCTTGGCAAAGGTATCGCCGTCTCTGACACTCTCTCCAGATTTCGATCGGCAATTCCCACTGCGATCCAGAAATTGATGCACTTTTCAGGGCGCTTGACGCAGGCGTCCATCGTGAAACACAGGATGAATCGGAGACAGTGAAACCGTGATTTGTGATGTTGTTTTTTGCAACGATGTAAAGACCGGCAGAGCGGCACGAAAGCGTCTGGCGCTTGGGTTGTCTATCGCATTCTTCTCCTGGTACGCCGGACATGCCCCGTTGGCGGGCCAGACCAATACCGGACTAACCGGCACCGTGACCGATCCCTCGGGTGCTGTGGTCAGCGGGGCAAAGCTGACCTTCCGCAATGAAGCGACAGGTGTCGTGACCCGGTTCGACACCTCGACGGCAGGCGTTTACACGGCGAACACGCTGTCGCCGGGTGTCTACGACGCGACGGTCGAGTCTCCAGGCTTCGAAAGGTTCCAGCAGACACACCTGATCGTGGAAGTCGGCGCGATGGCGACGGACAATATCCAACTGACCGTAGGCGAGAGCAACCAGACCGTGGAGGTGGCCGCAACCAGCGCGGTTGAGCTAAACACCACCGATCCGCAGCTCGACTCCATGCTGCCGCCGGAAGAGGTCGCCGACCTGCCGATTGAGATTAACGGAAATATCCGGCAGATCAGCAGCTTTGCCACGCTCGCGCCGGGTGTGAGGAGCGGCGAGTACGGCAGCGTGGTGGTTGAAGGCGGTATGTCGAACCAGATCAACGCCGCGTCGTCCTACTACAACGGCCTGCGCATGGACACCGCTTCCGCGGCGAACTCGAATCCGCCGTACGAGATGGTCGATGAGTTTCGCGTCATTCGCTCTGCCTTTTCAGCGCAGTATGGCATGACCCAGGGCGCCATCGCTTACAACATGCGCACCGGTACGAACAAACTGCACGGCGACGCCTTCTTTATCGACCGCAACAGCGTTTTCGATTCGGACGGCTTCTTCGCCACGAACTTCAACTCCGCCGGCAAGCCGATTCCGCCGACTGACCAGGAGACCGACTGGGGTGGAACGATCGGCGGCCCCGTAGTACTACCCCGGCTCTACAACGGACATGACAAGACCTTCTTCCTGGCAAGCGCCGACATTTTCAACAAGACGCAAGGTGTAACGACAGTCGGAACGGTGCCGACACCGTCCATGAAACAGGGAGACTTCAGCAGCTTTTACAATGCCAGCGGAAAGCTCATTCCCATTTACGACCCGCAGACAGGCCAGCAGTTTCAGTGCAATGGAAAGCTGAACGTGATCTGCCCGAACCGCTTCGATCCGCTGAGCCAGTCTCTGCTGCAATACATTCCCAACCCCAACACCGCGGGCACAAACTACGGCCTGCAGGGCAACATGAATCCGGTGGTGACCTCGGTTCCCTTCCAGACCCAGGCCTACGGGGTGACGCTGAACCATCACCTGACGCAAACGCAGGAGATCGCGTTTACCTGGTGGCGCAACCACTACTACACAGTGCAAGAGGAGACTGCTCCTATCGTTGCTCCCACGAATCCGCTGTCGGGTGAGCAGTCGGGCTACGACAACGCCAACATCTGGCTGGTGAACTACTCTAAAACACTATCCCCCAGCCTCGTCATGACTGCCGGTTTCGCCGCGCAGAACAAGATGCAGAACTACACCACCGACAACGACAACGTAAACTTTGCCGGAGTGGAGGGCAGCAAGACCATGCCCTACATCAGCTTCAACGGTGAGAATGCGCCGACCGGCTTCGGCAACAGCAACGGCGAGCTGGTGCAGAACTATGTGTCGAACGTTGGCTGGAACCTGTTCAACAACTGGCTCTGGAACAAGGGCCGTCACACGCTGAACATTGGTGGCGAGTACCACCACTTTTCCTCCAACAGCATCGCGAACAACAGCAGTGGCCGTTTTAACTTCAGCCAGGCGGAAACCTCCATTCCCGACACGACGAACCCGAACTTCTCCACTGACGGCAGTTCGTTCGCAAGCTTTCTGCTGGGACTGGTCGACTCGGCAAATCGCACGTCGAGCACCGAGGCAGCCTTCCATACGCAATCGTTCTCTGCTTACGTGCAGGATGACTTCAAGGCCACCAAAAAACTTACGTTGAATGCCGGGCTGCGCTGGGACGTGATGGTGCCCTACAGCATGCTCACCAACAACGATGTCTTTCTTGCGCCCGGCACCGCCAATCCCGCTGCAGGCGGCCTGGCTGGCGCAGCAACGCAGTTCGGAGATTGCCCGGACTGCGCGGGCTTCAATCGGGTGAACATCCACTGGACAAACTTTGGCCCGCATCTCGGCTTCGCTTATAACCCCGATAGCAGGACAGTCATTCAGGCCGGATACTACATCGATTATCTCGGCTATGGCAGCGCTTATCTTGAAGGCGAGATCAACGGAACCTATCCAGCCGTAAGCCTGGCAGGGCTGCTGGGAGGCAGCTATGCGGTCAATGGCACGGGCGGCTATGTGCCCGGCTATGGCCAGTGGACCAATCCATCCACCGGCGCAGTCAATCCCCTGCCGCTTGTTTCGCCAACACCTTTCAACCCTGGTCTGGGCGTTGCGCAGACCATCAGCTATCTCGACCGCGATAAAAACGGTGGCGCTCCTCACCTGCAATCGTGGAGCTTCAGCGTGCAGCGTCAGGTCGGCTGGAAGACCGTTGTAACCGTCGATTACACTGCCAACCGCGACTCCCACCTTACGGGCTACAACATCAACCCCATTAGCCAACCCTACCCTTCGGTGTTGCGCTACGGCTCGCTTCTTACCCAGAACATCGGATCCGCAGCCGCAGCAGCGGCTGGATTCTCCGCACCCTACGCGGCCTTCGCAGGCCAGTTCGGCGGAGGAGCAACCGTCTACCAGACACTCAAACCCTTCCCTCAATACTCGAACGTATCGCGTGTCTTCGACCAGGCAGCTAGCTCGCACTTCAACGCACTGCAGATCCAGGCTGACCGGCACATGTCAAACAATCTCAACTTTCTCGCATCGATCGAGCTGCCCCAGCTCTACGACAACATGACCACCGTGGTGAACAAGTACAACCAGAAGCCCGAATGGGCCGAAGACACGACGGGCTCTTTCGAGTCGAAGCTGGCGGCGATCTATCAGCTTCCCTTCGGCAGAGGGCAGCACTGGTTGAACTCGGGGGCGGCTGCTACCTGGCTCGGCGGCTGGCAGGTCTCAGGCATCCTCACCTACAACAACTCGCAGCCACTGCAAATCACGCAGGGCGGCGAAGGCTTTCTGAACGGAGTCAACCGGCCGAACTTCAACAGCGGCGTCAAACTCTGGTCGGGCAATTACGGCCAGGTCACGCGCTACTTCGAACACAAAGGCCCTGCACCACTGCTCTTCAGCACCGGCGCATGGACCAACACCGGAAGTGAATATGTGCTGGGCAACGCTAACCGCGCCTACAACTCTGTACGCGGTCCATGGTATCCAGTCGAAAACCTCAGCGCCAAGAAAGCATTTCGCATCACGGATAGCAGTTCGTTCGCTGTGCGCGTGGATTACTTCAACGTATTCAACCGCACCCAGGTGCCATTCCCCAGTACCAGCGTCACGGCATCCAACTTCGGCCTGATCAACAGCGCGTTCTCCGGCGGCAATCGCCAGGGACAGATCATGGGAACCTTCAACTTCTAACCGGGCCACGGAACACCGAGGAACACGATGAAACGCATAGCCCTCCCCAGCTTCATATTCGCCGTACTGCTCTGCTGCTCTTTAGGAGCGGTCGCCCAAACGTCCATCACCTCACTCACCGGAAATAACACCGCTGCATGTCCGGCGAGTTCGCCGCTGCCGACGCGGTGCCAGGCGGCCTACAGCGGACAAACCGACAGCGCTTCTGGAGTCGCTACGCAACTCTACGATCGCCCGGCAGGCAATGTATCCGACGAAGATCTCCACCAGTATCTGACCAATGGTGCCGAGACGAAAATCTTCGCCAACTTCATGCTCGGCTTCTGCACAAACAATGTGACGACTACAAACGGCGTCCAGTACTGCGATAACAACGTAGTGACCGGCTACACCTCGAACAATGCAAACACCGTGGCTGCTCAGGCGCAGGATCTGATCAACCGCCACATTGACGGCGCAGTCATGACGTGGGAAGGCCCTGGAACATCCGAAGACCAGGCCACGTTAGCCTTCCAGAGCTACGTCGATCAGAATCATTGCACCGGCCCGCAACAGTGCTCCGCGATGTACCTGATCATGGACGATGGGCCGGACGTGAACTACAGCGTAACCTCGACCGGCGCACCAGGCACCAGCGGCGCGGCCTGCCCCACCAGCGATTCGCCAACCACCTACGAGACCTGTGTCGTGCAGCACCTTCGCAACGATATGTGCTACATGAACGGCTACCACTGGGGCAACAATGCCTATCAGAAGTGGAACGGTCATCCAGTAGTGCAGGTCTTTCCTTATGAAAGCGGCACACCCATCCCTGCCACGGGTGCGGCTCCGTCCTGGGCGGATGTGTGGGCGCAGATCGCGGACTGGAACAGCAACCTCGGCTCTAACTGCGGCTCCGCGCCCTACAACGCTGACAACGGAGTTCCCGTCATCATCTTCGAAAATGCCGGCGGCTTCTCGCATGAAGCTGCATCGGGTTCCTATTACTGGATCGAGCCCGATTCAGGCGGCGCCACCAATCAGTTCGTCTACAACATCAGCCCGGCTTCGAATACGACCTCGCTCGACTACTTCTATCAGACAGCTCAGAACTTCTCTTCGGACATGGTCTGGGGCGCTGGCTTCAAGGGCTTCAACGATGCGCAATCGCAGTGGGGCGCCAATCGCATCATGGACCAGGCATGCGGCCAAACGTGGCTGAATTCCCTGACGGCGAGCAACGGATATTTCACCGGTAGCCCACTGCCGTTTCTCGAGGTCGATACATGGAATGATTACAACGAAGGCACCGAGATCGAGAGCGGCATCGACAACTGCTATACGACCTCCGGCTCGATCAGCGGCAGCACGCTTACCTGGAACCTGAACCCGACGAACAGCAGCATGGCTAGTCTTTCGACCGTCTCGCACGTAGAAATTTACGAGAGCTCTGACGGAGGCTCGACCATGACATTGCTGGCCAGCCCGGCCGCAGCAGCAACCGGCAGCTATACGCTCGATCTGCCCTCCGGCTCTTATCAAATCTACGTACGGATGGTCGGCAAGAACAGCATCTTAAACCGGATGTCGTCGCCCATCACGTACGCCAATTAGCCGATCTATCTTCCAGATCATTTGCATGTGCCTGCTAACTTCAGGCACATGCAAATGGCGCTGCAAGCCGTAACATTCTCGCCTGTCCGGGCCAAAGAGCACGGATTTCCTGTCGTGTTGGGTACATTCTTCGACTACGCATCTCGGCCTGCCTACGTCCGAGCCCTTAAGCGCACGTAATGACCCCACGCCCACCAAAAGACATTCAATAAGGAAGGGGACCAACCAGGTCCCCTCTCCTGCATGCTCGCTGCACTAAGAAGCGTGCTGACGGCTTCCGTTTTTGTTTTTCCTGGCATTGCGGTTTGTGCCGTGTCCAGAAAGAAAGGCGGCGGCGAAAGGCACGCCGCCGCTCTGATCCAACTCCTTAGTTACTGCGGGCTGACACCCGGATGACCATAGGAGATCTGGGGCCACGCTGGGGCAGCTACACCGAACACCTGGGTTATCGACTTGCTGGTGTAGTTCGGTACCCAGACAGCACCCGTTGCGTCCACTACCGCATCTTCCGGCGTGTAGAGAGCGGGATAGGTTCCGGCAGTCGTTCCGGCGTTGCATGTGGTCTGGCTGTTTGGCGCAGCACAAGGCCGGAGCG
Organism: Silvibacterium acidisoli; assembly: GCA_022870745.1. Classification (GTDB taxonomy): domain Bacteria; phylum Acidobacteriota; class Terriglobia; order Terriglobales; family Acidobacteriaceae; genus Silvibacterium. The sequence continues at coordinate 3,436,809 of CP085323.1, read as the reverse complement.
CGACAAACGTGCCGCCGGACATGGCTGGCATGAAACGCCAGAGATATTCCTGGTTGTAGTCGGGCAGGAATATATTGTTGGCTCCATCCGTCTTGATGTTGGTGATCGCCCCCGACGTAGCCGTGGTCCCATCGCCCTTCAAGCCTGTGATGGGGAGCTGCTGCGAAGGAGTGGACGCAACGACTGCCGGCGTAACAGTTGAACCCGCCTGCGAACTGGCGGTAACGGGTACCTCGAACAGCGTTGTATAGCTACCGACCCACGCATTGCCCGAGGAGTCGAAGGTTACGTCATAACCATTGCTCAGCGTAGAGCTCTCCGTCACACTGGCGGCTGAGCTGAATGAAGGTGTCGATGCGCCATCGGGTGCATCGGAGATGAGCGTGACGGAGGTGACCCCGGTGGTGTCGGCCGCAGCCCACACGTCGCCGAATGGATCGACGGCCAAGGCGTGCGGGTACGAGCCCAAGGCTGCCTGGCTTCCTCCTGCCATTGCAGCTGTTGCTGTCGTGCTTCCGGCAGGAATGACGAACACTGGAGACTTCTTAGAAGCAGTGATCTCGCTCGCAACATATACGTTGTTGTATTTGTCGACTGCTGCTCCGAACGCAGAGTACGGCGAGCCGATGACGATGGCGTTTTCGAAGACACCCTTATTTGAAACCTCGACAAGAGCGTCGTCTGTCGCCGCGGTGACGTAGTTGGTGAAGAAGAGATTGCCGATGGCATCGGCGACAAGAATCCGTGAGGATATATAAGTCGTATCGGTGTAGACGAAGCTTCCCACGCCGTTTGAGCTCATGCCCGTCACGGTGGTGTCTGTAGCTCCCGCAGCGACCGCGTACACATTATCTGCCGCATCCAGTGCGAGCATTCGGACATTCTCGAATGGAGTCGGCGTGCCATTGGCGGTGATGCCCGAGTACACGACAGCTAACGTCCAATCGGGAGGCGCAGCGGTCAAGGCCGGAGAATAGACCGAAACGGACGACGCCAGGCTGTAGATGCTCGCGACGTTCTGCGACGGATACTGCGCGATGTTCATGAGCGCCTGGAGCGTGTTAGTAGGCGCGGAGCCGCCAGGAGGCGTCGCAGCGGTGAAGAGACTGGCGCAGGAGGAACTGCTGCTTGTGCAGGCGTTCGTCGCATCCGCCAGGCTGTTCACCAGCGCAGTGGGAATGCTTGCGCTGCCGTTGTACGGCGACGTGGTGTAGACCGTTCCTGCCGGTGCTGACGCGGCAGCGGAGTTCACCAGGGAGAGCGCATTGAGAAACGCGTGCGCCAGGCCGCTGGCGGTGCAGGTCATGGAGGATCCAGTGCCAGTGCATGCAGGTGTGCTGCTGTTGTTGACCGCTGGCGCTCCGATGTTGACCGCTCCACCGGCGATGGCGATGAATGGCCGCAGGGCGTAGGCAGCGGCCACAGTGGTCGCTTCATTTACGACGACCGCGTTGTTGGCTGCGAGAGTAGAGCAGCTGCCGATGGCGGCCAGCAACAGAGTATTGGGATTATTTACATCTGTCGCGGTTACATATACCTGGCTTCCCGCAGAGCAGACGCTTGCGGGGATGGCGAAGTTTCCATTGTCATCCGCGGTCGCGGTGCCCAGCACGGTTGCAGCCGCGCCGTATCCGGTGCTTCCGGTGGAATAGAGCGTGGCCGTTGCACCGGGGATCGGAGTCGTTCCCGTCACGGAAACGCTCGGTACCGACGTCACTGTCACGGCATCGATGTTCGAAGTGATGTTCGACCCGTCGGTCGAAGCCGCTGTGATCTGCGCCGTGCCGGTCGATACAGCCGTTACCACACCGGTAGAGTTGACCGTGGCCACGGCCGTATTGCTCGATTGCCAGCTTACTGCCGGATTGGTCGCGTCCGAGGGCAGAACCGTCGCCGTCACGGTGGTGGTAGCACCCACAACGACCGATGCGGAAGAGGGAATCGCAATCGACGTTACAGAGACGTTCCCCGGCGTGACCGTAACCGTACAGGTGTTCGAGGTGATATTCGATCCGTCGGTCGAGACCGCTGTGATCTGTGCCGTGCCGGTCGATACGCCCGTCACCACGCCGGTTGAGTTGACCGTGGCCACAGCCGTATTACTCGACTTCCAACTCAGGGCCGGGTTGGTCGCGTTTGCCGGCAGGACCTCTGACGTGACGGTGGTGGTAGCGCCCGCCATGACCGATGCGGTGTCAGGAAGCGCGATCTGCAACACAGGAAGGGTTGTGGCAGCTGAAGTGGTTGAAGTGGTCTTCGAGCCACTGCAACCTGTCATGAAAAGCCCAGGCGAGAGCAGGCAGAGCGAGAACACCATCGCCGCCAGGCTTGCCTTCACACGGCCGCGGCCAGGCATGCACTGCGCCGCAGGCGATATCGCGGGATAAGAGTCGTGATTTGCCGCAACTTCAGTAGCGACTGATCGAATCGGATGACTTACTGCTGAAACCAAGCGCATAACCTTCCCTTTCAAACAAACAACGAAGACATAAACCGGGCTGGTGGCGACTGGCCTGCAGCCCAGCAAAAGTGGATAAATGGCGCGATAAAAACGGCTCCGAATCGGAGGGCCCGCTATTCCTTGCCCCGCCTGGGCAAGGTGAATTGGTCCACGATGGTTCCGTCGGTGCGGATCACGGTGACCTCTAGCTGATCTTTTGTTGCGCGCACATGGGCGGTCTCATCAGGCGCGATCGAGAGCACGGGAAAGGTGTTGCCCGCAACGCCGGTAGCAAAGTGAACGAAGTGGTGAAAGTGTCCGGCGATAACCAGATCCACATGACCGGCGTTCGCAACCTCGGTCCACTCGCTGTTCTTCTGGTCCAGCCAGCCCCAGTCGGGCTGATGCATCAGGACGACGCGGAACGGAGCCTCCTGCGCACGCTTGTCCGTGGCGAAATGGTTGCGGAACCAGGCCAGCTCCTCGGCGCGGTAAGGCTCCTGGCGCAGTAACCCGGAGTACGCCTTGGTTGCATCAGGCTTGTCTTCGCCGGTGTCGAGCACAATCAGGTGAAGCGGACCATCATCGCGCGTGAAATAGAAACGGCCCTCGGGAGCAGCAAGGTACTTCGCTAGCTGCCGGGCAAAGGGTCCGCGCAAGTCGTGGTTGCCGCGAGCAAAGAGGAGGGGCTTCTCGGCATGCAGCGCCACGCCCATGGGGTCGATCCAGGTGTTGAATATCTGATCTTCGCTGTCCACCCAGTCGACACCGTCACCGGTATGCACGAGGAAATCTGTGTCGTTCCAGTCGATGAGTTTGGCAATGGAGCTGACGCGCTCCGGCCGTCCATGAGTGTCGGTTATGGTGTTGAAGGCAGCGACCGGCTTGGCGGAATCGAAAGTGGTAAAGCTGTAGACAGGGCTTTCGACTGCGAGACCCATCTCCGGTTGATAGGGAGTGAGATGAACCACGCGTGTGGAGCTGATCTGATACTTGTACGTGTGGCCCGGCAACAGCCCGGTCAATTCAATGCGATGGAAGGTATCGACGGGCAGCATGGCATCTTCCTGCGGCTCAGCTACATGATCGAGCGTGTTCTCTCCATAGAGCACCTTGGCTGTGCTCGGCGCGTCGGTGATCCACTCGATGGTCGCGGTAGTTTCTCCTGGATCGAGAATCAGCGGACCATAGACGATCGTCGGCTTCACAGGATCGACCTTGAAGGGCGCGTTCTCGCGAGTGTTGGGCCCAGGGGCGGGATGGCCGCCGAGCTGCCATATGGGCGGCATATCCGCGTTCGTGCTGAGAGGCGCCTGTTGCGCCATGACTGTCATTGAGGCCGACGCAAAGAGGAGCACAGGACACACCACCTTACGCATCTCGGCCACACCCCGGAAAACTTTTCTGGACATCTTCAATCCTTGTCTCTTTTGTTTGCTATTCACAGCTCTTCGTTGGAAGTAAACTCACCTGGTCAGTCATCCGTGCAAGGTAGAGTCGCCGGGCTGCACGACAATGCGCTCGCCGGCGCTGGTTGGAAACTCGAGGAGCGAGCCTTGCAAGATCTCACTCTGCTGCCCGTTGCGCACCAGCCGCACAGCCGCTTCGGAATACGGATTTCGCAGGCGGCAATGGGAGCCCGCGCGGGATTCGATCGTGAGAGAGCTCACCTTGCCCGCCCGCACCGCCGCGCTCACTACGAAGCCTCCCCTCGCATACAGCGTGTACTGCGCCTCCCAGCCTCTAGGCCACGCCGGAAAGAGATGCAGGATCGGTTCTCCTCCAGGCTCCGGCGGACAGCTTTGCAGCAATGCCTGCTGCAAAGCTGCCGCGGCGCGCCCCAGATGTTGCGCAGAGATTCCCTGCGGGCCTTCGCCGTAGGTCATGCGGTTGGCCATTGCGCCACCTTTTCTGTAACTTTGGGAGCGCGGATTGGGAAGCGCCTGCATCTGCTGGGGAAGGAGCGTTGCAACTGCATCCGCCTTGCCAAACGATGCTGCTGCCTCGGGTAGTACGGACAGTCCGCCCACCGGAGCCTTAGACTCCGACACGGAATGCAGCAGGAGATCGATGGTGGCTTCACCCACCGCAAACCGCTTACGGTCCGCGGTTTCGATCCTGCACAGATCGAAGTAGCAGATCGAGAGCGAATTCATGTCGGGCAGCCAGCCGTTTGGCGTGCGATCGGCCTTCACCGCAGGCTTGAGAGCATTTACGAAGATTCGAGAACCGCTGTAACTCGCCGGATGAATCGCGTCGGGATCGTCGCTCACCGGCATCGAAGGCAGATGCTCGAAGAACTCCTGCCAGACAGGGCGCATCTCGGTGTCGAGATTCAGAATCGACGCAGCACGCAGCAGGGCGGGCGTAATCGCGCGCATCGCGCTGGTCTCTTCCATCGTGTCGCGCGCGCCAAAGACCGGCTCTCCGCTGTTGACCCAGTGAATGTGATACCTGCCGTCGTCGCCTTTTTTGAGATTGGGAAAGTTGCGATAGAACTCGACTGCACCACGCAGCATGGGATAGGCGCGCTCGCGCAGCCACGTTTGATCCTGCGTGTACTCGTATCGCAGCCAGTACGCGTACGCAACCTTGGCGCTGATATTGAACATGTGGCTCGTAGGACCGAACGGGCCCGATCCGCGTTCAGAGAACGCATACCGGCCGTGCTCGTAATGGCCGCTGGCGATCCAGTTCCAACGGCTGGAATAAAGATGCTTGGTCTGCGCGTAGTTCATGAATGCAGCCGACCGCTGGTCCCACGGCTTTCTCATCAGATAGAGCTCGCGCATCTCCGCGGCGATATCATCCGGCAGGTGCTCGATGCCGTCGAAGTAAACCGTCTCCGGGATATACATGCCCTGAGAGCCCCATTGCTGGTGCGCAGCATCCACGCATGTGTCCTGCATCGCGGAGTACATATCAAACATCGGATCCATCAGCTCGAAGCGCCCCGAAGCCGGCAGAGCGCCGTAATAGCAACTCGTGTTCGTATACCAGTGCTGCGCTCCCCAGCTGCGCAGGTCCGCGCCGGTGCTCCATAGCATGGAGTTGAACTTGGGCGGATACTTTCCCCTGGAGGTCGCGGCCATGAGGTAGAGATAGTAGTGATAGTTCTGTTGCACGAAGTCCGCGACGCCATCGTTGCTGTGAAGTTCGAGATGCCCCCTGGACCAGAACTGGTGCCACCATGCGAGCGATTCGGCTTCGAGCTTCGTGCTGCCTTGCGTAGCGACTTCATTCAGAATGTCGAGCGCCAGCGGTGCGATCTCCTGCTCTGGATGCATCGTCGCCGCCGATGAGACCACGAAGGTTGTGCTCTGCGCCTCGGCAGCATCGAGCGATATCTCGAGGTCGTTAAAAATACGCGGCTTCATCGCCTTGCCGAGCACGGTCACGCCGACAGCAGACCTGGCGCAGAAGTTGTCCTCTCGAAACTCCTGTGTGAGGAGGATCGATCTGTCGTCTGCCTGCAGGCGGGAAGTTGCAGCGTGGCTGAGATGAGGAACCCTGACGGCATGCTGCTCCGTCAGCGATTCTGTCTGCACGCCCGCGTACTTGCGCTCGTACCGCAGCATGCGCAACACAGCGGAGATCGGCCCGGCCAGCGGTGCGTGGCGATCGATCGTGATCGCAATCGCGTCCAGCGACATCAACGGAACAATGCGAATCGACACGCCGTTGCCTTGCAGCGTGAGCACACCATCGTAAATCGAAAGGCGCTGCGGGAAGCCCGATGCCGGGAATACCTCTTCGCCGAAGACAATATCCAGAAACGCACAGCCGCCGCAGTAATCGTTATGCGCCTCAAAGAAGCTATTCGACTCGCTGTTGCTCGCGTACAGGTCCACGCGATTGATCTGGAAGCAGAGACGATCCGGAGCGGTCCACACCAGACTGCCCATGCGTCCGTTGCCGATGGGAATGCCCTCTTCGCTGCGCGGTGCCGGTGCGGAATAGATCAGGTCCGACGCCGAGATCGCCTTACGTATCGCTTCATCGGAATATGCACTTGTGCGTGCGGACTTGTCTTCGAAAGCAGACGTGTCCCCGCCAGCCGCACGCAGCCGGGCCGTCGCGGCGATGGAACTCACAGCTACTCCCGCGGTTTTCAAAAATGTACGGCGCGATGAATCTTTCATTTCCTGCCCTTGCTTTCTATGCCGGTGAAACCTGCTGCTTAAGACCAGCACGAATGCTCTGCGAGCATGCAGCCCGCAGAGCATCGATATGCGAAGCTCAGAACTTGAACTTGAGAGCCAACTGGAGTGAGCGTGGGCCGCCCTGCTGGTACTCCGACGACAGACCACCCAGGCTCTCAGAAAGTGTTTTCGTTGGCTGGCCCATGATCGAGCTGTTGCAGGTTGCACCCGCAACGGTGACACCGCAAGTGGTGCTCACGATTCCAAAGTTGGGGTGATTGGTAATGTTGAACGCCTCCGCGCGAAACTGTAAGTGGTACCGCTCGTAGAGCGGAAACTCGCGCTGGATGGCAACGTTGGCCTGGGCTTCTCCGAAGCCGCGGAGGAAATTTCGCGGTGCGTTCCCCACCCCGTCGGCTCCCGTGGTGACGCTGAATATGGTTGGGTCTATCTGCCTTCCGCCGGGGATCCCGGGCTTATGAACATATGGATATTTGCCGTTGTAGTTCAACTCCCCATAGATCGTTTCGCCGCTCGCAGGATCCGTGATTGCCGGACCCACCTGCTCATAAGGAAATGCAGTGCGAGCCACAATCCAAAGATCTGTGTTCCAGCCTCCCAGCAAGGCACGCTTCAGTGGGCTGGAGTAGTTCGCGGGCAGGTTGTAAACTGCCGCCGCTGTCAGGTTGCTCCGGACGTCGAAGTCCGAGTTCCCTCGTTGAAACGGCACGTCTACGTTGTAGTCTTCTGTGCTTGCCGCATCGATGGAATGCGACCAGGTGTAGGACGCCAACACCTGCGTCCCCCTCGACATCTGCCGCTGATACTTCACCTGGAGGGAGTTATAGTTCGATCCGGGACCATTGACGTATAACTCCGCCGAACCAAATTCCGGATTGATCTTGCCGAACGAGAACCTCTGAATACGCATGAGGTTGCGGCCTTCCGATCCCACATAACCCATCGTTAAGGTCTGCTTGTTCCCAAGCGCCTGCTCCAGGCTCACGTTCCATTGAACCGAGGAGGGAGGCACTGCATTGTTCGCCGGGTAGAAATAGAGAGGGTTGCCGGATGGAGCTAATTGGCCAGTAATGGGAGCGAGGATCGTGCTGGCGCCGAGAGGAAAGGCGGTCGCCCCTGTACTTGTGGCGCTGGTGCCGAGTGCCTCACCGTTACCGTAAAAACCATTCATCGAAATGAGGTCGTAGAACAAGCCGGCTCCGCCGCGCAGCACGAGTTCATGCGCTGGATCACTGCGAAGGGTATACGCTATGCCGAAGCGGGGAGCGAAGTCGGTGTACGTTGTCTTGTACAGGGCGCCACCGGTCTTCGACGATAGAGCGAGAGTGGAAGGATCGTCGATGTTTCCCGAATACGTGTAAGCCTGCGCTCCGGTCGCCGTTGGCGGCGGATTCAAGTCCCAGCGCAAACCGAGGGACAAGCTTAAGCGCGGAAGGATGTGCCACTCATCCTGGGCGAAAAGGCCGAGGTTCTTGTAAGTGGGATTGACGCGAAGCTCATTTTCCGCCGTGTAGTTCGCAGTATTCGCCAGGACGCTGGCAGCCGAGGTATAGCCGTAGGCCACGTATGGACTACGAGCAGTATCGCCATCGTTGTAATAGGCGGTGGTCTGGCGGTAATCCACACCGAACTTGAAGGTGTGCCTGCCGTGAGCCCAGATCAGCGCGTCAGTGCCGTTCGGCTGGAATTGCTGCGAGCCGATGTGATCCTCGTAGAGGCTCATCGTGTTCGGCAGTGAGATATGAACCACGCTCTCACCTATCTGCGGAGGAAGGCCTTCCAGTGCCTGGATGTCGATGCGATCGGTCGCACCTCCAATCTGCGTCGGCACAGCTTCGGTCACATACAGCGAGCGGTTGTACTGAAGTCTAAGCTCGTTCGAGATGTGATCGGCAAAGATGTTATCCGCTCCAACCAGATAGGTCCGATTGCGCCCGGTGAGCGTGGTAATCGACGGACCGCCAGCGCTCAGCGACGTGGTATTGCTGGTGGTGTCGGCGTAACGAGCGAAGACGCGCATCGTCGGCAGCAACTGATAATCGACGCGGACATTGGACGAGTCGAGTGCGGCATTGGACCACGGACTCGACAGGTAGGGCGAACCTCCCAGGCCGTAGTCGATGCACTGGGGGTCCTGTGCAGTGGAGCAATTTGGAAGAGGAAAGGCGTTGAGAACGGGCCGCAAAACGGCCGGTGCATTAGCGCGGAGATTCTTCCATAGCGGGTTGGCATAAGTTGCCGTATTAAAAGTGCCATTCGACGGAACGTCATAAACGACCGCGGCTTGAGGCAAGTCCAGGCGAAGCCCTTCAAAGGCAAAGAAGAAAAAGGCGCGACCTTTGCCATCGTAAAGATGCGGGATGGAAAGCGGACCACCAAGGGTGGTGCCAAAATCGTTCTGACGCTCTGCCGGCGTGGGGATGGGAGTGCTGCTGTATGTATTGAACCAGTTATTGGCATCGAGAGCCGAATTACGGAAATAGTCGTATGCGGTGCCGTGATACTCGTTCGTTCCCGAGCGCGAGCGCAGCGTTACCTGTGCGCCTGGCTGTCGTCCGTACTCAGCTGAATACGTCGAAGTGGAGATGCGGAATTCTTCCATCGCATCCACCTGCAACATCGCCTGGGTCGTCCCCAGCACGGTTGAGCTATTCAGCATTCCGGCAGATCCGGCTGCGCTCTGAATGCCCGCCTGGTTGCTGGCACTGGTGCCGTCGACAGTGAAGTTATTGGCGTCGTTACGCATGCCGTTGACGCTGAACTCGCCCTGGTCGTTTCCTCCAGCACCGACCTGTGGAGTATTCGTGGTCGTTCCTGGCGAAAGCAGGATGAGGGTCTGAAAGCTGCGGCCGTTCATCGGAATGTTGTCGACGAACTGGCGATCAATAACTGTTCCAACGGATCCATCGGTCGTGTTGACATTGTTGATCGCGCCGTTCACAGTCACCGTCTCCGCAGTAGAGCCGATCGCCATCTCAAAGTTGATCTGCAACACGTCCTGCGTATGGAGGAACAAGCCTTCCTTGAGCAGAGTACGGAAACCTACCTTCTCGATCTGCAAACGGTAGGGACCTACGGGAAGCGCAGAGATGCTGTAGCTTCCATCCCGGTTCGTTATTGTTTCAAAGTGCTGGTTGGTATCTGTATCAATGGCGAGCACATGGACACCGGGGATAAAAGCCTTCGACGTGTCCTGGATGAATCCCGTAAGACTGGCGTTATCTGCCTGGGCGAACAGCCTCGCCGTAAAAAATAGGCATAAAAATACGAGGGCGGATGCTTTCCTGCTCATGAAGCGAATATCTCCTGAAGGTTCCTGCTCAGCGGGATTCTGCCGCATGTACGGACTCGTTTGTTTTGCTGTACCGCTCCAAGCAGAAAAGTCATCAACGCTTAACAATTCAAATGCAACCACGGCTCGGAGCGTCACCGCTGAAGGCGTAGCGAGACGTCGCATCTGCTCTCTGGCGCAGGCGGATGAAGATCACCCTCCACGATTGGTACAGCTATGCAGACACGGCCGTACTTGCGTGAGGAGTTCACCGATGCAGACACATCTCTTACTTCCATGCAGGCCTCGCTACCGCGCGCTTTTCCTGTGTGCGCTGCTGCTTCCTGCCACTACGCCATATGCTGGAGCGCAAAGCGCTGAGCCATCCGGGGTGACAACCATCCGCACGGAGGCTCAGCTGGTTACTGTTGACGTTAGCGTGCATGACCGGGATGGACGGCCTGTACACAATCTGACCCGCAACGACTTTTTGGTTACTGAAAATAACCAGCAGCAGACTATTCGCAACTTCGAAGAAAGTACTTTCCAGAATCTCGCCAGCTCTCGACCGAAGCTTCCACCCATGCCACCGGGAACCTTCTCCGATTACACGCCCGTTGCGCCAAGCGGACCGCTGAACGTCCTTCTGCTCGACTCGCTCAATACGTCAATGGCAGATCAAAGTTATGTGCGCTATGAACTGCAACAGTATGTGAAGAAGGCCAAGCCTGGCACCGCGGTCGCCATATTCGGTCTTTCGCAGCGGCTCTACATGCTGCAAGGCTTCAACTCCGACCCTGAAGTGCTGAAGGATGCAGTGGAGCACCATCTGAAGCTGCGTGCTTCAAGCCTGCTCGATGATGCCTTGGGCTCGGGCAGCAATCCGGATGAGCCCTCCGACATGGCAGCCCAGGCGCTGTCGAACATCCAGGAAACCTCCGGTCTCCCCATCGCCTCCGTGATCTCCAACATGCAGCAGTTCGAGTCCGACGAAAAGGCGGAGTCCATACAAATGCGCTCGCAGTACACACTGGACGCCTTCAATGCACTCGCGCATTATCTGTCTAACTTTCCGGGACGAAAGAACCTCATCTGGTTTTCGGGCTCATTCCCGCTCAACATTCTTCTCGATCCGACATTGAAGAGCGGAGCGATCGGCCTGGATAACGATAAGAGTGAATTCCAGGAGACGAGCAGCCTGCTCTCGAAGGCACAGGTAGCCGTTTATCCCATGGATGCACGCGGGCTTTCCGCGACGCCAACCTTCTCTGCGGCAAATAGAAAAGGCGACCCGCAAGGTGAGCGCACCGGGAATGCCCTGATGGCCCAGGCCAGCGAGCATGCGACCATGAGCCAGCTCGCGGACGACACAGGCGGCAAACCGTTCTACGATACCAACGATCTTGCAACTTCAGTCCAGGAGGCGATCGACAGCGGTTCGAACTACTACACGCTGACCTATGCTCCCTCCAACCACAGAGGCGGTTTTCGGACGATCCGAGTGGAGCTTTCCGGAAAGCTTGCGGCGGCGGGCTACTCGCTCGAATACCGTCACGGCTACTTCGTGGACAATCGCACCGGCGGGTCGAGCCAGCCTCAGGGCACCGCGCACATGCTTGACGAAGACGCCCCGGTGAGCGAAGACGCGCGCTATGTACGTCTCGCCATGGCCCACGGTGCCCCTGCGCCCCAGGACGTACTCTTCAAAGTTCGCGTGATCCCTGCGAGCTCACAACCTGAAGAGACACTCGCGGCGAACAATGTGCAGCCTGCCGATCATCCGCTCCATCCGCCGTTTCGCCGCTTTGTTGTCGATATCGTCGCGGTACCCGGCGACTTCCAGCTTGCGCTGAGTAACGACGGTCATCGCACCGGCTCGCTTGAATTCAGCGTTCTACTCTATAACAATGATGGCAAGCTTCTGAACACAACTGGGAAGTTAGTCTCTCTCGATCTAACCCCTGATCGCTATCGGCAGTTCATGACCGGCGTGAACGGACACTTCGAGATCAGTCTCCCGGCAAAGGACAACGACTTATTTCTTCGCATCGGGGTTCATGACATTCCGTCGAACAAAATGGGAGTGGTCGAGGTCCCGGTTTCATCTGTAGCCAAGCTGGCTCCGGCCAGCCATTAGTGTTTTGCAACGCAACCTGCTTGTGAACAAAAAGAAGGGTTGGCGAGTGCACGCTTGCCAACCCTTTGCTAGGCAACATTGTTTTATCGACGAAGCCCTGCCACGCCGAATGCTTGATTGACCGCCCTTTGTTGCGGCGCCGATCCTATCTGAGACCCTTCTGTTTCAAATATTCCATCAACTCGCGTGGCCTGTCTGTCTGAATCACCCTCGCGCCATGCTCGATGAGCCAACCCCAGGTCTGCTGCTCGGAACCCTGATCCACAGCACGGTCATCATCGTGTCCCGCGTTCTGGTCAGGCCACAGGCTATTTATCCAAATGGGAGATTGTTTCCCATAGTCTGCGATGTGCCGCACCGGCTCACTTTGCTCATCGGCGAAAATACATTGAATGATCGTCCGCTTGTGCGCACTGTAGCTCCGGATGATGTTGTCTGCATCCGGGCGCGCCATGTTCACGATGGCCATCAAGGTCAGATCGTCGGAGATGTCCGGCACGCGCTTCATCAGCGCGTCATAGGGAGTGTTCGGGAAAACGTTAAGAATGACCTGTCCTGATGCGCCGTGCGCGCGCACCTCTTTCACCACCTCGGGCAGATTATTCCATCCCTGATCCACGTCGAGAATTTGCCCTTTCTCACGCGCCGCGTCGAGCTCTTCGGCAAAGGTGGGTACGGTATACGCAGTCGGATGCCCGGTACCTGCGCGCAGGTGGAGGCTGCTCACCTCGGCAGTGGTATGGGCCGACACCGGGCCTGAACCAGTGGTAGTGCGGTCCAGGCTCAGATCGTGCATCACGATCAACTGACCATCGCTTGTCAGCTTCACATCCATCTCTACGATGTCGACGCCCAGCCATGCGGCCCACCTGAGGCTCGGTAAAGAATTCTCCGGCGCATCGCGCCAATCCCCACGATGCGCGGCGACAAAGATCTTCCTGTTATCGGCTTTAAAGATCGCGTTCAGCCGCTCCGCCGGATCCTGTTGAGCCTCCATCCTGGGATGAAGGCTCATCAGAATTCCGGTGGCTAACATGAGGCATTGCATTGCAGCTCTGGTTTTACGACCGCAGGAAACTCCTGCTCTTGCCGGCGCGGCTATTGTTCCGCTATTTGGCTCTCGCGACTGCGTCATCTCTTACTCATCCTTTTGGCGGCTGATCGCTGAGGTCTTACTTCGAGAAGATGCTGAGATCGATGGCGTGAGCCATTGCGTCGTAGCCAGCATCGGAAGGATGCACGTGATCTCCGCTGTCATAGCGGCTCTGCATGCTTTGCGGCGCATTTGGATCGGCGACAGCGTGGTTGAAATCGACCACGGCGTCGAACACACCGGAATGGCGTACCCAATCGTTGTACTGGTTCAGTACCTCCTGGGCTCTCTGCCAGCCTGGTCTTGCCAATCCGTTTACGGGACCGAAGGGCAGCAGCGTAGCGCCGATAACCTGGACTCCGTGCTCGTGCGCGCGCTGTACGAGCTGGGTGGTGGCGAAGGTCAGCTCGTCGACTGTCAACCGGCTCTCAGGCGAATCCGGCCTCATGATCTGCCCGATATCGTTGATGCCTTCGAGGTAGATCACATAGCGCACGCCTGGCTGAGCAAGCACATCGCGGTCAAAGCGCTGGAGCGCGCTTGGGCCGTGGCCCTCGTAGAGCACCCGTCCTCCGGAGATCCCTTCATTGAGAACGGCCAGACCCGCGGTCTTGTGATCCGCAGCCAGAAGGGCGGCAAGGTCGTCAGGATAGCGGCGGTTGGCGTCAACCGTAGAATGCGCGCCATCGGTGATGGAGTCGCCAAGCGTCACGATTGCGGCGGCATGCTTGTCGAGTGGCTGCACCTCTACTCCCTGCAGAAAGCACCACGACGTCTGGCTGCGAGCATCGTGCAGACTCGGTTCAGCAGACTGGTTTCCAGGCGCAATGTAGTTGGTCGAAATCGCCGTCTGATGGCAGGTCGGCGTGTCTACGGCCTGTTGAGGGAGATAGAAGCTGACCACCAGGTTGCTGGCCTCTGCTACCGGCATGGGCAGTGGGTCGCTGACGATGTAAGCGCCTGCAGGAATCACAATGTCGTTGCGCTGGTTAAAGGTCAACGGATGATCAGAGCCGGGCTGAATTGCTCCTCCAGCACTGGAAAGCGCGATGTGAGCATTTGAGATTGTGAGTGGAGCCGTCCCAAACGCATTCGTCAGCGTCACGCGAAGTGCTTCGCCTGCAAGGCTCAGATGAACTACCTGGCGAAAGGTCGAATCGCCTACCGGATCTTTCATCTTCATCGGCATGGGGGCAGCGCCCCAGCTTCCGACCCAGGCAAACTTCGGACGGTCTGCAGCAAGAGAAGTGTGGAGTGTAGAAAAGACAAGAGCTGCAATAAGAACGATCCGTGTTTTCATGTTTGCTTCACATCACCTATGGCGTAGTCAGAGCTCGCGTAATCGCGGATGGCTCATTCACTCATTACGGGAAATGCGCGCGCGTTGTACCATGTGGTCCGATAATCTCGCCGTCTTCTCACATGCTGGCTTTCTTTTGCCCCAGCCGCAGACACGGCCATTGGCCCATACGAGCGCCAGAACAGCTTTGTACCAATCGCAGACTGAAAATTAATGTGTGAAATCCTGCGGCTGGAATTCACATTCGCAGTGTATTTTCAGAGAGGCGGCGCATCACGGGCCGCACTTCCAGCGAGACGAACAGTGTCCTCAAGCAGCCCTCCAGAGCGCGTCCTACCGGTGTCTCTTCTCTGGTTCAGAGAAAAGCATAAGACAGCTGCGTCGCAAATCGCCGATGGCCCGAAGCCCCCGACGGACGAATCCCTCATGCTGTTGCTGAAGGACAAGAATCAGGGAGCACTCACAGAGCTTTTCCGAAGATATTCACGTTTAATATTCGGCGTTGGATTCCGGATACTGCAGGACGCCGGCGAAGCTGAAGAGATCGTCCAGGATGTATTTCTATATCTCTTTCAAAAGGCATTCCAGTTCGATGAACGGAAGGGCACCGCGAAGGCGTGGATTCTTCAGGTGGCTTACTCCCGGTCTATCGACCGCAGAAACTTTCTGCAACGCCGGCACTTCTACGGTGGTACAGATGTGGCGGATTTCGCGGATATATTGGCAGGCACCAGCGATGTCGAGAGGCATGTCCTGTCGAAATGGAACCTGGTGAAATTACAGAATGCCCTGCGCGACTTACCGGAGAGACAGCGACGCACACTGGAGATGTTTTTCTTTGAGGGATTGGAGCTAAGGGATATCGCCGGGCAGCTCGGCGAATCCTTCGAGAATGTTCGGCACTATTATTATCGTGGCCTTCAAAAATTGCGAAAAAACGACCTGGTGCAGGCCCTGTAAGCGGAGAGCGAAATGAGCAGCGTTGCCCCCCAGTTCGAACACGATCGGTACGAGGAGCTCTGTGCATTGTCCACAGCCGGAGTTCTTACGCACGCCGAATCCGAGGCACTCCGCGCGCATCTCGACACCTGCGCTGCATGTAACCGCACGCTTACCCAGTTCCAGAGCCTGGCTCATGAAGCGATGCCACTATTGGCGGACGCACGCACGCAGAACAGTGACGCGGCCAGCCTTCATGAAGCGGACGCCCTGGAGCGTCTTCTTGCACGGGTGCAACCGATTGTCGGCGCAGAAAAAGGTGCAGCGTCGCCATCTTTAGCTCGTATCGCTGCCTGGCGCGGACCGGTAGCTGCGGCTCTTGTCGCCGGCATCGCGTTGGCCTCATATCACGTGGGCAGACGGCAGCGAATCGATGCTGCTGCACCGCCGTCTGCCGGCATAGTAGTCGACGCAAAGGAGAAACTCTCCCACGAAAGTCTGGAAACCGCTCTGGCCACAGCCAGAGACCGGGATGCAGCTTTGGAAGCAGTCGTTGCCGAAAAGAGCGCGGAGCTGAAGCATTTAGCCGCCGATGAGCTGAAGGTAGAGCAGCACGACCAAAAGACACAGGAACAGCTAGCCGAAGCGAATACCTCGTACACGGCGTCGAACCTGAACATGAACGAGAAACTTGCGGCATTGACGACCGAACGAGACTCCTCGAATGCGCGCCGCAACGAAATAGAACAGCTTTATCACGACGCTCAGATTGAACTTGCCTCGCTGCATTCACAGCGACAGCAGAACCTTATGCGCATCGCCTCGCTGGAAGGCCAGGTGGGCAGCCTGAATGTGGCCATGAACAGTCAGTCGTCACGCCTGGACAATGATGAACAATACCTGGCATCCGACAAGGACATTCGGGATCTGATCGGAGCACGAAACCTCTACATCGCGGACATCATGGACGTAGATGAAAACGGCTCCTCCCGGAGGCCGTTCGGCCGCGTCTTCTACACCAAAACAAAGAGCCTGGTTTTTTACGCCTATGATCTCGATCAGCAGCCCGGAGTGAAACAGGCCAGTGTCTTTCGCGTGTGGGGACGCACCGGTCCCAATGATCGGAAGCCGCTGAATCTTGGCGTCCTGTACATGGACAGCGAAACCAACCGGCGCTGGACCCTGCGAGTGAACAACCCGGAGCAGCTCGCCCAGCTCGAGTCGGTCTTCGTCACCATCGAGCCCAGGCAACTGTCAGACCGCCCAACCGGCAAGCCATTCCTGTTTGCATCGCTTCGTCGTGAACCGAACCACCCATAGCCTGAGGTCGACGTCTATTCAAAGGGTCTTACAAAACAGGTCCGGTGAGCTCTCGCCTGCCGGCCTATTCGCCTCCGATCGCCGCTAGGGCCGCAGTACTTGGCACCAGCATGCTGGCTCCTTTGATCGAGACCAGCCTTTGTTGCCGGAAGCCTCCCAGCGTGCGAGTCACCGTCTCCCTTGAGAGGCCGACCCATTCCGCAATCTGGTCATGTGTGAGCGGTACACTGATCCGCGTTCCCTCGTCGGTCTTTCTGCCTTCAGAAGCCCAGCTCAATATCAACCGTGCAATCTTCTCACGTGGGCAACTCGAGAGAGCCACAGTGCGTATCTGCTCGCATGTTGCCTGATATTGTTTGATCATCTGGTTAATCACCGCGCTGTTCACGGCTGGATGCATTTCAATGAACTTCAGGAATGCATCTTTCTTGAAGAAGGCCAGCTGCGACAATTCCATGGTCTCCGCATTCGTCTCGTGAGAGCCTCCAGACAGTACAGCGCTCAAGCCAAGCATCTCCCCGGGACGCGCCACTCTCAGGACCATGGTTTTCCCCGCAGGCGAGCTTATGGTGAGCCGCACCTTGCCCAGGCAAAGAATGTAGACACCGCTCGCGGGGTCGCTCTCGCGGAACAAGGTGCTCCCTGGGGGAATGGTTGCCGGAAAGCTCATCGATCCCAGCTCAGCACGATCTTTGGGACCGAGATGGCAGAAGAGACCTTCCGGCTTGTTAGCACAGGTTTCGCAACTTAGTTGGTTCGATCTATGGGAGCGTTGCATGGTTCGATCTCCTTCACGTTCCGTACTGCTACGCTGCCGGTAATTCGATCAGAGAAATCCCGGGTTAAAGGCGTGTCGGCGATCACTTCGTTCGGATGCCAACGCCTGCCTTTCCTTAGCGCCTCGATACCGTCACCATCGATAAAAGTCATATCGCGAATATCGAGACGCACGTTCTTCGCCTCGATCAACGGAGTGGTCTGCTCCCAAACCTCACTAAACTCATCTATCCAGGGTCCGATCAGTTTCCCCTCAATCTTCAGGGTGATCGAACTGTCATCTTCGTAAATTGTGATCTTCAACATGTTCAGCCACTCTGCCATTCATAAAAGCAATTGGGGTTCCATGCAGTAAAGAGCGCCGAACGTATGCAAACGTGGCATAAGCACGACTTACACTTTGTGCGTCCGCAGGATGGAGGGCTCGGCGAGACGATCTTCCGCCTTCTGACGAAATATCGTCTCGTCACCCCAGCGATGGCACGCGGTGATCGCGATTACAACGATGGGTGGCCGGGAAGACCACAACCGGCAACTCTTCCGCCGGGCGTGTCCTTAAACGTGTGAAACGAAGGCCGTGGTTTCTTCAGATATGCTTCACGCGAAGACTGGCCAACGACAATCTGCGGCGTGCGATAAAGGCTCTCGACAGCCTTTCACATATATTCGTCATGCCGTATCTTCAGTTTCTTTATCTTCGAATTTAAGGTTGTTCGGTTTACGCGCAGCTTCTCTGCAGCTCCACCTGTGCCACCGATTCTTCCGCCAGCTTCGCGCAGGGCTTTCACGATGTGTGCTCGCTCGTTATTCTCGAGGCTCGCGTCGAAGTCAGAGAGCGTCTCGTCATACGTTTCGAGTTCAGCCAGTGGAACCCTAAGCGTGCTGCCGGAGGTGAGGATCACGGCACGCTGAAGAAAGTTTTCGAGCTCACGAACGTTTCCCGGCCAGGGCCAGCTCACCAGTGCCCGCATCGCATCTTCCGGGATCTCGATGATCGACTTGTTCATCTTTCGCGCATGCTTCGCGACGAAATAGTTGACCAGTAACGCTATGTCTTCCCGACGATCCCGGAGCGCGGGCAGACTGATCGGAAACACATTCAGCCGATAGTAGAGATCATTGCGAAACTCACCTTCTCGAATCATCTTCTTGAGGTCGCGATTTGTCGCGGCAATCAGGCGCACATCAACGGGGATAGCTCTTCTTCCACCCAGACGTTCGATCTCTTTTTCCTGAAGCGCTCGCAGTATTTTTGGTTGAAGTTCGAGAGGAAGGTCCCCGATCTCATCAAGAAACAGGGTTCCCATGTGTGCAAGCTCCAGCCTTCCCACCTTCTGCGCGATAGCTCCGGTAAAAGCCCCTTTCTCATGACCGAAAAGCTCGCTTTCGAGCAAGCCTAGCGGAATGGCGGAGCAGTTGAGCTTTACAAAGGTTCTCTCTCTCCGCTTGCTCAATTGATGAATGGCTCGCGCGATCAACTCTTTGCCCGTGCCGGTCTCCCCCTGGATAAGAACCGTCGCATCCGTCGGTGCAACCGTCTCAACCTGCTTGAGAACCCGTTTGAGTCCAGGATTTTCTCCGATGATCTCCTCAAAGCCATACTCTGTACGCAGCTCTTCTTCGAGGTATCTTTTCTCCTCAGCGAGCTTTGCATTCAAATCCATTTTTTTTTGCAACGCCCGAGCATGATCGATGGCGACGGCAACATGGTTAGACACCTGCAGGACGGGCTGCAGGTCCATACCCTCGAATCCACTTTCTTCTTTCGAGCCGAAAAAGAGCGCGCCCAGTGGCGTTTCCCCAGTAGAGAGGGGAATGCATAGTCCTGACTTCACACGGGCACTGGTAAAGAGAGCCAGGCTATGGTCAGAAATCATCGCATGATCAAGCTTTTCGAATACGAATACCTGCTGGGTTCGATAAGCGTAGCCGATAGGTGTTCCGCTAACCGGGAGCAGCGTCGTTCCGCGAAAAGGCGAATCGGCCCGCATCCTCAACTCCTGGATCTTCAGGAACTCCTTCTCCCCAAAATCAAGCGCGATCCAGGCGACATCATGCGGCACCACGCGCTCCAGACCTGCTCCTATTGCAATGAGCAGGTGGCGAAGATCCGAGCGTGCAACAATCGCATTCGTAATTTCCGTCAGTAGGGAATCTTCAGCGTTCTTGCGCTTTGACAAATCTCTCGTAACCTTCGAGAAGCCCCGCAGTTCTCCCTTATCACCGCGCAGCGCGGTAATAACGACATTCGCCCAGAAGCGTGAACCATTTTTCCGGATACGCCATCCTTCGTCTTCGCATCTTCCCTTGATTCTTGCAACCTCGAGCTCGCGGTCTGGTTTTCTTCTTTCAACCTCTTCGGGAGGATAGAATCGCGAAAAATGTTGCCCCAGTATTTCCGACTGGGTGTAGCCCTTCATGCGCGCGGCGCCGATGTTCCAGGAAGCAACCTTCCCATCCGGATCGAGTATGAACATTGCATAGTCCTGGGCGCTCTCGACAAATATGCGGAAGCGCTCGTCGCTCGAACGGAGTGACTCTTCGATTTGCTTACGATCGGAGATATCTCTCACGACCGCTACGGTGAGTTCACACTCGGGCGTCTTGATAGGGGTGAGTAAAACATCGACGGGGAATTCCGTTCCATCCTTTCGGCACCCAAGCAGGTTCAATCCCAACCCCATGGGTCTCGCCTGCGGAGATTTCTGAAAATGTTCTCGGAGCCTGTCGTGTTTTCTTCGAAATCGCCCGGGAATCAGGGCTTCTATGGAAAGACCAATCATCTCTCCCGGTTTGTAGCCAAACAATACCTCGGCTCCGGGGTTCACTTCTGCAATGGTCCCGCTTGCCGCTACCGTAACGATTCCGTCAGGGATTGCCTGAATGATCGCATCGGCTGCTACCTTCGTGATGCCAAGACTTCCACTCTGAGGTGAAGAGATATCCATCGGACCGTTCCTTGTTGCGCCCGCTGGCGACATTCTAAGCTTCACACCCCGCAGAATCCATCTCCCTTTTAGAAAAGCCGTTTAGGGCACAATCGAGTGTGCTTCCGACGCGCTGTGATTGAAATCACCTCGGTCCGGCGACCGCTGTCGCTATCGTTACTGCGACCGCGAGACTTCAACCCAGGTCCCGTGACAAATTCTTTGCGAGGTTCATGGCTTATGAGTACAAGTACCAGCAGCCCCGTTATTCATCTTGAAACATCTCCGATTCGGATCCAGGTGATCGTTGCAGCCGCGGACCTTTCCGAAGACTCTTCCATGGCGCTCAGGCACGCGGCACGCTATGCACGTCAGTTTCATGCGCATCTGCACGTCGTGCACGCAGTCGCCCCGCAAATGTATGCTGCCGATACCGCGCCGATGACCTACGCGCTTCGGCACATGGAGCTTAAGCTTGGACGGGAACGGCTACACGACTACACCACGAAGATTCCGGAAATTCGCACCACAAAGCACACAGAGACCGTCGTATGCGGCCCACCCGAAACGGTTATCGCCGATTTTGTCACCGAGAAAGCGGCCAACATTGTCGTCCTCGGTTCGCATGGACGCGATGGCATCGCGAAGATGGTCCTAGGCTCTGTCGCAGAGAGAGTCATGCGGCAATCTGCCTGCCCGCTGCTGATCGTGGGACCGAATTGCAAGCGCCGTCTCAGCCCGCTTAGATCGGTTCTTCTTGCGACAGAAGCAGAAACGAGCGATTTAAGAGCCGCGCAATATGCTGCTTCCATCGCAGAGCAGGTTGGAGCTCCTATGAGCCTGGTTCGCGTGCTGCCAGAATCAGACCGGGACGATTCTGCCGCTTCTGCTGCGCAGCATCCCTCCGCCATTGAAGGCCTGCGACAATTGGTCTCCTATGATCCGGAGACGCGCGGCCGCTTCGATTTTCATGTGAAAACCGGCGATGTTCCGGAGCGGATCGCCGAAGTCGCGCACGAGGTTGGGGCCGAACTCATAGTGATCGGAACCCGGAAACACTGGGCACTGGAAGATCACAATCCCTTCAGCATCCATTCAGAACTGATCCGGATCGCGGAATGCCCAGTCCTCGTAGTTCCGTGGCTTGCAGCTCGTTGAGTACCGGGGCAGACCACCGGCACTTGCCCGCGTGCGGATTTATTTTTCGTGCATGGTAAGCACCGGGCAGCGTGCAACCATCAAGGTGCGTGGAACGAGTCCCGGAGAGAGATGGGTCGCGAGTGCGCCGCCCTCATGCGCCCCCATCACGATCAAGTCGGCCCCAACTTCTTCGGCCGCTCTTATGATGTTTTGCGAGTTTTCTTCGGCGGCCGTCTTTATGTCGATCGCTTTCGGGGACCAGCCCGGAAGCAGTTGCTCCAACTCAAGCCAGAACCTGCGCAGGCCGGCCTCCTTGTCGCCGCCGGGAGACCAACCATCCATCGTGAGCAGGTGCACCGTCGCGCCAAGGCCATCGGCAATGCCCTTTGCATAAGAAGCCAGACGTACGCCACTCGGCGAGGGAGAACTCACGCAGAGAATCTTCCGAGGCGCCCAATGACGAGCTGCCTCGGCACGCACATGCGGACCGATCGTCAAAACCGGAGCGTGTACATTTCTTATCGCCATCTCGGCTATCGAACCAACGAAGAGCCTTGCCGCCGACTGCCGTCCGTGAGTCCCCATCACGACGAGGTCCGGCTTACTTCTCTCTATGAATTCAATGATGTCGCACGGTAAGGAACCTTCTTCGTCGATCAATTCCGCAGCGATGCCTTCAGCCTTCATAAGAGCACAGACAGCAGAGAGGTATTGTGTATCCCGGTCGACATCTCGATCGGGAATCCAGCCACCCTGGGGAATGTAGACAGAATGCCGGGTCCTCGTGATGTGGAGTAATTCCAGATGAGAGCCAAAATGCTTCGCAAGCATCCTCGCGAAGGCCAGTGCCTTCTTCGAGGGCTCCGACTGGTCAATCGGCACCGCGATCTTAAGGAAGAGTTTGTTTGGAACAGTATTTACAGACATGTGGGCCTCGAATGAGTTTTTGAGACCTGGAATTAGCGCACCACTTCAGCTTCCACTGTGACTCCGATTCCCGTCTGCTTTGCCCGAATTGACCGTTCGCAGCCTGCAAACTGTCAGGACCGGACAATGAGCGTGCGCTGCGACATGATAGGCCGTGCCTCCACCGAGGTGGCAGGCAATCGATGAAAATTCTGAGCCGCGAGCGCCGACAACGATCATGTCCGCCGGGAAGTCGTTTGCTTTATCGAGAATCACCTTGCCAGGGCTTCCGCACTCGACCGAACACAGCACTTCACACTCTGGAATCGATTTTCTGTAGCGATCCGCACACTGTTGAGCCTTCACCTCCGCGTCGAAGATCGACATCAAACGATCGTCAGGCACCGCATGCAGCACAAGCAGGCTGGCGCGGTACTGATGTGCGATCGAGGCCGCGAAGGGAAAACAAATCTCGGATCGGGGAGAGAGATCGGTGGCATATAAGACCTTGTGAATCGCAGCCTTTGCCGGCTCCGTGCGCGCACAACCGGGTCCAACAATCAGTACCGGAACGGACACTCTGCGAAATATGGACTCTGCCGTCGAACCAAAGATCGCTTTCTCGAAGCCGGATTTGCCGGTGGTACCGACCACAACAATATCCGCGTCGCCCAGCACCTTCATGAGGTCATCCGTACCGCCCACGCTCACCGCAATAGAACACTTCACCCCGGCAAGAAAAGCCGATCTGGCTTGCTCCCTGAGGCGCTTTTCCAGGCTGTCGCGCAAATCATCTAAAGCTTTGTAGACGAGGGAGACATCAGGAGCGGCAAACGCCGCGAAGGTTGGCACGTAAGCATGCGCCAGGCAGATCTGCGCCTCATAGCTTCGAGCCAGGATTGCGGCGTACCGCAGAGCAGTGCCAGCGCACTCGGAAAAGTCGGTCAGTACCGCAATCTTTTGAAATCTGACGAGTTGATTCGAAGAGACACCGGAAACAGCCACCATGGAAGGCCTCCATCAGACCGATGATTGACGCCAATCCTATGCCGTTTTTCTTCGCCTGGAAGTGACCGCCGTCACGGAGCGATCCCACGGGAATCATTGCAGCGCCAGCGTGAACGTTCACCTGTCCAGTATCGTGCCGGGATAAAGCGCAGGAGTGTGTGTTCACGATGCGCTTACTCTCGTCCGGCATGGCCATACATCCGGTGCCGCATAGGGGCATCCCGCCGGTTCCCCGTGCTTCGACGTTGGCCCTGTCATTGAATCGGTCGATCCGGATCTACTTTGTCTGCAATGTTTCGAGATAACGAGAAAGCAGATCAATTCTGCGAGCTGACCCGATATTGTCATTACCGGGAATTGTCTTGAACTCTTTTCCCCACACGGGCATTTCGCTTGTCCCGTGGTCTTCGATGTTCTTGACGCCAGAACGGAGCACCGCTCGAACATACTGGGACGGATACTGTCCCCCGTAGCGCTGCGAAAGAGTCGTCAGGTCTGGCACAATTTGTTTTAGCTCGGGCGTTGCAGGAGCTCCGCCTTTACCGTCCGTCCCATGACAGGCTGCACAGAAGTTAAGGAAAAGCTGTTTGCCTGCCGGTTGATCGTTTGCTTGCAGCGTCTGTTTCCTGCTCTCCGCGTAAGGCGAGCCAAAACCCAGGCCGATTGCAAAAAGTAACGTCGGGAATGTGAAATTCTTCTTGACGTTCATCATCTCAGCATCGCCTCTGCAATGCCGTCCACCACCGGCACAATCTCATCATCGACTCGAATGACATCCCGGCGATGTGATCTGTGTCACTGCCCGGATGTCCTCCCAGTCACAAGCGGGCCGCCCTTTGCAGGTGGCACTTCAGAGGCAACTGAACCCAACTGAAATTTCATTTAGACAATTTCTGAGCGATGACCAACCCTCTCGGAGTGGGGAGAAACACCACAGAGATCAAACCCTCTGCCTGCATCTTCTTTGCGGCATCGCGAACCACGGGTTTATGCGAGCTCGCATCGTGCATCAGGATAATTCCGTGTGGGTTCATCTGAGGCAAGAAATGCCTGACCTCTTCTTCGCGGACAGAGGGATCGCTGTCGCTGAACAGGATGTCGATTGGGCCATCGACAACCATTTCCAGACTAGATACGTTTTTTAGACTTATCCAGCCAGCGACATCTGAAGCCTGAACATTACGCTTTGCCTCTTCGAAGACAACCGGATCCAGTTCACAGCTGACGATCTGGCCATACTGGTTGTCTCTCAGGCCTTCCGCCATCCAGATGGTGCTCTTTCCCAGAAAAGCACCTGTCTCCACGATTTGCTTTGGCTTCAGTGTCGTCACCAGGGTCCGCAAGAACTCCAATACCTCGTATTCCGCGGTCATCGAGTCGTACATATGCCACATTTCGGGGTTAGGGCATTCTGGCGTTGCTCTGTGGTACTCGGTCAACAGGTTTCCCTTGGCCTGAGCAGCCTGCCGCATGATTTTGTGTTCTTGCTTCAGTTTCTTACGAAATAGTCCCATTTGATCCCCTGTTGCATTTAGCGCCGCTCCCGGTCCTCATACAACCCGCAGCGGCAGCCCCAACGATAAATTTACCTGATTCGCCTAAGCGCGCACAGGTCGACGCCTAGCTTGCTTCTGGCGTAGCTGCGGCCCACGCCACGCTTACGAACGCCCGGCTGAACGTGCTCAGCTCCGAACTCAATCTCTATCTCGCAAAGAACGAAATTCAGAGACAACTTGGCGAGATGCCGCGATGATGCGAAGTGCCGCGGCACACCTGCAAATAGATGCAATGGTCTCAGACGTTCTCGAGCAGGAGAAAAATTTGTTTCTTGTCGGCCTTCGCTTCGATGCTTAAAATCGTGCGCGGCTCGGTTCCCCTGCTTCGAATCGATTCGAAGGTCGCCGGGCTCCGTCCTAAAAGGAGAAGACATGAGAAGCATGACCCACGCTTTACGGCGCCATTCCCTGCGTCTGCTAACCGTTCTTACGATGCTCATTGTCGTAGGCAATCTCGCTGCCGCTACACTGTGCGTAAACCCTCGAGGCAGAGGCGGATGTAAATCCAGCATTGCCGCCGCCGTTGCTGCTGCATCGCCCGGTGACACGATCCAGGTTGAACAGGGCTCCTACACCGGTCCGGTCACCATCACCAAGTCCCTCTCGTTGATTGCATCTCCCGGCGCCAGGCCGAGCATCGATGCCAGCAGAAAATCAAATGGCATCCTTGTAAGCGGCATATCTACCAGCCCCAATCCTGGGGTGATGAACGTTATCGTCTCCGGTTTCGACATTCACGATGCGAACTTCGAAGGCATCCTCGTCGTGAACGCCTCCAACGTCACCCTCCTCGGCAATCACGTCCACGACAACAACAAGTCTCTCGATCCATCAGCAGCAATGTGTCCCAACATCCCCGCATTTGAAACCAGCGAAGCGATGGACTGTGGCGAAGGCATTCACCTCATGGCGGTAGATCACTCTTTCGTGATTCGTAACCTGGTCGAGAATAATTCCGGCGGCATCCTCATCACTGATGAGACTGGTCCGACTACCGCAAACCTCGTGAAAGAGAACGTAGTCCGCGACAATGGTTATGCATGCGGCATCACCATGGCCAGTCATCCGGCTGCTAATGCTTCCGGTCCGATTATGGCCGTGAACTATGGCATCTCTCACAACGTGATCTCGCACAATGATTCGCATCACAACGGGCTGGCAATACCTGGAGCTGGCGCCGGGGTCGGAATCTTTGCCCCAGGCCCGGGTTCAACCAACATCGCCAACGTAGTGATTGGCAACGAGCTGCATGATAATGGACTGCCCGGAGTCACCATGCATAATCACGCTTCCGTTCCGGGTGCGCCACCCATCTATTTTGGCGACAACGTGATCGTCGGAAACCATATCTACGGCAACGCCGCAGACACCGAAGACGCCAAGACATCGGGGCCAACGGGAATCAACATCTACTCTCTCGCGCCCATAAATGGCACAGTCGTCGCGCAGAACGATATTCGCGATGAGGCAATCGCCATTGCCTTCAATGCGCCCGCGGGCAGCACTGCAGTGGTTCACTTCAACGACTTCAACGGCCGCTTCGTCGGTATCGACAACATCGGGTCAGGTTCGATCGATGCAACCAATAATTGGTGGGATTGCCCCGGTGGGCCGATTGCCCGCTGCAGCCGGGCAATCGGCAACAATATCTCCACAACACCCGCTCTGACGCGGCCTTTCGACTTGAACTACAACTGGTAGCAGCAGCCTGCCATCTTCAAACTACGGCGGCTCAGGCCTCAACCTGGTCCGCCTAGCCGATGCAATGAAAATGAAAGTTAAGAATGCTGGAAATCTTCTGTAACTGCGGCAGAACATTCCCTACGCCAATCGCGCAGTGATGCGCCGGACCCGCCGCGTTCCATTTCTCGACAAACTCTCGCGCGCCCGATCGGAATCGATACCTGCTGTTCGTATTTCCAATCTCCAGCACATCGCCGGGCACGCTCTCTGCGGAAGACGCAAGGAAAGAGAAACCACGCTCACGGTCTTCAACAATCGAAAGAAGCGTCACTGATCCGTGCCTCACCGACATCTCAACAGATAATCCCCGGCCTACCTTGCCGTGATAGACCTGCAAGGGACGCAGCTTGATTTTGTCCTGTGCTATGCCCACGTGACCCGGCCCATCATGGCCCATGAGGACCAAATCTGCATCGAAGTCCATTGCATAGTATTCCGTGAAAGATCCCCCCACGCCCATCAGGTCGAGGATTTTCATCGCGATCGCATTCTTCACCTCGTACTCACCGGCGATCGGGACACTGTGGCCGGTCAACAGAGATGCGCCTGGAATGATAGAACTCATCACGTTCTCATTCTCGGCAATACCGACTCCTCGATAGTAGTAGGCCATGAGGTCGAGGTCATGTTTCCTGACCAGTCGATCCAGAGCTACGGCAGTCGCTGCAGCGCGCTCCACTTCGAGAGGATCGCATCCCTCTTCGATAGCAAAGAAGTCGTGGAACCTCCGCACCATCTCACTCTTCGCAGATTCATCCACCTCTCGCCTCAACGCGCTGAGCTCTTCCACTTCCAGCTGTTCGACATGAACACCGAAGCGTCCGCTCACCTGAACGAGGTCTGTGGTAATGTCGAGCATCCCGCTGTAGTAATGACCAAGCAGGCCGAGCCTGCTGTGGCTCAACGCCTTTACTGTTGCCGCGGCCTGCAGCCATTCATCGATCTGCTTCCAGCAGACGTCGTCGTTGTGAAGCATGCCCGTCACCTGGTGGACGGGCATATCGAGACGCTGCATCACATTTACGATCTCCGGCACTGGACAGGAAGCGCAGTGAGCAAGCCACTCCCCAGTCATCGCCGTCCTGCTCTCCATCTGGTTGAAGCGGACGTAGTCAATCGCCGGAGCGGGCTGCAGGTTCAACAGGATCACCGGCACTTTGGCGCGCAACAGAACAGGAAGCACGGTTGCGGAGAGAGCGTAGGTGGTCACGTAGACGAACAGAATATCGATGTCGTCCTGCCGGCATCGGTGTCCTGCAGCGAGCGCCCGCTCATGCGAATCCACCAGCCCCAGGTTTACCAGGAAACGCTGGGGGGCGCTGATTCTCTTCCCTGCTTCATCGAGATACCCATGCAGTCTTGCTTCCAATCCTTCAAACTGGTTCCAGTATTCCCTCAGGCCCAGGCCCACTAAGCCGATTCGCAGCAGCTTATAAGCATCATTCATTTCAACCCGCTCTTCCCGGCATGTAGAAGACCTTCTGTATGTTCGTCAGCGTTGTATCGAACACTGGATGCTCCTTCAACTTAACCATGTCTTACTGTAGCTTCAGCACGGCAACAGAAAAGGGAGATAGGTGAACGATTGACGAGTTGACCTCGGTGCGTTGCGCAGGTCCTTCGCCGCTTGCCTGGTCCACTGTTTCCAATACACCATGGCTTGCATCTGCAGGAAGCTTTATGTCGACTGTCCTATTCCTGCGATTGACGATCAGCAGCTTGCGGCCTGCGTCTGTTATGAAAGCCTGCGCAGTGACCGCGCCACTTCCGTTTGCCTCCGTCTTGACCATCCTGTCACCGGGTTGGAAGTTCTCCTTGATCAGCTTAAGAACCCAATAACGCGCGTTCGGCTTGCCATTTTTCCAATCGATCATTGTGACGCTGGGATACTGTGACGGATAACCGACAAGTTGCGACTCTCCGATCACATCGATCCCCTGCTGTGCCAGGCCGATGTACAGGTACGCGTAGAGAGCACCAGCAGCGTTCCAGTAACTCGGTGGAATTGCGATCTTCGCATCATCAGGCCTGTTGTCGGTGGGCAGAATGACGCCAAGTTCGTCCGTATCGGTTTTCGTCTCTGGAGAAAGCCTCTTTCTGATCTGTTCAATATATCGAACGGTGGTCAAAAACTTGTCCGCCTGGTTGAAGAAAGAATACTGCCAGTCGTCAGCGCCCTGGCTCTCGTCAGGCGTCGCATAGAAGTGGTACGAGATGTAGTCAAGAGGTGTGTCCGGTCTGTGATGTGCATGGTTCAGAAAATATTCGAAGAACTCTGGATGGTCGGAAGGTGCGGCCAGTGCCATTCCAACGAACTTTGTCTGCGGACTTACCTCGTGGATCGCATGCACAATAGCGTCATAACGCTCTGTATATTGCTCCGCGGTCATCTCGTGCTCTGCTTCAACCTCATTGAGAACTTCCCAGTAGGGAAAACGATAGTGGTACCCGGACTTGTGCACCTTCCCATTCTCATCAGTGAATGCACCCTTGGTGTACCAGCTCACAAGACGCGCATAGTAGTCTCCAAGCGCTTTACCTGAGGGATCGACCAGCTCCGTTCCCTGTGTGTAATGCCAATCCACGGTGTTGGGATCGCTCGGATAAGTTACAGGCTTGGGCGTCTTGAAAAGCCACGCGGGGATGGTGCTGAAGTTCATAATCGTGGAGTGCCCTGCGGTAGAATCCAGAAACGCTCGAGTGATCGGATCAATCAGGGAGAAGTCCCACGACGTGCTTGATGAAGTGGGCGGCTCAAGCTCTGCCACTCCAAGCTTCGGATAAGGAAGCCATGGTACATAGCGAACGTAATCAGCGCCCAGATCCTGCACTGCCGAAAAGGCTCCATCCACAATCGGAGAGCCCGGACGCAGCATGGGATTCACAACTACCTGCAGCGTCGGCGTAGAGCGGGAGACGATCACCGTCTTTCCCCAGTCCACGGAGACTTCGGCGGATCCCCCCGCCTGTTGTGCCAACAGATTAGAAGATACGCCACCCAACACAAGCGCTAAACCACCTGCGATCCATACGCGATTCCTTTGCCGGCCTGCCATCTGGTCTCCATTTTTCCTGATGCTTAATATTGCTGCCTTAACTGTTACCAATTCAGCCTTCCTCCTAGCTGGATGATCCTGGGACTGCGGTCAGAGGTAATCTGCCCAAATCCTGGACCGAGGGTCAGGCTCGCATTGCCGAACTGCGTGTGATTGAAAGTATTGAAGAACTCGAACCGGAATTGAAAGTTCACGTTGTCCCGGATGGGAAATGTCTTGAAAAGACTTGTGTCCCAGTTGTCGTAGCCGGGCTGTTCAAGTGTATTGCGACCGGCATTTCCTTCAACGTGCGTTGTGGGAATAGAAAACGCTGCGGCGTTGAAGTACTGCGTCGGCAGCTTTCTTCCCACCGTTGCAAGCCCCTTGTCGAGGTTCGGACGCGACTGCGAAAACGAACCGATATTCAGCCAGTCAGTGTTCAGCGAGGCGGTTCCATACTGCCCTGCGGTAAACGTTGTGATCGCGTTGATCTGCCATCCGCCGACGAGATAGTTCATGCCGCGTCCTGCTCCTGTCATGAATGTCTTGCCAGCTCCGAAGGGCAGGTCGTAGGTAACATTGCCGACAAAACGCACGGGAACATCATAATCGGATACACCCCAGTCATATTCACGGAAGTCTCGCGAAATCGCCGAGGTGTCATCTGTAATTCCCTGGTCAAGAGCCTTTGCCCACGTGAATGATCCAAGGAACGACAAGCCGTTACTGTAACGCTTCTCCAGCTTCGCTGTGAGCGCGTTATAGCTTGCGGAGCCTTCATTCCAATCGCGCAGGATGTAGCCAAATGATGGATATGGCGCGCGGCTGCTGATCGAGAGGGTGCCCGTCGGATCGATTGTCGCGACATTCGCGTTATAGCGTTGCGGCAGGTCCTTACCGATATTTCCCGCATACTCAAGCTCAAAGAGATAGTCTTTACCGAGGATCTGCTGGAGGTCTAGCCCGAACTGTTCGTAGTAAGGAAGGCGGCTGTTCGGATCGAGCGTGAACGGATTCAGATTGGTCGAAGTAGCAAACGAGGGAAGCATGTCTTCCATCGAAAGTGTCGGCCTTGTGGGATCGCTGTTCACCGTCTGCACCTGGTAAAAGGGCGAGCCCACAATACTGAACTGCAGTTCGTTCAGATTGTCGGTAGCGTAATAAATTCCGAATCCACCACGCAGCACAGTATTGTTCAGATAAGGGGGCTTCCACGTGAACCCGATTCTCGGCGCCAACCCAAGATAGTCAGGCTTCACGATTGAGCGGCGGATTCCCTGCCCAGCGACGACCTCCTGGCCGCTCGCGAGATCGAAGTATGCCTGGTGATTATGTGTTTCGATCGGCGGCCGCGAAAACTCATACCGCAAACCGTAGCTCAGCAGGAAGCTCGGAGAAATTTGCCAGTTGTCCTGCGCATAGACTCCGTAATAATTCGAATGCAGGTCCTGCGCTGAATTTCCTGCGGCCCCCGATGCCGAGTATGGAATGCCCAGCAGGAAGTCTCCCAGGCCCGTACCGTTGTTCACTGTGCCCGTATATCGTCCGTCAAACGTGAAGTTTGGGTTCCCGCTGAAGTCGGTGGTCTGGTTGATGCGCATATGCATCAGCTCCACACCGGCCATCAGGTTATGCCTGCTTTTTGTAACCGCAACGTTGTCAGTTAGCTGATAGTACTTTGCCTGAGCTCCGATGGTTTCCGAGAAAGATCCAATACCGGAGAACCCGCCGATACCGAAGTCAGGAATACCGAAGACGAGCGGATCGCTGTCGGTATTTTTCAACCCAAAAACAGTTTGCGCATAGTTTGGCCCGTTTGCGCTTTCCGGCGTGAGAAACGTAATCGAGTTGTTCAGTCCAAGGCGTAGTTCGTTCAACAGCGAAGGCGAGAACACATGCGTGTAGCTCACCGTCCACAGGTGATCGGCCAGTGGATAGTTGTTTCCGCCCAGGGGCTGAATCGACGGGTTATAAAGATTCTGCGTCTCATCTGAAAACGTTGCATAGAGATTGTCCTTGGCGCCGAGCCTCTGGTCGACGCGGCCGTTGTACTGATCCCATGTATTGCGGATATCTGGAGACGCGATGGTGTTGAAGGAAGGAAAGTTGGGACTTCCCTGGTTTTGAGGAAAGTTCGGCGCAGGAATGTACGGCAGGGCCTTCTGATCCACGGGATCGAGCTCTGCCGCGGGAATCACATTTCCGGGAAATGGCTGCCCGGTCGCGGGATTGATCACGTCCGCACATTTAGCCGATCCGGCGTTTTGCGCACAGAAAGTCGAGCTGAGCGGGTAGATACCGGTGCCTGCGCTGTCGTCGGCAAGGTTTCCCTGCAACTGCGCTGCCGAGGGGTACAGGCCAGTGAGCGCCGTTCCCTGCACCTGCCGAAAGCCCTCGTAGTTAAACATGAAGAATGTCCGGTTGCGACCGTCATACAACTTTGGAATCCACACCGGCCCGGCGAGCGTCACTCCAAAATTGTTTTGGTTAAACGGCGGTCTCTGCTGTCCTGTCTGATTCAGAAAATAATCATTCGCTGCATAATCGCGGTTGCGATTCAGCTCAAACGCATCTCCGTGGAACTGGTTTGATCCACTGCGAATCGTCATATTCACCACCGACGCGCTCTCGCCAAATTCAGCGCCGAAGGTTGTGCGCTGCACGCGAAATTCCTGGATCGCATCCGGAGAAAGAAATAGACCCGCGTTTCCAAATCGAGGGTTGCGCGTTTCGATTCCATTCACCAGGTAGCTCACATCGCTCTCACGCAGCCCCGAGACGGAGACCGATACATCACTGCGGCCTGTCCAGGTTGAAGCAGGAGAATTACCGCCCCCCACAGGTTGCGCACCGGTCGCCAGGTAGAGCAACTGTACGAAGTTGCGGCCGTTCAGAGGAAGGTCCTGGATTACATGGCTCTGAATGGCCTGACCCACCGATGCGCTTTCAACATTGAGCAATGACGCACTCTCTGCTGAGACTGTTACGGATTCCTTTGCCGACCCCACGGCCAACCGGACAGGAATGCTGATGTGTTCGCCGATACTGATCGTGATGTTCTGTAGCGTCGTAGAAGCAAACCCCTCATGCTCCACGATCACGGTATATTCGCCTGGCTGCAACAGGTCGAAGGTATAGCTTCCGTCATTGCCTGTAGTCCCATTCTTCTTCTCGCCGGTCGCAGTGCGTAGCAGCGCTACCCTGGCTCCATTCAATGCTGCTGAAGAACTGTCTGTTACACGTACGCTCGCACTGCCTGTAATCTGCTGCGCATCGCCAACTCCAGCAACAAATGCGAGACCCAACATGAGGAGGAAAAGAAAACTCAGCCTTATCGAGATAAGCTGCTTCATATGCAAAGCCCATTCCTGATTTCGAACGAAATGTCTAGCCAAACCTCGCAAAGCTAGCTGGAGGGCTTCAGGCCTGCAAACTTGTTTTTCTCAATATGCGTTTATTTCGTAGTGCGAAATTTAGCCATCTACCCAAACAAGCGTCTGCCAAACAGCTATTCCAGAAAAACACCCGGATCCCTTGACCCAGAGTCGCAACACATCAGAATTCGTAATTTCACAGGGAGAAATTCTGGCCGTCTTTCGCATCGTGCGAACTTCCGCTTATACTGGCACGCGTGAAGCACGCCTCATC
Organism: Silvibacterium acidisoli; assembly: GCA_022870745.1. Classification (GTDB taxonomy): domain Bacteria; phylum Acidobacteriota; class Terriglobia; order Terriglobales; family Acidobacteriaceae; genus Silvibacterium. Next base: position 3,403,406 of record CP085323.1, on the reverse strand, counting down.
GAGATCCGGAGCGTTGTCTCTTCGCGCGGATCCATCACGCACTGAAACGCGCGATCACAACGTGCAGTCTGTCGCGAGGGCTTGCGAAATCCTGAAGTACCTTCAACGGACTCCCGCAAATGTCACCCTCGACGCTGTCTGCAGGAGCATTGGACTCCCTCGCCCCACGGCTTACCGTCTGCTATCAACGCTCGTTGGCTCCGGGATGGTCGAGAAGGTATCGAAAAACAGCTACAGGTTGATGGGCCAGCAGGTACAACCACGACTCCGTATCGGATACGCGTCGCAATCTGATGAATTCTCTTTCTCACGGCTGGTCTGTGACAGCATACGAAGCAGTGCTTACCGTGCGAATGTTGAACTGCTCGTACTCGATAACCATTACTCCTCGCGCGCAGCGATCCGGAATGCCGAAGCGTTCATTCTCAGGCACGTAGATCTAGTCATCGAATTTCAGACGAATCATCAGAGCGCTTCCATCATCTCCTCCAAGCTGCTGGAGGCAAAGATTCCGCTGATCGCAATAGAAATACCTCACCCTGGCGCTATCTACTACGGCGCTGATAATTACCAGGCGGGAATCATCGGCGGCCGCGCTTTGGGCAAAGCATGCATGGAGCGTTGGGGCGGCGCCGTCGACGAAGTTATTCTCCTGGAACTGCCGGCAGCAGGCCCGCTTCCCCGTTCGCGCATGACAGCAACACTGGCCGGGATCCGTGAGGTACTCCCACGATCCCCCGATGTGAAGGCGATCTATCTCGACGGCAAAGGCCGCTTCGAAGACAGCCTCGCCATCATGCGTAAGCACCTCTCCAGGAGCCGCTCTGCAAAGACCTTACTGGCCGCTTTGAATGATCCAAGTTGCCTGGGCGGATTACAGGCATTCGAGGAATGTGGCCGCACCGGAGACTGCATCGCCGTTGGTCATAACGCAAGTATCGAAGCGCGTCGCGAGCTGCGCAGGCCCGGCACAGCACTGATCGGCTCCGTCGGTTATTTTCCCGAGAGATATGGCGATGCCATTATCAAGCTGGCGCTCGACAGAATCCGTGGACGAGAGGTTCCCGCAGCCACCTTTGTGAAACACCGTCTGGTTCATCCGGGTAACGTAAACAGCCTCTACCCAAACGATGGAGAAATCTCCCGCACCGAAAGCGACGCATTGCTCTATAGCAAGCGGTGATCGCCGTATCGTTCAGCGCAGATCGCTCGACATGGAAAAGGCTGTATCTTCACTCTTCCTGCGCCAGCAACAGCCGTAGCGGACCGATTCGATCGGCGACGACGCGCACTCCCTCCGGCGATTTGAGCGCGGATCCGTTCGCGATCCGGACGCTGTAGTCGAAGTCTCGAAAGCGATACCGGAGGCGGTCCGTAGCAGCCTCTTTGAAAGCACTGCGGTCAGCAACCCACTCAAACCGCAGCCCTGGTGTTTCCGTTTGCTGCCGCCCTGCCAATGTGAAGCTGACTTCCTTCTCGCCGAACACAACACCTAAAGAGCCGCCGTCTGACAATGGGACTCGGGTCCACAGGTTTGTTCCTCTATCCTCCACAATGGGCTCTCCCTGCAGCGTAAGCGGTGTCTCTTTGTTATCCGGCGTTATCGTGACAAACCTCCCCATCGCACGAACACCATTGCGGCCAGCACGCGTTTCGTCGTCGCTCCAGTGATAGCCATCGAGGACAGCCAGCATCCGCTGTTCGATACCGTGCTGCTGGACTGGGTCAGTGAGGTAAGGCTGGGCAAAACCGTCGCTGTAAACGTGCAGATCGCGCAGGTAGAACTGCTCGCCGCGGAAGTGGAGGTTCGCGCGATAGTACTTGCTCTGGTACCAGATCGTCCGCTCAGGGGGATCATTCTTTCCGAACGGATCCTGCAGCATGACCTGTGCCTGGGTCGGCGTTGATGCGAAGGAATGCTTGAAGCGGCGTCCTGTTTCGCCCATGGTTTCAACTACGATACCGCCGCCTCTCCGCAACTTTGCGAGCTTCCCCATCTGCATGAGATAAGCGTTACCCATCACCGGCCAGCCGAAGCTGTTCTCCTGTCCGAGCTGTGCATACGCGATTGCCTGGGTCGGAGCATCCGCCACCATCTCGAGGAAGCGATCGGCAAATACCTCCGACTGCCCAGAAGGCCATGCAGGCTCCATCGTGTCGGGATACTTGAATACGTTGTCGTAGTAGTAGACCGGATCCTGGCCAAGCAGCCTGAACATCGGCGTCTCGATCTGGTGCTTCTTTTCGAGCGCCGGACTCCAGGCGTTAATTCGGCTTGGATAATACGCAGCAATCGGCGAACCCCAGATCGTGAAGCCATCGGTCGCCAACTGGTCACGGCAATTACCGAACGCGTCGATTCCGTGATGATCGGAGAAGTGCGCCGCAGAAATCGCGTCCATGTTCCACGAGGCCACCGTCTTCGCGTCGCGGCCAAAGATTCGCTTGAAGGTTGCCATGGCAGTGTCGGCAAGCTTGCGACGTTCATCGGGGGCGTAGCCAATAGCGTACGCAATCGGCACGTGATAATCCCACTCCCACTCCGGCTTGCCGCGCCACGCTATGCCCGCATCGTCACAGATCTTCCGATTCATCTCAAACCAGATGCCCGCTTCATGATCGGCGGGCATCTCGGCCTTGAGGAACTCCACGTACGGCCCTTCCACCAGAGCATCGTATTGCAGCAACCACGTCGCCGGCAGGTTATGCGCCTTAATCGACGCCATCTGCTCGCGAACGGGCTTCATCAGATCCATCGGCTCCCGCGGCTCTTCCGCGCGAATGAAGTTCATGATGTTGACGACTCGCAGCGCACTCGACTGATGCTTCATTGCACCCAACGTCTGCGGCAGCCGCCATGACGCGACTACGGCCGCCAGTCCCCCCTTCATCAGTTCTCGTCTTGTAAAGGGGCCCCGGGCCTTCATCATCCGCAATACGTCCTTTCGGCACCCGAGGGCAGAGCACGCACCGTCTAGAGCGGAGGGATATCCAGATGCGCGCTAACAATCGGGCCTTCTTTTTTATGGTTATACCCATAATTGTGGAACATTATCAAATGAGAAACTGAGGTGCTGTACATTTAAACTGTACAGATTAACTGCATATATGACATACTTCACGTGTGGACAAACTGCTGCGTTCTGAATCCGAACTGGCGCCAACGCTGGCTTCGGATATCCGTGCGATCGCGGGGAAACTGAGACGGCGCCTGCGAGACCAGGGCGGGAAGAACGATTTCACTCCGTCTCAGGTCGACATCCTATTGCGCCTTGAAAAGGATGGCCCAGCTACAATCGCCTCCCTTGCGCGCGCGGACGGCGTTCGGCACCAGTCGATGAGCGCCGCCATAGGTCCACTGCAAGAAGCGGGTCTTATCCAAGGTGCTCGCGACCCCCGCGATGGGCGGCAGACCCTCATGTCCCTCACACCGAAATGCCTGAAGTGGCTCCGTGAAAGCAGGGCTGCCAAGCAGGATTGGCTCACACGGAACATCACTGAGAAACTCTCGATCCGCGAGCAGGAACGGTTGCGTTCCGCACTCGAACTGCTGGCGCGGCTCGTCGAGGATTGACCTGTCTTCCATATCCGGGGGACAAAGGAGTGAAAGAAATGAACTGGCTTGCGCTCGTGTCGTACTTCTTCGGTGGGCTCTTTGCAGCGAATGCCATTCCGCATACCGTAGCCGGCATGATGGGGCGGCCTTTTCAGAGCCCTTTCGCCAAGCCGCCCGGCAAGGGTCTCTCTTCTTCAACGGTCAACGTCATCTGGGGACTCTTCAATGCGGTCCTGGCATACCTGCTGACGTTGCATGTCGGAGCTTTCGACCCGCGGAATTTTAGTCACGCACTAGTATTCGGATTGGGCGCGCTGCTGATCGGATTGCAGTCCTCGCGGCATTTTGGTCAGTTCCACGGAGGCAACGCTCCAACACGTTCATGAAGGCTTGAGGCCAAACTATTTCACACTTACGTGTCCGGTCTGGTAATGGGATTACCATAGGACTGAACATGAGAACAGATCCCAGCACACCTGCAGCTTCGAAGAAAAAGAAGTTCTGGACGAATAACAAGAAAGATATCTCGTTCCCTATTCCCGTCATTTCGGAAGAAGCCGGCGTGGTAACGCTGCACTTTGAATCTGAGTATGTGCAGAGCCAGATGATCGCTGAAAGGCCGGACTTTCTGGCGCTCTCCTACACGCGCGCCATGATGTTGTTCGATTTACTCAAGCCGGACGCAGGCAACATCGTGATAATCGGTCTCGGCGGAGGATCGCTCGCGAAGTGGTGTCATCGCCATCACCCCAGGACTGCACTGACCGTAGTTGAGATCAACCCTCATGTCATCGCCTTGCGGGACAAGTTCCATATCCCACCGGATGACCACAGGTTCAAGGTGCTTTGCGCAGACGGCGCAAAATTCATAGCGAAGCAGAAGAACAAGGTGGACGTGCTGCTGGTCGACGCCTTCAGCGTAGACAGCCTCCCTGAGGATCTCTCTTCGCAATCCTTTTACGACAGCTGCCACCGTGCGCTATCAGCAGAGGGATTGCTGGTTGTGAATCTATGCGCTGCGGACGAGGAGGCGGTTGTCGCGAGAATTCGTGAGAGCTTCGGTGGAAAAGTATCGCGGTCATCCAACCACGATGGAAACAGCGTTATCTTTGCCTGCAAAGGCAGCCTGATGTGGCCGTGCGAGGAATCATCCGCGTTTCTTGCGGATAAGCTGACTGAGTTTGAAAAGAAGTACGAGATGACTAAAGCGGTAGCGCCGGTGGGTTAAGCCGGAAGACGGCAGAGGCGTCATATGGACCGCCTCTGCCATTCAGGTTAGAAGGATATTTTGAAGTAGGCCTGTCCCTGGCGGGGCGTGTTGCCCTGGCAAGGACTGCTGCCGCCACTTCCGTTCGGCTGAACGTAACCGAAGTTATCGGTTCCAGCCGATACCGTTGTATTCGGCGAGCAGACCTGCATGCGGTTAAGCACGTTGAAGAACTCCATTCGAAATTCCATGTCCACGTGTTCGCCAGCGTAAAAACGCTTTGCGAGCGCGAGGTTTTCGTTAGAGCCGAATGGCGTGCGAAGCTGCGTGAGGTTGCGGGAGGAATTTCCCGGAGCGAAGCCAGGGTCGGAGAACGCCTTCACGTTATAGACCGGGAGCCCTTTGTAGTAGTTGTTGTAATTTACGTGCAGCGGCACGCTGGGGTCATAGTTGGCGCGGTTGAATCCATTGAGCAGAGGATCGCTGCTGCTGGTGAATACCGTCAGCGGCGTACCGGTTGCATACTGGAAGGCTCCGCTGACCTGCCATCCGCCCCACAGATTTTTTCCAAGATAGCCCCCCTGGTTGAGAAGGTGCTTACCCGGACCGAAAGGCAGTTCGTAGACGAGAGCGAGATTGGTCATGTTCGTCTGATCGGCCGCGCCAACCGCCCACTCCGCACGCTGGTTGTATTTGTTCAGCGATCCGTAGTTTGCGTAAGCAAAGCCGCTGTCGGTGTTGGACATGCTCTTCGAGTAGGTGTAGTTGGCAAGCACCGACAGGCCATTGGTATAGCGCTTCAGCAGCGAGGTCTGCAATCCGTTGTAGGAAGACAGGCCCGTCAGATCGAACGGGTTGCAGATGCCTCCGCAGGACTCCGAAGCGTTGTACTGCGGGTAAGGCAGCAGCGCCTGCGAAAGGCCAGCGTTCGCACCGTAGTCGCTCATGAAGTTACAATACGGCGCATAGAATCCGGCGCTCGGAGTGCCTGCAGGGCAGACACCGAATCCAGCCGAAGCAAGATCCTTCTGCGCCAGCGCGCTCGTCCATGCGAAGTTCGATGAATCCGGAGACATCGCGCAGTTGGGATCGCTCAGACTTCCACTGGCGCAGAACTGCGTCAGATACTTGGGGTTCGTCTGGTTGATGGGGTTGACCATCGACGGCAGGTGCAGGCCGCGATTGCCGACATAGGCGATCGAGAAGAGCATGTCGTTGGGCAGTTCACGCTGTACACCGAAGTTCCAGTATTCACCGTATGGATACTTGCCGGGATCCTTCTCAAACTGGTGCAGCACGCCGGTCCCGTTGAACCCTGTCGAGCTGAACGCGGTGCTACCAGGCAACGCGAGCGGAGTTGCATCCCACGAGCCGTAGCCGGGAATGTTTGAGCCGTTCGAGTTTACCTGCTCGATGCCGTCCAGCAGCGTACCGTACTGCAGGCTCAGCTTATTGTTGCCGAAGTCGTAAGCGCCGCCGTTGAGATGGTTGATGGAGAAGCCCGCGGAGACAACTGTCTTGGAGTTGACCTGGTAGGCAAAGCCAAAGCGCGGGTCAACATGCTTGAAGGAGGTGACGGCGCGGTCGTAGCCGGAGATGCCGAGTTTGTTCGCCGCTCCCATCAGCTGCGTTCCACTCGGTGTAACGGCATCGGAGTTGGCAATCGTCGGATCGAAGTAGACGACGTTGTTACGTTGTTCCGTGAACGGAACCATGATGTCCCAACGCAGGCCGGCGTTGATGGTAAGGCGCGGCGTTACCTTCCAGTCGTCCTGAATGTAGGAGCCGACATAGAAATTGCGCAGCTTGTTCTCCTCGGTCAAACGGCGATATGCCGAATCCGCGTCACCGAGCAGGAAGCTTGCAAAGGCATTGCCCGTATCGGCGATGTCCCCAGGATTCGCAGTCGTACGATTGCTGAAGCTGAACGAGCCGCCGCAGGTGGGGCACTCGTCGTCGTCCTGTGCTGCGCGGCGCAGTTCCCAACCGATATTGAGAGTGTGGCTGCCACGCGTCCAGAGCCAGTTGTTGTCGAAGCTCAGGCCGAGCTTGCGATTTACGGCACTGGTGCTGCCTGCTGTACTGTTGCCCCAGGTGGTAGGAGCGTTCGGCAAGCCATTCTGGTTGAAGCTGATGGTCGGCAGAACGGTGCCGCCCTCGACCGAGCCGAGGCTCACGCCCATGAATTTGTTGAAGCCGTTGTTGATTTCACCCATGCCGCCAAAGCCGGCGGTCATGATCAGGTTGGGTGAGAACACCTTGGAGTAAGTGACGAACAGTCCGGTGCCCAGGCGAGGCTCAGTCGTAGCGCCGCCAAGCGCATTGCCGAAGTGCGCGTTGTTGCTGCAGCAGAAGGTGTAGTTGTACTTGTCGCGCCAGAAGCTCACGTGGACTTTCTGCGTGTCGCTCAGGTTGTGGTCGATCGAGAAGCCCCAGTTGGTCTGGCGTGTAGGCAGCGTGCCAATGGACGAGCTGACGTTATTTGACTGCCCCGGAAGGCTCGGCGCGGGGATCAGCGAAAGCAGGCTTGCGGAGGTCTTGCTGAAGCAGCCTTTAGGAATCACATTGCCCGGCCAGGGCTGTCCCGGAGCGGGCGCGCTGCAACCCGTGGGGGCGACAAAGCCCTGCGGTACATAGATGGTTTGCGGCGTGGATCCGGAAAGCAGCGAGCTGAAATCGCCACCGACCTGGGCAACGCTGGGCACCGTCATCGTGCCGGTGTCCTGCTGGTTCAGCCGGAACCAGTCTGCGCTGAAGTGGAAGAAGGTTTTGTGCTGCCGCCCATCGTAAAGTTTGGGCAGCATTACAGGACCGCCAAGCGAGAACCCGAAGTTGTCTTCATGAATTGCGGGGGCGGGATCCTTGATACCCTCCGCGTTGAAGCCGGGGTTCGCCCCCGCGGCGTTGAACATGGTATTGCGAAGAACCTCGAAGCCGTCGCCGTGCAGCTTGTCTGTGCCGGAAGCGAACTGATAGGAAGCAACGCCCTGGCCAAGCCCGTACTGCGCGCTAAAGCTTGAAGTCAGCACCTGGATTTCGTTCACCATCTCGAACGGAGGATTAATGTTCGATTGGTAGCCCTGCGTTTCCGATTGCACTGCAACTACGCCGTTGAACATCACGGTATCTTCGTAGTCCGTTCCGCCGTCGATGCGGTGGCTCCATTCGCCGCCGGTGACTCCCGGAGTGAGGAAGAGATAGTCGTCGATCTGGCGGTCGTGCGGTCCCTGGTTGCCCGGGCCGCCGCCGATCAGCACCGGAATCTCCTGCGTGATCTTGCTCTCGACAATGGTGCCGAGCTGCGGCTGTGTCGTATCCATACTAATGGCCGGCGAATCGACGACGACGCTCTGAGCGTCGGAACCGGGACTGAGCTGTGCATCCTCGCGCGTGTCCTTGCTCACGTCCACGTGGACATCGTCGATAATGCGCGTGACGAAACCATTCATACGCACGGTAATGCGATAGGTGCCGGGCAACGTGTCGGCAACGAGATAGGAGCCGGCATCATTTGTCTTCGTCTCCGAAGTCACCTGGGTCGCAGTGTTCTCGATCGTTACCAGCGCACCGCGCACGATCGCGCCGGACGAATCGGTAACAGTGCCTGTAATTTTGCTGGTGGTCTGGGCCAGCCCGGTAAGAAACGAGCAGACCATTACGACGCCGAGCGCAAGGCGAATACCCCAGGCGCGCCGCAGAGCACGAGTGAGAGCAGGGATTGGCATGGACTTACCTTCCATAAACGTTGGAGAAAGTTGTAGGTTTGTCACGGAGGCCTCCAGTGACGCGATCTGGGTAAGTTGTCAACTTTGGTGGTCGGCTGGGACCCACGGATAGGTCACATAGGATGTAAAAACCTGTTCTCCGCGAACCTGGCATAGCGTGTAACCTTCGGAGCTCCCGTCTTCCATCTTTCCTTTCCACCAGAAACCGCAAACAGCTCCGCCAATCACATAGTCCACGCCGTGGTATTGCGACTTCTCCCACACATGCAGATGTCCCTGTAACACCAGCTTCACGTTGTACCGGGAGAGCATGGAGTGAACGGTGTAGGCATTGTGAACAAGCAGGCCCGCGGCTCCATCCGAAGAGAGCGATCCGATCACCGAGGCGATCGGCACATGGGTCACTACAATCACCGGGCGCTCCGTACCTACAAATGCCAGGTCATTCTCGAGCCAGCGAATCTGCTCGCCATCGAAATGCGGAGTGAAGATTTTGTAATACTCGATGCCAATGGAATCGAGCACCACGAAGTGCCAGCCCTTGTAATCGAACGAGTAGTAACGCTTGCCGAAGTTATCCTCGTAAAGTTTCTTTCCGTACTCCAAATCCCCCGGCTCAATGGGACTCTTCTGGTTGATACCCATAACGTCGTGATTGCCGATGGTGTGGTAAACCTTGCACGCCAGCTCCGATTCAGTTTGGCGATACAGACTAAATAAGGATCGCGCCCGCGTCAGATCCTGCTCGCAAACGTCAAACACCTGGTCGCCACCCGCGATGCAAAACTCGGGGTGCGCTTCATTAATCTGGTTGAAACACTTTGCCGTTCCGGCTGCGGCGCCAAGCTCCGGTTCAAGATGTGCATCGGTGAAGAAAACGAAGTCGAAATCGCGGTTCGGGTCTGTCTTTGGAATTAGCTGCTGTGGAACAGGCGGTTGGATCATTCGTTGCTGCTCTGTGCTCGCCGCCGCATAGAGCAGCGGAGTGGCAGCGGGAGCGGCAGCCGCCACAAGAGCATTTCGCAGGAAGTTTCTACGGAGCATCTGCATTGGGCCTCGGTGAAGAATTCACACAGGTCGCGGGTCTTCCATCCAGAAGGACTCGGTACCTACGAGCCTGACTCTACGTTCGCTCTCCGACCAACGCATAAAAGCGCTCCAAATAAGCTCCAAATGATTTCCAAACAGAGGCGATGGACAACGAAGAGTCAAAGGCATACAGCTTTTAACGCTCCTGTGATGCTCACCATCTATGCTCAAAACAAGACTCGCGCCTGACAGTTGAATAGCCTGACGACATCATGAGCAGGGGGCGAAACAGATCTGTGCTGTGCAGACCAGTGATGAAATCTTTGCGTTCGGAGAATTCCGCCTCGATGTAAAGGAGCGCCGGATATGGAGGGGGCACGCGTTAGTTACGCTGCCGCCGAAGACATTCGATCTGCTCGTCATCATGGTGAAGGACGCTGGGCGGTTGCTCGATAAGGACTACCTGATCCGAAGCGTCTGGCCCGACAGTTACGTTCAGGATGCAAACCTGAGCGTGCATGTGGCCAACATCCGCAAAGCGCTGGGGAAATCAGCCGAAGCCGTTCCGTTTATTGAGACGGTTCCGAAAGCTGGCTATCGTTTCGTCGTTCCCGTCTCACGCCTGCCATTGCAGGTGGATTCGATCGCGCACATCGAGCCGGTTCCTCCAGAGCCCGGGCATGAGGCGCTTGAGATTCTGCCACCGGAAACGGTCGAACAGCCGTTACAAATTCCTTCCGTGGCGTCACCGCGAAGAACCCGCGTTCCGCGGCGGTGGCTTGCGGCTTTGACGATGGCTTCCATGGCCGTCATCTTTGCGGTCTTTCTCGTGCGCATAAAAGCCAGCACCGAGCACTTCTCACCTTCAGCGGCAACTACGCATCCGCTTATCAGCACGCCCGGCCTATTCCTTCAGCCCGCGTTCTCTCCAGATGGATCGCAGCTGGCCTATACCTGGTACTCGGGCAAGGACCAGAACCAGAGCATCTATGTGCAGAACATCTCGGAAGACCGCCGCAGCCTGCTGGTCGATACCGGCCGTGATGACTACGCACCCGCCTGGTCGCCGACCGGAGACAGGATTGCATTTCTCCATACCGGCAGCGTCGCGCAGACCTTTGAAGTCCTGGTTGTAAATCGTCGCGAACCGTCTCAACCGCGCAGGATTGCCACCATCTGCGATGCCAGCGATGCCTTCCATGGAATGCCTTCGCTGTCATGGTCTCCGGATGGAAAAAGCCTGCTCACAACCGACTGTACAAAAACCGGAAACGCGACACTGACGGTTATCTCCGTCGCTAATGGTGCGCGGGTGCGCCTCACCAACCCGCCTGCTCGCGCCCTGGATGACCAGGCCGTGTATTCGCCGGACGGCGCATGGATCGCTTTTCGCCGCTCCGAGGGCGACTGGTCAGACGACATTTACCTGATTCCATCAGCAGGTGGAGCAGTCCGGAAGATCACGACGCAGTCCAATCCGATTGACGGTCTCGCCTGGAGCGCGGACGGGAACCGCATCATCTTCTCGTCAGCCCATGCCACAAGCCAGGGAAGCATCTGGAGCCTTCCCCTCAATGGCGGTGTACCGGTTGCAGTCACCACCCCTCTCACGCACACCTCTTCGCCGGCTGTGTCTCCGGCGGGCCATCGCATGGCCTATGTAAACTCTCCGAACAACGTCTCCGTGTGGAAGCTTTCACTCACCGGCCGTCACGAGTCCCAACCCTTCATCGCATCGAACTTCTTCGACTCGAGCGCAGTGTATTCGCCGGATGGCACACAGGTAGCCTTCCGCAGCGACCGTTCCGGGTCCAATGAAATATGGCTCTCCCACAGCGACGGCAGCGAGCCCAGAAGGATCACGCATTTCGGCGGCCCCATGACAGGCTCCCCCTGCTGGTCCCCGGACGGCAAATCGCTCGCCTTCGATTCCCGCGTCGGAGGACACGCGGATATCTACGTCGCCAACCTGGAGACAGGAAACATCAGACGCATCACCACGACCACCGGCAGCGATACGGAGAACGTAGTGCCGAACTGGTCAGCCGACGGCGCAGCCCTCTATTTCAGTTCTAATCGAACCGGAAGCTGGCAGATCTGGCGGCATGTCATCGCCGATGGCACTGAAACGCAGATCACCAGCAACGGAGGCTTCAACGCAATAGAATCCGCGGACGGGAAGTACCTTATCTATGTTGGCGATATGGACAGCACCGAGATCCGGATACGGTCACTGGCCGACCCTCAGGATGACCGGCGTCTGATCGCGCTTGGATCGGGCCTGTGGCATAGCTGGGGACTGACAAGGGACAGCCTGCTCTACCTGACACGGCCTTCCGGCTCGGCTTCGGCCGAGCTGTCGAAGCTCGATCTCCACTCCGGAAGACGGGAGGAGATTGCATCGATTCCACAGGCCGTAAACGACATTTTATCTATCTCTTCGGACAAGAAGTCTCTCCTGCACGCCCGCCGCTCGAGCTCAGGCAGCAGCATCATGATCGTGGACGGCTGGCGCTGAGCACCACCAGAAAACAGGCATCCCCTGGAACTTTCCTGACCGCCGTCACCATTATCCTTCCCATTTTTCCGGTCTTGCATCTCAGTCCGTAACGGTCCTTTTCGACATTCTCCGATTTTTATGCCGGCGGCACTGTACGCTTAAGCTCCACATTCGGCATATGATCGGTAACACACGATATATTGAAAACTCATGAGTACCCTCCTACCTAAAGAAGAATCCACCGCCCCGGCCAGGAAGACATTCCCCTCCTCTTCAGGACAAATGTTCCAGAACTACTTTGCTTCCGAGCGGGACGACAGCTATAAAAAGCGCGATCTGATCGATGCAAGGGCTCGAAGGCTGTTTGAAAATACCGCCCTCGCCTGTTCGCTGGACGCGTATCCGTTTCAAGCCCCGCTGAGCACCCGCTCCGGGCCCGTGGTGGAAATGAACGGCCACCGCATGCTGATGTTGTCCTCGTATGACTACCTCGGGTTGATTGGGGATTCGCGGGTCGATGAGGCGGCCATCGCCGCGATACGGAAATATGGCACAGGTACGGGAGGGGTCCGTTTGCTCACGGGCACCTTGGATCTCCACCAGGAAGTCGAGCAGGCCCTGGCAGAGTTCAAGGGAACCGAGACGGCGATCACCTTCACATCGGGATACGCGGCAAATCTCGCGGTTATCAGCGCACTGTTCGGTCCGGCCGATCGCGTGATCGCCGATGCGCTGTCGCACCGCAGCCTGATGGACGCCTGCCGGCTGGCGGGTGTTCAGGTCCAGAGGTTCGAGCACAACAACATGGCCTCTCTGCGCCATGAACTGGAGAACGGGTCGGAGGCGAACCGTACGCTGATCATCAGTGACGGTGTGTTCTCGATGGATGGCGATATCTGCCCGCTGCCGGAAATCATCGCGTTAAAGAAAGAGTTCGATTGCTTCCTGCTCATGGACGAGTCGCACGCAAGCGGCGTGCTGGGCGAGCACGGACGGGGTACAGACGAGCACTTCGGGGTGCCGACAGATGATGTCGATATATGGACAGGGTCGCTGGCCAAGGCGATTCCGTCGAATGGTGGATTTGTAGCAGTCTCACGGCGTCTGTCTATCTTCTTGCAGCATGCTGCGGCACCCTTCATCTTTTCCGGCGCGCTGGCAGCTCCAGCTGCGGCAGCCGTCCTCGAAACCCTGAAGATTCTCAAGCAGGAGCCCCAACGGGTTGCCCGCCTGCGGGCGAATGCAAATTTTCTGCGCGCCGGCCTGCAGAGTCTTGGATACGACACCGGCTTTTCGGAGACCGCGGTCATTCCCGTTATGCTGCACGATGACGCGAAGACGGCGCTCTTTGCCCGGCGGCTGCGCGATTACGGAATCCTGGTCTCACCTGTCCTGTTTCCGGCAGTGGCCCAGGGTGCGGCTCGCCTGCGGCTCTGCGTAACAGCAGCCCACGCGCCGGAGCACCTGGAGTTTGCGCTGGACGTATTCGAGAAGATGCGGAGCGAGTAGCGGATGCCGGTGCTGGTAACCGGGGCAAGCGGTTTTCTCGGCGGGCATCTCGCCGAGTTTCTGGCGAAGCAGGGCGAAGAGGTCACCGTCCTGGCCCGCGCCAATGCCGATCTACGCCACCTCACCGGCTCGCGGATACGGGCAGTGCGGGGAAGCCTGACTGAAAGCAGCGCAGTGAAGGAGGCAGTTCGCGGCGCGACCTGCATCTTTCACTGCGCGGCCACTTCAACCGACTGGGCTCCGGTGGAAACTTATCTGGAAAGTAACGTTAAGGGCACAGAAACGTTGCTCCTGGCAGCGCGCGAATCACCCAGGCTCACGCGCTTTCTCCACGTCAGCACTACAGATGTTTATGGATACCCACAAGTTCCCTGCTCCGAGTCCGGGGCACTCAGCGACGTGGGATTGCCCTATAACAGGACTAAGATCCTGGCGGAAAAGGCTGTCTGGCAGGCGGGCCGCGAGAACGGATTGCCCGTGACGGTAATCCGCCCCGCGACCATCTATGGTCCCCGTGGAAAAGCCTTTGTGACCGACATCGCGGATTTCCTTCGCAAGGGCGAAATGGCATACGTCAACGGAGGGCGGGCGACGGGAGGATTTCTCTACGTCGATAACGCCGTGGACGCGATCGTAGCAGCGGCACAAAGCCCTGCGGCTCTCGGCAACGCGTACAACCTCACAGATGGCACCGGGGCAGACTGGAAGACCTATGTCACCGCGCTCGCTGGTGGACTGGGCTGCAAAGCGCCATGGATCAACCTGCCCTATGGGATAGCAATGGCAGTTGCTGGCGCGATGGAAGCTCCCTACCACTGGTTCAAATCACTGCCCGGGCGACCGATGCTGACCCGGCATGCGGTGTTCCTGCTTGGGCGGGATCAGGAGTATCCGAGCGAGAAGGCGCGGGCAGATTTCAGTTTCGCTCCGCGAGTATCGCTCGATGAGGGAGTGGCTCGGTCGGTGGCGTGGGTGAAGAGTCTCAGCTAGGGTATTGCCTTGAATGCCAGCACGGCATTCAGGCCGCCAAAAGCAAAGGAGTTTGAGAGGCAGGCCTCCACTGAGGCTGCGCGTGCGTGATTCGGGACAACGTCCAGGTCGCAGGCAGCGTCGGCGGTGAGAAAGTTGGCCGTCGGCGGGATCATGCCATGCTTGAGCGTCAGAACGCTGGCAACAGCTTCGAGAGCACCAGCCGCGCCGAGGGCATGGCCGTGCATGGATTTCGTGGAACTGACGGCGAGCCTGTCGGCCTGGTCATTAAAAGTGCAACGGATGGCCGCCGTTTCGATGCGGTCATTTGCCTCGGTCGCGGTTCCGTGGGCGTTGATGTAACCAATCTGCTCAGGAGCCAGACCGGCATCGCGAATCGCCAGCCGCATGGCACGCATGGGCCCCGTCGCCAAAGGCTGGGTGATGTGACTGGCGTCCGCCGACATGCCGAAGCCGACGATCTCAGCTATCGGCCGGGCTCCGCGAGCCAGTGCGGCATCAAGCGTCTCGAGCACCAGCATGGCAGCGCCTTCGCCCAGGACCATCCCGCTGCGTTCGGCGGAAAAAGGCCGGCAGGTGTCCTTGCTGATCACACGCATGGCTTCCCACGCTTTGAGTCCGCCAAGAAAGAAGGGCGCTTCGCTGCCGCCAGCGATGGCCATCGGAGCAGCACCGGAGCGGACCATCCAGAAAGCCTGACCGATAGCGTGGGTGGCAGAGGCGCAGGCCGTGGAAATGGTGTAGGCCGGGCCTTCAATGCCGAACTGCATGCAGATATGGCTGGTGCCGGCATTGCTCATGCTGAGCGGAATCGTCAGCGGCTGGACACGGGTTCTTCCGTTATGGAAGAGCTCCCAGTAGCCGCTTTCCTCAGCGGCCCTGCCGCCGAGGCAGGAACCGGTGATAACCGCTGTGGTTTCACGCAGATCAGGCGTCCACTCAATTCCCGAGTCAGTGACGGCTTCGCGCGCCGCGAGAACCGCAAGCTGCGAGAATCGCTCCATCAAGGCAATATCTTTCGCCTCGAAGTGTTCTTCGGGAACATAATCCCGGATCTCTGCACCGTTTTTGAAACGAATCTGCGAAGCATCGATGCCGAGAATCTCACGGATGCCAGACGTACCGGCGAGCAGGCTTCGCCAGAAGCTTGCCGTATTGCCGCCAAGGGCGCTGATGATGCCCGTTCCGGTGATGACTACGCGCGGCACGTTATTCAGCCGACGAAGAAGAAGACTTCGCCTCGACGAGGTGTGTAACGCCTTCAATCATCTCGTGGATATTCTGGACCTGCTTTGCTTGCTCATCATCGATCTCGATTTCAAACTCGCTCTCAAGGTCAAAAAGGATGTTGAGGCGATCGAGCGAGTCGATATTAAGCGACTCGAAACTGCTGTCAGGTCCGACACTTTCGATGGGGATGCGCTTCGATGTCGCGATAACTTTCAAAACTCGATCTTGGATCGTCTGGTTCGCCAATGTCTGGAATAATCCTTAGGGCAAGCAATAGGTGGAAAAAAAGTGCATCCACGTGAACAGATTAACGGGTTTATTCTACCCTGATTTTCGGGCTTCACGCGAAATAAGCGCAGGACGCAGCGCGGGTACCGGCTGAAGCGTTCATAATCATCGGAAAGACCGTCAATCATCCCGAGAGACACCCCGTAAACCCATATCTCTATTACAGTTATCGGGGATACACGTAGTTGGTTCAGAAAAAGTTGTGGGCATGCGTAGTGAAACTTACGCATGCCCACTTTAGCATCCAGTCGATCTAGAAAGTCAACCGTACCGCAGCCTGCATCTGGCGCTGCCCAACGTCAGAGGTGATCTGTCCGTAAGTGCTCGCACCTACGGTGACGTTCGGCGTGCTGAAGCGGACATGGTTGAGGGCGTTGAAAGCCTCGATCCTGAAGTTCAGGTTCGAACCCTCCCAGTGCGGAACCGGAAAGTTACGCTGCAGGCTGAGATCGAGGTTGTCCTGTCCGGGTCCCTTGATCGTTCCCACACGCATGTTGCCAAAGGTGTAGTTTGCAGGTTGCACCAGGCAGCCCGTGTTGAACCACTCCTGCTTGGTCTCCGGACGGTTGCCGTTCGGATCGCAGATCTGGTTGGGACGGGTCAACGTTCCGCTGTTGGCCGTATCCGTGCTCACTCCAGCGGTAAGCGGAGCGCCGGTCTGCCATTGATAGATGGGCGAGAGAACCCAGTTGCCGAGGGCAGCCGAGGCAATACGGTTGTCAGCAAGGAAAGGCTTGCCCTTGCCGAAAGGCGACTCGAAGGTGCCATCGAACGTGTAGCGGAAGCGGACATCGATGTCCGACGGACCCCAGTTCGCGGCGTGGTCGTAGGTGTTTTGGATAGTGTCGCCGTTTCCGCAGGTATCGCAAACGTCAAGCGCGTTGCCGGTGATGGCAAAAGCATGGCCGTAGGTGATCGAATTGCGGAACGAGATGCCGTTGTGGAAACGCTTTTCGTACTTGGCGGACATACCCTGGTATTGCGTGGCATTCCACTCGCCGATGCGGTCGATCGTGGACTGTGTCACGGCAGCAAGCGGACGACGGGACTGAACCGTGGTGGCGTTCAGCACAGTCGGCTGGTTGCCCTGCTCGCGCGCAACCAGGTGAACGCCGTGGTTGCCGACGTAGTTGATTTCCAGCAGCGTGTCCCATGGCAGCTTCTTTTCAACCGACAGGCTCCATTCCTGGACGTAGCCGTTCTTGAAGTGAGTGGGCCAGCTGACGAGGCCGCCAGTGTAGGTCGGAATCAGCTTGAAGTCCGCACCTGAAACCGGAGTGGGCTGCGGAATCACCGTCGTGGGATCCAGAGCGAAACCAGTCGCAGTGTGGATTCCATCGCTCGCATCGTTGATGGCTCCGTAGTTGTAGAACGGCGGGTTGCTGGTCAGGCGATCGGTAATGCCGAGGCCTTCGTCCTGTGCCCAGAAGATGCCAAACGAACCGCGAACCGTAAGGTCGTTCACATGCGGAACCTTATAGGCAAAGCCCAGGCGTGGAGCAATGTTGGTCTTGTCACCGTACATCAGGCCGCGAGGCAGGCGCGGATCGCCAGCCACGATGTACTGCAGGTAAAGCGGACCCGGATCCTGCACGAAGTTCGCCTGGTGGTTGTTGATCTCAATGAAGGGCGTCGAGTACTCGTAGCGAGCGCCGACATTGAGTGTCAGGTATTGCGTGGCCGTCCACTGGTCATTGACGTAGCCTGCGTAGTACTGGCCGCGCTCCGTGGTGGTGAGGGGAGTTCCGGTCGTTACCGAATTTGCATAGCCGAGCAGCAGATCGGCCAGTCCAGCGCCGCTGGAAGAGCGGGCATTCGGGTTCTGGGTGAAGGTGCCGGTAAAGCCGAGTGTACCGCGGCCGCCGAGCGCGGCCTCCGTCGTAGGACGAATCCACATCCACTCGCCGCCGAAGGAGACAAGGTGTTTGCCGTGAGTCCAGATCAGGTTCTCGGCCACGTCAAAGACGCCCGAGGTCTTCGCGAGAGGAGCGTTGCTGATGGCTTCGCTGCCGATGCCACCGAAGTTCTGCACGCTGATGCTCGGCATACCGGAGGTGATGGCATCTGCGAGCAGGCCGTTGATGATGGGATCGCGGGGCTTGATGCCGGCTCCGTTGTAATTCACGGTGGTCCAGGCAAAGCGCGTGTTGTTGATGAAGTTCGGCGTGAAGATCCGGGTATAGCCAACTCCGATGCCCTTGGCGATCGTGTTGGTGTTGCCGGGATCCTGAGCGGTAGGCAGGCCTACTCCATTAAACGTGGTCGTATTGCTCTGCGCGTAGCGGACAAAGAGGCTGTCCGTAGAAGTAAGGGTGTAGTCGATGCGGCCGATGCCGTTGTATTCGGTCGTGTCAGACGCGATATTCGAGGTGTAATACACAACGCCGGGGCCGGAATCGTTGGGCTGAGGGTATAGATTCACCAGCATCTGGCCGATAGGGTTGATTTCGTTGGACGGGACCTTGTTCCCTGCAAACTGGGTTCTTGTATAAGTTCCAGTTCCGGTCGGGGTGGTCGAGCCCGGGTCATAGATCGGAAGAACCTTTCCGCCTGCGGGCGCCGACGAAAAATCGCCGGTACGTTCGGCAGCCGTCGGCACGAGTCCGCGATTGAGCGAACCGCCATGGTTCGAGTTTTCTTCGAAGGCTCCGAAATAGAAGAGCTTGTCCTTCAGCACCGGGCCGCCGACCGATCCGCCGAACTGATTGCGCACCAGCGGGGCTTTCGCTGTCCCGACAGGCGTGAAGTAGTCCTTGGCGTTGGCGGCGCTGTTGCGCATGAACTCATACGCCGAGCCGTGGATCTTGTCGCTGCCGCTCTTGGTGATGGCGTTGAGAATGCCGCCAGCCGATGCGCCGAACTCAGCCGAGTAGTTGCTGGTCTGAATGGTGAATTCCTGCAATGCGTCGAGCGGCGGACGGATCATGTCACGCTGATCGTCATCGAGGCCACGCATGTAGTTAACATTGCGCGCGCCATCGAGCAGGAAAGCATTCTGAATGCCGTTGTTGCCGTAGGCAGTGAACGAGTTATCGCGGCCTGCGGCCTGGGGGACCGCACCGGGAATGAAGTTGGCAGCCTGAACATAGTTACGGCCGTTCAGCGGAATGTCGGTGACTTCCTTCTGCTCGATCACCTGCTGAATGGTTTGCGATTTCGCTTCCGTCAGCGGTGTCTCGCCGGTCACGGTTACGGATTCGGTCTCCGCACCGATCTCAAGCGCGAGATCGAGGCTGGCTGTAGCGCCAACCTGCACATCCACGGCATCACGATGCAGGCTCTTGAAGCCATTCATCACGACGTCGATGTTATAGCGCCCCGGAGGCACCAGCGGAATCGCCGCCACGCCCTGGGCATCGCTTGTTACCTGCCGCAAAACGGCGCCGGTATCGGTACCGGTGACCGTAATGGAGGCACCGGAGATGACCGCTCCGGTGTTGTCTTTTACCGAGACAGTGATCGACCCGGTTGAATTTTGAGCCAGGCAGGTAATTGCAGACACGAAGATCACGAGAATCGTGACTGCGAACCATCTTATGTTTAAAAACTTTGCTCTCTGCTCGTTCATTATCTTCTTTGCGGTTTCCCGCGGCCTCCAAAAAACACTCTCGTTGTTGCGTTACATTCCATCGCTCGTGGATCGCTGGCCGCAGTTTTCCTGGACCAGTGGATCGCCGAGCTCTACCTGCAGCTCGTGGAGCCGCGTCATCATCTTTGCCTTTACGTCTGCGTAGGATGGGTCGTTGATAAGATCGTTCATCTCCCAGGGATCCTTCTCGAGGTCGAACAGCTGATGACGATCGATCTGGATGTAGTAAATGAGCTTGTGTTGACGAGTGCGAACGCTGCGCTGCAGCACATTCAGCCAGCCAAACATCGCGTCGTAGAGCGGTGTTGTGTGTTCCTCGAATATCATCGGCGCGAGACTCGGAAACTCTACGTGTTTCGGCACTGGAATCCCCGCGATCTCACACGTCGTGGCGAACATCGAGTGCTGGTAGACCATCTCATCCACGCGTTTGCCTGCGGGAACGCGCGGCCCCTTCACCATGAGAGGCATGCGCATGCTGCACTCATACTGGTTCTGCTTGCCCATCAGTCCGTGCTCGCCAACCGCCAGGCCGTGATCGGCGGTGAAGATGACATACGTGTTGTCCGCCTGCCCCGAACGCTCGAGCGCATCGAGAATCCGTCCGACCTGCGCATCAAGGTGCGAGATGATCGCGTAGTATTCGCGCCGGTGGGTTCTGACATCGAACTCGGTTCGCGGAAACGGCGCCAGCAGTTCATCTCTCGTCCGGTGCTGACCCTGGTCGAACGGGTGCTCCGGCAGAAAGTTCGGCGGAATCTTGATCGAGTCGACCGGGTACATGTCGAGATATTTCTGCGGAGCCTGACGCGGATCGTGCGGCGCGTTAAAGCCCAGGTAGACAAAGAAAGGATCCTGCCCCGACCGGGCATGCTCTTCGAGGAAGTGGATCGTCGCATCCGCATAGACTTCGCTCGAGTGCCGCGTCTCGTCCGGACTCTTGCCCTCCCAAAGGTTCATATGGAGCCAGTGGCCCTTCAGGTTTTCGTCCGACGGGCTCCAGTTATTACCCGGAGCGGGGCGGTTGTACATATCGGGGGTCGAAGGCAGATAGCCGGGGCCTACATTGGCCTGCTCGGCAAATGACCGCTGCAGGGAGACGGCATCTAGGTGCCACTTACCTGAAACGAAGGTGCGATAGCCGTTCTCGCGCAGCGTCTGTCCCCACACCGGAATCTTCGCCGACTGGTCGCCGGGAATGGCCTTCTCAGCTTTGAAGGCGGTCAGCCCGGTGAGCAGCATCGTGCGGCTGGCGACGCAGATCGCGCCCGTCCATGAACCCTGGTGGAAACAATGAGTGAAGTGGCAGCCCTGACTCGCCAGGCGATCCAGGTTGGGGGTGTGGACCTCGGGATTATTGATGGAGCCGATCGTCCTGAACATCAGATCGTCGGCAATCATGAAAAGAAAATTGGGCTTCCCGCTGGCTTTGCCTGCGGAACCGGATGTCTTGACCGTGTTGAGCGCAAAGGCCTGTGCGCCGGCGAGCGCCCCGCCTGCCATACCTATGAAATTGCGGCGATTCATTACGACTCCCTGCTGGATTAGATCGGCGTTCTCTACTTACCCCATGATAGGGAAGGGCGGCAGTGGGACACTGGAGCCGCTCCGATGCGGAAGAATTGGCCTTTCCAAAAGCAAGGCGAATATAATTGGCCTACCTATCAAGTCGAACGCGAAATCAGGTGTTTCCGGCAGATGTCACGGTGTGACACTTGTTACATCCTCGTTTTATGTCTCGCCTCGATGCATGTCGTGGAGTGGTTTTGATTGAAGTAATCACATCCGGATCTCAGAACTCCATCCCTGATGAGGAGCTCCGCGGTAACCGCCGACAGGAGCTGGAGCGTGTTCTGTCCAGCCGCACATTCTCGAAATCGGCACGCCTGCGTTCCCTGCTGAAATACATTGGCGAGTGTTCCATCGAGGGCAGGCTCGATGAACTTTCGGAGCAGCAGATCGGCATCTCTGTCTTTGAAAGAAATCCCGGCTACAACTCCGCAGAGGATACGATCGTGCGCGTCACGGCGCGACACCTCCGTGAGCGGCTGGACCTCTATTACAGGGAAGAAGGTCTTTCAAGCTCCCTGCAGATCTCGGTTCCCAAGGGAAGCTACTCGGCCAGCTTCCGTCAATCGATGCCGGCACCAACGGTTCCCGCCGCGCTCATCGCCGCGCCAGAGATCCCTGAAGCGACGAAACCGCCTGTCGTTGGACAACCACGCAGCGCAGGCTGGCCGATGACCGCGCGCGCTGCCGTGGCAGCCTGTGCCGTACTGGCATTGCTGCTGCCAATCCTGGTTTACCTGATGGTTCGCCCCGGGCCGAATGTGTTTACCAGGAATCCGGCGGGGCCAACCATATTATGGAAAGCGCTTTTCACCTCCGGGCGAAAGACATTTCTCGTTCCGGGAGATGCGAGCCTCGACGCGTACGTCTCATGGGAACAGCGGAACGTTTCGCTGTACGACTACACGAATCAGAACTACCAGCACGACGTTTCCGCTTCTGTACCACCATCTAAAGTGGATGTCCCCCTGGGCGCCAGGTCGGTAACGCCAATGGCAGACCTTCGGCTTGTATCCGACCTGGTGCAGATCCCGGCCCAGATCGCTGAACCGCAAGGCTCCGCCTGGACTGAGATCTGCTACGCCCGCGACATGGTGGTGGCCAATACACATGACGCGAACCTGATCCTGATCGGATCGGCGACCTTCAATCCGTGGGTGACCCTGTACCAGCAGTCGCTCGATTTCCATGTTCAATGGAACTACAAGAACGGCGTCTACACGGTTACAAATAAGGCGCCGAAAGCCGGTGATTCGCCGGTTTACGAGTACGGCCACGGGGAAAAACCCCTGACTTTGATCGCCCTCACGGATAATTCGCAGGGGCAGGGTCGCGTCCTGCTAATCGAAGGGACATCGATGGGAACGACTTACGCGGCAGTCTCTTTCTTCAAGAATGAGCACCTGTGGAAGCCGGTAATCAGCGCGGCGACAGACCGGAGCGGAAAGCTTCACAACTTTGAAGTATTGCTCTCCAGTGATTTTGTTCGTGGCGGGGTGAGCAACACCCAGATCGTCTCGACCCACATTCACTGATTTCGCGGGTTTTCACCGTGAAAACTCGCGATTGACACCTCCACTGCGTCTAACCGGACCACAAGCTAACTGAAAACGACAGGCCCTGCATCCTCAAAGCATGCAGGGCCTGTCGTCATTCCGGCAGCACTACGAACCGGTGGTCAGCTGGATCTCTGCGCCAGTCCCGTTATCCGGCACCGTCACCCGCCAGGCATCGCAAGTTGGAGCATGCTCCACGGTCACGTTGTGTCCTGCGAATTGTGCAGCCGGCCGTTTGGGCAGGCCGTAGATCTCAAACTGCACCTCATGCCACCATGCCGGGAACTGCCCGCGGTGAGCGCTAAGGTGAATCGTCAATCCTCCCGCGGTGGCCGTGCAGGTTGCCTCCATCTTCAGATAACCGTCGTGCTCGAAGGCATAGGACTTGCCGTCGTCGTCATACAGAGCACCAGAGCAGGCATTGGCCGCGTCTGGATAGACGCGCAGGGTAAGCGGCCCGTTAGGCTTTTCATCCGTGCTCTGTACCAGCGGCTGCTCCGGAATGACGGAGCCGCCGCGAGCGTAGACAGGCAGGATCTCCAGAGTCGGCGTGATGGTCACATCCTTGCTGGCCGGGTTTTGCTTGTCGATGCGCACACCCGTCCAGTAGTCGTACCAGATGCCCTTCGGGAAGACCACTGCGTAGTCATCCGTTTCTTCGGGAAATTCCGGCGGAGCCACCAGCAGGTCGGGTCCGAAAAGAAACTCTGCCGGAGCATCGAGGTCGATCGGGTGGCCGTCGGTCGCATCTTCTGGAAACTCCATGAATAGAGGACGCACGACCGGCACGCCGGTCTGCGACATGGATTTTACCGTCGTGTAGAAATACGGCATCAGCTCATAGCGAGTCTCGACATACTTCCTGCGAATCGCTTCGTGGGCGCTGCCACCTTCCCAGGGCTCCTGCGGACGGCTGGTATCGGTGGTGTGATCGCGGTCGATAGTCTGGAACGCCCCGATCTCAAACCACTTGGTGAGCAGGTCCATCTGGGGCGAGCCGCGGAAGCCGCCGACATCTGCGCCAGCCATTGCAAAACCGCTCAGTCCAAGGTTTTCCAGCATTGGCGTTGTCAGCCGCAGGTGGTTCCAGGTGGAACTGTTGTCGCCCGTCCAGGTGGCCGCGTAGCGCTGGCCGCCTGCATAGCTTGCGCGCGTGAGCACGAATGGCCGCTCGTTGGGCCGCAGCTTGCGCAGGCCTTCATAGGTGCCTTCGGTCTGCAACATGCCTAGTACGTTATGGATCTCAAGATGATTCGTCACACGATCCTTGAAGCCCAGATCCTCATCGCCGCGAATGGCGTGCTGCGCATCGTCCGGCATCGTTTTGTTGGCAACATTGAAGACCGACGGCTCGTTCATGTCGTTCCAGAACCCGTCGATACCGTCCTTCACAAAATCGGTGTAGAGCGTGCCCCACCAGGCGCGCGTGTCCGCAACCGTGTAATCGGGGAAGACGGTATCACCCGGCCAGACCCAGCCGACAAAGTCCTTGCCGTCAGGCATCTTCACGAAGCGATTCTGCGCTTCGCCTTCGTCATACGGCTTGTATCCGGCATCCGGGAGCTTGGCGATATGAAGATCGGTAATCGCCACGACGTGGATATGCTCGTCCTTCAGCTGCTGAATCATCTGCTCGAACGAGGGAAACTGCTTGCGGTCCACAGTAAAAGGCCGATGGTTCTGCTGGTAGTCGATATCGAGATCGATTCCATCGGCAGGAAATTTGTCATCGCGCAGGCGCTTGGCGATCTCCATCACGCGAGACTCGGGAAAATAGGAGAAACGCGACTGCTGGTATCCCAGTGTCCACTTTGGCGGCATGGGAGTGGTGCCCGTCAACCAGGCGTATTCCCCGGCGACCTGCTT
The DNA here is from genome assembly GCA_022870745.1 of Silvibacterium acidisoli. Taxonomy (GTDB): domain Bacteria; phylum Acidobacteriota; class Terriglobia; order Terriglobales; family Acidobacteriaceae; genus Silvibacterium. Next base: position 3,378,792 of record CP085323.1, on the reverse strand, counting down.
CGGATCAGGCCCATACATCAGGTAATAGTCGATCGGCCCGTTGACCGAGCCAAAGCTATACTCGTGCTCGCGCTCCTTGCCGAAGTCGAAGCTTGCCCGCCAAGTATTGTCGAAGAGCACGCCCAGAACATGCCCCGAACGCCAGGAGTAAAAGAAGGGAATGCTCTTATAGATCGGATCGGTCGATTCGGAGTATCCGATATCAGTATTCCAGTCGGCGAAGCTCATCCCCCTGCGATCGAGAGGGCCCGGCTTATCGCCCAGGCCGAAGAAGTGCTCGTCATCCGTCATCTTCATGTAGAGACGAAAATTGGTGTCATCGTAACGAACCGGCTCAGCCTGTTGTTGCAGGACTTTTCCATCGGAGTCGCGAACCGTGATGCGCATAGCCTCGTCGATCGATACCTCAAGCGATTTTGTCCGGAATCCGCGGGCTGTGGCTGTTACCGGGACGCGCGATGCGCGGCTATGAGGCAGCACGGCCCAGGAACTGTCTTCCGGGATCTTCGCTCCCTGCCACTCCCGCACCCGCAGTACGTCATCACGCAGCGCGTTCAATTCGATCGTTAAGTTATTGCCGGTTACCCGCACTCCATTCGGAGTGGCTTGAACGGCTTGAGCGTGTAAAGCCACTTGCATGGAAGGCAGAAAGACCGCAGCGAGAAACAATTTCACGGTTGAGCGAAAAAGCGATGACATGTCCCCATTCAAATGGGCTGCCAAGCCTGAGTCAAGCATCATTTATGTACTTTTTGCATATGAAATCGTGCGGTGCCGCACGGTTTCAACAGGTGCTTCCACATACATCTCTCGTGTACCGATACGGATTCTCATCTTGAAGAGCCGGCACGTACCATCTGACAGAGAAAGAAGGCATCGCGGACGCAGCAGAATGAAAATTTTAATAGTGGAAGACAACGCGGCCGTTCGCAGGCTCATTCGCAGGGCAACCGCCGAGATTGCCGAAGAGATTGTCGAACGCGAAGATGGTTCAGAGGCACTTGAGGCCTATGAATCGCATCGTCCTGACGTTGTCCTTATGGATATAAAAATGTCACGAACGGATGGATTGACCGCGACACGGCAAATTCTGAAGAAACATCCGCTGGCGCGCGTAGTCATCGTAACGGACTACAACGACGACGACCTGCGTGATGCGGCACGCGAGGCAGGAGCCTGTGCCTACGCATTGAAACACAATCTCACCGATCTGGAAGCGATTGTCGAGGCATGTGTGAAACGTTCCTAGCCATCAGGCTCGCCGGTTTGAGTCGGGATGAGGACTCTCAGTGTCGTTCCGTGACCGGGAGCGGAGGTCACGGTGAACTCTCCGCCGATCAGAGTGGCGCGCTCTGACATTCCTCGAAGACCAAGACCGTGACGCCCTGTCTTATTCGCATTGGCCGCTGTTTCGAATCCAACTCCGTTGTCCTCGACAGTCAGAATAGCCTGCTGCGCTGCACGAACGGCGCGAACGCTTACCGCGGTGGCCTCGGCGTATTTCACAATGTTGCTGAGTGCCTCCTGAACAATGCGGTACAGGTTAATCCTGTGCTCTTCGGGCAGCAGATCGTCGATATTCTCGATCTCTGCTGTCATCGGCACGCTGGAGGCAGAGGATACGTTTCTAACGAGAATTTCGATGGCCCGCGTCAATCCGAATCTGTCCAGGTGCACGGGGCGAAGGTCATAGGAGATCGTTCGCGTGTCCTCTATTGCAGCAAGTGCTTCGGAGCTTATCTCCTGAAGCGCACCCATTTCTTCCTGCTCAAGCTGCTTGCCACGGGACTGCAATGAAAGCTGGGCCACCGCGTTGATGACAACCAGGCGCTGCCCGAGACTGTCGTGCAATTCTCCGGCAATCCGCTTTCGCTCGTCCTCCTGCGAAGCGATCAGACTCTGCAGGAAGTTGAGCTTTTGTGCCTGTTCATATCTAAGGCGGCTCATACGCCTCTGCCAGAGCAGCGTAAGAATGGCGATCGCTCCGAATAGAACCAGGCATTCAAACCACAGGGTGCGGTAGAACGGCGCAAGCACGGTGACGGGAAGGCCTTCACCGACGGGACTCCAGATACCATTCCCGTGCTCGGAAGAAACCTGAAAGCGATAGACTCCTGGAGGAATGTGCGTGTAAAAGGCACTCCGTCGAAGCCCCGCATTCACCCAGTCGGTATCCAGCCCTTCCAGTCGATAACGAAAGCGAATCTGCTCGGGCTTATAAAAGCTAGGAGCCGTGTACTGAACTTCAAGACTGTCTTTCGACGGAGGAACTACCACAGGGGAAAGCACCGATACCGCGCGTTGGCCGACCAGCGCCGTTTCGATGACCACGGGCGAAGGCTGAAGATTGTCAGGTATCTGTGACGGACGAATGACCGCCGCGCCGTCCTGCGTGGCGAACCAAAGGGACCCGTCGCGGCTTCGCATTCCCGCTGGCGTGATGCCTCCATTGCACTCAAGATCGAGGAGACCATCCGCTTTGCCAAAGGCAGTGGATGAGATCGAGCTTCTGCTACCGTCTGCAAACTCTGCCAGTTCCCTTTTGCTCAGTCTGTAGATACCCATGTCACAACTGATCCAGAGGTAACCCTTCTGATCGTCGACAATCGCAAAAACTCCATCGTTGAAGAGCCCGTCGCGGGTGGTGTAGCGGGTGATCTTTCCATCTTTCAGCTTCATCAGACCACTATCGAATGTTCCAATCCAGAGCGTTCCATCTGTCTCTGCATATAAGGACCAGATGTCGTTACCGGATAATCCATCCTGCTGTGTCCAGTGATGAAATACCCCCTGATGGAATCGCGTCAGCCCTGCCGAGCTGCCGATCCAGATGTCTCCGTCTTTCGACTCGGTGATGACGTGCACGTCAGAAGCAGGCATACCATCGGCTTGCGTAAAAGTGTGAAGCTCACCTTGGCTCCAGCGAACCAGTCCGGAACGCATCCCAAACCAGAGATCTCCTTTGCTGTCCTCATGAATCGCCTGAACGACATCCGGAAGAACAGGAAACGGAGTGGGCAGAAAGCGGCCGTTATCGAATATCGTGAGTCCACCATGCGAACCGATCCAAAGCCGGCCGCTCGTGTCCTGGAAGATAGCAGTCACCAGGGTGCTGGGTAAGCCGTCCTTCATGGTGTAGTTGGTGAAGTGATCGTGGTCCCGCCGGCTCAGGCCGCCCTCCCACGCCCCGATCCACACAGCGCCGGAACGGTCCTGATAGATCGGGTACACGTTGCGGGAAGTCAAGCCCTGCTCGACGGTGTACACATCGATGGTGCTGCGTTGCAATCTGTAGAGACCATCGTTCGGAGTGCCGAGCCACAAGCTTCCCTGGCGATCGGTGAATGCTTTGTAGAATGCGACCTGCAGAGGCTTTCCGTCGAGATTCCCTTCAATCGACCTGAGCAAACCCGGGCCAACGTTCATGGACCAGTGCTGGCCGTTGGGACCTTGAAAGACTACATTATCTGTCTTCGGCAGTTCGAGCGATCGATCCGGCGCATCAATCGCCAGCCTTACATGTTCACCTGTTCCTGTCTCGATCCATACCACCTGATCCTGATCGACGGCCAGTTTGGCAATTCCTGTCCCGCGCAAACGCTCCGGCAAAGAATACGTGCGAAGGATACCGGCGCAGAATGTGTAGACATTGTTTTTGTCGTACGCTCCCATCCCTCCGGCATCCCAGGCAAGCAGGCTGTACTCACGGGAATTGAGCGATGGCACCGGATCAAAGCGATTCAACTCCTTGTCCCATTTCAAGATGGAGCCCTTTGAGAGAATCCATATCTCGCCATTGCTATCGCCTGTAATAGCGCCGATCGGAGTTTTAGGAAGCCCTTCGCTCACGCCATAGGCATGAAAGACTCCCGAACGGTAACGCAGCAGGCCACCATGCTCGGTTCGCAACCACAGATCGCCATTACTGCTGCTGTAGGAGCCGACGAAGCGGTTCGAGGTGATCTCCGGAGTGTTGCTTTTATTCAGAATCGTGAAGCGGACACCATCGAACCTGGCCAGCCCATCCATGGTTACGATCCAGAGATATCCATCCGGCGTCTGGGCCATCCCCTCTATCTCGTTCTGTGGCAGACCATTCTCTACCGTCCACCTGGCGAAGCTGAATTGTGCGGAGGCGATTCCCGGCTTCCAGATTCCCATAACTGCGAACAAACAGAGCCAGACACAGATCGGCCATCGGCGCCGTCGTGCCGAGACACGCATTCGAGAATGGATACACAGCCTCAACCCCAGGGAATTCAGCATTTCTATCCGTTCGCGCCATAAGGCCGCTGGGGGAACTTGATCACCGCGTGCGTGGCCGGCACGCACCTCGATAGATCAAGGAGTACGAAATGAGCAGTCTAACGGGGCACTTTTCTGAAGCTCAACGCGGCTTATCCGCATAGGCCTGAACATCTACTGCCGGATTTTCACAATAGTATTCGATGGGAACCGGGGCGTCACAAACTTTTCGCTTCGCGCCCCGGCAATTGCTGACAAAAGCATTCGGAGAAAAGCCGAAACACTTTAAATGCTGGAAAACTCCAGGTGTGCATTGCGTAACAATGCCGCATGCGGGATCGAGTCACCGTGTTGCGTCTCGCCATTCAGCTTTACCTGGCTGTAAAAGCCACCGGGTGCTTTCGCAGCAGCATCGATGCGGATCGTCCGCTGGCCATCAAAGGAAATCTCAGCCGAGGGAAAGAGCGGTGCTCCCAGCGTCCAGTCTGGCTTTCCAGGGCAGAGGGCAAACAATCCTAACGAACTCAGGATGTACCAGGCGGCCATCGCGCCGGTGTCTTCGTCCCCGGCAAAATTGTCAGGAGAGTAGAGTTCATTGAGAACGCGGTGGACCCAATGCTGCGTCCTGTCCCGCCGCCCCGCTGCGGTAAACATGTAGAGCACATTATGGACGGGCTGGTTCGAGTGCGCATACTGTCCGAAGTCCACAGCTGCCATCTCGGACATCTCATGAATCTCCGCGCCGTATGTGCCAACGTGGAATACCGGTGCCTGAGTCAACATCTCTTCGAGGCACTGAACGAAAGCGTCCTTACCCCCGTACGCCTCCATCAGTCCCTGCGGGTCATGCAATACATTGAAGCGATACTGCCATGGTCCGCCTTCGACGTAGGCTCCGCCCCAGGTGTGTTGCTCGAAAGGCTCCAGCCACGATCCATCCGCCATCTTTCCTCGGATAAATTTCGTACCGGGGTCGAAGATGTTTTTCCAGTTGTGCGAGCGCTTCTCGAACATCGCAGCATCGTCGTGCATTCCGGCTGCACGTGCCACCTGCGCGATGCAGAAGTCGCCATAGGCGAAATCAAGCGTCTGCGCTGCGCCACCGCCTACGAGATCGCACGGGGTATAGCCCAGCTTCAGATATTGCTCGATGCCGACTCGTCCGTAGCCTTTTGCTGGATCTCCAACCTGTGTGGCATGCTTCTTCAGCCCCTGGTATGCCGCCTGAACGTCGAAGCCGGTCACCCCTTTTGCAACCGCATCCCCAAAAACCGAATCGATCAGGCTTCCCGTCATCGCTCCGCGATAGCCGGGACACGGAAACTGGGGAAACCAGCCGCCTTCCTTGAAGGCATTCACCCATCCCTGAAGAATCTTGCCCAACTGCTCCGGATAGAGCAGAACCATCATCGGGTACCAGGCATGATAGTCATCCCAGTAACCGTGATCGGCAAAAAGAAAGCCCGGTTCGACGTTTCCGTTGTAAGGGCTGCGATGCACAACCTTTCCGGATGCGTCGGTCTCATGCCACATGCGGGGAAACAACTGCGTGCGGTAGAGGCATGAGTAGAACGTGCGCATCTGTTCATCGCTTCCGCCCTGGATCTTCACTCTTCCCAGCGCCTTTTCCCAGACAGCCGCGGCTTCATCTCTGATGGCGTCGAAGGACTTCTCTCCAACCTCCTGCCGCAGGTTGAGCAAGGCCTGGTCAGCAGAGATGAACGAGGTACCGACCCGCAAATTGACCGGCCGTCCGTTCGTGGGCGCAAAGCGCACCACCGCAACACGGCGATCCTTCATCTCTTTCACATCGACACCGGCGATCGGAGTATCCGGCTTGAAAGTGTAATAGGCCGCAAAACCAGCCTGGACTCCGCCTTCATTCTTACGAGTGAAAGTCTGGATCACACCGGAGGCGGAATCATATTTCACCTCGGCATCGTCTCCGGGGAGATCGATAAAGACTCCCGGAGCGGCCTCGCCCTCAAAGGAAAAACGCATCAACGCGCCGTGCTCGGTCGGCGCAAGCTCGAGCATGCAGCGATATCGCATGAAGCGAAGCTTCAGAAGATGGGGAGCAATCTCGACTTCACCGGCACGATAAGAAGAAGCACGGGCGGAAGGTGCCGGGGATGCATCGCCGCTGAATGGAAGCACGGTGACATAGCCGTAGTCCGATAGCCACGGACTGAGCTGGTGAGTGCAACGAACGCCTTGTATGCGCTCATCATGAGGTTGAAAGAACCAGCCGCCGCCGCGGTCGCTTGACTGCAGCGTCCAATGCGCCATGCCAAAAGGCATCGCAACGATCGGCAAGGTATTACCGCGCGAAAAAAGCGGGGTCGAATCCGTTCCCTGCATGGGATTTACAAAATCGACCAGGCGGCCTGTCTTCGCCCTGGACGCTGCAGGAACGCTATCACCTGCACTCCGCGGACCAGCTTCCGGCTGGCCATTCGCACTCCCCATGTAAGAGGCAACGGCAGCCGAACTGCCCAACTTCAAAAAGATACGCCGGTCAAAATGAGACTTATGCAAGGTTCAGTCGCTCCTCGGATTTCTCCGCCTACAGACTAATATCTAAGACTCTTTTCACGCGAGAGCCCTTCATGAATTCGAGTGCCGGGCGAACTTTCTCGGAAAAGCGGGAAATTGGTTATCGCCATCTGGAACCGATACCAGTCCGGCTCCACGCTATCCAATTCCTTTCAACACTGTCAAGCAGACCCGGCAGATACTACATCGAGACGGTCCCGTCCAGGACGCTGCCCGTTACTGCTTTTCTCGGTCGTGCGTCACGCTTCCATAGATCGGACTGGCCGTAGTTGCAAGATGTTCTTTGCTCTCGCTGCGAAGCTCAAAGCAGATCAGCCGATTCTCTCCCTTTCGTAGCCACGGCCCAGGGAGATACAACGCGTACTGCGGCCCAATCGACCAGAAGCGCCCAAGATTATGATCGCCTACCCATGCCTGGCCTTTGTGCAGGCCGCGCGTATCGAGGTATGTGTCCGCCGGTTGCTGAGCGTCCAGGGAAGCTTCCAGAAAACATGGACCGGTGCATGGCTCCGCGGAAAAATGCAGCCGCGAGAGGTCATCAAAAGGCAGAGAGTAGTTCTTCCATGATTTGAGAGCTTTTCCGCCCAGAGTCACTCCATCTGTAAGCCCGGCCTGCTCCGTCTGGATGGCATGCGAGTAATTGACGCGGCCAGTGTTTTCAACCAGTATGTCCAACATGACGGCATGATCGGGCTTCGCGATATCCAGCGTGTCCTGGTCTCGACGCCGATCGAGATCACCCACGAGTTTCTGGTCTACATAGATCTGCGCATAGTCATGCAAACCCTTGAGCTGCAAAGCACCGCCCTCACCGGCATCGAGGCGCGTTCGATAGAGAACGTATCCGTAGTTCTGTCCCAGATCCTCAAAGGTGAGTGGAATTTCGGAAGCAACCGGCTCTGGAAGGTTTAACCAGAGGGACGCAGTTCGCGTGAAAGAACTGACCGGAAAGGTTGCGAGCGGCTGCGCCTGGGGCACTGGAGCTGCAGCTGTATGCGTGGCGTCCGCGATCGCCTTCTGGAACAGCGCATATTTGTAACGCGGGTTCCCTGCTTCGTCGAGGGGCGCGTCGTAGTCATAACTCGTGGTGTCCGGGTGATAGTCCTTGCCGGTATGCGAGTCTGCGCCGTTCATCCAGCCGAAACTCGTGCCGCCGTGAAACATGTACAGCGACACCGAATAACCCTTCTTCAGCATCGCACTGAGTTCAGCAGCCTCTTGTTTGCCGTCTGTCTGGTGATGCTCTTCGCCCCACTTGTCAAACCAGCCCGCCCAGTATTCACCCACCGTTCGCACACCGTCAGGACGAAATGCTTCGAGGGCAGCGGTTGAGGCGGCCTCATTACCGGAACCGAAATTCACCGCGGAGGTGACTCCAGGCAGCGATCCTTTGGCAAGGTCGCCCGCTTGATTGGACGTCAGGAGCACCGTATCGCCGAGTCCGTATCTTACGAGGGCCTGCTTCACGTCGGTGAGATATGTGCGATCGTCTCCGAATGCGCCATACTCGTTCTCCACCTGAACTGCGATAATCGGGCCTCCGTTCTTCATCAGGAACGGTTTGACCTCCCGGGCGAGACGCGCGAACCAGAGATCCATTGCATGCAGGTACCTGGGATCGGCCGTGCGCAACTTGAGATTACGATCCTTGAGAAGCCACGCTGGAAACCCACCCAGCTCCCACTCAGCACAAACATATGGCCCAGGGCGCAGAATCACATTCAGACCTTCCGCCTGCGCCTCGCGAAGATACTCAGCAAGATCGTTCTGTCCACTGAAGTCAAAGACACCGGGCCGAGGCTCATGAACATTCCAGAAGGCGTAGGTGGTGATGGTATTGAGCCCCATCAGCTTTGCTTTGTGCAAACGATCACGCCAGTACTCCCGCGGAACTCGGGGATAGTGCATCTCTCCGGAGATGACCTGGTACGGTTTGCCATCCAGGAGAAAATCCCTGCCGCTTACCGTGAACGTATGTGAAGAAGGAGACGGAGCCGACTCGGAGTAACCGCGGACAGAGAAAAACGCTGTGGCCAGCACAGTCGTAAGCAGAAAACGAGAAGAAAGGGCGGGTTTCACCATAATGTGGGTCGCAGGCTTTTGCCTGTCAGAACACCCAGAATTGTATACGGATTCATTAACGACATATAAGGGCTTTCTCAAACAACTCATTCGGGCTTACACAACTCGACAGCCCATGAAGTGTATCCGCAAAATAAAACGAGCGCCGCCCTCGTATGCTGCGCTCGTTTCTGCCTCGTGAATCTCCCAGGGAAGGCCGGCCTTACTTCGGTCTTACCGCGTCGACCATGATCAATCCTGTATCGTAGTCCAGCTCCCTCGGCAGATATCCATCGTTCTCACGCTGGCGTGTCATACCGGCATTCTTCCACTTCTCGGGAAAATCCTGCCGCCAGGCCCGTTTACCCCAGTAGTAGCCGCGAAACGGATCCCTGGACTCATTCATCCACAGCAGCAGACGATCGTGCAGCTGATTGCGAATCTCGGCATGCTCGGCCGAGTCGATCAGGTTTGTCATCTCCCCTGGATCTTTTTCAAGGTCATAGAGCTCATCGGTCACCATCAGGTTGATCGACAGCTTGTAGCGGCCATCGCAAACGCAACGAATCGGCTGAAATCCTCCGAAGCCGTCGTGGTCCACTTCATAGCGTCCCCATTCGATAAACACATCCTTGCGCACGGACACCTTCGGATCCTTCAGCATGGGAAGCATGCTCACACCTTCGAGTGTTTTCGGCACCTCGAAGCCGAAGAACTCCATCAGAGTCGCATTCAGGTCGACATGCGAAACCAGTTCTTTCGAAACAGTGTTGGCCGGCGCTTTTCCGGGCCACTTCGCGAGAAATGGAATATGCGTGATTTCTTCGTACATCGCCGGACCCTTGTCGCTCAGTCGATGCGAGTTCAAAAAGACACCATGGTCGGAGGTGTAAATCACCAGTGCGTTCGGCGCGCTCTTTTCAAGCTGGTCGAGCACGCGTCCAATCTCTGCATCGATGAAGGTGTGAGAACCAAAGAACTGCTCCGAGCGAATCGGCTTAGGCTGGTCCGTCAGAGTTCCTCCATGCAGCATGGATTCAGCCCAGATGCGCTGATCCTTTGGCTTGTCCTTTAGCGAATCCGCGGCATTGGGGTCTTCAGGGAAAACGAAGTTTTCATACATCTTCGAATATTCAACCGGGCAAAGGCTCGGACCGTGTGGTTCGTCATAGGCCACAACAAGCAGGAAATCCTTCCCAACGCGCTCTGAAAGGAAGTCGACGGCGCGATCCGTGACCCGGTGTCCGTAGCACATTTCCGCAGTCCAGTTCGGATCTTTCCCGGTGGCCTCTCTGCGCGAGCGCCTGCGGTCTTCGAGCGATAGCTCGCTCAGGTAGCGGCGCATGTCATACCAATAGGCCCCGTTCCAACCGGGCGCGGGGATACCAGTGTCGAAATAATCCGTGCCGGAGAGATGCCACTTCCCCATGAAGGCGCATTCGATCCCCTTATCGTGCAGGCGCTGGCCGATTGTGTGCACGGTATCGCCCAAGGGAAGGCTGTTGCCCCACACTCCATTCGTGTGTGGGTAAGTACCGGTCCAAATGGCGGAACGAGCCGGGGCGCAGACCGGCTGGCAGTTGTAAGCCTTATCGAATCGAATGCCTTCGGCGGCAAGCCGGTCCAGATTTGGGGTTTTCAGACCGGTCTCGCGATAACAATTCAACATATCTCGGCGGACAGATTCACCAAGAATGACAACGACCTGCCTCGGTTCATGATCGGCCAACCCTATCGCCTTCGGCGTTACAGCGGCTGCAACTCCTGCCGTTCCTGCCGACTTGAGAAAATCCCTTCGATTCATCCAGTACTTCCTTGGTTATGGCTTGGTGTCAGCTGCTGTGACGCACCCGATCGATTCAGAGTAGCTTACTCAGGGGCGGCTTCAGCAAACAGCGGCGGCTCCTGATCGCTTTGAAAATTCTGCAGGCCCACGCCAGCCAGGCGAAAGAGCTGCTCGGGTGCAGATGTGACACGCTCCAGGAGAGCGACCGCTGCGTTCGCCAGCTCCTCCGCGCTCAGTGGCATCTCCGCGGGCGTGAAACTGCGGGTGATGGTCTGGAACTCTTTGGTCTTCAGCTTTAAAACAATGGTGCGCGCATGGCGGACATTGCCTTTCGAGGCCGCCCAGACTTTTTCTGAAAGGCGGCGAAGAACCGCTTCGGTCTGAACCAGGGAGATATCGCTCTCGAAGGTATCTTCTGCCGAAATCTGTTTGCGCACGCGGTTCGGCACGACCGGATTATGGTCGATGCCGCGCGCCAGTTCGTACAGCCGCCGTCCATACCGGCCGAATTGCATTTCGAGACTTTGCAACTCTATCGCATGCAGGTCGCCCACCGTCCCGATTCCGATTTGCTTCAGCCTGTCTTCCATCACCTTACCGACACCCGGAATGCGCCCTACCGGCAGCCGCAAGAGAAAAGACTGCACCTCGTGAGGCTGGATTACAAAGAGTCCATCCGGCTTCTTCCAGTCAGAGGCGATCTTCGCGAGAAACTTGTTGGGTGCGACTCCAGCAGATGCGGTCAGGTTCAACTCCTGCCGGATCTCCTCCCTGATTCGTATGGCGACACGCGTAGCCGTCGGCAGGCCTGTCTTGTTGGCAGTGACGTCAAGATAGGCTTCATCCAGCGATAGCGGCTCGATCATGTCCGTATGCCGGCGAAAGATCTCCAGCGCCCCTTGCGACGCTGCTTTGTAGCGAGTAAAGTCCGGCGGAATAAAGATAGCGTGAGGGCATAATCGCTCCGCTCGCATTGCAGGCATCGCAGAGCGCACGCCAAACTTACGTGCTTCATACGAGGCCGCGCAGACGACCGACCGCGCTCCCTTCCACGCGACAACAACAGGCAGACCGCGTAGCTCCGGATTGTCACGCTGCTCAACGGATGCATAGAACGCATCCATATCGACGTGCACGATCTTCCTGATGCCTTCGGACGCTGCAGGTGTCATTTCAAACTCGCTGGCGAGAATGCCTAAAGCGAATATAAAGCGAAGAAATCAAAATAGGAAGCTCGCTGGCCCCCAGGCTTCTATCTACTATCATTCCTTCGGATAGTTCCGGCACGCAGGCAGATCGAGCGCCGGGATGCTGTCGGCGGCCATCACGGCGCGGACGATGGCCCGTGACATAACGACTGCCGCAATCGCTCCGATGGCTGTCACATCCGCCTTGACGCTCGCCAGTTTTGTTGACATGGCGAAGATCGTATCTCCGTCATACATGGTGTGAACCGGATTGATCGCACGCGCATAGCCGTCATGAGACATCTGAGCGATCTTGTTCATCTCCGTTTTCGTGAATGGAGCATTCGTTGCGACGATGCCGATGGTGGTGTTCGCTCCAGGCGACGGCACGACACGGTAGCCGCCCATGATGGCGTTCATGGTATTGCGATACCCTTTGCCATCCTCGGATCGGGCCCCGCAGACAATCTTTCCTGTTTGCGGGTCGATGATATCTCCGACCGCATTCACAGCAACCACAGCGCCAACCACGATTCCGGTGTCGCCGATCTTCACGCTCGCCGTGCCGAGACCGCTCTTCATGCGATATTTTGGGCCGAACATCTTCCCTACGGTCGCGCCGGCACCTGCGCCCACATTACCTTCAGCGAGCGGACCGGATGAGGCTGCAACGCATGCATGATAGCCGGCTTCCGCATCCGGACGAGGCCTGAAGCCTCCCACACCGAGATCCATCAGGATTGCAGCAGGCACAATCGGAACGACACCGCCGCCGATCCTGAAACCGGCATCGTGTTCTTCCATGTAGCGCATGACGCCGCTCGCCGCATCGAGGCCGTATGCGCTGCCTCCCGACAGCAGAATCGCATTGACCTCCTGCACAGCATTGATGGGGTTAAGCAGGTCCGTTTCGCGCGTACCGGGCGCCGAGCCCCGAACATCCACCGCCGCCACCGCACCCTTCTCACACATCACGACGGTGCAACCGGTAGGGCGTTCTTTCAGCGTGTAGTGGCCGGCCTTGAGGCCCGGCACATCGGTGATCGAGCCACCGGGAAGCAATGCATTCGACTCTGCAAGCACCGCACCCTCAAAGACCGCGGGAATTGCAGCAGCGAGAGGAACGGATAAAAGGCTTCGCGTAAAATCACGGCGCTTCATGTGTTTCTCCTCTCTCGCGTGCGGGAAAAATAAGGTTCGCCGCAAGAGTGACAACAACTGCCGAAAGAATACCGATCATCTGTGGTGAAAAGAGACCTACGCCCTTTCCATGCGTCACGACCATGACCGTAACTGCCACAGCCAAGGCGACGGCAATGCTTCCCAGCGCAGTGCCGGCGCGTGTGCGCGAGGAATACAGGCCGGCAAGAACAGGGACAAAGAGCACCACGGCGAGCAATCCATAAAAAATGGCAACTGCGGCGATTACTGAAGGCAATTCGATCGCAAGCAGAATTCCGCACACTCCGGCAACGATGGTGGAGATGCGGTTGATCTTCAGCAGGCCCGAAGAAGACAACTCCGGGCGAAGAAACGACTTGTAAAAATCAACCGCCAGCGAAGAGGAAAGCATGAACAGGATCGCGTCGGTCGCGCTCAACTCCGCGGAAAAGATCGACGCAAGGGTCCAGATGCTCAACCACCTCGGTAAGAGCATCTGCATGGCACTCGGCAGGGCAAGCTCGGGATTCGCCAGATGCGGCAATGCAGCGAAGGCGCAAAGCCCAAGCATAGGCGGAACAAACGCGAATGCGGCCTGGCATAACGAGTTCAATCCAACACCCGCACGCACCGCTTCACTACTGCGTGCTCCATAAACTTTCTGCAGCAAGCCGGGCGAGATGATGAAGGATGGAACAAGGATCGCTACCCATGCAAGGATCTGCTTCAATCCCGCGCCGGTGAGAGAGAAACGTGCATTTGCCGCGGCAGGGCTGGCGGCATGACTCAACACCGCGGCGTGCAGATGTCCCCAGCCGCCGAGCGCATGCAAGGCAAAAGGAACTGCCAGGCACAGCCCCGACATGGTGACGACAAGCTCGAACATGTTGACGAATGACGACGCCATCATGCCGCCCGCAGTGCAGTAAACGATCGCCACCAGGCCGCCAATCACGCAGCCCTCCCACTTGGGAATGCCCGCAATCGTATGCAGAATCCAGGAGATGGCAATGAGTTGGCCTGCAAGAATCGCCAAAGCGCCAAACCAGAACAGCACTGCGATAACCAGGCGGACGCTTCTGCTGTAACGGAACTCCAGGAACTCTGGCAGTGTGGTGAAGCCGCGCTGCTTCGCCAGCAGCCATATCTTCGGGCCGACGAATTGCGACAGCAGGAAGCAGCCGATTGAGGCGGACCCAACCCACCACCAGGCGGCCAATCCGAAGCGATAGCCGAGCCCTGCAGCACCGACCGTCGATCCCGCGCCAATATTCGCGGCAAGAAATGTCGCAAAGATGCGGCCGGCACTCAGACTACGGCCAGCCACAAGAAAGTCCGAAGAGTTGCGTACGCGCCGGCTCGTCCACAGGCCAATGCCCATGAGGAAGAGCGAGTAAATCGTTAGAGCAACCAGGTAGAGATTCATATAGCAGTGTCAGATCTAAGTTGATGCCTGATCCCTAAAAAGAGTACTTGAAAGCTATCTGCACGACACGGGAGTCGTTGCCTACGGTCGATGTAATACGTCCGAAGGTCGCAGACGCTGCACTTGAAGCGATGTTCGATCCGGATGCGGCCGCAAAAGTAAGATTGGGCTGCGCAAAATGCGGCTGGTTAAGCACGTTGAATACCTCGAAGCGAAATTCAGCTGCTTGTTTCTCCCGCACATGGAACACCTTGAACAACGACGCATCGGTATCTTCGAAGCCCGGGCCGACGATCACTCCACGAGGTTCATTCCCCGAGTGGCTGTTGTCGATCAGCGTGCTATTCCCGGTCGCTACCGTTGGCAATGAAAAGCAGGACACGTTGATATAGAAATCCGATGCGCCCGCTTTCCTTCCCTTGTAATGATTCGGATTGCAGGTCAAATTGGGGCGGAACGTAAGCGACTGGGCAGTGGTGGACGCGTTGACTGCGGTAAAGGGATTGCCCGACTGTGCCTGAAAGATGCTGTTCAGCTGCCACCCTCCCAGCGCCAGCCGCTCTGCCCTGCGTGATCCATTCAACTGCGGCAGCTTATAGCCTAGACTCAACACAAAACGGTTGCGGGTATCGAAGAGTGAGTTGCCGCGCTCGCGCACCATTGCCGCGCGAATAGAAGATGAATCGCCAATTGTTACCGGCAGCACAGGACGCGAATCCGTACCGATATTGAGGCCAGATACATCGTCAATAGAACGGCTCCAGGTATAAGCAGCAGTAAGCCGCAAGCCATGCCAGGCGCGCACATTCAGATTCGCCTGCAGCGAGTCATACCAGGAACTGGCTGCTGAGAACGTCGGACGCACAAGCCCGAAAGCACTCCCCATGAGCCTGGCACCCGCCGTATACGCATTCGAATAGGCCGTCGACGCCGCGCTTCCGGCGAGAGTCGCCAGCGTGGGATTAGCTTCAATAAATATAGGCAGGTATTTGCCCCTGCTCCCGACATAACCCAGTTCAAATGCGACCTGCCGCGCGAGCTGTTGCTCGACGCTCAGGTTGTACTGCTGCACGCTCGGTGTCTGGAAAGAATGCGGCAAAGTCCAGCCGATAAAAGTAAGGTTCGGCGGAAATCCATCAGGCGTCACTGCTATACCCGTGTAAGGGCTGGAGAAATACGCTGATGACGCAGCGCTCTTTGCCCGCGTGTAGAAATCCACTTCCTGCAGCGGCTGAAATGGCGGAGCCAGCGTGCCGCTTTGAAAGAAATCTCCCTGGCCCGGAACGCTATCGAAGAAGATTCCCCATGCCGCGCGAATCACCGTCTTCGCATTGCCCGTTGGATCGTAGACGATACCGAGGCGCGGCGCGACATTGTTCGTGTCCGCGTAATACGTGGACCGTGGCGTGTTGGCGTCACCCGGATAAACAAGCCCGGCCGGCGCGGCCGGCTCAATGGTGGACTGCTGGCCAGGATGGAAAGCAGCAAGGTGATTATCCGCTTCCGCGTATGGCAGATTCACTTCATAGCGAACGCCTGCCTCGATGGTGAGGTGCGTATTCAAACGAAACTGGTCCTGCCCGTAAGCGGAATACGTGTACGACGATCCAATCAGAGAAGGATCGCCAGATCCCTGCTGAAACTCATATGGAACGCCGAGAAAGAAGTCTGCCTGGTAATTCCCGGTGAAGAAATTCGTAAAGGTAAATGCGCCGTTTGGCCGGTTGATGTAGAGCAGGCTGATCCAGTCGCGGCGGAACTCTCCGCCAAACTGGAAGGTGTGCTTGCCCTTCGTCCACGTCAGATCGTCAGAGATTGTATCGACGCTGTTGGCACGATACGCAAAAGGCTGCTGGGCGTCGCCCGTACTGAAGTTGCTGGTAACCAGAACATACGGTAGTCCGACCGCTTCAGAGCTTGTTGAAGTGAAATCGTATCCCACTGTTTGAAGATTCAACCCGCTCGTCGTGTTCGGATGACCATCGATCCACTGCCTGCCGTAACGAACCACGTTCAACAGGTTCGAGTGAATCGTCCAGGTGTCAGACCCCATCGCATCGAACATCTTCATGACCTGCCTGTTCCCCGCAGGCGCAAAGTTCGAAGGAGAAATTGGTCCGAAGAGATTCTGGTAGGAGTAGAGAAAGCGTCCCATGAGGCTGTGATCTCCCAGCCTGCCATCGAGCCTGATTCCAGCGGTGTTGCGATTATCAATGTTCGGTTGCGCCTGGCAATAAAGAGTCAGGGTCGCGCTGCACGCCGGATCAGGCAGCGGAATGTAATGGCTGTAGATGTACTGGCTGACCGCGCTGACCCGGGCCGGATCGAAGACGTTCAATCGGCCTCCGTACGTGGCCTGCATTCCTGTAAGCGGATCGATCACCGGTGTCGAGACACTGGAGAAATCGCCCATACGTTCCGCCGCCGTCGGCACCACCGCCGACAGTGTATTGCTGGTCGCATCCTTAACGCGGTACCCCTCATAGTAGGCAGAGAAGAACAACCTGTCGCGAAGGATGCGACCCCCAATCGTTCCACCGAACTGGTTCTGCAGATAGTCAGGCTTCGCACCTGCGGAGAAGTAGTTCTTTGCCGCCAGCGCCGCTTCGCGATTGAACTCCCAGATGCTTCCGCGAAAGGTGTTTGTCCCCTCGCGTGTCACCACGTTAACGACCGAACCAGCATTGCGTCCATACTGGGCTTCATACGAATGCGTGATGATCTTGAACTGATCGATGAAGTCGGGCGGAGGCCGCATTACGAATCCCGAGTTGAAAGGATCATTATTTGGCACCCCATCGAGCAGGAAGTTGTTCGACTGGTTCCGCATGCCGTTGACGTTGAAGCTGCCGGTCGAATTGCCGAAGCCACCCGGCGTCGCGTTGCCGTTCAATCCACCAAGACTGGCAGGAGCTGCGACCACACCCGGAATAAGCGTTCCCAGTTGCGCGAAGTTCCTTCCATTCAGCGGTAAATCGACGCCTTCCTCGTGGTCGATCACAGTACCCAGTGTCGCGTTCCCTGTCTCAACCAGTGGGGAAGTGCCCGCGACCGTGATCTCTTCACTGGTTGCGCCAACGGAGAGCTGCGCGTCTTCACGCGTTGTCGAGTTCACCTGGACAATGACGTGGTCAATGAGATCAGCTTTGAAACCTTGAGCCGTCACCTGCACCCTGTACACGCCGGGTGCGACGAGACTGAAAACATAGATCCCGTCGTCCGCTGCATCGACATCGCGGGTCTCGCCCGTATCCAGGCTGATAAGCCGGACATGAGCTTTAGGGATCAGGCTGCCCCCGGGATCAGTCACAACGCCGCTGACACTGCCAACCGCCTGCCCCCATAGAGGAAAAGCCACCAGAGTGCCTGCTAGAAATGCAAAGACCGGCCTGCGTAGACTTTCGCGGAGCATGAGCCATACAGACGGGCTGCCTTGTTTTCGACCGGCCAAAGACACATAACCTCAAACGGAACAGAACAATTGCTACAGAAGAATCACAACATACTTACGGCTCGAAAAGACGCTCTTTGCGCCCTATTTTGAGCAAGATAAGAATTATTTCGCAGGCTGTCAAAGGCTTCATCGAGGGCACCAGCCAGAACCGGACATTCGGTATACAGATCGCTCCGAACTGTACACACTATGGATTCCAAGCGTCGGCATTTATCCTGAATACGGCGACAGAGGGGATGACCGGTTTGCCCTCGGAGGTTTTATGGAAGGCGTAGTAGAACCGCTCTATCGGAAGATTCGTAGGGACATTGTCGAGTGCGAACTGACGCCGGGAAAGTCTTTTTCCGAGGCCGAGTTGGGACGCCTCTACAACGCCGGACGCACACCCGTGCGGGAAGCATGCCGCCGCCTGGAACGTGAAGGACTCATCCGCATCATTCCCTTTCGCGGATACATGGTCACACCTCTATCTGTTTCGGAGTTCAAGGATCTTGAAGAGATGCAGCTGATCTTTGAGCCGGAAGCGGCAGCGTTGGCAACCGAGCGCGCAACGGATGAAGAGCTGGAAAAGATCCTGCGCCTTGCTCACTATGAGTACCGGCTCGATGACAAGCAAAGCTATCGCGAGTTCGTCCAGAAGAATTACGAACTGCATTCCCTGATTGCGCAGTGCACGCGCAATCGCAGGCTGCATGAGGTCATCGGCAACGTGCACGTGCGGCTCATGAGATTCTTCTACCTGGGCATCCCGTTGGACTCCTACGGGCAGGCACTGGCTGCGGAACATCTCGCCATGGCGAATGCCATGCGCGCCCGTAATGCAGGCGAGGCGCGCCAGCATGCCGAAACGCACATCCGGAATGCAATGGATCGCAGCAGCAAGTTGCTGATGGACGCAATCCGATTTGGCGAAGCCGTCTTCGACACCGCAAGCGTTGCCGGCACCATCGCATCGCCGGGCCGCCGCTCTACAAAGAACACGCAATAACCCACCAGCTATCGACTTGGAGCAAAGCCGCGGCAAGACTGCTTTATCCTTGCCCGTGTGAGTCTCTCTGTCTTGCGCTTCAAGTCCCTCTCCCGTATAGCAATCGTTGTTTTCTCCAGCTGCGCGAGCAGTGCTCTTATGCACTCCTTCACCGCAGGAACAATCCGGAGACACTGGAGTTCGACATTCCCCCTGTGGCTACAGCCCAGGGCGTGCTCGACCTCAAGTGGACGCGACCAGCCGGGTTGGGCGGCAGCGGGCGCGGATTGCAGGTAGCAGAGGTCTGGCTGTTTCCTGCGCAATCGGCTGATTTCCCGCTAAACAAGACGAACTTTCAATAAAATAGAAGCATTATCATTCCCTGCCCGCCATGTCCGTTACGCTGACGAACGGGCGGCTGGGAATAAGGAAGACGAACTTGAAGAGCGGTTTCGAGATCGAGCCCTTTGCAGATTTCCGTTCCTGGTCGATAGCCAGCCGACAGCAAGGGCTTTCACGTCGCGACTTTCTACGTGGTGCGCTCGGTGCAGGAGCGGCGAGCCTGGCACTCAAGCCCAAGCGTCTCTTCGCAGCGACAGCCGACACATCCCGCAAGACCATCATCGTTACCTTCGGTGGCGGCGCTCGCGATGCAGAAACCTTCTCGGTGGAAGGGCAACGCAATATCCCGCACATGATGCAGGAGCTCGCTCCGCAGGGGATGTTTTTTTCGCAGGTCGTAAACCGCGGTATCCTGGGGCACTATGTGGCCACATCGAGCATCGCCTCCGGATGCTACGAAACCTTTGACAATTTCGTGGCAGAAGGTCCTGCCAACCCTACGCTCTTTGAGTACTACCGCAGGGGATTGCAGCGTCCGGCCAAGGATGTATGGGTCATCGCTCCAAGCAACGGCTTCGAGGCCATCGGGAATAGCAGCCATGCGGCCTATGGAAAGAAGTACGGGGCGCAGGTCATTCTTCCCAAGCGCCTCCTGACGTATGCCGCAGCAGCAAATAATCACACGCTGCGCGATTACAACGCACTGCTCCATGACAGTTACGAATCTCCCTATCATTCAGACGACGCTGCTCAGGATGCCGCCGCGGGCAAGATAGAGTCGGAAGAAATCGCAAAGACGCTGAAGCTCTCGCTCGATGAGTTCACCGCGCATTCGCGCACGCTCTCAAGCCCGGACGAACTGTCGCTGTTCATCACTCGCCAGGTAATGCGCGAGGTTGCGCCATCCCTGCTCTTCATCACCTTGCACGACATCGATGTTGCTCACAGCGGAGCCTATTCGCTTTATCTCGATGCTATCCAGCGTGCCGACCGCCTCTGCGCGGAGCTCTGGCAGGAAGTGGAAGCAAACCCGGAATATAAAGACCGCACAACCGTGATGATCATGCCCGACTTCGGCCGCGATGCTGATGGAGAAGGCAATGGCTTCCAGCATCACCGTACCGGCAGCCCCATGGCCCGCACGACGTGGATGCTGGCCCTCGGAAAAGGTACAAGACCGGGCACAATCGTTTCTCGTCCAATCGAATCGATCGATCTCACCCCAACCGTAGCCTCACTCTACGGATTCGATACGCCCTTCAGCACTGGCCGCCCGATTACGGAGCTGCTATGAAGCCGGCCTCTCTCACCACGGACTCGTTCCAGCGCTACACGCCTGAAAGCCGCGAACTCGCGGCGCAGCACCTCACACTGCTCCGAGCCACGCCGCTGATGCTGTTACCCGGCTATCTCGAGCAGATACAGAGTTACAGCTGGCAGTTTCCGCCCGAACGTGCAGCATTACAGCGCCAGCTTGACTGGATGAGCCAACCGAACGGTGATCAATCCGGGAAGATTTTCGCAGCCTTCGAAAAGATTGCGATCTCCCCTGCGCTTGAGCAATTCGATTGGCTAAACGACCCCAAGGGCTTTATCGAAGCGCTGTCGGCTTATCTGTGGCAATCCCGCCAGATCGACCTTTACCACGCCGCAGTGCAGGAGCTCTTCGGTAAATTTCCCGCGCCGCCTGTCCCAGAACAACCTGCTCTGGTTATGGCAATCATCGGGCGAGATGCGCCGCCATCCTCCTATCCCTTGTTTGCACGAATGCGTAACGATGGCCTGCACGTACAACAACTACGGGCGCAGGGAGCCCGCGAAGCGCTTCTCGCGGCCATCGAGAAACGTGCCCATTCGGTTCCGCAGCCCTACGCTCACTGGTACATCGACGGCGGCGATCCCTGGCCACTGCAACAGGCGTCGCAGATCACACACTTTACCTATCCGCAGCTCCAGCCGATCGACGACGCCGTAATGAAAGCGATGGATCAGGCCGTGCAGGAAGGCACAGGCCCGGAGATGCTGAGCTCCCGCCTCAACCATCTGAGCCCTGAGGCGCTGGGCGCCGCCCGGATTACCCCGGACCTGCCTTTACAGCATCTGTACACATCGCTGCTCACCACCGGCTCAGGCACCCAGATCTACAGCACCAGCTTTATGCAGGCCGCCGGAATCGAAGTGCTGCGCAGAGCGCAGCCATCCACACTGCTCCTGCGATTCGCGCCTCGCCGCCGGCAGGCTTCCATCAACGACATGATTGAGTCGCGGGCCGTTGCGGTGCAGACGGATCCGGAAGGTTCGCTCATCGATGCAGATATGGCGTCCTTTTACGCCTATCTGCAGATGCAAAAGATTCCCGGCGGAGAAAAGGCTTCGTTCCTGGCCTGGGTAGAAGACAGGAACGAAGCCTTTGTTGCCGGTCCGTCGGTCACACGCGGCGTGGAAGCATCCACGCCAATGACAATGAGCGATCTGCTGTCTCTTATCTCCGCATGAAGCGGTAGCCCGCGTTCATTTCACCGGAGCATCAAGAATAGGCGTCTTCAGCCCCTCCACACTTCTTCCCGGTTCGGCATTGAGATCGAAAATTACAATCTCATTCGCACCCGGCCGCAGCCAGGGCCCCGGCAGATAAAGCGTGCGCTGCGGCCCGATGTTCCAGAAACGTCCCAGCGGGACACCGTTGATCCAGACCATGCCCTTATTGAGTTTTCCGGTATCGAGAAAAGTATCGCTCGGCTGCTCCACCTGAAAGCTCGCCCGATAGAAGCAGGCCCCAGTGCAGTCTTCTTTACTGTAAGCGCGCTCTTGCGGCGACTTCATCGGGAGCGGGAAAATGTCCCAACCCTGCAGGCTCTTCCCATCGAGTGATGGAGTCTCCAGCAAACCCGCGCGCTCCCCGTTGATCTTCTTTCCATAGTTCACTCGCCCGGTATTCTCAACCAGTATGTCCAGCTGCGCATGCTTCTTTCCCCCCGCTGCATGGAGCTCAACGCTCGTCTGCCCAAGCCGGCGATCGACCGTACCCTGCAAAACACCGTCCACATAAACCTGGGCATAGTCATGCACGCCAGGCAGAGACAGCGTTCCCGTCACAGCCTTGTGAAGCCGGGTGCGATAGAGAATGTAACCGTAAGACTGATCGATTGCTTCCATCGTCAAAGGCTGCTTTGCATGAACAGGCGTCGGTAGATCCTTCCACAAAGACGACGATTCATTCAGCGGGATCGCAGCGAGCGCGATCGGCTTAATCGGCTCAGGCGGGGCTGGAGGCTTCACGCCCGTAACCTTGGTGATGATGTCGCGAAACCGAAAATACTTCGGACGCAGCTCACCGCTCTCTGCAATCGCCGCGTCGTAGTCGTAGCTCGTCACGTCAGGGTGATACTGGCCATCGTCGATATTAGCTCCGTTCATCCAGCCAAAGCTCGTCCCACCATCCACCATGTAAATGTTGACTGAGTATCCGCGCGAAAGCATCCATTCGAGATCCTGCGCCTGCTGGTCATCTCCGCGCGTTTCATGCGCATGCCCCCAGTGGTCGAACCAGCCATCCCAGTACTCGCTGTTAAATCGGGGAGTGTTCGGGCGGAACTTATCGAGCAGCGCAAAGGAGCGCTTCGCGTCGCCGACGCCAAAGTTGATTGCCGCAGGCAGCTCAGGAAGCGTTCCGGCAGCAAGTACGTCCGCTCCGTCCGCCGTGTAGAGCATTGCCTTCGTATACCCGGCATCGACAAGAATGTGATGAATCTGCTCCACGTAGGCGTGATCGTCGCCATAAGAGCCGTACTCATTCTCCACCTGCACGGCAATGATGGGTCCGCCATTGCCGATCTGCAACGGCGCAGTCTGCGCTGCAAGCTGCTGCATATAGGAACGCACCGCATCGATGAATCCGGGATAGGAAGAACGCACGACCATCTTCGGGTCTTTCATCAGCCACGGAGGATACCCCCCAAACTCCCATTCCGCGCACGCATAAGGGCCAGGACGCAGAACGACGTAAAGGCCCTCCTGCTGTGCCTCACGAATGAACTCGGCAATGTCATTCTGCCCAGAGAAGTCGAACTTGCCCAGCTCTTTTTCGTGCGCATTCCAGAAGGCATACGTCTCTACCGTGTTGAGTCCCATCGCCTTGGCCTTGCGCAAACGATCGCGCCAGTACGCGCGTGGAATTCGCTCGTAATGAATAGCCCCGGAAATAATCTGGAACGGCTTTCCATCCAGCGCGAAGTGATCGCCATCCACGCCGAATGTATGAGGATGCCCATCCGGACCGGAGACCTGCGCATGAATCTGCAAGGAGGAACCAAGCGCCAAAGAAGCGGCGAGCAGAAGAGACGAACGAAAGACGCGTTTGCTCAAAAGAAACTCCACAGTCGTTATTGCTTCAAGTGTAAGCCGAGGCCAGGAATCACCTGCAAAGTTTATTTGTAACTAGAGAAAGAACAAACTCCGGCACGACATTTCAGACAAAAAGGAAAAGGCATCTCCGCCTCAAATGAGACGGAGATGCCAGGGTGAGGAGGTTTAAAAGACGAGGTGAGCGGCAACCTGGATCACGCGCGCATCCGGAATGATGGCGGAGAAGCGAGTTGCTGTAACAGCCTGTCCCTGAGAGCTTGTCAGGCTGTTTCCAGGATTGGAGAATGTCGGGTGATTCAGGACATTGAAGCCATCCGCACGCAGTTCAAGAGCCGACGAATGGAACTTGATCGGAAACGTCTTGAAGAGTGACATATCCAACTGGTTGAAGCCCGGTCCGGGCACTTCGACGCGTCCCTTCGGGCCAGCAGGCTGCAGGCCCGCGCTGTTGACGTTAATCAGGTTCTGGCTTGGGTCAGTAGCCCCGAGCGTGACCTGAGGCGGATTGATGAAAGCGCAAGGGTTGAACCACTGCTGCAGTGTTTTCGTCTTGGTGGCGCAATTGAAACCGGGCTGCAATACTTGCTGCTGGGCAGCGCTTAGCATGCTCCCTTTGCCGAATGGATCGCCAATCTTGATCGGATAGCTTCCGCCCTGGTTGCTGGAATTCAGGAAGATCGGGTCTCCACTCTGCGCCTGGAAGACACCGTTCACCTTCCAGCCACCGACAACCGCATTCGTCATCCCACCCTTATTGGCAAACATCTTGCCTTTACCGAAGGGCAGTTCGTACTCCGCGTTGATCGTGAAGCGATTGCGAACATCCTGGGTGCAGTTTCCATAATCGTAACGGATACCGAGGAGGTTCGGGTTCCTGTAACCGCCATACGCCGACTGACCGATCGGACCGAAAGCATCGTCAAGGCAGTGCGCCCAGGTGTAACCGGCAAGCAGATAGAGACCGTTGCTGTACTTCTTCTCAATCTTCGCCTGCAGCGAGTCATAGCGGGCAATACCGCCATTCGTCACGTTCGTGATTGAGAAGTCATGGAAAGGCTGATAATTCTGGCTGTTGGACACCGAGACAGGAATGAAGCCCGGATAGGTGTTGGCACTATAGCTGGCCCGCAGATGACGGCTCACATTGCCCTGATAACCCAGTGTGAAGGACAGCGTGTTCGTGATCGCATGCTGCGCGGTCAGGTTATAGGCCGTGGTCAGAGCGGTCTTGTCGTCCTGATCCTGTGCGTAGATAGCGCCCACGCCTGCGGCATTCGCAAGAGCATTCGGATCGTTCGCCGCCGCTCCAAAGCCCGTTTCAAGAGTCTGGCCGTTCGTCGGGCAGGTCACGGTGCCGCTGATGTTGTTGCACTCATCGGGGTTGGGAACAAACGAAGCGTTCACGAAGAACGGAGCGTTGTTGGCAAGGTTCAGCCCGAGACCAACATTTTCCTGACCACCATAGAAGATGCCGCCGCCAGCACGAAGCACCGTACGCGGATCAACCATGTAAGAGAGACCGATACGTGGCGCAAAGTTCAGCCGGTGCGGGTTCACGAGATAGTTGTTGTTCGTGTACTGAATGTTGATGTGGTCTGCAGCCAGCGTGGCAAGCAGCGCCGGAGCGATCGGATAGTTTTCCTGCGCGGCGGGGATCAGGTACGTACCGGTTCCCTGGTTCATGCCTGCATACGTTCCGAAGAAGTTTGCCTGGTGATTGTTCAACTCGCGGAAGGGCTGCGAATATTCCCAGCGCAGTCCAAGGTTCAGGGTCAGACGCGGCGTAACCTTCCAGTCATCCTGCACAAATGCAGACCAGTAGTAACGCAGATCCGTAAACGGGGTTACTGTGTTCAGACTCGAGCTGTTCATGTCGTCGAGTAGGAAGTCAGCAGCTCCCCATCCGGTAATGACATTGGGCATGCTGGGGTCAGCCGTGTACTGGCCGGTGTAGTTCTGCGAACCGATGCCGTTCGGCGGCTGCAGGCCATAGAAGCGGATGTGCTGGAAGTTAATACCCGTCTTGATCGTATGGTTGCCAAGCACTTTCGAGACGTTGTCAATCAACTCGGCGACGTTTTGTTTCTCGGAAGATGGCTCGTATCCGGGCACGCCAACCGAGCTTAGACCCGCTCCCTGCGTGGGCGACCCTTGAAAGGACATCGCGGGAAAACCACCGAGGCTAGGTCCGGATGGAATTCCTCCCATTCCATACTCGGCAGCTACATTTGTATTGCTTCCCGGCTGCAGGGCAGCAGCAAAAAGCCAGTTAAAGCCCAGGCGAAACTCGTTCGACAAGGTCGGGCTGAAGAAGTGCGTCTCGCTGAAGACGCCACTCTTACCGTAGTTCTGGTTCGTACCATCGGCGCCGTAACCACCGCCATCGAGAATGCCGAGGGGAGGAGTATAGGTGGTGGGATTGTTTGAATAGCTGTAGCGGCCGAACATCTGGTCGCTTTGCGAGAAGTTGTAATCCACGCGGATGTCGTACTGCACCGTGTTGTTCGTCGTCGCTGTGGCTGGCACGGTGTAGTTGTGGTAGACCGATCCCGCTACACCCTGGTTCGGCAATGGATAGAGGTTCAGAATCTTCTCAGCGATCAGGTTGGGAGCACACACAACATTCTGCACACCATTGCAGGCGAGGTAACGTGGCGTCGATCCTGGAATCGCACTTCCATCGCTGTTGGTGGGAGTGCCACCAGGAAGATTGAGGTGGATGGGATTGTCGGACACACCGTTCAGATTCGCGACGTTCAGCAATTGGGTGAAGTCGCCCGTACGCTCGGCAGCAGTTGGAACGGTGTAGTTCGCTTGGGGCGGAACAAAATTCGAGATGCGCGAAGCCTGGCTGTCGGCAAAAAAGAAGATCTTGTTCTTCCAGACGGGACCGCCCAGGGTCGCCCCAAACTGGTTCATGTGGTATGCATTGCTCTGTGTGGAGAAGTAATCGAGTGCCGCCATGCGATCGCTGCGGTAGTACTCCCACAGGCTTCCATGGAACTGGTTCGTACCGCTCTTGATCGACGCGTTGACAGCCGCGCCTGTCGAGCGCCCCAGCTCTGCGCTATAGTTGCTGCTCTCCACGCTGAACTCGGCGAGAGCATCCGGCGGCGGACGAACAGCATAGGTAGCACCGTTCAGGAAGTCCTGCATGTTCGAGTTGTTATCGACGCCATCCAGGATGAAGTTGTTCTCGGATACACGTCCGCCGTTCGAGGTAAAGTCACCAGCACCGGCCACCTGCCGGAAGCCCTGGTTCGGGGCGGCTACACCGGTCGTCAGTTGGGCTGCAAAAACGTAATCGCGGCCGTTGAGTGGAATGTCGTTGATCTGCTTGGTGTCGAATACCTGGCCGGTCGAAGCCTGCTCCGTCTGCAGCTCCGGCGCAGACGTAACCGTCACAGTTTCCGACGCAGCACCGGGCTGCAGCGACAGGTTCACGCCAACCGTCTGGCTCACGCTGACGTGAATGTTCTCCCGGACAATCTTCTGGAAGCCATCAGCGACCACCGTCAGGCTGTAATTGCCGATCTTGATGGGCGAGAAAACGTAGTCGCCCGACCCGCCGCTCTTTCGAACCAGCGTGAAGTTAGTATCGGTGTTCACCAGTGTGAGGCTCGCATTGGGAATGACGGCGCCGGTCGTATCGGTGACCACGCCGGTGATCGATCCCTGATCCACCTGCGCGAAAACGTTTGGAGCCTTGAACGATAGGGTTGCGACAGACAACAGGCATGCCCACAACACACATGCGCGACAGGAAAATCTCTTTCTTTGCATCCTTGCCTCGTCAGAACTAGAAAAGTAGAGCCTTGAATCGTGCTGGTGACTTGTGCACAAATTCGTATGAATGTTGCAAATTATTAGGCGAAAAATATTGTTTGTCAATAAAAACAATTAAACCCCCTATAAACAAAATGCTTCGCCCACTTTCTCGCAA
Organism: Silvibacterium acidisoli; assembly: GCA_022870745.1. Classification (GTDB taxonomy): domain Bacteria; phylum Acidobacteriota; class Terriglobia; order Terriglobales; family Acidobacteriaceae; genus Silvibacterium. Next base: position 3,351,299 of record CP085323.1, on the reverse strand, counting down.
CGTTTCGTTCAAATCCCCAGTGAATTCCGCCATGCCACAGAATGTATATTTGGTGGTGTGAATAAGGATCGGCGTAGCTTCCTCCGCGGCAGCCTCCAGGCTGGCATCGTCTCCATCGCAGCAAAATCTCTCCACGCAAGTCCGTTGCCGGGAACGAAGAACGGGGCAATCGCCTCCGGCTCCATGCGTGCAGTTGCCATTCCTTCTGCGCAGCAGGTCGCATGGCAGGACATGGAAATCGGCATGTTCGTGCACTTTGCGCCGAACACCTGGCAGGACGTCGAGTCCGACAACCTCTCGACTCCCCTTTCGAAGATCGATCCCAAGGAACTCAACACCGATCAGTGGGCTCAGACCGCTGTAGATCTCGGCGCGAAATACATTGTCTTCGTCGCCAAGCACCAGGGCGGCTTCTGCATGTGGCAGACCCAAACCACCGACTACAGCATCCGCAACACCCCATGGAAAAACGGCAAAGGCGATGTCCTGGCCGAGGTCGTTGCGTCATGTAAGAAATTCGGCCTCAAGCTCGGCGTCTACGTCTGCCCCCGCGACGATCACTTCGGCGCGACCACAGGCGGCATCTGCAAGACGCCCGAGATGCAAAAGCGTTACGACGCTATGTATCGCGAGCAACTGAAGGAGGTCTTCTCAGGCTATGGTCCGCTTGTAGAAATCTGGTTCGACGGCTCGACCATTACTCCGGTAAAGGATCTTATCGAGCAGTACCAGCCGCACGCGGTCATCTTCCAGGGACCGCAGGCAAGCATTCGCTGGGTCGGCAACGAGCACGGCTTCGCACCCTATCCCTGCTGGAACGGCATCGACCGGGCTGACGCCGAGACAGGCGTGGCAACATCGCTCAACAGCAACCCCAACGGCGATGTGTGGATGCCCAATGAGGTCGACGTCTCGATTCGCCGCCCCGACTGGTTCTGGCACACCGACAACGAGAACAAAGTTCTCACCGAAGAGCAGCTGTTCTCCGTCTATTACCGTTCCGTAGGGCGCGGCGCGCAACTGCTGCTGAACATCCCCGCGAATCGCCATGGACTGCTTTCGGACAAAGATGCCGCCTCCGCAAAAGCTTTCGGACAGGAACTGAAGCGGCGCTTCGCCAGACCCATTGCCGAGACACACGGCAGCGGCTCATCCATCACCCTCAAGCTCGATAAACCGGCGCGCATCGATACCGTCATCCTGCAGGAGGACACCACCAGGGGCGAGCGCATCCGCGAGTACAAGCTCGAAGGACGCGTCTCCGGCGCATGGCAGCCATTAGGCACCGGCAGCGCAGTGGGCCATAAACGCATTCAGCCCGTGAAGCCCGTGACAGTGGAAGCAGTGCGTCTAGTAACGACGCAGGCTGCTGCTCTGCCAGCGGTTCGCACACTGGCTGTCTACAACATCGATGCGCCGCCACCATCGGACTGGAACGCCCCTGCAGAAGCGTGGGCGTCAAACCTTGCAGGCGATTGGAAGGAACACCACTTCTCCCTCGATCTGACCTCGCAGATCAAGGCAGCCGCTCAGTATCGCCTCCACTTCATTCCGACAACAGGTAAGGTCACGGCAGTGCAGAACGTCGTGCTCAAGCTGCATGGGGTGGAGGAATCGAAGTTCGTAAAGCCGATGAAGGGTCAGGCAGACAGCCTGCTGATTGACATTACGGGGGTAGACGAAAAAGTCGAAATCTCCGGTACGGTGGTTGGCGCGGCAAACGGACAGATCCTCTTGCAGAAGCTCTGATCTGCCCGGCCCGGGCTACTTTCACTCGCGTTACTTGCCTTCGACTACGGGATTGACAAGCTTCCCAAGCTTGTCAATCTCTACTGTCACCGTCTCGCCTGCGCGCAGCCAACGCTGCGGAGTGCGTCCCAGCCCCACGCCAGCGGGCGTTCCCGTACTGATGATGTCGCCAGGCATCAGCGGCGCAATCGACGAGAGATAAGCGATCAGATCGGGCAGCTTGAAGATCAGCTCACGGCTGTTCGAGTGCTGTAACACTTCTCCATCGATCGAGAGCTTCACGTCCAGCGTGTGCGGATCGGCCACTTCGTCTTTTGTAACAATGGCAGGGCCTAATGGAGCAAAGGTATTGAAGCTCTTGCCCATCGTCCACTGCGAGGTCGAAAGCTGCACATCGCGCGCGCTCACGTCATTGAGGATCGTGTAGCCGAAGACATGCTCCTGCCAATCGGCGGCGGCGATGCGATACCCGCCCTTGCCGATCACACATGCCAGTTCCGCCTCGTAGTCCGGCTGCTTTGAAAGCGTGGGAAGCTCAATCGCAGCGCCATAGCCGATCAGTGCGGACGACAGTTTGAAGAACACTGTCGGCGTCTTCGGAATCTCCATCTTCGATTCGATCGCGTGGTCGCGATAGTTCAGGCCGATGCAGAAAATACGTGGCGGAGCCAGCAGCGGGGCATGCAGCTTCACATCTGCGAGCGGAACCTTCTCTCCAGGGCTCAGCTGCTTCTTCGCTTCTTCCAGAGCGGCCTCACCGCCCTGGATCAATGCCAGGACGGAGGGAAACTGCGCCGACAGATCGACAATCTGATTGTCGACCAGAAGACCTGCGCGCGGCGACTCTTCGCCACGTGAATATGTAACAACCTTCATGCATTTCTCCAGACTTTTCCATCCGGATAGCTGTAATCGCGCAGCGTCTCCGGGAAGATTTCAGCGCTGTAACCCGGCTTTTCCGGCAGCAGATAGTGTGCGTTGCGAATGCGTACAGGGTCAACAAAGTGTTCGTGGAGGTGATCGACGAACTCGGTGACGCGATTCTCGAGCGACGCGGAAACCCGCAGATAGTCGAACGCGGAGAGATGTTGCACGTATTCACATAGCCCCACCCCACCGGCGTGTGGACACACAGGGATGTTGAACTTGGCAGCCATCAGGATGACAGCAATGTTCTCGTTCACACCCGCAAGCCTGCAGCTGTCGATCTGGCATACATCGATTGCGCCGGCCTGCATCAACTGCTTGAACATCACGCGATTCTGGCAATGCTCTCCCGTTGCCACGCGAACACCTGGCACTTCACGACGGATGCGGGCATGACCGAGAATGTCATCGGGACTGGTGGGCTCTTCCATCCACCAGGGGTTCAACTCGGCCAGTTGTGTCGTCCGTTCGATCGCCTCATCGACATCCCAGCGCTGATTCGCATCCATCATCAGCCTGTTATCTGCGCCGATACGGCTGCGCATAAGCCGCGCGCGGCGAAGATCGTCTTCCGCGCCACCGCCCACCTTCAGCTTGAAGTGGGTCCAGCCTTCAGCGAGAGCCTCATCGCACAGCCGGATGATCTTCTCATCGCTGTAGCCAAACCATCCCGCAGAGGTCGTGTAAGCGGGATAGCCGGTCTTCTGTAGCTCGGCCAGCCTCTCTTCCATGCCGGGACGCCGTGCGCGCAGCAGCTCAAGCGCCTCTTCAGGAGTCAGCGCATCCGTGATGTATTTGAAATCCACAGCACGGACAATCTCTTCCGGCTCCATGTCCGCAAGCAGCTTCCAGAGCGGCTTCTGCTCTGCGCGTGCATAGAGGTCCCAGACAGCATTCACCAGCGCACCGGTCGCGAGGTGAATGACACCCTTCTCCGGACCTAGCCAGCGGAACTGGGTATCCGTTGTCAGTTGACGATAGAAGGCGCCAAGATCATCGGTCAGCGAGCTCAGGGTGCGGCCGACGACGTAACGCGAGAGATAGCGCACGGCTTCCACGCAAAGCTCCGTGCCACGGCCCAGAGTAAAAGTGAGGCCATATCCCGTCAGGCCGAGGTTTGTTTCAAGAATGCAGTAGGCGGCAGAGTAATCAGGGTCGGCATTGACGGCATCAGAGCCGATGCCTTCCCTTGAAGTCGGAAAGCGAAGATCGATCACTCGTACATTGGTTATTTTCAATTCGCTCAAGCGAAATCATCCTCCTAAAAAAACGCTACGCTGCGGTCCATCCACCATCGATGTTGACCAGGGAACCTGTCATGAACTCTGCTTCTTTCGAGCAGATATAGCGAACCAGAGATGCGATCTCTTCGGGCTTGCCCAGCCTGCCAACCGGCTGCCGTGCATTCAACTCTGCGCGTACTTTGTCTTTCTCATGAGCGTGGTACTTCTCGAGATAGCCTTCTACGAATGGCGTCTGCACCGTGCCCGGGCAGATGCAGTTCACTCGCAGCTCTTTCGAATACTCCACCGCAAGCTGGCGTGTCATTGCAAGCACGGCGCCTTTCGTCGTGCAGTAAGCAAAGCGCTGTTTGATACCCACCTGGCCAGCCACCGAACCGATGTTCACAATCGATCCGTGATTTGCCAGCAACAACGGCAGGAATCCACGCGTCACCAGGTATACCGACTTCACATTCACCGTCATCAGCCGGTCAAAGTCGTCAGGCTCACAGTGCGCAATGTCGCCAACATGAGCGATTCCGGCGTTATTCACCAGAATGTCCAGCTGCTCGATCTTCGCCGCGGCTTCCACTGACGATATGTCTGTCACGTCCATGTGCAACGCTTTCGCATTCGGCAGCTGAGACGCGAGCTCTTTTGCCTTTTCCAGATTGATATCGGCAACGTAGACGACTGCTCCTGCCCGTGCCAGTTCGCGACAGGTCGCCTCTCCGATGCCGCTTGCACCGCCGGTCACCAGCGCGTATTTTCCGTCAAGACGGAATGCCTCTTGTGTCATTTCAGTAAGATCCCCTGCTTCTCCACGCGCTGCTGCGCGCGGGTCAAAATATCTATGGAAGACTCACTGGTTGTCAGCGCCTCAACAACCATATCGTTCAAAACGTCCGCATACTTCGCAAGCGCCGTGCTGCGCGGCAACTTGCGCGCTCCGAGAGAAATCTCCTCGATCTTGCCGTAAACCGGCACTTCCTGCCGCAGCTGTGGATGGCGCCATGTCGACAGCCTCACTCCAACCGTGCCGTGCTTTACGATTCCGAGATCGCGCTCCTCTGAAGTGAGGAAGTGCAGAAAATCGTACGCGGCCTGCTTTTGCTCCGAACCTGAGCCAATCCCCAAAGTCCAGAAGACCGAGAGCGAGGCCGAAGTCACGCCTTCTTCACTGGGTATGGGAGCAATGGCAATCCTGCCTTGCAGCGGGGATCCAGGACGATCGCAGCGCGCCGCAAATCCGAACCAGTTCACCATCATTGCAATCGATCCGCTCAACACCACGTCACCGGAGCGGGTCGAGTCCAGCTCGGCCGACCCCGGATAACACAAGGACGCATCCGCAATCGTACGGCGATAAAACTCGAGCGAATCTAACGCAGCCTTCGAAGTCAGCTGCGGAACACCATTCGCATCGGTCAGTTCTCCGCCCCGGCTCCAGACCTGCAACGCAAAGTCGTACAGCGTATTATGGCCATCCGGAAAGGCTGCAATCAGCGTGCCGTACAGCCCCTTCTCAGGGCGCGTAAAGAACTTCGCGATGTCGGTGAATTGCTTCCACGTCCTGGGCGGCTTCAATTCGTAACCGTATTGATTACGAAAAGCCTCCTGCTCTGAAGCATCTTCGAAAAGGTCGCGCCGATAAATCAGGCACTCCGGGCCATCGTGCCATGGCAGGGAATAGAGTCCGTCGTCGAATATCAGCGGCTCTGTGATCGAGGCAGCCCATCCCTCGGGCCAGTCCGCAACAGGCTTGGCGCTCATGTATGGACTCAGGTTCACGACCGAACCCGTCTCCACCGCTTCCGCCGTCCAGTCCGTGCTGATAAAGCCAATATCCCATGTGCCGCGCTTGAGACCGTCTTTTTTGAACAGCTCGGCGTGCAGACTGTGCACGTCGAAAGGAACTGCCTCAAATTCAACGTCCGGGTGCGCCTGCCGATAGAGTGCAATCTGCTCGGCAAACGCGTTCTCAAAATCACTGAACTCCCTTACAGCAACTCGCAGCTTCGTCTCTGCCATTCTTATCTCCGCTGGATGGATACGCCATCCTCTTCGTTCGAGATATATGCTGCTTCAACCGTGCGCATCGTGTCGATGGCATCCTCGACACTGGACTGCAAATGGTCGATCTCCCCGGTCACGTATGCCTGGAGTGCTCCCATCGACCCCGCAAATGCGTCCGGAACCCAGTTGCCCGTCGTCGGCAAGGTCTGCCACTCGCCGCCGGCAGGAGCAAACCGCAGCGAGTCAGGCACGCCTTTCGGATAATCCAGGTTCAGCCCCATAACCGCGTGAAGAGAACCCTCGGTTCCTTCCCACTGCACGTAACTGCGCTGCGAGTCCTTGTAGAGATGGCCATGATTGGTCGCAATGTAGACGCGCTTCCAGTCGCCATAGTCGAGCGCGATCACGCTCTTGGTCGCAGATAGACTGGGCATCTGCGGATTCTTCACCGTGCGCGCCAGCACCTTTTGCGGATTGCCGAACCAGGCCCGCACCAGGTCAACATAGTGAATGCTGTGATACAGAATCTCAAGCCGCGGAGCAGTAGCCAGGAAGTCCCAGAGATCCCATGGAGTGTAGGTGCTCACCACCACCTCCATGTCATGGATCTGTCCGAGGGCGCCTGACTCTGCGATCTTCTTGGCGGCCAGCATGACGCTTGAATACCGCAGCTGGAAGTTCACAGCCGCCGTCAATCCCTTGCTCCGGCATATCTCGAGGATCTGTTCCGCTTCCTCGAGGGTGTTCCCCATCGGCTTCTGGATCAGCACCGCCGCTCCATCCGGCAACAAGGGCAGCACTTTCAGAATGGCACCGGCGGGCACCGCAAGATCGAAGATCGCATCCCTGGGAGCAGTCCTGATGGCGGTCTCAACAGAAACCGTCGCCAGCGGAATGCTATATTCACGCGCCAGTGCCGCTGCCTTCTCCTGGCTCACATCCACCAGCGCCGCAACCGGAAAACCCGCGTTCCGATAAGCAGGCAGATGAGCATGCTGCACGATACCGCCGGCTCCAATAATGATGATGGGGCGAGGCTCTCCAGGGAGCGGAGGCACGGCCTCGCGCAGAGCCGCCTGCAGTCGATTTTCCAGATCCAGATTCATCATGCTCAAGCTTCGAAGACAACGATGCTTCCTTCTCCCAGGCCATCAAGTCGCTAGACGGTGAAAAGATCGGGAAAGAAAGCGATGCTATTTTATACAACAAAATACGTTTTTACAGGCGACGACGCGAAGGAAGTTGCGTATCTCTTTGCCTGCCGCGTTACAATTCTCGTGACTTCCCACCCATTCTTTCAGCAAGATAACGCTTTGGGACACGAACACATTGAAAAAGGTTAAAAGACGCTACCCTACACCTGCGCTCGAAAAAGGGCTCGACATCCTGGAACTCTTCGCGCAGGAACCTGCAGGGCTGAACAAGAGCGACGTAGCGCGGCGGCTGAACCGGACCGTCTCTGAGATCTTCCGTATGCTGCTCTGCCTGGAAGAACGCGGCTATATCGCCCGCTCCGAGCAGGACGAACGCTTCCACCTGACCTTGAAGATCTTCCGCATGGCAACCGAGTATCCGCCGGTCAAGCGTCTTGTGACCGAATCACTGCCCATCATGCAGGAAGTCGTTCACGCCATCAACCAGTCCTGCCACATGGGCGTACTCGAGCGCGGACAGATCGTCATCATCGCTCAGGCAGATTCGCCTATCAGTCCCGGCTTCTACGTGAAAACCGGATCGATCGTCGACCTTATGCACGCCGCAACAGGCCACGTCATCCTCGCTCACCTTCCCGAGGAGCAGCGCGACCGCGCCATCGCCCAATGGCAGGAGCAGACCGGCCACAAGGTGCCCAAGGATCTGAACCAGCACCTGACCAAGATCAAAGCGCAGGGCTTCGAAGAGCGCGCCAGCTACGAGATCCGAGGTGTCATCAACATCACCTACCCCGTCCTCGACGAGAACGGCTATGCCGCCGCGGCCTTCACCGTACCCTACCTGGCTCGCATGGAAGACACCACGACCCCCAAGGCCGTCCACACCGCGTTGCGCACGGCGAGTGCGAAACTCAGCGAGGCCATCGGCGGCGTTCCACAACCGGCGGTAGCCGTAAAGAAATAACGGCAGCAGCCATCGAATTCCGCCTTGCTGCTGCTCTGCTGCACTTAAAGACGCACCCTCTAAAGTTGTCATTCCTTGACGGTGAGAGAAACCTGCCGTTCCTCTCACCGTCAGGAAGGACGGACCCCACAAGCAAGTCCTTCGCGGCTTTTCTTTGCGTTCTTCGCGTCTTCGCGGTGAAAAAACAGTGTGCGGAGAGCATGCTCCGACGGCTAAGCCATCTCCGAACGAGATGGCCGAAACGGCCATTCTCGCCGCCGCAATGCCCGCACGAGGTAAAGCAGCGTGCCTGCCACGGCCACCACTACAGCGAAGAGCAGCTCCCGCGAAGCATGCGGCCGCGAAAAGACGATAAAGACAAATCCCGTCAGCGCCAGTAAAGGCGGCAATGGGTAGAGCCAGATCCGGAATGGGCGCGGCATCTCCGGCCGCTGCGCTCGCAGCATGATCACTCCAACCTGCTGCAGCATGTATTGCAGCAGGATGCGAATCGCTACCAGCGCAGCGATTACGCTCGATAAGTCGAAAAAGCAGAACAGGGTCGCCACCGCACCCAGCGCCAGCAGCGAAACCGTCGGGAAACCATGCTTCCGGTGCAGCCGCGCAAACGCCCCAAAATAGTTTCCGTCCACCGCCGCTGCATACGGCGCACGCGAATAAGCCAGCAGCAAAGAGAACACCGATGCAAACGCCGTCCACATCACCAGCAGCGAGAGCACTTTCGCTGCGGTCGCGCCAAAGGTGCGATCCATGAGCGTCGCCACCACCGCAAATTTCACTGATCCCGAATGCATCAGTTCCTGCAGCGGAATCACGCCAAGCACGCTGACATTCATGCACAGGTAAAGAGCCGCCACGACCCCGATCGAAAGCAGGATTGCCCTCGGAATGGTCTTCTCCGGCCTGCGTACCTCGCCGCCCAGGAAGCAGACAGCGTAATAGCCCCAGTAGTCGTAGGTAGCCAGCAGCGTCGCCGCTCCCAGCCCTTTAAGGAAAGCCGGAGTCGCGGCAAACGCTCCTGCAGGCAACTTCAGATAGCCGGGGTGAAAATGCGAGGCCCCGGCAAAAATCGTCATGCCGATCGCCAGCAGAACGCCTCCGGTAATCGCCCAGGCAATGCGCGTAACGGCGCTCAGGTTGCGATAGAGCAACACGACCGCGAACACACAACTACCAGCCGCAATCATGCTCGTTAAGGCAACGGAATGCCCAGCCACGTGCCACGGCTTATTCAACCCCGGCCACAAATAAGCCGCATACTGCGCCAGCCCGATGCATCCTGAAGCGATCGACAGCGGAGCAGTAAAGCCAAGCTGCCAGATGTAGAGAAACGAGACGAGCTTTCCCGCGCCATCGCGTCCGTAGATCTCGCGCAGGAAGGCATACGAGCCACCGGCCTCAGGCATTGCCGCGCCCAGTTCCGCCCACACCAGCCCGTCGCAGATGGCAATGACCGCGCCAAGCACCCATCCGAGAATGGCCTGCGGACCACCCATGGCCATCACCACCAGCGGCAGCGTGATGAACGGGCCAACGCCGATCATGCTCAACATATTGATCGAGACAGCGCTGCCCAGCCCGATTTGCCGCTGAAGCTTCGATGGGGAACTCATTTCAGCCATGGCTTGCCGGATTGTACACTGAATGTTCATGCACGCTGCTCGCCGCTCACCTCTACGACTGCCGCGTCCTGCAATCTGCCTGGCGCTCGCCTGCACTCTGTCTGCCGGCTCTTTGCTCTCCCAGGTCACGCCATGGCAAACGCAGATTGCCGCCTCGCCGGATGCCCAGACGCTTCCCGAGGATCGAGGCGCGGACGGCCTCGCACAGACCCTGCGCAAGCTGCACACCTGGGCGAGCCTCATGACCATCGTGGCTCATCCTGACGATGAAGACGGCGGCCTGCTCACGCTTGAATCGCGCGGCCTCGGCGCGCGAACAGCCCTGCTCACCCTCACCCGCGGCGAGGGCGGACAGAACGCCATGTCCAGCGAAGCAGACGACGCACTCGGCCTCATCCGCACCAACGAACTTCTACTGGCAGACGAATACTCCGGCACGGAACAGTTCTTTTCACGTGTTGCCGATTACGGCTTCTCAAAGACCATCGACGAAGCGCATGAAAAATGGGGCCGCGATCGCGTCCTCTATGACGCAGTGCGCGCAGTGCGCATATACCGGCCGCTTGTCGTCACTTCGGTCTTTGTCGGGGGCATTACCGATGGCCATGGCCACCACCAGGTAGCGGGCGAAGCCGCGCAGGAGGTTTACAAGCTTGCCGGCGACCCCAATGTCTTCCCCGACCAGATCGCCGAAGGCCTCCTGCCCTGGAAGCCGTTAAAGATCTACGAGCGCCTTCCCTTCTTCTCCATCACCCAGCGAGGGATGTTTGACTACGCGACCAACAAGTGGGCGCCGGTGCGCTTCTACAACTACATCACCGGCGAGTGGAGCGACAAGGCACCCTCCGCGGATGTCCAGATTCCCGAGGGTACCTACGATCCCATCCTCGGACGCTCCTATTTCCAGATCGCGCGTGAAGGCTGGAGCAACCAGAAGTCGCAGTACGGAGGCGGCAACTACCCGCTACCCGGTCCGGTTTCAGTCGCCTATCACCGCTATGCTTCCGACGTCCCCGTCAGCGATCATGAGACGAACATCTTCGACGGCATCGACACCTCGCTGCCCGGTATGGCGATCCTCGCGCACGGCGACGCGACCTTTCTGAAAACAGCGCTCAGCAAGATCGACCAGCATGTAATGACGGCCACCTTCGGCTACCTGCCGTCCGATCCGTCGAAGATCGCGCCCGAACTGGCCGCCGGCTATCGCGAGACTCTCGACCTTATCGCCGCCGTCAAAGACAGCCCGCTCTCCGCGACCGACAAAGCGAACATCGATCACGAGCTCCGGGTGAAGGTCACACAGTTCAACACCGCCATTGCCGAAGCTCTCGGCCTGCAGGTCAACGCCTTCGTTATCCCGCGCACCGCAGACAAGCCCGATGCGCTCTCGAATACAGCGGCTGACACGCCGATTGCCGTTACTCCCAGCTCCGAGTTCGATGTGCGCCTGCACGTCACCAGCGCGGGCCCGTGGTCTACCGGCGGTCCGTTGCGGCTGACCAAAACCTGGCTCGAGCCCTCGGACACCACGCCGTGGACCATGCAGCGCCTTGGTTCGCCCGGCATGGACAGCGTCTGGAGCAACGCCGGAGACATCATCTACCGTGTAACCGTTCCTCATAACGCCCGGCTCACGCGGCCCTATTTCTCACGGCCGGATACCGAGCAGGCATACTACGATCTCTCTGACCCGAAGCTTGCCAACCGTCCGCTCGCGCCTTATCCATTGGCCGGATGGGCGGAGTTCACTTATGACGGCCTGCCCATTCGCATCGGGCAGGTCGTGCAGACCGTGCATCGCGAGCATGGATTCGGCAGCCTCTACGAGCCGCTTGTCGTTCTGCCGAAAATCTCGGTCGGCTTCTCCTCGAACGCAGGCATCGTCACACTCGGAGCGACTGCGTTCCCACTTACGGTCACGGTAAAGAACGAGCAGGCCGAGAAAGATGACGCAACCCTGCATCTCGAGTTGCCCTCCGGCTGGACATCCGATCCTCCTACAGCCAGCCTTCATCTGCGCGCGGGCGAAGCCATTCCGACTACCTTCACGATTCACCCAACAGCCGTCGACACCTCCAGCGTTCCGATTAAAGCAATCGCGCAGAGTGGAAACGATCTCTTCAACGAAGGCGTACAGGAAGTCGGATACCCCGGCGTGCGTCCCTACTTCCTCTATCGTTCCGCTTCGTACGAAGCGCGCGGTGCGGATGTGAAGGTCGATCCAAAACTGAACATCGGCTACATCATGGGGACGGGCGACGCCATGCCGCAGGCGCTGGAAGAGCTGGGTCTGCACCCACACCTGCTCACTACAGCAGAAATCTCCGGCAGCGACCTGAGCCGATACAACGCCATCGTCATCGGTATCCGCGCCTACTCCAACCGCCCTGAACTGCGAGCCAATACCCAGCGCTTAATGGACTATGTTCGCCAGGGAGGCTCGCTCATTGTGCAGTATCAGAGCGTCGGCTTCGGATCGCAGGACGCTCCCTATGCGCTGTCACTCGGCGGCAATCCCGAAAAGGTCGTGGAAGAGAAGGATCCGGTTACCCTCACAGACAATGCTCTCTTCCAGTGGCCGAACAAAATCTCCTCCGCAGATTTCAACGGATGGGTCGAGGAGCGCGGCCATTCCTTCCTCGACTCCTGGGACAGCCATTACTCTCCTCTCACCGAGACACACGATCCTGGACAGGATCCGCAGCGCGGCGGCCTCATTTACACCCGCCTGGGAAAAGGCAACTATATATATGTTGCCTACGCCCTTTACCGGCAGGTGCCGGAAGGCATACCCGGAGCTTTCCGGATTCTTGCAAACCTGGTGAGCATCGGCGCCAATCTTAACGTCACTGCCACTGCTACAAATTCACATTAAATTCACAGAAGTTCACCGTGAAATGTCGCACCAGGCCTCCCCGTTGGGGAGGCTTTTTATCTGCGTGGAATGCAGCACGGATATATCGGAAGTCCAGCACCGGACACCAATAGTTTCCCGGGTTATTCACTGAAAATTCGCAGCCTTTTCACATTCGCCTGTAAACATAAGCCACAGGTTTACGAGCGTCCCGATCCCCAAAGTCCGGTCCCGATGCCCCGTACGGCACACCTTTGGTGTGTTTATCGGAAAACAAGGATGGTCTGAAAGTCGCGGCAATGGGTCGCAAGAAGCCCATGCAGTTTCTTCTCTTCATCCTTGGTTCAGTAACAGTCACAAAAATATGAGAGGCCAAATGAACACCAATCTCAAAGCGCTGGCGAGTCTCGTGCTGCTATCGGCCATGTCGGTCGGTCATGCACAGACCACGGCTACGAGCACAAAACCGTCTACGAAGAAAAAGACGGTTGCTCGCAAGCATGTTCCGGCGAAACCGTCAGTACAATCTCAGATCGAAGAACTGCGCAACGGTCTGAACTCGCAGAAGGGCGAGATCGACACCCTTCGCCAGCAGCTCGCGGATCGCGATGCACAACTGCAGCAGGCGCAGCAGGCCGCTGCCGCAGCTCAGTCGGCAGCCAACCAGGCTCAGCAGGCTGCACAGAGCCAGCAGCAGACGCTTGCGGACAACTCGCAGGCCGTCAGCAACCTGCAGGGCGCAGTGGGTGATCTGAAGACGAATACCCAGTCGCTGGTTACGACCATCCAGGATCAGCAGGCCCAGGTCAAGAAGGATATCGAGCATCCCGATGCCGTTCACTTCAAGGGCATCACCATCTCGCCGACCGGCAGCTTCCTGGCTGCTGAAACCGTGTGGCGCAACCGCGCGACCGGCGGCGATATCAACACCTCGTTCACCGGCATTCCGCTCGAAAACTCCGACGCCGCCCGCATGACCGAGTTCTTCGGTTCGGGCCGTCAGTCCCGTATCGCCCTGCTGGCCGAAGGCAAGACCTCTGCCTTCACCATGCGCGGTTACTACGAAGCTGACTGGCTGGGTGTAGGCGTTACCTCGAACAACAACCAGTCGAACAGCTACGTGATGCGTCAGCGTCAGCTCTGGGCCCAGGCCGAAACACAGAGCGGCTGGACCTTCACCGGCGGTCAGATGTGGTCGCTTGCAACCGAAACCAAGCAGGGCATGACCAACCGCACTGAAAACCTCCCGATGACGATCGATCCTCAGTACGAGGCCGGCTTCGTCTGGGCGCGTCAGTATGGTTTCCGCGTGACCAAGAACTTCGCTAACAAGTTCTGGTTCGGCGTATCGGCTGAAAACGCCCAGACCCTGGCTCCTTCGTGCGCAGCCTCGACCGGAGGCAGCTGCCCGACGAACTACTTCATCGGCTCGGCCGGCACCAATGGCGGTCTGTACAACGGCGGCGGCGCTCCCGGTGCCACCTCCTCGGGCAACCTCGCCAGCTACTCCTTCAACCTCGCTCCCGATATGATCGCCAAGGTCGTAGCAGAGCCGGGCTGGGGACACTATGAAGTATTCGGCATCGCCCGCTTCTTCCGCAATCGCATCTACCCGAACGACAGCGGTGCGACCCCCTCGTCTGCTGGCGCCTACAACGACAAGACTGTCGGTGGCGGCATCGGCGGCAGCCTCCGCGTTCCGACCTTCCACAAGCACCTCGATGTGGGCCTCAAGGGACTGTGGGGCGATGGCATCGGCCGCTACGGATCGAGCACTCTGCCTGATCTGACCCTGCGTCCGGATGCTCAGCTGGCCCTGCTGCACGGCTTCTCTGGCCTCAGCACCCTCGAGTATCACGCCACCCCGCGCCTCGACATCTACGCCAACTACGGCGGAGACTACGTCGGCCGCTATGTCTTCACCAGCGGCACCGGCACCGAAGGCTACGGTTCGCCTCTGCTCTCGAACACGGGCTGCGGCAAGGAACCTGTCCCCGGCACCGCGCCTACTTCGGGTTTCGCTCCCGCGAACCCCAGCAGCTGCGCTGCGGTCAACAAGGACGTCCAGGAATACACGCTGGGCTACTGGTATGACTTCTACAAGGGTCCTGCCGGCCGTCTGCGCCAGGGCATCCAGTACAGCTACTTCGATCGCAACACCTGGTCGGGTGTAGGCGGAGCCCCCAAGGGCACCGATGCCATCATCGAAACCTCGTTCCGTTACTACCTCCCGTAGTCTGGAACGAAGCAATCCACCGAAGGGCATCCCGCAAGGGATGCCCTTTGCTTTTGCCCCCAACTGTAGAAATCCTTCGGCGTCGAAATAATTCTGAACCGAACCGCATGTATACTACATCTGTTGTTTAAGTCACGGATGTGATTTATATGCATAAACTTCCGAACAACCCGAAACTCCCCACCATCTTCCTGCCGCATGGCGGAGGTCCCTGCTTTTTCATGGACTGGCCCGGCGGTAAGAACCCCTTCGGCCCTCTCGAACAGTGGTTGAAACAGCTGCATTCCCAGGTCGCTGAACCGATCAAGGCCATCCTGATCATCTCCGGACACTGGGAAGAGAGCGAATTCGCCGTTACCGGGAGCGCTGCCCCCGGATTGATCTTTGACTATCACGGATTTCCGCCTCACACATACGAGCTGACCTATCCGGCCCCCGGATCTCCGGAGCTAGCCGCACGCGTACAGCGATTGCTTGTCGATTTCGGCGTACCTTCCAGCATCGACCCCGAACGCGGCTTCGACCACGGAACCTTCGTTCCCCTGAAGGTCGCCTTTCCGGAGGCTCGCATTCCTGTCGTGCAGTTGTCCCTGCACCGCAGCCTCGACCCTGAACTGCACCTGGCCATCGGCAAGGCCCTGGCTCCGCTACGCGAGGAGGGGGTGCTGATCATCGGGAGCGGCATGGGAACGCACAACCTGCGCGGACTGGACGGGCGTTTTCTGCCCCAGTTGAAGCAGTTCGACAAGTGGCTCACCGAGGCCGCCTGCCATCCGGACGCGACCACCCGCAACCTTCGGCTCAAAAGCTGGCTTTCTGCTCCACATGCTCGCCTGGCTCACCCTCACGAAGATCACCTGTTGCCGCTCATGGTAGCCGCGGGCGCGGCGGGGGACGACCAGGGGCGGCAGGTCTTTCACGACAGCCCCATGGGCATGACCATCTCCGCTTACGTGTTCGAAAACTAATCTCCACTTACATCTTCAAAACTGAAAGGAAAGACCATGAAACTCTCGACTGTCCTTCGTAGCGCTGCTCTCTCTGTTCTCGCCTTGACTGCTTCCGCCGCATTCGCCCAAACACAGTGGGCAATCGACGCGGCCCATTCGCAGGCAGCCTTCACCATCCGCCACATGGGCATTTCGAACGTGAATGGCCGCTTCGGCAACATCTCCGGAACTGTTGTTCTCGACCCGTCAGACCTGACCAAGTCTTCGGTCAAGGCCACCATCGATGTCACCACCGTCGACACCGGTGTGGCGCAGCGTGACGGCCATCTGAAGAGCCCCGACTTCTTCGACGTCGCCAAGTTCCCCACCATGACGTTCGTGAGCAAGAGCGTTTCGAAGTCCGGCGACGATTATGTTGTCCAGGGTGACCTGACCATGCATGGCGTGACCAAACCGGTGACCTTGAAGCTCGACGCTCCCGACAAGGAACAGACCGGCCCTGACAACAAGCTGCACCGTGGCTTTTCGGCCTCGACCGTACTTCATCGCCAGGATTTCGGACTGGTCTGGAATGGCACCCTCAAGTCCGGTGACAACATGCTCGGCGATGACGTGAAGGTTCAGCTGGATATCGAAGCAGTTAAGCAGTAACCAAAGCAGCGCCGCCGTTCGAAAAGGTAAAATCGATTCCATGCCAGACATTGCACAAGTCCCCCAGGCGGTTCTCGACCGCGCACGGAAGATTCGTCTGTTTCTCATGGATATCGACGGAACCATGACCGACGGCGGCGTTTGCCTTATTTCGCTGCCCAACAACGGCGGCATCGCCGAACTGAAGGCCTTTGACGCGCATGACGGACAGGGCCTCACCCTTGCTCACACCATGGGCATCAAGACCGGTTTCATCACCGGCCGCAGATCTGCCGCCGTCAGCCAGCGCGCGCAGGAACTGCATGTCGACTACGTCTATCTCGGACAGGCGAAGAAGACTGCCGCTTATGAAGAATGCATGCAGAAGGCTGGAGTTACAGAAGAGGAAGTTGCCTACCTCGGCGACGACCTGCCGGACATGCCCCTGGCTGTGCGCTCCGGCCTGGCTGTGGCAGTATCCGATGCAGCCCCGGAACTGAAGGCTGTCTGCCATCACATCACCGAGGCTCGCGGCGGAAAGGGCGCGGCGCGCGAAGTCGTCGAGCTTATCCTGAAGGCGCAGGGCCGTTGGGAAGAGGCCATTCCGCAGGCCCTGGCGTAGCTTCCTCAGGGGCTGAAACCCTTTTACTCGTCATTTGCGCGCGGCCTGAAGGCCGCGCCTGCCTATTTCGAGATATCGACAGATCTAATTGCCGTCCGCAGGATCATCGCGCCTACGTAGGCTGCTCCGAAGCCGTTGTCGATGTTTACGACGGTCACGTTGGGTGAGCAGGAGTTGAGCATGCCGAGCAGTGCGGCGATACCTCCGAAGGAAGCTCCATAGCCGACGCTGGTGGGAACGGCGATGACCGGGCCGGCTACAAGCCCCCCCACTACGCTCGGCAACGCGCCTTCCATACCCGCGCAGACGATTACGGCCCTTGCGCGCTTCAACGCTTCGCCCTGCGAGAGGATGCGGTGCAGTCCGGCCACTCCCACGTCAACGATGCGTTCGACTTCGATGCCTAAATATTCGGCAGTGACGGCAGCTTCTTCGGCAACGGGCAAGTCGCTGGTGCCTGCGCAGACCACCGCGAGGGGTCCAAGCGGAAGCTTCGGTTCGGTCTGCTTCAGACCGATGATTGCGGCTGTCTCGTGAAAGACGGCTGCGGGTACGCGCTCACGGACAGCCACAGACATCTCCGGCGTGGCCTTGGTTGCGATGACATCGCCTCCGGCAGCGGCCATGCGTGTGAATATCTCGGCTACCTGCGCTGGGGTTTTGCTTTTCGCGTAGATGACTTCGGGAAGACCCAGACGAAGGCTGCGATGGTGGTCGATCTTCGCCACGCCAGCGTCTTCGTACGGGAGCTTTGACAGCTGCGCCAGGGCGTCCCGCGGTTCGGTCTGCCCGTTGCGAATACTTTCCAGCAATTCCAGGATCGATTCGCGGGTCATGCTTTCACGGAGCTTTCTGCGAAGGCGTGCAACGCGGCTTCGATCACTCGCTTGAGGGCGATATTGTGCTCGCGGGCTGCGCGGCGGCAATCCTCGTATTCCGGCATAGCGTTGCGGCGCTCCTGCTTGTCGGCGGCGAGCTTGATGCGAATGCTGCCGTAAGCCGTCTCGACCGTTTCGAAGCTGCGATTGAGGATAAGGCGCTCGTCCTGGCGCCTGCGAATGCCGAGCGTTGTCGTCTCCCGGAAGAGCAGTGCTTCGATGGCTCCAGCGTCAGCAGGGCGCGTAAGAACGGTAAGCAATGTTCCGAGCCGGCCCTTTTTCATCGTGACGGCCGACGACATCACATCGAGCGCGCCGTGCTCGAGCGCCAGCTCCATCGTGTGGGCGAGCACCTGCGGCGAGGCATCGTCGATGGCGCATTCGAGAACAGTAACGGAATCGGTTTCGTATTCTGGCGCCGGCGCATTTCCAAGCTCTCCGATAGAGAGTCGCAGCACATTCGGGAAGCGATCCGGGTTGCGTGTTCCTGCACCGTAGCCGATAACATTCGCCGTCATCACAGGGGCTTCAAAGCTGCATTCGAGGGCGCGAAGGAGCGCCGCGCCGGTGGGAGTGACCAGTTCTTTCTTCGGACCGTCGGAATAGGTCGGAATCCCCTTCAGCAATTCCGCTGTCGCGGGAGCAGGGACGGGAAAGCGTCCATGGGCGCACTCGACGAAACCGCTGCCAACATTCACGGGCGAAGCATACCAGCGGGCTACATCCAGGGATGTAAGACCGACCGCTCCACAGACGATATCCGTAATGGTGTCGACGGCTCCTACCTCGTGGAAGTGCACATCTTCCACCGCCATGCCATGAATCTTTGCTTCGGCGTGGGCGAGCAGCTCGAAGGTACGCAAAGCGAGCGACTTTGCATTCGCGGGCAGATGAGCTTGCGTGATCAGCTCGCGGATCTGCTTCCAGGTTCGTCCGTGCACGTGGGGATGATCGTGCTTGTGGTCGTGATCGTGTTTGTGATCATGACCGTGCTCATGCTTGTGGCTGTGGGAATGATCGTGGCCGTGAGAGTGGCCGTGATCATGGTCGTGGTGATGATGATCGTGCGCCCCTTCGGCGGGCTTGCCATCGGCCAGTACATCGACCTTGGTGGAGCGGATTCCGCTGCGATCCACTGCGTGGACGTGAAGCTCCGCGCCGATGCCCAGCGATTTCGCGGTGGACTGGAGTAGCTCAAGTGAAACTCCTGCATCGAGCAGGGATCCGAGGAGCATATCGCCGCTGATGCCGGCGAAACATTCGAGATAACCGATACGCATATTTTTCCTGGGGTCAGGCTCCGGCTCGAAGCAGCACTTCGACGGGTAGAATTTCGTTCATCGACCCGGAGCGGTATCCGTCGCAGTCGATGGCGACATATTGAAAACCAGCGGCTTTTACCTCGACCGAAATCTGCCGCATCTTTGCCGGATCGAGCACGCTGGCCATCTCGGATTCAGCGATTTCGATGCGGGCAACGGCGCCGTGGTGGCGCACACGGAAGTTGCGCAGGCCGAGAAGGCGAAGCCCTTCTTCGGCATCTTCGACCATTTTGAGGTTCTCCGGCGTGACGCGGCGCCCATACTCGATACGCGATGAGAGACAGGCCGATGCCGGCTTGTCCCAGATCTCCAGACCGGCTTCGCGGGCCAACGCGCGCACATCTGCCTTGGTCAGCCCTGCTTCGGCCAATGGCGCGGCGATGCGATGAGCCACGGCAGCACGCTGGCCGGGGCGAAAGTCCTTGCGGTCGTCGAGGTTCAGGCCATAGGCGACGGCGTCGAAACCAATGGCTTCGCGCTCTTTTTCAAGCGTGTCGAAGAGTTCGTCCTTGCAGTGGAAACAACGGTTTGCATCGTTCACGGCATAGGCTTCGCGTTCCAGCTCTGCGGTTTTCACGGTGCGGACGGCAATTCCCTGCCCCTCGGCGAAGGCGATCGCGTCACGGTAGTGGCTGCGCGGCAGGGAGGCCGAGTCTGCGATGATGGCAACGGCTTTTTCCCCGAGCACGCGGCTGGCCGACCACGCGAGGTAGGCAGAGTCGATGCCGCCCGAATAGGCAATGATGACGCTGCCAAGACGGCGGATGCACTCGTCCAGCCGCGCCTGGCCGGCACCCGGATCCGCGCCTGTATTCGTGGTTGCGACTTCGCTCATGCACCAGCTCCTGACCCCATCGATGGTAACTCCGAATGCGCTACGTGAGCGAATCTGCCGGGGTCGTCGTTGGCTAACCGCATCGAAGAACGTTAAGGTAAATAGATAGATGCCGGTTCTGGAGCTGCGTCCTACCCTTACCGAAGAAGAACGGCTCGATAAGCGAAAACTCATTATCAATGACGTCGTCGCGCTGTCGAGCCTGCTGGCCATTACATCGGCGCTGGCGGTGCTGACGTACGTCCTTTTCAGTTCCTACACGCAGCATAGGCAGACCCTGGGACAACGCTGGCTGGCGCGCGGCGATGCCGCCCTGGCTGCCGGGCGGCCGGCGCAGGCTGTCGAGGCGCTCCGGGCCGCTCTCGACTTCATCCCGGATCGCCAGACGGAGATCAAACTGGCGACCGCACTTGCAGACAGCGGCCGCTCCGCCGAAGCCATCGCCTATTTCAATTCCCTGCTCGAAGCGGAACCGGGCAATGGGCTGATTCATCTGCAGCTGGCGCGGCTTGCCGCAAAGCAGAACCATGAGCAGCTGGCCATCGACCACTACCGTGAAGCGCTGGACGGCGTATGGAATGGCGACGGCTACCAGCGGCGGCTTTCGGTGCGCCTTGAGCTCTCGCAATACCTGATGAGCCACGGCGATCCCGCAAGCGCGCGCAGCCAGTTGCTGATTGCGGAAGGCAACGCCGCAGACGACCCGGGAATCAAGCTGCGTATCGCATCGATGATGGAAGCAGCGCAGGATCCGGCGAGCGCTTACCATGTCTACCACCAGCTGGCGCAGCAAAAGCCTGCTCGAGTGGAGGCACTCGAAGGCGCTGGCCGCACAGCTTTCGCGCTTGGCCGTTATGCCGCCGCACGGACTTACCTGGACCGGGCTATCGCCCAGCCGGAGTTTGCCGGGCAATCCGAGGACGAGCGTGAGGCCTACCGCGCGATGTTTACCAACGCCCAGAGGTTGCTGGCGCTCTATCCCGCGCCGGAGCTTCGCGCCATGGAGCGTGCCCGCAGGGTTGTGAACGCGGTCGGGCTGGCCCGTGCGCGTCTCCAGGGCTGCTCTGAGAATGCCGCGCAGGCTCCGGCAAATCTGGCCGATTTGAACAATCGCTGGCAGCAGGTGCCAGCGAAGCTCACAGCCTCGGAGCTGGCCCGCGACCAGGATCAGGAGCAGAGCCTGATGCAGCTCGTGTACGACACCGAGGTGCAAACCGCGAATATCTGTGGCGCACCTACCGGCGACGATGCTCTTTTACTGAAACTCGCCCAATCGCAGGCAGAAGGAGAGCAACAGTGAAGGTTGAGATCCCGGCATCGGCCGCAGAAAGCGTTACCGCAGCCATCGCGGGCAAACCGGAGCCGAAGCGGCGTCCGTTCTCCGACATGCGGCGCATCGCGCCCACCCGCGACGAACGCCTCTTTCTTGTTTTGTCGATTTTTATTGGCGTTCTGTCGGGCCTGCTGGTCGTTTCCTTCCGCATTGCCATCGACTGGATCCGCGTGCTGATGCTGGGCTCGGTTCCGCATCCGGGGCAGTACCGGCTGCTGGTCGCTCCCGCGCTTACAGGCCTGGCAGTGGCGGCACTGGTGCAATGGGTTTTCCCGGCGGCGCGCGGCAGCGGCGTCAACCAGACCAAGGCCGCGCTGTACATCTACAACGGCTACATCTCGTTCAAGACCGTCATCGGCAAATTTATTACCGCTGCGCTGGCGATCGGAGCCGGGCACTCGCTCGGGCCGGAAGATCCGTCGCTGCAGATTGGCGCGGGCGTGGCCTCCATCGTGGCCCGGCATCTCAAGCTTTCGCGTGAGAAGCTGCGGCTATTTGCTCCCATCGGTGCGGCGGCAGGTCTCGCGGCCGCGTTTAACGCCCCTATTTCGGCGATCCTGTTTGTCATTGAAGAAGTGATCGGCAAGTGGAGCGCCGCGGTACTCGGTTCAATTGTGCTTTCCGCTATTTCGAGCGTCGTGGTCGCGCGCCGTTTTTGGGGATCGGAACCGATGTTCCGCATTCCGGCGGTTATCCTGCGCGACCCGCGCGAGCTGCTGGCATATGCAGTCCTGGGCGTCTTCGGCGGTATCTTTGCGCTGGTCTTTTCGAAGGCGCTTGGCTATCTTCGTCCCCGGCTGCGCGCCCTGCCGCGCTGGACGCAGGTGGCACAGCCTGCGATTGCCGGGCTCATGGTCGGCGCTATCGGATTCTTCGGGCTGCCGCAGGTGATGGGCCCAGGATACGGCGTAATGGACCAGGCCATGCATGGCCAGTTCGCCTGGAAGATGCTGTTTATCCTGGCTCTGTTCAAAATGCTGGCTACCACACTGTCGTTTTCAAGCGGCACGCCGGGCGGCATGTTTGCGCCGACGCTCTTTATCGGAGCGATGCTCGGTGCAGGCGTAGGCTCGTTCGAACAGGCATTCTTTCCACACTTCACCGGCACGATCGGCTCCTACGCGCTGGTCGGCATGGGCGTACTGTTTGCCGGCTTCCTGCGCGCTCCACTGACCTCGGTTTTCATGGTGCTGGAGGTGAGCGGAAACTACTCGATCATTCTGCCGGTGATTCTTGCGAACACCATCGCTTACCTGATGTCCCGCAGCCTCACCCCGGTTCCCATCTTCGAGGTCTTTACGCACCAGGATGGCCTGGAATTGCCTTCGATGGAAGAGCAGCGCGAG
Organism: Silvibacterium acidisoli; assembly: GCA_022870745.1. Taxonomy (GTDB): domain Bacteria; phylum Acidobacteriota; class Terriglobia; order Terriglobales; family Acidobacteriaceae; genus Silvibacterium. The sequence goes on along the minus strand of CP085323.1, from coordinate 3,328,635 downwards.
GAAAGCAGCCTGCATATAGAAGATGCAATCGAGCCGCTCAATTTACCGGTGCTGCGCGGCAGCGACACGATTGCCGCAGCTGCTTCATCGCTGGGCGAGTCGGGATCTCAGGCGTTGCTTGTTCAGGTCTGGGACGGGTCGTGGTACTGCATGTCCCGCGAAGAGCTGACGGGTGTGTCTGCGGCGCAGACTCCGGACACGCTGCTTGAAAAAGCCATCAAGCAGGATCGCACGCCGGTTCTGTTCCCGGATCTTCCGCTCGACACCACGCTGCACTACTTTCCCCGCTGGCCGGTTCTGCCGATTATGAACCGGGCGGTCAAGGGAAAAGTGGAAGGGGTGGTCACGCTCGAGAAGATCCTCAAGCGGTACCAGGAGTACTCCCACTGAAGTCTGCTTGCACGCCGGGTCACATCCCACTAGCCTAAGATTGCCGATCAATGCTGACTCTTTATCAAAGGCTGGTTCTGGGCGGACTCCTGCTGGTTGCTATCGTGACCGGCGTGAGCATGCTCGTCCGCACATCGTTTGTCGCGCTGGGCGCGGTGGACTCTTCGCAACATACGGCCGATGCCGCGCTGGCTGCACTGGCTGACGCACGTGCCTCGCTGGCGTCTGAAGAGATGTTGGCCGCGCGCGTGGCACACGGGGAAAGCGGCGTTCCGGCGGAGCTCGCGGCGAGGCAGCAGGAGACCCAGTCGCTGTTCGCCACTGCTCACTCGGCAGTGGATGCCTTTGCTCCGGATATCCCGGTCGCCGCGCTGGAAGCGCAGCATCGCGCCATCATTACCAATAACCATGAGAGCTACAGCGAACTGGCTGGCCGCCTGGAACAACTGAGCGCCACGACCACGAGTGCTTTTCGTACATTGCGCGCGCAGCATCGCGCGATCGTGGCGGACCTCGATCACCAGCAATCGCGCCTGCGCGCGAGATTGATCAGCGCCTGCGGAGCTGCCATAGTCACGGCCACCGCGGTCGCCGCCGTGATGATCTTTTTCGTGGTGGGTCCCATTCGCAGCACGGCAAAGACGGTTCGCCGCATCGGCCAGGGAGACCTGCAGCAGCGTATCGAGTGGCGTCAGAAGGACGATTTCGGCGTGATCACGGCCGAGATGAATCGCATGATCGCACGGCTGCGCGACCTGCGCGAAAGCGAATCGGGACGCCTGCAGATGGAACATCAGCTGAGCGACGCGGTCGTGCAGTCGATCTTCGAGCCGGTGATCGTGACGGACGCGAAGGGACGCGTGCTCAAGCTGAACCAGGCTTCGGTCGAGCTGCTGGGTAAAGGCTCGTCGGACAGGATGGTGCTGACCAATACGCCCGGCGGAGAAAAAATCCTGGAAGCGATCCGTATGGCCGTCTCCATGCAGCGCGCCTCTACCGGCGAAGGTGAAGCTGCGCTGTTGCCGATGCGCATCGGTGAAGAGCAGCGCAATTACCGCCTGCGCACCACGCCGATGCGCGACAGCGAAAACAAGCTGCTGGGAGCGGTCACGGTTCTTGAAGACATTACGCAATTGCAGGAAGTGGACCGCTTCAAGACGCGGTTTCTTTCTGTCGCCTCGCAGAAGCTGCGCGATCCGCTGCAGAGACTTCGACTTTCTCTCTATGCGCTCTCAAGAGGACACGCGGGCGAACTTCGCCCGCTGCAGTGCGACCTGGTCGGCGGTGCGGAGCAGGAAGCCGAGCAGTTGAATGACCTGATGGCCGACCTGATCGAGGTGGGTGAGCTTGAGACAGGCCGCCGCGAGATGAAGATCGAGAAGCTGCGTCCTTTCGATATTCTCAACGATGGTATCGCGCGACATCGCGGCGAGGCGCAAAGAAAGAGAATCGATATCGATCTGCGGGCCTACGAGGATCTGAGCTATGTCAATGCTGACCGCCGGGCAGCACGCAGCATTCTCGATAACCTCATTTCGAATGCGCTCCGCTACACGCCCGAGGGCGGCGAGATTCTGCTCGAAGCGACGGAGATGAAAGACAAGGTGCAGTTCTTCGTTCGCGATTCCGGCCGTGGTATTGAAGCAGAGCGCCTGCCGGGCATCTTCGGACGCTTTTCCGGCGGATCCGGCGAAGGCACCGGCCTGGGACTTGCGCTGGTGCGGCGGCTCGTGGAATCGCTGGGCGGCCAGGCATCGGTAGAAAGCAGGCTCGGCAGCGGAACCACCTTCAGCTTCACGCTGCCGATCGCAACCAGCGCAGCGACGCGGCATCCTGTGGAGGTGGGCTGATGGCCGATCTTTCTGACGAAATCCAGCCTCAGGTTGAGCCCGCGAAGCTGCGGGTGTATCTCGGCGCCGCCCCGGGAGTAGGCAAGACCTATCGCATGCTCGAGCAGGCACATGCTCTCAAGAGGCAGGGTGTCGATGTCGTCATCGGGCTGGTCGAGACACATGGCCGCGCCGAAACGGCGGCTTTGATCCAGGATCTTGAAAAGACACCGCTGCGGCTGGTGCCTTATCGCTCTGTAACGCTCGAAGAGATGGACCTCGATGCCATTCTCGCGCGGCATCCCAATACGTGCATCGTCGACGAGCTGGCGCACACGAATGTTCCGGGCTCGCGCAATCGCAAGCGCTATGAAGATGTGCTGGAGCTGCTGGATGCCGGCATCAACGTGATGACGGCGGTAAATATTCAGCATCTCGAAACGCTGAACGATGCGGTCTCGCGCTCGGCAAGCACTCAGGTCCGCGAAACCGTGCCGGACAGCTTTCTGAAGCGCGCCGATGAAGTCGTCAACGTCGATATCACAGTCGATGAGCTGCGGACCCGGCTCCGCGAGGGCAAGATCTATTCGCAGGAAAAGATCGAGCAGTCGCTCTCGAACTTCTTCCGCAAGGGCAACCTGAACATGCTGCGCGAGCTGGCCCTTCGCACCACGGCTGAGCAGGTGGGCAGCGCTGCTGCGCAGTACCGGCGCAACCAGGGTCTCGAGCAGGCGCCCATTCCAGAAAAAGTGATGGTCTGCCTCTCGTCCCGCCCTGGCACAGAGCGGCTGCTACGTGCCGGCTCCCGCATTGCGGGCAGGCTGGCAACCAACTGGTACGCGGTTTACGTGGAAACGGGCGGCGAAGACCGCAAGCACGGCGGCGATCCTGAAGCCGCGGCGCGCCTTGAAGAATACGAACGCATGGCACGCGAACTCGGCGCCAAGGTCGTCATCCTGAAGGGCAAGAGCGTCTCCGATAAGCTGATCGATTTTGCCCAGAGCGAGAATATTTCGCACGTCGTCTTCGGGCAATCCGCACGCTCGCGCTTCGACATCCTGTTGCGCGGCTCTGTCCTCAATCGGTTTCTGGCCGAGATGCGTGAGACGACGGTGCAGGTAGTTCCCATGAGGCGCGAGAAGAAGTAGTTCCTGCAGGAAGCAGAAAGCCCGGTCTGCTGACCGGGCTTTCTGCTTGTTTGGGATCACAACATATGAGGGGTGATCGGCTTTACGGAACCATGATGGGGCGGTTGCCCTGCATCGGAAATAGCCCAGTCGGTCCCTGTTCGGTCTGGTACTGCGGGCGGATGAGGAATCGTACGAAGAAGCCCACCGTCTGATTGGCGTAGTCGCGCGTGTTGTTGAACGACACGTACGCCCCGGCATACCAGTGATCGGTGAGATGATAGGCGCCCTCCGCATGCAGATCGTAGTTGCTGCCAACGACCGTCTGTCCTGCATAGCTGGGGTTGCTGTTCGCTACCTGCAATGCGGGATCGAGCGGGAAGAACGGGCTGGTGTCTTCCTGGAAAGCCTGCAGGCCGAAGGCGCCTGCAACCGTGTAATGGAAGTTGACGCCGTAGCGGCCGTTCCATGTCACCGGTACATTGGCGAGCATATAGGCCTGCGGGCTGAAGTATCCGCCCTGTCCATAGGTGAAGTAACGCAGGTTGTGCGTGTAGTGCATGCCGAAGAAATTCGTGCCGATGGTGAGGTCTCCGGTATCGGGCACTGTCAACACGCGCCAGTAGGCTCCGGCCACGCCATCGATACGGCTGTTGCTTTCAACATGATGGCCGGTGATGTACTGGCCTCCCATGCCGAAGTAGTAGCCGGACTGGGAATCGCCTTTGCCGAACTGCACGTTGCCGGCATTCGTCATCACGCCGCCCCAGATATTGCCGTCGTAGCCCGGGCCGACAGAACCGGGATCGCGCATGCCTCCGTATGACAGTTGCGAATCCTTGATGGGTTCACGAGAGAAGCGGAATGTAAGAGGACCAGCAGCGGGACGCCAGTTGAAGCGGCCCGTGGCGTTCGAGACAAGGAAGCCATAGGGTGTATAGCCGGCGGCAATCCCGAAGTTTGCTGTTGTGAGCTGTACTTCTCCGCCAACGCCTGCGAGGCTTTGCTGCGCCGGGGTCGCACCGACTGCCGCGGTCCCGAGGCGATTGGTACTGGTGCCGTCGGCTACGCCGGAATCGAGAAACGATGGCGAAACCACCAACGTAAGGCGCGCTGCGTTGCCAACAATCGCGGAGGCTTCGAAGGGCGCTTCAAGGGCGGTCAACTGATCGAACCCGGCAGTGCCGCTGCGATGGTTTACATATCCGGTACCGCCCATCCAGGGGCTATATCCGCCATCAATTGTCGCCAGCTGCATCTCGGCTTCTTCACGCGGATTGCGCATGTGCGGCGGACGCTTCGGTCCATAGGGTCCACGCAGCGGGGGCAGATCCTCCTGCTGCAATTGCTGATCGCTCGCGCCCTGCTGTTGCTGCTGCGCATTGTTGTTGACGGTGGTGGTTGTGGTGGTCACGGTCGTCTGCTTGACCTTGCGCCAACCGGGTGGAGGCGGAGCGATCTGCGACTGTGCGGGTGGAACCGTGGGCAGCGGCTCGGTCTGCGCGTACAGTTGCTGCTGCGGCATCTGCGTGAGGTGCATCTGCCTGTATGGCTGCGATTCAACCTGTTGCGCGGCCGGTGCGGTCTGCGGGGTCACGAACGCGGCATTCACCGGCTGCTCGGCAGTAGCCAGTGCTGTCGATGCGCGATTGTAAGCTTCCACGGAAGCAGAACCGCTGGGCACATAGCCGATCGCCGGACTCTGCTCGAGCGTAAGCTCTACTGGAGAAGATTCTGCCGCAGGGGATGGCGCGTTCTTCTGCCGTTTGCGAAGCTCTTCGAGTACATCGCCCGATGGCGCAATCTGACCTGAAGAAATGGTCAGGTGCAGCTGGGCGTCGTCCAGCATCTTCGGGCCTTCGGAACCTGAAGCAGTGATGCCAGAGCCACCGCGAAGGCTCCTGTCGGCGGGTGGAGGTTCTGGCGCGGCGAATGCGTTCTCAGGCTGCGAAGGAGACGCGGTCACTTTGGGTGCTTCGAGCGAAGAAGTGGGAACGGCGTTCGACTGTGGAACGTAGTCGCCGAGGCGCTCGCTGGAGTTTCCGTAGCTGCTGCCGGAAGTGCCCGTCGTGGTGGTGGTTGTATGCGTGGTCGTGTAGGTATGCGATGAAGTGCCTGTTGAAGCAGGACGATGATGATGAACTACCGGCGCTGGAGTGGTAACCGGCTTGGGAGCAACCGGTCTTGGAGTAACCGGTCTCAGAGCCGGAGCGGATGCCGGGCGTGCGGTCTTCTGCGCCGGCGGTGCATACGTTGTTGTCGTGGTGGTCGTCGTTGTCGTCTGGGTATTGCCGGACTGCGCGCTGCCCTCTCCGTTGAAGGTCACCGGGGCATGTCCCACGCTGTAGGGATCGGGGCCGTAGAGTCCGCTTCCTCCCGCTGCCGATGCGCTCTCGTAGCCGGGCAATGCGGGGCGCGCTGCTACGGTCCCCATGCCGTCGTTGGCATCGGGATTGAGCAGGCCGGCGAGCGTTCGCTGCTGTGCCGGGCGCGTTTCCAGGTCGGGCTTGTCGAGTGTATGCGCCAGCTTGTTAGCCGGGGTTTCATTCGGCATCGCATTGATCGAAGCCTGCCAGTAGGCAGCGGCACGAGGGTTGTCTCCGCGTGCCTGCTCGAAGCGGGCAGCAAGTGACAGGATGGAGGGGTCGTGCGGATAGGCATCGAGGGCCTGCCGCAGCCAGGCCTCGGCCTGGCGAAGATTGGGCACGGCCAGAGCCGCGCCGATCATGCCCTGGTAGTCGGCCGCGCTGGCATTGGTCATGTCGAGCGAGTTATAGATCGCCATGGCACGCTTCGCGTCTCCGGCCTTGACGTAAGCAGGAGCGAGCGTCTTACTCACACCGGGATTGTCGGGAAAGGCCTGTGAAGCTGTGTTGAGGATCTCGAGCGCGCGGCTGGTGCGGCCCGCGTCGACGGCCTGCCCGGCACGCTGCACGCTCCATGACGTCCAGATGGATTGCACGGTGCGGCGCTGGTCGTCAGTGAGATCGGTCCGGCCCCCGAGTGCCATCAGTGCGCGGTATAGCCCGCGATCGTCCTTGGTGTTGAAGAGCAGCCATGCATTCTGAATGGCAATGTCGCCGGGGATGACTCCTCCGGTAGAACGGTAGTGGGCCTGGATGCGTTGCAGCATCTGGGTTGCGGCGGCCTGGTTTCCGGTGGCTGCGTAGACTGCTGCGATAGTCTGCTGAAACTGCACATCGGCATCGAGCGAGCGGCGTGCATCGGGGGGCACCTGCTGCAACTGCGCTAGCGCGTCCTGATCGTGGCCGGTCTGATGCAGTGCGGAGAACAAACCCTTCCACGCATCGATGCGGCCGGGGTTTTGCGTGAGCACGTTGCGGTAGATCGTGTACGCCTGCTGCGGATTGTTCTGCTGCAGATAGATGGCGGCAAGCTGCAGTTGCAGCGGCACTGCCACGGTCTGCCCTGCATCTGCCTGTGCCTTGGCGGCACGCTGCAGGAAGCCGAGGGCCACGTCATCATGGTTCTGCTGCTGATAGATCGAAGCCAGCAGGGCGAGGAAGCCTGCGTCCTGCAAGGTTATTTCGTAGGTTGCGGGGGGAATGCGCTCGACGGTTTCGACGGCTTCGGCATCGTGTCCTGCTTCATGCTGCACTGAGACCAGCCCCTGCCATGCGCTCGCGTTATCCGGGTCATCTTCGATGATGTCGCGATATAGCCCCGCGGCCTGTGCGTAACGCTTGTCCTGCGCGAGCAGCCCTGCATACTGTAGGCGAGTTGCGGCTTTCATATTACGGCCATTGTCAGGAAAAGGCAGCGTAAGGGCGCGCGCGAGCACCTGCTGCGCTTCAGCATCCTGCCCGGTCGCGGTGTAGGCCGAGGCGAGATCGCCAAGATATTCGGGGTCGTTCGCGACTTCGTCGCGCACCACTGCCGGAAAACGCTGCGATGTGGCGATGGCCGCGGCGGAGTCACCGGCGCGCACCTGTGAAGCGAATAGCCCGCGCCAACCTCCGGCGAACTTCGGTTGCACCTGGGTGATGCGCAGATAGACGTTGGCTGCGTCGTTCGGGCGATTCGCTTTAAGGTACGTTCCGGCGAGCCCTTCGAGAGCTTCAGGGGCGTCAGGCCGCATTTGTAGCGCAGACTGATACTTATTCGCAGCCTCGTCGAGCCGGTTGTCGTTCAGAGCGGTGGTGCCCTGTTGAACGGAGAACCAGAAGTGAGAGGTGTTCAAGGCGTCGGAAACGGCTTTGTCGTTGGCTCCATGCTGCTGCGCCTGTTCCAGGTAGCCGATGGCATCTGCAAAGTTCCCCTGCTTCATGCGCACGAAACCCATGCCGGCAAGGGCACGAGGATTGTCGGGGTTCTTCTCTTCGATGGCGAGAAAACGGCTCTGCGCTTCGTCCACACGACCGGCGCTGAGCGCGCTATAGGCAGCCTGCTCGGGGCCACCCATGCCAGATGGCGCGGGAGTGTGCGCCTGGCGCGTCTGTGCTTCTTCGAAGGATTGCTGTAACTCCGCGTCCTTATGCTGGCGCAGGTAGTCGCGAATCTGTTCGGCGGCGCGAGGATTCTGCGAATCCCAGACGAGCGACTGGCGCAGCGCGGCCTGCGCCGCCGGTTCCTGCGTGTGCTCGCGCAGGATCGTTTCGCCTTCGTCGCGGGTCTGCGCGCGATAGGTAAGGATGCGGCCCAGGGTGATCGCATAGCGCGAGTCGTTGGGATATTTCTTTACCAGTCCTCGCAGCCCATTGACTGCGTCAGCTCGTCCACTGTCGGTACCCGCCTCGGTGTCGTAATAAGCGAGAGCCCAGTTGCCGTCGGGAGGATGCGATCCCCATACCTGGCGATAAATCTTCAAGGCTTCCTCAGCCTGCCCCTGCTGTGCGAGATGTGCCGCCTGCTGCAGCTGCGCGTTCTGTGCCGAGGTCGACTGCATGCTCTGGACAAGCGAGAGATTCGGATCCGCCGGGTTCACCTGCCGCAGGCGCGCCAGATATTTGTTTGCTTCGGCCTGATTGCCGGACATCTTCGCGGCGCGGGCAAGTCCGGCAAGCGCTTCGGTATTTTTCGGATCAGAAAGCAGCACCTGCTGCCAGGACTGTGCCGCCAGATCGATGTGGCCTGCCTGCTCCTGAGTGCGAGCACGCTCGAGCAGGATGGATACCGCAGATTGTGCATGACCCGGGGAAACAAATGTCGCCATCATGGCCGCGAGTGCAGCTGTCAGTCCCAGCTTCCGCAGGCGCGTCGTTATCGTTTTTTCCATGTAACCTTCAACTCTCCATCGCGGCCAAAGCGGAAGCGCCGATCCAGCCAGCCTTTGCCGAACATCACAAGGTTTTGATCGTAGTAAGCTGCCGGATGCCCGTACAGCCTGGTTCCGGGGTCCAGCTCTGCGGCGAGTCGCGTAATCTGCTTGTCGCGCACGGCTACCTTGCCGAGCGTGTCGAGATATGGAATGACGGCCGCAGAAAAGCCAACCGGTGCGCTCACGCTGATGGCTTCGCCCTGCTCACTTACCTGCTCGGGCGGATACTGATGCTCTGCCAGGTAGGTGGCCATGCCGGGTACGGCCAACATTGCTTCTTCTGCACCCGGAGTCTGGGGGTTCGTCATACCCGCCCAGAGGTACACACGGATGGCGTCGTAGCTGCCGAGCTTTGTGCTGCCGATGGTTTGCCCTGGAGCGGCAGCGGCGGCGAATCCGTTATGCAGATTGAAGCTCACCCAATCCATCGCATAGCCTTCACGGGCGCTGCGCGAGAGCAGAACCGGTAGCGTGTGGCTCAACGAAGCCCACGGTCCCGCAGGGTTGGCCTGCGCCATGCGCGTGGTCAACGGAAGCGGCGTATAACTCGGATTCAGTATCCATGTCTGGGCATCGGGATGAAAGCCTGTCGATCCCGGCTCAAGCACGGTGCCGAGTCCGGGAAGGTCTGTCACTTCCTGCGCGGCAATTTCGCTCGCCATGATCTTGCCAAGAGCTGAGTAGCGCGGCTCCTGCCAGAGACGTCCGGCTTCGGTCAGGCTATAGGCCATCCACAGATCGGCATCGGAAGCTGAATTCTGATCGACGAGCTTCCATTCGCCGTCCGCCGACTTGCCCCATGACCAGCCCGGCAGCCGCTGCGTCATATCGCCGCCCGCGAGGTTGTCGCGCGTCCAGTCGAGCAGTAATTCGAAGCGTGCGCGATCATTTGCCACCAGCGCGAAAAACATCGCGTAGGCCTGGCCCTCGGATGTCGTCAGATCGCCGCGCATAGGATCGATGACGCGCCCCTGTTCGCTGATGAAAGAAGCCGCATAGGCGTTCCACAAAGGCCACGAGGCTACGGCTGCCTGCGCCTGGCAGAGCACGGGCGACATCGCGAGCACGGCAGCCGCGAAGACCTTCGTAACGGTCCTGAGAAGTCGAAGCATGTTTACTCCTCGACCGCGCGGAGCCGCTGCCGTGCCCGCTTGCGCAGCCATGCGCGTATCCACACGGCGAACACGGCTGCGATGGCGAGCACACCGATTGCAATCATCCAGGGAGCGCGGGTAAACCATAAGTTCACTGCCATCCATAGGGGGAGTCTCCCGACGTGATAAACGTTGTTGCCGAGGCGAAATGACTGAAACTCCGTGCCATGCAGCACCGACACGGTTCCGGAGATATCACTCGACTGCGCAGCCTTTAAAAATGCCACAGTAAAAGGTTCATAACTTCCCGCGTCCTTGAGGCGAACGATAACCAGGGACCGATTGGAAGAGTAGGGCGATTCCAGGCCTTCGAGAATGGCGTCGGGCGAAACGTTCACGGAGAAGTCGCCGGATACCTGCTGGTCGCGGGTCCGAATCTTCCACCATGCGCGACGGAACGGGGCAAAAAAGCCTTCGGTGTCCTGCGCCTTCAATCCGCCATCGCTTAGTATCTGCACCGGCATATTGTCGGCGGCCTTGCTAATACCCGAGTTGTCCTGTGCCGTGCCGATTACGAGAAAGTCGCGGTCTTCGCCGGCGTGCATCGCTCCGGCATCGGCGACCGTTACACGCAGAACCGGGAATCCTGTCTCGGCCCCGAAGTGCGCCATCATTGTGAGGTAGAGTTCCACCTCCTGCGATGTCGGAGCCTCGGGCATGACTACCGTTGTCTGGCTCAGGTCTGCAAAACGCGTAAAGGGAAAGCCTGCGTTCGAGAACAACTCCAGATTAGGCATGGCAGCCCAGTGAGGAAATTGCCGCAGATCAAGATAGGACGATCGCAGAACCGAACCCTGCAGATTGATCGGCGTGGTATCGAGACACTGGCCTTTTTTCAGAACCTGGAAGGCGAAACCGACGTTGAGCGAGTTCGAGAACGGCCTGATGTTGACGACCGGGACACCCACATCTGCTGCGGTTTCCCTGGAACTGCCTTTGGAGGGCGTGAGCGGTACAGAGCCGATGTATCCGCCGTTGACGCGCACCTGCATGCTTGACGACGGGCCGATGGGCAGCGGGTTGTAGCGATAGTTCAGGTGCAGCAGAACATCCTGCTTGTCCGCGTAGTAGAGATCGGGAGGCAAGCGGAAGAAGGTCTGCACGGGCACCGATCCATCGGTCTGCAGCGATTCAATCGCAGAATAGTCCCACAGCGGAATTCTCTTATTAGTCTCCATCCATCTTGGAGCCGTATCGGCCTCACGGGGAGCAGGAAGAGTGAAGTCCTGCACGGTGGCGGTCGCTCCCTGGATACCATTCCAGTTCATCGCGAGCGCCTGCGCTGCTGTCAGCAACTGCTCGCCATCCGCTCCGGTCACGACCAGCACCTTGCCATGCGGGTCATCTGGATTCGTTCGAATCGCGAGCGTTGGAGCGCTGATGGGTCCAAGCTGGAGCGATGCCGGCAGAGTCGCCGGGTTTTCCGCAATCAGCACCACATTGCCTTGCGGAATGGTTCCGACGGAGACAGGAAAGCGTGCGGCGCGGTAGTCGGTAAGGATGCCAAAGTAAGAGGTCACAGCTCCAGCAGCCTGCAAGGCAATCTGCGATGGCTGACCGCTAAAGGAAATCGGAATCACCGGCTTGCGTGTAAGAGCCTCATCGAAGAACGGCAGAGGCAGAAACTTCAGGTCATCGGCGATCGGCAGCAAATCTCCGGAAAGGCTGACTGAAGTGCTCGGATCGATACGGCTCCACAGAACGCTGTTAGCCGGGTCTTCGCACTGCATTGTGTAGTGGCCGATAAACTCGAAGCTCAGTTCATTCTTGCGTACCAGCAGATCGGCAGGCAGGCTGATGTCGCGGTCGAGAATCGCTTCGTTCCCTGTCGTGGTGGCAGGCGGCAGCAGGGTCGCCACCAGCGTGCCGTTGAGTGCGACCTTGATATGGCTAAGCTGCGTGAGCAGGCCCGGCGAGAAGTGATAGACAAGGTGCAGTGAGGCCTGCTTCACCACCTGCTCATTTGGCAACGAAAAAAAGACGTTGCCCATGCCGTCGAACCCGCGCAGTTCGATCGGCGAGCTCAGCCCGAGATCCTTGAGGGTCAGCGTGGTCTGAAAGCTATTCGACGATGGAGCGGGTGTCTCAGCTTTTGTCGCTGTCGCTGTTACCTTTTTCGCGGTCGCCTGTGCCGCGTGCGCGGTAAAAGGCAGCGCGAGGAGCATTGTGAGAAGGATTGAGGATACGCTACCTACAGCCACGCCCCGGCGCGCGCCATCGGGCTTCTTGCGCAGGATCAGCGAACGGAAGGCTATCTTCAATCCGACGACCGACAGCTCGAAGATACGCTTGAGGCTTTCCATCGGCCGGTCGCTCTCGCGATGGTCGCCCCATGCCAGCCAGCGGTCCGCCCGCGAGTACAGAACCATCGTCAACATCTCTTCCTCAACCAGCGTGAGCGGCTCGAACTGCAGGTGCAGTGTCTTGCCGTCTCGTGCGACCAGTCGAGCTGGCAATTCTGCATCATCAACATGCAGGGCAAAGACCACTTGCAGAAGATCTCCCAGAACCATCTGTTCTGACTCTTCGAGAGACAATGACACGCCTCCGGTTGAGATATCTGCGGTTTGTGTATGCAGCACGCGGCCATCCGCAAGCTTCAGCTTGACTGGCGCAACCAGGTGAATGCGCACCTGCTGGCGCTGCTGAATCATCTCCTGCGCCACGGCGGTTGAAACACCGAGAATGACGATATTGAAGACGGTCCAGATTGCGTTCATCGCAATCGTGCCGGGATGGTCGCCATCCCAGACGCGGTTCAGTAGCGGCAGGGGGATATGAATGGATCGTGGAATCACCATCAGCAGGCCGAGGACATTAAAGAGCAGCATCACGATAAAAGGTTGTGCAATCGCTTTGTCGAAGTAGGTGCGGTTTACCACGCCGCCCTTGGCGGTTACGTCGAACTTGCCGAGCTTCGGATTTACCAGCGCGAGCAGAGTCGGCATCAGGATGTAAGGCGACAGCACGGTCTCATAGATCTCGTTCCAGAAAGAATGGCGATGCAGTCCCTGGATACGAGAGTTCGTGAGGTTCGAGAGAATGAGGTGCGGCAGTGCGTAAGCGAAGATCGCCGCCCAGTAGCCCGGCACATTGGTCTGCGATAGCAGCAGGTAGATGAGCGGCGAGGTGAGAAAGATCAATCTCGGCAATGCATACATGAAGTGCGTCATGGCATTGAAGTAGCAGAGCCGCTGCGCCAGCTTAAGCCCGCGGGCAGTGAGCGGATTGTCCGTGCGCAGAATCTGCACCATTCCGCGCGCCCAGCGAATGCGCTGCTTTACGTGGCCCGAGAGCCGCTCAGTCGCGAGCCCGGCGGCCTGCGGAATATTAATGTAAGCAGTGTTCCACTTGTTCATCTGCATGCGCAGGGATGTGTGTGCATCTTCGGTGACGGTCTCGACGGCAATGCCGCCGATCTCGTCGAGCGCCGTGCGGCGCAGCACCGCGCACGAGCCGCAGAAAAAGGTCGCGTTCCAGAAGTCATTCCCATCCTGAACGATGCCGTAGAACAGTTCGCCTTCGTTCGGAATAATGCGGAACTGGTTTAGATTCCTCTCAAATGGGTCCGGCGAGTAAAAGTGGTGCGGCGTCTGCAGCATGCCCAGGTTGCGATCGCGCAGAAACCAGCCGATGGTCATCTGCATGAAGCTGCGCGTAGGCACGTGATCGCAATCGAAGATAGCAACGTAAGGCGAGGTCAGCCGCTGCAGCGCGCGGTTAATGTTTCCCGCCTTCGCATGCTTGTTGTCGGAGCGCGTCATATAGCCGACCCCGGCCTCTTCGGCAAACTTGCGGAACTCCTCGCGCTTGCCGTCATCGAGGATGTAGACATGCAGCTTATCGGCCGGCCAGTCGATATTGAGCGAGGCGAGCGCGGTGTAGCGCACGATGCTCATCGGCTCGTTGTAGGTGGGGATCAGCAGATCGACGTGCGGCCACTCTTCGGGATTCTCAGGCAGCGGTACGGGCGCGCGGCGCAGCGGCCAGATGGTCTGCATGAATCCGAGAAAAAGAACGATAAATGCATAGGTCTCTGCCGCAACCAGCAACAGGATGAAAAACGCGTCGAGCGGTCCCCACTTGTTTCCCGGATCCAGGAAGAAATTCGCGACGGTACCGATCCGCCAACAGGCATAACGGACCGTCGCAAACAGCGACATCACCATCAGCGTGAGCGTAATCAGGTAGGAGTTCGACACGCGCGTCAGCCAGAACGCCAGAAACAGCATGACGACGCCGACGACGGTCTGCTGCGGCCATGTCAGCTGAAGCATGGCGAAAAAAGTCAGGCAGCAGAGCCCCAGGCCTATCAGAATGCCGCGAACAACCCTGAAACCACGCTCGTCACCTCCCGCCAATCCGTCTCCAATCGCGGAGAGGCTTGTCATTGTTCGCTCCAGCGCACTCCACGCGACTTACGGCGAACCGTGGCCCGCTGCCGGATCCACTCGGCAATCGCAACATAGTCTTCGTTCACCGGGGACTCGGGGGCGTAATCGGCAACAGTCACGCCTTCGGCGAGCGCTTCACTGACGTCGCTGCTCGACCGCAATTCGAGAGGCATGAGCCGGTCACCGAACTGCTCGTGGAGCAGAGCGCGAATATCCTCATGCATCGCCGCGGTGGGATCGAATCGGTTCAGCAGGTAATAAGGCTCTACGGGAGCGGACGTAGGCTCGGAGCGCTCAAAGAAGCTGTTTACCGCCTGGAGGCTGACCATCGAACTCATATCCGGCACGACCGGGACTATGACAGTGGGGGCCAGATCCAGAATCGCCTGCGCCAGCAGCTTCGAGGCAGTGCCCATGTCGATGAGAATGCGATCCACATTTGCGCTGTACTGCTGCAGAAGATCCGTCATCCAGCCGGTGTGCGCGGAAGGATCGGACGGATTGGCGTCGAGGCTTAGCAACTGGATCGGCACTTCGATGCCCTCTCCGCGGAAGGTGCGCAGCGCACCGGGCCGTAGCTCGCTCGCGCCGTAGTAGAAAGGCAAGGTTCCATAGGGAGTCGCATCGACCAGCAGTACACGTTCCCCGCGCGCGGCGAGAATGCGGCCAAGCGTCGCTACCAGACTGCTCTTACCGACTCCGCCGGCAAGCGAAAAGAAGGCAACGACCGGCACCGCCAGCTTCGGCACTTGGGGCGCGACGGGAAAACGATGTTCGCGGACAGGATCGAAGACCCCCATCAGGGCAGACCACCGTGCCGGGCGCTCAGGCACCGGAGACGTGACAGGAGAAGCAGCCGAATGATGTGCCCGGGGAACATGGTGCATGGGAGACGGTGCAGCGGGCTCCATGACTTCCTGCAGCGCTGTCTCCAGGAAGCCGAGGCGTGGCCCGGCAACCGATGGCTCTTCGTGATCGCGGCGAGGCTCGGCTACAGGCGCTGCGCTGGAGTTGCGCATGGGAGCCTGATCGAAGGACTCCTCATATGTATCCGCTGCGGGAATTTCCGGCGTGATGTCGTCTAGCGGATCAGCAACCGTTTCCAGTTCGGCGACTTGAGCACTCTGCTCAGCTGCGCGCTGGCGAGCCTGAGAGCGGATCTCGCGGCGGGAGGCGCTGAAATCTCTATATCTGGTCCCTGCCAGATTCGCCCATGAATAAAGCGTTGCGACGTCGTCCTGCGCTTGGCCCTGTGGGTCCTGCGATTCCCTGTTCATTGAATTCTTCTCCCGCTGCCGTCACCCCCCGTGGATGTGCAGGAAGGAAAGGTTGGGCAGGCCCCGAAATTTGCATCCAGTTTTTGCACGCGGAGGCATCGCTCCACCGGTCACCTTCCAGAGGTAACGATCGGGGAGCAGACGGCACACCAGCTGCTTTTTGCAACGACGGGTGGAACGGGGGAAAGCGCAGAGAGCGCGAGGGTTTAGATCTTCTAATTACTTGTTTTAAAGCAACATACTACGAAAGATGAGGAAAAAACAGATCTTAATCTCGGTCAATTCAGGCTCTCGAAAACATCGGGCCCGTCCCTATGATATTTTGAAAGAGAGCTCGTAGCTCAGTTGGTAGAGCATCGCCCTTTTAAGGCGTGGGTCCTGGGTTCGAGCCCCAGCGAGCTCACCACATTTCAAAGGACTTACCAACCTCGGTCCTGAGATCCTTCAAAAATGCCCCTGGAGCACCCTCGCGTTCCAGGGGCATTTTTGTGTCTCCAGTCCTTTTAATCAGTTTGATATTCCGAAACACTTCCGTGCGCTACGTGTAAAAGATGGGCATTCCAGCCCCACACACGCAGCATGCAGGCTGTAACCTTCCCCTCTTCCCAGGTGTCTACTGAGCCGGTGAGATTTTTGCGGAGCTTCTCTTTCCGCATCGATTTCACCTTGAAAGAGGGCAAGACAAAATGCTGTTCGCCAGCAGTTCAAAGAAGACCGGGTTAGCCGCCGCGCTCGCCATCGTATTCGCTTCCGCCATGGGTGCGTTTTCTGCGGGCGCACAGCAACCGCCAAGCATCGTCGGCACTTCTCCTCTACCCGGCCTGGCGGGTGCGACCGACTGGATCAATTCCAAACCGTTGACGGCGAAGGAGCTGAAGGGCAAAGTCGTCCTCGTCGATTTCTGGGATTACTCGTGCATCAACTGCATCCGCGCAATCCCCTACGTTCGCGCCTGGGCAGACAAGTATAAGGACAGCGGGCTGATTGTAATCGGTGTTCATGCGCCGGAGTTTGACATCGAGAAGCAGATCCCGAATGTGAAACGGGCGGTTACAAAGTTCGGCATCACCTATCCGGTGGCTGTGGATAACGATATGGCCATCTGGAATGCCTTCCATAACGAATACTGGCCTGCCCACTACTTCATCGACGCGAAAGGCAAGGTTCGCTTTGAGCACTTCGGCGAGGGCGAATACGACCAGTCAGAGAAATGGATCCAGCAGCTGCTGAAAGAGGCCAACGCGAAGTCGATGGCCGCCGGCGCGGCAGCGGTTCGTGGACAGGGTGTCGAGGCTGCGGCCGACATGACTAATGTCGGCTCGCCCGAGACCTATATTGGGTATGCACGCGCCGCGCACTTCGCGTCTCCGGGCGGAATCAAGCCCGACGCGGAGCAGAACTACACCGCGCCCGGACAGCCTGGCTTAAACGAGTGGGGGCTGGCCGGGAAATGGAACGATCATCGCCAGGTCGCGGTGCTTGGAGCCGCGGGCGGAAAGATCCTCTTCCACTTTCACGCGCGCGATCTGCACCTCGTCCTTGCGCCGCCAGCGGACGGCAGGCCGGTCCGCTTCCGCGTAACCGTCGATGGTCATGCCCCTGGACAGGATCATGGAGTCGACGCCGACGCTCAGGGCAATGGAACTGTAACCGAGGATCGCCTGTACCAATTAGTGCGCCAGAGGGGTGCGGTCGCGGACCATACGTTCGCGATTGAATTCCTGGATCCAGGCGTGCAGGCATTTTCGTTCACCTTTGGATAGGCCAACGGAGGTCATCATGAATCCAGAAAAACAGACGCGCCGGACGTTCCTGATTCTTACGGGAGCCACGGCTGCCGCAGTCCTGCTACGCCCTCACTACGGCCTTCAACCGGTCGAAGCGAAGTCGGGTTCTCCTAAAGAGGTGAAGGTCGTCCAGTTCTCGCCCGATGGACAACGGGGCGAAACCGTGACGCTGCCTGTGGTGAGCAAGTCCGACTCGGAATGGAAGCAGCAACTCTCTCCGGCGGCCTTCGACGTGACTCGCCGCGCCGCAACCGAGCGGCCCTACTCCGGCGAGTACTGGGACATGCACCGGAAGGGCATCTACCGCTGCATCTGCTGCGAGACTGCCCTCTTCAGCTCCGATACGAAGTTTGAGTCGGGCACAGGATGGCCGAGTTTCTGGCAGCCTATCGCCAAGGAAAATGTCAGGGAGTCGATCGACGTAACGCTGGGAATGCAGCGCACCGCGGTTGCCTGCAAGCTGTGCGACGCCCATCTTGGCCATGTCTTCGACGATGGACCAAGGCCGACCGGACTGCGCTACTGCATGAACTCGCTGTCGCTCAAGTTTGCGCCGTCCGCATCGTGACCGGGACGCCAAAGTCCAAAGCCGTTCTCTACCAGTAGTAAACGGCTTCGATGCGCACCGGCCCCGGCTGACCGTCGATTACGTGCGTGCTCAGAACGGCTTCGACACTTTTCCCGCTGCCTGCCGGCGCGTTCTCCTGCAGCCTATGGAGATTGTTGCCCTCGCTGATGAACTCGCCGGCGGCTAGCGTGCCTCCGGTGGTGAGCCCACCGACGATCAGGGCGGGCTGGCCTGTGTCTCGGCTCGTGAAACGCCCGACGAGCGCGTAATCCGTATAGCTGTCGGATTTGCCGATCTTGTCGCGGTCGATCGACCAGTGAAGGTTTGCCGGGGCGCTCGCATCCACGATCGCGAGCTGAGACATGTCGGGAGAGTTCCAGAAGTGGAACCGCAGCTGCTTCGAGATACGAAGCGTCCACGCATTGTCGAACGCTCCGACGAAGACGGTCTGCCCCTGGCGCAGATCGTTGAGATTGGTGACGCCTTCGGCCTTGAGGGTGTAGTTCCGCTTATAAGACTGGAGAAGCTTGACCGCCATCATGGAGGCATTCAGGTCTTCCATCGTCACCGAGAGCGGCCCCGTCTGGATATCGGCCGATCGCTCCGGGTCAACGGCATCGCGCAGCCTGCCCGGAAGATTCTGGGGCTGGTCAGCAATACATATCAGCACAGGATTGTCTTCGTTCACGAACGAACCCCAGAACAGGCTTATAGGAGAGGCATGAATCGGGCGCGGAGAACGAACCAGCAGGTAGACCACGACGAGCAGAAGCGAAGCGCTGACGGCGAGCAGCATGGAACGGAAGCGGCGAAGGAGCGGAATCTCCGATTGCGACGCGGAATAGGCGGCAGCCAGGTCCGATGAGGTAACGGCCGGGAAGCCGTCCTGAAGCAAGGGCGGGGTGAGATCCAGCTCACCTTCCAGGATCTGAGAATCGGCGCTGCGATCCGGTTCCATCGGAATTGGAACGGGCGGTTCGGGGACCGGCGGCAGTACGACAGGTGCGTTTTGGCTCTCCTGCGACGACAACGCCACATTCGCAATAAGCCGATAGCCTGCTTTTGGAATTGTCTGAATGATGCGCGGGGATTTCGACTTGTCTCCGAGGGCATAGCGAATTTCGGAGATGCAACGGACGATGACATCGTCGCCGACGAACAGGTCACGCCAGACGGTCTTCAGCAGATGTTCCTTGGTCACGACCTCGTTCGCATGCATCGAGAGCTGAACGAGCACCTGCATGACCTTCGGTTCGAGATGGCGCTGCTTTCCATCCTTTTCTATGGCGTTGATCTGTGGCTGAACCAGCCATTCATTGACACGAAAATCGCCCTGCATGAACCAGCCTTTGAAAAGCGCTACCTTCCCCGTATACCAGCGCGGCGGCCGCTGCGTTGTTGTTTCCGCAAATGAATGCCGGCGAGAAGCGTGGCAATTATAGCGTTCGCCTCAAACAGTCGGCAAAATAAACTTGCCTGGCGGTTGCTACCTACCTGTAACACCTCGTAAGCAATTGAGATAAAGCCAGATATTCCATCGGAGTTTCATCGGGAGGGATCGCTGAAACATCGGGAAAGAATTCGACTCTCTCCATGACAGCCGGAAACCGGGACGGCTAGGGTTGGTGTGCTTTCGGTAAAGGGTGCTGCCCGCCCGGTTATCGGAACTGTATCGACAGGAGAGCCAACGAAGTGGACGTTAAGAATAAGAAAGGCTGCATCGAGTCAGCCGCAAACGGTGAGGCAGGAAACCATTTACTCTGCCGGTTCAGAACAATCAGATTCCGCATGCGCTGTATCTTCCAGATGACAGCGATATTTCTCCTCATCCATGGAGCAGCTTCGCTCCACGGCCAGCTGGCCACAACGACCGCGACCCTGAGCGGTACGGTTCTCGACTCGTCGGGCGCCGCAGTCCCGCAAGCCAACCTTACGCTGACCGGCACGGAAAACGGCATCGTCCGGACCTATGTCACCGATGCCGCCGGACATTATCTCTTCAGCCAGTTGCCTCCGGCGCAGTACGTTCTCAACGTCAAGATGACCGGCTTCAAGGAATACAAGCAGAACGGAATCGTTCTCAGCGCGGGAAACTCGGCCACCCAGGACGTCAAGCTGGAGATCGGTTCGACCACCCAGGAGGTACAGGTCACCGCGCAGGCCTCGCTGCTGAACACCGACAATGCCAATATCTCCGCCGACATCAACTCCAAGCAGGTGGTTGAGCTGCCTCTGAACCTTCGCAACGTCTATGGACTGGCGACCCTCAACTCATCGGTAAACAACACGCTTGAGCAGCAAGCCCTGCTGGGCGGCAGCGGCGCCAGCAACGACAACGCCGACCAGGACATCTCGTTCCTGAATTTCGGCGGCGGTTTTTTCGGCACCTCGGCTTACCTGCTGGATGGTGTATGGGACACCGATCCGGAGTGGGGTGCTGTTCTGTACGTTCCCTCGGTCGATGCCGTCGAGGAATTCAAGATCCAGAACAACTCGTTCACCTCGCAGTATGGATGGAGCACCGGCAACGTAGTAAACGTGGTCAGCAAGTCCGGAACCAGCGCCTTCCACGGCGATGCTTATGAGTTCTACCGGAACGCGGCGCTGGACTCGAACCTGTGGTTTAACAATCACAACGGTATTGCCCGGTCCGACTTCGATCGCAACCAGTTCGGTGGCTCCGCAGGCGGTCCGCTTTACATCCCGGGTCTTTACCGTCAGAAGAATAAGACCTTCATCTTTGGATTGATCGAGCGCCTGTCGCTCTCGTCGCCATCAACCGGAACCTTCACCGTTCCGACACAGCAGTACCTTACCGGAGACTTCTCCGGGCTGCTGGGCGCGCAGCGCGGCACCGATGCGCTGGGACGCCCGGTCTACGTCGGGCAGATTTACGACCCGCGCAGCACTCGCATGATCACCGCCGGCCAGGTCGATCCGGTCACCGGACTTAAGGCTTCACAGACCGGCTACATTCGCGACCCCATTGCAAACAACAACCTCAATACGCTCGGAGCCGTCGACTCGGTGGCGAGCAAGATCCTGAGCTACTACCCCTCCGCGACCGCCGGCGGCGCAACCAACAACTATGTGGCTTCGGCAAACAATCCGGCCCACTCCACTGAATACCTGATTCGCGTCGATCACAACATCAACGATCTGGCGCGATTCTATGTCCGCTACTCCTACAAGTCGGAGTTCAAGACCGGCAACCCGGACTACTGGGGCTCAAGCAATCCCGCAGGTCCCGGAGACGAAAAGCCGAACAACCGCTGGAACCTTTCGGCGGGCTACACGCAGATCTTCAGCCCGACCTTCACGATGATCGCGCAGGCTGGTGTGTCGATCTGGCATGAGACCTCGGTGAACCAGTCCGCGGGCTTCCTGCCTTCCAGCCTTGGCCTGCCCTCTTATCTCGACACCAATTCACCTGAGTTTCCTGTCGTCACCATCGGCAGCCAGTCTCCGCTTGGCCCTGAGCAGTACCAGGGCATCGTGAATCACGGACCGATCGGCAGCGTTTCTGTCGACTTCATCAAGAACAAGGGCAAACACACAATCAACTTCGGCGGCATGTTTATCGAGCAGCAGGACGATGAACACCAGATCTACCAGGCGAGCCTGAAGTCGACCGGCACCTTCACGCTGGGCCCCGATCCAAACAACCCTGAATCCTTTACGACAGGAAACGGCCTGGCGCAGTTCATGCTTGGCGTGCTCGATGGAGGAGCTGCGGGCATTGCCAATAATCCCGCGGTGGCCAGCCAGAACTACGGATGGTACATCCAGGACGACTGGAAACCTACGCAGAAGCTGACGTTGAACCTTGGCTTCCGTTACGAGATTCAGACTCCGGTGACTTATCGGCACGATCAGGCGGCGGTCTTCAATCCCGCTGTCGTGAACCCAATCAGTTCGCAGATCGGCGAAACGGTAAATGGCGCGCTGCAGTATCTTTCATCGGACAACCGCGGGAGCTTCAACACGAACTATAAGAACTTCGCACCGAGATTCGGCTTCACCTACCAGGCTCGTCCGAATGTGGTTATGCGCGGTGGGTTTGGCATCTTCTATCCGCAGTCGATCAACTGCTGCTTCTCGGCAACTGGCGCTGGCTATTCGAGCGAAACGGATGTTGAGTCCACCATCGACGGCATCAGCGCGAACCCTGCCGTCACCACGACAAATCCATGGCCTTATGGATACATTCCACTCAGCGGCAACACGAACGGCGAGCTGCAGAATGTTGGCGAGAGCGTTGGGAGCAACTTCCGTTCGCGCAAGTCGCCTTACGTAGAGCAGTACCTGATGGGCGTGCAGTGGGCGATTACTCCGAACGATTCGCTTGATGTGAATTACGTCGGCAATCACGGCGTGCACATGGTGCAGTCGTCGGTGGCGAGGAACCAGCTGAATCCTGTCTACCTTGCGCTTGGCCAGGCTGACCTGACTTCGCAGGTGCCGAACCCTTACTATGGGCACATCACGCAGAGCAGTTGCGCGCTGAATGAGCCAACGGTGGAGAAGTACCAGCTGCTCACGTCATATCCGCAGTACTGCGGCGTGAGCGAGGTAAACGCTCCAATAGGCTTCTCAAACTACAACGCGCTGCAGGCGGCCTTCAATCACCGTACGAGCTTTGGCCTGACCGCGCAGGTGTCGTATACCTACTCGAAGTTCCTCGACAACGTGGAAGGAAACAACCAGTGGAACTTTGCAGGACCTGCAAACTACTGGAACTTTGCCGGCGAGAAGAGCGTGGATGGCAACGATGTTCCGCATAGCCTTGTCGCCAACTACATCTATGACCTTCCCTTCGGACGAGGGCGCCGCTTTGCCTCCGGGATGAACCGCACTGAAGACCTGGTGCTTGGCGGCTGGGAGGTCTCACAGATCGCAACCTTCCGCCAGGGTATTCCGTTGGGGATGACCGGCAACGATATCGCTTCTTATGGAGGCGCGCCGAGGCCCGATGTCAGCGGCGATACGCACGTCTCGCATCCGACGATCAACGAATGGTTTAACACCGCTGCGTTCTCCTATGCTCCTTTCGGAACATTTGGAAACACACCGCGTTATTTCTCGACACTGCGTGGACCAGGTTATCAGAACTGGGACACGTCGCTGATGAAGAACTGGAAGGTCAAGGAGAACATGCGCGTACAGTTCCGCGCTGAGTTGTACAACACATTCAACCACCCGCAGTTCTACACGCCAAGCACGAGCTATACGGGATGCGATCCCAATGCCGAGTCGAGCTGCTCGTCGGGCTTTGGAAAAATCACCAGCGCCTTCGACGCACGTACCGTGCAGTTCGCTGGCAAGTTTTACTGGTAGATGCTTTCTCGCCAGTCTGGCGAGCTTTCCTGCCGGGATCTCTTCAGTCCCGGCAGGAAAGTATTTTACCTCTCCTTACAAGCTCTCGAATTCGTTCCGCGCTGCGCGAGGCTTGCTTCTGCAAACGAGACTTACCGGTGAACCCTGAAGGAATTTATTGAATGCGACTCTTCGAGCGCCCTGCCTTTTTCTGCTTCTCTTTATTACTTGCTCCATTCCTCGCTGTGCCTGCTTATGCGAACGTGCAGGCGACGGTTACAGTTTCCCGCACCAGCGATGGCCTGGTTATGCATAACGGCGACGAGACGCTGCATCTTTCCGTCTGCGGCCCGGACGTACTGCACATTGTTGCCGGGCCGGGAGATCCCAAGGCGGCTTCTCCCGTGAACCCGTGGATTCTGCATCCATGCGAAACCGGGGAATTTCAATTCAACCAGACTGCGGAAGAAGCGACTCTGCGGACTGCGCACGTCGCTGTCTCAATCAAGCTGAGCAGCGGCCAGCTGTTCTTTAAAGACTCTGCCGGCCAGACACTGCTCTTCGAATCCGATCGCCGGACGAGGCTCTATGTGCCGGACGTGATCAATGGCGAGAAGGTGTATCACGTCAGCGACCGCTTCCAGCCTGGCCCATACGAAGGCTTTTATGGCCTCGGGCAGCATCAGAGCGGCGTCTTCAACTATCGCGGCAGCGTAGTGGAGATGGCTCAGGCCAACACTGATATCGCCGTGCCACTGCTCATGTCGAGCAACGGATATGGGTTGCTTTGGAACACCGCATCGAGATCCTGGTTCGACAACCGCTATCCAAACGAGTTGAAGATGAGCACCGAAGCGGCGGATGCAATCGACTACTACTTCCTCTATGGGCCAGAGATGCCGCAGGTGATTCATCACTACGATGAGCTGACCGGCCATGCGCCCATGTTTGCGAAGTGGGCATACGGCTTTTTTCAGTCGAAGGACTACTACCATTCGGCGAAAGATCTTCTCGATGTCGTGCAGCGGTACCGCACAGAACATGTACCGCTGGATGTAATCGTTCAGGATTGGTTCTGGTGGAAGTCGCAGGGCGATCCTGAGTACCTGGAAGAGTACCTCAAGCCCTACCCGGATGTTCCAGGTGCGCTGAAGAAGCTGCATGACGAGCACATTCACGCCATGATTTCGATCTGGCCTCTTACCGATCCGAAGTCGGACCTGTACAAGGAGCTGAAGGAACGGAACCTGCTGATTCCCGGCACCACGGATTATGACGCGACCAACCCTGAAGCGCGCGAGCTGTACTGGAAGCATCTCGCCGGGAAAATTTTCGCGCAGGGCTGGGATGCTTTCTGGCTCGACAGTTCGGAACCGGAATGCTGCAACGGCTACAGCGATGCAACCCTCAGCGACCGCCAGCTGTTCATCGGCAACGGCGCACGCTATGCGAACATCTTTCCGCTGCTTCATAGTGGAAACATCTATGAACACTGGCGGAAGACGACAGACCAGAAGCGCGTCTTCATCCTGACCCGGTCTGCGTTTGCCGGCCAGCAGCGCAATGCTGCGATGGTATGGTCGGGCGATGTGCTCGGCACATTTTCTTCCTTCCGCAGGCAGATTCCTGCCGGATTGAACTTCGAGCTCTCCGGCATGCCCTACTGGACGACCGATATTGCCGGGTATGGATGGCCGTACGAGCGCGACACGCACGATCCTTCCTATCAGGAGCTATACACGCGCTGGTATGAGTTCGGAGTCTTCAGCCCAGTCTTCCGCACGCATGGACATCGCTCCAACAACACCAACGAGATCTTCTCTTACGACTCACAGACTCCAACGCTGATTCGCTACGACAATCTGCGCTACCGTCTGCTGCCTTACATCTACTCGCTGGCATGGCGCGTAACTTCGGAAGACTATACCCCGATGCGCCCGCTGGTCATGGACTGGCGCACCAACGAAAAGGTGCACGACATCGGCGACGAGTTCTTGTTCGGGCCATCGCTGCTTGTAAATCCCGTGATCGACCAGGGTGCTGTCAGCCGCTCTGTATACCTGCCGCCCGCTGCACGCTGGTACGACTTCTGGACCGGCGCGGAGCTGAAAGGCGATCAGCGCATCCAGGCGGAGGCGCCGCTCGACCGCATCCCCGTGTATGTGAAGGGCGGCTCGATCCTGCCTCTCGGCCCGCAGGTGGAGTACACCGGTCAGTCGCCCGATGCTCCGCTGGAGCTTCGCATCTACCGCGGCGCGGATGCCGATTTCAACCTCTATGAGGATGAGGGCGACAGCTACCGATACGAAAAAGGTGCTCACTCCATTATCCCCATTCACTGGAGCGAATCGGATGGCACGCTGCAGATCGGGGACAGGCAGGGTGAGTATCCGGGTATGCCGGCGGCACGCACTTTTCGCGTGATCCTCGTGAACGGGAAAAACGGTTCCGGACAGGAAGTCGCCGCGAAGTGGGACAAGGAAATTCACTATGACGGGAAAGCTCTCAAGGTGAGCTTGCAATAAGCGTTCTTCACAAACTTCAACAGAGGTGCCTGACGATGGACTTTGCGCAGATCATTCGGCAGGTCGAGGAAGAGATTCTTCGACTGGAGCAGATCAAATCTCTACTGAGAGAAGACCCTTTTGATGCCGGCACTGTGCGTAGCGGAAAAGAACTGAACCTGGCAGAGCCGGTCAGGAGCGCGGCGGAGGAATGGACTCCGCCACACTCCTGACTGCATCGCTAGAGATTCATCGAACGAAGCCTCCTGCTCACTGCTCAAGCTTCGCGACGATTGCATCCGCGTCGTAAACGCATCCGCCCCATACGCCTCCACTCGCCTGTACCAGCGCGGCCCATAGCTTTGTGTCTGCGGGCAGGGCGGGATGAGGCTTGAGATCGGGTCGTGGAGAACGCTCCCGCAGTACCGCAGTGGCTTCTTCCCTACTGAAGGTTGTTTCACCGCTGCCGGCAAGATCGATTGTGCCGACCAGGTTCAGGCGGTCGACTGTGATTTCTATCTGATCGCCTTCCTGTACCTTGCCGATCGGGCCGCCGGCCAGGGCCTCAGGAGAGATGTGGCCGACACAGGCGCCCGTCGAGACGCCACTGAAGCGGGCATCCGTAAGCACGGCGACGTGCTTGCAATGCGGCAGCGCCTTGAGAGCTGAAGTGACCTGGTAAATCTCCTGCATGCCTGCGCCCTTTGGTCCGCCGCAGATGAGCACGACGACATCGCCATGACCGATCCCACCGCTTTTGATCGCATGGATCGCATCCGCTTCGGTGATGAAGACACGCGCAGGGCCGCGATGCGTGTATACCTCATTCTCGTCGACCAATGAAGCATCGATAGCCGTGCTCTTGATCACGGAACCTTCAGGAGCAAGGTTGCCCATCGGGAAGCAGACAGTGGATGTCAGTCCTTTTGCCCGGGCCTGATCTGGGCTCATGATCACTTCATCGGGCTCAATGCCATCCAGATCGCGCAAACGCTTTCGCAGAGTGCTCCTTCGCTCGCTCTGCTGCCACCAGTCCAGGCATGTGTCCAGCGTTTCGCCGGAGACCGTACGGGCACTCGTGTCCAGCAATCCTGCTTCACGCAGATGGAGCATGACTTCGGGGACACCTCCTGCGAGAAAGACCTGCACCGTAGCGAAACCGCGCGGACCGTTCGGCAGTGCATCGACGAGCCTTGGAACCTGGCGGTTGATTCGAGCCCAGTCGTCGATCGATGGCCGCTCCAAACCCGCAGAGAATGCAATCGCCGGGAGATGAATCAGCAGGTTCGTGGATCCGCCGAATGCGGCATGAAGCACCATCGCATTGTGAAGCGCGCCGGGCGTGAGCACATCGCGGACGCCAAGCCCTGACTGCTGCATGCGTCGCAGGGCTCGCGCCGAACGCGTGGCCGCGTCAAGCCAGACGGGTTGTCCTGAGGGCGCGAGCGCCGTGTGCGGCAGAGACAATCCCAGCGCCTCGCCAATCACCTGCGATGTTGCAGCCGTGCCCAGGAACTGGCATCCGCCGCCGGGGCTGGCGCATGCGCGGCATCCCATCTCGGCGGCGTATTGCAGCGTGATCTGCTGCTGCGCGAAACGCGCTCCGATCGTCTGCACCCTGCCTGCGTCTTCACCTGATTCCGGCAGGAGCGTCACTCCGCCGGGAACGAGAATGGCCGGCAACGGCCCTGAGGATGCGAGCGCCATCATCATCGCTGGTAATCCTTTATCGCAGGTCGCGACCCCCATCACGCCTTTGCGTGTGGGCAGGGAGCGGATGAGGCGGCGAAGCACCATGGCGGCGTCGTTTCTGAAAGGCAGCGAATCCATCATTCCGGTCGTGCCCTGTGTGCGGCCGTCGCATGGGTCGGTACACGCGCCGGCAAACGGCACAGAGTGGAGAGCCTTCAACTCCCTCGCTGCTTCCGCGACGAGCAGGCCGACCTCCCAGTGTCCGCTGTGGAAGCCAAGGGCAATGGGACGCCCATCTTCTGCGCGCAGTCCACCATGCGTACTCAGGATCAGAAATTCAGGATCGAGAAGCCGCGCAGGATCCCAGCCCATGCCCGCATTTTGAGTCAGCCCGAAAAGGTTTCCCGATGGCTCCGCAATAAGCATTTCCGAGGTCAGCGGTAGTTCACCTGCCGGCCCGGCGGCATGCGTTCGCACCTCGGCCCAGGAAGCCTGTGAAGTCTCGACTACAGACTCGAATGAGATATTGGTGCGCTCGTCAGATGGGTTTGAAGAATTCATCGGGCCCTTGCTTCACGGATTCCGGTATACGGATCACTTTACGTGCATTCGACAAGATTGTGCCATTGTCGATTGCATGTTTCACCGCTGGCTTCCGATGAGTAAGCTGTTTCTGTAAAACATTCGTGGCAAATGGGAGTGACTTTGAGCAATCAGTATGCGCGCTATCCAAGCTTGTGCGACCGGACGGTTCTCGTGACAGGCGGAGCCTCGGGCATCGGCGCGTCCATGGTGGAAGAGTTCGCTCGGCAGGGCTCCAGGGTAGCTTTTCTCGACCTGGCAGCCGAACCAGCGGAAGAACTGGTTAGAGGTCTGAGCGGGCACGCGTCTCATGCGCCTCTCTTCCTGCAATGCGACATGACTGACATCGACGCTCTACGAAGGGCCATCGTTGATGTCGAAAACCGCCTTGGCGCGATTCAGGTGCTTGTCAATAACGCCGCGAACGATGACAGGCACGACTTCAAAGAGGTGACACCGGAATACTGGGACAACCGGATGAACGTAAACCTGCGCCATCACTTCTTCACCATGCAAGCCGTTAGCGCTGGCATGGCTGCGGCGGGCGGTGGCTCGATCATCAACATGAGCTCCATCTCGTGGATCATTCCCTCGACCGGCCTTCCGGCATACGTAACGGCGAAGGCAGCGATTGTCGGCATGACGCGCGCCATGGCTCATGAGCTTGGGCCGGGGAATATCCGGGTGAACAGCGTGCTTCCCGGCGCCATTCTCACGGAGCGCCAAAGGCGACTTTGGTGGACTCCGCAATATGAGGCAGAGATTATGGGCAGGCAGGCGTTGAAGCGCAATCTCACGCCTGAGGACGTGGCGCGAACCGTCCTCTTCCTCGCCTCCGATGACAGCTCGGCGATCACCAATCAGAGCTTCATCGTGGATGGCGGCTGGGTATAAGTTATTTCGGAATCTCGATCGGTACCTGTACTGTTCCCGCTCTTCCGCTGGTCGGGTCCCATACGGCAAGGTAGAGGTATTTATCGTCTCGACGCAGGTTGACCGGCTGGTCGATCACGATGGACTTTCCTTGTACCTGTGCGAGCTTGTCATTTGGGATGTTGAAGCGGATCTCTTCCATGCGCTTGTCGGCAAGCGTTCCCACATCGCTCAGCTCGATGGAGGCCACGCCCATGGCAATCTTCTGCTTATCGCCATCCGGGACAATCGTAAGATCCGCAGCCGGAACCGTGTAGCGAACGACATAAGGCTTCGACTTCTTTCGGGGCTCCGCGGCCTGAAGCGTTGCTGTCGGCTTGCTCTGCGTCAGTTCTGGAAGCGAAGCCTCGAGCAGGCGCGCCTGGAAGGTAATGGGCTCCGTCGTGAAGCCCGGCAACGTTATCTTCTGCCCATCGCTGAGCACCCTGGTGCGTGGGCGCGGTGCGGCAATCAGGTCTGCGGACCCGCCTACGCTGCCGTCAGCGAAATACCCCTGCCGATAGCTCAACTTGTAGTGACTGCCATCGGCCAGCTCGATCTTGATCTTGTGATACTTATTGTCTCGCTTGAAGTTCTGCGGTGAGTAGGTCAGAGTGTAGTAGCTGCGGTCGACATCCATGAGGTGTGCCGCAGCCTCTTTAAGGCCGTTGCTGTTGTAGATTGCGTGGCCGCCGGTGGCTTGTGCCATATCGTTCATGAGCATCTGCTGGCGGATCATTCTGCCGCCACCTTCGACAGTGAGCCCTCGCGCATCGATCGGATAAAGCGCGATGCGCTCCTGCTCAAGCTCGTCGTAAAGCACGCGCCAGTTCGCGTAATCCTCGATGATCTGGGGATCTTCGCGCATAAAGAGTGTTGAGCCGCCTGAGAACCACAGAACGTTCTTGCGCCCCTGCACCGGTCCAAGAAGCAGCGCCAGGCGGTGCATGGTATCGAGATCGTTCAGCCATTCCCTGCCTGTCGGAGGAATGCGCGGGATGGCGCGACGGAGCGCAGTCAGCAGCAGATTACGGTCGGCGGTGAAATCCTGCACCAGGAAGCACCCGGAGCCCGCGCGCAGGTAGACAGCAATCGGCTGATCGAGCGGGGCCTGCTGGAAGAACTTCGTCAGCTGCGAATAGAGATACATCTGGTAGACAACGCCGAGGTTGGCGATGTCGATGACCACGACGTTCAGTACCGGCGGCAGAGTCTTCAGGTAGGCATTGGAAAACGTACCGGCAGATCCGCTCTCCGAAGCAGGCGTATATTTCTCGCTCTGCTGAACGGTGTGTTCCTGGAAGGAATCGACGTTCTGCAGCTGTCCGTTGTCATAGACGTGGAAGTCAGTCCGCGGCAGCCCGTGGATCGGGTTACCTTTGCTGTCCGTCACCATCACGTCACTGAGCACGACGCGTGCTTCGGCATGCAATGTAAATGGCGCGGGTTGGTAGTCCGGCCTCGGCTTGCGCGAATCTGGATTTTGGTTTGGGTTCTGACTCGAGGCGCCAGGTTGCGGCGAAGGCGGAGTAGCTCCGCTATTGTTCTGGTTCTGAGCCCTTCCACTCGCGCTGCAAAGCAACAGAAGCGCAGCCATCGTGCTAACTGCAAAACGAAGCATCGGACCCTCCAGCTTTCGCACAGCCTGATCCACCCCTGTTGACGTCCTGCAAGGGTCGAAAGTTGCGCAACGGAGGGCCGAGGCCCCCACTTTACCCTTACCGGCTTCCGGTAAGGGTAAAGTGGGGGGCCGGTACGGCACGCAAACGTTCGGCTGCGGATTCCGGTGTGATGTCCCGCTGCGGCATTCCCAGCAATTCGAATCCCACCATGAATTTGCGCACGGTGGCCGAGCGCAGTAACGGCGGATAGAAGTGCGCGTGGAAGTGCCATTCCGGGTGATCGCTGCCATCGACCGGGCTCTGGTGGAAGCCCATCGTGTAAGGGAAACTGGTCTGGAAAAGATTGTCGTAGCGCGTCGTGATCTGCTTGAGAATATCCGCAAGCGACGCCTTTTCCGCCTCGGTCAGCCCGGGCATGGTGCCCAGGTGGCGCTTGGGCAGCAGGAGCGTTTCAAAAGGCCATACGGCCCACCACGGGACGAGCGCGACGAAGTGCTCATTCTCGGTCACGATGCGATCTTTGGCTTTCGATTCGACGGCGAGATAATCGCACAGCATGCAGGTCTTTTTCTCGGCCAGGTAGTCGCGCTGGGTCTCGGTCTCGAGCGCGGGTTCGTCCGGAACATGCTGAGTCGCCCAGATCTGGCAATGAGGATGCGGATTGCTTGCGCCCATCATCGCGCCACGGTTCTCGAAGATCTGGATGTAGCCCAGGTTCGGGTCAGCGCTTAAAGTGGCGAACTCCTCGGTCCAGGTATCCACGACCTTGCGGATGTCTTCGAGCTGCATCAGCGGCAGGGTCAGGTTGTGATCGGGATGGAAGCAGATGACCTTGCAGCGGCCCAGTTCAGGCTCGGCCTGGAGCAGGGGCGAAGCCGCTTCGGCAACTGCTGTCGTCTGCGGCAGCAGGGCCGGATAATCATTATCGAAGACGTATACGCCGTCATACTTGGGCGTCTGGTGGCCGCCGGCGCGAGGGTTTCCCGGGCACAGGTAACACTGCGGATCGTGGCGAAGATCGGAAAAGCCTGAGGGAGCGTTGACCTCTCCCAGCCAGGGCCGCTGCGTACGCTGCGGCGAAATGAGCACCCACTTGCGGAGGAGCGGGTTATAGCGTCGATGCGGAGACTGTGCGAGCGGAGTTGCAGATTCTTGCGGCACTCAATTCCTTTCAGGCTGTGGGCTTCAGGGGCGGCGGAGCCACCGCAAGATATTCCCTTGCAAAGAGCTGGCTGTAGTCGTCGAGCAGTTCACGGATACGTTCCGGATCTCCCGAGCGGAGAATCAGACCCGCATGGTGATGCTTCTTCATACGATAGACGATTTCCGGCGCCTGAAACATGGAAGTGTCCGGTTCGGCGGTGCGCGCCAGGCAGAGCACGCTGCCGGCATACTCTTCGCGCGGCACCGGCAGCTCGTACGGCACACCGCGCATTGCGTCGACTTCGATCCTTGCCCATTCGGTCCAAAGGTTCACGCCGGTGGCCTGCTCCAGGACATCGGCGATAAACGCTCCGCCTACGCGTGCCGCCACTTCGAGGAAGTAATAACGCCCGTCTTCTGCCCTGATGTATTCAGCATGCGTTACGCCGCGCACCATGCCCATGGCCGGAATCAGGTGCTGATTGATACGCACAAGCTCTACCGCATCGTGTGAGTCGCGGTTCAGGATTCTGGTGGTAAAGACACCGCCCTCGTGCATCACCTGCATCGGCGGCTTCCCATACTGGCTGACGGAAGTGAAGACGACCTGGCGCTCGCTGGTGATGGAATCCACGTGGAAGATCTGGCCCGGAACAAAGCGCTCCAGCAGGTAGAAGCTCTGCAGGTCGCCCAGCTGGTCGAGGATCGGCCATAGCTGGTCGGGTGAATGAACCTTGCGGATTCCGATAGCCGACGCCTCCGCGCGCGGTTTCAACACCCAGGGGCCGGGCACATTCTCCATGTAAGCGCGCAGATCGTCGTGATTATGCACCGGCGTGAACTCGGGCACGAGCACGCCTGCACGCTGCGCCTCAAAACGCATGGTGAGCTTGTCACGGAAGTGCGAGGTGGTTGTCCTGCCCATTCCGGGGATGTGCATGTGCTCGCGCAGATGGGCAATCGTCTCCATGTCGAACTCATCGAGAGCGATCAGCCGCTCGAAATGGCGGGTGCGCGCCAGCCAGGTCACCGTGTTGGTCACCTGCTCCTGGCTGAGGCCGCCGGGCATGTAGACGATCTCTTCGAGCGCTTCATGCGGCCAGTCCGCGTGGCGATGCTTTTCCAGGGTGAGAAGCAGAACCCGGCATCCCATGGCGGCGCACTGCCGCATGAATGCCTGTCCCTTCTCGTAGGTCGACATGCAGAGAATCCATTCACCGCGAGCTTCACTCATCAGGATGATCCTTGTGCCCATGATCCGGCAGAGAAGACGCCGGCCGAGGATAGTTCTAACATAGAGCTTCAGAGCAACTGCTCTTTTTGAAAAGATGACGAATCAGACCCGCTTACTGCCTGAGCAGATTCAGGCAGCAGAAATCACCACACTTCAGGACAGGCTGACGGAGCGCTGGCATCATGAAACGCCGGGCGTCGAGCCCATGCAACCCTACGGCATCTTTGCCGAGCAGCATCTTGCCAACTTCGAGCTATGGCATATCGAAGACCGCGCCCGTGCTCCGCGTGCCGATGACCATGAGATCGCCGAAGCAAAACGGCAGATCGACCGCACCAACCAGCGCCGCAACGACCTGATGGAGCGTTGCGACGCGGAACTGCTCTCGGTGCTCGCTTCCAGCAATCTGCCGTCGCCCGCTGCCGAGCTGCACTCCGAGTCGCCGGGCCTGATGCTCGATCGCCTGTCGATCCTCTCTCTGAAGATTTTTCATACAAAGGAAGAGGTGGGCCGCCGGGACGCTCCCGATGGCCATGCCGCCCGCAACCTGGAGCGCATGAAGCTGCTTGAAGAGCAACGAAGTGATCTTGCGGCGGCATTCGATCGGCTCTGGAAAGCGGTTCTTCATGGCAAAAGACGCTTCAAAATCTATCGGCAGCTCAAGATGTATAACGATCCCACACTCAATCCAGCAATGTACGGCGAGCGTGCATCGGAATAGGATACGAACCCGTGGTTCGGGCAGACCTGTTGACGCAGGACGGAGTTGTGCGTATAACTTCGACGTTAAAGGTATCCGAAATCGAATTTCGGCTGCAGAACGCAAGACACCCGATCCGCCCGCGGCGGGTCTTTGAGGAATGGCGGATGCCAGAAGCACGTCAGACAAGCTCCAAGGGAAAACAGCCACGTACCATTGCGGGGAAGACACGCCCAGCTGCCGACCCGGCCAACCAGCAGGCATACTCACAGTTTCAGAACGCCGTCCAGCTTATGCAGGAAGGCGCGTTCGACAAAGCCCGGGGCATTTTTGAAAAGCTCACGCAGGAAGGCGCGCCCGAGCTGCTCGAGCGTTCCCGCGTATACCTTTCGGTATGCGTGAAAAACGCCGCCAAGAGCGAGCTGAAATTCGCAAGCGAGGAAGAGCGCTTCGACTACGCGGTCTCGCTTCTGAATACGGGACACTACGAAGACGCGCGCGACCAGTTCGATGCCCTGCTCGCGAAGAATGCTTCGGCGGATTACGCTCACTACGGCCTCGCCGTGCTGAACAGCATCACGGGGCAGGCAGAGGAGTGCCTGGATCACCTTTCTCGAGCGATCGAGCTGAACCCGCACAACCGGATCCAGGCGCGCAGCGATGCCGACTTCAACGACATGGTTGACGACCCACGCTTCACGGAGCTGCTCTACCCGGAATCCATCTGACCGGCAACGGTACACTGGTGGGTGGGACTTGAATTCATGAGTGCTGTTTCTACCCTCGCCGGTGACACGACGCAGCCGCGCTTCCGCGTGGTTGCCATTGGCGGGGGTACGGGCCTTTCAACGCTGCTTCGCGGACTCAAGGCATATGTTCCTTCGAACACCGGGGCCGCCGAGGGTTCGTGCGCGAATGCCGCCTGCCTGATCAGCGATCTTGCCGCGATCGTTACCGTTACCGACGATGGCGGCTCCAGCGGACGCCTCCGCAAAGACTTCAACATGCTGCCGCCGGGCGACCTGCGCAACTGCATGGTCGCGCTTTCAGAGGACGAGCATCTTCTCGCGCAGCTCTTCGGCCACCGCTTCCGCTCCGGCAAGGAACTCGAAGGCCACAGCTTCGGCAACCTCTTCGTGGCTGCGCTCACCGAAATGACGGGAGACTTCGGGCAGGCATTGAAGCTTGCCGCGGAGGTGCTGGCAACGCGCGGGCACATATACCCTTCAACGTTTGCCGATGTATCGCTGGTAGCCAGTATGGATAACGGCTCAGTCGTGCGCGGCGAAACGAACATCACC
The DNA here is from genome assembly GCA_022870745.1 of Silvibacterium acidisoli. GTDB lineage: Bacteria > Acidobacteriota > Terriglobia > Terriglobales > Acidobacteriaceae > Silvibacterium. Next base: position 3,293,825 of record CP085323.1, on the reverse strand, counting down.
GCCAGCCGCCACTCCATCGTCGAGCTGACGATGGATCCCCCGGTGGTCGAACCGCTGCCCGAGACGCTTGATGCCATCGCCGCGGCGGACCTGATTACGCTCGGCCCAGGCTCGCTCTACACGAGCCTGATCTCGAACCTGCTGGTCAAGGGCATTCCCGAAGCCATGTCGCGCGCACGTGGGACGCGTGTCTACGTGGCCAACCTGATGACCCAGGCAAACGAGAGCCTGCACCTGACCGCATCGCAGCACATCGAACGCATCTATGCGCACACGCGCCAACCGATCTTCGACTACGCCCTGATCAACACCGCTCCGGTCTCCCGTGCCATCAGGGAGCGCTATGCAGCCGAGGGTGCCGAGGTGATCGAGGCCGATATAGCCCGCGTCGAGGCCATGGGCATCCGCTGCATCACCGGCGACTTCACGGCCGAAGGCGACGTGCTTCGTCATAATTCAGAGCGGGTAGCCGCTGCCGTGCTCGAAACGCTGCTGGCAAACCGCGCGGCTGAAACCGTCAGCCAGCTGCAACCTTCGCCGGCTGGGCTGAAGGCCATTCCGGGTTCCTCTTCTCCAGAAAGGCCCGGATTCCTTCCTTGAAGTCATCCGTCGTTCTCGCTTCCGCATTCGCTGCAATGGCCATCTCCATCTCCTCGTCGAGGTGATGGTTTACGTGAGCGGTGAGCAGCCGCTTGGTGGCCTGAATCGCAGCCGGACTGTTGCGGATCAGCGTACGCGTCAGCCTGCGTACCTCATCCATCAGATCCTGCTCGTCTACAACGCGTGTGACCAGCCCAAGTTCAAATGCTTCCACTGCGCTGATCAGCCTGCCTGTGAGCAGCAGATCGCGGGCCCGCTTGTCTCCGATCTGCCCGCGCAGGTAAGACGAAACGATTGCAGGAACGAAGCCGATGCGCACTTCGGTGTATCCGAATTTTGCTTCGGCGACGGCCAGTGTGAAATCGCAGATGGTTGCCAGCCCCATGCCGCCGGCGATGGCCGCTCCGTTCACCGCCGCGATCGTCGGTTTGGGCAGGTCGTAGAGAGTGCGCAGGAGCTTCGCAATCCGCTCTGTGTCGGCGCGATGCTCGGCCGCCGTATTCGCATGCAGGGTCTCAAGGTGGTCCAGGTCGAGGCCCGCACAGAAAGCCGAACCGGCCGCGCACAGCACGACCACGAAACATCCCGGATCGTCAGCCGCTGTCCGGAGTGCGTCCGTCAACTCCTCCATCATCTCGGGGCTCAACGCATTTCGTTTTTCAGGCCGGTTGAGCGTAATGCTGTGCGTCCCATTGTCGCGATGAACGTGCAGAGTCGTGTAGCGTTTCATGTGCTGACCTCCGTTGCGAAACTAAGTAACTTATCGCAAAAGAAAACTTTATGCCACTGGCACTACTGAAGCGGAGTACCAAACTTCTGCGCAATCGCCTGTCCGGCCGAAATCAGGCTGTCGAGAGGCTCCAGGGCAGGCAGATCGGCCCCGAGCCGGGTCAGCTCGGCCACGGCAACCTCTGTCGGAATATTTCCGGCGAGCACATCGTCTACGAACGAAGACGTGCCCAACCCGCTCAAGGAGGTGTCGAAACGCCGGCAGCCGGCGCGATAGGCGCTGGCAAGCTTCTCAGCGGCCTCTTCGGGACGCGCATACAGGTGGACGCCGACTTCCGCACTCTGAGGCAGCACTGACCCAACAGCTTCCAGAACCTCTGCAATCAATTCCGGCGAAGCGGTTCCCATCGAATCGACGAGGGAGAACTGGTCTACGCCATTGTCGGCAAGCAGATCGCAGGCAGCGACCAGCTCATCGACATCCCACGGATCGCCGAAGGGATTCCCAAACGCCATCGAGAGATAGGCAACAACACCGACACCGTTTCGATAGGCCACTTCACCGATGGAGTCGAGCGCTTCAAGAGACTCTTCGGGGGTCTGCCGCTGATTGCGCTGCAGGAACGCTGGCGACATTGAGTAGGGAAACGCCAGCGTGGTCACCGCGCCAGTGGCAATCGCACGATCAGCCCCTTCCCTGTTCAGAGCCAGGCCAATGATCTCAACATCGGTGGGCGCTTCGAGCATTTCGAGCACCCGCTCGGAATCCGCCATCTGCGGCACTTCGGCGGATGAGACAAACGAGACGGCATCAATATGCCGGAATCCTGCACCCACAAGCAGCTTCAGGTAGTCAGCCTTCACTTCGGCGGGAATAGTCCGCGTCAGCGCCTGCCAGGCGTCACGCGGCGATTCGATCAGCTTGACGGAGTTATCCATGTCAGAGTGAAGCTCCATGATGCAATGCGATGACGCCCACAACACCCACCAGGTGTACGACGATGACCGTACCCAGGGCCGCGAGAAACCCCTTCTGCTTCAGAACGATCGTCATGATCAGCCCGTAAAGCGGGAACTGAAGATACATCATCCATTGCGAAAGGATTGCGGTATTCCCTGTCAGCCCCGGCAGATGGCTCTGCAACAGCAGCACATAAGGGTAGAAAGTCATCAGCGCGTCGGGCCCCGCCAGTGCCATCACGCTCGCGAAGTGAACTGCAACCGGAGTGGCGACCAGACCCAGCAAAAACGGCCACCAGCTCATCAGAGCGGAGCTATCCTTGCGGCGTGACTTACCGCCGCGCTTTTTGCCCCGCGAAGCCTGCGTAGAACCTGCCATAAGCACCAGAATACCGGACAGCAGACGGTGTAAAAGCAGTACGTCTCAGGATTGCGCACTCCGCGGGAATCTGAACTTAAACCAGCCCAAGAGCCGCGCTGTCGAGAATACTCCAGTCCGTGGAACGTTCCGCAGACGAAGCACTTCCCTCCGTCAGGAGTGCCGGCTGATTCTGTTGCACGAGCAAGTCCTCGACAGAGGCGGCGTTCAGCGGCCTTGAGAAAAGATAGCCCTGCACCTGGTCACATTCGAGCGAACGCAGCGCTGCCAGCTGCTCCTCGGTTTCGACGCCTTCGGCCACGACTTTCATACCCAGGGAGTGCGCCATGTGGATGATGTGCTCGACCATGAGCCGGTCGGTGTGAGAGTTTGCCGTGCTCTCCACGAAGAGCCGATCGATCTTCAACGTATCGAAGGTGAGCTGGCGCAGCCTGCTGAGCGTGGAGTGGCCAGTGCCGAAGTCGTCGATCGAAATGAGCACCCCGTGCGTACGCAGATCCCGCAGCTGGCGCTCGGCGAGGGCAAAATTCCCCATCACCGCCGATTCGGTCACCTCCAGCTCGATCCACGCCGGTGAAGTGTTATGCCGTTCCAGCGTTGCCAGTACATTGCGGGCAAAATCCTCACGGCCGAGCTGCAGGCTGGAAATGTTGACCGCAACCGGCCCGACGAGCAGACCGGCACTATGCCAGGCGCTCGCCTGCCTGCAAACGCGATCGAGCACGTATTCGCCCAGTTGGATAATCAGCCCGGTCTCTTCGGCAAGCGGAATGAACTCCGATGGCGGAACATTCCCGCGCTGTGGATCCGTCCAGCGCAGGAGCGCCTCCAGGCCGGACATTTTTCCATTGGAGTAATACAGCGGCTGGTAATGGACATCGAATTCATTCTGCAGCAGTGCAGCCCGCAGACGTTCCTCGGCCTGCGTGAGCTTGCGCGCGTCGCGGAAGATCTCAGCCGAATAGGCCAGGTATCCATTGCGTCCGCTGCGTTTCACGCGATACATCGCCTTGTCGCTGTTATGCAGCAGCTCCACTTCATCCTCGCCATCGCGGGGATATTTGCTGATGCCGATGCTGGCGCCAATGGCGACGCGGGTATCGTCGAGATCGAATGGCTGCAGAAGGACACGCAGCAGCGAACGGGCGGTCTCCTCGGCACTCTCAAGTACGTTGTCCCGATGCGGCAGGACTGCGACAAACTCATCGCCACCAATGCGAGCCAGCAACGCGTCTTCCCCAAGCCGCTCCCGCATCCTCGACGCGACCGACCTCAGCAGAATATCGCCGCAGGTGTGCCCCATCTTGTCATTGACTTCCTTGAAGCGGTCAAGATCCACGTAAAGGCAGCTGAAGCTGTTTCCATTCCGCCGGCACTCATCGATGGATCGCTCAATCTTGTGGCTGAGGTAGATACGGTTCGGCAGGCCGGTGAGGGCATCGTGATATGCGCGATGCAGCAGTTCTCCGCGCTCGATGTGGCGCACGGCAAGCATGCGCAGGCTGCGAAGCCTGTCAAAGCAGGTGAAGATCAGGAAAAAGTCGCAGAAGATGACCCAGCCGATGTGCTCGAGCCACCGCCACGGCTGCACCGCGTAGGAGCCGAAGATGGAGAACGGCAGAAAAATGCCGCGCAGAATATGGTCGGCAGCGATTACGACCGAAGCCACAAGCAACACCTGCCAGTCCAGATAACAAGCCAGCAGCGCCAGAGAGCCGAAGATGTGGAAGTGCGTCTCGATCCGGCCGCCGGTAAGATGAATCAGCAGCGAAGACATCAGCATCTGGTTTGCCGCGACCGTCAGACGGGTGATCTTTTCCCCCGGCATCAAGCGGATCAATACCAGCGGCGTGAGCGTAATCAGGCCACCGTACAACAGCGCCATTGAAACGTGCGGGTGGAGATAGCTTGTATCGCCAGCCCAGCTGATAGGGCTGACCCAGATGGAGAGAATGATTGCGCTGATCCACTGGAACGGCATCAGCCATCCGAAATAACGGTCCGTGCGGGCACAAAGGGAGCGGTACTGCTTGTCCGCCTCCTTCTGAACGCTTTCTACCGTCGCGGTATCGAAGCTGTCCTCTACGACTTCTATTGCCGTCCCGTCACGCATTGCGCCACCCATGTCCCTCTGATCTATTTCTTGTTCTAGTCAGTCGAATTCCTTGCCACCTGAGCCGGGTCAACAAGAGTTCCCGCCTCAAAAAACTTCAGGTCTACTGGAAAATCGGGCAGCCGAATACCTGCGTCATGCCGCCCTGCCGATCTTCCCTGAAAAGGGCCCGTTCCAGTGCGTCTCTACCTTTGCTTGCGCCCACGTGCGCGCGCTCGGGCGTCACTCCACCCTGGAATAACATCTGGCCGTTCCGGCCATACAACACAATCTCGCCCGACGTTTGTACCCCAAACTGCTTCGATAGCATGCCCTTGTCATCGCTGACGACGCGGAAATCACGATGCAGCCAGCTTCGCGGCGTAAATTCCAGGGTCAGTCCCGCTCTCTCCGTCGCTGCGGAGTGATACACCACCAGAACGACCTGGAGGGTCTTGGTGTATCCGTTCAGCGTATCGTCCAGCTCCTCGAGCGTCGCATGCGTGCAGGTGCACCCCGGATGAACGAAGACAAGCAGAACCGGTGCTCCCGTCGCATGGAAGGGCGCAGCTGCCGGCAGATGCCCCGGAGCGTTCAGTTGGCCGCCGGGCGTGGCTCCGAACCGGAAGATGCTCCACCAGCAGAGCGCCGTCGCCAGCACTGCCACGGGAAGAAATACACGGGTGATAAACAGGTTGCGATTCAAGTCGGGTAAGACGAGTCTAGAGCCCTCTATCTGAAAAAAACCAATATAGTGCTCGACCGGCGACTTGCGCTCATTACTTAGGTAATAATTCTGTATCGGAGCGATCCAGCTGCAAGTACGCAACCGCCGGCATAGGCAGGTGTATCTCGAGCTGGATTTCTCCATGATCATTCGCCGCAAGCAATCTTGGGGGAGACAACTGCTGTAGTCCGTCCTGCTTGTGGAGAACCGTCATTTCCCGGCTATCCGGCCAGCGAGGACGACCCATCTTCTGCCAGGCGCCGTACACATTGGAATGTTCCAGATCAATGCGATCGTCTTCCAAGCGGTATAGCGCGCCGGGAATCAGGCCGCTGATGTGGACAGAGACATCCCGCCCGAGCGCTGCGTCGCCTTTGTCCTTTGCAAACTCCAGGGTCACGTTGCTGAGGAGAACCTGAACGCTGGAATCCCTGCGCGTGGCGAGACACTTCACGAGGCCTCCTGCTCCATCCCCCTCAGTCTTCACAGCGAGCTTCCCGGTGCCCATGCGATGCAGGAGTGCGAAAGCCCAATAGCGGGATTTCCGCAGCCCATCGAGGCCGATCAGGCCGAAGCCGCCATGAAAGATGGCGCGCGGATTGCCGCTTTCCTCAAAGTAGTCGCTCGCCGTCCAGTAACTGAGGAGCGCCACCTGGTCGAGACTGTCTTCTATGCCCGCGACCACCGCCGCGGCGCCGTAGGGAAGGTCGTTGACCTCGTCTCCGTACTGCAGCGACAGCCCCCACTCGGTGAAATAGACGGGAACATTGGGCAGCCCGTAGCGAGCGAGCAGAGGACGGTAGTCCGCGGCCGGAAGGAAATAGTTATGAAGATCGAGGAAGTCGAGCGGCGTACGATTTCCGCCGGTCGCAAAGTTCTGCGTGGTCACGTGCTTCAGGAACGGCTCCTGAAAGGTCGTGAATGCGGCGACCGGGCCTCCCACTTTCAGATTGGGATCGACCGACTTCACCCCTTCCGCCGCGTAATCGTAGAGGCGGAAATAATCTTCCTGGTTCCCTGTCCAGAAGACCGCCACGCCATGTTTCAGATCCGGCTCGTTCCACACCTCGAAGGGCCAGGTTTCCACCTCTTGCCTGCCGTAACGATCGATCAGGTGTTGCGCGAGCGCGGCCACCAGGTCGCGCCACTTGGCGTAGTCCTTTGGCGGAGAGCTGCTCGCCTTATAGGAAAAGATCTTCTTCGCGCCGGGATTGGCGGCAAGCGCCGCAGGCATGAAGCTGAGCTCCACAAACGGCTTCAACCCATCCTGGCGAAGCATATCGTAGACGCGATCGACCTTCGACCAGTCGTAGTGCGGATGCCCCTGTGCGTCTTCGGTGTACACCGCGGGGTCGTCCATGAAAATGCCGTGCGCGCGGATGTACTGGATCCCGAGTGTGTCGTGCGCCATGCGATTGCCATTGCGCAACCCCAAGCCGGCCGCCTTCACGTGCGCATCGATGTCGCCCTTCAGCATGTAGCTGAGGTGCTCGGAGCCGATGGCGGTCTCCCACTTGTGTTCCAGCGTGCCCACCACCTGCGATGCATCGATGTCGGCCTGGATCTGCGGTGTCTCGCCGGATTCCGGCGCCGCCGTTACGGCAATCGTGTTGCCGGCAGGACTCCACGCGCCGCCGTCATTGCCGCGTACCCGGTAGTAGTAGGTTCGTCCGGGATGGATGTCAGTATCGACCCAGGGACCGTGTGGGATACGCCCAAAAGGCTCGCCCGGAAAGAGCCGCTCCGCCGTGTGCTGCACGATCGGCGACACAACGCCGTAGACAAAGCTGTCGAGAAGAAATGGGCCATTGGGATTGTCGCTTCTCAGCACCTGGTAGCAGACGGCGTTGGGGATCGAATCCCAGTCGACAGTGATCACCGCTTTGCCGGCCGTGGCCCGGACAGAGCTTACCGCCTGCAGCAGCCCCGACTGCGGCAGCGATGGTGCAGGCACGAACCACAGCCATGCGCTTACCGCAGCCAATGCCGCAAACCCAGTACCTGCCAGAATCGCCAGGATCTGAAGTCCGAGGCGTGGCCCGTTTCGCAAAATGATTCTCCTGCCTTACCCTAAATGCCCTTCTGTAACAGCAGAGTTAAGCTTCTGCATTGGAGGCTCCGCGCAGGTCCAGCAGATCGCACCGCCGCCGCATAGCCTGGATGCAGAAAACGATGTGGTCGTCGAGGCTGACACCGAGCTCCTGCGCTCCCTGGATCACGTCGTCGCGATTGACTCCGCGAGCAAATGCCTTGTCCTTTAATTTCTTTTTTACTCCTGCTACGTCTACATCAAAGATGGACTTTGTCGGCTTTACCAGCGAGCAGGCGGTCAGAAATCCGGCCAGCTCGTCGCAGGCGAAGAGCGATTTCGCGAGGTGCGTATCGCGCGGCACGCCTGAATATTGCGCGTGGCCAAGAATGGCTTGGCGAACATCCTCGGGCCAACCCTCCTCGGCGAGCAGGCGCACGCCGACGAAAGGATGTTCGTCCAGTGAAGGATGACGCTCGTAGTCGAAGTCGTGAAGGAGCCCGGTGATGGCGTAGCTTTCGATAAAGTCATCGCGCTCTCCGCCGACGAGCCCGAGACAGTCGGCCTGTTGCACCCCATAAGCCCGGGTGCAGGTTTCTACAGCGAGCGCATGCTTGATGAGACCTGGCGATTGTGTCCATTCGCAAAGCAATGTCCATGCGCGTTCCCGCGTATAAGGTGACGTGCTGTTCAAACGCTCTTCCTCCCTTTTCGGGTTTCTTCGGGTTTTATTCCGTTATTTTCGGCTGAATCACCCTTTTCACTTGACAACAAAGATACCCCACAGGCAAGCTGGTTCACAGATGAGACCGGAAATGTGGTTACGATCCACTGCCCGGCCATCACGGAGAGCCCGCTCTGGCACTCTGCTACAACTGATATGGCAACTACCTTAGCCACTGTCGAGGCACGCGAGGTAATACGCTGCGCACACTGCACACTGGTGCAGTTCCGCACAGTCAATTCACTTTGCCGTCGCTGCCACAAGCCCCTGGAAATTGAAGAGCCCGAGCCGTCCCTGCCGCAACTGGTCGTTGCTTCAGGCAGTGCGAACTCGAACCCTGACGAGATCAACGTTGCTCGCGCCGTCCGTGATATTCGCCAGTCGCGCGGCCTGAGCCAGCGCCAGCTCGCGGCCAAAATGGATGTGCCTCGCACCTACATTTCGAAGATCGAAAACGCCAAAGCGATGCCTACGCTTTCATCGCTGGAACGCCTTGCCACGGCTCTTGGTGTCGATGTCTGTGCGCTTCTTCGCGACCGCCGCAGCCGTGCGCAGGCAGAGATGTCCGCGATCATGGCCGATCCGTTCCTCGCGGAAATCGCATCGCTTGTCGGTCAGCTCGACGGCTTCCAGCGGTCGATGTTTCTGAACCAGGTGCGCGAAATGGCCTCGGGGCGCAGGCGTACTGCCTGAGCCCGGGGCTGCTCAACCGTTTAGGCTGTGAATGTCAATGCAGAGATTTGATCCATCCGGCATGTCCGGAGCCAACGTCTACAAGCTGATGATTGGCGCGATCGTGCCGCGTCCGATCGCTTTCGTGTCGAGCATTGACGAGCATGGCGTGCATAATCTTGCGCCGTTCAGCTATTTCACGGGCTGCAGCTCCAATCCCCCGGTGATCTGCTTTTGCGCAACGGTACGCGTCGATCCGTTGCCTGAAACCAAGGACACCTACCGCAACATTCTCGCTACGAAGGAATTCGTCGTAAACATCGTGTCAGAAGAGTTTGCCGAGCAGATGAACGCCTGCGCGGCGCAGGTCTCGCCCGATATTGACGAGTTCACCCTGTCCGGCCTTACGCCCGTGGCCAGCGAAGTTGTGCGGCCGCCGCGCGTTGCCGAGAGCCACGTCCAGATGGAGTGCCGGCTGCGCCAGGTTGTAACCGTCAGCGAAAAACCCAATGGCGGATACCTGATTCTCGGCGATGTTGTCCTGATCCACGTAAACGACGCCGTTCTCGATGGCGACAAGATCGACCCCGGTAAACTAAAGGCCATTGGCCGGATGGGCGGGCCTACCTACGTTCGCACCGGCGACCGCTTCGATCTGGCGCGTCCGAAATAGCGCATCTACAACTATCGTTCGCCTTCATTGCGACTTACCCTGTGAGCGTGCTACGGTCGAATCAGAGGAAGACGTTTGTCCCTGAATTTTAGCCGCGTCCACGAACTGCCGCTCGACGAGCTCGAGGTCTATCGCCGTCTCGACCCCGCGCGTCTGCCCAAGCACGTCGCCATCATCATGGACGGCAATGGCCGCTGGGCGGGAAAACGCAGCCTCAAACGGTTTCTAGGGCATCAGCAGGGCGCCGAATCGGTTCAGTACGTGGTCGAAACCGCTTCGCGCGTCGGCATTCCCTGGCTGACCCTCTACGCTTTTTCGCTCGAAAACAACCTGAAACGGCCGCGTACCGAGGTCAGCTTCCTGATGCGCCTGCTGCGCAGCTACCTGACCAACAACGTGCAGCGGATGAATGACAACAACGTCCGCATCCAGTACATCGGCCGCACGCAGGAGCTTGACCCGGACGTGCAGGAGCGCATGGAGTGGGCCGCTGACCAGACCAAGCACAATACCGGCACGGTTCTGACGCTGGCTTTGAACTACGGCGCGCGCTCCGAACTGGTTGACGCCTTTCGCGCCTTAGCCGCCGAGATCGAGCGTAAAGAGCTGCGCCGCGAGGACATCACCGAGCAGGATATCCAGCGGCATCTCTACACAGCGCACATGCCCGACCCTGACCTGCTGATCCGCACCTCGGGCGAAATGCGCATCTCGAATTACCTGCTCTGGCAGATCGCCTACGCCGAGATCTTCGTCACCGAGCGGCTGTGGCCCGACTTCCGCGGCATTCACATGCTTGAGGCTATCGAGGATTTCCAGCGCCGCGAACGGCGTTATGGCGGATTGAACGACGGGAGCGAGTCGGACGATATCGCTTCGCTTCCTGCGAATACGCTGGTTCAGCGTTAAGCCCTTCCGGGGCGTTTTCTCTTCGAACATCCTTAAAGACGGTTCAGCGCAAAAAGCGCAAAGAAAGGCCGCAAAGGGCCGCCAAATCTTCGCCGCTTTTCTTTGCGTCCTTTGCGGCTTTGCGGTGAATGCTCTTTGCTGTTCACCGCGCCCCGCTGAGCTGGGCGATAATGCAGGTCCCTAACTGTGTTCGGGATGACAACTGTGGGAAATCAAATCCAACAAGAAAAAGGCCCGCCGGAGCGGGCCTTTTTGCTTTTACTGGACAGTTAGTTCTGAGAAGCTCCAGCCGGGGCGACGAGTACCCGCTGCGGGGAGTCCATTTTTACGTCAGGCATGTTCAGCTTGATCTTCAGAACGCTGACTTCGGGCTTCTTCTTTGCCGGGGTCGTGAAGCCTAGCTCGTACTGATTTTGCAGCCGTTTGCCGAGATCGTCGAAGAAGGGCGAGAACGAGACCGGGTTGCCAAGTCCCTGCCAGTAGGAATTGCCGCCTGTCGCCTGCGTGACTTCCAGCATCAGGCTCTGACCGGCGTTGGTGTTATAGAGACCGCGCTGGAAGCGTCCCTGGTCGTGCCAGTAGATGGTGTAAACCACCAGTCCGGCACGAACCGAGTCGGTTATTGCAGCCTGCACGTACGGATCGTCCGGATCAAAGCGGCGGTCGTAGTTGTCCACGCCATCGGTGACCATTACCACTTCACGCCGGGCTGTGGGGTTCTGGGACGGCCACGATTTGGCCAGGTCTGAGAGGCAGAAATATGGGCTGGCATTGATACCCGGAACTCCGGCCGGGAGATGCAGCGACTTGAGCGCCTGGTTCTTGTCGGTGCTGAAGGGCTGCGCAAAGACGGCGCGGCCGTTTTCCATATAAGCAATGCCGACTGCCGTCGCTGGCGGAAGGCCTTTGACGAAATCGGCGATGTCGTTCAGCTGCCGTCCCAGGCTCTCGCGCGCTCCGCCATCGATCAGGATCACCAGTTCGAGAGCCGAGCGATCGTCGCGCAACGGCGAAAGGCCGGTAATGTTGGCGTTCTTGCCGTCCACCGAGACTTTGAAGTCTTTCTGCTGCGGAGTGGCCGGCGGAGCGTCGGACTTTTTACCCATGACAGTAACAATCGCGCGTGCCGGAACCCCGTCCGTTCCCTGCGCGAAGACAGAAGGCACAACAGAGGCCAGAATGGCCAATAACGCAGTTGAAGCTACCTTTCCTGGTTTCATCAATTTCCTCTATTCCCGCCGGTGGCGTGGGCCGCGGCAACTTCTTCTGGTAGGAACCCGGAAGCTTCCCAACAGTTGTTGAGACGGGTGATGACCCCAAAAGGATTCGCTGGGTCGCGTTGATCGTTCCGGGGTGCTCAAAGGCGCTTCCGCGCGAAGGCAGGCACACCGTTGCAGCCGTGTATTCTTAGGCAAAGCGATGAAACGTGTTGTTACGGCTGTAGTCCTCATTCCCCTGGTTTTACTGCTCATTTTCAAGGCCCCGATCTGGGTCGTAACCCCGGTCGTTGCCCTGGTGGCAGAACTCGCCCTTTGGGAATACCTGACGCTCGCCGATGCCTTCGGAGCGAAAACTCCGCGCATTGCAGCGATGATCGCCGTCGCGCTGCTCTTTGCGTGCGTCTTCCGCCGTCCCGACTTCCTTGGCCCTGTGATCGGAGCGCTTTCGCTGGGGATCTTCATCGTCTGCGCCTTCCGGTCGCCCCTGAATCGCGTGCTTCCGGATACCGCGTTTTCCGTATTCGGCATTCTCTACACCGGCCTCTCGCTGACGACCCTGCCCCTGATGATCGAGCAGGAAAACGGTCCGTCGCTGCTGCTGTTCCTGTTTTTCGCCGTCTGGACCGGCGATATTGCCGCCCTGTATGTAGGCCGCGCGTGGGGCAAACACAAGATGGCTCCATCGATCAGTCCGGGCAAGACCTGGGAGGGCGCGATTGCCTCCATTCTAGGCAGCGTGGTCGTCTCCGGCCTGGTGCTCTGGCTCGCGACCACGCTGACCGGCAGAAATATCGAGATTCTTTCCTTTCCGGGACCGGTCTGGCGCTGGCTGCTGCTTGCGGCCATTCTGAATGTCGCCGCCCAGGTGGGCGACCTGATCGAGTCGGCCATCAAGCGCGGTGCGGGCGTGAAGGATTCCGGTTCCCTGCTTCCCGGACACGGCGGCATTCTCGACCGCATCGACGCGCTGCTCCTTGCGGCGCCTGTGCTGTGGTACGCTCTACTTTTGCAGCAGTCTTTTTAGGTTCTTTCCATTGAAGCAGATAGCCATTCTCGGCTCGACCGGGTCCATCGGTCAGAGCACTCTCAGCATTATCGAAAAATACCCCGGCCGTTTTGCAGTTGCCTCGCTCGCAGCGGGCAGAAACGTCGAAGCCGCGTTTGAGCAGTGCCGCCGCTGGAGGCCCCAGGTTGTCTCCATGGCGACTGCGGAACTGGCCGATGAGCTGGCGAAGCGCCTCTCTGCCGAGGGCGTTACCGGTGTCGAAGCCGTTTACGGAACCGAAGGGACCATCCGCGTGGCTACACTGCCGCAGGTGGACTTCGTCGTCTCCGCCATCGTCGGCGTTTCAGGGCTCGAAGCGACTTACGCGGCCGTGAAGGCCGGCAAGACGATCGGTCTCGCCAATAAAGAAGCGATGGTGGCCGCCGGGGAGATCCTCACCGCCGCTGCCCGCGAGGCCGGAGTTCCGCTGCTGCCGATCGATTCGGAGCACAACGCGGTTCACCAGTGCATGCGCGCCGGTACCAGGGACGAAATCCGCCGCATCTGGCTGACCGCTTCGGGCGGCCCGTTCCGCAACCTGCCCTTGGAAGAGTTCAGCAAAATCACGGTCGAACAGGCTTTGAAGCATCCGACCTGGGTGATGGGGCGGCGTATCACCATCGATTCCGCCACCATGTTGAACAAGGGGCTCGAGATCATCGAGGCCTGCCGCCTCTTCAACCTGCCGCCCTCGGCGGTGAAGGTGACGGTGCATCCGCAATCGACGGTGCACTCGCTGGTCGAATACGTGGACGGCAGCATCCTGGCCCAGATTTCGGTCACGGATATGCGTTTGCCCATCCTCTACGCCATGAGCTACCCGGAGCGGGTGGAATCGGACCTGACCTTCGACATGGCCGCTTTGGGCCATTTGGACTTTTCGCCGCCCGATTTCGAGCGTTTTCCTTGTCTCCGGCTGGCCTACGAGGCCGCGGAAAAGGGCGGAGCGCACTCCATCGCCCTGAACGCCGCCGACGAGGTGGCGGTGGACGCCTTCCTCGAAAGGGTCATCCCCTTTTCATCTATCCCGCGTACAATTGAAGAAGTATTAGAAAATACGTCTGAGTGCCATCCGGCTACGATTCCAGAAGTGCTTGCGCTTGATAGACAGGCCCGGGAAACTGCCGCGACCGTCGTACGGCAACTGGCCAGCCGCGACCGCAATTCGAACGTAAGTGCCTGAAGCGCAGAGGAAGGAAGCTGAGCCTGCATCCCGAACTGCTCCGGGCGCAGCCACCTCAGCGAGACTGATTTCATAACTATGCAATTTGCGTTTACCGCTCTCGTTTCCATGCTGATCGTACTGGGCATCATGGTGCTCGTACATGAATTCGGCCACTTCGCTATGGCGAAGCTCTTCCGCGTGCGCGTGGAGGTTTTCTCGATCGGCTTCGGCACCCGCCTCTTCGGATTTCGCCGCGGCGATACCGACTACCGCCTAAGCCTTTTGCCTTTAGGCGGATACGTCAAAATGTCCGGCGAAACCCCGGGCGAAGTGCGTACCGGCGATCCGGCGGAATTTGCCTCCCATCCCCGCTGGCAGCGGGTCCTGATTGGCCTGGCCGGGCCGGTCGCAAACTTCATCCTCGCCTTCGTACTGATGACCGGGCTCTACATGATGCACAACGAGGTGGAAAACTACCTCTCGCAGCCCGCCGTCACCGATGTCGTTCCGCCGGATTCTCCCGCGGCCCGCGCCGGATTCAAGGCTGATGACCATATCGTCCGTTTCGACAAAGATGTGAATCCGACCTGGGAACAGGTGCGCATCCGCGCCGCTCTCGACGTCAGCTCGTATGTGCCGGTAACGGTCGAGCGCGTGGTCGATGGCCAGACGCAGCGGGTGAACCTGGAACTTTATCTGGCCGATTCGAGCAAGGGTCAGGATTTCGAGATTGAGAACGTCGGCCTGCTGCCGCGGATGCAGGCTGGTCCGCTGGGTGTGCGCGACGTGATGCCTGACAACCCTGCCGATAAGGCAGGCATGAAGGCTGGCGACTCGATCATCTCCATCAACGGGCAGACGGTTCACTCCGTATCGGCCGTCATGGCGGTTCTGCAGCAGGGCGGCGGCAAGCCCGCGAACCTGGTGATCCAGCGCGGCAGCCAGACGATCAACATGACCGCTAACCCGGTTTGGGGAGACGACGGCACAGGCCGCATGGGCTACCGCCTCGGCTTCCATCCGGAACTGGCTCCCTTCCACGTAGAGCAGCTGCCGTTCAGCAAGGCCGTGAGCCAGTCGGTAACCTTCAACCTGCACAACTCCGGCTACATCATCGACGTGCTCAAGCGGCTGGTGACTCACCGCTCGAATGTGCAGCAGTTGAGCGGACCGATCGGCATTGCCCGGCAGACCGGCGAAGCAGTGACCATGCCCGGCTGGCAGCCGCTGATTGCCCTGATGGCGCTGATCAGCCTGAACCTCGGCATCTTCAACCTGCTTCCGATTCCGATCCTCGACGGCGGCATGATTGTCTTCCTCTGCATCGAGGGCATCCTGCGCCGCGACCTGAACCAGGAGTTCAAGGAGCGCGTCTATCAAGTCGCCTTCGTGGTGCTGATTCTCTTCGCGGCCTTCGTCATGTTCAACGACGTCGCCAAGCTCAACATCCTTTCCAAACTCAAGCCATAAGAGACCGGGACCGGCCCTGCCGGTCCCAACCCCGCCTTTGCTCATGCCGACCCGATCTACCCTCCGCGTACGTTATGCCGAAACCGACCAGATGGGCGTGGTGTACTACGCCAACTACTTCGTCTGGTGCGAGATCGGCCGCGTCGAATACTTCCGCCAGCTTGGCTACGACTACAAGCAGATGGAGTTTGCCGACGATTGCCACCTGCCTGTGGTTGAAGCGAACTGCCGCTACCGTTCGCCTGCGCGCTATGACGATGAAGTGATCGTCGAGACACGCGTGACCGCCATGCGCAGCCATTTGCTGAAGTTCGGCTATCGGCTGCTGCGCAAGACTCCGGAAGGCGAGCAGGTGCTGGCCGAAGCGGAGACGACGCACGTTACGGTCGACAAGAACATGCAGACGCGGAAGCTGCCGCAGCGATATGCCGAGGCGATCCGCGCGACGCTCTAACGACTGCGTTACCGATCCAACGCTGTAAACTAGTGAAATCCAATGCTTGAGTTACTGCTCTTTCGTGGCGTCGCCATCGTAGTACTCATCCTGGCCAACGGCTTCTTTGTCGCGGCCGAACTGGCGCTGGTGAGTGTGCGCGAAACACGCGTGGAGCAGTTGATCGCGCAGCACCTGCCTGGCGCCAAGGCAGTGCGCCGCCTGCAGGAACACCTCGACGACTTTCTTCCCGCCGTGCAGCTCGGCGTCACGCTTTGCAGCCTCGCTCTTGGCTGGATCGGCGAGCCCGTGGTTGCCGCCATCATTGAAGCCTGGCTCGACCGTGTTCCTCACGCCCACCTTTATGCGCACCTGATCGCAGTTCCGCTCGGCTTTGCCTTCATCACATACTTCCACGTGCTGCTCGGCGAGCTGGTGCCAAAGGCGCTCGCGCTGCGCAAGACCGACCAGATGGCCGCGACCGTAGCTGGTCCGATGGAAGTTTTCATCCAGCTGACGCGACCTGCGGTTCGCCTGATGAACCGGTCGGCTCAACTGGTTCTACGGCTCTTCCGTACACCGCTGGCGCACGAGAGCTCCGCTCATTCTCCGGAAGAGCTGAAGCTGATTGCCACGGCGGCACGACGTAATGGCATGCTGCCCGAATACCAGGAGTCTCTGATCCATCGTGCAGTGGAAGTGAACGAGGTGCCGACGCGCGAGATCATGACGCCGCGACGCCGCATCTTCTCCTTGCCTTTTGATCTCCTTATCGAAGAAGCCAGCGCCCGCATCGTCGAAGAGATGCATTCGCGCGTGCCCGTCTACGACCCCGCGCGCGGCCCCGAGTACGTCGTCGGCGTGGTCTATTCCAAGGACATTTCGCGGCTCATGCACTTTCGCGCTTCGGCGCGTACCCGTTTTGCCGACGCGCCATTTGTAGACCTGCGCCTGAAACAGGTGATGCGCGAAGTGCTGGTGGTACCTGAAACCAAGCCGGTGCTCGATCTGCTGCACGAGTTCCAGGCGCGCCGCAGACATCTTGCTATCGTCGTCGATGAGTTTGGATCGACGGTCGGACTGGTCACGGTCGAAGACGCCATCGAGCAGTTGATCGGCGAGGTCGACGACGAGTTCGATATTGCTGCACGCACCGCGCTCACGAATGCGAGTGGTGAACTCATTCTCGATGGCAGCGTGAACCTGCGCGACCTGGAGACGCAGATGCGCTGGAGTCTGCCGCGCGACGGCGGCGTCGAAACGCTCGCAGGATTTCTGCTGGCGCGGCTGGGGCGCATTCCGCGTGGCGGCGAAATCGTTGAGTACGAGGGCCGCAAGTTCACTATCATCGAGATGGCCGGAAATCGTATCAGCCGCGTGCGCATCGAAAAAACGTCCCTGCCTGCGGAAACAGAAACGACAAGCGCACCGGGCGCGCTCGAGAGCGCAAGCTGATGAAGATTCCCCGCGCACTGCGTGCGCTGCTCTTTCGTCTGCTGTACACGGTTCCAGTGGTCTGGCTGGTGGTGTCGATTGTCTTTCTACTGATCCACCTTGTGCCCGGCGACCCCATCGAGCAGATGCTGGGCGAAGGTGCGCGCCCGGCTGACATCGCCGCGCTGCGCCACACCTACGGACTCGACGAGCCGCTTGGCCAGCAATACATTCACTACTGGCGTGGCGTGCTGCATGGAGACCTTGGCCATTCGCTGCGCCTGAACGATACCGTCACTCACCTGGTGCTGACGCGCTATCCCTATACTGCGGAGCTGACCGTAGCCGCGCTCATCCTTGCGCTTGTTCTGTCGATTCCCGCCGGGGTGTTCTCTGCCCTGCGGCGCGGACAATGGCAGGATCAGGCAGTGGGAGTCGTCAGCCTCTTCGGGCTGTCGTTTCCCGGCTTTGCGCTTGGTCCGATCCTCATTCTGCTTATCTCGATCAAGCTCGGCTGGCTGCCGGTAAGCGGAGCAGGCGATGTTCTGCACCTGGTGCTTCCCGCGTTCACCATGGGTACGGCGCTGGCTGCGATTCTTACCCGCATGGTGCGCACCGCGATGCTCGAAGAGCTTGGGCAGGACTACATCCGCACGGCGCGCGCCAAGGGACTGCCTGAGACAACGGTTGTCTATAAGCACGCCCTGCGCAATGCGCTGATTCCCATCATCACGTTGATCGGCCTTCAGTTCGGCGCGCTGCTTGCTGGGGCGATTGTGACAGAGACCATCTTCAGCTGGCCGGGCATCGGACGCCTTACCGTTTCTGCAATTTCGAATCGCGATTACTCTCTGCTGCAGGGCTGCATCCTCGCGGTCGGCCTCACCTATGTCCTCGTGAACCTGGTAACGGACGCTCTCTACCTTGTCGTCAATCCTCGTATACGCGGCTGATAGAATCCCGCTTACGCTGCTTTGCGGGAGAAATTCATTGCGAAAAATCTTTGCCCGGTCCCTGGTTCTATTCGTAATCGTCACCGCAGCATTTTTGACAGCCGCTGCAAATGCCCAGGACCTCGTTGTGGCAACCATGGCCGGCAGTGTCCAGGGAGCTCCAAGGGCTAACGGTGGCGTGCAGTTTCTAGGGATTCCCTATGCTCAGCCTCCGATCGGCGACCTTCGCTGGAAGCCTCCGATTCCCGTGAA
The DNA here is from genome assembly GCA_022870745.1 of Silvibacterium acidisoli. Lineage (GTDB taxonomy): Bacteria > Acidobacteriota > Terriglobia > Terriglobales > Acidobacteriaceae > Silvibacterium. The sequence goes on along the minus strand of CP085323.1, from coordinate 3,275,359 downwards.
GGCGTGGAAGGGCGTCCGCGATGCAACGGCCTTCGGCGCACCCTGCGCGCAACAGTCATTAGGCGACTGGAACAAAGATGACGCGGCCAAGGGCAAAGAGGACTGCCTGTTTGTAAACGTCATGGTGCCGGAATGGCCAGTCAAAAAGCCGCTCCCGGTCATGGTCTGGATTCATGGCGGAGGGAACGCAGGCGGCACCGCCTCAAGCGAACTCTATCGCGATGGAAAACTGGTCAATCATGGTGTCATTCTCGTCACGCTGAACTACCGGCTCGGCGTCTTTGGATTTCTTGCCCACCCCGAACTCACTGCAGAGTCGCCGCGGCACAGCTCCGGTGACTATGGGCTGATGGATCAGTTGCTGGCGCTCGAATGGGTGCACCGGAACATTACGGCCTTTGGCGGCGACCCGGCCAACGTGACGCTCTTTGGACAGTCGGCCGGCGCGTGGGACGCGAATATGCTGATGACCGCTCCGGCGAAGGGCCTGTTTCAGAAGGTAATTCTCGAAAGCGGCAATGCGGTTACAGTTCCTGTTGCCACACTCGCCGAGGAAGAACAGGCAGGCGAGAAGTTTGCCGCGATGATGAACGCGCCTTCCGGTGCAGGAGCACTCTCTTATCTGCGCGGTCTCTCGACCGATGAGATTCTGCAGGCTCTCTCCAAACCGGATTCGGCGCATGAAACCCTCGGTGGTCTGGATATCGATGGAGGAATCATCTTCGAACAGCCCGTGAAGGTCTTTCACTCTGGCCGCCAGTACCCGCTGCCCATGATCATCGGAAACAACGCGCAAGAATTGAGCTTTGCAGGAGATGCCGAGTCGCAGCGCACGCAACTAAGCAAGATGGCTGAACCCTATGCATCGCAGGCGCTCAAAATTTATGGCTACGCCGGGAACGGAAGCGGAACGAACGATCCACTTTACGGCTCCGCGGATGTCCAGTGGGCGACGGACTTCGTTCATCGCTGCTCTGCCACGGTGGAAGCGCAATGGCAGACGAAGGTGCAGAAGAAGGTCTATCGCTACCAGTTCGAGCATGCCATTCCGGGGCAGGAAGCCAAGGGCGCGATGCATTCAGGGGAGCTTCCTTATGTCTTCGGCTACTATCCGAAGACGGGCAATATCTCTGGGCAGTTCAACGCGACAGATGACCACATCTCGGATGTGATCGAGACCTACTGGACCAACTTTGCGAAGACCGGTAATCCAAATGGGGATAACGGCGTGCCCTGGCCAGAGTTTGGCAAACGGGGAGCTACCCTCCACTTCCACCAGGACGGTTCGGCGGAAGCCACTCAGAAACCTCCGCGCGAGGCGGAATGCGGCCTGTACCGCAAAATCCTGGCGAAGAAATTGAAAAAATAGACCTATAAATTCACCCAGGCCTCACAAAGACTCGGGAACCTTAGTCAAATGCCTTGCGTATTCTCTTTGGCGGGTCGACAGGACCGGCCTGACTGGAGGCAGTACCTTGGCAGCGCCGCGGAAGCAAAGAAGACGTTTGTTATGGATCGGAATCCCAGTGCTGCTCATCGTGGCGCTGGCAGGGATTGCTTTCGCCGCGCATCGTGGCAGCGCGAAGATTGAATCGGGCAGGCTGGCCAAGGTCACGCGTGGCGATATTTCGCGCAGCGTCGTGGCCACCGGCAAGATTCAACCCATCACCAAGGTCGAGTTGAAGTCAAAGGCCAGCGGGTTGGTCGAGAAGCTCTTCGTCGACATCAACCAGCATGTACAGCGCGGCCAGATACTGGCGCAGCTCGACCGCCAGGAGATCGAAGCACAGGTAGCCGCGCAGAAAGCGCAGCTCGCTTCGGCGCAGGCCAATGTCATCACCGCCCGGCAATCGATTGAACAGGACAAGGTCACTGCTGCTGCGCCTGACCTCCCCATGTACGAAGAAGCCTACGAGCGCAATATCAAGCTGCTGAAGCTGGGCGTCGTTTCGCAGCAGACACTCGACAACCTGCAGCGCGACTACCTCGCGATGAAGAACAAGCAGGCAACGGCCCAGGCACAGATCGGCGTTGACTCGGCGCGTCTCAAGCAGGCCGAAGCGCAGGTGCAGCAATCGCAGGCCGGTCTCGATCAGCTCAACGAACAACTGAGTTACACCACCATCACCTCGCCGATGGACGGTGTCGTACTCTCACGCGACGTAGAGGTGGGCGACGCAGTCAGTTCGATCCTCGTGCTCGGATCTACGGCAACACTCGTCATGACGCTCGGCGACACGACGCAGGTGTACGTAAACGGCAAGGTCGATGAAGCAGACATCGGCCACGTCTATATGGGCCAGCCTGCACGCATTCGCGTGGAATCCTTCCCCGGAAAGATTTTCAACGGCAAAGTCACGAAGATCGCACCGCTCGGCGTAGAGAAAGACAACGTCACTACATTTGAAGTCCGCGTCTCTATCGACAACCCAACCGGCGAGTTAAAGGCGAATATGACCGCCAACGCCGAGATCGTCATCAAGGACGACAAGAACGTTCTGTCGGTTCCGACGCAGGCGCTGGTCTATGACGCCGAAAAGAATGCGTCTGTCTTCGTACCGGATGCGAAGCAGAAAGACGGACAACGCAAGGTTGCTGTGAAGATCAGCATCACCAACGGCAGCAGGACCGAAATCACAGATGGCCTGAAGGAAGGCGACACGGTCGTGCTGCAGCAGTAGCCAAACGAACGATTGTAAGGAGGCTTTACGATGCGCAGTTTTCAATGGATCGCACTCGCCGTCATGGCGATTTCTCCGGCAGCCCTGCTGGCTGCCGACGGCCGCTTCGAGAAGAGTCTTCACGTTAGCGGCACCACCTCGCTCAACGTGAACACAGGCTCGGGGTACATTCACGTCATCCCGGGCTCCGGCAGTGAGGTGCACATCATCGGCCATGTTCATGCCAACGGCTTTGGGTTCGGCGCGTCGGCGGAAGACCGCGTGCAGCAGGTCGTTTCGAATCCTCCGATCCAGCAGAATGGCGACAGCATCTCTGTCGGGCACAACATGGAAGTGAAGAATGTCTCGATAGACTACGACATCACCACGCCGAAAGGTACCAATCTGGAAGCGCACTCCGGCTCAGGCGATATACATATCTCGCAGCTTGGGGGGCCTTTGAAGGCGGGCACAGGTTCAGGCTCGATCGATGCTGACGGTCTCGCGGGCGAAGTGTCGCTCGACACCGGCTCCGGAGATATTCGCGCTTCCATCAGCGAAGGACATGACGTGAAGGCGCAGACCGGCAGCGGCAGCGTGCGCCTGCAAGGTGTAAACGGTGGACTCTATGCCCGCACCGGTTCGGGTGATATCGAAGTCGCGGGCCACCCAGGCTCGGACTGGAAGCTCGATACCGGCTCCGGCTCGGTCAAGCTAGTCGTCGGCACGAGTGCGAAGTTCACGCTCGATGCTTCGACCGGTTCGGGAGATATTCAGAGCGACCCGCCAATCTCTGTACACGGCAACCTGGGCAAGCACCACATCACAGGCGAAGTGAATGGCGGAGGCCCCACCGTACGCGTCAGCACCGGCTCGGGCGACATCAGCGTTCACTAGTGGAATAGCTCTTGTAGTCCCGAATTGTCATCCCGAACGAAGTGAGGGACCTGCATTTTTCTTCCGCGAGGGAAAAGCAGGTCCCTCACTTCGTTCGGGATGACAACCTTGCTTGCTGCAACTTCAGCTGAAAAGAAACTCCTTCGTGCGAAGTTCCTTCACCGTATCACGCAGCTTTGCAGCCTTTTCGAACTCGAACTTCTTCGCTGCCTCGCGCATCTCCGTCTCGAGCTTCGTGATGTGAGCATCCAGCTCCTGCTGCGATTTGAAGTCCGGCATCGTCTCGGTCTCTTCGCTCAGGTCTGCGTACTCTGCCTTGAGAATCTTCGCGAGAGACATATCGGCTGCGCGAATCACCGACGTTGGCGTGATGCCGTGCTCCTCGTTATAGGCACGCTGCGTTTCACGGCGGCGATTGGTTTCTCCGATCGCCTTATTCATCGAATCGGTCATGCGATCCGCGTAAAGAATGGCTCGCCCGTTCACATGGCGTGCGGCGCGGCCGATCGTCTGGATCAGCGATCCGCTCGAGCGCAGAAAGCCTTCCTTGTCTGCATCGAGAATCGCGACCAGCGATACCTCCGGCAGGTCGAGCCCTTCGCGCAGCAGGTTGATGCCGATGAGCAAATCGTATTCACCCTTGCGCAGATCGCGCAGCAGGCGCACGCGCTCGAGCGTTTCGATCTCGGAGTGCATATAGCGGCAGCGCACGCCCACCTCGGAGTAATAGCCTGCGAGATCTTCCGCCATGCGCTTGGTCAGCGTCGTCACCAGTACACGCTCATTCTTCGCGGCACGATCGCGAATCTCCGCAAGCAAATCATCGATCTGGCCGCGAATGGGGCGGATCTCGACTTCAGGATCGATCAGGCCCGTGGGGCGAATAATCTGCTCGACGACAACGCCTGCGGACTTCGTCAGCTCATACGGTCCGGGCGTCGCCGATACATAGATCACCTGGTTCACACGGTTCTCAAACTCGTCGAACTTCAGCGGACGGTTGTCGACCGCCGAAGGCAGGCGGAAGCCGTAGTCCACAAGGTTCTGCTTGCGCGAACGATCTCCATGCCACATGCCGTGAATCTGCGGGACTGTTGCGTGCGACTCGTCGATGAAGATCAGGTAATCCTGCGGGAAGTAGTCGAGCAGCGTCGGCGGCGGCTCGCCGGGCAGGCGCCCTGAGAAATGCCGCGAATAGTTCTCGATGCCATGGCAATACCCGACCGACTTGATCATCTCAAGATCGAAGCGCGTGCGCTGGTGAATACGCTGCGATTCGACCAGCCTTCCCTGCCCTTCCAGATCCTTTTCCCACTCTTCGAGTTCCGAAAGGATCGACTCCATTGCCGATTTCTTGCGCTCGGGCTGCACCACGTAATGGCTCTTCGGATAGATCGGCAGGCGCGCGTACTTTTGCTTTACCGTCCCGAATAAAGGATCTATCTGCGCGAGTGAATCGATCTCGTCGCCGAAGAGTTCAATGCGGAAAGCATTCTCGTCGTACGTTGGAAAAACTTCGATCACATCGCCGCGCACGCGGAAGGTTCCGCGGCGGAAATCCGCATCATTTCGCTCATAGAGAATCTCGACCAGCCTGCGCGTGATGTCTTCGCGGCGAATCTTCTGGCCCTTCTCGAGCAGCAGGAGCATGCCATAGTAAGCTTCCGGCGAACCGAGACCGTAAATACACGAGACAGAAGACACGATGATCGCGTCACGGCGTTCGAACAGCGAGCGCGTCGCGGAGAGCCTCAGTTTATCGAGCTCTTCATTGATCGTGGCTTCCTTCTCGATATACAGATCGCCCGACGGGATGTAAGCCTCGGGCTGATAGTAGTCGTAGTAGGAGACGAAATACTCGACAGCGTTGTTGGGGAAGAACTGCTTGAACTCGTGAAAGAGCTGCGCGGCGAGCGTCTTGTTGTGCGCAAGGATCAGAGCGGGGCGGTTGAGCTCTTCGATGATCTTTGCCATCGTGAAGGTCTTGCCCGAGCCGGTCACGCCAAGCAGAACCTGGTGCTTTTCACCCGAGGCAATGCCGCTCACGAGCTCGGGAATCGCAGTGGCCTGGTCGCCACGAGGCTTGTAGTCGCTGACTAGTTGGAAATCCACATCTCCAATTTTAAGAGATGTGAGAGACAGATAACAGGCTCCCCGAAAGCATCCTGACATTTCTCAGGGTCTGTGACCGAGCCGGACCTGGGCAGACATTAGCCCACGAAAAGCTTATAGTTACCCAGAGGAGCATAGGCATTACCTATGGAATTCCATCAACTGCGCTATGTCTGCGCAATCGCCGACACTGGCAGCTTCAGCCGCGCCGCCGAACGATGCCATGTCGCTCAACCCTCGCTTTCCCAACAGGTTTCAAAACTGGAAGAGGATCTCGGCTCCCGGCTTTTTGACCGGCTCGGACGCAGTGTCCGTCTTACAGAGGCCGGCCGGACCTTCCTGCCTTACGCACGATCCATCCTGCATCAGATGGAGGCGGCCCGCAGCGAGGTGGAAGACAAGAAGGCCGACGTTCGCGGCAGCGTCACGGTTGGAGTAATTCCAACCATCGCGCCTTACATCATTCCCAAGCAGGTCGCAGGGTTTTCGAAAAAGTATGCGGAAGCGAAGCTGCGGATTGTTGAAGAGACCACGCCGGTGCTGCTTGAAAGCCTGCGTAATCACGCGATCGATCTTGCAATTCTTTCGCTTCCATTGCGGCACAAGGATCTGGAGCTGATCACCCTGCGCACCGAGCCGCTTTTCGCCGCGCTGCCGAAGAACCATCCGCGTGCAGCGTCCAAGAGCCTTTCGTTGAAGGAGCTTCGCGGGGAACCCTTCGTGCTGCTGCGCGACAGCCATTGCTTTCGCGATATCAGCATCGCCGCCTGCACACGCGCACACCTGAATCCCAAGATCGCCTTCGAGAGTGGGCAGTTCAGCAGCCTGCTTGGCATGGTTGCGGCAGGTATTGGCGTATCGCTTGTGCCGGAGATGGCCGTCGATCGCGGCGTCGCCTGCTGCTACGTGAAGATCGGCGATGCGCAGGCCTCGAGAACGATCGTCGCCGCAACCCTGCGAGGACGATCGTTCAATCGGGTACAGCAGGCCTTCCTTAAACACCTGAAGACCGAGGTGAGTTAGAAGTTCAAACGCATGGCCAGCTGCACCCTGCGCGGAGGCAGTGCGCTGGTCACCTGGCCGAAGTCTTCACTGCCCTGCGTCGTGTCGACGTAAGAGCCGTTCAGATGGTTCAGCACGTCGAACGATGACACCGAGACACCGATGGTCGGGCTCTTGTCGGTTTCCTTCGGCTGCAGCTTGAAGTCGTATCCCCAGCGGAGGTCGAGGTCGGCGTAGTCGGGACCGATCTCCGAGTTACGCGCAACGCCTTCGGGACGCGCGTTGAAGAGGTTATCTCCGTATGCGTCGGTACCGGTCAGCACCGTCCACGGCTTGCCGCTGTTCGCGAAGACACCCACACCAAGGTTGAGCAGGTGCTCCGGGTTGAACATGCCGTAGAAGCCGAAGTGGTTGCGCTGGTCCCAGTCGGCAGGGCCCCACTCCGCTTTCGGATCCTGCTGGTTCTGCGGGAACCAGCTGATGCCGCTGGTGTTGTTGCCGTAGTGGCTCCATGTGTACCAGGCGAAGCCGGTGAAGTAGCGATTGAGGCGGCCACGATAGTTGATGTCGAGAGCCGAGCCATTCTGCGTGGCTGCCGACTGAATCTGCCGATACTGCGAGATGGCTGCGTCGGGACGGCCTGAATAGTTCGGCGGCAGCGGCGCGTTGATGTCGATCGAGCGGAAGAGATCGACGCCGCGATTCATGCGTCCGCCGATGGAAATCGTTCCGCCCTGGCCGACCTTGCGATCGAGCGAAATACCGTAGTTGATCTGGTAAGGCGTCTTGATGCCTGGCGCGCGCTCGACGAGCGAAGGCGCAAGCGTCTCCTCATTCACGCAATCGGAGATGGGATAGCAGAGCGACTGCTGGTTCGAAGAGATCTGGAACAGGCGAAGCTCTGCGTGTTCATAACGTGCAATGTCGAGTGTAGGGCTGGAGCCGATGCGGTCGTAGTAAACACCGCCACCGCCGCGCAGCACCATCTCATGCTTCTGATCGAGCACCAGCGCGAACGACAGGCGCGGCGAAAAGTTGTTCACATCGCTGCTGAGAAAGTTCTGCCAGTCGTAACGCAGGCCGGGAGTCAGCGAGAAGCGGTGCGTCAGCTTGATCTGGTCCTGGACGAAGGCGCCGGTCTCCTGCTGGTGATAGACGAAGCGGACCTGTCCTTCTTTGGCGGTGTAGCCGGAGGGGTTGCCGGCCTGCTCATTCTGGATCGAGGTGGCGATCACCGAGCCGTCTGCTGCGTACGTCGGGCTGTAGGTATAAGTGCCAGCGCGATTGGTGTTGTCGTCGAAGACGCGGCGGCTCAGGTGCGGCAGGTTTACGCCGAACTTCAGGTTGTGCGGTCCCTGCGTCCACGTAACGATATCGCTGCCGCGCACGTTGTATTCGCTGGCTACCTGGTCGGTCTGCGCGCTGCCGCCGACGTAGTTGCCGTTCACAACCAGGCGCGGGCCTTCCTGCACGTCCGACATCGGGAAGTAGGTTCTCTCCCCCACCAGCGAGAACTGGTTCAGCTTCGACGCGGAGATGATGTAGTCGTTGTGGAAGATCAGGTCGTCTTCGCGGGTCTCGGTGTTATATCCCGCTTCAGGCAGCGTCTGGTTGCCGATGCCGCTGTTGCGATTGGTCGCGTCCTGATAGGCGTACATCAGCGAAGCGCTGTTCTTATCGCTGAACTGGTGTCCTACGCGGATCGAGAACTCGGTATCGCGTGTCGGCGAGGGCACGTTGACGTTGTAGATGCCGCTTGGATTATCGGTCGTCGGCGCGACCGTCGCATTCACCACCGAGGTCAGGTCTTCCTCGGCGCGGTTGAACGAGAAGAGGAACATTGTGTTCTTGAGGTGCGCGACCGGACCGGTCAGATTGCCTTCGTAGATGCGCCGCTGCTCCGGTGCCTTGGTCGGCGAGAAGCCCTGCTGCGCATTGAGCGCTGCATCACGAAAGGTAAAGTTGAACTGGCCGTGATACGTGTCAGTGGACTGCTTGGTGATGATCTCCATTTGTCCGCGGCCGGGGTTGTAATATTGCGCGGAGTAGGCATCCTGGTTGATGTGCACTTCCTGGATCGCCGAAGGCGAGACCATGGCGCGATTGGCCTCGACGCCATCGACCATCAGGCCCGAGCCTGCTGTGCCAGCCTGCCCGGCATCGAGAAAGCTTCCCATCGCGGTGACAAGGTCGTTGTCGAAGACGGGGAGATCCTTGATGTCCTTCGCCGACATGGTCGAGGTGTCACCGTTGTTCTCGGTCGCCGTCAGGTCAGTCTGCGAACCGGCATTCACCTCGACCTGCTGCACCGAAGTCGCAACCGCCAGCGTGATCTTCATCGCGCTGGGAGACTTGCCCGCCTCGATCGATACACCAGTGCTGTACGGCTGAAAGCCTGCAAGCGTCACCGAGATACTGTAAGTCCCGGAGACCTGAACAGGAATGCGGAAGGCGCCAGCTGCATCCGTCGTCGCCGATGCGATGGTCTTCCCTGCGGCATCCGTTATAACGACCTGCGCACCCGGAATGATGGCTCCACTCTCGTCAGCTACAGTTCCATTCACAGAAGCAGTTTTGGCTGCGGCGGCAAGCGCGGCAGGCGAAGCGGCAGGAGCCTGGGCAGAAAGAATCGGACACGCTAAAAGCGCGGAGATCAGGACGCAAGAACGCAAGGTCTTCTCCTCAAGACAACAAGATGGAGGCCCGAACCGGCTGGTTCGTGGGTTAGCCAGATTGACCTGTAGTACTAGAACCGACTGGCAGAACAAAAATACAAACAGCAGGCAGCATTAGCGTGCCTGTGCAGAATGTCGCGTAGATGGCTCCGAAGAATTGGCGGTCGAAGTTATTTATGTTGTCCTGGACAGCCGTAATGCCGCCGCCCACTCTGATGCTGCATCGACCATGCAGTCAGAAGGTATGGTTTCCAATGTATGCGATGAAAGTCCAAATCGGCAACCCAGTGCCCACGCTCCAGACCGCCTCGCAGTAAGAATATCGACCTCGGAATCGCCGATCATCAGTGTTTGCGCGGGTTCCACACCTGCTTCGCGTATCAGGGTGATTAACCCTTCGGGGTCAGGTTTTTTTGTCGGAAAGCTATTCCCGCCGTAAATCTGGAAGAAATAGGGACTTAGTCCGAGAGCTTCGCAGATGGCGAGCGATGGCCCGATCGGCTTATTCGTCAGCACCGCCATTTTTCTCTCGCTGCCGTCGTGCAGCAGGCGCAGAGCACCGAGAGACTCGAAGACTCCGGGATAAACGTAGGTATTGTCCAGCTTGTGCTCGCGGTAATAGGCGAGAAAGCGATTCAGACCATCCTCCACCAGGTGCTCATCCGCGGGATCGCCCAGCGCGCGTCGCACCAGCATGCCTGCGCCATCTCCGATATAGGTCGCGATCACGGCCTGGGGCAACGCCTGTCGTCCCATCTGTGTCAGCATCGCGTTCACCGAGTTAGCGAGGTCTACCTGCGAGTCGATCAGCGTGCCATCGAGGTCGAAGACGATCAGGCGAATGCTCTCGGCGGGAATGGGATTGAGGATGTGCAGCATGGCTCAAGTCTATCTGTTTCCAGCTAGTGAAGTTGCCGGACAAACGGTATGCTGTACCGCATGGTGACATCCTTTCGTTCTTTCGCGTTTCTGACGCTATGCACTGCTTTACCTGCTGTCGCATTTGCCGCCGACCAGGCTCGCTTTCCCAGTAATGAGGACCTGCGCCACGTACGCTCGATGACGCAGCCAAAGCTCTCGCCAGACGGCCATAGCGTCCTCGTGCAGATTGCTGATTCGACTGCCGACGGAGCAAAGAGCCACCTATGGCTCGTGGATATCCGCACCAACAAGTCCCGCCAGCTCACCTGGAGCCCCGCCAGTGCGAAGCGAGGCGAGTTCAGCGGCCAATGGATGCCCGACGGCGACGGCATTCTCTTCCTCGCGCATCGCGGCGACCACACGCAGCTCTACCGCCTGCCGATGGAACTGGGCGAGGCGCGCCCTTACGATCTGAAGATCGCGCCGCCTGTCGATGAATCCGATAAGGCCGATGCGGTTCCGCCACGCAAGGACGCGAAAGAGACGAAGGCAGAGCGGCTACCAATCGATGTCGAAAACTACAGCGTGTCTCCCGATGGAAAATTCATCGCCATACTCGCCGAGGATCCTGAGACGCCCGGCGAGAAGAAGCAGCACGACGAAAAGGCCGACGCGGTGTGGGTCGATCATGGCGAACACGGCTCGCGCCTCTACCTGCTCAGCATGAGCGACGAGAAGCTGAACCCGGTGTCCATCGCTCCAAATGTCGAAAGCGTTGCATGGAGCAAGCAGGGCGACCGGCTGATTGCCATTTCAGGCCCGATGAATGGCGCGGGAGATCTGCAGCCTGCCAACAAAGGCTGGATGGTCTCGACGAACGATTTGACGCATCCCACTCAGATCGAGAAACTGCCGCCGACGGCACAGAGTGGCGTGTGGTCGGAAGACGGCAAACAATTCATCCTATCGGCGCAGGCTGAGCAGGACGCGCCTCCCGGCTATCACGATGTCTATGCGCTGAGCCTTGCTGATGGCAGTCTTCGCAACCTGACAGCGAAGTTCGGCGGCACCGTATATCACGAGCCGCCTTTGACAGATGGAAGTGGTGTCCTTGTCCCGGTGCAGGTAGGCACACGTCTCGGCGCAATGCGGATCGATCCAAGATCGGATAATGCGAAATTCGAACCGATTCCATTTGAAACTGCCACGGTTACGCAGTGGAACACCAACGCTTCGCACTCGGGCTGGGTCTGGATTGGGTCGAGCAGCACGCAACCGCCTGCGCTTTACTTCGCGGAAAAGCCCGGTCGCAGCGCGCACACTCTCGATACTCCTGCGATGGTGCCAGCAAACTGGCCGAGTGCAGCATCGCAGCTTGTTTCGTGGACCAATGAAGGGTTGACCATCGAGGGTCTTCTCTATCTGCCGCCGCAGGCAAAGTCCGGCAAGGTGCCGCTCGTGGTCGATGTGCACGGCGGACCGACCGGAGCCTTCGAAGATGCTTACTACCCGCTGATACAGTTCCTCATCGGGCAGGGATGGGCCGTGCTGCGCACCAATCCGCGCGGAAGCACCGGTTACGGAGCTTCGTTCGCAGCGGCCAACAAGAACGACCTTGGAGGAGCCGACTATCGGGACATCATGGCCGGAGTCGATACAGTCGTCGCGAAATTTCCTGTCGATACAAACAAGATGGGTCTGATGGGCTACAGCTACGGCGGCGAAATGGCGGGCTTTGTCGAGGGCAAGACCGACCGCTTTAAAGGCGTCATCAGCATGGCTCCGGTGATCGACCAGTTCAGCGAATACGGCACCGAAGCCGGCTCCTACTATGACCGCTGGTTCTACGGCTATCCCTGGGATCATATGGCGGACGCGTGGAAGCAGAGCCCGCTCGCCGGCGCAAGCAAAGCGAAGACACCCTTCATGCTGATCCAGGGCGAAGCCGACCGCACCGACCCGCTTGGGCAGAGCCTTGAAATGTATCGCGCGCTCTGGCAGATGAAGGTGCCGGTAGAGATGGTGCAATATCCTCGCGAAGATCACGGACCGCTTGCGATCGGCATCTTCGGCAATCCCAGCCCCGAACCGTGGCATGGCTTTGACGGACGCCAACGCATTGTCAGGTTCTTCGAAAAGGCGTTTGGTGAAGATGTAAAAGCCTCGATCCCATAGGGATCGAGGCTTTTATGCAAGGTTTTAAAGACTAAACCACCGGCTGGCGGCCAAGCGCACGGCGCAACACGGTCTCGAGCGCAGCCTTCAACTCCGCGTATTCGGCTTCGGTAATCTTCCCTTCAAGCCGCTCTGTTTCGAGCGCAAACAGCTCTTCTTTGAGAGCAGCCAGAAGTCCTTCGCGTCCAGCGCCCGCAGTCTTCGGGAGCACCGCAAACTGCGGAGTCGGCGTCAAGGGCGAAGGAGCCGCCGTGGCGGGAGCAGTTCCCGCAGGCTTGCTCCGGAGAAGGAACGCTGCTGCAATCACCAGCAGAATTGCGAGCCCGCTGAGAATCCACCACTTATACTTCTGCAGCGGATCGGGAGTGTCGATGGGATTCCCCAGGCCGCCGCCCGGACGGTTGTCGCTTGCCGCCGAGGTCTGATCGCCGCTTCCCTGCTGCGCTCCCTGGGCGCCCGCGGCGCCGCCGGCCTGCTGCGAATCGCGCGGCATCGCACCGGTGCCTGAAACGGTAAACTCCAGGTTTTGCGAAGGCTGCACATTCTTCGCGAGGAAGGTCTGTGCGCTGGCTTCGACATCGGCGGCGGCAAATGCCGGGCTGCCTTCGAACTTCATGCTCTTCGGAAGCATGATGGCGACGTTGTCAGCCGGCATGAAGATCCTGGGGGTGAATTTGTAACTGCCGCTGTACGGCAGCGTGTAGCTCAGCTGGAAGCGCGTCTCTCCGGGGCGGATCGGAAAGACAAAGGCGTAGTGGCCCTTATCGCCCGCTGGAATCGGCGATGAGGCAACCGGCATTCCCTGCGGACCCATCGCGGCCGAAGCTTCGATCTTCGCATCCGGCTGCACGAAGATCTCGTATGCTGCCTTGCTGAACTGTGTTTTCGGCGGCGTCGATTCGTTCTTTACGAAATAGTTCTGCACCACGTGCAGCCCCTGCGGGCCAGCTTCGATCCGCATGACATCCGCCTCGGTGGACACGCCGGCCACCTTCGGCTCGACGTCGTAGACATCCACATTCACCGTGTTCGTGCCGGGAGGCAGTGGCTCGAAATAGGCCGCTTTCTCGTGGTCCACACGCACCAGGTGCATACCGCCGTCCGGCACCTCGATGGAAAAGTGCCCCTTCGCATCGGTCTTGGTGCGGCCTGCCTCCTGCATGCCCTGCGCCAGTGCGATCAGCACGACGTCATCGCCAGCGGCGGGTTTGTTGTTCGTCTTATTGGTGACGTTTCCCGTCACGGTCGCGGCCTGGGCGGCTGCAAACGATGCCAGCAGAGACGCGGCAAGGACAAAGGCTGCGCCAGAGCGCATGCGGAGAAGAGATCTCATAACGTCCTTCAGTATAGGCAAAAGCTCAGCGCGTGGGCTGAGCTTCAAGCAATTCGATCTCCGCCATCACCTCGGCGGCTTCGTTTTCGAGATCGGCCTGCTGCGCGGCGTAGTCGTCCTGCACAAATTTGCCTGCACGATATTCGAAATTCAGGTCGCGCAGATTTTCGTACAGCACATCCTTGCGCTCATGCAGATATTCAAGACGCGTCTTCTGGCGCTGCGCCTCGACATGACGCTCCGGATAGAAGACATACACCAGCAGTACCAGCAGAAGAAGGCCGCACGCCACAACGATCACAGCTCTGTCTCCTTACGAATCTTTTCGCGCATCGCCATGAATTGCGGTGACCTCACCGGAACCGGCATAGCCGCCGCTCGCTGCCTCCAGCGGCGCACCAGCACTACCGTTGCAAAAATACCCAGCGCCAGCAGCAGCGGAGGCATGATCCACGCCACGATGCTGAAGCGCGTCAGCATGGGAGCAGCCAGCACTGTCGGGCCATATTCATTCTGGAAAGCGACAAGGACTGTGTTGTCGCTATCGCCGCGACTGAGCGCGGTCTTCAGTTCGTCGCTCTCGCGCGAAAGCGAAGGGCAACCAAGATGATTGCACTCGAGCAGCACCTGTCCACATCCGCAGGTGCACATCACCTTGTGGCCGAGATCGTTGTAACGGGTCTGCACATCGGCCGCTCCCATTACCATCACCGCAACCAGGCACAGCGCGAAGACACGCAACAGGCGCTGCATCAGTCGCCACCCTGCACGATCGCCGTGGACGGAGCGGCTGCACGAGACCGGCTGGCTGCGAATGCGGCTGTCATATTCGGGAAGAGCGCGACCCCTGTACCGAAGACAATGATGCCCACGCCGATCCAGATCCATGCGACCAGCGGATTCAGGAAGATCTTGATAATCGGGCGCCCGGTGTCAGGGTTCTTGCCGGCGTAGATCACATAAAGATCCCAGGCCAGCGTCGAGTGGTTGGCAACCATCGTCTGCGGCTGCTGGCTTGCCGTGTAGAAGCGCTGCTCAGGCGCAAGCTGCGTCACCTTCTTGTCGCCGCGATAAACGTCGAGCAGCGCGTACTCGGTGTCGTAATTCGGGTTGGAATCCTGCGAGTAGCTCGCACACTCCACACGGTACGGTCCTATGCTCACGCTCTGCTTGAAATCGAGTTCCTGCGTCACTTGCCGGTTAAACGCCTGGCCTGAAATCCCGATAAAGATCACAACAACGCCAAAGTGCACGATGTAGCCGCCGTAACGCCGGGTGTTGCGCCGTGTCAGCTGCACTATCGCCGCGAAGATGTTCTGGCCGGTGTGGCGGGCGATGACTCCCGCGCCGCGCAGGAACTCCGCCGAGATCGCCGTTACCACCATGGCTCCAATCGAGATCGCCCAGAAGGCATAGAACGAACCTTGCTCATTGGTGGTGAAAATATCCCACGGGTGCACGCCACAGGAGATCAGCACAACTGCTGTCACAAACCAGGCGATACAGGGCAGGATGAAGTTCTTGCGGATGCTCTTGAAGGACGCGCTGCGCCAGGCCAGCAGCGGGCCGATGCCGGTGAGGAAGAGCAGGAAAATGCCGATCGGCACCGCCACGCGATTGTAGAAAGGACCGCTGACAGTGACCTTGTTGCCCTGCACGTACTCCGACAGCACCGGAAAGAGCGTTCCCCAAAGCACGGTGAAGCAGGCGGCCAGAAGCACCAGGTTGTTAAACAGGAAGCTCGACTCGCGCGAAACCAGCGACTCCAGCTTGTTCTCGGCCTTCAGGTGGTCGCGGTTCATGATGAAGGTGAACAGGCAAACCGACAGCACTACGATCAGAAATCCCCAGAACCACGAACCGATCGAGGACTGCGCAAAGGCATGGACAGAGCTGACCAGTCCCGAACGCGTCAGCAACGTTCCAAAGATCGCCAGCATGAAGGTGGAGAAGATCAGCCACACGTTCCAGGTCTTCATCATGCCGCGCTTCTCCTGCATCATCACTGAGTGCAGAAAGGCCGTACCCGTGAGCCAGGGCATGAGCGAGGCGTTTTCGACCGGATCCCAGCCCCAGTAGCCGCCCCAGCCCAGCACGGAGTAGGCCCAGTGCGCGCCGAGGAAGATGCCGCAGGTCAGGAAGAGCCAGGTGATCATCGTCCAGCGGCGGGTGATGTGGATCCACTTCTCACCCGGATACCGCATCATCAGTGCACCCAGCGCGAAGGCAAACGGCACCGCAAAACCTACGTAGCCGAGATACAGCATCGGCGGATGGATCACCATCTCCGGATACTGCAGCAACGGATTCAACCCGAAACCATCCTGCGGAACCGCTCCACCCACCAGCGAGAAAGGGGGAGCAGCAAAGTTCAAAAGCAGCAGGAAGAAAACCTGGATACCCGCCAGAATCGTGGAAGCGTAAGCCGTCAGCTTGACGTCCACCTTATGCCTGAGCCGCAGCACAAACCCGTAGCACGAAAGCAGCCACGCCCACAGCAGCAGCGAACCCTCCTGGCCAGACCAGAGAGCTGCGAACTTATAGGCTCCGGGGAGTGCCCGGTTGCTGTGATGGAGGATGTAAGCGACCGAAAAGTCGTTATTGAACGCAGCCCAGACCAGCGCGAAAGCCGCAGCGGTCGTGGCCACGAAGCTGGCGATTCCCGAGCGCCGGGCTGTTTCCGCCAACCGTTCCGGAGAGATCTGCCCCTGGGCTCCTGTGGCAAGCTGCCTCAGGGCGACGATGCCCGCCAGCAATGTGTAGGCGCACAACGCCAGCGACAAGAGAAGAGCGAAACTGCCAAAGGTGGGCATCAGGTCGAAGAAACATTGTCGCAGACGAAACCGTCAGCGGCAAACTACGTGGGCGGAGATGGACTTAAGCCGTACGGCTCATTGGCTGCGAGTCGAGAAAAGACTTCACCAGGGAGCGCAGCTGCTCGGGAGCCAACGGCTTCAACCGGAAGACCACATTCTGGCCTTCGTATTCGGCTTCCGCATCAGGAAAACCACTCAGGACCAATACGGGAATCTCGGGTAGGAACTGCCGAAGCTTTTCGACAAATTCCGGACCGTTCATGCCTGGCATCCAGTGATCGGTGACAATCAAGCCGAGGGAGTCGCGGAACTCTGCATCCTGCAGAAGCTCAAGCGCTTTCAATGCATCCTCGGCGACGACGATCAAGCGATCCGGCGCACTCAGGACAGCTTTTCTGGTTGCTGCCTGGATTTGATTGTCATCTACAAGAAGAATGTCAGCAGTCATCAGCCTAAGTAGTTCAGTTGACGTATTTCAGGCGGCTTGCCTAAAGCCTGATACAACTCTACACCGTTAGTTGGTTGCCGCGCTCGGACGGTTGCCTGCGATACCGAATCGATTTGGAATTGATGCGGCAAAAATAAAGGAGGGCGCAAGCGCCCTCCTTTTCCTAGTGCGAATTGGTATTTAGAAGTTGAACTTCAGCGAAAACTCCGAGGTACGGGGTCCGCCGAGGTTGAAGGTGCCCGAACCGCGGCCGGTGCGGTACTGGTTGCGATCACTGGCTCCGCTGGCAGTGTTGACATAGCTGTTGCCCGCGTTGTCGTTCGCGTCGGTCAGAATCGTGCTCGGACCTCCGCTGAAGTTGGCGAAGTTGGCCACGTTGTAGAAGGCGACCGCCGGCTCGATGCTGGCGGACTCCGAGATAAATGGCAGCTTGATCGGATAGCTGAAGTTCGCGTCGATCTCCTTCAGGTTTCCGTAGTTAAGCGGCGTGGACTGCGCCGTGCCGATCGCCTGGACAACACCACCGAGTTTAGCCAGCTGCGCGGTCGTCATGAGCCCGCTGCCCACGACTGCCTTACCGGCAGGGGTCAATGTGCCGGCGTAGCTGTTGTTAAACGCTGTGATCGTCTTGTTGAGGCTGCCGGGATGAACGGACCGGCCATAGGCGCCCGGTTCGCTGTTCGGGAGGAGATCGCCGGTCTGGCCATCACCGTTGATATCTGTCTGGAAAATCTGGGCGCTGGCGCCGGAAAGATTATCCAGGGTCAGGCTGTTCGGAGGCGACGACGAGAAGTGGGCGATTATACCGACCGTCGGGCCTGCGCTGAAGCGATGCATGGCGCCCGGCTGAGCCATCGTCAGATAGCCACCGAAGGACAGCTGCTGAGGACGGTCCAGCGTACCGGGACCGATGTTGCGAGTCGGATGATCGGCATCCCAGACAACCGGCGTAAAGTACTGATCCGATGTCGAGTTGCCGTTCACGTTGCTGGCGCTTGCGTTGTTGCCTACGTTGGTGACGAAACGGGAGTAGGCATAAGAAACTTCGAGGTTTCCTGCAACCACGCCCTTGAACGGATTCGCCTTCTGGCCGCGGAACGAGACCTGCAGCGCATCGTAAGCCGAACGTCCCATCGGATACTGGAACTGGCCCTGTCCGACATTGGGATTCGCACCGCCGAACGCGATGTTTCCCGGGCTCGGGTAGCCGCCATTGATGGCAACACCTGAATCCAGACCATTTGCGGCAAAGTCGGTGATGGTCGCACCGGTGACCTGTCCCGTATCCGAGTCAGTGTGAAGACCAGGGCAGGAGGCGATCGCGATATCGATGCTCGCCGAGCCGCAAGCGGCCAGCGTGGCACTGATCGCTGCCTGAGCGGCAGCGGGATTGAAATACCGCGCAGCGCCAACATGATTTACGTCGAGCGCTTCCTGGAACTTCCAGTCGACCTGGTGAAGGTAATCAACGGTCAGCACTCCACCATTGAAGAGCTTCTGCTGAATACCGAAATTGGAGTGGAAGGAGCGAGGCGTGGCGAAGTTGTGAGGGGCATAGGCGTCATAACCGGCCGATGCAGGAATCGCCAGCGTGTTGCCGATAAAACTGCCGTTGGACTGAGCGCCGACAAGCGCCGTTGCCGCCTGGAACTCCTGCTGCAGACCAGTGAAAGCAGCAGCCGACTGACTGAGAGGCTCGGAGCACAGGGTCGAGATGGGAACACCATTGAAGCTGGTGACCGCGCCCTGTCCGGGCAGAGTCAGCGTGTTGATACCGCCGCAGATATCCGCAGTCTGGAAGAACAGACCCTTCTGAAGTTTGAACGGACGATCAAACAGCGTGTTGTTGAAAACGAAGTTTTCGAAATAAAGACCGGCAGCCGCGCGCAGCACGGTGTCGCCATGAAGGGTGGGCGGCGCATAGGCAAGACCAAGCTGCGGACCGAACGCGCCGAAGGGCTGGCGGACACGGTCGCCGAGTCCGGGGCCAAACTGATCCATGATCAGCTGATTTCCGGAACATGGAGCAGCAAAACCTGTCGCGGTGGTATCGATTTCCGAGCATGGAATCGGAGCGACATCCGAGTTCGAACGACCGGTATCGCGCTGGAAGAGGACACCCGAGTTAAGCGTGAGGTTCGGAGTGATCTTCCAGGTATCGGCGATGTACATATCCAGACGCCAGTCGCCCTGGCCACCTGCTGGTTTGCCGAAAGACGGAATTTCCGTGTCGTAGCCCTGTCCATTGCCCAGGGTCACAGCCGCGGCGGAATATGTTGTCGGGTCTCCCGCAGCGCCTGTCACGCCGGGTTCAACTGTAGATTGGCTGGTCGAAACCAGTGGTGCAAGGCCGTAGAAAGAGGCGAATCCTCCGCCCAGGATGCGGTTGAAGCCAGCGCCATAACGAAGGACGTGAGGTCCGTGGGTCCAGCTGCCGTCGTAACGGAACTGCTTGTCCGACTGATAGGTCTGCTGGGGAGCCAGAAGATTCGGGCCGGTGAACAGACCGCCCGGAGCGTTGATTTCGATTCCAGGTAACGGATTGTAGAGGCCGGCATTCGAGGCCGTGAGGTCGCCAATCAGGTTGTGGAACTTCTCATAGCCGCCGCGGAAGCTGTGCGTGAAGTTTCCCGTCACAAAATCTACGCCGTAGGCGATACCCGGCGTGTTGTCGCGGTTTGCATAGAGGGAGTAGCCATACCCGTAGGTCGACGCCACGCTGTTCGATTCGTAGTTTCCACGAACGAAATAGTGGATACCCCAGCGACCGTTGTAATCGATGCGGCCTACCGAATAAGTGTCGCGGAAGGGCGAGCCATAGGTGGGGTTCGCAGCATTAATGTCAGCGAACTGAGATCCCAACGTCACTACCTGCTGCGAGTCCTGCTTGATACGTTCGGAATCAGCGAAGAAGAACAACTTGTCCTTCAGAATCGGTCCGCCGATGTTGCCACCGAACTGGTTGCGCTGAAACGGAGCGTCGATCCCGTTCGGCGCATCCGCGAAGGCCACAGCGTTGTCCTGGAAGGTATAGAAGGTCTGGCCATGGAACTTGTTGGTTCCAGTAGGGGTGCTCACGTTGAGCGAGCCCGACGAGGTAATCGCCGACGAGGCATCGCCGGTCGAACGGGTCAGCTGGAACTCGCCTACCGCGCCCGAAGGCACGTTGAAGATCGTCGTTCCTACCGTTTCGTCCGTCACGTCCGAACCGTCGAGAAGGATGCGGGTGGTACGGCCCGAAACGCCGCCAATCGACAGTGCCGAGTAACCGGCCTTGGTCGGATCGAACGACTCACCGCTTTGCAGCTGCACGCCAGGCTCAAGCTGCGCGAGGTCTAGGAAGTTGCGCCCCTGTACCGGCAGGTTCTTGATCTGCTCCGGAGTTACGACCGATGAAACCATCGTCTGCGAGGAATCGATCTGGATCGCGCTTCCTGTAATTTCCACGACCTGCGCGGCCGATCCAACGGTCAACTTATAGTTGCCGTTCGCAGTGGTGCCAATCTGCACCACCGTCGTCGCTTTCAACTGCGCGAAGCCCGGTGCATCTACGGTGATCCGATAGTTCCCGTTGACCAGGGGTCCCGAAGCGTACGCACCGGCTCCGTCCGTCCTCGTCGTCTTGGTCACATTGGTATCGACACCTGTGATCGTCACGGTAGCGTTCGGCACAACTGCGCCGCCCGGATCGGTGATCGTTCCCTGGATCGATCCACTAAGGTTCGTTGCCTGGGAGTATGCCGCATGAAAGGGAAAGAACACTACGGTGGGAGCAAGCAGCAGACTGGACAGTGCGAGCAAGGCAGCTCGCGAACGTTGAGCGGCTGATAGAAATTTCATGCCAACCGCCTGTGCAATTCGAAGACCGTTGATCCATGTCATTCGTCACAAATATTCATATATCTGTAAACAAAAGCTTTCCATCCGTCCCTCGACAATCCCTGTTACCTGAGATATAGGCATTTCTCCGTCAAATAAAATGAGGGTTATGAAAATGCGTATGCCTGCGGGACGAACGCACCGTAATATGCCACCAAGCGTGCGATCAGCGGGATGATCTGTACTCGCGGCGTTCAAAGCGGCAATCTCTGCGATATCAGGCGCATAAGTGCCGCCTCGTACTCGTGAAAGAATAAATGCGCTTGGGAAAGGTGAAAGCCTTCGTATGAATACCTTCAAGACAGCTTTTCTTCTGACCGGACTCACGCTGCTGCTCGTGATTGCCGGAGGGTATTTTGGTGGCCGGAACGGCATGGTGATCGCATTCGTGGTCGCCGCCGGCATGAACTTCGTCAGTTACTTCTATTCGGACAAGCTGGCGCTGAGCATGTACCGGGCGCAGCCGGTCACACGGGAAGAGCTGCCCCGCGTTTACCAGGTGGTGGAACGCATGACGCAGCGCATCGGTCTGCCCATGCCGAAGATCTATGTCATTCCCAATGACTCCCCGAATGCCTTCGCCACGGGACGCAATCCGCAGCACGCCTCGGTCGCCGTCACCACCGGCATCCTGAATCTGCTGAACGATGAAGAACTGGAAGGCGTTCTGGCTCACGAACTTGGCCATGTCAAGAACCGCGACATCCTTACCAGTTCGATCGCCGCGACTTTGGCCGGAGCCATCACCATGCTGGCACGCATGGGCTACTGGGCTTCGCTTTTCGGCGGCTATGGAGGCGGCCGTGACCGCGAGCGTGGCGGCGGTGGACTGGGCGCCATCTTCATGCTGATTCTTGCCCCGATCGCGGCAACGCTGATCCAGTTGGCCGTCTCGCGCTCCCGCGAGTACGAGGCCGACGCTACCGGGGCGCACATTACGGGAAATCCCTATGCCCTTGCCAGCGCCCTGGAGAAACTCGACGCCTATTCGAAGCGCCTGCCCATGGCAGCTTCCCCGTCGAATGCACATCTGTTCATCGTGGCTCCGGTGATCAGCGCCCGCGACCTGTCCAGCCTGTTCTCGACCCACCCACCGATCTCGAAGCGCATCGAGCGGCTGATCGGCCGCCCGGGTGTCTACAGTTCCCAGGACCAATAAGGTAAAGAGATGAAGACCTTCGTTCGCGCCCTGATCTATCTGTTCGTCGCGCTGTGGCTGGGCGGTGTCATGTTTTTCCCGTTTGTGGCGTATTACGCCTTCACCTCTATCTCCGATACGCATGTTGCCGGGACAATCGTGCGCAAGTGCCTCATCACCCTGCACTATGAAGGCCTTTTCGCCGGCGCCCTGATCGTCGTTCTGCTGCTGGTGGCGCAATCAATCAAAGCGCTTCCGCGCAATGTGATCGCGCCGGTCGCGATCACATTGGTGATGCTGGCGCTTACAGCCTTCTCGCAGTTCTCCATCATTCCCCGCATGGAGAGATATCGCCTGGCGGCCGGCGGAGCCATCGACGCCGTCGGCCTGGACGACCCCAACCATGCCGCCTTCAACCGCCTGCACAATACCTCGACCACGGTCGAAAAGGGTGTGCTCGCGGCGGGTATTGTCCTGGTATTTCTGCTGGCTGCGAACGTCAGCAAAGATCGCGTCTGAGCGCCTGTCTCCTGAAGGCACCTTAAAGTTAACAGGAATGCATTCTCAAATGCCTCCTGCACTGCTATCATCAGAAATTGCGCCGGAGGGCTTTCCGGAGACGTCATAGCCCTGGGCGCATTCTGATCGAACGATGCTTCTCTCGCTGATTCTCGGGGTGGTAGCAGCCCTTGCCGACGTGCTCGGCGGGCTGGTGATGGTGCGACGCCATTGGGAAAAGCGCTATCTTCGCTATTTTGTTGCCCTCGGCGCGGGCTTCATGATGGCCGTTGCCTTCCTCGAAATGGTGCCGGAGAGCCTGCATTTCGCTCCGCACTGGGCGCCAGCCATGGTGCTGGCCGGCTACTGCGCCATCCACCTGCTCGAACACACCATCACGCCGCACTTTCACTTCGGGGAAGAGACGCACCACGAGGAGTTCATAGCCTCCCATAAGGGCTACTCGGTATTGGCCGGGCTGGCCGTTCACGCGCTCTTCGATGGAGTCGCCATCGGCTCCGGCTTTGTGCTTTCGAACTGGCTGGGCTGGCTGATCTTCGTCGCCATCTTTCTGCACAAGATCCCGGAGGGCTTCACGGTCGCTTCCGTCATGCTGGCTTCGGGACGCAGCCGCCACGCAGCGCTGATCTCGGCGACGGTCCTGGCTTTCGCCACCATCGCGGGAGTGCTGGCTATCAATCTCTTGCCAGGCTGGGTTGAAGCCGGCCTTCCGCTCTCTGCCGGAGTGGCAATCTACGTAGCGGCAACCGACCTCGTCCCCGAGGTGAACCGCGAACCCGGCATCCGGATGGCGATGGTCTTTTTCGCCGGCGTCGTGCTCTTTCTGCTGCTCCGGATGCTGGCCCCGGCGCTCTAGCAAGCCGATATAGCAGGGGGCTGGGCTTTACCCCTGCTACTCCTGGGGCGTGGAAGCGGCTAAAGCCGCGACCTGCCAAAAGACCTTAGCCCTTCGCCTGCTTTTCCAGCCACACTTTATAAAGTCCCCAGGCAGCCAGCGTACAGGAGTCGCGAATCGTTCCGTCCAGCAACATCTGCTCGAACTGGCCGATCGAGAACGAGTGGAGGGTGAGGTCGTGCTCCTCGGGGTCCGGATCGGTGCTCTCCTGGCTCAAGCCGGTGGCCAGGTAAACATACTGCTTCTGCTTCGCGAAGCCATATGCGATCCAGATAAAGCCCAGATAAATCATGGAGCTGGCAACAAGACCGGTCTCCTCGCGCAGCTCTCCGCGAGCCAGTTCTTCGGGGTCGACGTCGGGACTCTCCCATCCACCCTGCGGCAGTTCGAGCGCCCGTTCCTGGATGGTGTACCGGAACTGCTCCACGAGGTAGATGGTGTCGCCTTCGATCGGCAGGATGACCGCGCAGTCGTCCTTGTCGATCACGCCGTAAATGCCTTCAACACCGTTGCTGCGTTCGATCTTGTCTTCGCGGACGCGAAGCCAGGGGTTGCGATAAACTTCCCGACTGCTCAGTGTGCGGATACTCATGATCAGAGCCTCATTGTGCCATGGGTAGCGCACGATTGCCGTGAGAGCGTCATCAAACTTACAAGACGCTGTCGTGTCTCTCTGCATTTACGGTATGCTGTGTGCGCCGGAAAACCGAGCCGCCACCAGGAGGATTCTTCATGGCCGCATTTTCGATTCTGAGTTTCATCACCGTTTTTGCCGTCTGCATTCTCTGGGCGACCCGCCCAAATCGGTCTCATAAATCCCATTAGGCTGGCTTTCTCGCTACCCCTCCCACAATACATTTTTTCATAGATTCTGCCCGGATCTCCATTTAAAGGGATGCTCGCGTTCATTCTGTGCGCAGAGAAGGTTATATCTATGTCAATGGCATTAAAGGGTATACTGGACGCAAACAGCTTCCAATTTATGCCGCGCATACTTGGCAAGCGACTTGCTCTAAGTTGTCCGTCGTCCGCGATCCCGTTGCATGGAGAAGTCTTCCCAAACCCGGATCACAGTACTCCTGCTCGCTCTCTTCACAGTCGCAGCAGCAGTCTTTGCGTCGTTTAATTTCGTCCAGGAAAACAATTATCAGTCGCCGACCGACGGGGTCTGGTGGGTTGAGGCTCATGGCGGCCTGGTAGCCCAGCGTATAACGCATGGAGGCCCGGGGGAGCGCGCCGGCCTGAAGCCGGGCGACCTGATGATCGCGGCCAATGACCATGCCACGCCACGCTGGGCATCCCTGACCCGTGAGATGGTCAGGACCAAGGCTTACAACACCATCACTTACACGATCGTGAGGCATGGCGTAAAGCTGCCGGTGCCGGTCATCCTCGACGCCCTTGATCGTAATTTCGACCAGGCCTTCCGCGTCATCGCGCTGGTCTATCTCGGCATCGGCCTCTATGTGCTGTTTCGCCGCTGGACGGCGCCGCACTCGACGCACTTTTACATCTTCTGCCTGGTCTCGTTTGTTCTCTATGCCTTCAAGTACACGGGCGAATTCAATGTCCTTGACCAGATCGTTTACTGGGGCAACATCCTCGCCGAGGGCCTGCAGCCGGCGCTCTTCCTGCATTTCGCGCTGGCGTTTGCCGATGAGAAGGGTCATCGCCGCCCGCGGCTGATGTCGCTGGTCTACCTGCCGGCTGTCTTTGTGGTCGGCGTGCGGGTCCTGGCCATCGTTCACTGGTCTGCGACCGAGGTTCTGCGCCACCGGCTGGACCAGATCTCCACCGGCTACATGGCGGTTTTCTACGTGCTGGCCGCCCTGGTGCTTTACTACAGCTACCGCAGCACGCACATCCCGCTGCGCCGGCAGCAGCTGAAGTGGCTCACCCGCGGCACACTGGTTGCGATCACGCCTTACACGCTCTTCATCGCGATTCCTTATCTTGCGAATATGGTGATGCCGGACGTGATCACCAAGATCGCCGGCATTGCGATGGTCTTCCTGCCGC
Organism: Silvibacterium acidisoli; assembly: GCA_022870745.1. Lineage (GTDB taxonomy): Bacteria > Acidobacteriota > Terriglobia > Terriglobales > Acidobacteriaceae > Silvibacterium. The sequence continues at coordinate 3,249,930 of CP085323.1, read as the reverse complement.
TGACCTTCAGCTGGGCCATCGTCCGCTACCGGTTGATGGATACCGACCTGATCTTCAAGCGCGGCGTCACCTATACGCTGGCGACAGCGGCCCTGGTCGGCTTCTACTTCGCGGTTGTCGCCATCGCAGCCGAGGTTGTTCACACCAGGCTGCCTCGCGCCGGCGCCTGGGGGCTGATTGCTGCCATCATCATCACGGCGCAGCTCTTTGACCCGATCAAGCGGATGATCCAGGAGCGCGTGGATCGCATCTTCGACCGCAAGCGCTACGACTATCGCCAGACCCTGATCGACTTCGGACGCGGCATCAACTCGCAGACCGATCTGCGTACCCTGCTGAACTCCATCGTGGACCGCCTGCCGCGCACCCTGCTGGTCACGCGCGTTGCGGTCTTCCTTGCCGACGCCTCGGGCAGCTTCGTGCTGGCGGCCGATCATGGACTGGCGTCGACCCTGCACGGCCTCGACAGCCGGCTCGATCTCAGCTTCCTGAATTTCAATCGTGCCGACTCCGAATCGCACATCTTCTTCGAGAACCCGCAGCAGGCCCTGCACCTGACCGAGAGCCAGCGGCATACGACCGCCCTGCTCGACCTGAACTACTACCTGCCCTGTCGCGTGAAAGACAGCGCCATTGCCGCCATCGGCCTGGGGCGCACGGCAGATGGAGACTTCCTCTCGAGCGAAGATGTCGAACTGCTCGAATCGATGGCCAGCTATCTCGGTATCGCCCTGCAGAATGCACAGCTGTACGCCAGCCTGGAGCAGAAGATCTCCGAGTACGAGCGACTGAAGGAATTCAACGAGAACATCGTCGAGTCGATCAATGTCGGCATTCTCGCCGTCGATCTCGAGGACCGCATCGAGAGCTGGAATTCTCAGATGGAAGTGATGTACGCGCTGCCGCGAGCCGACGCGATGAAGCAGCCGCTCTCGACCGTCTTCCCCGCGCTGCTGATGGACGAGTACCAGCGCGTAAAGAACGAGCCTGGCGTACATAACCTCTACAAATTCCGCCTCGAAACGCGCACCGGTGAAGTCCGCATGGCCAACATTGCCATTGCGCCGCTGGTCTCTCGCGACTTCAAGACCGTAGGCCGCATCATGCTGGTCGATGACATCACCGATCGAACCGAGCTCGAAGCCCAGCTATCGCAGGCGGAGAAGCTCTCCTCGATCGGCCTGCTGGCCGCCGGCGTGGCGCATGAAGTAAACACGCCGCTGGCCGTGATTTCGTCGTACACCCAGATGCTGACCAAGCAGATGCGCGGCGACGAACGGCTTTCGCCGCTGCTCGACAAGATCACGCAGCAGACCTTCCGCGCTTCGGAGATCGTCAACGGCCTGCTGAACTTTTCGCGTACCGGCACCACGGAGTTCCGTGAGACTGATCTGAATGCCATCATCCGCGATACGCTCACGCTGATCGAACACCAGTTCAAGACCTCGCAGGTCACGCTGGATACCTCGCTGCTGCCGCAGTTGCCGCCGATCCTCGGCAATGCGGGCAAGCTGCAACAGGTCTTCCTTAACCTCTTTCTGAATGCAAAGGACGCCATGAACGGCGGCGGTACCCTGCGCATTGCAACCGAGCTGAACGGCCTGGTCAGTGTCGCCATCTCCGACACCGGATCGGGCATCGCCCCCGAACATCTGCAGAAGATCTACGATCCATTTTTCACCACCAAATCCGCACCCAAAGAGGGCGAACGCCGTGGCACCGGGCTCGGACTCGCCGTGACCTACGGCATCATCCAGGAGCACGCCGGCAAGATACACGTCGAGAGCCACATGGGCGCCGGCACGACCTTCTACCTTGAATTTCCAATGTTAAGGAAACCCGCGCATGTCTGAGGAAACCGTCGCCATCTCCCCGCTTCCCCCGATCGAACAGACGGAAGCAGGGCAACGCATTCTGATCATCGATGACGAAGCAGCCATCCGCGAGTCGCTTGAAACCCTCCTGATGCTCGAGGGCTACACTGTCGAGCTGGCCATTAATGGCGAAGAGGGTCTCGAACGCATCGAGCACAACTCGTACGACCTGATACTGCTCGACCTGGCGCTGCCCGGCAAGAACGGACTCGAGGTGCTGCAGCTGATCCGTGAACGCCAGCCCGCGCTGCCGGTCATCATGATCACTGCTTACGGCAAGGTCGACAACGTCGTCGAGGCGATTCGCACCGGCGCGCAGAACTTCGTCCAGAAGCCCTGGGATAATGAAAAGCTCCTTGCCGACATTCGCTCGGCGATTGGCCGCTATCGTGCCGAAGAAGAGAATGCCCAGCTGCGCCGCGCGCTCAAGCAGCGGTACAGCTTCTCGAACATCATCGGCAAGAGCGAAGTCATGCTGCGCATCTTCGACCTGGTGGCACAGGTCGCGCCCAGCCGCTCGACGGTACTGATTCAAGGGGAAAGTGGAACCGGTAAAGAACTGATCGCCAAGGCGCTCCACGCTAACTCCGGCCGCCGCGACAAACCCTTTGTCCCCGTCAACACTGGCGCCATGCCGACCGACCTGCTCGAATCGACGCTCTTCGGACATGTCAAAGGCGCGTTTACCTCGGCGATCTCCGGGAAGAAGGGCCTGTTCGAAGTCGCCAACGGCGGCACGCTTTTCCTCGACGAGATCGGCACCATGGGCATGGACACGCAGGCCAAGGTGCTGCGTGTTCTTCAGGACAAGCGCTTCATGCAGTTGGGCGGCGTCCACGAGATCCAGGTCGACGTGCGCATCATCGCGGCTACGAACGTCGATCTGCGCCAGGCCGTGCGCGAAGGCAAGTTCCGCGAAGACCTGTTCTATCGCCTGAATGTGATCGCGGTCGATCTGCCGCCGCTGCGCAACCGCCGCGAGGATATTCCGCTGCTCGCCAATCATTTCCTGCGCTACTACACCGAGGAGAACAGCCTGCCGGAGCGCACCCTTTCTCCGGATGCGCTCCGGGCACTGGTCGATTATGACTGGCCTGGCAACGTCCGCGAGCTCGAAAACGTGATCGAGCGCGGTGTGGTCCTGTCCTCTGCGCCAGTCATCGGGTCGGAGCTGCTGCCCGGCCACCTGACAGGCCGCAGCTACTCCACCAGCCTCCTGGAGCACAGCCCGGACTCGTCGCTCTTCGATATTCTCGAAGACATCGAGCGCCGGATCATCATCGAGAAGCTCGAACGATGTAACTGGAACCAGACCGAGGCGGCCGAGCAGTTTCGGATTCCGCTCTCGACTCTCAACCAGAAGATCAAGCGCCTGAACATCGAAATCAGGAAGCGGTCGAAAGAGTAGGCGCGAAAATTGGCGTAAGGAGAGTGGTAGTCTCGGTTTAGCGTTTTCTTTCTAAACCGATCCGGACCAACAGAGCATCCAAAGACTGACGAACCCATGCCAATCGCCTCGCTTGATACGACTGCAAAAAAGGGTGTTGCCGCCGTCCAGGACTATTCGCTCCTATCGGCCCGCGCCCTGGGAAATCTCTTCCGCCGCCCGTTCTACTATGCGGACCTGGTCAACCAGGCCGACCTGATCGGCGTCGGATCGCTGCCGATTGTCATCCTGACCGGGTTCTTTCTCGGCGGTGCGCTGGCACTCCAGTCCTCCGCAACGCTCTCCCAGTTCGGGGCAGCGGCTTTCACCGGCCAGCTGGTCAGCTTTTCCATGATCAAGGAGATCGGGCCGGTCATCACGGCTCTCATGGTCTCCGGCCGGAATGCCTCAGGCATGGCCAGCGAACTCGGTTCCATGGTCGTCACCGAGCAGATCGACGCCATGCGCGCCCTCGGCACCGACCCGCTTAAGAAGCTGGTGATGCCTCGCATCGTCTCGACGATCGTCATGCTCTTCTTCCTGACGATTCTCTCCGATGCCGTGGGTATCCTCGGCGGCGGCTGCGTGGCCGTCTTCATGCTCGGGCAGGATGCTTCGCAATACCTGCATAACGCTTACCAGTCGCTGCGCTTCGCGGACATAGCCCAGGGCCTCATTAAACCGCTCATCTTCGGCTTCGTGCTTTCGACTATCGGCTGCTACTACGGCATGAACACGCGCGGCGGCACGCAGGGCGTAGGACGCGCTACGACACAGGCAGTGGTCGTCTCCTCAGTTTTGATCATCGCCAGCGACTTCATCATCATCCGGCTGATGATCGGCCTCTTCGGGCGCTAAACGATGACCGTAGCCGAGATGCTCGCCGAGAAACCGGCCAACGAAGTTTATCCCGATGCTCCGGCGATCCGCTTTGAGAATGTGTCGATCGGATTTGACGGCAAGAGTGTGCTTGAAGATATCTCGTTCGAGGTGAAGCGCGGGGAGACGCGCATTCTGCTGGGACCGGCAGGCGTGGGCAAGAGCGTTCTGCTGAAGCTGGCCAACGGGCTTATCAAACCCGACTCGGGAAAAATCTTCGTCTTCGGCTTTGAAGTCAGCGCCATGCGCGAGCAGGACCTTTACAAGCTGCGTGACATCATCGGCACTGTCTTCCAGGAAGGCGCTCTCTTTGACTCGCTGACGGTACGCGACAACGTGGGCTATCGCCTGACCGATGAACACGTGCCGGAAGCCGAGATCACCGAGCGCGTGACGGAAGCCCTGCGCTTCGTCGAGCTGGAACACACTCTCGACAAGCTGCCCTCGCAGCTCTCGGGCGGCATGCGCCGCCGCGTGGCCATTGCGCGGGCCATCATCACCAAGCCCAGTCTCCTGCTTTACGACTCGCCCACCGGCGGCCTCGACCCCATCACCTCGACCACCATCATTGAACTGGTTGTGAAGCAGCGAGATGTCTACAAGACCAGCGCCCTGCTGGTCACACACCGTCTGCAGGACGCCTTCACGATGGTCAGCCACCAGTTCAACAAGGAAACAAACAGCATGGAGCCGCTGCCAGATCACCAGAATGATCCGAAGACCAGCTTCCTGGTGCTGCACCAGTGCAGGCTTGTCTTCGACGGCTCGACGCACGACCTTGTGGCTTCGGACGATCCGTTCATTAAGGAATATCTTTCGTAAGACAAGGCTCAGAGCGTGGAACCCGGTTTCTTGCTCTTCGTTTCCCACTCCGAACGTGGGCACCGCAGAAAAAAGACTGTCGGCGCACCTGTGTTACCCTCGAATTCCTGACTCCGCCCGCTTATGAACCCCGCAGACACGGTTTCCGATCCGGAACTCGATCATCCTCCGCTACACGATCTGGCATCGCCCGCGCAGTTCGCGTGGGTCGTGCTACCGTATGCGATCTACATCGATTTTGTGACGAATGGCAGCGCTTCCCTGCTGCTGCGCCGTGCAGGATTGCCGCTCGACCAGGTCGCAAACGCCATCGCCCTGCTTGGGATTCCATCTTTTATCTATTTCCTCTGGAGTCCGGTCGTCGATCTGGGGCTGCGCCGGCGTACATGGCACTTCGTCTCAACGCTGGTGTCGGCCGCGGCTCTGCTCGCCGGCTCACTGGCTCTTGAGCATCATCCTTCATGGGCGGTCTGGCTTTACTTTGCAGGCCTTTTTTTCTGCATGATGATCTCCTCGGCATACGGGGGACTGATGGCTGCCATGCTTACGCCCAGCAGCCGCGCGCGCGGAGCCGCCTGGGCGCAGGCCTCGAACCTGGGCGGCGGAGCGGTCGCCACCGGGTTGATCCTTTGGCTGGCGCTCCATCTCAGGGCATCGCTCTGGGCTCCCATTGCCGCATTGCTCATGGTGCTGCCCGCGGTTGCGGCGCTTTTCCTGAAAGAGCCTGCGCGCCATCACCATCCGAAGCTGAGCGAACATCCCCGAGCTGTTCTGCGAGAGCTGCGAGCCACCTGCCTCGAGCCGGCCAACTTCTTCGGATTGCTTCTGCTGCTGGCTCCTCCCGGCGCAGGCGCTCTTATCGGCCTGCTGCCCGCCATCGCGTCTGATTACCACGTTTCGGGCGACTCGGTCGTCTGGATCAATGGAGTTGGCGGAGGCCTGCTGATGGGGCTCGGCTGTCTCGCCGGAACACTCGTTCCCGCAGGTATCGACCGGCGGATTGCATATGCGTCAGCCGGCGCTATAAACGCGATTCCCGCCTTTTTTCTCGCCTTCGCCACTCCGGGTTACGCCGTTTATATGGTGGGAACGGTTATCTACCTGTTCACCATCGGTCTTACGTCCAGCGTGTGCATGAGCCTGATTCTTGACGTGGTCGGTGCGGTTCGACGCGGTGGAAGTCTGCGTTATTCCCTCTTGAGCTCCCTGCAATATCTGCCTATTGCCTATATGACGTGGCTCGAAGGGGTGGCTTCGAAACACTTCGGCTTCCGTGGCATTCCCGGGGCGGAAGCGGTCAGCTGCCTCTTCGATCTTCCGCTGATTGCGGTCTGGTCGCTGTGGTATCTGCGTAGCCGCCGACGGCAGACGCTCGCCGCCGCCTGAAAGTTGCGGAAATCATTCACTGGGGCGCTGGCGCAACCCCTTCATTCGGACCGCGTCTAATCATGCAGGAATGTCTGCCGGTTACCCACTCCGGTATTCACCGCGCTGACTATGCACCTGCCCAAGCTGGAACGCCGACCGGAACTCGATGCGTTACGAGGACTCTTCCTGGTCTGGATGACGCTGACGCACCTCCCTACACGCTTCAGCGACTTCGTGAACCAGCCCATCGGCTTCGTCACCTCCGCAGAGGGTTTCGTCTTTCTTTCGGCTCTGCTCGTCGGGAGAATCTACATCCGTGAACTGATGCGCGATGACGTGAAGGCACGCACCAAGCTTTGGAAGCGGTCTTTCAAGGTCTACGGCTATCACCTGCTGATGCTGGCGTTTGCGTTCACCATCGCGGCCGCGTTCGCGGTGCATACGCATAAGGCCGCGCTGTTGAACCTGCTGGATTTCTACCTCGCGCATCCGTTTGTCGCGATCGTTGGTTCGGTGCTGCTGCTCTATTGCCCGCCGCTGCTCGACATTCTGCCGATGTACGTGACCTTCCTCTTTTTCACGCCGCTCGTGCTTTCGGCGTCACTGCGCTTCGGCTGGAGAAAAGTGCTTGCCGCAAGCGGCCTGGTGTGGCTACTCGCGCAGTTCGGACTGCGCGATCTCGTGCATAACCAGATCGTTCATATCACCCATCTGAAGATTCCTCTCCAGGAAACCGGCGCCTTCAATCTTTTTGCCTGGCAGGCGGTCTGGACGATTGGGCTTTGGCTGGGAGCGCGCTCGGCTACGGGTGTCTTCCCGCTCAAGAAGCTGCCTGCGTGGACGGTTCCGGTGTCCGCGGCAGCATGCGTCTTCTTCATAGGGGTCCGTCACAACTGGCTCGGGCCGCACCTGACGCAGCAGACCCTGGGTCTTTCCCTGGACAAGTGGCAGATCGGCCCGCTCCGCGCCCTGAACCTGGTCGCTTTCTCGATTGTTTTCTTCTGGATGCGGCGTTTCCTGCTGCCTCTGGTTGCTCGAGAGCCTTTCCTGACGCTCGGCAAGGCTTCGCTGCACGTCTTCTGCGCCCATGTTTTCTTTGTCTTCGGCGGTCTGGCGCTGCTTTACGGCGAGGTCGCTCAGCTACATGGGCTGGCTGCGGTTTCGCTGGTGGTGGTCACGCTTTCAGGGCTGATCCTCGTTGCGCTGCGCGAGGTAAGAAAGCGGACCGACAAGGGATCGTCGGGCAAACCCTCCACCGCATTTACGCCGTCCACTGCTGAAACCATCCGCGAGCTTGGCGAGCAGGCACCACTTGAATATGCTGCCGCCGGCCATGAAACGACCGGCGACTAAACCGCGACAGTAAAAGTATCTTCGGTGCGCGTGACCGAGCGATAAAGCGTGTCACGCTCCACCGGAACCCGCCCTGCCTCGGTGATGAGGCGCACCAGGTCCTGGCGGCGTAATCCCTGTGGCGTGGTTGCGCCAGCGTCGTGGTAAATCTTCTCTTCGATGACGGTGCCGTCGATATCGTCAGCGCCAAAGCGCAGGGAGATCTGCGCGATCTTCGCCGACATCATCTGCCAGTAAGCCTTGATGTGCGGGAAGTTGTCGAGCACGAGGCGGCTGACCGCGATCTGACGAATGTCAGTCAGTCCAGTCGTGCGCGGCAGGTGCGAGAGCGGCGTGTTATCGGGATGGAATGCCAGCGGGATAAACGTCTGGAAGCCGTTCGTCTCATCCTGCACCGCGCGCAGCTTCATCAGGTGGTCAACACGATCTTCATCGTTCTCGATATGGCCGTACAGCATGGTGGCGTTTGACTTCAGGCCTGCCTGGTGAACCATGCGTGCCGTGTCGAGCCACTCGCTGCCGTCAATCTTGTGATCGCAGATGATGTGACGAACACGATCCGCGAAAATTTCAGCACCACCACCGGGCATGGAATCTACGCCGGCTTCTTTCATGCGGCGCAGCGTCTCAGGAATCGTGAGCTTGGCGCGGCGTGCGAGAAACGCAACCTCGACCATAGTGAAGGCTTTGATATGTACTTTGGGAAAGCGCTGCTTCAGACCGGTAACGAGATCGAGGAAGTACTCGAGCGGCAGGTCGGGATGCAGGCCACCGACGATGTGGAACTCGGTCACTGCTTCGCTGTATCCGGAAGCAGCCGTCTCCCACGCCTGCTCGAGCGCCATGGTGTAGGTCCCGTCAGTTCCCTTTTTACGGCCGAAGGCGCACAGCCTGCAGGATGCAACACAGACGTTGGTCGGGTTGATATGACGATTCACATTGAAATATGCGACGTCGCCGTGCAGCTTTTCGCGAACGTAGTTTGCCAGCCAACCGACGGCCAGGATATCGGGCGAGCGATAGAGAGCGACCCCATCTTCAAAGTTGAGGCGCTCGCCCGCGAGAACCTTTTCCGCAATAGGGTTCAGACGGGCGTCATCCGTCACAAATGTCGACGTAGCTTCTTTCACTCTGGCCTCGGTTGTCATCACTCTTTATGATAAAGCACGGGGCTGCGGCGATTCCTTTTTCTCTTCCGCGCAGCATGACGATGCTCCGGGTGCTGTTACTATTCGTCAAGAAGATCAATACAAGCTTTTTGTTTCCTTACCGTTTGCCCATACGCATGCACTCTTCTCCTAGTCGCCTGGTAATTCTGGCTCTTCTGCTGGGGCCATTCATCGCCGCCCCGCGCGGCGACGCGCAAAATGCTGCCACCCTGCCCGCGGTCACGTCCTACAACCTTAATAAGGTCAAAGTCAGCCTGCCCGGCGATCTGGCGGGTCAGGTAAACATGCTGCTCATCTCTTTTCAGCCGGAGCAGCAAAAAGATATCGATAGCTGGTCGCCGGCAGCGCAAAGCCTGCTGCATACCACCCTTGGCTTCCGCTGGTATCGCCTTCCTGTCTCCGGACCTGAAAATATGATCTTTCGCTGGTGGGAAAACTCCTCGATGCGAAGCGATGAGACCGATCCGGAAACCTGGCCGTGGATTATTCCCTTGTACGTAAACAAGGACGAGTTCCGGCGCAGCCTGCAGATCGCCAATGAGAAGGAAATAGCGGTGCTGCTGACTGACAAGCAGGGACACGTCTTATGGCGCGCTTCCGGCCCTCTAACTCCTGCGAGCCGCGCAGCCCTCGAGTCGGCGGTTGCAGCCGCAAAGACTTCACACCCGTAACGCTCGCCGCATCGTAAGGGCATCGAGCGTGCCCATATAGTAGCCGGCGATCCTGCCTGTTTCGACGAACCCTGCTTCCCGATAGAAGGCCTGTGCGCCGGCATTGTCCACCGCTACCTCCAGCTCGATCGCCTCGGTACCGGCACACACTGCTCCTTCAAGAATTGCTTCCATCAGGACACGGCCAACCCCCAGGCGTCTCATTCCGGCAGCAACATCGATGGTGATCAGGTGCATGAGTGTGGGAGATACCTGCTCGGCAACGATGAAACCTGCCAGCTTCCGATCTTCTTCAGCGATAAGCGAGAGCGAGATGGTTTCGAAGAGAAAATACGCCAGCTCTTCCTTCGAATAAGCAATACCCTCCGGAAAGCACTGCTGATCCAAAACAAAAAGAGCGTCAAGGTCTTCAACCCTGACGCTCCTCAGTTTCAGCATGACGGCTAGTTCCCCTGCGCCGATCCGGGCGAACCGATGGTGACTGGTTCGACCACGACGCCGTCATAAAGGGACGCGCCGATGAGGCGGCCTCCAATGGAGTGCACCATGCGCACCTTCCAGCCCGCATCCCACCACTTCCAGCTCTTGTTATCGGCGTTCATCGCGAAGACGAGCGTCGAATCGCTGGAGGTGAGAATGATCTTCTGCAGACCGGCATCGTAGTCGATGTGGTTGATGTTGCCCATCGGCAGGTTTGCTACCTGCTGCCAGGTGGCGCCACGATCGTTACTGTAGAAAGCACCCTGCAGGCCGCCGAGCCAAAGTGTTCCGTTCGGATCGGTTGCGAGAGCGCGCACCAATGTCAATTTGGCAGGCAGCGGAATCTGTTTCCAGGTGATGCCGCTGTCCTCGGAGAGACGCAGATCGCTGCGACGGCCGGCGAAAACGATCGGCCCGTGCGCATCGACAAAGCGATAGTCGGGATCGTTGAGAATCGGTCCTGACCATGTAGTTCCGTTTGTCGTGCTGCGGTAGACGCCTTCGGCGGTTGCGGCGAACCAGACAGGACCATCCACGGAAAGATCGGTCACCTGTGAGTCGATCGTCGTAGGCTTGGAGCTTTCGGAAACGGTCTTCTTGACCCGCTTGCCGCGAACCTTCACATACGTGACCTTCTCAGTAGTATTGACCACCTTGCCGTGTGCTTGCCACGTCGAACCATCCCAATGAAAGATTCCATGACTGGTGCCGGCGTATACGCTGCCGTCACTGGACTGAGCAAGATCGAAAACGTCCCGCCCATCGAGGCCTGCGCTCTGCTGCTTCCAGCTGGTGCCCCGATTCTGTGAGACGAAGACACCACCGTAGCTCTTGTCGTTGACGACTCCAGCGTAGAGGGTTTCGTTGTTCTTCGAATCGGCGAGAAAGGCCGTAACCTGACGCTGGGAGAAGCCCCCATTGCTGGCCTGGAAGGTCGCCCCGGAGTCCTGGCTGGCCAGTACTCCGCTGCGATCGGTCGCCAGCAGTACATGCTGAGGGTTCTTCGGATCGACGTAAACGTCGTTGATGATGACATCCGGTCCGGTCATGCGCGACCAGTTCGTGCCGCCATCGAGCGTTTTGTAAAGGCCTTCCGTCGTGCCCGCGTAAACGATCTTGTGGTTCGAAGGATCCTGCTGCAGGACGCGTGTGCGTCGCGCTGTTGAAGGAATGCCCTGGATCTTGCGGAAAAGCTCTCCGCCGGTTTCGCTCTGATAGATTCCCGAGCAGGCGCTCGCGTAGATCAGGCTGGGCATCTGCGGATCGATGATGATCGAGAAGACGTCGGAGTCATCGATCAGGCCCTGCTTAATGTTGTGCCAGTTCGCACCGCCGTCGGTCGTCTTCCAGGGAAGATGCCAGGTACCGGCGTAGATCGTCTTCGGATCGCCTGGATCGATGGCGATCGATTCCACCTTGTGAATCTCACCGCTGCCCGGCGGGCTGATTTCCTTCCAGTGCACGCCGGCATCGCTGCTCTGATAGATACCCGCGATTGTGCCAGCGACAAGGATATTGGAGTTCGATGGCGCCTGAGATAGCGCGCGGACCGACTGACCGTCCATATCCGGAATGGTGGCCCAGGTCTTACCGGCGTCATGGCTGATAAAGACACCGCCAGAGTTGCGATCAAGCTGCCAGACGCCCGCGTAGATCGTTTTAGGATTCGCCGAGTCCACAACGATGTTATCGACAACCAGATCATCTACCTTGCCGAGGTGAGGGAGACGTTGCCACTTGGTGCCACCATCTGTCGACTCATATACCCAGCTGCTGGTTGTTCCCATATAGATATGGGAAGAGTTCTTGGGATCATAGGCAAAACTGCGTGCATCGCCGCCTTCAGGTCCCACGGCGATCCACGGTACGGTTGCGGCCCGAGCGGCCTGAAAGGAAGGTTGGAGCACACTACCAGCTAAACCAAGGAGCAATGCAAAGTAAGTTCGCTTCATCATTCTGTTAAATACCGATTTACACATGATACGGAGAATTCGCGGTCACCGAGATAACGTTTCGGATACTCCTATTAGATGAGGGGAAATACCTCGGCGCCATACAACAAAAGGGGCTGACCGGAATCCGGTCAGCCCCTTTTCATTTGTTTCGGTTAAGGGTTACTTGGCAGCCTTCTTTTTGTGATGCGGACGGGCGTGGCCATTACGGGGCTGAACCTTCACAGAAGCTTCATCCACCGGAGTGGTTCCCGTCACATCGTGGTCGAAGTTGGCTCCGGCCGGTACGAGGTAGTTGTTGACCTCATCCGTTCCCGAGCTTCCCGTACGAACCGAGATGCGGCTGGCGTCGATACCCTTCTCCTTGACCAGGTAGTCCTTGGTGTTGACGGCGCGCTGCGCGGCAAGCTTGGGCTTGGCGGAGTTGCCGACAACTACCAGGCTGGCATCGGACGAACGCTGCGCGTTCAGGGCGACATCATCCAGGCAGCCCTTGGCGTCGTTGTCCACGCGAGCCGGACGGCGCTTGTCGTGGTTGAACTGGATCGCGCACAGAGTCTGCGTCGACGGCGGCGGCGGCGGCGGGGCAGCCACGTTGACCGAGGTGGTCGCCGAAGCTGTATGGCCCTTGTCGTCAGCCACGTTGCAGGTTACTGTGATTGCGCCCGAAGGTGCACCGGTCGTGGACAGGGTTGCGGTCGAACCCGAGCCGCTCACCGTGCCCGAAGAGGCGGTGTAGCTGTAGGTCAGCGGACGATTCTGCGGGCTTACACCCTGGGCAGTGATCGTGGCGCTGTCACCCGGCTTCACTTCAGTCGGATTGGCCACGCAGCTTACTGTCGGCGGCTCGTAGTCCTTGACGGTGAACTGGGCCGAGCAGTCAGCCGACTCACCAGGCTTGTTGCCTTCGGAGACGTGACCGGTAACAGTGTAGGTGCCAGCCGAGAGGCTTGCGGTGTCGACCTTGCCGGTCGAATCCGTGCCGCTGACCGTCACACCCTGGCCGCCCCAGTTATAGGTGGCAGTCTTCTTGGGGTTCAGGTTCGAGGCAGTGCCGGTAACGGTGACAGGCTCACCCGGGAATACCGAGCTCGGGGTCGCCGAGCAGGCATACTGGACCGGAGGAGGCGGAACGATCGAGCCCATCTTGAAGACAAGGCCGGCGCTCAGGCGGGCGTTGCCGGGATTCGCACGGCCACCATAGACCGCTTCCGGTCCATAGTTCACGTGGAAGTACTCGTAATCAGCCTGGAAAAGGCGAAGACCGAGATGGTTGTGGAAGAACGGAAGGTCGTAGTCAAGACCGCCGCCAACCGTGAGAGCCGGACCGATGGTCGACCGCAGGGTGGTGTAAGGCGGATTGTCAGGACCTTCGAGATCGACCGCACCGGCAAGGCCGTGCACGAAGGGAGTCATGCCCTGGACGGGGTAACGGAAAATGATACCGCCCTGGTAGGTCGTGGCTCCGTCGTTCTTATCCTGAGGATGGAAACCAAACTCTACCTGGCCACCAACATACTTATTAAAGTAGTAGGCGCCGCTGGCAATCGCACCGTAATCGATGGAATCGAAGGTGCCAGTGTAGGTTGTTCCATCAGGCAAAGCGGTATCTACCGTGCCCTTGGGGGCCAGGTAGGAGTAACCGGCAAAAATGTCGATCCGGGATGGGTTCGGCCCTGTGGGAGCCGCCGGCGTTGAGGACGAAGTCTGCCCATACATGCTCGATGCACCGAGTCCCACGGCACATCCTACAAGCAGAATTCGGCTCAGATTACTGAACAAACGAGAATGCATGCGTCTATTCCTCCGCAACCAAATTTAGGAAGTCTTACAAAGCGCTTAAGCCTAGAACAATACCAACTAAGCCGGGTTTACAGAACAACGCGCAGATCATCTCTGCGCAAAAGTATCGCGCGGTATTCAAGCTACCACACTTTTATTCAGTTAGAGCATAATTTCTTCAATGAGTTGCCTGAGGAGACACCGCGAAAATTACAATTTTTTTGGGGTCTCCCGGACGGTCAGAGTTACTGCAGATTGAGTGCCCTTTTCAGGCTGCCCCGTTCGCGCTGGATCTTTTCCTGCAGGAGGGTAATGGCGTACAGCAGCTGTTCCGGACGCGGCGGGCACCCGGGCACGTAGATGTCGACAGGTATTACCTGGTTGACTCCCTGGAGAAGCGCATAGTTATTGAAGACGCCGCCAGAAGTTGCACAGGCACCCATCGAAATGACCCATTTCGGTTCGGGCATCTGGTCGTAAAGGCGGCGAATGACCGGCGCCATCTTCTGCGAGACGCGTCCGGCGATGACCATCAGGTCAGACTGGCGAGGCGAGGGACGAAAGACTTCGGCTCCAAAGCGGGCCACGTCGAATCTCGAAGCTCCCATCGACATCATCTCAATCGCGCAGCAGGCCAGGCCAAACGTCATCGGCCAGACCGAATTCTTACGGATCCAGTTGATTGCCGAATCAAGCGAGGTCAGGAATACGCCGTCCGGCTGGTCATATCCGTAGCTGACTTCCTGTAACTTCTGTCGGTTTTTCGCGCTGCTTTCCAGCGATCCGAACAGATACCTGTCCTGCATGATTTCGCTCATGTCTTTCACTATACGCGCTTTCCCGCTGCATCCATGGAGACAATTTTTGACATGCGATACAACCCTTACCCCGATATCAGTGAAGCTGGCAATCGCTCTAGGTCAATTCTCAGTTTGCCAATCGATAAAAGTATGTAAAAGTATTTCCACCGAACTTTGATTTCTGGCCGACACCTCTTCCGCTCCTGCCAGCGGTCGTGGCCTGGCCCTCATTTACTCTCCGGCCAAAGCAACAGAGGCACGGGACCCTGCACTGGTGTATTCGTACGTTTTACCCGTAACGTTTTGCAACGATTGTCTCCTGGAGCACTATGCGTTTTCGTCTTCTCCGGTATTTTCTGGCGTTAGTTCTGTGTATCAGCGCAGTTTCGGCATTTGCCCAGTCGACGCCCGTGGCGGCTCCTTCCACCGCCGACCGCCTTGCCAAACTCGAGGCGCAGACCGCGCAGGCGCAATCCTCCGCAGACAACGCCTGGATGCTGGTCAGCTCCGCGCTGGTGCTGATGATGACCGGGCCTGGCCTCGCCCTCTTTTACGGCGGCCTGGTGCGCAAGAAGAACGTGCTCTCGGTAATGATGCAGAGCTTTGCCATGATGGCGATCATCACGGTGATGTGGGGCATCGTGAACTACAGCCTCGCCTTCGGTCCGGGGACCAGCTTCATCGGCAGCTTTCACAACCTGTTCCTGCATGGCGTAGGACTGAATCCTGACCCCGATTACGCGGCCACGATTCCGGCGCAGACCTTCATGATCTACCAGCTGATGTTCGCCATCATCACCCCGGCGCTCATCACCGGAGCCTTCGCCGAACGCATGAAGTTCAGCGGCATGGCTGCTTTTCTCATTCTCTGGTCGATCGTGGTCTATTCGCCCATGGCTCACATGGTGTGGGGCAAGGGTGGCCTGCTCAATGCTTCGCTGGGCGGACGCTTTCCCTGCCTGGACTTCGCCGGTGGAACGGTCGTTCACGTCACCTCAGGCGTCTCCGCGCTCGTTACCGCGATTTACCTGGGCAAGCGCATCGGCTACCCCAAGGAGCCTACGCCGCCGCACTCGGTCGTGCTCAGCTTCATCGGCGCCTGCCTGCTGTGGGTGGGCTGGTTCGGCTTCAACGCCGGCAGCGCTCTGAATGCCGGCAGCCTTGCCACAAGCGCCTTCGTGAACACGCACTTTGCAGCCGCAGCAGCGGCGCTGAGCTGGGCCGCAGCCGAGTGGATCCGCAATGGCAAGCCTAGCGCTCTCGGTGCTATCTCCGGGGCAGTGGCTGGTCTTGTCGCCATCACGCCTGCAGCCGGCTTCGTTACCCCGATGTCGTCGCTCATCATCGGCTTCATCGCCGGAGTGTTCTGCTACTTCATGGTCATCAAGGTTAAGGCGATCTTCGGTTATGACGATTCGCTCGATGCCTTCGGCGTACATGGCGCCGGCGGCACGCTGGGCGCAATCCTCACCGGCATCTTTGCTACCAATGCCATTTACCCCATTTTCAAAGACAAGAATGGCAATCCGCTGCCTTCAGGCGTTGTGGACGGAAATTGGCATCAGGTCCTGAACCAGTTCATCGGCATCGCACTAGCATGGGTCATTTCGATCGTAGGCACGCTGGTTCTGCTTAAGATTGTCGATATGACCATCGGACTGCGAGTCTCGCGTGAGCACGAAATCGAGGGACTCGATATTACGCAGCATGGCGAAGAAGGCTACGACCACGCCTAAGCCATAGAAACCTGATACTCTTCATCCGGGACGATGCTATGCAGAAAATTGAAGCGGTGATCCAGCCGTCAAAGCTAGATGCAGTGAAAGATGCGCTCCTTGAAATCGGCATTGAAGGCATGACGATTCTTGAAGCACGCGGCCACGGTCGCCAAAAGGGCCATACGGAGTTCTACCGGGGACGCGAATACACGGTCGATCTTCTTCCCAAGGTCAAGATCGAAATGGTTGTGGGAGACGAACTCGTCGAGAAAGCCGTGCAGGCCATCCTCTCGTCGGCGCGCTCCGGAAAAATCGGCGACGGAAAGATTTTTATATCGAAGATCGACGACGCCATCCGTATCCGCAACGACGAGCGCGGTCCCTCCGCACTCTGACTCCTGGCAAGCTGACTCTTCACGGTTCGGGTTCTTCCGGGAACCCGAATCAACCGCTTCCAGCCGCTTGCCGATGCCGGTCGGCAAGTACACTTTATTTCTGATCTTTCCATCGACTTATGACTGCTGACTCCCAATCGATCGAGCGTCTGCGAGACCTGTATCAGCGGGAGAGCGCAGAGCTGCGCCAGATTTTCGAGCGCAATGGCGACGGGACGGCTGCAATCCGGCGCCGCTCGGCCATCGTCGATCAGATCGTCCGCCAGATCTGGGCAGCAGTCTGCGCTGAGGGCGAGCGCCCCAACATTGCGGTTGTCGCAACAGGCGGCTTCGGGCGCAAGGAACTCTTTCCCTACTCCGATGTGGACGTGCTTTACCTCTGCGGGAATGAATCGGTCGAACGGGATCACCACGAGATGCTCCGCGTGGTTACGCAAGCCATGTGGGACGTAGGGCTGCGCGCCAGCCCTGCGACTCGCACGTACAAGGAATGCGACAAGGTCGATCCAGACAATCTTGAGTTCACTATCTCGCTGCTCGACCGCCGCTTCCTTACCGGCGACCAGGCTCTTTATAAACGCCTCGAGTCAGAACTGCTGCCCTCGCTGGCGATGCGTGACTGGGACGCAATCGTTCAGAACCTTGCCGAAATGGCACGCAAGCGGCATGCAAAATACGGCAACACCATCTTTCACCTTGAGCCGAATATCAAGGAATGCCCGGGCGGCATGCGCGATTACCAACTGGCACAGTGGCTGACGCTCCTCTCGTCGGTGCAGACAGAAAAAACCTGGCCGAAGCCCACAACCAACTCCATGTGGGGCACGCATGACGAGCGCGAGCAGGCCTTCGATTTTCTCGCCTCGGCGCGATGCTTTCTGCACTACCGCAACCGCCGCGACGACAACACGCTCGACTGGCATGCGCAGGACGAAGCCGCGGCCGAGAGCATCGGGCTCGAAACACGCGGCTCGGCCGATCCTGCTTACTGGATGCGGACCTACTACCGCCATGCCCGCACTATTTTTCGCAGGGCAGTCCTTCTCGTAGATGACCTGCCTCCAGCGCGAAGGTCTTTCTATAAGCAATTTCGCCGTAAACGTACGCCCATCGCCGGAACCGACTTCTTCCTCGAGAATGGCCGACTCGATCTCGACACCTCCTCGGGCATGGAGATCGACGGAGACGCGATCCTTCGCGTCTTCGGCAATATGGCCAACAACGGTTACAAATTAAGCCAGAACGCTGAGGACCGCATTGTCGAAAACCTGCCGGTGCTGGCCGTGCAGATGCCGGAAGGCCCGTTCCTGTGGAACTGCCTGCGCGAGGTGCTTCTCGGTCCCTATGCGGCGCACACCCTACGGACGATGCACGCGCTCGGCATACTCGAGCTGCTGATTCCCGAGTTCCACGGCATCGATTCGCTGGTCATTCGCGACTCTTACCATCGCTATACAGTCGATGAGCATACCTTCCTCGTCATCAACAATGTGCATGCGCTGCGCCAGCCGCATCATGACTGGGAGAAGCGCTTTGCCACGCTGCTGCCGGAGATTGAACGGCCCGACCTCTTCTTCCTTGCCCTGCTGATGCATGACACCGGTAAGGCGCGCCGCACCGGCGATCACGCTACGCAAAGCGTCGAACTTTCTGAAAGCGTCTTTGCCCGCCTGGAATTCGACCCTGAAGAGCGCGAGACAGTGCGCCGCATTATCCGCAATCACCTTGAGCTGTCGCTCGCGCTGCGCCGCGACATCTTTGCGCCGGAGACGGTGCGTACCTTTGCCGATAAGATTGGCTCGCACGCGCAGTTGAAGATGCTGACTCTCATGACCTACGCAGATATCAAGGCAGTCGCTCCCGACGCCCTGACACCGTGGAAGGCTGAGAATATCTGGCAGCTTTACATCGGCGCATCTAATTTTCTCGATCGCAGCGTGGATGAGGTTCGCTATCACGCGGATGCCGATCCTGCTGCTCTGTCCCGCATTCTCGCGCTGGTTCCGGATCGTGCGCTGGAGTTGCGTCATTTCCTCGAAGGCCTGCCGCAACGCTATCTGCAGACCCGGCAGCCCGACCAGATCCGCAAGCACTTTCAGCTTGCGATGAATCTGCCCCAGGAGCCGGCACAGCTTCTCTTTCGCACCGTGCGCCAGTTGAACGAGATAACGCTGGTTGCGGCTGATCGTCCACTGCTTTTTGCCGATATGGCGGGCGTTCTCTCGGCCTGGGGCATGAACATCGTGAAGGCCGACGCCTTCTCGAACTCAGCGAACGTGATCGTCGATACCTTCCAGTTCAGCGACCCCTTCCAGACACTCGCGCTCAACCCGTCGGAAGTCGATCGCTTCCTGCAGAGCGTGCGCGATGTGGTGGCACAGCGGGTTCCGCTGGAGACGCTGCTGAGCTCGCGCAGCCGGTCTCGCAGGCAGGGGCAGGCAAAGGTTGCCGTGGCTCCGCGCATCGAATTCGACAATGAATCTTCAACGCACAGCACGCTCGTCCAGGTGGTTGCGGAGGATACTCCGGGACTGGTACACGCGGTCGCCCGATGTTTTGCCGAATGCCATTGCAACATCGAGATCGCGCTGATCGATACCGAGGGCGAGACAGCAATTGACGTCTTCTATCTCACCTCGGTCAACGGTAAGCTGACCGGAGCGGAAGAGCAGCAGGTTTCGGCTTCCCTTTCAGCTGTCCTCGAGGCGCTGCGCACCTAATCCAGCTGACTGTAACATCTCTGCAAACGCAACAAGCGATCATCACTGATATAAATTTGCCCAGCGCGATGTCGGCCGGGCCACCCAGGAGACATGGTGCGCCGAATTTCTGTAATCCTCAGCCTGCTCCTCAGCCTGCCCGGCGCGCAGGCTCTATCGACTCGTGATCTTCCCGACGCTCCGACGGCCCCGGAGGCCGCGGCCGAAGCCGATGAACACCCCTTGTTGAGCGCATTTCTGCCGCCGCAGAGCGAAGGTTCGAGTTCCAGTGGAATCTCCCAGGAAGAACGCGGCTCCGATGAAAACGTCGTTACAGTCTTTCCGCATCCCGACCATACCTGGTGGTACTTCGCGGGTCAGGCAAACAGCATTCTCCAGGCGCATCCGGCGTTCCACTCCCCTTATGAAGGAACGAACAGCTTCCAGGCGCGGGGTGAACACAAAATATCCTTCGTCGGAACGTTTTATACCGGTTTTCAGCTGCATCCGAACCAGCGCTACAACACTGACCTGATCTTCGACGTAGAAAGCGCGGGCGGGCGCGGACTAAGCCAGGCTCTGGGTATCGCGGGCTTCACAAACGTTGACGTTGTCCGCAATCCAAATCTCGGTTCCGCGCCCTACATCGCACGCGTGCAGTTTCACCAGACGATTGGGCTGACGAATGAAATGACCGATGCTGGACGTGGCCCGTTCAGTCTTGCGACCAAGGTTCCGGTAAGGCGGCTCGAATTCCGTTTTGGCAAGATGAGCCTGCCGGACGTGTTCGATATCAACTCCATCGGCAGCGACAGCCATCTCCAGTTCACCAACTGGTCCATCGTGAACAATGGCGCGTGGGATTACGCCGCCGACACGCGCGGATACACCTTCGCCGGCATTGCCGAGTACGATGACCGCATCTGGAGCTTTCGATATGGCCTGGCCGCGATGCCAACCGTTGCCAACGGCATCGACCTCGACTGGGCGATCTCCCGCGCTCACGGCCAGAACTTCGAGTTCGAACTGCGCAAGTCCCTGCTGCCTGGACGGCACGGCACCATCCGCCTGCTCGCCTTCGACAACAAAGCGCACATGGGCATCTACCGCGACGCTGTGAACGATTTCCTCACCGGCGTCACGCCGACCCCGCAGATCGCGGCGCGCGCTCCCATAGGAACCACCAAGTACGGCTTCGGCTGGAACAACGAACAGGAGATCAACGACCATCTGCGCGTCTTCAGCCGCTTTGGCTGGAACGAAGGCCAGCACGAATCTTTCGCATACACTGAGATCGATCAGACTGTACTCTTCGGCGCCGACTACAACGGCGCGCAGTGGAAGCGGCCCGTCGACAAGATTGGCGCGGCTTTCGTAAGCAACGCCATTAAGAAAGATCACCAGAACTATCTCGCCGATGGCGGACTCGGTTTCATCCTCGGCGATGGCAAGCTCAACTATGGCCGGGAAAACATCGAGGAGTTTTACTACAACACGCACATCCACAACGGGCTCTTTGCGGCGCTGCAGCTGAGCCACATCGACAACCCCGGCTACAACCGCGATCGCGGAGCGGTGTGGGTTCCGGGTGTGCGGTTGCACGTGGATTTCTAGGCAGATCGGTCAGGTTACTTCACAGCCAAAGCTGCCGCTTTCATCAAGCTTGGGTGGCATGGCTGAAGCCATGCCTTACCCATCTGTCCGCCAGATGGAAGAAAAAGTAAACAGGGCAGATCGCATTGCGGTCTGCCCTGTTTTCACTTCGTAGAACTCATCAACAGAGTTCGCGACCAAAGGGAGCGCCACAGAATCTCGAACAGCTATGGCGCTAAGGGCGCGAATCGCCGGACGCGCAGTCCCGCTGGACGCGTAGTCCTATTCGTCTTGTTCGCGCAGCTTGGCTATGACTCCGAAATCTTCGAGCGTTGTGGTGTCGCCCTTGATTTCGCCGTGCGTCGCCAGTTCGCGCAGCAGGCGGCGCATGATCTTTCCAGACCTGGTCTTCGGCAGCTGATCGGTGAAGCGAATGTCATCGGGACGAGCCAGCGCTCCGATCTCTTTTGCAACCCACTTCCTCAACTCATCCTTCAATTCGGGCGTCGGTTCGTGGCCGCTCTCGAGTGTTACGAATGCGGCAATCGCCTGGCCTTTCATTTCATCAGGACGGCCCACCACGGCGGCTTCAGCTACCTTGTGGTGCGCCACCAGCGCCGATTCGATCTCCATGGTGCCGAGACGGTGTCCGCTCACGTTGATCACGTCGTCCACGCGGCCCATGAGCCAGTAGTAGCCGTCTTCGTCGCAGCGAGCGCCGTCACCAGTAAAGTACGAACCTGGGATCTCCGACCAGTAGGCCTGCTTGTAGCGCTCGGGATCGTTGAAGATGGTTCGCGCCATCGAGGGCCACGGCTTGCGGATGACGAGCAAGCCGCCTTGTCCGGCTGGAACAGGCTCGCCCTCTTTTGTAACAATCTCGGGCACAATTCCCGGAAATGGCTTGGTGGCCGAACCGGGCTTGGCGGCAATCGCGCCGGGCAGCGGAGTGATCATGATGGCTCCGGTCTCGGTCTGCCACCAGGTATCGACGATCGGGCAGCGTCCTCCGCCGATCTTCTCGCGATACCACATCCATGCTTCGGGATTGATGGGCTCGCCGACCGTTCCCAGCAGGCGCAGGCTCGAGAGATCATGCTTCTCGACAAAGTGGTCGCCCCACTTGATAAAGGCGCGAATGGCGGTTGGAGCGGTGTAGAAGACGGTGACCTTATGGTCTTCGATGATCTTCCAGAAGCGGCTGCAGTCGGGGGCATTCGGCGCACCCTCGTACATCAGCGTCGTCACGCCGTTCTGCAGGATGCCGTATATGACGTAGGAATGGCCCGTGACCCAGCCAATATCCGCCGAGCACCAGTACACATCGTCGTCGCGCAGATCGAAGATCAGCTTGCTGGTGAGATACGTGCCAACCGCATAGCCGCCGGTCGTGTGCACAAGTCCCTTCGGCTTTCCGGTCGTGCCCGATGTGTAGAGGATGTAGAGCGGGTCTTCGGAGTCGAGCGGCTCAGCAGGGCACTCCGCGTCGGCCTTCGCCATGAGGTCGTGCCACCAATGGTCGCGTCCTTCGGCCATCTCCACGGCAGAACCAGACCGGCGATAGACCACGACATCCTTCACCGTTGTGCAGTGCTTCAGCGCCTCGTCCACGGTTGCCTTCAGCTTGACCTCGGAGCCGCGGCGATACGAGGTGTCCTGCGTGATGACTGCGACGCATTGTGCGTCGTTTACGCGGTCGGTGATTGCGTTTGCAGCGAAGCCTCCGAAGATAACGGAGTGGACAGCGCCGATGCGGGCGCAGGCAAGAATGGCCACAGCCAGCTCCGGCGTCATGCCCATGTACACGGCGACGCGATCGCCCTTCTTGATGCCAAGCGACTTCAGCACATTCGCGAACTTCTGCACTTCAGTAAGCAGTTCGTTGAAGCTTACGCGGCGCACCTCACCCGGTTCGCCTTCCCACAGAATCGCGGTCTTCTCACCCTTGCCGTTTGCAACTTGACGGTCGATGCAGTTGTAAGAGAGATTGGTTTTTCCGCCCACAAACCACTTTGCCCAGGGAGCGTCCCACTCGAGCACTTTATCCCACGGCTTGAACCAATGAAGCTCGCTGGCGATGCCGGCCCAGAACGCTTCAGGATCGGCCACTGACCGTGCGTACAGCTCTTCATATGCAGCAAGGCTGCCAACATGCGCCTTCGCGGCAAACTCCGCAGGAGGAGGAAATACGCGATTCTCGCGAAGGGATGAGCTCAGATTCGGATCGGACAGTGGGGTGGAAACCATTTGCTTAAAGAATCCTGCCTGAAATCTAAATTTCGGTCGTTCATCGCACACAAAGAACGATTTTCGACTCACAGAAACACTATAGGTTCTGCCGGAGAGCGCGCAAGCGGCGCGAATGTTTTGCGTTCGCGTGCTGCATTAGACTTGCTGAGAGGTCTTCTTGGCAACTGCGTCTAATCGCTCCGTGAAAGTTCTTGGCGTCATTCCCGCCCGTCTCGCATCCACACGTCTGCCGCGCAAGGTATTGCGCATACTGGCCGGTAAACCATTGCTGGCGTGGGTTTACCAGGCCGCCGTCGCCTGCGAAATGCTCGACGAGGTCATCATCGCCACAGACTCCGAAGAGGTACTCACCTTCGCGGAACAATATCAGTTACCGGCGATGATGACCCCCTCCGATTGCGCGAGCGGAACCGACCGCGTGCATGCAATCGCCCAAAAGATTACGGCGGAGATCTACGTCAACATCCAGGGAGATGAACCGCTCCTGCAGCCCTCGCATTTCGATGCACTGCTCAAGCCCTTCGCGCTGCCCGAGGTTAGCGTGACGACGCTTTCCACGCCATGCAGCCCGGACCAGATCCGGAACCCCAATGCAGTGAAAGTTGTCACCGCCGCCAATGGGAAAGCACTCTATTTTTCCCGAGCGACCATTCCCTACGATCGCGACAACGTGGGCGGGGTGGAATACCGGAAGCATCTCGGCATTTACGCCTATCGCCGCGAGATCTTAGAGCGCTTCCCGTCCCTGCCGCCGAGCCGCCTCGAAGCGATAGAAAAACTCGAGCAGCTGCGCTTTCTTGAGAATGGAATCGACGTGTACGTAAGCGAATCCGCGCACGACACGATTGGTGTGGATACGGAAGAGGATCTGGCGCTGGCGGAGACTATTTTGAAAGCGAAGAGCTAGACCGTCATCTCCGTGCCTCGGGACTCCCGCCCGAAGGATGTGACCAGCGCCAGCAGCAGCGCAAAGATCAGCACCGTTACCGCCAGCACCTTTCCATAGCCGCCGAGCCGCTCCGCGGCCCTGGCCTGCAGCACCGAGTTGCGCGAGGTGATCAGGTTGCCGAGCTGGTAGGTGAGTCCGGGAAAGGTCGCGCGCACCGGACCGGGCGAGAGCTCGGCCAGGTATGCCGGGATCGATCCCCAGGCGCCCTGCACCATGAACTGCATCAGGAAGGCTCCCGCAGCCAGCGTGTAAAGCGAATGCGAGAACGCGTAGAGCGGAATCATCGGCACGGATAACAGCGCCGCAGCAATGATTGCCCGCTTGCGTCCGTACCTTTCGGACATAGAGCCGAAGAAGAGCCCACCCAGCAGTGCTCCGATGTTGTAGACAATGCCCACGCCACCGGTCAGCGCCGCCGAAAAATGATGATCTTTCTGCAGGAAGGTGGGGTAGAGGTCCTGCGTGCCGTGCGAAAGCGCATTCAGGCAGGTCATCAACACGATCAGGAAGATGAACATCGGCGCGAAGCGGCGAATGCCTTCCATCCAGCCGATTCTGTCCTCGGGTGGCAGAACTTTTCGCTGCCGCTCCTTCCAGACAGGAGACTCTTCCACCTTCCAGCCGATGTAGAAGACCAGCAGAGCCGGCAAGGCTCCCACAACGAAGAGCCCGCGCCACCCCACCACGTAACCATGCCAGGTCATGTGCGAGAAGACAGGAAACAACCCGCCATAGGCCGCAGCCGCAACAAGGTAACCTATGGAATACCCTTCCTGAAGCACGCCGGAAAAGAACCCTCGGCCCTCTGTCGGCAGTGACTCAAATGCCAACGCCGCGCCGACGCCCCACTCGCCGCCCATGGCGATGCCGAAGAGTGCGCGAAGCCATAGCAGGCCATGCAGAGACGTCGCAAAGGCACAGGCCAGCTCAAAGACCGAATAGCAGGCGATATTGAGCATCAGGGCCGGACGTCTTCCGAACTTGTCCGCAAGCCAGCCGAAGAGCAGCGCGCCGATCGGACGGAACGCCAGCGTAAGGAACAAAGCCTCGGCCACTGCCGAGGCTTTTGCATGGAAATCCGCGGCGATAGCCGAGACACAAAATACCAGGAGGAAGAAGTCGAAGGCGTCGAGCGACCAACCCAGAAAACAGGCGGTAAAGGCATGTCGTTGCTGCGGGGAGAGACTCCGGAATCGGCTCAGCATGAATGTATGATGAGCCTGCTTCGGCCCCGGGGATGAGCTTAACAGAAGGGCGCGCCCGCAGGCGCGCCGCTTTCTTTACTGCCGGACTCTTTACTCCTGCGCCGGTGCGCCGTTTGCCATCGGCTTATCCAACGCGCCGTCGACTTCCTTGCCGTCTTTCTTATGAATCTGGTGATGCAGGCAATAGAGCGCGAGCTCAAGTCGGTCCGAAACGCCCAGCTTGTCGTAAATCTTGCGCAGGTAATTCTTGATCACCTGTTCGGTCGTACCCAGCTGGAATGCGATCTCCTTGTTGCGCTTGCCCTGCGTAATGCAGGAGATGATCGCGAGTTCCTTCGGCGAAAGACGCGGCTGCGACTTCGGATTCGTGATCGACGATGCCTGAGAGCGGTATGCCTCAATCACCCAGGTGACCGACTGGTTGTCGATCCATGTCTCGCCGGCGCCGATCTTGCGCACGCACTTGACCAGCAGATCCGGTGAAATGGACCGGGGAATAATGCCGCGCACGCCGCGACGATACATCTCGACCGTATTCGCCTCGTCCGATGCGACCGTCTGAACGATGATCTTAATCTCCGGCGCGCGACGCATGATCTCAGGAATCGCGTTGGTCACGCCGATGATGAGATTGCTCTCAAGCAGCAGCACATCTGCCGGATGACGCTCGAGAGCGGAATAGAGGTTTTCCACGCGATCCACCTGCGCGACCACGCGCAGGTCATCCTCCACGGCGAAAACCTTGCGCATACCCACACGATAGATCGCCTGGGAATCCGCGAGCAGAATGCGTATAGCTGCGCGATCGGTTGCGGGAGTAACCTCCTGCGGAACCGCTTCTTCACTGCGTCCTGAAATAATGTCTGCCATACCGACTATCAACCGCCTGCGATTATTGAAAGCTATATTCGTAAATTACTGCCGCCGCATAAGCGGTCGACTGATTGCGAAACGAACGGACAATCTTGCCGCTGCAATGCACCGCAGCTGACTCGTCCGGTGAAATCAGGCCCGGGGGAAACTCAATCAGGAAATCGATCTCCGTGCCCGGTGGCAACAGCTCATCCATGTGCATCAACACACCATGGGCCGAGATATTGTCTGTCACCGCAGCGAATTGACCTCCCGCTGCCAGAACGTGAATCGGAAGCGAGAGCGGGAAACGGACGGAGGATCGCAAACCGGTCGGCCCCTCCGCAAGAAGCCGTTCAAATTCAAGTGGTACTAGTTCTGTATGCAATGCAAACTCCACGCAGATCGGAATTTAATTTCTCGAACTGATTTCTCTTTCGAGGGCTTGAAACCCCTAGGGGGTTTCCCATTACGGTACCCCAGAATCCCCGAGCTGTTGGAATTACCAAAGTTTACACCGCAGCCATACAGTAATACAGCGAAAAGATGTCGTCTTACATTACTTTCGCTTCTTGCATAAATGCGGCGCTTGCTCCTACCCATTCCATATCCCGGTTATGATCCACTCCCATCATCTTGCCCCTGCCCAGCCGCACCAGCGGCAACACCGGCTGTAACTTGCCCCCATCTGGCCATACATACAGAATGCGGACTTCCGGCTGAGTGAGCCCAAAGGGGCTTTCGATTACGGGCTCAAACTTAACTCGCTGCTGTAACAAGTAGTTACGTTGTTCCAAAACGGGAATTAGTCGCAGCCTATCTTCCGTTGGAGCAAACTCGATGCCCTTGCCGGCAAAGGAAAACAGAGGCTTCAGTATCCATTCCTGGGGATTCTCAGGCAGGCGATCGCGTCCCTTGCCCTGCATCCATTGGTCTAGAAAGACCGCAGGTGGCACATTCGGATGATTCAGAAAAGGGATCGAGTACTTGCTGAGATGGAAGTACCAGTTTGGGTGTCCCGCCCATTCGACATCGAAGGATTCTCGATAATCGAAGGGAAGACGAATCTGTTTCTGGATCAGTTCGTCTACGATCGCGCGGTTATAGATCCGATGGATCGGCACCAGGCGCTTGGCATCCCGATAGCATAATCTCGGACGTTTGCCTGGGCGATCTTCCGGCACCAGTTCCGTGATATCCACCACACGTATGCCCAGTCGCTCCGCAGTCACCAGGAAATCCGGCAGCGTCTTCTGATGCATCGGGTCGATCTCGGTCAGGACGACGTTTTCCGGATCGTGACCGCCGACGATCACCTTCTTCAAGAGCTTCCAAAAGCGAGCCTCATCAAGGCCGCCTAGAAAAATTCCAAGCGACGGATCGATGCCATAAGCGGAGCGATAATTTTCGGCCAGTATCGACTGGAAGCCATAAACCGATGGGAAGGCCTGCAGCTCCACCAGGCGCGGCGATAGCCTGCCATCGGCTTCACGCACCAGCCCGAAGTCGACGGTCATGAAATGCGGATGCGCCGTCTCATCGGCGGCTCGATACATTTCCGGAATCGCCTGAGTCGACTTGCTGAGATATTCCGCGTCGTCAACCAGCCTGTGAGTAAGGTCGGCCCCTATCTGCGCCATCTCTTCGATGAGTGGACGAGGCAGAAAAACAGGGGTCTCAGAGACTCGAAAGCTCACATGCGTGCGCATGCATGCATCCAGGCTATGGAGCAGGTGCCGGTAGGTCTCCGGCCGATAACGCGCATTGAAGTCATGCCGCAAGGAGGCAATCACGCCTTCAAGGGTATACCCCGGTAGCTGCCTAAGCACCCCCACGAAAGCGTTAGAGTGGTGAGATCAAAATACTTTTTCTGCCGCCGTGGCTGTGCCTTCAAAGTAGGATTCGATCTCTTCGAGCGTCCTGCCCTTGGTTTCCGGCAGAAGAAACGTCGTCACCAGGAAATACATGACGGTGAAAGCAGCGAAAGTAAAGAACATGCGCGAATAGCCGTAGCGCGCCACCACTGGCAAAAAAACTCCGGCGACGGTGGTTGAGACGATACGGTTCATCAGGAGAGCGATGCTCATGCCATTCGAGCGGATGCGGGTGGGCATCAGCTCCGAGAGCGCCAGCCAGACGCAGATTCCGGGGCCGATGGAATAGAAGGCGGTGTAGATATAGAGACCGATCGCCGTCAGCCAGCCGTTTGTTGAAGTAGGAACAGCCGCAACCGTGGCGCGCACGATGCGCAGCGGAGCCTGCCGTGAACGGTCGAGATGAGCGAAGGGGTCTTTGAAGAAAGCTTCTGTCTTGTTCGCCGGGAGGCACGCAGATTGCGAGATGGTCACCGGCTTCGCTGCCGGATCGTCGGAGCGAACGGTGTTGGCAGCGGCTGTGTAATCGCCGCAGGAGTAAATGACGGAGAGCGCGGCTCGCTTCGCATCGATGCCCGCAGCCTCCGCGCCGAGCGCCGAAGCCATTTGCGGCGTGAAGCGCAGGCTCAGAGTGCCATCGGCACTCATCTGTTGCTGGATCGCCTCATGCGCATCGGTGCTGTGCTTCTCGGCTCGCGAGAAAAGCAGGCCGATCATGGCCAGCGCCAGCACGATGCCACCGGTTCCGATGCTGAAGAGAAACTTGCGGCCTTTTCTGTCGACCAGCGCCACGCCGATCAGCGTCGCGCCGAAGTGCACGATGGTGTAGACGAGGTATCCCCAATGCGCCCACAGATCGCTCAGCCCGCTCTGTAGCAGGATGCCGGTGTTGTACGCGATCACCGAATCGACACCGGTGGTCTGGTGCAACGAAAGCACGATGCAGGAGAGCAGGAAAGGCAGAATGTACTTGCGCTTGAGCAGCGACTCTTTTACAGCCGAGGACGATTTGCTGCGCTCTTCCTCAAAGTTCCGCTCCATCTCTTCGAGCTCATGGCTGGCTTCTGCCTGGCTGCGCGAGCGGAAAAGCGCGGCCAGTGCCGCATCGCGACGATTGCGGCGCAGAAGCCAGCGCGGCGACTCGGAGACGATCAGAGCTCCGATGGTGAATAGCAGGCCCGGCGGCAGCGAAACCCAGAAGATCTGCCGCCATGCGCTGTCTTTGAATGCGAAAAGCGCGGCCGGATCGCCGAGCTTTGCGACGGCATCCACCCGGTAGCCGTAGTAGACGCCGATCAGCGCGGCTGAGACGATGCCCAGCACCAGGAGCAACTGGAAGATGCCGGTTCCCTTGCCGCGATTGCTGGCCGGCAGGCATTCGGCAAGATACAGAGGGACGACTACCCCGATGAACCCGGCGCTCATGCCCTGCAGAAGACGGCCGAGGAAGAGCGGAGCGTATCCGTGCGAGAGCGCGATGATGGGAATGCTGAGCACGAAGGTCGCGCCGCTCAGGGCCATCAGCGGCTTCCGGCCCATCCAGTCGGCGAAGAGTCCGGCAAAGAGAGTCGAAAAGACTGAGCCCAGCAACACGGCGGCGACGATGACCGAAAGCTGTCCGGCGGTCAGCCCGGAGGTGGCTTCGAGATAAGGCAGCGCTCCGCCGATGATGCCGACGTCTACGCCGTAGAGAAGGCCGCCGAGGCCTGCAACGAGAAGAAGAAAGGTGCGATAACGACGGAGCCGGTTCTCTGCCATATGAACGGCATTGTCGCTGATCGCAACTGCCTGACAAAGAGGATTTTAGTGGGCGCCGGCCGGTGCCTTCTTGCCGGGCGAAACCTTGCGGAAGAGCCATACCAGCGCCACGCATCCGAAGCAGAGCGCTGCCATCCAGCGAAAGACATCGACGAAAGACCAGAGCAGGGCCTGGCTGCCGAGCTGCTGGTACAGCTGCGCCCGTGCTCCCGCCATGGCATTGGCCGGGTTCGTTCGCGTATCCAGAAATGTCGACAGCTGATTCAGCCGCTGCTCAAACCAGTAGCCCGAGCGCGGGACGTAGTTGGCAATGTCGTTCTGGTGGTAGTCGCTCCGCCGGGTCAGCAGAGTCTGCGCGATCGAGATACCGATCGAGCCGCCTACGTTGCGCAGCAGGTTGAAGATGCCGCTGGCGCTGCCGATCTGCTCGTTGCGCAGGGTACCGTATGCCTGGGTCGTAATCGGCACGAAGACGAAACTCAGCGCAAAACCAGTCACCACGATTGGCAGCAGCAGCGTGGTCGGGCCGACTCCGAGTGTCAGGTTGCCGAAGAACAGGGACATGACGCCGAAGACGATGAAGCCGAAGCTCAACAGGTAGCGGGCATCGACGCGGCTGCCCAGATATCCGATAACGGGCATACCCAGAATGGAACCTATGCCTCGGGGACCGACGACCAGACCGGCGGTAAATGCCGTGTATCCAAGCAGATCCTGGTAGAAGAGCGGCAGAACCGTGATCATGGAGTAGATACAGACGCCAAACATCGCGATGAGCAGGCAGCCGATGGCGAAGTTCCAGTTCTTCAGCGTCTTCAGGTTGACCAGCGGCTCCTTGCTGCGCCATGAGTGGACGATGAACCAGATCAGAGCCGTGACGAAGAAGAATACGGCCCAGCGAATCCAGATAGCCCCAAACCAGTCGTCCTCCTGGCCCTTATCGAGCACCACCTGCAGGCAGCCGGTCCAGACCGCGAGCAGCCCGAAGCCGAGATTGTCGAACTTTCCGACCTTGGCGTTCTTGATGTACGGCGGATCGTGGACGAACCGGCTGATCATGAAGACCGCCAGTGCACCCACCGGAATATTGATATAGAAGGCGTAACGCCAGCTGTAGGTATCGGTCAGCCAGCCGCCGAGCGTCGGGCCAAGAACCGGGGCCACGACCACTCCAAAGGCAAAGACAGTCATGGCGATGCCACGCTTCTGCGGTGGGAAGCTCTCAAGCAGGATCGCCTGCGAGAGGGGCTGCAGCGCGCCGCCACCTGCTCCCTGCACCACGCGGGCCAGCAACATCAGGGCCAATGACGGGGCCGCTCCGCAGAAGAACGACGAAACGGTGAAGATGACGACGCAGGTCAGCAGGAAGCGCTTACGGCCAAAGCGCAGGGAGAACCAGTTACTCGCGGGCAGGATGACAGCATTGGCAACCAGATAGCTGGTCAGCACCCATGTCGCCTCGTCGTTCGAGGCCGAAAGCGATCCGGCTATATAAGGCAGGGCTACCGAGGCAATGGCGGTATCCAGCACCTCCATAAAGGTAGCGAGCATCACCGAAATGGCGATGAGCCAGGGATTTACCCCTGCGTTTTGCGCCTGCTGTGGACTTGCATCGGCCATGAGGGAAGATTCTTAGACGTTCGGGGCCGGTGCCGGCCGTTTTCAGGGAACGGAAGTAGATAGAGAACAAAGAACTTATGTCGTATTGGATACACGACAACTGTCCCCGGATGCCGAAAAGAGGATTTTTTCTGCCGGGGATCCCGATCTGCGCCGAAGCGCATCAGATCTATAGGCTTAGAGTTTTGCATCCAACCCTGAATCCCCTACATCAGATAGGTTGACAGTAAGTCACTCAAGTGCGAAACTGAGGCTCGAAGTCGAGCGCAGAACGCCAGACATTCAGGAGCAGCAATGGCAAAGATTATCGGAATCGATTTAGGAACGACCAACTCGGTCGTCGCGGTGATGGAGGGCGGCGAGCCCAAGGTCATCGCCAATGAAGAGGGTGGACGTACGACCCCGTCGGTGGTCGCGTTTACCAAGAGTGGCGAGCGCCTTGTGGGCCAGGTGGCCAAGCGTCAGGCGATCACCAATCCGCAGAACACGATTTATTCGATCAAGCGCTTCATGGGACGCCGCTATGACGAAGTAACCGACGAAATGAAGATGGTTCCCTACAAGGTGAAGCAGCAGGGTGACCACATCGTCGTTGAGGCGCAGGGCAAGGACTACACCCCGCCCGAGATCTCGGCCATGATCCTTCAGAAGCTGAAGAAGGCGGCCGAAGACTATCTCGGTACGACCGTCACCGAAGCCGTGATCACCGTTCCGGCGTACTTCAACGACGCACAGCGCCAGGCGACCAAGGATGCGGGCAGGATCGCCGGCCTTGACGTGAAGCGTATCGTCAACGAGCCGACAGCTGCCGCACTGGCCTACGGACTCGATAAGAAGAAGGAAGAGACCATCGCCGTGTATGACTTCGGCGGCGGCACCTTCGACGTGTCGATCCTTGAAGTGGGCGAAGGCGTTATCGAAGTGAAGTCGACCAATGGCGACACCCACCTGGGCGGCGACAACATCGACCAGGCGATCGTTGACTGGCTGATCGACGAGTTCAAGAAGGACGAGGGTCTCGACCTGGGCTCCAAGGGCAATGAAATGGCCCTGCAGCGCCTGAAGGACGCAGCCGAGCGCGCGAAGATCGAGCTGTCGACAGCGATGGAGACGGAGATCAACCTGCCATTCGTCACCGCCGATGCAAGCGGTCCGAAGCACCTTGTGAAGAAGCTGACCCGCGCCAAGCTGGAATCGCTGGTCGAGTCGATCCTGCAGCGCTCGATCGAGCCTTGCAAGAAGGCTATGGCCGATGCCGGCGTGGATATCAGCAAGATCGATGAGGTTGTGCTGGTTGGCGGACAGACCCGTATGCCGCGCATTCAGCAGATCGTGAAGGATCTCTTCGGCAAGGAGCCGCACCGCGGCGTGAATCCTGACGAAGTGGTTGCGATCGGCGCAGCGGTACAGGCAGGTGTCCTGGCCGGCGAAGTGAAGGACCTGCTTCTGCTCGACGTGACCCCGCTTACGCTGGCGATCGAGACGCTGGGTTCTGTTGCAACGCCGATGATTCCGCGCAACACCACCATTCCGACGAAGAAGACTGAAACCTTCTCGACGGCAGCCGATAACCAGACTGAGGTCGAGGTTCACGTTCTGCAGGGCGAGCGCCCGATGGCAGGACAGAACCGCACCCTGGCGAAGTTCAAGCTGAGCGGCATCCCCCCGGCGCCGCGTGGTGTACCGCAGGTCGAAGTGACCTTCGACATCGACGCGAACGGCATCCTGAACGTGACGGCGAAGGACAACGCCACGGGCAAGGATCAGAAGGTGACGATTACCTCGTCTTCGGGTCTGAGCAAGGAAGAGGTCGAGCGCATGGCCAAGGAAGCCGAGGCACACTCGGACGAAGACAAGGCCAAGCGTGAGGAGATCGAGGCCCGCAACGGCCTGGACGGCCTGGTCTACAACATCGAGAAGATGCTCAAGGAGAACGGCGACAAGGTCTCCGGTGCTGAGAAGAGCGATGTTGAGTCGGCCCTGGCGGACGCTAAGAAGACCCTTGAGGGTCAGCCGAGCCCTGCCGAGATGAACGCAGCGAAGGAAAAGCTGACGGCTGCTTCGCACAAGCTGGCCGAAGCGATGTACAAGGCCAGCGCTGCTCAACCGGGCGCACCAGCCGACGCAACCTCTTCAGCTAACACCGAAGAGGCGAAGAAGGACGAAGGTGTTATCGACGCGGAGTATGTGGACGTCGACGATAAGAAGTAAGCCGGGACAGTACGGCTGTAGCTCGAGGGGCGTCTCGCATGGGGTGCCCCTCAGTTTTTAGCGGTGAGGGGAGTTCGAGGAATGACCGATACATTGTGGAAGTGTGAACAGCTACGCGCGGGCCAGGTCTATAACAAGGTGATGTTCAATACGCGCAAGGAAGCGGAGGAGTTTGTTTCCAAGATGCGCGAAGTGGAACCGGACCTGCCGTGGCAGATGGAAGCCATTGAAGCACGGATGGTCTGGAACTAAACGATGCCCGAGGGAAATGAGATCCATCGCTTTGCCGAGCGACATGCTGCGGCTTTTGCCGGGAAGCGGGTCCATGTGGACTCGCCGAACGGCGCATTTCCCGACGCGGAGATTCTCGACGGACGGACACTGAAGTCTGTCGAAGCAGTGGGCAAGCATCTTGGTTACCGGTTTGGAAAGGATCTGATCGTTCACGTTCACCTGGGCATGTATGGCGACTTCTGGGAGGGCGAGATGCCGCTGCCTCCTGAGAAGGGCGCGCTGCGCTGGCGGATGTGGACAAAGACGGACTGGATGGAGCTGCGCGGGGCGACGGACTGCTCGATCTTCGACGAAGCGAAGTGGCAGGCGCTGCTGGCGAGGCTGGGAGCCGATCCCCTGCGTGGAGACGCAGACCCGGCACCGGCGTTTGAGATTATTGCCAAGCGCAAGACGCCGATTGGGCTGCTGCTGATGGATCAGACAATCTTTGCTGGAGTTGGGAACATCTTTCGCGCCGAGCTTTTGTACCGGGCGCGGATTCATCCCGAGCGGCCGGGCAAGGACGTTTCGCGGAAAGAGATGGAAGGCATCTGGAAGGATGCGAAGAAGCTGATGCCGGCGGCGATGGAAGACCGGCGAATCGTAACGACGCTGCCGAAGGATCGCCCGCACAAGCGCGGCACGGCAGAGGACGATGAAGTGCATTATGTGTACCGCCGGCACGGCAAGCCGTGCTTCGTATGCGGTGCGACAATCAAGAGAGAGGCAATGGGTGGACGCACGGTGTACTGGTGTCCCGATTGCCAGAAGAGTTAAGAGAAACGATGCCAGCACCTCAGAGCAAAGATTATTACGGAATTCTCGGCGTAAAGAAAACGGCTTCGGCGGACGATATCCGCAAGGCGTTTCGGAAGCTTGCGCGCAAGTATCACCCGGACGTGAACCCCGGCGATAAGAAGGCCGAAGAGAAGTTCAAGGAGCTTTCCGAGGCGAACGATATCCTCTCGGATGAGAAGAAGCGCAAGGTTTACGACCAGTTCGGCTTTTACTCCGACCAGATCGACCCGGCAGCTGCCGAGGCCGCGGCGCGTGGCGGCTACGGCTATGGTCCGGCTGGCGGCGGGCCGCGCACGCAGCAGGAAGTGCCGTTCGATTTCGGCGGCTTCGACTTTTCCGACTTTGCGCAGGGCGGCGGTGGTGCACGGCCTCAACCCGAGGGCGCAGGATCTTCGAGCTGGGGCGGCTTCCGCGACATCTTCTCCGGGATCTTCAATCAGGGTGGCGGACGCGCTCCGCAGCAGGGGCCGCAGAATGGCTCGGACCTTGAGTACCAGGTGAACGTGGACTTCTGGACAGCGATCCGCGGCGGAACGACACGCCTGCAGGTGCAGCGGCAGGAGATCTGCCCGACCTGCAAGGGACGCGCCTCGACCGGCGGCGCGCACACCTGCCCCGAGTGCAACGGCACCGGACAGGTGACGCAGATGGGCGGACGGATGAAGTTCAACATCCAGTGCCCGAACTGCGGCGGCTCCGGCAAAGTGCAGAATGCCTGTGGAACCTGCCATGGAGCTGGTGTCGTCACGCGCACGGAGCAGATCGAGTTCCGCATCAAGCCGGGAACGCGCGATGGACAGCGGATTCGCCTTGCCGGCAAGGGCAACGCGGGCGCGAACGGCGGACAGCAGGGCGATCTCTACCTGATCATCAAGGCGGGAACTCATCCGGTCTTTACGCGCAGTGGAGACGATATCTATGTCAAGATTCCGGTCACGGTGGCGGAAGCGGCGCTGGGATCGAAGATCGAGGTTCCGACCATCGATGGGCGTACGCAGCTGAAGATTCCGCCAGGCACGCAGAGCGGGCAGAAACTGCGCATGCGGGAACGGGGCGTGCCTTCGGCGGCGACTCCGGGCAAGACGGGCGACCAGATTGTGGAGGTCGAGATTGTCGTGCCCAAGGTGCAGGACGAGCGCTCCAAGGAGATTCTGCGTGAGCTGGCCAAGCTGAATCCCGAAGATCCCCGGGATTCCATGTGGGCGAAGGTCTAAGCCATGGCCCTGACAGATGAGCAGGTCCGCGAGGATGCAAACGAGCTGCTGAATGCAGGGCTGAACTACGCCAAGACCATGCTGCGCCGTTACGGCCAGTTCGGTCCCTTCGGCTACATCATGGATAACGATGGCGATGTGCGGCTGGAGCCGGTGAGCCAGCAGGATATGCCGGCCGATCCGGCGATGCTGCTCGAACTGCTGCATCGCCAGATTGTGGAGCGGGCGCGCCGTGGATCGCTGCAGGCGGCTTCGACTGCGACGAATGTCGCCCTGAACAAGCCTTCGGATGAGGGCTATGCGGATGCCGTCATGGTCGAGCTCGAGCACAAGAGCGGTTACGCGGTAAAGGCGTTCGTGCCTTACAGGATTACGGGCGGGCAGTTCTGGGGATTCTTTCCCCGGGTGGTTCGTTTTGGGGCTTTGAAGTTGCAGGAGGGATCGGCGCAGTTGTTTGCGCAGTAGCGATTAGCGTTTCCTCAGTGCTAAAGCGCGCGAGATGGGGAGACTTTACGGCACGGCTGGAGCTGTGTCCTTACACTGCAGGGAATAAAGCAGACTCAGCGGTTGAGTAACGGGTAGCAAGTAAATCGATGCCAACGAAACGAAAATCCAAGGGCGCTTACATGATCTCGGCAGTGGCCGAGATGTACGAAATCCATCCGCAGACGCTTCGCCTCTACGAGCGCGAAGGTCTGCTGAAGCCTTCGCGCACGGAAGGCAACACCCGCCTTTACACCGACGAAGACCTTGAACGGCTGGAGTTCATTCTGAACCTGGCCCGCGAGCTGGGCGTGAACATCGCCGGCATTGCGATCATCCTGCAGATGCGGGAACGCATGGAGGAGATGAATCGCCAGATGCAGGGCTTTGTCGACTACGTCCGCAGCGAGATGCTGAGCCGCATGCAGAGTGCTCCCATGGCGAAGGAAGCCATGATGGTTCCGCTGCGTCGCCCGGTGCCTGTCGTTCCTTCCGCAGCGGTGAAGCAGGATCTGAAAACGGCGCGCGCGCAAGCCGGCCGCTCGGGAAATGGCGAGCGGAAGCGCTAGAAGCTGACCTGCAAGGATTGCCAACTCAGAGTTGTTTCGGCATCATTCTGGTCAACATGGTCCGAGCGTCCAAGCCGAGAGTCAGCGTTCCGCACTCCTTTGTTCTGGAAGCTCTCGCCCCGCTGCATCCCGAAGTGCAGCGGATGTTCTCCGGGTTCGCGGTCTACAGTAGCGATCGCCTGCTCATGATGCTCAGGCAACACGTCAAATCACCGCAGGATAACGGCATCTGGCTGGTTTTGTCGGAAGACACCGATCCGGCGGACGAAAGCCTACGCAGGGACTTTCCACCGATCCGGCGCATCGAGCTGTTGCGCAGCAAGATCAGCCACTGGTTACTGCTTCCGAGCGACGATGCCGACTTTGAGCGGCTGGCGCTGCATGCCTGCGATCTCATCCTCCGCCGCGACTCGCGGCTGGGGCGTATCCCCCAATCCAGGCGATAGCCCCCGCGCTCTTCACCTCGTTTTCTCAATGTTTCATCAGCGATCGGCAGCCTGCGTTATGCGTGTTTCCGTCGCCGATGCATGGGTCGGGAGCTCGCTACAAGCTTTCACCTGCTTCGCCGCCAGGCAGGAGCACGAGCTTGCCGTGAGCCCTCCTATTCATGCTGACCTCTGCTGCCTCACGCCAATCTTTCAGGGCAAACGCTCGAGCGATCGGGATGAAGAAGCGCCCTTCAGCTGCAAGCTGTGCGTAGTGCCCAAGCACGTCATACCGCAGGCCGTTTGCGCTTCGTTCCTTCCACGCGGTGCGCACGCCGATGCCTTCTTCGTCACGATCCGCAAAACTGAAGACGCGCCTGGGGTCGCCATCGACGATCCTGACCAGATCGGGCAGAGCACCCTTCACCTGAGCAGTATGTAGCGCAAAATCTGGCGCTCCGTCTGCGAGTTCACGAACGCGCTCGACCATTCCCTCTCCATACGGTGTCACCTTTGCTCCGAGCTCACGCAGGCGATCGGCAAAGGTCTCTCCAGCAGAGGCTATGACATGCACACCGCGAAGCAATGCGATTTGAACGGCGGCGAATCCCGTCATGGTCCCACCGCCGTTGACCATCAGCGTCTGGCCAGCGGTCAGGCCGAGGAGATCGACGCTGCGAGCCGCAGTCTCGACAGCCATGGGCAGCGCTGCAGCCTCCTTGAGGTCCAATCCCTCCGGAACAGGCAGAAAGACTTTGAGAACCGCGTACTCGGCAGCGCCGGAGGTGAAATAGCCCATGTAGTCAGGGACACCGAAGACGAGATCGCCGAGGCCGACGTCCGCGACGCCATCGCCCAGAGCATCGACCGTTCCAGAAACATCGAACCCAATCCCTCTTGGAGGAGGAGCGGGCAGAAAGCCTTCGCAGACGGCCCAGTCCGCCGGGTTAAGCGCGCAGGCGTGAACGCGCACACGGACTTGTCCAGCACCAGGAGCGGGGATAGCTACCTCGCCTATACGCAGTACTTCGAGCGGCTTGCCATACGTTTCAAGATAAAGAGCCTTCATTGTGGCCGGCTTGAGATTCGTCATACAGGTTCTCCGTTTAGTGAAGCCCACCAGATCGCAATGCGACGCACGAGGACTATGCGGTCGTTACAATCCCGGCATTGAGCTAGAATTGTCAGGGACTGACACAATAACGTCAGTTACTGACAGATAGTACACGTATCGTCAGTTACTGACAATATGCGGAGATTTATGCCAAGAAACGGGGAGGAAGTCAGGAAGCGTCTTCAATGGGCGGCGCTGGAGCTGTTTCGCGAACGAGGATACGAGCAGACGACAGCGGCTGAAATTGCGGCGAAGGCGGGCGTCACAGAGCGGACATTCTTTCGCCACTTCCCGGACAAACGGGAGGTACTCTTCGATGGCGAAGCGGCGTTCAGCGAAGCCCTGATGATCGCGATACACAATGCGCCTGAAGAACTTGGGCCGTGGGATACGCTGCATTTCGCTTTCAACCGGGTGAAGCATGTCTTTGTTGAGAACCGGCCGTTCACGGAACCCCGTCGACATGTGATTGCGAGCGATCCGGCGTTGCAGGAGCGCGCTGCGGCAAAGACCAGATCGCTGATCGCTGCCGTGGCATCGGCGTTATGCAAACGCGGTCTGACGGCTCCACAGGCAAACCTGGCAGCACAGATGGGCATGGCGACTTTGAGCCATGGAGTGGCGGCATGGTTCAACGACGACTCGATCGACCTGGGGGAGCATATCGTCAGAGCCTTCGAGGAAGCCCGTGAGCTCTCCTCATCCAACGTGACGACGGTAAAGGGAAAGCGGAAGGGCTCAAAGCATTAGGAGACAATGTGGGCTCGATCCCGCTCCGATCCGGCTTTGGCTTCTCTCCGCAGTGCCGGCAAGTGCGGCTGCGCGAAGAGTTTTGCAAAAGGCTGCCGTATTCTCCAGCTTCCCGCCTCACCGTGAGCTTCCGGCTCGGAGAGCCGGCGTTTCCTCTATAATCGGGAGAAGATTTCACAGAATTTGCTGCGAGCAAGCCTGGCTGGATGGGACGGTTTTATTGAAGAACAGCGTTGGGTCATACTTCGATTCGCTGTATGACGCGATTAATTCGACGATCTACACGGACCACACTGGTGCGGTCATCGATCGCGGCGACGCCTACGAAGCAGCGCTGCGACTGGCCGACGATGCGATTACAGCCGGCAACCGGC
Source organism: Silvibacterium acidisoli (assembly GCA_022870745.1). GTDB lineage: Bacteria > Acidobacteriota > Terriglobia > Terriglobales > Acidobacteriaceae > Silvibacterium. The sequence goes on along the minus strand of CP085323.1, from coordinate 3,210,230 downwards.
TCATGTTTATCGGTAACGGCGGATCGGCCGGCATTGCCAGCCACATGGCGATCGATTTTTCCAAGAACGGCAAAATGCCCGCCATGGCCTTCAACGACGGTGCGGCGCTAACCTGTCTCGCGAACGATTATGGCTACGAGGAAGTCTTCTCGCGCCAGATCGAGTTCCATGCGCGGCGCGGCGATGTGCTGGTGGCGATTTCCAGCTCCGGCAAGTCTCCGAACATTCTGAATGCCGTCGCAACGGCGCGTTCGATGAGCTGCAAGGTCATCACCTTCAGCGGATTCGACGCAGACAATCCGCTGCGCGCGATGGGCGACGTGAATTTCTACGTCGGCAATCATCAGTATGGAATGGTCGAGGTTGCTCATACGGCACTGGCGCATGCAATCGTCGACCTGAAGTGCGCGGGCGTTCTTAACGCTGCAGCGAAGAGCCTCGTCTAACCCCAGAGGTCCTGGAATGATCATCAGCAAGACTCCCTGCCGTATCAGCTTTGCGGGCGGGGGCAGTGACATTGCGTCCTTTTATCGCGAGTACGAGGGCGCGGTGGTCAGCGTGGCCATCAATAAGTACATCTACGTCAACATCAACAACAAGTTCGATCACCGCGTGCGCGTGAGCTACTCGAAGACCGAGGAAGTGGACACGGTTAACGATGTGCAGCATCCGCTGGTGCGCGAGTGCCTGAAGATGCTGCGTCCGGCGGGCGGTATCGAGATCACCTCGATCGCGGATATTCCATCGCGCGGTTCGGGTCTCGGGTCTTCAAGCTCATTTACGGTGGGCCTGCTGAACAGCCTTTTTGCGTTCATCGGCTCGCATGCTTCTCCGGAAAAGCTGGCGCAGCTGGCTTCGGAGATTGAGATTGAATTGTGCGGGCAGCCGATCGGCAAGCAGGATCAATACGCCGCTGCCTACGGCGATCTACGGATGTATCGCTTCCTCTCCGATGGGTCGGTCGCTAACTCTCCAATCATCTGCTCGCCCGCGACACTGCAGAAGCTGCAGGACAACCTGATCCTCTTCTACACGGGCATTACCCGTTCGGCGAGCGAGATCCTGGAGAAGCAGACGCAGGCGCTGGGTTCGAATGGAAAAACGATCGAAGCGATGCGCGCGATGGTGGAGCAGGCGCACGCCCTTCGCTATGAGATCGAGAACAACCGGCCCGATTCGCTGGGCGAGATCCTGCATGAGGGCTGGATGCGCAAGCGCTCGCTCTCAGAGGGCATCACCAGCGGGCAGATCGACGACTGGTACAACCGTGCCATCGCGGGCGGTGCGGTTGGCGGCAAGATCCTGGGTGCGGGTGGAGGAGGATTCCTGCTGCTGTATGCTCCGCAGGAGCGGCATTGCGATATCGCGACGGCGTTGAGCGAATTGCGGCGCGTGCCCATTCGCTTTGAGCGCGAAGGCAGCAAGATCATCTTTTATCAGCCAACGGAGCTGGATGTGGATGGCTCCGGATTTCCTGCATCGAGGATCTGATTTGCATCCTGTCTCCCATCCCGATCACGCTGCGACGTCCCTGGTGACGGGCGCAGCGGGCTTTATCGGCAGCCACCTGGTCGATGCGCTGCTGGATCGGGGCGACCGGGTGATCGGGGTCGACAACTTCGTGCGCGGACAACGTGAGAATCTTGCGCACCTGTCTGGCTGCGAAAGGTTTCACCTGATTGAGGCAGACCTGTCGAGCGAAGAGGGATGGCGAGGGCCGCTGACTTCCCTTCTTGAAGAGGAGATGGTGCACTCGCTTTGGCACCTGGCAGCGAACTCCGATGTGGCGGCCGGCGTCGCGGATTCCGATGTGGACCTGCGGCAGACTTTTCTGACGACGATAAGCGCATTACGGATAGCCCGCGAGTTCCAGATCGGTTCCGTGCTGTTCACTTCAAGTTCAGCCGTCTACGGAGAAAGCGACCGGGAACTGGATGAAGACTCCGGTCCGCTCTGCCCGATCTCGAACTACGGCGCGATGAAACTTGCCAGCGAAGCGGCGCTGTCTGCCGCCTGCGGCTCATGGCTGCAGCGTGGCGTGGCTATGCGGCTTCCCAATGTTGTCGGAAGCCGATGCACGCATGGGGTACTCTTCGACCTGCCGAAGCGGCTGGCTAAGGATCCGGAACGCCTTGAAGTGCTGGGCGACGGATACCAGCGCAAGCCCTATATGCATGTTCGCCGGATCGTGGAAGCGCTGCTTTTTCTGGAGGATCGAGCTCCAGCAGGCTTTGGCCGCTTCAATATCGGTCCGGAAGATGAAATCACGGTGCGGGATATAGTGTCCCTGCTGACCGGTACTCTCGGGCTTTCGCCGGAGGTGCACTACGGGGGCGCCGATCGGGGATGGGTCGGCGATGTGCCGCACTATCGCTATCGAACCGGCCGCCTCAGGTCCCTGGGATGGCGTGCGCAAGAGAAGTCCGCGGAGGCCGTTGGTACCGCCTGCATGGAACTGGCACAAAACTGGAAGGATTCCCGATGTTCGCAGTAATTATCGCCGGTGGCAAGGGTACGCGCCTTGCGGAACGGACCGGCGGATTCCCCAAGCCCCTGGTTCCGGTGAATGGGAAGCCTCTGCTGGCGTATCAACTGGAATTGCTGGCCCGGCATGGCTTTAAGAAAGTCGCGCTACTCTGCGGATACGGCGCCGGCGCCATTCGCGAATTCTGTGGAGATGGCTCTCACTGGGGACTGGAGATTGCCTGCTATGACGAGCCGCGTCCTCTGGGAACTGCCGGGGCGGTTATCTTCGCCTTGCCTCATCTGCCGGAAGAGTTCTTCGTGCTCTACGGGGACACGATGCTGGACGTCGACCTGCTGCGGATGCAGGAGGCTCACGCCGCGAGCGGAGCAGCCGCGACACTGTTTCTCCATCCCAACGATCATCCCCAGGATTCGGATCTTGTAGAGACAGATGAACGCGGGCGGATCCTGCAGTTCCATCCCTACCCGCATGCTGGAGATGCCTGCCTGCCCAACCAGGTGAATGCGGCTCTCTACATTCTGAAGGCATCAGCGCTCGATGGCGTCACCCTGACCGAGAAGCCACTCGATTTCGGCAAGCATGTATTCCCGGAGATGCTGGCAGCGGGCATTGCCCTGCAGGGCTATCGCAGCCCTGAATACATCAAGGACGCGGGCACCCCGGAGAGACTGGATAAAGTGAGCGCCGATGTCGCCTCGGGGCTGGTAGCCCGTAGCGGCCTGCAGCAACCACGCGGGACGATCTTTCTCGACCGGGACGGCACCATCAACGAGGAAGCCTCGTATATTCGCACTCCCGGCGAATTACGGCTCTTGCCCGGCGTGGCCGAGGCACTGCGAATCCTGCGGGGAGCAGGATTTCGCATCGCCGTTATTACGAACCAGCCGGTGGTCGCTCGCGGGGAGTGCACAATCGACGACCTGACCCGCATTCACCACCGGATGGAGATGGAGCTGGGGCATGGCGGAGCCTTTGTCGATGCAATTTATGCCTGCCCGCATCATCCGCATAAGGGCTATCCGGGCGAGGTACCGGAGCTGAAGATCGATTGCGACTGCCGCAAGCCCGAAATTGGCATGGTGAAGGCGGCGGCGCTGGCTTTGAACTCCGATCTCGAGAACAGCTGGTTTATCGGCGATTCGACCGTAGATGTGCAAACAGCAAGGAATGCGGGGATCCGGTCGATATTGCTGGAGACAGGGTTTGGCGGCAAGGACGGGCGACACGAAGTGACAGCAGATCTTTATTTTCCAGATCTTTTGACGGCAGCGAAATACCTTGCAAATCGCCCCTAAGTTAATGTGTGACCAGCAGTTGACCGTTCTGTAAAATAGAAACTGGATGTTTTTCGAACCGCGAGCTACGGCTGAGCGATTTCCACTATGACTCTCACTGCAACTCTCTTGTTTTCGATCGCGTGCATCGGCACGGTCTCTTCGACAGTATTTCTGTTTCTCGCCATTTTTGGCGCCCGCAAGTTTCATCGCCAGGCGGCGGAGCAGGTTACAGCAGCCAGCCGCATTTCGGACGACCAGCTTCCTCCTGTTTCTCTTTTGAAACCCCTGCATGGATGGGAGCCGCAACTCGATAAGAACATCGAGAGCTTCTTCCAGCAGGACTATCCGAACTACGAAATTCTGCTTGCCGTCGACACCGAGGACGATGCCGCGCTGCCCATTGCGCGGGCGCTTTGCGCGAAGTATCCGCATGTTCCGTCGAAGGTACTGATCACAGGCGAGCCTTTGTGGCCGAATCCTCCTGCTTACTGTTTCTCGCGTATTGAGAAAGTTGCGGCGCACGACATCCTGGTAACGAGTGACAGCGATGTGATCGTGGATCGCGACTACCTGCGCACCATCGTGCCTCCGCTGATGGAAGAGAACACGGGCATGCTGACTTGCGTGTATCGCGGCCTGAATACGGGTGGCTTCTGGTCTGAAATGGATTCCATCGGCATGAGCGTCGAGATGACCGCCGGCGTGGTGATTGCGAACATGATGGAGGGCATGAAGTTCGGACTTGGCCCCACCATCGTGGTGCGGCGCGATGCGCTCAAAGCCATCGGCGGGTATGCCTCGCTGGGCGACTACTTCTCAAATGACTTTGTAATTGGCAATATGATCGCCGATGCGGGATACACGGTCGTGCTTTCGCGGCACATCATCTCGCACGTTGTACCGCCGATGAGCTTCCGCAAGATGTGGCAGCGCCAGGTGCGTTGGGCGGCGGGCACACGCCGCTCGCGTCCGCAGGGCCATTTTGGTACGGGGCTGGTTTATGCCGTCCCTTATGGGCTGCTTGGATTTGTCAGTGGACTTTTTCTGCATCATCCGCGTGTTGGTGTAGCCATGTTGGCCTGGTCTGTCGTCAATAGAATGATCGAGTCACTTGTGATCGGCTGGGGTATTACCCGGGATCGCCGCTGCCTCACACAGCCCTGGCTCTATCCGGTTCGCGATCTGCTTGGATTCGCGGTCTGGGTGGCGAGCTACCTTAACAGCAACATGCGCTGGCGCGATGGCCGATTTGAGCTCGTACGCGGCGGAAAAATTCTTCAGCGGGACCGCGACGGCAAGGTCGTTCACATGAACGCAGCCCTATAGATTGCTTGCTGTATCCCGCCTGAAGCTCGAACATGGAAGTGTATGACTTTTCGTGAAGTTTCAAGCGGCGCACAGCCGACGCCGCAGACTGTTTCCGTACCTGTTGTCTTTCTCCCGTCCAACTCCGTGTTTGTTTGCGGGGTCCAGCGTTGACGGCGGGTAAGACTGCGCTGATTATCGGCGCTGGTCCGGCGGGACTCACGGCAGCTCTTGAATTCCTTCGGCAGACAGATATTCGCCCTGTCGTCATTGAAGCCACGCATCGCATCGGCGGAATTTCATGCACGATCGAGTACAAGGGCAACCGCATGGACATCGGCGGTCACCGCTTCTTCTCGAAGAATGACCGCGTCATGGAATGGTGGACTGACCTGATGCCGATTGCCGGCGAAGGTGAGTCGACCGCGTCGATCCGTTACCAGAACAAGTCACGGCAGGTTGCGGCAGGCAGAGCCTCCGAGGACGATGACCTGGTGATGCTGGTGCGTCCGCGCCGCAGCCGTATCTACTTCCTGCGCAGCTTCTTCGACTACCCCATCGCCCTGAACGGCCAGACGATTAAAAATCTTGGACCGTGGCGCATGCTGAAGATTGGCCTCGGCTATCTCCGCGCCAAGGTGTTTCCGCGCAAGAACGAGAAGACGCTGGAAGATTTCCTGATCAATCGTTTTGGTACGGAACTTTACCTGACCTTCTTCAAGTCCTACACGGAAAAGGTGTGGGGAGTGCCTTGCGACCAGATCAGCGCGGAATGGGGCGCTCAGCGCATCAAGGGCCTTTCGCTCCGTACCGCCATCGCTCATTTCCTGAAAAAGACTTTTGGCAAGAAGAGTTCGGGAGACATCACGCAGAAGGGTACGGAGACTTCGCTGATCGAGAAGTTTCTTTACCCGAAGCTTGGCCCTGGGCAGCTCTGGGAGCACGTTGCTTCGCTGGTCCAGGAAAAGGGCGGCGAAGTCCGCATGCAGACGAGGGTGGACAAACTCCACGTCGAGGGAAACCGCATCGTCTCGGTGGAAACCGTGAATGTTGCTGGTAAGCGCGAAACCATTGCTGCAGACTATGTCTTTTCGACGATGCCGGTGCGCGAACTGGTCCGCAGCCTCGATATTCCGGTGCCAGAGGAGATTCGACAGATCACTGAGGGGCTGGTTTATCGCGACTTCATCACGGTCGGTCTGCTGGTGAATAAGCTTACGGTGACGGAACCGGACGGTTCAGCGCTCAAGGACACCTGGATCTATATCCAGGAACCGGATGTGCTGGTGGGGCGGCTGCAGATCTTCAATAACTGGAGCCCGTACATGGTGGCGGATCCATCGAAGATCTGGATCGGGCTTGAATACTTCTGCTACGACACGGACGAGCTCTGGAACAGGCCGAATGATGAGATTGCGAAGTTTGCGATTGCCGAGGTCGAGAAGATCGGCATTCTGAAATCCGCCGATGTGCTGGATGCGCATGTCGTGCGCGTTCCCAAGACCTATCCGGCTTACTTTGGAACTTACGATCGGTTCGATGAAGTGATCCGCTACATGGATCGCTACGAGAACCTTTTCCTGGTAGGCCGCAATGGCATGCACAAGTACAACAACCAGGATCATTCCATGCTGACAGCCATGGCAGCCGTCGAGAATATTGCCGCGGGCAATCTGAGCAAGGATTCGCTCTGGCAGATCAACACCGAGCAGGAATATCACGAAGAGAAGAAGGACTGAGCCTCAGGGCCTAAAGGCCCGTATATGCCACGTATGAATGCGCGGGCTAAAGCCCGCGCCTGCCTGTTCTTCGCTTTCGTACAGTGGACTGCTATTCCCACTTGCTGCCGTGGCGGGCGAGCCACCAGCAGGGGGCCACTCCGTGCGGCAACAGCGAACGCTCGCAGATTTGCGGCGAGGAACCGAGGTAGTCGTACTCGGCCTTGTTCCCTTTCAGGTCCGTCGAGAGGAAATGCTTTACCTGCACGGTGCTGTAGCCGGTTCCGTGCGCGATCTTCACCCGCAGCACCGTCCAATCCACTGCATACACCACGATGATGAGAATCAGCAGGACGCGGATGACGACGCGAAGGGAGATCTTCATTCCTATCGTTCCACCGTTGGCAAGGCTGCGAGAACATCTTCCGGTTCGGGTCGGACACGGAAGTCGGCGTGGGCCTCGGCAAAGAGGACGGTTCCGTCGGGAGAGATCACGTAAGTCGCAGGCAGCAAGAGGCGCCAGCTCTGATCTCCGTTGACGAAGGGAATGTTCACCAGGACGCTGCGGTAATGCTGTTGATGGAAGGGTGGAATGGTGTAGGCGAGGCCGAACTGGCCTGCGACCTCGCAGCCGCTGTCGTGGAGGATCGGAAACGGGATTGAATGCTGCTCGACCGTGAAATCACTTTGACGAACGGTCTGCGGTGAGATGCCTACGAACAACGCTCCGCGCTCGCGAACGAGCGGATAAAGATCTCGCCACTCTTCGAGTTCGGTGACGCAGTAGGGACACCAGCGGCCACGGAAGAAGCTCAACACGACCGGGCCGAGCGCCAGCAGGTCTGACGACTTCACGGTGCGGCCAGTTGAATCCGGAAGCGAGAACTCGGGAATCTTGGCGCCAACCGGGAGAATGTTCTGCTCGATGCCGGTGGCAAAGAGATCTTCTACCGCCCGCTCGTTGACGGCAAGCCGCTCGGGCTGCACGAGGGTACGGGTGTGAGCGGTGATCTCGTCGAGTTGGTCCTGAAGACGCGGCATAACTGGCTACTGACCTATTTTAATGAAAGGTTGGTGCGGCTCACTGCCCGAGAAGGATCACTTTCTCTTTGTGCGCTGCCTTGCGAAGATCTTTATCCAGCGTAGCTAATGGAAGACTACGCCGCAACGCCAACTCCAGGTATGCTGCGTCATACACCGTGAGCTTATGTTGGTGCGCTAGTGCGAGTGTTCGGGACCAGGCGTGTACTGCGGTTTCTGCATCGATATTGATCGGCATCAGAGCCAAATCCGTTAGTGCCTGATCGCGAAAGCTTATGTCATTCCGGCCACGCCGGATGCCTGATTCGAGGATGTTGGCGATTTCGAGCTTCCAGAGAGGCGGAACCCATGCACCGGACTGGGCCAGCAACTTGGCTACCTCGTCGGTCTTCTCTGTAGCTTCTTCGGCATAGAACCATGCCAGGGAAACAGAGCTGTCAAGTACGAGGCTCATGGACGGCCAGCGTCGCGGTCGGCCTTAAAATCTTCCCAATGAAATTCGCCGGCCTTCAGCTTCTGTGCGCGCTGGCGGATACGCTCAAACGCGGCAAGGGCCTGCGCCGAGTCGATCCGCCCAAGGCTCGGAACCAGCCGCGCTACAGGCTTTCCGTGCCGGGTGATGACAACCTCTTCACCCCGCTCAACGCGATCCAGCAAAGAACCTAACGTATTTTTGGCTTCAAAAGCTCCGACTTCCAGCATTTGTACCTCGACACGCTAGCCTATCTAAGCTAGCTTAAGCTAGATTATACGCCTAGCGTCCCATTCCCTTCATTCCGCTGAGCATGCCCATGGCGCGGCGCTGGAGCATGCCTCCCTTGCCGACTCCCTTAAACATCTTGCGCATCTGCGCGTACTGGCGGAGCAGCTGGTTGACTTCCTGAACGCTGGTTCCTGAGCCGTTGGCGATGCGTTTGCGGCGGCTGCCGGAGATGATCTCGTGGTTATTGCGCTCCTTCGGCGTCATCGAGTTAATGATGGCCTCGACGCGCGAGAACTGGCCTTCATCGACCTGATCGGCCATCTGTTGCATACCTTGAAAAGGTCCGACGGAGGGCAGCATCTTCATGATGTTCTGCAGCGAGCCGAGTTTCCGGATCTGGCGGAGCTGGTCGCGGAAGTCTTCGAGCGAGAAGCCGTCGCCGCTGAGCGCCTTACGGGCGAACTCTTCCGATTTCTTCTTGTCTAGGGTCTCTTCGGCCTTCTCGATGAGCGTCATGATGTCGCCCATCCCGAGGATGCGGCTCACGATGCGGTCGGGGTGGAAGGCCTCGAAGGCGTCCGGCTTTTCGCCGGTGCCGATGAACTTGATGGGCTGGCCGGTAACGTGGCGGATCGAGAGCGCGGCACCGCCGCGGGCATCGCCATCCATCTTGGTAAGAACGACGCCGGTAAGCGCCAGGCGCTTGTGGAACTCGTCGGCGGAACGCACTGCGTCCTGACCGGTCATGGCGTCAGCGACGAAGAGGATCTCCTGCGGGGCGAGCAGCGTCTTGAGCTTCGCCATCTCGTCCATCAGCTCGCCGTCTACGTGGAGGCGGCCTGCAGTATCGACGATGAGGGTGTCGCAGCCGCTGTTGACGGCTTCACGGCGGGCTTCCTTCGCCAGGCGCTCGACCAGCGGCGTGCCGGCGGGCTCGCCCTTGGTGTCGCCTTCATAAATCTTGGCCTTGATGCTGTTGGCAACAACCTTCAGCTGCTCACGGGCGGCAGGGCGATAAACGTCAACCGAAACCAGCATGGGGCGACGGCCGCCCTTCTGCAGCCACGCTGCGAGCTTGCCGGTGGTGGTGGTCTTACCGGAACCCTGCAGACCGGCCATCAGGATCACTGTCGGCGGACGGGGGGCGAAGTTGAAGCGGGCGGTGTCCTTACCCAGAAGCGCAACCAGCTCGTCATGCACGATCTTCACGACCTGCTCGGTCGGCGAAAGGGCGGTCAGGACTTCCTGGCCGAGCGCCTTTTCGCGGATGTGCTCGATGAGTTCCTTGACGACGTTCAGGTTGACGTCGGCCTCGAGCAGGGCGACGCGAATTTCGCGCAGCGCCTCCTGCATGTTCTCCTCGGTGATGGTGCCCTGGCCGCGAAGATTTTTGAAGGCCCGCTGTAGTTTCTCTGAAAGATTCTCAAACATGGTGGTCTCTATAAGTTTATCAGCGTCGCGGGGACTGGATAGAATGCGGTAACAGAGGAGAAAGCGATGTCTTCAGCGCCATGGAAAGCGGATGACCCGGCGGCCGGAGAGGGTATTCTCGACCGGAACAAGGGCAGAATCGCCTTGACGAGCTTCCTGCTGGCGCTGCTGCAGAGCATTTGCAGCGCCGTGGTGGCGGTAAACGGCCTGCGGCTGGCTATCGGGCTCGGAGCGGTAGTACTGAGCTCGGGTGCGATGGGAACGCTGGTCCGCTTTCACGTCGACTGGATCCGCATCCCCATGATCGTGCTGGCGGTTGCCGGGTCGGTGCTGAACCTGGCTATCCTGGCCCATGTGCGCTATCTGCGTAATCGCCCTTCGTCCCAGTGGCGCCGTCAGCCTTTGAGTGCTCATGCCGCGCGCATGGAACGGCTACAGATATGGCTCGCGGTGCTGACATTTGTCCTCGTCGGCATCGAAGAAAGCCTGCACTTGCACTTTCATCACCACCTGTAACTTTTCGTCCTGGTTGGGCTCTAAGGCTTTGAGGACGGGAGAAGAACGATGAAATCGCTGGCGGATATCTATGCAAAGTTTGTGTCGGCAGTCTCGGCGCTGCAATCGCCCTTTCTGCTTGCTGTCCGGCTCTACTGGGGTTACCAGCTGATGCAGACCGGGCTGGGCAAGCTCCGCCACCTGGACAAGATCACGTCGTTTTTCCAGAGCCTGAATATTCCCCTGCCTGGGTTCAATGCGCACTTTGTTGCCGGACTGGAATTTTTTGGCGGCATCCTGCTGATGATCGGGCTCGGTTCGCGGATCGTGAGCCTGTTGATGTGCGTGAATATGCTTGTCGCCTACTGGACAGCCGATCACGAGGCGCTGACCTCGTTCTTCTCTGATCCCGGCAAGTTTTATGCCGCCGATCCGTTTACCTTCCTCTTCGTCTCGCTGATCATCCTGATCTTTGGCGCCGGATTCTTCTCACTGGATAAGGTGATCGCCACGCGCTGGATGGAGCGGAAAGCAGGCTGATGGCGATTGCAGCAGAGGCACGAGACGAGGCCGGGATGATTGCCGCAATCGTTGCAGGCGATTCCCAGCTTTTTCACGAGCTGATTCGTCCGTATGAACGCAGCGTCTACGTTATGGCCTTCTCCATGATGAAGAACGAGGCAGACGCGGAGGATGTTGCACAGGAAGCTTTTCTGAAAGCCTTCAGAAACCTGGCGGGTTTTCGCGCGGATGCAAAGTTCAGCACCTGGCTGATCACGATCATGCTGAACGAGGCGCGCAACCGGCTTCGCCGCAGCAGTACAGCCAAAACAGAATCGCTCGACGACACGGACCCGGAGACAGGATCTGTATCTCCCGCTGTGCTGGTGGACTGGCGCGAAATTCCGTCGGAGACGCTGGAGCGGGCAGAGGTTCGCTCACTTCTCGAGAACGCGGTAAAGGCGCTCCCGGAGATTTATCGCCAGGTCTTCCTGCTTCGTGATGTAGAAGGGTTCAGCGTCAGCGAAGCGGCGGAAGCGCTGAAGATCAGCGAAGTAGCGGTCAAGGTGAGACTGCATCGTGCACGTATGATGCTGCAGAAAGCACTGGCCCCGGTACTGAAGAGCATGACTCCGGCCAGAAGGAGGTGGTTCTCATGGTCATAGACTGTAAACATGTTTGGGAACACATCTCCGGGTTCATTGACGGCACGCTAGACCCTGCCGTACGGGAGATGGTGCAGCGGCATCTGGAGACCTGCGAGATCTGCTCCGCCGTTCTCGACTCAACGCGGAATATTCTCATTCTGACGGCAGACGATCGCGTGTTCGAGCTGCCGGTCGGCTTCAGCGAGCGGCTGCATGCGAGGCTCGACGAGGCGATGCGCGAAGAACCGCCTGAGAATTAGCGGGAGGGCTGCTCCATCATGCGGCGAACGGCGGCCAGCTTTGCCGATTCGTTGAAATGAATCTCTCCCTGTATGGATTGGACGCCCAGATCCTTCCATAGCGCATCGAGATCAACCGTCTCCGGCGACTGGCTCCATTTGCGATAGAGCCTGGTGAGAACCGGCGTGCCGGTGGCCCGATCTCCTGCTTCGAGAACTTTCTCTACCGGCCAGTCGTGATCGATGGTTCCACCGGCGGCAACAATACCCCGGAAAGCATCCTCAACGCCTTTGCGGTTGCCGGTCTGCTGGCGGATGCTGATGTCGGCCACAAGATAGAACAGCGCTCCGCCCCAGTAGGTTCTACCCCAGGTATGGGTGCGGTCGAGCCCTTCATCGCCGGAAGCAGGCTCGCCATTCGGCATGCCTGCAATGGTTTCTTTCCAGAACTCTTCGCGCGAGAGCTGCCCCGCCTGCATGCGAGCGACCGGCTCGATGTAAGTGGCCATGCCTTCTTCCATCCAGTGATGGTCCCGGGTAAGGCTTGGGAAGGCCATGTGGGTGAGCTCGTGGGTCATCATCCAGTCCGCGGCAAGCTCCTGCGAGGTGGTATGTTCGCCCACCGAGATGCGGGTGAATCCCGGCGCTCCCTGCATGTCTCCCCAGGTGGTTCCGTGAGAGACTCCGCTACGGCCTTCGCCTGGAACTACCAGAATCTGCGCCTGTTTCAGAGGAAAGGATCCGTAGTAGAGCGAAACGGCCTTCGCTGCTCTCTGGACCCATTCGAAGATGGCGCTATCGCCGGCGTCCAGATGGCCTTCGGCCAGCTTAACCTGCAACTGTGCGCTACCTACGGCAAGACTGCGTTCTGTGCGAACCGGGTGGTTTGCCGCCGGGCTGCCCTGCTGGGCAGGCAGTGAGGGTAAGGTGAAGCTCACTGCTGCCAGCAGAACACCGAAAATCCGGGAACCGGATCTCAAAGAGATCACCATCAAGCTTTGACGGCGAGCAGATCAATCTTGTCAATTTGCGGGGGCTTCGCCAGCAGTTCGTCAGCTTTACTCATCAGGGCCTTTGCGATCTCCCCATTTAGATGGGCGTCGCGCCCCGTTTCGGCCGCGAACGTGTCGAAGATGCCGAAAACTGTCGAGCTGATTTTGATGGCATACCAGCGGATGGTGTCTTTTTCCTGCTGGGCGAGGGGAAGAGCTGATTTCAGGAAAGCCTCTAGCTCGGCTTCCTTACCGGGCTTGGCATGCAGGGTTGCGAGCAGACCGATCGATTCCACGTATTCCTCCATTTGCCAGTAGGACGCATGCGGCGCGACTAAGGTTACGCGAGAATGCCGGTGAAGGGCCAGCGGAAGTGTGAATCTCGGCCCTGACACGGGTACATCACGAACAGGTTCTACGGAATCAAACCAGCTATCAGTCTGTTTCTATGCGTTCAAACCAGCTTGCACGGTATCCTCAAAAGTTCTCTCACAGTGACATTTAATGAATGGGAATGAATAAAAGACATATCGCAGTTGTGGGCGCCGGCCCTGGTGGACTAGCGGCCGCAATGATTCTTTCCCAGCGTGGTTTCCGCGTCCAGATCTTCGAGAAAGAAAAGGTAACCGGCGGACGAAATGCCGAGGTCACACTTGGAGATTACCGCTTCGATCTTGGACCAACCTTTCTTATGATGAAGTTCCTGCTCGATGAGCTTTTCGAGGAAGGTGGCCGCAAGCTCAGCGATTACCTCGACTGCAGGCCTCTCGACCCCATGTACGAGTTGAGCTTTCCGGGCAAGAGCATGCTGGCGCGATCGAAGCCGGAAGATATGAAGGCCGAGATCGAGAAGGCCTTTCCCGGTGAAGGTGCGGGGCTCGATCGTTTTCTGGCCCGCGAGAGCGAGCGGTTCCGCAAGCTCTATCCATGTCTGCAGCAGCCCTATGGAACGATCACCAGCATGGTGAGTCCGACGCTCTTCTCAGCGGTGCCGCATATCGCTGCGGGACGTTCGCTCTATGAGGTATTGGCGGACTACTTCCGGCCCGAAGAGTTGCGGCTCGCGTTTACATTTCAGTCGAAATACCTGGGAATGTCGCCGTGGGACTGTCCTGGGCTGTTTGCGATGATCCCCTATACGGAGCACGCCCATGGTGTGTATCACGTGCAAGGCGGACTCTGCCGCATCAGCGATGCGCTGGCTGCGGTCGCGAAGGAAGAGGGTGCTGAGATTCATACCTCCTGCGGTGTGCGCCGTGTTCTGCTGGATGGCCGCAAGGCGTGCGGCGTGGAACTCGAAAATGGTGAACGCGTGCTTTGTGACGACGTAGTGATCAACGCCGATTTTGGCACTGCGGTCAGCACACTTTTCGACCAGAAGGATCTTCGCAAGTACACGCAAGAGGATATGCAGAAGCGGAAGTTTTCCTGCTCGACCTTCATGATCTATCTCGGCCTGGACAGGACCTTCGATACGCAACATCACCTGATCCTGTTTGCCGAAGACTACAAGAAATGCCTCGCGGACATCACGAAGAACAAGGTGATCTCGGAAGATCTTTCTGTTTACATTCGGAATGCTGCTGTCACCGATCCTTCGGTCGCTCCTCCTGGTCACTCAGCGCTCTACATTCTTGCACCGGTTCCGAACAACACGAGCGGGATCGACTGGGAAGCGCAGAAGAGCGTTTATCGCGAACGTATTTTTCAGTTGATGGAAGAGCGCACGCCTTACAGAGATTTCCGCAAGCATATTCGCGAAGAGATGATCGTGACTCCGGCGGATTGGGAAAAACGCTCCGTTTATCTTGGCGCGACATTCAACATGAGCCATGACTGGAAGCAGATGCTCTATCTGCGTCCGCACAATCGCTTTGAAGAGTTCTCAAACTGCTATCTGGTAGGCGGCGGCACGCATCCGGGTAGCGGCCTGCCTACCATCTTTGAATCAGCTCGCATCTCTTCCAACCTGATCTGTGAAGAATATGCAGTGAAATATCCCCGGGCAAAATCCTTCGCAGAATTGGCAATCGCGTGACCGAGTTCATTCTGGCTGAGGAACGGCTGCGCCTGGCGCGAAAAGTACAGGCTCCATGGGCGAAGCTGCCGGTACGCGAGCGCTGTCGAGTACTGAAGAAGCTGAGGCACTTGATTGCTGCCGAAGTGGATGAACTGGTGGAGATCATTTCCGCGGATACAGGCAAGCCGGCGCTCGATGCGCTCTCCGGCGACTTGATGGTCACGCTGGAGCAAATGCGCTACTACGAGGCAAGCGCTCCGCGGCTGCTGTCAACGCGGAAGATAGACAAGCCCGCAATTCTGTACTCAGGTGCGTGCTTCGAAGAACGACGCGAGCCGCATGGCGTAGCGCTGGTGTTCGCGCCTTACAACTACCCATTTCAGCTTTCGCTGCTGCCTGCGTTGACTGCGCTGTACGCGGGCAACGCCGTTGTCTTGAAGTGCTCTGAAAGAACGCCTCGCACCGCGCGGGCGATTGCGACGTTGTGTGAGCGGGCAGGTTTGCCTGAAGGGCTGATGCAGGTGGTGGCGGACCGCCCTGAAGATGCCTCCGCGTTGATCGACGCACGACCCGACGTAATCTTCTTTACAGGGAGCACTGTGAATGGACGAAGCATTGCCGCGCGTGCAGCGCAGTACCTGATCCCGATCACGCTGGAACTCGGGGGGAAAGATGCGGCCATCGTCTTTTCTGACTGCGATTTCGATCGCACGGTGGAAGGAATCCTCTACGGAGCCTTCGCCAATGCCGGCCAGGTGTGTGTGAACACGAAGCGGCTATACGTTGAAAACCGCGTATACGACCGCATGCTCGACGCGCTCACGTCGCGAGCGAAGACGTTACGCAGCGGCACTGGACGCGATGCTGATATCGGAAGCCTCATTGGCAACGACCAGAAGATCCGCCTCGATGCTCAAGTCGAAGAGGCCCTGCAGGCAGGCGCTGTCCGCCTGACTGCGGAAACGGACGATGTCATTATCCTTTCGGATGTTCCGCAGAACGCACGGCTGCTTACTGAAGATTGTTTTGGACCTGTCCTTTGCATAGCGCCGTTTCGCGATGTGTCCGAGGCGATCAAGGGCGCGAACAGCAGCAGGCAGTCTCTGACATGCAGCATATGGACGAAAGACATCCGGCGCGCTGAACAGATCGCTAACTTACTGCATGCTGCAAATATCTCCATCAATGACGTGATTCGAAATATTGGAAATCCTTACGCCTCATTCGGTGGAAACAACGACAGTGGATACGGAAGATATCGTGGACCGCAGGGGCTATACACGTTCTCGCGCACAAAGACGGTCATGACACTGCAAGAGACGAAGCCCCGCGAAATACATTGGTTCCCTTTTACTGCGAAGACCTACGCCGCACTGCACAAGCTGATTTCGTTTCGTCATCGCAACCAGGGGCTGATGCAACGGCTTCGTCATCTGCTGCCGGCGGCATTTATTTTGCTGGCGACGCCGGTGCTTTATTCGGAATCGCCCCCAGCTGCGCATCTCTTCATCAACGTTCAACTACCCGCCGCCGCGCATGGTGAACTCGGATACCTTATCTTCTCCTCGAAGACAGGCTTTCCAGACACTCCTTCCAAAGCGCTGAAGGGCGGATTTGTTGCTGTCAGAGGTGGCGCAACCGCGATGATGATCGACGCAGGGTTGTTGCCGCCGGCGAGTTACGCAGTCACCGTATACGAAGACACGAACGGCAACCGCAAGCTGGATAAGAGCCTGATCGGAATTCCGAAGGAGCCGGTAGGAGCTTCGAATAACCCGGCTCCGCGAATGGGTCCGCCGCGCTTTGGCGATTGCGTCTTCGCACTCAAAGGGAGCCGTCAGACGATTTCAGTGAAATTGGTGGATACCGGTGCCTGAGCCTTCTACTCGTAACAAACATGTCGTCGTGATTGGTGCGGGACTGGGGGGAATGTCCGCCGCAATCATGCTGGCGATGAACGGCTTTCGAGTGACGATCCTCGAAAAGAACGGCAATGCCGGGGGCAAGCTGAACCTGCTCGAAGAAAGGGGATTTCGCTTCGATCTGGGGCCTTCCATATTTACGCTGCCGCAGATTTTTCGGCCCGTGTTTGAGAACAGCGGAAAGACCCTTGAGGACTACGTGCCGTTGGAGCGCATCGATCCCCAGTGGCGGAATTTCTTTGAGGATGGCACTGTCGTCGATCTGTACGAGAAGCCCGAACAGATGCGCAAGGAGCTTGAGCGCTTCGGCCCCGGCGCATACGAAGAGTATGTCGACTTCCTCAAATATTCGCGGCTGCAATACGAGATCGTAGAGCGGGGCTATTTCCGTGAAGGGCTGGATACCTTTTTCGATTTCGTTCGTTTCTATGGCCTGCAAGATGCGCGTGGCCTGGATTACATGGGGACGATGTCGAAAAGTATCTTTAAACGGGTTCGCAACGCCTACCTGCGCAGCATACTTGAATACTTCATCAAGTACGTCGGATCTTCCGCGTCCGATGCGCCTGGTTTCATGAACCTGATGCCGAACATTCAGATGGAGTTCGGACTCTGGTACGTGCGCGGCGGCTTGTACCGGCTGGCGGAAGCGTTTGTAAAGCGGCTGGGTGAAACCGGCGTTGAGCTTCGTCTCCATCACGAAGTCACGAATATAGAAAAGGCCGGCGATCGTGTGACGGCAGTGCAGGGCACGGCAAATGGAGAGAGCTACCGCATCGAAGCGGACTACATTGTCTCCAACATGGAAGTCATTCCCGCGATGCAACGACTGTTAAAGGAACCAGCTTCACGCATGCGCAGGGTAAACAAGTATGAACCTTCCTGCTCCGGCATCGTGTTGCACCTCGGCACAGATCGCGTCTACCCGCAGCTTGCGCATCACAACTTCTTTTATTCGAAGGATCAGCACCGGCATTTCGATCGCGTCTTTCACGAGAAGAAGCTTCCCGACGATCCAACGATCTACCTGGTTGCGCCAACGCGAACAGACCCATCGCAAGCGCCTTCCGGATGCGACAACATTAAGATCCTGCCGCATATTCCGTACATCAACGATAAGCACGCTTATACGCGTGAAGACTATATTGCGCTGAAAGGACTGTGCCTCGATAAGCTGGAGCGGATGGGGCTGACCGACCTGCGCAAGCATATTGTGGTGGAAGACTTCTGGACTCCGTTCGATATCGAGAAGCGTTACTACTCGAATCGCGGATCGATCTACGGGGTGGTCTCAGATCGGTGGAAGAACTTTGCCTTCAAGGCTCCTAAAAGAAGCAAAGATTATCGCAATCTGTTTTTCGCAGGGGGAAGTGTGAATCCCGGCGGTGGCATGCCGATGGTTACACTGTGCGGGCAGCACGTGGCGCGGCTCATCACAGAACAGGACGCAGAAAAGTGATCCTGCTGGCGGCCCTGTGCGTGACGGGTTTCGCCGCCGGCTTTCTGCTGTTGTGGCGTGTCCCGATGTGCAATGGGGCTCCGGGAATCATCGACAGGCCAACCAGCTTCATCATCCCTGCGAGAAACGAAGCTCATAACCTGCCGGCTTTGCTGCAATCGCTCGGGAACATCTCGGCGTCGCGACACGAAGTCCTGGTAGTCGACGATGCTTCGACTGACGGTACAGGAGATCTCGCGCGCAGTTTCTGCGCTAATGTTATCGTTCCGCCGCCGCTGCCCGCGGGCTGGACAGGAAAGAACTGGGCATGCCACCAGGGGGCGCTGGCGTCCGGCAACGAGTTTCTCTTCTTCCTCGATGCCGATACGCGTTTTGCGAAAGAAGGATACCTTCGACTTCTGCGCTCTCTCGATGGGATGGATGATAAACGCATTGTTGTCTCGATTCTTCCCTATCACCAGACTGAAGAGTGGTATGAAGAACTCTCTCTGTTCTTTCATATCCTGGTGGCAATGGGGGCAGGTGGGTTTGGACCTGTTGATCGCCCTCATCTCTTCGGACAGTCGCTGCTTATCAACCGTGACGCTTATGAGGCCTGCGGCGGACACGACAGCGTTCGTTCATACATTCTTGAGAACTTCGCGATGTCTGAGCGTCTCAACCAGGCCGGATATCGTTGCCGCACCATCGCCGGCCGCGGCGTGCTCTGGACACGAATGTTTCCCGAGGGCTTCGAGCAGTTGCGCGAAAGCTGGACGAAAGCATTCGCTTCCGGAGCGGTGCAATGCTCCCCTCAGGTGCTGGCGTTATCGATCCTATGGTTGTCAGCAGGCCTCGATGCATTTCTTGGACTGATGGGCACGCACCACTGGCTTTTCGCTCTCTTGTATGTTTGCTTTGTCTTGCAGATTGCACATTTCGGACGCAAGCTTGGCAGCTACCGCTTTTTAACAAGCGTGCTTTACCCAGTCGGCCTCGTCTTCTACTTCACGCTTTTCAGCATCTCTCTTACCCGGCGGATTCGCAGGCAGCGGCCTACATGGCGTGGTCGCGAGGTATGAAAGCTGCAATCGTCCTGACGGCAAATCTTCTTGGATGGCCAGTCATCCAGATCGGCATCGCGAAACTTTTCCTCAGGATGCCTTCCAGGAACTTCTCTCCGACGAGCTTCGCTTGCAGACCGCGAAGATGGGAAAGGGATGGAAGGCTCTACACGCACATCCTGCGAATCCGGCGCTGGAAACAGCTTATGCCGGATGGTGCGCCCTGGCTTGGCGGCTTTGCAAAGGCACATTATGAGAAACGCGACGATTCCTATACTCGTCGATTCATCGCGGAGACTTGTCGCGGAGAGATGGCGCACTGGTGCATGCTTGCCTTCACTCCGATCTTTTATCTCTGGAATCCGCCCTGGGCCTGCTGGGTCATGACTGCATATGGACTGCTGGCGAATCTTCCCTGCATTGCGGTACAGCGGCACAATCGCATCGCGATGCTGCGCGTTCTCGAAAAGCTCACTGCCGCACAATGACTGTTCCGGTGATGAAGCGGTTTCATGTACATTGGCTTCCATAGTTGTTTCGGACATTCTGCGCATGCGCTCCCAATTTCAGGCGCAACCGCCGCAAGTTGTCTATCCAATCATTCGATCGTAAGGAGACCATTCGTGTCAGAAGATCTCTTCCCTTCCGCAAAGCGGAAGCCTTTTCAGCGGTTCGTGCCTGCCCTCTTCGCACTTGCGATAGCGTCGGCTGCGTTCTCCGCGTTTGCTCAAAGCAAGCCTGCCTTGATTCCCATGCCCCAGGAATATTCTTCGAAAGGCAGGATTGTGCTGGAGCATGGCATCTCCGTTACAAGCGATTCTGACACCGAGGATCGTTTTGCCGCGCAGGACCTTGAAGACTGGATCGGCAAGCTGAAGATTGAGACGGAGCACGGACACTCGGCGTCTGAGATTGAGCTCATGCGCTCGGATTCGCACTCTGCCGAGAAGCTGCTCGCGGGCGCAAAGATCGATGCAGCTATGCATGATGAAGGCTACGTGATCGTGCCCACCGAAAAGGGACTCGCCGTAATCGGCGACACGGCGAGCGGTGTCTTCTATGGCGTACAGACCGTGAAGCAGCTGATCAGCGGCACCGGACCAACCGCCACGCTCGACAAAGCGATGATCCGTGACTGGCCGGCGATGAAGTACCGCGGGCAGGATGACGATCTTTCGCGCGGACCATTCCCCACGCTGGAATTTCAAAAGCGGCAGATTCGCACGCTGGCTGCATACAAGATGAACGTGTACTCACCCTATTTTGAAAACACGTTGCAGTACGCCTCAAATCCTGTGCCGGGATTACCGGGCGGCAGCATGAGCAAGGAAGATGTGCAGGCGCTGGTGGAGTACGCCAAGCCTTATCACGTGATGATCATTCCCGAGCAGGAAGCATTCGGGCATCTGCATCATGTTCTGAAATACGAAATGTATTCGCAGCTTGCCGAGACACCGATGGGCAATGTGCTCGCTCCGGGGCAGGCTGGATCGATCGACCTGATCGGCACATGGTTCGACGAAATCGCGCAGATGTTCCCTGCGCCGTTTATGCATATCGGCGCCGATGAGACCCATGACCTCGGCAAGGGCCAGACGCAGGCAGACGTGAAGGCGCGCGGACTGGGACCGGCCTATGTAGACTTCCTGATTCGTATCCATGACAAACTGGCCCCGCTGAATCGCCGTCTGCTCTTCTGGGGCGATATCGCAATGAACGATCCGGACCAGGTAAAGCGCCTGCCGAAAGACATGATTGCAGTGGCGTGGACCTATGATCCCGAGCCTCATGGCTTTGCCCGCTGGCTGAAACCATATACCGACGCAGGCATGGAAACCTGGGTTGCGCCGGGCGTGAACAACTGGAACCGGGTCTACCCTGACAACGATTACGCCCTGCGCAATATTCAGGGATTTGTTCGCGATGGCCAGGCAGCACACTCGACTGGCATGTTGAACACTACCTGGAACGACGATGGCGAAGGGCTCTTCCAGGAAGACTGGTATGGCGTGCTCTTTTCCGCTGCGGCTGCGTGGCAGACGGGCACCAGCGATCTGGCGCAATACCAGGACGCTTATGGGGTGGTCTTTCATGGCGACAAGACCGGCAAGCTGAATGACGCGCAGCGCGAGATGATCGCGATCTACCAGATGCTTGACCAGGTGAAAACCCGCGAATCGACCGACGCGCTGTACTGGCTCGATCCCTGGAGCCAGGAAGGACAGACAGTCGGCGCGCTCATGCGGCCGATTATCCCGCAGATCCGCATGCATGCCGAGCGGGCGATCACATTGATTGCTCAAGCGCGCGCGGCCGGACCGCTGCGTGAAACCGAAGCGGTGGATGCGATGGAAATGGGGGCCCGCAAGCTCGATTTCATCGGCCAGAAGTTTGAGGTTGGCGATCGCATTGCAACGCTGTATCGCGAGGTTTATGCGCAGCAGAACAGTCCGGAATCGAGTGAGATTGCGG
Organism: Silvibacterium acidisoli; assembly: GCA_022870745.1. Taxonomy (GTDB): domain Bacteria; phylum Acidobacteriota; class Terriglobia; order Terriglobales; family Acidobacteriaceae; genus Silvibacterium. Next base: position 3,188,477 of record CP085323.1, on the reverse strand, counting down.
AGACCATGTACGGCATAGCGGGAGCAAACGGCCTATGTGAAGACATGCGCGATGCCTACAACTACCATCGCCTGCTGTACTCACAGCTGTGGCTGAGCGAGAACCGCCCTTACTGGCTGCAGAACGTGATGGTGCGGTATGACCTGGCGACGCAATTGTGGGTTCTGCGCAGCGATCGCCTGAAGGCCGCGAACCGGCAGTGGCGACAGACCCACAAGCTGCCGCCTCCGGAAGAAGTCGGCATCGCACCCCAAAGCTAAACTCCGGGAAGGCAGGGACAACGTCTCTGCCTTTCTCTTCCCTATCTTTCCGTGGATTTAAATCGTTTCGGGATTTTTCATGCTCTGCCCCCTCCCAAAGTTCCGGTTTTCGCTTCTCCGGTCGTAAATGCCTTGACTCAGGAATTTTTAGCGAAGATGATTCGGTAAACGATTACGATTGGGTTTGCCGCCCAGGCTGCCGCGATGGGGTCATGGGCTGGCGGCTCATCAGGCTGGAGAACCGGATCCCGGCTCTGGCGGAGAATGACATGGCAACTACAGTAGAGAAACCTGCAGTAAAGCAGGGGCGTATCGTGTCGCTCGATGTGATGCGCGGCATCGTGATTTCCTTCATGATCCTGGTCAACAATGGCACAGCTCATTCTTACTGGCCGCTCGAGCATGCGGCCTGGAACGGCTGGACACCGACGGACATGGTTTTTCCGTCCTTTCTGCTTATGGTCGGCGTAACCTCAGTTTTCTCTACCGAATCTCGTCTGTCGCGCGGCGAAGACCGGATGAAGATTTTTCTGCACACCTTGAAGCGTGCACTCATACTTTTCCTCTTCGGCCTGATCGTAAACAGCTTTCCGTTTACCCACTTCCACTTCGCGACGATGCGGATTCCCGGCGTGCTGCAGCGTATCGCTCTCTGCTACCTGATTGTCTGCACCCTTTATCTGCTTAGCCGGCGTGCACTCACATTCGTTGTGACCGCCGTCGTTTGCCTGGTTTCGTATTACATCCTGATGAGATTCGTGCCGGTACCAGGATTCGGCGTTCCCACCCACGATATTCCCCTGCTCGATCCGGACCGCAACCTCGTCGCCTACTGGGACCGCACATTGCTGCCGGGCAGATTGTATGAGGGGACGCGCGATCCCGAGGGCATGATCAGCACGATTCCGTCGATCGCTACTGCCTGCATTGGAGCGCTGGCGGGGCTCTGGCTGCGGACCGGGCGTCCCGCGTCGCAGAAGCTGCTGGGCCTCGTTGCCGCATCGATTACCGGCTTGATCACCGGTAAGATCTGGAACATCTGGTTTCCGATCAACAAGAAGCTCTGGACCAGTTCGTACGTGCTGTTCGCCGCCGGCATCACTCTCATGCTGATGGCAATCTGCTACTACCTGGTGGACATCAAGCAGTGGCGCGGCAAGCTTGCGAAGCCCTGGCTGATCTTCGGCTCGAACGCCATCACGGCCTACATTGTGTCGGAACTGCTTCCCGGGTTTCTGGACCTGTTCCACATCCAGTACAACGGGAAAGCAATGAGTCCCTTTTCCTGGTCCTGGACCGTGTTCTATTCGCACATTGGCAGTCTTGCGTTCGGGTCTCTGCTGTACTCACTCACGATCGTGGCGATCTGCTTCATTCCCAACCTGATCCTCTATCGTAAGAAGATCTTCCTTAAGGTCTGAGTCACCGCAATCCAGGAGCTGACAGTATGCTGCGCTCATTCGTTACGAGGTTTTTCTCCCTTTCGATGATTGCAGTATTGTCAGCTCCTCCTGCTTGGGCAGCCGACGATCCTGCGCGCGAGCAGTCCCGCTCGGTAGTGATGACTCAATACGGGATCGTTGCTACAAGCCAGGCCGTCGCGTCACAGGCCGGCGCTGCCATCCTCGCCAAGGGAGGTAGCGCTGTCGACGCTGCGATTGCGGCCAATGCCGCACTCGGCGTCATCGAACCGATGATGAACGGCGTGGGCGGCGACCTGTTTGCGATCGTCTACGATGCAAAGACGAAGCACCTCTACGGATTGAACGCAAGCGGATGGGCTCCGAAGAACCTCACTGTCGAAGCGCTCAGAGCGAAAGGTCTCCACAAGCTCAGAACGATCGACGAGGTGACTGTACCCGGCACAGTCGCCGGCTGGGATGCATTGCATCAGCGATGGGGGAAGACCTCTTTCGCAGAGGATATGGCTCCCGCTGTAGCGCTCGCAAAGAATGGCATCGCGGTTACAGAGACAGACGCCGACAACTGGAAGACCTATGGCACGCCGTTCAAAGACGAGCCAGAATTCGCACGCGTTTTCCTGCCAAAAGGCGCCGCTCCGGTTGCCGGCCAGCTCTTCAAGAATCCCGAATTGTCGCAAACGCTGGAACGCATCGGGCAGCAGGGGCGCAACGGCTTCTACTCAGGCCCCACTGCAGAGGCGATCCTCAAGCTGGAACGCAAGCTGAATGGCTTCATGCAGGCTGACGATCTGAAGGCGTTTCAGCCCGAATGGGTCGACCCGGTGAGCACAACCTACCATGGCTGGACGGTGTACGAGATGCCTCCCAACGGCCAGGGCATCGCGGCGCTCCAGATGTTGAATATGATGGAGCAGTTTCCCATCAAGCAGTGGGGACACAACAGCCAGAAAGCGCTCCATGTTGAGATAGAGGCCAAGAAGCTGGCTTATGCCGACCTGCAACGCTACGTGGGTGATCCTCACGCTACGGAAATCCCCACGCAGGAGCTGATCTCAAAAGAACTCGGCGAGCGACGCGCCAGGTTGATTACGGATAAAGCCGCTTGCAGCGTTGTACCTTCCGATGTGCGGCAGAAGCTTTCGCGCCTCTCGAGCGACACAACATACCTCTCCGTTGTGGATCGTTACGGAAATGAAGTTTCCCTGATACAGAGCAACGCCGGCGCCTTCGGCGGAGGCCTGGTCGCTCCCGGTACAGGGTTTCCTCTTCAGAATCGCGGCGGCGGCTTTACGCTTGAACCCGATCGTCCGAACACGCTTCGACCACGCACCCGGCCTCTTCATACGATCATTCCCGGATTCATGCAAAATGGCGATCGCAGAATCGCCTTCGGCATCATGGGAGGCTTCAACCAGGCGCAGGCTCATGCGCAGTTCGTATCGAACGTCGTGGACTTCGGCATGAATATCCAGGCGGCTCTGGAAGCTGCCCGTTTTACCAAACGCGACTTTGAAGGTTGCGGAGTCTGGATGGAGAACGGCATACAGGCGCAGGTGATCGCGGGTTTGCGCAAACAGGGTCATCAGGTAACGGTATGGCCTCGCTACTTCCAGAGCATGGGTCGTGGCAATGCGGTGGAAGTCGATGAAGGCTCGCCCGTGCACTTCGGAGCGACCGATCCCAGAGCAGACGGCGAAGCTGTTCCTGAGCAGATGCCTTTCTAACTTGCTATTGCGAATCGGCCACGATGTGAGCATCCTTAAGGGCGCGACGCTCAGCCTCGATACTCGACACATGCAACTCTGCGACACGCTTCATGGCGGCGTCTGCCTCCTGAACCTTGCCTACGGAGCGTAGCGCTCGGGCCAAGAGATACGGCGAGCCTGAATCGTCCGGATTCATTTCGGAAGCACGCTGGAGCAGTGGAATAGCTTTCTCCGTGTCATGAAGCTGAAAGTGAGCCTTGCCCAGGTAGAAATAGGTCGCCCATGCGTCCGGGCTGAGGCTCTGCGCTTTTTCAAGGTAGGGCAAGCCTTCTTTGGGCTGCTGCATCTGAACAAGCAGCGCCCCTAGATAATAGAGCGCGCTCGCGTCCTGGGCATCCTGCGCGACGGCTTCGCGCAACTGCTTCTCCGCATCCTCGTTCTGCTGCATGCTTACATAGACTTTGCCGAGCTCGAGATGCGCCTCGGGGAAACCGGGCTCTGTCTGCAGGACTGACTTGAAAGCATCTGCCGCCTCGGGGAAGCTTCGGGCTTCTTCATACGCCTTGCCGAGGAGAAAATTTGACTGTGCCGGCGTCGCTTCGGAAGAAAACAATTGCCGGAAGGTTTCCTGCGCCTGCTGTGCCTGTCCAGCCTTCGAGTAGGCAATGCCGAGCAGGTATAGCGCGGCCGGGTCCTGCCTTGTGCCTTCTACGAGTGGTTTCAGAAGATCGATGCCATCTGCAGGGTGCTCGGTGAATACGTAACAGGTTGCCAGCAGCATGACTGCCTGCTGACTGGAGGAGTCCTGTTCGTGAAGGTGCTTGAAATAGGGCAGAGCTTCGGCGTACTGCTCTTCCTTGAGATAAGCGAGCCCCAGATTCAGCTCGATCTGCTTCTGATTGGGCGCGGCTTTCAAGGCACGCTGGTAGACCTCGATTGCCTGCGTATAACGATGAGTTTTCGAGTAGAGCACTCCAAGGTTGGCAAGCGCGCTGGCATTGCCGGGATCGGCTTTAAGGATCTTATGAAAGCCCGCTTCGGCCTCTGGATAATTTCCGGCGCTCATCGCCTGCATCGAGGCGTCGAAGATCTGACGGGTGTTGCTTGCGCTCTGGCCGGAGGCTGCCACAGCCAGCACCAATGCAAGCACTGCGGTCAGAGCTTTCGATGAATTCATGCCGGTCACGCGGAGTTCCTGGGAATCTTTGCCTACTGGTATTGTCACGCAGCGCGAGGATGATCTGCGCGCAAAAAGATGAGGCCGGACCATTGCGGATCCGGCCTCTGAGTTGTTCGTGAAGCTTAGAAGTAGATCTTGCCGCCAAGCTGCAGGACGCGAGGATCGCGGGCAGAGGTGATCTGGCCCGAAGAACCGGCGTTCGCGCCTGAGAAGGTCGTTCCCGGATTTGGCGCGGACAGAGAGTTGTTCACCGTACCCCACTGCGTATGGTTGAAGACGTTGTAGCCTTCGAACCTCAGCTGAACCTTTACGCTTTCGGTGAAGGCGAAGTTCTTGTAGAGAGCCATGTTCCAGTTGTCGACACCCGGGCCGTAGAGTGAGTTACGGTGGAAGTTGCCGAAGCTACCGTTTGCGGGAGATGCAAAGACCGCAGGGTTATACCACATCGGATTCTGGCCTGCGGGCTGACTGTGGCTGTGTGAGGTGAGGATCTTGCCGCCGATGTAGTCCGGACGAATATGTCCGAAACCACCGTCGCCAAGATTACCGCTGGAGATGAGATCGCAGGAATCGCTTGTCGGACTGTTGCTTGCCAGGCAAGGCGTTCCGCCCCAGAACTGGGTCGTTCCTGACCATTCCCATCCGCCGATGGAGTACTGGATCGCTTTGTTGTACTGGCGGAAGGTTGGGAAGTTGTAAATGTACTGGAAGTTGAAGACGTTGCGGCGATCAAAGCCAGCCGGAGCATAGAACCGCTTCAACTGGGTGTAATCGGGGAATACGTCCGCATCGTAGTCGACGTCATCAAGATCGATGGCCTTCGCCCAGGTGTAGTCGGTGTTGATGGTAAGCACGTTGCTGAAGCGACGGGTGAGCTTAACCTGCAGTCCGTTGTATGAGCTGCTGGCGCCGAACTTGTTGTAGTGAATCGACGAATATCCCTTATATGGGAGGATCGCGTTCGTCACGTTGTTGACCGTTGAAAGAATGTCTGTGCTGGTGGTGTATCCCAGGGGAAGCTGTTCGAGTTCCTGGTTATACATCTGGTGGCGGCTCACGTTGCCCACGTAACCGATGTTGAACACCAGCTTGTAGGGCAGTTCCTGCTCCAAACTCAGGTTGTAACCGTAGGTGGTAGGGATCTGTCCGGCGCGATCCGAAGACAGAACGCCGCCAGAAGGAGTGAGAGGCGCACCGTTCACGAGGGACGGCGAGATGTTGTCGATGTTTCCGCCGTACAGTGTCGGAGTGTAGACCAGCGGCGGGTTGCTGAGGCCACCGAAGTTAAAGGCATTCTGCTGATAGCGCTCGAAGAAGATGCCAGCGCCGCCGCGGACCGCGGTTTTACCGTTCCCGAAGACGTCATCTGCGAATCCGAAGCGGGGGCCGATGTTGTTCCAACGGAAGTCCAGTCCGCCCTTGGGCAGGCCGTTCGTGCCTTCCTGCACCATGCCGTTATAGGGGTTGCCCGAACCGGCGATGATGGTGTTCTGGGTCGGAATCTGGCCAGGGATGTTGGAAGCCGTGTTGATCGAAACCGCTTGTCCTGGATTGTAGGCATTCGGCTCGAAGTAGTACGCGTGGTATGGCGAGGTGGTGTACGTGGGTCCGATGAACTCGTAACGAGCGCCGTAGTCAAGAGTCAGACGTGGTGTGACCTTCCAGGTGTCCTGCACATAACCTTCGTACTGGAAGAAGTGGAAGTGGCCGAACGCGTAGATGTTGCTCTGGCTGACGGTGGTGTAGTTGCCGAGTAGCGTGTTTCCGATACCCGAGTTGCTGTTGCTCGGGTTCTGGTTGCTGGCACCGAAGTTGATGGATGGATTTTCCTGCCAGGTGCCTTCCTGACCGTTTTCGTTCAGATCGGCAAAGAGGCCGAACTTGATAACGTGGTTGCCTGCAATCTTGGTTACGTCGTCTGTAGCAACGATCGTGTTACCCGTCGATGTCCAGCCGGAGGGGAAGGGCGAAATGTTGATGTAACCGTCACCCGTATTGATGTTCGGGGCGAGGTTGTGGGTGTTGGTGCTGGGGTAGATATCGCTGAAGTTGAAGCCGAGAGCCGTCTTGTCGTAGAGGCTCGGCGAGGTGCCGGGAACGATGTCAACGACCTGGTCAAGGTGCAGCCATCCTACTGACGCTTCATTCGTCAGAGTCGGCGAGATGACGTTTACAAGGCTCCATGCATAGCTCTTGCCGGGCTTTTTGCGATACTGCGGCAGAACCGGGAAGCTGTTTCCGGAGAAGATGCCGTAGCCGTCACTTTCCTGCTGGCGATCGTCGACATAGCGGAAGAAGGCATTCGCCTTCGGGCCAAAGTTGTAGTCAACGCGCAGGACGTACTGGTTCTTATAGAACTGGTACGTATCCTGGAAGTTGATCTGCTGCTCGTCGCCAAAACCGTTGTTGTAAGTCGGATGATTGAAGCTTCCGCGATAGCCGGGAGTGAAGTACTTGATCATCGATGCATACTGACCGTTAAACTGCGACGCAGGAATCACGTTATTGGCGTAAGGCGTGCCGCTCTGGATTTCGCCGAACGAGTTATACGTGACTGTTCCAGGCATGAATACCTGGCCATTCTGTACAGTGTTTCCGGCCGTGTCGTGAATCGGTGTGCAAGTCGTGGTGCCGCTGAATGTGCACATGTTGCCCGCGCGGTAGAGCGGCGCCAGCTCTGCTTCCCCGTTCGGCGTGTTGATACCCAGCATGGAAGGCTGCGGCATCGTGTAGTAGGTGTTGCCGTTCGGACGGTTCGCGCGCGTGCCTTCGTAGTTGAAGAAAAAGAACGCCTTCTTGTTGCTCATCGGCGAGATCTTCGGAATCGGGATATAGCCGCCGATGTTTCCACCGAAGTTGTTGTACTTCAGCTCAGGCCGTGCGGACCCCTGATGATTGCTGAACCAATCGTTGGCGTTGTAGTCAGTGTTGCGGTTGAACTCCCAGGCAGTTCCATGGAACTGCTGACCGCCGCTCTTGGTGTTCACCAGGATCATGACACCGGGGCTGCGTCCGTACTCGGCATTGAAGTTGCCGGTCAAAGTACGGAATTCGCCGACCGCGTCGATGCTGAGGTTGGTGTACTCGCCGTCGTTCGCACCTACGTCGGTGTTGATCACACCATCCAGGAAGAAGTTGTTGGCGGTGCCACGCATACCGTTGACGTAGAAGTCGTCGGTCTGGTTGAAGACGAGGCGGAACTGAGACTGGTTATTTGTAACAACGCCGGCCTGGGTGGTCATCAGCGACTCGAAGTCGCGTCCGTTCAGAGGCTGTTCTACAACCTGGCGCTGATCGATGACAGCTGCGTTGCTGGTTGTTGCTACGTCGATAAGAGGCGTCGCTGTGTTTACGGTGACCGTCTGCGATGCTGAGCCAAGTGAGAGCCTCACTTCGCCGAGACCCAGTGTCTGCTCGAGATCGAGCACGACGCCTTCACGCACGAGGTCTTTCATACCCGGGGCGCTGAACTTGATGCGGTAGGTCGCCGCAGGAATGTTCAGAGCGCGAAAGGTGCCGGAGCTGTCGCTGGTAACTTCGCGCGTCAGGTCGCCGGTTGCCTGGTTCATGACCTGAACCTGTGCGCCTGGAATGGCTGCGCCGGATGGATCGACGATGGTTCCGCTGATCTGTCCGCTCTGTGCGTGGAGTCTTGCAGATGAGAGCAGGACTACGAGTAATGCCAGCAGCCATAATTTTCTGAAGAGTGTTTCGATCTGGAAGGCGTGATTTGTTGACACTGCCCCCGCTGTATTTCCGCAGGGACCTGCTCCTGCGTCTTTCATGCCTCTCAAAATAAACATGCGGTGATCCTCCCGGTAAAAGCCGTACACTTCGGGCGCGATAACGACGGACTTATCAGATCCGCGTTTGATTTGCTTTGATATCGTTATCGAACCGCCGACGACAATAAGGAATCGCATGAAAGGCTGTCAAGCTTTTTTTAAGGTCTTGCACAAGTCCCGAAAGGGGCGTTTTTACTGGGGAATTCGCACATAGCTCAGCAATCAGAAGACATCCGATTGCCTTGTCTGATTTCGATACCATGGCTGATATTTTTCAGCGAATTTGCCACCCTGCCGTCCTCCCCCTAAAGGGGAACGGCAGGGTGGCCAACGGTCACCGGGCGGTGACGACCTCGACATTTTGATCGCTGAATCCCGGCAGCTCAGAGCCGGAGTGCTTGAGTGCGCGGGCCGAGTCAGACCAGTGAAGATGGGTGGTCTGGAACTGGCCATGCTCGTAGGCGTAGGTCTTGCCGTCATCCTGATAGACGTCGAAGTCGCCATCGTTACCGGGGTATACCTGGACCTTCGCAATGGTCTGGTGGTCTTCCGTGCTTTCGACTGGCGAGCCCAAAGGCAGGATGGAGCCGGCGCGAACGAATACGGGGATCGTATCGATGGGTGCCTGGACGGTGATCCTCTGGCCGCCGTGGACTTTCTCCTTCGTCCAGAAGTTGTACCATTCGGTACCTGCGGGCAGGTAAACGGAGCGCTGGGTCTGTCCCTGTTCCGTGACCGGAGCGATCAGCAGAGCCGGACCGAACATGTATTCGTCACCGATATTGACCACGTTCGGATCGTTGCCGAAGTCCATGAAGAGGCCGCGCATGAAGGGTGCCCCGGTCTCGTGGCTCATGTGCCCGAGCGAATAGATGTAGGGCATCAGCTCGTAGCGCAGCCGCAGATACTTCACCAGGATCGGCTCGGCCTGCTTGCCGTAGCTCCAGACTTCGTTCTCCGGACGGCTGCCGTGACTGCGGAAGTTCGGCTGGAAGGATCCGTACTCGAACCAGCGAACGTACAGCTCGGGATAGTCGTCGTATCCTCCGACTTCAGCGCGCGCGTCGGACGGATCGATGAGCGGTGGATGATCGGGCACATGCTTCGCCGGCAAAAACTGCCAGCCCCCGATGTCGGTAGACCAGTAGGGCATGCCAGAGGCGACGAAGTTAATGCCGGTCGGAACCTGGCGATGCAGAGTGTCCCACGTCGGAGCGATGTCCGAAGACCAGAAGATGGCGCCGTTGTGCTGTGCGCCGAGATAGCTGTCGCGGGCGAGGATCAGAGCGCGCTCCTTCATGTCCTTACGCATACCGTTGTAGAAGGCAGCCGTATGAAAGAGCGGATACGCGTTGAAAAATTGCGTGCCAGGCCCGATGTGGAAGTAGCTGCCGTTCGGAGGCAGGTCGGGCTCGGTTTCGTCTGCCCAGAAGGAGTCGAAGCCCATTGCGACATAGTTTTCGTTGATTGCGTTCCAGTACCACTTCGCCGCGTCAGGGTTGGTCGTGTCGATGTCGGAGCCGGCACGATCGTACGGCAGACCATTTGTCGGCGTACCATCGGCGAGCTGCTCGAACCATCCGTTCTTCAGAAGCATCGCGTAGTAGCGGTCTTCGGGGATGAAGCGCGGCCACACGCTGATCATGGTGTGGAAGTGCATCTCGTGCAGCTCGCGATTCATGGCGACGGGATCGGGCCACTTGTCGGGCTGCATGTCCATCTGGCCCATCTTCGTGTAGTGGAACCAGTCGATCACCAGGTCGTCGACGGGGTAATGCCGTTCACGATATCCCTTGGCCACCGCCATCAGCTCGGCCTGGCTGCTGTAGCGCTGCTTGCACTGGATGTATCCGTAGGCCGATTTTGGCAGCATGGGAACGTCACCCGTCAGCAGGCGATAACCGCGATAGATATCGTCATAGCTCTTGCCCGCGATTACGAAAAAGCTGATGCGCTGGCCGACGTCCGAGGTCCAGCGGGTCTCGTTGTTAAAGCCGAAGGCGACGTTTGTGCCGGAAGGATTATCCCAGAGCAGCCCGTAGCCCTTGTTTGTAACCACGAAGGGTACACATACAGATTGCCCCGACGGCGCGTTGTAATCATGCGCGCAACGCAGTGAATGACCCCGGCGATCGAGAAAGCCTTCCTGGTTCTGTCCAAGTCCGTAGTAATGTTCGTCCGCCGGCGATGAGAAGCTCGCGCCCACCTGGTAGAAAGGCGGATCTGACGGGCGGCGATCGTAAAGGATATCGGCGTTGCCGTCTTTATGATTGGGGACGGACATCTGCCAGCCGTTGAGATCGACGAGCTGTTTTCCATCAGCGGTAGCGAAGCTGATGTGAAGGCCAGGTGCCGATCCATTGAAGAACTGAGCGATGTCCGCGGCGGTGCCTGCCGGCGGATGATGCGGCCCTTCACCGGCGACGGTAACGACCATCTCGGCAGAACGCAGCACGTCGGCTCCATCTGCCTGTTGTGCATGCCAGCCCTCTGTAATGGGCTTCGCGGTGATGCCGTAGCCGGGCGCGGCGTTCGCGTAATCAGGTAACAGGCTTGCGGTCACATGTACGATGCCGGGCGCGTACGGCTCGACCACAACGGTCGCTTTCCCGCGCTGCAGATGCAGCGTTTGCGAAAAGGCATGAACTCCCACGCCAGCCAGTAAGAGACAGATACCAAAGTGAGACAAACGGCTGAAAGTTCCATTCCAACCCGATCCGATCCGATTCGACATGAGTCCTCTTCGCCCGCCATCTAACGCTTCTTCGGCGTTTATGGAATGGCCTCGATCTTTCCACGGATAACCATAATCGAAGCAGGCGGCACTTGGAACTCTGTTTGCGGCGATGCCTGAACCTGCCCGCGCTTGAGGGGGCCGTCAGGCTCGGCGTGGCCTTCTCCAGTCTGGATGACCTGGAACTGGGTGCTCTCTGGATGAGACATCGGCGAGACCAGGGCCGGGTGCCAGGCGTACTGCTCTTTTCCAAAGATCACAGTGTCGACCTTGCCGGTAAACGCCACGGACTTCCCGGAGCGATCGTCTTTGAAGGCAATCTTTACCGCGTGGCCAACCTCCTGATCGCGATTCACCAGCATGACAGCCCATTGACCATCGGGCCGCGAAACGGCATAAGACGTGACCATTGCATGTCCGGCTCCGTCATCGACGACGCTGTTCGCCGGGTAAATTGTATTCGCCTGTTTGCCCGGCTCGACCCACTCGGTGTTGATCATCTGGCTGGCGAAGAACTGTGCAAGCGGCTGCTTGATCCGGTAATCCTTGTCGACGGTGAACATGCCGAAGGTTCCGGGAGAGTTAAGGCATCCGCGGTCGGCCTGCAGCGGCAGGTAGTGGAAGTAGTAGACTCCGTTGCCTCCTGCCGTCAGAAACGAGCCAATGTAGTCGGCCAGCCAGAGACCGGCGAAGTTATCCATATATGCTTCGCTCGCGGCAGAGGACAGGTTGGACTCAGTAATGAATACCGGCAGATTCTCGGGCAATCCGTCGTTCTTCCATACCTGCATGATGTGGCTGATCAGCTGCGGCTCCTCGTAGAGTCCGGTCCACGAAAAATGGCAGGGCTCAAGCGGATAGTGCTCGAATGAGAAGAAGGCAAAGTCCTGCATGCGGTTGTGGTCTTTGAGATAAGCGAGGAAGCGGCCAAGCCATGAGGTTCTTCCCTGCTCATCAGGCCAGACGTTGATATCGTCATTCACTCCCTGGAATGCCGGGCCGCCAAGCTTGAGCGAAGGATCGACGCGATGCAGCGCCGCTGCGAATTGCAGGTACAACGCAGCATAGTCCTCTGGAACCATGTACTGCCCGTCTGACTCTTCGCCCATCTCGACGTAGGAGATGGGATAGTGCCGGGCTTCGAGATACTGTATCTCCGCGGCAGCATCTTCCGGCTGGGCGTAAATCATGGCGATGGGAATCATCGCGGGCAGGCCATGCGTAACACCGCTGGTATAGAAGGAGTCGAAGCCAAGCTGCACTTGCTCCTTGTTCTGCAAGTCTGTTGGCTCGTGCCATGGATCGATCGAGGAGCAGTAAGTGGTTGTCTGCTCCTGGTCCGCCGTGTGGCGAATCATATCGTGAAAGGCGCCGTCAGGAGTGGTTGAGCCGAGATAAACCTCGCGGATAGCGTAGCCTACGCAGTTCCTCTTGTCGGAAGGCCCATCGGCATCGCAGGTGTTCGATGAGTCCGTCATGCGCACGCGGACGAACTGCGCCAGCGTCGGTTCCTGGCTCAGGTGAATGGTTTCGGTTCCGCCTTTTCCGGCAGCGATTTCACCATCCGGAAAGCTCTGCCACACTCCGCGCGTCTGCTGGCCGATGGGGTCTTCGCCGGTCCAGTACTGGACCTCGTACTTCGTCGCGAACGGAGCGCCCCAGGCAATGCGGATGCTGTTCAGCATCTCTTTGTGCTTCAGGTCGATAACGATCCACTGCGGATGCTTATCGTCCGCTTCGCCGGTGAAGCTACTCGTGAGGTAAGGATTGCTTTTCCAGAAGCTCTCCATATCGCCATCAGTAAGGCGGGAGTAGCCGGTGTTGCCGGTGCCGTCATTGCGGGTGAAGCCGCGGCGCGGCAAAGCGTAACCGTACGAGAGACGAATCGGCTCGCCCGGCTTGCTCGATCCGGTGAAGTAGCCGCGGCCGCGCGCGTCACTCCACGTTCCCTGCGGATTCCAATGCCAGGCCTCGACGGCGAGCTCGGTGTTCTGGCGGTAGGTCATCGGCTGCCATCCCGACGGAGCGATCTTCGCTAGATTTTCCTTCGTCAACGCCTTCTCAACAGCTGGAGTAGCGAGGCGATCGACACCAGCTCCCAGGGTCTCGTCGGGGATGAACCGGTTTCGTGCGCTGGCGGGTGTGATGTCGACGGTTACGGTCTGCGCATGGTTTACAGCAGCATATGCAAGAAGGCAGAGCAAGATGGAAAGCTTACCAGGACGGCGCAAAGCATAGCTCTTTCTCCGGTCCTTCGCCGCCTAAAACTAAGCGTTGCGATCTGCCCGGCAAGCGATGAAAATAAGCGTAATTCTAGCCTTCCGGGAAGAGAAAGCCAATAGATTTAAAACGTTTTAAAAGCAGTGCTTCCCGAACGCTGAGTGAGGGATACTTAGGGCGAGTCACCATTGCAGATGCGCCGGAGCCTTTAACTTTTGAGATCTCTTCGTACCCTTGCTCGTTGTGTGAAAACACGCCTTTCTGATCGCCGCCGTTCATTGAGAGTGCTTCTGCTCCTGCCGCTGCCCTTCCTCACGCTCCACGCCGAAGCGCAGACTCCAGGCGAAGACCTGACGCTCTCGCGGCCGGTGCGTCCCTGGGAGTTGATGCCGGTGCTGGGTCATCGCGCGGGGCTGCTCGGAAAGGAAGACGGGCACTTCGAAGCGTGGGCCTATCCGCTGAAGATCCTGCGGAATTTCCATCTGAACTTTCGCGTGGATGGGCAGTTGCTTGCCGGCGACACGCTGGTGCGCAGCATCGTCGTCACTCCTGCATCGACGACGCTCATCTATGCGTACGACACCTTCCAGGTGAAGGAAACGCTGACGGTTCCAGTCGATCAGCCGGCGGCGATCATCACGATCGAAGTCAATGCAGCTCAGCCGGTCGAGGTAGAAGCCGCTTTCGAGCGCGAGATGAAGCTCGAGTGGCCGGCTCTCATGGGAGGCAGCTCCTGCGAGTGGAATCCGCGCCTGCACGCCTTTGTGCTGACGGAAGACGAGGGTAAGCTCCAGGCTATCGTGGGATCGCCAACCGCCAGCCTGACCCACTCGGAATACCAGTCGAACTTCTCGTCTTCAAATGAAAACGCATTCAGCCTTGGGTCTGTTGTCAAAGGCACCGGGACGAAGGTCATTGCCATTGCAGCGCACGTCAACGATCCACTGCCTGCCGACAGGCTCTATCAGCAGGTACTTACAGACCATGACCGGCTGGTTGCAGAATCGGCTGCTTATTACCATGCCTATCTCGATCACAATGTGCAGCTGGATCTCCCCGATCATGCGCTGGAGCAGGCCTACAAGTGGTCGCAGGTGAGCATGATCCAGGGGCTGGTCGATAATCCTTACCTCGGCAGCAGCCTGATCGCGGGATACAACATCTCCGGTGACGATCTGCGCCCCGGTTTCGCGTGGTTCTTCGGCCGGGATGCTCTGTGGACATCATTTGCGTTGAACGCAACCGGCGACTTCGCGACCTCGAAGAAGGCTTTGGAATTCCTCTCGAAATATCAACGCGCAGACGGCAAGGTTCCGCATGAGATCGCACAGGGCGCAAGCTTCGTTCCGTGGTTTGACAAGCTTCCCTATGCCTACTCCTCGGCCGACGCGACGCCGCTGCTGATCATCGCGATGCGCGATTACGTACTGCACAGCGGCGACGTGGCATTCGCCGAGGAGCATTGGGATAACCTGTGGCGCGCTTACCAGTTCATGGTCTCGACTTATGACGCGCAGGGGCTGGCGCAGAACATCAACATCGGCCATGGATGGGTGGAAGGCGGACCGCTTCGTCCGATGAAGGGCGAGCTTTACCAGAGCGCCCTGGCGTTTGAGGCGATTCGCTCGCTTGCAACCATCGCGGGGCTGCTACATAAGAGCGACCTTCGGGATCAGCTGACCGCAACCTTCGCCGAGAAACAGAAACTGTTGAACCGGGCGTTCTGGATCGAGGACAAGCACCGTTACGCATTCGCGCTCGACACTCTCGATCACCAGGTGGATGTGCCTACCGTCCTCTCCACCGTACCGATGTGGTTCGACCTGCTCGATCACGACAAAGCGGATCTAATGATCGGCGAGATCGCGAAGCCGGAGCATCAAGCGGACTGGGGCATGCGCATCCTGTCGGCAAAGAACCCTATCTACGATCCGGGCGGTTATCACTACGGAACGGTCTGGCCGCTATTTACCGGGTGGGCTTCGGTCGGTGAATATCGTTACCACCATCCCCTGCAGGCCTTCTCAAACCTGCGCACGAATGCCCTGCTGACCTTTGACGGATCGCTCGGACATGTGACCGAGGTGCTCTCCGGCGATTACAACCAGACCCTCGCCACCGGTACGCCCGACCAAATATGGTCTGCGGCGATGGTTGCAAGTCCTCTGGTGCTGGGAATGCTGGGACTCGAAACGAATGTCCCTGAACATCGAGTGACCTTCGCGCCGCAGGTGCCTGCGGACTGGACGCACTTTGCGGTACGCCACATCGCTCTCGGCGACACCACTGTTGACTTGTCTTATGCGAAGACAACCGCCGACATTGAAGTCAAGGCGCATCGCAGCGGAAGCGTTGATTGTCGACTCGATCTTGCGCCATTGCTCAGTCCTCGAGCAAAGGTGCGGGCTGTGCTTCTAGACGGCCATAAGGTCCCGTTCCACCTTGAATCTGTAGATAACGGACAGATCCTTCACGTTGCGGTCTCCCTGCGTGGGGACGATGAGACGATCACAATCCAGATGCGTGATGACTTCGGCATCTCGGTTCCGGCCAGCCTGCCGCTGATCGGGCAGCAGAGCCAGGGTTTGCGCGTTCTGTCGGAAGAGTGGTCGCTTTCGCACGACAAATACCATATCCATCTCGCAGGTACGCCGGGTAAGGAATATGATCTTGGCGCATGGAATATTGCGCAGATAAACTCCATCGACGGCGGACACATTGTGGAACAGGCTGACGCGAAAGGAAAGATCGCAGTGAGTGTGGCCGTGAATGGGGAAGCGGACATCGTCATTCATTTCAAGTAAGCTTCGTACTTACGAAGGAGCAAACCATGTTGAAACACGGAATCGCTGCGGCCCTGCTTGCACTCGCTCCGGCGCTCGCTTCTGCTCAAACCGCCATGAAGAATGTTGATGCGGAGGGTCACCCGTGGTGGCGTCATGCGGTCTTTTACGAGGTCTATCCGCGCAGCTTCGCTGACAGCAACAACGATGGCATCGGCGATCTGAACGGCATTGCATCGAAGACGGGATATCTGAAAGCGCTCGGCGTCGATGCGATCTGGATCACCCCATGCTTTCCCTCCCCGCAGAAGGACTTCGGCTACGATGTCGCCGACTATCAGAACATCGATCCGATGTATGGCACACTTGCCGACTTCGATCGCCTTTCGGCGCAGGCGAAGCAGGATCACATCCGCATCATTCTCGACTTCGTGATCAATCACACCTCTGATCAGAACAAATGGTTTCTCGAATCGCGTTCTTCGAAGACATCGCCATATCGGAACTGGTATGTCTGGCATGATGCCAAACCCGGTGGCCAGCCTCCGAACAACTGGGAGTCGGACTTCGGCGGCCCCGCGTGGACATTCGACCAGAAGACAGGACAGTACTACTACCACTATTTCGAAGCGGCACAGCCTGACCTGAACTGGCGCAACCCCGCGGTGGAGAAGGCGATGTTCGATGCCACGCGCTTCTGGTACAGGCGCGGCGTCTCGGGCTTCCGCCTCGATGCAGTAGACACGCTCTTTGAAGATCCGCAGCTCCGCGACAACCCCTTCAAGACCAACAGCGACGGCACGAAGGAGATGATCAACAAATACAACGACAAGCTGCCGCAGAACCACGAGGTGCTGCGCAGGCTGCGGAAAGTCGCCGACGAGAGCAATGCCGTGCTGATCGGTGAGACGTGGACGGAGAACATTAACCAGTTGCACGAGTATTACGGCCCCCATGACGACGAGATCCAGATGCCAATGGACTTCCTCTTCACTACCATCAACGTGCTTTCTGCTTCGAAGTTCCGCACCCAGATCAATCAGGCGGAGAGCTCGGGCGAGTGGCCGGTTTGGGTCATCACCAACCACGACATGACTCGCTCCTACAACCGCTATGGCGACGGCAAGCACAACGACGAGATCGCAAAGCTGATGGCCGGCATGTACCTGACACTGCGCGGCACGCCGATCATGTACTACGGCGAAGAGCTTGGCATGGAAAACAACGATCCTAAGCGCAAGGAAGACGTGCTTGACCCGCTGGGCAAGAACAACTGGCCACAGAATAAGGGCCGCGACGGCGAGCGCACGCCGATGCAGTGGAATACGTCAGCCAACGCGGGATTCACCACGGGCAAGCCATGGCTGCCGGTTCCGGCAAGCTATAAAACGCACAATGTTGAAACAGAGCTGAAAGATCCCAACTCGATTCTCAATTTCTACAAGCGCCTGCTTGCACTGCGTCACACAAACGAGGCGCTCATCGAAGGGGATTTCACTTCGCTGAACAACAGCGACCCGAATGTGCTGGCCTATCTGCGAAGCTACAAGGGCAAGTCAGTGCTTGTGGCGCTCAACATGTCGGCCTCACCGCAAAAGGTCGACCTCGACCTATCGAAGCAGGGCGAAAGCATGAGGCACCTCAACACGCTGCTTGCGACTCCGTCCGCCGCGAGGAATGTATCCGCGAAGGGCATGACTCTAGCTCCCTTTGCGGTTTACATCGCCGAGACCGGAAAATAGTTGCAACAACAAAGAACTGCGATCCACCCTTGGTCAGGTGGACATCGAGTGCCAGGACGATGCATGGTAGTGTCGAGCAGTTTGCCGCCAGATCTCTCGTATGATTACGGCGATTGACGGAACGCTGCGAAAATTACCCCTCACGGATTGGATTTGTCGAAATGAGCCTGCAGGCAGGAATCAAGGTCGAGAAGACGGAGTACAAGGGATGGCAAAACTGCTATCGCGTCACCAACGGAGAAGTCGAACTCGTCATCACCGGCGATGTGGGCCCGCGCATCATGCGCTTCGGCTTTGCCGGCGGACAGAACCTGCTCAAGGAGTTTGAGGAGCAGCTAGGCAAGAGCGGTGAAACAGAGTTCCAGATTCGCGGCGGCAACCGCGTCTGGAAGGCTCCGGAAGACGAAGTGGCCACCTACGCGCCAGACAATGTTCCCGTAGAGATCACCGTCACGCCGAAAGGCCTGATTGCCCGCGCTCCGGTCGAGCCCTCAACCGGCCTGCAAAAGGAAATGGAGATCAGCTTTGGACCCACCGGCAGTAAGGTTGCCGTGGCACATCGCATCACCAACAAGTCGCTCTTTGCGCTGCAATTCGCGCCTTGGGCGCTGACGATGATGGCTCCCGGCGGACTCGCTCTTACCGGCTTTCCTCCACGCGGTCACCATCCTGAGAACCTGGAAGCGAGCAACCCGCTGGTGATGTGGGCTTACACCGACTTCTCCGACAAGCGCTGGACGCTCACGCGTAAATACCTCGCGCTACAGCAGGATCCGAACAACGCCGAAGCGCAGAAGATCGGGCACTTCAACGAGAAGACCTGGGGCGCGTACCTGCTGAATGGAGAACTGTTCCTGAAGCAAACCACTGCCGACGCCAGCAAGACCTATCCAGACTTTGGATGCTCCTTCGAGACCTTCACCAACAACCTGTTCCTGGAACTCGAGACACTCGGGCCGCTCAGCAATGTTCAGCCCGGCCAGACCGTGGAACTTATCGAGGACTGGAGCCTCTTCCGCAACGTGAAGCTAGATAGCATCACGGATGCGTCCATCGACTCAGTCATTCTTCCCCTGCTGAAGGCCTGACAGGGCGCTTCAAGGCATGAAGAGCGGTTGCGAATCGCCGCTCTTCGTGCGAGGCTCGAACTATGTCCGCCGAGAACCCCACGCAATCCTTCAAAGTTGAAGACCTTCGCGTCGAAATCTACCCTGATGCTGAATCGCTAGGGAAAGCGGCTGCCCGCGCAGCACGCGAGGCCCTGCTTGCGATTGCGCAGCGTGAGCACACAATCAGCGTGATCTTCGCGACCGGCGCATCGCAGCTTCGCACTCTCGATGCTCTGACCGGCATGAGCGACCTGCCGTGGAAGAACGTGCATGGCTTTCACATGGATGAGTACATCGGCCTTCCGGTGACGCATCCTGCCTCTTTCCGCAAGTATCTGCGCGAGAACCTGACGCAGAAAGTTCCCATCGGACGATTTGACGAAGTGGACGGTAACGCAGCCGATCCGGCAGCCTTCTGCGCCGAGTTTGCTGCGGAATTGAAAGCGGCGTCGCCACAACTGTGCCTGATGGGCATCGGCGAAAACGGACATCTTGCCTTCAACGATCCGGGCGTGGCGGATTTTTCTGACCCGGAAGATGTAAAAGTAGTTCCCCTCGATGATGCCTGCAAAGAGCAGCAGGCGGCAGAGGGCTGGTTCGCGTCAATCAGTGATGTGCCATCCGAAGCCATCACCATCACTATCCCCGCTCTGATTCGCGTTCCGCGGCTTATCGTTTCCGTACCAGGCCCGCGCAAAGCTGCGATCGTGCGCCACACTTTGACGGGACCGATCACGACGCAATGCCCGGCGACGATTCTGCGCACGCATCCGAATGCGACGCTCTATCTCGACAACGACTCCGCAGCAGAACTCTCTGACCTGAACTTTACTTCGTAAGCTCGCGGCGCACGCAGCGGAACCCCATATTCGAAGTAGAGGAGTCGGGAGAGTTCTGCGTGCGCGCAGCAACCCGGTAGCGATTGCAATACGACGCGTGGCACAGGTAGGAGCCGCCCTTCATCACCTTGGTGCCGCCTGACGGCGGCCCAACGGGGTCAGTCGATTCGGCTGCGGAGTGGCTGCTGATAAACCAGTCGGCCATCCACTCCCACACGTTTCCGGCCATCGAATACAGCCCATAGCCATTTGCGGGAAATGCGCGAACGGGAGAGGTGTTAGCGTAGCCGTCCTCACAGGTGTTTTTGCCGGGGAAGGTTCCCTGCCAGATATTGCATTGGTGTTTTCCTTCGGGCGTCAATTCGTCGCCCCAGCAATACAGCTTTTGGACCAGGCCACCGCGGGCGGCGAACTCCCACTCGGCTTCGGTCGGCAGCTGCTTTCCGCTCCACTTCGCGAATGCGGCTGCATCGTTCCACGAGACGTGCACCACGGGGTGATCTGCGATCGATTCGATATTCGATCCCGGCCCCTGCGGAGCGTTCCACTTCGCGCCGTCGACCTTGCACCACCACGGCGCACTCTGGACATTGTCACTCACAAGTTCTTCGAACTTTTCTTCGGGAATGTCAGCCCAGAAAACAAACGACCAGCCAAAGTGTTCAGCTTCTGTTACATATTTTGTTGCGGATACAAACTCGGCAAACTGCGCATTGGTGACGGGAGCTTCGTCAATCCAGAAAGGCGAAAGAGTAACAGGCCGCACCGGACCTTCCCCATCTGCAGGAAAGCCTCGTTCGTAGTCCGTGCCCATCAGAAAAGTACCACCTTCGAGACGGACCATCCCCTCGAAGCTTTCACGCTCCGCCGTCACATGCTGGGCACTGGGCGCAGGCTCAAGGTGAATCATCTTCGGCGCACAGCAGGGCTTCTGTTCCATCTCTACGCAATCTCCTGTCCTTATTTTAAGCGCTGCTTTTCAGTAGAGGAGATACGGCTTGCGCTTCGTGAGGAACTCCTGGAGCGATGGCTGCCAGTCTTCATCGGTGCGCTGCGGATCGCGTCCTTCCTCGAGATCGTGCAGCACGCTCTGATTGGCAAGCAGCGTGTCTATCTTGTCGAGGTGGTAATCGTTCGGATAGAGCTTGTGAAGCTGCCAGGCAATCTCAAGGCCCAGTTCCGGCGCATCGAGCACATTACGATCCGTGACCACCAGGTTCACTCCGTGGCAAAGCTGGTTCGCATAAGGATAGGGCGATTGAGGGGTGAAACTTACCGGCACAAAACGAATGCCGGGCAGGAATCGTGCATTCAGCGCATATGCCAGTGCGCGGGCGTCGATCCAGGGAGCGCCTACGAATTCAAACGGCGTATCGGTGCCGCGTCCGACCGAGATGTTCGACGTCTCGATCAATCCCGTGCCCGGATACAGAATCTCAGCCTGCAGGCTGCGCAGATTCGGAGAAGGATTGACCCACGCAAGCCCGGTTGCATCGAACCAGTCGCCGCGCTGCCACCCCTGCATCGCAATCACGTTGAGAGGCGCATGTAGTTGATACTCGCCGTTCATGAATCGCGCGAGTTCGCCGATCGTCATGCCGTGTCGCGATGGCACGGGGGCAAAGTTTACGTAGCTTTCTTTGCCGACATCGGATAACGGTCCCTGCACGAACGACCCTCCGATCGGGTTAGGACGGTCGAGGACCACGATCTCCGTGCCGCTCTGTCCCGCGGCTTCGAGAAAGTAACGTACAACCGTGTCGTAGGTATAGAAGCGGACGCCTGCGTCCTGGATATCAATCAGTACAGCATCCAGCTGCCGTAATGCCTGCTGCGATGGACGACGCTCTTCTTTTGTCTTTCCGTAGAGGCTGATCACGGGAATACCGCTCGCCGAATCGACCGTGTTGTTGATTCCTTCTTTGTCCTCTGTGCCGCTGATACCGTGCTCCGGCGAGAAAAGCGTCTTGAGCTCCAATC
Organism: Silvibacterium acidisoli; assembly: GCA_022870745.1. GTDB lineage: Bacteria > Acidobacteriota > Terriglobia > Terriglobales > Acidobacteriaceae > Silvibacterium. The sequence goes on along the minus strand of CP085323.1, from coordinate 3,166,715 downwards.
CCGGCACGGCTGCCTTTGCGTCTTTCTGCAGAATATCGATGGTGCGCTTGCCGTTTGCATCGAGGCCACTCTGATTGGTAAGCAGGCCAATGCGCAGGTGCCCGCCATGCTTCACGGCCATGGCAGCAAGCTGCGAGAAGTGATCTGCTTCGAGGACATCTATGCCTGTGAGGACAGCACCATTGCGGTCGGGCCGATGACGCATGCCTGCAAGCGATTCGTTGTAGCCGGTCAGCTTTGCGCCAAGAGCACCGTGATCATCTGCAATGCCGAGCGCCTGCGCTGCCACCGTGGCGACCGCTGCGCGTATCGGAGTGATGCCCGACGGCCCGTTCGGATAGACGGCGTTCGTCATCATCACCACGTAGGTGTCGCTCGATGGGTCGATCCAAACGGACGTGCCGGTAAAGCCGGTGTGTCCAAACGATCCCACCGGAAACAGCTCGCCGCGGTTCGACGAGAATGGCGTGTCGATATCCCAGCCCAGCCCGCGCATGGCAACCGCGTTGGCAGGCTGCTCGGGGATGGTCATCTTCTCTAGCGTCAATCTTCGCAGGGGAAACTGGTTTGGCCTGCCTGCCAGGCAATCGAGCAGGTTCTGCGCATAGATTGCGACGTCGCCTGCCGTGCTGAAGAGGCCCGCGTGTCCGGCAACGCCACCCATGCGCCGCGAAGTTGGGTCATGCACAACTCCGCGCAACATCACTCCATGGTCATACTGTGTCGGCGCAATCCGCTGGCGCCATGAGGAAGGCGGCAGAAAGCGCGAACTGGTGAGGCCCAGCGGCTGAGCGACATTCTTCGCGAAGTACTCGTCGAGCGTCATGCCTGAGAGTTTCTCCACCAGCGCTCCGAGCGTGATGAAGTTGATATCGCTATAGCGGAACTGCACGCCCGCAGCCGTTACCGGAACCGAGGTAAACGCACGGCGAAGGCCCTCCTGCTTACCCTCCCAGACATCATCCAACGCAACGTCCGGAGGCAGTCCGGAATAATGCGTCAGCAACTGGCGGATGGTGATGTCCTGTTTTCCGTTCACGGCAAAGTCCGGAAGATACTTCGACACAGGATCGTTCAGCAGGAATGCTCCCTGCTGATAAAGCTGCATGACCGAAGGAGCAGTCGCCAGCACCTTGGTAAGCGAGGCTACGTCGAAGACGGTGTTCTCGCTCATAGGCTCGTCAGGCGAGTGCGACTTGTATCCGTAGGCGCGATGGAAGACGATCTGACCGCCATGACCGACGATGACGACCGCTCCGGGAAACTTTTTCTCCTCGATTCCCTGCTGCACGATGGTATCGATGGAATGGAAATCTGGCTGCGACTGCGCATGCAAGAGAGCGGAAGGCACGAATGCGCAAAGTGAGAAGAGGCTGACCGAGAGATAGTTGCGAAATGCCATAAGCGTCAGGAAGTAATTCTATGTTTGGTGTCAGGTAACAGCTTGCTCGCAGCCCAGCCCAGCACAAAGGTCAACAGGGATCCAATCAGGACAAACCAGGTCCACGCGATCTTCGGCACGACTGGATGCCATGCACCCAGCGACAACACGATGGGATGGGTCTGCTGCCAGAGCAGCAGGTTGGCCGCAAAGCCGCCAATCATTCCTACCAGCGCGCCGTTCTGCGTGGCGCTCCTGCTGAGCGTTCCCAGCAGGAAGACTCCGAGCAGCGCACCATACGCAACCGAAGCGATGGAGAGCCCCACCTCTACAACATGACCGCCGCCACGCGACATCATCGCCAGCACGAAGAGTACCAGCGCCCAGAAGAATGTCATGATGCGCGAGAGCTTTGCGCGGTTTGCTTCATCCGCATCGGGCTTCCATTGCAGGTAGAAGTCGACAATACTGCTGGAGCTGAGTGAATTGACCGCCGCGCTCAGGTTGGACATGGCAGCGGCAAGAATCGCGGCAACCATCAGCCCGGCAACACCGCGCGGCATCTGTTGCACGATGAACGATGGAAAGACGCGATCGGCCGAAGCAGGCGCGCTGCCGTGTGCAACGCCGGAATAGAAAAGATAAAGTCCGGTACCAATAGCGAGAAACAGGACGAACTGCACCAGTATCACCAGTCCGCTGCTGAGCAATGCAATGCGGGACTGCCGCAGGTTCTTCGCAGCCAGCAGCCGCTGCACCATCAGTTGATCGGTGCCATGGCTGGCCATGGTCAGAAAGCAGCCACCGATCAGGCCAGCCCAGAAAGTGTAGGTCGAAGTAAGGTTCAGCGCGAAGTGGAAGATGGTCAGCTTACCCGCCGCCGCGGCAGCGGTGTGAATGTGTCCCCATCCACCGGGCACCAGTTTGCCCAGCACCGCCACGCCAACCAGCGTTCCTACGACGTACAGAATCATCTGCACGGCATCGGTCCAGATCACTGCTGCCATGCCGCCTTCAAGCGTGTAGATCAGCGTAAGCGCGCAGATGATAGCGATGGAAACGACATCTCGCGTGCCGATGGCGATGCCTACCACGATCGAAACCGCGAACACACGGACACCCTCGGCCGCCGCACGCAGGAACAGGAAAAGAAACGCCGTGACCTTGTGCAGGCGCGCGCCGAACCGCTCGCCGATCACCTGGTAGGCGGTCAGCAGCTCTCCGCGAAAATACCGGGGCAGGAAGAGCAGGCAGACCACGACGCGTCCCACCAGGTAGCCAAGAACGATCTGCAGGAATCCCCAGTCGCCGGTGTAGGCGAGCCCTGGGACGCTGATGATCGTGAGCGTGCTGGTCTCCGCTGCAACGATCGAGAGCGCGATGGCCCACCAGGGGATGCGCTGATCGGCGAGGAAATAGCTTTTCAGGGAGCGATCCTGCTTGCGAAAGCGCAGGCCGAAAAGGGTGATCGCTGCCAGGTAAACCGCAACCAGTACGAGGTCGGGCGTGCTCAGCCTGGCGGCTGTCACGGAGGCCGTTGTCACCATCCAGCATTACCCGTAAGCGTAGTACGCCGCATGCCGGCGATCGTTACGGTGATGAAGCAGGCAGGCCGCAAAGCAGCAAAACGCCGAATCATTGCGCCAATGTAACAGATTTGCAACAGACACGGAGGTCGCTGCAATCGTGAATGGGTTCGTTCCAGTCCCCCGGAGATAGGCGTCTCAGCCAGCGAGATGCCCATCTCTGGCGTGGACGATATACTTCCAGACAACGGTCAGACCATTTGATTTCTGATCCTTAACAGAAATATGGCTACGCCACCAGAGAGGCCAAATCCTCCTGGGATATTGCTTTAAAACACTTTCGAGCTTCTGACCAATTTGAATGGTCTTTTCATGCGCAAAGATTCGGGCATCGGCAGAACATAGCCTAACTGCTGCTCAACGCCGGCTGGTCTTTTGAGACTCACCGTCCTCGATGGCGATTTCTGAGCATCTGACAGAAGTCAGCGGCCCAGACGCAAGATGAAAATTTCGGACTGAAGGTTCCGAAAGGAGAAATATGAAGCTGAAATTTATCGCAACGAAAGAACAACTCGCCGCACTGACGATTGCTCTCGCGCTGCCCATTGCCGCTCCCGCTCAGCAAACCATTACCGGCAAAGCGGCCTTCGCCGGCTACGACCAGCAGAAGCCAGGCGTGCGCCGCAAGATTACCGTTGCCGACCTTCCCGCCCCCAACCCCAGTGAATCCGTCGACAATGGTCCGGACGTTGTAAAGCGACCAGACGGCGTGTGGCCTACTGCACCGGCCGGCTTCAAGGTGCAGCTGTATGCGGGCGGAGATGCGCCGCCGATGGAGCGGGCGGAAAACAACAAGCAAACGCATGCCCCGGTTACCGGAACCTTCGTAATGCCTCGTATCATCCGCACGGCACCGAACGGCGACCTGTTCATTGCGGATTCTCAGGCCGGTTCCATCCTCGTGCTTCGGGGAGTCAACGCCCAGGGTAAAGCGGAGAAGATCAGCACATTCGCGACCGGCCTCGACCATCCCTTCGGCATCGCCTTCTACCCGAAGGGTCCGAACCCTCAGTGGGTTTACGTCGGTAACGCCACGACGATCATGCGTTTTCCGTACAAGTCCGGCGATCTGAAGGCATCGGCGGCTCCGTCGACCGTGATTCCCGACATTCCCGGCTATGCGCAACTCCGCGGCGGCGGCCACTGGACACGTGACGTGGTCTTCTCGCCGGATAACAAGCAGATGCTGGTGTCAGTCGGCAGCGGCTCCAATGTCGACGATCCGGATACCCACCCGAGCGAATTCCACCGCGCGGACGTGCTCGAATACACGCCTGAAGGCAAATTCGAGAAGGTTTATGCCTACGGCATCCGCAACTGCGTGGGTGAGGCCATCAATCCCATCACCGGGAAACTGTGGTGCTCGACCAACGAGCGTGACGGCCTGGGCAATAACCTTGTCCCCGACTACGTGACCTCGATCCAGGAGGGCGGATTCTACGGCTGGCCGTGGTACTACATGGGTGGCACCCAGGATCCGCGTCATCAGGGGGCGCACCCTGAACTGAAATCGAAGGTCATCACGCCCGACGTGCTGGTGCAGCCTCACATGGCTTCGCTGGAGCTGACCTTCTACCCGACGACAAAATCCATGTTCCCCTCCGACTACGACGGCGACGGCTTCGCGGCCGAACACGGCTCCTGGAACCGCGCCAATCGTGGCGGATACGAGGTCATCCGCCTCCCCATGAAGGACGGAAAGGCTACCGGCGAGTACGAGGATTTCCTTACCGGGTTCGTTACCAAGGATGGCCAGGTCTGGGGCCGCCCTGTGGGCGTCGCGGTCGGTCATGACGGAGCACTTTACGTCACCGATGACGGCTCACGCAGCGTGTGGCGCGTCACCTACACCGGCAAGTAGCCTTCGAGAATGGCTGTGCGGGGCCTCCTGCGCAGCCATTTGCTTTCGATAACGTTTCATGTGCGAACTTTATAGGACAAACGCCCCTTCCCACTTGTGCTGCCGAGCGGTTATCCTTCCATACCAATAGAAAATTTGGTTCTGCCAAGGAGATTCCTTGCCTTCCCTTCGAAGCTCTCTTACATCTGCCGTGTGCCTGCTGCTGGTTGGCGTCGCTCCCCACCTCGGATTTTCACAGCAGCCGGACGTAGCGCCTCCTCCGCACGCCAAGCAGATCCATCTGAAGCATGTACTGGTAATCGGAGAGACAAAGGGCTTCGAGCACGATTCCGTCTCTGCCGCCATGGCCGCGATCTACAACATGGGCAAAGAAAGCGGCCTGTGGGATACCGAGATGCGAACCGACACGGAGCTGCTGACGAAGAAAGATCTCGGACGGAACGCCAAGAATCTGGACTACTTCGACGTATTGGTCTTCGCCAGCACCACCGGCGAGCTCGACATGGACGACAGTCAGAAGAAGGACATGATGTCCTTCATTCATGAGGACGGCAAGGGCTTCGTCGGCATCCACGCGGCGCTCGATACGAACTACAAATGGCCAGAGTATGGCGAGATGACCGGCGGCTGGTTCGATCAGCATCCCTGGATGACCTTCAACGCACCGATCATCAACGAAAGCCCCGATTTCCCTGCTGTGCGTCATTTCCCCAAGGCTTTCACCAAGTACGACGAGATCTACCAACCGAAGGACTGGTCGCGCGACAAGGTCAATGTGCTGCTGAGCCTCGACCCCTCCAAGCTCGATTACAGCAACAATCCGCGCATTCACCGGATGGACCACGACTTCCCCGTAGCCTGGACCAAGATGTACGGCAAAGGCCGCGTCTTCTACTCGACACTTGGACATACGGAAGAAGCGTGGGAAGATCCAGATATCAAGAAGATGTATTTCGAAGCTATTAAGTGGGCGCTTGGGATGACCGAAGGAAGCACGGCATCGCACCCGCGTGTCAACACGACTGCCGGCAATCACTGATACGCCGCCCCTCAACCCACAGGAAAAGCCGTATGAATCGCAGAACCTTTCTTTCTTCCGCGAGCGCACTGGTCGCCGCAAATTCTCTGTCGCCTCTCGCGCCTCGCATGTTGTTCGGTCAAAACGCCACGAAAGCAGATCACGAGCTGCGCATTGCGCCCTGCACGCTTGAAATCGGGCCCGGCATCTCGGTTAAGACGCTGGCTTATAACGGACAGGTTCCCGGTCCGCTGCTTCGTTTGCGCGAGGGCACACCGGTCACCATCGACGTTACGAATGCAACGTCAGAGGCCGACATTACCCACTGGCATGGCCTGGCGATCGACCCGCTGAACGACGGCGCGATGGAAGAGGGTTCGCCGATGATCGCCGCCGGCCACACCCAGCGCTACTCCTTCATCCCGCGCCCCGCCGGCACGCGCTGGTACCACACGCATACAACCGCGATGGACAACCTCTCCATCGGCACCTACACCGGCCAGTTCGGGTTTCTGCTGGTCGAGGGACGCGACGAGCCGGGCCACTATGACCAGGAAATCAACCTCGCGCTCCATCAGTGGGAGCCGTCGTTCGTTCCCATGGTCGAGAACATGCGCGAGATGTCCGCGAACAGCCCCCTGACCTCCGGCTCAGACGTAGGCTACAAGTACGCCACCATCAACGGCCACATGCTTGGAGCGGGAGAGCCGATCCGCGTGAAAAAGGGCCAGCGCGTGCTGATGCGCCTGCTGAACGCGAGCGCCACCGAGAACGCTGTACTGGCCTTCCCGGGTCACACCTTCAAGGTGATCGCCATGGACGGCAACCCGGTGCCCAATCCTCAATCGGTCGAGGTGCTCTCACTGGCCGTGGCCGAGCGCGTGGACGCGATTGTGGAGATGAATTCTCCAGGTGTCTGGGTTCTGGGTTCAACGCTCGAAAAATCGCGCCAGATGGGTCTGGGAATCGTTGTCGAGTACGCGGGACACAAGGGCAAGCCGGTCTGGAAAGATCCGACGCCAGCTGAGTGGGACTACACCCGTTTTGCGAGCACGGCAGAGGCACCTGCTCCGGACGAGACCTTTACGCTCACCTTCCGCGATATCGGCGCTCAGCACGGCTCGAAGTTCGACACCTGGACGATCAACAACAAGTCCTGGCCAAATGCGGAACCGATCAGCGTGCAGAAGGGCAAGCGCTATCGCATGATCCTGCGCAACGGCAGCGGCGACCAGCACCCGATCCACATGCATCGTCACACATTCGAAGTGGTAAGCATCGGCGACAAAAAACTTAGCGGCCTGAAGAAGGACGTCGTCAACGTGATGCCGCTCGATACCGTTGCCGTAGATTTTGTTGCTGATAATCCGGGTGACACGCTGATCCATTGCCATCAGCAGCTGCACATGGATTACGGCTTCATGGTGTTGATGAAGTACACCGGATAACCGGCTCAAACGGACGCATTAGAACCGACGAATCGTTATCGAAGGTAGTGAATGAAAAAAACGCTTTCTGCATCCTCGCTGCTTCTTTCTGCTTTCGCATTGGTCTCTGCTTTGGCCTGCGCACCTTCGGCTCGTGCGCAGGCTGCCGATGCTCACCTCGGCGCTCAAGCCTATGCAAAGCATTGCGCCGTCTGCCATGGAGAGCAACGCCAGGGCAATCTGCCTGGCTTTCCGCCGTTGCTTGACATCAACCGCCAGCTCAAGCCCGAGCAGATAACGATGCTCATCCGTCACGGCAGGGGGCGCATGCCGGCCTTCCCGAATCTGCCGGAGGCGGAGGTCTCGGAGCTGCTGCGTTTCCTGGCAACCGATCCCATGTCCACGCCAGCATCGGCTTCAGGCGCCTCCTCGAACCTGGCCGATGCCGGTAGCCATCTCTTCCAGCGCAACTGCGCCTTCTGCCACGGACGTGATGCAGGCGGCGGCGAAACCGGTCCCGATCTTACGCGGTCGAAGCTCGCGCTTGCCGACGTCGGCGGAGACAAGATCGGCGAAGTGGTTCGCAATGGGCGTCCAGAGAAGAAGATGCCCGCCTTCAACTTCAACAGCGAAGAGATTCGCAGCCTTGCTGCCTTCATTCACTCGCAACAGAAGAAGGCCTCATCACGGCCCGGCGGACGCCGCGGCGTCGATGTCTCCGACCTGCAGACCGGCAATGTTGAGGCAGGCAAGGCCTACTTCAACGGTGCGGGCGGCTGCGCAAAGTGCCACTCGCCAACCGGCGATCTCGCCGGAGTTGCATCGCGCTATGAAGGCCTGCAGCTTGAGCGCCGCATGCTCTATCCCGAAGACACGGTCAGCAAGGTCGAGGTTACGCTTGCTTCCGGGCAGAAGATCGCCGGAACGCTGGCATATCGCGATGAGTGGGTCCTGGGCATGCGCGACACTGAAGGCATTTACCACTCGTGGCCGGTGCGCAGCATTCACTTCACGGTCGATTCGCCGGTCGATGCGCACGTAGAGCTGTTCAGCAAATACACGGACGACGATATTCACAACCTGATGGCTTATATCCAGACGCTGAAATAGGCGAGCGGAGCCGCTGATGAGGTCAAAGATCACGATGAAGCTATTGCGACAAATTGCTTATATTGCGGCGTCTGCCATGCTGCCTGTACTCGCTGCACCCATGCACGCGCAAAACCTTACGCCGGATGCCATCCTGCACCCCACTCCGGACTCGTGGCCCAGCTATCACGGCGACTACTCCGGCCGACGCCACAGCAAGCTCACGCAGATCACTCCGAAGAACGTGAATGAGCTTGGCCTTTCGTGGGCCTTCCAGACAGGCCAGACTGCCAGCATCAAGGCATCGCCGCTGCTGGTCGATGGAATCATTTACTTCACCGTGCCTGACAACATCTGGGCCGTGGACGCACGCTCCGGCCACATGCTCTGGCACTACAACAAGCCGACCGAAGACGGAGACCACATCGGGCAGCGCGGCGTCGCCATGTACAAAGGATGGCTTTACTTCCTTACGCCGAACGGACATCTGCTTTCGCTCGATGCGAAGAACGGCCATGTCCGGTGGGATGTACAGGTATCAGACGTCAGCAAAGGCTATTGGACGACCATGTGCCCGCTGGTTGTGAAGGATCACGTGATCGTCGGCGTCTCCGGCGACATGGATAACCTGCAGGGCTATCTTATGTCGGTCGATCCCGAGACCGGCAAGACGCAGTGGAGGTGGGATGCGACGCCTCCCGCAGGCACTCCCAACGCAACCACCGGTGGCATGACGTGGATCACCGGCACTTACGATCCTGACCTGAACCTGCTCTACTGGGGCACGGGTAACCCGACCCCGGTGCTGACCGGCAAGACACGCCCCGGCGACAATCTTTACACCTGCAGCATCGTTGCGCTCGATGTGGATACCGGCAAGCTTTCCTGGGGATTCTCCGTCTCGCCGCACGACACGCATGACTGGGACGCAGTGGAACCGCCAGTGCTGGTCGACGGCCAGTTCCACGGGCAGCCCAAAAAGATGTTGATGCAGGCCTCGCGCAACGGCTACTTCTTCGTCATCGATCGCACCAACGGCAAGAGCCTGCTGACCGTTCCTTACGGTCCGACGAACTGGACCACCGGCATCGACAAGGATGGTCATCCGATCCCGAATGTCGATAAAGAGCCGACACCCGACGGCCGCTTCATCGCGCCGGACGAAGGCGGCATGACGAACTTCCGTTCACCCAGCTTCGACCCCAAGACGGGTCTATTCATCGTCGACGCTCACCCGAGCTACAGCATCTACTTCGCGAAACCTGCCGATGGATACTACGGCTGGGCGGGCGCGGATTACGGTCTCTGGGGCAAGGGCGTGCTTGAGGCGATCGACTACCAGACCGGCAAGATCCGCTGGTCGCATGACCTCGGACCCGGCGGATCGAATGCCGGAGTTCTCTCAACCGACTCCGGTGTGACTTTTACCGGTGACGCTCACGGCAACCTGCTGGCGCTCGCCACGGCGGACGGGAAAACCCTGTGGCATGTAGGAACGGGCTCGTCGATGAACAGCTCGCCCATCACCTACGAGCTGGACGGACGCCAGTATGTGCTCACCAGCAGCGGGGGCGTGATGTTTGCATGGGCATTGCCGGAGTCGATGGCGAAGCGCTAAAAGCTATGTCGGGCAGTGGGCGTTCGCGTCCACTGCCGTGCTCAGCTCCGGCGAAGAGGTGAAGGTTCCCTGCCCGTTGCCCAGCATGACATCATAGGTGTACTGATCGTCATCGCCGTAGATCACGGCCAGATCCGGAATGCCATCCCCGTTATAGTCGGCCGCCGAAAGCTGCGGCGTCGTTCCGCGCATGCGCATGGGAAATGACCATGCCTGGCGAAACCGCCCCGCACCTGTGCCAAGAAATACTGTTATCGAACTGGCGCGCCAGTCGGAAATAGCCAGATCCAGCTTGCCATCGCGGTCAAAATCGGCGGAGGTGACAGAGATCGCGGAATCCAGCCGAGCAACTTCCCTGGTATCGCGGATACCTCCCGCACCATCGCCGAGCAACAGCGAGACGGTTCCATCCGCATCGGCAATCACCAGGTCCGGCTTGCCATCATGATCGAAATCCCCGGTAACAAGCGAACGCAGACGCTCGCCTGAGAGCTTCTGCGAGGGCATCTTCTGCATGCTGCCATCTGCGCGACCGAGCGCGATCGTAAGCCTGCTTTCGCCGCCTGCAAAGGCGACCGTCGCTGTGTCCGCGATACCGTCTCCATTAAAGTCTGCGGTGGCTATCATCAGCGATGCGGCATCGTCATCCGTGGAGATATCGGCGGCATGCGCCGTCAACGGCGCACAGACAGCGAGAATCGCTGCAAAGGCAATTCCGGTTCGAACACGCTTTGGGATAGGAGATGTCAAGCGAGGTGCCTGTATAAAGACTAACTCCGCGAGACATGCTTCGTCACCGTGCAGGCCGGAAACATTTCTGTCTTTCAGCCTGAACAAAACTAGAATTCGAAACGTCCACCAATCTGCAGGAAGCGCGGAAATCCGGAGGTCGAGCTCTGCCCGAAGTATTGTCCGGCGTTGACATCATTCCCGAGCGGTCCAAGGTTGGCGCGATTCAACAGGTTAGAGGCCTCGCCCCGCAGCAGGAACGTGCCTTCTTCTCCGTGGGGCAGCGGAAACTTGAAGGCCTTCGAAACATTCGCATCGACCACAAAGTAACCCGGGTTGCGGAAGCTGTTTACCCCCTGATTGCCTTCCCCGGGCTGCGTGGGAAAGGTTGCGGGCGCACTGAAGTCGACCGTTTTATTGAAGACACCCGCCCGCGCCTGATCGCGGCTCCAACCGCCCTTGTGGGATCCGTTGTAGGTCGGAATACCGAAGCTCTGTCCATCCGCTTCATAGTCGCCGCCCAGCGGAGCATCGGCCGTTGGCACAGCGAAGGGCGCGCTGTTCACAACCGTGAAGGGCGTCCCGGTCTGCGCGGTGATGATGGTTCCAAGCCTCCATGCCGTCAGCTCATGCAGCCACATGTGCGAAGTGAACTTTGGAATCTCGTAGGCGCCAGCCAGTGTGAAAACATTCGTGCGATCGTAGGCCGCCGTCCCGTAATACGACTTCGGCGCGTAGGCTTCCGTGAACAGCTGCGTGGTCTGCACATTAGCCTGCCCCGCATTCGGAGCGTTCTGCAGAGCATGCGACCACGTGTAGGACACCTGCCAGAACAAATTCTTCCAGTTCTGCCGCGTGGAGAAGACCACACCGTTGTAATTGCTCTCAAGCCCATTCGTGTTGAACTCGATCTGCCCCCACTCCGATGTGCGGCGCTCCTGCACTCCGTCATGAATCAGCAGGTCTCCGGGCAGCTGATTCCAGTCGCCGCCAAAGTAGATGTCATAGCCGTGGCTACCCACGTAGGAGATCGAATAGACCATCTGCGCCGGCCCTTGTATCTCCATGCCCAGCGAGTATTCGAGGATCTTCTGCGGCTTGAGGCTGCGATCGTAGCCGTTGATGCCTGACGGATAGACCATGGTCTTGCCGGGATCCGAATACACATTGCCGAAAGGGTCGGTTCCATAGGTAGGCACCGACGGGTACGTAATGCCGAACGGAGCCGTAGTCGTTTTGAAATCGCCATACGGCAATGGCTTGAGAAAGGCTGCCAGTGAGGGATTCGAGATCGTAGGAGTAAACGTAATGCGGTTCGGAGGATTCGTCGGCAGGTTCACCGCCACCTGCGAGGGCGTCACCGAGTCCTCGTAAAGTCCGACGCCGCCACGCAGCAGCACATGGTTGTGATTCTGCAGCGGAGTCCACGCAAAACCGCCACGCGGCTGGAAGTTCAGGTTCTGGCTGCCTGAGAAAGCATTGCCGCTTAACTGCGTCCTCACTCCGATCACCTGGTCGAGCAGCGTCGATCCCGAGCCCAGGTAGAGCGGATAGAAGCTTCCCGCATTGTCGCCGTACTTCGAAGGATTGCCGAAGTTGTCATAACGCACGCCAAGGGTCAGCGTCAGGTTCGGACGCACCTTGTACTGATCTTCCACAAACACGCTGTTCCAGGTGACCTTCGATCCATAAATCTGCGGCGTGTATTGGCCGTTTCCACCGATGGAGTAGTACCCCACCACGCCGGCGTTGGCGTAGTCCTGAAAGAACGGCAACGGATCGGTGAAGAACGGGATAAACGGGCGTCCGTAGAGGTTCGAATCATCCGTGACGGAATCTCCGCGAAAGAACTGATAGCCGAAGCGCAGGCTGTGCGCTCCGAGATTCCATGACACCGTATCGCGGATGTTGTAAGTATGCTCGCGGCTCACCGCGCCAAGGAAGTTCGTCGCTACTGTGCCACCTGCAAAGATGATCGGCTCAACCGGAGCCGAGTACGCGTCGAAGTTGTTGTACTGCGCAGCATTCCAGGACCGCGCTGCTCCGAAGTGCGCTTCGTTCACAAGCTTCGGATTGATCACGCGCACATAGTTCACTGACCAGTACCAGTTATCGCTGGGGCTGCCGCCGTCGAAAAATCCGCGGTCAGACAGGAACCCCTGGTTCTGGTCGAGATGAATGTACTCGCCGTAGAGACGATCGTTGCCGCCGCGAAAGAGTTGATCGAGGCGTACATTCCATTGCGTGCCGTTATAGGGATTCTGCTGCTCCGTCTGCCCATTGGCCAGCACCGGAAGGTCGCAGGGGATATTCGAGTCTGCAGCGGTGCCGCAGCCCGATGCCGCAGTGGTACCGGTTGCTGGCGTGAATGGATATAACGACGACGCCAGCTCGGGTACGCCGTTGAAGACACGCGTAGGCGGCGCCAGCAAAAGCATCTTCGGACCGTTCGCGTCGGGGAAGGCTCCGTGCGCCCACGCGGCTGCTTCAGGAGTAATCCATGTATCCAACCCGCCGCCCGCACCGGCGGAGCGCAGCAATTGTACGGAACCAAAGAAGAACGTCTTGTTCTTCCAGACCGGACCGCCGAGCGAGCCGATGAAATTCTGCCGGTGGAAGCCTACATCTGACGGCGCGAACTCCTGGTTCGCAGTGAGAAATCTTCCCGTATAAGTCAGGTCGGCAGAACCATGAAAAGCATTCGCGCCAGACTTGGTCGTAAAGGCCGTTTCAATCGAAGAGCTTTCTCCATTCACTACAGAATACGTCTGCGTCTGCAGCGATACCTGGTCGATCATGTCCGGATTCGGCAGAATCGTCACGCTGCCCTTTGCCGTCGTACTCATCACGGGAAGATCGTCGATCAGAAACAGATTTGAAGATCCCGGAAGGCCGCTGCCATTGATTGAGGTCGCAATGGTCGAATTATTCCCGCCCGGCTGGTAAACGCCATTGCCGAAGATGTTCGATCCATAGCCGCCACCGTTTCCTTCATCCACATAACCAGTTGCGCCAGGAGCCAGTTGCAATAGCAGCGTCGTATCGCGATTGGGCAGTGGCAGTGTTTTTAACTGCTCGCTGGTGATCGTGGATTGAATGCGAGTCTCTTCAGGATTGATCGCCGTTGCCACGGCGGTAACATTCACGCTGGAGTTTGCACCGCCTACCTGCAGCTTCACGTTGACGCCGCGTACTTCATCCGTCTGCAGATCGACCTCGACCGTGCTCTTCGCGAATCCCTGCGCCTCGACAATCACCTGGTAGTGCCCTGGAGGCACACTCGGGAAAGCGTAGGTTCCGCTTGCGGATGTTATGTAGAGGTTGTCTGCTCCTGTCGCTGAACTATGCAGCGTAACCCTGGCCCCGCTAACAACAGCACCTGAAGGATCGGTAACAGTCCCCTGAACGTTTCCACTGAACTGAGCATAGCCGTATGTAGCAACGCCGAGGCAAAGTACTGAAATTGCGTTTCGAAGTCCCATAGCACGAAACAGCATTCTGCTCTCCCCTTAAAGACCGAAATTCGGTCTTATGCACTTATGGCTGAATGTTGCATACGCACAATACAAGTTGTTTCCAGACCTGCTTTTGAGCCAATGGCAACCTAGCTTCCGGCAATGCGGCTGTCAATAGGAAAGCAGGCACTCATCTCTACTTCAGGTGAGCATTCTTCCTATAAGTACTTCTCCTCGCCAGGAGATAGCGATAACATCTGGCTGGAGATTTACCCCGCTCTTATACTCCATTGGCCTGGCGACATGCTATGCCGCACGGCTACATTTCCATGCCACAAACAACTTATTTGACACCCTACTTTGGGCAAGTGCATAAATGCTGCCGGGCCAATTCCTCAATGGAGGCATACCATGCATCGATCCCCCACGCCGCTTGTCACCGTCCTTCGTAACTTCCTGCTTCTGCAACTTCTGCTCGCCACACTGGCCGCCTACACCCCTCCAGCTCATGCCGACGGGCATTCCGAATACTCCAATCTTCCTTTGGGCGTCAACGGAGGATGGGACTGGGTTGATCTGATCAAAGGACTGACGGGATGGAACACGGTCGGAGCGACTGCCGTAACCCAGGACGCAGCCGGATGGCCGACCAGCGATGCGGGCATGGATTATGACATTCGCCGGAACATGCCCTGGCGTGCGCCGGATGCTCCTGCCATCAATGAAGATATCGCCGGCATCTACAAACTATCTTTCACCGGCCAAGCCACCATTGTTCCCAGCACCGAAGCAGCAAGCGGCGGCCTGCTTGTGCAGAACCAGATCTACAACGCACAAAGCAACCAGACAACCGCCGACCTTGTTCTGCAGCCTGGGCACTCCCTGCTGCAACTACAGTTTCTGAACACACAAAGGCTCCCTACCGATACACCCGGCACAGGCTTCACGAATATGCACCTGCTTCGCCCTGGGTATTCGCAAAATACGCAAGCTGTTTTCACACCCGGCACGCTGGCTGCTTACGAGCCTCCATTTGCGGCGATCCGTTTCCTCAATGTCGACTCGGGAAACGGCTACCAGACATTCTTTGGAACCAGCCTGGTTACAACACGCTGGGAAGACCGCGTGCAGGTCGCTGACGCCTACCAGGCGGGGCTGCCCGCAAGGAACACCGATGGCAAGCAGTCGCAAGGCGTCGCATGGGAGTACATGATCATGCTCGCCAACGCCACCCATCACGATATGTGGATTAATATTCCCGACTCCGCGGATGACGACTACGTGATGCAGCTCGCAAATCTCATCCGGAACGGCAACCAATACACACAAGGTCTTGAGCGCGATCTGCACGTGTACGTGGAATACAGCAATGAAGTCTGGAATTTCAGCTTTCCTGAGTACACCTATAACCAGATCATCGCCAGTCAGGAAGGCATCACTGTCGACCAACGCTATATCGAGCGCACCATACAGATTGGACAGATCTTCGAACAGGTCTTCGGAGAAAGCAGCTGCACCGGCCGCGTCCGTCCGGTTGCATTGTGGCAATACACAACGGAGCTCACGTTCTTCAACTCGCTGGGATGGGCCGAGCAAAAGTTTGGCTTTCCGGTGAAGACTGTTCTCTACGGCATCGGTGAAGCGCCCTACTACGATGCGGCCGACACATCCTCCGTCGACGCAACCTTCGCGACGATGTGGACCGGCAGCGATGCAGTGCGGCGAGACTTTATCGGGTGGCAGGCCGTTGCTGCTTACTATGGCCTCAAGGAAGTCGGCTACGAGTCCGGACCTGGCTCGCTTCTGGGTGGCGTCGGAGCCCATAGCATCCGCGACCGCCGCATGATTGCCAGCATCGTGCATCATTATCTCGATAACTGGTTCGCGGTTGGTGGCGACACCGTCAACTACTATGCGCTACAGGGGGATGTCAGCGAGTTCGGCGACTTCATGCTTGTTGAAGACTACGAACATCTGCGGACCCCCACCTATCTCGGAGCGCTAGGAGTTCTAAGCGCACCCCGACCGCCTCTCACAGCAGGCAATGTATTGCCTTTCATGGCCGGGCAAACCGTGAACATCGACCCCAGCCAGCGAACACCCGATATCTTTGTGAGCGAAGCAATACCCGGATCAGGGCTGACCATCCAGCCGAACTCGCCCAACGTCTATCTGCTAAGGGCATCCGGCCCTGGCACCTTCGCGCTGCGTCTCTATGGACATGCCGCAGTCACCGGAGCAGCCGTCAACGTCTTCATCGACGACCAAAGCATCGGCACGCTCTCGCTCAACAGCTCTGATGGAGTTTCCTCCGCGCTCTCCTTCTCGACGTCAAGAGGTTTTCACAGCCTGTCGCTGGCAACCTCTGCGTCTTCCGCCGGCAACACCATTCTGCCCGCAGGAACAGGCGCGATTCTCATTCAGCAGATCATGGGCGGTGGATACCCAACCGCTCCCTCGGCGCCTTCGAATCTAACCGCTGTGCCGGGCAGTGCAACCGTCTCGCTTTCATGGGCGAGCGCTACAACGGCAACCACTTACTCGATCCTTCGCTCCACTCAAAGCGGCGGACCTTACACTCTTCTCGCTACGACGGGTACGAATCGATACGTTGACACTTCAGTGAGCGACAACAATACCTACTATTACGTCGTGAATGCGTCGAACGCCTTCGGCACGGGTGCTGTCTCGTCGCAGGTAAGCAGCTTTCCGGCAGCTTCCGCACCACCTCCGCCAGGCGGATTGAACGCCACATTCGGGGGCGGCGACGCAGAGCCGTTCTTCGGAGGAGGCATCGCGATCCTGACGTGGAACAGCGTCCCCGATGCAATGGGATATAACGTCTACCGCTCGCCCGATGGATCGAGTTACACCCTGCTTACGACCTCCCCGCAGAGCGCTACCCGATACACCGATCTCTCCATCAACAACGGTTCGACGTATTACTACGTCGTCACCTCGGTGAACTATCTTGGCGAAAGCTCGCAGTCGTCTTCGGTCAGCGGCACGCCGGTCGAGACAGTTCGTACGCCGCCGGTGCTACACGCCAGGAATCGCGACGGTTTCATATTCCTGAGGTGGAAACCCGATCCGTTGACGACGCCTCAATTCGGAACGGCCTTCAACGTGAAGCGCAGCACTTCGCCCGCCGGTCCATTTGT
Organism: Silvibacterium acidisoli; assembly: GCA_022870745.1. GTDB lineage: Bacteria > Acidobacteriota > Terriglobia > Terriglobales > Acidobacteriaceae > Silvibacterium. Next base: position 3,149,390 of record CP085323.1, on the reverse strand, counting down.
AACAATTATTCAGACAAATACCTACAATGCCTACGATTACACGGCCATACCGGGCTGCGCCTACTTCTACGAGGTAACGGCCACCAACGGACTCGGCGAAAGCGCGCCATCGAACAGCGTCTTTTCGCAGGCTAGCAAGCCGGGGATGTTGGGATATGAAGGAGGAAGCTCAGACGTTCCGCATTTCTGATGTTGCAGGTAAGCGCTGATGACTGTTGCGGTCGTCAGCGCTTGCCTGCAGGAGATGCCTGCCCGTAGGTCGCGTTCGCGCCGTGTTTGCGAAAGTAATGGCGGTCAAGCAGGGCCTGCGAAACTTCGTCCGCATTTGCCTTGAGAGAAACCGTCCGATAGGCCATGCGAGCCACTGCCTCGAGCACCACCGCATTGTGGGCAGCATCGTGAGGAGTACGTCCCCAGACGAAGGGAGCATGCCCTGCCACGAGGCAGGCAGGCACAGCAAGCGGATCGATGTACTCGTCGGTGTTTTTGAAACGGGCAATAATCGCAAGCCCCGTCTCATGCACGTAGCGTCCGCCGATCGCTTCGTCCGTAAGCGGCTCGGTCACCGGCACCGGGCCGTAAAAGTAGTCGGCATGCGTTGTGCCAAAGGCGGGAATCGGCAGCCCAGCCTGCGCAAAGCTGGTCGCGTATTCCGAGTGGGTGTGGACCACCGCGCCGATCTCAGGGAATTCGCGATACAGCAGCGTATGTGTATCCAGGTCGGAAGAAGGGCGAAGATCTCCCTCGACGAGCTTTCCGTTAAGGTCTGTTACCACCATGTGCTCGGGACGCAGTTCGTCGTAGTCCACGCCCGATGGCTTGATTACGACCAGCCCCTGCTCCCGGTCGACACCCGAAGCATTTCCGAATGTGTAGAGCACCAGGCCGCGGCGCACCACTTCGAGATTTGCCTCGAGAACCTCTTCGCGCAGTTTCTGCAACAGCATTTCAATCTTCTCCTGGATACGAACCTATACCAACAGCCTACGCCTTCGCGGCATCGCCATGAACGCGCGATGCGATCTCGCGCAGGTCGTGCAGCACCTCGGTCAGCGGCTGAGGTGTGGCCCTGCGATCACCGAAGGCGAAATAGACCTTGCGATAAAGCTGATATAGCTCTTCGTAAACAGCAGCGGCCTTCGGTTCCGGCTCGTAGATTTTGTACGTCGGGCACATGCGGTCCTGCGCCTCTTCTACGGTCTTAAAGATGCCGGCAGCCAACTGCGCAAAAATGCCCGAACCCACGCTGGTCGCCGGAACCTCCGGCACAAGCACTGGCTTGTTGAAGACATTCGCATAGACATGGTTCAACACCACGTTGTTTTGCGGAATGCCTCCAGCATTGATCACGCGCTCAATCGGAACGCCATGCTCAGCCATGCGGTCGAGAATGATGCGGGTATGAAATGCAGTGCCTTCGATGGCTGCAAAGAGCTCGTCCTGCGCTGTATTTACCAGGTGCCACCCCAGCGTCATGCCGCCGAGGTCGCTGCGTGTCAGAACGGTGCGATCGCCGTTATCCCAGGAAAAACGCAGCAATCCGGTCTGTCCAGCCTTGTAATTTTCAAGGCCCTTCGAAAGCTCACGGACGTCGGTTCCCGCGCGGCGGGCGATAGCTTCGAAGATGTCTCCTACCGCGGACAACCCTGCTTCCACGCCGGTATATCCAGGATGTACGCTGCCCGGCACCACACCACACACGCCCGGCACCAGTTCCGCCTTCTTCTGCATGGCGATGATGCAGGTTGAGGTTCCGACCACGTTGACCACGTCGCCTTCGCGGCAGCCTGCGCCGATCGCGTCCCAGTGCGCGTCGAACGCTCCAACCGGGATAGGAATTCCGGCCTTCAGGCCAAGCTTCTCAGCCCATTCGGGAGAAAGGTGCCCGGCAACGTGATCTGAGGTGAGCACATCACCCGCCAGCTTTTCGCGTACGCCTGTCAGCAGCGGATCGACCGCAGCCAGAAACTCTTCCGGAGGAAATCCCGCCCACTTGGGATTCCATAGCCACTTGTGCCCCAGCGCGCAAACGCTCCGCTTCGCCTGTTTGGGATCGGTGATTCCGCTCAGGGTCGCTGCGACCATGTCGCAATGTTCAAAGGCCGAGGCGAACCGGTCGCGTTTTTCCGGGTTGTGCCGCAGCCAGTGCAGCACCTTCGCCCAACCCCACTCGTGGGAATACACTCCGCCGCACCACTCGATCGCCTCGAGGTTCTTCTCGTGCGCCAGCCGGGTAATCTGCTCCGCCTCACGCAGTGCGCGATGATCGCACCATAGATAGTAGTCATCGAGAGGCTGCATGTGGTCATCGACCGGAATAACGCTCGAACCGGTCGTGTCGAGGGCCAGCGCCTCAACCTGCTCACCATCGATGCCGGTATTCGCCAGCACTTCGCGGAGAGCCTTCACCAGCGCGTCCATCTGGTCGGTGTGGGACTGCGTCGCAAAGTCAGGATCGTGATGTTTACGTTTCAGCGGATAGGTGGCGGAAGCCGTTCCCAGCCGGCCTTTTTCACTATCAAGAAGAGTGACACGGGTACTAAGAGTCCCAAAATCAACACCGGCAACAATGCGCATGGATTTCCAGCTTCGGCGGGCCAACTACGCCATTTTTAAAAGATTTGCAGCCAAACAAAGCCCAATCTAAACGCGCCAAAGTTGCGAGTCAAGAACAGCACGGGCAGATGGGCAAGAAGAAATGCCCGCAGACACCCTGCTCTTGCAGGAGGCCGAAGCCCCGGGAATCCAAACCACGCTTCCTGATCCTTCACGAAAACGTGCGGAACGTGATCGCCGTCACATCTCCTGATGGCGCGACTGGTGGATGCTGATATATCAAGGAGAAGCTTCATGCCACTCAACATCCTTCAGTCTTCCAGTTGTTCTCGGGCATGTCTGAACTGCCCCAACTCACCCCTGAAACGATGTGATGGCCATTCTGTGTGCTCGGGGTACGGAACAGCAGCGAATTGTCCCCCGCTCATCGTACTGGCGGTGGCCCAGTGTGCCTTGATGGCGCTGGGCGCCATGCCGCTCCCGCAAATCGACAGCGAAAGGGTAATGACTGCGTAGCGTTGCGCGAGCCGGTGTCATGCCCGCCGGTATACCTTCGAAGCTCGATTCGGCGGCAACAGAATGGTTGGCCGCAGCCTTAGCAGACACACAATCGCCGATGATTGCGTGCCTGCGATGCGATTAGTGCCCGTATCCGTCGTCGTGAAGCGGAACCTTGCCACGAAACATGCTGTAGCTGACGACGAAATAGCCAAGCGCGAGCGATATGCCGAAGATCCACCAGATCAGCCCGACATGCATGGCGTAGGTGCCCGAGAGAGCATTCGCGACGGTGATGTCATCGCCTGGGTTCGATGAGGATGGGAGCAGCGTCGGATAGAGTCCTACTGCGGCTCCGACCAGCATGGTAGCCAGATACAGGCACGACGACAGGAATGCCTTGAGCTCTTCCCTGCGCCGCATGTAGATGCCGGTTCCTGCTAACGACAGCACGACCATCGCAGGGATTGCGAACGCAGCCGGATGCTGGGAATAGTGAGTAAGCATTGCCGGCCGCACGAGAACGGTCGCAGGCAGGCTGATAAGCGTCATGATGCAAAGCCCCAGCCAGGACAACCGGCCACACCGAAGAGCTCTGTCTTCAAGTTCTCCCGATGCCTTGAGTGCCAGATACAAGCTGCCGTGCGTGGTCAGCGCAACCAGGGCGACCACTCCACCGATGACCGTGTACCAATCGAGAATGCCGGGGTGCGATCCAGCGCGCCAGTCTGTCCAGAGCGGCAGGAAGAAGTAATGGTCCGCGCCGAGCGGAACGCCGCGAATTACATTCGCAAGAGCGGCGCCGAGAAAGATGGCCAGCAGTGCGCTCGAAAGAAAGAAGACGCCATCGAAGAAGCTTCTCCAGACCGCGTTGTCGACCTGTGACCGAAGCTCGATTCCGATACCGCGTCCGATCAACAGCCACAACACAATCATCAGGGGGAGATAAAAACCGCTGAAGGCCGAAGCATAAAGAATCGGAAACGCGAAGAACAAGGTTCCGCCGCTGGCAAGAAGCCAGACCTCGTTTCCATCCCAGACAGGACCGATCGAACGCAGCATCACCTTGCGGTCCTGGCCGCTGCGCCCAAGGATCGGGTACAGGATGCCGATCCCGATATCGAAACCATCGAGAACAACATAAGCCGCAAGCATTAAAGCGACGATCCAGAACCAGACTGCTCCCATTGTTTTTCCTTTCGCTCTACGCGGTGACCATGCCTGCCGGGCTGTTGTGCGGCGCGTTAACTTTCTCCGGCCCGGCTTCGATAAACCGGTAGACGATTACGATCCAGAGTATGGAAAGCAGGCTGTACATTCCGAGAAAGCCGAGAAGAGTGAACAGGCTGTTGCCGGCCGAAACATGGGTAGAGTATCCCTCGGAGACGCGCAGAAGTTTATAGACCAGCCATGGCTGACGCCCGATCTCAGCAGTCATCCATCCAGCAGTGTTGGCGATATAAGGCAACGGGAAACTTAACAGGATGAACCACAGCAACCACTTCGTTTGATAGAGCCGGCCTCGCCAAAGCAGGAAGACAGCTACGATCATCAGCAGGACGAAATAGGTGCCCAGCCCCGCCATGATGTGGTAGCTGTAAAACAGCAAAGGTAGTGTCGTAGGCCACTGATCTTTCGGAATCTGATCAAGACCAGTAACTTCAGCTTCGGTCGTGCCATAGATGAGGAAGCTTAGAACCTTGTTGACGGCAAGCGGATTGTCGATCCGCTGCTGGTCGATATCGGGCTGTCCCATAAGCACGATCGGAGCGCCCTTCTCACTATGGAAAAGACCTTCCATTCCGGCAATTGCGGCTGGCTGATTTTTCGCCACATAGCGGCCATGCAGATCGCCGGTCGGAAATATCTGAACCATGCATGAGATAAGACCCGCTATGACACCAACGCGCAGAAAGAGCCGCCCGAACTCAACGTGGCGTTGCTCCAGCAGGTAGAAGGCGCCCACCGCCGCCATGACAAACGCTCCGGTCACCACTGCGCCACACATGTTATGCGCATACTGCAGCCAAGCCCATGGGTTCATGAGTAACCCCCAGAAGCTGGTGAGCTCAAACCGGCCATCCGGCAGCAGGCGGTACGCCACCGGATGCTGCATCCAGGCGTCGGTGACGATGATAAAGAAGCCAGAGATCCAGGAACCGACAAACACCATGAACGCCGCTCCCCAGTGCGCCCAGCGGGAGAGACGCTTCTCACCGAAGAGAAAAAGGCCGAGAAAGGTGGACTCGAGAAAGAAAGAGAACACACCTTCCATAGCCAGCGGCTGCCCGATGATGCCGCCTGCTCTGCGCGAGAACTCCGACCAGTTAGTCCCAAATTGGAACTCCATCGGGATACCGGTAACCACTCCGAGCAGAAAGTTGACCGCGAAGACCTTTGCCCAGAAACGTGACGCCTGGTCGTAACGTTCGTCATGCTTCGTCAGAGCTACTGTTTTCAGCACAACGATCAGCAGCGCAAGGCCCATGGTCAGTTGCGGAAACAGATAGTGAAATGTGATCGTGAACGCGAAATGAATCCTGTGAAGCAGGAGGGTGGTCATAGCTGCTGCCACGATAAATGGTATCGGCATCGGCCTCTGTGACGCACGTCACAAAGTTCCGGTAATTACGGACCGGTAATCGCCTGACCACGTCTTCAGACGTTAGGTATGTTACGACGGGGTTATTCGGCGGGCTGCCGCGTTGCTATATCCTTACATCAGGAGGCGCAAATATGCCGCTGAAGCGCAGTTGCCAGAGTTGTACGACGAAAGGGCCACACTGCTTTTGCGCTTTGGATCGGAGCGCTATCCAGCGCATGGACAGCCTGGGTTCATGGATACATTTACAGAGTAATCAACCAGTCCTGCAGGAAGGTTCATCTCCGAATTACGTCTATGTGATCTGCAGCGGTACGATCAAGCTCACTACATCGTCGTATGACGGCCGCCTCCTGATCCTCCGGATCGTGGGTCCGGGAGATGTTCTGGGGCTCGCTGCTGTGTTGAAACAAAATCCCTATGAGACCTCTGCGGAGACCCTGGAGCCTTGCGTCATCAAGTCCATTCCTCGCACCCAATTCCTCTCGTTCATGGAGGAGTTCGAGGCCGTGAGCCGTAACTCCCTCCGGGCCGTCGCGAATGAATATCAATCCGCCGTCCTGACCGCAAAACGATTGGCTCTCTCAGGAAGCGCAGCCGCCAAGCTGGCCAGCGTCTTAAGCGATTGGGGGAAGCTCATCCTTGCCGGTCAACACAATGATGCATGCCCCCATCCCCTCAACGAAGTCAGCTTCCACATGCCGCTCACTCATGAAGAGCTCGGACATATGGCCGGAGTTTCCCGCGAAACCGCGACCAGGGTTTTGCTCGCCTTTCGCCGGGACGGACTGGTTCGCATCGAGTCGGACAGGATGGTTCTTCCCGACCTGATGCGCCTTAGAGAACAAGCAGGTTAATAAGGCTTCGCGCTGGCGCGAAGCGGATCGTCAGTTCTTTTCAGGTGCAGCCGCGTCTCCTGGGACAACCAGGTGATAAATAACGATGGTCTGTTTGCCAAAGAAACGAAGGACGTAATAAGGATAGACATCCAGGTCAAACCTGTTGATCGCCACACCGCTGTGATACACGCCCGCCTGGATCGCCTCCTCCGTAATGATCCCTTCTGAAGGAAGAATCGAGAGCGACATCCGATCGCTGCCGTAATGGAAACCTGATTCGCTGTTCTGCAATGTGGCCTCGCGAAGAATCGCGTACGCCTGGTAGGTACGTCTCAAGGGCCCGATGATCCCTAAAGAAAGTACAGACAGCAATAGAACCAGGGGAGCAATGGGTGTAAGACGTGTAATCCGCTGGCGATGAGCGTCGGAGAGCCAGGAAGCCCCGGCAATCGCCAGTCCCACCAGAATCATGTTCCACCATGATTCCCGCAGCAATTCATGGCGTTCGCAACAAGTTACTCCAAAATGCAGATTGGCGGCCGCAATGATGAAAAGAGCGGTGGCCATAAGAGCCGTACAGAGCTCCAGGATCTGTTGAATCGTTCGTTTCTCGGGGCGCTGCACACCGGTCCACATGAGCAGTACTGAGACCAGCAGAAGAACTTCCATCCACAGGTGAGATCCGGCAAGTATCTCCAGGGGCAAGTGCATTCCCGAATGAAGCCACGTGTGGGGATTAGGAAACTGGTGATAGGTGCGTGCCAGGATGCCACGCCCGTAGATCTCGAACGCCATCTCCTTGAAGCTCGCAACGATGCTTTTTACAGGATGGCCAGCGGCCAGTTGATCCGCGACAACCTCGTTTGAGCGAAAGCGATTCATGCGCACAGCAACGAGCACCACAGCAGCGATGGACAGCGGAATACTTATCCAGAGGACAGGACGTCGATCGGCTCCTGTTTTCTTTTGCCAGGCTTCTCTGCATCTCTGGAAAAGTTGGACCAATCCATAGCTGAAAACAAAGGTAGCGCCGGCCTCGGTACAAGTGGCTGCGATAACCAGGCACACGGACGCCAGGATACGGCCCTTTTTAGTCGCCAGTCGCCCATCCACAACCTGAAGAAACAACAACAATGTCACTGCGAGTGTAGGGATGTAGGCTACTGCGCCTGCCGGCCAGTAGAAGACCTCAGTAGCATCTCCGCCACTCACGGCCAACACGAGCAGCGTAAGTGAAATCAGAAAAATGGGCCACGCACGGTCGCGTTGTTCAAAAAAACGTTGCGCCGGGGTATATAGCGTCGCGAAGAGCAAAATCAGCCATAGGAGCGCGAGAAAAGGAACGATCAGAGGCTGATGAAAGTGGTTCACCGCCCAGCCATACGCTCCGTACAGCAATTCAGAAATTGGCCGCGGACTCCAGCTCAGACGCTCGAAGAAGTAAAGCGGCGTGGAACGCATCTTATAAAGCTCAGAGAATTCATCGAGCTGCCATCTACCGAGTGGGATGAGCCCAGCATACCCAAGGAGAACGAGCGTCAAAGACAAACAAGCGATGAGACGTATTACACCTGTGATCCGCGATCGAGTATTCATAGGTAATGTATCGATTAGTTACAAGAATTTATAAGAGGTTTTAAGGGAAATCTGGTTCCCGGTCAACATCATGAGTTTAAAGGAAAGTTTAGTCGCGGTTGAAACGGGCGGTAGCTAAGTATGCACCGGAACCCACGACATACCGAGATGAAGCGTCTCAGTGTCGTCAGGCTCTGCTAAGAAAGCAGAATGCGCGCGACTCTCTCCTGCCTGTTCCTGCTACTGGTCTGCAGCTCCAGATCGATACTTGCCGAGGTAAACCCTTCATGGACCACCTCAATTGCTCCGTTTCAAATTACCGACAACCTGTACTACGTGGGAAGCGAAGATCTCGCCAGCTACCTTATCGTCACGCGAGCAGGAAATATCCTCATCAATGCAAATCTTGCCAGCTCGCCGCCGCAAATCCGGGCAAGCGTGGAGAAGCTGGGCTTTCATTGGAGTGACACCAGGATCCTGCTCAACAGCCAGGCCCACTACGACCATGTGGGCGGAGCCGCGGAAGTGATTCGGGAGACTCACGCCAAGAACATGGTGATGGACGGCGACGTGAGCGTGATTGAAACCGGAGCACGCACGGACTTCCTGTCCCCTTCACCGAACATCGTCAGGTATGCGCCTGCGCATGTCGATAGTGTTCTTCATGACGGAGATACTGTGCGTCTGGGAGATGTGGTCCTGACCGCTCACAAAACCGCAGGCCATACGCGAGGATGTACCACTTGGACCATGCGTTCTCATCTCCCCGGTGAGCCGGCAGGAACGATGAGAAATATCGTCATTGTCGGTGGAGTGGGCTTCTGGTCCGAGTATCACTTCGTGGCCACACCTCGCCATTCCGTAAGTTATCCCGGCATCACTCAGGATTTCCGGCATACGTTTTCGGAGCTGCGCGCTCTACCTTGCGACGTATTTCTGGGAGCCCACGGTGGATACTTCGATATGCTCACCAAGCTAAAGCGCTACGCACAGGCCGGCCCTCGCGTCTTTATCGATCCCGCCGGTTACAAGGATTTCGTCGCCGACGCCCAGGAGACCTTCGTAAAGGCACTAAGCCAGCAGGAGGCCGCGACAGCTCATTGAGAGCGATCTATCTGCCTGCAACTAAAGCCGACTATTCCGGAATCGGAGACTTGTCATCGCTAAATTGTTGGTGTGATTGGTGGACCTGATCGGGATCGAACCGATGACCTCTTCCATGCCATCTTCCCGCTAACTGGTAACTGATTGATTTTGAAGGTCTTCGTCGCCCTAGAAAGCCCTCCACCCCCCCTTGGAACCGCTTATTGCTCCGATAATGCTCCGATCCAACGCTTATTGCTCCGACGCAACAAGTGCTTTATTTTCAAACCTATTGCTGTTGCGACACTTGATCTCACGAATAGTGAGGGTCGGGGTTTGGATCTGGTTTTCACTACCCTGTATGCGAAAAACCGCGCTCAGCGAGGGGATGTTTAGAAGCATGATAACGCTTATTTTGCACGATAACATCGGATGTGTTATCGTGCGCGAAGCATGATAAGACCCCGAGCGATTCGCTTGCCTGACCGAAGTTTTGTACAGTTGGATTGTTAGTGTAGCGCAGCGATCTCCGAGTTCGGATCGAAGCAGGATATGGCAGGCGGAGGAGGCGTGAGCGTAGCGAACGGCTCCTCCGCCTGCCGAGTGGTCGATGCCAGCCGTACCTCTGGCGCTGGTGGTCGATAGCCCAGCGAGGAGTGCGGGCGGACGGTGTTGTAGTGCTTGCGCAGCGTTCGGCGAGCACACGCAGCTCTTTCATCGAGTAGAAGATCTCACCGTTCAGGAACTCGTCACGCATCTTGGAGTGGAAGCTCTCGCAGTAGCCGTTCTCCCAAGGAGAGCCAGGTTCGATGTAGGCCGTCTTCGCGCCCGTATCCGCAAGCCATTTGCGAAGATCATGCGCAACGAACTCGGGCCCGTTGTCTGATCGCAGATGCCCAGGAACGCCCTTGGCCACCATCGCATCGGCCAGCGCACCGATAACCTTCGCAGACGACCATCTCCGTTCGAACCGCACCAGCAGCGCTTCTCTCGTGTGCTCGTCGATCAGGTTCAGCGTCCTGGCCATGCGGCCATCGTGCGTGCGCACACTCACGAAGTCATAGCTCCACACATGGTTCACATGTGTAGGACGCAGCCGCACGCACGAGCCGTCGTTGAACCACAGCCTGCCACGCGGCTTCTGTTTCTGCGGGACCTTCAGCCCTTCGCATCGCCAGATCCGTTCCACGCGATCCGTGCCGACCGTCCAGCCGGCATGCACCAGCAGCGCCGTGATGCGTCGATAGCCATACCGGCCATACTGGCCAGCCAGAGTGACGATCGCGCGGGTAAGTTGATCTTCATCCGCCCGTTGCGTCGGCCGGTAGCGCTGCGTGCCGCGTGGCTGACAAGCCAGACGGCACGCTCGTCGCTCCGTGAGACCGTGTCGCTGCCGCGCATGCTCCGCAGCCTGTCGCCGACGCGCCGGGCTTAGAAGTTTCCCGAGGCGAAGTCCTTCAACACAAGGTTATCCAGGCTCAGGTTCGCAACCAGCCGCTTCAGCTTTGCGTTCTCCGCCTCGAGTTCCTTCAACCGCTTCGCCTGGTCGACCTGCAAGCCGCCGTACTCCTTGCGCCAGCGGTAGTATGTCTGCTCTGTAATCAATGCTTCCTTGCAGGCCTGAACCGTCGTCTTCCCGTTCGCAACTCCCACTTCGATCTGGCGAAGAAGGTTCACTACCTGCTCCGCGCTATGCTTCTTGCCCCTCGGCATATCCTGCTCCTCGTACTCAGTCTCTATCACTCAGTCTGGGACAAATTTCGCCGGGCAGACCACTGCTGGAAAGGCTGGTCAGTCTACTCGATGGCAACCGCATCGAAACACTGGCCAGGCAGCATGGCATCCAGCAGAAACGAGACGACGGCGAGATCGGCAAGACTTTCCTTGCCTTTCTGCGCCGTGCCGATGAAAGCACCCTGTCACGGGTCATGGTCGAGGCGACCATCCTTCTTGCCTCACGGCATAACGGGCGCGACGTACTCAAAGACGCGGCGGCACTCTATAAGGTGGACACCGAAGCCATCGGCCAGAAAGTGAGGCAGGAGTTCGCCGCCAAAGCCCGGGCAAGGAAGGAGGTCACGGCTGAATCTAAGCCCAGGAAAACAGCGTAGAAACCGATTCATTCAAGGGACGGCGCATGGCGCCGTCCCTTGAATTGTTTCTAAAAACGCGCGGGAGAAACCTCTTCGGTTTCTCCCGCGCCCTCATCCCGCCATCCACACATCTTCCCTAGATCAATTCCTGCCCGTCATCGATTGTTGGATAATGATGCAAACGTAGAGACGAGAGGACTCCGACGAATCGATTGAAAAGAAAGATTAATCGATTTGGTGAGCGGGTAAAACGATGGACTACCCACGCATTGTTGCCCTGATTGATGCTGAAATTGAATTGCTTCAACAAGCCCGGGAACTGCTCAGTGGCAAAGACGCTGTCCCAAAGAAGGCGGCGCGGCGACAACCCATACGGCGTCTAGCCTCTCCGCAACCAGCAAAGCATGTGCGCGAGACAAGCCCTAAGCCAGCGCGCAAGCTCGAGGCTGCTCCTGCTATCGTCCGTTTGCCTCCGGTCAAGCGAAGAGAACGGCCGTCCAGCGAGGCCAAGCCCAAAAGCCCCAACGGCGCGCTGGCGCTTTCGGCACCGAAAGCGCCCATTGCCGTCCCTGCCGCGAAGGTTCGGGAAGAGGCGTCCCGCAGGTCGCATCGGCCAGCGATCTCACCGGAAGCACCTCTTCCTGACGCGGATCAGGTCTCGCGGAATTGGCTTCCGCAGCGTCGCGAATTGCAGTAATCGTCGGCCACTCACTGAGTGCCGCCAAGGATAGCCAGGTCTTCCCTGCTGTTCACAACGTTCTGAAATAATGTTCGACAGTCTCGGAAGTCCAGGTGGGGATGCCGCTTCTAAAGAAGTCACGATCCTGTGTCCATACCGGACGTCTCAGCAGAAGTGACGTGGCCACGATGGGCCAATCTGCTTCGTCTCGGGAGATCATCCTCTCCCGAGCAGAATGCTCATGCTCGCAAGAGAGGTCGGCTGCGCCTTCACTTCTTAGAAACGAGTCCACGCTTGTCAAACGCAGCCAAGACAAAGAGAACGCGAAGAAGAACAGACGCGAAGTGATTTCTCTAGCAGTTTGCTCAAGGCGACGGACAGATTCGCGAGGCTTTGTTGCCGAACAATGGCCGGCAGTCCAAAGTCAGCGCCCGACCAAAGCTATCGCCCAGGTTACGACGCCCAACCCCGAAGCGTTCAGCACTTAACATTCAGACTCTCTGACTGGATTCCTTCGAATCGTCACAACTTTGGACGCAGTTCGAGAGTAAGGATGCCCCTCGATGATTGTTGCCTCATCAAAGAATGACGGGTCTGGACACCGGCACAGCGTCCAGACCCAAGACTCGGAAATATTCGGATCAAAGTCTCATAGAGCAAAACGAACGGCGGCATCAGCCTCAGCCGCCATCCCTAGGAGGGTGTTAATGAATCTCCTGCTCTGCCCGATGAAAAGGCCGCTTGCGATGAGGGATTGCGCTGCTGCGGTCGCGCCGGCAAACTTATCCGTGATGGGGCGTATGACCGATACGCGCGGCAGGTTGGAATCGATGAATTCGCAAGGAACGGGGAAGATCAAGCTCGGTTGAACAAGCGAAGGCGGCTGGAGTGGCGGGTTGTTAAAGAAGTCCGGGAACGTGAGACCGGAGATGGCGTCTGTGAAAGGGGCGACGGGCTGCTGGACGCCGTTGCCTGCGAAGTCGACCCACTCGAGAAAATGGGCAATCTCGTCACCACCGATCGCAAGAGTGACATCGAGCACCTCGGGATCGGTGACCTTTTTACTCATCGCAGCGTAGAGGCTGGTTCCTCCCTGCTCGATCATGCCGAAGTGAAACGCCGCAACGTTGGCGATTGCCTGGATATGGTTGTTCCCAGGGAAATTGCCGTTTGTCGTGCCGTTGAAATCAGCGTTGTTACGTGGAATGGCAGTGACGTTATTGAGGGTGATGGCCTGAGGGAACGTCGCACCGAGATCAGGATTGGTTGCGCTGCGGTATCGCACGAACCAGCTTGTATCGACGTTCAGTTTCATGAGGTTCGTGAGACGCTTGGTCCTAGAAGACCCATCCGCGGTGCTTCCAGGAAGAGTGGTGAACTCAGAAAAATCGACAGAGCGTCCACCACGCGACTCGAGATAAGCATTAAGAAAGTTGGCGTGGCTGACTTCGTCGAGGGTGTTGCTGGTGATGTATTGAGGGCCATCGCCATCCAAGTTGGAGAGGGCGATCTGGTAATTATTCATGGGTTGATTAGGATTGATCTCAACCGGCTGGTTGTCCCCGATACCCCCGAGTTCTGCGTACTGAATCCAGAGGTCGGCTTCGATCAGTTCTGCTGCCGCAAGAAACCGCAGAATCGCTTCGTCGCCTTGTGTAAGGCGACCGCGCTCCCGGGCTTGCGCGGGTTTGGCATCTGCCAACAAGCCGACGCTCATCGCGGCGCCACCTGCCAGAAGACCACTGCGTACAAAGGAACGACGATCGAGCATATCTTTCGAAATTCGCTTGTTGTTCATCGGTGCTGTACCTGAATTGGGATTCAGGCCGACAGTTCCGTGGGGGAGTGTTGGCCTAGCAGAACAATAGGGAGACCAGCACACGGTAGGTGTCATCCAATTGTCCAATGTTTGTATCGATTATGCTGATTTCGAGCACACCGCATCGATCACGCGATTGTTACGCAAGCCTACGGGTGGCTGCATCTTTAGCCGGTTGAGCATATCGTTGTAGCAGGAGATCTATTGAAATTCGCACGTTACGTTGGGATCTACGATTTCATCAAAGTCACCCAGGATGGAAGCCACCTCATGGCGGAAATCCCAATCGGTTCGTATTGGCCTGACCGAAGTTTTGTACCAGTTGGATTGTTAGTGTAGCGCAGCGATCTCCGCCTGCCCAGCGGTTGATGCCAGCCATACCTCTGGCGCTGGTGGCCGATACCCAAGCGATGAGTGTGGCCGGATGGTGTTGTAGTGCTTGCGCCAGCGTTCGGCAAGCACTCGGAGTTCCTTCATCGAGTAGAAGATTTCCCCGTTCAGGAACTCGTCCCCCATCTTCGAGTTGAAGCTCTCGCAGTAGCCGTTCTCCCACGGCGAGCCGGGTTCGATGTAGGCTGTCTTTGCGCCCGTATCGGCAAGCCACTTGCGCAGGCCGTGCGCGATGAACTCGGGCCCGTGGTCGGATCGCAGGTGCTCAGGAACGCCCTTGGCCACCATCGCATCGGCCAGCGCACCGATCACCTTCGCAGACGACCATCTCCGTTCGAACCGAACCACCAGCGCCTCCCTCGTGTGTTCAGCGTGCGGGCCATGCGGCCGTCGTTGAACCACAGACGACCACGCGGCTTCTGTTTCTGCGGAACCTTCAGGCCTTCGCACGCTTCCTTGCAAGCCTGGACCGTCGTCTTCCCGTTCGCAACACCCACTTCGATCTGACGAAGAAGGCTCACTACCCACTCCGCACTATGCTTCTTGCCACTCCGCATTTCCTGCCCCTTGTAACCAGTCTCTATCACTCAATCTGGTACAAATTTCCCCGGGCAGACCACCTGCGCTCTTCGCCAATGCGGTTCTCATCGGTGTCGATCTCGGTCCGAATCTCTCGGTTACGGGTTCACTCGCAGCGCTTCTTTGGCTGCTTGCTCTGCGCAAAGAAAAAGCTTGATGTAAGCGCCTGGGACTTTTTGAACGCTGGAGCTATTGCCATGCCTGCCGCACTTGCCGCTAGCATGGCGGGAGCGTTCCTCATGAACGCAATCTTCCCACAACACGGGAGGCAACATGAATGCATCGTGGATTATTCCGTTCATCATTCTCGGCGGGGCGCTTCAGACCTGTGGCGCAGCCATGAATGGGCAACTCAACAAATCACTGGTCAATCCCTATCTCGCTTCGATCCTCATTATCACGTTCTTCTTTACTGCACTCTTTTTCGCGATGCCTCACCCACTGCCGGGGATGCGGGATATCCATGAGATGCCTTGATGGGCAGTTTTTGGCGGTCTCGTCGGGGCAGTCGAGGTGTTCGCCGGGCTGAGCTTGGTGCACCGGGTAGGAACGGGGAACTTCATGGCTTTAACCGTGACGGCAGCACCCATAGCATCTCTCGTGATTGATCATTTCGGCTGATTCGGGATGGATGTACATCCGATTAGCCTCACAAAGATATCCGGCGCATTACTTCTCGTCGGGAGAGTGTTGCTCATCACCAGAAAATAGTTCATCGAAATCCTCCAATAGCAAAAAGCAGGACCGGTATCGGGAAACGCCCTCCCATCAGTAATGCCTCTCAGTGGACGCCACTTCGCCTAATCCACCAATCTCTGCCCACTTTGATTTTTGCGTTCCGATGAGCTAGGTTAGCGGGCGCGATTACCCCAAAACCGCACCAGTGTTGCGGCTCGAGTTTGAAACCGCCCCGTTCGCTCGCTGAATGATCTTCTGCACGTTTCGGCCCCTCCATGTAAACCGAAGTGAGACCACCATCGGGTAGAAGGCTATAGCTGTCAACAATAACATGCTTATAATCAACAGCTTAAGTGCTTCCTTAAGGCGTCGATTCAGCTTGCTGCGTTAAAGTGCTTGAAATTCTTTTAGGAGTCTTCTAATTTTGTTCATTAATTTGTGAGTGGGAGCTCTAGTGCTAAGGCACTCTCTGGGCCTCAAGGCTCAGATTTGACCCGCCCCTCGGTCGGCAGAATGGACGCCTTACGTGAAGTCGTAATCGGTTCATTCTGTTATGCTTTAACGTGCAACGTCGACGCTTCACGTGCGCGTCGAGGACGTTCGGCCACAGTCCGACGTGTTGCTTGCCCTTAGTCGGCTGCGGGACTTAGACCGATGATCATTTCCAACATACGCAGGCTCGAGGGCTAGCATATCCGTATGGTACAAATGTCGTTGGAAACTTTCGTAGCACGTTGGCTGGCTGGGGAGCGAACCCCTTGCATAGTGGGCTTAATGCTTCTCAATCACTATGTGACGATGTCCCCAACTCCTGGAGAACTGGAACGCGACCCACTCGCACGGCTAACCGAGAAAGAGCTGTCGGCTAAGATCGGGGCCTTGAATGTCTTCGAAGAACACCAGAAGATTTGTGTTGCGTGCGGGCGACGCGGGCCGACATCTCTATTAGTGCAATAAAAGGCGCCAGATGTCTGCCG
Organism: Silvibacterium acidisoli; assembly: GCA_022870745.1. Classification (GTDB taxonomy): domain Bacteria; phylum Acidobacteriota; class Terriglobia; order Terriglobales; family Acidobacteriaceae; genus Silvibacterium. The sequence continues at coordinate 3,133,022 of CP085323.1, read as the reverse complement.
CAGGCCCGGGGCGGTCAATCTAACTTATTTGATTTCTGGTACCCGCCAAAGTTTCAGCACCCCATTCAACGTCTGCCAATCCCTCCTATTCGGCTGAATCAGCCACTCGACTTGATACGCCATGGCTGAAAATCACTCTACACAACGGGTGCAATTGCAATATATTGTTTCCATTCGAGTAGCCGGAGGTTAACGTTGACCTACCTAAGCCCCGTGACGTTAGAATTTCTGATGCCTGAACTCCTGGACAGACTTGAAACGGACCTGAAAGCTGATCCGCTTTTAACGACGATCTATGTTTGTTCGGCGGACTTGATGCCCGCCCTGCCCTACGTGCGAGACCACTATTATTGTTTCGAGGATTTCACCCGGCTGGTCGAGCGAATCGCATTTCTCACTGATCACGGCTTTATTCGAGATCGAACGCGTCACGGTGAGGCGCTTCGCCGTTATGACATCGGACCGGCGTTAATTTGGTACCTGGAAAACCGCCCATCGGAACGCCCCGTTTTACCCTCTACCGGAGACTGATCGCGCAATAGTGATGGCGGGCGGCACTCCTAAAATGGCCACGCACGAAAGGCTATGCAAGGGCTCGGGGCGGCACCGCGTGGCGCGAATCTTGTACGTGGGCCGAACAGGCTTAGATATCCTCGGGACTCGTGATGAAATCGTCGACGCTAAATACCGCAATAGCCATCGCCTTTAGGGTCGAACGGCAAGTGGCTCTATCTCGCTTATCGAGACTCGAGATGCTGGTTTTGTTGCATCAGTCCAAGCTACGGATTAGGCAAAGCTCTGTCCGGCTAAACGCCAAGATACCCTCACCATTCGAAGACATCCGAAAAAGCCCACAGCCGGGCGTTTAACACAGCTCAGCATGGTTCGGAACGGCCATCTGCGCACGTCAGAAGTCAGTCAGCTATGATGGTTCTATGGAGCGGTTGACATCATTGGAAACTTTTGTTGCCAACTGGCTTTCGGGATTGATCCGCCCTTGCCTTGAGGGCTTAGAGCTACTTAATGGCTATGTGACGACGTCGCCCACTGCTGCCGAGCTCGACGGAAACCGTTTAACAAAGCTGACCACTCCAGATCTAAGAGAGAAACTTCAGGCGTGGACTGATTTTGAAGAGCATCGCAGGAACTGCCCACAATGCAGCCGCATCAAACCAGCACCTTTATGGGTGCAATAAAGAGCCCCCGGTGTTTGCCGAGGGCGGAGGGTGTTCCATCCATTTGCTGAAGCTAGTTACGTGCGGTCACCCCATAAAGTTTCAATCTCTTCTGATTAGCTTTTACACGCTGTTACCCATCGTTATTCCGTACCAAACAAGAGCGACTCCGCCGAAGAACGCCGCGGCGATCATGAACCAATACGAAGCTGGGATGCCTCCGCGCTCATAGGAATCGTCTGCCTGCTCCCACCGGCCACGAATCATACCGATGTGACTCTCGACCACCACTATCAACATCATGAACAATCCGAAACCCTGGACGCAAAGCGGGCACGGTTTCGTCAACGCTTCGAAATCCATACTCAATGCTAGCTCAATCTGCCCGCAGCTCGTCCTGTGCCCGAGGTGGTTTGGCCGCCTTTTCACGGGGATTAAACGCGGTTCCGCATGACCACGACGACACGCTTTTCTTACCGTCTTCTTCATACACAGTGATTGGCAATCTATGTGCATTGTGATAAACGGCTGCTCCGGAAGCTATCTGCGCTACATCCTCCAGTTTTTTCACGACACGCGAAAATCGCATCAGGCCTCCTGCTTCGGTCGGAACAGCGAGCGTCAACTTCTCGGCCATCCGGGTCACCATGTCACGCGCTATCGTTTTCACCATAGAATGCATAACAATGCCTAATAGCTTCCTTGCCCAACACCACCTCAAGGCCTGGATAGTTCTTCAGGCCTCCTTCACGGCTTTAGAAGGCCCTCTGACTGAATCCTGCTTCGTTTTGAGTAGCGGCCATCTCTTCGGTAACATTCTCGCCCTGTTCCTGCCTGCTCTGCTTCCGTCCAGAGAGGAGCCATTGCGACTACCTGGCCGGTAGATCAGCGGCGCTGCTTAATCAAGTGACTCCCGCAGCGAGTTCGACCAGCCCAATGTACTACACACTGAACCCGGAAGTCTGGCCAGCTATTTCGAAGATACGAGTAGCATCCTCGACATCGACCGCCGCGATACGAACCGGGTTGGATTCGGGTCGACTTGGCCCTTCCTCTTTTTCGGACGATTCGCCGGCGATTCCAGCAAAATCAAAGAACTCATACAGTAAGACTTCGCATCCACAACTCGTGGCCGATCTCAATTGCGTGTGTTTACTCCTTTCGCGTTGAGCCACGGCGAACCCCTTCCCAAGAGCCTTCTTTCCTGGTTTGCGCGGACGAACTGACTTTTTGGCGGGAGATCGAACTTCGTGGTCGGTGGAATCCTGAAAAACTCCAGGCGCAGAGGCAGGCCGTTTTGAGTCGTTCTGCTTCCTGCTCACGGACCATTGGATAGACACCCTCCGGATCCCGCAGCTTCATCTCCTCATGCCGGCCGAGACTCTCGAATAACCAGGCCTCGGTATGCTCAATGTCATTCATTTGATCGAGAACGTCGCTCGTGACGCCGGAGCGGGTGTGCTGTACGAGACATTGCCGGTAGACGAACTGGCCCAATGGATGGTGCAACTTCTCGCTAATCTCTCTTACCAGATCGAACAGCTTCTGGGCATAGGAATTGAGATTGAATAGGCCCTCATACACAGGAAAGGAGGGTGGGTGTGCGGGCTTCGAGATGAGCCGTAGCGTCGAGCCACGCTTGCAGGCGTTCCTGTGAAATGTATCTCTTAGGAAAGAACTGCTGGGCAATCCGCCTTGCGTCAGGGGAGGATCTACGATTACTTTTAGAAACAGCCATACCGTCGCCTTTCTAGGAAGGTGACGGTGGTCAGGAGTACGCGGCGTGTCACCGTCCGCGTATCCCGTATTCCGGATTGTATGTACAAACCCGCGTCGTCAGGGGAGAGACTAGTAGTTCAAATCTACAAAAAGTACTTGAAAGATACAAAGTACAAAGATCAGCACAGATAAATATATTTCGCAGGCGGAGGCGGCTCATATCCGGGGTCTATCGAGTCAAGCCATTGCAGACTTGATCGACCGCGGCCGTCTATCTGCTATTAAGGTTGCAGGGCCGAAACGGATGCTGTGGAAAGTGTGGCATCATATGCTACGTTGCCGAAAACAGGAAAGCTACCCCAAAAGGCTGTCAACAAACGGAGGAAGAAGACCTGGTTTTGGGTGAGGAGCAAAACACACTCTGAGGTCACACATCTCATCGCGGAGTCTTCAAGATCGCCTCTACGTTAACTCTGAGCCTCGAAACCGCTTCGCCAGATTAGCCGTGCCCCCAAAAATCACAGAATGAAGGTATCGCTCCTCGTTCCAATATCTTAGGCAGCACGCTCTCCAAAAGAAGACGTACGGGGTTACGTCTGCCACAGCCGACTCCAGGTCTCATCGATCAACAATGCCAATTATTTCAAAACCGTAAATTTCGGGGAAGCGATAAACCGGGCTCGACAGAATAGAGAGCTTGCAAGACTGTCATTTCCAATTTGGCCATCGGAAAGGCATGCCCTAAACGGTCGCAGTGAAAGCACAGCGTACAACCGCCAACGTCACCTCAGTGAGGGATCACGATAGCTCTAGAGTCAATTCGCAGTGACGGCACCTCAGCCCATGATTGCTCAAATCTTGGGGATGCGGCGCGATTAGCGCTTAAAATTGGGGCGCAACGTTAAGTTGAGGGTAGCGGCAAATTGCACCGCTAACCCTCCGTTATCACCCGGAATATTTCAACGCGATTGTTTAGTTGCTTTCTTGAGCGGTTTTGCAGGTTTGCGTATCACTCGGCTCTTCTTCGCCTTGCCCTCCTTTTTCCCTTCCTTATCGTTCCCTCCATCCTCTTCTTCCTGGCCACCCTCGGCTTCAGCAATGGCCGCCTCGTTCACCTCGTGGGCGACAGTGGACAGCTTCTCGTCGGTTTGTTTTTCTTCCATCAGGGTCGCTTCGAGCAGCCGAAGAATTTCCGTTTGGCCTGTTGCTTCGGCAAATGCAACGACTGTGCCATAAGCGGCGATTTCGTAATCTTCGACACGCTGTAAGGCGCCAATCATGGCGGCATCGAGGACCGAACCCGGGTCGATCTCATCCTTGTGCTCGAATGCCTCTTCGAGCAGACCCTTCATTCCGTTACAGGTTTTCCCTCCAGGCCGCTCCTCGAGCAGCTCGAAGATCTGTTCAAGCCGCTCGAGTTGAGCTTGAGTTTCCGCTAGATGGGCCTGCATTGCGTCCCTCAGGGATTCGGAGCGCACCGCCTTGACGAGCCGCGGGTACGCCTTGATGGCCTGCTTCTCGCCCGAATAAATGTCCTTCAACTCCTCGACGAACAGCTCATGTGCAGTTTCAACGCTCATATTCTCTCCTCAGCCTAGGTGTTTTAACGTCCTTCAACGCCGATTAGCTCTTCGCGCGCGGGTGCGGTAGTCGTGGTTGGGGTGCTGTCCTGCTTGCCACGCTCTTCCTGGCCTGCAAGGCCCCTCACCTTGCCAATGGACAATCCCGCGCCTCCAGTAAGCTGCGATTCGACAACATGCATCCCGTATGCCTTACTCCAAGGACCACGCATATCGGTTTCGCCCTCGTCTCCGTCACCTGTCGAGCCGTTAAAATATTCGTCGACCAGCACGGGTGTCGGGGCTAGCCGGCCAATCGAAAAAGGCGGTTTCTCTATGCTTTCGAGCGCTGCCGCAAAAGCCTTCATGTGCGTAATCTCGCGCGTCATCAGAAACTGGAGTGTATCGATCGTGCCCGGGTCGTCCGTGTGATCGATGAGGCGCTCGTAGACGATCTTGGCGCGCGCCTCGGCTGCGATGTTGCTACGCAAGTCAACATCGAGTTCGCCTGTAATCTTGAGATAGTCGGCTGTCCAGGGATTACCGCGCGAGTTGAGCAACGCAACTCCCCCACCACCAGCGATGGTCACGAGTGGATCGGCCTCGGCCGCCTCACGGTTCGTCTTGAGGTCTTTGAGATGTAAGCGGATGAGTGCGCCGACAACCTCGAGGTGGCTGAGTTCCTCCGTGCCGATATCGAGCAAAAGGTCCCGCCGGGCGAGGTCGTCGACACAATTCCAGCCTTGTATGGTGTATTGCATGGCGGCGGCCAGCTCGCCATTCGCCCCGCCGAACTGCTCAAGGAGCATGTTTCCAAACCGAACGTCCGGGGTTTCGACATTCACCGTGTACATAAGCTTCTTTACGTGGTGATACATGGGATCTCCATTAGATTGAAATTGAAGGCGCTTGCAGGGCGATAAGCCCTACAAGCGCCTTCTGGTTCGGATGCCAGACGCAATCTGACGCTATTCCGCCTGGCCGACATATGGAGGCGATATTCTTGTCGTGGTCTCTGGAGGAGCGACTCGCTTTGATCTATCCGCTTTCAAATGTTTTGATCGACGCTTTACCGGACGCCCTGAAGCGCAAGCTGACAGGGCAGATGACGCGAGTGAGGTTGCCCCTTCGCGCCCCCCTCTACGAACCCAACGAAACGCCGAGACACATTCACTTCATTACCTCGGGCATTGCCAGCGTCGTCTCGACCACGCTGGAGGGCAGCACAACCGAGGTGACGACGCTCGGGCGCGAAGGCATACCACAGGGCGTTCATCTTCTCGGGTCAGTGCCCGTGCCAACGCGGTGCTTCATGCAGATCGCGGGCACGGCGCTCCGTATGGAATACGCGACCATGCAGCGTCTCTTCGCTAGTGAGGAGGAAGTCCGGCGCGTTGTGCTTGCTTATGCCCAGTACCAGACTGCGCTGCTAGGCCAGATTGCCGGGTGCAATCGGCTTCATTCCGCCGAAGCGCGCCTCTCCCGCTGGCTGCTCATGATCCAGGACCGCACCGCTAATTCCTTACTCAGACTGACGCAGGAATTTCTCGGTGAGATGATTGGCTCGCAGCGGACGACGGTCAGTGAAGTTGCAGGCGATCTCCAGGCTCGAGGGCTAATCGAATACTCACGGGGCACGATCCGGATCCTAGATCGCGTCGGACTCGAGAACACAGTCTGCGAGTGCTATTCGGTGACGCGCAAGCTCATTGCTACCCTGTACCGGCTCACCGAGCAGTCACTTTATCCAGAGGATCCATCGGAAGTGGAAGGCTGAGCAAATTCACGCTCTGGGAAAACGTCCTTGATCAGTTTCCCCAAAACCGGTCGGGCAAATGCGACAAGGTGCCGCACCATCTCTACATCCTCCGGTTTCTTTTCGAGAAGGTAGAAAATATTGTTCATAATCTCCAGGGCATGCCGGAAATCAGGTGAAAAGCAGTCGTCGCGCACGAGTCGGGGACTCTCCTTCGGAAGGCCCATACACTTCTCTTTTTTAGGATTCTCGATCGAAGACACACCTACTCAGATGCACTGGAGCGGACACTCACTTGTCCCGTAATTTCCGATGAGCACACGCATCTTGCTTATTGAGGACGATTCCGTGCTGCTGATGACGCGGCGAATGATTCTTCGAGAATGGGACGTGCACGGAACCTCCTCGCGCGATGCGATCCGGCTGCTTCAGCAAACCCGATTTGACGTCGTGATACTAGGTTCGTACTTGCCGACCGAGGCGGCAAAAAACATTGCCCTAGCCGCGAAAGCGCTTGGCTGTGAAATCCTAGCTTCCCGTACATTTCTTGGCGATCTGCCAAACCTCCATGTGCGCCTACTAGAAGCACCCGTCTCGCCGGATGAGCTTCTCCAGTGCGTACACCAGATCTCGACTCGACGGGCAGAGAAATAGATGGGAACGAATAGCGCAGCATAAATGGGCATAACCGGCAGAGATGAAGTCAAAAAGGGGCGCGCTGCTGCCAGGGATGCGCGCCAGGAGTGTCATACATCCATGATGAGATGCTTTCGTCAAACGACTCGGTTGTTCCGAAGGAGAGGCAACCCGTCTCCGAGTTAGCTTCGGCAAGTATTTAGCTATCTAGTGGCTTTACTAGGTTCCACCGAAGCAGCAACGCAGTCCTTAACCGGAATACGAACCCAATACTCGGACCTGAACTTGCGCCTTTTCAGAAGCATCCGGACGATCGCGTACGTATTGTCCCAAGCTCTGCCCGTCTTTGTAATTTTACCTGCCTCAAGGCGCGGCTATTACGATCGTATTCGATGTTCAGCCCTCGAAGGAAAGGCGTGGATGTTGTGCTCATGCACCCCACGTGTGTGTTGCATATCGCTTTATTTTGAGGGCGCTGGATGCATTCGGCTGGTGCATTGGGCTCGGATCGATTGTGATTCACGTCCTCTACTTCATGCCGCCGACAGCCCCTTCAATGGCGGCCGTTTTAATGAACGCCGATATCCTTGCCGATCACGTCGCGGGACGATTCAAATCTTAGTAGGGGATCTCGGAAATCAATCCAAATGCATCTCTTCAAAGCGCCTGAAGACTCTTTGTCATCGAGCAATGCGAAGTATTCTTGGACGCTCCCGCTGGCCGGAAGCGAGTGGAATTAGCTCAGCAACATGCGTTCTTCAGGACAGAGCTTGGGAATGCGGCCCATCCAACGTATTGCTATGTTTCGATCTGGAGACGTGTGACCCTTTGGAAGTGCTACCCATATGGTCAGGGCAATGAGTTCTTCTGCTCTCCGTGGATCTCTAACGAGTCAAGCGTTTTAGCTCTCGGATAGCGAATTCCAACTCAACGCTGTGAGCTCGGTAAATGTCTTGCGAGATCGACGCATTACTGTGGGGATCATTCAGTGAAAGGACTTCAAGAGTTGCCAAGCTGCCATCGGATCGCATTTTCTGAAGGATGAGAGCGAGACGCATTTCTAGTACCTTGATAAGGCTCAGCGCCTCTACATTGTCCATACACTGGAAAGCCTACTCGTTTCGCGTGAAAAATGACACCGATGGGTTAGTCTCCTGCAATGTACTTCAGGCATTGTCCACAGAGCGATAAGTAGGAAGCCTAACGACTTTTGGCCTTAAGAAGACGATCTATTTCTCGAACCTGAGAGGCCGAAAGGGCAACGCTGCCGAGTCCTCGTCGACGTCAGGATGGATCGAGGAGGTAAAATACTGGGCGCTCACGAGCCTCATGCAGACAGAGGCGGCAATTTTAATGACTCAGTCTGTGATGCACGCAGGTGCAAGACGACTTCACTGCTTTGTCGTCCCAGACAATGCCCGGACAGTCCGCATGCCCGAGATAGGTGCAACGGTCGAACGGAATTTCTCGAACCTCGCCATCTTCATTGAATGAGTCTTCCTCGTGGAATTGCCCGGTGTCTAAGAGCCATGGCCTGACCGAAGTTTTGTACCAGTTGGATTGTTAGTGTAGCGCAGCGATCTCCGCCTGCCCAGCGGTTGATGCCAGCCATACCTCTGGCGCTGGTGGCCGATACCCAAGCGATGAGTGTGGCCGGATGGTGTTGTAGTGCTTGCGCCAGCGTTCGGCAAGCACTCGGAGTTCCTTCATCGAGTAGAAGATTTCCCCGTTCAGGAACTCGTCCCCCATCTTCGAGTTGAAGCTCTCGCAGTAGCCGTTCTCCCACGGCGAGCCGGGTTCGATGTAGGCTGTCTTTGCGCCCGTATCGGCAAGCCACTTGCGCAGGCCGTGCGCGATGAACTCGGGCCCGTGGTCGGATCGCAGGTGCTCAGGAACGCCCTTGGCCACCATCGCATCGGCCAGCGCACCGATCACCTTCGCAGACGACCATCTCCGTTCGAACCGAACCACCAGCGCCTCCCTCGTGTGTTCAGCGTGCGGGCCATGCGGCCGTCGTTGAACCACAGACGACCACGCGGCTTCTGTTTCTGCGGAACCTTCAGGCCTTCGCACGCTTCCTTGCAAGCCTGGACCGTCGTCTTCCCGTTCGCAACACCCACTTCGATCTGACGAAGAAGGCTCACTACCCACTCCGCACTATGCTTCTTGCCACTCCGCATTTCCTGCCCCTTGTAACCAGTCTCTATCACTCAATCTGGTACAAATTTCCCCGGGCAGACCATTGGTCTCTGGATGGAAAGATGGGACTGGTCACAAACACGTTTCTTGCGAAAGAATCAGCTCTCGGAACGATCGAAGAGGTCAACGCTCCATGCGCCGTCGCGACATTTGACGTCGCGACAGAAAGAACTGCGTGCGTTGCGCTCAGCCGGCTTCCCAAGATGCGGCTTACGAAGGCATCGTTTCAAGGTGCGTCCCAAGCGATTCAGACAGAGTGGATACAGGATGGAACGCTGATCAAAGAAACCTATCGGAATCAAGCGGGAAAATGGGAACGAACGTCTGCATCTCCCGAACCCAGCAATCCTGCCACAACCATCGAAGTGGAAGTTCGACAGAGTCTCAATGAGCCACAGGCACTCTGGGCAGCCGATATCAAGACAGGAAAGCAAAAGCTCCTGTGGGCTCCGAATGCACGGTTGACCGCTTTGAAGTCCGGCACTGCGTCCGTGTTCCATTGGCGCGATCCGTCCGGCTATGAGTGGTCCGGAGGCCTGCTTAAACCGAACGGATATGAATCAGGACATCGCTATCCTTTGGTCATCCAGACCCACGGCTTCAATCCGCATGAGTTTCTCGTGGACGGATCGTACACGACCGGGTTCGCCGCCCGGCCGCTTGCCGCCGCAGGCATGATGGTTCTCCAGGTTGAAGACAGAAGAGATCGGAGTTCTCGGCCGGTGTGCGAGGAGGCTGCCTCTTTCGCGGATGGAAGTGCGGCTGCGATCAAGGAGTTGGCGGCAGAAGGGCTTATCGATCCAGAAAAGGTCGGAATCATCGGCTTCAGCCGTACCAGCTGGTACGTCGAAACAACCCTTGAACGGTATCCAGACCTGTTCAAAGCCGCGACCCTCATCGACGGTATCGACCAGGGATATGAGAGCTACCTGCTGCTCTGCCCTAATGTGCCTTCGTGTAAGAACAATCATGAAGCAGCCGATGGCGGTTCACCGTTTGGGGCGAATCTGCCGCATTGGTTAGACGCGGCTCCAAGCTTCAACCTGAATCAGGTGCATACACCTTTGCGGGTCGAGGCGATCCGCTAATATTCGATCCTGCTCGAATGGGAGATCTATTCCTCTCTCTATCAGCAGGGAAAGCCTGTCGATCTGATCTACATCTCGAACGGCCAACACATTCTCCAGCAGCCACGCCAACGTCTCGCTTCACAACAAGGGAACGTCGATTGGTTTCGCTTCTGGCTGCAGGACTACCGGGACTTGTCTCCTGAAAAGGAAGACGCTTACGAACGTTGGTCGCATTGGAAATCCTCGATCTCGCGCTGAATCAGAGAGAAAATGGAGTGGATGGAAGCTTCTGCATCCATCCCATTTTCCATTAACGATTAAGCGTTCGCGACATAACCGGATGAAGCGGATTGCGTGTCTGCACCATCAAGGTTCAAGCCGATCTTCACGCTCGTGAAGACCGCGTTGGACTGCTTCGAGGCAAAGGCCGCGTTCGTGCTTTCGATTTTCATGATTGCTGGAGATATATATCTCATCGTGCAGGTTCTCGATGCTGCAGGGCAGCCAGGGTGTTGTTTTAGCTTCTCCGCTGCAGGAACCGTTTTACACTCTGCTGCACCCTTCTGTTTTCGGCAGGGGTTCCGATGGTGATACGAGCCCAGGTGTCGTAAGGCGGAAAGGCGCGGCCGATGAGTATGTCATCTGCCCGCAGGGCATCTGCGAGCTGCTGAAGCGGAACACCGACATTGAAGAAGACGAAGTCGCCGTTTGCGTCAGAGTGTTTCAGCTTCAAGTCATCTAAAAGCGCGTTCCATCGCTGCCGCTCTGTCGCCACTGCTGCGCGCACCTGAGTCACATGATTGCGATCGGCGAGTGCAGCAGATGCCGCGGCAATATTCAAACGGCCCAAGCCCTCCGCATCACCAAGCCCTTGTTTGCGCAATTGTTCTCCAAGAGCGCGAGGCACAATGGAATACCCGATCGGCAGACCTGCTAAGCCGTGAATTTTGTCGAAGGTGCGAAAGACCAGCACGTTGGCTCCGTCCTTTACCAGAGAAACAGCTGAGCGCCTCTCAAAGTCTGGCGTGTATTCAAGATAAGCTTCGTCAACAATCACAGGAGCGCGCTCGGAGACGCTTCGCAGAAAGCTCTTGAACGCCTCATCGTCGCTGACTGTTCCGGTTGGATTGTGCGGGTTGATCAGATAGATCGCACGCGTCTTTGAATTCACACGACTAGCAATCGCATCCAGATCGTTGCGGTACTCCTTATCCAATGGAACAGGCACGCCGACGCCCCCCAAGTGTGAAGCGGCGTCGACCAGCGCGAGATAACCGGGGGTGGAATAGATGAACTCTCCGCCGGGTCCTCCCTTGCTTCCGAACGAGAGGCCGAGCGCACCAAGAATCTCGCCGAGCACGATCTGCTCGACGGGAACCTTCTCATAGCTGGCTACCTCTTCCGCCAGCGCCTGCGCTAAAGCAGCATCGGCATAGCGATTCAGGCGACTGAATTCTGCCTGGATGGCTCGTTGCACATTCGGTGATGGCCCAAAGGCATTCTCATTGAGATTCAGATGGATCGTACCAGTCTGCTCCGGAGCGCTCGCTGCAAATGCGCTAGAGGGTAGCAGTCCGGCACCGATTGCGAGACTAGAGGATTGAAGCAGCCTGCGCCGGGAGACTCCTGATGTCATCATGCGTCCTTTCACTAGTAAGTGATGTGCAGTCCTAGCTGCAGGTAGCGGGGAAAGTTCGACTGTGCGGTAATGGCTCCAAAGTTTGCGCTGCCATATGCCGTGTTCGGCCCCGCAAAGAGCGGAGTATTGAAGGTATTGAACGTCTGCGCACGAAACTGCACATTCACACGTTCACGCACGAGCACGCTCTTGAAGAGCGAGATGTCCCAGTTTTCATAACCGGGTCCGCGCATCGAGAGCGTGCGCGGAGCATCGCCGAAGGTGTAAGCCGCTGAGGACGAGAAGGCGGCCGGATTAATGTATCCGCCGAGCCGATCGTAGAGACTTCCCTTCGTGCCCAGTGAAATACCCTGCACCCGGTTCGGCCGCTGGATGCCGTTGCCCGCAATCGTACTGTTCGGATTGTTGCTCTGAGAGATCGAAACAGGAAAACCGCTTTGGAACGTCGGCAGCACATTCAATTGCCAACTACCGATCGCCTCGTCAATCCATCGATTACCCGTGTTGTACTTCTGCCCTCTACCGAACGGGAGATCGTACAGAACGCCCGCCACGAAACGATATGGCACATCGGTCACCGAGTGTGAATACTCCGCTTCGAGATCGTAGACATTCTGCGGAGCACTGAACCCAGGACTCTGGATGCTGTTGGCCGTGGCGAATGAAGAATCCGTGTTGCGGGACCATGTAAAGGAAGAGACGATGTTCAAACCGTGCCCGGCACGCTTCTCTGCCTTGATCAGCAAAGCGTTGTAGTCGGCATGCGCGGAGCTGACGAAAAGATTCACTGAAGTGAATTGCGGAAACGGTCTTAAGGCCTGCGAACGCGACACTGTGGGCTGGCCAATGATTCCCGGGCCACCGGCCACATAGTTGGGATTGGTTACGGCATCGCTGAGCGATCCGCCAAGATTGAAGTTCGAAGGATTGAGCTGGTTGGTATTGATCGGAGTGCTGCTGGTCGGTGATGGATTGAGGTTGATCGATCGCGTGCCGATGTAGGAGGCTTCGATGGCGATATGGCCCGGCAATTCCCTTTCGACTCCAACTGAGAACTGCTGCACGCGCGGCGCGTGAAGAGACTGGTCGTACGTCGTCACCGAGTTGCCGATGCCGGTCAGCAGCCCCGCTGAGTTGCCGGCAGGCTTGCTGAAGCCGGATGGGAAGGGGTTATTCAGCGAACCCGCCGGTGTCTGATCGTTGTCATTACTGGCAATGTATGAGTTCGCCGCTGTATATCCAGGGGCAAGCGTTCCGATGGGGTCATAGCGTAATGGCGCGTAGAGAATGCCATAGCCGCCGCGAAGAACGGTCTTTGGAGTGAGCTGATAGGATGCTCCGATGCGCGGAGCGAACTTCAGTCGTGACAGGTTTCCCGTATCGCGCGGATTGCCATTCACTCCCGCGAAGAGAATACCGCCATTCACCGCCGTGCCGTTCGAGAGATGCGATACCGCCGTGCGGTCGAATCCTACAGCAAGCTGGTTGTTGTCCTCCTTCAGGCCTGTCTCGGCTTCATAGCGAAGGCCCAGGTTCAAGGTCAGCCGCGAAGTCACGCGCCAGTCGTCCTGCGCGAAAACAGCGTAGTAGTCGAAGTACGTCTTCAGCGGAGTCGTGATGTCTACTTCGCCGGACACCGGATATCCCAGCAGAAGATCGGCCAGGTCGGAGCCGGTGCCGTCACCGGTTGTGCTTGGATCGGCCTGCGTGAATGCGCCTGAGAAGGTGTACGTGCCGGGCGCGTTGCTGAAGTCCTGAAAGTCCATGCGTACGCGGCGATATTCTGCTCCGACAGTAGCGTTGTGATGATTGAGTGTCTTGGCGAGCGAGCCGTTTACGATCTGGGACTTCCAATTGTCCAACGAACTCGTATTCTGCCCGAGCTGCGAGAAGTTTCGCAGGAAGATCGTTGGAAAGAACTTCGACTCTACCTGTGAAGAGTAGCTCGCAGGCAAGCCAAGGCTCGCAGGATCAAAGCCCTGGCTCACCTCGGCAATGAGATTCGGGAAGCGATTGTTGCCATAGCGCGCTGTCAACACGGTCGTGGGATTGAGTATCCAAGTGCTGTTGAATTGTGTCGCATCGACTTGACGATGATAGGTATAGGAATAGCTGCCGGGCAGCGTGCCTAAAGGGTTCCCCAGTGGCTGCAACGCTTCGTAGAAGATGTAGGATCCACTCACGTTCCACCAGGAACGAATCTGCTCGTCCAGCTTCACGGTCACTTCCTGAGCGTGGTCACGTACATTATCGACACCCGTGAAGTTGTAGCTTCCCGTAGGCCCAGACGTTTGCGGTGAAGGGTAGTAGGAAGCGATGTTCCTGCCGACGGTGCTCAACTGCCCGGCCGGAATTTTGTTCCCCGGGAATGGTGTGCGGTGAATGCCCTGCGCATCGGTGTAAGTCTTCGTTGGGTCATAGATCACGTTGAGTGAACCATTGGCATTAAAGCTCTGCGAGAAGTCGCCTGTGCGCTCAAGCGCCGTCGGCACTGCGAAACTCTCCGTGTAGGGCGACGTCTGAATGTAGCCCTCTGTTCCGACCCAGAAGAAGGTCTTGTCGTGTCCGTTGTAGACATGAGGAATCACAACCGGTCCGCCAAGCGATGCTCCCCAGTTGTAGTACGGACTGTCGGGCCGGGGGATGTCTTCCCGGTTCGCGAAGAAATCGTTGGCCAGCCATGAGCCCTGTCGCGTTTCACCGAAGACCGATCCATGCACGGTGTTCGAACCGGAGCGAAGCAGCGTGTTGAAGACGCCACCGCCCGTACGACCGACCTGCGCATCGTAAGTGTTTGCCTGCACCTTCACATCGTGAATGGACTCGATGGTAGGAATCACGATCGGGCGGTTGTTGGTATCGGTGATCGGGACTCCATCAACGAGATAAAGATTTGCAGCCACAGGACCGCCAGCAACTGAAGTGGTCGAGGTGCCGTTCTGATCGGCGAAGCGGATGAATTGCGGATTGCCAGTATTGACGAAGATCCCCGAGAGTTTCGCCGTGATGTAAGGATTCCGCCCCAGCACGGGTATATCCTCGAGGCGGCGCTGGTCGAGATCGGTGCTGACCGAAGCCGTCGATGAGTCAACCAATGGAGCATCGGCCGAAACCTCCACTGTACTTACGGAGCTTCCGGCGCTCAGCGCTACATCGAGAGTGAGAAAGTCCTGCGTCGAGACGATGATATGCGTCCGATCGGCGGGACTGAAGCTTCCCGCTTCAACGTGAAGCGTGTATGTGGAAGGCTTCAATGCATTGAAAGAGTATGCACCGACGCCATCGGCAATCGTGCTTCGAACCTGTTGTGTATGGTCGTCCGTGAGCCTGACCGAAGCCCCCGCGACAGCCGCCCCGCTCGGATCGGTGATGGAGCCACGAATTCCTCCAACAAAGGTCTGCGCAATGGCAACCTGCAAACCGGCAAGAAACGCTATCGCGAGTAAGAAGCGTAAAGAAACGACGAGAATCCGCGAAACTTTGAATTGAGACATGGGGCTCTCCTGGGAATCGGTACAAGAAATGTTGCCGGGAGAGTCAAGTGAGCAGCGAAAGAGCGCGGACTATTCCCCGGTCAACTTGCTGCTGCTTTGAATCAGTCGTAGATGCTTAGCGCGCACTGCTCAACTCAACAGGACAAGGCCGTGAGGAGCAACAACACAGAATGTTCGCACGCTGCATGCCGTTAGCATAGCAGATGCCATCATTGATGGTTCTCAATTTCGCCACGGAATATTCTGGGAAACACATAGCGTAGGAAATTTAAGCCGCGTCACCACTTTAATCTCCGTGATTGCCATCCAGGCAGTGTAGTGCTAGCCTCAGAAACAATGAAGGTGCTTCTGCAATACCTGACTGCAGTCACAGTTCATTCCTCATCAATTGAGGTACGACTTCGCTGTTGTTGACTCCCTCCTTGCCCTCTTCCCTGCAGCCACAATCTTGAGACTGTCTCGTCTTCGAGGATGACATCGCGCCAGAATATTTTCTGGGTTATGCCGATTTGCGAGAACGCTCCTCAAATACGGACTTTGCAGGGTCATGCCAACTTAAATTGCGCAAAATTTGTGAGGGAGTTCCATGCGCCGCATGCTGGCAAGCCGAGCATTTCTGTTCATTTCGCTTCTCCCGATCCTTGTAACCTCACTCCCGGCACTCTCTCAGGTGCCGGGAAAGACGCTGATCGTCGTTGCTCATCCCGATGACGAATATTACTTCGCGGCAACCGTTTACAGGATGGCGGTGCAGCTTCGTGGGGATGTCGATGAGCTGATTATCACGGATGGAGAAGGCGGCTATCGATACTCAACACTTGCAGAACCCTATTACGGAAAAAACCTCACGAACGAAACAATCGGTCGTCAGTCGTTGCCTGCCATCCGGCGAAGAGAAGCAGTGCGAGCAGGGAGAGTGCTCGGCATAAGGCACCACTATTTTCTCAATCAGAAAGATACTGCGTTCACGACAGATCAATCAAATGGGCAAAAAAGCGGATGGAATATAACGCTGATCACGGGCACAATCTCATCCTTGGTCAAGCGCGAACATTACCGCTACATATTCTGCATTCTTCCTCGTACAAGTATGCACGGTCATCACCAGGAGACCACGGAGCTGGCATCTACCGTGATTCAGGCTTTGCCAACCGACGCACGCCCTGCCCTTCTGGGTTTCGATACCGATGGCCGAACTTTTCCGTCTAACGAAACATGGCCTGCTTCCTACGCATACGCCTTTGATCGAACAACCACTTTCGGCTTCCACGACTCACTGAGCTACCAGATCATCGTCCATTGGATGATTGCGGAACATAAATCCCAGGGCCTGTTCCAGACCATGTGCGGCAAAGATCCCCGGGAATACATCTGGGTTAGTTCCATTGACGCCAGCCCCGCTGCCAGCTCGCTCTTCCGCTTGCTCGCTCTTCCATCTTCATCTCTGAAAGGACCGAGATGACTCTCCACCCAAACGTAGCGATTTACGACACGAAGGCAACCATCAGGGAGGCATCGTGAAAAGTTCAGAACTATATGCCGTAATGATCGGAACGAATCACCCATGTGTACGTCTCGGGTGGGTCTCCAGTTCGACAGGGATAAACTACTGCGGAATATGCCTTCGCTCCGCGATCGAGCCGGTAATTGGCGCATCCTGCGGAAGATGTGGAGCGCGTGTGGTGCAACTGCTCGAGATATCGACTTCAGGGGATACGCCTCAGAACGGGCACGCATCTCCACTCGTGCACCGCTCCTCCCGCGCAGAGTATCTCGATTTGTCTCTAGTGAGAGTGGGATGAATCGCGTTCTCATTTTGGATGAATGTAGTATGGTCGCTGAAGTAATTCGCAGCCTCTTCACGATCGAACTGGTGAAATTACCGGATGTTGCAACTCGGTTCTCGAAATGAAGAAGCATGCGAACACCGGGAAGCTCATCGAATATACCTCAGCAATAAGTAACCGATAGTTATAAGGATGCTGCATGCCAGACGCAGAACTGAGCGCTCCAACTCTGATCCAGCCGCCAGCCCGAGAGGGCTCACTCGCATTCCTTTATGAACATCCCCAGTGGTTTGCTCCCATCTTTGCCGAGCTTGACCGGCGCGGATTCTCATTTGCAAAAGTCTACGCACCCGATGCCTTCTTCGACATTGGGTCGGATGCCCCATTCAAGGTGATCTTCAATCGTATGAGCCCCTCGGCAAACAGCCGCGGGAATGGATCTACAATCTTCCATACACTGGCATACCTCGATCATCTGGACTTGCTCGGTAAACGCGTCATCAATGGAGCCCAAGCGTTTCGCTTCGAAGTTTCAAAGTCGTCTCAACACTCGCTCTTGCGCTCGCTTGGGATCCGCTATCTACCTTCGCGAATCATTCATGCGCCCGAACAGGCCCTGGCGGCCGTAGAGGGGCTGCGGTTTCCGATCATCGTGAAAGCCAACATCGGAGGCAGCGGCAAAGGCATCGTCCGATTCAACACCCGTGAAGAACTGGAGGCTGCAGTTCGTGGAGGCCAGATCGATCTTGGCTACGATAATGTCGCCCTGGTGCAGGAATTTGTTCCGGCGCGAGGCGGCTACATTACCCGCGTCGAGACGTTAGCGAGACGATACCTGTATGCCATCCGCGTCTACCTGAACGGCGAAACATTCGATCTCTGCCCCGCCGATATCTGCCAGACTGCCAGAGGCGAAAGCCTTAACAACGCCTGCGTACTGGAGGCATCGAAAGCCGGATTAAAGGTTGAAGGCTACACGCCTCCCGCGGATGTGATCGCGAATATCGAGCGCATCGTCCAGGCAGCGGGCATCGATGTTGGCGGAGTGGAATACATCGTGGACGATCGAGACGGTGAGATCTACTACTACGATGTGAAT
Organism: Silvibacterium acidisoli; assembly: GCA_022870745.1. Classification (GTDB taxonomy): domain Bacteria; phylum Acidobacteriota; class Terriglobia; order Terriglobales; family Acidobacteriaceae; genus Silvibacterium. The sequence goes on along the minus strand of CP085323.1, from coordinate 3,114,889 downwards.
GCGCTTTCCAACTTCGTAGCGGATGCACCAAGGGTGATTGGTTTCGACCCATTCGTTAAACTTGCAGATTTCCTGATCGAAGAGGTGGAACGTGCCGGCTAAAGGTCAGATCCGATATGGCTACTGGATGCCGGTGTTCGGCGGGTGGCTACGCAACGTAGGTGACGAAGGGATGGAGGCGAGTTGGCAGTATGTGAGCAAGCTCGCACGGCGCAGTGAGGAGCTTGGCTACGCGCTGTCTTTGATCGCCGAGCTTAACCTGAACGACATCAAGGGCATTGAGGCTCCAAGCCTCGACGCATGGTCGACTGCGGCGGCACTCGCCGCGATCACCAGCACGCTCGAGCTCATGGTCGCCGTGCGCCCCACCTTTCATTCCCCGGCTCTCTTTGCGAAACAGGCTGCAAACATCGACCAGATCAGCAATGGTCGACTCGCTCTAAATGTGGTTTCGTCTTGGTGGGAGCAGGAGGCGCGCATGTACGGCGTCCACTTCGAGAAGCATGACGATCGCTATGAGCGCACCTCGGAGTGGTTGGATGTCGTGAACGGAGCATGGTGCCAGGATCTGTTCAGCTTCACCGGAAAACACTACCGCACCGAGAACACCGTACTGGAACCGAAACCCGTACGTTCTCCACGCCCGGTGATTTATGCAGGTGGCGAATCTGAAGCAGCGAAGAATCTTATCGCGGAGAAGTGCGACGCTTACGTGATGCACGGCGACTCACCGGAGTATGTCGCCACAAAGATTGAAGATATGAGAAAGCGCCGCGACAAGCTTGGACTTCCGCCCATGCAGTTCGGGGTCGCAGGGTATTCTTTTGTCCGCGATACCGAAGCCGAAGTCCGCGAGGAGCTGGAACGGATTACAAACGTCAACGCGAGCGCGAAGGGCTTCGCAAACTACGAGCAGTGGCTTCAGGGCACACAGCTCGAGCAGAAGATGTCGCTCCAGGAGTATTCCGTCTCAAATCGCGGACTTCGTTCGAACTTGTTCGGTACTGCCGAGCAGGTGCGGAAACAGGTTGCGAGATTCGAAGAAGTGGGTGTCGACCTTCTCCTTCTCCAGTTCAGTCCACAACTCGAAGAGATGGAGAGATTCAGTCGCGACGTCATCCGTCCACAGGGATAAACTTCGGCTGGATGCCAGCCCCCATCTTTTCACAAAGTTAATGACACAGTTTCGTTTTGTGTAAGCGAGTTCTAGTTCCATTTGCCGCCGCACTCAACAAACATCTTGACGACGTAGAGTTTTGTTATAGAGTGAAACACAGTTACTACAACACCATGCATAGCGAACATACACTGCGCGCCTCCAAGGTCACCCAACGTCCCGTTCCGGGCGCGCGTTATTGTTGTTGCTGACCCAGTTTCTCACTCCAAAATCCATTCCAATCCAGACTCGCTAAGTTAGCGCCGGAGTAATACCGCCGTTGCGTTACGAGCAGGGCTCTGCGATCCGGTGCGTAGCTTTGTCAGGTTCATGACGAGCTCAACGACCTGATTGCCGAGGCTATCTCTACTTCCAGCAGGCCCGGGCATGCGTGTGCTTCGCCGCATGGGTCCGCTCAAAAGCGGGAAGCCCATGCCTGGCGACTTCTGCCACTGGGCCGATGTCACGATCTTCTGCCTGCTCCGACCCGCCTATTGCAGGGCTCGGGCTCTCTCAACATCGCTACTGCTCGAAAGGAAATATTCAATGCAGCGAAGAACACTGGCCGTCATTGCCATTGCCGCCAGCCTTTTTTCCGTCTTCTCTTCCGCGTTTGCTCAAAACGTCTCCGCAACCTTGCGCGGAACCGTTCGCGACTCTCAGGGGTCGGTCGTTTCCGGGGCAACCGTTACCGTGCTCAATCCTGCTACCAACATCGCTCACACTGTTACCACCAATAAGACTGGCGATTACGTTGTTCCCGAACTTCCAGCCGCCACCTACACCGTCCACATCCAGGCTTCCGGGTTCCAGCCCAGCGACTATACGGGCGTAGTTCTCAACATCCAGCAGGAAGCCCGTATCGATGCAACGTTGGGCGTGAGTTCCGTTGTCCAGCAGGTCCAGGTCACATCCACCGGCATCCTTCTGCAGTCTGAAAATCCTGTTAACGGCACCGTTATCGATCAGCGAAAGCTGGAGGAACTACCGACCAACAGCCGCAACTTCTGGCAGTTGGCCCAGCTTGATCCCAACGTTTCTCCAACGGCTCAGGGCGACTCTCTCGCCAACCGCGGCGGCTTCGTCGTCGCAGGCATCATCCCCTCCAACAACAACTACATCCTCGACGGCTCCGATGACACAGATTGGACCACGGGGCAGCCGACCGTTCGTCCATCACTCGATGCTATTCAAGAGTTCCGCATCGTTACAGGCGAAGCTCCAGCTGAGTTCGGCCGCAAAAATGGTGGCCAGATCGTTCTCACAAGCCGCTCTGGCACGAACAGCTATCACGGCAGTGCATACACCTTCTATCGCAATAACAAAATTAACTCTCCTCAGTACAACTTCACTGCATCACCGCTACCACCACCATCAGGCCAGACCAAGCAATTTGGTGGAGCCCTCGGCGGACGCTTCGTCAAAGACAAGACCTTCTTCTTCGCCGCATTCGAAGCACAACGCCAATCGGCCGATCCAGCGGTTAGTGGCACCAGCCCTCTTAACGACTGGAAAGGCGGCAGCTATACCTCCAGTGGCGATGCGCTCTTCACTTCCAGAATCCTCGATCCTACGACCGGCCTGCCTTTTGCAACCAATGCCAATGGCCAATATGTTGTGCCCGCGAGCCGCGTCAGCGCCGCAAGCCAGATCCTTCTCAAATACTTCCCTGCTTCCACCTCGCAAAACGGATCGGTTGGCGTCTTCGCTAACCACAAACTCAACACGGCGGATGAGAATCAGGGCAGCTTTCGTGTGGACGACGTGCTCACGCGGAGGGACAACCTCAGCGGAATCTACACCATTCTTGAGGGCCGTGACACCGGCACCATCGGTGACCTTGTCGTTTCGAATTCTGTAGTCCCTGGATTTGGCGGCGCAGGCGACCACATTTACCAGCACGGATCCATCTCCTTGCTGCATACCTTTACTCCTTCTCTGCTGAATGAGTTCCGGATCGGGTTCAATCGCATGGACGCCTCTTACGGCAACCAGGACGCAGACCAGGGCGATGTGGTCGCTCAACTTGGCCTGCCACAAGGCAACGGCTACATGCAGCCTTCCACGAACGGCAACACAGGTGTTCCCGCCGTTGCCATCACCGGCATCAGTTCCATCGGCGCGTCGAACAATCCCCAATGGCGCGGCGACAACACCGTCCAGGCTTCTGACACCATCACCTGGGTCGTCGGCAACCACACGCTCAAGGCGGGCGCCGATGCGCTTCGTTTCTTCAAGCACTCTTTCTTTGAGACCACCGGACGCGGCTACTTCTCCTTCGGCGGCCAATACACCGGCGGTCTTGGCAATATTCAGAATGCCTTCGCAGACTTCCTGCTCGGCTACATCACCTCCGACTCTTACGGCACCGGCAATGTCAATCAATATCCCGAACAGTTCACCGGCGCAGCCTATGTGCAGGACGAGTGGAAAGCTTCCAACTCACTTACCCTCAGCTATGGCCTGCGTTGGGAGTACACCGGCACAGAGCGCGAAGGCTACAACCTCATCGACCGCTTCGACCCTGTGAACAATCAGATTCTCACCGGCCGTGGCCCTTCCTACACACTCAATAACACCACCGGACTTCTTCAACAATCCGGCACGCAACCGGTCTTCCATGATCTGTGGGCAGCGCCGCTTACCAACTTCGCTCCCCGCGTAGGTTTTGCCTATCGCCTCTTCGGCCAGGAGCAGACCGCGATCCGCGGCGGCTACGGTATCTACTACGGTATTCCTCAGGTACAGACCTGGTACCCGGCGATGGGGCTTGGAGCGCCGTTTCTTCTCACCAAGTCTTTCACTGCGCCTACTCCTGACGCAGACGGCGTCACGACTAATCCGTATCTGTGGGGGCCTTCAGCGTTTGGCACTTCAGGCACGCAAACTACAAACAGCATCTCCATCACGACTGCTGATCCGCATATCGGGACCCTCTACACCCAGCAGTACTCGCTGGGCGTCCAGCATGACTTCCACAACTTTGCCCTTTTCGAAATCAGCTATCAGGGGTCCCGCACACTTCACAACGTCAGCACGCAAAACATCAATATTCCTGAACTCGCCGCACGCAACGCCAATCCGGCGCGCTCCACCCAGGTCAACGCTCTTCGCCCGTTCAACACCATCGGATCCGAGTCTCGTTGGTCTGGCATCAGCTACCTGAGCGACGGCTTCTCCTCCAACTACAACTCGGTGCTCCTGCGCGCCGAACGACGCTTCAGGACTGGCCTCAGCTTCCAGTCATACCTTGTCTGGGCCAAATCGCTGGAGGTCTCCAGCCTGCAAAATCCATACGAGTTCGCTTCCAATTACGGCCCCTCTGCCTTCGACCAGGAGTTTCGCTCCGTCACCACCGGCCAGTACGACTTACCCATCGGCACCGGCCATCGTTTCCTCGGCGAAGTCGGTCCGGTTGTGAACAACATCATCGGCAACTGGCAGGCCGCGACCATTCTCACCTTCCAATCTGGCCGGCCAATCAGCACCAGCACAACGGATGCGTTGGCGTCCTATACCGGTGCCAGCGACCGCGCCTTTGTCGTCCCCGGCGTCGACCAGAATGCAAGCATCGACGGCAACACTGGCCATAGGACTCATACCCGGCAGGACTGGTTCAATACCGCTGCCTACCGTTCCAATGCCCCCGAGAACGGTACAAACTATACCAACTACGGAGGCGCCGGCTACGTCTACAGCTACGGATCCGCCGGCTTCGACAGCATTCGCGGTCCGGGCCTACAGGATTGGGATCTTACCCTTATCAAGCGAGTCCGGTTCGCCAACGAGCAGTCGGTAGAGTTCCGTGCAGACACCTTCAACATCCTCAATCATCCCAACTTCAACAATCCATCGGCAGCCTACGGCGGCTCTACCGGCACCGGCATCACGCAGGGCACGACCGGAGTCATCACATCCACTGTCAACGCCTCGGTCCCTACTGCGACCGGAGGCCCGCGTCAATTCCAGTTTGCCCTGCGCTACTCCTTCTAGTGGCCTCATACAATCAAAAGCCCGGACCATCGAATGGTCCGGGCTTTTGATATTTGCCAGTAGTCACAGTTTGCAATCGCCTAAGCTTGTACAACTCCTCTGTGTTGCGCTTAGTGACAAAGGAATAGGCGAGGAGTTTAACCCTCGCCCACTCCCTCACAACACGAGTACCTATTCGCCGTGTGCTCCTTTGCCGGGGACCGCAGCCCCACTCCCCGTACCATCCTGCTCTGTCGACCAATACAGAGCGTTGAAGAAGAGCGGAAATGTGGCATGCGTCTGAGCTCTGTGCTGCGGGCGAATTCCAAAGAGGACTACCTTGCCAGGGTTCAATCGCGCAGAAACCACCGCTGCCTGTCCCAATTGAAACTCCTCTCCTCGCAGCCAGCCTGAGGCTTTCACTTCGGTGTTCGGGTAGCGTGCGACCACGTCCACCTGCTGCGATGCAAACCCCTCGGTGAGTTGGAAGAAGGGAGAGTTGATATAGAACCCGTAGGTTGCCGGAGAGACGCCGAGGCCGATGGGGCTGGTCGTGTCCACCTGCAGGTTCACGATGGTTCCGGGAGCGAAGTGTTGCGCCGGCTTCAATGTAGCCTTCACATCATTTACCGGTAACGGCAACTTGTTCAGCAGCAGGTCCGAGGCATCCCCCAATGCAATGACCGTCCCGCCGTCATGAAGAAATTGTTCGATTGACTTCCAGCCCTCTTCGCCGATGCCGCCCTTGTACTCGGTCGGCGTTGTCTTATTGTCCCGCCCCCCCAGTATCTCTTTGACTCGTGCATCGGGCAGCACCAGCACGTCGAAGCGATCATGCAGCTTGCCCGACTTCACATCGGTGTTGTGGAGCGTCGTGTAGGGGAACTCATAGTGCTCCAATACCCACCGCGTCCATCCCTCGTCCATATTGGCCGTCCAGGATTGGTACAGCCCGATTCGCGGCTGCCGCACAGCCACGCCTGCATCCAATTTCGGAGCCGCAGTCGCATCGACCACCTGGTAATCCGCGGTCGCATCATGGAAGATATTCGAGCTGCCGCTCACGACTGCATACGCGCGACCATTCGTGTTATCGCGCACCAGGCTCACATGAGCACCAGCCTTTAACAATCGGTTTACCACCCGCGCATCGTCCGCACCGTTGTAATCCAGCACCCATCCGCCCTTGGTCTTCGCTGCCTCCAGCTTGGGCTTCGGAGCCTGCTCCACCTTTTCAAGAGCTAGATCCTGAGGCAACGAAGTTTTCGCGTACACCGTGTTCACCCCAAACTGCAAACCCAGCGACCATGCCGAGACGTCATAAGGAGCTTCAGCCGGAGCACCCGGTGCCCTATGCACTTCCGGGTAAGTCTGCTTCTCCAACAGGTCCTTCACATACCGGCCGAACACCTGGTTGAACGGGATCACATAGCTTCCGGCCGCGTATTTATGACCGTCCTGCTCGAAGTCCTTATTGGACTTGTAAATTTCCACGCCGCCGATGAGCAGCTTGTCCACGAGCTGCGAAATCTCGTTTTCGTCATGCTGCCCGTCTAGTGGCAATATCGCTGCATAAGCCTTGCCTGTACCGAAACCGATATCTCCGTCTTTCCCTTCCGCGATCGTCCGCTGATTGATGCCGTAGATCTGAGTCAGCAATTGCGGCCTGTTATCGGCCGCCGTATCCAGCAGAGCGAGCGTTGCGATCAACTCGTAGTCCACAATGTCCTTCAGGCGCCATTCGCCGCCCAGCCATGGCCGCGGATAATCAAGCCGTGCGGTAATATCCTTCGGCGCCGGCAGCGGATCGTTCTCCGCCCCGGTCGGTCTCTGCTCGCCGGAAGCGAACCTGTCCGGAGCCTCAAGCGATCGTCCACCCGAGGCCGATTGCGCCTCCGCAAGATCCTTCTTCAAGTCGGCTTTCTTCTGATAAATAGGAGAAGCGATTCGTGCGCTTGCTACCTCCGTCAGCAGCCCGATCTGGTTGTGCCACCAGCCCGTCCAGGCCATGGCTCCCGGCCAGAAGTTCGTATAGGTCGAGTTGTAGGTGATTCCGTCTTTTCCCGCCAGCTCCAGTGCAGCGGCCTGTTCCTGCCCATACACCGTTGTCAGCCTGTAGATCAGCGGATCGACATTCGGGTTGATCGGATCCGTCGCCGGCATCGTGAAGATTCGCGAGCCTTCACTGCCCTGCTGGTGCTCGTCCAGCCACACCGATGGGAACCAGTCATGCCATAGCACTTCGGCGATCAGCCGGCTTTCCTTTTGTGAGAACAGGTATTCGTCCCGGTTGTCGTCGTGACCCACATACGGATGCCACAGAAACGGCGTCTGTGCCCCCTCGTTCGGAGTGCCCAGGTATTTGTTGTACCAGTCCACCACCAGCTGCTGGCCGTCAGGATTCAGCGAAGGAACCAACAACAGGATCACATTGTCGAGGATCTTCTTTACCCGCGGTGAATCGTCAGTAGCGAGCTTGTACAAGAGCTCCACGGATTCCTGCGAGCTCCCGATCTCGGTCGAGTGGATGTTATTAGTGATCAGCACCACAGCCTTGCCCGAAGCCAGAATGGTGTCACGCTCCGCGTCAGTCGGCGCACCACCCTGAAAGTACAGCTTCTTTTCGAGATCTTTGTAGTGGTCGAGATGCGCAACTGTATCGCCAGATGAAATCTCTGCCATCACGAAAGGCTTGCCCAATGTTGTTGGGCCGAGATTCCTCACATGCACCCGGTCCGACTTTGCCGCGACCGCGTTAAAGTAGTCCACGATCTTGTCGTAGCGCGCCAACTTGTGGTCATCGCCCATTTTGAATCCGAAGAACTGCTCCGGACTGGGAACCTGCGCCCATAAAGCGGATGACGTGAACACGACACCCAACATCGCCAAAGACTTAAAGCCACGCAAGGACTTCATAACCTACCTTTCGGAAAGGTGTGCACAACGTTGGCAACGCCCATGCGGTGCGCTGCACACGCACGCCCACACACGAGAACTTATGAAAAAGAGATGTTAAGAGAGAAAGTAAGAACCGCTACTGGTAGTAGCAACAACAGACTCGCGCAGCGCGAGGAGCGCTGGAAAAAGCGAGCAACTTGTTGGAGAAACGCTTCATGTATCTGCTGGCAACTATAAGTGATCTTCTCTTCCAGTTCAATCACTTATATCGATAGTGAACGGATCAATCATTGAGACCTCAAAGTGAAAGGCGCGGCTTCGATGTCGCCGCCGCGCCTTCTGCAAAGCCCTAGACAACTGCGTGTTTCGGAACCGCCGATTGTAAGGCGTCCAGACGTTCAAAGAGGTGCTTCTGCACCGCCGCCTGATCCGGCATACCGTAGAGATTCTTCGTTTCGTCCGGATCGTTCTTAAGATCGTAGAGTTCGAACTCCTGCGGATCCTCGTGGTAGTGAATGAGCTTGTAGCGTTCGGTACGGATGCCGCGATGCGGACGAACACGCTCCGGGTTTGGCCACTCGTAATATTCGTAGTACCACTCCTCTCGGAAGTGAGGGTCCTGTTGCTTCGCGAGCGGCAGAACGCTCTTGCCGTCGAGGTGCTCGGGTGCAGACACTCCGGCAAGATCGAGGAATGTCGGCGCAAGGTCGATGTCAAGGACCATCTCGTCGCGTACGGTTCCAGCGGGGATCCGCTTCGGGTATCGAATCTGCAAAGGCACACGGATCGATGGCTCATGCATGAGGCGCTTGTCGAAGAGACGCCACTCGCCGAGAAAATAGCCGTGGTCCGAGCTCTGCACGATGGCGGTATCGTCGAGAATGTTCTTCTTCTCCAGGTAATCGAAGATGCGTCCAATGTTGTCATCGACCGCAACGAGACCCGCGTAGTAATCCTTGACGATACCTTCATGAGAACCGCATGCAACATGGGTGGGCGTGGTGCCGATCTTATTCTCGGCGTCGATGAAACCCTTCGGTTTGCCGGGCCAGCCTTTCAGATCATCGTCGAAGGTCGCTGGTTTGTGGATCACCGTATCGCGGTAGAGATCGAAATGACGGCGTGCACGGAAGAAGGGCTCATGCGGCGCTACAAACCAGACCAGAAGGCAAAACGGTTTGTCGCCTCGATCCTGTTCAAGCCAGGCGAGTGCTTTGTCTACGGTCAGATCGTCAGGGTAAACCCCGAAATACTGCTTCTCATCGCCGACCTGTCCATTGCGGCCTTCCTTGAAGAACGGATTGGCGTAATTGTTGCCCGGGTTGTTGTGTCCGAAGTAGTAATCCCAGTTCCGCTCTTCGACGCCATTGTGAACGTGCACTTTGCCGAGGATGGCAATCTCGTACCCGGCCTGCTTGAGCAGGTCGGTGAAGAGCGGGACATCTGAGGGCAGCGGCCGTTTCAAGTCATCGTTCGAGAGCGCACCCGTCGAGCGCGAGTAGCGGCCACTGAGAATGCTGGCACGCGCAGGCGCGCACAAGGCATTCGTGCAGAAAGCATTACGGAATCGAATGCCCTCTTTGCCGACCCGATCATGGTTCGGTGTTTTCAAAATGGGATTACCGGCGATAGAGAGCGCGTCAGCCCGCTGGCCTTCTCCGAGAAAAAAGATGAGATTCGGGCGCCTTTCGGTCGCGGCCGCACGTGCCAGCGGAGCACTTGCCAACATAGTTCCTGCTACTGCTAGCGTGCTCTGCATAAATTCACGGCGTGTGGTGCTCGCAGTCTTGATGGTATCGGTCATACAAATCTCCAAGGAAATTCAAAATCGAGTGATCTCACTTGCATTAGAAGAGGAACTTCAATGCGAACTGAATTTCGCGGGGTGTGTTGAGCTGGCTGGTAATCGCACCGAAGGAGGTGGATGTGATGCTCGTAGTCGGCGCTCCGAATACGACCTGGTTGAACAGGTTAAAGGCTTCCGCTCGAAACTCGGCATGCACCTGTTGGGTTACAGGGAAGCTCTTGAAGAGTGAGAAGTCGAGATTGTGCGTCGCCGGCGTACGCGCATCCGAGAGAGTGCGCGGCGCATTGCCAAAGGTGAAAGCTGCCGGCTGGGAGAACGCTGCAATATTCAGGTAGTCATTCACACGCGACTCCACCGACCCCCTGGTCTTGGGAGACTTGCCGGTGAGGTTAGGACGCTCAACGTTATTTCCGGCATCCGAGGTGTTCGACGCGGAAACAGAGATCGGGAAACCGCTGTGTTCTGTGAGGATGCCATTGGCCTGCCAGCCACCGATGACGAGGTCAAGTGGACGGTTGAGGTGCGAGGCAAACTCTTGCCCACGGCCGAATGGCAAGCTATAGATCGCACTAATAGTCAGGTTCTCGGAAACATCGTTTGATGAAACAGCACGCTCCGCGCGCGGGTTGTAGATGTTCTGAATACCGCCCGTGATGTTGCCAACGTTTTCGATACCGGAGTAATCGTCGATCTGTTTCTGTCCCGTATAGGACACCAGCGCACTTAACCCATGCGAGAGCTGCTTGTTGAGCTTGAGTTGGAAGCTGTTGTAGTCTGCATATCCGCCGGTGAGATAGGAAAGATACACTGCCGTGAACTGCGGGAATGGCGCTTCGAGATAGCTAAGTGGCACGGTCTTGCCGGCAAGCGTTCCGGTTGTAATGATGCCGTAAAATGGATTGGCAACTTTCGACTGAAGAGCGGAACCCTGAGCCAGCGTGGCAGGCGTGAGTTGGTTGGCATTCCAGTCCGACTCGCCCGATTTGTTCAGGTGCACGCCATGGCTGCCCACATAGGCTACGTCCAGAAGAACCTGGAATGGCAACTGGCGCTGGACACCGAAGCTCCAATTTTCTGTGTAGCCCACCTTATTGTCACCGCGAAGTGAATTCTCAAACGAGGATCCAATTCCGGTGAGCAATCCCTGGCTACTGTTGGCCGGCTGGTTGAGTCCGTTGGGAAACGGGTTGCTGAGATAGACAGATGGCGTCAATCCATCCGCACTGCCGGTGTAGGTCGTGGTTGCGCTGGAACCTTCCTGGCCGATCGTCGCGCCTGCCGAACGCATCGACGGTCCGTAGTAGACGCCGTAAGCGCCGCGGACGACACTATCATTATCGACTTGCCAGGAGAATCCGAATCGCGGTCCGAAGTTGTGGTACTGAGGCGCAAACTGGCGGCGGCTGAGACCGTCTACACCAGCAAAGACCGTTCCGCCCTTCAGTCCCGCAACGCCCGCGGTCTGAGCGAGTGGCGAGGCGATATTCGGATCGAAGGTCTCCATCCGGTTGTATCGCTCGGTGCGGGGAATGTCGAGGTCGTAGCGCAGACCCAGGTTGAAGGTGACATTGTGCTGCACCTTCCAGTCATCCTGCACATAGAGACCGTAATATTTGCTGCTCGCCGCAGCGTTCTTCGAGTTGATGGTATATGTTCCGGAGCTGCCAACACCTAGGAGCAACGATGCGATTGCATTCCCGCTTGTTGCCGCTGCGACGTCCGGATCTGGCCCCTGAGTGATCGCGTTCGTAAAATTGAAGCTGCCGGTTGATGCTCCCGACTCGACATCGTTAGCCTGCAGGAGCCACGCTGCTCCTCCGAACTTGAAGATGTGGTTCCCCTGAACCTTCGTGTTGTTCACACCGATCGAGAAGATGTTGAAGCCACCGGCGCGGGTTTCTCCCTGCGAGGCATCCCCGAGCGTGTAGTAGTTAGTCGGTGCAATGCCGGGGAAAAGCAGATGATCAGCATTCGATGCGATATAGCCGGGGAAGCCAAGCTGCGTAGTTGGATTGAAACCAGCGCTCACAGGCACGAAGTTAATCGCCGTGCGCGAGAATCCAAAGGGGATGTCGACCAGGAATGTTGGGCTGGCCGTAAACGTGTAGTCGATCGCAGCGCTGTTCGAAGTCTGCGGTTCTGAGTTACCTCCCTCGGCCACCTGCTGCGCTGCCGGAAAATAAAGCACGGGTGGCTGCTGCAAGTTACGCCGCGAATAACGCACAAAGAAACGGTTGCGATCATTGATGACCTCGTCCACACGCGTGTCGTAGGTATCGATATTGAGCGTTTGCACGCCTGCAGCGAAGAAGTTGTTCAGCCCGGCAGCAGTCGAGGCGTGGTTCGGCCCTGGGTAATAGTTCACGACAGCCGCCGCGACCGAATCGATACGGTTACCGGGAATTTTGTTCCCTGCGAATGCGGTTCGTTGATAACCCGAATTTGTCGATGCTCCTGAAACAGTCGTCTCTGGGTCATAGATCGTATAGGAAGTTTGTGAAAAGTCGCCGGTGCGTTCGAGCGCGGTCGGTACAGTAGTCGTAAGCGTCGAGCCGGTACCCTGGCGCAGGCCTTCGTAAGAAAACATGAAAAAAGTCTTATCGCGGCCGTGGTAGAGACCAGGGATGACCACTGGTCCAGTGACACTGCCTCCAAACTGGTTGCGTTTGAAGCTTGGGAGCGCGGTACCGTTGTGGTTGGAGAACCAATTGTTCGCGTCAAGAGCGGAGTTGCGCAGGAAGTCATACGCGCTCCCGTGCAGATCGTTGGTTCCCGACTTGAGAATCACGTTCACGATACCGCTGCCGCTGCGGCCGAACTCAGCGGAGTAGGAAGATGTTTGGACCTTGAACTCCTGCACAGCGTCAACGGAAGGAAAAGCTCCGAAACCACCGATGGGAACGATGAGCGGTGGTGAAGATGGAATGCCGTCGAGCAGGAGATTCGTCGCACCCGGACGGCCTCCATTTACTGACATGTTCAGACTGTTGTACTGGTAGGTCACGCTGCCGGTAACACCCGGCATGAGGAAGATCAGAGAGTAGACATTGCGCTGGTTAAGCGGAAGATCCACGATGTTGCGATTGTCGATTACCTGCCCGAGCGCGGCGGTCGACGTTTCGAGCTGGGTTGCATCTGCGTGTACTTCCACGCGCTGTTGTGAGCTACCAAGCTGCAGCGGGATCTCCAAGTCCACGACTTGGTTCACCTCGAGATGAATACCGGTGCGATCCTCGCTCTTGAAGCCGTTAGCTGTCACCGTGATCGTGTACGGACCTCCGGGCGCGAGCGAGGCGAATACAAATCGGCCCCCGCCATCGGCAACAACATGGTTGCGTACTCCGGTAGCGGTATTGAGTGCGTCTACCGACGCACCCGCGATCACGGCGCCTCCAGGGTCTTGAACTGTACCCCGGACTGACGCGGTAACGATCTGGCCAAACGCGGAAAATGCCGGGAGGAGCACCACTAAGGCAGCAAGCAATGCATAGGCAAACACTGGCAAAAAGCTTCTAAGACGGCGCGACGCGCCCGCCGGAAAGAACGGAACTTGCATATCGAACTGATCCTTATTCGTAATCGAGAGAGACCGGAGCCGGAGAATCCAATCAAAATATTGGACTAGAGACGGCGGATGAGGCGGGTCGCCTTAGCGGAAGTAGAAAGAACATTCCAGGCGAGGCGGGAAAACCTGATCATTCACCGAGCGGTGAGACGAAGCGACAACAACAACGGCAGTCGGATTGTTGAACGCGCTTCATTAAACCTAACTTATCAACACACGTCGAGCTGCGTCAATCGAACCAAGGGATGGCGCGGTGGACCGGAGGTCCAGAAGACCTATACCAGCCACCCTGATTTGGTCCTTCAAGTAAAGAATGAACGCCCGCCGATAGTTATGGTTCATGGTCGTCAGTTCCGGCAATATTGTCCATCAACGGGCCTTCCGGCTTCACTTCCCTCTATCAACAGGGAAAGGCTGTCGATCTGGTCTACATCCCGACAATCAGCACATTTTGCAGCAGCCACACCAGCTTCTCGCTTCCCAACAAGGGAATGTCGATTGATCTCGCTTCTGGCTGCAGAACGATCGAGACTTGTCACCTGAAAAGAAGACACTTACGAACACTGGTCGCATTGGAAAAGCTCGGTCTCGCGCTGAATCAGAGAGAAAACGGGAGATGGAAAGCGGCTCTACAGCTTCCACGGATGTGCAGGACTCTTCTAGACTCCGATCTGCGGCTTGATATCTGCAGGAGGTAGTTCAATGACGCATTTTGCACCACGCTCGACAGCGGTATCGAACCAGATCGCTCCCCCGTCCCTCGTTACGATTAGTTTGGCGATGGATAGGCCAAGTCCCATACCCCGGTGTGGAGATGCCGACGAATCCGGACCAGTGTAAAAGCGATCGAATACCTTTTCGTGCTCACCCTTCTGGAGCCCTGGTCCTGAGTCGTGGATGGTGACACGAAGCTTTGGTGAAGTACCTTCCACGTATTCATAGCCGATGCGCAGAATAGAGTTGTCGGGAGAAAACTTAAGCGCGTTATGTAGAACATTAAGAATTGCCACGCGCAACAGTTTGCGATTTGCCTGCACGAGCGACCGCTGAGTTAGTTCGACAATGCGCAGAACTGTGATCTTTTTCTCCTCGAGAACGACGCTGAGCAGATCCACGACTTCGTCGCTGAGTACGGTCACCTGAAAGGTTTCCGTCTCAGACGAGTTTTGCGTGGCCTCTGCCCGGGCGAGTAGAAGGAGACTGTCAATCGTCTCACTGAGACGTTGCGTTTCTTCTAGGATGTCTCCCAGAGCACGGCGACAAGCGTCTTCGCCCGCGTTCCGCTCGAGGGCGACTTCCCCGACCGCCCGCAGTGCCGCGAGCGGCGCACGAAGCTCATGCGCAGCGTCCGCGGTAAAACGCTGTAGCTGCTGAAATGCCTGCTCCAGGCGATCCAGAAGCTGGTTGAATACCTTGGCCATAAGGCCAAGCTCATCTTCAGGATTGAGTATTTCCAGTCGTCCGCTCAGGCGATTGGCGGTAAGGCCTGCGGCCAGTTGAGTCATGTTCTCAAGCGGTCGAAGCGCACTGCGGGCAATCAACTGACCGGCCACGCCGGCAAGAAGGAGTGCCAGAGGAATCGCTACGAGCAGGAGCAGCAGAAACTGCATCATTCGCGCGCGCAGTGGGGCCAGGCTGTATCCAAGACGGATCAATAAAGCTTTCCCTTGCAGGGAGTGCATGTGGCTTACGAGAAAGACATGCGTGCCGTCTTCCAATTGCACGATTCGCTCATCGAAACCTGTATCGCCCTCGTGCCTGCGATTAACTCCTCCCAGCGGCATGCCTTTCAACGTGGGGCTACGGTAGAGCACATTGCCATCCAGGTCACGCACCTCCATAAGTCTGTCGACCAGCAGGTGCGATTGCGGACGCGAAAAGTAATCCTGGCTCAGACGCAATGTGCCATCGTTGGCGAAGTGCAAGAGACCTTCAACAGTGACGATATCTTGTACTTCATCATGAAGGAGTTGACGCGACAGCACCCCATATTGAAAAACGAAGACCAGTGCGGCATATACAAAAAGCAGCACGGCCAGGATCGACACGTACCACAGTGTCAGGCGGCTGCGCAGGCTGGTCGGTCGCAAAAACTTCACGGCTGCGTCTCCTGCAGGCTGAACCCCATCCCTCGAATCGTCTGAAGCAGCTTTACCTGAAAGGGATCGTCGATTTTTCGTCGCAGGCGGGCTATCTGTACATCGATTACGTTGTCGATGGGTGTGTACCGCGAGGTCTCCCGCCAGACATCCCGCGCCAGCATTTCGCGGGAAACCGTGCGTCCATGGTTTTCCGCAAGATAAAGCACTAGATCAAATTCCCGCGCCGTCAGATCGAGCTTTCGCCCGCTCCGCGTTGCGGTTCGTGCTCGTGTATCGATCGCAAGATCGGCAATCGTAAGGAGAGTAGATGGCGTTGTGGCTGCAAAGCGGCGAAGTAAAGCATCGATGCGCGCTACCAGTTCCGGGAAGGAGAACGGTTTGCCGAGATAATCATCCGCTCCGGTCTTCAGGCCTGCAACCCTGTCCTCGACCGTGTCGTGCGAGGTGAGAATAAGCACGCGGATGTCGATACCTTCTGCGCGAATTTGCTGCAGAATGTCCAATCCATTTCGACTGGGCAGAGTGAGATCGAGCACTAGAAGATCAGGGCGCACGCTGTGCACAAGAAAGAAGCCTTCTTCGCCGGAAGCTGCGGTCAGAACTTCATACCCTACAGCTTCGATACCCGCTCTCAAGGCGGCGGCAAGTTTCCGGTCGTCCTCGATAATCAAGATCCTTACGCGTGCTGTTCCAGTCACCATAACGCTCTAACATCATGATTTCTCAAGCTGAGGAGCGAGGCAATAGGTAAAGGGATGATGTCAGAGTTTTGTAAGGTGCCGTCAGAGAACCTGGTGTTTCACTGCGAATAGCCAAGATTCCTTGGCAACGGAGGTGATCCATGATCCATCGCGTAGCGCTTTCTGCCCTGCTCCTGTCCTGCTCCGCGGCACTTGCCCAGACAGCTTCATCTGGCCCCGCCTTGCAGGCCCCGACAACCATTCCCATTGTTTTCACGCGAACGATCAGCGCCGACCATTCGAAGGTCGGGGATACCGTATCAGCGAAGACGACACAGCAGGTTGAGCTTCCCAATGGAGCCTCGCTTCCCAAAGGCGCAAGGGTCTCCGGACATATCGCGTCCGCGGTCGGTTTTACCTACGACAAGACACCATATGCCCGCCAAAAGGCATCCGTTCTCACCGTACACTTCGATTCCGTACAGATTCGCGGCACAGCAGTGCCCCTCGATGTGACGGTTCGGGCCATGGCCGATCCGATCACCAGCCGCGAAGCGCTTCAGCCGCAGGCATCGGATATCGATTCGTCAGGAACCACAACACAGATCGGCGGCGACCAATTGACACCCTTCGAAAAAGAGGTGCGGAACGCAGACGGAGATGTCGTCGCTTACAACAAGCGGGGCGGCGTATATGCACACCTCATCGCAAGCGGTCGCTGTGATGGTAGCGACACGGAAGTCTCTGTCGGTATTTATTCTGCATCGGCTTGTGGGCAGTATGGGTTTGTGGGAACTGCAGCAACGGAATTCGGCTCTTCGAGCACTCCTTCCACCCTCACGCTGGTCTCATCGCATGGTTCTCCCAAGGTGTGGAGCGGAAGCACCGCGCTACTCGAGGTGTTATCGACTCAGCAGAACGTTGCGGCTCGATAGGCGCACAACATCCAGGAGAAGCCAAAAACAATGCTGAAGGTGGAAAGGCATGTAGACCACCGCTCGCCAGGATCGCGCAGCTCTCAGTGCAGCCATCGTCTCACGCTCATGCTGCGCGCATCTTTTCCCTTCGTTATGCTCGCTATGTCTTGCTGCGGTGAGTTGTTTGGGCAGGCGACAAAACCATCAGTCACAGCACAGGCCATGACGCTTGTGCAGGCTGAAGCGACCGCGCTTGCGAACCAGCCGCGTATGCTCGCGGCTCAGCTCAGAGCGAGGGCATCTGCAGAGCGGATTCGTGAAGCGAGGTCCGCACTCATGCCAATTGTCAATTTCAATGCAACCGGCGCGCAGGTTGCCGATACCGGAACTTCTACGGCCGCCGGCAACATCACGACATCATCCATTTCGGATCGGCTCGCCTACGGGGGCAATCTCTCGCAGCTTGTGATGGACTTTGGCCGCACCAGCGCCTTGATCGGCAGTGCGAAAGCCACCGCGCAGGCGCAGGGAGAAATCGCTACGTTGACCCGGGCGCAGGTCCGCCTGAATGTGCGAGAAGCTTTCTTCCAGGTACTGGGAGCGGAAGCTGTGCTACAGGCTTCCCAGGCTGCACGCGATAATCGTGCGCTGGTCGCACGGCAGCTCACTGCCCTGGCGAAGAGCGAACTGCGCTCTTCACTGGATGTACATTTCGCAAATGTCCTTGTGAGCGAAGCAGATCTCGCAGTGGTCCATGCACGGAGTGCGGTGGCTCAACAGCGTGCGCGTCTCGGCACGGCCATGGGTATGGATCAGCCTGTAACAGCCATGCTGGCCGACGAAACAAATCCTGGGCCACTACCTCCATCTCCGGATGAATTGATCCAGCAGGGATATTCGTTCCGTGCGGACCTTGGGGCCGCACAATCGCAGCAACAGGCTGCACAACACTTCGCGGCAGCTGAAAAACGCCTTAGCTACCCCACGTTGAATATCCTCGCAGCTGCTGGCCAGATCCCGTATCGCGATCGCACCCTGCAGGACAGTTATGCGGGGATCGGCTTCAATCTGAACGTTCCCGTGTTGAACGGTGGTCTGTTCGCAGCACGCCGCGCCGAGGCCACACAGGAAGCAGAGGCACGAAGCCGCGACGTTCAGGCCGTTCGGCTCGAAGTGAGTGAGCAGGTGCGGGACGCATGGTTTCGCGCCGACGAAGCTCAAAAGAGTCTGGATGTGACAGCGCGGCTGGTAGCGCAAAGCAAGGAAGCTCTGCACCTGGCCCAGGACCGCTACGATGCGGGACTCGGCAGCATCGTGGAGCTGAATGAAGCACAACTGAACGAAACCTCCGCAGAAATCTCAGCGGCCGACTCCAACTACACCTACCTGAGCAGGCGCGCTGAACTCGATTTCGCTGCCGGTCTCTTGAACTAAGAGGCACAACGCATGAAGCACGTGAGACATACCCTTTGGCTCAGCATAATCGCGCTGTCACTGACTGCCTGCCGTCAGTCTAAACAGCAGTCCGCCGTGCTAACCACCGTTCCTGTGGCTACTGTCGGGCCTGCGACGCTTGAAAACGACCTGATACTCACGGCTGAGTTTCATCCTTTCCAGGAAGTGGATGTAATGGCCAAGGTGGCAGGTTACGTGAAACAGATCAACGTGGACATAGGCGATCATGTCCGCACGAATGCCGTGCTTGCAACGCTTGAAGTGCCCGAGATCAGAGATGACGTCGCGCGGGCAAAGGCCGGAGTCGCCGCCGCTGAGGCTGCGATCGTAACTGCTCATGCTTCGGTACAACGCGCCGAAGCAGGCGCAAATATCGCCTCACTATCCTTCCAGCGCATCCAGGATGTGGCCAAACGTGACAAGGGTTTAGTGCCGAGGCAGGACATAGACGTAGCCCAGTCACGCAGCCTCGAAGCAACTGCACAGCTTGCGAGTGCCAATTCCGAACTGAAGGCGGCCCAGGAACGCAAAGCCGAAGCAGATTCCGAATATGCCCGCGCTCAAACGATGATGCAATATGCAACCATTCGGGCTCCGTTCACCGGCGTTGTGACAAAGCGCTATGCCAATACCGGCTCCATGATTCAGGCAGGCATTTCTTCACAGACGCAGTCCATGCCCGTAGTCAGCCTCGCACAGAACGATCTGCTCCGGCTCATTCTGCCGGTTCCCGTCGCAGATGTGGCCGGAATTCGCGACGGCGAATCCGTCGACGTCGACGTGGTTAGTTTGGGGAAAACGCTGAAGGGTAAAGTCACCCGTTACTCAAATTCCGTACAGATGTCCACGCGCACCATGGATACCGAAGTCGACGTGTCGAACCCGGACAATTTGCTGCTCCCCGGAATGTACGCTGAGGTTCACCTTCACCTGGCCAACCGGCACAACGTGCTGAGCGTTCCCATCGATGCGGTCGACGGTCTCGGCACCAGCGTGCAACAGGTATACGTCGTGCGTAACGGTGTGATCCACCTTGCAACCATCACCGTCGGCCTCCAGACACCTACTCACGTGGAAATCCTCTCTGGAGTCCGGGCTGGCGACAAGGTCGTCGTTGGCCGTCACACCGGGCTTTCAGATGGGCAACAGGTCGATGCGCAGCCTGCTGCCTACGAGTCTTCAACGTCCCAGTCCTAACGAAAGGAACCAGCGGGAAGCATGTCGGGATTTTCAATCCGTAATCCATATCTGATTGTCGTCGTATGCCTGGTCGTCATGATTCTTGGCACGGTCAGCGTTGCCGATATGCCGGTGGATATGTTTCCGCCCGTAAAACTGCCCGTCGTTGCAGTCGCAACGTTTTACTCCGGCATGCCGCCACAGCAGATCGAGACCAACATCACTTATCACCTCGAGCGCCAATTTACATTGGCGTCGGGCATCGATCATATGGAGTCGCGTTCCTTGCCCGGCGTTAGCTTGATCAAAGTGTACTTTCGCACCGGTACCGATCCGGATGCGGACGCATCTACTATCTCGTCGCTCGCGATGAGCGATCTTCGCGATATGCCGCCAGGCACGTACCCGCCCATCGTACTCAAACAAGATGCCTCCAGCGTTCCTGTCGCGCTTGTTCCTCTTAGCGGTGCCGGCTTGAACGAAAGCACACTGAAAGACATCGGCCAGAACTTTGTCCGCAACCAGCTCGCCAGTGTTCCGGGAGCATCGGTGCCACAGCCCTTTGGAGGGCGTTGGCGCCAGATCATGTTATATGCAGATCCTTACAAGCTCGAAGCCAACCAACTCAGCCCGATGGACGTTGTGCGTGCAGTCAACGACGCAAATGTCATCCTGCCCGCTGGCGATGTACAGATCGGCCGCTACGACTACGACATCTACACAAACTCAATGCTCAAAGGAGCATCGGACATCGCACAGGTGCCGCTCAAAATGGTTGGGCAGTCACCTGTTCGGGTCGGCGACGTAGCGACGCCGCAGGACTCATTCGGGCTGCAGTACAACATCGTCCGAGTGAACGGCCAGAGAGCTGTATACCTGCCTATCTTCAAAGCAGGTGCTGACTCCAATACCATCGCGATCGTAAATGGAGTGAGGGCAACGCTGAAGAAACTCTACGATGTTCCAGCATCTCTCACAAGCGAGGTTGTTTTCGATCAGTCCCGCTTCGTCAAAACGGCCATCGAAACACTCCTGCACGAGGGTGGCGTTGGACTCTTTCTGACCTGCCTGATGATCCTGATTTTCCTGGGCAGCATGCGAGCGACCGCCGCGGTCTTCTTCTCGATTCCGCTCTCGCTACTGGCTACGTTCTTCGTGCTCAATCTCGCGGGAAGCTCCGTTAACAGCATGGTGCTTGGCGGCCTGGCGCTTGCACTCTCCCGCCTCATTGACAATTCTGTCGTCGTACTCGAAAACATCTTCCGCCATCTGGAAGAAGGCGAGTCGCCACGGAAGGCGGCGGAAGACGGCGGCAAAGAGGTTGCGTTGCCAGTGCTCGCCGGCACGCTCACTACGGTGGTTGTGTTTTTCCCTGTCACCATGCTTTATGGAGTCAGCAGGTTTCTTTTTTCAGCATTAGCCTTGGCGGTAGTCGTCTCGCTGTTCGCGTCCTATTTTGTCGCGCTCACGGTCGTACCTCTATTCTGTGCAAACTTCATCAAGAGCGCCCATGGAGATGTTGTTCACGAATCGGCAGAAGAAGAGCGCAGCATCTCCCCTGCCGTTGCCAAAAGCCACCGAGGTCTGTGGGCACGGTTCAACGCCCGTTTTACCGCGGGCTTCGATGCCATGCTTCGTCATTACGACATCCTGGTAAGCAAGGCGCTTGATTCTCCTCGTGCAACACTGGCAGGTTTTGGCGTCGTTTTCTTGCTGAGTCTGCTCCTCTTTCCTTTGCTTGGTCTTTCGTTCTTTCCCAGAACGGATGCAGGACAGATGGTCATCCAGTTCAAATCTCCATCGGGCACGAAGCTTGATGCGACGGAACAGGAGGCAGCAACGCTCGAGGCCATTGTTCGCCGCGTGGTGTCTCCTCACGACCTTTCGATGACCGTCACGAACGTCGGTGTGGATCCCGGGTTCTCCGCACTCTTCTCCACAAACTCGGCTATGCACACTGGTTTTACTCAGGTAGCTTTGAACCCGGACCACAAGGTCAGCAGCTTTACCTACATCGATGAAGTGAAAAAGGCCATCGCGAAAGAGCTGCCCGAGCTACAGACCTTCTACTCATCCGGGAGCCTCGTCGACGGTGTCCTGAACATGGGAGCGCCCGCGCCCATCGATGTACGTGTGACCGGCAACGACATGACAGCCGACTATGCCACCGCCCAGCGTCTGGCCAGCCAGATACGCGCAGTGAGCGGCGTAGCGGACGCATACATCCCGCAAGACATCGACTACCCCTCCCTGCAAATTTCTATCAATCGCACACGTGCTAGCGAGTTGGGATTGAGTGAAAAGGAAGTAGTATCGAACATCATTACCGCTTTAACCTCCAATCAGATGATTGCGCCCAGCATATGGATCGATCCGAAGAGCGGGAATAACTATTTCCTGACCGTGATGTACAGGGAGGGCCAAATCAAGTCACTTGACGATCTTCGTGCCATTCCGCTTCACGGCGAACACATCAATCGCCCCACGCGCCTCGATATGGTCGCCGATATTCAACGATTCAACGCGCCGACAGAGATGGATCACACCCAGATCCGCCGGGTGATTGATATCTATGTGCGTCCCCAGAATGAAGACCTGGGCCGCATCGCTTCGCAGATACAGGCCATTGTCGATAGGGCGACTCCCCCGCACGGCATCGACGTAGCCATTACGGGAAGTGTCGCCTCCATGAATGCTTCTTTCCGCAGTTTCGCCATTGGTCTTACGCTTTCAGTGCTGCTGCTTTACCTGATCCTCGTCGCGCAGTTTCGATCCGTCGTTGACCCCTTCATCATCATGCTGGCGCTGCCGCCGGGAATCATAGGTGTGATTCTGGCACTACTGATATGGGGTACAACCCTCAATGTCATGTCGCTGATGGGTGTCGTCATGCTCGCAGGCATCGCACTCTCAAACAGTATTCTTATCGTCGAGTTTGCCCACCATCTTCTAAAGGCAGGAAAGAGCGTTCGTGAAGCGATCATCACCTCCTGCCGGGTGCGCCTACGTCCAATCCTGATGACCTCGTTGGCAACTTTGATCGGCTTGCTGCCGATGGCTCTAAAAATGGGCGAAGGAAGCGAGGCTTATGCCCCACTGGCTCAGGCCCTCATTGGAGGATTGACTCTTTCGGTAGTTCTAACGATTTTTTTGGTTCCGGCCGGATTTTATTTAGCTTATGGTGAACGCAGAGTCGAGCAGTAGCGAGAACTCGAAATGCATTGAAAATAAAATGGGGCGGACGGAAGCTTCTCCGTCCACCCCATTCTAAGTTGGCGGTTAGGCGTTCGCGACGTAGCCAGACGAAGCGGACTGCGTGTCCGCACCATCAGGGTTCAGGCCGATCTTCACGCTTGCGAAGACCGCGTTGGACTGCTTCTTAGCGAAGGCAGCGTTCGTGCTTTCGACCTTCATGATTGCTGGAGGAGTATATTTCATCGTGCACCTCATGTTGCTGAATTTCCGCGCGGAGCGAATTTCATGAGTCTTCTCTTCACACGGATCCCCTTGAGCTTCGGCAGGGATCGTTATGTCGTCACCAGGTCATTTCTTAGCCAGAGCTCGAGCCCGATCATTCTCATCAGCACTGGAGACTGATGAAAATTGGAACTTGAAAAAGCGGATAGGAATTTCCTCTCGTCGATGTACCCAAGGGAAGCCAGGCGCGAGCCACGAAACAGAGATTCGATCTCCACCCGATGCTCGGCAAGTAAGCGCGAGTTCGCCTGCGCGGGAAACGCCTTCTTTCTGCGTTCCAGGATTTCCGTGGGAAGGATCGCTCCCATCGCTCGCCGCATCAACGAGCGGCGGTTTTCGGGACTTCTGATCTGTTCCGGAGGCACCCGCAGAACAAATTCCACCAGTTCCCTATCGAGTAGTGGATAGCGGTATTCATACCGCACCGTGATCGCCGGAAAACGATGGGGCTGTGTCTCGAGGAGCGACGTCCACATCATCTCGCCTTCGAGGCAGCTTGGCAGAAGACCGATGCGATCCCTTCGCATGCGATTGCGTTGTTGAGGAAACGCCCTAAGAAGATTCTGGGTGTACCAGCGTGGATCGCTATCACTCGTCCCATTCCAGCCAGAGTACCTTTTGAGGCTGAACCCAACGACCTCCGGAACAAGATGGAGGATCGGTGCCCTTTCTGTCAGGCACCAGGCGACGGATTGCTTTAGAAAACGATGAAGCTTTCCTAATACCAGCAGATCTGCCAATTCCGGAAGCGGATTGATCGGGCCACCCAACAACTCGTCTCCGCCAATTCCCGAGACCACCGCCCGATAACGGCCGGGTTCTATTGCGTTCTCGAGTCGTTCTTCCCGTGCCTTAGTGCTCGCATCGGCTCCAGGGAGTAAGTATTCCCTTTCGGGCTTCTCGAGCGTCCGAGCTGAGAAGAGTGCAGGCACATGAACGCCGGCCTTCCCCCGCTGCCGCTCCATTGCGGTGAAGTATGGTCTCTCATTCCAATTCAACTCCGAATCGTCGTAGTAGGAAACCGTATCGATCAGCTCGTCCGAGGTTGCCCCTGATTGCCTGCGTATCCAGTCCTACATGGTAACAATCGAGCTTGAATCCAGACCTCCACTCAATTGGGCAATTACCGGTTCTCCCGGAGCGCATCGCCGCGCCACCGCTTGCTGGAACAGGGCGAAGAAATGTCGCTCATAGTCGACATCACTCGTGTAACGAATCTTGTCTCGGAACAGTGGAGTCCAGTATCGAACTGCTACGCGGTGACCGTCCTTGAATCGCAACCAGTGGGCAGCAGGAGCGGCTTCGATGCCTTTGTAGGGCGTCCGTTCTCCGATTGGGAGATTCATGAGATAAGCGGCAGCATACCTCTGATCGAATACATAGGTCTTGGCATTCGCCACGAAGGTCTCGAGGTGCGTGGACCAATTGACTCCATTCGCTGTCTGTTCGAAGTAGAGTGTTGGGCTGCCGGCATGATCCCGCGCGAGATAGAGAGACCGCTCCTTAGCTGACCACAGAGCAAGCGACCAATCGCCCAGTAGGTGCGCAAAACAGTTCTCTCCCCAACGTTCAAAGGCCTCGAGGACAATTTGGGAGTCAGCCGCGAGCGAGGCCCGTTTTCCAAGCAGACCGGAGAGTTCGTCCCTATTATCCAGGCGGCCGTCCCAGCTCGGCATGCAGGCTTGCTCGCCAGCGAGTGGTTGCTTCTCGATTCCGGACAGCTTGTGAGTGTGACACACCTGATATCCCATTCCAAGTTGCTTCTCAACGAATAAGGAGCTGCCGTCCGGCGCATAATGCTCCGTCCGAGCACTGAGCGCCGTGAGTTCATCCATCTCGATCGGCCGTCCATCGAACGTCAGCTTTCCGAAGATCGTACTCATACCGATTCCCTCTCAGCACCGTTCCAGCACGCGATAAACCTCTGGCAGCTTCTCGTCATCGCTGACGACCTTGCCATCTATTTCCACCCCGGCATGCGACTCATATGGCAATACCTGCACTCCGATCACAAGGCTGGCATCAAAGCCGTGCCGCCGCAGAAGCAGTGTCGACGCCGCCGAGCGTTCGAGCAGAGTGGTCTTCCTAACAGAAAAGACGCAGGCAAGGTTGATCGCTAAGTTCAATCTCTCCACCGATAGCGGAAACCGCAATTTCGACGTTCGTACTTTCTGACCACGAACATATCGATGCAAGGAACGAAATCCCAAAACATGCAGTCTCGTCTCGACAGACAGGAGTAGCAGCCAGCTCTCAACAACTGACAGCTTCGCCCTCATTTCCAAAGGACGACAATCGCTCGACAGATTTCGTTCCTTGCGTTCTACCAACGACATCACAGGCCCCGGATGGAATCGGATTCGACGTGCGATCCAGCTTAGTGACAAGCCTGCGCGTAAACTCCCAACGCGCGCTTCTTCGTTCCGACGAAGGCAGCCAATCTCCACGCCCGTGTAACGCTGATATGGCGCCGAGCACCGGAATGTACGGAAGAGATTTCTCTAGGGCCGCTGTCTGTCGGGTTTGCCGCCACGTCATCAGATAAAGACGCTTCAGGTTCTCCGAATCAAGATAGGACGAGTCGGCGCTTCCAGGCGCACCCAACTGAAGCAGTTGCGGGAGCGCTGCCACGCAAGTCCCCACATACGTCTCGCTCCAATCGATGAACTGACATCTTCCGTCCACGGTTCTGACAATGTTGCCCAGATTCAGGTCACCATGGAGTACCGTTTCGGGAAGGTCAAGGTGAAGAATCCGTTCCAGACATTCGGTGACATATTCGCGAATCATTCCGATGCGGCCTCTTAATCCATAAACCTCATGCAGGGACGCTGAGCCCAAAGCCTCGGAAATGAAATCGAAGAGCTCCGGCAACCGACTCAGAAGCACGCTTGCGCGCAGTGGTCTGCCCGGCGAAATTTGTCCCAGACTGAGTGATAGAGACTGAGTACGAGGAGCAGGATATGCCGAGGGGCAAGAAGCATAGCGCGGAGCAGGTAGTGAACCTTCTTCGCCAGATCGAAGTGGGAGTTGCGAACGGGAAGACGACGGTTCAGGCCTGCAAGGAAGCATTGATTACAGAGCAGACATACTACCGCTGGCGCAAGGAGTACGGCGGCTTGCAGGTCGACCAGGCGAAGCGGTTGAAGGAACTCGAGGCGGAGAACGCAAAGCTGAAGCGGCTGGTTGCGAACCTGAGCCTGGATAACCTTGTGTTGAAGGACTTCGCCTCGGGAAACTTCTAAGCCCGGCGCGTCGGCGACAGGCTGCGGAGCATGCGCGGCAGCGACACGGTCTCACGGAGCGACGAGCGTGCCGTCTGGCTTGTCAGCCACGCGGCACGCAGCGCTACCGGCCGACGCAACGGGCGGATGAAGATCAACTTACCCGCGCGATCGTCACTCTGGCTGGCCAGTATGGCCGGTATGGCTATCGACGCATCACGGCGCTGCTGGTGCATGCCGGCTGGACGGTCGGCACGGATCGCGTGGAACGGATCTGGCGATGCGAAGGGCTGAAGGTCCCGCAGAAACAGAAGCCGCGTGGCAGGCTGTGGTTCAACGACGGCTCGTGCGTGCGGCTGCGTCCTACACATGTGAACCATGTGTGGAGCTATGACTTCGTGAGTGTGCGCACGCACGATGGCCGCATGGCCAGGACGCTGAACCTGATCGACGAGCACACGAGAGAAGCGCTGCTGGTGCGGTTCGAACGGAGATGGTCGTCTGCGAAGGTTATCGGTGCGCTGGCCGATGCGATGGTGGCCAAGGGCGTTCCTGGGCATCTGCGATCAGACAACGGGCCCGAGTTCGTTGCGCATGATCTTCGCAAATGGCTTGCGGATACGGGCGCGAAGACGGCCTACATCGAACCTGGCTCTCCTTGGGAGAACGGCTACTGCGAGAGCTTCCACTCCAAGATGCGTGACGAGTTCCTGAACGGTGAGATCTTCTACTCGATGAAAGAGCTGCGTGTGCTCGCCGAACGCTGCGCAAGCACTACAACACCGTCCGCCCGCACTCCTCGCTGGGCTATCGACCACCAGCGCCAGAGGTACGGCTGGCATCGACCACTCGGCAGGCGGAGGAGCCGTTCGCTACGCTCACGCCTCCTCCGCCTGCCATATCCTGCTTCGATCCGAACTCGGAGATCGCTGCGCTACACTAACAATCCAACTGTACAAAACTTCGGTCAGGCCACCACCAGGATTATTAGGACGACCAATATAGCGATGAGCATGCTTTTCCTCTCTTGATAGCTTACGTCTCCAAAGGCCCAGCTCGTGCTGGGCCCTTGCGCTTGAAATTGTCATACCAGTTACAGCTTTTTCTTCAAGTCGTAGGCCATATTCTTGTGAGCAGCCACGACCGTCTTGCCCTTCAATACCGCGGCGCGGAATTTTACATCCTTGGTATCTTTTGCCTCTGAAGTGAAGTCCCTCAGCGCAGTGGCGTGGTCGCTCACCATCTCATCGATGTACTCCTTATCAAAGTCTCCACCTGACAGGCCGTTGAGCTTCGCATATTCCTTTTTGTGATCGTCGTCCAAGTCTGTCGGGGGCGCGATGGACCACTCAGTAACAAACGGTTTCATCTGCGCCGAGAGTCTTTTGTGCTCAACCACCATTTTGTGCGCGAAAGCCTTGACATCCGCATTTGAGGCCTTCTCTTCCGCGAGTTGGCTGAGCTTAATCTCATTGACACCGGACTGGGCGGCAGTGGCGAGAAACTTCTTATCATCGTCTGACTGCGCTCGTGCGCCTATTGTCACGGACAGCGAGATTATCGCAAGGGCGGTACAGCAGAGAGTTGTTTTGGGGGTGCGCATGGGTGCTCCGATGGTGGTTTTAAAGTGCAAACACATTCAATGGGAATCTTCGTAACGTCAGTGAGTTGCACGACGCTCAAAATGTTGTTAACCCCACAAGGGACACAGAAAGACGTTCGTACCACCGCTGGCGATCAGTCCTCTCGCGCCCTCCATTGGGCCTCGTGATGGAAGCAACTGCTCCGCTAATGCGGACCAAAGCCACAGGTTCATCCAGAACCCATCACTGCGACAATCCATGTGTGTACTCGTACGGCAGCGAAGAGTCAGTCAAGCGAGTTTTCAACGCAGGCTTAAGTTTCGCGACTGCCGATCAAGGGCTCCTCAGCTTAGGCCACCGAGGGGCTTTTCCTTCCAATGTTAGTGGGTCGCCGACTTGAACCTTGAAACAGGATCGACTTAATCATCGGTCGGCATGGGACGGTGCGTCGCATTCGCTTTCCGGGTTTTTCGGTCTTCCACACTCTTCTCATTTTGAGAAGTGCGGGCGTGTGAGTCCCCCCTCTCCTAAAGGCCCCTTGAATGCCGACACAATTCTCGACTCACCACAATGACGGCAGGTTGAACGGATGCGTATCGTTCGTTCACAGCCGTCCAGATAGTCCGAGCATGATGCCTCATGAATGAATGACTGACTCATCGAGGCTCCGAGGCAAACTTCGCCAAGACGCGATACTCCTCCGACATTTTTGCTTTTTGGGGAAATAGCGTAAGAATCGAATACGAGTACCGGACGGAAGTCTAAATCAGCAAGGCTGGCCACGGAGCGGAAGGCGCAACACGGTGCGCTTTGTGCGGGCTGAAAGGTAGATTGGCTCATAAGCCCTCGAGAGAAACGCGCTCGCCTCAGCCGGACGATTAGACCGAATACTCAGCGGGATGCTGCCGCCTCGCCATGCAGAATCTAGTACTGCAAAGCAAACCTACGGCAGTGTTCCAGATATGCGACTTCATGTTCGGCGATGAGTGAGGTTACGCACTCCCACAGCCAACTGGGGCATTCAGATCCTTTGGGTGCCGGCTGCCGAGCGTGGCCAGCCACTTAGAGCGCATCTTTCGATTCATCTGCCGGCCATGCGCCTTGCCCACGACTCCGGCTAGAAACCTCGCGATATCGACAGCTTCATCGCGGGTCAAAAGATCTAAATCAAATTTAAGATCCTGGGGCATCAGCTCTCTCATTACAATGTCCTTTCGCAAAAGCCTAACGGCCGCCATTCTCTCCCCAAGATTTGGAGATAGAGCGCACGCGCCCTGCACTACTCGCTCGGCATCCGTACCGGCGAAGCGCTCAATAGAAGGCGCAGAGGAAGCCACGGCTTCTTTTAAGTCAACGAGACAGTAGCTTCGATTCTTTTCCGGGCCGATTCCTGCGAGCACCGCGTATCGCAGCCGGCCAAGCGAGCTGCACCCCTTTACCCAATATGCGGCATCGATCACTCGTACCTTGGCCGAATCCTTCCGGCCTTTCAACCCGGTGATCTGGTTGGTGACGTCCTTCTCTTCAAACAGCTTTTTGATCGCTCCTCGCTCCTGGTCAGTGAGGGTCCAAAAGCGCCGACCGAGCGGAATCTGGGGACGCACATCTTCGATCCTCTCTTCGGCAAGATGATGCCATTTCCTGCGGCGGGACAGATGAAGCACAGTCCGAATGGGATCGAGCTTACCCTGCATGGCGATGGCTGTCTTTGGAGCCTTGAGTGCGCTCTCATTGCCAATGATCATCTGCTCCATGATTTTAGCGACGGTTACCCCCGGCAGATCAGAGCCCCGTGAAGCCGTCGCCAGTGAAAGAGCCAGGCGGATAGGTCGTGTGCAGGGTTGCCGATGACAGTTTGATCCAGATCCCGAATCTGAATTTCGATCTTTCCGTTGGCATCCGCGAGAGGGCCGATATTGCCGACGTGACAATCGCCGCAAATCCAGATGGTCGGCCCATCGGGGATGATTTTTCTATTCCGCCTCAGCCAGTCATAGAAGTTGGCCGTACTGCCCCTGACATAGGCATGGGCGGACTCAGCCATCTTAGCCTGTTGACGCTGTTTGAGGATTTCAGGGCGCTCGTCTGGACCGGCCCCTCGCTTTGTTGGAATCGGCATCCGTCAGTTTTATCATTTGGTAAGGCTCAAAGCGTGCGGCGCGGTTGGAGGGCATTGCTCAACACTGAGTAGCTCGACATGCCAAACACGGCAAATCCCAGTTTTCTCTCATGAATATGATTCACTCATTCTTAAAACGGGAGCGAAAGTACCACTCGATAAGTCCTCGGTCGAAGCTCCGCGAGCCTTAAAGCGAAGTGTCTGGAGTTCTTTAGTTCAAATTCCTTCAGCTTCAACTCTGATGGTCACCTTGATCAGGCGCTCGCCTGGAACGTAATTCCGGAAATCGCCGAGGTTTCACACGAATGAACGACGCCGCAACTTTCGCGGGCGACGGAGATCCCGAGAAAAATGTATCTGCTTCTAGAACTCGTGAAGATTTATTAAGGGAATATCGTGAGGGTTCGAGTTCGCAGCCCCATCTTTGAGTTCAACTGGCGCCACATAGAATACCGCGTCGATACCATCGAGCGCTTTCGCGACAGCTTTGGCGTCGCTCAACTCCGCGATTGCAACTTCGTGACAGCCGCGTTTTAGAGCAGCCTCTTCATCGTCTTTTTTGTGAACCAAACCTCGAATATAGCTCGATCGCTTGCGCAACTCGGCCGGCACCAAACCAGCGGTCGGCCCTGCAGTACCGACCACTAAGACTTTGAGCTGAGATCGTGACATCATCTTGAGATTCCTCTGAGTGTTTGTCTCCGCAGAAGTGCATTGTTAAAGTCGTGAGCGGCCTCTTCCAAAGAGCAGAAAGAGCAAGACGATGATCAGGACAAGGTCGAGTCCTCCGCCACCGTAGTAGCCGACGCCAGGTCCCATGTAATATCCACCGCCGCCAACAGCCAGAATGAGCACAATCAAAATGATGATGAGCATAGTTCCTCCGTTTGTCTGATTCGTTGTCTAGATCATGATTTGTGCTACGCGTCTATCGTGTTTTTGCCGCGTGGCGCAATAACTCTATGGTTGCCCCGCCCCGCCGCCGGCTCCGTAGATGTTCCCGGTGGTGTAGCTGGCGTCGTTGGCGGCAAGCTGCACATAGATGCTCGCGAGTTCTGCGGGTTGACCAGCCCGCCGCAGCGGATACGTCTCACCGAAGTGGATTAGGTGATCTTGCGTTGCACCGCCAGATATCTGGAGAGGTGTCCAAATTGGGCCGGGCGCAACGCCGTTTACTCGAATTCCTTTCGGTCCAAACTGCTTCGCGAGCGACTTTACGTAATTCATCGTCGCGGCCTTCGTCTGAGCATAGTCATAGAGATTGCCAGCCGGGTCGTAAGCTTGTTCGGATGTGGTCGCAATAATTGCGGAGCCGGGACGCAGATGAGGGAGGGCTGCCTTGATGATCCAGAACGGCGCATAGATGTTAGTCTTGATCGTTGCGTCGAATGCTTCTGTTGTGAGCTGCATTATGTCTTCGCACTGCTGCTGGCGGCCGGCATTCGAGACCACGATGTCGAGTCCACCAAGACCTTCAACGGCCCTCGCTACAAGCGACTTGCAATAAACTTCTTCCCGCAAATCGCCGGGAAGTGGAATCCCTTTTCGCCCCTCGGCCTTGATCAGCTGAATCACTTCTTTGGCATCGGGCTCTTCCGATGGATAGTAGCTGATGACGACATCGGCGCCTTCACGCGCATAGGCGATTGCAGCAGCACGGCCCATGCCCGAGTCACCGCCAGTGATAAGTGCTTTCCTACCTTTAAGTCGCCCCGACCCCTTGTAGCTGGTTTCACCGTGATCTGGGCGGGGATTCATCTTGCTGGCAAGGCCTGGCCAAGGCTGCGACTGGCCTGGATACGGCGGCTTTGGGTATTTTGTCGTGGGATCTACAAAAGGTGCCGCCGTCCCGTCACCGGAGGTCTGAGCTGACGCTGGTACCGCAGAAGTGAGGGCAGCACCAGCGATACCCGCGCCGAGATTTGCGACGAGGTTGCGTCTGGAAATTATGTTCTCCGAAGAACTCATGACATATCTCCTTCATTGAAAGGATCCACAGGAGGATGTCTGGCAATCCACGCTGCAACCTTTTACGGAAATGACTTGTGGAAGCCGGCGTCGGCCGGCCTCCACAATGTCGATTCGGCGAGCAATAGGCCGAAGTGAAGCAGCTCTGATCTAGGCCGCGTTCGGATGAAGCACGACTTTTGTCCAGCCCTTGTCGCGGTTGTCGAAGTGTTGGTACGCTGTAGGAGCTTCTTCGAGTGATAGCTCGTGCGAGATGATCAAGGAAGGGTTCGCCTTACCCTGGTGAATGAGATCTCGTAGGCGCCGATTGTAGGCTTTGACGTTGCACTGACCCGTGCCCATCTTCTGACCTTTGAACCAGAACTTGCCGAAGTCGAACGCTATCTGACCTTTCTTCGCGAGTTCATCTTCGCTCTTCGGATCCTGTGGCACGAACACTCCAATAACCCCGATTTGTCCTGTGGCCTTTACCGCATCTACGAGGGCGTTCATGGTCAGATTGGGAACTTCCTTTCCTCTTCCGTTCGTGCATTGATAACCGACGCATTCGGCGCCGCAATCGGCACCCCATCCACCGGTGGCTTCACGAATCTGGTCGCCAATGTTGCCTTTCTTCGTATGGATAGGAGTGGCGCCTATCTGCTCTGCAAGCGCTAATCTCTCATCAATGTCGTCAACGACGAAGATCTGTGCCGCTCCCTGAATTCGTGCCGACAGTGCGGCCATCAATCCCACTGGGCCTGAACCGTAGATCACGATAGATTGCCCCGGTTCAAGATTGGCGAGGCGAGTTGCGTGCCAGCCCGTAGGAAAGATATCGGACAACATGACGTAGTCGGTTTCTTTTTCGTCGGCATCGGGCGGCAATTGCAAACAGTTGTAGTCGGCGTACGGAACACGCAGATACTGCGCTTGCCCTCCGCTATACGGGCCCATGCCTGCAAATCCATATGCTGCGCCGGCCATACCAGGCATTACGCTTGGATCAGCGCACGTCAAACAATATCCGCTGAGCCCTCGTTCGCAGTTCGCGCAGAACCCACAGCCAACGTTGAACGGAAGGACAACCTTGTCGCCCTTCTTGACGGTGTCCACAGCCTCACCTACTTCGACAACTTCACCGAGGTTCTCGTGGCCAAGGATCTTTCCTTTTTCGACATCTGTGCGTCCTTCATACATATGCAGATCTGAGCCGCAGATGTTTGTGGTGGTCAGTTTGATGACTACGTCAGTATGCTTCTCGATCTTTGCGTCTGGAACGGTGTCGACGGAGACCTTCTTGGGTCCGTGATACACGAGTGCTTTCATGGCGTCTCTCCTCAGTCCTACCCGCAGACCTCCGCGAGGCGCTCGCTGGCTAGGGACGTTTGCTAATTCAACTGGAGGTGCGACCTGATGCAGCGATCGAAGAGGTCAGAACGAACTAAGTGATGGGTATGATGCGCATGTGATGGGACCAGATCACATACATGCGGAACTCTTCCAAATTAATCATGCAGACCCTAGGCGAATGCCTAGTTAGGGCTACGATGACTAACCTGCGAGATTAGTTCTTAGGTTTCTTCTCTGCGCCCCGAGCTGGATTTCCAGCGTGCACGAGCTCGGGCGTTGAGACAGCGCCTAAAGTCATCTTCTGGCGGTCGGTGTCGATTCGCCGTGAACGTTGGAATGGCTCCAGCACAACGGATTTATTGCTCTGAAGCGCGGTAACGATGCCCTCAAGGATGCGTACATCAGCAAATCCCTCTTCACCATCAGGTTCGGGATGCTCGTCATTGAGGATGCATTCGGAGAAGTACTTCATCTCGCCGCCAAAGTGGTCAACGTTCTTAAACGAGTGGTCTTCAATCTTTTTCCCAAATGCAATGGTCTGTTCGATCGGCCTGCCGAAAGTGTAGGAGGGATTCAACTCAATCGTGCCTTTGGTGCCCACGGCGAACAGTGAGTTTGAGGAACTTGCAAAGTAAGAGAGGTTGAATTGGGCCAACCGCTCTTTTGGAAAGCGTAGCGTCACGGCGACGGTGTCAAAGAAATCCTGCGGAAAACCTGACTCTGGGTGCCTCGTTCCGACGGCGGACACAACTTCGGTCGGCTCGTCTTCGAAGATGTAGCGGGCAGCGTTGACCGGATAAGGCCCCATGTCGAATACCGGGCCTGCTAACTCTCCATTTTTGACTCGGTGATTGTCCGGATCGACCAACTGCGAGAAGGTCGATGCGAACAGATGCACTTCGCCAAGTTCTCCGGCGCGAATCCGTGAGATTGTGTCGAGTGTGCCTGGCTCAAAGTGCAGACGATATGCAACCATCAACTTCGCTGCAGACTTCGCAGCAACATCCAGGATCTGTTTGCACTTCGCCGTAGAAACTTCAAGTGGCTTTTCCGTCAGCACGTGGATTCCAGCGTCGAGGGCCGGAATAATGAATTCGGCGTGACGCCAGTTCGGAGTTGCCAGATAGATGGCGTCGAAGGTTCCGGATGCAAGGGCCGCTTCAAACTGCTCGTAGCTGTAGGTCGCTTCGACGTCGTATTTGCGTCCTAGCTCGTCCGCTTTTACTGCGTCTGAGGTCACCAACGCCGTGATGCGTGAATTGCCGGTGTGATCCACACCGGGCATCATGTCCTCTTGCGCTATGTCGCCAAGTCCAACGATCGCGTACCGTACTTTAGGCTCAGAATCCATCCCGACTAACTCTTTGATTCCCATGTCGTTACTCCTCTGCGTTCTACGGTTGTGGTGTCATATACGAATGAGCGCAATGCCCGATTCCGGATCGATCTCTTTCTGAAGATGCTGCGGGCTCTCTGTGATGACGATCTCGCATGTGGGCCGCACAGTTGCATGAAGCAGGTGTCCTCCATGAGCGGTGCCATCGCGGCGTCCAATGACAAGATGGGCGTGGACTTGTGGTTCGTCGTCTTTGAGCGCGATGTCGCCAATCAGTGAGAGAAGCTCGACTTGCTCTTCAAGCTTGACGGCGGTCTGATACTTCTTCGTCTCCCAGTTGAACCAACCCAACTCAACATTGCTGAGCGCGCCGATTGCTTTGAAGCTGCTCGCTGCTAAGTGTTGGGTATGCGCGAATTTCTTGAGTGAAGAGAGAATCTCGTCTCCCGTTTCGAGAATGAGCGCAAAAGTCTTGGGGTGGTCGGCGATGAGTTTAGAACGCATCTATTGCCCTCTGGCCCGTTGGATGCTCACAGTGAGTTTCACGTTAGGGCGTCTGACGTCGCCAGCAGTCGGCGGACAGACTTTGAGCGCTTTTGACCAACGATGACTCGGTCAAACCCCTATCGACGAAGTCGCGTCCAACCGAGTGTCCAGCCCGGTGGGACCAATCTGTTTCGGAGTTAGTGATGACCAACGCATCCGACATACTCGTAGAGCGCCTTCTCGCGTGGGGCGTCGACACCATCTTTGGTCTGCCTGGTGATGGCATCAACGGGGTTTTCGAGGCCCTGCGCACTCATAAAGAGCAGATACGATTCATTCACGTCCGGCATGAAGAGGCTGCGGCCTTCATGGCATGTGCCTACGCAAAGTTTACCGGCAAGCTTGGGGTTTGCATCGCCACATCCGGACCGGGAGGGATTCATCTCCTCAACGGCCTTTATGACGCGAAGATGGACCATGCGCCCGTATTGGCGATTACCGGGCTCCAACACAGCGACCTGATTGGCACATTCACACAACAGGATGTTGCTCTCGACAAACTGTTTGTTGACGTTGCTGTCTACAACGAGCGAATCATGAGCGGAGCTCACATGGAAAGTGTGGCTGATCTCGCGATCCGCACGGCGCTGGCCTCACGAGGCGTTGCGCACATCACAATTCCGGTTGATGTGCAGGTTCAGGAAGTGAAGAAGGGCCGTTCGGAACGGAATCCCATTCATCACACCTCTGCAACTCCCGCGTATTTCGATCAGGTTCCCGCGCGAATTGAGCTGGAGCATGCTGCAGATATTCTCAATCGCGGAAAGAAGATCGCAATCCTTGCGGGCCAGGGAGCCTTACACGCAACTCAGGAGTTGGAAGAACTAGCTGAAACACTTGGCGCCCCGATTATCAAAGCGTTGTTGGGTAAAGCGTCCGTCCCTGACGATAGTCCGTACACGACAGGCGGTATAGGACTTCTCGGCACGGAACCATCCCAGGACGCCATCGAAGGTTGCGACACGCTCCTGATGGTCGGCACGTCGTTTCCCTATATCGAGTTCTTGCCCGAGCCGGGATCGATCAAGTGCGTGCAGGTGGATATCGACCCACAGCGCATCAGCCTTCGTCATCCAGTCGACGTCGGCCTCGTCGGTGATGCGAAGAACACCCTACGCGGCTTGTTACCGCTACTCGAGAAGCACGGTAAAGGGTTCCTGGAAAAGGCCCAGAAAGCCAAGCTAGAGTGGCAGAAACTCATGGAGGAGCGAGGCACGCGAGACGACAGACCGATGAAACCGCAAGTCGTCGGCTGGGAGCTTGGTAAGCGAGTACCATCGAATGCAATCGTCACCTCAGACTCCGGAACAATCACCACCTGGTGGGCGCGGTATGTGCCGGCGCTGCGAGGTCAGAAGCATAGTTGTTCGGGCAATCTGGCGACCATGGCATGTGGACTCCCTTACGCCATCGCCGCAGCAGTCGCCTATCCTGACCGGCCTGTCTATTGCATCATCGGCGACGGCGGTCTCAGTATGTTGTTGGGCGAGTTGATCACCGTTGCGGCCTATAAGCTCAACATCAAGATCATCGTCATCAAGAACAACACACTTGGTCAGATCAAGTGGGAGCAGATGGTGTTCCTCGGAAATCCCGAGTACGCGTGCGATCTCTATCCTGCCGATTTCGTCACCATAGCCCGCGGAGCTGGTATTGAAGCAATTCAGATTGAAGACCCAGCGACATGTGGCGCTCAACTGGATGCCGTTGTCGGACGTCCTGGGCCAGTTCTGATTGAGGCGGTTGTCGATCAGTTCACTCCGCCGATGCCAGCCAAGATCAAAGCTGGCCAGGCGATCAAACTGGGTGAAGCATTGTTGCGTGGTGAACCTAACCGAATGAAGATTGCACTTACCAACGCGCACGACAAGATCCGCGAACTCGTATAGCCCTTAGACTGGAGCAGCCGTCGAGATGGAGCGTCCGGACATTGCGGTGGAGAAGGTGGATGTTTCCGCCTACTCGATTCCGACGGACGCTCCAGAGGGCGACGGCACGCTCAGGTGGGACTCGACAACACTGATCGTCTGCGAAGTGCATGCCGGCAATCAGACGGGGCTCGGGTTCACCTATGGCAACCAAGCCACGGCGTTCGTTGCGCACCAACTGGCGGCGAGGTGTCTGCTCCATTCATCAGCGCTCGATATTCCACGTATACAGGCGAATATGCTGGCCCGGGTGCGTAATGACGGAAGCCGTGGAATTGCATCGATGGCAATCTCTGCATTGGATATTGCTCTGTGGGATCTCAAAGCGAAAGCGTTTAGTCGCTCCATCGCAGACTTGCTGGGTGCGGCGAGTGACAGTGTGCCGGCTTATGGAAGTGGCGGATTCACCACCTACGACAGTCAACAACTGACGTCACAGTTGTCCGGCTGGATTGCTGACGGAGTAACAAGCGTCAAAATGAAGATTGGTGCGAATCCGGCAGCAGATTTAGATCGAGTCCGGGTTGCGCGTGAAGCAATCGGTCCTTCGGCGAAGTTGTTCGTGGATGCCAACGGCGCGTTCCATGCGAGAGAGGCCTTGGCGTTTGCGGACAAGTTTACTGAGTTCGATGTCACTTGGTTTGAAGAACCGGTGAGTTCCGACGATCTTGCCGGACTGAGGCGAGTGCGTGATCACGCGCCTGCCGCGATGGAGATCGCGGCAGGCGAATACGGGTACGACTCCTTCTATTTTCGACGCATGCTCGAGGCCGAGGCCGTCGATGTCATTCAACTGGACGCTACCCGCTGTAAAGGATTTACAGGATTCCTGGAAGCAGCCGCTGTTGCATCAAGCTTCGAGTGCCCCATCTCCGCACACTGTGCTCCCTCCCTTCACATGCACGTAGCTTGTGCCGTTCCTCAGTTCCGCCACGTCGAATACTTTCACGATCACGCTCGCATCGAAGCCATGCTCTTCGACGGGTTTATGCCACCGCGTGGTGGGAAACTGATGCCTGACCGTACGAGGCCGGGCATTGGTCTCTCCTTCAAGCATCGCGATGCAGAGCAGTTCCTAGTGTGGAGAAGCAAATGATCTACGATTTGAGCCAGCCGATTTTCAACAACGTGCCCCAGTGGCCTAAGTTTCACCCCAGCACCATGACCATCCCGCACCTCACCGCGATTGAGTCGGCGAACGTCGAGCATCTTGAGTTGATGACACATACGGGAACGCACATCGACGCGCCGTTTCATTTCTTCTCCGATCTTGAAACTGTCGACGCACTTCCTTTGAGCCATTTTCATGGCCCTTGCGTAGCACTCGATTTGAGGCACAAGGAAGCAGGGAGCGGCATCGAGGCAAAGGATCTTGAACCTCATGCTAACCAGATCGAACAGGGCGCGATCGTTCTTCTGAAAACGGGTTGGGCAGAAAAGCGGGCTCTCACCAAACAGTTTCTGACTGCTTGGCCTTATCTGAGTGGAGAAGGAGCGGATTACCTGATCTCTCTCGGCATCCACGGCGTGGGAATCGAAGGACTCAGCATCGGCGGCTTCGATGATCCGGAGAAAGAGACCGCTGCCCATAAAGCTCTGCTGAGTGCGAAGAAGCTCATCATCGAAGACATTCGCATCCCGGAAGCATTGCTTGATGGAAAGCGACGGCATTTCGCTGCTTTTCCAGTTCTGATTCAGGGAGCAGGTGGAGCATGGACACGGGCGGTCGCTTGGGACGATGGGGAGATGGCATGACCTTTGTCTTGACGACCGAACTGGAGCGAGGTGCGAACCGAAATCTCCCGGCACCGCTTTCCGAGGCCGCGACCTCAATCCTCAAACATCTGCGAGAAGGATGTTTTCAACGCAGCCTCTGTCTCATCGTCTCGGTCACGAGCGTCGCCAGCGGCCTCGAAGTTGGATACGAGCACTACAAAGGTAGCTATAGCAATCTGGTGATGTACACGCCAGTGATTTTGAGCGGCGCGCTCGCAGGAGCAGGGCTGCTAGGGGTCTTCAGCGAAGTAGCTGCACGCACCGTGCTTCGTTGGGTCAGCGTAGTGACTCTCGCGGATGGCATCGTCGGCTTCTGGTTTCATGTTCGGGGTGTCGCGAGAAAGCCCGGTGGCTGGAGCCTTCCGACCACGAACATCGTCATGGGACCGCCAATCTTTGCTCCGTTGCTCTTCGGGACAAGTGCGTATCTCGGATTGATGGCGTCCTACTTGCGGCGCGAAGAGGACTTGGGACGATTTACGGAAAGGCTTGGCAATCTCATCGCTCCGGAAAATCCAGGCTGGCGCGACGATCTACGCCATGGAAGATTCCAAAAACATCTTTCAGCCTTGACTGTTCTTTGGGCATTCTTCAGCGGCTTTGAAGCCCTGTATTCGCACTACAAGACGAACTTCCGCTACAAGGCGCAATGGACACCGGTGCTTCTCACGCCGATTCTGATGGCGGTTGGTGTCGGCGCGATAAAGAGTCGGCGCATTGCGAACACCGCACTTCCAGCCGTCTCCGCGCTCGCCCTGGCTGATGGGGCGCTTGGCTTCTACTATCACGCTCGCGGTATCGCACGCAGGCCCGGCGGCATGAAGAAGCCTCTCTACAACACGCTCTACGGCCCACCTATCTTTGCCCCGCTGTTATTTGCCGCTTGCGGGTTCCTCGGCCTCATGGCCAGTCTTTTGCGAAGGGAGAAGAGATGACCAGAAAATCCTTTCCATCCCACGCGACGGGCGGTGAACTCCGGGACCTTGAGCAGCCAGGATATTACGGCGGCTTCAGCACTGTGTCGCAGAAGAAAAGTTGGGAACAGGCCACGCGGAATGTGGTGACCGACCGAATAGAAAAGGTCCCGCCGATCCGGTTCTTTTCGCAAGATGATGCAGCTCTGCTCGGAGCGGTGATTGATCGTGTGATGCCGCAGGACGATCGCTCGGTGGAGCGAATGATTCCTATTCTCCCCGTCCTCGACGAACGTTTGTTCAAGAATTCAATCAGCGGCTTTCGATACGAAGATATGCCGTCGGATCAGGAAGCCTATCAACTTGGGCTAAAGGCAATCGAAGAGATGGCGCGCGAGCGCTTTCGCGAACCCTTTGTGAATCTGACGGTGCATCGCCAAGAACTGATTCTCAAGTCGATCCATGATGGCCAACCCGATCCGGCGAACGCAGTGTGGGAGAAGATGCCGATCCATCGTTTCTGGGCCATGTTGATGGAGGATTGCGTGACGGCTTATTACTCGCATCCATGGGCATGGGACGAGATAGGGTTCGGCGGTCCCGCATACCCTCGCGGCTACATGCGACTCGAAAACGGCCTGCCTGAACCATGGGAGAAAGATGAACAGCGCTACGAGTGGAATGCTCCCGTAGATTCTCTTTCGCAACTCGAAGAACAAGACGCTCCACCTGAGCACCAATCACTTCATGGACACGGGGGAAGCCACTGATGCCGCATCGATTGGGGCCGATGCAGATACTTCCATCGCCGATGAAGAAGTTTGCCGCTGACGAATGCGTTGACTACTGCATTGTTGGTGTTGGGAGTGCGGGTGGTGTTCTGATTCAGCGCCTGGCGAGAGCGGGCTTACGTGTGGTCGGCCTTGAAGCGGGACCCTTCTGGGACACAGAGAAGGACTGGGTGAGCGATGAGAAGGGATCGCACGAGCTTTACTGGAACGATCTTCGCATCACCGGCGGCACGCATCCTCTCGCGCTAGGCGCAAATAATAGCGGCAAGGGCGTTGGAGGGGGATCTGTTCACTGGGCCGCATTCGCGCCGCGCTTTCATCCTTCCGATTTCCGTGTCTATACCGAGGACGGCGTGGGCGCTGACTGGCCCATCTCCTATTGGG
Organism: Silvibacterium acidisoli; assembly: GCA_022870745.1. GTDB lineage: Bacteria > Acidobacteriota > Terriglobia > Terriglobales > Acidobacteriaceae > Silvibacterium. The sequence continues at coordinate 3,073,780 of CP085323.1, read as the reverse complement.
ATCTGAAGCCATACTACGAACTACTGGAGCGAGAGATTCCTGTGGCTGGGCCAGCATGGTTTCCATGGGGCGATCCGCACGGTCATCCCTATGGCCCACATCCCTTAGGCGGGGTAGGCGATGTACTCGTTCGTGGCTGCACGAAGCTCGGTATTCGCTCGGTCGCCGGCGGTCCGGTAGCGATCCTCTCCGCTTCACATGGGGATCGACCGCATTGCATCTACCGAGGCTTTTGTCTTCAGGGATGCAAAGTCGGCGCAAAGGCAAGCACGCTTATCACCCATGTACCGGACGCCATTACTCACGGCGCAGAAATTCGTGCTCATTCGATGGCTTCCCGCATCAGTCTGCGTGAAGACGGGCGTGTCGATGGGGTGGTCTATTTCGACCGGGAAGGAAAAGAGCATTTCCAGCGTGCTCGTGCGGTGATCGTCTCCGGCTACGCCATCGAAACACCGCGACTTCTTCTCAATTCTGCTTGTCCCGGTCACCGTCATGGCCTTGCCAACTCCAGCGGAACGCTGGGCAAATACCTGATGGCTCAGGCAGGAAACGTTGTCGCTGGTCGGTTCGAAGAGCTCATTCGCCTATATAAAGCGCCGCCAGCCCATGCCCTCTCAGAAGAGTTTTATGAGACAGACCCGCGTCGCGGCTTTGCCCGAGGCTTCGCGGTCCAAACCGTGGGTCCACTTCCGGTAGCCTTCGCCAAACAGATGACGGCGGCCATGGGTGCCTGGGGCTGGGGCATGCGCCGCGTGATGATGGATTACAACCACTGGGCCACACTCGGTGTCCTTGGCGAGATTCTTCCGTGGGAGGACAACCGCGTTGAGCTGGCCGACGAGAAGGATCAGCATGGCTTGCCGGTGGCAAAGGTCACCTTCAATCTTCACGACAACGACAAGAAGCTGATCGAGTTCGGCAAGAACAAGGTCATGGAAATCATGTGGGCTGCTGGAGCAAAGCAGGTGGTACAGGAATCCAGGTTTGCTCATCTCGTCGGAGCTGTCCGCATGGGTAGCGATCCATCGATGTCAGTAGTCGACAAGTTTGGACGTACCCATGACATTCCGAATTTGTTCGTTTGCGATGGGAGCATCTTGCCTACGCAGGGATCGGCGAACCCCGGCCTCACAATTCAAGCGCTAGCAGCGAGGACTGCGGACTATCTGATCCAACAGGGCGATGCCACCTTCTTTTCGAATCGTCGGGATCTGACTGAACCAGGGATTCGCTACGACCTCAGCCCGCCCTACACGCGATTCAAGGGGAATCCTCGCATTGCCTAGCGGGAGAGAAGTTTTCTTGCGCAGAGAGCCGCTCCAAGAATCCCACATCCAAACACAAACCAGCCGCGATGCTTCGACACTTCCGCCTCGATGCTGAAGGGACGCGATTTCGTATCAAACGGTCCATGCGCGCCGAGCGAGGTTGAGACAGGCTGCCACACATTGTTTGGCCGATCGGGCGAGTCGGCTTCTTCGCGTTGCTGCGCCTTATAGCCGGTCTTGCCAAGATAGACATCGAGCAAACCGGGAAAGAGCTTTTGTCCGATGATCGCTTTGACCGTCGAGCCCCCGACCCAGTATTCACGTCTGGGTGATGAAGTTAACGCGGCGTGCACTATGACCTTGGCGCCGACTTCCGGCTCATAGATCGGTGGCACGGGCTGCGGCAGATTCGGGAGGCGGCTCTTGACCCAAGTGAACTGTGGCGTGTTCATCGCCGGCATGTGGACGACGACAGCCTTGACAGCGCTCTTATCGTGATAGAGCTCGCATCGTAGCGAGTCCGTGAAGCCGACAATGGCGTGCTTCGTGGCGCAGTAGGCCGCCTGCAGAGGTATGCTCCGCACCGCAAGAGCTGAACCGACCTGGATAATTCGTCCTCGGTTTCGTGGAAGCATCCGGCGCAGGTCAGCGAGTGTGCCGTGGACATAGCCGAGATAGTTCACCTCAGTGACCCGGCGAAATTCGGTGGCTTCCATTTCTTTAATTGGGGAGAATACCGACACCATAGCGTTGTTGAGCCATATATCGATCGGACCAAGGCGTTCTTCGAAAGAAGCTGCCGCGGCCTCAACAGCCAGGTCATCACTCACATCGGCGGCATAGGTGGCCGCTACACCTCCCAGTTTCCTGACTTCATCCGCCGTTGCTTCGAGTGCCGGCAGGTCGCGAGAGATCAGTCCTACGCGAGCTCCGGTCTTGCCGAATTCATGCGCTATGGCGCGGCCTAAGCCTGCTGAAGCACCCGTAATCACCACATGGAGCGTTTCTCGCATCGCCATCTCCTCCAAGTCGAAGCCCGACATCTGTTTAGATGCGCGCAACGAGAAGCCAAACAGCATCTAAAGCGTTGAATGAACGAGGATGGAATGCGTGGCTTTGGCGATCGAAGATTATGCTCTGATTGGCGATTGTGAAACAGCCGCCCTTGTCGGTAAGGACGGCTCGATCGACTGGTTGTGCTGGCCTGATTTCTCCTCGCCAGCTTGCTTTGCTGCGCTTCTGGGAACCAGGCAAAATGGCAGATGGCTGGTAGCCCCCAAAGAGCCCTGCACGCGAATAACGCGTCGATATCGGGAACACAGCCTCATCCTCGAAACTCGATTCGATACTGCTTCGGGCGTTCTCTTGCTTACGGACTTCATGCCGGTGCGAGAGATGCATTCGGATGTGGTGCGCATCGCCACCTGCCTCGAAGGCACGCTAAAAATTCGCATGGAGTTGTGCATCCGCTTCGACTATGGTCGGACAGTTCCATGGACCGGTCCGCATGAAGGAAATTCCTGGACTGCAGCTGCAGGAACGGGGATCGCTTATCTTCGAACGCAACAACCGGTGCAGACCACGGACAATACAGCGATCGCCGAATTCACGCTTAGCAAGGGGCAGCACCGTTCTTTCGCATTAACGTATGTCCACGCGAATGAGCGTGCACCTCGCCGCATTAATGTCCAGAAGGCATTGAAGCAGACTGAAATTTTCTGGACGAAATGGTGCTCGCAGAACATATATCAGGGAGCGTGGCAGGAAGAGGTCGAACGTTCATTGATCACACTCAAAGCGCTCACCTATCGCCCCACCGGAGGTATTGTCGCAGCTCCCACGACCTCTTTGCCGGAGCGCCTTGGAGCAGATCGTAATTGGGATTATCGCTTCTGCTGGCTCCGTGACGCTGCTTTCACGCTTGAATCCCTTCTTGCTTCGGGATACCACGAAGAAGCGAAGGCATGGCGCGACTGGTTGCTACAAGCGGTAGGGAGCGACGTTCGAGGTATGCAGATCATGTACGGCATGCGCGGCGAGCGCCATCTTCCTGAATGTGAGCTACCGTGGTTGAGAGGGTATCGACGTTCCCAGCCGGTTCGAATGGGTAACGCAGCGTCTGACCAACTACAGTTGGACGTATACGGTGAAGTTGTCGACGCCATGATGAGCATGAAGCGTGCTGGAATTCAGCCCAGCGCCCGTCTTCTGCAACTTCAACGAGAACTGACTGACCATGTTGCTTCCATCTGCCATCTGCCCGCGTCAGGGCTATGGGAACAGCGGAAGGAAAAGAAGCACTACACCTACTCCAAAGTCATGGCCTGGCTGGCGCTTCATCATGGAGCTGTCAATACCAAGGGCAGAAGAAGTGCGGAATGGGTAGTCACTCGCGATCGACTGTATCGACAGATATGCCGGCGAGGATTCAATAAGGAACTGGGAAGCTTTGTACAGTCCTACGACTCGGACGTTCTAGATGCCTCCACATTGCTCATCCCGATCTCCGGATTTATACCCTTCGACGATGAACGCGTCCGAAGCACGATGGATGTCATTCAGAGAAAATTGAGTAGGGATGGGTTCATCTATCGCACTGTACCAGGCAAAGGGAAAGAACGTGAATCCGCCTTCGTAGCTTGCTCATTCTGGATGGTCCAGAATCTCGCGGGTTCCGGACGGCGGACCGAGGCGGAGAGGCTATTTGACAAGCTCGTCCGTAAAAGAAACGACGTAGGACTTCTCTCCGAGGAATATGATCCGATGCGAAACCGATTCATGGGGAATTTCCCGCAGGCGCTTTCTCATATCGCGCTGATCAATGCTGCGAGGACGTTGGGTTTCATGTAAGAGTCGGCCTCTCTTTCTCTCGATTCAGTTCATCGGTTTTCCAGTACCGCTCCATTCACATGTCACGACGCCAGGCAATTGCCTGAGGCGCTCCACGATGTCCGGCATCGCGGCTGCCTCATGACGATGCCACCGTATTTCGAACTGGAATTTATTGCGTTGATCTTCGGCATCATAGCGCGCAGACGCGGACTTTATGTGCAGCTGTTCGGTTCGCAAAAGTCGGGAAAGTGATTGGGCAGAAACGTTGTTTCCGTTGCTGATGATCGTCAAGGCCCCCCGCTGGTAAGTTTCGAGGCGCTGTTCTCCGAAACGAAGCGCCCAGAGAACCAGGAAGCCTATGATGGTGGCCGTGCTCCCAAGTACGACCTGACCTCCACCAAGACATAGTCCGACGATCGTCGAAAACCACATGGTCGCAGCCGTTGTGATTCCCAGAACCATCTCGTCTTTTCTGACAATGGCGCCCGCCCCGATGAACCCCACGCCGGTCAGAATGCCCAATGGCAGACGCATGAGATCCATTACGGCATAGGAATCGTGAGGTTTTCCGTTGGTCTGAATCAGCAGATTCATCTGAATCATGGAAATTGAGGCAGCCAAGGTCACCAGAAGCGTGGTTCGCAATCCCGCTGGGTGCCCGCTCTTGCTGCGTTCCGCTCCGAGAATGCCTCCCGCGACGATCGTCAGGATCAGTCGAAGGGCTATCGCGGGCCAATGGATCTCCGTCATCATGAATGAGAATTGTATGCCACCGGAGTGGACTTCTTGCACCTGCCTGTGCAGCGCAGTCTTCGATCTTTCTTCGATCTCCTGTATTCTTGAACTCCTAGGTTCTCCCGTTGCTACTCGGGTGCGTTCGCCAGTTCATAACAGGTTTCGTTCGTCAGGAGGTCAAGGGTGTCGTCGCTTCCGCCAGGTTTGTTCCCTTCCGGTCCCCCCTGGATGGAATTTGCTCCTCATTTCACGAGAGAGGAAGCGACCCAGTTTCTGGCAGCCATCGTCGAGTCCTCGGAAGATGCAATTATCGGAGAGGGCCTCGACGGGATCATTACAAGTTGGAACGCAGGCGCCGAACGGATGTTTGGCTACACGCGGACGGAAGCTATCGGTCAGTCCGTATCCATTTTGCACTCTGAGGGGGATGCGCAAGAACTGGATGCCATTCTGCAACTGATCCGAGAAGGAAAAAGAGCGAGTCACTTTGAGACGAAGCGTTGCAGAAAAGATGGAACTCGCATTGACGTATCCGTCTCGGTTTCACCGGTTCGCGACGAGAATAGGAAGATCATCGGCGGAGCGAAGATCATCCGTGAAATCACCGATCGCAAGCGTTCGGAAGAACTAATCCGCAAGACTGAGAAGCTGGCCGTTGCCGGACGCCTCGCAGCGAGCGTCGCGCATGAAATCAACAATCCCCTCGCCGCCCTCACTAATCTGCTGTACCTCCTCAAGAGTGAGAGCCTTTCTGAACGAGCTTCAGAGTTCCTCTCCATGGCAGACCGTGAATTAGCGCGCGTCGCGCAGATCACAACTCAAGCACTGGGCTTCTATCAGGAGAGCGGTCCACCTTCAGCAAGTCGCCTATCCGAAATCATCGATCAGGCCCTCCTGATTCATCAGCATCGAATCGATGCTGCCAGCATTCTTGTCGACAAACAGTGTGAAGAGCCCCTGTCGATCGTTTGTCATGCCGGGGAAATTAAGCAGGTCTTCGTCAATCTGATCGGGAATGCCCTCGATGCGATGCACGGCAGTGGCTTTCTGCGTATCCAAGCTCGTCTTGTGGATACTTCTGTTGAAAGCGGTCAGATTGTCAGAATCATCGTCACCGATAATGGCGTCGGCATCGACAAAGATACTTTCGAACGTCTGTTCGACCCTTTCAATACGACGAAGGGACCGACAAGAACCGGCCTTGGTCTCTGGATGTGCGAGCAGATTGTCCATAGACATTCTGGCAAAATCACAGTCAAGAGCCATCAGGATGGCGCCAGCCGCGGAACAACCGTGGTGTTTGATCTGCCTGTGTAGGGTCAGAAATAGCCTTGAGGTCTGGAGAGACTACCCCATTCTCTCTTTCCAGCCGATACGCAATAGCACGCCGTTCATCGGATAGGAAGTGATAAACCCGCAAATCATCCCTATCTGCATCATGAACCAGTATGTCGCCTGATTGGGGTGCAAGTGCGGCTGCCGAAAGAACACGAAGTAGACAATAGCCATCCATCCGTACATCCCGACCTGAAATGCCAGGATTGATAAGGTGTCCGCTTTGGCGGCAGCTGCCAGTCCCTGGGATGGCGAAAGGCTACGCATCGGCTTGATCGTGAAATACTGAAACGCGATCCCTACCATCCATGCAATGACGAAGTCCCATAAATAACTTGCCCATAGTTCCGACCCCAGCAAGGTGATACCGAAGACGAACAACACGAACTCTGTTACGAGGTCCGCCAAGGCACAACCAGCGCCGCAGTGGCTCGTGGCCATCGCAATCTGAGTCCAATCTTCAATGTGCTCTGTCTTCTTTTGCACTTGCTCCCGGCTTGAATCTTCCGCCTGTTTCTGTGGTTTCCTTCCGACTCGAAAGTAAAAGAACAGCGCAAGCGGGCCGAAGTAGAGGGCGGTTGCCGGCCAAACGACATTCATGATCCACATTGGTTGTGGATTGAAGGCCTCATCGATGGAGATCACAACCGCGCTCAGAATCGAGATAGACAAGGACAATAGCGCGAAAAGATGAAACATGCTCCCCTCTCAAAGCCCCTATCGCATTTCGATGCAGACGAGAACTTCCGTCGATCGGTATACCGGACGTCATCCAGTTGACTCTGCGTATCTAACGGAACGAGATGAAAACGATTCATACGGATATATTGGAGATCGCATATCTGGAGGGTGGCCCAACGGCCGGAAAGTCGGTCAATCTCGTGTCATTCTCGCAAGCGCCTCTAAATCTCTTTACGCATGAGATTGACGAAGATACAGATCGAGTTCCTCATATCGTTGGCTGATGCTTCCATCCATCGAGAGTGGATATGGGCCATATGCGCGCGCGAAACGCCGCGGTATGTCAGTGCATCCCTGCTCAATAACATGACGGACGATCAGCGCGCGGCGTTGCGCTCCCTCGCTGTCATCCGGCCTTTCATCAATCTGCCGGCCTGCACTTTCGAGGAATGACTTCATCGCCCAAACTCCCGCCTGCATGGCGCCCAGATGAGCCAAGGTATGACTGTCCCTGCGATTTGGCTGCAGCGCATAATCCATCAGTCCTTCCGCGCCTCCCGCCCAACATGCTGCGGGACCACAGGCGCCATGCCAAAATCCGGGTCTTTTTAGGTACCAGCCTGGGGTCCCGATGATGTCTGTTTCTGATATGGGAGTATTTTTGAACCGGACCGTGGCTGTCTTGGTTTCTTGAAATGCGCGAACCTTCCAGTCGCGATCGTCAATGGCAATCGTATGGGCGGAGGCTCGAAGATCAACCACGATCAATTGATGATCGGGGATGGTAGCCGTCACCAGAGCTTTGTCAATCAAGGACGCGCCGCTGCAAAACATCTTGCTGCCCTTGACGACGAGTCCTTCGCGTGTGCGATGAAGCTCTATACCTTTTCCTTGAATTTCCGAGGCCCAGACTCCGTATACCGCGTTATCTGTAGAGAGTCGGCCTGCCGCTGCAAGGATTGCCACTGCGTCATAATGGGCTTCCGCCATTCGAGCGAGGGAGAGATCTCGTCGCCCGAATTCCACTAGTCGCAAATGTCGCTGAGCGTGCTGCCACGACCCGGCAACGGCATCTCTTGTTGAAGCTCGGTTCGGAGTTCTGAAATCAACTCGTCGCCAGTCATGCGAGGGCCTCATTGTGGGCGGCCAGCGCGTCTGCGAACCCGTGAGGGGCGCGCCCGATGCGCCTTCCGCTGGTCGTCACCCGAAGAGCCGCGGTCGAAATTCGTGCCTCCCCCAGGCGATTCCAAAGATCATGATCTTCAGCACTGGCAAGGTTTGCCCATCCTCCCGCTTCGAGATAAGCATCCGCGCGAATTCCAAGATTTGCACCATGAACGTGCGAATGTCTTCCATCGGTGTTGATGAGATAGCTGATGTGAAAGCGTTCCTGCACTTCAGGACCGTGCTCGCAGAAGGTGTCCACAGAGATAATTCCGGCCGCGGCCTCGACGCCTTCCTCGGCGAGAAGCAATTGCTTCACAAGCCAGTCCTCTGGAACGATGCAATCGGCATCCGTATGAGCAAGCCAACACAGCGAAAGCATTCCATTGCAGCGGCCCAATGCGCGGCGTGCCGCTGCAGCCCGCGCGCAACCCACGATTCCAGCGTCTGTGATGACGACCTCGCCCTTTCCTCTCAAAATCTCCTCCGCAATCTTCAATGTTCCATCCGTGGATGCGTCGACGGCAACGACGATGTCCCAGGTGATATGCGGGGCAACATGCTGCAGGCGTCGAGCACGGACTTAAGACACCGCGGCAGAAGTTCTTCTTCATTGCGTGCTGGAATGAGAACGCAGATATGCCACGGTCGCATCATCTTCTCACCATCCGGTCTAGACGGAAGTGAGCGTATCGCTTCTGATCATCGAGCGATAGCAGAGCACACTCGCGGATAACTCCGTGAACTGCATCCCCGCTCAAAAGATGGTCCGCGGATGTCCCCAGCCAGTGGACTGCAATAAAGTACCCGCCGGGGGACAGTTTATTTGCAAGGTGATCCACGATGACCCGCAGTTCTTCTTCCTCGAAGTAGTAACCAATCTCGCTGAAGACAATGAGATCGAATTCTCCTGCAGGCATCGCTTCAGGGAGCGAGCCGCATTCAAGGTGAACCTGAGGAAGATCCTTGCAGCGCTCCTTCGCGTTCGAAGCGGCGGTTGGAGAGATTTCGCGTGCTTCGAGCCGGTCGCACAGGCCAGCTAGATTCCGAGTAAGCACTCCGATGGAGCAACCCGGTTCGAATGCTCTCGAATATCGCCGCCCGTCCACTGACTCCAGAATTTTGACGTAGCGCTCTTGCTCGTAACTGCTACCTTCAAAATTCCAAGGGTCGACATGCCGTCGATACATGGTTTCGAAGAAAGCCGCAGTTGTCGTCACATTTCTCATTCCGTCGCGAAGACCTCAAATGGCCAACGGACCGGCCCAAGTAAATAGTCCGGCAGAATCGGTTCGCCGGATGGGTGGTTGAGCTGGGACCGGTGGCAACGAAGTGCTTCTTCTTTGGAATGAAGTGCGTCTGAATCTAGGAGAAGACGTCTGAGAGGCACCCCTCTCAAGAATTCTGGCTCGCCTCGATGCCACGTCCAGAAAAAGTACAAACTTGGCCAATCCGAGACTTGAACGTCAATGGGCTTAACGCGAAGCCCATGTCGTCGTGCATCTTCGACGATGACAATTTTTAGTCTCTCGTGGCAGCGATCACCGTCATGAGTGCGTTGGTTAATGGATCGAACGACGCTATCCTCATCTTCTCTTTCAATCGTGTCTGGGCTCGCATCCAATGAGGTTTTGTGCGCTTATACTTTTCGATCCCCGCCTCAGTAAGCGTGAACAATTTACAACGCCGGTCGGCCCCTCTTTGAAGCCAATCCATCCGTGGCCCTTCAATAAATCAAGTGTTCGAGTCAGGGTTGTTGAGTCCATCTCTAATAGTTGTGCCAGGTCTTTCTGAGCGATCTCGCCCGCGATGTTTAGGGCCATCAAAATGGTGAACTGCGTTATCTCGATCTGCTCCCGCTTCAGTTCCTGGTTGTAGTGGCGCGTGACTGCGCGGGAAGCCGAGCGGAGATTCGCGCAAGTGCACGGAAGTGTGACTGGATTCTTCAAAGCCTGACCAAGCATATCGATGTATATACATTTATTATGGGCCAGTGTCTAGCCAGTTCCCCAGTTTTCTCGGCCTGCGGCCGACTAGGAGACTAGCGTGCAGCCAACTTCCACTATCAGCGCTTATGAAGACTTAGCCGCGATATCAGAATGGACGAGTTTGCCTCTATGCCATCTTTCTGCGAGCCAGACACGCAGAAAGAACAGAGATGCATTCAGTATTTGGATGACCGGCAGCAGCGAAGGCTCGATGTTGCCGTGCAGGAACAGGATCGTCGACCCCATAAGGACAGCGTGCAGGAGCACGCCCTCTGCAACGATGAACGCTAGAACTGCATACGGCAACCCCTTCTTTCCAAAGCATACCGTCGCTACCTCCGCCTTGGCGGAGGATGACTGAAACTATGGCCTGATCCGAAGCAAAACTTTGCCATGACCTCTTTGCGGAGATGTTCTGCGTGACGCAAAGCAGATCAATGCCCAGCCATTGCTGTTGCTGGACCTCAAATTGAGCTAAGCCATGCGGTGATTTGAGCTCGAAGGACACCTATTATTGTATTTCAACGTATTGAGAAACGCTCTTGGCGTAACAAACGGATCACTCACCACAAGCCGACATACCAATAGCAATTTAGACGCGAGATCCAGCTGTTTCGATCAGGGGTTGCGCCTTCGTTGCTGGTAGGCAGCGACCTTCAGCTTGTTGCCGCAGATGTTCATACTGCACCAGCGTCGTGAGCCCTTCTTGCTTGTATCCAAAAAGTGCAAGACACACGCCTCACACTGTCGAAGACGCGAGTGATCCGCCTCGACGATAAGCTGCGCAGTCGATTCAGCAAGACGCGTCCAGAGATCGCTCGGTTGACTCAGTTCATCACGCGTCTGTCTGATCAACGTTTTGCCATGTCGACACACCAGCGCATGCGTTGGATGCCGAAGCAGAAGGGTGTTCAGTTCTGAAAGAAACCCATCGGTAGGAAGGTGCCCGCCTTCGATGCGCACAACGGCCCCACGTAGGCGCTCACGAAACGCGATGACCTCATGAAGGAAAATCTGGGTCTCTGCCGAACCGCGCCAGGAGCGCAGCACTGCCTTCTCTTCTGCGAAGGTGACTGTGCCCGAAGCAATGAGCCACCGTTCGAATGCCGGGTAATCGGACAACAACTCTGTGGGACCTGCAGGAAGGACCGGCTTTGTATTCAGCAGGTCCAGAATGCGCTGGTTGCCGATGAAGGGAAAACCGTCTTTCCATTCTTCCTGGACTGCCGTGGGCATTTGATCTCCTTGTTCAAAACTAGTGTAACACCGTTATTGACATTTATAACGGTGTTGCGTAGTGTTCAGTTCTGTAAGCAGAGCGCAAGGCGCTCTTGAAAGGTGTCCCATGACGAAATATCAAAGTATCGCTGTCAACGGTCGTAAGATCTTTTACCGCGAAGCCGGTTCCAAATCGTCTCCGACAATTGTGCTGCTGCACGGTTTTCCGAGTTCCTCACACATGTTTCGCGACCTCATTCCAAAGCTCGCGGACAAATTCCATGTGATCGCACCCGACTACATCGGCTTCGGATACAGCGATGCGCCCTCCCCGGATGCTTTTACATACACGTTCGACAACCTCGCCGAACAGATGGAGCAGTTCCTTTTTCAAGCACTCGGTCTGACGAAGTTCAGCATCTATGTCCAGGATTACGGGGCGCCGGTCGGGTACCGCATCGCATACAAACATCCGGACGCTATCGAAGGCATCGTGGTGCAGAACGGCAACGCCTATGTGGAAGGGATCGGTGCGGCCTTCGATCCGATGAAGCCGTTCTGGGCCAGACGTACTGCTGAGACCGAGAAGCCGGTCCGGGATCTCCTCAAGAAGGAGACAACGATCTTCCAGTACACACACGGAACGAAGGACGCTTCGTCGATCAATCCAGACGCGTACACCTTCGATCAGCTCTTCCTGGACCGTCCGGGGAACGATGCCATCCAGCTCGCGTTGCTCCACGACTACCAGAACAACTTGGCGAAGTACGACGACTGGCATCAGTTTTTCCGCAGCAAGCAGCCGAAAACGTTAATCACCTGGGGCAAAAACGATCCCTTCTTCACAGTGGAAGGCGCGCAGGCCTATTTGCGTGACATCCCGAACGCTGAACTGCATCTGCTCGATACCGGCCACTTCGCGCTTGAAGACTCCTGTGACTTCATCGCGCGGCAAATCATCCGCTTTTTCGCCTAAACGCAGAAGAACGTGCCGAGCAGATCGGCAGATGGGAGCACATGATGCTGATTCTAGAGAATGCCACGGTGATTTTGGCCCACGGGGCGTGGGCTGATGGTTCGATATGGCGAGAGGTCATCGGTCCACTCGAAAACGCGGGCCTTCGTGTCGTAGCGGCACCCCTGCCACTCTCTTCCTTGTCCGACGATTCGGCGGCTTTAGCGCGGACCATAGCCAGAACAACAGGGCCGCTGATCCTTGTGGGCCAGGCCTACGCGGGAGCCGTCATCGCGACCGCAGTCGATGAGCGTGTCAGAGCCCTCGTTTATGTGGCTGCGCTTGCTCCGGACGAAGGTGAAACCGTAGCTGAAGTCTTTTACAAAGATGCCTCCCATCCCCAAGCACCTCAGCTCGCACCGGACGCCGAAGGCTGGATCTGGATGCCCGACGATGGCTTTACAAATGCTGTTGCTCAGGAAGCCTCAGGTGAACAGATCTCGATAGCGAAGGCGGTGCAGCGCCCGATCTCCGTTCGCTGCATCCAGGAGCCAGCGCCCTCACCAGCCTGGAAGCAAAAGCCATCCTGGTTTCTCATCGCCGAGAAGGATCGGATGATCAACCCTGCGACGCAGAGCTTTATGGCGAAGCGCATGGGCGCAACAACGGTCTCGCTGGCGGTTGATCACACTCCTATGCTCACCGCCCCCTCGCACGTCATCGACATCGTGCTTGCCGCAGCCAGGGCGACACTCTAAACCGTTCCGAATTGTCCTAAAGGAGGTTCTATGAAGAACACAGTTGCCATCGTAACGGGAGCTAGTCAGGGAATCGGCCGCTCGGCCGCAATCCGTCTCGCGCGTGATTTCAAAGCCATTGTCCTTGCCGCTCGAAACGGCCGGGCACTCGACGAGGTTGCCGAAGCCGTCAGGCAGGCGGGTGCCGAGCCGCTCATCTGCGCAGTAGACCTCAGCCAGGCGGAAGCAGCGACCACGGTGGTCGATGGTGCGCTCAAGAAGTTTGGTCGGATCGACGCGTTGCTGAATATAGCCGGTGCGGTACCGCAGATCGATCTTTTCGAAATGACAGATGAGCAGTGGAAGGCCGGCATGGAGCTTAAGCTCCATGGGGCGCGTCGCCTTACCATTCGCGCCTGGGACGTACTCAAACAAGCGCAAGGCTCCGTCGTCTTCATGTCGGGCAGCGCGGCTCTCGATCCGAAGCCTGCTTTTGCAGCGGTTGCAGCGACCAATGCCGCGATCATCGCACTCGCGAAGGCGTTTGCAGAGCAAGGCATCAAAGATGACGTACAGGTCAACAGCATCGTCCCGGGCGCGGTCATGACGGGCCGTCGGCGGTCTTTCCTTGAGAAGTGGGCACCGGCTCACAACATGAGTGTGGAGGATGCCACCAAGAAGTTTCCCGAGGATGCGGGCATCCGACGCTACGGGGAACCTGAAGAGATCGCGGAGCTTCTTGGCTTCATGGTCTCTCCTGCAGCCAAGTGGATGACGGGCACGTCCGTGCGGATGGACGGTGGAGAGGTAAAGGGGATCTAGTCTCACATGCAATCGACCACACACATCGCATCCATCAACATCGGCAAGATACGAGAGTTTCCACTCGCTGGCAACATCGTCAGGACTGCCTTTTTCAAGGACCCGGTCAACCGGAAGATAGAAGCTGGTCCGTTAGGCTTGAGCGGCGACGAGCAGGCTGATCCGACTGTGCATGGCGGGTGGGATAAAGCTGTCTACGCTTACCCGGGAGAGCACTATCCCTCGTGGGAACGGACGCTTGGCAAAGATAGACTCTCTTGGGGAAGCTTTGGTGAGAACCTTACCATTCAGGGGCTCACGGAAGAGCAGGTGTACATAGGCGACACCTTCGCCATCGGAGACGCACTCCTGCAGGTGACCCAGCCTCGCAGTCCTTGTTACAAACTCCAGATTCGGTTCGATAGGCCGGATGCTGTCGCCCTGTTTGTGAGGGAAGGTCATCCCGGCTGGTACTTCTCGGTATTGAAGTCTGGCAGTATCTCGCCAGGAGATTTGGTCTCTCTTACCGACCGCAAACAGGAAGCCATCACCATAGCAGATGTGTGGGCACTTAGCTTCAAACGTCAAGCCAGGCCGGTCACTTTACAGCAGATCGAGGCCTTGGAACAGCTTCCTGCGTTCTGGAAGGAACGCATATACAGCTTTGCAGGTAGATCGCCCGCCAGATGAGTAGGGCGATCTTCAGATCGCCTACACGCGGTGAGTACAAAAGATGTGGAAGACCACCCACTTTCTACCTGACGGAAGAACGTTGCGCGCTCCACCGAGATTTCTTCCGCTTCCGGACTTTGCTGAAGCAGGCCATCGTTTACTGCGGCGGCAGAAGGGGCCTTAGCGCGTCGGTCAGTCCCGTTGTGCCATAGATCACCTCATCGGCATTTGGCTCTATGTCTACCAGGCCGCCTTTGTTTTTAGCCTCGTTCGCCTTGATCAGGAGATCTGCAAGACTCCCGGGTATCTGCTCGAACGCCTTGGTCCACTGGGAGCGGGGTACAGCTTGAGCATGGATCGTGCGGCCTGACAGCTGGCTCAGAGCCGTAGCCACATCACTCGCGCTATATCGACGCGGCCCCTCTGCGTGGATGACGTCAAGATCGCGTCCACTCTCAGGTCGAAGCAGTAGTTTGGCGGCGATGAGACCGAGGTCTTGAGCTGAGATCGTTGGTTGCACCTTGTCAATCGAATCTTGGAAGGTCGGCAGAGTTCCGGATGCAAGCGCCACTGGGATGACGCGTCCCCAATTGTGCGTGTGCTCGGCAGAACGAAGGATTACCTTATGCCCATCGAGTGTATGAAACAGGGCCTCGAACTCGTGGAAGATGCTTGGCATGCCGATATCCTCGGAAACGTGCGCGCCGTAATCGGAAATGGCCAGCACGCGCTTGGGATGCGTCTGTCTGAGCGCGTTAATGATGCTCTCGCCCGAGAGTCGCAAGTCTCCGGCTGGGTCCTTCGTTTGGGGCCGCAGTGGGATGATGACCTGCACAGTATCGGCATTGCGTATTGCTTTGACGAGAGAAGCAGAATCCTGCAAGTCGGCCACGGCGATTTCACACCCTTGCTCTCTGAGACCGGCACCCTTTGCCGAGTCGTGAAGGATTGCTCTAACCGGCACGCCCGCTTGGCGTAGTGCTGACGATGTTGATCGTCCGACGTTTCCAGACGCCCCGATGATTGCAAACATGCCCTTATCCTCCGTTGCTATGGAGCGAGACTAAAGAACGAGGGCATTTGGGATCGCGCAGATTCAGACATGATTTTGCAAGTTCGGGCAGATTTTGTCTACGGACGAGTAATCTCGCTTGGAACATGACCGAGAACGCGGCGCATCGTAGAAGCCATATGACTCTGGTGGGTAAACCCGGCCGCAAGCGCGATCTGGCTTGCAGGCATCTTCGTCGTGGATAACATCGCACGTGCGTACTCGATGCGGCGGCCAATCACGTAGCGATGGACAGGCGTTCCCGTGCTATTGCGGAATAGCGTTTTGAGACGCGTTGTGCCGACACCGGCCACGGATGCGAGATCGGCCAGATGAAGCTTCTTATCGAGATTCGTCTCGATAAACTCGATCAGAATCCGTAACTGACGCGCCGACAATCGCGGCGTGCTGGAGCGCTCTGGAGGCGACATGCGGTCGAAAACTAACTCGACCATGCGCACTGCTAACGCGTTCGCCAGAAGATCGATATAAAGCGGATCGGAGGGAACATCGGCCTCAAGATCCGCCTTGATAGCCCAGCCGATCGCTTCAATACGGGTGTCGCGGAGTCCAAAGCAAGGAATGAGTTTAGCCTTCGTCGAGCTCCTTCCCATTTGTTCTGCAACTTCTTCAAGGAGCGACGGACGAAAGCTTAGTCGCAGAATTTGGCAGTCCGCATCGTCCTCCCAGGAACCGTCCATCCCCGCGGGAATAACACCGATGTCCCCTGGCTTCTGCACCCCCCGCATCCGAGTTCCGCCGACAGAACAGTTTGCGTTCACGGGCCGCCCGAAGTGCATGCCCAAAACATGCCGCTCTGCACCAGGGGCACATGTGCGGCCACGCGGTATATGTACGAGGTCGGCATCAAGCGCATTCCAGCCTCTGTCAGCGCTTGAGAAGAGAATCCGAGGTGTCTGCTGCGGTGGGACAGGCTTCAAACGCGAATGCACTCGAGCACGTCCTTTCTATTTTGATGATATTCAAGTGCCACAAAACCCAGCGAAAGTCCGCTCACCTCACCTTCGTTACATTGGGTACTGCAGTTACCCACAACGCCCATGAAATCTTTTAGAAACAATCAGTTAGCGTAACTGTCACATCAGACGTCGGTGAGAGCTGCAGATCAATGATGATGAGGTCTTAGGCTTCCGCACCCAAGCGCGGATTTAGAGTGATTCCTTCGGCGGATATCCGTAGCGGGGTGTGTAGCACTGACCAAAGCCGTCTCTGGCCACCATCACTGCTACACACCCCATTCCGGCTCCCGGCAGCGGGTATTGTTCTAAATCCACGGTTGAATACTGCGGCATGAACACGGCCTCCCACGGCGAAGCCCAGGTTCCATGGTCGGTGGAGTGGCAGTAATGGAGTCCAGCTACGGCTCTTCGTCCAACATTTACACACCGCTGTGTGTTCCTCTGAATGGCTTCGTCTTCATCCGGCGACAATCATGTCGCATGAGCGGGTACAGTCAACTTACCATTCGCCTTCATCACAATGAATTTCATCCTCGCTAATCAGAACTTCACCCTTTGAATCGTAGTAGAAACCATAGAGAGGCATTGCGGGACGACCTTGCGAAGCGGCCTCTTCCCCTTTGATTCGAACGAATTCTGTAATGAGAGCTTTCGCTTGTTCGAATAGGGGGAGTCCTCCAAAGTCTGGTGGAAGATTGAAAACATAAGTTCCCGTTTTCGTGGATCGGTTGCCTCGGCCAATACGCAAGACATACTGCCGCCGATCTCCAAACATCAAAGAGAAGACCTTTCCAAAACCTCCGGTATGCGGGCCATAGTCCAAGGATTCGACTTTAACTTCGATTTTGAGGGGAAACTGAGTTCCCATTAGAGATCTACGACCAACGACCGTGCTCGTTTTCATGGCTAATTCTCTAATTCCATTTACACAAGGATTCGCTTCCGATCCAATGAGCAAAAATCGGCAAACACGCCAAGAACGGATTGGGTTTGTGATGGCAACTGGGATGGGGTTGGAACAGACACCGCAAAAGCGGCAGACTCGAAATCCTTAGCCATTTCGAAGAGGTAGCTATGTGTAGACGTCCGAGAAAAAAAGTCAGCCAATAAATCCGCCCTGATGACTTTAACCTGTTCACCAAGCTCCTGTACGATTGTTTCCCCTATACCAACTTGGTTCGAAACACCTTCTACAAGACTTGCAGCCATCCGACCAACCTTCTCAGTGAAAGCCCTGCCGGCAGAACCGTAACGAAAGCCGCTATCTAGCAGTTCTCTGCGCTGCTCATGTTCCGCGACTACATGTTCGCGAAGAATGAAATCGACTGAGACCAAAAAATATGCGGAACAGATGTACACCATTCGTAAGAGCGTCGGCTGCGGAGCATGGGCTGTGGCAAATGCTTCAAGAAAATATGCAACATCTTGAAGCCACGCATTGCTTCCGTCGAAGGTCAGTGACGTGAGGAGCCGTGATTTACTTAACTCATATCTCCCTCTCCAGTCTCCTCCCAGCTTGCCCATGGATCCTTGCTCCAGTTCCACAAGTAATTCCTCTTCGCTAATTCGTTGAGAAGGCGTACGCCCGTTCTTCGTTAGCCTCGCGAGGAATTTGCCGTCCAGCACTGTGACTTCGTGCTGTAAACCGAACTCTCTCACATCTGGACGTGTATCAGTCGTGGCGACGATGCATCCATCTAGTTCGAGGACGGACTGCAAACCCTTGGCCCAAAAAATTCGTTCAAGGGCCTGTGGCGTTTTTTTGTTTTTTATATCGACGTTCAATCGTTGGCGGCCAAGCGGAGACGTTTTGCTATACAGCCAAATGTCGATATCGGTTACGTCAAACTGATTGAACCGGAATTTACATCCACGCACTACAAAGAAGCCGGCCCCGACGAAATAGTTTCTCAAGGCTTCTTCCGCCTTTGGACCCTTTGCCATTATCTCTGTCATTTCGATAGCCCCCCAGTTCTGATTTCGTTGAGGAGGTTACGCGCACTTGTCTTGGTCGCCTGCGTCGAATTCTTTCGTTTTACTTCACGGGTTGCTTCAGGATGTATATATTCGGTCACGGCTGCGCCTGGGAGCTGCTGGATGCTTTCGGCGGTGATGTCGCCGTCCTGAATTACTGTTAGCGCCAGTCGCCCCACTTCGGGCTTGAGAAGTTTCATGTAGAACATCCCGCCATATGCAGGCTTAACTTCGACAACACCCTTCAGTTCTAATGCCTGGTAGTCATTACCGATTGCCGTTGCGGGACCGATGCTGCCTCCTGCTATAAGCCGGTTCATCAACGCTTCAATCATTCGGATTCGTCCGCGTGAATATGAACTGATCGTCATCCCATATGTGAGAGAGGCTACAAGCGCTTTAGCCAAGTCAAGCGCATCGTCAGCAATTGAATTAGTAAACTTTGAAAATGCTGCGGGACGCGTTACAAAGTAAGTCTTGCCAGTGTCGTTACCCACTACGCTCACATCCAACATGCCAATAGAATGGAGCTTATCGAACAGCGCTTGCCCTAGGAGGTGGGTCACTACTGGGAGGGGAAGGCAACCGGAAGCCTGAAGTCTTTCATTAAGCTCAACGACGAGTTTGGACTCGTCCGGCTTCAAGGAACTCAGGACGGCATTGACCTTTTTAAGGTTGTCCCGGCGAAATAAATTGCCATTGAATAGCAACTTCTCATTGTTGGAGATTACTTCGGAATCAAAGAAGCCAATCTTTTCGCCTAACAGAAGGGCACTCTCAGCTTCCGCCTTCGGCAGCTTATACGTATCTCCAACCATCTCCGAGGCTATGCGATCCGTTATCGGCTCGTCGGATACTTTTTCAGCGATGTCGATTACGGCACGTTCATGAGATTGCGGAGCGGAATCTTCAAAAATCGTTGCAGTGTGCTCAAGAACAGCTTGTCCGGTTATACCGAGCACTTCATAGCCGCCTTTGCCCTTGGCGATGAGCCGTTGTTTTTCAAGCTCCGCTAATATCGCTGGCGCTTCGGTCTTCGCGCTTATCTGATTTGCGCGAGCCAAGGCGTCCATTCGCTGCTGAAGTATCGAGGTTTGCTGCTCACCTGAAATGGCTGACAGCAAAATACCGCATTTGCTGGAAAAGGAGATTGCGTCGAAATCTTGATTTGTCGTCGCTTGCAGTTTCCGCCCATGATGTAAAAGCCATGCGCCTTTGATCCGTTTCTTCATCTCACTCACCGCTCCGCCGCAGCAGTTTTCCCTTTATCCGTGAGAATGCGAACTCGATCCTCTTTGATCGATCTCATTGATTGCACACGGCTTATAAAGTCAATGTCCAACATGAAGGCCAGTTTCGAAGTGCGACAAGGCAAAATAATTGTTTCACACTGTTCCACAGTGGGGGAACTCGATACAATCCTCAGAGATCAATGCAGCACTCTGCAGCATCTTGCTGCAACTGAAAGGAGGTTCCGAATGCCCTCCATCAAAGATCCGAGTTCTAAACCCGGGACTTCGCGAGTTTCCGTGACGCTGGCGCCTGATGTTCATCAGACGCTGGAGCGCATTGCGCGCGAGAAGAAGGTGTCCTTGGCATGGGTGATGCGCGATGCGGCAGAACAATATATCGCGAGCAAATGGCCACTCTTTGGCCGCCCAGAGGGAGCGTAATCGTGTGGACAACATTCCACCTTCCGAGCGATCAGAAATTATGTCGCGGGTTCGTGCGAAGGATTCCAAGCCAGAAATGGCGGTTCGGAAACTTGTCTTCGCGGCAGGTTATCGCTATCGCTTACATGGACGGAAATTGCCGGGATGTCCCGACCTTGTTTTCAAAGGTCGCAATAAGGTCATATTTGTTCATGGATGTTTTTGGCATCGTCACGAAAATTGCGCCCTTGCGCGCATGCCGAAATCAAGACTCGACTTTTGGGAGCCTAAACTTCAAGCCAATAAAGAACGTGATGCACGAAACACAGAACTATTGATGAGAGATGGCTGGAAAGTTTTGACCATTTGGGAGTGCGAGTTGAAGGATATCGAGCGGCTGAAGCAAGTGATAAGGAGGTTCCTCGATGCGTAGTGTCGAGCTTTTCGCGGGAGCGGGAGGCCTAGCCATAGGAATGGCGAATGCCGGTTTTGATCATGCTGCTGTCATCGAGTGGAATCACGATGCTTGCGAGACATTTCGCGAGAATCAGCGACATCATATGAGCTCCGTTGAGCGGTGGCCCCTTTTTGAAGGCGATGTCCGGAAATTCGACTACTCCACTATTTCCGAAGAGGTCATGGTCGTATCTGGTGGTCCTCCCTGCCAGCCGTTCTCGCTTGGGGGAAAGCACCAAGGATATCTCGATGCTCGCGATATGTTCCCTGAGGCCGTGCGCGCCGTACGTGAATTGCGCCCCAAGGCTTTCATTTTCGAGAACGTAAAGGGACTTCTACGCGAAAGCTTCGCAGACTATTTCGAGTACATACATTTGCAATTGACCCACCCAAACTTGATCCGCCGTAAGGATGAGTCATGGGGAGAGCACCGTATTCGCCTAGAGCGCCACCATACCTCGCGACGGGTCCGCTCAGAATACAATGTCGTCTTTCGTCTTCTGAACGCCGCAAATTATGGTGTGCCACAGCGCCGCGAGCGTGTATTTTTAGTCGGGTTCCGTTCAGACCTAGGAGTGCAGTGGAATTTTCCTGAGGAGAAACATTCGGAGGATTCATTGTTGCATTCGCAATGGATAACCGGCGAGTATTGGGATCGACATAAAGTAGCAAAACGCCATCGGCCTACGTTGGCTCTGCGTCAAGCTGCCCGAGTAGATAAGCTTGCCGAACTGTTGAACGACAGCAAAGAGCCATGGCTCACTGTGCGCGATGCACTTGTTGGACTGCCGGATCCTGAGAAGCAACCTCGTAATGGCATTGCCAACCACGTCTTTAGCCCGGGAGCTCGAAGCTACCCCGGACATACAGGAAGCCCTTATGATGAGCCTGCCAAGACCCTAAAAGCGGGTGATCACGGTGTACCTGGCGGTGAGAATATGCTTGCCAGAGTGGACGGTTCGGTACGGTACTTCACAACGCGGGAGGCAGCGCGGCTTCAAACTTTTCCCGACGACTATATTTTTCGGGGCGCTTGGACCGAGGCGATGCGTCAACTTGGCAATGCCGTACCAGTACGGTTGGCTGAAGTTGTTGCAAGTTCTGTCGCTGATACCTTGCTCAAGATGAGAGGACATGAGTAAGCATGGAGAGTCCCTATAATCCTCTCGACAAACTGAACCTTGGACGCAGTGTGGCGGAAGCTCTTCTGCTGCGTCCAGTGACGCCGCTTACAGAGACAACGGAGCTCGCCGGTGCTGGCGTTTACGCGATCTATTACATAGGGTCGTTTTCACCTTACCAACCTGTCGCTCAAAAGAATCGTGACGAAGAGTTTTCGCAGCCTATCTATGTAGGTAAGGCGGTTCCTAAAGGCGCACGTAAGGGCGGATTAGCTTTCGATGCGGCTAAGGGGAAGGCTTTGCGTGACCGCTTGCGACAGCACGCTAGTTCTATAGATGAAGCGATAAATTTGGATGTAACGGATTTCCGTTATCGCTCGTTGGTGGTGGACGATATCTGGATTCCTCTTGGCGAAAACATGATGATTGAACAGTTCAAGCCCATTTGGAACTTGGTGGTCGATGGTTTTGGCAATAAAGATCCAGGTATGCGACGCGCAGCCCAATACAAATCCCCGTGGGATGTGTTGCATCCTGGACGGAAATTCGCAGAGAAACTCGCAGATGGAGGTTTAACTGCGGAAGCGCTGAGTACCAGACTGGCGGAGTACTTTGCTGGGCAGGCTGTACCTCTTGTTCCCACGGAGGAGGCTGGAGACATCGGCACAGCCGAAGGCGAAGAGGATTGAAAAAATAGGAGCGCTGACTGGATAGACATGCAAGTTGTCATCAATAATTTCGCTGCGGATCTGATGCCGGTCGAGCCATCGCTTCCGTTCCTCGATTACACGTCATGGGACGAATCGACGAAAGCGAGGGATTCCGAGTTTGGCGACTACCAAACGTGGCGCTATGAAATGGATGATGACGAAGCAAGCTCATCCACAAGGCGCATCCGAATGGTTTTTTTGAATGGTTTGGCGGTTCCAACCGGAGCGACCCACAGATCATTTGATATTGGAAGATTTTGGCGAATCGGCAGTTTGTTGGCTGAACAGGCACTTGCATCTCACTTCTCACAACGCGGTTTTATGGTTGAACAAAGCCATTTTGAGAATGTCGCGTTGCGCCCATATCGCATGTCTCCGGATGACGCTATCGAACTAGCGACAGGAATCTCATTTCTGGTTCAACGACCATTCCGGGAAGAAGCTTACAGATTCGCGGTCGCTTTTCGATGGGTCGTTCAAGCTCACTTCAAAGAAAGTTTGGCGAACCCGGCATTAGCGGGGATTGCGTTAGGAATGCCAGTTCTATACCGCCCTATAGGAGCAACAATCTCACGCGATCTTTCCCCTTTCCATAATCGTTTCATTGGTCGCATCAGAAGCGTTGAACGTGATGGAACCGCGACGGTTCTTTGTAAAGACGATCAGCATCGTGTCATTTCTCTTCAAGATTTGCGGCTCGAAGCTTCGCCGGCCGTTATCAAGCAATATGAAAGTAAAGTTAGAGGGAGATCGGGTACCTCAGCGGTCGTCCGTGAGATTCAAAGACTCAATCTGAGCCTCACAAGGGATAATCGACGAAGCGTCACGGTGCTCCGTGATCGTTTGATGGCGATTCGTGAACTACTTCAGGAGTCGGGTTCTTCAACAGACCAGCTTGTGGTTCCTTTGAAATCGTTCGAATCTGGTTCACTAGCTGTAAGTCTTAGCCCTATGGAAGCAACGCTGGGGAGTTCATGGTGAACGGCCACATACTCCAGCCAGTGCAATTCGCCTTCGGCAACGAGAGGAGTCGACCGGATAAGCTCCGTGGACTTGTCGAATTTGGTCCATATCGCGCGCTTGATGAGGATCCAATCTTTGGCTTTGTCTTTCCGACAGAGTATCGCGATTATGCGAACCGATTATTCCTAGCTCTGAAGAACGGTGTCGGCTCTTTTAAGGGTGTTGAATCGACCTTCCGCTTTCGACTCACTAAAGATCAAGTATTTCCCGTCACCGGCTTTAGCATTCGAGGCAAGAGTCCCCATGATGCAGCGAAGCTCTATCAGGAAGCAATCCTGAACTGGAATGCTGGTGCGTCGAATCCCAAGCCCCACATGTTCTTTATCATCCATCCTCAAACCTCCGCGTCGGAGCCTGATACTCCCTATTACGCCTGCAAGGCAAGACTTTTGGCGGAAGGCATACTTTCCCAGAGCATCACAGCGGAACTCCTGGCCGATGAGGCCAAATTTCGCTGGTCGGCAGCGAACATTGCCTTGGGAGCGTTTGTTAAACTTGGCGGCACTCCATGGATTGTTTACGGTAAGGAACTGGATCAAGAATTGATTATCGGTCTTGGACGTTCTTACTTATTTGATCCCCAATCCCGACAGACAACTGGCTACATGGGATTCACAGCCTGTTTTTCCGCCCGCGGCGCCTTTCAGTTTGTAGCATTGGCGGAAGTGACCGATGATCGCAAGAAGTACTTGAAACTTTTAGAGAACGTAGTCGCGAACTCATTGAAGCGTGCCGAAGCCATTGGCAGGACTGTTTCCTCGGTGACATTACATGTGCCCAAACACATGAGCCGTGAAGAAATGGATGCTGTGTATGGGGCCGTACGGAACCATGCAAAGCAAAACATTCTTCAAATTGTGGTTGTGAAGATTTCAGAAGAGGAAACATTCTTTGCAGTCGATACGAGATTCAAAGATGGAATCCCGCATCGGGGCACGATCTTGCAAATAAATGATCGTGATTACCTTCTATATACGGAAGGTCGCGACGAGAAAGAGTCTTGGGCAAATTTTCGAGTACCGGTAGCTCTGCGAATCACACCGCAGGGCGGAGCGCGACATCCAGGTGGCATTAAGACGGTTATCCGGCAGATCAATGATTTGAGCCAAGTTAATTGGCGTGGATTCAACGCTCGATCAAAACCGATCTCCAACTACTATGGCGAACTCATCGCTCGACTGCTTAGCCACATTGCCGCTGAACGTATAAAAAATCTTCCTGAATCTTCGCTTCAGCTTCTACAGGAAAGAATGTGGTTCATATGACCAAGCTACCCCGTATCGCTTTACTCGCGGGCGCGGGTTTGAGCGCGGATGCTGGTTTACCTATGTCGGTTGAGTTGGCAAGGAGACTCCGCGAGAAACTGCTTACAAGAGCGGCGACATCCGAAGGCACCAGTGTTGCCATGACAGAACGCGAACAGGCTGAACGCTGGCTTGCGCTTTTTCATTTCCTTGAAGGCGGAGTGCGATTTCAGGAGGGGATCCTTAATAGAAATCCGGGAAGCCCTGTAAATATTGAGCAAATAGCAATCGCCGCAGAAGAGTTGCACCATAGGACCAAAAATCCCCTTGCGGCATATGCAGCCGGATGGCATAAGCGGATTGAAGATCTGGAAACCAGAGACTCCAAACTGCTAAGTTCATTTTTGGATTTCACGTATCGCTCTGTCGAAGAGGAATTGCGTACTCCCAAGGATGTTTCGTATTTGGAGGGCCTAAAGGATTTATGTATAGACGGTTCAGGCCTCGATATTTTTAGTCTGAACTATGATCTGTGTGTCGAAAGCGCCTTAAGTGCGGCTTCGGAAAAGTTTATAAACGGCTTTGATGAAAACGGGGTCTGGTCACCCGACAGTTTCTCAAGCGCTTCCGGGATCAATCTTTTCAAGCTTCACGGATCACTCGACTGGGTTGACGATCCTATATATGGACTCTGTTCGCTCGCATATCCTCGACATGAAAGCGCGGATACGATGCAGGGGGATGACACCCGTCCTCACCTTGTTTTTGGTACTGCGCATAAATTATCCGCCAAGGAACCGTTTCTGACGTTGGCCTATAACTTTTCAAGGGCAACACTCAAAGCTCAGATTCTTGCTGTGGTTGGATATAGCTTCGCGGACGAGCATATTAACCAAATCATTGATCAGGGTATGAAGAAAAACTCAGGGTTGAGGCTGATTGTTGCGTCGCCAAATGCCGCTGAGATTGTCGCAAGTCATTCATCACTGGACAAGAATCCGCGCGTCTCCCTCATAGCGGAAAAGGCTGAGGGAATCTTTAACAAGAAATTGCTGCGTCAAGAAATTCGCAAGATCTTGAAGGATGCTTCCACCGAAGCTCCATTTAGTTAGCGACGTTCATGTCGGGCCTGTACAAGTTTCCCCGTGCTTCGCTAGATATTGATTGATCGCTTATCTGAAGTTACTGTTGCTTGGCTTCCTTGTGTTGTCGCATGCGGTCAGGGAGATAACACCCGCAAGAAAGAGAAGAGAGAATCTTCGCATATCATCCTCCGGTCAAGTAGTTGAACGAGCAGAGATTTTCGGCTCTAATTGATCTCCATCTTGAGAGCAAGAAGTTGGGCGAGAAACACATCGACAATGTCTTTGAGCTTTCCGTAGCGCAGATCGCGCCGCATGAAGAGCATGGTTTCGATTCCGAGATAGCGGTCTGCCAATGGCTTGAAGACCACCCCGGAATGAGAAATGCGGGATGCGGAACGCGGTAGCAGAGCCAGACCGGAGTTACGGGCGACGAACTCAAGCGCGTGCATTGCACCCCTGACTTCTCGGAAGAGGGGTCGGACTCCCAAACTCCTGATGTATCTCATCACCTGACCGTAGAAGCGCGGATGCGACGACCGCGGCATCCAGAAGACTGTTTCCCTATCAAGGTCATGTGCGGTCACGCTGGCCTTCTGAGCCAGGTGGTGGCCTCTCGGCAGGCAGACCGTAAACCCCTCGCGTCCGGCTCGGTGCACCCATAGGTCCCGGTCTACGATGGGGCCTGTCCCCAGCGCGGCGTGAAGCTGACCGCGAAGCACCCGCTCTATCAGCTCGACCGTGTTTGCGGTCTCTAGAACAATGTTGGACGGCTCATCCCCTGGCGGATGCGGTGCAGGACTCAATCCATTCAAGAGTGGCAGGAATGCGCTGTGGGTGTATGGAGAGTATCCAAAACGGTAGGGACCACTCTCGGTCTGCGCATGGAATCGGGCCAGGTCCCACGCGCGTTCGGCGTGGCTCAGGGAAAGAGAGGATTCCTGAACGAACAGCCTTCCCGCGTCGGTCAGTGCCACGCTACGGGTGGACCGGTTGAACAGTTTGACTCCGATGTTCCTTTCCAGTGAAGCCACCCTCCGTGTGAGCGACGGTGGCGCAATACCCAGCTTCTTCGAAGCCCGGATAAAACTGCCTTCCTGTGCGATGATAACGACCAGAATATTGACTTCCAATGGATGCCTGCTCTGCATAAGACCCGCCTTGGACGGCCAAAGTGCACCGGTGTGCTCTAAGAGACTATGAAGCCTTGGATAAAGTCCAATTCCCGAAACGATTTCCGAAATTCCAAAAGGAATAACGAATCCGCGTCCTGCCGCCTTATGTTTACGTCCTTTAAAGAGAGGAGCGTCTAAACCACAGCATCTCTGACGGAATCATCCTCGTCTTGAGCTGGAGTCGTATCGGCCCATCCCAGTGGTTCCGCCTTCCATCGCAGAGCAGGCAGGGATCATCATGGCACGCAATCAAACACGATTTATGGAATCGGCGGTTGCTCTTTCCGAAGAGCTCAGCTTTACGTTGGCTGCCATCAAAATCAACGTCAGCCAATCCACCATCACGAAAAATATCAAGGCACTGGAGCGCACGCTGGGTGTGCAGTTGTTTGTGCGGGACCGCAAGGGGGTCAGCGTCACCGATGCTGGACGCGCCTATGTCGAACACGCGAGAAAAGCACTTTTATATGGAGAACGCGCCTTCACTGCGGCCCTCGCGGTTGCTCAAGAGGCCGATGTCGTGCAGCACGTTGGACGATCTCCGTATACCGATCCTTTCTTCTTGTCGATGCTGATGTCCATACGGCTGCCTCTCTACCCGCAGTTAAAGATAGAAGTTTCGAGCCAGTTCTCGTATGACCTGGTCCACGAGTTGATGTCTGGCCGTCTCGACCTCGCCATTGCCAATGAGCCGCCATCGTCTGCGCAGATTACGAAGGTACAAATCGCCGAAAGCCCGTTCTATATAGGAATGCTGAGGGGAGATGAGCTTGCCAATCAACCGAGCGTCACCTTGCATGATCTCCGCAAACGGAGATGGATTCTTTTCGCGAGGCGCTTACACCCGCCACTCTACGACGCACTGATCCAACAGGCAGAGCAGCAGAAGGTGCCCCCCACCGATGTACAGCACATCACCTCGCAAGAGGAGGCTTTTCCGTTTCTCTTCGAAGGTAACAGCGTCGCCTTTCTCACGAAGGCAGGCGCCCTCTTGTTGGCGCGCAATGGAGTGACGGTAAGGCCGCTGGCCGAAGAAACCCTTTCTCTAAAGACCTATCTGGTGTCGCTTGGAGAGAACAGGTCAAAAGTGACCAGCGAGCTGGAAAGAACCTTTATGCGAAAGCTTCGTAACCTCGCGGCAGTCACCCGGTCTCCGATAGCGCTGACTGCATAGCTCTCGCGGTATCTTCTCCCGCCTGCCGCCGAAAGAGCTCAAAGTAGTCAGATCAGAGATGGTGTTCTCCGAGATTGGCATTGGCCTCGGTCAGAGCGTGCGTGCCTCTGACGGCAGGTGACCGCGCGCATCGACGTAGCATGAGAGTGTCTCCAGTATGGTTAGTCCTCAGACGGCTCAGAGAGGACAATCTGCACGTTGATCTGACCTTCCCACTCGCATCGGGGGCATGTGGCGATGCCGGTCGTTGCCCCTCGAAAGTCGATTTTTTCGAGGTTCAGTTCGTAATCGCAACTGGGACACTTGTGGACACTCTCCCACAGCGGTGTCGGCTTATCGCTTTTTGGATCAAGCGCCATAGTGTTTAGTCGTTGAACAGAACGTGATCGTTTAGTAAGCCCGTATCCCAAACCATAGGCGTCCGAGTACCACTCCCAAGTCGACTGCAAAGGGTTGAAGATCATTCGTGTCGGTAACCACGCTCCTGTAGTAACCATCGATTGCCATCTGGATCGTAAAGGCAACCCGGATGTAGTCGAGCAGGGCCATCGTCATCTCACAGTCTTCGTCACGCCTTCTTCTTGGATCGGTGGATCGTCTCTCCGCGCTCCAGCATTGCGACGAACTTTGCTATGCGATTGGCGCGCGTCTCAGGCCGCTTCGCTTCGCCGACCCGATAGATGATTGAGTATCGGTTCGCGCGATCTAGCCCTTCGAAAAAACGCAATGCGGCCTTATTCGAGCGCAATGCCGCGAGTAAATCTTGAGGCGGCTCAGCCTTACCCTGCGAGGCATATGCCGCATCCCATCGGCCATCCTCCTTCGCAGCATTGATCTCGTCAATGCCGGCTGGCAAGAGACGGTTTAGCCCTGCCAAACGATCGACTGCTGCGCGGTTCTTCGCGGACCAGCGGCTCCCTGCACGGCGCGGAGTCATACGGATGAGGAAGTACGAGTCATCGAACTTTGCGAGCTGACCATCGATCCAGCCACAACAAAGCGCGGTATCGATCGCTTCGTCTCTTGAGATCGTCGCCTCGGGCGCACCGGCCTTCGAAAGTTTGAGCCAAAAGCCTTCAGCCGCCCGCGGCTGGCCGGACATGTAGGTTTGAAGCTCTCGCGAACTCTTGAAGGTCAGCGTCGGAAGGGATTCAGATTTCTTCATACGCCGAACTGGCTCAAATGATGGTCAAGATGCTTGTATCCCATCGCGGACCATTCCATAGGCGTCATGTGGCCGAAGAAGCTGTGAGGGTGAGTTGTGCAACCTGTTGGTCCAGCGGCTGAAAATCTGTCAAGCCAACTGAGGAGCCGATGCTGCTCCGTAGCAAAGTCCCTCTCGTCTTCAACCAGCAGGCTCTTGTCTGTGGGCATGTTCCTCTTGATGGGTCTCTCCAAGATCGACTTCTTCGCGAACTTGCCTACGATCCGCCCAAGGAAGTTGCGGGGTGGTTTGTTAAGTCCCGCAGCCATCTCCATCCAGGCAGAACAATGAGCCAGCATCTGAGCAGGTGACATCACGCCCCAGTGCCTCTCGCTATTTGGCCGCAAACGTTCAATCCGGCCTTTGATCTCTGCTACGCAAGAAGGTTCAAACAGGTTCTTCACGAGCGCCTCTCCCATTCTGGTCTCAGTGACTGCTGAGAACCATGCGGTTTCCTTCGCTATCCCAGAACTCGGCAACCGTTACCCCCGGTTGCCAGGGCGCGGGCTTCGGATCATTGGCCTTCACGCCGCTTGCCTTCAGACGGGAGATGACACCGGCCAGATCGTCATCCACGAGCACCATCACTGGTCCCTTGGAAGGGTTCTCATCGGGGCGCTGGAGAAAATGCAGCGTCGTTTCTGTCCCTGGAAACAGCAGCTCGATCCAACGCCAACTATCTGGCCCCATAGGAGCGTCTGCGACAACCTGACAAGCGAAGTGTTCTGTGTAAAAAGCCTTTGCCCTGTCTTGATTGAACACGGGAAGTTCCGCAAATTTGATGCGCATATTTCGAACCCCAATCAGTCGTTAGGAACTAGACGGTACAGTACCGATTAATCAGAAGACTAGACTGCACAGTACTGTGTGTCAAGATTAAGTAGTTTCATCGAGGTGAAAGATGGCACGTTCCCGGCCTGCTAAGAAGACGGTAGTAAAAGAGGATACGGGCAATTCGGAGAAGAAGCGTCAAGCGATTCTGGCGGCGGCGATGGGTGTCTTTTTGAAGAGCGGCTACCTTGGGGCCAGCATGGATGAAATTGCTGCTATTGCGCAGGTCTCCAAGCAAACTGTGTACAAGCAGTTTGCTAGCAAAGAGGCACTGTTCGTCGGCATTGTGAGGGGCATGACCGACAGGGCGGGCGATGCAGTACACAACGACGTGCCGGAGTTCAGCGATAGCGGTGAACTTTCGGAATATTTAGAGATGTATGCACTGCGGCAATTGTCAATCGTCCTCACGCCGCCCATCATGCAGCTCCGCCGTCTAGTCATTGGCGAAGTAAGCCGCTTCCCGGAACTCGCGCAAGTTCTTTATGAGCGCGGGCCGCAACGCGCCATGACGATCTTTGCCAAGATTCTCGAACAGATTGGTGAACGCGGCTTGTTGAAGATCGAAGATCCAAAGACTGCCGCCTCGCATTTCAACTGGCTCGTGATGTCCGAACCCCTCAATCGGGCGATGCTCCTCGGCGATGACGCGATTCCGAAGCCCGCAGCACTCCGCCGTCATGTCGCGGAGAGCGTGCGCGTATTTCTCGCCGCCTATGAGCGCAAAGGTTGAACTCACCTGCACGAACTCCTCTGTGCAAGCTATGACATTGCATCGAGATTTGTTGGGCTCTCGAATTGCGGTCAGCCCGGTATATTGCGCTGATCGAAACTCGTAGGGCCAGCACCCAACTGCGAGATCAACAGCGCCCCACCAAGCATCGAAATGTTTTTCAGAAACAGCACTTCCTCTACAAAAGTCATTTGGGGATCACTCAGTCTCCAGAATGCGTGCATGTAGAGGGTGACGGGAACCAAAAACGCGACCAAAGCCCACGCTCCCCATCGGGCCTTATAGCCGAGTGCAACGCTGAGGCCTCCGATAAAAGCCAGCACACCGGACAGCGGAACGACCAATGCCGGAAGCATCACCCCTTGCCCGGCGGCAGCTTGAACGGCTCCGTGGGTAAAGTGATACGGAAGTGCCACAACGAAATTCAAAGCGAATAGAACTCTTCCGAGTGGACATAGAAATTTCATTCGGAACTCCTTCTTGTAGATCGATAAGAGTCGGCAACTACCCATGAAGCCGCTAGGAGCGCTGCATTCAAAAGGTCTCGCTCCACTGAAACCGGACTCTGGAACCTCGCATGACGATGGGTATCCACACCAGCAACAAGAACGATCCGATCTGGATCGCCGATAGCGCCGCAGCTAGTTGTGCCCAGCGTTTGAACAACAGGACCGCCACACCGGCCGCAATGAAGGTAAAGTCGTTGCAATAAGCCAGAAACAAGGGGCTCGGCAGCCACCTAGGTACGAGCGAAACAGTATCCGGGACATCAATGAGATGGGCGATCCCGAAGAAGATAAGCGCAAGACCGTAGAGTGCCCTCGCTACGTGCAGGCCGTTCGTTGTGCTGATCCAGCGAACGTGTTCATGGTCCCATTCAACGGCAACCCAAACGTAGATGACCATGCTTCCAGAGATCATCACTAGGAGAGGAAATACGGTCCAACAAGCCTCGAATGGCGATGTACGAATAAAGTTCGGTAGACGGAACAGGAGCACCCAGACCGATAGAGTAGCGAGCAGCAAGCGAGCAGCTCCGGCGGCAGACCGACTGAAGAGCAGTCCCGTACCTGACACGAGCGAAACGCCAATTCCAAACTCGACAAGTAGCTTGTGTGCTGATCCGGTGCCAAAGACAGGGTTCCACACCGGCATCAAATCGCTGTTGACGATCCCAACGAGCCCCATTCCAATCATCGTGACGGCGAAGACCATTCCTGAGATCGGCATCAAGTGTCCTCTCGGATTTTTGGAGTCTGGAGGCCATAACCTCTAGGAAGCACCGGCCAAATGAGCCACAGACAACAAGAGCTTTCCTTGAGAGTCGCGGTTCTCGATCATCCGATGTGCGTCCGCTGCTTGTTCAAGCGGCAGGCTATGAGTCAGGTTCAGCTCCAGCCATCCTTCTCTGACACCCGAGATGACTTCATCAGCACGTCGCAAAAGCTCGTCTCGTGTATGCATGTGTGCCAGGCTCGCGCCGCAGAGAGAAATTGAACGACGCATGAGCGTGTAGACCGAAACCGGACTGGGAAAACCGCTTGATGCCCCGAAAGCAACGATGTGTCCCCGCAACGCGACAGCTTCCAGGTTCTTCTCAGACGTTTCGCGGCCAACGCCGTCGAAAATCAGGTCGGCTCCACGACCACCGGTAATCCTCTGAGTCTCGGCAACAAAATCCTGACTCGTGTAGAGAACCGCATGCCCGGCCCCCAGTTGTTTCGCAGTGCGAGCCTTATCTTCGTTTGAGACTGTCGCGATCACCTCTGCTCCGAGATGGGATGCCCATTGAACGAGCAACCCACCCATACCGCCGGCAGCGGCATGGATCAATACGAAGTCGCCTTTCTTGGGTCTGCGGAATTCGGTGATTACATACTGCGCCGTCAATCCCTGTACTGGTAAAGACGCTCCCTGCTCGAAGCTCAAATCATCTGGAAGCGGAATCAGCCGGTCCGCGTCTACAAGAATGAGTTCCGCATAGGCTCCCTTTTGGCCGCCAAAAGCGACACGGTCAGAGATTTTCACGTGCTCGACGCCTTCGCCGACAGACTCTACGACGCCCGCTCCTTCCGATCCCGGCATAAACGGAACCGCATGCGGGTACATCCCGCTACGGAATCCGATATCCATGAAGTTCACCCCAGCCACTGCGATGCGGACGATCGCTTGGCCTCTGCCCGGGGCTTGCGGCACCGGAACATCCGTCAAGATAAGTTCTTCCGGGCCACCATGCCGCTCCACGACTATCGCTCGCATCAACTTCTACTCCTTTGTCCGAACAGCTAAGGTCGATTCAAGGTATACAGTTTGTAATGATATTTCGTCAATACAATCCGAATGAAGATTGCGAGCTGTGGCGCTGCCAAGTGATAATCTAGGCTTCACTTCAAGAGCGAGGTAGCGTTGCCAATCAAAGCCAAAACACTGTTGGATTACCTCGAAGAGCGCGGAGAGCTTGTCCCTGTACAGGTACGGCTACCCAAAGAGCTTGTAGAGCAGGTAAAGGCCAGACTCCAAAAAAACGATATGACTTTCACGGAGCTCATTCGAGGGGCTTGCCATTGGTATCTGGAACTGCCCGAAACAACAGTCGCCGAGAAGAAGAAACGGAAAGATCAAGGCAAGTCGAAAACGTCTTAGCTTCACAGAGAGCGAATATTTGCGCTCGTGTCCCTCTATTGGCAGTGCGTCATGACATTGAGCAGACGCCCAAATGGATCGCGGACGTAGAAGCGCCGTACTCCCCATGGTTCTGTTGCGGGTCCGTATTCGATCAACACCCCTGCCTCACGAAATCGGCGTAGCGCTTCCTCCAAGTCATCGACCTCGAAAGTGAAATCGGGAACGGACGTTTCTGATCCGCCCTTCGTTGCTACGCTGAGCTGCGGCTGCACGAGAGCATCTGCCTCGAAGGTCGCAATCCATCCCATGTCCATAACGACGTCGAGGCCAAGCAAGTCCCCGTAAAACTCTTTGGCCTTTGTGGTGTCCTGCGCCGCGATGTTGGGGATGATCCGCTTGATCTTCATGAGTTAAGACAAACCATTCCCATTTCCAACGTTCAATTTCTCACTCTTCGAACCACAGCGATTGCATTGGGAAACCCCAACCGGAACCATATGGAACTAGACCGTACAGTACCACATAATGGGAAGGTTGCACGACAATGTGCCAAAGGATCGAAGATCCGGATCACAAAATCTGGGGAGTCATATGAGGTGCAAAAGAGTTTGCTCATTCGTGAGGGTACGGAGGCTTAGGAGAGAAATAGATCTCAATAGAATGCCAATCGCGGGCGACCGCGCTCTCCTAAATCTAGCTCGAAGCCGAAAGAATAGAACTGCATTTTAGGTAGCCTGCTGAGCCGGCGGGAAGCCTATTTCTTCTTCATCGCCGCTGTGACGAACGGTTTCTCGGCGGCCTGAACCATCCACGAAAGCACCTGTTTCTCGTCGAGCTCGTCCATGGCGGCCAACTCGACGCCTCGTGTTGCCTTACCCATTCCGGTCGGTGTCACTGGGGGTTCTGGTTGCAGTTCGTTCCCCCGGATGAACATCAGCTTCAGGTGACCGACAAAGGCGCCGGAAGTGAAGCACCACCCATCAGGAACGCCATAGTACGCCATTCCCCATTTCACCGCGCGTTTGAGTTCCGGCAGTGCCTTGGCGGCCAAGGCATCGACACGTTTGGCGATGCTCTTCTGCGGTTCGGGAAGGCTCTCGATATAGGCAAATACCGGCTTGTCGCCTTCGGCCGCCTTCGCGGGACTCGCCTTGCCGGTCATCGCTACCAGAAGCTCGGCGTTTTTTGCCTGCGGCGTTCTCGTGCCCTTTTTTACTGCCAATGGCCCCTCCGTCCTACTTGGCAATGTGGCATTCGCAGTTCGGCCGCTTCGATGGCAGCAGCTAGGCGAAAGTGTACATTGCTCGGCAAGTAACGGTTCATCTTGCCCAAAGCATGGCCTTTCAAGGATGATGGAGAGTGGGACGGGCACGCACCGTCCTGGGGTGTCGAAACCCCTTAAGACAAGTTGACACGCTTCATTGCGTGTTGCTGGATTCCCTACGCCTTTTGCGTCGGGGAGCCTGTGACGTATGTCCAGGCCCCTAAAGCTAAAGGTCACAGGAGCCGCGTCTTAACGGCTTTCGAACTCCCCGACCAAGGGTTTTAGGGCATGTTTGCGGGGGCGCACCGCAAGCGATTTGCTCTGAGGCCGCTGTCGAGGAGCCGAGCTTGACCCCTCTGAACGCGAAACCCGAAGCGCGTCGTGATGCCCGATGGATGAAACTGGCGCGCGCGCATGACCCGATCCTTCATCTACACTGCATCCTCGTGTCTGAGCTATGCGCCTGCTTCAGCGCGTTCCTCGATCTTCCACGAGACCAGCAACTAGGACTGACGCGTGCCGGACTCCTGCACGACATCGGAAAGATCAAAGTCCTTGCCGCCATCCTGCAAAAGCCTTCTCCTCTCACGCCTCAAGAGACACAGATTGTTCAGGGTCACGCTCATTTCGGACACGAAATGCTGCTCGAAGACGGAGAAACGGACGAACTGCTCCTGACGACAACGCGTGACCATCATGAGCGGCTTGATGGCAGCGGCTATCCTCGGAAGCTCACTGCCCCCGATATTTCCATCGCAGTGCGGATTGTGACTTTATGTGATGTGTTCGCAGCGATGACGGAGCCGCGCCCATATGTTGCCGCGATGAAATGGGATGAAGCGTTGGCAGCTATGGCGAAGAAGCGAACACGTCTCGACCTTGATCTGCTAGCCGCGTTCGCCACGATGATGACTGCAATCAATTTCCCTAAGAAACGGTTCAGCCTATTCCAGGACAGTACAAGGAGATCAAGCTCATGACAATCAACTCCTCGTCCGTTCTAAGTGATGAAGATCCCATAAAACAATTTGTGCAGGAGATTGTGCGACTGCTGGTCGATGACGAAAATGCCGTACGAGTGGAATGCGAGGAGAAAGAAGGCATGATGACACTTAACATCCAAGTCGCTCCCACCGATACGGGCAAGCTGATCGGCAAACAGGGACGTACGGCACGTTCTCTTCGCACGATTCTGTCGGCAGTCGGCATGAAATACAAGCGACGCTACGCATTGGATATTCTCGGGCAGGATGAGGTCTAACCCATGATTGAGTGCAACGAATTGGCGGGTAAAATTGTCCAGCGTGTCACGGTATACGAGGATGGTGACTGTGGCCCCGAAGTTAACTTCGAATTCGCAGACGGCACCACATTCAAT
This sequence comes from Silvibacterium acidisoli, assembly GCA_022870745.1. GTDB lineage: Bacteria > Acidobacteriota > Terriglobia > Terriglobales > Acidobacteriaceae > Silvibacterium. The sequence continues at coordinate 3,037,714 of CP085323.1, read as the reverse complement.
GTCTGTCTTACTAGTCGCGTCGAAGCGAAGCTTACGATAGATGAAGGCGGTGAGCCGCGGGAGATTCGAAGCTACGTCGAAGCCGACTGACACCATCTCGTCTTGATGCTGCAGCGATCATTGGCCGCTGTATCGTTGGCTTTGGTGAGTTAGCAGAACGCATTGGATAATTTGATCACTCTGTGTTCGTGCGATTTTGCCATATTTATTCAGGCTGTTGGTGTGCGAATCTCCGCGACGTGACGCCAGCCATCTTCATTCCTCACATGCACGATCACATCGATAGACCTCTCGCATTCTTCCTCGACATCGCGCAGGGGAACGCCCGCTCCTGAACCACGCATAGCAAGCTGCGCGAGGCGCCGTACCGCATCTCTGGCGCTATTGGCGTGAATGGTGGTAAGCGATCCGCGGTGCCCAGTGTTCAATGCGTCGAGGAAGACGCGCGCTTCGGGGCCGCGAATCTCTCCGACGATGATCCTGTCGGGCCGATGGCGTAGTGCGGCTTTGAGAAGGTCGGCGAATCCAATCTGGCTCTTGTGCGTATCAAGTTGGGCTTCCGCAGAGATAACGTGCGGTTTTCTGATGTAGAGTTCGGCCACATCTTCAAGGATCAGGATGCGGTCGTCATCCGGGATGAACGACGCCAGTACATTGGTCAAGGTCGTTTTCCCCGATGACGTGCTTCCAGAGATGAGCAGATTGTCACCACGCCGGACGTGCTCGGTCAGTATCCCGGCCTGCGTCTCCGTTAATGTCTTCCGGTCGATGAGGTCCTGAATGGTGAATCCTTTCGAGGTGAACTTTCGGATCGTCATCATGGGGCCAGGGTTGACGACGGGCGGGATGAGCGCGGCCATGCGGCTGCCATCGGGAAGGCGCAGGTTCATGATCGGCGAGTCGGCATCCAGCTTCTTGCCGAAGTGGTTGGCGATCACTTCGAGTCCGGTCAGCAGTGCTCCATCCTCGAACTGCACTCCGGTCTGCAATGCGATGTGGCCCTTCTCTTCGATCCAGACGGTGTTATCGGGATTGACCATGATTTCGGAGATGGCCGTGTCCATCAGCAGATGCTCGATGGGTTTGAGGAACGGGATGATGATTTCAAAACTCACGGGTATACCTCGGATGGTTGAAGGGTTGAGAACAATAATTTGCCATCGCCAATACGAAAGAGCTCATGCGGACGCCCGCGCAGGATCGAAGCCGATCTTTTCCTGCTCGAACCAGTTCATGGCGATGGGTAGGAAGTCTGGCTTGAGATAGCAGTAAGTTGCAGGCATTGGGCTGACGCCGTCGAAAGCCACGACGATGGATTGTGCGTTCTTAAGATCGAAGAAAACCTTCTCCTCGAAGACCGGTTCCTTCTGCTTCTGATATTGCTTGACTGCGGCGACGGAGCCTTTGCTGGCGGACGTTCGGCCCGAGAGCCATCCGACATTGGCATTGGTGGAAGTCTCGGAGAGTGTGTAACCGATCCGCGTACGGTCTTCTTTGCCACACAGCTCCGATGCATAGCGGGCGGTTTCAGGATCGGAGGTAGTAAGGAAGATCTTCGAGCGAAATGCCTGCAGGAGAGTCTTCACACCCTCGTTCGGTAGCGCATCTTTGAGGCTGGCGACCGACTGCGTAGCTACGATGGGGATGCAACGGGGCTGGCGTGATAAAGACAAAAACCTGTCATCCCCCGTCGGGTTGTCGCCGCCCACGGTGGCGAAGTTCTGATACTCATCGCAGATAAATACGGATGGGCGGTAGTGCTTCTCCGGTTCGGCATCCATGCGTGGGATGCGCAGGAGCATGGCGCGCTGATAGTCGATCTTCATCATGGTGCCGATGGTCTTGGCCAGCGCCGGGTTCAAGGCAACGGGAAAGTTCAGCCCGACAACCTTGCCGGATTCGATCAGCTCTTCGAATGCTGGCATGACGATGCCATCGGGATCAGTGACACATGGCTTGCCCTGATACAGCTCCTTCGGCGGACAGAAGACGCGGCGCACGTCCGGGTCGGTCTCGAAGAGAGAAAGGAAGACTGCGATGCCCTGGACGATGGAGGTCTTCACTTCGGAGCGGAAGAACTTCCAATGCTCCCAATACCAATACTGGACGCTCTGAAAGCGTTCGCGCGCAGCGGGGTCGGATGGCTTGCGGGTGAAGATAAGGAACTCGATGGAAGTCTGCTCGGTGAGCGCCGTCTCCAGTTGCTCATCCCACTTCGCCAGATACAGGTTCGCGCTGGCATTCCATGTGAAGCCAAGCGGAGCAAGCTGCGCCTCCTCGCTGAGATAGTTTTGTTTGTCGATGCCGATATAGCTGGTCGTGCTGAATTGCGAGCCGACCTCGACCAGCATTTCTTCGAGCCGTCCGGCGCTGATGACAGTCTGGAAGATATCGACCAGAGTGACGTAGCCGTCGCGGATACGGTGCAGCAGGATGACGTAGCGCACCAGATCCGTGTAGCTCTGTTGCCAGAATGGTTCTTTGCCCTTACCCCAGATGGAGGTGATGATGGAGGCGATGTTGAACGCTTGCGCGTAAGCATCGAGCGAGTTGTTCAGCGGGTTGTAGCGGATATTGCCGTGAAGCGAGATTTCGACATAATCCTCTTCGCGCCCACACCACTCCAGGATGCGCTGTAGCTGCCGGCAAAGGTCGCCTTTGACTTCGAGGACGATACCGGAGAGCTTCCGCTCGGGGTCGTTCGCCTTATATGCGAAGAGCTGGCGCATGGCAGGCAGAATCAAGCCCATCGTCTTGCCGGACCCGATGGAGCCGAAAGACGCGATGCCAGTGTAGAGACCGCGCTCGGGGATCGCGAGCCATGAAGGAAGTGCGGCTGCTCTCGGAGCAAGCCTGCTGTGTACCTCTCCAACGATCAGAGAGAGTTCTTTGCGCTTGCGCGGATCGGGATACGGCGGTAGTGCGCCGGGGTTCAGCTCCAGCTCGCTCTTATAGAGATGGACATACAGAAGTGAGAAGCCCATCGACAGCAGAATGAAGGGCGTCGAGTAAAGGAACAACTGATGTGCCGTCAGTAAGCCGCGCATAATATCCGGCCTCTGTATCTCCATCAGCCGTAGCATTGGATCGGCATGGTCGATAGGAAGCAGCGCGTTCAGGATGATGCCGCTCACGGCGCTCAGGCCAACCGAAAGCAGAAAGCGATATGCAATCAGCGGGCGGATGATTCGTTGCACACGAGGAGAGGATCGCATTGGGGTCACCTCCTCTACGCGTGAGCGGCGTTGCTCGATACCGGCGAGTCCGGCTTCGCGGCAGTTGCCGATATGGGTTTGACGGGTAACGTGCCTGGCTTCGCGTTACTTGCGGCACTCGCAGGAAGGCTCGCCTTGTATCTGAGGAAGTCTTCTTCCTGCGCAATGGCAAAGCGCAGCAGCTCGTTAACGATGTACTGCGTTTCATTGTTGGACCACTTTGCCATCAACTCGATATCGTCGAGGACGGTCTGGTCGATGGAGGATTGCAACTTGGCGCGGCGAATGCGGCTGACGCCATGCTGTAGTTTCAGTCTGCTCATGGGTATCTCCTGTAGGTGACTTTGGATCGTCAGCGGATGAGAACGGTATCCGTCAACGATGGGCTGTGTATCCGGTACGGATCAGACGAGCATCCGTGAAATATCTGCGGCGGATGCGTTGTGTATCGAGTGAGTGCGGAGGGGGGAGCGACCAGCGCGGCGTTAGCCGTCGCGTCAGCCCCGAAGGGGCTGGGTCGCTCCCCCCTCCGCACCTACTTACCACTCATCACCTCCTTCGCTAAATAGTTGTTCCTGCATAGTTTGTCGTTGAAGAGCCGATGTCTGAATAGACCGCTCACTAGACCCGAGACCCGACACTTCTATGCGCTCTCTGCGGAAGTTGTGAAGCGGATAGCGGTATGGCAGAACGACAGGGACGAACTTCCCGCGTTCCGCCTCACCGAGAAACCGATGCCGGACGCGCTCGACGTCCCCAGCCGCGAGGAGCGCCTGGTGCTCCGCCGCGGTGTACAGAGCATCACCGTCACGAAGAATGGCGAGATCGCGCAGCGAAAGCGCCGACTGTTTCATGCCGGCCTGCTTACGCACGCGGACGTAGTCGATGAAGTGGTCCACGCCGCGAGGAGTGGCCGCGGTCGTTCCGGGTCGCTCGTCGGCAAGCTTCGAGACGAAGAGGTTGTGGGCACGTTCAAAGTTCTGCGCAGAGTCGGAAAGGTACAGCAGCTCGAAACCGGGAAGCGCACGGAACAGCGGAGTATATCGATCGAGAAAATGCTCGAAGCTGCTGGCAGAGAGCGCGCCCTCGTCGGTGTAGCTGAATGAGAGACCGCCCTCCTTATTAAGGAGGACGGGAAACTCCTCGGCGAAGGTCACGCCACGGGAGCGCGGCAGGATGGACTCGCTGAGTCCGCGGGTCTCCGTGAAGTGGCTCACCTTCACAGCCTCCGTATCGAGCATCACCTCGTCGAAATGGTCGAGCACGAAATCCAGAACCATGAGGCGGGACTTGATCGTGGCATCACTCTTCAGCCGGCGATGGTGCGAAGCACCCAGCCCGGCTGCCGCATACACTTCGGTCGAGGTGAGGTGGTAGACAAAGCGAGCCTGCCCGCAGGCGATGCTTTGGATGTGGCCGAGTGCAAAGGCCCGACGCAGGAACTGCGCGGCCAGAGCGCCACGGCCACGCTCGATGAAGCGAAGGTATTGGCGGCGGAGAAAGTATCCCGAGTGCAGGGCGGCGAGGTACAGGAACGCGGCCTCTCGCTCTGTATAGCCAGCCGACTGCAACACCGGGATGGGATCGTAGGTGACTGTCATAGATCGAAGATGTCCCTCATCATCTGGTGTTCGTCTTCGATCTTTGCGGTGATACCGGAACGGTCGGCGCTGGAGGCGTAAGCGCGAAAACCTGCCTGCGCCTTGGCGCGCAGGTGACCGCGGCGGTACGCCGCCGTCAAGACTTCAATGTCTTCATGACCGCCGGTTCGTGAACCCTGGTCGGCTTCCTGGCTCCGGGCGTCATCCTCTTTCCGGCCGAACTCGATGCGGGCGTCGGGAATCTGGATCTTGCCATCCACGAATGGCAATGAATGCTTGGCGGCGACTTCCTGTTTGATCTCGCCCATGTCACGCTTCGGGTCGGCTTTCCGCGCCCGGTAGATGTCTTTTTGGACATCGGCTTTGATCTCGAAGTCGAGCTTGACCCGGAGATTCGTGCCTCCGTCGCGCTCGATGCGCTGGGCCGCATCGCGGTAGGCGCGATAGATGAGCGAGTCATGCTCAATCTCGCGCGGCTTCACGAAGCCGTAGTAAACGGTCTGGTCCTTCGGGACTTCGCCGCTCTTGCTGAGCCACGCGCGGCCATCACGAGTCAGCGTCGCAACCTCGACACGGTCGATCTGACGGCGCGTTCCATCGCGGCGAAGATTGATGTGGCGAGTCTCTACCAGCCCCTTGGAGCGGAGATAGCTCAGGTCCTCGCCGAGTTTGCGTTGCTTGCCGTCGTAGATGGCGTCACCGAGATCGCGGGTGCGGACCACGCGGAACCGTCCCAATTCCAGCATGACCTTGCGTTCCTCGGGGCGAAGCTGCATGCCGATGGTCTGCGATGGAATCTTGTTGCGCTGGGGCCTCCGCGGGGCCGTACCTTCGCGCGGGTCTCTGACCCTGCGCGGAGGAGTAGCCACTTCACGCTGACGGTCAGGCCGTCTGGGGGGAGCGGACCGGGGAGGGGTGTGGTTCGAGCGGCTTTGGTCCGCGCGCTCTTTGATCGACTGAAGGTGGCGCTGGACGGAACTTGGCTCCTGCGGACGCGGCGCGCCGGTCTGAGGCGGGGACTCTCTCCGGCGAGGCACGTCCTGCGGGATATCGATTCTCATGCCTCATCTCCATCGTTGGTGCTGTCCTGCGACACAGAGTGTGGGAAGTCGATGGACGCCTGCTCTGTCTTCTTACCGCGCTTCTTCTTTCCGGTATCGGGCGGTGGAACATCTGCGTCCGTCTCCGGCCTTCTGCCGGTGACACGGCGAACGTCGTAGTCAGCGGCGTCGGTAAAGCGGTCCTTTGCCTTTTCGGTCTGTTGGCGTAGCGCACGAATCTTCGCAACAAGGTCAGGTGTGCGTTCTATGGGTGAGTCTTCGGTGTGCATGACTAGAGCTGCTCCTCCTGATCGTTGAAGCGCGACAGAATCTCAGCCGACAACTCGCTCTTGCCCGTATGGATCTCCTGATCGAAGTGCTTTAGCTTGCGGCCTGTATCGCGCAGGAAGAACTTGCGCTCGATCCAGATGGTGAGACCGAGGATGTTGGTAAAGAGCAGAGCGCAGTAAAGCGCGATGGTCTTCAGATAGGCGTGCAGCAACAGTGAGCGCCACGGCGTGAGAAACACGAACTCGCGCGACATCCAAAAGATGAGCGCGAGAAAGACCAGCGTGGCGACAAAGACGGCGTTGGCGATCATGATGTCCTTTCCGCCGCGTTCCGTACGCGGCACTGTCAGAAGAAAAGCGGAGAGGCATTGGCCTCTCCGCGAAAGGCGAAGCGACGCTAGGTATCGCTGTCGCCGAAATCAACGAGAGCATCAGGCCGGTCCAGACGCTGGATGCGTGTTGCATAAACCGTGTCGGTGGTCTTGCTGACCCTATGGGATTCGCCCGAGACGACTACTGTGCGAGGCCCGCCCTGATTGCGCAGCTCCCCTTCGACTTCGAGGTATTCACCGCGCCGCATCCTGCGGACGAGGCCACAGAAGAACGGGCCGGGGCAGATGATGCGATGCCAGTCGGTGCGGGGGTTCCACTCGTTGTTGCCGAGGTCCCACACGCCGGAAACGGTTGCCAGCAACAGGACTGCGAATGAATTCTCTTGAATGTGGTCGGAGGACGGAGCCTCGGCATCTTTGACGAGGAAGCCACGGAACTTGACGGTGTTTTCGAAGAGCTGCATCAGTCACCTCCCGAGGGAGGACAACGCGGCCTAAGCCGCGTCGTCCTCCGTGACCGGCTCGGCATCGAGGTTCTCGGCGCGTGAGCTCTCGGGCTTCGCCACCAGCTTGACGGTGCTGGCGCGGACCTCCCAATCGTGGATGATGATCTTGCTCTTCTTCTTGTCCTTGGTGACCTCAAGCTCACGCTCGGTGCTGCGCAGCTCGCCCTTGACTTCCACGTAGTTGCCCTTCTTCAGGACCTTCGCGTACTCGGCAGGTTTGCCGAAGGCAACGATGCGATGCCAGTCGGTGTGGTTCACCCACTCGTTGGTCTGCTTGTCCTTGTAGCCGGTCTTGGTAGCCAATGAGAAGACCACGCAGATGCTCTGGTTCTTGGTTGCGAAGCTCTCGGCGTCCTTGCCGACGTAGCCCTTCAGCTTGATTTCGTTTTCGTAGAGTGCCATTGCATTTCTCCTGTTTGTATTTGCCCGAAGTTCCCTCGGGACACTCCTGCGCGAAGCGACGCGACGTGCCCCGCTCCCAAGTGCCAAGCGGCGCTTTTTCGGAAGGTTCGGAAAATCTTTTCGTCCGCGCTCTTTGCGGAGATCTGCCGAAAAGATTTTCTGAAAGCCGAAAAAGCAGAGCCGCGCCGTGCCGCAGGGCGCGGGATTAAGCACAGAGCGAGTGACCGAGGGAAAGCAGGGAAAATACGGGGAGAGATGGCGCTCTATGAAAATGTCCTGCTGTGCGGCCCAGGTGCAGGATGCCGATGCAACCAGACGGGTGACTGGGCGCTCATGTCGGTAGCTACCTACACGGGCTGCAAAAGCAGAGGACGGGTGAACGACGCCATCCCTTGCACTGCATCTTTCCTGGCAACCCGGAACGCGATGGACTTGGGAAGGGACGACGATGTCAAGGGCGCGCAGAGCGCCTCCGGCTTTGAGGACAAGGACCGGGAAGAGACCATCCATCCGCTCTACGGAAGTACACGCGGGTATCGTCTGCTGTGCCCGAGGGTTCATGCGTCCTCCTCGGCGCCGGGGCGGTCATGGAGGATTGCATCCACGGCCTGGATGCGTTGTCCTATCCAGCGCATGACGGGGACAGCCATGGAGTTGCCGAGGGCTTTATAGCGTGGCCCATCAGATGCCGGCTTGCCCCGGTACTCCACCAGCGTGTAATCGTCGGGGAATCCCTGCAAACGCTCGCACTCGCGCGGGGTCAATCTGCGCACGGCCATCTGCGGCATCATCACGCCTTCCATGCGTCCACCTTCGCCACCGCGCTGAAGGGTGCCCAGCGTATCGGTCGATGCGGTGAGTTCTCCCGACCAGGCAACGGGTTTCTCCTGCAGCACGGCGGTCGTCGAGCTGTTCTCGGTGCTGCCGGGCGCTCTGGTGCGAAGGCTACCTGCAACGTCGGTCTCGGTGGCTGTGCTCTCGTTCCCATCATTGCCGTGCAGAGTGAACGCGACTGTGGCGGCATTACGTCCGGTGGCGTTGGGGTTGGTTCCGAGCGAGTGCATCACATCTCCGCTGAGAACATCACCCGCCTGGTTCTGAGCGAACGCGATGGCTACCTGTCCGCCTCCATTCGCGTGGGCACCCTTACCGTTCATAGATCGCAACGTAGGTGCGACCGTTCCGGCATCACCGCCATCGTCCACCGCCGAGAAAGCGACATAGGACTGCTGCTTGGCTCCGCGCTGTGCGGCCAATGCTCCCACTGTCTTGCCATCACCGCCGTACAGCCGCACTTCATCGCGTGTGTTCTGCGCAAAGGCGACAGCCTGAGCGCCGCTGCTTTCGAGCGTGTGCGCGATGTGATCGGAGAAGCCGCTGCCATTCGATTTCGTATGGGCCGTGCTGATGGCGACAGGCACCATCGGCACGCCGCGCCCGGTCCCGTCCTCACTCGCATCGAAGCCATCGGCTGAGAGCGAGTGTGCAATCAGGGTTTCTGTCTCGTAATCCTGTCTGCCCATCCCTCCGGCGTTCAGGCAGTGCGATGTTTCGTCTGTCGATGAGAGGATGCCTACGCCTAGTTGATTGCGCGTGAGGCCATCCCTGCATCCGGTATCGATCGTTGGGGCGGTATCCGTGAAGCGACTCCCACCAGGGCCGACTTCAATGCCTCCGGCAGCTCCTTTCCGCGCTTCTCGGCGCGGCGGAGGATACCCCGACAGGCTCGACCGCTCAAGTAATACCGCCGCGGCAGCTCGCCAGTTTCCAAGATGTCCGACAACGAAGACGCGACGCCGTCGCTGGGGTACTCCGAAGTACTGAGCGTCAAGAACTCGGTAGGCGATCCCATACCCGAGTTCGACCAGCATCCCGAGGAAGGCTCCAAACGTCCGCCCTCCGTCGATCGACAGGACGCCGGGGACGTTCTCCCACACCAACCATACGGGCCTGAGTCTGCCAGCAAGCCGAGCAAACTCGATGGTAAGGTTGCCACGCGGATCATCCAGTCCCGCTCGTTTACCGGCGACGGAGAAAGACTGGCAAGGTGTTCCTCCGGCCAGAAGGTCGATTGCTCCAACATCGTCAGCTCCAATCTTTGTGAAATCTCCGGCGTTCACGATCGAGCCGTCAGCTGGCAGAGCAACCACGTTGCGGATGGCTGCGGCGCGGCGCTTGGCCTCTTTGCGGTCGGGCGCGTCGTGCGGACTTGGCATGTACACAGGGCACGATGCGCGATAGCGCGAGTGAAGGAGCCAGCAGCAGAAGGGATCGATCTCAGCGAACATGGCAGGCTTCCAGCCCAGCGGTCCCCATGCAACGGAGACGGCCTCGATGCCTGAGCACACGGAGAGGTATCTCATTCGCACAATCCGAATCTCGACTCACACGCCGGTGGCGGGAGGATGCGAAAGAGGTTGTTCTGCCTGCCGCCATGATCGGTCTTTGCCCATGCGACGACATCGTCGATCCAGTTGACTGCCATGCCGGGCACGCAGGGCGCGAAGAACGTACGCCCGACGTACTGCTCCCACGCGCGGACCTTATCGATCATTTCCGGGAAGCGTGTCGCCCAATTCAGGATGTCGTCTTTGCCAGAGTTGATGCAGGGCGCGCAGCCCACGCGCGTGAATCCAAGTGAATAGAGCGGATTGATCTGCTCACCCTGTGCGCGGACGTAGTCGAAGCACATCTGCTTCGTCCAGTCATAGACCGGGTTATAGAGCTCGCAATCGTAGAAGTCGTCCCATTCGTGCCATTGGCGATCGGAGCGTGCCAGCGATTCATCGCGGCGCACGCCAGTGAAGCGCGCATAGTTGCCGTCTGGATAATGCTCTTCAAGCCATCGGCGTATGGGAGCCAGCTTCAATGCTTCGGTGCAGAACTGCGCACGGCGTGATGGAAAGCGGCCTTTGATGCGAGCCAGCTCAGGGAACGTCAAAGTAGCTGCCGGGTCGAGTCCCTTCTGTTCGCACCAGCCGTCTGTACGGAAGTCGCCGATCTTGGCCGTAATTCTGATGACGGGCTGTACGTGCTCGGAATACCAGCCGATGTGCTCGTCAGTGAGCGGATGCTCGTTCCCACCGGCATCGGCATTGACGAGAACGACGCAGGCAGCACCGTATCGGTTCAGCATGAACCGCGCGGCGGCCTGCGAGTCGATGCCGCCTGAGAATCCGCCGATGTACACCACCTCGTTCACGCAGCACTCCGTGGACCGCGCTTCCGCGCGCAGAGCACAGAGAGCGCGCCGAGGATGTGCGCCATCGTTGTATTGCGGCCATAGAGCACCATGTCCGCGTAGCGGACGGGTGCGAGGTCGCCGGCACGGTCCACCAGCAACACTGGGACGTGGAGGTCTGCTTCGAGCAGCCGGTGTATAAGCCGACCAGCGAGATCGCCCTGCTTCGCGTGGATGAGGATGCCGCAGACGAGGTCGTTAGACATCATGACGGCTGTAGCGCTGCGGCTATCGTCAACAGCAGTCACAGCGTACGGCTGCAAGCGCAACGCGAATGCCGTTGAAGACAACAGCTCGCGGTCGGCGCAGTAGAGGAGAACAGGGATCTTCGGTTTCATGAGCCGCTCCCGAATGCCTGGTCTTCATGGACGTAGCTGATGACGAGACCCAGAGGGTTGGTGAGCAGCATGTCGTTTGGCACAGCATCGCGGAAGCTGTAGACCACGTTCGCGGTCCAGCGTTCGCGGCTCTGTTCCTGCTGGTCGCCGGGCGAATAGAAAACCTTCTCGAACTCGATGTGGGCGCGATATGGGGCCTGCCTTGTGTCGTCGAGAACAACGGCCTTGATCGCTATGTCCACGTTCGGTGTGCTCGGGTCGAGCAGGAAGTTGTCGAGCGTCTTGTCCTTCCTGACCTGATTGAGCGTCGCGTTCTGCTTCTCGTCCGAGAAGAAGTTCAGCGAGATTCCGAAATCCTTCCGCAGCGTCGCGTGATTGCGCCCGTAGTAAAGCTCCGCCCATTGCGCGAGATAGTATTTGCTGACCTGCTCGATGGGGATGGACGTGGAATCAAGATTCAGCCGCTGCGCTCGCCCTATGTCCGTAATCGCAAAGACAATCGGCTTTAGATGGAGGGCTGCTGTCTGCGCACGATAGAGGAGCACAAGCGAAGCGAGCGTGACGACGGAGAGTACGAGCAGTGCCACCTTGAGATAGCTATTGGTGACGACAGGCTCGGCATACAGCTCTAGGAACTTGTGTCCGGCTTCGGTGGCGAAGGGCTTTTGCTGAGTGGGCATGGCTAATCTCCGTGAAGGTTGACCCAGGTGCCAGTGCGACCGCTCAGAACAGCGGATGTCAGCTCAGGGATTTTGTAGAGGCCATAGACGCACACGAACAAAGTGATGAACAGTGCGGGCAGGATGGTAAGGGCGTTTTCGATGGTGATGGGGCCGATCATCTGGAACATCGCCGCAAGGACATGAGCGAAGACATAAATAAACGCGGACGCCACGACCTGATAGAAGCTGAAACCAATAAATGCCTTCAGCCATCCCCAGAAGAGCCAGTCCATCTTCGGCACGATGAACCAGGGGATGAAGACCGGACCGATGAGCACGCAGACGGCGGCGGCAACATAGCCGTAGGCGATGACAGAGAACGCGACGGCCTCCATCGCAGCAAGGATGACTGCCACGAGCAGATAGGTCATGTCTTCAAGGATGTTGAAGCTGCCCGGAGGCTGGCCGAGCGTCTGCTCGGCGTTGGTGATGGTGGTTGCGATCTCCTGCGTCTGGTCGGACTCGATCTTCGTAGCCAGGCTGAGTCCTTCCTTGGTGACAAGGTCGGAGAAGCTGTAGCTCGTGCCGGGGATCGGCGTTGAGTAGTAGGTGAGCATGCCAAGGCCAAGCGAGATCATCAGAATCAAGTCGGCGAATTTGGCAAAGTGAAAACCGCCGAGTCCCTGCGAGGCGGACAGAGCTGCCTTGATGCCAAACCATGCGATGAGGATGGTGGCCAGGCCACGGAAGATGTCGAGTCCCGTGGCCTGAAGGGTGTTGCCCTGCGAGGAGAGCAGTTGCGTGACAGCCTGCCCGAGCTGCGCGATGATGTTCTGTCCCATCAGTAGCTCCCGTTGATGCTGAGCGAGATGGAGTGCATCGATTCGCTTACGCCGTTGTTCACGTTTTGCATGGCCGTTGCAAAGTTCTGCTGGAAGTAAATGGCGTTATTGAGTGCCCGATTGCGGGCGTCGATCTGCTCCTTCTGCGCGATGAGCTGCTGCTGAATGGAAGCCGCGAGAAGCTGATTGGCATCCATCTGCGAATGGATCTGCAGCAGCGTGGCGGAGTTGATCTTGCCGAGCAGAGCAGCCTCTGTCTGCTGGCTGGAATTGAGCGAGAAGGTATCCGAATCGAGATTCGACAGCTTGGCAGCGAACTGCTGCTCGTTCGTGCGGATGGTGCCGAGCGTCGCAAGCGTGTTGGTGGTCGTTGTCTGCGCCAGCTCCGATGTGGCGTACTGATTGGCGACGGTCGCCTGGGTCCGGGCATCGAGCGAGGAGTAGCTGCCCGAGGGATAGCTCTGCGCCTGAATGTAGGCGCTGTTGTATCCCTGCTGTGCGTTGGCGAGAACGCCGAAGTTGAGCGCGTTCACCAGCGCCGCGGTATTGCCATAGGTGTTAGCCGGGGCCTGCAGGCTGGTCCACTGCGACCAGTCAGCCTTGTACCGCGCTTCGAGATTCTGTGGCATTTGGGCCATCTGGTGGGCGAGGTTGTACATGGTGACAATCTGGTTGCGGGTATCGACGGCGGTCGTGTACAGCTCGGACGCCTGCTCGATCTGTTGCAGAGCGTGGGCGGACTGCGTGGGGTCGAAGACGATACCGCTGCCGAACTGCGCATGCGCCAGCGGCGCGAGCGTGAGGAGAAGAGCGGCGACAGGAAGATGGAGTTTCATAACAAGTCCTTTCGGTGAGCGCAGGCGCAAGCAACGGCGCGAAGCAAGAGCGAACAAAGGTCAGTAGCTGCTGGGCATGGTGTGGTTTTCATACGCAGGCAGGAGCATGTCCTGCGTGATGTACACCTTGATCCGGTGGCCTTCGCGGATGGTGATGGTGGGCGGGATGTTGATGAAGCGATCGAGTACGGTCGCACCTGACTGCGCGAGACTGGAAGAGATGCCTTGCTTGTAGGCTTCGCTGCCGGTCTCGTTGTAGCCCTGGTTGGCGTTCGTTGCCTCGGCTGCTCCGGAGATAATTCCCAGCGCAATCGACGCGCCGAAGATCTCCACGTAATGGTTGTTGACTTTGTCTTTCAGTCCGGTGGCTCCGGCCTGATCCAGACCGTGGAACTGGTCGAGATCGACGGAATAGCCATCGGGCATTAGCATGCGGTGAAAGGTGACAGCCAGACGCTTCTGGCCGAGGCCACCCACCTTCTGCACATCGCCGAGGATGAAGGTCCCTTCGGGGACAAGCATGTGCTGCCTGTCCTGGCTGTAGATGGGATTGGTGACCATCACTTTCAGCGGGCCCGCGAACTCACCGTCCAATCTGTTGACCAGCACCGTATCGATGCTTGTGCCTTCAAAAACCACGTAGGGCTGGCCATGGGCATTGTTGATGTTCACTTCGGGCGCACGCTTCTTTGCATCGCTGCTCACAGTGGCTGCGGCCTGTGTTGGCGGCGTCGCCGGCAAGCTCGAAGAGCGAGCCGGTGCGTTCTCTCCAGCGCCGAGCGACTCGACCGATGGGCGCGCGGCGCCATCATCGGCGGTCACAAGGTTCGAAGCGAAGCGCGCTCGGAAGGCCATCGCCTTCTCTGCATCCGCGACCTGATCGCGTGGCGGCTCCGCTGGCGCAACGACCGGCTGCAACTGCGCAGCAGGAGCCACGCCGGGCTGGACGGGCTGCCCGGTAGCGGGATTGATGGTGGAGGAACCGGCAACGGGAGCGATGGCGGCTTCATCCCGCGCCTGCTGCTGGCTCTGGCGCTGGTCGGCGCTCAGGTCCTGCTCCAGCTCCTGTATCTTCCGCTGATTAGCATCGGTGGACACGGCCAGAGGGGATGTCACCGCTTCTTTCGGTGCAGGCTTGGCATGGTTCTTCGAGAACATAACGGCCATCAGGATGAGCACAGCGAGCCCTGCCATCACGTAGCCCTGGGCCTGCTTGGGGACAACGCCCTCCGGCCTGGTCCGCTTATCTTTCAGACCAGTGGTGTTGTCGGGGGAGGGACTTGCAGCCTGCGACTCCAGAGCGGGTGTGGGTTTTTCGTCTGCCATCGGCATCACTCGCCCTTCCGCTCGAAGTCGAGCTTGCGCTTGCCGATCTGGAGATAGCCCTTATCGACAACGGTGGGCAGGACATAGGTGCCGTCCTTGAGCTGGAAGGTGATGAGATCGGGCTTGCCGTCCTTCAGTTCATACACGGAGAACTTCTCCGAGGCCGACGACTTGATGTACGTGAACTTGTCATCGTGATAGATCGCCGAGACATCGAACGGCTTCTTGTCGCGAAAGCTGTAATCGAACTTGAGAGCGGACGTGGGATACTCCGAGCGGAACTGCTCAACGGCAGCAGCAGCATGGGTCTTCGCTGCCTGCGCCTGTTCCTGGGCAGCAGTGACTTCGGCGGCGGAGACGAGCTTGCCCGCGCCATTCGCTGCGGCAAGTGAAGATGGGTCGGACGGCTCGATGATGACCTTGAGGTCTGGATCGCCCGATTCGACATCATCGAGTGTGAACGAGTAGACCGTGCCCTTGTCGGTAATCAGGTTGAGGTTGGAGTGGATGCCTTCCTTGGCCGGATGCAGGAAACAGTAATTGCCCACGGGGTTGATGATCCAGAAGTCTTTGTCACCCGTAGCGACTTCGAGAATCTTCTCCGTCGAGGGCAGCTCGATCAGCGTGGTGTAGCGCATCTTCGCGCGGACGTTGACAATGTCGTTGGCGTGGTACTTCACGACACGGGCGGTCTGCTGGCCGTGCGCAACAGTGGCGACAAGACCGAGCAGCAATGGAAAGAGAGGCGAACGGGACATAAGGCTCCTTAGCGGTTGAGTGGGTTGGGGTAGTCCTCGGCCAGACGCAGGAGTCCCTGCTCTGGGCCGAAGCGATTGAAGTAATCCTGTTTGCGGATGTTGTCGCGGGCGTTGTTCGTCGCCATCCAGTAGCTGAGGGCGTCGACTTCCAAAACCAATTTCTTAGTCCCGCGCGGCTGGATGACCAGCAGCTCACGCTTGGGCACGAGCGACTCCAGCAACTCAAGCTGCGTGTCGTTCAACTGGAAGATTTCGGCATAGAGCTTGCGGTCGATGTTGGGGTTAGCGAGGAATATCTTCGTCGGGCAGGACTCATTGATGATGTGCAGCATGTCGGAAGCGGCCAGTTCCACGACCGACTGCGTCGCCAGAATCATGGCGGCGTTCTTCTTGCGCCACGTCTTTTCGGCGCGCGTGATCCAGTCGCGGATGATCTTGTTCTTAAGGAAGATCCACGCTTCGTCGATCAGGAACGGCTTGAACGTGCCGACATTTTCGGATATCTCGATCTTCGAAGACGCACGCTGCAGCACATAGAACAGCAGCGGTTCCAGGATGTCCGGGTAGTCAGACCAACCGTCGAAGTTGAAGGTCTGGAAGCGTGCGAAGGTCAACGTGTCGTCTACGTTGTCGAAGAGATAGCCGAACTGTCCCGCCTGGGTCCATCGGTGCAGCCGCTCACCCAGCGGGCCGAGGATGGATGCGAAGTTGGTGAGCGTCCTGATCTCGCGCGGGAGTTTATAGATGCGCTCCAGCCCCGCGAAGAGCGCCTTCTCATCGGCTGTCGTCAGTTCATAGCGTCCACCGCCTTCGATCAGCACGCGCAGAAAGAGAAACAGGAAGTTCAGGTTCTCGTGTGTGGCTTCGAGTGACAAGGGATTGATGCTGAAGCCCGGATTCTTCAGGCCGACGTTGAGATACGATCCGCCGAAGGCGCGCGTCAATGTTTCGTAGCTGCCGCCAAGGTCGAAGACGAACGTCAGCGGCTCATACTTCTGCGCCGACTGCAGAAGCATCGATGCGCAGAAACTTTTGCCTGAGCCTGTAGCTCCCAGCATCAATGTGTGCGCGACATCGCCGCTGTGAAGGTTCAGATAGTAGGGTGTGCCGTGGGTGGATTCGAGGACGGCGAGGTACTCGCGTTCAAGATGCGGGTTCCACGCGCTGCCGGTATCCACCGTGAAAAGGAACGACAGATCGGCGTAGTTCGAGTTAAGCGCCCACTGCTTGCGCAGGTTGAACTGCCTATTGCCGGGGATGGTGGCGAAGAACGCATTGAGGAGGTTGTAACGTTCCTGGTACAGCAGCCCGTCATGCTGCGTGAACAGCTTCTGAAACTCCGCGATGGTGTGTTCCACCTTCACGTGGTCTTCGTCATAGATCACGACGGATAGCGTGAGCTCGCCGAAGTTCTTGCCCTCCATGCCCATCGCGGTGAGTGCGTTGCCAAGCTCCGCGACGGCAGCGGCTTTGGAGTCATCTACGAGGTTGTCCTGGTTGCCCTTGTTATCGCGGTCCTGAAGATTGCTGACGAAGCTGGTCTTCGAGTTGTGGTGATGCCTGCGGCGCGAGGCGATTTCTTTGCGTGCCTTCTCATTGGTGACGGGATGCCATTCGGTGACGACATGGAAGTTCGCCGGAACATCGAGCAGCCCCTGCAACAGCAGCGGCCGCGTCTCGGACGGCAGTTCTTTGAGCGTGAGGACCCGGACGTAGTCGTCATCGAGGCGCAGGTAACCACGGTGGGCTTCCAGCTCCGAATCGCAGACCTGCCAGTCGAGATGTCGCGCATTGCAGAGCGGCGCATCGTCAATTTTGGAGGGGCGGAGGTTCACGAGACGGCGCAATATGCGAAACGTCTCCTCCGCCCCTGGCAGCCCGACCGTCATGAGGTCGTTTAGCTGTCCACTCAAACTGTTCACCTTCTGCTGCAACCGCATCCGGTCGCGCTCGACCTGCTCGTACAGCAGAGAGCGTTCTTTGTTGCCGGAGAAAAGAGCACGCAACTCGCGGAGCGAGGCGCGGGGGTGTTTCGGTAACTGCGACAATGCGTGCAACAGCCCGGTCTTCTGGAAGCTGCCATCGACCATGAGAATCCAGAAGATTTCAATCGAGTAAAGACGCTCTGACTTCGACGCGAGGAACGCGCTGCGCTGCTCGACAGCCGCGCGCACCAGCGGGTTCTCATACTCCGCGTGCGGTATCGCGGGCCGGTTGCGCTTGAACAGGATTTGATACAGGCGGCATTTGTCGTCGAGCGAGCGGAGCGCAGCTTCCAGACGCTTCACTGCGTAATCGAGACCGGCATGGTCGAGGCTCTCGTAGTCGATGCCGCCGATCTTCAATGCGCATCCAAGGTCGCCCGATTTCGTCAAGAAGCAGTGCTCGTCCCAAAAGCCGTACAGGTTTACCTGGGCGGCGAACGATCCAGCCTCGTTCCAGTCTTTATGCTCAATCTTGTACATCGCGCCTCGCTATGCGGACCTGCAGCGTGTCGGCCTTCATGGGGTCGTAACGTCTGCGGAACTTGCTGCTGTTGAAGAGCACCCGCAGAATCTCTACGTCGTGCTTGGTGGCAATGCGGGCGATGATGACACCAATGATGAACAGCCCGATGCCACCGATGAGGGAATGCAGGAGAGAGAAGATCGATCCTCCCGAGATCAGAGCGACGAAGAACAATCGCCGCTCTGCTCCCAGGACAGTCAGCGGCCTGTTCATGGCCTTGTACACAGGGTTCACGCGACGTTCCGCTGACTGAGACAATGGATCACCTCCTTCTAGCCGGGGAATAACCAGGCCATAAAATTGACTGCGCCTATTGCCATGCCCACGCCGAACACAATGCCGGCAAGGGTCTTCTTGGACTGGCCTTCGCCGTAGGCGAACATCAGGCCACCGACGACAATGGCGACGAGGCTCAACCCCTGCGCAATCGTTCCGGTAAACGCGGTTTTGAGGACGTTGACTGCGTTGTCCCACGGGTCGCTGCCCGTCGATTGGGCGTAGACCGGAAGGGCGGACAGCAGAAGCAGCGGGGCTGCGTATCGGGTTAGGCGGCGACGGCGTGCCCACATAAGGACACGACTTCGCATCGACGGACGGGTGCTCTCCATAGGAGTCTCCTTGGTGATGTACCGTCGAGTGGCCACTCTCGGTGTTTCGTGCTTTGGTGAAGATAGGCGAGAAATAGGCGGTCGATTCTTACCGTTTCGTACCGGCTATTTCATCCGCGTCAATAATCCAGAGGCATCGATTTTTACCGGAGTGCGCATGCGCGGACATGGGCATTCCCACCATGAACAGCAAAGAAATCCGCGGGTGCGCTGCGGGTCAAGGCTGCAAGCACCATGACTGACAGAGACAGCTCGCCTTGAGGCGTGGCGAACACGCGGCAACATCCCACCAGGTGGGAATGCCGAACTAAGAGGACCGCCTTATGGCGGTCCTTGCATGCACTCTGGCCATGCGCTCGCTAGCCTGCTGGTAATACTCATCATCCATCTCTACGCCGAGATATCTGCGGCCTGTCAGCAATGCCGCTGCGCATGAGCTGCCACTGCCTGCGAACGGATCAAGCACCAGCTCGCCCGGTAGAGTAAAGCTGCGAATCAACTGCGCTAGAGGCTGTATCGGCTTCTGAGTGGGATGCAGCTTGTTGCCGCTATAGGGCATGTCGATCACATCCGCTACCGGCTGCTTCGGCAATGGCGGCCTGCCCTTTGCCAGCAAGAATGCCTGCTCGTGCCGATAGCTGAGAAACCTCGACTTCGAGCTGTAGGTCTTGCGGAAGACGATGTGACCCACCGGCTGAAACCCCGCCTCTTTCCAGGCTGCGAAGAACTCATCCACTTTCGTCCAGCCATAGAACATGATGGCAACGCGATTCGGCTTCAATACGCGATAGGCTTCCTGCATCGCGGGCTTGAGCCAGTCTGCCTTTACGTCGTTCTGGATCGTGCGCCCGCTTCGGTCCCGGTAGTTCACGAGATAGGGCGGGTCGGTGAGGATGAAGTCGACACTGTTTGCGGGCATCTCGTGCATTTCGTCGATGCAGTTGCCGTGAAGGATCGTGTTGGTGAGGCTGCTCTGCTGTGTGGTTGCTGCGCTCGTGGTTGCCATCTCTGAAATCTCCTTTGGTCCCCATGTCTCTGAAGTCGACCGGGACACACCACGCGAAGCGATGCGAGGGGCCCGCCTCCCAAGGCCAAGCGGCGCTTTTTCGGAAGGTTCGGAAAATCTTTTTCTGCCACGCGCTCTTTGCGGCAGATCGATCAAAAAGATTTTCTGAAAGCCGGAAAAGCAGAGCCGCGCCGTGCCGCCGGGCGGCGGCTAAGACCCGACGCAGTGTCCGGGCGATGCGCAGAGCCATGGATTTTGAAGATGAGGAGAGTATTGGCATTGCTGCGCCAACAGCAGAGAGGTCTTCTGCCAGCCATTCGCGGCGTTGGTCGATGCAAGATTAAGTGCTACTGGATCGCTTCGTCCTGTCCGCCGAGCAGCATAGTTGCGACGAGGGTAACCTTTCGCATCACGTCTGCGGGTAGCACACGCGCGATAGGCTGGGCTGCGTCGATCTCGGTTTGGTGCGGCACAAGTATTTCGTCCTCTTCACAGGCGGTGGTGTCGTTCGACTGTAGCAGTCGCAGGAACTCGGCCTTGTTATCGGGAGTTGAAAACGAGAACAGTAGTTCATAGGCGTCGGCTGCGGGATCGCCGACAAGGGCCACCATGAGCGTATCGGTCATCTGAGCATAAGCGAACATATAGCCGATCGCTTCAGTCGCGCACTCACGGTCTTGCGCGTCATATCGAGGCAGAAACACAATGAGAACAATCCAGTCCTTCTCTTCGCTCCAGTAGACCGGCACTGGAGGTGTGCTGCCCGGTGGATTGCTCGGCGCGCTGCTCATGGATAGTTCGATGATCGCGTAGAGCGCCGATGACGATCAAGTTCCATGTTCTTCACGGTGGCCTCTGGATTATTGACGGAGATGAAAGAGTGCACCGGAAAGAGTAATAATCGCGGCCTCAACCCCGCCTTATTGTCGGTCTATCGGCACGACCGGCTGCGATTTTCCGCGACCGGGGGCTGCATCAAGCGCGCGGTGCCGGCAGGAGAGGTGACATGCGAGACGATGGCGTGGAGCACAGGATGGGGCTGGAGGAGTTCGAGCGCTTTCTGGATAGCCAACAGGTGGCGGATCTGATTGGGGTGCATCCCGAGACGGTGAAACGAAGAGCGCGCCGGGGAGAGATTCCTGGGCTGAAATTCGGCAAACTCTGGCGGTTTCGCGCCTCCGTTCTGGAGTCCTGCATACGGGAAATGATGCCGGAAACTGCCGACGCGAACGGTCAAGATATGGCACCATTACAGCCAGCGGTCCGTGCTGCGCGAAACGGGAGGAAATAATGTTTCGACGGACACGGTATCAACAAGGAATGTTAAGCCGCGTGAAGCGGAAGCACGGCCCGGATTGCTGGGCGTTTCGCTGGTGGGATATCGACACCAGCGGGCAACGGGTACGCCGGACGAAGACGCTGGGCACGGTCAAGGAGTATCCGACCGAGACGAGCGCAATGAAGGCCGTGGAAGCTCTACGCATAACCATCAACGAAGAGCAACCGGGATCGGCAAAGCAGCCAATCACGGTGGGCGCTCTCATCGGTCACTTCAAGCAGCACGAGCTTGGCCCGATCAAGAACGAAGAGGAAGAGGACGAAGGCCGTTCTTACGCTACAAGGACGACCTATATCGACATCCTTGATGCTTACGTTCTTCCCGATTGGGGCGAGATCGAGATGCGTAAAGTGCGAACCACACAGGTGGAAAAATGGCTTCGTAATCTGAAGCGCGCAGGTAAGAGTAAGGATGACCTGTCGCGCGGAAGCAAGGCGAAGATCCGATCGGTCATGAGCGTTCTGTTCAATCACGCCATCCGTCATGAGTTGATGCCTCTGGGCAGCAACCCGATCACAATGGTGCGGCAGAGCGCGAAGCGAATGCAGATTCCGGACGTCCTCGATGCTGGGGAACTCCGTCTGCTCTTCGATCAGTTATCTCATCGGGAGCGCGTGATGGTCCTGCTCGATTCCGTCACCGGTCTTCGCCGGAGTGAACTGATGGCTCTCAAATGGCTCGATGTCAATTTCGAGCAGTTGGAGCTGGCGGTCACGCGGTCGATCTATCGGCAGGTGGTTGGCCGCTGCAAAACGGAGATCTCGCGCAAGCCGGTCCCTCTCGATCCGTGGATCGCCGAGGAACTTCTTACCTGGAAGAGGGCTACCCCTTATAACCAGCCGGAGGACTGGGTCTTCGCGAGTACGCGCATGAGAGGAAAGCAGCCCTATAGCCCCGATTCACTCCTGAAGCGTCATATCCGTCCCGCGGTTAAGCGGGCGAAGATTCTGAAGCACGTCGGATGGCATACATTCCGGCGAACATTCTCCACTCTCCTCAAAGCCAACGGCGAGGACATCAAGGTGGTGCAGGAGCTTCTCCGGCACGCCACGATCAAGATGACGCTTGAGGTTTATGCGCAGGCGGTCACGCCTGCCAAGCGTCAGGCGCAGTCCAGGGTGGCGGGAATGTTGAGGGAGGAGATCGGTGCGAATTGAGGGCAGCCTCTTAATGGACCTTTCGGGACCTTTAAGAATTAACCGCAAAACTCGTAAGTTGTTGAATGAATTGGTGGACCTGATCGGGATCGAACCGATGACCTCTTCCATGCCATGGAAGCGCGCTCCCAACTGCGCCACAGGCCCACTAGGCGGGTAAGTTCATTCTCGCTGACTGGGGCGTTTTCGTCAAACTCGTTTGGCTTTCGACAGTTCCGTGGCAACTTCCCTTTCCTGGCAGGCATCGTCTCTCTAGTTATGCGAGTCTTTCTTCCCTGCTGTTTTGCCTTCGTTGCGTTGAGTTTTGTAGCTCCCACTCCGCGTCTGCTCGCGCAATCCGCGGCGGCTGCCCAGCAGACGCCTCCAGCCTCTCTTCCTACCGCCTCCGGCATGGTGCAGCCGTCACTGGATCAGATCCAGCAGGCTCTCTCTAACCTGAATCTGTCCAAGTGGAAGACCCGCGATGACGTGCGCGAATCGACGTTTCAGAACATCTCCTCGATCCAGCGCGATATTCAGGGCACGCTGCCCGGCCTGCTGAACCAGGCAGATGCCGCGCCGAACGCCGTCGAGCCCACTTTTGCTCTCTATCGCAATCTCGATGCACTTTATGACGTTCTGCTTCGCATCTCCAGCACCGCCTCCATGGTGGCGTCGTCGAATGACTCGGCGTCCTTATCGAATTCCCTGCAAAGCCTCGAATCGGTCCGTAAATCGCTGGGCGAACGCATCCTCAACATTTCGCAATTGCAGGAGCAGACCATTGTGAAGCTGCAGGCTGCTGCCAAAGCAGCCCCGGCAGCCTCACCGGCGGCTGCGACACAAGGAGCCGTGGTCGACGACGGCCCACAGGCACCTCCCAAGAAAAAGAAGCGGGTCGCCGCCAAGCCGAAGCCTCAACCGTCTACGCCTCCTCCAGCTCCCGCTCCATCGACAAATAACTAATTCTGTGGGAACTATTCCCATAACTGCCGGTGTCTAAGAAGGGTAGAGTGAGCGAGACACTCGGCCGCCGGCGGCAGATTTCCCTCGTGGACTCGCAGGTTGCAACCGCTTCCTGTTAAGGTAGGAGGAGTTTTTCCATGCAAGCGGGAACCGCCGTGGGTAATCTGGTCAGCGCCATTGGAATCCGTCCGGAAGAGACCGATCTGGTAGCCCAGCTTAAGGCTGGGTCGGAAGAGGCCTTCTCGTGGCTTATCGCCACCTACCATCAGCCGATCTACAGCCTGATCGCACGCACCCTTCCCGTCAGCACAGACGCCGCCGATATCACACAGGAAGTCTTCGTCAAGGTTTACCGTGGAATTTCCGGGTTTCACGGCGATGCCAGCCTGCGCACCTGGATCTATCGCATTGCGCTGCATGAGGCGGCCAATCAGCGCCGCTGGTGGTCGCGACATCGCCGGCAGGAAATCACGATCGAAACCGAAACCGGTGACCCGTCCTGTGAGGGTGCCTGCATCTGCATCAAGGACACACTGGTCGACGAACAGGATTCGCCATTCGACCTCGCTGCCCAGTCGGAAATCCGAAGCCGCGTGGAAGCAGAGCTGCGGCAGGTACCCGAACCCTTTCGGACGGTCGTTGTCCTACGCGACATTGAAGGTTTCGCTTACGAGGAGATTGCTGAAATCCTCGATACCAACCTGGGAACCATCAAGTCCCGCCTGATGCGAGGACGTGCTCATCTGAAGGCGCGCCTGATGCCCTATGCCGAGGCTGTTTGCAAGCGGCCATCTCAACCGGCCATGCCTACGGGTTCTGCGCTCCGTGCGGAGGAGGCCCGATGAAATCCTGCAACGCAATCCGGAGCCAGTTCTCTTCGTATCTTGACGGCGCCATGACCGGCGTCACAATGCAGCAGGTTGCCGCGCACCTTGAGAGCTGCGCAGCCTGCTCCCGGGAATTCGCCTCCTGGCGCAACATGCAGCAGGTGCTCACAGATCTGGGCCCGGCCAAAGCTCCGGCAGATCTCGCCCTGCGTTTGCGTGTGGCCATCTCCCAGGAACAGCAACGCACAACAAAGCAGAGCCTTGCCCGCTGGCAGGTCCGCTGGTCGAATACCTTTGCACCGTTCCTGCTGCGTGCCTCAGCCGGTTTTGCCAGCGCCGTTCTTTTGATCGGTTCGGTCGCGTTGCTTATCGGCGCCTTTGCAGCTCCGGAACCCGTGGAAGCCCGCGACGAACCCGCAGGCGCCGCGACCAGCCCACGCTTCCTGTACTCGATGAACGAGTCCAATGCCCCCGAGCTTGGAGTCGATCACGCCGGCGATGTGAAGAATGTAGGCGAGGCCAAGGTTACCGTTTCTGACGACTCCGATTCCGTCATCGTCGAAGCCTACGTAAACGACGAGGGCCGCGTGTACGACTACCACATCATCTCCGGCCCCCATGATGCTGCGGCTCGTGCGCGAATCGAGAACCTGCTGCTGTTCAGCATCTTCGAACCGGCCCGCGTCTTTGGAGAGCCAGTTCGCGGCGTTGCGCTCGTATCCTTCTCCGGTATCGCCGTCCAGGGGTAAGGGCTTCCCCGAAGCGGATCTTCGCCCACTTCCCTGCCGCCCCGGATCGCCTTGCCGTCATACGGTTCCGGCCGGGCGGGTTTGACCCTGTTCCTTACAGGCGAATAAACTCCGGACAGGCTACCCACTTTCGCGCAGGTTTCTAGAAACACGTATGCGGTTTTCTCCTCGTCTCACTCGTCTCCTCAGTTCTGTGGCAGCCTGTTCGCTGGCTCTGTCCTTTGCATTCGCTCAAAAGCCGGTGAAGGCGACAACGCCGAATGGGCAGACGCCCTCTGCTGCGCCGAAGATGCCGCCCAAGCCAAAGCCGCCTGCGCTGGTGGATCCTGCCGGACCGGCAATCAGCCTGCAATACAGCGAAACGCTCTTCGATATCGCTGTTGCGTTGAATGCCTGCGGTTACGACAACGGACTTGAAGAGTCCGACCCCATCCGCAAGCACATCCGCGAAGAGGTTAACGAGGCGACCGCACAGTCCGCGGCCGCGCGTGAAGATCGCGACCAGCTTTGCCAGTTCATCGACATGCACCACTCGCTCGAGGCAAGCAAGGATCTCGCGCAGTACATCTCCCTCTCGCTTTACGTAACGCCGCCACCGGATCTCGCACCCAGCGTCGACCTGGCGGACATGCCGCCCGACTCCACGCAGGTGGTTGAGATTCTTCCCATCCTGCGCAAGTTTGCCCAGGACATCCAGCTCCACGCGATCTTCGTGGCTAACCACGCCGCGTACGACGAAATCATCAACCAGCTGCACACGCCGCTGACCAAGATGATCGTCGACACCAATACCTATCTGAAGGTGCCGGCCAGCACGTATGACGGCAGCCGGTTCCTCGTTGTCGTGGAGCCGTTGCTTTCGCCTGCCGAAACCAACGCCCGCGTCTACGGAACCGACTACGTCGTAGTCGCGTCTCCTGTTGGCGGGACCATCCGCATGCAGGAAGTGCGGCACACCTACCTGCACTATGAGATCGAGCCGCTGCTTTACGCCCGCGCCGGAGCCATCGACCGCCTGCTGCCATTTCTAAAGGTCGTTCGTGATGCTCCTCTCGATTTCGTCTACCGCAGCGATATTGTCTCGCTGGTAATCGAGTCGATGATTCTCTCGATCGAAGCCCGCACCATGGATACCGGCGTGACCATTCCGCCAATTCCTGCCGGGCAGGCGCTGAACACCCTCGAACCTGCTTACCGCGAACACCAGGCGGCAGTTCAAAGGGATTCCGCCATCCGCGAAAAGCTCGTCGCCAAGGATATGGCACAGGGTTACGTTCTGACCCAGTACTTCTATAACCAGATGATTCCCTTCGAAAAGGGTCCGGTAGGTCTCAAAGACAGCATCGGTGAAATGGTCTACGGCATGGACGTCGAGCAGGAAGTCCATCGCGCAAAGAACGTACAGTTCGTTGAAGAGGGCACCGCCGACGTATTGAGCCGCACCTCGTCGAAGCCGCATGGCCTCGACCTTGCCGAGCAGGATCTGAGTAAGGGAGATGCAGGCAACGCATCCATGCTTGCGCAGACAGCATTGAAGGAACACACCGCCGAGCCGGCGCGTGCAAACTTCATCCTCGCCCGCGCCAGTCTGCTGCAGGGCAAGATTGAAGATGCCGAGGCGGCATTCCAGGAAACCGTACGTCTTTCGAGCGATCCTCGTATGCTCGCCTGGTCGCACATTTACCTTGGCCGCATTCTCGACGTAGAGGATAACCGCGACAAAGCCGTCACCGAATACAACGCGGCTTTGACAGTGCGCGACGGGCAGCCCGACACCAAGGCCGCGGCAGAAAAGGGCATCAAGCAGCCATTCGCCCTGCCCAGGCACGAGGTTCCGGACGATGGTGACGACGATCCGTCGTCGAAGTCCCCGGCGCCGAAACCTGCGGCGCCGGCCACAACCCCTCCCGGACAACGATGAAAAAGGGAGAGCCGCAGCCGAAAATACGCGCAACGAAGAGGTCCTCCGCACTCGACCAGCTGGAGGATGTTCTCGGGCATCGTTTCTCGCAGCCGGAACTGTTGACGCAGGCTCTCACCCATCGCTCACTCGCTTATGAACAAAGGCTGGCGAACCCCGATACCAGGGCCGAAGAGCTGGCACATGACAACGAACGTCTCGAATTCCTCGGCGATGCGGTTGTAGGCTTCCTTGTCGCGGAAGAGCTCTGCCGGCTCTTTCCCGACCTGAGCGAAGGCGAACTCACGCGGCTGCGTGCCGAACTGGTGAGCCGCAAGAATCTGGGATCGGTCGCGACCCGGCTCGATCTCGGTTCTTACATGCTGCTTGGCCGGGGAGAAGAACGCAGCGGCGGACGGAAAAAGCACGCGCTGCTGGCAAACTGCATGGAGGCGGTAATATCCGCGCTCTACCTGGATGCAGGCATCGGGCCGGTCAGACGCTTCGTCCTGAAAGAGGTCGTGGACCCAGCCGCGAACGACCTCAAGGTGCGCATGACCGGAGGCAACAGCATCGGAGACCATAAGTCCGCACTGCAGGAAATTCTGCAGGCAGAGAAACGCGGTCACCCGGAGTATGCGGTCAAAGCCGAGAGCGGTCCCGACCACCGTAAGCGCTTTCTCGTGGAGGTGGCCTTGATCACTCCCGAAAACAAACCCCGGGCGCTTGCACGGGGATTAGGCAGCACCAAGAAAAAGGCAGAGCAGGAAGCTGCCCGCCGCGCTCTGCTCAAGCTCGAACGAGTCAAATCACCTTCCGCGGACAGCCAGGAATGAGCGAGCCTCTTGCCGAGACGACGACCTCTTTCGCGGAGCCTCCGCCTGCTCCGCCGCAGCATCTCCTCTATCCGACGCCGCTCGATGTCTTCGCCTCGCTGCTCACTATCATTGCGATTGCGCTTTTCGCGCTGACATTCATCCTCCAGCCTTTCCGCATTCCGTCGGAGTCGATGGAGAGAACCCTGCTGGTCGGTGATTTCCTGCTGGTGAATAAAAACATCTATGGGCCGCCCGGTAAGTGGCACTGGCTGCTTCCCTATCGCGAGATCCAGCGCGGCGACATCGTTGTGTTCCATTTCCCGCTCGATCCGCCGGAACACATCGTCAAGCGCGTTATCGGGGTGCCGGGTGATCGCATTCACCTGAAGGATGGGATCGTTTACAGGAACGGTCAGCCGATCACCGAACCCTACGCCGTGTACGAATCGGCCAATGAAGACGCATTTCGCGATGAGTTCCCTTCCGCGCCCTACACCGACCCTGGAGTAGACGCCCACTGGTGGCGGCAGATGCGCGCCGATGCCAGCGGAGCAGACCTGATCGTGCCTGCCGGGCAATACTTCGTGATGGGCGACAACCGCAATCACAGCCGCGACAGCCGGTACTGGGGATTCGTACCCCGTTCATCGGTTGTCGGGCGTCCGTTCATCATTTATTTCTCGGTACGGGAACCCTCGACCACCGATCTTCCCGAGCTTCCGCACGACCGGGCTCTCCCCAGGCCAGATGATAAACTCGGACAGGAGAACGACATGCTCAGCCGCATCGTGAATTACGCACGATGGACACGCATGCTGCGCATCGTTCGCTGAACGACGCAAGCCAGTTTCCTGCATGGAAAAGATCATCGAGAACAAACGCAGCGCCAAGAGCAAATCTGACGAAACACCGCTGGAAGGATTTGCCTCGATCTGTGGCGTGCTGGTTCTCGGCCTGTTCGCGCTCACATTCATCTTTCAGAACTTCTCCATCCCATCCTCCTCGATGGAAAACACGCTGCTCATCGGCGACCATGTGGTTGTCGACCGCACAGTCTTCGCTCCGCGCACTCCCTGGGCACCGTTCCTGCCGTATCATGAGATCCACCGCGGCGACATCATCGTCTTCTTCAAGCCCCGCGAAACCGGTCTCTACCTTGTAAAGCGCGTGATCGGACTGCCCGGCGACCGCATTCACCTCGTCAACGGAACCGTCTATCTCAACGGCAAGCCGCAGGTCGAACCACAGGCCGTGAAGGCGAAGCCAGATGACGAGTTCCCATACCGGGACGAATTCCCCGTCGTCGCACCGCCTCCGCAAAGCGAGGTCACGGCGGAGTGGGCGCTGGCTCTCCCGAATTACGTGCACAATGGCGACCTGGTCGTACCACCCGGCAACTACTTCGCGATGGGGGACAATCGCCCCGTGAGCCTCGATGGCCGCTTCTGGGGATTTGTGCCGCGCGCCAACATCGTCGGCACTCCGCTGTTCGTCTACTGGTCCTTCATCACTCCCGACGACCAGTTCGAGAAGACGGGAGCCGGCGACCGCATCGGCTTCACGCTGCATACCATCCTTCACTTCTTCGACCAGACACGCTGGTCCCGCACGCTTCACCGGGTAAAGTAGATGACCACTCCGCAGGCAGGTGGCCGCAGGCCCGTATTTCGATGGATTGTCCTCGCCCTGATCGTTCTGGTGCTGGCTGCGGCGATACTGCTGCCACTCGTGAACCTGAGCCGGTATCACCGCACCATTGCCGAGAGCCTGAGCCGCAGCCTTGGCCGGCCGGTACATCTCGGGTCTGTGCAACTGCAGGTATTTCCGCGTCCCGGCCTGGCATTAACCGATTTTGAAGTGGAAGAGACTCCGGCTTTCGGCGCCGAGCCCGTCCTGCGTGCGCCCTCCGTGGTCGTCTCCTTCCGCTTCTCTTCGCTTTGGAAAGGACGCCTAGAAGTCAGCCGCATCGACCTGGACAATGCGAGCATGAACCTGGTCCACAACAGCCAGGGCGACTGGAACATCGGCTCTCTCCTGCTCGATGCTTCGAGAAACCAGCAGGCTTCCACCTCGCAACACCATGCTTCCAGCACACTGCGCTTTCCCTATATCGAGTTCCGCTCTGCCCGCGTCAATCTGAAAGATGGCAACGAAAAGAAGCCCTTCGCCTTCCTGAACTCCGACCTTTCCATCTGGCTCGACAAGCCGACCCAGTGGAGTCTCCGGATGGAGGCTCAGCCCGCCCGTACCGATCTCGACCTAGATCTTTCCGACACCGGTACGGTCAAGATCGACGGCACCATCAATCGCGCGACCTCGATCAACCAGATGCCGGTAAATCTTCGTGCCGAATGGACCGGCGCACAGCTTGGGCAGGTCAGCCGCTTGTTATTGGGTGACGACAGCGGATGGCGCGGTGACCTGCGTGCGGAAGCCACCCTCTCCGGCCTGTTGAATGCGCTGAACGTGCAGACCCGCCTGCGCGTGGACAACGCACACCGTGAGGAGTTCACTCCCGACACGCCGATGAATATCGATGCACGCTGCCGCGGCATCTACAGCCATAGCAACCGGTCGATCGACAACATGACCTGCCTTTGGCCCGTCGGCGACGGTCACCTGCTTCTGACCGGGAATGTGACCAACTTTTCCCATCCTCAGTCTCACCTGTCGCTCGAACTGAACCAGATCCCCGCAGCATTCGCCGTGAACGCCCTGGGTTTGCTGCGTCGCGGCATGACCACTCTTCCCAAGGCCGCCGGCATCGTAAACGGCAGCTTTTCCGCGGAAGCAGGAGACAGCCCGCTCGCGATCACGGGCCGAACCGAGGTCAGCAACCTTACCCTCGCTTTGCCCGGCATCGATACGCCTCTCCGTTTTCCCGCCATCGAGCTGACGACCGCGATCCCTGCCGCGCCTTCTGCCAGCAGGGGCCAGAAGCATCCGCATGCCGTTGCCGCACCGGCTCCTTCCACCGGCTTCAACCTGCAATTGCTGCCCGTTGCCCTCAACATGGACGCGCCCCGGCCGCTCACAATTTCAGGACAATTCGGCAAGGAGTTTTTCTCCGTTCGCGCCAGCGGCGAGACCACACTTGCACGTCTCCAGGCCTTCAGCAAACTCACCGGCCGCGCCGGGGTTGCATTGGCGAACCTTGCTCCGGAATCTGCGACAGCCACGGAGCCGGCCGAGATGGATCTGACCTTCTCCGCGCCGTGGATCGCCCAGATGAAGCCGGATGAAGCCCAGGCTGGCTCACAGGCTCTTGGATGGCTGCGCGTCAGCCATGCCGTGGCCCGTACTCCCTGGCTGCCAGAACCCATACATGTTGCCACCGCGACCGCCAACTTCACGCCGGGTACGGTCGCCTGGAGCAATCTCAACTTCTCGGTCAACGGAATCGCGGCCAGGGGAAATATTTCTTACCCGCTCCAATGCGCTGCGGAGAACGGGTGCCCCGCCAGATTCGCACTGGAATCGCAGGCCGTGGACGCCGCCACCCTCGAAGCGAATCTCCTCGGCACCGTCGGGCATGGCGAACTCGTGAATGCCATCCTCTCGGAGGTCAAGCGGCAAACCGCGCCCTGGCCGGCTGCGGAAGGCACTTTGTCTATCGGCAGGCTTACGCTGGATCAGCTTGTCATGACGAATGTCCGCAGCACGCTTTCGATCCGCCCGAACCGGGTCCAGTTCGTTTCCGTAGACGGCATGGCGCTCGGCGGCTCCCTGCACGCCGGAGGAGTGGCGGACAGTGCCTCTGGTACGCCGCAGTATGCATTGAACCTGACCTGGACCGGTGTCGATCCCGCAAAAGCCGCAGCTATCTTTGATGAAAACTGGGGTTCCGGCAGCTTGAGCGGCGACGCTCAAGTGGCGTTCGCCGGAGTCTCCACCGATGACTTTGCGCGCTCGGCGAAGGGCAGCTTCCACTGGTCATGGATAGACGGATCTCTGGGGGCCGGAGCGTATGCTTCCACGAAAGCGCCAGCAGATCAGCAGGCTTCCGACTCAAGTGACGCCGACAGCCTCAGCTTTTCGCCCCGGCACTTCGCACAGTGGTCTGCCGCCGGAACCATCTCAGGCCAGGCGCTCCATCTGAGCGGCTCCGGTGCTGTGAAAGGCCAGATCGATTTCGACCGCTCGCTCGACCTGAACTGGCCCACAGAAAACGGCCGGCTACGCGTCGAAGGCAAGCTTGGGCAGCCTTCCGTGGCCGTTCAGAACTAGCCGCCTACTGGTTGATGATCGTGCGCCGGTGTACCGTCGCTGCGATCTCGGGAACCGCGCCGTCGTTGACGATCACCTCGTCGGGCTGTCCCTGAATCAGCATGCGGTGTACTGTCCTGGTCTTGCCCGGTAACCGCACCCGTTCCGTCAGGCTGTTTTCCCGCGTGTGGACTGTCACCGGCACCTCGGCCTCGGCAAACCCATCGTTCGCGATATCGACAGCAACGAACGTTTCGCCAACACGGCCACCGGGGCTTAGATAAACGCCGGCAATCGAAAGATCGGGCAGGCCACGGTCGCGATAAACCCAGTTGTCGAAGAACCATTTGAGGTCCTTGCCACTACTCTTCTCCACCAAATGCTCGAAGTATTCCTGAGTCGTGTCGTCCTCGGCGCGATAGGCGGTCAGCGCCGCGGCCAGTTCCTTCTCTCCGGCAAGATCGCGAAGCATCCAGAAAACGTAGGCCGCCTTGGTCTGGTAATAGACCGCGTCGGAGGCGTGAATCAGATCCTGCCCTGGACCGGCTCCGGGCGTTCCAGGCTCGGCAAAGGCAAGTGAACTCCGCTGCGCCTCCAGCCGTTCGAGTGCAGTATTGCGATCGTGCGATTGCTCCGTCCAGAGCGTTCCCATATAGGTAGCCACACCCTCGCGGAGCCACGCTCTCCTGGACTGGAAATAAGCGTGAGACAACGCACTGGCGACCATGCTGGTCATTTTTTCCGGAGCATCGGCCGTTACGCCGGTAAGCAGCAGGTTGCCTTCCTGATAGCTCGCATCCTCGGCCTCCGGCAGGTCGAGAATACTCAGGACTGCATCATTTTTCTTTCCCAGCCACTGCTGCACGAGCGGACGCACCATGGTCGCGGCCGTAAGCAATCCCTGCGCATTGGTGCGGTCTGCCTCGCGCGCATAGATCTGGATATCGTGCACTTCACCGCCGCCTGTAATCGGAGCTCCCGAGACCAGGAAGAGCGAAGGAGCTTCAAAACCCATCTCTCCCGCGGGCAGCGAACAGGAGATTACGCCTGGGTAATCCGTCCCCGGCGTCAATGTTGGCTTCTCCATCGCAACCTGCCGGCCATCGAGAAACGCCGCAGCGGGCGGCTCACCCAGGTATTCAACGGTCAGGCGCACGGAAAACGAGGCGCCCTGTTCACGAAGCTTCTGCGCGCCGATTTCGTTGAAGACCTTCGCCCCGTCTCCAAGAATCGCCGGTACCGAGCTGACCGGATACCAGACAACATTGCCGAAGCCACGCACGCCAGTGAAGTCTTCCGAAATACGGTCCCAGTCGGAGCGGCCGGCGATCTCATCCGGAGTACCCATCTGCAGCAAGCGGCGACCGTCCTGGTCGATCCTGCCGCTGTAGACGACTTCTAACTGGGTTTTCGCGCCGGGAGCAAGCGGTTCAGGCAGCGTTACCTCGGCTTCATGAAGCTGGCCGGTATGATCGACGTCGCTGTTGATCGCGTGACGTTCGAAGTTGAGCCGCTTGCCCGCAGCGCTGATACCTTCAAAATTCAACGAAGACGATATCTGCACCGGCAGCAAGGCCATCGGTTCGCTGCTGTCGTTGCGGACCTCGAGCCGGGCGCGGACCGCGATTGTGTGATCGCGCGGCGAGAGGTGCACGTCGAGGTTGTACTCCGTAAACGTCACCGCGTCGCGCTGAGCATCTTTGACGGGATTCTCAGAGGCCTTTGCATCTTCGGCATTCGCGACGTTCTGCTGGGTATCGTCCTCCGAGCGGGAAAAGAGAACCTTTCCGTGCGGGGCTGCCTGCTGATGATCAGGCGAAGAATTCTGTTGTGTCGTAGCCGGCTGCTGAGCCTGCATTGCCAGCGAACATACGAGGGCGGCAACTGCCGCCGTGCTTCCAATCCTCATGAACCGAGACCTTTACGCTCCTTGCGGGGGGCGGCTGCCGGCTTCTGCGCGGCTACCGCTTTTGCTCTGCGCTGTCGCGCCGCCTCAAACATCACGACAGCTCCAGCGGCCGAGACGTTGAGCGAAGAAACCTTGCCTGCCATGGGAATACTGAGCAGGTGGTCGCAGGTGCGACGGACCAGCTCGTGGAGACCATCGCCCTCACGTCCCAGGACAATTACCGTGTTGGACGTGAAATCGTAGTCTTCGTAACTGGTTTCGCCGCGCTCGTCGAGCCCCACGCACCAGATGTTCTTCTCTTTCAGCTGTTCCAGTGCCCGGACAAGGTTCACAACGCGGGCGATACGAACATGTTCCGCCGCTCCGGCGGAGGCTTTCACGGCCACGGCGCTCAGCGGAGCCGCACGGCGCTCGGTGACAACCACGCCATCGACGCCTGAAGCATCGGCGGTACGCAGCAGTGCGCCCAGGTTCTGAGGGTCTTCGACACCGTCCAGCGCCAGCAGCAGCCGCCGCTCCGGTCCATCAAACAGGTCTTCCAGGTTAAGGAACTCGCGGTCGCGAACGATCGCCACGATGCCCTGGTGTGTCCCCGTCTTGGCGAGACGGGTCAGCTCGTCGCGGGATTCTGACCGGACTCGGATGTTGTTTTCGCGGCAGGCATCGAGAATGCGCTGCAGACGGGGGTCATGGCGGTCGCTGCGTTCCCGGGCGACACAAACGTGGTCAAACTTGCGGTTTCCGGAGCGCAGCGCTTCTTCGACCGGATGCAGGCCGTACAAGACTTCCATAAGGTCAGTTTACAGGGCTGCGTCGAGACCCCGGTCAATCCCTGGGATTCCGGATGATCGCCTTCAAATGACAATTCCTGAAGCTGATTTGCCTTTCCATGACTCCAATCGTTTGTATTTTCGTCATAGTTAGCATCTCAACATCGACAAGCCGGAAAGTTCACTTGATGTCAACTACGCATCCGGCTCATAATGGTAGGGTTAGCAGACGTATCCCCCCGGCTCGGGTCTGCGTCCTCAGTCACTACGGAGGTTGGCGGCGTGAGCTTTGCCCGGAAAGTAGAAAATCTGGTCGCGAAAAGCGTCTTCGACGCGCCTCCGTCCGTCTCTACAGTCAATATGAGCACGGCAGCCCTTCCCATAAGCGAGCAGTCGCGGGCAGAAAACACACTGATAGCGCAGGCATTGAAGCGCCAGGACCCGTCGGTACTCGACAGCCTGATCGTTCAATACCAGCATCGCCTGTTGCGCTACCTGTTGTTCCTTACCGGCAATCGTGAAATGGCCGAGGATGTTTTCCAGGAAACCTGGATGCGCGTACTGATACGTGGCGGGCAGTACAACGGCAGCGCTCGCTTCGATACCTGGCTTTTCACAATTGCTCGCAACCTCGTAATCGATCTGCGCCGCAAGCGTACGATGGCAAGCCTCGAAGCGATGTCGGACAACGAGAACGACGATCGCCCGTTTGAGATGCCGAGCGACGATCCTTCTCCGTTCGATATGTACCAGAGCCGTGAAACCGGACGCCGTGTTGCCGCGGCACTGCTGACGCTCGAACCGCTGCACCGCGAAGTGCTGGTGCTGCGCTTCCACGAAGAACTCTCGCTGGAAGAGATCGCGCAGGTCACACGCGCCCCGCTATCGACTGTGAAGTCGAGGCTGTATCGCGGCATGGCTGCGCTGAAGCCTCGTATAGCAGAGGCAGATCAGAAGGAGGGAGCATGAGTTCGCCTTCCTTTGAGCCGAAATACACACGTGCCACGGAGGCCGATCCTGATCTCATCGATTCCGGCCTTCTGGATGCACTCTCCGGCTTTGATGTCGACAGCAACCTCGCGGTGGTGCAACGCACGCGGCGCGCAGTCATGGCAGCGGCCCATCAGTTGAAAGCCGCACGCCTGAAGCGCCGGAAGCAGATCGGCATCATGCTGGTCACCCTCTTCGGCATGTTGATCCTGATGACTCCAGCGCTGTGGTCTGTCACTGACGATGTCTTTGCCGATGAACATTTCTTCGATATGCCGGCGATGACGATGTCGATCGTGCTGACTTTGCTCTCGACATTGTTCGCGGCCCTGATTCTGCACTGGCGCAGCCGCCGTGTACGAGACGAAGAAAAGTATTAACTGTCGCGCCCCACGCGCAGGCTGACGATTTGAAGGGTTGAGTGGCTCGCGGCGAATGCCCGGGCTCCCCACACGGTTATTACTATGAACGATTCGACCGGGCGCTCAGGCTCGCAGACTGAAACTCCATTTACCGATGAACTACGACTGATTCCGCGCTGGTCGATTGCCGGCGCGCTCGTCGCCTTCGCTCTGGCCCAGTATTACTTCTGGGTTGTCCTGCCGGTACATCGCCACCATCCGAGTGGCGTGCCGGTTCCCTTTCGCTTTTACCTGATCCTTTCCTGGGGCGCTCTGGCCGCCCTTTACGTCCTCATGATCGGCTATATCACCAACGACGCGCCGCGACGCGGCATGAGCAAGAGTCTTTGGGCGCTTTGCGCGGTGATGCCGGGAGGTGTTGGAGTCGTGCTGTACTTCCTTCTACGAGAACCGATCACAGCCGCGTGCCCGTCCTGCGGAGCCCACCTTGAGAGCCATTACCACTATTGCCCTCAGTGCGCTTACCAGGTAGCGCCCTGCTGCACAAAGTGTTACCGGACGGCTAGAATCACTGACATCTTCTGTGTCCATTGCGGGAACGATCTGACCGCGAACAAGCCGCCGGCCAGGCTGCAGGCTTTTTCGCGTGGGTAGCTGCTACATCCATCGCCACAGGGAAGGCGGATTCGCCCCGTTTCCCGTCCCGCACCAATGCAGCCACTGGACGACCCTCTGATTGCCTTCCTATACTTATAGCTTGGCTTCGCAGACGCAAACCTCGGCGCTTACCATTACCGCTCTCATCATCGACGATGAGCAGCTGGCGCGCGAGGAACTGCAATATCTGCTCGAATCGGTCGGCCATGTCGAGGTGCTGGCACAAGGCTCCAACGGCATCGAAGCGGTGGAGCTCGTCCGTGAACACCAGCCGGATGTCGTCTTTCTCGACGTACAGATGCCCGGCCTCGACGGCTTTGCCGTCCTGAAGAAGCTGCTCGAGGACACCGATCACCTGCCGCAGATCATCTTCGCCACCGCATACGACCAGTACGCCGTTCGCGCCTTCGACGTAAATGCCATCGACTATTTGCTGAAGCCTTTCGATAAAGCGCGCGTGATGCAGGCTCTCGACCGCGCCCGCCAACGCCTGCACGAAACCTCGCAGCCCGATGGCGGATCGCTGACCGGCGACAGCGGCGGCATCAAGATCGACGCGCTGTTGCGTCTCATCGAGCAGCAACAGATCGCCCCGCGCTACGCGCACAGCGGCAAGATCGTTGTCCAGGCTCAGACCCGCCTGCTGCTGATCGACCAGAAAGACATCTGCTTCGCATCCATCGATGAAGGGGTCATCTCCGTCGTCACGCAAACGCTCGAGGGGCAGTCGAAAGCCCGCACCCTCGAAGAACTGCTGGACCTGCTGGATCCGAACATCTTCTGGCGCGCCCACCGCTCCTTCGTCGTGAACATCAACCACATCAAGGAAGTCGTGCCATGGTTCAAGAGCAGCTACCAGCTCCGCATGGACGACAAGAAGCAAACCGAAATCCCCGTCAGCCGGGCGCAGACGCGGCGGCTTCGCGAACTGTTCAACCTCTGATTTTTGTCTAAAGACCGGAACGAAAATGCCTCAGATTGCCTCGCTAGAGTGCTCCCGCTGCCATGCACTTGTTTCGGCGGAAACGCCCCAGACCGTCTGCCCGAAGTGCGCGGGCGTGCTCTATGTCCGATACGACCTGCGCGCCATCCCCATCGACGCGCGGCCTGAACCCGGCGGACGGCAGGACATGTGGCGCTACGCCGCCGTACTCCCCTCGGTCGAGCCGGTAACGCTTGGCGAAGGCTGGACTCCCATGCTGCCCAGCCGTCGCTACGAAAACTTTTTCCTGAAGGAAGAAGCGACCAACCCCACCGGAACTTTCAAAGCACGCGGCATGTCCGCCGCCGTTTCGATGGCGAGGCATTACGGGCTGACGAAGCTCGCTGCTCCCTCGGCCGGCAATGCCGCCGGAGCACTCGCGGCCTACGCGGCAGCCGCAAGCATCGAAGCGCATATCTTCATGCCTAAAGACGTTCCCATGGCCAACTACCTTGAGGGCGTGGCCTATGGCGCGCATGTCACGCTGGTCGACGGCCTGATCTCCGATTGCGCAAAGATCGTTGCGGAGCGCAAGGACGCCGAAGGCTGGTTCGATATCTCAACCCTGAAAGAACCGTTCCGCGTCGAAGGCAAAAAGACCATGGGCTACGAACTGGTCGAGCAGCTCGGCTGGGAGTATCCCGATGCGGTCTTCTACCCGACCGGCGGCGGAGTAGGCCTGATCGGCATGTGGAAGGCCTTTGAAGAGATGGAAGCTCTCGGCTGGGTGAAGCCCGGCAAACGCCCGAAAATGATCGCCGTGCAGGCGTCGGGCTGCGCCCCCATCGCCCGGGCCTTCGAGGCCGGCGCCGAAGCTTCGAGTTTCTACGACAACGCGCAGACCTTCGCTGCTGGACTGCGAGTCCCCAAGCCATACGGCGATTCGATCATCCTCGATATTGTGCGCCGGTCCGACGGCACGGTCGTCGAGGTAGATGACGGGCAAATACTTGATTCCATT
Organism: Silvibacterium acidisoli; assembly: GCA_022870745.1. Taxonomy (GTDB): domain Bacteria; phylum Acidobacteriota; class Terriglobia; order Terriglobales; family Acidobacteriaceae; genus Silvibacterium. The sequence continues at coordinate 2,999,631 of CP085323.1, read as the reverse complement.
AAAGATTGGGCGCAACACGAGGGTCATCTGCTATCCCCCGAGGGAGCGGCAGCCACCGCCGCCTACGATGTCCTGATCACTTCCGGCTTTCTGGACACCTCCGACCGGGTGGTCGTCTTCAATACCGGCGCCGGGTTGAAGTACGTGGATACCCTCGCCGAAGCGATGGGGCTGCGGAGGACCGGGGTAAAGAAGTATCCGGAGCGTAGCGCTGTGGGCGGCATTATTACCCCGGTATAGTTACTTTCGCGGCATTTTAAGGCGCCGCATCTCCTGCTCCCGTACACTGGAAGAGATGACTCCTGCCATCCGCCTGATTGCCATCGATATCGACGGGACCCTTCTGCCTGCGAGCGGCAGCGTGATGAGCGAGCGGACCTGCCGGGCTCTCCGCGAAGCGCAGGAGGCCGGGATCGAAATCGTGATCGCTACAGGCCGCCGGCAGGCTTACGCCGCCCCGATTATCGAACCGGCAGAGCTGCGAAGCGAAACCGTGATGATCACCTCGAATGGCACCGTCACGCGCACTCTCGGCGGAGAGCGCATCGACCGCTTTTTCCTCGATGTTGAGACCTGCCGGGAGCTGTGCCCTGTTTTGCGCGAGTTTGGGGGCCTGACCGTCTTCACCTTTGACCGCGAAGGCCGCGGCGAACTGGTGCTCGAGTCTGCTGAAAAGCTATCTGGAAGGATCTCCCTGTGGGTCGAGGCCAACCGGGCGGCGATCGAAGAGTTCCAGCCGCTGGAACGCGCCTTCGACAGCGGCGAAGAAGCCGTGCAAGGCATGCTCTGCGGAGATATCGCCACCATGCGCCAGGCGGAAGATGCCCTGATGACCGGCGGCTACGCAGACAGAATCGAAACGCATCGCACCGAGTATCCCCTGCGCGAGCTGGCTATCCTCGACATTCTGCCACCCGGCTGCTCGAAGGGCGCCGCGCTCCGGCGGCTGAGCGAGTCTCTGGGCATTCAGCCTGAAGAGGTCATGGCGATTGGCGACAACTTCAATGACGTAGAGATGCTGCTTTTCGCCGGCAATCCGGTTGTCATGGCAAATGGCGCGCCGGAAGTGGTGCAAATGGCGATCGACCGCGGTTGGCAGATCGCCCCCAACAACAGTGAAGATGGCGTAGCCCAGGTGCTGGAGAGCGTGATCGAGTCGATGCGCGTCCCGTCCATGGAAGGAAACGCAAATTGAGACAACTCTCTTCACTGCCGGGATGGGCCGTTCTGGTTGGGGCACTCACCCTCGGATCAGGTTTGGCACGGGCAGCCGAACACATCACCCTGGCCAATGGCTTTGACCTGACCTGCGACCATCGCGAGACGGTCGGCGACCGGGTGCGGCTGTATCTCTCCGCCAGCAACACAGACTTTGTGGAAGTAAATCCCACTGACATCTCCGCCAGCGAGCATGTCGATCTGCCGGTTGTAAATGAAACAGCCGGAGCTGCTCCTGCCGCTCCGCTGAAAACAATCGACCTGAAGGAAATGCTCTCCGCAGCAGGCGAGGCGCACGATCTTGACTCCGACCTGCTTGCAGCCGTGGTCCGGCAGGAGAGCGGCGGCAATGTCCATGCCGTAAGCCGCACCGGGGCCCGTGGGCTGATGCAGCTGATGCCAGGAACTGCTGCCCAGATGGGCGTAAACGACGCCTTTGCACCGCGCGAAAACGTAAATGGCGGAACCGCTTATCTGGATGCAATGCTGCGACGTTATCATGACAATCTCGCCCTGGCGCTGGCTGCTTACAATGCCGGTCCGGCGGCTGTCGATCGCTGGCACGGCATTCCTCCCTATCGGGAGACGCGAGCTTACGTGGCGCGGGTGATTCATGAGTTCAATCGCCGGGTGGATGCCCGGCGCAGGCAGCTAGCGAGTGCAAAAACTGCGGCTGCTGTAGCAGTAGTTGAAAGACCTTAGAGTGTTTTCACTTGTAAGCCTGGAGAGCCATTGAAGAAGAACCAACTCATTCTGGGAGTACTCCTGATCGCTGTCCTCATCGGACTTGCGGCCTATGCTCAGCACAAGCATCCTTTCGACTTCCGCGCCTTTGGAGAGCAGTTCAGGCTGGCCGACTGGAGGCTGATCGCCGTCGCTCTTGGATGTATCTACCTGGGTTACGTGATACGCGGCATACGCTGGGCCTTATTGCTGCGCCACAATAAGAAGGTTCCTGTCTTCTCGCTGCTGGGAACACAGGTCATCGGCTTTACTGCCGTCGCGCTTACCGGCAGGGTCGCCGATCTCGTACGCCCGTACCTCGTATCGAAGAAAACGGCGCTCCCTCTCAGCTCGCAGATCGCTGTCTACGTCGTAGAACGTCTTTTCGACGCGGGCTCCATGGCGCTGATTTTTTCGTCTGTGATTTTGCTGGCCCCTAAAGGCGCTCTGCCCCATCCCGAGGTCTTTCGCAAGGTTGGCTACTGGGGCCTTCTTGGCACAGTCTGCGGAGTTGTGTTCCTCGTGGCGCTTCGCATCTCAGGGGAATTTGTGGCTGGATTTTTCCAGCGTCTCTTCGGGCTTGTCTCGAAGAATGTGGGAGCCTCCGTCGGAGACAAAATTCGCAGCTTCCGCGTTGGCCTCGACACGCTCCGCTCCCCTGCCGACCTGCTGATCGCCCTGGTGCTTTCGCTGGTCATGTGGGGCCTCATCACTGTCTCCTATGTGGAGACAGCCCGCTCGTTCGTCGCCAGCCCTGAGCTCGCCTCTCTGACGCTCGCGCAGGGAATGGTTCTAATGGTTTCGAGCGGCGTCGCGAGCGTGATCCAGCTCCCCATCGTCGGGTGGTTCACACAGATTGGCATCGTGGCAGAGACACTCGGTAAGCTCTTCAACGTCTCTCCTGAGTCGGCAACAGCCTGCGCGGCAACTCTTCTCATCGTTACGTTTCTAGGAATCATTCCTGTCGGCTTAATCTGGGCGCGTGTGGAACGCATTTCGCTGACTAAGGTTACAGAAGAAAGCGAGCACGCGGACGCCGAAGCGGCTGCCTAGCCCGATTCCAGACACACAAGAAATCTACAGGCCGCGACGCACCGCACGTCTGACCGTATCCGTGAAGATGCCGTAGACAGCGTGGCTTACCCACTCGCTGATACGTTCCTGGGGCGGTTGCTGTTCTTTGGGGCGTGCCAGTCCCATTCTGGGAAGCACCGACTCATGAGTGAGCTTGTTGAGGGTCAAGCCGAACGCGGCTCCCTTCCAGGCTCCAAGGCTGGGTTCCAGCTCGACCGCCGCACCGTACACGGCCCCGGCGACCGCGCCGAAGGTCCAGTGGATACTGTGCATCGCAGCCTGCTGCTGAGTAGGCGGCAGTGGATGCCCGGCAAACTGCTCGGCCAAAACGACCGGCGGCGGAATCTGTCCATCGACACGAGGCGGAAAGAGCTTTTCCGCCAGAACCTTGGCACCGGCGCCGGCAAGTCCGCCGACCATTCCGGCGAGTGCGCCCTTCAGGATGGATCGTTCGCGATTTGACATGGAATATAGGATGCAGTGCGCTGCGTCTCAGAGCAACATCTTTGGTTGTTTCGCTTGCCAGCGAAGCATAAGCTGGGTTCATTGAAATGCATCTGACTCCCGATCAGGAAGCATTTGTTCGCGAGGAATTAGCGCGTGGACGGTTAAGAAGTGTGGAAGAGGCGACCGAGCTAGCCTTCGACCTTTGGATCAAGGACGAAAAGAATCGGCTGCAGTTTCTGGCAGCTCTGGAAGAAGCAGAGAGAGATATCACTACTGGAAACTTCACTGAATACAATGACGAAAATCTGCACGAGCTTGTCGAAGACATCAAGCGCGAAGCCCGGGCGAAACTTGCCGATGTAAAAGCTCCAATTCCAGCAAAATAGTTCGTTCAACCCATAGCTGCGAGTTAACCCATCCTGCTCTGCTCGAGAGTATTGACGAGTGATGAAGAAGAGCATTTTCGCTGACGGCGATCGCATCCGTGTTTCGGACTCCTTCTTTTGGGCAAAGGGAGCAACCGGAACTATAACTGCGACGCCCCCGGAGGTCGTCAGTATTTCTGGAACATGGGATGGAGAAATTAGCCGCCTGGAAGAGAGCGCCTTGGGAGTACACCGAGTCTATTGGGTCTGGTTCGATACGCCGCAACTCGATGCGGATGGCGATGGCCCATACAAGGCAGGATCTATCTGGGAAAGTGCCCTCGCCAGGCTAGTCGAAAGCACTCAATAAGCGTTGCCAGCGCTGAAAGCGAAGCCTGCTTTTTCCGGCTGCTAGAATCAAAGAAACGCAATGAAATGTCCTTACTGCGGGTTCCAGCAAGATCGAGTGGTTGACTCGCGCGAAAGCAAAGAAGCTGATTCCATCCGTCGGCGGCGCGAATGCGAGCGCTGCAACAAGCGCTTCACCACCTATGAGCGCATCGACGAAATCCCTTACATGGTCGTCAAGAAGGATGGCCGCCGCGAAAAGTTCGAGCGCCAGAAGGTTCTGAGCGGCCTGCTGCATGCCTGCGAAAAGCGTCCGGTTTCGGCCGGCAAGCTCGAGGCGCTGGTCGACGAAGCCGAAACCTACCTCATGGATTCGCCCGAGCGCGAGCGGAGCACAAGCGAAATCGGCGAGCTGTTGATGAACCGCCTCAAGACACTGGACACCGTCGCCTACATCCGCTTCGCCAGCGTATATCGCGACTTCAAGGACGTGCGCGAGTTCAAGGAAGAGCTTGAAGAGCTGCTGACCGCGAAGGAACAGCGCCGCAACGCCCACAAGTAGTCCTCAACAAGCCAAAGCATTTATCCGGTAACTCTCTAACGGAGCACACTACAAGGATTATGAGCGAAAAGAAAACACACATCGTTACGCTGATTCCCGGAGACGGAATCGGTCCGGAAGTCACCGACGCTGTCGTCAGCATTCTTGAAGCGACCGGCGTGAAGTTTACCTGGGAGCGCTTTGCTGCCGGCGCCGAAGCCTTCGAGACCTACGGCGAATACATTCCCAAGGAACTTTACGAATCGATCGAGCGCACCAAGCTGGCTCTAAAGGGGCCGGTGACCACCCCGATCGGCGGCGGCTTCAGCTCAATCAACGTAACGCTGCGCAAGAAGTTTGAGCTCTTCGCCAACTTCCGCCCCATCAAGAATCTGCCCGGCCTCGAGACCCGTTATCCCAACGTGGACATGATCATCGTTCGCGAGAACACCGAAGGCCTGTATGTCGGTCTCGAACACGAAGTGGTCCCCGGAGTAGTCGAGGCTCTGAAGGTTGTCACCGCGACCGGTTCGACCCGCATCGCGCAGTTTGCCTTCGAGTACGCACGCAAGCACAAGCGCAAGAAGATTCACGCCATTCACAAGGCCAACATCATGAAGCTCTCCGACGGCCTTTTCCTGCGTTGCGCCCGTGAGGTTGCCAAGGGCTTTCCAGAAATCACGTACGGCGAGCATATTGTCGATAACACCTGCATGCAGCTAGTGACCAATCCCTACCAGTACGACATGCTGCTGACCGAAAACCTCTATGGCGATATCATCAGCGATCTCTGCGCTGCCTTCGTTGGCGGCCTGGGACTCGTGCCCGGCGCAAACCTTGGCGAGCATGCGGCGATCTTCGAGGCCGTACACGGCTCCGCTCCGGACATCGCGGGCAAGGACATCGCGAACCCGACCGCACTGCTGCAGTCGGCCGTCCTGATGCTGCGTCACATCGACGAAGAAGATGCCGCCAACTCGGTCCAGTCGGCGCTGGAACAGGTTTACACCGAAAAGAAGACGCTCACCCGCGATGTCTTCGGCACATCCGGAACCAGGGCTTTCGCCGACGCGGTCATTGCGGCGATGCAGTCAAAGAAGTCTAACTAGCAAGATTCACCGAAAGTGTGACCATCCATGTTGAAGACCCGCTGGGTAGCAACGGGACTCTGCGCCGTGGCGCTCGCCGGACTTGGCTGCAAGAAAGAAGCAGCCAAATCCGGCACCGCCTCGGGAGTGACTTATACGACCGTGGATATGGCGAACTCCGGCACCATCAGCGGAACGATCCACTTCACCGGCAAAGCTCCGCAGCGCGTTCAGATCGATATGGCACAGGACCCTGCCTGCGCCGTGGCCGATACAAACATGACCGAGCAGTACGTAGCAAAAGACGGCGCGCTCGCGAATGTATTTGTCGAGATCAAGAGCGGGCTGGGGAACAAGGCTTACGCCGCTCCTTCTGACCCGGTGGTGATGGATCAGAAAGGCTGCAGATACGTGCCGCACGTTGTCGGCGTGATGGCAGGTCAGCCAGTAAGGTTCAACAACAGCGATCCTACGATGCACAACGTACACATGACGCCCACGATCGGGACCAACCAGTCGGTGGACATCTCCGAACCGCCAAACGGAACGGGTGAAATGCGCACGATGGCGACGGCGGAGCTGATGATCCCGGTACGCTGCAACAACCATCCCTGGATGGAAGCCTTCATCAACGTGTCATCGAGCCCGTTCTATGCGGTCTCGGATGCAGACGGTCACTTCACCATCAAGGGTGTTCCGCCAGGAACCTACACCATGCTGGCCGACCACGAGAAACTGGGACCGAAAACCGCAACGGTAACGGTAGTCGCGCACCAGACGGCGACCCTCGACTTCACCTACGATTCGCCGCAAAAATAAGGTATGTTTTGTGTCGAAACCGCCTGCCTTCGGGCGGGCCGTTTTTCTTGGGATGCCTGCTGGGATGCCTGCGAACCGTGACCGCTACTCTGCGTCCGGATCGGTTCCAGACAAATCGACAGATTCGACCCAGGGACATGCGCGGAGCTCGGTAGCAACCTCCTGTGCATGGGTATCGCTGCGCGTCTGCGACTCCAGGACCACCTGCAGCACCGAGCTTTCGGACTCCTGCTCCTCTTCTGTCCTCAATTCGCGAAGAACGAGTGACCGTTCGGCAATTGCGCGCGTTAGATGACGCTCCGTTTCTTTGACGTGTCCGGCTTCGCACAGAATTCTCAAGCGGAACAGCACATATGGCGTAGTCGCCGCCAGGGAGCGCTGATCGATGTAACGCGAGAGCGGTCGCAGCGCGGAGTTAATGCCGATCAGCAATGCGGCGACAAAAACCCCATCCAGCAGCTCACCGGCGCCCACACATGCGCCAACCGCCGCCGAACACCACAGTGTCGCTGCTGTATTCAGGCCTCGTACATTGGCACCGTCTTTCATGATCGCGCCTGCGCCGAGAAAGCCGACTCCCGATACCACGTATGCGATAACCCCGGTCGTATTGGGAGCGACCGTCAGTCCCAGGTCGACGAACGCAGCAGCTCCCAGGCACACCAGTGTGTTCGTTCGTAGCCCTGCCGCGCGCTGTCTCCACTGGCGCTCAGAGCCGACACATATTCCGAGGAAGAGCGCAAGCAAAAGCCGCGGGAAGGTGGGTTGTTTCCATAGCGGAGATGAGTCGGTCCACCACAGGTGCGGATTCGAGATGATTGCAAAAACCAGGCTCATGCAAAGACCCTCAACACATCGAAGCTTGCCGGGCGGGCATGCCTCGACCAGTGTAATGGGCCGGGCTGAAATCGAGATGGTTCAGGCAACTACCAGGCCGCGTCGTTCTTATGGATTCGGGAAGCCGGGATTTCTATTCGGGTCCGAAGTTCATCAACGTGTAAGAAAACGTTACACTGGATGCATCCCGAAAAAATTGCTTCGCCACCGGGGCCATTGGTAGTGGGCTGAGCGAAGACGCCACAAGGCAGGCTCAAAGAAACATGCGGCAGAAGATTGGCATTCTTGGCGCGACCGGGATGGTCGGCCAGCGGTTCATTCAACTCCTTGAACACCACCCTTACTTTGAGGTGGCGTGGCTCGCGGCCAGCGATAAATCGAGCGGCAAGAAGTACGGCGACGCGGTCAAATGGAAGCTCGACACGGCCCTGCCCGAGAAGATTGCGAACATGACGATTTCGCCGGCGAAGCCCGAAGGCGCGCCCAAAGTGATCTTCGCCGCCCTCGATACCGACATTGCCCGCGAACTGGAGCCGCTCTTCGCCGATGCGGGTTGCGCCGTCATTTCGAATTCCAGCGCCTTCCGCATGCATGAAGATGTGCCGCTGGTGATTCCCGAAGTCAATGCCGACCACTTGCCGATCCTCGAAGAGCAGGCAAGCCGCAAGAAGAACGGCGGCTACATCGTGACTAATCCGAACTGCTCGGCTATTGGCCTGGTGATGGTGCTCAAGCCGCTGGTTGACCGCTTCGGCATCGACTCGATCTTCGTGAGCACCATGCAGGCGATCAGCGGAGCAGGCTATCCGGGCGTTCCTTCGATGGACATCCTCGGCAACGTCGTGCCCTTCATCAAGAATGAAGAAGAGAAGATGCAGGCGGAAACACTGCGCCTGCTCGGCTCGCGCGACGGCAAGATCGTGCGTCCTCTCGATGCAAGGATGACCGCGCACTGCAACCGCGTGCCGGTGGAAGATGGCCACACCGAGAGCGTCAGCATCAAGCTGACCCGCCCGGCCACTCGCGAGCAGATTCTGGAAGCCTGGGCAGAGTTCAAGCCGCTGGCTGGACGCGACCTGCCCATGGCTCCTGCGCAGCCGATCGAATTCCTATCGCAGGACGACCGTCCGCAGCCTCGCGTCGACAAGAATCGCGGACGCGGCATGGCCGCCAGCGTCGGACGCCTTCGCCCCTGCACGCTGCTCGACTGGAAGTTCACCGTGCTCTCTCATAACACCATCCGTGGTGCGGCTGGCGCAGCCATCCTCAATGCGGAACTGCTGGTCTCGCTCGGCAAGCTCGAACCTGCGGCGGTTACTGTATGAGTCAGCTGCTGGAGCAACTGGTAGTCATGAAGTTCGGCGGCACCTCAGTTGAGGACGCCGTTGCCATCAACCGCACCGCCGGTATCGTTGCCGGGCGACGCGATAAGGGACTGACCCCGGTCGTCGTCGTCTCCGCCATGTCCAAAGTCACCGACCAGCTGCTGGCAGCGGCGGCGGCGGCGGCTCGTGCCGATCGCACCGGAGCCCTGGCGATTACCGCCCGGCTGCGCAACCGTCACCTTGAGACGGCTGCGGCTCTTGTTGCCGATGAAACCATGGCCGAGCTTGGCGCATGGATCGACGCCGAATTCACCTCGCTGGATGAGGTGCTTCGCGGACTCGCAGCCGTAGGCGAACTGACGCTGCGCATCAGCGACATGATCGTCTCCGTCGGCGAGCGGCTCTCGAGCAAGATCATCGCGCACGCTTTCGCGTTTCGCGGACTGGATGCGGTACACGTAGACTCGCGCACCTGCATCATCACTGACAACCAGCACGGCAAGGCCATTCCTCTGGATGCGCAGATCGAAGCGCGCTTGAAAGAGCATGTTCTGCCTCATGCCCTGGCTGGCCGCATCTGCGTCATGGGCGGCTTCATCGGCTCCACCGAAGCCGGCGTGACCACAACGCTGGGACGCGGCGGTTCCGACTTTACCGGCGCGCTGGTTGGCGGCGGCATCGATGCCGGAGCGATCGAGATCTGGACGGACGTCAACGGCATCATGACGACCGATCCTCGCATCTGCCCCAATGCGCTGCGCGTAAAGACGATCAGCTTCGAAGAAGCAGCAGAGCTGGCCTACTTCGGCGCGAAGGTGCTGCACCCGGCAACAATTCTGCCAGCGGTGAAGAAGAATATCCCGGTGCTGGTGCTGAACTCGCGCAACCCGGAGAACGAAGGCACGCGCATCATCTCGCTGGCTCCGCACTGCGAGAGCCCGTTCAAATCCATCGCCGTCAAGCGCCGGCTGACCATCATCGACGTGGTCGCCAGCCGCATGCTGATGTCGCATGGTTATCTGAAGGCGATCTTCGAGGTCTTCGACAAGCACAAGTGCCCGGTGGACATGGTTTCGACCTCCGAAGTCTCCGTGTCTCTGACCGTTGACTCAAACGAGAAGCTGCCCGAGATTGCAGCCGACCTGAGCGCGCTGGCCGATGTGAAGTACGAAGGCCAGAAAGCGCTGATCTGCATGGTGGGTGAGAATATTCGCGGACAGAACGGCATCGCGGCGCGCGTCTTCCAGGCGGTACGCCATGTGAACGTGCGCATGATTTCGCAGGGCGCTTCTGAGATCAACATGAGCTTCATGGTCGAAGAGTCGGAAGCTGAGGAAGCGATTCGTTCGCTGCACAACGAATTCTTTGCAAATCCTGACCCGGAGATCTTCGACATCGAAGCGTTGAAGGAAAGCGTGAGGTAACGATGCTCTTCCTGGTACTTGGCAAAGGGAAAACCGGCAGCCTGGTCGCCGAGGTCGCGCACCAGCGTGGCCACGGCGTCCGGGTATTAGGTGAAGAGGAAAACCGCCAGGCATCTGCGCTGACGGCTCCATTTCTCGCCGGCTTCGATGCGGTGATTGATTTCACCACGCCGGAGGCCGTGATCCCCAACCTGCGCGCCTGCCTCGCGAATGGCGCACGCGTCGTCGTGGGCACCACCGGTTGGTATCAACACCTCGAAGACATGCGTTCGCTGGCTCTTCGCAAGAACGCAGGACTACTCTACGGAACCAACTTCTCGGTCGGAGTGCAGGCGCTGTTCCGCATAGCCCGCGAACTGGCGCTGGCTGTGCCGGAATACAAGTTCAGCATCAGCGAGACCCATCACACCAGCAAGAAGGATGCGCCTTCCGGCACCGCGCTCACCATCAAGCAGGTGCTGCAGGCTGCCAATCCAGCTATCGATGTCGAGATCACTTCGAAGCGCGAGGGCGATGCCTCTGGACTGCACACCATCGAAGCCCGGTCTGCCCACGACCGGATTGAACTCACCCACGAGGCCTTCTCACGACACGGCTTTGCCGACGGCGCGGTAAAGGCCGCGGAGTGGATCGCCGGCAAGAACGGCGTATGGGACTTCAGCGAAGTGATACAGCAGCTTGGCTAATCGTTCTTCTTTGCGAGAATCTCCCGCGTTTTCAACACAATAAAGTATTCATAGATGGTCTGCAGGTTCGCGTAGGCGATACCTGCACGGCCATCGAGAATCGCGCGCCGGAAGAACATCATGTATAGCCACTTGATCAGCGGACGCCCCGGCATCTTGTAGAAGATAGCCTTCTGCGCGACACGCCGCGTGCCGAAATCCTTACCGAAAAGCGCCGTTTTCCAGGAGGCATCCGCCCGCGAAAGACCCTTCGCAACGACCTCTGCTTCCATGGTGGAGTAGACGTTGTGCTTGTCGATCCAGTGCTTCATTCCCTTGGAGAAGGGGTAATGGTCGAGCGGCGCGGTCAGGTCCTGAATTTTGCCATCGACCTCCAGCACCTCGTTTATCTCACGCGTATAGCGGGCTTTGCCTCTGCGGACAAGGCGCACGTAGAACGGTGATATCTGGGCGTGCTTGAGCCATGCGCCGTCCAGAAAATCCCTGCGCCGCAGGCGGAAGGCATTCACATCGGCAGCGGCAGCCTTTACCGCCGCCAGCATCTCCGTGCTCAGTTCCGGGGTGGGACGCTCATCGGCGTCGAGAAGGAAGACCCACTCGTGGCGAAACGGCAGGCCATCGAGCGCGGCATTGCGCTGCCGGGAGTAGCCGTCAAAAACGCGCTGTGTAAAGACAGCGCCATGCTCCCGAGCAATCTCTTCCGTCCGGTCGGTACTCATGGAATCGAAAACATGCACATCGTCGCACCAGGACACACTCCTGAGGCAGGCGGGGAGATCGTTCTCCTCGTTCTTGGTGAGGACCAATACGGAGATCATGCGCTCATTCTAAATGCACTTGTGCCATCTACCGTCAGCGGCCGGAAGACGGTTTCTTTCTGCGCCGGGCCGGGGTATAAACTTGACTCGTTATGGATTTGCAGAATGGTTGCGGCACCGCCCTCGTCACACCTTTCCAGCAGGATGGAAGCCTGGATGAACAAGCCCTTTATTCCCTGGCCCGGTGGCAGGTGGAAAGTGGCATTGGCTGGCTGGTGGCCTGCGGCACAACAGCGGAGACGCCCGCACTGAGCGATGAAGAGTCGCTCCAGGTCATTCGCATCGTGACCGAGGCCGCAGCGGGACGTGTTCCTGTATGGGCAGGCTGTTCGCACAACGCCACGCGCGTGGCCGTCGAGCGGGCGCGCCAGGCGGCGGCGATTCCGGGCGTTACTGCCATCCTGACCGCCAGCCCTTATTACAACAAGCCCACGCAGCAGGGGCAGTACGAGCACTTCAAGGCCATTGCCGACGCAATCGACGTGCCGGTGGTGCTCTACAACGTTCCCGGACGCACTGGCGTAAATCTCGAACCGGCAACCGTTATTCGCCTGGTCGAAACAACATGGAACATTCGCGCCATCAAGGAATCGAGCGGCAACCTGCCCCAGATTACGGAACTGATTACGCAGGCCCCGCGCGAGCTCATGATTTACTCCGGTGACGACAACATTGCCCTGGGAGTCATCGCAGCCGGAGGCGCTGGACTGGTTTCCGTCGCATCGAACGAAATTCCCGCCGAAATGACCGAGATGGTGCGGGCGGCACTGACGAATGAGTGGTCGCTCGCCCGCCGCATCAACCGGAAATACTATCGCCTGATGCTTGCCAACTTCTGGGAGACAAATCCCGGACCAGTGAAGGCAGTACTGGCCATGATGGGTAAAATTGGCGAAAACTATCGGCTCCCGATGGTTCCGGTTTCAAGCGCGACACGCTCCCGGCTGGAACGCATGGCCGGAGAGCTGGGAATGCTTGTCCACGCTCCCCAGCCCGAAGGCGATATGCGGCTCTTCTAGCGCCTGACGCCGATGACTTCGAGATATTCGCTCTCGATCATCGTCTCGTCTTCACCGGCAAGGTTTTCCTCGTGCCACATCTGCTCGAGGGCCGCGGCATAGAGTCTCTGCGTGTGCTCGTCGACGCGCGCGAAGGCCACCTTTGTCGGCCCAAAATGCTCGCGAAAGAACTGGACCACCCCGGCTGGCGGAAACGGGAAATGAAAGCTGACCGTGCGCTTCCCGGTGTGGACATCGAAGCCGGCTTTCGTCAGCCTGTCCGTCACCGTGGTTACATCGCCCCAGAGCACCGGAGGCGTGATACCGGCGGGCGGCGGTGAATACTCCGCGCCAAGCCGGAACATTCTGCCGGTGAAGCCGGCCGGTGTCCAGTTCCCCATCGCAAGACGGCCCCCCGGCTTGCAAACGCGCGCAAGTTGCGCGGCAACCACCTCGGGACGGGGAGCGAACATGGCTCCGAACATGCTCATGACCAGGTCGAAGCTCGCATCGGGGTAGGGCAGATCCTCCGCATCTCCCAGGTCAAAACTGATAGTCAGCTCCTCTGCCCTGGCGCGTTCACGGGCCTGATCGAGCATCTCCTGGACGATATCGAGCCCGGTAACATCGGCGCCCGCGCGAGCTGCCGGAATCGCGGTATTGCCCGTACCGCAGGCTACATCGAGCACCTTCAGACCGGGTGTTATCTCGAGCCTCTCCACGAATTCTTCCCCGCCCTTCACGGCGAAGGCGGCGATCTTGCCGAAGTTGCCGGAACTCCAGTTCTTCAGGGCAGCTGTACGAAGCTGCTCCAGTGTGGGTGATGCCTCCATTTGGGTTCTCCTTGCGGCAGTCATTTTAGAGCCTGTCACACGCGATTGATACACTCGCGACATATGCAAATTTTGGAACTCCGGAAGAAGATTGAAGATTTCTTCGCCGCGGGCGCGTCCGTCATGGGCGATGCGGCGGCGATCGCAGCATTTGAAGAACTGCGCGATGCCCTGGAAGCTGGAACACTGCGTTCGGCGGAGCCCGACGCCGGCTCACCGACTGGCTGGAAGGTGAATGCATGGGTGAAGCAGGGCATCCTGCTGGGCTTTCGGCTCGGCAAGCTGACCGCCTCAGGCAACGGCCTCTCGTTTGTCGATAAAGACACCTATCCGGCACGCTGGTTTACGCCCGAAGACGGTGTGCGTATCGTTCCCGGCGGGTCGTCGGTGCGCGCCGGCGCCTACCTGGCACGCAGTGTGGTCGCCATGCCGCCTATGTATGTGAACGTCGGCGCCTATGTCGATGAAGGAACCATGATCGATTCCCACGCGCTGGTAGGCAGCTGCGCGCAGATCGGCAAGCGCGTGCACCTGAGCGCCGCCGCACAGGTTGGTGGAGTGCTGGAGCCGGTAAATGCAAGTCCCGTCGTACTCGAAGACGACGTGCTGGTAGGCGGCAACTGCGGCGTTTACGAAGGCACCATCGTGCGCAAAAAGGCAGTGCTTGCCGCCGGAACAATTCTCACCCGCGGCACACCCGTTTATGACGTCGTCAACGGCACAGTGCTGCGTGCCGAAGGCGACAAGCCCCTGATCATTCCCGAGGGAGCCGTCGTTGTATCGGGAGCCCGCGCCATCAACAAGGGCAAGGGGCAGGAGTGGGGTCTGAGCGTCTACACGCCGGTCATCGTAAAGTATCGCGATGAGAAGACCGAGCTTAGCCTCGCGCTCGAAGACCTCCTGCGGTAAACGTCCCACCTCTCTTTGTCATCCCGAATGAAGTGAGGGATCTGCGCTTCCCGCCAGCAGCGCGGGCGCAGATTCCTCGTTTCACTCGGAATAACAATGATTAAGAACCGGCAATGACCAGCCGTTTCAGGCGGCGAAGTTTCCAGCCCCGCGCCGTACCTGCTACCATCGAAGTTTCTAATGACAGATACGAACTTACAGATCATTCCGCTGGGCGGGCTGGGCGAATTCGGCAAAAACTGTTTGGCCATTCGCTGGCAGGACGACATTATCGTAATCGATGCCGGACTCATGTTTCCTGAGTCGGAACTGCTGGGCGTCGACATCGTTGTCCCCGATATTACCTATCTCGTTGAGAACAAGGACAAGGTGCGAGGCATCCTGCTGACGCACGGCCACGAGGACCACATTGGCGGCCTTCCCTGGATTCTTTCCGAGATCAATGTGCCGGTCTACGGCACCGAGTTCACGCTGGCTTATGTCGAAGGCAAGCTCGACGAGCACAAGATGCTCGATGACTCGGAGCTGATCGAGATCACGCCCAAGACCAGGTTCACGATCGGGCCTTTTACCATTGAGCCGATCCGCGTAACGCACAGCCTGGTTGATTGCGTGGCCTTCGCGATTGAAACGCCGGTGGGCATCATCATCCATACCGGCGACTTTAAGGTCGATTTCTCGCCGCCGGATGGCAAGGGCTTCGATCTGCACACCTTTGCCGAGTACGGCAAGCGCGGCGTGCTGGCCCTGCTGCAGGATTCGACCAACGTCGACCGCCCCGGCTACACGCCGAGCGAGTGGTCGGTGAAGCCGGGCCTAGACGAGCTGTTCTCGCGCACGAAGAAGAAGCTCTTCTTCAGCTGCTTCTCGTCATCGATCTACCGCATCCGCATTGCGATGGAGCTGGCGTACAACCACAACCGCAAGGTGGCCGTGATCGGCCGCTCGATGGTTGAGTCATCGGAGATCGCGCAGGACCTTGGCTATCTCGACATCCCCAACGGCCTGCTGATCCACCCCGGCCAGATCAACGACCACTCACCGGAAAACGTGATGGTGCTGATCAGCGGCACGCAGGGCGAGCCGATGAGCGCACTCAGCCGCGCCGCGGTGGACAACCACAAGCACGCACATGTTCTGCCCGGCGACACGGTGGTTCTGAGTTCGCGCGTGATCCCCGGCAATGAGAAGAGCATTTATCGCGTCATCGATCACCTGTATCGCCGCGATGCGAATGTGATCTACGACGATGGCTCGCATGGGCTGATCCACGTGAGCGGCCATGCCAGCCAGGAAGAGCAGCGGCTGATGATCAACCTGCTCAAGCCGAAGTTTTTTATCCCTGTGCATGGCGATTATCGCAACCTGAAAAAGCACGCTGAGCTTGCCATGGCAACCGGCGTGGTCGACAACGCACTCATCATTGAGAACGGCGACGTGCTCGAGCTGAACCGCGACGATGCCCGCAAGAACGGCACCGTCACAGCCGGTCGCGTCTGCATCGATTCAGGCTCTGCCGTGGATGTGGTCGGCGACCTGGTCATTCGCGACCGCCGTCACCTCTCCGAGGATGGTTTCCTGCTGCCGATTCTTACGATCAACAAACTCACCGGAGTGGTGGAAAGTCAGCCAGAGCTGGTTACCCGCGGATTTGTGGACGCGGAGAACGGCATTATGGACGCCGCACGCGAGGTGATTGCGCAGACGCTGACCAACTCCAGCGCGGAAGAAAAGGCCGACTACGGAGTCATCAAGGAAAAGATCCGCATCGACCTGAAGCGGTACATCCAGAAGAACACCAGCCGCCGGCCGCTGATTATGCCGGTGATATTGGAGATCTGATCTCGGAGTTGAAACAGAAACAAAAGCGGTCTGAGGAACTCCTCAGACCGCTTTTGTTTCTGGCATCCTAAAGGCAATGGAAAACGGACATTCTCTCGCAACCCTTGAGGCAATCCGCGAGGCTCAGGCCCGGATTGCCGGTGTAGCCGTTCGTACCCCGCTGATAAAGTTCCCTCTGCAATCGGCTGCCGGAGAAGTCTATCTGAAGGATGAAGGTCAGCAGCCCATCGGCAGCTTCAAGCTCCGTGGCGCCTACAACAAGATCTCGCAGCTTAGCGCCTCGGAACGCGCTCGCGGCGTTATCACCTATTCGAGCGGCAATCACGCGCAGGGCGTCGCTTACGCGGCACGCGCCGTCGGCTCGAAGGCAGTCATCGTCATGCCGGAGAACGCCCCGATAGTGAAGCGGCAGGCGACGGAAGCCCTGGGAGCGGAGATTGTTCTCGTCGGCCCGGCGAGCCTCGAGCGGAAACAGAAGGCCGAGGAACTGGCAGCGCAGTCCGGCTACGTCATGATCGAGCCTTATGACGACATCGCAATCATCACCGGGCAGGCGACCTGTGGGCTGGAGATCGTCGAAGAACTGCCTGATGTGGACCTCGTGCTCGCACCGGTGAGCGGCGGAGGATTGCTGAGCGGTGTCTCCGCGGCGATCAAGCACGTGCGCCCGGAAGCGCGTGTACTCGGCATCGAGCCGGAACTGGCGGCAGATGCCCAGGAGAGCTTCCGCAGCGGCAGGCTCGTCAGCTGGCCGGCAGACATGACCACGCGCACCATCGCAGATGGCCTGCGCACGCAGAGCCTGGGCGAACTCAACTTCGAGCATGTGCGAGCGTTTGTCGACGACATCCTCACCGTGACCGACGACGAAATCCGGCAGGCGATGGCGGTGCTCGACGAGGCAGGCATAACCGCCGAACCGAGCGGAGCGGTCACCACCGCGGCCATGCTCTTCCACGAGGCAGAACTGCTTCCCTACCGCAAGGCTGCTGTCGTCATGAGCGGGCGAAACCGTTAGGTTTCAGCGTATGCTACGAGCGAGAGTCCTGCTGCAACCTCTGGTGCTGCGATGAAGAAATTCCCTGTTGCGACTGCTGTCTGCTCCCTGCTCCTGTCCATTGCCTTTGCGCTGCCTATCGAGGCGCAAAAACGGCCGCCCCAGGACGAGCCGCCGAAGAACGGCCCCAAGGCCACGCTGGTGCGCGAGGCCAACCTGTACGTCCAGCCGTCGGAGACCTCGGACCGCGTCTCCATCGTGACACCGGGGCGCGAGATGGTCATCTCCGAACGCAGCGGCCACTGGATCCGTGTCTTCGCCAACATCGACGCGCCGGAGTCACGCCAGGCCGACCAGCCGATACTCGACGAGCAGAGCTCCGAGGTGGTCCCTGTCTCCGGCTGGATGCTCGACAAGGGAGTCATCGCCACCGACACGCCGCACGGCGACGCGATTCTCTTCGGCGAAGGCATCAGCGCGGAGGAAGCAGCATCGCAGCCGCATCCCCCGCCGCGCTCGGCCATCGATGCCCGGCTGCTTTACCGCCGCGTCTACGAAATGTTTCCCAACTCGACTCTGACACCCGAGGCCATGTGGCGGGCGGCGGATATCCGCTGGCAGTTGCAGAAGGCCGACGCCTCCCAGTTGCCCTCGGCCCACGAAAAGGAAAACTATCTTCGCCAGCAGATGGACGAAGATGAAATGAAGAAGATCCAGAAGTACTTTCCCAAGACCAAGTGGGCCGATCTGGCGGCCTACGACATGATCGAAAACAAGTTGTGCGGTGACTGGCAGGGCTCGGAGAAGTGTCCTGAAAAAGAAGCCGAATATTACGCCCATTACGGCGATGACCATCCCGATTCCATTCGTACTCCCGAGGCGTACTACAAGGCTGCGTGGCGGCTGGCTTCTGCCGGAGACATGTGGCAGGCCGACGGCAACGAAAGCCATGCCAAGGAAGACCGCGAGCGGGCCATGCAGGTCGCCGGTCATCTGCTCGATAAGTATCAACAGTCGGAATACGCCGCCCGAGCAGCCAGTCTGATATACAAGGTTCAGCAGGGTATCGCCATCTACGGCAGCGACCGGGAATAGGCACAACCCGTCCAGGCGGCGTCTTTTGGACTGTTGCACTAAAACGGAGGCTTTTTGAACGACTACGTAATTTCCGTAATTCTTGGCATTGTCGAAGGACTCACCGAGTTCCTGCCCGTCAGCTCGACGGCGCATCTCCGCATCGCCGAGGCACTGCTGCACATCGACCTGCTCGATCCGTATTGGAAGATGTACACCATCGTCATCCAGCTGGGCGCCATCCTTGCCCTGCTGTTCGTCTTCACCGGACGCATCCTCAATTTTTTCCGGACATTTCCAAAGGGTGAGCGCGGTGATCGCACCATTCTGACGCACCCGATCTCGCTCACCATCATCGCTTTCGTGGTCACGGCAATTCCCGCATTCCTGCTCCAGAAGGTTATCGGCAAACATCTTGAAAGCCTGAGCGTGATGGCCTGGTCGCTGCTGGTCGGCGGCGTCATCATGTGGGCTGTCGATGCCTGGTCTTCGAGGAACGATCCCTCCACGATCGAGGTCGAGCAGATGTCCTTCCTGCAGGCTGCATGGATTGGCTTCTGCCAGATCTTCTCGGCGGTCTTCCCGGGAACGTCGCGCTCTATGTCAACGATTGCCGGCGGCCAGCTTGTTGGCCTGTCCCGTCCGGCGGCGCTCGAGTTCAGCTTCCTGGTATCGATCCCGACGATGATCGTCGCGACCGCTTTCGCGGCCCTCAAGGCGATCCATCCGTCGCACAAGCACGCGGCAGATGCAGCGGCAGAAAACCTGACTCCCCTGGTAATGACCGGCCATGGCTGGATCATCCTCCTGATCGGCCTGGTGGTCTCGTTCATCGTGGCGCTTGGAGTCGTCGAATGGTTCCTGCAATTCGTCCGCAAGCACGGGTTCACCTCGTTTGCGATCTACCGCATCATTCTCGGCGGCCTGCTGCTTGTTTTCGGAGCGCGCATCGCCGGGCTGTAAACAACGACACGAATAAAGAACGCAAGAAGGAGCCCGCAGAGTTTGTCCTACTCTGCGGGCTTTTTCTTGCGCTTTAGTTTCTGCTCATCCAATTTATGAGGGATTAAATTTCCAGTGCAGCTTAGACTTGGGAAATATGCGGGACAAGAAGGAATCCTGGGCGGACCTGCTGACGTTCTCGCTGAAAACTCTTCTTATCTACTTTTCCCTGCAGACCGTTGTCGTCATCACCCATGAATTTGCCCACAGCACTGCGGCGTGGCTTCTCGGAAAAACGGCAACACCATTCACCGTGGTCTGGGGGAATCCGATCACGATCCTTGGATGGGATGAAGGGGTTCCGTACGACCAGCTTTTCCCTGGAGGTGGCAACCTCGCGGAATCCATCATCGGCGGCATACCTTTGTTCGTGCACGCCGTCTTTGTCGCGCTGGCGCTCTACCTGCTTGTGCGACGCCTGCCCGCCTGGCGGAAGATGACCTTCTACGCTGTATACCTCTTTGCTGTTGTGAACCTGACCGAACTCGTCGCTTACATCCTGATGCGTCCGTGGGCTGGCAGTGGAGATACCGGACGCTTCAATGAGGGCTTGCAGATCTCTCCGTGGCCCCTGTTCGTCGTGGGGAGTACCTTTCTTGTGTTCGCTTTCGCAGTACTTGTAAGCAAGGTGTTGCCGAAGTTGGACCATGCTCTGGGCATGAGCAACCGGAGACACTGGATTGTTGTGTGCTTCACGGCATTTGTAATGTTTCTGTGGGGTAGCGGTTTCAGGATCATGCTGCTCTACCCCGACCGCCAATGGAAGTGGGGGCTGATCGGCATCGTTGGCTTTTTCGCATGGATTCTGGCGGCCAGCTTCCGAGTCAGCCGGGCGCCCCATTCATGACGCGGCTTCATCGCGGCATGAGTGGGATGGCATTGCTTCCGCAAAAAGCGTTTCTCAGGACCAATGACTCTGTTGATTCAAGACGTCAGCAATTCTTCAAGCGCTAGAGCATGAAGTTGGATGAAATCCGCCACAGGTCCCCAATACCGGTGATGCCCTTCGGCGTAGAGCCTTGCCCACGGCTGCTCATTCTTCCTAGCCCCCTCAACAATGAAGTTGTGTTCAGCGCGAGCTCTCGTCACCATCAGTCTGATGAGGTTGGCATAGCTGGCTTCCTCAAGACCGTAGCCATCCAGTAGAGCCTGCATAGCTGTCGCGGAACTCGGAAGGTCGGCGTCAGGTTTGAATGGCGGGAAAGATATACAAGCCCATGCCAAGTCCCAGAGTCGTGTGGAAGGTGCTGCCGCATCCCAGTCAATGAATACCCACCGATCAGGGCCACAGACCAAATTCCATGGCGCGAGGTCATTGTGGCAAATCAGATCGTGCTCGTCCCGTTCATAGCGGAAATACCATTGGGCCCCCTTAGGCTCCTGAAATGAAATGGAGGCCTCGTGTAGCGCTCTGATGATGGAACCGACGCGGCGAAAATCGGTTTGCGTGTGCGTTGCATTGTCTGTCCATGTTGGACCGGGAACGAACTCTAGGATTTGTCGCTCTTGCTCGTCCATTCCCAGCACATCGGGAGATGATTCGAAGCCTGCGGCGCGAAGGTGCGCCAAGAAGCTATGGACAGCGGGCGTAGCAGAGGTTGCAGGTTTACGCACCGTCGATCCAATCCGAAAAACCGAGCCAGCAGTGTTGCCTCCCGTGAGTTGTTCCGCTTGTTCGGCCCCGTCTTCTCGATAGATATCCATTCGCATAAGATTACTCCCGCTAAGTCGGCTTATCGACAGCAACGTACACGTTCCACGCGCACCCAAATTTTAGAAATCAGTACAGCAGAATCGCTACTCGATACATGGTGAAGCTGCCATTTTGCGTGGGCTTGCAGGTAGCAACGGCGGCCTTTCGCAGATTCGAAGTATGGATCTTGTCGGCGACCTGATCTGGCAGTTTCGAAATATCCGGAGTCTGGAAGCGGATCACAGCCTTTGCGGCGACTCCGTTCGGGACGCCACCATCGCTCTCGCAGGCCTGCTGGGCCTCATTCGCCGGACCAGACGGGTCAACGCCAAGCTGCTTCACCAGGTCTGCAACCTGCTTCGTGGCGTCGTTGGCTCCCATCTGCTGGGTGGCATTCGAGAAATCCTCCACCGCGTAGTAGTAGCCGCCCTTCTGGGCCACGCCGATGCCGATGGCATTCATCTGCGGATCGAGAATGTTCGTCCGGTGCGGCACGGAGTTCATCCATTCCTTCTCGATCGCCTCCGGGCTGTACCCCATGGCAATGTTCTCGGCCACAGCCTGGAAGTGCGCTCCTGCCTGGGCCGCGCGGGCGCCGGGATCGGGCTCGCCGTCATATTGATGCGAAAGTGTTTTTTCCTGGATCATTCGCTCGGCATGCTTTTGGGCTGCTGCGGCCAGGGCGTCGTCCCACTTGAGCGGAGGCAGGCTGTGGGCCTCGCGGTCCTTATTGGTCAGGTCGAGGATCTGCTGGGCCTTGGAATCGCTTTGCGCGCTGAGCGTACCGGCAAACAAGGCACCGGCGGCGAGGGTCGTGAGGAAGAAGCCTTTCATGGTCAGCTTAGAAGCAAATTCACAGGCTAACCGTTTCCAGACGGGCCATTTTTTCGCTGACTGGTCTCTGGCTAACCGTACCTCGGCAGGTTCGACGCCTGTTTTCAGGTCGCCGGATGGGACACAGCCTGAAATAATAGGATTGCTCTGGGATTCCTGGCTCTGCAAACCGCCCGACGGCGGCGCGCACAAAATTGCGTCCTGATGAAACCCCTGAAACTGGTTACCACTCCGACGCGCCACCGCCGCCTGAACGAACTGATCGGGCTGCTGACGCTGGTTGCGGCGATTCTCCTTTTCCTCGCCCTGGTCTCTTACCGCCCTCTCGACCCATCGCTGAACACGGTCAGCGGGCTGCCGCACGGACAGGTCCACAACTGGATCGGCCCCATCGGCGCTGTCTTCAGCGACATCGTTCTGCAGATCGAGGGAGCAACGTCCTTCGTTCTGCCCTTGCTTGTAGGCGCACTGGGCTGGACATGGATGCTCTCGCGCCCTGCCGGATCGCCCGGCGCCAAGCTGGCTGGCATCGTTCTGTGCTTTCTCTTTGGTCCCACACTGGCTGCGCTGCTTCCCGGCCACATGCACTTCCTCGGTGGACTGCCTATTGAGGGCGTCACCGGCCGGCTCTCCGCCGATGCCCTTGTCCAATGGCTCAACTACCCCGGCGCCTGCGTTGTCGCCGTTGCCATGGTCGCCATCGCGCTCTACCTCTCTACAACATTCAGCTTCAATACCGCCCGCGAGTGGCTGGCGATCCGCTTTGCCTTCATCCAGGCGTGGCGCGACCGCTGGGAAAACCGTAAGATCGCCCGGGCCCAGGCGAAGGAACGCAAGCAGGAAGAGAAGCAGGAAAAGATTCGCGAGAAGGAGCTGGCCCTTGCGCGCAAAGCCGCTGCCAAGCTCGAAAAGGCTCGCCGCAAGCATCCCGAAACAGTATCCGACTACGACCCGGCCAGCGAGCAGGAGCAGGAGTACGAAGAAGCAGGCCACCGCCACCAGGGCTTTGCCGAGATGCAGCAGCCGCAGGAGCGCCTGACCATCTGGGAAGAGATCCCGCAGGAAGCGGTTTCCGATCCCGAACCCGAGCCTGTCGCGGAATCGATTCCCGAGCCTCTTCAGCCGGTGATGCGTCCGCAGCTGGTGCCCAAACGCGAGGCACCGCGTCCGGTCGAGCCTGAGCCCGCACCTGCGCCGGTCGAAGAAATTGAAGTTCACGAGCGTGCCGATGCGGAGGTTCGCACCGTAACCCTGACGCAGAAATCCGTCAGCGGCTTCAAGCTGCCGCCGAGCACCCTGCTGCATCGCAGCGAGGACACACAGATCGTCCGCGAAGATGCTCTGCGGACCGAAGCCCAGATCCTCGTCGAGAAATGCGCAGAATTCGATGTGATGGGCCAGGTGGTACAGATCAACCCCGGTCCCGTGGTCACGACCTTCGAATTTCGCCCCGACGCAGGTGTAAAGTACAGCCGCGTCACCGGCCTCGCCGACGACCTCTGCCTTGCGATGCGTGCCGAGAGCATCCTGATCGAGCGCATGGCGGGCAAGAGCACCGTGGGCATCCAGGTGCCGAACGAGGACCGCGAAACCATTTGGCTGCGCGATGTGATCGAAGCGGAAGGCTTCCGCAACGGGAAGAGCAAGCTGACGCTGGCCATGGGCAAGGACATCAACGGCCGCATCGTTACCGCCGATCTTGCCACCATGCCGCACGTGCTCATCGCCGGTTCGACCGGCAGCGGTAAATCGGTCGCCATCAACGCCATGATCATGTCGGTGCTGTTCAAGGCGACACCGCAGCAGGTCAGGCTGATCCTTGTCGACCCCAAGCGCGTGGAACTCGGCATGTACGAAGGGATCCCGCACCTCTTCACGCCAATCATCACCGAGCCCAAGCTTGCAGCCAACGCGCTGCGCAATGCCGTGCGCGAAATGGAGCGCCGCCTCAAGCTGCTGGCCTCGCGCAGCGTGCGCAACATCGACCAGTACAACAAGCTCTTCGAATCGGGCATGCCGAACCTGTTTGATGATTCGCCGGACGAAGAGCCGCTGCCTTACATCATGATCATCATCGACGAGCTGGCCGATCTGATGATGCTCGATAAGGCCAACGTCGAAGAAGCGATCACGCGTCTCGCACAGATGGCACGCGCCGTCGGCATCCACCTGGTGCTGGCAACGCAGCGCCCCTCGGTGGACGTCATCACCGGACTCATCAAGGCCAACGTGCCCACGCGCATGTCCTTCCGGCTGGCAACCAAGGTTGACTCGCGCACCATCCTCGACTCGAACGGCGCCGAATCGCTACTCGGTCGCGGCGACATGCTCTTCCTGCCGCCGGGTACGTCGCGGCTGCAGCGCGTGCATGCGCCCTTCGTCACGGAAAAAGAAATCTCCGCTGTTACAGATTTCTGGAAGAAGCAGGGCGGAGCCGAATACGCTCAGGGCTTCCTCGACGCTCCCAAGGATGCGAGCGGGCGCGAGATCGATGCGGGCGGCGGCGGAGACGACGACAACGACGAGCTCTTCCAGGACGCGGTGCGCCTCGTGCTCGAGTTTGGCAAAGCGTCCACCTCCCTGCTGCAGCGCCGTCTGCGCATCGGCTACGGACGCGCTGCGCACCTGATCGACATGATGGAGCGCGACGGCATCGTCGGCCCCGCGGAAGGCACGAAGCCGCGCGAAATCCTCAAGCCGCCGGACTGGCTCAACGAAATGGAAACAAGCCTGCGGTAGCAAGCTACGATGAGCGATCTGCAGCTTACGAAACAGCTCATCCTCGTCTCCGGCGCGCCGGGCGTGGGCAAGAGCACCATCGCGACACCGCTGGCGAAAGAGTTGGGCTTCGCGCTCATCACCAAGGATCACATCAAGGAAGTGCTCTTCGATTCGTTCGAAGGCCCGGCCGGAGATCTCGTCTTCTCGCGGCGTATCGGATCGGCGGCGATGAATGTCTTGTGGTCGCTGGCTGCGTTGTCCCCACGCGTTGTTCTCGATGCGAACTTCCGCCCGCACAGCGAGTACGAGCAGGGCAGGCTACGCTCGTTCCGTTGCCCTGTCGTAGAGGTGCATTGCACCTGCCCGCCAGAGGATCTGCGTCGCCGCTTCGAGCATCGCGCCGCCGCCGAGCGCCATCATCCTGCACACCCGCTAGCGAAGTTTTCCGAGGAGTGGTTTGCCGAGTACGACCGCCCGATGGGTGCGGGCTCGCTGATCGAGGTCGACGTTCTGCAGGCGGTCGATGTCGCGGCTCTCGTAGAAAAGGTCAGAAGCCTTCTCGCTTAATCTTATGGAGCAGGCTTCTCGCCAATGCCACCGCGCAGACTCAGCCAATCCTTCTGATACGCGAAGCTCACTGCCAGCAGAAGCACGCCCAGTCCGAGAAAGCTGAAAATACGATAGCCCTGGCTAAGCTGGCTGATGTCGATGAGGAAGACCTTTGCGATTGTCGCGGTCAGCAGAAAGAGCGCCTGCCAGCGCAGGAATGCGGAGCGGCGAAAGAAGCCGATCATCAGCAACGCACCGCCAAAGGCCATGAACGCCGCCGAGTAGGTGAACTGCGCGTAGGTGCGGTAATCGTGAATGAGCGAGCGGTCGCCGGTATAGCGAACCTGCCACCAGTAGAAGTGAATCGCGAGTGCCAGGGCGACGCCCATGAAACCGATCGCCGCAAGCAGGTGCGCGGAGTTCAACACGCGACTGCGCGCCGCGAAATGATTCGGCAGGTCGAGGCGCTCCATCGCGATACGGAGTGCCAGGAAGTATGCCGCAAAAAGAATTGCTGCGATAGCCTGCGGCGCTGCTCCATTCGGTGCGTCGAGCAGCAGGAAGAAACCGAGATACCCCGCAGCCGCATTGGCCAACGATAGCGCCGCAAGAAGATCGGCCTGTGGAGCCTCAATGATTCGAACCACCAGCGGAGCAATAGAAAAGAAGAGGAACAGAATCGCAAGCAGCGAAGCAGAGAGCGCAAACTGGACGCCGGAATAGTAATGCATCGCCCATGCGAATTCGTAAAATGCAGTCGCCAGAAAAGCCGTAGGCAGCAGACGCAGCCACGGACGCTGCAACACCAACGCAAAGATGGCCAGGTCGAGCACCAGCAAGTATCCGAACAGCGCCAGCTCATGATTCTCTCCGTTCGAGAGCAGCAACGGCGTGAGGAAGCCTCCGACAGCGGCATAGAAAGCGAGAGCCTGCGAGCTCTGACTCCAGCTCATCCACGCATTCCACGCAGTTACGAGAATCATCGCGAAAAAAGCCACCGGCGCTGGCAGCAGGTGAAACAGCGCGTAAGCGGCCCAGAGCGAGAGATAGAGGATGCCCGTTCCAATGGCCTTGAGCGAGAGCGAGAAGCCGCGATACCCTTGTGCGCGAAAGCGCTCAGACCAGAGAATGATGCCGCTGCCCGCGCCGATGCCGATGAGCACACGAGCCAGCGGACCGACCCATTGATTGTCGATCGCGAACTTCAGAAACCATGCCGCACCAATCAGCACCGCGAGTATGCCCACGCGGTTGAAGAGCTGCACGCCGATGCGATTCTCGAGCGAAACCTTCGGCGCGTGATCGGGGACTGAAACAGGACGAGGTGGAGGCGGCGAAGGATGGGATACGGGCGCACCTTCAAGCCGGGACACACGTTCTGTCAGCGCGGCGATCTGCCGCTTCAGATCCTCGATCTCGTCACTCATCAAGCAACACTGTACAGGCCATGCAACAAAAGGCGAAAGGGGAGCCGTCAAGCGCTCCCCTTTCGTTTATGTCTTAACTTCTAGAATAAAACCTTTAGACCGAACTGAATGATACGCGGTTCGTAGGTCGTGGAGATCTGTCCGCCGCCGGTGGGAACACCACCGTTGATGGCCGAGAGCGACGGCGTCGCTCCAACCCCCAGGGTTTGGCTGGTAGTGCCCTGCGTGCCGCTGATCGTGCTGGGCAGGTAGAAGTTGGTGTGGTTGAGGATGTTGTAGAACTCGGTGCGGAACTCGATCTTCAGGCTCTCGATCGGAGTGCTGAATTTCTTGTTGAGCGCCAGGTCCGCCTCGTTGTACGGGGGCGTACGGCCGGGGTTGCGCGAAGCGGTGCCGAACGGGCTGAGCGCGTTACCCGCCGCGTCCTTGATAGCCGGCAACACAAAAGCGTTGTAGTTGATGTAGTTCACATAGC
This sequence comes from Silvibacterium acidisoli, assembly GCA_022870745.1. Lineage (GTDB taxonomy): Bacteria > Acidobacteriota > Terriglobia > Terriglobales > Acidobacteriaceae > Silvibacterium. Next base: position 2,972,564 of record CP085323.1, on the reverse strand, counting down.
CGGAGTTCGCCGCGCGGCTGCTCGTTCCCTTCGTGACCTTCTGTCCGGGAACGATGTTCGGGCGGTACTCGTTCGCACCTCGGTAAGTCGCCCCAATCTGCTGGGACACCGCCTGTGCGCTGTTGGGCGAGTAGGTGATGTTGAAGGGCGTACCGGCCTGCGAGGTGTTGATCAGGCTGAGCTGCCAGCCGCCCAGCGCCGCGTCCTCAAATGCATTCGCGTTGCCGAGGAAGCGGCGTCCGTACCCGACCGGCAGATCGTAAATGAGGCTGGTCACGTTGGAGAGGGGCAGGTTGTAATCCGACTGCGCGTAATCCGCCGCGATGTTGAAGGCGTTCTGCGGCGAAGGCGTGTTGCTTTCGAGCGATGCACTGGCGTTGTCGAGAGCGTGCGACCAGGTGAAAGAGTTCAACAGCGTAAGGCCGTTCACAAAGCGCTGCTCATAGCGAACCTGCAGCGCGTTATAGTTCGACCAGAACTGGTTGAGGCCCTCGGTGATGTCGCTCGGCCAGTTACCGAAGGGCCGTTTGAATCCATTCGCCGGGTTCTTCTGGTTGCCGTTCATGAAGCCCTGCAGCTTCACGCCGTGGTTGCCGACGTAGGCGATGTCGAGAATGGTGTTCTTCGCAAGCTGCTCCTGCACGCTCAGGAAGTAGCTCTCGACATAGCTGTCGCGGGTATCTTTCGGAACCCAGGTGATATTGTCCGTCGCCGGATTGAAAGTGGTAACGAGTCCCGAGGGAAAGCCTTGCGATGAAGTCGCATAGCAGGTCGGGGTGGTGGGTGTGGTGGATGTAGGATCGATGATCTGTGACGGCAAGGGGCTCGAACACTGATTTCCCGGAGTTGGCTTGATCTGGTTCACCGAGGCAAACTGCGCCTGCGGTGCGTTGATCGCCAGGATATCGCCCGAACCGGCGCGGGTGTAGTGGACATACGACATGCCGAAGCCGCCGCGGATCGCCGTCTTCGGCGTCGCTGCGTAGGCAAAGCCCACGCGGGGCGCAAAGTCGGCAAGGTCGGGGTTCATCAGCGTCTTGCCATAAACGCCATCGCCGCTGTACGGAGTGATGCCGATCCCAGAAGCACCCGGGGTGATCGTCAGCACTGTCTGCGAGCCAGGATCGAAATTCGAGACGTAGTTGTTCTGCTCCGAGTAAGGCGATCCGTACTCCCAGCGCAGGCCAAGGTTCAGCGTCAGGTTCGGCAGAACCTTCCAATCGTCCTGCGCATAGGCGCTGTCCATGGACTGGCGCAGGTGGACCACGAAGTAGTTCGCCAGCTGGTAGTTGCTGGTCGCGCCAAAGAGGAAGTCTGCCCAGTAGTTATCCGCGACTGCGCTGCCGGTGGTGAGGCTGTAAGCGCCGCCGTAGGTCCAGCCGCCGTACAGCGGATTATTATCGTTCACCGCCATCCAGACATGCTCGTATTCGTATCCGAACTTAAGCGTGTGATTGCCCTTGACCCAGGTGAAATTCACCTTGGGATCGAGCAGTGCGGGATTCTGCCACTGCGGGTTCGTGCTCTGGCGGCCGAAGACCGAGAAGTTGGTGATGCTGATCGAGGGCAGACCGCCGGAGATACCAGTCAGCTGCGGAAGACCGGGAATGGTGTAGCCGAGGTCATCGCCAATTGAAAGCGTGTATTTGCCGGCCTTGGTGCGCGACAGCCCAAGGCGCGCATCGATGATCTTATTCGCGTCGAAGAGGTGGTTGTAGCCGAGTGCAACCTGCTGGTCGAGAATGCGGATGGTGCCGTTCGTCTGCCCGTCCAGCGGCAGAGGAATGGCCGGATAGTTCACGCCCGTCTCTTTGCGATCGCTGATGCGCAGGAACCAGGAGCTCTTGGAGTTCTGCTGGTAGTCGAGGCGAAGATCGCCCTTGTCCGAGTTATCCGTAAACGGAACCTGGACCGCGTAGTCGTTGGTGTTGAGGCCCGAGCTTCCAATACCCGACTGCGGCAGGGACAGTGTAGAGAAGTCGTTTACGATCTTCGCCGAAAGCGGATCGAAAGCCCCGCTTGGAATGGGTTGGCCTGCCGGGTAGACGGTTCCGGTGCGCGGATCCGTTACCGGTACAACGAGCTTGCCGGCCAGCTCGTCCTTGGTCGGCAGCGTCAGAGTGCTCAACGGCGTCAGGGTCTGACGGAAGCCCTCGTAGTCGAGGAAGAAGAACAGCTTGTCCTTCATGATGGGACCGCCGAAGTTCATACCGAACTGGTTACGGTTGAAGGTCGGCTTTTTGAAAGGAATCACTGAGCCTGTGTTGCTGACCGTGTTGGGCTTGAAGAAGCCCTCGGCGTTGAGGTCGGTGTTGCGCAGAAACTCGTACAGCGTCGCGTGATAGTTATTCGTTCCGCTCGCCGATGCAACGTTTACCGTAGCGCCCACGGAGCGTCCATACTCGGCGCTCTCGTTGTTGGTCACCACGTTGAACTGAGCAACCGAATCCGGCGGAATCGCGATGATCTGGTTGTCGAAGCCCTGGTTGCTCTCGCCGTAGGCGTTGTTGTCCATACCGTCGAGCAGGAAGTTGTTGAACATGCTGCGCTGGCCGTTCACGTTGTACGCGCCCTGACGCACCAGGCTGTTCACGGAGCTGGTGGTCGCGGCCGTGGGTGCCTGGCGGGAGCCAGTGACCAGCCCCAGCAGGTCGGAATAGTTACGCGTTACCAGCGGCAAAGCCTCGCTCTGGTAGTTGCTGATGGTCTGTCCGCGCTGGCTCTGCTCGGTTTCGAGCTGAAGGGCCACACCGCTGACTTCGACAGTCGTCTGGGCCTGACCAGGCTGCAGCGTTAGATCAATGCGCTGGCGGCTACCGACTGAGATAGTGATGTTGTCGGCGACAGCTACGGCAAAACCGGAAGAGCTTGCGGTGATCTTGTAGACACCGACACGGAGCGAAGGAACAACGTAATCGCCGCTGGCATTGCTGGTTGCGCTGCTGTGGATACCGGTCGCGGTATTGACTACATCAATTGCGGCGCCGGGAATCGCTGCTCCAGTGGAATCGTGAATCGTTCCGACAAGGCTTCCGTCTTCAAACTGCGCGTGCAAATCATTGCAGCAAAGAAACAGAAGCAGGGTGGCCACCAAAAATAGAGGGACTTTCTTAGCTTTTAAAAACATGATGGCAGCATAGGAACGTCCGGCCAAAAGACTTTAAATAGAGCGATAAAGGAGTGTGAATCGGGTCTGACGGTAACGCGTGAGTGACAGATTTTACATGGCGCAATTTTTTTGCTCATGCAACAATCAAAACGCTTGATCCGGCTCGATTGCACGCTCCTGAAAGGAGATCGCCCCGGTGAATAAGAGGTCCGGCCCGGAGCCGGAGACAATCCTCGTCATCGACGACGACGAGGTAAGCCTGGCGGTGATTTCAATGCTGCTGGAAGCGGAAGATTTCACGGTAAGCCAGGCATCGAGTGGCGAAAAGGCTATCTGGATGGTGCAAAATCTCGCGCGCGAAGAGCGTCCGCAGATCGTACTGGCCGATCTGCAGATGCCCGGCATCTGCGGGCCGGAGCTGGCAACCGCGCTGCGCCGGTATCTACCTGGGGTTCCGCTGCTGGCCATGAGCGCAACCACCGGCGATACAGAGGGATACAACGGATTCATAAGAAAGCCTCTCGAAGCTGGACAGGTAAGATCCGCACTGCAGCAGGGCACAATAAGCCAGCCGGAACCGCCGCCTGCGGTGAAGGATGAGGGCATTCTCGACGAAGTCGTCTACACCCGGCTTTCCGGCATGATGCCGCAACGATCGCTGGACGAGATCTACCAGGCCTGCCTTGACGATGTAAGGGCGCGAGCGGAAAAGATGGAGGCAGCAGCGGCTACCGATGACCAGGCGGAAATCAGGCGTCACGCCCATGCCGTAAAGGGAAGCGCCGGGATGGTTGGCGCACGGAATCTTGCCGCGGCCGCGGCCGATCTTGAGGCTGGCGGTTTCCGCCAGGATGACATCGCCTCGAAAATAGACAATTTATTGTTCTGTTGTAATGAGTTACAGCGTATCCTTTTGGACAGGCATCCATGACCCCCACTCAACTTAAAACGGCGAAATCTTCAACCCCGGCAGCGGCCAGAAGCGGCCAGCACGGCTCCGGTACAATCCGCATCCTTCTGGCAGACGATCACCCAGTGGTGCGCATCGGCGTTCGTAACATGCTGCAGTCCGATGAAGAATTCGATGTCGTTGGCGAAGCCGGCGACGGCGACGAAGCGATCACACAGACTCTCGATCTGCTTCCGGATATTCTGCTGCTCGATCTCTACATGCCGCGCCTGCCCGGTCTCGAAGCCATGCGCGCCATTATGAGCGGATCCCCCTCGGTTAAGATCATCCTGCTCACCAGCACCGTCACCACGCAGCAGATCATCGAAGCGCTGCAGATCGGCGCGCGCGGAATCGTGCTGAAAGATGCCCTCACCGATCACCTGACCAATGCCATCCGCACTGTATCCTCGGGCGACTACTGGATCGGCGGCAAGCGCGTGGTCAATCTCGTCGGCGCGCTGCACGACCTGATGAAGCAGGCGGCGGTGCCCGAACGCAAGACCTTCGGCCTGACGCCCCGCGAGATGGAAGTCGTCGCCTGCATCGTGGAAGGCTGCAGCAATCGCGACATCGCCAAGCAGTTCGGCCTGAGCGAGGAGACCGTGAAGCGGCACCTCTCCAACACCTTCGATAAGACCGGCGTTTCGACCCGGCTGGAGCTGGCCATGTTCGCCATCGCTCATCGCCTGGTCACCCCTCAGAACTAGCTCTTCAGCAACAGCTTCAGAAGCGAATCCTCCGGACCTGACATCCAAGAGATGGTCAGACCCGGAGGATTTTTTCATGCGTATTGCTTTTCTCGGCCTGGGGAAAATGGGCAGTCCCATCGCCCGGCACCTGCTTAGCGGCGGCCATTCCCTTACCGTATGGAACCGCACAGCCGCGCACGCCGAACCGCTCGCACAGGCGGGAGCACATGTAGCCGCCACGTCGAGCGAAGCCGTCAGAGACGCGGAAGTTGTCTTCTCCATGTTCACCGACGATGCCGCCGTAGAAAGCGTCCTGCTGAAAGACGGCGTATTGAAGTCCATGCCCGCAGGCTCGACTCATGTGGCCCTCAGTACGATCAGCGTAAAGCTCTCCGCGCATCTGGCTGCAGAACACCATGCAGCGGGGCAACACTATGTTGCCGCACCGGTCTTCGGGCGCCCTAACGTCGCCGAGGACGGCAAGCTGTGGACGGTCGCAGCCGGAGCCGCGGACGCACTGGATAAAGTGCAGCCGCTCTTCGATCACTATAGCCGCGGTGTGACCATCATCTCTGACCAGCCGCAGGCGGCGCACGCCATGAAACTGGGCGGAAACTTTCTCATCACCGCAATGATCGCCTCACTCTCCGAGGGTCTTGCTTACGCCGAAGCTACAGGCATCGATCCGAAGGTTTATATGGAGACGGTGAACCAGGCGCTTTTCCGCTCGCCGTTTTACGAGGCCTACGGCAAGGTCATGCTCACCCCGCCGGAAAAACCCGAGGCGACCATCGCTCTTGGAGTGAAGGACATGCGTCTCTTCCGCGAAGCGGCAGCCGATGCCGGGGCGGAAACTCCGTTGGCAAACAGCTTTGCGGCCACCCTGAAGGCGGCCGTGGAATCCGGATTGAAGGAAAGTGACTGGGCAGCAGGCTACTACCGGTTCGTGCAGAACACGACGCTGCCCGGAGAAGGTAATTGACCCTTTACAGTGCCTCGAGCCGTGCTTCGATATCTGCGAGCGCGGCTGCGAGCGCGGCACGGCGATGCGGGTTCGAAGTCCGCTCGTCGAGAATGCGCTCTCTCTGGATCTCGAGAGCCTGGCGCTGGCGGCGGCGATTCGCTTCGGCGGCTGACACTGTCTTACTGCCCGGTTCAGGATTCTCCACGGCTGCCTGCTTTTCGTTCACCTGTTCTTCTGCTGACTTGCTTTCCCATCCCTTTGCCATGGTTCTATGCTACAGGCGCGACAGCCGTTCCTGAAGCCTTTCCCAACGACAAACAATTACTTTCGAAAGGAAAACGAATGAAGTTTTGGCGGATATCCTCCTTCGGCGTCGACAAACTGGAGATGGCCGAGCGCCCCGATCCACAACCCGGCCCGGGCGAGGTTCTCATTGCGGTGAAGGCCGTCTCCCTGAACTACCGCGATCTGATGGTCGTGGAAGGACGCTACAACCCCAAAATGGAACTCCCGCGCATCCCCTGCTCGGACGGAGCCGGAGAAGTGCTCGCGATCGGCGAAGGTGTTTCCAGTGTGAAGGTTGGGGATCGGGTCGCAGGCATCTTCATGCAGAACTGGATCGATGGAAAGCCAGCTGCCGCCAAGCAAAAGGGCGCTTTAGGCGGAGACGTGGACGGTATGCTGGCCGAAAAGGTCATCCTGCATGAACCGGGTGTCGTAAAGGTGCCCGACCACCTCACGTGGGAAGAGGCCTCTACCCTCCCCTGTGCCGGCGTAACCGCATGGAACGCCGTGGTCCGTACCGGGCAGATCCGCAGCTGCGACACCGTTGTTATTCAAGGAACCGGAGGCGTGTCTATCTTTGCCCTGCAGTTCGCAAGACTTGCCGGCGCAAGGGTGATTGGAACCTCGAGCAGTGAGGAAAAACTGGCCAAAGCAAAGGACTTGGGCCTGGACGCGGGCTTTAACTACCGCAAGAATCCCGAATGGGCAAAGTGGGTGATGCAGGAGACGAACGGAGTCGGCGCTGATCTGGTTGTCGAAGTCGGTGGAGCAGGCACTTTCGGTCAGTCGCTCAAAGCTGTCCGGACAGGGGGCACCGTCGCCCAGATCGGAGTTCTCAGTCAGACAAGCGAGCCAGTGCCGATCGGTCCAATTCTGATGAGCCAGATCCGCGTGCAGGGTATCTATGTGGGTTCGCGTGCGGACTTCGAGGAGATGAACGCCGCCATTGCACTTCATCGTCTGCAACCGCATATCCACGAAGTATTTCCCTTTAAAAATGCGCCTGGCGCATTCCAGGCGATGGCTGGCGGTTCCCACTTTGGGAAGCTGGTAATCGCTCTCTGAAGGTAAATCCCACGGAAGGGGCAGCGACGGCAGCCCACAGCTGACATCCAATGGTTTGCGGATGGTTTCAGGCCGGCTGTTGCTCCCCTCCCTCGCCAGGCACAGAAACCGCAGGAGTAAGACATGAAATTTGTTTCTGCTGTGGTGAACTTCTTCTTGGATATCTTCTTTGGCTGCCGGCATGAACGCCTTACTCGTCCTTTTACGCTAAAAGACGAGACCTACAAGGTCTGTCTGGAGTGCGGCAGGCACCTCTACTACTCACCAATCACCCTGCGTCCCTTGAGCAACCGCGAGTTGCGCCGCATGCGGCAGGCCCGTACCATCGCGGTTCCGGCGGTTACGGCAGAATTCGTGCCCGCAGGCGACGGTAAAGTCTCCGCAGCCTGAGTATTCTTTGCCGGTACACTGGTAAGGAAAAACGCAGACGGGTGAACTTTTGCCGATTGTTGAAATAGCAGGACTCACCAAGGTTTACGACCAGCAAAAAGTAGCAGCTGTCGACGGGATCGACCTCACCGTCGAGCGCGGCGAGTTGTTTGGGCTGCTTGGCCCGAACGGCGCGGGCAAGACCACGACCATCGGCATCTGCACCACCCGCATTCTGCCCACCAGCGGACGGGTTACGATCGCCGGAGTAGACGTCGTCGCCCAGCCGGCGCAGGCCCGCCGGAATATCGGAGTGGTTCCGCAGTACAACACCCTCGACCGTTCGCTGACGATCTTCGAGAACCTCTATTTTCACTGCCGCTACTTCGGATTCAGCAACGCCGAATCCAGGGAACGCGCCGGTGCCCTGCTGAAGCAGTTCCTGCTGCACGAGAGGGCGAAAAGCTATCCCTCGCAGCTCTCCGGAGGGCTCCAGCAGCGCGTCCAGATCGCCCGCGCCATCGCCCACCGGCCAGCCGTACTGTTTCTCGACGAACCGAGCGCAGGTCTCGATCCCCAGAGCCGCATCGCCATGTGGGATGCCGTCCGCAGGCTGCGTGAAGAAGGCATCACCGTCGTGTTGACGACCCATTACATGGAAGAAGCCGACGCGCTCTGTGACCGGCTTGTAATTATCGACCACGGCAAGGCATTGGCCCTCGATACGCCGGATCGTCTGAAGACGACTCTGGGCGCGAGCACCGTGGTGGAGCTCGACCTGCGTCACTGTGAAAACCTGGCGCCTCTTTCAGAAAAGCTCGGCGCGATTCCGCAGATTGCCAGCGTTGAAACAACTGCCTCCGGACTGCGCCTTTTCGCCCATGGCACGGACGGCCTGCTGCCCGAGATTGTCCGCGCGGCACAGGATTACGGCGTCCGCGATCTATCTATCGACGAGCCCACCCTGGAAACTGTCTTTATCCGGCTAACGGGGAGGGATCTGCGTGAGTAATCTTCAGACTGCAAGGCGCGGTTCGTATGCTGGAGCCTTTGCCGGCTTGATGCTGCGCGATCTGCGCGTGCTGCGGCGCGAACTGGGACCGTTCATCGTGCGCATCATCATGCAGCCGTTGCTGTTCCTCTTTGTTTTCACGTACGTACTGCCGCACATCGGCCAGGCGAACACCATCGGCGGCGCAGACTTTGCCACGGTACTGCTGCCGGGCCTGATGGCGGTCGCAATTATGTTCAGCGGCATCTCGGCCGTGGCGCTGCCTTTGTCGCAGGAGTTCGGTATCACGCGCGAGATCGACGATCGCGTCATGTCTCCTCTGCCTGTACCCTTCGTCGCCATCGAGAAAGTCTGTTTCAGCGCGCTCCAGAGCACCCTTGCCGCGCTGCTGGTAATGCCGTTGGCTATCTACATCCCTACCAACCCGGTACATGTGCACGTGGCGAGCTGGCCGATGCTGGCCGCGACGCTGCTGCTCTCGAGCCTGGTGGCGGGAGCGCTCGGCCTGACCATCGGGGCCAACGTGAAGCCGCAGCAGATCGGGCTGGTCTTCTCGATCGTGGTCGTACCAATCACCTTCCTTGGCTGCGTCTACTATCCGTGGGCGGCGCTCACCCGCGTCCGCTGGCTGCAACTCGCGGTGCTGGTCAACCCGATTGTCTACATGAGTGAAGGCCTGCGCGCGGCGCTCACGCCCAACGTTCCCCATATGTACTCCGGGGTCATCCTGCTGGCTCTTCTCATTTCTTTGCTGGTGCTCGGCTGGATCGGTATTCGCGGATTTCTTCGCCGGGTCATTTCGTAATTCACACTCTAAGTCTAGGATTGTCGTCGATGTTGAAACGGCTCAAGTCATACTCTGCCCTCGCGGCGCCGGCCCTGCTGCTGGCCGGCTGCGGGACCGGGCAGTTCAATGGCATGAGCACAGGCGGTGCGCTGGCTGTTTACGGGTCGGCTTCCAGCATCCCGTCCAATGGACAGGCAAGTTTCCGCGCCCTGCTGCGCTCCGGCGACAGTGCAAACGTCGCATGGACGGTGGTTAGCGGCAATAATGCCTCATCGCTAGGGCAAGGCCACATCAGCGCCCAGGGTATCTACACGCCGCCGGGAGCGCTGTCGCGCGACCGCATCGAGGTGCAGGTTGCCGCGGCTCTGGCCTCAGATCCTGCCGTCACGCAGACGGCGCTGATCGAGGTCACACCAGGCTTCGTCCAGCCGCTGCTTCCTGAGAATGCCGCGCTCACCTCCGGAGGCACACTCGATGTAACGGCTGAAATTGCCGAGGTGAACGCCGGGACGGTTGAGTGGTCGCTCGAGAGCAGGCAGCGCGGCAACAGTATCAGCGATCTTGGCAGCCTGAACGTATCCGGCTGCCAGCGCACGCTCGACCAGTTCACACGATGCAAGGTCAGTTACCTTGCCCCGGCTAATATTCCCGAAAATGGAACGGTCTACCTGGTCGGTTCGGTAAACGGAACGCAGATCACCTCTCCGCTGAAAATCCTGCTCAACCCCAACGGCATCAACAGCAGCCCGCAGATCAATCAATCGGCGCAGGACGGCAGAATTGTCCTTGGCGGCTCAGGCAGCAATGACAATGACTTCGACACCTATCGCGGACACGACGGCGAATCGTACATTGCCGACTGCTGCGGTGGAACACTCGGCGCGCTGGTTGAGGATTCGGCCAAGAACCAGTATGTGCTGAGCAACAATCACGTGCTGGCCGAGTCGGACCAGGCGAAGGTTGGCGACGCCATCGACTCGCCGGGGCTGATCGATAACGGATGCATGCCTGCAAGCCGTGCCGGATCGACCGTACGACCCGTCGCGACGCTTAAGTATTTTCTGCCGCTTGCTGACGAGTCCACGAATGTCGACGCCGCACTGGCAGCAGTGGCTCAGGGCGCGGTCGACCCCTCCGGGCCCATCCTGCAGATGGGAAGCAGTGTGAGGGATTCGCTTGCCTCCGGACCTCCCGTCGCGGGAAATGGCGAAGCTTTGAACGCGGCAAATCTCGGCGAGCTGGAAGTTGCCAAGAGTGGCCGCACCACGGGTCTTACCTGCTCGACAGTCGATGCAGTCGACCTGAGCGTGCGCATCGAATACTACAAGGACTGCGCCGAAACCCAGCCATACACCGCGAAGACATTTACCGGCCAGATCGGCATCGCTGGTGACAGTTTCTCTGACAGCGGGGACTCGGGCGCTCTCATCGTCGACGCCACGAACGCCCAGCCGGTAGGTCTCTTCTTTGCCGGGGGCACCGACGGCAGCGGAAACGGCATGAGCGTGGCAAACCCAATCGGAGACGTGCTTAAGGAACTCAGCGCCAGCGCGGGTACAAAGCTGACGGTCGCAGGAACAGACACGCCGCATCCGGTCGCTTGCATTCGCTACGACAATGCCACGCAGTCCGCCGCGTTCGTGCCTGCTCCGCTCATGGCCCGCGCAAAAACGGTAGCTGAAACCGCAGGAGCGGCGCTGGTGAATCGCGCAGCGGGCGTGTTCTCTGTAGCCGCGGGACGCAGCCTCGACAGTCCGGGAGAAGCGGCGATCATTGTCTACACTGACAAGTCAAAGGGCAACGTCGCGGTCCCGGCTACGGTGGGCGGGCTCCGCACGCAGGTCGTCGCAACGGATGAAGACTCCATCGCACGCGACCGGATGCCGCCGGCACCTGCCCAGGCCGAGGGAATTCACCTGTCGCAGCCGGTACTGAACCAGGCGGAGAATGTCGTCCGGCAATATGCGAAGCAGCTCATGCAGGATCCTGCGATCTTCGGTGCCGGAGTAGCGCAGAGCCTGGACGACCCCACTCAGCCCGCCGTGCTTGTGCTGGTCGACATGGATAAGACGCCCGAGTCGATGCCATTGACTATCGGAGGACTGAGGGTTCGCTACCGCAGAATGCATCACTTCCACGTGACGCGGTCAAAGTACCTGAACGGACCGGCGGTTTCGAGCTGCTCACTGCGCGGGATTCCCGCCTCGTAAACCGTCTGGTTTTTCTTCCGGAATCGGAAAGAACACGGTGAACACGGTTCCTCCCGGCCTGTCCGCACTGCGCTCCAGGCTGCGTACGAAGACCGTGCCGCGATGCTTGGCGATAATCTCCGCACTCACCCAGAGGCCAAGGCCGGTGCCGGTTGCATCCTTGGTCGTAAAGAAGGGTTCGAAGATTCTCCGCTTTACATCGGGCCTCATACCGGTGCCGGTATCGGCAACGGTCACGCGGACGCCCTTAACCTCGGGATTTCGCGCGGAATGGGCCGCTCGCACCCTTAGCAGCAGGCGTCCACCATCCGGACTCATCGCATCGAGCGCGTTGCCGATGAGGTTTGCAAAGAGCTGGCGAAGCTCACCAGCGAAGCAATAGAGCGGCGTTTCTTCTTCATAGCAGCGGATCACCTCCACCTGGAGCGAGCTGACCCGCCCCTGGTGCAATGTGAGCACGGAGTCGAGCAGTTCGCTCAGTGTGGTCATTACGGCAACCGTCGACTGGCGGTAGAAGCGCAGCGTCTGCTGCGTAATCTCGGAAACGCGCGCCACCTCGTGCTGCGCCATGTCGAGATAATGAGCTGATTCCTCGTCGAGTTTGCCCTGCCGCAACAGGAAGAGCAGATTCGTAATCGCCTCGAGTGGATTGTTGATCTCGTGCGCGATCGAGGCTGCAAGACGTCCGGCAGCGGCCAGTTTCTCCGACTTGCGCAGGGCATCTTCGGAGCGGTGGCGCTCGGTGGTATCCACAAGAATGACACCTACCCACCGGACAGTCTGCGTATCCGTGCGAACGGGATAAACATTGGCAAGCCAGCTCCGCGCCCGCAGTATTTCATCGAGAGAACCTTCGATCAGTTCGAGATCCCGAACCGCCTGCCCGGTCTCGAAGACACGCTCGATTGCGTTCTCAAGGCTGCGGCTGGCTACCTCTGGAAAGATCTCCGCTACGGTGCGGCCAAGGTGGCGGCTGACGGCGAGGCCGTTCATCCTCGCCATGAAATGATTCACGCGCACGAAACGCAGCTTGCGGTCGAAGAACGCGAAACCGATGGGAGCATTGGCCAGCATCGAATCGAGCAATGCAAGCGTATCGTTGAGCCCCGCGCGCTGCTCCTGGATCGACGCGACCATCAGGTTGAACGCCATGGTGAGTCCAGCCACTTCGTTCGTGGATGTGACCGGCAGTGGAAATGACGATGTGTCCTCGGGATTGCGGACGAGCTGACGTGTCGCGCGGGTAAGCACGCTCAACGGCTTGGCAATCGAACGCGCAAGCAGACTGGCAAATATCGTGCAGCTGACGATGCCGAAGATCGCCGAGAGCAGCCCGATACCCAGCACCTTTCTTTCCTGGGCCAGGTCAACGCTATCGTTCGAGTAAACCCAGATCAGGGCCTGCTGCGCACCATTCGCTATAACAGGCGCAACAACCTCCCGGTTGTGGGCATCAGTAGAGAAGATCTGTGGACCAGGCAGGTTTCGCAGGTACTTTCGCTCGAGCGGAGACAGCAGGATCTTACCTTCCGTACTCGGCTCTGTGCTGTAAAGGGTCCTGCCCTGCATATCCGTGAGCTGGGCAGCGCGCACACTCGGAGCCTGTCGCATGGCATGAAGAATCTGCCGGAGCATGGCGAATTCATGGTCCTGAAGTGCGTCGGCACTCTCAAGTGAGAATAGGCGCGCCTGGTATTCGAGCCGGCGATCGGCACGCTGAACGATCTGCATCCGCTGCTCACGCAGAAGCAGGATTGCAAACACTGACAGCACGACGAGCTCGAAGAGGACGAGTCCGGCCATCAATTGCCCGCGCGTAGTTCGAGGCTTCAGTATCGACATGCTCAATCGTTCCGGTTGCGAAGCAATCAGCTGGCTCCCGCCGCGACGACGCTTTCAGCAAGTTTGCGCTTCAGGTCCTCAGCAATCTGGCGGCCATGAAAACGGCCGTTCTCGATGAATATTTCATTGGTGCGGCTTCCGGCCACGATCACTCCGGCAAGGTAGATGCCGGGCACATTACTCTCAAGCGATTGCACGTCGCAGCAGGGCAGCATGTCGTTGCCCTCGATGCGTACCCCCAATCCTTTTAGGAAATGGAAGTCGGGGTGATAGCCGGTAAGCGCAAAGACAAAGTCGTTGTGCAGAACCTTCTCTCCCTGCGGCGTCTGAATCGTCACCGTGTCGGGATCGATCCGCGAAACGGTGCTGTCGAAGTGTGCGGCCACTTCCTTGTTCTTGATGCGATTCTCAATGTCCGGGAGGATCCAGTACTTCACGTGACGATGCATTGCCGGACCGCGGTGCACAAGCGTAACTTTCGCGCCATGGCGCCACAGTTCCAGAGCAGCGATGGCTGCTGAGTTCTTGCCTCCGATCACCATCACATCGAGCCCGTAGAAAGGGTGCGGATCGTCATAGTAGTGATGCACCTTGGGCAGGTCTTCGCCGGGGATGTTCAGATAGTTCGGCAGATCATAGTAGCCGGTAGCGATAATCAGCTTCCGCGAGCGATATGTCTCTTCCCTGCCGAATTGATCCTTTGTGAGAATCGAGAAGTTGTCGTCGGTCCCCGTCACCGACTCCACCGTGCGGTACTGGCGCACATCGAGCTTGTAGTGATCCGCAACCTTGCGGTAATACTCGAGAGCCTCGTTACGGTTCGGCTTCTGGTTTGGGCTGGGAAACGGAATATCGCCGATCTCCAGCAGCTCCGGCGTCGTAAAGAACGTCATGTGCGACGGATAGTGAAAGAGTGAGTTGCAGAGGCATCCCTTATCGACCATCACACTGCGGAAGCCCGCGCGCTGGGCCTCGATTGCGCAGGCCATGCCGGTGGGACCGGCTCCGATCACCAGGACGTCAAAGGTTTCATCACTCATTTCCATAGCTTAGACGATTCTTTCCGCCGGTGGCTGCACAGCGCTGAGACTCGCTCTCCAGGGTATGCCCTGTCACAGCAGCTTTCTGCCTGCTCATTTAGTCTTGAGTAGAGAGAATCTTATGGTCACCATCCAGCAGGAAGACTTCATCGAGAGCGTCGCAAACGCCCTCCAGTACATCAGCTATTACCATCCGGTCGACTACATCCAGGGACTGGCGCGGGCCTACGACCTCGAAGAATCGCCCGCCGCCCGCGATGCAATGGCGCAGATCCTCATCAACTCGCGCATGTGCGCGGAGGGCCATCGCCCCATCTGCCAGGACACCGGCATCGTCACCGTCTTCCTGAAGATCGGCATGGGCGTCCGCTGGAACTCGGAGCTCACAGTCGAAGAGATGGTGAACGAGGGCGTGCGCCGCGCCTACCTGCATCCGGACAACAAGCTGCGCGCCTCGATCCTTGCCGATCCTGCCTTCAGCCGGAAAAACACGAAGGACAATACCCCCGCCGTCGTGAACATCGAGCTGGTACGCGGCGACGAAGTCGAAGTCACGGTCGCAGCCAAGGGCGGCGGCTCCGAAGCCAAGTCGAAGTTCGCCATGCTTAATCCGTCGGACTCGATCATTGACTGGGTGCTGAAGACCGTTCCCACCATGGGCGCAGGCTGGTGCCCGCCGGGCATGCTCGGCATCGGCATCGGCGGCACGGCGGAAAAGGCGATGCTGCTGGCTAAGGAATCGCTGATGGACCCGATCGATATCCAGGATGTAATCGCGCGCGGTCCCGCGAACAAGCTCGAAGAGATGCGCGTCGAGCTCTATCGCAAGGTCAATGAACTCGGTATCGGCGCGCAGGGTCTCGGCGGCCTCACGACCGTTCTCGACGTGAAGATTCGCGATTACCCGACGCACGCTGCAAACCTGCCTGTGGCAATGATTCCCAACTGCGCGGCCACCCGCCACGCTCACTTCGTGCTCGACGGCTCCGGTCCGGTAGCGCTCGAACCGCCTTCGCTCGAAGACTGGCCGACGCTCACCTATGACGTCAGCACGGCACGCCGCGTGAATCTGGACACCGTCACGCCTGAAGAAGTTGCCGCCTGGAAGCCGGGCGAGGTCCTGCTGCTGAACGGCAAGCTGTTAACCGGCCGCGACGCCGCTCACAAGCGCATGACCGACATGCTGAGCCGCGGCGAGAAGCTGCCGGTGGACTTCACCAATCGCTTCATCTACTACGTCGGCCCCGTCGATCCGGTTGGCGAAGAAGTTGTTGGCCCGGCAGGCCCCACGACCGCCACGCGCATGGACAAGTTTACCCGCCAGATGCTCGAAGAAACCGGCCTGCTTGGCATGGTCGGCAAGGCCGAGCGCGGACAGGCGGCAATCGATGCCATCCGCGACAACCACGCCGTATACCTGATGGCCGTGGGAGGCGCCGCTTATCTCGTATCGAAGGCCATCAAGGGATCGCGCGTGCTTGCCTTTGAAGACCTGGGCATGGAAGCGATTTATGAATTCGAGGTAAAGGACATGCCGGTGACCGTGGCTGTCGATGCCGCAGGCGTGTCCGTGCACCAGACTGGACCGCAGGAGTGGCAGGCACGCATCCAGTCGAAGATCGCCGGAATCCCAATTCTGGCGTAGTCACTCAATGAAAACGGCCGTGTCCGAGGACACGGCCGTTCTTTTTACTCTAAGTGGACTAGCGATGTCCGAAGCGATAGACCATCCCGGCGTTCCAGCCCAGATTGTTCTGGGTGTCGCTGCCGTAGCGGGTATACATGTAGTTCGGCGATAGCCGCATGGCCAGAGTCGGCGTGATGTTGTAATCCACGCTCGCCCCCACCGCAAACTGGAAAGTGTCGCCGTTCGGATAGAGGCCGACCGTTGTCGGGTCGAATCCGTTGGTGCCGGTGCCAAAGTTTCCGTGACCGAGACCTGCCAGGCCGAACGCGCTCCAACCCCAGTGCTGGCCCTCAAAGAAGCGGTACTGCGGACCCGCCATAAAGGTGTACTGGCTGATGCTGGGCTTGAAAACCTGGAACTGGTTCACACCGACAAACGCCGTTCCGTAGTAGCCACGGAAATCGGCCGTTACGCCCAGGTTGCCCCACTTGTAATCCGTGATGCCCACATTCCAGTTGGCTTCGCTGTTGTGCTGAAGATAGGACCCCGGACGAAAGCGCGTGTATCCGCCGCCTGCATAGAACTCATACTGGCGGCTGTAGGTGTCGCGGATGATCTGCTGGATGCGCAGCTTGCGGCGAGCCATGACGCGCTGCTGGGCCTGGCGCAAAACTTCGGAGCGCTGGGACGGCGGAATCGTCTGCTGGCTGTTGGTCTGCTGATCGGGGGACTGCAGAGGCTGATCTGTCGAAGACTGTGCCCAGCCTGCCATCGGAGCCATAGCAAGAGCCAGGGCCAAAACCGGATACGCGCGGTATCCCTTACGCTTTCCAAAAAACATGAACCTAGAAGCCTCCACAACCTGCTGCATGCGGGAGCGAAAAAAGCGCAATACCCCGCTTACTGTATTAAATCACTTGCCAGCGGCCCTGCGTCCCTGCTTTGCTGGGATTGCTGCTAAAGTCTTGGCGATGCTGAGACCATCTCACCCTGAAGGCACAAAGATCGCATGAAGACTTTTTTGCTGGGCCTGATTCTCGGGCTGTTGACGCTTCCCCTCGCCGGCTACTTCTATTTTCGTACAGGACACCCTCCTGTGGCGGTCACCGACCATCCTTTTCTGCTGGAAAAAGAAATTGTGCGCCAGCCCCTTCATGCACGCATCGACAAAGAAATGCCTAAAACGGCTCCTATCGAGGCCAGCGCAACGAATCTGGAAGCGGGAGCCCATATCTACCGCCAGCAGTGCGCCTCCTGCCATGGCCTCTACGGGCGCCCATCTTCCTTTGCAGCGCATATGTACCCTCACGCACCCCAGCTCTGGGCGCCGCATAGCAGCGGCGTGGTGGGGGTAAGCGACGATCCGCCGGGAGAGACCTACTGGAAGGTTGCAAACGGCATCCGGCTGACCGGCATGCCTGCTTTTGACAAGGTGTTGAATCAGACGCAGATGTGGCAAGTCAGCCTGCTGCTCGCCCATGCCGACCAGCCGCTTCCGGCTGATGCGCTTACGTTGTTGAAGCAGCCTCTCGACCTTGACCCCACCGCAGCTTCGCCTGCGCCGCAGTCGACCGCACCCGCGCAGAAGATCACGGACCTGAAGCTCGACGCCATGCCCTCGCCGATTCCACCCGACGGAAAGTAAGCCGCCAAATGGAAATGGCCCGGAGATTCCGGGCCATTTCTATTTGAGCGGTTAAAGCTTAGTAGGTCGATTTTGCGGTGTAGGTGATTCCAAATGTGAACTGGAAGGAATTCCGCTTCGTGGACGGCACGGCCGGGGCCGGATCGTTCAGGTAGGTGTCGAGTGTGCCTACAGTGAAACCGAAGTTCTTGTAGGCCGGAAAGGTAAGCCCATCGGTTTCCGTTGCAGAGTAAGCGCGCGGGGTGTTGTAGGCGGGGATGAAGGAGACCTGCTGTGCGAAGGCGATCTTGCCTGGCAACGTGCGCGTGTAGTTTGCGCTGAAGGTCGAACCGATCAGGTTCTGGTTAGCCGCAGTATCGTCTCCGATAAAGCTCTGCTTCTCATACTGCACGGTAGCCTTCAGATCGAGTTCCTGCTTGGGATCCTTGATCGCCGTCCAACCGATACCACCCCCGTAGATCTGCTGCAGATCGAGGAGGAGGCTGAAGTTGTGATCGAAGGCGGCCTGGCCAAGATAGTAAAGCCGGGGCGAGAAGTACTGATCGCGCTCAGCATCGGCATGGTAGATGGAGGTCTTCGTGTTGGTTTCCGGATAGAATACGCCGCCCGAAGTATAGGCATTCTGCGTGATTTTTCCATAGGACCCGGAGAAGTCAGCCGTGGTGCGGTTTTTCGGATCGAGCCAGGTCACGGTCGGCACCACACGCACGAGCGCGGCTGCTCCCGAGAAGGTGTACTGGTTCTGGGTTGACGAGACGGTCGTCGCGCCTGCCGTCATCGTCCCATTCCATCCCTGGAAGAACCCCGGATGCCCGCGAAGCTGCTTGTTCACCGTGTTCTCGTCGAGCACATACGCGGCATTCTTCACCGGGATCGGCTCGATCATCGCGTTGTTATCCGGATGAACGGTGATCATGGAATTCGCCATCGTGACCGTGCCTTCCGGCGTATTCGCGGGCAGCTTGTCCTTCTTCTTCATCTTGCCGGTGACAGACTGATCGAGGACGACGAGCTTCGAACCGGTGCGCAGTTCCTTGATCTTGTCCCAGCTGACATTGATGTCGCCGGTAATGTCGTTATGGAAGGTAACGGTGCCACCAACCTCGCGGACAAAGGTACCAGACAACTGATCGCCGTTTTGAAAGATGATCACATCAGGAGCAGGCTTGGCCGCATTTTTCGCTCCGTCTGCTCCGTCGGCTGCAAAGGCGTAGCCCGAACCCAAGAGAAGCAGTGCGAACGCTGCAAGCAGAAAGGTGATGGGCAATGAACGTGGAGATCTGGTGGCCAGATTCATAAAGAAGGTCTTAGCTCCTGCGGTGAATTTATGTGGTTGAGGCAGTCCGCAGACCACCGTCGTGGATAAAAGCCCAGACGATTCCGGATACTGAACGACTGATTTGTAGAGGCAAAACCGGGTCGCAAGATCAGAAACACTGATCCTTACAAACCTCAGAATACAAATTTTGCGTCAGCGGTTGTCCCCGCGATCAACAAACAATTTGTTCGGCGATTTTGTTCAGTTTATCGAGCAAAACTTTTATGTCTTTTGAAAGCATAGACTTCTGGAACCCTTTGAGGTCCGGCGTAAGTTCTTCTAAGATGGATATGTGTCTATTACTCGTCAACAGGCTTTGGATTATTTCCGCTCCGACGATCTGATCGGACTGGGCATGGAAGCCGATGCCCTGCGGCGCAAGCTCCACCCGGAAGGGGTGGTGACCTACATCATCGACCGCAATATCAACTACACCAATTTCTGCACCGAATACTGCACCTTCTGCGCCTTCTATCGCCCGCTCAAGGGCAAGATGGCCAGCGAAGGCTACATCCTCGACTTCGACACGATCCACGAGAAAATTCGCGAGACCGTCGAACTCGGCGGCACCGGTGTACTGATGCAGGGCGGCCTTCATCCCGATCTCAAAATCGAATGGTTCGAGAGCCTGCTGCGCGGCATCCGCGAACGCTATCCGCAGGTGTGGCTGCACTGCTTCTCGGCATCTGAAATTCTGGCCATTGCCGAGTACAGCGAACTCTCCGTCCGCGATACGATCATGCGCCTGCGTGATGCCGGACTCGACTCGATCCCCGGCGGCGGAGCAGAGATTCTCGACGACGAAGTTCGCCATAAGATCGCTCGCCTGAAGTGCAAGACCGAAGACTGGCTGCTCGTACACCGCACCGCTCACGAGCTGGGCATGCGTACGACGGCAACAATGATGTTCGGCGTAGGCGAAACCTTCGAGCACCGCGTGAACCACTTCGAACACGTGCGCCGCCTGCAGGAAGAGACCGGCGGATTCACGGCATTCATCCCATGGAGCTTCCAGCCGAACAACACCGCGCTCGGCGGACGCGGCTGGGACGAAGCGACTTCAGTCGAATATCTCAAGACACTGGCCATCTCGCGCCTCTACCTCTCGAACATCGAGAACGTACAGGCAAGCTGGGTGACACAGGGCCTGAAAGTTCTGCAGTTAGGCCTGCGCTTCGGCGGAAATGACGTCGGGTCGGTGATGCTCGAAGAAAACGTCGTCAAGGCTGCGGGAACCTCAAACTGCACTACGGAAGAAGAGCTACGCAGGGTAATCCGCGACGCCGGCTTCAAGCCCGTGCAACGCGATACGCTGTACACAACAATGTTTCTGAACTAGCTTCTGCTCTTCAAACAGCGAACGGCGCACCCGCAGGGTGCGCCGTTGTTGTTTATGGAAGAAAATGGGTGCCCCATCCATGACCTGCTGTTGGTCATGGGTGGGGACGATGCTTATACGGGTTCAGAACCCAACCATGACGATAAAACTGCCATGGATGAGGCACCTGTGATGTCTTCCAAAACGGACTTTTCCGGAAATCACTCAAGGAAGTAGGAACACTGTTGCTTTACCGCGTGATCGAGGATCCCAACCGTTCTTAAGAGCTTGTTGTACGTCCTCTTGGATCGTTTTCTCAGAAACACGCGGACGTTGTGGCAGAGGCAATGGACTGCCTAATGAATTTCTCGGGTAAGGATACTGCAAAATGAGTTCGCGCCCGGTTTGATCCTCGGCCTGAACCGCGATGCAGACGCCCTTATACCCGTGGTCCGTAGACCAGAGAGGCTCGCTGATTAGACGCCAGTTAAGACTCAGCTCTTCGACTGCGATACTGCCTTGAAGGGTCCGCGTCCGCCTCTTTTTCTGACCGTGCATGAGAACTCTCCCGTTGGACATAGTAAACGCAGGCCGGGTGCCCCATCCAAGCTCCGCTTGGGTGGGATGCGATGATGCCCAGACCACCAAGACCTATGATCTCCTTCTCAGAACGACGCAACTCAGAACCGGCGACATAAACGTCCTGCTCTCCCACCCAAGCGTAGCTTGGATGGGGCACCCGTTTTGGTGGCGGGACGAGAGTAGAGATTCCTCGCTTCGTTCGGAATGACAAGACGAAAGTGTCGGCGCAAAACAAAAGCGCATCCTCGCGGATGCGCTTTTGTAGTTCTTGCGAACGGCTTAAGCCTGGGGCTCTTCGCCAGCCTGCTGCTGCTGTTCGGCGAGTGCCTTCTGCAGCTCTTCGCGCTTCTTCTCGCGAACTTCTGCACGCTTCTGGCGCTTCTCGTCGAGAACCGCTTCAGCACCGAGCAGCTCGATGAAGGCCTTTTCCGCTCCGTCACCCTTCTGGAAGCCGGTGCGGACGATGCGGAGGTATCCGCCGTTGCGATCGCCGTAGCGCGGAGCCACGGTGTCGAACAGGCGGGTGACCGCTTCGCGGGTCTGCAGGAAAGCCAGGGCCTGACGGCGCGAGTGAACGTCGCCCTTCTTGCCCAGGGTAATCATCTTCTCTACGTGAGGACGCACCGCCTTCGCTTTGGTGATGGTGGTCTCGACACGATCTTCCAGGACGATAGAGGTGACCAGGTTGCGCAGCAGAGCGCGGCGGTGGCTGGTGTTCCGTCCGAGTTTGAATCCGGCATTGCGATGACGCATGGTAGTTCTCTCTTCTCAGGGCACAGAGCTCAGGGCTCGGGGCTCAGGGTTCGTCCCCAGCCATTCGTCTGCGCTCGTTCTGCCAGTAATGTAGTACTGCAATAAATCTTCGATTCCTGCACCCGGAGCCGGTGATTGCCTGGCTCCGGGCTTGATACCTGTTACTTAGAAGTTTTCTGTCTCACTCTGCAGTGCCAGGTCGTCGTCGAGATCATCTTCCTCGTCATCGAAGCTGCCGTAGCTGCCGGCAAGCGTCGTGGAAGGCAGAACACTGGTCGGTCCCGGTACGGCGTTGCCGTGCTCGTCGATCTTCATGCCGAGCGACAGGCCCATCTGAGCCAGGATTTCCTTGATCTCGTTCAGCGACTTGCGACCGAAGTTCTTGGTCTTCAGCATCTCGGCTTCGGTCTTCTGAACCAGCTCGCCGATGGTCTGAATGTTCGCGTTCTTCAGGCAGTTGTAGCTGCGAACGCTGAGCTCCAGCTCTTCGACCGAGCGGTTCAGGTTCTCATTGCGCAGTTGCATGCGGCCTTCTTCGGAGTGGCTCTCGGTTTCGATTTCCTCTTCGAAGTTGATGAAGATGCTCATGTGATCCTTGAGCAGCTTCGCCGCGAGACCAATAGCATCGGCCGGCAGAACCGAACCGTTGCCCCAGACCTCAATCGTGAGCTTGTCGTAGTCGGTGATCTGACCAAGACGGGCAGCTTCGACCACGTAGTTCACCTTGCGTACAGGCGAGTGAACCGAGTCAACCGGGATGAAACCGATTCCCAGGTCAGAGTCGAAGTTCTTGTCAGCAGAGATATAGCCGCGGCCCTTCTTGAGGCGCATTTCCATATCCAGCTTGCCGCCTTCGCTGACGGTGGCGATATAAACATCCTTGTCCAGGATTTCGACGTCTCCGTCAGCCTCGATCATGCCGGAGGTGACAACACCCGGCTGATCGGCGCGGAGATACAGCGCCTTCGGACCCTCACCATTCAACTTGAACGGAACCTGCTTCAGGTTGAGGATGATGTCGGTCGCGTCTTCCACAACTCCAGTGATCGACTGGAACTCGTGCAGAACGCCTTCGATTTTGACAGCCGTAACGGCTGCGCCTTCGATCGACGACAGCAGCGTGCGGCGAAGCGCATTGCCGATGGTCGTTCCGAAGCCGCGCTCAAAAGGCTGTGCACTGAACTTGCCGTACTTTTCCGTAAGTGTCTCTGCCTCTACAGCGAGACGTTTCGGTCTTTGAAATCCTCTCCAAAGCATGTCGATATCACCTTTCGTGCGCAGCAAACGCCGCGAAGCATTTTGCAACGGCTGCGCTCGTTTCTCCGTTCGATTGAGTTGTGTACTGCTCTGCTTTTACTGCTTCCCCGCCCCGGCGCGCTGCCGGGGCAGGGCTTAAACCTTACTTGCTGTACAGTTCGACGATCAGCTGCTCGTTGACCGGCAGGTTGATATCCTCGCGATTCGGCAGTGCGAGAACCTTACCCGACAGGTTGGCGGCATCGATCGACAACCAGCTCGGTGCTGCCTGGTGGCTGGCAAACTCACGCGCACCCTCGACAACGACCAGCTTCTGGCTGTTCGGACGAACCTTGATCTCGTCGCCCACGCTCACCTGGAACGAGGGGATGTTCACCTTGCGGCCGTTGACCTCAACGTGACCGTGGCGGACGATCTGACGTGCCTGGCGGCGCGACATCGCGAAGCCGAGGCGGAAGGCCACATTGTCCAGGCGGCATTCGAGCTGCTGCAGCAGGCGAAGACCGGTAACACCCTGGGAGCGCGATGCCTTCTCGTAATACTCGCGGAACTGGCCTTCGAGAGCGAAGTAGATGCGCTTTGCCTTCTGCTTTTCACGCAGCTGCAGGCCGTATCCAACGATCTTGGCCTTGCGGTCGCGGCCATGCTGGCCGGGGGCAAAATTACGCTTCTCGATGGCGCACTTCTCGGTGTAGCACTTGGCGCCCTTCAAAAAAAGCTTGGTGCCTTCGCGACGGCAAAGGCGGCAGACTGCTCCTGTATAACGTGCCAATTTCTTTCTCCATCTTCCGCCCGGCCCTTGGACGGAAATCTAAATTTCAGAGGCCGACTGGTTTACACGCTGGCGTGCGTCTCGTCCCAGTCCTTTGGCTTTCGCCAATGTCTTGCACAGGATGGAGCGAAAACCCAACTCCATCCTGCTTATTTTACAGCCTTACACCCTGCGGCGCTTCGGCGGACGGCAGCCGTTGTGCGGAATCGGGGTAATGTCGCGGATGGAGCGAACCTCGATACCGGCAGCAGCGAGTGCGCGGACAGCCGATTCGCGGCCCGAACCCGGTCCGCTGACGCGAACATCGACCGAACGCAGACCATGATCGCGCGCCTGGTTGGCGGCGTTCACGGCAGCCTGCTGGGCTGCGAAGGGAGTTCCCTTACGCGATCCGCGGAAGCCGAGCGAACCCGAGCTCTTCCACGAGATGGTGTTGCCCTGGCCGTCCGTGATGGTCACGATGGTGTTGTTGAAAGTAGCCTGGATATAAACCAGACCGTAAGGAACATTTTTCCGTTCCCGCTTCTTGAACTTCTTGTTCTTGCCGGCCTTGCCGGCGCCCTGTGCCTTAGCCATCGCTTACTTCGTCGCTTTCTTCTTGCCTGCCACTGTGCCCTTGCGCGGACCCTTACGGGTACGAGCATTGGTGTGCGTGCGCTGCCCGCGAACGGGCAGGCCGCGACGATGGCGCAGACCGCGGAAAGACTGAATGTCGATAAGACGCTTGATGTGCATCGAGACGTCCTTGCGAAGGTCGCCTTCGACGTTGCCTTCGGCCTCGATGACCTGACGGATACGGTTTACCTCGTCTTCGCTGAGGTCCTGAATCTTCTTGAATGGGTCAACATTCGCAGCAGTCAGGATGCGCAGCGCGCGGGGGTTACCGATCCCGTAAATGTATGTGAGTCCAATCCGCGCCTGCTTGTTACGGGGCAGATCGACACCAGCAACACGTGCCATGCTTCTTCCTTATAAGCTCCGTAAATCTCTTCCGGAGCGGCTATGCCGTTACCCTTCGGGTAGAGCGGCGGTGAGTGAGCCGGGGGTTCATCGCAAGCCTTGACTTCAGCTAACTAGCCCCTGCCCTTGCGGGCTCGACTCGCAGTGACAGAAACGGCGGCAGGTTAACCCTGGCGCTGCTTGTGCTTCGCGACTTCGCAAATGACACGCACCGTACCGTTACGATGAATGACCTTGCACTTGTCACAAATCTTCTTTACCGATGCACGAACCTTCATGAGACAGCTCCCAGCTTCTAGCTTTCAGCTATTAGCTTGTTTCTTCAAGCCTTCGAAACCTGCCATTCGAAGAGACTCAAAAACTTCGATTTTCAACCGGCCCAGCCACAAGCTGGCGGCTGAAAGCTACCGGCTACTTGTAACGGTAGACGATCCGTCCGCGGGTGAGATCGTACGGACTGAGCTCCACTGCTACACGATCGCCGGGAAGAATACGGATAAAATTCTTCCGCATTCGGCCCGAAACATGCGCCAGAACCTGGTGCTTGTTTTCGAGCTCAACTTTGAACATGGCATTAGGCAGCGTCTCAAGGACCACTGCCATTACCTCAATCGCGTCTTCCTTCGACAAACCTTTTTCCCGATTCCGCCGGCATCTGTGCCGGCCCTCGTCAAACCTACTGCGTCAAGATCACTGCGCCTTCGGCGGTCACTGCGACCGTATGCTCGAAATGCGCGCTCAAACTTCCGTCCTGCGTGACAGCCGTCCAGCCGTCGCTTAAAACCTGTACATCGGGCCGCCCCGCGTTGACCATGGGTTCAATCGCAATCACCATGCCCTCGCGCAGCTTCTGCCCCTGCCCGCGCCGGCCATAGTTCGGCACCTGCGGATCTTCGTGCAGCCTGGTCCCGATTCCGTGCCCGACAAACTCCCGAACCACGCTGAAGCCCTCGGCCTCAACTACTTCCTGAACCGCCGCTCCCACATCGCCTAGCGTCGCTCCCGGACGAACTTCCCGGATTCCGCTTTCGAGCGAAGCCCGCGTTACATCGAGCAGGCGCTGGGTCTGTGGTGCCACCTTCGAACCGACCGCAACGGTAATGGCAGAGTCGCCGTAATATCCGTCGATAATCACGCCGGTGTCAATCGAAACAATGTCTCCGTCGCGAAGAACACGCTCCGCCGACGGAATTCCGTGCACAACTTCCTCATTCACCGAGGTGCAGAGCACGCATGGATAGCCCCGGTACCCCTTGAAGGCCGGCTTCGCGCCAATCTCCTTCATCTTCGCCGCCGCAACGTTTTCCAGATCCAGCGTTGAAGCTCCGGCCCTTACCGCCTGGCGAACAAGCTCGAGCACCTCGCGGACGACCTGTCCGCTGCGCCGCATCTTTTCGATCTCCTGCGGCGTCTTGATTATGATCGCCATGCGATTATTCCTGGCCCCTCAGCCGGGCAACCGCCTGCACCACGGCAGCGGTTACGACTTCCACCGTTTCTTCCCCATCTACCTCGGCAAATCGACCCTGCGCACGGTAATGCTCGACGACCGGAGCCGTCAGCGCGTCATACTCCCGCATGCGCTTCTCGAAAACCTCTTCGGTATCGTCGCGACGCCTTACCAGGGGCGTTCCTTCAAGGTCGCAGAATCCATCAACCTTGGGTGGCTGCAGGTAAATGTTGTAGATCGTCCCGCAGACAGTGCAACTACGCCGTCCGGTGATACGGCGCAGTAATTGATTATAGCTGACCTTTATATTCACAGCAACGACCGGCAAAGTACCTGTCCCGCTTGCCAGGTGTCCATCGACCCATGCAGCCTGAACCAGGGTCCGCGGGAATCCGTCGAGAATATATCCCGCGCCTATGTCGGGCCGCTTCAACCGATCCTCGACCATGTCGTTGACCAGTTCGTCGGAAACCAACTCGCCGCGATCCATGACCGCCTGAACCTTTCGGCCCAGTTCGGTTCCGCCTTCAATGTTGGCGCGGAAAAGATCGCCGGTGGAGATCTGAGGAATGCCCCAGAGAGCCATCAGCTCTTTCGCCTGGGTTCCCTTGCCGCTTCCAGGAGCGCCCAAAAGAAGGATAGGCCCGGGAACAAGCTTGCGCTCTTCCCGGGCTCCAGTTTGAGAAATCGTCTCCGGCAACGCCACTTACCAGGACCGTCTTCCGCGTCCGCTGCGCGAAGAGAAGCCTTCGTAGTGACGCATGATCAGCTGCGACTCGATCTGGTTGACAGTGTCCATGGCAACGCCGACAACGATCAGCAGCGAGGTGCCGCCGAAATAGAAGTTGAATCCGAGGCCGTTCGTAACCCACAGCGGCAGGTGCTCAAACAAACCACCGATCAAGGGCAGGTGGTTCAGGTGAATACCGCTGATCAGGATCTGCGGAATGATCGAGATGATGATCAGGTAGAGCGCACCGACGAGGGTGATACGGGTAAGGATATCGTTGATGAAATCCGAAGTGCGCTTACCGGGGCGGATACCGGGAATAAAGCCGCCGTACTTGCGCATGTTGTCGGCAATGTCATCCGGACGGAAGACGATCGAGATGTAGAAATACGCGAAGAAAATAATCGCGATGATGTAAAGCAGTTCGTACCACGGCTCACCCGGACGCAGGGCGTCGAAGATGCGGGTCATCGCCGCGCTATTGCGGACAACCGCAGCCTGCGAAAAGAGCAACGGGGCTGAGAGTACCGAAGCAGCAAAGATGACGGGCATCACGCCGCCGGAGTTCACCTTGAGCGGCAGGTGCGTCGACTGACCGCCCATGAGGCGGCGGCCAACGATGCGCTTGGCGTACTGCACCGGAATGCGGCGCTCGCTGCGCTCGACGTAAACGATAAAGGCTACAACGGCAATCATCAGGGCCACGAGGATGATCAGCGCCGGAACAGTGAAGGCTCCGAATTTGCTGGCACGTGCCGTATCGACGAGCTCGGCAATCGCATGCGGCAGACCCACGACGATACCGGCGAAGATCAGCAGGCTCATGCCGTTGCCGATACCGCGTTCAGTAATCTGCTCGCCAAGCCACATGATGAACGCCGTGCCGGCGGTCAGCGTGATGACGGTCATCAGAACAAAGCCGACACCCGGGTTCAGCACCATGCCGCCCGAAGCGTGCGAGAGGGCGATGGCGATCGTCATCGACTGAACGATACCCAGGATAATGGTGAGATAACGCGTCCACTGGGTAATCTTGCGGCGGCCGATCTCGCCTTCTTTCTGGAGGCGTGCCAGCGGCTCATAGACAACGGTAAGCAGCTGGAAGATGATCGAGGCCGTGATGTAAGGCATGATGCCCAGCGCGAAAATCGTCAGACGGCGCAGGTTGCCGCCGCTGAACATATCCACGAGGCCGAGCGAAGAGCCACTCTGCGAATTGAAGAACTGCTCGAGAGCCGCGGAGTTGACGCCGGGCGTGAGGATGTGTCCGCCCAACCGGTAAACAGCAAGCATCGCAAGCGTAAAGAAAACACGCTTGCGCAGGTCGGGGATGCGGAAGATATTCGCGAATTTCTCAAACATGGGTCGGTGATTCCAATCCTACACGAAGCCCCGCGCAGGGCACGGGGCTTTCATGGACTCGAGCTTAGCCGATCAGAACGGCCTTACCGCCGGCTTTTTCGATCTTTTCCTGCGCGGTCTTGGAGAACTTGTGCGCGTGCACGGTGAGAGCCACGGTCAGCTCGCCGTTGCCGAGGATCTTCAGGAGCTCATTGCGGCGCTTGAGCAGGCCCTTGGCAGCGTAGAACTCGGGGGTGAGCTCGGTCTCGCCAAATTCCGCGAGACGGTCGAGGTTCAGGACGGTGTACTCGGTGCGGAAGATATTGGTAAAGCCGCGCTTGGGCAGACGGCGGTGCAGCGGCATCTGGCCGCCTTCAAAACCGCGCATCATGCTGGAACCGGAGCGCGAGCCCTGTCCCTTGTGTCCGCGGGCCGAGGTCTTGCCATGGCCCGATCCCATACCGCGTCCAACACGCTTCTTGTTGCGGTTGGCATTCTTCGGTGCACGTAAATTCGAAAGATTCATTGTTTCCTCGCTTAACGCCGGCAAGCTTTGTGCTTTACCGACTCGCATTTAATGCAGCGTTTAGCTATCAGCTTTCACTCTTAGCTTCCAAATCCGCTGCGAATGTTACCGGTCAATCCGTAAATCTTTATGCTGCCAACGCCTTGCTGATACCGGGTGCCGGCAGCTAAAAGCTGCTACTCAACGATCCGGACAAGGTGCGGAATGGTCTTGACCATGCCGCGGATGGACGGGCTGTCCTCGCGCTCAACAATCTGGTTGAGGCGGGTAAAGCCCAGTCCCTTGACCACGCGCTTATGCTTCACCGGCGCCTGGATCATTGAACGGAAGTACTGGATCTTGATGGTTGCCTTCTCTGCCATTGTCTTATAACTCCTGCAGCGCCTTGCCGCGGATGTTGGCTACTTCTTCCCTGTCGCGCAGCTGAACCAGCGCATCGAAGGTTGCCTTGATCACGTTGTGCGGGTTCGCAGATCCGAGGCTCTTGGTGAGCACGTTCTGAACACCAGCCGAGGTCATGACGGCGCGGACAGCGCCACCGGCGATCACGCCGGTACCTTCAGGAGCCGGCTTGAGCATTACCTGACCCGAACCGAAGCGGCCCAGAACCTGGTGAGGAATGCTGGTCTCGGTCAGGTTGACGCGAACCAGGTTCTTCTTCGCCGACTCAATGCCCTTGCGGATTGCCTGCGGAACTTCCTTTGCCTTGCCCGAACCATAACCGACCACGCCTGCGCCGGGATCGCCGATGACGACCAGAGCGGCAAACGACATGTTCTTGCCACCCTTGACGACCTTGGTGACGCGGTTGATGGCGACGACCTGATCCTTCAGGTTGTACTGACCGGCATCGAGCTTCTTTTTCAATGTTGCCATGCGCTTCCTGATTCCTTCCGGGCAATTCTGCCCCAAAACCTGAACTAAAACTCGAGTCCCGCTTCGCGGGCGGCATCGGCCAGAGCCTTAATACGGCCGTGATAGAGGTAGCCGCCGCGGTCGAATACGACCTTCTTGATGCCCTTTTCCTGGGCGCGCTCCGCGACCAGCTTGCCAATTTCCTTGGCGGCGTTGATGTTGCCGCCGGCCTTGACATTGTCGGCAACGGTCGACGCTGAAACCAGGGTGAAGCCCTGTGCATCATCGATAACCTGAACGTAAATGTGGTTCAGCGAGCGGTAGACATTCAGGCGGGGACGCTCAGTGGTGCCGTTCACCTTGGCGCGGATGCGGTCATGGACACGCAACCGGATTTCGTTTCTCTTCCTCTGTGAAATCATCTTTTCTTCCTTCCTAATAGCGGCGCCGCCTAGCGGCGCCGTTCGGTTTCAGACTACTTGGCGCCGGTCTTGCCGACCTTCTTCTTCAGCTTCTCATCCGAGTAACGAACACCCTTGTTCTTGTACGGATCAGGCTTGCGCAGCGCACGCATATCAGCGGCAACCTGGCCGACCTTCTGGCGGTCGATGCCGGAAATGGTCACGCGGGTCTGCTTCGGATCGATGACAGCCGTAACGCCGGCGGGCAGCGGGAATTCGATCGGGTGCGAGTAGCCGAGCGTGAAAACCACGACATCCTTGCCCTTCAGTTCCGCGCGGTAACCGATACCGACGATGTCCAGATCCTTCGACCAGCCCTTGGTCACGCCCTCGACGGCATTGAAAACCAGGGCGCGGGTCAGACCGTGAATGGCGGCCTGCGAGTCGTTCTCACGGATGGCGTGGATGTGGCCGTCCTGGGTTTCGAGCTTGATTCCGCTCGGAATAGCCTGCTCAACCTTGCCCTTGGGGCCCTCGACAACCAGGGTGTTGCCGTTAACCGCATACTTGACACCGCTGGGGAGCGGAATCGGCTTCTTACCAATACGAGACATTCTGAATCCCTTAAATGGCTTGCGAGTCCCGATGATCTTTCCATCGTTCCACTGCAGCCCCGGCGTTTTCACGCCGTTCGAGGTTTCCCCCGGGAGCTGGCGCCCCCTTCACTACTCACACCTACAGCACGGCCGCAGCCGTGCTTGTTCCGGAAACCCGCAGAAATCGAGGTTTTCTCAGAACGAAACCTATATCTCTTGAAGGAGTAGAGGCCTCTTATTTTAGCAGAAGCCCCACTCTTATTCCGCGCAAAAGCGCGGCCACAACTGTTACCACACCGAACAGAGCAGGCGCCAAAGGCGCGATTGCCCGGCGCGGCCAGCGCCTACCAGACCTCGCAGAGGATCTCGCCGCCTACGCCTTCTTTACGGGCCTGGCGTCCGGTCATCACGCCGCGGGGCGTGGTGAGGATGCTGATGCCGAGTCCACCCTGAACACGCTTGATCTCGTCGCGTCCGACATACACGCGGCAGCCGGGACGGGAGATACGGGCGAGGTCGCGGATCGCGGCTTCGTTGTTGGCGCCGTACTTGAGGTAAACGCGAAGGATGCTGCGGCCTTCCTCTTCGGTCGGCTTGTAGTTGGCAATGTAGCCTTCTTCCTTCAGAATGCGGGCGATCTCGGTCTTCAGGCGCGAGGCCGGGACGTCGAGCTTCTGGTGACGCGCGCGGATAGAGTTACGGATGCGGGTCAGGAAATCTGCTACAGGATCGGTCAAACTCATTGTCTCTCCTTCATCCCCCGTTCGCTCTACCTTTATGGAAGAGAACCAGCGGGAATGGTAATGCGTGAATCATCGATCACGCGAACTTGTCTTGCGCCCGAGGACGCGTGAAGCCGGTTTACCAGCTCGACTTGATGACGCCGGGAATCTCACCCTTGAGCGCCAGCTGGCGGAAGCACAGGCGGCAGAGGCCGAACTTGCGCAGGTAAGCGCGCGGGCGACCGCACAGCTTGCAGCGGTTGTGCTGCCGGCACTTGAACTTGGGCTTGCGCTCGTCTTTTACTCTTTTTGCAGTCGTTGACATATCTTAATCAGTCCTTTTGCTTACGCGCCCTGGCGGAAAGGCATGCCGAACTGCTTAAGCAGTTCGCGCGCGGAGTTGTCGTCCTGGGCGGTGGTCACAATGGTGATGTTCATGCCCTTGAGCTTTTCGACCTTCGAGTAGTCGATTTCCGGGAAGATCAGCTGGTCGCGAACACCCAATGTGTAGTTCCCGCGGCCGTCAAAGCTCTTCGAGGATACGCCGCGGAAGTCACGTACGCGGGGCAAAGCCACCGCGATCAGGCGGTCGAGGAATTCATACATCGTATCGCCGCGCAGGGTGACCATCGCACCGATCGACATGCCTTCGCGCACCTTGAAGGCCGCGATGGACTTCTTGGCCTTGGTGGCGACCGGCTTCTGACCGGCGATCGCTGCCAGATCGGCAATAAGCGGATCGAGCATCTTCGAGTTCTGCGTTGCTTCGCCGAGTCCCATGTTCAGGACAATCTTCTCGAGGCGCGGCACGGACATCGAATTCTCGAGACCCAGCTCCTTTTGGAGAGCCGACTTGATTTCCTGCTGATACTTCTCTTTCAGTCTTGCTGCCATTTTCCGTCTTCTTTCTCTCCGGTCCCGGGGTGGCCTCGAGGCCGTTTACCGTTGCGGAGGGTGCTCAATTGACTGCCGCTTCCAGCCTTTGGCTATCCGCGTGCCGCCGTTTTACTCAAACCTTTTAATTCTAGCTTAACCATGGCTCTAACCTGTAGCTAAAACCACACAGTTAAGAGAAGAAGGCCTACTTCTTGCCCTTTGCAACCAGGGTGTTGCCGCACTTCTTGCAGACGCGCACCTTGGTGTCGCCCTCGAACTTGTAGCCCACACGGGTCGGCTTGTTGCAGCTCGAGCAGTAGATAGCCACGTTAGAAATGTGAACCGGGGCTTCCTGCTCGGCAATGCCGCCCTTGATGTTCTTCTGCGGATTAGGACGGACGTTCTTCTTCACGACATGCACATGCTCGACGAGAATCTTGTTCTCATCCGGAATCACGCTCAGTACGCGACGAGGCCGGTCCAGCTTCTTGTCTTTGCCCGCAATCACGACAACCTGGTCGTTACGCTGAATCTTCAAACTCATGGCTCTTATCCTTCTTCGCAGCAGCCCTTGCTTACAGAACTTCCGGGGCGAGCGAAACAATCTTCAAAAACTTCTTCTCACGCAGCTCGCGGGCTACGGGACCGAAGACACGCGTGCCTACCGGCTCGCCTGCTTCGTTAATCAGAACGGCGGCATTCGAGTCAAAGCGAATGTAGGTTCCGTCGCGGCGGCGCGATTCCTTGCGGGTGCGCACAATCACGGCCTTGACAACCTTACCCTTCTTGACCTGGCCATCGGGAGAGGCTTCCTTCACGGCTGCCGTTACCACATCGCCGAGCCCTGCCTTCTTGCCGCTTGCCCCGCCGAGGGGGAGAATCATCTGCAGCTTGCGGGCGCCGGAGTTGTCGGCAACCTCAAGCATCGTCCTCATCTGTACTGCCATGGCGATCTCTCCTTCTCTCTTCTCGACCGCTTACTTGGCGGCTGCAGCTGCTTCGGCCTGGGCCAGAGCAGAACGGCGGATAATCTCTTCAAGGTTCCAGCGCTTGAGCTTGCTCAACGGGCGGGTCTCGCGGATACGGACCATGTCGCCAACGCGAGCCGTGTTCTGCTCATCGTGCGCGTAGAACTTCTTGTTGAGCTTCATCACACGCTTGTACTTGGGGTGCGCCTTGCGCATCTCGACCTCAACCACGATGGTCTTTTCCATCTTGGTCGAAACCACGTGGCCAACCTTTTCGTTGCGGCGCTTCTGTACGCCCGACTCGACGCCTGCTTCTACTGAACTCATGGCTTAGCGAGCCTCCTTCTTGGTTTTCTTGGCCTTGGCTGCCTTCTTCGGCGCGCTCGACTCAGCCTTCGGAGCTTCGCCGTGCAGACCAAGTTCGCGCTCGCGAGCCACAGTCTTGAAACGGGCAATATCCTTCTTCAGCTCACGAAGCTTCTTAACGCCTTCATTCTGGCCGAGCTTCGTCTGAAAGCGCAGGCGGAAGAGCTGCTCTGCAGCTTTGTGCTCTTCGGTGACGATCTCGCCGTCGCTCAGGTTACGAATCTTTTCGAGTTCCATTTCTTCTTCTCTCCGGGACTAGGGCTCTCGATCGAACCCGCGTATCCCCTGCTACAAAACTTACTTGGCGGCTGCTACAACCTTGGCATCGTGGCGCTGCACGAAGCGGACCTTGAGGGGCAGCTTGTGCGAGGCCAGGCGCATGGCTTCCTGCGCGATCTCCGGCGTAACGCCTTCCATCTCGAAGAGCACCTTGCCCGGACGAACAACGGCGACCCAGTGATCCGGAGCGCCCTTGCCCTTACCCATACGGGTTTCGGCAGGCTTCTTGGTTACCGGCTTGTCAGGGAACAGACGCAGCCAGATCTTGCCGCCGCGCTTGATGAAGCGGGTCATTGCAATACGGCTCGCTTCGATCTGACGATCGGTAATGTAACCGCACTCCATCACCTTCAGGCCGTAATCGCCGAAGGCCAGCTCGCTGCCGCGCCATGCCTTGCCGCGCATGCGGCCGCGCTGCTGCTTGCGGTACTTGACTTTCTTTGGCATCAACATAACGAAATCCTCAAAAAACAGCTGTCAGTCTTCAGTTATCAGTTGTCAGCTCGCTGAGAACTGACAACCGATCCTGTGCACTGCCTTTAAAATACCGATGTTCCTACCACTGCCTGGGGCTCGCGGCGACGCTGCTGGTAAATATCTCCGCGATAGATCCAGGTCTTGACGCCGATGATGCCATAGGTGGTGTGCGCCTCGGCAAAGCCGTAGTCGATGTCGGCGCGCAGCGTGTGCAGCGGCAGACGACCCTGCAGGTACCACTCGGAACGGGCGATCTCATTACCGTTCAGGCGGCCCGAAACGCGAACCTTGATGCCCTTGCAACCGAAACGCAGAGCCGAATCCACCGACTTACGCATGGCGCGACGGAAGCCGACACGCTTTTCAAGCTGCAGCGCAATGCCTTCGGCAACCAGCTGGGCGTCGAGCTCAGGCTTGTTGACCTCGAGGATATCGATGAAGACCTCGCGGCTTGTGCGCTTCTGGAGCTCGAGCTTAAGCTTGTCGATCTCAGCGCCCTTGCGGCCGATGATGATGCCAGGACGAGCCGTGCGGATGATAATCCGCAGCTTGTTGCCTGGACGCTCGATCTCAACTGAGCTGACGCCGGCGGCCTTGAGCTTTTCCTTGAGTTCGCGCTTGAGCTTGACGTCCTCAATCAGGAGCTTGTCATAGTCGCGCTCGACGAACCAGCGTGAGCGCCACGGCTTGTTCACACCGAGCCGAAATCCGTAAGGATGGACTTTCTGTCCCATAATATCCTCTAAACCTTCCCTAATCCTTTACCGAACTACTTAGCGGCTTTCTTCGCAGTCTTCTTCGCCGCAGTCTTCTTGGCAGCTGCCTTCTTCGCCGGAGCCTTCTTGGCAGCCTTCTTCGCCTTGGGTGCCGCTTCTGCATCGTCGGCAACCTTGGTCACAAGACCATCCTGGTTGCGTTCGGCCAGTGCGACAATAATGTGCGCCAGGCGACGCTGGTAGCGGTACGCGCGGCCCATCGGGGCAGGGCGGATGCGCTTCATGCGCGGGCCTTCGTTGGCGAGAGCCGTCTTCACATACAGGTTGTCGACGTCTACATCGAGTCCCTGTTCCTGGCTCAGATAGTTGGCATTCTGCAGCGCAGAGCGCAGCACCTTCTCGACCATCGGGGCAACGGCCTTCTTGGTGAAGGCGACCGTGTTCAGCGCCTCTTCGACGCTCCGGCCCTTAATCAGGTCAAGCACCAGGCGCGCCTTCTGCGGCGATACCCGCTGGAAGCGAGCCTGAGCCTTGAATTCCCGTGTCTCCAATTGCATTGACTTCATCCTTATCTATCCCAGGGCATACTTTATGCGCCCTGACTTAACCGCTACTATCTGCCCTTGGCGCCGGCTTCGGCCGTCTTGGCCGTGTGTCCCTTGAAGGTGCGCGTTGCCGCGAACTCACCCAGCTTGTGGCCGACCATGTTTTCCGTCACGTACACCGGAACAAACTTCTTGCCGTTGTGCACCGCGATGGTATGACCAACCATGTCAGGATGGATCGTCGAACGGCGCGACCAGGTGCGGATGACCTTTCTGTCATTCGCCTGGTTCTGCACCTCGACCTTGACCATCAGGTGCTCGTCGATAAAGGGGCCTTTTTTCGTTGACCGTGCCATTCAGAAACCTCGTAACCTTCCGCTGATTGCTACTTGCTCTTGCGGCTGATGATGAATGCATCGGTCCGCTTGTTGTTGCGTGTCTTGTATCCGCGAGTGGGCTGTCCCCAGGGCGTCACAGGATGACGGCCACCCGAGGTCTTACCTTCACCACCGCCGTGCGGGTGATCGACCGGGTTCATCGAGACACCGCGGTTGGTCGGGCGGATGCCCTTCCAGCGGTTACGTCCCGCCTTGCCGATCGAAACATTCTCGTGCTCGGTGTTGCCGACCTGGCCGATCGTCGCCATGCAGTCCACCAGCACCTTGCGGGTTTCGCCGGAAGGCAGCTTCAGAAGCGCGTAATCGCCTTCCTTGGCGACCAGCTGGGCCGAGGATCCGGCCGAGCGTACCATCTGCGCACCCTTGCCAGGACGGAGCTCCACATTGTGGACCGTGGTACCGGCAGGGATGTTGCGCAGCGGCAGTGCATTGCCGATCAGAATATCGGCTTCAGGACCGCTGGTGATCGTCTGGCCAACCTTCAGGCCAACCGGCTGCAGGATGTAGCGCTTGTCGCCATCGGCGTAGCTGATCAGGGCGATACGCGAGGAGCGGTTCGGATCGTATTCGATCGTCGCCACGCGGCCCGGTACACCGAACTTGTCGCGCTTGAAATCGATGAGACGCAGCTTCTGCTTGTGACCGCCGCCGTGATGGCGGATCGTGAGGTCGCCAGAGTTGCGGCGGCCGCCGGTGCGCTGCTTGACAACGAGCAGCGGCTTGTACGGCTTATCGGTCGTGATGTCGTCATTCACCAGCGACGTCTTGAAACGCAGCGTCGGTGTGATCGGGCGATATGTCTTAATCGGCATCGTATCTTCTCTCTACAGGGGGCCAACTCTGACCCCCGTCCGCCGGATAGTTTGTCCCGGCTTTTCTACTTGCTGAGCCCTGAGCGCTCTGCTCTCAAGCCCTGCCGTTTACAGGTTGTTCACGTACTCCGGCATCTTTTCGCCTTCCTTCAGGCGAACATAAGCCTTCTTCCAGTCCGGGCGGTAACCCGAAAACTTACCCCGGCGGCGTTCCTTGCCCGCGAGGTTGATCGTACGGACGGCAGCAACCTTCACCTTGAAGAGCAGCTCTACTGCCTGCTTGACTTCGTTCTTCGTAGCCTTGGGATCGACGTCGAATACGAGCGTTCCCTCGGTCTCCTTCGCAGTAAGACCCTTTTCAGTAATCAGGGGGCGGCGAATGACGGTATAAGGAGTCGGCATTAGGCCACCTCTGCTTTCTTACGCTTCGACACAGTCTTCTTGAGCGTCTCCTGCAGGGCTTCGATCGCCTGGCGCGAGAAGATTGCCCGCTCATAGCGAAGCAGGTCGTAAGGATGTACTTCGTTGTTCAGAACCAGATCCACACCAGCCAGATTGCGCGAACCGAGGATCAGCTCCTGGCTGAGCTCGTTACCGGCTTCCACCAGCAATGCGGTGCGCTTCACTTCGAGCTTGTCCAGAGCCTGGCGGTACAGCTTTGCCTTGGGCTCCTTGAGGCTCAGGCTGTCAACCACAACCAGCTTGCCGTCGGAGAGCTTTGCCGCAAGTGCGGAACGCAGCGCGCCCAGCAGTTTCTTCTTCGGGAAAGCATAGTCATACGAGCGAGGCTGCGGTCCGTGAACGGTGCCGCCATGCCGCCAGAGAGGCGAACGGACGGAACCGACGCGGGCGCGGCCGGTACCCTTCTGCTTCCAGAGCTTCTTGCCCGAACCGGCGACCAGCTTACGATTCTTGGTCGCGGCCGTTCCCTGGCGCAGGGCGGCGCGGTAGTGCTTGACCGCTTCCCACAGCAGAGCTTCATTTACCTGATTCGGTGCAAAGACTTCATCGGCCAGCTCAAGCGAGCCTACCTTGTTGCCACCGAGATCCAAAACATCAATGTTTGCCATTGTCTTCTCTTTCAAGCCGGAGGCACTTGGCCTCTGCTCTGATCTTTGCGATCTACCGCTTGTTTCTCGCGCCTCATAGAGGCGCATATGCACGACGCGGCTAGCGTCTACTTCTTCTTGCTGGAAGCCTTCTTCGAAGCCTTCAGCGGATCGACCGTACCCGATCCAGCGAAGCCACGACGCTCACGCGGCGGAGCCTTGGCCTTGGAGATCAGCACATATCCATCACGCGGTCCAGGTACCGCGCCTTCGATCATGATGAGGTTCTCTTCAAGATCGATACCGCGAATACGCAGGTTGCGGACCGTCACGCGATCCACGCCATAGTGACCCGGCATGCGGGTTCCCGGAAGAACACGCGAGGGGAACGACGAGGCGCCGATTGAACCCTGCACCTGGAACATGTGACCGTGCGACTTGGGGCCACCGCCGAAACCATGGCGGCGAACGACGCCGGAAAAGCCGCGTCCCTTGCTGGTGCCGATGATGTCGACATACTTCTCATCGGAGAAGATATCGACCAGGATCTTGTCGCCAGCCTTAACGCTGCCGTTCTCTTCCGAACCGGCTGCGGCGATCTCAACAGGCACTTCGCGGATCATGCGGACAGGCGGCACATCGTTTTTGGCGAAGTGGCCGGCCTGCGGCTTCGTGACCTTGGAGGCCTTCACAAACTCAACCAGACCAATCTGCGCGGCATCGTAGCCGTCCTTTGCAGCGGTCTTCAACTGCGTGATCACGCAGGGACCGGCCTGCAGGACGGTGATCGGGTGAACTTCACCCTTCTCATCGAATACCTGCGTCATGCCGATCTTCTTACCAAGAATTCCAGTTACTGACATTTCTTCTTCTCCCCATCATGCCTTCGCTGTTTCCGAGGGCACTGAAGGCTTGTTTAGTTTTTGCGGCGAAGCCGCTATTGCCCGACGCGGCTAGCGTCTACTTTTCGAAGGCCTTGATTTCCACGTCCACACCTGCCGGCAGGTCGAGCTTCATCAGCGCGTCCACGGTCTGCTGGGTGGGCTCGAGGATGTCGATCAGACGCTTGTGCGTACGGATCTCGAAAGCCTCGCGCGACTTCTTGTCAACGTGCGGGGAACGCAGCACGCAGTACTTGTTCTTGACCGTCGGCAACGGAATCGGGCCGGCAACCTGGGCGCCAGTGCGCTTGGCCGTGTCCACGATCTCGCCCGTCGAAGTGTCAAGCACCCGGTAGTCGTAAGCCTTCAAACGGATGCGAATTCTCTGTCCAACCATGTGCTTTTGTATCTTTCCGCGAGCGGCGGGGCTTTACCCCGCCTTTCGCTAACCACTAACTGCTCGCGCCCTGCGGCGCGCTAACCGCTAACTACTTGATGATCTCGGTGATGGTACCGGCGCCTACGGTGCGTCCGCCTTCGCGGATTGCAAAGCGCAGGCCCTTTTCCATCGCTACCGGGGTGTGCAGCTCGATCTCCAGTGCGATGTTGTCGCCCGGCATCACCATCTCCGTGCCCGCAGGCAGGGTCGCGGTGCCCGTCACGTCCGTGGTACGGAAGTAGAACTGAGGACGGTAGCCATTGAAGAACGGAGTATGACGGCCGCCTTCTTCCTTCGACAACACGTAGATCTCGCCCTTGAACTTGGTGTGCGGCGTGATCGAGCCCGTCTTCGCCAGAACCATGCCGCGCTCCACGTCTTCCTTCGCGATACCGCGAAGCAGAAGTCCCGCATTGTCGCCGGCCAGGCCTTCGTCAAGCTGCTTCTTGAACATCTCGACGCCGGTCACAACCGTCTTGCGCGTCTCGCGGAATCCAACGATTTCGGCTTCCTCGCCAACCTTCACCTTGCCGCGCTCGATACGGCCCGTGACAACAGTTCCGCGGCCAGAGATCGAGAAGATGTCTTCGATCGGCATCAGGAACGGCTGGTCGATGGCACGCGCCGGAAGCGGCACGTTGTCGTCCACAGCCTGCATCAGCTCGTCGATCTTCTGCTCCCACTGCGCTTCGCCGTTCAGACCGCCAAGAGCCGATCCGCGGATCACCGGAACATCGTCGCCAGGAAAGTCGTACTTCGACAGCAGTTCGCGAACTTCCATCTCGACCAGGTCGATCAGCTCAGGATCCTCAACCGCATCGCACTTGTTCAGGAATACCACGATGTAGGGTACGCCTACCTGGCGGGCCAGAAGCACGTGCTCCTTGGTCTGCGGCATCGGACCGTCGGTCGCTGCCACCACCAGGATGCCGCCGTCCATCTGCGCCGCTCCCGTGATCATGTTCTTGATGTAGTCCGCGTGACCGGGGCAATCCACGTGAGCATAGTGACGGTTCGCCGTCTCATACTCCACGTGCGAGGTCGCAATCGTAATACCACGCTCGCGCTCCTCAGGAGCATTGTCGATCGTGTCGAACGAACGAAACTTGTTGTTCGGATTATGCTTCGACAATACCTTCGTGATCGCCGCCGTCAGCGTCGTCTTACCGTGGTCAATGTGCCCAATCGTCCCCACATTCACGTGCGGCTTCGAACGATCAAATTTCTCCTTCGCCATCTCTCTCTCCAGTTTTCGCGTTACTAACTGTTTCCGTTTCGGACCCCATCGAGATCCGCAATTTCCTGAACCGGCCGCTTCGAAAAACCGAGATCGGCCTCTAACTCTTTACTTACCCTGGTTCCGGGCAATGATCTCTTCGGAGATCATGCGCGGCGCTTCTTCGTAGCGGGCGAACTGCATCGAGTACGACGCACGGCCCTGCGTTGAAGAGCGGATATCGTTTACATATCCGAACATTTCCTTCAGCGGAACGATCGCCTTGATGACCTGCGATCCGCCCACATGCTCCATTCCCTCGATACGGCCGCGGCGGGAGTTGATATCGCCGATGATCGTACCCATGTGCTCTTCAGGAACCGTGACTTCGACTGCCATCACCGGCTCAAGAAGTACGGGGCTTGCTTTCTTCGCAGCTTCCTTGAAGGCCATCGAACCGGCGATCTTGAAGGCCATTTCGTTCGAGTCGACGTCGTGATAGCTGCCGTCGAAGAGGGTGACCTTGAAGTCGACCATCTCGTAGCCGGCCAGTACACCGTTCAGCAGCGCTTCACGGATGCCCTGCTCGGTCGGCTTGATGTATTCCTTGGGAACCACGCCGCCCTTGATCGCATCGATAAACTCGAAGCCCGCGCCCGGGTCGTTCGGCTCAAGACGAATCTTGACGTGACCGTAGTTACCCGAACCACCGGTCTGGCGGATGTACTTGCCTTCCGCCTCGGCGTTCTTACGGATCGTCTCGCGGAAGGCCACGCGGGGCTCGCCCACGTTGGCTTCCACCTTGTGCTCGCGCTTCATGCGGTCGACAAGGATTTCAAGGTGAAGCTCACCCATACCGCTGATAATCGTCTGTCCCGATTCCTGGTCGGTCCGAACCTTGAAGGTTGGATCCTCATCGGAAAGCCGAGCCAGCGCCATACCCATCTTTTCCTGATCGCCCTTGGTCTTCGGCTCGATCGCCACCGAAATAACCGGCTCAGGGAAGGTGATGGCCGAAAGGGCCACAGGAGCCGACGGAGCGCAGAGCGTATCGCCGGTCTTGATATCCTTCAGTCCCACCACGGCGCAGATGTCGCCGGCCATGATCTCGGTGATGTCTTCACGCTTGTTGGCGTGCATCTTCACCAGGCGGCCAACGCGCTCCGTCTTGTTGGTACGCGGGTTCAGAATCGTGTCACCGGTCTTCAGAACACCCGAGTAGACACGGATAAAGCTCAACTTACCGAAAGGATCGTTGATCAGCTTGAAAGCCAGAGCCGACATCGGAGTATCGTCTGAAGTCTCGCGAATCAGAACCTTTTCCGGATCGGAGGGGTCGATACCTTCCACCGCAGGCAGATCCAGCGGGCTGGGCAGGTAATCGACAACTGCGTCAAGCAGAGTCTGAACACCCTTGTTCTTAAAGGCCGTTCCGCACATGACCGGGAAGACGTGCATGCCGATGGTCGCCTTGCGCAGAGCCTTCTTCAGCTCTTCAACCGACGGAGTCTCGCCTTCGAGGAACTTGTGCAGCATCTCGTCGTCATTCTCGGCAACCGTCTCGATGAGCTGCATACGGAAGGCTTCCGCCTTCTTGACGAGGTCGGCAGGAATCTCTTCGACCGAGTACTTCGCGCCCATCGTTTCGTCGTGCCAGAGAATGGCGCGCATCTCGATAAGATCAACTACGCCTTTGAAGTTTGCTTCGGCGCCGATCGGAATCTGGATGGCCACCGCACGGGCGCCGAGGCGCTTGCGGATGGTCTCGATGACATGCTCAAAGTCCGCGCCGGCCTTGTCCATCTTGTTCACAAAGCAGATACGGGGAACCTTGTACTTATCGCCCTGGCGCCACACCGTTTCCGTCTGCGGCTGCACACCGGAAACCGAGTCGAACAGAGCCACCGCGCCGTCGAGGACGCGCAGCGAACGTTCTACTTCGGCCGTGAAATCCACGTGGCCAGGCGTATCGATAATGTTGATGCGGATGTTATTCCAGGTGCAGGTAGTAGCAGCCGAGGTAATGGTGATACCGCGCTCCTGCTCCTGCTCCATGTAATCCATGGTCGCCGTGCCTTCGTGCACTTCTCCGATACGGTGCGTAATACCCGTATAGAAAAGGATGCGCTCGGTCGTCGTCGTCTTTCCGGCGTCGATGTGCGCCATGATTCCGATATTCCGGCAACGATTTAACGGTACTTGACGGGCCACAGTCTCTCTCTCAACCTCTCGCGGGCTTTTCGCCCGCGGTTAAACGTACGTCTTACTACCTGACTACTCTTGCCTGAACGAAAACTAAAAAACTCTTGCTTTGAAACCTGAAGAAAAACCTACCAGCGATAGTGCGCGAAAGCCTTGTTGGCTTCAGCCATGCGGTGAACGTCTTCCTTCTTCTTCATCGCAGCGCCACGGCCATTGGCAGCGTCGAGCAGCTCGTTCGAGAGCTTGTCGATCATGCCCTTTTCGCCACGGGCGCGGCCATAGGAAACCAGCCAGCGAATCGCAAGCGACGTGCGGCGCTCCGGATTCACTTCGATCGGCACCTGGTAGTTCGCACCACCGACGCGGCGGGTCTTGACCTCAAGCAACGGCTTGCAGTTCTCGACAGCCTTCTTGAACAACTTGAGGGCTTCGTCGCCACCCTTCTGCTCAAGGTTC
Source organism: Silvibacterium acidisoli (assembly GCA_022870745.1). Lineage (GTDB taxonomy): Bacteria > Acidobacteriota > Terriglobia > Terriglobales > Acidobacteriaceae > Silvibacterium. Next base: position 2,929,707 of record CP085323.1, on the reverse strand, counting down.
GTCATGGCGGTATAGAAGATGCCCTGGGCCGTCGACTTCTTACCGCCCCACATCATCGAGTTCACGAACTTTGTAACCAGCGTGGAGTTGTACACCGGATCAGGAGCAACTTCCCGCTTCGCAATGTGACCTTTTCTTGGCATAAATCCTTAATCTCTTTCCGCTTCAAGCTCAAACCATCCGCGCTCCGGCTCCTGCGGCAAAGCCGCGTCCCGCCGGCTGCGAAGGACTACTTCTTCTTACCGCCTGCTGCCGCTGCGCCAGCCTTGGCGCGCTTTGCACCATACTTCGAACGGCTCTGCGTACGCTTCACGACGCCGACTGAATCCAGCGTGCCGCGAACGATGTGGTAGCGGACACCCGGGAGATCCTTCACACGGCCGCCGCGAATCAGGACGATCGAGTGCTCCTGCAGGTTGTGACCCTCACCCGGAATATAGGAGGTCACTTCAATTCCGTTGGTCAGACGGACACGGGCCACCTTACGGAGGGCCGAGTTCGGCTTTTTGGGGGTCTGTGTGTACACGCGAGTGCAGACTCCGCGGCGCTGCGGCGATCCCTGCAGTGCAGGTGAGGCCGTCTTATAACGAGGCGCAGTACGACCCTTCCTTACCAGCTGACTAAATGTAGGCAAACCAAACTCCTTACTTTCAACTTCAGCGCGCGCACAGGCCGTGTTTTCTTCACGCGAGAATACACATCGCGCTCAAAAGCACATTGAGCCTTGCTTCGCGTCTGCCTTACCTCAATACCAGACGAGAACACCGACGGTGGCCGAGCGTAACTGAAAGCCTGCATGACAGGCCTGCAAATTAGCCAACTCCGTTTCGCGAGTTCCGGCCTACATAGCCCACCAAGGTGATGGGTGTCGCAGGCACCGATGCGATCTGTCCCTGATCATTACTTCTTAAACTTCTTCAGGGCTGATACACGAACTGAGCCGTGATCCTGTTCCCAACTCTCTGCCGTTAGCCAGGCGAATTCCATGGAGAGTCGGCGAACCTTTTAAGAGTAGCAAGAGGACTCATGTGAGTCAACTTTTTCGCGCATCCAATGTGGAATTTCTTCCGCAGCCGCGCTCCTTTTATTGTACCGGAGAGTGCGGTGGTTTTGAGGCAATCTGGTAGCATCCGGAATCATGAGATTCCGCACGTCCGCAGCCGTTCCGCTGCTTGCCATATCCCTGCTTTCCTCGAGCACTTCCGCCTTTTCTCAAAGCCAGGGCAACCGCATTCCGGAGATTCTCTCTTCCCTCGGCCAGGCGAAGTCGATCTCCGAGACCGCAATCTCACCCGACAGCGACCATCTGGCGTGGATCGTTTCGGGCGCAGGCATTCAACTGGCTCCCACCGACTATCCCGCACGAGCCAAACACGTTACGGCATGCTCCGACGGGCAGAAGGGTGAAGAGGCCGCTCTGGCCTGGTCGCCGGACTCCTCCCATCTCGCCTTTCTTTCAAACTGCACGGTTGATCATCGGGCCGGCGTCTTTCTGACCGACGCAGACGGCAAATCCGCTCCAAAGCTGCTCGTTCAGCTCAACGGCAACGCCGAAGATATGCACTGGTCTCCTGACGGCCACTCGCTTGCGTTTCTGTACGTAGAGGGAGCCACCCGCCATGCGGGGGCCCTGGCTGCGATGAAGCCGCCGGCAGGGGTGATTGGCGAGGACGGCATTGAAATTCAACGGGTTGCGATGGTATCCGTGCCTGAAAAGTGGGACGGCAAGGCGGCCGGAGGCAGCAGTTCGGGGGCAACGCTCCGCTTCCTCACACCGGACTCCCTGCACGCCTACGAGTTCGACTGGGCGCCCGACGCCAAGAAGATCGCCTACATCGCCGCGCCTCCGCCAGGCGAAAACAACTGGTGGGTGGCCAAACTCTACACCCAGTCGCTCGACGGCGAGCCGAAGGTCCTCGTCGATCCCGCGGCATCGGGCCAGCCGACCAGCGGAGCACAGCTTGCCGTCCCCCGCTGGTCGCCAGACGGCAGCCACATCGCCTTCATCAGCGGGCTTATGTCGGACCAGGGCATCAATGGCGGGGACATCTACACGATCCCCTCGGCTGGCGGAGAGATTCACAATCTGACCCCGGACTGGAAATCGAGCCCATCCTGGTTCCAATGGACAGGAAACGAAGGGATGTTGATCTCGGAGATCAAGGATGGTGCTTCCCACATCTTCCTCTATGACATCGCCTCACAGAAGGAATCGACCGAGGAGAACATCACTCTGCCAGCAACGGTGCGTGCGGACGACATCATGCTTGGCGTCTCGGTCTCGGAGGAAGGCATTGTCGCGCTGGAGCGCAACTCTTTCGATCATCCGCCGGAGGTATGGGCAGGCAAGCTGAACAAGCTCCGCCAGATGACGCACTACAACGACCAGTTGAAACCGCTTTGGGGCAAGGCTGAGTCGGTGACATGGGAGAATGAGGGCTTTCACGTACAGGGATGGCTGATCTATCCGGCCGATTATCAGCCCGGCAGGAAGTATCCGCTGGTCGTTTATGTGCATGGCGGACCGTCCTATGCCAACCTGCAGCACTGGCCGTCGGCCAGCTACGGAGGCACTCCCTTTGCCGCACTGGGCTACTTTGTGCTGATGCCCAATCCTCGGGGCAGTTACGGTGAGGGCGAGAAGTTCACCCAGGCGAACAAGAGGGATTTCGGCCATGGCGACCTGCGCGACATATTGGCCGGGGTGGACACGGTAACCAGGCGCTTTCCGGTAGATCCGGAGCGGGTGGGCATTACCGGCTGGAGCTACGGCGGTTTCATGACCATGTTCTCGGTCACGCAGACCACGCGCTTCCGGGCCGCGGTGGCCGGAGCCGGCATTTCCAACTGGCAGAGCTACTACGGCGAGAACTCGATCGACCAGTGGATGATTCCGTTCTTTGGAGCGTCGGTTTACGACGATCCGGGGATTTATGCCCAGAGTTCGGCTATCGACTTCATTAAAAAGGTCAAGACACCCACCCTGGTAGTGGTCGGAGACCGGGACGGAGAATGCCCGGCACCGCAGTCCTTCGAGTTCTGGCATGCGCTGCGCGCCCAGCACGTGCCGACCCAGCTGGTGGTCTATCCGAACGAGGGGCACGGTTTCGTGGATCCCGCTCACAAGACGGATGTTTTGGAGCGGGCCCTGGCGTGGTTTGAAAAATACATGCCTCCCCAGTAAAGCCAAGGGATCCGGGCAAGGGAGGCGGGGTTGACAAAAGACGCCCCGTTCCCTTGCCGAAGGCATTCGCACCTTTTAAACTCAAACTTCGGACCCTTATCTCGTTTAAGGACACTTCGACACTTACAGTAGGAAAGACCGTTCGCGCGCCCCGGGTGCGGACGGGGAGGTTTCATGCAGCGGTATCTCGTCCTTTTTGCACTGTTTCTCCTTTCACTTCCCGTTGGCCTTTCGATCACCGGTTGCCAGACAAACGTAAGCGCGTATTGCAACGGATTAGGTTATGGCATCAAGACCGATGCCGTATCGGCCATTGATCTTGAGCCTAAGACGACGGGCATATCGCTCTCCTGGGGACAGACATCACAGCTGGCCGCTCCGACGGCGACCACCTGTAAGGGCGCGACCGCCACGGTATCGGCGTACAAGTACGGAAGCAGCAACCTGCTGCTCGCCGACGTTTCGCCTACGGGCGCAATCTGCGGCGGCACCTGGAACCGCAACAGCCCTGGCGGCATCGCCGATTACACCATCTGCACTCCGCCGGCCGGTTCCACCAGCGAACAGTGCTCATCGACAAGCTGCGGCGTTGTGAACTTCACAGCCAGCGGCGCCGGCGTGACCAGTAACGTCGTGAATGTGTATGTGCATCCACCGGTGACAGCCATCACGATACCAACGCCAGGAGCGTGCATCTCGCAGAACAATACGGCGGCCCCTCTGACCACGGGCACCGTAGTCTCCGGGCCAAACGGCGTGGCGATTCCTGACGGCAGCACCAATGCCGATGGCAGCGTCAACCCGAACTATGTGGGCACAATCACCTACACGCCGGTTGACGGCAACATCGTCGAGATCAACAACACCAGCGCGAGCGGCACCGGCATCAACGGTTCGGCCACCGCGAAGCTGCCGGGATCGACTGTCGTCAACGCAACGGTCTCACAGGTCAGCTCGGCTGCAGGCTACTTCTACACCTGCCCTCCGGCGAGCATTTCTCTATCGCTGAATGGAAACCGTACTGGCGGCCAGGTGATCCAGGGCTCCCCGCAGAATCTGACCGTATCCGCCCAGGATACAGCGCCTACTCCTGTGCTCCTAAATGGTCTGACGCTCGACTACACCTCGACCCAGCCGCAGGAGATCGCGGTGAGCAGCGCCGGTGCGGTCAGCACGACTTACCCGAGCACATCTACGGTGAATGCCATCTGCCAGCCGAGCACCTGTAACGAAGCTCCGGTCAGCCAGATCGGCGTTTATGGAACCGGCATGCCCGTCACCAGCAACAATCTGACGATTACCTCGCCGGGCCGTTCCAGCAACTATCTGTGGATGGCTTCGACGCAGTCGCAGTTCTTCAGCTCGGTTGACTTAACGACCGGAACTCCAGGCTCGCCCGTCAAGCTGCCTTACCCGCCTAACTCCATGGTGCTCGATCAGACTGGCACCAATCTTTACTTCGGTAGCTATCGCGAGCTGATGGTTTACACGGCCACAACGAACGCGCTCACCAAGGAAGACACCAATGTTCCGGGCGTGGTGCTTGCGGTTTCGCCGGACGGCACGCAGGTCATCATCGACGATCAGCTGCGCTCGGTGATCTACCTGTACACCACGAGCACGAGCACGACCACCTCCTCCACCTATACGAGCATCGGTGGCACCGCGACACGGGCCAAGTTCTCACCCGACGGCAAGAACGTTTATATCGTCGGAGAAGACCCGGTCAAGAAAACAAACATGCTCTATGTGCACAATGCGAGCACCGGCTGGAGCACTTACCCGCTCGGCGCGCTCGAACCGGCCGAACAGGCCTGCACGCTCAACAACAACAGCCCGCTCGCGACCAGCACCGGCACCTACGATCCGTTCTGCGGAGCCGACGTTGCCATCACTGTGCCCAGCGTCTTCCCGTTCTTTAGCGGAAGTCAGACGACGGCGCGCAGCTTCTGCCCGAACACCACGACAGGTGAGCAGTTTCCTTACTATCCGCAGGTGCTAAACCTTGGCGCAGCGTCAGGCGCCGATACACAACACCTGACAACGACGTTTGACGGCAAGCATGTGATCGGCGCGAACGAGGCCACGCTTTCTGACATCTGGCTTTACGCGGATGCAAATCAGACGACCGCAGGCATCGCTCCGGGGCCGTGTCCTGCAATCACCGCGGATGTGACCACCGCTAATCCGCACAACCTGACAACATCGCTTAGCCAGACCCCGCTGACCGGCATTACCCCGACAGAGATCAACTCGGTCGTGGCTTCTCCGGACTCCACTGTGGCATTCATCACCTACACCGCTGCCGCAGGAACCGGTCTTCTGCCGGCCTACCAGCCGTCAGCGACCAACGGAGCGCTTGGCACGCTGACCAACGTTCAGCTCTCGGGTGCAGCGCAGTCTCCGCTGGCAGGCGTCTTCTCTCCGGACGAGTCGATCTTCTTTGTCTCGACCTCGGGAGATAACCTGGTTCACTTCGTGACCCCGTCGACGCTGACCGACTCAAAAACCATCAACCCCGGCCTGACCGATTCGACCGGCAACGCGGTACCGGTACAGATGATGGCGGTGTTCCCGAGACCGACGACCTAGTCGACTGGAACATCCCCGGAAATACGAAAGGCCTGTCATAAATGACAGGCCTTTTCGTCCCCAAGGAGCTACCGTTCCCCCAAACTGCAACCCCTTGACAACAACAGCTTCTCGCATCTGTGCACTCTCCAGAATCCCACTTCCCGAGCAAGCGCATAGCACCATAGTGCTAGTGATTAAAATCGAACGTCATCTATAAGATCGGGAGATTCGCAGCAGCTTCCGACTTTTGCTCGAACAGGCAAAAGCGGGCATGTTGCGTGTTGCTCATGCGCTGGATCTCTTCGCACTTCGTTGCTCTTCTGCCTTTCTTGCCTGCTTCTCTCGTTGCTTACCAGCTACATCCTGATAACCGCATCTATTAACATTCTTGTAACCGCACAAACGTTGGTGTCACGCACCCTGCCGGTCAACCAGATGTCTCGTTTTTGGACTTTCTTTCTCGCAATCATCCTGACTTCAGGCTGCGCCTCGTTCGCTCAGGTTGCACCGGACACGAGCGTATCCGGTGTCGTCACCGACCCCAGCGGTGCTGTGATACCGGATGCAGCCGTCACTCTCCGCTCCGGCGGCGCGCCGAGTGAAAAGACGACCGATGAAAAAGGTACCTTTCGTTTTTCAGGAGTCTCAGCCGGAAGCTACCAGCTGACGGCGACCTCTCACGGATTTCGTCCTTCGATACAGACCATCTCCGTAGAAGCAGGCGAAACGTTGCATCTGCGCATCTCCCTCCAGATCGACGTTCAGCAGCAGCAGGTAAAGGTGGGAGACGACACGCTGGACTCGTCTCCGGATCACAACCAGGGCGCCATTCTTCTTAAGGGAACAAGTCTTGCCGCTCTGGCGACAGATCCGATGCAGCTGCGCCTCCAGTTACAGGCCCTGGCAGGATCGGGCTCCGGCACGCAGTTCTACATCGATGGATTCACGGCCGGCCATCTGCCTCCAAAATCGGCGATCCAGGAAATTCGCATCAATGACAACCCCTTCTCGGCACAGTGGGACGCGACCGGCCTCGGCCGCGTGGAAGTCGTCACCAAGCCGGGCGCGGATGCCTTACACGGCACTCTTTCTCTGCTTGGAGAAGACTCGAACCTGAATTCGCAGAATCCATTTGTCTCAGAGCAGCCACCGTATTCGGCGTTTTATTCGGAAGGAAACATCAGCGGCAAACTGGGCGCTCACAGCTCCTGGCTGTTTGACGGAGACGAACAGAACGTTGGAGCGCAGTCTTTCATTCATACCGTGACTTCTCCGGCCGGGCCCGCTTATACGGCGACGGTGTCGAGCCCGCGCAGCTCTGTTGATGTCGGGCCTCGATTCGATTTCCAACTCGGAAAAGTTCAGACCATCAGCCTGCGCTATCAGTTCGGGCGCCAGCAGCAGGACAACCTGGTGCAGAACCAGTCTTCGCTTCAAAGCCAGGCGGTAAACACGCGGCACACCGAGCAGACGTTCCAGTTCAGCGACGCCCAGGTATATTCGCCGCGTTTCATCAACGAGACACGCTTTCAGTTCCAACGGACGAATGACAGTACCGTCTCGCTGAACGGCGGCGCGAGCATCCTGGTCGAAGGCGCGTTCGATGGCGGCGGCAACTTCACAGGCCAGCTGCACGACGGGCAGAATCACTATGAGCTGCAGAATTACAGCTCACTAGGGCTGGGCGATCACCTGCTGCGCTTCGGTGCGCGCCTGCGGGATGTACAGGACGGCAATTCTTCAACTGCCGGCTTCAACGGGCAATTTATCTTTTCCTCCATCGAGGCTTACCAGGCCACGCAGCAGGGTCTGGCTGCAGGAATTCCCATCGGCACACTCCAGTCGCAGGGTCTTGGCCCTAGCCAGTTCGCCATTACGGCCGGAGAGCCGAAGCTCAGCGTGAATGTGGCCGATGTTGGCGCCTACTTCGAAGATCAGTGGAAGCTCTCTTCGAACATGACCCTCACGCCTGGGCTCCGCTTCGAGAGCCAGACGAATATTCCTGACCATGCGGATTTCGCTCCGCGTTTGGCATATGCGTGGGGCATCGGTGGAGGAAAAGATCGTTCTCCGTTTGCCGTGCTGCGCGCCGGGATCGGTGTTTTCTATGACCGCTTCGCGCCCAATCTTGTTTTGAATGCCGAGCGGCAGAATGGCGTGCTGCAACAGCAGTATGTCGTCAATGCGCCTGAGTTTTATCCGAGCGTGCCACCCGTAGATCAGCTCGGACCAGCGACGCTACCGACCGTCTACCGCATCAGCCCGCGCCTTTCCGCACCGCACGTTGTGCAGGAGACGTTCGGCATCGACAAGGATTTTTTCAAGAACCTCACCCTGTCCGTCGACTACACCTTCTATCGCGGCATCGATCAGTTGTTAACCCGGAACATCAATGCCCCATTACCCGGGACTTACGATCCAGCTAACCCTGAGAGCGGTACGCGACCGCTGGGCACCCAGCAGAACATCTACGAATACGAATCGGAAGGCACGACCAAGCGCGGACGCATCTACGCAAAGTTCCGCCTGACGACGAAGCCGCTTACGCTGTTCGGCTACTACACCTATGGACACAGCCACGCGAATACATCAGGCGCGAGCAGCTTCCCCTCGAACCAGTACGACCTGCACCAGGACTACGGGCGCGCATCGAATGACAACCGCAACAGGTTTTATGTCGGAGGCGTAGGCCACCTGCCCCTCGGCATTGAGTTCTATCCATTCCTAGTGCTCGAGTCGAACCTGCCCTTCAATATTGTCACTGGCACTGATCTCAATGGCGATTCGCAGTTCAACGACCGTCCTGCATTCGCTACTGACCTGAACCGCTCCAGTGTCTACCGCACGAAGTGGGGCAACTTTGACGCCGATCCGCTGCCGGGGCAGAAGATTATTCCCATCAACTACGGCAAAGGCCCATCGGTCGAGATGCTGAACATGAGCCTGACAAAAAATATCGGAGTAGGACCGAAGGTTCCGGCAGACACCCCCGGTGGTCAGGCGACCAGGAAGTATCTGCTGAATGTCGGCATGGAAGGCCAGAACATCCTCAACACGATAAATGGCGGAACGCCGCTCGGCGTCCTGGGCTCGCCTCTCTTCGGACAATCGACTTCGCTGACATCGACACAGTTCTCTAGCCAGGAGGCGAACCGTATTCTTTACCTGACGATGCGGTTCGATTTCTAGGATCTTCGATCACGAGTGAAAAGTCTTCGGTGGGAGCCTTGCAGACCGCATCTGAAGTAGCAGGAGCTTTCCTATGTATCTCCACGAGACCCCTCGCATGGCGCCCCTTACCGTCGCAGGAATCGCCCTTATTGTGATCGCAGTCTTTGCACTCGCATTCGGAGGTCTCTCGTTGAACCGCGCGACAAAAAGGATTTCTCCCCTGCCTGTCGCGCTCGGTGGTGTCGCGCTGGTTGGGGGAGTTGGGCTGATCGTCGCCAACCTGCGAAAGAACTAGAAGGTTCTCTCTATTTCTTGCAGGTTGCGCAGAGTTCCCCCGTAATGCCCTTGCCCTCTTCAATTGTCAGGATGCGGTCGACCGAAGGGATCGCAACCTTTTCGACTGCGCCGCTGGGCCAATGAATCTCGGCTGAAGAAGTGGTTGCATCACCGATTCCGAAGTGAACGCGCTGATCGTTCGAAGACATGAAGCTTCCTCCACTGATCACATCGCCGCGTTGCTTCACATTGTTCGCAGTCAGATAAACGGTCGCGCCCACAGCATCTTTCGGGCTCTTCGGGCCACCGACCAGCTTCAATTCCAGCCAGTGATGCTTGTCGGGGCTTACGTTGCGCAGCAGCACCGGTGAGTGATCAAGGACATTGATGACCACATCGATCTTGCCATCGTTGAAGAGATCTCCGAATGCCGCGCCGCGCCCTTCCAGAACATCCGCGAGGCCTGTGCCTGCTACAGGCGGCATCAGATCGAACTTCTTCCCCTGGGCGTTGTGATAAAGCAGCGGACGCTGCGCGAAGCTGGTTCCCCAGTCCTGTTTATCTACTTCGGGATAAACATGGCCATTGATCATCATGATGTCTTTCCAGCCGTCGTTATCGAAGTCGAGAAAGCCAACGCCCCAGCCGAGGAATGGAATCGTATCCTGCCCCATGCCGGAGTGGTTGCTCACATCGGTGAAGTTCGCGTCTCCGTCGTTGTGATAGAGCACCTTGTAGTCGTCTGAGAAGGTCGTGACCATGAAGTCGAGGCGTCCGGTATTCTCATAGTCGCCAACGGCAAGGCCCATGGACGCCGTCTCGCGGCCATCCTGGTTCAGCGCAAAGCCCGACGCGTAGCTGTCGTCTTCAAAGGTGCCATCACCTTTATTGATGTAGAGATAGTTCGGCGTGGAGTCATCGGTCACAGCAAGATCGACCTTGCCGTCGTTGTTCACATCGGCAAAGATGCCGGTGAAGCCGTAGTACTTGTTGGGATCGCTGACGCCCGCCTTCTCGCTCACGTCGGTGAAAGTGCCATCACCATTGTTGTGGAAGAGATGATCGTGCTCGCCCTCGAGGCCGCGCGGTCCACACATCACGCTCACACCGCGGAAGTTGCAGAAGCTGTAGGCAACAGTCGCGGTGCCCGGTGCGGGCGGATGCGCGATGTCGTAGTGAATGTAGCCCGGAACAAAGACATCGAGCTTGCCGTCGCCATCGTAATCGCCGAAGGTCGGGCCGGTCGACCAGTTACCCAGCTGGATTCCAGCCTTCTCGCCGACATCGGTGAATGTGCCATCGTGATTGTTGCGATAGAGGCGATTCTTGCCGTAGTTCGTCACGAAGATATCCGGCCAGCCGTCGTTGTCGTAATCGCCGATAGCCACTCCCGCTCCCCAGCGGTCGTTGGCTACGCCAGCCTTTTCGGTGACGTTGGTAAATGTTCCATCGTGATTGTTGTGGAAGAGCGCGGCGTGGGCGGGAGCTTCTTTGCCATCGTATTGCTCGTAGGTCAGGCCGTTCACGAGATAGATATCAAGCCAGCCATCGTTGTCGTAGTCGAGCAGGCCGACGCCCGAGCCGGCCATCTCGATGATGAACTTCTTCTCTGGAGTGCCCATGACGTGCTTCCACGAAGCGAGGCCGGACTTCTGCGAAACATCCTCAAAGACCTTCGGTCCGGAAGCAACGAATCCGCCAGCGGTGATCGGCCTGTGTTCGGAGTCATGGATTGCAGCGTGATTGCCTGCGGTAGAACTGCCGCCGCCCATCCCCGACTGTCCCGCCGGAGACTGGGGAGGAGCCTGCGCGAGCAGTGTCCCAGCAACTGCGAAGGAGAGAAGAATTCCACGAACCGTCTGAAAATCGCTGCAAAACTTCATCTTGACTCTATCCCCGGTACGGACCGCTGATTGGCGACCGCCTGCAGGGGCGGATTTCGCTCATCGACGAGTGTATATGCCGGGGCACAGCTCCGACACTCGTTTCGGGGTGTTTGACGAGGTACTGCAGCGCTGGCGATCGAACACGAAAAGGCGGCGATCAACCTTTCAGATCGCCGCCTTTCGCTGCCCGGACACTCAGTCGATCCGCTCGTGCCTGTAGCCTGCCTCGGTCAGCAGGCGCCCGATTTCGGAAATGTGCTCCGCGCCGCGCGTTTCAAGGGTGAAGTCGATAACGGTGTCTCCCAGGCTGACACCGTAGTAGGCGCGATCATGCGAGGTCTGCACGATGTTGGCCCGTGCATCGGCGATGATGTGCGTAAGGTTCACGAGCGACCCTGGGCGATCCACGAGATGGATGCGCAGACGGGTGCGGCGTCCGTCCTTCACCAGGCCACGCTCGATGATGCGTGCCAGCAGGCTGACGTCGATATTGCCACCGCAGACCAACACGGCGGTCTTCTTGTTTTTGAGCGAGGTCTTATGCTGCAGCAGCGAAGCCAGAGCTACTGCACCGGCACCTTCAGCCAGCGTCTTTTCGCGTTCCAGCAGCACCAGGATCGCCTTGGCAATCTCTTCTTCGTCGACCGTGACCATTTCATCGACGTAGCGCTGAACCAGAGGCAGTGTCTTCTCGCCCGCACGCCGGACCGCGATGCCGTCAGCGACAGTCGCCTCGGCAGCTATCGTTACCGGCTCGCCTTTTTCCGCTGCACGCAGCATGGAGGGCAGGCGCTCGGTCTGTACGCCGATGACGCGAATCTTCGGATTACTTTCCTTGATGGCACAGGCCACGCCGCCGATCAGTCCTCCACCACCGATGGGCACAACGACAGCCTCAAGGCCTGGAATCTGATCAATCAGTTCCAGGCCGATGCTTCCCTGCCCCGCGATCACCTGCTCGTCGTCGAAGGGATGCAGGAAGGTCAGCCCCTCAGCTTCGCTCATGCGAATGGCTTCGGCGCACGCCTCGTCGTAGTTCGCTCCGTGCAGCACAACTTCCGCGCCAAAGTTTGTCGTCGATGAAACCTTGACCAGAGGAGTGGTCAGAGGCATCACGATGCGAGAGCGGATGCCGCGCTGCGTCGAGTGGTGGGCCACGGCCTGTGCGTGGTTCCCGGCGCTGGCGGCGATGACGCCACGCTGCTTCTCGGCGTCAGAGAGCAGCAGGATCTTGTTCAGCGCGCCCCGCTCCTTGAAGGCGCCGGTGCGCTGCAGGTTGTCGAGCTTGAGATAGACCTGCTGGCCGGTCATCTGCGAAAGCGCAGCCGACTGCGTGGCTGGAGAAAGATAAATGAAGTCGCGAATGCGCTGGCGCGCGGCCTGTACGTCGTTCAGGGTGACGCTCATCTTGTGCTGCTCCTCCCAGAAGCAGAAAGGCCACCAGCCGCTGAAGCGGTTGGTGGCCTGGTTTCAATCCTTCGTCCGGCAGCCATCCGCTCCTAGGTGGAGGGAATAATAATGGCCGCAATAATTCGGCTGTCGATCACGACAACACCGAAGTTGGCCACGAGAGGCTGCATAACGTTGGAACCATCAAAACAGAGTCACGATACGAAGTCAAACAACCCGGCTATGCGGGCTGCTTGATCTTCGAACCGCGGAACGCGTAGTAAGCGACAAAGACGTAGCAGAGCGTCGGGACGATGAAAGCATGATGCAGGCCGATGTGATCGGCGAGCACGGCCTCGATCTCCGGCACAATCGCTCCGCCTACAATCGCGGTAACGAGCAGACCGGAGGCTTCACCCGTCAGCGGCCCCATCTCGGCAACGCCCAGGGTGAAGATGGTCGGGAACATGATGGAGTTGAAGATGCCCACCAGCAGGATCGTCCAGACGGCGACGTAGCCGGTGGAAAGCATGGACAGGATCACCATGGCAGTTGCGCCGATCGCGCAGATGCCGAGCAGCTTTGCCGGGCTGAAGCGCTGCATGATCCACGAACCGATAAAGCGGCCCGTCATCATGCCACCCCAGTAAAAGGGCACGAGGTTCGCACCCGCCGCGATCGAGATATTACCGATGTCCGGCTGATTGAAGTAGTTGATGAGGAAGCTGCCGATGGCGACTTCCGCCCCGACATAGACGAAGATGCAGACAGCGCCGAGCACAACGTGCGGATAGCGCCAGATGCCAGGGCCTTTTGTGCCGCCCGTCGGGCGAAACTCGCGCGTGGTATCAAGGCGGGGGAAGCGATAGAAGGCAATCGCAAGGCCGAGCACAACCAGTGCAAGCGTGATCGCGAGATAGGGCATCTTCACGGTCGAAGCCTGTTCCACGCGATAGGCCTGGAGTGCTTCAGGCGAGAGTGCCTTTACGTTTTCAATCGCCTTGTGAGCGCCACGCAGGATAAGCCACCCGCCAAGCGGGGGCCCGATGGTGGTACCCAGCGAGTTGAAAGCCTGTGTCAGATTGAGGCGGCTCGATGCGGTTTGCGCTGATCCGAGGATCGAGACATAAGGGTTGGCGGCAACCTGCAATGCGGTGATGCCGGCAGCGAGAATAATCAGGGCTGCAAGAAAGAGCGGGAACGAGGGCACGCTGGCAGCGGGAATAAACAACACCGCGCCGAGTCCCATGGTGAACAGGCCAGCCACCATTGTCCGCTGATAACCGATCCATTCGACGATCTTGCCCGATGGAACACCGAAGGCCGCATAAGAGGAGAAGAATGCGAACTGGATCAGCAGGGCCTTGGTGTAGTCGAGGTCGAAAACGGCTTTGAGGTGCGGAATGAGGATGTCATTGAGAGAGGTCAGAAAGCCCCACATGAAGAACAACGTGGTGACCATTGCGAAGGCGCTTCTGTAATTGCCCCCGGGCGAAGCGGAGACTTTCGCGGAACTGCTTACACTGGTAATTGCCATTCTAGTGAGGCTTCCTCGTGTGTTTGGCTCAAACTTTGGCTTATCTGCGATTTAGTGCAGGAACGGCCGGGAAAAAATTGGCCTTCGGAAATGATACCTGTTTGGAAGAAATCGCGTCCGAAGTTCGCACACCCCGATTCGGGGCATCGTAATTGGGATGCCTCCCGGTGACCCAAAGATAAGGACCGCGGGCTGTTATCTTTTCGTTTCCCGTGCGCAGGCGTAGTGAAACTTTCGCACTAGGAGAACGTCTTTGGAATAGCGCGGCCACCAGTTGAGCATGCTCGGCAAGCGGGAGATAGGTTCGATGGGCTCAATGATTTACTCGTCTGCATTCAAAATTTGCCGCAGTCTTGCACTGGCTTCCACGACGCTCGTGGCGCTTCCGGCTGCCCATCTTGCAGCGCAGCAGCAGGCTGCTTCGCCCTCCAACCGTGTCGTCGGCGCCGTTACAGCCATTGACGGGCGCAGCATCACAATCAAGACCGACTCCGGCGCCTCTTCCACCCTGACCGCCGGGGACAGCGCAAGGGTTCTGCGCATGGCGCCGGGGGCGAAAACACTGGCTGGAGCGACTCCTATCCAGCTGACCGATCTCGCGATCGGCGACCGCATCCTGGCTGTCACCACACCAGGCAGCGATGGCACTTCTTTGACCGCGACCACCATTATCGCGATGAAACAGGCCGACATTGCAGAGAAGCAGAATGCCGACCGCGCGGACTGGCAGAAACGAGGAGTGGGCGGACTGGTCAAATCGGTAGACCCAGCGGCACAGACGATTGTCGTGACCGCCGGATCGAGATTACTGACGATCCACACCTCCACGAAGACGGTCATCCGCCGCTACGACCCGAATTCGATTGAGTTTTCCGCGGCCAAACCATCCTCCTTCGACCAGATTCATCCCGGCGACCAGCTGCGCGCACGCGGAGACCGCGGCCCGGATGGCTCGGACCTCACCGCCGAAGAGATCGTCGCGGGCAGCTTCCGCAATATCGCAGCCACAGTTGTGTCTGTGGATGCGGCAGCGAATACGGTTCAGGTGACCGATCTGGCCACCAAGAAGCCGGTTTCTATCCACATCAACAGCGACAGTCAGTTGCACAAGCTTCCTCCCGAAATGGCACAGGGACTTGCAGCCCGTCTCAAGCGGGCCAGCGGATCGGGCTCCAGCGGAGGAGCGCAGGAGCCGGGCGCGTCGACTGGGGCAGAAAACCACGCCAGCGGCGAAAGAGGCCAGAGAAACGGCGATCTTTCACAGATGCTGCAGCGTACACCTGTAATTACCGCGTCAGACCTTCATAAAGGCGATGCGGTCATGATCGTTGCCACGCAGGGAACCCCGTCGGAAACCACCGCGGTCACCCTGCTGGCTGGCGTCGAACCCGTCCTGGCCTCCTCATCCTCGGCCAGTGAGAGCGTCTTCTCTGCTTCCTGGTCAGGTATCGGGGGCGGTGGAGCGGGTGCAGACGCGGGAACACCCTAAGAACGGAAAATAGCCGCCCGAGCGGCAGACAATCCCACTCGTGTTACGGAGCTTTGTGAATTTGAAATTCATGCGATGCCTTTTTTGTCTTTTAATCCTGCTGCCGGCCGGCCTGGGCTTTTCGGCGCTGGGGCAGGCGGGGACCTCCACCTTACATGGAACGGTCACAGATCCCTCGGGAGCAGTCATTCCCGGAGCGAGCGTCAGCCTGACTACCCCGGACGGTCATACCGTCGCCACCGCGACCTCGAGCCAGGACGGCGGGTATACCACCCGCGGCGTCACGCCGGGCATGTATATCGTGATCGCGACCGCGCCTGGTTTTGCCTCTTCGAGCTCGAAAGCTGTCACGGTAAAGAGCGGCCAGAATCTGCAGTTTGACGTGAAGATGGACATTGCCGTCGAGAAGCAGCAGGTAGTGGTGAATGAGGACACTCCGACCGTCAGCGTCGATCCGACGGCCAACGCCAATAGCCTGGTGCTGAAAGGCGCTGATCTCGACGCACTTTCCGACGATCCGGACGAGCTTTCGAACGAATTGAACGCTCTGGCCGGGCCGGGCGCCGGGCCGAATGGCGGCCAGATCTATATCGACGGCTTTACGGCGGGCGAACTGCCTCCGAAATCCGCCATTCGCGAGATCCGGATCAACCAGAATCCGTTCTCTGCTCAATATGACAAGCTGGGTTATGGCCGCATCGAGATCCTGACCAAGCCGGGCACGGACAAGTTCCGCGCCCAGTTCATGGGCATGGGAAATCCCTCGCAGCTGAACACCGGTAACCCCTTCGACAAGAACATCCCCGACTACTACAGCTACCAGTACAACGGCACGGTAAGCGGGCCGATCAACAAGCACGCCTCGTATTTCGTCAGCGCCGAGCATCGCGCCATTCAGGACGACGCCATCGTCGCGGCCTACCGGCTGCAGGGCGAGGTCAATGGCAATTTTGCCGCGGGTGTTTACAACAACACCGCCGATTACACCCCGGTCTCCTTCAACGACGCGGTGGTGACACCACACGGGCGGACCAACATCAGCCCACGCATCGACCTGCAGCTGGGAGACAAGAACACGCTGAGTGTTCGCTACCAGTTCTATGACGACAACGACAAGAACCAGGGCGTGGGCCAGTTCTCGCTGCGGGATCAGGCCTACAACACCTCGTCGACCGAGCACACCGTTCAGATCAGCGATACGCAGATCCTGAGCGACAAGGTGATTAACGAGACCCGCTTCCAGTTCCTGCGCGACTTCTCGAAGACCACTCCGTCGTCCACTGCTCCGGAGACTGCTGTCTCCGGCCTCGAAGCCTTCGGCGGTTATCCAGACCAGACGATCAGCGATCACACGCTGCACTACGAGCTGCAGAACCTGACCGAGATTGCGCTCAAGACACACTCGATCAACTTTGGCGGGCGTCTTCGCTATCAACGCGATGCCAACACGGCCAGCTCCAGTTTCAACGGAGAATTTACCTTTGGCGGCAACCAGTGCACGAGCGACACGGTGGGTTGCGTCACGACCACGGCTGCTGAGGCCTACGGGAATACGATCCGCGGCCTGGGTACGGGGCAGAGCTGGGCACAGATTCGCGCTACCGGCGGCGGTCCCAGCCAGCTCAACCTGGCCTATGGCAGCCCGAATATCGTCTCCAGCCTGACCGATGTGGGTCTTTACTACCAGGACGACTGGCGCGCCAACAAGAACCTGACGCTCAGCTACGGCGTCCGCTGGGAATCGCAGTCCAACATTCAGGATAAGAACGACTGGGCGCCGCGCCTGAGCTTCGCCTGGGGCGTCGGAGGGAAAGGTAAGCCGCCCAAGACCGTGATCCGTGGCGGCTACGGATTCTTCTATGACCGCTTCCAGATCGCCGAAATCCTTCAGGCAAAACGGCTCAACGAGAATGCCGACTCACCACAGAAGGAAGTCGTAATCCGCGACCCTTCCTGCTACTCGGCAACCAGCATTACTTCAACCGACCTGGCAGCCTGCGAAGGCACGGATGCAAGTACAAGTAATTCTGCCGTTTACCAGATCTCCCCGAACCTGCATGCGCCGGTTACCCAGCAGGCTGCGGTGGGCATTGAGCGGCAGATTACGCGTGCCTCAACCTTCTCGCTGACCTACATTAACTCGCTCGGCAATCACCAGCTCACGACCCGCAACGCCAATGCGCCGTACCTGGCCGGGTACAACCCTGCCGATCCAAATGTTTACCAGTACTACTCCGAAGGCGTCTTCAAGCAAAACCAGCTGATGATGAACTTCAATGCCCGCTTCGGCAGACAGCTCTCGATCTTCGGCTTCGATTCGGTAAGCTGGGCCAACAGCGACGTAGGCACGGTGACTGGCAATCCGAGTAATTCCGCCAACCTGAAGGCGGACTACGGACGGGCATCTTTCGACGTACGTAATCGTCTCTTCCTGATGGGCAGCTGGTCGGCTCCGTGGAACATCCGCGTGAGCCCCTTTATCGTCGTGCAGTCAGGCTCCCCGTTTAACATCACGACCGGGCAGGACAACAACGGCGATTCGTTCTTTAACGACCGTCCTACCTTTGCCCAGGCGGGCGATACGGACACAGTCCAGACCGCGTACGGCAACTTCAATCTAGATCCCACGGCTGGCCTGGCTGCGGGTGAAAAGCTCGTGCCGAACTACTATGGCGATGGTCCGAATCTCATAACAGTCAATGCTCGTGTGAGCAAGACCATCAGCTTCGGCCCCAAAGTCGCTGGCGCGGCTCCGCAGGGTGGTTTCGGGCCCGGCGGTGGGGGAGGCGGACACGGCGGCGGTGGTGGCGGTCAGGGTGGACCTCCGGGCGGCGGTCTTGGGCCGGGCGGCCTGAGCGGCAACCAGGGTGGCCCCGGTGGACCGGGCGGACGTCACGGCGGACAGGGCCAGCAGCAGGGTCCGACCCATGGACGCTACACGCTAACGTTGAACGCTCAGGCTTTGAACCTGTTTAACGACATCAACCTGGCCCCGCCGACCGGGGTGCTCGGCTCACCGGAGTTCGGCAAGTCGAATGCCCTGCAGCAGGGAATCTTCGGTACCTCGTCTGCCAGCCGCCGGGTGTATGTACAGGCTGTCTTCAGCTTCTAACTCGTTCTCAACAAAGCGGTCAGGCTTCGAACCTCCAAGGTTCAAGCTTGACCGCTTTCTTTATGCGCAATATCCTTGAAGAAATGCCTTTCTACTCCATTTGCATTGCTGCCTGTCACGCGTGTTGTTTCACGCTGGGCCGGAGCTGCGAGTAGAACGCTACAGATTCGCATCGACCGCTCAGCCCACCCGCAAGGTGGGCTTTTGTACTTAGGGAGAAAGCAGAAAAGATCATGGCCGACGTACCGGTAAAAGAGACCAAAGCCCAGCGCATGGAGCGCCTGAAGCGCGAGAAGAATCCCTGGGAGATTTTTGACGAGGTTCGTGCATTCGCCCGCGAAGGCCGTGCCAGCGTCGTGCCCGAATGGGCGGGCGCCTACTTCAAGTGGTGGGGCATTTACACGCAGGGTGACGGCATCGGCGCGGTCGGCGGCAAGGGCGGCGAAGGCCTGGCCAGCGAATACTTCATGATGCGCATCGCCATGCCCAACGGCATCATCGATTCGCACCAGCTCCGCGTAATTTCCGACATAACGAAGACTCATGCCCGCAATCTGGCTGACATCACTACCCGGCAGAACATTCAGCTGCACTGGCTGACGATCGAGTCGATTCCTGAAATTGTCGACGCACTGGACAAGATCAACCTGTCCCCCAAGGGCGCTTGCGGCGATGTGGTCCGCAATGTGACCGGATGCCCGCTGGCGGGAATCGATCACGAGGAGATTCTCGATGCCTCGCCGCTGGCGCTGGAGCTGGCGAAGGAGCTGATCGCTAACCCCGAGTTTTACAACCTGCCCCGCAAGTTCAAGATCTGCGCCACCGGCTGCCCGGTCTGGTGCTCCTATCCCGAGATCAACGACATTGCCTTCACCGGCGCACGCCGCGGCGAAGAAGTTGGTTACACGATCCGCGTGGGCGGTGGGCTCTCGAAAGAGCCGCACCTCGCCGTGAAGCTGGACGCTTTCGTCCGTCCGGACCAGGCAGTAGCCGTTGCCAAAGAGATTGCGCGCATTTTCAAGGATCAGCAGGGCCTGCGCGAAAACCGCGATAAGGCTCGTTTGAAGTATCTCTTCCTCAAGGAAAACTGGACCGCGGAGAGCTTCCTCGAAGAGCTGGAGCGCCGCCTGGGCTATAAGCTCGATTCGGCGCCGGAAGAAAACATTCCCGACGAGGTTCTGCGCGATCACACCGGCGTGCATCCGCAGAAGCAGGATGGCCTGTATTCGGTTGGAGCGACGGTGCTGCGCGGACGCCTCTCCGGCGATCAGCTTGCCTCGCTTGCCGATCTCGCCGACAAATACGGAGATGGACAGCTTCGCGCAACGATCGGGCAGAATATTCTGCTGGTCAACATCCCCAAGGCAAATATCTCGGCCCTGGTGGAAGACCTGGGAACGATCGGCCTGCGCGTCGAAGGATCGAGCTTCTGGCGTGGAACCGTCGCCTGCACCGGCACCGAGTTCTGCAAACTCGCGATCAGCGAGACCAAGGGCTTTGCACGCTGGGTGGTAGATGAGCTCGAAGAGCGCATGCCAAGCTTCGACCAGCAGTTGAAGCTGCACGTGACCGGCTGCCCCAATGGCTGCGGACAGCACTGGATTGCGGACATCGGTCTTGAAGGCAAGAAGGTGAAGCATGAAGGCCAGATGGTGGACGCTTTCAATTTCGTCGTCGGCGGAGCTGTCGGCAAGTATTCCGCAGTCGCACGGCCCATCGCTTATCGTGCGCCCGCGACTGAAGTACCGGCCGCGATTGAGCGCCTGCTGAGCAGCTATCTCCAGGAACGCAACCCGGATGAGAGCCTGCGTGCCTACTTCTCACGCCATGACGCGGAAGCGATTCGCGTGCGTCTCGCCGGTGAAGTTCTGGCTGCTGCACCGGCCGGAGACTAAACCAGACCATGAGCCTCTTCCCCATCTTCGTGAAACTCGCGGGACGCCAGTGCCTGCTGGTTGGAGCCGGGGAAGTGGCTTTGCAGAAGATCCCTTCCCTGCTCGGCGCGGAAGCCAGGCTGCGCGTGATCGCTCCCCAGGCGCGTGCTGAGTTCTCTGAACTGGCGCGCGCGGGACGCATCGAGCTCATCGAGCGCGAGTTCACCGAGGCCGATCTCGACGAAGTGTTCCTGGTCGTTGCGGCCACGGATCGTCCTGATGTGAACGCTGCTGTTTACAGCGAAGCAGTACGCCGCAACATCCTGTGCAACTCGGTCGATGATCCTCCGCACTGCGATTTCTATTTCGGATCGATTGTGACCCGCGGCGACCTGCAGATTGCCATCTCCACCAACGGAGAAAGCCCGGCCCTGGCGCAGCGTCTGCGGCAGGAGATCGACGAGCAGCTCCCTCAGGATCTCGGGCCCTGGCTTCAATCCGTAGGAGAATTGCGGCGCGAGGTGCTGGCCGCATATCCCTCGGGTGAAGAGCGCAAGATGCTGCTGCACAAGCTGGCGCAGCGAGAGCTGTGCGAATCGCAGGACTGCCCTTCGCGCAAGCTTGCCTGGGAGAAGCGCGCATGAAAACTCCCGCAAAGGTTTTTCTGGTGGGCGCAGGCCCTGGCGATCCCGAATTGCTGACCGTGCGTGCGGCGCGTCTGCTGAAACACGCGGACGTGGTGCTGTACGACGATCTCGTGACGGAAGCAGTGCTCGAACTGGCGGCTCCCAATGCGAGACGAGAAAACGTCGGCAAGCGTTGCGGCGCGAAGAAGATTACGCAGGCCGAGATCAACCAGCTAATGATCGACGAGGCGCGGCAGGGTCATCACGTCGTGCGGCTCAAGAGCGGCGATCCATTGGTCTTTGGCCGGGCGGCCGAAGAGATGGACGCATTGCGCGAAGCCGGCGTGGAGTTTGAGGTCGTTCCGGGCATTACAGCGGCATTTGCGGCAGCTTCGGCGTTACAGTGCTCGCTGACGGACCGGCGTGCAGCGTCGAGCATTGTCTTCAGCTCGGGGCATCACGCCACTGGGGGACCTCCGGCCATTGCCGAGCCTACGCGCGTGGTCTACATGCCGGGACGCGACTTCTCGGCGCTTGCCGCGGAATGGAAGCAGGCCGGGCTGCCTGATGACTTGCCGTGTATCGCCATTTCGCGCGCGGCGCAGCCCGACCAACAGATCGCTCACACCACCCTGGGTGAGCTGGCCAGGACAGATGCAGGACCTGCTCCTACGCTGGTGCTTGCCGGATGGGCTTTTCAGAAGATGCCGGCGGCTTCGGAGATCGAAGCCGCGCTGGCATCGCTTTCCGTGGACGAGTAACTCAGACCCGCAGGATCGCTACAGAATCCGGTGTCAGCTTCAGGGTATGTCCTGACAAGGCGATTCCGTCCGACGATTGCAGCAGTATCTTCGTGTTGCTTCCGAGATCTACAGTGACCGGCTCTTCTGCCAGGCTGAAGACGATCCGGATGCTGCCCCGTTCGATCATCATCCACTTCTCTTTTTCTTCGAACCGGACCTTCGTCGCTTCGAGAGGCCCGGGAGCGAGATCTTTTGTGGTCTTTCGCAGATGAATCAGCCTGCGATACCAGTCGAGCATTGCCGCGTGTTGCGGCTGGCTGCGCTCTTCCCACTTGAGCTTTGAATCCTCGAATGTCTTCGGGCTTTGCGGGTCGGGCACTTCACTCGGCTTCCATCCGAAGGCGACAAATTCTTTCTTGCGGCCTTCTGAAACGGCACGACCGAGATCTGGATCGTCGTGATCGGTGAAGTACTGAAACGGCGTCGACGCCGCCCACTCCTCACCTTGAAACAGCATCGGTACGAACGGCGCGGTCAACACGACGGCGGCGGCGATTCTTGTGCGGCCTT
Source organism: Silvibacterium acidisoli (assembly GCA_022870745.1). GTDB lineage: Bacteria > Acidobacteriota > Terriglobia > Terriglobales > Acidobacteriaceae > Silvibacterium. The sequence continues at coordinate 2,907,276 of CP085323.1, read as the reverse complement.
CGCTCACCAGGTGAGAAATCCGCTCGCCCTGCGCGCGGTTCCCGACCTGGTCGTGATTCTGCGAATAGCCGAGGAACTTCCACGAGGGCAGATCGACGATGGGGCGGCCATGAGCGTGATCGCGATAGGCGGAATACTGCCCGTCGTAGACGAATGCGCGTTCGAGCGCCTTCGCTAAATCTGCGAAAGAACCGAAGTCCGCATAATAGCCGCTGCGATCGTTCGCCAGCAGCGAGAAGATCGCGTGCTGAAAGTCGTCGCTCCACTGCGCGTCGAATCCATAGCCGCCGCGATCGATCGGAGCGACCACGCGCGGATCGTTGAGGTCGCTTTCGGCAATGACAGCGTAGGTATGGCCGGTCTGCTTTTCGAGTGCGCGTACGTCCGTCGCCAGCTGCTCCATGAAATGGATCGCCGAGCGATCGACGTAGGCGTGAACAGCGTCGAGGCGCAATCCGTCGAAGTGATAATCGCGCAGCCACATGAGCGCGTTGTCGATGAAGAAGCGGCGTACCTCGTCGCTGCCGCCTTCCTCGAAGTTGACGGCGTCTCCCCACGGCGTGTGGTGGCTGGCGGTGAAGTATGGGCCGAACTTGCCGGTGTAGTTTCCCGAAGGGCCGAGGTGGTTATAGACCACGTCGAGCAGCACGGCAAGGCCGGCTGCGTGGCAGGCGTCGACGAAGGCCTTCAGCTCGTCCGGCGAACCATAGGGCGCATGCGGCGCGTACAGATCGACGCCGTCGTATCCCCAGCCTTGTACGCCGGGAAACGCCGATACCGGGGTCAATTCGACATGGGTGATGCCCAGATCCTTCAGGTCGCCGATGTGCTGCTGCGCGGCGCGGTAGGTACCTTCGGGAGTGAAGGTGCCGATATGCAGCTCGTAGACGATGGCGTCTTCAAACGAAGGAGCTTTCCATGAAGCATCCTTCCATGGGTAGGCGGCGTGATCGACCACTCGCGACGGGCCGTGCACTCCCTCCGGCTGAAACGCAGAGCGTGGATCGGGCAGATCGAGCGTGTCGTCGTCGATACGGTAGACGTAGTCGCTTCCCGGCTTCGCCGTTTCGACCGCGGCCTGCCACCATCCGTGGGGCTGCGCGGTCAGCGGATGCAGCTTCTCCCCAACTTTAACCTGAACCTTCCGGGCGTTCGGCGCCCAGACGCGAAACGTGTGCATTGGCCTTCCTGACTTGTTGCTTGTGCTGCCGGGTTTGATCCACTCCGGGCTGCGGCAGTTGCTATTGCTCGTGATAGTTGCGCGTGAGGCCGCCGTCAATCAGCAGGGTCGCTCCATTGACGTAGCTCGCGTCTTCAGAAGCCAGATAGGCCGTCATCGCCGCCACCTCTTCCGGAGTACCCAGACGCCCCAGGGGAATCTGCGAGAGCAGCGCATTGAGCTTGGGCTTATCCTCGAGCAGCGACTTATTCATCGGCGTAGCGATGGCGCCCGGCGCGATGTTGTTCACGGTGATGCCCATCGGACCCAGTTCCACGGCGAGGTTGCGCATGAGCATGCGCAGGCCTCCCTTGCTGGCGCAGTAGCTGGCGAAGTGGGGAAAGGCCATGTCTTCATGGACGGAACTGATGTTGATGACCCGTCCCGGCAGATTCGCCTCGCTCAGCCGCTTGGCGAACGCCTGCGTGAGGAAGAACGGTCCTTTCAGATTCACGCCGAGCACATTGTCGTAGTCTTCTTCGCTGACCTCGAGGAAATCCGAGCGCTTTTCGTACCCGGCGTTGTTCACCAGCACGTCGGCCTTACCAAACTTGATCCATGCCTGTTCGACCAGGCTGCGGGCCTGGTCTACTTTCGAGACGTCTGCCTGCACGATCAGACCGTCGACACCGGCTTTGCGCACGGTTTCAAGCGTCTGCTCCGCCCCATCTTTGGAGCGCGAGTAGTTGATGACCACGTTCGCTCCCTGCTGGGCAAGGTGGATGGCGATGCTCTGCCCGATGCCGGAGCTGGATCCGGTAACGATAGCGACGCGCTGTGAGAGTCCTGGCATATTTCCTTCGATGCAGCAGGGTCGCACATTTGAGGCAAATCTGGATGAATTTCAGGAAAGCGCCCGGATCGCGGGTCCGGGCGCCTGTTCCTGCAAGGGTCCCGTTGTGATTTAGGCGGCCGTCTGCTTGCCTTCGAGAATGTCGACGGCTTCTTGGACGATCGGGGCGAGCTTTTTGAAGTCGGCGATCAAGGTAAGGAACTGCTGGTAGGCTGCCGTGTCCGCCGAGAGATTGAATCCTTCAGTGGTGACGGCCGACTCCGAGGCAGCAATCAGGGCTTCCACATCTGCCACGATGGTGGACAGGCCTGAAACGAACTGGGCTTCCAGCGGCTTCTCGGCTTTCAGGATCGTCGCGACCTTTATGGCCAGGCTGACGGTGTCCTTGATGGCATCCACCATCCACTTTCCGAAGTTCTCTATGCTGACGCCCAGCTTTTCGAATATGTTGCTCATGGTCATCCTTTCGGCGATTGAGGGAGCAAAAAAAAGACGCGGCCAGTGGCCGCGCCTTTTTCTGCTCTCAATATCAGATTAAGGAAATCCGAGAATTACTCCGCCAAAAGATATTCGGAACCAATCCAAATCAACTGAGCGATTTGGGCCTTTCGCAGGACAGGAAGAACTTGACACAGATCAAATTACATTACCAACGCAATACGTTCGAGCTCGGGCTGGATCATGTCATAGGAGCAACCCATGCCTTCGAGGCGAACGACCGCGTCAAACGCGGTGTCCGGTGCGACGCCATATCCACGGCCGGTAAGAAACGAAGCCAATACTTCTGCTGCCTGCCGTGAGTCGATGCCGGGCTGGAGGAGCTCGTTGCGAAGACCTGTCAGCTCGGCGACAGAAAACTTTTCTACCCTGCTGCTATTCATGCCTTGAATCCCTCCGCATATAAAGAGACCCCGATTCTTTTGGAGTGTTGCGATAAGGTGCTTGTGCATGAGATACGCAAAACCGGTATGGATGGTTTTCTCAGGTCCGAAATCCTGTTTTGGCAAAACCCAAATATCGTTCGATGGGAGATGATTAGACTCAATGAAGATGAACCGTGATCCTGAGAAGAACCCTCCCGATTCTTCCTTCGGCCCGAGCTGGGGAGTCATGCTTTTGCTCCTGGCAGTCGCCATCGTGGTCGCAACGCTGATCGCGTACCGCATGGTCTACCCTTTCTTTCACGGGCATCCGCACTAGGCCTGCGAAGCGGGCAGGGTGGCCCGGCCGGGCAGAAGCACCGGCAGGCCGTCCACGATTGGATAGAGGCGGGAGCATCCAAGGCAGCGGAGCTTGTCCTCGCTCTCTGCAAGCCTGCTGAAGCACACGGGGCATACAATCGTTTCGGGAAGCTGCATGGTTTGAGTGTAGCTCCATTGGAGAAGAATGCTGCGAGTTGGACTGACCGGCGGCCTGGGAAGCGGCAAATCGACGGTTGCAGCCATCTTCCGAACGCTGGGCGCTCACGTGATCGAGGCCGACGAGATTGGCCGCACGCTGATGAGCCCAGGTCATGATGTCTACGACGCCATCGTCAATCACTTCGGCCCCGAAGTGGTACGGCCTGACGGCCAGCTGGACCGAAAACGGCTCGCCGACCTTTCCTTTCGTCAGCACCGCCTCCCGGAGCTGAACCGGCTGGTGCATCCCGCGGTAATCGCCGCGCAGCAGGCATGGGCAGAAAGGCTCTTCGTGGAAGATCCGGCAGCGATTGCCATGGTGGAGTCGGCGCTGATCTTCGAGGCCGACACGCAGGGGGGCAGCCTGCCGGGGTGGCGCGAGCGCTTCGATCGGATTGTCCTCGTGACCGCGCCCGAGGATATGCGTATCGAACGGTACGTGGCACGCGTGATGCAGAACTCTCCTGAGCTATCCATCGATGAAGTAAAAGCCGATGCGCGGCGGCGGCTGGCGCAGCAGAAGCCGGACAGCGAGAAGATTCCCCTTGCCGATTACGTCATCCGCAACGATGGCGACCTCGAATCGGCCCGTCTGCAGACCGCGGCGGTTTATGCCCAACTTCAGGCCATATCGCGCAACTGAAGTTCAGAAACCTCTAAAATAGAAGTGGTTGAAACACGTTATGACCTTTCGCAGGATTGTCATCGTCCTTCTTATCGTTGGCGGCTTCTGGTATCTCACGTCGCACGACTCGGGTCCCATCCGGCTTCGTACGCTAGCCGGCAATGCCTCCGGTTCCTCGCTTACGCTGACCGAGGCTCATGCCGCGCCGGAGTATGACGCGGAAGAGATGAACAACATCTCCGTCTACAAGAAGACTCTGGCATCGGTAGTGAACATCACAAGCCAGACGCAGACGCTCAATTTCTTCTTCCAGGCAGTGCCGCAGCAGGGGCAGGGATCGGGGTTCGTTCTCGATAAGCAGGGCCACATTCTCACGAACTATCACGTGGTTGCGAACGCTCAGCAGATTGAGGTCACCACGTCTGACAAACGCCGCTACAAGGCGCGCGCCATCGGCACCGATCCGAGCCATGACCTGGCCGTCCTGCAGATAGACGCTCCGAACCTGAGTCCAGCGGTACTCGCCGATTCGAAGAATCTCGTCGTAGGGCAGAAGGTCTACGCCATCGGCAATCCCTTTGGCCTGCAGGGCACAATGACCTCGGGCATTATCAGCGCCATTCGTTCGATTCACAATCCTCAGGGCGCGCCGATTGAAAATGCCATCCAGACCGATGCCGCGATCAATCCCGGCAACTCGGGCGGACCGCTGCTCAACTCGCGCGGCGAAGTGATCGGCATCAATTCGCTCATCGCTACGAATCCCAATGAGAACGTGGAGCAGAGCGCGGGCATCGGCTTTGCCATCCCCATCGATACGGCAAAGGCGGTACTGGGAGACATCCAGAAGTATGGCCGCGTACGCAGGCCTTCGCTGGGTATCGTCTCTCTGCCGATCGGCCCTGACCTTGCCGAGCAAATGGGATTGGCGGCAGATTACGGCGTGCTGATTCAGCGCACGTTTTCCAACGGCGCGGCGGAGCGCGCGGGGCTGCGCGGCGGCAACCAGACGGCATATCTCGGCAACATCCAGATCTACCTTGGCGGCGACCTGATCGTTGGCCTCGATGGCCAGGAGATCACCAATACGCAGGATATTTCCGACGTGATGAACCGCCACCAGGTGGGCGACACCATCGGGATCACTTACCTGCGAGGACGCCGGAAGATCACTGCACGCATCACACTCGGCGAGGCTCACGATCAGGCTGCGTAAGATCGCCTGACCGGAATACGACCACTATGGCTCAATGGACGACCAGAGACATCCCGTCGCAGCAAGGCAGGCGAGCGCTCGTTACCGGCGCCAACAGCGGCATTGGTTTCCATGCAGCCAAAGAGCTGGCAAGAGCAGGCGCGGTTGTTCTGCTCGCCTGCCGCAGTGCCGAAAAAGGGTCGCAGGCAAAGCAGCGCATCCTGAACGAGATTCCATCCGCGCAGCTTGAGGTCCTGGAGCTGGACCTGGCCAGCCTCGCATCGATTCGCCGTGCTGCCGCGATGCTGGTGGATGACCGCAATCCGCTCCATCTGCTCATCAACAACGCCGGAGTTCTGGCCCCGCCTGCGCGGCAGCTTACCGCCGATGGCTTCGAGCTGCAGTTCGGCACAAACCATCTCGGGCATTTCGCGCTTACGGGGTTGCTGCTGCCGGTCCTGCTACTGGCACATGAGGCGCGCATCGTGACTGTCAGCTCAATCGCGCATCGCGGGGGAAAAATTCGCCTCGACGATCCGAACTGGGATCGCGGGTATGAGCCCTGGCCGGCCTACCGGCAGTCAAAGCTCGCGAACCTGCTGTTCGCCTTCGAACTCGATCGCAGAATACGGGAAATGCACGAAGGCATCTTGAGCGTCGCCGTCCATCCGGGCATCTCGAACACAAACCTGTTTAAAGCCGGACCCGGCCAGAAACCCAGCCTGTCTTCGCGGCTTGTCTCCGGGCTGCTGCTGCCGCTGTTCGGGCAATCCGATGCGCAGGGTGCTTTGCCTACGCTATATGGTGCGGTTTCTCCGGGGGTGCATGGCGGGGGCTTTTACGGACCGGACGGCTTTAAGGAAATGCGTGGCTACCCAGTGGAGGTGCGCGCAGAGGCCAATGCCTACGACGCAATGACCTCGCTCGAGCTGTGGCAGATGTCGGAAGAGTTCACCGGCGTGCGTTTCGGGGGCCTGTAAGTTTTCATGCGTCCCCATCTTGCAACCTTTGTCGAAGACTTCCGCAGGCACGGCAAGCAGACGGCCATCGTTACCTATCGCGGCAACCGCCGCACATCCACCAGCTACTCTGAGCTTGCGGATGCGGCTTCTGGCTTTGCAGCAGAACTGATGCGGCGCGGTATCGGGCTTGGCGACCGCGTGGTGCTGTGGGGTCAGAACGGGCCGGAGTGGGCCGGCTGCTTCTTCGGCTGCATCATGCGCGGCGTCATCGCGGTTCCGCTTGACGCGGCCGGCAGCCTCGACTTCGCGAAGCGCGTCATTAGAGAAACACAGCCGAAGCTGATCGTGGGAGACGCTGCCTTGCTTGGGCCGCTCGATGCAGCATCTGCAACGCTCCCGTACGAAGAGCTGGCCGGACTCCTCTCTACCGCAGCGCAGAGCCCTGCTGTCGAACCAACCTTGAATCTCGACACCCCGCTACAGATTCTGTTCACATCCGGCACCACCGCTGAGCCGAAAGGCATCGTTCACACCCATCGCAATGTACTCGCCAGCGTGACGCCGATCGAGCGCGAGATACAGAAATACCTGCGCTATGAGCGCTTCGTGCATCCGCTGCGCTTTCTCCATACGCTGCCGCTGAGCCATGTCTTCGGGCAATTCATGGGGCTGTGGGTTCCACCACTGCTCGCCGCCGAAGTCCATTACGAATCGCGCCTGCAGGCCCAGCGCCTGATGGAAACGGCGCGGCGGGAGCGCATCTCGGTGCTGGCGGCGGTGCCTCGCGTTCTCGAGTTGCTTCGCGATGCGCTGAACATCGATTATCCCGAATTGGAAATAGAAATTGATGCGGCTGCGGGTGAGAAGGTATGGAAGCGCTGGTGGCGCTTCCGCAGGGTACATCGCGCTCTCGGCTTCAAGTTCTGGGCATTCGTGTGCGGCGGCGCTTCGCTACCCGCAGAGCTCGAATCCTTCTGGAGCACGCTCGGCTTCGCGCTGATCCAAGGCTATGGAATGACAGAAACCGCTGCGCTCATCACCCTGAATCACCCCTTCAAGCGCGGCAAAGGAACCATAGGCAAGGTGCTGCCCGGCCGCGAAGTAGAGATTCGCGAGGACGGAGAGATCCTGGTGCGCGGTGACATGGTCTCGACCGCGACCTGGCGGAACGGGGCGATGCAGCAGAACGAATCCCCATGGCTTGCCACCGGTGACCTGGCCACGCGCGACGAGCAGGGCCAGCTGCGCTTCGTCGGCCGCAAGAGCCAGGTGATCGTAAACTCCTCCGGCCTCAACATTCATCCCGAAGATGTAGAAGCTGCGCTCAACGCCCAGTCCGGTGTCGAAGCTTCGGCGGTCGTCCCGCTTGCCGCATCCGGCGGCGACGAGCCCTTTGCGGTGCTGCTCTTTCGCGGCAGCCGGGAGGCTGCGCAAAAGGCCGTCATCACGGCCAACGAGCGGCTCGCCGATTATCAGCGTATCCGCCAGTGGCGGGTTTGGCCGGAGCTCGACCTGCCTCGCACCTCGACCGGTAAAATCCAGCGCCGGAAGGTTGCAGAGTGGGTCAATGCACAGCAGGCGGCAGGCGGCTCTGTGGTCGAGGTGAGCGATCCCCTGTTGGCTCTGATCCTCTCGATCACCGGCGCTTCGGCGGACGGTCTGGCTGAAGACCCGCGCCTCGGTGAAGACCTTCACCTCGACAGCCTAGGGCGCGTGCAGCTACAGGCCGAACTCGAACAGCGCATGGGCCTGACTTTGAGCGATGCAATGCTCGAAAAGGTCTCGACCCTGGGGCAGTTGAAGTCGACGCTGGGCATGAGCGAAGCTTCCGCTGCGATGCCGGCCCAGGCGGCGAAGCCGGTACAGCAAGCCGTCGCCGGAGATGAGATCTATCCAAAATGGACATGGAGCTGGCCGTCACAAGCGGCTCGCGTGGCTTTCACTGAGATGATTCTGCGTCCGCTGGTATGGCTGCTCGCGAATCCTCGCGTGGAGAGCGAGCTGGCGCAGCCGCCATCGCAGCCCCTGCTGATCGTTGCCAACCACGTCAGCACCTATGACCTTCCGCTGATCCTGTACGCGCTGCCTGCGAAGATGCGACGGCATGTTGCTGCGGCAATGGCGGCAAACATGCTCGCCGACTGGAGACACAGCCGCAACCAGGGATCGGGAATCCTGAACCTGCTCGGACCGCTGACCTACCTTGTCGTCACCGGGGTCTTCAACGTCTTTCCGCTGCCCCGCAGCGCCGGCTTCCGGCGCAGCTTCCAACATGCGGGCGAAGCTCTCGACCAGGGTTATAACGTGGTGGTTTTTCCGGAAGGCCACCGCACCGAAGACGGCAAACTGCATCGCTTTCGCCCCGGAATTGGCCTGCTGGCGCAGGAATCGAAGGCGCAGGTGCTGCCCGTCGGTCTTGCCGGTCTGGGAGAGATGAAGATGGGCCGCCAGAAGTGGTTCCGCTCCGGCAAGCTGCATGTGCGGGTGGGCTCTCCCATCACCTTCGCCCCCAACGCCAGCGCGGAAGAAATCACTGCGCGGCTCGAAAGCGAGATCGCCAGGCTGATTAAATAGCCGCACATGACTAAAGTGTCTTGGCGATTACCCATTCGTAACCGACAATGTCGAGATGACCTCTCCCCCGGGCATACGAACCAGGCTATTTGAAAACGTCATCTACCGGCTGGAACGCGCGTCCAGCCGCAACCACCGTGAAGCAGCGCACCTTATTACCGGCCGCCGCGGCGAACTGGCTGCGTATTTTTACCTGCGCCGGCAGGGCTTTACCGTCGTCGCACGAGGATGGAAGTCGGGACAGGTGAGAGGTGATCTCGACCTGATTGCATGGGAGAGCGGAACGCTCTGCTTTGTCGAAGTAAAGACGCGGACCACCCGGGCATTCGCAACGGCAGAGGCCGCGGTCGACGAAGACAAGCGGCGCGTGCTGCGCAGACTGGCGCGCCAGTATCTAAGGCAGCTGCCAGTACAGGATGTACCGGTTCGATTCGACATCCTGTCTATCTATTTGGAACCGGAAAAGGCGAGCGAATTTGAACTCTTTCGCTCGGCCTTCGGCTGGGACTAGTTACTGCGCGTCTTTGTACTCTTCATACCAGGCCATCTGGATGGCTTCCAGCTTCGACTCGTTCGACTTGGTTGGGTCGTCGGCGAAGCCCTCAAGCTCGGTGACCTTCTGGTGAAGGTCGGTGAAGCGGACGGTCAACGGATCGAGATCCGGAAATTTTTCCTGCAACTGGATGCCAATCTCTTCTGAATCATTCCACAGGATTTCGCGTGGCATATCTGCTCCTTAATCCTTCTTTTCGGCCAGGGTGAGGGGCTTGCCTTCGGAGACGTAGTTGCGATTCCAGCTGGGAATCTCTACGACGTAGGTGCCGGGGCCGGTAATGACGGCCTGGCAGCCGAGGCGCGAATTAAGTTCGAGGCCAGGAGCGAGGTCCAGCCGGTCCAGCTCGTCCTCTTCGGCTTCGCTGACGCTCGCAGCACCTTCCTTCACCAGCAGGTGGCAGGTAGTGCAGGCGCACGATCCGCCGCAGGCGTGATCGAGGAAGATGTTGTAGTTCTCTGCCACATCGAGGAACGACATCGGCTTGCCGTGGTGGTCGTAAGGCATGGTGCCGTACTCAAACTCGACGGTAGTGCCCTCGGGCATGAAGGTGACGCGCACCATGTTCGGTGCCGGAGGTTTGCTGAGGTCGATTGCCTGGGCGTTCTGGTTTGTCATTCTGCTGAATCTCTCTTGATTTCTGCCGGTGCAAAGGGATGCGGCGCGGTCGGTCCCTCTCCTAGTTTCTCACCTGCGGACTCCATGGTCTCGCCGTGCAGGGCGGAGGCTACTGCGCCTTCCATCATCAATTCCGCGAAGCGTCGGGTCGCCTTGTCGAGAGCGCCCGTTCCTGCGCGGAGCAGCTCGAGGTTGTCGCCGTCTTTAAGAAGGCGTAGCTCCTCAGACACAAGGGCAATCTGCGAACGCTCTTCATCGCTGAGCAGATTCCATGCCGCGTTGGCCGGAGCCTTCTCGACAGCCGAGAGGATCGTATTCGCCTCGTTGCGCGCCTCGATGAGCTGGCGCTGCTGGAAGTCTTCCTCGGCATTGTCGAACGAGTCGAGGATCATCGTCTCGACCTGCTCGTCGGTCAGCCCGTAGGTCGGCTTCACTTCAATCTCAGCTTCCTTGCCGCTGCGCTGTTCGCGCGCCGAGACGTGCAGGATGCCATTCGCGTCGATCAGGAACTTTACCTCGATGCGCGGCAGCCCGGCCGTCATCGGCGGAATGCCCTTGAGGTCGAAGCGTGCCAGCGAACGGCAATCCTTTGCGAGTTCGCGCTCGCCCTGGACGACGTGGATGGCAACGTTCGTCTGGCCATCTACGCCCGTAGTGAAATGCTCAGTCGCAGAGGCGGGGATGGTCGAATTACGCTGCACAATTTTTGCGACAACACCGCCGAGCGCCTCGATGCCAAGCGAAAGCGGGGTGACGTCGAGCAGCAGCATGTCCTCGGTAGCAGCCGAGCCGCCTTCGAGGATGTGCGCCTGGACAGCCGCGCCGAGCGCGACCACTTCGTCGGGATTCAGCTCGGTGTGCGGCTTCTTGCCGCGCGCACCGAGGTGGAAAAGCTCGTCGGTCAGGCGGCGCACCAGGGGAATCCTTGTAGACCCGCCGACAAGGACAACCTCGTCGATCTGCTCGGGCTGAAGATCGGCGTCCTTGAGCGCCTGCAGGCATGGCCCCTTGGTGCGATCGATGACCTGCTGAATGATCTGCTCGAACTGTTCGCGCGTGATCTCGCGGCGATAGACCTTGCCGTCAGGCAGGTCTACGCTGATGCGAGCCATCTGCTGCGACGAGAGAGCGATCTTTGCGTCGATCACCTCGCGGCGGATCGCCTGCACGACTTCCGGGTGCTTCCGGTAATCGACATTGAGGTCGCCATGAAGGTCGTCGAGAGCAATCGCGATCAGCAGGTTATCAATATCGTCGCCGCCGAGGTGCGTATCGCCGTTGGTGGCGATGACTTCGAAGATGCCTTCATGCAGCTTGAGGATGGAGATATCGAAGGTGCCGCCGCCGAGATCATAGACCGCGACAATGCCGTCCTTCTGGCGGTCGAGTCCGTAGGCGAGCGCTGCTGCTGTCGGCTCGTTCACGAGGCGCATGACCTCAAGACCGGCCATGCGGCCCGCGTCTTTAGTCGCCTGGCGCTGCGCGTCGTTGAAGTAGGCCGGAACGGTGATTACGGCCTTGGTCACGGCTGTGCCAAGGTAGCGCTCGGCGTTCTTCTTGAGACGGCGAAGTACCTGGGCGGAGATCTCAGGCGGAGTAAACTGCTGGTCGCCGAGCTGAATGCGCAATACCTCGCCCGGCTGAACATCTTCCGCAATGCGGAAAGGAAAGAGCGCCAGCTCTTCCTGGATGTCTTCGAGGCCGCGGCCCATCAGGCGCTTGGCCGAGTAGATCACCTTGTCGGGAGTCGTCGTCAGGTGAGCACGAGCGGCATGGCCCACGATGACCGTCTTCGGCTCAGGAATTGCAACGACAGAAGGAACGAGGTTCGATCCATCCTCGCCGGGAATGACCACCGGCTGCTCACCCTGCATGTAGGCGACCAGCGAGTTGGTGGTGCCGAGATCGATGCCTACGATGCTTGTCACTTCTTGCCCTCGGCCTGTTCTCTGAGCACGAACTGCGCCTCGCCATGCGCGAAGGACCAGTCGGGCGATCCGTTTTCTGCGATCACTATCATTACATTTCCGGGCGCGATGCCGGTTCCCTGCCCGATTCCCTCGACGATCTCTTTATAAAGCGACTGCTTCATCTCAGTAGTGCGTCCGGCGCGCATCGTGATGTGTACCAGCACGAAGTCGCCAGTACGATCGGCAGCTGCACCCAGGAGGCTGAAGCTGGGATCGACGACAAGCTCACCCTCAGCATGCGCGGTGAGCGCAACGAAGAGATCGCCGGCAGGAATGTTGATGGTCTTACGCATCGCCTCGTAAACGAGGGTGGGAAGCGACTTGCGCTTTTCCGGCGCCATTGTGTCGTGGACAGAGATTCTTACCAGTGGCATAACTTTCCTTTTACGACTCGAGCGTCTCGTTTACGTCTCGCACCAGGTTACGGATATAACGCCGGCGATCCAGCGAGGCTACCATCTGTGTTTTGAGCTGATCCTGTTGTGACGGGTCACCTGCATCGACCGCCGTATCCCACGCCGCCCACAGATTCTGGATCTGGATATCGTTGTCGCGAAGCTGACCCTCGAACTGGTCTTTCGCATTGACGAGATCCTGACGCAACTGCGGATCGTCCTCGCCCATCTTGCGGTTCATCCGCATCTCTTCCAGCTGCATGTTCAGCTCGAAAACCTCTTCCAGGAGATCTGCAGGAGCACGAGCAGCTTTACCGGCGTCGCCCTTTTCCGGCTCCAGCTTCATTCCTTCGAGCGTGAGCAGGTATTCGGTGCGCCGGACGGGATCTTTAAGAGCGCGATACGCGTCATTAAGCAGCGAAGACTGATCGAGGCTCCACTGCTGTTCCTGTACGGGTGCCTGCGCGTAGAGATCCGGATGCAGCTTACGGCTGAGCTTATAGAAACCGCGCTCGAGAGCCTTTGTATCGATGTTCAGCTTGCGGGATAGTTCAAACACCGCGAAGTAATCAGCATCTGCCGAGGTGGCCTGCACCTTCCCGCAACTGGAACAGATGGGGCTGCCGGTGCCCAGCGAGGCACCGCACGACCAGCAGGATGCTGCGACGGATTCTGTTTCTTGATCTGGCATTTGGGGAACTGATGGCTCAGGACGAAAAGGACGAGCCACAGCCGCAGGACTTGCTCGAATTCGGATTGATGAAGTTGAAGCCCTGCCGCATCAGCGTCTCTTCATAGTCGAGAACCATTCCGTGCAGGTAGATGAAAGACTTGGGATCGACGAAGACCCGCACATCGTCGAACTGGTAGACACGGTCCCGCTCGCGCGGCTGGGTGTCGAAGCGGATATTGTAGGAAAGCCCCGAGCAGCCGCCGCCCTGCACGCCCAAACGCAGTCCGCCCTCGGCCGGCGAAATGCCTTCCTTGGCCATGGCCACTCGAATACGCGCAATGGCACGATCCGTTACTTCGATTCCCTTCGGCGCGGGCTTCTGGCCGCTCAGATTTGTCAGCTGCGTGGTACTCATTTTCGTCCTTTAAGCCTGAAAGGGCGGCCCGGGCAACTCCCCGGTCCGCCCCAGGATTACGAATCGTTAGTGGGCTGCGACTGGCTGCGCTACGGCTTCACCTTCGGCTACGCCGTTCTTCTTCTTCCAGTCACCGATCGCAGCACGGATGGCGTCTTCCGCCAGGACCGAGCAGTGAATCTTGACCGGAGGAAGCGCCAGTTCCTTCACGATATCGGTGTTCTTGATATCGAGAGCTTCGTCTACAGTCTTGCCCTTGACCCATTCGGTCGCCAGCGACGAAGAAGCAATCGCCGAACCGCAGCCGAAGGTCTTGAACTTTGCTTCTTCAATGACCTGGGTTTCAGGGTTCACCTTGATCTGCAGGCGCATGACGTCACCACACTCGGGAGCGCCGACAAGACCAGTTCCAACTTCCTGGCTGGACTTATCGAGCTGGCCTACATTGCGTGGATTGTTGTAATGGTCGATAACCTTATCGCTGTATGCCATGTATATATCTCCTTGTAAAATCTATGACTTAGTGCGCCTGCCACTCGATCTTGCTGATGTCGATTCCCTCTTTCACCATCTCGTAGAGAGGTGAGAGTTCACGGAGCTTCTGCACTACATCAATCAATTTATCAGCCACATAGTCGACTTCTGCTTCATTATTGAAGCGTCCAAAGCCGAAACGGATCGAGCTGTGCGCGACATCGTCGCCGAGCCCGAGAGCCTTCAATACATAAGATGGCTCAAGCGTCGCAGAGGTGCAGGCAGATCCGCTCGAAACCGCTATGTCGTTGATTCCCATGAGAAGAGATTCGCCTTCTACATAGACAAAGCTCACATTCAGGTTGCCGGGGAGGCGATGCTCCATCGACCCGTTGATGTGAATGTAGTCGAGCGCGCCGTCAAACTTCGCCTTCAGGCGATCGCGCAAACCGGCGAGACGCTTCATCTCGGAATCCATCTCTTCGCGGGCAAGTTCAGCAGCTTTACCCAGGCCGACGATACCCGGAACGTTCAGCGTGCCCGAACGCATACCGCGCTCGTGGCCTCCGCCGTTGATCTGCTCGGAGATCTGGACGCGGGGATTGCGGCGGCGAACATACAGCGCGCCAACACCCTTCGGTCCGTAGAACTTGTGTGCCGAGAGTGACAGCACATCGATGTTCATCGCATTGACGTCGACCGGGATCTTGCCTGCAGCCTGAACGCCGTCGGTGTGGAAGATCACTCCACGCTCGTGGCAGAGCTTGCCGATCTCGGCAACCGGCTGGATCACGCCAATCTCGTTATTTGCGAACATGATGGTGACGAGGATGGTCTTGTCGTCCATCGCACGCTTCAGGTCTTCGATGTCGATCAGACCGTCTGCCTTCACCGGCAGGTACGTTACACGGTAGCCGGACTTCTCCAGACGCTTACAGGTGTCGAGGACGGCCTTATGTTCGGTGACCTGGGTGATGATGTGGTTTCCGCGCTCGCGATACATCTCCGCGATACCCTTGATCGCGAGGTTGTTCGACTCGGTTGCGCCGGAAGTGAAGATGATTTCCTTGGCGGTTGCACCGATCAGCTTGGCGACCTGTTCACGGGCCTTTTCGACAGCCTCTTCCGCGACCCAACCGAAGGAGTGGTTGCGGCTGGCGGCGTTGCCGAACTTCTCAGTGAAGTAAGGCAGCATGGCCTCGAGCACCCGGGGGTCGAGCGGCGTGGTGGCATGGTTGTCCATGTAAATCGGAAGGTGGACTCCTGCCGGTACGCTGATGGTTCCGTCGATGTTTGTGCTCATTTTGTAATCTTTCTCCTGCACTGCTTTACAAGCTTCTACGATGTGGCAAGCTGGATGTTAATCAGCTGATTCGCGCTCGCCGCCTGGCCGGCTTCGGCCAGATCCGAGATCGTAATCTTCTTGAGAACGTCCGAAATGCTGTCGTTGACGCGTGCCAGTGGTTCTTTGATGGTGCAACTGTTGTTCAGGTCGCAGGAACCTGTGTCTGTGACACAGGAAGTGATGAAAAGCGGACCGTCGATCGCCCGAATCACTTCAAAAGCAGAAATACCGGCCGGATCGCGGGAGAGCGTATAGCCGCCATTCATCCCTGCATGAGAGCGCAGCAGACCCTCTTTCGTAAGGCGCTGCAGAATCTTGGCCAGCAACTGCGGCGGGATGTGGTAAGCCTCGGCGATGTCCTTGGCGCTGAGCGAGGCCGCATTGGGATGCTCGGCCAGGAACTTCAGTGCCATCAGTCCGTAATCCGCTTTTTTGGTAAGCCTGAGCATAGTGAGAGTCTGGACACTCCATGTCCTACCTACAGTATAGGAGCGCTCACACACGAATTCAAATGAATGGCGCCGATGCGCAAATGCCGCCTCGATTCGGTCCAAACGCCGTTCAGGAGATATCCATTTGACAGAAAATCGGCCCAGTATACAATCTTGGCGATATCATACAAACTTCCACGGTCTATCAATGGGAAGCCCCTGCAAACATCCTAAAGTTCGCGTTGTCGCTCGTGAAGAGGACATCGAGTATGTGGAATGCCAGGAATGCGGCGAGGTTTTTGACTCGGACGAATTCCGCGACATGGCACTCGAAGAAACCCAGGCAAAAGATGGAGACCCGGACGACGACGAAGTCCGGCCCTAACGCGCTGGTTCAGTAGAAAAACTCAGCTTGCGCGTGATCCTCAACGCGTAGTGGAAGCCGGACGCCGTCGTGAAGACCACGGTGGCCAGCAGCGCGAGATGCCGCGTGGCCAGAACGAAAGGCGGGGCGTAGAACTTGCTGAGCAGAACCGTCAGCAGCGCCACGATCTGCGCGAAGGTGTTGATCTTGCCGAAGATGCTCGGCCGGAAATCCCGCATTCCGATGCTGGCGTAGAGGATAGCCGCCACGATCAGGATGCCCAGGTCGCGTCCGAAGACCAGCACCGTCACCCGGCGGGAGATCAGCCCGGCGTGGTTGAGCACCAGGAACAGCGTGCTGAGCAGCAGCTTATCGGCAACCGGGTCGAGATACTGCCCCAGCCGGGTCTTTTGTTCGAGCACACGCGCCAGCAGGCCATCCAGCCCATCGGTGACCCCGGCGAGGACGAAGAGCCAGAAGGCTGTGCAGAAATGCCCGTCGAGAACAGCCAGCACCAGGAAAGGGATGATGCAGAGTCGTAGAAGGGTGAGCTGATTCGGTGCGGCGCGAAGATCTTTCATGTTTCCGGTCTGCGGATGCGCAGGGTGTTGGGGCACCCACACGGCCAGCCGCATAAAAACTTGATACTACAGCAGTAAGAACCGGATCGCCAGTAAAGAGAATTCCACCGGAAAAACCGCCCCATAACCCGCGTCCAGACGGCGCAGACCCCGAATTCTTTGCTATGATGAACAAGTCACCACAACGCACAGGCGCGTAGCTCAGTTGGTTAGAGCGCTACCTTGACACGGTAGAGGTCGTTGGTTCGAATCCAATCGTGCCTACCATTCCATTCATCAAATGATCTCTTGCGGAACTCTAATCTGGTTCTGAGACGTCTCCTTTGTCCCCCAGGATTGACGTCACTTTCCCTCCCCATCACAGAATCTTAAGCTGTCTCCGTTTATTCTGATAAGTCCCGTTCGCGCTTGGCAGATGACGGGTTTTACGCGAAGTCGCTTCGGCACTACGCCCTTTGAATATTGGTTCCAGGCGAGCTCGGCTCCCCTGCGAAGAGAGGAAGATCGATCCTTGCCAGAATTACCTGCAGTACCGTTGACGCTTGAGGGTTCCGCTGTTTTGCATCAGATGTTCCAGTTTGACTGGACGAAGTGGAAGCAGCTTCCCGCGCATGAGCAGAAGGAGATTGCCCATGAGGCTTCGGAGCTGTTCGCTCACTGGGAGCATGGCCCGGCGGACAAGGAGCATCCGAACCAGTCGGCTCTCTTCTCTGAGATTGGCCACAAAGCGGACCTGCTGCTGATCCACTTCCGTAACACCTTCGAAGATCTCAACCGGGTTGAACTGGAGCTTGCGCAGCTGCGCCTGTTCGCCTACCTGAAGCCGACCCATTCCTACGTTTCCGTGGTCGAGCTTGGCTTGTACGAGTCGTCAGCGAAGACCTATGCTGCGCTTGCGGAAAAGGGACTGGAGCCGGGCACTCCGGAATGGAATGCAGGCATTCACGAAGCCACGGCGCGCATCGGCAATTCGCTGGCGTCGCGGCTTTATCCTTCGATTCCGCCGGCGAAGTACCTGTGCTTTTACCCGATGGATCGTAAGCGCGGCGAAGAGGTGAACTGGTACACCGAGCCGATGGCAGACCGCCAGAAGATGATGCACGAGCACGGCATGATCGGCCGCCGCTATGCCGATTCGGTTCGCCAGATCATTACCGGCTCCATCGGATTCGATGACTGGGAGTGGGGCGTCGACCTGTTCGCCGAGGATCCGCTGGTGTTCAAAAAGCTGATCTACGAGATGCGCTTTGACAAGGTGAGCGCTGTGTATGCTTCGTTCGGCCAGTTCTTTCTTGGAGTTCGCCTGAGCGCGGCGCATCTGTCGTCGTGGCTGCACGGCAAGCTGGGCGAGTAAAACCGAAGGGCCGGATGTGGTTGCATCCGGCCCTCCCCTTCTTAGTACGTTCCAAGCCGGATGCGCACCACCTGGTGCTCGTGTTTGAAGTTCAGTCCGCGATCGGTCTGGTCTCCGTTCCAGATGCGTGACGGCGTCCAGGTTTCTCCGTCGTAGACACCCTCTTCAGCCTTGAGAATCTGCGCGTGGCCCTTCTCTCCGTCGGCGAGATAAAAGGTCACGCGTGCATCGATGCCGGTCACGAGAAACTCGTCCGGCCCAAGCTGCGCGACAAGCGCGCGGCCCAGGTTCTTCTCCGTGCCGGGAGCGTGCTGCTCGCCGTCCCGCTGCGGAAAGCCGAAGCCGACCTTAGCCTGCCAGCGCCCGAAGGTCAGCGTCTCTTCCGGCTTGCCTGCTTCCTCCACGGCGGTCTTGAGCTTGCCTTCGTAGTTCAGCTTGGCAATGACCTGATCGATCGGCTCCAGAAGCTCGTAGCTTTCCGCGTGCGCCTTGGGAACCTCGCCGGGCTTGAAAGTCCATGAGGTCTGATCGGTGCCGAACGGCGAAAATCCGATAGCGCCCAGGCCGAGCGCATAGAACAGGCCGGGGGCGAAGGCGTCTCCGCTGCCGGTTTCAGGAATCAGCAGCGGGTTATCAGGCCGTGCGTAAGTGGCCAGCAGCTCTTTCTGTGCGCCACGATCTGCCGTGTAAACGTCCGGGGCAAGAATGTCGATGCTCGGCGCTGCGGCCTTCCATACATCGATCATCGGCTGGATCGGGCCGCCGCTGGGATAGTCGTATCCGGGCATCTGGCGGCCTCGGATCACGTAGCCGTGCGAGTACTGCACCCACACGTTGCAATACATCGGGATCGGGAACTCGGCCTTGCCCGCCTTGGCGACTTCGTTGATGTAGTGGGCCATGGAGTAGGCCTGAAAGGTCTCGTCTGCGTCGGGCCCGAAGACCTCGGTCCATGTTCCTGGCGACTTGTGCATGGCCTTCACGACCTCCGAAGGCACCTGCCCTGCAAACTGCTTTTGCGCGGCGGGTGAGTGATCGCGCACCGAGCCGATCGCTCCCGATTCGTTCTCCACCTGGATGAAGACGACGGTGTGCTGGGTGCCATCGGCCTCGCGCAGATGATGGGCCAGCGCGGTAAAGGCTTTGCGGTCGGCATCGAGATTCGCCTGCGAGTTCGCAGACAGTACCTGGATCGGCTCGCCGCGTTCATCGATCATGCGCGGATAGTGGGCCGTGTCACTCTTCACCCACTCCGGGGCGTAGTGCATCTCGCCGTTCTTCCAGGTGCCGAACCATAGCAGAACGAGATGGAAATGATGCTCGCGCGCCTGGCTCAGCAGCATGTCCACGAGCGAGAAGTCGAACTTGCCGGGGCTGGGCTCCATCTGCTCCCAGTAGACGGGGGCTTCGACGGTGTTGGCGTGCATGCCCTCCATCTCCGGCCAGACGTTCTTCATCGTCTCCGGCCAGGAGCTGGAGTTGTTGATCTGCCCACCGAGCATGAGGAAAGGCTTGCCGTCGACCAGCAGTTCATGCCTGCCATTCTGTTCTTTCAGCTGTGGGGCTTCCTGTGCGAGCAGCGAACAAGAAGTTGCCAGGGCGGCTCCCAAAAGAAGTGCGGTCGAGCGTCTTGAAGGTGAAAACAACGAGGGGAGCGAAGGCATAAGAATCTCCAGAGAGCAAAGCAATGAGGGACGCCGCGTGGGCGTCCCTCATTGCGCTTAGAAGTAGTACTTCAGAGCGACCTGCAGGAAGCGGGAGTTGGGAGTGAAGCTTCCCAGCGAGCGGGTGCTCGTAATCTGGCCGCCGCTGCTGGCGTTGGTTTCCACACTCGGTTGCCCGAATGCCGGGGTGTTGAAGAGGTTGAAGATATCGGCACGGAACTGCAGGTACTGCGAGCGGATCGTGTCGAAGTTCTTAAAGACGCTCATGTTGATGCGTTCGTAGCCGGGACCGGCGACCTGGTTGCGAGCGGTTCCGAGGTAGGCCAGTGCCTGGTACGGATTGGTGATGGGCGTTCCCACAGGGTTCGTGGCTGTCTGCGTGTTCGGAATCAGCGTACCGGAAAGCGGATTGGCGAAGGCGCAGGGGTTGTACCAGTGGTCGACGTTCCGGGTAGAGGTCGCGCAGGAAGTTCCGGGGTTGCTGGCATCTGCCGAGCCGCCCGACGCGAAGGCATCGCCGGTCAGGATGGCGCGGCGCTGCCCTGCTCCGTTTGCGCCGGTGTTGTCAGGCGTAACGGTGAAGGGATTGCCGGTGAGCGCGTAGAAGACCAGGTCGGTCGACCAGCCGCCTACCGCTTCGTTGAGGAATCCGCCCTGGTTGAGGAAGCGCTGGCCTTTGCCGAAGGGCAGCTGGTAGTCGCCGGAGAAGGTGAAGCGATGGCGAACATCCCAATCAGATGTGGTGTACTCGATCCCGATCGGATACAGGTTCGCATTGCGGAAGTCGTTGGTGCCACCGTCAAGCGGAGTTGCGGTGTCGTCCAGTGCATGCGAGTAGGTATAAGCAGCGGTGAACTGGAGGCCGTTCGAGACGTGCTTCTCGAGCGTCGCCTGCAGTGAGTTGTAGCTGCCCACACCCTCGTAGAGGTCGTACTGTGCGCCGCCGAAGTTCGAGAACGGGCGAATGGCCTGCGAGCTGTCCGAGGGGCCGACAAGTCCGACGGGAGCATTCTGGTCTGTCAGGGCCTGCAGGTGGCGCGACACGTTGGCGACATAGGCAGTCGTCAGCGAGAGCGTAGAGCTGAAAGCATACTGCGTCGAAAGGTTGAACTGCTCGGTGTAAGGCGTCTTGGTCTGGAGCTGTCCACCAACCAGTGAAGGCGTCGAGAGATAGTTCTGCAGTCCGACTGCGAGGGCGTCGGCAAAGCCGGTGTTCAGGCTGATGCCGTTCGTCGCGCACCTTCCGTTCGCGCATGCAGGCGACGGGAAGTTCGACGCGAAGGCAAACGGATAGTTGTACGAGGGATTCGGAGAACCACCGGTGCTTTCGAGTCCGCCGAAGAAGATGCCGTAGCCGCCGCGAACGACGAGCTTCGGCGTCGCCTTGTAAGCGAAGCCTACGCGCGGGCTAAAGTTGGTCTTCTGTCCAAGAGCAAGCGAGCGGTTGTTGCTGTAGTTGAGGCTGATGTTGTCCTGGGCGATCAGGTTGAGGAAAGCAGGAGCCAGTGGGGTGTTCCGCGCGCCCTTGGGCAGCAGGTACTGCGCCGATCCTGAAGCAGGCCCGTTGATGGAATTGATGTTGAAGTAGGCCATGTTGTCGTTCTGCTCATAGGTCGGCTGGTAGTAGTCGTAGCGCAGTCCAAGGTTGAGCGTGAGCGACGGCAGAACCTTCCAGTCGTCCTGGAAGTAGCCGGAGTAGTACCAGTGCGCGTCGTGGAAGCCGAAGTAGTTCGAAACACCGGCGCTGTACATCGAGTCGGCGAGGAAATCAGCTACACCGTAACCGGTGAAGTTTGCAGCCGGATTCGACGTGAAGAAGCCGTCGTAGTTATACGAGCCGTGGGGATTGATCGGCTGCGTCACCGATACGCGAATGCTCTGCAGGCTCACGCCGGCTTTCAGCGTGTGGTTGCCCAGCACCTTCGTGACGTTATCGAGGATCTGGAAGACGTTCTCGCCTTCGATCGAAGGATAGTAGCCGGGTGAACCGAAGCCGCTCAGTCCGGAGATAGACGTCGTAGGCAATCCGCCATTGTTTGCCTGGAACGGAATGCCGCCGAGTCCAACCTGGGCCGCAACGTTGGTGTTCGCGCTCTGCTGCAGGAACTGCGCGTGCGCCCAGTTGTAGCCGAAGCGGAATTCGTTAATCAGGCCGGGATTGAAGACGTGCGTTTCGCTGAAGACGTAGTTCTGACCCATGTTCTGGGTCGGGCCGTCGGAGCCGTAACCGCCGCCGTCGAGCACTGGTCCAAACGGTGCCGGGTAATCGCCGCGCAGGTTCGACGAGCTCATGCGGAAGAAGGCCTGATCTTTGGCCGATGCATTCCAATCGAGGCGGCCATCCCAGCTAACGGTGTTGTTGATGTCGTTCGTGTTGATGACGTAGTTGTTGTAGGTCTTGCCGCCGTTTGCATTCGGCTGCGGATACATGTTCAGGATCTTCTGCGCAACCGAGTTGATCTGGTTGGCGCAGTAAACATTCTGCTGACCGTTGCAGGCAAGCAGCGCAGTTCCGTCAGAGCCCGGCTGATAAAGCGTCACAGGCGAGCTGTTGCCAGTGAGGCTGGGGCTGAGCAGTTCGCTGAAATTGCCCTGCCGCATGAGCGGCGTCGGAACCGAGTAAGTGCCCGTGTTCCCGAAGATGATGCGCGTCGCTTCCACGTCACCGAAGAAGAAGAGCTTGTTGGGGATGATCGGACCACCGATGGTGCCACCGAACTGGTTCTGGCGAAACTCCGGCTTGGTCAGCGCGAAGTAGTCCTTGGCATCGAGCGCGTCGTTGCGCCAGTACTCCCACAGGTTGCCATGGAGCTTGTTGGTGCCGCTCTTGATCGAGGCATTGAGCACCGCGCCGGCAGAATGGCCAAGCTCGGCGGTGTAGTTGCTGGTCTGTACCTTGAACTCGGCGAGAGCGTCCGGCGGAGGCTTTACGACATAGGTTGCGCCGTTGAGGAAGTCGATCAGGTTCGAGTTGTTATCGACACCGTCGAGCACGAAGTTGTTCTGCTCGGCACGCAGACCGTTGGCGCTGAAGTCGCCGTTGCCCTGGCCGCGCGAGCCGTTCGACTGCGTAACGCCGGAGGCCAGCTGGGCGACGAACACGTAGTTGCGTCCGTTCAGCGGCGTGTTGTTGATCGTCTGCGCACTGACGACCTGGCCGGTCGAGGAGTCCTCAGTCTGCAGCAGTTCCGCGGCGTCCGCCTGCACGGTAACCGTCTGCGTGGAGCTGCCCGGCTGCAGGGTCAGGTTCGCTTCGAGGCGCTGGTTCAGGTTCAGCACAATGCCGCCGAGCGTCGCCTTCTGAAAGTTGGCAGCGCCGGCGGTGACCGTATAGTTGCCGATCTTTACCGGCGAGAAGACGTAAACGCCGCTCTGGTCCGTCTTCCTGGTCAGCACCAGGCCGGTGTCGGTGCTGGTCAGCGTGATATCCGCCGACGGCACGACCGCGCCGCTCTGATCCTGTACGGTTCCGGTGATGGTTCCCTGGTCGACCTGCGCAAACAGATCTCCAGCGCCGAATATCAGGCAGACGATAAGCAGGAGACTCGATACCGCCGCACCGATAATTTGCCTGCTGATTTGCCTGCGCGCACTTTTGCCCCACAAAGTCATAACTCACTCCTGGTTCAGAATGGATACATTTCTCGAGGAATGCATCTCGCCAGTTTTTTGGCACCTGCTGAAGCGTGCCGCCAACATGCTCATTCGGAGATACTTTGCGTGCGTGACGCAAAATGAATCCGTATACAAACGTGACAAAATTTATGCCTCGCGAACAAGAGTTGTCAAGGACGCCTCCCTTACGGTCTGAGATCGCGGCTGAATCCGCGGCGCAGCCGGACTGGCTGACGGCGGCAGATCAATTTTTCAAAATGGCCCTGAAAAACGTGCTGAATCCTCGAATGACGCATCCGACTGTGACGAAAGGCGGACAAGTTCGTGACGACTCCCACCGCGCACGTCGAGGACTGCTAGATTTGTGAAGAGAAGCTTCGGGAGGCATCAGGGATCGTGAAAGGCAGAATATTTCTGGGCATGGCGGCGCTGTGCTCGACCATGGTTTTCGCTGCAGCGGCGCAGACAGCTACGGATCTTGCGGCATTCAAAGGATTGGCTCCGGTTTCAGCCCTGTCGGCTACCGATGCCGGCAAAGCCGCCCTCAAGGCAAACCTCGACGTTACCGGAGGGATCCAGAGGGGAACCATCCATCAACCTACCCTCTATCCACTTGCCGGGCAGCAGCAGCAGTCGATGCGCGACGCTATCTCTTCACTGCCGAAACTTGCGGATCTGTCCGAAGGCCTGGGCAGCAGCCTGAGCGCGGCCTACATTGCAAGCGCTACGGATAAGAATCAGGACGCGAACGCGATTCCGCAAAAGGTAATCGAGCTTCTCGCTTACTCGGCCTCTACCTCCGGAAAAAACTCCAACGCCGGAAAATACTTCTTCGCGAACGGCACCACAAATGGCACAAAGCCTGTTTCCGACGAGGCAGCGCAGATCTTCAAGGACATGCACGGAGTTCCGGACCCGTTTGGGCGGGCCTATAACAAGCCGGCGGGTGCTCCGGACTCTGATAAATATGGCGATGCGAGGCCATTCCAGACAGAACCGTCTGTTCTCCGCATCACCGGCACGGACGCCGCCGGTAAACCGGTAGATAATGCCATGTACAACAACGGTCCGCTCATGGACCTGACGAACAGCCCGTCGTATCCAAGCGGCCACACAACCTACGGCTACACCGGTTCGCTGCTGCTCGCACTGCTGGTTCCGCAGCGCTACCAGCAGATGGTGACTCGCGGCGCAGAGTTCGGCAATGACCGCATCATCATTGGCGCGCATTACGCGATGGATGTGCTGGGCGGCAGAACGCTTGCCCTGTATGACATGGCTCATCTGCTGGCGAACGATCCCCTGTATATGGGGCAGACGATCAAGGGCGCTCCTGCAATCACCGACTTTCGCGCCGAAGTAGTCGAGGCGCGCACGGAGCTGGCGAAGGTGCTTGAGACACGCTGCGGCAAGCCAGTGACTGCCTGTGCGCAGGAGGATTCCAGCCGCTTCCACGATGCTGCCGCGAACCAGGCTTTCTACAACGTCACGCAGACCTACGATCTGGGAGTTGTCTTTGTGAAGGAAGCCAAGAAGAAGGAAGACGTAGGCAAGCTGGCGCCCGAGGCCGGATACCTGCTGACCGTCGCTTTCCCGTCGCTGACCCTCAAGCAGGCGGACAAGATTCTCACCGAAACCGAAGGCCCCGGCGGCGGTTTCCTCGACAACGGCTCCGGCTTCGGCGTCTATTCGCGGATCGACCTCTACGCCGCCGCAGGGCGCGCCAAACAGCTTTCAGGCATGTAGCTTTCAACGCAGGAGGCTATCAATACGGTAGCCTCCTGCACCTTCCTCGGATACACTCGTGCCAATCCTATGGCACACCGAATTTCCTTCCGCTTCTCTGCCGCAGTACGAGGACTGACTCTGCTGACGGCTCTTTCCTCCTGCCTCATGCCGGCCATGATGCTTGCGCAGGCCGGCCCCGATGCGCCTTCCTCAGGCAAGAGCGCCGCAGCGATCGATGAGGAATGGCAGAAGGCCAGCGCGAAGTACGACGAAAAGCGTCGCGCCATCCTGAGCGAGGTGCGGAAAGAAGGACAGGCCGGGCCGTTCTCAACGGACTGGCAGTCGCTTGCGAAATACGAAGCGCCCGACTGGTACCGCGACGCCAAGTTTGGAATCTTCATTCACTGGGGGCTTTACTCGGTTCCGGCATACGGGAACGAGTGGTATCCGCGCGAGATGTACACGCAGGGCACGGACATCAACAAGCACCAGGTGAGCACCTACGGACCGCTCGACAAGTTCGGCTACAAGGACTTCATTCCGATGTTCAAGGCCGAGAAGTTCGATCCGCAGGCGTGGGCACGCCTTTTTAAAGATTCAGGTGCACGGTATGTTGTTCCTGTCTTCGAGCATCACGACGGCTTCGCGATGTACGACAGCGACCTCTCCGACTGGACAGCGAAGAAGATGGGGCCGCATCGTGATCTCGCGGGTGAAGTGGCGAGCGCCGTTCGCGCCGAAGGTCTCCACCTTGGCGCATCGTTCCATCGCGTCGAGCACGATTGGTTTCTCGATGAAGGCCGCAAGGAACCTTCCGACGTAAACGATCCGAAGTACGCGGCATTTTATGGACCTGCACACTCGCGCAGCTACGAGAACAGCGATCTTCTCTCCACCGACTGGACTTACGTAAGCCCGGCCTACGCCCAGGACTGGCTGGCACGCGTGTCGGAGATCGTCGACAAGTACCATCCCGACCTCATCTACTTCGACTGGTGGATCGGGCAGGCCTCGATTCGTCCATATCTCGCCGACTTCGCCGCGTACTACTACAACGAATCCACGAAGCGGGGCACGATAGGCATCATCAATTACAAGTACACGGCCATGGCACCGCACTCGGGAGTCTTCGACATCGAACGCGGACAGGCGCAGGGCATTCTGCCGCAGGTGTGGCAGACAGATACTTCGGTGAGCAACAAGTCCTGGGGATACATTCAGAACGACACCTTCAAGACGCCGGAGTTCGTCGTGCAGTTGCTTGCCGATGTGGTCAGCAAGAACGGCAACCTGCTGCTGAACATCGGACCGCGTTCTGACGGCACGATTCCAGATGAGGTGCAGCAGGTGCTGCTCTCCGTTGGCGGATGGCTGAAGGTAAACGGCGAAGCGATCTACGGAACGCGCCCGTGGACAACCTTCGGCGAAGGCCCAACGCAGGTGCAGTCGGGATCTTTCCACGACACCGATAACGCTGGCTACACGCCGCAGGACTTCCGCTTCACGACGAAAGACGGCAAGCTCTATGCCATCCAGATGACTTGTGCCAAGGGCGAGGAGGCGACGATCCAATCGCTGCACAGCGGCATTGCCGGGACGAGTCCTGTTAAGTCGGTAGAACTGCTCGGTTCGAGCGCGCCCTTAACGTTTGAGCAGAAGCCGGACGGGCTGCATATCAAGCTGCCTGGAGATACCGGCTGCAAGTATGCCTCGGCGTACCGGATCAGCTTCTAGGCAGGTGCGATATCTCTGAGAGTTCGAGCAACTGGCAGGCCGCGGCTTCAGCCGCTGAGGTGACCGCACTCGACGACACCGTTCCTCAGGGGCTGAAGCCCAGGATTCTTGCTGTCCAAACGTCGCCAACTCTCGCGGTATTTTGAAACCGCCTAGGCCAATACCTCTGTCGTCTGCACATCGCGCAATTCGCGATGGTCGAGCTTGTGCGAAATCACCGCCAGCACCAGCGCTACGAGTGTAACCACGGCACTGGCCCAGGGCAGTGCTCGATATCCATATCCGGCGGTGAGCAGCAGACCGCCGAGCGAAGCGCCGGTTGCGTTGCCGAAGTTGAATGCACCCTGGTTTAGCGTTGAAGCGAGATTGGGCGCGGCGTGCGCCTGCTCGACGATGCGCGACTGCAGTGGAGAGCCTGCGGCAAACTGCGCCAATCCCCAGAGCAGAATGCCCGCCATTGACGGAATCGCGTACGGCTCGACGAAGTAAAGCGCCGCCAGCAGACCGATCAGCACGACCATGAGTCCGATGATCGAGGGCATCTGCTTCCAGTCGCTCAGCCATCCGCCGAGCAGGTTGCCGACGGTGATGCCAAGCCCGAAGAGCAGCAGGACAATCGTGACCACATGCGGAGAAACCTTTGTCACCGTCTCAAGCGTGGGCGCGACATAGGTGAAGACACAGAAGAGTGAGGCCGAGCACAGGGTGCTCATGGCCAGCACCAGCAGCACCTGCGGCTTGCGCAGGATGCGGAACTCGTGAATGAGTTCGCTGCTGCCTTTGGGTTGTTTCGGGACAAGCCAGAGGATCGTCAGGGCAGCAATGACGCCGATGGGAACAATCGACCAGAAGGCGGAGCGCCAGCCGAATGCCTGCCCGAGCGCCGTTCCCGCGGGAACTCCGAGAACATTGGCGAGCGTCAGCCCGGAGAACATAAGCGCGATAGCCTGAGCCCGCTGCTTCTTCGGAACCAGGTTGACCGCAACGATACTGCCGGTGCCGAAGAATGCGCCATGGCAGAGCGCGGTAACCACACGCGCCAGCATCAGCAATCCGTAGGTGGGGGCAAGCGCGCAGCTTAGATTGCCTAGGGTGAAGATGCCCATCAGCAGCAGGAGCGCGGCCTTGCGCTCCATGCGCGCGGTAGCGATGGCCACAATGGGAGCGCCAACCGTCACGCTGAGCGCGTAGCCGGTAACGAGCATGCCGGCCTTGGGGATGCTGACGTGGAAGCTGTCCGCCAGGTTCGGCAGCAGCCCCATGATGATGAATTCCGACGTGCCGATTCCGAAGGCAGAAACAGCAAGAGCCAGAAGCGGAATACGCATGCGGCGCCTCAAAGAAGTTCAGAAATTTACAGTGGACTTCTTCAAGGATAACCGATTTCCGCCAATTTTCAGTGAATCCGCTGCCCGCGCAGGATGGTCGCGGCTACCTCATTCGCGGCATTCAGCACGGTCACATCGGCAGAACGGCCGACAGCCAGTGCGCCTGTGCGGTCTTCGAAGCCGGTCATTCGCGCCGGGTTCGGGCCGACGAGGTTCGCGACGTCTTCCATTTTTGCGCCGGTAAACGACGCGAAGTTCTTTACTGCCTTATCGAGAGTGAGCACACTGCCTGCAAGCACCCGGGCATCGCCGTCGAGCGTGCAGACGCCGTCCTTCACCTGCACGTCGAGCTGGCCCAGCTTGTAATGGCCATCGGGCATGCCTGCGGCAGCCATCGCGTCAGTGATGAGAATTGCGCGCTTGGCACCCTTGGAGCGCCAGTAAATGCGCACGCACTCCGGTTCCACATGCAGACCATCACAGATCAGCTCGGCGTAAAGATCGTCGTTCGTCAGCACCTCGCCCACGATGCCAGGGTTGCGATGGTCGAGAGGGCGCATGGCGTTGAAGGTATGCGTCGCGGAATCCGCGCCAGCCTTCACTCCAGCCTTTGCCTCGGCGGTATCGGCGTTGGTATGCCCCATGCTGATGCGTACGCCCAGCGACTTGGCGCGAGCGATCACGTCGAGCGCATTCGGCAGCTCGGGCGCGATGGTCATCAGGCGAATCTGGCCCGCGGCAGCTTCCCACAGCTCGTTGAATTTTTCGACAGTGGGGATGACCAGCAGGTCTTCCGGGTGTGCGCCTTTGCGGTGCGGCGAGAGAAACGGTCCTTCAAGGTGAATGCCCAGAGGGCGCGCGCCTTCAATCTCTGTGCCGATCAGCTTCGCCATGCCTTCGAGCGAGCGCAGGGTCGCATCCCAGGGCGCGGTGACGGTGGTTGCCAGGTACGATCCGACTCCATGTCCGGCAAGAAAATTGCCGATAGTCGAAAAGGTTTCCGGTGTCGCTTCCATCACGTCGTGGTTCTTGCTGCCGTGGATATGGATGTCGAAATAAGACGGCAGCAGTGTGCCGCCGGGAAAATCCAGTTGCTCACCGGCAGGAACTTCCATGTCCTTGCGCGTGCCGATGCGGGTGATAACGCCGTCTTCGATCACCACCACCGGCTGTTCGAGCGAATGGCCGGAGTTGATGAGGCGGTCTGCGGTAATGATCGTTGGCATGGTGTCTCTTCTCCCGGGACGCTGGCAGCATCTCCAATCAAAAATCTACACTAAGCGATATGGCTTCCCCGCGTATCGGCATTCACCTTTCCACCTCGGGCGGCGTCTTCAAGGCCGCGGAACGCGCAAAGGAAATCGGCGCAAACACCTTCCAGATTTTTTCTTCGAGCCCGCGCATGTGGCGCCCGGCAAAGATCGCTCCCGAGCACTGCGCGGAGATGCATCGCCTCCGCGGCCTTTACGACTGCATGCCACTGGTTATTCACACCAGCTATCTCGTGAACCTGTGCAGCCAGTCGGAGGAGGTCCGCGAGAAATCCATCATCGCCTTTCGCGGCGAGGTGGAACGAGCGCTGGCGCTGCAGGCGGAGTACCTGGTGCTGCATCCCGGCTCCTGGCGCGGACTGACGCGCGAACAGGGTCTCGATCTGGCCGCCGAGTCGATCTCGAAAGCCACCCACGGGCTCGATCTTTCCGGCGACCGCTTCCGCATCCTCATTGAAAACACAGCGGGCGCGGAGTTTTCCCTCGGCGGCAGCTTCGAGCAGGTCGCGCAACTCATTGAGCGGCTGGAATCGCACGTGCCCGTCGGCGCGTGCCTCGATACCTGCCATTGTCATGTCGCAGGATACGACCTGACCTCGGAGGCAAGCTACGACGCAACCGTGCAGCACATCGAATCGACCATCGGCCTCGACAAGGTGCGCGTCTGGCACATGAACGACGCCAAGGCCGCACTCGGTTCCAAGCTCGACCGCCATCAGCACATCGGCGAGGGAACGATGGGGCTTGCGCCCTTCCGCAGCCTGCTGAACGATCCGCGCTTCGCGCATTGCGCCTTTATTGCGGAGACACCGGTGGATGATCCTGAAGACGACCGGAAAAACGTGGTGGCCATGCGGAGTCTGGTCGGGAAGCTGGTCAAAGCTTAAATTTGAGCGCTTAAACCTGGATGCCGCAAGTCTCGATTTTGAGATGTGGGATCGTCGACTCCCATGTCTCAGAATCGAGACATGGGGTACCCCAGCGGTTCGTGCCTCCCCACTCAAGCCAAAACCGGGCTTGAATGGGCCACCCATCTGGAAAATCAGAGGCTTCAGCCCTGAGGTAAGAATTTTCCTCTCTTAAACCCGCGGGAAAACCCCGATTTACAATAGAAGTTCATATGTCTGTCAGCCAGAACCCTTCTGAGGCCGCGACTTCTCCGCAGGAGCGCGAAGCCCGTTATAACCCGTCTGAGATCGAGCCCCGCTGGCAGCAGCGCTGGGCCGAGCAGCCCGAGCTCTACGCCATGGAACCGGCGAGCAGCAACAAGCCGAAGTACTACGTGCTCGAAATGCTGCCCTATCCCTCGGGTCAGCTGCACATGGGCCACGTGCGCAACTACGCCATCGGCGACGCGCTTGCCCGCTATATGTGGATGCAGGGGCATAACGTGCTGCACCCCATGGGCTGGGACGCTTTCGGACTGCCGGCGGAGAACGCCGCCATCAAGAACAACACGCCGCCCCGCGAGTGGACGCTGAGCAACATCGCCGCCATGAAGCGGCAGATGGATCGCCTCGGACTGAGCTACGACTGGCGCAACGAAGTCACCACCTGCCTGCCGGATTACTACCGCTGGAACCAGTGGTTCTTCATCCGCATGTTCGAAAAGGGACTGGCCTATCGCAAGAAGAGCAAGGTCAACTGGTGCCCGCAGTGCGCGACGGTGCTGGCGAACGAGCAGGTGATCAACGGCTATTGCTGGCGCCACGAAGATCAATTGGTAGAACAGCGCGACCTGGAGCAGTGGTTCCTGCGCATCACCAACTACGCCCAGGAGCTGCTTGACGACCTGGGCAAGCTCGATGGCTGGCCGGAAAAAGTCCGGACCATGCAGCAGAACTGGATCGGCCGCAGCGAAGGCACCGAGGTTGAGTTCGACCTGGAAGATTCGGCGTCCGCTCCGGAGGACGAAGAACGCGAGCGCGGCAAAGGGACAGAAGTTTTACCTTTCCTTGAAACCTCGAAAAAGACCGGCAAGAAAATTGCCGTCTTCACCACGCGTGTCGATACGATCTTCGGCGCAACCAGCGTGCAGCTTGCGCCCGAACATCCGCTCGTCAAGGAATTCGCTGCTTCCGACGAAAAGCTGGCGAGCGAAGTCACCTCCCTGATCGAGCAACAGAAGAAAGCACGCGAAGCCGGCGACATTGGAGAGATCGAGAAGCATGGCGTCTTCACCGGACACTACGCGATCAATCCGTTCAGCGGCGAGCGCCTGCCCATCTGGGTAGCGAACTACATCCTGCTCGACTACGGCACTGGCGCAATCATGTCCGTACCTGCGCACGACGAGCGCGATTACGAATTCGCGAAGAAGTACGGCCTTGAAGTACGCATCGTCATCCTGCCGCGCCGCACCATCGATCCCGAAACCGGCAAGGACGCCGAGCCGATGCTGCCTTATACGGCTGAGGACAGCCTGCTGATCAACTCCGGCGACTTCAACACGCTTGGCAACGAAGAAGCGCAAAAGAAGATGGCTGCCTTCGCGGAAGAGAAAGGTTTTGGCAAGGCTACCGTCACCTTCCGCCTGAAGGACTGGGGCGTAAGCCGCCAGCGTTACTGGGGCACGCCGATCCCGATGCTCTACTGCGAGAAGGACGGCATCGTTCCAGTGCCTGACGATCAATTGCCGGTGCTGCTGCCGGACAATGTCGCCATTACGCAGGAGAACGGCTCGCCGCTGGGTCGTGTCCCCGAGTTCGTGAACGCGACCTGCCCGAAGTGCGGCGGGCCTGCGCGGCGCGAGACAGACACGATGGACACCTTCGTCGATTCGTCCTGGTACTTCTATCGCTACACCAGTGCGAAGGACGACAAGGCTCCCTACGACAGCGATGCCATTGCTTACTGGTTCCCGATCGACCAGTACATTGGCGGCGTCGAGCACGCCATCCTTCACCTGATCTATTCGCGCTTTTGGACAAAGATGATGCGCGACCTGGGCCTCATCAAGAATGACGAGCCGGTGCAGCGCCTGTTCACGCAGGGCATGGTCATCAAGGACGGCTCGAAGATGTCGAAGTCGAAGGGCAATGTAGTTTCGCCCGACGACATGATCGCCCGCTACGGTGCCGATGCCACGCGTGCGTATGCGCTCTTCGCCGCACCGCCCGACCGCGATCTCGACTGGCAGGAAGACGGCGTCGCAGGCGTCAGCCGCTTCCTCTCGCGTGTCTACCGCTTCGTAAATCGCTATGCAGGCTATACAGGCGGAGCTGCGCAGTCCACGCCGGCTTCGCAGGCCTTGCAGCGCAAGCTGCACCAGACGATCGCCAAGATCACAATCGACTTCAGCGGGCGCTGGCACTTCAACACCTGCATCGCCGCCATCATGGAGCTGGTAAACACGCTGACCGCAGCCGAGCCGGCCATCGCAGCCGGTGAAGTGTCGGACGCAGTGCTTGCAGACACGCTGCGCGACCTGGTGTTATTGCTTGCTCCCTTCGCGCCGTATCTCTCCTGCGAACTCTGGGAGAAGATCGGTGGACAAGGCGAGCTGCTGCGTACTCCCTGGCCGAAGGCGGACGAGTCACTGGCAAAGGAAGATGCGATCGAGATTCCTGTCCAGGTTAACGGCAAGCTGCGCTCGGTAGTTCGCATCGCAGCCGATGCCGACCAGGACACCACGCGCGACGCAGCGCTGGCCGACGAGAAGATCAAGGCAGCACTCGAAGGCAAGCAGGTCGTCAAGCTGATTCTCGTGCCCGGCAAACTCGTCAACTTCGTGGTCAAGTAGACGCGATGGCCATCCGCGGCACCCAGTCGTTCGTGCATGTGCTCGGCGAGTGCTGGCGCCGGCCTTCGCTGCTGGTGCTTGAACTCACGTGGCGCTGGCTCTTCGGAATTCCCCTGCTCGCCGTCCTCGGCTGGCAGGGGCTTCATATTTACAGGGTGACTCTCGCCCAACTGAACGGCGTCGGACTCGACCAGTTTTCCCTGCTCGACCCGAACCGCGCGGCAGTGATCTCTGCCGGAATCTACGCGGTGCTTGCGCCTCCGCTGGTCAGGCTCTTCGCCTGGCTTGCTCCGGCCGCGGTTATCGCCTGGTCGATTGTGTCCGGGGTTGGCCGCAACGCCGTACTGCGGCGCTACGATCCCACTCTGGCATCGAACCCGCTCATGCTGGTGGTAATGCAGCTCTGGCGCATTCTTTTTCTCAGCGGCACGGTCCTCTTCTGGTTTCGTGCAACCCAGTGGTCAGCGGCTTACGCGCTTTCGGGCTCCGAACCAAACCTGGTGGTTTACTTCGCGCTCATCATCTGCCTGTCGCTTGCGGTCTTCGTTCTGTGGACGCTTTTCAGCTGGATCTTCTCCATCGCCCCGCTGCTCGGCCTGCTCGAAGGCTGCAGCATGGGCGAAAGCATCCGCAGAAGCCTGCGCCTGGGCCCGCTCAGAAACAAGCTCATTGAAATCAACTTCATCATGGGCATTGTGAAGATGGCGCTGGTGGTGCTGGCCATGGTCTTTTCCGCGACCATTGTGCCGTTCGCCGCCGAAATGACGCAGGGCTCGCTTTACCTGTGGTGGGGCTTCGTCACGGTCCTGTATCTCGCCGCGTCTGACTTCTTCCAGGTGGCCCGCCTGGTCGCTTTCATCGAACTGTGGAAAGGCTTTCGGCAGCCAACCGCTGTCAAGTAAACTGAACTGTGGACACCTCATCGATCGTCATCCTCGATTTTGGCTCGCAATACACGCAGCTCATCGCGCGCCGTATCCGCGAGCAGAACGTTTTTTCCGTCGTACTTCCCTGCACCGCTTCTCTCGACGAGATTCGCGCGCAGAAGCCCATGGGCATCATCCTGTCCGGCGGCCCCTGCTCGGTCTATGACTCTGACGCCCCGGCGGCAAACCCTGCCGTGCTGGAAATGAACCTGCCGGTCCTTGGAATTTGTTATGGACTGCAGTTCATCACCCATCACCTGGGCGGCAAGGTACGCTCCGCCGATAAGCGCGAGTACGGCAATGCCGAAGTTTCGGTAGTAGACAAGGAGCTGCCGCTCTTTGCCGACATGCCCACCGATCTCACCGTGTGGATGTCGCACGGCGACGAGGCCATCGATCTGCCTCCGGGCTTCCATCTGACTGCGAAGACCGCCAATGCCGTCGCCGGAATCGCGAACCCCGAACGCCGCATCTGGGCCGTGCAGTTCCATCCTGAAGTTCATCACACCAAGCAGGGCACGACACTGCTGCGTAACTTCGTCTTCAACCTCTGCAAGGCGAAAGCCGACTGGACGCCGGCCCACTTCATCGAATCGACGGTCGCAGCCATCCGCGAGAAAATCGGTGACGGACACGCCATCTGCGCACTCTCCGGCGGCGTCGACTCGTCGGTCGCAGCCGTGCTGGTGCACAAGGCCATCGGCGACCGTCTCACATGCGTCTTCGTCGACAACGGCGTGCTGCGCAAGAACGAGTTCTTCAAGGTGCAGGACAACCTACGCAGCAAGCTCGGCCTGAACCTGGTCGCGGTCGACGCGAGCACGCGCTTCCTCTCGAAGCTTGCCGGCGTGACCGATCCTGAAACCAAGCGCAAGGTCATCGGCAACGAGTTCATCGAAGTGTTTGACGACGAGGCCGCACGCATCTCCCAACAAACAGGCGGCGTGGACTGGCTGGTGCAGGGCACGCTCTATCCCGACGTCATCGAGTCTTCGTCTGTCAAAGGTCCGTCGCAGACCATCAAGAGCCACCATAACGTCGGCGGCCTGCCAGAGACGATGAAGCTCAAGCTGGTCGAGCCGCTGCGCGATCTCTTCAAAGACGAAGTCCGCCGCATCGGCCGCGATCTGAAGATGCCCGAAGACATTCTGCAGCGTCAGCCTTTTCCCGGTCCGGGCCTCGCTGTGCGCATCCTCGGCGAAATCACACCCGAGCGCGTGGCATTGCTGCAGGAAGCCGACGACATCGTCGTCGAAGAAATCAAGAAGGCAGGTCTTTATCAGCAGATCTGGCAGTCATTCGCCGTGCTGCTGCCGGTCAAGAGCGTCGGCGTCATGGGCGACCAGCGTACCTACGCCTACACCTGCGCCATCCGCGCCGTGCATTCTGAAGACGGCATGACGGCAGACTGGGTTCCGCTACCCTACGATGTGCTCAAGACCATCTCCAGCCGCATCGTAAACGAGATCCACGGCATCAACCGCGTAGTCTACGACATCACCTCAAAGCCACCAGGCACGATCGAGTGGGAGTAGCTGGCCGCTACGGGCGTTGGGCCTTCGGCACCCGCTCCCGTTGGTCGCGATCTCGCGTTTATAGCTCAAGAAGGAAAGGCGCGCTTCGGCGCGCCTTTCCTTCTTGATATCGGCAATCAATCGGGTGCCCCATCCAAGCCCGCTTTTGGCTTGGGTGGGAAGGCACGAACCCTTTGAGCCTCTCCAAAGACGAACTTCATTCGCGACCAACGGGAGCGGGTGCCGAAGGCCCAACGCCCGGACGGCCAGTCCCTGTTAGACTTCATGACACCTGTTTCTCCCACGAAATTTTCCTCCCGAAGGATGCTTGCAGATGTCCCGCACCCGGTCGTTGCTCTTCTTCTGTCTCTCTTTCGCATGCGCCGGCGCGCTTTTCGCCCAGACCAACATCAGCACCAGCTTTGCTCGCGATCCTAAGCAGCCGGTCGATCAGACCTACACCGATCACATCAAGCAATACACGACCGATCCTTCTTTCAACTCGCCGCTGACCGACTATCTGCCGGCGTCGAAGACTGTGCCTACTCCGGCAAAGGTGCTCGGAGACGTCTCCGGCGCGCCGAACATGCTGCCCTACGCGGAGGACGTGTACAAATACTTTCGCCTGCTCGAATCGAGCACACCGCGGGTAAAGGTCTTCTCGATCGGCCACACCGAGGAAGGCCGCGAGATGATCGCGGCGGCCATCGGCGACGAAAGCCTGTTGAAGAAGCTCGACGAGAACAGCGCGCGCCTGGGGCAGCTGGCCGATCCGCGCACGATCAACCTCGACGACGCGAAGGCTGCCACGCTGGTAAAGCAGTCGTTCCCCGTCTACTACATCACTGGGACGATTCACTCGACGGAAACCGGCGCTCCCACCGCGTTGATGGAACTCGCCTACCGGCTCGCCGTCGATGACTCGCCGTACATCCAGTACATCCGCACCCACATGGTGGTGCTGATCACGCCGGTCGTCGAAGTCGACGGACGCGATCGCATGGTCGACATCTACAAATGGCACCTAGCGCATCCCGGCCAGCAATGGCCGAGGCTCGTCTACTGGGGACACTACGTCGCACACGACAACAATCGCGACGCCATGGCGATGACGCTCGACCTGACGCGCAACGTGCTCGAAACTCAGTTGAAGTTTCATGCGCAGGTGCTGCACGACCTGCACGAGTCGGTGCCGTTCCTCTACGACAACACTGTTGGCGATGGCCCATACAATGCGTGGGTCGATCCGCTGCTCAACGGCGAGTGGCAGATGCTCGGCTGGAACAACATCCAGCAGATGACCGCATTCGGCATGCCCGGTGTCTTCACACATGGAGATTTCGACACCTGGTCGCCCGGCTACCTGATGTTTCTTGCCGCCATGCACAACGGCATCAGCCGCCTGTATGAAACCTTCGGCAACGGCGGAGCGGACACGGAGAAGCGCATCCTCGAGCCGGGCGAATATGCACGTACCTGGTACAAGCCGAACCCTCCGCTTCCGGTCGTGACCTGGTCGCAGCGTAATAACAATAACTATGAGCAGACCGCGCTGCTCTCGACACTTTCATTCTTCTCGCAGAACGGCCAGCAGTTTCTCGAGAACTACTACCAGAAGAGCAAGCGCTCGATCGAAAAGCCGCAGAACTCCGGGCCCGCAGCGTACGTCCTCGACGAGCCGCTATCGAGCCGCCAGGCAGAGCTGCTGACTACGCTCAAGCGTCAGCATGTCGAGATCAGCCGGCTGTCTGAGCCGTTCACCTACACTCCGAAAGCACCTGAGACCGACGACAAGAAGAAGGACGCGCCTAAGCCGATCACTCTTCCCGCTGGACGTTACATCGTGCGCATGGATCAGCCTTATTCACGCATCGCCGATGCGCTGCTCGATCGCCAGTACTGGGCTCCGGACGATCCGCAGAAGCATCCCTATGACGACACGGCGTGGTCTTTCGGTGATCTCTTCCACGTGAAGACTGTCCGTGTGACCGATCCGGCCATTCTCAAAGTGAAGATGGCCGAGGTCAGCGACCTCACGGCGGAAGCAAGCCCTATCACTGGCAGCGGCAGCATCTTCGCGATCAACAACGCATCCGAGATTTCTCTGCTCGGCCTGCGCTATACGCTGAAAGACGCAAAGATCTCCGTCGCAGAAAAGCCCTTCGATGCGGACGGGCATCACTTCGAGGCCGGCACTCTGCTCATCGAAAACTCCGATGCTACTGCGCTAAAAACGGCCATCGGAACATCCGGACTCGAAGCAATCAGCCTGGCGTCCATGCCGGGCGTTGAGGCCCATGCGGCTCCTGCTCCGCGCATTGCCTTCATGCACACTTGGATCGCAACGCAGACGGAAGGCTGGTGGCGCGAGGCCTTCGATCGCCAGCACATTCCCTACGACTACATCAGCACGCAGACGGTCGCGCAGATGAGCAACCTGCGCGCGAAGTATGACGTGATCGTCTTCGCACCAGTAGGCCGCACCACAACGCAGCAGATCATCAACGGACTGCCCATGTATGGCAACGCACTTCCATGGCAGAAGACCGAACTCACACCCAACCTCGGCAAGACGGACGAGACGCCTGACATGCGCCCCGGCCTTACCTACTCGGGCGTCGATCATCTGCGCGATTTCGTCAACAAGGGCGGCCTGCTCATCACCTCTGAAGACACGGCGCAGTTTGCCATCGACCTGGGCCTCGCTCCCGGCGTCTTCGTTGCACCTAAAGGCAATGTTCACGTGGTCGGCAGCATCCTGAATGGGATCTTCGTCGACAAATCGAGCCCTGTCGCGAACGGATACACGGGCGACCTCGGCGTCTACAGCGCCGATGGCATGGCCTTCACCATCGCCGATACGGTCAGCAGCAGCGGCAACCGCCGCGGCATCGACAACGAGACCAAGCGCCCGACAGGACGCGGCGGTCCGACGGATGAAGACAGTCCCGAAGACCGCGCCTTCGTTGCACCCGAAGCCACTCCGAAGCCGAAGCCGTGGGAGGCGATGCCGCTGAACGAAGACCAGGCGCGCAATAACATCAACCTCATTCCCGCGCAGTATCGTCCGCAGGTGATCCTGCGCTTCGACACTGCCAAGCAGTTGCTGCTCTCCGGCCTTCTCGATGGCGCGCAAAGCATCGAGCAGAAGCCGGTGGTAGTCGACGCCCACTTCGGCGAGGGCAACGTGCTGCTCTTCGCAAACAACCCCGTCTATCGCGGAGAAACCATCGGCTCTTACGCGCTGGTCTTCAACGCGATCCTCAACTACGACCACCTCGCGCGCAAGTAGCGAACGCGAGGCGGTTCCAATGTAGACACGAAGGGCGCGGCATAAGCCGCGCCCTTCGTGTCTGTTCATGAAATGCCTAGCTCTTCGAAGTCTTCAGCACCAGTACTGTTGCGATTGGATCGAGTGCCATCGATGGCAGTTGAACATCCAGCCCGTTGCCGCTGCGCGTCGTCTTCAAAGCTCTGTGGCTCTTATCCGCCAAGAGATAAGCACCGCTCACCTGTCGAGGAAGCTTGTCGAGATGGAAGACACCATCGGCCGGCCACTCGAAGATCTCGATGTAGACCTTGTCTGCCTTCGTCGTCGAACGCCACTTCCATGAAGCAATGAACTTCGGCTTGCCGTCCTTGCCTTTCTCCGTCCTGCTGAAGCTTCCCGCCTCGTCTCCAAAGAGCGTGGGCGTCGTGCCGTAGATGGCTTCGCCATTCACATCCAGCCACTTGCCCATTGCATGCAGGCGTTCAGACTCTGGAGCAGGCACGCGCCCCATTGAATCCGGACCGATGTTCAGCAGATAGTTGCCGCCCTTGCTCGCGATGTCGATCAGGTTCCGCAGCAGTGTTTCGGTCGACTTGAAATTCGTGTCGTCAGACTTGAAACCCCAGGTATCGTTCATCGTCATGCACGACTCCCAGTCCTTGCCGGGATAGCCATTTGCCGGAATGTACTGCTCCGGCGTCTCCGTGTCTCCCATGTAGGTTCCGCCGAGGCGATTGTTCCAGATGAGCTTCGGATACTTGTTCAGGAGCGCGACAATCTCTCCGGCAAGCTTCGGCGTCATATCGTCGGTCGGCGTGTCGAACCAGATCACCGCCGGAGCATCCCCGTAATTCGTCAGCAGTTCCTTCATCTGCGGAATGGCTTTCTCGTGCAGGTAGGTGGCGTAGTCGCCGTCCTGCGCCTTGTCCCAGTGATACTTCGGCGGCTTGTGATCGCCTGTCTTGTAAGCCGCTCCGCCCGGATACGTCCAGTCCTGGTCCTGCGAGTAGTAGAAGCCCAGCTTGATGCCCTGCTTCCTGCACTCCTCCGCCAGTTCGCGGATCGGATCGCGATGATACGGCGTCGCGTCAACGATGTTGAACTTGTTCGCCTTCGAGTCGAACATCGCGAAGCCGTCGTGATGCTTCGACGTGATCACGATGTACTTCATGCCTGCCGATTTTGCCAGCGCAACGATGTCATGCGCGTTGAACGCAGTCGGATTGAACTTCGGAGCAAGCGCCTTGTAATCCGCCACCGGGATCGACGCGTTGTTCATGATCCACTCGCCCACGCCCGGCACCTGCTTGCCGTTCCAGCTGCCTGCAGGGATCGAATACAGCCCCCAGTGAATGAACATGCCGAAGCGCGCCTCGCGCCACCACTGCATGCGTGCATCGCGCTGCGCTTTCGTCTCCGTGTCCTGAATCGAAGGCACGGGATGGCTTGTCGGCTTGGTATTAATCTTGTCGCCCTCAAGCTGAGCAGATGCGACGGCGAGCGAAGCGCCTGCAAGCGCCACGGCGATGGATCGTTGAAGCAGTTTCACGAAGAGACCTCCAAGGGGCAGCAAAGTTCAACTGCGTGATTGTAGAGGAAGCAGCCACGGAAAAAGAAATGCAAGGCTGTTCATGCCAGTTCCATCGCCAACCTTTTATAGTGGGGCGTCCGAAAAATATGCCTCGCAATCCCCTCGCAGGAGCAGGAATGAACCGTCGGGAATTTCTCGCTGTGTCCGCAGCTTCGCTGATCGCCACTTCAGCAGGCAAACTTAACGCCGAAGCTGTCGACAAAGCCGCACCGTGGTACCAGACGATGCTTCGCTGCGGCCAGATCAACTTCAACGAGCGCGACCCGCTGACGATGAAGCCGGAAGAGTGGATGGACTACTGGGCGTCGCTGCGCATCGATGCCGTTCTGCTCAACGGCGGCGGCATCATGGCGTTCTATCCGACGCAGGTCCCTTATCACCATCGCAGCGAGTTCCTCGGCTCGCGCGATCTCTTCGGAGAGATGACGAAGGCTGCCCGCGCGAAGAAGATGCGTGTCGTTGCTCGCATGGATTGCAATTACGCCTACGAGGAGGCGTTCAAGGCACATCCCGAATGGTTCCAGCACAATGCCGATGGCACTCCACGCCGGCATAACGAATGTCCGTGGCTCTACAAGACCTGCATGTTCAGCACGTATTTCACTGAGCAGATGCCAGCCATCTATCGCGAGATCAACCAGCACTACATGCCCGACGGTTTCTACACGAATGGCTGGCCGGGAACCGAAGCGCTCGAAGTCTGCCACTGCGAAAACTGTCAGAAGATTTACCGCGAACAGACCGGAGGCACTCCGCCGGAGACGACCGACGTACACAACCCCGTCTATCGCAGGTACTACGACATCTACATGGATCGCATCGCCACCGTCTGGCAGCTCTGGCAGAAGACCGCGCAGGAGCATAATGCCGACTCCGTTTATGTCGGCAATCTCGGCGGCGGCATGCGCACCGTGAAAGATGTGAAGCGCCTGGGCGAAGTCGCAGCATGGTTCAATGCGGATAACCAGGGCCGCACCGGCAACACGCCGGTCTGGATGTGTGCGCAGCAGGGGCACGTCGCGCGATCGGTTATGAACGGGCGTACCGTGACAAACGTCGTCGGCTCCTACAGCAACAGCAGTATCGACTGGCGCCACACGAGCAAACCGCCTGCCGAGATGACGATGTGGGCAGCGCAGGCTGCTGCAAGCGGAATGGTTCCGTGGCTGCACCGGCTGGGCGGGCAGGTGCAGGACAACCGCTGGCGCGAGCCGGGACGCGCGTTCTTCGATTGGCTGGCCACGAACCAGTCGCACTTTCGCAATCGAGCCTCTCTCGCGGAGATCGCCGTACTCTATCCGCAGAAGACCGTCGCTTTCTACGGTTCAAATGGCACAGCAACCAGAAAGCTCAACGGAGAGACGATCGACTCCGCGGAATACCTCGAAGGCATGTACGCGGCACTGCTCGAAGGCCGCTTCCTCTTCGACTTCGTGCATGAAGACAACCTCAGCGCCGAGACGCTGAAAAAGTACAAAGCCCTCCTGATTCCCAATGCCGCTTTCATGAGCGATGCGCAGTGCACCGCGATCCGCGAGTACACAAGCAGCGGAGGATGCATTCTCGCTACTTTTGAAACTTCGAAGTATGACGAGTGGGGAAATTCAAGACCGGACCTCGCACTCAAGGATCTTTTCGGCGCCGGAGTGAGCGGAGAAAGAATCGGACCGCTCGACAACAGCTACATGAACATCGATCGCGAGCACCCGATCCTCGCCTCGTTCAAAGA
The DNA here is from genome assembly GCA_022870745.1 of Silvibacterium acidisoli. Lineage (GTDB taxonomy): Bacteria > Acidobacteriota > Terriglobia > Terriglobales > Acidobacteriaceae > Silvibacterium. The sequence continues at coordinate 2,865,222 of CP085323.1, read as the reverse complement.
CACGACCATCCTACCCGGTGCGGAATTCCGTGTGCCGCTCAGTCCTGTTCCAGCCGAGCAGCGCTACCTCAGCGTCATCCCGCACTATCCTGCGTTTCCGCCGGAGATGGTTTTCCCTCGCACCCCACACACTGAAGAGGCCGCCGCAATCTTTCGTGAGCAGGGATCTTCCCGCATCGTGTACTTCCCTGGCGACACCGACCGGTCCTTCTGGAAATCCGGCAGCCCCGATCTGAGCCGCCTTATCATCGACTCGATCCACTGGATGCTGCGAGATCAGCCCCAGCCGATCATCGTCGAAGGCGACGGCCTGATCCAGCTTTTCGGCTGGCAGACTGAGCCTGGATTTGCGCTTCACCTGCTCAACTACACCAATCCGAACGCGACGCGTCCGTTCTTCTCAAAGACGTATCCGGTCGGCCCATTGCAGGTTGAATTTCAAGCCCCGGCAGGAAGCCACATCGCCTCGGCTCAGGCCCTGCGCGCCGGCCACAAGCTTCAAATCCGTACTTCGGGCGATCGCCTGCATGTGGAGCTGCCGAAAGTCGCGGACTACGAGGTGATCGCCTTCTCCTGAGTGGAGGCGACACCTGCATTTAGAATGATGGCTGAACCGTTTCCAACAAATTCGCAGGAAAGTACTCATTCGCGCAATGCATCGCTGGTCGAAACTCTTTGTCCCAACCCTTCGTGAGGCTCCGGCAGACGCCGAAGTCGCAAGCCACAAGTTCCTGCTGCGCGCCGGATACGTCCGCCAGCTGGGCGCTGGCATCTACTCGTACCTCTTTCTCGGCCAGCGATCGATCAACAAGATCATCGGCATCGTGCGCGAAGAGATGGACAAGATCGGACAGGAATTCCTGCTGCCCGGCATCATGCCGTCTGAAGTGTGGGAGCAGAGCGGACGCTGGTCGACCATGGGGCAGAACATGTTTCGCCTGCAGGATCGCAAAGGCGCGTGGCTCTGCCTGGGTATGACGCACGAAGAGGTCATGACCGACATCGCCCGCAAGGAACTGCGCAGCTACAAGCAGCTTCCGCAGATCTGGTACCAGATCCAGACGAAGTTTCGCGACGAGCCGCGCCCCAAGTCGGGCCTGCTGCGCGTGCGCCAGTTCATCATGAAGGACGCTTATTCCTTCGACATCGACCAGGCCGGGCTCGATAAGAGCTACGATCTGCACGACAAGGTCTACCGCTCCATCTTCACTCGCGCCGGTCTCAGCTTTGTCGCCGTCGAGGCAGACTCCGGAGCCATGGGCGGGTCGCAGTCGCAGGAGTTCATGGTCTATACCGATGCAGGTGAAGACCTGATCGTAAGCTGCGCCAGCTGCGGATACGCGGCAAACATCGAGAAGGCAACATCGAAGCTGGCAGCGATCGAAGACCTCGCTCCCACCGGCGACGGCATGCCCGAGCTCGTCCACACGCCGGGCAAAGCAGCCATCGCCGATGTCGCCGAGTTCTTCCAGATCCTGCCCGCGCAGGACATTAAGACGGTGGCCTACATGGTCGAAGTCCGCGACGGTAAGAAGTCAACCTGGAAGCCTGTTGTCGCCTTCCTCCGCGGCGATCACTTCGTAAATGAAACGAAGCTTCTAACCCTGGCAGGCGGCGCCGAGCTGCGTCCGATGCAGGCGGACGAGCTCGAAACCTACTTCCACGCACCCGCCGGCTATCTGGGCCCGATCGGTCTGACCGTCGCCAAGAAGCTTGACTTCCATGCGGAAAACGGCGACGGCGTAACCGTCGTGGTCGATCATGGCCTCGAAAACCGGCAGAATCTCGTCGCTGGAGCCAACAAGCTCGACTACCACTTCCGCAATGTAACGCCCGGCCGCGACTTCACCTGGACGGTGGCAGCCGATATCCGCGATGTCACGGAGGGCGAAGCCTGCCCGCAGTGCGGATCGCCTCTCAAGGTTGCGAAAGCGGTCGAAATCGGACACATCTTCAAGCTCGGCTACAAGTACACCGAGAGCATGGGCGCTCGCGTGCTCGATCCCAACGGCAAGGAAGTGACGCCCATCATGGGCAGCTACGGCATCGGCATCGAACGCATCCTGACCTCGTCGATCGAGCAGACGAACGATGCCAACGGCTTCTGCCTGCCCCCGGCGATCGCTCCCTTTGAGGTGGTGGTCACGGTCACGAATATCGCCGACCAAAACCTGCTCGCCGCCGGTACGCAGCTCGCCGAATCGCTCGAAGCCGCCGGCTTCGACGTGCTGCTCGACGACCGCGACGAGCGCGCCGGGGTCAAATTCAAGGATGCCGACCTGATCGGCATCCCTTTCCGGGTAAACGTCGGCAAAAAAGTGACGGAAGGCAAAGTTGAGCTGGTGAGCCGTGCGACCTCTTCGAGTCAAGATATTGTCATCGAAGAAGTTGTCTCTCAGCTCAAGCAGCTCGTCGGCCGCTGATTAGGAAGGCGCGCATGCCAACATGCGCGCCAATTCCTGCATCGAACCGTCTACATATCGTGAGCCGCCGCATTAGGAAAGTCGTCCCACTCTCAGCTCTCCCCTCCCAAACATCTAGAATGGAAGCGAGGCGTTACGCTTGGCTTTGAAAATAAAAATCCCCGGCAAACGGGCGGATGGCACCGGTTTCGAGATGCCTCCCCTGCGCAAGGTGCTGCTGGCGGCAGGTATCGCCGTCGGTGTCTGCTTTCTTTTTTCCCTCTGTGTGTTCGGCTTTTACTACTCCAAGTACAAGCACATCGTCGACGAGCGACTGGAGAAGCCACTCTTCGCCAACACCGCGAAGATCTATGCTGCGCCCTACGAGCTGCGCCCCGGCCAGAAGATTGCGCCGCGCACCATCACACAGGATCTGCGTAATGCCGGCTATACCTCCGACGAGGACAGCAAGCCGTCCCCTATCGGGACGTATTCCGAGAACGCCGACAGCATCACGGTTCGCCCTGGCCAGCAGTCCTATCACGCTCCGGAAAATGCCACGATCACCTTCAGCCGCGGTGCGATCAGCCAGATCACCGGCGGTAATGGACAGGACCTGAGCGCCTACGAACTGGAACCGGTCCTGATCACCGATCTCTCCGATCAGAACCGCGCCAAGCGCCGTCTCGTCACCTACGATCAGCTGCCGCCCCTGATGGTCAAGGCAGTAACTTCTATCGAGGACCATCGCTTCTTCGAGCATGGCGGCGTCGACTATTACAGCCTCATCGGCTGGACCTGGCACGACCTCCGTGGTGATCGCCGCTTCGCGGGTGGCGCGTCCACCCTGACCATGCAGCTGGCGAAGATGTTCTTCCTCACGCCGGAGCGCACGCTGCGCCGCAAGATCCTGCAGGTCATCATCACCTTCCAGCTCGAGCACCGCTACACCAAGCAGAAGATCTTCGAGATCTACGCGAACCAGGTTCCGCTCGGCCAGCGCGGCAGCTTCTCCATCAACGGATTCGGCGAAGCAGCCCAGGCCTACTTCGGCAGGGACGTCAGCCAGCTGACGCTGCCCCAGTGCGCCCTGCTTGCCGGACTCATCCAGAGCCCCAGCCGCCTCAACCCCTATCGCCACGCCGAGCGCGCGACCGCCCGCCGTAATGTCGTGCTCGATGCCATGGTCGAGAGCGGAGCCATCACCAAGCAGCAGGCAGAAGAAGCCAAGGCTTCCCCTCTGAACCTCGTCGCCGGCAGCGTCGATGCCGGCGAAGCTCCTTACTTTGTGGACATGGTCCGCGAACAGCTAGCCCAGAAGCTCGGCGAAAACGCTTACAACCAGCAGGGTCTGCGCATCTACACTTCGCTCGACCCGCAGTTGCAGCGTCTCGCTACAGAAGCTGTTGACGAAGGCATGAAGTCGATCGATGAACAGGTTGACAAGCGTCACGCCCGCCTCGAAAAGCAGGGAGACAACAGCCCGGTCATCTATCCCCAGGTCGCGCTCATTGCTCTCAACCCACACACCGGGCAGATCCTCGCGCTGGTTGGCGGCCGCAACTACGGCATCAGCCAGTTCAACCATGCCATTCAGCACCGGCCGACTGCTTCGACCTTCAAGCCGTTCGTTTTTGCAGCAGCATTCAATACCAGCCTTGCTGGAGCACAGCTCACCAACTCGGACGGCACCAGCGGAACCTTTACACCTGTAACCATGCTCAACGACGAGCAGACCACCTTCACCTTCGGAAACAATCAGACCTACTCCCCGAAAGATTTCGAAGGCAAGTACTTTGGGCTGGTGACGGCACGCGAGGCTTTGATTCGCTCGTTGAATAATCCGACGATCTCCCTTGCCCAGATGGTCGGCTTCAATAACGTGGCCTCGCTCGCCCGCGATGCAGGCATCAAGTCTGCCCGCGCGACTCCCGCCATGGCAATCGGCGCCTACGACGCTTCGCCGCTCGAACTGGCAGGCGCTTATACCTTGTTCGCAAATGGCGGCGTCAAGATCGACCCGTGGATGCTCGCTTCCGTTCGAGAGTCAAATGGCGACCCGGTCGCTGACTACTCTCCCACCACGAAACCGATTCTTGACCCACGAGCTGCTTTTCTAACTACGGCGCTCATGGAAGATGTTCTGCGCGGTCACGGCACCGGAGCCGGGGTGCGCTCGATGGGTTTCAGCGCCCCTGCGGCAGGCAAGACTGGTACCGAGCACGATTCCTGGTTTGTCGGCTACACCTCGAACCTGTTGACCGTGGTGTGGGTCGGCAACGACGATTACACCGATTTGAAAATTGAAGGCGCACACGGCGCCGCCCCGATCTGGGGTGGATTCATGAAGCGCGCCGTTGCCCTGCCCGAGTACTCCGATACGAAGGACTTCGTGCCGCCGCAAGGCGTCATCACCGTATCGCTCGATAAGGCGACGAACCTCATCGCCGACGCAAGCTGCTCGGACGACTACCCCGCGACCTTCCTCGACGGCACACAGCCGACCGACACCTGCGACCACTCGAACGGCGACCAGCGGAATCTCTTCCAGCGCATCTTTGGACTGGGGGAGAAGCCGTCGACACCTGCGCCCAATCCCGCAACGCCGATGACGCCTCAGCCCGCGCAGCCGGGTCAGCCGCAGCCCAATCAGGCGCCTGCCGTGGCGCAGCAGCAGCCGCAGCAACCCGATCAGCAGCCTAAGAAAAAGCGCGGCTTCTGGGGCAAACTCTTCGGCAAGAAGAGCGACGACGACAAGAACAATCAGCAGGACCAGAACCAGCCGCAGCAGAACCCGCAGTAATCAGCGGGTTCTGTTGGCGTAGTACCCCGTGCGATTGCGCACAGTGTAAGCCGATCCATGTGGAGCGGGCTGCGTCAGTGAGACATCGATTGAGCGGAACTGCCCGTCGTTCGAGCGATTTGTCGGATAGTAGCCGAGCAGATACTGTGTTCGCAGATCTTCAGAGACCTTGCGGAAGGCCTGGTCGAGGTTGGTCGCGTCGGCATAGTAGTACTTTCCGCCCGTCTCCTGTGAAAGCGTGATCAGCGCATGCTCTCCCGCCGTGTCGCGGCCAGCATCCGCACGAATCGGCAGATCGATGATGCTGTACACCATCACCTCGTCGCGCAGTGCCTGCTCCAGGGCCGCCGGGTAGTCAGTTCCCTTGTGGGTATTTCCGCCGTCCGAAATCACGACCAGCACCTTGCGCCCGCGGCGTGCGGAGAGGTTTTGCGAAGCCAGATAGATCGCCTCGTAGAGCGCAGTGGCCGGGCCCATGGTCAGGTTCTCAAGCCCATCGTCGATGCGCCGGACGTTATTCGTAAAAGGGACCACCTCGCGCACTTCTGAGTTGAAGTCGATCAGGTCAAGCTGGTCCACCGTACGCATCAGCGCGTGGACAAAACGATGCGCCGCATCCTTCTCGATGCCAATATCCTTGTGTACGCTGCCGCTGGTATCGATTGCGAGTACCACCGAGAGCGGCATCTCTGTCTCGCGCTCGAAATAAGAGATCTTCTGCGCCCTTCCATCTTCGGTGAGAGAGAAGTCATCTTTACCAAGTCCGCCTACCGGCGCGCCCGCCGCATCCGTCACGTTGACGAAGACGTTCACGAGATGAACATCCACCTGTATCGGCGGCCCCTGTTGCGCAGAGAGAGTCATCACGCCGGCAACTACCAGCAGCAGCCGCTTCACTCCTTACGCTCCTCGCCGGGTGCTGCCGGAAACGGCTCGCCGTCTACCCACACCTCGCCATCAACAAAGTGCTCTTTCTTCCAGATGGGAACCGTCTGTTTCAGCGTGTCGATCAGCCACCGGCACGCCGAGAAGGCCTGCCCCCGGTGTGCCGACGCAACCGCTATCAGGACGCTTGTCTCGCCGATCTCGAGCTTGCCCAGCCGATGCACCAACACGACATCGCGTATGCCAAAGTCGGCCTTCGCCTTCACCGCCAGCTCGCGCATCTGCTTTATGGCCATCTCTTCGTAGGATTCGTAGAAGAGAAAAAGCGTCTGCCGCTGGCGGGTGTTGTTGCGTACGATGCCATCGAAAACCACGACCGCGCCGTCCTCGCCCTGCTTTAACCGGGAGACGACCGCATCGGAGTCGATCCGCTCGCGAGTCAGAAAAATCATTTCGGAGGAGCTGCCTCCGCTGACCGGAGGCAGCAGCGCAACTTCGTCGCCGTTGGCCAAAGGATGGGAAACGGTTGCATAGTCCTTGTTCACCGCCACCGCCAACGAGCTCCACAGGGCATCGTGCCCTTGCAGGGAAGCTTTCAGCACTCCGAGCAGATCGGCGACCTTCGCGCCCTCTTCCAGCTCGATTTCGCGAACAGATTCCGGGAACAGATCCCGAAGAACACCGAAGACAAGCAACTTCACCCGCATACTCTCTAAGAATACCTGCGTCGTTTGACGAGAAATTTCATACACAGTCAGCAAATTCGATCACGGTAAAATGACGAACGACCGTCCCGCAAGAGAGAACTCATGTCCACCGTGCTATCGGCAGCTCCCGTTTCACTCAAGGATCGCATTGAGTCCATCGACGTGCTTCGCGGGGTAGCCCTGCTGGGCATCCTCTCGATGAACATCCAGGACTTCTCATCGATCGCCGCCTCCTACTGGAACCCGACCGTCTTCGGAGACTTTCATGGCCTGAACTTCGCCATCTGGTACGCCTGCATGCTCTTTTCCGAGCTGAAGTTCATGTCGATCTTCTCGATGCTCTTCGGCGCGGGAATCCTGCTCATGACCAGCCGGATCGAAGCTTCCGGGAGGAAGCCCGGCCCCATCCACTACCGGCGTATGGGCTGGCTGATGGTCTTCGGGCTGCTGCATGGCTACCTGCTCTGGACAGGCGACATCCTCTTCACCTACGGCTTCTGCGGGCTCTTTGCCTACCTCGCCCGCAAATGGAAGCCCAGGAAGCTGCTCACTGTCGGCATGATCCTCGTGGCCGTCAGCACCCTGCTTTACGTCGGCAGCTACATCACCTTCCCGCAATGGCCGAAGGACAGCACCGCCGATCTTGTCGAGCACTCGTGGTCGCCCTCCCCGGAGGCCATTCAGAAAGAACTTCAGACTTATCGCAGCGGCTGGCGCGCCGAAGAACCGGACCGCATCACGCAGACCACAGGGTCGGATATACAGGGACAGATCTTTCTTACCTTCTGGCGCGCCTGCGGACTCATGCTCGTCGGCATGGGACTCTTCAAGCTGGGCGTCTTCAGCGCAAAGCTACCCGCCAGGGTCTACCGGCAGTTCATAGTGATCGGCCTGCTCGTCGGTATTCCCATCATCGTCTTCGGCGCCTGGCAGAAGTTCCACCATCACTGGGAGGTCCGCGTCGGCTTCTTCCTCGACTTCCAGTACAACTACTGGGGAAGCCTCTTCGTGTCGTTCTTCTGGATAGGGCTGGTGATGCTCATCTGCCAGAAAAACTGGCTGTCCGGGTTGGCAAGGCGCCTGGCAGCAGTGGGACGCATGGCGTTTACGAATTACCTGACGCATACCTTCATCTGTACATTCCTATTCTACGGCTGGGGGCTGGGGCTCTTCGGCAAACTCGACCGTGTACACCAGTTCGGCATCGTCTTCGCCATCTGGGCCTTCCAACTGCTCTTTTCACCGTGGTGGCTGGCACGCTTCCGCTTCGGTCCATTCGAGTGGATATGGCGCTCACTCACTTACTGGAAGCTGCAACCGATGCGTCGAGCAGCGGTTTCCGCATAAAACGAAAAGCCCGCTGGTTGGCGGGCTTTTCGTTCAGGTTCTAAAGCAGAACTAAGTCTTACACCTCTGCATGCTGCAGGATCTCTTCGCGGACCTGCTCATCCTTGACCTCTTCGGCCACAGTACGGGGCAGAGCCACCTTCAGAACATCCTCGATGCAGCTGGCATAGTGGATGTTCACCCCGGCGATCTGCTCCGGCATCAGGTCTTCTTCCACGTTCAGCCGGTTCTCGGCAGGCAGAATGACATCCTTCACACCCGCACGCTTGGCTGCCAGGAACTTCTCCTTGATACCGCCCACCGGCAGCACATTGCCGCTCAGTGTGATCTCGCCAGTCATCGCCGTCAGCGGATGCACCTTGCGATCCGTCATCAGCGAAACCAGCACCGTCGCCATCGTCACACCGGCCGAAGGACCGTCCTTGGGAATCGCTCCCGCAGGCACGTGGATATGAATGTCCACGTCCTTCGTGAAGTCTTCCTCAAGGCCGAGAGACTTCGCATTCGACCTCACCCAGGTGAGCGCCGCCTGCATCGACTCCTGCATGACCTCGCCAATCTGGCCGGTCATTTTGAAGCCGCCATTGCCCTTCATCTTGTTGGCTTCGATGAAGAGCACGTCGCCGCCCGAGGGCGTCCACGCCAGGCCAACCGCCACGCCTGCACGCTTGGTGCGTTCGGCAATCTCCGTATCCACGCGCACCTTGATGCCGCCGAGGAACTCGTGAATCACCTCATGGGTAATCACCAGCTTTTCCGTGTTGCCTTCGGCGATGCGGCGCGCCTGCTTGCGGCAAACCGTGCCGATGAGCTGCTCCAGCTTACGGACGCCAGCCTCTCGCGTGTAATGGCGCACGATGTAGCCGACCGACTCTTCCGGAAACTCGATGTTTTCCGCCAGGATGCCGTTCTCCTTGATCTGCCGCGGAATCAGGTAGCGGAACGCAATATGCGTCTTCTCCTGTTCCGTGTAGCCGGTCAGGTCGATGATCTCCATACGGTCGAGCAGCGGAGCCGGAATCGGATCCAGCTGGTTCGCCGTGCAGATAAACAGCACCTTCGACAGGTCGAACGGCTGATCGAGATAGTTGTCGCGGAACGAATTGTTCTGTTCCGGGTCCAGAATCTCAAGCAGCGCCGATGACGGATCGCCGCGGAAGTCCCTGCCCAGCTTATCGATCTCATCCAGCATGAACACCGGGTCGTTGGTTCCCGCCCGGCGCAGGTTCTGAATGATCTGGCCTGGCAGGGCGCCGATGTACGTCCGGCGATGTCCGCGCAGCTCAGCCTCATCGTGCATGCCGCCCAGCGAAATGCGCTGGAACTTGCGGTCGAGGGCCTTTGCGATCGAACGGCCCAGCGAGGTCTTACCCACGCCCGGAGGTCCGACAAAGCAGAGGATCGGTCCCTTCATGTCCGGCTTCAGACGGCGCACCGACAGGTAATCGAGGATGCGGTCCTTCACCTTCTTCAGGTCGTAGTGGTCTTCGTCAAGAATCTGCTTGCCCTTGACGATATCCACCTCCGTGCCCGAAGACTTAGACCATGGCAGCACCGCCAGCCACTCGATGTAGTTCCGGGTGAGCGAGTAGTCGGCGGCCATCGGAGACATCCGCGAGAGACGGCCCAGTTCCTTGAGCGCCTCTTTTTTGGTCTCTTCCGGCATGCCGGCATCTTCGATCTTCTGGCGCAGCTCTTCGATGTCCTTCTGGCCCTCGTCGTGATCCCCGAGCTCCTTCTGGATCGCCTTCATCTGTTCGCGCAGGTAGTAGTCGCGCTGCGACTGCTGCACCTGGTCCTGTACCTCGGACTGGATCTTATTGCGCAGCTGCTGGACTTCAAGCTCCTTGGCAAGGTGCTTGTTCACCCGCTCCAGGCGGCCCGCAACGTCCGGCATTTCCAGCAAATCCTGCTTGTCAGGCGTCGAGAGAAAGGGCAGCGAGGAAGCAATGAAATCCACCAGGCGGCCCGGGTCTTCGATGTTCATCGCAATCGTCTGCAGCTCGTCCGACAGAGTCGGCGAGGCGGTGACGATCTGCTGGAACTCAGAAAGCACGTTGCGCTGGAGCGCTTCCGTTCCAGGACCGCTTTCCGGAATCACGTCTCCGAGAGGCTCGACGGTCGCCGTCATGAAAGGCTCGGTCTGCACAAACTGAGTGAGCTTTACGCGCTCCGTACCTTCGGTGAAGACGAAGAGGCTCTGATTCGGCATCTTGACGACCTTGTGAATGGTCGCGAGCGTGCCATAGGTGTACAAGTCAGCAGGCTGCGGAGTATCCATCCGCGCATCGCGCTGCGCGACGACGACTATGGTCTTTTCGTCGCCGAGCGATTGGATGAGCTGGATCGAGCTCTCACGGCCCACAGTGAGCGGAAGAACAGCATGAGGAAACAGCACGGTGTCGCGAACCGGCAGAACCGGAATCGCTTTACCGCCCGAGCGCTCCTCGCGCTGCTTGGTGCCGCTCGGATAAATTTCGCTTAAGAAATCATTGGCCATGTGAGTGCCTTCTTATCAAATTATTAGCTATTAGACGCAGCACATTTAATATGGTCGCAAGAACACCATGGGCCCGGCAGCGCTTGATACGAATCAATAACTTAGAAGCGACCGAACTGGCCTAATTGGATTCATTGGATGCAAAATCGCCCCGCACGAACTCTTCATCGGCGGGGCGGCATGGGAGTTGAAAATTTCAGAAGGTGATCATGAGCGTTCCGCGGCTTTATAACGGCCAAGCTCTTTCACCATGGAGCAGTGCTCTGTAAGCAAGCTGATCGCGGCATCTGCCGTGTCCGGGCTGGAAACCTGGTAATCGACATAAAAGACGTACTGCCATGGCTTTCCCTGCACTGGCCGCGATTCGATCTTGGTGAGATTCGTTCCCAGCCCGGCAAAGGTCTGGAGAGCCTGGATCAACGTTCCGGGACGATTCTCAACAGTGAAGGCCAGGCTGACTTTATTTGCCTCCGGTTTCGCCTGAACCAGCTCGCGCCGCTTCAGGACAAAAAACCGGGTGAAGTTTTCGGCATTATCCTCAATGCCTGCCGCCAGGATCTGCCCCCCATATTGAATCGCCGCCTGTGTGCTCGCGATGCCCGCAACCGATGGATCGCGCAGCTCTGTGGCCTGCTTCACGCTTCCAGCTGTGTCATAAAACGGAACCGCTTCCATTTCCGGGTGATCCGCGAAGAATCGGCGGCACTGGGCCAGGGCGATGGGGTGTGAGTAAACGCGGCGAACCTTACCCAGGTCGGAGCCGGGAACCGCTATGAGATTGTGCCGGATACGCAGCAGGGCTTCCTGCTCAACGAGCAGGTCATTCTGAAGCAGAAGGTCGTAGTGTTCGAGGACCGAACCGGCAAGCGAGTTTTCGATAGGGATTACAGCGGCTTCTACCTGCCCCTCCATGACGAGGCGAAACACCTCTGGAGAGAAGCTGCAGGGGACAATGGTTGCCTGCGGAAAGAACCCTAATGTCGCTTCGTGACTGAAAGAGCCGGGCTCTCCCTGAATAGCAATCTGCATTGTTTCCTGGACCCTCGAATTTTCGATTGTACGGCAACCCAAAGGCCACGCCGCGCACCATATCACACCGTAGAAGTTAAACACAGAACGAAAGCGAGCAAAGACGATGCTTTGGACAATTTTTGTAATTCTGCTGGTGTTGTGGCTGGTCGGCCTCGTGAGTTTCCATGCGATTGGAGCGTATATCCACATCCTGCTGGTAATCGCGCTTGTGGTGCTCCTCATTCAGTTGATCAGTGGACGGCGATCCGCCCTCTGAAACCTTAACCCCGCACGACATTGCCAGAGGCACGAGCCAAAGGCGTTCCTCAATCAAGGAGTAGCTCATCATGAATAACGAACAGGTAACAGGCAAAATCGATCAGGTGACCGGCAAGATCAAGCAGAAGGTAGGCGAAGCTGTCGGCAACGATCAGATGGCAAATCGCGGCGTGGCCGAACAGGTCAAAGGCGCTGCGAAGGAAACCTGGGGCAATGCGAAAGATGCAGCTCACGACAACAAGGAAGCAGTTCGCTCCGAGCACGAATCCCGCGCAGCGGATGCACGCGACAAGGTTGTCGAAAAGGTGCAAGACATGAAGCGCGCCGTCAATGACAAGATTGACGAGCACCGTGATCGCCGCCCGGCCTGATTTGCGGAAAGCTAAAAAAAGCCCGCGATCTTCGCGGGCTTTTTTATGCCGAAAAACCTAGCGGCGCATAAGCAGGTCTGCCGCGACAAACAGGAAGAAGACCACCGAGATGACTCCGTTCATCGTGAAGAAAGCAGCATTCAGCCTGCTCAGATTGCGAGGCGATACGATCGAGTGCTCATAGGCCAGCAGCGCTACGACAGCACCGATGCCGATCATCGCGGCCACACCGAGGTGAAACTCGCGCGCCAGCAGAATCAGCAGCCCAATCATCACCAGGTGGAAGATGCGCGCAATCCAGAAAGCAGCAACTACTCCATAGGTCGCAGGCACGCTGAACAGACCCGCCTGGCGATCGTGCCCCGCGTCCTGGCAGGCATAAAGCAGGTCGAAGCCGGCCACCCAGAACATCACCGCGGCAGTAAGAATCACAATGCGAGGGTCAAGCGATCCACGCACCGCGATCCATGCAGCGGCAGGCGCAATTCCCAATGCAACGCCCAGGACAAGGTGCGACCAGCGAGTAAACCGCTTCGCATAGGAGTAGGCAAGCACCACGGCAAGCGCTACCGGTGAAAGCAACAGGGTGAGGTGGTTCAACCGGCTCGCCGCAAAGATAAAGAGCGCAGCCATCAGGACTGTGAAGCCGCCGACGAATCCACGCGAAAGGTGCCCAGCGGGAATCGCCCGCATTGCGGTGCGCGGATTCTCCGCATCGAGCGAGGCATCGGCCCAGCGGTTAAAGGCCATCGCAGCCGAGCGCGCGCTCACCATGCAGACGATGATCCAAAGGATCTGCACCAGGCTGGGCAGGCCGTGGGCGGCCAGCATGGCACCCGTCAAAGCAAAAGGCAGTGCGAAAACGGAGTGCTCCCACTTGATCATCTCGAGGGTCACACCAACATTGCGAAAGAAAGCCATGAATCCAGTTTATCGAATGCCGCACGGAAAAAGGCTCCCGCCGTGGCGGGAGCCTCTTGGGACATCCTGTGCTGCTACTTCTGCTGCGACCCGCTGCCAGCGACCTGGAGATCGTTCGTGACCTTGAAGACGCCAGGAACGCTGTTCGCACGGATTCCGGCCGCATCCTTGTCCGCCTGCGAATCCACCGCTCCGTAAAGGGTGACATTGCCGTTCTGCACAGAGATGCGGATCGGCTTGCCCGGATCGATCGCGTACTTGTTCAGCGACGGGAAACCGTAGACGGAACGGAAGACCGCGAAGCGGACCCGATCGTCCATGGGAGAAACCGGATCGACCTGGATCTCGTTGACGACATCCTTTACGCCCTTCATATTCGCCGCGACCGAGACCGCCGAGTCGGCGTCCACCGGGCCATAGGCGTGACCGCCAAGCGTGACGACACCATTCTGCACCTGTACGGCGATGGCGTTGAATGGCGTGGTTCCATAACCAACGCGGTCGTATTCAATCGCCTTGATCAGCTTGTTCTGCAGCTCTGCATCGGAGACTTCCGGCCCGGCAACCTGGATCTCGTCATCGATGGCCTTGATGCCCTTGATGCGATGGACGCGCTTATATGCCTCAACCTTTGCGTCGAAGACATCGACGGTGCCCGTGAGCTTTGCAACGCCGCTGGCGACGGTGACCTGAACATCCTTGAACTGCGACTTGTTGAGGGCCTTGTTCACGACTTCGGCCTTAAGGCTGTTATCGTCATTCGAGCCCTGTGCAAACGCGGCAGAATGCGCGGAAACAGCAGAGGTTCCGCCTAACATGAGAACCGCCATCAGAACCGGGGTTAACTTGTGATTTGTAGTGCTCACTTTCTTCCCTCCTGGTTGACCAAGCTTTGGACTCCGGACGCCTCTTCCGCGAAGCGCTGCTAAAAGCGGATCCATCCCTGCATCATTGAACCCGAAAACTCTCCGCGGGATGCATCTTAAAGCAAATTTCGCGGGAATCCTATCGATATCGACGGCGAATCTTGAAGACGAGGCTGAAGACGCCCGATTCATCGCGCACAGCCAGCAGTGAGACGTTCTGCGTAATGTTCAGCTGTCCCTGGATCAGCTGCTGCGCCGTGGAGTTGACGTTCGTTGCATAAGTGAGGGTCGCGTTCTTTGAGATCTGCTGCTCGACCGTGATGCGGGCGGTTGAATTGCCTGTGCCGGTCACAAACGTCGGATCGATCTTTACGCTGCCGCCGCCGAAGAGCTTCTGGATACGGCTGCTGACCGTGGCATTCAGTGCACCGCCCAGCAGCGTATCGGCCGTACTGTTTACTCCCGCGACCTGCTGCTCGTTCGAGTAGATCTGCTGCTCTTCCTGCGTGCGCCCCATGGCAAGCAGGGCGAAGATGTCCTGCTCAGACAAGGGAGGCTCCGAGCGGAAGGTCGGCGTCAACTTGGCAGAGGTGCCATTCAACCCGATGGTGATGTCGTAATCCTCGACATGCGCAGTCGCGCTCAGATCGATCGTAGGCTCGATGCGCACCGGGTTGGCAAAGTAGATATCGCCATGCTGCAGCTCGTATTTTGTTCCGGCAAACGTAGCCGTGCCTTCGGTGACGGTGATGTGTCCCAGCACCGAAGGCTGCGCCACCGTTCCGCGCACTCGCAGGTTTATGTCTCCGGCCAGCTTGGCATAGGAGTTTTGAAAATCGAGTTCCGGCGCCGAGACCACGTGAATATCGAGACGCAGGTGGCTGGAAGGCGCATTCGGATCCGGCGGCAGCGTGACGCTTCCGCTCGTGGAGTTGAACGATGCGAAATCCAGATCGCTGTTGATAGCGAAACGCGTCACCGTCACGTTGCCGCTCAGCAGCATCGAGTTCTGCGTGCCCTGTAGCCGCAGCTTAGCATCTGCCATGGAGCTGACGCCCTGCGGATAGCGGATGCGAACATCCTTCGCAGTCGCCGTCAGATCGCCATACAGGCCCTGCTGATAGGCGACAAAACCGCCCAGCTTCAACTGGCCACCACCGCTTACCGCAGTCAGATCCTTCACGTCGAGCCGGTCCTGGTCGAAAGCCAGCGTGCCGTTCATCTGGCTTAGACCGTTCGGGAAATCCTCGAGAGCCATGTTCACGTTGGTGAACTTGACCTGCCCTTGCAGGCCGGGCTTCTGGAAAGTTCCGCTGGCATCCACATTGAAATCCACATGGCCGGATGAAGTGATGTCCGTATCGACGGTCTGTGCCAGCTTCATGTTGATAGACCCGTCCGCGTGCCCGTCCAGATCATGCTCGCCGCCAAAGAGAACCGCCGAGCCCTGCGCGCGAATGTTCGTGTCGTCACCGACGATGCGCATCGGGTCTAGATGCAATTCGCCGGCAATCAAAGTGGCGTGGATATTTCCATCGCTCTTCAGCGGGATTCCGCCGAGCGAAAGCGAGAGCTGCTGCACTGTTGCATCGCCACTCAGCTTGCGCGGAGTCTTCAGCGGGCCGCTGATATCGACCTTGCCGGAGATCGATGAGTGCGCTTTCACTCCGCGAACGTTGAACGTCTCGAGGATGGGATCGACGTCGAGGCTGGTGAGCGTAAGCTGCGCCTTCGTCTGGAAATCATCCGTAAGCTGGGTCTGTCCTTTCATCTCGAAGGACACATTCGTCATCTGCGCCTTCACGTCCATCAGCAGCGCATGTCCCTGGGTATGTGCATCTGCTTCGACCGACCCCGTTGCCGCATTTGCCAGGTTCAGGCCGGTAAGGTGAAGCTTTGCCTGTAGCGAAGGATCTTTAATGGTGCCGCTGCCCTGCGCCTCGAAATTCAATGCACCTGCCAGCGGATATTTCTCGCTCTTCAACCGCTGAATGTGCCCCAGGTCGAAGCCGCTGCCCTGCACGTTCAGGTGGTAGGCTTCGCTCTGCATGTTGTAACCTCCGCTGCCGGTGACCTTACCGCCGTCCTGCAAAAAGAGCAGGTGTTCGAGGTCGATCTCGCGACCCGCGAAATGCAGGTCGGTATTCAGGCTGCGGTAAGGTTCTCCCTCGAGCGTGCCGCTCTGTACCGCAAGATGACCTCCGCCGGACAGGTTGTTCAACTGGCCGTTCACCTGCGCGTTGAGATCGACCGTGCCGGTCACGGGAAAGCTCTGTCCCGCCATGGTGAGAAGGTCGGCGACAGAGGCCTTCTGCAAGGACGCATTCAACTGTATCTCTGACTCATCATCGAAAGCGGTGCGGTGCCTTGCGAGCTCGTGCGCATGCAAGGATCCGGAAAGATGAAGTTGCGTGCCACCCTGCACCAGCAATGCCTGGTCAACCGCGACCAGGTCAGGAGCATACTCCGCCTGCGCATCGATCGAATCGAGATGTACCGTTTTGGTTGAGGGCGCGGTAACGATGTTGCTTACCGTCTCAACATTCGCCGCTGCCGCAGGCGCCTGGGGAGACTGCGTGTAGACCAGGTCGAGGTTAGTGGCCTGCACATGGCCTTTTACGTCCGGCGTAAGAATGCCGCGCGTGACCGTACCCTGGAACTCTGCCTGCCCGTGCAGGGCAATGGGAATCGCATTGACTCCCTTCTTACCATTGGCCGCGAAGCCAAGCGTTGTCAGCGTGCGATCGAATTCGCCGAGATTCGACGTTTTCAAATCGACGTTCATCTGCGACGCGCGCTCGATCGGATAAACGCCAAGCGCACCGTTCACATTCAGATGCATTCCCGGCGTTTGAACAGCCAGGCTGCGGATATGAACGCTGCCATCGGCATTGTGATAAGCCGCATCTACCACACCATTCATCGGCACCATGTTTTGCGGAGCGCGCGACGACGGAGTGAGCACGACCTTCGCATCGGCAACCAGATTCTCAGCATTCCCCACCCAATCGACCGACGCTTTGCCGTTTGCCACGGTATTGAAACCGAGATCGCGGTAGCCCGGCGGCGAAACGACTTCCATCACCGAAGCCAGAGACATGCCACGCACATCGGCGCGGATCGATGCTTTCAGCAGGTTGCCTTGCGACACGGCACCTGCGCGCTTCGCTGTGAGCACCTCCCTGGCCGGGACCGAAGGCGCGTGCCAGTTCACGATGCTCACTGAGCCGGCTACCGTTCCGCCACTTGGCAGCTTCGCATAAAGATCGGGAAGCTCGAGATCATCCTGCGTGAAGTGAATCTTCGTTCTCGCGACAGCTCCAACCACATGAACAGAACCGATTCCGTAAGCACCTTCACGAACATCCGCCTGGCCGTCAACATCAAAGCCTGAGCCTGAGCCATGCGCCGCAAGCTGCAGGTTCACCAGACCCCGCTCAAGTCCCGGCAGCTGGGCGATAGCCTGTACCGTGCGCACATCGGCGGTTCCCTTCAGGTTGCCGCTCCACTGCGGCTGGGAGAAGTTTGCCAGCGTTCCGCTCGCATCCAGTGCATCCTTGCCGGTCTGCAGGTGCAGCGAGCTCAACGCAAGGCTGCTCCGCTTGAGCGAAGCCTGCGCATCAAGAATGGAGTGCACGGCCTGATTGCGCGCGTGCTGTGCGGCCAGATCTTCAATGTGGATCGTAGCGTCATAACGATCGGTAGTCGCCTGCGCAACTGAAGCCGGAACGTATTTGACGACAACGCCAAGATTATTGGCAGAAAGATTCAACGGCATCGACCGCTGGTTCACCACCGCCAACCCGTTACGAATTTCGGCCTCGTCTACGTCGAGATCGAAGATCGTATCCATCACGTGTTTATTTGAGGTTGACTTCACCTTCGGATGCGGCTGGTTGGTCGAGCCATCCGGATAAACGATCAGGTGCACCTGCGGCGCATCCGCCTCAAGATAGTTGAGGCCTATCTTGGTTCGCAGGAAAGTGATGATCTTCGCGCGCACGTACAGCCGGTCTACGTGTGCGTACGGCATCTCGCCTGGAGCTTCCAGCCCATGAATGGTGAGATCGTCGGCTTCCACTTCGAGATGCAGCACCCGCCAGTGCAGCGCGCCCAGCTCAACCCTGCCGCCGGTGGCGTTCTCAAGTGTGGAAACCAGCCTCTGGCGCACGCGGCCTTCAAACTCCGGCGTGCTCGCGTACCAGACTGCCGCCGCGAAGACAATCGCGACCAGCACGACGAGCGCGAGCAGCATGCGTCCGAGAACACGAAGCCCGGAGCTCGCAGGCGGCGTCGCCGCGCCCTGCTCCTTCGATGAGGGCGCGTTGGTCTCAGGCAGCTTTGGATCGTCGGCCATCAATTGTCCTCATCACTGTTGTTGCCTGAGCTCTGCCCATACGCGGGATCGAGTATCTGAACGCTGCCTTCATCGCGAAGGCTCTTCAGCCAGTCCTGCAGCAGGACATTTACATGCTGCTGCAACAAAATCTCCTGGATCCGCGGAGCCAGCAGACTCTCTGCCGGTGGCTTTTCATTCTGCTTCGCATACACCGGCAGAATTGACTTCTGGTAGTAGGTGTCGATCTCTTCTTTCGTGATGCGAATGCCGGTACGGAAGCGAATGTCGATAAATTTCAAAATCTCCAACCGCTGCTTCCAGTGCGCATCCACCTCAGATTCGGTAAGTCCATTCGCAGCGAGAAAATTCTTCCACCCTGAATCGGTCGAGCACTGGTAGCGCCTGCAGGTTGGCAGATGCTGACGCAGCTCAGCCAGGGACTTCTGTACTTCTTCGTCGCTGACGCTCGTATTGAGCTGCTGCTCCTTCATCTGCTGCAGGATCAGTGTGCGATTCGCCAGTCTTCTGCCGGCGCGTTCCGGTGTATTGTTGCGGCCCTGCGTCGAGAACGGCTCAAGCGCCGCAAAACGCTGTTCTTCATCCACGTCGCTCTGCAGCAGAACATCTCCGTTGATAACGCCGATAACGTGATCGAGTACCACCGGCTTCCCCTGCGTATCGGCCTGCGCACAGCATCGGCCACCAGCCACAAGGACCAGTCCGCAGATCGCGTTCGCCAGCAGCCGCCGCATCAGTAAGCCTGCCCGATGCTGAAGAAGAAGTTGAAGTGTCCCGCCTGCCCCACGTATGGCGGAATTGCCTGGCCATTCGACAGCGTGCCATAGGTGACGATAACCGGGTAGATCGGCGGATTCAGGTTATAGCTGAAGTCAAGACGGATCGGCCCAATCGGCGTGTGGTAGCGAAGCCCAAGGCCAATGGCATGGGAAAAATCGTTGAAGTTGCAGGTTCCGGTTTCGTTCGTACTCGAAGAGCGGACGGCCACTTGCTGGTCGGCCGCGCTCAGATCCTTGCAGGTATAGCTGTGCGGCTGCTTGATGCGGATAATGCTCGGCCAGATATCGGACGACTTGTCGAAGACATTGCCCATATCGTGAAACAGAACAAAGCCAAGAGCATCGCCTAAGTAAGGCAAACGCGGATTCGGAAAGCGCAGTTCCGTGCTGTTTGCAAATACCCCCGCACCGCCGATTGGAAAGCCGGTGAGCGAATCGCGCGGGCCTGCCGAATTAATCGAGAACCCGCGCAACGACTGTGCGCCACCAGCATAAAGCCTTTCCGGCAGGGGGATATATTCATCCGCTGGATCGCCGAAGGCGCGCTCAAAGCCAAAGCGCGTGCTCCGCGCCAGCACAAGGCCTTTCTTGTTCACGGTGTAGTAGCTGGAGTTCGTCATGTCCATGCGATTGAAATTCGCTTCCGACGCGAACACCTTATCCGTCACGAATTCTTCCACCGAGTTATAAGTGCCCGACTTCGCATCGAGCGCTGTGGGGCGCCTCGTATCGCGAATCCATGTGACACCCGGACCGCCTACGCGCACCGGCTCCGACACCAGGGGAATCTCGTTCGGAGCAACCTGCACGCTATTCGGATCGACCTTCACCCGGCGATATGTGAACTGGTAAATCAACGTCGTCGGCAACGTTGGCCGATGCGTCAGGCGAACCGTGCCTTCCAGTCTCGATGCGGCGTATGTCGTCACATCCTGCGCATTCGTGTAGCCGCCGCTCATCGAGAAATCGAACTTCGGATTGTTGAAGATGTGCGGGCTCGAGTAAATCAGGCTCACCAACTGCTCGAGCGTTCCGTATTCTGTGCGAAGCGTAATGGACTGGTTGCGGCCCATCAGGTTGAGACGCGAAACGTCGAAGAGCACCAGGGGGCTCGCGCCGGTCTTGCCATTCGGGCTGCAATTCGCCTCGTAGCTGCCGGGGTTAATGCCTAACTGGATCAGGCTGGCGGGGTTTGGGCAGTTGGTCGAAGGATTGCCCGTCTGTGCCTGGAAGCCAAAACCGTAATCCACATCCCAGCGCTTCGCTTCCGTAAACTGCAGCAGTACGTTCTTCCGCTGCTCGTTGCCTGCGGGATTTTGCACCGCAGCATTGACTTCGTTAAACAGCGTCAGGTCGTACATCTGCCGCTGCGTCTCGAGCAGCGCGGACTGGTCAAGCGGCTGGCCTGGATGGATCAACACGTGCGGAGCAATGGTGCCGGGCCTGGTGTAGTGAAGGCCCGAAACAAGAATCCGGTTTACGAAGATCTGCTCGCCTTCCTTGATACGGAAGGTGACATTGATGTGGCTCGGATCAGCCTTATCCGTCTGCTGATCGATATTGACCTCGGCGTGACTGAAACCCTTCTTCAGGTAGTACTCGAGGATCGCATCCCGATCCCCAATAATGCTCGAAGCTGAATAAGGCTGGCCGCCTTCAAGATTCAGCAATGGACTTAGCTGGTCCATCGGAATCTGGTTTTCGCCCGCTACGTTGTAGGTTCCGATCTTCTGCTGCTGGCCCTCGTCGACCTGGTAGGTCACAGTGAGCGCATCGGCCTCGTTTTTCCTGTTGGAGGCAACAGCCTTCACCTCGGATGTCACCTTTACATTGCTGAAACCGTTGCTCTGGTAAAGATTCGTAATGGCGTTGATGTCCGCCTGGGTCAAAGCCTGGCTGTAAGCTCCGTAGCGCAGAAACAGGTTCGATTTTGTCACGCTCAGACGAGGCTGAATCACATCCGTGCTGAAATACTTGTTGCCCTTGATGTGAATCGACAGCACGCGGTGACGATCTCCGAGCTGGACCGCATATTCGATCAACGTGTTCGTCGGTGAAGCCGTTCGCTGATGCGAAACCTTCACGTCGAAATATCCATCGCGCTGGTAATAATCGCGAATGCGCCGGTCTCCTTCGTTCAGAAGATCCTCGTCGACCGTGCCTTCCTGGTAGACGGGCACAAGATTCCTGATCTTGCCGTCGCTCAGCTTCACGCCATTCACGACGATCTTTACGGTCGGACCCTGTACCGCGTTGAAGCTGTAATTCAGGCGATTCGTGGCATCCTGAAAATCCTTCGACTCCAGCCCGACATTCGCCTCGAGGCGCTGCTGCTTCTGGTAGTTTTTTCGCAGGCCGGAGATTGCGCGGCTGACAGTGTCTCGGTTCACCTTACCGTTCACCTTCAGCTTGCCCTTCCTGCGAAACTGCTCGTTCGTCAGTCCTGAATCGCCCTGTACCTTTACGCTGCCGACACGTACCTGCTTGCCTGTATCGACGCGGTACTGCACATCTACCTGTTCGTCCGCGCCATCCAGCGTCGTCGTCCGCGAAACCTTCCCCTGGTAATAGCCGTTTTCCTGAAGAGTCTGTTGCAGGAGGTCGTCGGCCTGTTCCAGCTTTCCCTCGTTGTACTGCGTACCAGGGCTCAGTCGCGTCGCACGTTGCAGCTGCGTGGTCAGGCGGTCGTTCTTCACACCTCCCACGGTGATCTTGCCTAGAAAAAGTGTCTGCTTTCCGCTGAAGATGAGCGAGACCTGGTCTCCATGGCGAATGCCCTGCACTTCGATCCCCTGGTACAGGCCTGTCGCATACAGGCGGCGCAGGCTCTCGCGCACATCCTCGGCACGCAGGGGCTTCCCAACCTGTAATGGCAACTGCGCTGGCAGCGGAGACAGGCGGATGCCGTCGACACCTGCAAACTGAACGGACTCGATCTTCAGGCCCGCCCATGCACGCAGGCTATCGGTGGCGCTGGCGTGCACGGTCGACGCCGGCGCCGCCTCGCTCGATGGCTGTTCTGCTGGACTACCTGGCACACCTGTCTGCTGGCTCCGCAAGACGGGATGCGCTCCGGACCCGAGCATCAAAATCAAACCGGCCGTCAGGGACAGTTGGCGGCGGTGACTCTGGCCCTTGATTCGCGACAAAAACAATCAAACCTCGCCTTACGCGGAAAGCTGCTCTCTAAGATGCTGTCTCCAGTAGAGATCGCGGCCCTGCACCCTCAACTCGACTTTTATACTAATCAAGACCGATGCTTGCTTCTGACAAAACTTCCGCCCCCTCCGGGTTCCCTGAGCGCTACTCCCGCCAGATTCTCTTTCCAGGTATCGGAGCTGCCGGCCAGCCACGGATCGCTGGAGCGACGGTCGCACTGATCGGCTGCGGAGCCACCGGCGCCGCGGCAGCCAGCCTGCTTGCCCGGGCCGGCGTAGGGCGACTGATCCTGATCGACCGGGACTTCGTGGAGGAAAGCAACCTGCAACGCCAGGTGCTCTTCGACGAAGCCGATGCTCGCGAATCGCTGCCCAAGGCCGAAGCAGCCCGGCGGAAGATTGCGCTGTTCAACAGTGAAGTCGAGGTACAGGCACATATTGCAGACTTGAACCCTGCAAACATCCATCAGTTGCTGGCAGGGGCCGACATCCTGCTCGACGCTACCGATAATTTCGAGACCCGCTATCTGCTGAACGATTATGCAGTCGAGCAGGGCAAGCCGTGGATCTATTCGGCGGCCATCGGCAGCTACGCCGTCTCCATGAACATCCTGCCCGGCGACACGGCATGCCTCGCCTGCATTTTTCCCGAGCCTCCCTCGGGCACCGTGGAGACCTGCGACACCGCCGGCATTCTGAACTCCGCCGTCAATTTCGCCGCATCGCTCGCCGTTACGGAGACCCTGAAGTTTCTGGTGGGGCCGCCGGCAAAGCTGCGCCGCACCCTCCTCTCCTGCGATCTCTGGACGAATGACTGGTCGCAGATCAAAGCCGGTCATCCGCGTGCCGACTGCGAAGTCTGCGGCCGGCGCGACTTCCGCCATCTGCGCGGCGAGGGACGGCCGCATATCACGCTCTGTGGGCGTAACTCCGTTCAGATTCATGAACATAACCGCCCTGTTGACCTTGCGGAACTTCAGGCGCGCCTCAAACCTCACGGCCAGGTAAGGTTCAATTCCATGCTGCTGCGCTTCGACCGCGAGGGATACACGATGACCGTTTTCGCAGATGGACGCGCGGTCATCCAGGGTACGACGGATATTTCCGTTGCGCGCACTTTGTATGCCCGCTTCATCGGGTCGTAGGCCGGGTAAGCGGGCTGGCAACCATCTGGAACCGCGGCGATTCTAAATTCGCAGTTCCAGTTGAAAACCCATCCAGCTATGACAGCGACCCAGAGAATACCTTCCGCGCTCCAGTCCCCCGTCAATGGAGTTATAAATGAATCAAAGGACATGCTCATGAGCGCAGGGCCTACCCCTGTCAAATCGACACACCAGCATTTGCGCCGCAATCCTCCGATTGCCGGTGAAGCAGAGGCCATTGCCGCAGCGCAGGCCGGCGACGCCGCCGCGTTTGAGACCCTCTACTCCCTGCATAAGCGTCGCGTTTACTCGCTTTGCCTGCGCATGCTCGGCAACGTTGCCGCCGCAGAAGACCTCACGCAGGAAGCCTTCCTGCAGCTTTACCGCAAGATCGGAACCTTTCGCGGAGATTCCGCTTTCTCGACCTGGCTCCATCGCCTGTCGGTCAACGTGGTGCTGATGCACCTGCGCAAGAAGGGTCTGCCACAGGTTTCGCTCGAAGAAGCGCTCGAACCCAGCCAGGATGACGGCCCACGCAAGGATATCGGCGCCCGCGACCTCCAGCTTTCCGGCTCCATCGATCGCGTTACGCTCGAGCGTGCCGTCGAAAACCTGCCCCCCGGCTACCGCCTGGTTTTTGTGCTGCACGATATCGAAGGTTACGAACACAACGAAATTGCCGACATGCTCTCGTGCTCCATCGGCAACAGTAAATCGCAGCTCCACAAGGCCCGCATGAAGCTGCGCGATCTCCTCCGCACCGGTCAACGGAAGGAGTCTCACGCATGACCGATAATCAGACACAGAAAGACACGATGACCTGTTCGGAATTCCAAGAACGACTGCCCGAGCTCTTCGAAACGCACCAGGACCTGAGCGCGGAAGATCATCTAAAAACCTGCGAGCAGTGTGCTGCCCTGGTACGCGACCTTGAATACATTGCCCAGCAGGCAAAGCTGTTGCTTCCGATCCACGACCCAAGCCCCGCTGTATGGAACAACATCCAGACGGCTATCGATCGTGAACCGGCCGACAGTTCGCCGCAGGTGAGCAGCGGACAGCGCTGACATCGCTGCTGCGGCGGTCCATATAATCTGTATTCATGAATGGGAGCACGACAGGGATCCCCGCCGCGGTGCGACGTATTGTATTGACCGGCTTCATGGGAGCCGGCAAGTCGACCGTTGGCTCCCTTCTGGCTGCCCGTATGGGCTGGCGCTTTCTCGATTCCGACACGCTGATTGAAGAGCAGACCGGCATGACCATCGCCGGCATCTTTGCCGCTCAGGGCGAGGCCTCCTTTCGCCTGGCTGAAGCCGAAGCCATCCGGTCAACAAGAGATGAAGACGCCATCGTACTGGCGCTGGGTGGCGGCGCGATCGAGAACGAGGCCACGCGCCGCATCCTCGAGGAAATGCCGGACACCTGCATCGTCTTTCTCGATGCCCCGCTTGAGATCATGATCGATCGCTGCCTGAAGCAGCCCGGCGCGGCCGAGCGTCCAGTCCTTGCCGATCGCGAAAGGCTGGCACTGCGCTTCGCAAATCGTATGCCGCATTACCGTAAAGCGCATCTGACCATTACAACGATGGGGCTGGAGCCGGATGCCGTAGCCGAAACGATTTTCCAGACCGTCGGAGAGCAGTCAGCCATCTCATCTCAAAACAAGGACCTGACCCACCGATGAACGACGCCGGTGATAGCCCCGCAAATTGTCACACCCGCGAGCAGAAGGCTCCGCATGTCCGCTCCTCCCGCGGAAACATTACATTCGCATTCGCCCTGGCCCTTGTGCTCTACACCGCCTGGCATGTTCGCGATGTGCTCGTCCTCCTGTATGTAAGCGCACTCTTTGCCGTGGTGCTCATGCCGATCACGCAAGGCATCATGAAGCTGCGCATCGGCAAGTGGCAGCCGGGCCGCGGGATGGCTGTCTTCCTGCTGCTCATGGCCGTTGCCCTGGGTGCTACCCTATTCTTCCTCTTTGCGCTGCCTCCAGTCGTTCGGGATCTTCATGAGTTCGCCCTTGAATTGCCCACACGAGGCCCCCAGCTGCTTTCGCGTATCCGCAAGCTGCCCTTCAGCCAGCGGGTCGACGTAAGCTCTCTAAACGCGAAGCTGCAGGATTTCGCCTCCAACTTCGCCAGTTATCTGCTGCTCTCTATTCGCGACTGGGCCAGCAAACTTTTCGACATCATTACCGGGGTCATTCTCACCGTCTATTTCATGCTGGAAGGGGAGACCGCCTATCACTGGCTGCTGTCCTTCTTCCCGGTGAACCAGCGCAAACGCCTTGACTGCACACTGGCCCAGGCGGAAGTACGCATGGGCAAATGGCTGCTGGGACAGGGCCTCCTCATGCTGATCCTGGGAGTCAGCAGCACCATCGTCTTCCTCTTCCTGCATGTTCGTTACGCCTATGCCCTTGGAGTTCTCATGGGCGTCTTCAACATCATCCCCATCGCCGGCGCTCTCATCTCCATGAGCCTCGTCGTTCTGGTTGCCGCCATCGATTCCTGGGGACGAGTCGCCGGCGTGCTCATCTTTTACGCCATCTACGCCCAGGTGGAAACCTCCTACCTTACCCCGAAGATCATGCGCACCAGCGTCGACCTGGCTGGCTTAGCCGTCATCGTAGCCCTGCTCTTCGGAGCCGCGCTCGCCGGGATCGTGGGCGCCATGGTCGCCGTGCCAACCGCCGTGCTCGTCGCCGTGCTGCTTAACGAGTACGCCGTTCAGCCTGAGCCGATCATCGCCTCGCCGGAGTCGTTCGGAAATATCCACTCCTGATGCACGAGGCTCAGCCATCCCGCACGGCGCTCCGTGTGGCACTGCGTCGCGCCGCGCACCAACTCTTCGACACACCAGTTGTCTTCGAAGATCCGATGGCGGTTCCCATTTTGGGATCCGCCTACGCCGCCGAGCTGGAAAGAACGCCGAGACGCTCTGACCGCCCCTATTCCACGGGACTGCGTGCTTTCCTCGTCGCTCGCAGCCGCTACGCTGAAGAAAATCTCAGGAGCGCCGTCGAAAGCGGGGTTCGGCAATATGTTCTCCTCGGAGCCGGACTCGACACCTTCGGCTATCGCAATCCCTACCCCGGATTGCAGGTCTTCGAAGTGGACCATCCAGCCACCCAGGCGTGGAAGCAGGAACTGCTGACGCGCAACAACATTCCTGTACCAGCTTCAACCCATCATGTCCCGGTCGACTTTGAGCGGCAATCGCTGACGGTCGAACTGCAGCACTCTGGATTCGATCCCAATCGGCCTGCCTGCTTCGCGTGGCTCGGGGTCGTGCCATACCTCACCCCTGAAGCCTTCCGGGCGACACTGGGCTTCATCGCGGAACGCCCGGCCGGAAGCGGCGTCACCCTCGACTACGCCCAGCCCCGCTCGGTACTGCCCTTCCATGAACAGCTTGCACACGACTCCATCGCATCCCGCGTGCAGCTCTCCGGAGAACCCTTCCGGCAATTCTTCACGCCGGAAGAGATGGCCCACGAGCTTTCGGCCTTCAACAGGATCGAAGATCTCGGCACCGCCGAGATCAATGCCCGTTACTTTTCCAACCGCTCCGACGGATTCGAAACCATCGGCAAGGCTCCACGGCTGCTCTCAGCCTGGAAAGACCGGTAGGTCAGGGCTTCAGCTCCTGAGGCTTAACACCGGAAATCTCCTTGGCGGCCCGGGCCCCTCATCCACATCATCGAGGCCATTTCCGCATCACACGCCCGTGGATTGCTATCATTAAAAGGTGAACCCCGCTCCACTGACAGCAGAGGCGGAAGTAAAACCGCCGGCCGAGACTCCGTCTGCCAAAGCGACGGCGCACGTGCCCAAACATCTGCGTGCAGGGGAGACGGCATCCCGCATCGCCGACTACAGGGAACTCTTCAAAGACCGCGTCACCCTCATGGTCATGCTGACCGCCTGGGCCGGCTTTTATCTCGGGTCTATGCAATCCGGCATCAGCAGCGTACAGCCGGGACTGGTCGAGGCCCTGATCGGTATAGGTCTTGTCTCCGCCGGATCCGCCGCCCTGAATGAATGCATCGAGCGCAAGCTCGATGCCAAGATGCTGCGCACCGCCTGGCGCCCCGTGGCTTCCGGACGCATCGGTCTCGCCCACGGCATTCTCGCCGGACTTGGAGCCATCGCGCTCGGCTCTATCGTTCTCGCCCGCGAAACCAATCTGATTACCGGCCTGCTGACGCTCATCACTGCCTTCACCTACGTCGCGGTTTATACACCGCTGAAACGCTACACCAGCCTCGCGACTTTTATCGGGGCCTTTCCCGGCGCTATGCCGCCGCTTCTCGGCTGGACAGCCGCCCGGGGACGCATCGAGTGGCCCGCCGTTGCCCTCTTCGCCATTCTCTTCATCTGGCAGTTTCCGCACTTCATGGCCATTTCATGGCTCTATCGCGAGGATTACGGACGCGCCGGCATCAAGATGCTGCCTGTCGTGCAGCCTGATGGCTGGTCGACCGTGCTCGAAGCACTGACTTATGCCGTACTGATGATCCCGGCAAGCCTGTTGCCGGTTTATCTGCATATTGCGGGATATTTCTATGGAGCCGCGGCGCTGATCCTCGGGCTTGTCTATCTCGCTTACACGATTCGCTTCTCACGCATCACGAAGGTTCCTTCCGAATCCCGGATGTACGCCCGCGACCTGCTGAAGGTCAGCGTGATCTATCTGCCCCTGCTGCTGACCGCCCTGATGTTGAACGCCAAAGGAAGATAAGAGATGCAGACCGCCGAATCGAGCAACAAGGCCATCACCACCATCGTCGGCATCAGCGCGGCCGCTACGGCTTTTCTGCTTTGGCTGTTGTACGTGCATCACGCTTCTCCTGCGTTCGCCAACCGTTTCAACTTTCTGCCCGCGCTCGACGCCGTGCTGAATGCGCTCTGCTCCATCTGCCTGGTCATCGGGTTCTCGTTCATCCGGAGCAAGAACATCGCAGCGCACCGCGCTTCGATGATCTCGGCTTTCGTCTTCTCGTCTCTGTTCCTGGTCAGCTACATCGTCAATCACGCCATTCATGGAGACACGCACTTTCCGGGACATGGGATCGTGCGGCCGATCTATTTTTTCATTCTGATCAGCCACATTCTGCTGTCTGTGGTTGCATTGCCCATGGTGCTGACGACTTTCTTTTTCTCGCTGACCGGACGTTTTCCGCAGCATAAGAAGATCGCCCGCTTCACGTTTCCGATCTGGCTCTATGTTTCAGTCACCGGCGTTGTGGTTTACGCCATGCTCGCCATCTGGCGGTAGGTAGGAAAATGCCGACGGTTATGAAGCAAAAACCGGAGAGCGACCCGGAATCCACCCGGCGGGAGCTGCACCTGGCGGCGCGGCGCGAAAGTGCGGCCGACGATTACGGCACTCGCCAGCTGCTGCGCAGCGGCGGATGGACCCTCTTTGCCGGCGTGCTTGCGGCTGCTGCCGCACAGTTCCTGTTCGGCGGCATCGGACGTCAGGGACCGCATACCAATTCGGGCTGGCTTGCGATGATCGTTGCGCTCAACTGCCTGCCTTTCGGCCTGCTGCTCTTCCTGCTCGGCTTCGCAAAGTGGCTGCGCAACCGGAACCTCAGAAAACGCCAGTAATCTGGCGCAGACAAATCACCCTGTTATCCTTCTCAGAACAAACAACGGAGCACCGCAGTTATGGCAAAGACCGTCAATAAAGTCACCCTTCTCGGCAACGTAGGCAAGGATCCCGAATTTCGCGCCACCGCCGGCGGCATGACCGTCGCCAGCTTTTCGCTCGCGACCACCGACCGCGCCAAGGACCAGACCGGCAACTACGTCGACAAGACCGAATGGCATAACCTCGTCGCCTTCCAGCGCACCGCCGAGATCATCCGCGACTACGTGAAGAAGGGCTCGAAGATCTACATCGAAGGCAAGATCCAGACCCGCTCCTGGGACGACAAGACCTCCGGCGAGAAGAAGTACCGCACGGAAATTCTCGTGAACGAGCTGGTCCTGCTCTCGGGCCGCAGCGAAGGCGGAGACGGCGGCGGCTACAGCCAGAACCGTGGCAGCTCGTCGTCCTCATACGACCAGCGCCCGGCAAGCGGCGGCGGATACGGCGACGATCTCGTCAACTCGACCGAGATCACCGACGACGATATCCCCTTCTAACGAACCGGCATGGCTGTCGCCTGCATGACGATTGAGCTGCGCATCGAGCATGCGCAGTCGCTGAAGGACCGCCGCCAGGTGGTCCGCAGCCTCAAGGAAAAGCTCGCGCACGGCTTCAACATCTCCATTGCAGAAATGGACGAAGCACTCACATGGCAGAACGCCACGATAGGCGTTGCTGCCATTTCTCTTTCCCGGGACTATCTGTCAGGACTAATGCGGCAGGTAGAAGACGCCGCCACGCGCATCACGAACGATCTCGGAGCCCAGATCGCCGATTGCTGGTGGGATTTCGTTGAGGAAGTCTGAAGCGCCACCCAAAATGGATGCCCCATCCAAGCTCCGCTTGGGTGGGAAGGGACACACTCAACACAGACACAAAATGCTTCACCTAATGTCAAAAACTGAAGACGAGGCCGGGAAACATCACACATCCCACCCAAGCAGAGCTTGGATGGGGCACCCGTGCAAATCAGGCAGGTCAGGGCTTTAGCCCTGACATCATTGAGCGTCAGGAAAAAGGGCTTCAGCCCCTGAGGTATCGCACGTGACGCGAGCCTCCTCAGCGGCCGAAGCCGCTCACCTCTCATGAATCTATTCGCGGGGCTAAAGCCCCGCGCTACCAAGCTGGAGACTCCATCCACCGGAACCGCTGGGTGCCCCATCCAAGCTTTGCTTGGGTGGGAACGAACACACTCGACACAGGCACAAAATGCTTCACCTAATGTCAAAAGCTGAATACGAAGCTGGAAAGGTCGCACATCCCACCCAAGCAGAGCTTGGATGGGGCATCCGCGCATGTTAAGTGACGAGCTTTGTGTCAGGGCACGGCTTCAGCCGCTGAGGGAAATCCCACCCCACATCTCAGAAGCGAACTGCGGGGCGCCTAGCAGACTCGACATCAGGCCTGAGAAAAATATCGCTCGTGGACATGGAAGACGCCGTGAATCTTTTCGGGATTGCGGACGCAAATTTGAGTATGCGTCTTGTGGTGAAATCCCGAGTTTGGGTAAACACGTTCTCCTTCGGTGAAAACACCGCGAACCGTGTCAAAACTTCGTTCTCCGGCTTCCTTCCGCGCGACATGAAGGTAGTTGATGACGGCGCAATCGAGATTGCGAAGAAGGAGGTCGTGTCCTCCGAGATTTTCCGGCATCGGAACGCCTGACACAGCCATCACTGAAGTGAAGTCGGCATAAGCCTGCTCGACCACCCGGATGCCGTTGGAACTGATTAGATCAAGGCAAAAGCCGGGGTCGATAACAGCCCCGATCACAGAGGGCTGGACCGTGCGGCCTTCAATTTCTAGAATCCGCGCGGAACGTACCTGCGCCCACTCCATCGCCCTATCAGGATTCGACTCCCAGAAGTAGATGCCGGAACCAAGCCAATCATAAGAGTTTGCACTCGGCTCGAAAGGCTCATTGGCGAGCAAAAGCTCAGCTGTGTCCCGATCACAACCGTGGTATCCAAGTATGAAGGATGTAGAGAGGCTATGCACCTTGCCGATATGGGGCGGTCAACTCTCCGGTGTTTGTGGCGAAACCGGCTTTAACCAGAAATGCGAGGGCTTTCTCTTTGGAGGCAGTTACCTCTTCACGAAGGCTGTGCATGGCTTCAACCGACTTTTTCAACTCTTGTTCGCTCATTGCCATTTCCTTCGACTCTCAGGTGAACTCAGTATATCGCCTCAGGTTCAGGAGCAATACTGAGAGGAAACAATTCGCTTCGGAACGACTAGCGATTCTTCCCATTTTGATCCCGCGCAACCATCTGGTATTCTCAATCGTTTAACCAAGGAACGAGAGATGCCGGAGCAAAGGGCACGTCAATATCACCGCGACAGGGTTGCTGAGACCCTCCGTGAAGAAGTAGGAGCCATGATCGAGGGAGAGTTGTCCGACCCTCGCATCCGCTCTGCGTATGTCACCCAGGTTGTCCTGAACCCGGGCGGAAAATCCGCCATGGTTTATGTTGCCGTCGAAGGCGGCAAGGAAGAAGAAGCCAGCACGCTCGATGGCCTGATGGCCGCGCGCGGCCACATCCGCCACGAGCTGCTTGAACGCATGGGCGTGCGCCACGTGCCCGACCTGACCTTCCTCATCGACCGGTCGGAGAAGCTGACCGCCCGCATCGACGAGTTGCTCAGCCGCAAGCGCACCAAAAAGGCACCGGAGAACCCCAGCTAACTCACCCATGCAGCAGCGCAACGACATCCACGCAGTGCTCCACGCCATCGAACGCGGCCAGCGTTTCGCGGTGACGGCGCACGCGCGTCCGGATGGCGATGCCATCGGCTCGATGCTGGCCTGCGGCATGATTCTCGAACAGATGGGCAAGGACTTCGACCTGGTCTCGTTCGACAGGGTTCCGCGCATTTACAAGGAGCTGCCCTGCGCGGACTCGATCCGGCAAACTCCGATCCTCGAGGGGGAATACGATGCCGTCATCCTGCTCGAATGCGACAGCATCGAGCGCAGCCGGCTCGCCGGTCTCGAAGGCCGCTTCCTCATCAACATCGACCATCACCTGAGCGGCAAGAACTTCGCCGATGTGAACTGGATCGAGACCGAAGCCTGCGCCGTCGCGGAGATGGTCTACGACCTCGCTGCTATCTCTGGCGTGCAGGTCACACCGGAAATGGCAACGTGCCTCTACACGGCAGTCCTGACGGATACCGGCGCCTTCTGCTACTCCGGAACCGATGCCCATACCTTCGAGCTGGCCAGCGACCTGGTGCGCCAGGGAGCAGACCCGGCTCTGATCGCCCGCCGGACATATTTCACCAATCCCGCGGCAAAAATGATGCTGCTGGGCGCGGCGCTTTCGAACCTGCACCGCGAAGGCGGAATCGCCTGGATGTGGATCACTTATGACGACATGCTGCGCACCGGCTCACAGGAAGAAGACTGCGAGGGGCTGGTGAATTACGCTATCGGCATCGCCGGAATAGAGGTAGCCGTCTTCATGCGAGAGCTCGAAGACGGGCGCGTGCGGCTCTCTCTGCGCAGCAAAGGCACCCTCAACGTCGCCAACGTGGCCGAGAGTTTCGGCGGCGGCGGCCACCAGCACGCCAGCGGATGCACCCTCGACGGTCCGATTCCCGACACCACTGCACGCATTCTGGACCATCTGCGGCTGGTCTGCGGAGTCACCCTGGATAACAGGGCGGCAATCGGCTGAATCCACGGTCGTCGTTATCGCGGCTTTGACCTTCAATCTGTTAGCCTTAACCCGGAACTCCTTGAAGACTGTGGGCATTTCTTCCCGACTGAAAACGTTGCTTTCCGGCCCCTCGGGGCTGCGCTCGCGCATACCCGCTCCCGCAACCGTGTTGGAAGCCGCCACGCTCCTCATTCTGACGTCTTTCTTCCTGTTCTATGGGCTCGTTCCGATCTTCGGCGGCGCCGGAATCGGACTCGTCGGCGCCGATGAGCCGCGATATGCGCAGGTGGCGCGGGAGATGCTCACCCGCCACGACTACGTCACTCCAATCCTCTGGGGCAAACCCTGGCTGGAGAAGCCTGCTCTTTACTACTGGCGGGCCATGTTCTCCTTCCGCGAGTTCGGCATCCACGACTGGTCGGCGCGCCTTCCTTCGGCCAGCTTCGCGTTCATCCTGGTTACGCTCATCTACCTGCATATCCGGCGCTTCCGCCGCGGCGGACAACTGGACGCCGCCCTGATTACCGCCTCCTGCGCCGGCATTCTCAGCTTCGCGCGCGGCGCTTCAACAGATATGCAGCTTGCCGCGCCCCTCTGCATTGGCATGCTGGGCTGGTACGCGTGGTACGAGACGGACAGCAAATTCTGGCTCTTCGACCTTTATTTTTTCGTCGGAGCCGCCACCCTGGCCAAGGGACCGGTCGCCCCATTTCTGGCCATCGTGATCATCCTGGCCTTTGCGGCGCTTCGCAGGGAATGGTCGATACTGCGGCGAAGCATCTGGTGGCCTGGGGTGATTCTTTACCTGGCGATGGTCCTGCCCTGGTTCATCGCCGTCCAAAAACGAAACCCCAACTTCCTGCGTGTCTTCTTCCTCGAACATAACCTGGAGCGCTTTGCTTCCAATCGCTTCCAGCATGAGCAGGCCTTCTGGTTCTACATTCCGATCGTGATTCTGTCGATGACGCCCTGGGCCGTCATTGCCATCGCGGCCTTCGCCGATGCGGTACGACAGTCTATCGCAGAGTGGAAGGCCCGGCGCGCCAAGTACCACTACATGGGCAACTTCCGCGCAGGGGATGCCTTTCCGGAATTCCTGGTCCTCTGGGCGCTGGTCCCGATCATCTTTTTCTCTTTCTCCGAATCGAAGCTTCCCGGCTATATTCTTCCCGCGATTCCACCGCTGACCATCCTCACCGGCGACTACCTGAACCGCATGCGGGAAAAGGGGCTCAAGCCGTGGCTGCTGATCGCACATGCCGTGCTTACCGGCCTGCTGATCGCGTTCGTCGTACTGCTGCCGCTGCACCTGCAGCATCCCGAATCCGTACCGCCGTTAAATGCCATCGTCGCCGGGGGCATGACGGGGTTCGCATCCGCCGTCCTCATCCTCATCACCGTGTACCGTTTTGGAATCAAACGTTTACGCATCGCCACGATGGTTCCCATGGTGGTGATGCTGGTCTTCCTGTTTGGCCTTGGACCCTTCTTCGGCATTCCCGCGATGGCAGCCACCAAGCGCAACATCGCCCTGATCGACCTCACCTACTCGGCGCGTCCCCTGGCTAAGATTTTGACTCAGATCATGCAGCCGGGCGGCACGGTCGCTGTATACGAGGTACGGCGCGATCTTGAATACGGCCTGTCCTTCTACCAGGACCACGAGGTCACCAATTACGATCGGGATGGCATTCCGGCTCAGGGACATATCCTCGTCACGCGGCAATCGAACGTTGGCAAACTCGAGCATTTTCTCGAAGGCCGGCACTACGAGCCACTCTTTACGTATCCCGCGCAGGATCTCGTCATCTATTCAGTAGCAGCACGGCAGTAGTGCGGTAATTAGGGCATTACCCAGCAGTTGCAGCGTTATCGGCTGCGGTAATATCGGATTGTCTATCTGCCGTGGACCGCGAAGCATATATTGGCCATAGAACAGCCATTGCTCTCGTCCCCGTCTGGCGGTACGATGGCCCTCTTTACCTTTCGCGCACGAGGAGACTGTAGTGACACCGGCTCTCCAACTCGAGATACTCGATCTGCGGCACTTCTCTGCTGCAAGCCTCCGGCCGTTGTTGGACGCCGAATCTCGCCTGTGGAGTGAACGGCTGGAGTGGGATTATCGCTCCTCCGCCGACCTGCTGCTGCAATATCTTGACTCGCGCCTGCTGCCTGGCTACGTCGCCATCGAGAACGGAAGGGTTTCGGGCTATGTCTTCTGCGTTTATGAAGAACACAAAGCCGTAATCGGCGACGTGTTTGCCGTCAAATCGCAGTATTCCGACTCCTCCGCCGCCGAGATCGAATCGAGGCTGCTGGAAAGCCTGATCGAGTTGCTGCAGGGTTCTCCCGGAGTGGAGCGGATCGAGTCGCAACTGCTCCTGCATCCTTCCGGTGAGCAGAAGGAGGTCTTTGAGCGCAGCGGCTTCCAGATTTACACGCGCCTGTTCATGCGATTGGCCCTGAATCGCACCAGGAAATATACGCTGCCACCTGCTCCCCAGGGATACCATGTGCGGCAGTGGCGCGAGGATGACTTCAACAATGCCGCGCGCCTGATCGCGGACGCCTACCGGGACCACCTGGACAGCCACATCAACGACCAGTACCGGTCGGTCGCAGGTTCGCTGCGCTTCCTG
The DNA here is from genome assembly GCA_022870745.1 of Silvibacterium acidisoli. Taxonomy (GTDB): domain Bacteria; phylum Acidobacteriota; class Terriglobia; order Terriglobales; family Acidobacteriaceae; genus Silvibacterium. The sequence continues at coordinate 2,829,726 of CP085323.1, read as the reverse complement.
CACAACATCATCCGCTTCCCGGGATGCGGCTTCTTCGATGCCTCGGCATCGCGCGTGCTGGTGCATACCGCCACCAACCATCTGACCGGGCTGCTGCTCTGCTCGCGGGTCCGCGAAGACGTAGGACATATCACGCAGCTATGCGTCAGTAAGGAATGCCAGGGGCTGGGTATCGGAGCGATGCTGGTGGAGCACTGCGCCTCACACCTGGCAAGTCATGGATTCAAGTCGTTGACCCTGACCGTGACCATGGGCAACAAGAATGCCGTCCGGTTGTACGAGCGCGTCGGCTTCGAGGCCATGCACCGTTTTGACGCTATGCTTTGGGAAAAAAACGCCGGCTGAATAACCGTGCCTTTTTCATCCCGCTCTTTTACCTAGTCATCTCGAACGCAGTGAGGCATCTGCGCTTGGACATGGTGGCAGAGCGAAGAAAATGCCGACCCCGCACTCCGGCCGGGATGACAACTCTTCTATAAGCTTGTTGAACTCGCGGATCGCCTAGCGGCGGATCAGCCACATCACCCAGCTGGCCACGATCACCGCTCCCACGAACATCACCCAGCAGTAAAGCCCATAACGGACCATCGCCTTCGTGGTGGAACGCTGCGTGATGCCGAAGACCACCGATGCAAAGGTAGCGAACAGCAGGACTGCAAAGAAATGAGAGGGAGCGAACATCAGGCCTTCCTCCCGGTGCGCAGATTGTGCGCGTCTACGGCAGAGATGAAATTCAGCAGGCCGGCCACGACCACAAACTTGGTTCCGTAGTCGGCGGTAGCAATCTGAGCGGCTCCGTGGCCGAGGTCGAGCAGGCGCCCTACGATGTAAAAGAGACCACTGCCCAGGTCTCCGGCAAAGCCCAGCATGGCGAGAATGTCGCTGGTGTTGGCCTGGTAAAGCTCGCCCTGCATGGCGAGCCCAAGCGCAAACATCGAACCGATCGAAACAAACAGCAGGATACCCCGCACCCAGCGCCCGGTCAGCACGTGTCCGGCACCCGGAACGAGCCAGCCGAGAATCAATGCGGAATAGGGGAAGCCCTGCGAGGAAGTCCCTGTTTTTGCGGGCACTTGAACCTTGGAAGCCATCTCTTTGGAATCATACCAGCCTGCAGCCGGCTAGATCCGCACCAGCTCCTGTTGCACACGGCCCGTGGACACAGCCTTGCCCGGTGTCGTGATCATATTCAACTCGCTGCGCACGCCGAAGGGGTCGAGATAGATCCCCGGCTCGACCGAAAAGCATGTATTCGGCAGAATCAGCCGCTCGTCGTGGGTCTCCAGATTGTCCAGGTTTGCGCCATTCCCATGCAGCGTGCTGCTGATGTTATGGCCGGTGCGATGCGTGAAGTATTTGCCGAAACCAGCGTCGACGATCACCTTGCGGCTGGCGTCGTCCGCCTGCCATCCGGCTATGGGCCGCTGCTGCGCAAATGCCTCGCTCACCGTACGGACCGCGGCGTCGCGTGCATCACGAACCGTTTCGAAGACCTTCTGTTCTTTTTCGGTTGGCTCACGGTCGACAACGCCGGTCCAGGTAATGTCGTAGTAGCAGGCTCCGGGATGGTTCTGCTTCGCCCAGATATCGATCAGAACGAAATCTCCGCGACGAATCTCGCGCGAACTATCTGCTTTCGGTTCGTAGTGCGAATCCGCGGCATTTTCGTTTACCGAAACGTTCGGACCATTCTCCCAGACCAGCCCCTCGCGCTGCATGGCCTCGTTGAACCACTTGACCATGTCGTATTCGGTAACCTTTGACTGTCCTGCTCGCACCCGGCGGCCAATCTCACGGAAGCCGTCTTCAAGAATGGCGTCGATCGCCTTTTGGGCTGCGTAGTGGCTGACGATCTGTTCCTCGGTCAGCACGGCTTCGAAGCGGCTGACGAGATTCGCAGAACTCACAATCGTCTTGCCCAGCTCGCGCAGCACCTCCATCGTGCCGGCGTCGAGCATCGAGACGTACATGATGGCGTTGCGTGGCGAATACTGCATGGCGATGGTCTGGTGCGGAGCCAGCATCGCCTGCAAGCCAGCCTCCAACTCCTGCCACGAGGAATACTCGGTCTTCGCTCCCGGCAACGTATCGAGCCGTGCCGTTTCGATGCGATGCACCAGCTTTTTCGCCTCACCCTGCGCGGGAATCAGGTAGTACCAGCGGCGCGTGACGTGCGAGTGCTCGGGCAGGCCGAGGATGGTATAGGCAATCGGATCACGGTGATGGTGGTCGTAAAAGAGCCACGCATCCGCGCCCTGCTCCCGGAGAGCTTCCTGTATCTGATCGATCTGCATGGCGGCTATCTTACTTCTTCGCCTTTGCAGCCGCCACGTGCGCCGGTGCTCCATGGCTTGTCTGCGCAATGGCCTCATCGATCATCGTGTAGAGGCGGCTGAAATCGTGCACCTCGGTATACGGAGCTGCGCCGCCTGCACGGTCGGTCACAATCCACACAGTCGGCGTCTGGTGAACACCCATCCGCTCGGCCAGCGAGCCGTCAGCCTTGACGGCATCGGTCAGCTTACCCTGCGGATCGATTGCGAACGGCAGCGGCGTGCCATGCTGCTGCGCAAACTTGTCAGTGAAGGCACGCAGATCGTCCTTGGTCTCGATGCTCGGCTGGTTGGCGAAGACGGCGTCACGGTATTCGTCACCGAGCGTCTTCGACTTGGTATCGAACCAGCGGGCATTCACCGCAGCCTGGAAGCTCCATGCGTGCATGGGAAGGGGGAAATCATGGCGAATCCACGGAATCCCATACTTTGCAGCGGCACCCTTCAGCACCGGATTCTGCTGTGCGCACATGGGGCATTCGAGATCGGCAAATTCAAAAAGAGCCACGTGCGCGCCCGCAGGCGGCTTCAGGATCGACATATCCTGTGCACGGCTTGATTGTGAACCCAACAGAACGACGGCGGCGGTGAAGGAGAGCAGAATATTCCGTAACATAGCAGGTGAATTAATCTTATCCCTTTGACGGATTAGGGAGCGAGTCGGCTCAGCGTGCGTCTAAGAAAAGAAATGATGAAAAGAACCGGCGTCAGCCGGACAGGAAAGGAACTATGCGATTTCTGATAGCGCTGCTCGCCCTTGCCGGGGCAATTGTTTCCATCCAGGCCCTGCGCGTGCATTATTCCCACGACGTACAGCCTTGCGACATTAACGCGCACTGGGATTGCGGCATCGTGAACCACAGCCGCTACGCCGAGATTCAGCACATTCCCGTAGCTGCCATCGGCATCGCCGGATATCTCGGGCTGGCGCTTTTTTCCTTTACCCGCCGCCGCGCCCTCACACTCGTCGCGTCAATCATCGGCCTGGCGTTCGCACTCTATCTCACCAATATCGAAGCGCATAAGCTCGAGGTCTGGTGCCTCTACTGCGTCATCTCGCAGGGCATCATCGCACTCATCACACTGTCCAGCATCATCTGGATGTTCATCCCGCAGCGTCGCCCGGTCTTTTAATAGCCTGCCGACACGCGACGAAAGAGCGCGGGCATGCGATTGCGCGCCTGCGCTTCACTCAACGGAACCTGGGTATTGAAGTACTTCTTGTATGCGGCGATCCAGTCGCCGGAAATCTCCCTCTGCGCCGTCGCCAGATCCAGCCTGCCGTCACACACCATGTCATGGAACCTGTCTTCCAGTTCATCCTTGATGTGGGCGTTCCATTCAGTCGAGCTGTACGGCTCCGGCCACAGATTTTTAGGATCGTTCGCGCCGCCGAGCTGCGGCGTGATCAGGTAATCGAGTTCATAGGAACGGCTGGTGGAAACCGGCAAACCATAGTCGTCAAAGACCTGCTGCTTTACCGCCTGCGCCACCTCCGGAGGAGCATCGCTATCGGACATGCGGCACAGATCGGCAACCGCTGCCGGCTGCACAGCTCCCGGCGTAAAGCGGCGATCGGGCAGTGAGAGATTGGCAGTCTGCGAGGATCGCGCCTGCTTTTGCGCGGACAGAAGCCAGAAACCCGCTCCCACCATGACAAGCAACATCGCAGCGTAGGCCATGGGACGCCAGAAACCGGTTCGCATCTCCGGCTCGGCCGCCTGCATTCGAAGCTGAGCCTTGAGCGAGGCCCTGATGGCCGGATTCACAGAGGCTTTGCGATGAAAGCGATCCTGGTGCAGCTCGACGAAGTCCGCAATGGCCAGCTCCGTCCGCGTCGCGCGGGCCCTGCACTCTCCACAGGAGGCCAGGTGTCGACGAAACCGCGTAGCCTGATCCGGCGAAACCTCTTCATCCGCCAACATCAGCAACTCCTCATCGGACAGGTGACGACCGATTCCCCTCTGGCTTCGCGACACCTTCCTCATCTCGCCTCCGAACGGGTGAGACGGCCTACCGAACGCGCAAGGGATTGAGCAACAGAACCCAGTGAAATTCCCAGCACCTGTGCAATCTCGCGATACTTGAGACCCTCGGCGCGCAGGTAGAGGCAACGCTGGTCCTGCTCAGGCAGCGCATCGACGACAGCCAGCAACCGGCTGCGCCGCTGCGAAAACAAAACCTGGTCTTCCGCGCTGGGCCGTGGATCGAGAGGCTCGATCACGTAATCGGCTTCACTCTCATAACGGCGATTGCTGGTGCGCCGCTTCAGGGCAAGATTGTGCGCGACTCTGAAGATCCAGCCGCGCAGATTCTCTCGTGAGCGCTCCATTTGCAGATGGCAGAAGAGTGCAAAGAATGTCTCCTGCACGATGTCTTCCGCGTCGTGCTTCGCCAGACCGAACGAAAGAATGTAGCCGGCAAGCCGCTCGTGGAACTGGTCGAAAAGCTCCATAACATCGCGTTCGAGCGCGGAACGCACCTCCGCCTCCGCCGTTGCCATCAACGGCAGCCCCATGCTCAGAGCGGATTGAGATTGCGACGCCAAGCGAATTTCAGCCTGTCCTCGATAATAAATTCCTCTGGGTGATCGTTTGTTCAGAGTTTTTCGCACCGCTGGCTGAAAAAGCCTGAACAAAAACGAGCCCGCAGGCATTTATAAACATGCGGAAGTTTCTCGGGGCTGGTGCCCTCGCTCTCATTCTGAGCTGTTCGGGTGCAGCCAGCGGTCAGGCTAACTCAGGCGAAATCCGTCTTCATATCGCCGGTCCGCAGCAGCAGGGCGTACGGGCATCCGTCGACCTCACCAGCGGCGGCAACCAGTATCAAAACCGCTTCACCACCAGCGCCTCCGGAACCGCCGATCTTTCGGCGTTGCCCTACGGCATCTACCTGGTGCGTGTTCAGGCCCCCGGATTTACCACCGTCACCCGCACTATAGAAGTGCGCACCGCCTTCCCCATCGATTACGCGCTGCGGCTCGACGTCGCGCCCGTCACGACAACTGTGGAAGTGAACGAAGCAGCCACGCTCGTCGATCCCCACGACCCCTCATCGACCATGCAGATCGGCACCACGCAGATCGGCAACCGGGTAAACTCGCTCCCCGGCCGGTCGGTACAGGACCTGGTCAACTCCCAGCCCGGATGGCTCTACGAGGGCAATGCAGTGCTGCACCCGCGCGGGTCGGAGTATCAGACGCAGTTCGTCATCGACGGCATTCCCCTCACCGATAACCGCTCGCCCAGCTTCGGGCCGGATATCGAGGCTGACGACCTCGACTCCATGAGCATCTACACCGCCGGCTTTCCTGCCGAATACGGCCGCAAAATGGGCGGCGTCGTCGAAATGAACACCCGGCGCGAAACCAGCCCGGGGCTGCATGGACAGGTGGTTCTCGCAGGCGGCAGCTACGACACTGCCAGCTCCTATGCGCAGGCGCAACAGGTCTGGGGACGCAACACCTTTGGCGCAAGCGCTGCCGGCAACATGACCAGCCACTATCTGAACCCAGTGGTGCCGCAGAATTTCACCAATAACGGCACGGCCGGCGACTTCTCCCTGCGCTTCGACCGCGACCTGACCGCCAGCGACACCCTGCGGATGAGCGTCCGCCACGAACTCTCCCGCTACCAGATTCCCAACGAGTTCGTGCAGCAGGACGCAGGGCAGCGCCAGTACGGCGACAACTTCGAGACCATGGGCACCGTCCTCTACCAGCACATCTTTTCGCCGGACGTGCTGGCCGACTTCTCGGGGATGGTGCGCAACAACTCAAACGATCTCTATTCGAATCCGGACTCGACACCCATCATTGCCTTCCAGCACAACTACTTCAACGAAGGCTACTTCAAGGGCGCAGTCTCGTTTCACGAAGGGCGGCAGGAGTGGAAGGCGGGCATCGAGTCGGACGCCATGTTCCTCCACGAGAAGTTCAGCTACACCATCACCAATCCTGACGACTTCGACGACGGAACGCCCTTAACGGCGGCCTTCACAGGCAACCGTCCCGATCTTGAACAGTCGGCATTTGTTCAGGACATGATCCGGCTGGGCGACTGGACCATCAGCGCCGGCCTGCGCTGGGATCACTACCAGCTGCTGCTGAATCAGAACGCCGTCAGCCCGCGCATCACCATCGGAAAGTTCTTCCAGAAACCCGGTATTGTCCTCCACGCCTCGTACGATCGCGTCTTCCAGACACCGTCCTTTGAAAACATCCTGATCTCGAGTTCGAACTTCGCCTCCACCCTTAACCCCGACTTCCTGCACCTGCCGGTGCAACCGTCCAAGGGCAACTACTACGAAGGAGGCCTGACCAAGGGCTTCAGCAAAAATCTGCGGCTCGACATGAATATCTACCGACGCGACGTACGCAATTACGCCGACGACGATCAGTTGCTGAACACCGGCGTGAGCTATCCCATCGCCTTCGACAAGGCCATCATTTATGGAGCGGAAGCCAAGGTCGATCTCGTGCAGTGGCAGAAGCTCTCCGGCTTCGCCAGCTACTCCTACCAGGTGGGGAACGCCTGGTATCCCGTGACCGGCGGACTCTTCCTGGGCGACGACGTTTCCGATGCGGAGACGCAGCTTCGCGGGCACTTTCCCGACTCGCAGGACCAGCGCAACACCCTCCGGCTGCGCTTTCAGTACGACCTGCTGCCGCGCGTCTGGTTTGCCGGCGGAATGAACTACGGCTCGGGCCTGCCTTTTGAGTTCGATGGAGACCAGCAGCAAGCCGCCGAGGAATACGGTCCGGATGTGATCAACCGGATCAACTTTAACCGCGGCCGCGTCGACCCCTCGCTGGACGTGAACGCGTCCCTGGGGCTGGACCTTTATAAAAGCGACCGGATGAAGATGAACATGCAGGCCGACGGCACCAACCTGAACGACCGCCTGAACGTCATCGACTTCGGCGGTCTGTTCTCAGGCAATGCCATCGCCCCCGGCCGCAGCTTCTTTGTGCGGTTGAAGACCAGCTTTTAAAGGGAGGGTGCATCACCCTCCCTTAGGCAGCCGCGATGCGTACGCGCTCCAACACCGGCTGCAGGAATGTCTCGCGATCGATGGCGCCGGTCATCAACTGGGCCGCACCTCCGGCCGTCACCACCGTGACATCGGTTACGCCCAGGAACCCAAGGATCGTTTTCAGATAGGGATCCACGAAATTCAGCGCGCTGGCAGGTGTTCCTGCGTCGTACACGCCCCCGGTCGAAACCACGAGGGTCGCTTTCTTGCCATGCAGCAGGCCCTGGGGGCCGGTTTCACTGTAGGTAAAAGTCTTACCGGCACGCGCAATCTGGTCGATCCAGAGCTTCAACGACGAGGGCACACCGAAGTTATGCATGGCGACCCCGATCACGTACTCGTCTGCCGCTTCCAATTCAGCAATCAACTCATCGGAAAATGCCAAGGCCGCCTTCTGTTCCGGCGAACGATCCTTCTCAGGCGTATAGGCCGCGTAGATCCATCCGGCGTCAAGCGGCGAGGGCGTGGTCTTGGCCAGATCACGATAGGCGACAGTCGAAGCCGGATGGGCAAGCTGCCAGGTTTTCGCAAATTCCCGCGTAAGTTCGCGGGTAACAGAGCTTTCGAGCGGACTCGAGTCTAGGTGCAGAAGGGTGGCCATAGCTTTTCTCCTTAACGACAATCGTAACTTAGAAAACACATGTCGTTTTCTACTTTGACGACAAATGTCGGATAAAAGCTTCGTGAATTTTTCATTTGTTAGGCTAAAGGGAAGGAGGCCCACCCACATGCCCATCTCTGACTGCGAAGTCCGTGACCCCCGGATCCGGCGTACCCGCCAGCTTCTGCAGGGAGCATTGAAACAGTTGATGGACCAGAAGCCGTTTGACGAGATCTCGGTACAGGACATTACCGAGGCGGCGACCGTGAACCGGGCCACCTTCTACGATCACTACAACGACAAATTTGCCCTGCTGGATGCCCTGGTAGCTGGCGGGTTCCACAAGCTGCTGCATGAGCGGAACGTCATCTATGACGGCACCTGTCCCACTGCAGCACGGGCGATCGTTCTTGCAACCTGCGACTATTTCGTTGAGAGCAGGTCCAGCCATAGCGAATGTGAACGCCAGGGCGCATTTGAGCCTTTGATGGACGCAGCCATCGCCGCCGCTATCCGCCGCGTTCTGATCGAGGGGATGAAGAAGAGCGGAGTTGCGCCGGAAGAAGTGGTCAACATTTCGGCCACTGCTGCCAGCTGGACAGTATGCGGCGCGGTAAAGGAGTGGTTTTCGCAGGCAGACCGTTTACCGGCCGAAGAACTGGTGCCGCTGGTGTTGCGGCTGATTCTGCCCTCGCTACAGCCCGAGCTGACCCAGGCTGAACCGCTTCTCCATGGTTAGCGGCCGCTAACGGCCGCTCGAACCAAATCCCATTACGCCACGGTGACTTGTCGTGAGTTCCTCGACAAGCGTAATTTCCATGTCCGTCCGGGCATCGAATGGCGACATCTGCACAATCTTGTCGCCTTTGCGGATGTGCACATTAACGTCTGTGCAGTCCAGCGCAACGTCGGAGATCGATCCACCAGCCTGCCGCACAATGCGGAGCGAGTATACAGGCTGATTTACGTTGATGAGGCAAACAAGAATCTCGCCCCTGTAACCTGCGTCAATACGACCACCGGCATAAGTCACGCCTTTGGCTGCCATTGAAGACCGGTCGCCCAAAACAAAACCGCATCCGGCAGGGCCCTCTACTGCAATACCGGTCCGTACTTTCACCGGAACGCCCGGCTGCAGTACGACATCCTCTATGGAGTAAAGGTCGAAACCGATATCGCTGCCGACATGGGCAACGCTTGGGGGAATAGCGTCTTCATGAAGCAGCTTAACCTTCAGCATTTACTTCGTAGCCGCGGCTGCTTCTTTCCGTTGCTTTGCCCAACGGCGCTTCTGCGCAGAAGCAATGCGCTGACGGGCTTCCGGACTCAGAATCCTTTTTTTGGCGGGCTTGGCAGACGAGGAAGTAAAGAGATGGTTGCCGCCCGAGTTCAGTAACAACTTCCGTACCTGCTGTAGTCTTCCAATTTCATCATCAATCGCAGCAATGATTTCTTCACGATTCATTTTTATTATTTGTCCTCTTAAGTCGCTTAGTTTTTTACATTCAACTACTGCAAATACAGACAACCATGCCGTGGAACATGCACATTTTACAACGAATGAATACCGGGGACGGATTCAAAAACATTTACGGCAATTACATATTCGATGCGTACAAGGCCCAAAGTGGCTTTGATGACACTCACAAAATTCGTTAACTGAGAATTCTTCGGCAATTCTCAGCATTTTAAGAATGCTTCCATCTTCCTGGCGCATGATATCGCCATGATCACCTCCTACAGCCAGACGAAGCTCCGCAGACTGGCCACAGCGGTAATCGATCCCTTGGAGATACTGCCCGCTGGGGGTTCACGACCTTCGACGGACGCCAGCCACTGGATCGGCTTCGACACTGGCAAATACCAGATTCGTCTCGCGCAAACGCTCACGGATCGGGAGGCAGCATGCCGCCTTCGCTTCAAGGTGTTTAACGTCGAACTCGGGGAAGGCCTGGTTTCTTCCTATTCGACGGGCATGGATCAGGACAAGTTTGATGTCTTCTGCGACCACCTCATTGTTGAGGATAAAACGCGCAACGAAGTAGTTGGTACTTACCGCATGCAATCAGGAGTAACTGCGGCGAGAAACCTCGGTTACTACAGCGCGCAGGAATTCGATTTCGCACCCTATGAGATCATCCGCCGCCAGGTCCTCGAACTCGGTCGCGCCTCAATCGATCGCGATCATCGCACCAGCGAGGTGCTCACGCTGTTGTGGCGCGGCATCGCGCAGTATGCACAGATGCACGGACTTCGCTATCTCATTGGCTGCTCATCGGTAAACTCCGAAGATGCACAGACCGGCTGGACCATCTATGGACAGCTCTCTTCCTTCCTGGTCTCGCCTGAGTTTCGCACTTCGCCGGCAACCGGTTATGTACTTCCGCCCGATGTTACCGGCACGGTCTGCGAAGCCAAGATACCCAAGCTGCTCAAGACATACATTGGAGTAGGTGCAAGGATCTGTGGCGTGCCCGCTTGGGACCGCGAGTTCCACACCATCGACTTCCTGACCCTGCTGGATCTCACGCAGATCACACCAGCCGCAAGGCACCGCTTCTGCATCGAGACACACTAGTTTCAAGACCAGCATCAGCCGGTAGACTCGATGACGAGGCACCAGCACGCCCGCTCGAACGAATGACGCTTTCTTCCTTCAAAGCCAGAATCCGTGGCGCCAGCCGCGCATGTATTCTTTGCGCCAGTCTTGTCGAGGTACTGCTGCGCTTCGGGCTGCTGTCTATCCGCTATGGAGGTCGAGTTCCATTTTGGGAAAGAGCAAGATGGATGCACCATTCCTGCAGCAGGATCGTCCGCAGGCTGGGCATGCCGGTTCACCTCACAGGAGCCTTGCCGGCAAGCGGACTGATTGTCTCCAATCACCTGAGCTACCTCGACATTCTCTTTTATGCTTCACAAACGCCCTGCATTTTCGTCTCGAAGTCCGAGGTGAAGTCGTGGCCGATGTTCGGCATTCTCGCGAAATGCGGCGGCACTATCTTTGTCGAACGCGACCGGCGCCACGGTGTAAGTGGCCCTGCCGAACGCATTCGCACGGCGCTCGATCAGCAGATACCCGTCATCCTGTTTCCAGAAGGCACCAGCACCGATGGATCGTCTGTGCTTCCCTTTCACAGCGCCTTCCTTGAACCGGCCGTTGCCGCAGGCGCAGTGATGCATGCGGCCGCGATTCGATATAACGTCGCAGATGGCGTCGAGGCCGATCTCTGCTATTACGGAGACATCACCTTCGCACCGCATTTGCTGGGAGCGCTTCGCCGATCTTCTGTCTCCTGCAACATAATGTTTGCCGAAGAGGCTACGGTCCACAGCAACCGTAAAGAGGCCGCTTTAAGCCTGCGACGCCAGGTGCTGGAGTTGCGCACTGGTGTTGCCGAATCCGCAGTCGCCTCTGACACTTTTGTGTGAGCGTGAATGGCTCTTCAGCGCGTGCATCCTGCACTTTGATCGTGTCAATATTGGGCGATGCCAACCGCAACCGAGAAGCTGCACCTGAGTGAGATTGCTCCGAACGTTGTTCAATCGGAGATTCGTTCGATGACCGTGGAGTGCGACCGCCTGGGCGGCGTGAACCTTGCCCAGGGCGTGTGCGACACCGAGCCTCCGGCCCCCGTTGTCGAACAGGCGATCCAGGCCATCCGCGATGGCCGCAATATCTATACGCGTCTCGATGGCATTGCTCCGTTGCGCGAAGCGATTGCCCGCAAGCTGGAACGGGACAACAGCATGACGGTCGATCCTGAGTCGGAGGTGCTCGTCACCTCGGGTGCGACAGGCGGCCTGTATGCCGCGGCGCTGGCGCTGCTCAATCCCGGCGATGAAGTGATCGTCTTCGAGCCGTTTTATGGCTACCACCTGAACACGCTGATCTCGCTGCGCATCAAGCCTGTCGTTGTTCCCATGGCGGAAGGAAGCTGGGAGATCGATTTTGACCGGGTCCGCTCGGCAATCACTGAAAAGACTCGCGCCCTGATCGTAAACACGCCATCGAACCCTTGCGGCAAGGTCTTCTCGCTTAAGGAACTCGAAATAATCGCCGGAATCGTTGAGGAGAACGATCTGTTCCTCTTCACCGACGAGATCTACGAGTATTTCGTCTATGACGGAACGCGGCACATCAGTCCGGCGACGCTGCCGGGCATGGCAGAACGTACGATTTCCATTTCGGGACTCTCGAAGACCTTCAGCATCACAGGATGGCGCGTCGGCTACCTGGCTGCGAGCAGCCGCTGGCTGGGTGCCATCGGCTATTTCCACGATCTCACTTATGTCTGCAGCCCGTCGGCGTTTCAATATGGAGCGGCTGCCGGTTTGCTGGACCTGCCTGTTTCCTATTACACCGGCATGGCGGAAGAGTACAAGATGAAGCGGGACAAGCTCTGCTCAGCGCTGCAGGATGCAGGCTTTACGCCGTCGATTCCTCCTGGAGCCTATTACGTGCTGGCCGATGTCTCCTCGATCGAGGGCGCGAATGCCAAGGAAAAGGCGCGCACACTGCTGCGGGAACGCGGTATTGCCGCGGTTGCCGGCACCGCGTTCTTCGCCGGCGGACGTGGCGAAAAACTGCTCCGCTTCTGCTTCGCCAAGCGTACGGAAGACCTCGACCGTGCCTGCAAGCTGCTGCGCGGATAAATGGTAGGTGAGGGGTGACAAGGCGAGACCCAACAGAAATTCTAAACAGAGAATCACAAGCGGGTGCCCCATCCAAGCTCCGCTTGAGTGGGAAGCACAGACGCTTATCAGCCATCTCGCTGCAGCCCGCATCCACACCGCAGCAAATCACCTTGTCATTCCGAACGAAGCGAGGAACCTGCTGTTCGGGATGACAAATTAGATGGCGAGTCACAATCATCGATGCCTGTGCTCTGAGCCTTGCTCTGCCCCTCAGGCGCTACCATGGAACGACCCTATCTTCGCGTGAGGTATGTCCATGCCTGCAGGCCATTCGGGGATGAAATCGGCCCGGCTTGAAGCATTTTCCGACGGTGTGATTGCCGTCATCATCACCATCATGGTGCTGGAGCTGCACGTCCCTCAGCAGGACGGCCTGCCCGGCCTGCTTTCTATCCTGCCCCGCCTGGGCGTTTACCTGCTCAGCTTCCTCATCGTAGGCATCTACTGGATCAACCACCATGAACTCCTGCGGCGCATCGAGCACGTCGACTTCAGCATCCTGTGGTCGAACCTGATCTTCCTCTTCTCGCTCTCGCTGATTCCCTACTTCGTCGACTATCTGGACGACAAGAAGTTCTCGTCCTTCGCGGTGCTTCTCTATAACCTGACGATGATTTTCGCCGGCAGCACCTTCTTCGTGCTGCGGCGTGCCGTGATGCGCAGGCAGAGAGCTTCAGGCTCGCTCGGGCATACGGACGAGGCCGAGCTATGGAAGCACTATGCCAGCCTGCTCGTGTATCTTGTTTCGCTGGCCGTGCTTTTCTGGAATCCGCTGGCGGGTTTCGGACTCAACGCGATTGTGACCATCATCTGGATCACGCCCGGCAGGGCCATCCGCCATCACCCTGAAGACGAAACGGGCCATCTCCGTGGAGATGACCCGCATTCGCTGGATTAGAATCTGACGCCATTACGACGTAGCTGGCAGGGCATGGCTTTAGCCATGCCTCTTGATGCCAATTCAATCGGCGGCTTAAGCCGCTGAGGTGGGCTCCCGAATGTCGCGGCTGGAGCCGCGACCTGCCAACACCGTTATTTGCTGGCTCGTGCGATCCAGGCGTCGATACGCTGCTCGAGCACGTCCATCGGCAACGCTCCGGAGTCGAGCACCTGGTCGTGGAAGGCCTTGATATCGAACTTCGGACCGAGTGCTTTCTGAGCCTTGGCACGCAGCTCGAGAATCTTCATCTGCCCGATCTTGTAACCGAGCGCTTGCGCCGGCCACGCGATGTAACGATCGACCTCCGACTGGATGTTCGTGTCGTCCATCGAAGAGTGCTCGTGGAAGTAGTCGAGCATCTGCTGGCGCGTCCAGTGCATGTTGTGAACGCCGGTATCGACGACCAGGCGGATCGCACGCCAGGTATCGGCCTCGAGGCGTCCGTAGTCTGAGTAAGGATCCTGGTAGAAGCCGATATCCTTGCCCAGCCGCTCGGAATAAAGCGCCCAGCCTTCGGTGTATGCGGTGTAGTAGCTGTGCTTGCGGAACTCCGGCAGGCCGGTCAGCTCCTGCGCGATGGCAATCTGCAGGTGATGGCCGGGAATGCCTTCGTGGTACGAGATCGACTCGACGTTGGTGGTGAGGCGCTCGTTGAACTTGTAGAAGTTCACGTAAACCGCGCCCGGGCGTTTGCCGTCCGGGCTGCCTTCCATGTAATACGCCTGTGTCTGATCCTGCTGCATGTACTCCGGCACCGGCTTAACTTCGAGAGGAGCCTTGGGCAGCGTGCCAAAAAGCTGCGGCAGCTTTGGCTTCATCTGGTCGATGTAATGGCTGTAGAGATTGAGGAGGTCTGCGGTGCTCTTCGCGTGCAGGTTGGGATTGTTCGCAAGCGAAGCACGGAAGGAAGCCAGATCCTTGAAGCCAAGCTTCTGGGCGATCGCCAGCATCTCGGTCTCGTCGCGTTTCACCTCGTCGAGGCCGATCTGGTGGATCTGCTGAGGAGTCAGGTCCGTCGTGGTGCTCTGCTGCACGAGAAAGGCGTAATACTTGTCGCCATCGGGAATCGACCAGATACCGGGATCGGTGCGGCCAGCCGGAATGTAGGTCGCCGTCAGAAAGCGCGCAAACTGCTGGTAGGCCGGCAGCACCTGCTTGCGGATCGCATCGAGGATCTGGGTCTTGATGCGAGCCTGGTCGTCTGCGGAAATTCCAGCGGGAAACTTCTCGATCGGCTTGGCAAAGGGTGAGTCTTCGGGCTTCTGGTTGGCGATGTCATTCACCTGTACCAGTACCTTTTCCAGAATGTACTTCGGCGGCACGCGACCGTCTGCAACGCCCAGGCTCATATTTGCGCTGATCTGGTCGAAGGCCGTGGGAATCTTTGCGAGACGGGCAGCGTAGTCGTCGTAATCCTTCGCAGTTTCGAAGCTCAACAGCGAGACCATCTGCGGCAGGTCGGTTTGCAGGCCATTGAACTGGTTGACCGGCATCTCCCACGGCTTAAACTCAGCCTCTGCCTGCTGGTCCACTAGGTCCCGGGCGGCAAGATCCTTACTCAGGATCTCCTGATCGCTCAAGCCGGTGGTATCGATCGCGGCGAGGCGGAAAAGATAATCGCGGCCGCGGGCCAGCGTCTCGTTATAGGCGTTGACGCTGTAATCGGAGAGCTGATCGTTATACCGCTTGTCCCCAAGGCTCGATGCGAATTCGGGTTCATGCTTCAGCCGGTCTTCCCACATCTCTGCGAAGAGGTCGTTCAATGCCTTGCGGCGGTCTTCGAGCGAAACCGGGACTGCCGCCTGCGTTGCGCCGGGAAAACGCTGCGTCGCGGCCGACTTGCTGACGGATTTGGGAAAGGTCTGTGCGGAAGACGCGAGACTGAAGCAAAGAAGGGCGGCGGTGCCGCAAAGGTTGATCTTTTTCATAAACACCAGCGGGTTCATACGCACTGCCGGTAGCAGGTCCGGTAAACGCAGACCTGCAGGCGCAGTCCCCATAAACGCAGTGTAGATGAGTGCCTTGCCGGCTTGCCAGAAGCTGGCAGGTCAGCGGCCTGCCTCTTCGCCATTCTCGAGCAACCGATAGAGCGTGGAGCGGCTGATGCCGAGCATGCGTGCAGCACGCAGCTTGTTGCCCTTGGCGCGGGCCAGGACGCGTTGAATATGCGCCAGGATGGCGCGATCCAGGTTCGGATCGTCGTCGCTGGCATGCGGAGGGGGCGGCAGAGCCGGGCGCGGCGCCAGCGCCAGGTTGGGCAGGTCGATGGGGCGAATCCACTGGCCCTCGCATTCGAGCGATGCACTCTGCATGACGCTTTCGAGCTCGCGGACATTCCCCGGCCAGGAGTGGGGCACCAGGTGTTGCAGCGTCTGCGGCCCCAGGCCGCGCAGCGGTTTGTTGTGGAGTACCGAGAATCTCCGGACAAAGCTCTCGGCCAGCAGGCCAATGTCTTCACGACGTTCACGCAGCGGAGGCACAACGAACCGGATAGCCGTCAGCCGGTGAAGCAGGTCGGTACGGAAGCCAGGGGTCGAGGCCATGCGCCGCAAAGGCACGCTGGAGCTGCAGTAAACCTGGCGAGGAGCGGCGGAAAAAGCACGCCTTGCATGCTGGTGATCGAGCCACTGGAGGAAGTCGACCAGTTTGCCCTGCTGCTCCGGCGAAAGCTGCTCCACATGCCCGAGAAATAGCGTCCCCTCGCTTGCCTCGTGCAGCACCGCCGGCAGGGGCTGCGCTGAGTTCCGGTCGAAAAGGGCCGCCGCAAGGCAGGGAACGAACGGCGCACCCGCGGCAGCGCCCAATCCGTGCAGGGTGCGCGCCGCCAGCATCTTGCCGGTTCCGGCTTCGCCTTCGATCACCGCGACACGCAGGTGGCGGGCGGTGGCACGCATCTGCGCAAACAGCCGCACCATCTGCGGACTGCGGCCCACCATCTCCCCCAGCCCCCATTCCGATCTCTGGTCGGCGGAGGAAAGCTGCGGATCGGGCGATGACGTTTCAGTAGACGACGCGAGCAGCACGATACTTCCCCCCCTGGCTTGCGGCACTGAGGGTTTTATCGGCTGTTCACAAAGAAAATTTAGTTGGCGACCTGTCCGGCATCGCGCACACGTGAGGATGGCTGGTCGGAGAAGATCTTGCCGTCGCGGATGTGCACCACGCGATGTGCGTACTCGGCGATATCCGGCTCGTGCGTCACCAGCACGATCGTGTTGCCGCGCGAGTGCAGCGTATCGAAGAGCGCCATGATTTCGTCGCCGGTCTTCGAATCGAGGTTGCCGGTGGGCTCATCGGCCAGGATAATCGACGGGCGATTGATGAGCGCTCGTGCAATGGCGACCCTCTGGCGCTGGCCACCGGAAAGCTCATTCGGCTTGTGGTGCATGCGTTCGCCGAGATTCACGGCCTTCAGAGCATCCTCCGCGCGTTTGATACGCTCAGCGGCGGAAGTTCCGTTGTAGATCAGCGGCAGCTCGACGTTATGCAGGGCATCGGCGCGGGCCAGCAGGTTAAAGGTCTGGAAGACAAAGCCGATCTCCTTGTTACGGATGCGCGCGAGCTCATCGTCGTTCAGCTCGCTTACAAGGTGGCCATTCAGCCAGTACTGCCCCTTGCTGGGTGAGTCGAGGCAGCCGATCAGGTTCATCAGCGTCGATTTGCCGGAGCCGGACGGCCCCATGATGGCGACGTACTCGTTGTGGCGGATGCGCAGCGTGACGCCCTGCAGCGCGTGCACCTGCTGCTCCGAGCCCATGTCGTAGGTCTTCCAGATATCCTCGACGACGATGACATCGCCCTGGGGAACGCCTGCTGGACGGCTGTCCTGTCCTGTTTCGGCGGAATAGGTTGGTGTCGTCTCGGTACTCATCTGGTACTCCTCATCTACTGTTGCAAATGCAGTTTGGACGAATAAGGCGCGAGAAAGCTGTTTAGGAGCCTGAGGCGCTGTCGTCCTTGGTCACGGTCGCCGGTGTCGTGTCGCGCTTCACAAGAGCATTATCTTTGAGCGTGCGCAGAACATGAAACGTGCCGGTTACAATCTCCTGCCCCGGCTTGAGACCACCGGTGACTTCAATATCCGTCGTTCCGGTAATTCCCGTAGTGACGGGAACAAAGTGGGCGCGCAGCTTGCCCTTTTCATCTTCGACGACAAAAACGCCCTGCTCCTGCTTGGCATTCGGATCGGGCTCCTTCGGCGCCTTCCCGCCCGGAGGCGTCGGCGCACGCATGGCCAATGCCTGGATAGGCATGGTCACAGCCTCGGTCTTCCGTGCCGTCTCAATCTTGGCCGTTGTCGATAGCCCCGGCCGCAGCGTCTCCGACGGAGTATCGATGGTGATGACGACCTTGAAGTCCTTCGCCTCTTCCTGGCCGCTGGTCGACTGGCTGGTGGCCACTCCGGTCGAGCGCAGCAGTGCCTGGTCGCCGACTTCGGTAACGTGTCCCTTGAAAACCTTGCCCGGCAGCGCGTCCACGGTCACATCCGCGACCTGTCCTACGGCGACGTTCACGATGTCGGTTTCGTCCACCTTGACCTCGGCGGTGATGACCGACATGTCCGCCAGCGTCATCAACGTGGAGCCCTCGGCATTCTGGATGCCTTCGACCACCGTCTCTCCCTCGCGAACCGGCAGGTTGGTCACGATTCCATCAAAAGGGGCAATGGCTACAGTCTTGCCGAGCAGATCGACATTCGCCCGCAGGGTCGCCTGCTGGGTGGTCAGGTGTCCGCGGGCCGAATCGGTCTGGGCCTGGGCCTGGGCGAGTGCGGCTTCGCTTTGAGCCAGGCTGGCGACGTCGGTATCGTAGGCGGCCTTTTTCGCGTCGTAGTCCTGCTTGGACATGACCTGGGCGTTATAGAGAGCCTTTGCGCGGTCGAAATCCAGTCTCTTTTGTTCGAGATCCGCCTTCGAGTGCTCGATGGCGGCCTGCTGCGTCTTCTCCGCGGCCACATAGGCGGCAATATCGGTGCGCGCGGCTGCAATCGCGGCTTCCTGTCCGGCTACATTGGCTCCCTGCTGCACGCTTTCGATGCTGGCGACCTGCTGACCTCTATGGACCTTTTCCCCTTCTTTTACATAGAGATGCGTAATGCGTCCGAAGGCAGTGGCGCCGAGATTGACGTAGGTCTTGGGCTTGATCTGGCCGGTTCCGCTCACCGTTGACACGAGGTCCTGCCGGGTTACCTTGCCGGTAACTACCTTGGTGTAACCAGCTTGAGCCCTGACGATGGTCAAAACGACGATTGCGGCAATGGCCAGAACGACCCCGACAGCAACAAGAATCCTCTTCAAATGCCTCTTCCTTATCGGCGGTTGCCGGAACTGCCGCGACCCAGACGTTTACAACCCGATACGCACCTCCGAAGGGTGAAGTTCCCTCCGGCCTGGGTTCCCCGAATTGATCGATGGATCCGGTTGACAAAACGCTGGTTCAAACGTCAAAAACAGCCTGATGATATCAGGCTGTGACGGTTTGCTTGCGCTCGATTCGGTGCTTGTATCCGGCGTGTCGAGTCCGTAGAATCGAAATGCTGTATTAGGAGCAGTTGGACACAGATGTTTAACCGGCGTTTTTCTTTCCTTTTGGCGGTCGCGGTAGGCAGTTTCGCGGCTGGCCCCATGCTGCATGCCCAGTCTTCGACAGATTCGCAGGCGTCTACCGATACTCAGACGCAGGATCCGCTGAAACGGCAGCTTTCGGATAAGGAAAGATTTAAGCAGCAGAAGGAATTGAAGCAGGAATTGCACGGCACCTACAAAAAGTGGGTGGACGAGGACGTGCACTGGATCATTACCGACCAGGAACTGAAAGCCTTCAAGAGCCTCAGCAACGACGAAGAGCGCGACGCCTTCATCGAACAGTTCTGGCAGCGCCGCAATCCCAGCCCCGATTCCCCGGAAAACGAGTTTCGCGAAGAGCACTATCGCCGTATCGCCTACGCCAACGAGCATTTCGCCGCCGGCAAGCCCGGCTGGAAGACCGATCGCGGCCACATCTATATCTCCTTCGGCAAGCCGGACAGCATCGATTCGCACCCGAGTGGCGGCACCTATGACCGCCCGATTGAAGAAGGCGGCGGCCAGACCTCGACCTTCCCGTTCGAAGTGTGGCATTACCGCTATCTCGAAGGCATCGGCGACAACATCGACATTGAATTTGTGGACACCTGCATGTGCGGTGACTACCACATGACCATCGATCGTTCGGAAAAGGATGCCCTGCTGCACGTTCCCGGCGCGGGCCAGACCCTTTATGAGCAGATGGGCATGGCCAAGCAGGCTGACCGCTTCCGCGGCGGGCTTGAGAGCCTGGGCACCGGCCCGAACTCCAGCCAGCAGCAGAGCAAGGAATTCGACCGCCTCGAGCTGTTCGCCAAGCTGCAGGCGCCGCCGCCGATCAAGTTCAAGGATCTTGAGTCGTTCCTGACCAACCACAAGCTGCTGACCGGCCCTGTCTTTCCCTTCGACGTCCGTACGGACTTCGTGAAGGTGACCGACAGCACCGTGCTGGTGCCGATTACGCTGCAGATCAAGAACCGCGACATCACCTTCAAGGAAACCGATGGCGTTTCGAAGGGCGTCGTGAACATCCTGGGACGCGTATCGACGATCACCGACCGCGTGGTGCAGACCTTCGAAGAGACTGTCCAGGTAGAAGAGCCATCTGAGCTACTGGCGCAGTCGCTCGATCATCGCCAGCTCTACTGGAAGGCGCTGCCGCTGGTCCCGGGCCGTTATCGCGTCGACATTGCGATCAAGGACGTGAACAACCCTGACCACGTCGGCATCTATGCCCAGGGCATCACGGTTCCGAAGTACGACGACGATCGCCTTTCGGCCTCGTCCCTGATCCTGGCCGACAAGATGGAGCGCGTTCCCTCGAAGCAGATCGGAACAGGCAATTTCATCATCGGCAACACCTATATCCGTCCGCGCGTGATGCAGACTTTAGCTACGCCGGCAAGTTTTCACCGCGATCAGAAGCTGAACTTCTGGATGCAGGTCTACAACCTCGGCATCGACGAGAAGAGCAAGCAGAACTCAGCCAAGATCACGTATCAGATCATCGATACGGCATCGAACAAGTCGCTTCTGGATACGGAAGAGGACTCAAAAACGCTAAGCGCCAATTCCGACCAGTTGACGGTGGAAAAGACTCTCCCCCTCACCAGCCTTCAACCTGGAAAGTATCTTGTGAAAGTATCGGTGAATGACGGTATCTCCAAGCAGGAGATCGCCGAGACCGCACCTTTCACGGTGGAGTAGCTGGTGAATAGGACCAGCCGCCAGAGAGCGGCACGTCCATGTTTCGGTTCTTTTGTTTGGAGCAGAAGCCAGGGAGCAACGAACAACTGACTCAGTGAATCGTCGATTTTCCATAGTCGTCCCCGTTCTGACGCTGCTTGCCGCAGCCCTTACGCTACCCGCCTGTGCGCTCACAGACGGCGCGGTGATGGGTGTGGTGCGCGATAGCAAGGGTGCGCCGCAGATCGGTACACTGGTTCAGCTTCTCCGCCCTGATCTCACCGTTATCAGCCAGACCTTTACCGATGACCACGGACATTACGAGCTCCCCAAGATTCTGCCGGGAATCTACGGCGTCAAAGCGACAGGCTCTCTCTTTCTGCCGACTCTGCGCGAAAATCTGCATGTAGCAGCCAGCTCCAAACTCGTAGTCAACCTCACCCTCAGCACACTTTACGAAGCCTTCCGCTGGCTCCCGGCACGTCCTCGCACCACCGACGAGCCTTCAGACGACTGGACCTGGACGCTGCGCCTTTCTGCGAACCGGCCGCTGCTCCGCATGCTTGAGGATGGTCCACTGCTGGTTGTGACTGAAGCCGACGGCGTGAACCCTGCCCTCAAAGCGCGCGTTACCCTGCGCGGCGGAGAAAGCACTTTTGGAGATGGCGGAGTCCACCAGGGATTTGAATGGCGCCGCTCGCCGGATGACACGCGGCAGCTGATTTTCCGCGCCGACGTTGGCCAGGCCGAAGATACCTCTCTTAATACTGTCGTCGGATATCAGCAGGAACTGGGCCCAGGCCGCACTCTTCGCACTGTCGGAGCCTTTGTCGACCGCCCCGAGATCGGTGGCGGCCCGGATGCCCAGGGCATGCAGGCGATGGTGCTGCGCACCTCGGAGGTAATGGAGGTCGGCCCTGCGCTTACCGCCGAATTCGGCAGCGAAATGGAAGGCGTGCACCTTGGAAACACCGTGCTTTCGCAGCATGCCTTTGCCGGTGTGCGGATGCAACTCGGCAATGCCGTAGTCGCCTACCATGTGACGACAGCTCCCGGCCTGCAGTCTGCCGATGCAATCGATCGGCCGGCTTCACTGCCTCCCATGGTCGCCGAGCGCAATGGCCAACTGGTACAGGAACATGGTCTCCACCAGGAGGTATCCTTTTCCGAAACTTCGGGCAATATCCGTACGCGGGTAACGGTCTTCCATGATCGCGTCGAAAACCCCATGATTCACGGGGGCGGTACGATCTCGTCGGCGGACTGGAAGCAGGGCAATTACCTCTATGACTCGTCGACCGGAATGCTTGCGGTTGCGGGCCAGGATTTCTCGGGTTCGGGCGTGCTTGCCGAGATTAAGGAGATGCTGCCGGGTGATATGTGGATCGGCTTCGATTCTGGCATCGGCAATTCCCTGATACTGGACCCGCACCCCGCGCCGTTAACGGTTTCCAATGGCTCACTGGGCTTCAAGACTCGCCGTGCCGGAAGCTACTCGGCGAGCTTTGGCGGCAAGCTCGAACATGGAACGCAGTGGCAGGCCTCGTATCGCTGGCAGCAGCCGGATACGCTGACTCCCGTCAACCCATTCAACACCTACCAGCGCGATCCTTACCTTAGCTTCTACCTGCGCCAGCCGATTCACTACAAGGGCGTGCTGCCGAATGGCATCGATGCGCTGATCGATGTGCGCAACCTGCTCGCGCAGGGTTACCTGCCCTTCGTCACCAGCGATGGCAGCGTGCTCTATTTCGCGCAGGCTCCGCGTGCCATCGAAGGCGGCATTTCTTTTTCGTTCTGAGCGTCTGCAGGCTTCCAAACAACCGGCAAAACTGTGTTATATTTTGAAAGGCGCATAACGAACAAATGTGCGCTCCAGCCTGGTCTTTCCTACAGCGAGTGACTCCGGCAAACACAAGTGGACGCGTAGCTCAACTGGCAGAGCATTCGACTCTTAATCGACAGGTTGAAGGTTCGATTCCTTCCGCGTCCACCATCTCACTCACCCCCGATCAATTGCATAGAAAAATCAGGTCCTGGGCCTTTCGCCGGTGTTTTGCTACCGCGACGTAAGCCATCTGCTTCATTGCGGCGACCGATGACTTCACGCAGAGGATCGAGACGATGATGCTGATAGGCATCCCTGTGTCGTGAGCAGTTACGATGATGTCCCGCAACTGCGTTCGTGTCCTGCTGGTTCGTTTGTGCTTCACCGGTTCGGACAAACTTTGAAGCAACGCTCTTGCAGTCTGCGAATCAATCAGAGTGTCCCGCCCATACGCTTTCGACAAGGCGAATTTTCGGAACATCCCGAATCAATTTCCATTCCCCTGCTTTCGAGAGCATCCGTTTCAGAGTCCGGAGAGCCTTGTTCGTGTATGGCCATCATTCCGGCATTCCGTTTTCGGAGAAGATGTCGAGCATAGTTATGAAACGGTGCGGAGATTGATTGCAACACAGAAAGCGCAGTTGCAATCAGAAGAAGATTGGAAATCGAGCGGCCCTTTATCCCTCTGTTTCCTGACAGGTCAACAATCCTTAATATCAACCTCTTGCATATGATCCGGGGTCAAGGCACGGATCAGGCTAACTCAAGATACAAGGAGGATCAGGGCGGGAGCGACCGTACACTCCGTGTTGCCGCTGCGCTCGGTCGTTACCGCCCTGAAAAAAACAGGTTCGGAAGTGAAGACAATATCGGATTCGAGCGCCTTGACGCGGATACAGCGACAATGCTCCTGCCCCTCGCTTATGCGAGTCGATACGGGCCATCCAGATCGTAGGACAATTCAAAGCCTGTCAATTCCCGATCGCCCGCAGAGATCTCCCACTCCATCCAGTTGCCGCGCGTCGGCGGACCAAATCCGATTTCATAGGAAGCCGGATAGCACGCAAGCAGCGCCTCGTCGTGATAGATCTGCACACACGTGTCGTCGCGAACAGCCATTCGATAGACGCCCACCCCCGCAGGCACGACCTGCGGCAGTAACTGCCACGCACCTGCATACCAGTACGCCGCGGACTTCGCATTCACACGCAACCAGTAACGATTGCACATCGTACATCCACTGCGTACGAAAACCTTGAGCGTCAAAGCATCCTCGAGATCGTTCTGTAACGCGACTCGAGCCTCTAAGGTGAATCCCCTCTCGAGATCCAGTGATTCCATCGCACCGGTTCTCTCGTTGGTCCAATTGTGCTGCCCTATCCGCAGGGAGGCCATCTGCTCCGGCGTTATAGACGCCGCGAGCTGTTTCTTCTGGGGCAACATCTTCGCTTGGGGCATCGGACTTGGGTTCTTCTCACCCGACTCGACCCACTTCAGATTGAATGCGTAATGGTTGATGCTGCTGAGCACGTGAATGACACCATCCCGTGCCTGAACCAGACTGACATAACCGGTAGGCTCACTGTTTCCCGGCCCCATATAGATGCGGCCATTGCTCATGCCTGTCACGCCATGATCGCCCGCATCGTCGCTAAGGATACGGCGCACCGGCCAGGTCAGTCCATCATCGTAGGAGATGCAGATACAGAGCTTTGCCAATTCACGGTCCGTATCCTTATGCGCCTCAAGTTTCGATACATCCGGCAAGAATGTCGCAATGGCCAGCGGTCCTTCGGCCAGTCGCTTCATCGAAAAGCGTTGCGTAAAGGTCACGGGAGGCAATTCGCAGGCCACAGCGTTCCATGTCATGCCGTAATTGCTTGAGATACTCATCGGCATATGACCATCAATATTATTGCCACGGCCGAGAGCCATGAGGCGCCCGTCTTTCAACTCCACGATTGACGCGTGGATACCATTGATCTTTCCTGGAGTATCCGTCCATGTCTGGCCATCATCTTTGCTCAGCCACATGACCGAAGCATCGGGGTGCGCATCGGCTCCGAAGATCAACCAACTGTTGCTCAGGCGAATCATCGGCTGGCAGACCATGTGATGCAGTCCAAAATCTTTTGCAATGTATCGTGGCGTTGACCATGTCACGCCGCTATCCCTCGATTCACGAAGAACAATCTGCAGCGGTTCCCAATAGTGGGATAATGCAGTGCCGTTCAGGTGATAGATCGTTTCGTCGCCGTCAAACCAGAGCGCAGGGCAATGGTCATTCCGATCGGGAGTGTCGTAAAACGAGTAGGCTTCGCTCCATTCCTCTGCGCCATACTCCAGGCGGCTCGCCGCCACGCTCAGCTCACGGCCCTGCTCCTTTGCACAGCTGTACCAGATGGCGAGCATGTCCCCGTTTGGGCATTCCGCAATTCCGGTATCGTGGTTGTGCCAATGATAGAGCGGCCCATGCGAGTCCTTCGGAATTCTTACGAACTGACGAGGTCCGCGAAAATACGGGTTTGCGGGATCGTGATGCCTCTGCACCTCTTCAAGAGATCTCTGTTTCACCGGAAATGTCTTCTTCCGGTCGATGCTGTTTCTCTCCGGCTGCGGATCGCCGCAAGCAACACGAAACCCGATGGTGAATCCCCTCGTCTGCGGAAGCGCGGCAGCGCGATTGGCAGAACGCAGATAGTATGCGAAGGTTCCAAAGCTCCCGCCACGCGTAACCTTAAACATACCTTCCCCGGGAACACTTCTATCCCGATGGTACGGTGCGTACCAGTCCTCCACCCATTCCTCAACAAGGCCGTGCATGTCATACAACCCCCATGGGTTTGGCGGCCTCTGTCCGACCCGAAGACTAACCTTGTCCTTTTCTGCAGTGAAGTCTGTCACCTCGGCGTCCTGCAGATAATAATCCGGAAGCTCATCACCGGTTGAGAAGAATGTTCGCGTGCCGGCTCGTGCGGCATACTCCCATTCCGCCTCCGAAGGCAGACGATAAATCTTACCTTCCTTCTTACTAAGCCAATTGCAATACGCAACCGCATCGTGCCAGCTCACATAAATTACCGCGTCATCGTCTTCTCTTGAGAAGCCAAACTTGCCGCGCATTTTCTTATGTTCCGGATCAAAGTGCTCATACTGCCTATTCGTTACCGGTGTCGCGGAAATCAGGAACGGGTGGTCAATCCTGACAGGGACAACGGGGCGCGTATCGAAATCCCCTGACGTAAATAATCTATCGGAAAGTAAAAAGCGCGCAGGGTCTCCGTACGGAAACATCTTCTGCAATTCTGCGCGTGTCATGTATGCCAGTGGCTCGCAGAACTCGAGCGGAATCTCACGATCCTCTCCCATGCTGTAAATGCCTGGTTCAATGCGCTGGTACTCCGCTCCAGCCGAATCATACTCAATTGCACGGGAGGGCAATGCAAAAGTACCTCTCGCAGCAATCATCGGTGCTGCAGCACTCATGATTTGCATGAATCTGCGACGGGACCAGGGAGCTTCAGGCATCATCCGGTTGTCCTCTTCTACCATGTTACGTGCCAAAAAAAACGCATCTGCCGTTCAGAGTCTAACGGCAGATGCGATAAGAAGTTGGAGCAGTTTAAAACTTGTATTCCAGCTGCAATTCCAGTTGACGCTGCTGAGAACGCGTACTCTGAACAAGCCCCCAGGTGCTGCTGCCATCGACACCGCGTCCCGGATTGTTGTAGCTGGAAATGTTTCCTACGTTGTAGGCAGAGCACTTGAAATCGATCGACTGATCACGCCACACGCGGAAGGCCTTTTCAGCTGCGGCATCGTAGTTCTGATAGCCCGGTGAGCGCTCGGAGCCTACCGAAGCATCCCCAAAAATCGGTGTTGCTCCAGTCGCTGCCAGGGCAGGCTGGCCGTATGCGCAGGTTCCGTCGTCGAAGCCAGCCTTGGCACATGGGCTATTCGTACCGCCCGAATCCACTGCACTCGGGTCTGTTCCCCATCCACCGGCAATTGTGGAGGTGACGTATCCCCATGCCCGATTCTTCACCACCATGTGACGATAATGGTTTGCGCGCAGGCTGCCGGCAGTGCCGACGTTAGCAGAACCGGAGGCAGTGATCGTGTCGGGAAAACCGCTCAACAGAACGGAGTTTGCCGAAACCACCCAGCCACCGAAGATTTCATCAATGACGGGGTTGCCTTTGTTCATATACTGGCGGCCATGTCCAAAGGGAAGCTCGTAACGCGCTGTCCAATTGAACATATGGCGCGTATCGTTGCCCGTCGGACCATATTCGCACTTCAGGCAATAACTATTCTGCGGATAGCCCGAGCTCGAGTTTGTGTCGTTCACGCCGATCGGACCACCTGAGTCCGACAGGTTCTTCGAATACGTGTAGTTGACCGTGAACTCCAGTCCGTTATGCGTACGCTGGCGAAACTGAGCCTGAAGGCCGTTATAGTTCATGTACGCTTCGGTTTCGAGCAGCTTGATCAGGCTTGACCCCACCGCGCTATAGAACGGAGCACTGGTCGGCTGCCCAGCAAGTTTGTACTGGTTAATGTTACGAATGTCGGAGAGGTGCTGACCGACTTCGCCAACGTAGCCGATACTGAACGATGCACTGTTGCTCAGCTGGTATTCCGTCGTCAGGTTCCACTGTGGAACCCACTGCGGATGCAAAGCATTCCAGGCGGTGTACTGTGATGTCGCACCGGTCGCTGTTGGGAAACCGTCACCCACCGCATAGGGTGTTCCAGGCGAGGCTGTCGTCGGAGTTACGGCAACCTGGTTGACCGTCAGATGGTACGGAGCGTTCCCGGTATGCGTCTGCACGTTGTAGTCGGAGAAAGTCGTGATGGCGAATCCACCGCGAACCACCAGACGGGGGCTCTCCTGCCAGGCAAATCCAAGACGCGGGTTGAACTGATTGTAAGTCGGCTTATAAAGAGAGCGGCTATTGCCATCGACACCCGCCAGAATAACCTGGGCAGTCGTCGGATCAACATTGGAAATCTTGTTGTTGACCTCATATACCGGCTGATCATACTGCCAGCGAAGCCCATAGTTCACCGTGAGCGCGGGCGTCACCTTCCAGTCGTCCTGCGCAAAGGCAGCGAAGCGGTACTGACGTTGCCCCACGTCGCCCGTTTCCGTCTCAACGCTGCGCGAGGAGACATAGTCGAGCACGAAGTCGGCGAAATCATAACCGAGCGATTGACCAGCGTTCGGATTGCCGGTGAAAGAGCCTGAGTATGCGAAGCTTCCGAGAAGACCACCGGTCGAGTTCAGATAATAGTTGTTCTGAATGCGGAAGAGCTGGGCACCAAACTTCATGGTATGCACGCCGCGGCTCCAGGTAAGTGTGTCGTTATAGCTGAAGTGATTGTCGAGCGCGATGTTTCCTGTTGCGGCAGTACCAACCGAAGTCACGCCCGTGCTGTTGGTGCTCTGCGTAAACGACTGCAGAGAGAAGCCGGAGACGCTTTGCGAAAACGGAATGCCAATGAGGCTGTCACCATTCCCAAACAGACCAGAAGGGTCTTCGTTGAAAGATTCATAACCAATGCGGGTGAATCCTGCACGAAAATCATTCACGATGTTCGGCGTAAAGATGTGAATATAGTTTCCAACGTATTGCTTGAAAGGGAAATCATTTACTGTCGGGAAGGAGATCGGCGTTGCCGGAGTCGGTTCTGAATCCCATGCTTCCCCGCCCGACACACGGGCAAAGATCGAATCACGATCGGAGATCTTCCAGTCGACCTTGATGTCAGCCTGGTCATTACGATCCAGCGTCTTTACCGGTGACTGATAGTTATATTGGACCGGGGCCGTTGCCGCTGCGTGGTTTGCCAGAGGCCACAGTTCGGGGTGCGCGAACAGATAAGTTGCGACAGGGTTACGAATGGGAACCAGATTCTGATAAGTTGTCCCGTTGATAGTCTGGTTGAAAGGCGCATAGCCATTCTGCGAATCGTACAGCTGTGGTACTGCACTGCCGAAATAAGCGTATCCAGTAAGGGGTGAAAGCGACGGATCGACCGAGGTCGCCCCACCGGTATTCCCTCGCCATGCATTCAGCGGCACGCTCGTCTGTCCATCTCCCGCGGTGGGTTTGCGATAGGCCTCGTAATCGACAAAAAAGAAGAGCTTGTTGCGCCCGTCAAAGAAGTGAGGAATGCGAACCGGGCCACCAAGCGTCGCGCCAAAGATGCGCTGCGTATACGGGGCACGCGCTGTTGCAGGAGAAGAACGCTTGTTCCCGAAAGTATTCGCATCCATGTTGTAGTTCTGCAGGTAGAAGTAGCCTTGGCCGTGGTATTCATTCGTACCGTTGCGCATAACCTGGATCAGTTGTGCGCCGGTCGCGTCCCCGTACTCCGCTGGAGGCACCGCGGTAAGGATGTTGACTTCTTTCACGGCTGCTGCTGCAGGCGCATAAGCCGGAACGCCAAAACCATTCGAGATATTCGCACCGGTATCAATAATGCTGATGCCATCGAGCAGATAATTATTGTTATAGGTGCGGTTGCCGTTGACATTCGGCAAGGTTGCGAAGCTCTGCGTGCGTTCTCCTGAGTTGTTCGGCGAACCTGACGCACCATTCCACTGGTTGCCATCGGAGACGTTCACACCTGGCGCATACTGCGCCAGCGTTTCGAAGTTATGGCCGTTGATGGGGAGATCGTTGATCAGCGATTCCGAAATTGCTGTGCTGAGCGTACCGTTATCTGTGTTCAGGATCGGAGCAAGCTCTGCGCTTGCCGTCACCGTTTGCACTGCGCCAACACTCAGCTTGGCATCCACTTTGGCAACCTGTCCAACTTCAAGGTCGAAGGCATTCGCCTTCCAGGTAGAAAACCCTGGAGCCGTAACAGTAAGAGTGTAGTTTCCGATCTGCAGAAAACGGATCGAATACACGCCACTGCCATTGGTTACGGCGGAGGTTGCTACGTTGGTTGCCGTGTTCGTTGCCACGACCTGAGCACCGGGGACGACCGCCCCCGTTTCATCTGTGACGGTACCTGAGATATCCGCCGTGACGCCCTGGCCAAGCATCTGGAACGAACAAGCCAAAAAGAGGACGAGAGCGGCGAGTGTTGCACGGCAGGAAACGCGGGCACACAGTATGGGAACAAATCGCTTCATTAGATCTCTTTCCTTTACCCCGTCCGGCGTTTTACTTCACGCCAGATCGCTGCGAAACAGCCTGAAAAACTTCAGTGAACACACGCTAATCCAGTTTCATGCTGTATTCAATCAAAAAATGACACAAACATGCTTTTTCTGAAAAACAACCAGATTTGCAGTATTCTTACCCTGTGAAAACCACGTTTGTTCCCAGAAAGCCTGCTCTCTTCAGCACAGTCATTCTTACTTTCGCCAGCCTGCTGGCTCCATCTGCCGATGCTGCAACTGCCTGCACTCAAGCGGTGGTCGTAACCGCAGCTCATCCGAATCAGTTGGAAAACAAGGCGATTCAGGTTCTCAGAGAAGAAACGTCAAAGAGAACACACGTGGAATGGGCCCTCGCGCACGGTCCATCAGGGGCAAACGTAACCATCGTCGCCGGGTTACACAATGAGATCCCAGGCTTGCTCCCGAAAGCCATGAGATTCTCGTGGGAAAAGGCCTCGACAGGCGCAGCGAACAGATCCGAAGGATTTTCCATTCGAACGTTGCACATCGGTTCGGCCACCACAATCGTCATTGCAGGCAACGATAACCGTGGGTTGCTCTTCGGAGTAGGCTATCTGCTGCGCAAGCTGGAGATGGAGCCGAATCGTGCGATGCTTGCTACCGACATCAACATCACAACAGCGCCACAGTATCCTGTGCGTGGACAACAGATCGGCTATCGATACAAGAACAATACTTATGACGCGTGGACCGTCGCTCAATTCGATCAACAGACGCGCGACCTGGCTGTCTTCGGCAACAACACCATCCAGGTCGTGGCTCCGAATTCTGACGATCGCAACGACAGTCCACTCTTTCCCGCCCCTGCGCTTGAGACCTTAATTGGCATATGCAAATCGACGATTTCCTATGGACTGGACTTTGACCTCTACTACCCGGAGATGGCAAAGGATTATTCCGACCCGGCACAAGTAGATGCCGAACTGCAAAAAGCTGACGCTCTGTTCCGGGCACTCCCACACATCGATGCGCTCTATGTTCCTGGCGGCGATCCGGGCCATACAGAACCGAGATACCTTTTACCGCTTGTGGAGAAGGAAGCTGAGATTCTGCACAAATATCACCCTCACGCCAAGGTATGGATTTCAGCACAGGGCTTCAACGCTGCCTGGTACAGCGAGTTCTACTCCATTCTGCGCGAACAACACCCAAAGTTCATCACAGGCTTCTTTGTGGGACCGCAGTCGCGCGATAGCTTTCCATTGCAGCGGAGGATGATTCCTGCGCAATATCAGCTACAGGCTTATCCGGACATTGCACACTCCATGCATGCACAATTTGCCATGCCGGATTGGGATCCGGCATACGCCTTCTCCGAAGGACGCGAACCGATCGATCCGCGTCCGATGGAAGAGACTAATATCTATCGCACATTTGCCGGCTTGCACAGCGGCTTTGTCACCTACAGCGAAGGAGTGAACGATGATGTGAACAAGGTGATATGGGATCAACTGGGATGGTCTTCACAGACCGATCCAATGGACACGCTGCGTGACTATAGCCGCTACTTCCTCGGTTCGCAGATCGGCCCATTCGACAGCAGCACCTTTGCGGACGCGATCATGGGCCTTGAACGCAACTGGAACGGCTCACCCCTCACCAATCGTGGTGTAGATACAACGCTGCTGCAGTTCCAGGCGCTGGAACGTGCTGCCGATGCAGGCCAGTTGCGTAACTGGCGCTTTGAAATGGCATTGTATCGAGCCTATTACGATGCCTATATCCGTGCACGCCTGCTTAGAGAAACCTGTGCGGAGCAACAAGCGCTTGCCATTCTTCGCTCTGCTCCAGAAGGCAATTCCATCAAAACCATCGCCGCAGCGCGGGAGGCTCTTAACGCAACACCTCATTCTTCCGCACAGGACCTGCGCAAACGCATCTTCGAGCTTGCCGATAATCTCTTCCATGATGCAGGTATGCAATTGAGCACTCAGAAGTACGGCGCATCCGGCATTGAACGCGGCGCCAATCTCGATCGCGTGGACGTGAACCTCAACAATCGCGCATGGATGGAGAAGCAGTTCGACCGCTTGGAGAAGCTACCAACAGAAGCGGGACGGCAAGCAGGCCTTTCCGCAATGCTTCACTATGAAGATCCAGGTCCGGGCGGCTTTTATGACGACCTCGGAGATCCTTCCGACGAACCACACCTGGTGATGGGCGAAGGAGCCAGCAGAGATCCGCAACTTTACGCAACCACCGTAAATGGCATTGCGGACAAGATTCCAGATGAAGGGTTGCGTATCTCAACGATCACGTATGCCGAGACGCTATATGACACGCCAGTCGAGATGCGTTACGAAGATCTCGACCCGGCAAAGCACTACCGGCTTCGCGTAACATATGGCGGCGAAGACTATACACTGCCCATTCGCCTGATTGCGAATGATGCGGTCGAGATCCATGCGCCGCTACGCCGCAAGGGCAATCCGGAGACACTTGAATTCGATATTCCGCAGTCGGCTACGACCCACGGCAAGCTCGACCTGAAATGGACACGGCCCACAGGAGCAGGCGGCGGCGGAAGAGGCTTGCAGATCGCGGAAGTATGGCTGATTACTGAAGCGGCTCGCTAAGAGCCGCCTCGTAGCGCTTGACGCAGCTGCTTGGAGAGAGCAGCCGCGCTCTGGCGCATCGCTGCTGTGAGCTGCTTGTTTTCTTCCTCTGGTAAAGCACGCGATTTCGGCATGGAAATGCTCATCGCGGCAACCGCGAAGTCGGAATCGAAGAAGATCGGCACACCGAAGCAACATCCGTCCAGTACAGACTCTTCATCCTCGGTGGAATAGCCGCGCTCGCGGATCTGCTGCATCTCGCGCGTCAGCAGAAACTCTTCCGTGATCGTGTTCTTCGTCAGCCGCGGAAGACCGTAGCTTTGGAAAAGATGTTGCGCAACCGTTTCCCGCTGGAAGGCGGCAATGGCCTTGCCTAAAGAACTGGCGTGCGGCGGAAGGATGCGCCCCACCGTATTCGCCATGCGTACGATTTGCGGGCTCTCGATCACGCTCACGACTTCAATGTGATTCTGAAAGAGCACGGCAAGGCTTAACGTTTCCTTGAAGCGCATTTGCAACTCGTGCATCGGCCCCCGTGCAATCGGCTGCAGCGCGGAAACGATCTGCGCGTAACGGCTCGAGCGATCCTGCCTGGCTAGCAAATAACGACCATCTTCATCTTGACGAATTTCGCCAAGTGCCTGGAGGGTCTGCAGCAGGCGGAAAGTTGAGCTCTTGGTAAGGTCGATCTCTTCGGCAAGCCGGCTGAGCGAATGATGCTCGCCGGAACTGCCCAGAATGCGCATCAGCGCAAAAGCCTTGGCCACTGCGCGGGATGCGTACTGGTTTTCTTCGGGAACGGCGGTAGACCTGGTACGAGCTACCACCTTCTTGACTGTCTTCTTAGAATCTTTAAGCATGGAAACGGTTCATTCGCTTCATTTATACCTGAAGCTGAAACTGCCGTTCCAAATATTCTGCAACCGAGGTACGAAATACCCCGCCGCATGGGCGGTAGGGCCACACGGGCAGATCATTGCAGATACCCATCACCGAGAGCCCTGACTTCAGGCCACGAATATGGCGATACTCTTTGTCAGCAGGGTCATAGACGGCATTACCGAAGTCCAGAACCTGTCGATGCAGCTTCTCGCTCAGCTCATCCTCACCCTTTGCACAAGCGCTGTACAAATCAACGTAAAGCTGCGGAAGCACATTCGCGCCTCCGTTCACGCCACCATGAGCCCCAAGCTTCATGCCATCGCGAAGCAGTTCTTCCGGACCGATCAGGATGGTGAAGTCAGTCCTGTCATGCATCAGCTCGACAACGCGGGCAAGATAATCGAGATCCCCGGAGCTGTCCTTGAGACCGTAAACCTTATCGATTTTCGCCGCTTCTAAAACTGTCTCCGGCTCAAACCACATCTTCGTCATGCTGGGCATGTTGTAGAGAAAGATTGGCAGATCGGAGTCCTTCGCCAACTGCCGGACCATCTCAAGAAGGTCCTGTTGACTGGAGTAAAAGTAGTATGGCGGAGCCACCACAACAGCATCTGCTCCCTCCTCGGCTGCATAACGGGCCAGCTTGCGCGTTTCCGAGTAGGCCGTGTCCGTAACGCCAACCAGCACCGCCACACGACCGTCAACGTGCTTCACCACGCGCCGAATCAGCTCACGACGTGTTTCATAAGCCAGCGCAGGCCCCTCGCCGGTCGTACCCAAAACAAAGATTCCGTGTACTCCTCCACGGATTTGGTGATCAATCAATCGCTCCAGTCCGGCAACATCCAGGGTGTCAGGTCCGCTGAGCGGGGTCACGAGCGGCGGAATGATTCCCCGCAAAGGGCGAGCAAGCTGCATTTTCATACTCCCAATGATCAGAACAATTCTTTCCTATTTTCAATCACAACTGGACCAATGACAACTTTTTTTGGAACAATATTCGATATTTTGAAATATAAACTCACAAGCGTTGGAACTATCTGTTCTCACCGTTCCATGCCCTAAATTAAAGAGGGAGATCCTGCGCCTGTCATGAAGTCGCGTTACGCCTGGTTCCTGGTCGGCATGCTGTGGCTTGTCTGCTTCTGCAATTACGCAGACCGGCAGTCCATCTTTTCGCTCTTTCCGCAAATTCGTCAGCAGATGAACCTGAACGATCTGCAGCTTGGCATTATCGCGTCTTCTTTCATGTGGGTTTACGCGATCTCCGGCCCCATTGCGGGATGGATTTCAGATCGTGTTTCTCCGCGAAGTGTCGTTTTATGGGCTCTGGCGTTCTGGTCTGTCGTCACTGCGGCTACAGGATATGCGCGCGGATACAGCAGTCTCGTTGTCTTCCGAACCCTCGGGGGCTTCTCGGAAGCCTTTTATTTTCCTGCGGCCATGACCCTGATCGCGCTTTACCACGGTCCGAAGACCCGCTCCCGGGCCATGGCCATTCATCAATCGAGCGTGTATGCCGGTACCGTAGCTGGGGGATCGATTGCAGGCTACGTTGCAGAACAACATGGCTGGCGTGCATCTTTTCTATTTCTCGGGATCTTCGGCATTCTGCTGGGAATTGCGCTTGCCGCACTCATGAAAACACCGCCGCGAACAGACCATGAACAAAGCTCATCAAAAAGCTTTGTTATGGACCTGATCCATATTCTTGGTATTTCCGAATCGAATGCGATTATTGCAACCTTTATTGGCGCCAATTTTGTCGCCATGGTTTTTCTCACATGGCTGCCGACTTTCCTCTTCACCAAGTTCAAGATGAATCTCGGCCAGGCCGGAATAAGCAGCACGGCATACCTGCAGACCGCGTCTGTCATAGGGGTGCTGCTTGGCGGCTATCTGGGAGATCGCGCAACCGCCTGGTCAAGCGGGGGACGCCAGATCGTACAAGCCTGTGGGCTTTTCCTGGGAGCACCGTTTTTATTCCTCGTAGGGAGTACATCCTCGCTGAAGGGACTCGTCATAGGCCTATTGGGCTTGGGACTTTCCAAAGGAGTTTATGACGCAAATATGTGGGCCTCGCTCTACGATGTCGTACCAGCTGAAAACCGGGGAGTTGCTGCCGGGACCATGAACTCGCTCGGATGGCTCGGCGGAGGCATTGCTCCTGTCGCGATTGCAATCGGAGCGCGCCGCTTCGGCATGGGACCATGCATCAGCGCCACGTCAGCTATCTACCTGCTGCTCGCCATCGGCACGCTCAAACTGGGCATTCATATGAGTAAACAGCTTTGCTAGAGCGGCCAGACAGGCAGCGATAGCGTGGAGTAAACGTGGCGTACAGAGTCAAATCTCTCCATAGGTTTCAAGCATTTTCAGCTTGCAGCATTGCATCGGTGCGGGCGTTAATTACTGCAAACTACTGTTTCAGAATGAATTAACAGCAGGTTACGATTTCTTCTCTATCGACGCTTAATCGGCAGGTTGAAGGTTCGATTCCTTCCGCGTCCACCATCTGAAAAGTTCAGGTTCACGCGAATGCCTCCAAATGGAAGGCGTTTTTCTCATTGCGGAGAAAGCATTCGCGAACTTTCCGCGAACTGGCGTGGGGAGCAACCCACGGCGCGAGTGAAAGCGGTACTGAACGCGCTGCCGGACTGAAATCCGACTGCCAGCGCGATCTCGCCAACGCTGCGCAGGCCGTGCCGCAGTTCGTCCTTGGCTAGAGCAATGCGCCACTGCTGCAGGTATTGCACCGGTCCAGGACCGACAATCCTTGCGAAGCGCGCGGCAAACGCCGAGCGGGACATGCCACATAATCGCGCCAGTTTCGCCGTTGTCCACCGTCGCGCGACATCGCCATGCATCGCGACCAGTGCCTGTGCCATCGCCGGATCACCCAACCCCGCCAGCAATCCGGTGGGAACCTGGTCCGGCTGAAACGCGGGGTTGCGCAGGATCTCGACCAGCACCAGCTCCATCAGCCGGGTGATCACAAACTCGCCTCCGGGAGCAGACATGGCGGATTCTGACTCGTTCATTGCGAGCAGCGCCCGCACGCGCTCCGAAGCAGAGGAGGTGGCCTGCACATGGACCGCCTGCGGCAACAGCCCTGTGAGCAACTGTTCGTTTGCCGTGTCAAAGACAAACCTGCCCCCGCGGAGCACCGTGCGCGGACCGCTTCCGCTCCCCAGTGTCACAACCGCGCCTGCTCCGGGAATCACCGCTTCACTGTCCGTGTCTTCAACGCCGGCATCCGTAGCCAGCCTGAATGGCGTTGAGGTGCGCACCAGCACGAAGTCTGCTGCCTGCAACGGCAAAGACGCCTGGCCCGGCCTTATCAACTCGCACGAGCCACTCTCCACCAGGCAGAACAGCAGGTCATCGTGCTGCTGAAACGAGAGCCCCCAGCGGCCGGTCGCCTCCACCCGCGACCACAGAGTGGCCTGCGGTCGCAAGAGGCGGATTACATCAAGGAACGGGTCCATTCAGATTGGACGATCTGTAAAGAAATCAGGATGCTTCATTATCGATCTCATGGCCAAGGATCTTTATGGTGAAGAAGTAAGACGCAATCCTGCTTTCACAAAGGAGCCCCCTATGACCGACGAAACGCTGCATCGGCTATGGAATACCTATCAGCATGCATGGTCGGACGTGCCGGCCGAAGAACGCGACCGTCTTCTGCGATCGAGCCTCGCCCAAGATGTCGCCTTTACCAGCCCGGACAGTGATGACCGAGGCATCGATCGCATGGTCGCTACCATCACCGAATTCCAATCGCAGTTCAATGGCTGTTATTTCCGCAGCACTTTACTGCGTCAGCAGCATGGACAGCTTCTCGCCGCATGGACGATGTTCGATCGAAACGACGTGGCGCTCGTAAACGGGCACAGCTATGCTCGTTTCGACGAACAGCAGGGCCGGATCACGCATCTCGCCGGCTTCTGGAAGCTCTAGCAATGACGCCCTCCCCGGCGCACTTGGGCAGCAATCGTCTCAAGTGCGTCGGTTGAGGGGGGAGTAAGGATTTCGCCGGCTGAAAAGCGGCCTGCATATCCCTTACGCCGTCTATCCTTTATCCATCCTCTACAGGAGACGCCCCTCCGTCTTGGCTTTTTCCGATTCGCGCTTTGCCATTCCTAAACAGCCTGCCTCGCGTTTCTGGCTCTTTGCCGCGCTGACAATCTGGCTGGGCGTATGCCTTGTAGTTTTCGCATTTCGCAGCTGGCATTGGCTTGAGGTAAATGACCCGGCGCAAAGCAGCTATCTCTGCTGGCTGATGGACCATGGCATGCGCCCGTACCTCGACACCATAGAGATGAACATGCCGGGCAGCTACATGACCTACTGGAGCGTCATGCATGTGCTAGGCAGCAGTTCATTCGCCTGGCGAGGGTTCGACCTGGGACTGGCTGCCGTTTCGGGAATCGCAATGTTCATCATTGCGATTCCGTATGACTGGTTCGCCGGCGTGCTCGCAGGATCCACATTCATTCTCTTCCACGCGCATGATGGCCCCGCACAGATGGGCCAGCGCGATTACATCCTCTCCGTCGTCCTGCTCTGCGCCTTTGCTTTTCTGTTTGAGGCAGAGAGGCGAAACAAGCCCTGGCTTCTCTTCCTTTTCGGTATCTGCGCATCTGCCACCGCGACCTTCAAGCCGCAGGCCATCGTCTTCGCGTTCTTCCTGCTTGCGGCTTACTGCTGGCAGCGGTACAGGCAGAGGAAACCCTTTGGGGCGGCTCTGGCGATTTCGCTCGCCGGCATGGCATTGCCGTTGATCGCCGCGCTCGCCTTCCTTGCTCGGGAACATGCCGTCTTCGCGTTCCTCCACACGGTGAAATACCTGCTGCCTTACTACGCCGCGCTCGACCGGAAACAACCGCTCGACCTGCTGCGCCGTTCGATTGTGCCTTCCATCGGTACGCTTCTTGCGCTTGGAGCCGTGGCAGGCTGGGCTCAGCGCCGGAGCTGGAACTGGGAACGGCTTCTCCTGCTCGCCGGCATCGGCTTTGGCGCTTTCTCTGAGATCGTGCAAGGCAAAGGCTGGGTCTACCACCGTTATCCCATCACGGCATTCATCCTGTTGTCCGTCGCCATCGAGCTGACCCTTGCGCTCCGCAAGCGCGGGTGGCTGCGCACGCTGGGCTATGCCGGACTTGCCTACGCCATGGTGAGCGCAACGCTGTTCACTGCGCGCAGCACCCACGCCCACTGGGACGAAGCCTTCAATGTCGCGCTCACCGCCGACCTGCAGACACTCGGCGGAACCCAGCTGTCAGGGCACGCACAGTGCTTCACCATGCTGCCCGACTGCGCGACGGTTTTCTACCGCATGCACCTTGTACAGGCAACAGGACTGGTCTACGACTACTTCATCTTCAGTTCCAGGCGCGATGTCGCGATCGAGGATTCACAGGACCGCTTCTGGGCGCAGTTCCTTGCCAATCGGCCGCGGGTAATCGTTCTCGGACGCTGGCTCTATCCCGAAAGGGCGAACGATTACAGCAAGCTCGATCGCTGGCCGAAGTTCCGAGACTACCTGAACACCCACTACACGCTTTACACCGATCGTTATTTTCCGCCGGCCATGGGCGCGTATCGCGGCTATCGGATCTACGTGTTGCGACCGGATGCGTAGCCTCAACACCTGCTGTTTTCAGGTGGTATAGTCCTCTACAAAAGCATCAGGACAGTTTAACGGGGTGACGTGTGTCTGGATCGCGACGGGACTTTCTGAAGAATGGCGCGGCTCTTGCTGCGGCAACAGCCGTATTACGCAACAAATCTTTTGCGTTCGAAACTGCGGGGTCAACCCGGCTGTCACAGTTCGAGTACGGAGATGTGCAGCTTCTCGATGGCCCGATGCTTGACCAGTTCCACCAGAATGTCTCGCTGTTCATGAGCATCCCCGACGACGACCTGCTGAAGCCCTTCCGCCAGCTTGTAGGCCTGCCTGCTCCGGGCGAGGATATGGGGGGATGGTACTCGCCGTCGAAAGATTTCAACCCTCCGAAGAACATGACCGGCTACATCCCCGGCCATACGTTTGGCCAGTACATGTCAGGCCTTGCCCGCGCCTATGCAGTGACCGGAGATAAAGCGACGCAGGCAAAGGTGCATTCGCTTGTCGAAGGCTTCGCGCCGACGGCGCAGGCGAAATTCTATGAGGGCTACTGCCTTCCCTGTTACACCTACGACAAGACAAACTGCGGACTGATCGATGCGCACCAGTTTGCGGGCTGCCCGGACGCGCTGAAGGTGCTCGACAAGGCCACCGACGCGGTGATGCAGTGGCTTCCGCCAAAGGCTTTGAACCGCGACGAAATGGCCGCCCGGCCTCATCCGAACCTTGCATACACGTGGGATGAGAGCTACACCCTGCCGGAAAATTTCTACCTCGCTTACCAGCGCGGCGCCGGCGAGCGTTATCACAAGCTTGCCCAGCGTTTTCTGCAGGACGATACCTACTTCGGACCGCTCTCAGAAGGCAGGAATGTACTGCCGGGGCAGCACGCCTACAGCCATGTGAACGCACTCAGCTCCGCCATGCAGGCTTACCTCACCGACGGCAGCGAGATGCATCTTCGCGCCGCCAAAAACGGATTCCAATTCGTCCTGGAGCAGAGTTACGCCACCGGCGGATGGGGTCCGAGCGAGTCCTTCCGCGACCCAAAGAGCAACGACCTTGTCGACTCGCTGCACACCACGCACGCGAGCTTCGAGACACCCTGCGGTGCTTATGGGGTTTTCAAGATCGTTCGCTACCTCATGCGAGTAACAGGCGAAAGCACATACGGCGATGTGATGGAGGCAGTGCTGTATAACACCATCCTCGGCGCAAAGCCAATTCGCCGCGACGGCATCAGCTTTTATTACTCCGACTACAACAACAACGCACACAAGGCCGACTATGAGCAGGCATGGCCCTGCTGCTCGGGAACATTTCCGCAGATCGCGGCGGATTACGGCATCAGTTCGTACTTCCGCTCACCCAGGGGCGTATATGTGAACCTCTTCGTGCCGTCGAAGGTGAGCTGGAGACAGGGGAGCACCAGGGTCTCGATGACGCAGGAAACCAGCTATCCGTACACAAACGAGACCTCGCTGAAGCTGAAGCTGGATCGCAGCGAGAAATTTGCCATAGCACTGCGCGTGCCGTCATGGGCTGGCTCCGGTACAACGATCCGCGTCAACGGCAGACCTTCCGGCATAACAGCGCAGGCCGGCAGCTGGGCAACGATCGAACGCGAATGGAAGGACGGCGACCGCATTGAGTATTCCATCGACATGCCACTGCGCGTGATCCCCATCGATGCGCGTCATCAGAACATCGTCGCGCTGCTCCATGGACCGGTAGCGCTGTTCGCCATCGCTCCCGGAGATACGACTGTAACGAAGGCGCAGCTCATGGCAGCACAAAAGTCCGGGCCGGACTGGGAAGTGACAGGCAGCAGCGGAAAGCTGCGGCTCAAACCCTTCCCTGCAATTACGAACGAGTCATACCGGCTCTACCACGAGGTCTAGCTCACAGGTTGTTGAGAATAACGCTCAGCAGGGAGTGAGGCGCAGGTGCGTCTCCCATCATCTCCCAGACCATGATGCCGCCGTACTGCCTGCCCAGCAGCGTCTCCTGCTTCATGGTCTCTTCGCTGGCGTAGTGAAAGGCCTTGCCGTCATCGAGCAGGCCGCCCCCGGCGAGATCGACCCGCCACGCATTTGGGTAAGCTCCGAAGATGGTTTTGTAATCCTCTTCCTTGTCGTCGCCCGCCGTCGATCCGAAGAACGGCACGCCAAGGACGATCTGATCCTTCGGCACGTGGCACTCGTTGAGATAGTACTGCAAAGCGGTGTTCGAGGCAGCAAGCGAGGAGTAGACCATCACATTGATGAAATCGAACTGGTGGAGCGCTGCCGAGGGCATCGAGCCCTGCAGATATTGCGCGACTGCCGCTGTAATCAGCTTGCCCTGCGGCCGGAACTTCGCCACCAGGGTATTCACAAAAGTCAGGAACGGAGCGCCCATGTTGCTCGGGTCTTCGATGTCGACATCTATGCCGTCGATCTTGTGCGCCTGCACGTAGCGATCGAGTGAGTCGGTGAGCTGCTGGCTTAGACCGGCGTTATAGAACTGGAGGATCAGCTGATCGCCTCCACCACCGCCGATTGAGAGCACCACCTTCACCCCCGCTGCATGTGCCGCAGTTATAGCGGCATCGACATCCGCATCGGTCTGCCCCTTGATGGAAAATGTCATGTCACTCGCGGCCGTGCAGACGCCGCTGCACTTCGGAGGATTGCCGAAGGCGAGATTCATGTGCGTCATCTTCGTGAAGTTAATGCTGGAAGCGTAGCTGCTCCAGGCCAAACCCTTGTAGTTCGGCAGATATTCGACGAGCCGGGGTTTCGCCGATTGAGCGTGTAAACAGAACGATCCGGCGGTCAGGAAAAACAGGGCAAGGCATTTGAGTAGTTGCCGCATAGAGTAAACCTCTCAATACTTAATTCACGAAGTTAAGTATGTGCAACAGGGTACCCGAGAACAACTGTTCCGCGCTACTCAGTTCTCTGCCGAAAAACAAAAGGCGTGCCGTGAAGGCACGCCTTTTGTGTGAAGCGGTAACGCTTAGCTGGCGGTGAGTTCCGCAGCCACACGCTCGGTGACGAAGGCTTCGACGGTATCGCCAACCTGGATATCTCCGAAGTTGAGACCGACGCCGCACTCCATGCCGTTGGTGACTTCGCGGGCATCGTCCTTGAAGCGCTTGAGCGATGTGAGCTTGCCCTTGTAGACCTGTTCGCCTCCGCGCATCAGGCGGATCTCCGCATCGCGGCGCAGAATGCCGTCGGTGACGCGGCAACCGGCGATGGTGCCGATCTTCGGAATCTTGAAGACGTTGAGCACTTCCGCACGGCCAAGGTAATTTTCCTTGAAGACCGGATCGAGAAGTCCAAGCATCGCCTTCCGGATCTCGTCCTGCAGCTCGTAGATGATCGAGTGCAGTCTGATTTCCACGCCTTCCTGCTCGGCAAGGTCAAAGCCCTTGCGCTCAGGCCGCACGTTGAAGCCGATGATGATGGCATTCGAAGCCGAAGCCAGCAGCACGTCGCTCTCGGTGATCGCACCCACGCCGGAGTGGATAACCTTGATGCGCACCTTCTCGGTCGACATCTTCTGCAGCGAATCGGCCAGCACCTGCACCGAACCCTGCACGTCGCCCTTGAGGATAAGCGGCAGCTCCTTGACGCCCGCCTGCTTGATCTGCTCGGCGAGGCCTTCGAGCGATACACGCGAGCTCTTGGCCAGCTGCGCCTCGCGCTCCTTCATCTTGCGGTACTGCGCGATGTTCTTCGCCTTGTCGCGATCCGAGACCACGAGGAAGGTATCGCCCGCGTCCGGAATGCTCTCGAGGCCGAGAATTTCGACCGGGGTCGAAGGACCGGCTTCTTCGATAGCGCGTCCACGATCGTCAAACATGGCGCGGATCTTGCCGAAGGTGTTGCCGACGATGAAGCTGTCCTGGCTCTTCAGCGTACCGTTCTGCACGAGCACTGAGGCCACCGCACCGCGTCCGCGGTCGAGCTTGGCTTCGATGACCGTACCCACAGCCGAGCGGCCCGGAGTCGCCTTGAGGTTGCCGAGGTCGGCCACCAGGCAGATCATTTCGAGCAGCAGGTCGAGGTTCTGCTTCTTCTTCGCCGAGACATCGACGAAGACCGTCGAACCACCCCATGCTTCGGGAACCAGTCCGCGATCGCCCAGCTGCTGCTTCACGCGATCCGGCTGCGCTTCCGGCTTATCGATCTTGTTGACCGCGACGATGATCGGCACACCGGCCGCCTTCGCGTGATCCACGGCTTCGAGGGTCTGCGGCATGACGCCGTCGTCGGCTGCGACCACGATGACGACGATATCCGTCACCTTGGCGCCGCGTGCGCGCATGCGGGTAAAGGCTTCGTGACCCGGCGTATCGAGGAAGACGATCTCGCGGCCGAATGCCGGGGAATCTTCCTTGTTGATGCGCACCTTGTAAGCACCGATGTGCTGCGTAATGCCACCGGCTTCGCCACCGGCGACGTCAGTCTCGCGGATCGCGTCGAGCAGCGAGGTCTTACCGTGATCGACGTGGCCCATGACGGTGACCACAGGAGGACGCGGAACCTCGTGCTCGTCAGGATTTTCCTGCGAGAGGATGTTCTCGATGGCCTCGTTCGCCATCTGGTCCTCGAAGGTGATCATCTCGGTGTCTGCGCCGAACTGGCGCGCGACATCCTTGACCAGCTCGCCGTCGAGCGTCTGGTTGACCGTGACGAAAACACCGCGCATCAGCAGCGTGGCGATGAGGTCTTTACCGCGAACTCCGAGCTTTTCGGCCAGATCCTTTACGCTGATGCCTTCGGTCACCGTAATCGTGCGGGTGATCGGCATTGGCTCGTTCGGAATCTGTGCTCCGCCGTAACGGGACGGCGGGGCAAAGCCCTTCATCGGGCCTTCCTTACTCTTCGGATATTGCTGACGGCCGCGGCGTGCGTGTCCGCCACCGGCAGGACGCTGCGGGCGTGCCGCTTCGCCCGGAGGCGGCATCAGGCCAGCGCCACCACCAGGTCCACCCGGACGAGGTCCGCCAAAGCCGGGACGGCCACCACCCATACCGGGGCGCTGTCCAAAGCCGGGACGGGCACCGCCAGGTGCTCCACCGGTCGGCGAGCTGCGAGTCGGATGCATGGGACGGCGTCCGCCGGGTCCACCGGGACCACCAGGGCCGCCCGGACGGAAACCACCGGGACCGCCGCCTGGACGCGGACTATAGCCACCACCCGGTGCTCCACCGGGACGGCGATCGAAAATAGGACGGCCACGCTGAATTCCACCCGGGCCGGCATTCTGGCCGCTCGGAGCGGCAGGCGCGGCGGACGGCGGAGGTGGCGGAGGAGCCGTGTATACAGGACGCGGACCCGTCTGCGGCATAATGACGCGACGCGGTGCCTGGGCCGGAGGCGCAGGCGGTGCTGAAGCTGCCGGAGCCGCAGCCGCGGGGGCAGCAGGACTTTCTACCGGCGCCGGAGCAGCGGCGACTGCGGGCGGCGCGGGAGCTGCGACCGGCGGAGGCGCGACAACAGGCTTGGCAGCAGCGACAACCGGAGGAGCGGAGGCGGCAACAGGCTTCTGCTCCTGGCTTGCCGGCGCGGCTACGTTTGCCGGAGCGGCAGCCGCCGGAGCCGGTGCAGCACTCACCGGGGGCTTAGCCACAACAGGGCCAGCCGGGGG
Source organism: Silvibacterium acidisoli (assembly GCA_022870745.1). GTDB lineage: Bacteria > Acidobacteriota > Terriglobia > Terriglobales > Acidobacteriaceae > Silvibacterium. The sequence continues at coordinate 2,785,135 of CP085323.1, read as the reverse complement.
CTTCGCGGCAATTGCCGGGGCGGCAGGCGGAGGAGGCGTAACGATACGGGGTTCCTGCCGAGGCTGCGGGACAATTCTGCGCGGGGCCGGACGAGCTTCCACCTGGGGTGGAGTGGCGGGTGCGGCAGGCTTGGGAGCGGCGGCAACGACGGGCGCGGCGGGCGGCACAGCCGGAGCTGCAGGCGCTTCCTTCACAACGGGCGCCGGAGGCGCAACCGGAGCTTTTGGCGGCGCGGCAACAGGGGCCGGCGCAGGCGCGGCAGCGACAACTGGCGGAGGCGCAACGGCAACGGCGGGGGTTACAGCCGGCTTGGCGGCTGCAACGACAGCCTCGTCTTTCCGCTGCTGAATCGCCTTCAACACATCACCTGGCTTTGAGACCTGAGACCAGTCAATTTTGGGTTTGGGCGCGGAGTTCTCGGCACGGGACGATCCCGATCCACCCGAACGGCCACGCTGGAAGTGAGAGCGCACACGCTCTGCCTCGTCATATTCGAGGGAGCTGGAGTGCGTCTTCTTTTCAGTGACACCGACATTGTCGAGCACATCGAGAATTGCCTTGCTCTTAACCTCCAACTCGCGCGCTAAATCATTGATACGAACTTTTTCCTTACTCATCCGCCCCTTTGTACGTGCTTCCTGCCGTGCTAGCTGTCCATAGCTACCTCGTAACGGCCGGAGTAAACGCTATTTCTATTATGGCCCGAACTTGCTGCATTTGTGCCGCCGATCTCGGGCTGGTTCCTGAATTGGCGGCGCATCACTCCGCGCCACCGTCATTCTTTTCGTCGTCTTCCTCGCGGAATTCGCCAGTCGAGGCAATATCACCCTCGAGAACGGCATTCTCCGCCAACTTATGGCTGGTGTTCTGCGTGCCGGGCGCAACCGGGATAGCGCCTTCAGTGTCGAGATCGTCTCCAACCTCGGTGATCTCGGCCATTTCTTCCTCGGCCACATCGTCCGAAATCAGTCCGGATCCGTCTTCGCTGACCGACTCCTCGCCCTCCTGGGTCAGATCGAGACGCAACGCGTCTTCTTCCTCCCGCAGACTGGCGTCGGAAGCAGCCTCGGCAGCTTCCAGCTGAACGGTCTCTTCAGCAGTGAGGGCTGCGCCGGGAGCGCGATCTTCGCCCGGCTCATACTGGCCGAAGTAGTGGCGAACGGCTAGGCTGATCTTCTCGAGCGTCTTTTCGCCGATACCCGGAATCTCTTCGAGCTGCTCCGGAGTCATGTCCGCCAGCGCTTCGACCGTGGTGATGCCAGCGGCCACCAGCTTCTGGATAATGGTTTCGCCCAGCTCGCTGACCTGTTCGATTGCGGTCGTATGACCGCCTCCCATGCCCTGCATCTGCTGTTCGACCTCCTGGCGCTTCTCTTCTTCGCTCTTGATGTCGATCTTCCAACCGAGGAGCTTCGCTGCCAGGCGAACGTTCTGCCCCTTCTTGCCGATGGCCAGCGAAAGCTGCGTGTCATCGACAATCACTTCAAGCTGCTTTTCGCCCAGGTCGGTGATGCTGACGCGGCTGACCTTGGCCGGCTGCAAAGCCTTTTCGGCGAAGGTCGTGATCTCCTCGCTGTACTCGATAATGTCGATCTTCTCGCCGCGCAGCTCGCGGATAATCGACTGCACGCGCATGCCCTTCATGCCCACGCAGGCGCCGACCGGGTCGACATCCTTGTCACGGGACATGACCGCGATCTTGGTGCGTTCGCCGGCCTCGCGGGCGATGGCGCGGATCATCACCGTGCCGTCGTAGATCTCCGGCACTTCGCTCTGGAAGAGGTTCTGCACCAGTTCCGGAGCGGCGCGGGAGACGATCACCTGCGGTCCCTTGGCTGCGCGATCGACGCGCAGCAGTACGACGCGAACGCGCTCGCCTACGGCGAACTGCTCGAGACGCGACTGCTCGCGGCGCGGCATCCGGGCTTCGGCCTTGCCGATGTCGAAAATCAAATCCTGCGGCTCAACACGTTTTACGGTTGCCGTCAGCACTTCGTTCACACGATGGCTGTATTCGTTGAAAACCGTGTCGCGCTCGGCTTCGCGCACCTTCTGGAAGATGACCTGCTTGGCCATCTGGGCGGCAATGCGGCCCAGTACGTCGGTCGGCTTGTAGTAACGGATCTCGCCGCCGATTTCGACTTCCGGCGCAAGCTCGCGGGCCTGCTCGAGCGTGATCTGGTTGACCGCATCCTCGATCTGCTCAGGAGCCTCGACTACCGTCTTGTAGACATAAGCGCGAATTTCGCCGGTTTCCTTGTCCAGTTCGGCGCGCATATTTTCCTGCGTTTTGTAATACTTACGCGTAGCAAGCGCGATCGCGTCTTCGACGGCGCCTACGACGACGTCAGGGTCGATGCCCTTGTCACGGCTGAGGATCTCAATGCTCTGATAAAGCTGGCTTGCCATAGTTTTCTCTCTGTCACAGCCCGAGGGCGGGTATCGCCTTCAGGGATTGATCCCGGCCACTCTCAGTGGAAGACGGGAAAGATGTTCAGATTTCTGGAACCAGATTGGCCTTCTCAACGTTGGAAAGCTCAATCTCAACCGTTTCTGAGGGAATCTTGCGGCTCTTACCCTTCTGTTTCAGGGCGCTGCGATCGATCGTGATCTTGCCGCCGGCTACCTGTGTGAGCCTTCCCTGCCAGTGCCGGTTGCCTGCGATCGGCTCAAAGGTCTGCACCTTCACCAGGTTGCCGGCAAACCTTTCGAAGTCTCCGGCGGTTCGCAGCTTGCGATCGAGCCCGGGAGAGGAAACCTCCAGGGTATAGTCCTCGACCGTCATCAGGTCTTCCACGTCCAGAACGGTACCGAAATCGCGGCTGAACTTTTCGCAGTCCTCGTGAGTCACTCCCGAAACCTGCTCCGGATTCCATGCTCCGAGCCCGCTCGCAAACTCCATATCTTCCGATACGGGATTCGACGCGGCGGCGCGGGCTTCCGCGATAAGGCGGGCACGCTGCTCCGCGCTCTTTTCGATGAATACCCGCAGAACCCGCTGCTTCTGGGCACTCTGGTAGTCGATCTCGACAACTTCGAGGTCGTGCGAGGCGGCAACGCGTTCGGCCGTACTCCGAATTTTGTCGAGACTGATTGCCACGAATAGCGCTCCGGCACCGGTCGAAAATTGGTGCAAAGAAAAAGTGGGCTGTAAGCCCACTCATCTCTCCATGCCACCCGAACATCATGCCGGGCAGCGGATAAACTCGTTCGCTAACTAGAATAACGCAGCAGACATGTGATTTCAACCGCCGCCGGTTCCTGTTGCTCCCGCCCGATGACTCTGAAAGCATGGGCATATGAAGGTCTTTTTATTTGTTCTGCTGGCGACGGTTCTTGAAGCCACGGGAGACGCAGTCGTACGTATCGCTCTTCACCAGGAAAGTCCGGCAGCGAGAATCGGTCTTTTTGCGGCAGGCGCATGCGCGTTGGCGCTCTACGGAACCTCACTGAACCTGGCGCCCGTGGAATTTGCACAGGTAACGGGGATTTATATCGCCACTCTGTTCGTGGTTTTTCAGCTTTCCAACTATTTGTTCTTCAAGACCGTCCCGACGCTTCCGGTTTTACTAGGTGGAGTTTTTATCGTGACCGGAGGGCTTATTGTCGGCTTCTGGAAGACCCAGCTTTCAAACTGAACCTTGCTCCTGCAGGCTGGTCGGGACAAAAATTTATTGAAATCTCGCCTCCCTCCCGAATCTTCCGTGGGATACTAGCCCAACGCCGGAGCACGAAACCCGGCGTTTAAGCCCCCATGAGTCGAGAAAATCCTTACGCCGAGCAACTGGGTCCGCTAGACCCGCTCAAGGTGATCGCCGCCACTCCCCGGCGAATCGAACAGATCTTTGAAGAGCTGGGCTCGGAGCGTGCAAACCAGGCACCGGCACCGGGCAAATGGAGTCCACGGGAGATCGTCTGCCACCTCGCAGACGCGGAAATCGCCTTCTCATACCGGCTGCGGCAGATCCTGGCTGAGGATCACCACACCATCCAGCCATGGGACCAGGATCTCTGGGGCAGGAACTACGCTGCGTACGACGAGCAGGAAGCCCTCACCATGTTCAGCTCCCTGCGCCGTTGGAACGTTGCCCTGGTTCGATCCATCCCCGCCGAAGAGCAGCAGAAGGCGGCTTTTCACCCGGAACGAGGCGAGCTGACCTTTCGCTCAATCCTCGAGACCATGGGCGGCCATGACCTGAACCACCTGCAGCAGCTCGAGAAGATTGCGAGAGATTTTGCGCCGTCACACTGAGGCATGCGGCCCGAGGCTGGTTTGCAGGCCCGTCCTGCGCGCCTCTACAATGAAATACAGACCAATACAAACGGAAACAAAAGCCAACCCTGAGTCCTCTGAGCCATGCTGTACATCAGAGATAGACCGGGTTAGAGGCCGTTTACCAAGATTATGATTGAACACCCTATTCCAGAAGCGCTTACCTTTGACGATGTCCTGCTGGTTCCTGCCTATAGCGATGTGGTTCCGGCACAGGTCAGCACGCAGACACGCCTGACGAAGAAAATTCTGCTGAACACTCCGCTGTTGTCCGCAGCCATGGACACGGTTACCGAGTCGCGGCTGGCCATTGCCATGGCGCAGCAGGGCGGATTGGGCGTGATCCACCGCAACCTGACGCCCGAGCAGCAGGCGAGCGAAGTCGATAAGGTGAAGCGCTCGGAAAGCGGCATGATTGTCGATCCGGTGACGATGACGCCGGACCAGCTGATCTCTGACGCGCTCGAAGTGATGCGCCGCTACAAGATCTCCGGCGTTCCGGTCACCAAGAACAAGAAGCTGGTCGGCATTCTTACCAACCGCGATCTCCGTTTCGAAACCCGCACCGACATTCCGATCCGCGATGTGATGACCAAGGAAAACCTCATCACCGTGCCGGTAGGCACGACGCTTGAGGAAGCCGAGCTGATTCTGCATCAGCACCGCGTTGAGAAGCTGCTGGTCGTCGATGGCAACTACGAACTCAAGGGCCTGATTACCGTCAAGGACATCCAGAAGAAGCTCAAGTATCCCAACGCTTCCAAGGACGAGCAGGGTCGCCTGCGCGTTGGCGGTGCAATCGGCGCTACTGGCGACTATCTGGAGCGTGCCGCGGAGCTGGTAAAGAATCGCGTGGACATCCTCTCGATCGACTCCGCCCACGGACACTCGTCCCGCGTGCTTGAAGCCGTGCGCGAGGTCAAGAAGGCCTTTCCCGACGTAGACCTGCTGGCCGGGAATATCGCAACCTATGCCGGGGCAAAGGCTCTGATCGAGGCGGGCGCAGACGGAGTAAAGGTTGGCATCGGTCCCGGATCGATCTGCACCACGCGTATGGTCACCGGCGCGGGCATGCCGCAGATCACCGCTGTGAGCGAAGCCTATCGCGCCGGCAAAGAAGCCGGCATCCCGATCATTGCGGATGGCGGCATAAAGTACTCAGGCGACCTGGCCAAGGCCATCGCCGCCGGCGCGAACGTCGTGATGATCGGCTCGCTCTTCGCCGGCGTTGACGAGAGCCCGGGCGAGACGATCCTGTACCAGGGCCGCTCGTTCAAGGCCTACCGCGGCATGGGCTCGCTAAGCGCCATGGCTCAGGGATCGAGCGAACGTTACTTCCAGGGCACACCGGATGCTCCGGAAGAACCGAACCGCGGCGAAGGCGTGGTCGCGCGCGAGCGCAGTGCGCAGAATCGCCTGGCGAAATTCGTTCCCGAGGGCATTGAAGGACGCGTACCGCACCGTGGACCGCTCGAAGCGATGGTTTATCAGCTGGTCGGCGGACTTCGCTCCGGCATGGGCTACCTGGGCTGCAACACCATCGAAGAGCTGCAGACCAACGCGCGCTTCGTGCGCATCTCCGGCGCTGGACTCCGCGAGAGCCACGTACACGACGTGATCATCACGCGCGAAGCTCCGAACTACCACGTGGAATAACGGGCACGTCGAACCACGAAGGTCATCCTGCGCTCCGTTTACGCAGGATGACCTTTCGATCCCTCCTCCAGCCTTCATTCAGTCCAATCAGTTCCCACGGAATCTCTGGCGAGAGATGCCGCAGCACTGTATCCGTAGATGGATGGATACGCAGCGCGGGTGCAACCAGATAAAGTATCGGCGGCAGCGGAGAGAGTTCGGTACCCGGGAAGTAGCCATGTGGCTGGAATGCCCCTTCGCGCTGCAATTGCCGCACTCGCGCCCAGTAATCGAGCGCCTGTACCGGCAGGTGCAGGTCGTCGTCGGCCTTCAGCTCCATCACGACTAAGCGGCCTGACTGGTTTACGGTAAGCAGGTCGAGCATGGCGCGGTCGCCCGCTGAAAAAGCTGGAACCTGCGAGTATAAAAACTCTGTCCGCAGCGCCGGTTCTATCTCTGAAATCTCGGAACGCAATGCGCTTTCAAGCCAACGCTCCGGCTGCAGCCGATAGAGCGGATCGCGCATGCTACCGCCCGCATGCCGGTGCTCGAAGAGCTTCTGGGTCAGCTCGCGGAAAAGATCTTCGGTCGCGGATGTGAGCCCGGTCTCGTTCGCACCGGCACCGAAGGTCACCTGGTCCTGCCGGCTGAACGAGCCTGCGGCGTAGCCGTGGCGGATGCGGGCATACTCCAACCCGTGGAGAAGAAGAGCGATCTCGTTGGGGCCGCGTGGACGAAGCTCGGTCACTCGCCTGAGGCCCGGCGAAAGCATGTTCAGCACGGAATCGACCGCAGCAGCCATGCGTTCCAGGGTGGCCTCTGGCTGAAAAGCATGGACAAGCTCGACATGCAGATTGCCGCTGTCCTGCCAGTCGAGCGGCATGAGCCTTTCGCTGCGCTCGTCGAGCTCAAACAATTCCCACTGTGCAACTGACGTGCGCAACCAGCGCATGCGCGATTGGGTGTTCTGGCCGGTTCCCGCAGGCACGATGATCTTCAGCCCTTCGACATGCCGGTTGCCGCTGCCTGTCGCACGGCAGTGTGCAAGCCAGAGGATGCCGATGGTGAGAATGCCATCGATGATGGCTGGCGATTCCTGCTCGTTGATGCCGATGACTGCCCACGCTGCATTGCCTTTCCTGAGCGTGCCGCGTGCGTATGCAGGTCCGAAGCTGTGTTCGAGGTCCGCGGCGGTGGTCAGTCCATCCAGTGTGTAGCCGGGAAAGTATGCCGTCGAAACCCGCTCCAGCATTCGCAGGTACTTCGTCCGCGTGGTCTGGCGGGTACCGGGAGGACGTCGATCGCGGTCGGCGACTAGCTCCATTGCCTGCGGCTTTGACTGGCCGAACCGGCGTACTTCAAGACGCAGCGAGTTTTTTCGGATGCGGACCGCTGTAACAGTCCGAACGAGGTTTCTGTCGCCAGACCACAGATGAAGCATGCATCGCCCTTGCTCGCTCGAAAGCGAGTAACGCGCCACCTGCATGTCGAAGAGGATGCGTCCGTCTTCAAGCACGACGGACTTTGGTGATGCAGTGAGGAATTCTTCTATCTGTGAGGCAAGCTGCGGGGCGGTTGAAGCACTTCGTTCGGCGACACTTTCTACGATCTGGGCCATGACCAGACTCGATCATGTCTGCAGCCGCCATGTGGCGACAACAGAATTGCTACCAACCCTTATTCTTTCGTAACTCGGTGATGTGAGCGATGTGATGGCGGCCATGCCAGACGTAACGATGCAGCGCCTGGCGAACGGTGGTGCGTCCGCTCTCCGGATGCACGTAGCCACGTTCCCAATCCTTGCCGTCGAGCGATTGCAGCAGGCTGGCCCAGCGATAGTGCAGGGGCCGCAGCAGATCGAGGCTGAATTCAACCGGCAGAGTACAGGCATCCAGCAGGCGAGCCCAGAGATGCTCTTCGTAGGTGACGATCTTCGGCCAGTCTTCTGTAAGAGCAAGACGCATGCGGATGTTCGCATGCATATGGCTGTCGGCAACATGATGCACCAGCTGACGCACCGTCCAGCCGTCTTCGCGGTAAGGGGTATCAACCTCTGCGGCAGACAAACCTTCGAGCGCGGTGGCCAGTTCTTCAGGAAAAGCAGCGATGGCAGCGATCGCGCCCGGCGTCGCTGCAAGCATGTCTTCGGGAGGGACGAAGTGGCCGATAGGATAGCGCGGATCGGAGGTCATAAATCTTTCAGACGGAGGACCGGCCGGCATGCCCTTGCTGCATGCCGGTCGAACCTACCGGCGATGGTGGTGATAACGATGGTGATGGCGATGGTGACGCGGCGGCATCGCAAACGCCGAGGCCGAAACCAGCATCAGGAGCGAGAGAGCAAAAAGCTTCTTCATAGGTCCGATAGTAGCAACAGAAGAGTTACAAGAGTGTGGATGTTTTCTTAGGACTCTGCTTTGTTACGATCCCATGACATTTACCTGCTGAATCGATCGGCCTAGAATAAAGCCCTATGACCCCAGCCCAAGCACACGCAGGCGCCAGCGGCGACCACAAACGCTATTTTTTCGACAAGTTCGGCATCACCGAACGGCTGCTCGAACGGTGCCTTGGCGAGGCACTGTCTGCCGGGGGAGATTACGCCGACCTTTATTTTGAGTCGGTTGCATCCACATCCATCGGGATAGACGAGTTGCTGGTGAAATCGGCCAGCCAGGGCGTCAGCGCCGGGTGCGGCATTCGGGTGGTCAGCGGCGAGCGAACCGGGTACGCCTACACCGACGACCTGAGCGCCGATCGCCTGCTGCGCGCGGCACGGACTGCGGCCCTGATCGCCAGCGGCCCGGCCAAGCAGCCGGTACAGGGATTTACCGAAACGAAGTCGCCGAATCTCTATCCTGCGCCAGCAGTCGAGCTGGATACCGACCTCGCCAAGAAGCTCGAACTGGTCATGCGTGCCGACAAGGCCGCGCGCGCCTTTGACTCGCGCATCACGCAGGTTCGCGCCAGCTACTCCGATGAGATACGCCGGATCCTGGTAGCCGCCTCCGACGGCACCTTCGCCAGTGACACGCAGCCGCTGGCCCGCCTGAATGTATTCATCCTGGCAAAGGAAAACGAGCGCACGGCACGCGGGACTTCGGGTGGCGGCGGCCGTGTTGAGATCGACTTCTTCGAGCTGGACAAATCGCCGGAGCACTTTGCCCGCGAGGCAGCCCGGCAGGCTGTTTTGCAGCTTGGCGCCGTGGCAGCACCCGCAGGCGAGATGGAAGTGGTTCTCGGCCCCGGATGGCCGGGCGTGCTGCTGCACGAAGCAGTAGGACACGGTCTCGAAGCCGACTTCAACCGCCGCAAGACCTCTGCATTTTCCGGCCTGATCGGCCAGCAGGTGGCTAGCTCAAAGGTCACCGTAGTCGATAACGGAACTATGGCCGGACGCCGCGGGTCATTGAATGTAGACGATGAGGGTTCGGCCACGCAGGAGACGGTGCTGATCGAAAACGGCATCCTTAAGACCTACCTGAGCGACAAGCTGTCCTCGCGGCTGATGAAGATGGGCCACACCGGCAACGGTCGACGTGAAAGCTACCAGCAGATTCCCATGCCGCGCATGACGAACACGTACATGCTCTCGGGCGATGACGCGCCGGAAGACATCCTGCGCAGCGTAAAGCGCGGCCTGTACGCGGTGAACTTCGGCGGCGGGTCAGTGGATATCGTCAGCGGCAAGTTCGTCTTCTCCGCCAGCGAGGCCTACCTGATCGAAGACGGCAAGATCACCGCCCCGGTGAAGGACGCAACGCTGATCGGCAATGGTCCTGAGGCGCTGAAGTATGTCTCGATGGTCGGCCATGACCTGGCGCTCGATGAAGGCATCGGCACCTGCGGCAAGGATGGGCAGAGCGTGCCGGTGGGTGTGGGTATGCCTACGATTAAGCTGGATCGCATGACGGTGGGTGGCACGGGCCGATGAGCACAACTGTCGAAGCAATTGATCTGAAAACGCTCGCAGCTGATATCGTTGCCAAGGCTCTCAAGGCAGGCGCAAACGATGCCGAGGTGACCATCCGCGAGGGCGATGAGTTTTCGACCACCGTCCGCATGGGCGAGGTGGAGACGCTGAAGGAATCGGGTTCGCGTGGCGTGGGTATCCGCGTCCTGGTCGCCGGATCAAACGGCTTTCGCGTCGCCAGCACCTCGTCGAGCGACTTCACTCCCGATGGCATCGAGCATCTGGTCAACGGCGCGGTCGCACTGGCGCGTGTGACCTCTGAAGATCCATTCGCGGGCCTGGCCGATGCATCGGAGTTCGGACAGCTTGAGGGCGATCTGAAACTCTTTCACGAAGACGTCTATTCGCTTCCCACGGAAGAACGCATCGCTCATGCTCGCCGCGCAGAAGCAGCAGCGCTTGCTGCAGACACCCGCATCACCAACAGCGATGGCGGCAATTTCGACGCCGCGACCGGCCACAAGGTATTCGCCAACTCGCGCGGCTTTGTCGGCGAATACCGTTCGTCTTCCTGCTCCATCTCCGTCAGCCCCATCGCGCTCGGCAAGAGCGGCGAGATGCAGCGCGACTACTGGTTTACCTACGCGCGCTCGCTGGCGAAGCTTGAAACGCCGGAGTCTGTCGGCGAAACCGCCGCACGCCGCACCTTGCGCAGGCTTGACGCACGGCGCGTAAAGACCCAGCAGGTGCCGATCATCTTTGCGCCGGAGATCGCACGCTCCCTGATCGGGTCCATGTTCGACGCGGCCAGCGGAGACAGCATCTACCGCGGCGCCTCATTCTTCACCGGCAAGCTGGGCGAGAAGGTCGCGGACGAATCTGTAACCGTGATCGACGACGGCACCATGGTCGGCGGCTTCGGCACCTCTCCGTTCGATGGTGAAGGCCTGCCCTCGCGCAAGACGACGATCATCGAGCGCGGCGTTCTTACTAACTACCTGCTGAACACCTACACCGGCCGCAAGCTCAACATGAAGAGCACCGGCAATGCGTCGCGCGGACTGTCAGGTAATCCGGGAACGGGCTCGCACAATCTCTACCTGGTCTCCGGTTCGCTCACGCCGGAAGAAATCCTGAAGAGCATTCCCGCCGGCCTCTACGTAACCGAGTTGATTGGCCAAGGTGTGAACATGGTCACCGGCGACTACTCGCGCGGCGCCTCCGGTCTCTGGATCGAGAACGGCGAGCTGACCTTCCCTGTGCAGGAGATCACCGTCGCCGGCAATCTGAAGGATATGTTCCAGAACATCTCCGCCATCGGCAGCGACCTCATCTTCCGCGGCTCGGTGGCGTCGCCCACGCTGCGCATTGACGGCATGACCATCGCCGGCGAATAGGTTCAGGATGCTGGCTGTCTCTGTCGCTTTCGATCCGGCCAATCCTCAGTGGGCAGAGATTCCCGCCAGCGCGGGGGTCTTCGCCCTATTCGGCTCCGACACCCAGACCGAGCCTTACATCAGCCGCACGCCGAATCTGCGCCAGCGTCTGCGCCGCCTGCTGACTCCCCGGCAGGAACAAACCAAACGGTTGCGCCTGACGCAGGGCATTGCGCGCATCGAATACTCCCTCACCGGATCGGAATTCGAAGCGTGGCTGGTGCTTTATTCGGCCTCGCTCGCCGCTTTCGGGGACCGGGTGAAAAAGCGCCTGCATCTGAGACCGCCGGTGATGCTGCGCATGGCAATGGAGAACGCCTACCCAAGGGTCTACGTCACCAGCCGTATCACGAAACAGGCAGCGCCAAACCTGTTTGGGCCGTTCCCGTCGCGGGTCGCTGCGGAAAACATCCTCGAAAGCATCCTGAACCTCTTCGAGCTGCGCCGCTGCACCGACGATCTCAACCCCGACCCCGAATTCCCTGGCTGCGTTTACTCGGAGATGAAGAAGTGCCTCGCTCCCTGTTTCCAGGGCTGCTCCGACGAGCGCTACGCGCAGGAAGCCGAAGCTGTCCGGCTATTTCTGGAGACACGCGGACAGAGCCTGGTGCAGGCGCTCAGCCGGCAGCGCGACAGTGCCGCCGAAGAGCTGCAATTTGAGAAAGCAGCCGAAATTCACGCCCGGCTAGCCAAGGTGGAAGGCATCGTCTCCGGGATTCCGTCCTCCATCCACGCTCTCACCCAGATGAATGGCGTAATCGTGCAGCCAGCGCAGCAGCCGGAGAGCGTCGCGTTGTTTTTGCTGAAGGCAGGCAATCTCTACGGACCGGCCCACTACTCGGTCGCCGGCATGCGCCATCAGAATGAGCAATCCGGCTCTTCCTCGCTCTTTGCCCATCCGACGACCCTGCAGGCCGTTCCGCTCGACGAAAGCGGCAATGCCACGACCGTAAAGCTGGCAGCCCGGGACGAGCTGGAGTCGCGGCTCGACGCCTCCCTGGCAACGCTTGCCGCCATGGCAGATTCCGCAGGCTGGACCCCGCAGCGGACCGCAGACAGCCTCTGCCTTTTTACCCGGTGGTGTTACCGTCCGCAGGCGAAGCGAGTGGGTGACATTCTTTTCACAGAAGGCGGAGAACTGCCGAAAAAGCCTTTGCTGCGAATGATTTCCAAAATATATCGGCAGATTGGCGCGGCTTCCGGCGGTGAAACTGTATCGGCAGCAGGAATTGCCCCCTCGGCGGCTGATACACTTTCAGCATCTTGATCGAACTACTTCCATCCATTCTTTCCGCTGATTTCGCGCATCTTGCCGACGAAGTCCAGGCCGCAGAAAACGGCGGCGGCACGGTCATCCACGTCGATGTAATGGACGGCCATTTTGTCCCGAACATCACCCTGGGACCGCCGGTGGTGAAGTCTCTGCGCAAGGTCACGCACCTGCCGCTCGATTGCCACCTGATGATCGAAAATCCGGACGAATTTATCCCGGCCTTCGCCGATGCGGGTGCGAACTGGGTCAGCGTTCATTACGAGGCCTGCCGCCATCTGCATCGCAGCCTTGAACTTATTGCCCATCACGGCATGCAGCCGGGAGTGGTGATTAACCCCGCAACGCCGGTCGAGGCGATTATTCCGATTCTTGGAATCGTTCATCACGTCCTGGTGATGAGCGTGAATCCGGGCTTCGGCGGACAGAGTTTTATTCCCTATTCCCTAAAGAAGATCCGGCAGCTTAAAGAACTTCGCCAGGAACTGGGCCTAAGCTATAGGATTGAAGTGGATGGCGGTGTCGCTCACGACACGGTCGGGCTGGTCGTCGAAGCTGGAGCGGAATTGCTGGTCGCGGGGAGCGCTGTTTACGGCGCTGGAAATCCCAAGAGGGATGCCCGGGAGTTGCTCCGGCTGGCACAGGCCGCCGCCGAACAGGTCGCTTAAGCCGGACCCGTTCCCATGCTGTATGGGCGCAAGCCCCGTAAATGTTGAGGTGTTATGAATTCATCGGTTACCCGGATCGCAGTATTAGGACTTTGCGTGGCACTGATGCCATCGGCAAATGCCCTGGGCAAAAAGAAGACTAAGAAACAGAGCGACCTGAGCGCGAATCCGCTGGCAAACGTGAATTCGAAGCAGCCCGACAAGGAGCTCTTCGACAAGGCCATGCTGGCCCTGAAGAAAGGCCGCTTCGACGTGGCCCGTCTCGACCTGCAGACGCTGCTCAACACTTATCCGGAAACGGAATACGCGATGCGCGCCAAGCTGGCCATCGGCGACACCTGGTACAAGGAAGGCGGCTCAGCCGCTCTGACCCAGGCCGAAGGCGAGTACAAGGACTTCATCACCTTCTTCCCGAACACCCCGGAAGCAGCCGAAGCACAGATGAAGGTCGGCGACATCTATTACCAGCAGATGGAAAAGCCTGATCGCGATCCGCAGAACGCGATCCACGCCGAGCAGGAATACCGCACCATGATTCAGGATTTCCCTGACTCCACGCTGGTTCCGCGCGCGAAGCAGCGCCTGCGTGAAGTACAGGAAGTGCTGGCGCAGCGGCAGTATGAAATCGGCGCCTTCTACTCGACACACGAGAACTGGCCTGCAACGATTGCCCGCCTGCAGACGGTTGCCGATACCTATCCGCTCTTCAGCCACAGCGACCTTACCCTGATCACTCTCGGTGATGCGTATGCGCAGCAGGCACAGATTGCCAGCCGCCTGAACATTCCTCCGAAGGCGAAGGCTGAACTGGTAAAGATTTATAACGATCGCGCAGGCGCGGCATGGGAACGCGTGGTAACGCACTACGCCATGGCACCGCACGTCGAAGACGCCAAGGATCGCCTGATCGCCCTGGGACGTCCTGTTCCTGAACCGACCCAGCAGCAGCTGGCCGATAGCGAAGCCGAGGAAAGCAGCCGCGTAGGTGTAAGGATGCGTGATCGCGCCATGCTGCTGATCAAGCATGGTCCCATCACGGTGGAAGCAGCCCGTATCGGCGACCCGACCCTGGCCGATCCGCCGCAGACCTACGCCCCCGAAGTCAACAAGCAGACGATGGCCGCCTTCACGGCAGCGATTAAGGGACAGCCGATTCCGGGCGTCTCGGCTAACGGAACCGATTCCACCGCTGCAGCAATCAGCAACGGCACCGCTCCGCCGCGCACCGATCAGCCTGCTCCGCTGAAGCTTGAGACAGTTCCGGATTCCTCCGGTTCCTCGGGTAGCACGGTTACGGTGGAAGTTCCGAGCGACTCGGGCAGATCGTCCAGCACCGCTGCTCCTGCCGGTGATGCAGCTCCCGGCAACGCAGCCACGGGCGGCGCGGCTTCGAGCAACGCGACGGAAGGCAATGGCACGGGCGCTCCCGCGACGGGCACCGCGACACCAGCGGTCGTCAATGGCCACCCGGTTGTTTCGCCGGTCGGTCCGACGAACAACCAGGCTCTGCCTCCGATCGACAAGCCGGCAGAAGCTCCTGACCAGATTAACGATGTGAAGGGCGGCACAGGCGGTGCGCAGGTAAACACCGGCACAGCGGCCAGCAAGAAGGCCAAGCCTGCACCTTATGACTCGAAGGATGAGTCGTCGAGCAAGCACAAGAAGAAGAAGGGCATCTCGAAGCTGAACCCCTTCTAGTCATACATGGCAAGAAGCAAAAAGGCCGCTTGCGAGCGGCCTTTTTGCTTTCCTCAACCGGTTCCGGCGCGGTCTTTGAGGCCACGCACGAGTGCTATTATCAAGGGTTAGTTACCTCACCTGCATGCCTCAAGAACTCCAGAAAGCTTACGAGCCCGGCGCGATTGAAGATCGCTGGGCCGAATATTGGGTGGCCGAGCGCCTTTTCGACGCTCAGCCATCAGAGTCTGCCCCCAAGACCTCCGTTTTTACTCAGCTGCTGCCGCCGCCGAACGTGACCGGCAGGCTGCACATGGGCCACATGCTCAACCAGACGGAGATGGACATCATCGCCCGCTGGCATCGCATGTGCGGCGATCTGACCGTCTGGGTTCCGGGCACGGACCACGCCGGCATTGCCACGCAGATGATGGTCGAGAAGCAGCTCGCAGCCGAAGGCAAGAAGCGCCAGGATCTCGGCCGTGAATGCTTCACCGAGCGCGTCTGGCAGTGGAAGCAGCACTATGGCGGAGCCATTCTCGAGCAGATGAAGAGGCTCGGCGCGAGCGTTGACTGGTCGCGCGAGTACTTCACGATGGACGAGAACCTCTCGGTCGCGGTGAAGGAAGCCTTTGTCCGCCTGTATGAGCAGGGCCTGATCTACCGCGGCAAGTACATCGTGAACTGGGACCCGGTGCAGCAGACTGCTGTGTCCGATCTCGAGGTGACGCACGAGGAGCGCACGGGCAAGATCTATCACCTGCGCTATCCTCTCGCCGATGGCAGCGGCTCGATCGTGATTGCGACCACGCGTCCGGAGACGATGCTGGGTGACGTGGCGGTGGCCGTGAATCCGAAGGACGAGCGCTATCTCGCGCTGCAGGGAAAGATGCTGACGCTGCCCCTGACGGGCCGCGAGATTCCCATCGTCGCCGACGACTGGGCCAACCCGGAGTTCGGCACCGGCGCCGTGAAGGTGACTCCTGCCCACGACCCCAACGACTTTGAGATCGGCCAGCGGCACAACCTGCCGCAGCTCACCATCATGGACGAGCAGGCGCGGATCGATCTGCCTGAATCTCCCTATCACGGCCTCGACCGCTATGCCGCTCGCGAGCGTATCGTCGAAGACCTGCGCGCAGCGGATCTGCTAGTGGACATCAAGGACCACGCGATGGCCGTCGGCACCAGCCAGCGCACCGGAGCGGTGATTGAGCCGCGGCTTTCGACGCAGTGGTTCATCAAAATTCAGCCTCTCGCCGACAAGGCAATCGCCGCCGTCGAAGAAGGCCACATCCGCTTTACGCCTGAGCAGTACTCGAAGACCTACTTCGAGTGGATGAGAAACATCCACGACTGGTGCATCTCGCGTCAGCTCTGGTGGGGACATCGTATTCCCGCGTGGCATTGCGGCGCCTGCGGCCAGATGACCGTCGCGCGTGAAACGCCTTCGGCCTGCGGCCAGTGCGGCAGCGAACAGATCACGCAGGAGACGGACGTCCTCGATACCTGGTTCTCGTCTGGCCTGCTTCCCTGTTCTGTTTTCGGATGGCCCGAGCACACGCGCGATCTCGATACGTTTTATCCGACCAACCTGCTGATCACCGGCTTCGACATCCTGTTCTTCTGGGTGGCGCGCATGATCATGCTCGGCTGCCACTTCATGCTCGACGTGCCCATGGCCGACGGTTCGCCGCGCACGCTCAAGGATGCCGTACCCTTCCGCGAGGTCTACATCCACGCGCTGGTGCGCGATGCCGACCGGCAGAAGATGTCGAAGACGAAGGGCAATGTCATCGACCCGATTGAAATCGTGACGAAGTACGGCACGGATGCCGTTCGCTTCACCCTTACCGCAATGGCTTCTCCGGGAACCGATATCGCTTTCAGCGAATCGCGCACCGAAGGCTACCGCGCGTTTGCGAACAAGATCTGGAACGCGGCTCGCTTCATCTTCATGAACGTGGATCGCGCTGCGGAAGCAGGCATTCGCGTCGACATGGCGAGCCTTACCTCCTCTGAGCTTCCGCATGTGGATGCTCCCATTGAAGCCCGCTGGATCGTCTCGCGCCTCAACAATGTTGCCGCTGAAATCGGCCTTGCTCTGAAGGAATATCGCTTCCACGAGGCTGCGAACCTCATCTACCAGTTCTTCTGGGGCGATTTCTGCGACTGGTACCTGGAGATCGTGAAGCTGCGTCTCGACTTCAGCGAAGGCGCGGACAAAGACGCGACCAAAGCTGCGCTCACCACGCTGCTCTCGACCTTCGAAGCTGCGCTGCGCATGCTCTCGACCTTCATGCCTTTCATCACCGAAGAGCTCTGGCACGCGCTCTATGACGGACAGCCGCCGGCAAAGTCGATTGCGCTCACGCGCTATCCGCAGCCTAAAGATGCAGCACGCAGTACTGACGTTGAAGCCACGATGAGCACGCTTCAGGAACTTATCGTGAACATCCGTGCGACACGCAAAGAGCTTGAAGTACCAGAGAAAGAAGCGGTAGCCGTGCGACTGCGTACTGCGGTCGCCCTTACCGAGGCGCTTCCGATCGTGCAGCGGCTGGCAAAGGTTTCCGAGGTACAGCCTGCAACGAACCTTGAAGGGGCCGGCATTCGTTCCACGCCTGCATTCGACGTGCAGGTTGTTTACGAGCGCCAGATCGACGTTGCAGCGGAAACTGCGCGCCTCAACAAGGAACTGGCGCAGTTCGAAAAAGAGCAGGCCAATGCGACCCGGCAGCTCGGCAACGAAAGCTTTCTCGCCAAGGCTCCAGCAAATGTAATCGAAGGCATTCGCCGCCGTTCGGCGGAGCTCGACATACTGCTTGAGAAGACACGCACTGCGCTGAATCAACTGGTATAGGAGATTCCATGGACTGGAAGAGCAAACGGATCGAAGCAATCCTGGAACAGGCGCTGGTCGAAGATAAGGCGACCAACGACATCACCACCGCGATCACAATCGATCCGGGCCTGCGTGCCTCGGCGACCGTACTCGCCAAGCAGGATTGCATCGTCTCCGGCCTGGGCGCGATTCCCCGCTTCCTTGAAATCTTCGCGCGGCTCGATAAACGTAACAATGGCCGTTACGAGGTCATCAGCCATCCGGAGATCTTCGATGGCGTACGCGTCAAAAAGGGCCAGCCCATCGCCGTGATTCGCCACAACGCGCGCGTGATCCTGGCCTGCGAGCGCGTCATCCTCAACCTGATGCAGCGCATGAGCGGTATCGCCACGCTGACGCGCCAGTATGCCGATGCCATCGCCGGAACAGGCGCGAAGGTTCTCGACACGCGCAAGACCATTCCCGGCCTGCGCCTGCTCGACAAGTACGCGGTGCGCTGCGGCGGCGGTGAGAATCATCGCCTCGATCTCTCTGACGGCATTCTCATCAAGAACAATCACATCTCGCTCGGCGGCGGCATCGAGAAGGTGCTGAAGAGCGCTCACGAAAAGCGCAAGCCCGGCCAGGTCATCGACATCGA
This sequence comes from Silvibacterium acidisoli, assembly GCA_022870745.1. GTDB lineage: Bacteria > Acidobacteriota > Terriglobia > Terriglobales > Acidobacteriaceae > Silvibacterium. Next base: position 2,766,777 of record CP085323.1, on the reverse strand, counting down.
GGTGCGAACCTTCGACGAGCTGCGTACTGCGCTCGATCACGGAGCCGAATCGCTGCTGATCGACAACATGACTCCCGCTGACGTAAAGAAGGCCATCGCCATGATTCAGGAGCGTGGCGTCAAAATCCCCACGGAAGCCTCGGGGAACATCGTGCTCGAGAACATCCGGAAATATGCGACGACAGGCGTGGACTACATCTCCGTTGGAGCACTCACACACTCTGCGATTGCCGTAGACCTGAGCATGCGCATTACCGCGGAGATTTACTGAAGGCATGTCTACACACGACGGCATTTCCGCCGATGCCTTCGACCTCCATGCGCTCAATGAATCATTGGCGCGGACGCGCTTTGCCGGCAAGCTGCACCACTTTGCCAGCATCGGCTCAACCAGCACACACGCCATGGCACAGGCAGACGAAGCCGCTCCGGATGGCGATGTCTACTTCGCCGATGAACAGACGGCCGGACGCGGACGAGGGGCGCACAGCTGGTCTTCGCCCGCAGGCACAGGACTTTATTTCAGCGTGCTGCTGCGGCCGCGTCTCTCTCCAGGAGACGCTCTGTGGTTTTCGCTGGCAGCGGGACTGGCTGTGCACGCGGCTGTCGAACGCGTAACCTCTCTGCGCGCGGACATTCGCTGGCCGAACGACCTGCTGCTGGGGAAGCACAAGTTCTGCGGAATCCTTACGGAGATGAATGCCGAGGTCACACGCGTCCGTCATCTCGTAATCGGTATCGGCATCAACGTGCGTCAGCCGGAATTTCCGGAAGACATCAGGAAGATCGCAACCTCTTTGCGGCTCGAAACCGGCCGCGACTGGTCGCGCCAGGATCTTCTGGCTGCGGTACTATCGCAACTTGAAGCCGAGATTGCCGTGCTCACCTCGCCTTCCGGCATCGAAGAAGCGACGACGAACATTCTGAAGCGGCTTGAACAGAAATCGTCCTGGATACGCGGCAAGCGTGTTTTCGTCGAAGGTATGGAAGGCTACGAGGGCGTCACGGAAGGCCTGGATCAGCGGGGCTTTCTGCGAATTCGTACCGCCAAGGGGCTGAAGACGGTGCTCTCCGGCGGAGTACGCGAACAAAGTTAACCGGGGAAAATGATGCTGCTGACTCTGGATGTAGGAAACACCAACACGGTACTCGCTCTATACGAGCTGGAGAGCTCGAAGCTTGTCTCCCACTGGCGCGTCACCACGCATCGCACCCAGACCTCCGACGAGTATGGCGTGTTGTTCCTGAACCTCTTCAGCATGAACGGGATTCAGGCCTCGTCGGTGCGCGACATTATCATCTCGTCGGTGGTACCGCCGCTCGACTCCACGCTGCTTCGCGTCTGCGAGACATATTTCAAGATCAAACCGATGTTCCTGGTGCCAGGTCTCGATACCGGCATGCCGCTGCGGGTGGATAATCCTGCCGAGCTCGGTGCTGACCGCATCGCCAATGGTGTGGGAGCATATGCCAAATATGGTGGTCCATGCATCGTCGTCGATTTCGGCACTGCAACGACATTCGACGCTGTATCAGCAAAGGGCGAATACCTGGGCGGGGTCATTACACCCGGCCTTGGCATCTCCGCTGACGCGCTCTTTACGCGAGCGGCGCGGCTGGCACGCGTGGATATCCGGCGGCCGGAGAAGGTGGTGGGAACCAACACCATCGCATGCCTGCAGAGCGGTCTCTATTACGGCTACATCGGGCTGGTGGATGGCATTCTCGAGCGCATGGTCGCCGAACTGGGAGGCAACCCGCGCATTGTGGCTACAGGCGGCCTGGCCAAGCTGATGGTGAACGATTCGAAGTACCTCCGCGAATGCGACGACATGCTGACACTCGACGGCCTGCGCATCATTTTTGAACGGAATCGCGGACAAGGCCGCGACTCCTAAGGCTGAAGGATTTTGGAAAACTATTACAACTACTTTACTGAGATCGAGGAGCAGTTCCAGCGGCGCCGTGGTTCCCTGCTGCTGCTTTCCACGGTCGACTGGGCCCTGATTGAAACATGGCGCGAAGCCGGTGTTCCGCTTGAAGCCGTTCTGAGGGGCGTCAACTCTGCCTTCGACAAATACGACGCCCGCAAAACGAACAGCCGTGTCCGGCGCATTAATGGCCTCGCGTATTGCGTGCAGGAAGTGATGGCAGCGGTCGAAGAGATGAAGGAAGCCTCGATTGGCCGCAATGCTGAACAGCCTGCTCCGGCGGATTCCGGCTTCGAGCAGGAACGCGTCGCTAATCACCTGCTTGAATGCGTGGACCAGCTGGATAAGACTCGCATGAGCGGTCTTGCATCCGATCTCGCGCGCGAGATTGCTGAAAGCCTGCGCCGCTCGGCTGCCGAATTACAGAGCACGGAAGTCAATCTCGAAGACCTGGAACGCAAACTCGGGGTGCTTGAAGAGAAGCTCTTCAACACACTCATTGCAACCGAGGCTGAAGACTCCCTGCTGGCCATGCGCGAGCAAAGCGCAAGAGAGATCGCACCTTATCGCAGCCGCATGCAGGCCGTGCAGATTCGCCAGATCGAGCAGCAATTCCTCCACAAGAAGCTGCTCGAAAAGTACAACCTGCCGCGGCTCAGCCTCTTCTATATGAGCCACGGATGAAGCTCGAGATCGAGAAAGCCATTTACGGCGGCGCCGGGCTTGCGCGCAGCGACGGCAAAGCGATTTTTGTCCCCTTCACGCTCCCTGGTGAAATAGTGGAGGCACAGATTGCGGAAGATCGCGGCAGCTTTGCGAATGCCGAACTCGCTGCCATACTCGATCCCTCGCCCGCGCGAACTGAGCCGCCATGCCCTTACTTCGGCAGTTGCGGTGGATGCCATTACCAGCACGCGCAGTACGAACAGCAGTTGCAGATGAAGCGCTCCATCCTCCAGGAGTCATTGGAGCGAGTGCGCATCGCATCGTATCCGGAAATTGCTGCCCTGCATGGCGATGCATTTGGCTATCGAAATCGCATCCGCCTGCACGTCGACCGGCAGACCTCGGCTCTCTGTTACAAGAAGCGTGCTTCACACCAGAACCTTCCGGTGACGGAGTGTCCCATTGCGGCGCCTGTTCTCGAGAGGGCGTTGCGAAGGCTGATCCGGCCCGCTGTCGCTCTCGAGCTCGGCAACGTGTTCGAAGAGATGGAGCTGTTCACCAACGACACGCAGGATACGACCCTGATCTCGTTCTGGAGCAGCCAAGGAAAGAAGGCCGCGACAGCAGCCCTGCAACAGCTGTGGCCTCATATTGAGGGCTTTGTGCGCGGCGCGGCTGTCTTCGCAACCAAATCCGATAACCCGCAGGAATCATTGCTGGCCGCGATGGGAGACAAGGCTCTTGTCTATTCGGCTGCAGGCGAACAGTATCGTGTCAGCATCGGATCGTTCTTCCAGGTGAACCGCTTTCTCGTCGACCGACTCGCAGGGCTTGTTACCGCGGAGAAAACTGGCCGGATTGCCTGGGATCTCTACGCAGGCGTTGGGCTGTTCGCGCGAGCTCTCTCTCACAATTTCGAACAGGTAGTAGCAGTGGAATCGGCGCCGTCTTCGACTCTCGACCTCAGGGAGAATCTCTCCGGGAAAAGCGCAAAAGTCGTCGCCGCCGGGACCCTTGATTTTCTGCGTCGTGCGAAATCACATCCGCGACCGGACTTCGTTGTGGTCGATCCACCTCGTGCCGGGCTTGGCAAAGAGGTCTGTTCCCTTTTGGGAGAGATCCGTGCGCCGCAGATTACTTATGTTTCCTGCGATCCGGCAACCTTGTCGCGTGACCTGAAAGCGTTGCTAGACTCGGGCTACCACTTCGACAGCATCTCCATGGTTGATCTCTTTCCACAGACCTTTCATCTGGAAAGTGTCGTCAGTCTGTCCCTGCGCTAACCGGAGCAGCGCGTCTGTGGTCGAGACGCGCCATGGCCACCGAGAACATACCAGCAAGCAATTCGAAAAAAAGGTTCGTATTACAGGCCCCGGCGCTCCTTGGAACACTCTGTTTCATCGCAGGCATCCTGCTCTCGATGAAACACTGGTTTCTTCCTGGACTGCTGCTGTGTTCGCTCCTGCTCACCTTTGCTATCGCTGCGGCAGCGAAGAGCCTCTCCGCCCCCATCTCATGGACTGCCGTGGCGCTGGTCTATCTTCTGCTCGGAGTTTTCTGCAGCGAGGCGCTTTCCACGGAAAGACCGCGCATGAAGGAAAATGGATCGTTGCAAGTTGTCACCGGTACGGTCGACAAGCTCGGACCGGTACGTAAGGTTTCTTCCGCTTCGCCCTTTTCACGCGAAACACGGGAAGAGCAGCGCCAGCAGGTAGATATTGATCTCGATGGTTCTTCAAGCACCGTGCGCTTGAACCTTTATGCAACTGTTACGGATACATTTCCACAGATTCACTGCGGAGACCGGCTTCGCGTCCCGTTGATTTTTCGTGAAGAAGAGCGCTACCGCGATCCCGGTGTCTGGGACGCGGCGGAATATCTGCGCAGCCAGGGGGTCGATGCCATGGCAAGCACGAATCTCTCGAAGGTCTCAGTGCTGCCGGGCCGCCAGCGCGCCAATTGGCGATGCCGCATTCACACCTGGCAGACAGCAGCAGGAGCGCACCTTATGACGCTTTCGGAGTTGCCCGCGCTTTTGCGAATGCCGGCGTTCCTGCGACTCAATCATGACGATTCCGCGATGCTCAGCGCCATGCTCACCAGCGACCGAACCTACCTTCAACGCCGCGTGCGCACTGAGTTCGAACGCACCGGATCGTTTCATCTGCTGGTGGTGTCGGGGCTGCATCTTGCCATCTTTTCCGGAATGCTTTTCTGGGTCGGCCATCGCCTCCGCTGGCCGCGCCTGCTTACAACTCTCTTCACCATCGCCGGATCGTTTGCTTACGCGGTCTTCACCGGTTTTGGAAGCCCAGTGGAACGGGCTTTCTGGATGGTCACCCTCTATCTCACCGGGCGGCTCCTGTGGCGGGATCGTGTTCCCATGAATACCATCGGACTGGTCGCACTCGGGATGCTGGCTATGCGACCGGCATCCCTGTTCGACTCCGGCTTCCAGATGACGCTTCTCTCCGTGATCGCTGTCGCGGGAATCGCAGTGCCCATGGCCGAGAAGAGCTTCGGCCCCTACGCGCATGCGATGCGCAATATCAACGTCATCAGAATCGATCCCGCACTCTCACCGCACCTTGCGCAGTTTCGCGTGCAGGTGCGCATGCTTGCATGGCATCTGCGCCCCGTAACCGGCAAGCTGGTCGCATGGCGAGTAATGCCCGGCGCATTGCGGCTGTCCTTTCGCATCGCAGAGGCTCTCGTCGTCTCCTGCGCGATCGAAAGCCTGATGGTGGTTCCGATGGCGGTTTACTTCCACCGCATCACGCTGGCGGCTCTTCCCGCCAACGTGATGCTTGTTCCGTTTCTCGGACTGCTGCTGCCCTCTGCCATGCTCACGTTTCTCTGCTCTGTAGTCTGCACACCACTCGCTTTTCTTCCCGCAGCCGTTACTGCGTGCATACTCCATTCGGTCACATTCATCGTCACAACTTTCTCCCACCTGCGCCTCGGTGACGTGCGAATCCCTGCCCCCTCCACGGCAGCAATTGTCTTGTGGATACTGCTGTCGGCGCTGGCTATGATCGCCGTGCGGCTTCCGCGCTACGCATTGCCCCTGGGCTGCGTGTTTCTGCTGCTGGCCACTACATGCGTGCTGTTCCCTCGCCCCATGCAGCGACGTGCGGCGACGCTTGAAATCAGCGCGATTGATGTTGGCCAGGGAGATGCGCTGTTGATCATTACTCCGGACGGCAAAACGCTCCTGATCGACGCTGGCGGCCTGGTAGGGGAATCGTCCGAGTCGAATTTCGACATCGGAGAAGACGTCGTATCGCCAGTCCTCTGGTCGCGTGGCATTCGACAGCTCGATGCCGTGGCCCTCACTCATGGGCACGAAGATCACATCGGCGGAATGCATGCAGTGCTCGCGAACTTTCATCCGCGCGAGCTGTGGCTGGGCACCCACCCTGATGCGCCTGTTATCCAGCGGCTTCTTTCTGAAGCGCAATCGGCGGGCACGCGCGTCGTTCCCCGTAAAGCCGGAGAAAGTTTCCTCTTCGGGGAGTGCCCGGTGCAGGTGCTGGCTCCAGCTGCCGACTACCGCCCCGCCGCAACACCCGGCAATAATGACTCTCTCGTTTTGAAGATCGCTTATCGGGAAACCTCTGCGCTCGTTGAAGGCGACGCCGAAGCGCCGAGCGAGGCGCGCATGCTTGCCGCAGGCAACCTGCATGCTGACCTGCTCAAGGTAGGTCATCACGGCAGCCGAACCTCGACGACTCCTGCATTTCTCGCAGCCGTCTCACCCGGTTACGCAGCGATCTCCGTGGGAAGGCACAACTTCTATGGCCATCCACGCCGCGAAACACTCGAAAAGCTGCAGGCCGCAAAAGTGCTGACCTACCGCACGGACCTGCTTGGCATGAGCAGCTTCTACCTGGATGGAGCGGGAATCACAGCAGCGCCCTGGTCGGCCTCGCGATAACTTTTTCGATACGCAGCTCACCGCGCAGGTGTAGGATGCCTCCCAAGGAGGATTTTTCTTCCATGGGCGCACACGATGTCGATTCCTCGACACGAGACCTCCAGACCATCCCGCAACAAACCCCGCAAGAATTACGTGAAGAACAGCGAAAACTTCGCCGCCTGCAGATGATGATGGACATGGTGATGTCCGTGATCGGGCAGGATCCCTCTCTCACAGTGGAAGAAGCCTCCACGATGGTTGCTGACAGCCGCCGTGCCGCGCTGGCTATGTTTCCAGACAAGGAACTGGCCTACAACCTGATCTATAAACCGCGCCTGCAGCGGCTGATGCGGGAGCGTTACCGAATTCAATAAAACCAGTTTTATCTGGCCGAAAAACTATTTCTGATCGATTGCCGTCAGGCGAAAGGTAATCGTGCCCCAGAAGAGGCGCGCGCGCATCTGCACGGGCATGTGACGGTCATCATCCGTGTACCAGATCCAGATATTGCCGCGATTCTTCACCACTCCCGCATCCGCGGTCGGCTCGACACGCAGGGTCTGAAACGTTCCGGCGGGCGTCTTGATCTCTTCGTGCCCTTCAACCTTCATCGTGACAGGAATAGTCTTCTTCGCATCGCCCAGCGGGAACTGAAAGCTCTGCCCCACGGCCATCGGCTGCGAGGCCGCGTAAAAAATAGCGGAGAGAGAATCGCTCACGCACGATGGAATCGCTGCCTCCTGCTGACGGTTGATACCGGAGACCAGATTCTTCTCGTTAGAGACGGCCTTGCCATGAGCGTAGTCGAACCTGAGGTCGCCGTTGATCTGCCTGCGGCCCTCGATCAGCTGCTTGGAGAAGCTCTCGGAGCAGCCCGTGGTGCGATTAAAGGAAGACTGAAAGCGATCGCTCACGCGAAAGAGAAGATTGACCGCGCCGACCGTATCCCCGGTTACCGAGATACGCTGCATGTTGCCATCGGACTCCATGTGGAAGCTCGCGATTCCGGCTGGGAAGACGCGCCAGTCGACCGAATAGCTCAGCGTCTGCTTCGCCGGAAAACTGTAGCCGGCACGCGGCGCTGCAAGCGGCGGCAGGCTTTGCGCAGCAGCAAGCGCCGTTGACAGAGCACAAGCCAGGACGGGGAGGAAGCGATGACGCCAATTCAAATCGAAACTCACCTGCGCGAGGCTGCCGCGCCCAGAAATGAAAGCAAATTTACCGGGAAGTATATCCGCAGCGCGAGAACCGCATAAATCGCCAACGCGCCTATGAGTGCATTGTACTCACGATGCTTGCGATAGAGCGCGCCGGAAAATTCACCCGCCTCACCGCCGATATTTGCAGCCGTGAGACGAGGCAGCAGACGCGGCACCCGCGCGGCATACGCATCGAAGCCTGAGAACTTCGAACGCAGAAAAGCCTCTTCCGAGCGAATGACCGGAACATAGATGACGGCAAAGAGCACAGCCAGCGCAACGACGATCCAGATGCTTCGCGACGCGAAAGCGAAGCCGAAGGCAATCATCATCGAGCCCAGGTACAGCGGGTTGCGCGTGTAGGCGTAAGGGCCGGTCGTCGTCAGCTCGGCGTTCTTCTTTACATATCCTGAGGCATAGGCGCGCAGGCCCACACCCGGAACGACCAGCAACAGGCTGAGCAGCGCGAACGTCCAGGTAGGCTGCGCGAGCAGCAGGTAAAGCAGCGCAAAAACAAATCCAAGCGGCACGCGAATTCGCCGCGCAATCCTGCTCCAACCGCCAGCCATCTACTTCGTACCCTCCAGTAATTCCATCGCAGCCGCTATTACGGCCTGCGGTTCAATCGTCAGCAGCCCCGCTTCGGGTTCAGCATGGCGGGTGTGGTCGCGCTTGCTTTCCGGATGTCGCAGCACGCGGAACCGGCCGCCGAACGGACCGTTTCTCGCCGGATCGGTCGGGCCGAAAATCCCTACTACTGGTTTACCCAATGCCGACGCCAGATGCAACGGACCTGTATCCCCAGCGATGGCCAGCGATGCCTTGCGCGTGATCGCGATCAGCTCGATCAGCGTCGGCTGAACCACGACGGCTTTGCCCCCGCTCACGCGGCTCAATTCCTCGGCCAGAGAGGCCTCTCCTGGCCCGGCATTTACAACCACACCATATCCGGAGGCGTTAAGACTCTGCGCCACGGCGGCGTAACGCTCGACAGGCCAGCGCTTGGCGCCCCATCCGGCGCCGGGATTGATCAGCACGAAGGGCTGAGGCAGCTCTGCGGCCAACGCCTCCGCACGCTCCTCAACCGGCAGCAGCGGAGCCATCAGCGGCAACTGCTCGCCTGCAATCGCATTTGCAACTTCGACGGCCTGCTCGATCACGTGCACACCGCCGGTGGGAATCTTCTCACCAAAAAACAATTTCGCTGCCGGCTCGCGAGGCTTCTCCTCACCGATCATCCGGGCAGCTTTTGCGGAACGCCCAATCAGCGCCGAACGCACCGCGCCCTGCAGGTCGAGACACACATCGTAGCGCTCCCGCTTGAGTTCGCTGCGCATCTGCCCGATCTGGCGCAAAGTGGCAGCGCTCAGCGGGGAGCGCGCCCATTGCTTGGCCGGAACGATGTGAATGCGATCCACCAGCGGCATGCCGGGGCCGCGCTGCTCACAGCCGTCGGCAGCAAGCAGCCCCCGCCACTGAGGTTCGATGGCCCAGCCAAGATACCAATGCGGATGCGCGGCGCGGAGAGCGGTGATCGCGGGCAGCGCGTGCAGGATATCCCCCATCGCGCCCAGCCGCATCACCAGTACACGTAACTGCGGATTCGTTGTCGGCAACTTCTTATTTTCTCATGGCGAAAGACTGCAGGAACGCGCTCACGGCTGCCTCATCCTCGAAAGTAACTTCGAGACGAGCTGCTGCCAACGGAGCTGCGGCCTCAAGCTGTTGCCGCTGAACCGGCGAGAGCCTGACCCAGTCTTTTTCTGTCGTCACAAACGACTCGGCTCTCTTTTCTCTCAGTTGCCGCAGCAGCTCTTCAATATCCTGCTCGGAATAACGGTGATGATCGCGGAAAGCGAGCGTGGCCACAGGTTCCACTCCCTCGCGTTGCAATCCCGCAAAAAACTCCGCAGGCCGCGCAATTCCGCAGAAGGCCAACGGGCGCGGCGCGCTCTCGAGGCGCATACGGCGCGATTGAATCCAGACGGGAGCGGCTGCCCCATGCCTGCGAGCCTGTTCTTCGAGATGCCTGTCTTCACTGCGAATCACGATCGCGGAAGCACGCCGCAGCGAGGCCAACGGTTCGCGCAGGTCCCCGGCAGGCAGCAGGCGCTCTTCAAAATCGCTTGTGTGGAGGACCACAATATCAGCGTCGCGAGCGAGCTGGCGATGCTGAAAGCCATCGTCAAGCAGGTGAACCGATCCGCTCGCACCAGACTTCTCCGCCAGCAAACCGGCTTCGTAGCGGCTGGGGCCAACGTATACCGGCACTCCCGTTCTTGCCGCAATCAGCAGCGGCTCATCCCCAAAGTCCTCCGCAGAGCCATCCGGATTGACCCGGCTTACTTCCTGCGAAGTGCGGCCATATCCGCGCGAGAGCACATCGGCATGGATGTCCTGCATCTGTAGCATGCGAACCAGTTCCATCACTACGGGTGTCTTGCCGGAGCCGCCCGCGGAAAGATTGCCCACGCTGATCACCGGCCATTGCAGTCGCTTCTGCGCGATCCATTCGCGGTCATAGGCCGTATTCTTGAGCGCAACAGCGGCCGCATACAGAGGGTTGAAAGCAGCGAGCGCGGCGCGGCTCATTGCGATTCCCCGACAATCTCGAGCAATGCAGAGACAGCACGCGCGGTCGCGCCCGCCTCTGCTTTGAAGACCGCAAGCGCGTTCGCTCCCAGGTTCGCTGCCTCCTGCGGGTTGGATAGCAGCCCTCGCACGGTGGCCGCGAGCGAAGCAGCATCGCTGATCATCACTCCATCCGACTCGCGTAGTTTCTCAACAATCGCGCGGAAGTTCTCATAATGCGGACCCATCACCACGGGAACACCGAACTGTGCGGGCTCCAGCGGGTTATGTCCGCCTGCATTGAGAAAGCCGCCGCCGATGATCGCAACAGACGCCAGCGCATACACAGAAGCCAGCTCGCCGATGGAGTCAAGCAGTACGACCGTTCCCGGTTCGAGCCTGGCGGGTTGCTGCGCCCACTCCGACCGGCGAACAAAATTCCGGCTGCGGCTCCGGAGCAGCGTGGACACCGCATCGAAACGTTCCGGGTGTCGCGGAGCCAAGATCAGCACTGCATCCGGGGGTATCGCATCGAGAACGATCTCTTCCTCGCCAGCAAGGGTCGAACCTGCGACGATCACATGCGTTCCCTCGGCTACATTCTGTTGGAGAACCTCAATAATGGCGACCGACTTCGCCGCGCGAATGTCGTACTTCAGATTTCCGCCAACGCGAACGTTGCTGGCTCCGATGGCCTGCAGACGTTCCGCATCCAGTTCGCTCTGCGCCAGTACGGTACGAAAGCCATTCAAAAGGCGCCTCCACAGAAACCGAAGCCGCATGTAGCGCGGCCACGACCGGTCAGAGATACGGGCATTCACAACTGCCACAGGAACTCCCGCAGTACGGCACTCGTGCAACATGCGCGGCCAGAACTCTGTCTCCAGCAGAACGACCAGCCCCGGCTGCAATGCTTTCAGCCACGCGCGCACGGCAAAGGCGAAGTCGAGGGGAAAATAGAAGACCGAATCCTCGCCGAAGCGTTCCCGTGCAATCTTCTGCCCGGTGCGCGTCGTCGTCGAGATCATCACGCGCCACGCGGGGAGTGCCGTCCTCAATTCCGCGATGAGGCCGCTTGCGGCAATCACCTCGCCAACGGAGACAGCGTGCACCCAAATAACAGGCTTCGCATCCGCATGCCTTACGCGAACGGGAACGATGCCCAGGCGCTCGCTCAACCCTTCGCGATACTTCCCGCTGGTAACCATACGGAAAAGCCACCATGGCGCCGTAACAGACAGGGCCAGCAGAAGCGCGAGACTGTAGAAGGAGAGCATTCGCTTACGATTCCCACTTTACTGAAGTCTTAAGCGAAGATGATAATCGTCCCAGACAATATGCGCCTTCCGCTCCGCCTCTGCCTTGCATCTACGCTCGTCTTTTCGGCAACGGCAATGCTGGCTTCGGACCATGCCGCACCCCCTTTTGAAGATGCCTCTCATTACGCCGCGAACGACAATCATCCCGACGAACATGTTGTGATCGCAGCCGAGCCCTTCGATACGAAGAAAAAAACAGAGATTTTCCGCGTCGACTACCTCAAGCACAAGTTCATGCCCATCCGCATCATCGTCACCAACAACAGCGACGCAAAGATCTCGCTCGAACAGGCGCGCATCCACTTCATTACGGCCAACGGCCAGGTCATTCCGGCCGCGGAACCAGATGACGTGGACCGCCGCATGACAGACATCAGCAATACCGGCAGGAAAATTCCAATGCCCGCCCCATTGCCTCCGCTGGGCGGCAAACCGAAGACACCGGATGCAAAGATCCAGCAGGACTTCGACCAGTTCGAATATGCGGACATCAGCGTGGCGCCGCACACGACCAAGGCGGGTTTCCTCTTCTATGACATGCAGGGGTTAGGAAGCGAACCACTGCTGGGCGCGAAGCTTGAATTCAGGAAGGTTCAGGACGTGGACGGCAAGGAACTCTTCTCCTTCGAAATTCCGTTCGATAGCTATCTCGCGGCGGAGAAGAAGAAGTAGTCAGGCTCTCCACTTCTTAAAGCTGTCATTCCGAACGAAGTGAGGAACCTGCTTTTCCCCTGCCCGGCCGGCACCAACAATAGATATTTCGTATCAGGGCACGACTTTAGTCGTGCCATAACAATCGAACGGGTTGGGGCTTCAGCCCCTGTGATTTGGCTGTTCAGCGGCTAAAGCCGACGATTGTGGGGACTTATGCGGCACGACTGAAGTCGTGCCCTGATACAAAACAAACCTCTGATACAAACCGATGACACAGACTGCTGACACAAGAGCCTAACAGCAAGCCGGAAAGAGAGCTTTGACACAAGGCTTGCCGGTCCCGCAACAAAACCGCTAGACGCCCTTCTTCTGCGGCTCCCAGACATACTTGTGGATCTGCAGACTCAACCGGGCCTTCAGCCCATCCTCCAGCATCCAGTTCACAAGCTCGCTTGGGTCGAGTAGCGCGTTGATCGTACTTCGCTCCGGCACAGGAGTCTTCGTGAACGCGGGTGAGAGCAGGATCTGCCCGGCACGCGATTCCAGCTCATGCTTGCGTATGAACTCGCGCGCATACTCGTAATCTGGACGGCCTGTGATCACAAACTTGACCTCATCGCGCTGCGTAAGCTGCTCCAGGTTTGACATGCGGAAGCGCGAGGCCTCGCCGGAACCCGGACACTTTACGTCGATGATGCGATGCACCGCCGTGGGCACATTGTCGACAGGGCGCTCGCCGCTGGTCTCGATCATCAGCTCATAGCCTGAATCCAGCAGGCGCTGCATCAGGGGAACCAGCTCACGCTCCTGCAACAACGGCTCGCCGCCGGTGAACTCCACCAGCTTCACCGGAGCCAGCTTCTCGATCTCGGCAACCACTTCGTCCTCGGTCAGCTTATAGCCGCCGGTGAAGGTGTACTCCGAGTCGCACCAGGAGCAGCGCAGGTTACAGCCCGCCAGCCGCACAAAGATGCAGGGCACGCCGGCGAAGCTCGACTCGCCTTGAACCGACTTGTAAATTTCGATCAGGTACAAGGCTTTACTCGTAGTACGTCGCGTAGGTCGTGTCGGTCTCGAAGATAGTGCAGTCCTTCACGTGAACGCGGCCCTTGGTCAGCTCGGCAACCTGCTTGCTGGTCTCGTCGAAGAAGTACTTCGCAAGATTCTCTGCCGAAGGATTGATCTCCGTGAAAGGCTCCAGATCGTTGATCATGCGGTGATCGAGATACTCAATGATCGGATGCATGACCACCTTCAGATCCTTGAAGTCCATCAGCAGGCCAGAGGGATCCAGTTCCTTGCCGCGCAGGGTGACATGCACCTTGTAATTGTGTCCGTGTGGGTATTCGCACTTGCCGCGATAGTTCCGCAGGTAGTGCCCTGACGAGAAATCGCGTTCTACTGTAATTTCGAACATTGCCGGGTAACTCTCTTTATCAACTTTTGGGCGGAATAGCCCTTTCTCTATTGTAGCTTCTATGGCCCGCCAGGGCTCAGTTACTGCCGCTTAGACCGCTCCCGGATCCGGCGCTCTTCATTCCGCCGGTCGACCTGCTCGAACATCGCCGTCATTACCCCCAGGAAGGCGACGATCAGGCCGCCAAGCAGCAGAAACAGCGAGATCGTCTTCCAAAGCGATCCGTTGCCGGGCAGCCCCTGCTGGAACTGGCTGCTGAACGCCGTCATGCCGCAGGAGAGCAGCGAAAACAGCATCAGGGTAGCCGCGAGAATGTAGAGGTTACGGGCCATCCCGTTCATGCTACTCGTTTTCTGGACGGAAAAAGTCCTCGACCTGCGCGATATCCTGCGTCACGCGGTAAGGCGGCAGGCTGTCGAGGAAGACCTTGCCGTACCGCTGCCGCTGGATGCGCGGGTCAAGCAGCATCAGCACGCCCCGATCATCGAGCGAGCGGATGAGCCGTCCAAAGCCCTGCTTCAGCGTGATGACCGCCGAGGGTACCTGGTATTCAAAGAACGGGCTGCCGCCGTTATCCTCCACGGCGCGCATCCGTGCCTGCACCACGGGATCAGAAGGTACGGCAAAGGGCAGCCGGTCTACAATGACGCAGCTCAGCGCCTCACCCTGCACATCCACACCCTGCCAGAAGCTCGACGTGCCGAAGAGCACCGCATTCGGCGTCCGGCGAAACTCCTCGATCAGCTTCTGCCTCGGCGCGCTGCCCTGCAACAGTAATGGATAGCCCACCTCCATCAGCAGGCGCTCATAGACATCCTGCATCTGCTGGTAGCTGGTAAAGAGGCAGAAGGCACGGCCCTCTGTGATCTCAAGCACGCGGCGAATGCGCCGGATGGCTTCATTCTGAAACTCGCGGTCGCGCGGATCGGGCATGTCCGGCGGCAGATAGAGCAACGCCTGCTGCGCATACCGGAAGTGCGATGGCACGATCATCTCTCGCGCATCGTTCAGGCCGAGACGCTTGCGAATGTGCGCAAAGCCACCCTGCACCGTTAGCGTGGCCGAGGTCAGCACGACACTGGAAAAGTTCTCGAAAACCAGCTCTGCCAACAGGTCGGAGACATCGATCGGCGTGGCCTGCAGATGTGTCGAAAGCGATGCCGCACGTCCCTTCACGCCGCGACGCTCCAGCCAGAAGACAGTGTTTTTTTCTCCGGCCTCAAGCAGAAAACGCAGGTGCTCGCGCATGTCGGCAGCACGCTTGCGCAGCGCCGGAGCTTCGTCCACTCCGCGCAGCCGCTCCAGTTCACCCTCAAGGCGTTGCAATGAGTTTCTGACTCCGAGATACAGGTCGCCGTGGTTCTCAAGAAAATCTTCACGGTCGGTGAAGCGGATACGCCCTTCGAGCGCAGCGCCACGCGGCAACACGGAGAAGAACAGCCGCGCCCGTTCGCGTGCCGTTTGTGCCGCCGAGATAATCTCCGCACTCAGCGAGTGCTTGGCGCGCAGCATCATTTCTATGTCACGTGCCAACTCTTCAAATCGAACGTTGCTGAGGCTGATACCGAAGTAGTTCGAAGCCACATCCTCAAGCTCGTGCGCCTCATCGAAGATGACAACATCGGCATCGGGCAGCACTCCAACATCGGGAGCATTCTTCGCCTGCTGCTTGATAGCCAGATCGGCAAAGAACAGGTGGTGATTCACGATCACCACGTCGCTTTCCGCGGCCTTGCGGCGCATCTCGGTGATGAAGCAACGCTCGTAATCGGGGCAGCTCTGGCCAAGGCAGGCCTCGCCGCGGGCGTCGAGCTTCGGCCAAAGCAGGCTCGTCTCCGGAAGCTCGGCAATTTCAGCACGGTCGCCGGTTTCGGTCGTCTTTTCCCACTCGGCGATTGCCTGGTACTGCGCGATCTCTTCCAGTCCCGACAGGATCGGCTGGCTGCGCAGCGCGTACAGCTTGTGCCGGCAAAGATAATTGGCGCGCCCCTTCATGTAGCAAACACGCAATGGGCCGAGCAGGGATTCGAGGAACGGCAAGTCTTTGAAAAATAGCTGTTCCTGGAGATTCTTCGTCCCTGTCGAGACGATCACCCGCTTGCCCAGCCGCAGCGCCGGCAGCAGATAAGCCAGGGTCTTTCCGGTGCCGGTGCCGGCTTCGACAATCAGGTGCCGGTCTTCAGTAATGGCCTTCTCCACCGCCTGCGCCATCTCGAGCTGGCCCTTGCGAAACTCGTAGGGCAGTTCAGAGCGCGACAGTACCCCGCCGGGAGCGAAAAACTCGTACAGCGAGGGAAGCGACGGCACGGTTTGTGTAGTCGAGGACACGGGGCTGCCAGCTCAAAAGGAGACTTTCTTAGGATAGCCGCTTCAGGCAAAAAAAAGGTGAAGATCGACGTTGGCCGGATGAGGGGTCGCGATCTTCACCGTGTGAATAACCTGAAACGGAACGACTTACGGAGTCGCCCCGGTTTGGAACTTCAGCGTCGCCAGCGACAGGCGGTACTGGTACTGGGCGTTCGTGTTCCCAATCGCCGCGTCGGTCTGCTGGTATTGCGCCTGGCTCAGTTCCACGATCGAACTCAGCCCCAGCTTGTAACGGGTTTCAGCAAGCTTCAGCGCCATGTTCGCCTGGTTCAGCAGGTCGGCCGTCACGCTGACTCGTTGATAGGCCGTGGCTGCCGCGAGCCATGACGTGCGCACGTCGCGCACGATCTGGTTGCGCAATCCACGCGCCTGCTCCGAGTCGGCCTTGGCGCGGAAGGTCGCTTCCTTGGCCTGGGCGGAATAGAGAAATCCGTTGAAGACCGGAATGCTCACATTTACGCCCACGCCGCCCCACCAGTTGTTGAGGTAGTAGTTCGATCCTGGACGCTCCGGAACAGTTCCGGCCGTTCCAAGAGCGCTGATCGAAGGCAGCATCTGGTCGCGCTGTGCGTGCGCAAACTTCTCCGCCGATTGCTCGCCGAGAGAAAGCGCCTGCAAGTCAGGACGCTGCTGCAACGCCATATCGATCAGCGGCTGCGCATCGTCCGGCGGCGGAGTCAACGCCGAGGTCTCATCCACCAGTTGATACGTAACCTGGTGATCGAGCCCTAGCACTTCGTCGAGCGCTGCCATCGTCGAGTCGGCATTGTTCTTCGCATCGAGCTGCAACAACTTCGCCTGCGATGAGTTCACGCTGGCAAAGCTCAGGTCGAGGTCCGACTTCAGATGGCTCTTCGTCATCTCGCCGACCTGCTTCTGCGTTACATCACGTGTATCCACGTTCTGCTGCGCGACCTTCAACATCGCCTGCGCCTGCAGTGCGTCGTAGAAGGCCTGGTCTGTCGCCAGCACAATGTCCTCGGTCGTAGCGAGGGCGGTTGCGTTCTGCGCCTTCTCCTGCAGCTTGGCCGAGGCGACGAGATTTCTCGTGCGCCCGAAGTCGGTGACGAGTTGGCTCACATTCATGCCCGCGCCTGCATGCTCGAACAGGCGCGAAGCTGTCAGCGAGCCCGCGGAGATGCGGCTGGCATCTTCTGCATCCATCGCCGTCACATTAGCGACCGCGGTCGGAAGCTCGGGCGCTCTCGACTCGCGAACCGCCTGGTGCTGCGCCATGGCTAACAAGCGTTGCACGCTGATGTGCGGATTATTCTTGATCGCCATCTGCTCCGCCTGCTCGCGCGTCATCGACTCCTGCCCCTGCGGGACAGTAACGCCGGTGGTCATTTGCTTCTGCGGCGTTTCAGCGAGAGCCAGCTGCACGGGTGGAGCATCCGGCAACTGCTTCGGCGCCTGCTGCGCAGTTGCCGCGCAGCAGACCGTTGCGAACAATACCAGGACGGCGTTGTGCGTAGTTTTTTGGATTCCCATTGCCCTATGCCTTCCCTTCTGCGAACTGCTCGCGTTCCCTGCGGTCGTGCACGATCAGGTACACAGCCGGAACCAGGAAGATGGTGACGACCACGGAGACACCGAGGCCTCCAATGATCGCCCGCGCCAGCGGAGCATACTGCTCGCTGCCGGCCTCGATGCCGAGCGCCATCGGAATCATGCCCAGCAACGTCGCCAGCGACGTCATCAGGATCGGACGCAGACGGATCTTGCACGACTGCACCACCGAATCGAGCAGCGAGTAGCCCTGTTCATGAAGAGTGCCTGCGAACTCCACGATCAGAATGCTGTTCGAAACGACAATGCCGGTCATCATGATCACGCCCATCAGCGACATGATGTTGAGCGTGCTGTGCGTCAGCACAAGGATCATCACCACACCGGCAAGACCAGGCGGAATCGCCATGAGGATGATGAACGGATCGACGAACGACGTGAACTGCGCCATCAGGATCAGGTACACCAGCGCAATCGAGAGCAGCAGGCCGACTCCGAAACGCAGGAACGATTCGTTCATGCTGTTAACCGCGCCGCGGATGTTAATGCGCGTGTTCTTCGGAGTTTGCACCTGGCTCACAAGCTTCGTAACTTCCTTGTTGACCTTTTCGAGCGCTTCGGTCGAAGGCATCACGTAGACATCGATCACGCGGCGTATCTGGTAGTGATCGACTTCCGTCGGTGTATCGATCTGCTTCAGGTTTACGACGGATTGCAGGGGTGTGTAGTCCTTCGAGTTCTGCGAACGCAGAGGAATATTCCGGAAGTCCTCCATGTTCATGCTGCCGATCTGCTTGTTCGAGTACTGTACGGTCAGCATGTAGTTGTTTCCGGTGTTGGGATCGATCCAGTAGCTCGGCGCAATGACACCGTTCGAAGTGAGAGCAGTGATGACGTTGTCCACCACCTCTTTTGGAGAAAGCCCGATCAGGCTGGCGCGCTCACGATCGATGTTCATCTCGATACCTGGATAGGTAAGATCCTGCGGGATGTACACGTCGCTCACCGAGTGCAGCTGCTTCAGCTTCTGCGCCAGATTTTGCGCGATTTTGAAAGAGCCATTCATGTCGTTCGACTGAATCTGGATGTCGATCGGAGCAGGCAGTCCCTGGTTGATCACCGAGTCGACCAGGCCGCCAGCCTGGAAGTACGTCGTAAGCTCAGGCATATCTGTCGAGAGCTCGCGGCGAACCTTCTCCATGTAGGCGTAGCTGCCCACCTTGTGGTCTTCCTTCAAACTCACCTGGACAAATGCCGTATCCATCGCGGCGTTGCTGGTGTAGATCGAAGAAAGGTCAGGCGTGACGCCGATGTTCGACACGATCATTCCGAGATCGTCCTTCGAAACAACCTGCCGGATCTCCTGCTCCACGCGCGCAATGTAGTCGTTGCTCACTTCAATGCGGGTGCCGCTCGGGCACTTCACATTGATCACAAACTGACCGGGATCGGTGCGCGGAAAATACGCTTTGCCGAGGAACGGAAACAGCACTACGAGGATAAGAACAATCGATCCAAGGATGACAATCGCCGTGAACTTCGGCTTCTGCATGGCCCGGTTAGCCGCCGCTTCGTACTTGTTCAGCAGCACCTGGAAATAGCGATTGAAGCCGTCGATCAGCTTCTTGAAGAACGAAGGCTTCTTCGCTTCATGCCCCGCTTCATCGTGATGATGAATCCGGATAAACGTCGAGCAGTAGAGCGGCACCACCGTCATCGCGAAAATGTACGACGCGAAGATGGAGAGCACGACGCCCAGCGCAAGATCGCTGAAGATGTACTTACTCACACCCGACAGAAAGCTCACCGGGAAAAATACGATCGACGTTGTAGATGTCGCCGCCAGCACGGCCAGCGAAACCTCCATGCCGCCCTTTTCCGCTGCTTCCCGCGGAGCCGTTCCCATTTCCATGTAACGGAAAATATTCTCGAGCACGACCACGGAGTCATCGATCAGTCGTGAGAACGCCAGCGCCAGGCCACCGAGCAGCATGGTGTTGATCGATCCGCCCATCGCCTTCATGAGCAACAGGCAAACCAGCGCCGACAGCGGAATCGACAGCAGCACGGCAAAGGTCGCACGCGGGCTGCCGAGAAAAACGAGAATCATGATACTGGTCAGGAAGAGACCGATACCGGCTTCCTTCAACAGGTTCTTGATCGCGCCCTTCACGAAAAGCGACTGGTCAAAAACAATAGCCGTCTTCAGCGATGCGGGAATATCGACGAGGTCCTTGATCGCCGACCTCATACCGTTGACTATGGTAATGGTGTTGCTGTCTCCGCCCTGCTTCAACACCGGGATATAGACCGAACGCTGGCCATCGATACGCACGATGTTTGTCTGGATCGCGCCCGCATCTTCCGCATGGCCGATATCTCCAACCATTACCGAGGCGTTGCCTACCGACTTCAACGGCAGCGAGTTGATCTGCTGCGCGCTCGGAACCTGGCTGTTCGCGTAAATGTTATAGTCACGGTTACCGATTCGCACGTCGCCCGCCGGCAGAATGAGGTTGGAGTTATTTACCGCTCCCACCACGTCCATCAGGCTCATGTTGTGCGCTTCCAGCTTCAGCGGATCGACGAAGACCTGGATCTGGCGATAGGTTCCACCGAAAGGCTGCGGAACCGACGCGCCCGAAACGTGCGCAATCTGGTTGCGGACCTGGAACTGTGCAAGATCCTTCAGGTGCGTCTCGTTGAGGCCTTGCCCCTTAAGCGTCACCAGGCAGACCGGCTGGTTCGATGCATCCATGCCAAGCACCACCGGAGGCAGCGTGCCCGGTGGCAATCGTCTTAGATCGGCCATGGCCAGGTTCGAGATATTACTGAGCGCAGCGTTGGGATCGGTGCCCGGCTTGAAGTACACCTTGATCAGGCTGACGCCGGTAAGCGAGCGCGATTCAATGTGCTCGATATTACTGCCGAGCGTGAAGAAGCGTTCGAAGGTGTCGGTGATATCCGCCTCGATCTGTTGCGGCGGCATGCCTGAATAGAACGTGGCAACGACTACGACCGGCATATCGATTTTGGGAAACAAATCGACCGGCATACTTGTGACGCCTACGACGCCGACAAGCAGCACGACCATGCAGGCCATGATGATGAAGAAGGGATACTTGAGGGCAAACTTCGGCATTACTGCTGCCCTCCATTCGTGGAGCTGCTCGAATCGCGCTTCACATCCACCGCGGAGTCCTGTTCCTCATGAGGCTGAACCTTCTCACCGGCCTGGAACTTGGACTGGCCGCCGTCGATGACACGTTCGCCTTCGCGCAAGCCACCGGTGACTTCAATCAGTTCCGAACCCTGCAGACCCGTCTGGATAGCGCGCTGCTGGACCTCGTTGTTCGAATCCACTACCAGCACTGCCTGCTTGTCGCCGTCATGCACCACCGCTTCCACCGGAACGGTGAGGATTCCTTCCTTGTGCTCGAGAGACAGCTCCGTATTCGCGTACATGCCCGGTGTCAGCGACAGATCCTTGTTCGGTACATCGATTTCCGTCTGCATGGTGCGGGTCGCAGGATCGAGGTCGCGGGTAAAGCGCACCACCATACCGGTCAGCGAACGGCCGAGCGCATCCACACGCACCTGCATGCTCTGACCGACGTGCACGTAGCGAACGGCGTTCTCAGGCACCGGCACGCGCAAACGCAGCAGGTCGCTTTGTGCCAGCTTCACCACCGGGAGCGATTGCTGGTCTGAAGATGTTCCGGCCTGGATCAGCGCGCCGGTATCGGCATAGCGCCAGGTGATCACGCCGTCGAGCGGAGCCGTCACGCGCGTGTAGTCGTTCATGTCCTGCACACGCTGGCGATTGGCATCGGCGACGTCGGTGCCCTGGCGAGCAGCGGACAGGGCTGCCTTGGCTGCGTCTACCTGCGAAGCAGCAGCAAGATCCTTCGACTGGGCGTCGTCCAGTTCCTGTTGCGCGATGAGCCCCGGCTGCGCCTGCGAAGCCTGCTGAAGACGGTTGTAGTCCGCGTGCAGCGCACTGTAGATGGATTGCGCGCGGGCCACTTCATGCTGCGCGCGAGTGACCTCATCCTTGCTGCGGCCCAGCTCGGAGACACTGCCTTTCAATTGCGCGTCGAGTTCAGGCACCTCGAGCACAGCGAGCGTTTCTCCGCGATGCACCTTGTCGCCGATATCGACATAGATATGCCGGATGTAGCCGGAAACCTTGGCATGTACATCGACAACCTGGTACGGCTGAAACTGACCGGCGAGGCTCAGGGTATGGGAGATGGTTCCACGCTTCACGGTCACCACGCTCGCCGCCGGTACTTCCGGAGCGCGGGAAGCAGAGGAATCAGAGGAGTTACAGGCAACGAGCCCGGGGAGTCCAACAGCAGAGAGGCCAATCGCTGCAAACAGGGACAAAGACTTACGCATATTTACGCACCTATCCAAAGGTCTTGTTTAGGAAGACAGGGAGCCTGTCAGGCAGGCAAAGGTGCGTATTCAAATGGACCTACGGCACAGGCTTTGCAAACGACAGGAGACGATGGAGGAAGAATCAGGCGCGGAAAGGCGGAGGGCGGAAAAAGATGTGGCTCAGGGCCAGCACGAGCCGCGGGCGAAAGCGCAGTTCGGAGGACTGCAGACGTATAAGAAACGCGGAGCCAGCAAGCAGAGAAACACACGCCAGCAGCAGCGCAAGATTTGCGTCCGGGCCAAGGGTTTTCAGGCTATCGGGAGGATCTGGCTGAACGGATGCCTTCATCTCTACCGATGGCTGCTGCTCGCGTGAGAGCAGCTTCGCCTGCGGCATCTGTCGTGAAACAGCCTGCGGAGGATCGTACAACGAAAGCTTGTAAGCAAGGCCCCATGCAAACACAGCCATAGCCAACCCGAGGAACGTAAAGACGAACCAGGAGGCAAAGCGCCGTTTTTTCGAGGCAGAAGTCATGGTTGAAATCAGGTGCTGGCAGCGAATGCGAACAGGGGGATCACTTTTACTCTAGCGCACGCCACCCGCCGGGCTCAAGCGCTGAGCCGCCGCGAGATAAACCTAAGTGTTTGACGGCAATCACTTGGAATCGTTTTTTACGGTTGGGGTTGTGGCTCCCGCGCCTGAATTCCCTCGCCGATCGCTCCCTGGTGATCGAGCTTCGCGTTCAGCCACTCCACCATCTGCTTTTCCCAATCCGGAACATTCGGCAGCTTATACCACCCGCCGGTACCGTGATGCCCTCCGGGAATGAGGATGATCCTGCTGTCTACCCCAACAGCCTGCAAAGCATTCTGCAGATTGATGGCCTCGGAAAAGGGGATGTATTCATCCTTATCGCCAAGGATTTGCAGAAAGGGCGGATCGTCCTTCGACACATATGTCAGGGCGGCCGACTCGTGCAGTGTCTGCGCCACGCCCTTCGCCTGAATTTCATGGTCCAGCAAAGCATGGACGTCCTGGTTCACCGGAACCAGCGCAAAGGTGCTTTGCGCGTAAAGAGTCACCACGGCATTGGCGCGAGCGCTTTCACGATCCACCGGATCCTGCGCCTTCGGATCACCGGGCGCGCTCAGGACACCCACCATGTTGCTCAGAAAACCACCGGCCGAGCCGCCGACCAGCACGATCTTCTGGGGATCGGCATCCCACTGCTTCGCGTTGTAACGCAGATAGCGCACCGCCCGCTCGGTGTCATACACCATATCCGGGTAGGGGTACTGCGGAGCCAGCCGGTAATTGATGGAAAAGACCGCATAACCCGCCGGCGCGAGAAAATCCGCGCAATATGCTTCGCTTCCGCTCTTGCTGTCGCCACGCCGGTATCCGCCGCCGTGAATGACGATTGCGATGGGATGCGGTCCCGGGCCCTTCGGAGCGTAATAGTCCATCGTCAGCTTCTGGCCGTCGGCCTCGCCATAAACCAGCCCCTCCCGCGTGGGAGTGCGCTCGGCGATAGCCGTCGCAACGGAAAGGGTGATGAAAATAAGACAGAACAGCGCCGCTCGGCATCCGGAAAATTTCATAGGAGATGACGTTATCCCGCCGCGATGCTCCCATACAACCGGTTTCAACGTCTCTAAGGTAACGAGCCAGATCGCAATTGTTGAGAAATGACTTGATTTACGACAACTTCCGCGCTTTTCTTGATCGATTTCCATGTTCGCGGCACGAGGTTTGAGAGACAATTTCCCGAAACGATGAAGCCGCGCACGAAGACAACCATGAAAGACGTCGCCAAGCTGGCTGGCGTGTCCATTTCAACCGTTTCTGCCGTCGTGAACGACCGGGTGCCAGTTAGCCCAGCCAGGAAGAAGCAGGTACTCGCTGCCATGGCTGCGCTCGACTTTCAGCCGGATGCGATCGCCCGCGGCCTGAAAACAGGCAGGACAAACGTCATCGGCGTCATCGTTCCCGATATCACAAACGCCTTTTACCCCGAAGTAATTCGTGGAGTAGAAGATACAGCACGCAAAGCCGGATACAGCGTGCTCCTCTGCGACTCGAACGAAGAACCCGCCAACGAAGCCAACCACCTCAATACGCTCTTCTCACGACGCGTCGACGGCGTGCTGCTCGCCTGCTGCACTGACTCCACCAGTTACGCCCATGCCGCCCGCCGCGGATGCCCGGTCGTGTTCATTGACCGTATTCCGCCCGTTTCCATGAGCGGATCGGTCAGCACCGACAATCTGCAGGCCGGAAACATGGCCACCCGCTACCTCATCGATCTGGGTCACGAAAAGATCGCGATCCTTGCCGGGCATCTCGGCCTGTCTCCCCACCGGGACCGCCTCGAAGGTTTTCGCAAAGCCATGCAGGAAGCTCATCTCCCCATTCGAGACGAATACCTGATCGCAGGCGATATTCAAATAGAGGGCGGCGTGGCAGCCTGCCGGAAACTTCTGCAGCTCGACGCTCCGCCCACAGCCATCATGGTCAGCAACAACAAGCTACTGCTCGGGGTTTTGCAGGCACTCGATGAGCTGAACATGAAGGTTCCGGAAGAAGTCAGCCTGCTGGGATTCGACGACTATATCTGGAATCGCTATTTCAATCCCAGCCTCACCGCGGTGGCGCAATCCACGATGGAAATGGGCAAGGCCGCCTGCGAGCTGCTGCTTCGAACCATCGACAACAACGATGAGGCGCCGGTCGTGCAGCACCTTCGCCTGCCGGCCGAGTTGAGGGTACGCGCTTCCACAACCTCTCCCCGCGTACGAAGCCACGCCTGACACGCCAGGAAGCCCAAATCCCTCCATAAACTAGGAAGCTCAGGCCCATAACGATAGAATCAAGGATGTGTTTGACCGTCTCTTGAGGGAACGGCGTTCACCGAGAGAGCCCATTTGAAACACACCAGCAAAAAACCGAAGCGCCCCGCCAATACCGCCCGGACGATTCCCGAGAGCGGCATGGCTGCAAAAGACCTGCCCGTATTTGCCATCGTCGGCCGTCCGAATGTAGGAAAATCGACGCTCTTTAACCGCCTTACCGGCTCGCGCCGCTCCATCGTCGGCGATGAACCAGGAATCACCCGCGACCGCATCTACGGCGAGGTCGAGTGGGCTGGGCGCAAAGTTCGCCTGGTGGATACCGGCGGCGTCGTTCCCGACGATATCGAGCTGATTCCATCCGAAATTTATCGCCAGGCCCAGGTCGCCTACGACGAAGCCGAAGTGATTGTGATGGTCGTCGACGGCCGCTCTGAACTGGCCTCGCCCGACATCGATCTCGCGCGCCTGCTCATCCGTTCCGGGAAGCCTATCATCCTGGCTGTCAACAAGATCGACACCCCGGCCATGGAAGCGGGAGCAGAAAATTTCCGCCGCCTTGGCGTGCATAACGTCATTCCCATCTCGGCCGAGCACGGCCACGGCATCGCCGACCTGCTGGACGAGGTTTTCGAACTGCTTCCGGAGCGGGAAACCGTCCCCGAAGAAAATGAAGCCGAGCCTGTATCTGAGGACGGAGAAGAAACCGCCGCGACCGTGCATCGCACCCACGGCGAATTCCAGCAGAACGAGACGCGCCTCGCCATTATCGGACGCCCGAATGTGGGTAAATCGACCCTGCTGAACGCACTTACGGGGACCCAGCGGGCCATTGTCTCGCCCATCGCAGGAACCACCCGCGACGCCGTCGACGAAGTCATCGAGTACAACGGCCAGACGCTGCGAATTATCGACACCGCCGGTATCCGCCGCAAAGGCAAGACCGAACTGATGGCGGAAAAGCTTTCGGTCGTAATGGCGCGGCGTCACCTCGAAGCGGCAGATGTTTCCCTGCTCGTCATCGACGCGTCGCAGGGCGTCACTGCATCAGACGCGACCATCGGCGGCTATGCGCATGAGAGCGGCCGCTCCGTCGTAATTGTCATTAATAAGTGGGACCTCGTCACCACCGCCCGCACTGACGGCAAGCCCCCGGCAGACATGAAGGTTTTCGAGGAGCAGGTGCGCTACCACCTGAAGTACCTCGATTACGCGCCGATCGTCTTTCTTTCAGCCGCAACCGCCAACAAGGACAGCCGCCGCCTGCAGCGCGTGCTCGATACCGCCATTCGCGTCGCGGCAGAACGGCGCAAGCGCGTTTCCACCGGCCAGATGAACCGCTTCCTGGACCACGTGGACTTCCAGAAGGCTGGCGTTCCGCTCAGCAAGCGGATGCGCATCCTTTATATGACCCAGGCCGCAGTGGCTCCGCCGACCTTCGTGCTCTTCACCGACCGCGACGTAAAGCTGCACTTCTCCTTCGAGCGCTTCCTTCAGAACCAGATTCGCGAAGCATTCGGGTTCGAGGGCTCGCCGATCTGGTTCAAGATCAAGGCGCGGAACAAGAAAACGGAAGAGTAGCCGCAATGTCCCAGATACGCTTCGCTACTCCCTCGGATATTCCCGTCATCCTCGAACTGATCCACGCTCTCGCCGAATATGAGCGCGAGCCGCACTCCGTCGAGATGACGGCGGAGCAGCTTCTTCGCGACGGCTTCGGCGACGAACGCTTCTATGAATGCCTCATCGCAGACGAAGACGGAACCGCAGCAGGCTTCGCGTTATTCTTCCCGATTTATTCCACCTGGCAGGGACGCAGCCTGCATCTCGAAGATCTCTTCGTAAAGCCGGAGTTTCGAGGCCGCGGCATCGGCAAGGCCCTGCTGAAGCAGGTCGCGTCCATCGCCGCCGAACGCGGCTGCTCGCGCCTGCAGTGGGATGTGCTCGAGTGGAACCAGCCGGCCATCGATTTTTATCGCAGCCTGAATGCGAACATGCTCACGGAGTGGCGCCGCATGCGCGTCACCGGCGACGCGCTCACGCAACTGGCTGCTGAAGGAACCCTGTCATGAAGTTGAAGATTATCGGCGGAGGACTCGCCGGTCCTGAAGCTGCGTTGGTCGCCGCCCGCATGGGCTGCGAGGTCGACCTTTACGAGATGCGGCCCGTCCGCAACACCCCCGCGCACCAGACCTCTGACTTCGGCGAGCTGGTCTGCTCGAACTCGCTGAAATCTGAAAGCGAAAATACAGCTCCCTGGCTGCTGAAAGCCGAGATGCGACGCGCCAATTCTCCGCTGCTGGCCTGCGCCGATGCCAGTGCCGTCCCGGCTGGACACGCCCTTGCCGTCGATCGCGTTGAGTTCTCGCGGCTGATCGCGCAGGCCATCGAGGCAGAGCCGCGCATCCGCGTTCACCGTGAGGAAGTGACCTCGCTCGATCCCGAAGACGGACTCACGATTCTTGCCAGCGGCCCGCTGACATCGTCCGCCCTTTCGCAGGAGATTTCGCGGCTCACCGGCGGCGAGCACCTTTCCTTCTACGATTCCATCAGTCCCATCGTCGAGTCCGATTCGATCAACCAGGAGCGCGTCTATATGGCCGCACGCTGGGACAAGGGCACAGCCGACTACATCAACTGCCCGATGAACAAGGAAGAATACGACGCCTTTTACGATGCACTCGTCTCCGCCGAGCAGGTAAAGGAAAAAGAGTGGGAAAAGCTCGACTACTTCGAAGGCTGTCTTCCGATTGAAGAGCTGGCGCGGCGGGGCCGCGACACCCTCCGCTTCGGCTGCATGAAACCGGTCGGGCTGCGCGACCCGCGCACCGGAAAAACTCCTTGGGCAGTGGTGCAGCTTCGCTGCGAAAATCTCCGCGCCGACTCCTACAACCTCGTCGGCTTCCAGAACCACCTGAAATACGGCGAGCAGGCGCGTATCCTGCGGATGATTCCCGGCCTCGAGAACGCAAAGTTTTCGCGCTACGGCCAGATTCATCGCAACACCTACATCGACGCGCCGCGCATCCTGACGGAAACCCTGCAAATGAAGGACTATCCCGGCATTCTCTTCGCCGGGCAGCTTTCGGGCGTGGAAGGCTACACCGAATCGATCGCCACCGGCATGCTGGCCGGCATCTATGCGGCCACGATCGCCCAGGGGGGCACCGCAATTCCCGTCCCGCGACGGACGGGCCTTGGCTCACTCATCCACTACATCACACACTACGAAGGCAAGCGCTTCGACCCGGCAAATATCACCTTCGACCTGATCGAGCCGCTAGAGGAAGAGACGCGAAAGAAGATTCGCGATAAAAAGGAGCGCCACAAGATCCAGTGCGACCGGGCGCTCGAGGCCTTCGACGGCTGGTGGCAGCACGCATCCCAACCTGGCAACTTCGCGATACGATAGAACGTTATGACGAATGCCCGATCGCGCGCCGTAGTCTGCCTCTCAGGAGGCATGGATTCGGCTGTCTGCGCTGCTCTTGCCGCCCGCGACCACGATGCCTACGCCCTGCACTTCAGCTATGGCCAGCGCACTGAAGCTCGCGAACTCGAAAGCGCCAGCAATGTCGCTAAGAATCTGAATTTCAAGGACTTGCTGCACCTGAAGATCGACATCTTCCGCGTCATCGGCGGCTCCGCGCTCACCGATGCATCGATCGATGTGCCGAAAGCTCCCGAGCATGAGCCAATTGGGGAATCTGTACCCGTCACCTACGTCCCTTTTCGCAACGCGCATTTCCTTTCCGCGGCCGTCAGCTGGGCCGAGGTTTTGGGGGCAGAAACGATCTATATTGGGGCCGTAGAGCAGGATAGCTCCGGTTATCCCGACTGCAGGCCAGCCTATTATGAAGCCTTTCAGCAACTTATCCGCACAGGGACAAAAGAGGGAAGCATCAAAATTGCCACCCCGCTCATCCATCTACGGAAGAGCCAGATCGTCTCCCTGGGCCTTGAACTTGGTGCGCCGCTGGATTTAACGTGGTCGTGCTACTCGGGCGCGGAAAGAGCGTGCGGCGAATGCGATAGCTGTGTTCTGCGGCTCCGGGCCTTCGAAGAGGCGGGTACATCCGACCTCATTCCTTATGTAACCCAGAAGCTCTAAGCCAGCGATGGAAACAGGCTGGCGTCCAGTGAGAGACACGAAACGAATCAGAACCATGGGAGAAAAAACAATGCGCAAGACAAGAATCTGGCTGGCATTTCTCTTCGCCGCCCTGCTGGCGTCCGCAACCCCTTACATCCTGGCCCAGGATGCTGCAGCAGGCAAGATCCACGGTCACGCGGTAGATCCGGTCGGAGCACCGATCGCTAACACGAAGGTAGAAGTCAGCACCGACGGCAAGACCGCCAAGTACACCTTCCAGACCGACGCGAACGGTGACTATAAGGGCGACGGAGTTGCTCCCGGAACGTACGTCGTCACCCTCTTCAACACCGAAGGAAAGCCGATCGATCAGTTCCCGAACATTAAGGTCACTGCCGGCACCGACACCGCGCAGGACTTCGACCTGGGCCGCCCCGAGTACGTGGCCAAGATGACGCCCGAGCAGCGCAAGCAGCTTGAAGAGGTGAAGTCGAAGAACGCCGAAGCGAACAAGGAAAACGCCGTCATCAAGAACCTGAATGGCGATCTGGCCAAAGCTCGCCAGGACAACAAGGATAAGAACTACGCCGATGCGGAATCGATCATGACCAAGGACACTACGGCCAAGCCGGATGCCTCGGTTCTATGGGTCGAACTCGGTGTTGCCCAGAAGGGCCTGAAGAAGTACGACGACTCCATCACCTCGCTGAAGAAGGCCGTCGATCTCGAGACTGCCGGCAAGAAGAACCCTGATGTGCTGGCCGCCGCGAACGATGCCCTTGGCGAATCCCTGGCCATGACCGGCAAGTATCCTGAAGCCGCTGCTGCCTATGATGCTGCTGCAACCGCCGATCCGAAGAATGCTTCCATGCACTACAGCAACGAGACGATCATCATGAGCCGCACAGGCCAGATGGACGCCACCGTTGCCGCTGCCGATAAGGCCATTGCGGCTGATCCCAATAAACCGATCCCCTACTACCTCAAGGGACAAGCCCTGATCAACAAGGCCTCGGTCGATCCGAAGACCAACAAGATCGTCGGACCTCCCGGATGCGAAGAGGCTTATCAGAAGTATCTTGAACTCGACCCGAACGGACCATTTGCCGCCGACGCCAAGAACGTCATCGCTGAAATGGGCTCCACCGTTCAGAGCAGCTACAAGGCCAAGAAGAAGTAACCCACCCCGGTGGGAATTTGAAAGGGCGCCTCATCGGCGCCCTTTTGCTTTTCGCTAAAATTACCGGTGTGAATCTTTTCTCGTATACAGCGGCCGCGGAGATCGTCCGCGAGCAGGCCCTGTCTCTTCCATCCCGCCCGAATCGCACCGAAATTCTCTCTCTGACATCGAACCTCAGCCAGCTGTTGGGCCGGGTTCTGGCCGTACAAGTCCTTGCGGACCGCGACCAGCCGCCCTTTAACAGGTCGACTCGCGACGGATTTGCCTGCCTCGCTGCGGATATTACGCAAGGCAGTACGCTTAAGATTGCTGGGCGCATTCGCGCTGGAGAGATCTGGGCCGGTCCCCGCATCGCAAGCGGGCAGGCAGTCGAAATCATGACCGGCGCCCCGGTACCAGAGGGCGCTGACTGCGTGCTGATGATCGAGCATGCAGTCGTTAGCGGAGATGCCCTGACCGCCCAGCCAGGAAAGCGACTTGCAGCAGGAGAGAACATCGTTCCGATCGGCTCCGAGGCCGCGCAAGGCTCTGTCGTCGTCGCTCCCGGAACGGTCCTCGGCCCCCACCACCTGGCTACGGCCGCGTCCTGCGGATACGAGGAGCTCGAAGTCTTCCTACGGCCACGCGTCGCCATCGTCTCAACCGGCGATGAACTGGTAAGCATCTCGGAAACGCCTCTGCCGCACCAGATCCGCAATTCGAACAGCTACTCGATGGCTGCACTGGTTCTGCAGCATGGCGGCGAGCCCGTCATCTTCCCGGTGGTGCGCGACAGCCTCGAATCCACAATGCATGTTATTCGCTGCGTGCTGGAGTCGGATATCGACCTGCTGCTGCTCTCCGGCGGCGTCTCGATGGGGAAATACGACTTCGTCGAAGAGGCACTCGCAGAGTTCGGCGCGGAGTTCTTCTTCACCGGGGCGCGCATCCAGCCGGGTAAGCCTGTCGTCTTCGGCAGGATTCCTGGCGCGATGTACTTCTTCGGACTGCCCGGCAATCCCCTCTCGGCGATCACGACCTTTACGCTTTTCGCCGCTCCGCTGCTTGCCGGACTAGCAGGACGCCGCGAGACAGGACCGCAGTTTCTCGAAGCACGGCTGGGCAAGGCGATCCAGCCGAAGAAAGATCTCACCCGGTTCATGCTTGCGTTTATCGAGAGTTCAGCGAACGGCGCAACGGTGCGAACCATCTCGAACCAGGGATCTGGCGATCTGGCTGCAATCTCACGCGCAAATGCCCTCACCCTGATACCCGAAGGCGAAAGCCCATGGCCCGAGGGCACGACGGTTTCAGTGCTGATGCTCTAGGCTATGACTATGGGGAAACTTTCACATTTCGATGAGCATGGCCAGGCACACATGGTCGATGTAAGCGCCAAGGCCGCAACCCGGCGCGAGGCACGCGCCTACGCTTTCGTTGCGCTTTCTCCTGCTGTTATCGAAGCTCTGCCGGAAAACCCCAAGGGAGACCCATTGGAAGTCGCCCGCTTCGCCGGAATTCAGGCCGCGAAGAAAACTTCAGACCTCATTCCCATGTGCCACCCCCTGCCGCTCAGCTTTATCGATGTAAGCTGCCGGGTTTTGGATAACGGGATTGAAATCGTAACCACCGCGGCGACAATTTCCGGAACAGGAGTCGAGATGGAGGCGCTGACCGCAGCCTCCGTGGCCGCGCTCACCATCTATGACATGTGCAAGGCCCTCGATAAAGGCATCGTGATCCGCGAGCTGCGGCTCGAGAGCAAAACCGGCGGCAAGAGCAGAGATTTCCACTTTGGCCAGCCCGAATCTTCAGACCGCTGAAGCAAGGTAGACGCCAAACCACTCCCGCTCGTCCGTCCAGGTACGCCGCACCTCAAAGCCGGCGCGGGCTACCAGCTCGTGCACGCGCTGCTCGGTGTATTTGTAACTGTTTTCGGTATGAATCGTCTCGCCGCGCGTGAAGCGCACTTCCAGCTCCAGGGAAGGAATCGATACCTGCTGCGCGATCAGGCTTTCGAGGTGCATCTCGATGCGCGACTGCTCGTTGTTCCAGCGCGCGCGGTGGCGGAAAAGCCGTGGATTAAAGTTTGCGCCAAGATCGCGATTGATGCGCGTGAGCACATTCATGTTGAATGCAGCGGTCACACCGGCTTCGTCGTCGTAGGCACGAATCAGTGTCGAACGCTCCTTCACGCGGTCCACACCAAGCAGCAGGCAGTCGCCCGGGACGAGCCTCTGGCGAACGGTTCGCAGCACCTGCACGGCATCGGACGGCTCAAAGTTGCCGATGCTCGACCCGATGTAGAGCACCATCCGGCGGCAGCCGTTCGCAGGCACCTCATCGAAGCCGTTGGTGTAATCGGAAATGCAGGGGATCACATTCACGCCCGGAATCTCTGCCTCGATCCGCTCCTGGGCCTCAGCCAATGCGCTTTCCGAAACGTCGATCGCCTGATAGTCGACTGACTCCTGGCGTCGAACCGCTGCACGCAGCAGCAGGCCGGTCTTCGATGCCGTTCCTGCACCGAGCTCCAGCATCATGATCCGCTGCGTGGGACGGTCTTCCAGCGCCGCTGCAAGAATCTCGTCCGCATTGGCGGCGAAGATTCCCCTTTCGGTACGCGTCGGATAATACTCGGGCAGATCGGTGATCTGCTCGAAGAGCCGCGAACCTTCGGCGTCATAAAACAGCCATGGCGAGAGTGTCTTGGGCCGTGAGGTAAGCCCTGCGTAAACTTCCGCACCGACCGGCGTGTGTGCTGCTTCCGGCAAAACAAAGATCGAGGAGACTGTATGCATGGGGCCCCGGATGTATGGAATCGTGCCTTAACGGTTAGCCAGTCGAATGCCGGAGAACTGCCACCGGGTCGCTGGCGAAAAGAAGTTACGGTACGTACTGCGGATGTGCGAAGCCGGCGTCACTGCCGATCCTCCACGCAGCACCATCTGGTTGGACATGAACTTGCCGTTGTACTCGCCCAGGGCTCCGGGCAAAGCAGAAAAACCGGGATATCCCAGATAAGCGCTGGCCGTCCACTGCCAGGCATCTCCAAAGAGCGTTTCGCTATTGCCTGCTACCGGGTGCAGATTTCCAGAGTCCAGGAAATTGCCGCGATATTGCTGACCTGCGGAGGCGAGCTCCCATTCCGCTTCGGTAGGCAGTCTCTTGCCTGCCCAACGGGCGAAGGCATCCGCCTCGTAAGAACTCAAATGGCAGACCGGTGTGTGCTGAAGCTGCTCTAACGACTTCAGCCCGCGCAGCGTGAAGATCTTCCACTCGCCGTCCTGCTCGAACCAGTAGAGCGGGGCATTCCATCCCTGTGCCTTGATCGTGTCCCAGCCATCCGAGAGCCACAGCTCAGGACGCTGATAGCCTCCGTCCTTCATGAACGCGAGGTACTCGGCGCAGCTCACGAGCCGGTTGGCAACCTCAAACGGTTCAAGATAAACCTTGTGCCGCGGCAGTTCGTTGTCGAAGCAGAAACCCTCGCCGTCATGTCCGATTTCTACGAGTCCGCCTGCGCAGCCAAGCCAATCGAGCGACGTTCCCTGCCCCTGGGGTAACTCGCCGGCTTTGTACGCCGGATGCAGCGGGTTCGCCCAGAAAGCATTCTTGACGTCGTAAGCGAGCAACTCCTGGTGTTGCTGCTCGTGGTGCAGTCCCAATTCGACCCGCTTGCGAACCTCTTCCTGAGGATCTTTCAGCAACCGAGCCATCGCCTCATCCACATGACTGCGGTAATCAAGAATTTCTCCGATCGTCGGACGCGAGAACGATGCACGCAGCTTCTTCACCGGCTGGTCAGACACCGAGTTGTAGTAGCTGTTGAATAACCAGACGAAATCGGAGTGGAAGGGGCGGTAGCTGGGAAGAAATTCGGAGAGGAGAAAGGTTTCGAAAAACCAGCTGGTGTGCGCGAGATGCCATTTTGCAGGGCTGGCCTCGGGACACGACTGAACCATCATGTCTTCCGGGGTCAGCGGAGTACACAACTCCAATGTCTGCTGACGTACTTTCAGAAAACCGGAGGGAGTTGGTTCGACAGATTCGTGGGAAAGGCTGGATTCCGCGCGCGCCTCCAGCAGGGTGCTTTCAACCGTATTTTTCATCTCAACCCTTGATCGACTGTCGCTTTCGCGATTTCCTCAGGCAGCTGCCTTCGCGCTCCCGATAGTCAGTGGAGATTAGATGCACGTTGCGTCTCCCGGTTACATGGTCGCGTCTATTCTGCAGCCACGGACGCGCAATCTTCCCGAACCGTGTCACTGTACAGAAAACTTCCTGACACTGGCCATGAAAAATCGTCTGACTATAACTGGATTGATATTCGTCTCGCTCTTCATGAGCGGTTTTCTGCCCGCCCAAATGCCCGGGGACGACCAGGGCCAGAGGCAATCGCTGCAGGACCTCGAAGCGCACGGCATCCGTGGAACGGTCACCGCCGTTGCCGGAGATACCGTAACCGTAAAAACCGAGCAGGGCGAGGTTTACAAGGTCGAGACCGGCCCAAATACTCGCATCCGTAAGCAGCGTGACCAGATAAAGATCACCGATCTTCACCCAGGCGACATGGTCGCGGCTGTCGGCGACAAAGACGATAAGGCCAAAACAGTCGGGGCAATCTTTCTGATCGTCTTTGACAGGGAGCAGTACGAGCGGGCGAAAGCTGATTTCGGTAAAACTTGGACAGCAGGTGTCGTCAGCTCCGTCGATGAAACGAAAATCACCATAAAGCGCCCGGATGGCGCGACCCAGGTCGTAACCGTCGACGAAAACACATCCTTTCGAAAGCACCGGCAGAGCATTACCCTGCTCGACATCAAGGCTGGCGACAACATCAGCGCGAGAGGATCGCTGCAGAACGGCAGTTTTCTGGCGACCGTGCTCTCAGTCGGTGGCCCCATGGGTCCAGGCCAAAGGCCGGGTCCTCCCGGAGAAGCCAGGCCGCAGGCCCCGCAGAATCAATAATTAAGCAGAGCAAATTTCTTCATTCAGGAGCTCAATGCGAAGCTGTAAGTTCCTCCTCGCATTCGTACTGGCAACTTCCCAGCTTTCCCCTGCAGCCCAGGGGCAGACCACCCCTGCTGTTTCCGCAGGGGGAACGATTCACGGAAGCGTAAAGTCTGGAAGCACCCCCCTGCCGGGCGTCAGCGTGACGGCAACGAATACGCTGACCGGCAAGAAGTACTTTGCAGCGACCGACGCCAGCGGCAGTTACAGCATGACCATTCCGCAGAACGGGCGCTATGTCGTCCGCACGGAGCTGGCAGCCTTTGCCGAGAGCACACAGGAAGCACTCCTCAACGCCGCGTCACACGATCAGAAGGCGGACTTCGCCCTCATTCTCGCCTCGCGCGCCGCGCAGCAGGAGCAGCAGGCCAGCCAGACCGCGACCAATCAGACGCGCCAATACACGGGTCGCGGGTCGCAGAGCCTTTCCCTCTCCGGAGTAGCCTCGGACCTGATCGCGGCTGCGACCAACACCGCATCCGGCAGTGAGGCGCTCCCTTCCGCCGCATCGAATCCTGATTCCAGCACGGATTCCGTAGCTGTCGCCGGCCAAAACGGCTCGACAAACCCCTTCGCGGGGATGAACCTTGGTGATCGTCCGCTCTCCGCTAACGACGAGGGCGGACCCGGTGGACCTGGGGGTCCCGGCGGCGGCGGTCCAGGCGGTGGAGGACCCGGCGGTGGTGGTCCCGGTGGCGGAGGATTCGGTGGAGGCGGCGGATTCCGAGGCGGTGGCGGCGGAGGACGAGGCTTTGGCGGACGCGGCAACTTCCGCAACTTCAACCCGAACCAGCCGCATGGCTCCATCTACTGGACGGGCGGCAACTCGGCCCTCAACGCGGAACCCTTCTCGCTGCGCGGGCAGGAAACCAGCCAGCCAGCATCGGCGACAAACCAGTTCGGAGCGACTTTCCTCGGCGCGCCCTACATTCCGAAGATCTTCGAGCACGATACGAAGGACTTCCTCTTCTTCACACTCTCGGGGCAGCGCTCGTCTTCACCTGTCGACCAGTACGGAACCGTTCCGACTGCTGCCGAGCGCCAGGGCAACTTCCAGGGGCTGACGACGCAGGCCGGGGCTCCGATCACGATCTACGATCCCTACACCAGCCAGCCTTATGTGAACAACACGATCCCTGCGGCGGAGATCGCACAGCCGGCGACCGCGCTCCTCAGCTATATCCCTCTGCCGAATCTGCCGGGGCAGTTTCAGAACTACAGGCGCCTGACCACGCAGGAGTCGAACAAGACGACCATCAACACACGGCTGATTCATAACTTCGGCAGCCAGGGAAACATGGGCGCGCTGGGCAACTTCATCCGCCGCCAGATGGGGCAGGCATCGCCGGGGCTTCACCAGAACATCAGCGCCAACTTCAACTACAGCCACACCGCCAGTGACTCGCTCGGTCTCTTCCCCGAGTTCGACGGCAAGACACAGAGCAACCAGTACTCGCTGCAGCTGCAGTACTCCATCAGCAAGGGGCGCCTCTCGAACATCTCCAGCTTGAACTGGAATCGCACCGGCGCCGCAACCCGCAACAACTTCACCAACGGAACCAATGTGGCCGGCGCAATCGGCCTCGGAGGTCTGCCTACCAATCCGCTGCTGTATGGATTGCCCGATGTCACGCTGAACCAGTTCTCAAGCTTCAGCGAAGTGCAGCCATTGACGCAGACCAATCAGACCATCTCATTTAGTGACACGCTGGCGTGGATCCACAAAAAGCACAACATGCGTTTCGGAGGCGACGTACGCCGCGTGCACCTGGACCTGCTCGGCCAGACGAACTCCACCGGCACCTATACATTTACCGGCCTCTACACGCAGGCTCCCGGAACCGATCCGAACGAGCCCAGCGGCGCTTCGACAACCGGATCTTCGATGGCGGATCTTCTACTCGGCTTTCCGCAGCAGACCGCGCTGCAGGCTCCGTATCAGAAATCGTACCTGCGAGAGAACGTGATCGACGCCTACGCGCAGGACGACTGGCGCGTGCTATCATCGCTCACGATCAATGCCGGGCTTCGCTGGGAATATTTCTCGCCTTACTCCGAGAAGGACGACCGCCTCGCCACACTCGACGTGGGCAACAACTTCGCTTCGGTCGCGACGGTCACGCCAAACAGCATCGGCAAATTCACCGGCAAGTTCCCCCGCACACTCGTCAATCCTGAGAAGGATGATTTCTCGCCACGCATCGGTATCGCATGGCGAGCCTGGAAGGATACCGTTGTGCGCACCGGCTACGGCATCAACTTTGCGAACGGCCAGTACGTAAAGTTCGTGCAGGACTTCGCCTTCCAGCCGCCATTCGCAGACGTGCAGACCAACGAGAACACCATCGGTCAGTTGCCGACCTACACGCTGGCAAACGGATTCCCTTCTCCGCAAACAGACGGCAACTACGCCGTCAATAAGAACTACAAGCTGCCCTACGTGCAGGTGTGGAATATCGATGTGCAGCGCACTATCCCGCTCGGCATCGTGCTCAACGTAGGCTACAACGGCAGCAAGGGCACGCGCCTCGATATCGTCGATGCACCGGGCCGCACCGCTACCGAGTCTTTAAGCGGAGTGCTTTACGACTACGAAGACTCGGTCGCCTTCTCGAACTTCAACGCCTTGACGGTGCGCGCACGCAAGCGCATGCAGAACGGCGTGGCACTCGGCGCGACCTATACCTACTCGCACTCCATCGACAACGCAACATCGATCGGCGGCAACGGCGGCACCTCTGCGGGTATCGCACAGAACTGGCAGGATCTGAAGGCGGAGGAATCGAACTCGAGCTTCGACGTTCGCCACAAGGTCACCGGCGATTATGTCTTCGAACTGCCCTTCGGACCCGACGAGCATTTCCTGAACAGCAACAACACGCTCTCGAAAGCATTGAACGGACTCTCCGTCTCCGGAACCTTCACCTTCGCAACCGGCTCACCTTTAACGCCAACCGTCGAAGCAGCAGTGGCCGACGTCGCTCGCGGCAGCACCGGATCGCTGCGTCCCGACCGTGTACCCGGTGTTTCGCTCACAGCCGGCGGAGGAACAGCCGGCTCATGGTTCAACCGCGCGGCCTTCACGACAGCAGCGAACGTCTACGGCACGGCATCGCGCTATTCGATTCCCGGCCCCGGCACCATTACCAACAACATGTCTCTCTCGAAGACGCAGCGCTTCAGCCAGATGAAGACGCTCGAAGTGCGCGCCACCCTCGCCAACGTCTTCAACACCGTTCAGTACTCGGGTGTCGACACAATCTACGGCTCGGGCACCTTTGGCCAGGTGACAAGCGCCGCGGCCATGCGGCAGTTCACATTCCTCGCGCGGTACCGGTTCTAAGGAGACCCTATGACAAAATTCCGTCTCCACGCCTCCCTGCTTGCTCTGCTGATGGCCGCTCCGCTGGCCGCACAGCAGTCTGGTGATCAGCAGGCCTTCACCCTCAAGGTGAACAGCGACATCGTCCTCACCAACGTCGTCGTGCGCGACAAGAAAACCGGCGATGTCGTACGCGGACTCACCGCGAAAGACTTCACCGTGCTCGAAAACGGCAAGCCGCAGCGCATCGAGAGCTTCGACTTTGAAAGCGTCGACCAGGCTGCGCCGCTGAACGAAGCCACCATCAGCGGGCAGAACGGTAAAGGTCTCTTCAACGCAAAGACCGGCATCGCCAAGCCCGAAGAATTACGTAACCATCGCCTGATCGTTTTCTTCTTCGACCTGACATCGATGCAGCCCGAAGACCTTGAGCGCTCGCAGGAAGCAGCCCGCAACTTCATCAACAGCAAGATGCAGCCGGCAGACATCGTCGCGGTAGCGTCGCTCGACACCAGCCTCTCACTCGATCAGGACTTCACGCAGAACAAGCAGCTGTTGCTGAACGCCGTGAACAGCTACGGCGGCGATCAGGGTCAGGGCTTTCAGCCCGGGGCAACCAGCACATCGAACCAGACCGAAGACACCTCGTCCTTCACCGCCGACGAAAGCGAATATAACGACCTCAACACCGACCGGGAACTCTTTGCCATCTCCTCGATCTCGAAGTCGCTTGCATATATCAACGAGAAGAAGTCGATGCTGTATTTCTCGGGCGGTATCCAGCGCGACGGCATCGAGAACCAGGCCTCGCTGCGCTCGGCGATCAACGCGGCAGTGCGTGCGAACCTCTCGATCTACAGTGTAGACACGCGCGGCCTGCAGGCCATCTCACCGCTTGGCGATGCCTCGACTGGAAGCCTGCGCGGCGCAAACAGCTACAACGGCGCGGCGATCCAGAACAACTTCGACTCGAACTTCAACACGCAGGAAGTGATGGCCACGCTCTCGTCGGACACTGGCGGCAAGGCCTTCTTCGATAACAACGACTTCTCTCCCGCCTTCGAACGCGTACAGCGCGACACCTCCGCGTATTACGTGATCGGCTTCCGCTCTACCGATACGCGCCGCGACGGACGCTATCGCAGGCTTGCGATCAAGCTCAATCGGAACGACCTGAAGCTCGAGTTTCGTCCCGGCTACTACGCACCGGCTGACTTCCAACACTCGAACCGCGAAGATCGCGAACGCGAGCTTGAGGACGAGTTGTCGAGCGACCTGCCTGCAACCGACGTCAGTGTCTACCTCGAAGCGCTCTACTTCCGCACCGACGACACACACTACTATGTGCCGGTGTCGATTGTCGTGCCGGGCTCGCAGATCCCCTTCGTGAAGGGCGGCGACCGCGACAAGGCCACGCTCGACATCATCGGCGTGGTGAAGGACACAGCAGGGCACGAGATCGGCCAGGCACGCGACACCGTCAAGCTCTCCATCGATCAGGCACAGCAGGTGCGGCAGAAGAACGTGCAGTATTCCACCGGCTTCAACCTGCCGATCGGGAAATATCACCTGAAGTTTGTAGTGCGAGAAAACGAGACGGGCCGCATGGGTTCGTTCGAAGCCGACATCAACGTTCCCGATCAGCGAAAGCTTCCGCTGAAGATGAGCTCCGTCGTGCTGGGCAACCAGCGCATCCCCGCGGCAAAGCACGTCGACAGCCCGATGGTGCAGGATGGCCAGCAGATCGTGCCTAACCTGCCGCATGTATTCCGGCAGGACCAGCATCTCTATTTCCTCTACGAGGTCTACGCTCCCGCCCACGCAGGCGATGCGAAGAAGGGTCCGGTAAAGGTGCTGACCAGCATCGAGTTCCTCAACGGCAACGTCAAGGCATTCGAAACGCCACTGGTCGAGGCAACGGCCATCAACATTCCGGGGCGCGATGCAATCGCCTTCCAGTTCGATGTGCCGTTGGCGGGCTTGAAAACCGGACAGTACACCTGCCAGGTAAATGTGATCGACGACGCGGGCGGCAGCTTCAGCTTTCCACGAACCGCCGTGCTCATTCGCGAACCGGCAGCACAACCACCGGCGACACCCGCTCCGCCACCTGCACCGGGGCAATAATACAGAAGCACAAAGGCGCATCGACTATCGATGCGCCTTTGTGCTTTTCAAGCCGGATGCCGGGCGCCATTGTTCTTTGAGCTCGTGATGAACACACTATAGTGAAGCCGCGCTTCGTATCAGGGCACGGCTTCAGCCGTGCCATTAAGCCACACACCTCAAGGGGCTTTAGCCCCTGAGGTATCTCCATCGCGCTCCTCGCGCCAAGGGCAATGCCTGCAACCGGAGTTGCAACACGCACCGCGCTTGAGATGGTAAGCCTCGGTGAATACGAGATAAGGACCATCCATGTAATAGTCCTCACCTTCAATCAATGGCTGTGATGGCTCAGGCAAGAGCACTTCCTTCAACGCCAAGCGACTGAAAGAGGCTCGCCGCATGCAGAGCAGGCTCTTCCACCGGTTGCGGAGATACCTGCGGCTGAGGCCAGGTCACCGTGCGCCCGGGAATCGACGGAGGCCGCTCGCCCGAAATCACGATACCAATCAGGTTCATCGGGTCGGCAGCCGAATATGTAACTTCCACGGTGTCATGACCCCGGCGGCGCAGCTCGCGCAACGACTCCAGCGCCTCGGGCAACGCGAACTGCTCCCCTCCAAGACCTGAAACGAAGCGCCCGCCACGCACCACGCCACGCGATTCCAGCCGGCGAAGCAAGGGCAGCAGCTCCCGCCACGGCGGCATCGCAGACTCGCGCTCCATCAGGTCGCGGAAGACGACGCCATACCGGCGCAACAGCGTCTGGCATGCGGACTCGATGCGCGCCTCGTGCAAGGCGGCGCGCTCACCCGCGCTCATGATGTCATCGTGGTGAGAACACAGCAGCCCCCATCGGCCTGTCGTGTTGCGGCGCTGCGCTGCCGGCTTCACGCGCGACGGAGTCGCAAACATCTGCTTTCGCCGAGGATCGACCAACACACGCAGGCTGTCAAAGCCGTCGGCTGTCACCAGTCCTGCAGCTACCAGCTCCCACAGGGCGTGGTTCACCTCGTCCGCACTCGCGCCCATCGTGCGAACAAGATCTGCCGGGAAGATCGCCCCGCGCTCCACGAAAAGTCTCCGCAGGCGATTAGCCAGCGGACTCAGCGAAGCTTCCAGGCTGGCCTCGGGAATTTGTCGCTGTTCGAGGCACAAATCCATCCACAGTGATTCCTCGCGCAGGAAAAACGTGATCGGTGCCATGCCAGTGGGAATCACACGCTTCGGGCCGCCGCTCTCCGCCGAACTGAACGCAGGATGCGGCGAGATACGACCCCAGCCGATGACGCCGGTGAGCGTAAGCGAATCGAGCCAGCGCGGATCATAGTTCGCGACCCGCTGCGGCAGCAGCGACCGCTCCCATTCGACCGCCGGAGCCTCGAAGCCCTCAAGTCCACGAATCGCCTCGATGACTCCCTGCTCGCCCGTGAGTTGCCGCTGCGGACCGAGGTGCTGCCAGTCGAGCAGGAAGCGCATATACACATTGGGAGTGACGGGCTCCACCTGCTTGCGCAGCGATTGCAACGTGTTCTTATGAATGCGCTGCAGCAGGCGCCGCTCGCACCATTCAATGTCCTGATCCTCGGCTGGCGCCGGCTCATAGATTTCAAAACGCCCACGCAGAATAAGCCCGGCCATCTCCAGCCGCAGCATCTGCTTCCAGATCTCGCTCGCCACCACTCCTAAACGATCGCCGAGGCTGCGCGAGGTGACAGGGCCAAGGATCGTCATCCACTGCTGCACAGCCTTGCGCAGAACATCGTCCGCATTCGGCAGACTTGCCGGGATCGGCGACGCGGCCATAGCGATGTCAGGCCATAACAGGCGCAAATCTTCCACACGCTCAGCAGCGACAAGATACTCGCGTCCGCTGCGGCTTACCATCTCGACACGCTGGTGCCGTTCGAGCGGTGCAAGATACCCTCGCCACGCTGCGGGGATCGTCTCAATCGGAACGATAACGAGGGCGCAGAGAAGATCGTGCAGCTCATGCTCATCGCGAGGGTCAGGCCAGACCTGCCTGCGCAGATCGCTGATGGCATCGGGCGAGAGCCTTCCCGCTTCGCCAAGCAGTTCATCCGGAAGCTTGCCGCGCATGGCCACAGCGCGCGCACGCCGCTCTTCAAGGCCTGCTTCATCGAGAAATGCATTGGGATTGGCATTGAGCAGCTCGTGCGAAAACACAGAAGGCGTCGTGGTATCCACCGCAAGGCACTGGATACGCCCCGAGTGCATGGCATCGATCACAGCCTTCAGTCCATCGAGATCCATCGCCTCGCCGAGCACATCGCGCATCACCTCGCGCACCAGCGGATGGTCGGGAATCTCGATATCGCCTTCGATATTTTCCTGGCAGGCCGCTACCTGCGGAAAGACCCCGGCAAGCAGATCATCCGAACGCATGCGCTGAATCTGCGGCGGAACCTTCCTGCCTTTCTGAAAGCGCAGCAGCTGCAGGCTTCGTGCCGCATCCCAGCGCCATCGTGCCTTGAAGATCGGCGACGTCAGCGACGCCTGCTGTAGCAGCTCCGTCACCGTCTCAACCGTGAGGAAGTGAAAGACGTCGCTGAGCGGAAAGCTGTGCTGCTCGGCGAGAGAAATGTTGAGGCCGTTATCGGTAGCCGCTGCCTGCAGCTCGAAGTTGAATCCCCGGCAGAAGCGTTTGCGCAGGGCGAGTCCCCAGGCCTTGTTGATCCGCCCGCCAAATGGCGCATGCAGAATCAACTGCATGCCTCCGCCTTCATCAAAAAACCTTTCTGCAACCACGGTAGTTACAGATGGGACTGTCCCAAGCACTGCACGGCCGGCGACGATGTAAGCAATCAGCTGTTCCGCCGCGGAGTCATTGAGTGCGCATTCTTCCTTCAACCACGCGACGGTTTCAGCAACTACGGGATATGTCTGGGAAAGATGCCCAGGCATCATGCCTTTGGTCCGGCGATCGAGCTCCAGGCGCAGATCGGAAACGAACTCCGACAGCTCGCGCGTGCGCTGCGGAGCCTCTCCTGTCCAGAATGGCAGGCTCGGCGGCTCGCCGTGAGCGTCTTCCACCAGCACGCGACCAGCCGACTCAACTTTCTGAATGCGCCAGCTGGTGTTACCGAGCAGGATCACATCGCCCGGAGAAGAGTCGACCGCGAAGTGCTCATCGAGCGTGGCAATCTGCACGCCCTCCGGTTGCATGATCACGGGAAAAAGCGGCGTGTCCGGTATGGTGCCGCCATTGGTCACCGCCGTGAGCCGCGCGCCGCGTCTCGCCTGCAGCCGCCCCTGCACGCGATCACGGAGGATATACGCACCGAAACGTCCACGGCTGGATTCGATCCCTTCCGCAAGCAGGCAGAGCGCCTCTTCGAAAGCAGTCCACGTCAGGTCACGATAAGGATGCGCGCGACGAAACAGTTCATACAGATCCCGCTCATGCCAGGGCTCTGCAGCGCAGGCGGCGACGATCTGCTGCATCAGCACATCGATGGGCGCGGACGGTATCTCCAGCCGATCGAGCGTGCCGCTGCGCATGGCGCGCAC
Organism: Silvibacterium acidisoli; assembly: GCA_022870745.1. Classification (GTDB taxonomy): domain Bacteria; phylum Acidobacteriota; class Terriglobia; order Terriglobales; family Acidobacteriaceae; genus Silvibacterium. Next base: position 2,722,771 of record CP085323.1, on the reverse strand, counting down.
CAACGCGGCGTGTTCGAGAAGGTCATCGCGTGTCGTCGCGAAGAGGCGTCCCTTGGGGATGGCTCCGCGCCAGTGACCGGCGCGGCCCACGCGCTGCATCGCCGTAGCAATGGCTCGCGGCGAATTGATCTGGCAGACAAGGTCCACCGTACCGATGTCGATACCGAGCTCCAGCGAAGCCGTAGCCACGAGGATGCGGATCTCTCCATCCTTCAAACGCCGCTCCGCTTCCAGACGCAGCTTTCGCGAGAGACTTCCATGATGCGCTGCTACATTCTCAGCACCGACGCGTTCGCCAAGCGCAAAGGCCAGCCGTTCGGCCATGCGGCGCGTGTTCACAAAGACGAGCGTGGAGCGATGCTGCTCGGCGAGCGCGACCAGCCGCGTATGAATGCTGTCCCACACAGCCTGCGAAGCCACAGCGCCAAGCTCGTCGTCGGGTATCTCAATCTCAAGATCCATCCGGCGTCGCGTCCCGGTCTGGACAATCTCAACCTCTGCCTCGCGGCTGCCCGCAAGAAACGCGCCCACCAGTTCGATGGGATTCTGCGTTGCGGATAACCCAATGCGCTGCGGAGCAACGTGACCAGTGATCCAATCGCCCGGCGTTAACCGGTTCTCACCGGCCACCAGCGCATCGAGTCTTTCGAGTGTTAGCGCCAGGTGCGAGCCGCGCTTATCGTCAGCAACCGCGTGGATTTCATCGACGATTACCGTGCGCACGGCACGCAAATTTTGCCGGCTCTTCTCCGAGGTGACCAGGATGTAAAGCGACTCGGGCGTGGTCACGAGAATGTGCGGCGGATTCGTGAGCATCTTGCGCCGCTCGGCAGGCAGCGAATCCCCGGTACGCACTGCGGCGCGTATGGGAGGACAGAGATAGCCACGTTCGAGAGCAAGCTGCTGAATCTCGCGCAGGGGCATTTCGAGATTCTTCTGAATGTCGTTCGACAGCGCCTTGAGCGGCGAGACATACACCACCTGCGTGCGGGCTTCGAGACGGCCCTCGACCGCCTGGCGCAGCAGCGAGTCGATTGCCACGAGAAATGCCGAAAGCGTCTTGCCCGAACCGGTTGGTGCGGAGATCAGCGTTGGCTTGCCGGAGAGGATATGCGGCCAGCCCTGCTCCTGCGGTTCGGTAGGCGTGCCGAAGCGGCTCACGAACCACTCCTGCACCACCGGATGAGCCCAGTCGAGGGTCTCCGGGATGGTGAACGACTGCTGCATCTGGGTATTGTACGGCGATTTTCGATTCTTCTTCGCCTTCAATCACTTGCGGGACTTAACGGTTTCCTTATGGCAACTTTCAGGCTTCTTTACGGCTTCGCGCATGAAATAGGAACTGCCGGTGAGGACCGGCGGAGGAAATATGGGCACCTTTCGAACAAGCAGGCCGTTACTCGTAGACGCAACGCAGTGCAAGGAAGCGCAGACCATCACCACGGACATGGGCTTCCGGCACGTGAAAAAGGGCGAGTGGATTGTGCGCGGCGAGGACGGCGAATGCTATGTGGTTGACGACGAGTTTTTTCAGCGAACCTTCCTGCCGTTTCAGACTTACCCCTGGGAAGGCGCCGCGGAAGGAAAACACTATGGCAGCTGATGCCGCGTCTACGCCGCAGCCCACAGGCCATGCAGACCGAGTAGAACGCCTTCGCAAAAGATTGCGCATCAAGCTGGACAGCCTGCGCAAAAGTCGCGAATGAAACCGTAAGATAACAGTGTGAAGACCGCACTGTTCCCACCCTCCGAGGGGCGCCCGAGCCTGTGAAGATCCGCCCCTCGTTCCGTGCGCCATGGATACTTTTCTGGGCAGGCTGGCTGGTACGCGTGGTCTACATCACCGTCGCCCACACCTATCGATTCCGGCCCTTTGAAGATCACTTCACCTATGCCTACGAGATGGGCCGTATCGCCCGCGCTCTCGTCACTGGCTTTGGCTACTCCGACCCCTTCAACGGACACACCGGCCCCACCGCCTGGCTACCGCCGCTCTATCCCCTGCTGATCGCCGCCGCCTTCAAGCTGTTCGGCGTGTACTCGCTCAAGGCCGCATGGGTGCTGCTGGTGATGAACAGCGCGTTCTCGGCGGCCACAGCGATGTGCGTGTACGAAATTGCCTGGCGTTGTTTCAACCCCAGGGTCGCCAACTGGTCGGGATGGATTTGGGCGCTGTATCCCGCGGCGCTGCAGTACGGCGTGCGTTGGATCTGGGAGACGACGCTCTCGGTTTTTCTGCTCATGGCGATCCTCCTACTCGCAATGCGCATGCGAGGCATCGGAGAGCACGAAAGCGAAACACAGCAAACCACCGGGCACTGGCTGCTCTTCGGGCTGCTCTGGGGCATGGTTGCGCTGTCGAACCCCGCGCTGCTGCTCTTTCTACCTGTCTGCGGATTGTGGCTGCTCACAGGCCATCGCAATTTCGCACGCGGCCTCGTACAGGCCACTCTGGCCGGAATTCTTTTCATCGCCTGCATATCGCCGTGGGTCATCCGCAACTGGCGCGTCTTTCACACCTTTATTCCTATGCGCGACAACTTCGGCGCCGAGCTCTACGCGGGCAACGGACCCGGCTCTTACGGCTTCCGCTACGGCGTGTTGATCGGCCTGCCTGAACGCGACCCTCAGCACCAGCTCTACACTAAGCTTGGTGAAGTAGCGTACGTGCATGAACGCGGCCTGCTGGCCAAGGCATACATCAAAGCGCACCCGCGGCATTTCCTGGTGCTCACGCTCAATCGCATTTACTTCTTCTGGGCAAGCGTACCGCACCCTACTCAGAAGCATGATTTCCTCGATATTGTGCGGCAGCTCAACTTCTGCCTTCCCAGCATCACCGGGATACTCGGCCTGCTGCTGGCTTTGCGGCGTAGGGTGCCTGCTGCCGGGCTGCTTGGATGGGCCTTCGTTCTGCTCCCTCTCACGTACTATTTTGTAACCGTAGAGGCACGATTCCGGCATCCGCTGGAGCCGCTGATCGTCATCTTCTCTGTTTACCTGTTTCAGTCAGCCACGCCGAAAAAGACTGCAGCTCTAAGCTAAACTCGCGATAGACCTTGCCATCCCCTGAATCCATCTCGAAGCAGTTCAAGGCTCCGTTAGTAATCTTCTGGACCGCCCTGATTGTGCGCATCGCGTACGTGACGATTGCGCACACCTACCACATCCGGACTTTTCAGGATCACTTCCAGTTCGGCTGGGAGATGGGCCGCATCGCACGCGCGCTGGCAACCGGCTATGGCTATTCCGATCCCTTCGTAGGGCACACCGGCCCCACCGCGTGGGTGCCTCCGTTGTACCCGCTGCTGCTCGCCGGCGTTTTCAAGATCTTCGGCGTGTATTCGGCGGCCTCGGCTTGGGTCATTCTGGCGCTGAACAGCGTCTTCTCTGCAGCCACCGCCCTCTTTGTTTATGAGATCGGCGCGCGCTGCTACAACCAGCGTGTGGCGAAATGGTCGGGCTGGCTGTGGGCCCTGTATCCAGCGGCAATGCAATACGCCGTGCACTGGGTCTGGGAGATGTCGCTCACGGCGATGCTTTTCACATGGGTGCTGGTACTCGCCCTGCGCATGCGCGGCATTGGCGGCGACGAGCCGAAGCAGACCGCCGGCCGCTGGGTACTCTTCGGAGCATTGTGGGGCATGATCGCCCTGTCGAACGCGACGGTACTGCTCTTCCTGCCGGTGTGCGGCATCTGGATCCTGCTGGGTGCACGGCAACCGGGCAGAGCAATCAGCCAGGCAGCATTGGCCGGCGTGGTCTTCCTTGCATTTCTCACTCCGTGGATCGTCCGCAACTGGCAGGTCTTCCACGTCTTCGTTCCTATCCGCGGCAACATGGGCGCCGAGATGTATGTGGGCAATGGTCCTGGATCGAATGGCTTCGCATTCATGGCAACGCTTCCCCTTGTCGAGCGCGATCCTGAAACTATCCGGTATCGCACGCTGGGCGAAGTCGAATACGTTCGCGAACAGGGCGAGAAGGCCGATGCCTATCTGAAGACGCATCATCGGCACTTCGCGGAGATTTCCCTCAAACGCTTCTACTTCTACTGGGCCAGCGTCCCGCACCCGGTCGAGCACTCCGCGCTGGCAGAGTTCGGACGCGAGTTGAGCTTTTGCTTTGTCAGCATCACAGGCGTCCTTGGACTGCTGCTGTCGCTCAAAAATCGCATTCCCGCGTCGGGGCTCTTCGCCTGGGCCTTCCTGCTTTTGCCACTAACCTATTATTTTGTTACAGTTGCGGCCCGATTCAGGCATCCACTCGAACCCTTGATCGCGATATTTTCCGTGTATCTTTTCCAGTCAGCGCGTCCGCGCAGACAGAAGCCGCTTGCATAAAAATTTTGCTCCTGCTAACTAATGGATTAGTTGATCGTCTGAACGAGTGACCCCATGCCTCCGAAGAAGTCCAACACGTTGACCGAAGCCGAGCTCAGGCTGATGAAGATCCTGTGGCATCGCGGCGAGTCCGCCGTGGGCGACCTGGTTGCCGCCATGCCGGAAGGCGAGGAGCTGGCGTACAACTCGATCCTGACGACCGTTCGCATCCTGGAGCAAAAGGGCTACGTCCAGCATCGGCAGGAGGGTCGCGCTTACCTCTACACGCCCTGCGTCGGGGAGCACGAGGCCAGCCGGTCTGAAATTCGCAACACCCTGCAGCGCTTCTTCGGCAACTCGCGCGAGCGGTTGCTGCTCTCGCTGCTTGGAGATGGCGACGTTACGCCGGAAGAGCTGGCTCGGCTGAAAGCGGCAATTGCCGAAGCAGCGGATGATGCTCCGATAGAGGGACGCAAGTGATGCCCCTGATGACATGCTGGACTGAATTCGCACAGGCAGCCGCGGGATCTCTCGTCACGGATATCTGGCAGGGCCTTGTGCTTGCAGCCGGCGTCGGGCTCTGCCTGCAGTGGCTGCCTCGCACTACCGCGCGGATGCGCTTCGCGGTCTGGGCAGCGGTCTTTGCGCTCATCGGAATTCTTCCGCTGCTGCACTCGTTCTCTACCGCAACACATCGCAGCACAACCAGCGCATTCGTTCACGCGGACACACGCTGGAGCCTCGGCATCGCCGCAGTGTGGGCGCTCTGCTCGCTGGTGCGCGCCGGACAACTGCTCCACGGAGCCATTCGCCTGCGCGCCGTGCATCGCAGCGCAAAGCCAGTCGAAGACGCTCCCGAGCTGCGCAGCGGTTTCCGCAGGGTCATGCTTTGCACCTCGTCTGAGGTCGACCGTCCCAGCGTGATCGGATTCTTCTCGCCCCGGATCCTCATTCCCGATTGGCTGCTCAAAAAGCTCACACCCGAAGAGATGGATCAGGTAGTGCTGCATGAGATGGGCCACCTCAATCGCGGCGACGACTGGCTGAACCTGCTCCAGAAAATCGGCCTCGTTCTCTTTCCGCTAAACCCCGCGCTGGTCTGGGTGGAGCGCAGACTCTGCCTCGAACGTGAAATTGCCTGCGATGACGACGTGCTCAACCGCACCGGTGCGCCGAAGAGTTACGCCACCTGCCTGACTCGCCTGGCCGAGCATCGCCTCGAGCGCCGCTCGCTCGCGCTCACACTGGGAGCATGGGGACGCAAGTCCGAACTGGCGCAGCGCGTCTACAGCATCCTGAAACGCGGCCCTGGCATGAGCCCGCTGCAGGCACGTATAGTCATGTCCGCGCTGCTGCTGTCGCTGCTTGGCGGAGCAGCCGGGCTTTCGCGCTGCCGCCAGCTGGTAGCCTTCACCGCCCCGCAGCCCGATGCGCCAAGCTGGACCGCCGAGGTGGCAACCGCGAATGACATGAAGGCAGCGATGCGGCCCGTGGTCTTTCATCCAAAGCAGTCGCCTCTGCACGCAGAGTTGCTGAAGGCCACAGTTCCCGCCCCGAAGGCTGCAAAGCCGGTTGTGAGAAAGAAGGTCCGGCCCCAGCAGCCACAGATGCTGAAGGCCAGAATCACGGAGCCACGTGCTCAGCAGCACTGGATCGTGATGACCTCCTGGGAATCCGACGCTCCCACGCTTGCAATCACGACCACCCGCAGCGAACGCGCCGAGTTTACGACTTACGCATTGCCAACCCCCGCGGGCTGGCTCGTCATTCAACTTTAATCACCGTTTTCTGCACGAAAGAAGGAGCAGCATGAACGAATCAACTAATCAATTAGTAGCAAGAGCTAAGAAGTACGCACTTCCGGCCGTTCTGGCGGCCTCGCTGGTTGCCGGCGGAGCCTCTTATTTTCACCACAGCGCCGCAGTCATGGCGGCTGGCAACGGCGCTGCACCTCTGCCTGATTCGAGCGTTTCGTCCCTGACTGCTCTCGATGACGCGGTGGAGGCGGTTGCCGCCAAGGTCACTCCTGCTGTCGTCAACGTCGCGGTCACGGCGAAAGCGACTCCCGGAGATGGGCAGGAAGACGATCAGCAGGACGGTCAGCAGGGCGAGCAACAGCAGCAGCTGCCACCGGGTTTTGCCCAGTTCTTTGGCCCGCAGGGACCGATGATGCGTCCGCAGCAGCCTCAGATCGAGCACGGCATCGGCAGCGGCATTATCATCTCGCCCGACGGCTATATCGTCACCAACAATCACGTCGTCAACGGAGCCATGCAGATTCGCGTCACGCTTCACGATCGCCGCGTGCTGAATGCGAAGGTCGTCGGCGTGGACAAGCTCACCGATCTCGCCGTCATCAAGGTCGACGCGAATAACCTGCCCAGCATCGCCTGGGGCGACTCGACGCTGCTCAAGCCGGGGCAGACCGTGCTCGCCTTCGGCAGCCCATTCGGCTACTTCCAGTTCTCGGTCACGCGCGGCATCATCAGCGCGCTCAACCGTCCCAATCCGTTCAGCAACGATCCGCGTAAGCCCGGCGGATACATCCAGACCGATGCAGCCATCAACCCCGGCAACTCGGGCGGACCGCTGGTGAATGCTCACGGCGAACTGATCGGTATCAACACCTGGATCATCTCCAGCGGCAGCGACTCTTTCGCCGGCGCAGGCTTCGCGATTCCGGTACAGATCGTGCGTTCGACGGCCGAATCCATCATCAAGACCGGAGCAGCACACCATGGCTATCTCGGTATCTCGATGAACGACGTCTCGCCTGAGAACGCCAGCTTCTTCAACCTCAAAGACGCGGACGGCGCGATCGTTGCCCAGGTCACTCCCGACTCGCCGGCAGGCACTGCGGGCGTGGAGCGCGGCGATGTCATTCGCAAGCTCAATGGCGAGCCCATCATCAACAGCAGCGCCCTGCAGGTTGCAGTAAGCCAGATCGCACCAGGAACCTCAATTACACTTGGCATCCTTCGCAACGGCAGTGAAAAGACTGTCAATGTAAAGGTTGGCGAATACCACGCAAACACTGAAGTCGCGAAGAACGGCGATGGTCCCAGCCAGCGCGGCAAGCTTGGCCTGGCTGTAGCGAACATCACGCCCGACGTGCGCCAACAGCTCAACCTGCCTGATCAGGTCCATGGCGTAGCTATCCAGAATGTCCGTCCCGGCAGCCCGGCAGAAGATGCCGGACTTTCACCGGGCGATGTGATCGAGGAAGTAGACCGCAAGCCGACGACCTCAGCACAGGACTTCGTAGACAAAGTTCACGGCAGCCCTTCCGGCAAAGACCTTCTGCTGCTCGTATGGTCACAGGGAGGTTCAAGCTACCGCATCATTCATCCGGAAAACAACAATAACAACAACGGCTCCGGCGACCAGGATGGTATGTAAATCCCCTTCACAGCCCCGGAATAACCCCATAAAAAGCGCCGCGCCAAGCGGCGCTTTTTATGATCGGAACTATTCCATGAAGATGCTCGAAGCCGGCTTCGTATGACCTTCCCTGCATAGTTCCCAACTACTTAATATGTTAGGAATAAGTAGATGCCTTCAACTTATCCCGGCAACCTCCAGGCAATGTTTTATAGTCCCATTCACCGAATAATTCTCGCGAATTTCATTGCCATGCTACCCGTCCGGGCCTAGAATCGGGCGCGGCCAAAGTTACCGCTCTATCGATCTCTCCTAACTTTGACTACAAGGAGATGATATGAGGGATAATTGCCGCGCTGTCTTACGCAGCCTACCCGCTCTTTTGCCTTTCATCCTTGCGGTCAGCCTTCAGGCCGCCACCTTATGCGTCGATCCGCATGGTGCAAAGGGCTGCTACTCGACCATTCCCGCTGCCATCGCCGCCGCCTCGCCGGGCGATATCGTCCAGGTCAGGCAAGGCACCTATCCGGGCGCCATCAGCCTTACCAAATCTTTGACCCTGCAAGCAGCACCGGGAGCCAAGCCCGTTATCGATGCCAACGGCCGGCCCAACGGCATCGTCGTCAACATCTTCTCCCCTAATACGACCGAGTGGACCTGGAGTGGCGCCGTCCAGGGCTTCGAAGTGAAGAACGCCCTCTTCGAAGGCATCCTCGTCATCAACGCATTCGGTGTCGTCATCCTCGACAATTACGTGCATTCAAACGATCAGGCGCTGGATGTATCCACCGGCACTTGCCCAGGCCTGAACACGACGCTCGAACCCAACGAACAGGCAAACTGCGGCGGAGGCATTCACCTTATCGGAGCAAACGTTTCGTCGGTATTGCGCAACCTTGTCGAGGACAACGCCGTCGGCATACTTGTCACCGATGAAACTGTCGCCTCCGGCGCCGTTCGAATCGCCGGTAACCTGGTCCGGGATAACTCTTATGACGGGATTCTCTTCGCGACTTACCCTCCCTTCCATAGCGTTTCATATAGCGCCATTGAGAGGAACAGGTGCTATCACAATGGAACGATTGGAAAGAGCGGCGGCGCCGGCATCCTCCTCTTCAGCCCGAACCTGGACGGCTTTAACCTTTTCAATTCCATCTCGTACAACGACCTGAGAGAAAACAGCGGCCCGGGAGTCGCATTTCACCAACTGTCCAACGGAAGCGCCGACGAGTTTTCCGTGCCAGTCGGTGGAGATATCCTCGGCAACTATTTTTCCGGCAACGGCCCTGATACCGGTGCCTTCGCGACGTCGGGCTCCACTGGAATCAACATTCACGAAGCCTTCTTCGTTAACGTCTTCTCGATCCAACGAAACCAATTCGCAGACGAAGCCATCGATATCGCCTTCCTCGCAACCGACGGCAGCACGGTGCCAATACAGTTCAATGACTTTGGCGACGACCGCGGTGTCGGAATCTCCTGGCCCGGCAGCGGAGCGACTTCTGTCCTGAATGGAACTTATAACTGGTGGGGCTGTCCCGTTGGCTCCTCTTTTGGCTGCAGATATCTGCTCAGAGGCGGCGGATCAGATGTTGGCACGACCATCGTCGCGCCCGCCCTCACCGACCCCCTCGACCTGAAGCTCCGCTGAGCACATCAGCCCAGTCACCTTGCACAGGAGACGTTATGAGATCCGCTTCCAGAAGTTCGCTCCGCATCCTGCTCTATGTCTTGCCCGCCCTCGTTCTGCTCGCTCCCGCGGATAGGCTCACTGCAATCACCCGGTGCGTCAGCGCCACTCCCACTACGGGCTGCTACACCAGCATCGATAATGCACTCATCGCGGCTGTAAACGGCGATGTCATCCAGGTGCGGCAGGGCACCTACATCGGCCCTGTCTCGATCACCAAATCCATCACGCTGCAGGCGGCACCGAACTCGCGACCCATCATCGACGCCACCGGTAAACCGAACGGCATCGTGATTGGCTTTCCCCGCCATGCTCCGGTCACTTCGACGGATCCCTCCATTCAGACCGTATCCAACGTTGCAGTTCAGGGATTCGAGGTCGAGAATGCGCAGTTTGAAGGCATTCTCGCTGTGAACGTCTCGCTCGTGACCTTGCTCCAGAACTATGTGCACGATAACGATAAGGCGCTCGATCCATCAGCTGGCACCTGTCCCGGCCTTAACACCGAGATCGAGACAAATGAGCAGCAGGACTGCGGCGGAGGCATTCACCTGATGGGAGCGTATCAATCCTCGGTCTTCGGCAATGTCGTGGAGAACAATGCCAGCGGCATCCTTCTGAGCGACGATACGCAACAGTCAAGTTATGACCAGATCACAAACAATATCGTCCACGATAACGGGTACGGCTCCGGCATTGCCATCGCAAGTAATCCTCCTGCGCCATTGAGCACTTACAAGCCAGGAAAAAGTTATGTGTACCTGGTTTACACCGTCACCGTTGATCGTAACCAGTCCTATCACAATGGCACGCGGTCAGGCACAGGTGCAGGCATCGGCATCTTCGCTCTTGGCTCAGGAAACAATGCTTTCCAGATCACTGCATCGTATAACGACCTGGGAGAGAACGCTGGCCCCGGCCTGGTCATGCACAACAATGTGGCAAGCCTCTACTTCATCGCGGTCTTTGGCAACAATCAGATCATTAACAATCGCATTCACGGCAATGGACCGGATAGGAGTAACCCGGCCTCGTCGAGTTCCACCGGCATCAGCGTCCACGCTGCGGGTCAGGCCTTCGCCGTCATCCAGGAAAATGAATTCAGCAAAGAAGCGACCGATATCGCCTACGCGGTCCCGGCAGGGAGCTTTCTCTTCAATCAATTCAATGATCTCGGAGACGACCGCGGAGTCGGAATCTCCTACATCGGAACCCAAGACCCCTTCAGCGGCCAACCTAGCCTGTTCTCGCTCGACGCCAGCTACAACTGGTGGGGCTGCCCAACCGGAGCCTCCGCGAATTGCCGGTCGATCCTTAACCCCGGCGGCCCGGTGAACGGCGTTCAGTATCAGGTCACATCCTCACCGGCTCTTACCGAGCATTTCGATACCAGGATTCGCTGGTAGCCTGGTGACTTGATGGTAGTTTTCGCGCTCACGGCGGTGGATCCCGATCCATCGCCGTGAGCTAAAAGGAATGCCTAGGCGGTCTCAACAACATCAGCGCGGCGCAATCCCGGAGCAAGTGTCTGCAGGATGCCCAGCCCGAGCAGGTAAGCACATGCAGAGATCACAAACAGCGAAGCGTAACTGTGTGTAATCTCGAGAACCCAACCCGTGCTGAGTGAGAAGAGAACGCCTCCAGCCGAGCCCAGCGTTCCTCCGATGCCGACCACGCTGCCTACCGCGGATCTCGGAAACATATCCGAGGCAGTGGTGAAGAGGTTTGCCGACCATCCCTGGTGCGCAGCGGCAGCCAGGCTGATCAGGGCAATGGCTGTCCACTCATTTGAAACCCGGCTTACGAAGAAGATTGGCGTAACAGCGATCGCACACATCAGCATCGTCGTGATGCGCGCACGAGTCATCGTCATTCCCGCGCGATTGAGTAACGCGGGAAGCCATCCGCCGCCGATGCTGCCAATGGTCGCGACGTTGTAGACCGCGATCAGCGGCAAACTCAACTGCCCCAGCCCGAGGTGAAAACGCCGCGTAAGAAACAACGGCAGCCAGTAAAGATAAAACCACCAGATGGGGTCAGTCACAAATTTTGCGAGTGCAAAGGCCCAGGTCTGCCGGTAGCCGATCAGCTTCTTCCACGGAACCGAAGGCCCGGCCTCGGCGACGTTACTGTGGATGTAGGCGTACTCTTCCGGGGTGAGCGTACGGTGTTTGGTTGGCGTGCGATAGAAGACGAGCCACAGCCCGATCCAGCTTGCACTGAATACTCCTGTGATGAGAAATGCCGCCTGCCAGCCATATCGCAGGGCGACCCACGGCACGATCGCCGGGGCCAGGATCGCGCCCACACTCGTTCCGGAATTGAAGATACCCGTAGCCAGCGCTCGCTCGTTCTGCGGAAACCATTCCGCCGTCGTCTTTATGGCAGCAGGAAAATTGCCCGACTCGCCGATTCCGAGGGAGAAGCGCGCCGCGGCGAACTCGAAAACCGTGCGCGCAAGCGCATGGCTCATCGCCGACAGGCTCCAGATGCCCATGATGACCGCGTAGCCGATGCGCGTTCCCAGTTTGTCGACCATGCGGCCTGCCAGCATCAGCCCGAGCGCGTAGGCAAATTGAAACCCGCCAACGATGTAGCTGTACTGCAGGTCTGTCCAGCCGATGCTCTTTTGCAGCATGGGAGCAAGAATGCTCAGCACCTGCCTGTCCATGTAGTTGATGGACGTGGCAAAGAAGAGCATGCCGCATATCGTCCATCGCACCTTGCCGACTTTGCGAAGTGATGGACTGGCGCTGAGTTCTGCCTGCAAGCCTGACGCTCCTGATTCCTGCGGAAGTTGTGAGAACCGCAGTGTATCGCGTGCGATACACGGTTGGCTTCAATCCATCATTTATGCGACAGCGAGGAATAGCGCTGTAACACCAGTGCTATGCCTCCGCGCAACCGGCTGAGTGCGCCATCGCGTGACGGAATAAGCCGTGGCGGCGCACCGGCAAGAATGTGCACGCGCAGCGACTCTTCGAGGAGGGTTCCGTAGCGATGCCACTGCTTTGCGAATTCACCGCTGATCATGATCGTCTCCGGCGCATAAGCCGCCACGATCATGCGCAGGCCAAGGCCAAGGTGAACCGCCATCTGCTCCAGCGCCTTCTGTGCAAGCGCATCGCCCTTGTCCGTAAGTTGCATAATCTCTGCAAACGACGGTCCCGAGGACTTCCTGCTGGCCTTCTGATAGTAGCGCTCAGCCGCCCGGTTCGAGGCGAACATCTCCCAGCAGCCGCGAGCGCCGCACTGGCAGAGCGGACCGTTAGGATCCATGGACACATGGCCGAACTCACCGGCCATGCCATGCAGCCCCCGCACCAGGTGTCCATTACTGATGACGCCCACGCCGATGCCCTCCGCCACGGCGACCACCGCCATGTGACTCACACCGCTGGTCTGCCCAAACCAGATCTCTCCCAGCACGCATGTGTTCGCGGCATTCTCAAGCTCGACGTGCAGGCCGGTTCCCCGCTCCAGCGCGCTGCGGATGTCAAAGTTCGTCCACTTCAGGTTGGGTGCGAAGATCAGTTGCTGCTTGTCATCCACACCGCCGGGCACGCTAATGCCGATGCCCTCGAAGATGCGATCGGGATGCCGCTTCACCAGCGCCTTGATCGCCGTGACAATCTGCTTCACGCCTGCCTTGGGATCTTGAGACAGGGCAATCGTCTCCTGCCACTGCAGGTTGCCGCTCACATCGGCCAGCGCAAGAATCGCGCTGCCCGGGTGGACATCGGCCACGATGATGGCACGCAGCTCATTCAGCTTCAGAAAGGTAGGCCGCCGGCCGCGCGGCAATCTGCCCCGCGCTCCCTCAACAACCCACTTCTCGCGAATCAGCTGCTCCACGATCAGCGAGACCGTGCTGCGCTGCAGGCCGGAAAGCCGCGCCAGTTCGGCACGCGAAATCGGCTGCCTTGCGCGAATCAGGTTCAGCGCCAGGTTGCGATTGATATTTCGCGTGGTCTCATTCGATGCCGTTTCAATATTTGCAAGATCAACTCGCCGCATGGTTGAGCACCTGCCTCCGGAATTGCGGTTTTGTGCCTGCCTGCAACGGCTTTCGTCCGCTCGCGTTTGTGCAACAGTATCGCATCCCGTGGTGAGGCTCACGCCGATTGCAGGGAAGGCCACGGTATCGCGTGTTGGTTTCAACCTGCAACTAAATCGTGTATAAGGGATACCGTTCCGGATCCTCGCCCACTGGAGAAGGACAAAAGGTGGAGGCAGTATGATCTCTCGACGTACCTTCCTGGACGGCATGGCAGTCACCGCCGCCAGCGCGGCGATCCGTTCCACGGCCAAAAGCTATGCCCAGATCATGGGCTCAAACGACAAGCTGAACTTCGCGATCATCGGTCTTAACAGCCGCGCCTACGCGCACCTCGCCGGTATGCATGCCAACAGCTCCTCTGTCCGCGTCACGCACGTCTGCGACGTCGATACGACCATCCGCGAGAAGTATGTGAACAAGACCGAGCAGGTGCTCGGCTATAAGCCCGCCGCTACGAAGGATTTCCGGGAAATCCTCGCCGCAAAGGACGTAGACGCCATCACCATCGCCGCTCCCGACCACTGGCACACGCCCATGGCGGTGCTCGGCGTGAAGGCCGGCAAAAACGTTTACGTCGAAAAACCCTGCAGCCACAATCCCCGCGAAGCCGAACTGATCGTCGCCGCGCAGCAGAAGCACGGCAAGCTCATCCAGATGGGCGACCAGCAGCGCTCCTCGAAGCACACCATCAAGATCATCGGGCAGATTCACGACGGCCTCATCGGCGAAACCTACATGGCCAAGTGCTGGTACGTGAACACGCGCCAGTCCATGGGCATCGGCAAGCCAGTGCCTGTGCCGGCCACGCTCGACTGGGATCTCTGGCAGGGACCGGTTCCGCGCAGCGATTACAAGGACAATATCCATCCCTACAACTGGCACTGGCTGCGCCGCTTCGGCACAGGCGAAGCGCTCAACAACGGCACGCATGAGTTCGACATCTGCCGCTGGGCGCTGCAGGTTGAGCATCCCGAGTCCGTCAACGCAACCGGCGGACGCTACCAGTTCAAGGACGACTGGCAGTTCTACGACACGCTGGTGACCAGCTTCCAATACTCCGGCAAGACCATCTCCTGGGAGGGCCGCAGCTGCAATGGCATGCGTCTCTACAATCGCGAACGCGGCATGGTGATCCACGGCACGAAGGGTTCGGTCATCCTCGATCGCGACGGCTACGAGGTCTACGACTGGAAGGGCAAGAAGACCGACGAGTTCGCGACGGGACACCAGACCTCGACCAACGATCTGCTCGGCTCCGACCAGATGACCGACGATCACTTCGCCAACTTCATCGCCGGCATCAAGTCCGGAGAAAAGCTCAACTCTCCCATCCAGGTCGGAGCGGTCAGCGTCATGTCACTGCTGCTCACCAACATCTCCTACTTCGTCGGTCGCCAGCTCTCGATCGACACCCAGACGGCGCACATCAAGAACGATCCTGAAGCGATGAAGTACTGGGATCGCGAATACGAAAAAGGCTGGGAGGTGAAGGTCTAGACCTTCACCCTGCATCCCGCCTCACTGCTCCGGAGAAAAATTCAAATGGCAACGAATCCCTCAGCCGCCAACGCTGGAACGATCCAGCTTGGCGGCGAAGTCACCGTCGATCGCCTCGGCTTCGGAGCCATGCGCATCACCGGCCAGGGCGTCTGGGGACCTCCCGCCGACCGCGAGGCTGCTCTCGCCACACTTCGCCGCACTGTTGAGTTGGGCATCAACTTCATCGACACGGCCGATTCCTACGGCCCTGAAGTCTCAGAAAATCTCATCGCCGAGGCTCTCCATCCCTATCCCAAAGACTTAGTCATCGCCACCAAAGGAGGATGGACACGCGTAGGCCCCGGCCAATGGCTGCACAACGCCAGCCCGAAGCATCTCGCCGAAGCCGTCGAAGGCAGCCTGAAGCGGCTGAAACTCGACCGCATCGCGCTCTACCAGTTGCACGTTCCCGATCCGGCCGTCTCCTTCGATGCCTCGATGGAAGCCATCGCGAAGATGCGCGAGCAGGGGAAGGTTCATCTCGTCGGACTCTCAAACGTCACGCAGGAACACCTCGAACGCGCCCGCAAGATCGTGCCCATCGTCTCCGTGCAGAACCGCTACAGCTTCGCCGACCGCGAGTGGGATTACCTCCTCGATCACTGCGAAGCGAACGGCATCGCCTTCCTGCCGTGGAGTCCGCTGGCGCAAAATCGCAAGGCCAACGAAGTCGTCGAAAAGATCGCCGGGGCTCGCGGAGTTTCGCCCATCGTCGTTTCGCTGGCATGGCTCTTACGCCGCTCGCCGGCGATGCTGCCCATCCCCGGAACATCTTCGGCAGCACATCTCGAAGAAAACGTCGGCGCGGCATCGTTCGAACTCAGCGACGCCGAATTTGCCGAGCTGGGCGCGGTGGTTCCCAAGCCCTTCAGCCTACGCTGAATCTCATTCTCCGGTAGTCGCAGGCCATCCTGCGACTACACAGCATCAGGCGAAATGCTTTAATCTTCCTTTGCAGAGTGACAGGCCCATCCGCCTGTCGCGAAACCTGATCCACAACAAACCGGCACTGAGGAAAACATGCGCGTTGGAGTATTCACCCCGCTGCTTGCGCAGCTATCGCTCGAAGCTGTCCTCGAGAAACTGCAATCGCTCGGTATCCAGACCGTCGAGCTCGGCACCGGCAATTATCCCGGCGACGCCCACTGCAAGCTCTCCATGCTCGATAACAAGAGCGAGCTCGATACGTTCCAGAAGACCCTCGACAAGTACGGCTTCAGCATCAGCGCCCTCAGCTGCCACGGCAACGCGCTGCACCCAGACAAGGCAGTCGCCGCCAAGGCGCACGAAACCAGCCGCAAGACGATCCTGTTAGCCGAAAAACTCGGCGTCTCCACCATCGTCGACTTCTCCGGATGCCCCGGCGACTCGCCGACCGCGAAGGCTCCCAACTGGGTCACCTGCCCCTGGCCGCCTGAATATCTCGACGTCCTCAAGTGGCAGTGGGACGAGATCGCCACGCCCTACTGGACCGAGCACGCAAAGTTCGCCGCCGACCACGGCGTGAAGATCGCCATCGAGATGCATCCCGGCTTCCTGGCCTACAGCCCTGAGACGCTGCTGCGCCTGCGTTCCATCGCCGGCCCGTCGCTCGGTTGCAACTACGACCCCAGCCACATGTTCTGGCAGAGCATCGATCCCATCGCCGCTGTCCGCGTGCTGGGCGACGCGATCTTCCACGTCCACGCCAAGGACACGCAGATCTACACCACCAACCTGCCAAAGACCGGCGTGCTCGACACCAAGCCCTACACCGACGAGCCGAATCGCGGATGGATCTTCCGCACCTGCGGCTACGGCCACGACGCCGGCTGGTGGAAGGAGTTCGTCTCCACGCTGCGCATGTTCGGCTACGATGGCGCGCTCTCCATCGAACACGAAGACAGCCTGATGTCACCAGAAGAAGGTCTCGCCAAGGCGGCGCACTTCCTGAACGGCATCGTCATCAAAGAAAAGCCAGCAGCGGCGTGGTGGGTTTAAAGACAGATATGAAAAAAATCAAAGTAGCGATTCTCGGCACCGGCTTCATGGGCCGCGTGCATCTTGAAGGACTGCGGCGCACCGCGAACGTAGAAGTCGCCGGCATCGCCGGACGCACCCTCGAAGCCGCGCAGAAGCTGGCCTCGGGCTTCGACGTTCCCAAGGCCGTCACCGATTATCACGAACTGCTGGCCGATCCTGAAATCGACGCCGTCCACGTCTGCACGCCCAATGCCTTGCACTACCAGATGTCGAAGGATGCGCTGCTCGCCAACAAGCACGTGCTCTGCGAGAAGCCGCTGGCAACGAGTGTCGAGGCCTCGAAGGAAATCGTAGACCTCGCCGCCGAGCGCAAGCTGCGCAACGCCATCTGCCACAATCTGCGCTTCTACCCGATGGTGCAGCAGATGCGCCGCATGATCGAAGACGGAGACCTCGGCGACGTACTCGCCGTTCAGGGCCGCTACTTTCAGGATTGGCTGCTCTTTCCCACCGACTGGAACTGGCGCATTGAAGAAGCCGCGGGAGGCGAACTGCGCACCATGGGCGACATCGGCTCACACTGGTTCGACCTCGCCGAACACCTCACCGGACTGCGTGTCAGCTCGCTCTGCTGCGATCTGCAGACCTTCCACAAGACACGCAAGCGCCCGACAGGCTCCGTACAGACCTTCACACAGTCGGCAACGCCCGGCGTTGATACACCGGTCAGCACCGAAGACTACGGGAGCGTCATCTTCCACATGGGCGACCGCGCGCGCGGAACCATGGCAGCCAGCCAGCTCGCAGCCGGACGCAAGAACGGCCTCATGATCGAAGTCTGCGGCTCGAAGGCCTCCGTCGCATGGAGCCAGGAACGCCCCGACGAGCTCTGGGTCGGTCATCGCGACACCGCCAACAGCATTTACATCAAAGACCCCGGCCTCATGAAGCCCGCCGCCAGCCTCTACGCCGACCTGCCCGGCGGACACAGCGAAGGCTACGACGACACCTTCAAGCAGATCTTCCGCCGCTTCTACGCATCCATCGCCGATCCCTCCGCGCCTGCCGATTATCCGCAGTTCGCCGACGGACTGCGCGGCATGAAGATCATGCATGCCGAGTCCGAGAGCAACCGCACCCGCGCATGGGTGGATGTAGCAAAATAACGTTCGTCGCAAGAAAGGTTCCCCGGTGCTGATCCTCGCCGTAATCCTCGCCATCTTCGTTTATGGAATGATCGCCGCGACACTGGGGAGCATTCTGCCCGGCCTCTCGGACCGCTTCTCGCTCACACCCGGCCAGAACGGCAGCGTCGCCTTTGCACAAGCTCTCGGCCTCATCCTCGCCTCGCTCGCCGTCGGCCCGCTGCTCGATGCCGAAGGCAAAAAGATCGGCCTGGTGCTCGGCCTCGCGCTGATCTCTGCAGCGCTCTTCGCACTGCCTAAGTCAACGGGATACAAGAGCATCCTCGGGCTGCTCTTCCTGCTCGGCGTAGGTGGAGGCATCTTAATCACGAGCGCCAACGCCCTCGCCAGCGATCTCGGCGGAGCGCATCGCGGCACAGAGCTGAACCTGGTGAACCTCTTCTTCGGACTCGGCGGACTCGTTACGCCGCTGATTACGGCAAGAGTTTTCGGCAAGAACTGGGTCAAGCTCTGCTACGCCATAGCCGGCTTCACCGTGCTCACTCTCGTCTTTGAGTTCCTGACGAAAATGCCCGGACCCACCGGCGAACACAGCGTGCAATGGGCAGGCCTCGGCACCCTGCTGCAGAATCCGCTGCTGCTCATGCTCGGCCTCTTTCTCTTCCTCTACATCACCTGTGAAGTCGGTGTCTGGAACTGGCTGCCGCGCCACCTGATCGCGCAGGGCATCCCCGAATCGAAGGCGCTGACCATCCTCTCGCTCGGCTTCGCTCTCGGCCTGCTGGTCGGGCGCCTCGCCGTCTCGCCGATCCTCATCCACGTCCCCGCCGTGACCGTGACGCTGCTCGCATCTGTAACCATGGCGGTGACAACATTCCTGATGCTGCGCACCAGCAGCCCGCTCATGGCCACTGTCTGGGTCGGTCTCGCAGGCGTGGCCATGGCTCCAGTATTTCCCACCACGCTGGCCATCGTAGGCGACGCCTTCCCGGCCATGACCGGCACCGCCCTCGGCTTCGTCATCACCTGTGGATGGGCGGGCCTCGCCGTCAGCTCACGCGTTATCGGCGGAATCGCCGGGGGTGACCCGAAGCGCCTGCGCACAGCGCTCATGGTAATCCCCTGCTCCGCCGTGCTCATGATTGTCCTGAACATCCTTATCCGGGCCCGCTTACAGAGCTAAGCTCAATCCAGCCGCCGAACCGGCGCGCTGGACAGAGCAGATTGTTGTGGCATAGAACTATATCTGCGAAAATTTCTAGCGTTCGTGGCGGCCTCTGCGGCCACGAATCCGTCTTCCGAACCAGGAGGAACTTTGATGTCCGCCTCACGCCGTGAATTTCTCTTAGGCCTGGCCGCAGCGGGAGTCGTCGCCAAGCTCCCATCGACTGCGCTGGCCGCAGCGCCGCCACCCCTCTATCCGCCGATGGATCTCGCTTACTTCGACACGCCCATCCATCACGGACCATCGAATATCAAGATCGGCTATGCGGCCATCACCTGGGACGGCCACGATGAGCAGGCGATTGAAGACATTTCCGCCGTCGGCTATCCCGGCATTCAGCTCAGATCGAACCTGCTGAAGGAAATGCCCGACCCCGTAAAGGTGAAAGATCTGCTCGCCCAGCACAAGCTCACCTTTGTAGCATTCTCAAGCGGCAATGCGACGCTTTCTCCCTCCGAGCACGACAAGCTCATCGCCACGCACGTCGAGCACGCAAAGTATTTGAAAGCCGCAGGCGGAAAGTATCTGCAGCTCGTCGGCTCTTTCGAAAAAGGCCGCACCTACAATGCCGCCGATTACAAGACCGAGGCCGCATTCCTCACTGAAGTCGGCAAACGCATCTCCGATTACGGCATTCAGTTGGGCTTCCACAATCACATGGATTCGATCGGTCAGCCGCCAGAAGCGGTAGACGCGATCCTCGAAGCCTCCGACCCGCGCTACGTGAAGCTTGAGCTCGACACCGGCCACTATGTGCAGGGCGGCGGCGATCCCGTAAAGGCGATTCACAAGTACGCAGGCCGCCTGCTCTTCCTGCACCTCAAGGACACAACACCAAGCTCTGCCGCAAAGGGCGGCTACCAGTTCGCCGAGCTGGGACAAGGCCGCGTCGACTTCCCCGCAATCTTCAAGGCACTCAACGAGGTCCACTTCCGCGGCTGGGGCATCATCGAGCTCGACGGAGAACGTCCCGGCATCGATCGCACACCGAAAGAGTCCGCTGAAATCAGCAAGAAATACCTCGAAGAGAAGATCGGAATCCGCGTATGAGCTGCCAGTTTCGTGTCGCCGTCATCAACGATGAAATCAGTCAGGACTTCGATCACGCCTGCTCTGTCGCAGCAAACGACTTCGGTCTTCAGTGGATCGAGCTTCGCGGCATGTGGAACAAGAACATCACCGATCTCGACTCGAAGGAGATCGCCGAAGCGCGCCGCATTCTCGAAAAGTACAAGCTGCGCGTGACCGACATCGCCAGTCCGCTCTTCAAGACCGACTGGCCCGGCGCTCCTATCTCGAAAGAGAGCCCGCATCGCGACCAGTTCCACGCCGACTTCGACTTCAAGCAGCAGGACATTCTCCTCGAACGCTGCCTGGAGCTGACCAAGGCCTTCCAGACCGATCGCCTGCGCTGCTTCGACTTCTGGCGTCTCGAAGACCCGAAGCCCTATCGCGCCGCCATGAATGACAAGCTTCGCGAAGCCGCTGACAAATGCGCAAAGCACAACGTCATCCTGCTGCTCGAAAATGAAATGGCCTGTAACACCGGCAGCGGCAAGGAAGCGGCGGAGTTGCTGAAAGAAATCACCAACAAGAACTTCATGCTCAACTGGGACCCGGGCAACTCGGCTACCTTTGCAGGCGACGTGCCCTACCCGGACGACTACAAGGCCATTCCCTTCGACCGCATCGGGCACTGCCACTGCAAGAACGCAACACGCAGGGAAGGCGGCAAATTCGACTGGCAGCCCGTAGGCACCGGCGTTGTTGACTGGGTCGGTCAGTTCCGCGCACTCAAGCGCGACGGCTACCACTACGCCGTAAGCCTTGAAACGCACTGGCGCGGGGCGGGAACTCCCGAGGCCTCCACGCGCAAGAGCATGCAGGACATGAAGGCCGCACTGAAGAACGCCGGCCTCGACTGCTAATCCTCATCGGCCCGCCATGCACGGCGGGCCGATCCTTATTCGACGGGCAGGCGAAACTCGTTGTGATCTCTGCCGAGCAGAGCACAGAGTGCCTCGACCACCAGGCCATGGTCTTCGCGCTGCGCGAGTCCCGATACGGTCACAGCACCGATCACCCCCGCTCCACGGACATGCAGAGGAAAGCTCCCGCCATGCGAAGCATAGTCCGAGAGCGGTAATCCATACTTCTGCATCATGTCGCTATTCTTCTGTTGTAGCTGCAGACCAACGGCATAGGAGCTGCGCAGGAATCGCGCCACCACGTTGCTCTTGCGCCGCACCCACTCGGAATTGTCCGGGGTCGTATTGGCAAGCGCGGTGAAGAACAGCTGCTGCCCGAAGCGCCGCACATCGATCGCTACCTTGTGATTGCGTTCCGTGGCAAACTGCCGCAGCTTCGAACCGAGCTTCCACGCGCGCTCCGCATCGAAGCTTGGGAAAACAAGCTCCGACTCCTGTACCGCAATCTTCGCAAGGTCATCAGCAATCGGCATATCTCTCCTAAAAGTGAACAGCGGGAATGGAAACCCTTCGCGCCTCACGGCACGAGGTGTAAATGCTTTGCACAAGCTGCAATGCACGGTAGCCGTCGACGCCGGAGCAGGCAGGCGGACGGCGCTGCGTGCAGGCATCGCCGAAATCTTTCAACTGCCGCTCGAATGGCACAAGCGAAATCGCCATGGGATCGGAAGCACCCGATGCGCCTGCCCCCACAACAGGCGCAGGCTCTCCGCTATCGTCCTTCACATCCCAGGTCGTAAGCCTGTCACCCGTGATGATCGCCGAACCTTTCGTGCCATGAATCTCAATGCGCTCAGGATAACCCGGCCAGATAGCCGTCGCCGCCTGGATCACGCCAATCGCACCAGAAGCGTAGTGCATGACCGCGGTCACTAAATCTTCCGACTCGATGCGATGCAGCGCACCGAGCTTCCAGTAGCCGGAGACCTCATCGACCGCTCCAGCAAGATACAGCAACAGGTCCACCTGGTGAATCCCCTGGTTGATGAGAGCGCCGCCTCCCTCAACCGCCCAGCTGCCCTTGATCGGCCGGCTGTAATATTCCGCGGAGCGATACCACTTCACATAAGCATCTGCCTGGAGGATTTCGCCAAGCCTGCCCTCGGCAATAGCCTTGCGCAGGAAGATCGCCGAATCATCGAAGCGATGCTGGCTGACGACACCAAGCGTAATATCCGCATCCTGAGCAAGCAGGATCATCCGTTCCGCAGTATCGAGCGCGATCGCCATCGGCTTCTGCACCAGCACATGCTTACCGTTGCGCGCGCACATCTCGATGACCTGCAGCCGATAGTCGGGCATCGTGCACACATCCACGAAATCGACTCGAGGATCGTTGCAAACCTCTTCCGCTGTCGCAAAAAACTCAGCTCCCGTCGCAGCCGCGAACTCCCTGCCGCGCGACTCGGTCGTATTCGTGCACGCGACGATCTCATAACCGATATTCCGGTATGCCTGCGCATGCTTGGCTGCGATAGCGCCGGTGCCGATCATTCCAACCCGCAAGGTTTCCTCCACGACAGAAAACATACCCGTCAAACCACGTAGGTAGAATGCCACACAATTGCGAATTGCCTCGCCTGACAGATCTGCCTTCCCGCGTTATCGTGGAAGTGCGCAAAAACGTATCGCGGAGGAAACTTGAGCACCGAGAATGGCGTCACTCTCACAAAATGGAATGATCTTCCCGTCGAAAAAATGAACGACACCCTGGATCGCCACTTCATCGTCGGGACCAATGTCATGCTCGCACGTGTCCTTCTGAAGAAAGGCGCACACGTTCCCGAACACAGCCATGCAAACGAGCAGGTCTCGTACATCCTGGAGGGGGCATTGCGCTTCGTTGTCGCAGGCAAGGACATCATTGTCAGCGCAGGCGAAGTGCTCTGCATTCCTCCGAACGTTCCGCACGAAGCCTTTGCCCTCGAAGACACCGTGGACCTAGACATCTTCGATCCGCCGCGCCAGGACTGGATCTCTGGCAACGATGCCTATCTTCGTCACCAAAGCGTTGCAACCAAGGAGTAGCAGGTGGATCTGGGACTGAAAGGCCGCAGCGTCATCGTCTGCGCTTCGAGTGATGGTATCGCCCGCGCCGCGGCAGGAAAATTCGCGCAGGAAGGCGCACGCGTAGCTATGTGTTCACGCGACGAAAAGAAGCTGCGCGCAGCCGCCGACGAAATTCGTAACAATCATGGCGCTGAAGTCTTTGCCTACCCACTCGACGTGACCTCGGAAAAAGATGTCAACGACTTCGTTGCCAGGGTAGCGGCGCAATTCGGCGGAATCGATATCTGTGTCACCAATGCTGGCGGCCCTCCGCCGAAGATGTTTCTTTCGACGAATACCGAGGAATGGCATAGGGCCATAGAGTTGAACTTTATGAGCGTGGTCTACTTTGCTCACGCAGTGATCCCATGGATGCGGAAAAAACACTGGGGCCGCATTGTCACCCTCACATCAGTTGCAACGCGCCAACCTGTCTATGAACTCGTCTACTCGAACGCGGTACGCGCAGGTGTGCTCGGCCTGGTGAAAAGTCTTTCGAACGAGTTCGGCAGAGACGGAATTACCGTAAACAATGTTGGCCCCGGCTATACGGCGACCAGCCGCCTGAAGCATCTGGTACAGAACCGCGCCGCCGAAGAAGGCATCAGTGAAGACGACTTTTTCAAGCGCCTCGGCAGCCAGACAGCACTGCAACGGGTAGGCGAAGCCGATGAAGTTGCCGACGCCATTGTCTGGCTTGCTTCCGATCGCGCATCCTTCATCACCGGGCAGACCTTGCTCGTCGATGGCGGACTCTACAAAGGCCTTTAACAGGAGATTTCCATGAGCAGCAACACACAACAAGGGCGCATCCGCATGCTCGAACGCGATGAAGTCGCCGCTGAACTTACCCCTCTCTACGACAAGCTTCTCGCCGAACGCGGCGTTGTTCCCAACATGTTCAAGACGGTCGCCAATGTACCGGAGCTTGCGCTGGGCTTTGCAGCATTCCTCAAACCGCTCATGGAAACGCGCTCACTCGAGTGCTGGTACAAGGAGCTCATCGCTGCACGCGTGGCCTATCTCAACGACTGCGAATACTGCATCTCTTCTCACACCCACCTCGCGAAGCTGGCAGGCGCACGCCCCGAACAGGTCGAGGGTATGAAGAACTTTGAAGCTGGGCCATTCACCGATGCCGAAAAGGCGGGCTTCCGCTATGCAGACAGGCTCCACAAGGACACGCACGCCATCGACGACGCAGCCTATGCCGCAGCAAAAAACTTCTTCACCGACGCGCAGATGATCGAACTCACTGCCGTAGCAGCAGCCTTTGAGTTCTTTCCGAGGTTCGTAAGTGCGTTGGAAGTCCCGGTCACGCCCATACCGGACGCGGAGTCAGTTCCGGCTAACTCATAGCCTTGCGCAGTTCGGCCACGCCAATCCGCCTTCTGGCTCGATCTGCAAGGTAGTCATTGGTCCATGACGCAACCAGCAGGCTCAAAGCTCCTCCTGCCAGCAGCAGCACCCAGAAGTACTGGGTAAGCCAGATACGCAAGCGCGTGTACCAGGAGATATTGCCTACGTGGTAGACCGTCGTCTTCGCGTCGTAGGACGTAAAGTGTCCGCCACGCAACAGGCTGACCGTGTGCGCAATATCGCTTGACTGGTAGCGCTCAAGGAAGGCCCCTACAAAGTCTTTCCTCGATGCATCATCCTTAAGCGCCACCAGGACCACCGATCTGCCGGAGGCGTACGGAGATTCAAAGCCTTCGATCATCGCATCGGGCATTCCGCCCCGGCTCGAAGGATAATGAGGTTCCTCAAACTCTCCGTCGATCTTGTTCCACAGTGCCTGAAAGGGCGAGAGCAGCTTGCTGATCTCCTTGATATGTATCCCGTTCACGTCGAATGTAACCGGCAGATAAGGGGCAAGCGAATGGAACGCAGGCTGGTCTGCCACTGTTCCGAGAATCAGGTAATCGCGATCGCTCGCGATGGATGTATCCGGACCCGCCACGGTCACCCTCAGCACCGGATAACCTGTCTGCGTGCCGAAGTGCGCCATCATCTGCAGGTAGAGTGCGATCTCATCAGGACTGGGCGCCGCAGGCAGCACGGCGGTCGTCTCGGAAAGATCGGCCTTCTGCGTAAAAGGGAAACCGGCATTTGAGAACAGCTCGATGTCAGGCATCTTCGCCCAGTTGCTGAATCCGCGGATGTCGAGCGTCGAAGCCGGCAACACCTCTCCGTGCAACGTAGAAGCGGCATTCTCTCCGATGTGGCTGCGATCACGCGGGACAAAGTCAAAATTAAAGCGCAATGTGTTTCCGAACGGACGCATCTCCGTTACCGGCACCATCACCTCACGCTTACGGTCGCTCGTTCCCTCTCCCGCAGGCAAAGGCGCTTCATTGATCAGCATTCCGTTCAGGTAAATACGCAAGGCAGATCCCGCGGCGAGCGCCTGCGCGTTGTAACGATATTCGACATGCAGATGAAGCTGCTGCATCTCTCCATAGAACAGATCGGGCGGCACACGAAAATACACCGGAAGCGACTCGGATCCGTCGCTGACCAGCGAACCGGGCGCACCGAAGTCTGCCAGCGACAGAAGCTTGTCCGTCGGCATCCAGCGAGGTGCGTCATCGTTCTCACGCGGATCGGGAAGACGATAATCACTCAGCGTGTAGGTATCGCCGTGCAGTGCCCCACTCATGTGCGCGCCCGCCTGGCTTACCTTCGCTTTCAGGGCAAGACTTTGCGCAACCGCAAGCAACTGCCCGTCGTCTCGCCCGCCAAGAACAAGCACGCTGCCGGTCGGGTCGTTAGGATTGCGGCGCAGCGCGACGTAGGCATTGGCCGCCGAAGGATACTGCAGCGATTCAGGCAGTTGGGCCGGCAGGTTGGAAAAGACGACGACATTGCCGGGAGGAATCACACCGACCGATGCGGTAAATTTCACCGGGCGCGGACCGGAGAGCAAACCAAGCCACGATGCCACCACCCCTGCTGCCTGCAATGTGCCGACGGTAGGCTGCGTCAGAAAGACGAAGGGGATAGTGGTCGAGGTCTGCAGGTCAGTATCGAGCAACGGAAGCGGCAGCAGGCTCAGATCGTTGCTCATCGGAATCGCTTCCCCGCTTACCTGCAGTGTTGAAGAGACACCGATACTTCCCAGTACGTTCGCGCGCTCCTGGACCTCCGACTGCATCACGCCGCTCCCGTTAAACTCGAACGTCAGCGTATTCTCACGCGCCAGCATGTCTTCAGGAACGGTCAGTGTCGTGAAAGAGTAGTCGTTGCTCTGCCCCGGACTTGAAGGCGCCTGCAGCGTGGCAAAATTCGTGTTATTGATCGCGACCTTGAACGACCCGGAATTCGCAGCCAGTCCCGGAGCAAAGCGGTAGTTCAAATTCAGCAACGCCTTTCCCGGCACCAGGGCATGAGGCAACGTGAAATGTACCGAGTAGAAGGAATGCGGACCATGCATCTCGATCGTGCCGGGAGCGCCCATATCCTTCAGGCTGACCTCATAAGTCCTGTCGGTGGCCTTTACCGCGGCTTCAGCAGCAGGATCGACAGACGTGATCTGTGCCGTAAGCCGCGCCGGCACGAACAGCAGAAGGAATAACAGGATCGTGCTTGCGGTTCGCGCCACCGGCAGTTCTTTGCCGCCGCTGGATTGCTTCGTGACGACACTCTTGGCCACCTGCTTGATGCCGATAAAAGACAACCGGATCACGCGCGCCAGGCTCAGCAGCGGACGATCTACCTCGCCGGTACGGCGCGAATCGAGCCACGCATCGGCCCGCGAGTAAATGGCACGCGTCAGCGTCTCCTGCTCAGCGATGCTCATCGGCTCAAACTTCAGCCGCATGCCTTCGCCCTTGATGCCCACCACCCGCGCCGGCACTTCGGCATCGCCGGTATGTTGCGGGAAAGATAGATGCAGCACATCGCGATAGGAGACATTCTCCGGGCGCGCGACGCGAATATCCGATCCACCGACAGACATATCGACCGTCGTACCTTCAAGAATGTGGCCATCCGGCAATGTAATTCTCACCGGAATCCTCACATCCACGCGCACCGAGGAGCGCCGCTGCTGCTGCTCGTATGCAACCGCGGCCGACACACCAAGGATCACCATGTTGAAGACAATCCAGAAGAGATTGGCAATCACCGTTCCCGGATGCTGAGGATCGAGAACGAAGAGCCGGTAAGGAGCCATCAGCATGCCCAGCAAATTCAGGAACATCATCCAAGACACCGGAGCTGCGATGTGCCGGTCGAAACGCGTTTCAGCCAGGGTGCTGCCCTTGTCCGTCACGTTGAACTTGCCCAGCTTCGGATTGATCAAAGCCAGCAGCGTTGGCGCGAGGATGTAAGGCGCAAGCACCGTCTCGTAAATTTCGTTCCAGAACGAATGACGGAATTTGCCCTGGATACGCGAGTTGGTAAGGCTCGAGAGCACCAGGTGCGGCAGCGCATACGCAACAATCACAACCCAGTAGCCGGGAATGATCGTGCGGCCCAGCAACATGTACACCAGCGGCGCGCACAGGAAGACCAGTCTTGGCACGGCATAAAGAAAATGCGCCATCGCATTGAAATAGCAGAGCCGCTGCGTAAACTTGAGTCCCCGCGCCAGCAACGGGTTGTCGACACGCATGATTTGAATCATGCCGCGCGCCCAGCGGATACGCTGCCCCACGTGCGCCGACAGTGTCTCCGTCGCCAGCCCCGCAGCCTGCGGAATATTGATGTATGCAGTGTTCCAGCCGCGCTTCTGCATCTTCAACGAGGTATGCGCGTCCTCGGTGACGGTTTCGACCGCGACACCGCCAACATCGTTCAGAGCAGTACGCCGCAGCACCGCGCAGGAGCCGCAGAAGAACGTGGCATTCCAGAAGTCGTTGCCATCCTGGATGAGCCCGTAAAAGAGCTCGCCTTCATTCGGAATCGTCTTGTAGCGCGTCAGGTTTCGCTCGAAAGGGTCCGGCGAATAGAAATGGTGCGGAGTCTGCAGCATGCCCAGCTTCGGATCGGCAAGAAACCATCCCGCCGTGACCTGCAGAAAGCTGCGCGTGGGCACGTGATCGCAATCGAAGATCGCCACCAGCGGCGACGACATCTGCGTCAGCGCATGATTGATGTTCCCTGCCTTCGCATGGTTGTGCTTCTCGCGCACCACGTAGCCAATGCCGGCCTCTTCCGCAAACTGGCGGAAGTCCGCGCGAGTGCCGTCGTCAAGGATGTAGACATGCAGCTTTTCCGGCGGATAGTCGATGTTGACCGCGGCGAGCGCCGTATAGCGAACCAGAGACAGCGGTTCATTGTATGTCGGGATAAGGACGTCGACATGCGGCCACTCTTCTTCGTCGGCAGGCAACGGAATGGGCTCGCGATGCAGCGGCCACGCCGTCTGCATGTAGCCCAGCACCATGATGACCAGCGTGTAAGCTTCCGCTGAAAGCAGCAACAGCATCAGGAAGGCATCGATGCCGACGCGGGTATTCGCCTCGTTCGAAAAGAATTCAATGATCGAACGCACACGCCACCATCCATAGCGGAGCGTGGCCCCGATCGAAAGAAACATCAGGGCGATCGTGGTAATGCGCGATTTATTGAGCCTGTTGAGAGCAATGGCCAGGACGACGCTGACGCCGCCAAGAATGAACTGCTTGGGCCAGCTGAGATAGATGCTGATGAATTGACACAGAACAAAAAGTGTAAAAAGCGATACAAGATAACGGGTAATTCTCTTCGGCATCCGCCTGCCATCCATAATGTCGAACGGCTCAGGGGCTGCTCTCGGGGCGAGCTCCCTGGCATCAACAATGCAGGCGCAAAAGGATTACGCCGCGGGGTAAGGCGAACAGATACGTGCAACCGGCTTTCCTCCTCTCTTCAAGCGGGGCGGAATAGCGGCCGAATCTCCTCTTATTATTAAATGCCTATGGAATGAGCTTGGATACCCCGAAAGCGGGAGATCGCAGTCCACAAAAGCAGATTTTTAGAGAAGGTTCGAAGCCAACAATAGCACAATCGCCCTTTAAATTGTGGCGCTTACTCAATGTCGATGCAGCCGGGCCAACAATTGTTCCGCAATCCGGGCCGCCGGTGAAGCAGGCTTGGCCGGCTCAGCAGCAACCATCGGCGCCGCGGTTTTGGCTGCAGATGCCTGGGAGGCGCCCGGCATTTCCCCAGCTGGCTTTGAAACGGTCACGGCTATGGGAGCGGCGGCTGGAGCCGGCAAGCGCTCCATGTACTGAACGATCAGGGAAATTCGCCGGTTCGACGGATCAAGCGGGTGCTCCGGCAGGCGCAGCTTCTGGTCCGCATAGCCGCGAACCTGGGAAACCTGGTTGGTACGGAGCCCCGTACTCTGCATCAGCCTGCGCGCCGCATTGGCCCTGTCTGTCGACAGCTCCCAGTTTCCATACCCCCCAGGGTCGGAATAAGGCTGAGCGTCCGTGTGTCCTTCGATGGAAATGTTGTTGGGAATGTCGCCAAGCTCTTTTGCAATCAAACCCAGCAGCTCCCGGCCACTGGCATTCAGCGCCGTGCTCCCGGTCTCGAAAAAAGCGCCGTTCTTCGTCTCCATCAGCTCGATCCGAAGTCCTTCAGGCGTCACCGTGATCTCGATCTGCTTCGCAAGCGCCTTCAGATCGGCCATCTGCTCAATCGCGTGCTCCAGGCGCTGCTTCAACTGCTTTACATTGCTCTTCGTCAGCGGCAGGTTGTCCGCTGAGCCGGAGCGATCGGTGCCCGTAACCGATGCTCTGCCCATAGGGTCATTGAAATAACCCGCGACCAGCTTGCGCACCTGGTCGCTCGTATTCATCAGCCACAACACGATGAAAAGCGCCATCAGTGCGGTTACAAAATCAGCGTAGGCGACCTTCCACGCACCACTGTGCCGGACCGCCTGCGGCTGGACCTTCTTGATCAGGATGGTGGTTTTCCTCTTCGCCATGCCGATGCGCTACGCAGCCTCCTCTTGCATCCTCGCGCCCGACTGCTCTCCACGGCAGGCTGCCTCTACCTCTTCAAAGCTCGGCCGCACATGCAGCGGAATCGCCCTCCGCGCGATCTCCACCGCCTGCACCGGGGGATTTCCCTTAATAAAGGACGCCATCAGCACCCGCAGCACATACAGGAAGGCATGCTCATCCTCCGCGGCCTTACCCATGTACGCGCCGATAGGCCCCACCAGCCCATAGCAGAGCAGGATGCCAAGAAACGTACCTACCAGCGCCGCAGCCACCTTGTGCCCGATCGCATCGGGAGGCCCGCCCAGTGCGCCCATGGTGATAACGACACCCAGCACCGCCGCAATAATGCCCAGCCCCGGCAGCGACTCGGCAACCGCCGTCAGCGCATGGACGGGCTGATTCGTCTCCCGATGCCGTACTTCCATGTCCAGGTCCATCATCTGGTCCACGTCGAATGGCTCTACGCCACCCGTTACAGCCATGCGCATCGTGTCGCATACAAAGTCACGGATGTGTTCGTCACGCAGAAACTGCGGATAGGGGTGAAAGAGCACGCTCTCTGCCGGCTTCTCGATGTCGTCCTCGATAGACAGCATGCCTCCGCGCCTGGCCTTATTCAGCAGCTCATACATCATCCTGAGGGTGCTGATGTAGCGTTCCTTGCCGAAAGGCGCCTTGCCAAAAATGCTGAATGTGCCCGACAGGATTTTCTTCACGACGTGCATCGGGTTCGCAATCAACAGAGTGCCGGCTGCGGAGCCGGCAATAATCAGAAACTCGGCCG
Source organism: Silvibacterium acidisoli (assembly GCA_022870745.1). Taxonomy (GTDB): domain Bacteria; phylum Acidobacteriota; class Terriglobia; order Terriglobales; family Acidobacteriaceae; genus Silvibacterium. The sequence goes on along the minus strand of CP085323.1, from coordinate 2,691,685 downwards.
GTTGCAGCAGAACAGCAAGATGCCCCTTCTCCATGAGAAAGCCACCGATAACTGCCCCGAAGACCAGCAGAATGCCAACGATCGCAAACATGACCCACCCGCCTCAAAGCCCTCAATACTGCCCCCGCAACAGGAGACGGGTTCCACAGGGCCCGGTTGTTCAGCTAAGAGGGTTATCGGCGGAAAGGGGAAAGGGAATAAATGCTGGACAGGCTCAAGAAAACGAGGCTCCTGGCGAGCGCCGGGAGCCTACTTCTTTTCCGATGGCAGCCGAACGATGAATTCCGTCGACCCCGGCTCGGAGTTAAAGGTGATGTCGCCATTGAACTGGCCCACCACGACACGATGCGCGATATCAAGTCCAAGCCCCGTGCCTACGCCGACCGCCTTGGTCGTAAAGAAGGGCTCGAAAATCTTCTGCCGGTCTTCCATGGAAATGCCCGGTCCATTGTCACAAATACCGACCAGCACCTCGCTGCCTTCCATCCACGTGCGAATGACAATCTTCCCGCCTTCCGGCGCCGCGTCGATCGCATTGTCGAGAATGTTCGTCCACACCTGGCTCAGGCCGGTACCCGACGACTTCACCTTCGCCATATCCGGCGAAAACTTCTTCTCGATGGCGATCCCTTTATGCCGGAACTTATGCGCAAGGATAGTCAGCGTGCTGATGATGCTTTCATGCACGTCGATTTCGCGCTGGCGGCTCTTGTCGTCATAGGCGTACTTCTTTACCGCGACCACCAGGTCTGTAACCCGGGTGATGCTCTCTTCCACAGTGCCGACAAGCTGAATGCTGGAGATAAGGGAGGTAAGCCAGTTGAGGGTGTCGCTGAGAATCTCTGCAGGGAAAGCGGCGTGGGCGCATTCGATATCTTCGCGTTTCCAGCCGATTGCAACCAGGGTCGGAGCCAGTTGCCAGGCGTTCACAACTCCAATGCTATCCAGCCAGTCGGCCAGCTCGTCCTCTGCGTCCGCCTGGTCCAGGGTGCTGATCGTGGCAAACCTGCACGACCGCAGCACCTCCTGCTGCAGGTTCCGCATGCAGTCTTTCTGCTCCGGAGTCAACGCCATGCGGGTAAATCGCAGGCTGATCTCCTGCAGCCGGGTCAGGTTCTCCCGAAGCTGCGACGCTGCCCGTTTCGCAGCGGTTCCTGGATTGTTCAGCTCATGCATCAGTCCGGCGGCCAGGGTGCCCAGTGAGATCAGCTTCTCCCTGTGCAGCGTGATCATCTGGTAGGCCTCAAGGCGGCGGCCCATGTTCGACAGAATCCCCGAACGAACCGTGGGGCAGGTCCCCATCAGGCTCCAGAAGCTTGAGGCGCTCATGCGGATGGCGCGCGCTGGCATCAGCGCAACCGCACGCACCGAAGTCGCCGTCGCGCCTGTCAGCAGGGCCACTTCGCCGGAGGTGTCACCGTGCTTCAGCGTGCCGAGCAGGGTGTCTCCACCATCTGCTTCCGGTTTGTTGACGCGAACTTCGCCTTCCAGCAGTATCCAGAAATAAAGTTCCGGAGTCCCCGGCTCGATCACCACTGTGTCTGCTGCAACGTGGACGATATCTATTTCGCCCAGACATTCGAGATCCTGTTCTTTCACGTGTTGAAAAATAGGGATCTGACGGAATTCCGCAAGCAGCTCGCGAGCGGAAACTTTCTGAACGTCCAGCGAAATCGTGTTTTCTGCCATCTATCGCTCTTCTTCGACTAAAAACGTGCCAAATATTGATGCATAAACTGGACCGAGATCGAGCCCTCGCCTACTGCCGATGCCACCCTCTTCACCGATCCGTGCCGGATATCCCCGGCAGCGAACACCCCCGGCATGCTGGTTTCGAGAAGATAGGGCTCTCGATCTTCCTTCCAGCAGCGCGGCAGCTTGCCGTCGACCTTTAAGTCGTTTCCTGTCAGCACAAACCCATTCGGATCGCGCATCAGTGTCTCCGGCAACCAGTGAATCGAAGGAGCAGCGCCAATAAAGATAAACAATCCGGAGGCCGCTCGGGTCTGTTCGCCCTCGTCGGTCCTGATCCTGATTGCCTCCAGACGGCCCTCACCGATGGCCTCAACCACCTCGGCGCAGGTCTCCACCACAATATTCGATGTGTCAGCGATCTGATCGATCAAATATTTTGACATGCTCTGGACAAGCGACTCCGCACGTACCAACATCGTCACTTTCCGGGCATATTTTGAGAAGTGCATCGCCGCCTGGCCGGCCGAATTGGCCCCGCCGACGATGAAAACCTCCTCATCTCCGCAGGATCGGGCCTCTACCAGCGCCGCGCCGTAATAAACCCCGGCACCCGTGAGCCGGTCAATGCCCGGAGCATTCAGCCGGCGATAGTTCACGCCGACCGACAGCAGGCATACGTTGCAGGAGATCTCCCGGTTGTCGCTGGTGCGAACCAGGCGGTACTGGTTCTCCGCGCGGAGGCCGGTCACGCACTGGGTCAGGAACTCCGCGCCGAAGCGCGATGCCTGTACATAGGCGCGCCGCGCCAGGTCCGCCCCGCTAAGGCCAGACGGAAAACCGAGATAGTTCTCAATCCTTGAACTCGAGCCTGCTTGGCCGCCCGGCGCCTCCGGCTCGACCACAAGCGTGCGCAGCCCCTCCGAGGTCGCGTATACGGCGGCAGCCAGACCTGCCGGCCCCGCTCCGACCACTACCAGGTCGTAAAAGTCCCTCTCCGCATGCGTCCGAAGGCCGACCTTCTCCGCCAGTGCTGTCTGACTCGGCTGCACCAGCGAGCTTCCATCGGCAAACAACACCGCCGGCAGCTTACGATCGTCAAGCTGATAGCGGTTCAGCAGCTCAAACGCCTTGCTGTCGCGCTCAGGATCGAGCCACTCGTAGGGCACCTGGTTGCGCGAAAGAAAGTCTCTCACCTGGAAATCCAGCGCTGACCACCGTGGCCCGACCACCCGGATCCCTTCGAAAATCGGCCGGTATTTCTCGGTCCAGTTTTCCAGCAGATCGTCCAGTACCGGATAGAGCTGTTCTTCCGGCGGATCCCACGGCTTGGTCAGGTAGTAGTGGATCTTTGCCGTATTGATTGCGCGGATCGCAGCCTCGGTATCGGCGTACGCCGTCAACAGCGCGCGCTTCGCCTCCGGATAGATCTGCTGCGACTTCTCCAGGAAGTCCACGCCGGACATTCCCGGCATGCGTTGATCCGACAGAAACAAAGCGACGGCATCGCCCCGCTGCTGCAACTGTTGACAGGTATCAAGCGCAGCCTGGCCGGAGGCGGCGCGCAGGATGCGGTACTCGGCGCCATATTTCCGGCGCAGGTCTTGAACCACTGCTTCCAGAACACTTACGTCATCGTCAACCGCGAGAATGACCGGCTTACCCATAAATTCAGTGTAGTCGTGCTCTACTTCCCCGGCGATTTCGCAATATAAAAAATCAAACTTTGTGAGAGATTTTTGTATCCAAAGCCGAATTTCTCGGATAGTCTGCTTACATCTTCACCAAAAGAATTTTGATGTCCTTCAAGCGCATTCCTGTGTTTCAGGTCTACGTTTTGAACTTTCTCTGTGTCTCAGTAAAGGACACAGGGTTTAGGGCCTCTCCTTGGTCGATAGGTTGTGTGTACGGGTAATCAGCAATTCAACCCTAAGAGGAAAGTACCTGAGTTATTGGCAGAAACACAGGTACGGACAGGAACCATGAACAAAATCATCCTGGCAGACAATCAGGCTATCTATCGTGCAGGCACCGCCAAAGTGCTTACGATGGAGGATGACTTCCGCATCATCGCCCAGTGCGGCGACGCGGAACGCCTGTATCAGGTACTCGAAACCTTCCGTGGGGCGACCGTCGTCTTCGCTTCCGCTTTGAAACTCAACCTGCTGTCGCTGCTTGAAAAAGCGCGCGCGCAAGGCAGCCTGTGTGTCGTGATTGCCGAGAACAGCGAATCCACAAGTTCGTATCTCTCGGCTGGCGTCCAGGGTGCTGTACACCGTTCCGTGACCGGCCCGGCACTCATCGATTGCCTGCGCCGCGTGGTTCGCGGTGAGCGTGATGTGCAGGTTTCCGGAGCAGGACATGGGTTCCAGGAAGAGGATCTGGTAGGCGCGCGCGTCCGTGATCGGCTCACACCCAAGGAAATGAAGATCGTCGCGCTTATCGTGCAGGGCTGCAAAAATAAGGAAATCGCCATGCGCCTGACCACGACGGAACAGGTGATCAAGAACTACCTGCGCAGCATCTACGACAAGACCGGTGTCTCCGACCGGCTCGAGCTCGCGCTCTTTACCATCCATCACCGCATGCTCGCAGAAGCTGCGGCTGCCGCAGGCGACCTCATCCTGCAGGCTCAGTAGTGCCAGAATGAAACTGCGCGCTGGTAACTCCAGCGCGCAGTCATGCTTCTACTTGTTCTAAATCTTGTCTGCAAAATCAGGCTGTTTCCTGGACGGGGAAATCTTTCTGTGACTTCTCTCCCGACTCCAGAAGGATTTTCAATATCTGCACTAACTCCCCGGGATGCGCAGGCTTTTCAAGATAAATGTCTGCCATCGGCTCCGCAGCCTGAAAGGCTTCGGCCACATATCCGGATACCACCACGACAGCCCGCGTCTTTCCCTTTGCAGCTTCCACAACTGCCCTTCCGCTATCAGGACCAAGCCGCCAGTCGGTTACAACCGCGTCGTACACAACCCGGTCTAATTCCCGAATGGCCTCTTCCGCGGAGTTACAGGCAGTTACTTCATAACCGGCTTTTTCCAGGATCGACCGCTTTAGCTGGATGACTCCGGGATCGTCGTCAACGCAAAGGACCTTCCTCACCAAGTGCTCCCCTTGATTCGAGACATTCTTCTGCGTACCACAGGGATCTGTCAAAGTTTTACGTCCCGGTTAACGGTACACATAGTCTAGGTTTAGAGATTTTCCTTTTTTTCCGCAATAGACTTAGCCTGGGTAAACAGGAGCAGATAGTCTGGTCCGCCCGCCTTCGAATCCGTCCCCGACATATTAAAGCCGCCAAAGGGATGCGCACCCACCATCGCGCCAGTGCATTTCCGGTTCAGATAGAGATTGCCGACATGGAACTCGGCGCTGGCACGCTCCAGCTTGCGCCGGTCGTTCGAATAAATCGCGCCGGTCAAACCGAACTCGGTGTTATTCGCAATCGCCAGCGCATCGTCGAAGTCCTTTGCCTTAATCACGGCAAGTACAGGACCGAAGATCTCTTCCTGCGCCAGGCGGGCATCGGGAGCAATATCGGCAAAGACGGTCGGCTCGACGTAGTAGCCGTTCTCGGGCGTCTGCACGGCGTTGCCGCCAGTAAGCAACCTGCCTTCCTTCTTGCCGATCTCGATGTATTCGAGAATCGTCTTCAGAGATCCTTCGTTCACCACTGGTCCCATTTTGGGATTCTTAACCGGGTCTCCGACCGTCCACTCTTCAACCTTCTCCCGCAACCGCTCCAGAAACACATCGTAGAGCGGCTCTTCCACGATCACGCGCGAGCACGCCGAGCATTTCTGCCCGCTGAATCCGAAGGCTGAAGCGACCACGCCGTCGACCGCACGCTCAAATTCCGCATCCGCCGAAACGATAATCGAATCTTTGCCGCCCATTTCCAGGATCGTGCGCTTGATCCAGATCTGGCCGGGCTGCGTCTTCGCAGAGCGCTCATGGATATCGAGGCCGACTTCCTTGGAGCCGGTGAAGGCGATAAAGCGCGTCTTCGGATGCTCGACAATCGCATTGCCGAAGGTAGCCCCCGAACCCGGGCAGAAATTCACCACCCCGCCCGGCATGCCTGCTTCTTCGAGAATCTCCACGAACTTGGCGGCGATCGTCGGCGAGTCGCTCGAGGGCTTCAGGATCACGGTATTGCCCGTAACGATGGCGGCGGCCGTCATGCCAGCCATGATGGCAAACGCGAAATTCCACGGTGGAATGACCGCGCCCACGCCAAGCGGAATGTAGCGCAGAACATTCTTCTCACCCGGATACTGAATGGGAGTGGTCGCCGCATCGAGCCGCAGTGCTTCCCGCGCATAGAACTCCAGGAAGTCAATCGTCTCGCCCACGTCGGCATCAGCCTCGGCCCAGTTCTTTCCGACCTCATAGGTCAGCCACGCGCAGAAATCGAACTTCCTCTGCCGAATCAGATCGGCGGCCGCAAGCAGCAGCGAAGCGCGAGTTTCAACCGGCGTGTACTGCCAGGTAGCATAGGCTTTCAGAGCAGCCTGCATCGCCGGTTCGGCGTGCTCTACCCCAGCCTTCTGGTGAATCCCCACAACCTGGCTCGGATGCGCCGGATTGCGCGATTCGATCTTCGCCGAGGTGCGAACGCGTTCGCCGCCGATCACCAGCTCGTATTCCAGGCCAAGCTGGTCACCCACGCGTACCAGGGCTTCCTGCATGTCACGAATGTTTTCATCGTGCGTAAAGTCGGTGAATGGCTCGTTCTGAAAAGCTCCCTGGGGAGAGCGCGGCAAAATAACGGTGGGCTGTTCGATAGTGGCCATAACAGAACAGTCTACCCCCTCCATGCACGAAAACGCCGCACGGAACAATGACATCGGCCGGAAATGTCGAAGATTTGCCGGGAAAGAGTTCCGACATGGAGAAAGATGCCCTGCAGAAAAAACACCGCAGACCAGGTTCGGTCTGCGGTGCGTTGAGGCGGTGGAGCGTTAAAACTTGTAAACAATTCCCGTTGAGATGACCGGGTAGAAGCGGATGACGTTCAGATCCTGCCGGTACTTCGCGATCTGCGCATTCAGGTTTGACTGGAAGCTGGGATCGGTCTGAACCGGACCGCACTCGAAGTCATGCGCTCCCTGGCATACCGAGCCTGCCATGGTGATGTCGATCTTCGGGTCGCCAACGTAGGCGAAGCCTACATCGATAGGAAATGTCAGGTGCTTTTCGCGGCGGCGCGGTACCCAGTTGCCCCAGCCCACCGTCAGCATCGGTGAAGTCTTGCGGAAGAAGACTCCGCCCGTGCCATGAAGCGGGTCGGTGCTCTGGCTGTAGTAGTCCGTGTCGTTGAAGGTGATCGACTCGTTCTGGGTCACAAGCCCGTTGCCGGTGATCTCGTTCTGGTTATAGAACAGCACGCCCGGGCTCACATGGAAGCTGCTGCGCTGGAACGGGAACCAGTCGAACTGTCCCTGGATCGAACGCAGGCTGGCCGTTGCATCGAAATTCACGCCGGAAATCGACTGGTTGAAGCTGTAGTTGAAAAAGTTTCCCTGGACCCGCATATTCACCCCGCGGGTGAGCGACGTCGCCGAACCGACGCTTATGCCCAGCGGACTGACCGTTGCCCCGAAGGCAAACTTCTTAAAGAACCATGAATCATCGCCAGCAGTGGCAAGAACGGGCGCATGCCCGCCTGCGCCGGCAGCCGGGGCAGGCGCTGCTGCTCCCTCACCCATCCCATCCGCGGCGTCCAGAGCCAGCAACGCGCTGCGGCTCGACGAGAAACTGACCTGGGCAGCTGGGGCAGCATCGACACCAGCCGTAACTGCTGCATTTCCTGAATGTTGAGCGAAACAACATGTTGTTAACGGTAGCGAAACAATCAGAGCGGCGACTGTCCGGAGCGGGGAGAGCATGGGTTAAGTCCTTGAATGTGGTTTGGGCGTACGGGCGATGCGGTCGTACGAAGACTTGGTAGGTCGTCGAATACCAATATGCACTATTTTTTAGTGGTAAAGGTTACTAAAAAGCACTTCAGTCACTGTTTTCTCTAAACCAAGGTAATGGCGATCGAGATGCAAAAGATCAATGCAGGAATCGTTTAACTTGACTTTATCGACTGATGCTTTTTTGTATATTCGAAGCGCGAGCCGTTATTGACCGGCCGTGATTCGCTCCGTCTGGCTGGACATTTTTGCCGTCCTCTCTAACTTATCCCATGCAAAAGGACGCCCGTCAATCGCGCGTTTCATTGTTCTGAAGAGAACGATAGAAAAAACCTGGCGATAAGCAAAGCGCTGCAACCATATGTGAAAAAGCAGCCATTTATCGCCCTTATTCGCCGGATGCTTTCTCTCGAGCGAAAATGCGAGCGCCGACGTAACGAAGTCGATGATGAGAAACGTGAGGAAGTACGTGAGCAGCTTCTCAAAGCTGGCAGCGCTTGCGGCCTCGGGATGGAAATAGCGGTCGACGAAGTAATGGATCACCCCGGCGACAAACATCAGGTCGATGAACGGAGACACCAGCGGCAGCATGAGCTGGAAGATCAGAATGTTCGGCAGCGCGAACAAGCCCATGGCGCGGTTCGTACGGAAGGCCTGCTTGTGCTTGAAGATCGCCTGCAGCGTTCCGAATGACCAGCGGAAGCGCTGGCGCATCAGGCCATTCGCCGTCGTCGGAGCCTCGGTAAAGGCCAGCGCACGGTCTTCGTAGATCACCTTGTAGCCATGCTCGAGCAGGTTCATGGTGAGATCGGCATCTTCGGCAACCGTGTTGATAGGGTAGCCGCCTGCTGCGCGAACCGGGCCGGTGCGCCACGCGCCAATCGCCCCAGGCACAACCGTGACCACGTTGAACAGATCGAGCGCTCGCCGCTCAAAGTTCTGGCTGGTGATGTATTCGAGCGCCTGCCAGCGTGTCCAAAGGTTCACTCGATTGCCGACCTTGGCATTTCCCGCGACGGCTCCTACTCGCGGATCGGAGAAGTGCGTGACCAGCTTCGATACTGCGTCGGAAGCGATTACCGTATCCGCATCGATGCCGACGTAGATCTCTTCTTCCGTGTAGTTCAGGGCGTAATTCAGAGCCTCGGCCTTGCCCGCATTCGGCTTCGTCAGCACCAGCAGCCGGCCCGAGGCGATCTCATCGGGATACGCGGCCTGCGCGACTTCGAAGGTCTTATCCTTCGAGCCGTCGTCAATCACAATCACGTGCAGGTTCGGGTAATCCGAGTTGAGGACCGAACGAATCGTACGCGCGATCACCTTCTCTTCGTTGTATGCAGGAATGATGACCGCGACACGCGGCGTCTCATCGCTCGCCGGCGGATGACGACGGCGAATGCGATCGATCAGCGCAAAGATACCGATGAAAATAAGCCGCGCACTCATCAGCACGTCGCCGAGAAAGAACACATCGACCACAAAGTGGCTGAAGAAGGCAAAGAAGAAGAAGGCAACCGAATCAATACGCGCCTGCCAGCGCAGCTGGGGCGAAATGGGCGGCATCACCTCTGCCGTCGTCTTGCCCATCAGCTCCGATACAGGAACTAACTCATATCCCCTGGCGCGCAGCGTGGTAATCAGCAACGGCAGCGCGTTGACCGTTGCTGAACGGTCGCCGCCGCCATCGTGCATCAGGATGATGCTGCCGCGAAAGCCCGGACGCGTCTTCATCAGCTCGAGCTGCGCCAGCACGCCGTCGGTGATCTCCTGCGGCGTCTTGCGCGGATGCTCGTTCCAGTCATCGGTGTCGATCTTGTTGCCGATGATGGTGTAACCCATCTGCTGAATACGATCGGCCGGAGCAGCTTCGTCATTCGTATCCGGCTCCTGGTCGATCGAATACGGCGGTCGGAAGTAGAGCGGCTGGATACCGAGCTTGGCCGCGAAGAGCCGCTCGGTCAGGTTCAGCTCAAGTCGAATCTGCTGGTCAGAGATTTCGCTGATGTCGGGATGCGTATAGGTGTGATTCCCAATCTCGTGGCCTTCGGCGATATAACGCCGGAGCAGCCCGACATTGTCCTGGGCCTCTTCGCCGATCACAAGAAACGTGCCCTTGACCTTGTACTTCTTCAGGATGTCGAGAATCTTCGGCGTCCACACCGGATCGGGGCCATCGTCGAAGCTCAGCGCCAGCTTCTTCGGGTTGTAGCCATACTGCTCGAGCGTGTACGAGCGGGGCAGCGACACCATGCGCTCGTCGGTGATGGTGAAGTTGTCCGCATCCATATCGATGGTGCGATGGCCAAGCTGCGGCCGCGCGATCACGCGCAGGATATCGCCTTCACCTTCCGTATCGACGTCGTTGCCCGGCGGTACATTCGTCAGCGCCTGCGGGGCGTCTTTGGCGCTGGGATGATCCCATACCGCCCATAGCGATCCATCTTCTTCACCCAGCCGCCACAGGCCGAAGGTGTTGATGCCAAGCTGGCGCGAGGCACGCATTTCATTCAATGCTGTTACGGCATCGAGGAACCACACCTGGTGACGCACATGGGCGTCTTCATCGTCATAAACAAAGTGCGGATTCAGCTCGTCGCCTTCGAGGTGCACATCCGCGTCAGAATCCGTCGCGCGCTGCCAGGCTTCCTGCACGCTGAAATCCGTGGAATCGAGCACCTTGTTCGAAGGCTTCTGGCCCTTTACTGGCAAGGGCTGCGTCCAGTCGTACCCATAGTTCCCAATACCGCAGATCAGCTTCTGCTTGGGGATGGATTTGAGAGCACGGTTCAGGTTCGCCTCGAACCAGTCCTGTGAAGCAACCGGCCCAGGCTCGCTCTGGTCCTCGTGCTCGTCATAGTTCATCAGTATGACGCCGTCAGATTGTTTGCCGAGAGCCTTCAGGAACCAGTCCGGCGCACTCGCCTGCACATTCACGTATACACGCAGGTTCTTGGCGTGCAGGTCCTGCTGCAGCGCGCCGACCCATTCGGCATAGAGCTTCAGATCCTCTTCGGGAATTTCTTCGAAGTCGAGGCAGATGCCGCGATAGTTCGAGCTCGAAGCCAGCAGCTTGTCGATCTGCACATGCAGGTTGTGGCGGGCTGCCGGGTTCTCAAGCATTTGCCCAATGATTTCGCCATGCCATTCTGAATTCGCGGGATTCAGATCGCTGAGCATCGGGAAGACTTCGGTATCTTCCTTCGCGGCAGCAATCACCCTGTGAACCTTGTTCTGAGGATCGATGCCGTGCACGACATTCTTGTCATCGACCACGCGATAAAGGTTCACCGGGTAAAGCGAGGTCGCGGCGATCAGGTTGCCGTCCGGCGAGATGACATGCAGCCAGTCGGGAAAGAGCATGTCGATCTGGTGAACATGCTGCTTCAGCGCTGAATAGCTGGGCTCGTCATTCGTGTAGAACGCGGCACGCAGCCCTTCGTCACCGTTGAAAGGAATCTCCGAAGGGCGGCGATGCGTGTGCCGCCGCGCCGGACGCTGCAAAGCGCGATGCAACGCATCATTTTGTACAGGCTGCCGTAACGCCTTATAGTTGCGTTTTTGAGCCGGCAATAGCAGTTCCGGCAAGGTCTGGCGCCGGACTACGTTCAGGAAAAACAGGATCAGAATCACTGTCGAGCTGACGGCGACAACATCCATAACGCGGCGAAGACGCTTCCACCGCTTGCGATCGGGATCGTAAAAGATCTGCTTCATCAGGACGTTCGGTCTGCTCCAAGCTACACTTTATAAAAACTTTGCGTCTTTTGCTTGCAGCCATCATCCGCCGGCAATCCTTGTATGATTCTTTTTCATGCAAAGAGCGCTGCCTCGCAATTGGTGGATGGTTTTACTGGCCCTGATCGCCGGCGCAACGCTGCGTCTCTGGTTCATCCATTCCTATCCTGAAGTGCAGGGCGATCCGCTGGTCTACGGCAGCATTGCCAAAAACTGGATGCTGCACGGCGTGTATGGCACCACCACGAGCGGATCGCTGCTGCCGACGCTGATCCGCCTCCCCGGCTATCCGCTCTTTCTCATGCTCTGCTTCCGGCTCTTCGGCATGGAGCACTACCACGCCGTGATGTACGCACAAACGGCCATCGACCTCGGCACCTGCCTGCTCATCGCCGCCTTCACGCGCCGGATCTGGAGCGAACGCGCCGCGTGGTGGGCACTGTGGCTCGCCGTCCTCTGCCCTTTTACTGCAAACTACGCAGCTACTCCGCTGACAGAGACGCTGGAGCTCTTCTCTATCGCCGTGTCGGTGTACGCACTGGTTCGCTTTCTCGAGCATCCGGGGAAGCTGTGGGCCGCCGTCTCTGCGCTCGGCTGGAGCTATGCCGCGCTGCTGCGTCCCGATGGCGCGCTGCTGGCCGTGGCGCTCTTCCCGGCAGTAATCTGGTATGGACGCAAGCGCTGGGGCGTGGCGCGCATGCTTCGATACGCGTTCGCGGTGGGAACTCTGTCCGTACTGCCCTTCGTGCCGTGGGCTATCCGCAACTGGCGGACGTTTCACGTCGTCCAGCCGCTGGCTCCGCGCTACGCGACCGATCCGGGCGAGGACACCAATCCAGGCTTCCAACGCTGGACGAAGACCGTCTGCGCCGACCTGACCTGCACCTGGGAGATCTACTGGAACATCGACAGCGATGTCGTCGATCCCAAGACCCTGCCCTCGCGAGCTTTCGATACGCCTGCCGAACGAACTGCAACCGAGCAGCTGCTGGCCGACTACAACAAGAGCACCTCGCTCACGCCCGCGCTCGACGATCGCTTCGGCGAACTCGCCGCCCAGCGCATCGAGCGCAATCCGCTGCGCTATTATGTGGTGCTACCGCTGGTACGCGTCGCCGATATGTGGCTGCGTCCGCGCACGGAACTGCTGTGGATCGAGCTGCGCTGGTGGCAGTACGGAAAACATCACGCAGAGACGCGCTTCGCCATCGCCTACGCCGCGCTGAACCTGTTCTATCTTGTGCTGGGATTGTTCGGCCTGCGTAAGAATCCGCCGCTGGCCGCGGCCTTCGTGCTGTTCATCCTGCTGCGCTGCGCCCTGCTGGCGACCATCGAAGCGCCGGAGCCACGCTACACACTCGAATGCTTCCCCATGATCATCGCACTCGGAGCAATCGCCTTATCTGGCAGAAAAGCCATCACTCCCGAACCTTTGTCATTCCGAACGAAGTGAGGAACCTGCTTTCGCACGCAAAATGCGTTGCACCACGGAGAGCACAGAGAACACAGAGGCATCCCAATCGAAGCGAACACCAACGGCACAAGAAGAATCCCTCCGTGCTCTCTGCATCCTCTGTGGTGAATCAAACATCCCGTCCGAGCAAAGACAAAAGAAAAAGCCGCCAGGCCCTTTGCAGACCCTGGTGGCTTTTCCTTTGCGTCTTTGCGGTGAAGCTCTTGCCGTGAAGCTACTTCCGAACCTTCTGAGTACCCGGCGCCAGCTGCAGCGTGAACGCACTCTCCGGAACCGAGTTCAGCTTAACGTTGGTATACATCGCCGTGCGCGAATCGCCGCTCGCCTGAAAAATCTGCTGCTTGAGCGAGATTGAGCGCTTGGGGTCGATCCAGACCGTGATGTGCGAAAACTGGTCGCTCGGCTGCTTCGGCTTCAGGTCGAGCTTGGCCGTCTCCACGCCGTCGATCGTCTCCTTGCCCTGATAGTCGATATCCCAGTTCGCGGAAAGATCCTTGCCGCTGCCGCCGAAGCCGAGCGTCAGATACTTCTCATAATTCGTTCCGGCATTGAGGATGGTTTCGCGCTTCAGGTTCGGCTCGTAAAAGTCGAGCTCGCCACCTTTATACAGAACATCCTTGGGCGAAGGCTGGCCCTCGTCCGTCTTCACATTCGCGATCATTTCCGTGGTCTTGCCCACGCGCCGGAAGGCAATGTTTCCCTTCTGGGTGTCGTGACTCTGGACGACGGCGGTGTACTGGTCCCAGGCAAAATCAGCCGACGCGCTCTGAAAGCGCGCCGAGGCGGAATCCATGTCACCCAGAACCTTTTGCAGATCGGCATTCTGTGCAGTCAGCGCTAGAGGCGCAACGAGCATAGCGGCCGCGACCCATGTGCGCAGCCCGGTGATTCTCTTCATAAGGTTTATCCGTATCGACTCTCGGGATGGCTGAAAACTCATGCAGTCTGTGAGATGCGTCTGAGAACTTTAACGGTGAGCCCAGACGCGATAACCGGTGACCTTGCCGCGCGGTTCCTGCAGAACCTGGTAACGATCCATGGTGACGGGACCGGAGATTGCCTGGATACTCTGCTCCAGCTGTTTATCCACCGTGTCGCCAGGCTGAATGCGCGAAGCCGGCACCTCGTAACTAAGCTGGCCGGGGCCATCGACGTTGACCAGCACGTTGCCCCGCGCGCTCTTGTCTGGCTGCGGGTGATCGCCGTAGTTCCAGATGCGTGGAGTCAGGAAGATAAACGCCAGAATCAGCGTGACCATGACGTCGTAGTGAAGGCTGCCCCGCTCGTACGTCCAGAAAAAATAGCTGCGCAGCAACTTCATGCCGACTGCCCTTTCGCGCGGATGGTGGTAATCCCGCCCATATAGGGTATCAGTGCCTCGGGCACCCGGACAGTGCCGTCGATCTGCTGGTAGTTCTCGAGAATCGCCAGCCAGGTGCGCCCCACGGCCAGACCGCTGCCATTGAGGGTGTGAAGAAACGCGCTCTTCGCCTGCCCCTTCGGCTTGTAGCGGATATTCGCCCGCCGCGCCTGGAAGTCGCCGAAGTTCGAGCAGGAGGAAATCTCACGGTAAACGTTCTGCCCCGGCAGCCAGACTTCAAGGTCGTAGGTCTTAGCCGAGCTGAAACCCATATCGCCGGTGCAGAGGAGCATGCGGCGATACGGCAGGCCCAGCCTTTCAAGAATTGCTTCGGCGTTGCGCGTCAGCTTCTCGTGCTCGGCTTCGCTCTCCTCGGGACGGGTGAACTTCACCATCTCGACCTTTTGAAACTGGTGCTGACGGATGATGCCGCGCACATCCTTTCCGTACGAACCCGCCTCGGAGCGGAAGCAGGGCGTGTAAGCGGAGAGAGAAATCGGCAGCTCCGTTTCATCAAGCGTCTCGTCGCGATAAAGGTTCGTCACCGGAACCTCGGCCGTCGGAATCAGCCAGTGATCGTTATCGCGGAAGACTCCAGGCTCATAGCCCTGCTCGTCCTCGCAGCGGAAGAGATCTTCGGCAAACTTCGGCAGCTGGCCGGTTCCATAAAGGCTCTTGCTGTTGACCATCACCGGCGGCAGAACCTCGGTATAGCCATGCTCGCGGGTGTGCATGTCGAGCATGAAGTTCGCCAGCGCCCGCTCCAGACGCGCGCCTTCGGCCCAGTAAACGACGAAGCGCGCACCGGAAAGCTTCGCGGCCCGCTCGAAGTCGAGAATGCCCAGCGCTTCACCGATCTCCCAGTGAGGCTTCGGTTCAAAGCTGAACTGCGGCTGATCTCCCCAGCGCTTGATCTCGATATTGTCGAGCTCGGACTTGCCCACAGGCACATCTTCCAGCGGCAGGTTCGGAATCCGCGTCAGGATAGCGCGCAGCTCGTTCTCCGACTCGGTCGCGGCAGCCTCAAGCTCGTCCATCTTCTGCTTCAGCGCGCGCGTCTCTTCCATCACCGCCGAAGCATCCTGCCCGGATTTCTTCAGCTGTCCCACCTGCTCGCTCAGCCGATTGCGCTGAGCCTTGAGCTGTTCCACCTCGGTGATGCGCTCACGGCGGGTCTGGTCCAGGGTGCGAAAATCGCCCAGAAGAACAGCGGGATCCTGACCGCGATCACGAAGCTTTGCCTCCACCGTTTCCAGGTTGGCGCGTACAAATGACAGATCGAGCATAGAGTTCCAGAATACTAGGCTACACAGTATAGACAGGGCATATATACTGTGTAACTGGAGGCACCCATGACCCAGACTCGGAAAGTTCGTCTCTTTCAGAACGGAGCCAGTCAGGCGGTACGTCTTCCTGCCGACTTCCGTTTTCAGGGGAAGGAAATCTACGCGACCCGCGACGAGGTTACCGGCAATGTGACCCTCAGCGCCACTGCCAGCTCCGCCGATTTCTGGGACGATCTCTTTGAGCGCTTTCGTGCAGCCCAGCCACCCGAGGACTTCATGACAGAACGCCCCATGAATCGTATCCCTGACCGGTCCGGTGTTTTCGATGACGAGCTTGGCAAGTGAGCCACCTCTACATGCTGGACACCGACATTGCCAGCTATCTCATCAAGAAGCGCAGCCGTCAGCTTGACGAGAAATTTCGACACATACTACCCGGGTCTATCTGTCTCTCGGTAGTGACCCGCGCCGAACTGCTCTTTGGCATTCGAAGCCTGCCGCATGGTCATCGTCTACAGCTCGAGGTGCCGTACTTTCTCAATGCAGTGCGCGTCCTCGATTGGGGTTCCGGCGCAGCCGGTCACTACGCTGAGATTCGGCACGCCCTTACCGTCAGTGGCAATCTCATCGGCGAGTTGGACATAATGATCGCCGCGCACGCGATGGCCGCGGGCGCAATCCTTGTCACCAACAACACTCGCCATTACAGCCGCATCACGCTACCGCTCGTGATCGAAAACTGGGCGGAATAGCCGTTCATCCTCCCAGCACGCAATCTTTGCGATACTGAAAGGGCCATGCACATGCTCAGACGCTTTGCCGCCTCCCTGGTTGCCTGCTCGCTTGCAATTGCCTCTGCCCCACCGCTTCACGCCGAGGCCTACGACGCGCACCCCAAGCTGGTAGTCATCCTGGTGCTTGACCAGTTCCGCGCAGACTATCTCGAGCGCTACCGCACAGACTTCAAGGGCAAAGGCTTCAATCTCTTCCTGGAGCACGGAGCGGATTTCCCCGACTGCTACTACAAATACGCCAATACCGAGACTGCTCCCGGCCACTCCACCATCGGCACCGGCGCCTACACCGACGGGCACGGCATCGGCAGCAATGAGTGGTGGGATTTGAAGCGTAACAAGGAGCGCCCCATCACCTCGGTCGAAGACGAGCGTTACGCACTGGTAGGTGTGCCGCAGGGCGGCAAGACCTCGCCCGGCTCTTCGCCACGCAACCTGCTGGCTTCGACAGTCGGTGACGAGCTTCGCCTCGATACCGGTGGCGATTCGCTGGTCTACGGCGTCTCTCTCAAGGATCGTGCATCCATCCTGCCTGCCGGAGCGACCGCAAACGGTGCCTTCTGGATCGACCAGACCTCAGGCCGCTTCATCACGTCGAGCTACTACATGCAGCAGCTGCCCGACTACGTGCAGGCCTTCGACGACGGCCCGCGTATCGCGCAGGCCGAGCAGGAAGCAGGCGTGCCCAATACCAAGAACTTCTACAACGAGGTAGGCGGAACACCCGCCGCTGTCAGCTATGAAATCGACTTCGCCGAGGCCCTGATCACCGGCGCGCAGCTCGGCAAGCACGAAACCACTGACATGCTCACGCTGAGCATCTCCTCGACCGACATCCTCGGCCATCGCGTCGGCCCCGATTCCGACGAGCAGCGCCAGATGGTCGATGCTGTCGATACCGACCTCGACGGCTTCTTTACATGGCTCGATAAAAACGTCGAAGGCGGACTCGGCAACGTCTGGATCGCGCTTACCGCCGACCACGGTATCGCGCCCGTACCGCTCAATGCCGCACGCATGGGCCTGAACGCCGCCACCATCGACATGAAGAAGCTGACCGACGACCTGAACTTCTCGCTGAATCAAAAATTCTCTCCGGGCGAGAAGGTCGAGTACATGCTGAGCCATCAGTCGCTGCCCTACCTTGCGCTCAACCAGCCCGCCTTCGAGCGCGCTGGCATCAACGAGCAGGAGGCGGAAACGGCAGTCCAGAATTTCCTGCAGCCGGCTTTTGAGGGTATGGCCAAGCCCGCGGACAGCAACGCTCCGTCGATGGGCAAGCTGCCGCCGCAGCCGCATCTCTTTCGCAGCTACACCCGCCAGCAGATGGCTGAAGGACTTTATCCCTCGACACCCTTCGGCGAAATCCTGGGCAACAGCTATACCCCGAACGGCGGTTGGTACGTCATGGTCGTTCCACAGGCCTTCCAGATGGCAGCGTCGGCGACAGGGACCGGCACCAATCACTACACGCCCTATTCCTACGACCGTCATGTGCCTTTGGCGCTCTACGGCGCGCCGTTCAATCCCGGCATCTATCACGGACGCGTCGAGCCGGTCGATATCGCCGCGACCTTCGCGTCGCTGCTGGGCTTGAACCAGCCTTCTGCCTCGGTCGGGCACATTCTCACGCAGGCCATGAAGCCGGACTCGGCTGTGACCTATCCCAAGCCCGCGCCGGAGCGCGGTCGCCGCACCACTCACACCACCGTCCGCAAGAAGGCCGCGGCCGCCTCAGGGACGCAGAAGTGAAGAGCGATCAACGGGTTACCTTCTGCGGCATCGAGCTGGTAAGCCCGGTCCTCGCGGCCAGCGGAACCTTCGGTTACGGCATCGAGTTCGAGGAGATCGTCTCGCTCGACAAGATCGGCGGCTTCGTCAGCAAAGGCGTCTCGCTCGAACCGATGGCCGGTAACCAGGCGCCCCGCATCATCGAAACGCCAGCCGGCATGATGAACGCCATCGGGCTCCAGAACATCGGCGTCAAGGCCTTCATCGAGAAGAAGCTGCCCGGCCTCAGCCGCTACCCCACCTGCGCCGTCATCGTGAACGTCTTCGGCTACCAGGTTTCGGATTACGTGGAAGTGATCCGCCAGCTCAATGACGCGCCCGGCATCGCCGCCTACGAAATCAACGCGTCCTGCCCCAACACCAATCACGGAGGCATGACCTTCGGCACCGATCCCGCCTCGCTCGACGAGCTGGTCACCGCGACCAAGGCCATTGCGACCCGCCCGCTGATCGTGAAGCTCTCTCCCAACGTCACCTCGATCCCGACCATGGCCGCCTGCTGCCAGACCGCCGGAGCCGACGCCATCTCGCTGGTAAACACCTTCGTCTCGCTGGCCATCGATATCGAAACGCGCCGTCCGCGCATCGCGAATGTCACGGCGGGACTATCCGGCCCGGCGATCAAGCCCATCGCGGTCAGGATGGTCTGGGAAGCAGCGAAGACGGTGAAGATTCCCATCCTGGGACTAGGAGGAATCACCTCGGCGGAGGATGCGGTGGAGTTTTTATTGGCAGGAGCGACAGCAGTACAGGTGGGAACAGCCAGCTACGCCGATCCCCGCGCCGTCGAGCGCATCGCCCGTGGCCTGGAGCACTGGTGCGCACGGCACCACGTCGAGCGTGCCGCGGATCTTACCGGCAAGCTGGATACGACACGCGGCTGACACCTATTTTCGATCGCCACGAAAATAGGTGCCCCATCCAAGCTCTGCTTGGGTGGGAGGAAGGGTGCCCGTGCGGGAGAAATGCAGGCCCCTCACTACGTACGGGATGAGAACTATTTAAAGCGGAAACGTTTAGGCGACGTTGCGAGGCAAACGCCCATGCAGCCGCGACTGCGCCATGCCGGTCAAATAAACCGGGGCGGGCGTTGCAATCGCGATCAGAATCCAGCAGACGATCGAAACCAGCAGGCCTGCGAAAGCCCCCATCTGCAGCGTCAGTGCGACCGAACGGTGGTCAAGGTGCATGACCAGTGCCCACTGCCGGAGCGGCTCGAAGCGGTGGATGATGGCGATGGCAAACAGGAAGGCGAGCACCGACACCGTGCTCAATCCAATCAGGACAACGTCGATCATGCGGTGAAGCTGCTGCTTCCGCCGGCAGTGATCGCACTCCGTCAGATGGCTCTCATAGTCGGTGCGCATCTCGGGCGAGATCCCGGAGATGTCGTAACGCCAACTGGAGAGAATATCTCCTACAACCTGATCGGTGCATTCCTTCATAGATGAAAGCCTAATCCTCGAGCAATTCACCCTTTCGATGTCGGCAAATATAGCGCGGTATCAGAAAAATCAAACATTTTTTTCAAATACCCGAACTCGAAAAGATACGTTCAGTATATCAAGGCGCTATAGCGTAATAGATGCCAGGGGTACATCCTGAGTCGCAAGCAGGACCTTGTTTCCCAACAGGTTCATCCGCTCGCGCAGTGCGTATTCGGCCGCAACCCTTGCCAATTCAGGAAGATTGTTGCTCTCCGAGAGGTGAGCAAGAATCACGTAAGCGGCCTGACCATCATACGTTTTCTCCAGAAATTCCGCAGCTGCGTGGTTCGACAAATGTCCGACGCGCGACATCACCCGCTGCTTCACCGACCAGGGATACGGGCCGTCCCTTAGCATATCCAGGTCGTGGTTCGACTCGAGCATCAGCACATCGCAGCGGCGCAGCCGCATGGCGGCGTGCGAGGGCATGTAGCCAAGATCTGTCGCCAGTCCAATCCTGATCCCTTCCGCTTCGAAAACGAACCCCACCGGATCGGCAGCGTCGTGAGGAATCGTGAAGGGCTTCACCGCAATATCACCGATACAGAATTCTTCGCCCGCCGAGAAATATTCCACGCCTGGCAGCGCCGCGGGATCGGCCTTAGCCTTCTCCGGCTCTGCCTGTTCCTCTTCGAAGGCCTCGCGTTCATCGATCTCAGGATTCGATGGCGCAGCCGCCTGCCGCTTCCGCTCCTCGAGCCATTCGGCATAAGTCATTTTCTTGCGAGGAGTGACGCAGCGGACCCAGGCACGATGGGTGGGCTCGGTAAAGTACACCGGAATACCCAGCTTGCGGGCGGTCACAGCCAGCCCCTGCACGTGATCCTGGTGCTCGTGAGTAATCAGGATGGCATCCAGCGTGGAGGGATCTTCCTCCGCCGCACGCATGCGCTTGAAGATCTCGCGGCAGGAAACGCCGGCATCGACCAGGATGCGGGTGCGTGAGCTGGAGACAACGGTGCAATTGCCCTTGGAACCGCTGGCCAATACCGTCATCTTTACCATTTTGTAAGAATACGCTTCTCGCGTGTGGAAGGAAGACTGAAAGCCCCGGCAGGAACCATCCTGGGACACAACCGGCTGAAATCAGGGAGCTGACTCAGTAAATGGCATCCTTCACCTTCGTCGGGATGACAAGCTTAGTAAAGCTAGGAAAATTCCGGCAACGATTCCTCACCGGACGTGACCTTGGCCAGCACGCAGGTGATGTTGTCTCGTCCGCCCACCTGCTTCGCCGCCTCAATCAGGTCATGGCAGGTTTCCTCAAGGCTGCGGCCGTGGGCAATGACCGCCGCGATCTGCTCATCGGGCAGTTCGCGGGTCAACCCATCGGAGCAAAGCAGGAGAATGTCTCCAGGTTCGAGCGCGAGCTCGGAGATCTCCGGCGAGACCGAGCGCTGCGTTCCAATGGCGCGAGTGATCACGTTGCGCAGAGGAGACCGTTCGGCTTCGTCTTCGGTGATCTGCCCCATTCTGACCTGCTCGTCGACAAGAGAGTGGTCCTTTGTCTGGCGAGTGAGCTCTCCGGCGCGGAAGAGATAGCATCGGCTGTCTCCCACATGCGCGATCATGGCGCATGTCCGTTGCACGATGGCGGCTACCAGGGTAGTTCCCATGCCGTGCAGGGAGGCATCGGACGAAGCACGGCTGTAGACCTGGCGGTTGGCCGCTGCGATCGCCGCTTCCATGCCGGCGCGCAGGTTATCGGCTCCAGAGCCGCAGAGTTTTTCCGTGGCTACCTCAACGGCCAGGTGGCTGGCGATTTCCCCGCCGGCAGCGCCGCCCATTCCATCGCAGACGACGAAGATGCCCGCTTCGGAAACGATTCCAAAGGCATCCTCATTGCTGCGCCGCACCATGCCAATATCTGTCAGGCCCGCGGATTGTAGATATACCAGCTGCGTCATCGAAACCGAGTGCACCGTCGTCAAAGATACACGTTTCGGCGGCGGGGTTGGTGACTACTTCCCATTCCGAGAAAGATTTTTCTGAGCTTTCAGCATTCTCTTGCTCCCCGGCAACTTTCGCGATATCGTGGGCCAAAAACTTATGTGTACCCGTGTTCGTACGCTCTTTGTTCTGCTGGCATTTGTTGTGCCTGCCTTTCTCTGCCAAACCTCTCACGCTGCCGAATGTAAGATCGCCGGCCCGCATCCGCTTACACCAGCGCAGACAGCCTCCATCATCGGCAACTACAGCGTCGCGGAGTCTCTCTACCGCGAGGAGATCGTCAAGACTAAAGATCCTGTCGCCATCGCCGGCCTGATCGATGTGCTGTTGGACGAGCAAAAAATCGACGAAGCTGAATCGACGGCCAAAGCCGCGTTGCAGAACGCACCCCATTCGGCCCCGATCCTTACCGCGATGTACAGGGTCCAGCATCGCAAGGGCACGCCGTGGGACGCTCAGAAAACGCTGACGCTCGCCTATATGAGCGATCCCTGTTATCCGCCGGCTCACCTGGCGATGGCGCACTATTTTCGCTTCACCTCGTATTGGGCCTCTGCCGCGAGCGAACTCAAGCTGGCACACCAGCTCGATCCCTACGATCCCAATATCCGGCGCGAGTGGATCCAGACTCTGCCCATCCGCCAGCGAATCGAGGAGCTCAAAAAGCTGATCGGCGATGGTAGCGGAGATGCGGATTCCCTGCGTTGGATGAAGCACGAAGTTGCGGTGCTTGAAGATCACATCTCCCAGATGGAGAACAACCAGGCTGGCTGCCATTTGGTGTCAGAAGTCACAAACACTGAGATACCCTTCACCCCGCTGATGATCGACCCGACACATATCAGCGGCTGGGGGCTGGACGTACGCTTCAACGACAAGAACTCGCACCTCACCGTCGATACCGGCGCAGACGGTCTTTACATTAGCCGCTCGGTAGCGGAGCGCGCCGACCTGAAACCGATCACTACCTCGGATACTGGCGGCATCGGCGACAAGGGCAGGCAAAGCGGTTACACGGCATTTGCAAAATCGATCAAGATCGGCAGCCTGGAGTTTCAGAACTGCCTCGTTGAAGTAAGCGACCGGCGAAATGTCGTCGGCACCGACGGCCTGATCGGAATGGATGTCTTTTCGAACTTCCTCGTCACCCTCGACTTCCCCTGGCACAAAATGACGCTCGGACCGCTGCCGCCCTATCCGGACGCTCCAGCTGCCACGCCCGCCAGCCTGAATACTCAGCAGGAAAGCCCGGCCGGTGGAACCGAGACAACCGCATCCAAAGACGGGAAGAGCGACGATGAAAAGGCGGGAGACAGCAAGACGACTGCCGCGAAGAGAGTCGTCTCAAGTGGGCCGCACAACCGGTACATCGCACCCGAAATGCAAAGCTGGGACCGTGTCTACCGGCAGGGCCACATGCTGATCGTCCCAGTGCTGCTAAATGCCAAAACCACTCGCCTCTTCATCGTCGATACCGGTGCTTGGCGCACATCGATTGCCCCGTGGGCAGCGCGCGAGGTCACCAAGGTCCACCGCGACGACCGCATCCAGGTCAAAGGCGTATCCGGCGAGGTGAACGAGGTCTTCGATGCCGACAAGATCACCTTCCGTTTTTCCCACTTTAATCAGGAGTTTGACGATATCACTTCATTCGCCATACCCGAGATCAGCCGGAATATGAACACGGAAATCTCGGGCTTCATTGGCTTCGATATTCTGCACTTCCTGGTGCTGAAGATCGACTATCGCGACGGACTGATGGATTTCGAATACCAGGCAGACCGCGGCTATCAACACATTCGCTAAAGTACCCATTCAACACAAAAGGGCTGACCGCAATGGTCAGCCCTTTTGTGTTGAATGGTGAAGGCCTACTTCGCGCCGCCCTTGGCGCTCGCGAGGCGGGATTCTGCCTCTTCGATCACCTCTTCGGCGTGTGCGTACTTCCCGGCGTCTTCGCCGGCCTCGTTCCAGAGCTTGTGGCCCCGGTCGAGCATCTGCTGCGCGGCGCCGGTGTCGATCTCTTCCGGCTTCTGCGCGCTTTCCGCCAGGATGGTCACGCGCTCCGGCAGCACTTCGACAAAACCGCGGGCCACGTGAAAGCGCTGGCCTTCGGCTTCGCCGCCATGCAGGCGCACTTCGCCCGCGCCGAGAACGGCGAGCAGCGGAGCGGCTCCGTAGAGCACCTCGAAGTAGCCGGTCTCGGAGGGCACCTCGACTGCATCCGCCGTCTGGTCGACGAGGATGCGGTCAGGGGTGACCAACCGGACCCGCAATGTATTGGTGGAGGACTCTGCCATCGTTTCCCCTTGTTACGCCTTCATCTTGGCAGCAGCTTCGAGCACTTCCTCGATGGTTCCCTTCATGTAGAAGGCCTGCTCGGGGATGTCATCGTGCTTGCCTTCGATAACTTCCTTGAAGCTGCGAACCGTGTCCGCAACCTTGCAGTAGCGGCCCGGCATGCCGGTGAACTGCTCGGCTACGTGGAAGGGCTGCGAGAGGAACTTCTGCACCTTGCGCGCACGCGATACGGTGAGCTTGTCCTCTTCGGAAAGTTCGTCGATACCGAGAATGGCGATGATGTCCTGCAGGTCCTTGTAGCGCTGCAGAATACGCTTCACGCCCTGCGCAACATCGTAGTGCTCCTGCCCGACAACACGCGGCGAAAGAATACGCGAGCTCGAAGCCAGAGGATCTACCGCAGGGTAGATACCGAGCTCAGACAGCGGACGCGAGAGAACAGTGGTCGCGTCGAGGTGGGCAAAGGTGGTTGCAGGCGCCGGATCGGTAACGTCGTCGGCAGGCACATAGACAGCCTGTACCGAGGTG
Source organism: Silvibacterium acidisoli (assembly GCA_022870745.1). GTDB lineage: Bacteria > Acidobacteriota > Terriglobia > Terriglobales > Acidobacteriaceae > Silvibacterium. Next base: position 2,667,363 of record CP085323.1, on the reverse strand, counting down.
ACCGAGCCCTTCTTCGTCGAGGTGATGCGCTCCTGCAGCTCGCCCATTTCCGTGGCAAGGTTCGGCTGGTAGCCGACGGCTGACGGCATACGGCCAAGCAGCGTCGATACCTCGGAACCCGCCTGGGTGAAGCGGAAGATGTTGTCGATGAACAGCAGCGTGTCCGCGCCTTCTTCGTCGCGGAAGTGCTCGGCGATGGTCAGCGCCGAGAGGGCCACGCGCAGACGCGCACCCGGCGGCTCGGTCATCTGGCCGTAGATCAACGCAGCCTTGGACTTCGAGAAGTCCTTGAGATCGATTACGCCGGCTTCCTGGAACTCGAGCCAGAGGTCGTTGCCTTCGCGGGTACGCTCACCGACGCCTGCAAAGACCGAGAAGCCGCCATGCTTGGAGGCGACGTTGTTGATCAGCTCCTGGATGACGACCGTCTTGCCCACGCCGGCGCCGCCGAAGAGACCCACCTTGCCACCCTTAAGGAAGGGCTGGATAAGATCGATGACCTTCACGCCGGTCTCGAACATCTCTTCCTGCATCGACTGCTCGTCGAATGCCGGAGCGGGGCGGTGAATGGGCTTGTGCAGCTTGGCATTGACCGGGCCGAGCTCGTCGACAGGCTGGCCGATCACGTTGAGCACACGGCCCAGCGTTTCGCGGCCCACGGGCACGCTGATCGGCGCGCCCGTGTCGATGACCTTCATGCCGCGCACCATGCCCTCGGTGGCCTCCATGGCCACGCAGCGCACGCGGCCTTCGCCGATGTGCTGCTGCACTTCGAGGATCACGTCGATGGGCTTGGGTACGTCGAACCCTTCGCTCACCACGCGCAGCGCCTGGTAAATGTACGGCATCTTCGTCTCGTCGAACTGTACGTCGACTGCGGGGCCGGATACCTGAATGACTTTGCCGATGTTTTCTGACATAAAGGCTGTTTTTCCCTGTTCTCTTACTGAATCTTGAAGCGATGGCTTAAATAGCCGTCGATTTCCTTCTTCTCTACTTCGAGCGAGTGTTCCACCTTCTGCCTCGCTGCGCGCTCTTTCTCGTCCTGCGGATCCATCGTCGCCATCGTTCCCAGCATCGAGGCGTAAGTCCCAAGATCCGCATACAGCATGGAATCGTTGAACGATGCCTGCTCATGCGCTTCCTGGTACTGATCGATCTGCTTCTCCGGACCGGCAAGCTCAGGATCGTTCGGATCCTTGACCTTGCCTGCCCTCACATCCTGCTCAACCTGTTGCAGCCGGGCATAAATCTGTGCGCCCTGCTGGTTTGCCGCCGAGGTACCGAAGAACTGCCGTCCAAAAGCGAAGTAAAAGACCACGCCAAACCCAACGATAACGATGACGGCAATGCCCAGCGGTCTGATCTTCATCGTGTTCTCAGATAGCCGACGCGCCGCTCACGATCTCGATAATCTCCTTGGTGATCGCTGCCTGGCGCACGCGATTCATCGTGAGCGTCAGCGAATCGATCATCTCGGAGGCGTTGTTCGTTGCCGAATCCATCGCCGTCATACGTGCCGCCTGCTCAGCCGCTACCGACTCAAGCATGGCATGGTAGAGCTGCGAGGTGATGTAGCGCGGAAGAATGGCGTTGAAGATATCCTCGGGCGACTGCTCGTAGATGTAATCCGTCTCCGCCGTACCGAACTTCTTCGCTTCCTCTTCAAACTCTTTCGCGTTCGCCTCGGGCTCGCCTTCGCGAACACTCACGCCCGAGGTCGCGGCTGCCTTGGCCGCATCAGTGCGGTCCTGCGCGCTCAACTCCTGCGAATCGGCTACCTGCCGCTGTCCGAATTCGATAATGGGCAGAACTTTCTCGACCACCACGCGCTGCAGGATGACTGACTTGAATTCGTTGTAGACGATGTACACGGCGTCGATCTCGGCTCGCGAGTAGCGGGCGACAATATCCTCGCCCAGCTCACGGACCTGCTCGAATTCGATCTTGTTGAGTATCCCCGTATGGTCGCCGTAATTCTCGATGGGTCCCGAACGATGGCGCTGCGGCAGCTCTGCGTGCTCGTCGCCCGAAGCCTGCGGAATCTCGGCATCGCGGTACATGCGGCGGAACTGGTCGCGTGCCTTGCGGCCGATCGCCTCGATGTCGATTTCCTTCTTGCCGTTCTTGTTCAGAAACTGGGTTGTGGCCTTGACGATGTTGGCGTTGAAGCCGCCGGCAAAGCCCTTGTCGCCGGAGACGACAACCACGAGAATGCGCTTCTCTTCGCGGGTTTCGAGCAGCGGATGCCGCAGGTCGCCCGTGAAAGGATCGTGAATTTCAATACGCCGCTTCAGGCTCTCGAGCACGCCAGCCAGCATCGCCGAGTACGGCCGCGATGCGAGTGCGCGCTCCTGCGCGCGGCGCAGCTTGGCCGCGGCCACCATCTTCATGGCCTTGGTGATCTGGCGCGTGTTCTTCACACTGCGAATGCGCCGTCGTAAATCGAGAACGTTCGCCATGGGTCCTTACTTCGCGGGATGCTCCGCCTGGAAGTTTGCCTTGTATTCCTTGATTGCTTCGGTGAGGCGGCTCTTGATCGAGTCATCGAGCGCCTTCTTGGTGGCGATATCGTTCAGCAGTGCCGAGTGGCCCGAATCCATGAACTTGTGCAGACCGGCTTCGAAGGGCACTACCTGGTCCACGGCAACGTCATCGAGCAGACCCTGTGTTCCGGCGAACAGGATCACCACCTGCTGCTCAGCGCGCAAAGGCTGGAACTGCGGCTGTTTCAGGATTTCCGTCAGGCGCTTGCCGCGGTTGAGCTGGTTTTGCGTGATCTTGTCGAGATCGCTGCCGAACTGCGCAAAGGCAGCCAGTTCGCGATACTGCGCGAGATCGAGCTTCAGCGTCGAACCGACCTGCTTGACCGCCTTGATGGCAGCCGAGAAGCCGACGCGCGAAACCGAAAGGCCGACGTTCACGGCAGGACGAATACCCGAGTTGAATAGATCGGTTTCCAGGAAGATCTGTCCGTCGGTGATCGAGATTACGTTCGTCGGAATGTAGGCCGAGACGTCGCCCGCCTGCGTTTCGATGATCGGCAGCGCGGTCAGCGAACCGCCGCCCTTCTCATCGTTCAGCTTGGCCGAGCGTTCGAGCAGGCGCGAGTGGAGATAGAACACGTCGCCCGGGTAAGCTTCGCGGCCCGGCGGACGGCGCAGCAGCAGCGAGATTTCGCGGTAAGCGGTCGCGTGCTTGGAGAGATCGTCGTAGATCACCAGCGCGTGCTTGCCGTTATCGCGGAAGTACTCGCCGAGCGCGGTCGCGGCATAAGGCGCGAGGTAAAGCAGCGGAGCGGGTTCGGAGGCCGAAGCGGCAACGACGATGGTGTAATCCATCGCGCCATGCTCGGTCAGCGTCTGCACAACCTGGGCGATCGAAGAACGCTTCTGACCGATGGCGCAGTAGATGCAGATCAGGTTGTTCTTCGCGCTGTTGATGATGGTGTCGAGCGCCACGGCGGTCTTGCCGGTCTGGCGGTCACCGATGATCAGCTCGCGCTGTCCGCGGCCGATCGGAATCATCGAGTCGATGGCCTTGAGACCGGTCATCATGGGCTCGCGAACCGGCTGACGGTCGATGACGCCAGGAGCCAGGCGCTCGATGGGCAGCGTCTCGGTAGTGGCAATGGGGCCCTTGTCGTCGATCGGCTCACCGAGCGCATTGACGACGCGGCCAATCATGGCCTCGCCGACGGGAATGCTCAGGATCTTGCCGGTGCGGCGCACCTGGTCGCCTTCGCGAATCTCGGTGTACTCGCCCATCAGCACAGCGCCGACCTGGTCTTCTTCGAGGCTCATGGCGAGGCCCGAAACACCGTGCGGGAACTCAAGCAGCTCGCCGGCCATAACCTTGTCGAGACCATGCAGGCGTGCGATACCGTCGCCGAGCGAGATAACCGTGCCCACTTCATCTACGCGAACCTTCGCGTCGTAGTTCGCAATCTGCTCCCTCAGGAGCTCAGTAATTTCGTCTGCCTTTATCTGAGCCATGCTCCACTTTCCAACCTGGGTGTTAAATCTTCAAATCTCTATAGCCGACGCACAGCTTGATTCGCGCCGCTTAACTCTTGCCGCTCAATTCTTGACGAGCTGATCTTCCAGCCGCTCCAACCGTCCTCTAACCGAACCGTCATACACCGTGCTGCCGACACGTGCAATCACGCCGCCCAGCAGGGACTCATCCACGTGATACGTCGCACTCACCTGTTTCCCCACCCGCGAGCCGATCTGCGAGGCCAGCGCATGGCGCTCCTCTTCACCGAGAGCGCGCGCCGTGGTGATTTCCACTTCCGCGATCCCAATCCGCCGGTTCATCTCGTGGCGAAACTCTTTCACGATCTGGGAAAAGGCATTCAGGCGGGCGTGGTCGATCAGCACCGCAAGAAAGTTTCGTACCTGCACAGAGAGTGCCATGCGCTCATTGAGCTTGTCGAGAATGGCGATCTTCTGCTCCGAGGGGATCGTCGGATCGAGAAAGACCTCGCGCAGGTCGGAGCTTTCCTTCCAGGCTGCGCCAAAATCTGCCAGCTGGCTCTCGATCACAGCACGGTCGAGGTGCTCGTGGGCCGCAACATCCGCCAGTGCGCGTGCATACCTTGCCGCAAAAGCTGCCATCAGTTCCGGTCCCCCTTCAGGCTCTCGCCGAAGCTGTGAATCAATGCGCGATCCCCTTCTACACCGAGGTGAATCTGCTGCTTCGCGCGCTCGAGCGCGAGTTCCGCTGCAAACTTCTTGAGTCCGCGCTGCGCCGCCGACTGTGCCGCGGCAATGTCCTGCTCGGCCGAGGCCACAATACGCTTGCGCTCTTCCTCGAGCGCTTCCTGGATGCGCTTCTCGTCGCCTGCGCTATCGCGCTCGGACTGCTCGCGAATGCTGTCAATCTCGACGCCAAGCTTCGACAGGCGCTCTTCGACGACCGCGAGACGCTCATTTGCATGGGCGGTAGCCGTGCGCGCTTCCACCAGCTGCTGCTGCAGTGTCTCCGAGCGTTTGCGGAAGGTCTTGGGAACGATCTTGAGAACGAAGAACAGGATGACGGCAATCAGGATGCCCGAGTTCAGATCCTCGAAGATCTTGGCCATCGTCTCGACCGGCATGCCCGTCTTATTGGCGAGAGCAACTACCGGAGCGGCATGGCGAAATGAATCCATCTCCTTCTCGGAGTCTTCCGCCGCCGGCTGCGAGGAGTCTTTCTGGGCGCCGGATGCGTCAGTGGCAGCAGGAGCTTCCTGGGCGCGTGCAAAGCCGTTCGCCGTGGTCAGCACGAAGAACGATGCCAGCAGCAGTACGAGAAACTTCACGTTCAGATTTTTTTTCAACGGGTTACTCCTTCCGCATGCTCCGAAGGAAGAACTGCCCGGAGAATCTGGCCTGCAAGCTGGTCGACTGCGCCCTGCAGCTGACGCCGCGCATCGGCGGCATCGGCTTCGATCGCGTGACGGGCCTGCTCAACCCGCTCCTGCGCGGCAAAACGGGCGCTGGCCAGGGCCGCATCGCGCTGCGCCGTCCACTGCTGTACGCGCTGTTCGCGCAGGCGGAAGATCTCCGCGCGCGCCGAGCGCAATTTCGCCTCATATTCCTGAGTCTTCGCATCTGCGGCGGCGATGGCGGCATGCGCCTTCTCAACCGCTCCCAGCGTACGCTCACGGCGTTCCGCCAGAACGCGTGACAGGGGATTGAACAAGATAAATCTGTAAGCCAGCACCAGCACCAGGAAAATGATCATCGTCGGCACAGAGCCGAGCATCAGATCGCCGAGTTGGCGCAGCATTTCGTTAACCATGATTTCGCCGAAGTCTACCGGGTGGAATCTCTTGGAAAGGTTTGTTGAAACTCTAGGTTTTTAACAAAGATAAAAATCGGGTGTCAATGAGGCACACCGCACCGGCCGTTTCAGGCTTCGCCTCACCAAACAAGGATACCTGAAAACTCTTGACTCAATGGGTCACCGGCGTACACTCAAGATATCACCTATGACCCGGTTCAGGGTCCAGACGGGCTGAATATTCGGGACTTACCTCCGCTTCCTGAAAGTTCAGCCCGTTTCTTGATTCTCTTCAGCCCCGAAAACGCGATACTGGCGGTACCTGCCCAGTAAAGAGGCGGGGCCGGTGACGGTCATCGCCACTTTGTTCGCCACAAACTCACGCTTTCTGATCAGCGCCCCGGCGCCGAGCGCCGCCAGGACGTCTCCCTGCGACTGAGGCACCTCGAACCGCTGCTCAACGATCGGGTCGGCCACCAAAAACTCATCGACCCTCTCAAGCAGCGCCTGGATGCCGGCCCCCGTCTTCGCCGAGACCAGGACAGCCCCACGGCCCTTCAGGCTCTCTAACTCCTCCGCGGGCAGCAGGTCGATCTTGTTCAGGACTTCGATTCGTGGCTTGCTGAGGACTCCCAGTTCCTCGAGTACTTTTTCGACCTCGGCGCGATGCTCGTCCTGCGCAGGGCTGGAACAATCCTGCACATGCAACAGGACCTCTGCCTTCTGCACTTCTTCAAGCGTGGCCCGGAAGGAGGTCACCAGCGTGTGCGGCAGGTCGCGAATGAATCCGACCGTGTCCGACAGCAGGATCTTGCGCCGGCTGGGAAGCTGCATCGCCTTCAGCTTCGGGTCGAGCGTCGCGAACATGCGCGAGGACTCGAGCACCCCCGCCTGCGTGATCTGATTGAAGAGCGTGCTCTTACCGGCGTTCGTATAGCCGACCAGCGCTACCGTCGGAACCGGCACAGACTCGCGGCGCTGTCGCTGCTGCGCGCGGATACGGCGAACATTCTCGATCTCCTGCCGTAACTGGATCAGCCTGCGCTGGATGCGCCGCCGGTCAGTCTCAAGCTGCGTTTCACCGGGACCACGGGTGCCGATTCCGCCGCCCAGCTGCGACATCGCCTTGCCACGGCCGGTCAGCCTGGGCAGCATGTATTCAAGCTGGGCAAGCTCTACCTGGAGCTGGCCTTCACGCGTCCGCGCGTGGCGGGCAAAAATATCGAGTATGAGCTGGGTGCGGTCGAGAACTCGGCAGGGCAAAGCCTCTTCCAGGTTACGAAGCTGCGTTGGAGAAAGATCGTGATCGAAGAGGATGACATCGGCCTGTGCCGAAGCGGCGAGCCCGGCAAGCTCTTCCACCTTGCCGCTGCCGATCAGCGTGGCGGGGTCAGCCTTGGGGCGGCGCTGAATGACCTCTGCTTCAACCTCGGCACCTGCTGAGGTGACGAGTTCCCTGAACTCCGCCAGCCGTTCCGTGACATCGGAAAAGGTGACAGCAGCAGACGCATGTGCGTCTGATTCAGCATCCAGAAGCGCGGCTTCGCGCGCAAGAGCTGCGGTCGAGGGCAAACGGCGACGCTGGCCGGTGAAATCTACAGCCACCAGCAGAGCGCGTTCCAAACTTCCCCTCATGGACAAAAAACTCTGGCACGCAGCCGGGGCATGAATGCCCCGGCTGCGTGAAGACCGTTACTTCCCAACTAGGAATTCACCAAATCCGGCTGCGCTGCCGTGGACGCTGCATGGCTTGAAGAATGAGCAGAGGCCGGCGGCCGATGATCGCTATGCAGAACAGAACGGCTGCTTACGACCGTGGAAATGGCGTGTTTAAAAATGAGCTGTTCCTGACTATTGTTCTCAAGCAGAACGGAATACTTGTCGAACGACCGGATCTTTCCAGTCAGCTTTACACCGCTCACCAGGTAAATCGTTATAGGCGTCTTGTCTTTGCGAACCGTATTCAGAAAGGTGTCCTGAATATTCTGTGCCGGCTTGTTATCCATGTGCCGATCTCCATCTATCTCGGAACCCTTTGGGGGCTTCCTGTATTTTTGATGTCCAGCAAAATGCTCTTCATTCACTAAACCCGGTCAGCGGGCAAGCTCTACAGTCTTTATATTCGCTTCCAACCTTTATCCGGGCTCATCTATACGAAAACTAAGGAACTAATCGGTACAGCCACGACAGCAGCACCGAAGCCGAAATGCACGTTACTTAGTAAACCGCAATCAAGAAAGAAAACCCTTTTCCTCGGATGGTCGTGAGATGCAAAATCGGCTCCGGATGTCGTCTGGACGACGTTGTTTCTACTCGTACTGGTATTGGATTCCCTGATTGCCCATTCGGGAGCAGAACCCGATAGAAATATATCGGGTTCTAATAGGAGTCGACAAACGGCCTTCTAGCGATGTTTCTTCCTGCGCACAGGGGGGTGGTGTCTTTTGGTGCGCTCCGGTTTCGTTTTGGAACTCGGAGCGGTCTTTGCCACTGCCGGAGTGGCAGCAGCAGGGCCACCGACCCGCTTCACCAGCACACCTTCCATACGGTAACTCTCGGAGTCGAACTTCGCGGGACGAGTCGCTCCCGAAGCGGGATCGATGGAGACGTCGTCGCCATCGGCGACCTTGAAGCTGAAAGTCGGTTCGGTCTGTCCGTTGAAAACGTCAGAGCCGACGGTCACCGGCAGATAGCCTTCCAGGTTGCGATCCCGGAAGGCCGTCTCGTAGCGATGCTTCCGCGTATTCCATGTAAAGACACGCACCTGGTCGAAGTCGTAGGGCAGCCCATCTTTCCAGGAATTCAGCAGCACAACGTACTCCGGCGCCTTCTTATCAGGAAAATTCGAGTCCGGGTCGTTGACTGTCGTAAGCCGGTAGGCTCCCACATAACGCTGGCCTTCGGCCAGGCCGGAGATTTCGTCAGGGATATCGATGTCGATCATCCGGGACAGGACCCATCCCGCATTCCCTTGTCCATCCCGCACCAGCCACCAGTCCTGCATGGGCGGCCCCGCGGGCGCCTGCGGCTGTTGGCTTTGCTTCCCTTTTTTCGCAACCGGTAAAGGCTTATCTATCGGTTTAGGAACAGGAACAGCCTGCGCAGGAACGGGCTTCTCGACCGAAGCGCGCACCAGCATCTGCAATTTCGCATTTTCCGAAAGCAGGAGATACCTGTCTGTCTTGCGACCCGGTGCAACGTGCAGGTATGAGTCGTCTCGCAGCGTGCCGGTGGCGATCAACGCGTCGTGCGCGTGCTGCTGCTTCAAAGCCTCGAACTGATCGAAGACCTGCTGCGTGATCACGGCATGCTCGTCAACCCAGCCGACCTCGTTCTTCTCGGTCTTGACTTTGAAAAATCTGCGGTTGTGCTCGAGCACCGCAAGGCGCTGGCCGTTGGTCACCTCGGCAACACGGTTTGAAACCGCGGCCAGCCGGTCGCGCAGGAAAGTACCCTTGGCCGAGACATATACGTAGTCCTGCTTCGGCTTGGGTACGAAGCGTCCGCAGCCGCCGACGAAGACGAGTGCAAGCAGAAAACCTGGAAGTGCGCGCCTGGCAGAAGAAAGCATGATGTCTACAGCAAAACGATGCGGCGAAGCCCGTGCATTATGCGCACTATCTTCGCCTGTGATTCAAGAATAGCATCGGTAAAACGCGCCCCTGCCTGCATATGCCTCAGGATTGACGTGCTCGAACCCAATTGGGAAACGGACTCAGTTCAAGGCCACTACAGCGGCCGGCCCGGCTGGATCGGTATCAGTCGCGATGCTCTTGAACGATGTCAAAGCGCCACCGGTTCCGATGGTGAAGAACTGGAGATCAGGGTTGCCGCCTTCCGACACGACGCCGATGTAGGTGTGGCTGCTGTCTTCAGCCAGATCCACGGGCTGTGTCCCGGCGGAAAACGGCGATCCGCTGATGGCGGTCAGTGCTCCGCTGGTCTTGTTGAAACTCCAGCCGCTGATATTGTTCGACCCGATATTCGCCGTGTACACATAGGCTCCGGTGTAGTCGAAGATGATGCCCTGAGGTCCTGTTCCCGCGGCAAAGGGCGAGCCTGAAACTTCTGTCAGCGCTCCGGTGCTGGCATTGATCGAGAGCACTCGCACGGTGCCGGCACCAACCTCGGAGACGAGCAGGAAGGCGCCACTGGGATCGACGACAATGCCTTCGTCCGAATACTGATTGCCTTTCGTCTTGAGCACAAGGTTGTTGGTGCTGAGAGTTCCGGAAGTCGGATTGAAGGTAAGAGCCTGTACGCCGCCGGTGCCAAGCGACACATACATCAGATTTCCAGCCGGGTTGAAGGCGATGTGATTCGGGCTGCCGCCGGCGAGAGTGAGCGGCTGCCCCTGCGGTGTCAAAGCTCCGTTGCTCGTATTGATCGCGAAAACATACGCGGCCGGCGTAGGATCGACCGCGATAAGCCACTTCCCTGAAGGATCGACCTTAAGAGCCGTGGCGCTGACCACCGCCGCCGCGCTGCCACCCAGTCCAACGCTCAGCACGCCGCCATTGCCGACCGTGAAGGCGTAGATGGTACCTTCGAGGCTGCCGGAATATACAAGCCCGTTGCTCGGAGTCACGGCCAGCGAAGAGGGTATGGACGCCAGAACGATAGGAGATCCCGAAAGCGTGCTGACGCCGGAACTCGATACCGTGAATTCCGAAACAGAGCTGGTGGTCGCATTCGCCACATAAAATGCCGAACCGCCGGTCGTGGTGCCGCCCCCGCCACTTGTCTGCTTCACAAAAAACTTGCCGCAGCCGGTTGCAGACAGCGCGAGGACCAATGGTGCGAAGCGGATCAGGACCGAAATAGACTTTCGTACGTTCATGCAGACTCAATCTTACTCGCGCCTGTTTGCGTGCGACGCACTAGTAAGACGATTCCCTGGCGGGTTTTGTTCGGAAAAAGAAAAGCCCGCCGTTGGCGGGCTTTGCAGTACTTACACCGCAACCGGTTCGGCAACCGCGACGCGTTCGGCGTCTAGAACCACTCCGATGGCGTGAACGACCGAGGCCAGGCGGACAACGGCGAGGATAATCTCTTCGGTCACACCCTTGTCGCGAATGACCTTCTCGTGCGAATCGATGCACTTGCCGCAGCCGTTGAGAGCTGAAACCGCCAGCGACCAAAGCTCGAAGTCGATGTGGTCGGCACCGTGGGTGCGCATGCCGTTCATGCGCAGACGGGCAGGCAGCGTGGCGTACTTCTCGTTCGAAGAGAGGTGCAGGAAGCGGTAAAAGATGTTGTTCATGCCCATGAGGGCGGCAGCGGTCTTCGCTGCTTCGATGGTCTGCGCATCCACGTGCTTTGCCGCTTCTTCAAGCAGTGCCGGGGTCAGGGATTCGCTGCGGGTCGCAAGCGCGGAGGCGACGACGGTGCCCCAGAGCTGCGAGGGGGAAAGCTCGGTGTTCTGACGAACCAGGGTGGAGTAGTTCAGCTTCAGGTCCTTGGCATACGCCGGAAGACCGTCAATCAAAGTGTCGATCGACATGATTCAATCCTTTCTTGAAACGGTGCTGGCAAAACAGGCCAGCGGAATCCGCTGGCCTGCCTGGGAAAGCATCAACTGCTTACGCGTTGATGGTGGCTTCGCCCTTCTGCCAGTTGCAGGGGCAGAGCTCGTCGGTCTGAAGCGCATCGAGTACGCGCAGAACTTCCTGCGGATTGCGGCCAACCGAGAGGTCGGTGACGTAAACGAAGCGGATGATGTTCTCCTGGTCAACGATGAAGGTGGCGCGCTGGGCAACGCCGGCGTTCACGTCGAGGATGCCAAGCTGCTCGCAGAGATCGCGCTTGATGTCGGAGAGCATGGGGAAGGGCAGATCCTTCAGATCGGCATGGTTGTTGCGCCACGCCAGGTGCACGAACTCGGAGTCGGTGCTGCCGCCCAGAACCTGGCAGTCGCGGTCGGCGAACTCGGTGTTGATCTTGCCGAAAGCAGCGATCTCGGTCGGGCAGACGAAGGTGAAGTCCTTGGGCCAGAAGAAGTAAACCTTCCACTTGCCGGGGAAGCTCTGCTCGGTGATGGTTTCAAAAGCCTTGTCTTTGTCGGTGCTTACGACTGCGGTCACGGAAAACGAAGGGAACTTCTCGCCTACTGTCAGCATGTATGACTCCTGTATGAAGGTGGAATATGACAAAAAAGGATGAAGGGATTAAGACAGGCTTGCCTGCTTTTGCTGGCATTCCACGCAAAGGCCCAGAACCTCTACGGAGAAACGTTCGGGCAGGAACTTGTTCGGAAGACTTTGTCCTCGCGACGAGAGCAGAAACTCATCGGCGTCAATATCGGTGATCGACTTGCACTGTGTGCACACGAGGTGGTGATGAGAGTGCGCGTTCGTCTCCACGCGCAGCGAGCCATGGTGCAGACTCACTTCGCGGAAGATTCCGCTCTCGATGAAGGTATGGATGTTCTTGTAGACGGTCGCCAGCGAGATTGCCGGGATCCGCTCCTTCACCCGCAGGTACACCTCTTCCGGGCTGGGATGCCCGTGCATCGCGCACAGCTCCTCGTATACAACCTGGCGCTGGTGGGTAACTGCGATTCCGGCGCTGTCACACAGTGCACGGAACTGATTGGCGTCGGAAACTGTCATCGTCAAGAGCTATTAAACGATAATAGTTATTAAAAGTCAACTCTTATCAAACTTTAGGCCGGATCGTTTGAGGCGGGGACGTAAGTCAAACGAACCAGATTCCCGGCGATCAGATCGTTGCCCACGAGACGGAGCGGTGGCGGCGGGACAGCAAAGAACGGCGTGCCACGACCGAGAACAACGGGGTGGACGTATAGCCGGTATTCATCAATCAGTCCGAGACTGGTCAGGCTTCCCGCCAGTTCCGGCCCGGCCACGTCGATCTCACCTGACAGCTGAGCTTTGAGCCCGCGTATTGCTTCCTCGAAATCATTTTGGATGAGCGTGGCGTTGGGGCCGACCGACTCTAACGAACGCGACACGACCCATTTGTGCTTGCTCCGCCAGGCAGCCGCGAAATCATGGTCGTCCGCGTCCCAGTCAGGAAGGTCGTCATCCCAATAGCGCATGATTTCGTATATGCGGCGACCGTAAACCATACAGGTCAGACCGCGTACAGCCTCGATGAAGTGTCGGAATGCGGCCGGATCGGGCGGACCGATTTCCCGGTGATCGACATATCCGTCGAGGGACTGGTTCATTGCGAAGACGAGCTTTGCCATGCTGCGAAACCTCCGCCTCAGATTTGTGAAAGCGTGGAAACCGGTACCTAGTTCGGCAGTTCTGTGTCGCTTTTTCCGCTGCGGCGGACATGGAAGCGTTCGTCGATCGGCTGGCGACCGCGGAAACCGGCGTCGATGGTGTGCCAGTGGGTGATGCGGGTTTCGCCGAGCTTCCAGCAGAGCAGGACGATTTCGCCGTCGAGGAAGCAGGGGAAGTCGAGCAGACCGGAGTCGAGGTCTTTCACCTGCACACCGATGGCGTCGATCTCGGCGACCGAATCCTTTGCCGCCTGAACGTGCGTGTTGAGCGCAGTACGGTCGCGGGCGACGGTGGTGACATCGACGAAGTAACCGCCAGAGAGAAAGATCTTCCGGGCGAGCTCCTGCAGGCGGCCCTCGATCACTTCGACAGCACGCTTGGCATCGACAGCGCGCTTGATCAGCGATTCGAGGACCGGCAGCAGGGATTGCGCCTCGTCCAGGGTGAACGTTCTGGTTTCGAAGTCATCCATTAAGAAGCTGCCTTGACCTCCAGCATACGGTCGAGCGCGACGCGCGCCCAGTGCTTTATGTCGTCGCGAACCTTAATCCGGTTGACGACGCGTCCTTCAACGAGATTTTCGAGCGCCCATGCCAGGTGCTGAGGGCTGATGCGGTACATGGTAGTGCAGAGGCACCCTGTATCGTCGAGGGTAATAATTTTCTTCCCCAGCGGAGCGAACTGCTTCGCCAGGCGGTTGACCAGGTGAATTTCCGTTCCGATGGCGAACATGGAGCCTTCGGGAGCCTCGGTTACCAGCTGGATCAGGCGCTCGGTCGAGCCGGTGGCGTCGGCCTTCTGGCATACCTCCCAGCGGCACTCCGGATGCACGATGACCTGGATGCCGGGGTACTTGGCGCGAACGTTGTCGGCATGCTGCGGCAGGAAGCGCTGGTGGACCGAGCAATGGCCTTTCCAGAGAATGACGCGGGCGGCGCGCAGGCGCTCGGGAGAAATGCCTCCGCCGATCTGGTAGGGGTCGAAGACCACCATCTCGCTCATGGGGATGTCCATGGCGAAGGCGGTATTGCGGCCGAGGTGCTGATCGGGCAGGAAAAGAATCTTCTCTGCGCGCTTAAAAGCCCATTCAAAGGCCTGCCGCGCGTTGGACGAGGTGCAGACCAGTCCACCGCGCTCGCCGCAAAAGGCTTTGATGGCGGCCGTCGAATTCATGTAGGTCAGCGGAAGGACGTCGCCGGGCTTGAGGCCGGCGGCCATCAGGGTATCCCAGCAATTTTCGACCTGGCTGATCTCGGCCATGTCGGCCATGGAACAGCCGGCATTCAGATCGGGCAGGATGACCTGCTGCTCGGGGCGGCCGATGACGTCGGCGCTTTCTGCCATGAAGTGAACACCGCAGAAGACGAGGTATTCCGCCGAGGTTTCGGCGGCGATCTTCGAAAGCTTGTAGGAATCGCCGGTGTGGTCGGCGAAACGGATAATTTCGTCGCGCTGGTAATGGTGGCCGAGCAGAACGGTGCTGGCGCCAAGCTTCTTACGGGCTGCGGCGATACGCTCATCCATGCTGTGATCGGGCAGGGAGAGATAATTTTCAAGCGAGCAGCTGTCGGCCTCGCTAACCTGTTCCAAGACAGGGGATTCTAAGACATCAAGTACGCTCATTGGTCCTTCCGCTCTCAGTCCCTGGGCATTGGCGCTTCAGGACGGGGATGTTGAAAGCAAATCAGAGCTGCAGCCGACTCACTGTGGCAGTGCCACCCAGCCGACGGGGATGTTGCAGCTTGTTACATTCCGCACATTCAATGGATGCTCCGTGGGGGAGCCGGTCGCAAAAAACAGCGCCCGGCAAGGCCTTCCATTGCAATTAGTTTAATACAACTGTAATTGACGGACGGGGCGGCATCCGGTGAGCATGGCTGCCTCGTACCTGCATTGAATCCGGCGTATTTTGCTCTATTTGTTAGGCGGGTGCGGCGCAGGTATCATGACAAACAATGCATTTTGCTGACTCCATCATTATCTTTCTGATTGCGCTCGTTCTTTTCGGGCCAAAGCGCCTGCCGGAGATCGGAAAGCAGATCGGTAAGCTGCTGGCGGAGTTCCGGCGCGCCTCAAACGACTTCAAGATGCAGATCGACGAAGAGCTGCGTGCTGCTGAACAGCAGGAGCGCCAGAAACGGCTGGAAGAGGCGACGGAAAAGGCAACGGCCGAGATGGCGATCCACGACGCGAAGGTCGCGCAGGAGCAGGCACAGCTTCCGGCTGACACGTCCGCCGCCACCGAAACGACTCCGCAGATCATGCCACCCTCGACCGGCGAGACGGTCAGCGCTTCGTCTCCTTATTCCCCCGTGACCCCACCGGAACTCCCTCCGGCCAAGACCGACGAGGCTGTCGAAGCGGCAAAGACGGAACCAGAGAGTGAGCAGGCCCCGATTCATGGCTGATGACGATGATGACCTTGTAACTCGCGCCCGGTCGGCGGTGAGCGAACGAGCCGAACTGCCGGGCATGAGCCTTCTCGAGCACCTCGAGGAACTGCGCCGCCGCCTGATCCATTCCGCTATCTACATTGTGGTCGCATTCTTCGTGGCGTACTACTTCCACGAGCGCATCTACGCGGCGATGCAGAAGCCGATTACCTTCGCGCTGGCGAAGCACCACCTGCCGACGCAGCTGATCATTCATAACCCGATTGACGGCTTCAACATGTACCTGAAGATCAGCTTCATGGGCGGCTGCATTCTTGCGGCTCCCTTTGTGCTGTACCAGGTGTGGCTGTTCATTTCGCCGGGACTGTACAAGAACGAGAAGAAGTACGTGACGCCGTTCATGGCGGCGACGGTTACGCTTTTCCTCGGCGGTGCCTATTTCGGTTATCGCTGGGTGTTTCCGGGTTCGCTCGATTTTCTGTTCGCGTACAGCCACGAGTTTCGACCACTGATCGAAGTCAATGAATACACTGACCTGTTCCTGACGGTGATTCTGGGCCTGGGCATAACGTTTGAACTGCCGATTGTGGTGCTGTTTCTTTCGCTCTTCGGTATTGTGAGCCCGAAGTTTTTGTGGAAGAACATCCGTTATGCGGTGCTGATTATCTTCATCATCGCGGCGATTATTACGCCGACTCCGGACCCGCTGACGATGTTTGTGTTCGCGGCTCCGCTGCTGGCTTTGTACCTGATCAGCATCGGCGTGTCGTTCATGGTGCATCCGGCGCGGCGACGGAAGTTGCGGGAAGAGGCTTCGTAGGTCTCAGGGGCTAAAGCCCCGTTCTTTGCGCTGGAGATGGCACGGCTGAAGCCGTGCCCTGATACAGAGCGGCTGATTGTGGGTTCGTTCAACGTTTCAGGCTTGCACCCACCCTTGACTAGAATCCGTCATGGATGGGGCACCCGGCACCTTGGCTCCTTTCAGCTTTCATGGCAGGGCTAAAGCCCTGCCCTACCTTTCTTCGGCGAGATCGAGGATATTGCGCCGTTTGGATCGTATTTAAACTCTGATATTGCTATGACCCACATTTTTGCCGGCGCATCGTTAAGCTACTGGATCGCATTTCACGTGATTGTCGTCGTGCTGCTTGTCGTCGACCTGATCGTGCTGCAGCGCAAGGGCGGCGGCGGATCGATCCGTGCGGCGTGGGGATGGACGGCCGTGGTCGCGGCGCTGGCCTTCTGCTTTGCGCTTTTTCTTTCGCAGACGCAGGGCAAGCAGCCGGCATTGGAGTTCCTCTCGGGCTATCTTGTTGAGGGCTCGCTCAGCGTGGATAACCTTTTCGTTTTCCTGCTGATGTTTCGCACGCTCAAGCTGAACAGCCACCAGCAACACCACGTGCTGCTGTGGGGCATTCTTGGGGCGATTGTGATGCGTGCGCTGTTTATCGTTGCCGGGACTTCCCTGCTCATGCGATTCGCATGGGTCGAATATGTTTTCGGCGCGTTTCTGCTCTATGCGGCAGTCAAGCTGATGCAGCCGGCGAAGCACGACTCTTCCTCGGGCCTGCTGCGCTGGCTGCAGTCGCGCAGCGTGGATGGGGCAGGCGGAAAGATCCCGATGTCGTCGTTTCTGATGATCGTGCTGGCGGTCGAGGCGACCGACCTGATCTTCGCGCTGGACTCGATTCCCGCGGTGCTGGCAATTACGCGCGATACATTCGTGGTTTACACCTCGAATATCTTTGCGATCCTGGGCTTGCGGTCGCTGTACTTTGCGTTGTCGAATGCGCTCGATAAGCTGCGACTGCTGCACTACGGACTGGCGGTGATCCTGGCGTTTGTGGGACTGAAGATGATCGCGTCACACTGGATCGAGATCCCGGTGACGTGGTCGCTGCTCTTCATCGTTGCAGTGCTGGGAGCCTTCACGGCGGCCAGCTTACTGACCGCTCCGAAGGAATCACAGCCTAAACGATCGGTCCAAAGCTGACTTCGCTACCCTCGATAAGCGAGTGCTGCTGGCCGTATTGCTGATCGTTACGCTCAGGAAAATCGTTGCGATAGTGTGCGCCACGGCTTTCGAGCCTTGCCTGGGCGGCGAGAACGATGAGGCTGGCGACTGTATAGATATTGGCGAACTCCACCAGTTCGCGGGTGGGTGTTTTCACGGCCTGCATCGCCACCTGATCCAGAAGCGTCCGCATCGCATTCAGGCCTTCAGCGTCACGCAGCAAGCCTGCATCCTGCCACATTTTCTGTCGCAATTCTCTTAACGCTTCGGCCTCATCCATCACAAATGGCGTGAAGAGCACAGGTGCAGAGGCTGCCTGCGGAGCCGGGGGCGCTGCGTTCCGCATGGCTTTTGCGGCGCGTGCTCCGAAGACCAGCCCTTCGAGCAGCGAGTTGCTGGCGAGCCGGTTGGCTCCGTGGACGCCGGTGCAGGCGGCTTCTCCTGCGGCGTAAAGGCGCTTGAGGTTTGTCTCGCCATTGAGGTTGGTGCGGACGCCGCCCATCAGGTAGTGCGCTGCCGGGCGAATCGGAATCATATCTGTCGCCAGGCTCAGGCCGTGCTGTGCGAGGAATCGCGAGATACCGGGAAAGCGCTTCGTGAAGTCGAGACCGGTAACGTGGCGCATGTCGAGATAGACAGGCAGCGAGGTGTTGTCAGGGCCGAAGCCTTCGCGGGTGATGGCGCGTGCGACGACGTCGCGTGGAGCTAGTTCAAGCAGCGGATGGTAGCGCTCCATGAAGCGCTCGCCCTCGCTGTTACGCAGGTACGCGCCTTCGCCGCGCAGGGCTTCCGATAGCAGGAAGCGCGGGACGCCGGGCAGGCTGAGCGCGGTGGGATGGAACTGGTAGAACTCCATGTCGGCGATGACTGCGCCGGCGCGCCAGGCCATGGCGATACCATCTCCGGTGGCTACGGCGGGATTGGTTGTGTCGCTGTATACCTGTCCTGCTCCGCCACTGGTGAGCAGCGTGGCGCGGGCGTTTACCGCGTGGAGTGTGCCTTCGCGATCAAGATATGTCGCCCCGGTGACTTCACCATTGCTGGCGATGAGGTCGACGGTGGTTGCCCATTCGACGAGCGCGATCTGCGGGTGCGACTTCGCGTGGGCGAGCAGGGAGCGGCCGATTTCGGCGCCGGTGGCATCTCCGTTGGCGTGCAGGATGCGGTTGCGGCTGTGGGCGGCCTCGCGGGTGAGCATGAGCTGGCCGTTTTCGCGGTCGAAGCCGGTGCCCCAGGCGAGAAGTTCTTCGACGCGCAAGGGACCTTCGCTGACGAGAACTTCTGCTGCAGCGCGATCGACGAGGCCATCGCCGGCGGCTATCGTGTCTTCGAGATGCAGGGCGATGTCTTCTTCACCGCCGAGGGCCACGGCGATGCCGCCCTGCGCGTAGCTGGTGTTCGATTCGCCGAGAGCTTCCTTGGTGAGAACGAGAACGCGGCCGGATTCGGCGAGTTCGATGGCTGCGCGCAGGCCTGCGATGCCAGCGCCTACGATCAGGAAATCAGTATCCACTGCTACGGCCATAACATTTGAGATTAGCAGATGGGGCGGTCAGCTTTGTTTCTTCAGCTGACCGGCTTTCAGCGATAAAGCCGCCGGCGAGGCGGACTAAGTGCTTGGGCTTCGATACGATAGAGATGTGAAGACGATCAAGGTAAAGACTGCGTCGGCCAGCTATCCGGTGCATGTGGGCAGCGGGCTGGTTGCGAAGCTGGGGCGTGAGGCAGAGAAACTCTTGCGTGCTCCGGCTGCGAAGATTTTCCTGCTGACCTCGCCTGAAATCTGGGCGCTCTGGGGTAAGACGGTTGCGAAGTCGTTTGCTGCCGCGAGGCAGCCGAATGTGCTGTTCCTTGCTCCGGGTGAGACGCATAAGCGGATGGGGCAGATTGAGCGGCTGGCCAATGCGATGGCCGAGGCGGGTGCGGATCGTTCTTCCCTGCTGATTGCTCTTGGCGGCGGCATTATCGGCGACATGGGTGGCTTTCTTGCGGCGATCTACATGCGCGGTATCGATTACGTGCAGGTTCCGACGACGCTGCTGGCGCAGGTGGATTCCTCTGTCGGCGGCAAGACGGGCGCGAACCTTGTGGCTGGCAAGAACCTGATCGGCAGTTTCCACCATCCGAAGTTTGTCTTTGCCGACGCGGGCGTGCTGAAGACACTGCCCGAGCGCGAAGTGCGAGCCGGGCTCTACGAGAGCATCAAGGCCGGCATTATTCGCGATGCGGGTCTGTTCCGCTTTCTTGAGAAGAATCACGAGGCTGTGCTTGGCGGCGATGCTGCGATGGAGCGCGTGATCAGTGCGTCGATCAAGATGAAGGCCGAGGTTGTGGGCATCGACGAGCGCGAGTCAGGATTGCGGATGATTCTGAATTACGGCCACACCATTGGGCATGCCATTGAAGCTGCGACGCAATACAAGAAGATGCTGCATGGCGAGGCCGTGGGCTGGGGCATGCTGGCGGCGACGGAGATCAGCCGCAGGCGCGGCCTGCTTACCGACAAAGACGCGGGACGTATTGTGGATGTGATCCATGCCTATGGTCCGCTGCCGCGTTTTCGCACCAGCGTGGCCGCGCTGCTCGATGCGGCAGGACGCGACAAGAAGAACAAGGCCGGGCTGCGGCGCTTTGTGCTGGCCGATGGCATCGGCAAGGCTGTTGTGGTTGAAAACGTAACCGAGGCCGAGATGACGGGCGCATGCGAACTGATTCTGAACGAGGCACGCAGTTGAGCGCGAGAGCCAGTACGCATGCGGCGACGGGCGCGAGTCCTGCGGAGGGCTTCGATGAGAGGAGCTCCGCGGCGGCGATCCAGGAGATGTTTAACAGCATCGCTCCACGCTATGACCTGCTGAACCATGTGCTGTCGTGCAACATTGACCGGCTGTGGTGGTGGAAGGCTGCGCGGCGTTTTCGTCATGTACTGGCCAGGCCCGATGCGCAGGTGCTGGATATCTGCTGCGGCACCGGCGATATGACGCTGGCGCTGCTGAAGCGGCGTCCGGCGAAGGGCGCTCCGGTGATTGCGGCGGATTTTTCGCACGCCATGTTGTCGCGTGGAGCGGAGAAGCTGCGTGGGCATAATGCTGTCGTGGTCGAGGCCGATGCTTTGCATCTGCCGATCGCTCCGGGCTCGCTGGCTCTGGTGACGAGCGCCTTCGGTTTTCGCAATCTTGCGAATTATGAAGCGGGACTGCGGGAGTTTCATCGCGTGCTGGGCGACGGCGGCGAGTTGGGCATTCTCGACTTCAGCGAACCGGGCGGGATGCTGGGCAAGCTGTATGCGTTTTACTTCCGGCGCGTGCTGCCGGCGATCGGATCGCGCATCTCCGGTATGGGCAGCGCGTACAAGTATCTGCCTTCGTCGGTCGAACGCTTTCCTGCTCCGGACCAGATGCTGGAGCGGATGCGTGCGTGCGGATATGAAGACGTGTCGTGGACGCCGTACAGTTTTGGCATCGCGGGGCTTTACCGCGGAGTGAAACGCAGGGTGTAGGCTGGGGAAACGATGACGCAGGCAACGGCGGAAGATCCGATGATCGAGGGCAGCACAGAGAAGCGGGCAGCGGCATTCCTGTCAGTTTCCGCGGCCTGCGGCATCACGATTCTCAAGGTTGTAGTCGGCGTGCTTACCGGGTCGCTGGGTATGCTCTCTGACGCGGCGCACTCGGGTGTGGACCTGATCGGCGCCGGCCTGACGATGATCTCGGTCCGCATCTCGGACAAGCCCGCGGACGACGATCACTCCTACGGACACGGTAAAGTCGAGAACCTCTCCGGCTTCGTCGAAACATTCCTGATGGTCGCCTCGAGCGTGTGGATTACCGCCGAGGCCATCCTGCGCATCTTTATTCATCCGGTTGCGGTGAAGCAAAGCATCTGGCCGTTCCTGGTGCTGGCGCTTTCAATCACCGTGGACTTTACGCGGTCT
Source organism: Silvibacterium acidisoli (assembly GCA_022870745.1). GTDB lineage: Bacteria > Acidobacteriota > Terriglobia > Terriglobales > Acidobacteriaceae > Silvibacterium. The sequence goes on along the minus strand of CP085323.1, from coordinate 2,646,000 downwards.
CGTAAATTGAAAGCCGTGGCCGAGAAGTATCACAGCGATGCACTCGCCGCGAACGCTTTGCATTTCGCTTCCGATATCTGGTCGAGCTGCGCCGTGCTTCTCGGCCTTGGAGCCACGTGGCTGGGCAACTCGGCGATCGGCGTGAAGATGCATCTGGGCTGGCTGCACTTTGCCGATCCGATTGCTGCTATCGTCGTCTCGATCCTCATCCTGCACTTTGCGTGGAAGCTGGCGTGGCGCACGATCTGGGCGCTGACGGATGCGATTCCCAGCGAGACGCGCTACCGGGTGCTTTCAGAGCTGGAGCAGACCGATGGCGTGCTGTCCGTCGACCAGGCACGCATTCGCCGCGCCGGCAGCTCTTACTTTGCGGACTTTACGCTTTCTCTCTCGCGGCAACTTACCTTTCAACGCACGGAAGATCTGGTGAAGGAAGCTACGGCGGCGGTGCATCGCGTGCTGCCGGGTGCGGACGTGGTGATTCACACCGTGCCGCGTTCGTCGAGCACAGAAAGCGTCTTCGACAAGGTGCGCGGTGTTGCCATGCGCAACAACGTGCTGCTGCACGATGTGAGCGTGCAGTCGTATCACGACGCTCTGCGCATCGAGCAGCATATTGAAGTCGACGAGAAGATGCCGCTCATCGATGCGCACAAATTCGTCCGCGACATCGAAGACCAGATTCGCCGCGAGCTACCGCAGGTGACGTCCGTGCTGACGCACATCGAGAGCGAGCCTGCAACCATCGAGCGTCCGCAGAGCATGAAGCATGACCGCAAGCTGGAGAGCCATCTGCGACATGCGGCTTCGGGCCTGCCGCAGATCATCGATATTCATGAAGTCGTGACGTCCCGCTTCGGCGACAAGGTCCAGGTTTCATGCCATTGCACGCTGCCCGATGAGTTGTCGATGCGCGACGTACACGAAGTTATCACCGAACTGGAAGACCGCTTCAAGGTGGAATGCCCGGAGGTTTACCGCGTGCTCATCCATCCCGAACCGGCTACAGATAATCAACATCACTGAGGACATTATGATCGCCAGCGCAGAGTGGAAAGAAGGCAAGCTGTTTACAGGCCGTTCGGAGAGCGGCCACGAGATCCTGTTCGACGCAACCAGCGAGCATGCTGCGGGGCCTAGCCCGATGGAAGCGGTGCTCGCCGCATTGTGCGCCTGCACTTCGGTCGATGTGGTAAGCATTCTCGAGAAGAAGCGTGAGCCTATTACCGGACTTACGGTGTCTGCGACAGCGGAGCAGCCCGCGGAGGCTCCGCGCGTCTTCACGAAGATTCATCTGGTGTATCGCGTTCGCGGCAAAGTGAGCGAGAAAGCTGCTGAAGATGCAGTCGCGCTCTCGAAGAACAAGTACTGCTCGGTCTCGCTGATGCTGGAGAAGTCGGTCGAGATCAGCTACGCCATCGAGTACGCCGGCTGATGCTGAGAGGCTTCCAATTTGTGCTGGTGGTGCTGATGCTCGCCATGCTGGCGCTGCTTTCGGCGATCACCACTATGCACTTTGCGATTCACGGCGCGGAGGTGAAGGTTCCTGACCTCCGCGGCCTCACCATCACCGACGCTACGCGCAAGGCGGCTTCGCTGGGGCTGAACATGTCTGTCGAAAACCGCTACTACAGCGTGGACATTCCGGAAGGGCACGTTCTCAACCAGTCTCCTGCTGCAGGAACTGTTGTGCGGCGCGAGTGGCATCTGCGCCTCACAGAGAGCATCGGGCCGCAGAAGGTTGCGATTCCCTCCCTTACAGGAGTCGATCAGCGCGTGTCCTCGATCCAGGTGCGGCGTGCCGGTCTGGAGTTGGGTTCGGTGGTGGAGATGCCTTATGCCTATGCTGCTCCGGGCACGGTGATCGCGCAGAATCCCGCGCCGGGAGCGGCGGGCGTGGAGCGGCCGAGCGTGAGCCTGCTGGTAGCTGCCCCGCCGACGGCGAATACCACCGGTTTGGTGATGCCGGATCTTACGGGGCAGCTCTTTTCGAATGCAGCCCTTGCGGTAACGCATGCGGGCTTGAAGCTGGAGCCGGTGCATACGGTGCAGGCTGCTGTGCCTGCGGTTGGAGATGCTAACTCTGCTGCTCCGCCTAAGCCCCCGGTACAGATCGGGGCTGTCATCAGCCAGAAGCCGCTGCCGGGTAGCCGGGTGGATGCTTCTACGCCTGTCGAGTTGACGGTGGCTGAATAGCTGGCAACCAGCCTGGTAGCGGTCAGTCGTTAGCTTTGGTGCGGTTAGCTTTTTAGCCTTTGCGCTTCAGTCTTGCGGCGAAGAAGCCGTCGCAGTTCTGCATGCCTGGGATGGTGCGGAGCTTGCCTTTGATGAGTGCGGACTGTTTGAGTTTGCTGAGCCCTTCGGTGTGAATTCTTCCTGCCGATGCGAGCTTTTCTGCCTGCTCTTCGAGCGAGGCGAGCTCGAAGGCTGGGTTCGATTTGAGAAACGTATCTATGACGGTTTCGTTTTCCTCGGGCTCGAGCGAGCAGGTGGAGTAGAGGAGCGATCCGTTTTCGGCGACGCCTGCGGCGGCTGCGTTGAGGATCTTCAACTGGCGGCTCTGCTGGCGGAGAATATCGTCTTCGTCGAGGCGATAACGGATCTCTGGGTTGCGGCCGATGGTTCCGGTGCCGGAGCAGGGCGCGTCGCAAAGGATGAGGTCGTAGACGGGTTCTGGATGCGCCTGCGTAGCGTCGCAGACTTCGAAGATCATCTTCTCCTGCTCGCCGAGGAGGCGCTTCATGGCCGCCATGCGCGCTTTGCTGATCTCCCATGCGGTGATGTGAGCCTGAGGGTTGCGCTCGGCCAGGATGGCTGTTTTGCCTCCCGGTGCGGCGCAGGTATCGAGGATGTTGTTTCCAGTTCCAGCGAGTTCGGCGACGAGTTGCGAGGCTTCTTCCTGGATGCGGATCTGGCCGGTGCGCAGTGCGCGGCTGCGCAACACGTCTCCGGAGACGATGCGGCGGGCACTGGTGAGAAATTCGCCGGGAGCGGTTTCGATGCCGTCTTCTGCCAGCGTCGCTTCTGCTTCCGGATGCAGCAGGCGGATGGAGAGGAAGGATGGCTCCTGGTCTGCGCGGCAGATCGCGGCGGCGGCGGCAAAGCCGAAGAACTGCTTCCAGCGGCTGACCATCCATTCAGGATGCGCGAAGAGGTTGGCGAGCTGGGTGACGTTCTTTGCTTCAGGCTGTGACTGCGAACGCGGCAGCGCCGACACCTTGCGGAGTACGGCATTCACCATGCGGGAGGCGTGCACTTCGCCGGCCTGTTTGGCCAGCTCCACGCTTTCCCCGATGGCTGCGTAGGCGGGGATGCGATCGAGGTGGAGCAGCTGGTACGCGCCCAGCAACAGCGCCATCTCGACTGCGAGCGGCACGTCGGCGTCGGGACGCGCCAGGAAGCTGCGAATCTGCGCGTCGAGGCGAGGCTGCCAGCGCAGCACTCCCAGGACGAGCGTTGTGGTGAGTGCGCGATCGGGAGGGCTGAGGCGGTTGACTTCTGCTCCACCGAGCAGGTCGTCGCTGTGCGCATTGGACGATGCTACTTCAGTCAGGATGCGAAAGGCGGCGGAGCGTGCCGGCGCGATGCTTGGTCCGGTCACTGGCCGAGCCTGTCGCCTGTCTTTAGCTGGTAGCCGCGCAGGAAGTCTGCCGCAGGCATGCGCTTCTTGCCTTCGAGCTGCACTTCGATCAGCTCGATTGCGGTACCTTGACCGCAGCCGACGATGAGTTTTCCGCTGGCGACATTCATCGTGCCGGGTTCTACTGAGGCCTGCTCTACTGGCTTGAGTTGATGCACAGTGAGCTTCTTGCCGTTCATCATGGTCCATGCTCCGGGCCAGGGCTGGAAGCCGCGCCAGCGGTTGTAGATGGTGGCGGCAGACTGGCTGAAATCGATGCGGGCATCGTCGCGGGTGAGAATGGGCGCGTGCGTGGCGAGTGAATCGTCCTGCTTCTGCGCCTGGAGTGTGCCTGCTTCGAGACCGGCGAGGGTTTCGACCATGAGCCCTGCGCCCATCTCCGCCAGCAGCGGATAGACGTCGGCCGAGGTCTGATCGGGACCGACTGCAAGTTCGCGCTGCAGCAGCATGTCGCCGGTATCGAGGCCTTCGTCGATGCGCATGGTGGTGTTGCCGGTGACGGTTTCGCCGCTGGCAACGGCCCACTGGATGGGCGCGGCTCCGCGGTATTTCGGCAGCAGCGATCCGTGCAGGTTGATGTTGCCGTGACGCGGCAGATCGAGCATCCACTTTGGAATAATGCGTCCGTAGGCGACGACCAGGATTGCATCGGGCGCGATGGCCTCAAGCTGCGCGCGGAACTCGGCGTTGGTCTTGATCTTCTCCGGTTGCGCGACGGGCACGCCCGCTTCGATGGCTGCCAGCTTTACGGGCGGAGCGGTCATCTCGGCGGTGCGCCCGACCGGGCGATCGGGCTGCGTGACGGCGAGCGCGATGTGGTGCCCTGCGTCGAGCACGGCCTTGAAGGTCGGGACGGCGAAGGCCGGGGTCCCGCAAAAAACCAAATTCATGGAACGCCCTCCTTCTGAACGCCCTACCTTTTCCGTTCTACCAGTCGCCAGCCTTGATCAGCTTGCGGATGCGGCGCAGAATGAGGTCGCGCTTGAGGCCGCTGACCCGCTTGAAGAAGAGCACGCCGTCGAGGTGATCGATTTCATGCTGGAAGGCGCGGGCCAGTAGCTCTTCGCCATCCATCTCGAACCACTCGCCTTTTACGTCCTGTGCGCGCACGGTGACCTTGGCGGCGCGCGCTACCTTCTCGCGAATGTCGGGCAGGCTGAGGCAGCCTTCTTCCTCGTACTGCTTACCTTCGCGGGTTATGATCTCGGGATTGATGAGGACGATCTTGTCTTCGGGATCTTCCTTGAAGCTGAGATCGATCACGGTGATGCGCTTCGACACGCCTACCTGAGGCGCGGCCAGGCCGATGCCCTTGGCCTCGTACATCGACTCGAACATGTCATCGACAAACTTTGCCAGCTTGTCGTCGAACTCGGTGACGGGCTCGGCTGTTTTTTCGAGAACCGGGTCGGGGTATTTGACGATCTCCATCACCATGGTCAGTACGCCCGAATCTGCTCAAGATAGCTGTCGAAATTGCGCTTGAGCTCGCGGAGCGAATCGCCACCGAATTTTTCCAACAGGAGACGGCTGAAGGCCAGCGCGACCATCGCTTCGGCTGCTACTCCCGCGGCCGGAACCACGCAGACGTCGCTGCGTTCGTAGGCCGCCTTGGTCACCTCGCGGGTATCGAAGCGGACCGACTCAAGCGGACGGCGCAGCGTGGAGATGGGCTTGAGGTAGCCGCGAACGACGATCTCTTCGCCGTTCGAGATACCGCCCTCGATGCCGCCTGCATTGTTGCGCTCGCGGGTGAAGCGGGTGTGTGCGCCGTCTACGAGCGAATCCGCGTAGCCGATGGCATCGTGAACCTGCGAGCCGAGGGATTCCGCTGCGGTCACGCCACGGCCAATCTCTACGGCCTTCACCGCCTGCAGCGACATGACGGCCTGGGCGAGAATGCCGTCGAGGCGCTCGTCCCAGTTGGAGTGCGTGCCGATTCCGGCGGGCGCTCCGTGAATAATCACTTCAAAGATGCCGCCGATGGAGTCGCCGGTGCGCAGGGCGATGTCCACTTCGGCCTTCATGCGCGCTTCGGACTCTTCGTCGACGCAGCCGAGCATGACTTCTTCCTTGTCGCGCAGCCTGCTGATCTCTTCCCACGAGGCTTCGCGTGTGAGCTCGGCGCGGCCGACGCGAGTGACGTGGCTGGCGACGTCGATGCCCAACTCAAGCAGCAGGGCCTTGGCGACGGCTCCGGCGGCGACGCGGGCCGCGGTCTCGCGGGCGGAGGCGCGCTCGAGCACGTAGCGGGCGTCGGGGAAATCGTACTTCAGTGCTCCGGCGAGGTCGGCGTGGCCCGGGCGCGGAGAGGCTACGGCCTTGTGCTTCGCAGGGTCGCCGGTTTCGACGGGCAGGCTCTCGGTCCAGTTCTTCCAGTCGCGGTTGGCGATCTCCATGGCGATGGGCGAGCCGATGGTCTTGCCGTGGCGGACGCCGGAGAGAAAGTGCGCGGTGTCCTGCTCGATGCGCATGCGTCCGCCGCGGGCGTAACCCTGCTGGCGGCGCCAGAGCTCGCGGTTGATCTTCGCGTTGTCGATGGGAACGCCGGCGGGCATTCCGGAGACCATCGCGATCAGGCTCTCGCCGTGCGACTCTCCTGCGGTAGAAAAACGTAACATACGTGCTTTAGCCTGCGTTTTCTTGGGTTTGTTTCTAATTGTTTATTTTAGATCAATCGCGGGGGTGGGGTTCGGGGGTGGTCTAGTGTTTGAACGGCTTCACCGCTAAGGGCGCCAAGTTCCGCTCAGAAAGGCCGCAAAGTTTTTCAGGTCTTACTTTGGAGTTGTTGATTTACCACGGAGGACACGGAGAGCACAGAGGGATTTTCTGGTGCTGGAGGCGTTCGCTCCAACCGTGATTCCTCTGTGCTCTCCGTGTCCCCTGTGGTGAAAACGCTCTTGCCTTGAGACAAGCTCATCTCTCAATGAGCATCCTTTAAAGCGGGTTCCCACTTTGTTCGGAATGACAAGCCAAGCCGGGATGGGGTTCGTTGGAACCGAGCTTAGCCTTCTACCAGCCAGGTGTATTCGTCGTCGGTGAGCGGAACTACCGAGAGGCGGCCGAGCGTGACGAGCGGAGACTTTGCGAAGAGCGGGCTGGCCTTGATCTGGGCGAGGTTCTTGGGGGCCTTGATGGCCTTTCCTACCTTGATGCGGACGAGCGGCACCTTGGGGTCGGTTGGGTCGATGGAGAGCGCCTTGGCGGTGCCCATTGCCGTCTTTTCGTCGCCGGTATGGTAGATGATCAGCTTCGATCCGGGCTTCATCTCGCGCAGATTCTTTACGGCAGCGGGGTTGGTCACGCCGTCCCAGATGGTTTCGCCATCGCGCTGGAGATCGGCGAAGGAGTAGACGGAAGGTTCGGTTTTGAGCAGGTAGGCGGCCATGTTCTTTCTCCGGATTATTCCTCTGGTTCGGCGACTTCAAGAGGACGATTCTGTGCGTGCTTGTCGAGAAACGCCGTGGTGTTGAGCAGCGGGCGATCCATGGAGCGCACCCAGTCGGTTACGTCTCCAGGGCCGCGTCCAGCGGCTGCGCTGCGCGCGAACTCGTTGGCGACGGTCTGCATCTTGGCGTCCATGTCGTCGAGGTAATGCAACAGGATGGCCTCGGGGATCATGGGCAGCTTGGGAGACCCGAACTCGTATTTGCCGTGGTGACTGAGCACCATGTGCTCGACCAGAAGACGCAGTTCTGGCGGGAAGTCTTCGAGAGCGGCGAGCTTGCGCTCGATCATGGAGATGCCCATGGTGATGTGGCCGAGAAGCTGTCCGCTGACGGTGTATTCGAAGCTGGTGCCCCAGCGCAGCTCGTGGAGCTTGCCGATGTCGTGCAGGATGGCTCCGGTCAGCAGCAGGTCGCGATGGACTGGATAATGCTTCGCGGAGAGCTCGCAGATGCCGAGCAGCGAGACGACGTGCTCGAGCAGGCCGCCGATCCAGGCATGGTGCATGCTCTTGGCTGCGGGAGCTTCGCGGAAGGCTGCCGCGATTTCGGGATCGTCGAGGAAGGCCCGTACCAGCGCCTGCAGATGCGGCTCGGTAAAAGTGGAGACGTAGCCGTTCAGCTCGGCCCAGAGTTCGTCTACATTGCGCTCGGTCTGGGGAACGAAGTCTCCAAGCTGGAATTCGCCGGGCTCGGCCGCGCGGATGCGGTCGACGTTGATCTGGAGTTTTTCCTGGTAGCGGCTGACCTGGCCGCGGACCTTGACGACGTCTCCGGTGCTGAATTCGCCGGCTCCGTCGGTGTCCCACATGCGAGCTTCGATCGATCCGGTGCGGTCGGCGAAGGTCAGCGCGAAGTAACGCGTAGTGTCTTTCTTAGTGCGGACCTGTTTGGAGCTGACGGCGAAGTACCCGGTTATCGAGCTGTTGTCGTACTTCGCCAGATCTGCAATGAAGATTTCTTTCATTGAGCTAGTTGTTGGAGGTCGGCGAGGCCGGAGCAGGCGCCGTAGGCGTGCCGTTGTCAGTGGACGGACCCGATGACGAGGGTGCCGGCGCAGGCTGCTGCTGGTTATCCGGCGTCGTCGAATTGTCCTTGGGCTGGTCCGTCATGCGGCGCTTCGGTCCAAGCTTGGCCGGGTTCACCTTCTTGGCCTTGGAGGTATCGCCGTTGAGGCCGAGAGCCTTGGTCTGCTGGCTGCGGTCGGCGGTTTCGTCCGTCGTCTCGGGAGCCGGCGCGAAGGGATCAACCTTGTTCTTGTCCTTCTTCTGCTTCGGCTGCTTCAGGCGATCCTGAAAGCGCTTCTTTTCCTTCGGTGCAGCCTGCGCGTCCGGAGTGGCTGGTGTGCCATCCGGGTTGAGGGTGCGAAGGTCGGACGGAGCATTGCTGGCTGCGACCTGCTCACCTGCCGCGTCCTGCGGGGAAGCATCTTCTGTCTTCGTCTCGGCCGAGGGCAGCGTTTCACGCGGAGCCTGACCGAAGCGGATCTTTTCTTTCTTGCCAGCCTTCTGCGTAGTCGTTTTGGACTTGCTGGCCAAGCGGGTCTTGCCCGTTGGTTCCGCAGCAGGAGCCGATGTGGATGTTGTGCTGGCGGCCGCAGCCGGCGCGGCGCCCTGCGGCACTGAAGCCAACGAAGGAACACTGGGAGCCGGTGCGGACTGTGCAGTCTCGGTCGTCGAGGGTCCTGCAGATCCTCTCTTCACGCCACGGAAGCGGGTGCGCTGCACCTTCTTCTTTTTCTTCGGCGTCGGGGGCTGATATGCACTGTAGACCGGACGCATTTCGTTCGGGCTGGCGCCGGAATCTTCGTAACCATTGCGAATCTCGATGTAGGCGTCTTCGCGAGCCTTGGTGAGGTAATCGCGGAGAGCGGGATTCATCTTCGCCATACCGACCGCGTCCTCTACCTGGGCCTCAACATCCTTCAAAGGAGCCACACCGCCCGGCGTGTGCTTGTCCACCTTAAGGATGACAAAGCCCTGCTTGGTACGGATCGGCTCGGTGAACTGGCCAGCCTGGAGATTGAATGTCTGATCCTCGAAGACCTTGCCGAGCTTGCCCTTTTCCCACTCGCCGAGATCGCCACCCTGTGCGGCGGTCGGTCCGCCGGAAGAGCTCTTGGCCAGCGCTGCGAAATCCGCTCCGCTCTTGAGCTGCGAATAAAGATCGTCCGCCTTCTTCTTGGCGGCTTCAACCTGCGCGGCGTCATCAGGGTTCGCGGTGGTCACCATGATTTCGCTCAGCTTTTCCTTCTCGGGCTGCTCGAACTCCTGCTGATGATCGTCGTAATACTTCTGAACTTCGCTGGGGGTGACGTTGACGTGACGGCCGACTTCGTCGCGGATCACTTCCTGCGTAATGATGCGGTTGCGGATGCTGGCTTTGAAGTCTTCCCAGGAGACGCCCTGGGCTTCAGCGGCCTTTTGCAGATCGTCAATCGAATCGAGGTGGTTCTGCTTGCGCATCTCGTCGAGGCGCTTTACCAGCTCGGTTTCTCCGTTGATGTCGAGCTCTTTGCCCTTCGAGATGAGGAGCTGCTGGTCGATCAGGTCGCGCAGGAGCTCGCGGCGCTGCTCGAAGAGCTGCTGCTGAGTCCACTGCTGCTGCTTGGCCTGAGCATCCAGATCCTGTTCCGCACGGGCGAAATCAGACTTGCTGATGACCTGATCGTTGACCCGGGCGACGATGTCCTCCACCACAGAGCCCTGGTAGGGCGACTGGGTAGCATCAGCGGGAAGCTCCGTCGGCTTGACCGACTGCCCGAAGGCACCAGGCAACATCGCAACGGCAAGGCCGGCGGCAAGCGCGGCGCGGGTAGGCTTTGAAGAAAATTTCACGGATCGAAGGGTCATCTGCATCAACATCTCGGGTAAACGACCGCCGTCTTTTTCGTCTTCCGAAAATAGTCCGAGGGTTCGCTGGTGTCATTCTAAACACCCGCTGCAACGAATGCCAACGGCGGGACTTCCGGTACCGCGCCGGCTGGGCCTGCCGGAGCTTCTTCCAGGCCGCGCGGTGTATACTTCACCCTATATAAAGGGTTCCCGTTTACTCTTTTCCGGCAACGACGGGAGCCGCAAGGATTGCATCCAGCATGTCTTCCCGTCTTCGCCGTACCTTGTTCTCCCTCGTGGTGTTCTTTGTTGCCTGCGGATTTGCGGGCGTGTTTATCAGCCAGAGGGTGGGCGCCCAGTCTTCAACCGACGAATCGGTCTTTCGCGACAGCCTGAAATCGTTCAGTTCGGTCTACCAGATCGTTGCCGACAACTATGCGGAGCCGCTGACGGGCGATAAGCCGGATATCGCAATCTATGACGGCGCCATTCCGGGAATGCTGCGCACGCTCGATCCGCACTCTAACTTTTACGATCCAAAGGCTTACGCGAAGATGCGTGAGGACCAGCACGGCAAATATTACGGCGTGGGCATGGTGATCCAGCCGCAGAACAACAAAATTGTCGTGGTCTATCCGTATGAAAACACTCCTTCGTTCAAGGCAGGGCTGCGTCCGGGCGATGTGATCCTGTCGGTCGACGGCAAATCGACCTCGAACATGAACTCCGAAGAAGTGGCGAACATGCTCAAGGGCCCGCGTGGCACGCATGTGAAGCTTTCGGTGAACCGCGAGGGCTCATCCGCTCCGCTGAGCTTCGACCTGGTGCGTGATGAGATTCCGCATCCCTCGGTGGATCTGAAATATGAGATCAAGCCGGGAATCGGTTACGTTCACATCACCCAGTTCCAGGAGACGACCGGCCGGGAATTCTCCGACGCGGTGGATTCGTTCGGAGACCTCAAGGGCCTGGTTCTCGACCTGCGCGGCAACCCCGGCGGCCTGCTGACGGAGGCGGTCGCGGTCTGCGACAAGCTGCTGAGCCGCGGACAGATCATCGTTTCGCAGCGTGGACGCGCCTATCCCGAGCAGATTTACCGTGCGACGCACGGCAACGGCGGACGCGACTTCCCGGTGATCGTGCTGGTGAACCATGGAACCGCTTCGGCGGCGGAGATCGTCTCCGGCGCACTGCAGGATCATGACCGCGCCATCGTCGTGGGCGAAATCACCTTCGGCAAGGGACTGGTGCAGACGGTTTATCCGCTGTCGGAAAATACCGGTCTTGCGCTGACGACTTATCACTACTACACGCCGAGCGGCCGCCTGATCCAGCGCAACTACAACGGCGTTTCGCTATACGACTACTACTACAACCACGATCAGCCGCAGGATACGAAAGACCGCGAAGTCAAGCTGACCGACTCGGGCCGCACCGTCTACGGTGGCGGCGGAATTACGCCGGATTACAAGATCGACACCCCGAAGTCGAATCACTTCGAAGACCTGCTTTCGGCCCATAATGTTTTCTTCAACTTCACCAAGCACTACCTGGCGAACCGCACGGTCGAGAAGAACTTCCAGGTAGATGACCAGGTGATGCAGGCGTTCAAACAGTTCCTTACCGAGCAGAACATTGCTTACACCGACCAGGACTTCAACGGGGCGGGTGTAATGGACTGGGTGAAGACGAACATTGCCGCGGACATCATGACGTCGCAGTTCGGCCAGTTGCAGGGCCTGCGGATTCGCGCCGCATGGGATCCGATGATCGCGCAGGCGGTCTCTTACATGCCACAGGCTGCCGCTCTTGAGCAGAATGCGGTGAAGAGCAACGTGGCCAAGCAGACGGCTCGCAACAACGGTCCGGCTGCGCAGTAACTTGTTTTCAGCAGAGAGTGGCGGGCTTCGGCCCGCCATTACTTTTGGCCGCCGCTTCGACAAAGCCGCGGCATGTCGGTTACAAATTTCACTGGAGTAGATTCACGCTATGCCTTTTCGTTTCGCCGAAGAAAAAGATCTCCCCGCACTGCTCGCCCTCACAAACGCCGCCTTCCAGGTGGAGCGGTTTTTCAAGCTTGAAGACAGGTTGAATCCTGTAACGTTGCGCGAGCTATTCGAGAAAGGGCGGTTTCTGCTCTTTGAAGAGAACGGCATCATGGCGGCTTCGATCTATCTCGAAGAGCATGGGGAACGCTTTTATCTTGGACTGTTGTCGGTCGATCCTTCGCGGCAGAAGACGGGGCTGGGCACGCGCATGATGGGTGCGGCGGAAGAGTTTGCCCGCGAGCGCGGGGCTCATTTTATGGACCTGAAGCTGGTGAATCTGCGTGCGGAATTACCGACGATCTATACGAAGCTTGGATATGTTGTAACCGGCACGGAGACATTTCCCGCGGACTCGATGCCGGTTTCGCAGCCTTGTCATTTCATTTGTATGACTAAGGAGCTGGGGCACCGGTAACGGTTGGACTTCAGCGGCTGAAGCCGCGTTCTGGCTGGATTTTTATTCGTGGGGCTGAAGCCCCACGCTACCTGTTCGTTCGCTTGATTGAGATCTTCGCATCCCACCCATGACGATGGAACTGTCATGGATGGGGCACCCTTTGTCTTGCCTGTTGAAAGCCCTGATGCAGGTCCCTCACTTTGTTCGGGATGACAATCTCCTGAATTGAGGGGGCAACGTCGCTTAGCTGATTTCGAAGACGTCTTCCTGCTTTTCCGATTGCATCTGGGCTCGCTCGGCGACCTGCCGGGCGATTTCGTAGAACGGTGCAGCCTTGGGAGAGCCTTTGCCTGCGAGCGCGATGGGCAGGCCCCGATCGCCGCCGTTACGAATCTCGGGATCGAGCTCGATCGAGCCTAGGAACGGCAGGTTGAACTGCTTCGCCGTGCGCTCCGCTCCGCCCTTTGAGAAGATGTCGATCTCCTGGTGGCAGTGCGGGCAGGTGAAGTGGCTCATGTTCTCGACGATGCCAAGGATGGGCACGTTCACCTGGTGGAACATCTCGAGCGCCTTGCGTGCGTCCTGCAGTGCGACGTCGGAAGGCGTGGAGACGACGACGGCTCCGGTGAGCGGAACGGTCTGCACCAGCGATATAACGACATCGCCGGTGCCCGGCGGCAGGTCGATGAGCAGGAAGTCGAGCTCGCCCCACTCCACCTGTTGCAGGAACTGGCGGATGATCTGGTGCAGCATGGGTCCGCGCATGACCAGCGGCTTGTCCCCGGGGGAGATGAGGCCGACCGAGATCACCTTTACGCCATGTGCAAGGTTTGGATCGATCTGGTTGCTGGGCAGAACCTTCGGCTGCTGTGTGCTGCCGAACATCAGGGGAATGTTCGGGCCGTAGATGTCGGCGTCGATCAGTCCAACACGGAAGCCGAGTTGCGCGAGCGCGACGGCAATGTTGGCGGTGAGAGTGGTCTTGCCGACTCCGCCTTTACCGGAACCGATTGCGACGACATTGGCGACGCCGGGTAGCGCCGTGGGGCCCTGCGGAACGTGGGAATGTGCCATAACTGCTTACTCCTGGTCTTTCAAATAAACGGGCAAATGGAACGAGCTAAATGGATTTTGCGCCCTGCCGGCGGCCCGACTCTTCACGGTGTTGATCGCGGCGGCGGCCGGCGTCTTCGTAGTGCTGCTTCTCTTCATCGGTCTCCGGCTCAAGCCGGGGCACGGGAACCTTTCGCCCCTGGGCGTCGACGGCTACAAACGTTAGATAAGCAGAGGCCACGTGACGGTTCACGCCTGCGATGGGATTCTCTACCCAGACGGTCACGCCAACTTCCATCGATGTATTGAAGGCGCGATTCACGCAGGACTTGAGGATAAGGAAATCGCCGACATGCACCGGGGCGATGAAATCGATGTGATCCATTGAGGCGGTGACGACATGGGTGCGGGAGTGGCGATAGGCAGCCATGGCCGCGACCAGATCGATGAAGTGCATGAGACGCCCGCCCAGCAGGTTTCCGAGCGTATTGGTGTCGTTGGGCAGAATCAGTTCGGTCATCTCTGACCGCGATTCGGCGGGGGTGCGCACCTTGACTACGTTACCGCCAGCTTCCACGCGTTTTCCCTCCACATTGCCTGATTCGAACTGCTTCGCTGCGCGTTTGGGACAGTTCTTTTAGTGTGGGCAATCGGTGGCAATTACGCAAATTTTCGCCGTTTCAACGACAATAGCCGCATGGACAAGATTGCGATGCTGAAGGAAATTCTGGGCATGAACCCCAATGATGCTTTTGCCCGCTACGGGCTGGCCATGGAGTATGCCGGACGCGGTGAAGTGGAGAATGCCCTGACCGAATTCGATACCCTGGCGACCGCGCATCCGGACTACACCGCGGGCTATTTCATGGCTGCCCAGACCCTAGCCAAGGTGGAGCGCACGGAAGAGGCCAAGGCCCGGCTGGCACTGGGTATAGCCAGCGCACGCCGTACCGGTAACCAGCATGCTTTGAGCGAGATGCAAGCGATGCTGGACGACCTGGAACTCGGCATCTGACGAATTCCAGGTTTTGACCTCGCGCAAAGAGGCGGCGGAATCAGGCCCATCTGACAAGATATTGCGCGCATAATGACGAAGTGATGAAGATCCCCCTGTTTCCTTTGGACCTTGTTCTTTTTCCGGGAGCCACTCTGCCGCTCCACATCTTCGAAGATCGCTATAAGGAGATGATCAGTGAATGCATCAAGACCGGGCAGGCGTTTGGTGTTGTAAGACAGCACGCCGAAGGCCTTGCCGTGATCGGCTGTTCGGCGCGCATCACGCAGGTGCTGGAACGCTACGACGACGGCCGCATGGATATTCTCTGCCATGGCGAAGAACGGTTCGAGATCGAGTCGCTCGAAGAAGACCGTACTTTTCTGCAGGCTGAAGTGGAGTTCTTCAGCGACGAGGGCGATGAGGCCGCGCGCAACCGTCGCGAAGAGTGCGCAGCGCTCCACTTTGAAACCATGGAACTTGCCGGAATGGAGATGCCCGCGGCGCATCTCAGCCTAGACCGGCCCATCTCCTTTGAACTCGCCTCCTCCCTGCCATCGGACCTAGGCTTCCGCCAGCAACTCCTGAGTGCACGTTCCGACGCGCTGCGGACGGAGTATCTCTGCGATTTCTACGAGGCGATCCTGCCCAAACTTCGCGGCAGTACACGCCTGCCTGTGAAATCCTCGGGACACGTGATGTAGCTCCTTAGACGCGGAATCGTTTCGGCCCTGGCAATCGTCTACTCTTTTAAGAGATAACCCTCGGGAGGAAGAATGGCGACTCGACATCTGCCGAAGACACTCGGCGAACTCCGCAACAGTAAGGACTTCCCTGAGTCGCGGATGGCTGCGCGCACGGTGAAGGATGAGCTGCGCGAAAACCTGATCGAGCGGCTGCAGAAGCGCGAGACGATCTTTCCTGGCGTGATCGGCTACGAAGATACCGTTATCCCACAGGTAGTAAATGCACTGCTTTCGAAGCAGAACTTTATCCTGCTCGGCCTGCGCGGGCAGGCAAAGAGCCGCATTCTGCGCGCGCTGACCTCCCTGCTCGACGAATTCGTCCCTTACGTTGCCGGCTCCGAGATTCGCGACAATCCTTACAGGCCACTCAGCAAGTGGAGCCACGACCTGGTTGCGGCAAAGGGCGATGCCACGCCAATCGCCTACATGACGCGCGATGAGCGCTATATCGAAAAGCTGGCAACGCCGGATGTAACCGTGGCTGATCTGATTGGCGATCTTGACCCGATCAAGGCGGCACGCGGAGGCGAAGACCTTGCCAGCGAACTGACCATGCACTACGGGCTGCTGCCACGCGCCAACCGCGGCATCTTCGCGATCAACGAACTGCCCGATCTTGCGGGAAAGATCCAGGTGGCGCTCTTCAACATCCTTCAAGAGGGTGATGTACAGATCAAGGGCTATCCGGTGCGTTTGGAGTTAGACGTCGCGCTGGTCTTCAGCGCGAACCCGGAAGACTACACGGCACGCGGCAAGATTGTTACGCCACTCAAGGACCGCATCGGCTCAGAGATTCGCACCCACTACGCCGAGAACATTGAGGAAGGCCTTGCCATCACTGCGCAGGAAGCGTGGACGGAGCGCGGGCTGACAAAGATCGAGGTCCCGCACTACATCCGCGAAATTGTGGAACAGGTTGCCTTCACGGCCCGCGAAGACAAGCGCGTGGACAAGCGCAGCGGCGTGAGCCAGCGCCTGCCTATCTCAACGATGGAGCTGGTGATCTCAAACGCGGAGAGGCGCGCGCTGCTGCATGGCGAGAAGCTTGTCGTCCCCCGCGTCGGCGATCTTTACGCGGCGCTGCCCGGCATTACCGGCAAGCTCGAGCTGGAGTACGAGGGCGAGATGCGCGGCGCAGACACGGTGGTAAAGGATGTTGTCCGCACCGCGATCGGCAAGGTCTACGATCAGTACTTCGGCGAGACGAATACGCAGCAGATTGAGCAGTGGTTCAACCTGGGCGGCACGACCAAGGTAGAAGACAGCGTTGCCGCGAAGGAGACGCTTGCGGAGCTGAAGCAGATCCAGGGATTGTTCGAAAAGCTTTCTCCGCTGGGCATCAAGAACAGCGATGCTCCGGAGGCAATCGTCGCAGCGTCGGAGTTTCTGCTTGAAGGGATGTGTTCGCACCGGCGGCTCAGCCGCAGTGAAGAGCGCGCCTTCGTTGCGCAGAAGCGTCAACAGAATCCACGGCAGGAGCGCGAACGTGTGCAGGCCGAAGACGAATACGAAGCCTGGCAGTCGCGTCGTTCCCGCAGAGGCGGATTGAACTAGCTATGAAACGGGTCCGGTATACCAAATACAAG
Organism: Silvibacterium acidisoli; assembly: GCA_022870745.1. Taxonomy (GTDB): domain Bacteria; phylum Acidobacteriota; class Terriglobia; order Terriglobales; family Acidobacteriaceae; genus Silvibacterium. The sequence goes on along the minus strand of CP085323.1, from coordinate 2,629,256 downwards.
GGCGATCTCGCGTCGGAGATGAACATGGATGACCTCATCCAGGCTCTCTCCGATTACCTGCTCGACTCGGGCTTCCGCGACCCGCTCTCCGACTACCAGGATCTCGATCACACGCTCGACGACCTGCGCGAGGCGCTGCGACGGGCGCTTGAATCGGGCAATCTGTTTGACGAGCAGATGCAGGATGCCATCGATGCTATGTCAGAAGATGGCAAGCTCGATGAGCTGATCGACAAGATTCTCGAACGCATGGAGAACGAGAATTACATCTCCAGCGGCATGCCTTCGCAGAGTATGGGTGAAGTGTCGGAGACTTCCGGACAGGCGGGTCAGGGCACGGCACAGCAGGCTCGCTTTGAGGTGACGGACAAGAGCCTCGACTTTCTCGGCTACAGAACGCTGCGCGACCTGCTTGGCTCCATGGGCCGCGCCAGCCAGGGGCGGCACGATACGCGCCACTGGGCTACAGGAATCGAAACTATCGGCGCTTCGCGTCCCTACGAATTTGGCGACGTGATGAACCTCGACCCGGTAGCGACGCTGACGTCGGCGATTTCCCGCGAGGGACTTACGCTTCCGCTGAACATCGAATACCGTGATCTACAGGTGCAGCAATGCGAGTTCCAGAGCTCCTGCGCAACGGTGGTGATGCTCGACTGCTCGCACTCGATGATTCTGTATGGCGAGGACCGCTTCACGCCCGCCAAGCGCGTGGCAATGGCGCTGTCGCATCTGCTGCGCACCCAGTTTCCCGGCGACACACTTTCCCTGGTGCTCTTCCACGATTCCGCCGAAGAGATGCCTATCTCCCAGCTGGCGCGAGCGAAGGTGGGACCGTACCACACCAATACGCGCGAAGGATTGCGCGTGGCTCAGCGCATCCTGCGGGCGCAGCGCAAGGACATGAAGCAGATCGTGATGATTACCGACGGCAAGCCCTCGGCACTCACGCTGCCGGACGGCCGCATCTACAAAAATGCTTTCGGACTCGATCCGCTGGTGGTGAGCGAGACGCTAGAAGAGGTCGCCCGCTGCAAACGTTCGAACGTGATGATCAACACCTTCATGCTGGCCTCCGACCCAGGCCTGGTGCAGTTTGTACACCAGGTCACGGAGATGTGCCGGGGCAAAGCCTACTTCACCAGCCCGGACAAGCTCGGCGAATATCTCCTGATGGACTACATGCAGCGCCGCAGCCGAACCATCCACTGACGAAATCAGACGATGTGAACCGGCGGGATGCCCTGCCGTGCGTGCATGGCGGCCGGAAGAGATGGCGGCTGATCGAGCTTGCCCCGTAGCTTTCCAGCGAGATCGGAGATTGTTCGCAGTTTTTCCGCCAGCTGCGGAGAAACCGCCGGGTCGCCCAGCGCCAGCTGCGCATGAAGGACGAGGCCGGTGATCATGTCCCGCATGTCGCTCTGCATGGAAGCCGCCACCGCCTTTGCCGCAACCGACTGCTCATGAGTGCGGCGATGCAATGCCGAACGGACCTCCCGGACCAGGCGGCCGCAACCCGAGATCGCGAAGTTGATCTCCAACGGAATGGCCAGCCCTGCGTTGCGAAGCAGCACGTCGCCGCCTTCGTTGCTCGGCTCAATGAGTGAGTCGTCGATCACAACCAGGGTGAACGACTTGCGGAGAAGCGCCGCCAGTCCCTCCTGACGGTCAGCGGCGGTTTCCACCGTCATGTTGAACTGCTTGGCCAGCACTGCGGCGCAGTTTTCAGCGCCGGCGATACCTGTAATCATCAACATGTTTTCCTGCATTCTGCTCCCGCTTTCTCAAGCTCTGACCGCAGATTCGATGCCGTATTCCTTCAGCTTGCGGTAGAGGGTTGTCTTACCGATTCCAAGCATGCGAGCAGCCGTCAGCTTGTCGCCCTTGAGGACACGCAACGTATCGAGGATGGCTTGCCGTTCCAGGTCCGCCAGAGGAATGACGGCGTTTTTTTCCACCGCCTCAGTATCGACGGCCGGCAGTTCCTCGCGATGAATCTCGAGGTGAAAATTCTGCAGCTGCGTCGGCAGGTCACCTGCGTGCAGCATGGGGCCCGATGACATGCTGCATGCACGTTCCACCGCATTTTCAAGCTCGCGCACATTCCCCGGCCACGTGTAACTCGTCAGGGTACGCAGCGCATTGTCGCTCAGCGTATAGGTCGCATTATCCTTACGGCCGGCAGCATCGAGAAAGTGCTTTACAAGCAAGGGAATATCTTCACGGCGATCGCGCAATGGCGGGATGCGCAGGCTCACAACATTGAGACGGTAATAAAGATCTTTCCTGAACTTGCCCTGCGCCACCATTGCGGCAAGGTCACGACTGGTTGCCGCAACGATGCGAACGTTGATTGGCACCGACTCGAGAGCTCCCAGGGGCCGCACCTGCTTCTCCTGTAAAGCACGCAGCAGCCTGCCCTGCAGATCGAGCGGCATCTCGGCTATCTCGTCGAGGAACACAGTTCCGCCCCCGGCAGATGCCAGGACACCGAGCTTCGCCCGGTTGGCTCCGGGGAAAGCACCCTCCGCATAGCCGAACAACTCACTCTCGACGAGAGAGGACATAAGCGAGCCGCAATCGATCGGCAGAAAAGACTTATGCGCATTCGGACCGCTGGAATGAATGGTGCGCGCGACAAGCTCTTTGCCCGTTCCGCTTTCACCGAGAATGAGAACAGGATGCGCTGTCTGTGCGACCTTGGAAAGAATCCTGTAAAGCTTCTCCATCTCCGGGCTGCTGCCGATGATCTGGCGAAGTCCCTGCCGGTTCCGCAGCATTTCACGCAGCTCACGGTTGGAGGCATCGACCGTGCGACGATCCGCTGCCCACACAAGCGTGTGGGAGAGCTCTTCCACGGAAAAAGGTTTCTCGAGAAAATCCGCAGCGCCCGTACGCATAGCTTCCACGGCGGAAGTCACGGTGGCATACGCAGTCATCACGATAACTGCGATATCGGGGTGTAACATCCTGACTTCTTCAAGCAGTTCCAGCCCAACGGGGCTGGATGGTTTCAAATCAAGCAACAGGATGTCGATGCTGTTGCTTCTCAACAATTCACGTGCCGCAGAGGGGTTATCCAGTTGATGGGAAACAAAACCTAGGCTGACGGCGATTTCAGAACAGGCCGATCGCACGGCAGAATCTTCGTCAACGACCAGAACGTGCAACCGTCCCGAGCGTTCCGAGGCAGGATGGTAAGTCGTCATATATTTAAATGTCTTATTCAACTACAGATACAGAATGCTGTTACTCGCATTCTATGCAGGAGTACTTCAGTGTGGAACTATAAATTCCCGAAGTCAGCAGTAAAATACGTTCCCTAAGTAACTGGGATCTCGAGCTCGAGATGTATTCCGCGTCCGGAAGGTAACCAGCTACGCAGTTCCGCACCAGCAGCCTGCATGCATTTCCTTATGTCCTCTGGCACAGAATCTATTGAAGTATCAGTAACTTTCGCGCAACTTTCCTCAATCGTGATGACGACATTTTGAGGCTGCGCATCAGGAAAGAGGCTGCGATCGAGAAAGCTAAAACCATTCCCATATTGGGCCGTGACACGCAGCCTTCCACCGGCAGGCATCTCGCCGGCAGAGCAGCGCACACGGTGAAGCAGCACGCACGCAAGATCTTCGCGCGTGAGCCGCGTCTGGCCCGGGCAGGGCATCGTTTCGACTTCGAGATCGACATCAGGAGGAATGACGCTTCTTAATAGAGGGCGCAACTCGAGCGTAGCCGCTCCCAGATCGCAGCAACCGGTAGTCGAAAATCGGCAATTCGATTCCGGCTTTGCCTTCATGCGAGTAACTTGTTGATTACGAGCGGCTGCGGACATGGGTTTCCCCCCTGAAGAAAAGATTTCAGCGCACAACGGCACTATCTGACGTGAAGACACGTACACAGCAATCTGGGAGAAACTCAGACCAGTGAAACTGGCAACCGGTTACTTTAGGCTTCCCATTATTCCCCGTAGCGCTCAGTTCTTATTCCGACTGTGAAGCGACGGCCACAAATTGTGTTGCTAGAGCTGAATCAACTCGCGACAGCCCGGCGCTTTTAATTTGGCACCATCAACTTTCCGTTCTCCATGCTCAAATTGACGGGCGCGGGCGGCTCGGCGCTCCGGACTCGTACAATCAGATAGTTATGACTAGCGATCCAGTTTTCTTTCGTTCTGAAGGGCGCGGTCCGGCCCAGTTGCGTGCCACCCGTCTCAATACCGGCTTCGTGTCGACAGCGGAGGGTTCGGTGTTGATTGAAGTTGGCTACACGCGGGTGCTGTGTAACGCCACGGTGGACCAGGGTGTTCCCGCATGGATGCGGAACAGTGGCCGCGGCTGGGTGACGGCAGAGTACGGCATGCTTCCGCGCGCCACGCTGACGCGCACCGCACGAGAAGCAGAACGCGGCAAGATCGGCGGGCGCACCCATGAGATTCAACGGCTTATTGGCCGCTCTCTGCGCGCAGTCGTGGACATGGAAGCGCTGGGTGAACGCACCGTGATTCTCGACTGCGATGTTCTGCAGGCGGATGGCGGCACGCGCACAGCCGCCATCACGGGCGCATGCGCAGCGCTGGCGATTGCCCTCGAACGGATGAAGCTGACCGGTGCGCTGAAGACATCTCCCCTGAAGCAACTCGTAGCCGCTACCAGCGTGGGCATCGTAGAGGACATTGCCTTACTCGATCTTGCTTACGAAGAAGACTCGCAGGCAGAGGTCGATATGAACGTCGTGATGACGGAGGACGGCGGACTGGTCGAGGTGCAGGCTACGGCCGAGCGCAAGGCCTTTCCGCGTGCCCGCATGCTCGAGATGATGGACCTGGCGGAAGCCGGCATTCGCGACCTGCTGGCCCTGCAACGGGCCGCAATCGACGCCGCTGTTGCGAAGTAAACGCTCATGCGCCCGGTCAGGTAGAATCGTAGCCGTCTGGAGTTCTCGACCCCTCTGGGCGGCCTGTGGCCACGGCAATACCCTTAGAGAAACGATCATTTTCGGCAAGGAGCAAACGGAATGTCTATTAAGCTGACCCCTGGGAAACTCGAAGGATTGAAGGCCGTCTCCGATGAGCGCGGCGTGATCGCTGCTGCTGCTATGGACCAGCGCGGCTCACTGAAGAAATCGCTGGCCAAGGAAAAAGGCGTTGCCGATCTGCCTGACTCTGCACTGGTTGAGTTCAAGGAGCTGGTCACCGAAGTTCTGACCAAGCACGCTTCGGCCATCCTGCTGGATCCGGAATACGGCCTGCCCGCCTCGAAGAAGCGCAATGGCAAGGGCCTGCTGCTGGCCTACGAGAAGACCGGTTACGACGCCGCCACGCCGGGCCGCCTTCCTGACCTGCTTGACGTATGGTCGGTTCGCCGCCTGAAAGAGGCCGGCGCGGACTGCATCAAGATTCTGCTCTACTACACCCCCTACGAGAAGTCGCACGTCAACGACCTCAAGCATGCGTGGATTGAGCGCATCGGCGATGAGTGCCGCGCTCATGACATTCCGTTTTTCCTGGAGTTCGTAGGCTATGACGTACATGGCGAAGACGAGAAGGGACTAGGCTACGCCAAGCGCAAGCCTGAGATCGTCAGCGGCTCCATGGAAGAGTTCGGCAAGGAGAAGTACGGCGTCGATGTGCTGAAGGTCGAGGTTCCAGTGCAGATGGAGTTCGTATCCGGCACGAAGGCCTTCAAGGGCGAAGAAGCCTACACCCGCGCCCAGGCTCTCGAACATTTCCGCATGGCTGCTTCGTCGACGCATAAGCCCTTTATTTATCTTTCGGCTGGCGTCAGCAACCCGGTCTTTATCGAAACCCTGGAACTGGCAGCCGAGAGCGGCACGAGTTTCAACGGCGTGCTCTGCGGCCGCGCTACCTGGAAGGACGGCATCGCCGTTTACGCCAAGCAGGGTGCGAAGGCATTCGAAGAATGGCTGAACACCACCGGCGTCGAAAACATCAACAACGTGAACAAGGCTTTGAAGGCCGCCAGCAGCTGGTATGACAAGGTCGATGTAAAGGAAACGACCCTGGCCTAAGCTGATGGGATTGGAATGACAGAAGCGCCGCGAAGATTCGCGGCGCTTCTGCTTTCAGCCGCTCCGTTGCCGGGCTGTGGAGTCGGCGAGACGGCCGCAGATGTCTTCGATGGCATGTAGATGATCGAGCGCCGCGCGGTGCTGGGCCGCTCCCATTGCCGCTTCAAAATACTTCTGAACACGATCGAGAATTCCGGCGACGCGTGCGGCACGCCGCCGGCCCAGAGGCAGCAGGCTCAACTGGATTGCCCGGGCATCGTTGGGATCGATCCTTCTTTGCACCAGCCCCTTGGCTTCGAGGGACGAGATGCAGTGGCTGATATTGCCGCGTGTCATCTGGAAGGCCTCGGCGAGCGAGGACGGCTGCGCTGTCCCCTTCTTCTCGAAGAAGATGGCGGCGAGGACGAGCGACTCGAGAAAGCTCAATCCCTCCGACCGGAAGACGCTGTTGAGCAAAGCTTCTGACCGGCGCGCCACGCGGCTGACCTGGAAGACCGGATTCTGTTCGAGGAACGAGCCTACACGGATCTGCATGGTTACGAATTTAGTTTAGCACTCAATTATTTAATAAAACACTAAACTAAATTTCTACGAACCAGCGAATGGGCGGATGATGACAGCGTGAGCCCTACAACTTTATCCGCGCCTTCCACACCCGAGCTGACACTGCTTGCGCTCGAGCACTACAACAAGCCTCTGCTCGAACTGCTTTATGAAGCACACTCCGTGCATCGCGAGTATCACGCTGAATCGGAGATACAGAAGTGTGTCCTGCTCTCGATCAAGACGGGTGGCTGCCCGGAGGATTGCGGCTACTGCTCGCAATCCGCGCACCACGACAGCAAGCTGCCGCGTGAGCCGCTGGTGTCTGTAGAGACAGTCCGCGAAGCAGCGCAGCGGGCAAAGGAAGCCGGTGCGCAGCGCTTCTGCATGGGCGCAGCGTGGAGACAGGCTCCGGAAGGCGAGCCTTTCGACCGCGTGCTGCAGATGGTGCGCGAGGTGAAGGCGCTGGGCATGGAGGCGTGCGTAACGCTGGGCATGCTTAATCCGGAGCAGGCCGTGAAGCTGAAGGAAGCCGGACTCGACGCCTACAACCACAACCTCGATACGAGCCGCACGCATTATCCGAACATCATCAGCACACGCACGTACGATGACCGCCTGGATACGATCCACTCCGCGCGCGCCGCGGGCCTTACCGTGTGCAGCGGTGGCATTCTCGGACTGGGTGAGAGCGTGGACGACCGCTGCGCGATGCTGGCGGAGCTTGCGTCGCTCGATCCTCAGCCGGAGTCAGTGCCGATCAACCTGCTTATGCCGATGAAGGGCACACCGCTGCAGGACGCTCCGCAGGTGCCGATTCCCCACCTTATCCGCACCATCGCCGTGGCTCGCCTGATGATGCCGAAGGCGCGCGTCAGGCTCTCTGCCGGGCGCATCACGCTCTCGCAGGAGGCGCAGATTCTCGCCTTCTTCGCAGGCGCAAACTCGATCTTTATTGGCGACAAGCTGCTGACGGCTTCCAATAGTTCCCTCTCGGGAGACCAGGCATTGTTCGCCGCGCTCAGCGGAAGCAGTGCTCATGCCGCGAACTGAAGAGACAGAGAGCATCGGCGCACGGCTCGACGCGAGGCTGGCTTCCATTCGGAGCAAGGGCCTCGCTCGCTGCCTGCGCGAGCCGGAAGGCATCGATCTTTCCTCGAACGATTATCTCGGGCTTGCCAGTCATCCGCTTGTGAAAGAGCGGATGCGTGCGGCAATCGAAGAATATGGCTGCGGGGCGACTGGATCGAGATTGCTGCGCGGAGAGCGCCGCTGCTTTTCCGAAATTGAACGCCGCTTCGCCGCCTTCAAAGGCGCAGAGGCCGCGCTCTACTTCAGCAGCGGATACCTCGCGAACCTCGCCGTGCTTTCGACCTTTCTCGAAGAGGACGATATTGTTCTCTTCGACCGCCTGAATCATGCCAGCCTGATCGATGGCATGAAGCTGGGCGGTGCGAAGAAGGTGATCTATCGCCACTGCGACATAGAAGATGTAAGGCGCTGCCTTGATCGCTACGGCAAAGACAGGCAGACGTTTCTCGTGACGGAATCACTCTTCAGCATGGATGGCGATGCTGCTCCGCTCGCCGAGTACGCAGCGCTGTGTGACTCGACAGGCGCGGCGCTGATCGTGGATGAGGCGCATGCTGTCGGCGCGTATGGGGCGACAGGCAGCGGCATGCTGGAAGCGCTGAACCTGTGCAGCAAAACCTTTCTCTCGATCAATTCCGCCGGGAAGGCGCTTGGAGTCAGCGGGGCGTTTGTCACCGGCTCTGCGCAGGCTATCGAGTACCTGCTGCAGCGCGGACGCAGCTTCATCTTTTCGACTGCGCCGCCACCGTCGGTTGCCGCGGCGATTGATGCTGCGCTGGACGTTCTCGCGAAAGAGCCGGAACGCATTGTGGAACTCCACCGGTTGTCGGGCTACCTGCGCGGTCTCCTCAGACAGAACGGCTTCGAGGTTGAGGAAGCGGGTTCGCAAGTTGTTCCTATCATTCTTGGCGGCACGGTGCGCGCTGTGAACGTTGCGACGACACTGCAGGGTGCGGGGTTCGATGTGAGAGCGATCCGCCCGCCAACGGTTCCGGAGGGAACGAGCAGACTTCGTATCTCGGTTAATACCAAGCTGACGCATGAAATCCTGGATCGCTTTGCGGAAACGTTGGTCCGGGCAGTAAAGGAGCACGGCGCTTGAAGGGTGTATTTGTCACCGGTACGGATACAAATGTGGGCAAGACGACTGTTTCGGCGGCGCTGATGCAGCGTTATCGCATGTCGCATGAGCTTTGCTATTGGAAGCCGGTGCAGACAGGCGCGCCTCCGGATAACGATACGGAAACCGTGCGCGGGCTTGGCGGCTGCACGGATGGGGAGATGTTCGACAACGGCATTCGGCTCCCTGTGCCGGTTTCTCCGCATCTCGCGGCCCGTCTCGCCGGGACGGAGATCAGCATTGAACAGGTGATGAAATACTTGCCTGCGAATACTGCCGGCAAGAGCTGGATTGTAGAAGGCGCTGGTGGCGTGCTGGTTCCGCTCAATCGCAAACAAATGATGATCGACCTGATCGATGCGCTCACGCTGCCGGTCGTCATCGTAGGCCGCGCAGGTCTGGGAACGATCAACCACACGCTGCTCACCGTCTCTGCGTTGCGTGCTCGTTCGATCACCGTTGCCGGTGTGGTGCTGACTGGCGAGGGCATCGATGACAACGCAGATTCGATTGCTGAGTTTGGAAATGTGAAGATCCTGGGGCGGATGCCACATCTGGCGGCGGTTACGGAAGGACAGATTCGCCATTGGGCGCAGCGTGAACTGGATCGCGATGGCGTACTGGCGAAAGCGATGGAAGGAAGATGGGATTGACACAACAGAACTGGGAGATTTCAGATCGCCACCTTTGGCATCCATACACGCAGATGAAGACCGCGCCTGCGCCTTTGCCCATTGTGCGCGCCAAGGGCGCGATGCTCTACACCGCGGATGGCCGCGAGATCCTGGATGGCGTCTCATCGTGGTGGGTGAACATTCATGGGCACAGCCATCCGTATCTGAACGAGGCGCTTGCGCAGCAGGCAAATGAGCTCGAGCATGTGATGTTTGCAGGGTTTACACATCGCCCTGCGGTGGAACTGGCAGAACGCCTCGCCGGTGTACTGCCGCACGGCCTCGAACGCATCTTCTACTCTGACAATGGATCGACCGCTGTGGAAGTCGCCATGAAGATGGCGCTGCAGTACTGGAGCAACCTGGGCGAGCCGAAACGCACGCAGTTTATTGCGTTGAAACATGCTTATCACGGAGACACGGTCGGCGCGATGTCGGCGAGTTCGCCGTCGCTGTTCACCGCTCCCTTCTCGCCGTTCCTGTTTTCTGTTTTACGCGCGCCAGTAGATCTCTCGGAAGACTCCGAGACTCGCAGCCTGCTTTGCCTGCAAGCGATGGAGAATCTGCTGAAGAGCCAGGGCGACACCATCGCCGGAGTGCTGATCGAGCCGATGCTGCAGGGTGCTGGAGGCATGATCGTGTGGCCTTCGAGCTTTGTGCGCGGGGTTCGTGAATTATGTAACCGCTACGGCGTTCTTTTTATTGCCGATGAAGTTCTTACCGGCTTCGGCCGCACCGGTGCGATGTTCGCCTGCAACCACGCTGGTGTGAGTCCGGATATCATCTGTCTTTCGAAGGGCCTTACCGCCGGCTACATGCCGATGGGCGTGACCGCCTGCACCGGGTCGATCTACGAGGCCTTCCTGAGCGATGATCGTCGTAAGACCTTCTTCCACGGGCATTCGTTTACGGCGAATCCGCTGGCTTGTGCGGTTGCGCTTGCCAGTCTTGATCTTTTCTCGAGGGAAGGCACGCTTGATCGCGTGAAGCGTATCGAGGCGAAGTTCCAGACCGAACTGCCTCGCTTTGCCGCGATGGATCGTGTTGCTGATGCGCGCACGATCGGCGGTGTCTTTATTCTCGACCTGCAGGAAGAGGCTGGAGGCGGCTACCTGGATGCGAACGGCCCGAAGCTTGCGCGGGAGTTTCTGCGGCGCGGCCTGCTGCTGCGTCCCCTTGGCAACGTGCTGTACTTCATGCCGCCTTACTGCGTGAGCGACGAGCAGGTTGCGTGGGCATTTGCGAAGATGGAAGAAGTGCTGACCGAATGGGTGGCATGAGGATCGCCGCGACAGGTGCGGCTGTGCCATCTTCCGGCACGGGCAACGCAGAACTGGAAGCGCGATTTGCGCTTGAAGAAGGATGGATCGCGCGCCGCACCGGCATTCACTTTCGACCGACTGCCGATCCGAAGGCCGCTGTCTCTGACCTTGCGGTTGCAGCGGCGGCGCAGGCGGTTGCATCCGCTTCTATTGACCCTACAGAGATTGGCTTGCTGCTGCTCGCGACGAGCACTCCCGACCATTTGCTTCCGCCAACGGCTCCGCTGGTGGCGCATCGACTTGGATTGCAACAAGCCGGAGCGATCGACCTGGCGGGAGCGTGCTCGGGCTTTCTCTATGCGCTGGTGATGGCTTATACGACAGGCGCGGCAATGGGCAAGCCTGTGCTTGTTATTGGAGCCAACCTGCTTTCGCGGCGTGTGAGTGGCGAGGATCGTGACACTTCCGTTCTGTTCGGCGATGGTGCGGGTGCTGTATTGCTGGTGCCCGATGCTTCGTCAAACCTTGAGGGATTTTTTCTCGGCTCGGATGGTTCGCAGTATGAGTCGATCATGATTCCGGCGGGCGGCAGCCGCGAACCGCTGACGGCGGAGAACCTGGCTGCAGAGCGCAATCGCATCACGATGCTTCGCGGGCGCGGATTGTATCGCCATGCCATCCGCATGATGGCCGATGCCGGTGTTCGCGCCATGCGACATGCCGATGTGTCGATCGACAACGTCGACTGGTGGATTCCGCACCAGGCGAACCTGCGGCTGATTGAGGAAACAGGCGAGATGCTTGGCATTGCTCGCGACCGTACCGTGTTTACGGCGGATCGATTTGGAAACAGCTCGGCCGCGACGATTCCGATCGCGCTCGATGATGCGATTCGTGCGGGCAAAATAAAACGAGGCCAGCGTCTTCTGCTGACCTCGGTGGGTGCCGGCATGATCAGTGCCGGGGCTGTGCTGCGCTATTGATCTTTGTAAGTCTTGCTCTCCGAGACCGGAATGATCGAGATTCCGTTCTGCGGATAGTGATCGACCTGTGCGTTGGTGTTGAGCGCAACCGAACCATCTGCGTTTGACACCGGGTTCACGCCGATGTTCCATCCATCGACAACGACCAGCGGAGCGTCACCTTTAAGGTCCGCCTGTGCGGCCTCAATGTGAATCTCCTTGCTTTCGTTTGGAACCAGTGAAACGTAGTTGTCGGTGTAGTAGACCGGCAGCACGCGTTCTCCCGACTGCTTGCGGCGAAGCTGGATGTGCGCCATGACCGCGACCTGGTTTGTGGGGTTGTGCAGCGTGACGGTGAGAAGAGTCTTGCCATCAGCATCGTGGCGTTCGATCTTCGCGTCGAGCGTGACAGTCGGCAGCTTGTTCATGTCGCGCAGGTCGTCCTGGTGAGCGGCCTGCGCCTGCCAGTAGAAGTTGTCTGACAAGAGCTTGCCCGATGCATCGTGCAGCGTGAGCTTTACGAAGTAGACCGAGGAGAGCGTCTGCGGCAGCGCGAGCTTTTCGAGAACCGTCGCCTTGCTTGGGCCTGCGGTCACCGGATAGTCGTGCTGGTACTGAACGGAGCCGTCGAGGTTATAGATTGCGACGTGCGCTTTCGCGCCTGACAGTTCAACCGGCTGATTGTTGATGACTTCGATGTTACCGTTGCTCTCGTTGAGCTGGATGTGCTGGCTCTGACCGGCCTTCTGCACTGCGAAGAGCGACGACATCGGTTCCAGGTCATGATGGTATATCTGCCAGGTGAAGCTGGGCTGCGCCGGGTTGCTCATCCACGTGATGACGCCGGTGGTTGAATTGAAGAGCTTCGCGTTGCGGCCCTCGTACATGGCGCGGAAGGCTTCGTAGTTTGCGAGTTGCGACTTGCGGACGAAGTCGGCCATGTTCGCGAGTTTGCCGTAGCGATCGGCGAGAATCTGCGGGTAGACGTCGCCGCCCTGCGCACCCTTGGCCAGATCATGCTCGGCCCAATCGTCGTTGATGCTCTCCCAGTCCTTCTGCGGCATCATGCCCTGCAGCGATTCGATGGTGGGAATCGAGGTGCTGCCGACTTCCGTTTTAAAAGCTTCGTCGAAGCTGTAGTATTCGCGGGGCGTGCGCCAGTGGTATGGGCCGTGCGAGCTTACGCCGCGGCCATCGGTCGAGCTGGGCTGGTAGAGGCGTGAGGGCTCGAGTTCTTTCATCAACACGCGGAGGCGATCATCGATCTCCTTGGGCGGATAGCCTTCGTTGCGGGCGCACCATACGGCGATGGCAGGATGGTTGCGGTAGCGCAGGATCTTTTCACGCACGTTGGCGATGTAGGTATCGAGGTCGTCAGGGTTCGGGCCGTCGCTCGGGTTGGGCTGGAAGAATTCGTCCCAGAGCAGGATGCCGTACTTGTCGCACATCTCGTAAAAGTCTTCCGACGTGCTCTGGCCGACCCAGTTGCGGATGAGGTCCATGTTGGCGAGCTGGTGCATGCGGACCTGCGCTTCGAGGCGTTCGCGTGGAATGCGCTTCATCGCTTCATCAAGGCCCCAGTTGCCGCCGCGGATGAAGATTTTGACGCCGTTGACCGAGATGGTCAGGAACTCGGAGTCAGGCACGGCATAGGTGATCTTGCGGACGCCGAAGGAGACATCGTGCGCGTCGGATGGCTTGTTCTTGAGATCGAAACTGAGGTGAAGCGTGTAGAGGTTCTGCGGACCGTATCCGTTGGGCCACCAGAGCTTCGGGTTCATCATGTGCAGGACCGGCATTGTCTTCGGGTTGAATTCGACATCCTGCGATGCATGAGGAGCGACCTCTACCTCTGTTTGAAAGACGATGCCGCCAAAGCTGCCTTTGAGCACCCCTTTTTCAGGTTTATCGGAGACGTTTTCCAGCGTTGCCTTCACCGTCACATCGGCCGAGTCGGTCTTCGGCAGCGGCAGGTCAGTCGTGATGAGAGGATTCTTTACGAGCACCGGGCCGGTCGCAGAAAGAAATACCTTCTGCCAGATGCCCGAATCGCGATCACGAATGGCGGGGATCCAGTCCCATCCGATGGTCGAGAGGAACGTTGGGCCATCGATTGCGCTGACGCCGCCGTTGAGACCCATGCCGTTCACGATGGTGTGCTCGTGCGGCACGCCGGGATGCGGCTGCGGCGTGACCAGCACGGCAAGCGTTGCTGTCTTGCCGGGTTTGACAATCGAAGAGATGTCGAAGATACCGCGGCTGAAGGCTCCGTGGATCATGCCCTGCTTGGTTCCGTTGACCCAGACTTCAGCGGTGTAGTTGATGCCGTCGAAGTTGAGCCAGATGTGCTTGCCCGAGTAAGACTTTGGCACGTCGAAGGTAGTCCGGTACCAGTACGGCGTGCGGGCGATCGATTCGGGAATGCGATCGGGACGATTGTTCTCGCCATAGAGCGGTTCGGGATAGACGCCGTCATTCACGAGGCTGGTCAGGATGGTTCCAGGCACGGTCGCGGCGAGCCAGCCTTCGGGCTTGTAGTCGGCCTTCGAGAGCACGTCGCCGGTCTGCGTGACCTTGGGCTGCGCCTGCAACTGCCATCCGGATGAGACGGTGACGTCGGCCGGAAGATCGGAACTGGCCCTCGCAGTAAGGCAGCAGACAGAGGACAGCAAGAGTGAAGAAAGAAGTGTGACGATTTTTCCTGTACGGACCAGCAAGGGGTGCTCCTGACTTGGAAGAACTGTTAACGACATTGTATTTTCCCGGCGACCGTGAGGAATTATTCCGGATTCACGATCGACGTGAAGGGTGACGCGGGCAGTCCTTCGTTGTTATAGAGATTGGCATCGGTGTAGTTCTGCCAGCCGTAGCGAACGTACTTCGGTTCTGGAACAGACGGGCTGCTGACGATAATCGTCTCTCCCTGAATCTGACCAGTGGCAGGCACAAATTTCCTGTCGGCTCCTGCGACTTCAAATCCGGTGAGTGTGCCATGCGGCTGCATTCCTTCGGCGTGGGTGAACCAGACCTTGATGGTCGCGCCTTCGGGATTCGCCTGCTCGAACAATGGGCCTGAGTATTCGAGCTTTTCTCCGTATACGGTTGCGCGCGCCCACAGAGCCAGACGTGCTCCTACCGTCTCTTTGTCTGGCGGATGCACGTTGTCTGCCTTGCCGATATCGGTCGTCACTGCCATGCCGGTGTTGCGCAGGGCGAGCGTCGTTCGCTGGGCTTCGCGCACGATTGGCCATACCTCCTGCGGCGTGGAGGTGAAGCTCGACAGCTGCACGTACAGGAAGGGCATATCCGGCTCCTGCCAGTGCTGGCGCCAATCCTGGATGAGCGATGGGAACAGCTTTTTATAAAGGAAGTTTCGCGCCATCGAGGAGTCAGTTTCGCCCTGGTACCAGATCACTCCCTTGATGGGCATGGGCGTGAAAGGCGCGACCATCGCGTTGTAGAGCGAGGCCGGCGCATACGAAACGAGATCGGGATGCCAGCCGCGCTTGGCCGGTGGCTGGCCTTTGGCGATGGCGATTTTATCGAGGGCTTCATGCCGGGCCTGCGTAGTTTCTCCGTTTGCCAGCTGGTTGTAGGCGGCGTAGACCGGCATGAGCGACGCGTCGGCTCCGATGGTGTCGAGGCTTACCCAGGTTGCAGCGGGCGTTCCGCCCCAGGTGCTGTCGATCAGGCCGATTGGCACTTTCTCATGCTTCAGCAGATCGCGTCCGAAGAAATATGCTACCGCGGAGAACTGCCTTGCAGTTTCCGGCGTGCAGCTTTGCCAGGGCGTGCCGGAGACGATGTCTTCAAGCGGATAGGTCGCGCCTTTTTTGTCGACGCGCAGCAGGCGCATCTGCGGATAGTTGGCGGCGGCGATCTCCTGCTCTCCGTTCTTAACGGGCGTATCGGGACCGAAGCCGGCAAGAGGCATCTCCATGTTCGACTGGCCGGAGGCGAACCAGAGATCGCCGACCAGGATGTCGTCGAGTGTGATGGTGTTCGTGCCCTGCACTGTGAGCGTGTAGGGGCCGCCAGCGGGCTGGGGTGCGAGGTAGACGCTCCATCGACCGACGGCGTCGGCGGTGGCTTCGCCTTTGGCTCCGTGGAATTCAACACTGACCTTCTCGCCCGGCGAGGCATCTCCCCAGACGTGCACCGGCTGCCCTCGCTGAATCACCATGTGACTGCCAAGCACTTTCGGCAACGACACTTCAGCCATCATGGCCGTGGAGCAGGTGAGCACGGCAACCAGGGCAAGGGCAGAGCGGAGAGGTTTCATGGGAGCTCGCTATACATGAATTTCCGGTAACAGGTCCGTCCCGGTGTGGACCATTCAAACATATCCATATTTCGATTGAAAACTCTTTGATGATTACGTTATCTTGCCGCGGGGCTCGAGGATTCCTGATCGGGCGAACTGACCACAGGAGTCGTAATGCATCGCAGAGAGTTTCTTGCCGGGGTCGCGGCAGTTGGAGTTGCCGGGCACACCCTTTTGTCCCCATATCCCACAGCGGCGCAAACTACGGGTCAGCCGACGGCTTTGCCTATCGAAAAGATCCCGCGCTGGCGTGGCTTCAACCTGCAGTGGGAACGGCACCAGGGCGACGCCATGGCTCACCCCTTCGCGGAAGAAGATTTCGCCACCATGCAGGACTGGGGCTTCAACTTCGCCCGCCTGCCTTTGTCCTATTGGATATGGGGCAAGCCGACGGACTGGACCTATATCAACGAAGAGCCGTTGAAGGAACTCGACCGGGCCATCGACCTGGGCAAGCAACATAGTATCCACATCAACCTGAACTTTCATCGCATTCCGGGTTATTGCATCAACCAGCGCGAACTGGAGCCTGCGGACCTGTTCACGGGACGCGTGGATGAGCGCAGGAGAGCGCTGGAGGCAGCGGTTTATCACTGGCGTTATTTTGCGAAGCGCTTCAAGGGCGTTCCCACCACGCAGCTCAGCTTCGACCTGATCAACGAACCGCCGAAGATGCGGTCTTATGAAGGCGAATTCCAGGAGCGATATGTCGAGGTAGTAAAGGCTCTGGTCGCTGCGATTCGCGAAGAGAGCCCGCGTCGGCTGATCTTCGCCGATGGCATCAACATCGGCCAGAATCCCGTGATCGAACTGGCCCCGATGAACATCGTGCAGAGTACGCGTGGCTATCAGCCCAAAGCTGTAAGCCACTATGGCGCCAACTGGGTTCCGAAAGATGAGTACGAAACGACGAAGGTGCCTACATGGCCGCTCACAGATGACAAGGGCACGCGCTGGGATCGCGCGCGGCTACAGGTTGAGTATGTCGATAAGTACAAGGAGCTGACCGACCTTGGCGTGCAGATTCACGTGGGCGAGTGGGGCTGCTATAACCAGACACCTCATGACGTGGCGCTCGCGTGGATGAGCGATTGCACAAGCGTCTGGAAGCAGGCTGGCTGGGGCAATGCCCTGTGGAACCTGCGCGGCACCTTTGGCGTGCTCGACAGCGAACGGAAAGATGTTGCTTATGAGGACTACAAGGGACACAAGCTCGACAGAAAGATGCTTGAGGTTCTGAAGAAGGCATAGTTCGGGGATAGGAAACGAGGTTCGATCATGTCATTGCCGAAGCCAGCATTCAGGGTGCGAATTGCTATTGCCGTACTCAGCGTTGCGATGTGTATCCCCGCGCTTGCGTTTCAAGCCCAGCCTGGCGGTAGAAAAGCAGCGTCCCCGCTAGACTCGATCACTTATCTCCCGGCCAATAAAGCTTCCTACGAAAAGCTGCAGAAAGAAGTGGAGACAACGCTTCGCCAGGACGTGCTGTTGGCATGGTTCCCGAAGGCCGTCGACAACGAGCACGGAGGCTTCTACTCCGACTTCTCAAGAGACTGGCAGCGAATGCCGAGCCACGGAAAGTTTTCTGTCTTCCAGGGAAGAATGACCTGGATCTCCGCGCAGGTCGTCATGCGGCGTCCTGACCTGCGCGATCAGTTTCTTCCCTACGTCTCACACGGAGTCGACTTCCTTTCGAACGTAATGTGGGATAAGCAATACGGAGGCTTCTATTGGGGGCTCGATGACAATGGCAAAGTCACGCCGGAGTTCACCGATGGCAAGCAGATGTATGGCATCAGCTTCTGCATCTACGGGCTCGCCGCCGCATACAAAGCCACTCACGATCCCAAGGCGCTGGCGAAGGCGCAGGAGGCTTTCCGGTGGATCGAAGAGCATGCACACGACAAGGTGAATGGCGGCTACTACGAGTGGCTTACGCGTGAAGGCGAGCCGATGAAGGCCGAGCCATACGCATCCGTCGTAAAGCTGGATTCGGGCTTTCCTGTCGGCTACAAGTCGATGAACACCCACATTCACCTGCTCGAATCGCTGACCGAGTTATACGGAGTATGGAAAGACGACACGCTCAGGCAACGTGTGGCTGAGCTGCTCACAATCGTTCGCGACAAAGTCGCTGTCGAACCCGGTGTGATGAATCTGTTTTTCACCGCAACATGGCGCCCAGTGCCGGATCATGATTCCTATGGGCATGACATCGAGACGACCTACCTGATGCTCGAAGCTTCAGAGGCCCTGGGCAGAAGCGACGATGAAGAAACAGAACGGGTGGGAAAGATGATGGCCGACCACGCCATCGCCTACGGATGGGACGAGGCTCATGGCGGCGTCTATGAGTCCGGAGGCTACATCGGCAAGCCCGACGGCCTGCGCAAGGAATGGTGGGTCGAGATGGAGACGCTGAACACGCTGCTCCTGCTGCATGAAAAGTATGGCAAGGAGACAGATACGTATTGGAAGCATTTCCAGATGCAGTGGCAGTACATTACGAAGTACCAGGTCGATCACCAGTATCACGGCATGTACAACATGGTGAAGCCTGACGGCACTCCGCAGAGCACTGACAAAGGCGTGATCTGGAAAGCTGCTTATCACGATGGGCGCGCATTGCTGAATGTCTCCGAGCGGCTGCAGAGGCTGGCGTCAGCCGCGTCCGATTAGCTGAAAAGACAATCGCTTGCCTTTGAGTCAAAGAGGTAACATGAACTGCTGGCAGTTGCTGATCGAATGATCCATGACGGACCCTCACACCATGACCAAACGCGCGACCATGATAGAAGTTGCAAGGCTGGCAAACGTGGGGACAATGACCGTCTCACGCGTTCTGAACAATTCCACGCATGTCAGTCCTGAGACAGCCAGCCGAGTACATGCCGCCATTGAGAGGCTTGGTTATCGCCCCAACGAAATTGCACGCGCGCTGCGTGGAGCGAAATCAAAGTCTATCGGCCTGATCGTGCCATCGCTCGCGGATCCCTTCTTTGCAATCTGCGCTCACAACATCAACACCGTTGCCCGATCGCAGGGCTATGCCATGATTCTGGCCTCGTCGAACGACAGTCCCGATACGGAGTTCGCGCAGGCGGAGTGGATGCTGCAGAAGCACGTGGAGGGGTTGCTTATCTGCCCTGTGTCGGCCGCACATCCTTCGAGACTCGGCGATCCCATCTTCCAGCGCACTCCGATCGTTTCATTCGATCGCCCGCTCGCGCTACCGAATGTTGCCAGCGTGGTGGTTGAGAATCATGCAGGCGCAAAAAAAGGGACGCAGCACCTGATCGAGCATGGCCATAAACATATCCACTTCCTTGGAGATGCTCCTGACCTCTTCACCATCAAAACCCGGCATGAAGGGTACCGCCGCGCACTGCTGGCGGCAAAGCTTACACCTGGAGAATGCATGACCTGCAACTCGGAGGAGGCGGTTTTCGACTACCTCAAGCGCGTCCTTGCGGAGCCTCATGCTCCGAGCGCGATCTTTGCGGGAAATAATCGCATCAGCCGCTACACATTCCGAGCACTGAATCGACTGGAACTTCGCATTCCCGATGACATCGCTGTCATTGGATTCGACGATTTTGACATGGCAGACATGATGCAACCGCCGCTTACCGTCATCAATCAACCGGTAGACCTGATGGGCAGAACCGCTGCCGACGTGCTTTTCGAAAAGTTGAGGCTGCCTATGGAGGAATGGCCAGAGCAGGAAAGCCGCACCTCCCTGAAAGTACAGCTTGTCCTGCGCGCATCATGCGGTTGCGCCTTTGGAGCGAGCACGGTCGAGGAATGACCGGGGCCTGCGATGCCGCCGCTTTTATAAAAGCTTTATGGACTCTCTACGGACTTGCTATGGAAGCCGATGTGAAATGGTCTTCAGGATCATCTCATGCGACTTTTTCTAGTTACAGGTTTGTTTTGCCTTTCGCTTTTCCGGCCGGCTTCGCTTCTTTCGCAATCCTCCTCACCATTACCGAATGCACCCGCTCCAACAGGTAACTTCTTCGAGCGCCTGGGCAATGCTTATCTGAGCGACTGGAAGCCTTCTACATCTGCATCGGCTGCAGCGCCTCGCCGAGGTTATCCGGCCCCGCTGGATTCGCCGCCCTTTCCCAGCAGCGACTACTCCGTGGGCGGTACACCTGTGATTGGCGCGCCTGACACGCAGACGTACATCATGATGCAGGCGATCAATGGGAATCGCGGCCGGGTGAAGATCTACGGCTGGCTCAATGGAGGCTTCAACGTAAGCACCTCAAACAAGGGCGATGCCGCCAACTCTCCAGCTTCGTACTACTACAACCCCAATCGTGTTACTCCTGACCAGGAAGTTCTGTATATCGAGCGGCTGCCTGACACCGTGCAGACCGCGCACTGGGACTGGGGATTTCGCCTGGCCCAGCTCTGGGGGCAGGACTATCGCTACACGACCGCCAAGGGCATATTTTCGCAGCAGCTGTTACAGAAGAACCATGAATACGGCTATGACCCTGTGATGTTCTACCTCGATCTCTACAATCCACACATCGCGAAGGGTATGAATATCCGCATCGGCCGCTACATCTCTCTGCCGGATATCGAAGCGCAGCTGGCGCCGAACAACTACACCTACTCCCACTCATTGCTTTACACCGTGGATCCGTATACGCAGACGGGAATCGTCACCAGCACCAAGCTCTCCGATCACTGGATGGTCCAGGTCGGTATTTCCGGCGGCAACGACGTTGCGCTCTGGACGAAGGACGCGGAGCCCACAGGGACCGCCTGCGTCGATTACACATGGCATGAGGGGCGTGATGCCTCTTACACCTGCGCCAATTCGTTCAATCGCGGCAACTATGCTTATAACAATATTCAAAGCTACTTTGAGACTTGGTATCACAAGTTCAACTCCCGCTGGCACACGGACACAGAAAGCTGGTACATGTACGAGCGCAATGTGCCGAACATTGCCGGTAACGTAAGCAATCCGATACCGACCGAGACCGGCGCAAATGGCGCGTTCTGCTCGGCGGGCGAACAGAAATGTTTCGCGCCCGAGTTTGCAGTCGTGAACTATGTCGAGTATGAGCACGACACGCACAACTACTTTTCGTTTCGCACGGATTTTCTCAACGACATCAAGGGCCAACGCACCGGCACGCCTACGAAGTATTCAGAACACTTGATTGGCTGGGGCCACTGGATCGGTTCGACCATCCTGTTCCGGCCGGAACTACGGCTGGAGCACTCATATGACCGGCCTGCCTACGACAAAGGTACAAAGTCGACGCAGTTCATTTTTGCGGGCGACATAACTTATCACTTCTAGCTTCGAAATCGGCCCGCCACGATCGTGGCGTGGCACAGTACAATACAAAAGGATGTCTGCGGGAGTGGCGAAATGGCAGACGCACCAGACTTAGGATCTGGCGGAGCAATCCATGGGGGTTCAAGTCCCTTCTCCCGCACCATACCTTCCCTGCTGTAGTCTGAATGCAGTATGAGCCAGACACAGCAACCCCAGCCGCAAATCCAGATGACCAAATCGCCGAATTATGGCGAGAGCTACTCCAACAGCGTCCAGGTACGCGTGAGCGTATGGGACTTCTTCGTTGCCTTCGGGCTGGTTCACCAGGATTCGCCCGAGAAGGTCACTATCGAGGCCAGCCATGGCGTGTACCTGAGCCCGCAGCAGGCCAAGGCGCTCTGGAATGTCCTCGGGCAGAACATCGCGCAGTACGAGCAGACCTTCGGCACGATCGCACTCGAACCGCAGGCGCAGCAGCCGCTACCCTCGCCGCACGGTCCGATTCACTAGAAGCAGGGAAAGGCAGGTCCCTCACTTCGTTCGGGATGACAAAGCAAACGGGGGGAGCCTGAAGGCTTCCCCCCGTTTGCTTTGACCTAGCGATTGCCGAGGTCGTCGTGCTGGTGATAGTTCGGATACGGCGGGACCGGGAACTGCGGCACCGGATGCTCCTTCAACTGATCGAGCACTACCTGCACAGCTTTCTCTAGCTGCGCATCATGCCCGGCGGCAACATCCTTCGGAAGATCTTCGACCTCGACATCTGGTGCAATGCCGTGGTTTTCCACCTCCCATTCGCCTTTCAGTCCATAGATGGCGTAGCGCGGTGCGGTGACACCGCCGCCGTCGAGCAGAGTGGGATATCCGCCGATGCCGACGAGGCCGCCCCAGGTCTTCATGCCTACAAGCTGACCCAGGTTGGCTTTGCGGAAATACCATGGCATGGCGTCGCCGCCCGAGCCTGCTGATTCATTGATGATCATGGCCTTCGGTCCGAAGATGGCTCCGACCGGATCATGTATCGCCTTGCCGTCGCGTTCGATGGCGTTGCTCATGGGCACGCGGCGCAGCACGTCGGTTACATAGTCGGCGATGAATCCGCCTTCGTTGTAACGCTCGTCGAGCACCACGGCCTGCTTGTCGAGCTGTGCGTAGAAGTAGCGGTTGAAGTTGGTGTAGCCAGCGCCGCCAGTGTTCGGCATGTAGATGTAAGCCACCTTGCCGCCGCTCAGCTGGTCGACCTTGTGGCGATTGCCCTCGATCCAGTCGAGATGGCGCAGGCCAAACTCTGAATCGGCAGGAACGACTGTTACATTGCGGCCATCGCTGCCATCGGCCTTATGGCCAACGCGCAGCACGGTCTGCTTGCCGGCTGTTCCATCGAAGAAGCTGTAGAGGTTATCGGTTGCGTGCAGTTCCTGGCCGTTTACTGCAAGCAGGTACTCGCCTTCGGTGATGTTGACGCCGGGGAGCGTCAGCGGTGCGACGAGCGAGGGCGTCCAGTTCTGGCCGTTGTAGATCTTCGCGAACTTGTAGCGACCGCTTTCGACGGCATAATCTGCGCCGAGCAGACCAGTCTTCGGCGAGTGGTCGGGCTTGCGCGGACCGCGTACGAACATGTGGCCCACGTTGATTTCGCCGAGCATCTCGTTCGAGAGGTAGGTGAACTCGGTGCGTGAGGCGAGGCCATCGAGATAAGGATCATAACGGGCCTTGATCTTCGCGATGCTCAGCCCATGCAGGTTGGGATCATAGAAGAAGTCACGCTCGATCCTCCAAGTTTCCTGGTACATCTGCTTCCACTCGGCGCGCGGATCGACCTTCGCCTCCATGGCTCCGAGGTTCAGCTGCTTGCCTGCGGGCGCATTGGGCGCGCCGGGTTTCAGATCGGAAGCGTCGGCGATAGCCCAGTGCTCTCCGCCTCGGGCGTATAGCACCTTTTCGCCGTTCGATGAAATCACGAAGGCATCGATGCCGTGCAGGACTTCTTCGGTCTCGCGTTTCTCAAGCGTGAAGCGCCAGAAGGATTGAATGCCTGAGCCTCCGCCGCCGCTTGCACGGCCTACCGGGCTGCCTTCGGCGAGATAGAGGACACCGGTCTTGCCTGCGCCGATGTCTACGTAGTTGCGCGGAGGAATGGGCAGGGAGAGGATGCGGTTGCCGATGCCGTCGAGATCGATCTTCACTTCGACGGGCTTGTCGTCCTTCTTGTCCTTATCTTTGTCCTTATCTTTGTCCTTGTCTTTGTCCTTGTCTTTGTCCTTGGCATCCTTCGCTGCGTCGGCGGGCTTTGCCGCCTTATCTTTATCAGCATCGGGCGCTGGCTTGTCGTCCTTCTTGTCGTCCTTCTTTTCGTCCTTGGACTTCTCGTCGTCGCTCTCGGGTGGGATCGGCGACTCGCCATCCTTCGAGAGCACGACGATGTAAGCAGCGCTGGTGGTGGCGCGATCGAGCGATGAGAGATCGATACCGGCATCCGATGGACCATCGTCAGTCGATGCGACGAAGTAGAGATACTTGCCTCCGCGATCGAAGACCGGGTGCATGGCGTCGCTCATGCCGTCGGTGATCTGCGTGGACTTGTGCGTCTCCATCGAGTAGAAGAAGATCGCGTGCAGCTGGTTCTCCAGATCGCGCGAGTAGGCGATCCACTTGGAGTCGGGCGACCAGCTGATGTTTCCGAAGGCCGTTCCGAAGCCGCCGTAGATGCCGGTGTCGATCTTTACCGGCTTGCCTGCCTCCACGTCGACATACCAGAGATGCAGGTGCTTGTCGCTGTAGACGATGTGCTTCGAATCAGGCGACCAGAGCGGCGAATAGAAGTAGGAAGGATTGGGGCCGAGATCGATGACCTTGGGCGGCGTCAGTCCGTCCTGTGCGCGGATGTAGAGCTGGTATTCGCCGGAGGCATCGCTGAAGTAGGCGACAGACTTGCCATCGGGCGACCACGCAGGATCGCGCTCGGCCACGGCAGGAGTCCTGGTCAGGTTGCGGACGTCGCCCTTCTCGGCGGGAACGGTAAAGATCTCTCCATGCGCTTCGAAGACAGCACGCGCGCCAG
Source organism: Silvibacterium acidisoli (assembly GCA_022870745.1). GTDB lineage: Bacteria > Acidobacteriota > Terriglobia > Terriglobales > Acidobacteriaceae > Silvibacterium. The sequence goes on along the minus strand of CP085323.1, from coordinate 2,604,883 downwards.
TCGGAGAAACCGAGGCGTTCTGAATTTCCATGGGCGAGATGTTGACCAGTTGCGGCTCAAGGCTGGTGAGATCGCCGTGGATGGTGATCGGAATCGCGTGTTCGCTATGACTGGCAATGTCGTAGAGGTGCAGCGAGCCGAACTGTTCGTAGACCAGCGCGTCAGGACCGGCATTGACGGTCTTGAAGTCGAAGCCGTGATTCTCGACGACTTCCTTCACCTCTTTGCTCTTGGTGTTGTAGGAGAAGAGCGAGACCGGACCTTTACGGTTCGAAAGGAAGTAGACGGTATCGCCTACCCAGACCGGGCTTGAGTCGTCCGAGTCTTCGCGCGGAACCTTCACGAGGTCGAGCGTCTTCAGATCGACAAGCCACACGGCCGTCTTCTGGCCCCCGTGGTACTGCTTCCATGCCTGCTGCCATTTCTCCAGCGGCACATAGGCGATGGTGTGGCCGTCGGGCGAGAGGCTGCCTTCGACTGCGCGGGGCAGCGGAAGCGGTTCGGGCGTGCCGACTCCGCTTACATGCACACGGAAGAGATTTACATAATCCGACGCGCTTTGCCGGGTGCTGGCGAAGATCAGGTCCTTACCGTCGGGGCTCCAACTGGAGACGATATTCGCGCCCGTGTACCAGGTAAGGCGGCGGGGAATGCCTCCACCAGCAGGCATGACGTAGACATCGATGTTTCCGGCGATGCGGGCGGAGTAGGCGATCTGCGAACCGTCAGGGGAGAAATACGGTCCGGCGACGATGGCGCCAGTCGAGGTCAGCCGCTGGGCTTCGCCGCCTTCGCGGGAGGCGGTCCAGACATCGTCGGCATAGACGAACGCGACCTTGTCTTTGCTGATCGCAGGGTCGCGCAGCAGCAGGGGGGTTGCGGCAAACGCGGAAGAAGCAGCCGTGAGCGCAAGGAGGAAACAGGCACTTCTCTTAAAGAATGGCATCTAGTGGCTCTCGAGTAGGAAGGCTAAAATTTTCCGCCTAGTCTATCTTGTTCATTTTGCTTTGTCAGTCGCTTTTATCCTGCGGGGAGTGCCGCCGGTCACAAATCAGCCGCTCCCTTGTGGGTGCGATAAGCTGGAACCACCATGAATTACGAAGATCAGGATCTATCGAAGGTGCGCGTGGCCGTGCTGGGCGCGGGCAAAATGGGCGGAATCCTTCTGCAGGCATTCCTCAAGCAGCAGCTCTTTGCCCCCGATCAACTGCTGGCAACCGTAGCGCACGCCGATCGCGCAGCGGTGCTCTCAACGCAATGGGGCATCGAGGTATCGACGGACAACCTGGCGACTGCGCGGCAGGCCGACATCATCCTGCTCGGCGTAAAACCCTTCCAGATCCCCGATCTCGTGGCCCAGATTCGTCCAGCGCTCTCGCCGGAGAAGGTTCTGATCTCCTTCGCGGCTTCGGTGAAGACCGGAGCAATCGAAGAGGCTGCAGGCATGGAGATTCCAGTCGTGCGCGCCATGCCGAATACCCCCTCGATGCTGGGCGCGGGTATTTCAGCACTCTGCCGTGGCCGCTACGTGAGCCCGGCTCAGCTGGAGATGGCGACGCGCATCTTCGAAACCGTGGGGCGCACGGTCACGGTCGATGAAAAGCACATGGATGCGGTGACCGGGCTCTCCGCGAGCGGCCCGGCGTTCATCTACATCATTCTGGAATCGCTGGCCGAGGCCGGCGTAAAGGTGGGCCTGCCGCGCGATATCGCCACGCTGCTGGCGGCGCAGACGACCTTCGGTTCGGCACGGATGGTGCTCGAAACCGGGTACCACCCAGCGTTGCTGAAGGACGCAGTGACCACTCCCGCAGGATGCACCATCGACGGCATTCTTGAGCTCGAAGAAGGCGGCTTGCGCGTGACATTGATCAAAGCCGTGATGCGCGCCGCGCAGCGGGCGAAAGAACTCGCTGCAGGCTAAACGGCCAATGCGAAGAATTCTGCTGGCGGCGGAGTTTGTCCTGCTCTTCGTCGCCGGGCCGGTATTGCTTGCCCTGCACCGGGCAAGCTTTCCGCCGCTTCCGCTGCTCTGGCTGATCTTTGCCTACTGCCTGGTCGTATTGCTGCGCGATCCGGAGTTCGAGCGCAAACAATTGTGGAATGCGGCTCCGCTGCGGCGTGAGTTGCCATCCATTCTGGGATTGTTCCTGCTGGGTGTGGCGCTAATCGGGACGCTTGCGGCGGTGCTCTACCGGCCGCTGCTCTTCGGGCTCGTCCGAACACATCCGCTGCTCTGGGCGTTGATCATGGTGCTTTACCCGGTGCTTTCGGTTTATCCGCAGGGCGTTATCTACCGGGTGTTTGTGATGCACCGTTACGGCAAAGGCAAACCGGGTGCGATCGCCATCCTGCTGAGCGCGTGCTCCTTTGCGCTGATGCACGTGGTTTTTCGCAACCCGGTTGCACTGATTCTGACTTTTGCCGGAGGCCTGCTATTTGCCTGGCGGCAGGCTCGAACGCAATCCCTGCTGGTGAGCTCAATCGAGCACTCGTTGTACGGCTGCCTGCTCTTCACGGTCGGGCTGGGCCAGTTTTTCTACGCCCGCTCCATCTGAGACATCGAAGTACTGTGGATAGATGGTTTGGTCTTACTGCGGATGGGTGGTTTCGTCCGTAGCCTTCTGGTCAACTTCCTTGGTCGTATCCTTGGTCTTGGTCTTGGCTTCAGCAGCCGAGTCCTTCGCCTTGCTTCCGGCTTCCTTGTTGGGCGCGAAGACATGCTCCGTGCCTTCCTTGGTCTTATTGAAGGCCTTCTGGGTTCCTTCCTTGGTCTTGTCGTAACCCTTGGTGGTGCCTTCCTTCGTCTTGTCGTAGGCCTTTTCGGTGCCGTTCTTGGTCTTGGTGCCGGCCTTCTTCGTCGTCTTCTTGGTCTTGTGATAGGCCTTCTTGGTACCGGTCTTCACACCGTTTCCGGTGGACTTGGCGGCGTCCTTGGTGTCGGTCCCGGCGTTCTTCATATCCTGTTTGGCGGTGGAATCCTGGGCCGAAACAGTCATACCGGCCCCACACAGCAGCGTGGAAGCCAGAAGGATAGAGAGAAAGCGTGAGTTTTTCATACGTTTAGACAGTGATTCCCTTTCAGACCAATAGGTTGCGCTATCCAGGGATTAAAATCAAACAAGAGAGGGAGCATCGGCGTGAATACCGTCACCGAGCCCGTTTTCGCGGCTTCTGCCAACCTTCAACCACCATCCTCGGCGCTGCGGCGCTTTGCCTGGGGAGTGCTCGGCTGCAATGTCGCCGTTGTGCTCGAAGGCGCAGCCGTCCGCTCGACCGGGTCCGGCGCAGGCTGCGGAGACCACTGGCCGCTCTGCAACGGGACGGTTGTACAGCACCATCCGACTCTCGCGACTCTCATCGAATTCACGCACCGCAGCATCAGCGGCATCGCATTGATTGCCGTCGTCGCGCTGGTCTTCTGGGTCTTCCGCAGGACGATCAAGGGACACATCGCGCGGGCTGCCGTCGTCGCTTCGCTGATCCTGATACTGAACGAAGCGCTGCTGGGCGCCCTGCTGGTGCTGCTGGGCAAGACCGCTCACGACCAGTCGGCTTCCCGCGGCGTTTACCTCGCGCTGCACTTCACCAATACCCTGCTGCTGCTCGGAGCGCTTACGCTTACCGGGCACTTTCTCTCTCGGCGCGCTGGATTTATGCGTGGCAGCGTGGAACTGCGATCATCCAAAGTAGCCCTGACTGGTGTGATCTGCCTGCTCTTTGTTGGCGTGGCCGGATCTTTGGCCGCTCTGGGCGACACTCTCTTCCCCGCAACAAGCCTGCGCGAAGCCCTGCTGCAGGACTTTGGCCAGACGGCCGGACACGTGAGCTGGCTCATCCGCCTGCGCTGGATTCATCCGGCATCGAGCTTCATTGCCGGAATTTTCCTGCTATGGCTGGTTGCCAACGGTCTGCGGACGCAGGCGAATCAGAGGCTCTCCCTGTCCGTCATCTTCCTGCTCGGATTGCAGTACGCGCTGGGCGTTGCTGATGTGGTTCTGCTCACGCCCACGTGGATGCAGATTCTGCATTTGCTGGGCGCGGATCTGCTCTGGATTGCGGTCGTCGTGCTCTCGGCGCGTCTTTGCCTTCGCCCGATCGGCTGTGCCGCCAACTCCTGCGCTGCTTAGGCGAGCGATAGCCCGAGCGTAAACAGCAGTCCTGCGACCGAAATAATGGTCTCGAGAATCGACCAGGTTTTCATGGTCTCCGGCACGCTCATGTTGAAGTACTCCTTGACGAGCCAGAAGCCTCCATCATTGACGTGAGAAAAGACCAGCGAGCCGGCTCCGGTTGCCAGGGCCAGCAGCTCGGGCCGCGCGCCCGCGGTGTGGGCTGCGATCGGAGCGACGATGCCAGCGGCGGTCGTCATGGCGACCGTAGCCGAGCCCGTTGCCAGCCGGATCATCGCAGCCGCCAGCCATGCCAGCACCAGCAGCGGTACATGCGCATTCACCGAGTAGCTGACAATCGCCTGTGAGACGCCACTGTCCTGCAGGATGCGGCCAAAGCCTCCGCCAGCGCCAACCAGCAATGTAATCGAGGCAGTGGGCGCGAGACACTCATTCGAGAAGCGGAGAATCTGCTCCTTCGAAAAGCCGCGCATCTTGCCGAGAACGACGAAGCTGACCAAGACTCCGACGGCGAGCGAAATATCCGCATTGCCGAGCAGGTGCAGGACGTTATTCAGAGGCGTCCTGGGAGTTGTCAGCGCATCGGCCCAGCTGCCGATCAGCATCAGGAACACGGGCAGCAGGATGGTCATCACGACAACCCAGAACCCCGGCATGTCCTGCCGCTCTTCGCGATCCGTGAACTGCTCGGCGATGGGGTTCTCTGCGGGCAGATGAACATGCGGCTCGATAATCTTCGTAAAGAGCGGGCCGGCGAGGATCGCGGCGGGAATGCCGACGATCAGGCCGTAGAAGATCGTCCGGCCCACGTCCGCTCCGTAGGTAGTCACCGCCAGCATGGCAGCGGGATGCGGCGGCATCAGGCCATGCACCACGGAAAGCCCGGCAACCATGGGCAGGCCGACACGGATGAGCGACGAGTTCGTCCGCCGCGCCACCGTAAACGCGATGGGAACGAGTAGAACGAAGCCCACCTCAAAGAAGACGGGCAGGCCCACTAGAAATCCAATGGCGACCATCGCCCAGGGCAGGTGCTTTTCGCCCGCGATGCGAATCAGCGTGAGCGCAATGCGGTCAGCGCCTCCGGACTCGGCCATCATCTTGCCCAGCATCGTGCCCAGGCCAACCACGATGGCGATGTGGCCGAGCGTTCCGCCCACGCCGGTCTCGAAGGACTTGACGATCATCGACATGGGCATGTCCGTGGCGATGGCAAGGCCGAGCGAGCAGAGCAGCAGCGTGATAAAGGGGTTGAGCTTGAAGACGGCAATCAGCGCAATCAGCGCTACCACCGAGGCGGCCGCTGCGGCGAGCAGAAAAATGCTGTGATGATCGATCATCTACGCTGATCCACCGATTCCTGTGAAGTTGTTATCTGGACGTAGCGACTAGGAGGCTTTCGGAGCTTTATAAGCGACGCAGTCGATCTCTACCTTGCAATCCACCACCATACTCGAAACCACGCAGGCACGCGCAGGGGGATTCTCGCCGAAGTACTGCTTGAAGACTCCGTTGAAGGACTGGAAGTCGCGCGGGTCGTCGAGCCAGACCCCGCAGCGGACAACGTGCTCGGTTCCGTAACCGGCTTCTTCGAGGATGGCGAGCAGGTTCTTGATCGCCTGGTGAGACTGCGTGACTATGTTGCCCTCGACGACTTCGCCCTTGACCATGGCGACCTGTCCCGAGACGTAAAGCCATCCGTCGGCTTCCACAGCACGCGCAAAGGGCAGGTGCTGCCCGCCGGTTCCCTTGCCGCCTTCGACTCCATAACGCTTGATGCTCATTGCTGTACGCTCTCCATCTTCTGCCTTGGCAGGAATCTTCCGCCGCGTTGCCCTGTCGGCTCTGTACCTTTGTACGACAACACTCCGTTGACCCAGACGCCGGCGATGCCGCGTGCCCGCTGGACCGGCTCGGTAAATGTAGCCATGTCTTCGATCTGGGCAGGATCGAAGAGCACCATGTCTGCGAAATATCCTTCACGCAGCAGGCCTCGCTGTGCGATGCCGAAGCGGCGCGCGGGCAGGCCCGTCATCTTGTGCACTGCCGTGGCCAGCGGAAACAACTTCAGCTCGCGGCTGTAACGGCCGAGCACGCGCGGGAAGGTTCCCCACAGACGCGGATGCGGCAGCGGATCGTTCGGCAGTCCGTCCGACCCGATCATCGTCGCCTCGTGCTGCAGGATGCGGCGCATGTCCTCTTCGGAGATGCTGTGATAGATCGCGCCGGCGGGCTGCAGCCGTCGCGCGGCCTCGAGCTGTTCGACGCCCCATGCATTGGCGATGTCGGCGACGGTGCGCCCGGCCATCTCGGGATGCGGCACGCTCCATGTCACCATGACCTCGACGCGCTCGTCGATCTGGCGCAGGTCGAGCGTGCTCGATCCGGCGGCGTAGGGATAACAATCGCAGTTCACCGATTGCGATTCGCGGGCCGACTCGAGCAGCGCCAGCACCTCGCCGCTGCGTCCCCAGTTGTCGATGCCTGCACACTTGAGGTGCGAGATCACCACCGGAACGCTCGACTCGTTGCCGATGCGAAAGGCCTCGCGCATGGCGTCAAGAATGGCTTCTGTCTCGGTGCGCATGTGCGTCGTGTAGATGGCGCCGGATGCGGCCAGCGGGCGCGCCAGCTCGATGACTTCTTCGGTCGTTGCCGATATCGCTGACAGATAGGCCAGGCCGGAGCTGAGCCCGAGCGCTCCATGGTCGAGGGCTTCCTGCAACTGCGCTCGCATGGCGGCGATTTCTTCCGGAGTCGCCACGCGATCGAGGCGATCCATGTGATTGTTGCGCAACGCCGTGTGCCCGATGAGCGCGGCGACGTTTACCGACGGCTTCGCTTCGGCGATGGCCGCTACGTAATCCGCGAAAGCCGGGTAGTGAAAATCTTCCGCCTTGCCGAGCAGGTTCATGGGGTCGGGCGGATCGCCCGCAAGCGTAACCGGCGAAGCACTGATGCCGCAGTTGCCCACGATCACCGTGGTGACGCCCTGCGAGAGCTTGGGCAGCATCTGCGGTGTGCGGATCACGTTCGTGTCGTCGTGCGTGTGGACATCGATAAAGCCGGGAGCGAGCGCGAGCCCTTTGCCGTCGATGACATTCTTCGCAGCAAGATCGTGCAGTCGCCCGATGGAATGAATGCGGTCGCCAACAATGGCGACATCGGCCTCTTCCGGCTCGGCGCCGCTTCCGTCAATCAATCGGACATTGCGAAGAATTGTGTCGCAGGAGGACATATTTTTCTTTCTTCCACAATAAACGCGCCCTCGGCCGGCGTCGAGGCGTGGCCTCGCGATTCGGTATAGTGGCTGTGTGCGCTACAAGCGCAGGAAAGCTGTCCTTTCATGCCAATCAGCTCCCTTGAAAAAGCACTTGCAAAGTTCGCGTCCCCGGCCAGCGCCAGCGATGTGAAAGCTCTCAGCTGGAACCTGCTCCGCGAAGACCTGAACCTGCCGGCGGCGGTGCTTTCTCAGGCGAATCTGCTGCACAATGCAGCCTGGATGCAGCAATTTATCGCTGCCTACGGCGTGCAGCTGGCGCCCCATGGCAAGACGACCATGACGCCGGCGCTCTTCAGGCTGCAGCTCAGGACAGGGGCATGGGGCATTACGCTTGCGACCGCACAGCAGACGGCGGTCGCCTACGAGCACGGTGTGCGCCGCGTACTGCTGGCGAACCAGCTAGTCGGCAAACAGAACATGGCACTGATTGCCCGCCTGCTTGCCGACCCTGAATTTGAGTTCTTCTGCCTCGTCGACTCTCCCATTCTGGTCGAGCAGCTTGCAGCGTTCTTTGGAGAGCGCAAGCTTCGTTTAAATGTCCTGCTGGAGCTGGGGGTCGAAGGCGGCCGGACGGGTGTTCGCAACGAGGAGCAGGCGCAGGCCGTCCTCGACGCCATTGCCGCGCACAAGGACAGCATCGCATTGTGCGGCGTGGAGATTTACGAAGGCCTGCTTGACAGCGACGATGCCGTCCGCGCTTATTGCCAGCGCGCCGTGACGGTTACAAACGATCTCCTTGCAAAAAAACTCTTTGATCGCGAACGCCCCATCCTGACCGGGGCTGGTTCTGCCTGGTATGACATTGTGGCCGAGGAATTTTCTGCGGTGGATCTTCGTGACAAAGCGGAAATCGTTCTCCGTCCCGGCTGCTACCTGACGCATGATGTCGGCGTCTACAAGACCAGCCAGCAGAAGATTCTGGAGCGCAATCCCATAGCGAAAAAGATGCACTCCAGCCTGAAGCCGGCATTGCAGATCTGGGCCTATGTGCAGTCGATTCCCGAACCAGAAAAAGCGATCATCGCCATGGGCAAGCGCGATGCGGCCTTCGATGCCGGACTGCCGCTTCCCGCGTTGCACTATCGCCCGGGCAGCGCTGCGCCGCAGCCTGCGTCTTCACAATGGGAAGTGACCAAGATGATGGACCAGCACGCCTTTATGAAGATCACCGCGGGCGACGGCCTGCGCGTGGGCGACATGCTGGCCTTCGATATCTCCCACCCCTGCCTCACCTTCGACAAATGGCGGTGGCTGGCGGTGGTGGATGACAGCTACCAGATCGTGGACCTGATGCAGACCTTCTTCTAAAGAGTATTCTGTCCGAGGCGCCAAAACAGTTTTACTCAGCGGAGATCGTTTCTCTCGATGGAAATCGCGCGCGTTTCATCCGGCTCGCAACAGAGCGGCGGACCACTCACCAACCGCCAGTACCTCGTTCCCTTTTGCCTGATCGTCAGCCTGTTTTTTCTGTGGGCCATCGGCGTCAACCTGAATGATGTCCTGATTCCGCACCTCAAGCGTGCCTTTCGCCTCACCGACTTCGAATCGTCCTTCGTGCAGCTTGCGTTTTTTGGCGGATACTTTCTCGCCGCCTGGCCGGCGGGCAGGCTCATGGAGAAGATCGGCTACCAGCGCGGCATCGTCTGCGGCCTGCTGATCTGCGCTGCCGGAGCTTTTCTTTTTATCCCCGCGGCCACCGTGCATCTCTACTGGATCTTCCTCACCGGGCTGTTCATCATGGCCTGCGGACAGTCGTTCCTCGAGGTCTCGGCGAACCCTTACGTCACTTTTCTTGGACCAGCGCAATCTTCTGAGCAGAGGCTGGTCGTCGCGCAATCGTTCAACGCGGTCGGCGCGGTGGTCACGCCGTTTATCGGATCGATCTTCATTCTGTCGCGGGTACGCGCGCAGGGCGAATCCGCGGACGTGGTGCGCGGGCCATACATGGTGATCGTGGCCGTCTTCGTGGCGATGGCGCTGCTCATCTTAAAAGCCAAACTGCCTGTCATTTCAGAAGAGAAGACGGAGGAAGGCAAACTCGAAGGCGACGCGGCCAGCTTTCCCGGCGTGCGCGCTTTTCCGCACCTGCTCAAGGGAGTAATGGCGCAGTTCTTTTACATCGGAGCGCAGGTGGGTGTGGCGAGTTTTGTGATTCGCTTCGTCGAGCACACCTATCCGGGCACGAGCGATGCGCATGCGGCGAACTATCTCAAGGCGCACCTGATCGCGTTCATGATCGGCCGCTTCGGCGGCGCGGCGCTGATGAAGCGCATCCAGCCGCCGTCGATGTTGATGTCTTTCGCGATAGGCTGTCTCGGCTCAGGTGCGCTGGTGCTGTTTGCGCATGGGGAGATCGCGCTGATCGGCATTGTGCTGCTGGGCTTCTTCCATTCGATCATGTTCCCCACGATCTTCGCCCTCAGCATCCGCCACCTTGGCCCTTTCACCAAGCGCGGCGCTTCGCTGCTGGTGATGTCGATCATCGGCGGCGCGATCTTTCCACCGCTGATGGGGCTCATCTCCGATGCGACCAACATCCGCATGGCTTTTCTGGTGCCTATGGTCTGCTATGCCGTGGTGCTGTACTTCGCGATGAGCGGCTACAAGGTGAAGGAAGTCGCTGCCGCTCAGTCTTAGCCCGTGCCTGGCTATAGCTTCAAAGTTGTCATCCCGAACGCAGTGAGGGATCTGCTTTTGCCTCTCGGGCGAAAAGTGCAGATCCCTCACTGCGTTCGGGATGACAATTCTAAGAGGGGATCACAACCCTTGGATTAGGCTAGATTCCCATCTCGGTCTTCGCTTCCGCGAAGGCCTTGACCGCAAACTCCAGCTCCTCGCGCGTATGCGCCGCGGAGATCTGCGTGCGAATGCGCGCCTTGCCGTGCGGCACAACCGGGAACGAGAACGGGATCACGTAGATTCCCTTGCCGAGCAGGATCTGCGCCATCTTCACGGCAAGCTGCGCGTCGCCCAGCATGACCGGGACGATGGGATGCTCGCCGGGCAGGATGTTGAAGCCGTTGGCGGTCATGGCTTCGCGGAAGTACTGCGTGTTGGCACGCAGTGTGTCGCGCAACTCGTTCGACTCGGCGACGAGCTCCAGGACCTTCATCGAGGCCGCTGCGATGGTCGGCGCCAGCGAGTTCGAAAACAGATAGGGCCGCGAGCGCTGACGGAGAAGATCGATGATCTCCTTGCGTCCGCTGGTGTAGCCGCCGCTGGCGCCGCCCAGCGCCTTACCCAGCGTGCCGGTGATGATGTCGATGCGGCCTTCGACGCCGCAATACTCGGGCGTGCCGCGTCCGTGCGTGCCGACAAAGCCCACCGCGTGCGAGTCGTCGACCATCACCATCGCGTCGTACTTCTCGGCCAGATCGCAGATCTTATCGAGCCTTGCGATGTAGCCATCCATCGAGAAGACGCCATCGGTCGCGATCAGGCGAAAACGTGCGCCGGCTGCTTCTTTCAGCTTTGCTTCAAGGTCGGCCATGTCGCCGTTCTTGTAGCGGAAGCGGCTGGCCTTGCAGAGGCGAACGCCGTCGATGATGCTGGCGTGGTTCAATTCATCGGAGATGACGGCATCTTCGGCCTCAAGCAGCGTCTCGAAGAGACCGCCGTTCGCGTCGAAGCAGGAGCCGTAAAGGATCGTGTCCTCGGTGCCGAGGAACTTGCTGATCTTAGCCTCAAGCTCTTTGTGAATCGCCTGCGTGCCGCAGATGAAGCGCACGCTGGCGAGTCCATAGCCCCATTCGTCGAGAGCCCACTGCGCGGCCTTCACAATCTCGGGATGATTCGCGAGACCGAGATAGTTATTCGCGCAAAGATTAAGCGTCTTGCCGCCTGCGACTTCGATCTCCGCCTGCTGCGGTCCTTCGATGACGCGCTCGTCCTTGCGTAGCCCGGCTGCGGCGATCTCTTTCAGCTTGTCGGCTGCGTGCTGCTGGAAGCGTCCGTACATGCGATCTCCTAAATCTTCGTCCAGTCGAGAACGACCTTGCCGCTTTCCTGCGACATCATGGCGTCGAAGCCCTTCTGCCAGTCCTTGTAGCTGAAGCGATGGGTGATGATCGGCGAGATATCTACGCCCGACTCCACCATCACGCTCATCTTGTACCAGGTCTCGAACATCTCGCGGCCGTAGATGCCCTTGATGGTGAGCATGTTGAAGATCACCGGGCGCCAGTCTGTCTGCATCTCCTTCGCAGGAATGCCAAGGATGGCGATCTTGCCGCCGTGGCACATGTTGGCGATCATGTCGCGCATTGCGGCTGCGTTGCCAGACATTTCGAGGCCAACATCGAAGCCCTCGACCATGCCGAGTTCCTTCTGCACGTCTGCCAGCGACGTCTCCATCGGATTCACGGCCAGCGTCGCGCCCATCTTCTTTGCGAGTTCGCGGCGGTAGGGGTTGGGATCGGTGATCACCACGTGGCGCGCGCCCGCGTACTTCACAACCGGAATGCACATGATGCCAATCGGGCCTGCACCGGTGATGAGCACGTCTTCACCATTCACCGGAAACGACAGCGCCGTGTGCACCGCGTTGCCGAAGGGATCGAAGATCGCGGCGACTTCCTGGTCCACTCCCGGATGGTGGCGCCACACGTTGCTCATTGGAATGGAGATGTATTCGGCAAAGCAGCCAGGACGGTTTACTCCGACGCCCTTGGTGAAGGCACAGAGATGGCGGCGGCCGGCGAGACAGTTTCGGCAGCGTCCGCAGGTTGTGTGGCCTTCACCGCTGACGATATCGCCCACCTTGAAGTCGGTCACATTCGAGCCGATTTCGGCAATCTCGCCTACAAACTCGTGGCCGATCGCCATGGGGACCGGGATGGTGCTCTTTGCCCAGTCGTCCCACTGGTAGATATGAACATCGGTTCCACAGATCCCGGTGTATCGGACCTTAATCAGGACATCGTTGATGCCGATCACCGGTTCCGGAATGTCTTCGAGCCAGAGCCCTTCCCGCGCGTGTGCCTTTACTAGAGCCTTCATAGATCCATTCTATTGGTTTTGAGTGGTTGGCAGAACTATGCGCCTACTTCCATATCGTCAAAGCGCCGCCATTTGTAGATGGCGATGGAGATGATCCAGCTGAGCGCGAACAAAGCGATGATGAAGTAACCGAGTACGCCGAAGTGGTCGTTGAGCTTGCCGATGGTCTCCCAGAAGAGACCGCGCAGGTGCAGCTGGTCCCCGACCAGCCCGAGCGCTTCGATGCCGCCGACGACCAGCGCCACCACCACCGAGACGGCCGTGATCGTCATGTTGTAGTAGAGCTTGCGGATCGGCTTCACGAAGGCCCAGCCATAGGCTCCGAGCATCAGGATGTTGTCGGTCGTATCGACCAGAGACATGCCCGCGGTAAAGAGCGCCGGAAAAACCAGCACAGACCAGATAGGCATTCCCTTCGAGGCTTCCAAAGCCGAGATGCCGAGCAGGCCGATCTCCGTCGCGGTATCGAAGCCAAGGCCGAAGAGAAAGCCAAGCGGATACATGTGCCAGCTGGAGCGGATCATGCGAAAGACCGGCCGGAAGATCCGCGAGAGGAATCCGCGTCCCGAAAGCAGCAGGTCGAGATCCTCATCCACATAGGGAGCGCCCGCTCGCACGCGTACGAACGTCCGATAGACCGAGCGCAGGACCACCAGGTTGACCACCGCCATTGCCAGCAGGAAGAAGGCCGAGACGAGTGTGCCGACCAGTCCGCCGATATGCCGCAGGCCATCCATGCGATGCTGCAGCAGAAACGCCGCGCTGGCCAACCCGGCGGAACCGAGCACGACCACGGTCGAATGACCCAGCGAGAACATCAGCCCCACCCCAATGGGGCGCTTGCCCTCCTGCATGAGCTTGCGGGTGACATTGTCGATGGCGGCAATGTGATCGGCATCGACCGCGTGGCGCAGCCCAAGGCTGTATGCCAGCAGGGCCGTGCCCAGCATGACGGGGAAACGATGAAAGGCGACGACAGCCCAGAGCCATGCACCGGCGTTGAAGGCCATCAGCAGCGCGTAAATGCCCACGACCTTGCGGCGGGTGTTCCCCGTTTCGTCATTGAACAGCATCTGGAAGCCGCGCCACATGTCGTTTCTAAGATAATTGATCCGGGGAATGCCTGACCGGAGCCATTCTTGGCCCCGCTCTTCGGCTTGATACACTGACCCGTGTCCGGTCCATCTTTCACGCTTTCTTTCCGGCGATTTGCGTTGACGCTGCTGGCCCTCTGGGCAGCCGTCACCCTTGCGCACTGGCCGCTGCTGCACCTGCCCTATTACTGGGACGAGGCCGGCTACTACATCCCCGCCGCCTTCGATTTTTTCCGCAATGGCTCGCTTATTCCCTGGAGCACGCTTTCGAACGCCCATCCACCGCTGCCTTCCATCTGTCTCGCGGCCGCATGGAAGCTCTTCGGCTTTGCTCCAGTCGTCACACGCATCGCGATGTGTGGCGTTGCGGCACTCGCACTGACCGCGGTCTGGACACTTGGCCGCCTTACTGCGGGAAGAGCATCGGTAGCGTGGGCCAGCGTGTTGCTTACCGCCATTTATCCCATCTTCTTTGCGCAGAGCTCGCTTGCCCACGCCGATCTCTTCGCAGCCGCAGCGACGCTCTGGGCGCTGGTCTTCTTTCTGGAGTTGACCACTGCGGGAATTTGGTGGGCTGTTCTCTGCTTCTCGCTCGCGGCGCTGGCGAAAGAGACTTCGATCGTCACGCCGATTGCCATCGCGCTCTGGGAGATCGCGCGCGGCCTGCGCCTGTCAAAGAACATTCGCCGGGGCACGCTGCTGCTTCTGCCTGTAGTGCCGCTCGCCTGCTGGTACCTGTATCACAAGGTCCATACCGGCTTCGTCTTCGGCAACCCGGAGTACCTGCGCTACAACGCCACGGCGACGCTCACTCCGCTGCGCATTCTGCTGGCCTTCGGGCATCGCCTGCTGCACGTCACCGCGCACATGAATCTTTTTGTGCTGACGCTGCTGGCGGCGGCCTGCGCCATACTGCCCGTCGTCGAAGATCCCTATGGCAAACCGCGCGCGGCGTTCCCGGCTTCCACGCTGGCCATCTTCGGTGTCGTTCTGCTGGTGAATCTCGCTGCCTTTTCTGTTCTCGGCGGCGCGCTGCTTACCCGCTACCTGCTGCCGCTTTATCCGCTGGTAATCCTGTTTTGCGTGCACACTTTTTACAGGCGTTTTCAATCCTGGGTGTTACTGGCCGGACTGAGCGCGGTGGCTTTTGTCACCGGACTCCTTGTGAATCCGCCCTACCGATTCGCTCCGGAAGATAACCTCGCCTATGCGGATGTTATTCGCCTGCACCAGTCGGCCATCGCGCAGGTTCTTGAGCACTATCCGCATGCGACCGTGCTGACGGCGTGGCCGGTGAGCGACGAGCTGACCAAGCCGGAGCTTGGCTATGTGTCGAGCGCCGTTCCGGTTGTCGCGATCGACAACTTCACCTTCGAACAGATACAGAAAGCAGCCCAGAGCCCTGAGCCCTACACTGTCGCGTTGATTTTCTCCACCAAGTACGACCCGCCGCACCTGCCCTTCAGCCTGGGCCAGAGAAACGAAGCCTTCGACCGGCGCTTTTTCGACTTTCATCACGACCTTGCGCCGGAAGCGGTCGCCCGCCTGCTGGACGGCGACGTGGAATGGCGTGCAGCAAAGAAAGGCCAGTGGGTAGCGGTGCTGCATTTCAATCGCCCGCAGGAAGCGAAGCTGATGGCTCCGTGAGAAGCCCACTATAATCCGGCTTGTGCGCAACTTTTTCCGGCTACGACTATTTCTCGTCCTTCTTTTGCTGCCCGCGAGCCTCGCTTCGGCTCAACGTTCGGACATGGAGATATCGGCGCACGGCAAGCTGCTGCTGGTTCTTCCATTTGAGAATCGCTCTTCTGACGCCAACCTCGACTGGATCGGCGAAGGCGCCGCCGACGTTCTGAATCGCCGCCTGGAGTCGGCCGGGTTCCTGACCATCAGCCGTGGAGACCGTCTCTATGCACTCGATCATCTCGGGCTGCCGCTGAACTTTCAGCCGTCGCACGCCACCACCATCCGCATCGCGCAAAATCTCGACGCCGACTCGGTCGTTCTCGGCTACTACACAGTAAATAACGGACGTCTCACCACCACGACCCAGGTACTTGACGTGAAGGCACTGAAGCTGAGCACCGCCATCACGCAGGATTCCGATCTCAAGAGCCTGCTCACCAGCTTTAACGGACTGGCCTGGCAGGTGGCGCGGCAGCTCAATCCGTCCTTCGAGATCGCCCAGCAGACCTTCCTGGCTGCCGACTCAACGCTGCGCGTCGATGCCTTCGAGAAATACATCCGCGGCACCATCGCCGAGGCACCAGCCGAGCGCGTATCGAACCTTCGCGATGCCGTACGCATCAGCCCGACCTTTTCACCTGCCTGGGTGGCGCTGGGGCGTGCCTATTTCGCCAACCAGGAGTACGACAACGCGGCGGCAACCTTCGGGCGTCTCTCTGCCGACGACCCCAATGCCCTCGAAGCCGACTTCTACCGGGGACTCGCCTTCTTTTACACGGCGAACTACCTCAAGGCTGAAGACGCCTTCGCCTTTGTCCGCGTTCGCCTGCCTCTGCCGGAAGTCGTCAATAACCAGGGAGTTGCCGCGAGCCGCCGCCAGCGTGACGGCAGCGCACTCTTCCAGCAGGCCAGTGCCGCCGACCCCAAGGACGAGGATTATCACTTCAATCTCGCCGTCTCCCTGCGCCGCCGCAACGATATTCCGGGCGCCATCCGTGAGATCGACCAGGCACTGAAGCTGCGTCCGAATGACTCCGAAGCACAGACTTTCGCCACTACGCTTAAGGATCCCGCGTCGGTGAAGGTGAATCCTGACCCCGGCAAGGCCATTCCTGACGACAATCTGCCGCTCGAGCGCATCAAGCGCTCCTATAATGAGACCGGTTTTCGCCAGGCAGCCTATGAGCTCGAACAGATCCAGGCCATGAGGATGGCTACCATGGCACCCAAGCAACAGGCAGAGGCACTGGTGAAGGAAGGCGACCAGTTTCTGAATCGCGGCCTTACGCTCGAAGCCGAGCGCCGCTACCAGTCCGCGCTGGCCGCCGATTCCAATACGGCCCTGGCGCATGCAGGCCTCGCGCAGGTACGCGAACACAGCGGCGACACCGCCACCGCACGGCAGGAGGCGCAGAAGTCTCTTTCACTTTCGCCTAATGTTCCGGCATACTTACTGCTTGCGCGGCTCGATCTCGCTGCGAACCAGCTTCCTTCCGCCGCCGGAGAAGTCAGCCAGGCGCTGCACCTCGAACCGGCAAACGCCAATGCACGCGGAATGAAGCAGGCTCTGGAAGCAAGAGGACAGCAGGTTCCATGAAGCTGAGAGCGGCAGTACCGGTTTTGCTGATCGCGATCCTGGCGATCGTTACCGGGCGATGCCTGCCCCAGACACAGCCGGTAACACCCGCGATTCTCGTTCTGCATCTGAACGACACCATTCAGCCCATCAGCGAAGAGTACCTGGAGCGTGGCCTTGCCCGCGCCGCCGAGGATCGCGACGAAGCTGTGCTGGTTACGCTGAATACCCCCGGCGGCCTGCTTGACGCCACCCGCACCATGGTCGGCAAGATTCTCGCCTCGCCCGTTCCCGTGATCGTTTACATCTCGCCATCAGGCAGCCGCGCCGGGTCTGCAGGCTTCTTTCTGCTGCAGGCAGCGGATGTCGCGGCAATGGCCCCCGGAACAAATGCAGGCGCCGCGCACCCGGTCGTCGAAGGCGCGAAGCTCGACGATACGATGAGGCAGAAGCTCGAGAATGACACCACGGCCTTTCTGCGCTCCTATGTCGCACGCCGTAACCGCAATGTCGATGCCGCGCAGGATGCCGTGCTGCATTCGAAGTCGTACACCGAGCGCGAAGCTCTCGAATCGCATGTGATCGACCTGATCGCCGCCAACGACAACGACCTGCTCAACCTGCTCGACGGACGCAAAATCCAGCGCTTTGACGGCCAGACGCAAACGCTGCATACGGCTCACGGCCGCCTCATCCGCTTCCAGCCGAGCCTGAGGGAGCAGATTCTCGACCGGTTGATGGATCCGAACCTCGCCGTGCTGATCCTGATCATGGGCGGCCTGCTCATTTACCTGGAGTTCAACGCGCCGGGCACCATCATTCCGGGATCCCTGGGAACCCTGCTGCTGGTCACTGGACTCTTTGCCCTGAACCTGCTTCCGGTGCACTATACGGCCATCATGTTTCTGATCGCCGCATTTACGCTGCTCCTGGTCGAGGCCAAAATCCCCAGCCACGGCGTGCTCGCAGGTGCGGGCATCATCGCACTCGTTTTCGGGACGCTTACGCTGGTCGACGGGCCCATTCCCGAACTGCGCGTGCACACGGCAACGGCTATCGCCTGTGGACTGGCCTTCGGACTCATCACCGTCTTCCTGGTGCGCATAGCCCTTCGCGCGCGGCGTGCCAAAATGGTCTTCACCGGTGCGGAGGCCCTCGTCGGCAAAATCGGTATCGTCCAGCAGCCGCTCGACCCATCCGGCCAGATTCTCATCCACGGCGAGCTCTGGCAGGCGGAATCAGAATCTCCTGTGGAACAGGGAATGCGGGTCCGCGTCATCGGTCTGCGCGGGTACACCCTGTTGGTGGAACAGGTTCCCGCCGTCTCTCCGGCGGCCCAATAAACGCGGGTCCACCAGCTCGCTGCGATACAATCGCAGGCGGGTGAAGTGAAAATGATCGGTATTCCCAGCCTCATTCTTCTTGTCGCCGTCGTTCTCTACCTGCTGAATTCCATCAAGATTCTGCGCGAGTACGAGCGCGGTGTTATCTTCCGGCTGGGCCGCGCGCATCTGCCGCCCAAGGGTCCGGGATTGATCCTGGTCTTTCGTCCGCTCGACCAGATGGTGCGCATCTCGCTGCGCCAGGAAGTGCTCGAAGTACCGCCGCAGGACGTGATCACGCGCGACAACGTCACCATCAAGGTCAATGCCGTCATCACCTTGCGTGTTCTCGACCCGGCCCGCGCCGTGATCGAGGTATCGAACTACGTCTACCAGACTTCGCAGTTTGCGCAGACCACGCTGCGTTCGGTCCTGGGTGAGGTGGAACTGGACGGCCTGCTTTCGCACCGCGACCAGCTCAACCAGCGCATCCAGTCCATCATCGATCAGCGCACCGAACCATGGGGCGTAAAGGTCGTAAGCGTCGAAGTGAAGCAGGTGGATCTGCCCGAGCAGATGCTGCGCGCCATGGCCAAGCAGGCCGAAGCCGAGCGCGAAAAGCGCTCCAAGATCATCAACGCCGAAGGCGAATACGCCGCAGCCCAGCGACTGGTGGAAGCCGCCAACCTGCTGGCACAGCAGCCGATGACCATGCAGCTACGCTACCTGCAGACCCTGACCGACATCGGTGCGGAAAAAAATACAACCGTGGTCTTCCCGCTGCCCGTCGAGCTGATCTCCCTGATTAACCGATTTGTTCCCTCGCCTGCGTCACCAGAAAAACCGGCTTCGACAGAAAAGCCCGGGGAATAGGATCTACTGCCATGGCAAGAATGATGCTGGACGAAGACGAAGAAATCGGAACCGATACAGAAATCACCCTGGGCATGAAGTCCGTGCTCGGCATCTTCTTCGGGCTGGTGCTCATCTGCGGCGTCTTCTTCGGCTTCGGATTCTCGATGGGACGCGGCAACAATGCGTCTGGCAGCACACCAGCTTCGACGGAATCTGCGAAATCAGCCACGACGAAAACGCCAGCCGCCGCGCCTTCGGCAACAGCCGCACCCACCGTGGTCGAAGAGACCAATCAGGACGACGCGAGCGCAGGCAATGAGACACCGGCGGCACCGGCACCGAAGCACAAGCCTTCCGCCGAGATCTCCGAAGAAGCTCCGGCACCGAAGCCGACACCGGTGCTGGAGACAGCACCAGCAGCCCGCGCTGTCCCCGCAGTCGCAACGCTTTCACCCGCAAGAAGCATGGCCGCTTCGGTAACAACCGCGGTCGCGCAAACACCGGTTATGGTTCAGATTGCCGCCGTATCGCGCCAGGAAGACGCAAATATCCTCGTCGGCGCGCTTCGCAAGAAAGGCTACACAGCAACGGTGCGGAACGAGCCGGGCAACAACTTTCTGCACGTGCAGCTGGGCCCGTTCGCGAACCGCGACGAGGCGAAAGCCATGCGTACCAAGCTGCTCGCCGACGGCTATAACGCCATCCTTAAATAGTTTTTTCCTCTAACATCCACTCCGGCAGGCTGGAGGCAATGGCCTGCCGCACCGCGACCAGCAGCTCATCGCGTGTCGCGTAATCGCTCGACTCCACAGGCGCGTGGAAAACGATGTGCGCCGTTCCCGGATAGAGCCGCACGCTTCCCTTCTTCATCATCGACTCCGTTCCCCAGATCGAGACCGGAACCACCGGTGCTCCAGTCTCCTTGGCCAGGTAGAACGGGCCTTTTTTGAAGGGCTGCAAGCGCCCATCGCGTGAACGTGTTCCCTCGACGAACGACAAAACGTTCAGGCCTGAGGCGAGCACGCGCGCCGCGAACTGCACGCTCTCCCGCGCGCTCTCCACGCGCCCATCGCGATCGACCGGGATAAAGTCGCCGAGCCGCATTCCATAGCCGAGCACCGGGATCTTCATCAGCGAACGCTTCAGGAAGACCGAAGACCGGCCGGGCAGCATCGGCATCAGCACCGGCGGGTCGAGGTTCGAGACATGGTTAGAAAGAAAGATGTAGCGCCGCGCCGGATCGAGCGGCGCTTTCCACTGCACCTCGACGCGGATGCCGGCGCAGCGCAGCCCCACGCGCATGATCCACATCGACCAGCGGTAAAGGAGAGTGATGTTGCGGCTCAGCAGCGTCCACGGCAGGCCAATCACCGCCGCTGGAATCCCCAGCACGATGTAGACCACCAGCAGCGTCAAGGCGGAGAACATCAGGCCTTCTCGCGCAGGCGTCGCGGCAGCTTTTCGTAGATGCCGTCGAATCCGCCGTTGGACAGGATGGCGACCACATCGCCTTCTCTCAGCTCGGGCGCGATCTCAGCGACAATTTCATCCGCGCCCGAAAGCAACATGGCGTGTTTACCTGCTGCCTGCAACGCCTTCACAACCGCTTCGGGATGCAGCCGCTCTGCAACCGGAATACTTTCCAGCTTGAAGACGCCAGCCAGCACCACGCGATCTGCCAGCGCAAGACTATCGACCAGTTCCTTCTCGAAGACGTTGCGGCGCAAGGTATTCGAACGCGGCTCGAGCACCGCCCACAGCCGAGACGAGGGGTAGGACTCGCGCAGCGCCTTCAACGTCTCGCGTATCGCCGTAGGATGGTGCGCGAAATCGTCAACAATCGTAACGCCATCGATGACCGCCTTTACTTCGAGGCGGCGCTTCACGCTTTGGAAGCTGCTGAGCGCTTCTGCGATTGCTTCGAGCGGCACACCCTGGCCCGCAGCGAGGGCAGCCGCAGCCGTGGCGTTCATCGCATTGTGCGCGCCTGCCAGCTTCATGTTGAACTCCGCCCAGGGTTGGCCTTGACGCAACACCTTCCACGAGCTTCCCTCCGACGAATGCGCGAGGTCTTTCACCTGCCAATGCGAATCTGCTTTGAATCCGTAGCGCTCGACAGAGCAGAAGGCCTTTGCCACGCACTCGTCCACATTCGCTGCGCCATCGAAAGCCACGATGCGCCCACGGCGCGGCACCAGGTTCGCCAGCCGCTTGAATGCCGTCTTCACCGCTTCGAGATCGCGATAGATGTCTGCATGGTCGAACTCGACGTGCGTGAGGATGAGCGCGTCAGGAAAGTAGTGCATGAACTTCGGACCTTTGTCGAAGAAGGCCGTGTCATACTCATCGCCCTCAAGGATCATCGGCCGGCCATCGCGCACCTGGAAGCTGGTACCGAAGTTTTCCGCCACGCCGCCGATCAGGAACGATGGTTTGAGCGCGGAATTCTTCCTGCTCGCGACTTCGTAGATCCACGCCAGCATGCTCGTTGTCGTCGTCTTGCCGTGTGTTCCCGAAACCACCAGCGACTCGTGTCCGAGCAGAAACTCATCATGGATCACACGCGCCATCGAGGTGAATGGAATCTTCTGGTCGAGCACGTATTCGAGCTCGACGTTGCCGCGCGAGATGGCATTGCCCACGATCACCAAGTCTGGCCGTGGATCGAGATTCTTTTCGGCGAAAGGCTCGGCGATGGGAATTTGCAGGCTCGCTAGCAGATCCGACATGGGCGGATACGCCGCCTGGTCCGACCCGGTGATGCGATGCCCTTTGAGCTGCAGCAACCCTGCGAGCGAGGCCATGGCCGTGCCGCAGATGCCGATCAGGTGTATGTGCTTTCTCGTTTCCAACTTAGCCCTAAACCTCTACGGCCGCTTCGGTGTATTCCAGCAGCGGCTCATTTTCCAGAATCAATTCCGCCTCGACGCCCAGGGGTAGCGTCACATTCGCGCCCGAAACATGCCCGGAGCGCAGTCCGATGGCAATCGGCCCATCGAACCAATCGAAGACACGCAGGATCACCTGATCCAGCAGTTCGGGGCTGGTGTTGGGCGAAACGCAATCGAGCATCTCGCCAAATATCACTCCGGAGACGCCATCGAACTTACCCGCCAGCAGCATCTGCCGCAGCATCCTGTCGATCTGGTATGGCTTGGCTGCCACGTCTTCGAGAAACAACAGCTTTCCTTCCGTCTGCGGCGCGAAACGCGTTCCCAGCGAAGAGGTCAGGATGCTCAGGCAGCCGCCGTACATCACGCCCTCCGCATGCCCCGGCTTCAGAATGCGCAGGCCTTCCCTCGGCCCGGCAAAGATCTGCTCGCCGCGAATGGCAGCACTGAAGCTGGCCTCGTGAACACCTTTGTCGCGATAAAAATCCGCAGCCACCATCGGTCCGTGAAACGCGACAAGCCCCGTCTGGTCGAGGATCCAGCTTTGCAGCGCCGTCAGGTCGCTGTAACCGAAGAATGGTTTCGGAGAAGCCGCGATCACATCCAGGTCGAGATCTTCCAGCAGGTAGTTTGATCCGTAACCGCCACGCGTACAAAAGACCGCATCGATCTCGGGGTTGGCAAAGGCCGCGTGCAGGTCATCCAGCCGCTGCTCGATCGTCCCGGAAAAATACGGCGGTTCCTTGCCGGCTGCATTTGTGCCGATTACAGGCACAAATCCGCGCGCCTGTAGCGAGGCAATACCCTGCGTGATGCGCTCTGCCTTCGCGCTGCTCGCGGGAGCAACGACGGCGATACGCGCTCCGGGTTGCAGAGCCTGCGGCTTCACAACCACGCGTCACCCTTGGCGATCAGTTCTGCGGGGCCGGTCAGCGTGATCTCCATGCCTTCGCCTGCCCACTCCACGCGCTGCTCGCCGCCCGGCGCACGCACAAGCAGGCTTGGGCTGGCGCCGCGCCGCGCAATCGTTGCCGCGGCGGTCGCGCAGGTGCCAGTCCCGGACGATGTCGTCGGCCCTACGCCGCGCTCGAAGATGCGAATCTCGATCTCGTCCTTGCTGAGGATGTGAACGAACTCCACGTTCGTCTGCTCGGGAAAGTCCTGGTGGAAGCAGATGCCCTTGCCGATCTCCTGCCAGCTCTGCCCTTTGACTTTGAAGCTTTCGTCTTCCACGAAGATCACGAAGTGTGGATTCCCTGTGGAAACCACCACGCCGGAAATGACGCTGCCATCGCTCAGGCAGACCTCGCCATCATGCACCTGCGGCACGCCCATGCCCTGCGAGAACAGGAAGCGATGGCCCTCCGCTTTCACGAGAGTGCATTCGCGCATGCCGGCGTCGGTTTCCAGGCGAATCAGGTCACCAGCCACCGCCTTTTTCCTGTAGGCGATCCAAGCCGCTACGCAGCGGGTTCCATTGCCCGAGATCTCGGCAATCGAACCATCGGCATTGGCCAGCCGGATCACGCCTTCGCGCTCGCCGGTCCAGCCGAGAAACTCGACGCCATCGGCGCCCACGCCGGTATTGCGCTCACAAAGGCGCACGGCCAGCTCACGGTCGAAGCTGCCCTCCACGATCAGAAAATCATTCCCACAGGCATGCGCCTTGGCAAACTGCGTCACTCGTCCTCCTGGCTGCGAAAGATCTTTACGTCGGCAATGGCAGGCTGCGTTTGCAGCCCCGCTTCCAGACGCTGATGTATTTTGCGGATCGCGCTCACGGAGAAGGTAAGCCGCTCCACATGCCCGACGGGCATCGACTCCACACCGCCGAATCGCTGCTTCTCTCTGTCGAGGACCTCCAGGATGGCAAGCGTCATGCCTGCCGTGTCCTCACCGCGTACTTCGTAGAGCATTACGTATGACTTCAGGTTGCCGCGCGTTTCAAGCAGCCCGACAATCTCGAGCACCACCAGTACCAGCACAGCCGAAAGCACCGCCGGAGCGTACAGCCCTGCTCCGCATGCCATGCCGATCGAGGCGACGGCCCAGACAGTGGCGGCGCTGATCAACCCGCTCACGCGGTCGCGGTTGTGCAGAATCAGACCTGCGCCGAGAAAGCCGATGCCCTGCACGATATTCGAGGCGATCTGGCCCTTGTTAGGGCTGCTGTCTCCCGCGATCACCGAGGAGAGAAAAGTGAATAGCGCCGCGCCTATGCAGATCAGAAGGTTGGTGCGAATTCCCGAAGGCCGGTGGTGGATTTCGCGATCGATGCCGATCGCTCCGCCCAGCACGGCTGCCAGCAACAGGCGCCCGAGTGCGCCGCCGGTCAGCACCCACTGCTGAATCTGGTCAAAGCTCAGCATGTGGCCTTCATTCTCGAGAATCGCAATCATTTCTGGGTGATGCTACCACCTGCGGTATGGCGATCAGAACGGTAAAAGCGCACGCAGGGTTGACCAGTCGAGCACACGACGTTGATAAGCGTCAGCCCCTCGGGATGCTCGGCCACGGCCTTCGCTACCGGGTCTTTGTCGGTCGTGATGACGTAATCGGCTGCCTTCGCCGGATCCTTCAGCGCCGGAATCCACTGGTAGTAGTCCGATTCGTTGATCGTATGCTTCAGCTCGATGCCGGCACGCTGGAATGCCCCGATGTGCTCCGAGGTATAGACCAGCATGGTGACATTCTTCGGCAGTATCGCAAGCTGGTTGGCGTACGCGGCCTCGAAGGGAATCCGCGATCGCGAATTCGCGATCGCCTCCTGCAGCACCAGCGGCTGCTGCTTGTAGAGCCAATAGCTGTTGCCGGCAATGAGAAGCACGAATACGCCAATGACCCACGCGCCCGCTTCCGCCTTGCGCTGCATGACGAGGTTCGCGATCCAACCGCAGAGAAACGCCAGCGAGATGGCAAAGACGGGCAGCATCTCCATGCCATAGCGGGTGTTGTAAAACGAATGCGGCCACCACGGCGGGATGAAGATCGGCACCGATCCGTAGGCGACGGAATAGGCGTAGAAGGGCAGCGGAATCCACAGCAGCAGGAAGCCGAGTCCGGCCTTCGCGCGCCACTTGATGGCAGCGATGACACTGCCTGCGATGGAGAGCAGGAAGAGTGGGTTCGCCATGCGCGGAATGACCGCGCCCAACTCCGACGCCTTGAGGAAATAGAGCGCCGCCACGCGCATGCTGTGCCAGCCGGGATAGTGCGGAGCTCCCGGGGTCGACGTCCGCGCGTCGATCGCCTTCGCGGAATACGGCCCTCGGATGAAGTCCAGCGGGTCGCCGAACTGGCGCGCGCAGTAACCCATCCACACCAGCGGAGCCACGGCCAGCATCACGGTGAAGAGCACAAACGCGCCCCCTGCCTTCGACTTCCAGCGGTCGCGCCGCAGCATGTTGCTTGCCGCCACCAGCCACGCGACGAAGGTGTAGACCCAGCCGTCGTAGCGGGTGAAGACCGCCGTAACCAGCACCACGCCTGCGCCGATAATCAGCTTCGAGGCGCGTTCCGGCTCTTCCGCATTCAGGGCCTGGCGGAATTCGACGATCAATACCGCTGCCCAGATCATCTGGGCGAGGAACAGCGGTTCGTTCATCGCCGTAGTCTGCATGTAAAGCAGTCCGGGATTCAGCCCCAAAAACAGCGCGGCCAGCATTGCCACGGCGGGCTTCGTCCACATGCGCGTCAGCCGGTAGATACCGGCCGTAGCGAACACATACGCCCCCATCGATGGGAACGCACCCGCTACTCCCGTTTGCCACCACCCCATGCGCCAGATGAAGGGCAGCAGGATGATGTGCGGGAAGGGCAGCCACACGGAACCCAGCTGCCGGAAGCCCGGATTGATCGAGTCGATCAGCCTCCGGGCTATGTGCAGATGGGCCACCGCATCGCCGTAAAGCAGCAGCAGGTTGTGCGAGAAGCAGTAGGAAAGCGCAAAGAGCGCGATGAGCAGCGAACTCCACGCGACGACAAAGGTCTCGCCGCGGATCGTCAGCCGCTCGGTTTCGGCCTCAGTCATCGTGACGTTAGTCGAGGTGCGAGAGTTCGCGGAAGAGCGCAAAGCGTTCCCCTATCTCCTTTGGATCGAGCTGCGCCAGGCGCTCGGTGCCAAACCGCTCGACGGCGAACGATCCCATCACACCGCCGTAGAACATGGCTTTCTTGAAGACTTCCGGGGTGAACTCCGGCTGCGATGCGATGTAGCCGAAGAAGCCGCCAGCGAATGAATCGCCAGCACCCGTCGGGTCGACAACCTCGGACAAAGGCAGTGCCGGAGCGCGGAAGGGCAGGAAGACTTTCTTCGTAATGCCCGCAAACGACCGATCGCTGAAGAAGGCCGTCGCGCCGAACTCGCCGTGCTTCACGACCAGGCTCTTCGGGCCTGCATCGAGAATCTTCGCGGCGGCGTTGACCAGGTTCGCGTCCTTCGCGAGCAGCTTGGCTTCGCCATCGTTGATCAACAGAACGTCGAGGCCCTTCAGTACCTTGGCCAGGTTCTCGGCATGATCGTTGATCCAGTAATTCATGGTGTCGCCGCCGACCAGCTTCGCCTTTGGCATCTTGCCGCGTACGTCAGCCTGCAGCACCGGATCGATATTCGCGAGGAAGAGGTAATCGCTGTCCTGATATTCGGCGGGAATCTTCGGCGTAAAGCTCTGGAAAACATTCAGCTCGGTGTTGAGCGTCGTCGCTTCGTTCAAGCTGTTGAGGTATGAGCCCTCCCAGAAGAAGCTCTTACCGGCGACATGCTCTATGCCGCGCGTGTCGATGCCGCGATTGGTCAGCACCGACTCCAACTCGGGGGTAAAGTCTTCGCCGACAACGGCGATCACGCGAACGTCAGTGAAGTAGCTCGCTGCCAGCGAGAAGTGCGTGGCTGCGCCGCCCAGGCAACGTTCACGGCGGCCCGAAGGAGTTTCAAGCGTATCGAAGGCAACGCTGCCTACTACCAGAATCGACATCGTTATCCCTTCGCCTCGTTCAGATATTTGCCCAGCAGCAGGTCGAGCTTCTCGCGGGTTGCCGCGGGAATGACCTTCGGATCTGTCAGGACGGCGTACTTGAGCGCCGAGGTGCAGGCGCAGGTGCGCTCCTTCGGCATATTCGCAACAGCCGCTTTGACCATCTTTGCGGCGTTGGCGGCATTCTGGTGCAGCACGGCGACAATCTCCTCGATCGTGACCGAGTCGTGGCCTTCGCGCCAGCAGTCGTAATCGGTGACCATGGCGACGGTCGCGTAGCAGAGCTCCGCTTCGCGGGCGAGCTTAGCCTCCTGCAGGTTGGTCATGCCGATTACATCGGCGCCCCAGCTGCGATAGAGGTTTGATTCAGCACGGGTCGAGAACTGCGGGCCTTCCATGCAGACATACGTTCCGCCCAGCTTGGCTGCCAGCGATTCCTGCTCGCAGGCCTTGGCCAGCGTCTTGCCGAGCACGCCGCAGACAGGGTCACCGAACGAAACGTGGCCGACGATGCCGTCTCCGAAGAAGGTCGACACGCGATGGAAGGTGCGATCGATGAACTGGTCGGGAATGACGAAATCCGTCGGCTTGTGCTCTTCCTTGAGTGAGCCCACGGCGGAGACCGACAGGATGCGCTCCACGCCCAGCTTTTTCATGGCGTAGATGTTGGCGCGGAAGTTCAGCTCCGAGGGCAGGATGCGATGGCCACGTCCGTGCCGTGCGAGGAAAGCCACCTTGCGGCCTTCGAGTTCTCCTAGAACGAAGGCGTCGCTCGGGTCTCCAAAAGGAGTTTCGACCTTGACTTCATGGACGCCAGTAAGTCCGGGCATGGCATACAGACCGCTGCCCCCGATGATTCCGATTTCCGCTTGTTGCAATCCACACTCCGGCTGTTTTCTGGTGAATGTTCAGTATAAATGGCGCGCAGAATTGGAAGGCCTTATCTCCGCAGAGCAACCTTCATCACACCGCAGTTGGCCATGAAATACACCATCGACCCGGTCAGGTCCTGCGCAGGTGCGGCGCTCGCCACGGACTGCCCGTCCGTCTGTCCCTGCTGCGCGCCCAGCATCAGAAACTGCAGCTTGCGGGCCACGGCCAGGTCGAAACTCTCGCTCACAAACACAGCCGTCCCGCTGGTTGCGATGAACATCGGACCTTCATTCGTGTTGAAGATCATCTCCGAAGGGTCGGTCTCGGATGCCGTATCGCGCATCACGTGTGAATACTGCTTGCCCAGCGCGTCCGCATAAAGCTTTGCGAAGGCAGCGGCTGCTTCAGGCGTCTTCCACTGCGAGAGATACACGAGGCCGATCGACGAGGTCAGGTTCTTGTCCGGAGCACTCTTCTTCTGGGCAACGTAATAAATGCCGCCATTCCAGGCGGGAGCGAGCGCCTGAGCCGTCTGCGGACCGGCAAACAGCTCCGTCAGCATGCGCACGTCGAGCGCGCCCATCACACCCACGTCATACGGGTCGTAATCGGCGTCGAGGATTGCGTGCACATCCGGCATCTTCAGCAACGGAAGCTTCGCCTGCCGCTCGTACACCTTCGGGTCCATAATCTCGAGGCTTGTCGATGGGGGGCGATCGATCGCACCGGCAAATGCTGCATCTGCGCCCCTGTCCTTCAGCAGATCCACTTCGAACTTCAGCCCCTCGCGGTAGGGGAACAGCAGCGACTCCTCCAGCACCAGCGGCGCGCGCGACAATACCGGCGAATCGGAATCCGCGCCCTGCTCATCGGCGCGCTGCTTGACTACGTCCGGATTCGTCAGGATGCTTTGCCCGTTCGGCTTGAGACTGTAGTCCACCAGCACCGCCATCGCCTGGCCTTCGAGCACCGCCTCGCGTGCGGTACCCTGCTCGTCGGTCGAAATGTGCTGGTTATCCTCGTTCACATTGCGGGCAATCGAATCGCTGCTCGGGTCTTCCCACTTTTCCAGATCCACGTGCTGGTCCTGCAACGCATGGGTCAGTTCATGCGCGAGCACCGGCTTCTGGCTGTCCGGCTCGATCCAGTCGAGCAGGTTCACGGTCTTGGTCTTGCTGTCGTAATAGCCGGCAATCTGCTCCTTCAACAGGCTGATAAGAAACGGCTGGAGATGAAAATCCTCGTCGAGCATGCCGAATTTCTTCAGAACGATCTCCGAGCGCTGCATCCGCTTCGAATCCTTGTCGTTCTTCATTTTGTCGAAGAGGTATTTCTCGACCGCGTCGCGCGAGGTCAGCCTGCGCTTTACCTTGGACTTGATCGGCAGCTTCGTATCGTCCGACGCGAACTTCATGATCGAGTCCACCGAGGCGAACAGCTCTTTGGCCTGCGCGGGCGTCATCCGCGTCTCCGGCTTCTTTGCCGCATCCGCCTGTCCGGGTGCCGGAGCCTGATCCTGCAGGGCAAAAGCCCCAACCGGGCCAATAAAACACGCAAGTACCGCAGCGCAGCCTAACTTCCCAGCAAAATTCATCCTGATCCCTTCAAAAACCCTGTCTACACCTGCGAGGCTATAATTTTTAGAGACGCTTGACCATGAGCCTCACTGCCGAAAATACGTCTGTAACCGAAGTTCCGCTGGAAGCGACGCCGCTTGCCGGTCTTTTCCCCGCAGGCGATTCCGTCGCGTATCGCGGCGCACTCACCCCGCGCGGTTTTTCGTCCGTGCAGAACGAAGTCCAGGCGCTCACCGCCTCCGCTGGCCTGTATGATCTCGGCTACCTTTCGGCCTTGAAGATCACGGGCAGCGATCGCGTTCGCTGGCTGAACGGCATGGTTACCAACACCGTCCGCTCGCTCGAAGCCGGGCAACACAACTACAGCTTCCTGCTCAACGCACAGGGCCGAATACTCGGAGATTGCACGGTCTTTAATTTTGACGATTCGCTGCTCCTTGAGTCGGACCGCACACAGATTGCCTCCATTGCCGCTCACCTCGACCGTTTCATCATCATGGACGACGTGGAACTGCAGCCATTAGACGCAACTTCGACCACGATTGGCTTGTCCGGACCCTCCGCAGCGGAAATCCTCGCAAAAGCCGGCTTGCCGCTTCCGGCGGCTGGTGCCTTTGCACAGGCCTCGTTCCTGGATGCTCCTATCGTCGTTGCGAATGCAAGCGAATCGCAGATTACGAGCCTCCGGATCACGCTGCCGGTTACATCGCTCGAAGCCGCATGGAAGACTCTCGAAAACGCCGGAGCCGTTCCCTGTGGCGTGGAAGCCGTCGAGGCGCTTCGCATTCTCGAAGGCACTCCGCTCTTTGGCATCGACATCCTGAGTACGCACCTTCCCCAGGAAACCGCCCAGACACGCGCCCTGAACTTCGACAAGGGCTGCTACCTCGGGCAGGAGATCGTCGAGCGCATCCGCTCACGGGCCACCATTCACCGCACCTTTCGCCAGTTCAGGCTTTCGGGCGCTCTGCATATCGAAACAGGCCAGCCGGTGCCCGTCACGGCAGAAGCCTCGCAGCGCAACCCGGTCGGCGAGCTCACGAGTGCGGCATCGTTCAGTACCCCATCCTTCAGCGGCCATCTCGCTCTGGGTTTCGTCCGGACCGAGGTCCTGGAGCGCAAACTCGCGATGGCATGCGGCGATATCGCAGTCGAAGCGCTCGACAAGCCGCCGCTGCCCTGATTTCACTCGACATTTTTAGAAGCTCCAAAAGGACCCCAATGGCTGAGAAACCTACTCCCTTCACCGTATCCGACCGCCGCAAGTTCACCCTCGACGGAGAACTGCGCGACGAAACAGCGGTGACCACGCAGGAAACCACTCCCGAAACGAAGCCAGAGACCAAGCAGGAGCAGAAGACCACCGCAGCCGAGTCCGTACCGGCGCAGCCCTCCGCCGGCCCGCGCCTCGTTACGATGGCCGCCCCCGCTGCCTCTCCGGAGCCGGAGCCGGTCGCCCTCGATGAATCTGAACTCGCCGAATCTGAACTTGCCGAGGCCGAACTCGCCCCTGCGCCAACGGCCGCAGAACTCGCGGCGCAGCGCACCGCCTACCAGAAGGCCTCCGAAGATCTGAACCTGGCCCTGAGAGCGGCGAATCCCGGCATGGACCCTGCGACCATCGCGCCGATCAGCTTCGACCACCTGGTGCAGTCTCTTTATCTCTCCGCGGTAGTTGCGCTCGGTGCCGGCACCGAACCCGGCCAGAAGCCACGTGTCGACATCCTGGGTGCGCGGCAGAATATCGACATGCTCATGGCTCTCCATGACAAGACCGGTGGCAACCTGAATCCCCAGGAGCAGCGGCTGCTCGACAGCGCGCTCTTCGAGCTACAGGCCATGTTCGCCGAGATCACCAAGGCCGTCACGCAGCAGCAGATTCCCAAACCGCCGCAGGGCCTGAAATAACCGCCGGCCGCATGCAGGCAACGCTGACCATCCTTGGCAGCGGGACGTCCATGGGCGTCCCGACACTGGGCTGCACATGTGCGGTCTGTACCTCCACGGACCCGCGAAACAACCGCACGCGTCCTTCCATTGCCGTTGAGTGGAAGGACTATCGTGTCGTGATCGATACCGGGCCGGACTTCCGCACGCAGGCGCTGCGCGAGAAAATCACCAGCCTTGACGCGGTCTTTTACACGCACGCGCATGCCGACCACATTCTCGGACTGGACGATCTGCGGCCGCTCACCTTTCAGCGGCCAGAGAAGATGCCGCTCTATGCCGACAGTACGACCGCGGATGTTCTCGAGCGCATCTTTGAATACACCTTTTCGCCCAACGCCAAGTATCCTACCCGTGCACGGGTCGATCTGCGCCGCTTCAATCATCACGAGTCGGTTGAGATCGGGGGCGTCCGCTTCCAGCGTGTACCCATCCATCACGGACGGCTGGAGGTTGGCGGCTACCGCTTCGGATCGGCAGCCTACCTCACGGACATGAGCGCGATTCCCGAGTCCAGCCTGCCGCTTCTCGAAGATCTCGACATCCTTATCCTCGACGCCCTGCGCATCACCCCTCATCCTTCCCACGCAAATGTTGAAGAGGCGTTGAAGTGGATTGAGCTGGTCAAGCCGCGCCGCGCGTTCTTCACCCACATCTCCCACGAGCTGGAACAGTCAGCGACCGAAGCAGAGCTGCCGCCGCATGTGCGCCTCGCCTACGACGGGATGCGCTTATCTTTTGAGATCTGAACCATGCATGTTTACCGATCCCTCGACTTTTTGCCTGAGAAATTCGCCGCCTCGGTGCTCGCCATCGGGAATTTTGATGGCGTGCACTGCGGGCACCAGAGCGTGCTGGCAGCGCTGCGCAAACGGGCGGGAGAGCTAGGGGCGCAATCCGTCGCCGTCACCTTCGAGCCGCATCCGGTGCGCATTCTGCGGCCTGAGCTGGCACCCAAGCTCATCACTCCGCTTCCCCAGAAGCTTGAACTGCTGGCCGCCCAGAATATCGACGCAACCGTCGTCATCCCGTTCACACAGGCATTTGCCGAGCTCACCGCCGAGCAGTTCGCTGCCGGCGTCCTGCGCGACCGCCTTCATGCGCTTGAGGTGCACGAGGGCGACAACTTCCGCTTCGGGCGGGGAGCAGCCGCCAGCACCGCCGACCTGCGCCGGCTGGGCGAGTCGCTGGGCTTCAAGGTTCTCTCGCATGCGGCGCTCATCCGCCGAGGCATCCCCATCTCCAGTTCTGCTATCCGCGCGCTTATCGCCGATGGCCGGATCGATACAGCACGGGCGTTGCTCGGCCGGCCCTTTGCCATCCAGTCCACCCAGGTGAGAGACCGGGGTATCGGCACGCGGCTCACCGTGCCCACGATCAACCTGGCGCAGTACGACGAACTTCGGCCCCAGAACGGCGTATACATCACGCGCCTGAAAATCGGAGCCGGGGCACACGCGCAGATCTTCAACTCGGTCACGAATGCCGGGAATCGGCCGACCTTCGGGGAAGACTCCTTCGCCATCGAAAGCCATCTACTTAGTTTTCACGAGGTAGAGCTGACGCCGGAAACACCCTTGGAGGTCACGTTTCTGAAGAGGATTCGCGACGAAAAGAGATTCGACTCGCCCGAGGCTTTGAAGGCGCAGATCCTGAAGGATGTGAAACAGGCCCAACGCTTCTTCGCACTCGAAGAAGCTATTTGCCGCTGACCTGTCCGGCCAACATCGTCTCCAGCTTTTCGGGATCGAAGCCGATCATGACTTCCTCTCCAACCTTGATCGTCGGAGTCGACCGGCTGTTCAGCGCGAGAAGCTCCTTCAGCGCAACGGGATCGGCCTGCACGTCCTTGTACTCGAACTCAACGTTACGAGCTTTGAAGAAATGCTTGGCGGCGGTGCACGGTGGGCAGCCCGGTTGACTGTAGAGGACGACATGCTTCATGTCTCTTATGATGAACAACATCTGCCGTTGGTCGCTTTAACATCGTCCGATTACGGACAAGCCAGTCCATAAGCGATCAGCTTCTTCGCGAAAATTTCGAACAAACTACACATTCCATGTGATTTAAAATCGGCCCCCCAGGTGCTGCATTCCTGCGCGAGGGATTCGCCATGGAAGACTTTGTGCAGGATCTTCGTTTCGCCCTGCGCCAGTTGCGCAAAGCGCCCGGCTTCGCCGGGTCGGTCATTCTCACTATCGCCCTGGGTATAGGCGTCACAGCTGCCATTTTCAGCGTGCTTTATGCCATGCTGATTCGCCCGCTTCCCTACAGCCATCCCGAGGAAATCTTCTCTGTCGAAACCCTTCAGCACCAGGGATACCGGCAATGGGCTGCTTATCCCGAGTACAAAGACTGGCGGCGCCTCACCCATGGCTTCTCCGCGCTTGCCGGCTTCAATCCCTGGGGCACGGTCAACTTCGAGGGCAGCAGCGGACCGGTCGCCCTGCAGAGCGTGCAGGGTACCGACAACTTCTTCGACGTCTTCGGAGTCCAGCCCATTCTGGGCCGCACCTTCACTCCCGGAGAGGACCTGCCCGGCAGGAACGATGTCGTCGTGCTGAGCTACGAGGTCTGGCGCGACACCTTCAGCAGCGACCGTAACGTCATCGGACGCAAAGCCTCGATCGATGGCCATCCCTACACCATCATCGGCGTAATGCCCGCCGGTTTCCGCTTCCCCATCGGCAAAGTCAATGCTGTTTACACGCCGATCCACGTTTCGCAGCGGCTGGCAGAGGATCGCGGCGACCACTGGCTGCAGACCATCGCACGGCTCAAGCCAGGCGTCACTCCGCAACAGGCCGCAGCCGGCCTCACCTCAGTCATGACCAACCTCGGCCGCACCGACCAGTTCAACGCCGGCCGCAGCGTGCACATGATCGACCTCGAATCCTACGTTGTCGGCAGCACGAAGAACTCGCTCTACCTGCTTCTGTGCGCGGTCATGGCCCTGCTGGCCATCGGGTGCGTGAACGTTGCTGGCCTGCTGCTTGCCCGCGGCGTAAAGCGGGAGCGTGAGGTGGCCCTGCGCTCCGCCATCGGAGCCCGCCGCAGCCGCATCGTGAAACAGATGTTCACCGAGGCGCTGCTCTTCGCCTTTCTTGGCGGACTTGCCGGCGTGGCCCTCGCCTATGGTCTTCTTGGAGCCATTCGCCTTCTCCTGGTCTCCGCACTGGCACGCGGCGCGGAGGTAGAGCTGAACGCTCCCGTGCTTCTCGGATCGCTGCTGGTCGCTGCGGTTGTGACCATTGCCGCAGCTCTTGCGCCCGCGCTCCGCCTGTCATCGATCGCTCCCACGCTCGCGCTGCGTGCTGGCGGCGCTGCCGGCACCACGCGCAATCAGCATCGCGTCCGTGCCGCTTTCGTGATGACGCAGATCGCGCTTGCGCTTACACTGCTGGTCGTCTCGGGGCTGCTGCTGCGCATCCTCGGAGGCCTGAAAAATGCCGACCTCGGCTTCTCGCCGGACCGTATCCTCACCACCGAGGTCAACCTTTCGCCGGGCCGCTACGAGAACCGCGACCCGATCCTCAGCTTCTACGATCCGCTGCTTGAAAAGACACAAGCGATCCCCGGCGTGCAGGCGGCGGGGCTCATCAATGTAATGCCCATTCAAAGCTGGGGATTCAACCGGGAGGGCCTGCATGTCGTCGGCACGCCGATCGCTCCACGCGAGCAGTCGCAGTCGGCTGAATTGCGCTTCGTCACGCCCGGATACTACGCCGCCATGAGCGACCGGCTGGTACGAGGACGCAGCTTCGAGGCCGGCCGCGACACGGTAAACACGCGGCTCGTCACCGTCGTCAACGAAGAGTTCGTGAAGCGCTACATTCCCAAAGACCGCGACCCCATCGGCATGCTCATCGGCGACGAAGGCGTCAACCAGTTCAATCCCACCGATGAGAATCCCTCGGCAACCATCATCGGAGTGGTCAAGAATATCCGGCAGAACATCTACGCACCCCCCATGCCGCAGATGGATTACTTCATTGCCCAGATGCCGCCCAGGCTTCGGCTGGAAGCCGTAGGAAATATGCACCTGGTCTTGAAGACCGCGGTGAAACCCGATGCCATCGTTCCCGCATTGCAGAGAACCTTCCGCGAGACCGATCCGACGCTGCCTTTCCGAGCGCCGCAGATCATGCAGGCCGTCATTGCCGACGTACTGATCTTCGAGCGCCTGGAAAACTGGCTCTTCGGCATCTTCGCCGGACTGGCGATTCTGCTCTCCGTCGTCGGCTTGTATGGGCTCATCAGCCATGAGGTCGAGATGTCCATGCGCGACATCGGCGTTCGCCTGGCGCTCGGAGCTTCGCGTTCACGGATCCTCGGCGGCATCTATCGCCGCGTGGGCATCATGCTTGCTGGTGGAGTCTGTGCCGGCCTCGCGCTCACGACCGCGGCGCAGAAATACATCTCGTCAGTGGTTGCAATCGAAGCCGGGAGGGATGCGCTGCGCATCATCGAACTGACTGCGGCGCTGGTAGCCATTGGACTCCTCGCCGCCACGCTGCCCGCGCGGCGCGCCTCCTCTGTCGAACCGATGGAAGCGCTGCGAGACGAATAGGCTATAGCGGAAGTAGAGATCGATGACGCAGAGCTTCGTTCACGGAGCTCTGCGCTGGGCAGCCACAAGTTGCTGGGCGCCTGCGCGGTGCGCATCGCCGGGGAACATCTCATCCGGCTTACCGGCGATCGCAGCCTGCATGAAGTCCATCCAGATAGGAAGAGCAGCCCTGGCGCCGGTCTCCTTATCGCCCAGCGACTGGCGGCTGTCATAGCCGACCCATACGCCACACGTCACCGAGGGCGAGAAGCCCATGAACCAGGCGTCGGTGTAGTCGCTCGTCGTTCCTGTCTTGCCGCCGAGAGGATGGTTCAGTGCAGCCGCATCTTTGGCCGTGCCGCTGTGCGTCACTTCCTTGAGCATCACCATCATGGTGCGAGCGACCCGGCTGCTGATCGCCTCTTTCACCTGTGAGGTCGCCTCGTTCATCGGCATGCCGTCGGCGGTGGTTACGCGCCGCACCATGCGGGGAGCGACGCGAATGCCGTCATTCGGAAAAACAGAGTATGCGGCAACCTGCTCCTTGAGCGAAATCTCCACGGCACCAAGAGCGACGGGGAGATACGCCGGGATATTGCTCGTGATTCCAAACTGCTG
Source organism: Silvibacterium acidisoli (assembly GCA_022870745.1). Taxonomy (GTDB): domain Bacteria; phylum Acidobacteriota; class Terriglobia; order Terriglobales; family Acidobacteriaceae; genus Silvibacterium. The sequence goes on along the minus strand of CP085323.1, from coordinate 2,568,507 downwards.
CGCCGTCGCGATGACCTTGTGCATACCGACACGCTGGGCAAGCTTAAGCGCGGGAATATTTCGCGAATCCGCGAAGGCCTTCAGCACAGAAATGTTGCCGAGGTAATTTCCTTCGTAGTTATGCGGAGTGTAGGAGCCAAAGGATGTGGGAGCATCGAGAATCGTCTCCTCAGGCGTTACGCCTTCCTCTACCGCCGCCGTGTAGACATATGGCTTGAACGACGAGCCTGTCTGGCGTTCGGCCTGGGTCGCACGGTCAAACTGCGAAAGATTGAAGTCGCGCCCGCCCACGAGCGCAAGCACATCGCCGGTGGCATTATCCATTGCCATTAGCGAGCCTTGCGCGCCCGAATCCTGTTCAAGGGTGCCGCGCAGCAGGTTGCCGTCCTCGCCCTTCAGGTGGACGTAAATGATGTCTCCCTTGGAGAGAAACTGCTCACCCGTCTTGAACCCGGTCCACGACCAATCTTCTGGCGTAAGCATGAGCTGGTGATTTCCAATGCGCGCGGTCACCTGGTAGGGCAAAACGCCGACGACCAGCGCATGTACCCACTGCCCCGGCTGAGGCGTTCCGCTCCAGTCCGGATGCTTGAAGGTTTCCGGATCGATGCCCCCGGCAATCACATTCAAGAGGCGGCCCTTCCAGCCATGCCGGCGCTCGTACTGCGCCAGCCCGTTCATCACGGCCTCGTTCGCGCGCTGCTGCAGGTCTAGATCGAGCGTCGTGTACACCTTTAATCCGGCTTCGTGGACCTCGTCCGTGCCGAACTGCTTCTCCAGCTCGCGGCGCACCTCTTCTACAAACCATGGAGCGATGCTGTTGGGAGGCGTTTCGATATGCAGGCCCAGCGGAGCCGTCCTCGCAGCCTCGGCCTGCGGGGCGGTAATCGTACCGTCTTCGAGCATCGCGTTGATCACTGCATTGCGACGGCGCATCGCCCGGTCCGGATTCTGCAACGGAGAAAACTCCGATGGCCCCTTCGGAAGCCCCGCCAGCAGCGCGGCTTCAGGAAGCCTCAATTCGTTGGCATGTTTTGAGAAGTAGTAATTCGAGCCCGCCTCGAAACCATAAACCCCGTTGCCGAGATAGATCTGGTTAGCGTAAAGCGTGAAGATTTGCTGCTTGGTGAAATTATGCTCGATCTGGATCGAGAGGAATGCTTCCTGCAGCTTGCGGCCCATGGTCCGCTGGTTCGACAGGAACAGGTTTCTTGCCAGCTGCATGGTGAGCGTGGACGCTCCCTGAGCGCGGCCATGCGAGCGCAGGTCGTGGTAGATCGCACCCGCCACACGAAAAACATTCACGCCCCAATGGCTCTCGAAATTCTTGTCTTCGATCGAGATCACGGCCTGCCGCAACAAGGGAGAGAAATCGCCGTAGTTCACCACGACACGGCGCTCCAGGGCGAACGAGCCGAATGAGCGGCCATGCGCGTCGTAGAGTTCGGTGGTCGTATCGGGACGATAGCGTTCCAGGTCTTCGATCTGGGGCAGATTGACCGAGTAGACCAGCATCAGTCCGCTGAGCGAGCCTACTGTAATGGCGAGCAGCGCCATAAAGGCCAGCGCCACTCTTCCGGCGACCTTACGATTGCCGGTCTGAGGGCGGAAACCTGAAGTTGCCGGAGTCTTTTTTTTCGGCCGAGGGGACGCCGACGCCTTCTTTTTAGGAGAAGGCGTCTTTTGCGGATCGGCTGGGGGCTTCCAAGGTCCGCGTTGGGTCAAGCGTTCATCCGATGCGTGGGATTCAACGAGCGGCTAGGCGCTCTTTTGCTTAAGGACATCCAGGGCCTTATTCAACTGGTCATCCGGGTGCGGAGCCGCTTTTTCCTGCTCCTTTGCCCCTTCCGTGTCTTCGGAGGCGAGGAACTGGTCAATGCTTTCGCTCACCACAACATTCGGATTCACAGCCTCATCCTGGATCGGCTTGCCATCAGGACCGGCATACTTCGCAATCGAAAGGAAGATGGCGGCGCCGTCAGGCATTTCGATCGTCTTCTGGAGCACGCCTTCACCGAAGCTGCGATCGCCCACCACGTCACCACGCTTGTTTCCGAGGATCGCGGCGGCAGTAATCTCTGCCGCACCGGAGGTTCCATGGTTGATGAGCACAACCAGCGGTGCATCCGTGACGAAGTGCGACGGATCGGCGCTGAAAACCTGCTTGGGAAATTTCTGGCCCTGCAGCGTCGCGATGGTTCCTGTCTTCAGGAAGGCATTAGCCAGCTTCACACCCTGGGCCGGATCACCGTCCACGACATCGCGCAGGTCGAGCAGCACCTTCTTGTTTCCGCTCTTCTCCATCGACTTGAGACGGGCTTCGATCGCAGAAACACGCTCGGCAGTCAGAGCTGAAGGCTTTAAATAAAGAATGCTGGAGTTTTCGTACTGCTGTTCAGAAAGAGCGGGAATGGCCACCACTGTGCGGGTGAGCGTAACTTTCTGCGGCTCAGACTTTCCGGGACGCACTACCGAAAACGTGACTTCGCTGCCGGGTTTTCCTGCAAGCAGCTCCCGGGCCATGGCGGCCGAAGACGAGGACTTGCCATCGATGGATTCAATCAGGTCGCCATCGCTGATCTGTTCCTTGTCGGCCGGGCTGCCGGGCACGACGGAAACCACCATTAGAAATCCGGAGCGGCGCGAAAGCGTGATGCCTACCTGGGCCGTGCCGTCATTGCGGTGAGTCTTGTAGTCGGTATACTCCGCCGGGGTAAGGTAGCTCGAATCGGGATCGAGAGAATCCAGCAGGCCGTGGAGTGCGCCATCGGTCACATTCGAGATATTCGGCTCGGTAACGTAGTCGCTCTGGATCTTGTGCAGGACCTCCTCATAGAGGCCCATCTGGCGGTAAACGCCTTCGTTTTCCGCGTTGGCGGAAACATTCCGCGACAGCAGGCTGCCTGCAAATACCAGGGCGATCAGGGCAACGGATGCCCCGAAGATGACACGCTTAAAAGTCTTGGACATTCGGCAAACCGCCCTCTTGGAGCAACGGTGTGTCTATCATACTCCGTTCCGCTCATGGCGAAATCGGGCGGGCGATTCATGTTGCAGAAGTGAGGATCAGGATGCAACTTAAGGCAGGACCGGCTACGCGGGAACATCCGCCTGTTGCAGATCAGTGTTGTGTACACACTGGTGGCGGCGGACAGAATCGAACTGTCGACCTACGGGTTATGAGTCCGTCGCTCTAACCATCTGAGCTACGCCGCCAAAAGATATGGGAACAATTTCTTATGATACGGAGCATCTGAAGCGGGGTCAATGGCGCGTGCCCGCTCAGGCTGTCTTGTGTTCGCTCATCTGGTCGAGACGGGCGCGAATCGCCTTCATTTCCTCTCCCAGCGCGTCCAGGCGGGCCAGCAGTTCGCCCTGGCGCGAGTCCTCAGACGAGGGCTTGCGGCCTTCGATGTAGAAGCCTCCGTTCGGCTCAATCTCGCACCTCTCCACTTCATTGAACGTGTCGAAGCCCTGCCGGTGGATCACGGCCAGCAGCTCCTCTTCTGTCAGCAGCTCTTTCTTCAGCGCGACGTGGTCGACCATGCCATCGATGATCAATGTCCTCTCCATGCCTGTGAGCAGCTGATTCACCCGCGGAGCGCTGTAGAGGATTCGCACGACAAGCCAATTCACGCTCAGAAGCGTGATCGCCCCGATAATGCCCCCGGAAAGCGAGTTGTCATCGCCGATAATCGCGTTCTGCACCGTGTTCGACAGCGAAAGCAGAACGACCAGGTCGAAAGGATTGAGCTGCGCCAGTTCCCGTTTGCCGAAGACGCGTAGAAGCAGGATCAGCGCAAGATACACAACGATGGGCCGCACGATCTTTTCGAGCAGCGGCACAGGGAGGCTGAACATCTGGTGCAATGGCAGATGAAACATGCCTCCACTGTAGAGGAAATCGCGACGACCGTCGTCTTACCGGTACCGCAACTGGTGCCAGTCCCAGGCTGTCTGGACAATGCCGTCGAGTTCGGTGAACTCCGGTTTCCAGCCCAGCTCGCGGCCGATCTTTTCAGAACTCGCGATCAGCACCGCCGGGTCTCCTGGACGCCGAGGGCATTCTTCAACCCGGATGTCCTTGCCCGTCACCCTCCGCGCAGAATCCACCACCTCGCGGACGCTGAAGCCAGTTCCATTGCCGATGTTGTAGATAAGCCGGTCCTCGGTCTCGAGCTTTTCCATGGCGAGCAGGTGGGCACGGGCAAGATCGTGCACGTGGATGTAGTCGCGGATGCAGGTTCCGTCCGGCGTGGGATAGTCCTGCCCGAAGATCTTGATGCTCTCCCGGCGGCCCAGCGCTACGTCCAGAATCAGCGGAATGATGTGCGATTCAGGCTCATGCGCCTCACCCCGGCCCTTGATGGCGCCCGCCACGTTGAAGTAGCGCAGGCTGGCATAACGGAAGCCGTGGCTGCGATTGAGCCAGCCGAGCATCTGCTCGACCAGCAGCTTCGATTCTCCGTAAGCGTTGGTTGGGCGCAGAGGCGCGTCTTCGAGGATCGGCGTCGATTCCGGCTCACCGTAAACAGCCGCGGTCGAGGAAAACACCAGGCGATTGACGCCCGTCGCCAGCATGGCTTCGAACAGCGTCAGCGTCGAAGCGCTGTTATTCCGGAAATAGGCCTCGGGAATCTTCATGCTTTCGCCGGCCTCGATCAGCGCCGCGAAATTCATCACCCCGTCGATACCGCTGCCAAGCACTTTTTCGAGAAGAGGACGGTCGGAAATATCGCCCTCGACAAATTCAGCGCCTGCGGGAATCATCTCCCGGCGGGCGTGGCTCAGATTGTCATATACGACCACGTCGTGGCCGGAATCCATCAACAGGGTGGTAACCGTACCGCCTATATAGCCGGCTCCGCCGGTCACAAGAATTCGCACGAGAATCTCCTGAAAGCTGTCTTGATGTGATGGTTGGAAAACGGGCAACCGGAAACAGTGCGCCAACGTCGAATTAACCTACTACAGTCCACCGGAAATCCGGCGCAGTGAGCAGTATTTACACTGTAGGCAAAATTAACACGAAAGTAATGGTTACCTTTCAGGATAGGGCACCCTATAATCTAGAAAAGCGCTCATTACTTTGCTATTACTGTCGTTACGGTCAAATGTCCGAAACGCAGCCGGGTGAAAGTGACGAATAAATCGGCTCCCGCAAAACTGTCAAGTTTTGAGCTCCCACCGTCGACAGAAACAGCGATCGACGGACGATTGGCTACGCAACTTGTGTAACTTAGGTCGTCCCACCCCAGCCGAGCCGTGGATAGCAGGATTTCAGCATCTTATTTGGAATACAAAGTGCTTGTATTCACAGTGGATGTGTGTCTCCGCCTAAGTTGTGCGTCTAAGTACTAACAGTGGAATACAAGTGAGAATAATAAAGGTTTATGGCAAGCTCTCCTAAGAAGAACGCAGAGTTCGGTCTCCTGCCCGAGCCGGAAGGCCGTCTGGGCTCCTTTGGCGTCAGCATGGTCGCGAATATCGCGGTCGGCGCTCTGATCCTGCTCTTCGCCGCAGCACGTATTCATGAGGTAAAGGTTCGCAAGGAAAATACAGCCACGCTCATTTTTCCCCTTGAACAGCCCAAGCCCTATGTTCCCCCCGTCCCCAAGGTAAAAATTATCCCCCCGCCGCCTAAGGTGATCGAGCCACCGAAGCCGGTGATTCAGCCGCCCAAACCTGTCGTGGAACCGCCCAAGCCTGTCGAGGTAAAGGTTCCGACGCCAGAGCAGCCGAAGATAGCACCGGCTCCTCCCAAGGCCGTTACCCCGCCACCCCAGCCGAAGGTTGGACTCTTCAAGAGTCCGACTCCGACGCAGGTAGCAAACAACACCGCGCCTCCGAGCGTGAAGACCGGCGGCTTCGGCGATCCTTCCGGCGTGAAGCCGAACCCGAATGCCACCAAGGCCCCGACAGTGGCAGCGGTGGGTGCCTTCAATGCCGCTCCTGGCCCCAGCGCAGGAGCCGGAGCAGCCCGCCAGGGATCGGTCAAAGGCGTAGCCTTTGGATCGGGCGTAGCGAATGGCGTTCCGGGCGGTAAGGATACCCGTGGGACCGTAGCCTCGGCCGGGTTCTCGAACGGCGTAGTCGGCGGCACCGGAAAGCCCGGCGGCACTGGCCAGGTTGCTCAGGCCGGCTCCTTTGGAACTGGTTACGGCAGCGCGCCCGCCGCGCAACCGAAGGCGCAACAGGCGGCAGCCACGCCGATCGTTGTGCTCTCCAAGCCCCGCGCTACCTATACCGCCGAAGCCCGCCAGCTAAAGATCGAAGGCGATGTCACGCTGCAGGTTCGCTTCACGGCCGATGGTCATGTACAGGTTCTGCAGGTGCTCAGCGGGTTAGGACACGGGCTGGACCAGCAAGCCAGGAGTGTTGCGGAAGGAATACAGTTTAAACCGGCGACCCGTGACGGCCACCCCGTCGATCAAGTCACCGTAATTCACATTACCTTCCAGCTCGCGTAGCCGAAGGTACGTAGTTTTTAGATAACACCAAGCGATTCGATTTGAAGAGAACGATTAGGAGCCTGTAAATGTCTCTCCGCAAGCTTTGCACGATGGGTCTGGCGCTTACTCTCACCGTCAGCGCCGCATATGCCAAGAAGACCCCGAAGTATGTCCCCCCGGTACCCCTCACCCCGGCCCAGGCCGCTCTGATCGATAAGGCCGTCGGCCGCGAAAAGGATACGGTCAAGGCGATCCAGAAGAGCACCCCCGTGGTGCAGACATACATCCAGAACTATCGCCCCGACCAGAAGCTTCAGACGGTGCCGGTGTCGGATGAGTACATCGTCGCCCGCGTCGACTTCGGTAAGACCTTCACGGCAAACGCCTACCAGGCGAAGCCGGAAGGACGAGGCTTCTTCAAAGGCTCCATGAAGTTTCTCGGCGATCTGACCAAGAGCTTCCACATGAGCTACTCGGCTACCGGCTTCATGGACATGATGTTCATCGACCCGGTGGGCTTCGACCAGAAGCACTATGACTTCACTTATGTCCGGCGCGACTTCCTGGGCAGCGTCCGCACGCTGGTCTTCGACGTGCACCCGAAGCCCGGCCAGGGCACAGGCCGCTTCTTCGGCCGTATCTGGGTAGAAGATCAGGACGGCAACATTGTCCGCTTCAACGGCTCCTACACGGAAGGCCGGGACACGACGGAAGGCAGCCATTACTTCCACTTCGACAGCTGGCGTATGAACGTGCAGCCTGACGTCTGGCTCCCGAATGCCATCTACGTCGAAGAGACGCAGCAGAGCGAGTCGCCAAAGGCGACGGGCTTCCGCGCCCAGACCTATTTCTGGGGCTACTCCCTCAAACTGCCTACTCACGACTCGGATAACGCTTCGATCGAGGTCGATAATGCCCAGGATCAGAGTGATACGTCGACCGACGTCAGCCCTCTGCAGGCGCAGCGCGAGTGGGTTTCGCAGGCCGAGCAGAACGTGCTCGATCGCCTGACCCAGGCCGGCCTGCTGGCTCCGCCCAGCGATTTCGACAAGGTTCTCGAGACCGTTACCAACAACATCGTCATCGGCAACAAGCTTGAGCTGCCCTCGGATATTCATTGCCGTGTGCTGCTGACTACGCCGCTCGAATCGATTGCGATCGGCAATACCATCCTGCTGAGCAAGGGACTGATCGATACCCTCCCCTCGGAAGAGGATCTGGCGGCCGTCCTGAGCTTCCAGCTTGCCCACATCGTCCTCGGCCACCATATCGATACGCGTTTCGCCTTTAACGACCGCCTGCTCTTCCCTGACGAAGCGACATTCACCCGCTTCAACATGAACCACACTCCGCTCGACAACACGGAAGCCGCCAAGAAGGCGGTTGAGCTCTTCAACAACTCGGTCTATCACGATAAGGCGGCCAGCGTCGGTCTGTTCTTCGCGCAGTTGCAGGCGCGCCAGAAGCAGCTGCCGTACCTGTTGACGGCCCGCCTGGGCGATTCGCTGATCAAGGCTGACGGAACCCCCTGGCTGTCGGGTCTGACTCAGGGCGCTCCCAAGCTGAACATGGACGATCTGACACAGATCGCTGCCCTGCCTCTGAACAGCCACCTGCGCATCGATCCGTGGGACGACAAGGTCTACCAGCTGAACGTGCGGCCTGCTCCACTGCTCAATGCACGCGACAAGATGCCGTTTGAAGTGACTCCGGTCTACTTCCGCCTGCAGCGCTACCAGGCCCCGGCCGCGGCGCCTGCAGCAGCTCCGGCTAACACCCCGGCTGCTCCGGGAGCCCAGCCAGCTGACACGACTGGAGCCCCTGCAGCTCAACCGGCGGATACAAATGCGGCTCCGCAGGCCCAGCCCGCCGATACTACCCCGGCTCCGGCAAACCCTGGTCCCGGCGCCCGCTAAAAACTGACGAAAGACTGAGGCGTATCAGCATGTTAAGAGTTCCACGCCAGATGGAAATCGCATGATACGCCTCATTGAAAAAACTATTGAGTTGTGCCTTAACTCCCCTATGGATCGCATCTAGTTGATTGGAGAAGCGAACGTGATAAAGAAGATATTTTTGCTCAGCTTATTAGCAGCTCCCGCGTTGTATGGCCAGGTTGCCTCTTCGGCGAAGGGCGGTAATTCGACAGTTTGGGTCGGCGGCCAGGTGTCCAGCTTCAATCCGGACTATGGCAACGAAGATATCGCCGGAGTTGGTGTTTTTGCAGACTACAACATCACTCCAAAGCTGGGCATTGAGGGCCAGCTGCGCTGGCTGCACTGGCATAACGCCAACGACGGGCAGGAGACCCAGGATGACTACCTGGGAGGCGTAAAGTATCGTCTGCTTCGCTGGAACCGCTTCTCTCTGAACGGCAAGTTTCTGCTTGGCGGGGTATGGATCACCTATCCCTACTTCACTGATACCAAGATCAGCATGGGATCGGGAAGCTACTTCGCATACGCTCCGGGTGGCGACGTGGAATACCGCGCTTCAAAGCGCTGGGCGGTTCGCGCCGGATATCAATATCAGATTCTGCCCTCGGCTCCTGGCACAGCGTTTGGCGGAAACAGCAATGGACTCACTCCCCATGGTTTCGACGTCGGCGTGTCGTACCGGGTTCTAGGCGTTCGCTAAACGGAAGACGAGCAAAAGAGAAGGGCCGGGAATCTCCCGGCCCTTCTCTTTTGCTCGTCTTCCGTTTAGAAGTGGTACGCGACGCCGATCACCGGATCGTAGATGTTGAAGTAACGATTCGTCCTCAGGTCGGCCTGGTTGAAGCTGGGCGCCTTGAGAATGATGCCGCGGTAAGCCACGCGGATATCGAAGCTCGGGCTCAGCTCGTACGCGATGCCGCCGCCGTACAGCGCGCCGATGTTCGTGCTGCGGCTCAGGTTCTGGATCTGGGACTTCTGATCGTTGATCGGGTTGTAGGTGTAGCCGCCGATACCAGCTTCGAGGAACGGGTTGAAGTTCCGGAAGGTGAAGTTATAGACGTAAGCGCCCGAAACTTCCTGGAAGCGGTTGTGAACCAGCACATTGTTCGTGGGATTGATGTAGTGCTGAATTTCCTGGGCGTACTGGTAGTTCACCTCAAGGCCGCTGCGTGGGGTCAGCAGGTAACGATAGCTGGCAAGCAGCCCATAGCCCACTGTTGCATGCAGCTGAACGGCATTTTGCGACGTAAAAGGAGGGATGATTGCAGATCCGCTAACACTGACGTCCTGACGGCTCTCCTGCGCAAATCCGGCCACCGCCGTGAACGGCAGCAGCATTAACAACAGCAACAGACTCTTCTTCATTCGTTTCGTGAACCTCGGCCCATGGTTCCGGGCAAATTCGCCTCAAACGGCGCATCAAGTTGATTGAGGCCGGAGGTTTTCCAGCCTGCTTTCGCAATTGTACCTGTCGAAAGGCGATTCGACAGCTATCCCATGGACGTAGTTCGCTTAAACTTCGGTAGCAGGCAGGTATTGAAAGGGCGTTCCCCGCTCCTTGGCAAAGGACTGGACGGTTTTCAGGAAGGCCAGGGCGGCATGCGAGAGTGTCGCGTGACGCCGATGAATCAGCAGCAATTGCCGGTCAATTTCCAGATCCGTCACATGCACCTGCACCAGGTCGCCGCGTTTCAGCTCGTCCTGCACCGAGAGCCCCGGCGCGAAGGCCACGCCATTTCCCATGGCTACAAAGCGCTTGATCGCCTCCAGGCTGGGGAGCTCGACATGCATATTGAGTGGCGTCTTATGCTTCGCAAAGAGATCGATCACGCCCCGTCGCAACGGTGAAACGACATTGTGAGCAATGAAACTCTCCGCCCCCAGATCGCGGATCGCGACCTCCTTTTCCCTGGCCAGAGGATGCTTCGGGTTCACCACGAAGACAACCGGGTCGGTATACACCGCGATTTTGACAAAATGATCGCCCTCCGGCGCAAAGGTGACGATGCCCATTTCGACAGAGCGGTCGAGAATCTGGTCGGGAATCCGGCTGGCCAGTGACCGCTGCGCCACCACGCTGATATGCGGGCTGCGACGGCGAAATTCGTCGAGCACCGGCAGCAGGTAGAGACAGGTATATTCGTTGGCTGCCAGTTGCAGATGCCCGCGCTCGAGTGAACGGAGCTCTTCGAGAGCCGAGGATGCCTCGCCGCGCAGCTTCAGCAGCCGCCGGGCGTAGTCACACAGCAGCGTTCCGGCGGCCGTAAGCGTTCCGTCGCGGGAGCTCCTTTCAAACAGCGGCTCACCGATCTCATCTTCCAGCCGGCGAATCACATGGCTGACAGCGGGCTGCGTGCGGCGGAGGCGTACCGCGGCGCGGGAAAATCCTCTTTCCTCAACAACTGCAAGAAACGTCTCCAGCTGTGCCAAATCCATAAGCGAATACCCAGGCAATATTTTGCCGAGGAGCGATTATTACATTTTTATATCGAATTGCAAAAAATTATAAATTTGAATAATGCAAGGGTATTTGGCAGACTTTCCATAGCAGGAGTATTTTTCGAATGGCTCAAGACCACGTCTATTTCTTCGATACCACGCTGCGCGACGGTGAACAGTCTCCGGGTTGCAGCATGACCCAGCCAGAAAAGCTGGCCATGGCCCACTCCCTGGCTGATCTTGGCGTGGATATCCTGGAAGCAGGTTTTGCGATCGCCTCAGAGGGCGATTTTGCGTCGATCCAGAAGATCGCCGAAGAGGTGAGCGGCCCCACGATCGCTTCGCTGGCCCGCGCACGCGAAGAGGACATCGAGCGCGCCATCCAGGCGCTGGACAAGGCCAAGAAAAAGCGTCTTCACGTTTTTCTGGCCAGCTCCGATCTGCACCTCGAATACAAGCTTAAAATCAGCCGCGACGAGGCCATCGACCGGATCGGCAAATCGATCACGCAGGCCAAAGGCCGGGTCGACGAGATCGAGTTTTCTCCCGAAGACGCAACGCGTACCGATCCTGCGTACCTGCGCAAGGTCGTTGCGACGGCGATTGAAGCCGGCGCGACCATCATCAACCTGCCCGACACGGTCGGTTTCTCCATGCCCAGCGAATACGCTGCGATGTTCCGCATGATTCGCGAGCAGGTGCCCGGCGCGGACAAAATCATTCTTTCGGCCCATACCCATGACGACCTAGGCCTGGCCACGGCCAACGCCCTTGCCGCAATCGAAGGCGGAGCCCGCCAGGTGGAGGTCGCCGTGAATGGCATCGGCGAACGTGCTGGCAATGCAGCCCTTGAAGAAGTCGCCGTCGCGCTGCGCGTGCGCGCGGAATACTTCAAGGTCGAGCACCAGCTGAAGATCGACAAGCTGTACCCGGTCAGCCAGCAGCTGAGCAGCTTCATCAGCTTTGGACCCGCTCCGAATAAAGCCATTGTCGGCAACAACGCGTTTGCCCATGAAGCCGGAATTCATCAGCACGGCATGCTGGCCAATCCGCTGACTTACGAGATCATCACCCCGGCCTCGGTGGGCGCGCCGGCCAAGCCGCTGGTGCTGGGTAAGCACTCCGGCCGTCACGCGCTGCGCTCGCGCCTGGAAGAGCTGGGTTACAAGCTCAACGCGGATGAGCTGAACGCCGCCTATCACGCGTTCACGGCGCTGGCCGACCGCAAGAAGGCAATCTATGACCAGGACCTCGTCAATCTTGTCGATAACGGCGTCCTGGCCCCGGCGAAGTAAGATTCGTTTCCCTCAACCTGATCTGGAGAAAGTATGAAGCTGAAGGTATTGGTGGTCGCCGGCGACGGCATCGGCCCGGAAGTTACAGGCGAAGCCGTCCGCGTTTTGAAAACCGTTGCCGAGCTCGGCGGCCACGACTTCGAGTTCCGCGAGGCGCTGATCGGCGGAGCGGCCATCAAGGCGGAAGGCACTCCACTGCCTGCGTCTACACTCGAAGCCGCGCTGGAGAGCGATGCCGTACTGCTGGGCGCAGTCGGCAGCAACGAGTTCAATGCCCTGCCCCCCAGCGAACGTCCCGAAGCCGGCCTGCTGAAGATTCGCAAGGAGCTCGGAGGCTACGGCAACCTGCGTCCGGCGTTTGCGTGGCCCTCGCTGGCCGTCAACTCGCCGCTGAAGCCTGAAGTGACCGAAGGCGCGGACATCATCTTTGTGCGCGAGCTGCTCGGCGGACTCTACTTCGGCCAGCCTCGCGAATGGAACCGCGAAACGAACGCGGCCTTCAACACCATGCGCTACACGAAAGATGAAATCGTGCGCGTAGCCCGAGTGGCCTTCGAACTGGCCGGCACGCGCCGCCAGAAGGTCACCTCGGTCGATAAGGCCAACGTTCTCGAAACCTCGCAGCTGTGGCGCGCGACCGTAACCGAAGTCGCCAAGGATTATCCAGGCATCGCTCTCGACCACCAGTACGTCGATTCGTTTGCCATGCACCTGATGAACATTCCGCGCAACTTCGACGTCGTGCTGACCGAAAATCTCTTCGGCGACATTCTCTCCGACGAAGCCGCAGTCATCACCGGATCGCTCGGCATGCTGCCGTCGGCGACCGTCGGCGGCAAGGTCAACCTTTATGAGCCGGTTCATGGCTCGGCTCCGGATATTGCAGGCAAGGGCCTTGCGAATCCGCTGGGCGCGATCCTTACCGGAGCGATGCTGCTGCGCCACTCCGCCGGCCTCGAGCAGGATGCGCAGGCGATTGAAGCCTCGGTCCGCAAGGTACTTGAAGACGGCTATCGCACCGCTGACCTCGTCCGCGGCGAGAGCAAGCAGAAGCTGACGACGCAGGAGATGGGACGCAAGGTACACGAAGCGCTGAACGAAATCATCGACCGCCGCCAATCCCTACACGCCGTCTAGGACTGGCCGTCCAGGCATCCGCGCCTTTGGCGCCGGGTACAGCGGCATCATCAGCCTGAGTGGCTGCGCCTTTGGCGCAGGTTGAGATTAAAAGCATTTGTATTCGCTGGAGTTACATATTATGTCTACACCGAAAACACTGTTCGAGAAGGTCTGGGAATCGCACCTCGTTGCCGAGCCGCCGAATGAACCGGCGCTGCTTTACATCGACCTTCACCTTGTTCACGAAGTGACATCGCCACAGGCCTTTGAAGGCCTGCGCATCGCGGGCCGCAAGCTGCGCCGCGCAGATCGCACCGTGGCGACGGTCGACCATAACGTTCCCACGACGAAGAACCGCCTCATCATCGAAGACGCTATCGCCGCCAAGCAGATCGACACGCTGCGCAAGAACTGCGCCGACTTCGGTGTCGAGCTTTACGACGTGCAGTCTCCGAACCAGGGCATCGTGCATGTCATCGGACCCGAACTTGGGCTGACCAAGCCGGGCATGACCATCGTCTGCGGCGATTCGCACACCTCGACCCACGGCGCGTTTGGCGCACTGGCCTTCGGCATCGGCACCTCCGAGGTCGAGCACGTGATGGCCACGCAGTGCCTGCCGCAGTCGAAGGCGAAGAGCTTCCGCATTGCCGTCGAAGGCGAACTGCCCGACGGAGTGACCGCGAAGGACGTCGCGCTTGGCATTATCGGGCGCATCGGCACCGACGGCGCGACCGGTTGCGTGATTGAGTTTGCAGGCTCGGCCATTCGTTCGCTGTCGATGGAAGGCCGCATGACGATCTGCAACATGAGCATCGAGGCCGGCGCGCGCGCTGGCATGATCGCCCCTGACCAGATCACCTTCGATTACCTCAAGGGCCGCAAGTTTGCTCCACAGGGCGAGGCGTGGGACAAGGCTGTTGCCGAGTGGTCGCAGCTGGCTTCCGACCCCGGAGCGAAGTATGACCGCGAGTTGATTATTCCCGCGATTGAACTGGCTCCTTATGTCACCTGGGGCACTAGCCCAGGCATGGTGATTCCTGTAACCGAGACGGTTCCGAATCCCGCGAACGCGCAGTCTGATGCGGACCGTCGCGGCTTCGAGCGCGCGCTCGAATACATGGATCTGCAGGCCGGTACACCGATTGAAGAAGTCACCATCGATCGTGTCTTCATCGGCTCCTGCACCAATTCGCGCATTGAAGATCTGCGCGCGGCTGCGAAGGTTGTGCTGGGTCATCATGTCAATGCGAAGGTTCACGCCATGGTTGTTCCAGGCTCGCAGCTGGTGAAGGCGCAGGCGGAACAGGAAGGCCTGGACCACATCTTTCTCGAAGCAGGTTTTGAGTGGCGCGAGCCCGGCTGCTCGATGTGCCTGGGCATGAATCCGGACACACTGAAGCCCGGCGAGCGTTGCGCCTCGACCAGCAATCGCAACTTCGAAGGCCGCCAGGGCGCGGGCAGCCGCACGCACCTGGTAAGCCCGATGATGGCCGCTGCTGCTGCCATCACGGGGCACTTCACCGATGTGCGCACCTGGGAATTCAAGACGGCGGAATTCAAGAAGGCGGAGGTACTGGTCTAATGCAGGCATTTCGCACACTTACTTCAAAGGTTGTTCCTCTCGACCGCGTCAATGTCGATACCGACCAGATCATTCCGAAGCAGTTTCTCAAGCGCATCGAGCGCACCGGCTATGGAGATTTCCTCTTCTTCGACTGGCGCAAGGATGCGAACTTCGAGCTGAACCAGCAGCGCTACAAGGGCGGAGAGATCCTCGTTGCCGGTAAGAACTTCGGTTGCGGATCTTCGCGCGAACATGCGGCCTGGGCGCTGAGCGACTATGGATTCCGCTGCGTGATCGCTCCGACCTTCGCCGATATCTTCCACTCGAACGCGGGCAAGAACGGCATCCTGCTGGTCAAGCTGCCGGAAGAGCAGGTACAGCTTCTGCTGGATCGGGCGGCCGCGAACGAAGGCTACACTCTCAGCGTTTCTCTCGAAGAAAACACGATCAAGGACGACCAGGGTTTCTCTGCGTCATTTGAGATCGATCCCTTCCGCCGTTACTGCCTGCTCGAAGGACTCGATGACATCGGCCTTACGTTGCGTCACGCCGCGGCCCTTGACACGTATGAACAGCAGCACGATGCCGCCTTCTGGGTGAAGCCCCGTCCGGCATCTGCAACGGAGACTTTGTAAGCGATGAGTTCGAACGAGAGCAACGGAAGCCATAATCCGAAGAAGTACAGCGTGCCTTTGACCGAAGGCCCGAACCGCGCGGCCGCGCGCTCCTACCTGCGCGGCGTTGGCTTCTCGAAGGAAGACCTACACAAGCCGATCATCGGCATTGCGAATACCTGGACCGAGATCGGTCCCTGCAACTTCCACCTGCGCGATATCGCCGAGGCTGTAAAGCAGGGCATCCGCGAAGCAGGTGGCACGCCGATGGAGTTCAACACCATCACTATCTCCGACGGCATCACCATGGGCACGGAAGGCATGAAGGCTTCGCTGATCAGCCGCGAAGTGATTGCCGACTCGGTGGAACTGGTCGCACGTGGCAACCTCTTCGACGGCCTCGTCGCCATTGCCGGCTGCGACAAGAACATGCCCGGGACCGTGATGGCTCTGGCTCGTCTCGATATCCCTTCGCTGATGGTCTACGGCGGCTCGATCAAGCCGGGCAAGCTGAACGGCGTCGATATCACCATTCAAAACGTCTTCGAGGCTATCGGATCGCACGCTGCAGGCAAGCTTGACGATGCAGGGCTCGAAGCAGTTGAAGCCGCGGCCTGTCCTACGGCTGGTGCATGCGGCGGCCAGTTCACGGCGAACACCATGGCCATGGCCTGCGAGTTCCTCGGCATATCACCGATCGGTCTCTCGGGCGTTCCGGCCTTTCTGCCGGAGAAGCTCGAATCCGCGCGCGAAGCAGGACGCCTCATCATGCAGGCGGCGCGCAACGACCTGCGCCCCAGCAAGCTCATCACTCCGCAGTCCATCGAGACGGCTATCGCATCGGTTGCTGCTTCCGGCGGTTCGACCAATGCCGTGCTGCACTTCCTCGCCATCGCGCATGAGATGGGAATCAAGCTCGACATCGACGACTTCGACCGCATCAGCAACCGTACTCCTCTACTCTGCGATCTGAAGCCGGGCGGCAATTATGTTGCCGTTGACTACTACGAGGCAGGCGGCAGCCGTCTGCTGGCCAAGCGCCTGATCGAGGCCGGACTCATCGACGGCTCGCTGCCCAACGTCACCGGCAAGACGCTTGCCGAGGAAGCTGCGCTCGCCGTCGAGACGCCGGGCCAGCCTGTCATCCATACGCTCGAGAACGCGATCAAGCCGACAGGCGGACTCGTGATCCTCAAGGGCAATCTTGCTCCCGAAGGCTGCGTCATCAAGGTCGCCGGACACAAGCGTCTTGAGCATCGTGGACCGGCACGCGTCTTCGACGCCGAGCAGGATGCATTCCACGCCGTCGAGTCGGGCCAGATCAAGCCGAACGATGTGATCGTAATTCGCTACGAAGGCCCCAAGGGTGGTCCGGGCATGCGCGAGATGCTGCAGGTTACGGCTGCCGTTGCCGGCATTCCTGAGCTGAGCGAGACGGTTGCCCTGCTGACCGACGGACGCTTCTCCGGAGCCACGCGCGGCCTGATGGCCGGCCACGTTGCACCGGAAGCTGTCGATGCCGGCCCAATCGCCGCGGTACGCGAAGGCGACATGATCCACTTCGATATTCCGAACCGCAAGCTCGATGTTGAGGTCTCGGACGCAGTGCTGGCAGAGCGCATGAAGGACTGGAAGAAGCCCGAGCCGCGTTACAAGAGCGGCGTCTTCCGCAAGTACATCAACACTGTTTCCTCCGCTGCACAGGGCGCGGTGACGAACTAAATATCGTTTCTTCCTGGTTTGTTAAAGGAGCACTGAGATGGGTGAAGAAAAGTCCACCGGTACACGTTTAACCGGATCCGAAATCCTCTGGGCCACGCTTGCAGCCGAAGGCGTGACCGAGGTCTTCGGATATCCGGGTGGCGCGATCCTGCCTGTTTATGACGCGCTGCGCAAGTTTCCGATCCGCCATATTCTTGTCCGCCATGAGCAGGGTGCTTCGCACATGGCTGACGGCTATGCGCGTGCTTCGGGCAAGGTCGGCGTCGCCATCGCTACCTCTGGCCCTGGCGCGACCAATCTCGTGACCGGCATCGCCACGGCCATGCTCGACTCGATTCCGATGCTCTGCATCACGGGACAGGTTTCGAGCAAGGCGCTTGGCACCGATGCCTTCCAGGAAGTCGATATCACCGGCATCACGCTGCCTGTGACCAAGCAGAACTACATGGTCACGCGTCCGGAAGATGTTGCATCGACGATTCGCAAAGCCATGCAGGTGGCCCGCTCGGGCCGTCCTGGACCGGTGCTGGTCGACTTCACCAAGGACGCGCAGCAGGCGTCGGCGCTCTTCGATTTCGAAGCTGCCGCTCCCGATGCCTATCGTCCGCATCCCATGCTCGGCTTCGAGGATGAGTCCATTCTCAAGGCCGCGGAGATGATCCGCTCGGCGAAGCGTCCTGTGATTCTCGCTGGTCACGGCATCATTCAGTCGGGTGCACGCGAGCAGGTGCTGGCGCTGGTCGAACGGCTGCAGATTCCGGTGGCGACCACGCTGCTGGGGCTTGGCGGCTTCCCTGCCTCGCATCCGCTGGCACTGGGCATGATGGGCATGCACGGCGAGGCGTGGGTCAACCATGCCATCCAGCAATCGGATCTGCTGATTGCCTGCGGTATGCGCTTCGATGATCGCGTAACCGGCTCGCTCTCGACCTATGCCGTGAACGCGAAGAAGATTCACATCGAGATCGATCCGGCGGAGATCAACAAGAACGTCAAGGTCGATGTTGCGCTGATCGGCGACCTCGCGGAAGTATTGGAGCAACTGCTGCCGCATCTGAGCCCGCGCAATACCGGCAAGTCGGAATGGCTGACGGAGATCGACGCGACGAAGGGCGATTGCGCGGTGAAGGACATTCAGAACCTGCCCGACACCGGCCATCTCTATGCCGCGCACGTCATGCACGACCTGTGGCACGCGACTGATGGCAAGGCCATTGTCGCGACTGATGTGGGTCAGCACCAGATGTGGGAGGCGCAGTATTACAAGCACGAAGATCCTCGCACGTTGATTACCTCCGGCGGACTCGGCACCATGGGCTTTGCTTTGCCCGCAGGCATCGGCGCGAAGGTTGCGTGCCCGGAGAAGGAAGTCTGGATCATCGCCGGTGACGGCGGCTTCCAGATGACCGCATCCGAGCTTTCGACGATTGCACAGGAGAACCTCGACATCAACATCGCCATCGTGAACAACGGCTATCTCGGCATGGTTCGGCAGTGGCAGGAGTTCTTCTATGACAAGAACTACCAGTCGTCGCCGATCCTCAGCCCGGACTTTGCGAAGCTGGCGGAAGCGCATGGGATTTCCGGAGCCACGGTGCGCACGCGCACCGAAGCTGTGGAGGCCATCAAGACAGCGCGCGCGCACAAGGGACCGTTCCTGATCAACTTCCTGGTGGAGAAGGAAGATTCCGTCTATCCGATGATTCCGGCTGGTTCTGCTCTGCACGAGATGATCCGCAGACCCGAGAAGAATCCGCTGATCGAAACCGCACAGGACGTTTAAGTATGCTGCTTACATTTGTTGCCATCGTGGAAGACAAGCCAGGCGTGCTGACGCGCGTGGCTTCCCTCTTCCGCCGCCTGAACGTCAACATTGTCTCTCTCACAGTGGGGCGCTCGGAGAAGAACGGCGTCTCGCGCATGACCATCGTCTCCGATGCATCGCCGACTGCCGGCCATCGCATCATGGCCAGCCTTTACAAGCTCGAAGACGTCCTGCAGGTGGATGACGTCAGCGCGCACTCGAGCGTAACGCGCGAGCTTGCGCTGATCAAAGTAGCCGCGACCCCGAAGACGCGCTCGCATATCTTCGAACTTGCAGAAGTCTTTCGCGCGCGCATCGTCGATCTTGCACCCGAGTCGCTGATGATCGAGATCACCGGTGTCGAAAGCAAGATTGAGGGCCTTATCCAGGTGCTCAACGAGAGCGAGGATCGTATTCTCGAAGTTTCGCGCACCGGCAAGATGGTGATGCGGCGTGGACAGCACACCAGCCGCGTGCTTGACGCCATGCGCGTACCGCTGAAGGAATCCGAAGTTGAGACGGTTTCTCCCGACGACGACGCGATCGTTGACGAAGAAGCAAAGTTGCCCCAATAGGATCTGTCCTTAAACCAGAAATTCAACCAACGAAGAGAAGAGGAAGAAGAATGGCAAAGACTTATCACGATCAGGATGCCGACCTTTCGATCATCCAGAAGAAGAAGGTAGCCATTATCGGCTACGGCTCGCAGGGCCACGCACACGCGCTGAACCTGAAGGATTCGGGCGTTGAGGTGCACGTAGGACTCGCAGCCAACAGCAAGTCGATCGACAAGGCGAAGAATGCCGGCCTGGTGGTCCAGTCCATCGCCGATGCCGCTGCATGGGCCGATGTCATCATGATCCTCACGCCGGATCACACACAGGCTGACACCTACAAGGCCGAGATCGCGCAGCACCTGACCGAGGGCAAGACCCTGATGTTTGCGCACGGCTTCAACATCCGCTTCGGCTTCATCGATCCGCCGAAGAACGTTGACGTTTCGCTCGTTGCTCCCAAGTCGCCGGGCCATCGCGTGCGCGAAGTCTTCACCGAGGGCGGCGGCGTTCCGGGCCTGGTAGCCGTTCACCAGAACCACTCGGGCAAGGCGCTTGAGCTGGCGCTCTCCTATGCCAAGGCCATCGGCTGCACCCGTGCGGGCGTGCTCGAGACCAACTTCTCTGAAGAGACCGAGACCGATCTCTTTGGCGAGCAGGCTGTTCTCTGCGGCGGCACTGCGGAGCTGGTCAAGGCTGGCTTTGAGACTCTGGTCGAGGCTGGCTATCAGCCTGAGATTGCTTACTTCGAGTGCCTGCATGAGCTGAAGCTGATCGTCGACCTGATGTACCGCGGCGGACTGGCCTTCATGCGCTACTCCATCTCGGACACGGCCGAGTACGGCGACTACACCGCAGGCCCGCGCATTGTGACCGAGCAGACCCGCGCCGAGATGAAGAAGCTCCTGAAGGAAATTCAGGATGGCGTCTTCGCCAAGAAGTTCATGGAAGAGAACAAGACCGGCCGCAAGTTCTTCACCGAGATCCGCAAGACCGAAGCCGAGCACCCGATCGAAAAGGTCGGCAACACGCTGCGCGCCGCAATGCCCTTCCTCGACCCGGTCGAGATCAAGGACGGCAAGCCGCAGACCAACCTCGTTACGGCCTAGTGAATCCTCTAACCTGCATGCAGGCCGCGGGCATCTTCTGCCGCGGCCATGTGTGTCTATAGCTCTATGAATCGTCTGTTGCTCCTTATCGCGTTCGCACTCTGTTCCGCTGTTACTGCCCAGGGTCAGGCTGGCTCGAATTGCCAGGTGCGCCCTAGATCGCTTGCGGCGATGCGACATTGCTACCGTCCGCTGCTGGTCTTCAGTCCAAGCGGTAGTGATCCCAGATTGAAGGAGCAGACGAAGCTTCTCGACGAAGCCGCAGACGACATGATGGACCGGTTCGTGATGCTGACCCCGGTGGTTCCCGATGCGCGGCGTTATGCAACACCGCTCGATACGCCCTATGCCGTTCTCAGCGCGAAAGAGATGGCAGCGATTCGCGAACACTTTCATATTCCAGTTACCAGCTTTACCGCGCTGCTGCTCGACGAGGATGGCAGCGAGGTCGTACGCAGCGACAAGCCCATTGGAGTGACGCGGTTGAATGCGAGAATCGACGTCATGCCGCGACGCAAGATCGAAGAACAGCGTAAGGACGCTTATTAGTTTCCGCCAGTCACAATTCTCAGGCGCGTCATCCGCCCCTGATACCATGACGAAAGAGGCCGGTTTATGAGCACTACTAGTTCAACCCCTACGCTGGACTCGGCTGATCGCAACCACACACCGGGTCCCACCCCTTTGCCAGAGATCGTCGATGCGCTGAAGCGCGTACCGCCCCTGCAGGGCATGGATGAGTGCGAGTTCGAGTGGCTCGCAACCCACGGCACAGAACGCTTCATTCCCGCAGGCACAGTCGTCTTTCGCGAAGGCGACCCTGCGGAGACCATGACCATTCTGCTGCGCGGCGAAGTTCATGTACGCCGGGAACACTCCGGTCCATCCGCTCTCTTCATCGGCCGCACTGCCATGATCACCGGGCTGCTGCCCTTTTCGCGCATGAAAACCTACGGCGGCCAGGGCCAGATCATTACCGATGCCTGGGCGCTCGAATTTCCGCGCGAGATGTTTCCGGAGATGCTGAAGGCGGTTCCGTCGCTGGGAGGCCGCTGCGTTTCGGTCCTGCTCGATCGCGTCCGCGAGGTCACGCGCCTTGAACAGCAGTCAGAGAAGCTCTCGGCGCTCGGCAAGCTCGCCGGCAATCTTGCGCACGAAATGAACAATCCAGCCTCGGCGGCCCAGCGCGCGGCTTCAGGACTGCTCGATGAGCTGCGCGTATACGGACGCGAGAAGTTCCGTCTTGGCGCACTCTGTCTCGACGAAAAGCACATGCTTGAAGTGCGCGACTGGCAGGAAGCCGTCCGCCAGAAGGCGCAGAAAGCACCTCCGGATCCTGCCAACTTTGCGACAGCGGAAGACAGCATTTTGACCTGGCTCAAGGCACATGGCGTTCAGGAAACCTGGAAGATTTCTCCGGAGCTCGCCGAACTTGGCGTCACCGCTGAAGATCTCGAGCCGATAGGGAAAGTCCTCGATCCCGAAACGCTCCCGGTCGTGTTGGGACAGTTTGCGTCTTCTGTTCGCGCGGAACGCATCGCCGAAGCCATGCTCGACTCGACCGCACGCATCTTCGACCTGATTCGCGCCATAAAGGATTACTCCTACATGGACCAGGCGCCGATCCAGGAGGTCGATGTGCCCAAGGCGCTCGACAACACGATCACCATGCTGCAATCGCGGCTGGCGCACGTGGAGATCGAACGCCGGTATGCCAATGACATCCCTGCCATCTCCGCTTACGGAAGCGAGCTGAGCCAGGTGTGGATGGCGCTGCTCGAAAACGCCCTCGATGCCATTCAAGACCACGGCAAAATCACACTGCGCGTGCATCTCTCCGGTGAAATGGTAGTTATCGAGGTTTGGGATAACGGCCCTGGCATCCCTGATTCTCTCAAGGACCGTATCTTCGAGCCGTTCTTCACCACCAAGGCTCCGGGCAGCGGACTAGGACTCGGCCTTGACACGGTGCAGCGCGTGATACGGCGCCATCGCGGCTTTGTGACCGTCGTATCCGTACCGGGAGAAACCTGCTTCCAGATACGCCTGCCACTGGTGCAGCTACAAGCGTATTGAACTAGAAGCAGCTGAGAAGCGGACAGCGCAGAAACGGCCGGTGGTGATGTTCAGCCCGGAACCGATTCACGCTAACCGGTTCCGGGCTGGCTGTTTCTTAGCTGATCGGTTTTGCGCTGACTGGTTCTTCGCTGCAACGAACTCGGTAGCGTGGGGGCTTCAGCCCCCACGAGTTTCGTCCAGCCGCAAAAGCGGCTTCAGTCGCTGAGGTCCAAAGCTACTCCGCGCGGAGCGCCTCAACAGGGTTCACTCCTGCGGCGCGACGCGCGGGCAGCCACGCCGCAACTCCTCCGCAGATCATCAGCAGAATCGCGACCGCTGCCAGCGTCCATCCGTCGTGCGCGGAGATGCCGAAGAGGAAACTCTGCACCAGCCGGCCTGCGCCATACGCGAGCCCCATGCCGATTACGATACCGGCAATCACCAGGACGCCCGCCTGCCGCATCACCAGCCACACTACGTCTTCCTTCTGAGCGCCGAGAGCGAAGCGGACACCCATCTCCCGCGTGCGCTGGCTTACGACATACGCGAGCAAGCCATAGAGTCCCGCAACGCACAGCAACAGCGCCGAACCGGCAAAGACTTCAAGCAGCTTCGCAGCAAGCTGCTGGCTGCCAAAGGAGTCTTCGACGATCTGGTCCATAGTGCTGAACTTTGCGTCGGCCAATTCAGGACTTGCCTGCTTCAAAATCGCGCGCAGTTGCGGAATCATCTCCGACGGCGGACGCTGCGTGCGCACTGCGAGATCCATCGCGACGCCTTCGAGTATTGCATAGAAGCTGCTGCCCGGCTTTACCTGGTCGGGCAACACCTGGATCTCGGGAGACGCCTGCACGCCGATCTTCCACTGATGCATATCGTCGAGAATGCCTATGATGGTTGTCTTCGTATTCTCGTTCTTTTCTCCAGGCTTATTACTGATCGACATGAGCTTAAGACCGATTACTTTATTGAGGTCCTGCTCGTGCGGCGCAAACGCCTTGGCAAAAGCCTGGTTGACGACGGCTACCGGCTCAGAGGACGGGGTGTCATGTTCATTGAAGTAACGGCCTTTCAAAATGGAGAATCCGAAGACTTTCTGCAGATCGGGGGTCGCCGCTTTGAACATGGAAGAGGTGGTACCGAGCCCCTTCGCCTTGTCACCTTCGAGATACATCATCACGTTGAAGGTGTTGCCAAGAGGCACTTCCGTCACGAGACCTGCAGACTGCACTCCCGGTAAATGCTGTGCTCGCTCCAGTAACGGCATATAGATTTCCTGTGCCGCGTTAATCTTTGCGAAGCGGTACGTGGGAATCTCCATGTTAGCCACGAGAATGTGATCGGTACGGAAACCCAGCGGAGTATGCCGCAGCGCATAGATTGTGCGCAGCAACAGTCCACAGCATGCGAGCAGCGCGAGAGACATCGCGATCTCGGCTATGACCAGCCCGCCGCGCAGACGATTCTGTCCCTTTGCTGTCCCGCTTTGAGCTCCGCCCTGCCGCAGAGCTGCTTCTATAGGTGAGCGCGCGGCCATCCACGCGGGCCATGCCGAAGACAGGATCGCTGAAATGACTGTGAGCGCAATGAGGAGCAGCAATACCCTTGGGCTTAGACCAGCCACAATCCCCGCAAAGGGTGCGAGCCCTGCAGTCGGAAGATGGCTTAACAGGTGATTAAAGAGAGTAATCGCTGACAACGCCAGCGCAATGCCCAGCAGCGCAGCGCTCATGCTTAACAGGAGCCCTTCAATGACCAACTGCTGTGTCAATCTCCAGCGGCTTGCCCCAAGCGCACCGCGCATTGCGATTTCGCGAGCGCGCACTGATGCCTTCACCAGAAGCAGGTTGGTTGCGTTCAGACAGGCGATCAGCCAGAGCAATCCCGAGGCACCCAGCAACGCAAGCAGCGCGTGGTTTGTAGACTTATCGGCGCCTATCGATGCAAACGGATCCATCTTGATGTGATCGATATCCTTGGCCCAGTCCGGCTGCGCGATGCTCTTTTGGATTCGCATTTGAATCTGCTGCATCTCCGCATTCGCCTGGGCGATGGTGATTCCAGCCTTCACGCGACCCATCACCTGATACTGCGACGCATAACTGCGCTTGGCATCGTCAGCGCCTAGCTGTATCGGAGACCACAACTGCGGAGTAATCGAGTTGTAGGGGAAATAGAAGCCCTTCGGCATCACTCCAAGGATGCGATAAGGCTCGTCGTTGATCTGGACTGTCCTGCCGACGATTCCCCGATCCGAATGGAAAATCTCGCGCCACGCTAAGTCATTGATAACGACAGTGTGATCGTCTCCAGCGACGGCCAGCGTATCCGGACGCGCACGCAAACCGGAACCGAATTGAGGAGTCACTCCGAGCAGGCCAAAGAGATTTCCGCTTACCTGTGTGAGTGCCACCTGCGTGGCTGTGCCGTCTACATTCAGGAAGCTGCGCCCGCTTACCTGTCTGTAAAAGGCGAATCCTTCGAAACTCTTGGCCTGCTCACGCCAGGCCTGAATATCCGGAAACGAAGTCTGGAAACCCAGCCTCTGATCTTTGCCTGCCGGCGAGATGGTTACCAACCGCGACGGATGCTTGTACGGCAAAGGCCGCAACATGGTGCGATCCACCACGGTGAACATCGCCGTGGCTGCGCCGATACCCAGCGCGAGTGTGCCGATCACGGCGCAGGCGAAGCCCGGCCCTTTACGCATCTGGCGGATCGCGTAGCGCGCGTCCTGCGCGAAGGATTCCAGCCTCTGCCATCCCCATGAACTGCTGGTGACGTCTTTCACCAGCGCCGCGTTGCCGAACTCCGCTGTTGCCTTGTGGTGGGCGGTGGCAGCATCCGCTCCGGCGGCGCGATTATCGGCCTCGGCCATGGCCAGGTGCGCGGCGATCTCCTCGTCGAGCTCCGACCGCTTCGCTTCACTGCTGAAGAATCTGCGCCAGGAGCTCATGGTTTACGCTCCCGTCTCGGGGCTCATCACCCCGGCCATCGCGGCCACCAGCGTTTCCCATTTCGAGCGGTCGCGCACCAGCTGCTTCCTGCCTTCGGCGGTGAGCTGGTAGAACTTCGCGCGCTGGTTCTGCTCGGTCTGTCCCCACTCGCTCTCGATCCAGCCCTGCTTCTCCATGCGATGGAGCGCGGGATACAGCGAGCCGGTCTCTACCTGAAAGACCTCGCCGGAGCGCGCACGGATCACCTGGCTGATGCCGTAGCCGTGCTGGGCTCCCCAACGGAGCGTCTCGAGCACCAGGAGATCGAGCGTGCCCTGAAGAATTTCAATGCGATTGCGATACTGTTGACGAGCCATGATGTAGAGACACTACATCCCGAGCCGGTAGCCTGTCTACAGCCTTATTCAGACGCCTCAATATTCAGGCAGCTTGAAACTCCGCAGGTGGGCGATCGCCTCATCGGCACGCTCGCGCAAAGCCCGCATTTCGTCTTTCGATTTTTTGCGCAGGGTTACGTACGGCATCTGCAGTCGGAAGTTGCTGCCCAACACTTTTTCATTGCGCTCCAGGAAGGTCCAGTAAAGCGCGGTAAATGGGCATGAACCTTCTCCTGTCGCCTTTTTAGGGTCGTACTGACAGCGTCGGCAGTAGTTCGACATGCGGTTAATATATGCCGCACCGGAGACATACGGCTTCGTCGCGGTCACGCCTCCGTCCGCGTAAGTGGCCATGCCCAGCACGTTCGTTTCGACGACCCAGTCATAGGCGTCCACATAGGCAAACCAGAACCAGTCGGTCAGCTCGCGCGGCGAGAATCCGCATAGCGTCGCCAGGTTCGAGAGCACCATCAGCCGCGTGATGTGATGCGACCATCCTTCGTGGACTACCTGCTCGACCACGGTATCCATACAGCGCAGGCCCGACTTCACGCCCCAATAGACGGCAGGCAGCGGCAGGTGTGCGCCCAGCGCTGACGGCGTGGCTCCCGCATAGGGATCGGGCTTGCCGCTGGGCGCTGGATAAGCCTTGTCGTGAACAGGTTTCCTGCGTTTCTCCTGCGCGATATCGAGCAGCCGGTAGCCATCGGTCTGCTCGTGGATATGGCGCATAAATTCACGCCATCCCAGAATCTGGCGGATGAACCCTTCGGCACTCGCCAGCGGCAGTTCTCCTTTATCCGCCTGCGCCGCCACCTCTCGCAGCAGATCGGCAGGCAGCAGCCGCCCAAGATTGATGAGCGCCGACATGCGGCTGTGAAAGAGGTGCGGCTGGTCGTCACGCATCGCATCTTCAAATGGGCCGAACATCGGCAGCAGCTTTTTGCCGACGAACTTCCACATGGCGTCGCAATCCTTCTGTGTCGTGGGCAGGTTGAAGCCTTCGGTCGTTCCAAAATGGTGCGCGTATTCCTTGTCGATGTAGGCAATGACCTCGCGCGTGATGGCATCCGGCTCATAGACCGGAGGGATCGGCACCGCGACTTCGTTCTTGAACGGGCTGCGATTGTCCGTGTCGAAAGAGAACTTGCCTCCAACAGGCTTTTTGCTTCGCTGCATCAGGATGCCGGTCTTCTCGCGCATGTGGCGATAGAAGCGGTCCATCACGTAGCTCTTGCCCGCCTTGTATGCCCCGAAGACGCCGGTGAAATCTTCTACCGTCGAGAGCCACGTGGTGTCCGGGACCTCGTTCAGCTTCAGTCCGTCACGCACCGCCTGCGCCATGTCGAGGCGTAACTCGCGCTCCGCCGGACGCATCATGGTCAGTTCAGGCAGGCCTCGCTCAGGCTGCAATGCAACCAGCGCCTGACCGTGGCTCTTCGGAGAAAAATGATAGAGCACGCTGCATCCGCGCTCGGCCTGCTCAAGAGCGAAGTGGCGCATGTTGGCGATCAAAAGCACCAGTTTTTTCTTGTGATAAGGGCGCCGATGGGCCTTGGCCGTCGACTCGACGATGACGATGCCCGTGTCTTTTGCAGGCTGGTCGGTGAGTGGCCCGGTACGCTCGGTGAACCGGTCGTAGGGCACATAAATCCAGCGCCTGTTGTGGAGGTCGGACTTCGTTGGTTCTGCCTCTCGAATCCTGCCCTGAAACCCCTGCATGATGGTGGGATGAGCTGTTATGAGGGGCAGAAAGGGACAGACCGGCAGGTCTTGGATCAGGCCATAAAGGCGGGGTCAGACTTGCGGCATCCTGCAAAGGAAAAGCCGCCGGGCTGAACCTCCGGCGGCTTCCCGATTCAGATATCTGCTTAGTCTTCCTTGTAAAACTGGATGTCCAGCGTGCGCAGGTAGGTGTGTAAACCCGCGTCCTGGATGGGCATCACGTAAGCGTCAGCGCCTGATTCGTTCACATGCTCATGCCAGTAGCCGGGAGGCGTCACAAAAGCGGTGCCGGTCACCCAGTCCACGCGGACAGGATCTTTGATCAGGCCGTTTTCGCCGAGCTCTTCGCCCACCAGGGTGTAGACGCCCGGTTGCGCCGAAACCACGAAATCGAGCGCGACGGATTGATGGCGGTGCGGCAGCTGCCGAGTGCCTGGCGTGATAATGCCAAACATCGTCCACAGCGTGTGCGTAATGGTCATCGTCTGCGCAAAGCGCTTATTCGCCAGCAGCACGCTCACCCGGCTGCGCGTGGAGGCTTCAGGATCGTTCTTCGCTGCTTCGAGCTCCGCCATTACGCTTTCACGCGTGTAGAGCGTAGGCGCAAACCGGCTTTCCGAGCGGCGCGCTCCGAGATAGGCGAAGAGCGGTGAATCGTTGACGACGTAAAAGGCGGTATCTTCTTCAGCGAAATGGATGGCTTCGAGGCCAGGAAGCACGAGAAAATCGCCGGCCTTCCAGGAAATCGCACCTTCAGCAGTTTCGGAACGCCCCTTACCCCGAATGACGAAGTAAAATTCGCTGCCCGCATTCGGAGATGTCGCGAGCTTCTCACCCTTATTGATGTGCAGAAAACTCGCCAGCAGTCCGGGACCGGTCGCCGGATAAGGCACGCGCAAATCTTCCTGAAGATTCAGGGGTACCGCGCGTGTTTCGCCCTCGGCGTAGAGTTCGGCCCCAAAAACCTTAATAGGGATCCGGGGGGTAGCACCCGATTCGATGGGATTTGCGGCCTTGCTGTACTCGAAAATCTGTACATCTTCGCGAAGGCTGGCGCCTGGAATAGGAGGAACAGCAGCGTAGACCGCGGATGAAGAACTCATTGGGTTATCTCCTTTGGGGAGCAAAAAGCGCGGAGGGCAGCCAATCAAAGCCACCCTCGCCTTATTCTAGACCCGAAATACTAACTTTCCTGGAATCAAGCACATCTGCGGCTCGATTTACTTCTCGATCTCGACGCCCCGCCAGAAGGCGATGTGGCCTTTGATGTTTCGGGCGGCAGGCTTTGGATCGGGGTAATACCATGCGGCATCCTGGTTTTCCTGCCCATCGACGAGCAGGCTGTAGTAGCGAGCCTGTCCCTTCCAGGGACAGGTCGAGGTGGTCGAACTGGGGCGCAGGTATTCGCGATTGACCGCACTCTCGGGGAAATAAAGGTTTCCCTCCACGGTTTCAACCTTGTCGCTCTCCGCGATAACCTTGCCGTTCCATACTGCCTTTGCCATTGTTTCCAGACCTTCTTTTCCAAAAATACGGACTCTGGTACCTTACCAGATCTTTCGGCTGCCCTGCCTTTACCTAGTCCATCGGCGGAGCTTTGCGGGCTGCTTCGCGCCGTTCCGGAATCAGCTTCGCCATATTGTCCACGAGTGTGCGGGCCTCGGGAAACTCCTGGACGATCCTTTCGATCTTGGTGAAGCACCAGGGGCGCTTGGTCCGAATCTGGGGCAGCATCGGTTCGAAGCGGGCAAACAGCGCGAACGGCTCCGTGTTGCAGTCGAGGAAGAGCTCGGCGTTCAGCGCGCCGTGCAGAACGAAGGATGCCGCCATGTCCCAATACGAAGTCACCTGCCGGAACCAGGCATTCTTCTCCGAAGTCGCGTCGGCCAGCAATGCAAGCACTTCCTCGGCCGTCTCCGGGAAGTACCGGATCACCATCCAGTAGCGGGCCTTGCGCAATGTTTCCTCGGTGCGCAGTTCGTACAGCTTCAGGATCAGGCCGGCGTCATCGGTCGTGGCAAGAGTCGATTCAAACATAAATCCCTCGGTGGTTCAGAAATCAGTTTTGCCAATCTTAACGAGAATCAGCACTCGTAGAGATTACATGCAATCCCCAAACGTCGTTAATGGGCGCCGTGCTCCTGCAGCAGCTTGGCGACTTCGGTTTTGCTGTTCCTGATTGCCATTTCCAGCGGCCTGTGCCCCTGATCGTCCTTGGCGTTGACGTTAGCCCCCTTGGAGAGCAGGAGTTTCGTGACCTCCACATAATTCCCTCCCCAGTCGAAGTTCGAGTCGTCGTCGATGGCGGCACGAAACAGGGCTGTCTGGCCCTGATTATCCACGGCATCGATCTTCGCGCCCTTGGAAAGCAGCAGTTCCACCGAATCGACGCGCTCCTCGCTGACAGCATGCATCAGCGCCGTTTCTCCATCCGCGTCCTGATCCTCGATCTTTGCGCCATGCGCCAGCAGCATGGTTTCGGCCTCGGTATGATCTTCGTCGGCCGCGAGCATCAGTGCCGTCATACCGCGCTTCTCTTTGGCTTCGACGTTCGCGCCCTTGTCGAGCAGGGCCTGCAGGATGTCGGTGTTCCGGTAATTCAGCGCGGCCAGCAGGAGGGGTGTGTATCCGTTCGAGGTCGGCGCTTCTACATTTGCCTTCTTGTCGAGCAGTATGTGCACAATTTCCAGGCGGCTCGCGTATTCGGTGCGGGGAATCTTTCCATCTCCGCCGACGGCCCAATTGAGGGCTGTTCCCTTGGAGTTGGACTTCGCATCAACGCTGGCGCCCTTGCTCAACAACAGCCGTACCACTTCGACGTTCGCGTGCTCAGCGGCAACCTTCAACGCAGTCTGCTCGCTGTCGTCGCGGCCTTCCACATCCGCACCCTGCGCCAGCAGTGTCTTTACAACGCCGGCGTTGCCATCTTCTGCTGCCTGGATCAGCTGCTGATTCAACTTCTCGGTATTGGACTGGGCGATGCCGTTTGCTGAGGCGAGCGACAGCAATATGGAAACAGCGGAGGCGAAACGCAGCTTTGTCATCAGGGCTCCCCACGAAATGTTGCCGGGCTGAAATACTGCTTCACTTGACGCACGCAGAGCCCGGCGGAGGATTCCACCGGGCTCTGCTTGTCTTCGATCAGGCTACAGGTTGTTCTACAACGGGACCGTGAGTCTTCGCGGTCGGAGGCGCTGCGGGCGGCTCCGGCGGAGGAGCGTCACGCAGCCGCTTGGTGTAGCTGCAGGTCACATCGCCCTCGGGCTCGCCCTTTTTCTTCCGCTTCTTCGGCGCGTCTTCCTCTTCCGCCGAAGGCTTCTTGTTGTTCGGGCAGACCAGGTAGACACCTGACTTCAGCGTCTTCTCCATCAGGTACGGTGAGCCGCACTCCGGGCACTTCTGGTCAACCGGCTTGTAGTTCGCCGTGAAGTCGCACTTCGGATACTCCGAGCAGCCATAAAACAGGTTGCCGCGGCGCGCCTTCTTTTCAACGATCTCGCCCTCTTTGCATTGCGGGCACTTTACGCCGATGGTGTTCTGCTTGATGTACTTGCACTTCGGATAGCCCGAGCAGGAAACAAACTCGCCGTACTGTCCGTTGCGAAGAACAAGCTGCTCGCCGCACTTCGGGCACTTCTCGTCCAGCGGCTGCGGGGGCTTCTGCTGCTGTTTCTGATTGAGGCGGCGCACCGTCTTGCACGGAGGATCCTCGTTGTATCCCGGGCAGGCCATGAACGGGCCCCAGGGACCATTGCGAAGCACCATCACGCGGCCGCAGTTTTCGCAGTACTCTTCTTCCTGCTCTGCCTCCTCACTGCCTGCGACATTCAGGTTTGGCTTCGCCTCGAAGTTCTCTTTCGTGAAGGTGCAGCTACCCTTCTTCTTCTTGTCGTAGGCGCTGCAGGCGTAGAAGGAGCCGAACTTGCCCCACTTCAGCAGCAGCGGAGAACCGCACACGTCGCAGGTCTGATCCGTGGCCTTCTCCATCCGCTTGATGTCTTCCATGTTTTCGCCGGCGACTTTGAGTTCCTTCTCGAAGTATCCGTAGAAGCCGCCAAGCAGCTGGGTCCACTTCTCCTTGCCGTCTTCGATGTCGTCCAGCTCTTCTTCGAGACGGGCGGTGTACTTGGTATCGAAGATGTAGGGGAAGTTCTTGACCAGCAGACCGGTCACCACCGTGCCGATTTCCGTCGGAACAAAGCGTCCCGTGCGTCCGCCGATCTTCTGGACGTACTCGCGGTCCTGAATGGTGTTGATGATGGAGGCGTAGGTCGACGGGCGGCCGATGCCGCGCTCTTCCAGCTCCTTCACCAGCGACGCTTCGTTGTAGCGTGGCGGCGGCTCGGTGTAATGCTGTTCCGGTTGCAGTTCCTGCAGGGCGAGCTTGTCGCCAGCGTTCAGCGCGGGCAGCTTGTTGGCAAGCGCTTCGTCGTCTTCGTCCTTCTTTTCCTTCGACTCTTGGTAGACCTTGAGGAAGCCGTCGAATTTGAGCACCGAACCCGTTACGCGGAAGTCGTAGCTGCGATCGGCCTTGGCGACGATGTCCACCGTCGTCTGGTCGAAGATCGCGGGCATCATCTGCGAGGCGACAAAGCGCTGCCAGATGAGCTTGTACAGCTTGTACTGCTCGTCGGAGAGGTACTTCTTAATGTCGTCGGGATGCAGCTCCGCATCCGACGGACGAATGGCTTCGTGCGCGTCCTGAGCGTCCTTCTTCGACTTGAAGGTGTTCGGCGCCGACGGCAGGTACTTGTCACCGAGCTTCGCCTGGATCCAGCCGCGCACCGAGGACAACGCCTCGGGCGAGACGCGGGTCGAGTCGGTACGCATATAGGTGATGAGACCGACGGTTCCCTTGCTGCCGAGATCGATACCTTCGTAAAGGCGCTGGGCAACGCCCATTGTCCGCTTCACATTGAAGCCGAGCTGGCGGGAAGCATCCTGCTGGAGCTTCGAGGTCGTGAACGGAGCCGCTGGGTTGCGCTTGCGCTCCTTGCGCTCGACATCGCGAACCGACCAGTCAGCCTTCTTCAGTTGCTCGACGGCTGCGTCGGTCAGCTTCTGGTCAGGCAGCGACGGCGCATCTACTGTTTCAACCTTGGCGCGCTTGCCGTCGATACCCATGAAGCGGGCGGTGAAGTCCTGCCCCTTCGGAGCCGGCTGCAGCAGCGCATCGATGGTCCAGTACTCGACTGGATTGAAGGCGTTGATTTCCCGTTCGCGCTCGACGATCAGGCGCAGGGCGACGGTCTGCACGCGTCCCGCCGAGAGTCCGCGGCGAACCTTGTCCCAGAGCAGAGGAGAGATCTGGTAACCGACGATGCGGTCGAGCACGCGGCGAGTCTGCTGCGCATCAACCAGGTTGCGGTCGACGGCGCGGGCGTGCTGGAAGGCGGCCTGCACGGCCTTGGGCGTGATCTCATTAAAGGTTACGCGGTGAATCGCGCTCTTGTTGACGGAGCCCTTGAGAACTTCTTCGAGATGCGCGGCAATCGCCTCGCCTTCGCGGTCAGGGTCAGGCGCGAGATATACACTCTCCGCCTTCGACGCCAGCTTCTTCAGGCGGTCGACGACCTTTTCCTTACCGGGAATGACAATCAGTTCCGGCTCAAACGTGCCGTCTTCGAGGTCCACGCCGATCTTGTTCTTCGGCAGGTCCATGATGTGGCCGACCGAAGCTTCGACGGTGAAATCCTTGCCGAGATACTTATTGATCGTTTTTGCCTTTGCCGGCGACTCGACGATCACGAGAGATTTGCTCATTATTTTCCTTTGTAGCCGGAACGGATAGTAACAGAGTGCGCGGTGCATCCGGAGTGACGGCTGTCAGTTCGCATTCGATGCTCGTCACTGTCCTTCAGATTCAACCGGCGATACCACAATCTGTAAATCGCTGATCCGTTATGGCCTTGCATCGCCCCGCCCGATTTCCGCCCTGTTCGGCTAGAAGGTCTTGACGTAATTCTTCCCCGGAAGTTGACGGATGCGGCCCGCAAGTTCCAGTTCGAAGAGTGCCGTAAATACCTCGGAGGAGCTTAAGTCAGCCTCCAGCTTTTCCATGATCTCGTCAAGTTGCAGGGCTTCGTCGTGGCGGAGCACCTGCATTACCCGGGATTCATTCGGGGGCAACGGCTCAATCGTAAAGAGAGATGCAGTGGTATTAACTTCCGATGCAACCCCGTGACGAGATTCCAGAGCCACGCGCACCGGTGTCGACAGGTCTTCCCAGACATCCTCCCAGGTCGCGGTCAACTTAGCACCCTGCTTTATCAATGTGTTAGGGCCCCATGCGTTCTTGGTGGTTACATTTCCGGGAACGGCATAGACGTCCCGGTTCTGCTCGATCGCGCAGCGGGCGGTCACCCGGGTGCCGCTGTACTCCGCTGCTTCGATTACCAGAACGCCAACACTCATTCCGCTCAAAATGCGATTCCGGCGAGGAAAGTTGGGCGGGGCCGGATAGGTCCCCAACGGATATTCAGAGACGATCGACCCTCCGCCTGCAATGATCTGCTCGGCAAGTGATTTATTTTCTTTCGGATAGACCACATCTACGCCTGTTCCCCAGACGGCGATGGTCGGGGCCTTGGCCGCGAGTGCTCCTTTATGTGCTGCCGTGTCCACACCTCGCGCCATTCCACTCAAAATAACGAGCCCTTTGTGCGCCAGATCGCGCGAAAGCATCTCCGCCATACCCGTTCCATAGGGAGTGGGGTGGCGGGTGCCGACGACGGCGATCGATGGCTCACTCAGGAGTTCGACGTTGCCGCGCACCCAAAGTAAGGCCGGCGGGTCGAAGATCTCACGAAGACGTTCCGGGTAAAGATCGTCGGAGTAGGTGAGGAAGTCGCCGCCGGTCGCCGCGAGGGCCTCAATCTGTTGATCGGCAGCCCGCCGCGCCTGCCCGTCGGCGATAAACTGCACGCTTTCTGCCGGGAGCTGAAGGGCCTCGAGCTCTGTCAGGCCGAGCGCGAGAACCCTGGCAGCAGAACCAGCGCGGCCAACCGCGCGCAAAATCCTACGCGGGCCCAGCTGGGGGGTAAGGGCAAGCGCAAGCCAGCTCACGCGCTCTTCCGTCAGGGCAGAAACAGCCGATGCGGACGAAGTCAGCAGTGTCATCGATTCTCCGTTGCGCGGAGCGGAGTCCGCAAAACCTGTTTGAAATGAAGGATTTTCTCGGAGAGTATTGTCCGCCTGATGCGAAGTCAATAGGCGGCGGAGGTCTTCCGGTTACGGAAGGCTAAGCCTGTTCTAAACTGGGGAGTGAGTCACTTTCAGAATAAGTTCATTCTTGCTGCTATCGATTTCATCAATCCTGCCCCGCTGATGTGGGATTTTGAACACGAACCGAGGCGGAGCGAGCTGCTCCAGCGGTATGAGATCCACTTCTCCACGCCAGCGGAATGCGCACGCCGTGTCGCCGAAGGCTCGGCCGATGTGGGTCTGATTCCCGCAGCCGGCTACGAACGGATCGGGGGAGCGAAGATCATCCCCGGATGCACGGTGGCTTCGCTTGGCCACATCCGGTCGATTCTGCTGGTGACCCGCGCTGGCGCGGACCTGTCCGGCATTCGCAAGGTTGCGCTCGACACCTCGTCGCTCACTTCCGCAACGTATACGCGCATCCTCTTCCGAAAGTTATGGAAGGCGGATCCGGAATTTGTGAATCACGCGCCGCAACTCGACCTCATGTTGCAGAACGCCGATGCCGCCCTGTTGATCGGCGATCCGGCGCTGCTGGCTCTTGAAGATCGTGAAGAGCGGGAAGAGCGAACCGGCGAAAAGCTTGACTATCTGGACCTCGGCGAAGAATGGGTCCGCTGGGCAGGCGTGCCGTGGGTTTCGGCCTTCTGGGCCGTGCGTGGTGAGGCGTTCCATTCTGGAACTGTCAGCCCTGTTGAACTGGTCGAAGACTTCCAGCGATCGCGCGACCATGGACTGGCCCATATCGAGGACCTGGTTCGCGAGTGGGCGGTGCGGGTACCTGTTCCGGCCGACACCCTGCGCACCTATCTCTCCAGCAACATTCATTACGTACTGGACCAGCCGTGCCTCGAAGGCCTCGGGATGTTTTATCGCTATGCGGCCGAGTGCGGCGCCCTCACGAACATTCCCGAACTCAAATTTCTATAAATCGCAATTAGATTTCTGACTTTAAAGAGGTTTCACGCGTCATAAACGGCGTGGGCTTCGCTCCGCAACACGCCGCGCACCGCCACCTGATGCCGCACTGGCTCATCCATCTGGGTGGGGTCGGCGTTTTTGTGGTCTCTTTTATCGATGCTTCGATCGTCCCGCTTCCTCTGCCGGGCAGCACAGATCTTCTGCTTCTCTTGCTGACGGCGAACCGCGGAAATCCGTGGCTGCTGGGGGGACTTGCGATCACCGGCAGCATTATCGGGGGATACATGACCTGGGCTGCCGGGAAAAAGGGCGGCGAGGCCATGCTGCAGCGATATGTCCCGGCGCGTTTTCTCAAGCCAATCAGCCGTTGGGTTCAAGGGCGCGGCATGGTCGCAGTAGGAACCGCGGCCATTTTGCCGCCTCCGATTCCACTGATGCCATTCCTCGTGGCATCCGGAGCGCTCGGCGTTTCAAAGCGGCAGTTCCTCGCGTCCTTCTCGCTGGCGAGGGCTGCGCGTTACGGATTTCTTGCGTGGCTTGGCGCGACGTATGGCAGACGGGTGATACGCCTCTGGTCGCATTACCTGGCCGGCTGGTCGACACCGGTTTTGTGGGTTTTCTTCAGCCTGCTGATTGCGGCCGTGATCTTCGGAATCTGGAAATTCAGACGGGACCGGGTGCCCCACTCAAGCCAAGTTCGCGCTTGAGTGGGCCGCCCGGCTTTCAGTCTTAAATCTCCCAGCGCAGCAGGCAGGAGCCTACGGTAAATCCGGCTCCGACGCTGGTTGCCAGCA
Source organism: Silvibacterium acidisoli (assembly GCA_022870745.1). Classification (GTDB taxonomy): domain Bacteria; phylum Acidobacteriota; class Terriglobia; order Terriglobales; family Acidobacteriaceae; genus Silvibacterium. Next base: position 2,531,860 of record CP085323.1, on the reverse strand, counting down.
CCAGATCTCCCTTGTGCAGGCGGTTTTCTTCGCGGGCGGTTCCCATGGCCAGCGGAATGGTTCCCGCCGTAGTGTTGCCGTAGCGATCGATGTTGATGGCGACGCGCTCGAGCGGCAGGCCAAGGCGTTCGGCGCTGGACTCGATGATGCGGCGATTTGCCTGGTGCGGCACAAAGCAGGCGATCTGGTCGATGCTGACTCCGTTGCGGTTCAGAACCGCTTCCGAGGTCTCAACCATCTTGCGCACGGCAAACTTGTAGACGGCCTGTCCGTCCTGGTGGACATAGTGCAGGCGGTCGAGAACGGTCGCTTCGCTCGCCGGATGCAGGCTGCCTCCACCGGGCATCTTGAGCGCGTTTGCGCCCGAGCCGTCGATCTCATGCACAAAATCGACCATGCCGATCTCGCCTTCTTCGGCCGGCTCGATCAGCACGGCTCCAGCGCCATCTCCGAAGAGCACGCAGGTGGAACGATCGGTGTAGTCGATGATGGACGACATGGTGTCCGCGCCGATGACCAGCACTTTTTCATGCGCCCCGCTTTCGACCAGCTTGGCGCCGACCTGCAGGGCGTAGACGAATCCGGAACAAGCTGCGGAAAGATCGAACCCCCAGGCACCCTTCGCACCGATGCGGTCCTGCACGATGCAAGCGGTCGCGGGGAAGAACATATCCGGTGTAATGGTAGCGACGATAATGGCGTCGACCTGGGAGCCGTCAATGCCGCGGTCGGCAAGGCATTTCACAGTTGCCTGGTAGGCAAGTTCGCTGGTTGGGGTGCCTTTTTCGACAATATGGCGTTCGCGGATGCCGACGCGGCTGAAAATCCACTCGTCGGTGGTGTCGACCATCTTTTCGAGGTCTTTGTTCGTGAGAAGACGCGGGGGAACGTATGTTCCAAGAGCACTGATTTTAGCGCGTCGTGAAACACGCGGACGCACGACAAGACTCAATGAGGTTCTCCAGGATAAAACGAATTTGAACAGTATGATTTTCGCCGACTTAGCGGATTGCTGTCCACGAACGGGGAGCGAATGGCGACTGGAGAGAGTTGAAAGGAAACGAAAATGTACCGGGTGACCTACTGCGCACGTACTAGCCCGTTACCGTTGCTTCCTTCCGGACCTGGCGGGGTTCACGAGATTTCGCCGCGTAGGACCCGGCACACGTCCTATGGTAACACCTTGAAGCCGCGTTACACATGCCCTGTATCCAGAGCCGGTGCTAGACTTTTGCACAGGAGGGACCACCATGGCAGCACATGCCTTTGTTCCAGTGGAGGTCTATCTGCGCTCCTCCCAATACGAACCCGATGCTGAATATGTCGACGGGGAGATAGAAGAACGGCCTATGGGTGAGTACGATCACGCCTCCTGGCAACAAGCCATTCAGCGCTTTTTCTGGAAGCACGAGCAGAAGTGGGGAGTCAGGGTGCGTCCCGAATTGCGGGTGCAGATAAAGCCCACCCGCTTCCGCATTCCCGATGTCACGGTGCTGGATCGCAGCCTGCCGGTCGAGCAGGTGATCACGCATCCGCCGGTTGCGGTCTTTGAGGTTCTTTCGCCCGAGGACACGATGACGCGCGTAATGCGCAAGCTCGACGATTACTCGGCAATGGGTATCCCGCAGATATGGGTGATCGATCCGGAGACGAAGCAGGCTTACCGGTACCTTGCCGGAAAGCTGGAGCTCGCTACGACCTTCGGCGCGGCCGAAGATGCGATGCGTTTCGAGATTGCCGAGATCGAGGCTCTGCTCGACTGAGCAAAGCGATTTACCACAGAGGACACAGAGAGCACAGAGAAAATCTTTGCGGGTTTTCTTTGCGTTCCTTTGCGTCTTTGCGGTGAATTGACAGAGTTGTTCACCGCAACGACGCAAAGGTTTCGCCAAGGTCGCCGGGGCGTCGTTTGTCATCCGGACAAGGCCGAGGCTTTTGGCTGGGCGCAGAACCCTCTGTGTTCCCTATGCCGTGGCGGAATATTCGGTCCGGGATGGCACGAAGGAACCACGTAATCCAGCCGCCGATTTCGCCCGTTTTCCGGTAAAATGGAGCTTGTGACCGAACTCCTTCTCGATGGCCCTGTTACGGGCGTCGACTCCGCAAAAACCGAAAATTCCGCCGCGAAGCCCAAGATCGGCTTCGTCAGCCTTGGCTGCCCCAAAAACCTTGTCGACAGCGAAGTGATGATGGGCCTGCTCGACCGCGCCGGCGCTCAGATGACCTCTGACGTCGAAGCCGCGGAGATCCTGGTCGTCAACACCTGCTCGTTCATCGACGCCGCCAAGCAGGAATCGGTCGATACCATCCTCGAGATGGCGCAGCACAAGACCACGGGCAAGGCGCGCAAGCTGATCGTCGCCGGCTGCCTCGTCGAGCGCTACCGCGATGAGATCCGCAAAAATATCCCCGAGGTAGACGCGGTCGTGGGGACGGGCGAGCTTGAGAATATTCTCGCCGCCGCCGGACTTTCAGCACCTGCTCCGCAGATACAGGAGCCTACGCCATTCACAATCCTCTCTGCCTCGCAGGCTGCGCGTGCCGAAGGCGACCTGCGCGAATCGCAGGGACGCTTTGCGCGAACTGATTGGGATGGTGCCGAGGCGCAGCTTCCGCAGTATCTGTACGACCACACCACGCCGCGTTTGCTGGCGACGAAGAAGGCTTCGGCTTACATCAAGATTGCCGAAGGCTGCGACCATCCCTGCGCCTTCTGCGTGATTCCGAACCTGCGCGGCAAGTTCCGCTCGCGGCGCTTCGAGTCGGTCATCGCTGAAGCCGAAAGCCTGGTAGCGCAGGGAGTGCGCGAGATTACGCTGATCGGGCAGGACACGACCTGCTACGGCGAAGACATGGGCATGAAGGACGGCCTGGCGACACTGCTCGACCGGCTGGCGCAGATACCGAATCTCACCTGGCTGCGCTTCCTCTACGCCTATCCCAACAAGGTCACAGGCAAGCTGCTTGAGACCATCGCCAAGCACCCGAATATCGTCAAGTACCTCGACGTTCCGCTGCAGCATGCTGCCGGACCGGTGCTGAAGAGCATGAAGCGCGGCGCGAACGCCGAGATCTTCCTCAAGACGGTCGCCAAGGTTCGTGAGGCTGTTCCGGATGTCGCCCTGCGCACTTCGTTCATCGTTGGCTTCCCGGGTGAAACCGAGGAGGACTTCGAAACGCTGTGCAACTTCGTTCGCGAGGCGAAGTTCGACTGGCTGGGCGTTTTCACCTACTCCGATGAAGAGGGTTCCAAAGCTTTCGACCTGGGCGAGAAGGTTCCGCAGCGCACTATCGAACGCCGTAAGCGCGAACTGATGAAGATCCAGCAGAAGATCAGCAAGAAGGCCAAGAACGCATGGGTAGGCCGCGAGCTTGACGTGCTGGTTGAGGGCGAGTCGGAAGAAACTCCGATGCTGTGGGAGGCGCGCAGCCAGTTTCACGCCCCCGAGATTGACGGCACCGTTTACATCAACGATTTCGGCCCCTTCGAAAGCCTGACTCCGGGCCGCTTCTACCGCTGCGAGATCACCGAAAGCCACGACTACGATGTGGTCGCCCGGGTTATCGCGGCAAGCCCCGAATCGGAATAACAGGTTAAGTATGCCCGCAAAGAAAAAAGTCGTACTGCGCTGCCCGACCTGCCGCACGCTGGTCACGGCCACGGACGAGAATTTCCCCTTCTGCAGCGACAAGTGCCGCGTGATTGATCTTGGCAAGTGGGCAAGCGGCGCTTACAAGATTTCCTCGCCGATTCTTGACCCGGATGTATTGGAAGGTCTCGGCGAAATGCAACGGCCCCGCGGTGACGATGACGACGACTTCCGCAACTAACGCCACGACGAAGAGGACCGGCTGGGCCTGGGCTCTCGGAACATTCTTTGGCGCAGGACTGATCAAGCCCGGCCCGGGAACGTGGGGATCAGTCGCAGCTGTCATTCTCTGGTTCGCTGCCGCGAAACTGGCCCATCCTTCCACCACCTCGCTTAGAATCTCCACGATTGTCGCGGCTGCCGTTGCCACGGTCGCCGGTATTGCGGCCGCCTCGATTGTCGAGAAGGAGAGCGGTCGCGAAGACCCGCAGCACGTCGTCATCGACGAGGTGGCCGGCCAGTGGATCACCCTGATTCTGTGCCCTGTCGATCTTGCTCACGCTGCGCTCGGGCTGGCGCTCTTCCGGCTTTTCGATATTTTGAAGCCACCTCCTGCACGGCAGCTTGAGAGTCTGCATGGCGGCTTGGGTATCATGATGGATGACGTGGCCGCGGGCTTTTACGGATTGCTCGTTTTCGCTATGATCATGCGCTTCTGGCACTAGATGGCGCGGAGAGTTGGAAGCAGTCGAATATGGTGTCTCTCATCAAACCCGAAACCGGCCCCGCTCCTCACATCGAAGAAATCGATCCGACGGCGGTGCTGCCGGGTGGTGAAATCGAAATTCACGGAACCAATCTCGGCCCGGTTGCCAACCGCCGTCCAGTAGCAATGGTCGGGGACCTCGCTGCACAGGTGCTGCTGAGCCGTGAGAGCCGCCTGGTGCTGCAGATTCCGGAAGAAGCCGAGGGCGGCACGCTGCGCATTCTGCAGAACGGTGCGCAGAGCAACACGGCTGACGTGGCTATCGGCAACCTTATCGCAAATGAGGTGCACATGGTTGCGAATCCGGCAGTCGACGCCAATGGCAATATCTTCGCCACGTTTTCCGGAGCACGCGGGCAGGAGACTCCGGTCTCGATCTTCCGCATCGATGCCAGCGGCGAATCGCAGGCCTTTGCGAGCGACATCATCAACGCGACCGGCCTGGCGCTCGACGACGAGGGCACGCTTTACGTGTCGTCACGGCATGAAGGCGTGATCTATCGCGTCACTCCTGCTGGCGCGGTATCGGTATATGCCGAAGGCATGGGCGTTGCGACCGGCATGGCCTTCGACGCGCAGCGGAACCTCTACGTAGGCGACCGTAGCGGAACCATCTTCAAGATCGCTCCGGACCGGCAGATCTTCGTCTTTGCCACCCTTGAACCGAGCGTATCGGCATACCATCTGGCTTTCGGCCTAGACGGAACGCTGTATGTGACCGGTCCTACGACTTCGAGCTTCGACAATGTCTACGCCATCAATGGCAACGGTGAAATTTCCGTTTATTATCGTGGCCTTGGGCGCCCGCAGGGTATTGCCGTGGACATCGCCGGAAGCGTCTATGTGGCGGCCTCCATCGGCGGCAGGCGAGGCATCGTATGCCTGCCCCAGTCGGGAGACGCTCACCTTGCAGTTGCTGGTTCGGGGATTGTCGGCTTTGCGTTTGTACCCGGCGGAAGTGCGTTGGTTGCAACCAGCAAGGCCATATATGATGTAGCGTTGGGGATTGAGGGCTACCACGTCCTTCAGGGATGAGGCTCGCGATTCCATTTGATTTCTCGCGACTGTCTGGAGCTCGATGAACTCGGAGATCATTGCAATTGGCTCGGAGTTGCTGACGCCGCACCGGCAGGACACTAACTCCCTTTTCGTTACGGAACGGCTGAATACGCTGGGTGTAAGCGTGGTCTTCAAGACCATCGTCGGCGACCGCCCGCGGCACCTCATCTCCGCGATCCAGACCGCGCTTTCCCGGACGGACATCATCGTCATCATGGGCGGGCTTGGCCCCACCGAGGACGACCTGACCCGCGAAGCCGCGGCCCACTCCCTCGGCATCGCATTGAAGCGGGACCATACCATCCTCGCGGGGCTTTACACGCGTGCCGCCGAACGCCGCAGCACAATGACGCGGAACAACGAAAAGCAGTCCGACATTCTCGAAGGAGCAATCGTTCTCGAGAACCCACGCGGAACGGCTCCCGGCCAGTGGCTCGATACGGTCTACGGCAAGCACCGCAAGCTGGTACTGCTGCTTCCCGGACCTCCATCTGAGCTGAAGCCGATGTTCGATGAACAGTGCATGCCGCTGTTCAAGGAGCTGCTGCCGAATCGCTTCATGGCCGTTCGCACGCTCAAAGTGGCACTAATCGGCGAATCGGCGGCCGATGCGCGCATTGCCCCGATCTATCAGCAGTATTCCGACGTGGAGACGACGATTCTCGCGCATCTCGGAGACATTCAGCTAAGCCTGGTCTGCACCAAAGCCACGATGCCGGCAGCGCGGGCGCGCGTGGACGAGCTGGCCGGAAAGATCGAAGAAGAGCTCGAAGACCTGATCTATTCCTCGGAAGGCGAGACGCTGGAACAGATCGTTCTCTACTACCTCGGCATGAAGGCTTCGACGCTTTCTGTTGCGGAGAGCTGCACCGGCGGCCTCGTCGCCGAAAGGCTGACGAGCATAAGCGGAGCATCAAGGTCGTTCTGGGGCGGTGCGGTCGTTTACAGCAATGAGCTGAAGACGGAGCTGGCCGGAGTTCCGGCCGACATGATCGAGCGGCATGGCGCAGTCAGCCGCGAGGTAGCAGGGGCGCTTGCTGAAGGCATCCGCCTGCGCTGCGACACAACCTACGGGCTGGGCGTAACGGGAATCGCTGGTCCAACCGGCGGCTCAGAAGAAAAGCCGGTCGGGCTCGTCTACATTGGCGTGAGTGACGGAAAGAATACCGAAGTGATCGAGCGCCGCTTCAGCGGTGACCGGGCGCGCATCCGCGCCTACGCCAGCCAGACAGCGCTCGACCAGGTTCGCCGCCGCCTGATGCAGGACTGCTAGACTCATAAGTGCAATGCCCTTATCGACTTACTTTTTCGTTGCCGTGGGAGCATACCTGCTCGGGTCTATTCCCTTCGGGTTTCTCCTGGTGCGCGCAGTACTGAAAGAAGACATCCGCTCGAAGGGTAGCGGAAACATCGGCGCTACCAATGTTCTGCGCAGCGGAAACAAGGGGCTGGGGGCGCTGACTTTCCTGCTCGACGCCTGCAAGGGTTTCCTCGCGGTATGGCTGACGCAGTTCGTTCCTGCCGGTCAGGGAGTCTCCCGCCAGAACCTGCTGGCCATCGCCGCACTCTTCGCGATCCTCGGCCACATCTATACGGTCTGGCTACGGTTCAAAGGCGGCAAGGGCGTGGCGACGGCCTTCGGCGTATTCGTCGCTATCGCTCCCCTCGCAGCTCTGGCGTCGCTGGGCGTCTTTGCGGTGGTCTTCCTGCTGTCGAAGTATGTCTCACTGGCTTCGATTCTCGCCGCCATCGCCTTTCCCTGCTTTGCCATGGTCTTGCGGCACCCGGCTTACGGAAGCTGGCTCACGGCGGTGATCTTTCTCGCAGCCGTAATCGTGATCGCCAAGCATCACCAGAACATCGGGCGGCTGGTTCGCGGCACCGAATACCGTTTCGGCAAGAAGAGCGGAGCCGCAACCGCATGAGCAGAATCGCAGTCATGGGCGCGGGTGCCTGGGGCACCGCGCTGGCGTTGAGCATTGACCGCCGCGGCGATCACCAGGTGACTCTCTGGTCTCACACCGATGCGGTGGCCGACGGCATTGCGCGCAACCGCATCAATTCGGCATACCTGCCCGGAATTCCGATTCCGGAGAGTATCGCCGTCACCAGTGATATTCCAGCGGCGCTCAGCGAGGCCGACGTTCTGCTCAGCGTGATGCCTTCGCATCATGTACGCGAATCCTATTCGCTCTTTGCGCCACACCTGCGTGAGGGCCAGATCCTGGTCAGCGCTACCAAAGGCGTCGAAGACCAGACCTACCTCCGTATGAGCGAGGTCATCGGCGATACGCTTGCGCGCTTCGGTAAGCGCCTGCCGCTGGCTGTGCTGAGCGGACCGTCGTTCGCGCAGGAGGTCGCTGTGGGCGCACCGACGGCTCTCACCGTGGCGTCTGCCGGCCACGACGTGGCCGCCCGGATTCAGAATGACTTCGGCAGCTCCAGCCTGCGGGTCTACACCAACGAAGACGTGATAGGAGTGGAACTCGGCGGGGCACTGAAGAACGTCATCGCCATCGCCTCGGGTATCGTTTCGGGACTTGAACTTGGTCACAACAGTACTGCAGCACTTATCACCCGGGGTATCGCGGAAGTAACCCGTCTGGCAGTAGCCTGCGGAGGCCGCAGGGAAACCCTGTCCGGCCTCGCCGGTCTCGGCGACCTGGTGCTCACCTGCACCGGAGGGCTCTCCCGCAACCGCTGGGTGGGTATCGAGTTGGGGCGGGGAAAGACGCTGCCGGAGATCCTGGCCGGGCTGAACGGCAAGGTCGCCGAGGGAGTCAGAACCACCTTTGCCGCGCTCGGGCTTGCCGAGCAGTACGGGGTGGAGCTGCCCATCGCCTCCCAGATGGCCGCGATCCTGAATGGCGAGAGGTTGCCGGTGCAGGCGATCCAGGAACTGATGCGCCGGCCCGGACGGGATGAATAATCTGTCCTGTTTTTGCACACTCTGAGCGATGATCTGCACACTGTTGACGGCAAGAGTACGCACAGACTACGACTTTCGTGTGAGATTCAATCAGGGCTGAAAACACTAGACTTGGTAGCGAGAGAGGCTCTCACCTCACCCGACTGCCCTGATGACTCGCACATCTAAAATCCGCTGGATCATCTTCCTGCAGTCGCTCCTCGTTCTCGGTCTGGTCTCCGGGGCCATGTTCGGTGTGCATCGTCTCGCCCTGGTCGAGGGATGGCCGCTCTATGTCCCGGTGCTGTCTGTCCTCGGGCTTTGCCTGTTTTTTGCCGCACTTTTCACCTGGAAGTTCTCTCACGACTCGAACAAGCTGGCGCTCGCGATTGAGTCCGAACTGCTTAGCCATGCGGAACTTGTGGCGCGAGACCTGCGCGGCAGCGTCTATGAAGAACCGGCCACTGCCTGGCAGAACGCACTGCGCAAGCTCCAGGACTCGATCTTCGAAAAGCAGTCCGAAGCCGAACAGCATCGCGCTACGCTGGCCGAGCTGATGCACATGGTCGCGAAGGCGGTTGACGAGCGGACGAGTTACCTTCGAGGACACTCAGGCCGCGTTGCCGGGTACTCCGCACAGATCGCCACCGAGCTTGGCATCGAGCCTGCAAAAGTGGAGCGCATTCGTCTGGCAGCGCTGCTGCATGACATCGGTACCGTCGGTATCGAGGACGCCATTGTACGTAAAGATACTCCTCTGACCCCGGAGGAGTTCGACATCGTAAAGGCCCACACGGTGAAGGGCGCGGCCATCCTGCGGCCCATCGAAGCGCTGAAGGATCTGATCCCCGGGGTGGAGCTGCATCACGAATCGCTCGATGGGCAGGGCTATCCTTACGGCCTGCGGGGCGACGAGATCCCCATGATGGCGCGTGTGATTGCCGTGGCCGACAGCTTCGACGCCATGACGACCGCTCGCCCATATCAGGCGGCGATGGATCCCGCTTATGTGCTCGAGGTGCTGAAACGGCTGGCAGACAAGCGTTATGACCCTAACGCTGTCGATGCCCTGATCGAGCTTGTCCGCCGCGGCGAGATCGTCGCGAAAAACCCGCGCCAGCCCCTGTCATTCCCCCAACGCCGCGTCCTCTCGGAAGTCGTTTAGCCACTCCCGCGCTAAACTCGAGAGAGTAGCAGTGAGGTACTCCGAGTCATGATTCAAACGCTGTTTGGCAGCCTCAAAGAGGCGGAAGAACCACCTAAGCAGGGATTTTTCGACAGGATGAAGCAGGCGGTCTCGCGTACGCGCGAGAGCCTGGAGGATCGCATCGAAGGCGTCCTCTCGATGACCCGCGCGGTGGATGAGGACGCGCTCGAAGAACTCGAGATGAGCCTGATCGCCTCGGACCTCGGGGTGAATACCGCCGGTGAGATCATTGGCAACCTGCGCGAACGCGCCAAGCGCCAGCAGATCGAGAATGGCGCCGAGCTAAAGACGCTTCTCAAGGAACAACTCAAAAACATTCTCGATGAGCAGCAGCGGCCTCCGCGCGCCGTTGCCACCGTACCGGAAGTGATCATGATGGTCGGCGTGAACGGCACTGGCAAGACGACCACCAGCGGCAAACTCTGCGCGCATTTCCGCGAACAGGGCAAATCGGTCATGCTGTGCGCAGCCGATACCTTCCGCGCGGCGGCAATTGAGCAGCTCGAGGTATGGAGCGAGCGCAGCGGCGTAGAGATGATCAAGTCGAAGCAGGGCGCCGACCCTTCGGCCGTGCTCTTTGACGCCCTGCAGGCCTCGAAGGCCCGCGGCCGCGATTACCTGATCGTGGATACAGCAGGACGCCTGCACACCAAGAGCGGCCTGATGGACGAGCTGGACAAGATGCGCCGCACCACCCAGCGCATCATTCCGGATGCGCCCCACGAAGTGCTGCTGGTGATGGACGCGACCACTGGCCAGAACGGCTTACAGCAGGCCCGGCTCTTTACCGAAGCAGCCGGGGTGACGGGAATCGTGCTGACCAAACTCGATGGCACGGCCAAAGGCGGCATTGCCATCGCCATTGCGCGCGAGTTGAAACTGCCCGTGCGCTACATCGGTGTAGGCGAGAAGATTGACGATCTTCTGCCCTTCAACAGCGATGCTTTTGTCGATTCACTGCTTGGTGCCTAGCTTCTCCCTCGCAGGCTGAGAGGTAAGTCTGTGTCACAGGATCGTGCGTTGAACCCAGTGGTATTTTCGCCGGACGACGAGCAATGGATGCGGCTTGCGCTGCAACTGGCGCAGGAGGCGTTCGGGCTTGCCTCGCCGAATCCCTCTGTCGGCTGCGTGCTCGTAAAAAACGGCAGGATCATCGGCCGCGGAGCACATGTCTACGACAAGCGCGATCACGCCGAGATCGTCGCGTTGAACGAAGCCGGCGACGCAGCCAGGGGAAGCACCGCGTACGTCACGCTGGAGCCATGCAGCCATACCGGACGCACCGGCCCGTGCGCCGATGCGCTGATCGCTGCGGGTGTCGCCAGGGTTATCTGCGCGACGAAGGATCCCAATCCATCAGTAAATGGGCAGGGACTTGGAAAGCTGGAAGCGGCGGGCATCCCGACTGCCTTTGGACTGCTTGAGCGCGAAGCGCGTGCCTTGAACGATGGCTTCGCGCACTTCATCCAGCATCACCGCCCTTTTGTCACGCTCAAAACGGCGATGTCTCTCGATGGTCGAATCGCTCCGGCGCCGGGGAAGGTTCCGGCGGGCGCTCCTTACATGCTTACCGGCGAGGAATCGCTCGCGGCCGTGCAGGCGATGCGGCACCGGTCCGATGCGCTGATTACTGGCATCAACACTGTGCTTGCCGACGATCCCCTGCTGACGGATCGCACCGGGCTGCCACGCCGCCGCAAGCTGTTACGTGTGATTCTCGACTCGTCGCTGCAACTGCGCCTGGATTCGAAGATCGTGCGGACGGCTTCAGAGGATGTACTCGTTTTCTGCACCGCTCCAGTGCCGGAACGCCAGCATGTGCTGGAGGCTATGGGAGTCCGCGTCGAACGCCTCGATGGCACCGGAGGCAGTAGACGTATTGATCTGAAGAAGGTGCTGGAGCGGCTGGGCAGCATGAACATTACCAGCGCCATGATCGAGGCCGGCTCGCAGCTCAACACCTCGGCACTGGGCCTGGGGCTGGTCGATAAAATGCATATCTTCTACGCACCGGTCTTTCTTGGCGAAACGGCGGTGCCGGTACTTGGCCCTTTGGAACCGCTTCGGCCGGAGTTGCTCCACGTAAATCTGAAACCTTCCGGCCCGGATATCTCCTTCGAGGGATACATCCGCGATCCGTGGGCGGCGGCGGATTCGGGTCCGTCGTAAACTTGGAGTATGTTTACAGGCCTTATTGAAGCTGTAGGAACCGTGCTTGCGATCGAAGAACGCGCCGGCTCGCGGCGCATTACCGTGGAAGCTCCCGGACTGGCTGCGAAGCTCTCCACCGGCGACAGCATCGCGGTAAGCGGTGTCTGCCTTACGGCGCTCGATATCGCTGCTCCTATCTTTCATGCCGATCTTGCTGCTGAAACGGTTGCGCGCACTTCCCTGACGCGCCTCGCTCCAGGCACAAAGGTGAATCTTGAGCTGCCGACGCCTGCGGGCGCTCCGCTGGGTGGCCACGTGGTGCAGGGGCACGTCGATACAACGGGTACGCTGATTTCACTAAAGCCGATTCACGCCGACAGCACTAACCAGACCGACTGGTGGCTGGAGATCGAGGTCCCCGAAAGCCTGCGCCCGTTCATGGTCGAGAAGGGCTCCGTCGCGATCGAGGGTATCAGCCTGACGATTGCGAGGTGGGATGGCGAGAAGCTGAGCGTGGCCATTATTCCGCATACCTACGCGGCTACGAACCTGCACACACTCGCGCCCGGCTCGCCGGTAAATCTTGAAGCAGACATCCTGATCAAGATGGCACAGCAGAAGCTTGAGCCAAAGCCGGCGTTTGAGCTGACCGTCGGATACCTGATCGCCAACGGCTATTGATCCCGCAGGTTACCTGGGAATATCGACCGGCACCTGCATGGTGCCGGTTCTTCCGTTGACCGGATCCCAGACGGCCAGATAAAGATACTTGTCTTCTCCGCGCAGATTGACCGGTTGATCGATGAGGATCGACTTGCCCTTGATGCGCGCGGACGCGTCTCCGCCGAGCGTGAGGGCTACCTCCTCGGCGTGCTTGCCGGTGAGGTTTCCTGTATCGCTGAGCTTGATCGAAGCCACGTCGATGCTCAGCTTCTGCTTCTCTCCATCGGGCACCAGGGACAGGCCGGAAGCCGGCACCGAGTAACGGACCACGTAGGACTTCGAATTCTTTCGCGGAGGCTCTGCCTGGAGGGTGGAGGTCGCCTTTCGCTGCGCCAGCTCCGGGCTGGATGCATCGAGCAGGCGCGCCTGGAAGGTGATTGGCTCCTGGCCCAGGCCGGGCAGTGTGAGCTTCTGTCCGTCGCTCAGCAGCCGGGTGCGAGATCCGGGCACGGCGTTTACGTCGACTGAGCCGCCCTTGCTACCGTCGGCGTAATAACCCTGCCGGTAGCTCAGCTGGTAGTGGCTGCCATTATCGAGTTCGATCCGGATCCTGTGATACTTGTTATCTTCTTTGAAGTTCTGTGGCGTGTAGGACAGCGTGTAGTAGCTGCGATCGGTGTCCATCAGGCGCGCCGCGGCTTCCTGCAGGGCATTGGTGTTGACGATGGCCTGCCCGCCCGTGGCCTGCGCCATCTCGTTCATGAGCTCGTGCTGGCGGCGGATACTCGGATCCACCTCTACCATCAGTCCACGGGCATCGACGGGATAGAGGGCGATGCGCTCCTGTTCCAGCTCGTCGTAGAGTTGCCGCCAGTTGGAGTCATTTCCCATCAACTGCAGGTTCTCGGTTACATCCGGCGAATTCATGCTCTTTGCAGCGTTCAGAAAGAGCGTAGAACCGCCCGAGAACCACAGCACATTTTTGCGGCCCTGTACTGGCCCGAGAAGAAGTGCAAGACGGTGCATGGTGTCCAGGTCGTTCAGCCACTCCTTACCAGTCGGCGGAACACGCGGGATAGTGCGTCGCAAGGCTGCGAGCAGCACTTCCCGGTCGGCGGTGAAGTCCTGCACCGGGAAACACCCGGCGGCGGCGCGCAGGTAGATCGCAATGGGCTGGTCGAGCGGCGCCTGCTCAAAGAATTTCTTCAGCTGCGCGTAGAGGAACATCTGGTCGACGATGTCGAGGTTGGCAATGTCGATGACCACGACATTCACAACCGGCGGCAGATGCTTCAGGTTGGCATTCGAGAAAGTGCCAGGCGCTCCGGATTGGGCGGCTGGCTCATACTTTTCGCCGGGCTGCGGTGTGTGCTCCTCGAAGGAGTTGACCTTCTGGAGCTTTCCGTTGTCGTAGACGCGAAAGCTTGTGCCAGGCAATCCGCGGACCGGATTCCCCTGGCTATCGGTCACCATCACGTCGTTGAGTACGACACGCGATTCGGTGCGCAGGGTGTACTGCCCGGGTTGGCCATCCGGCGCAGGCTCTGCGCTTTGATTCTGGGCCCATCCGCTGATGCAACCGGCCACCAACAGCGCTGACAGCGCTCCACCAACACGATGAACCATTCGGGCCTCCAGCTCTCCGCGCAGCTTGAAATCCACATCCATTTACGTTCGACAGAGGTGGAAAGTTGCGCCGGGTCAACTCCGCTGGCGATTCTAGCTGCGCCTCCGCGAACGATCAACGGAAACCTCGTAGCTGCTCTTCCCGAACCGCTGTAGATTAGTGGCATGAAGAGACCAGTCGCCAGTTTCATTGCCGCTTCATGGTTTGCCATTGCCGCTTTCGCGCAGGCTCCGCCTCCTGCCGGAGATCCGCACCAGTGGAAGATGACGGCAACGGACACGCCCAGCCGCATCTCCGAGCATGTATGGATGGTCAAGGGTAATCCCAACATCGCCATCATCGTGGGCTCGCGCTCGGCTATGGTTGTCGACACCGGCATGGGACCAGCAATGGGTCGCATTGCAGCCGGCTTCGCTGCGAAGCTCGCGCCGGGCAAGCGGCTTTACCTGACGACGACACATTTCCATCCGGAGCACGCGGCCGGCGACAGCGGCTTCCCTGCCGATACGATCCTCATCCGCAACGACGTGCAGCAGATGGAAGTCGAGCACGATGGCATGGACATGGTGAAGGCATTCATGGAGCATTCGGAGGAGAATCGCGACCTGCTGAAAGACGTGGCTTTCCGGATGCCTGACGTGACCTTTCACGACGAGGCAAAGGTCGATCTTGGCGGCGGTGTAATGGTGCGGCTGATGTGGCTGGGCGGCGCACATACCGAAGGCGACGAGCTGACTTTCGTCGATCCGGATAAAACTCTGATCTCGGGTGACGTGGTGCAGAACGCGACCTTGCCAATGATCTACACCGGGCAAGGCAAAGGCGGAACACCAACCTCATGGCTGCACGTTGTCGAAAAGCTCCAGGCGCTCCATGCCGAGCATGTCGTGCCAGACCACAGCTACCCGGGCGATGGTTCGCTGGTCACGAAGGAAGAAAAGCTGATCGGGGAGATTCGCGCGCGCGCCATCGATATGAAGTTGCGCGGCGTGAGCGCGGACGAGGCCGGGACACAGATCAGCGCGAAGCTCAAGCAGGAGCATCCTGACTGGCACAACACGAATGCTTCCGGGTTTGTGAAGAACGTCTACGAGGATCCAGCTACCGGCGGCAGTGAGAAGAACTCACCCGGGTCTGGGGTTCCTACTGCCCCACTCAAGCCAAAAGCGGCTTGAATGGGCCACCTGTCCAGGTCTGGGGTTCCCACCCATCAGACTCGATGGGTGGGGCGCCCGGGATTCGATCATCCCATCCTGTGAGACTGGGCCGGCCCGGCGCGGCTGGCGGAGCATTTATCCTATGGATGTGTCGCGAAATCTCAATAAGCGGCCAGAGATGGTGATTGATGCAATTGGAAAATTCGATGACTCGACCTGCAAACCTACCGACTAACCCAGACTTTTCCTCAGGACCGTGCGCAAAACGGCCCGGTTGGTCTTTGTCTGCTCTCAGCGACGCCCTGGTCGGACGTTCGCATCGCTCGAAGCCGGGCAAAGCAAAGCTTCAAGAGGTGATCAATCTCTCCCGTGAAGTTTTGGGGATTCCCGAAGACTACCGTATTGGCATCGTTCCTGGTTCGGATACGGGCGCGATTGAAATGGCACTCTGGTCGATGCTTGGAGCGCGGGGCGTTGACGTGCTGGCATGGGAAAGCTTCGGCAAGGAGTGGGTCACGGACATCACCAAGCAGCTCAAGCTGGCCGATGTGAACGTCTACGAAGCGCCTTATGGCGAGATTCCAGACCTTGCCAAGGTCGATACGAACCGGGATGTCGTTTTCACCTGGAACGGAACTACTTCGGGTGTCCGGGTGCCGAACGGCGACTGGATCTCTGACTCGCGCGAGGGGCTGACCTTCTGCGACGCGACCTCGGCGGTCTTCGCCATGGACCTGCCCTGGAAGAAGCTGGACGTCATCACCTGGTCGTGGCAGAAGGTGCTCGGCGGCGAAGGTGCGCACGGCATGCTGGTCCTGAGCCCGCGCGCGGTAGAACGCCTGACCTCCTTCAAGCCGCAGCGCCCGTTGCCCAAGATCTTCCGCCTCGTGAAGGGTACCGAACTGATCGAAGGCATCTTCAGCGGAGAGACGATCAATACTCCGTCGATGCTGGCGGTCGAAGATGCGTTGGATGGATTGAAGTGGGCGAAGTCCATCGGCGGCCTCAGCCAGTTGATTGCAAGGTCGGAAGCGAACCTCAAGGCCATTAGCGATTGGCAGCAGACAAGCACCTGGGCGACCTTCCTGGCGTCCGATCCTGCAACGCGGTCTTCGACCTCGATCTGTCTCGCGGTCAATGACGCTGACTTCGCGACGTGGGACAGCAAGAAGCAGGCTGCCTTCCTGAAATCGCTGACAGGCCTGGTCGAAAGCGAAGGCGCCGGGCTCGATATCGGATCCTACCGCGATGCTCCCGCCGGACTGAGAATCTGGGGCGGCGGCACGGTGGAGACGAGCGACATCAAGCTGCTGCTTGAGTGGCTCGACTACGCCTTCAGCACAAGCAAGAGCGCTGTTGCCAATTCGTAAGAACCAGCGCAGCAGAAACTAAGTCATCGTTCCGATGTGGACCTGGGCATAGAAGCGATTGTCGGCGCGAAAACAATAAATGGCCCTTGCAGTGATTACTGCAAGGGCCATTCACATGAATATGCCTGAGTTGGATCGAGTGACTCTGCTCCCGATTCAATGAGCGGCACGACCGTGATAGCCGATCTAGCGCAGCTCTCGAAGGCCTTCAACCGAAGGCACGAAATAGTATGCACCCGTCACTGGCTGCGTGTAGCGCGTCAGTGCGTCGCGCGTGCCGTCCAGCACACCGGCCATGCTGTTGAGCATCCTGGCGAGCCGATCCTGTTCGGCGCTGAAGCCGACAAATACCGTGCCATGTTCTTCTACATTCCCGTAGGGCATATTGCGCCGGAAGATGTTTCCGAACTTGTCCTGGTCCGTTCTCGCGACATGCGAGTCCGCGGGCTTGTTCTTCAACTCGATGCTCTCGGCTTTCGTTCTTCCCATCACCAGCTCCTGTTTCGTCACCGGCAACGACTCCCATTCCATGGTCCTGTGTTTCCACTTCTGCAGAAGCAGAACGGAACCCGCAGCACCCGGTACGCCATCCGGGAGAAGCGCATAACCCGGTGCGTCCAGAAGCGTTGGATTCTCCGACCCGTCTACAAAGCCCGTAAGGTCGCGGTCGTGGCGATAGGCCCAGCTTGACGTCTCTTCCTTCAGCGTGGCCTTTCCAGCGAGATCCTTAATCACCGTCTTGCCCATGTCGAAGACCACGTCATAGGCGCTGCCAGACATCCACACGAGTGCATCGTGCTGCGTCGCAGGCATCACAAAACCTTCCGAACCCGCAATATCCTTATCGAACCCCTGGACATGAGCGGGCGAATCCTCCGGCGCCATCTGGTGCCAAAGTTCCGGACGGAATCCGATAACGAAGTTGACGCCGCCGGTAGTCGTTCGAGGCTCGCGGATTGCAGCGATAGCGGAAGCAAATTCCTTGCACTGCTTCTTGTCTACGAGGTCGAACTCCAAGTAAACATGCGAAGAGGTTCCGAGGGCGAAAATGCCTGCCTGCGCCGTTTTCATGCCTGAAGTATACCTATCCTGGCCGGGCGCTCCTGCATGTTTACAACAGAGATCAGCCGGCCGATTCAGCTGGATTTGTCTTATGAAAAGTACTTGTTATTGCGTGGGGCGCTTTTAACATCCGTGGCTGCGGGGACTAACATGGCACAGATGAGACGCCCTGAAGATACAGCGAGCGATTTTGCTGAAGTCTGGAATCTGCACAAGCGTGAGGCTTAATCGTGGGCCGCGCGTTGCAGCGCTTCGAGGTAGCTGTAACCCCAGATGGAGTCGGGAAGGAGAACGTGGTCTTCAGTCCACTCGTTCCATGAGGTCACGTAGATAATTGGCCGCTTTGCATCAGCTACGCTGTGACGTGCGGCGCGAACGAGACATTCGAACTGATCGGGAGAGCGGTTGATGGCAATGGCGGCGAAGTCTTCAAAGCGCGGGCTGTCATCCCAGCCCACCTGGGCACAGGGAAAGAACGGGAGCGGCAGGCTATTGTGCTTATCGGCCCAGCCTTTCGCTGCCTCGAAGGCTCCGATGCCGTATGGGGTTCGTGAGCCGGGAGGTCTCGAACCGTAGGTCCAGCCGAAGGCTCCGTATTCCGTTGCGCTGTCAAAGCCGAAGGTGCGGAGCTGACTGGCATAACGGCCGTAGCCGCCGACAGTCTGCAGATGAAGGGCGGGAAAACCCAGGGCATGAGCGCGCTTGCGCATGCGCTCCAGGCCTTCCTGCAAACCACCGATGCCGAGCTGGTCGATGATTTTGGCGCAGTCGAAGATGGCAAAGACGGGCGCATCGTCAATGCGGAGATAGTTCGGTTCCTTGAAATAGTGCTCGGCGCAGTAGTTGGCGACGCGATCGAAATCGGGAAGTGTGTGCACCTGTGGCAGCAGGATGGCTGCATCGTTGGGCGAACGAGCCGGATAGACATTCTTCCAGTCATGATTAGCCCACATGACGGCAAACTTCAGCTTGTCACGGTTGGGTGCGCGCAGAAGACCCTGCTCGATCTGCTCATGGTAGAACTGCGTGCCCTCGTGCCAGTACCAATCGATCATCCAGGCATGGATACCATGAGCGACGGCGAGATCGATCTCGCGGGCAGACCACTCAGGGTCCGCTTCGTTGAAGTAGCCCCACAGCGGATAGTGCGGCATCGTGTGACCCGGAAAAAGAGTTCGTGCATTGCGAAGGGTGTCCCATTCAGTCCAGCCTTTGCCAAATCGCGCTTCCATATACGGAGAGGAATGCCAGCTGGGAAAATTGAAAACGACGACTTCAACAGATGGCTTCCGAAGTTTGCCGCCCGGGCTATCCAGACCAAGTGCGGCACGAAGACGGGACTCCGTGAAATGCGCTTCCGTTGCGGAAGGGCCATAAAGTCCGGCGGGCGCATCCCCGGCCCGAGCCTGCTGATCGCGCCCCTGCTGATGTTGATCGCTGGTCTGCGGTGCAGCGGCCGCAGTAAAACCGGCGATGGTGGTGCTGGTAGCCGTCCGAAGAAAACTGCGACGATTCATAGCTGGTTTCCTGCCCCGTGAAAATTGAAAACACAAGCCTACCGCGAATTTCCGATGCTTTTCTCCTCGATACTTCAGTCGAGACTTGAAAATGCAATGCGCATTCAAACTGTTTGGATGCGAAACAGCAAAACGCCTTCCGTCACCGGAAGGCGTTTGAGCTTTGAAGCAACAGGATTTTGTCTTAGAACCTTGAAGAAAAATTACACGTTGAACTTGAAGAAGAGGATGTCGCCGTCACGGACGACGTATTCCTTACCTTCGGAGCGGTAGAGTCCCTTTTCCTTCACGGCCTGTTCGCTGCCCAGCGCGAAGAGGTCTTCGCAGCTATAAGCTTCGGCGCGGATGAAGCCACGCTCAAAGTCCGAGTGGATAACGCCCGCCGCTCCGGGAGCCTTGGTGCCGCGACGAATCGTCCAGGCGCGGACTTCCTGCACTCCCGCAGTGAAGTAGGTGAAGAGGTCGAGCAGCCGGTAGGCCGAATGGATCAGGCGGTTCAGGCCCGGCTCTTCGAGGTTCATTTCCTTCAGAAACTCGTTACGCTCTTCCGGCTCGAGCAGTGCAATTTCAGACTCCATCGCACCGCAGATGCGGACGACCTGGCCGTTCTCTTCCTGTGCGCGCTTCTCGACCATCGCTACGTACTTGTTTTCGCCGTGGAGGCCGGCTTCGTCGACATTGGCGACGTAGAGCATCGGCTTGGCGGTGATCAGGTGCAGGTCGCGGGCGCTGATCTTTTCCTCGTCGGCCAGCTCCACGGTCCGGGCAGGCTTGCCCTCCTGCAAGGCTTCGAGCAGCTTCTTGAGCCCGGAGGCCTCAGCCAGCACCTTGGCGTCGCTGGTGTTGCGGGCGGCCTTCTCGACCTTCTGGAAGCGCTTCTCGACGGTGTCAAGGTCGGCGAGCAGCAGTTCGGTATTGATGACGTCGATGTCGTGCAGAGGGTTGACGCCGCCGGCTACGTGGATGACGTTGTCATCTTCAAAGCAGCGGACGACATGCGCGATCGCGTCGGTCTGGCGAATGTGGCCGAGGAACTGGTTGCCCAGCCCTTCTCCCTTGCTGGCCCCGGCGACGAGGCCGGCGATGTCGATGAACTCCATCGTCGTAGGAACGAGGCTCTTCGGCTGGATGAGCTGCGCGATCTTATCGAGGCGCGGATCGGGAACCGTGACGACACCTACGTTGGGGTCGATGGTGCAGAAGGGATAGTTCGCGGCAACGGCTTTGGCCGACGTGAGGGCGTTAAAAATAGTGCTCTTGCCCACATTCGGCAGGCCGACGATTCCGCAATTGAGAGGCATTCCAGGTTCCTTCTGTTTAAGACTTCAAGACGGCCGGGCAGGAGGCGAGACTACACCGGCACGCGAGGTTGAAGACGCGCGCGGGCGCGCCGGTGTGAAAAGCAGCCAGACCTCTGCGGTTTCTATACTTTATTATAGGGATACGACAGGAAAGTCGGGGCCAGCGGAACTACTCGCCGTCCTCGAGATGAAACGTAAATTCCTCGATCACGGGATTGGTTAGAACTTCCCGGGCAATACGCTCCACTTCGTTTTTCGCCGCCACTGCGTCAAGAGAATCACCCAGCGTTAACACGAAGTATTTTCCCTGACGTATATCCTCGATTTCTGCGTATTGCATCTTCTTTAATGCGTTATGGATTGCCTGTCCCTGGGGATCGAGGACGGTTCGCTTCAGCGTTACATAGACATGAGCCTTCATCGTGCCCGATTATAAACTCTGAGAACTCTCCCCTGCACGGTTACCACCGTCAGGGCTAAAATTCCAAAACAGGAAGAGCATGGTTAATTATTTAGAATTGCCGGTCGGCCCGAAGATGCCGGAAGTCGTTGAAGCGGTCATTGAGATTCCCGCCGAGGGAATCAACAAGTACGAATACGACAAGAAGCTGGGCGTTTTTCGGCTGGATCGCAATCTTTATTCTCCCGTCCACTATCCGGGCGATTACGGTTTCATTCCCTCCACTCTGAGCGACGATGGCGACCCGCTTGACGTGCTGGTGCTCGTGGATGCAGCGAGCTTCCCCGGATGCGTGATGGAAGTCCGGCCGATCGGCCTGCTGGAAATGCTCGATCAGGGCGTTCTCGACGAAAAGGTGCTGGCGGTCGGTAAGAACAATCCCCGCTATGCCGATGTCTGGAACTACTCGGAGATTTACCCGCACATTCTCAAGGAAATCACGCACTTCTTCTCCATCTACAAGGATCTGGAAGGTAAGCGCGTCGAGATTCATGGATGGCACGATGCTGCTTATGCCCGCGACCACATCGTGAAGGCAGCAGCGAACTTCCAGAAGAACAAGGAAGCCAGCAGCAAGAAGTAGCTTTCAGTCGCCGGAGGACGTCGCCTCAAGCTCCTGCGGAGCGGACGGCGGCGCCCACAGCCGGCGGGATATCGAATAGAAAACCGGTCCGGCCAGGGCGACGAGCCCGGCAAAGAGCAGGGCCGAGATTTTCCCCACTTTCTCGTCCCGCGAAGAAACAGCCGCATACACAATCAGCATGGTCGGCATCAGGCCGAGGCAGATCGCCGTGGGCAGATTTCCTGCACGGAACGGGCGCTCAAGGCCCGGTTCCCTGAGTCGCAGGACGACCAGCGCGACAAACTCCAGAATCAGGCTGCCACCGTACAAAACCAGGTCGATCGAGATCAGCCGTTCAAAGCTGAACTGAAGCGCCATGGCCCAGGCTACGGCACAGAAGATCATAGCTACCCAGGGAACTCCGTAGCGATTGCGCCGCATCATGAAGGCGGGCAGCATGCCATCTTCTGCCAGAACCACGGGGAGACGCGTGTAGGACATCATCAGCGAATTGAACATGCCCAGCCCGGTAAGCGTTCCGCCGAGGGCAATGATCCGGCCCAGGTGCGGGCCGCCGAGAGCGGTCGCGGCATCTGCCCACGAGCCCGTCGAAAACTCCTTGATGGTGAATCCCGAATAGCCCATCGCCAGCAATGGAACGATATAGATGACCGCGACAGCAATCGCGCTCAGGAAGACGGCGCGGACGTACTGGCGCTGGGGATTTTCCACCTCCTGGGCAATGGTAGAGGCGTTATCCCAGCCCATGTAGTTCCACAGCGCCACGATGATGGCGGTGGAAAGTCCTGCTTCGGTTGGGCTATGCGACTTCCATGCCGGGTCGGAGGTCAGATGCCAGCCGTGCCAGAAGGCAAGCCCCACGAGAACGCCAAACGGCGCCAGCAGGACAACCAGCAACACGATGGATCCCCTGCCCACGGCGGGAGCTCCGCGAAGATTCCAGAGACAGCAGGCCGCGATCAGCGCCAGCTCCCACGCAGTGCCTCGCCAGCCGGCTGTCCAGGCCGGATAAACCTTGCTCAGGTAGAGAACAAAGAGCGTGGGGTAGATTGCCATGTCGAAGATGCTGGCTGAGAGCGAAAGCCAGGCCTCCTGGTATCCCCAGAAGGGACCGAGAGCCCGCCGCACCCAGACGTAGAACCCTCCCTCGCAGGGGATGGCGCTGGTGAGCTCACCCATCATGAGCGCCGTCGGGAAACTCCACAGGAATGGCAGGATCGCGAGAATGGCGAGCGCTTTAAGATAACCCGCGCCTCCGAGGATGTCTTCGATACCGTATGGGCCGCCGGACACCATGAAGAAGGTGGCCGCCGCAAGCGGAAGCATGCGAAGGCGTCCTGTGGCTGGCTTTCGTGCGGATTGGGGGACGCGGGTGACTGCCGGAATCTCCAAGAGGTGGATTCCAGAGTAACGCGGCGTGTGAGGCTGGAAAACAGAAATATGGGCCTGCGTCGCGTGCGCAGGCCCATTGTGTCGCGACTAGCTGGTTAGGATGCCTTACGGACAGGTGCTTCCGGATCGAGCGGGTAGGCGCGACGCATCTCGCCAAAGAGCTCCATGCGAGCCGGGGTGGCGTTATAAGCGGACTCGCCCGTCACCGCATTGCCTTCTTCGTAGCGAATGACACCGTTGTGCCGGCCGATGATCTGCTCGGCGTCTGCCAGCCGTGAACCGGCGTTCACCGTCACCACCGCACCGCCGCGGCTCAGTTCCTGGGAAACGCGGCGCGCGTGCGACTGCGTTGCTCCCATATTGGAAAAAGATGTTTCGAATGCGGCTCCCGAATAGGGGTGGTAAACCGGCTCGAGGCCAAGACGGCCCTGGCCGGTACCGAATTCTGACTTGCTCTTCTCTTCCGCCTTCGCCGCACTTACGGCTGCCTTTTCATCCTTCCTGGCTTCCTTTGCCGGATCGGCAACCGGTTTGCGGCTGCTCGAAGTGGGTTCGCTCGAGAAGATGGGATTGAGGCGGTCGGACCAGTCAGCCCTTACCCCGGTCGCGGCAGGAACCGCAGAAATCGGCTTAGCGGTGTTAGGCGCTACAGACTCGGGGTGCAGCGTGCTTGGGATGGTGCTCGGAATCGAATGCGGCAGCGTGCTCGGGATGCCACCGCCCGGAATCGGTCCGGGGCGGGATGCACCCGCTCCAGTGCTGCCGGCGCCAGTTGCGAGCCCGCTGGGGGTAACGGCGCTGGTGTCTGAAGTTGCTCCCGCAGCTTCGAAGTGTGAACCGACCTTACCAATTGTGTCGAAATGCTCGTTGGTTCCGCCGCCAGGATTGCTGTGAAAAGCGGCGCCGATCGTGCTGGTGTCAAAACCCATATCACGCAGTTCGAGGATGGCGCGATGCGCGCTCTCTCCATCGGCAAAGTGGGCAACGACGGTGGTTCCGGTTAGAGTCTGATCCGTATATTTGTCGCTCATAGCAGCACCTCATTAGGAAATTCCGTAGGCTCAGGCGCCCGGTAAATCTTCCGCGCCGGGCCGTGCATGCTTGAAACCTGTCGACCAAAAACTAGGATGCCCCCTCGAGGGCGATGGAGATGCCCCTGAAACGCCTAAAACACGCCTGCTTGGAGGGGTTGCCCAGAAGACTTGCCGGTTTCGGCAAAAAGTTCGGTATACTGGGTCAGTCCAACCAGGAGAGATGGCCGAGTGGCTGAAGGCGGCGGTTTGCTAAACCGTTATAGGGTCTAAAGCTCTATCGGGGGTTCGAATCCCCCTCTCTCCGCCAGAAACTTTCCCTTCCAAATGAGTAAGTAAACTGCCGGTCAGGGAGCTGATCGTCTATTGCAGTCCCGGTTATCTCTCGATCAACCGGTCGAATGCTAATGGCTGTTGCTTTCGTCTTTGAGTCAACTACGATGCGCAGAGTAAACGGGCGTTTACCCTGGAGCGTGTCCTTAGCTTCTCTAATTCGCCAGCTGTTCGAGGTTGCCGCCTACCAGCAGCCAGCCCTGCTTCTGATAGCAGTCGACGAGGCTCTCCGCGTTGACCATCGCTTCATGGCCGGACACAAATTTTTCCTTTTTCCCGATGAAACAAGGATCTGTGAAGTGGCGTGCGTCTTTCTTCCTGGGAGCCTGCGCAATCACAAGGTCGTAAGCCCCATCGTATTTCTCGACATAGACGACACGCTGAATGATCTCGTTGGGTGTTTCGTAACGCAGGCAAAATACGGCGAGGGTTTCGAACATAACTTCTCCGATTCGGCAAAAAGTGCTGGCCGTACGGAAGGGACGGCCAGCGAAGGCCTGAGTGCCACTTACAATGCGGGAGCCCTATCCATCTCCAGAAACTTAGCCCTACCTGGCCGCAGTCACTGACGGCCAGACTCATGGTGAACTGCTTCCAGCCAGGAAGTTTCAGCGATCTGAGTGTTCGTTGTCTTCCAGCGGCCGCATATAGCCGTTCTTATTGCCTGCTGCAGAAACAGCAACACAGCAGTTCGACAACTCGATGCACACGGAACGTAGTCTGCTCGGTCGATCCAACCAACGCGAAACAGTGGTAAGGAAATGAGACTGGGGGAGGCTCACCATGTGTCGCGATCTTAGTAAGCAGCAAAATGGAAAAATACTGGGGACTTACCCTGTTTTAAGCATGAGAGACAAAACATTCCTGAAGAGTTAACTCATATCGACAGGAGCATTACCGCAGGCAACTTGCGTTATAGCGCTTACCCGGTCACGTGAGATATTTCACAGCCATGATCAAGCACTAATCTCTTCACCGTTTTGATCCAGACGCCAGCTTAGAATCGAAACGGACTGCGAAAGGCAAATCCACGATTCGAGAATCCTCGAACGACTAATCCGGACAATTGCCTGCCCGTCCTCGGCGATCGCAGAAGACGATTTTGCGAGATAACTTGTTTGTTCGATAAGCAACGCCAGGTCCTGCCTTGAGAGGCTGTGCATCCATGAATTGATGCATGGCAAGAACGGCGTGCAGCTTTCTTGTTTCCGGCACTTCATAGATATCGAAAAAATACTGCTCTTCATCCAGCGTAGAGAAACATGAAGTCCATGGATCACTACGCTCCAGGAGCGCACTTGTCTACGCAACCTGCTGTTCAGCCAGGGCGAGATCGCCTGATGCCGAAGCCCCTGCATCCACCACCCGATAGTTAGCGATCTTCCGATAACAATCGCAAGCCGCCTGCTCAAGTTGCAGGCTGTCCTGGATCAGGATGGAGGCCCGGCGAAAATCGATCAGCTTCTTTCTGCGCAACTCTCCGGCGGTGAAAACGATGGAAGTACGTCGCACCCCCAGCAGTTGCGCGAGTTGCCCTTGTGTCAGCGGAATGGAGATTACGTTCATCCTTTGCGCGATGTCGAGGAGATACCGCGCAAGCCGTTGCTCCAGTGGATGCACCAGGTTACACGCAGACAAACATTCCGCTTCAAGCACGCGTTGACCAAGCGAACGAAGCAGGCCCTTCCTTAAGCCGGCATCTTCTTCAATCGTGGATTGCAGGGTTGCAAATGGAATGCGCACGGCTACGCCGGGAATAAGCACTCGACTCACGGTATCTGCCTGATAGCAACCCAGCACGTGGTCGATCTCAATGAGATCGCCTGCTGACTGCACCCGGGTGAATACGGATCTACCTTCTTTGAAACGGAGAGATGTTGCGATGAGACCAGACAACAATACATGCGCAAAGCGGGGAGTTTCAGGATGCTGACGTATCGCAGCCCCCTTGGGCAGACTTATGCGCTGAGCATGCCCCGTTAGAATCTTTTCGGTTCCGAAGATTGAGATTGAAGCCGCGCCATTACTCGGATCGTCGTGCAAGACCTGTCTCCTCTGAGATACAGAACTCGTTTGGCCCCCGCATCAAGGGGGAAGACGCTGACAAAGAGGGCGTCAGTGGTGACATACTTTCATTTCTAATTTGAGGTGAACCGGGCTTCATGCCTTGTCTAACCTGGCAATGACAAGCGGCCGATTCAGACCCTTGTTTCTCGCGATCGCTCCCGTTTGCACTGCAATAACGCCCCACGACAATGCGAAACGCTCCGAGTGTATTTGCTGGCTTGCCGCCTGTGAGCTAGGGAACTCCCTCGGTGCGCGAATACTGGGAGTCATCCGGGTTGATATATGCCCGGCGGAGAATCATTCTTGACCGTGACGGATAGCAGCCTGAGCGGCAGGACACTTTGCCGGCTTCATTCGAAGATGCGTTCGCGAGAAGGTATCCCGTGCTGATTCATTTCCCAAAACACAAAGAGCCCGGCTACAAGTTGCTGTTGGTTGGAGATGACCAGTGCCTCCTCGAGTCCAGAAAAATGCTTTTTGAGGGCTCCGGGTATGGAGTCGTTTCGTTCCAGACGAAAGACCTCATCAGGCTGAAGATCATGCCGGCTGCGGACCTGGCAGTCCTCTGTCATTCAGTAAGGGACGACGAGTGGGAGCAGCTGATTCAGCGGTTGAAAGATCAATTCTCCACGGGCAGGATCCTGCAGCTGGATGGACCCAGTGTCAGAAGGCGCTACCGGGAGACACAGGTGATGCCGGTTGTTCCGACACACCCAGCTTGTCTTCTTCCGATACTGAAGCACATCGTTCACAAGGACTGAGCGCGGCTTGTGCGATGCCGTACCGATGGACGACGGTGCCTGCGACCGGGAAGCGCTAAAGCAGAGGCGTCTCCGAGCTCCGTTCCATCATGCGCTCCAGCACGGCGTGGCTTGCCTTTCTTTGATGGATCTCCCTGAGCAGGGCAGGCGCGCTTGCCTCATCTGCATCCAGGTAAACCTCTTCCAGCAGGACGACAAGTTCTTCACTTTGCGAGAGAGCTTTCCATAACGACTGTTCGACGACGGCGCTTTTCTCGGCGATCATGGAAAGCTGACTGAAGCGATGTCCGATGTGACAGGAGTAGCCGATGAGACGCCCGAAGGTATGGCGTTTCATCGCACCCTGGCATTCCGGACATGACTGGATTGCGGGTTCCTCTGTTACCGGCTCCCTTACTGGAGCGATATGTGCCATGTTTTCTCGCCTGACAACCTCTGATATGACGGCCGGAATCTCGGCAATGCGCAGGATATGTTGCACCTTCACGCCTCGAATTGCGTTTTGAGGCATCGAGCTGAAAGTAGCTTCTTCGGGATGCTGGACGACCGTTACGCCTCCCCGCTGTTGAATCTCCCACAGCCCTGCTGCTCCGTCATCGAGAAGCCCGGTGAGCACCACGCCTATGACTCGTTCCGCGTGCGCCTCTGCAGCCGACCGGAACATCGTGTTGATACATGGCCTCATCAGATTTTCCTTGGGCCCGCGGCTCAACCGAACAGTGTGAGAACCGGGAAGCAGATGGAAGTCGGGAGGAGCCACGTAGATGTGACCTTCCTGGATCTCTGTTTCTTCCCATGGGTGAATTACAGGCAGAGCGCTCTCTCGACTGAAGATATCCGTGAGGGGCGACTGGCCACGCTCTGGCAGGTGGAGGGTGATGAAGACGGCGGCCGGGAGATCGGCAGGCAAAAGAGATATCAGCTTGCGAACAGCCTCAACTCCGCCCGCGGAAGCTCCGATGACGACAACATTTCTGGCTGACATGCGAGTTTAGATGCCTCGCAGGAGATTCAGTCTTAATCGCTGGGGTTTCCCCCAGAGTGCTCAGGCTGTCTTCGTATCGGCCTTCAGCCTCAGCTGAAGCGCGCTTATCCTTTGCTGATACAGCTCTTTCTGAAGTGGCGTCATGATCACCCGCTGTTGCAGTGGCACCACAGAATCATAGGCATCCTGAGCGTAACTTCGTATCCGCCGTCGTGCCTCTTCCGATCCGGTTGTGTCAGCCGTATTCAGCAGGATCAAAGCAGTATCGAGCTTGGTGATGAGAAACTCCGCACCTATTCTGTTCGATTCCTGTTGCAGGCGACTGAATGTGCGCATATGGCCTTCTTCTCGGCACTTCAAGGGTGACTTACCAACCGGTCTTACACGCTCGATTTTATCTCCGAAGATGTATTCTTTAGTCGGTGAAAGGGTGAAACTGCCATGCCAGACGAGACGCAAAAACCAGAAGCGCCAGACGAGTTGGATACGGTTGATCATGACGCGATTTCAGAAACGGAATCGACAGAGCTGGAAACCGCGCCAGAGCAGAGTGGGGTAATTAGCGGGCTCGCGGAGGAAGCTCTTCCGGAACTCTCAATAGAGTCATCCGAAGAGAATCAGCCGCCGGTGCTTCCCTACCCGGTGGTTGGCATCGGTGCGTCAGCAGGGGGCCTTGCGGCGCTTCGCGAGATTCTGGAAAACCTGGATGTCCAAACCGGCATGTCGTTTGTGCTGGTGACGCACCTGTCTCCAGATCACAAGAGCTTTCTCAGCGAGATACTGGAGCGATACACACGGATGCCGGTGCGTCCGGTAACGCACGGGACGCGGCCTGAACCGAATAACATCTACATATTGCAGCCTGACCAGAGGCTGCAACTGCGGGGCGGAAACTTTCACGTGGAAAGCCGCACCTCGGGCACGGCGCACTCGCTGGTCATCGATACGTTTTTCCGCTCGCTCGCGGCGGAGCAGAAAAACCACGCGGTTGGCGTTGTGCTGTCCGGAGCGGACAGCGACGGAGCACTGGGACTGAAGGCAATTAAAGGCGAGGGCGGTTTCGCGCTGGTGCAAAGTCCTGGAACGGCGGCGCAGCCGGGGATGCCTCGCAATTCGATCGCAGCGGACCATGTAGATCTCGTGGTGCCGCCTGATCAGATCGCCATCGAACTTGGCAAACTCGCAACGCAGTTTGCGCGCCCGGAGGTCCGCTCTTTAGAAGAGGGAATCACACCACCGGATGATGAGCAATCTTTTCAGCGTATTTTGCAACTGTTACGCAGTACATCGGGACTGGAGCTTCGGCAGTACAAGCCCGAGACATTGCGACGTCGAATGGCCAGGCGCCTGATCCTGCTTCGCAAGGAGAGCCTGGCTGAATACTACAAGTTCCTTCAGATCCGGCCCGATGAAGTCCGCATCCTGCAGGAAGAACTTCTCATCAATGTGACCCGGTTCTTTCGCGATACAGGATTCTGGGCATCTCTTCGCGAAAATGTTCTGCCGACGCTGCTGCAAAACAGGCAGCCGGACAAGCCTATCCGCGTCTGGTGTGCGGGATGCTCCACCGGCGAGGAAGCTTACTCGCTGGCCATCACGCTCATCGAGTATCTCTCCTCGAAAAACCTGGATGTTCCGATTCAGATATTCGGAACCGATGCGAGCGAGCAGTCCATTGAAATGGCCCGTGTCGCCATCTATCCGGAGACGCTGATCGAAGAGATTTCCGCTGAGCGCCTGCGACGCTTCTTTGTGAAAGCAGATCGTGGGTATCAGGTTTCAAAACGTGTCCGTGACACCTGCATTTTCGCCCGCCAGAATCTCTGCAGCGATCCTCCGTTCTCGCATATAGACATCCTCAGCTGCCGCAACGTGATGATCTATTTCAACCAGATTCTTCAAAGGCAGGTGATGGTCACCTTTCACTATGCGCTTGAGCCTGGTGGTTACATGCTGCTCGGCATGTCGGAGGGATTACGAGACTATAGCGACATCTTCAGCACCGTCGATCGGAAGCACAAGATCTACATGAAGTCGGGAGCGAGCCTTCCGCACATTTACGATCTGCCGCGCAGCTACGCGCTCTCGCAAACGCCCGGGCTCTCGCGATCATCAAACCCGGTAATGCCGATTGAGACGAACATCTGGCCTGAGCTGGAATTGCAGCGATCCGCCGATAGAATTGTCCTGGCGCGGTTCGGCCCCCCCGGCCTGATTGTGGATGAACGATTGAACGTCCTGCAGTCCCGAGGGCAAACCGGCCCCTACGTGGAGCTGGCGCCAGGAGGCGTGAGCTGGAACCTGCTCCGCGTTCTGAAAGAGGGAATCGCGGGCGAAGCTCGCAACGCAATACAGCGCACCATACGCGAGAACGTGCCTACCACCGCAACCGCCACGCTGATTGACGAAGAGACAGGCGAAGAAAGCGTTCAGATCGATGTGCTGCCGATCACGAGCGCTGTCGCCAGACCGCGCTGCTTCCTGGTGCTGTTTCAATCGGCAAATAAGGCTGCACAGACCAGACCCTTCGACCAGACGGGAGCATCGAGTCTCTCCACGGACGAGAAGGACAAGCTGATCGCCCAGCTCCGGCAGGACCTCACCTCGACACGGTTCCACCTGCAATCGCTGGTAGAAGAGCGCGATGCGCGCAATCAGGAACTGGTGTCGGCCAATGAAGAGATTCAATCGGCGAACGAAGAGCTGCAAAGCACGAACGAGGAGCTCGAAACGACGAAGGAAGAGCTGCAGTCGGCGAACGAAGAACTGCAGACGGTAAACGAAGAGCTCCAGCAGCGCAATAACGTGTTGACCCAGACAGGGAACGATCTTACGAACCTGTTGAACAGCGTGAATATCCCACTGCTCATGCTTACCAGCGATCTGCATATCAGGCAGTTCACGCCGCCGATGCAGCGGCTGCTCAGTGTGAGAGCGGCGGACATCGGCCGTTCGATTACCGAAATCCGGCTTCAATTGAGCATCGACGATATCGAGCCGATTCTGCATGAGGTTCTGGATTCGCTGGGAACTCGCGAAGTTGAAGTGCAGGACAGGCAGGGCAGGTGGTATCTGCTGCGCGTCCGCCCGTATCGAACGGCAGACAATAAGATCGAGGGGCTGGTCGTCGTTCTGCTGGATATCGATCAGCTTCGCCGAAGCCAGCAGCACCTGCTCGAAGCCAACGACTTCGCCAGCACGGTGGTTGAGAGTGTGCCTGTACCGATCGTGGTGTTGAAGCAGAACAATGAGATTCAGAGCGCGAATACCGCATTTCGCGAACTGGTTCAGCTGGGCGCCAAGGAGCTGGAAGGCCGTTCTCTGCCTGATCTCTTCTATTTCATGTGGGGGCTCGATTATATGTCCGAACGCCTGAAAGGGCTTTTAGAATCGCCGGGGTCCCGCATGGAGTTCGAGCATGATTCTCGCACGTCGCACAAAAAGATCCTCTCCATCAAAGGCCAGGTTCTGGCGACTGACGGACACAAGGTCCTTCTGCTGATGGTTGAGGACATCACTCTTCGCCGCGAAGCAGAACAGATGATCTCCCGCCAGAAAGAAGAACTGGAATCCGAGATCGAGCAGGCCGCCTTCCGGCTGAATCGAACGAAAGAAGAGCTGCGCGGGCTGACCGGTCACCTGTTTAAGGTGCAGGAGGAAGAGCGCGAGAGAATTGCACGCGAACTGCACGACGATGTGAGCCAGCGTCTCAGCCTGCTGGACATGCTGCTTTCTACCCTCGATGCATCCGGCGAAACCAGGCCTGTCTCAGAGCAGGTCGAATCGGCGAGGCACGAGCTGCAGGCGATCAACACGGATGTGAGCCAGATGTCGCACAGGCTGCACCCGGCGATCCTGAAAGACCTGGGCCTGTCCGTGGCCTTAAGGTCACTGGTCGAAGAGTTCGAAAGCCGTGAAGGCATGCCGACGACGTTTAACCCCGGCGAACTGCCGGAAGACCTTCCCATGAACGTTGTGACAGCGATCTACCGGATATCGCAGGAGGGTCTGCGCAACGTGGCAAAGCATGCGGGGCGCACCCACGTGAAGATTGCGCTGGGCGGGTCGAACGGGGCCGTGGAGCTGAAGATCATGGACTTCGGCGAGGGCTTCGATCCCGACTCCAAGAACGGAGCGTCCGGCCTTGGCCTGATCAGCATGCAGGAAAGAGCGCGGCTCGTGGGGGGCACCTGCCAGATTCAATCCTCCCCCGGCCATGGAACCACGATTACCGTTCGCATTCCGCTGGAGCATTAAGGGCAAAACGAAAAGGAGTGCCAGGTCATATCCGGCACTCCTCTTCGTTCGAATGGGAAGCGCATTATTTAGATAGGCGTTATGCCATGCATGATTGCGTATCGCGTGAGCTCAGCAGTTGTCCGCAGACCGGTCTGGTCCATAAGTGCCTTCTTGTGAAACTCCACGGTCTTGCATGCGATGTTCAAGGCGGAAGCAATCTCGCGGGCAGATTTGCCTTCAGCGACCAGCTGAAGAACCTCTCTTTGGCGGTTGGTGAGCTCTCCGGCCTGCGGAAGACTGCGGCGCAGTTCGGAAACCGGCGCGAAACCAACCGCTTCTTCGAGAAACGGGGTGACGTAGCACATCCCCATCGCCACCTGCCGGACGGCCAGGATCAGCTCTTTGGAGACGGACTGCTTCACCACGTAGGCGGAAGCGCCCGCTCGAAAGGCGGCTTTCAGGTACTGCGGGTCCAGTTGCTGCGTCACAAAAATAAGCTTTACCGCTGGATCGATCTCGCGTAGCCGCCTCGCGGCCTCAATGCCGTTCAGATCGGGCATGCTGATGTCGAGCACGATCATGTCCGGCTTCAGAGCGACCGCGTCTGTCAACAGCTGGCGGCCATTCGACGAGAGGCCAATGATCTCGTACTCGCCGGCGAGCAGGCGCGCAATTCCTTCGGCCATCAGAGGATGGTCATCGGCGATCAGAAGTGTCTTTTTTCGTTGGAGGGCCATGGGAACACCCCTTCCACAGGCGATTAGTGCATGAACTTGTAGCAGAGCCAACATAAGCTGGCTCCGCAGCGACAGTACAGTAAATGCTCCAGGCGAACCACTAGGGATTTCCCCTGGTTTTCCTCTTACCCCTGCCGCGATTGAATGAAGGCGCGGAAGGATTCGAACGTTCGCCTGGCGGACGACACGATCTCGGCTTCGGGTAGATCCTGCGATTCGCGATTAAGAATTTCGATGAATTCCTTCCACATCCTGCCGGTGTTGGCTCCGTGTCCGAGGAAGTAGCTGTATCCATCACCATTGCTGAGGTGCAGATGCGATTCGACGTGGCGCGCGATCATCTGTCCGCCGAGCGTGGAACCCTCCATCACATACATGCTGCCGAGGAATGCAGCGGTATTCGTAATTGGCGGAATCCGCGGTTGCTCCTCTGCCTTCGACGCGTCGAAGTGCCGTAGGTCACCCTGTAAGAGGCGTGCGCGGCGGCGCTGTTCGAAGGTGGGCTTCAGATGAGGGGGACATGCCTGCTCCGCTTCATCTTCCCAACGTGAGACAAAGCCTTCGAAAGTCTGCAGGGTATGGACATATTCGGCCAGCGAGAGAGCGGAGCTGGCGAGGCGCAACTCGCCTTCGAGAGCCTCGTGCGCCTCCGCAGTTCCACTTCTAAGCGCTGTTGCGATTCCCTTGGTCGACAAAGCTACTCCTTCGCCGTGCCGGGCTGATTTGCCGGAAGAAGAACGCGCATGGTGGTGCCGAGCCCTACGGTCGATTCTGGAATGAGCTGTCCGCCATGGCGGTCTACGATTTCCTTCGAGATGTAGAGGCCCAGGCCGTTGCCGAGAGCACCCTTGGTGCTGTGGAACGGACCGAAAAGAGCGGGCAGACGTTCGGGTTCGATCCCCGCACCGTCGTCCTGCACGGACAGCTCTACGAATTGAATCCCGTCCCGTTGCAGCGATCTTGCACCCAGGGTGATGTGCCCCCCAAGATCGACTGCATCGATGGCATTACTCAGCAGGTTCGCAAGCACCTGGCGGATCTCTCCACCGACGGCGAAGAACTCCACATCTTCGATCTCTCTGTCGAGATGAATGTTGCGGTTCGCCAGTTTTCCCTGGAAGAGGCGCAGGGTTTCATCGACAAGGCTCACCGCGCGCTGACGCGTAACCATGCCGCCCTCGCGGGACCATTGCAGGGTAAGCTTCGTAATGGTGGAGATGCGCAGAAGCTCGTGCTCTACCTGCGAGAAATAAACCTGGCCTTTCTCTGTGGCCTCTACTTCGTTACGAAGCAGGTAGAAGAGATTCGTCATTGCTTCGAGCGGATTGTTGATCTCGTGTGCGATGACGGAAGCCATGCGACCGGTAAGGGCGAGCTTCTCGGCGGTCCGGAACTGGGCGTCGCGAAAGCGCTGCTGCTCGGTATCCGTGCAGGTGCCCACCCATCCCGTTACCTGTTTCTTGTCGTTATGGATAGGCGCTGCCCAGACAAGGTTCCAGCGATACTCGCCGTTGCGCATCCTGAAACGGCAATCCACCTCGAAAGGCTCCTGCTGCTTTTGGGCTCCTGACCAGAGAGCTTCGCAGACTTCCAAATCGGACGCATGGATAATCTCAGGATCGCACCAGAGCTTTGCGCCGCCGACATTGCGATCCCACTGCAGGTTGGTATAGGTCAGCCTGCCCTCGAGATCGCAGGTCCACACCATCGCGGGCAGACTGTTGGTAAGCTTCTTGAATCGCTCTTCACCTTCGCGGGCCTCAACCTCAGCCCGCTGGCGCGACTTGTATTCCTCGTGCTCGGAAAGCGCACGAAGGACGGCAGGAACAAGGCGATCCATCTTCTGCTTGATCACATAATCGGTTGCCCCGGAGAGCAGCGTTTCCACTGCAACGTCTTCTCCAAGGACTCCGGAGACGAAGATGAACGGGATGCGCGCTGAAATTTGCCGGACAATTTTCAGCGCGGCAAGACCATCGAAATCGGGCAGAGAATAGTCGGCGAGAACCAGGTCAAAGCTTCCATTCGCGAAGGCTTCTTCAAATGCCGTTCGTGAAGAAACCACCGTCACGCCACACGAAATTCCGGCGGCAGAGAGACGGCTGACAGTCAACTCGGCGTCCAGTGGATTGTCTTCAAGATGGAGAAATAAATATTGTTTTTCTAGTGTGTTACTGCTGCCCATTGTTCGGCTTTCCTCGGGGAACCGGGGGCGGTTCATTCAATACCGCCCAAAATATCCCTAAATCCTGAATGGCTTTGAAAAATGCCGAAAACTCTACAGGTTTGACTACATACGCATTGCTGCCCAGGCGATAACCGGAAGCAACGTCGCTCTCTTCACGGGACGAGGTGAGGATGACGACCGGCAGACGATTCGTTTCAGGGCTGTTGCGGATGATGTGAAGCAACTCGAGTCCATCCACCTTGGGCAGCTTGAGATCAAGCAAAACTACTGCGGGCAGGCCCGCAGGCCGGCCAGCGTAAACGCCGGTGCAGAAAAGGTAATCCCTGGCTTCCGCACCGTCCCGGGCGACGATCACGTCATTCGCAAGACCGCTCTTGGCGAGCGCTGCAAGGCTCAGCTCGAGATCGTTGGGGTTGTCTTCCACCAGCAAAATTGGCTTAAGCATGTATTCAAGCGTCCAGTTTCGGTGTTTGCGGGGCTTCGGTTCCCTCCGAATCGGGAACTGAGCCACGACGGCTTATAGATTGAACGGCCGGAAGGCTGAAAGAGATGACCGCACCCTTTCCTACCTCCCCGGTCGCCCAGGTTCTTCCGTTGTGCCTTGCTATGATGCGGCGGACGTTCGCCAGGCCAATACCTGTGCCTTCGAATTCTTCCATTCGATGCAGCCGCTGGAATGCGCCGAAGAGCTTATGCGCGTACTCGCCCTCAAATCCAACCCCGTTGTCACGTACGGCAAAAACGTACTCGTCGGGAGTCTGCTCACAACTGACTTCGATTCGGGCGTGATCGCAGGGGCGGGTATATTTCACCGCATTGGAGATGAGGTTGCGCCATACCTGCCGCAGCAGGTTCAGGTCCGCTTCGACGACAGGCAGGTCGCCGATGACCATTTCAACCTGCCTCTCTCCAATCTCCTGTTGCACGACATCGCGCCACACATCCTCCACCAGCGGCTTCATCGCCATGGAGTGGATCTCCAACTGCGTGCGCGATATGCGGGAGAAATTCAACAGGCTATCCACCAGCAGGCCCGCGAACTGTGCTGACTGCGCTATGGTGGCGAGGTGGCGGCGGCCCGTGTCGCTCAGGCGCGATGCTTCGTTCTCCAGCAGTAATTCCGCAAAACCCGAGATGTGGCGGAATGGCGCCCGCAGGTCATGCGATACCGAATAGGAGAATGCCTCAAGCTCACGGTTCGAAGACTCCAGCTCAGAGGCCATCTCCGCCAGCTCTTCGGCACGCTTCAGCACAATTTCGAGCACGATGCTGCGGAATTCCCTGGCTGATTCGATCTCAACCGATGTCCAGGCAAGCGATTTGCCCCGAACAATCTCCTTCCACGACGAGAAGGAATTGCGGGGATGGATCTGACGGACACCGTTGACAAACTCCTCGCTCTTCGCAGGCTCACCGGCCCACTGCACCGTCTGCAGGATCTCCGGCCGGAACCATAGAATCTGCATGCGATGCACCTGGGAAAGCGAGATCGCCAGGATGCCGCTGGCTTCAGTCCGAAGCTCTTCAACCTCTCCGCATTCCAATTCAATCTGGTTGGTGGCAAAGACGTCCTCGCGGCCGCGTTTTGAGAACCACTGCGCAAACGCAAGCACCGCCTGCTGAGACGGTGTTTTGCCCAGCAGGATGCAACGCTCGCCGACGACGATAGCAGCGCCTTGTGCACCGGTAACGGCAAGCAACTCTACCGGATGCCGGGCGAGGCCGTCGATGTAGTTCTCGCCAGCCGCCATGAAAGAGAGCAGTTGGCCGTGCACCGACTTGAGACGAATCGCATGGGCCATCTGCGACGAGCGATGGAGAGCGAGCAGATGCGAGGTGGTGATGCGGCTGAGGACCTCAGAGGCTGAGCGGACCAGGTACGGAACCGTGCGCGGTTCGTGATGATGGCCGGAGATAAGCCCCCAGAGGCGGCCCTCAGTGACCAACGAGATGGACATGGATGAGACGGTGCCCATGTTTCGCATGTACTCGCGATGAATCGGCGAAACGCTGCGCAGAATCGACAAAGAAAGATCGAGTGGCGGCGCGTCTTTCATCTCCGGCACGGAGAGCAAAGGCGACGGTTCGTAATCGACATCGGGGATGATGCGGATGCGATTCAGAACATAGAGGGCGCGCGCCTGCTGCGGAATATCGGTCGCCGGAAAATGAAGTCCGAGGTAAGAAGGCAGCTTGTCATTTCTATCCTCAGCCAGAACGGTGCCATGGCCTTCTTCGTCGAACTGATACAGCATAATGCGATCGAAACCGGTAAGAGCGCGTATCTGCGAGGTGACCGCCTGGCAGAGCGCTGTACGATCATCGAGCTCTTCAATCGAGCCGACAAAGTTCGAGAGGACAGCATTCAACTCGGCCTGGCTTACCGAGTGCTCGGTGCGTTCAAACTCAAGGATGAACAGTTCGGCAAGACGATGCCCTACGATCTGAAAATCGTGCCGTTGACTTCCACTAACAGGCAGACGGGCAGTGCCGATGAAACGAACGAAATCTCCAGCTGAACCTTCCGAGAGCAACCCCTTATGAAGAGCCTCGACGAGGTCGTGCTCTACGAGGTTGTTCAACTCTGCGTCGAGAATGCGATCGAGCGGAAGCGAGAGGTACTGGGCTGCGTTCTCACTGGCGGTAACGACGTGCAATCGTCCATCCGGCTGCAGCTTCAGGCCGAGCAGGAAGCCGTGGCTCTGGATACTGCCGGGAATATGAATCGGCTCTCGATCACAGTTTGTTAGGTCTACGGTAGCGGTGTCGCCCAAGCTCATTTCGACTGACATCCTGGTTCTGCGGCGAGGTTATCAAAAAGTTTTTTGACCCCGCTGCATACAGCGGCATAGTGAAGACACTGGCCTGGACGGCCTTTCCCATTGTAGCGAAAGCACTGCCTCTACCCAATCTCGACGGGGGGAGGCTTGAGTCGCATAGAATTCCGCCATGCGGATTCCGGGCCTTCTTGTGCTGCTGTTTTTTTGTACGTTCAAGCCTGCGGATGCAGCCGACATTGGCGCGCTGCAGCAACAGGTAAACCAGATCGCCGAGTCACACCGCGGGCACGTGACGCTCTACGCGGAGAACCTGCGCACTCACGAGACTGTTGCCATTCACCCCGACGAGCCTGTTCAGACGGCATCGGTCATCAAACTCGCAATTCTGTACGAGGCACTGCGACAAATACGGGAAGGCAAGGCCAGCTTCTCCGACCCGATCGCACTATCGTCTAAAGACCAGGTTCCGGGGTCGGGCGTTCTGCTCTTTCTCGATACCCCCACCAGGATCACGTTCAAAGATGCGCTCACCATGATGATCGTAATGAGCGACAACACGGCGACGAACCTCGCCATCGATCATCTTGGAATCGAAAACATCGATAAAACCATCGCGGCCCTCGGGCTGAACAACACCTATCTTTATAAAAAGATCTTCACCCCTGTTCCACCGGGCGTAACTATGCCTGAAGACCAGAAACGCTTTGGGCTTGGCAAGACGACCGCACGCGAGATGGCCACCTTGATGACGCGCCTGGCAACCTGCCAGCTCGGCGCACCAGCGAAACCCGAGGATCGCGCATTGTGCGGGGCTGCCCAGAAGATGCTGCACCTGCAGTTCTACCGCGGCGGCATTCCGCGTTATCTGGACACATTGCCGGGAGCCACCGAAGAGTCAATTGCCAACAAAACCGGGTCGCTCGAAGCAGTACGAAACGATGTCGGCGCAGTTTCGACAAAACAGGGAATGGTCGTAATCTCGGCGTTCACTTATGACAATGCCGATCATTCATGGGGGGCAGAGCAGGAAGGTGAAATAACGATTGCGAAGATAGCCAGAGTTATCATCGCCGCCTGGTCTCCGGAAGGACTGGCTCCCTGGCCACAGTGACGTAAGTCACACTGCAGGCTCTGACGGCCGCAGCCGTCACTCCGCTTATAAACACAATCGAATGAGAGCAATAAACCGCTGGTCTCACTATCCGCTCGGATTGTCGACCCGTTCCCTGCCGGGGCGCCTCAAGGGCTCTTGATGTGTATCAATGACGCTCGAATGGGGCGAAAGTCATAGTAACTAACGTTTCATCTGGCACTAACTGCAAGTTACCAGTGCGCGTATTTATTGGTCGACTTCCAGTTACCATTCGGGTGCTGTAACTCTAATGGCGGTAGCTTGCCCCAAAAACGACATCGGCCTTTCCGGAATGATCGAGACCCCCAGGACAGAACCGATCTATCCCTGGTTTGCCTTACAGATACGGCAACGCGATCTCTATCGGTGCGAAACGTCGCTGACTTCGAAGTCCTACGAGATTTTCTCCCCAAAGACCATGGAAGTGCATCGCTGGGCAGACCGGAAAAAGCGCGTGGAAGTGCCGTTGTTTCCGGGCTACATCTTTTGCCGGCTTAATCCGGAGAACAGGCTTCCGGTGCTGCAGGTTCCCGGCGTGCTCGGCATCGTCAGCTCAGGGAAAACGCTGCTGGAAGTCGATACAGCGGAGATAGAAGCGATTCGTATTGCCGTCGCGAGCAAGGCTCATATGGAGTCAATTCCGCGTCTTGTGATTGGGAATAAAGTGCGTCTGAAAACTGGGCCGCTTGCGGGCCTTGAAGGAATTCTCGAAAGAATACAGAACCAGACACGGCTCATCCTGTCAGTTGCGATGCTCAATCGCTCGGTGAGTGTGGAAGTGCAATACGACGACATCGTGATACAACGCAATCCAGCCTGACAAACGTTCCGTATCCTGCTGCCTCCACGCCCCTCCGCAGTTGCGTTTGGCGACCGCGTTCTCGCTCACATCAACCAGTGCCGATTGACGGCGATCAGACACGGCACATAAAAGAGATTCGATTCTGAAATGGCGTCAGCGCTCTATACCGTTGGACACTACGAGAACCTGCGCCCCTCATGGCATTTGGAAGACTCCGCATGGAAAGCCACGCATGCATTGTCGCTTCTCAGGAAGAACAGAATTGATCCGGAGTTGATCTGTGAGATCGGCTGTGGTTCGGGCCAGGTATTGGTGGAGATGCAGAAGGCACTGCCATCGCATTGCAGGTTTATCGGCCTTGAAGTCTCTCCGCAGGCATTTGCAGCGTGCCTCAATCGAGTGAACGATCGCCTGGGCTTTGTTATGGGCGACTCGGACAGCCACGCTGTCGGGCACTGCGACCTGGTGCTCGCACTCGACATCGTGGAGCATGTGGACGACTACTTCCGCTTTCTGCGTTCACTGCGTGAAAGAGCGAGTTACTGCATTGTGCACATGCCGCTGGATCTTTCCGTGCAGGCACTGATACGCGGTCTTCCGCAGACGTTGAGAAAGACCGCCGGACATCTCCACTATTTCACCCGTCCACTCTTTCTCGATGTGATGGAAGAATGCGGCTTTGACGTTATCGACTGGCGATATACCGGTACCACAACCGAGCGGCCTGCACGATCTTTGCGCACAGCCTTGGCGAAGCTGCCACGGCAACTCTTTTTCAAAATGCATCCGGATGCAGCGGCCCTGATTCTTGGCGGTTTTTCCTTAATGGTGCTCGCGAAGCCAAAGAAGCACTGAACAGTCTCTGACTCAACGCCGTTTCCGGAAATAAAGCCATCGTGCATGGCCCGCACATCTGCACGGGGCAGCACTTTCTCAATCGGAAACGACTTCTCATTTCAACTGGGGGCTCTATGAATCCTTTAATCATGCCGGCTATCGCTCGCGAGCGACAGACCCCATCGCTGCGTTTCATGCAGCCGACTCTTCCCGCGTGGGAAGATGTGGCTTCCCTCTACCGGGAAGTTTACAAGTCCGGGCTGATTACGAATGCGGAGCTTGTTGAAAGGCTGGAGAGCGTTGTCGCGGAACGGCTGCGCGTGAAACACTGTGTCGCCGTCTCGAGCTGTACATCCGGACTAATGCTTGTCTTCAAAGCGCTCGGCATCGCAGGCGAAGTCATCGTTCCA
This sequence comes from Silvibacterium acidisoli, assembly GCA_022870745.1. Taxonomy (GTDB): domain Bacteria; phylum Acidobacteriota; class Terriglobia; order Terriglobales; family Acidobacteriaceae; genus Silvibacterium. Next base: position 2,490,745 of record CP085323.1, on the reverse strand, counting down.
TCATTCACGTTTTCTGCTTCGGGTGAAGCCCTGCTCTGGAACGGCATCCGCCCGGTGTTTGCCGATTGCGAGCCCGACACCTGGAACATCGATCCGCTCGACGTGGCCCGGCGCATCACTTCACGAACGACAGCCATCCTCGGCGTACACATTCACGGCAATCCAGCCGATACCGAATCGCTTACTCGTATCGCGTCGCGATCCGATCTCAAGCTGATCTTCGACTCCGCGCACGCTTTCGGCAGCACACAGCAGGGCAAGCCGATCGGCACCTTCGGCGACGCCGAGGTCTTTTCACTCTCACCCACCAAGCTGCTGGTAGCCGGCGAGGGCGGCCTGGTTACAACAGACGATTCGTTCCTGGCCCGGCGGCTCCGCGCTGCACGTAACTACGGGGATCTCGGTGGGTATGATCCGGAGTTGCAGGGTCTTAACGCACGAATGTCCGAGTTCAACGCGGCCCTGGCCATATCCGGCATGCCGCTGCTTAAGAAGAAAATCATCCGGCACAACGAGATCGCACAGATGTACACGCGCCTTCTCAGCGATCTGCCAGGCATCACTTTCCAGCATGTTCGCGGGGACAATGTGTCCACATACAAGGACTTCTCACTGCACATTGTTCCCAACCGTAAGCTGAGCAGCGATCGGCTCTGCTACCTGCTGCACAAACGCAGCGTGCCGACCCAGCGCTATTACTATCCCCCTCTGCACCAGCAAAAGATCTTCAGTTCGTATCATCACTCGACCGACCTTCCGCTTCCTGTGACAGAACACGTCTCCGAAGGAGTGGTGAATCTTCCGATTTACGAGTCATTGTCCGATCAGACGATCACCGCGATCTGTACGGAGATTCGCGATATCGTCCTCAACGATCATCAACAGGGATTCGAGCTGTAAGAGAAGATTCCGCAATCCAGAATGTTGCGATTCACCTATGACAATGTCGCGTTCCGGACTATGTCAGCGTATGGCATACAGAAACAAAATTTTGCCCCATCAAATGCATATCTAAAATTGCGCAAGTTACCTGCTAGAGCTATAGCATCATATCCGCCATCATGTTACTTTGCATGATACAAGTAATTAACTTGATGTTACCGGCGGGGCATCGGCCTTCGACTCCGGATCAGATTGCTAATGAGGACCCATATGCAAGCAAATAACTGCTTAGAAAAAGAGACGTCGTCGCTGCAAATTCCTGCTTTTGCGCCGGTTATCTCTCCTCTAGACAACATGCAATTTGTCGAGGAGCTGCCGCCGCCACTCCACGTCGTGAAGGGAACAGCACTCCTGCGCCAGGATGAACCTGTTAAGACGGTGTATCTCATCCAGGACGGGCTAGTTAAGCTGAGTTACCTAAGCGACTCAGGCCATGAAGTTACACTGGGCCTAAGAACCGAAGGCTGGTATGCCGGGGCCGCGTCGGCCCTGCTCAACACCCCGGCTCCCTACACGGTTGAAACAGTTGTCGCCTGCTCGGTATCGCGCATCCCGGTGCGCAATATCTCTTATTACCTCATGCAAAACCCAAAGGCGACGATCCATTTCATCAGCGTTCTGTGCCAGGAACACGTTTCCCAGTCGCGCGCGCAACTGGAACTTATGGCGAGCAGCGCCGAGGACCGCCTTGAGCGCTTCATGCAGGAGCGAGATGCTCACCAGGAGCGCTGGACGACGCTGGACCCGTGGCCGCTGATGAAGCAGATGGATATCGCCAAACTGCTTGGCATCACCCCAGAGCATCTCAGCCGGCTTATCCGCAAGCGCCACCATGGACGTGAGTCGTTGCGAGCAATTGCCAAATAAGATATCTCCCACGGGAGCTATCGACGATTACGCTGGCAACACCGGGCCCTTAGTAATGACTTGATTTCAATACCTTGGTTCTCAACATTAATCCGCGCACGGTCCTGAAGTTAGACATCGTTCTTTGACTTCCCCCTTGGACCTGTTGCCGGACGACGGACGGGACTTTCAACGGGCTGGCCTCATCTGCAACATCGCCCTCTCAATAGTCGAGAGGGCGGTGCAGCCCGCAAGCCCCATGGCCATTTCGAACTCCGTCTTCAAAATCGCCATCATCCGCTCAATGCCCTCTGCTCCGTCTACTGCCAATGCATAGAGGTAGGAACGGCCGACCATTACGGCATCCGCTCCCATTGCCAGGGCGGCAAAGACGTCCGTGCCGCGGCGAATTCCGCCATCGAGAAAAAGAGCCAGGCTGCCTCCTACCTTGTCTGCGATCTTAGGCAACATACTCATCGTGGAAGGCACGCCGTCGAGTGCGCGACCACCGTGGTTCGAAACGATGACGCCATCGCAACCCAACTGCCGCGCCGTCTCCGCATCTTCAGGGCGCAGCACTCCTTTCAACAGAAGCGGGATGGTCAGTTCATCGCGCAACCATTCCACATCTTTCCAGGTAACGTTGGGTGCTCTCACCTGGTTGTAAAGCATGCCCACGCCACCGCTATGCGCCGCACTGGCCGTCTCTCTGCCCATGTCTATAAGATTTTCGCGCACCATGCCGGCCGGCAATTCAAAGCCGGCACGTAGCTCACGATCGCGGGGTGAATTTACCGCCAGGTCCACTGTCAGGCAGATTGCTTCACAACCCGCTTCCGTTACCCGCCGCACAAGTTCGCGCGTGAATCCGCGGTCGCGCTGCATGTAAAGCTGAAACCACAGGGGAGCAGCAGAAGCCCGCTGCATCGCCTCGAAGGAAACCGTGCTGAACGTGGAGGCAATCAGCGTGGTGTTGCTGCGATTTGCCCCGTACACCGACTCGATCTCACCCCTCTCGTGAAACAGCCGATGGTATCCGGTAGGGGCGAGCAGTATCGGGTAATCATGCTTTCTTCCAAAGATGGTGCGGGATGTATCGATGGAACTGACATCCACAAGAACCTGCGGGAGAATTTCGATTTCATCGAAGGCTGCACGATTTGCCTTCAGCGTTTTCTCGTCTGCTGCGCCACTGGCGATATATTCATAGGCCGCCTTATTGAGCAGCTCCCGAGCCGTAACCTCATAGTCGTCCAGGCAGAGCAACATTGATCTGGCAGAGATATCCACGTTCACCCTCGCTTTCCCGAAAGCATAGCGAACTTACCGCAGTCCTGGCATCACGATTCGCCCAGATTATTCCCGGGTTGCTTAAACATGGCCAACTATCTCGTTACGGGCGCCGCCGGCTTTATCGGCTCGTCCCTCGTTCGCGCCCTGGTCGCACGGGGCGACAAGGTTCGCTGCTTTGACAATCTCTCGACTGGCTCGATCGGCAATCTTACCGATCTGGTCGATCGCATCGAGCTGCGCTTCGGCGACATGCGCCAGCAGGAAGACGTGGAAGACGCCTGCAAGGGTATCGACTACGTCTTTCATCAGGCGGCCATCGCGTCGGCCGAGCAGAGTATCCAGGATCCGCTGGGCACTCTCGATGTAAACCTGACGGGCACCGGGAGACTGATTGAGGCTGCGCGCAAACACGATGTAAGACGTATCGTCTTCGCTGGATCGTCCGCCGTCTATGGCAACCAACCGGCTCTCCCGCTGAAGGAAAACTACTCGCCGCATCCGCTGTCTCCCTTTGCCATCCACAAGCTTGCCTCAGAGCAGATGCTCTCAAGCGCCTTTATCCTTCACGGGCTGGAGACCGTGACACTTCGTTACTTTAACGTCTTCGGGCCACGGCAAAACTCGTCGTCTCCACATTCCGGCGTGATCGCCCGCTTTGTTTCGCAAATGCTCGAATGCGGCGGCGCAGAGCAGCTCACGATTCTTGGCAGTGGCGAGCAGTCGCGTGACTTTGTCTACATCGACGACGTAGTAGCCGCGAATCTCGCGGCTATGCACGCTCCCGCGGACCGCGTTGCCGGCCGCTCGTTCAACATCGGAAGCGGGCAGTCACACAGTATCGATGAAACGTTTCGCAATATCGCCAGACTTACCGGCTATCAAAGCTGTGCGGTCAAGGTTCCTGCGCTTGCGGACGAAGCAAGCAGTTCCCTGTCTGACATTACCGCGGCGAACGAAGCTTTTGGCTACAAACCTGCTGTGCCGTTCGAAGAGGGCCTGAAGCGAACGGTGGAATGGTACCGGTCGACCGCCCTTCCTTCTTTTGTGGTCGACAAGAAGGCAGCAGCAATCACAAGCGAAGCGCTGTCCAGCCCGCCAGCGCTTCTGCGCGCATTGCGCGCGGCGATTCCACGCGATGAGTTGACTCTCGTGTATCAGCCAATCGTGGCGTTGCGCAGTGGTGAAGTCAGCGGCGTCGAAGCTCTGCTGCGATGGAAGCACAGTGACACACTGGTGCCGCCCGCGCACTTTATCCCTATCGCGGAACAGAGCAATGTCATTCTCCCGCTTGGACAGTGGGTTGTGGATCACGCATGCGAGCAGGCAGCTTCATTGCGAAAGGCATTCGGCAAAGATATCCGGCTGGCTGTTAACGTAACTCCGCAACAGATCGATACCGAGGATTTTGTACAGACAGTCAAGACCGCATTGAAGAACGGCGGACTGCCTCCGGATTGCATGGAGATAGAAATCACCGAGCGCGTGCTGATGAAAGACTGCCACACTACGAAGAAGAATCTTCGTGAATTGCGGCATATCGGCGTAGGCATCAGCATCGATGATTTCGGAACCGGCTACTCGAACATGCATTACCTGCTGCGGTATCCGATCAACCGGATCAAGCTCGACAAGTTTTTCGTCAACATGTCGAAGCACCGGGCGCGAGTGCTCGAAGCAATGACCGCGTTCGCGCGCGAAGTGTGCATCCCCTTGCTTGCCGAAGGAGTAGAGTCGGCAAATGAGTGGAAAAGGGTGCAGCAGGCCGGCTGCGATGAGGCGCAGGGATATTTCATCGCGCGCCCCATGCCCTACGACGACCTGATGCGATTCATATGCCGGCAGAAGTCAACGTCTCAGCCCTCCTTCACCACCGACGCATGTAACTGACGGCTACTTCTTGCTGACCTCGCAACCGGCAATCTCCTCAAGAACCCGAATCGATCCGCAGATATCTTCTTCCCCGTAGCCCTTCGCAATTGCGGCGCGATAGAGCTGGCGCGACAAGGCCGTGAGAGGCGCGGGAACATTCAGCTCGGCAGCAGAGTCGAGCATCAAGCCCATATCTTTTTCCAGCCACTTCACAGAGAACTTCGTCGAGAAGTCGCGGGCGAGAACGAATGGGGCCTTCGCGGTAATCAGCCCTGATTTCGCTGCGCTGTTGTCGAGGATCTCGAGCATGAGCTCCGGAGGCACTCCTCCCTTGGTGCTCAACACAAGGCTCTCGTTGAAGGCCTGCAGCAGGTTGCCGAGGATCATGTTCTGCGAAAGCTTGGCCTGCAGCCCCATGCCGCTTTCACCACAGTAGTAAAGCTGCTTGCCCATCACCTGGAAATAGGGCTTCGTCTTTTCGAAGACAGCAGAATCCCCACCCACCATAAAGGTCAGAGTCGCATTCTCCGCGCCCGCCCGTGAACCTGTACACGGCGCGTCGAGAAAGTCGATTCCCTTCTGCTTCAACTCGGCGGAAATCTGGCGGCTTTCTGCAGGCGATACAGTGCTGCAGTCAACGATCACAAGGCCTTTCTGAGCGCCGTTCACCAATCCATCCTTGCCGAGAATGACTTCGCGGGACATCTTCGTGTCGCCCACGCAAAGGAAGACGCATTCGCTTTGCTGTGCAACTTCCGCGGGTGTCTTGCATGCGGCGGCTCCGCTACCAGCCAGCTTCTCGGCCTTCTCTGCACTGTAAGACCAAAGCGCTACCTGGTGGCCGGCCTTGATCAAATGCTGCGCCATTGGACCGCCCATAATTCCCAGGCCAATAAAACCAAGTTTTGCCATATCCGCTCCTCTTCGCTATCTCATGTGAAACGCGTATGTATAAATCATCGCCAGCAGGCCGGTGGCGCCTGCGAGCAGAAGGCTATGTTTCAGCGTAAACCGAAACAATCTTGATTGTTGCGTCGTGGCAAGTCCTGTCGCAGCCGCCGCAACAGCAATCGTCTGCAGGCTGATCATCTTTCCCATCACGCCGCCGGTGGAGTTTGCGCCAGCCATCAAAGCGGGGCTCAGTGACAGTCTTCCCGCAGTAACGACCTGCAGATTCCCGAAGAGAGCATTGGATGCGGTGTCAGACCCCGTCAGGAAAACGCCCAGCCACCCGAGCATGGCACTGAAGAATGGGAACATCGCTCCGGTCGCTGCGAAGGTAAGCCCCAGCGTTGCCGTTGCGCCGCAGTAGTTCATCACGAAGGCAATTGCCAGAACCGATACGATCGTGAGGATGGGCAACGCGAGCTGCCATGCAACCGCAGCGATCAGCTTACAGAAGCGAAGCGGCGACACCCGTGCTACGACCGCTGTAAGCAGCGTCGCTGCCATGCATGCTGTGCCCGCAGCTGAGAGCAGGTTCAGATTGTAGAGCGCGTGGTATGGCGTTGCCTTCAGCGTGATCGGCGGCACTCGTCCGATAAGGTCGTTCAGGCCCGGCCAACCGACGGTCACAGTGAAAGAGTTCAGCCACGCCTGAACCGGAGCCAGGCCCCACAGCAGCACGCAAGCCACGAGGAATCCATAGGGCATCCAGCCGCTGAGAATCTGCTTCACGCTGTGGGCCCTGGGAAGGGAAGGCAGAGCCGGCGGAGCCGCCCCCGAATCCTCAAGGCAGTAACGAATTTCGTCCGACAGGGCGATGGCTTCGGTCCTGGCCGTACGCAGATAAACCAGCAAAGCGGCTATCGAGGAAAGCGAAGCGAGGATATCGGCGAGTTGCGGTCCCAGGAAATTCGAGACAGCAAACTGTACTCCCGCGAAAACCACGCCCAGCCCGATCACCGGCACTACTATTCCCTTGAGCGACTTCCATCCAGCCGTCGCCACGATCACGTAAAGAGGGATCCACATGGAAAGCGGCGCACATGTACGCCCGACAGCGACGCTTAAGTCATTGACCGGCAGGCCAGTGGTTGCGGCCAGCGTCACGATTGGAATGCCGATCGATCCGAAGGCGACCGGAGCGGTATTCGCAAGCAGACAGATAGCCGAAGCGCTGAACGGAGAGAAACCGAGTCCCACCAGCATGGTCGCGGCAATCGCAACCGGCGTTCCAAAGCCTGCGCCGCCTTCGAGGAATGCACCGAATGCAAACGCGATGAGCAGGGCCTGTAGACGAGGATCGGGGCTCAGCCTGGCAACGGAATCGCGGATGATGTCGAAGCGGCCCGTCTCCACCGTCAGGCGAAAGAGCGCGATGGCCCAGAAGATGATCCATGAGATGGGGAAGAGTCCAAACGCAACGCCATAGGCCGCGGCGCTCCAGGCAAGATGCAAAGGCATCCCATAGGCGAAGACGGCGACGAGCAACGAAACAGCCAGTCCGATAAGCCCGGCGAGCCATGCAGGCCTCCGCATCACTCCTAACAGCAGCAGCAGGGTGACGATCGGAAGCGAAGCAATGGCCGCGGAGAAAAGCAGTCCGTGACCAAAGAGAATATATGTCTGGTTCCAGATCACGGAAGCGCTCTCAACAGCCAGTCTATGAGGCCCTCCCACGTTATTTGGTCGGACCAATCGTGTCAAGGCACGATGCGGCTTGATGTCTCACTGCGTGGGATAATGAGCGTATGGAAATCGCTGTCGCATTTGGAAAGAGCGGACTAAAGCTTGACCTGCCGGAAGGCCCGAACTATCAGGTGATCAACGTTCACGATGCGGTCCCAGTCGACGATGCACCGGCCGCGATCGTGAACGCGTTGAAAAATCCGATAGGCAGCCCTGCACTCGCGGAGTTGGCGCGAGGCAGGAAGTCTGCAGCCATTTCCGTCTGCGACATCACACGACCCGCTCCGAATCGCGTCACGCTTCCGCCTCTGCTTGCGGAGCTGCAGCGGGCTGGCATCGTGCGTGAAGACATCACCATTCTCATCGCGACCGGGCTCCATCGTCCCGCAACGCCGGAAGAGCTCGACACCATTCTTGGGCCTGAGATTGCAGCCACGTACCGTATCGTGAACCACGATGCGCGCTCGACAGAAGACAATCGCTTCATCGGTACAACGAAGCGCGGTACGCCGGTCTACATCGACCGTGGCCTGCTCGATGCCGACCTGCACATTACGCTCGGCTTTATCGAGCAGCACCTGATGCTCGGCTTCTCAGGCGGCAGGAAACTGGTTGCGCCGGGAGTAGCAGGCCAGGAGACGATCAAGACCATCCATTCGCCGCGCTTCATGCGCGAGAGCCTCGCCACGGAAGGCTCTATCGAGAACAACCCGCTCCATGCCGAACTGCTGGAGATTGCGGCGATGGCAGGGCATCACTTCATGCTCGATGTCACGCTCGACAAGGCTCGCAACATCACCGGCATCTTCGCCGGCGATCCCGTGCAGGCCCATGCTGCAGGCGTGAACTTTCTACGCAGCTCATCGCTCAAGGAGCTGCCCGGCCTCGTGGATGCTGTAATTACCAGCGCCGCGGGCTATCCGCTCGACATGACCTTCTACCAGACGGTGAAGGGCGTCACCGCGGTGCAGCATTTTGTAAAGCCCGGCGGCAAGATCCTGATTGTCAGCGAATGCCAGGAAGGCGTCGGCTCGCCCGAGTTCGCAAATAAGGTTCGTGGCTACAAAGGTCCACAGGAGTTCCTCGACGAGATCGCCAACACGCCTGTAGAGATCGATCAGTGGCAATTGGAGAAGCTTGCCATGGTCTCGCTGCGGAATCCGGTTTCGTTTTATGTCCCCGGAATTCCATCCGCCGAGCTTGGCGGCATGGCGCAGAATGCCTTCTCCACTGCCGCTGCAGCCATTGCGAATCTGCTGGAAGGCTTGCCGGCTGGTGCAACGGTCGCGGTTGTTCCTGATGGACCATACGCCTACGCCCGCGCCAAGTCTGAGTGAAAATGACATCCTCTGCCATCGATGTGCGCCCCGATGATGTCCTGCTGGTCATCGACGTCCAGAATGACTTCTGTTCCGGTGGAAAGCTCGCGGTGCCGGATGGCGAAGCTGTGGTTCCACTCATCAACCGGATTGCCGGGAGCTTCGAGCATGTCATCCTCACGCAGGATTGGCACCCTGCCGGCCATCTCTCCTTTGCATCTACTCATCCCGGCAAAGCGCCGTTTGAGAGCGGCGATGTCTCCTACGGCAAGCAGACGCTGTGGCCCGATCACTGCGTCCAGAAAACCTCCGGCGCAGAACTTGTATCTTCCCTGCACATTCCGAAGGCAGAGCTGATTCTGCGCAAGGGCTTTCGCAAGGAGATCGACTCCTACTCTGCGTTTTTCGAGAACGACCGGAAGACTTCGACCGGGCTTGCGGGCTATCTGAGCGAGCGGCAGTTCAGAAGAGTCTTTCTTGCGGGATTGGCTTACGACTTCTGCGTGGGATTTTCTGCCATCGACGCGCGGCGACTGGGGTTCGAGGCGATCGTGATCAAGGATGCGTCTCGAGCCATCGACACAGGAGACTCACTCGAAACGATAGAGAAAGAATTTCAGGATACAGGCGTTGTTACGATTTCGAGCAACGTTCTCACAAACTGATCGCTACTTCGGAGCGCGCAGCTCGCGACCATTCTGAGCATCCCACGCCTTCACATACTTCCAGTGAATATAGACAGAATGATTCAGGTGATAGATCAGGCCTTCTACGCCGTCGAGAAATCCGAGCCGGAAGAAGTAGTTCTTGATAAAGGTCGCAACCGGATTGACCAGCCCGAGCCGGATGAAAGCGCCCAGGGTCCTGCCCTTTCCGCGGTTCACCAGCGCATAGACATTCTCTGAGCTGTAGTCGTTCATGTGGCTCAGGTAGTTTTCGAAGCTGGGATAGGCATAGTGAACCAGGTCGTGCTTCAAAGTGCCTTTGGGACCGTCATACTGCGGGGTTCCGTGCGGCCCTACGCCCTGCTCCATCTGCGCGCTGCCGCGGCGATAAAGGCGCAGCTTGTGATCGGGATAGAATCCACCGTGCCGAATCCATCGCGTCATGAACAGGTTCAGGCGTGGGATCCAGTAGGCTTCATACTGCGGATTCTGAATCGTCCTCTGAATCTCTTCTGCAAGCGCGGGGCTTACGACCTCGTCCGCATCCAGCAATAAGATCCAGTCACTGGTACATTTTCCAATCGCAATGTTTTTCTGCTCGGGGTGCCCGCGAAAATCGCGGTTGAAGGAGTGCTCCGCGCCGAACTCGCGCGCTATTTCAGGCGTGCGATCCACGGATCCCGAGTCGACGATGACGATCTGGTCCGCCCAACGAACGCTGTCGAGCGTTCGCGGCAGATTCGCCTCCTCGTTGCGAGCGATCATTGCGATAGAAAGTGTTGCCGGCATGCTTGTCCTGAACCTTCAGGATAATTGCTGTGCTACGAAAATCCTATGGCCGTCAGAAGTAGGCTCGTCCGATCTGGAAGAAAAACTTGTAGTGGCCCGAGTCGCCAACGGCTGCACCCAGCGTGATCGGCCCAAGCAGGGTGTTCACCATCAGTCCCCCTGCGACATCCGATGGCAAATGCGAAACCCCTTGAAGATAGTAGGCCTTACCGACATCCGCACCCGCAAAGGCCAGCACACGGCCACCTGCGAGCGGCGAAAGAGCGCCCAGCTTACGCGCATAACCACCCTGGAACAGAAAGTATTGGTTGGTCAGCAGTTCATTCGTGTTGTAGGCGGGGAGATGGAACGACCCGCCCAGTGAAAACGGCGGTAGTCCGTCGGGATTTTTCCAGAGCGTGGTTCCACCTGACGCTCCAAGATAGAACGATGACTTGCTGGTGACAGGAGCGAACCCAAGCATCGAAAGCTCGGCAAGGGGAAACTCCACCGAGCTGACGCCCGTTGGCTTTGCGTCCCACCATTCGGCACGGGCTTCAACACGAGAGCCCTTCATGGGAGTGATGGGATCATCAAAGCGATCCAGCCGGAAGCGCAGATGCGTGTCGCCCTCGCGGCCGTTGATGCGCGGGAACACCGTGGGATCGCCTACATCGGGATAAAGCTTCTGGTTATCGCTTTCATACCCGAAGCGAGCCTCGGCAGCACGCCCGAAGTAGTGGCCAATATCCATACCGCCTCCCAATCTGCGATTGCGGTATTCCGCGATCAGGCCGGAGTCGGAATAAAGCTCGAGCGGTGCGTCATCGCCATAGAGACGTGGCGCCAGGAACCAGCGCCGTGCCGTATCGACCGGCCGAAAGTACTCCGACCGAAGAAGCAATTCCGAGCCAAACAGCCCGTCGGTTCGAAGCTCCGATCCGTACCCCCCGAGATCAAACGCTGTCATACGCGCGCCGACACTGAGCGTCACGTTTTGATAGTCCCAGCCATCAACCAGCAGCAAGGGACGAAAGACAAGTCGTCCGAACGGTTCTTCGTTGCCGCCTATCAGCAGCCCGGGTGTTCCATCTTTCTCGGTGAGTCCGTAGCTCAGCCCCCCAACCCGTTGCGTACTGTTCATCACGGCAAGCTGCCGCGCGATCAGGTCAGGCTGGATCGGTTTATTCAGGTTGTCAGCCAGCTGTTCCTGGATGCGCACAGCGTCTTTCTGATTGACGCCTGTAACGGCGATGAACTGCGGCACCGGCACAGCACGCTTGCGGCTGTCTCTTTCTTTCAAGTAAGCCTGCCACGTCGCATCGTCAACGGCAAAGCGCTCGAGCACGGCCGCTTTTTTTTGTGCTGCCTCGTAACCGCGACGGATGATGGCGTCCGTCTTCTGATAATCCATCGCGGTCGTATCTTCCAGCGGAACAGACACCAGCACGTCGGCCTGTTCGATGCTGTGCAGCTCATTTGCGGCAATCATCACGCCCACCGAGCGCCCCAGCACTCCAAGCGTAGTCAGCTTTTCGTCCGGTTTAAGGCCCGCGCCCTGCAGATAGATTGCGATCGTTACATCGGCGCCCATCTGTTTCGCCACATCTACCGGGAGATTGTCGCTGAGCCCCCCGTCTGCATAAATCGCGTTGTCCGTGCGCACTGGCGCGAAGATACCAGGCAGCGACATGGTGGCACGCATCGCCATCGCCAGCGATCCCGAGCGAAAGACGTGCGGCTTACCCGATACCAGGTCGGTGGCCACACACGCAAAAGGAGTAGGCAGATCATCGAAGTTGCTGACCTGCGAGTACGGCAGTGCGATCTTGTCCAGCAGGAGTTGAATCTGGTTGCCGGACTTGTATCCCTCGGCGAAGCGCAGCCCCTTCTTGTACCCAAACTGCAGCATAGCCGGATACTCGCTGACATCCTCCTTGCGGCGGTATGGCATGTCGCGATAGGGAGTGGTATCGCTGATCATGCGATCCCAGTTGACTCCCTTCAGAAACTGGTGGATTTCCTTGGGAGACATGCCCGTCGAGTAGGCCGCGCCGATAAGTCCCCCCATGCTGGTGCCGGCGACCTCATCGACGGGAATGTGGTGTTCGTCCATCCACTCCAGAGCGCCGACATGAGCAAGCCCAAGCGCTCCGCCACCGTTCAACACGAGCCCAATCTTCGGGCGTCTCGCTTTGGGCTGCGTGTCCTGCGCGGGAAGTGTTGTGCTCAGAAGAGTGACCAGAACCGCCGTCGCCGTACAGAGAATCTTTCGCATCGTAGGGTTAGTTCTCAAAATTGACCTGAGCGTGCCTGCCGTCACAGAAAGGCTTGCGGGCCGAGTTGCCACAACGGCAGAGAACGGATGTCTCACCACGATGAATGATTTCTCCACCTGCACTGAGCACCTGGTGTGGTCCGTTTACCAGAAGGGCTCCGCCATCAACCGGATTGAGTGTCATCCTGCCAACGGGTTTTATCTCGGCAACGCGCGGCTGCTTTCCGCTGAGCCCGTCATCCTTGAATCCTGTGCACTGGTGAGAACCATCGCAGAACGGCTTGTTCTTCGAGGCTCCGCAGCGGCATAAGAATGCATGATCCAGCGGCTCCCGGCCTTTGACCGCGAAGTCTCCGCTTACCTCAAAGGGACCGTCGGCCGTCACCTGGATGGTGTTGGGCCGCTCTTTTTTCTTCCGAAAGAACAATGCGCTTTCCGCTCCAGACTTTATTCTGCCTGAGCGGAAAGCGCGATGACGAGGGAAGAGATTAACCGGTTTCCCAGAAAGATAACCGGTGTAGTTATAAGGGCTAGGCCGTTGCGCCCCGCTCGAAGTATTCCTCGATCTGCTCCAGGGTCTTGCCCTTCGTCTCCGGCAGGAAGAAAGCAGTCGTCACAAGGTATATGACCGTGAATCCCGCGAAGAGGAAGAACATGAACGAGTAGCCGAACTTGCTGACTACCGGCAGAAAGACAGCCGCAAGCGTGGTCGACACCAGCTGATTGAGCACCAGCGCAATGCTCATGCCGTTTGAACGGATGCGGGTCGGCATCAGTTCAGACAAGGCAAGCCAAACGCAGACGCCAGGCCCGAGAGCATACGAGGCCATGAATGTGTAAAGGAAGAAGGCGACCGTCCAGCCATGATGCATGTCCGGAACCGCACCGATGTAGGCGCGCTCAATCTTGAGCGGGGCCTCGCGCGACTTATCGAGATCGGCGAAAGGATTGTTTACGGCTGCCTCGAACTTGCTTTTCGGCATCGCGCTGTCCCGCTTTACCTGCACGGGCGCTGCATTCCTGTCATCCGAACGAACAAGATTGGTCGCATTGGTGAAGTCTCCGTAGGAATAGATCACAACCAGTGACGCACGATTGGGATCGATATCCGTTCCCTGATATCCGGAGCTGGCAAGCAGGCTCTTCGCCTCAGCGGGAGTAAAGTTCACCGAAAGCGTTCCGTCGGGATTCGTCATTGACTGGATCGCCGCACGGCAGTCCACATTGTGCTTCTCGGTGCCGAGGAAGAGCAGACCGACGATGATGAGCGAGGCCATGATTCCCGACGTTCCCATGACGAAAAGGAACTTGCGTCCCACGCGATCAACCAGGCTCATACCGCCTATGGTCATCAGGAAGTTGACACAGGTAAAGATGACATAACCCCAGTGCGACTGCAGGTCAGAGAGACCACTCTGCAGGAGGATACTTGTGTTGTAGCCGATGATCGAGTTGATGCCGGTCGCGGTATTGCAGGCAAGGATCACGCACGCCAGCAGAAATGGAATGACGTACTTACGGCGCAGGAGGGATTCCTTGACCTTGGTTCCAACCGACGCGGTTTCGGAGGCCGCGGCCTGTTCCATCTCCTCAAGCTCGATGGCGGCTCGCTCGGGTGTGCGTGAGCGCAGCAGCGAGGCCAGAGCCTTCTGCCTGTTCCCGCGGCGCTGCAGCCAGCGCGGCGACTCCGCGACAAAGAAGCTGCCCAGCACGAAGAGGATGCCAGGAGGCAGCGACACCCAGAAAATATGCCGCCATGCCTGATCTTTGAAGTGGAAGATGGTCGCAGCGTCGGCGACGCGTGAAACATCCTCCAGGCGATAGCTGTAATAGATACCGATGAAGGCCGCGGCGACGATACCAAAGGTAAGCAGCCACTGGAAGACACCGGTTCCCTTGCCGCGATTCGATGCCGTGAGACATTCCGCGAGATAAAGCGGTACGACCACTCCGATAAACCCACCGCTCATGCCCTGCAGCAGGCGGCCGAGAAAGAGCGCACCATAACCGTGCGAGAGCGCAATCATCGGGATGCTGATCACGAATACCAGGCCGCTCAGGATCATGAGAGGCTTACGGCCCATCAGGTCGGCAAGCAGCCCGGCAAAGAGCGTCGAAATGACGCTGCCGAGCAGCACCGCGGCGACAATGATTGAAAGCTGTCCAGCCGTGAGATTCGAGGTGGCCTGCAGATAGGGCAGAGCACCGCCGATGATGCCGACATCCACTCCGTAAAGCAGTCCGCCGAGCCCGGCTACCAGCAACAGAAATTGGTTGTAGCCGCGCTTGGTCTCCGAGGCAGAAGCTGATGAGGAGGAAGCAGAAGAAGAGTAGATGTCAGGCATAAATGTAGATACCAATCTCACCGGCGCCAAACGGGAGCCGGGTTGCGAAAATCATATAGGAGCGGAATATTGAAAGCCCGCAAATTCCGCCCCGGTCCTAGTGGCTGACCGGGGTCTTCGTCAGTGGCTTCGTTATCTCGTCGAGATAATCCGTTGTGCCATCTACGCGCTGCAGGGCGGGCCAGCGCTCGCCGTCGTGGTAGTTGATATCGGCGGTCGATATATAACTGTCAGCCTGCAGGATCAGATGAATCGGCTCCTGCTTGCCCTTGGCTTCGCGAATGTTTTCGTGGAGCACCTCGGGCGAAAACACCCGGCCATTGACGGCGATGATCTTTTCTCCCGGTGCGATCTTTGCCTTATCCGCCGGGCCGTTCCAGAGAACGTCTGTGATCGTGCCATCCTGATCCAGGCGCAGCCCCAGGGAATACCATACGTCGACATGCGGCTTACGCCGGGTAGTCGTCATGGTCCGGTCCGAATCATTTGGATGATCTTCGAAGACAAGCTTGTAGCCGCCGCGCTCGATACCGTCGAGGTCAGCATGGGGATGGATCTGGTCCACGCGATCGTGCAGGAACGCAGCCCAGTCATAGGGCACGACCTCGTTCAGGTCCTGCGCCAGCTCGTCGAACGTGTACGGCAGGATCATCGGCCCGGTGTTGCCGCCCTTGCCAAGAAAGATCCGGAGAAAATCTCCGAGATTTTTCTTGTCGTTCGTCTGCTTGCGGATGAGCGTGTCGGCGTCGAGCCAGAGCAGCTCGCCTTCCATGTAGTAATCCTGCCCGCGACGCCAGTTCGTCCAGCTGGCGTTGCCTCCGCGCAGAACGCTGGCGGCAATTGCCGTGTCCTCTGTCGAACGCCAGTCGCGGCCCGGCTTGTATTCGAGATTCGCCGCATTCATCGCGAGCACATCACGATACTGTGACTGATTCTTAAGCCCCGAGCGCGCCGCGAGTACGTTGCCCAGGTACTCCGTCATGCCTTCGTAAACCCAGAGCAGCGCTCCCTGCTGGGGCGTGGCGAAATCAGGCTGATACAAGCCGACCGGCCGGCGATATTTGCCATTCCACGAGTGCGTGAATTCGTGGGCAAGCAGGTCCGACTCCGCAAGCTGATGGTTCGGGTCGGCAAAACCCTTCTCATCGACACCATTGTCAGAAGACTGGCCATGCTCCAGCCCTTCGCCGCCAGCCACGTCGGAGAGCGTCAGCAGGAAGTGGTACTGGTTGTAGTGGTGCGAGCCATAGAGCGCATCTGCTTCGCGAACCAGATTGGCGATCTGGGTCAGCAGCTCGGGACGCAGGTTCGAGTCATCAGGCAAATCGGAGACCACATCGATGTAGTGCTTCGGCTTGATCTCAGGAGCCAGCGGAAACTCGTGGAAGTACTGGCCGGCGATGATGGGTGAATCCTCAAGCTGCTCGACATTGGTCGCCGCGAAGTGCGTTGTAGTTCCCGCAGCCGGCACCGGATACGCGCCACCGCCGATGGGGTCGAGAGCCGTTCCAACACCCCAGCCTGCGGGCACAATCAGCGAAGGCTGTATGGCGATCTCCTTCACAGGGACATGAGCGGGATAGAGCAACAGCTTCTCCCACTCGAGGACTGCCATCTTCTGCGACACACGGGCGGTCACGATGCAATCGAGGTGCGCATGCAGATGCGTCGCGCCCTGGGGAATCGTCAGGTGAAACTGGTAGAGGTCCACATCGTCACGACGCCACGGGATCGTTTTGCCGTCAATCGTAAAGACCACGCCCGTAATGCTCTCGACCGGGCCGGTGGGGCGATGATTGCCGGGAATCCACTGCGGAGTCGTCAGCGTCAGCGGGCCGGCTGTGACCGGCAGATCGACCTCGGCATGGTAGAGCTTGCGCGGAGCGTCGCTCAGATCGGCAGTAATCTGGATCGGGCCGCCTGCGCTCTGGCCCAGGGCGGGGATCACCAGCAGCGCGCTCGCAGCGGCGAGGCGGCAGAAGAATTTGGCATTCAGCATGGGAAGTGGTTCCTTCCTGCGAGAAGTCTGTCCTTTCATACTAATGAAAAATTCACAGATCGCATCGCAAATGCCTTGCCAGCGAAGCATTCCGTACGCAAACGGGATTGTTGACCCGGAATGGAATCCTGTATGTTGGTCTCCGTCTGGACACCATGAAAAATCTCCTGTGCCTGTCGCCCATCCTGCTGCTTGCCGCCTCCTGCCTGCCTCTGCATGCTCAGCCCATCACGGCCGCCCGTAAGCCCGCTGACGAGATCATTGCCTATATTTTTGTGCAGGATCGTACGATTGCGCCCGGAGAGGTCGATCCGAAAAAGCTCACGCGCATCAATTACGCATTCGCTAATGTGAAGGACGGCAAAGTCGTCACCGGCTTCGCGCATGACCGGGAGAACTACGCGATCCTGAACCAGCTTAAGCAGCAGAATCCGAGCCTGAAAGTGCTGGCTTCCGTCGGCGGATGGAGCTGGTCCGGAGCATTCTCCGATGTCTCGCTCACGGCATCCAGCCGGAAGAAGTTCATCGACAGCGCAATGGAATTCGTCCGCGAATACAAACTCGACGGCATCGATATCGACTGGGAGTATCCAGGACAGACCGGGAACGGCAACACCTTCCGCCCCGAAGATAAGCAGAACTACACGCTGCTGTTGAAGGAAATGCGCGAACGCTTCGATCGCGAAGGCAAGCTGCTCGGGCGGCATCTCTACACTTCGGTCGCCACTGCCGGAGACGAAAACTTTCTTAGCCACACAGAGATGCCGCAGGTCGCGCGCTATCTCGATTCCGTCAACCTGATGTGCTACGACTACTACGAGCCGGATTCAGACAAGAATACCGGCAACCATGCGCCTCTTTACACCGATCCGGCCGACCCAAAGCACATCTCCGCAGACGCCTCTGTGAAGCTCTACCTGGCCGCAGGCGTTCCCTCGCGCAAGATCGTGCTGGGCGTTCCCTTCTATGGACATGTATGGGGAAATGTCCCGGCAACGAATCACGGCCTCTTCCAGCCCGGCAACCAGATAAAACTCGACGCGAACTATCACTCAATCGTCGACAACCTGCTGAAGAACGGATTCACGCGCTATTGGGACAGCACTGCCGCGTCCCCGTATCTCTACAACGCGTCGCAAAAGGTTTTCGTTTCCTACGAGGATCCAGAATCGCTGAAGCTCAAGAGCCAGTACGTGCTCGAGCATGATCTGGGCGGCATGATGTTCTGGGAGTATTCCGGCGACCACAATCACGAACTGGTAAACACGATCGCGCAGGGACTTGCCGGCTCAGTGAAGCCGCTTCCGTAGATTGTGGGGCTGTCACTCCGAGCAAAGCGAGGAACCTGCAGCCGGGATGCTTCCCAGATGCAGGCTCCTCACAGCGTTCGGAATGACAGTGGTCAGGCTCTGTATTAGTGTGCGACCGGCTCTGCCGCCACCAGCGACTTCACAGCCGGCACCACCACGATCAGCATCTGCGCGTGATGCACATCTGCCGCAGTGATGGAATCGTTCTGCTGCTTCTGCTGGTCCGCCGTCAATGCATGGCCGGACTCGATGGCATCGAGTGCCTGCAAGCCGACTGTACCGAGCACCGCGAGTTGCTGCGAAAGAGGAACGAGGTTCGTCCGCAGCTCCGAGGTGGCGAGATACGGCTCGATCTTCGCATCGTTGTCGCGCCAGCGCACCAGCCACTTGCGCAGCTCCGCGCGGGCCTCTGCATTCGATGCTGCCTGCGTGGCCAGTGCATTGATCCTGCGGGCTTCATTGCTCTCCGGCGGATCGGCATCGACCAGGTGATTCAGCGGCATGTTCGTGTCGTACTTCTGCGTGGTCTCGCGCTCGTACTCCTTCACCGGTTCGACCGTGACAGCAAGCGTGTTGAACAGCTCGTAAGGCATGCCGGCGGCAATCCGGTCGAGCATGCGCTGGCTGCTTGTCGTGTGCTCGAGCCCGACCCATTGCAGCTCATCGCTCAGCACGGCCAGACGGCGATACATCGAGTTCACATCCGTGACTGACTCAGGCGACCACAGCCTTTCCGCTACCGCTCCGGCACGAGGCCAGATCCGATTGTCGAGAATCTCCGAAGTCACATACTCCGTCCACTGCGCGGCTTCCCCGCCGATGATCAGCTTCTTCTGCTCCGGAGTAAGCGCAGCGGCCTCACCCTCCAGCGGATCGACCGCGTAATGCGTCGCCGCCGAGTACTGCAGGTCGAGATAGTATCCGGCTGAAAGCAGTGTCTTGAAGCCCATCTGCGCGGTCTGCGCAATCGACTTCGGGCCACGCCACGACTGTACCAGAATGTCCTTGGGCAGATCGCTCGCGACAATCTCGTCCCAGCCTTCCATGTGCTTGCCGTGCTTGTTCACGATCTTCTGGATCTTCTGATTGAAGTAGGCCTGGAGAGCATGATTGTCCTTGATGTTGTGCTCTTTCATCCACGCCTGGATCTTCTCATTGTGATCCCAATACTTGCCGTCGACCTCGTCGCCGCCAATGTGGAAGTACTCGTCTGGAAAGAGCTTCGCCATCTCGCCGAAAACATCGTCGAGCAGCTTATAAGTGCCATCGTTTGTCGGGTCGAAGGGGGGACGCAGCTCGTCGTACTGGCTGCGAACGATCTTGGTCACGCCAGGTGCTGAGGCCAGTTCAGGATACGCAACCAGCCAGCTCACCGAGTGCCCTGGAACGTCGAACTCCGGAACCACGCGGATGCCGCGCGCCCGCGCATACTCCACCAGGTCGCGCACCTGCTCCTGCGTATAGAAGTTTCCATCGGAGGCGACTTCGGTCAGTTTCGGCCGCTTTAGGCTTTGCACGCGAAAGCCTTCGTCATCGGAGAGGTGCAGGTGCAGCACGTTGTACTTCACCGCCTCCATGCCGTCGATGTTGCGCTTCAGCACATCGATGCCCATGAAGTGGCGAGAGACATCGATCATCAATCCGCGCCAGGGAAAACGCGGCGTATCTTCAATCTGCACCGCGGGAATTTCCCAGCCCTGCGGGCCATTGTGCATCAGCTGCAACAGCGTCTGAAATCCATGCAGTACGCCCAGCGGATTCGGCGCGGAGAGATCGATACCCGCCGCTGTGACCGTCAGCTTGTAGCTTTCGTCTTCTTCAAGAGCCTGTACTTTGTCGCCATGTGCCGCGCAGTGGATCGCGAACATTGTCGCCGTGTCAGGCTTCAGATCGGGATTCAGAAACGGCATACCCGTGCGCAGCGCAACCGCGCGGTTGAAGCGGTCGAGGCCACTCGTCACTCGCTCTTCGCAACCTGTCACTTCGACATGCGGCAGCCTGTTTAGATTCAAGGCACCTGCCTGCTGCTCTATATGTGAAGGCCACGGCATCAGGTTCAACTCATCGGCCTTTGCAGTTGCGGCAATTGATCCTGCAAGCAATACAGCTAGTCCCAACCTCTGGCAAATTCGCGTCATTTAACAGCCCGTTCTTTTTCTTATAGATTCGCTGCAGATGTACGCATGGTGACGTACCCCGGCAAAGATAGCTTCGATCATACGTTGAGCATCGTCACAAAGCGGTCGAAAGTGTCAAAAAAGCTGCTGATAATTTGACAACAATTCGACGGGAATTGGACGCCGATTTGACGACAGCTCTGCGAAGGCGCCGTTACTGTTTCGAACTGTAAGGAGATTACGACATGCGCTCAACCATTCGCTCCATCGTCTTCGCTTCAGCCGCTCTTTGCGCCACAGCAGCCTTTGCAGCGGACAGGGCAGCCATCAACGTACCTTTCAGCTTCGATTCCCATGGCAGGCATTTCTCGGCTGGACGTTACGAGGTATCGCTCGACACGCAGCACAATACTCTGACTATGCGGAACACCGAGCACGCCAACGAGGTCCTGCTCTCCAGCGTCTCGCCAGCGGAGTATGCAGCCGGCTCGCCCCAGCTACGCATGATCTTCGGAAACAATCAGGATACGCACACGCTGAAGACTGTTCAGATCGAAGGGCGGCAGGCCATCCATCTCGATCGCACCCGCCATCACCAGGTCGAGGCCGAGATGGCCAAGGTGGAAAACGAAACAGTCCTGAACGGCGCCGAGTAATTCAGAGTTCGCTCGCGAAGAACCTCCACTTCTTCGACAACCCGCGCACGGAACGCTCCGGCGCGGGTTTCTTTTTTTGCGAATCTGTTGAGAAAGCAAAAAGCCGCCCGGAGTGTTCTCCGGACGGCTTTTGCCTTGTTTCTTCGAAGCCTAAATATGGCAGCTGGCCATGCCACGCTTCTCGAGATATTTCTGGTGGTAATCCTCAGCCTTCCAGAAAGTCTCGGCCGGCACCACCTGTGTCACGATCGGCTTTGAAAACTGCTTCTCTTCGGTCAGGCGGGCGATGGTCGCCTTCGCCGCCGCTTCCTGCTCGGGCGAGTGATAGAAGACCGCGCTGCGGTACTGCGTTCCCCAATCGGGTCCCTGCCGGTTCAGCTGCGTAGGATCGTGCAGCTCGAAAAACAGGTCGAGCAGTTGCTGATAGCTGACCTTCGACGGATCGAAGTCCAGCTCGACCACTTCCGCGTGCCCGGTCATATCCGTGCATACTTCCTTGTAACTCGGCTTTTCTGTCTTGCCGCCCTCGTAACCGACAGCAGTCTCGATCACGCCGGGAACCTGCCCGAAGCGGACCTCGACACCCCAGAAACAACCTGCTCCAAATGTCGCTTTTTCCATGTGAACCTCCGCAGCCATGCTGCTCTTGTTCCGTGTATTACAGATGGTTCTCGGGTCCGATTCGATGCATGGACCGCGCCGGCTTATCTCTCAGGCCTGCGGCCGCCCTTTTTAGGAGCAGAAAAACGGCCCGGCTTTCCCGACGCCGACTTTTTGGCCGGACGGGAAGAAAACGGACGCGACGAGCTTGAGCGCGAAGAGCCCGCGCGCGACCCAGACGAACGAGTAGAGGACGGACGAGCAGCGGCAGGACGCTCCGCAGAGCGGAACTCGGAACGGGGCGCATTAGACGCCGGCGACTTGCTCCGCGGCTTGGGACGGCTGGCAAAGCGCAGCGTGTCGACTTCCTCGTCGCTCAGCTCGCGAATCTTGCCCGGTTCCACGTCAAGAACCAGCGGCCCGTAGCCCACGCGACGGATCTTCTCCACGTGGTGGCCGATTTCTTCGAACATCTTGCGCAGCTCGCGATTTCTACCCTCGATCAGGATGATCTCGTACCAGGGATTGTCTCCATCGCGAAACAGCCGGATCTTGGCCGGAGCAGTCATCACGCGGCCTTCATGCGAACCGGGACGGCCACGCTCGATCATGACGCCACCGCGCAGGTGCTCCAGATCGGACTCCGCCGGACGGCCCGCAACCTTGACCAGGTACGTCTTCTCGACCTTCGCCGCAGCGCGTGTCAGTGCATTGGCCAGGTTGCCGTCGTTGGTCAGCAGCAGCAGGCCTTCGCTGGCGTAATCCAGGCGCCCCACGGGAAAGACACGTTCTCCGCCGCGAACCAGATCCATGACGGTGGGACGGTTTTCGGGGTCGCTTACCGTAGTCACATAGCCTTTTGGCTTGTTCATCAGGTAGTAGCGAGGCCGTTCCGGCCCCTGCAGCAGCTTGCCGTCGACGCGGATGTGGTCCTTCGCGGCATCGGCCCGCGTGCCCAGTTCAGTAACGACCTTGCCATTGATCTGAACGCGGCCTTCGAGAATCATCTCCTCGGCCTTGCGGCGCGAGCAGATTCCGGCTGCGGCGATGATCTTCTGGAGCCGGTCGCCCGATGGAGTTTCTGCTTCAGTCATCAAGCGCCCTCTTCCGTTTTTTCTTCCAGCTGCCCTGCCTGCTCGTCGCCGGTCAGCTTCGCAGGATCGACTTCCGGCTCAACCCTGATGGCGGGTAGATCCAGCTCGTCGTCCTCCACTTCCGTCACGTCAATCGCAGAAGCGCGCTCCTCGGGAATCTCTTCGGGAACCGCGGCGTCCGAGCCGCCTTCAACTTCGTCCGTATCAACCGGCGCGTGCTGATCGGCGGAAATCTCTTCGCGATCCAGTTCGTCCTGGGTGTCTGTGATCTCGGTCAGCGGCATCTGTTCCGCGTCGGAAAGCTCGCCCGCCATCTTCTCGAATTCTTCCATCGAGGGGAGCTCGTTCAGATCCTTCAATCCGAAACGCAACAGAAATTCCTTGGTCGTCTTGTAGAGAATCGGCCGGCCGATCACCTGCTTGCGTCCTGCGGTCGTCACCAGCTTGCGGCTGATCAGGGAGCCGAGCACACCGGCGGAGTCGACACCGCGAATGTCGCTGACTTCAGGGGCCGTAATCGGCTGTTTATAGGCGATGACCGCGAGCGTCTCAAGCGCCTGCAGAGACAGCTTCATCGGCGGCTTGAGGCTCTTCACAAACGAGCGGACTGCGTCGTGATACTCCGCGCGTGTCGCCATACGGAAACCGCCGGCGATCTCGCGAATCTCCATGCCGCGCTCGCTCGCGTCGTAGTCAGCGATCAATGAATCGATAACGATGCGTGCCTCGTCGCGTAGCTCGCGCTCGCGCTGACGGGTGGCACGTTTCTCATCTTCGGCGCTCGTTTCCGCAGGTGCAGCCACGTCTGCAGGGGCTGCCTCGACTGCGGCTTCCGGATCCGCCTGCGGCTCCGCCCCGTCTTCCTCTGGCGGCAGAGTTTCGGCCAGCTCGGCTGCCGCATCGGGATTCACCTCTTCGGAGGCCTGCTGTGCGGCTTTTTCGGCGGCAAGGCGGCTTTCGCGCGCCTCCACAAGTTCCGGGGCAAACAGGGTCGCCAGCTGGATCAGCGTTACCGGCTCTTCGGTCGCGTAAATTACGGCTTCGATCTTTGCTTTCAGGCTCATGCGTTGGCCAGGGATAAGACTGCGCCCCAAAAGGAAGGCGGCGCTCCTTCGATACTACCGAAGCGCCGCCAATCCGTCAGTGTTGGGTTAAAGGTCTAGTGGATAAACAGCCGCATCGCCCAGAAAAGGCCGCCCGCAAGCAGTGCCGCGACCGGCAGGGTGAAGACCCAGGCCAGGGCGATGTTGCGGATGGTCGCGAACTGCAGGCCGCTGCCATTCGCGAGCATGGTTCCGGCCACGCCCGAGGAGAGCACGTGCGTGGTCGAAACCGGCATCTTGAACTGGTCGGCCGCGATAATCGTAATGGCTGCTACGATTTCCGCAGAAGCACCCTGCGCGTAGGTCAGGTGATCCTTGCCGATCTTCTCGCCGACGGTTACCACGATGCGCTTCCAGCCCACCATCGTGCCAAGTCCCAGCGCCAGCGCCACGGCCACCTTCACCCAGCTCGGAATGAACTTGGTCGAAAGGTCGAGGTGCTTGCGGTAGTTCGCCAGAACCGCATTCTGCGGCGAGGTGAACTTGGGATTGTCGGCCTTGGCCATCAGGCGCAGAGCTTCGCTCTCCACATACATGTCGTTGCGGATGTTCTGCTGCTGGTCGGCAGGAACGCCGGCCAGGGTCTTGTAGGTGACAACCTCATGCTCGACTTCGAGCGCCAGCTGGCGGGCGGCCAGCATGGTGTTCGGCGTGAACTGCTTGGTGCGGATGTATTCCGTCAGGTCTGACCGGGCATCGCCCATCACTGCGTCGGGCGAAACATACGCAGAGAGCACGTGGGCAGCCTGCTCGGAAACAGCAGCAAAATCCTGGACCTGGTTGTAGCCGATCGCATGGTTGAGCGCATACGCGGTCGGAACGGTACCGATCAGGATCAGCATGATCAGGCCCATACCCTTCTGTCCATCGTTCGACCCGTGACCGAAGCTCACACCGGTGCAGGTCAGGATCAGCAGGCCGCGAATCCACCACGGTGGCGGCTGGTCGCCCTTCGGCGATTGATACAGCTCAGGCTTCTTGACCAGCAGCTTGAGCAGTAGAAGCAGCAGTGCCGCGCACACGAAGCCGACGATCGGAGAGATCAGCAGCACCTTGAAGACGTTGGTCGCCTGCGCCCAATCCACGCCGCTGGTGCCGGTCTTGCCGCCGATCAGCTGGTTGGCAAGGCCCACGCCGATGATCGAACCGATAAGGGTGTGCGAGCTCGAAGCAGGAAGGCCAAACCACCAGGTGGCAAGGTTCCAGATAATGGCAGCGATGAGCAGCGAGAAGACCATCGCAAAGCCGGCGCCCTTACCGACCTGAAGAATCAGCTCGACAGGCAGCAGAGTAAGGATGGAGAAGGCGACCGCGCCCGAAGACGTAAGTACGCCGATCAGGTTCCACATGCCCGACCAGACCACGGCGACGTGGGGCTCAAGCGAGTGGGTATAGATAACTGTCGCAACAGCGTTCGCGGTGTCGTGGAAACCATTCACAAACTCGAAGCCAAGTGCGATAAGCAGTGCGATGCCGAGCAGCACGTACGGCCATACAGAGGCCAGGTGCGTACCGGCAAGATCGTGGCCGAGCTGAGAGATCGCATAGCCCATGCCGCCTACCAGCACCACTCCAAATACGAGTGATCCGATCAGGCCTGGGGACTTGTTCAGCTTGTTATGGACTGACGCAGATTCGCCAGCAGAGTGAGGGGAAATAACAGCGCTTGCTTCTTCCATGGGAAACAGCTCCTGAATAGCCTTCCGAGTTTTGCTCGGGATCAATCTCTCGGGGGTTCGCTAGCAAGCTAACAAACAGAGGCGATACGGAACATGAAAATGAACAGGGATTTGATGAATATTCGATGAACGGACGCGGCGAGCCAGGCTATGCCCAGTCGTCTCGAACCTGGCTCAGGCGCTCGTTAATGACCTCCTCGAACTGGTCGTGTTTCTTGACGAGGATGTCGCTGAAGTTGCCATCCTGCCGCAGAAGGACCGCCTGCAGGCGAACCAGCTCGAGGATTGCCAGAAACATCGCTACCAGGGCGCGCTCTGATCGAGTGTTGACCAGCAGCTTGCGCAGTGACACCGGGCGATCTTCCATCATCAGCCTGCGACGCATGAAATCAATCATTTGGCCAACGGTCGCGGCGTCTTCTTCGAGCTCCAGGGTCGGCCGGTTCTTCGCCCGGTCGAGGATCTCCTGGAAAACGCGTACCAGGTCCATCGTGTCGGCGGCGATCTCCTGCTCAGTCCCCTCGGCGTTGTGGAAGTCCTTCATTCCAGGATTCGTCCAGGTGGCTTCCTCGATCTGCTGCTTGGCGTGCAGCATCTGTGCGGCGTTCTTGAAACGCTCGTGTTCGAGCAGCCGTTCAACCAGCTCCAGGCGGGGATCTTCGGCTTCACCCTCCGCAGCCTCAATCGGGGTACGCGGCAGCAGCATCTTGCTCTTGATATGGATCAAGAGCGCGGCCATGTAAATAAAATCCCCGGCAACGTCGATGTCGGTACCCTTCAGGTGCTCGACATAGGCCAGAAACTGGGCCGTGATACGCGCAATCGGGATGTCGTAGATATCGATGTCCTGCTTGCGGATCAGGTCCAGCAGCAGGTCCAGCGGCCCGTCATAGACCTGGCGGATGTTGACCGAGAACGGAAAGATCGAGTCGTCGTCTTTCTTGTCCTTCTTATCCTTGGCGTCTTTTTCCGGCTTCGCATCCTTTTCGGCCTTCGACGGAGCAGCAGGCCCGCCGGAAGCGGCTACCGGCACCGAGACCTCTGCGGTCTCGGGCTTTGGTTCTGGCTGGATATTCTGTTCGTCGGTCATAGGCTAACCACCCAATCCCACGGCGACGCGTGCTTCGCGCATGGTGACTTCCGCGCGTACGGCAGCCTTGAGATTTCCCGCTTCTAGAATTTCCGTCACCAGCCCGGGATCGGTCTCGTATTTCGCCCGGCGCTCCTGGACGGGAGCCAAGGCGGCGACTACTGCGTCCGCAACCCAGCCTTTGCATTGAATGCAGCCGATCGAAGCCGTGGTGCAACCTTCACGAGCCTGTAGCTGTACCTCAGCGCTCGAAAAAACCTTATGCAGATCGAAGACCGGGCAAACATCCGGATTTCCCGGGTCGGTACGCCGGACGCGGGCCGGGTCTGTCACCATTGGCTTCAGTTTCTGCCGGATGACCGGTTCCGGGTCGCTCAGCAAAATGGTGTTGCCGTAGCTCTTCGACATCTTGCGGCCATCGGTTCCGGGCAGCTTGGGCGAAGGCGTCAACAGCACCTTGGGTTCGGGGAGAATATCTCCGGCCTTGCCCTGATAGAACTGGTTGAAGCGGCGAGTAACCTCGCGCGTCAGTTCCACGTGCGCGACCTGATCCTGCCCCACGGGCACGAAGTCGGGCTGGTAGAGAAGGATGTCGGCCGACTGGAGGAGCGGATAGCCGAGGAACCCGTAGGTCGCCAGGTCCTTTTCCTTAAGCTGCTCCTGCTGGTCCTTGTAGGTCGGCACGCGCTCGAGCCAGCTCAGCGGCGTAATCATCGACAGGAGCAGGTGCAGTTCGGCATGCTGGGGCACCTTGCTCTGGACAAAGATCGTGCAGGCTTCAGGGTCCAGGCCGGCAGCCAGAAAATCCAGCGCAACATCCTTAATGTTGCCGGGGATCTTCGAAGGATCGGCGTAATCCGTGGTCAGGGCATGCCAGTCGGCAATAAAGAAGTAGCACTCATACTCATGCTGCAGCCGCACCCAGTTGTAGAGTGC
This sequence comes from Silvibacterium acidisoli, assembly GCA_022870745.1. GTDB lineage: Bacteria > Acidobacteriota > Terriglobia > Terriglobales > Acidobacteriaceae > Silvibacterium. The sequence continues at coordinate 2,463,205 of CP085323.1, read as the reverse complement.
GCCCATGTAATTGCCCAGATGGAGTTTACCGGTCGGGCGCATGCCGCTCAGCACGCGCTTCCGCTGATCAGAAGAAGTGTTCGACACCCTGAATCCTAACCTCGAAAAAACTCTGTCTATTGTACGGGAGCGGCGTGCGGCTAAACCGACAGCAGGAGCTGGTTGATCAGGTAGAGCGCAGGGCCGACAAAGAGGTTTACCAGCCGGCCACCCAGAAAGATCATGATGATAAGGCTCAACATGCCCAGCGAGTCATAGATACGCAGGGCGTTGTAGGGCAGTAGCTGACGGACGAGATGCGAGCCATCCAGCGGAGGCAGCGGCAGCAGGTTGAAGAAAGTCAGCATCAGGTTGAGCCAGATGGCGAGGTAAAAAATCAGCGCCATGGGGAAGATGGGGCTGGCGGCCATAAACGCGGGGTCAACCATGCCGGTAACCACCTGGCGCACGGCCAGGGCTCCCGTGGAGCTCACATGTACCAGCACCATCAGGAAGGCGGTGGCTCCCAGCGCCGCCAGCAGATTGCTGGCAGGTCCTGCAAGGGTGGTCAGGATGTCATCGCGGCGGATATTTGCGAAATTCCGGGTGGTCACCGGGGTCGGCTTGGCCCAGCCGATCAGGAAGCGTCCAAAGCCCGGCAGGAACAGCATCGCCAGCGGAATCAGCACCGTTCCCACCGGGTCGATGTGCTTAACGGGATTCAGCGTGACGCGTCCCAGCATTCTCGCCGTCTGGTCACCGAGGCGTGATGCCATCCAGGCATGGGCCGCCTCATGCAGACTGAGCGAGAAAACCAGGATGGCAAATTCGAAAATCTTCAGGACAATCTGTTGCTGATTCATGGAAAAGGCTTGCCGCGCCTAACGCAGCAAGCCTGATGGTATCAAAACGTTCCGGTTAGTTGCTGCACTGAGCGTTGCGATCCTGCTTCGGCGCGGCCACATCGCTCCGGTCTTCGAATTGCTTCGCTTCTTCTTTTGTCTTGAGCTGCTTTGCGGGGACGCCGCCGACAATCGAGTGATCGCTGACATCCTTCGTCGCCAGGCTCATTGCGCCGACAATCGCGTCTTCGCCCACGTTGACGCCCGCCATGATCGCGGAGTGATAGGTAAGCCGGGCAGCCGGGCCGATTTCCGTCTTGCGATTCTCGACCACCTGGGGATCGACCGGATCGTGGGCGTGGGAGTAAACCGCCGCGTAGTCGGAGACCGACGTGCCCTTCTTGATAACGATTTCTCCACGGTCGTCGAGCATGGCGTATTTATGGATGACGCAATCGTCTTCGATCGTCAGGTTATAGCCATAGCTGAACTCGACGCCGTGGAAGATCTTCACGTTCTTCCCGATCTTCTTGAAGATGTGCTTGCCCAGCATGGCGCGGAAGCGGAACCCGAGCCAGTGATTGTAGGCAACCGGCGAATGATCAAACATGTGCCAGAACCAGATAAGCGGCTTCACGCAGGCGTATTTCGTGGCGTCGATGTCGCCGTAATATTCCGGCTCGAGCGTCACGTTCATCGGATCGAGCGAAAGCTGCAATACGTTGAAGGGCAGCTCGGTATTGAGGGTGAAGTTCAGCTTGCCGCCATGTGGCCGCCCCAGCAGCAGCTGGTGCAGGTTATCGCGCACCAGCTCCGCACGCAAAGCAGGCTTCTTGTGCCGCGTGAACTCATCGTCGAGATATTCGATCCAGCGTTCGTAAACTTCTTTGGCTTCGCGCGACGGTTCCAGATCGCGATATTCGTAACGGGGCATGGCAGTCCTTACGGCTAGTTTCGGTGGGAATTCCAGTGTCAGCCTTCGCAGGTTAAGATGCTGCGGCTTTCTGAAAGACGCAGCAGACTAGGATTTAGCCTCGCTTGCGCCGAATTCCCGCAGCGACTTCAGCACAGCCTTCACCGCTCCGGAGTCGATGGCGCGTGCTCCGCGCTGCACCCCGTCGAACAGGTCGCTGGCGATTCCCGCAGCCACCAGGGCTGCCGAAGCGTTCAGCAGCACGATATCGCGCCGCGGACCGATTTCTCCAGAGATCACCTTCTCGAGAATCACGGCATTTTCCTCGACAGTGTCCGCCCCGGCCATCGCCGCCAGCGGAACCCGCAGCAGGCCGGCGTCCTCGGGCACGAGACGAAAAAGCTTTACCCTGCCATCGCGCACCTCGGCGACGCTGCTTTCGCCGGAGAGCGTCAGCTCGTCCAGCCCATCCCCGCCGTGAACCACGAAAGCATGCCGCATGCCCAGCCGCGCCATCGCCTCGGCGACGAGCGGCACCCGCGACGGCTCATAGACACCCATGATCTGCGCCGGAGCGCCTGCCGGATTGGTCAGCGGGCCGGCGAGGTTAAAGATCGTCCGGAAACCAAGCGTTCTGCGAAGGGGCAAGACACGCTTCATTGCCGGATGCAGAGCCGGGGCGAGCATGAACATGAAGCCCGTCTGGCGCAGACAATCGACGGCCCGGTCCGGAGCCAGCATCACAGGCACACCGAGGGCTTCAAGAACATCGGCCGAGCCACACTTCGACGTCACGGCACGATTACCATGTTTCGCGACCTTCGCCCCCGCACCCACTGCAACCAGCGCGGCAGCCGTCGAGATGTTGAAGGTTCCAGCCCCGTCGCCACCTGTTCCACAGGTATCGATTACGGCATCGCGCTCATCTTCGGTCAGCGGCAACGGCACCGCGGCGGCGCGCAGGGCTTCGACAAAGCCCACCAGCTCGTCGACCGTTTCCCCACGTGTCGCCAGCGCCGTCATCAGCGAGGCAATCTCAACGTCGTCTTCGCCAGGGGCGCTGGTCAGGATCTGCTGCAGAACTTCGCGAGCCTGGTTGCGATCGAGCGAGCCATGCTTCTCTACCAAAGCCTTCAGGATGTGTTTCAGACTGTTCATCGAAATACCAGTCTACCCAACTACTGTTGGCAGTCCTGTTAAGAGGGCTTTCGGGCAATAACGACGCGAAGCGGCGGAAAGTTGTAGAAGGGGCGTCCCCAGCAGCGTTGCACCTGGAGCCCCGCGCCGCGAAAATGCTCTGCATATTCGCCGGTAAGCTTGTAATCAGAAACCAGCATCACGCCACCCGGCTTCAACACCCGCACCATTTGACCGAGAGCCTCCTGCCGGATCGGCTTGTCATAAATATTGTGCAAACAGAGGTTCGAGACGATCACATCGAAGGATGCGTCGGGGAACGGCATCTCCTGCGCCGGCATGCTTATCAGGGTGCAGCGATCTGCGACACCTTCCAGGTTCAGATTGCGTTGCGTGGCCGCCTCGGAGTTGCCACCCATATCCTCGTTCGACCAGATATCGATGCCGGTCGCCTTTCCGGAAGCTGCCTTTTTCGCCGCTCCGATCAGCAGCAGGCCGCGCCCGCAGCCCACGTCGAGAACGCTCTCATCTCCTCGCCACCGGTAGAGCGACAGCATGTAGTCGCGATGGCGCATCTTGCCAGACATCACGTATTGCAGGTACAGCAGGCCTTCGAGCAACAGAAAAAGTCCCGTCCAGAAAAACATCGGCCGGGGAAGAAAATCGATGCGGCCGATATGGACGTGAGCGGGTAGAAAGAGCCCGAGGAGCAGGCAGGGAATGCCGAAGAGAAAAAGATTCCTCAGAACGTTGGGTGCGTCGATGCCGTAATCGGGCCTGCTGGCGGCCATTCTTCCTGCCTTTCCCGCTTCAGGAAACCACAATAACCGTACTTTAATGTGGCGGCCAGCAGGAAGATGCGGGCCTGACAACCCTCCCCATCGTCCGCTACACTGGAAAGTCCGACTGCAATGCCCACCTTCTCGACGGTGCCTACCGTGCGCGAATCGGCCTGCGGTAACCCATTCGACTTCTTTCTCTCAACCTGGAAAAAAATGAAAATTCACGAATATCAGGCAAAGGACATCCTCGCGAAATACGGCGTCGCCGTACCGCGGGGTGAAGTGGCCAATACGCTCGACGAAGCGTTGGATGTGGCCAAGAAGCTCTTCGCAAACGGTGCGAACGGCGTTGTCGTCAAGGCGCAGATCCATGCCGGAGGCCGCGGCAAGGGCGGCGGCGTGAAGGTTGCAAAGAACATCGAGGAAGCCGAGCAGTACGCCAAGCAGATCCTCGGCATGCAGCTGATCACCCACCAGACCGGCCCGCAGGGCCAGAAGGTGTCGCGCCTGCTGATCGAAGAGACAGCCGCAATCGATCGTGAACTGTATCTGGGTATCGTGCTCGACCGCGCAGCCGCGAAGCTGGTCTTCATGGCTTCGAAGGCGGGCGGCATGGAAATTGAAGAAGTCGCTGCCGAAGACCCCGACGCCATCTTCAAGGCATATATCGATCCGGCAGTCGGCTTCCAGCCCTACCAGGCGCGCCAGCTCGCCTTCGCGCTCGGCCTCAAGCCTGCGCAGATCAACCAGGCCGTCGCCTTCATGCTCGGCATCTACAAGGCCTACGTCGAAACCGACGCTTCGCTGCTCGAGATCAACCCCTTCATCACTACGAAGGACGACAAGCTCTTCGCCCTCGACTGCAAGATCAACTTCGACGACAACGCCATGTTCCGCCATAAGCAGCTCAAGGAACTGCGCGACGTAGCCGAAGAAGATCCCCTCGAAGTGGAAGCCTCGAAGTTCGCGCTCAACTACATCAAGCTCGATGGCAACATCGCCTGCATGGTGAACGGCGCGGGCCTGGCGATGGCCACGATGGACATCATCCAGTACGCCGGCGGATCGCCTGCGAACTTCCTCGACGTGGGCGGCGGCGCCAACCAGCAGCAGATCGAAGCAGCCTTCGCCATCCTGCTGGCTGACAAGAACGTGCAGGCCATCTTCATCAACATCTTCGGCGGTATCCTGCGCGTGGACGTGCTGGCAACTGCCGTCGTCGCAGCAGCGAAGAACCTGAACGTGACGCTGCCGATCGTCCTGCGCCTCGAAGGCACCAATGTCGAGGAAGGCCGCAAGATTCTCGAAGAGTCGGGCCTGAAGTTCTCCGTCGGCACCACCATGAAGGACGCAGCGGACATCGTCGTTGCCGCGGCAAAGGGAGGCAAGTAATGGCAGTTCTCGTCGATAAAAACACACGCCTCATCGTCCAGGGCATCACCGGTAAGGAAGGCACCTTCCACGCCAAGGGTTGCGCCGAGTACGGCACCAAGGTCGTCGGCGGAGTCACGCCCGGCAAGGGCGGCACCACGCACGAGGGCTGGCCGGTATTCGACACCGTCGAAGAGGCCGTCGAGAAGACCGGCGCCAACGCGACCGTCATCTTCGTTCCGCCGCCGTTCGCGGCCGATGCGATTCTCGAAGCCAACGAAGCCAAGCTGCCGCTGATCATCGCCATTACCGAAGGCATTCCGGTGAACGACATGGTCAAGGTCTGGAGCGTGCTCAAGACCTCCGACTCCGTGCTCATCGGGCCCAACTGCCCCGGCGTCATCTCGCCCGGAAAGGCCAAGATCGGCATCATGCCCGGCCGCATCCACAAGGAAGGCTCGGTAGGCATCGTCTCCCGCTCGGGAACCCTGACCTACGAGGCCGTCTACCAGCTCACGCAGCGCGGAATCGGCCAGTCGACGGCGATCGGCATCGGTGGCGATCCAATTGTAGGGACTACCCACATCGATGCGCTCAAGCTTCTGAACGAGGATCCTGAGACCGAGTCCATCATCCTCATCGGCGAAATCGGCGGAACCGCCGAAGAAGCTGCCGCCGAGTATGTGAAGGCTCACGTGAAGAAGCCGGTCGTCGGCTTCATCGCCGGACAGACCGCGCCTCCAGGCCGCCGCATGGGCCACGCCGGTGCCATCATCTCCGGAGGCCAGGGCACGGCCGCGGAGAAGATGAAAGCGCTGACCGAAGCCGGCATTCACGTCGTCCAGTCGCCGGCCGAAATCGGCGAGACGCTGGCCCGGGTGATCGGCAAGGCGTAACTACCGCAGTATCAACAAAAGCGCGGCTTCAATGCGGGCCGCGCTTTTTATTGCCCTGTTGGCGTACAGGGCGTACACTCATAAATGTACATGGAAGTCACGATCACCCAATTTCGTCAGGAGCTCTTCGACCTGGTCTCCAAAGCGATGGAAGGCAGCGAGGTTTGGGTTTCCTATAAGGGCCGCCGCTTTCGCGTCGCTCCGGAAGACCAGCCGAAAGGACGCCTCGACCGCATGACCAGGCTCGACGTCATCACGCCGGGTTACGACGCTGACACTTCGTCATTGCAGGAAGAAATGGAACGTGCCTGGGAGAAGGACTGGTCAGAGCTTTGATCGCCTACCTCGACACGCATGTTGTCGTGTGGCTGGCTCAGGGCGATCCATCCCGTATCTCAGCGAAAGCCAAGGCTCCCCTCGAAGCCGCAGACCTCATGATTTCGCCTATGGTGCTTCTGGAGCTTGAGTACCTTCGCGAAGTAAACCGCATCGCATTTTCGTCACGGGAAATCTTCCTGAAGGTTGAACATGAGTTTGGTCTTCGACTTTGCGATCTGCCTTTTCATCGAGTCGCAGAAATCGCGCTGGATGAAAAGTGGACCCGCGACCCGTTTGATCGCACGATCGTTGCCCAGGCCAAGGCAAATGGGCTTGCTCCGTTGTTGTCCGCGGATTCAGATATTCGAGACCACTATCCGCGGGTGATCTGGTAACGCACTTCTGCTCTACACTGGAAATAAGACTTTATTCGCAATTCAAGGAGAACCACAGGTGTCCCAACGCACCTTCAGCATCATCAAGCCAGACGCGGTCCGCAAGGGCCATACCGGAGCCATCCTCGCCGAGATCGAGAAGGCCGGATTCAAGATTGTCGCCATCAAGAAGATTTCGATCTCGAAGACCCAGGCCGAAGGCTTCTACTACGTTCACAAAGAGCGCCCGTTCTTCGGCGGACTGACCGACTTCATGTCTTCGGGAGCGATCTTCCCCATGGTGCTCGAGAAGGACAACGCCATCGCCGACCTGCGCAAGCTGATGGGCGCCACCAACCCGGCCAACGCCGAGGAAGGCACCATCCGCAAGAAGTTCGCCGCATCCATCGAAGAAAACGCCATCCACGGCTCCGACGCCGAGGATACCGCAGCTTTCGAGATCGGCTACTTCTTCGCTGGTTACGAATTGGTTTAGCTGTTCCTGAAGCAGAAACACAAAAGCCGGTCGTGAAGACCGGCTTTTCCAATTCTGGTGCGCCCGAGAAGATTCGAACTTCTGACCTACAGCTTCGGAGGCTGCCGCTCTATCCAGCTGAGCTACGGGCGCGGTATTTATCGCGCGTCTTTGTGACAGCGTTGTGACACGTACTCTCACCATAGCCGCATGTGACACGGTTTGCAAGCGCTCTTCCGCCATGTCACAATTTCGCCTTCTGTGACGGCCCTGTGACGCGAAGCTGTCACGCCTTGTCACAGCCCTCTTTTGCTGGCATTTCATTCTGGGCTTTGAGTTCGGCTCTTCGGGCTTCGATTTCTGCCTTGATTTCCTTGGCTGTTTCCATGTCGTTCCGCTCCATCGCCGCCGCTAACGAATGCCTCAGCACCCAAAGCATCCAGTCTTCGAGCGGCTGGCGCTTGATGGGCTTTCTCGGCGTATGACTCAGCTTTGCGGCCTTCTGGCGCTGCCTGTCCATGATCGTTTGCAGCTTCAAATTCGCCTCCGGTGTGACCATCCCCCTGGGTGGGGGTGGTAGGGGTGGGGTGGTCTGCCCGGCGCGTCAGCGCCGGGCTGGATCTTGCTTTTGCTGTTGCCTTTGGTTTGTAGCCCACGCCCGGATGGCCAGGAGCCTTTGCCAGCGCCCGGAGCGGGTCAAGGCTGGCGTAGCCACCGCGAAGCGGCTCCGGCCTTGACGCGCGAGGACGCTGGCGCACACGACCGTTGCGGGCGTGGGCCTCGGGCGCGACGGCGCAGCCGGAGCCCGACCACGACAGACGCGCACGGCGAAGCCGAGCCCGGCCACCGAACACACTGGTTTTGGCTGCCGGGCGAAGTGGCGCAGCCATGGCCGCCGTGCACAGCGCTCAGACGGCCAACACCCTCGATGCGGGGGCGCGACTGAGCACGCCGCAGGCGCGCGCAGGGAGTGGGGCCGCAGCGATGGCGGCCACCCGGCAGCCGGGACGCGGAGAGACGGCAGCGATGGCACCAGACGCGCGGCCGACGACGCGATAGCGAGGCGGCCACTTGCGCGGCTGGTGACTGAGCGGGGCACCAGCACGCCCGGTTGCCGCGTGGGGCGAATGTGATCGAGCGAAGCGAGCACCTTACCAGGATGCCGTTCGGGGCGCGTCCAGCGCCCCGGCTGAGCGCAGCGAAGTGGCTACCGCATCCCTGCCACCGGCCTAAGCTTGGGCGGCCTGCCTCGGCGCTTGGAATTCAGCTTCGGCATGAGCTTCTGCATGGGCTTACAACGCGGGCAGTACGCCTCGCGGTTATCGCTCTCTCGGACGTAGAGATTGCCGCAGAGTTCGCAGACCTTGAGCGATGCTGCAAGGAGTCTCACTGGACCCGCCTATTCCGGCAGCGCGTGATGTGCCGCCCGGCTTCCTGATCGTTGAGCACGTCGAGCAATCTTGCTTCGCTCTGCGCTACCGTGCGCTGCATCGTGCGCATGCACATGCCTACGATCATTGCGGTTTCGCCTTGGCTGTAGCCGCAACCATGGTGCAGCAGCAAGACGGTGCGCTGCATCGGTGACAACTTTTCGAGGGCGCGTTCAAAGTCCATGAGCCAGACTAGCGTTTGCCCCCATGGTGTGTAGTTGCGGTTTTGCCGGACTTCGGCTTTCGGCAGAGAGGCATTGATTTTCGGATTTGTTGCCTGCTGCGCGTACAGGCGCAGCTTGTTCTTCAGCGACAGCGGTATGGATCGCATGACGAACAGAGGCAGCCAACGGCTGCCTCTGTATCCCCCTTATGCACTGGTTTTGGTGCAGTCAGGCTATCATGCTCCGCGCCGCTTTTCGACTCGCCTTGGCTGCCTGCGCCTGGTCGCGCAGGAGCCGGGCCTGCCAATAGAGTTCGAGCGTGAGCGCGTCGAATTGCTCTTCGGTCGCGACGCCCTCGATCCGCGCCACAATGATCGCGATGCGTTCGGTTGGGCTGCTCATCTGGCCTCGCGTAGCGCCGCCATGCCAAGCTGTGCCGTGTAGCTGAGGCCGCGTGCTTCCTCGGCCTTGATCCAGCCGCGTGCCGCGCCTACGGCCACGCAGGCGATGAACGACTGCACGGCCAGGCGCGAGGACATGATGGGCAGCACACAACGCCAGGACATGTTTGCGACCTCGTCGGCATCCTTTTCGCCGAAGCCTTCCGCGACGGCCTCCGCATGTGCCTCTTCGCGGGCTTTGATCGAATAGGCCACGTACTCTTCGACCGTTTCCATGCGCTCGGCTGGCGTGTAGATGAAATCGCTGATCCTCTCCGGCTTCTTCGTTGTGCGTGTCATGCGTAGACCTTTCTGCCGCCCTGTTCGAGATGGTCGGCTGTAAGCGTGTGTGTTGCGTCGGACAGGTACCACAGCGATTGCGCGAGGTTGGCGTGGCCCAGGAGGGCTTGCACCAGGCGCAGATCGCGTGTGTTGTCGTAAAGCTCGCGGGCGGCTGTCCGGCGCAGGTCGTGGAGTGTCCACTTACCGGAGATTTTCAGATCGCGTTTGAGCTTGTTGATGGCGTGGTTGCTGTTCTCGTAGAGCTTGCCCGGCGTGTCGCCTTTGCCGCCGAGGGCGTTGACGAGATACTGGCCTGGCTCGGCCATGTGGAGTGCGAAGCGCAGCATCTCGCGCACGCGAGGGCCGCACGGAATGGAGATGGACATCTGCGCCTTGGTTCGACGACGGATGTGCCACGTTTCCGTGTTGATGTCGGCAGCCGTCAAGGTGAGCGCCGTGGTTGCCCGCAACGCGCAATAACGCGTGAGCAGCAGGGTGAGCTTGAGCCAGCCCGGCGCTTTGCGCAGGACGGCTTCAAACTCGGCATCCGCTGCTGTGACGTTGCGCGGCTTCGACTGTGCCAAATGCGGAATTGCTCCGGCACACTGCCAAGGAGCGCCGAGCGTGACGAGATGCGCCCTCAGCCGCGAGGCGTAGGTTCGCCGCGTGGACGACGCGAGGCCTTCCCACTCGGCACAGATGTTTTTGATGTGGGCCGGGGCAAGCTGATGAGGTTTGAGCGTGCCGACGTGGGCGACGATGGCGTTGGCGACGAGCTTACTGTTGCCGGTACCGCTCGCCGCGTACGGCGCGAGGATGCGAGCGATTGTTTCCCGCGCCGGGATGTAGGGTTTTGGGAAGCCTGGTGCGACGCGATGAAGGACTGCGCCTCGGCCTTGGTCGTGAATTGCTTACGAGTGCGTGTGCCGGTGGCGGTGATGACATCGGCCTGCCATGTAGTTCCGCGCTTGCGAATGGGCAATTTATTCTCCTGCTGTCACAGATCGGTCACAACAGGAAATTTGTCAGAAGGGGCGCGAGAAAGGTTTTCACCCGCTCTATCCAGCTGAGCTACGGGCGCGTTCGTTAAGAATAGAATACTACGGCATTCTGCCCTGGCACGGCTCATTTTGACAGACCGCCATCCGCCGCGCTCTTATGGAAGGCGTAACGTCTAATCCGTAAGGAGCTCGACCAATGTGTAGAACGATCACCGGAAATCGCAGGCCCATGGTGACGCTTGCCGTGGCAATTCTGGCGTTTGCCTCCCAGGTTCATGCGCAGAACAACAAGCCCCGCCCCAGCCCTCCTATGAAAGCCACCGCGACCCTTGAGGGCAAAGCTATCTCTATCGACTACGGCGCCCCCTCGATGCGTGGCCGCCAGATCGTTGGCGGTCTCGTCCCCTACGACAAGGTCTGGCGCACCGGGGCGAATGAAGCTACCACCTTGAAGACCGCTGTGGATATCAAGATCGGCGACCTGAGCGTTCCCGCCGGCACCTACACCGTTTATTCGTTGCCTTCGGAGAGCGGCTGGAAGCTCATCATCAACAAGCAGACCGGCCAATGGGGCACTGTCTACAACGAGAATCAGGACCTGGGACGGGTTGCGATGGAAGCCGGCCCAAAGCCGAGCGCTCCGGTCGAGCAGTTTGAGATTAAGCTGGATCCGGTGAAGGCCAAGGCGCGCCCGCATGAACGGCTCGCGCTGCACCTGATCTGGGAAAACACGGACGAATACGTGACGATTACCCCTGCCAAGTAAATCAGGAAGCTGCGTCGCGCTCGCGGCGCAGCTCTTCCATCACTGACTGAATCAGTTCCTTCGCACCATTCAACTCATTCATGACTGTCTCAAGATCGAGTGCCGGCTTCGACGGGTTCCGCTGCGAGTTGCAATAGACTCCGTGCTGGCCGATCAAGATCAGCGCGTCAGTCACCATGTCGAGCGAGACCGCCAGCTTACCGCGTGACGGTCCCATCATGAATTCGAACTTCTCCAGTTCGTCGCGGCGATGATGCAGTGACATTCTGCTCTCCCCTTAGAGATCGTTAAAGGCGTTCACCGCGAAGGCGCAAAGAACGACAAGTTTTCGCAAAGGGGCTTTGCGGCTTTTCTTTGCGTTCTTTGCGCCTTGGCGGTGAATACTCCCCCTCATAGCCCATTCACCATTCGAACGATGCCATCCTTCATCAGCGGCACATTGAAGTTCAGTAAGAGTCCTAAGCGGCATCCGCTCAACTTCAGGTATGAGAGCAACTGGGCACGATGAATCGGCGCAATTCCCTCGATCGACTTGATCTCGAGGATAAGATTCCCGGCGACCAGAAGATCGATCCGATGGCCGATCTCGAGCTTGACTGTGTCATAGACAAGAGGCAATCCGACCTGAGCCTGAATCGTGATGCCTCGCTTACGCAGCTCGTGCTCCATGCAAGCCTGATACGTGCTCTCAAGCAGGCCCGGCCCGAGCGCATTATGAACCGTAAACGCACAATCGACTGCTTCTCTCGCCAGGGCGTTCAGGTGGTCCGTCGAGAGAAGCAATCTTGTTTACCACTCCTTCGCAGCCGTATCGACCTCAACCGGCGTCGATGCCGGCGGAGCCTTCCAGCGCAGGATCGGCTTGCGGGCGGCGGTCGTTTCATCGAGGCGCGAGATGCGGGTTGAGTGCGGAGCCTTTGTCACCAGCTCCGGATTCTCTTCGGCTTCGCGCGCGACCTGGCGCATGGCGTCGATGAACAGATCCAGCTCCTCGCGCGATTCGCTCTCCGTCGGCTCGATCATCAGCGCGCCGGGCACGATCAGCGGGAAGCTCACCGTGTAGGGGTGGAATCCGTAATCGATCAGGCGCTTGGCGATGTCGCCGGTCTTCACGCCGTTCTTCGTCTGTCTTTTATCTGAGAAGACAACCTCATGCATCGAAGGCGTGTCGTAGGGCAGCTCGTAAAGATCCTGCAGCTTCGCGCGAATGTAGTTCGCGTTGAGCACCGCATCTTCGGTCGTCTGGCGCAGGCCGTCGGGGCCGTTCGCAAGAATGTATGCCAGCGCGCGAACAAACATGCCGAAGTTGCCGTAAAGCATGCGCACGCGGCCGACTGACTCGGGACGATCGTAGTTCCAGTGCAGCAGTCCATCCGCTCCCGTGGCAACAACAGGCGTGGGCAGGAACGGCTCAAGAATCTTCTTGCAGGCCACCGGACCCGAGCCCGGACCACCGCCGCCGTGCGGCGTCGAGAAGGTCTTGTGCAGGTTCAGATGCATCACGTCCACGCCGAAGTCGCCGGGACGCGTCTTGCCGACCAGCGCATTCATGTTTGCGCCGTCCATGTAAAGCAGCGCGCCCTTCTCGTGCAGGATGTCGGCGATCTTGTGAATCTCGTTCTCGAAAACGCCGATGGTCGAAGGATTCGTCAGCATCAGCGCCGCGGTATCTTCGTTCACCATCTGCGCCAGCGCGTTCACGTCTACGCCGCCCTGCGCGTTGGACTTGAGATTGACCACCTGGTAGCCGCATACTGCCGCGGTCGCAGGATTGGTGCCGTGCGCCGAGTCAGGAATGATGACGTGCTTACGCGGATTGCCCTTTGACTGGTGATAGGCGCGGGCCAAAAGAATTCCCGTAAATTCGCCATGCGCTCCAGCAGCGGGCTGCAGCGTGATCGCGTCCATGCCGCAGATCTCGATGAGGCAATCCTGCAGCAGTTTTACGATTTCGAGCGAGCCCTGCGAGAGCGATTCCGGCTGATAGGGATGCGCCTCGGCGATGCCCTCAAGCCGTGAAACAAACTCGTTCACGCGCGGGTTGTACTTCATCGTGCAGCTGCCCAGCGGATACATGCCGAGATCGATGGCATAGTTCCACGTCGAAAGGCGCGTGAAGTGACGGATGATTTCGATTTCGCTCAGCTCCGGCAGCGTGCCTACGTCTTCGCGGGCGTTCTCGCCGAGCAGCGCCTTCACGTCGACTTCGGGCACGTCGAGCGGTGCCAGCTTGTAGCCCTTCTTGCCGGGCGAGGACTTCTCGAAGCTCAGCCCTTCATTCTGCGTCATGTGCGCGGTGACTTTGCGCGGTGTTCCCACAAATTTTTCGCTCATCTTTGATTCCTCTACCACGTGGCGGTCGTAACGCCAGCTTCGGCGATCACGGTCGCAGCCGCGTCAATCTGCGCCTTGGTCGTCAGTTCGGTCGCACACCAGAGCGTGGCATTGCCCAGTTCCGGATACCACTTCTTCAACGACAGCCCGCCGATGATCTTCTTCGGCAGCAGACGGGTCAGCAGCGTTTCGGGAAGCTCATCCGTCTTCAACACAAATTCGTGGAAGCGTGGCGTGTTCTTGAAGAGCAGCTCTCCGTGAGCACCGAGCGTGTCTGCGGCGTACTTCGCCTTGGCCAGGTTCTGCACGGCGAGATCGCGCATTCCCTGCTTGCCGTAGACAGTCAGGAAGATCGTTGCCATCAGCGCGACGAGCGCCTGGTTGGTGCAGATGTTCGAGGTCGCCTTCTCGCGGCGAATATGCTGTTCGCGTGTCGAGAGCGTCAACACGAAGCCGCGGCGGCCTTCGCTATCCTTCGTCTCACCAGCGAGACGGCCAGGCATCTGGCGAAGATACTTCTCCTTCGCCGCAATCACACCGCAATACGGACCGCCATAGCTGAGCGCCACGCCGAACGACTGCGCTTCCATCGAGACGATGTCCGCCTCAACCGGTGGACGTACAATGCCGAGCGATACAGCTTCCGCGATCGAGACGATCAGCAGAGCGCCCTTTTTGTGCGCGATTTCCGCGATGGCAGGAATGTCTTCGACTACTCCGAAGAAGTTCGGTGATTGAACGAGCACACATGCAGTCTCTTCGCTGATGGACTGCTCGAGAGCAGCCAGGTCGAGACGTCCATCGGGGCCGTAGTTGACCTCGCCGGCGTCGTGTCCCTGGTGCTGCGCGTAGGTGTGCATCACCTCGCGATATTCTGGATGCACGGTGCGCGCGACCAGCACGCCATCGCGGCCGGTTACGCGGACAGCCATCATCACCGCCTCGGCTGCGCCTGTGGATCCGTCGTACATGGAGGCGTTCGCGATATCCATGCCGGTGAGCTCGCAGATCATCGTCTGGAACTCGAAGATCGCCTGCAGGGTGCCTTGCGTGATCTCCGGCTGATACGGCGTGTAAGAGGTAAGAAACTCTCCGCGCTGCACCAGCGAGTCAATGATCACGGGGCGATAGTGCCGGTAAGCGCCAGCGCCGAGGAAGCTTGCATAGCCGTTGGCATTCCTGAGCGAAGCCGCCTTGAAGTGGTCGACGATCTCCGACTCGCCCATTTGTGGCGGAATCCTGAGATCGCCGTTCAGGCGGTATTCGTCCGGAATTACAGAGAACAGGTCATCGATCGATGCTGCGCCGATTTCGTGCAGCATTGCCTCGCGCTCAGCGTCTGACTTGGGGAGATAACGCATCTTTTTCCTTCGTAACTACTTGCCGGTTTCTTCGGCAACAAATGCTTCGTAATCGGCGGGCGAAAGCAGTGAAGAGAGTTCGCTCTCGTCGCCCAGTTCCACCTTGATGATCCACGAGTCGTGGGCGGCGGTGTTGATCTTCTCCGGAGAAGACGACAGCTCCTCATTCACTTCGGTCACGGTTCCGGTGACGGGTGAATAAAGATCGGAGACGGCCTTCACCGACTCCACGCTGCCGAAGACAGCGCCCTTCTCAACCTTCGTTCCCACCTTGGGTGCGTCGACAAACACGATATCGCCCAGCGAGTTCTGGGCGTAATCGGTGATGCCGATGGTGCCCGTCTTGCCTGCAACTTCGATCCACTCGTGCTCGCGCGTGTACTTGAACTTTTCGGGATAGGACATGAATCTGTTCTCCTTGAACTTGGATCTTTCTTTAAACCTGGACTAAACCTTCTTGGGACGGCGATAGAAAGGCGTGGGAATGATTTTTGCCTTCACGGGATTTCCGCGTACTTCGACAGCAATTTCCGTATCCAGCACCGCCAGCTCACGCGGGACGTAAGCCAAGGCAATGTTCTTCTTGAGGAATGGCGACGGCGATCCGCTGGTGACCTCGCCGATACGGTTTCCGCTCAGGTCGAGGACAGGGTATCCATCGCGTGCGATGCCGCGCTCGATCATTTCAAGACCGATCAACTTGCGCGTAGGACCGCCCGCTGCCTGCACCTTGCGGAGCGCCTCAGAGCCGACAAATTCGCCTTTGTCGAGCTTGATGAAGCGATCGAGTCCGGCTTCAAACGGATTGATGGTGTCAGAGATTTCGTGTCCGTAGAGCGACATGCCCGCTTCGAGGCGCAGGGTGTTTCTCGCGCCGAGGCCGCAGGGCAGAATGCCGAATTCCTTGCCTGCTTCCATGACCTCATTCCACACGCGCTCACTAGTGGCGACGTCAGAAGGAACGTAGATCTCGAATCCGTCTTCGCCGGTGTAGCCGGTGCGGGCGATCATCGTGTTGGGCAGGCCACAAACCGTACCCCACTTGAACCAGTAGCCCTTGATGCTGCCCAGATCGACGTTCGTCAGCTTGGCCAGGGTTTCAACGGCTTTCGGTCCCTGGATCGCCAGCTGCGTGTAGTAATCGCTGTAGTCGCTGGCGTGGGTCTTGAACTTCAGGACATTGCGCTGCACCCACTGGACATCCTTCTCGCGGGTCCCGGCGTTGATGACGATCAGATAGTCGTTGTCGCTGAGCTTGTGGACGATTACGTCATCGACGAAGCCGCCTTCCGGATAGAGCATCGCGGAATAGTGAGCCTGGCCAACGACCAGCTTCGAGGCGTCGTTCATCGAGATGTGCTGCACGGCGTCGAGCGAGCCGGGGCCGCGCAGCTGGATGTCGCCCATGTGGCTGACGTCGAAAACACCGACGCCGGTACGGACCGCCATGTGTTCGGCGATCAGTCCCGAGTACTCGACGGGCATATCCCAGCCGCCGAAGTCGACCATCTTGGCCTTCAGGCGGCGATGCATGTCATTGAGGGCGGTTTTTCGCAACGAAACTGGTGCAGAACTGGTCAAAATGTGTGTCCTTCAGACGGAAGTCCCGAACTTTTTACGTTAGCACGGGAGCGCCTCTGAATTCCCTGACGGCCACCCGTCATTTTGCGATCACGTGGGCCAGTTCCTTATTGAGATAGTTCCGAACCTTATTTTTGATCACGGTAGAAATCAGGGGATAAAGCGCGACGTTCAGCGACCAGGCAACGAACCCCCTGCCAAAAACCGACTCCAGTAGCGGTTTCGCAACCGCGTGCATGCGGCGGGTGCACCATTTCTCGATGCGGCGAAGCCGGGCTTTCGTTATCGTGGCCCGTGCCGGCTGCGGAATCTCGGGGATTGCTGTGCCACAGAGCGGAATGATGGGCAATGTTCCGTGCCCTTTCGGGTCGAATGCCTGCAGCACCGCCATCTTCTCTTCGTCCGCCATCTTCTCTAACCCGTTTGCAACAACAGGGTTGCCGACAGACAGACGAAAATGGTCGCGCAGAAACTTCTGGCAGTTGCGGCGTCCGAGCTGGTAGTCGTGGGCGCGGAATCCCCGCTCGCAAAAGCCGCCAAAGGCCCCGAGCAGCCCGCACTGGAGAGCCAGCTTTCCCGGGTGATCGGCGTCTGACGGCGCCAGGACAAACCGGCTGCAGGAAGCTCCGGCCATGACCGCGCTTAAGGACTCGCCGAAAAATCGCGATTGCGAAACCAGCGCGGTGAAAAGCCGGGGCAGCATGGCAAGCACTCCGCTGTTGGCCAGGGGGTCAAAATCCTTATCAAAAAGGGATTCTGCCGGAAAAGGTGCAACCGTCAACACCGCACAGTTTGCCTTGTCCGCTTCAGGAGGATTTACGAGCTCGCGAGTTACCAGGTCCACGTATGCGTTGGGATTCTGGATGGCGAGAAAGTCATGCGACAGCTGGAAAGGGTCATTATCCGTTACGCCGCCGTCCACGTTCAGGGTTTCGATGGCGTCTCCGGCTTTGAGCGGCCAATCGGGCCAGATCCCTGCCGGAGCAGGATCGGAGAAAGTCTCCCAGGGGGAATTTCCATAGTCATCGGCCAGCCGCTGGATCTTCCGTGGAGCCAAAAAGAGCGGAAACGCTCCGGTCGCCTTGGCGGCATCTTTCAGCAGCGGCCATGCGTCGGCATCTACCCCCAGCGGTAGAGGCCGGGCTCCGGGAAAGATGGGCTTTTGCACAGGGTTAGCTACCGTCTCAAACTGAAGGCGGTCGCCGTAGTAGGCGATGTTCTCTTCGGCAGAGCCCTCCGCTGAACCATTTAACGAGTACGGAATTCCCCGTACATTGGTCAGGGTCAGCAGGAGAGTCAGCGTCTTCGAAATATATGGCCGCTGGGTCGCCGGGCCAGGAGTGAGCGCATAGTCGGCGATCTCGTCGATGATGGTGGAGTCGAGCAGCGAGACTACGGGGGCATTGCCCTCCAGGTCCCTCTTGCGGAGCAGAGGCTCGATATCGATCTTGTTGACCCAGCTCTCGTAGAACCGGTTTGTTGTGCCCTGTACGCTTGCGTCTGCGGGGTTGCGGATATGCTGGAAGCTTCCCTGCACCATGACCGCGGCGATGGCGGCGCACATCCCTCCGGCGGATGCGCCGGAAAAAGCATCGATTGAGACGTCGTGCATCGGTACCGGCGGATGATTGATGCCGGACCTGGAGGCATACCACTGCTCCAGGGCTTCCATCAGAAAGTCGAGGACTCCGGCGGTGTACGCGCCGGCAGAGACGGCTCCCGCCATGTTGATGGCCAGGTGAAACGTGGTATCGCTGTCATTCCATTTCTGTGGCATGGTCCCGTTGTCCCTATCGCCGACAAGCTTGTCACGCGAAACAGAGAAGGGGTTGCAGGCGTTCCGCAGAGGAAGTATAGGCGCCGGCACAGGCCATATAAAGAAAAATGCGCGCCCGATCAGGCGCGCATTTTCTCCATGCTGAACCCGCTACTTTCGCTTCGCGTGATCGTGGCCCATGCGGTAAACAAGGCCCACCGAGATGGCGAACTGGCCCTTCAGTCCGGCGCTGCCGAAGTCCGTGAGCGTTGCATCGGGAGAGATGCGGAAGGCAAGGCGTGGCGAGCGGTTCAGGTCGATGGTGCCGCCAAAAGCGCTGCCGAAGGCCACCTGGTTATTGAAGAATCCGACGTTGATAGGAGCGACCGGCTGGTTGTTCTGGTCATACAGGCCGCGCTCGAAGCTGCCATAGGCTCCGCCGACGAGTGCGTGCAGCGAGATCGAAGCGTGCTGGTTGCTGGGGCCGCGATATTCCGCGCCGCCCAGGAACATGGTCTCACTCACGAACGGTCCACGGATGCCGTAAGGGTTCGGCTGCGTGCCGCTGGTACCGTAGTAACCGCGTACATCGCCTACCGCCGCCCAGCGCGGGGTGAAGAAGCGGTCTGCCCGGGCTTCGAAGCCGCCGAGGTTCGCGCCGCGAACCAGCGAAGGACCGGCGTTGAAGTGGGAGTAGGCTACGCCGCCGTAGAATTCCCATTTGTAGTCATAACGAACATTAGCCAGGGTATCGTTCGGTGCGACTATCGGCTGCCGATACTGTGCCTGGGCCCGAATCGAAAACGACAGCAGCAGGACAGCCGCAGCCAGAGAAAAGACAACCTTCCGCACGTGCTTCAAAAGAAACAACCTCCAAAATCACTTTCAGCGGGCCGACCGGCGCTTGCTACGTCGAAATACCCCTCAATCTTTCACGATACATGGGTGAGACGGCTTCTGTCCTGTTCCGTCACTCCGACCGCAATCCAAATCCCAACGGAGCCACGTTCTCAAGCTAAAGGACGCGCCACGCACTACCCTGTACTACAATAATTGTGAGATAGTACTTGCGCAGACCCTCTGGATCTGGGAGACAACACACCATGTTGGACAATCTGTTTACACCCACTCACCTCATCATCATCCTGGTGATCGCCCTTTTGATTTTCGGACCCCGCAAGCTTCCTGAGCTCGGCAAGGGACTGGGTGAAGGTCTTCGCGGTTTCAAGGATGGCATCAAGAGCGGTCCCTCCGACGCAACCAAGCAGGAAAATACAGCGGCCAAGACTGACGCGACACCCGCGACCCAGGCCAAGTAAGCTCCTTCGCTCAAAATTACGCAACAAAAAGCGGTTCGCCCATGGCGAACCGCTTTTCTATTCCTGCTATCCCGGCTATGGCGTTACGTCCGCCATGGACGGATAGTAGCCTTCCTTCGCCGTGACATCGAGTCCTGTGAGGCCCTCCACGTGCACATCGACGGTATGGTGCTTGCCGCTGATCGCCGGCGAGTGGCTGTAGTAGCCGAGTGTGTATTGGGTGCGTACCGCCTCGGTGATCTTAGAGAAGCTCATCTGGATGGCGTTCTCTGATAGTTCCGTATCGATCGAACCACCCGTGGTAAGGGCATAACGCGGCATCACGTTGTCAGTCGGCATCAGCGGCAGGCGCAGCTTGTCCAGATAGCCGATACCCCAGGTTGCGGAGTCACCCACCAGGGTTCCGTACACGCCGATGTTATTGGTCAGCAGGTAGCGAAGCACTTCCTTCTGGCTGGCCTTGCTGCGAGCTTCCTTGCCGTCGGTAATGACGTAAAGAATGCGGCGGCGGCCCTTGGGCTGCTTGGCAAGCGCCTGCGCGGCGGCCAGGATGGCATCGTTAAGCGGATGGATTTCCTTGGGTGCGGTAATGAAGCTGACGCCGCCGCCACGCTGGGCTGCGAGATTCGGATCGGGAATCTGACCGTTGATGATCATGCCCGTCGCCAGCGGACCGCTGGTGATCGGCATGCCCATATCGCGGCCCGGCTTCTGTGCCCGGGCCAGCACAATGGGAAGACGCTGCCCCTGCGCGCCGGTGAAGTCGCTCACCATCTCGGTGCTGCTGTTATAGGTGAAGACAGCAACCGTGTCTGCCGGGGAAAAGGCACCGGGCAGCGCCGCGAGGCTCTGGTTGACCTTCTTCATTACGTCGCTGGGCAGGCTCTGATCGATGACAAATGCCACCGAGAGCGGATACGGATCGACCGTGAAATACGCGATGCGCTGGCGCGCGCCATCTTCGTATATACGGAATTGGCGCCAGGTAAGGCCGGGAACCAGGTTGCCGTGCTTATCGCGGACGGTGACCGGAACGTCAACGTAATTAACGGGAACATGGATGACGAAAGCCTGATTCGCTGCAGCGCTGCTAGGCGTTTCAGGAGCTTCCTGCTGGAAGGTATCAGGACTGCCGGGAGCGGCCTGCGGTGCGGCGGCAGGCGAAGACGCCGGGGGGGTGGTCTGTTCGCCACTCTTGGAATCCGGCGTGGCAGCAGCGCCGGGCTTGACTCCACTTTTCAGGTCCTGCACGCCTGATGGGGACGGAGCATCGGGAATCGAAGACGGCTGTTGTTGCTGTGTATTGTCCTGCTGGCCGCCTCCTAGAAGAAAGAAGGACAACGCGATTGCCAAAGCGCCTTGCATCACCAGAAAACTCCTCCAACTACGCGCCGTAAACCGGCGAAAGTACCCCTTGGGATACCCCGTAAATGTCCAATCTTGTTAGACGCGCGACGCGTCCCCTGGGCAACCTGCAATTCCAGGGCCAGGAAAGCGTATGCTCAGACTATCAGATTCATCTTTGGGGACTTGCGTTTTACGCTCCCCGAAACCGGATTCCGTTGTGCTCCAATCCGGCGAAGACCTTTCCTCTCGGAACCCCGTCTAACGGAGTATTTATGCGATCTTCCCGCCGTCCGACTGCCTTTCTCGCGCTGCTTCTCGCCGCATGCTCCATTTCCGCCATGCAGGCCCAGTCTGCGCCCTCACCGGACGCGCCACCGGTAAGCAATGTGCCGGACACCCCGGACGAGACTGCGGCGCCGGCAACCACCCTCCGGGTCAACGTCAACCTCGTCAGCCTGTTTTTTACGGTGCGCGACAAGCATAACGGACTGATTCCGACGCTGGCGAAGAGCGACTGCTCGATTCTGGAAGACAAGCATCCTGAGACCATCAAGAACTTCTCGGCCGAGTCGGACCTGCCGCTGACCCTCGGAATTCTCGTCGACACGAGCGGCAGCCAGCAGAATGTGCTGCCGTTGGAGCAGCAGGCAGGCGGCGAATTCCTTCGCGACGTGGTCCGCGCCAAGGATCAGGCCTTCCTGGTCAGCTTCGACGTAGGAGTGAACCTCGAGCAGGACTTTACGAATAACGTCAGCGCACTCACCCGCGCTCTCGATAAGACCGAGATCAATACCGGCGCAGGCAGCGGACAGGTTGGTGTCCCCGGCATCGGACAGGGTCCGGTACCGACACAGGGCGCGCCCAAGGGGACGCTGCTCTACGATGCAGTGGCGCAGGTTTCAAGCCAGAAGCTGGGTACGGAGACGGGGCGCAAGGCGCTCATCCTGCTGACGGACGGCGAGGACATGGGCTCCGAGACCAAGCCGGCGCAGGCGATTGAAGCGGCACAAAAAGCCAATGCCATCATCTACGTCATTCTCATCGCCGATCGGCCGTTCTATGGCATGCACACCACTTTCGGCTACAGCGGCGATGCGCAGATGCAGAAGCTCAGCTCGGAAACAGGCGGACGCGTGATCAACGTCGGCAACAATGGCAAGAAGCTCGAGGACGCCTTCGCGCAGATTGAAGAAGAGCTGCGCACGCAGTATCTCGCCACCTATACACCGACGAACACCAAGCTCGACGGCAGCTTCCGCAAGGTCGATATCTCCTGCAAGGGAGATGGGCTGAAGATCCAGGCACGCAAAGGCTACTACGCCATCGGCGAAGCGCAATAGCCTTTCCCCTTGAAGCTACCCCAGGAGCTGGGGATTGTGCGCGGTTCCGTCGAAGTGGTTGGTTGTTTTATATAACTCGAACTTGCCAACCTGCGCTGCCGCCCTGGTGCGCTCAAGCAGGCTCGCGACCTGCTGCTCCGTCATCGGCTTGAATGTTCTGGTGGCCTCGAAGGCCTGATCCAGAATCTGCATGCTGTCGATCCCGGTGATCTGCACGGCGACCGGCAGATTCAGGCAGTAGTGCAAACACTCGATGGGCTTGACCGTGTTGCTGTCGAGGATGAAGTGGTCGCCGAAGGCCTTCATGCCGAGCGGCGCTATGCCTTCGCGATGCAAAACCGGAAGCACGTCGTGGGTGAAGCTGCGGAAGTGCGCGTCCATCACGTTGACCGGCATCTGCACCGTGTCGAAGTGAAAGCCATTCCGCTTCGCGGTTTCGAGCATGCGCAGGTGAACGTACGGATCCTTGTGCCCGGTGAAGCCGATAAAGCGGATCTTGCCGGATTGCTTCGCCTCCTGCAGCGCTTCGATGGCCCCGCCTTCCGCGAAGGCGCGGTCTGGATCTTCGAGGCGAATCACCTCGTGCAACTGCATCAGGTCAACGCGGTCTACCTGCAGACGCTTCAGTGATTCGTCGATCTGCTGCGTTGCGGCTTCTTTCGTTCTGCCGTCAATCTTGGTCATCAGAAAAGCACGGTCACGGTAGCCGCCGCGCAGGGCTTTCCCCATGCGCACTTCGCTAACTCCATCGTTATAGTCCCAGCAGTTATCGAGAAAATTGATGCCGCGATCGATGGCGGCGCGCATTAGCTTGATACTGTCGTCCTCGGAGATCTGGGACCTGCCGATGTGGTACCCCCCGAGCCCTAGTGCGGAAACACGCACGCCGGTGTTGCCCAGTGTGCGGTAGATCATCCCGTTGCTTTCCGGTGTTGCCTCTTCGGCGCGTAGAGCGGGTACAGACCAGGGGCCGGTAGCGGCTGCTCCGGCGGCGATCGTAGCCGTCTTCAGAAAATCTCTGCGATCCATTGATGCACTCCTTACCGTGAGGGGTGTTCGTTCCCAGGTTTCTTCCGAGACGCCGTTGCCTCAGAACGGGCTAGGGAAGATCAGGCAAACAGGCGTTGAAGTGGATATCGGGCAACTCCTCCACAGCCCTGCGAAGCGAGTGCTCCCATTTACGATGCAGTTGCAGCATCTCCGGGTCGTCGGCGGCGAACTTGCGGTAACGGTCGAACTCCAGCTTGTCGTTTTCGTAAAGCAGGATTTCGATCGGCGGGCCAACGGTCACATTTGATCGCATGGCAGCGTCGAAAGAGAGCAGCGCGTACAAGGCTGCATTTTCAAGCGAAGTCGAGCCGCGCACAATGCCGCGGTCGAGGATCGGCCTGCCATACTTGCTTTCACCTATTTGCAGATAGGGCGACTCGTGGGTCGCGCTCAGCGGATTGCCCTGCGGATAAATCATGTAGAGCTGGGACGAAGCTTCGCCCTTCACCTGGCCGCCAAGCAATAAATTAATGTTGAAACTGAAATTGTCGCGCTCGAGCGATGCCCGATCCATGTCCGAGACCTTGCGCACGCACTCCCCTACGACGCGCGCGGCTTCGTAGGTCGAAGCTGCTTTGGCCAGCCCCTCGCCGGCGGTGAACTCGTCCCGCAGCAGCGTGATCACTGACTGCGTCAGCGACAGGCTGCCGCTGGTGAGCACGACGAAGGCACGCTGGCCTGGATTCACGAAGGTGTGCATCTTCCGGCAGACGTTCACCTGGTCGAAACCGGCGTTGGTTCGCGAGTCCGAAGCCATCACCAGCCCCTGATGCGTCATGATGCCAAGACAGTAGGTCAAGCAGAACACCTCTCTACATAAAACTTTACCGGAATGGATGTGGACGTGTATTTAACGCATCTTAATGATTGCCCTGCCAGAAGTTCGCGGCAGGCTGACCACGCTACAAGGAACGCTCCTCATGCTGATCCGTATTGGGTATGACATCCAATTTGATCTTCCCGCACCGGTGTCTTTCGTGTCGATGCTCAACGTACATCCATCCCGCACGTCCGATCTGCGTAAGCCTGACGGGATGAAGATCGAACCCGAGCTGCCTACGGAGAGCTACATCGACAGCTACGGAAACATCTGTACCCGTTTCAACGCGCCGGCAGGCCCCCTGCGCCTCTCAAACGATTCGCTGGTTTACGACAGTGGCAAGCTCGATCCTGTTGCGCTCGATGCAATGGAGCATCCGGTGGCGGAGCTGCCGAGCGATGTGCTGCAATACCTGATGCCGAGCCGTTACTGCGAGGTTGACCGGCTCTCCAATACGGCCTACGAGCTCTTTGGCAATCTTCCCCAGGGCTGGTCCCGGGTACAGGCCGTCTGTGACTGGGTGCATACCAAGGTCACTTTCGGCTACCCCTTCGCGCGGCCGACCAAGACGGCGCTCGACACCTACACGGAACGGCAGGGGGTATGCAGGGACTTCCAGCACCTGGCCATCACCCTGCTGCGCGCCCTGAACATTCCTGCCCGCTACGCGACCGGATACCTGGGCGACATACAGATTCCCCCGCTGCCCCCGCCGATGGACTTCAGCGCATGGTTTGAGGTGTACCTCTCCGGCAGATGGTGGACATTCGATGCCCGATTCAATGTTCCCCGCGTGGGAAGGGTGCTGATGGCAGTCGGCCGTGACGCCTCGGATGTGGCCATAACGACATCGTTCGGCCTGGCAAATCTGACGGGATTTCTGGTTATTGCCGAGGAAGTAAAGGGCGAGTAAGAGGGATTAGCCGGACCCTCCAATGCTCCGCGCCGGAAGCCCGGTTACAGAGAAACAACTCCTTAGTTAGGAAAACGATATCCCCCATAAGTGGCACGCTCTGCCGCCATGTAAACGTAATCAGATTGATGTAACCTAATGCCACACTCGTGGTTATTCGGGATCTATCATCGAACGATCTTGTTCGTCTGTGTGCGGTCCGAGGTGGAGCGGAAGAGTGGCTGGAATTTGTCCAGCGATTTACCCGTCCAATCTCGTTGACGGTGCTGCGCGTAACAAGACTATGGGGTGTGCCGCCGACGGCCGTCGATGATATTGTGCAAGATGTTTTCCTGAAGTTCTGCGAAAACGACCGCAAGATCCTGCGCGATTTCAAGCCTCTTTCTCCCGATTCGTTTCCCGCCTTTCTGAAGGTTGTCGCCGCTGCGACGGCAAACGACCACTTTCGCCGGCGTCACAGCGTCAAGCGCGGTGGAGGACAGAGCGAAGAACAGGTAACCGATGGTTATCCCGACCTGCGCTCCGGCGCACTGCAAAGCATCGAGTGGATGGAGCGCGACCTGCTTCTCCGCGAGATCGACCAGTTGCTGGAAACGACCTCGCACCAGGAAACAAACCGGCGCGACCGTACCGTTTTCTGGCTGTACTACCAGCAGGGGATGACAGCGGGAGCCATTGCCGGACTTCCGGGCATCGGCCTGAGCGTCAAGGGTGTCGAAAGCGCGCTGCACCGCATGACCTCTCTCATCCGTTCCCATATCAGGCAAACCGCAACGGTTGTTCCGCAAAAAAATATAGTGCCCCGTGAAGGATTCCTGCCTTCGCCTGCGGTAGAGAAGAGTGAATGGTTATGAGCTCTCCCGACGACTCTTTCTATAAAAATCTCGAGGCTCTGCTGCGCGGCACTTCACAGGTGCCAGGCGCCCGGGGTGCCGTACCCCCGGCATCCGGCTGCCCGACGGAAGCGGAATGGTTTCAGGCGGCATCGGGCGAGCTGTCTCCGGAAGAGAGCCTGAAAGTGGTGGAGCACGCGGCACGTTGCCAGACCTGCGCTCCCCGGCTGCACTACTGGGGAGCCATCTTTAAGGACGAATCCCCGGAAGAAGCAGCGGAACTCGCGAAGCTGCCGGTTTCACGCTCGCGCTGGCAGGATCGCATGGCAGCCCGGATGGTCCAGGGAGAACGAAACGAAGCCCGGCGAGGCTTCTTTTCACGGCGCTACCTGCTCCCTCTTTCGTTAGGATTTTCCGGCGCACTGGCGGCGGTCGTCTTCTTCCTGCTGCTGCCGAGCGGCTTCCGCACACACACCTCTCCGGAGTTCCAGCTCGCGTCGGCTTATACCGGTCAGCGGCAGATGGATTTGCGGATTCCGATGGCCGGGTTTGCCCCCGTGCAGGCCAGCCATCATCAGCGTGCCGCGGGAGCAGATTCGCGAAACGATAACGATTCTGTGCCGCTGCTTGAGGCAAGGGCTACTATCACCCAGGCGCTCCTCAAATCGCCGGAAGACAATCACTGGCTGGCGCTGGAGGCCCGCGCCGATGTGCTGAACGGGGATTACAACTCCGCGATCGACACCCTCAAGCGCGTCCTGGCAGCGGATCCTTCGAATGTCCCGGCACTCACCGATATTGCTTCCGCGTACCTGCTGCGCGCGAAGGCAACCGACACGCCCGCCGACCAGGCTGCCGCCCTCGATTATCTCGAACATGCGGCGCGGCTCCAGCCCAATAACTCCGTCGTGCTTTACAACGAGGCCGTGGTTCTAGACAGCCTTTGCCAGTACACGGTCGAGATGGACGTGTGGAAGAAGTTCCTCGCGGCGGAGAAAGACAAGAAATGGCTGGAGGACGGCCGCAAGCGCCTCCTCGCCGTTGAAGCCAAAGAGAAAGAATGCGATCACAACCAGAGCATCCTCGCTCCGTATCTGCAGACACCGGAAGGCATGTTCAGGCTGGCCCGCAGCCCGGCTTTACTGGCTCAACGCGATGAAGAACTCCTGACGCTTCAACTACCTCATCTTCTTCAACTCTCCTTCCCGCAACAAGGCCCCGATAACAACTCCGATCTTTGCCAGTCGCAATGTCTTGCGGCACGAACCCTGCTGCGCGCGCTGGCAGACTCTCTCGAAACGCAACATCACGACACATGGCTGAAGGATTTCCTGGCAGAGACTCACACGGCACAGTCGACGAACGCCGCATATCTCCTGGGAGCAGCGCTAGAAGCCGATTCCCTTGGCGATGTTGGAAATGGCCTGAAGCTTGCCGGCCGCTCCCTGGCACTTTTTCAGACAGAGGAGAACCGCCCCGGCATACTGCGCGCCGAGGCAGCGCGAGTGTTCGAGCTGCAGCAACTTTTTTCCGTCGATCAATGCCTGTCGGCCCTCCACAACCTGGGTTCCGATATTGAAACCGCGAGATATCCCTGGATCCAGGCGCAGCTGAACCTCGATGCCTCCAGTTGCGAGGCCGCGAAGACGGACTTCTCGAAGGCAGTCGCGGATATCCGTAAGGCCTCGTCGATTGCGACCGGTGCAGGGTACGGAATGATCGGCCTGCGAGCGCTTGGATTTCTTGCCGACGAGGAATATTTCGAAGGCAACATGAATGCGGACTGGAAGGCGAACCTTGAAGGGTTGCGCCTGTTCTGGAGCGGCGCGTATCCGCTAATGCGTGCAAACCAGTTCTATCTGAACCTGGCTTACGCGGAGGAACGAACGAACCACGTGTATTCGTCCGTTCTCTTCGATCGCGAACTGCTCCACTTAAGCACCAAGCTGGATCATCCTTCTTATGAGGCAGCAGACCGCTTCCGCCTGATCCAGGCAGAGGTGCGCGCGGGAGAGATTGCGGAAGCGACAGACCAGCTTCCGCAGGCTGAGGCCTTCCTTGCATCCGTCCCCGGCGTGGATAAACTCCACGGCTATTCTGCCGATACACATTTACAGTTGGCCGAGGCCTATCTCAGCCGGCAGGCGCCTGACGCGGCGGAACAAATGCTCGTCGAGGCGTCTCTGCCGGTGCAGACACTCGATGTTCCTTACGTGAACCTGGGTTATGAAGAAGCGATGGGACGTCTCGCCATGCAGGAGGGCAAGCAGGCCGTGGCACAGACGCACCTGGATCGCGCTCTCTCCATCGCTGAAGAAAACTTCCACCGTCTCAAGGGCAAGGAGGAGCGCGCCGCCTGGAGCCGCCGCATACGCGAAGCCTATGCGGCCTCGGCCCTGCTGCGACTCGAAGAGAAGCGCTCCCCGGCTCAAGCCCTGGCCGTATGGGAGCGCTATCGCCTGATGTCGAGCGGCCTCGAACCGGACGAAGGCTGCCATGGGCAGGGTTTTGAGTGCCTGGCGCCCGCGCTCGAGCGCTTCCGTTTGTCGCTCAAAGGGAAGAAGGTGCTCGGCACCACTCTGCTCGACGGAAAAATGATGACGTGGCTGATCGATCGGGACGGCATCCGGGTGCAGCAGACGACGATCGACCCGGATCAGTTCAGCCGCCTGACGCAGACGTTTGCACAGATGACCGCGACCCCGCGCAGCAGCGAAGAAAGCCTGCGCGCCGTGGGCCTGCAACTCGAACGCGGATTTCTCCAACAGGCACTTCCGGCGTTTGCCCCGCACCAGGAACTGATTCTCTACCTCGATGACACCATGGAGTTCCTGCCCGTAGCGGCCCTGCCGCTGGCAGACGGTGAGTATGCCGGGCAGGAAGTCGCACTGAGCAGCGTCCGTTCTTTGCTGGCGGCCAGCCATCTTCATGCCTCCGCTGCATCGGAAGCCCAATTGAGGGCCAGCTCAGCGCTCGTTGTCGGAGCCTCTCTGCCCGACGCGCGCGAGGCCGTTCCACTGCCAGAAGCCAAGGTCGAGGCCCTGTCGGTGGCCGCGTATCTGGACCACCCCACAGTGTTGACCGGCCTCAACGCGACGGCGCGCTCCATGGAGTCCGCCATGCCGGGGACCTGGCTGATTCACTACGCCGGCCATACCGTATCTTCTTCCGGCCATACTCGCCTGATGCTTGCTCGCGATCAATCACGTGACGATGCGGAGGCGCGCAGGATACGGGATATCGGCCTCTTCCACCAGGCAGCACTGAGCAAGTGCCGCATCGTGGTGCTCTCAGCCTGCTCAACCGGCAGCCTGGAAGAGCATGACTCCGCGGATCCTTCCGGCCTCGTCGAGCAACTGGCCGACGACGGGGTGCCGGACATCGTGGCGACCCACTGGGACGTCGACTCGGAAGCAGCCGTGCCGCTGATGAAGAATTTTTACTCTGGTCTGGCGCAAGGCCTTACCACTCCCCAGGCTCTCTCCCATGCCGAAGTTGCCGTAAGCAGCCTCGGCGCTTACCACCACCCCTATTACTGGGCAGCGTATTACGTTACCGGTATGGGGAAATCAACGTTGAAAGAGCTGATTCATGAACGAACAAGCAGCAGTCACCCCTTTTGACCTGCGCATTCACTTCGAAGGCGCCTTTGTCTTTTCCCTTCAAACCGCGAACAACGCATCTTCAGACACTACTCCGCTGACCGGAGTACAGGTATATGCCCCGACCTGCGAACACCTGCATGCAGCGACCGTCAACACGGGCAGCATGTACATGCTCGAGAACTACTGGCATTGCATCGACCCGGTATATGAAGCCGGAACGACAGCGACCCCGATCACAATCGGCGACGTAAAGAAGAAGCTCTCTTCGAACACTCCGATGGTTCCCGGCAATCGGCCGATCGGCAGCGGATGGACTCTCGCGGTGAATCTCCCAATTCCTCCGAACGACTGGGAAAGCGACCTCGAAGTCAGCACCACCGATCCCGACTCGAAGCAGCCCTGCTTCAGCGGGATGGCAGCCAGCATCATTCCCGCCAGCGTCGCAACCGAACAGATCGTGATCTATAAGCAGGTCACGTCGGTGACTTTTCACGGAGCATGCTTCACTCCGAACTTCACCCCTGTGAACGGCGTCGTCGACCTGGTGATCACCTCGGAAATGCCAAACGTCATTCCGACGATCCCGCATCAGTCGCGCGCGATCAGTTCCATGGCGAGCCTGCTGGGAATTGACCTCGTCTTCCAGCATCCGCTGCCGAAGGGCGATGAGAGTGAAGGCAAGTTTCAGGTCCGCACTGTTCACACCGGCGGTTGCTCAATGCCCATCCTGAGCGGCCCTGGCCTCTAATAGGCACGGTCACTCATTCGAGCATAGCTGGACGCTCATCTCCGGCTATGCTCGAATGATCCCATGCGCCGCCGCACCTTCCTTGAGCTTTCACTGCTTGCTTCCGGCTCATCGCTTCTGCCTCGCGGGCTGATGGCCTCGGCACCTGGTTCGTCAGCGCAGCTCACCATCCATCCTCATGCTGCAGGAAACCGCATCGGGCCGGCGTTCACCGGCCTGAGTTACGAGACGGCCGAACTGCAGAATCCCGATTTCTTCTCCGGTAAAAACCAGGAACTGGTGGGCCTGATAAAACGCCTCGGCAGCAGCGGAGTGCTGCGCCTGGGCGGCGGGACCAGCGCATACTCCTACTGGACGCCGGGGCCTGTGGCAGCGCAAGCCGCGCAGTGGCACGAATCGATCGACGCGGATACCGGCAAGCACGCGGAACCACCGCGCAAGATCACCCCGCTCGCTATCCGCAATCTGCGCGACTTTCTCGATGCCACTGGATGGCAGCTGATCTACGGACTGAACATGGGCACGGGCAGCGCCGCTGCAGCCGCAGACGAAGCAGCTTATGTAACCGCCGTTATCGGGCCGAAGCTCATCGGCTTCCAGCTCTGCAATGAGCCCGACCTGTTTTCAATGAGCGGAGTACGGCAGCCCACCTACAACTTCGATCAATTTGCGCAGGAGTGGCAGAGCTTCTACGAGGTGATTTCATCACGTGTGCGCGGCGCCCGTCTTGGCGGGCCGGATACCGCTGCGCACAACGAATGGCTGGCCTCCTTCGCGAAGAAATTCGCAGGAGACATCGCCTTCATCTCGCAGCACTACTATGCCGAGGGACCGCCGGCGGATCCCTCGATGAACATCGATCGCCTGATGAAGCCTGACCCAAAACTCATCGAGCAGCTTGCCGTCATGAAACAGGTAGCCAGCGAAGAGAAGCTGCCCTTCAGGCTTGCGGAGACCAACTCCTGCTACGGCATCGGGAAACCGGGAGTGAGCAATACGCTCGCGTCGGCCTTATGGGGCGCGGACCTGATGTACCAACTCGCTGCGGCAGGCGGCGAAGGCATCAACTTCCACACCGGCGGAAATGGCTGGTATACGCCGATTGGCGGCTCGCTCGAGAAAGGCTTCTCTGCGCAGCCGATCTACCACGGCATGCTGCTCTTCGAGCAGGCAGGCGCGGGCAATCTCGTCGATATCCAGCTCGAGAGGCCCGTTGATGCTCCACTTCTGACGGCCTACGCCATTCGTGGAGAAAAGGGGACACTGAAGACAGTGGTCTTTAACAAGAACAGCAGGCAAACAGTCGAGCTGACGATCGATCCGGGGAGGCGCAGCAGCCGCGCAAGCTTGCTTCGTCTTTCGGCTCCATCGATCGAATCGACCGAGGGCATCACGCTGGGCAGCAGTGCGGTAGAAGCGAACGGGGACTGGAACGGGAACCAGGAGGCGATCCAGAGCGTACATGGCAGGTATGTCATCTCCATGCCTGCGGCGAGCGCCATGCTCGTTACCTTTCACTGACCGGACAGGCTCGGCGGCGGTCCGTCACAAATCGCCGATTCAGGACTGCCTCATCCCACGCGAACAGCGGCAGGTGCATACTTTTACTCAGGAGCTCTCCAGCGAACGATGCGGCATTTTGGCAGTTTCCGGCTCGACACGCAAAATGAGTGCCTGTGGCAGGGCGATGAACGGCTCGCGCTGACGCCGAGGCCGTTTTCGGTATTACGCTATCTCGTCGAAAATCCCGACCGGCTTGTAACCCACGATGAGCTGCTGGAAGCCCTGTGGCCTGAAACATATGTACAGCCGCAGGTGCTGCGGACGTATGTGCTGGAACTACGCAAGCTGCTTGGAGACGATCTCGATTCTCCTCGCTATATCCAGACGGTTCCGAAGCGAGGCTATCGCTTCGTCGCAGCCGTTACCGAGCCGGTCGAGGGCTCGGCGGGATCGCATGAATCTCCAGCACAGACCGCATCTATCTTCGGCCGGGATGCGGAGCTTGCCGCGCTGCACCAGAAGCTTGAGCGCGTCCGCAAAGGCGAGCGGCTTACGCTTTTCCTTACAGGCGAGGCCGGCATAGGCAAAACCGCTCTGCTCGACGCATTTTGTATGCAGCTGTGCGCGGTCCCGCAGCTACGTATCGCTCGAGGGCAGTCCCTTGAAGGCTTCGGAGGCAAAGAGTCCTTCTATCCCGTGCGGGAGGCCGTCAACGAGCTCTGCTGCTCGAATGACGAGAAGGCGCGCGCATTGCTCTCTGCAGCCGCTCCAGGCTGGTTTTCTCACGGAGTACCGGGCGTACCTCTGATCGGGGAAATCAGCGAGGCCCTCGAGTCTCTTTCCCAGGCAGAGACGCTGCTGCTGATCTTCGAAGATATCCATTGGGCGGACGACTCGACATTGAACCTCATCTCAGCGTTAGCGAGACGGCGCGGTGCTGCGAAACTGATGCTGCTGGCCAGCTTTCGCCAGACGGACCTGACGCCGGAACACCCTCTGAGCGCGCTCGAGCAGGACCTCATAAGCCGGCGCGGAGGCGAAAAGATGCGCCTCGGGCCGATTGGCAAAGATGCGGTCTCGGCTTACCTGCGGCGCGAGCTGGAAGCCGAGAAACTACCCTCAGGCCTGTCGAGCCTGGTGCATCAGCACTCGTCCGGCAATCCGCTGTTTATGACGGCCGTGCTCGATCACCTGCGTACACAGCAGATCGTCAGCAGCAAGGGCGGAGAAGTCACATTGAAGATGCCGCTCGAAGAGATAGAACCGGGCGTTCCCGATGGCCTCTCGGATCTGATCGGGTTGCAGCTGGAACGCCTCAGTGAAGAGGATCGCCGGCTGCTCGAAGCCGGCTGCATATCGGGCTCGATCTTCCCCGCATGGGCTGCCGCAGCTGCGCTTGGCCGCGAGCTGGACGAGGTTGAAGAAGCTTACTCCAGGCTGACGCGCCGCGTGCGCCTCATCTCAATCGCGGGTGAAGATGAACTCCCCGGCGGAAGCTTTTCCACGTTCTATGTTTTCTCGCATGCACTTTACCGCGAAGTGCTGTACGCGCAGATTCCCCCGGCGCGGCGGTCGCAATGGCATCTGCGAGTCGCAGGCAGGTTGCGCGAGATGTTCGCGGGGCAGGAAGCAAATGTGGAGGAAGAAATCATGGCTCACACCGAGGCAGGCCAGCAGGGCAGGCTGCGCTAGCAGCGATATCAGCGTTGTCCGCTGATATCGCTGCTGCTCGGTACGGTCTGGTCGCGATTGTCCTGGCCGGACGTGCCGCCACCCGGGGTATCGCTGCTCTTTACACGGCGGCGACGCTTCACCGGAGGACCGGACTTGGGAGCGCTCTTTCTTCCGTTGCCGTTCTTGCCCGGCGTTTCGATAACCGCACGCACCCAGTAGTTGCCCTCGGGATCGACTTCAACGCCATGCACTTCACGTTCGAAGCCGGGGAAGCGCCTGCCGAACTCTTCCATGGCGAGGATGAGGCGGATAACCGCGCTCTCCTTGCTGCCGAGCCTCTCGCCCGGCATGCTGACGGGAATGCCCGGAGGATATGGCACGAGCATGACGCCCGTGACACGGTTCGCCATCTCGGAGAAGCGCACCTTCTCCGTGCCGTTGCGGATCAGCTTCTGATAGGTCTGCGATGGCGTCAGTACCTGGTCGGTGTCGAGATTGCAGGCCTCACCGACAAGGCCGGTCAGGTTGAGTTCGACGACAGCCGCATGCATCTCGTCGCTCAGGTCCTTCAGCGAGACATTGCGATAACGAGCCGGATACTTGGCAACAAGATCGGGAAGAGCTTCTTCTAGCGGAGCCTCGGTGTCGTAAAGACGCTTGAACTCGAAGAGGTTTTCGAGCAGGCTGCCCCACTTACCCTTACTGGTGCCGACCGAGAAGAGCACCAGCACCGTGTAGTCGCCGGTACGGGCGATTTCCACGCGGCGCGCATCGAGGAATTCCGTCAGGATCGCAGCGGGGATACCCCAGTCGTTGACCACACCCTGTGCATTGACACCCGGCATCAGGATGGTCACCTTCGTCGGGTCAAGCATGCAGTAGCCGTCGGCGATATCCTCATCGCGGAAGCCATGCCAGTCCTCACCCGGCTTCAGTGTCCAGCAGCTGGGGTCGTTGGCCAGCATGTGATCCGGCGCTTCTTCAAAGACGTGCGTGGCACCCGTGGCATCGGTCACCTGGTCGGGCTGGAAGAGCCGGAAAAACCATCCGCCGCCGTTCTCCGCGGCGCGCAGACGGTGCGCAACCGAGGACATGGCCTTGCGGAAGCTAATGGCATCCTCGATCGTCTCTTCCATGAGCGTCGGGCCGGCAGGCTCGTCCATCATGGCGGCGGCCACGTCGAGCGAAGCCACGAGCGGATAGAACGGCGAGGTCGTGCCGTGCATCATGAAGGCTTCGTTGAACTGGTCGAACTCCAGCGGCGCGCGGGGGCTGAGCTTGATGTGCACCATTGAGGCCATCGAGAATGCCGCCAGCATCTTGTGCGTCGACTGGACGGCAAACAGCGTGGGCCGGTCCGGCATCTCTTCGGGCACGTCCATGGCGAAACGCCCGCGATAGATGGGGTGAAACTTGGCGTAGGCGTACCAGGCTTCGTCGAAGTGGACGCGTGGGACAGACTTCGCCAGCTCGGTCACAACGCGATTCACGTCGTAGCAGAGGCCGTCGTAAGTCGAATTTGTAACTACCGCGTAAGTTAATTCCTTGTTCTGCAGGCCGGTGGTCAACGGGCTTTCGTCGATCAGCTGCTTGATCGACTCGGGGCTGAAACGATTGAGCGGCACCAGGCCGATCATGCCGTAGCCGTTACGCGTCGGCGTGGCATAAACAGGCCGCGCACCGGTCGTGGTCAGTGAATGACAGATGGACTTGTGGCAGTTGGCGTCGACGAGGACGATATCGTCCTGCCCGATCACGCCGTGGCCAACGATCTGGTTCGAGGTCGAGGAACCGCCAAGAACGTAGAACGTCCAATCGGCGCCGAAGATGCGCGCCGCATTGCGCTCCGATTCGCCGGCAGGTCCCACGTGATCGAGCCAGGAGCCGAGCGGGGCGCTCGAGATGCCAAGGTCAGAGCGCATCAGGTTTTCACCGAAGAAACGGTGAAACTCCATGCCGACCGGATGCTTGAGATAAGCGACGCCACCCATGTGACCGGGGGCGTCCCAGGAGTAAGCGCCCTGGTCGTTGTACTTCTTCAGCTCGCGGAAATACGGCGGCAGCAGCTGTTCGTTGTAGCGCTCAACGGCGAAGTCTACGCGGCTGGCAATGAAGGCCGGCGTGTCGCCAAAAAGGTGAATGTATTCATGCACCTGACGGACTACTTCCAGCGGCAGCTCGTTGACCAGCGTGCGGTCCGCAATGAGGAAGATCGGCACCTTCTTGTTGCGGCGGCGCACCTCGCGCATGATCTTCAGCGCAGCGCGCTGGTCGAACTGGTGGTCGCCTGCAAGATCCCAGTCAAGCAGGATGGCGCTGAACGACGGGTCAGACTTCACCAGCGACAGGCCGTCATCCGGCGTCGCGGTGCGAACTACTTCATAACCCTCTTTACTGATTGCATCGACAAGGCGCTCCATGGCGCGATCCGACACCGAATCGGTGCCGCCAACTTCACTTGCAATCAGTAATACCCAATCGTTCTCTTCTGCCATACACCTCTCACTTCTTTCTTCATGTTACAGCGCATTGCCCTGTGAAGATTGACGCTGGATAAAAGCGTGAAAAATCTTCCGGGGAGGGTTTGCGGGGCTTGATCTCTGTCAGGATTTCTCAGGTTTGGCGCCACTCCAGATCAGCCGCAGTTCACGTGGGCTGCGCTCGGCGCGCAGACTGGCTGTAAGTGTCTGACGACGGCTCGCTCCGGGGCCAAGCATGGCCACCACGCGTTCAGTCTGCTCAAAATTCAGGGTTGCACCGAGTTGACGGGCAGCGGCGCGCAGCAGCCTTCGCCGAACGGCGATGGAGCGGGGCAGCCGCTCAATTTCGAGGGCAATACTGGCCTCTTCGGGATGCGTGGACGCCGAACGCCCTCCGCCGCGAACCGGCTTACCCGGCAACAGGAGCGGAGGAGCGATGCGAGCGATCTCCGCCTGCCACCAGATGTCCTCGTCCCGGGCCAGCGTCGCCAGGTTTGCGAGTTGCGTTCGCACCTGCGGGTTATAGCTTTCGAGAACGGGCAGTAATTCGTGCCGGATACGGTTACGAGTGTATGCAACGTCTCGATTTGTCGCGTCCTCGCGCCAATCCTGGCCGATCTCCTTCAGCCACGCTTCGATCGATGCGCGGCGAGTGGCAAGGAATGGCCGGATAATCTCGCCACGCTGATACGAAATGACGGGATGAATCGCAGACAGCCCTTCAGTCCATGCCCCGCGCAGCAGTTTATGCAGAACCGTTTCCGCCTGGTCGTCCAGTGTATGTGCGGTTGCGATGGCGTCTACTTCGCCAGATGCAAGCAGCTGCTCAAACCATGCGTACCGCAGGTTTCTCGCAGCTTCTTCCAGGGTTTCTTTCCTGGTTTGCGCGGCCGCCGGAGTATCCACGTCGCGCCGATGAAGAACAAGGCTATATCGCGACGCGAGATGAGATACAAACTGCGCGTCCTCATCCGCTTCGGCGCCGCGAATTCCGTGATGCAGATGAACGACTGACAGAACAAACCCCACCTCGGGCGCGGCAGTAAGGAGACAGCGAAAGAGCGCCACGGAATCAGCGCCGCCGGAGACGGCGACGGCCAATCTCATGCCCGGCTTGAGCATCTGTCGATCGAGAAGAAGTGGTTCAGGCATCCGGTCTATGTTAGCGATTTCCTTCAACGCTTGCGAAGGCGCAGCGACTCCCAGCTCGCGTCGGCCGTCCATCCGCCATCGACGGCGATTGCCTGTCCGTTGATGAATGGACTTTGCGCATCGTCCGCAAGAAAGGCAATCGTGTTGGCGATGTCCTCGGGCGAGGCGAAGCGGCCCATGGGAACGCGGTTGATGATGTCGGCATCGTTGTAGCTTCCGCCGGCCTGATCGGCGACATCCATTTCGGTCTTCACCCATCCGGGACAGACAGCGTTGACGCGGACACCGCGGCCGCCCCACTCAGCGGCAAGCGTTCGCGTGAGACCGATCAAGCCGTGCTTGGAGGCGTTGTAAGCAGCGCGATCGCTCACACCTAGCAGTCCCGCAACCGACGCGACGTTGATGATGGAGCCGCGCCCGGCATCGAGCATCTGCTGGCCAAAGGCCTTGGCAAGCAGGAATGGAGCCACCAGGTTCACTTCAAGCACCCGCCTGTAGTCAGCAGAGGCTGTCGATTCAGCAGCAGCAATGTGGCTGATGCCGGCATTGTTCACCAGCACGCTCGCCGGACCAAGTTCTGCACGAACGAGCTCCGCGAACTGGTCTATCGCAGCCTCGTCGGTAATGTCGGCAACATGGGCCATTGCCGTTCCGCCTGCCGCCTTGATTGCTGCGAGAGCTTCGTCCGGCATGGCCAGATCGATAATAGCGATGCTGAATCCTCGTTCAGCCAGAACCTCGGCTGTGCGGCGTCCGATTCCCTGCCTGCCGCCGGTTACGACGGCGATCTTTCCTGATGACATCCCTGCACGCTCCTGCTTTATGTTCGCATCTCTGTACTTGCTGTCCTATATGCTTCCTGCGAGGTGTTTTTTGAAGATTTTCGCGGCGGTGATTTGCTTCGCCTTCTGGTTCTCGATGAGCGCCACTCATAGCAGTATTCCGGCTGGCTATCATGGTCTGCCTTATCGCGATGCAACGCACACGGCTGGACCACAGACGATTCCAGGGCGGCTGGAGGCAGCGTTCTTCGACTTGGGCGGAGAAGGCGTCGCTTATCACGATACGGATGCCGTTAATCACGGCAGTGGCGAGTTGAATTACCAGCCCGGGCACTGCGAGGAGGGTGTAGATCCTTCCATCTGCCACTTCCGCGAGCACGATGGCGTTGATATTTCCTACGTAAAGAAGCTGGCCGACTTCAAGAGCAACAGCATGGTCATGCCCGCGTGGAAGCAGCTTTACATCGGATGGGAAGAGGACGGCGAGTGGACGAATTACACCGTGCAGGTAAAGCACAGTGGCCGTTACAAAATCGTCGCCATGTATTCGAACGTTCCGCAGACGATCCAGTTCTCGTTGAACGGCCACGCCGCAGCCGATTGTGTGCTGCCGGCATTTCCGCTGACCCGCGATCCTGCATGGATGGTCTTCCACACATGGAACAAGGCAGAGTGCGGATCAATCACTCTGCCTCGGGCTGGACTTCAGTTATTGACCCTGCACTACAGGAAGGGCAACAACCTGGCTTACTTCGATTTCATTCCCGTGAACTAATGCCCGTCAGGCGGCTGCCTCGACCGGCTCCGCACTCTTCTTCGAATCCATGCGAACGAGATAAGCTCCCGGCTGCGTGTACAGGACGAGGACGATCTTATCCTCATGATCCTTCAGCACAATATTGTGTTCTCCGTAAGTCACAGAGTCCGCTTCTACCTTCAGCGCTCCCGGCTTCTCCGGCATGTGAATCTCGTAAAGAGCCATTGCATCTCCTCGATTGCGGTCTTCTGCCTAGGATGCCGCCTTCGTTTCGTGCCGATGCCCGCTACTGCTTGATTACCGTTCCGTCGAGTTTGCGAATTTCTCCCCAGCCTCCATTCAACCCATTGCGACCCGGAGTGAACGGGAATTTCTCCGCTGCCTTTTCATCGATTTCGATACCCCATCCCGGCTTCTCGCTCACCCATAGATAACCGTCCTTCATCTCGGGGCATCCCTGAAAGATCTCGCGGGTGTGATCGTTGAATGGCGTGTACTCCTGGATGCCGAAGTTATAGCTCACGATATCGAGCGTAACGTTTGCCATGTGCCCAACAGGCGAGACATCGCCAGGACCGTGCCAGGCTGTTTTCACTCCGAATGCTTCGGAAAGAATTGCGATCTTGCGCGCGGGGCTGAAGCCGCCAACCTGTGAAACGTGCACGCGAATGTAATCGATCAGGCGCTGCGAGATAAGTGGCTGCCACTCGTGCGGATTATTGAACAGCTCCCCCATAGCAAGCGGCGTGGCGCAGTTCTGGCGAATTTGTTCGAAGTATCCGATGTCTTCCGGCGAGACAGGATCCTCGAGGAAGAACATGTCGAACTTCTCCGCTTCCTTGCAGAACAATACGGCTTCATTCGGAGTGAGTCGCTCGTGCATGTCATGCAGCAGCCCCACTTCTTCGCCAAGCTCCTGTCGGCAGACTTCGAGCAGCTTCAGCGCGCGGCGCATGTCGTAGGCGGGCTCGAAGAGCGGCTTGTTGTGCAGCGGCTTGAAGTGTCCGCCTTCACCGTGCGGAGCGCTGTATCCAGCAAGACCCGGGATGCCTACCTGCACGCGGATATTGCGGAAGCCCTGCGCCATGTACTCCTTCGAGGCGCGGACCACGTCGGCATACTCCTGCCCATCGGCGTGAACATACACATCGACAGCTTCGCGGCACTTGCCACCCGCCAGCTGATACACCGGCATGTTCGCCTGCCGGCCCTTGATGTCCCACAACGCCTGATCGATGCCGCTCAATGCATTGTTCAGCACCGGACCATTCTTCCAGTAAGAGCTGTCGTAGCAGGACTGCCAGATGTCCTCGATCCGGTCAGTTGTCTTGCCGAGCAGAAAGGGCTTGAGATACTTCTCGACTGCCGGCTTCACCAGGTCGGCGCGCTGCGTGAACGTGGCGCATCCGTAACCGTAGAGGCCATCCTGGTCGGTGGTGATCTTCACCACGGTCAGGCGAGTTCCGGCAGGCTCGCACTCGATCACGCTGATGTCCCTGATCTTCGGTGCGGGCATGGCGCGGAGTGCTCGTTCAGCCTGCTCCTCTGCCCGGGCGGTGCGACTCATTAATCCCACTGCGCCTGCTGCACCTGCGACTCCGAAGAAACGGCGACGATCCATAGACAAGGCAAGACCCTCCTGGTTTTTCGACGTGCCATTCTAGCTGACCTAACAAGACAAAGATCATTTCAAAGAAAATCTGCTGTTCCGTACGTTGCTCGTTCAGATATCCTGTTCCCTCCAGCCAAAGAGCTTGAATTTTCCGGAGTGTATCGATGCGAGCGATTCGCGTTGCCTGTTTCTGTCTTGTTTTGTGCTTTCTCGTAACGCCCCGAGACACATACGCGTTCGCGGGCGATCCCCAACCCGTCACGATAGATGTGACTGTCGATTCCCATGATGGCGATCCGATCGCTGGTCTCACCAAAGATGACTTCACGATTCTCGATAACGGAAAGCCGCAGGACATAACCTCATTCCGATCCGACAAAGACAACACCGGTCAAACAACGATGATCCTGGTCTTCGATGCTGCGGACACAACGCGTGAACGCCTGGCGTTTGCGAAGCAGCAGATCATCGACTACCTTAAGGCGGACAACGGGCATCTTGCATATCCAACCGCTCTGGCCGTGGTGACGCGCCAATCAGTGAAGATGCAGGGTGTGTACACATCCGACGGCAATCTGCTCGCGCAGGACTTGGCGCAGTTCGACGTCGATCAGCAGGCGACACAGAATGTGGCGGGGTCGCGCGGCACTACGAGCCAGATGCCGATGAGAGCCCTGCAGGGGCTTCTCGCGCTGCCTAATGCGACGCAAGGGCGAAGATTAATGATCTGGATTTCCCCAGGGTGGGTCGTAACGCCGGGTCCGAGCGCGCAGGGAGATGCAGAGAAAATATTCGCTCAGATCGTGCAGTTTTCTGACGCCATGCGCAGCAGCCACACCACACTCTGTGCGATCGATCCGCAGGGAAACCTTACGCCTGAAGCGGCAGGACCCTTTTATGTCAACTATCGCTCATACCTTAAACCAGTGAAGAAGCCTGGCGACGCGAGCTTCGGCAATCTGAGCCTCCAGGTAATTGCTGTAAACAGTGGAGGCGTGGCGCTAGGCTCGAGCTCGGATGTGGCTGGACTCATCGGGAAGGTTATCCGCTCCTCCGAGTCCTTCTATACGCTCAGCTTTATGCCCCCAGCAGCGAAACCGAATGAGTTTCATGCAATCGAAATCAAGATGAACAAACCCGGCCTAAAGGCAAATGCTCGCCCAGGGTATTACACCAGCCAGTAAAGGCGAAGCGGCGCACCGGATCAGTGCGCCGCCGTTCAACGCCCCGCGTGGAAGGTGTATCCTAACCGAAATATCTTCGGTTTTCTCTCACCTCATGACCAATCCCGAACAAGACAATCTCCCTTCTGAAACCGCCGTCCCTTCTGCCGAACAGGACCAGTCTTTCGCCGACATCCTCTCTGCCTTTGAAAAGCAGCGCACCAAGTCAGACGAAGGCGAGCGCCGCGTCTCCGGCACAGTTATTGCCGTCACACCCGAGTTCGTCTTCGTCGACGTTGGTTCGAAGACGGAAGGCGCGCTGCCGTTGAGCGCTATCGAAGGTGGCGCGGAAGCAGTGAAGCCGGGTGACAAGCTCTCCGTCACCGTGCGCGGACGCAACGCCGAAGGCTACTACGATCTCTCGCTCTTCAAGATCGCCCAGCCGAAAGACTGGACATCCCTTGAGCGCTCCTTCGCGGACAAGTCCACCATCGTTGGAACCGTGACTGCAGTCGTCAAGGGCGGCTTCCGCGTGGACGTCGGCGTCACTGCGTTTATGCCTGCCTCCCGCAGCGGCGTTCGCGATGCTGCCGAGATGGAGAAGCTCGTCGGGCAGGAGATTCGCTGCCGCATCACGAAGCTCGATGCGACCGAAGAAGACGTGGTCATCGACCGCCGGGCCGTGCTTGAAGAAGAGCAGACCCTGGCACGCGAAAAGCGCTACTCCGAAGTGAGCGAAGGCGACGTGATTCGCGGCACCGTGCGCAGCCTCGCCGAATACGGCGCCTTCATCGACCTCGGCGGCGTCGACGGACTGCTGCACATCAGCGATATCTCATGGTCGCGCGTAAACAAGCCGGAAGACGTGCTCTCCGTCGGGCAGGAGCTTGAGGTCAAGGTTCTCAAGATTTCGCCTGAAGGTAAGAAGCTCTCGCTTGGACTCAAGCAGTTGCAGGCTCACCCCTGGGATGCCGTGCCGGAGAAGTACAATCTCGGCGAACGCGTGAGCGGAACCGTCACCCGTCTGGCCGACTTCGGCGCCTTCGTTGAGCTGGAGCCGGGTGTCGAAGGCCTGATCCATGTGTCGGAAATGTCCTGGGTGAAGAAGGTCAAGAAGCCCAGCGATCTGCTCAACACCGGCGACACGGTCGAGGCAGTCATCCTCGGCATCAACCCCGCGGAACGCCGTCTCTCGCTCGGCCTCAAGCAGGCGCTCGGCGATCCCTGGGCAGACATCGCGCAGAAGTTTCCCGCCGGCTCTGTCGTGGAAGGACCGGTTTCGAGCTTCACCAAGTTCGGAGCCTTCGTCCAGCTTGCGGAAGGCGTCGAAGGCATGGTCCACATCAGCGAAATCACAGCGGAGAAGCGGCTTAACACTCCGCAGGACGCGCTGCGTGCCGGCGAGGTGGTCAAAGCGCAGGTACTGAGCGTGGACAAAGAGAAGCGCCAGATTAAGCTGAGCATCAAGCAACTGGTACCGCAGGAAATTGACGAGTACATTGCCGAGCACAAGGCTGGAGACACTGTGACCGGCCGCATCGTCAGCGTCGAAGGCCAGTCCGCAAAGGTGGAGCTTGGCGATGGCATCATCGCGCGGGCAACGATTCCCGCGGCCGCGAAACAGGACGAGCCTGCTGCGGCCGCAGATTCCGGCAAGGTCGATCTCTCTGCATTGAGTTCCATGCTGAAGGCCAAATGGAAGAGCGGCCCGAGCGAAAGCACGCAAAAGGCTGCGGAAGTGCAAACAGGCCAGTTGCGCAGCTTCCGCATCGTCAGCCTGAATGCGGAAGCGAAGCAGGTTGAACTCGAAATGCTTCGCGGTTAGCTTCCAGTAACCCAGGGCGGAGCGGCGCCATTCTCCATGAGCCGCTCCAACTCCTGCTGATCCTTGCTGGTGTCCATCGACTTCCAGAAACCGTCGTGCAGATAGGTATAGAGCTGGCGCTCTGCGGCGAGATGCGGCAGCAGGTCTGACTCAAGGCTGTGCCCGGCCCAGTGCTCCGCGACCTTCTTATCGAAAACAAAAAAGCCGGCATTGATCCACGAGTCGCGGATAATCGGCTTTTCCGTAAAGCTTTCCACCTGCTGCTGCTCGTTGAACTGCAGCGTCCCGTACTGGGAACGCAGCGGCACGGCTGTGACCGTTGCCAGGCCGCCGCTGGCGATATGAAAGTCCAGCAGTGCCTGCAGATTAATGCTTCCTAAGCCGTCACCGTAGGTCACGAAGAAGCGATCGCCTACGCGATCCAGGCAGGAATAGACGCGATCGCCGGTATCGGCTTCCGTACCGGTGTCGAGAATCTCGATCTCCCACTCGGGAAAGCGGCCGTCGAAGTAATCGAGCAGCATCTCCTTGCGGTGTCCTGCTGCGAGCACGAAGCGGCGTACGCCCTGCCGGGCATAGATGTGCATCAGGTGGACAAGGATGGGGCGGCCGTTGACCGGCATCATCGGCTTCGGGAAATACTCTGAAAAGGGATAGATTCGCGAGCCCTTTCCTCCGCAAAGAATGACGACTTTCATGTCCTGATCGGCCAGCGATTTAACTGCCACGTACGAACTCTCCTCCAGTGAATGTAACCTATTCTTTTAGACGGACGCGCGGCCATAGACGATCACGCGGGCAGGAGAGAGACTTGGGTTACTGGCAGGGAAAACGTGTATTTGTGACCGGCGCGACCGGCCTGATGGGTGGATGGCTCGTAAAGGCGCTGCTGCGCGAAGGGGCGGAGATCGTCGCGCTCGTCCGCGACCAGGCTCCGAAGAGCATGGCCGTGCGGGAAGGACTGCTCGAACAGGTCGCCATCGTCTCCGGTGATCTCGAATCGCTGCCTACCATGCAGCGCGCTATCGCCGAGTACGAGCCGCATACCGTCTTTCATCTCGCCGCACAACCGCTGGTGCAGGTAGCCAAGCTCGACCCCGTCGGCACGCTGCGCGCCAACGTGATGGGAACGTGGAACGTGCTCGAAGCCTGCCGTCTCGCAGGCAAATCGAATGTCGTCGTGGCGTCATCGGACAAGGCTTACGGCTCGAGCGAGAGCCTGCCTTATCTCGAAACGCATCCGCTGCAGGGCCGCTACCCGTACGACGTTTCGAAGTCGTGCACGGATCTCATCTCGCAGATGTACGCCGCGACTTATGGTGTGAAGACCGCGATTGCCCGCTGCGGCAATCTCTTCGGCGGCGGCGATCTCAACTTCAGCCGGACCATTCCAGGATTGGTCAAGGCAACGCTGGCAGACGAGCCTTTTGTCATTCGCAGCGATGGAAAATTCGTGCGCGACTTCCTCTACGTGAAGGATGCAGCCGAATGCTACCTCGTGCTCGGCGAGAAGCTTGCCGAAGACAGCTCAATCAGCGGTGAGGCCTTCAACTTCAGCCTCGGCGAACGGCTGACCGTGCTCGATATAGTACACATGACGCTGCGCATCATGGACCGCACGGATCTAAAGCCGGTCATCCAGAACATTGCGTCGTCTGAAATTCGCGAGCAGTATCTCGATGCCTCGAAGGCGAAGGAACGCTTGGGATGGAAGCC
The DNA here is from genome assembly GCA_022870745.1 of Silvibacterium acidisoli. Classification (GTDB taxonomy): domain Bacteria; phylum Acidobacteriota; class Terriglobia; order Terriglobales; family Acidobacteriaceae; genus Silvibacterium. The sequence goes on along the minus strand of CP085323.1, from coordinate 2,418,364 downwards.
GGTTTATGGCATGGAAGAGGCAATTCGCGAGACCGTTGAGTGGTATCGCGATCACTTCGCCAGCCACTAAGCTCCGAATGTCCGCGACAAAGCTTTTGACCGTCTAAAGATCCATGGAGACAAAAATGAACGGATCAGCCCTGTCGCGTCGCACATTCCTGCAGTCCCTCGCAGCCGCATCCGCCGGCAGTGCGCTGCTTGGCCCCGCTGCCTTGGCAGCCGCGACGGACGATCCTCGCGTTGAGCAGATCCTCGCGAAATACATCTCCATCGACATGCACAATCACGCCCAGGTGCAACTGGATCATCCGCCGCAGCCTTCGGATTCCATACCCGACCTGGGCGGCGCCATCCGGCGGTCGGGATTCACCGCAATCTCCGCCGCGTTCGCGCTCGACTTCTCGAAGCTGGAGCAACCGGGCGATGCCTATGGGCACTTCATGAACGGCCTCGCGTGGCTCGATGAAGAGCTCAAGCATGGGAATATGCGCCGCGCCTTGAACCTGCACGACCTGAAGGCCGCACACGAAAAGCGGCAGCCGACCATTGTGCAGTCCTGTGAAGGTGCGCAGTTTCTCGAAGGCCGCCTGGAGCGAGTGGAGGAGGTCTATAAGCGTGGGCTGCGTCAGCTACAGCTCCTTCACGAAAAAGACGATGTTGTCAGACCGCTGGGCGATGTCTACACCCGGCCCGCGCATCTCGGCGGCCTGACTCCCTTTGGAGCGGACGTCATCCGTGAGTGCAACCGGCTTGGGATTCTCGTCGACCTGGCGCATGCCAGCCCCGAGACGATACAGGGCGCGCTCAAGGTCGCGACGAAGCCCATTCTTGTTTCGCACACCAGCATGGATAAACGTCCCGGAAATAAACCGATTCCCCGCGGCATGGCTCCTCACCTTATCAGTGCCGAGCATGCGCGTGTGGTAGCAAATGCGGGCGGAGTCGTAGGCGTGTGGATCCATGTCGCCGACACCATTGAAGAGTGCGTACAAGGCATCAAGATGATGGTCGATGCCATCGGCGTCGACCACGTGGGCATCGGCACTGACAGCGACATCACCGGGCACCAGGACCAGCCCAACACCAACGAGATCTGGCCGAATCACAACGGAGGACTCTTCCGCGAGCTCGCAGCGGAGATGCTTCGCCAGGGATTCAAACCGGAAGAGATCGGCAAGATCGGAGGAGGCAACTACTGTCGCCTCTTCGACGCCGCGACCGCCGGGCACTCCTGAAGCAATCGCAAGCCACCGGAGAGTAGTGCAGATATCCTGCTCTCATCGCCAGAATGTTCCGGATCGATCTCGAAAATCGATCGATGAATGTGCAGTGACAGGTGAGCGCGTAACGGCCTGCACTAATTCAGGACATCATCGGAGTGCCACGCCAGGTGCTGGCCAGTTGAATTAAATCCCCCGGCGAGAACAATTTCGCAACGTTGCGATCGGCTGCTTTGATCTACCGGAGACAGTAAACCTAGACGTGGTATCACACGCAAATGCGACACAGTCTTGACGCAGAAGAAGAGGACATCGCGGTCGAAACGTTTCGCAGGGCAAATATAAGCGGGTTACAATGCCTCGCTTTGGGTTCAATTCGTTGATTTCATTACCATTGTGCACAGATTCGCTTGCCGTTTGTAATCTCCTTTTCATCGTGCTTCGGTAGCTTGAGATCAGCTGGGCGATCCATTGTCTAAATCGACTGGGGAGCCTTACGATGCGCCTCCGCAAAGTTTGTTAGGCCCGCGGAGGGGCCTGAAACATTCCGAACAACGCAATGCACAGAAACCGCCACCCGCGGGTAGCGAACTTCTGCGCAGAAAAGAGAAGAAGAGTTGCTAGGCAAAAAATGTAGTTCCCTTATACCTGCGAAGCACGGCCGAGGCCGGCTGCTGAGCGGGCTGTTGCTTTTGGGTATGGTCACGACGCTCCCCGTATACGCGCAGTTTGAGACCTCCTCGGTTCTTGGTTATGTGCGTGATTCAAGCGGCGCTGCGATCGCTAACAGCAAGGTGGAACTGATCAACATCGCCACCGGCACAATGGTCACGGTTACAGCCGATGGTCAGGGCCACTATGAATTTACCGACGTTAAGGTCGGCGAATACAAGATCGATTCGTCCGCTGATGGTTTTGCGGAATCCGTTACCAAGCCGTTCAGCGTACAGGTCAATGCCCGTCAACGCGTGGACGTAAGCCTGCAGGCAGGCAGCAAGTCAGAGACCGTCACGGTCAGCGGTGGAGTAACCGCTCTCCAGACTGAGACGAGCGATTCGTCGACGATCATCAACCACTCCGAAGTTGTGAACCTGCCGCTGAATGGTCGCGCTTATGCCGATCTGGCCACGCTGGTCCCTGGTGTACATACCAACGTCCTCGAGAACCAGACGGTAACCAGCCGCGACGCCTCGTTCAACGTGAACGGCCAGCGTTCGGAGTTCAACAACTTCCTGCTCGACGGTCTCGATAACAACGCCTACGGCACGTCGAACCAGGGCTTCTCGAACCAGGCCATTCCTCCTTCCCCGGACGCGATCGATCAGTTCCAGGTGCAGACGAATAACTACTCGGCCGAGTTCGGACGCGCTTCCGGCGCTGTGATCAACGTCTCGATCAAGAGCGGCAGCAATCAGTTTCACGGCAGCGTGTGGGAGTACAACCGTAATACCGACATGAACGCGGAGGGCCCCTTCGTTGCAAAGTCGAAGCCGACCCTGATCCGCAACCAGTTCGGTGGAGCTGTAGGCGGTCCCATCCTCAAGGACAAGCTCTTCTTCTTCGCCGACTATGAAGGCAACCGCCAGTCGCAGGGTTCCTACACCACGGCGACCATCCCGACTTCTAACCAGCTGCAGGGCATCTTCAAGGACAATTCGGGCACTCCGATTCCGCTCCGTAACCCCATCACCGGTACTGTGTACACAAATGGTCAGGTTCCGCAGTCGGACTGGACGCCGCTGGCCAAGCTGGTCTTCGCTGCCCTGCCCCAGCCCAATGCCAACACCACGCAGAATTACGCCACTACCAACTACGTCGGAACCCCTGTAGCAACTCTTACTGACAACAAGGGCGATGGCCGTCTGGACTACTTCATGAGCCCGAGGACCACCATCTTCGGTCGCTACAGCAAGCACAAGGGCGATATCGTCGACGCTTCGTCCATTCCCGGACTGGCTGGCGGCGGCGGCAACGGCACCATCCACGCGTACAACCAGCAGATCGCTGCCGGCGTCACGCACTCCTTCACGCAGAACCAGATTGTCGATGCACGTATCGGATTCACCTGGACGCAGGGTGGCAAAACGCCTTACCTGGCGGGCCAAGAGAGCCTGAATGCGCAGGCTGGTATCCCGGGTCTGCCGACCGATACTTCCGTCATCCGTGCGCTTAGCTCGGAGAATGTGCAAGGCTTTACTTCCTGGGGTGCTCAGAACTCGAATCCGCAGTTCCAGAATCCCTTCGTGATCGATCCGAAGATCAACTACACCTGGTTGAAGGGTCGCCACTCGCTGAAGTTCGGCTGGGAATTCCTCTCACTGAATACCGAAATCGATGACTTCAACCCGGTCTACGGCTCGGAAACCTTCAACGGTGCTTTCTCGAAGTATGGCACCCCTACCAGCAGTGACCCCAACATCTCTACCGAGGTCTCGCAGGCCGCGTACCTCACCGACTTCCTCACCGGTGCCCGTGCAACGTATCAGCTCAACAACCATGTCGTCATCAACCAGCACCAGCGTATGCACTTCTTCTACGCTCAGGACGACTTCAAGGTCGGTCCCAAGCTGACGATCAACGCAGGTCTCCGCTGGGAGCTGGCAACGCCGGCTTATGTGAGCGGCAATCACCTGGCAAACTTTGATCCCGACACGAATACGCTGGTGCAGGCGAAGAGTGGTTCGCTGTATGACCGCGCTCTGGTCAACATGCCGATGAAGGACTTTGCTCCGAACTTCGGTTTTGCCTACCAAGCACGTCCGACGACAGTTATTCGTGCGGCTTATGGCATCAGCTATGACCAGTTCAACCGTGAAGGCGGCGAAAACCTGCTGGCCTACAACGGTCCCTACATCGTCAACTCCTCGATCACGCAGGTAGCGCCGTACGCAGCCTCCGGCACCACGCAACCGCTTTGCACCGATCAGAACTACCAGGGTTGCTTCCGCACGGTTGCCCAGGGCTACCCCACCAACTTTGTAAGTTCGTCCAACTTCAGCACGCTGCTGGCTGAAACCCGTTACATCCCGAAGGACATACCCACCGGTTATGTTCAGAGCTGGCATGTCGACGTACAGCAGGAATTTGGCAAGAACGACACCTTCACTCTGAGCTACGTCGGCTCGCATGGCGTACACCTCTGGGTGCTGGCTGATCAGAACCAGGCTGCTCTCAACGCACCAAATGGTACTTTGAGCCTTCAGGCGCGTCGTCCGATCACCAACTTTACCGGTATCGAAGTTTCGCTTCCGGATGGCTTCCTGCGCTTCAACTCGATGCAGGCGAAGTGGGAACACCGCACCTCGTACGGCCTTTACTTCCTGAACGCGTTTACCTGGGAGCATGCGATCGACAACGCTTCCGGTCACCTCGATACACCGAACGGCGATAACTCCCGCATCGTGCTTGGCAACCCCTCATACAACGTGGGCCAGTCGGCTTATAACCAGCCCATCAACGACACTCTGACCGTTGTGTATGACCTCCCTTATGGCAAGAATCGCCAGTGGGGCGGCGGTGCAAACCGCTGGGTGCAGATGGCCCTGGGCGATTGGCAGGTGACTGCCACCAACACGGCCACCAGCGGCGCGCCGGTCAACCTGACCTACTCGGATAACGCCAGCCAGGACATCAGCGATATCCTCGTCTATCACCCCTACGTCACCGGCAATCCGAAGAACAATAAGAGCGCCTGGACCAAGACGGCAACGTCGCTAAACGGTTACCTGAATTCGAGCACGGTCTCCGTTCCGACCGCCGCGCAGTCTTCGCTTGGCAACTCGGGTCGTAACTCGATCCGTGACCAGGAGTACAACTCGCTCAACCTGGGTCTGCACAAGAGCTTCCAGCTCTGGAATGACCATACGCACTTCGACCTGCGCGGTGAGGCTTTCAACGCCCTCAACCATGTAAACTACGCGAACCCGGATAACAACCGTAGCGATTCCACCTTCGGCAGCATCACCTCAGCCTTCCCTGCGCGTCAGCTTCAGGTTGCAGGTAAGATCACTTTCTAACAGAAACCGTTGTGAAACCCTGGCTCCGCAAAAGATAACCTCTTGTGCGGAGCCTTTTTCTTGTGAACTCGAAAGGATAGTGACGTGGCAAAAGCAGAATGGATGCAACAGGCGTGCGCCATCGCATTGTGCGTGGCAGCTGGTACAGCTATGGCAGCCGCACCGAACGATGACAACGTGCGAATGAATCAGATCCAGGTAATCGGAACGCACAACAGCTATCATGCCGGCTTTGCGCCCAGCGCGGCGAAGATGTGGAAGGAAAAGAACCCCAAGGTTTATGAGGGCTTGAACTACAGCCATCCTTCGCTCACGGCACAACTCGACGGCGGCGTGCGCCAGCTCGAAATCGATGTCTTCGCGGACACGAAGGGCGGTCTCTTTGCGCATCCGTATGGCCAGGAAATGCTTGCGCAGTCAGGGCTCCCGGCCGACCCGCCGTTCGACCCGGACCACGTGATGGACAAGCCGGGCTTCAAAGTAATGCATGTGCAGGACATCGACTACCGCAGCCGCTGCGAACCCTTCACCGCCTGCCTGGCCGAGGTACGCAAGTGGTCGAAGGCCCATCCTCATCACCTGCCGGTCTTCCTGCTCATCGAAACCAAGCGCGGCAAGCTAAAGGTAAACTTCCCCACGGTGACGCCGGAAGAATGGACACCCGAAACCTTCGACGCCCTGGACAAAGAAATTCGCTCGGTTTTTCCTGAGAGCGAACTCATCACGCCAGACGATGTACGCGGAAAGTATGCGACGTTGAACGAAGCGATCCTCGCCGGCAAATGGCCGACCTTGAAAGAGGCTCGCGGCAAGGTCGTCTTCCTGATGGATCAGCGGAATGCAGAGCCCATCTACACCGAGGGTCATCCTTCGCTGAAGGGTCGCGTGCTGTTCACCAACGCGGTTCCCGGCGCGCCGGATGCAGCCTTCACCGAGCAGAACGATGGCACACCAGAAGAAATCGACGCGCTGGTGAAGCAGGGATACCTGGTCCGCACACGTTCGGATGAGCCTGGCAAGCAGGCCCCGGTAAACGATACATCGCGCCGCGATGTAGTGCTGAAGACCGGCGCACAGATCATCAGCACTGACTATCCGGCGGCAGAAAAAGCGCCGTCCGGCTACGAGGTGGAACTGCCCGGAAATGCGGTAGCACGCTGCAACCCGGTACTGAAACCCAATGGTTGCACCGATAGCGATCTAGCCGCGAAGCACTAACCGAAAGAGGGCACGCCACTGAAAACCTGGCGTGCCCTTCTGTATCAGCGATCGATCTGGTCTCTTCTTAACGCAGCCTGCCGGCTTTACCAAATCCCATATTCACATAACTGAAACAACATGGTGGCTTACTGTGAGCTACGCACCATGAATGTTCTGTTGATCGAAGATGACAAACGCATTGCAGGTCTGGTCGAACGAGGCCTGCGCGAAGAGGGGCACAGCGTCTCCGTTTCCTACGATGGAGTTGAAGGCGCTGCAATGATGCTTGCGGGCGAATACGATGCCGCGCTGCTCGACATCTACCTCCCCGGCATGGACGGCTTCCAGGTGCTGGAAACGGTACGCGGACGCCACTGCCGCACCCCGATTCTCATGCTTACCGCGGTAGACGCGGTGCCCAAGGTGCTTCGGGCCTTCGATCTCGGCGTGGATGACTACCTCGTCAAGCCATTTCTGCTCAAGATTCTCATCGCCCGTGTGGGCGCCATAGCGAGGCGGGCACTGCCCGCTCAGAGCTTTCTGCTGCAGGCCGGCGGCGTAACACTCGACCGCCCGCGCCGCCTGGCCACACGCAATGGACGCCAGATTCCCCTTACCCGCAAGCAGACCGAGTTACTCGACGTGCTTATGCGCCGCAGCGGCCTGGTGACCTCACGCGAGGAACTTATCGAGGCTGCCTGGGACGACGCAAACGGAGTAAAGGAAAACACTCTCGATGTTTACATCCACAGCCTGCGCGCGAAGCTCGAAGACCGCTCTGAGACAAAGCCGCTGATTCGCACGGTTCACGGTACGGGGTATATCTTCGTTGCTGAATAAGCTGCAGAAACTTTCGATTCGCGCACGGCTTACCCTGTGGCATCTGGCCGTCATCTTCCTCGGAGCGGTGCTGTTTGGCGTGGTCTCCTATGGCATTCTGAGGCACGGCCTGCTGGTCGAAAAGCAATCGCATCTGCTCGGACGCGAGACGCGCCTTCTCCACATGCTTGAGGCAGATCACGCACAGGGCGTGGGAGATCCGCTTAAGAAACAACTCGCGAACTATGCCCTGGTTACACACGAGGGAAACCTGTTTGAGCTACGCCGCGCCGATAACTCCCTGCTCTTCCCTCAGGCTCCGCAGCTGGCTTCATGGGCCGCGCCTTACAAACATCCATGCACCGAGCGCTCATTCTTCCTAAGGAGCATCGACGGGGGCGTCGCCCTGGTCATGTGCCACCAGGTCGAGATTGCGGGAGAGCCAATGACCCTCTACGTGGGCAGCTCTCTCGAGGAAGAGTTCGACGTACTGGCCGCGTACCAGCGCGCACTGCTGCTGCTCATGCCCGTCATCTTCGTACTTGCCCTGATCTGCGGCTACTTCCTAAGCCGGCGTGCCATGGAGCCTGTCGACCGCATGACCCGCGCCGCGGTCGGCATCGGTATCGGCAACCTCTCTGCGCGGCTGCCCGTTCCTCCCGCGAAGGACGAAGTGCAACAACTCGCCATTGCATGGAACCAGCTGCTTGCGCGTCTGGAGGCGGCGGTCAAGCGGCTCAGCCAGTTCTCCGCCGATGCTTCGCACGACCTCCGCACCTCAATTACGGTGATGCTGGCCACCGCGCAGCTCTCCCTTAACCGCAAACGCACCGACGATGAATACCGTGAGGATCTCGAGCGCATTGCCACCGAATGCCGCACGGCAACCACGCTGCTCGACGCGCTGCTCTCCATGGCCCGCAGCGATAACTTCGTTCACGAGATGTCACTGGAGCGCGTGGATCTCTGCGAGCTTGTTGTAAGCGGATGCCGGCGGGTGGAAGACGTTGCCGATGCGAACCACATCATGCTGGACTGGAGCCTGCCAGTCGAGTCCGTTCACATTGAAGGCGACAAGCTGCTTCTGCAACGATTGCTTGGCATCCTGCTCGACAACGCCATCAAGTTCACACCCGAATTCGGTGAAGTATCCGTCGCGCTCGATGCGGAGAAGAATCACGCGCTGCTGCGCGTGAAAGACAATGGAATCGGAATGTCGCAGGATACGCGGCGGCAGATCTTCGATCGCTTTTACCAGGCCGACCTGCGCGAGCGCACCATGAAAGCCGGCATGGGGCTCGGCCTTTCCATCGCGCGGTGGATCGCCGATGCCCATCGCGCGGAGCTGACCGTGGAGAGCACTCCACTTCAGGGTTCGGTCTTCACCATCCGTGTTCCACTGGTACGGAGTGATGACTCAGAACGCGCTCTCCAAAGCCACTCGTAAAGCCTTTCGCGAATTCAGGGCAGCAGCGCCGGCTCCTGTATGCGCTGCTCCCCGGCTAGCCGGCCCTGCTTGTCATAGCGCAGAACCAGCACCCAATCATAGGTATCGTCTGGCCATTTCGAGCCAGGAATCAGCTGCGCCGGATCGCCGCCCAACGCTGTTACCAGCGCGGGAATCTTGCCGTGCCGCCATGCAATCAGAATGTGATCGCCATGCGGTGAAGAGCGCAGATTCGCCGCGAGCGCATCCGGCGCTTCGGTCTCAAAGTCCGTGTTCAAAGGAAGATGCAGCGCTTGGCTGAGCGGCTCCAGCGTCAAGCGCGGGCGCATGCTGTTTTTGGAATCGTGCCCCGCGTAAAGAGCGTTGATCGCAAAGGGCCTGCCGTCAAGATGGAACGGCGCAAAGTAGTGCGCGTAGGCCTGCGCACGCGCGAATCCTTGAGGGGTAAGGCTGGGGCCTTCCTTCGGCTTTTCCGCGTGACGCACGATCAGGACCGTCGTATTGGCAAGCTGATCCTGCGCCCAGGCATTGGCAGAAGCACAGAAAGCAAGAACGAACAGCAACGAGGAAACAAATGAACGCAGGGCTGGACGCATATGTGCACAGCCTGACATGGGCGGACGGTATCGCGCAACCATGGGCGAAAACCCGCTACCAGACCTGAAAGAGTTCTTAAGAACGGTGGCAATGAAACCTCGTGCGGGCAGGATATCTTGCCGCCCTTATCGGAAGCGGAACGCCCTTCCTCCCCATGGTTTCGCGTGCCGAAGTGGCTGCTCTTCCGGGATTTTTCATTGTTTCGGCGGAAGCGGATCAGAAGCCCGAGAGATCTTTCGAGCTGCGGCCATCGCGGACGAGTCCACCCAGCCAACTCTTGTAACGGTTTGTTTACACACCCCGGATACGTTGTGCCGAGACCGTGGCTCTCACCGGTCACCTTTTGGAGGAAGACTTGATACGCATCCCTGGACGCAGATCCTTTGCATGGACTGGCACCGCAACGGCAATCCTCGCTGCCTCATCGCTGCTCATGGCACAGACCGCGACCGGTGGCTCGATCACCGGCTCGGTGATGGACGCGCACGGAAACGCCATTCAGAAAGCGGAGGTTCACATCCGCAACCGTGCCACTGGCACCGATCAGCAGGTGGTCACCGACGATCAGGGCCGCTTCTACGCAACCGGAGTAGCCGACGGCAGCTATGACATCACCATCTCGGCACAGGGTTTCCAAAGCGTCACGCAAAGCCAGGTCTCACTCAATGGCGGCAAGTCATTGCACGTCCCCGTACAAATGAAGGTCGCTTCGTCATCCGAGAACGTGGAAGTGCGGGCCCTCGCCGGCGATTCGCTCGCCGCACAGGAAGGTCTTTCCCAGGGTTCGCTGGACACGGAAGCCCCGAAGTCCGAAATCGGCAGCAAGTTCATTCGCGAATTCACGCCGCCAACCTCGGATTACACAGAGATCATCCAGATCGCCCCCGGCACCTTCAGCTACAACTCGAACGGCATCGGCCTCGGCCAGGGAACTACCTACTTCCGCGGCTTTCCTGACGGCGACTACGACATCACCTGGGACGGCATTCCTTTCGACGATACGAACACGCCGACCCATCACTCCTGGGCCTTTTTTCCGGGTCTATGGATCGGCAGCGTGGACTTCGACCGCAGCCCGGGAACCGCTTCCACCATCGGCCCCAGCACCTTCGGCGGCTCTATCAACCTGATCTCCCCCGATGTTCCGCAGGAGCAGTCCATACAGCCGCAGGTTTCCTATGGCTCCTTCAATACGCTGCTGATCGACGGCAAATACAGCACTGGAATGATCGGGCCAGGTAAGAAGATCGGCCTGACTCTCGACGTGCATCGCATGACCTCGGATGGCTTCGAGACCTACAACACGCAGGAGCGTGACGGCGGCGACATCAAGGTTCTCTATAACCCTTCCGATAAGACCACCATCACCGGTTATAGCGGCGTCATCCGCCTTTATAACAACACGCCCAACAATCCGCCTCTGCGCGCCCAGGTCGAAAACTACGGATGGAACTACCTGCTGCAGAAGAACGATCCGACGAGCGCTTTCTATCAGCCTTATAACTACTACAGCGTGCCTACCGATTTCGAATACGTCGGCGTCCGCTCCTTCCTGGGCCGCGGCTGGATGATCGACGCAAAGCCATATACGTACAGCTACAACAACGCGCAGTACTACGCGAACGACAACCCCAACGACACAACGGGTCTGGCGACTGGCCCCAACAGTTCCACCGGCTTCATCACTGAAGCGAACTGCTCTACCCCGAAAACGAAGAAGGGCTATTCCTATCTGCCCTGCGCTGTCGACAAGCTCAACAGCTACCGCAAATACGGTGAAACAGCCACCGCCAGCCAGATTTCGAAATATGGCGTCTTTCGCACTGGCCTCTGGTACGAATGGGCTACGACCAACCGCTACCAGTTTCCATCAAACCCGCTGACTCATGAAGACCAGGCGCTGCCGAACTTCCACGAGCGCTTCTACACCAATTCCTACAACCCGTTCATCGAGTACGAGTGGCATGCCACAAAACGGCTGACCATCACCGCGGGTGACAAGGAAGCCTATTACACGATGAATCTCACCCAGTACGCCGACGACGGCAAAACAGTCGGTAAGCTGAACGGCGCGACATCGATCACCTCCTTCGGCGGCTTCGGCAGCAACCTGCCGTCAGCAGAAGGCAACTATCGCATCCTCAGGAACTGGTCCGCTTACGCTCAGTTCGGCAAGGGAGCAGAGATTCCTCCCAGCTCTACCTTCGATGTGGCCGGAGGCGGTCAGGAAGTAAGCCAGCTCCCGAAGCCGACCCAGACCACCACCTATCAGGCCGGCACGGTTCTGAAGACAAACCGCTTCACCCTCGATGCCGATGTATTCCGCGTCAAGTTCCAGAACAACTACATTTCTCTCGCCGTCGCGAACCCTAATAACCCGGCCTACGATAACAACGAGTACTACCTCGGACCCGACTCCATCACAAAGGGATTTGAAGCCGAGACGAATGTCGCCGTCGGATATGGATTCCACGTCTACGCCAACGGCACGGTGAATAAGGCCACCTACACAGGCACGGGTGTTCCTTCAAACCTCTATGTTGCGGATACGCCCTCTTATACCCAGTCGCTGGCTGTGACCTACCAGGACCACGGCTTCGATGTGGGCGTCATCGAGAAGCGTGTCGGCGATCACTACAACGACAACGGCAGCTTCCATAACCAGGTCTACGACCCGGCCTTCAGCAATGTAAATCTCATGCTGAACTACACCATCCGCAAGCACTCGTTCTTCGATGAGTCGAAGATCGGGTTCAGCATCAACAACCTGTTCAATGACGAAAGCATTCTCGACGTAGCCTCGAGCAACGGCGCGACAGCCGTCAACGGATCGAGCTACATCGCAACCACCGCGGCATCGCCGCTCGATCAGCTAAGCCTGACCTCGGGGCGCAGCTATATGGTCACCTTCCGCATGGGCATCTTCCCCAACCGCGGAAAATAACCTTACGCACAAAAAGCAAAGGGCCTTCGATAAATCGAAGGCCCTTTGCTTTTGAACTGCGCATTACCGTGAAAACTTCGCACTTCGCGGATTTTGCTGGTAGGCGAGACAGGGATCGAACCTGTAACCCCCGACTTAGAAGGTCGGTGCTCTATCCAATTGAGCTACTCGCCCGCCCTGATAAGGAGTGCTGCGGCTATTGTAGCGTCTACAGCGCGTCGCAGCACAGCCTTCCATCGCTCTTCGGCGGCCACCGCATCGGCTCCGCAGCCTGTGACGTAAAGCGTCATGCCGAAGCCGTCTGCCCCGTCAATCCAGGCGCCGCGCAAAATGCAGTCAACGCGTCCGTTCTTCAGCGGTTCCTTATGGAGAGCGGCCACCAGCTTCCGGGCAATCGCTTCGTAGACGCCAAATGATGGGGCGTCGCGCAGCATCACATCGATGTACGAAGCGAGGGCCACCTGCGCGTCATGAGGCCCGGCATCGAACTCATACCCATCGACCGGCTCTTCCGCCAGCCACACATCGCACTTTGCCGTCACCAGCGACGACTCCGCCGCATTCAACCTTTGCAGTGCCTCCGCAAGGGCGGGATGGCGGACCGCTTCTTCGATCCGATCGATCGCCGAAGCATCCTGCCGAAGATCGACATAGCCGCTCCACGGCAGCTCGATCTTCGGCAGGTCTTCGCCGATTTCTGCTTCCCAGTCAGCTTCCACTGGCGTGTTCCAGCAGATAGCCAAGCAGCGTTGTCTCGGCCCAGCGCCCATCATCGTTTGCGCCCGAAGCAAGAAACGCGCAGTGACCACCCTTCTGCGTCTCGATCAGAGTCACTGCAGGATTCGTCTCCAGAGCCATGCGGGTCTCAGGCAGCATGCGGATGAACGGGTCATCGAGCGAATGAATGATGAGAGTGGGCACGTGAAAACTAGCGGCATACTGCGAACTGGCGACGCTGTAGTAATAATCGTCGGCATCGGCGAAGTTCCCATAGCGCGCTACGATGTGCTGATCGAAGTCGCGCATGGTTTTGATCTTGTCGATCGCCGCATCCGCATAGAGCCGGGGATACATCGCGGCCTTGCGGCGCAGGCGCCCCGTCATCGACCGTAAAAAGTGCCATTCATAGATACGATTTTGCGGCTCGTGCAATGCAGCCGAGGATACGGCAAGATCCATCAGCGGAGAGACACCCACCGCGGCTTTCACCTGCGGCACGCTTCCGTCAGCTGCCTCGCCCAGATACTTCAGCACCAGGTTGCCGCCCATCGAATAACCAACCAGCGCGATCGATTCCAGCTGATGCTGCTCGACGATCGCACGCACAACAGCGGCGACATCTTCCGATCGTCCAGAGTGATAGATCGTGGGAGAAATCTCATCCGTGCCGCCGCAGCTGCGCATGTTCATACGAACGACGTTGCAGCCGGCAGCAAGCGCACGCGCGGTATTGCCCAACACGTAGCGGGAGTTGGACGATCCTTCCAGCCCATGCACCAGCACCATCGTCAGCCGCTGCTTGCGAACCTCTTCCGGCTGCCAATGGCAATCGCACGCGACGAGCGTGGAGCCATAACCCGCCACCGGCCCTTCGACCTCCACCAGCATTCGTTGCGGCTGAGGAAGCGTGATATCGCGGCGCAGAAAGTTTCCGGCCAGCGTCTGCAGGTGCGCATTCGCAAGGAAGCGGCGCGGCCTGAAGTCAGTAAGCCACTGCCGGAGACTCTGTTCTGTGAGAAGTGTGCTGCTCATTTTGTCTGAAGTCTTTCCGTCACATGCAGCGCACGCAAAGCGCCGGTTGGTTCTTCTTCATGCTTGAAGTACGCAAACACATCGCCCCTCACTGCGTCCGACCGCAGCTTTCGCTCGATAGCGGCCAGGTCGTTATCCGAGTATTCCGACTTGCGCAGGCGATAGCAACTGAAGCCAGCGGTAGAAATAGCCGGAGTCGCCAGCTCGTCGCTTTCGGCCACGCACAGCGCAACGCCATGCTCTCGCAGCAGTGCGTAGGTCTCTTCGCTAAACCACGATTCATGCCGAAACTCAAAGGCCAGCCGCCAGCCCTCGCTCGCAGCTTCCGAAAGAAAAGCTGCCAGCCGTTCGAAGTCGGCCTTCATATTCGGAGGCAATTGGAAAAGGATCGCGCCCAACCGGCTGGCATCCGCTACAGGCCGTATCGCGGCGTAAAACTCTTCGAGCGGCTTCGCACAGTTTTTCAGGCGCAGAATATGCGTGATCCTCTGCGGGGCCTTGAACGAAAACCGGAAATCTTCGCTAGTTGCCGCCAGCCAACCCTCTACAGTTTTCTCAGAAGGCAAACTGCGGAAGGTGTAGTTGACCTCGACGGAATTGAGGCGAGCTGCATAGAATTCCAGCAGGCGCTTCGTCGGAGCGGTTGCCGGATAAAAGTCGGGTTTCCAGGAGGGATAAGCCCAGCCGGAACAACCGATATAGATTTTTCCTGGGTTTTTGCCACGCCGGGCGACGCTGCTCACAGGCTGGTCAGCCGCGGGCGATAGCCCTGTTGTATGGGGCGGCTAGCGGGGATCGAACCCGCGACATCCGGTGCCACAAACCGGCGTTCTGCCGCTGAACTATAGCCGCCATACAGAGTTAGATTGTAGCATCCAAACCACTACAAGGACATGTCCAGCCACCCAGAACCCGAGATTCTTGAGCCGGAAGGCCGTTCCGTCAGCTCTTTTTCAAGGCGTCCCTTTTCGCGCGCCAGCGGCCGCTGGTTCTCCGACGAAAATCTTGACCTGCTCTCACATCTGCTGGACGACTGGTTCCGCATCCCCGGCACTTCCATCCGCTTCGGCCTCGACGGCATCATCGGCTTTGTTCCCGGACTGGGAGACGTGCTCTCCGGCCTCGCCTCCTGCATCCTCATCGTCGCTGCCTGGCTACGCGGCGTGCCTTATATCGGACTGGCGAGAATGGTCGTGAACCTCGCGATCGACGTCCTTATCGGAGCGATACCCTTCCTCGGCGACATTTTCGACATCGCCTGGAAGGCAAACCGCAGGAACTATGCCCTCATGGTGCGGCATCTCGCTGAACCCCGCCGCCACACCTGGAAAGATTTCATCTTCCTTGGACTGGTGCTGGCCATTCTCGCCGCCATCTTCGCGTTACCCGTACTGGTATTGATCTGGCTGGCAGAGTGGCTGCGGCTGCACTACTAGCAAACACAGCCAATCCGCCGGCTAT
The DNA here is from genome assembly GCA_022870745.1 of Silvibacterium acidisoli. Lineage (GTDB taxonomy): Bacteria > Acidobacteriota > Terriglobia > Terriglobales > Acidobacteriaceae > Silvibacterium. The sequence continues at coordinate 2,402,908 of CP085323.1, read as the reverse complement.
CCTGCGATACAATCGGAAAAGTCGGGGCGTAGCGCAGTCTGGTAGCGCATCTGCTTTGGGAGCAGAGGGTCGGGGGTTCGAATCCCTCCGCCCCGACCATCTAACCTATTTCCCATCAATACTTTTGACCGAGTGTGGGAGGGGTGATACGAAAAGTGATACGAACTTTGCCGTGGGAAGGTCCCATGCAGGTGAATATCACCAAACGTGTCGACACCCCGGAGGGCAAGCGCTATTGCCCGGTCGTCGTCGGTTCTAACGGCCGCATCAAACCCGATTCAGTGATGGTCGATGGGCACCAAGAGAAGCATCCCGAAGGTGCTTACTACCTTGACTGGACCGAGGACGGAAAGCGCACACGCGTCTCGGTTGGCAGCGACGCGACCGCCGCTTACAACTGTCGAGTTCGAAAGCAAAGAGAGCTGGATGCACTCGCATCGGGGCTTGTCGTTGCCAATCCCATTGATGATGACTCTCGTCTGCGAATCAGTTCTGCGGTAGATGACTTTCTCGAAGAGATCCAACTCAGCAGGCACAGAAAAACCTGGATCGGATACCGCGTCTCCTTGCGGTATTTTCAGGAGTCCTGCGGCAAGAGATTTTTGGATGAGGTCGAGCGAAAAGATCTCCTACGTTTTGCTGCTTTCCTCCGCGATACGAAGAAGCTCTCGCCGCGAACCGTACACAACAAGTTTGCCGATGTGCTCACCTTCCTGCAGACTCAGGGCGTGCCGAAGCTGATCGGCAAGAATGACCATCCTCGCTTTATCGAGCAGGAGGTTTCGATCTATGAGGAAGAGGAACTGTCGAAGCTCCACGCAGTCTGCTCGTCGTATCACAGCACGCTCTACGACTTCTTTTTGATGAGTGGCTTTCGAGAGCAGGAGGCCATGCACGTCACCTGGAATAATGTCCGCTTCAACGCCAACATCATCGAGATGCGCTGGAAGCCACAGTTCAACTGGACACCGAAGGCCTATAAAGAACGGGAAGTTCCTGTGCCGGACGAACTGCTCGCGATACTTGAAGCTCATCGCAAGTCCCTGCCTACATCACGCGCGTCGGCCCATTCGTTGGTCTTCAGCACTGCAAACAATTCACGCGACAAGCACATGCTGCGTGCTCTCAAGCGAAATGCCAGGAAAGCCACGTTGAACCCCGATGAGTTCTGGCTCCACAAGTTTCGGGCGACCTTTGCGACGACTCACCTGCAGGCTGGTGTCGATCTCAGAACGGTAATGACCTGGATGGGGCAAACCAATCTGGAGAGCATCATCCGCTATCTAAAGCCGGCCAGAAATCAAGCCATGATCGAGAAGGTAAACGTGAGCTTCGCCGCTCACAAGAGAATGCGGCCGCATCTATCGACTGAGCCAAGGGAAATCGCTATGAGATAGTCTTGTCGAGACTATCGCTCGATGAACGCAAAGACAGTCGCGCCCTCTTCAGCACTTTCACGTGCTTAAGATCGACAAAAGACTCCTTTGGTCTTTTCGGAGCAGGAAACGTCTGTGCATAGACTGATGCGAGTTCAACGTGTCTTTGCTTTACGCTTGGATAACACTTCAATATCTCGTCTACAGGAGTTCCTGCGTCAAATAAGGCGGCGATGTCATGGACCGGAACACGAGTACCTTTGATCACCGGGGTTCCGCTCAGAATCTCGGGGTCTTCAACTACGATTGCACGAGCTTCTTCTAGTCGATCCATATACGCTCGGCTCCCCCTTGAAAGAAGATTGTAGATCACGAGATTGTGAATACATGCAGTTTCGTTTTGGCTCTCATGACGCTCCAGATCGGGTGAAGGGCCGCGCTGCTGAGGCCAACATGCGAGATGTCATGCAATCCTTTAAATTGGCTACATCATGAGACGTACGTTCCCTTGCGCTTCTCGAGCGCTTTCATGAGATCATCGCAGCGATCCAATGCGTCTTTGGGGGCTATGGGTTTGATGCCCTTGTCCCCAGACTCAACGATCCATCCATTGGGATAGTGAAACCATGCAGCGATCTTCCATGTGTCAGCAACAGGACCGAAGGCCGCAAGAACATCCCTGATTAAGGGAAACGGTTGATAGGCAGCATCAAATTCATAACAGGGAAAATACTCCTTCCCCTCAAATGTGACACTGAAGATTCTGCCCTGCTGCTTCCAGTCGTCGGCAGGAAGCGACTGGTTTGAGGGAGGCTCCTCCTGTAGTTGATTCAGTATCTCGGCCGTAAGCCATTTCTCTCCTTTGAAGATTTCCTGAATGCTCTGTAGCCGTTGCAGGCTCTCCTCTATCAATCCGTGATTGGGTTTGATGTCGGCTTTACTCGTATTCATAGGTCAAGGCTACCTGTTGCGTTCCCATCGGTAAAACCTGAAGGAAGGGCGCGCCAAAAACCCTTTTGAGGCGTCCTCCTCGCCCATTTGTCGCTTGAATTTGACCGAATTTCCATGCGGTGAGATGTTCTCCAAACCTTACTTCTCGTGAGGACTACGGAGGAAGAATGATCTTAGCCGAAATTGTTGAAAGTAAGAAAGAAGCTCTCCGCGCCGCGGAGGTCGCTCGAATCCTGGATGTCTCGGTCAAGAAGGTCTACAGAATGGCCGCGAGGGGCCAAATCCCTTCTCTTAAGATCTCAAGCTCAATACGATTCGATCCTCATGATATTTCTGAATGGCTTAAAAGCCAATCCCGTATGGATCATATGCAGCCAATCTCACGTTCGATCCAACTGAAGGGGCGTATTAGCCAGCGTCGCGTATATCGATAGCCCGGGCCAGAATCGATTGGGTACTGCTGTGAACCATCGCCCAATGTATGCCTTGCAGGACATTTGACCGAATTTCGAAATGGAGGCAATATCTTCGCCATGAAAATTACTTCGGATCAACTCATCGCCGACTATCCCGCTCTGCAGGTACGCAATTTTATCCGCAGATATCGTTTCACTTACTTTCAGCCGTCAGAGGCCGAGGAGGGCTTGAATCTCCGTTCGACTGAGGCGGAACGCTTTATTCACAACATGATCGACATCGGATATTTGAGCGTGGCTAATCTCCATGGAGCAGTGGATGGGCCTGCATATGAGGTCACCAGGCAAGGCCAGAAGTTAGCAAGTGCGTCAGCCGCAAGGCCCATTACACGCAAAACGGCTGAACGACTCCTCCAGGAGTTCATGAACCGCGTGTGGCAGGCTAACGATAAAAAGATGTTTGCCTACAAAATCGAGAGCGTAGTTCTTTTTGGCAGCATGCTTTCAGACAAGGAGCGTTTGGGGGATATCGACATTGCTCTGGAGTTGCAGCCTGTAACCACCAATCAAGAGGAATTTCAAAAGCTCTATCAAGCCCGATATCGTTTTTCATACGGTCCTAGGCGGAAGCTGAGTTCGGACTTCGAGAAAGCTGCTTGGCCAATGCTTGAAGTTCATTTCTTTCTAAAGAACTACTCGCGTAGCTTTAGCTTGCACGCTCTGGAAGACTTAGGGGCATTGGAGGGAGTTCACTATCACATTCTGCTTGGAGAACGCAGTAGGCTAAAAAAGCTAATCCCATTTGGGATTGAAAGCAATTTCCGGAGGATGAAACTAATTGAGCATGAAAAACCTGAATTCGCGCAGTAGCCGGAAATAGCTTTCGGATACTGCGAAAAATCAACTGGAAGGAGACTCTCTCAGCGCTTCAGACGGCGTGGACCTAATCAATCACAACAATGTGAGATCTGTAATCCACAAGCATAAGCGAGAATTTAGGTGCTCTCTGGTTTCGCCTGATTTTCGCGTGCGAGAGAGCGTGGCCCTGAAAAGGCCGGCGTCGAAGACCCGGATTCTCCGCAAAAAAAAGCAAGTAAGTCCTTATATTTCTATGGGAAACCTAGTTTGTCCGAAATCTACCGGCATTCCTATAAAATCGCAGGCGTGTTCGCTAAGTTATTTAGAATCAGTATCGCAATTAACGGGCAAATCATTACCGCAAATTTCAGATGTCCTGAGTGGTACTGCGAGGTATCAGCTAGGGTCTAGAATGTGCCCTTATTTTTCCCCTGCTCGGCAATCTTTTTGCACCTGCGTTCATAGGTCTCTTGAAGGGCCTTCAGCGCCATTTCGGCTTCAGCATAAAACGTCGATCCTGGTGAGGGGGACTGTAGCGGTGCAGAGACTACGACCTTTGTCAGGATCGACTTGTCGGTATTCATGTCATTGCCGCATTCCGAACGCGGCAATGACATGAACGCCGTTTAGGTGAAGTTCGGATTCACCTTTCCCTAATCGAGAGTCTCTACGGTGTTTTGTTCGATAAAAAGATCCAAAGCTTTTATGTCGAACCGTAATGAGCGGCCAATTTTGACGAAGGGAATTTCCCGTAAACTTCTCTTCTTATGAAGAGTATTAACGGTAGAACCCAGGTATTGAGCAGCCTCGTTTACATTCAGGAGCCGTTTCTTGACGACAGCATCAGGTGCTGTTTCTTGCGATTTTCTTGACAAAACTTTGCGTTTTCCTCCAATTAATTGTCGAGCTTGCTCATGCCCCGATCTAGGGCAACGCTTTATAGGATACGATTCGAGTCTGCTGAAAAGTAATCCACAACTGACTTACGAGACGTAATGTTGATTTGCAGCGTCATTCTGCTGGTCAACGACGTCGCTCATCGTGTCAGTTCTGATTTGAAATCTCTTCCACGATCGTTTGCATGACTAGCGGATAAGGGATAAGTGCGCGATGTTCCGTATCTTGAACAGGGGTATTTCTGGGCCGCAGTTCCGCCCGAAGCTTCTCAACGCGCTCAATGATTTCTGTATCGATTAATCGCACATTTCCTGGGTAGGAATCACGCAGTAATCTAGCTGCGCCGCCGGTTCGCTCTAGTACATAAATCGGTGTTTGCGGTCGCCTTTCCAGCATCATCTTGACTTCGGATTCGACACCCTCCATACCTCCGATGCATACCATCGCGTCTGGAGCGCTCTGATCGAGCATTCTCGCGCGCATCCTTTCCATGCTTTTGGGGCAGGGAGTCTCATCGTCCTCCGACTTGGGATCATATCGTTCTTCGTCGACGGGTTCGACCCACGTAATAGACGCATGGCCGAGCCTATACATGAGTAAAGTCTCGTCGGGAAGATATCCATCGAATGCTCGGGACTGAAAAATCTCTATCGGGGCGGCATGGCGCTCTTCCACGCTTTCTGCGAGTCTAGGTTCTCGATACTCGCCTACCACCATTGCTACCAGTGGGGATATTGCGGGATGCCCACCAAACACCAAACGTCCACCTTCACTAAACACAGCTCGGGCAAGGCTTATGACTGCCTGTTCAATTTCGAATGCCGCGTCCGGCACCCTGAGAAACCGTTTTGCACGTTCAAGCTTTGGAATACTAGCCGAGAGAAAGATTGTCTTTCCACGGAGACTGTGCCCGACTTTCTTGAAGGAAGTTGTCATAACGTTCCCTTAGCAATTGCTTCGGCAGCTTTCTTAAGCTGTCCTTCTTCGATCATCGTGATCTGGGACAAACCAGCTAGCCAAGTCGTTTGTTCGAGGCGTGCTGGCTCCATGAGTCGCGAAAGACCTATTACCACACCCTTAACCGGTGGAACTGTTGATCCGTGAACGCTGTGAAAATCTAAGAGTTCTGGGGGACGTGGAGTAAGCCAGACCAAGTATTCGGTACCCTTTTTCGAGGTCACTGGCACCATTCCGCGCGGCGTTAATGCCGCGAGAACCACCCCTTCGGAGGCTAAAGCTCCTTCGAGCGAGTCGTGCAAGATTTGACGACGTCGAATGAGAGCCCGATCATGCTCAGCCTTTGCGCGATCGACCACTGCGGTGAGAACACCTTGAACCAATTCGGACGTGGAGGAAAAGGCTCCACTCTGGAAATCAGAGTCTGAAACAGACATGCGGACTGACGGGTCAATTCCTGGAACCATCACGCCGTTTGGCATGTGGAGGGCGAAAACCCCGAGCGAGCACGTCTTCGCCACATTAATCTCGTATATTGTCCAATCTGATCCGAGGATGTCTGCTGACTCAATGAGCAACACCATCGATTTGTCGCCGAGCTCTTGTGTGAGTCTCGCCTGAAAATTGACGCCAGGGGGAATGCGAAAATGATCGAGGAAGGTTTCAAAACCCGCGTGCGAAAGCGCATCAAACAGTTGCATCGCTAGCGCTGCCGAATCCTTCTGTCGATAGCTTATAAAGATTCGGGGACAAGAAGGTGTCAGGTTCGACAGGCTTAGGATCGTTGGGAGCGTCTGCCCTATGTGTGTTGACCAGAACTCCACGTTGATGTGATGGAGAGCCGACGGCAGCAAGGCGCTTACAGAAATTCTGACCGCTTTACGGAAGATCGGTAGAATTCGATAACTGGGATCCCCATTCAGCCACGTCGTGTAATACGACTGCATCGATAGAGGCTGCGACACATCCCCGACGATCACCAGAACTTTTTGACAGTCGGGCTCCTGAAGCGCGTGACAGTGGTCAGGAGCACCGGCGAATCCGCCACATGGAGCGGGAACTGCCTTTAGGCTGGGTGAAAGTGCCTGCAATCGGCTGAGAAAATCGTTGCGCAAGGAGGAGAGATCGGTTCTCGCACTCGAAGTGCCGGCAGAACAGAAGACCAGAAAGACGGGGTTGACGACCGGAATACCGACGAAGCCGAGGCATTCGAAAGTGCCGTCCGGCTTTTCACACTGAAAAATCAGTTGTGCGCCACCTTGAAGTGCCATGATACCGCCTTGGAAATTTCCTCGTTTAACGGTTGGAAGCCCGGAAGACATTTGGAAACCGTAGCAGGATCACGTCCTTTCGGGTAAGTACCGGCGATTCGCCCGAACGTGACCATGCCTGTCTATGCGACGATGAACACCATGATACGTTCTTCCGAGGAAACGGTGCCATCGAGAAGCCTTCACATGCCAATGACCAACACAGAGGACTGATTGAATTAGAAAGACGACCATGGCGAATCGAGTGTTCTTCAGCTTTCACTATCAAGATGTGATCGATTTTCGTGCAAACGTGGTTCGCAATCATTGGTTGACGAAACCTGACCGCGAGGTCGCAGGTTTCTACGACGCGTCGCTTTGGGAGCGAACAAAAAGCCAGGGCGGTGACCCTGCACTAAAGCGGCTCATCAATGAAGGCCTGGAAAATACCTCTAATTCTTGCGTTTTGATCGGTTCGCAGACTTGGTCCCGGCCTTGGGTTCGGTATGAAGTATTGAAGAGTTTCAAGCGTGGAAATCATGTCTTCGGCGTTCACATCAATTCCATAAAGGGGCGGGACGGCTTGACCAAATCTCTCGGCCCGAACCCCTTCACATATGTCGGTGTGAGATTCTCCGACGACGGTCGCGAAGCGACCCTATGGGAGGTTGTCAACGGAAACTGGGTTCGTTACGAAAAGATTGACGGGGCGGCGACATACGCCTGTAATCAAGTTTCAGATCCGTACGGCGGCAAAGGCTTCAACTTCTCAAACTTTTATTCGGTGTATGACTGGAGTTCGAACGACGGCTTCAATAATTTTGCAAATTGGGTGAAATAGAGGTCAGCCTGGTCACGTTCTTCGCCCTATCGATCCAGCTTCTTGCCTTGGCGAACACAAGGCGAATACAATATTGATTTGATCGACATTGCGTGTGCCCACGCAGGGCGTCCGGAATGGAATATATGAGTTGTGAAGCCTTCGGAGCCCAGAATGACTCGACGCCACGTTTTCATCAGCCACCATCACGCCGACGATAACAAAGTTGATCAACTCACAGACCTTTTAAACAAAACTGGTAGCGATGTCCGAAACAGCTCCGTTCGGATGAAACCCGCAAACCAACGTCGGATGGATGAGGGACGCGTAAAGGACGAGACGATCCGTCGTCTTCTTCGCATGAAGATCTCCTGGGCCTCCACCGTAGTGGTTTTAATAGGGAAAGACACACATACCCGCCCCTGGGTAGATTGGGAGATTACCCAGGCGGCTAAGCAGGGCAAACGGATCGTCGGCGTATACGCTTACGGTGGAACTGATGCTGAAAAGCCGGCAGCGTTAGAGCGCTACGGATCAGCTGTCGTCGCTTGGAACACGGACAGTATCATCGACGCTATCGAGGGCAAGAGCAACCAATTTCAGAATTCGGACGGAACGACGCGAGAAGCTGTTCACCCGAATACGACGAGGGTGTGCTGAGCCGTGGCAAAGGTCTACATGTACGTTGTCGACCGTGACTTTGGTTTCGCTCCCAATCCGTTTCATGGCTGCTGCACTCTTGCAACTTGCATGCCTCGTATTCGGGCGAAGGCGCAGGTGGACGATTGGGTGGTCGGTATGGGCGGCTCGCGGTTAAAAGCCACTGGCCGATGCGTTTATGCGATGCGAGTAACAGAAACGTTGTCGTTCAACGAATATTGGACCAGCTTAGAATATTTCGACAAGCGCCCCGTGAGGAATGGCAGTAGCGTCATGATGGTTGGCGATAACATCTATCATCGCGATCAGCCGAACGAACACTGGCAACAGTTAGATTCACATCATAGTAACCCAGACGGAACACCGAATCCACTGAACATCAATAAGGATACAAGTGCAGACAGGGTTCTTGTGTCTCGTGACTATTTCTATTTTGGAGTGACTGCACCTACTGTTGCACCCGATGTACTAACGGTGCTCGGATATAAGAATGGTATCGGACATCGAGTTTTCACAGGTTTGCAATGCTCAACCTTCCTTCGTTGGCTCAGCACTGACTTCAAGAACACCCGCAACATTGTCACAGGCGACCCCTTCGACTTCGATCAAAGCGACAAGCGCTATTCAGGTAAAGGTAGCTCTTTGCGTTAGATATTGAAGTATAGATAAAGTCGGACAGGCCTAAATTTGCCTCTTTACATGGTTCTTGTCATATGTGGTAAGATTTTCTTACCGGAATGAGCGAGTTGAGGTGACGTCATGAGCGAGCTTGAGGTTCAAGGGGTAATCATTGCAACTTTAGAGGAGTTGCAGGAAGGATTGGGCACTGACTCTTCCGAAATTACTCAAGGCACTAAACCACTTCTGGACTTAGATTTCTTCGATAGTTTGCTCGGTATTGAAACCACTTTGGTGTTAGAAGAGCGTCTCGGGATTTCCTGTGCAGTCGATACCATCTTTAAGGACAAGGAAACAGGCGAACCTCTCGCCATTGCACAGATTGCTTCTCTTCTTTCCGCTGTGTCAAAGGTGACAGCTTGAGTACCCACGAGAACATCAGGGTGGAGATAGCTGGCCGACTGCGTACTGCCCGCGAAGCGGCCGGATTGAGCCAGGGACAAGTTGCAAAAATACTAAATCTTCACCGCCCGACTGTAACCGAGATCGAGGCGGGCCGACGGAAAGTGTCAGGAGAAGAACTGACAAGATTCGCGGCGCTCTACCGCGTCGGCGTCGAATGGTTAATTGGTACTCCGGATGATACGGATGCCGCAGAAGATCGGATTCTACTTGCCGCCCGCGAACTCTCGAAGATGAAGGATCAGGATTTGGATCAGTTGATGTCGCTCCTCCAAATGATCCGGAAAACGAAGGAGCCGAAATGAATCCAGAGCGCCAGAGACTTGCGCTCAGGGCTTCTTCCGCTGCCCTGAAAGCCCGTAAACAGGGCAACATTGCTTCTGGCGCCCCATGCAACGTATTCGATCTAGCCATTGAGATGGGCATTGAAGTCCGGTTCGCACCATTGCCATCTGCAGAAGGCGTCTATTCACCAGGGAAACCTGTAATTGTCGTTTCGTCGTTACGCCCGCAAGGACGCCAATCATTTACCTGTGCCCACGAATTAGGCCACCACATCTACGGTCACGGTGAGCAGTTTGACGAGCTCGTGGAGGAACGGGGGAACAATCGCCGCTACGACCCGAAAGAGTTTGAAGCTAATTGCTTCGCATCCGAACTCCTGATGCCGAAGACGACACTGTTGCGGGGCCTGGCCGCTCGTGGATGGAATGTGAAGAATCTATCAGCGGAGCAGTGCTACCGGATTGCGTCATGGCTAGGAGTCGGATACGTAACCTTGATTCGTCATCTGCACCTCGGTATGGAACTTCTCACTCGGCAAAAAGCTGCTGATCTCGAGCAGATTAAGTTGCCTCAGATTCGCGAATCTATACTCGGCGAAAAGACCAAAGAACATCTCGTGCTGGTTGATGAATGCTGGAACGGTCGGCCGATTGACGCCCGCGTGGACGATCTTATCCTTTTGCCCAGCAGCTTTCAGGTTGAAGGCAACAACGTCACGCAAGTGCGAAATTTTCCGGGTGGATGCTTGGTGAAGGCCATCAGGCCAGGTATCGGCCGGGCCACTCTGCCGCACACCACTTGGGCGCAATACATTCGCGTTAGTCGTAAGGAATTCAAGGGCCTGGCAATGTTTCGCCATCTTGAGGAGGTTGAGGATGAGTAAGCTCTATGTTGCGAAGAGTCAAAATCTGTCAGTTGCATGGATCGAAGTGTTTAACCATTTGATGCAACCGGGCGTCTCCGACCTATCTCCGGCGGTTATCTCGATATCCGACTTCGACGAGCGTTCACTTCCGCGTGAGGTACTCGGCGTTCAGGAAGCCATCGATGGAGTGAATAAGCAGACATGCCGCACAATTGCGAGCACGATATTTCCGAATTCGTTGTGGACTCCTAGTACGACGGAGAATGCGAAGATTCTCTATGAGCGCTATGAACGCATTTGGAAGACGATCTCTAAGTGCCCCGCCAATAGCAAAGGCGTCTACTTCAGGCGCATGACATCCTACAAACCAATAGGTGCACCTCCAGAGATGAAGCCCATAAACCAGTTGGCTCACGTCATACATACCTTCAATGGCGGCAACCATCGACACAGCGCGTTGCAGGCGGCAATCTTTGACCCAACTTGCGATCACACTAACAGTCCTAGGCGCGGCTTCCCATGTCTTCAACAAGTGGCATTCAACGCTTCTGATGGCGATTTGCAAGTCACAGGCTTTTATGCACTTCAGCACCACATGCCCAAGGCCTATGGCAATTATCTGGGGCTTTGCTGGCTTGGCCGTTTCATGGCTCAGCAGATGGGATTGCACCTCGCCCATGTCACTTGCATCGCATCGTCGCTCAAGCTTCCATCCGGCGAGGGGTATACCAAGTCAGGTCTAAAGCCATTAAAGGATTCCCTTAATCAGATTCTAGAACTTCATGAGCAAGAGGCGGCATAGTGCAGCAAGTTGGACAGCTATTTGTGTTTGAAGGACCGGACGGGGTGGGTAAAACCGAACTGTCGGAGCAATTCACCGCGCTGTTGAACGAGAAGGGTATTCGTGCGCAACGTCTTTCCTTTCCTGGTAGAGAGGACGCAACATTAGGAAAACTAGTCTACGATCTACATCATGACCCTCAATCGCATGGAGTCGCGCACATAAAACCGTTGAGTATGCAGCTCATGCATATTGCGGCGCATCTCGACGCAATCGAATCCATCATTTTGCCCGCCTTGCGTGCTGGTATCTCCATCGTCTTGGATAGGTTTTGGTGGTCCACAAAAGTTTACGGATTGGCATCTGGGATTAGTAGCAACGCTCTTAGTCAGATGATTCAGATCGAGATCGCCGCATGGGAAGGGTTCCTTCCCGCAACCATCTTCCTTATCCGTCGAAAGGAGCCACTGCGCCCGGAAAGCCGACGAACATGGGAACGATGGCGCGATCTATACGCCGATCTTGCGCTAGATGAAAAACTTGCCCCAGTGATCATTGTCGATAATGACCGATCTGTTCAAGAGGCAATTTCGCTCCTCGTTCCAGCCATTGATGGATCGAGTCAACCTCAGACCCAGATCGAAACAAATAGTCAAATGACGTTGCACTTGACCGCGAAGAAGGGCATAAGGATTGGGTCGCAAGGGATCACTATCGCGAACGCACTTTCTCCAGCCGTTCCAACAGTCGCCTACGATACGTATTGGCGCTTCGCGGCGGAGCGGCAGGATATTTTCTTTAGACGGCTCGGAGGTCAAGCCCCCCCTTGGACAACCGACAGCATCTTCTCTGAATTCAAATTCACCAATGCCTATAGAGCATCCGACCGCGTCAGCCAATTCCTGATCAAGGAGGTCATATACGAGGGTGATCAGTCAGAAGAAGAACTTTTCTTCCGGACGATTTTGTTTAAGCTGTTCAACAAAGTAGAGACATGGCGTCTCTTGGAAGCGACTCTGGGCCAAATCTCGTATAGAGATTTTGACTACGATACTTATGATGCCGTCCTTTCGCGAGCGATCAACGGCGGCACAACAATCTATTCAGCAGCGTACATTATGCCGTCAGGAAGCAAGGCGTTTGGGACGACGCGAAAGCATCGGTCCCATCTACGGCTATTACAGCAGATGATGGAAGACGAACTCCCATTGCAAGTCGCAGGCAGCAAAACGATGCTCGACGCATTCACCTTGCTGCGGTCGTATCCGATGATTGGCGATTTTCTCGCCTACCAGTACGTGACAGATTTGAATTACAGCACCTTAACTGATTTCTCTGAGATGCAATTTGTAGTGCCTGGGCCCGGAGCCAAAGGGGGGATTTCCAAGTGCTTTGCGTCGCTCGGAGGGCTTTCGGAAGCGGACATAATCCGAGTCATCGCTGACCGACAAGAGGCTGAATTTGAACGGCTGGGAATAAACTTCAAGTCGCTATGGGGTAGGCCGCTACAACTCATCGACTGTCAAAATCTATTCTGCGAGGTCGACAAGTATTCTCGCGTCTTCCATCCCGAAATCACGGGAGCTTCATTGAGAACCCGAATCAAACAGAAATTCAGAGCCACATCAGCGCCAATTGACTATTGGTATCCGCCCAAATGGGGAATCAACGCAAAAATTGCGCGACAACGGACTGCTGGCCGATAGTCCTCAAATCAACAAGGACTAATGTAGCCGATCTACTGAAGATAGTGTGTCACCATGCGATTTCGGATTGTGAATGAACCTTGGATCTTGCGCGGGTATGTCCCTGAATTTATCGCATTGGTTGGCGCTCGCCTCTGGGATAAACGAACGGGTGAGATCCGACGGGCAGGTCTTTCATCGCCGTACTGTGAACGGATCGCTTCTGATTATCACTGGCTCGAGTTGCAAATCGCCGATGAAATGTCCGCTCGCGGACTAGTAGGCATGGGGCCGGAACTTGCGTCAAATCCTATTTCAATCCGTGCACTTCGATTCTGTCAGACGGTGGTAGAGGTTCACAAGTCTCTCTCGGATCGAGGGAGGAAGGCACTCGAAGGCCGATTGAGGGACGCTCTCCAGGCCACCACTGGGTTTGCTTCCGTATACCAAGAGATGGAGTTAGCCGCTCAACTTGTATCCGGTGAATATGACGTAAGTTTCCCCGACCTAGAAGGCTCGGGGAATGCGGATCTGGTGTTCCAAAAGGGCAGATGTACAGGCGCCATTGAGTGCAAGGCATTATCAGCGATGCTGGCAGAAAGATCCATAGAAAAGGATTCTACGAGTTCATGCACGCGGTGTTGCCCGAATTGTCAGCGCGAGCCTCAGGCCTAGATGTTAGCGAAGTGATCATTATCACGCTCAACGATCGTCTCCCGTCTGTGACGCCTGAGCGCAACGCTCTGATAGAGGCGACAAAGCATTTGATTATTGCGAGTGAGATCGTGACTGTGAACCGACCCAACTTTACGATCACGCGGGAACTGTATTCTGCTGCATTTGCAGATTCTGCAAATGCAACAGAGCAGAGCTTGTATAAGGAAGCGCAACGGAAGTTCGGTCAAAATTGCCATCTTGCTGGAATTCAGATGGAAACAGGAAGGTTGATCGTAATCATGCGGAGCGAAAAGCCTGATGATCCCTCGAAGGCTCAGTTGGATGCGATGAAAAAAGCGGCGATGCAGCTACCGTCAGATCTACCTGGATTCATCGCTTTGCAGCACAATGACATTAGTTCAGCAGACCTTACACTTCCACACTTCAAAGACAAGGCGGCGCTCCTAGCTGGCTATCTCTTTTTTCAAACTGGTGCGGACCATATCGCCGGAGTCTACCTTTCGTCATACGGCACCATCTCGGTCAGTGCGGACGCGTTTGGGTATGTGGGTGTCCTACTTCGGAATCCGAGTTGCCGATTTGAAGACGAAGGACTACCGTTTCAATCTGGCCTCTCGAGGGAGGTGTTCAAGCAAATCCTTACACCAGAAATAACATCCAACGCTAAACAAACGATTTGATAGCCTTTTCTGGAGGTGCAGTCTGGAAATATTTGATGGTCGCACTGCGGACCAAGCGTGGCAAAAAGCGGCGGAAGAGTTCGTAATCCGCGAAAACTGTACCCTGCAACCGGGGCGAGGAGGTTCTGCGTGGGAGTTATTGCCAGCCGCTTTCGTAATTCGCGATCCGCGCCAGCGCTGGGTCGTATCCAGATACCCAGCTATGAGTGCTCCTTTTGCCATCGTTGAGGTTATTGGAATTGTCGCGGGTCGTCAAGATTCGGCATACCTAAACTTCTTCAATCCTCGCCTGCCAAAGTTTGCAGGCGCTGGTGTGTCTTACCCTGGAGCTTACGGATATAGGCTGCGCAACCACTTCGGTGTGGATCAATTGGAGCGCGCTTGTTCTGCTTTGGCACGCAATCCTCATTCCAGACAGGCTGTTCTGCAAATCTGGGATGCCAATACGGATATACCTCTGGCGGATGGAAGTCCGACTTCGGCGGATGTTCCATGTAACCTTTGCTCCATGCTCAAACTGAGGAATGGGAAGTTGTATTGGACACAGGTTATGAGGAGCAATGACCTGTTTCGCGGCACTCCATATAACTTCGTACAATTCACCATGCTGCAGGAGTTACTTGCCGGCTGGCTTGGCGTAGCGATGGGCTCTTACACTCAATTGAGCGATAGCTTACATGTTTACGAACGTGATTTAGAGAATGTAACTTCTCGTATTCCCCTAGATGCGCCGACAAGTGAAGACAATTTGCTATTACCCAAAGACATGTCGGACTCAATATGGTCAAGCCTAAATAAAGCCGTCAATGAACTGATAGCCCCTGGACTTAGAGAGAACGATATCGTGGATATTGCAGTGTCTCCAGGCACTCCAGCAGTGCGCAACATGCTCTTGATTGTCGCAGCTGACAGTGCCAGGCGCAGAGGCTACGATCAGCTGGCGAATGATCTATCTGGTAGATGCACAAATCCGCTTTTGTCGCTTGCGTCGAAACGTTGGCATGAACGGACAAGTTATCGGAAACTGGATAATCGATGATCGTTCTGAAAACTATCGTGTCAGTGCATCCTCTGCAACAGATCCACTATTAACGCTACAAGTGCCGCAATTGCGAGTCCTCCGTATATCTTCACCAGTGTTGACAGTCGCTCCACTTCATTATGAAGACTCGCCAGTGTCAAGCTTCCGCCTCCGAGCAATTGAACATCTTGCAGCCGTATTCCATTTTTTGAGGGCCGGAAGTGTGTGTTTCCATTATCCTTGCGTGACTTTCCTGTTCGGTCAGAGGAAAGTGTCGAGAAGAAAATGGTAAATGTTGGCTCCCCGCATTTGAGGCGAATGTCTGATGGACCAACATTTTGAACTCCAAAACGAAGTTTCCCTTCAAAAGTTGGATCTACATGAAAACCGGAGATATTTACTAAGCCTTGAAATTTATATGTGCTCTTAAGGGAAATGAATGCAAGCAGCTCGTTTGGCAGAGAGACAATTTCGTGTGTCGTTAAAATTGCAAACTGCCCAGGAATGAGCGTGGCGTACGGCATGTCTTTCGTCAGGATTTGCGGTGCAGCATTACCCACCATATAGATTTCCTTACCAAGACAAAGATCATAAGATGATTGGTTGATATTGTTTTTATCAACACTCTCATGATCACCGCCGTCGTGGGGAAGCTTAATTAACTCCCCTCGATCGATATAGTCTTCAATATCCCCCTTCGCAAGAAAGCTCATCGCTTGCCTCCTATACCAATACTTATTGCATAGGAAGAAGCTAAGGTGACTACGGATACAATCAGCACGAAGAGACCGGTTAAAACTGACCAATACGCGGCGCGAACCGAATAGAACTCGGTTCTGCTTTCCGAGTCTTTATACTTCTTTCCTGCCTTTGGAATGACGTAAATCAGAACAAAAAATCCGCCAAACACCAGGAGGATTCCAATTGGCAGAGCCGAACACAGCAATATCTTCACATTCAATGAAAGCTCTCCTTTTGATTGACCATCCGATTGTACAAATTGCCGCGGCGGAACCTTGGAAAGGATTACGTGTTTTATCCGCCAGTCCTGAAGATGACCGAATATCGGATATCACTACAAGGCGTACTGTATCACCCTGCCTTTTCGGTAGGCTTTCAGGCCCCATCTGGCAGCAATCAATACGACATTCCATGTCTGTCGATGCGCCTGGTCTGACACTTCACCCGTGGATTATTCCTCGGAAGTATTATGCGCCTTCTTAGGTAGTTAGCTTTCGACTCGCTGGTCAATCGCAGAACTCTATTTTCTCCGAATAGAGAATTCTTCCAGAACCGAAGCGGGATTTGCAGTCATATATGTTATAAGATATATTCTAAGCAGGTATATCGTATGGCATATATTCAGAATCAAATCCGTCAGGCTCGTGAGGCTAGGAATTTTACCCAGGGCGACTTGGGGAAGCGTATCGGCCAACCGCAAAGCTCCGTCTCCCGAATCGAACGCGGCGGCGATCTGCGTGTGTCTACTTTACTGGAGATGGCGCGGGTTTTGGGCCTCGAACCCATGCTCATTCCCAAACGTCTTGTGCCAGCCGTACGAGCACTGGTGGAGCATGTAGCCGATGGAGGCTATTCAAAAGTGCCTACCGAAAGCAGCTCATCTCTAGCAGGAGGAGTGCCGGAAGATGCCGACGAAGAAAACAATTAACGCCAGTCGGCCTTCCGTCCTGGAGGTACGTCTCTCTGGGACCGTTGTTGGCACGATTACGAACCTGCCGAACGACCAGAATCTTTTTGTCTTCGATGCAGCCTATATTGCCGATCAGAACCGGCCTGTTCTGAGCTTGAGTTTCTACGATGCCTACGGGGAGCTTCGAACCGATGTTCGGCCAGTAACGCGCCGACTGCCTCCATTCTTTTCTAATCTTCTGCCCGAAGGACAGTTGCGGCAATATATCGCCGAGCACGGCGATATGAACGCGCAGAGAGAGTTCTTTTTGTTGTGGCTTCTCGGCAATGACCTGCCGGGGGCCATCACCGTTCACGACACCGAAGGCCGCGCACTTCCGCCTGCCCAAAGCACCCCTACTGAAGTACGCACGAAGGTCGGCAAGGATGTTCTGAGATTTTCACTCGCCGGCGTCCAGTTGAAGCTCTCGGCGGTTGGCAATCCGAATCGGCAACTCTCTATCCCCGCTTCCAGGCAGGGTGAACACTGGATCATAAAGCTGCCGTCCGCAGCGTATCCGAATCTGCCCGAAAACGAATACTCCATGATGCAGTTCGCGGGTGAAGTAGGCATACAAGTGCCGGAGGTTGGCCTGCTCCCTATGGACCGGATCGATGGCGTTCCAGAACAATGGCGGCTGTTGAAAGGGAATGCCTATTACATCCGCCGATTTGACCGTGGCGCGAAGGGAAAACGCATCCATATCGAGGATTTCAACCAGATATATGGGCAGTTTCCCGAAGCCAAATACAAGAACTACAGCTACACCAATATGGGCGCCGATCTATGGCGTCTAACGGATGAGATACAGTTCACCGAGTTCATTCGACGGCTCGTCTTCAATGCGGTCATCGGAAACAATGACATGCACTTGAAGAACTGGTCCCTTATCTATCCCGACGGCCACACGCCGCAACTCTCCCCAGCCTACGATTTCGTGTCTACCGTGCGCTATATCGCAGATGATCGCTTGGCCTTGTCTATTGCCAAAGAGAAGGCCACCAGCCAATTGGATTGGGCATTGATGGAACGCTTTGCACAAAAAGCACAGGTTCCTAGTAAGCTCGTGCTTGAAACCGCCCGTGAGACCATAGAGAGAATCATGGCACTCTGGCCTACACTCCAGAAAGAACTTCCGCTGGATCGGGAGACTCGCCGCCTGATAACGGCCCACATGAAGTCGGTCCCCCTCCTGGTGCGGTGAGTTTTCCTCCGATATCGAACTGCACGTTTGCCCAGTATTCGCGGGAAGAATTTTGTTTCTGCAGATTCCGTCATACCCGTGCTGTTCAGGCTCTGCTGCTGTTCGTGTTTCACGAACAAGCACAAAAAATGAACAACACCTCTGGGAACCAATATTGCGGGGGCTGAGTGCAGGCTCCCTCCACCTCGGATTTGAGCGATTGGGTGATACGAAGTGATACGAAAATCTTGCGAAAAACTGTCCGTTGGTGAGAAAATCCGGGACAGAAGGGTACGTCTAAGAATTCTGGCAAACCCTTCAAATTGAGTGGTTTTGCAGCTAAATTTCACAAAGTAAACGGCATAGCGATCACGGGTGTAGGAGCCTTCGAATCCCTCCGCCCCGACCATTCGAATCAGGCTTTTTCCGAGTCTTCCAGCTAAAGCTGAATCTACCCCCAATTGCCCGGCGAATTACTGGGCTTTCGAAGCGTCCTGCTGGGCTTTCGCGGCCTTATCCTGCGCGTCCATTGCTTTTTCCTGGGCCTTTGCAGCTTTGGCTTTGGCCTTTCCAGCCTTTTCCTGCGCCTTCAGCTGCTTCTTCTGGTCTTTTTCCTGCTGCTTTGCATCCTTATCCGATTGCGACGATGCCGTGCTCTGGTTTGCGTCCTGCAGTGAAAAGGCCGGAGCAACAGGCACGATCAATGCGGAGAAAAGAAACAACATGAAGACAGGACGAGACAAACGCATCTTTACACCTCGAATTGTTGAAGTACTGCTTCCCTCTACATGAGATGCGCGTGACCCCGAAATTTATTCGAACAAGAAAGGGAAGACGCTTACGGGGTGCCAAGTACATTCACGCCGTTATACCAGTCATCCGCCGCTTTCTGGCCCTGGTCGTAGAGTTGCGCGGCGTCATCGGAGTCGCCATACTCCTCTTTGAACTTCTCCCAGTTGCGCTGGTTCTCCTGCACCGTGGCCTGATAGATAAACTCCGCGCTCAATGGGTTGATGGTCTTGATATCAGCCGCAAGCGGAATGGCAATCTCCGGAGGAAGAAAACTGAGAGCTTCCTTTTCGAAGTCTGAGATTTTCTCTGCCGTATTGTTATGCGGCGCATGGTTCGCAGCATCGAGGGCGGCAAGGTCGTTGTCGAGCGCGCTTTCTCCGATGATCCATTCAACAGCCTTGGCAGTTGCGTACCCCTTGATGCCTTCTTTCACAAAGCTTTTGCCGAAGCGGGCGACCTTGGCCCAGGTAACGCTCTTCAACTCCGCCTTGAAGCCTTCCAGCAGCCCGCGAAGAATGACGCGGGCTTCCGCTGTGCCAGTGCATTCGGCAGTCTTCACAACCTGCTGTTCCGCTCCCTTCACTACCTGCTGTTCTGCCCCCTTTACAACCGACTCTCCGGCTGCCCCTGAGCTGACAGGAGGTCCCGAAGATGAGGGCGGCCTGCGATAGATGGATGTGTCGCGCCTCACCAGCGGTCTGCCCTCGCTGCTTGCCTGCGTCATCGTGCGCAGCGAGGTACGGGGCGAAGCAAGCTCAGGCGGCCCGATGAAATTGGCAGGCAGAATCTCGGCTCTCTGAAAGACGACGCCGTCGACCGACTCCACTCCATAATGTTCGGCAAATTGCCGTAGAGCAGGCACGCAACGCTCGCCGCAAACCACCTGATCGCCGACGACAGTGAGCCGCGCTCCATGAAGCTGTTGCGGGGTCAGTCTGGTTTCGAGCTGGCGAATGATGACTTCTTCGGCGTGCTCTGTTGAAGTCGTCTCTGCGAATTCAATCGCGATCCGCGTTCCCTGCGCCGTCTCTACCTGGATGCCAGCGTAGGTAATCGCGCCTGTGCCTGCCGGGGCGCCCGCGCCTGGCGTCGAAAAGGCCAACGACTTCGGCAGACGATCACGCGCTGTCTTGATCGCCTTCACTTCTGCTTCGAGCGAAGAAATCTCGGTCTTGACAGCGTCGATCTCGGCCTTGGCAGCTCCTTGTTTTTTCAGCCCGGCGAGCCTGCGGTTTCTTGTCCGGATCCTTGCCTGCGTGTTGCGGATCTGGCGTTTCATATTAGCCAGAGTCATCACAGGATCGCCCGCCTGATACGCGGAAGCGCTCAGAGGCTGCGCGCGCCGCACCAGCAGCTGGCGATGTATCTCTTCCGCCGTCAGCGACTGCCCCATCAACTCTTCGAGTGATTGACCGAAATCCTGCTCGAAAGCGGGATCGGAGAATGCCTCCTCAACACCCATCTCCTGATACCAGGTCTCTTCCGCTTCTTCCGCTTCCGTCAGGGGGCCATGGGTTTCGTTATATGGCGCTCGCTGCAGCATGGGAACGCCGGCGTCCTGCTGCATCACATGCGTCAACTCGTGCGCGAGCAGGCGCCGGCCGCTCACCGTGTCAGGCTGATAAGCTCCAGGACCGAAAACGATGTGTTTGCCGTAGGTATACGCCCTGGCCTTCAGCGCACTCGCAGATTCCGCGGCGACGTCTCCGGAGTGAACACGGACAGCACTGAAGTCATATCGGAAGATCGATTCGAGACCTTCACGCGTCTCACGATTGAGCGGATGCGACGGAGAGGCAAGTGCCGGGCTAATCTGCTCCGCGTCCACACGCGCATGTGACGAATGAGGCCGTGCAGCCACGGCTGATTCCGGCCGCGAAAGCCTTAAGCCGGAATGCATCGCTTCCTGCTCCGCCGCATCCGACTGATGGCTTACGGGGATGGTTCTTCTGCCGTCAGGGAAACGTGTAGAGGCAGGTGAGGGAGCGCGCAGACCGGCGTGCGTTTCGACAGTGTTCGCGTGCGCCGGAACCGGCTTGCGCTTCGCAGCCGGCCCGGTTGAAGCGACTACGCGAGTAGGAGTGCTCATGGCTTAGCTCCTGAGCCGCACAGGTGCGTGAGATTTATCTCCGATTCCGTGGCCACGCAGAGGATTGCTACCAGTCAGCTTGTGACAATAGCGGCGGTTCGGCGGCTGATCCTGCGTCAGACCCAGAATTATAAGTTTGCAGCCCGCAACTGTATACGAAGAAGCTTCAACCTACTCATTCGCCATCAGTTTGTGAAAGCTGTTATTTTCGCAGCACCCACAACTGCGCACTGTGCGGTTCCATCCGCATGGCATGACGCACCGGCCAGCGTCCCAGGTCTTTTCCTGACCAGACATCGTGAACGGTCGCGCCTGAACCCAGACCTGCGTCGGCTAAGTCGAGCAAAATATCTCGCGGACTTGCATCGGCGCTGACCACGGCAACTGCCGTCGATCCATCGGCGAGCGGCTTCTTCCAAAAGCTGATATCTCCCCGCTGCCAGATCCGTTCCGCGGATTTTCCCAGCGCGTCCTGATCGATGGCAATCGCCTCGCGGTTCATCAACAGGCTGCGATCCTCTTCAGACATTTTGCTGAGATCATTCCCTGCGAGCAATGGCGCGCTCATCATCACCCAGAGAGTCATGTGCGTGCGGTATTCCGAGAACTTCATGCCGCCGTTGCCGATCTCGAGCATGTCCGGATCGTTCCAGTGTCCCGGCCCCGAAAAGGATGCGATGGGAACATTTGCATAGGCGATCAACATCATGCGGTAGTAGTTATCGGAGATATCGTCGGTCGTGCGCCACATCTGGCCCTTCACCTGCGGGCCAAACTTCCAGGGCTCGGCGAGACCGTACTGGCAGAGGCTATAGACAATCGGCCGCCCGGTTGCCTTCAGCGCGTCGCCCATCTTGCGATACGCCTCGATCATCGCCCTGAACTCAGCATCGGCATCATCGGGATGCGCCTCGCGTATCTTCTCCATGTCGTCCTGGTACGAGCAGAGATCGTACTTCAGAAAATCGACGCCCCACTTCGCATAGGTCTGCGCATCCTGTGTTTCGTGACCGAGGCTGCCTTCATATCCTCCGCAGGTTTTCGCACCCGGCGAGGAATAAATGCCGAACTTCAGCCCTTTCGAATGCACGTAATCCGCGAGCGCTTTCATGTCAGGGAAGCGCTCATTCGGATGAATGATGCCGTTCGCGTCGCGCTTGCCCTGCCAGGTATCGTCCAAGTTCACGTAGACATATCCAGCGTCGCGCATGCCTGTGCTGACGAGCTGATCCGCTGCTGAACGCACATCGGCGTCGGTGACTTTGCCTCCGAAATGGTTCCAGCTGTTCCATCCCATGATTGGGTGTTCAGCCGGGGACTGCGCCTCTGCAAATCCGAAAGAAACCAGTGCAAGTAAAGCAGCAAAAACAGCCTTAATCATTCCTTCTCCCTTAAGTCGAAATCATCTGACATGAAAAGAGGCGACCGCGAGGCCGCCTCTTTTCAAGACGAGCGCAGGACGCTATGCCAGCGCCTGGTTGATGTTGCTGATCGCTTCGTCGATCTCCTGCGTATTCTTGAAGCCCACGGTCGCGGCATCGATGCCGGCGTGATTGAAAGCGTAGCGCATGGCAGCGAGGCGATCTTCGTGCTTCGTAAAATCTCCGGCGCCGACAAGCTTCATGCTGATCACGCCCATGCCATCTTTCTTTACCTGCCGAACGTGAGCGACAACTTCAGACACATTGTCCGGGTTGTTGTTGTCCGCATAAGTCGGGCCGTCCATGCGCGTCCCGTTGTGATTCATGCGGATCATCGCCACCTGCAGCCACTGGTTGCCGGGCATCTGGCGCAGCGCCGGAAGACCATGAACAGAAGCGCCGCGAGTATGAATCATCTGCTTCTGTTGCGCTTCAAGCACGCCATCCTGCCAACGCGAGGTGGTCGAAACCCAGTCCGAGGTGTGCTGCCAGTGCAGCAGCATGATGTCGAAGTAATCGGTCTGCGAAGTCTTGCGCATTTCGTCAAAGCGCTTCAGTGGATCGACGCCCTCATCGGTCGTCACCTTGGTCATGAGCTGGTAGCTGTCGCGCGGAAAAGGCTTGAGCGCCTCGCCCAGCATGGCCGGAGTTACATAGGCCTCGGCGGTCTCGTAGAAGCGGATGCCATGGTCGTAGGCGTAGTGAACCAGCCGATTAAACTCCTTTTGTCCGAGTTCGGCCTGAACGTGTCCGTTGTTGGTGCCGGTTCCAAAGGCAAGCCGGGTCACCTGCAGACCGGATTTGCCCAGGGTCACCTTGTCTGTCGCGCTGCCGGGCGTCGCGCCATAGAGCGGGACGGAACCGACGCTGGCCATGGTTCCGGCAGCAAGCGAGGTCTTGAGAAAATCACGGCGGGAAAACGGGTTCATCATGAACCTCCGGAGGCTGAGAGTCAGCTCGCAGAAATGGTACCACCAACAGGCAACGCCATTCAGCAGCGATCAGCGCAGAATCCCCGCCAACAGATCCGACGGGCTTCCCCGCAACATGAAAAACGCCTCTGCCCGCTGCGACCCGCTCTCAATGCCACGAAAGGCAGCTACCTGATCCTGCATGGCGTAGTAGCGGTCGGGCGTCTGCGAAGCATGGGCATAGCAGGCGGCGCGCTTCACTGCCTCAGTCGAAGAAATGTCGATATAAGTCGCAGGCGAATACTGCTGCGTGTCCTCGCCGTCGGAGACCTCGTATGCGTAGAGTGCAAACTTTTTCTTCCCCTGCAGCCACGCGTCGTAGGTCAGGTTCCAGCAGGCGCGGTGGTCGCGGTGGTTATCGATCGGCCAGTGGGTCAGCACGATATCCGGGTTAACCTGCTCAAGTACCTTGCGATAGGCCTCGTAATGCTCCTCATCAACAATCGCATGACCGTTCTTCTGCCCTGCATACAGGCGCTTCGCCTTCAGGATCTCGCACGCCTTCCGCGCTTCTTCAAGCCGCTCGGCTGCTGAGGTTGGCGGCCAGTCTCCCTCGTTGAGATACAGCAGCGTCACCTCGTGCCCCAGAGCAGTTAACCGGGCGATCGTGCCTCCGCAACCATATTCAGGGTCGCCTGGATGGCCTCCGCAGACCACGATCTTTTGCTTTTTCGTCGCCGTATCCTGCGCCCTGGACGGCACAGCAGCAACCGCGGCCGCGATTGCCGCTCCTGAAACCATCTGCCTTCGAGTGATCGCCAATGCTGCCCTCCCTGTTTCTGCGGCGACAGCTATTCGAACCTGACAGGGGGTGGAATGGCAAGCGCAAGCTTCGGCAGGCCAGCAGGTTAGAACCCGCCCGACATCTGCGACCCGATGTGCCGCCTGGCGAAGAATCCTTTCGGTGAATGCGATAATCAATAGAAGTGCCTCCCGGCATAACGCCGCAGGCAATGCCATAGCCGGACAGCGTGTCACGCTGAAGTCGAAGGTTGTGCAGCAACCCATTTCTGACTCGCTCTACGCTTCTGGCTCGTTTTACCAGGGACAAAATGAAGACCGCACAACAACATCCTCTTGCGAAGATTCTTTCCGAACGCATAGCGATCATCGACGGCGCCATGGGCACCACCATCCGCACCTACGGGATGACGGAAGCCGACATACGCGGAGATCGCTTCAAAGACTCGCAGAAGGACCTGCTGAACAACGGCGACCTTTTCAGCCTGACCCAGCCGGAGATGATCTGCGACATCCATCGCCGCTTCCTCGAAGCCGGCGCCGACATCATCGAGACGAACACCTTCGGCGCGACCAGCATCTCGCAGAGCGAGTTCTTCGTCGACGATCCGCGCGAGACCGGCGGCCGCAAGGATCCGGCTTTCTACCAGAAGATCATCGAAACGCCATTCCTCAACGACCTTGCGTGGGAGATTAACGAACAGTCTGCACGCCAGTGCCGCGAATGGGCCGACCGCATCGCCAACGCCACAGGCCGCCAGCGCTTCGTTGCCGGAGCCATCGGGCCGCTCACCGTCTCGCTTTCGAATTCGCCTGACGCTGACGATCCCGGCTTTCGTGTCGTGACCTTCGACCAGGTGAAGGACGCCTACAAGCACCAGATCCGCGGCCTGATCGCAGGCGGATCGGACACGCTTCTCGTCGAGACCATCTTTGACTCGCTGAATGCCAAGGCCGCGCTGGTAGGCATCAAGGAAGTCTTCGATGAGGACGGCAAGGAGCTGCCCATCATGATCTCTGCCGCCGTCGGACGCGGTGGTGAGACCATGATCTCCGCACAGACCGTTGCAGCTTTCTGGAATGCCGTGCAGCATGTGAACCCGCTGTCTGTGGGCCTCAACTGCTCGCTCGGTCCTGACCTGATGTATCCGTTCCTCGAAGAGCTCTCCGAGAAAGCAGACGTGGCGATTTCCGCCTATCCCAACGCTGGCCTGCCGAATCCCCTGTCGCCGACGGGCTTCGACTTCAAGCCTGAAGACATGGCACGCTATCTTGGCGAGTTCGCAGGCGGCGGCCTGATCAACATAGCAGGCGGCTGCTGCGGCAATACGCCGGAACACATCGCCGCCATCGCGCAGGCGCTCGATGGGCGTCCACCACGCCACCTGCACACTCATCACGCCGAACCGGCTCTTGGAAAGATCAGGGCATGACCGCAGCTATCGCAGAAACCATAGAAGCAATCCCTCTTCGTCTCTCCGGCTCGCAGCCTTTTACGCAACAGCCCGGTGTCTTCATCATGATCGGCGAGCGCACCAACGTCGCCGGATCGCCGCGCTTCGCAAAGCTGGTCAAGGAAGGCAAGTACGAAGAAGCCGTAAGCGTCGCACGCCAGCAGGTAGAGAACGGCGCAAACGTCATCGACATCTGCATGGATGAGGGCATGATCGACGGCGTAGCCGCGATGACCCGCTTCCTGCAACTGCTTGCGTCGGAGCCAGAAGTCGCGAAGGTTCCCTTCATGGTCGACTCCTCCAAGTGGGAGGTGATCGAGGCCGGCCTCAAGTGCCTGCAGGGCAAGGGCATCGTCAACTCGATCTCGCTGAAGGAAGGCAAGGAGAAGTTTCTCCAAAACGCCCGCACCATCCGCCGCTACGGCGCAGCGGCGGTGGTCATGGCCTTCGACGAACAGGGACAGGCCGCAACCTACGAAGACAAGACCCGCATCTGCCAGCGCGCCTACAACATCCTCGTCGACGAAGTCGGCTTTCCGCCCGAAGACATCATCTTCGATCCGAACATCCTCACCGTCGCGACCGGCATGGAAGAGCACAACAACTATGCCGTCGACTTCATCCGCGCGACGCAATGGATCAAGGAGAATCTGCCACATGCCAAGGTAAGCGGCGGCGTTTCCAACATCTCCTTCAGCTTCCGCGGCAACAACAAGGTTCGCGAAGCGATGCATGCGGCCTTCCTTTACCACGCGATTGCCGCAGGCCTCGACATGGGCATCGTCAATGCGGGCCAGCTCGAGATCTACGAAGAGATCGAGCCCGAGCTGAAGGTGCTGGTCGAAGACGTGCTGCTGAATCGCCGTCCTGATGCAACCGAGCGGCTGGTCGACTTCGGCGAGAAGCTCAAGGCCACCGACTCAGGCGCTGCCGTCAGCGAGAAGAAGGTTGAAGAGTGGCGCAACGGTTCGGTTGAGGAGCGCCTTGCCCATGCGCTCGTCAAGGGCATCGACACGTATATCGACACGGATACGGAAGAGGCTCGCGTCAAGCTTGGCCGCCCCATCTCTGTCATTGAAGGGCCGCTCATGGATGGCATGAGCGTCGTCGGCGATCTCTTCGGTGCGGGCAAAATGTTTCTGCCCCAGGTGGTGAAGTCGGCTCGCGTCATGAAGAAGGCTGTCGCGTGGCTGACCCCTTTCATGGAAGCCGAAAAGAGCGCAGCCGAAGCCGCAGGGCAGCAGGTAAGAACGCAGGGCAAGATCGTTCTCGCTACCGTCAAAGGCGATGTTCATGACATCGGTAAGAACATCGTGGGCGTCGTGCTCGCATGCAACAACTATGAAGTCATCGACATGGGCGTGATGGTGCCTTCGGAAAAGATTCTCGAACGCGCACGGACCGAGAAAGCCGACATCATCGGCCTGAGCGGACTCATCACTCCATCGCTCGACGAAATGGTTCACGTGGCGCGCGAGATGGAGCGCCAGGGGATGAAGCTTCCGCTGCTCATCGGCGGAGCCACGACCAGCCGCGCTCACACCGCCATCAAGATCGCGCCCCATTACAGCGCGCCCATCGTGCACGTGCTCGACGCCAGCCGCGCCGTGCCTGTCACAACCAGCCTGCTCAGTGAAGAGAGCCGCGAGAACTTCATCGCGCAACATCAGGCCGAGTACGAGAACGTACGCAGAACACACGCCGCACCGAAGCAGAGCACGGTCTCGATTGAAGAGGCGCGCTCACGCCGCACTCCTATAGAGTGGAACGCAGCGGATGTTCCTATGCCCGCCTTTACCGGCGTGCACGTCCTGGAAGACTTTCCTCTCACCACTCTGCGTGAGTTCATTGACTGGTCGCCGCTCTTCCATACATGGGAGTTGAAAGGCAGCTATCCCAAGATCCTCGAAGACGGGAAAAAAGGCGAACAGGCACGCCAGATCTTCGCCGATGCCAACGAGTTGCTTGACCGCATCATCGCGGAAAAGCTGCTGACGGCAAAAGCTGTTTACGGATTCTTCCCCGCAAACGCAACCGGCGACGATGTGGAGCTCTACACCGATGCGGCCAGAGAAGAGGTTCTCGAACGCCTCCACTTCCTGCGCCAGCAGGCCAACCGTGAAGGCAGCGAGCCTTGCCGTTCTCTCTCTGACTTCATCGCGCCGAAGGAAACGGGGCTCAGCGACCACGTTGGCATGTTTGCGGTGACGAGCGGCGTCGGCCTCAAGGAACTCTGTGAACGCTTCCGCGCCGAACACGATGACTACAACATAATCATGTCTGAGGCCATCGCCGATCGCCTGGCGGAAGCCTTCGCCGAATGCCTGCACAAACGCGTGCGCGATGAGTGGGGCTATGGCCGCGAAGAGAATCTGACACGCGAAGACATTGTCCGCGAGCGCTATCGCGGCATCCGTCCCGCGCCCGGATACCCGGCATCTCCCGACCACACGGAAAAGGGCACCATCTGGCGCCTGCTTGATGTTGAGAAGAACACCGGCATTCAACTTACCGAATCTTTTGCCATGTGGCCCGGCTCAAGCGTGAGCGGGCTCTATTTTGCGCATCCGGAATCGCGCTACTTCGACGTCGGCAAGATCGACCGCGATCAGGTGGTCGACTATCACACGCGCAAGAGCATGGAACTTGCCGAAGTAGAACGTTGGCTGGGACCGAATCTGAATTACGATCCCAGCCGATAGAACGCCTTACGCTGTGCGTGCGCCCGGTGAGTTCTGGTCAAGCGGTGTGGTCTTCGCCGACTCATGAACGCCTGGCTGGCTGTCCCAGCCCGGCAGATCCTGGCTGCCGGTGATCAGGCGCGCGCCATGCGTGAAGGTGAAGTAGTTGTAGATCCAGTCGAAGAAGACAGCAACGCGGTTCCTGAACCCGACGAGGAACAGCACGTGGATCAGCAGCCAGGTAATCCAGGCCGGGAACCCGCTCCAATTGGCCTTGAAGGGCCACTTGATCCTCGCTACGGCAGCCATGCGGCCGATGGTCGCCATGTCGCCCTTGTCGAAGTAGCGGAAGGATGACCGGCGCTGTCCGCTCAGGTCCTGCTTGATCATCTTGCCAACATGGTCGCCCATCTGCATAGCTGGCTGTGCCACGCCGGGAATCTGCTTGCCTTCCTGCTCGAAGTGCGCAAGATCTCCACAGACAAAGATTTCCGGATGCCCATTGGGGTTCAGCGTCTCGTTCACCAGCACGCAACCGCGGCGATCGGTCTCCACGCCCAGCATCTTGCCCAATGGAGAAGCCTGCACACCCGCAGCCCAGATCGTCACGACGGAGTTGATCCGCTTCTCGCCCGCCATGATGTAGCCTTCCTGGATATCCGTCACCTGCACACCGGTATGCACTTCCACGCCCAGCTTCGCCAGCTGTTCCACGGCTTTGCCAGACAATTCTTCAGGGTATGCAGCCAGAATGCGCGGACCGCCCTCGATCAGGCGAACCCGCGCCTTGGTGGGATCGATGTGGCGGAAGTCGTGGGACATGTAACGCTTCGCAATGTCGGAAATTGCGCCGGCCAGCTCCACACCCGTAGGTCCGCCGCCAATCACGTTGAAATCGAGCGGAGGGTGCGATCCGGTTTCCAGCATCTGGCGCTCGGCCAGTTCAAACGCCAGCAGCACTCGACGGCGAATCTCGATGGCGTCCTCGATCGTCTTCAGACCCGGAGCATTCTGCGCCCACTCATCATGTCCGAAATACGAGTGCGTCGCACCGGTCGCGAGCACCAGGTAATCGAACTCCATTCGCGCGCCGCTCTTCAGGTCAACCTGCCTGCGATCAAGGTCGAATTTAACGACTTCGTCCATGAGCACTTCGATATTCTGCTTGCCGCTTACGATCGCGCGAATCGGCGATGCGATGTTCGCCGGAGAGAGCACGGCGAGCGCAACCTGATACAGAAGTGGTTGAAAAGTAAAGTGGTTCCGTCGATCGATAACTGTCACATCTACTGGCTGGTTGGCCAAAGCCTTCGCGGCGTGCGTGCCTGCAAAGCCTCCCCCGATGATGAGGACCCGAGGTCTGCGCTTCTCTGCGATCGCGGGCACTTCCACCCGGTCTGATAACACTGGCATCTTTCCTCCCTGAGCTTAGATTCCCAAAATACACTCGACTTTAGAAACAAAGCCGCTCTTTTATTATGGCCCGGAAATAGAAAAGCGGATGGGCTAAAGCCCATCCGCTTTTTATTGCCGGTAAGATATTTTTACCTATGATGACCACCACCGCCGCCGCTCGGGTGACCGCCTCCATTGGAATGAGGAGCAGATCCGTGAGACTGCGGTGCCGGATGCGAGGCCGTGGGGTGGGAGTTATTCATCGCCGGACGAGCATTGTTGTTCGGACGATTAAAGTTGCTGCTTCCCCCGCTGGGCCGGGCCGTGTTCGTATTCGGCCGATTGAAGTTGTTCGATCCCCCGGGACGGTTTCCATTAAAGCCGCCGTTCGAAGGGCGGTTGAAATTATTGTTTCCGCCGGGACGATTGAAGTTGTTGTTGCCACCCGGATGGTTGAAATTATTATTGCCGCTAGGCCGGTTAAAGTTATTCCCGCCGTTTCCATGGAAGTTGTTCCCCCCGGGGCGATTGAAGTTATTTCCGCCAGGACGGTTAAAGTTTCCACCGCCGTGGTAGGCACCCGAGCGTACTGCCAGGTTTCTATTGAAGGCGCGGGCTCCGGGCGCACGATCGAAGTGTCCGTAATAACCGTGGTTGACGACCGTCACGCTGCGTGACACGTACACGTTGCGGTTGAAGACGACGGTGCGGTCATGCCATCCCATGCCCCAGTTGTGCCATCCCCATCCCCAGTGGTTCCATCCACCGATGGCGATACCGATGCCAAAACCCAGCCCAATGCCTGCAGCAAAGAACAAGCCGGCCGGCCGGGGTGGAGGATAGTAGCCGCCCCAGGCGACGATCGGGGCTCCGTATACACCCCAGGGATTGTAGTAAGGCACGTACACGACGGCCGGGTTTACAGGCGCAATCACGATATTGCCCGGATCGTAGGTGACGTCCAGCTGCTGGTTCGTGCGCAGATTGCCTGCCTGATAAGCCCGCTGACGCATGGTCTGCACAGCGGCCATCACGTCCTGCGGCTGGTTGTAGTACGCGTTACCAAGCTGGCTGGTCCAGTCGAGATTCTTGTCGAGATTGCTGAGCACCGACGGAAACGCCACGAGCGCCTTCACGCTGGGGTCCCAGGGCATACTGTCGATCATCGGGCCGAGCTGGTCCGGCGGAACGCCCGGATGCGACTGCACGAAGCGGTCCGCGTCAACGACCTGCGAAGGAAACGTCGACGCGGCAAGGATCTGTGCGACCAGCGAATCCGGATAGAGAGCGATCGGCGCAACCATCTGGCCCAGCTGATCCGGACTCAATGCATTCCACTGCTGCGGTGGAGGGCCTTCCTGATCGGGCGCACCCTGATCAGGGCCCTGCTGGTACTGTTGCTGCTGGTCGTACTGCTGCTGCTGCTGTTGATCCGGTGGCGGCGGAGGCGGCGCCTCCTGGGCAAAAACGTCTGCCACTCCCAAAGGAATCATGAAATACACAAGGGTGCAGGCTACCGCCTGCTTTCCTAGCCTGAGAACCATGCCACTCACTGAATTCATTGTCGAGCCTAGCCTTTCCGGCAAATCCTGTTCACGTATCAACCGCCGTGTTCCATCAGGAACTGCCCGGCGTCTCATACACTCTGACACAGAATGCCCTCGGAGAGTTGCGCTCCCCAGGCCATCTTTCGACGCAATCTTCGCCGCCTCTCACAAACCGGCAAGCCGTACCTTCCCTGCTGCAAATCGAACAAATCAAGGCCCTTGTTCAGGATATTGCTGAAGCTCGAAGGTCAATGAACTGGAGCTTCCTGTTACCGCCGTCACAAACAGCCTTGACGGCTGGCCGGGAATCGATAACGGCGTAAAACTGACCGTTCCATCTGCGACTGACATACCCTGCAGCGTTTGCTGCTGAAGTACGGGAGGGGTTGGGCAGGGACCGTACTGGGCACAGGCTGGCGTCCAGCCCTCGAGCGTTTCATAGAATGTGACGGGCGCTCCAGCCATGGGGTGGCCAACGGCATCGGTCACTTTGATTGTGACCGGAGCAAGCCCCTGCGGTAAGACGGCTTCCTGATTCGTGCCGCTTTCCGGAACCAGGAGAGCCGTTTCTGTGTGGACGGCTGTCACATTGAACTGGGCACACGATCCCGATTCTGCCAGACACGCGTTCACGGGAATGACATCGCCAGCTGCCAGCGAACTCACCTGCACCTGCTGGGTCACGATCCCGCTCGCGCCGCTCGTGCTGGTGTTGCTGAGGGTGGTAATGCGGCTCGACGCGGAAGTCCAGCTCACCATTTCATTTGCCGCTGGAGCGCCATGACTCAACACCAGCCCCTGCGGCTGCCAGGTCGCGGCCCCGCCGATCGCAACATAAAGGTTGGGCGTAACCGCGCTGATAGACGGCGGCACACCACCGGTAAATTCCGCCAGAATCCTCGCTCCGTTTGTAAGCGAGGCTGTTACCTGCGCCAGCACTGCGGTCGTCGCCTGCACCATTACAGTCGCAGTTCCATCGCCTGCGGTCGTTATCTCGCAGGTTGCCTGTCCACACCCGAGAGCAGCCTGCCCCTGCGTCACGGTGTAGCTGACGGTCACGCCCGCCGCCGGTGTCATACCGTCGGAGCCGCGCGCCTGCACGGTAAAGGGCAGCGGAACATCCATCGCCACCGTGTTCTGCGGAGCGGTGACAATCGCCAGGGCGTCTCCGGTCTGGGCATCGTAGCTCAGGCCGTCCGGAATCATGGCGACACCCCAGCTCTGCGGGTCCCGCACCTCGACGACCACATCGCCGGTCACCCCATTCGAAGGTGGGGCAATTGCGGTAATCTCGGTGGGATCGATGCCGGTGACCGTAGCTGCGACTCCGCCCACCGTTACCGTATTGCCGACCCGAAATCCCAACCCTGCAATTACGATCGGACCGCCCCCCGAACCGAGGCGTGCGGGGGCTACTGCATCGGCATAAAGCACCCTGCCTCCGTATAGATAATCCGGTCGTCCATCGCCGCGAAAATCCGAGACTGCGAGGCGTACCTCGCCCTCGGAGAGCGTCGTTACAGGCAAAGTGGTCAATCCTGTTTCGAGGCCGTTGAACGGCTCTGCCGTCGCCGTGGCTGGAGGGTCCTGGGTTGCGTCGGTCGCATTCCAGATCCCCAGCACCGGCTCGGCCTTTTCAATCGTCGGCCTGCTGCTGTCATCGAAGGTCATCGCCTCCACCGTGAACACGCGGTTGGCATGCACATGCCATTGCAGCCAGCTCGTGTGCCCGTAACCGGAAAGGCGCGAGGTCCACTGCCCGCTCGGCGACAGGTTCGCAGGCTGGGTTTCGATCCCGTCATCGGCCGAATCCGAAGCATCGGCCGAGTTCTCGATCACGATATTCTGGGTCAGGTTCGATCCGGCGGTCAGCCCGGACAACGACAGAGTCGGCATGGTTCCGGAGGGTGTGACCTGGCTGGAGGTGTAAGGGCCAACTGAACTTGCCCCGACGTACAAAGGATCGATGGCCTCGAGGCTCAGCTGATAACTGGCCGTCGTTTCCCCAGCCGGCAGAGGAATGCCGCTGAGATCGAAAAAACCCTCCATCGTCTCATCGTCCGTGCCAAATCGGTTCAGTGCGTTGCCCTGCGCATCTGTCATGCCGGTTACCGGGTTGCCGGCCTGGCCCTGAAAGGCGGCTCCACTCACAGCGCTGACCGTATAGCGAAGATCGGGCAGATCGGTGCCAGGGATGAAGGGCGTCAGAACAACATTCACGCCCTGCATTCCCTGCCCACGTTTGAACTGGACCGTTCCTTTTACGGAGACGGTGTTGGCGGCGGTTAGAACCTTGCCGGCAATCGCACCCAGGTTCGCCGAAGTCACCGGGTAGGCACGATTCAGCGCCGCGATATCGTCGAGCCGTAATGTCGTACCGTTCGGCAGGCAGGTGAGCCCGGTGGCGTTGCAGAGCCGCTCGATGGGATGCATGACAGGCCATCCTGCCAGTCCCGCCGTGCTGATCTGGTTATCGAGAAACATCGCTTCGTTCACCTGCGACCAGTCGAGTCCCAGCACCTGCCCGAAGCCGCGCACCAGCTGGTAGGGCAGCACCGCCAGTCCGGCAGCAGTCGTCGAACAGAGACCGTTCACGATCATGGTGGCGTGCACGATGTTGCCCGCAGTGGAGAAGTTGTCCACGGTCACCATGACGCCATTCTGGTCGCAGCGCGCCGCGTTGCTGGCTCCTTGGCCATAAAGCGCATCGATCACCGAGCCATCGGCGTCATAGATCACGGCTACGGGCCTGGCTGTGTCGGCCGGTAGGATATCGGCAGGTTCGCTCAAAACCCCGTTTGCATTCGTGACATTCAACCCGCTCACGTCTTCCGAGAGCGTACCGGCGTAGGCGATCTGTACCTCCGCCGTGGTGACCGCATTCCATACGTTGGCCGCTGCGATTACCATCGCGCTCGCCTGGGCCGATGTCTCAGTAGTACTGAGCGCGCCCTGGTCGAGGAAGAATCTGACGCTCCCCCCCGCCCAAACGATGGGCACGCCCTTTGCTGAAGCTGAAAAGTAGGACGAGCCAGCCGTCCAGCGGGTTCCACCGGCATAAGCGTCCCTGCCTGCGATCAGGCAGAGCAGGGCCACAAGCGCAACGAACAGCACCCGCTTCCAGTCCAGACAATCCTGCCTCATGCCGCCTCCGGAACCCGCCTTGGGCGTGGTTCCTTCTTATTGCGCCATGAAGGGGTGAGCTATGCAGGGATTTGCATACAGGGAATCGGCCTGCCTGCCCGGAATGGTCTTGTGCTGGAATGCCGCCCCGTTCCGGGAAGCGGGCAGGTTGTAATTGTCAGATTTCCGGAAAGAAATCGAAGAAGGCGTCGATACTCTGTTTGAGCTGTGCCTCGATCTGCTCGCGCGAGCCTTCGAGCAGGTGCATGGTCACGCGTGCCTGGTTGCCATTCTTGAGCTCAACGAGCGCTTCTCCTGCTCCGGCGATTTCATCGGCCGGCAGCAGGCGCAATCCATAAACTAGAGCCAAATTTGCCATAGGATCATCTTATCTCTGTGTGCTTTGGCGGGTGCTCAGGCCCCGTCGAGCAGGTACAATCGAAACGACACTTTCTTATGACTGATAACATTCGCGACACCGTTATCCTGGGTTCTGGTTGCTCAGGACTTACTGCCGCCATCTACGCAGCGCGCGCTAACCTGAAGCCCCTTGTCATTGAAGGGCACGAGCCGGGTGGACAGCTTTCCATCACCACCCTGGTCGAGAATTTTCCCGGCTGGCCTGAAGGCATCCAGGGCCCACAGCTGATCGAGAATATGAAGCAGCAGGCGGCCCGCTTCGGCGCCGAGTTCCGGATGGGACATCTCGTCTCCGCCGACCTCTCGAAGCATCCCTTCACGCTCCGCGTCGGCAGCGATACGATCCACACTCGCACCCTGATCATCGCGAGCGGCGCATCGGCACGCTGGCTCGGACTGCCCTCGGAACAGGCGTTGATCGGCCACGGCGTCAGCTCCTGCGCGACCTGCGACGGTTTCTTCTTTTCGGGGAAAGAGATCGCGGTCGTCGGCGGCGGCGATTCAGCCATGGAAGAAGCGCTGTTCCTCACCCGCTTTGCCACCAAGGTGACGCTGGTGCATCGCAGCGAGCAGTTCCGTGCTTCGCGCATCATGCTGGAGCGCGCAATCGCTCATCCCAAGATCGAGTTCCTTTCGAATGCGCGCATCGAAGAAGTGCTCGGTGTCGAGGAGAAGGAAGTCCACGGCATCCGCGTGCGCGACACGGTCACCGGTACTGAGAGCACACTGCCTATCAGCGGTTTGTTTCTCGGCATTGGCCACGAACCGAACGCCAAGATGTTTGCCGGCCAGATCGATCTCGACGAAGACGGTTATGTGAAGACGCATGACCAGGTCTTCACCCGCGTGCCCGGCGTTTTTGCTTGCGGAGATGTGCAGGACCGCCGTTATCGCCAGGCCATCACCGCCGCCGGATCGGGCTGCATGGCTGCCCTCGAAGTCGAGAAGTACCTCGAAGAGCACGGTCACTGAGACGGAAACGCTTTTCAAGAAAAGGCCGCCGGAAAACGGCGGCCTTCCTCTTTTGATAGCGTAAGAGGTATTATCCCCCGGGAGCGACTGAAGAACATGCTTCGAACCACCATACCTGCGCGGCTTTCCTGCCTTTTTCTGCTGCTCTGCTTTTTGACTGCCCTCTCCGCTGCCTCGGCACAAACAAAGTTTCCGTTTCAAGACCCATCCTTGCCGACCTCCAGGCGTGTCGATGACCTGGTTTCCCGCATGACGCTCGAGGAAAAAGTTTCGCAGATGGACAACGGCGCAGAAGCCATCCCACGCCTCGGCGTTCCCGCATACGACTGGTGGAACGAAGGCCTGCACGGTATTGCGCGCTCTGGCTACGCGACGGTTTTTCCGCAGGCCATTGGCATGGCCGCAACGTGGGACACGACATTGCTGGGAGAGATCGGCACGACCATCTCGACCGAAGCCCGCGCCAAGTATGAGCAGGCCCTGCGCGAGAACAACCACAGCATCTATTACGGACTCACCATCTGGTCGCCCAACATCAATATCTTTCGCGATCCCCGCTGGGGCCGTGGCCAGGAGACCTATGGCGAAGATCCTTACCTGACCAGCCGTCTGGGTGTTTCGTTCGTAAAGGGCCTGCAGGGCGATGATTCCGAATACCTGAAGACGGTCGCGACTCCGAAGCACTTCGCCGTTCATAGCGGCCCGGAGAGCTCGCGTCACAAGTTCAACGTTGAGCCCTCGAAATACGATCTCGAAGACACCTACCTTCCCGCCTTCCGCGCGACAATTACTGAGGGTCATGCAGAATCCCTCATGTGCGCTTACAACCGCATCGACGGTGACCCGGCCTGCGCGAATCGCGTGCTGCTCGAAGAACATCTGCGTAAGGATTGGGGCTTCAAGGGCTACGTCACCTCCGATTGCGGAGCCATTGACGACTTCTACGAGAAGTGGGGACACCACTACTCACCAGATGCCGAGCATGCAGCCGCTTCCGCCTTGCTGGCGGGAACCGATATCAGCTGTGGCGAGACCTATAAGACGCTGACGAAGGCCGTGAAGGACGGCCTGGTGAAGGAAAGCGACATTGATGTCGCGTTGAAGCGTCTCTTCATGGCCCGCTTCCGGCTGGGCATGTTCGATCCGGCAGACAAGGTCCGTTATGCGCAGATTCCTTTCAGCGAAGATGATTCCGCCGAACATCGCGCGCTCGCCCTTAAAGCGGCGAATGAATCCATCGTCCTGCTGAAGAACGAGAATCACCTGCTGCCGCTCGCGCCGTCTGTGCACACGATCGCCGTCGTCGGCCCCAACGCCGCGTCCATCGCGGCGCTTGAGGGCAACTACAACGCCATCGCGTCGCACCCAGTCATGCCCATTGATGGCATCCGCAGCGAGTTCAAGGGCGCGAAGGTGCTGTACGCCGAAGGCTCTTCTTACGTGGAAGGCCTGGCCGTCACGGTGCCGCGCAATGCGTTGCACCCGTCCGCACATTCGAAGGAGGAGGGCCTGAAGGGAGAGTACTTCGCCTCCGCCGACTTCTCTGGAAAGCCTGCACTGAGCCGTGTCGATCCGCAGATCGATTTCGACTGGAATGCCGCGGCGCCGGTTGCAGGCACGACACTGATGAGCTTCAGCGTGCGCTGGACCGGCACCATCACCGCGCCGGCTGCCGGCGATATCCCCTTCAACTTCTCGCTGGCCGGATGCTACCCGTGCGGCGCACGCGAGGCCTACACCGTCTACCTCGACGGCAAGCAGGTAGCACAGCACACGCTTGAGAAGGATGCCAACTCCCGCGACCTGCCTGACTTCACGCTGCATTTCACGGACACGAAACCGCACAGCTTCCGCGTGGACTATTCCCACGACGGAGGCCGTTTCGGCGCCGGACCGACACTGAACTGGAAGGCTCCTGCAGATTCCCTTCGTCAGCAGGCTATCGCGATTGCGAAGCAGGCCGATGTCGTCGTTGCCTTCGTTGGCCTTTCACCGAATCTTGAAGGCGAAGAGATGCCGGTGCACCTGGAAGGCTTCGCCGGTGGCGACCGTACCGATATTCAACTGCCTGCTGCGCAACGCCAGCTTCTCGAAGAGCTAGGCGCGACCGGCAAGCCGCTTGTCGTTGTTCTAATGAATGGCAGCGCACTTGCGGTCAACTGGGCCAAAGAACATGCCCAGGCCATTCTCGAAGCCTGGTATCCGGGCGAAGTGGGCGGACAGGCCATTGCCGACACCCTGAGCGGAAAGAACAATCCGTCGGGACGTCTGCCGCTGACCTTCTACAAGTCCATCGATCAACTACCTGCATTCGACGACTACGCGATGAAGGGCCGCACCTACCGTTACTTCAAGGGTGAGCCGCTCTTCGCATTCGGTTATGGACTCAGCTACAGCCATTTCACCTACTCCAACCTGCACCTGTCGAAAAGCACTCTGCAGGCCGGCGACACGCTGCTTGCAGAAGCCGACGTGAAGAATGACGGCAAGATTGCGGGAGATGAAGTCTCCGAACTGTACATCACTCCGCCGGCAAGCGATCTGGCTCCCGTTCGGGCGCTGAAAGCCTTTACGCGTGTTCATGTAGCGCCGGGAGAAACCGAGCATGTTCGCTTCGAGCTTTCGCCGCGCCAGTTGAGCACGGTGGACGCAGCGGGCGACCGCGCCGTGCGTCCGGGCGAATACACGATCGTTGTGGGCGGCGAGCAGCCGACCACTGAGCAGCCGGGCCTGAGCGAAAAATTAACCATCGAAGGAACGAAGCCCGTCGCCCGCTAGGGCGGCATGAGCCGATAAGACCCTCCATGCGTGGAGGGTCTTATCGTTTCCTGAACTTTACGCATCCTACCGACTACCAAGGGGGGTTCTCTGGATGCGTAAAACAAGAATCGCAACGTATGCCATCTGTGCGACATTGCTCATGGCCGCTGGCTGCAAGACCAACACCGTCGACAAGATGGCCTTTAAGTCGGCGATCAATGATTACTACAAGGCAAAGCCTGTCTGTGTATGGACCACAACAGTGAAATTTCCTGCACAGGCCGATACGTCGAATGACGATCAGACGAAAGGCTTCGACGCGCTGGTCGATGCCGGTCTGCTGACGCGGCAGTCCGCTGAAAAGAAGCGCTTCCTCATCGGATCGAAGCAGGTCAACAACTACGATCTCTCTGACAAGGGCCGTTCAACCTGGACGGCTGATCCTTCGCAGCCTGGCTACGGCAACTTCTGCGTTGGTCCTCGCGAAGTGACGAACATCGACAGCTACACTCCGCCGGATAACCCGAATGCAACCCAGTACTCCGTTGCTTATCACTACGACATTGCTGGTGCGCCGGGCTGGGCAACCAGCCCCGAAACGAAAACGGCATTTCCTGCACTGGCAGCCGACCTGTCCGGTCAGCAGACGGCCACTGCGGCCCTGGTGAAGTCGAGCAATGGATGGCAGGTCTCCAGTGTTCAGGGGCCGAGCGCATCGGATTTGCCGAAGTAATTGAGCTCTCAGGCAGATAAAAAGCCCGCTCATCGGAGCGGGCTTTTTATCTGCCATTTCAGCGTCCTTGTTGAGGAATTGAATACACTCTCCTTAAAGGAGATCTATGACAGGTTCGGGCAACACGCGCCCCCTTGAGATATGGCTCATCCGTCACGGAGAGACGGAGTGGAGCAAGAGCGGACAGCACACAGGGCGCACCGACATCCCCCTGACGGCTGAGGGCGAGAAAGCAGCGATCGCTCTCAAGCCTCGACTGGAAGGCATACAGTTTGACGCGGTGTTCACCAGCCCCATGCAACGCGCCCGCGAAACCTGCCGCCTCGCCGGACTGGATAGCAGCGCTGTGATCGAGCCGAATCTCAAGGAATGGGACTACGGCATTTACGAAGGCAAAACAACAAAAGAAATTCAAAAGGACACGCCCGGATGGTCCATCTGGACGAGTTCCATCCCGGAAGGCGAATCCATCGAGCAGGCCGCGGACCGGGCTCGAGAGGTGATCGCCGCCGCATCGCAGTTCGAGGGCCGTGTCGCTCTTTTCGCGCATGGACACATCCTTCGGATCCTTGCTGCCTGCTGGCTGAACGATGACCCCACGCTGGCAAAGCACCTGGTGCTGGGAACGAGTTCGTTGTGCATACTGGGCTTCGAACGCACCACGCGCGCGCTTCTGCGCTGGAATGGATAAGCAAAACAAAAGCCCGCTCTTCGGAGCGGGCTTTATTTCGTTCGCGCAATTCTCTAGATACATGGATGTAAACCCGCGCTCCGCGTAGCCCGCATTCAGACTGTGGCGTGTTCACGTTTCGGTGTTCTCTTGTAGAAAAACTTCATCAGTGGTTGCTCGAGGAAGCGAAAGCTGAGATAGCCCAGGCCGAGCACGCAGGGAATGATGATGATGTAGGCGAGGATGAAGCCGCCCGGAAGATGCCGCAGGATCGCCGCAAGCGGCCGGCCTATCGTGGCGATGACGATGATGTGGCTAAGGTAGAGCGAGTAAGACCAGTCTCCGATGGCGTCGATCCACGGATGATCGAACCATCGGGAATGCCCTTCCAGTTCGATCGCTCCCCAGACAAACAACGCCGCTGGTGGAGTCCACAGTGCGATCCTCAGCCATGGACGTTCATCGATTCGTGCGATCGAACCTGCGTTCTCCACTACGCACCAAAGGGTCACTCCAAGGAAGCACAGCACAGCCATTAAGACTGCCAGTCTTCCTCGAAAGGAGTTTGAACTTACTCGCCGATAAAGCAGGAAGAGGCAGCAGCCGACAATAAATTCAAGGTCGTACGCGCTTGAGAGAAGAGCGATAACTGGCGGGGGATGAATATGGATTGCTCCGACAAGAAAGATGACGAGAGCCCACGCACCAAGAAAATAGGGCAGCCATTTTTCCAAGAGCAATAACATCGCCACTCCAAAAACAAGATAGAAGGCTACCTCGTAAGACAATGACCACGACTGCACGACCAGATTTGGCGACTCGCTTGGTATCAGCAGGAAGGCCCGCAAAAGATGCGGTTTATGGCCAGCCAGGGCGTTTACCAGCGACGGCTTGTACAGGAAGATAGCCAGCGCAATCATGAAGTAAAACCAGAACACCGGATAGATGCGCGCGACGCGATGATACAAAAAGGTAAGAGCATTTCGGATAACCCTGAACTTACCTGTTGTAACGAGTGATATTACTAAACCGCTGACGATAAAAAACACATCTACGCCAATATTGCCGGCACGAAAGAGCCGGCAATGGTTCGAGTGGAAGTAGCGTTCTTCGAGACCAGAGATATGACTCAGAATGACGCCCAGAACGGCGTAGGCACGACATGCCTGCACACTCTTAAGGCGCGACTTTCTGGCCCGTACAGTCGGTGCAACAGGGAGACCCGTGGAGAGTATCAAAGCGCCCTCGCAGGTAATGTCGGATTTTTGAACAGATAGGGAGTGTCGGGAGAGGCCCGGGTGATGATCGTCTGGACATTACCTTGATGCCGGAGCCGCGTCAAGATTTAAGTGACAGCCTAAAAAAGCCCGCTCCGGAGAGCGGGCTTTTTAGTTTCAAGCAATGCTGAGTTTAGGAGCAGCCGCTCGTGGAACCGCAGCTCATGCAACGGTAGCAGCTACCGTTGCGGACCATGATCGCTCCGCAGGTGTGGCAGCTGGGAGCGTCGCCCATGTCGTACATGTCGCGCATGGCATCGGCTGCGTGATAGACGCCGCGGTCTTCGATCTTGGCAGGCTCGAAGCCAGCCGCGTCGAGACCACCAAGGATGCCGCCCTGGGGAGCCGATGTCGAACCCATACCGCGGGTCGAATCGTGCTGATCCGCCGTCACAGGCAGCGTGCGCGCTTCAAGATTGCCTGCGACTGCTGGAGCCAGCCCCGCGAAGAGGCTCAGCTGTGTCCCCGAGAGGAAGCGCAGCTGCAGCCAGCGGAAGATGTAGTCCATGATCGACTTGGCAAAACCGATCTGCTCGTTGCCCGTCCAGCCCGAGGGCTCGAAGCGGCTGTGCGCAAACTTCTCGCAGAGCACCTTGAGCGGCACACCATGCTGCAGCGCCAGTGAGGTCGCCGTAGCAAAGCTATCCATCAGTCCGGAAACAGTCGAGCCTTCCTTCGCCATCTTGATGAAGATCTCGCCCGGCTGGCCATTCGGATAGAGGCCGACGGTGATGTAACCTTCGTGGCCCGCGATGCCGAACTTGTGGGTGAGCGATGCGCGCTCTTCAGGCAGCCGATGCCGCACAGCCTTCGGAGGAGCATTCAGATCCTGTCCTGCTCCAGCACTCGGGGCAGTAAAGGTCGCCAGCGCCGCGGTGAAAGCATTCGTCGCGTCGAGCACCGACTTCGCCGTGACTTCGATCTTCTCCGAGACCTTCGCTTCGAGTGTCTTCAGATCGGCTTCCGATGCGGCCTTGCCCGTCGAGAGAGCCGCGAAGACGCGGTCTGCAGCGGCATTCAGCTCGACCGAAGCCGAATCCTTCTTGATCTCCTTGGCCTTGTTGCCGTCGCTCACGTTCAGCGGCTGCGCGCCCTTGGAGCCGTCACGATAGATCGCAACAGCCTTCAGGCCCTGGCGCCATGATTCCATGTATGCCTCGGCGATATCGTCCACCGAGCAGTCGTGCGGCAGGTTGACCGTCTTCGAGATTGCACCCGAAAGGAACGGCTGCGTGGCCGACATCATCTTCACGTGGCCCATGTAGTGGATGGAGCGTGTGCCCTTCGACGGCTTGAACGAGCAGTCAAACACAGCCAGGTGCTCCGGCTTGATGCCGGGTGCGCCCTCAATGGTGCCGGTCGCGTCGATGTAGCTGACGATCGCATCCACTGCAGCGTTGTTATATCCAAGCTTGAAGAGCGCAGCCGGAACCGTGTTGTTCACGATCTTGATCATGCCGCCGCCGACCAGCTTCTTATACTTCACCAGCGCGAGGTCAGGCTCGATGCCGGTGGTGTCGCAATCCATCATGAAGCCGATGGTTCCCGTCGGAGCCAGCACCGTCACCTGCGAATTGCGATAGCCATGCTTCTCGCCGTGCTTCAGCGCTTCATCCCAGCACTCCTTGCTCGCTGCGATCAGCTCA
Source organism: Silvibacterium acidisoli (assembly GCA_022870745.1). Taxonomy (GTDB): domain Bacteria; phylum Acidobacteriota; class Terriglobia; order Terriglobales; family Acidobacteriaceae; genus Silvibacterium. The sequence continues at coordinate 2,360,083 of CP085323.1, read as the reverse complement.
TCGAGCTGCGGCGCGACGAAAGGCTCAGCCGAAGTCTTCGACTTGCCGATGTTGTTCACTTCGGCGCGGTGCATGCGGATGACATCAAGGAACGGCTCACGGTTCACGTAGAAGCCAGGGCATGCTCCACCCTCGCGGTCTACGCTTGCAGTCAGCGGAGTAGCCGAACCGAGCGCAGGAGCCTTCTCGGCAAGACGCGAAGATTGCAGGTAAGCTTCGCCGCACATGATGGCGGTCAACGTCGCGGCAAAGTCGCGGCCGGCGTCCGAGTCGTAGGGCAGACCGAAGGCCATCAGCAGGGCTCCGAGGTTGGCATAGCCCAGGCCGAGCGGACGATAGTCGTGCGAGTTGCGCGAGATCGACTCGGTCGGGTAACCCGAGTTGTCGATCAGAATGTCCATCGCCGTGATGAGAATGTCGACGGCCTTGCGGTATGCAGGGATGTCGAACGTACCTGCGGGCGTGACAAACTTCAGCAGGTTGAAGCTGGCCAGGTTGCAGGCCGAGTTGTCGAGGAACATGTACTCCGAGCACGGATTGGACGCGTTGATGCGGGCCGTGTTCTTCGACGTGTGCCACTTGTTGATGGTGGTGTCGTACTGCATGCCCGGATCGCCGCACTGCCAGGTGGCTTCGGCGATCTTCTTCATGATGTCGCGAGCCTTCTGCGTCTTGACCGGGATGTGGTCCTTGACGGTATGGGTCGTGAAGTCTCCGTCCTTCTCGACAGCACGCATGAACTCATCGTTCACGCGAACGGAGTTGTTCGCGTTCTGGAAGAAGATCGACGAATAGGCTTCGGAGTCAGGCCCCGAAGAGCCGTCGTAGCCCTCGCGCATCAGCGCCCAGGCCTTGGCCTCTTCCTTCATCTTGCACTCGACGAAGTCGATGATGTCCGGGTGCTCCACGTTCAAGATGACCATCTTGGCCGCGCGGCGAGTCTTGCCGCCCGACTTGATGACGCCGGCAAAGGCGTCGAAGCCACGCATGAAGCTCAGCGGGCCGGAAGCCGTACCGCCGCCCGAGAGCAGTTCCATGGAACCGCGGATGCTCGATAGGTTGGTGCCCGTACCCGATCCCCACTTGAAGAGCATGCCTTCGGTCTTCGCCAGGGTCAGAATCGAGTCCAGCGAGTCGTCGACCGAGTTGATAAAGCAGGCCGAGCACTGCGGCGTGCGGTAGCCGGTCACAGAGAACTCGACGGCGCACGTGTGCTTGTTCCAGTGCCAGTTCTGCGCGTCCGACTCCGGCTCCAGCTTGTCGCAGCCTACGTTGAACCACACCGGCGAGTTGAAGGCCACTTTCTGGTTCACCAGGAGGTGTGCAAGCTCGTCATGGAAGATCACCGCGTCCTCAGGGGTCGCAAAGTAACCATCGGTGAGACCCCAGTCGCGGATCGTTTCGGCGACGCGACCGATCAGCTGGCGGACACCGGTCTCGCGCTGCGGGGTGCCGATCTGGCCGTGCAGGTACTTGCTGGCCACGATGTTGGTGGCAGTCATCGACCAGTCGATCGGAGTCTCGACATTCTTCTGCTCGAAGATCGTCTTGCCCGAGGCATCGGAAATCAGCGCCGTGCGTTTTTCCCACTGAACTTCGTCATAGGGCGAAATGTCCGGCTTCGAGAAAAAGCGTGCGAAGCGGAGAGCTTTCGGATTCGCCGGCGCGGTAGCGGAAGCGGACGTGGTGGACGCGGTGGCGACGGATTTTTTAGTGGCCTCGGCCATGAAGACTCCTCTAGGGGGACTGCGAATTGAGATAACGGCACGACAGCTCTCAATGGGAGCCAACGACCGGGAAAAGCAAAGACGACAATGCTCGCTGGAGGCTAAGTTTAGCTCTCCGTTTCACTTGGCTAAGTTTGGGGAAGAATTGCAACTGCCAGCGAACCATGCGGCAGAAATATTAGGGCCGCAAGTGGGAAGGTACCTCTGTTAATAGGGCATGTCAACAACCAACCACAACATCTTGTATTTTAGATTGAAAACAGTAACGCTACGCTTCAATTCCAGACATTTACCTGTGGAGAACGTGAGTCTCTCGCGGAGGACGCGGATTTGAGATGTAGCGAGATGCCAGAACACCGGCGTACACCGGCGATTTCGATGGCGCACTTCCCGAAACTACGCCTCCAGACCGGGCACGACAAGGCGCAGAACCGGTGCAACGGCTGTGGAAAGCTGTGGAATAGTGGAGAACCCGGAAAATCCGGAAAGACCTCAGGCGTGACCGTGGCCTTTACGCGGTGGCCTTGGGTGCGTCGCCTTCTTAGCCTGTGCGCCGCGTGCGCCGCCCTTCGCGATTTGTTCCTTGCGCGCCGTTTCCCGGCCGACCTTCTTGCCGCCATTGCGGCTGGCGGGCTTCTTGCGGCAGCTGCCTTCCTCATGTTCGCCCTTGCCGGGAACCGGCTCATAGCCGGGCCAGCAGCGTGAGGTCTTCGAATATGCCTTCGTCTTTGCCGCGCTCTTTTGTGTCATGAAAGGTGAGAGAAGCCACGGCCTGAGCGGGTTGCGTACCGATTGCGCCTCACCGCGCCGGCCGAACAGAAGAGCCCATTATTTTTCTTTCACGAAATCTCGCGGATTTTGACATCGGTTTGCCTGATGAGGAATCCAAACAACTGTTGGGAAACTTCCCACGGAGAAAGTCTTTGTCAGAAAAACAGGATTCGCTTGAACGTCTCAAGCATGCGCCCTCAATCGAGGGTGTACCGGATATTCTTTTCCAGCGCTGGAGCCCTCGCGCCCTGGCAACGACGCCGGTTTCCGCCGAGAACCTGAAGAAGATTTTCGAAGCCGCAAGCTGGGCCGCCTCCTCTTATAACGAGCAGCCCTGGCGCTTTCTCGTCGGCCATAAAGGGGACGAGACCTACAAGAAGATCTATGAGAGCCTGGCCGAACCGAACCAGCAGTGGAACGTGAATACTCCGGTGCTGATTCTTTCCGCAGGCAAAAAGACCTTCACGCAAAACGGCTCACCGAATCCTTACCAGCTCCACGACACTGGCGCGGCGACGACCTATCTTTCGCTAGCGGCAACGGCGTTGGGCATGCATTCCCACTCCATGGGTGGATTCGATCGCGACAAGGCTCGCAGCCTGTTTTCGATTCCCGACGACTTCGAGCTGGGAGCCGTTACTGCCCTCGGATATCTCGGCGATCCCGAGACCTTGCCGGAGCACTTCAAGAAGATGGAGCTGGCTCCCCGGCAGCGCAAGCCGCTCGATCAGTTTGTCTTTACGGGTTGGGACAAGCCGGCCACCTTCTGATTGATTCGATAGCGGGAGAAACACTGTTCACTATCAGGATTCTCCCGCCATTACTGTTACGTTTTATTCATTCGGCCCACGCGGCATAGAAAGTTATCTTCATAGTTTGGAAACGCGCCGTGTTCTTTTCTTCCTGAATCCGCTGTTGATGGAGCGCCGCAATCGACGAATGATCGTCGAACAGATTGCCGCTCGCCTCCGCAGCTCTGGATGCACCGTCGACATGCAGGACACGCTCTCCGCCCACTCGGCAGGTGAGCAGGCACAGGACGCAGTGAAGGCCGGTTACGATACCATCTTCGTCTGCGGCGGCGACGGAACAATCTTCCAGGTAATACAAGGCCTTGCAGGCTCAGACGTAGCGCTTGGCATCATTCCCTTTGGCACCGGCAATGTGCTGGCTCAGAATCTGCGGTTGCCGCGCGATCCCGTCGCGGCGGCCGAGCTTCAATTTCAGTGCGAGCCGGTTTCCATTCCGCTCGGGAAGATCACCTGCAAAACTCCGGGCCATGTGAAGGACAAGAACTGGTACTTCGCCATAGCCGCAGGCATCGGTGTACACGCCGCGCTGATGAACCTTGCTCCTACCGGTCACGGCAAGCGCGTGGGTGGCAGAGCCGCTTATTATTTCGGCGGCATCAACCTGCTGCTGCGCCATCCGATCGAGCCCTTCGAGGTTGAAATGCAGACCGTCGACGGATGCACACGATCCCTGCGCGCCAGCGAGATGATTGCCGTGCGCGTGGGAGAGATCAATCGCTGGCGCCCCGGCGGCAAGATGCTGGAACCTGTTCTGCGCCTCGCGACCGTGCCTGAAACTTCGCGCCTCGGTCTTGTCCATGCCAGCTTTCACGCACTGGCCACGCGCAAGACGCAAGGTACTTCCCGGCTGCCATACCCCTCCTACGACGACGTGACCCAAATCACCTGCAGACCAGTTGCCGATTACGAATACCAGACGCCTTTGCTGGTGGAAGCGGATGGTGAAGTGATCGGCATGAAGCAGGCAACGGTCAGCATCGCGCAGCGGCGTCTGCGGATGTTGTGGCCGAAGACCGCTCCTACGCCCGCTCCGCGCTCCTGACCGCAGATCAGAATCTCAGCATGCGAAATGCCCGGCTCGCTTCGGCAGTATGATGTGTCCATTCCTGGAACGCCTCTGTCTACGGAGAATTGTGTGCGCAAGCTGATCGCTCTCGTTTTCGCCATGGCCGCAACTGCCGCGCAGGCCCAGTCTGCATTGCCTGCCAAGTGGGAAGAACTTACCGGCCCGGATTTCATCAAGGCAATTCATCAATCGCAGGGCGTATGCGTGCTGCCTTTCGGCATCATCGAAAAGCACGGGCCGCACCTGCCGCTAGGCACTGACCTGATCAATGTGCGCTACGCAGTAGAACATGGAGTGGAGAAGGAATATGCGGTGATCTTTCCTGCTTACTACTTCGGGCAGATCGCCGAGGCGCGGCAGGAACCGGGCACACTTTCCTACGACATGAACATGCAGCTCAACCTGCTGCAGGCAACCACCGACGAGATGGGCCGGAACGGCTGCAAGAAGATCGTTATTGTCAATGGACATGGCGGCAACGTTCACCTGCTTCCGTTCTTTGCTCAGTCACAGTTACAAAAGCAACACGATTACGTCGTGTACTTCTATTACGCGAACCTGACGAAGGGCCCCGGACGACCGCAGGAGCACAGCTCTATCGATGAGCACGCGGGAGAAGGCGAAACAGCTCGCATGATGATCTCTCGCCCTGACCTCGTTCATCAGGATCGGGCCAAGTCGGAATCCGGATCCGATCAGGCACGGTTGCATTTGCCTGACGGTGTTTATACCGGAATCTGGTGGTATGCGCGTTTCCCTGAGCACTACGCGGGCGATGGAAGCCAGGCGACGAAAGAACTCGGCGAGTACGACATGAAAGCCTGGGCGGACGACATTGCGAACGTTATTCACGCGGTAAAGGCCGACAACGTCAGCCTCGAGCTGCAGAACCAGTTTTTTCGTGACGCCGAGCATCCTCTCGACACGAAACAGTAGTTTCGGCCGAGGCGCATCTTGCGGTGCGCCCTCTTCATCCTATTTCGAGGGAACCATTCCCCAACTGACAGGAGATACACATGGAAAAGCGGAAGCTGGGCACATCCAGCCTCGAAGTGCCGGTCATCTGCCTCGGCGGCAATGTTTACGGCTGGACACTGAGCGAAACCGACACCTTCCATCAGCTCGACAAGGCGCTTGCTGAAGGTTTGAACTTCGTCGACACGGCGGACATGTATTCCAACTGGATTCCGGGACACAAGGGCGGCGAATCGGAGACGATCCTCGGCAACTGGTTCAAGAAGAGCGGCAAGCGTAAGAATGTGATTCTCGCCACCAAGGTCGGCCTGCCGATGGGTGAGGACAAGAAAGGCCTGAAGGCTGGCTACATCAAGCAGGCCGTCGAAGACTCCCTGAAACGGCTGCAGACCGATCACATCGACCTCTACCAGGCACATCGCGACGACGAAGAGACGCCGCTCGAAGAGACACTGAAGGCGTTCGACGAACTCGTGAAAGCCGGCAAAGTCCGCTACATTGGGGCCTCGAACTACAGCGGCGCACGGCTCACCGAGGCGATGGAGATCAGTAAGAAGAACAACCTCGCTGCATTTGTGTCGCTTCAACCCCACTACAACCTGGTCGAACGACAGGAGTTCGAGAGCGACCTGCTGACAGCGGTCGAGAAATACAACATCGGCGTCATCCCTTACTTCTCGCTGGCTGCCGGCTTCCTGAGCGGCAAGTACAAGAGCAAGGCCGATGCTGAAGGCAAGGCACGCGGAGGCATGGTCGGAAAATATCTCAACGACTACGGTTTTGGCGTTGTAAAAGCGTTGGAAGAAGTTGCGAAAGAAACAGGCTCCACGCCCTCTCGCGTAGCACTGGCGTGGCTGATCGCTCAGCCCGGCATTACATCGCCGATTGCCAGCGCAACCAGCGATAAGCAGGTGGAAGATCTTGTCGAAGCGACCAAGCTAAAGCTGGATACGGCCGCAATTGAGAAGCTCACTAATGTCAGCACGCCTCCGGCTCCGGTTCGCGCAGAACCGTAGCACCGTAACACGCAAAGCAAAAGGGCTCGCCATGGCGAGCCCTTTTTACTTCGTGATCGCTACTGAGCTGGTGGCACCTCGTCCTTGGGTGTCAACCGGTCGATCAGCATGGGCAGATACTCCGCAAGCTTCGCGCTTGCTTCTTCAGGCGGAACACCGATCTTGCCGGCAATCGCGTCGATGTGTTCCTGACCGATCACAGCCGTGATCTGTTCGGCAGTGATCGGTTGATTCGCGCCGGTGCCGATCCACGACTCAGCGACACCGCCGAGCCCATGCTCATGGAACTTCTGCATAAGACCTGAAACACCACCGATTCTCGGATCGTTAATCAGTGTCATCGCATGTCCCGCGAGGCCTGCATTCTCTAAACCTTCATTGCCGACAACGCCCTTCACCATATCCAGCAAAGACATAATCCACACCCCTTGCGAGAAACGCTCGCGGTTACTTCTGCTTGGCGATGATCTTCGAAGAGATCTTGCTGTAAGTCGCAGCAGGAATGATCTTCTTCTGCACGAGCTCATTCTTGCGTGCATAAGGCCGGCCTGCGATGATCTTCTGCGCATACGCGTCGCCGATACCCGGCAGCGACTTCAACTGATCAGCACTTGCAGTGTTGATGTCGATCAGATCCATCGTCGGCGCTGCAGGCTTCGCCTGCGGTGCGGGCGCTGCGTAAGCGTTGTTTGCAACGCTTCCCATGCAGAGGGTGGCTGCGAATAGGAACATCCAGATGAGTAGCTTCTTTTTCATTTCTCTCTCCGTGGGTCTTCAGTTCAAACTCGGCACGCATAAGTACCGATGCCGGGAAACGTCTGATTTCTAAATTGGCCGACGGAAGAAGTCAAACAAAGTTGTCGTGACTTGGATGGAGCTTCAAAAAATCATTACGGCGAGGCAGGATGACGGAAATCGTGGCAAGAACTTGTCAGACAGCATCGCCTTCTTACTTCGTTCCGCTTAGATGGGTTAGCTCGGAATAACGGGCAACACAAAGCCCGGCTTTCGCCGGGCTTTGTGTTGTTGTTATTGCGCCAAAGGCGCGATCGCCTGGACGGCCAGTCCCCTTATTCGGAGGCTGCCATCTCTTCGGCTTCGCCTTCCTGACGCATGAGTTCGAGCTCGCGCTCGGCCTCTTCGAAGGCGGTCTGTACTTCTGCCTGTACGCGCTGGGCCGCTTCTTCGAGCTCCGGTGAGAGCTGGATGTTGCGGTAGTACTCCATGCCCGTACCGGCGGGGATAAGACGGCCGACGATGACGTTTTCCTTGAGGCCGCGCAGGTTGTCGATAGCGCCGTTGATGGACGCCTCGGTCAGCACGCGTGTGGTCTCCTGGAACGAGGCCGCCGAGATGAAGCTGTCGGTCGAGAGCGAAGCCTTGGTGATACCGAGGAGCAACGGACGGCCAATGGCCGGGCGTCCACCCTCAGCAATCGCGCGGTCGTTCTCGGCGCGGAAGCGGAACTTATCAACCTGCTGTTCGAGCAGGAAGTTGGTGTCGCCCACTTCCTCGATCTTCACCCAGCGCAGCATCTGACGAACGATCGTTTCGATGTGCTTGTCAGAGATCGCCACGCCCTGCAGACGGTAGACTTCCTGGATCTCGTTCACCAGGTAAGCCTGCAGTTCCTTCTCACCCAGCACGGCAAGAATGTCGTGCGGGTTCAACGGACCGTCCATCAGCGGTTCACCGGCGCGCAGACGCTCGCCTTCCTGAACGTTGACGTGGATACCGCGCGGCACGGAGTATTCCTTCTCTTCTCCGTTATCGGCGGTGACGTAGATCTTGCGCTGCCCCTTGCTGACTTCACCGAACTTCACCACACCATCGATCTCGCTGATGATTGCGGTTTCGCGCGGCTTGCGGGCTTCGAAGAGTTCCACGACGCGGGGCAGACCACCGGTGATGTCCTTGGTACGCGTGGTTTCACGCGGGATCTTGGCAAGGATGTCGCCAGGGTGAACCTCGTCTCCGTCCTGCACCATCAGGTGAGCGCGTGAAGGCATCAGGTAACGCTTGTTGCCCTTGGCTCCCTTGATGATGACGGCCGGCTGACGCTTTTCATCAGCTGCATCGGCAACTACCAGACGAGAGAGGCCGGTAACTTCATCGACTTCTTCGTTCAGCGTGATGCCTTCCTGCAGATCCTTGAACTGCACCGTGCCACCGATTTCCGTCAGGATGGCGAAGGTGTAAGGATCCCACTCGGCCAGCGCTTCGCCGAGCTGAACCTGCGCACCGTCTTCGACGTTAAGCTTCGCGCCGTAAACGATCTGGTAGCGTTCCTTTTCGCGGCCACGATCGTCGACAACGGCAATTGCACCGGAACGGTTCATCGCAACCAGTCCACCCTGCTTCGAGCGAACCGTCGACAGGTTGATGAAGCGCACCGAACCGTTGTTCTTCGCTTCGAGACGCGACTGGTCGGAGACGCGCGATGCCGTACCACCGATGTGGAAGGTACGCATCGTGAGCTGCGTTCCCGGCTCACCGATCGACTGTGCGCCGATGACGCCGACAGCCTCACCCAGCTCGACCATGCGGCCCGAACCAAGGTTACGGCCATAGCAGAGGATGCAGACGCCGCGCTTGGATTCGCAGGTCAGCACCGAGCGGATCTTGACGCGCTCGATACCGGCTGCCTGAATCGCGGAAGCGGTGTCTTCATCGATCTCCTGGTTCACGTCGATGATCACGTTGCCTTCGAAGTCCTTGAGCTTCTCGAGCGATACGCGGCCAATGATGCGGTCACGCAGCGGCTCGATGATCTCGCCGGATTCGACAATAGGCATAACGTAAATGCCTTCGACGGTTCCGCAATCGCGCTCGGTGACGATCACGTCCTGAGCGACGTCGACCAGACGGCGGGTCAGGTAACCCGAGTCGGCGGTCTTCAGAGCGGTATCGGCAAGACCCTTACGGGCACCGTGCGTCGAGATGAAGTATTCGAGCACCGTCAGACCTTCGCGGAAGTTCGCGGTGATCGGCGTTTCGATGATTTCGCCCGAAGGCTTGGCCATCAGTCCGCGCATACCGGAGAGCTGACGAATCTGCTGCTTCGAACCGCGGGCGCCGGAGTCGGCCATGATGTAGATCGGGTTCATGGCTCCTTCCTTGTCCGCGTTCTTCATGTTGTTGAACATTTCGTCGGCGACCTTTTCCGTCACCGTCGACCACAGCTGAATGACCTTGTTGTTGCGCTCACCGTTGGTGATGGCACCGTCAAGGTACTGCTGCTGAACGGCAAAGCGCTGCTTTTCCGCATCGCGCACGACGGGGTACTTGGTCTCCGGGATGACCATGTCATCGAGGCCGACCGAGAGACCCGAGCGCGTCGCGAACTGGAAGCCCAGCTCCTTGATGCGATCCAGCATCTTTACCGTCACCTCGAGACCGAGGTTCAGGTAGCAGTAGTTCACCAGCTGGCCAATGCCCTTCTTCTTCAGAAGACCATTGACGTAAGGCATGCCCTCAGGCAGCGCATCGTTCAGGATGGCGCGGCCCACGGTCGTGGTGATGTACTGCTTGTCGTACTCGACCGCTTCGGTATGCGTGATGTCCTGGTCGTCGTAAGCCACCGTCATGTCGAGCACCTGGCCGGAGTAGCGCAGGCGGATCGGCGACAGCGTTTCGACTTCCTTGGCTTCAAGAGCCATCAGCACTTCTTCGGTGTTGGCAAATACGCGGCCTTCCCCCTTGGCATTCTTCTTCGCCTTGGTCAGGTAATAAAGACCAAGCACCATGTCCTGCGTCGGCACAGTGATCGGCTGACCCGAAGCCGGCGAGAGGATGTTGTGCGATGCGAGCATCAGCACGCTGGCCTCTACCTGCGCTTCCGGCGACAGCGGAATGTGCACGGCCATCTGGTCACCGTCAAAGTCTGCGTTGAACGCGGTGCAGACCAGCGGGTGAATCTTGATCGCCTTACCTTCGACAAGCACAGGCTCGAAGGCCTGGATGCCGAGGCGGTGCAGGGTTGGAGCGCGGTTCAGCAGCACCGGGTGGTCCTTGATGACTTCTTCAAGGATGTCCCAGACGATCGGCTCCTGCAGCTCGACCATTTCCTTGGCCTGCTTGATGGTCGTGCAGTGGCCGGTCTGTTCGAGGCGGTGATAGATGAAGGGCTTGAAGAGTTCAAGCGCCATCTTCTTCGGCAGACCGCACTGGTGCAGCTTGAGTTCCGGACCGACAACGATTACCGAACGGCCCGAGTAGTCGACGCGCTTACCGAGCAGGTTCTGACGGAAGCGGCCCTGCTTGCCCTTAAGCGTATCGGACAGCGACTTGAGCGGGCGGTTGTTGGCGCCACGCAGCACGCGCCCACGGCGGCCGTTGTCGAACAGAGCATCGACGGCCTCCTGCAGCATGCGCTTTTCGTTGCGCACGATCACCTCAGGCGCATGGAGATCCATGAGCTTCTTGAGGCGGTTGTTACGGTTGATCACGCGGCGATACAGGTCGTTCAGATCCGACGTCGCGAAACGGCCGCCATCGAGCGGCACCAGCGGGCGCAGCTCCGGCGGAATGACCGGGATCACGTCGAGAATCATCCACTGCGGCTTGTTGCCGGACTTGCGGAAGGCCTCGACGACCTTGAGGCGCTTGGCGTACTTGAGGCGCTTCTGGAGCGAGGTTTCAACCTTCATGCGCTCGCGCAGCTCGATCGACAGCTCGTCGATCGCAACACGCTTGAGCAGCTCCTTGATTGCCTCGGCACCCATCATGCCCTTGAAGCCGGTGGGGCGATACTGCTGGTCGAGCTCGCGGAAGCGCTGCTCGTCCTTGATGATTTCGCGCTCCTTCACCGGCGCGTCGCCTGGATCGACAACCACGTACGACTCGAAGTAGAGGACGCTTTCGAGATCGCGCAGCGAGATGTCGAGCAGGTGGCCGATACGCGAAGGCAGTCCCTTGAAGAACCAAACGTGCGAGCAGGGCGATGCCAGCTCAATGTGGCCAAGGCGCTCACGGCGAACCTTGGAGACAGTCACTTCGACGCCGCACTTGTCGCAGATCACGCCGCGGTGCTTCATGCGCTTGTACTTGCCGCAGAGGCACTCCCAGTCGGTGACCGGTCCAAAGATGCGGGCGCAGAAGAGTCCGTCGCGCTCCGGCTTAAAGGTACGGTAGTTGATGGTTTCCGGTTTCGTTACTTCGCCGTGCGACCAGCTGCGGATCTTCTCCGGCGAAGCTAGCTGAATGCGAATCGCGTCGAAATCGGTAATCGGGCCACTGAGTTCAAATGGACTGGAACGGTACAATTTGTTCCTCCTTGGCTTAGCTCCTAGCTGCTAGCTATTAGCTCTTAGCCTTTGTTTCGTCTGTTCTCGGCATCGCGGCTTCCCTTAAGCGCGCCGCGTAAATCTTTCGGCGTGGCCGTCAGCTAAACGCTGGTAGCTGACGGCTCGCGGTTAGTCGGCGGCTGCCAGCGTCGGCAGAGGCTGCTTCTTCGCTTCACCGTTGGCTGTCATCTTCATCAGCTCAACGTCGAGGCAAAGCGACTGCAGCTCGCGGATCAGCACGTTGAACGACTCAGGCACACCTGGCTCGATCGCAGCTTCGCCCTTGACGATGGCCTCGTAGATCTTCGTACGGCCATAAACGTCATCGGACTTCGCGGTGAGCAGCTCCTGCAGAATGTAAGCCGCACCGTAGGCTTCCAGTGCCCAGACTTCCATTTCGCCGAAGCGCTGTCCGCCGAACTGCGCCTTGCCGCCCAGTGGCTGCTGGGTGATAAGCGAGTACGGTCCGATCGAGCGAGCGTGAATCTTGTCGTCGACCAGGTGGGACAGCTTGAGCATGTAGATGTAGCCAACCGTTACCGGCTGCTCAAACTGGTCGCCCGTCATGCCGTCGAACAGGTGCGTCTTGCCGGAGGTCGGCAGGCCGGCTGCCGTCAGCAGTGCCTTGATCTCCGTCTCCTTCGCGCCGTCGAACACCGCGGTTCCGAACCAGATACCACGCTGCATGCCCAGGCCAACGCGAACGGTCTGTTCGTCGTCGAGCTCAAGCAGCTGGCGCAGCGTCGCGGTTCCTGCGAAACGCTCTTTGAAGACTTCACGGATGGCATTCGCATCGCGGTTCTTCTTCACGAGCTCCGCAACCTGCACGCCGAGCTCATGAGCAGCCCAGCCAAGGTGCGTTTCGAGAATCTGACCCACATTCATACGCGAAGGCACACCGAGCGGATTCAGCACGATCTCCACCGGAGTTCCATCGGGCAGATACGGCATGTCTTCCTCGGGAAGAATGCGCGCGATCACACCCTTGTTACCGTGGCGGCCGGCCATCTTGTCACCGACCGAGAGCTTGCGCTTCATGGCGATGTAAACCTTCACCAGCTTGATGACGCCCGGTGCCAGTTCGTCGCCCTTCTGCAGCTTGCTGATCTTCTCGTTCGTGATCTTGCGCAGAACGTCGATCTGGCGGGAGGTCATCTCCTCGATCTCGTCGATCTGCTCGTTCACACGAGGATCCTTGTCGTTGTAGCGGATGCGCTTGAGGTTCTTGGTCGAGATGCGTTCGATGGCATCGCGATCGAGAACAGCGTCCTTCACGAGCAGGCGCTTGTTGGTGCGCTCGTCGTGCAGGTCAGCCAGCACAACCTTGCCGCCCAGGATGGCTTCGAGACGCTTGAGGCGCTCGTCCGTCAGAATGCGGATTTCGTCGGCCAGGTTCTTCTCGAGGCTGGCAACCTGCTCGGCCTCGATCTGCTTGGCGCGCTCGTCCTTCTCCTGACCCTTACGGGAGAAGATGCGGACGTCGACGATGGTTCCTTCGATACCCGGAGGGCACGTGAGCGAAGCATCGCGAACGTCGCCGGCCTTTTCACCGAAGATGGCGCGGAGCAGCTTCTCTTCAGGCGTAAGCTGCGTCTCGCCCTTCGGCGTAACCTTACCAACGAGAATGTCGTTGTGCTTGATCTTGGCGCCGATGCGGATGATGCCGCTCTCGTCCAGATCGCGCAGCGCATGCTCGCTGACGTTGGGGATATCGCGCGTGATCTCTTCCGGTCCCAGCTTCGTGTCGCGCGCTTCGATCTCGTACTCCTCGATGTGGACCGAGGTGTAGTAGTCCTCGCGGACCAGCTTTTCCGAGATCAGGATCGCGTCTTCGAAGTTGTAACCGCGCCAGGGCATGAAGGCCACCAGCACGTTGCGGCCGAGACCAAGCTCGCCCTGCTCGGTGCAAGGACCGTCAGCAATCACCTGCCCCTTGACCACACGGTCGCCATGGCGAACGATCGGCTTCTGGTTGATGCAGGTGTTCTGGTTCGAACGCTTGAACTTGATCAGCTGGTAGATGTCAGAACCAACCTCACGCGAAAGCTGCGTGGGATGATGCTCACCCTCTACACGGATGATGATGCGCTCGGAGTCGACCGAATCGACGATACCGTTACGGCGGGCAAGAATCACGGCGCCCGAGTCGCGCGCGGTGACGCCTTCCATACCGGTTCCGACGAACGGAGCCTCGGAAACAAGCAGCGGCACAGACTGGCGCTGCATGTTCGCACCCATCAGAGCGCGGTTCGCGTCGTCATGCTCGAGGAACGGCACGAGCGAGGCGGCGACCGACACAAGCTGCTTCGGGCTCACGTCGACGTAGTCCACTTCATCGCGGTTGACGAGAACGAAGTTGCCCTGGCGGCGTGCGTTCACCAGATCTTCGGTGATGCGCAGCTCCTCATCCAGCTCCACGTTCGCCTGCGCGATCGTGTGGCGGTCTTCTTCCCATGCCGAGAGGTAGAACGAGAACGGCTCGTGCTCAATGGTGCGCTTCTTCTCGCCGCGGAGCTGCTCGTTCAGCTTGAACACCTCGGCCTTTTCGAGATGATCGCCCACGCGCAGACCGCTCTCGCCGGCATTCGAAACCTGGACATAATCGAGCACGCGTCCATCAGCCACGCGACGATACGGCGATTCGATAAAGCCATATTCGTTGATGCGGGCAAAGCAGGAGAGCGAGCTGATCAGACCGATGTTCGGACCTTCCGGCGTCTCAATCGGGCAGATACGGCCATAATGCGTCGGGTGCACGTCGCGGACTTCGAAGCCTGCACGTTCACGCGAAAGACCGCCAGGCCCAAGGGCGGAGAGACGGCGCTTGTGCGTGATCTCCGACAGTGGGTTGGTCTGGTCCATGAACTGCGAGAGCTGCGAGGAGCCAAAGAACTCGCGGATCGCGGCCATAACCGGCTTGGCGTTGATGAGGTCGTGCGGCATCGCCGTCGACATCTCCTGGTACACGCTCATCTTTTCCTTGATGGCGCGCTCCATGCGGACCAGGCCGATGCGGAACTGGTTCTCCATGAGCTCACCGACCGCGCGCACGCGGCGGTTGCCAAGGTGATCGATGTCGTCTACCACGCCGATGTTCTTGCGCAGCTTCAGCAGGTACTTGATGGTCGCGTAGAAGTCCTCCGGCGTCAGCGTGCGACGGTCGAGAGGCGAAGCGTCCTGGTTCTCGTACAGCTTGATGTTGAACTTCAGGCGGCCTACGCGCGAGAAGTCGTACTTGCGCGGATCGAAGAACATGCCTTCAAAGAGCGCCGTCGCGGTGTCGAGGGTCGGCGGATCGCCCGGACGCAGCTTGCGGTAGATCTCGATCAGGGCCTCTTCCGGCTTGCGAACCGAGTCGCGGCGCAGCGTGTTCGTGACGATATTGCCCACGTCATCGCGCTCGGGGAAGAAGACTTCAATCGAAGTCACGCCGCTCTCGGCGATCTTGTGCAGCTTATCGGGCGTCAGCTCGATGTTTGCCTCAACCAGCACTTCACCGGTCGTGGTGTCGATCACATCCGAAGCGGTGACGGCGCCATCCAGTTCGGTCGTCTCGATTTCAACTTCAGAGATCTTGTTCGCACGCAGAGCCTTGAGGATCGAAGGCGTGACCTTGCGGCCGGCATGCGCGATCTCTTCGCCCTTGTGGACAACCGCATGGGCAGGCTTCACACCCAGCAGGTGTGTGGCCTTGTCGCTGTTCTCTTCAACAGCCCAGGAGAACTTGCCGTCCTTCACCGCGATCTTGTCGACCGTGTAGAAGGTCTTGAGGATCTCGTCGTCTGCCTTCAGTCCGAGCGCGCGCAGGAAGATGGTGCCCAGGAACTTGCGCTTGCGGTCGATGCGGACATAGAGCGTGTTCTTCTGGTCGAACTCGAACTCCACCCAAGATCCGCGGTAGGGAATGATCTTGCCGAGGAAGTAGGTGCGGTTGTTCGCCGTCTCGAAGAAGACGCCGGGCGAACGGTGCAGCTGCGAAACGATAACGCGCTCGGTGCCGTTGACGATGAAGGTGCCGTTCTGCGTCATCAGCGGAATATCGCCGAAGAAGACTTCCTGCTCCTTGATGTCGCGAATAGTCTTTGCGCCGGTCTCGGCATCCTTGTCGTAGATCGTGAGACGGACGGTCACCTTCAGCGGGGCAGAGTAAGTCATGCCGCGCTCTTCGCACTCCGCCTGGTCATACTTCAGTTGCAGGCCAACAGGGTCGCCGCACTTGTTGCAGAAGTCGGGGGTGTTCTTGTTGTAGGTACCGCACTTGCCGCAAAGCACATCGCCGGGATGGAACGGGTCGGTGATTACCATGGCGCCGCAGGTGACGCAGGTCGTACGCAGGTGATGCAGACCCTTCAGGTGTCCGCACTTGCATTCCCAGTTGCCGATGGAGTAATCAACAAAGTCGAGCTGAGAAATGTTGCGGAAATCGGTGATCGGGAAAACCGAGGTAAAGACAGACTGGAGTCCATTGTCTTCGCGTTCGGAAGGCAGCTTGTCCATCTGCAGAAAGCGCTCGTAAGAACGGCGCTGAACTTCAATAAGGTTAGGAATCTGGATGGAAGTGGGAATTTTGGAAAAATCGAGACGGCTGCGTAGGGCGCGATTCTCGTAAGACATGCTTCACTCCTCAGGACTCGTCAACACGAGGCTCCGGCCGCTTGCACCGGAGGAGGAAATGCCGCTCGAGTCCTGCGACACCCCTCGTCTTACACCTTTCACGCGATTCCAGATCTTCCCGCCTCGTTCGGGAGGATCTGCGCGTTTCCTGCTGCGACTGCACCCGGGCTGCGGAGCCGTCGCTGATTCCGATACTGCAAAGTGCCGCAGTATCATTGGTCGATCAAACCCGCCGGGAGAAAGTCACATCCCAAGCGAGAAACCTGCCACCGCAGGCGTTACAGCTTTTCGGACGGGGCCGGATGCGAAAGAGCGAGCAATGAGCCAGGGCGGGAAGAGCCAATTCCGGAAACACCAAAACGCCCGTAGAGACAGCACGTCCCACGAGCGCCACAACCGGATTGTGCACTAATCAATGTCAGGGTTTCTGATTCCCGCTTACTATACCGCGTTTTGCCGCCTTGCAGCCGATCGCTCACCATATCCACAGGACCGCCGATTATCCTGTGTTTACGCCGGCACCCATCGCCGGATGGAAACTTATCTTTGAGACAGAAATTCCCGACCAGACGCATATGCCGTCCGCTCGGATTTCCTCAAATCATTCGTGGAAACAAAAGATACACGTTCCACACCCAGAACACCCCAGAAGCCAGGTCCGCTTAACAAATAGCAAAGGGAACGCACATCTTTAAGGATAGCGCGTTCCTGTTTGGCATGCAACCTGCAAGTAAAATTTGCCGGCCGGAGCCAGAAACCGGGGCGAGCCAGGCCCGCCCCGCTTCCACTACTTGATTTCGACCGTCGCGATGCCGTCGAACTTCTTCTTGATCGACTCGGCATCTTCCTTGCTGATGCCTTCCTTCAGAGGCTTCGGAGCTCCGTCGACCAGGTCCTTGGCTTCCTTCAGACCGAGGGCGGTGACTTCGCGGACTGCCTTGATGGTGCTGATCTTGTTCGCGCCGGCATCCTTCAGGATGACGGTGAACTCGGTCTGCTCAGCGGCTGCCGGAGCAGCTGCCGCACCCGCGCCACCGGCAACGACAACCGGAGCGGCTGCTGCTGCCGAAACGCCGAGGCGCTCTTCGAGCTTCTTGACCAGAGCGGCTGCGTCGAGCAGGCTCAGGCTAACGATCTGATCTTCCAACTGCTGCAAATCTGCCATGATTTATCTCCAAAAAATCTAATTTTCTTTACCGCCGCCGAAAGGCCCGAACCTTCCGGTTGCCGCCGGTCAGAATTCCGAGGTTTCCGTTGCGCCCAGACATGGCGCCCCTCAGCATCCCGCTGCGGCGAATCTTTGCCGCCGATTAGGCCGAAGCCTGCTCGCCGGAAAACTTGTTCTGCTCGACCGCCTGGTTGATAACCACGGCCAGATCGCGCCCGGTCGCATTGACAACCGTCGCCAGCCGCTGAGCCGGAGCATTGATGAGGAAGAGAAGCTTCGAGAAGATCTCTTCTTTGCCTGGCATGGTCGCCAGGGCCTTGACCTCATCGACATTGATGACCTTGCCATCGACGATGCCGAGCTTAAAGGTGAACTGCGCGTTCTCTTCTACCCAGGTCGCGAGAGCCTTGGCCAGGGCAACCGGATCGCCGCTGGTGTAGGCGACCGAGGAAACACCCTTCAGTCCCTGCAGGGCTTCTTCGATCTGCGAACCCTTCGAGGCGCGAGCCGCGAGCTTGTTCTTCAGTACACGGTAGCGGCCACCGGCGGCGCGCACAGTCTTGCGCAGCTCGAAATCCTGGGCCACGGTCAGCTTCGCGAAGGTGCCGACGATCGCGCTGGTCGATCCTTCGAGCTCCTTTGTAAGCTGCTCAATCTTTTCCGTCTTTTTTGCCTTGCTTAATGCCATAAGAAAGCCTCTAGCTTCTAGCTACTAGCCCTTAGCTGAAAATCCCGTAAGGTCGCTCCGTTTGGCTGGCTAGTGGCTAGAAGCTAGCAGCTGGGAGCTGATTTTTAGGCCTTTGCAGCCGAGTCAGCGATCGAGCTATCGAGCGGAATTCCGGGGCCCATCGTCGAGCTCAGGGTGATTCCACGGACATACTTGCCCTTGGCAGCAGACGGCTTGGCGCGCATCACGCTCGAAATCACGGTCTGCGCATTCTCGATCAGCTTATCCGGGGTAAACGAAAGCTTGCCGACCGGAACGTGCACGAGAGCGGTCTTGTCGGTACGGAACTCGATCTTACCGGCCTTGATTTCCTTGACTGCGGCAGCAACGTCATTGGTTACCGTACCCGTCTTCGGGTTCGGCATCAGACCACGGGGACCAAGCACCTTGCCCAGGCGGCCAACCGACTTCATCATGTCCGGAGTAGCAATCAGGGCATCGAAGTCCGTCCAGCTTTCCTTCTGGATCTTCTCAACCAGATCCTCGCCGCCAATGAACTCGGCACCGGCAGCTTCGGCTTCCTTCAGGCGGTCGCCGGAGGTAATCACGGCAACGCGCTTAGTCTTACCAAGGCCATGGGGCAGAACAACCGTGCCACGCACCATCTGGTCGGCATGACGCGGGTCGACACCCAGACGCAGGGTCAGGTCAACCGTCTCGTCAAACTTTGCGAACTTTACTTTCTGCAGAAGCGGAACCGCATCCTGGAGAGTATAGGGGCGATCTTCCACCTGCGCGCGAGCAGCCGCGACATTCTTGCTTATCTTCTTCGACATATTCCCTCTGTCTCCCACCGCACTGCATTCGTACCGCAGGCCGTGGTGGAACTACTGCACCCCTTCAGGCGCATTTTCAAGTATGCCATATTTCCGTGGATTTTCCACGGAAATATGTGGTTACGCTACGACGTCAACGCCCATCGAGCGGGCGGTGCCCTTGATGCTCTTGACTGCCGCTTCTACCGAAGCCGCATTGAGATCGGGCATCTTCTGCTTGGCGATCTCGAGAACCTGGGCTTCAGTGACCGTTCCCACCTTATTCTTGTTCGGAACACCCGAACCCTTGGCCAGGCCAGCTGCCTTCTTAAGAAGGATGGCTGCCGGCGGGGTCTTGGTTATGAAGGTGAAGCTGCGATCAACATAAACCGTGATCACAATCGGAATGATCAATCCCGCCATCTCCTTATTCTGGGTGCGGGCGTTGAACTGCTTGCAGAACTCCATGATGTTGACCTGGGCCTGACCAAGAGCAGGACCGACCGGCGGCGCAGGGGTGGCCTTGCCGGCTTCGATCTGGAGCTTGACGTATGTCTGTACTTTCTTTGTCGGAGGCATTGCTTTAAAACCTTTCTAAAAACAGCCGCTAGCCCTTAGCTGCTAGCCTTTAGCTGGCCCTACTTAATTACTTGCCGCTGGACGTACCGCCAGCGCATCTTTGCTTTTCGGTCCCAAAGACCGTTTCGCCGCGACTCCAGCTGAAAGCCAAGAGCTAGCGGCTAAAGGCTGTACTACTCAACCTTCTCCACCTTGCCGAACTCGAGCTCAACAGGTGTCGAGCGGCCAAAGATCGTCACCATCACCTTGAGGGTTTCGCGATCTTCATTTACTTCGTCCACCACGCCGTTGAAGTTTGCAAACGGCCCTTCGGTGATGCGAACCGACTCATTCTTCTCGAACTTGATCTTGAGGCGAGGCTTATCTTTCGACGTCTCATTGCGGAAGAGGATCGAACTCACTTCTTCCTCACTCAACGCCACCGGCTTATCCCCGGTACCCAGAAAGCCCGTCACGCGCGGAGTGTTCTTGATTACATGCCAGAGGTCGTTATCGAGATCCATCTCGACCAGCACATAACCCGGCAGAAAGACCCGCTCAATCGTCCGCTTCTTGCCGTTGACGATCTCAGTCACCGGCTCGGTGGGAATCATCACGCGCCCGATCTTGTTCTGCAGACCGAAGGCCTGCACGCGGCTCTCGAGCGACTCCCGCACCTTGCGCTCAAAGCCCGAGTAGGCATGAATGATGTACCACTTAAAGCGCTCATTTGCCGCAGGCTCCAACTGCTCAGTCTCGGCAGGGACCGTCTCGGCGACAACTTCGTTTTGAATTTCTTCCGACATGAAACCCTCTTTACGCCCTACTGAGCGGCACCCAGCGAATGCAGAAGCACACGCAGAATCTGGTCGAGGACAGAATCCACCACGTAAAAGAAGGCCGCAAACACAAAGACGGCTACAATCACGACAGTTGTCGTCGACCGTACTTCCTCGCGGGTAGGCGTAACAACCTTCCGCATCTCGCCACGTACATCCGAGAGAAAGCTCTTCGTCTGATTAAAGAAGCCGGAGACTTTGCTCACTCCCTGCTGGGCCGAGGAACGATCCTGATCCGGAACTGTTACTGCCTTTGCCATAAAACCCTTCTTTCCGGCTCGGCGTCAGCCGACCCGGACCACCACACAAACAGCTCAAGAATGGCAGGGGCGCTCGGATTCGAACCGAGAAGTTCGGTTTTGGAGACCGACAGTTTAACCGTTGAGCTTACGCCCCTGTGTGCAACTAAAACTACTTGGTTTCTTTATGGTCCGTATGCTTGCGGCAGGTATTGCAGAACTTCGAGAACTCCAGACGGCCAGTGGTCGTCTTCTTGTTCTTCGTCGTCGAGTAATTCCGCTCCTTGCATACGGGACACTGTAAGGTCACAATTTCGCGCATCTTTTTATCCTACCCGATTGCCGGTCATATTTCCCCAACAATCTTCTGTAATCTTTCCGCGAGCGGCGGGGCTTTACCCCGCCTTTCGCTAACCACTAACTGCTCGCGCCCTGCGGCGCGCTAACCGCTAACTACTTGATGATCTCGGTGATGGTACCGGCGCCTACGGTGCGTCCGCCTTCGCGGATAGCAAAGCGCAGGCCCTTTTCCATTGCCACCGGGGTGTGCAGCTCGATCTCCAGTGCGATGTTGTCGCCCGGCATCACCATCTCCGTGCCCGCAGGCAGGGTCGCGGTGCCCGTCACGTCCGTGGTACGGAAGTAGAACTGAGGACGGTAGCCATTGAAGAACGGAGTATGACGGCCGCCTTCTTCCTTCGACAACACGTAGATCTCGCCCTTGAACTTGGTGTGCGGCGTGATCGAGCCCGTCTTCGCCAGAACCATGCCGCGCTCCACGTCTTCCTTCGCGATACCGCGAAGCAGAAGTCCCGCATTGTCGCCGGCCAGGCCTTCGTCAAGCTGCTTCTTGAACATCTCGACGCCGGTCACAACCGTCTTGCGCGTCTCGCGGAATCCAACGATTTCGGCTTCCTCGCCAACCTTCACCTTGCCGCGCTCGATACGGCCCGTGACAACAGTTCCGCGGCCAGAGATCGAGAAGATGTCTTCGATCGGCATCAGGAACGGCTGGTCGATGGCACGCGCCGGAAGCGGCACGTTGTCGTCCACAGCCTGCATCAGCTCGTCGATCTTCTGCTCCCACTGCGCTTCGCCGTTCAGACCGCCAAGAGCCGATCCGCGGATCACCGGAACATCGTCGCCAGGAAAGTCGTACTTCGACAGCAGTTCGCGAACTTCCATCTCGACCAGGTCGATCAGCTCAGGATCCTCAACCGCATCGCACTTGTTCAGGAATACCACGATGTAGGGTACGCCTACCTGGCGGGCCAGAAGCACGTGCTCCTTGGTCTGCGGCATCGGACCGTCGGTCGCTGCCACCACCAGGATGCCGCCGTCCATCTGCGCCGCTCCCGTGATCATGTTCTTGATGTAGTCCGCGTGACCGGGGCAATCCACGTGAGCATAGTGACGGTTCGCCGTCTCATACTCCACGTGCGAGGTCGCAATCGTAATACCACGCTCGCGCTCCTCAGGAGCATTGTCGATCGTGTCGAACGAACGAAACTTGTTGTTCGGATTATGCTTCGACAATACCTTCGTGATCGCCGCCGTCAGCGTCGTCTTACCGTGGTCAATGTGCCCAATCGTCCCCACATTCACGTGCGGCTTCGAACGATCAAATTTCTCCTTCGCCATCTCTCTCTCCCCAATTCTCTGTGCTGCAGAATCTAGTTTTTGCCGACCCGGAAACCTCCCGGCTTTCAGGTCAATTTCTAAATCTTCCCGTCGTCCGATTCGGTCTTTTTATAGACATGCGGGTTTTCGACGACACCCTTCTTGAAAACCTTTCGAATCCCCTGCCGCAGCGCGATATCGCCCTGCAGGACCAGGTCCCTTACCGGCTGCTCCGGGCGCCCGCGGAACGAGGTCACATGAAAATACTCGTGATCCTCAAGCGGCTTCGCCGAGAAGTAGTAGTTCGAGACACAGCAACGGGAGCGATCGACCCGAATCTGATTCACCGAATGCCATGACTTCTGGTGGGTTGCCATCAGGGCCAGACGGTTAAACTTGCTGACAATCTCCCGAGGCTGCCCTTTCGGACCCTCGTCCCACAATTCAAGATTCCCACCCGACTCATGTGACCAATCCGGAGTCACGTAGTAAAGCAGGTTCAAAACGCGATATGCCTGGCGGTCCTTGTCGTGCGAATTATCCAGATGAGGGTTCAGGTAATTATCCTTCGCCATCAGGCTGATTCCGCCCGCATACAAATTTTCGTCGGGCACCATCTCCCGGATGCCCGTAATCTCTTCAACAACCCGGACCACGCCCGGCTGCTGGAAGGCGAATATGATTTCCTCCAGCACCGAGTTGTAGCGATCCATCTGCGCTGCGACGTACTTGTACTCGCGCAGGCTCTTCTTGAGGGTCATCGTGCTTTTATCCGGAAAGGCTTCAGAGATGCGAAGCGCCTCTTCCTCCGGAAGCAAATCGTCGATCACGCAGCTCTGAACGACGTGCGAAGCGAAATCCTCACGCATCCGCTCGAGTTCCTCAACCAGACGCCGCTCAATGATCTTTCCGTACTCAACTCGATCCAACGCACCCTCTCAACAGAGAAAGAAGCTTTACAACTCAGTAGTACGCGTAAATCTTGAAAAACTTCGACCGCACCTTGGGATCGACCCGCTCAAGCAGACTCAGATACTGCTCGCGAACCTGTCCACGGTCGGAATCGCCCAGCGCAGCATACTTGGCCGGCATCTCAGCCCCCAGCAAGCCCGCAGCCAGAACACCCTCGAACTGCCGAACCCGCAGCCGTGACCGCTGGACACCCTGCAAAAAGCGCTCCACGCGCGCAGCATCAAAGGTCGACTTCAATCCGCTGCTGACTTCCCCGAAGACCTGCTCGTTTTGTACAGCAAGTGCCGCCTGCTCAAACATCTCGCGCTACTCCAAGCCCCATCGCGGGCCACACATACAGTCAATCAATCTGGAGCGGGAGACGGGAATCGAACCCGCGACCAACAGCTTGGAAGGCTGTGACTCTACCACTGAGTTACTCCCGCAAACTTACCCATCGGCAGAAGCAAGCCAGCCGGAACCCGACTGGCTTGCGGAACTGCTTCAGAACCTGGAGCTGATGACCGGGATTGAACCGGTGACCTCTCCCTTACCAAGGGAGTGCTCTACCAACTGAGCTACATCAGCCTTACAAAAACCTACTCCGGACTCTCTTCTTTATCGTACCGCGAACGTCCCGCGGTCAACATTACGCGAAGAGCAAAACCGCCCAGCAAAACCAGAACCAAATCTCTACCCCGGCCGGGATCCATCGTCCACCAGGCCAGACCAGCCAGCAGCCCGAATCCAGCCAGCGCCACAATCTTGCGCTTCCACTCCGCCAGAACCATGCTGCCCGACCACCTTACAGGGTTTCATCTGCGCGCCTGCGGCTCTCGCGAAACCCCTCTCGCGTTGCTCGCGCTACCAGCGCTCCCGCCGCGACCACCCAACTCAACTTTACTGGTGCACAGGGGAGGATTCGAACCTCCGTAGCTCCTAGGAGCGGCAGATTTACAGTCTGCTGCCATTAACCACTCGGCCACCTGTGCACAACCACCAGAAATACCCGATCCGGCTTACAACAACTCCAGAAACAGCCCCCGCAGGCACCCAGCCGCGCTCCGAAGCCGTACTCCGGAAGGAAGTAACGATACGCTGGCTAAAGGATTTACTCGCGAGCGGAGAGCAATGTTCCGCCCTGCTTACGCCTGCCTTGCCTGGAGAATCTGGAGCTGGCGAAGGGATTTGAACCCCCGACCGTCTGATTACAAATCAGATGCTCTACCAGCTGAGCTACGCCAGCCCAAAACAGCTTAGGACCCAACTCACTTTCGACACACCAAGGCGTCTGCAATCAGGGGTACCGAAAGGAAGATTAACACAGTCTCGCGCCGCACTGCAATCGCCCTCCGCAGATGGCTACTCACGGCGTGGCGAAGAGCCAGAGAAGCGGAAACACTGGCGCTGAAGGCTCTCTCATGAGGCCGGCACATGCGGCTGACATGCTCACTGGACGCAATTCAGGAGACCGGCGTGCCGAATGAAATTCATACCGGCAAGAATGTTGCCACACTCCTCAGGAAACTTTCGCAAGAAGTCTCCCCGAGGATGAGAAGATGAGAGTCACGGCCAGCCGGGTAATCGGCTGGCCGGCGAGACTTATGCATCGACGAACACGGCTCACGATCTCTATCGTCGTGATTGTCCTGCTGCTGTTGGCAGGGGCAATCTATCTCCGCAAAAAGGCTCCTCCCGAGGCCGCACGCCTCCTGCCCGAATCGGATGGGATTCTCTACGCCGACCTGCGGCCGTTGCGAGCAGCGACCCACCTCGATCAGCACCCGGTCAGGCATGACCCGGAGTACCAGAAGTTCATCGATGCAACGGGTATCGAGGTCGAGCGCGACCTCGATGAGGTCGCCTTCGCTTTGCACCGGATGGACGATCCGCACGGACCTAACGGCCCTGTTGCCTTCTCCGAGGTCTTTGTCGGCCACTTCGATGGCCGGAAGCTGGCCCAATACCTCTCCAGCGTGGCCTCATCCACCGAAACCTATGCCGGGCACACGATCTACTCGGTGCCAAACGACGGCCGCACGGTGCGCGTAACCCTGCTGGGGTATGACATGGTGGCAGCGAGCAATACGCCATCCGCCGAACAGATTCACTCTATTCTCGACCGTCACCGGACCGCTGCGCTCCCCTTTACCGGCTCCTCACTGCTGGCAGCGCACTATGCGGATGTTCCCCTGCTTTCGCTTGCATGGGGGCTGGGGCAGATCGGACTGCCGCTAAGCGACGACGGCAGCGACATGAAGGTCATGGGGCTTTCGCTGCCCATGACGCCGCAAGCCACCTTCGTCGCCTCCCTTGGATGGGCCGGCAAGACACGCCTGCGTGTCGAAGAAATCGCTCCCGACGAAGCAGCCGCCAAGGCAGCGACGGATTCGATGACCAATCTGCTGAACCTTGCCCGTACGCTGATGAACGGCAACGCAAACGACAGCAGCGAGCGCGACATTCAGGCCCTGGTGAACAGTGCCAAAATGGAACAGCGCAAGAACCGGGCCATCCTGACCGCGACGATTCCCACCGACTTCCTGCAGAGACTGGTCAGCCCGCCGGCACAGCCGGGCGCCAATCCTCAGAACGATCAGAAGTAGTTACCGGAAGACACAGAAACAGCGAGGGCCGGACGCAATGTCCGGCCCTCGCTGTTTCTAAGGCTGCTGTTTAGTTTCCTGCGAGCTTTGAGCTGTCGCCGATCGACGCGGTCAGCTGATCCATCGTCTGGCGGAGGTACTTATAGGGATTTACCGGCGTGTCGCGGATACGCACCTCGTAATGGAGATGCGGGCCGGTGCTGCGGCCGCTGGTGCCGACATAGCCGATGATCTGGCCGATCCGCACCTGCTCTCCCGAAGTGACAGCAAAACCCGAAAGATGTCCGTAGAGAGTCTCAATGCCGTGACCGTGGTCGACCAGAATCTCGCGGCCATATCCGTTACCCATCGCGGCGGTCAACACTACACCATCGGCAGTGGCACGAACCGGCTGGCCGTAACTGGCAGAGATATCGATACCTTTATGGAAAGCACCTTCGCCGCTGAACGGATCCGAACGCTCACCGAAGGAACTGGTGATGGGGCCGGCAACCGGCCACAGAGCGGGAGCGTCAGCCATGTTCAACCAGCTATCGCCACTCGACGGAGTAAGACCCTCACCGAATGCGCGTGAAAGGCGTCCTGAAAGAGCAGTAGCACGCAGCGAAGACAGCTGATCGAAGGATTCTGTGTAAGCGGCATCGGTAAAGGTCGCTCCGGGATTGTCTACGGAGCCGACAGCCGCAGGAGAAGACTTGGCCGTACCAGCGCTTTTCGCCATCTGATTCTGCTTGAGGCCATACAACGCGCTGACTTCACTGGCTAGAGAACCGAGCGATGCGGCTTGTACTTCTTTTTCCTCTGCCACGTGCTCCAGTTGTTTGTAGTCCTTGCGGAGCGCCTCGTGCTGCGAACGGATCTGGTTAAAGCTGGCGGTCTTCAGAAGCATCCGGCTGTAAGATCCGGCCATACCCGTGAGCGTGAAAGCGCCTACAACCGCCGCCGCCACGAAGACATAGGCATAATGAAGCGGCACCGGGATCTTGCGAAGCCGGCCATCCTCTTCACGCGCGACGAAAATGATGTAGTAACGTTTCCTCACAACCGCTCTCGCATTACCGGGGAATTTAGGTCAGATAATCTACAGACGTTTGGGCCGTTCGAAAAGCCACCGGCCTCTGTCGATCCGGAACATTGACTTGTGTCAAGCTAACAGTTTGCCCTAGGTGGGTCAACCATCCTGATCATGCATGCATCGCCTGATTCGTACGGTTCCGACGGAAAAACCGGCGTATGCTGGTGACTTGAAAAAATCTTAGCCCGGACCGCCCTGGATGACCAAACCACTCATTACAAAAAACTTAAGAAGCTCGCCCAATGTTCCTAAGCCAGCCTCCGGGCGTAGCAAAGCCCTGGAAAACCCCTCCGAACTCGACCTGATCCGCACAATCCGGCAAAAAGCCGCGAGCCGGGATAGCGGCGTACGCCTGGGAATCGGAGACGACTGCGCCATCCTGCGCCCCAGGGCTGGCGAAGAGATGGTGGTGACCACGGATTTTTCCCTGGAAGGCGTTCACTTCCGGCGAGACTGGCACTCCCCGGAATCTGTCGGGCATCGCTGCCTTGCCAGGGGGTTGAGCGACCTGGCTGCCATGGGAGCGAGGCCGGTGGCGGCTTTCCTTTCCATGTCGCTCCCCACAAAACTGGCCGGTGCAAATGAGGGAAGCTGGCTCGCGCGCTTTCTGGATGGCATGATGCGGCTGGCCGACACGCATTCTATTCCTCTGGCTGGAGGCGATACAGCCCAGTCCCCGCGAATGGATGGAGCAGGAAATCCCCACACCCCTTCAGCGGCCTTCGATATTGTCCTGATCGGAGCAGTGAAACAAGGGCACGCTTTTCTGCGCTCGGGTGCGCGTGCCGGTGACGTTATCTATGTCACAGGCAGTCTCGGAGGATCCGCGGCTGAGTTGTTACAGCTTTCGAAAAAGCCTCGCTCTTTCTCGAGATTTCGAAATGCCGATGAGAACCATCCCCATCTCTATCCTTCACCCCGCGTTGCGGTGGGGCTGAAGCTCGCGGCGTCGAAGCACCGGGTTCATTCGGCGATCGACTTGAGCGACGGCCTTTCGACAGACCTGACGCATCTGTGCGAAGAGTCAGGGCTGGCAGCAGAGATCGATGCCTCTGCGTTGCCCATTCATTCCCTGGCGGATCTCGCCGAGGCCCAAAAGCTTGCTCCGTCCGCGCTGCAACTGGCCCTGAATGGCGGCGAGGACTATGAGCTGCTCTTTACCGCGCCGAAGTGGACGCCCATTCCGCGCAGGATCGCCGGCGTCGGTATCCATCCGATCGGGCAGATGACCGCTCTTCGCCGTGGGGAGAGGCCTCAGATTCACCTTCACCAGCCAGACGGGCACTCGGACACGATTGCACCCGCAGGCTGGGAGCACTTCCGGCGAAAATAGACTTCGGATGAAGAAGACGATCGACCTTACCTTTCCTCACGCGTGGGAGGCAGAGATTCTGCCTTCGCGCCCGCTGATTTTCCCGAAGCAGCACTTTGTTTATCCGCGCGACGCCGAAGAAGTGGAGCGCGGCGCAATGGAAGTGCTGGTAAAGGCCGCGCAGGATACGTTCCTAGCTACGTGCGCTCTTGGTTTTGCCGATCCCGCAGCTCCGTCCGGCTTGTGGAGCTGCCCCGACCCACGAATGCTCTGCGCCGTCTCGGGCGGATATGCCTACCTGATCGACACGACCGATCCGCGGAGTTTCATTCAGGTGGAGTACCGTCCCGTTCTTTCGGTCCTGGCGCTGCCAGAGCAGAAGCTTCTGCTCTTCACCGGGCATCATGCGCTGACGGCCTGGGGCGTCGAAGGCAAGGCCTGGCAGACGGTGCGACTTTCCTGGGAGGGCGTGACCATCGACAGCATAGACGGAGATCAACTCAACGGCACAGGCTGGGACCTGATGACCGACCGCGATGTGCCTTTCATGATCGACCTGAAGACCGGAGAGCGGATCGAAATACCGAACTAAGTTTGTCTTCTGAAAAAGCTCAATGCCGCGTCGCCCTGCTGCAGCACGCGATAACGAGCCAGCGCTCCATAAGCCTCATTCAGCTCGCGCTTGCGCAGATGCTCGGCGATCACGATGCCGTCAGCAGCAAGCAGCGCCGAGCACTCACCGGCGAACAGTTGCAGAACGGAATCATACGCATCGTCGTCAGCATAGGGCGGATCGAGGAAGATAACGTCGGCGGCGCGGGAAGCCGCAGCAAGCCGCTTCACCGCTGCAATAACCTTGCGAGCTTCAAGGGCATAGCCGCCACGAATGCCCAGAGAGGAAAGATTGCCGCGGATTGCCTTGAGGGCCGATGGAGCCTCTTCTACGAATATTGTCTCGGCTGCTCCCCGGCTGATGGCCTCGATACCGACAGCGCCCGAGCCTGCGTAAAGATCGAGAAAAACCGATCCCTCGATGCGCGGAGCAAGTACGTTGAAAAGCGTTTCGCGCAGGCGGTCGCTGGTCGGGCGGGTATCGAGTCCTTTCGGTGCAGCAAGGGGACGGGAACGATATTCACCGGCAATCACGCGCATCCGGTTATGGTACCAAGCGACACGGTCACATCGATTCGATCCGAACCACTACAATAGGACGAGCGGAAAGGAAGGATCGAAAAGCACGATGCGAGGCTGGTCACTGCCATTAGGACGCTGGTTCGGAATCGACCTGCGCATCCACACGTTCTTCTTCCTGCTGCTCGGTTTCTGCCTGCTCACCGCGAATGTTGACGGACTGGGCGCGTGGCGCGGCATCATCATGTGGGGCCTGCTGTTGCTTGCCGTCTTTGTGCGCGAGTTAGCTCGCCTGATCGCTGCGGCGTACCACGGGCTCCAGCTTCGCAGCATTCTCCTGCTGCCTATCGGAGGACTCTTCTCCTATTCGACACCGGAAAGCGCCGAGCGCGCGGTCGAGGGCAATACCCAGCGTGCGCTTGCGCTTGCAGGCCCGCTGGCCAACGTTGCGTTTGCCGCTGTCGTGGCAGCACTCATCGCAGGAGCCTCGTCGGCCGTTCCGCTGTCAGCCCATCCGCTGGTCACGCCGCATCACCTGATTCGCTCGACGGTTTGGTTCAGCCTGATGCTGGCGGCATTGCACTGCCTGCCGGCGTATCCGCTCGATGCAGGACGCCTGCTGCGTGCGTACTTCTCGCAGACACGTGGATCCGCACAGGCCACGCGCGCCGTCTCCGGAATCAGCCAGGGCTTCGGCCTGCTCGTCATGCTCGCGGGCCTTGCGCTGCTGGCGGTCCCGGGCAATGGAACGGCTTCCGGACTGACACCATGGCTCATCATGGGTGGCTTCTTCATCTTCGTTGGAGCGCAACTCGAAGACCAGGGCGTCATGTTCCAGTCAGTGGTAGAGACGGTCCGCATGAAGGACGTGATGCTCACCGAGTTCTCGACGCTCTCTCCTTCCGACACACTCTCCGATGCTTTGTACAGGGCCATCCATAGTCTGCAGGACGAGTTTCCCGTGGTGCGCGGCGGCAATCTCGTCGGTGTCGTCTCGAAGCAGAGTATTCTTGCCGCACTGCGCAACAGCGGCAACGGCTACGTGCAGTCGGTCATGGTGCGGACCTTCCAGGTAGCTGCACCCGACGACTCGCTCGGGCTGATGATTCGCCGCATTGCCGGCGGACGCATGGCGCTGGTTCCGGTGGCCGTCGAAGGCCGCATCGTGGGCATCGTTACCTGGCAGAACCTGAGCAACAGTATGGGGTTGCTGGCCGAGCATCGCCGCTTCGAACGGGAAAATTAAGCCATGCAGGAGACCTCTCTTGCCCCAGGGCTGTATCTCGTAGCCACACCCATCGGCAATCTCGAAGACATCACCTACCGCGCCCTGCGTGTATTGCGCTCCGCCGATCGCATCGCCTGCGAAGACACGCGCCAGACACAGAAGCTGCTGAATCACTTCGAAATCAACACGCCCACGCTTAGCCTGTACGAGTTCAACGAGGCTGACCGTTCGGCTTCCATCGTTGCGGATCTGAAGCAGGGAGCGCGCATCGCCGTCGTCTCCGATGCCGGCATGCCGGGTATCTGCGATCCGGGCATGTTCCTGACAAAAGCTGCCATTGAAGCGGGCATTGCGGTTTATCCCATTCCTGGCGCCAATGCAGCGCTGAGCGCACTGGTCGCATCCGGACTGAACACCGAGCATTTTCTCTTCGCTGGTTTTCTCCCACCCAAGCCTGGAGCAAGACGCACCCAGCTCGAGCAGATGCGTGACGCGATTTCCGGCGAGCAGACGCTGGTCTTTTACGAAGCTCCGCATCGCATTGCTGAAACGCTTGAGGACATCGAATACGTGTGGGGACCGGCATGCCACGTCGTCGTTGCACGCGAGCTCACCAAGCTCCATGAAGAGTTCCTGCGAGGTTCCGTGAGTGAAGTGCGCGAACAGCTTGGCAGCCGCGAACGTATTCGGGGAGAGATTGTTCTGCTGGTGCAGGCGCTGCCCTTGGCCGTGGGCCAGCAGAGTGCCGAACTACCGCTCACGGAACGCATCGCTGAACTGGCCCGCGCCGAAGGGTTAGACGAGATGGCCGCACTGAAACGGATCGCAAAGGAACGCGGAGTTTCAAAAAGCGAACTCTATCGCGAGTTGCAGCGCACGCGCCCCTCAGGCGGACGCAAGAACTAATGCCATCCCGCAGTTACGTTGTCATCCCTCGGTCAAGTTGTCATCCCGAACGAAGTGAGGAATCTGCACCTTTGCGTTGCAAGCGGCGAAAAGAAGCAGATTCCTCACCTTGTTCGGAATGGCAAAATCACAGCGAGCCTACCAGTGGCGCGAGCATCCCTCTCCATCTGTAACCGTCTTCAGCACATTATCGGCAGCGGTGATCTTGCGGTCGTAGCAATTGCCGAGTGTGTCTTTATACGTATAGGTCTGGCTGCTGGCCTGCCCGCTGTTTGGGCCAAGCGAGTAGCCTGTTGGCGATTTGACAAAGGTCGCGTTGTCCTTTGACGTGACCTGGTTGCTGGTGCTGGATTTGAAGACCGGGAAGCCTTCGAACGTCTGGGCCTCGCCGCTCTGGTACCCTTGCTCGACCGTGCTCGTCTGTCCGATATCCCCGTTGGTTTCGACTGTTTCGAGGAAACCGATGTTGATGGGATACGAAACGCTGTTCTCTTTCGTTGTGTAGAGCAAGCCTTCACGAGTCGTCGTCTTCTGATCCACCGTCGAGGTCTGCACAACCGTCTGACCGAAAGTCGTCGCCGTCGAGGTCACAGTCTGCGACGTTTTGAAGTTCACGTCGCCGTCCACCTGAGTATTGACGCGACCATGCGATGTGTTGATGTATCCGGCGATGGTGTATCTCTGCGCATTGGTAATGGTTGCCGTTCCTCCACCATTTCCGCTCGAATCGAATGCCACGTTGCTGACAGTCTGCGGTGAGGGAGTGGTGAGGGTGTCCTCCGTGATCGCGCCGGTTATCTTCTTCGTGCCGTGATCCTCATACACGAGCAGGTTTGCCAGCGTGGAGAAGTATTCAAAAGCGTTGAAGACCGTCACATCGACGGTGTGTGACTGGCCATCGCTGAGCACACCGGCAAATGGGCTCAGGTCCACGCGATAGGGCTTGAGGTTGAGCGTCTGCACGCCGGGAATCGGAATCCAGAGGCCAGGATCGACGCCGCCGGTGTAGATCCATGGATAGACCGGGGCAACGCCAGCCGGCTTGCCGTCGATACTGATATCTACCTGTCGAAAAGCCGTGTTGCCGCAATCGCCTACAGCCGAAGCTACGTCGTTGGGCAGGCAGAAGAACCATTGCTCCTCAGCGTTCTGGCTCTGCGCAGTGACATCGAGATAGGCGTTCTCAACATTCGTGGGCAGTGTCACGCTCTGGCTAAGGGTCGGAGTGGTGGCGTTCAGAGTCGCAGTGCCGGTTGTCGGCAATGGCAGCACCATGTCCGCCGTGCGAGGCGCGGGATTAGCAAAGTCCGGCTGATAGAACTCAAGTTTGAAGGTTCCGAAGATAGTCGAGGTCAAGCCATCGGTGCCGACAATGTTGCCGAGGATCGCATAGCCGCTCTCGGCTGACTTGAAGAGCGAGCTGTAGTCCGTGAGATCGCGCTCAACGTGCCAGGTATCGGTCTGGCTCTGCAACGGCTCCGCTGTAGTGCCGAAGTAAATGTTCACGCCGCCGAAGAAGAGCTGCCCGGTGCGGTCAAACTGCACGCCTGCCTGGATCGAGAAATCTGCCGTGAGGATGACCTTGGACCAGGGCCCCTTGCAATCTGCCGGCGGCGTATAGCTGAAGGTGTGATTGTTGAAGTCGGCGAAGGCCTGGTTGTTGAGCAGGGTGACTTCGCAGTGCTTTGTATGAGGCCGGGCGATCAGCGGATCGGCCGTTGCTTCAAGCGACGTGCCTTTGCTGAGTTGTGGATAGAGGGATTGCTGTGACTGGCCGAAAACTGGAATGGCAAGCGCGACGAACGCAGCCGCCAGTGAAGCGAGACGGACAAAACGTGGATTGAGCATCGGAGCTCCTCAAGAAGCGGTTAGGGGTGACCTGCGAGCTAAAGACGCAAGGGCAGAGGCCTGCCTGCGCGGGAGCCATTGAACCCTGTTCCGGAGGAGTCGTCAATAAAATTTGATCTGTCTAGCGCCGGGCACAGGCAACGCGCGGAATTCCCTGGAGATCGTCTACGAACACCAACTCATGCCAGCCGGACAAGAGCGCTGCCAGCCGGTCGCGCTGACCATGGCCGAACTCCATAAGCAGCCAGCCTTTGGGGCGAAGTGCCGCATGCGCTTCGGGAATCAGACGCCGATAAATATCGAGGCCGTCAGCCCCGGCAAAGAGTGCCTGTTCCGGCTCGTAATTCCGCACCTGCGGTTCGAGAACTTCCGTGTCCGGAATGTAAGGCGGATTCGAAACAACAGCGTCGAAGATCTCTCCCGGCAGAGCAGCCAGCAGATCCGATTCGATGAAGCGGATGCGGTCTTCGACATCGTGACGACGAGCATTCTCGCGGGCAATGCTGAGCGCGTCCACTGACAGGTCAACGGCGACAACACGTGCATCCGGCAACTGCTTCGCAAATGTCACGGCGAGGATTCCTGAGCCGGTGCCGACGTCCACGATACTGAGAGGCGACCGCTTCGGTAGCCGCTCCAGCGCAGCTTCGACCAGGTGCTCGGTCTCCGGGCGCGGAATGAGCACACCCGGTCCCACCAGGAAATCGAGCCCGTAGAACTCCTGTGTCCCGCGGATGTACTGGATTGGCTCGTGGCGTATCCGCCGCGCGATGGCTGCTTCGTAAGCGGCAGACTGGGCAGCAGACAGCTCAACTTCAGGATGAGTCAACAGCCATGCGCGATCCTGCTGTAGAACATGGCGCAGCAGCAGCTCCGCGTCGAGGCGTGGATTGGGTAGATCAGACAGTTGCGCGGCGCCGAAGAGGAGCGCCGCGCGAACAGTTTGCGATTCAGCCATGCTTACGCGGCCGCGGTTTCTGATTCCGCCTTCAGCCGCTCGCTGTTGTAGAACGCAATCAGCGCATCGATCGTCGGCTGCAGCTTACCTTCCATCACTTCAGCCAGCTGATGATTCGTCAGGCCGATGCGGTGATCGGTAAGGCGATTCTGCGGGAAGTTATAGGTACGGATCTTCTCGCTACGGTCTCCGGAGCCTACCTGCTGCTTGCGCTCCTTGGCCTGTGCCTCGTGCTGGCGCTCCATCTCCACTTCATAGAGGCGCGCACGCAGAACACGCATCGCCTTTTCGCGATTCTTGATCTGCGACTTTTCGTCCTGGCAGCTTACGACGGTGTTGGTCGGCAGATGGGTGATGCGAATAGCCGAATAGGTCGTATTCACGGACTGCCCGCCAGGCCCCGAGGAGCAGAAGGTGTCGATGCGCAGGTCCTTCTGCTCGATCTTTACGTCGACTTCTTCAGCTTCCGGCAGAACCGCAACCGTAATCGCAGAGGTATGAACGCGGCCCTGCGTTTCCGTCGCCGGAACGCGCTGCACGCGGTGCACGCCGCTCTCGTACTTCATCTGCGAGTAGACCTTGTCTCCCTCGATGATGAAGAAAATTTCCTTCAGGCCACCTACCGAAGACTCGGAGCTGGACAGGATTTCGACCTTCCAGCGGTGCTGTTCGGCGAAACGCGAGTACATGCGGAAGACCTCGGCCACAAACAGCGAGGCTTCGTCGCCGCCAGTGCCGGCGCGGACTTCGATGACGACGTTCTTCTCGTCGTTCGGATCCTTGGGCAGCAGCATGACCTTGAGCTCTTCTTCCACGCCAGGCAGGCGCTCTTCGAGCTGCCCCAGCTCTTCCTCGGCCATGGCGCGCAGGTCTTCGTCCGACTCGGCCAGCATAGCTTTTGCGTCGGCGATGCCGGTCGTAATCGACTTGTACTCGCGGAACTTGTCGACAATATCCGCAAGGTCGCGGTGCTGCTTGGCGATCTTCTGGTATTTCTGCTGGTCGGAGATGGTTTCAGGATCGGCTAATTGCTGGCCGAGGTCTTCATAACGGGTTGCTATCTGTTCCAGGCGGTCAAACATAGGATTTATCTCGGAAAGGCGGATTTCTGCTTTTGAATCTTGAAAAAGGCAACACGCGGCGGGAGCCGCTAAAGGAGTGTGCCGTGATTGAGCAGGAACTGCATCTCTCGTAGTTTACTGCTGTTTTAGATGGCATAGAAGCAAAAAAGACTCAGGCGCAGCATCCAACGGGTACACGGAATGAGTAGCTTTTTCCCATTTGCCGAGCTTTGCGAGGCCCTTGCCGCCACCACGAAGAAGCTTGAAAAGCGCGCCCTCATCACCGTATTCCTGCAGAAACTGCCTGTAGACGACGCTGGCAGGGCCGCGCTCTATCTCTCCGGGACACCCTTTCCAGAAACAGACCGCCGGGCTCTCAACGTGGGCGGCGCACTGCTCTCAAAGGTGTTGCAATCCGTCAGCGGAGCCAAGCCCTCGGCGCTCACCGCGGCCTACCGGCGCCACGGAGATATCGGCTCGGCAGCGTCTGAGCTGCTGGCCAGCCACGATCACGCCGCAACTCTAACCCTGGCGGAGGTCGAGCAGGATCTGGCTGCCATCGCCGCCGCGCGAGGACCGGGAGCAAAGCTCCCGCTACTGACCGGTCTGCTGCAAAAAGCAACGCCAATCGAAGCTAAATATCTGCTCAAACTCATTGCCGGAGACATGCGAACCGGCGTGAAGCAGGCTCTGGTGGAAGAAGCCATCGCCTCCGCCTGGTCCGCCGAACCCGCAGCGGTACGCCACGCCACCATGTTGCAGGGGAACCTGCCCGAGGTCGTCTCCATGGCTGCCTCCGGAACGCTTGATCAGGCACGCATGAGGCTTTTTCATCCGCTGGGGCTCATGCTGGCCAGCCCGGTCGCGAGCGTCGAAGAGGCCATGGCACGCTTCGCGGCAGAGATCCGCGAGGAACAGACCGAAGGCATCGCCGAGCCCGAACCGGTTAAAGGCAAAGTCCTGAGCTACGCACAGATCGAGGACAAGTACGACGGCGTTCGGGCCCAGCTGCACATGGGCGACGCTACCCAGCCTGGCCGTGTGGAGCTCTTTTCGCGCAGCCGCGAGGAGATGAGCGAAACCTTTCCCGAACTGGTAGAGGCTTGCGCCGCTATCGACGAGCCTGTCATCCTCGACGGCGAAGTGCTGGCCTGGACACCGCTACGCGACGACGACGATCCTGGCCGCGCCCAGCCCTTTTCCGCCCTGCAACAACGCATCGGACGCAAAATCGTCTCGCGCGAGATGCGGGAACAGCTTCCGGTCGTCTTCATGGCCTTCGATATCCTCGCCCGCAATGGCGAGCTGCTGCTGGAACTGCCCCTTCACGAGCGCCGGGAAATCCTCATAGCCTTCCTCGACCGGCATGCCGCCGGTACAGCGCAACTCAGTGCCCGTGGGCAATCTGATCTTTTCGCGCCACAGGCGAGCACCACACTGCCGCGCCTGATGCTCGCGCCCGCGACGCGCCTCGAAACCGCCGAACAGCTCGACAACGCCTATACCGAAGCCCGCGAGCGGGGCAACGAGGGCGTGATGCTCAAGTCCATCGACAGCCTTTACCAGCCGGGGCGACGCGGCATGGCATGGCTCAAGCTGAAGCGCGAACTGGCCACACTCGATGTCGTGGTCACCAGGGCGGAGTTCGGTCACGGCAGGCGAGCAGGAGTACTCAGCGATTACACCTTCGCGGTGCGCGACGGAGACAAGCTAAGAAATGTCGGCAAAGCCTACTCCGGCCTGACCGATGCCGAGATTGCCGAGCTGACGGAGTATTTCAAGGATCACACCATCGAGGAATACGGACACTTTCGCACCGTCGAGCCGCTCAAGGTGCTCGAAGTCGCCTTCAACAACGTCATGCGCTCCGACCGTCATGACAGCGGCTTCGCCCTGCGCTTCCCGCGCATCCTGAGGATTCGCGACGACAAGCCGGTGGAAGAAATCGACACCCTCGCGCGAGTGGAAGAGATTTACGAGAGCCAGCCAGATAAGCCTGCGGAAACTGAATAGTGCTGCGCCCCTTGGTTGTCATTCCGAACGCAGGCAAACCTAGTGGTGATGGTGCCCCGGCCCATGATGGTGGTGCCCATGCGCGGAAAGCTCTTCCACTGCCATTACGCAGCCATGCTCCACTTCGCAACCCACATGCTCGAACTGGATTGTCGTGTGGTGAATGTGGAAGCGGTCACGCAGCCGCCCGTTGATTGCATCGAGAATCCGCGCGCTCTCTGACGGCAGAATATCCGCGATTCGAATATGTGTCGCCAGCGCGTGGGTCTGCGAACCGAGACTCCAGACGTGCAGATCGTGAACATCTTCTACGCCTTCGATCGTTTCGAGTTCGACCCGGATCTGCTCGAGCGACAACCCGCGCGGCGTGCCTTCTAGCAGGATGTTCAGCGTCTCCTTCACGATGCCGAACGACGACCACAGGATCAGCGCAGCGATGCAGAGAGAAAGTGCCGGGTCGATCCAGCTCATGCCGGTGAAGAAGATCGCCGCGCCGCCCGCGATGACGGCGGCCGTCGAGAGCGTGTCTCCCAACATGTGGATGAAGACGGCGCGCATGTTCACATCGTCACCGGAGCGCGACAGCAGCGCCGCAATGCAGCCGTTCATAACCACACCGACAGCGGCAACAATCATCATCACACGCGGCTGAACAGACACCGGCGCGGCAAAGCGGCCGATGGCTTCGACACCGATCCAGATGCTGATGGCCACCAGCGTCAGCGCATTCAGAAACGCCGCCAGCACCCCGGCTCGCTGGTATCCGAAGGTTTTTCGATCGTTCGCCGGCCGTGTCTGGAAATGAACCGCGACAAAAGACAGCAGGAGCGCCAGTGCATCCGAAGCATTGTGTCCCGCTTCAGAGATCAGCGCCAGCGAATGAGCCCGCATTCCGGCGAACAGGGTCACCAGCACATACGCCAGCGTTACGCCGAGCGAAATGCGCAGCGCATTCTGCATCTTGCCGGTCGGGGCTGCGTGAACATGCATGGGAAGTGATCTAAAACCGGTTGCCCGCGTAAGGTAGCGTCACACGCGGCTTGCGTGGCGCACGGCGGATCGGGATGGAGTTCGCGGTCTGCCGAAGGCCCGTCCAGGTCTCGGCAACCACGATGCTGTTCACCGGACGGTGCGAGTCGTAGCGCACCGAACAGGGAAAGCCCAGCCGGGCCTCGTAGATATTCACATCGAGGTCAGTTACATCCTGCGAGCACTCGTAGGTCACGCCAGCGATGTCGTATTTGTAGAGAATCAGCCGCATGCCGTTGGGACGGCCGCTTTCTTCCTCATTCAGATCGGAGATATCGATGACCGTGCCATCGATTATGCGGCCAGTGCGCACCAGCTCCTCCCGGCGCAGTTTCTCGAGCTCCTGTTCGGAGGGGCGCTTGCGCAAAGCCATGACGGCGACAATTCCGCCCACGCAGATTCCGGCAGCAGCCAGAACTCCTAGAACCTGTGGGTCGCGCAGTGAAAGAGCGTTCATTGGGAGTCACCTTGGCCGAGTAATTGCAGGATACCGCAGCTTGGGTTACGAAGAAATGAGTTTGATCGCGATTTCAATGGCATGGCGAAAAGCCGCTCTTTCCGTCCCCGGAACCAATCCACGACTCCCTCACTTGGACGCATTTCCGGCCAAAACCGCTGCGTTATACTTAAAAGACGCATGTTGAAGCACGAAACCTCCGCAGCCGCCGTGTCCGGCGGCAATTTCGTCTCCGCAGACAATTCCCGCGCACCGCGCATCCGCTCGACGACCGTCATCTGTGTCCGCCGTAACAATTCCGTGGTCATGGCCGCCGATGGGCAGGTCACCATGGGCGATGCCGTCATCAAGCACACGGCCAAAAAGATCCGCCGCCTCTACCAGGACAAGGTGCTGGCCGGCTTCGCAGGCTCGACAGCCGACGCCTTCTCGCTCTTCGGCCGCTTCGAGAGCAAGCTGGAGCAGTATGCCGGCAACCTGAGCCGCGCCGCCGTGGAGCTGGCCAAGGACTGGCGCACGGACAAGATGCTGCGCAACCTCGAAGCCCTGCTCGTGGTCTCCGATCCGCACCAGAGCTTTCTGATCGGCGGGTCCGGTGACGTGATCGAGCCCGACGAAGGCATCGTCGCCATCGGAAGCGGCGGCTCGTACGCGATGGCCGCGGCACGCGCGCTGATGCAGAACACCGAGCTTGGCGCCCGTGACATTGCCGAAAAGTCGCTGCGCATTGCCGGAGACATCTGTATCTACACCAACGACCAGATCACAATCGAAGAGCTGCACGCCTAGCCAGGTATGAAGGAGTAAGGCTGGATGGCTATCTATTTACCCGGAACCGCCGAAGACCAGGAACTCGCGCTCGAGGAGCTGACTCCCCGCGAAATCGTTGCCGAACTCGACAAGTATGTCGTCGGCCAGAAAGACGCCAAGCGCGCCGTAGCGATCGCGCTCCGTAACCGCCAGCGGCGCCAGAAGCTGCCTCCCGACATCGCCGAAGAGATCATGCCGAAGAACATCATCATGATCGGGCCCACCGGCGTCGGCAAGACCGAGATCGCCCGCCGCCTGGCAAAGCTGACCAACTCGCCCTTCCTCAAGGTCGAGGCTTCGAAGTTCACCGAGGTCGGTTACGTCGGCCGCGACGTCGAATCGATGGTCCGCGACCTGGTCGAGATCGCCATCGACATGGTGCGCGAAGAGAAGCTCGAAGAGGTGGAAGACAAGGCCGAGCTGAACGCCGAAGAACGCCTGCTCGACCTGCTGTTGCCCCCGCCACCGATTGCGATGCCCACTCCCGCAGCGGCTGGCCCGCAGATAGTTGAAGAAAAAACCATCGACGTGCCTTCGCCTTCAGAGGACTCGCACCACCGCACGCGCGAGAAGCTGCGCCAGCAGTTCCGCGAAGGCAAGCTCGACGACCGGACTGTCGAAATCGACGTTCGCGACCGCAATGCTCCGTCGTTCGAGGTCATCTCCAACCAGGGTGTCGAGGAGATGGACATCAACCTTAAAGACATCCTGCCCAACCTCTTCGGCCAGCGCACCAAGAAGCGCAAGATGAAGGTCGCCGACGCCTTCGAGTATCTCGTGACCGAAGAAGAAGGCCGCCTGATCGACATGGACCAGGTAACGCGGCTCGCCGTCGAACGCGTCGAAAACTCAGGCATCGTCTTCCTCGACGAGATCGACAAGATCGCCGGACGCGAAGGCGGACACGGTCCTGACGTCTCCCGCGAAGGCGTGCAGCGCGACATCCTGCCCATCGTAGAGGGCACGACCGTGAACACCCGCTACGGCATGGTGAGCACGGACTTCATTCTCTTCATCGCCGCCGGAGCTTTCCACGTCTCGAAGCCAAGCGACCTGATTCCTGAACTGCAGGGCCGTTTCCCGATCCGGGTGGAACTGCAGTCGCTGACGGTTGAGGACTTCGTCCGCATCCTGACCGAACCGAAGTCGTCACTCACACGGCAATCGATTGCACTGCTCGAAACCGAAGGGCTGAAGCTCGAGTTCACCCGCGAATCTCTCGAAGAGATGGCGCAGTTCGCCTTCCGCGTGAACGAGACGACCGAAAACATCGGAGCGCGCCGCCTGCACACCATCATGGAGCGCGTACTCGACGAGATCAGCTTCCTCGCTCCCGACCTGACCAAGGCACAGCCACAGGGCGATGGCCTGCAACTGGCCGCGGCCAGCGACTTCGGCGCGACCGTGCCGCTACCGGTCAGCGAACGTCAGACGGAAAAGGGAACGGAAAAAGTCGTCACCATTGATCCTGAATACGTTCGCCAGATGGTAGCCAATATCGTGAAGGATCAGGATCTTTCGAAGTACATCCTGTAAAACAGTCCGCTTCAGATATAAGAAAGACCGCCGGAAGTCCTCCCCGGCGGTCTTTCTCTTGAATCGATCTTCTTCTTACATCAGGTGCGATGGCGCTCCCATACGGCCCAGCTCGCTCCTTACTTTAGTCAGGCCATACATATGGCCTTCGAACTCATCCGAAAGCCTCGCAAAAAAGGGCGCTTCGCTCTGGTACTCAAACAGGTTGAACTGCGAGACGATGTAGTAGCTTTCCTTGCCGGTCTTGACCATCTGCAGCAGCCCGGCGTCACCCGCAAAGCGCGAGCGCTCGACCGCCTCCGGATACATCCCCGCTGAAAACAGCGCGTAGTCACCAATGTGTTTCCGGATCCGCCGCTCGGCATCGAAGGAAGGTGCGTTGCCGTTGACCGGATCCGCCGCGACCAGCATCTCGGTCATTTCCCTGAGCGGCTTCCCATCCGCATCGCGGATCCTGTAGAGATTCTTTGTTTCACAGAA
This sequence comes from Silvibacterium acidisoli, assembly GCA_022870745.1. Classification (GTDB taxonomy): domain Bacteria; phylum Acidobacteriota; class Terriglobia; order Terriglobales; family Acidobacteriaceae; genus Silvibacterium. The sequence goes on along the minus strand of CP085323.1, from coordinate 2,318,510 downwards.
CTCAGTTAGCAGGTCGGCGATATACGAAGTTACCTCCGCGTCGTGGATGCCCAGGTGTTCCGCATAGCAGACGGAGACCGTCTGGTGAAAAAGCTGGCGAAGTGCATGTTCCTCAGGAATCATCATCCCTCCAACCGATTGGCCCGGCGCTTCCCCGATGACCCAATCCGCATCGCAAGGCAGCGCCATTCACATCATTGTCATAAATCTACGGATTTTCGCGCGGCTGGCAAGCAGCTTCGTCAATATACGGATAAATTTCTTAGCACTCGCACCTTTCCACTGCGAAGGAGTTATTCATCGGACATCAGCCTGACGGGTCTATGCTTCGAACCAACATAGATACAGGAGCAAACGATGATGACTAAGAACACTCCTCCTCAGCATCCCAAGCACCCCAAGAAACCCGCCGGTGGTGACGCCTCCTCGACACAGCCGGTCTTTGCGCAGCCGCAACCCACTCCCGACCCAACTGGATTTAAGACACCCGTCACCGATCAGAAGGAAAAGGAAGTCGACAAGCTTGAGTCTGTGCCAGAGCCTGCCGGCAACGCAGTCGAACCGATCCTCACGCTCGCGCAGGTACTCGGCGACCAGGGCGACGCAAAGACGAAGGCCATTGAGAGCGCAGGGCAGATCGTCTTCCACTCCGTTGGAGATACCGGCAGCGTCGAAGGGCCGAGCACGCAGTCGCTCGTCGCCGACAAGATGGTCTCGGACTTTGACGAAGAAAACGCCGCCGACGTGCCCTCGTTCCTCTTTCATCTCGGCGATGTCGTCTACTACTTCGGCGAAGCGGCTTACTACTACGACCAGTTCTACGACCCATACCGTTCTTACGCCGCACCGATCGTCGCGATTCCGGGCAACCACGACGGCGTCGTTTATGCGAGCGACCCAGTCCCGAGCCTCGACGCCTTTCTTCGCAACTTCTGCTCGGCAACCCCGGTAGTCTCCCCCGATGCCGGCGGGCTCGTACGCACGGCGATGATTGCGCCCGGCGTCTACTTTACATTCGACGCGCCCTTTGTGCGGATCCTCGGACTTTACAGCAACGTGCTTGAAGACCCTGGCGTCATCTCCGGCGAAAACGGCAACAATACCGTCCTGGACAACCGTCAGATCGACTTCCTTACCACTGCCCTCAAGCGCGTCAAGAGCGAGAACTACAGCGGCGCGGTCATCATCGCCGTCCATCACCCGCCTTACACCGGCGGATCGGTACACGGCGGCAGCCCTGACATGCTGGCCGATATCGACAGCTGCTGCACTGCTGCGGGAGTCTGGCCGCACGCCGTCTTCTCCGGTCACTCGCACAACTATCAGCGCTTCACCCGCACCGTGAACAGCTCCCAGATCCCGTACCTGGTTGCCGGATGCGGCGGACACTCGCCCCTCTCACAGATGAGAGGCACTTATCGCACACCGTACAAGATTGACGACACGCTCACCCTCGAAAGCTATGACGACTCCGACTATGGATACCTGCGCGTCGTCGTCAACGACACCACGTTGCGTATTGAGTTTCACCCCGAATCGGACGGCAGCACGACCAAGACGCCAAACGATGTCGTTACCGTGGATCTCGCAAAACGCACCATCAGCTAAGCCCCGCGACCAGTACAAAAGGGAAGCCGTGAAAACGGCTTCCCTTTTCCTATTGCATTCCCATAGAGAAAGTGTCACCATACCTATGGCAATCCAATAGGAGCACCATGGGAACCAAGACCGACGTTTGGCAGGGCACGCTGGCGCTGATGATTCTGAAGACACTCGAATCCATGGGCGAGCAGCATGGCTACGGCATTGCGCGTCGCATCGAGCAGACCAGCGGAGACGCCCTCTCTCTCAACTACGGAACGCTCTATCCTGCATTGCTCAAGCTTGAGCAGGAGGGTTACGTCGTTTCAAGCTGGGGCCTGTCCGAGAACAACCGCAAGGCGAAGTTCTACAGCCTCACGCGAGCGGGCCGCAAGCAGGTCCACAAGGAAACCGAAAGCTGGGAGCAGACGACCGCCATCCTCGCCCGCTTTCTTACCTCGAAGCAGGAGGCGTGACGATGCGAGCACTCCGCGCCTTCTTCCTGCGCTTCCTTGGAACATTTCGTAACAAGAACAGTGACGATATTTCCGCCGAGCTCGATGCTCACCTGGCGATGCATATCGAAGACGGTATGCGCGCCGGCCTGAGCGCTGAAGAAGCACGCCGGCAGGCCCTGATTCGCCTCGGCGGCATCGAGCAGACACGCAATGCATACAGCGAGCGCCGCAGCCTTCCCTCGGTCGAATCCCTGTGGCGAGATGTCGTTTACGGCGTGCGCACCCTGCTCAAAAACCCGGGCTTCACGGTTGCGGCGGTGCTCATTATCGCCATCGGCATCGGTGCGAATATCGCACTCTTCACCATCGTCCGCTCGGTGCTGCTGCGGCCTCTGCCTTATCCCGATCCGCAGCGGCTCGTCACCCTCTACAGCCTTGACGATCCGTCGGATCCGGCCTCGCAGAACGTTGTCGCACCAGGCGATTTTCGAGACTGGCAATCCGCTTCATCTGGATTCGAGCAGATGGCGATGTGGCGCTGGGCCGGCTTTAATATCTCCGGCAACTCCGGCGAGCTGCCGGAGTTCCTCAATGCCGCGGCTGTCTCGTCAAACTTCTTTACAACGCTGGGTGTTCAACCCGCCCTCGGCCGCAGCTTCAATGCTGGAGATGACCTCAATGGCGCTGCTCCCGTAACGATACTTTCCTGGAGCCTGTTCAAGCGGCGCTTCCATGCCGATCCTGCAATCCTCGGCACGACTGTCAAGCTGAACACGAAGCAGCAGACTGTCGTCGGGGTTCTGCCGCCGTGGATCGACTATCCTAGTCCGAAGGTCCAGGTCTGGGTTCCCTTCGCGCAGTCCAATACGCCTGACGTCCTGGCAAGCCACTATGCGCATGTCGCCCGCGTTGTAGCGCGGCTGAAGCCCGGCGTCTCAGCAGAACGCGCCCTTGAGCCTCTCAATGCCGTGCAGCATCAGCTTTTTCTGCGCTTCAATGGCGGCGGGCCTGTAGAACCGGCTATCGGTTCCGAGCCGATGATCAAGGCGGTGGTCGGCAACGTGGAGACTCCCCTGCACGTGCTCATGGCCGCTGTGGGCTGCCTGCTGCTCATTGCGTGCCTGAACCTGTCGAACCTGCTCGTTGCCCGTGCGGCGGCGCGACGCAAGGAGATTGCGATCCGCACCGCACTTGGCAGCAGCCGTCTCCGGCTTTGCCGCGAGCAACTAACAGAGAGCCTGCTCATCTCATTAGCCGGTGGCGCACTCGGCGTGCTGCTTGCAACCGGAGCCACTCATTGGCTCACGACGCGATGGACCGGCATGCCACGCGCCACGGCGATTCATCCTGACTGGACTGTCTTATTCTTTGCACTTGGCGTGACGTTCGCGGTTGCGATTCTTTCGGGTCTTCTGCCCGCGATCTCGACAACCGGAAAAGATTCGCTCGCTGCATTGCAGGACAGCTCGCGCAGCGTTGCCGGCAGCACGGCCAAGGCGCGGCTGCGCAAGACCATGCTTACAGCGGAAATCGCTCTCACTGTCATTCTGCTTGTCTGCGCAGGCCTGCTGTTCAAGAGCTTTCTGCTATTGCGTTCGACCGATCTCGGTTGCGCGAGAGAGAACGTGTTGACCATGCACTACTTCCTGCGCGGAGAAAAGTACGCGCAGCCGGAACAGCTCATCGGCTTCCACACGCGTCTGCTCGAACGCGTGCGTCACCTGCCCGGCGTCGAAGCCGCGGGCCTTACCAACGTGGTGCCTGGCGGTGGCTTGTGGGGAGATAAGAGCGTCGAGTTTCCAGAGCATCCCCCACTGCCTGCGGGGCAGCACGAACTCGCGCTGGTGCGCACAGCCGATCCCGGCTATTTCCAGGCCATGCAGATACCGCTGCTCGAAGGCCGCACGTTCGAAGAACAGGAGCGGTTGAACCGCGATCAGTACCTGGTTGTGAATCAAAGCTTCGTGAAGAAATTTTTCCCTAACGAAGATCCCATCGGCAAGCACGTGAAGGTTCCCTGGCGCGCGGAGGAAGGGGAAAACTACGAGATTATCGGGGTCATCAGGGACACTCCTTATGACGTAGGCGAGCCCGTTCGGCCGGCCATGTGGTTTCCCATTCTTTCGGGCATTCCCAGCCACACCAATGACGCTATTCTCGTCGTACGCTCCAGGTCCGATGTGGCAGCGCTCGCTATCCCCGTTCAGAAAGCAATTGCCGAACTCGATCCGGACCTGCCGCTGAAGGACGTTCTCACCGTGGACGAGATTGTCGGCGAGTCTACGGCAAACTCAAGCTTCAGTGCGATCCTTGTGCTTGTTTTCGCGGCACTTTCACTGCTGCTTGCTGCGGTCGGTCTCTACGGGGTGCTGGCCTATCTGGTCACACAACGTACATCCGAAATCGGCATCCGCATGGCGCTGGGCGCACGCCGCGAACAGGTACTGCGGCTGATGTTGTTCGACGGGCTTCGCCCGGCCTTCATCGGACTGGGCGTTGGCATTGCCGGCAGCTTCGCGGTAACGCAGTGGATCCGCTCCTCGCTTTACGGGACCCATCCGCTGGACCCTGCCGTGTATGTAACCGTATCGGTTACATTGTTGCTGGCTTCCGTCTGCGCCTGCGTGGTTCCCGCATGGCGCGCCACGCGCACCGATCCCACGCAGGCCCTGCGGAACCAATAACTACGTGTTCTGCGGGTCGACACTCTTAAACCCGTATGTTTCATAGTGGGTCGAAAGCTTTCCGCTTTCGACCCGCACCACGGTATAGCCTTCCGGCGTGCCCATACGAACACCATGCCACCAGTTGCCGCATACGGCTCCGCTGGTGATATACGGCACGCCATGCCACTCCACGCGCTCGTTGATGTGCGTGTGCCCTTGCAGCACTCCGAGGACATTATGCCCTTCGAAGAGCGCGATCACCTCGTAGGCATTGGCGACACTCATGCCATGATGTGCCGGCGGCTTCTCCGGAACAGGAACATAGGAATCGAACGCTGTAACCAAGGGTATGTGAACCGACACGATCACCGGCTGCGATGGAGCAACCGCAGCTAGATCCGCCTTTAGCCAGGCAAGCTGATCGGCATCCACCCGCCCCTCATAAGCGCGGTCTTCGGTAAACCCGATCGAGTCCAGCACGATGAAGTGAACACCCTTGTGTTCGAAAGAGTAATAGGTCCTGCCGAAACGCTCTTCAAACATCTTCTTGCCGTACAGCGGATCTGCGGGAGAAACCCCGCTCGCAGGGTACACGCCGAAGCAATCGTGATTACCGACCGTGTGATACAACTTCATACCGAGGTCCTGCTCGGTCTTCCCATAGAGATCGAACAGGCTGGTCGCGCGATCCTTGCTTACAGCCAGCGAATCGAAGACATGGTCTCCGCCCTGGATAGCAAAATCGGCTTTGATATTGCGCGCCTTCGCAAAGCACTGTCCACAACCCTTCGCAGCATCGAGCTCCGGCTGCAGGTGTGTGTCCGTCAGAAAGAGAAAGGTGAAGTCCTCAGACGAAGGAAGTGCAAACGACGAGGCAGGCATCGCGGCTGCCAGGCCTGCTGCACCGGAAAGACGGAGAAAGCTTCTGCGATCGAGCGCGGTCATACGCTCAATCTAGGCCGGCGATTTTTCCCTGCGATAAAAATTCAGAAAAGGAAGCTGCGAAGATACTCCTTTGAGCTTGCACACGTCGAACATTGGACGGAACAACTTGATGAGACTACCCTGCAGCAATCGGAGGCCTACGCGGCGCCTTGCGGTGCTATGCCTCTGCGCACTCGCATGCAGAGCTGGTCGTGGACAGGTTCAGGACCAGCCCTACACCATCCGCGTCTCGTCCGACGAGATTTCACTGCGCTTTCACGCTGCCGACCGCGATAACAGGCCGCTGACCCAGCTTCAGATCCGCGATCTCCAGCTCTTCGACAACGACAGCCTTCAGCAAAATATCGTTCTGCTCAAGCCACTCGAAGATCTTCCCATACGAGCCGGCTTTCTCTTCGACATCAGCGCGTCGGTACTGAAAGATGTCTGGTTTTACCGCTCCGTCGTTCAGCTCTACGCTTCACGCATCCTGGCCCAGGGTGTAGACAAGGCGTTCGTTACGCAGTTCGATACCGAGCCCCTCACCGTGCAAAACTGGACAGACCAACCGGCGTCGATCACCACGGGGGCAGCATCTATCGGACCGCGCGAAAGCCGCTTCGATCCTCTTACCGCAATCTTTGACTCGCTGTATATCACCTGCCGCGACCAGTTCCAGGCGGCACAGTCAGAGACGGCAGGAAATTTCATCGTGGTCTTCAGCGATGGAGAAGACGATGCAAGCCACGTCTACCTGAGCGAAGCAGTTGACATGTGCCAGCGGAAGCATGTGTCCATCTACGCGTTCGAAAGCGGGCATAGTTCTGAAGGTCACCAGGCGCTGGTGTCTCTCAGCCAGCAAACCGGGGGCCGGCTCTTCAACCACGCCCGCCGCGAAGATATATGGAAAGACCTGCAGACGATCGAAGCAGAGCAGAAAGACCAGTATTTCCTGGTCTACAAGCCGACGAACTTTAAAGCAGACAGCTCGTTCCATCGCCTGCGCTTGCAAAGCAATATAACCGGAGCGCACATCGTCGCCCGCTCCGGTTACTATGCCTTTCCGAACAGATAACGCGGCAGAGCTTACTGCTTGGAATCCGTACTGCCTGCCGTTCCGGCATTCTGGGTTTTGCCGACATAACGCACGGCACGGTCCACCACGGCATACAGCAGCTGGTCCGGATCCTTGCGAGCTTCCTTTTTGATCCACGCACCGAACTTTGCGCCGGCTTCCTGGGTGTTCGGAAGGGTAATGCCGCGGTTCTGCGCACTCAGGTTCGCCAGCTGCTGCACCATGTCGAAGAACTTGTCTTCGTTCCGGCCGCTTGCTACCCATGCTTCATGAACCGTCTTCGTTACCAACTGATCCGTTGGCATGGGGGAAGCTGAATCGGTAGCCGTGCTCTGCGCCGGCCGTGGAATGGCCGCAGCATAGACACATCCCCCACTGATCGCACCGGCCAGCGCCAGTGTTGCGAATGCTCTTCTCATCCTCATATGCAATGTCTCGCTTTCAAGCGCGTAGTTTAGTAGGGGCGACCGTAACGGTCGTACCGGTCACGGTAGTCGCGATCACGATTGTCCTGGTGAACTTTTCCTGCGATTGCGCCAACGCCGGCGCCAGCGGCCCCGCCGATCAGAGCGCCTTTCAGACCTCCGCCGAAGATCGCACCGAGTGCTGCGCCTCCGGCTGCTCCGATTGCGGCGCCTTTACCCGGTCCAATACCACCGCGGTCGTGATGATGACGATCGTAGCGATCGTCATAGACATGCCGATCGCGAGCGCCTCGATAGAAGTTGTTATCCCGATACTGGGCAAATGCAACCGGGGCAAAGTTAGCGCTCAACGTACACAGCAGGGTCGCGCCAGTCAGCCATTTCGTGAGTTGTTTCATCGACCAGCCTCTCATCCAGAGTCCAGAGGGTTTTATGCCGTTGAAGTGCTTGAGGTTGCTTCGTCTCCGAAATTCGATGGAGTGACTCGGATATGATGAAAGAGCAGGCAGGCTGGGCGGCCGCTGCCGGAGAGGCGCAAGCCGATCCGGGAGAGGAAAGTCCGAACTCCGCAGGGCAGTGTGCCGGATAACGTCCGGGGTCGCGGCGTCAAGGCCGCGATACGGCCAGTGCCACAGAGAAGATACCGCCCGGCGTTCGCAAGAGCGCCAGGTAAGGGTGAAAAGGTGCGGTAAGAGCGCACCGCTCCGGCGGTAACGTCGGGGGCAGGGTAAACCCCACACGGAGCAAGACCAAATAGGGAGGAAATGCAGCAGCCCGGCCCAATCGGCTGCTGATGCGTGCCGGCCCGGTGCGCCAACGTGGGCTACGCAATGGGACGCAAGCCCCGGCGCGGCGGAAACCTCCGGGTAGGTTGCTGGAGCGTTGCGGCGACGCAACGCCTAGAGGAATGGCCGTCCTCGACAGAATTCGGCTTACAGGCCTGTTTGCAAATCGTGGTCCCGGCGTTCCGAACGGAACGCCGGGACCTTCTCATTTCCGAAACTGCCCCATCCCCTCAAAGACCTGCCTCGCAGGCCCTTTGATCGTGGTAGGGTATCGCCCATGGCAACCAGCAGATTTTCCGTTCCGATTGCAGCCTTGTTTCTCTGCGGATTGACCCTCGCAGCCCAGAACCAGACCCAGACACAGACCCAGCAGCCATCCATGCGGCAAAGGCTCGCCCGCCTCACCATGGCCGGCAACGGCGCGTGGAGCGACACCGACCTCGCCAACATGGCGAAGATTCGCGACGCCGCCATGAGCGACGATTACGCTCTCACCGAGCTGCGGCACCTGACCGACAACATCGGCCCGCGCCTCTCCGGCTCACCACAGGCACAGGCTGCCGTTGAGTACGTCGCTTCAGAAATGCGCGCCCTCGGAGCCGAGGTGCAGCTTGAGAAGACGACGGTTCCACACTGGGTTCGGGGCGAAGAGACGGCTTCTCTGACGACATGGCCGGGGCAGGCAGCAGGAACGAAGCAGAAAATCGTACTGACCGCGCTCGGCGGCAGTGTCGCGACGCCCGCCGATGGCCTCACTGCTCCTGTAATCGTTGCCAACTCCTTCGCGGAAGCACATGCTTTGCCTGCAGGCGCGGCCAAGGGGAAAATCCTGCTGCTGAATGAGCGATTCGACAAGCAACTGGCCGCGCAAGGCAATGGACTGGCTGCCTATGGGCACGCCGTGGCTTATCGCGCACTCGGACCATCCGTTGCAGCGGCACTCGGAGCTTCAGCCGTACTGGTCCGTTCCGTAGGTGACGCCGACTATCGTCTGCCTCATACCGGGGCCACCGTTTACGCCGAAGGAGATACCAAAGTTCCTGCCGCTGCTGTAACCGCGGAGGATGCCGACCTGATCGCCAACCTGGCAAAGCAGGGGCCGGTAACCATGCGCCTCACGCTTACCCCGCAAACGTTGCCGCCGGTCACCAGCTACAACGTGATAGCCGACTGGAAAGGCTCGGAGCATCCTGAGCAGGTAGTCGTTGTCTCCGGACACCTCGATTCATGGGACCTGGGTACCGGAGCGATCGATGACGGCGCTGGCATCGTCGTCTCAATGCAGACAATTCACCTGATGCAGAAGCTGGGCATCCATCCTAAGCGAACGATCCGTTTCATCGCCTGGATGGACGAAGAGCAGGGCGGCGAGGGCGCGGAGACTTACGCGAAGGATCACGCTGCCGACATGTCTAACCACGTAGGCGCGCTCGAGTCTGACCTCGGAGCGGATCATCCCGATGGAATAACTTACGTCGGTAGCTCCAAGCTCGCGGACTACCTCAAGCCTGTCGCGGAAGTGCTCGATCCGATCGGCGCAAGCACCCTCACGCCAGCCGAAGAAGCAGGCGAAGATATTTCCTCGCTGAAAAATGTTCCTGCCTTCACCCCCACACAGGACAGCCGCTTCTACTTCAACTATCACCACACCGCAGCCGACACCTTCGATAAGGTCGACCCGAAGCACCTGGACGAAAACGCAGCGGTCATGGCGGTGGTGGCTTACGCACTCGCGCAGTCCAGCACGCCTGCACAGCACTAGAAAGCTGCGTTCTCGCCGCTGGAACCACTTCTCGACAGGATGCGTACGCTCCTGTCAGGAGGTCTCGCTGCTAAACTCGTTCGTACTGGTAAACGACCACGATGGGATACCGGGAAGCCTTCAAAATCGCGCTGCAATCACTCTGGGCGAACAAGCTCCGCTCCATCCTTACGCTCATCGGGGTGGTCATTGGCGTGTCGTCGGTCATCGCGGTCATTACGCTTACGAACGGCGTCAATAAATACGTCGCCACCAAGGTCTACGGATACGGCGCGGACGTCTTCACCATCAGCAAGGAATCGCCGGTCATCTTCAGCTACGAGGAGTGGCAGAAGTTCCAGAAGCGCAAGAAGATCACCTACGATGATTTTCAGTCGGTGGATAAGCTCTGCAAAAGCTGTGTGAGCACCGGCGCATTGCTAAACGCGACCGGTAAGGTCGCCCACCAGAACCACTCCAGCGACAACACCGACATTCGCGGCTGGACATGGAACATGCCGCAGATCTCCAACCTCAACGTGGTGCAGGGCCGAAGCTTTATTCCCGCCGACGATCAATACGCGACGCGCGTGGCCATCATCGGCTACGACATCGTCGACAAGCTCCTGCCGAACCAGAACCCCATCGGCCAGGAAATCCGCGTCGACGGTGTTCCCTACACCGTGATCGGTGTAGGCGAGCGGCAAGGGGAAACCCTTGGCCAGAGCCAGGACAATTACGTATCCGTACCGCTCGAAGCCTTTCAACACACCTACGGTTACAACCAAAGCCTGACCATCTACGTAAAGGCGGGAGCAGTCGGACCGCAACTCGATCTCGCGACAGATGAAGTCCGCGCGCTGATGCGCTCGCGCCGCCACGATGCTCTCGGCGCGGAAGACAGCTTTGAGGTCTCCACGAATCAGACCTTCGTAGGCCTCTGGAAGAGCATCAGCTCGACCTTCCTCTTTGTCGTGATCGGTATCGCCTCGATCTCACTGGTCGTCGGCGGCATCGTCATCATGAACATCATGCTGGTGTCGGTGACCGAACGCACGCGTGAGATCGGCGTCCGCAAAGCACTGGGCGCGCGCTACCAGGACATCCTGCTGCAGTTCGTCATCGAGGCGGGAGCCATGTCCCTGCTTGGCGGCTTTATCGGCATTCTTGCCGGTGCGGGCGTCGCCAAGCTGGTGACAGTGCTCATCGGTTTTCCGTCGGACATCGCGCTCTGGTCGGTGCTGGTCGCCATCATCGTCTCCGGAGGCATTGGAGTCTTCTTCGGCGTCTATCCCGCGCGGCAGGCTGCGCGGCTCGACCCCATCGTCGCGTTGCGTTCGGAGCTATAGGAGCTAAGGCATGAAATTCGGAAGCACAGGCGAATCCGTCCGCATGGCGCTCGAGACCGTGCGCGCGAACAAGCTGCGCTCCGGCCTGACCATCCTCGGCATCGTGATCGGCGTCACCACCGTCATCACCATCTCCTCCATCATCAGCGGCCTGAACAACAATGTGCAGCAGTGGGTCGATTCACTCGGTTCTAATGTGCTCTGGGTCTTCCACATGCCCATCATCGGCCAGCGCCCCACCGCGGAGATGCTCGCACGCAAGAAGATGACGCTTGAAGACGCGATGGAGATGAAAACGCTTCCCCACGTCGTCGCAGCAGACGCTTCGCTGCGACACCAGGATGTGAACTTCCAGGTGGGTGTGATCGGCGTGAAGTACGGCAGCAAGAAAGCGCAGGGAGTTCTGCTGCAGGGCAACACGACCTCCGTGCGCGATATCTACGACCTGAACCTGATCGAAGGCCGCATGTTTACCGACAACGAAGATGAACGCCGCGCTGCCGTCGTCATCCTCGGATACGACACGGCTCAGAAACTCTTCGGCAAGGATTCCGCCATTGGCAAGGAAGTCGAAATCGAAGGCGATCTCTTCACAGTCATCGGAGTCTTCGACAAGCGCAAGCAGGTCTTCGGAGGCGGCAGCAATCCGGAAGACAACATGGCGACCTTCCCGCTCCAGACCTTCCGACGCTTGCATCCGGAAGAAAAGAACTACTGGCTGAGCGTGAAGTACGATGACCCGCGCAACCGAGCACTCGTGGAAGACGAGATGCGCGAGCTGTTGCGCCGCCATCGCAAGGTCCCTGTCTGGAAGCCCGACGACTTCGAGATCTTCGCACCTGACTCCATCTCGCGCCTCTGGAACCAGCTCACCGGCGGCCTCGCCATCTTCATGGTCGCGGTCTCAAGCGTGGGCCTGATGGTCGGCGGCGTCGGCGTCATGAACATCATGCTGGTCTCCGTCACGGAACGAACCCGCGAGATCGGCGTGCGCAAGGCCATCGGCGCGACGAAGAAAAATATCCTCGTGCAGTTCACCGTTGAGGCAACCACGCTCTGCGCAATCGGAGGCGTCGTCGGCATACTCCTGGGCGGCATCATTACGCTTCTTATCCGCCTTATCATTTCGGCGCTGCCTGCAACCATGTCGCCGCTCTGGGCGGCGATTGGATTCTCCGTCTCACTCGCTATCGGCCTCGTCTTCGGGATCTATCCGGCATGGAAAGCCTCAACGCTCGACCCGATAGAGGCCCTGCGCTACGAGTAGCGGCTAAACTGTTCTTTCATGTTTGCCATCGTCGTCGCAGGCGTCACCACCATCCTTACCTTCGCGGGAATCTTCTTCTGCATCGCCGCGCTGTGGAGCGCGCGCTCCTTCGTACGCACGCGCACGGCAGTCGACGCGTCTTTCACTCCGCCCGTCACCATCCTGAAAGCGCTCAAGGGATTCGACCCCGGAATGTACGAAGCCTTTGCCAGCCACTGCCGGCAGGACTATACCGGCGAATACGAGTTGCTCTTCGGCGTCGCGTCGCCCGATGACCCCGCGGTCGAGGCTGTACATCGCCTGCAGGCCGAATTCCCCGATCACAACATCCGGCTCATTCAGACACCCGAACGCCTCGGCAGTAACGGCAAGGTCAGCAACCTCACGCAGCTGGTTCCTCATGCGAAGGGCGATTACCTCATCGTCAACGACAGCGATATTCTCGTATCGCCGCACTACCTCTCACGCATCACGGCAGGCTTCGCAACGCCGCAACGCGGCAAGCAGGTTGGCATGGTCACTGCGCCTTATCGCGGGGCTACCCACGGAACCATCGGCTCGAAGATGGAAGCCCTCGGCATCACCACCGATTTCTTTCCCGGCGTGCTCATCGCGCTCAAAATGGAAAAAGAGATTCGCTTCGGTCTCGGTTCGACGCTCGCCGTCAGCCGCGAAGCGCTTGCATCCATCGGCGGCTTCGAGTCCTTAGTCGATACGCTTGCGGATGATTACCTGCTCGGCTATCGCATCGCGCAGCAGGGTTACGGCGTCGTGCTCAGCAAGGAAGTAGTCGCAACCGCTGTCCCTGCTTATTCGCTCGCAGGATATTTCTCGCATCAACTGCGCTGGGCGCGCAGCATCCGCGATTCGCGCAAGGGTGGATACATCGGCCTGCTCTTCACCTTCGTGCTGCCCTGGGCCATCTTGAATACCATCGCTTCCGGCTTCAGCCTCGAAAGCCTCGCCGTGCTCAGCTTCGCCTGCCTTGCGCGTGTGACCGTCGCGCTCGCGATCGGCGTGGGCCTGCTCGGCGACGGACAGGTCCTGCGCGACCTCTGGCTGTTGCCGCTGCGCGATCTGGCCGCGCTCGGTGTATGGGTATGGAGCTTCGCCGGAAACACCGTCACCTGGCGCGGACAGGTCTTCACACTGAAGGACGGAGTGCTCACCCCGAAGGGCTAGCCCCTGCAGATTTAAAACGCAGCGCCACCGTTATTGGGCTGGTTGCTGACGATCTCGCGCCCGCCGGCACGCGCGATTACGTACACCTCACCCGGCAGGCTCGGCAGCTGCGCAGGCGAGCTCCACAGAAAGACCCTGCGATCTCCGCTCCACATCGATGCAAGTGTTCCCGCATCGATAATTGCAGGAACATCGGCCCGCACCGGAGCATTCGACGGCCGCAGCAGCATGACCGGGCGCTCCAGGTAGAAAGGCAGCGCCGACGCATCGGCATACGCGCCGTTGACCATGACAATATCGTTGGCTTCGACCTCCGGCTTGATCGCTTCCGCAATGATTGCCGACGACACCACCGGAGAGAATGTATGCAGCGCCAGGTGAGCGGCCAGCAGGCAAAAGACCATCATGCCGGCGAGGAAGCAGTTTGCCATGCGCGCCTTACCACGCGACCGATACAGCAGGTTTGTGGTCACGCCAGCCGCCAGCGCCGCCGCAAAGATCAGCAGCGGCACATGAAAGGTCCCCATCATGGCGACAGACAGATCGTTCAGGTGTCCGAAGAGCAGCGTCGAGCGCAGCGAATGCAGATGAAGCAGCAGGGCCACATCGGAACCCGGCGGCGGAGCCGGCACATGTGCTGCGAAATACACCGCAATCGCGGCGCCTGCCAATCCCGCGACCAGCATGCACCACGCGAACATCTGCCCCGTACTGCTCGGCTTCACCTCATCGCTTGCGAGCCAGCCCGCAGCCAGCAAGGCAAGCGGTGCAAGCGCGGGCAGAATCCAGGGTTCACGGTGGCTCGAGAGGCTTACAGAGACAATCGCAACAGCCGCCCAGATACCGAGCAGTAGCCACGCTTCACACCGGTGATCGAGTTTCGCGCGCTCTACCATTGCAGCCTTCACACGGCCCAGCGCGGCAAAGCTGAAGAGGCTCCATGGCAGAACCGCCACGATAAGAAAAGCCCAGAACAGGATCAGGGGTGTCTTCGGTTCGTGCAGGCCAACCGGCAATGGCGGAAGACCATGCAATCCCCGAACGAACAAAAGAGGCCGGGCAACCTCGAATACAAGATACGCGGCAACTGCAATCGGCAGCGTCCGCGTGAATTTGCGGATCAGTATCTGCAACAGAAGCGCCACCATCAACGGCTGCAGGGCGGTCACATGGCCGGCGGCCAGCAGGCTCAAACCGCACGAAGCGCCAAAGGCAATGTCTTTCCACACAGCCGGTCTGCGATGGGTCCGCCAGAAGAAATAGATCGCGAGCACATTCGCAAAGGTAGCCAGCATCTGCGGCACCAGCAGATGGCCGAAGAGAAACACACCATACGACGAGACCAGGGTGAGCGCGGCATAAAAGCCTGCTGCGGGCGTCAGGAACAGGCGCGTTCCCAGTGCGAAGGCGATGCAGAGCAGCCCCAGCACAACCAGCGCCTGCGGTAATCGCGCCGCGCGATCCGACACTCCAAAGACCTTGAAGCTCGCTGCCGTCATCCACGTCAGCGGAGTGCCCAGCCACGGAGCAGCCATGCCATTCACAGTGGCGTGCCGCCAGTTGCCGTTCAGGGCCATCTCCCGTGCGGCCTCGGCCTGTACCGAATCGGTGCCGTCAAGCAGTGGCGGCTTGACCAGCGAGAACGACGCGTACAGCAGCACCCATAGGCCAAGCAGCGGAAACACAAAACGCTTGGCCGTGCGCAGACTGTTCATCGTAAGCCCTCCTCGCCCGGCATTCGGTCATTATAGTGCGCCTTACGATGCCCGCCGCTGAACGATATAGTAGACCTGTACTCCTATGACGACCGCTCGAGAGACGCCTGCCGCAACGCTCCTGTACAACGACTGGTATCCCGCCATGCGGAGCGAGCACCTGCAGGGCAAGACCCTGAAGACCACGCTGCTCATGGATATTCCGATGGTGCTGGGCCGCAAACAGGATGGTCGCCTCTTCGCAATGCGCGACGCCTGCCCGCATCGCGGCATTCCGCTCTCCTGCGGATGGTTCGACGGCAAGGACGTGACCTGCAAATACCACGGCTGGGCCTTTGAGCCCACCAGCGGCCAGTGCACACAGATTCCCTCGCTCACCTCGCACGACACTCTGGATTGCTCAAAGATCTTCGCCTCGGCCTTCCCCTGTGAAGAGCGCGACGGTTACGCATGGGTCTACGTGCCAGCACCCGGCTCCGGCCGGCAGACCGGCAAGGACATCAGCGCCCCGCCGGAGCTGCCCAAGTTCAGCGACCGCTTTCGCAGTGCGCATCTCACAGCCGACCTGCCCTGTAACGTCGATCACGGCATCATCGGCCTCATGGATCCCGCACACGGACCCTTCGTACATCAGTCCTGGTGGTGGCGCAAACAGGCCAGCATCCATGAGAAGGAAAAACATTTCGAGCCGATCCCGGAAGGCTTCCGTATGTCGGCGCACGCGCCTTCGGGCAACAGCGCACCGTACAAGCTGCTCGGTGTCTACGGCGAGCCGATCGTGACCACCATCGACTTCGTGCTGCCCAACCGTCGCTACGAGACCATCCGCTGCGGGCCTAAGTGGTTTTCGAGCATCACGACGGTCACGCCCACCGCAGCAAACGCCTGCCGCATCGACGTCTTCGCGGCATGGAATATCTTCTACAAAATGCCGTTCGTGCTACCGATCCTGAAATGGTTCGGTAACCGCTTCGTACGCCAGGACCAGGTCACGATGATCCAGCAGGCCGAGGGGCTCAAGTACAACCCCTCGCTTATGCTCATCGACGATGCCGACCGCCCGGCCAAGTGGTACTTCGCCCTCAAGCAGGCGCGGCTCGACGGCACCGGAACCCACCCCATGAGCGGCCCGGTCACCCTCCGCTGGCGCAGCTGAACTATGCCGGAACTCCCTGAAGTCGAAACCGTAGCCAACGGCGTCAACGAGCGCGTTGCCGGAGACGTAATCGAAAGCGTCTGGCTCAGCAGCTATCGAGAGCCCTTCAAGACCGCCGCAGCCGACATGGCTGACA
This sequence comes from Silvibacterium acidisoli, assembly GCA_022870745.1. GTDB lineage: Bacteria > Acidobacteriota > Terriglobia > Terriglobales > Acidobacteriaceae > Silvibacterium. Next base: position 2,302,050 of record CP085323.1, on the reverse strand, counting down.
GCCTCACCGGGCAGCAGATCCGCCGCGTCTACCGCGTCGGCAAACACATCGTCGTCGACCTGACGCAGCCGGGCGAGGATGCGGTCCAGGTCCAGTGGATCGTCCACCTCGGCATGACCGGACGCCTGCTCGTCTCGCACCCCGACGTTCCCGTTCCTCCACACACCCATGCGCTGCTGCATCTGCAATCGAAGTCGGGCGTCGCACGCGACCTGCGCTTCGTCGATGCCCGCCGCTTTGGCCGCCTCGCCATCCATCCCGTCGCCGTCGAAACCAAGACAGGGTTCAGCGGGCCGGGCCATGAACCGCTGACCATCTCCGAAGACGACTTCGTTGCCCTCTTCAAAGGGCGCAAGCTGCCCATCAAGGCTGCGTTGCTCAACCAGAAGCTGCTGCACGGTGTCGGCAACATCTATGCCGACGAAAGTCTCTTCCGGGCAGGCATTCGCCCGACGCGAACTGCGGGCCGCCTGTCACGCCCCAGGCTTCTCGAGCTCCGCACCGCCCTGCAGGAGGTCCTGAAACACGCCATCCAGCTCGGCGGCTCTTCCGTCTCGGATTACGTAGACGCAGACGGCGTCGCCGGGTTCTTCCAGCTGGAGCACCGGGTTTACATGCGCACCGGCGAACCCTGCCGGGTGTGCGGCACCCCGATCAAGCGGATTCTACTCGCCGGAAGAGGCACGCACTACTGCCTCACCTGTCAGAAGTAATGGCCGGATGTATGGTTTTATGAAGTCTCATATCCTGCAGACTTCCAGATTCTGAATTTGCATCAATTGCTTGCCTTTCAAGTTGTTGATTCCAATGACAGGAAAGAACGGCATAACAATTGCTTATAGGTAAGGCAGCCAGCGACGCGCAGGCTCCGGAAGCAAGGAGCCACGCAAGATGAGCTCCGGAGGTTGAGAGCCAGGACCTAAGGGTCGAGCCCACTCCGGAGCGTTAAGCTCACCGATCCAGCAATGGACGGAAGGCTATTTCGGGAGGCCAGTGATTGGCCATTGCGATACGCGGGAAGAAGCCACCTTCTAAGGTGGCTTTTCTCATGCGCCGAGAATTACAGGCCTGTGAAATGGCGCTTGCATGCCGTCACATTTCGGAGTAGCATCATTTTTGTCTATCGAGCGGCTGACGCCGGATTCACCTTAGAGGCTCGCTGCGATCTCGAGAGTCAAACTGGATTCAACTGACACACTCTAAACAGTAGCCCGATGCAGGCTATTCCTGTGGTTGAATGAGAACTTTCTGTTGTTTGGTTCAAGGTTTCAAACGCACTTGTCTCCAATAGGATCCTTAAATCCGCTCAATCCCCCGTCTCGGTTCCCGGCGCTTTTGTGCTGTGGGGAATTATCAGGCGACCTCGTGACAGACACCACTTTTTCCGGCGGACTCTATAGATAGCGGCAGCGTTCCGCCGGAGTTCGCTGCCATCGACAAAGCAAAAACGCACCAGGAAGTGCAAGAATGACAACAGAGCAGAACTCGCCCCAGGCTCCGCAGCCCGAAGGGCAAGCCGCACAGGGCCAGAACCAGGGCCAGCGCCGCCGCCGTAGAAGAAGAAAAGGCGGAAAGGGCACCCAGAACGGCCAGGCACCGCAGGCAACCCAACAGGGTAACGGCGGACAGCAGAACCAGGGCCAGCAAGGGCAGAAGAACAAGCCGTCCAGCCAGAATCGCTTCCTGCATAAGGGTGGAAGCGGCGGCCAGCAACAGGGCGGCGGCGGCGGCGGACGCCGCAAAAGCAAGCCGCGCAAGCAACAGGTCTTCGTCGGCCCGATGGATCACAGCTATCGCGTCTCGAACGGCAACGTGGCAGACGCGCCTCCTTCGACCATCGAACTGCGAAACGGCAATCTCCATCACGGCTCGCATCACGGCCACAGCAATGGCAACGGAAATGGCAACCTGCACGACTCGCATCTCTCGATCGAGCCTCCGGCAGCCATCCGTGAAGATGCCCCGACCAGGATTTACTGCTTTATCGAAGATCTCTTCTTCCTGGCGAAAATCCAGGAGACCGCTCGCAAGCTGGGCGTGAAGGTCGCCTTCGTAAAAGCGGATAAGGACATCGTTTCGAAGCTCTCCGGCGACGAAAATGGACCGCCTTCGCTGATCGTCTTCGATCTGAACAATGCGAACGCCAAGCCACTGACGCTCATCCCGAAAATCCGTACCAAACTCAAAAAGGGCACCTCGATCATCGGCTTCCTCTCGCACCTGCAGGGCGACCTCAAGGTGAAGGCGACTGAAGCCGGCTGCGACATGGTCATGCCACGTTCTGCCTTCTCGCAGAATCTGCCGAACCTGCTCCGCCGTCACGGCATCGAGGAAGAGCCCGAATTCGAACCACAACCTGTCTTCTAATCAACGAAACTTCATTTCATTTCGATAGGGAAAACAATCGAGGGAGAACCGGTGCCGGTTCTCCCTTCATTGTTTCCCGGCAACACTGCGAAATACGTGCCTCTCGCCGGCGCTGACGCACGTTTGCCTGCAATTTCGCTCATTCATTCATCAACAAACCGCTCGGGCACGATACTCTAAAAAACGGGAATTTTGACCGCGGGCGGCGGCGCTGAGAAATCGTCATGCTGTCGGGTTTGTTCTATCAGTTGAGGGGATGCATGATGAAACGTTTAGCGATCGCCGGGCTATTCCTGGCCCTGGCTTCGAGTGCCGCTTCCGCGCAGGTGAATGCGGGCGAACAGAACTCTGACTCAAACCTGCCCTTTACCGTCACCCAGATCACGACGCTGAATCTTCCCTGGAAGATTGCCTTTCTGCCCGATGGGCGCATGCTGATCACCGAGAAGGTTGGCGGTCTCTGGCTGGTCACCCAGCAGGGAGTCAAGACCCAGGTCGCAAACGTTCCGCCTGTTCTCTGGGAAGGCCAGGGCGGAATGCTGGGTGTGTACGTCTCGCCGCACTACGCCCAGGACCATAATGTCTACCTGACCTATTCGGAGCCTGGTGATGGCGGCTCGAGCCTTGCGCTCGCGCGAGCTGAGCTGAAGATCGGAGCCGATTCCGCGAGCCTCGAAGGGCTCAAGGTCATCTGGCGCGACGGCGAAAGGGGCCAGGGTGGGCAGTTCGGCGCCGAGGTCGCCTTCTCTCCGGACAGTAAGTATCTCTATCTCTCAGTGGGCGATCGCCAGCGCATGACGCCCGCACAGGACCCTAACCAGCCACTCGGTAAGATCCTTCGCCTTACGCTGGATGGCAAGCCAGCACCGGGCAATCCCCAGGCAGGCAAGACCGGCGCGGCCAGCGTGCCCATCATCGATCCCCCTGCGGACACAGAGAAGGCAAAGACGGCTCCAGTCGTACGCACGTACACCTTTCCAGGACCGAACCTGACGCCATCTGAAACTTGGGCAAGCGGCTTCCGCACTCCATATGGACTGGCCTTTGCCCCGGATGGACGGCTGTGGGAACTGGAACATGGCCCGCGCGGCGGCGATGAGCTGAACCTGATCAAGCCCGGCAAGAACTATGGCTGGCCGCTTGTCTCTTATGGACACAACTACAACGGCGTTGCCATTCCCAGCCCGGATACGCGCCCTGACCTGACCAAGCCCGTCATCTATTGGGTTCCGGTCATCGCTCCGGGCAACCTGATGTTCTACAAGGGTGCGATGTTCCCGCAATGGAACGGATCGGCTTTTGCCAGCGGCCTGGCAGCGAAGGTCCTGGTTCGCATCACCTTCGATGGCAAGGGAGGAGCACAGACCGCCGAGCGCTGGGACGTCGGCCGCAGGGTGCGTGACGTGGAAGTCGCTCCCGATGGAGCGTTATGGATGATCGAAGACGCAAAGCCCGGCGGCCTCTTCCGCCTGACGCCACTGGGCATGGCTGTTTCAGCTCCAGTACAACAGCCGGCCACACCCGCTCCCGCCGCAGCCGGTTCCTCGACACCGGACGCCTCTGACCCCGAACACGGGAAGAGCATCGTCGCAGGCAATAACTGCCTCCTGTGCCACCACATCGGGCATGAAGGCGGAGACATCGGACCGTCATTGAACGGCGTGGGGTCGCGGCGCACCGAAGAACAGATTCGGGCAGCGATTCTCACTCCTCCGAAGACAACCAGCGCCGGCACTCCCAACCCCATGCCGTCATATCAGGACAAGATCTCGGAAGAAGATCTGAAGAGCCTGGTGCACTACCTCAGCACGCTTCCCGCCACGCCCTAAGTACGCTGAAACGAACCTGAGCAATGCGTAAGAGAAACGCCGCTTCCGATAGTCACTGTGTCCCGCACAGTGGCTATCGGGAGCGGCGTTTCTCAGGAATGACCATATCTCAGGCCGCCATGTGCCGATAGCATCTCGGAAGTCAGCGATCTAGCTTCTCTGTCGAGACTTCCGACCCGGGTGGTTCGCGAAACGCTTCTACAGAAATGCCCTCGTACCGCACTTCCAGCACAGTCAGAGTTTCGGTGCCTCCCGGCGCACGAAGAACAACTTCGTCATCCTCTGCTGCTTTCATTAGTGCGCGCCCCAGCGGTGAAGCCCAGCTGATGTGGTTGCGTTCGAGATCGACTTCGTCTGTCCCGACGATGCTCACCACTCGCTCTGCTCCCGCCGCATTCGCGTAACGCACAGTGGCTCCGAAGAACACCCTCGTCGCCCGCTGTCCCGTTCTTGGAGCCGCCGGATCTACTACTTCCGCGGCTTCGATTCGCTTGGTCAGGAAACGAATGCGTCCGTCGATCTGCCGCAGCCGCCGCTTGCCATACTGATAGTCGGCGTTTTCACTGCGATCCCCATTACCCGCGGCCCATGCGACCACCTCCACGACGGCCGGGCGATCCTTGGTGAGCAAAAAATGGCGCTCATCTTTCAGGCGCTTGAGCCCGCCTGGGGTGATGTAGTTTGTGGCGTGGTTCGCCGCAGGCTGCTCTGCCGCAGGTCTTCGCGTAAACCCTTTTCGCATTCTGTGGTTCTTCTCCTGGCTCGGTTTGAGCTACGCGCGCTTGTACCTCTCCACTAAGCCGTATATCAGATTCGATAATGTATCGCCATTCGCCCGCATAGAGTCACACAGGTCGGCGTAGCGCCACTATTTCGCGACTGGGCGGGAGAGCGTCTATCGGGACCAGGGGCCCGATAGCGGTGCCCACAACGGAAGATGGAAATAGACAATGGCCAACGAGAATACCGTTGACAATGCCAACTGAATCGGCCTGGTGACTGGCCCCGGAGACCCTCGGCGCTACTAATTCGCCGATAGACATATTCCTTGTCGAATATGGTTACCGTTGTTACGCTGATCACCCCATTCGAAACCCAATTCTGGACTATCCAAGGGATTTTCATGCTGAAAAAAGCTTTGTTCCTTGCAGGTATCGCCCTATTCTGCGCTCAGGCACGCCCGGAAGCTGCACACTCCAGCGACATCCACACAGCTCTCAACAAGCTCGACACTTGCATCTGCGACACCATGAAGAAGACCAAACTGCCCGGCCTTGCAGTCGGTGTCGTTTATCAGGGGCGTGTTGTTTACCTGAAGGGATACGGCGTTCGCAAGCTGAAGCCGGGTGCTCCGGTCGAGCCTTGCAAGGTCGAATCGGACGCTGTCGACCCGGACACCGTGTTTGAAATCGCTTCAGTATCAAAACCGCTTGCCTCAACCATTGTGGCCTCCTTGGTCGGCGTGGGTGAGGTGAGCTGGGATGACAGGATTCAAAGCCTGGATCCTGACTTTGCGCTCTCAAGCAATTCTGTAACTGAACAAGTTACAATTCGCGATTTCTTCTCTCATCGCAGCGGTCTGCCGACCGGCGCCGGCGACGTTCTGGAAGACCTCGGATATTCCCGCCCCGAAATTCTGCGGAAGCTTCGCTTCGTTCCGTTGGCCGGTCGATTCAGGGAATTCTATAACTACAGCAATTTCGGCCTGACAGAAGGCGCGATCGCAGCGACCCTGAGGACAGGTAAAACCTGGGAGGAGGTCGCGCAGGAGCGGCTCTATTCGAAGCTTGGCATGGATTCCACCAGTTCGCGATTCTCCGACTACGATAACAATCCGAACAAGGCAGCGCTTCATTTCCGCGGCGAAGACGGCGTTTACCACAACTGGTTTGTACGCGAGGCCGACTCTGAAGCTCCGGCAGGCGGCGTGAGCTCCAATGTTCGTGACCTCGTCAAATTTCTGCAGATGCAATTAGCTGACGGCGTGTTTAACGGGCAGCAGGTAGTAGATAAAGCAGCGCTCGAGGAGACCCACAAGCCTGAGATCTGCGCAGTACCGGGCCCAGTGCAACCTGGACCATGCCCCGATGACAGGTACTATGGGCTCGGATGGAATGTAGGTAAAGATAAGTCGACACATGCACCCATGCTCAGCCATAGCGGCGCCTTCGACCTGGGTAGCGCCACCGCGATTTACCTGGTGCCGAACGAGCAGTTGGGCATCGTGGTGCTGACCAACGGCACGCCGATCGGCATACCGGAATCAGTCAGCATGTCGTTCCTGGACTTCTACCATTACGGCGCTGCCCAGTATGACTACCTCTCTATCTTTCAACCTATCTTTGAGGAAGGCTTTCGTGAGGTACAGAACTCTTCGCCTGACTACTCAAAACTTAAGCCGCCATCGAATCCTTCCAATCCTGGCAACCTGTCTGCCTACAAGGGAACTTACGAGAGCAAGTATTACGACAAGCTGGAGATAGATGTTGAAAATGATCATCTCATCATGCGCCTGCCACCCCGAAGCGCTTACTATGAGCTCACCCATTGGGAGGGAGATACCTTCACCTACTACTTCGCCAGTGAAAACACCGGCGTCGCCCGCCGGGGAGTCAAATTCCTCAACAGCGGCAAAGAAGTGCTGGTAGAGAATCTGGCTCTGGCTGGAAACAACGGCATCTTCACCAGGGTCAAATAGAAGCTGCATGACCTGACCTCCGGGCGCTTGCACAGGCCCGGAGGTCAGGTCATGCGCGATGCGTCAGCGTCTCCCATAACAACATCGCGCCTATCAGCATCAGTCCGCCGTAAACATAGTTAAGGAAACCGGTGCCGGAAAAGCGGCGATTGATAGCCCGCCCCAGGAACACCGCAGGCAACATTGCCGGCACGGAAAACAAGAACTCATGCGTCACCGTTCGAGTCCACAAACCCGCACTCCAGTAGCCGATCATTCCCAGGATGCTCGCAGGCAGAAAATAGGCATGCAGCGTTGCGCGAAAATGCTGTGGCGACCATCTGCGGAGAGAGCCGTAGATCACCAGCGGCGGCCCATTCATGCCGTACGCTCCTCCAAGAATCCCTGCCAGAAATCCTGAAAGCAGCAGCAGCGGCCGGTTATCACGATCGAGCCGGAACGTACCAGGCGACAGCAGCGAATACGCCGCGAACAGCATGATGAAGATGCCGAGCCCGGCCTTCACCCATTGTTGATGCGCACAAGTCAGCACCAGCAGGCCGAGGGGAATACCGAAGACTGTAGCCAGCAGCAGCCCAGCGGCGCTGCGCAGGTGAATATGCCGCCAGTCCTGTACCACTACCACTGCAGCGACCGAGATAGAGAGCAGAACCGCAAGTGGCGCCGCCACCTGCACAGGCATAAAAAGAGCCAACAAGGGTACAGCGATCAGTGCTTCGCCGAATCCGAATGCCGAGCGGACGAGTGTGGCGGCGAAAACAATGGCCAGGATAAACAGGAGCGAAGCGTGAATGGCGATCTCCCAAAACACCAAGGCATGCTCGCTGCCAGTTGGAGAGCGAGACGCGCTTCCTTAAGCATACGAGGAATCCGCGCATGGCCGCGTTCTCTCTCTATTCAGTCTTCCATCACATGCGCGTCGGTTCTATCTGGAAGCTGTAACCGTGTCTTTCGAAGCCAAGCGAATCGTAGAAGCGATGCGCGTCCTCACGTTTGAGATTGCTTGAAAGCGTCATCTTGTAGCAGGCTGCGAGACGGCATTGATCCAGCGCATGCTGCATCATGGCGCGTCCTATGCCTCGCCCCTGGTGCTCTGGATGAACAGCAACGTCTTCCACGACGCCAGATTTCCGGCCACGCTTCGCCATATTGTCCAGGATCGCCAGTTCATACGTACCAACGATGACCTCATCGACTATAGCTATAAAGACACGAAAGTATGGGTAGCTTCGCAACAGGGCCAGGTGCGCGACTGCCTCCTCGACGGTGAAGCCCGCTTCGCCGTCGATACGAGCATCACGGTAAAGCTTAAGAAGCCCAGGAATGTCCTGTTCAGTCGCAACCCGAATCGCCAGATCGTTCATACCTGAATTTTGAGCTTTCGCGCTTAATGATGCCAACTGTCTCACCAGCACATCCAGAGAGAAGCCTCTTCCAACGAAACCAACTGCCAGAGGCAGCTCCGACAGTTGGTTTCGTGTCTGAGAAAGCAAGGTCACCCTCTCGCGCGGGCACTTATGCGTGTTGTTGAGCCTCCGCCATCCAGGCCTTGGCATCGGCGCCGGCTGCAATGCGAAGTGGTGCCGCTGGATCCGTCGCAGCCTGCCAGATCGCTTCGGAGACATCGCTCGAACGAGTCACCGGCCCTGAAGTATCACGCATCCCGGACAATATGCTTTCGATCATCGGCGCATAGTCCGGATTATCGAGACCACGCAGGTGCGGGAATGCATTCGCTCCGAACTTCGTTTCGGGCGCGCGTCCTGGGAGCACAATATGTACGCGCACGCCAAATGGCTTCACCTCAAGCGCCAGCGATTCCGTGAAGGCATTCAGCGCCGCCTTGCTGGCTCTATACAAGCCGACCAAAGGAAGCGGCCTTAGCGTAGTGGACGAGGAGACGCTAATAATCACGCCCGACCGGCGCTCGCGGAACGATGGCAAAACTGCCTGAACCGTCGCAAGTGTCCCCAGCGTGTTGGTCTCGAACAAGGCGCGCGCTGCATCGAGTTCGATCAGTTCAACCGGCGAGGGAACGGCGAAGCCTGCGTTGTTGACCAGGACGTCGATGGCACCGGCTTCGGCTACCGCCCGGGAAATGCTGGCAGCATCGGTGACATCGAGCGGCAGAATGCGCAGACGATCGGACTTCGGCAGCAATTCGGCATTCGGCGTCCGCATGGTCGCTACCACCTCCCAGCCGCGATCGAGGAAGAACAGTGCTGTATCCAGCCCAAAACCAGACGAGCAGCCAGTTATAAGAATTTTCGACATGAGCACCTCCAGATGCGATCCAACTAGCCTGAAGATATGCCGAAGTTGCGAGACTTTCTATAGTTGACAGTCGCCAATTCTTTTGCGAAAGTCCTGCTATGTCGACTGATCCTCTCGCAGAGGTGGTGACGCTGCTGCAACCTGCCGCCCGTTTCTCAAAGCTGGTGGAGGGCGCCGGAACATGGAGAGTTCACCGCGAAGGAACCGGCGAGCCCTTCTTTTGCGCTGTCGTCGACGGGGGCTGCCGCATGATCGTCGATGGACAATCCTCGATGAAGCTGGAGGCTGGCGATTACGTGCTTGTTCCTGCCATGCATGAGCTCATCGTAGAGAGTCTGAATGCACCACCGGCCGGAACCACTTCAATGCCAACAGAAATCGGCGCCGGCCATTTTCGCGTGGGCCATGAAGCGGGACCGGCAGAATCACGAGTGCAGATCGGGCACTGCAGCTTCGGTTCACCGGACGCCGAACTGCTCGTATCGCTTTTGCCACAAATCGTAATTGCGCGCGGCGAGCCACGACTCGCTTTGCTGATGCAGTTGATCGGCGGAGAAACCCGCTCCCGGCGTCCAGCGCGTGATCTTGTGCTCCAGCGGCTTCTGGAGGTCATGCTGATCGAGGCACTGCGATGCGGCAACGATACTGCATCCGCGCCAGGCCTGGCCCGAGGGCTGGCCGACGAGCGCCTCGCGGCCGCGATTCGCGCCATCCATGCCCGCCCCGAATATCCCTGGACGGTGGCGAAGCTTGCTGCCGATGCAGCGTTGTCGCGCTCGGCCTTCTTCGCCCGCTTCAATCGCACCGTCGGTTTGCCGCCTATGGAGTATCTCCTGACCTGGCGGATGGCGCTGGCCAGGCGAATGCTGCGAGGACATGAACTTGCAATCGAACAGGTTGCCGAAAACGTAGGCTACAGCTCAGCCAGCACATTCACGGTCGCCTTCGCCCGTCACGTGGGCATGCCACCGGCTCGCTACGCTCGCATGCAGCAGGATGGCCGCAGCCCGAAGAATACGATCCCATCCGTCTCCTCGACGGAGACACAATAACAAGACCACACGGTTCGATTGCTTCCTCACTGAATTTTCTTCATGCGTGTAAGATTGCGGGCAGCATCGTATAAGCAGTTTCAATTCATCGAGGATGGAACCTATGCTGCGCAAAAGGCGTCTTTCCGCTGCTTCCCTTGTCCTGACCGCCTCACTTTTCAGCTTTGCTGCATTCGCCCAGGGTCCGCCTGCGGGCGGAGGCGAACACCATGGGCCGCCGCCTAAGCCGACCAACCTCAAGGTGTTTCCCAAAGACATCGATCCCGAAGAGTTGATGAAGCACATGCACGCCTACACGCATGACCTCGGCGTGAAGTGCACCTTCTGCCATGTCGGGGATGAGAAGACGCACCATATGAACTTCGCCTCCGACGCCAAGCCTGACAAAGAAATCGCCCGCACCATGATCGCTATGACGATGGAGATCAACAAGAAGTATCTGTCCACAATCAACGATCCTGACGCGAAGCCTGAGAACAAGGTCGTCACCTGCGGCACCTGCCATCGCGGCAACACCATGCCAGCGCCCTTCAAAGCTCCGCCGGATGGGCCGCAGCACCCCATGGGCGCTATGCCGAAACCGTAGCGAGCCTGTCTGAAAAACAAAGACGCCGCTGTCGACGAGACAGCGGCGTCTTTGCTTCACGCGCTTAGATTTTAAAAAGGTTACTGCAGTGGGAGACTATGGCCATTCGTAGGAAGGACCGGTCTCTCTTTGAATTCACTTTCAATATGCTCGTTGACACGAGCCTGCGAAAACTCCGCGGCCACACGAATGCCATTCATAATAGCGCGGTCATTCGACGAACCGTGACCGATAATGCAGACTCCGCGTACACCCAGTAGCGGAGCACCGCCGTACTCCGAAGGATCGAGGCGACGCTTGAACGCATTGAACGCCTTACGGGAAAGCAATGCGCCGACCTGGGCCGTGACCGTTGTGGTCAGCGATTCCTTCAGCATCTCACGCACCAGCCGGGTCAACCCTTCTGAGGTCTTCAACGCCACGTTCCCGACAAAACCGTCGCATACGATCACGTCGCAGTTGCCGTTGTAAATGTCCCGGCCTTCGACGTTGCCCACAAAGTTGATCGGCAGTTGCTTCAGCAATCCGTAAGCTTCGCGGGTCAGGTCGTTGCCCTTGCCCTCTTCTTCGCCTACTGAAAGCACCCCGACGCGCGGACGCCTGATCTTGAGCACGCTCTTTGAATAGAGCTCACCCATGATGGCAAATTGCTCGAAGTTCTGCGGCTTGCAATCGACATTCGCGCCGACATCCAGAAGCACCGAAGGCGACCCGGTAAGGGTCGGCATCACCATTGCCAATGCGGGACGATCGACGCCGGGCAGCGCGCCCAACACCATCTTCGCCGTCGCCATGGCGGCTCCGGTATTGCCGGCGGTAAAGAAACCGGCGACCTTCTTTTCGCGCACCAGCTTCAGCCCCACTCGCATGGAGCTGTCCTTCTTGGTGCGGACAGCACTGGCAGCCTTCTCATCCATGCCAATATGCTCGCTGGCGTGGACGATCTCAATCGGCAGGCGCTCTCCGTCAAGGGCAGCACGAAGACCCTTGCTCAGAACGTCTTCCCGCCCTACCAGGTGGACCCGGACAGGCAGGTGACGGCATGCAAGGATGGCCCCGCGCAGTTCTGGCTCCGGCGACTTGTCCGAACCCATTGCATCGAGCGCGATGTCAATCAGCATCGACAGAGTTTAGTTGGCTTCCTTAACTTCCAGAACTTCACGGCCCTTGTAGGAGCCGCACTTGGCGCAGGCACGATGGGGCAGCTTGCGCTCATGGCAGTTCGGGCACTCGGAAAGCCCCGTGGAAGTAAGCGCATCGTGCGCGCGACGCTTGGAGGTGCGGGCCTTGGAGTGGCGCCGCTTTGGATTAGGCATTGCTGATTCCTTTCCTTACTGGATCCGCACCCGGATTTTCAAGCGCTTCAGGCGCTGCACCGGCGGACCGTCAGATTACGTTTTAATCCGGCTTGCCAGATCTGAAAGCGCTGCCCACCGCGGATCGACCGGAGTCGTGTCGCAGTCACAGGTTTCGGAGTTCAGATCCCGGCCACAGCGCGGGCAAAGTCCTTTGCAATCTTCGCGGCAGAGCGTCCGTACAGGCAGGGATAGAAGCACCTGTTCCCGTAATACGTCTTCCAGCACAAGACCGCCATTCTGATAATAACCGATTTCCGTCTCAGAAGTTGAGATTGCGTGCTCGGAACCATCAGCATCGACGCCCAGCGGACGAAAAATCAGGTCGAATTTGCCGGCCACGGACTGTACCACCGGTTCCAGGCATCGCGCACAGGCCACTTCCACCCTGCCGGAGTAGTCCGCACGCAGACGAATATCCTGGATCACCTGCCGCGAACCCCGCGTTTCGCCGATATGCGTCTCTTCGATCAGATCGGCCCGGCCGTCGGCCTTCAGTTCACCCTTCTGCGAAACTTCTTCGCCATATTCGATCGCGCCGGGTTCGAACACGGTGGCGAATTCGATCGGCTCGCGCTCAAGGTCAGCAACGGTAATGAGCATGATGGGCCTCGTTATCTCGTGGGGATATCTACAGGGTAAGGACGGAGAGCCATCAGGGTCAAATAGAACCGCACATGCGAGCGGATCGCCAGAAAAATCTCTCCTTGACGATCTAGGAGAAGCTCGCTACTCTCCTAGACAGTCAAGGAAAGAAGGCGGCTCTCTCATGGACCTGCTCCAAGGCACCCTGGACATGCTCATTCTCAAGGCGGTCTCACTAGGACCGCTCCACGGCTACGGCGTTCTGCTGCGTATCCAGCAGATCTCGGGCCAGCAGCTGGAGATTCAGCAGGGATCGCTCTATCCGGCCCTCTACCGGCTGGAACACCGCGGGGCCATCACCAGCGAATGGGGGGAATCGGAAAATCGCCGCCGAGCCAAGTACTACCGGTTGACTCCCGCCGGCGTGAAGCAGCTTCGTGAAGAGACCGAAAGCTGGGACCGCATGGCCGGCGTAATCGCCGGAATCCTCAAGGCTGCGCCGGAGAACCTATGAGCCTGACTGCACGGTTCCGCTCCTGGCTCCGCTCCATGACCTCTCGCTCAAAGCTCGAGCGGGATATGGATGCCGAACTCGCGTTCCATATTGAAAGCTACATTGAAGACCTAGAGCTGCAGGGCATTCCCCACGACGAAGCCACGCGCCGCGCACGAATCGAGTTCGGCGGCATCGCCACGCACAAAGACGGCATGCGCGCCTCGCTCGGCCTGCGCCTGTGGGACGATCTCTGGGCCGACCTGCGTTACGCGCTGCGCATGATGCGCCGCTCCCCAGGCTTCACCGCCATCGCGGTCGGCTCACTGGCGCTCGGAATCGGCGCCAACACCGCCATCTTCACGCTGACGAAACAGGTCTTGTTCGACAAGCTGAGCGTGCAGCAGCCGGATCAGCTCCTGCTCTTTCAGTGGACGGCGCCTTCAAACAATATTGTTCATCACTCCAGCGGCGATAAGAAATCCATTGGCGGCGGAATGGACTTCGGCTCATCGTTCCCATATCCCCTTTACCAGCAGCTGCGCCGTGAAAACCATGTCCTCGAGGATCTCTTCGCCTTCAGGGATGCGAACCGCTTGACGGCCATAGTGGGCGATGAGGCGATCTCGGCAACCGCACAGATGGTTTCCGGCAACTTCTACTCTGTATTGGGAGTGCATCCGATCCTGGGTCGCGCACTTACACCCGCCGACGACGCCGGCCCCGATTCTGCTGCTGTCACTGTGATCAGCAATGCATTCTGGACGCAATACTTCGGGCGCTCTCCGAATGCCATCGGCAGGAGCGTGACCCTGGACGGAAAACAGCTCACCATTGTCGGCGTGAATCCGCCTTCGTTTACCGGTGCGGCAGACGCGCATCTTTCACCGGATCTCTTCATTCCTTTCAGCCTGGAGCCGGTGCTGGCTTCAGATCAGAGAAGCTCGGCACTGGCTGATCCTGAATTCTGGTGGGTTCAGATCATGGGCCGCCACAACGGCAGCGCTTCCGTTACACAGGCTCAGGCTGAGCTTGATTTGATTTTGCAGGCGATGGAAAGGCCGGAGGTCGACCCTGCAAAGCATGAGGCGATCCCCCACCTGGAGCTGGCCAATGGCAGCCAGGGACTGAATGCGAATGGCCGCGAGCTGAACGGCATGGTCTACGTGCTTTCAACTCTGGCAGGTCTTGTTCTGCTCATGGCCTGCACCAACATCGCCAACCTGATGCTGGCCCGATCGACCGCACGGGAACGGGAAATCTCCGTACGCATGGCATTAGGAGCAAGCCGGGAACGCATCCTGCGGCAGGTGCTTACGGAAAGCGTGCTGCTCGCATGCATCGGCGGCGTAGCAGGTCTTGCGCTCGCATGGCTCGGACGCAACGTATTGCCGGGCTTGCTGACCTCATCCTGGCAGCCTCCTATCTTCAATGGACATCTCGACGGCCGCATCTTCGCTTTCACCGCTGCCATGTCAATCTTGACGGGCCTTGTCTTTGGCGTAGCTCCGGCGTGGAAATCAATGCGTACCGATGCCGACACAGGCCTGAAAGATCGCGTGCAGACAGCCGGGCATTTCCGCCGCGGATTTGCGGGCAGGGCAATCGTCGTCTTTCAGGTGGCACTCTCTACACTGCTGGTCGTCGGCGCTCTGCTCTTTCTCCGCACACTTCACAAGCTCGACTCCACCGACCCCGGTTTTCGCACCGATCATCTCCTGCTCTTTCGGCTGCAGGTGCCGAAGATCAGCTATCCGGGCCCGAAAGACGTTGCACTCTTTCACCGGATCGAGGAGGAAATCGCCGCGCTCCCAGGTGTGGAATCCGTGGCACTCTCCGACAACGCGCTCATCGCACGCCAGACTTCGGCAGATGACTTTATCCGGCTCGATAAGCCCTATGAAGAGAAGGCCGACCACGAGGCGTGGACCAACTCCGTGAGTCAGAACTTTTTCGCAACGATGGGTATCCCTATTCTTGAGGGGCGCGAATTCAATGCTTCGGATACGGAGACATCTCCCAAGGTTGCGATTATCAACCGGGCATTGGCGCGCAAGTATTTCCCGGATGGCAACCCCATCGGCAAAACATTCCGGGGTTATTACTTTGTCGACCAGGAGCCATTTCAAATTGTCGGCATCTCGGCGGATACGCGCTATCACGATCTGCGCAGGCCTCCGCCGCCGACCTACTATGTGCTGTATCGCCAGCTACCCCATGCGGGCAGGTGGATGATGTTCGAAGTACGCACCCACATTCAACCAGCAAGCCTCGTGCCCGCACTGCAGCATGCCGTCCGGTCCGTTGACCCGAATCTGCCGCTGATGGACATCCGCACGCAGGCCGAGCAAATTGGCGACACCATCCAACAGGAGCGCTTGCTCGCCAGTCTTGCCGCAGGCTTTGGCGTGCTCGCGCTCTCACTCGCCTCGATCGGCATTTACGGCATCATGGCCTACAGTGTGACCCGGCGCACCAGCGAAATCGGCATCCGCCGCGCACTGGGCGCACAAACCGGCCAGGTGCTCGGCATAGTCCTTGGTGAAGCCTCAGGGCTCGCTGTCACCGGAATCGCTCTCGGCATTGGCGTGGCCCTGATGTTCACTCACCTGCTGGGAGCGCTGCTCTTCGAGATCAGGCCAAACGATCCGCTGACCATGATTAGCTCGGCGCTGCTGCTGCTCGCCATTGCTCTTCTAGCCGGATTCTTCCCGGCACGCAGAGCAGCGCGTATCGAGCCGATGCAGGCGTTGCGACACCAGTAGGAAAAAATCAGCGGATCCGGAAAATTTTTCGTTGACAGCATTCGCTATTAGATCTACAAAGTAGACCTAATGCTCGGCGAATTTGAATATCTTGTTCTTTCCACCGCCGCTTCGCTCGGCGACGACGCCTACGGCGCGGCGATTCGCGAAGAGATGGAAGAGGTCAGCGATCGCACCTGCTCGATCGGAGCTCTCTATACAACCATCGACCGGCTTGAGAAAAAGGGACTGCTCAAAACCTGGATGGGTGGCGCCACTGCGCAGCGCGGTGGCCGCGCGCGGCGCATGGTGCGAATTACACCAGCCGGCGTGCGCGAAGCGAAGGCCTTCTACGAAGCGGTAACGCGCGCCAGCCGCCGCGTTCCCTGGGCTATTGAAGCAGAGGAAGGCCGGCCATGACGAGCATTCCCTGGAAGCTGACGGAAGCTGCCGCGCAGTGGCTTGAACCGCATGAGCAGGAAGCGGTGCTGGGAGACCTGCAGGAGACGGGACTCGTTTCGTGGCGAGGCTTCGTCGAAGTCGCGGGCCTTTGCGCACGCAGGCAGCTTGCGCCGTGAGTCGACTGGCGTCCATGGATTGCCGGGCTGGGCATCGCGCTGCCGAACAGCTTTCTGCTCATGGGCAACTCGGTCGTCATCAGCATGACGTTTGTGCACCTTCACTCGAAGCCTGATCATGCCGCGCAGCTTGCCTGCCATTTTGTCTTCTTCATCCTCTGGGCGTGGATCGGCGGATATGCGGTTGGCACACTTTCGCGCAAAACACTCTGGGCAAGCATCGCCCTGTGCTTCGCGCCCTGCCTCTTCTGCTTCGCCCGCTTCCGAACGCCGCCGCTCTCGCGCTTCAGCCTGCTGCTGTTTGTTGTGCCCGCGATCTTCGGCGTCCTGCACAGTTTCTCCCGCTTCCGCATGAAGTCACCCTTCGTGCTCACCATCGCACTCGTAACAACGCTCTGCATGTTTGCCTGGTACGCCAGCAGAGGCACCTGCGCGGGAAACTGGCTGCTGCTGTGGCCGATATGGCTGGTTGCTTTTCATCCACAACCGTTTTGCACGGAGGCATCGTGAACACAGTTCGCAGGCTCAGGTCTTTCGTTCTGATCGCGTTGATGGTTGCTGTATGTGCCCAGCGGCTCACCGCGCAAACCGCAGCCAGCCAGCTTGTGAACCGTGAGATTCACTCGACCGCGCTCGCTCACAGCAAGATCGGCACCGACCCCGTTCGCAAGCTGGCCATCTACCTGCCTGCGGGATATGACGGATCGAAGAAGCGTTACCCTGTCCTCTACTATCTCGACAACAGCTCGCGGGCAATCTTCGATCAGCAGCATGCCCAGCAGATCTTCGATCGCAGCATCGCTTCCGGCATCATGCAGCCGTTCCTGCTCGTCTGCATTGACGGCAGCACGCCGATAGGCAGCAGCTGGTATGTCAACTCGTCCGCTACCGGCAACTGGGACGACTACATGGTCCAGGAAGTGGTCCCCTATATAGACGCCAACTTTCGCACGTTGCCCACACGCAATTCGCGCGGCATTACCGGCAACTTCATGGCGGCCCATGGCGCATTACGCATGGGCATGGTGCATGCTGACATTTTTGGAATCGTCTACGCGATGCATCCCGTCGGGACAGGTTCCGGATTACGCATCATGGACTCACTTCCCGACCTCAACCTGATGGCGAATGCACGCTCGCTCGATGACGTGAGGAGGGACGTCTACTCCACCATCTTCACCTCGATCTTCGAGGCGTTTCTACCCGATCCCGCCAAGCCACCGCTCTACATCGACCTGCCTGCACATCGCGACGGCGATAAACTCGTGATCGACAGTGCCCTCACCGCACGCCTGCGCGATGGCTTCTTTCTCGAATCGCTCATTCCTCAGTATGCCGACAATCTGAAGTCATTGCGCGCTCTCAAGATCGACTGGGCGCGCAGCGATCAGAACCAGGACCATGTCTATTCAAACCAGGCCCTAACGCATAAGCTAAACGAGTTCAGCATCGTGCACGAAGCCGAAGAGTTTAACGGCGCATGGGGCGAATCATATTGGGGCGATGATGGGCGCATCGTGACCGAAGTGCTGCCGTTTTTCGCGCGGCACATGATCTTCGCTGCGGAAACAAGATAGGGAGAAGGAGGACCGGTGAGCGATCCCACGCTGGAAAGAATGTGTCCGTTCTTTATCGTGAGCGATGTCGAGCAGACGATCGCCTTCTATGCCAACAAACTCGGATTCGAGATCTGGAATCAACAGCCGGAGAGTAAACCCTTCTTCGCCATTCTCGGACGCGAGGGGCGATGCTCTTCGTGAAATCCGGCGACGCCGAGCCTCTGCCCAACCCACAACGCGACCCTGAAATGCGATGGGACGCGTACATAGGCGCAACCGACCCGGACAAGCTCGCAACAGAGTTCGCCGGACGCGGAGCTGCCTTCAGCGCTTCACTCGAAGACACACACGACAGACTGCGCGGCTTCGAGATCACCGATCCCAGTGGATATGTCCTGTTCGTTGGACGGCCTCGATAGCCGCTCGGCATCCTCTCCGGCTTGCCTATGCAGCCGCAAATCATTTGAAATAAGTCCTGCATGAGTACAACAAAGCTCGCCTTTCTTTTTCCCGGACAGGGCTCGCAGGCCGTTGGCATGGGCCGCGATCTCGTCGAGAAATTCGCCATCGCCCGCCAGACCTTCGAAGAAGCCGACGAAGCCCTCGGATTCTCCCTCTCGCAGCTCTGCTTCGAAGGCCCCGAAGACCAGTTGAAGCTGACCGAATACACGCAGCCCGCGATCTTCACTGTCTCGATCGCCGCACAGCGCGTACTCGCCGAAAAAGGCATCGTTCCTGCTTTCGTTGCCGGTCATTCGCTGGGCGAATATTCAGCCGATGTCGCCGCAGGAGTGCTTCCCTTTGCTGACGCCGTGCGCGCGGTGCGCAATCGCGGCAGGTTCATGCAGGAAGCCGTTCCTGAGGGCGTAGGCGGCATGGCTGCGATTCTCGGCATGAGCCCCGAAGAGGTTTCGAAGGCATGCGCGGACGCGGTGGCGGAACTCGGCGGCGTTGCCTCTCCGGCAAATTTCAATTCGCCTGAGCAAACAGTGATCTCCGGCTCGGCAGCGACCGTCGAAAAGGCGGGAGCCATCGCCAAGGACCGCGGCGCAAAGAAGGTCGTGATGCTCAAAGTGAGTGCCCCCTTCCACTGCGCCATGATGCAGCCCGCGCAGGACCGCCTCGCTCCGCTGCTTGGCGAGATCAATTTCTCAAACGCTGCGGTGCCTGTAGTTATAAACGTGGATGCGCAGCTGGTCACCGGCGCCGGTGCCCTGCGCGATGCGCTCGTGCGCCAGGTAACGGGAACTGTCCGCTGGGTCGAGTCGGCACGCCTGCTGATCGAGCAGCAGCCGACTCACTTCATCGAAGCCGGTCCGGGCAAGGTACTCTGCGGCCTGATGCGTCAGATCGACCGCGGCCAGACGTGCCTCAATGTGGAAGATGAAGCCAGTCTGCAGAAGACGCTGGCCACGCTCGAAGCGTAACAGCGCAAAATACGGTAATGTCCGGGCTTGAGCCCGGACATTACAGGTGCCGGTGGGGATGGGGCTTTAGCCGCTCGGAATGTGGCCTTAGCCCCTGAGGTTTGCCACTCCCCTTACGGGCCAGTATAGAGCTCGACCGGAGAGAAGCCGATCGTCTTCGTCGCATGATCGACGCGTAGAAACATCGGGGTCTTGCCGCCGTTGATATCCACGCCCATTACCACGCCATTGCCAACCGTCTTGGCCACAACAATGTTATGCGACTTGATGACGCCGTAGTCGCCTGACGGCCCCCAGTCCTTGGAAAACTGACCGAAGCCGTAATCCTTGTACTTGTCGGGATGCTGCTGCCAGTCGGGATCGTGGTTCCAGATGCCGAAGGCTTTATTCATATCTCCGGCTTCTACGGTCGCGAGGAAGTTGTTCACGCGATGCTCCGCCGGCCAGTTCCACAGCATGTAAGTGGCGATGGCCAGAACAACGACAGCCACCACCGAAGCGATGGTGATATTGCGAATCAGCCGTGCTTTCTTGGCGTTGTAAACAGGAGCATCGAGCAGAGTCATTCCGCGGCAACTTCCTTTCAGCGGTCAGCTTACCTATCTTCTAATGACACCATCCAGCCGCAAGAGGTTCCTTAACGGCTGAAACTGGTGCGATCTTTTTCTGCGCGCCGTTCGAGTGCCAGCTCAATCAGCCGATCGATCAGCTTGGGATAAGCCACTCCCGAAGCAGCCCACAGCTTGGGGTACATACTGATGGACGTAAAACCGGGCAAAGTGTTGATCTCGTTCAGATAGATGCGGCCCGAAGCGCCGGGGTCCATGAGGAAGTCCACGCGCGCGAGGCCGGAGCAGTCGCAGGCCTGGAATGCGGCAATGGCCATCTGCTGGATCTGTTTCGTCTGCTGCTTCGTAAGCTTCGCCGGAATCACGGGGATCGATCCCTCGCTCAGATACTTGGCCTCGTAGTCGTAAAACTCCTTGCCGGGAACGATCTCGCCGACGACCGAAACCTCGGGCTTGTCGTTGCCGAGGACCGCGACTTCCAGCTCACGAGCCTTACCTCGTTTGCCGCCCACTCCCTGTTCGACCACGATCTTACGATCGAAGCTCGCAGCCAGCTCAATCGCCGGGCCAAGCTCCTTGCGGTCATGCGCTTTGCTGATACCGACCGAAGAACCAAGGTTTGCCGGCTTCACGAACAGCGGATACTTCAGCGCAGCTTCGATCTTTGCGATGGTCTTCTTCTTATTCGCTTCCCAATCGGCGCGCAGAAATGAGACATGCTTCGGAATCGGCAGCTTCGCGGCAGCGAAGAGCTTCTTCATCACATCCTTGTCCATACCGGTCGCCGAGCCCAGAACACCCGAACCCACATAAGCGATTCCAGCCAGCTCAAACAGCCCCTGGATCGTTCCGTCCTCTCCGAAGGTGCCATGCAGCACGGGGAAGATGACGTCGAGGTTCAGCGTCTGCCCGGAAGCAGTGGCGGCCTGCGTCTCAAACGGAACCAGCGCGCCCGTTCCGCCCTGCGAAGGAACCGGGGGAACAATCACCGACTCGCCTTTCGCGAGAACCGCGGCAGCCGAGGTCGCTTCAGGATCGCCAGCGCGAAGCTGCTTCGGCTCGGCGTGCGCTTCGCCGTTCAGCAGGCGCGTCGCGTCGGAAGCCGTAACCCAGCGGCCTTCTTTCGTGATGCCGATGGGAACCACTTCATACTTCCTACGATCAATCGCCTTAAGAACCGAAGCGGCCGACAGCAGTGAAACCTCATGCTCGCCGCTGCGGCCGCCAAACAAAATGCCAACTCGTAGTTTCGACTTCATTTATGCTGTTTTTTCCTTAAGCTCTCTACAAAATTTTCTTTCCGAATGCCGAAGAAATAAGCTCAACCGCCAATTCTGCCGTGCGGTTGCGTTCGTCAAGGACAGGATTCACCTCGACCAGTTCAAAACTCAACATGCGTCCATGATCGGCGATGATCTCCATCGCCAGGTGCGCCTCGCGATAGGTTGCGCCACCGCGAACCGGCGTGCCCACTCCGGGCGCATCCTCGGGATCGATCCAATCCATATCGAGTGAGATGTGATATCCCGCCGTACCGCGACCGGCAGCGCGCAATGCTTCTTCCATCACCGTGCGCATGCCGCGCTCGTCGATATCGCGCATGGTGTAGACCTCGGTCACACCAGCCTGGCGAATGTTTTCCTTCTCCGTCGCGTCGATGTCGCGCACGCCAACCAGCACAACATTTTCGGGAGACACTTTCGGCGACCAGCCGAGCACGTTTGCAAGTGGCTCCGGCCCGAGTCCCAGCAGCGCTGCGAGCGGCATGCCGTGCACATTGCCGCTGGGTGAGGATTCCGGCGTATTGATGTCGGAATGCGCGTCGATCCAGATGAGGCCGATCTTCTGATCCTTGCGGCGATAGTAATCCGCAACACCGGAGACAGTTCCCGCAGCTACCGAGTGATCGCCGCCAAGAACGATCGGCGTCAGCCCGTCTCGCAGTGACTGCTCGACCATCTCCGCAGCCTTGGTGCAGGTCTCGGTGATCTCACGCAGGTAGCGGGCGCTCTCATCGCCCACCTGTCCGGTTTCGGCGATGGCGACGTGAACATTCCCGCCATCGCGAACTTCATGCCCCAGGGCCTCCAGCCGCGCTTCGAGTCCCGCGACGCGAGCCGCCGACGGCCCCATGTCGACACCTCGGCGTGAAGCTCCGAGATCGAGTGGCACACCGATCAATTCAATGCGACGCGTCGGCAGCGATTGCACGCCGCCATGCAGCGCCTTGAGCGAATCCGGAAGTCTGTCGTGGGCAGTCATCTGAAGCTCAGGGGTAGATACGGTTCAGCGTGCGTGCAAACGGAATCGTTTCGCGCACGTGATCGAGTCCGCAGATCCATGCCACCGCACGCTCGATGCCCATGCCGAAGCCCGAGTGCGGCACCGATCCATAACGGCGCAGATCGAGATACCACTGGAAAGACTCGAGCGGCAGGTTGTGTTCTTCAATGCGGCTCTTAAGCAGGTCGTAAGACGAGATACGCTGCGATCCGCCGATGATCTCGCCGTAGCCTTCGGGCGCGAGTACATCGACGCACAGCGCATATTTCGCGTTCTCCGGATCGGGCTCCATATAGAAAGCCTTCACCGCCGCAGGATAACGATGCACCATTACCGGGCGGTCGAACTGCGAGGAGATGTACGTCTCATCCGGCGATCCGAAGTCGTTGCCGTACTCGAAAGGATTTTCGAGCAGCCCCTTGGCATGCGCATCGTTCAGCATCTTCACGGCTTCGTCATAGCTGATCTTCGGGAACGGCGCCTTGATGGTTTCGAGCTTGGTTACGTCACGCTGAATGACCTTGAGGTCGGCCATGCGCTTCGTCAGCACGCGATCGACGATGAAGCTCAGGAAGTTCTCCGCCAGTTCCATCAAGCCGTCAAGATCGCAGAAGGCGACTTCCGGCTCGACCATCCAGAACTCGGTCAGGTGGCGGCGCGTCTTCGACTTCTCTGCGCGAAAGGTCGGCCCGAAGGAATAGACCTTACCCAGCGCTAGCGCGGTGCTCTCAATGTAGAGCTGTCCGCTCTGCGTCAGGTAGGCTTCATCGCCGAAGTACTCCACTGGGAAGAGCGTGCTCGTACCTTCACATGCTGCCGGAGTAAGAATCGGCGGATCTGTCAGCGTGAATCCACGATCGTCAAAGAAGTCACGCGCCGCCTTGATGATCTCGGCGCGGATGCGCAGGATCGCCGCCTGGCGAGGCGTGCGAATCCACAGGTGCCGGTGCTCCATGAGGAAATCGGTGCCGTGCTCTTTGAGTGAGATCGGAAAGGGCACGTCTTCGGGCACACGCTGCACGACTTCAATGTCTTCAACGTCGAGTTCGTAGCCGCCGGGCGCGCGCTTGTCGGCACGGACCTTGCCGGTGACGATCACGCTCGACTCCTGCGTAAGCCCCTTGATGGCCTCGAAGACTTCAGGCTTCACCGCAGCCTTGGGCACGATGCCCTGGATGGTTCCGCTGCCGTCGCGAAAGATGGGAAAGAGCAGCTTGCCGCTCTCGCGAAGGTTGTAGAGCCATCCGCGCAGCGTGACGGAGCCGCCCTCGTAATCGCCGATCTTCGCAATCGTGGTGAGTGGTTTTTCTTCGCTCGCCGATACTGTTTCGTTTTTTACTTCTTCAGACATAAGTAATTCCTGTTTCTTTCGACCTGCAAAATCTCCGGTCTAAACCCGAACGAATGCGACTCCCGGTAGCATGGGGCTTTAGCCGCTGAGGTGGAATCTTTCCTCAGGCCGCGCCTACACAGCGAAACCAATCCGGCATTCCGAACAACCAGACGCATTTTTAGAAACTCTCAAAAGCCTTCGCAGCTCTTTCCGTCACGTAGTCAGGATTCTCCCCGAACGAATAGTGAATTTCGAGCACTCCGGCGGGCACGTGGGGAGCCAGCTTCAGCCCCTCATACACCTCGTCCCAGCGGATCGTGCCGTCGCCCGGCCACAGATGCGTATCACGGTCACCCATATTGTCGTGAATGTGCGAGGAGCGCAGGCGATCCTTCAATTCGGTCAATGTCGAGCTGACACCATCGCCAAGATGCGCGTGCCCCGTGTCCAGGCATACGCCAATATCATCGAAGTGGCCGGTGTTGAGAATCTCGAGCAGATGCCCTGGCGTCGTCACATCGCTCTGCAGGTTCTCGACCAGCAGCTTCACGCCCAGTGGGTTCGCAAAGGCGCGCAGATGCTCGAGCGCGGTCATCGAAAACTCGAGCGCGCGCGGACTCCACGCATCGCCCCTTTCGCCGAGATGCACCACCATAAAGCGGAAAGGAATCTGCTCCGCCACCTCGAGCGCGCGCTTCATCTCGTCCATGGCGTCGATGCGGCGCGATTTCTCAGGATGAATCACGTTCACATACGGTGCGCCGGCTCGGCCCATTTCAAAATCCGGAAAGAGCGGCGCATGCACCGAGAAAGGTTCGAGCGAATTCGATCCGAACCAGTTCGCAAGCTCCCGAATTTCGGACCTGTTTGTGTAGTCGATGTGCTGCTTCGCGGCGTAGAGTTCCACGCCCTGCGCGCCGGACTTTTGCAGGCTGTCAAGCAGACCCGGATGCAGACGATTGCGGAGAAAAACGTGAGACGAGATGACCTTCAGCATGAATAAGACCTGGGAGTTTCCCCTCTGCCCTATCTTCTCATCTTCCGGGGAGTCTTCCTGCACCGAGAAACTGACCAGTTACAGGACAGTCAGTAGCCGGCGGCTTTCCCGAAATGATGGCGGTGATCCTGTCCGCCTTCGAGTTCGCCCGTCTTTGGATCGACCGCGATACATTCTCCATCGCTCCAGTGCCCGTCGACCTTCACGTCGTAACCCAGCGAACGCAGGCCCTCCATTGTGGCGGCAGAGAGCCCCGGCTCGACATCCAACTCGTCCGGCAGATATTGGTGATGGAAGCGCGGCGCATCGACCGCCTCCTGGATATTCAGCCCTTCATCCACGACGCTGAGAAAGATGTTGGCGACCGTCGTGATGATGCGGCCCCCGCCCGGCGAACCGAGCACAAAGCGCACCTGACCATCCTTGAGCACGATCGTCGGCGTCATGCTCGAGAGCGGCCGTTTTCCGGGCGCAATCGAGTTTGCCGGTCCCTGCACCAGTCCAAACATGTTTGCGGTGCCAGGCTTGGCGGCAAAATCATCCATCTCATCGTTGAGCACGAAACCCAGCCCCTTCGCCGTCACGCCCGAACCGAAGCCGTTGTTGAGCGTGGTCGTGACGGAGACCGCATTGCCGTCCGCGTCCATCACCGAGTAGTGCGTCGTCTCGGTCGACTCATGCCGCACGTCCGCCATGGTCGGCGGCGAAGGCAAGAACCCTTCAGGCCGCTTCAGGTCTTTCGAGGCGCTCGCCTGGTCGGCAGTGATGCTCTTCCGCCATGAGGCCGCGTACTTCTTGTCTGTAAGCTCGTCGACCGGAACCTTCACATAATCGGGATCGCCGAGATAATCCATCCGGTCCATGTAAGCGCGCCGGAAAGCCTCGACAATCAGGTGCATCTCTTCAGGCGAGCGATCCGGCCAGCGGCCGAGATTGTAGCCTTCGAGGATATTCAGCATCTCGATCAGTGCCACGCCCCCGGACGAAGGCGGCGGCGCACTTACGATCGTGTAACCGTTGTAAGTGCCTGTCAGCGGCTCGCGCTCTTTTACGGAGTAGCGCGCGAGATCCTCAGTCGTAATCAGGCCTCCGCCCTTCTGCACATCCGCAGCCAGCTTCCTGGCGATGCGTCCATGGTAGAAATCGTCGGGATCGGTGGAGATGGTCTTCAGTGTCTCGGCCAGCTCGGGCTGGCGGAAGAACTCACCCGGACGGTAGAAATCGCCGTTACGCTGGAAGAGACTGCGCGACTCGGGAAACTTTGCCAGCTGAGGATTATGCAGCGCCGCCGCTTCGTCCTCCGAAAGCACGTACCCTTCCTCGGCCAGCCGGATCGCCGGCTCCATCACCTTTTCAAGCCCGAGCTTTCCGTACTTCTTCTCGGCATAGACCATGCCCGCCACCGACCCGGGAACACCGATGGCCCTGTAGCCGGTGATGCTGGCATCGGGAATGGGATTGCCTTTCGCGTCCAGGTACATCTTCGCGGTAGCAGCCTGCGGAGCACGTTCGCGGTAGTCGAGGAAGGTATCCTTGCCGCTTTCCTGGAGATGAATCAGCATGAATCCGCCGCCCCCCAGGTTTCCGGCCGCAGGATGCACCACGGCAAGAGCGAAGCCGGTCGCCACTGCGGCGTCAACAGCGTTCCCGCCTTCTTCAAGGATTTGGACGCCGGCATCGGTCGCCCGGTGATGAATGCTCACCACCATGGCGTGCCTGGTGCGAACCGGCTGTTCATGGATGGCACCGGCGTTGACCTGCCCACAAGCAGCGCAGGAGAACAGAATTGCGGCGATCGAGACAGCTGCAACTTGTTTCATGTAGCGGTAGTCTAGCCGATTTTGCCTGTAACTCGTTGTTTCAGATACGGAAAGTTAAAATAACAAACGCATGACGACTACCGTCCGTTCCTATTCCAAAATCAACCTGGGCCTGGCCATCGGGCCGACCCGCCCGGACGGCTTCCACGCTCTGTCGACCCTTTACCAGACCCTCGACGCTCATGACCTGGTATCCGTTGAGGTTTCGGCGGCGGCGGCAACTTCCATCACCCTGACCACCAACAACGAGCGCGTTCCCACAGATGCCCGCAACACCGCCTTTAAAGCCGTCGACCTCGCCCTGAGCGCTCTCCACTTCGCTGCTAAGGTACACATTCATATAGAGAAGCGGTTGCCGATTCAGGGCGGCATGGGAGCCGGTTCCGCAAATGCCGCCGCCGCATTGATCGCACTGGAGCGTGAACTGGAGACACTTGGCGCGCCGCTTCTTCCCGCCGGCGAGCGCCTGAAGATCGCGGCGGAGGTTGGCTCGGACGTCCCACTGTTCCTTATCGGCGGATCCGTTCTTGGCGTGAATCGCGGCGAAGCCGTCTACCCCATGCCCGATCTGCCACAAACATGGTGTATTGTCGCGCTACCCGAGATTGGGGTCTCCACTCCACAGGCTTTTCGCGACTGGGACGCGCTCCACGCGTCTTCCGCATTGACCGCCCAGGAGGCGTCGGATAGACTAGACAGGTTGAGTCGGATCTTCGCTTCTGCATTATGCGAGCCGCACTCCTCCGGTGTCTCCCGCAATGCGGGGGGCCTGGCCGGGAATCCGCTTCTCGCGCTTGTCCGAACCGGGATTGAAAACGACTTCGAAGAAGTGGTTTTCCCACAAAGTCCCCTCCTCGGTGAAATCAAGCGCATTCTTACGGGTTCTGACCTTGCTCCGGAGCAGTCGGCTGTCTATGCAGCGCTTTCCGGTTCCGGATCGGCCCTTTTCGGCCTCTATCCGAACCTCGAAGCAGCGGAGCTGGCCGAACAACGGTTAGCAAAGGCCGGTATCCGCTCGCTAAGGACAAAAACCCTCCTGCGGCAGGAATATTGGGCCTCATTGATTGAATCGGCAAGTTAGATTCTTAGGTTTTGTTGTACTGGGCGATCGACTAACGGTAGGTCAAGTGCCTTTCTGTTCGACGCGGCCAAAATCGGGCCGCGCCGAAGGGTCGAGAGTCATAGCGGGATTGAGTTTTGTTGTACTGGGCGATCGACTAACGGTAGGTCAAGTGCCTTTCTGTTCGACGCGGCCAAAATCGGGCCGCGCCGAAGGGTCGAGAGTCATAGCGGATTGAGTTTTGTTGTACTGGGCGATCGACTAACGGTAGGTCAAGTGCCTTTGGAGCACTTTGTCTAGGTTCGAATCCTAGTCGCCCAGCCAGAAAACATTGCCGTCGAACCGTACGGCAGGTCGGCCCTGGCAGCAAGAAGGCCAGAAAAATATGTGCAGGACAACCCACAGCCAACCAGCTTGGAGGATCTTGTGAAGAACGAAACGACAGTAGTGGAATTGCCGGTAACCGAAGGCGTAGGAGCAGCAGCAGAACAGGGCGCATCGAAATCGCACAACGAGCCGAAGCCTGAGAAGAAAAAGGGCCGTTCGTACAGTGAAGATAAGCACTTCAAGATTTTTACGGGCTCTGCAAACCGGGCCCTGGCCTCTGAGATCTGCAAGCATATCGGCGTTACGCTTGGTGAAACCAAGATGCAGCGCTTCGCCGATGGAGAGATTTACTTCCAGCTGCTTGAGAACGTTCGCGGCGCTGACGTTTTCGTGGTTCAGCCGACCTGCTATCCGGTTGACCAGCACCTCGTGGAGCTGCTGGTGATGATCGACGCACTGAAGCGTGCATCGGCGGCTCGCATCACGGTGGTTGTTCCGTACTACGGCTATGCCCGGCAGGATCGTAAGGATCGTCCGCGCGTAGCGATTTCGTCGAAGCTGGTTGCCGATCTGCTGACGACGGCCGGTGCGAACCGTGCCCTCTTCATGGATCTGCATGCAGCCCAGATTCAGGGCTTTTTCAATATCCCGGTGGACCACATGTTCGCCAGCCCGGTAATGGTCAGCTACTTCCGTGACCTGAACCTGCCGAAGCTGACCGTGGTATCGCCGGATGCGGGAGGCGTGGAACGTGCGCGCTTCTTCGCGACCAAGATGGGAGCTCCGCTGGCGATTGTGGACAAGCGCCGGACGGATATCAACGTGACGGAAGTGATGCACGTGATCGGCGACGTAAAGGGCTGCACCTGCCTGATCATCGACGACATCGTGGACACGGCCGGCACGCTGGTAAAGACCGTAGACGCTTTGCTTGAGCAGGGCGCTACCAAGGTCTACGCATGCGCTTCGCACGCCGTTCTGTCGGGCCCGGCGATTGAGCGCATCGCGAACTCCCGGCTTGAGGAACTGGTTGTAACCGATTCCATCCCTCTGCGCGAAGAAGCGCAGAAGGTGAGCAAGATCAAGGTGCGCTCGGTGTCCGGCCTTCTGGCCGCAACCATCGAGAGCATTCACATGGAGACGAGCGTAAGCTCGCTCTTCAACTAAACGCGGCTTTTGACTATTGGCTTCGTGCTGTTAGTTCGATTGGTTGCATGACACAGTGCGCGGCCCGCAACGGTCGCCGAGAAGGGAGCGGGAAATATCCCGTGCCCGAAGGAAAAGAAAATGATCAGTCAGGAAGTTGTCGCAGCTACGCCCCGCGAGGGCAAGTTCAACAAGAATGCAGCACGCCGCGTACGCGTGAAGGGCAAGATCCCCGCCGTGGTTTACGGCGCCTCCGAGCCCGCGGTGGCCATCGAAGTCGACCCCAAGCAGATCCAGAAGATTCTGCACTCGGAAGCCGGCCACAACTCGATCTTCGACCTCGAGATCAGCGGTTCGACCGCCAAGACCAAGGCCATGATCGTCGACTGGCAGTACGAGCCCATCAAGGGCACGCTCATGCACATCGATCTCAAGCGTATCGCTCTCGACAAGACCATGACCGTCGAAGTTCCGGTACAGCTGATCGGCATCCCGTTCGGCGTGAAGAACGAGGGCGGACTGCTCGACCACGTGCTGCGTGAAGTTTCGGTCGAGTGCCTCCCGGGCGATATTCCGAGCCACATCGACGTCGACGTGTCCGAACTGAAGATTGGTGATGCCATCCGCGTCTCCGACCTGCCGCACTCGGACAAGCTGAAGTTCCTTGACGAGGAAGATGCCACGGTTGCGCACGTTGTCGCGATCAAGGAAGAAGCAGCACCGGCCGAAGGCACGACCCCGGCCGAGCCCGAAGTCGTCAAGAAGGGCAAGACCGACGCAGCAGCCGCTCCGGCAGCCGACGCGAAGGGCGCAAAGAAGTAAACCTTGCCGACTGCGAACGAAGCTTCCCGAAGCGGTGTGTTCCTGGTTGTCGGGCTCGGCAATCCGGGCATCGAGTACCAGTTCACGCCGCACAACGCGGGCTTTCTCGCAGTCGACAGGATCGCCGAACGGTATAGCGCTACGGTGGCCAACCGCCGCTGCCGCGCTCTGACGGCGAAGATTCAGATTGCAGGCCGCGAAGTCATCCTGGCGAAGCCGGAAACCTTCATGAACTTAAGCGGCCTTTCCGTCGCGGCGCTGGCCGAAGAGTTTGGCGTCGATCCGCTCCGCGACATGCTGGTTTTGTACGACGAGTTGGCTTTCCCCATGGGCACGTTCCGTGTGAAAGAACGCGGAAGCGCAGCAGGGCATAACGGGGCAAAGTCGATCAACGGATCGATCCGCTCCGAGGACTGGGCTCGTATCCGCATCGGGGTCGGGTCGGATGGAAGTCCGGCAAGCGCATTCCGGCGTGGCAAGGATTATCTGCTGGCGCCGCTGCGCAAAGCAGATCTGGCGGCACTCGACGAGGTTCTCGACCGCGTGGCGCAGGCAGTAGAAGTGACGGTGGGTCAGGGAATTGCCACCGCGATGAACGAATTTAACCGCAGGGACAACGGACCCGCGGAGTAAGCGAATAGCAGTAAAGAATTCAGAATGGTCACGGTGACAGATTGCCGCCGCGTTCCAGGGAAAAGAGAAGCAGCATGGCACGTTTTTACGAAGTAATGTACATCGTCCGTCCTGATATTGAGGACGCAGAACTCGACAAGCTGATCGCCGGCTTTGAGCAGACGGTCACCAATGGTGGCGGAAGCGTTCGCTCGACCGAAAAGATGGGCCGCCGCAAGCTGGCCTACACCGTGCGCAAGTTCAACGACGGCAACTACGTTCTGATGACCGTTGACGCCGATGGCAAGCTGATTGCCGAGATCGAGCGCCGCCTCCGCGTGACCGAGCCTGTCATCAAGTTCATCACCGTTCGCATGGACGAAGAGCAGAAGCGCATCGACAAGATGAAGGCCCTGCGCGCGACGCGCAAGAAGCTGAGCGCCCAGCCGCAGGCCACTGAAGCTCCTGCAGCCCCAGCTGCTCCGGCTGAAGCAGCTCCGGCAGAAGCCACCGCTTAAGAAGTTTGTTGAAAGCGGTTCTGCCCATGCTGAATCGCTGCAGAAAAATATTCGTTTTCGACGGGCTGGCAAGCCGGCCCAGATGAAGGATAGGAAATACCATGGCTGACGAAACAACACCGCAACGCGCCCACGAAGGTGGAGCGCCCTCCACTTCCGCACCTCGCACCGGCGGCCCGGGTGGCCCCCGCTCTGGTGGCCCTGGCGGCCCCGGCGGACGCAAGTTCTTCCGCCGCAAGAAGGTCTGCAAGTTCTGCACCGAGAAGATCGACGCGATCCCCTACCGCGACGTGCGCCTGCTGCAGCAGTTTGTGGCCGAGCGTGGCAAGATTGTGCCCCGCCGCCTGACTGGTGTCTGCACCACGCACCAGCGCCGCCTGACCCGCGCCATCAAGCAGGCCCGCAACATCGCGTTGCTGCCTTTCGCCGCGCGCTACTAGTGCACACGGGCGGCCGTAGCGCCGCCTTGGGAATCGGGCATCGCGCCCCTTTTATTGGAGATTGAAATGGAAGTCATCCTCAAAGAAGACGTAAACAACCTCGGCCACCGCGGAGACGTGGTGAAGGTAGCCGACGGCTACGGCCGCAACTACCTGCTGCCGAAAAAGCTGGCCATGGAAGCCACCTCTGCCAACAAGGCTGTCATCGAGCAGATGAAGGCGAAGGCTGTGCGCCTCTCCGCCAAGGAAAAGACCGAAGCAGAAGCGCTCGTGCTCCAGCTCAACGAAGCCGCTCTGGTCTTCGAGCGCAAGGTTGGCGAGAACGATCACCTCTTCGGTTCGGTCACCTCGGCTGACATCGCGCAGGCGCTCGAAGCCAAGGGCTTCAACATCGACCGCCGCAAGATCCAGCTCGACGAGCCGCTCAAGCAGGTCGGTGAGTTCCACGTGCCGGTCAAGCTGCACCGCGAAGTCACCGCTCACGTTTCCGTCACCGTCAAGGGCGACGCAGAAACCGCAGCCTAAGCCTTTCGCAAATAAAAAGCCCGGACCGAAAGGTCCGGGCTTTTTGTTTGCGCTTGATCGCGCAGACATGACGCGCGACACTTAGCCAGGGCAGGAACGGAGAACGACTATGATCGGCTTTGGGCTTGTCGGCGTGGTGCTGATCGTCTTTTCGATTCCCCTGATTCTCGGCAAGGTGCCACCCAACCACATCTACGGCCGTCGTACTGCGGAAACGATGAGCGGCTCCCGCGAAAACTGGTACAGGCAGAACCGCCAGGCCGGGAAGATTCTGCTGATCATCGGTTGTGGAACCGTCGCGACTGCTGTGGCGATGCTTCTACTGGGCGTTCCACTGCTGAAGTAGGCCGCGATGCTCTGCTCCACAAAAAAGCCCGGACCTTTAGGTCCGGGCTTTTTAGTTAGGCTTGTCATCCCGATTCGGGAAGACAAAAGACTAAAGCGAAAGCGACTTCAAATACTCGCGGAACTGCGGTCCAAGATCCTCACGCTTCAGCGCGAAGTCGACCGTTGCCTTGAGCATGCCCAGCTTGTCACCGGCATCGTGGCGGACGCCCTCGAAATTGTAACCGTAGACCTTCTCTGTTTTGAGCAGGCCCAGGATACCGTCGGTCAGCTGCAGTTCGCCGCCTGCGCCCGGCTCAATTTTCTCGAGCAGGTCGAAGATTGCCGGAGTCAGCACATAACGGCCAACGATGGCATTCTTCGAAGGAGCATCTTCGAACTTCGGCTTCTCAACCATGCCGGTCGCTTCCATCAGGCGCGGATTCTTCGACGACTGCGTTCCGGCCATCACACCGTAAGCCGAGATCGCCGGGCCTTCGACTTCCATCGTCGCCAGGATCGAGGACTGGGTTTCATCGAAGACGTCGATCATCTGCTTGAGGCAGGGAACCTTGCCGTCCATCACATCGTCGGGCAGCAGCACCGCGAAGGGCTCATTGCCTACCAGCTCTTTCGCCATCAGTACAGCATGGCCCAGGCCCTTGGCTTCCTTCTGGCGCACATACGAAATCTGCGCCATGTTCGACACGCTGCGAGCGATCTCGAGCAGAGCTGTCTTATTCTTTTTCTCAAGCGTGGCCTCAAGCTCGTAGCTGGTATCGAAGTGGTCTTCGATGGATGTCTTGCCGCGTGCCGTGATGATGATGATCTCTTCGCATCCCGCGGCCAGCGCCTCTTCGACGCCGTACTGGATGATCGGCTTATCGACTACGGCCAGCATTTCCTTGGGGATGGCCTTGGTAGCAGGCAAAAAACGGGTTCCGAAACCAGCTGCCGGAAATACTGCTTTGCGTACCTTTGCTTTCATGCGGGAAGTCCTTCGCTTTGATTGGATTACGGCAGATTTCTGTCCAGTCTGACAGACAAACGGATGGCAGCACAATAGCCGATCTGTGCTGCCATGTTGCTGAGATGCAGATTAGAGCGTTGGCGAATCGTCGCCCAGCATCGCCTTTCTTACGATCTTGATGGGAGCGCCGCCCTGACGCATGAAATCGTCATGAAATTTCTGCAGCGAGAAGCCTGAACCCTCTTTTTCCTTCACATCGGCCCGCAGTTTCAGGATTTCGAGCTTGCCCAGCGTGTAGTAGAGATAGGTCGGATCGGAGGTGCCGCGCTTGGTCTCGATCGAACCGATCGAACGCGACTGGTAGCCCTCGGACACGAAGAAATCCTGCGCCTGATCGAGCGTCATCTGGCCGGTGTGCATCTTGATGCCGACGATGAAGCGCGCGTCGCGCAAGAGCGCATCCTGAAGCTGGCCGAGTTTAACGAGCCGTGCCTCGTGCTCGTCCTTCGCACCCGCCCCCGGCTGCCCATAACCTTCATCGAGCATCATCTGCTCGCAGTAGTGTGCCCATCCTTCAACATTCGTATTCGAGGTGATGATCTTACGCACCTGGCTCATCGGCGAGTGGTTCACCCACAGAAACTGCACATAGTGGCCGGGGTATGCTTCATGCACCGAGGTGCTGATGACCGTGCCGACATTGAATGCTGCCATGTGCTCGGCAATGTGCTCCTGCGTCCAGTTCTTCTCGGGCAGTGTCACGTTGAAGTAGGCAGTCTTCGAATTCGCCTCGAACGGTCCCGGCGAATCCATCGAAGCCTGCGTGGTTGCGCGCATGAAGGGAGGCGTCTCCTCGAGCACCGGCTGTACGTCGGAGGGGATGGTGATGATCTTCTTCTCGTGGATGAAGGCGATCTCTCCATTGAAGCGATCATGAAACGCCTGCAGCAGTTGATCGGGCGCAGGATGAATCGTCGCCAGCTCCGCCAGCACCTGCTTCGGCGTCTTGTTCGGGTCTACTTCCTTCGCGATCTTCTCGAACTCGGCCTGGTTGCGATGCAGATCGGCATAAGCGATGTCGAGCAGCTTTGGCAGTGGCGTGTCGACCATCTCGTCATACTGCAGTTTCTTCGAGAAGGCATCGGCGCCGATGCGGAAGTCGCCATTCGAGCGTGGCAGCAGGTCGGTCTTCAGCCACTGCTCGTAGTCCTTCAGCGCGGCGATGACCGCAGCATTGGTCTTGTGAAACTCGTCGATGGTTGCCTTGTCCTTCGCGTCGGTAAAGGCCGAGGGCACATCGTTCTCGAAGAAGCTGATGATGTCCGGCAGCTGCTCAAGCGCGATCTCCGTGTAGATCTTCGGAGGATTCTTCAGGTTCTTCCGCGCTTCGGCGAAGACGGCAGGCATCTGCTTCTCGCGGGCAATCAGCGAACGCAGGCGATCATCGGCAGGTGCAAACTTGCGCTCCATCAGCACGAAGGCGCTGTTGGTGATGCCGCTCGAGTAGTTGTCAGGATTCTTCTCCCACGGGCGAATCGTCTCGAGCGTCAGCAGGGCGCCACGAATATTATTCCGCACCATGGCCAGGTCGCCCTGCGTGCTAAGGTCGAGTCCGGTCTCTGAAACCGCATCGAATTTCGCCTCGTACTGCTTGAGCGCCGCAATCTCTTTCTCGACGCCGGCGCTGCTGTAATCCTCAAGGATCGGATCGTACTTGTGCAGGCCCGCCGCGGTTCCACCTGTTGGCGAGAACTTGTAATAGACCTGCGAAAAATATTCATCGGCAAGATGGCGGAAGTTCGCTGCCGGATCGGCAGCCTGCGCCTGCAAAGTCGTTGCCATCATGCCTCCGGCGATCAAAAGCGTGGAACATATCGTACGTTTCATAAGGCCTCGAAATTTGTAATTGAAACAGTATCTTATCCGGCGACTTCCTGCCGCGCAGCGAGCTCATCCAGCAGCAGGCGGATCTCCGTGATGACGTCATCCGGCTTGGGTGAGACAAGCAGGTACTTCAGCACACCCTGCGGTGTGAATTGTGCACCACGCTTCGTGTTCTTCGCCACCATCTTCATCAGCTTGCCCGGATCGATGCCCGCATCTTCGTTGAATCGGATGTGGAGCATCTCGCGCTTGCGGTCGATCTGCGCCACGCCCATGGCTTCGCACTCCAGGCGCAGATTCGCCGCATCGAGCAGCAGGCGTAGGCTATCCGGCATGGGACCGTAGCGATCCTCGAGCTCGGCGCGCACATCCTCCAGCTCGCGCTCCGTCTGCACACCGGCGATGCGCTTGTACATGCGCAGACGCTGATTCTCTTCGCCGATGTAGCTCTCGTCGATGCGCAGGCCGATGCCCAGGCTGAGCTGCGTCGGCTGCTTCTCGACGCGCTCCTCACCCTTAAGCTTGCCAACCGCTTCTTCGAGCATGGTCGTGTACATCTCGAAGCCGATCGATTCGATATGGCCGCTCTGTTCGCCGCCCAGCATATTGCCCGCTCCGCGCAACTCCAGGTCGAGTGCGGCAATCTTGAAGCCTGCGCCAAGATCGGAAAACTCTTTCAGCGCCGCCAGCCTGCGTCGCGCAACATCAGTCAACTGCTGTTCCGGTGGAATCAACAGATAGGAATATGCACGGCGATTTGAACGGCCCACGCGGCCACGCAGTTGGTACAGCTCTGACAACCCATGCCGGTCGGCGCGATTGATCATGATCGTGTTCGCGAGAGGAATATCGAGGCCATTCTCGATGATCGACGTCGCCACCAGCACGTCATACTCCTGGTTCATGAACGCGAGCATCACCTTCTCAAGCTCGCCCTCGGCCATCTGCCCATGACCGACGATCACCCGTGCAGTGGGCACAAGTTCACGAATCTTCGCGGCGAGTTCATAGATTGTTTCGACGCGATTGTGTACGAAATAAGCCTGGCCGCCTCGCTCCAACTCGACCTCAATTGCGGAACGGACCAGCTTCTCATCGAACTTCGCCACAATGGTCTGAATCGCCATGCGATCCTTCGGCGGCGTCTCGATCACGCTCATGTCGCGCAGGCCCACGAGCGACATATGCAGCGTTCGCGGAATCGGCGTGGCGCTCATGGCCAGCACATCGATCTCGCGGCGCATCTGCTTCAGGCGTTCCTTGTGGCGCACGCCAAAGCGCTGCTCTTCGTCGACGACCAGCAGACCGAGATCCTGAAACTTCAGGTCCTTCGACAAGAGCCTGTGCGTGCCGATGAGGATATCGACCTTGCCAGCCTCGGTGCGTTCGAGAATATCCTTCTGCTCCTTCGGCGTGCGGAAGCGAGAGATCAGCTCGATGTTAACCGGGAAGAGTTTGAAGCGCTTCTTGAATGTCTCAAAGTGCTGGAAGCTGAGCACGGTCGTCGGCGTCAGCACCGCTACCTGCTTGCCGTCCTGCACTGCCTTGAAGGCCGCGCGCATGGCGACTTCGGTTTTTCCGTAGCCTACGTCGCCGCACAGCAGGCGATCCATCGGCTGCGTCGACTCCATGTCGCGCTTGATGTCGTTGATCGCGTTCAGCTGATCGTCGGTCTCGTTGTAATCGAAGGCATCTTCGAACTCGCGCTGAAATTCATTGTCAGGATTGAACGAATGGCCCTTCGCCGAAGCGCGCTGCGCATATAGCTTCAGCAGCTCATCGGCCATGTCTTCCATCGCCTTGCGCACGCGGGCTTTTGTCTTCGCCCACTGCTGCGTGCCCAGGCGGTTCAGTACCGGCGCAGGTCCTGCATCGGTCGAACGATATTTCTGGATGAGGTCGAGTCGCGTCAGCGGTACATAGAGTCGCGCCTCTTCCGCAAACTCGAGCACCATGAAGTCGATGATGGTGCCGTCCTGTTCGATCTGGCGCAGGCCCTTGTAACAGGCGATGCCATGCTCGACGTGGACAACGTAATCGCCGACCGTAAGGTCGCGGAAATCTGAAACGAATGCAGCGGTCTTCGACTTCTTAGCGGCCGGACGAGCCGTCACATCAGCATCGTCTGAGAAATCATTCGCACCGAAGACGACGAGGTTGTTCTCGGGCAGGCTCACGCCATTCGACAGCGCGCTGCGAACGATGACCGGAGTGCGCAGGTTGCCCGCGAGATAGCTTGTCTCGTCGTAGATGTTTTCGCTGCCGGTGTGTTGCAGGCGGCTGCCCAGCCGGTACGGCAGTTCGTACTCGCGCAGCAGGTTCGCCAGCCGCTCCACTTCGCCCTGGTTCGGAGCCACCAACAGCATGCGCACTTCCTGCGTCATCAGGGTGCGAATCTGCTCGATCATGGCCGGGATGGAACCGTGAAAGCGCAGCGTGGGTCGCGAGTGAAAGGCGATCTCGCCCAGCGTCTGGTCCTCGTCCAGAACATCGACCGCGCCCAGTTGGTCGATGTCGATGCCGGGGTGCGAATTCAGCTTTGCCGAAAGAATCTCCGGTTGCAGATAGATATCGGACGGCGTAATCAGCGACCCTATGCTCGACCGGTCGTGGCGCTGCTCAATCTTGTTCCACCAGCGCTCGATCTGGTTCTGGATCATCGCCGGCTCTTCCACGAAGAGCGAACAACGCGGAAAGAGGTCGAAGAGCGTGCTGTTTGCTCCGGCTACGCCTGCGAAAAACTCCCAGCCTGGAAAGACCGTCACTCCGCCTGCAGTCACAGCCCGCTCGACCAGCTCGGCGTCGTCGCCTGCATCGATGCGATCGGTGCCGCTCAGGCGCGTATGCACCGCCGCCAACAGCTTCTCGCTTACCGGAATTTCCGTCAGCGGCAGCAGGCGGGCTTCGTCGAGCGGCGCGGCAGAGCGCTGCGTTTCCGGGTCGAACTTCTTGATGGTCTCGATCTCATCGCCGAAAAACTCGAAGCGCACAGGCCGATCGGTTTCGGGCGAGTAAACATCGAGAATACCGCCACGGCGCGTGTACTGGCCCGGCATCTCGACGATATCCATCGGGGTGTAACCGACGCTGGAAAGATGAGCGAGCAGTGTCTCCACATCCACTTCTTCGCCACGGCGCAGCGTCTGCGCCAGCCCACCGTAGAACGACTGCGAGAAGAGCTTCATCGCTACCGCTTCCACAGGAGCGATCACAATCGAAGCATCGCCGGTCGCCATCTTCCAGAGCGTAGCCGCGCGCTGCTCCTGGACTTCAGGGTGCGGCGAGAGGTTCTCAAATGGCAGCACATCATGTGCGGGCAGCTTGAGCACGCGATTCGACGGAATGGCGCCGGTCAGCTCGCAGCCTGCCCGCAGCGCTACCTGTAACGCATCGGCAGCCTTGTTGTCGGCTACGACGACGATGACGGGGATGTTCGCAGCCCGGGCAAAGAGAGGCAGATACAACGCACGAGCCGTCGAGGTGAGTCCGGACACACGACGGCGCCCATGACCGAGGGCCAGATGCCGTCGAGCCTGTTCAAAAGCGGGGGTATTCTCCAAATCCGCCAGTAGTTCACGGACAAATGGGAGGATCATTTCATTCCCAGTTTATCAGCGTCGCTCAGTCATCCAGCTTCAGCACCAGCAGCGTCATGTCATCATGCTGCGGAGCCCCGGCGGTGAACCTGTCTGCCGCTTCAAAGATGGAGACAAGAATCTCAGTAGCCGGCCGCTCCCGCACCCTTGAAGCAGCTTCGATCAGCCGATCCTCGCCCCACTCCTCGTCCTCGTGCGTCATGGCTTCGCTGATGCCATCGGTATAAAGCAGCAGCACATCGCCGGGCTCAAGCACGATCGACTCCTCTGTATATGGAGCCACGGGCAGCAGACCAACCACCGGTCCACCTGCCTCAAGACGGATAGCGTCCTGGCCTCCATCTGCCCTGCGGCGCAGGATGATGGGTGGATTGTGTCCTGCATTCACGCAATCCAGCTGCCGCGTCTTCGGGTCGTAAGCCGCAAAGAAAAATGTCGCGTAGCGATTCGAGGCCGAGGCCTCGTAAACCAGCCGGTTCACCTTGTCCATCAGGTTGGCGAAGTCGCGCGGGTTGTCGAGCGTGACGCCGCGCAGGCTGGCGCGAAGGCTGGCCATCAGCAGCGCCGCGGCGATTCCCTTGCCGCTTACGTCGCCAATCGCAAGGCCTGTCCTGCCATCCGTCAGCTCGAAGACGTCATAGTAGTCGCCGCCCACGCCCAGCGCCGGCCGGCACGCTCCCGCGATGGTAGCGCCGGGCAACTGCGGCATCTCCTGCGGAAAGAGCCGCTCCTGCACCTCGCGTGCAATCT
Organism: Silvibacterium acidisoli; assembly: GCA_022870745.1. Lineage (GTDB taxonomy): Bacteria > Acidobacteriota > Terriglobia > Terriglobales > Acidobacteriaceae > Silvibacterium. The sequence goes on along the minus strand of CP085323.1, from coordinate 2,262,527 downwards.
CGATCTCACGATTTACGCGCTCGCGCTGCGCTGCCTCGGTCGCCAGTGACCGCGCCAGCTCCGAAATCTCGATCGCCAGCCCGGTCTGCGTAGCAACGGTCTGCAGCATGTGCAGATCGGCCTGCGTATAAGCAGCCTCCGAGCGCTTGGGACCGAGCGCCATCACGCCCATCAGCCGGTTGCGCCCCGGCAGCGGCAGCAGAAGCTCGGCGTTGATGGTGTCGAGGAACTGTCGCTCGCTCATGCCCGCCATCAGGTACCAGGCATCAGGATCGTCGCGATAAAGCCTCGCCGGCTCATTCGTCGAAGCAAGATAGCGCACCGCGGAGGCCTGCGCGGGCAGCACCAGCGCGCCTGCGTTGAGCATCGCCGTTCCGTTCGATCCGAATGAAACCCCGATGGACTGCTGCAGATGAAAGAATTCGCCGCGGCGCAGCAGCATCGCCACCTGGTCCACGTGCAGAGTTTCGGCCACGCGACGAACGACGGTCTCGAGCAGCGGCGCTGTCTCGGTAAAACGGCGAACCTCGTCTGAAAGCTCGTTCAATACGACTTCGGCGTTGTAGGCCTCGCGGAAGAACCTGCGGTCGATCCAATCCTGCGCGCGCTTTGCCAGGCCCAGACGCAGGCCAACGACCAGCATGAGAAAGACCGCGCCGGCGGCCACGTCAGAGGCGGTCGATTGCTTCTTTGAGAAGATCGGCAGCAGAAGCAGCCAGGTCGCCAGAAAAATCAGGGCCGACTGTACCACGTACAGGAATGCCTTCGCCAGCAGGTAGCGTGTACCGGTGCGCACAATCACGCGCACATCCATGGCGCGCTGCACCAGCACGACGTAGGCCAGCGTGAAAGGCGCAATCGTGAACAGAATGCTGCCCGCGGTGCGTATCCAGAAGTCGACCGGCCTGTCGCTGTTGTCGATTCCGAAATGAGGCAGCAGCACAAAGACGAAGAGCAGCGAACCGACACCGATGAACATACCGGTAGTCAGCACGCGCAATCTGCGGCGCGCGTCTTCGGTCGACGCCGACCGCAGCTTGTCGAGCGTGAAGATCAGGTAGAGGATGACGCAGGCCAGGTTGAGCGCATTGATCATCTTCTCAATCTGCTGGCAGATCCCTGCAAAGGCCGGATTGGGAGGCGCCGCGAAGTATTCCAGATACAACAGCGGAAACAGCGCCACTGCGCCGATCAGGATCGGGCCGACGACCAGCCACTTGATCCAGGGCAGCCTCTGGTCGATGCGCGAGCGTTCCGGAAAGTAGACGCCGAAGAACATCAGCGCGGGCGCAATCGCCATTTGCAGCAGGTTGTACCAGAATGCCCGCAGCGCCAGCCCGAGGCCGGTGGCATAGCCGATATTCACCCAGATCACGCTGGGCGCGGTCAACAGCACCAGCAGCAGCCACGCATTCCGAAGCAGTGGCTTCGAAAAAACCACCCAATAGCCGATCAGCAGGCAGATGAGCGGCAACAGCGAGCTCATCAGGAATCTTTGGGAGCGAACAGCCCAGACCGAGATTCCTGACGGGCTTCTCCTCTTCGTGACGAGAGTCACCGTCGCCATGCCGGAACTGCCGTCCGGCCGCACGAACTCAACATCGAGGGTGTCGCCCGGGTGCTCTTCGCTGACAATCTCGGCCCACTGGCTCTTTCCCGTGTTGGGCGCCCCGTTCAGGCCGGTGACGCGGAAGCCGGTAGCCAGCCCGGCGCTTTTCGCTTCAGGCCTGACCTCGTCGATCTTCAGTGAATCGTCGTCGCAGGAAAACGGCGCCTGAATATGGCGGTTCCAGTGAAGATCTCCATCCCACATGTCTATGACCCCGGTCAGCCAGAAGCTGAAGCTCGCCAGCACATAGACCGCAAGCAACGCCCGGAGCAGATTTGGGGATGGATTTCGCGTTTTCATGGAACTCGCAACCATAGTACCGTGAACCCTTTCTGGAACCGCTTCAGAATCTGCCGGTTACTCTATAAAACGATTTCCCGGCGTGGGCCGTTCCATATATGTCATCCTTGATATCGCGGAGCGATATCAAGGTCCGCCGGAGATATCCATGATTCAGAAACTGCGGCTAGCCGCCTGTGCCCTCTTCATCGCCGCCTTCGCCTCGGCTGCCATGGCGCAGGGACGCATCATTTATTCAGACACCGCCGATGCACACGCCGACATTACGAAGGCGCTGCACGAAGCCGCCCGGACCCATAAGCGGGTGATCCTCGATTTCGGCGGGAACTGGTGCGGTGATTGCCAGGTCCTGGATATCTACTTCCACCAGGAGCCGAATCTTTCGATCCTCGATAAGAGCTTCATCCTGGTTCACGTCGATATCGGCCACATGGATAAGAACACCGATGTCGCAGAGAAGTACGAAATTCCGCTGCATAAGGGTGTTCCGGCACTGGCCGTGCTCGACCGGCAGGGCAAGCTCCTTTATTCTCAGAAGGCAGGCGAGTTCGAGGCGATGCGCCGCATGGACCCGGCCTCCGTTACCAATTTCCTCAACCAGTGGAAAGCAAAGGGATAAAGCAGAAACCGGCAGACCTGCATGCCGTCAGGAAGCTCAGATTATGCTGATGCGCATGTTTCATCATCTGCGCCGGGCCATGTGGAAGGCGCTCGGGCACGGCGCCTTTACGAATGCCAAGTCAGCCGCTTACTCCGCCATCCTCAGCGTTTTTCCCGCATTGCTCGTCATCACTACGCTTCTCGCGCTTACGCCGGAAACCGATACGGTCCGCGGCGACATCAAGAACGCGTTCTCCGAGATTCTGCCCAACGACACCATGTCGCTGGTCCTGACCTATTTCCAGAACAACCATGCCCGGTCCGTTCGCCTCATCTGGACCTCCGGCTTTATCACCATCGCCGCCGCCATGGGCACGATGCTCTCCTTGATGGATGGCTTCCGCCGCGCCTATCTGCTCCCGCGCGGCGAATGGGGATGGCTCAAGGAACACTGGATCGCCATTGCGCTGGTTCCCGCCACGCTGGTTCCCATGATCTTTGCCACCGGTCTGGTCGCCTTCGGGCATACGATCGAGCACTGGATGGTCGAAAATGCCGACCACGAGATCCGCTTCTATCTCCTGGTCCTGTTCCGCATCATCCGCTGGACCATCGCGACGCTGACCAGCGTGGTCGTCCTCGGCGTGATCTATCATTTTGGAACGCCCCGCAAACGTCAGTGGCACCAGGTCATTCCCGGCGCGCTGCTCGGGACCGTCACCTGGTTTCTCGCCACCTTGATCTATGGCTGGTACCTTACCCGCTATGCGGACTACTCGGTTGTCTACGGATCGCTGGGAGCCGGGGTCGCGACTTTAATCTGGCTCTACATGGTCTGTTTCAGCATTCTGCTGGGCGCCGAATTTAATGCGCAGATCTTCCCGATCCCGGGTCTTACCGAGCCGGTGAACGATGAAAATCCCGTAACTCTCCGCGCCAAGGCCAACTCCTGAGCTTTGCTCGCTCCTGAAGGTTTAAAATTGAGTAGTTTGCACACGCGTTAAAGCCAAAAACGCAGTTGGGGGATGGATGAACTCTACTTTTGCCGATTCAAAGGTCGCGCAGGACGCACCCGTACGCCGCGCAAAGATCGTCGGTACGCTTGGACCTGCATCGAGCAATGAAACCACTTTTCGCGAGCTGGTTCGCGCTGGACTCGACGTTGCCCGTCTGAACTTCTCTCACGGCACACAGCCGGAAAAGCTTCAATTGATCGAAATGGTCCGCAAGGTCGCCGCCGAGGAAAAGAAGAACATTTGCATCCTCGCCGATCTGCAGGGACCGAAGATCCGCACCGGCCTGCTCGAAGGCGGCAAGCCCGTTCAGCTCGTCGCCGGTGAAAAGCTCACCATCACTCCCCGTGACATAAAGGGCAATGCCCGCACCGTATCTACCGTCTTCACCACGCTGGCTGAAAACGTCGAGCCCGGAACCCGCATCCTGCTCTCCGACGGCCTGATTGAGCTGCACGTGATCGCTGTCCACGGCGACGACGTGGAATGCGTGATCATCAATGGAGGCCTGCTCGGTGAAAAGAAGGGCATCAACCTGCCCGGTATCCCGGTGAAGGTGCCTTCGTTGACTGAAAAGGACGCCTCCGACCTGGATTTCGTCGTCAAGGCAGGGGTCGACGCCATCGCCGTCTCCTTCGTTCGCACCGCCGAAGACATCCGCATCGTCAAGAACCGTATCGCCAGCCTCGGAGCAGACACCTGGGTCGTCGCCAAGCTCGAGAAACCGCAGGCCATCGACAACCTCGATGAGATCCTCGAAGTCACCGACGGCGTGATGGTCGCCCGCGGCGATCTCGGCGTGGAAGTCCCGCCGGAGAAGGTTCCCGCGATCCAGAAGCTGATCATCCGCAAGTCGCTCGATTACCGCAAGCCGGTGATCACCGCGACCCAGATGCTCGAGTCTATGATCGAGAATCCCCGCCCGACGCGCGCCGAAGCCAGCGACGTGGCTAACGCCGTCTACGACGGAACGGATGCGGTCATGCTCTCGGCTGAAAGTGCCGCAGGCAAATATCCGGTCGAAGCCGTCAAGATGATGGCCAAGATCGTTATCGAGACCGAGTCGCACATCGACGACAGCTTCAAGAAGAATCGCCCCGCCCACGTCCGCCTTTCCGTTGCGGAAACCATCTGTGAGTCGATGGCCCATGCCGCTTCCGACCTCGATGTTCGCGCCATCGCCGTTTTCACCGAAACCGGAACCACCGCCCGCCAGCTTTCGAAGTACCGCCCCAAGCCGCCCATCTACGCGCTGTCGAGCGTGGAGACGGTCATCAATCGCATGGCCCTGCTCTGGGGTGTTCAATCCATCCGCTGCCCCAAGGCCAACACCGCCGAAGCGATGGTGGACATGGCAGAGACGCTGCTAGAACAGAATGGCCACGCCGGCCCGCAGGACATCGTGGGCATCGTCGCCGGAACCCGCACCAAGTCTGGCTCGACCAACTTCCTGCGCCTGCATGTTCTTGGCGATCGCCTCGGCGAAAGCACAAAGGACAAGACCACCGAAGAAGCTCTCACCCGGTAGACAGAAACCGCGGAAGGAATCCCGCTACAATCGGAGACGGCTCAGGCCGTCTCCATCTTATTTTCAGGACTTCACTCTGGCATGGGCCGCATCCGCATACTCTCCGACCAGGTTGCCAACCAGATCGCCGCAGGCGAAGTGGTCGACCGCCCTGCGTCTGTCGTCAAGGAACTGCTCGAGAACTCGCTCGACGCCGAAGCGACGCGCATTTCCGTCGAAGTAGAAGGCGGCGGCCGCAAGCTTATTCGAATTGTGGACAACGGCATCGGCATGGTGCGCGATGACGCGCTGCTCGCCTTCGAGCGCCACGCAACCTCAAAGATCCGCTCCAGCGACGACCTGCTCTCCATCGCCACGCTCGGTTTTCGCGGCGAGGCGCTGCCCTCCATCGCCTCTATCTCCCGTCTTGAACTCGAAACCCGTTCGAAAGACGAAGCCGGTGGAACGCGCATTGAGATCGTCGGCGGCAAGATCTATCGCGTGGAAGACGCCGGACTGCCTACCGGAACGACAATCTGTATCCGCGATCTTTTTTTCAATACACCGGCGCGACGCAAGTTTCTGCGTGCCGAGTCGACCGAGCTCTCACACGTAACCGCGCTTGTCACCCACTACGCATTGGCGCATCCCGGCAAACACTTCGAGCTGCACTCGGCCAGCCATGCGCTGCTGATCGCACCACCGGTCAGCAAGCCATCGGAGCGCATCTACCAGATCTTCGGCAACGACACGCTTTCGCAGCTGATTCCGCTCACTGCCGAACGCCCCTTCGACCGCGCTGGGCTGCCCGAGCCTCCGCCCTGGAAGCGCGATGACGAATATCAGCCGCCAGACCCCGGATTTCTGCGGGTGACCGGCTTCGTCTCGAAGCCTGAGCTGCAGAAACTCAACCGCAACTCGATCTACATCTTCGTAAACAACCGGCTCATTCGCGATCGGCTCATCCTGCACGCCATCAGCGAGGCCTACCGCAACGTCATTCCGCCGACGTCGTTTCCTGTCGCGCTGCTCTTTCTCGATATGCCGCCGCACGAGGTGGATGTGAATGTCCATCCCTCGAAGACCGAAGTGCGGTTTCGTCAGCAGAGCTATATCCACGACTTTGTACGCGACAGCATCCGCAACACGTTGGTGAAGGCGCGCCCGGCGGCGGAGTTTTTCTCGGCGCTCACGGCGAATCCCACGGCGTCCGCCGTGCTCATGCCACGCCAATCGCCCGCACCCGGCGAAGAAGATATCGAAGCGCAGGGCGAACCCGGTGTTGACTCGCAGAACCAGTCTGAGCCGGAACCGGTTCTGACACGCGACGGCGAAACCCTGGTGCTGACCTCGCCGGTGCTGCCACCGCAGGAACAGAACATTCCATTTCCCTTGTCCGCGGCGCCGATGCCTGTCGAGCCGGCGCGCAGCGGAACCCTCCGCGACTGCGAACCGAAGTGGGACACCAACGAGCTGCCGGAGGGTGGCGAGGCGCCGACCCTCAACTCCCTGGCCTCTCTCAAGCCGCTCGGCCAGCTGCGCGAGTCTTTCATCCTCGCAGTCAACGACGAAGGTCTCTGGATCGTCGACCAGCATGTCGCCCATGAGCGAGTGCTCTTTGAAAAGATCCTGCGCGAACGCGAGGTCGAGAGCGTGAAGCGACAGCGCCTGCTCATGCCCCTGCTCATCGATCTGCTGCCGCAACAGATGGTGCTCTTCTCCGGCATATCGGAAGAACTTGAGCGTAACGGCTTTGAAGCCGAGCCGTTCGGTCCGAACACAATCGCTGTTAAGGCCGCCCCTATCGGCCTCGAAGGCGCGCGCATGGAGCGCATGCTGATGGAAGTTCTCGAGCAGGCAGGCAATCCCGCACAGGCCGAGAACATGGGTACGCTACGCACCCGCGTTGCCGCTTCAATCGCCTGCCACTCGGCTATCAAGGTGAACTTCCGCCTCGACAACCAGCGCATGGAATGGCTGCTCGCCGAGCTGGCCAGGACAGAACACCCTACCAGCTGCCCCCACGGCAGGCCCATCGCGCTGCGTTATTCCTGGAAAGACATTCAGAAAGCCTTCAACCGTATCTAGGTCCGGGTTATCGCTCTAGAAGATATCTCCGACGGCGGGAATCATCAGTAAGAATGACAGGGCGAAGAGGATGAGTCCCGTTGTGATTGCCCAGGCCTTGGAATCGCTCCGTCTCCACATCGCATCCAGCCCGATCCACGACACGATCCAAATGGCAACGGCAAGCGTTGTTACTCCCGATAATGGCCCTGTTGGCACATAGAAGATCATCGCTTTCTTGAACGGCGCCGAATGATCTCCAATGATCGCCAGCAAGGCAAGCACGAAGACGCCTAGCCCGGTGGAGAAAATCGCAGCAGCGCCCGGCCCATTCGGAAGCCGTTTGGACGGGTTCGATCCATGAGAATCATTCATCGGCGTGTCTCACTTTTTTCCAGGGTCAATGTCGATCCGCCCGTAATCGGTGCGTATTTGTTGATCATCGCTCCCCAGAATCCGGCTATGCCTGCGGAAACGAAAGAGAGCAGAACGACAACCAGCACTGCGTTACGCAGCTTCGTGTGATTTCGCAGATCGCGTCCATATTCGATTACCACGCTGGTCGCCATCGTCATCGCAATCGGCACCAGCCATGCAACATGCTCCTTCCATTCCATGCCTGTCGAATGCCATCCGATGGTGTTTGCGTGCGCCATGAGCAGCTTCTGCGGATATCCGGCCAAGTCTGTCGTTCCGGCAGGAGGTGTTGCACGGTACCACGGATAAACGACATAGGTCCCCGTCAGCACCGCGATCCACGCGCATGTGCTCATCGCGATCAGGTACCACTTCAGAAAAGGACCGCCGTTGACTGTGACCGAATCCGTTCGAGCGATGAACCTGCGATGAAGCTCTACCAGCAGCCCGGAGCAGGCAAGCAGATAAAGCGCTCCGAAACCCATGCCGTGAATGATCGTCCAGAGCGATCGAGATGTAACTTCCATAACCTTCCTCTTGCCAACTGTGAGGGCTAAAAACTGTTTATGTTTCGCGGCCGGTTGAGCCAGAGCATGGCAGCATCTGGCTTGTCGCTCTTACCCCACGTCCAGTACATGCCGACGTAGGCGTAGTTTTCCGTCTGCCCTGCAACGGAGTGGCCATAGCAGAAAAGGAACTGTTCGCCGGGATGATTTTTGAAGTGGTAATAACCACCGACATCAACGAGCGTTGAAGCCTGAAATTGTGGTGCCGCGATCCCTTCTCCGCCATGTGCGAAGACTTCCGCCCCTAATTCAAGCCGCTCGTTCAGTTTTCGTTTTACCAGCCAGCCGGTGTAGGCGTAGTTCCTGTAGTCTTCCTGCGGAACGACTGCATACCCGGCACCGCCATCGAAGAGCCAATCGCCTTCGTTCTTCTGCAGCCACAGAGGAATCTTGTAGTAAACCTTGCCGACTCCCAGGCCGCGATCGTAGTCGCCGGTCGGAAGCTCAAACATGGGAAACATGCCCACCTGCGGGAAATGCGGGCTCTCCTTAATAAACGCGACCTTCACCCCCACCTCGGAGTCGATCAGGCCGAAAGCGCCCGGCCCTTGCCCTTGGGGACTGTAAGCCGGATGATTCAACGGATGGATGGACCCCAGAGGCAGAACGGCGTGAAGCTGAACCCTGGGAACAGCGCCCCAGTTGAACTCGATAGCCGGGCCAGTCGAATCCATTTCAACCGGCGTTCCATCGGCGGCTCCAAAGATATAGAACTCGAAATGTTGATAGTCGACAGGAACAGGATCGTCTGTCTGGTACGGCGGCCCCTGAGCGTGGAGAGCTCTTGGACTGCATACCAGAACCATGAAGAAGATCAGCGGTAGATAAGACCAGCGCGGTTTCACGAAGTACCTGCCCAGGAGTGCTATCGAAACCCGATACAATCGAGGCTAAGACCCTCAACCTTAAGCCTTCCTTAAGATGACAACGAAGTAATATTCACGGAAGAGGCGAATTGGCGACTACGAAACGAGGAATCGCAGATACCGAAGCCTTCTCGGGCCTGATCCGTATCCACGTGCTCCACCATGCTTGTACCGAAGGGGTCTTCGGGCTTGGCATGATCAAGGAACTGCGCCGCCATGGCTACAAAATCGGTCCTGGCACCATGTATCCGCTGCTCCACAGCATGGAGAAGCGTGGCTGGCTGAAAGCGAAGACAACACGGATTGACGGTCGAAGCCGTAAAGTCTATTTCGGTACGCGAGCCGGAAAGAAGACATTGGACGGAGCCCGGCCGAAGGTGAAGGAACTCTTCGAGGAGCTGTTTGAAGAGGGGCACGATCATCACCTTCATGAATGAGCTGCAAGATCGAAGAAGCAACTCCGAGTAGGCAGGTCATGAATTGGATTCAGGCGAGATCGTGGTGCGCGGCAGCCATCATCGGTTTACTGGCCACAGCGGCGGATGCCCAGATGCTGGAAGGTAAATCTCTCACGGAAGCACTGAAGGCAGGCGGATATGTTGTCGTCATGCGCCATGCTTCGGCCCCACAGGCGCCACCGGCACAGGGAGAGGCCGCTTCCGGAAACTCCAGCGGAGAGCGGCAGCTCGATCAGGCTGGCATTGATTCAGCCACGCAGATGGGAGTTGCGCTAAGAAAACTCCGAATACCGATCGGCGCGGTCTATTCCAGCCCAACTTTTCGAGCGCTGGAAACCGTTCGCTACGCTGAGCTCGGTAATCCCATTGTTGTTCCTGAACTCGGCGACCATGGAGTGTCGATGTCTGGTGTGGAGGCCAGTCAGACAGCATGGCTACATGCCGCGGTTACGCATTTCGAAGCCGGTAAAAACACGTTCATAGTGACTCACATGCCCAACATAACCGCTGCCTTCCCGAATCAGGCCGGGGGCCTTAAAGACGGTGAAGCCCTGATCTTCGGTCCGGATGGCAAGGGAGGTACACGCCTCGTTGCTCGGGTAGCGATCGGAGAATGGTCGAAATTGCAGGAATGACAGGCGGCCTCCCGAGAAAGCGCGTCGTTCGCTGCCCTACTTCACACCGATCTGGCTCTTGATGGCGTTGTACTTTGCCTTCGAAAGGATTCGCCGCTTTATAAGCTGCGATGTATTGTCATACGGCCTTGCCTTGATGATGGCTTTGACATCGGCATCGGTCAGGCCCGGCAGCTTGCCCAGGTCAGCGGCAGAGGCGCGATTCAGATCGATCGGTCCTTTTCGTGTCAGCCCTTCGAAAACGCCTCGCGCAACCGCGCCTGCGCTCCGCTTGGCCGCGGCGGTAACGTCTGCAGTGTTCTGCTGAAGAGAGCGGGTGTTGCGTGAGTCGTAGCAGCCAACCAGCAATAACGTATATGCCAACAGCGCCAGCCTAAGGTTTCTCATGATCGAATGGGTACGACTTTACCACGCGGGCACGCGTCTACGCGCGGTGGTGGTGCATGTGCTCGTCCTGCGACGAAGAGCCCATCATGCGCAGCATCTCCGGACCACCGGTCCTGAGAAATCGAATCAGCAGAATTGCCGCGATCGCGAGCGCGGCAACATCCAGCCAGCTGGTGTAATTCCAGCTGAAAGCCATCCCGGCAACTTGTGCGCGCCTCTGCTGCGGAATGAGGTGCAGTGCCGCGAAGAGAAACTCTACCGCTAGCGACGCCAGCGTCATCGCCAGATAGAACAGGACAAAGAGCAGCCCGCTGACCTTCAACCCGTAATACTTCCGATAAATATTCAGGATCGGCAGGATGATGAGGTCGGCGAAAAGAAATGCGATGACCCCTCCGAAGCTGATGCCACCATTCCAGAGCACCGCCGCCAGAGGTACATTCCCCACCGAGCAGACGAATGAGAGCACCGCGACCAGCGGACCGGCGACCGGTCCCCAGAGCTTCGCCGCTATGGGGTGACCGGCGAGAAAGAATCCCTGCCAGAAGCGATCCGGCACCCACGCCGCCAGCGCGCCCGATATCAGCAGCCCTCCACCGATGTCCATCCAGAGCGAGGCCCAGTCCATGACGAAGAGATGGCTGATCGCCGTCCGCCCTTTATCCGAGGTCATCCTCTGCCAGATGGTTCCCTCGTGCTGGGACATATCCATCGCCGCGTGGCCCTCCATGCGCCCCTGCAGGCCGCGCTCGGCCTGCTCTCTCGCGGCCTCAACCAGCCGGGGCGTTAAAAATGCCTTCAGCAAAAGCACGAGGATCGCGATCATGATCGGTCCGCCGGTAAACTCCGCCAGCGTGAACTGCCAGCCCATCAGCACGGCCAGCAGAATTCCCAGCTCGAGCACCAGGTTCGTCGACGCGAACTGAAAGGCCATGGCGGCTGTGAAATTCGCGCCCTTGCGAAACAGCGACCGCGCCAGCGCGACCGCGGCATATGAGCAGGACGACGAAGCGGCGCCGAGTCCACAGGCAATGGTGATGGATTTCGGCGAGTCATCCGGAAGCAGCCGTCCCATCTCCTCTTTTGAGACAACTGCCTGGATGACCGCCGAGAGCCAGAAGCCGAGCACCAGTGCCCAGAACATCTGCCAGCCCATGATGGCAGCCATATCGAGAGCATGAAATATCGCGTGTGAAATAGATGTCATGGCAGATCAATGTCGAGCAACCGCCGAGCCGTATACTGGTGAGAGTGCCTTTCTGCGCCTTACGCCGTCTGATAACGAGCGGGCAGGCAGGCAAAAATGGAATCCCGGCCAGAATTGCCGGGTGAAGAAGGTTCTCTTTGACATCCCAACAGCTCCAGACAGCGCGCGCCGAGCGGTGGCGGCAGAAACAGAATCCCGTCCTCACGCTCGAAGAAGCTACCGAATGGTTGAACACCGTCGGCTTCTGCCTCTTCCTGCCGCGCCGTAACCAGTTCCAGACACCCGCGCCTTCGTTCGTAGAGGCAACCGTCGGTGCACCCAGCGAGACCCCGGCGCGGGAGCAGATCGACAACGCCACCAGCCTGATGTTCCGCATGGTCGAGGCGAAGACTGCCCTGCCGCTGAACCTGCTGGGCACGCTCTCCGAGCAGCCGGACTTCCTGGTCTCTCCCGAGGTTTTCCCTTACCTCTTCAGCCTGCGCGGCGGCCGTAACTGGAAGACCGTTCCGCCCAAGGCCTCGCCGCTGGTCGCCGAGATCTGGAAGCTGCTGGATAAGAAGGCCTCGCTTGAAGTCACCGAGCTGCAGGCCGCGCTCGGCCGCGAAATCACCGAATCCGCCGTCATCCGCAGCCTGATGGATATGTGGAGCACCCTGCGCGTGATGCCGATCTTCTCGGCCACCGAGCCCACCAGCTGGCAGCTGACGCAGACCCACTTCGAAGAAGCCCTGAATATCTCCAATAAAACGGCGCAGTCGACCGCGCTTTCCGCGCTCGTCTCGCTCTACCTCGACTCCGTCGTGGCCGCCGGTGCAGAAGACGTAGAGACCTTCCTGTCTCCGGTCACGTCGCGCTCGAAGGCTCGCGACGTCGTCAATGGACTGGCCGCGACCCGGCAGCTGGCCGTCATTCCCGTCGGCGCGCAGCTCCTGTTCCATGTGGCCGGATCGCTGCCCGAGTTCGCCGAGGAGCCGGAAGAGCCAGAGATCACCGAGATTGTCCTCGGTGGCGACAAGCCGCGCAGCTTTGACCGCCGTCCGTCAGAGGGCCGTGAACGCCGTGACCGAGATGACCGGCCCGCACGTCCGGCCGCCCGCAGCTTTGGCGATCGTCCCGCGAGAACGGATCGACCCGCACGCACCGGCAGCTCCGACCGCCCCTTCGGCGACAAGCGCAATGCGCGTGGTGAATATCCGCCGCGCCGCAAGACATTTGGAGCGGGCAGCTCCGACCGGCCTGCCCGCAAACCGTTCGCAGCAGGAGGCGACCGTCCGCCGCGTAAGCCGTTTGGCACGGGCGAAGATCGCCCGGCACGCAAGCCCTTTGCTGCAGGTGGAGATCGTCCCGCACGTAAGCCATTTGGCGACCGCGACAAGCCGTTCCAGCGCCGCAGTGAAGGCGGCGAACAGGGCGAGCGCAGGCCCTACGGAAGTGGCGCACCGCGCCGCAGCCCGGCAGGCCGTGGCGAAGAGGGCGGCTTCCGCAAGCCCTTCCGGCCGCGTACCGAAGGCGCTTCCGAGCGTGGCGATCGGCCTTATCGTCCCCGTACCGAGGGTGGAGCGCGCGGCGAGGGCCGCAGCTTCAGCAAGCCGCGTGAAGAGGGCAAGCGCCCGTTCTTCCGCGACAAGACCGGCTCCTCCCCCCGTGAAGGCGGATCGCGCGAGGGAGGCAACCGCTCCTTCGGCAAGCCGTTTGGCAAGCCTTTCCGGCCGCGCACTGAAGGCGGGACTGAGGGTGGCGAGTTCCGTCCCCGCCGCACCGCTCCGGGCGCCGGACGTGGCGAAGGCCGCAGCTTCAGCAAGCCGCGCGAAGAGGGCAAACGCCCGTTCTTCCGCGATAAGCCCGGTGCAGGTGATCGCGAGAGCCGTCCCCGCCGCGTCGAAGGCGGAGACGACCAGAAGCGCGGCGGTGGTTTCGGCAGACCGAGATCCGCTGGAGCAGGCAGGCCGGCATTCGGTGACAGGCCCAAGCGCTCTTTCGGAGACAAGCCCTCCTTTGGCGACCGTCCGAAGCGCTCCTTCGGCGACAAACCAGCATTTGGCGATAAGCCCAAGCGCTCCTATGGAGACAAGCCGGCATTCGGTGGCAAGCCGAAGTTCGGCGCAGGCTCCGAGGGTCGCCCCGCGAAGAAGTTCGGAGCAAAGCCGGCAGGAAAATTCGGATCGAAGCCGGGTGGTAAGTTCGGTTCCAAACCCGGCTTCAAATCCGCAGGCAAGCCCGGCGGCAAGTTTGGATCGAAGCCCGGATTCAAGTCGGGCCCTCGTTCCGGCTCGCCGTTCGGCAAGCGTAAGCCCAAGGACAGCGGCGAATGAGGCGACTGATCGTCGCCATCGATGGACCGGCCGGAGCAGGGAAAAGCACAGTAGCGCGGCACCTCGCCGCGCACTTCGGCCTGCTGAATTTGGAAACCGGCGCCATGTACCGCGCCTTTGCCCTCAAGGCTCTTGCGGAGAAAGTCGATCCGGCCGATGCATCAGGGCTGGAGCGGCTATCCGCTTCGACCCACATCGAGCTTGAGCCGACGCCGTCAGGCAACCGCGTGATGCTTGACGGCGCGGACGTCACCGGCAGCATCCGCGATGTCGAAGTCACACAGGCGGCCTCGCAGGTAAGCGTTCACCCCGCCATTCGCGCGTGGATGGTAGGCCTGCAGCAGCAGATGGGCAGCCACGGCGGAGTGGTGATGGAAGGCCGGGATATCGGCACCGTCGTCTTTCCCGATGCCGACCTGAAGTTCTTTCTCGATGCGTCTCCCGAAGCTCGTAGCCAGCGCCGCTACGAGCAGGCGGGCGCGGATACTTCGGGCGTCACGCAGACTGTCATCTCAAAGGAGTTGCGGGAGCGTGATGAGCGCGACCGCAATCGCGCCGAGTCGCCGCTGCGTCCGGCTTCAGATGCCATCGTTATCGACTCGACGCGCATGGACCTCGAAGAGGTCCTGTCGCACATCGAGTCGCTGGTTGCGGAAAAGCTTGGTACTACTGCTCCACAGGCGGCACCGGGGGCACCTTAGGCACCTTCAGGTGTTTCGGCGGTTCTGGCGTCTTAGGTGCCTGAGGCGGTTTGGGTGGCTCCGGCGGAGCCGACGAACCGCCTTTTCTCAGCTCGATATTTCCGTGCGTGGTCTGCAGGTTCAACGTCACCGTTCCCTTGCCGATCGTTCCCGTAAGAGTATGGCGTCCATTGGTAGTCGCGGATTGCAGCGGAAAGTCCGTCTCAAGATCGTCATCCTGGGTGGTGTTCGCATTCACTGAGAACTCTGCGTTGTCCGGCAGGCTGACCGTAACGCCGCCCGTTTTGTTCGCCACCTGGATGTTCCCGAGCGGCGAGACCGCCCTGATCGAAACGTCGCCGTCACTATTCTCGATATGCACATCGCCGGAGACATCGGAGAGCTTGATGTTCTTCGACCGGGTCACAATGCGCACCGGCCCGGCCATCTGGTTCGCATCCAGATCGTCGGAGTCCATGGTCAGCTCGCCCGAGAGCCTCGGAATATCGAGGTTGGTGCGTGTGGTCTGAAAGTGCACATTCGAACCGATCTGCTCGAGGTGGGTGTCTCCGAAGAACTCGCCGTTGAGCGTCGCCTGGCCCTTCACCTCCGAAAGAGTCACGTCATCCACATGGCCGTCCACGGTAGCGTTCCCGGTCACCTGATGAGCGGAAAAATCGCCATGGTTCATCCGGGCATGGACGTCTCCGCCCACGTTGTCGAACTTCACGTCGCCATGATTGGAGGTCACATCGACATTGTTCGCGACTCCGTTGACCGTCACGTCGCCATGTCCCGCATTGATGCGGGCAAATGACTTCGCCGGGACATTCACAATCAGGTCTACCCGCACGCCGTCGCGTCCCGGAACAATCACCGACCCACTGTTACCGGAGGCATTGATCTGCGGCCTGATCTGGTCGAAAACCTTCTGTGCTTTCTTCTCCGAATCCGCGTGTACGATCTGGTGAGCGTGCACGTGCATGCTGCCGTCATCGGAAGGATTTACCGTCACATCGCCACGCGGGTTCTGGATGTCGACGGTAGCGCCCGCGTTCAGCGTGGTGTTCACGTCGAGATCGTTGGTATGCTCCTCGCCCAGCATCGAGAAGAAATCATCGCCATCGCTCCCGAACTGGTTGCTGAAGGGCGCCCAGCGATGCGCGGTGTGTGCTCCCCAGCCGAGAAAGGCCAGCAGCACGATGAAAAACACCACTCCGCCCGCGCCACGCTGCCCGCTGTAAGGATCACGCCGGTCAAGGAAGTACTCGAGCAGCAGGATGAGACCGATCGCGATGAGGACGACAGGCCACCAGCGGCTGTACCAGGTCCAGAAGGCCGATGAACTGAGCTTGCCGGTCTCAAGGAGGAATGCAACGACGCCGACGGAGATCAGCAGGAGGGGTCTGGCAACAGATCCCCGCTGGCGCAACTGGCGCTGATAACTCCAGTAACGGCGCTGCGCACGTGCCTGCTCCTGTGCGGCCCTGGCCTGGGCACGCGCATATTCGCGGGCCTGCCGTTCGGCGTCTCTCGGCGGATAAGGAGGCATGCCCATGGCGCTACTTCTCCTCTCCGGAATGCGGAGGCTGCGGAGTGATAGAGAGCGAGGTCGACGAAGGCGGCGGAGGAGCAGCTGGCCATCCCGCATACGCCTGCTGCGCAGCCTGAGACTGCTGCCACTGCATCAACGCTGCGCGTTCGGCAAGCTGCAAAACGCCAAAGACAATCAGGTACAAGGGCCAGCTTCTGCCGTAAGAAAGAATGTCCCATTCATTCAGCAGTGCCGTGATGCCAAAGACCAGAAGCATTGCCGGCCCCTTGATGCGATGGAGGAAGACATAGGAGTTCACAGTGCACCTCCAGCCGGCGGTGGTGGCGGCGGCGTGCTCTCACGCGAGCGGCGCACCAGCAGCCACGCGCCCAGCCCGATAATGAAGATCGGCCACGCGTGATCGATCCAGTCAAAGCGCAGAAATCCGAGCGTATTGAAGAGAAAGAGCAGACCCAGGCCGATCAGCACAATCGCACCGATTGGCTCATGGCGGCGCGGCGTCGGATAATCAGCGGGATCCATCGGCGGCACCGGAGTGTAAGCCGGATCGACGGGCGGAGGCGGATAAGCGGCTGCTGAGTAGGAAGATCCAGGCGAGTAAGACGATCCAGGCGGCGGTGGAGGCGGAGTGAAGCCTGCGACTGGTCCGGCAGCCGGCGGCGGAGCCTGGTACGGCTGCGACGGCATACCCGGAATACCCATACGAGAGGCAAGCTCATTCAAACCGAGAGGATCAGGCAACGGCATGCCGTCGCGGCGGGCCTTGGCGGTGTGGTGCGCGTCGAAGACCTGGTAGAGAATCCAGAACGGAATCAGGATTCCCATGAACCCGTGATGATTGGCGATCCCGATCAGGACGACGAAGACCAGAACGTGGATCAGACCCTTTACAAACTGGCCGTTGTAAAACGCGCCAACGCCGGGAATGAAACCAAGCAGCGTCGCGATCCCCGGATTCGGCCCGGATGAGCTGCCCGGAGGCATGGTTCCCGAGATTGAGGAGACGAAGTTATTCACCGCATCGTTCACGTTCTGGCCGGCTCCCGGCGTATAGCCACCGGGGTTCTGGGCTCCGCCCATTCCAAGCCGGGCGGCGAGGCACTGCTCGCAATAAATCACACCGGCAATCGGACGCACGCACTGCACGCAGAGCGGCTTCCCGCAATTCTGGCAATAGGCGGATACAGCCGCCTCAGGGTGATTTGCGCAATTCATGCCAAGCTCCTTTCCGCCTGGTCTGTGGGGGACCCGATCAGGATTCTCTCCTGATTGTTAAGGGCCAGCACCTGCTGGCCGGGTTTGATGGATACCGGTGGCAATGCCTCGCCCTTGCCGCCGTTCTTGTTCGGAGCGCTCTGCTGCTTCTGTTCGCCGCCACCAGCCGGCGTCGAAGCAGGCTTTTCGCTATCCTCGTCGCGGCGCAGCTCGCGGAGCTTCGATTCCAGCTCGTAAACAAAACGCAGGTTGTCGTAGTAACGAACCACTGAGCCCTTCGCACCGTAAAACTGGCGGGTAAGGTTGTTCTGCATGTTGGCCGGCGTCAAGTCAGCAAGGCGAAGTCCGGTGAGACGGACGCCGGTCAGGTTCAACGTAAGCGCGATGGAGAAAAAGGCCATCGCTGCGGTCATCATGAGCCGCGTATCCCACACCATCTTCCTGCGGGGCAGATGCAGGATCGCTGCCGGGCCTGCCGGAATAGGCGCCCCATGTATCGCCAACGGACGTTCGGCGACAACACCGCTGGTGCGGCTGAGAATCTTTTCCATCATGTCCGACGGCATTTCCGGCTCTACATGCAGGAACTGCATCCACTCCTGCCCCTGCTTCGCCTCGGCCAGCAGCTGGGCACAGAGCCTGCACTCCTGGCTGTGAGCCTCGAAGGCCACGCCCTCGGTTGGAGTAAGCAGGCCGTCGAGCGCGTCGGCCAACATCGCTTCCCACTCTTCGCAGCGAACAGCGCCGCCAGGGTTCTGCCCCGAGGATGCGCCTGCGGGCCGCTTTCCGAATGGATTTCGCTCTGACATCTCTAAACCACCTGTCCTTTATTACGTTCCAGCAGCCGTGCCAGTTCCGCTCGCCCGCGGCTGATGCGCGACTTTACAGTTCCCTCGGGAATGCGCAGAACCTGCGCAATTTCCTTGTAGTCCATGTCCTGCAGATCGCGAAGTATCACTGCTTCACGCAGCTCCGGAGAGATCTTCGTCAATGCCTGCTGCACCATCTTCGCTATTTCCTGCTGCGCGGCATGATCATGCTGATTGGGACCCGAGGCCATCAGCCGGTCTGCAACCGGCTGCTCTGCAGCCTCGTCCCATCCGGCATCCATCGAGTCGGTCACACGCTGGTTACGGCTGCGGCGGAAGTGATCCACCAGCAGGTTACGCGCAAGCGTCGTCAGCCATGTCTGGAAGCTGCCGCGGCTCAGGTCGAAGGCCGAGAGATTGCCGTAGACCTTAATGAAGACATCCTGGGTCAGGTCTTCGGCGTCGTGCGGCGAACCGGTGAAACGATAGCAGAGTGCGTAGATGCGGCGATGGTGAGCCTTCACCAGCTCGGCCCAGGCCATCGAATCGCCATCGAGGCAGCGCTGTACAACTCCCTGCCAGTCGATGTCGGCGGCGTGATCGGTACGGATCTTTTCGGCGCGGCCCTGCGGCTGTGCGGCGGAGCTCCAGCGGCTCTGCCCACCCTGACCCGACTCCGGACCCTGCCGTAAGGCCATACTGCGTGACTCCTGGGAAACAGGACGCGGCCCAACGGACGCTGACCCTGCTCTCGATCGACCCCGGATCAACCGGAATCCATCCATCTCCCACGTCATTGTGGCGGCAACGCTCATGGCAACCAATACGCAGATTGCTGCGCACCGGTTCCGTGGGCTTGAACCAGTACACTTCCGCCTGTTTAAAGAGTGAGAATATCGCAAAAGAAGAGGATGGCTTACAGCAAAGCTCGAGGGAATAAAGAAGGGGACTGGTCAGCCAGCCCCCTTCATGGTCATCAGGCAGGATCGATCGTGTAGCCCTTTTGGACCGGGTTCTCGTACAGGGAAGCATCGCGCGTCACTACCGTCAGGCCGCTCGGCGTGACGAAGTAGTTCTTGCGATCCTCGTTCTGGTCGTAGCCGATTACCGTACCCTCCGGCAGCTGCACATCGCGATCGATGATGGCGCGGCGGATGCGGCAATGGCGGCCGATGTTCACGTGCGAGAAGACGATGCTCGAATCGAGCTCCGAGTAGGAGTTGACACGGACATCCTGCGAAAGCACGCTGTTGCGAACGACCGAGCCGGAGACGATGCAGCCGGCCGAAACGATCGAGTTCATCGCCATGCCGGTGCGGCCCGGTTCCCCGAATACGAACTTAGCCGGCGGATACTGGCGTACCCGCGTACGCATCGGCCACTCGTTGTCGTACAGGTTGAATACAGGTGAAACCGAAGCCACATCCATGTTGGCTTCGTAATAGGCATCGAGCGTACCCACGTCGCGCCAGTAAAGCGCTTCGCCGTTCTGGTTCTCGTCCACGAAGTTGTAGGCACGAAGTTTGTATTTGCCGAGGATGTTGGGCAGGATGTTGTGACCGAAATCGTGCTTTGACGTGGGATCTTCGGCGTCTTCCATCAACGCCGGGAGCAGTACGTCGGTGTTGAACAGGTAAATGCCCATCGATGCGTCAACCATGTTCGGATTGAATGGCGAACGCAGGTTGGTGGTCTTCGGCTTTTCGAGGAAACCGATCACCTCGCCGTTGCGAGCCACTTCGACCACACCAAAGCGATCCACTTCGTTCGGCTGAATCGGCAGCGTGGCCAGGGTCACATCCGCACCCGAAGCCTGGTGCTCTTCGAGCATCTTGCCGTAGTTCATCTTATAGATGTGGTCGCCGGAAAGGATCAGCACATGCTTCGGCTGCTCGGAACCGATCGAGTAGATGTTCTGGTAGACAGCGTCGGCCGTACCCATATACCAGTTCGCGCTCACGCGCTGCATCGGCGACAGGATCTCGATGAATTCCCCGAGCTCCTGGGCGACGATGCTGGTCCAGCCTTCGCGGATATGACGGTTCAGCGAAAGCGCTTTGTATTGGGTGAGGATGTAAACGTGACGCAGGTCGGAGTTAATGCAGTTGGACAGCGTAATATCAATGATCCGATATTGCCCTCCAAACGGAACGGCAGGTTTGGCCCGGTCTCTGGTAAGCGGGAAAAGTCTCTCGCCCGCGCCACCTGCCAGCAATACGCCCAGTGTGTCTCTCATTGCTCTGGTTGCACTCCTCGTCTTCGTATCGTCTGGTTACGCGGCGGCGGAGTCAACCGCCACACGTTACGGAAACGAGCGGATAGTACCATAGGCCGGAGACAGCGGGATAAATCTTGCTAGCGCTTGCCTTCGGGCTCCTCAACTGCAATGCGCAGAGACTTCAGGAAGCTCAGGTCCTGTGGAGTAAACGTTCCTTTCCCTTCGTAACCCTCATTCGATGAGTCCAGAGCCGCTGCCGGTTGCTGCTCTAACTCGTTGAGGCCAATCGTCGCTTCGAGCATGAGCAAAACATCGAATCCCTGGCTGCGAATATCTTTGACGACACCCGCAATATGCTCCGACTCGGAAACGCTCTCATGAATAGCCTCGCCCAGTTGCTGCACCAGGTTTCGTAATTTTTGGTTCAAAGGGTACGCTCCGTTTCTACCCCGGCGTGCAGGGGGACTCAGGCCGAGTTTTCCTTACATTACTTCTGATGTTTGACGGTGGCAATCCGAATCAGGATTCCACTGCTACACTTTTGAGTATGGAACCGAGCCGTGTTGGTCGCAAAGTGGGTATCGGCGTCCGCGTCGCATCCGGCATTCTGCGCGACCGCGCCGCACAAACTGCTCATTCCATGAAGCAGGACGCTCCTACCTACGTGGGACGCGGCAAGGTCGCAGCCCGTGAGGCTAAAAAATTCGGCTCATCCATCTGGACTCCCTTCGCCCATGCCGGCGGCGTGCTCTGGCTGGAAGTCACCGGACTTTTCTTCGCCATCTTCGGCATCTTCTTCGCTCAGAACACCTGGAAGCTGCGCTCAAACTGGCATTCCGGTCCGGAACACCAGCACTTCCTGGTTTATGCACTGATCACGGTGCTGTTTTTCTATTTTTCTTTCAGCTCGTTCTATCGCGCCCGCCGCAAGGACAAGAAACGAAAGGCCCAGCAGGCGTAAAGCCTGGTGCGCTTCTTCGTCTTACTCTTCACATTCTTCTCGACGCGCAGCTTCCACGCCATGCGCAACGCACCGGTAGCGATCTCTTCATCCGCCCGTTTCAGGACGAGGTGAGTCACTCCCATGCGTCCCCATCCCCCGGCAACCGGCAGAAAGATCTCCGGCCACTCCTCGACAACCGATTGCTGGTGCTCGGGTGAGAGCATGAGATTTCCGTAGCCTCTATCCTGCGCAGCGAGCGTGGCAAAGATATGGCCACCCACCCGGAAATCAGGCGAGCCCATGTGCGCGCTTTCCTCGGCGCCTTCGAGGCTGAGAGCGATGCGCCGGAAATCTCCCACTGTCATCAAGTTATCTCCCGAATCATCCCCCGAAGCGACGGCGATTGCGAACCCTGTAGAACACCAGGCCGATGACGTTGCTTATCGCCGTGGTTCCGAGGATCTTGGTCGCGTACAGCCGGGGATTCACCACGTCGACAATGGGGTAGACCGAAATGGTAAGGCTGAAAAGCGTCGCCAGCAAGCCGACAACGGACGTCACGGTCAGCCATCCCGGCAGCTCTTTCCGCAGCGTTGCACTGCCGATGAGCGGAATCGCAAACATGGCCGTATAGGCAAGCTGGTAATGAGCGAGGCTGGCATTCGAGAGCACCTGGAAGGCCTCCTGCGCATGCACGCCGACGTTGGCCAGCACGATCATCAGAGAAATAATCGCCGCGGTGCAGAGGATCGAATTCGTCGGTGTCTTCCAGCGCCGATGCAACCGCGAAAACCATGGCGGCAGCAGCGAATCCCAGCCCACGGTCATGGGCAGACGCGAGAGTCCGGTGAAGAGAAAACTTGTGGCTGCGATCAGCCGCAGTTCAATCAGAACAATCACCACCGTAGCCAGCAGGTTTCCGAAACCTGACTGCCCCAGCGAGGCACGCATCGTCTGCGGAATCGGAGCAATAAAGTCGATGCGGCCATGCGGGATGAAAGCGATGACAGACGCCGTTCCAAGAATGAACATGGCGCAGATGACCGGCGATGAGATCCAGACGGAAAGCCCGATGTTGCGGTCAGGATTGCGCGCCTCTCCGGCAAGGATCGAAAGGTATTCGAGGCCGCAGAGCGCACCGAAAAGCATCTGCCCGAAGAGCGCCAGCGAACGCAGATTCATCGATGGCATCGCAAAGGAGAAGGGCGTCCAGGTGATGTGCTCGCCGTGAAGCACTGCCCACAAAGGCAGCAGGATAAGGACCCCGAAAGCGATCAGCATGGCGATGCCACCCGCGTTGTGAATCCACTTGCCCAGCGCCAGACCGCGCGCAGCGGCCAGCGCCACCAGCAGCACCACGGCTACAACTATGCTCACCGAGACCGGGCGATTCTCCGGCAGCCATGCTGCCTTAGCACCGACCATGTAGGCTATCTCCGTTGGGATCGCGTAAAGGATCGTGGCCGTAACCGCCATACCGTAAACCCAAAGGTTCCACGCCACGAGAAATCCGCCCAGGTCGCCGAAAGCCCGGTGAGCCCAGACGTAAAGCCCACCCTCGTGCGGCATTGCCCGGTTCAAACCGATCACCGAGCCGGCCATGGGGACGTAGAAGACCAGCATGGCTGCGACCCACATCAGGGTTTCGGCTCGTCCCAGCCCGGCCGCCACCCCGACCCACGAGCTGCCGACGACGGTAACGATCTGCGTCAGAACAAGATCGCGCAGGCCAAGCTGCCGAGACAGGCCGTGCTCTGAGGAAGGCGCATCTGCCATGTGGAACAATCTTCGCACAGGGATTGCGACCGGTTTTCAGACACCCTAAGCGCGTTTATACCGCGTATAAAGGGAGCATTCGTTGTCCGGAGTTTTCATGCTTCTTCAGGACCTGAAATTCGCTCTTCGTCAGCTGCGGTCTTCATGGGGCTTTGCTACCCTCGCCATCCTTACCCTCACCCTCGGTATCGGCGCGAATACCGCCATGTACACCATCGTCGAAAACGTGATGCTGCGGCCCATGGGCTACAGGGCGGCCGAACGGCTCATGGTCATTGCGCCCTCGGACGGCAGCTCGCTTGGTCAGACCTCGTACCTGAATCTCAGGGACATCCACGATCAGGCAAAAAGCTTCGAAGGCTTCGGGATCTACGGGACCGACCTGAGCGTGATCCAGGGCAAGAACGGCTCGGTGAGTGTAGCAGCTCCACGCGTAAGTGATACGACTTTCCCTACGCTCGGGGGGCAGCCGATTCTGGGCAGAACCTTCACCGCCGAGGAAGCCTCGCCAGGCGGCCCTCACGTAGTTCTGCTTTCGGAAGGGCTGTGGCGGCAACAGTTCGGTGCCGACCGCGGCGTCGTTGGCCGAACGATCAAGGTTAGCGACATGCCCTATACCGTGATCGGAGTCATGCCCGCCGGCTTTCTCTTTCCCAATGAGTACGGGACCGCGATGAAGACCGGTATCTGGCTGCCGCTGCAGTTAACCGATCAGATGAAGAGCGATCGCGGATACGACTTCCAGCGTATGGTCGCGCTTAGAAAACCGGACGTGACCGCCCAGCAGGCCGAAGCGGAGGTGAGCGCCATCGTAGGCCGCATCCGTAAAGCGAATCCCAAGGAAGCCTCGGAGCTCAGCCTGGCTACGATGCCCTACCAGCAGGCCATCACCGGCCAGATGCGTCCCGTCTTTCTCGCGCTGGTATGCGCGCTGGTTCTGGTGCTGCTCATCGCCTGCGCGAACGTGTCGAACCTGCTGCTCGCCCGATGCCTCGGCCGTTCGCAGGAATTCGCCGTGCGCACGGCGCTCGGAGCCAGCCGCTGGCGCATGGTCCGTCAGTTACTGAGCGAGGGAGCGCTGCTCAGCCTCTTCGGAGCGACACTTGGTATTGCATTAGCGCAGGTTACGCTGCTGTTGATCCGCAAGCTGCCCGAAGACACGATCCCGCTCGCGGACACCATCCGAATCCACTGGACAGTTGTGCTGCTGCTCGCGGCAGCGGCATCTGTCACCACGATCCTTTCGTCATTGCTGCCTGCCCTGATCGTATCCCGCACCAACCCGCAACCCGCTCTGCAGGCTTCTTCGCGAGGGCTCGGCACGCGCTCGGTCAGCGGCAAGCTGAGCGGCGGACTCGTCATGGTGGAGGTTGCACTGTCCACACTGCTGCTCATCGGCACCGGCCTGCTCTTTCATACCTTCTGGAACCTGCAGCATGTGCAACTCGGTTTCGATGTCGATCGAGTGACGACGTTCACGGTCATGCCCGCCGACTCCGCCGGCTTTTCGAACATGGCTGTCTCCCAGGAAACCGATCACGCGCCTGTCTCCATTGCGGAAACAGACTACAGGTCGCTGCTGGATCGCATCCGCAGCATGCCGGGCATCCGGCTTGCCGCACTGGCTACATCGCCGCCCCTCTCCGGCATGAACATGTCAACCAGCTTCGAAATCGTGGGACACCCGCCGCAACCGGGCCAGCACTTCAACACGCGTATCTCGGCGGTGAGCGACGAATATGGCGAGGTATTCAATACCCCCATCTTGCGTGGCCGCATGGTCGGCGCAGACGACACCGGAGCGACGACACGGGTTGCCGTCGTCAACGAAGCGTTTGTGAAAAAGTATTTCTCCGGAATGAATCCGCTGGACCAGAAGATCGACCTCGGCGGCAAGGAGACGGGAATGCTTGTGCCGTTCACCGTGGTTGGAGTGATGAGCAACCAGGCAGATTTGAATATCGGCACCGATGTGCAGCCACTGGCGATGATCCCCTACCGCCAGGTCCCAACGACTTCACTCTTCTATCAGGCACTCTTGAAGACAATGGTAAGTTTCACCGTCAAGACACGCAGTACTATTCCCGTGGCACCACCCATGAGAAAGCTCTTCAAAGATACCGCGCCGACGCTGGCGGTGGACAACTTCGCCACCATGCAGGAGAACGTCAACGAAAAGATCTTCAGCCAGCGGCTCGGCTTTTATCTCACGGCATCATTTGCCGGACTCGCAGTCGTGATGGTCATCGCGGGACTCTACGGCGTACTCGCACAGCTGGTCGCCTACAGAAGGCACGAGATCGGCATACGCATGGCGCTGGGCGCCACCCGCCAGAGCGTAGCCCGCATGATTCTCCGCCAGGGAGTCATCCTGATCGGCACAGGCCTGGTTGCAGGCATGGTGATCTCACTCTTCATGGGACAGCTGGTGAAGAGCTTCCTCTACCACGTCCCTGCAATCGACCTGGGAACGTACTTAGGCGTAGCGCTTCTGTTGCTGATCATCGGCTCCGTAGCCTCCCTGGTACCCGCACGTGCAGCGTCATCGATCGAGCCGATGGAGGCGTTACGGCAGGAGTAAGGCAAGGTCATTAATCAAAGAGGATGACCTTCGCGCGTCTGCCGAGGCGCACCGTGACACGTGCCGATTCACCGACGCGAAGGTGGGGCTCCTTAAAGACCTCCCCATCGACGCGTACAGCGCCTTCCTTGATCTTGCGGTCAGCCTCCGACGAAGAAGCCGCGAGACCACTCGCCGTTAGCAGTTTTGTCAGACGTACCCGGCCTTCTGCATCACGACTGATCTCCTGCGCACCAAGACAAATCTCTTCGAGACCTTCAATGTCATCGCTCTTCTGCTGAAACTGACGTGCCCAGTTCTCGTCCGCAGCCGTCGCGGCTTCTTCCGAATGGAAGCCTGCAACGATTGTCCGTGCGAGGCGCTTCTTTGCCTCCATGGGATGCAGCGCGCCGGAGGCGACACCGGCCTGCATCTGGTCGATTTCTGACTGGCGCAGATCGGTCAGCAGCGTCCAATACCGCCACATCAGCTCATCGTTGATCGACATGAGCTTGCCATACATCTCGCCTGCCGGCTCATGGATGCCGATGGCATTGCCCAGCGACTTCGACATCTTCTGCACACCGTCAAGACCCTCGATGATCGGCGTCATCAGCACGATCTGGGGATCCTGCCCGAAGTCGCGCTGCAGCTCGCGGCCGGCCAGCAGGTTGAACTTCTGGTCGGTGCCGCCGAGCTCAACGTCGGCCTTGAGCGCCACGGAGTCGTAGCCCTGCGCCAGCGGATAGAGGAACTCGTGCAGCGAGATCGGTTGCTCGTTCTGGAAGCGGGCGTGGAACTCGGCACGCTCGAGCATCTGCGAAACCGTGAACTTTGCCGCCAGGCGGATGATGTCCTCGAAGCTAAGCTTTCCCAGCCACTCCGAATTGAAGCGCACCTCGGTCTTGTCACGATCGAGGATCTTGAAGACCTGATCGGTATAGCTTTTCGCGTTTTCGTCGATCTGCTCGCGGGTGAGCGGCTTGCGCGTGGCCGAGCGGCCCGTCGGGTCGCCGATCAGCGACGTGTAGTCCCCGATCAGAAAGATGACCTGGTGGCCAAGATCCTGAAAGTGCTTCAGCTTGCGCATCAAAACGGTATGGCCGAGGTGCAGGTCAGGAGCAGTCGGATCAAAACCAGCCTTTACACGCAACGGCGTGCCGGTCTTTCGAGACTTTTCGAGACGCTCGCGCAGGTCGGAGACGCGAATGATCTCAGCTGCGCCCTTCTGGAGCAGATCCAGCTGCTCTTCTACCGGAAGAAATTCTGTCATGGTCTTTTTCAGTATAAGGATAGCGGCGGGGTAGCTCGATGACGGCGCGCGATCCTGAAGCAATTGAAAAAGCGATTCTCGCCATGCTGGCCGAGCGGAAGGGGCGCAGCATCTGCCCGTCGGAGATAGCCCGCAAGCTCGCGCCGAACGAGTGGAGAACGCTGATGGAAGCTGTTCGAGCCGCTGCCGCCCGGCTGGCCGGGAAGGGAAAACTGGTCGCCACGCAAAAGGGCAGAGAGGTCAATGCCCTCTCTGCCCACGGTCCGATCCGTCTCCGGATACCCGGCGGCGGTTGACCGGCTAATTTCCCTTGGTCCGCACCAGTTGCAGGTTTCCACGGCCCGGTTCTCGCTGGGCGCGCTCCTGGGACTGCACTGGCAGAAAAATGCTGAAAACGGAACCGTGCGTTTCTTTTGCCGTGGAGGAGCGAATGCTCAGCCTGCCTCCGTGCGAGTTGAGTATTGTCTTCGTCACGCATAACCCCA
Source organism: Silvibacterium acidisoli (assembly GCA_022870745.1). Classification (GTDB taxonomy): domain Bacteria; phylum Acidobacteriota; class Terriglobia; order Terriglobales; family Acidobacteriaceae; genus Silvibacterium. The sequence continues at coordinate 2,235,069 of CP085323.1, read as the reverse complement.
ACCCCGTTCCCGACTGGCCTTTTGTCGTGAAGAAGGGCTTGCCGAGGCGAGGAATCACCTCGGGGGGAATGCCGGGACCATTATCGGCAACACTCAGACGAAGGCCGGCAGGTCCGCGTCCATGGCGGCTGGCTATGGAGCGAATCCTGACGATGATCCTTCCGCGACCGGTACACGCCTCAATTGCGTTAGAGATGAGATTGGTAATGATCTGCCTCATCTCGCCCGGGAAGGCTACTACTGTATCCATCCGTCCGAATTCGCGGACGACCTCGATCTTGCGGGCCGCGAGCTTCCGGCCAAACAGCACGAGAACCTCCTCAACCAGTTCACCCATGTGAACCGGTACCGGTGTTCCGGTGTCGCGCGAAAACCGAAGCGTCTGCCGGCAGATTTGTGCCGTGCGATCCAGCTCGCGCTGTGCAATCCCCAGGTAGCCCTTGGACCGCTCGCTCAGGCCCTGATCCTGCTCCAGCAGGTAAAGCAGGTTGGTCAACGACTCCAGCGGATTGTTGATTTCATGAGCGATGGTCGCCGCCAGCTGGCCCAGAGAAATCAGTTTCTGGTTCGCTCTCAGGAACTCCGCCACCTCGACGTTGTCCGGCTCGCGTTCCCCGCCGCGTTCTTCCTTATTTTCGCTGCCCCTCCGCACGACGGAAGGCAGATCCGATATGTTTGCCACTCGAATGTCCTTCTGTGCATTCATCCTTCTCTCTCCGTCCCACTACTACGATGACCGGATGGTGCGTTTCGACTGTCACCCGGCCCATCATTTCCGCAAAATTGGTAACAAATGCGCTGGATTCGCCAACTCCGTCAACCCTGATGACCGTTTCAATCCTCTTGGGAACGCCAAAAGATCCCGCGACTGCAATCCGGCAATGGCCAGGGAACGCGCCGCCTGTGAACACGCTGCGCCTTTGCTTTTCATAGACTTACCGGCGTCCCCGAAGGCACCTCACCCGATACGATGTGCAGGACGCAACGGTCTGTTGCTCTTCATTTCGCGAGCATCCAACTGCCGGAGATACGAACGTTCCATGCCTCGATCAAAACTTTGGCAACCTCAACCGTTTGAAATGCTCTAATCCGTAGAACACTTTCAGTTTGCTGCCGCGCTCCGGAATATCGGCTAAGGTAGAACCAGACTGTCCAGGGATAAAGATCGTTGCGGGAAAGATTCTTGTCAGATAAAAGCCAGTCAAGGTTAGCCTCTCGGCTTGCGGGCCTCTGCCTCTCCGCGGCGGTCGGTGTTTCCTGCGCGTCGGCCCAGGCCAATCCGAACAATTCGGCCCAGAACGCTTATCTGGGCAGCGTGCAGGCAGTCGCCGTCACGCCTGAGGTCAAGCACCTCTCGCTCGATGACGCCATCAAGCTCGGGATCGAGAACAACCTGGCCCTGCGCCTAGCCCAGCTGAACGAAAAGACGGCTGAGGCTGAGAAGCTCCAGGCGCTGAATTACCTCATGCCGAATATCTCGCTGCATGGCGAGCACGGCATCCATCAATCGAACCTGGCCGCCAGCGGCTTTTCTACCGGGCTGATCACGGAATTCCTCACGGCATTCGGCTTGCCTGCCTCTGATGCAACCCAGTTTCCATTGATCGTGAAGGTGAACTCCACGGTCGTGCAGGCCAACGTTTCGCAACAGCTCTTCACCTGGTCAGGCTGGGATGCATGGAAAGCCGCGAAGTATAACGAGCGGGCTGCTTACTACGGAGCCCAGTCCTCGCGCGGTCTGGTGGTTCTGAATGTAGGTACCGCCTACCTGCAGGCCATTGCCGACTCGGCGCAGGTGGACTACGCGCAGGCACTGCTCAAGACCGATGAAACTCTCCTGTTTCAAGCTCGCGAAGAGCATAAGGCCGGAACAGCCGCCAACCTCGACGAGCTGCGCGCCCGGGTACAGTATCAGACCCAGCAGCTGGCGCTGATCAACGCACAAAACGCCTTCGAGAAGGACAAGATCGCCCTGAACCGGCAGATCGGCCTGGCTCCGGAACAGAAGATTCAGCTGACCGACGCCACGCCCTACGCTGACCTCGAAGCGATGACGATCGAAGACGCGCGCGCCCAGGCCTTCAAGAACCGCCAGGACTTCCAGCAGCTGCGCCAGCAGATGCTTTTCGCGCACCACGAAGAACGCGCCGTGAAGCACGAGCGGTATCCCAGCATTTCGTTCAACGGAAATTACGGCGTCACCGGCGTAGTCGGCCAGGTTTACCACGGGACCTTTGCCGCGACCGGCACCCTGAGCGTACCGATCTTCGAAGAAGCGAAGTTTCGCGGCGACCACGATGTAGCCCAGGCGCAGCAGAACGAACTTGAATCCCAGTTCCACGACCTGACCAATAAAATCGATCAACAGCTTCGCGACAGCATGCTCGACCTGAAGACTGCCGCAGAACTGGTGCAGGTCTCCCGCAGCAATGTAGATCTGGCGACGAAGACGCTCGAGCAGACGACCGACCGGTTCCAGGCCGGTGTCGATGACAACCTGCCGGTCGTGCAGGCGCAGTCGACGCTCTCCCAGGCTCAGACGCAGTATGTCAGCAGCGTGCTCCAGTTCAACCAGGCTAAGCTGGGACTGGCGCGCAACCTCGGGATCATCGACACCCAGTATCAGAACTTCCTCGGCGCCGATAAAAAGTACCAGGGCGGCAAGTAAGCCTATTCGAAGAGCTCTTTGGGGATGCTCTGCTTAAGCGAGGGCATCTTCTTCCAGGGATCGTGGCTGAGCCGGCTTTTCCATCTCTCAAAATCTACTACCTCGAAGACCGGCAGCTTCCTCATCTTCAATTCTTCCCAATCGAGTGGCATGGAGACATGTGCTCCGGCACGCGCACGCGGCGAGAACGCTGTTACAGCCGTGGCTCCACGCTCGTTGCGTAAATAGTCGAGATAGATTTTGTCCTTGCGGGCAGCCTTGGTCATCTTTGTGAGGTAGAGCGAAGGATTGCGCTTTTCAATCTCGAGGACGAACGAGTGCGCAAACTGCTTGACCTCGGCCCAGGTACGCTGCGGCTTTACCGGCACGACAACATGCAGTCCCTTGCCTCCGGTCAGTTTCAGAAACGACTCCAGACCCAGCTCTTTGAACGCGCCGCGAACTTCCTCGGCTGCGGTTGCAAGCGTCTTCCACGCCACTGCCGCGTCGGGGTCAAGGTCGATGATGACGCGGTCGGGATGTTCGAGATCGTCATTGCGAGACCCCCAGGGGTGAATCTCCAGCACTCCGATCTGCGCCAGGCTGGCGAGCGCCTCGCGGGACGAAAGAGTGATGTACGGCTCGACCTTGCCGGTCTTTTTGTCAGGAACACCGACTGAGCCGACAATCTCCGGCAGCATGCGGTTGTTGTGCTTCTGGAAGAAGCATTCTTTTCCGGTCCCTTCAGGACAGCGCACCAGCGACAGGGGACGTCCCTCGATGTGCGGCAGCAGATGATCCGCGATCTCCCAGTAATAGGAGGCAAGCTGCTGCTTGGTGAGACCCGACTCGGTATCGAGCACCTTGTCCGGGTGCGTCAGCCGGACAGGCGGAGCATCGCTGTCGTCGGTTACGGCTGTTTTTTTCGCCACTGCTTTCGCGGCTTTGGCCGCCGGAGCGCGATGCGAGGCGGAACGCGCAGCCTTGGGGCGCGGCGCAGCCGAGGCCTCCTCGCGCGCGACTTCTTTCGCAGGCTTATCTTCGCGCAAGCCGAGAAACGCAGCCTGGCGGACGAGGTTATCTGCCGTCCATGTGGCAAAGCGCACCTGCGCCACCAGCTTCGGATCGACCCATATCGCACCACGGCGTGCTTCGGCCGGGGGATTCTCGAACGGCATCGATGTGCGGCGCAGATCGTCGAGCTTGTCGCGCAGAATGCGATGCGTTCTCTGAGTAAAGCCGGTGCCGGTCCGCCCCGCATAGATGAGCTTGCCACCCTGGTAGTAGCCGAGCAGCAGTGCGCCGATTCCGTGCGACCCGTTCGATGGCAGGGTGAACCCACCGATCACGAACTCCTGCTCGCGCAGGCATTTCAGCTTCTGCCAGTTCGACGTACGCCCGGAAACGTACTGGCCATCCGCCTTCTTCGAGATGATTCCCTCTGCGTGCAGCTCGCAGGCATGCTGCAGCATGGTCTCGCCACTGCTTTCGAGATGCTCGCTGTAGTGGAGATACTCGCCGGCATCTTTCAAAACGTCAGCCAGCAGTGCCTTTCGCTCCACCAGCGGCAACCCGCGCAGGTTGTGCCCGTTGAGGTGAAGAAGGTCGAAGAGAAAATACGTGAGTGGCTTCTTCACGCCTTCCTGGAAGGCTGCCTGCAGATCTGCAAAGCTTGTGGTTCCGTTTTCGGCCAGCACTACGACTTCACCGTCAAACAGCGCCTTGTTCACCGGCAATGCGGCAACCTCTTCCGCGATGGTCTTCATGCGGTGCGTCCAGTCGAGACCAGTGCGTGTGAATAGCTTCACCTTGCCGCCATCCTTACGCGCCTGGATACGATAACCGTCCAGCTTCAGCTCGTGTACCCATCCAACGCTGCCCGGAGGAGTCTCCGCCGGGATCGCGAGTTGCGGCGCGATGAAGTCCGGCAGAGCCTCGCGCGGCGTCCTCGGAATCGCTATCGTCTTCGCTGCGGATGCGGCAGGCTTCGCCGCTTTAGCAGGTTCGTCGTTGGATTCCTTTCGGTACCACGCCTTCTTGCTGCCCGTTTCCCTCGAGTTCCAGACGTGGTCCTCCTGGCTGGCGATCTGGTCCAGATCGCGTCCGGTTACGGCAGAGTTGGGCTGCTCGTCGGTGATTGCGGGATCTCCGTCCCCGCGCTCGTAATCGTCGTGCTCCTTGATGAGCAGCCAGTTGGGCTTCCGTTCCCCTGCGGCTTTACCGCCCATGCGAACCAGAGCCCAGTTGCCCTTCATCTTCGTGCCGAACATGGTGAACTTGAGCGAGCCCTTCTTCAGGCCTTCATCTACGTCCGTGTGTCCGGCCTGGGGAGCCCATGTGCCCTGATCCCAGATCATTACCGTGCCGCCGCCATACTGGCCTTTCGGAATGATCCCTTCGAAACCGCCGTATTCAATCGGATGGTCTTCCACCTGTACGGCCAGCCGCTTGTCGCGCGGGTTGTAGCTTGGCCCCTTGGCACAGGCCCAGCTCTTGAGCACGCCATTCCAGCCGAGACGGAAGTCGTAGTGAAGATGCGAGGCAGCATGCTTTTGGATGACGAAGGGCAGCTGGCCAGCCTTGGCTTGAGAAGACGTCTTGCCGCTGGGCTCCGCGGTCACGCTGAAATCGCGCATCTCGCGATATCGTGCAAGCTGTTCGTCGACGGAATCCGCGGGCGAGGGTTTTGACGCTGCCTTTTTTGCAGCGGGAGATTTCTTCGCCGCGCTTTTCTTCGCGCTCACCGGCTTCTTCGCTGCGGACTTCTTTGTCGTCGCCATTGCTCAGGCCGATTTCCGCGAACGCGAAGACTTGGACGGTTTGACCAGCGCAATGCCTTTCTGCGTGGAAGCAGCCGGCTTCTTTCTTCGCGAAGCAGTCTTCGGCTCCTGCGTCTTTTCACTTCCGCCCTGGATGCTCTTCTTGAGCGCGTCCATCAGGTTGATCACCTTACCGCGCTTCGGCTCCGGCTCTTCCTCAGGCAGTGAGACGTGCTTCATCTTCGCTTCGACCATTTTGCGAAGGGCTGCCTCGTACTGATCTTTGAACTTCTCAGGATTGAACTTCGCCGCCTTGCGTTTGATCAGCTCTTCGGCCAGGGCGAGCTGGTCTTCATCCACGGTCACTTTCTTGATATCGCGGAAGTAGTCGGCCGGGTCGCGCAGCTCCTCTGCGTAACGCAGGGTGTAGGCCATCATGCCGGCTTCTCCCTCGGGAGCGGTGATCGCGACCACGTGCTCGCGTCCTCCAAAAGCCATCTTGCCCAGCGCAACCTTCTTTGTAGATTCGAGCGCCTTGCGCACCACGGCAAAGGCCTCGGCCTGCGTATCGCTTTCCGGAACGACAAACCAGGGCTTCTCGAAGTACTCCGGCGTCAGCTCGGAAGCGTTCACGAACTGTTCGACAGCAATTGTATGGCGGGAGGCGACACGAAGGTTCTCGATCTCCTTCGGCTCAATGGTCACATACTCGCCTTTGCGATACTCGTACCCCTTCACGATGTCAGAGTTCTCAACCGGCCCATCTTCAGCCGCGACCTTCTGATGGCGAACTCGCTCGCCGGTCTTGCGGCTGATCTGGTGAAAGCGGATCTCGCTTTTGCTCTCTGTAGCAGGAAAAAAATCGACTCCAAAGGAGACGAGGGATATTTGAATCTGACCGGACCAATACGGGCGCGCCATGGGTAGCCTCTCCAGAATCGATTGGAGGGCGATAAAAGCGCCCTAAGATGCCCGTATCAGACGATTTCCTGTTCGTCTCTCTGGTTTCCGGATATTCGTACCCAACGACCTGAACACTCTAATCCAGACGCACCAGGTAAGCTTCGCCCTCTTTGGGGTTGATTTCCTTTGCGATCTCTACCGCTTTCGACTTGTCGTCGGCCTGCGGGCGGATACGCACCCAGTGACCGGTCGGCCCCGTGAACTCGATCACATTTGCCGTCTGGTACTTGTGGCTGAGGTGGTCTTCGAGCTTCTTGGCATCGTGCCCGCTGGAGAAAGCGCCGATCTGCACGCACCAGCGGCCTCCCTGGGCAATCGACTTGGGCGCTTCATATACATCGATGCGTACCCGGGCCGTTCCCGGACGCCAGACGCCGATCATCTTGGCCGCGCCTACAGAAAGGTCGATCACACGGTCGGGGACGAACGGCCCACGGTCGGTTACATGCATCATCGCCGACTGCCCGGTCTGCAGATTCGTCACCCGGATCAGCGAGCCCATGGGCAAGGTCCGGTGCGCGGCCGAGATGCCTTCCTGGTCGTACACATCACCGTTTGCCGCGCGCTGCTTGTTGTACTTCGGCCCGTACCAGCTGGCCATGCCTGTTTCGGAATAGATCGGCCGGCGGTTATCGATCGCGGCCTGATCTGAAGGCGACTCAGCCGGAGGCGGCGGAGCAGGATAGGACCTCGTGGCCGTCGACGGGTAAGCCGGCTGGCCCGGGGGCAGCGCAGGTGGCGGAGGCGTGTACGACGTCTTCGCGTGATGGCCGCAACCGGCAAGCGCACACAGCACAAGCGTTGCCGTAAGACTGAATCCCTGAAGTCTCATCGGATGATTTTTCCTCTCTACTTCCGGGTATTCCGGTCCATGTGTTCGGCCAGGCGGGTGAGCTGTTCGGCTGCCGCGCGCAGGGCCTTCGAGGAGTTCTCGCGAACGCTGGGAACAACCTCGTCATTGAGGTATGCGATGACCTTTCGCACCTCTTCTTCTATTTTCGGGGTCGCCTTGCTGAACTTCTCATCGACCTTGCGTCCGAAGTCTTCGAATCCACCGCGCGGCTGTTCCATCAAACCTCCTGACGCAAGTATCCCAAGCTAAGTATCGGTAAGCGCAGAAACAGAATCAATCGATGGAGGCGTTTCCGAACCCGATGAGTAACTCACCAGCTCTGTTGGCCTCAGAATCTTTCGATCCGATGCATCCTGCACCACAAAAAATTGCTCATATCCACAGCTTGAACATTTATCTAGACTTGGCGAATCCCGGCTAGACAACAAACCGTCCGGGCTGTCGATCAGCAAACTGAGGTATCTCATACATCACATGGCGACGTATCGCTTCATGCGCCTTCAATTTCTGCCGGTGGTTTTGCTCGCCACATTCTCAATTGCACCCGCCCAGACCGTAACGGACGCAACCCACTCCGCAATCGCAGCGACAGCCCCGGACATTAGCCCAGTTAATCCGGATGCGCCCTCCAGCTCATTGCCGGACGCGCCGCAAGCTGCATCCCAGCCCCAGTTGCCTACTGTGACTCCGTCCGGTACGGTCACCGGCCCAGTGCCCGAGCACAAGGCCAATGCGAGCCGCTACCACATCTCGAAATGGCACGGCGTCCTTGATCCGGGCGACAAGGTTCCCCATCTGACGACCAAAGACAAGATGGTGTTCTGGCTGCATGAGGAGATCAACCCGATCAGCATTCTGCCTGCGGCGATCGGTGCCGGCTATTCGCACATGATTGGCGGCGACCCCAAGTACGGCAATGATGCCCCGGCATTCGGGGAGCGCTTTGGCGCGGCCATGCTCCGCGACGCCAGCATGCGCTTCTTTTCAGACAGCCTTGTGCCCACGATCGCGCACGAAGATCCCCGTTACTTCCGTATGGCCTCGGGGGGCGTGAAAAACCGCGCACTTTATGCTGCGGAACGCGTCTTCGTCGACCGCCGCAACAGCGGACTCCGCGGAATCGACTACTCCGACACCCTCGGCCGCCTGGGAGGCGCGCTACTGACGCAGGCCTATTACCCCTCGGCCAGCATCAATAATGGAGTCATCTTCCGCACGTGGGGTTACTCCATGCTGGGCGGGGTCGGCGACAACCTGCTGCTCGAGTTCTGGCCTGATATCCGTGACCGGGTATTTCGCCGCCATCACGACCAGCCCTGATACCTGCCTCCCATTCGGAGGCAGGTATCCCCATCCGGGTGCATATTTTCACCGTTCAGCCGGTAATCATTTCACTCCCACCGGCTGACGCCTATCCTTGATCCTGATAAAGTCTTCAGAGTGCAGTAGTTTGCCATGAAGATCTTGAGGCGTCGGTGATCCCGTACAGCCGGTAAATTTTCGCTTCATACCGCTCGGAAGACGGGCGGACACTCAGACGAGCAATAGGAGATTGACACAATGTCGAAAGCCGTCAAATACGCCGAGAGGACTCTTACCGCAGTCGCTCAGGGCGCATGGACCGTGTTCGAGAAGCTCAACAGCATCAAGCCGAACCCTTCATTTACCCCAAAGTGGTCCGATAAGCCCTTGCTCAAGTCGTATCAGAAGGAAAAGCCACCCCTTGGCTGGCCCCGCACCACGGATTCGCTCTGCCCGAAGTGTCTTCCCGAGATCCGTCAGCAGATCGTGGACGGCAAGCTGCCCCACGAAATCCTTCTGAATGAGAAGGTTGGCGAGATCAAGGCGCAGATTATCGAGCGCGACGGCCAGATCCTGATGGTTAAGGACTGCCCCAAGCATGGCCATTTCGAAGACGTCATGTCGATCGATCCGGCTTTCATGCAGCACCTGGAAGAGGTTTTCCCGGGCCGCGACATCCGCGCCCACAATGACGAAAAGCTCCACAACCACGGCACCTCGACCGTGACGCACGGACGTGGATCGGTTCTGACCATCGATCTGACCAACCGCTGCAACATGATGTGCGACCCCTGCTTCATGGACGCCAACCAGGTTGGTTTCGTCCACGAGCTCACGTGGGACGAGATCAAGACGATGCTGGACAACGCGATCAGCATCAAGCCGCGCCGCCAGATGTCGGTACAGTTCTCCGGTGGCGAGCCGACCCTGTCGCCTTACTTCCTCGACGCCGTCGCCTATGCCCGCAAGGTTGGTTACAACTCGGTGCAGGCTGCGACCAACGGTATCGAATTCGCGAAGTCCAAGGAATTCTGCAAGGCCGCTGCCGAAGCGGGTCTGCGTTACGCATACCTGCAGTTCGACGGTATCGGCAACGCCGCCAACTCGCACCGCAAGGTCGGTAACCTGTTCGACGTTCGCGTCCAGGCCATCCAGAACCTGCACGAGGCCGGCGTGGACATCGTTCCCGTAACGACCATCATCAACGGCATCAACAACGAGCAGGTTGGCCGCATCATCAACTTCGCGCTCGACAACCCGAAGACGATCAGCTTCCTGAGCTTCCAGCCGGTTTCGTTCACGGGCCGCGACGAAGAGATCAGCGACGAGCGCCGCCACGCGCAGCGCTACACCTTGTCGCACCTGGCGCATGACGTAAAGAACCAGGTTGGCATGGGCGTTCCTACCCGCGACTGGTTCCCGATCAGCTTCATGTCGACCTTCTCTGACTGGGCCGATCTGGTTCACGGACCCGATAAGGACTGGGGTCAGCTCTCCTGCGGATGCCACCCGAACTGCGGCATCGGCATGGCGCTGATGATCGACAAGGAAACCAAGGAAGCCGTTCCCGTAACTGCCTTCCTGAACGCAGAGCGCCTGGCCAAGGACGTTGCCAAGGTGAACGACGCCGCCCGCGGCAAGTTCCTCTCGATCGTCGGTGTGTCGCTTGCGCTGCTGCGCAACTACGATCCGACCAAGTCGCCCACGCACTTCCGCATCATGGATCTGCTGCAGAAGTTCGACAAGTGCTTCGGCGCCACCGGCAAGAACTATGGTTCGGTCAAGGGCGACCGCACCATGGCCGACATCGAAAAGCGCCGCTCTGACCGTTGGAACTTCCTGTTCATCGCCGGCATGTGGTTCCAGGATCTGTTCAACTACGACTTCCGCCGTACCGAACAGTGCATCATCCCCTACGCGACCCAGGAAGGCGAGATCAGCTTCTGCGCCTACAACACGGGCGTGGGCTGGCGCAACATTATCGAGAAGATGCACATGACCTCCACGCTCACCAAGTGGTACGAAGAGCATGGCCGTCACGAAATCTTCGCCGGCGGCAAGAAGGTCGGCATGACGAGCAACGAGCGCAAGCTGGTTCTGAACCAGGAGCACGTTGAATCGGCTGCCAACGACACCTTCGACAAGCTGGGTATCGCCAAGAATGCGCGCGAAGAAAAGATCCGCGCACGCGACGCGAAGCTTAAGAACGATGCCGAAAACGCCCGCATGGCCAAGCTGTACCGTGAGCACGTACTCGGTGAGAAGCCGGTCGAGGGTCTGGTCTCGATCGATGGCATCGCCCCGGCTCCCAAGGCAGCCCCCGCGTCCGAAGAAACCGTAATGGGTGACTAAGGACTGCGCGTCCAGTAACACGCGGCTTCGCCGCACAAGAAGGCCACCCGATGGGTGGCCTTCTTGTTTCTCCTACGGAGACTATCCCCTCAATTGTCCTTCCGAACGGAGCGAGGAATCTCGATGCCCGCCGGGCGAAAATTCCAATCCCGCAGCCGAAATCATGCTGAACGCTTCCCAGTTGATCAAGTCAAATCCAACAGCCGACCGTTACAATGCCAACATGACATTGGGCCCTGAACCTAGGCAATTTCGCAAAAGCCTGCTGGCCTGGTTCGACGAAAACGCTCGCGACCTGCCCTGGCGGCGCACCACTGATCCCTATGCCATCTGGGTATCGGAGATCATGCTCCAGCAGACGCGGGTGGCCGCAGTCATCGAGCACTACCACCGGTTTATGGAGCGCTTTCCGACCCTGACAGCCTTGGCTGCCTCCGAGGAAGATGCCGTTCTCGCCTGCTGGAGCGGGCTTGGTTATTACCGGCGCGCCCGCATGCTGCACAAGGCAGCAAAGCTCGCTGCTGCCGAGATGGAAGGCAAGCTGCCCGACAGCTCCGTAGCGCTGCGCAAACTGCCCGGCATCGGAGAGTACACATCCGCAGCGATCGCCAGTATCGGCTTCGGAGAGGCCATCGCCTGTGTCGATGGCAACGTAGAGCGTGTGGTCATGCGCCTGCATGGATGGTCAGAGGTAGACGAGCTGGCCATTCGCGGCCCCCGCGCCAGCGCAGCCCGCATCCGCGATGCCGCACTCACCCTGCTCGACCCTCTGCGCCCTGGAGATTTCAACCAGGGCATGATGGAGCTGGGAGCGACCATCTGCCTGCCTCGCAACCCGCTATGCCTGCAATGCCCCGTCCAGCATCTTTGCCTCACCCGCGGCGAACACGCCATTGCGGAGCGGACCCGCATGCGCAGCCGCAAGGCCGCCTACGCCTTCGTGCGCAGGGAGCCCAAGGCAAAGCCGCGCGTTCGCAGCCTGCGCGCCCTGGCCGAGGAGGCGGAGATTCTACTGGAGCAGCGGCCCGCCGGCGCCTCGCTGATGCCGGGCATGTGGGAACTGCCTGAGATCGACCCTGAGACGAACGAGCAGGAAACAAGGCTGATGGACGTGCGCCACTCCATCACCGTGACCAACTATTACGTCACCATCTACGGCTTCGAGACCGAGCGCGAAGGCAGCCTGCCAAGCGGGGCAGGAGCACGGCGGTGGGTAAAGGTACGCGAACTGCACGAGCTGCCACTCACCGGCCTTGCCCGAAAAGTGTTGAAGCGATTGAAGGCTCTTCCCGGATACACGGGTGCCGGCCCTGTCATTCTTGTGAAACACCAGCTCTGAAAGCATCGTGCGGCAGGTGCTGTTTTGACGTATCTTTCAATAAACCGAAGATCGCCATGAAAAAACTCCTCGCCTTCGCCGCCTTCGCTACGTTCTCTTCCACCATCCTGATCGCCCAGCAGGCCGATGTGCCTGCGGTTCCGGGTGTTCCGCCTGCCGCACGGAAAGCGGCTGAATCGATCGATCCGCAAAAGATCCGGGCGCATGTCCGCTACCTTGCAGGCGACCTGCTTGAGGGCCGCGGCCCCGGTACGCGCGGAGGCGACATTGCCGCCCAGTACATCGCGACACAGTTCGCGCTCGATGGGCTGAAGCCCGCCGGCGATAACGGAACCTACTTCCAGAAGGTGCCGCTTTATGCCGTGCATACCGTCGAGGACCAGACGAAATTCACCTTCCAGCCAGAACACGGCAAGGCCCTGGACCTCTCTTATGGCGAGGACATCGTGACCAAGGACCAGACCGGTAACGAATCCGCCGAGATCGATGCGCCGATCGTATTCGCCGGCTACGGCATCAACGCTCCGGAGTATCACTGGAATGACTTTGACGGCATAGACGTCAAAGGCAAGATCCTGCTCGTCATCGTGAACCAGCCTCCGTCGAACGACCCTGCTTTTTTCAAGGGCAAGACGATGACCTACTACGGCCGTTGGACCTATAAGTACGAAGAAGCAGCACGACGCGGCGCGGTCGGCGTGCTGATCATTCACCGGACCGACCTCGCCAGCTATCCCTGGGAGGTCGTTCGCAACTCGCAGGCAGTAGAGAAGTCGTACCTGAAGGATGATCCGGATGCGACTCTCAAGGCCGCCAGCTGGATACAGCTCGACGTAGCCCGCAAGCTGATGGCAATGGCCGGAAAAAATATGGATGACGAGATCGTCGCCGCCGGCAAGCCGGGCTTCAAGTCCTTCGAATTGCCGGTCCGGCTGAAAGCTCACGTCGTCAGCAAGGTTCGCCGTTACGAGTCAGACAATGTGATTGCGGAGCTGCCTGGGGCGACCAAGGCTCCTGGGCAGGCCGTCATCTACTCGGCCCACTACGACCACCTGGGCATCGACTCCACACTTAAGGGCGACAAGATCTACAACGGAGCCGTGGACAATGGAACCGGCTGCGGCGTGCTGCTGGAGCTGGCGCGGGCCTTTGCCGACTCGCCCGTGAAGCCACCGCACTCGGTCTATTTCGCTTCGGTCACGGCAGAGGAACAGGGATTGCTCGGCTCACAGTATCTGGGCATGCACCCACCAGTTCCGGCTGGGCAGATTGCTCTCGACCTGAATTACGACGCGCTGGCGCCGTTGGGGATTCCCTCCTCGGCCGATGTGAGTGGAGCCGAGCGGACGAGTTTCTATCCAGAAGTCGAGGCGACCGCCAAGGCCTTCCACCTGACCCTGCAGCCGGATCAGTTCCCGGGAGCCGGGCATTATTACCGCTCCGACCACTTCAGCTTCGCACGTGTCGGCATCCCGTCATTCTCAATCGATGAAGGCACGCTCTTCGAAGGGCATGACGCCGCCTGGGGCAAGGCCCAGGACGAAGATTACACCGCGCACCATTACCACCAGCCTTCTGACGAATTTAAGGAAGATTGGGACTTTAGCGGCGATGCCAAACTTGCACGCTTCGGGTTCATACTTGGGTGGCAGGCATCGACCCTCGGCAAGCCCATCGGCTGGCAAAAGGGTGATGAGTTTGAAGCCGCTCGCAAAAAGAGCGAGGGTGGATTTTAGGGAGAAAAACAGATGAGCAGGCGCAGACCACTCTATGCGGTAACGATCGTGGCCTGCGCCCTGTCTCCGCTCTCTGCCTTTGGGCAAAGCAGCGCTACTCAAACCTCTCCATCGCTTCACCACCGCAGCGACGCCGCTTCAGAACGTCAGTCGGCCACGGTCGCAAAACTCAGCGGAATCTCCTCATTGCCGCCTGACGCATCCGGTGAGTACATGATTGACGAGGAAGGCTCGGTCGTCGAGATCACCATTGAAAACAACCGGCTCGATGGTTACATCACCCGGCTGGTTGAACGCGAGAGCACCCTGACCTTTTTCTTCGATCAGACCACTCTTGGCGGCAGGCAGATTCGTTTCACCACAAAGCAGGTACATGGCATGTGGTATTCCTTCGACGGTGTCATTACGCGCGGGGAAGCTGCGTCCCCGGTAGAGACCGGGTTCTATCTGCTGCACGGCACGCTCGTGCTCCACAGTGGCAATCAGCAGGAGACAACCACTGTCAGCTACCGGTCCACTCCGCGGAGTTCAAAGCCCCGCTATAGCCAGGATTGAGCCTTAAGCCGGTGGATTCGAGGCTGCCGCCCGTGCCGCAACCTCGGTAAAGTTCAGCACCTCTGCGGGTCTCCTCAATACGGGCTCCGTAGCAATATCCGGCTGCAGCCCAATCTGGGCTTCTGTGAAGTCGGGTATCCCCGACCCAAGCCGGTCCAGATCCCACTTGGCATAAATCGCAATCGCCATCCCGACCAGTGTCCCGGTAACGACGCCTTTCCAGAAGTCGGATTGTTCCGCCATACGAATCTCCATAACCCCTTGGAACACCATGGCAGGAGCACAGTTGCTCAATTTTCCATGAGCTAGGCAAGAAATTTTTCTCGAATCCGATTGTTTTTCGATACATCTTAAGATATATCTTAGAACTATCAAGGAGTATCGAAACATGTTTGATAAATACAGAGAAGATTGCAGGCAAGAAGGGGGATTCGGGCACCACGGACCGTATTTTCGCGGCCGTAAGGGATTCTGGAACGAAATGGGCGAAGCGTTCGGCCGCCATGGCCGCGAGGGATTTGGCGGGCGTTTCGGAGGCCGCTTTGGCGGACGCCTCTTCGACAGCGGCGACCTACGCCTCGTCATTCTCAGCTATATCGCCGAGAAGCCGAGCCATGGCTACGAAATCATCAAGGGCATCGGCGAGCAGATGGGCGGCATTTACTCTCCCAGCGCCGGAGTGGTCTACCCTACGCTGAACCTGCTCGAAGACGAAGGTCTCGCCACGGTGAACCAGGAAGGAGGCAAGAAGCTCTACACCATCACAGACGCCGGCCGTACCGAGCTTGAAGCAAACAAATCGCGGATAGACAGCCTGCTTGGGCGCATCCAGGAGGCTGGCAAGGCATTTGGCGGTCGCCGGATGCTGGAGATCATGCGCGCCCTGCACAACTGCAAATATGCTCTGAGGCTCAAGATGAGCCAGGGCAGCCTGAGCGAAGAGCAGATCAATCGGATCGTGAACATCATCGACACGGCCGCACGGGAAATCGAGCGAGTATGATGACAACCCAAAACCCACCCAGCACGCATGAGGCGTCCCCGATTGTCCAAATGGACGCCCGTCTCCGGGAGCTCGAGGCCGAAAATGCCCGGCTCCGGAGCCTGATCGGCGAGCTGCTGGTCACAAACCAGCAGCTTCGCGAACGCAGCCAGCGTCAGTAAAGATTTTCAGTAGTAGTCCGCGCAGCTCAGGTAGTAGCCGCAACGGCGGCAGATGAGCTTGCAGCGATGCCCGTAAAGACGATCCGAGCAGTTCGGACAATAGACCGAATGGTGCTCGGCGGCAGTTTCCTGCCTCGTCTCCCCACAAGACTCATGGGTCGTGGATGTCCTGTCCTCGGTCTGCACCTGCTCAGCTTACCCGATTCTTCCTGCTGCGAGAACCGCGGTCATCAGGTCGTTACGTCAGCTATCAGGCCACTGCTCGTCCGCGGCCAGCGCCTGACCTCAAAGCCTCGAGCTCACACCGCCAGGCAGCTGCCGCAAAACTGCTAACATCAAGTGTCGGAAACCATGACACAAGAGAATATTCGCGTACGCATTGCCCCTTCGCCTACCGGCGACCCGCATGTAGGCACCGCCTACATTGGCCTGATTAATTTCCTTTACGCCCGTCAGCGCGGCGGCAAATTCGTGCTGCGCATTGAGGATACAGACCGCACCCGCTTCGTCTCGACCTCCGAGGACATGATCTTCGACGCTCTCAAGTGGCTCGGTCTCTCCTGGGACGAGGGTCCGGATGTGGGCGGCCCGTTCGGCCCCTATCGCCAGTCGGAGCGCACGGAGATTTACCGCGAGCACGCGGAGATTCTGTTGGCCAACGGCACGGCGTATCGCTGCTTCTGCACGCCCGAGGAGCTGGAAGCCTCGCGCAAGGCGCAGATGGCCGCCAAGCAGCCTCCGAAATATGCCGGCACCTGCCGCAACCTGTCACCGGAAACGATCGCGGATCATCTGGCCGCCGGCAAGCCGTTCACCGTGCGCATGAAGGTGCCCGATGGTTCGACAACCTTTCGCGATGAGCTTCGCGGGGAGATCACCTTCGACCACACGAATGTGGACGACCAGGTGCTGATGAAGTCCGACGGCTTCCCGACCTATCACCTGGCAAACGTCGTCGATGACCACCTGATGCAGATCACCGATGTGATCCGCGCCGAGGAGTGGATCTCGTCGACGCCGAAGCACGTGCTGCTCTATGACTTCTTTGGGTGGCAGAAGCCGCGCTTCTGGCACATGCCGCTGTTGCGCAACCAGGACAAGAGCAAGATCTCGAAGCGTAAAAACCCGGTCTCGCTCGTTTACTACCGGCAGGCGGGTTTTCTGCCGGACGCGGTTTTGAATTTCCTCGGCCTGATGGGCGGCGGCATGCCGCAGGAGCAGTTCGCGGCTGAGAAGTTCTCGCTCGAGGAGATGATCCAGCACTTCGATGTAAAGAACATAAGCCTGGGCGGCCCGGTTTTCGACCTGACCAAGCTGAAGTGGCTTAACGGTGAATATCTTCGCGCACTCTCTGCCGAAGGCTTTTACGAGGCGCTGCGTTCGACAATTCTTTCCGACACGTACCTGAAGGAAATTGCCGCCCTGACGCAGACCCGCATCGAGACGCTCGGTCAGTTCGGCAACCTGACGCACTTCTTTTTCACCGACGAGGTATCGCCCGCGCCGGAAGTGTTTCTGCCCAAGAAGCGCACGATCGAGGAGACTCTGGCCTTCGTCGCTGAACAGATTACCGCGCTCGAAGGCTGTGACTGGACGACATCCGGCATTGAAGCGGCGCTGAAGCAGCTGGGCGAGGCCCAGTCATGGTCAGTGAAGGAGAATTTTATGCTGATGCGCGCCATCGTGACGGGCAGCACCATGAGTCCACCACTGATGGAGAGCATGGTGATCTTCGGCAAGGCGCGTACTCTCGACCGGGTACGGCGCTTTCTGGATGCCCAGAAGAAGGCTGCATCCCAGAAGAAGTAGGGCTGCGGCAATTCGACGGCTACCAGTGCTTCGGGTAGTCTCAGACGTGGCAGCGTCGGTTACACGGAAAGGTGCAACCGGTCCACTTCAACTCCCCAACTGAAAACAAGGAGTGTCTCATGGAACGCAGTGCAAGCGCGGTTTGGCATGGCAATCTGAAGGAAGGCAAGGGCACCATCTCAACGAACAGCGGCGTGCTCAAGGAAACGCAGTATTCGTTCAGCACGCGCTTTGAAAATGGCGTCGGCACCAACCCCGAAGAGCTGATCGCCGCAGCCCACGCCGGCTGTTTCACGATGGCGCTCAGCGCCCAGCTCGGCGAGGCTGGCTTGACGCCCGAATCGCTCGAGACTACTGCCAAGGTGTCGCTCGGCAAGGTCGAAGGCGGCTTCGCGATCACCAAGATCGTTCTGACTACCATCGCTAAAGTTCCTGGCGCCTCGAAGGAGGCCTTTGACACGGCTGCAGCGAACGCCAAGGCAGGCTGCCCGATTTCGCGCCTCTTCAAGGGCAACACCGAGATCGAACTCGATGCCAAACTGGCATAATTCACGCATGCAAAAAGGAAAAGCCGCGGCAATACGCCGCGGCTTTTCCTTTTTAGACTAAAGGCTTTCTTCGTTGTCCAATTCGGAGACCTGTTCGCGTAATACGCTGCGGAGGTCCCGGTTGATGCGAGTGGCTTGCTGAACACCGTCATCGAGCATGGCGCGCCAGCGGCGGCCGTCCTCGTCGAGGTTTGAGGTACCAAGTAGATAGCTTGTCTGCAGAATGATTTCCAGTGCGTTGCTCAGTTCGTGAGACAGATGGCGCATCTGTCGAATATGCTCGCCAGAGATTCCCCTTGGGGGGTTGCTTTCAGTCATGCCTTGCGGATCCTGTTTGTATGATTCTTGGAAGTTATACGGAGATTTGGATGCAAATCCTTCACGGGAAACACAGCGATTGTGTGAAAAGTACAAGTTTATGCTCTGAAAATTACACGATTTGACACAATCGCAAGGCTTTGCGAGGATAGGAATTGCTGCCAGTCCAGCCGATCGCGCTGGACATTATCGCAAGTAGTGCCGAAGTGGCGGAATTGGCAGACGCGCATGGTTCAGGTCCATGTACTCGCAAGGGTGTGGAGGTTCGAGTCCTCTCTTCGGCACCAAATAACCTGAAAATTCTCCCTGAATAAAAATCAATAACTTCGCCAAGCCCTTCAACTAACTATGGGAGCGGGTGTAGGGTCAGGCAGCGCCCATTAGCGATCATCCAGGCAAGGCAACTCATGCACTCCGTTACACGGCGGCTGCTTGCATCACTTTTAGAAGCCTGCCCTGAATCGCAAAACGAGAGTGAGCCCGGATGAGGGATCCGCCGGGCGCCAGTTAGATAATTCTTAAATCTCAGGAAATGGAATGATTTTTGCGTCGACCCCGTTATCCGAACGAGGCGGCCGACACCTCTCACACATGTCAACATGGAGAGAAAACGCGTTCCAATGCTTGAGTTTTTCCTGCATCGTCTCGCCACTGATCTTCACGAAGGGCTCGTTCTCCAGGTCCCGGACCGTAGGAGGAGTCGCGAGATACTGAGAAAGCAGTAAAAGCCCTTCCATACAAGGGCGAATTTCCCCACCTAGCCAGCGCACGACGAAGCCTTCCACCAGATCTGCTTCGTTCATAATGTAAATATACTGGTGAGATTTTTTTCGTGCAGTTAATAAACGCGATGAAAGATATTTTATGTGCCCGGCGATTCAATTATGGGATCAAATCGCACTATGACAGCGACAAAATAGCTGCAACAAACAAAAAAGCAGCTCTTTACACTCTTGCCTTCAAATCTCGAAATCACTTCGAAAACTAGCTAGCCATCTGCTCATACATCTGCTCGCTGTTGGTCAGATGCCAGCCATCTGTCAGATAACCGCGCAGCAATGCTTCCGCAGAGTGGATCGCCTGAAGACCGTTTGAGAAACGTTCCTTACGCCTGACAAAGCCCGGCTTTTCAAAGTACCTTGTACCGCGCGGCTTCGGCGCCTGTACGACCAGCAGATCATAGGCCGCCGACGCGCACTTCTCTACATAAACAATCCGCTGCAGAACTGCGGCTTCGCTTTCCCGCTGGAGTCGAAACAACAAAAGGGTTTCAAACACTTCATTCTCTCCGTTTTGCGTTGGAATGATACACAGATCGCGGTAGAGATACTGGTAGTGCATAGATTACCAGTTGAGCAACACGACCGATACACTTAAGCAGCGAAATTATTCACTGACAGGTACAGACTAGGATGCTCGACAGACCGCTTCCGGGTTGCCAAGAAGTAAACAGCCGGCTGTTGTTCCAATATGATCAATAGATGTTGCAGCTCGGTAATAGGATCGGCAGCTCGCCTAACGGGTTTCTTGCGATCAGCCTTGTTCTCATTGGGTCGATCACAGGCGGTTATTTCTATCGCGGCGTCCCCTTTGGCTTTGCGATCCTCGTTCTGCTTGTGCTGGCAATGGCGATTCTCTCTACCTTGAGATCCGTGAACCCAGAGGAGCAGAAGCTTCGCCGCGTCATGAAGGCGGCCGCAGCCATCTCACTTGCGGCCGCACTACTGCTGACGGCAGTGCGTTTTCTCTTTCACCGGTAGACGGTTTGCCTTTCAGAGCAAGGCGATGGTGATCAACGATTAGCAGCATTCAAAGTTGCGATTCACAGCAGGCGAAGTTACCTTGTGCACTCCGGTACCTTCATCGTGTCCCCCAATGTAGCAACCCGGCCCGCGATCCTGCCCTGAATTGAGGATTGTTCCCTGCAACGGTAATAGTGCATCGTAAAAGCTGCACACAAGCCAGTACCCCTGCGATCAGTCATGCCAAACGAGCAGACAAAAACAATGAAAGGCACCACCACGCTTATGAAACTGTGGAACTTTACCCTGGGTCGTTTTTTTTCCAAACTCGCTATTGCGATCGGCCAGACTGCGGAACGGGATAATTACCGTGACCAGTAGGACGGCCCACAGGCCACTCCAGCAATTCCTGCGATAGCCGTATGTAGCGGTTTGCCATTCCCGCGGAGGAATAATCTTCGCGCTGAAAACGGGCCTGTGCTTTCTCAACTAGCTGCCTGCGCTGCTCATCGGAACAATTGAGCACAGCATCCCGTAAATCCGCAGGATCTTCCGCGGTGACATACAAAACCTCTCCCGGCTCAAAGTAGGTGGGGACTCCGCCCGTTGCCGCGCTTACCACTGGCACGCCCATGCTGACAGCTTCAAGGGCAACCGTAATACCGGAGTAGAGATTGGGCAGCATCGGCACGATGACGAAGTCAGCCCAGCGATAAAGCTCCCGAAAGGTCTCCATCGAGGGGTTCCGGCGGATATTCACGTTGCCGTAGGGCGCAACCATCTCTTCGGTCAGCCGCTTGCTGACCCCGATCGCTTCGAATCGGTCATCGCCGCCAAAGGCATCCAGAAAAGTGGTCCAATCGCGGGTAGGATCGGTACCCATCGCCAGTATCCGAATCGGTGCATGCAGGGGCCGCATCGTGCTGCTGTGCGGGAAAGAATCTGTAGAGATGCCAAACGGCAGCAGCTTGGTGGGAGCAAAGGGCAGGTTGAGATAGTTCGCCGAATGCACGGTGAGGCACGATGCGCGCTTCAGAAGAAAGAGCAGGAATCGCCTGCGCAGCCATGACTTTGCTTTCCATCCATCGAAAAGCCATACCGTTTGCGCGATGACCTTCTTCCCGCGCAGGGACGGAAGAAACGCACAAAGAAAAAGTATCGCCAGGTACTCGATCTCTTCCATCGTCCAGACGATGTCGGCGGCGGCGGCGGCTTTGCGATTGCGCCACGCATGAACGAGGTCGAAGCCAAGCGCGCGTATCCAGAAGCGGCGTTGCCAGTTTGCCAGGGGTGATTCGGGGATATCGTGCGAGAACATCAGATCCCATCCCTGGGCCTCGGCGTGGTGGAAGCCGTAAGGCACAACGTCTGGCACGAGTCCCGCGATGTAACGCTCGCGATACTTCTGAGCATCGAAGCCGTATCCAAGGTGCACGAAGGCCTTCATCCAGCCTGGCCTCCACAAGCTGCAGTCGTCGACGATGGTTCTGAAATCCCGGACATATACACCTCGGAGCTCATACGCTGCCTGCCTGCCGATGGAAATGTCTGCCCGCAAAATGCACGAGCGTATCCCGCTCCGAAGGCCGCAAACTGATAAACCAGGCTGCCAGGATGGTCGCCGCCATCCAAAGCGAGAACGGAAAGACAGACAGGGCGGCGGGATGAATTGCCTGCCACAACAGCCAGACTCCGGAGGGAAGACTGATCAGGAACGGACGCAACAGGCCTCCGTAAAAAAACAACTTCCGCGAAACAGCGATGTCGTCGTACGTGAAATGCATGCTGACAGCAATGTGCACAAGCACGCCTGTGACAGCACCGATCAACGTGCCATAGGCAACACCCACCGCACCATGATGCCGGGCCAGTAGAACACTCACCGTGAGATTGACGACGCCTTCTGAGACGGCGGAGATCGTCGCCACTCTCTGCTTACCGATCGCAATCACAAAGGTTGCATAAGGGCTCAGAAAGTAACGGATGATGTTGGCGGCAGCGAGTATGCGCAGCAGGTAGACACTGCGCTCTGCATATACCGGACCGACCCAGAGCGTAAGCAGCCACGGAGCGCATACGATCAGGGGAAGGCCGGTCAGAACCAGGTAGATCGCAGCATACCGCGTCACCTTCACAAGCATGGTGCCGACCATCCTGGCGCTGCGCTGCACGCTGAGTGCGGAAGCCGCGGGCATCATGGGTCCGAGGCCTGCCGAGAGCAACATGATCTGCATGCTTGCCGGCGCTACGGCTACCGCATAGAAGGCTGTCTGAGCAAACGCGTAATGGCCGACAATCGTGAGGTCGAGCCCGCTGATGAACAGCATGCTTGCCGACCATATCGAGAGCACTCCGCAATACTCGAAGACACGCTTCGTCATGCCCGTGTGCTTAAGGCTCACGTTTATATGAATGAACGATGCCCACTTCTTCCATGTGACGATCTGCAGTACAGCCGTTCCGATATTGATCACTGCAGCCACAATGCCCATCTGTACCATTGACCCATGCAGCAGCACGGTCACGACAATGGTTGCGCCGTAGAGGACCTTGTTGAGAATTCCGATTGCATTCGGGATGCGATACTCCTGCAAGCCCTGGAAGATCGCAGGAAAAGCAGAACACGCAAGATTGACAGCCAGCGATCCGCCAATGAGGATCACGCCGATCTGGGCTTCGCGACGAAGTGAAGCCGGTATCTGGTGAAAGAAATGCGGCATACACAGGGCGACGATCGGCATGAGGATCAAGCCGAAAACCGCAGCCGTCACCAGCAACCTGAATCCCGCGGTCGCTGCCCGATCGCAGTTTTCGGGCTCATTCTTCGCACGATATTCGGCGATGTACTTTGCGACGGCAGTCTGCACACCGATATCCAGGTACGAGACGTAGGCTCCCAGTTGCAGAACCAGAACCCACGCTCCGTATGTGGAAACCGGAAGTTTATGTGTAAGATACGCAGGAAGAATGACCGCGACTACGGCATTGATGAGTATGCGCAGGACATTTGCTACTGTGTTTCTTACATAACGACGTTGAGCCGATATCGGCATTGTCATTGTCGTCACAGGAGAACATCCCGAAGGAGAGCATGCCAGCCAAGGTAGGTGTACTGCTGGTATTGTTTCCACCGTTCGAGAGCAAAACTCACACGCTGCCAGCGGGGCCGATCCAGGGACTCTATCACTTCACGGCAGAATCCGCTCTTTTCCATCAGTAGCCGAGGCAGGTCTGGATATGTACTGAAAGCCGCCCTGCTGGCATCGTCCACTAACTGCCCGCATTCTTCCGCAAGGTTCCTGTACTCTGCAAGCACCCTTTGCCTCGTTGCCTCGGCATGCAGGCTCCGGTGATGCCACCACGAGCGCAGGCGATCCATCGTACGCGGAGGAACACCGATCTGCTGGCTAGTATGAACCCGGTAAGCCATTAACTGCTGGGGCAGCGGAACGAGCCGGGAATGCAGCGCGATTTTCCATGCGAGCCACGCATCGTGCATCCATGGCGAGGGAATGGGCAACAGCAGCGGCACGAGAGAGGAGCGGAATGCAAAGGCCGCGCCGGTCACTACCGGTCTTCGCAGCAGTACTGAAATTCCCGAACTTGAAAGCATCCTCGACTGCTCTTCATTGCTGAAACGATAGCGGTTCCAGAGACTTTCGCCGGTTTCGGTGGAAGCGGAATCTATGATCGATGCATCGCTGAAGACGCCGCCGATGCCGGGATCCTCACGCATGATCCGCTCTATTGTTCTGGTCTTTCCCGGATACCAGCGATCGTCCTGATCTGCGAGCGCGATGATATCTCCGGTGCATCGCCGGATCGCACCTTCGAAGTTCCTCGCCACCCCGAGCCGTTCCTGATTACGGATGATGAGGGTGCGGATTTTCATGCGATGTGCGAAATCATTGAGGATGACCGGCGTGTCGTCTGTCGACGCATCGTCACAGATCACCACCTCCGACACTGGAAGGCATTGCTCCTCGATGCTCGTCAGCTGCTCTTCGAGATAGCGGGCGCCGTTGAAGGTGCACATCGCCACGGATATACGCAGAGGCTGACTCATGGAAGCGCCTCACCTGGGAACCTTGGATAGAGGATCTGAGGTTGCCGTGCCTGGAAGACCGCTTCTTCCTCAACCTGCCTCCGGTATGCCAGGGCCGCCGCTGCACCGAGCAGGGTAAGGTTCGGCGCCAGCACGCCCTTGTTGTAAATACCCGTGATCACTCCCTGCGTCATCAGGAATGTAATGACCGACCAGATGAGTACGTAACCCGACATCTTTACTTCGGCCGTGCCATAACGCGTTTGCGGGACGCCCAGTCGCGTCAGATAGACAAGGTAGGCGAAAAATATCACGATGCCGAGGACGCCCGTCTTCACCAGCAGATAGAGATAACCGTTATGGAGAACCGGCAGCTCCTGCATTTCCTCGGGGCCGCCCAGGTTCATGGAGAAGCCGATGTTCACCAGGGTGCCGAAGCCGCCACCGATGATCTTTTCCGGCCAGGAGAAATCGTTGTAGGCTTCGAACGCTTTGTAGCCTTCAAATCCGCGCCAGTTATCGTTGATTTCAGCCATGGTGTCATACGACTGAAGTTCCACTTCATGGCCGGTGTTCATGCTTTTCTCAAAGAAGGATTGCGTCGCCGCCGGTGTTGAAAGCCTCCACAGCTGCGGAGCCAGCATTGCAAGACCCACAGCGATAGCCCCCACCACGCCCCATCGCCCAAGCTTCTTGAGGGGCACCGTGATGAGAACGCCTACCAGGAGCACAGCCATCAGGGTGCGTGAAAGCGCAAGAATGATCGCCAGTGTTCCGACGACGAAGACGGTGTAGCGAAGGGCCTTCGACCGATCGAGCCATCCGATATCAAGTCCGGTCTTGCGGGCGAAGATGATCAGCACAATCGGGATCATTGCCTGGCCGGCTCCAACGCCGGTGAAGTGGCGATAATTCTCTGCACTGTTCGCAGCAAGCAGCGATGCGCTGTTGCTGTAGACGCGAAAGAGCATTTGCAGGGAGACTGCCAGGCCGCCGATCGTGAACAGAGAAATCAGTCTCTTCATGGTTCCTATGCGTTCCGCGACCAGATAGCCGAAAACGATGTAGACCATGGGACTGGTGAAGTACCAGCAATCCTTCAGGAACTCATTCAGGTCGTTGCGATAGAAACCGGGCAGGCCAACCGTGAAGATCAGCATCGGAGCGATCAGCAACCGTATGACGGGATAGGGCAAGCCTAGTTCCGACCTTCTCGTAAGCATGCGCGCACTTGCGTATGCGAAGGCAATTGCCCAGCCCGCTTCCTCCCACATCTGCGCGTTGAGCACAAGAAAACCTATCACCACGAGATAGGTGAGGGACGGGATTGCTCGCTCGTCTGAATAAATCATGCGATCGGGTGCCCAGCCTTAACAGGTTTCAGTGATAGAGAATGAAAGAAGTGGCCAGGGACACTGCCATACCCGCGCCGCCCCCCTTAATGGCTGCGCGCATCTTGTTCGTCGGCAACATCAGGATGTCGTCAGCCTGAAGCGTAAGATCTTCTCCTTTCCCTCGCATAACCTTGTTCAGATCCACCTTGGTTTCTGTGCGATTCGAAGTACCTTCACGCCTCACAAGCCGCGCATTGCCCAGCTCTGCCTCATATCCCATTCCTCCCGCCATGCTCATGGCCTGCAGAACAGTCGTAGGAGTCGTGGCCTTCAGAGGATAGGCACCGGCATTCTTTACAGCGCCGACAACGTAAAAGACCCCGACACGCGAAGCGATGATGGTGTCGCCCGCAAAGATGGGTATATTGGCAAAGCGCGATTGTGTCGGATCGGGTCCAAGCTGGATGGGAATTCCCTCCTGCAGGCCTGGCCGATCGAGCACGACTGTATGGCTGGCGGTATCCTTCAATCCCTCCGCCGCCGACAGCATTTCAATCAGCGTATGCTTTCCGCGCACCGGATAATTGCCGGGCTTCATCACTTCGCCGGAGACGGTTGCAACCTGGGTCGGCGTTTCTGACAGCACCGCGCTTACATGCGGATCGCGAATCATGCCATCCTGCTGCAGCTTGTCGCGGAGAAGGTTCTGCAGATCCTCCACGCTGAGGCCGCCTACCTGCAGAGCGCCCACCAGCGGGAAGATGGCGCTTCCATCCGAAGCCACTCGTGCCCTGACCTCGTAGGCCTTCAGGTTGTAAACCTTCACATCGAGCATGTCCCCTGCCGCGATGCGCACCGTAGGCTGCTTCGCGCTGAGAAGGTTCTCCAGTTCCTTCTGCTCTTCTGTTACCGGAAGGACGCGACGCGCGTAGTCGGAGCTTCCCGGCGCAGGACCTGCATACTGCGCGCACAGCGGCAGCGCACTGCACACTATGCCTGCCGCTGCCGCCAGGAGAAAGAACTTAGTTTTCATAATGTGTCCCATTCGCTTTCTGCGAGGAGGTTGGCAACCCGGCTGAGGCATACTTACCGTAATCTCCGTAGTAGGCGTAGTACTCGGACGACCGCTGGTCTACACCGTTCAGCACAAAGCCTGTAACCGAGGTTCCCGAGGCCTCGAGCTTATCGACCACACGACGGATCACGCTTCGCTTGGAACTCCGCTCGCGCACAATCAGGATGGTCGCCTCACTCATGCTGCTCAGCATCACAGCGTCGGACATGGTTGCGCACGGCGGCGAGTCAAGCAGTACGTAATCGAACTGATCAGCGCACCGGTTTACAAGCCTTCGCATTTGCTCCGAACCTACCAGCATGCCGGCTGCGGAGGTGAGAGGGCCACTGGTAAGGATCTGGAGATTCGCCACGCCAGCCACCTTCTGCGTTGCGTCTTCAAGATGAGCGTTGCCGGTGAGCACCGAAGTGAGACCGGTGGCGTTCGAAACGCGGAAGCGCACATGCTGCGTCGGCAATCTCAGGTCGGCATCGATCAGCAATACGCGTGCGTCGTATTGCGCGAGCAGGCAAGCAGTATTCGCTGACACCGTCGACTTGCCCTCACCAGGGATCGCGCTCGTGAAGAGGATCACCTTCGGCGGCCGCACCGCGCGGGAGAGCATCAGCGCTGTTCGCAGCGAGCGGATACCTTCAGAGAATGGCGAGTTCGGAGCATAGACTACCTCCTGGTTCGTGAGCGTGGGTCTTCGCTCTGTCGTCTGCAGTGTCTGGCCACCGCGCGCCAGCTTCCGGCGCTCATCCACCTTGGGCAGCACAGCCAACGCCGGGACATCGGTCAACGCGACCAGCTCATCCATGCTGCTGATCGAGGTATCCACACCTTCCACAACATAGGAGAGGATGACCCCACCGAAGAATCCAAAGCAGCCTGACAACAGGATCGTCTCCCAGCGCGTGGCTCCAGAGGGTTGCGATGGCACATCGGCCATGTCCACGATATCGACTTCGTTCGATGCAAGGCCTGACATGATTCCCGCTTCACGCAGCCGCTCCGTCAGTCCCTCGTAGAGCTTGCGATTGACCTGGTACTCATGCAGCAGAATCTCGTAGCGCACCATGTCGTCGCTCTTCTTGAGGGCATCTTCTTTTTCATGGGAGAGCGCGGCCTCGGTCATGTCCTCGTTATGCTTCGCCGCCGAAAAAGCTATCTTCGCCTGGTTGAGAATGCGATCCTCTTCAGCCTTTACCTGTTTGTCCGTCTCCTGTAACTCTGCCTGCGTCTGCTTCACATCGGGATAGTTCGGGCCGAACTGCGCATTCAGTTCGGCATATCGCGATGAGAGTTGCGCTCGCGTGTTGCGCAGGCTTTGAATCAGTGAGCCGTTCGACGAGTTCATCTGCGTGCCCGAAGCCAGGAGCGCCGGACCACCCTCTACCAGGTCCGGACTCGACGACTCGAGGATGCGGTAGCGCGCTTCGGCAATGATTCGTTGCAGGCTCGACTCCGCGCTGGCCTTTGCGAGCGCTTCAAGCTGAGAGGTGACGAGGTTGTGAGTATCGTCAAACCCCACGACGCCGAGCTTTCCCTGCAGCTCGACTAACTGCTCCTGGTCCTTTTCCACCGACAGCTTGAGATCGCTGATCTGACCCGTAAGCCACTGCGATGCCCTCTGGGTGGAACTATAGCTGTTACGGAATAGCCGTTCGATGTAGCTATTGGCTAGCGCGTTGACCACCTTTGTTGACGTCATGGGCGAAGCCGACGTACAGGAGATGTTGATCACCTCGGTCTTTGGGACACGCTCGATCTTCACCATCTTCCGCATCGCCTTCAGCGTATCGCTGCGGACTTCCGGGTCATCCAGTGACGCATGCGCGTCGTACTTCTCCCCGAGAAATGCGGGATTGTGTACGAGGTCGAGCTCTTTGGCTACATCGAGAAGCATCGACTTGCTGTGGAGGATATTCACCTCCGACTCGATGCGTTCGTCAGCGTCTCCGCCGGTGAGCAGCTTCTCCGCATTGACGTTGTACATGCTCGATGAGCCGGGATGAACGCGCAGACTGCCGGAGGCCGTGTACTGCCTCGGCGCAAGCGACAACAACACCCCTGCGGCCAGGCCAACCAGCATCGCCGAGATGACGATCCAGCGCCGTTTGCGGAGCATTTTTCCAACGGACAACAGAGTGACCTCGCCAACCTGCTGGCCGCGCAATTGCCTCTGCGCAAAGGTGGATGGGATAGTGGGTAGTCCGCGGCTCTGATCCATTCCTTGGTGTCCTTGTGGGTGCGAATTGTGCCTCATGTGTCGTTCTGCTTAGGTTCCTGATATCGTCTGCCTGAGTCTGCTTGCCACGACAACCTTCTGTGCACTCTCGTGCCACTTGAGCAGCAGCTTCTCGTAACTGCCCAGCACATCTTCCTGAGTAAAGTCTTCTGTGTGACGGCGCAGGCTGCCTGCACGCATCCGTTCAAGCTGCGTGTCGTTGTCCGCGATGTCGTCAAAGATTTCGGCAAGTTCCTGCGTGCCGGCGAAGTAGCGGGCAGCTCCGCCTGCTACCCATCGCGTGAAACGGTTGTCGTGCGCGATCACCGCGTTGCCTGCCGCAAGCGACTCAACCAGTGATGGGTTCGTGCCTCCCACCTTATGGCCATGAATGTATGCACGCGCATGGTAGCGGAGAGACTGCACAACCAGCCGGTCATAGATTGCGCCGACAAAGTGCACATCCTTGCTTGCCGCATCCATTACCGTGCGATGGTACGGAATCGTATCGGGTAGATAGCGGCCCAGAACGATCAGCGGTACCTTTCGCGGCAGGCTTGAATAGGCTTCAACTATCTCGAGCAATGAATTCTCCGGCTCAGGCCGTGCGATTACCAGAAAGTAGTTCTTATTCGTCAGTCCAAACGGGAGCTGGCTCGATGTGTTCACTTCAGTCACCGCATCCGCGCCGTAGGGAATGACCGTGATCTTCCGCCGGTCCGTGTGCCGCATCAGGTGTTCCTTGATGCCGGGATGATCGGCCACCAGGTGCGAAGCCAGCTTGGAACCGGCAAGCTCGTTGAACCACAACCACGCCTTCTGGAGCCCGGACCATTTCTCTCTCCGCCATTCCAGGCCATCCATATTCATTACCTGGGGCACGCCATGTAAGCGGTATAAGAAGCTGAAGACGGCAGTGTTATAGCCCAGCGTAAGCACGATTCCTTTTTGCTCCGATGAATGCTTTACGCTTTCCCAGTCGAACCGTATCGTTCCCGCCGGACCTTCCGGCGCTGGAATATGAATCCGCTCTACTCCCCGCCAGTTGTCCTCGTAACGCTCGTTCGTCTTGACGTTCTGGCAGTAAACAACCGCTTCGTGTCCGCGGCTGACAAGATAAAGAGACAGCTGCTCCGCAAATGTCTCGAAGCCTCCATGGCAGGCGGGGACACCTCGGGTGCCGAGAATTAGTACTCTCACAAATCGCTCTCCGGCGTGATGGTTGTGATTGGGGTCTTCATCACCCTTCGTCACCTGGCTCCCAAGACGCAATACCTGCCGTTCCGCAGGAAAACGTCCGCTCGGACCGCGAAAAGCCGTTGCTGTAGAGCGCCCGATTCAGACACTGTATGCCGCGCACTACGACCGTTCTCCAGTACGGGTTAAAGGTGAGTGCTCCGAGTCCAGATCAGATAAAGGTGACGTCCAGCTTCTATCTAGGGTTATAAGGCAACTTATTTCCACCCGGCCTTAACCGGAATCAAGTGCGCATGAAGAAACACATGTCAACGTTTAAGACACGAGAGCAGCACGAAGCCCCTGGACGAGGATCTCCGCTGACTTATGCCAGCTGTATTCGCGTGTCCGCTTCAGCCCTGCCTGCGTGCAGTAAGTGCGCAGCCTGCCGTCTGCAACCATCCGCGATATCGCTTCCCGCAAGCATTCAACACTGTTCGGCTCGACAAGGAGAGCTGCATCCGTGGCTATTTCGGTAAGCGCGGTTGAGTCGGAACATATGACCGGAACACCGCTTGAAAAGGCTTCCATCACGGGCATTCCAAAACCTTCCGCTACAGATGGGTACACAAACACCAGTGCGTGACGATAGATGGACGAAAGCTCGTCCATTCCTACGTCCTCGAGGATACGAACCCTATCTGCAATCGAAAGAGACTCGATCAGAGAGAAGAGCTTTTGGAAGCGGAAGTCTCTCTGGCCGACGATTACAAGTGGAGGAGCATCCGGGTTGGCCGCATAGGCGCGGAGCAGGACTTCATAGTTCTTGCGCGGCTCCAGGCGCCCGACACTCAGGATGTAATGACCAGGAACAAGGTCACGCTTCTGAAGATAGCCGGCCCCGTCTCCGTCAGGATGGAATCGTTTCTCATCCGCCGCATTGGGGGTAACAAGAACCCTATCTTCCTGAATATGATAGCGATCTACCAGTTCACGCCTTGAAAAACCGCTCACGGTAAATATCTGGTCGGCGTTCCGCCCCGAACGCCGCATCAACAGCGAGGATCGCACGCGGAAAAAAGGAGTGAAGTACTGAGGGAAGCTTTCGAAAAGAATGTCGTGGATCGTAACTGCGGTCTTGCATGAGTTACTTAAAGGAGTAATGTACTGGGTATGCAAGAGATCGAGCGCCAGCGACTTCTCCAGCTTCGGAAGCTGCCAGAGCAGGCGGCCAAGCGGTCCGGTGCGCTCCATTGCAACCGTATGGACGTTAGCAGCTTCATAGGCCTTATTGTGCGCAATGAGGATCTGCTTCGGCGCTCCCAGCAGATAAAAGTCGAGATCGGGAGCGATCTGCACCGCTCGCGCGTACAGTTCGAGAAGATGGGTCCTTACTCCCTGATGGATTCCATCCACAGTGTGCATATCAACACCGATCCGAAATCGTCTGCTCATAGGAGAATTCCATCGTCTCAGCTGTAGAGAAAGATGAACATAACCTAGCTCAAATCCTTTTCACACAAAACACGTTATTCCAAGGACAGGCAGATGGAGACCCCCAAGACATCTCGCAAGTGGCTAAACGTCCTGGTCGTTCATTGGGAAGACAGCCGCGCCCTCAGCCGCTGTCTCGATCACCTGGGCATGTCCGACTACCCCGCACTGCGGGTCATCGTCGTTGAGAATGGCTCCCTTCCGCATACGCGTCATGAGGCCGAAGAAACTGTCGGACAACATCGACATTATTTCCCCGATATCCGCTTCCTGCAGCTCACCGAGAATCACGGTTACGCCGGCGGAAACAACGCGGCTGCTCTCTATCTCGACCGCGAGGGATTTGAGGGTGATATCTGCATACTTAATCCCGATGTATGCGTGCAGCCATCGACTCTCTCTGTCATGATGGGGGCTCTTCACGGTGACGTGGGACTGGTGATGTGCCGGGCGCTTTCGGAACAGGGAAAGGTACTCTACGACCACATAAGGCTGAATGGCTACAGCCAGTCCTTCCGCAAATCCTCCCGGGAGATCGAGGAAACCGACTGCATACAGGGCGCATGCTTCCTCATCCGCAGGGACCTTGCGCGTCCATGGCTCTTCGATGAAAGCTTTTTTCTTTACTGGGAGGAGGTCGATCTTTCGCTGCGCGTGAAGGCAACGGGCCTTCGCGCTGTTTCCGCGACGGCCGCTGAGATCGTGCGCAGCCGGAACTCACCCGCACGGCTCCCGAATGCAATCTACTACTCTGCGCGCAACGCATTTTTCATGCAGCATCGCCGCCCGGATTATTTCTCGCAGGCAGGGTTATTGTTCTACCTCGCGCATCTCGGATCTCTCACCATCAAGCTTGCGCTCAAGCCGTCATTGTTCGTTGCGGGCTGGAAAGCGCTGGCGGATGGTATCCGTGATGGCCAGCACAATACCGGAGGTAAACGCGGCCAACTGGGAATGGCTGCGCGAAACGACACTCCCATGCTCTGGTCAGAGCTCCACAGCCTGGATCAGGAGGACAGCGGCCATGGACAGGCACACTCTTCCGGCAGCACAGGCGCCTTGTCCGCGTAGCGGGACTTACAGCACCGCCGCATAGCCTTCGTAGACTCGCTCGAACACCGCATCCCACGATGCCTTGAGCGCGTCTTCCCTGGCTGCCCGCCTCATCGCAGCGTGAACTTCAGGGCAGTTCAGAATCCCCTCGACGGCGAGAGCGAAATTCTCGTCTTCCGATACGCATCCCGTGACACCATCGCGCACGATGGATGCCGGCCCTCCATCGCGAGTAACGATAGCAGGAACCCCCGATGCCAGCGCCTCGAGAACCACATTGCCGAACGTATCCGTGTGCGATGGAAAAACGAAGAGGTCCATGTTCGCATAGGCGCGGGCGAGCGCCTCACCCCGCAGCACCCCGGTGAACTCCGCGCCGGGCAGGCGCTCTCTCAGCCACGCTTCTTCTGCGCCCTGGCCCACAATGAGAAAGCGGAAGTTTGTAAACCCGCGCGCCAGCAGTCCGCGGTGCACATCTGCAAGCAGGGCGACATTCTTTTCTATCGACAAGCGCCCCACAAAACCCAACACGAATTCGTGATCGTCACGATCACGAATTCGCTTTTCCGGCGAGAACAACTCGGTATCCACGCCGCGCTGCATCAGGTAGCAGGGGCGATGCGCTTCTTCTTCGAGCAACGCGCACAATTGGGGGTTCGGCGCAAAAAGTATTCGCGCAAGCGAATAGAATTTGGCGCTACCCATCAGCGCCAGCCGCTCGATTCCGTCCTCCGCCGCCGACTTGCGGTTTCGCGGAATCAGCTTTAAAAGCCAGTCAGCACGCCGCGCCGCGTATTCGTGCACGTTCGTGTGCCATGATGCGGCCATGGGCAGGCTGAAGTGATTCGCGAGAATCGCCGCGAGCATGCCGTTTTCGCTGGGACCCGTAATGTGAATGATGTCTGGCCGGAAGGCCTTCAGGGCACGTACGATCCGGCGCAGGTGACGCGCAAATCCCGCATCGAAGGTCAGGTCCTTATCCAGCCCGATCGAAAGGAAGCCCCGCCGCAGCTCCAGGGTCGTCAGATTTCCTTCCGTTACGACACGCGGCATCCGATCGCCCGCACGTACGCAAAGAAACGGCAGATTTCGACGGCGCGCGAAGGCCTCGAAGTGGCGGCTGGTATGAGCGACGCCATTAATTTCGTGGAACGAGTCCGGGAAGTAAGCGACTCGCGGAGGCGGCACCTTCATAGAGGGAGTCTAGTTCAGGATGGAGTGAAGATGGACCGACGTTAAGAGAATTTCAAAATACCAAGGAAACAGCCGCATCGCCGGATAATCGGCGATGCGGCTGAAGATTAGAGAAGCTCCTCGCCGAGCATGAAGTTCAGCTCACGCGATTCACCCCATGCCATGCGCAGGCTGCCGGATACCGGCTTGCTGCCCATCATCCTGACCGCGTCGATCGCCCAGCGCAGGTACCACGGTGCGCGGCCATCGCCCGGCCACAGCTCGCTCAACGAGCGAACAGCGCCCGTCGAATCCGGATGGAAGACGCGCTCATCCCAGGTGCGCGATCCTTGCGGAAAGTCAGGATAGTCGCGGATCGCATCGAGCGTCGACTGCAGGATGCGGTGCTTCCAGGGCTCAGCATACTGCGGCATAAAGAGCACGTGGCTGCGGTTCTCATAGCGGACTTCGTGCACGAACTCGGTGAAGCTCTTGGCCGAAGTCAGGTTGATGTTCGCATTCGGCTCCATGCCGTGACGATCGCCGCCGGAGATCAGCAGCATGTCCAGCCCTTTGGCCATCTGC
The DNA here is from genome assembly GCA_022870745.1 of Silvibacterium acidisoli. Lineage (GTDB taxonomy): Bacteria > Acidobacteriota > Terriglobia > Terriglobales > Acidobacteriaceae > Silvibacterium. Next base: position 2,200,838 of record CP085323.1, on the reverse strand, counting down.
TTCACTTCGCGGTTCTCTTCCCAGCTGCGCAGGCCGTTCAGTTCGAGCGCGTGGATATAGCGGCCGTTCGTCTCCATGAACTCATTCACCAGCATGCGATGACGCTCTTTGCCGATGATGTAGAGGTCCCACAGCGGGTGGTTGAAGACGATCAGAACATTCGGCATCGCGTGGAGGGCAGCCAGCAGCTCGGTCAGGCGAGGCTCCGAGGGACTCGCGGTGAATTCCTCAAAGGTCTTCATCCACTCCGCTCCAGATTCGCTGGGCAGGTTGTGAATGCCGAGGTGAAAAGCCTGATCGCCTCCGTAAGGCACGCTCCACTCCACCGAGACCGGGATGTGGCGGGCCGCGGCGACTGTGCGCAACAACATAGGAGCATTGATGTTGTCGTGATCGGTGATGGAAACCAGCGGCGCCAGGCCGGCCTTTTCGATCTGCCTGCTTTCGAGATCGAAGGCCAGGCGAGGCGTAAGCGGCGGAGTCCAGTAGCTGGCCGAATAATTGATCGAGACGCTGTGGTTCCGGCGCGCCCGGGTCTCGGCTGTCTGAATCAGCTTGCGGACAAGTTTGTAGTCTTTTCCAAACGTGGCCAGGAAGTCGAGCGTTTCCTTGGATTGGTTGGTGTGGCTGTGAAGCGACACACCGGTTGCGTACTCACGTGCGGCATCGGCATCCTTCCACATATACGAGATGCGACGTAAACCGGCCATAGAGTTCCTCCAGGCAATGCGGACTTGCTGTTGTGTACAGTATCGATTTGCACCATGAATACGGCATTACGGGCACGCAAAAGGAACTTCAAATTGCGCTGAGTATCGAGACGATTAACGTTACTAGTAAGATGCAACCGATATGGGATTTGGAAGTTTTAGGCGCGAGTCCGGCTGATCTCCGGTCGTAACGAGCTGTCTTCATCGGACCGCTCCGCCTCGGGAATCAGATGATTCACCGTCAATCCATCCTTCAGCAGCGCAAACGCCTCCTCCGGAGTATCGGCGAAGGTCAGCAGGTGGCGATCGCCCGGTGAGATGGCCCCTTTGTCTACAAGTACGTCGAGATTGATGACATCGTTCCAGTACCTCGACCCATAGAAAACAATGGTTATTTTCTTGGCCAGCTTTTGCGTCTGCGAAAGCGTCAGCAGCTCGAACATCTCGTCTAGCGTTCCGAAGCCGCCTGGAAAGACCACCAGCGCCTTCGCCAGGTAGGCGAACCAGTACTTTCGCATGAAAAAGTAATGGAACTCGAAGTTCAGGGCCGGAGTGATGTACCGGTTGGGATATTGCTCAAAAGGCAGCTTGATATTCAGGCCGATGCTCTTGCCGCCCGCTTCGTAGGCCCCACGGTTGGCGGCCTCCATGATGCCCGGACCACCACCTGAGGTGACCACGAAACGGTGCCGCTTCGACTGGAGAGTCATGGACCAATCGGTGAGCATGTGGGCGAGCCGGCGGGCATCTTCGTAATAGCGGGCCATTTCAACTGCGGCTTCGGCGCGGCGCAGGTTCAATTCCGTCTGGCGCTCTTCGGGCAGGCCGGGATGACCGGCCGGCTGCTCCTCGGATGGTGCTGGCCGGGCTGAGCCTGTGTTCTCCAGCAGTTCCAACTCCCGGCTTGCCTCATCGAGCGCACGAAATCGGGCCGAGCCGAAAAAAACCACCGTATCCTGGATGCCTTCGCGGCGAAAGCGGGCCAGCGGCTCGGAATACTCGGAGAGAATGCGAACGATACGGCCATCCGGGCTGTTCAGAAAGGCGGGATTCTCATAGGCAAGGGGCGCGCTTTCCAGAAGCTCGGGCTCTTCAGGCATCGGAATTAACTCTCTTTGTAAAAGATGGTGTCATGGACGGCGATGACAATATTCAGCAGGCCGAGGCCGGAGACGACCCCGCGGGCGGCTCCGGAGAGCGCAATGTGCGCCAGCGTGGGAAATACCACAAACCAGCGGCTCTCGTCCCAGAAATGCCCCCAGGGCAGCACAATCAGGATGAGTCCAAGATAAAGCCGGACGAGGACGCGGATGATCAGGTCGATGCGCTGCATCCAGCGTGGAGAGCGGGACTTTCTGCGCGTGTCACCGGGCACACCGCCGGGTGAAGGAATTCCTGTGTCGAGTGGCAACCGGGATGAGAAGAGATTCTGCTGCTGCGGCATGCTGTCCAGGCTCGGCGCGTGCCGGCAAAGCAATGCGCACGTCGAGAAGGGTATGTCCCAAATTAACACGGCCGGACCTTATCGGTCCGGCCGCAAGAGTTAGCGCTTGGGGCGCCGGTTGGCCTGCAGAACTTTCTTGCGCAGGCGGAGGTTTTTCGGAGTGATCTCGACCAGTTCGTCTTCCGCGATGAATTCGATCGCCTGCTCCAGATTGATGGCCCGGGGTGGCGTGAGGCGAACTGCTTCATCCGAAGAAGATGCACGCATGTTGGTCAGCTTCTTTTCGCGAACCACGTTCACGTCCAGATCGTTATCGCGCGAGTGCTCGCCGATGACCATGCCTTCGTAGACTTCAGTGCCGGCCGGGACGAACATGATGCCGCGATCCTGCAGGCCTTCGAGCGCGTAGGCGGTCGTTGTGCCCTGGCGGTCGGAGATCAGCGCGCCGCTGGGACGCTGCGGAATCTCGCCCTGGTACGGCATGTAACCGTCGAAGAGCGAGTTCATCACGATGGTGCCGCGGGTTTCGGTCAGCAGCTCGCTGCGCAGGCCGATCACACCGCGCGACGGTACGCGGAACTCCAGGCGGACGCGGCCCTGTCCGTGCATCTTGACCATTTCGCCCTTGCGGGGCCCAAGGCGCTCGATGACGGTGCCGACGAAGTTGTCTGGAATATCGATCGTGAGGTGCTCGACCGGCTCCATGAGCTGGCCGTCGATCTCGCGGGTGACGATCTCGGGGCGTCCAACCATCAGCTCGAAGTCTTCGCGGCGCATCATTTCGATCAGGATGGCCAGCTGCAGTTCGCCGCGGCCCAGGACCTTGAAGCTGTCCGGCGAGCCGGTGTCTTCAACGCGGATCGAGACGTTGGTCAGCAGTTCCTTTTCGAGACGCTCACGCAGGTTGCGCGAGGTCACAAACTTGCCTTCGCGGCCGGCGAAGGGCGAGTTGTTGACCGAGAACTGGATCGCGATGGTCGGCTCGTCGATGACGATCGGAGGCATCGGCGAAGGGTTCTCCACCGAGGTGATGGTTTCGCCGATGGTGATGCCGGTCACGCCGGCCACGGCGACGATATCGCCCAGCTCCGTCTCGGTGATATCGGTCCGCTTGAGGCCGCTGAAGCTGAAGAGCTTGGTGATGCGGGTCTTCTCGAGCTTGCCGTCCAGCTTCGAGATGTAGACTTCGTCGCCGGTCTTGAGCGTGCCGTTGAAGACGCGCGCGATGCCGAGGCGGCCGAGGTAATCGGAGTAGTCCAGGTTCGTCACCTGCACCTGCAGCGGCGCATTGGCGTCGCCCTTGGCAACCGGAAGCGTCTCGATGATCTGCTCGAAGAGCGGTTCGAGATCGGTGCCGACCTTGCCCAGTTCCTTCGAGGCCAGGCCGAGCTTGCCGTTGGTGTAGAGAACCGGGAACTCAAGCTGCTCTTCGTTGGCGTCGAGCTCGATGAACAGGTCATAGACCTCGTTCAGAACTTCCTGGGGACGCGCATCGGGGCGGTCGATCTTGTTGACCGTGACGATGATCGGCATGCCTGCTTCGAGAGCCTTGCCGAGCACGTAGCGGGTCTGCGGCAGGGGGCCTTCCGAGGCATCGACCAGCAGCATGACGCCGTCGACCATCTTGAGAGCGCGTTCCACTTCGCCGCCGAAGTCGGCGTGGCCCGGGGTGTCGACGATGTTGATCTTGTGGCCCTTGTAGAAGATGGCCGTGTTCTTGGCGAGAATCGTGATGCCGCGCTCGCGTTCGAGATCGTTCGAGTCCATGACACGGTCGGCGACGGCCTCGTTGGCGCGGAAGGTTCCGGCCTGGCGAAGCATGGCGTCTACCAGCGTGGTCTTGCCGTGGTCGACGTGGGCGATGATGGCGATGTTGCGGATAGTGCTCACAGGGATTTCCTAATCTCTTTCTGTTTGGTCGTTCGGGTGTGATGCCCGGTGTGTTTTCTAAAGCTTTATCGTGCGCGATCTTCGTCGATCGCAGCGAAGATCGACGCCAGGTCGATGTGAATCGGACCGGCATCGAAGACGCCCGTCTCCACCCACTCGCCACTTGAGCAGTCAAAACCCTTGCGCGTAGCCGGGTCAACGACCCAGACGTTTGTTACGCCCATGCGGCGGTAGTCTTCGAGACGCTCAGCGTAGCGAGGAATGCGGTCCTCAGGGGAAAGAATTTCGACGACAGCAACTGGAGGCGTCTGGATCACCTGTTCGCGTGGGGCGTCGACGGAGATCAGCGCGACATCGGCAACGCGCACACGCGAGTCCGATACACGGATGCGGATGGTCGGTAGAGAATGCACCCCCCATTGCGGCTTGCTGTCTCGAAACTGCCAGATCAGTTCGCCAAGCATCTCCGAATGCTCGATCAGCCCGACATTTCTCTCCTCGACAACCCCGTCCACAAAGTCGCAGTCCGGCCGGTAGCTCGTATGGAGATACTCGCTCACAGAAATCGGAAGTGGGGTCGCGGTAGCCATCGCTTATAGCTGTTCCTGTTTCCAGTCTATCAGCGAGGACAAATTACTCGTACTTCAGCGATTCGACGGGGTCCATCCGGGCCGCGCGGTTCGCCGGCAGCGTTCCGAAGATCACGCCAATCGCGGTCGAGGTCACCAGCGCGATAATCACCGACCAGGGATCGATGGGCAGCGGGTAATCCGTAAACACGCGCACCGAGATCGGCAGCGCCAGCCCGATCACCGAGCCCACAATACCGCCGCTGAGCGAGATAAAGACAGCTTCGATCAGAAACTGCAACTTGATTTCGCGTGCCGTGGCTCCAAGCGCCTTACGGATACCAATCTCGCGGATACGCGAGCGCACCGTGGCCAGCATGATGTTCATGATGCCGACACCGCCAACGGCGAGCGTCACCGCCGAAACCAGCAGCAGAACAACCGTGAGCGCATTGGCAATTGCGTCAGCCGTCGAGAGAAGCGATGTGAGGGTCGTCGTCTGGTAGACCGAGCTGGCCAGGTGGCGCGAATGCACCACGGCCTTGATCTCGCGCGAGGCCTCTTCCACGTCTCCGGCATCGCGGATCGAGAAGAAAATCTGCTTCACCTGGTCGGTTCCGGTAAAGTACCGGCCCACCGTGTACGGAATCAGGATGGTCTCGTCGGCGATCTCCGACTGGCCGAAGGTGTCGACGCTCTCCTTGAAGGTCCCGATGATGGTGAAGGGGATGCCGGTCAGCTGAAAGGTCTGGTTGATGGCCGCGTCCGGGCTGCCGAAAAGCTCCCTGGCAAACGCCTCGGTTACCACGGCGACCTTGGTGTGCGTGGTCTCGTCCACATCGTCGAAGAAGCGGCCCGAGAGCACGATCAGGTTGCGCACCGGGCGATATTGCGGGTTCACGCCCAGCACCAGAACGTCTTTCGCAACGCCTCCGGGGAAGGTCACCCGGTCATGCATTTCGAGCATGGGCGAGGAAAGCGACACCGCCGGCACCTGCTCGTCTACTGCGTCTTCGTCGTCGTGGGTCAGGAAGTCATTGCGATATTCGTTGATCGCGCCCGAGCCGCCACCCTCGTACTCGAGCATCACCATGTTGGTGCCGATGCCGTGCAACTCGTCCAGAATGAACTTCTTACCGGTAAGGCCGATGGTCACGACCAGGATCAGCGAGGCCGATCCGATGACCATGCCCAGCGCCGTCAGGGCAAAACGCACCTTGCTGGCCCGGAAGCTGTCGATGGCCAGCTTGACGATTTCGCTGAGCACCATCGTCCGCTTGGCGCTGTCCAGGGTCCGCTGGAAGGAGCGGCGGCTGGCGTGGCGCGCTGGAGGGGGCGATGTTGGCGGAGGTGCGGCAGTCGATGACATACGTAAAAAAGAGCAGCCCTTGAGGACGGATCAGCAGAGGGCTGCTCTATTGATGCTACTCGTTGCAGGACGGATTGAAAATCACTGGCCCCGTGCCCGCTCGATGGCGCGGATCACAGCCCGTGACTTGTTGACTGTTTCCTCGTATTCCTTTTCCGGATCGGAATCGGCGACGACGCCACCGCCAGCCTGCACATAGCCTTGCTTACCCTTCATCAGAAGCGTGCGGATAGCGATGCAGGAGGTGAGGTTTCCGGAGAAATCCGCATAGAGCACGCTGCCGCCGTAGATGCCGCGGCGCGTCGGCTCCAGTTCCTCGATGATCTCCATGGCGCGGATCTTCGGCGCACCGCTCAACGTTCCCGCCGGGAAGCAGGCGCGGAAGGCATCGATGGCGCTCATGCCCTCGCGCAGGCGGCCCTCGATGGCGCTGACCAGATGCATGACGTGCGAGTAGCGCTCGACGAACATCAGGTCCTTCACGCGCACCGTGCCGTAGTCGCTCACACGGCCCACATCGTTGCGGCCCAGGTCGACCAGCATTACGTGCTCGGCGATCTCCTTCTCGTCGTGACGCAGTTCTTCTTCTATGCGCAGGTCGGTATCTTCATCGGCAGAGCGGGGCCGCGTACCGGCGATGGGGCGGTATTCCACCTTGCGGCCCTGCACGCGGACCAGCATCTCCGGCGAAGAGCCTACGATGTGGATCTGCTCGTCTTCAAGACCGGTCCGCAGGAAGTAGAGGTACGGCGACGGGTTGACGATGCGCAGCGCACGATAGATGGAGAAGGGATCGACGCCCGGCTCGACATTGAAGCGCTGCGACGGAACCACCTGGAAGATGTCTCCGGCAGCGATGTATTCCTTGGCCTGCTCGACCATCTTCAGGTAGGTCCGCTTCTTGATCTGCGGCTCGATCTTCAGCGTGCCCGCAATGCGCTTGTTACGCTGCTTCGGCAGCGGTTCGCCCAGGCGCCTTTCGAGACGATTCAGCCTGCGCAGCGTGCTGTCGTAAGCCGCTGCCGGTGACTGCTTGCGGACGTCGGCCGTCACGATCAGCAGGATCTCCTTCTTCGCGTGGTCAAAGGCTAGCACCTCGTCGAAGAACATCAGGCAGGCATCGGGCATGCCCAGGTCGTCCTTCGCCAGCGCGGGAAGCTTTTCGATCTGACGAACCACGTCGTAGGTAAAGAAGCCGACGGTTCCGGCGGTAAACGGAGGCAGCCCGGCGACACGCGCGGGAGTGTGGCCTTCAATAGCCTCTTTCCACAACGCGAAGATATCGCCCTGCTGCCGCTTCGTCTTCTTGCCTTCGCGGATCTCGATGTCATTGCCGCGCGCCACGATGCGCCGATACGGACGGATACCGATGAAGGTGTAACGTCCGACATTCTCGCCGCCTTCGACGGATTCGAGCATGAAGCACTCGGGCTCATCGGCGGCCATGCGCAGAAACGCGGTGATCGGCGTCTCCACGTCCGCTGTAAGCGTGCGGTAGAGGGGAACGAGCGTATGTGTGCGTGCCAGCCGCAAGAACTCTGCACGCGCCGGAAGTGAATTGGCTTCGGGTCGCATGATTCAGTTCTCATGGTAAACAAAATTGTTTACAGCAAACAGAAATCACTCCGTACGCAGCACCCGCATCGGCTGGGTCGAAGCAGCGCGGCTAGCCGGAACAAGGCAGGCGACCAGAGCCGCAATCAGCAGCACCACTCCTACCGCGAGAAAGGCGACCGCATCGAACGCGGCAACTCCAAAGAGCACGCTCTGCATGGCGCGGCCGATGAAGTAGCTGCTCGCCAGGCCCAGCACCAGCCCGCCTGCGGCGAGAATCATGCCGTCCCAAAGAACCAGCCGGATCACCCGGCCACGGTCCGCGCCCAGTGCCATGCGCAGGGCAATCTCGTGCGAACGCTGCGCCACCGAGAAGGTCATCACGCCATAGATGCCGCTGGCCGCGAGCAGCAGGGCAATCAACGCAAAGGTGCCGAAGAGCAACAGCGTGAAGCGGTCGCCTGCAAGCACGTTGTCGCGAACCTGCTCCATGGTCTCCGGCTCGCTCACGGCGATCTCCGCATCGACTTTGTGAACAGCGTCCGTGATGCTGCGCGTCATCGCTCCGGGATCGTTTGCCGTACGCACAGCAATCGCAGCCGAGGGCCACGGGATCTGCCAGAACGGTATGTACAACTGCGGATCGGGACCGCGCAGGTCATTGCGCACATTGTGGATGACGCCGACGATCTGCCACTCGATGGGAGGCCCGAGTTTTGTCACTCCGGGGATCAGCTGCTCGACCATCACCCCTTCGCGCAGCGGGTCCTTGCCGGCAAGAAAGCGGTGAACGAACTCCTCATTTACCACCGCTACGTGCGGACTGGTTGCTGTGTCCTGCTCGGTGAAGAAGCGTCCTTTTTCCAGCTGAATACTGAAGGTCTGAAGGTAGTCGGGCGTGGCCATGCCGAAGCGGGTCAAAGGCCGCTGCGAAGGATCGGAATAGGTCTGGCCGCCGGCAATCGTGAAAGGCATTCCAAAACCCAGCCCGTAAAGCGGAGTGCCGGTCGCCGCCTCGACCGAGGTCACTCCAGGAACAGCGCGGATGGAATCGAGCATGCGATGGTAATAGGCCGTGATCACCGCAGGCTCTTTCGACCGCGAATCGGGAACCGGAAGAAAGAAGGTCAGAATGTGGTCGGTGCGCACGCCCAGCTCCACGCGGGACAGGTTCCAGAAGCTATGGATCGTCAGGCCCGCTCCAGCGAGGAGTGCAAGCGCCATGGCGAACTCGCCTACGACCAATATCTGGCGCAGCCGTTTGCGTCCCAGGCTGGTGCCACTGCGGGACCCTTCACGCAGTGCATCTGCCGGGTCGGTCCGTGAGGCCTGCCACGCCGGAACGCAACCGAAGACGATGCCTGCCAGCGTCGCGCAGCCGAGGGTGAAGAGCAGTACAGGGATGTTCAGGGTGAGACTGGCTTCGCTCGGCAACGTGTCCTGGGGCATGACGCTGATCAGCCCGCGCAGCATGGCGTAGCCGACGCCAACACCCAGCGCGCCGCCCGCCAGCGCGAGCATGATGCTCTCGGTCAAAAGCTGAGCGAAGAGCGTGGCCGGTTTCGCGCCCAGCGAGGAGCGCACCGCCATCTCCTTCTGCCGTGTCAGGCTGCGGGCCAGCAACAAATTCGCCACGTTCACGCAGGCGATCAGGAGCACGAAGCCAACCGCGCCGAGCAGCAGCCACAGGGTGCGAATGCGTTCCGGCGGGATAAAGTCATTCTTCAACGGCTCGATCATCGCGCCCCAGCCATGATTGCTCTTGGGATACGTAGCGGCGATGTGTGCGGCGACTGCATCCATGTCGGCGGAGGCCTGCGCGCGGGTCACTCCATCTTTCAGGCGTCCCATAACAAGCAGCCAGTGGAAGTCGTGATTGATCTGCTCCGTCTTGAATGCCAGCGGAACCGCCAGGTCTCCCATGCCACGATCAAAGACCCCTTCGGGCAGGACGCCGACAACGGTATAGGGCTCGCCGTTCATGCGCAGCGATGTGCCTATGATCTTCGGATTCGATCCGAGCCGCATCCATCGCTTGTGGGTGAGGATGACCTCGTGATCATGCCCAACCTGTCCCTCTTCGGGCAGAAATCCCCGGCCAAGAAACATGGGCAGCCCGAGCATGTGGAACCAGCCTGGAGTGACCATGCGCCCTTCCACGCGATCCGGCTGATCGGCAGTGGCCATGTTGAAGCTGGTTCCGGTCCAGGCATTCAGATCCTGAAAGGTCGTGTTCTGCTGCTTCCAGTCGAGAAAGTCTCCGGCGGAAATCCCGTTCCGATTGCCCTGGATCTTCGACCAGACCATGTAGATCTGGTCGGGGTTCCGGTAAGGAAGCGGTTGCATCAGGGTTGCGTAATCGACGGTGAAGATGGCCGTATTGGCGCCTACGCCGAGCGCCAGGGTGAGAAGAATCGTGAACGTCAGGCCCAGGTGGTTGCGCATACTGCGCAACCCGTAACGGATGTTCTGCGCAAGACTGCCCATCGTCGTCCTCCCGCGATACGGCAAATATCAAGCAACGTCTTTTCGATCTGGATAAGCCGGCCTGCACACAAGAACGTTCGCTGATGGCAAAACGTTCAGAAAAACTGAAAACATCTTGCCCGCACTCCGCCCCTATTCGGATTCCGAATGCGTGCGCGACCTTTATCCCACGTCCACCAATTGTTTGGCAAGCGTTCCGTGGCTGGCCTTCTGAACACAATGAGGAAGCTGCTCCGGCGAATCCTCCACATTTGTCATTCCGTACGAAGTGAGGAACCTGCTTTCGCGATTTCTGTGCGGGCAAAAGTGCCGATCCCTCACTTCATTCGGGATGACGAGCCTGAATGACTCACAGAATCAAGCACCATTCAGTAACCCTGAGCATTACTCCATGCGCAGTACCTGCATCGGCTCGGTGGAGGCGGCACGTCGCGCCGGAATTACGCAGGCGATGAGCGCGGCAACGATCAGGACAAGCCCTACACTGAGGAACGCGACAAGATCCAGAGCAGCAACGCCGTAGAGAATGCCCTGCATTGCCCGGCCGATAAAGTAGCTGCCGAAGAGGCCAAGCACCAGTCCGCCGGCTGCGAGAAGCAGGCCTTCGCGCAGCACCAGCTCGATCACCCTGGTGCGGTCCGCCCCCAGCGCCATGCGAAGAGCAATCTCCTGCGAGCGCTGCTCGACTGAGAAAGCCATCACTCCATAGATTCCCGTAGCAGCCAGCAGCAGGGCTATCGCGGCGAACGTTCCGAAGAGCATCAGGGTAAAGCGGTCGCCGGAGAGCACATTGTCGCGGACCTGCTCCATGGTTTCCGGCTGGTCGACCGCAACCTCAGGGTCAACCTTGTGAATGGCCTCCGTGATGCTGTGCGTCATCGCTCCCGGATCGTTTGCCGTGCGCACGCCGATCGCAGCCGACGGCCACGGGCTTTGCCAGAAGGGAACGAGCACCTGCGGCACGGGCCCGCGCAGCTCGTCGCGTACGTTGTGAATCACACCGACGATCTGCCATTGAACCGATGGCGCCACGCGATTCACGCCGGGAATGAGCTCGTCGATCGATAGCGTGGTCTTCAACGGGTCTTTGCCGCCGAGAAACTGCCGGGCGAACTCTTCATTCACCACCGCGACGCGCGGACTTCCGGCGGTATCGTTTTCCGAGAAGAGGCGGCCGTGAATCAACCGCACTCCGAAGGTTTTGAAGTAATCCGGAGACACCATGCCGAAGCCGGTATCCGGGCGTTGCGACGAGTTGGCAAAGGTCTCGCCGCCTACGATCGAGAAGCCCATTCCGTAGCCCATTCCGTAGAGCGGAGTACCTGAGGCCGAGGACGCAGAGATGACACCTGGGACGGCACGAATTGAATCCAGAATGCGCCGGTAGTAGGCGCGTATATCGTCGGGGTTCTTCGAACGCGAGTCTGCCACCGGCAGGCTGAGCGTCAGCACGTGATCGGTGCGCACTCCCAGGTCAACACGCGAAAGGTTCCAGAAGCTGTGAATGCTCAACCCCGCGCCGGCAAGCAGTGCAAGCGCCATCGCAAACTCACCGACGACCAGCGTCTGCCGCAGACGCCTGCGCCCTAAGCCAACCCCGGTGCGAATGCTTTCGCGCAGTGCGTCGGAAGGATCGACCCTGGAGGCCTGCCATGCCGGAACGCATCCGAAGACAAGACCCGCCAGCGTCGCGCAGCCAAGCGTGAAAAGCAACACGGGCAGATTCAGCGTGAGGTCGGCCTCGTTTGGCAGCGTGTTCTGCGGCAGAATGCTGACCAGGCCGCGCAGCATGGCGTCTCCCACCCCCACGCCGAGAATGCCGCCGATGACCGCAAGCATCAGGCTCTCGGTCAAAAGCTGGCCAAAGAGCGTGCCTGAACTTGCGCCCAGCGAGGCTCGCACTGCCATCTCCTTCTGGCGCGTCATGCTTCGGGCCAGCAGCAGGTTGGCCACGTTCGCGCAGGCAATCAGCAGGACAAAGACGACGACTCCCAGCAGCATCCAGAGAGTACGAACGCGCTCCGGCGGGAGGAAGTCGTTCTTGAGTGACTCGATCCGCGCGCCCCAGCCGTTGTTGTATTGCGGAAAGGCCGCGGCAATGCGTGCAGCGATTGCGTCCATATCGGCCGACGCCTGCGCGCGGGTTACTCCCGGCTTCAACCTGCCGGTCAGATGAAGCCAATGGAAATTATGGTTGATCTGGTCGGGAGTGAAAGCGAGCGGAACAACGAGGTCACCCTGGTTTCTGTCTGAGATGCCTTCAGGCAACACGCCAACCACCGTATAAGGCAGGCTATTGAGGCGTATCGTGGTTCCGATCACGCTCCGGTTCGAGCCCAGGCGTGTCCAAAGCTTGTGGGTCAGGATGACCTCATGCTCGCGGCCAACCTGGCCTTCTTCAGGCAGAAAATCGCGGCCCAGGAACATGGGCAGGCCCAGCATGCGCAGGTAGCCCGGGGTCGCGATACGCGCCCATATCTGCTCGGGCTGCTCCGCAGTGGCGAGGTTGTAGTTGGCCCCGGTAAGCGCATTCAGGTCCTGAAAGGTCGAGTTCTGACGCTTCCATTCAAGAAAGTCGGCTGCGGAAACCACATTCCGGTTTCCATGGTCGAGGGACCAGACGTTGAACAGCTGCTCCGGATGCGGATAGGGCAGCGGTTGCAACAACGTCGCATAGTCCACCGTGAAGATCGCGGTGTTAGCGCCAACACCGAGAGCCAGCGTAAGGAGAATGGTAAGTGTCAGTCCAAGGTGGTTGCGCATGCTGCGCAGGCCATAGCGGATGTTTTGGGCAAGAACTGCCATCGTTTCTCCGGCCTTTCCTTCGTGCAATGGTGTATCAGCACGCGCGCGGCCACAGGTTCACGGCTATTAAAACCATACGAGTGCGGGATTTAGCCGGTCTGCCGATAGAAAAACCAGCGATGAACCGTTCAAAAACGATTGTGGTTGTTCATTCCCGGACGCTGAAGGACCCGGCGAAAAGTGATGTTTTGAACATGAGTGGTAACCACATCCCACCAACGCGGGGTTGATTGGCGAAATTCCCGAGGCCTATACTCGGTGAGTTTGGGCCTACTGCCGCGTCTATATAGGTGTTGGGGCCTTTACGGCAAGGAGTAGAACAGAGGTATGGCATCCACACTGACGCTCGAGCAGGAAATTAATCCCTGGGAAGCCCAGGCTGCACGTTTCGATTTCGCCGCCCGCAAATTAAACCTGGATGAAGGTTTGTGGCGGGTTTTACGGCATCCTTCGCGTGAGATCATCGTTCATTTTCCCGTACAGATGGACGATGGGCGCATTGAGGTCTTCACTGGCTTCCGCGTGCAACACTCGCAGGCTCGCGGCCCGGGCAAGGGCGGTATCCGCTACGCGCCCGATGTCTCGCTCGACGAGATGCGGGCCCTCGCAAGCTGGATGACCTGGAAGTGCGCAGTGGTCAATATTCCATTCGGGGGCGCCAAGGGCGGAGTCATCTGCGACCCGAAGAAGATGTCAGCCGGCGAGCTGGAACGCATGACCCGCCGCTATACCGCCGAAATTATCGACTTCATCGGGCCGGAAAAAGACGTGCCCGCGCCCGACGTCAACACCAATGAGCAGACGATGGCCTGGATCATGGATACCTATTCCATGCACATGCGCCAGGCCGTGACCAGTGTCGTAACCGGCAAACCGCTCACCATCGGCGGTTCGCGCGGGCGCCGCGAGGCCACCGGACGCGGAATCAGCGTGGTATGCGATGAGGCGCTCAAGCACCTGAACATCCAGCGAGACGGCTGCAAGGTCATCATCCAGGGCTTTGGCAACGTCGGTTCCAATGCAGCCCGCCTGATGCAGGAGAAAGGGTACAAAGTCATCGGCATCGCCGAGTATGAGGGCGGCCTTTACAACCCGGAGGGCATCGACGCCTGCTCGCTGCTCGAATACCGGCAGCGCAACGGTACTGTCCTTGGATTCCGGGGGGCGGAAGCCGCCGACCCGGTTGAGCTGATGACAACCGAGTGCGACATCCTGATCCCCGCGGCGACTGAAAACGTAATCACCAGCCGCAACGCCGATCGCATCAAGGCACGTATCGTCTGCGAAGGCGCCAACGGTCCGACGACCGCCGTCGCCGATGAAATCCTTGCCGACAAGCGCATCTTCATCATTCCTGACATCCTCGCGAATGCCGGCGGCGTCACCGCCTCCTACTTCGAGTGGGTGCAGGACCGTCAGGGCTACTTCTGGAAGGAAGCCCTGGTCAACGATCAGCTCGACAGCATCCTGGCCGAGAGCTTCGACGATGTCGTCCGCTATTCTGAGGCGCACGCGGTAAATAACCGCATCGCCGCCTACATGCTGGCAATCGATCGCGTGGCCTTCACCATCCGCCAGCGCGGCTTCTACGCCTGAATTTCATCAGGATTTCAGAAGAGAAAGGGGCGCATTCGCGCCCCTTTCGAGCTATGCTGCCTGCGTGAGGGATGTATGCGCCGTTCGTTTTCGTTGGCCGTTCCGATCCTCCTGCTGATTCTCTTGCCGGTTTCTCTTGCGCAGACGCCACCCGATTATCGCGGTGTGTCCATTCGGGCTCACGGCGTTTTCGTCACCCCCGTTCCGGACGCGCCATTTAGTGCCACGGTCGAAATCGTCTCAAAACAAATGGTCGATGGCAGCCTGACCGTGATCCGCACCTCGACCGCCCATATCGCCCGCGATGCGGCCGGTCGCATTTATAACGAAATGCGTGCGCAGGTTCCGCCGTCTTTCCAGGGCGAGCCGCCCCTGATTTCCGCGCACATTTACGATCCGAATACCCGCTTGAGCACCTTCCTGAATCCGCAGACGAAGCTTGCACGGCAGATACTGCTGGCGAGGCCGATGCCGCAGAAAAGCCCTGAGCCGGACAATGAGCCCAAACCCGGCGCGCGACTCGAGAAGGTTGAGAACACTGGCGAACAAACGCTGGACGGGCTACACCTGGAGGGCGTCCGCAAGACCTGGACGGTACCGGCAGCAGCAAGCGGCACGGGCACTTCTGTCGAGATCGCTGATCTATATTGGTACTCCTCTGACCTGACGATGTATGTCCTGATTCAGCACGACGATCCGCGCACCGGCGAACAGATCGTGGCACTCAAGGACATTCGGCGGACCGAGCCTGACGCGTCACTATTCACCATTCCAGCCAATTACCGCGTGGTCGACGAGACGCCACAGCGCTAGAGCCTGCCAGCGCCGCACCGGGTGGTGCATAATGTGCTTAGGCAAAGCCTTCGCTTCAAGGGCCGCTGGCCGCCTTCATTCTGAGCAAACCGTGAATCTGCCAAACTCCATCACGCTGAGCCGCATCTTCGCGATTCCGGTTTTTCTGTGGATGCTTTCGCCCCACTTTCCGCATGGCTCGTGGCACGGCGAACAGGAAATCCTGACATCTCTGTTCTTTATCCTGTGCTCGATCACCGATGGTGTGGACGGTTACCTGGCCCGCAAGCGCGGCCAGATCACGACCATGGGCATGCTGCTCGACCCGCTGGCCGATAAACTGCTCGTCTCCGCCGCCTATATCACGCTCATCCAGTACAACCCGCACGTGGTAAAGCCCTGGATCGCCGTCGTTGTGATCGGCCGCGAGTTCCTGGTGAGCGGCCTGCGCTCCATCGCTGCCTCCGAGGGATTCACGATCGCCGCGAGCGATCTCGGCAAACTCAAGACTGTCATCCAGATCGTCTCGGTCGTGTCGATCATCCTCGACCATGGCTGGACGGCCTGGCACTTCGGCTGGTTCATCATGCCGGTCGACCTGATCGCAGTCGTTGGCGTGTACTACGTGGTGGTGGTTTCGGTCATTTCCGCAATCGACTATTTTGTCGCCTTCTGGCGCAAGATCGATCACGTTTCGAGCGACAAGCGCACGCGGGACAATAGCTTCGTTCTGTCCCGCGGCAAGAAAGACCTGCCTGCTGCAAATAAGGTCTAATTACCGGAAACAGAAAGCAGTGATCAAAGCAGTGATCCGGGATTATTTCTGTACGATCGTCCCGATTTCCAGCGTTGTGCCTCTCTCTATCCTCGTAAACTCCATCCCATGCGGCAACACGGCCTCGAGCGCCGGATCGAGCAGGATCAGCCGTGGCTGGTTCGACACAAATCGCTCAAGCGGCTGAGGATTCGCATACCGTTGCGCCTCCTGCAGGGTGTCAGGCAGGCTGCCCAGGTAAACCTGCTGTAGCGGCCTCCGCGCCACGAAGAGCAATGCAGGCAGCTGCGTCACGGCATCCTGCTGCCAGAGCAGGATCGGGCCCTCTGCCTCTGCCGCGGGTGTAGCCAAGGTCTTTCTGAGGAGCGTGACGGCCTCCTGCTCCTGAAACTGGGCGGCACGCCCTTGCAAACCGCCATTCAGGCCCTCGTTCAGGTGACGCTGCGGAATGCGGCGGAGAGCTGCTCCTGCGGCGAACGCAGCCACCAGGGCGACCAAAGCTGCGAGGTTTTGCTTCTTCGTTTTTCCCGCAAGCCAGCTTGCCAGCCAGTCACCGGTGAGAAGCGCCAGTGCAGGATAGGCGGGGAAGATGTATTTCGGGCTGCGCGTCTGCACCACGGAAAAGAAGATCAGCGTCACAGCGGCGAAGACCGCCCAGGGCCGAAGCTCAACCCTGCTCAGGCCACGCCAGAGCGCCCCCGGGTACAGCAACAGCCAGGGCAACGCATACACCAGCAGAACCAGTCCGTAGTACCACCAGTGGCTGGTGTGGCCTTCCATCTGGCTGGTGGCGCGGGTCAGAACGTGCATGCCGAGGTATTCATCGACAAAGCCGCGCCCGTAGAGATGAAGCATCGCCAGATGCCAGGGCAGCACCAGCGCAAGGAATCCGAGCAGCCCCAGGAAGAACCTGCGGCCCAGCACCCGCAGCTCCGGGCCGCCTGCAACCCACAGTCCGGCCAGAGTGAGCGGCAGGGTAACGCTGGCCGCCCCTTTGGTCATGGCGGCGACAGCAAACCCGATCCAGAAGCAGTACCAGCCGCGCAGATCTCCACGGCCTACGGCAGCCAATCCGCACACAGCCACCATGCAGCCGACGGTGAGCAGGGCATCGAGCTCACCCATGTGGGTAACGCGCAGAAAACCGAACGTCGTGAGCAGGATGACCGTCGCCAGCCACGCTGCCCGGGCGCCGCGCAGCCGCCATGCGCTTGCGTGGACGATGGCCACCAGTCCAACCCCGGAGAATGCCGAAAGGGCACGTGCCCAGAAACTGCTGACACCAAATAGTCGAAAGAAGGTTGCGGTGATCCAGAGGGCGAGTGGGGGTTTTTCCAGCCAGAGCTGGAAGTGCCAGTGAGGAACGAGCCAGGCGCGTCCGGGAAATTCACGCGCCACCTCGGCATAGATCGCTTCGTCCCAGCTGGCTAACGGCTTATGGCCGAGAAATGGCAGCAGTACCGCCGCCGCCAGGGCGATCGCGGAAGCCGTCGAGAGCCGCCGGTTTTGCCGATACGATTCTGGAATTACGGTACGAATGATGCGATTTTACCGGCGGAAAATGTCAGTGGCAGGATGTGCGGTAGACGAAAAAATCTTTTTCAAAAAAACCAGACAATCGCCGGAGAAAATCTGCGTCCTTTTACACCGACTCTTCCGTCTGTTGTTTGAGAGGCTCGGGCGGGAGCTCATCCAGAGAACTCCCCCGCTTGCAGCCTCTACTAAGAAGCCCCGGTGGTTCGTGGGTCCGCCGGGGCTCTTCTATTTTTCCTATTGGAAATTTTACGCTGAAACAGCGTGACCGTGCGAATGACCCGCCCGGGTCAACTGGTGCACGAAATGGTACGGAGGCCAGGGTCCTGAAAGCTGCATCTGGCAGTCCTTCATCAGCTGGCTGGCGCTTGAATACTTATTCTGGTAGCGCTCTACACCTTTGTGATCAATGAGATGAGCAATGTCGAGCAGCATCTTGCCTGCCTCGGTGCGCTTGCAGCTGATCTCTTCGGCGAGCGGCGCAAACATCCGGTGCATCTGCACGGAAATAGCGCGCGCTTTGGTCTGTCGCTCTCTCTGGAGCGTGGCGCTTTCGCGCAGGTTGCTAAGGTATTCCCGTCCTACGGCAGCGACTTCCGGCATATACCGGCGAATCTGGTCACGGCAGCAATCGTCGAGGGTCACCTTGAGATGCATCTCGGCCTTGCCGCGCAGGCGTTCGATATTGGTCACGAACTGGCGCTGGTTGGAACGAATCGAACGGCGAAGGCTCTCGTCGTCGGCAAATACAGTTCCAAAACGGAACGGCAGGACTGTAGAGGTCTTGAAACAATCCGCAATCACACGTGCGTGGTCCATAGCTGCCCGCTGATTCAGATTGTCGGTTGGGGAGTGCTCGCTGACGATAACTGCTAGATCACTGGCTGGATATAAGAAGACTTGATTGCCCTGAATTCCCGCCACCCTTTCCATCGGTACTGGCTTACGGTGACGGTCCAACTCAGGAAAGGCTTGTTTCTCGGTGATGCAGTAGGCATACCATGCCATAGAATTTCGCTCCACTGGATTCTCTGGATTGACACATCGGCAACTGGGAAGACTGCATTGCTTTATTTCGACTATGGCCCCGCCGACCGTGGTGCGGAAAGCGGCGAACTGGAAGGTATGCTAGCTCCCGAAAGAAACGACTGGCAACAGTTGATTCAGTAAAGACGACAAAGTTAGCGTGTAAAAACGTAATCTGATTTCATTTTGTGAAATTTTGCTTTCACGGAATCGAATTATAACGTTTTAAACGACATCTGGTGACTTTGGTGCCGTTCCGAGCCATTGCGTTTTCATGTAAAAACGGCCCCTGAAAAGAAAGCAAATTTCATCAGATATTTTCAGTCAACCTGGGGTTTACCCTGGCATTTAGACCACGGGCCGGAACGTCCGGCCGCGGCAACAAGTGTCGGTTAGTGGGATACGTGGGTGAGCAGGGCGCCCACCATAAGAATCAGAACCACCAGTAATATCGCCAGGCCAGCGCCGACGACCCGGACGAGGCTGGTAAGCGACTTCACGTCCTCGACCAGTTCGGCATGTTCGAAGGCGTTTTTCTCGGAGGCTTCGCGCATCCGGGTGAGCTGGTCTTCAACTCGCTTGAGTTGCACTCCCTGGTCCTGGAGCGTGACGCGGGTTTCGCGCTGAGCCATCTGGATACTGGTCACGCCCTGGCGCATTTCCTGGGAAACGCCCGAGTTTTGCTGCTGCACATGGCCGAGGCCGATGTCGAGCAGCGGAAGCAGCCGCGAAACATAGGGCAGAACAGATTTGAATTGCAGGAAAACCTTCCACATAGCGCTTTCGTCCGCATCTTTCGGCTCTATATGGGATACCTCTTCCATGGCCTTGGTCACCTCGGCCGGCTTTTCTGTACCGAGATCGGAGAGTGCGACAATTTCGCCGACAGAGCTCGGTCCCGCGGAGGGTTTCGCATCCGCCGCCAACTCGATCAGCCGGTCTACTGCCGAAGCTCTGGGCGCCGAAGGTTTACGGAGCCGGCCCAGCTTCGAGAAAAAATCATCGCTCATTGCGAACACCTTGAGGGGGAAATGTCGCGCCAGCCTCCACTATAGTTCAGGACGCAGCTGTGAGCCGGCCCGCTGTATGGCGGTCAGCGCCTCTATGCCTTGGCTTGCCTGGCCGCCTCGGCCCTCTGACGCAGGTTGTGCACCACCACGCGTAGCATCTCTTCTTCAGGAGCAGGTTTGCCCGTCCAGATCTCGAACTGACGCGCGCCCTGCTGTACGAACATCTCCGCACCGGTGATGACGGGAATGTTCTTCTCCCGCGCCATGCGAATGAATGGCGTGTCGATGGGGTTGTAGACGAGGTCGAAGACGAAGCGTGTGTTCATCTCCTTCGGCTCGAGCACGTTCTGCAGCTTCACGCCGTGCATGCCTGCGGGCGTGGCGTTGATGATGACGTCGAAGCTGGTCTTGGCCAGCTGGTCGCGCTTGATGGTCTTCGCCTTAGCCTGCCGGGCGAGCTTCTGTGCGGTTTCCACGGTGCGGTTCAGGATGAAGACTTCGGCGCCCTTGTCCTTGAGCCCGAAGACGGCTGCGCGGGCGGCTCCGCCTGCACCCAACACCAGCACTTTCGCACCCTTGAGCTGCAGGCGACGCTCGAGAGGACGAACGATGGCGGATACATCGGTGTTAAAGCCGTAGAGCTTGCCATCCTGTGAGCGCACTACGGTGTTGCAGGCCCCTACTTTTCCGGAAAGGGGATCGGTCTTTTCGAGCTCCGGCAGGATCTCCTGCTTGAGAGGCATGGTGACAGCCAGCCCGCTGATCGGCACGTCGCGGACGAGGGTGAGCAGATCGCTGAGCTTACTGGCCTGAAGCGCCAGGCATACACCGTTCACCGTTTCGCGCCGGAAGGCCGTGTTCATCATGGCCGGCGTGAGCGAATGCTTGATGGGATTGCCGGCGACACCGTAAATCTTGGTGGCGGCATCGATCGAGTCGATGCGATATGTCTCTTCCAGGGTTCGGGCGGCGATCTGGCCGGGGCCGGTTTCTTCTCCAACGCTTGCTGATGCGAAGGTAAAAACAGAGCCCGCGCGCAGGCCCAGTACCCGGCTGATGAGCCCCTGCTCACCCATGCAGATGCCAATTACGTCAGCCAGGTCCCGGGTTCGCTCGAGGAACTTCATCATGGTGACATTGTCGGAAAGGGTCTTCGCCGTGGAGACGATCTTTACGAATTCAGGGTGGAACTGCTGAATTTTTTCGAACGTGGCGTCCAGCCCCTTCGTCGCTACAAAATCGTGAGCGCTGATGATGAGCGCGCCTCCGTGAGAGCGCAGCTTTTCAAGCTGCCCCTTCTTGAGCGACTGGGCCGTCTCGATCTCGAGGTCGACAAGGTGGAAGCCTGCGAGGTAGGCCTTTTCGAGGATCTCGAGCTCGGCCGCGATGGTGCCCTTAAACTTGCCTCCGCCAGGCACGCGGCGGCAGGTGGCAATCGCCGTCACATCGCTGTGCTCGTAGAGAAACTGCTTTAGCTTGGGCAGCGCGGTGAGGGGCGTAGGCAGGTAGTCGAGGCGAAACTCGAAGAAAGTATGTTCCCGGACGGCCTCCTGGGCCTTCTCGATCATTTCGGCAGGAGTCGACCCAATAATGGCGACACATACCTTGCCGATGCGGGAACGTACGAGCTGAGGGGAGAGAGTAACAGTGGCGCGGTCTTTGATCACAGGAGCGTTCTGCACCGGTTCTTTTGTAGATTTCATGGCGGCAATTGCGGCATCTTACCGGCTCTCCGGGATGGATGCAACTGTATATCTTAAGAGATTTTGCAGTTTTGGTGGCATCGCATAGCCTCGTTCGTCACTTTGCTGGAGCCGAAGCCGTGCCTGTCCTGCTGCTCCGTTGGTATCTTTGGACCAGCAGGGGGATTTATCAAAGTGACTGAAACAGTTTCGTCGCCCGCACCTACTTTTCCGCATCCGTGGAACCCGGATGGCTCAGGCAAAGTGACCGCCGCCACCCTTGAAACCTGGATCCGTGAACGGCTGGATCGCCACCAGAACCTGATCGATGCGCTGCTCAAGGTGGAAGGAGAACGCACCTTGGGGAACACCCTGAGGCCCTATGACGAGGCGATTGCCGAACTTTCGTCGGCCGGCTCGCAGGCCGGGCTGCTCGACAGCGTGTATCCGGAAAAGGAGATTCGCGATAAGGCCCAGGAGGCGACCCAGGCGATCTCGCAGGCAGCCGTCGCGCTCGGCCTTAACCAGGCCGTTTACCAGGCTCTGAACCAGATCAGCCTCGATGAGGCCGACGATGCGACCCGCCATTACGTCGAACGCACCCTGCTGCAGTACCGTCTGGCCGGTGTAGACAAGGATGAAGAGACTCGAAACCGCATCCGCGAACTGCAGGACAAGGCAACGGTCATTTCTCTGACCTTCAGCAGGAACGTGCAGGAGAACGTAAATACGGTCATCGTGGACGACGCTGCCGAGCTGGATGGCCTGCCGGAGGACTTTCTCGCAGCCCACCAGCCAGGCGAAGACGGAAAGATCACACTGACAACGAACTTCCCGGATTATCTGCCGGTGATGACCTTCGCGAAGTCCGCCAGCCTGCGCAACCGCATGTTCCTGGCCTACAACACCCGGGCGTATCCGCAGAACCGCCAGCTGCTGCTGGACCTGCTGGCGATCCGCAAGGAAGTGGCGACCATTCTCGGCTTCCCGACCTGGGCTGACCTAGCCACCGCGGACCAGATGATGGGTTCGGCTGCGAATATGCAGTCGTTCCTCGATGAACTGGATGCGGCCAGTAAAGCTGGTGCATTGAAGGAATATTCAATGCTGCACGAGTTCGCGCAGAAGCAGAGCGGCGAAGAGATGGAGGAGATTTCCGCTGACAGCCGCGGCTACTGGCTGGAGCAGTATCGCCGCTCGGCCTTCGACTTCGACTCGCAGTCGGTGCGCGGATATTTCCCTTACGACCGCGTCGAGGCAGGCGTGCTGGCGACAGCCGCGAGGCTCTTCCAGCTGGAGTTCCGCAAGGCGGAAGACGCGCAGGCGTGGCACGCCGATGTGGTCACCTATGACGTGTTCGACCGCGACACCCGCATCGGCCGCTTCTACCTGGACATGCATCCGCGCGATGGCAAGGACAAGTGGTTCTCCGCGCATCCGCTGATTCCCGGCTTCCTCGGTCCGGAGGACGGTGGCCATCCTGAAGGCCGCCAGATTCCGCAGGCCGCGCTGATCTGCAATTTCCCCGGCGGCAAAGAGGGCGATCCCGGGTTGATGCAGCACTCGGACGTCGTCACCTACTTCCATGAGTTCGGCCACCTGATGCACGCGCTGCTGGGCGGCCACCAGAAGTGGGCCGGGCTGAGCGGCATCGCGACGGAGGGCGACTTTGTCGAAGTGCCTTCGCAAATGCTGGAGGAATTCTTCCGCGACGCGCGGCTGCTGGCGACCTTTGCGCACCACTACGAGACCGATGAGCCGATTCCGGCGGAACTGGTTGCGCGCATGAACCGCGCCGGAGCCTTTGGCCGCGCCGACTGGGTGCGCACGCAGCTCTTCTACACAACTTACTCGCTGCTGACGCACACCGAAGAGCCAGCGTCGCTCGATCCGGATGCGCTGCTCGAATCGCTCTACAGGCGCTTCCTGCCGTACACGTGGATCGACGGCAACCGCATGTATGCCAGCTTTGGCCATCTTGTCGGCTATTCGTCGAACTACTACACCTACCTGTATGACAAGGTGATTGCGCTGGACTTCTACAGCCAGTTCTCGCGCAACAATCCTCTGGACGACCCCAAGGCGATGAAGTATCGCCGCACGGTGCTCGAACCGGGCGGGTCATTGCCCGGCAAGGACCTCGTGCAACACTTCCTCGGGCGCAGCCAGTCGACGGATGCCTTCACCGACTGGGTCGGCGAGGAGTTCCAGGCTGCGGCTTCCATCTACGGTTGAGCCACCTGCCTGTCTAGTGGTCCTGGCGCAGAACTGCGTCAGGACCATTAGACAAACGTTTGTATTTGACGTTCGTTTCTCCGGCTACGTAACATTGTGGTGCTTTCCGGCCCGCTTCTTTCGGCTGGTCTCTGCCCTCGTGTGTAAAAGGAGAAACATGAAGTTCCGGCTGCCCGCATTGCCCCTTGCAATGATCGCAACACTTGCATTCGTTCCTGCCCCGGTAGTTGCTCAGCAGCACCATCCCTGGGACGACAAGACGCTCTCGCCTGACGTTCGCGCCGATATGGTCATCAAGGAGATGACGCTGGACGAAAAGATTCAGCTGGTGCATGGCACCGGGTGGGGCGCGCTGCGCGAAGGCGACCCGATTCCTCCGCGCTCGAATAAAGGTGCGGGTTACACCGAAGGCATTCCAAGGCTGGGCATTCCTGACATTAATCTCGCGGATTCAGCAGTAGGCGTTCGTCTCGCAGCTACCGAGAGCCGCTATGCGACGCTGCTGCCTTCGACGCTGGGGGCAGCTTCAAGCTGGGATGTGCAAGGCGCACAGCTTTACGGTTCGGTAATCGGACGCGAGCTGCGCGCACAGGGCTACAACATGTCCATCGGCGGTGGCGTAGATATCACGCGTGAGCCGCGCAATGGCCGCAATTTTGAGTACGCGGGCGAAGACCCGGTGCTTGCTGGAACGATGACCGGCAACCTGATGAAGGGCTTGCAGTCGCAGCAGATCATGGGCGATATCAAGCACTATGCCTACAACGACCAGGAAACCGGACGCGAAATCTTAAGCGCACACGTGGATAAGAAAGCTGGCCGCGAAAGCGACCTGCTGGCCTTTCAGATTGCAATCGGGATTGCACAGCCGGCGGGAGTGATGTGCTCCTACAACCGCGTAGATAGCGTGTATGCGTGCGAGAACGACTACCTGCTGAATGATGTTCTGAAGAAGGACTTCGGCTTTAAGGGCTGGGTGCTGTCTGACTGGGAGGCCACGCACAGCACGGTGAAGGCCGCGCTTGCAGGCCTCGACATGGAAATGCCAGGTCTGGATTACTTCGGCGCTCCGCTGAAGCAGGCTGTCGAGAAAGGCGAGGTTCCGCTGTCGCGTGTGGAGGACATGGATCACCGCATTCTGCGCAGCATGTTTGCTGTCGGTGTGGTCGACAATCCTCCGATGCCGCGTTCTGTCGTGGATCCCTTTAAAGGGCTCGAAGATGCGCAGCATATTGAAGAAGAGAGCATCGTATTGCTGAAGAATGCGAACGGCGCATTGCCTCTCAAGAGCACTGTGCGTTCGGTGGCAATCATCGGATCGCATGCCGACAAGGGAATTCTCTCTGGCGGCGGCTCGGCGCAGGTGGATCCTCCCGGCGGCAACGTGATCGATCCGCGCCCTGGTGAGCCAAAGTGGCAGGAGACGGTGTACTTCCCTTCTTCTCCGATGAAGTACATCCGGAAGCAGGCACCCGAAGCAAAAATCGAGTTCAACGAAGGCACAGATGCTGCCTCCGCAGCCGCACTGGCGAAGTCTTCCGATGTGGCGATCGTATTCGTGAACCAGGTAATGCACGAAGGTGAAGATGCAAAGACACTTTCACTGCCAGGAAACCAGGATGAGCTGGTAAGCGCGGTGGCCGCGGCGAATCCGCATACGATCGTGGTGCTCGAAACGGGTGGCCCGGTAACGATGCCATGGGCCGAGAAGGTCGAGGGCATTCTCTCAACGTGGTATCCGGGTATCGGAGGTGGCGAAGCAATAGCCAACGTGCTCTTCGGTACGGTCAATCCGTCCGGAAAGCTACCTGTGACCTTTGCAAAACGTGACGCAGATCTCCCGCACCCTGAGATCGCCGGCATGAACCTGAAAGAGGGTCCGGATCACAAACTGCCCCCGTTCGACGTGAACTACACGGAAGGCGCGAAGGTGGGCTACAAGTGGTACGAGTCGCAGCATATCCAACCACTGTTTCCGTTTGGATTCGGCCTGTCATACACAACGTACGCCTACTCTGACCTGAAGGTGAAGGAAGGCGGCAAGGAAGTGAGCTTCAGCATTAAGAACACCGGCTCACGCGCCGGTGCAGAGATCGCCGAAGTTTATGGAGCGCTGCCGAAGGCGGCGGGCGAAGCATACAAACGGCTGGTGGCTTTCGACCGCGTGGACCTCGCACCAGGTGAGAGCAAGACGGTAACGCTGAAGATCGATCCGCTGTATCTCTCGGTGTTCCTTGTAGACAAGGATGCCTTCGAGCTACTGCCGGGCGAATACAGGCTGACGGTAGGGCCGTCATCAGACAAGACGCCGCTCGAGCAGACCGTATCGATCAGGAAATAAGCCAGTCCGAAGCCAAGCAGAGGGGAGCGGCGCAAATGCTGCTCCCCCCTGCTTTCCGGGCTGTTAAACTGGGTTTACACCTCACGCGGAGGGATGTGTGAGTGGTTGAAACAGGCGGTCTTGAAAACCGCTTTGGGCGAAAGTCCAACGGGGGTTCGAATCCCTCTCCCTCCGCCATTGACCTTCCAAAGACTTCCCAGCGATAGTTGTCCGTATCGAGAAAGCAGCCATCCCTATTTGGAAACATGAAGTCTGCCGGCGACCTTGTCGGAGACTTCCTTTTGCCTTTAGAGATAGCTTCTTTCGCTTGGGCTTCCGACTGTGCCAAAAGCGGTCAAAATGCTTTAAGACAAACTGTTGCAGGAAAAGCGGTGGGCTCTCCCTGCTGGGCAGGTTCCTTCACAAGGAATCTGCCGCAGGGCCGTGCACCGGTTGATTTGCCGTATATTGTCAATGAGAAGTCTGGGTGCTTGCTTTCATCTCTGGAGTATTACTCGTGATGACGGCACGGCTTTATGCAGGCGGACTCAGGCGAATTTTAAATTGCTCAAGACTCCCATCACCGTCCTGTCAGAAGTCGGCAGGGTTTCTGACGAAGAAGCTCAACAACAGGTTGAACGCATCGTCCACTCGAACAGCCTGCGTGGCTCGAGCACGCTTCAGCAGCTTCTTCGCTACCTGGTCAGCAGATATCTTGAGGGTAGTACCGATTTCCTCAAGGAATACACGATCGGTCTGGAGGCCTTTGGCCGGAAGCCCGATTTTGACCCTAGAACTGACACGATTGTTCGCGTCCAGACACATCGACTCCGCCAGAAACTTCGGGACTTTTACGGCCAGGAAGGCATTCACGACCGTATCCTCATCGAAATCCCAAAAGGGCAATATGGCCCGGTGATCCGGCTGAAAGACGAAGCGGAGAGTCCGAAGCCTGAATCCTCGGAAGCGGTCGTTCGTGAGGACCCCAATGCCACGGCACCTGCTGACGAAGTTGATACGACGGTTAATGTCGATCAGCAACTGCCTCGAAAGACAACACTTCTGAAATCAGCGGTGCTCGCACTGCTACTGGCGGCAGCACTCATTTCGGGATTCTTTCTCGGCAGCGTGCGGTCGAAATCTTCGGCCACAGGAATCGGTATCGCTTCAGCGAACTCCGTTGATCCGGTCAAGAAATTCTGGGCCGCATTTCTTCAGGGAGATCGCGCACCCATCATCGCTTACCCGAACGCTGTCTTCCTGCTCGATGATTCCAACGATCTCCTTCGCTTCCGGCAGGGCGCGAGCGACAGCCGCGGCGCCCGGGTCGAAGAGCATCTTGCCCAGCAATTTGCCTCCAACCCAGCTCTGGTTAAGGACGCCGGGGCTCTCTACTATGAGGACGGGTATACCGGCACGGGCGAACTCCAGGGTGTGGCGGCGCTCGCTCAGTTGTTTGCTGAGATGGGCCTCAAGCCGATTATCAAGACCAGCCGCAACGTGACCCCGGAAGACCTGCAAGAGCACAGTGTGATCCTGCTGGGGTCTCCCTTTCAAAACGTTGCCGTAGGGCAGCTCTTTGCAGAGGGCGACTTCGCTTTCGATAATCCGGACAGTCACCGCGAGCAATGGCGGGCCGTCATCCTGAATGCTCACCCTCAGAAGGGCGAAAGCGCTACCTACCACACCGAGCGCGACGCAAAGACGCAGGTGCTCAAGGTAGACTACAGCCTCATCTCCATTCAGCCCGGAGTCGTTCAGGGCCACCGCATCGCCGTCCTCGGTGGTCTGGATACGAAGGGTACCGAGGGTGTGACCAGGTTCATGGCAACTGCCGATGGAATTCAGGCGCTTACTGCTGCGCTCGCCGCGAAGGGTATCAGCCTGACGGGCGAGATGCCATATTTTCAGGCACTGGTAAGGGTCCAGCTTGAAAAGGGCGACATGGTTCTCAAGACGGATCTGACCGCTATCCATCCCCTACCCCATTCAAAGTAGCGAATCGCCATTTCCAACTGGGAATCGGCTGAGGCATATCCTGCCACTTCCTACTCTCGCGCCTTGAGCTCCACGGGGAGCCAAACACTTCATCGAGGCGTTGAGTTTGAGGACATTCAGCCTCGTGTAACGCCGTGTAACAACGGCGTAACCACCTTTGCTTCTTATAGATTGCAAAAAGCTTTGGGCGCTGTAGCCGTGCGGTATCGGCGTTTATCTGGACGATCGTCATTCCGGCTCAATAGATTTCGCGCTGCTGACAAACCTCGAACGTCCGCCGGTAGATCCACCCTGTGAAGGATGCGAACATTCCGGCGACACGCGGTCCTGGCAGCAGCCTAGGAGGCCGTATGTTTTCGCAAACGATTGATTACCGGGGCCAGCAGAGATCCCGACTATTCCGCGTGTCGCTTCGCATGTTTTTCCTGTGCGTGCTGGGCCTTTTCTTCTCCACGCATATTTCCTTCGGGCAGGGCGTCAGCGGGCGCCTGCAGGGAACCATTCAGGACTCCACCGGAGCAGTCGTCAATGGTGCGCATGTAGTCGTCATCAATCAGGACACCGGTCAGACGGTCTCCCTCATCTCGAATGAGCAAGGGAGTTATCTTGCCAATCTTCTTCCTCCAGGCACCTACCGGGTAGAGGTCGAGGCTGCTGGATTTCAGAAGGTCGTTTCGAAGGGAAATGTGGTGACTGTGGACAACGTGGCCCGCGTGGACATCACGCTTCAGCCGGGCACGGCCTCGCAGTCCGTTGAGGTGACGGGGTCGAATCCGCTGGTGAACACCACCAGTTCGTCGCTGGGCGAGGTGCTGAGCAGCCACGAGATCAACAGCCTGCCCCTCAATGGCCGAGTATTCTCGCAATTGGTGCAGACAGTACCGGGTTCAGTCGCTACCGGGTTCGGCAGTGCCCCCGAAGCGGCAGCCGGAGCCGGGGCCGCGGGGCCTATCTCGGCGAGCGTCAATGGCATGCCCTGGGGAGGCACTACCTACACTCTCGACGGCGTCAGCAATATGGAGCTGCTGAACGCATTCATTAACGTGACACCTGCACTCGACTCCCTGCAGGAGGTCAAGGTTTCGACCAACAACGCCGAAGCTACCGTCGGAACCTATGGCGGGGCGCAGGTGAACGCATTTGTGAAATCCGGTACGAATGAATTTCACGGGTCCGCCTATGAATACTTCCGCAATGACAGCCTGAATGCCATCCAGTGGCAGGCGAAGAGCAAAGCTCCGTACAGATCGAACGAGTTCGGCGGATCTCTCGGTGGTCCAATCATCCGCAACAAGGCTTTCTTCTTCGTGGATTACCAGGGATTGCTGCTCAACAACGGAATCGCCTACAACCTGACCGTTCCCACCGATCTCATGCGCCAGGGCTACTTCCTGACTAGTCAGTTTCCAGCGATTTACGATCCTTCCACCGGGAATCCTTTTCCCATCGTCAGCACCCCTCAGGGTCCGGCCTATCAGATTCCTTCCAGCCGTTTCGACTCGGTCGCAGGCAAGATGGTCGGCGCTGCCGGCATCTGGCCGGAAGCAACTAATCAAAACAGCATCAGCCAGAATTACCAGGCGAATACGCAGGAGACGGATAACAACCACCAGTTCGATGTGAAAGTCGACTACCAACTCAGGGACAATGATCGCTTCTTTGCGCGCGAATCCTATCAACGGCGCGATCTGACTGCACCATCGCCTGGAACCCGGTTCATTGAGATTGGCGACGTGAATGCCATGTCGCGCGACCACAACATCGCCGTGGGCTGGGACCATATCTTCTCCGCGACGACCAACAACGAACTTCGTTTCGGCTTCAACCGGTTCTACACGAAGGATTTTGGTAACGATTTCCAGACGAACGAGAATACGACGCTGGGAATTCCTAATGGAAACAACGCAGATTTCCCGGGAGCCTCCGGACTCGCTATCTTCAACATCGGCAACATCGCTCCGACCGGGTCACAGGACTGGACGAACTCTCACCGCATCACCAACGTGTACCAGATCACCGATAACTTCACGAAGATCCTCGGGAAGCATACGTTCGTCTTTGGCGAAGACTATCGCAGGTTGCAGGCATCTTTGACCAACGCGAATGCCAGCCAGAATGGCAGCTTCTCCTTCAACGCCGATTACACCAGCAGTTGCACCGGCCAGCCGGACTGCACCACGAGCTCAGGCGGCAATGCTTTCGCAAGCTACCTGCTTGGAATCCCGTCGTCCCTCTATCGCGGATTCGTCGATACCGACCCGGCCACGAGAGCGCATCTGGCTGGTATCTACGCACAGGATGAATACCATGTGGCAAAGGGACTCACGTTGAACCTTGCGCTCCGCTGGGATGTGATCACCCAGGCGATTGACAAGTTCAATCGCCAGTCGAACTTCAACCTGCAGACGGGCCTGCTCGATATCGCAACTTCAGACAATCGCGCTCCCAATGTCGACAACTACTATGGAAACTTCGCGCCGCGCGTCGGCTTCTCTTATACGCCGAACGATGGGAGGACGGCGATTCGCGGCGCCTTCGGCATGACGACCTTTCCCGGAAACTTCGGAGCGATCGGTGGCAATCTCGAGCGTAATTTCCCGTTCTTCCAGCAGTATTATGTGAACCAGCAACTCGCTTACACACCGTTCTGGAACGTAACCACGAATGGCCTGCCCGGGTTTATTCCTATCTCGACGGATGCACCGGTTACGCCTCAACCGAACTCGTCGGTGACCCTGATCCCCAGAAGCTTCCGTCCTGACAATGCATACGCCTGGCACCTGGGTGTCGAGCAGCAGCTCACTGCAACCTCGGCTTTCCGGCTTAGCTACGTTGGAACCCGCGGCATCCATCTCTATCGCGATTACAACATCGACACGCCAGTACCCGGCCCAGGAGACCTGACCACACGCAGGCCCTATTACGACATTGCTCCGGAAGTGACGAGCATTAACTACGCAACCTCCGACGGACGTTCCATATATCACGCGTTGCAGGCCGAGATCTCGAAGAACTTCTCCCATGGCCTGCAGGGCCGTATCTCTTACACATGGTCGAGAGAAGAGGACGATATGAATGTCTTCTATCCTCTCGACGACCGCTACAACTGGGCGCCGGGAACGAGCCAGGCG
The DNA here is from genome assembly GCA_022870745.1 of Silvibacterium acidisoli. GTDB lineage: Bacteria > Acidobacteriota > Terriglobia > Terriglobales > Acidobacteriaceae > Silvibacterium. The sequence goes on along the minus strand of CP085323.1, from coordinate 2,169,912 downwards.
CCTGATGTTCCGCAGAACTTCATCGCCAACTTCGTATACCAGCTTCCGTTTGGAAGAGGGCGTGAGTGGCTGGCGAACAGTGGCCGCACGACAGATCTGTTGCTCGGAGGCTGGCAGCTTAGTTCCATCACAATTCTTCAGTCAGGCCAGCCGCTTTCATTTGGCATCTCAAACGACAACCTGAACAGCGGCTTCTCCAATCGCGCGAACCTGGCCTGCAATACGATTCGTAAGATCGGAAAGACAACGGAGTGGTTCGATACCTCCTGCCTTACCACGCCGCCACAGTATGTGCTTGGAAACTCTGGTGTCGGCAAGGTGCGCGGACCGAGCTACCGCAACTCGGATGTCTCACTCTCGAAGTCGGTGAGCTTCCGTGAGCACATGGCGGCGAGCTTCCAGGTCGATGCCTTCAACTTAACGAACACGCCTCACTATGCGAATCCGAACACCACCTGCTGCACTGCGCAGAATCCGAGCTTTGGCCAGATCACGAGCACAAACGGGACGCCGCGCGAGATTCAATTGGGTGGACGGTTCACTTTCTGAAGTTGCTTTGCCTCCCAAGCCGGTGCAGCCGCATGCTGCACCGGCCCTCTTTTCATTTGAGTGATCACAAATCAAAAGGACCTTGGATGGTATCCAGTCGAAGACGCTTTCTGGCTCTTTCAGCAACGGCGGCAATCGGTTCGGCTTTCCCGGACTACGCCCAAACGCCGATGAATCTCGTGCCTCGAACAGCGTCGGGCGCACCGAACTACTGGTGCACCTGGGCGCTGCAGAATTACATGTTTGGCCAGAATGCGGAAGACCTCGATACGGCGCGTCTTGAGGGCGATGCCGGAGCGGAACTGGCTCGCACAGCGATGACGGAAGAGAATCTCCTCTCTGATCAGGGCTGGGCAAAATCTTTCTATCCCAAAGTCCGGCGCGATCTCTATCTACTTCTCGACGATGGATGGGAAAAGGGCGGAACGGCCACCTTCGAACTTGACTCCGGGAAGTTTCCCTCCTTCGAGGGCGATCCTGCAGCGCGCCTGAACAAGCTGAGCAATTCGATTCAAAATGCAGGCTGGCGTGGTGTGGCTCTCTGGTGCCGCAATACTCCGGAAGATCGCGGAATGAATCAGCTCGAAGACATGTGCGATCGTGCAGGCGTTCGCTATTGGAAGATCGACATCGGCGATCCTGAGTTTGGGCTCGTGCGTGTGAGAAATGAAAATCACATCCCGCTCACACTCGAACATGTTCACGGCGAGACGCCGGTGAATGGAGACTGGCGCAAAGACGGGCGCTTCGGGACGCAGTTGTGGGATTCGCGCCGCATGACGATCCTGCGCAATACAGACGTCTATCGTACCTACGATGTGACATCGATTCTTTCGTTGCCGACGACGCTCGATCGCCTCGCAGCCATGCTTGAAGGTGCGCAAGGACACCCGGAGATCAAAGGCCTGCTCAATGTCGAAGATGAAGTCTACGTGGCCGCCGTCATGGGCTGCACAATGGGTGTTATGCGTCATCCTCTTCACGGAAAACGGCCAGGACCAGACGCCGATCTCTTCTTCAATGGCCCGCGGCAAACGAAGAAGCGTTTGGATGAAGTGGTGCGCGCGCTGCGCTGGCAACGGATTGCTCCGCCATTTTCTGCAGGTGAAGGAACGGTGTTTGTTGATCCCGAGATCCTGACCGATACATGGACGTTTGCTAGAGCACAGACCTGGGAGGCCGACCTCATCGGCGCCACCGTTCACCAGGGAGCGCCGGCACGCATCGCGAGAAATATTCCTCTCCCCGAAGTATCGGCCAAAGGAGAGAAGCCGTTTGTCTTTGCGACACGATTTCCAAATGGCGCGGTTGCTATCGCCGCGCAAGAGCGAACTCGCGTTGGGGCAGCGTGGTATATGCCTGCATGCGATCTGACATTGAACGTATCGGATGCACGCGGCCCCTTCGGAATCTTCGGTAGTCCTCGAAGCGTCACGTTGCTCTTTGACAGGCCTGTTTCCCGTAAGCGCGTCATGGCGCAGGATCTGGCGGGTGATAGCGCGGTGGATATTTCCCATGCAGTTCATCTTCGCGGCAATATGCTTCACATTTCGGGAGACGTAATTCGAACTGAAGGGCTTCGTCACGCCACTCCGGACGACCTTTCGGCTCCGGGGCTTGTTATCGCACTCGTGTGAAACTGACTTTCAGCAGAGCTTCAGGAAAATGGATCGTGACTCTATGCAGACAACAAACCAATTCACACGCCGGCAACTAACCAAGCTTCTTGGTCTTGCTCCATTTGCTGCGAACGCAACCATCAGGGCATTGGCATTGCCTGCAAAGCGCGATTCGAAGCTCGATCTCTACTCCTCGGACCCGCAGATCGTCAACGCCTTCCGCTGGGCGAAGGAGCAGGCTCTCGCGTATGTCTTCGACGATGATCCTGTAGGGCCGTGGTACGAAGCTGCTTTGCCAGGGCGACAAGCATTCTGCATGCGCGATACGGCACATCAGGCGGAGGGCGCGCAGGCCCTGGGATTGGCGCGGTGGAACCACAACATGCTTCGCCGGTTTGCCGAGAATATTTCTGAATCCCGCGACTGGTGCAGCTACTGGGAGATCGACCGCCTGAACCGCCCTGCTCCCGTCGATTACAAGAGCGACAAGCAGTTCTGGTACAACCTGCCTGCAAACTATGACATTCTCGATGCCTGCTATCGGATGTTCTTGTGGACCGGTGACAGATCCTATCTCAACGATCCGATCTTTTTAAACTTCTACGACCGCACCATCGTTGACTACACAGCCCGCTGGTCGCTGAGTCCAGATCGCATCATGAAGCGCACCAGCAATATCGACGAGCCGCCATTCTTCCGTGGTGATCCGACGTATGAAGAAAGCAGCCGCGATAATCTCGTCGGCGTTGATCTGCTGGCAACGCAGTATGCAGCCTTCCGCGCTTACGCGATGATTCAGATGATTCGCGGGGACAGGAATAAATCAGCCAATGCACTTCAAACCGCCGGGCAGATCAAACAGCTTATCAACACCACGTGGTGGAATTCTGCAGGCGGTTATTACTACGCATTCTTCAACAAACAGCATGAATTCACTGGAAGAGCCGGCGCCGACATTCTCTATCGGGATGCTGCGGAACCTGGAACAAAGACGGCGAGTGCAATCGATACTCTCCTGAATGCAATGCGGTCCGAGCCGAACGATGCAGTCGAAGCGAAGTCGCACTATGCGGAGACTCTGTATCGATATGGCAGGACTCGGGAAGCTTACGAACAAGTTTTGGACCTTAGCCGTGCGGGTAGGGTGCGCCGTGAATACCCTGAGGTGTCCTACTCGGTCATGGGAGCACTGGTGACTGGACTCATGGGAGTCAGTATTCAACCTATGGATCACGTCCTCGATACCGCATCAGCGTCTTTCAAGCCAATGATCGCGACGCGTCCGGCTCTTAATTCCTCGTCTGACTGGGCAGAGATTCGTAATTTGCCGGTTCCAGGTGGCATGATCGCCGTAAGGCATCATGGCAACAACAACACTGAGTTCACCAATCAGGGCAACACACCTCTGGACTGGAAACCCATATTCCACGAATCGGCTCGGATTGTACAGATTGACGGAAAGCCCGCACGCCATCAAGCCATCTCAGACTTTGCGGGTGAGGGAGTAACGGTGAAACCGGTCGAAGTAGCTCCCGGACTAACACTAAGAGCCGTTGCTCGTTAGATAGTATCCCGCGTGGGAAACGGCAGGGAAACTTGATGTCAACGGCTGCAAAAAGCTGGCTGAAGTGTTGAAGAGAAACTGTGGTTACAGGACCTGGAGGGTATTCGTGTTCTCAGATCAAACTCTTCTATTTTTGTTTTCAACTGCTTAACGGAGGCTTCGAATCTCTCTCCGGCCCAAAAGAGGTACAGGCAGTATGCAAGGTATTGCAGTCCGCTTGTCTGCAAGCCCTGCGTTCGGCTTTGCGGTGTGACCGCACGGTTGCTTTCTTCGTGAGAGACCCTGGGGATCGGCCGCACCCGAACATAACCTACCGGCGCCTGAATTCAAATCGAGCAGTGACTGCCGCGGGTTGATTGAGAGTCATCTGTTGCAGGCGAGTTAAAACTCGTTCGAGTGTCACTTGAAAAGGCGACTATTGCCGCAAAGCAGCGGCAAAATACTATACATCCGGTTTCGGCTTACCCAATTCGAAGCTCTGCTCGTTAACAGACACACAAGGCCGGATGGGACAACCAGCACTACAGAGTAGAATGAAACCGACATGAGGGTAAGATGTCCTGCTGAAGCTGGCCCGCCTGTTGGAGATAGGGAACATCTGTATGTACACCTGTACCCCATTCCCGCCCTTGGAAAGTGCACGTGAAGTCGACTCAAGCTCTGTACAGAGAGCAATGCGGCATCTGCTGTCCCTGATCGAAAAGACAGAACAGTCCCAGGTCGAGAATGAAGCGGCGGAGCAGGTTCTTGTAGATACAGAAGTGGACGGCCTCAGGTACCTGGTGATTCGCATGCACCCGCCCGTCTATGGCCGTGTGCAGCTAAGTCCGCGAGAGCAAGAAATTGTAAGAATGGTCGCGCAAGGCCATCCCAATAAGGTGATAGCGGATGTACTGAGCATTAGCACCTGGACGGTTTGCACCCACCTGCGGCGTATCTTTGCCAAGCTGGGTGTAGGCTCGCGAGCCGCAATGGTTGCGCAGCTATTGGAGTTTGGCACACTTGGAAAAGAGCACCACGCCTTCCTGAATCATCGGTAGCGTGAAACAGCCGGTCACAGCCTGTACTTCGCTCCCGCTCCAGTCAGCTCCCTTTGCCGATCGTCGTTATCGGTCTTTACGAAATCGTTCTCTCCAACACCTGCGACGCGAGGCGCGAGCTGCCTAGCGCTACTAGCAACGCGGAGCAGATGTGAGATGTTCCCTCCGAGTACGAGCGCCTCATCCCGAGGCTTGAGGCCCAGCAGCTTCACTTTGTGTAACTCGAGTCCGGGATGAAGCCAGGGTCCATCCGAACCAAATAGCAGCTTGCGCGGCCCCGCGATCTGTACCGCTCTAACTAAATAATCGAACTGCCGAACCCCTGAAGTATCGGCGTAGACATTCGGATAACGTGCCAGCTGATGGATGACCTGCTCGTGGGCCTTCCAACTGTCTGTAAAACTGCCCAGGTGAGCAATGATGAAGTTCACCATGGGGTATTGAGGCGCAAACATATCCACTGTCTCGGCGCGGCTGGCCACATCTACCAGTACTGGAAGCGAAAGAGCTCTCGCCGTCTCGCACACTTCGCGTGTTGGCATCGCTTCGTATCCGTGAACCTTGATTCCGCGAAAGCCCCATCGAACCACTGCGTGCCTTACCATGCGAAAGATGCGTCCGGCATCGCGCTTTGCGTGCACGAAAGCGAAGCCGATGAAGCGCGAGGGATGACGGGCAACTATCTGCGCGACCTGTCTGTTGGCCTGCCAGTTGTCGGTGTGGAAGGCTGGCATCAGGATCGTTCTGTTGATGCCGGCGGCGCAGGCACGGCGCAGGTAATCCGTAAGCGGCGCATCCGTGTTCCAGGGCGCTGTCATCAAATCACCCTTTCCTGCGTGGCAATGCGCATCGATGATCATGTGACCCACTCGCTTGCCTCGACGGGCCGGGAGATGTTTCCGTGATGGATAGCCTCAGAGATCAGGTTCATGTATCGGATCGATGTCTCGATACCACGATAGAAATTGGGAAGATGCATCTTTTCGTTCGGACCGTGAATGCGATCGTCCGGAAGCCCGAAGCCCATCAGGACGACGGGAATATTTAAGACCTTCTGGAAAGCTCCCGCTACCGGGATCGATCCGCCCGAGCGCAGAAAGACAGGCGCACTGCCAAAGGCTTTTTCGTAGGCTATGGAGGCCGCTTGCAGCGCCGGATGATCGCGCTCGAACAGCACCGGCATAGTCGGTGCCTGCAGACGCAGCGTACATTGCACAGCCGAGGGGCAGGCCCGCGCAATGTGCTCACGAAAGATCCTGGCGATTCTCTGAGGATCCTGATCGGGCACAAGACGGAAGCTCAACTTCGCAGTGGCTTTTGCCGGCACAACCCCCTTCACTCCCTTGCCTGCGTGACCACCCGAGATACCATTCAGCGTCAATGCAGGCCTTATCGTGGTGCGTTCGTAGGCGGTGTATCCCTGCTCGCCCCAGCCATGCTCTACTTGCGCCTCGTCGAGAATCCTGCGATCTGCTGGTCCGACTTGCTGCATGTAGGAACGCTCCTCGTCGCTCCAGTTACGCACGTCGTCGTAAAAGCCGGGAATGTTGATTCGTCCGCGCTCGTCATGAAAACCGGCCAACAGCTTACAAAGCGCCTGGAGGGGATTCAGCACCGCTCCACCGAAGGTGCCCGAATGTAGTTCCTGCCCGGGCCCGCGGACTTCCAGCTCTGCGCGTAATCCACCTCGCTGTGCGTAGCTGATTGCCGGCCTTCGCGCGTCCAGCATCTTTGTGTCGGAGATAACAGCTACATCCGCGCGTAACACCTCCCTGTGTTTTTCGATGAAGGAGAGAAGATGGCAGCTGCCGATTTCTTCCTCTCCCTCGAAGATGCATTTCACATTCAATGGGAGAGCGCGATGCGCGCGCAGAACAGACTCAAGGGCCTTCACATGGCAAAATAGCTGGCCCTTGTCGTCGCACGCGCCACGTGCGTACAGGTTCTGATTTCTGACCGTAGGCCGATAGGGCGGCGTCTCCCACTGTTCCAGAGGAGCGGCGGGAACGACATCGTAGTGTCCGTAGATGAGAAGCACCGGCGCCCGGGAAGCCTGTTGCCAGGATGCATAGACAAGCGGGTGGCCCTGCGTGCGAATGAGGCGAACCCGGCGCATTCCTATCTTCTGGAGATGACGGGCAAGCCAGATCGCGCAGGCCCCAACATCGGCTGCGCGCTTCGGTTCCGAACTCTCGCTTGGAAAGCGGAGAAACTCCTTCAACTCTGAAAGGAATTCCGCATGATGCGATCGTGCATAGGAGATAGCGCGATGGGGATTCTTCGTCATCTGGTAGCCCGCTCACGCTCAGAGATACGTGTTCAAAAGACCTCGCAAGGCGCCTGACCACATGCGGCTACGTCTGTAGGATCTCCGCCGTATCCGTTGGCACGAAGGAGAAACACCTCGTAGCAATGCGCATCGAATCGCCGCGGCGTCGGCTGTGCCGGGTTATTGAACCGTCGGCTGTCGTCCAGATCGTAGAGGTTGTGCAACATCTCGTGGATAATGGTCCCCGCACGGCGATTCACTTCGGGCAGGCCCGCCAAACCCTGCGTTGCCCAGAAAGGCGGGCAAAGAAATACGGTGGAGTGAACTCCCGGAATCGTGAATGCGTTGCAGCCGCCTTGTGCGCGGCATTCAAAGAGAAGTCTTCGTCCTCCATCGAGTTCGTTTGCCACGGCACGGAGCCGTGTTGAGACCGTAGCGCCTGACGGGCCGCCAGCCCATGAAATGAACCACGAAGGATCGTGACAGAAAAAGAATCTGTAAAGGCGAGCTGTTTCCTTCTGCTCTTTATTGCGCGAGTCCGCTGATGTGGCTGTCGCTGCGTCCACCTTGTCTGCAGTGCTGCGAGCGAGCTTGATCGCTTCGACGACCGCATCGAAGACGATCCGCCGGCATCCTCCGCCAGCCACCGGACAGGCTGTACATGCTCCGCTCTGGCAGGCAACACACTGCCCTGCGGCGCAGCCGTTGCATGCAACATCGAAGAGAGGGCCGGTAGCAGCCGGCGTGTACTCCTCGGCTTCCGCTTCCAGGTCAGTTCTCACCAGCGCTTCCATCAGGCTGCTGAGTTCGTCTTCGAGTTCAGGTTCTGTACTACGGTACATGGCTCACCTAATCCCAGATATCCACGAAGACAGGCGCAACAAACAGGGTGTCATCGAAGGGCGACAGCACGTAGGGCGTTTCCAGCCAGAGAACAGGCGCAGGAATCTCCCAGTATGCCCAGTCTCCCCAGCGGCGTTGCTCTCGTGCCTGGAATTTATCCTGGCGCGAGGTATTCATGCCTGAGAACGAGTTGTAGCGCGAGGCCGTAATGGGACGCGCGCCGTTGACTGCACTACTCCTGGTGAAAAGATCGTTCATGCTCTGTCTCCGCTTTCCTTGCAAGGCTGCGTGCAGCATCTGTTGAAACGGGCGACCCTGCGGACGACCAGGTTTGGTCATTCCGCAGGATCATTTCGCAGTTCAGAGCTGAAGTTCGTACTCGCGCGCGGGCTGGCGCGTTGCCGAGACTCCTACCCTTTGCTTGTGCGACGGTCGTACCGGAGTAGGCTGTGTCTGATCCCAGGGCAGCACGCGATGCGATCCTGTCCGCGTGCTCAACCCCATGGCCTGCGCACTGGTGAGCCATTCTTCTGATTGCTCCGCAATCTCAAGCAGCAGGGTTTCGAATTGCGAACGTGTTGTCTGCAGGATGTGCGGCTGCGCGAGCCAGCGCAGAATATCTCTGCCTGTCACACCCATGCGTTGGCGTGGAGAAGTCACGAGCCGCTCGTTGAAGTAGCGGATCAGGACCTCTTCTACAACATCCCATGCGTTATCGGCGCCGAAGAGCCGCTTTACATCGTCGGAGTTGAGAATGTTGAATGCTTCCTCCAGCAACTGCATCACTTCCACACGCAGCACATTCAGGTGGCCGAACGAAAGCCATTTCAGGTTGTTGCGCAGGTCCAGGCCCGCGCGCCGCACGATGGCGATGGAACCGAAGCTCGGGTCGTAAGCGCGCTCGCGAATTACGTCAGAGATACGCTTATCGCGCCAGAACAGCGTGACCTGGTGCACAAAATGAGCGAAGAGCTTGTGAAAGTCTGCGTTGGCACGCGAACCTGTGGGCACCGGCGAGCCACCATACCCGAAGATGCGCTTGTAGGCCGATAGCCGGTCAGACTTGGTATAGCGAAGCACGTCACGCCGATCGAACTGATAGAGCGCGAATGCTCCGGGACCGCCCGAAAGCCTTACGGTTCCTGCTTTGAACAGTTCCTGCAGCTTCTGTACCACACGGAAGACGCCAATCTTTTCGTGCTGCCAGAGATAGTACATATCACCGACGGCCATGATGCGTTCCGACGTGATCGTCTCGTCATAAGGCTCGACGCCGGGTGGAACACGCGTAGTGCCGAACTCCCTGGAGGCGTCCGGACCTACGCCCGCCAGCGCAGCCAGCCCCTTGTCCGGTGGAGGAGGGATTTTGGCATCGGCATCGACCACCGCGATCAGAAGATCGTCGATCTGTTTGGTAAGCGCATCTGCGAGTTGCGGGTTGGCGATCAGGTCCGCGGACAGCTTGTTCGTTACCTGTTCTCGTAACGCTGCGATACGGTCATATAAACCTTGATAATCTCTTTCGGTCGCCATGGATGACCCTCCTCGATGCTCTCCAGCGCTCGTCCCAGGAAATTGTTAACGTCGCGTGTTACCGTGCGATTGCCGCTGACACAGGATTACGTACCCTGCTCCTGCCCAGACGGCGGACGACTTTCATCCTGCTGGCCCGGCCCTTTCCCGGTAAGCTGCGCCAGCTTCTCGTGCAACATGCCGAGTTGTTCGTGCATGGTATTCGTCAAATGCTTGAACCCTTCTTCCATCTTCTGATTAAGATTTGCAATGCTGTGCGCATGATTTTGCACCCGATCCGCCAGATCCTTTTGAGCTGCTTCCTGCTGCTGAACCGATACTGGGTTGGAGAAGCTTGAAGACTGCGGAGTAGCAGGGTGGGTAGACATCGCGGCTACCTGCGCAGCGCTTGCTTTAGTTTGGCTATGACCCGCGCCGGGATTGACGATTACCTTCCAGGCGGGCTTTTTCCCCGAAGAAGCGGCTTTCTTTGCGTCCTGCTTCGCGCTGGATGCGCGAACGCGGAACAACGGATTGCAAAAGACCTGCCTGCGGCTGACAATATCCGGCTGCACAACTCCTTCGTCCAGCGTGAAGGCATCCGCCACGGTTATGGAATCGCCGTCCGGGTTTGTCAGGGTGATGTCATGCAATCCATCGCCGAAAGAGACTATGTTGAATACGATGTCGACCCGCTCAGCAGAAAAGAAGTTCGTTTGGGTCTGCGGAATGACGATTGGTGTTGTGGAATGGACCGTCGCCTCTATGCCTGGCGCAAAACCTTCACCAAAGATAGAGATCGTGGCGTTACCGCTGTCGTCAGTCCCTTGCGACACGATGCTTGAGACCGACAGCTTGAACTCGGAAGCAGGCACTTCCTGTTCCACCTGTTCGACAAGTTCGACCAGACGCCTGAGTTGATCCTGCAGGTCACGCAGCGAATTGCGTACACGTGCCGTCTTGAATCCGTCAGGCAGTTCATTGATGTTGGTCGGCTTGCGAGCCTTAGTCACCATGTTCAGCAGGGCGCTGACCACCGGCAGGATATTGTTGGTAACGGTGATCTTGCCGCCATCCTTGAGAAGACGCGGACCCTCATCGCCGACAAAGGCCTCGATCTCAAGCAACATACCCTCCAGGAATCTCGGAGGCAGCGCCGGATCTCCAAATATGAGCAGCAGCGATTGCCGCTCAGCTGGCCCGATAAAGACGGAGTCCAGCGTGAAGCGCAGTTCGTTCACCGTCTCGGCAATCACGTTGAACTGCCGCGAGATAAGCACCAGTTGCGTTCCAAAGAAGGCAGGCTGATCGGGCAGCACGTAAAAGAAACTGCGGTTAGAGATCCAGCTCTGCAGCAGCGACGTGAGATAGTCGGAAATTACCCGGAAGTTGGTGATGACCATTTCGTCTGCCACGGAGTTGTTGAAGGGATTGCCGACGAACTGGATTCCATAGGTGTCGCGCAGTTTGCCCATCGTGCCACCCACCGCATCCGGATCAAACGTTATCTGCCCGGTTGAGATGGTAGCCGGACTCTGCCCGAGCAGGATGGAGAAGTATGTGTCGATGCGCAGCACTGAGGGAAGCCCTATCACCGACAGCTCCCGCACGATCTGCGTCATCTGGCTTCGTACCATCTCGCGCAGAGCCTTGACGTATTCCGGATCAGCCTCAGGATCGAGAGGATAGAGTGTATCCAGCAGGGAAGTCGATTGATCGATGGCAGCCTTGGCACGGGTGTAGAGGCTGGCTTGCGCGCCGGTAATCGAGCCGCCAAGATCCGTCTGGATGGCCGGCATCTGCGGGTTCCAGGTCGCCTCGACGTGGCCTTCCACGTCGCTCAATGTAAAAGCCTGGGTCAGTGCGCCCACGAAGCCCTTCGGGTCGGAGGGGTTCACCTTCCAGCCGAGAACATCCGTCACCGTCCTCGATGCCAGCTGCCCGAGCGGGGAGCTACCTCCGCCTCCACCCATACCGCTCCCTGCAGGGAGCGTGCTGACCGGGGAAGGGCGGTTGCTGATTTCCTCCGTGAGGATGGGATACGAGATCGCATCTTCCACATCTCTTACTACCCGTCCCGGACCGGCCGCAGGCGGAACCTCTGCGGACACATCGCCGGTTTCAAAGGGCGAGCCCGAAGCCGTCATAACATTCTTTACGTTGACCAGGACGAAACCGCCGGGTGTCAAAGCCAAAGCGGGAGTCAACACGACGGAACGAGCATCGGCTGATACAACCGGACCCGTCCAATCCAATTTCGAGAGCAGCGTTGGTGCCGTTATCTTCGGCGGAGCGTAGATGGTGTAGTTGTCAGGCGCGCTCGCGCTCACCCCATCCACCGGCTCGGAGAATGTGATCGTGACAGTGTTGGCCGTTGCGCTGCATTTTAAAACGGTCGGTTGGGTTGGCATACTGTAGCTCCTTCCACCGGTCTGAAGCTTGACGTTGCGATCCTTCTAGCCTGGCTGCATCCTTTTACTCGTCCGTATTTGCTTTCATGCTGCTCACGGAGCGCCCTCGACTTCCATATCTCCGATACCCGATGCCGCGGCTGTTATCCGCTGCCTGACGTCGGGAGTCCGCAAAGCTCCATTCATCCCAGCGTGTTCTGCCAGTTCCTGCCAACACGCGGTCATCGCTTTACGCGTAAGGTACAGTTCATAGCGGCAGCTCTCGAGATCTCTCTTGGTGTTCTGTGACCAGATGATCCATATCCCTTTGCGCTGGCCTCCCAGCCTTACAACCTCGCGCAACTTCTCGTAAGTGAGCAGCTCCGCCGAAGATGCGCGCTCGGCCTCGTCAAAACTGGCCTGGCATTGGGTCAGAGCTCTCCGCGAATCATTTATGTCCGACGCCTGCTCCAATGCTGCGCAGGCAATCTGCGACTGGGCGACGCAATCGTCCAGCCAGCCGTTCACACTGTCCACACTCTCCCGCAGATGGCGCATCAACACTACTTCCGTATTCAACGGATCGTCGGGCAGCAGGCAGCGAAGCCCATCCAGCGTTTCCTTCAGGCTCTTCAACTGCCTGCACAACTCTCGAAATGTGGTATTCATTCCCATCGTTCATCCACTCGCGAGTGCCTTGAAGAAGTTCCTGGTCAGTACCTCGGGGCGGGCATGACGGCGATCCAGCGCCAGCCGCACCGCACCGATGAGGAAGCGTTCAGGGATGATTCCCGGGTCGACTCCGGCCGCCAGCCGCCGCGACGCTTCCTCGATCATCTGTTGCTCCTTGTGACCGAAGCTCATGACCTTCGACAGGCTCCGGTTGCCCAACGATTTGTACGGCTGATAGCACACCGCATTCACGGCGATCGGACACGCTTCCGCAAAGGTCTTCATCAGCTCAGCCGGAATGTTGCCGGAAGACGGTTTGGGATAGATCCGCATCCACGCATTTCGAATCTGCCTGCTCTCCGACTCAAAGCCCATGCGCCTCAGCAGCTCTGCGTTGATCAACATACGAAGATAGGGCGTGGGATGGGGGCCTCGCGAACTATAGTGAACAGTGGCTTCGGGCCCACGCGCAAGAATGTCCATCGATGATGCCGCGAAGGACGGTCCACCGAGCAACAGGCCGGCCATATCGGAGAACATCTCCCGATTCCAGCGCACCCAGATGCGTGCGACCTTCCTGCTGGCTCCCGCGCGCAACAGCGCGAGCCCGATGCTGCGGGGAACATCACGCGCCAGCCCCAGATCGTTCTGCAGATTATGACTCACCTCGTGCAGAACGCCACCCAGCGTCCATGGATTGACCAGCCGATGGTAGGGGAGCTGAATGAGCGGAAAAGGATTGAGTTGTTTTCCCAATCGCCTTAAGGGAATGCCGCGTCGAAAGGTCGCCGGAGAAAAGCCCGTCGCTACATACGAAAAGGGAGGTGGCGCCGGGATTGAACGCGCAACCGCCAGGCCCAGGTAGCTCGTTCGATAGCAGTCGAGACCGATGCGGTCGCAACTCAGCAGCCACTTCGCGAAACGGCTTTGCCGTTGGCCAAACACCTCGAAATAAAAGTCCCAGATTTTTTCGATCCCTCGCACCCAGGTGTGCGCGCGTTCCTTCTTACGCATTACATCCTGCAAACGCGCAGTGGTTGGCTCCTGCAGGGCGGCAGCGACAGAATCGCCGACTTTTCCTGACATCTTGAGCAGGCCGCCGCGAAGCTGGGTGATCAATTCGTTGACCACCTGCAGATGGCCGGGAGTGGGCGCTTCCGCTCCGCTGCCGAACTCATCTACCTTGAATGGCCGCAGCGCAGCAGCATGCCGATTTACATTAATGGATTGAGATCGCAACCATGGCGCGAGGAAGGCTGTAGGCCTTGCTGCCGCTTGAGTCCTGGATGGCTGGGCCGGCGCGTCCTCTTTCGCGATCGGAATTTGTTCCACTAGTGTCGCCATGGTCTTGGTCTCGTCAAAAGATGACTTGCCTATCTCAGCACCTGTCCGCAGCAGCGGCAGTAGGCAGGCGCTGGACTGGAACCGGATCCACAGGCGCACTGCCCGGTACTGGTCCGCTGTCCATAGGTCACGCTGCCAGGCGCCTGTACACCTCCGGCTGCGTAATACGTAGTTGTCTGACCCGGAACTGGACGGCCCTGATACCGGTACTGGATGTGCCCGTGGGGGCGAACCATGCCGCGCGCGAAGCGGCGATGGAAGGTCTGCTCCAGGCGGTTGTGGCGGCGCAAAGCATGCTTGCGATGCTGCGGGTGACCAAGCACATATCGCGCCTGGTTCGCCAGCGTGCGCACGGCCCGTTGCGGAGTAACTTGCCTGCCATGCGTAACCTGCCTCGCAATAGAACCCACTGTGCGTCGCGCAATCGTGGGCACGGTCTTCAACAGATAGCGCGTTTGCGGATTGCGATGCAGTGTCTTCGCGATACTGCCAATGCCCTTCGTGAGCCTGGGCGATGACCTCATGACTGCACCGGCGATCTTTGGAAGCGCTTTCCTGGCAGCGGGCGCAATCGCTTTCGCAACCACGGGCAGCAGCTTCGAAGCAGCCATGCCGATCAGCGGCAGGAAATGCTCAGCAGCCTCTTCTTCAGACTCTGCCTCGGCCGCCAGCTCACCCAGGTGTTCCATCATGGCATCGGGATAGATCTTACGCATGGGGTTAAGCTCGCCCTCAGCCTCGAAGGCGCTCTCGGACTCATATTCGTCCTCACCTTCGGACTCGCCAAGAAGGCTGCCTACCACGTTGCCGATCGCACCCAGCCAGCCTTCTCCCTCCAAGCTGGATTCGTCTTCGTACTCCTCTTCGCCTTCTCCGGAGTACTCCTCTTCCAGCTCGTGCATTACCTCGGAATCGAATGCCATAACGGGTTCCTCCTCCACGGATGTTCGAAAACTGCAGGGGCCGATGCTAGCGCAGCGCGCCCTGGCGGCGCCGCGCTGTGGATGTGCGTGTGTTGCGGCGTGCAGGCCGCTTGTAAGCCTTGCTCACCTTTACGTTGCGAGTGATAGCTGCCGCGCAAACATTCGGGCTGCCGAGCACGCGGCGCACCTGTTTTGCAGCCGCTATGGCAGCACGCCTGCGCGTAATCGGAATCCCCCGGCCGGCCTGCTTCTTCAGGTCTTTTACGGTGCGACGTATGATCGTCGGCACCACGCGAACCATCGGACGTGTCGCCTTCCGGCGGCGCAGGATGCGAGTGAGGATCGCAGTGCCCCGAACAAGGTGTGGAAGGATACGGCGCAGCGCACGACGGTCTCTCGGTGAGATGACCGTAATCGTGGCCGCACCCACCATGGCCTCGGCCTCGCCTTCGTGCACCTCGTGCGAAGCGGCTTCCGCCATGATTTCGGCGAGCGCTTCATGATGGCTGAGCTCGTGAGCGGCGATCTCGTGAACCGTTTCGCGCTCTCCCTCTGCCTCGTCCTCGTATTCAAATTCGCCTTCGCCAAGAGCCTTTGTCGCCAGGCCACCCAATGCTGCACCAAACGGACCGCCGATGGCTCCGGTAACAAGCGGAAGAGCAGTCTTGACCAGGTTCTTGAGCGGGAGCTTCTTTAGAAATCTGCCTATCTTCCCGAAGAATTGCTCACCTTCATCCTCTGACTCAAAGAAAGCCTCGTACTCATACTCCTCTTCGCCTTCACCGAGCAGGCTGCCGGCGATATTGCCTATGGCGCCCAGCCAGCCCTCGCCTTCCAGGCTTGACTCATCCTCGAGCTCTTCTTCGCTCTCGAACGAACTCTCGTCTTCCATCTCGAAAGCGCTCTCATCCTCAAGCTCCTCTTCGCCTTCACCGAGCAGGCTGCCGGCGATGTTGCCTATGGCGCCCAGCCAGCCTTCGCCTTCCAGACTCGATTCGTCTTCGCTTTCGAGTTCGCCCTCATGGAACTCATCTTCCAGTTCCATCTCCAGTTCGCCCTCATGCAGGTCCGCCATGGTGTAACCTCCTTGGGGTTGATCCATACGGAGCGAAAATAAGATGGAAGACGAGACCGGCGCCAGTCACTTTTTGCAGTGACCAGATTCCGGGTCACTCAGATGAGCGACTGGCAGATGAACCCTCTATATATGGTGATATCCGCTGGCCGCTTCAACACCCACCGAAGGCCTGGCGCGGCTGCTGCTGAGAAATCGAACCGCCTGGCGGAGATCGTCCATCAATAAGCCGGCCAGGTCGCGGCTCACTCCTAACCGCGAGACCATGCGCTGTACAACCAGATCGGTGCGATGCGGCGGCATGGGATAAGCAGGCACCTGCCAGCCCTTGCCTCGCAGGCGATCCGCAAGATCGTACAGATCGAATCGCGGGTACTCGCCCGGCTTGATGCTCCAGGTACAGCCGGGCAGGCCGTCTCTTCCGTCGTAAATCAACTCGAAGATCTCGAACTTGCGCAACTCGTCAGCGAACCACGAGCCCACCGCCTGGCAGCTCTTCGCAATCCTTGTATAGCCTTTTCTACCCAGTCGAATGAAGTTGTAGTACTGCGCTACGACCTGTCCTCCAGGGCGCGAAAAATTGAGCGCGAAGCTGCGCATGTGTCCGCCGAGATACTTCACATCGAAGACCAGATCTTCCGGCAGATCGCGCTTGGTGCGCCACACGATCCATCCGCATCCCAGCGGTGACAATCCAAACTTATGTCCGGAGACATTGATCGAACGCACTCGCGGAAGGCGAAAATCCCAGGACACTGCAGGATGGAGAAACGGTGCGGTAAAGCCGCCACTCGCAGCATCGATATGGATCGGGATGTCGATCCCGTGCACCTCTTCGAAGTCATCGAGCGCCAACGCGATTGCATGCACCGGCTCATACTGCAGCGTGTAGGTAACGCCCAGGGTGGGCACCACTCCGATCGTGTTCTCATCGCAACGCTTGAGAACTTCTTCGGGAGACATCAACAGCCGGTTTCCAACGCACGGTACCTGCCGCAATTCCACGTCGAAGTAGCGCGCAAATCGCGGCCAACAGGTGTGCACAGGTCCACAGATGAGGTTAGGGCGATGCGTCGGCCTGTGCTCCTGCTGCCGCCTCTTCTTCCATCGATACTTCATCGCCAGCCCGCCAAGCATGGCTGCTTCACTGGAACCGGTCGTAGAGCAACCCTGCGTATTGGCTGCATCGGGACAATGCCAGAGGTCGGCAAGCATGTAGACGCAGCGAGATTCCAGCTCCGTAGTTTGTGGATATTCATCACGATCGATGAGGTTCTTATCGAGGCACTCGTCCATCAACTGGCGCACCTCGGGCTCGACCCACGTCTGGCAGAAAGTAGCCAGGTTCTGCCGCGAGTTACCGTCCAGCAGGAGCTGATCATGCACCAGCTGGTATGCCGGGGCCGGCTCCGTCTCCTCAAGAGGAAACCGGTACTTCGGCAGGGGGTGCTCCAGAAAGCTGCCGCCTGATACTTCCTCGTCCAGGGCGGGAAAGATCTCCTGCTTGGAATGCACCGCCATGTTTTCCCCCTTTGGGCCGTGCCCGTGGCTCCACGCTCCGCGGGCGGATTCTATGCCGCCACAGTGTTACCAGGGTAGTCACTAGTTTGAGTTACACATTCACCCGCTCAGATGAAAGGACTTATAGCTGTGTAACTCAAATTGTTAGAGGCTGGGCAGCCACTTACCATCAGGCCGCATCCGTGTAGGCAAGCATAAGTATCCGAAGTATTCACACCTGAAACCGCTACAGAACGGATAAGCGGTTGTCTGGCTCCTACCTGACTCGGATTCGCTTCTCACGATGGCATCCAGGCGGCAATCATGCCGCGACCGCTTCCACGGGGGCCCGACTCGGAGTGTGCGTTGGTGGAGGCAGAAGCAGGGACTATGGACCGTAACAAATTACGCTGGTTGTTGCAGAAAATGGAAGATGAAGCGCAAATCTCACTTTCGACCGATGCATCTTTTCTCGAAGCGCTTCACGTACTGAAATGCGAGATAGATAGTAATCGCAAAGTAAGAATCGCTATGCGTGCGTTCCGCGACCGTGGAATGCGTGTTTTTGCCTCCTTGAAGCCGCGGATACGTATCCAGGTACATACAGGAGAAACCGTTATGGCGCTGCCCCTGGAAGATCCGGAGTCAGGCCATTCCGATGCTCCCCACCTCGAGGAAATCACCCAAGCCACGAGTGAACCTCTCATGAAGGAAATGCTGGACGCAGCCACGGCCGTTCTTGCCGCAAGTTCACACTGCCGCGATCTCGAAAAGATCATCAGCGAAGCCGTGCAAGCCAATGGGGCATTCGAGAGAATGGCGAAAGTGATTGAAAACGCAGGCTATGAACTACGAATCTGCCTTGACCTCTCGGCATATGCCCATGTGCATCCGCGAGAAACAGCGCCCGAAGAGACCTCAGTCTGCTACGCGCGGGTGCCTCGCAGGACAGAACCTTCTTTAGCGGAATCCGCGGAGGGGGTATTCCTGCCGCTCTCCGACCCGGATACGCAGTTCCTGAAGAAGATGCGCATTAGCCTGGAGTGAAACGTATTACGAGGCGAGGCGCAGCCGTTCCAATCGTTAGTTCAGATAGACCTAACGAATGATGACCTCGGTCTGCCCTTCGCCTCGCGGCACACCAACTGCGAAACCATGACTGCGGTCGTGCAGACTCTACGCCCGTTCACTGCGATATTGCTCACATGCAGTTTCTAACAGTAACTCTCGACACTGATTGACTTCCATCAGCGGCCTTCCTCATTGCACGCTTTCCACCCCAGTTTAAGAAGGCTTTCGAAGATCTCGCGGGCTTCCCGATGAGCGTGCTCAACGGTTGCGAAGTTTCGAGGATGCTCCAGTTCCGGAACGTTGGGAAGATTGCCCCGGAAGGCTACCAGTCGATCCGTAACGAAGAGCACATACTGCCTCTTCAACTCGACGACGTGGATGCTGCGGATGATCCTGTCGGCAGAATCCTCATGCCATGCACTGAATTGAATTGATATCGCCATTCTTTCGTCCGAACTTCGTTGAAGAAACTCCCCGAATTCAACCCGCGGATTCGCCACCCTTGACCGCTCTTGCGAGAAACCTCCTGTCGCAGTCATGGCATCGATACGCCCTTAGCCACCACAGCAGACGCTCCCATGGCTTCCTCGGTGCTCTCTCCGTGAAATGACTCAAACACCAGGAACATAGCGGAGGCTTGTCCGGATTTTTGATAGACATACCGGCATTACAGCACCAGAAGTGTTGTCGAAAGCACTATCTTTCGGCTACTCCTGATCCTCGGCATGGACAAGCGGAAGCTACTGAGGGGCACGCGCACGGACGGCGCGGACAGCCAGGGATCTCCCCAGGGGGCTCCCGCACCGGGCAGGCTCCCCCAGGGTCAGATCAACCCAGGCAACGGCGGACGATCAGCCAAGCGGCAGTGCACGCGCCTGCTTCTGGCGTATCTCTTCAAGAAGCGCATCCACCTTTTCGTCGCGTTCCAGCCGCTCCAGTTCGTCTTCGTTTGACGCAATGCGGCTCAGATTACTGACTGCCAGGCTCTTTGCCTCCTGCTCTCGAACTCGACGCCGCACCGAACTCAACCTCTGGTCGCCACTCACCGCAGCGACATTGCCGGCACGCTGCGCGCGCTCGAGCGCCCTGGCACGGCGATGCTGCGCCAGCAGCAGTTCGCACTCCGCCTGCGTCTCCTTCAGCTTCTGCTGCAGGCGCAGAAAAGAGCTTCGCAACAGATCCGTCTCGGCGGTTTGGTGTTCCAGTTGCGCCGCAAAGTTCTTCGCCATCTCAGCATGGCTGAGGCTTCTTTCCAGCGCCGTTCGCGCAAGGTCTTCGCGCTTCTTGATCATCGCGACCCCGGCTTTAGACTTCCAATCGCCAACCTGCGCTTCGTGCTCGCTCTTCTTCCGTTCCAACATATGTTGATCGGCCATTGCGCCTGCCACCTGTGTTTTCAGCTGAAGCAGCTGGTTCTCCATATCGAGAACCAGCTGCTTCATTGTTTTCTCAGGATCTTCTGCCCGGTCGAGCAGATCGTTCACGTTCGCTCGCAGAAGAACTGTTACCCGTTCCAGCAGAGTCATCGTGCCTCCTTTATTGCGCCTCCGGCGCACGCGGTGTCATCTGTTTCACGTTATTCATCAAATCGGCCATCTTCATGCCGCTCAGCGCTTCAAACAAGGCCGGAACCTGTGCTGCGATCTGTGTCATTTCTCCGGTCAGCTTGTGCGCTCCTACTCCAGCCTGTCCGTCGCCTCCAGTAGAGACGATGGTGATCTTGTCCACCTTGCTCAATGGTTCGCTCATGGCGCGCACGACTTCGGCCATGTTGCTGATCAAGCGATCGACCACTGCGGCCTGCGTCCATTCCTGGTAAGCCTCGGCCTTCACGTTCATCGCCTTCGCTTCAGCCTCGCCTTTCTGGAAGATGATGCTGGCTTCGGCCTCACCCTGCGTTCTGATCGCGGCGGCCTTACCCTCGGCCTCGGCCATCAGGCGAGCACGTTCGGCTGCGGCGAGGTTTTCGATGCGCTGGCGCTCGATCTCAGACTGCTTCAGTACGGTAGCGATCAGCTCTTTCTCGTGGCGCAGAATTTCCGCTTCCTGCACCTTGACCTGCTGCTCCTTCTCTACCTGCATGACTTTGACCTGCTCGGCAACCACCTTCTGCTGCATCACGTTCGTCTGCAGCTCATAAGCCTTATCTGCCTGGGCTTCCTGCCTGCGGCTCTGTTCTGTGTACTCCGCCTTCTTGATAGCCAGGTCGCGCTCAGCCTCGGCCTGCTTGGCAAGCGATGCCGTCTCAGCGATCACGCGATCCTGATCACTGATAGCCTTGGCAACCGCAGCTTCGCGCAGGGCATTGGCACGCTTGATGGCCGTATCGCGTTCGGCTTCCGCAGCGGCAATTTCCGCGTCGCGGCGAATGCGCGCAATATCAGGCCGGCCCATGTTGGTGATGTATTCGTTCTTGTCGCGTACTTCGCGAATGGTGAAGCTCACGACTTCGAGCCCCATCTTGCTCATGTCGTCGGCGCAGGTGGAGCGCATGCGCTCGGCAACCATTTCCGGTTCCTTCACAATCTGTTCGACGGTCAACTGGCCAATAATGCCGCGAAGGTGGCCTTCCATCACCAGCCGGATCAATCCTTCGCGCTGATCGGCAGATTTGGTGAGGAACTGTTCCGCGGCGGTAAGAATCGACTCCTGGTCGCTGCGCACCTTGATCTGGGCCACGGCTTCGACCGTGACGGCAACACCCTGCTTTGTATAGAGATCCTGCTGAGGAGCCACATCAAAACTCATCAGCTCGAGTGACAGCTCGCGCGCATGCTCGACGATCGGGAAGATCATCGTGCCATGACCTTTGATCACGCGGGGACCGCGGAATCCAAAGACAATCAACGCCTCATTCGGACCAGCCTTGCGAAACATCTTCGCGATGACGGTTGCCAACAGCAACGTTGCCAACACCAGCAAACCGATAACGACAATAACAGTGCTCGACATAACATCCTTTCCTGAATTAACTACCTCTACTGCAAGCTTCTATGTTCGGCGGACGGCAACTGCTCGACCGCCGCGTCCCATGTCCTCACATAAGCGATTCCGCGCTCATAGTGCATAACAACAACCTCTGTCCCGCGATCGAGCGGCTCGCCGTTTTCACTGCGCGCCGGAATCGAACGCAGCGCACCCCCCTGCGAAAACAGAACCTCACCGGTAAGGCCACTGTGCATCGCCCCGGTTACCCGGCCGGCGACGCCAACGATCTGCGTTTCTTCTGCCGTCAGCTCGCGTTCATGCGGGGCAAGCACCCTTGCAAGCAGCCAGAAGATAGGCGCCGCGCCCGCCAGGCCACCAGCCGTCGCCAACATGAGTGTCGCCGGTACCAGCAGCGAAGTGTAGTGATGCAGCAGAAACCCCACACCTCCAAACCAGCACAGGAAGGCCGTAATCGTGAAGCCGTTGATCGGCGCTATGGACGCCTTGCCTCCTCCATGCGCGGCTGCTCCGTGTCCATGCGATCCGAAATGAATATGGCCGCCATGAAAATGGAACGCTCCGCCGAGAAACGACAGCACCGCCAGCGCCAGCCCCACCCCGAAACAGACCAGATACACTGCGTCTCCGCTCCACATACTCAGGCGCTCCTCTCTTTCTTCCTGCTCATCCGCGTGCGCTTTGCAGGCGAATGATTTCCGGCAGTCCGTCGTGCCCGGCCTTTCTCTTCGACAGGTTTGCGATCCTGCGAAGGAGGCGCAGCAGACTGGGGCCGCAACGCATCCATGAGCCGCGGAATGAGGCTGGGCGTCTTCATGATGGATTCGAGCAGGAGAAGACATCCCCGCGTGTCCTCATGATTCGCAACTGCCAGGAGCGCCCTGCACAGATCAGGATCGCGACGAAACTTCTCAGCACCGGCAATCAGCCACATGTCCAGGCGATTCTCTGTGGTCTGCAACTGGCTGAGCAGCTCTGGCTGATATCCCTCGGGATCGTCCAGCAGGTAACCCGGATGCACCTTAAAGAACCGCGCCAGCAATAGACGTGTTGTGTTGGTCAGGTGCGGCCGCGCTCCGCTCTCTATCTGCGAGAGGTAACTCTGGCTGATGGTTGCGCCCATCTCGCTGGCGATGGCGCGCACCATGTCCTGCTGCGTCAGCGCCCGGCCAAGGCCGCGAAGGTTTCCTTCGACCTCTCTCAGATACCGCAATTTATCGCTTAGCTTCATAGCCTTATTGCAAAACGCAATAACTATATTGCGGATTGCGATAGGTTTCAAGTGAAATCGGCGTGAATTTGAAACTCGAAGATTCGCAAGGTTTTAGCCGGGAAAGCTTGGCTCGAAACCGGTGCAGGGACGAAAATATCTAGGTCTGAACTTCGTTCTCCTGGGGCCTCTATGATTCGTCGTCCATCCTTGCCTACAAGCCGCCGCCGCTTTTTGAAGCAGGCCGGAGCTGCGGCTCTTGTCTCCTCGGTTTCACTGCAACGCTATTCCGCTCAGGCTTTGCCTGGCGCCGGGCTGGCTGCTTCGCCTCGTCCTGCAGTGAAGAACCGTGCGCCGTTAGCACCCAATGCTTTTTCCACGTTGCCGCTGGGATCGATCCGTCCCACGGGCTGGCTGCGCGCGCAGATGGAAGTGCAGGCAAATGGACTCGGCGGCCACCTCGATGAAATCTGGGCCGACGTAGGACCCAACAGCGGTTGGCTCGGTGGTAAAGGCGAGTCGTGGGAGCGCGGGCCTTACTTCATGGATGGCCTGATTCCACTGGCTTATCAGCTGGATGACTCCCGGCTGAAGGCGAAGGCACAGAAGTATCTTGACTGGACGCTCGGCAGCCAGACCACAACCGGCATGTTCGGCCCAGCGAGCAACGACGACTGGTGGCCGCGCATGGTCGCGCTGAAAGCGCTCACGCAATATGAAGAAGCCACCGGCGACCCACGCGTGATTCCCTTGATGTCGCGCTACTTTGAATGTCAACTGAAAACTCTGCCCACTCGTCCACTGCGTGACTGGGGCAAGTTTCGCTGGCAGGACAATGCGCTGAGCGTGATATGGCTTTATAACCGCACCGGCGACGCGAAGCTGCTCGACCTGGCAAAGCTGCTGCACAAGCAGGGCTTTGACTGGGAGGCGAACTACGCGAACTTCCGCTACACCGAGCGCATCACGCCGGAGTTCATCAAGCTGAACGAAGGCCAGGGGCTCGGCGATACTGCACTGGCCACGCACGGAGTAAACAACGGCCAGGCTCTGAAGACCGGTCCGGTATGGTCGCAGGTAACAGGCGAGAAGAGCGATCGCGATGGCCTTCGCGTTATGCTGGGCGCGCTCGACAAATACCACGGCCTGCCGAATGGCATGTTCTCCTGCGATGAACACCTTGGCGGCCCGAATCCTTCGCAGGGCAGCGAACTGTGCACGGTGGTGGAAACTATGTTCTCGCTCGAGCAGTCGCTTGCGATCACTGGCGAGCCGTGGATCGGCGACCGGCTCGAACGTGTGGCTTACAACGCGCTACCGGGCACGTTTACCGACAACATGTGGGCGCATCAGTACAACCAGGAGCCTAACCAGGTCGAGGTGAGCCTGCACAGCAAGCCATGGACGACCGATGGACCGGAGTCGAACATCTACGGGCTCGAACCGAATTTCGGTTGCTGTACGGCAAACTTTCACCAGGGATGGCCGAAGCTTACCGCCAGCCTCTGGATGGCTTCTGAAGACGACGGCCTTGCAGCGGTTGCATACGCGCCGTGCGAAGTGCACACGATTGTACGCGGAACGGCCGTGCACGTTGCGGAAGAGACCGAGTACCCCTTCCGAGGAGCGATTCGTCTGCGCGTCAACCCGGCTTCTGCATTAAACTTCCCGCTACGGTTACGAATCCCCGAGTGGGCAGGAAGCGCTGCGACCATCCACGTGAATGGTGAAGCGCAGCCGGCTCCGCAGGCCGCTTCATTTGCAACAGTAAAACGCACTTGGAAAACCGGAGACGTTGTCGAGATTCGCTTTCCGTTGACGCCGCGCATTGCGCGAGGGTTCAAGGAGTCTATTTCCATCGATCGCGGACCGCTTGTCTTTTCATATCCCATCGGCGAGGACTGGGTGAAGCTTCGCGATCGCAAGGAAGCTTCTGACTGGCAGGTCTTCCCATCGTCGCAATGGAACTACGCGCTCGCTGTCAGCGATAACAATGCACATGAAATCGAAGTAACAGAAGCAGAGATCGGGGAGACGCCGTTCACATTGAAGACTCCGGGAGTGAAGCTGGGCGTGAAAGGACGGAGGCTGCCTTCGTGGCGCGCAGTGGATGGTGTTGCCGAGCCGGTGCCGCAGAGCCCGGTCACAAGCGACCAGGAAGAAGAGCAGCTTTCGCTGGTGCCCTATGCTGCTGCGAAGCTCAGAATCACTGCGTTTCCGGTGCTGAAGAGCTGAGCAGGCAAGAGTGTGCAGTCTGCAGGAAAACCGTCGTGGGTGATGCTCATTGCGCAAGCGTGTAAACATCCACGCCGCCGTTGTAGTTCGGCACATAGATCTGGCCGCCATCGATCACCGGCGGATCGAACTTGTTGAAGAGGAACTGTACTCCCCAGCGCTGGGAATCCCACAGGATGTTGAGCGATCCATCTGCAGCGGGATGCACGGGATCGTAAACAAGCAGGCGTCCATCGACGACGTGTGCATTGGCGTCGCCGTACGGAATCGTACAGACGAGGATAGCCGAGTCAGGATCTGCTCCGTTGCTTGCACCGGAGCAGAAACCACCTGGCATGCCGCCCGGCGAGTTGCCGCGTACATCGGCGCTGGCATACTCGTTGCTTTCGGCGACGTAGGCAAGCCTGCCCGACTCGCTGATCTTCCATTTATGAAGCTGAGCGTTCTCGCCCCATGCAAAGATCGTCCACGACTTCAATAGAGGATCGTAATACTGCACCGGTGTCATATGCAGATGTGCTGTGTCGCCACCTGGAAAAAAGTTCAGCGTACGCGGATCGGCAGGGCAGGCGTCGACATTTCCCGGGCTCATCGTGAGCCACACAGGCGGCGATGCCAGCTTGGCGCAGTTGCTTTTTGGATTGTTGAGATCGGCCAGAGTCGTTCCGCCCATCTTCGCAGTCTTAATCGGGTAGCCTATTCCGTCCTTGCCGCTTGCCACGCACACACCTATGGCGAAGATGCAGGCCGGACCCGCCGATCCCCAATCCTCATCGGACCACGCCCCAGCGGCCATTTGCGGATAGACAAGCAGCATCGGCTTTCCACGCTCGTTTAGCGTCGGTACAAGTTTCGCTTTATCGAGCGGCATGCTCATGCCACTGCCTACCGGCTTGATCGCCTCGGAGGGCGCATTCATGCCCGCCAACTTCTCGGCGGCATTTGCGGCGGCCTGAGCCTGCCCCGTGCGCTGGAGATCGGTGTAAGGCGTCCAGTGGTCCACTACTTTAAAGGTGGCAGCGGTTGCGCCCGACGGCGGTGTGTATTTGAGCTTCAGAAATGATTCACCCCACTGCGACGCTCCATCGAAGTCTCCATTGCCTGTGATGAGATAAAGATTGCCGCCGGCGTCGGCGGCCGCGCCCTGGCCTGCCATCCATACACCAGCGCCTTCACCGGCGGTAAGTGCCAGCATCGCCGTCACCTTGTTGGTGAAGGTATCGAAAGCGAAGCAGTAACCCGAGGCTCCGCCCGCAGTTTCGTAGACCGTTCCGGAGCACGCGAAGACCGTCTTCACTCCGTTCACATTTGTCTCGACAAGCGAAGAGCGCTGCTTACGCATCGATTTATTGAAATCCTGCCCGTTGCTCGTGCCTTCAATCAGCACTGGTGGCACAACTTCACTTCCGTCCGAGACCTTGCGGACAAACATGTAATAGCGCGCAGTCTTCGGAGTACCGGAGTTATCGGGAGAAACCCAGCAGATCTGGTAAAGCCTCTGCAGCTCCGCATCGATTACGCCGGTTGAAAGGCATCCCCAATGATCGTTGATAACGTGGGCGTCTATGTTTGCCGATCCGTTAATTGGCATTCCAAGAGTCACCTGCCAGATAGCCGTGCCATCGTGCGCATCGACTCCGCGTACAACATCGGCCATGGAAGGCAGAACCATCACGTCGCGCTTTCCCTGCGCAGTCATGACGTCCGGCAGGATCAACGGTTGCGCTTCCATGCCACGCGCGTCACCGATCACCGGGATGATCGTCGTCCGCTTGATTCCCTTCTGGCTTACTGATGCCTGGGTCAGCATCGTCTCATGTGAATTCCATCCGCTGCGGGCATTATCGGCACTGCGCGTCAGCCAGGGAACCATAGTCTGCGCTGAGAGACCGGCCACTGCGAACAGAACGGTGAGTGCAAAAAATGCTAGAGCGCGTTTCATCCTGCAACTCCTGTGTAGGTAATGGAGAGTTCGAAATCGGTGCCGGTTGCAGGTAGACCTTCGCCAGTTACGGCGACGGTATGCCAACCGGAAGATGTTGTCTCGCCTGCTCGCACTTCCGCGCCGGAGCCTATGCGCGCCGTAGCGACGGCTTCATCATCGGAATTTGTAACCGTTACAGTCACCGATGCACCTTCAGGCAATTTTGCGGCAAGCCTGGGCGAGACTTTCGTGTTCTTGGCACAGCAAATGCGCTGCGGCAAATTCCGCTCCGTGTTCGTTGCGGGCATCACATCGAGATCCATCGCAGCAAAATACGTCTGCGTGGTCGTGCGACTCTTCTCAGGGACAGCCTGGTCAACGCCTCCAGGTGCGAAGCAGAGATACGATTGTCCGCCAGAGAATGCATTCGACGGAATGGTAAAGGTCGCATTGCCGTTCCCGTCGGTCCAGATATCTCCATGATGCCCCGTATAGTCATGCAGCCAGCGATTCGGCCCGAAGGGCGTTCCACAGGTGATGGTGCGGGGCGAGAGCACGTTGAAGTTGATCGCGGTCAGCAGGCCGCCGCTCCAGCCTACCGCTCCGCCATTGCCGTCACGTGAGGCCACATGTACATCGCGATCGACCCAACGTACTTCGTAGTTGCCGAAGGCGAAAGTACGATTGATCCAGCAGAGATTGTCGATAAGCGGTTTGAGTCCATAGGCTTCTGGCCACACCGATCCGGAATAGTAATCCTTGCCGTAGACCATCGCCACGCGCAGTGGCAATGTAAGCAGATAGGCGTAGGCGATGCCCTTGTTGGTAATGACCTGTTCGCCAAGGCTGGTATCCGTGTCAGGGTTATCGACGAAGCCAACCGCCAGGCCTGGATTCCACTGCCAATATCCCGCGCCACCGGCATCGAAGAGCGTTGCGTCGAAGCCATTGCAGGCCGCCTGGATGCGGAAGTGCAATGTGAAGTCGGCCACGGCAGACCGGCTGTTCATCGGCTCGGATGTTGCCCACCAGTTCAGATTTGCAGGGTTGCCGTCGAAGTACTCGCTGTAGAACGGAGCATCGGGCACCGCATCCATGATGCGCCGCACCGACTGCACATGCGTTCCCTTCACGTCATCGAAGCGGAAGCCGCTGGCTCCGGTGCGCGCCTTCGACCAGGCAAGGTAATCCTTCGCGTCGTTCTCGGTCACACCCGGCGGATTGCAGTGCTGGTAGCTGATCTCGCGGCCGAAGGGGATATCGTCAGATCGCACCGGTACGTCGTCTTCGCGGCAAAATGGCGGAATCGGGTCATTCTGATTCAGCCCGCCACGAAACCATCCGGGCGTCGTCTGGCCGCGCCCGTTCATGGTGCTGCCATCGGCTCCGGCATAACGAAAGACGCCAGGACCGCCGTTCTCGCCAATCAACTGGTGCATCACCATGTCTCCCCAACTCTCGCAGCCGTGTGCGTTGAGCGCGGCAATAGCGGCCATCAGGCTTTCGAGCGAACCGTAGCGGGTACCGTTGAGATTGCGGCGCTGATAGATTCCATAGCCATCGCATCCCGCGCCTGCGCCACCCTGCGCGAGCGACCACGGAGGCAGCTGAACAAGGTCAAAGGTCGCACCGATCTCAGCCGCCTGGGAGCGCAGCATGTCCCAGAGCCATGGCTTGCCTGGATCGGTCGAAGGTGCAGGCACCGTCACCTTGTTCCCGTCTGCATCGAAAAACCTGCCCCACGCGATCAAGCCGACCGCCATGCGTCTACCTCGCTCGGAACTGGACGGAGATATATTGCGAATGCAGTTCGCACGCATAATCGCATAGGTGTAACGCGAATTCGTCTGAAAGTTTTTCGTTGAGGAATGCTCACCAGCTGCAGGTTTATGCAGTTTTTCCTCGGGGTTCTAAAGCAGGATCTTGTTTTCCCGTTGCCAGCCGTGCAAGCCGCGAAATAAAGTGGCTGGTCGGCTGCCAAAACGATGGCGCCGAACTCGCATTCAATGACCTTCTACTTTCAATCGCTGACGAACTGGCGAAATACTCCGCCAAGCACTGAAGAACTTTGCAGAGCGGAAGTTACTCCGAGGAGAAAATGGCTGACTCGATGAATTCCCTTATGGAACGCCGTACATTGTTGAAGAGCGCCGCAGCACTGGCTGTGGGAGGCGCTGTAAATACCGTGCTGCCCGCAAAGGCACAGGCCGAAGCGCCGCCTGCACCGGAACCCGGACAGATGGTCGTTGCCTCTGCCACCGATGCCGTCGTCGAAACCAAATCCGGAAAGGTTGCGGGCTACATTCGTAAGGGCATCTTCACTTTCAAGGGCATTCCTTATGCCGATACCACCGAGGGCGCAAACCGCTTCATGCCTCCGAAGCCGGCCAGGCCATGGACAAGCGTGCGCAGCTCGCGTCAGTACGGCCCGATCGCTCCGCAGTTGCAGCGAAACCTCTCCGGCAAGAACGACGAAGAGGCCTTCATGTTCGCCTGGGACGATGCCATCACTCGCGAGTACCAGGCTGGCTCCAATGAAGACTGCCTGCGTTTGAATATCTGGACGCAGGGGATCAATGACAATAAAAAGCGCCCGGTGATGGTCTGGCTGCATGGCGGCGGCTACGCGAACGGGTCGGGCAACGAACAACTCGCCTACGATGGCGAAAGCATCGCACGCCGCGGAGACGTGGTGCTGGTCTCGATCAATCATCGCCTCAACGTGCTTGGCTATCTCGATCTCTCCGCATACGGAGATGAGTACAAGCATTCGGCCAACGTAGGCATGATGGATATCGTCGCATCGCTCGAATGGGTGCGGGATAACATCGCAAACTTCGGCGGCGATCCTGGATCGGTCACGATCTTCGGACAGTCAGGCGGAGGCGGCAAGGTCAGCTTCCTGATGAGCATGCCTTCGGCGAAGGGGCTCTTTCATCGCGCCGTGGTGGAGAGCGGCTCCACGCTTCGTGGCCGTTCGCCCGAAAATGCGAAGGCCTTTACAGAAAAGGTTCTCGCAGAGCTCAAGCTGACGAAGGCCAACATTGGCGACATCCACAGCGTGCCTTTCGAGAAACTGCTGGAGGCTTCACAGTCCGTGCTGCAACACGAACCGCAGCCGCCACAGCATGCTACTCCGTCCTCGCGGCTGGCCGAGTTCGGCGGCCTGTCTCCGGTCGTCGATGGCGAGCTGATTCCCGCGCATCCCTTCGACCCGAAGGCTTCGGAGTTCTCCGCCGATGTACCCATGATCATCGGCACGGTGCTCAACGAATTCAACAACGGCATGAATCATCCCGAGTATGAAGACATGACCGAGGCCGAAGCCCAGGCCAAGCTGCGCGAGATGTACGGCGATCACGCACCGCAGATTTACGAGGCCTTCCGCGCCGGCGCAAAAAACAAGCCCTTCGACATCTACTCCCAGGCTGCTGCCGCAGGGCGCATGCGCCGCAACGCCATCAAACAGGCGACGGCAAAGGCCGCGCTCGGCAAGGCTCCCGCCTATCTCTACTGGTTCAAATGGAAGACACCGATTCTCAATGGCCGTCCGCGCGCCTTTCACTGCGCGGAGATTCCATTCGTCTTCTTCAACACCGAACGCTGCGACACAATGACAGGCGGCGGACCTGATGCCATGGCGCTGGCGGAAAAAGTCAGTGACGCGTGGACGCGCTTCGCCCGCACCGGCAACCCCAACCATCCGGGACTGCCGGAGTGGAAGCCATTCACCGCGGAGACCGTACCGACCATGATCTTCGACAATGATTGCGAGATGGCGATGAACCCCGACGCTGCGGAGATGAAATCCATCGCGGAAGCATAAGCAGAAGCGCCTCACTCATGCCGCAATCGGTGAGGCGCTTCTTTATTCGGGACATTATCCTATCTGCATGAACGTTGTTCCGCTGGCTTACGATCGCTTTGGCTCAAATGACGATGAAGCAATTCTGCTGATTCCGGGATTGGGAACGCAGAGGATTCGATGGACGGATGCTTTCTGTCACGGCCTGGTATCGCGAGGCTTCCAGGTCATTCGCTTCGACAATCGCGACAGTGGTGAGTCTACGCATCTGGCTGAACTGCCCGCGCCGAACCTGCAGGCATTCATCACGCAGGCGCGCAGCGGAATACCCGTCAAGGTCCCCTATACGCTGCGTGAAATGGCGGCGGATGCCATTGCTCTGCTCGATGCACTGCACCTCGATCGCGTCCACGTAGCAGGGCGCTCGATGGGCGGAATGATTGCGCAGATCGTCGCCAGCGAATTCCCGCAGCGAACTCTCTCGCTGACCTCGATCATGTCGAGCACAGGGAATCCGTCGCTTCCTTCCGCCGCGCCCGATGTAATGGAGCTGATGATGAGGCAAGCACCTTCTCCCTATGAAGATGAGGCTGGATATCTAGCCCACGGCCTCGCCTTCGCCCGGCGAATCTCCAGTCCGGCTTATGAATTCGATGAAACCGCCTATCGGTCCCTGCTGCTCGAAGAGGTGAGACGCCGCTACGACCCCCAGGGCTTCGCGCGGCAGATCGCAGCACTGGCGTTCACTGGCGATCTGCGTCCACAGCTGGCAAAGATCACTGCGCCAACGCTGGTGATTCATGGCGCAGACGATCCGCTGGTTCTTCCCGCATGCGGAGTGGACACTGCAGCATCGATCCCTGGCGCGGAGTTGATGCTGATTGAAGGCATGGGGCATGACCTGCCGGTTGCGCTTTACGAGAGAGTCATCGAAGCGATAGCAAAGACAGCCCGTCGCGGCTCGACGGCCATTACTCAGTAATCGCCACCACCGTAGTCAAGATTCTCAAAGCGCGTGCACTTCGAGAGGTACGCAAGCTGCACCGAACCCGTCGGACCGTTACGCTGCTTGGCGATGATGATCTCGGCCTTGTTGGCCGTCTCTGGATCGGGTTCGCCATTCTCGTCGCGGTTGTAGTACGCCTCGCGGTGGATGAACGCGACTACGTCGGCGTCCTGCTCGATCGAGCCAGATTCGCGTAGATCGGAGAGCATCGGCTTCTTGTCGCCGCCGCGCTGCTCCGACGAACGCGAGAGCTGCGAGAGCGCGATAACCGGGATGTTCATTTCCTTGGCCAGCGCCTTCAGTCCGCGCGAGATGGCAGAGACTTCCTGCGTGCGGTTCTCGGGGCCTTTCTTGCCCGCGCCGCTGCTCGCGGTCATCAGCTGCAGGTAGTCGATCACGATCAGGTCGAGGCTGCCGGTGGACTGTTTGAGGCGGCGTGCCTTGGCGCGCATCTCGGTCAGCGAGATACCCGGTGTGTCATCGATAAAGAGCTGGCACTCGACCAGCCGTTCGAGCGCAGCGGAGAGCTTCTCGTGGTCGTCGCGGCCGAGAAATCCCTTCTGAATCTTCTGCGAGTCGACCAACGCTTCCGAAGCCAGCATGCGTCGCAGCAGCGACTCCTTGCTCATTTCGAGCGAGAAGACGGCGACCACGTTGCCGCCTCGCACCGCCGCGTTCTGCGCGATGTTGATGGCCCACGCCGTCTTACCCATCGAAGGACGGGCGGCGATGATCGTCAGTTCCGAGTTCTGCAGGCCGCTGGTCATGCGGTCGAACTCGGTAAAGTGCGTGGCCAGGCCGGTGACTTCGCGGCCCTCCTTATAGAGGTTGTCGATCGTGCCGAAGGAGTCGCGCACGATCTCCGGAATACCGGCGAAGCCGCGGGTGATGCCTTTTTCCGTGACTTCGAGCAGCGAGCTTTCCGCTGCATTCAGAATTTCCAGCGCTTCTTCGCCCTGGTCGGCTGCGCGCGTGATCGAGGTCGAGCAGATGTTGATCAGCTGGCGCAGCAGCGACTTGTCCTTAACGATGCGGACATACTCATCGATGGACAGGCGGCGCGGCAGCCCCTCGGTCAGCGACGCCAGGTAGGCGACGCCTCCGATGGCCTCGACTTCCTTGCGGCGGGCCAGTTCTTCGGCCAGCGTAACGATGTCGACGGCGCGGCCGGCGTCGATCAGCTCGGCCATACGCGCAAAGATGCGCTGGTGCGAATCGAGGGCAAAATCCTCGGCGCGCAGCTTTTCCGCTGCCTCGTTATACGCCTGATTTTCAAGGAGAATTGCACCGAGAATGGAACGCTCGGCGTCTATAGAAGCGGGCAGGCCGCGCTCAAACGAAATATCTGCCGGAGTGGCCATGTTCTCAGTTTAGGACCCAATGGGGGACGCAGCGTCCTCCACATCTTCCTGTGGAAGCTGTGGAACCCTGTGGAAGTTGATGAAAAATGGGCTAAAACCATGAAAGCGCTCCGGCTTCGAACCACAAAAAATCCCGAACCTTTATCATGGAAGTGAGCGATTCGTTCTGCGTATGAACAAGAAATCCTTTGCCCTTTCTGCCGCGCCCATTTTGGCCGCCATGCTTGCCCTTACAAACCACGCCTCCGCGCAGGTGACGGCGACTCCACAGTCGTCTAGCCAGTCGCCCGAAGTTGACCAGTTTCAGAAGCTGGAAGACGGTTGGAGCACAGCCGTTGCGAACAAGGACCAGTACGCCCTCGAGAACCTGCTGTCCCCCTCGTTCCTCGACATCGCTGCCGACGGCGACATCTCCACCCGCAACCAGTTCGTGGCCAACATGTTCGCGAAGGGCCAGCCCGATCTCGTGAGCATCGAGCAGCGTGTCGTGAACGTGCGCATTGTCGAGGACGTGGCCATCATCGACGGCACTTACATCGTGAAGCACAAGATCAGCGGTGTGGTGCGCGAAGAACGCGGCATCTTCACGCATACCTATCAGCGCACGCGCTCCAGCTGGGTGTGCATCCACTCGCAGCGCACTCCGGTTGTGGAGCAGGGCGGCCCTGACCAGAAGCCGAAGACGCAAAAGAAGAGCAGCGCCGAGCTGCCCTTCCACGTTCCGTTCTTCCACAAGGGTGATGATTCGTCTCAGCCTCCTCCGCCGCCGGGCTCCAACCAGCCCCCGTCGTAGCGGCCATGATGACAACACGTCCCCTCTGGGCTGAAATCTCCACCACCAGGCTTCGTCACAACTTTCAGCACCTGCGCTCCCTCGCGGGCCGGGCTGAGTTGCTGGCAATTGTGAAAGCCAACGGCTACGGACACGGCACTACGCTCTGCGCCGAAGTGCTGTCGCATGCAAACGCAGCGTGGCTCGGCGTAACCAGCGTCGAAGAAGGCATCGCCGTGCGCGCCGTTGCACCGAAGACGCCGATCCTGATCATGGGCGGAATCTGGGAAGAGGGTGCGGTACTCGCGCTCGAACATCGCCTGACGCCCGTGGTGTGGGAACCCTTTCACTTCGACTGGTTGAACAATGCAGCACGGCAGCTTAACCGTGGATCCGTCGAGGTGCATCTCGAGATCGACAGCGGCATGTCGCGCCAGGGCGTGCAGCCGGAAAGACTTCCTGCATTACTGGCGGCACTCCAGAATGCGCCGGTCATCCACATCAGCGGCATCATGACGCACTTCCACTCGCCCGAATACCTGAACGGCGAGGCGACCTCTGCGCAAATGAGAGTCTTTGCACAGTGCGTCGAGCAGGTCTGCGAAGCGGGCCACCGGCCGGAATGGCTGCACGCTGGCAATTCCGCATCGGTGATCGACTCCATCGGCATGCCCGAACTCGAAGAGCTGGCCACACAGCACGGCGCAAAGGCAATGATCCGTCCCGGCCTCTCGCTCTACGGCTACTCGCCCGACTTCGAAGGCCCCGGCGACAGATCCGGAAACGTCGCGGCGGCGGCGCATCCGCTCCAGCCGGTGCTCTCGTGGAAGACACGGATCATCTCCCTGCGCGAGATCGAGGCCGGAGAGACAGTCGGCTACTGCGAAGGCTTCCGCGCCGCAAGGCACTCGCGCATCGCTCTTCTGCCGGCCGGCTACGCCGACGGCTTGCGTCGAAGTCTTTCGCCGGGCGGAGAAGTCCTGGTGCGCGGCCAGCGCGCGCCCTTCGCGGGGCGCATCTCCATGGACCTGTCCTCCATCGATGTCACGACGATCCCCGATGCCAAGGCCGGTGACGAGGTCGTGCTGATCGGCCGCCAGGGCGAAGAGGCCATTACCGCAGCCGGCCACGCGCGGCTGGCCAAAACTATTCCGTATGAAATTCTGTGCGGCATCGCCGCACGGGTTCCGCGTGTGAGGATAGATTAAGCATGCTCAACAAACTCTACGCACGCTGGATGTACCACTGGGAAACCGTGCTGACCACGCGCGACGAAAATCGCATCGTGCGTCCGGTGGAGTGGGGCTTCGACTGGCTCGACGACTTTGTGGAGTCGGCCGGCCTGCGTCAGCAGATCTTCGGCAACGCCGACCCTTCCCGGCTGCAGGGGCATGAAGCCGAAGACGCCCTCGCTGCACTGAATGACGCCATCGTCGTACGCAGCACCGATTTCTACAGCTACACGAAGCCCACGGATTTCGTTCTCGAAACGCGCTTCCCCGAGCTCTATCCGACGAACGTGCGGCCCGAGACGCTCAAGCAGGACGCGGACCTGAAACAACAGGCCATCGACGGAAAGCTTGAAAAGGCCGACTTCCTCCGCTTCACTTCGCCCATTCGCACGCCGTATCCGGAAAACGATCTCGTGAATGCGCGCTGGTACCCGGCGCCTGCCGAAAAACAGCAGGGCAAGCCGAAGCAGGCCATCATCGTCATGCCGCAGTGGAATGCCGATGCCTTCAGCCACAACGCGCTCTGCTCGCTCTTCAACCGCTTCGGTATCTCGGCGCTGCGCCTCAGCAAGCCCTATCACGACATCCGCCGCCCGGCTGAGCTGGAGCGCTCGGACTATGCCGTCAGCTCGAACATCGGCCGCAACATCGCCGCATGCCGGCAGGCTGTCGTCGACATCCGCTGCTGCATCGACTGGCTCGAAGACCAGGGCTATGAGCAGTTCGGCGTGCTCGGCACCAGCCTCGGCTCCTGCTACGCCTTCATCGCCTCAGCGCACGACGAGCGGCTGAAGGTGAACGCCTTCAACCACGCATCGACTTCCTTCGGCGACGTGGTCTGGACCGGCCAGAGCACACGGCATATCCGCAAGGCCTTTGAAGACGCCGGCCTCACACAGGAACGCCTGCGCCGCCTCTTCGGCGCGACCAGCCCGGTGAACTTCATGGAGCGTTTCGCGGCTACTCATAAAAAGGTTCTTGTCGTGCACGCAAAGTACGATCTCACCTTCCTCGAGCAGTATTCGCTGGAGGTGCTGCAGGCGTTTTCGAAGCTTGGCATCGACTTCGTCTCGAAGATACTGCCCTGCGGCCACTACACCACCGGCGAGACGCCATACAAGTACATCGACGGCTGGTACCTCGGCTCTTTTGTCTACAATGCCTTCAAGTTCTGGGCTGAAAATGGCGCCGCATCGGCGCTCCGGCACAAATCAGAGCTGATCGCGAGATAACCGACATGACACCCTTCGGGGAGCCTGCTTCAGAAGAACACTCCGCCTCGCAGCTCGACACCGCCGCGCTGCTGGCGACTGCAGGCGGCTATCTCGACGGCTTTACCTACGTCGGCCATGGCCACGTCTTCGCCAACGCCATGACCGGTAACGTTGTGCTGCTGGCTATCGACATTATCGGCAAGGATTGGCGCGACAGCCTCCGGCATCTGTTGCCCATCATCGCCTTTTTCCTCGGGGTCTCCGCTGCGAAGGCGCTGCTCTGGTCACAATGGAAGATCCTGCGCTGGCCGCGCCGGGTCCTGCTGATCTGCGAGATCGCAGCCTTCACCGGGCTAAGCTTCCTGCCTCAGCATATTTCCGACTTCTGGATCACCATCAGCATCGCCTTCATCGCATCGGCGCAGGTCGAGACCTTTCGGAAGGTCCATCAGGCTTCCTTCAATTCGACTTTCACGACAGGCAATCTGCGTACCCTGAGCGCCAGCATCTTCGACTGGTTCGTGGGCAATCACAACGAACAGAATCGCCAGCAGATCGTGGATTTCGCTGTGATCTGCCTGTTGTTCTTCCTCGGCGCGGCGGCTGGAGCCCTGCTGGTGCAGCGTTTTGGAAACCATGCCCTGTGGGGCGCTATCCTGTTGCTGGCTTTGGCCTTATGGAGAATCTGCCCGGCCGGCGGAACGAAATTGGCTCCGGCAGCCGACTGATGCCCTCCGGGCATGGCGATACAATCGAAGCATGACCGACCGCATGTCTCTGCCGCTTGCCCAGGCCGATCCTGAGATCGCCTCCGCCATCGAACACGAAGTTCTCCGCCAGCATGAAGGGCTGGAGATGATCGCTTCAGAAAACTTCGTTAGCGAGGCCGTGCTTGAGGCCGCCGGTTCGGTCTTCACCAACAAGTATGCCGAGGGCTATCCCGGACGCCGCTACTACGGTGGTTGCGAATTTGCCGACGTTGTCGAAAACCTCGCCCGCGATCGCGCCAAGCAGCTCTTCGGCGCCGAACACGCCAACGTGCAGCCGCACTCCGGCTCGCAGGCAAACGCCGGAGCCTACATGGCTGTTCTGACGCCCGGCGACACCATTCTCGGGCTCGATCTTGCGCACGGTGGCCATTTGACGCACGGCCACAAGCTGAATTTCTCCGGCAAGCTCTTCCGGGTCGCTTCCTACACCGTTCGCAAAGACACTGAGCAGATC
This sequence comes from Silvibacterium acidisoli, assembly GCA_022870745.1. GTDB lineage: Bacteria > Acidobacteriota > Terriglobia > Terriglobales > Acidobacteriaceae > Silvibacterium. Next base: position 2,132,612 of record CP085323.1, on the reverse strand, counting down.
GACTACGACGAGCTCGAGTCCATTGCTCTTCGCGAGAAGCCGAAAGCCATTATCGGTGGCGGCAGTGCCTATCCGCGCATCTGGGACTTTCCCCGCATGCGCTCCATTGCCGATAAGGCCGGAGCCCTGCTGATTGTAGATATGGCACACTTTGCCGGACTCGTAGCCGGCGGCGCGCATCCTTCACCGGTTCCGCATGCGCACATCACCACAACCACGACCCACAAGACGCTGCGCGGTCCCCGCTCCGGCCTGATTCTCAGCGGACAGGAGTTCGCTGCTGCCATCGACAAGAGCGTCTTTCCCGGCCAGCAGGGCGGACCGCTCGTGCACATCGTCGCCGCCAAGGCCGTAGCCTTCCGCGAAGCGCTGCAGCCCGAATTCAAGACCTACGCCAGCCAGATCGTCGCCAATGCAAAGGTACTGGCCGAGGCATTGCAGGCCGAGGGCTTCCGCGTCGTCTCCGGAGGCACGGACAACCACCTGATGCTGGTCGATGTCTTCGCCAAGGGGACTCTGGGCAGCGAGGCTGAAAACGCGTTGGGTGAGGCGGGCATCACGGTCAACAAGAATGCCATCCCTTACGACACCAACCCTCCGCTCAAGCCGAGCGGCATCCGTATCGGAACTCCGGCACTGACGACACGCGGCATGAAGGAAGGCGAGATGAAGACCATCGCCACCTGGATTGCGCAGGCCCTCACCGAGCGCAGCAATCCCGATGCGCTCAGGAAAATTCGTGGCCAGGTGCAGGAGCTGGCTGAGCAGTTCCCACTTTATCCCTGGCTGCGAGAGCCGGAAGTGGCTGCGGCTCGTTAAGACTGCGGACGATCTCGGTTTCAATTGGCATTTCGCAAAACTCGATGCGGTTCCGGCCATTCTGCTTTGCCTTGTACAAAGCGCGGTCGGCCGCGTCGACCAATTCATGCATTCTCGCCAGCGCCGGCGCCGCATAGGTCGAGATCCCGACACTGATCGTCACAAACTCGCCAACCGGCGATTCGTTCTGGATGTGAAGGGCCCGCACCGCCTCCTGCATCCTGACCGCGACGTTTTCCGCTCCCAGGCGGTCGGTCGTGGGCAGAATAACGGCAAACTCCTCACCACCGTAACGAGCCAGCATGTCGCCACTGCGGGGCAGGCAATGCTTTAAAGCCTGGGCAAGCCGCACCAGGCATTCGTCGCCTGCCGGATGGCCATAGTGATCGTTGAGGCGCTTGAAGTAATCCGCGTCCACCATGAGCAGCGAAAGCGGCTGCATCACACGCCCGGCCCGGCTCCATTCCATTTCAAAGATCTCGTCGAAATGACGACGGTTCGGCACGCCCGTCAGGGCATCCTGGAAGGAGAGCTTCTGCAGGCGCTCTTTCGCTTCGGCGAGTTCCTTCTCCGACTGCATGTAGCGGTTTTGCAGGAACGTGGCTCGCACCGCATACAGAACGAGCGCGATCTGGATCGCGGCCAGCCCGTAATGGAAATGCCGCCGCACAATTGACGCTCCCAGCGCAGTGAGGGCAAGGGTGAAAAAGATAGGGCTGAGCGTCTCGATGAAGAGAGCAAGCTTGGTCTTTCGGAATGCCGTTTTGCTCTCTGGAATGTGCACATCGGACAGGAGCAACACCAGAGCCAGCAGCAGGAAAGGCGCTTCCATGAGTATGCTGCGAAAGCCCACCGCATGTTTTGACCTGATATCGAAAAAGTTGAAGAGCTCCGCGCAGCCCGCGTAGCTCCAGAGAAACAAGGACAGGGTGCGATAGAGAGAGCGCTCCTCGGTATTACGCGGGCAGGAGAGCAGGCGTGCCGTCACCGCGACCGCCAGCAGAATGTTCTCCGCAAGGTAGGTCTGGACCAGGAGATGAATCGAGGCCGGTGCAAAAGCACCTATAAACGGGATCGTCGAGAACAGCCGGATATAAACCAGGCAGCCGGCCAGGAGCGCCTGCAGGCCGTCAATACCTGCCAGCAACCATACGCGTTGCCTGTGATCGGGCAGGCAGATCGCCAGCAGCATGGGCACGCCGTAGATGAAAAAGGCAAAGTCAGAGATAAAGGCGGTCGAACGCGGGGCGTGCACCACCATATCGCCCCAGGCAGACAACGCCATGCCAGTCATCCACAACAACATGCTGCCGCAAATCAGGATCCAGTTCATGCGGAGACGCGGCGGCGACGTCCAGGCGCGCCAGCAGCATGCCGAGTACGCAGCCAGCCCAGCGAGCAGCTGGAGCGCGTACGTGGCCCCCATGGCGAAAACAGAGTCCATCGCATCCGCCATGGTGGCGACCCAAAGCACCAGCGCCTGCACGCACAGAAAAGAGAGCGCGAGAGGCAGGAAGCTGTTCGAGTTGAGAACCTTTTTCGGCATGAACGGGCGGTGAAGCTAGCACCTCTCCGACCAATGGAGCAATAAATTTCAGGGGTATAGCATAACAACGTGAAACAACATTAGTCCGGATTCATGTTTAGATTGAAATAACTCTTCCAATCCGGCCACAAGTTTGCAAGTACAACAAAAATAGGGGCCTTTTCTAACACAAGATAGCCCATAACTTACTGCGCTCTAACACGGATGTGTCAAGCGTCCTACCGCCCGCGGCCGCGTTCATCGCTCGAAAAGTGCTATGGCTTAGACGTGCCGCCGGCGCGAAACTGCTACTACCGCTATCCGATCAGGGAAGGAACATCAACATGCTTCTGCTTTCAGCCATTTTCGCTGCCGTCATCTTCACTACTGTTGCCACCATGGTAGGCGGAAAACGCGAAAGGACGGCCGCTATCGCAAGAAAGCGGGTACCCGTCGAGCTCGATGCCTACGATGCTCCAACCCTGCCGCTGCACCGTACGATGGGGCTCGGAGGCCGCTAATTATTTCTGCGGAGCGTTGCTCCCGTCTTGCCCCTTCTTGTCATCATCCTTCGACTTATCCTTGTGGCCGAAATCGAGGCCAAAATGAGGCTCTGAGCGGGTGCCCGTCACCTGGATCGGTACCTCCGTCCCGGCGCCGTCCTTGGCAAAAAATGGATCCACCGGCTTTAGCAACAACGACTTCCAGCCCGTAACCATCTGCGAGACATGAGCCTGTAGCCGAGCCTTGCCATGGAAGTCGAACTGGTTTCCGTCGAGCGAGTAGACACCGTCCATCGCCACCTGGGCTCCTGGAATCTCGTATCTCAGGTCAGTGATGGTCAGTTTCTGAGCGCCCAGGTTGAACTTCCCGCTCATATCCGAGGCCGTGTTTGGCCGGACACCTTCTTTGGCCTGGTCCGCATGCCCCTGCCCGCGCAAGCTCAGCTCATCCACCTTCTTCTGAATGCTCTCCGTCGTGAAGTGAGCGTCCTTGATAGCGAAGTTGCCGTCGAGGCGCAGCTTGTCGGTCACCGACTGCTGGCCGGGCGGCAGGAAGAACTTGGTGTGCAGCATCAGGTTGCCGGTCATGATCGGCGGATCGGTCTTCACGCCCAGTTTCAGCATGTCTTCGATACGGGCAGGCGAAACCGTCACATCGAGCGTGATGAAATGGCCCGGAACAGACGGTGAGCGAACCACCTTGCCCTTCGCGAGGATATGGGAATTGAGAATCTGCGCATTCACCGGCTCAAGGTAGGTATCGCCGTTTGTACCGTCCACGATGGCGTGGAACTCGGTATGCAGCGGGACCGGGTGTTGCGCAATCGTCAGCCGGAAGTCAGGCGTATCCGTCGTGCCATCGACAACGATGTGATCGAGCGTACCGTCGTACTTCCCCGTCGAAGACAAAATGCCGCCAATACCTTTCAGCGTTCCCAGGTCAGCATGGCTGAATTTATAAGTACCGGTAACTGGGGTATCCCCTGGGCTGCCGGTGTTATAAGGACCGAAGGTACCCCGCGAGTCGATGTCGCCGATCGGCTTGGGATTGGTGAGGATGGCATGGAAGTCCATTGGACGCCCCGCGCCGACCGAAGTCATCTGCAGCTTGCTGATCTCGAAATCGAGCGGCACCTTGCCCGGCTTGTCGGTACCAAGGATCAGCGTCGCGTTGTCGATCAGCAACTCATCTACGACAATCTCGATCTTTCCGTTGCCGGTGTCGCCCTTCTTCTGAAGATGCGGCATGTTCTTGCGCTGGTCTTTGGGCGGCAGGTGGATTCCAAGATCCGTAATGTGTACCTGGCCCACATGCATCGGCGAACGGAAGAGATCCTGCCAGTTGATGCGGAAGGAGAATTTGCCGACCGAGAAGAGCGGTTGATCCATATCCAGGTTGTTTGGATAGACCTTAAGGCCGCCGCCACTGACTTCAAATCCGCGCCACGCCGAGACTCCGAAGGAGTCCAGCTCCACCTGGCTGTTGTACCGGGTAGACAGAGTATCGATGACACGCTTGCGAAGGATCGGCTCCGCGCGATGGAAGTAGATCGCTACGCCTGTAAATGCCGTCACCGCGAGAACAAAGAGTATGATCGCCAGGGCGAAAAAGAAGCGTTTCGTACCGCTCCTGCGAGGTTTCGAGGACGCTGAGTGGGATTCTGGCCCCGGTCTTTCTGCCACGTTTCATTCTCCGTTCCCGCTCTGGCCCAAGCGCAGTCTAATAGGAGGCTCGTTTCCATCGATTCGTTGTTCGGCTGGAATAGTTTAGGGTGAGGAAATGACCGCTGAAACCAAGACGATCGTAGGACTGGGCGAACTGCTGTGGGATCTCCTCCCCGAAGGAGAGCGGCTGGGCGGAGCCCCGGCCAACTTTGCCGTGATGGCGTCGCGGCTCGGCAGCCAGGGAGTCATCGCCAGCCGCCTGGGCACCGACGACCTCGGCGAAAGAGCACTCGAACACCTGGCACACTTCTCTGCCGACACCAGCCTGCTCCAGCACGATCACAGGGCACCTACCGGTACAGTCGGCGTGGAGTTCAAAAATGGCGAACCGCACTATGTGATCCATCAACCGGCAGCATGGGACTTTCTCGAGCTCTCTCCGGATTGGCACCTGCTTGCCGGGGAGGCGGACGCCGTATGCTTCGGCACGCTCGGACAGCGGCATCCCGTGGCCCGCAAAACCATCCTGCAGTTTCTCGCTGCCACCCGGCCGGACTGCACCCGCGTCTTCGATGTAAACCTGCGCGCCCCGTTCTTCAGCGGCACCCTGATCGCGGCCTCGCTGGCCGAGGCCACCATCTTCAAGCTCAACGAGGCCGAAGTACCTGAAGTCCTGCGCATGCTCGGGAACGACACCCCGCTCATACAAGGAGACGAAGGCCTGATTGCCGGCGCACGCTGGCTGCTCGAACGCTATCCCATGAAGCTGGTAGTTATCACCATGGGCGGCGATGGCAGCCTGCTGGTAACGCGCGAGGCCTTCCACAGGCGCGAAGGCATTCGCGGCCCGGTCGCCGACACCGTGGGCGCGGGCGATGCCTTTACTGCCGCCCTGACCCACTATTGGCTGCAGGGTGCATCGCTGGCGCGCATGAACGAGGCGGGTAATCGCTGGGGCGGTTGGGTCGCCTCGCAGCCCGGCGCCATGCCTCCGCTCGATCACGAGGTCTACGCCAGGATCACGCAACTGATTGAGGCGGTCGCATAAAAAGCGGCCGTTTGTCTTCATTCCGGAAAAGCTTTAATCTTTGACCTTCGATGACTCACTTTCCCAGCTCGCAGGAGCGCCGCGCGCTTGGCCGATCCCGCCGAAAGCAGCTCACCCGTCAATCGCTTGCCGAGTGGAAACCGTCGCACCGCCATCTCGATCCCATCACCGTAATTGAGCGTTCCATGCGTGGGCGGATCCCGCAGCTGGCCGGGCTCAAGTACGAGCGCATGATGGCATCCCCCTTCGGATTCTTCCGTGGTGCCGCTCCGGTGATGGCAGCCGATCTTGCCGCGGTACCGAATACGAATATCGTCAATCAGATTTGCGGCGACGCCCACGTCACCAACCTCGGTGCCTTTGCCGCTCCCGATGGCCGGCTGGTCTTCGACATCAACGATTTCGACGAAACGATCCGCGCCCCCTTCGAGTGGGACACCAAACGCCTTGCCACCAGCCTCATACTTGCCGGCCGCCAGAACGGCGAGAAAAGCAATGCCTGCGAAGAAGCCGTGATGCGCTGCATGGCCCGCTATCGCAAGCTGATCGACAGCTTCGCCCGCATGCCCGTGCTCGAGGTTGCGCTCTACCAGGTGCATCGCCTGCAAAGAGTAGAACCGGTATCGAAGGCACTCCTCAAAGCCGAACGCAAAACTCCCGCTCATGCTGTGGAGCAACTGACCGAGCCGGGAAAAGAACCGCATACCCGGATCTTCCGCGAAGCGAAGCCGCTGCTTTCCAGGGTGAACGCGCCGCAGCGCCGCGAGGTGCTCGCATCGCTGGTGTCCTACATCGAAACGCTGCAGCCGGAGCGGCAGCACTTCTTCGCTCAATATCGCCCTGTCGACGTGGCGTTCAAGGTAGTCGGCACCGGCTCCATCGGCCTGCGCGATTACGTTGTCTATTTCGAAGGCAACGGGCACAACGACCCTTTATTCCTCCAGATCAAAGAACAGCCGGGTTCTGCATACGCTCCGTACCTCGGCCCCTCAGGCCCGGTGACCCACCAGGGTCACCGGGTTGTGAACGGCCAGCGTGCCATGCAGTTTCAATCGGATCCTTTTCTCGGCTGGACAACAATCGCCCACCGCCAGTACGAGGTTCGACAGCTCAACGACCACAAGAGCGACATCGACTTCAACGACCTGGCAGGCGAAGCGCTGCTCGACTACGCCGAGGTCTGCGGAGAGCTGCTGGCGCGCGGCCACGCCCGCTCCGGAGACGCCTGCCTGCTGGCCGGATACCTCGGCGCCGGCGACAAGTTCGATCTGGCGATTACCGGTTTTGCAAACGCCTACGCCGACCAGGCGGAGGCCGACTGGAAGAAGCTCAAGACAGCGCGCGGAACAGCCTGACGCAGCCATCAGGATCGGTGGCGGGGAAATACTGCCTATCTCGTAAAATGAAGATATGCTGCAACTCGCCGACGCCGGCAAACGATTTGGCCACAAACTACTTTTCCAGGAAGCCAACTGGCTGATCACCCCCGACGAGCGCACCGCGCTGGTCGGCGCCAACGGAACCGGAAAATCCACGCTGATGAAGGTGCTCGCCGGGGTCGACGGACTCGACTACGGCAACATTCAGCGCACCCGCGGCATGACCATCGGCTACCTCCCGCAGGACGGCCTGCTCATGACCGGCCGCACCGTCTTCGACGAATGCCTCTCAGTCTTCGAAGAGCTGCTCGGCCTCGAAAAAGAGATGGAGGCGCTCACCGCCGCTCTCGCCGAGCTCGATCCGGAGAGTGCCGAGTACGAAGCCGTCGCCGAACGCTACTCCTACATCGACTCGCGTTTTCGTACCCATGACGGTTACGCATTGGACGCGCAGGTGGGCACCGTACTGACCGGCCTCGGTTTCTCGAAGACCGACTGGAAGCGGCAGACCTCGGAATTCTCAGGCGGCTGGCAGATGCGCATCGCGCTCGCAAAACTGCTGCTGCAGAAACCCAGCCTGTTGCTGCTCGACGAGCCGACGAACCACCTCGATCTCGAAACCCGCAACTGGCTCGAAGAATATCTGCGGACCTATCCCAACGGCTACATCCTCATCTCGCACGACCGCTACTTCCTCGACGTAACCGTGAACAAGATCATCGAGATCTGGAACAAGGGCCTGCACACCTACCACGGCAACTACGAGAAATACCTCACGCAGAAGGCTGAACGCCGCGTGCAGATCGAAGCGGCGTACAAGAACCAGAAGGAGCGCATCGAGCAGCTCGAAGCCTTCATCAATCGCTTTCGATATCAGGCGACAAAAGCCAAGCAGGTGCAGAGCCGCATCAAGGAACTCGAAAAGATCGAGCGCATCGAGATTCCTGACGAAGAGCAGATCATTCACTTCACCTTCCCGCAGCCTCCGGCATCGGGGCGCACCGTCGTCGAAGTCAACGATCTCTCGAAGAGCTACGGACCGAAGCACGTTCTGAACAATGTGGGCTTCACCATCGACCGGGGCGACCGCATCGCTCTCGTCGGGCTGAACGGCGCCGGAAAATCGACGCTGGTGCGCCTGCTTTCGGGCGGAGACACGCCGACCAGCGGCACGCTCAAGCTGGGCCACAATGTGCTCGCCGAGTACTTCGCGCAGGATCAGTACAAGGTGCTCGACCACGAAGCGCGCATGCTCGACGACATCGGCCGCACCGCGCCGAAGGTATCCGAAACCGAACTGCGCAGCCTGCTCGGATGCTTTCTCTTCTCCGGCGACGACGTCTACAAAAAGCTCGGCGTGCTCTCAGGCGGAGAACGCAACCGCTTCGCGCTGGCCAAGATCCTCGTCAGCCCGGCCAACTTCCTGCTGCTCGACGAACCGACGAACCACCTCGACCTGCGCGCGAAGGATGTCCTGCTCGAAGCCATACAAGCCTTTACCGGCACAGTCATCTTCGTCTCGCACGACCGTTACTTCATCGACCGCGTCGCCACGCGTGTCTTCGAGGTAGCCGACGGCAAGGTACATGTCTTCCCCGGCAATTACGAAGACTACCTCTGGCGCAAGGAAGGCGGCTCAGCCGCTCTGGCCGAAGCCACGCTGAAAGCCGAAGCAGTCGAAACGGCCATGCCTATCGCGACCGCTCCAGCCGTCGCCGAAGCCGCAGACAAAGACCGCAAGCGAGTGAACCCCATCAAGCTGAAGCAGATGCAGGAGCGGCTAAAGTTTGTCGAAGCCGAGATCCCACAGGTCGAAGCCGCCATCGGCGAAACCGAGCAGGCCCTGGGTAACTTTGTAAGCGCAGACGAAACAGCGCGACAGACAAAAGAGCTCGAATCGCTCCGCGAAAAACACTCTGCCCTGAACACCGAGTGGGAAGAGCTAATGGAGCAGCTGGAGTTCGCCTAGGACATTACTCTCCAAGATGCCGGGGCCGGGGTGCCCACTCATGACGCAGCTTCATCGCGGCATGAATGGGATGTCACAGATTCCGAGAGCGGCGTTTATCGGAAAATATCACCGTTTCCGGCAACGGTCGATGCGTGCTTTGGGCCAGTTCTCGCAAATTGAGAGCGCCGGTGCGATCCTTTCGCCATGCCGACCTCTCGAAATCGACTTTCCGCTTCTTGACAGGTACTCGGAAAGCGACATATCGTATTCCAAACATGGCGCTGAGTTGTGAAAGCTATCTTCCACTCTCGCCCGCTACGATGCATGTGTTGTTGGCGCTCACTGCCGGTGATCTTAACGGCTATGGCATCATGCTCACGGTCGCGCGTCATTCAGCTGGCGTCTACAAAATTGGCCCAGGCACTCTTTACGACAATCTGAAGAAGCTGCTTGCGCAAGGGCTTGTGACTGAGGTCCGAGGAAAAAGCAGCGCGCAGGATCATCGGCGCGAGTACCGGCTAACCTCACTGGGTTCAGACGTCCTGCGCGCGGAAACGGAACGTCTCTCTCAAGTCATCAAGTTCGCGCGGCGAAGCTTCCGTGCGGCGGAAGGGATGTAGTCATGGGCATCGAACAACGCGTGCTGAAGGTTCTCATCGCACTCCATCCTCACTCGTTTCGTGATGAGTTCGGACATGAAATGCTTTTGGATTATTGCGAGCTGGAGAAAAGCGGATCGCGAACGCTGCTCCTCGATGCAGCGCTCTCCCTCGCAGTACAGTGGTTCAAAATGCTTCGCCCCGGCGATGCAGGTCGATCGCCGGTTTCGATGAGTCCGACATTTCTCACAAATCAACCCGCGATGGCACTAACCTCGCCGCTTACTCCCTATGAACTGGCCAAAGGGTTATTGCTATCCGTCGCACTCTTGTTCGCATTCTGGTATGCAGAGGACCCGATGCGAGCCATGTTGGGCAGTGAATTGCGATCGTCGTTGTGGCGGCTCATCTCGCCGCAAACTAGCGCAGAGTCTCAAGTAAATTCACGCGTTATCGTTACGGACGTGTCGACTCTCAATCTTGAGAGCGGAGCAGTTTCAACCCACCGGGACGTCGTTGTAGTGGATGGCGTAATCACATCCATCGGTCCGCACGAGCATCGAGAAATTCTGACAGGAACGCAATTCATTGATGGCCACGGAAAATTTCTTATGCCTGGCTTGTGGGACATGCACGCGCATATTAAACATCCCAACGTCGACTTCCCCGTTTATCTGGCAAATGGTGTGCTAGGTCTTCGCAACATGGGCGGCGAGCAGGACAAGGTGTTTGCGTGGGATGCGAAGTTGAAGGAAGGTTCGTTGCTTGGACCGCTTGCATTTGTGAGCGGCCCAATTCTCGATGGACCTGGTGGCCCCGTTGAGCCGAAAAGTTATGGCGTCTTTATAGCGGATGCGAATCAGGCTCGTACAGAGGTGGACGCACTCAAGGCCAGAGGGGCAGACTTTGTGAAGGTGTACGACGCTCTGTCACGAGAATCGTATTTCGCAATCGCGGCAGAATCGAAGAAGGACGGTTTACCTTTTGCTGGGCACGTGCCGAACGAAGTCACCATTCTGGAAGCGGTACACGCAGGCCAGCGAAGTATCGAGCATGGCATCGAGCATCGCGGAGAATCCACGGCCGAAGAAGAACTGATTGAGCACGGAAAGACAAACGACTACTTCAAAAAAGCGATGCAAACGCATAACTTCACGCTCATCCCGGAAGGTATTGCGCACGATGGTGAGATCTGGCGGAAGCATTTCAGTCAAACACGCGCCGACGATCTCTATCGCGAATTTGCGAAGAACGGAACCTATCTGTGCCCAACCCTGGTCGCAGGGCGATCGGGTACATATGGTGATGAAATGGCGAACCATGCGGACCCGCGCCAGCGGTACATTGACCCGGGCACTCTTCCATACTGGCAGCCTTCTGCAAATCCGATCATGAAATATGCGACACCTGCCTATAAGGAGTGGCGCCAAACGTTATACAAGATGATATTGCAGCAGATACCGAGGCAGCAGGAGTTGGGCGTGCAGTTGCTAGCCGGAACCGACTTGACCGTACCCTTCATCTATCCCGGCTCCAGTGTTCATGATGAAGTGAGATTATTGGCTGATGCTGGACTGACACCGCTACAAGCGTTGCAAACAGCGACAACTCATCCAGTCGCCTTCTTTCATCTCGAGGACAGCCTGGGCAGTATAGCCGTGGGTAAAAGAGCGGAACTGGTCCTGCTCGATGGCAATCCGCTCCAAGATCTTCGCAATCTAGACCGCATTAGCGCTGTTCTCACGCATAAGAGAGCCTTCTTGCGACCTGAACTTGATCGAATGGAGACAAATGCGGCCAATGTCGCAAGTACATTCAAGTGATGTTTCTTGAAACGAGCGATCATTCCTCCAGGCCCCATAAACGCAGCTTTTGTCAGGAGGCGCATCATCGTCAATGCGCTCATCGAGCGCGGCTACGGTTGGAAGAGTGCATTGGCCTGTTATCGCCATTTGACCTCCAACTCCGCTTTGCCGGCATACGGAGACAACTTGGATCTCTTGGAAAGAAGCAGATCAGGACAGACGCGGCGGACAGATGGAACTCAGACGCACTAAGGATGCATGGTGAGCACAGCCGAAGCGCGGCGATGGTCCTCGCAGGTTTTCCGCCGAAATCCGCATGCTGCCTCAAGCTGCAAATGCTTTAACACTCACATCACATCGGTTTAGCGCCAGCTGCGACTGACTCACTTTAGGGATACTCGTTTGAAGCACCGCTCTGGTTTGGACCTAGCGTGACACCATTCCTTGCGATATCTTCCGCTAAGTGGACGATATAGAAAAGAGCCACCGAAATACACCCTATTAAGGCAGCACCAGTCATCGGCAGCGGACGCACAAGCGCCTCCCAACGATCCTCGATAGCTTCAGCCACGGCAAAGGCCAGTAGAATGTATCCCAAGATGGCCAGTGCGCCGAACAGTGTGCGATCGAATTTCAGAAAGTTCGGAAACGCAGGCAGCACCAAGCTAAGGGCGACGAGCAGTCCGGCTAAGGTTGCCAGGAACCTCCCTCGTTTCCTCTGACTCGCCGCCCTAGTTTCCGCATCTATCTTCCACTTGATCGCGATCTTCTGCAGCGACTGGCTCAGAGCTCCTTGAATCGCATCACTCTGGTCGAGAGATGTCGGACCACCGTTTCCATTCCAATCTCCGCTGAAGATGCCGAAGATGACATTCGGCACGCCAGAAAATGCTTTCAACGCAAAATCCGAATAGGCATCCGCATAAGCCGTGTAGAACGCTGCTTGGCTTACCCACCCACGGCCTGTGGAAATGGCAGGCATTATGAGCGTGTGAGGGTGCGGATCAGCCTGCAACTCTTGAAAGAGTCGACCAAGAACGGTCCGTGTGCGCTCTTCAATGCATGAAGCTTCATGCTTGCATGTGTTCTCCGTCTCCCAAGGAACGGTCACCACATCAACAAAACCGGATATACCCTCTGATTTGGGATATGATCCTCCACTACATGGCTCAACTCGGCTGACCTCACCTGGTTGTAAGGCACTCAGAACAGACTCATCGTTGAGACCACACCCCTGCCAATAGGGCGCGTAAGCCCACCGCTCAATTGACGCTTCTCGTCCGTCGACCGGACGATGATGCGAGCGCCGCCACCGCCGAGCGCGTGCACGAAGAATTGCTGCGCGTTGGCGTCTGAGAGTCCAACGGAGAACGTCGTTGCTGTGCCTAAGCCAACCAACCGGAGTATCTCTCGGGGCCCCCGGTCATGGTCGAGAGCATCCAGAATCCCGTCGGAGAGCTTGTAGCGAAATGCTTCCGCACCCGGATCAGCCATGTCTGTCCCGTCATAGAGGACCACCTTCGGATCGCCATATCGGCTTCCGGCGCGGTAGGCCACGACGGATGCGATGATTCCAATTAACAAACACCCAAGAATAAGTATCGGACGTACGGGCCGCGAAGATTGCATAATCCCCTCGCAATCAGGTCGACTTGGTATCGCCAGCCAATATGCCACCACCTCTGGCGCTTGTCTAGCTTCAAATTCAGGCTCTGCCTTCAGTCCCGGAGGCTCTGCTTAGCCGGCATTGACGCTTCCGTGCTGGATGTGTGCCAAATCGTCAATGCACTCATCGATCCACAAAGGCGCCTGGTGAAACGCGATCCAGCTTTTACAGCTTCGCCCGATCAACTTTCGGGTCAGGCCGCCCCATCCTAACCACGACCTGAGCGATCCTTTACCGGTGTACCCGTCCTTGCAATACTTATTGCAGGGGCGGGGAATGATCACGAAGGACGCAGTTATCAGGAAGCGGCAAGCATTGTTAGAGCAGTGTCCATGGCAACCCACTCCAGGAACGAGCGGCTCAATCAACATCACAGAATGGGGACAAGGCGGTCCGGCAGTTCTAATGATTCATGGGGGAGTTCAGGGCGGCCTTGGTGGAGGGCCTGTCGATTTCGCCGGCCAACGCCCTCTCGCTGAAAAAGGCTGGCTTTTGCGCCTGCCCGATCGACCGGGCTTTGGCGAAAGTGCTTCGCGCGGTCCAGACGATCAGCTTGGTGATTCTCTCTGGGTTGCAGAGGAGTTAGGTGAAGCCTCCCACCTGATCGGTCACTCGTTCGGTGGTGCGATCGCTTTGCTCGCAGCAGCACGTCGCCCGGAAGCTGTCCGTTCACTTACCCTCATCGAGCCGGCGCTTCAGCCAATGCTCACAACGGAACCCCTGCTCTTGCTCAAGTCCGGAGTGCGAGCGGCGCTACAGATCGTTGGTGAAGCTCTCATGAAAGCGGAAACACCAGCGGGCTTTGCCGTCGCCTTTGCTGAGAGTCTCGGTACAGACGGAAACGGAGGTCCGAATCCTTCCGCGGAATTGCTTATCAAGCATCCTGAAAAAGCCGAAACCCTCGGTTGTGCCGTACTTCGCGCGAAAATCGCTATGCCTGAAGAAATGCGAAAGGCTGCGGATACGGTGGCGAAGGCAGACATACCGGTTGCGTTTGTTTCCGGTGGATACAGTGCTGGTCAGGACGCGGGTTGTGCCGAGATGGCCCGCATGATGGGAGCGAAACACGTTGTGATCCCTTCCCCGAATCACTTCATTCAGCAAACATCACCGGATGCCTTCAATGTATTTACCGACACATTTATGAGAGAAGCTGAGTAGCCAGGCTTGTATTCCTTCTTCCAGCCGGGTGCCCCATTCATGACGCAGCTTCATCGCGGCATGAGTGGGATAGCACAGGTTCCGATATGCGTATTTATGCGGAGTCGATGTCCTTGGCCGTCCGGGCAATCTCGGCGAACCGCTTTGGCGAATAGCCCTCCGCGCGAGTAAATGCTGCGCTGAAAGCGCTCGATGCCTGGAAGCCAACGGCTAACGCGATCTCTCCGATGCTGCGGCGGCCCAGCCTCAGCTCATCTTTCGCCAGAGCCATTCTCCAATGTTGCAGATATTCGATCGGTCCCATGCCTACCCGTTTTTGAAATCTTGTTGCGAAGGTAGATCGCGACACCATGGACAGTCGCGCTAATTCGGCTACCGTCCAATTCCGGCCTGGCTCGCTGTGCATGGCGGCAAGTGCGCGAGATGTGACCGAGTCTGCCAGGCCGGCAAACAGGCCAATCTGCTCTTTGCCGACGCGCAACGACTCGCCCCGAAGAATTTCAATCAGGATGAGCTCCATCAGTCGCGCGATGATGTACGCGCTGCCCGGTCCAGATGCTTCGCTTTCGTCATGATTCATCTGCATCAGGGAACGTACTCGTGAGGACGAAGTGTCCTCGGCGGCAACATGGACCAGCGGCGGCAGCATGCTCGTCAACAGGTCTTCATTTGCCGTATCGAAGTCGAATCGGCCCCCATGCAAAATCACGTCCGCTCTCTCTCTATTTCCAACAATCAGGTTGTTGCTGCCGGATCTGCTGACCTCGTCTTCAACATCGCGAGGTTGCACGTCAGCGTCGGAGGCGATCGTGAATGGTGTCGAAGCACGAAGCAAAATCAGATCGTCCTGCTTCAGGTGCAAAGGCTCGGCATGAGGAAGAATCAATTGACACTCCCCACGCGCCAGCCAGAAGAAAAGCAGATCGTCCCGCTTACGAAACGAGAACCCCCACCGCTCGGAACTCTCCAGGCGGCCCCAGGCCGTGGCTTTCGGTCGAAGCAATTGGATCAGGTCGACGAATGGGTCCATAGATATTTGGACGCCAGAATAACATTTCTGGGGTTTTCAGTATCGACCGTATGACCGGCAACGTCTATCTTCAGACTCGTGGTTGCTGGTGAATCACCAGAAAGGAAATCCCAATGAGTTCATTTCGTTTCGAACAGCACGGCTCCGTAGGCAAACTAACTCTCATAGGCGACGCGTCCGCACCCGACGCCGATTACCCCGCGAGCCTGCGTGCAAGCGTCCGGCAGGCCTACGAAAGCGACATTCGTGTCCTCCACATCTCTTCGGAGTCAGGAAACTTTGCTGTCGCAGACAATCCTGCTGTCATTCTGACCCGCGGCTCCGCGTGGCTCGAAGCGTTCGCCGCCGATGTGCTGGCCTCGTATCGCATGATCGAAGAGATGCGCGTTCCCACCGTCGCCTCCGTCTCAGGAATGGCATTGGGCGGCGGCTTCGAACTGCTGCTCTCCTGCGACTTTCTTGTGGCGGCTGAATCTTCACTCCTGCTGTTCCCGGAGGGAATGGTGGCCGGTTTGCCGCTCGCTGGCGGCATTCAACGACTTGCTGATCGCGTTGGCCGTGCGCGTGCCACCCGATTTGTGCTCCTGTCAGAACCAATTCCCGGCAAGATTGCAGGCGACCTGGGTATAGCGACGCACGTCGTTGCGGATGCCGATCTCAAAAGCACCGCAGACCAGCTGGTTCAGCGCCTCGCAACCGGCCCTACCCTCGCATACGGCAAGATGAAGGCGCTGCTTCGCGCCTGGTCATCGGGTGGCGTTGGTGCGGCCGATGGAATCAATGCGGAGGTCGCCTCGGGGCTGGCCGATAGCGAACACGGGAAGCAAGGAGCAGCGGCGGCTATCGCAGCATTGAAGAAGGGCGAGCTACCCTCATTCATCGAGTTTAAGGGTAAGTAAGAAGCAAACCCTCCAAACAAAGCCAATTTCCATTGACCTCTTAAAACGAAAGCAGCAAAGCAAATGGCGGCCCATAATTCAGGGCCGCCATTCTCGCTAAAGGACACCCGGACCGATGAGTGAAGTGGTAGCAAAAAGCCTGATAAGTCAGCTTCATCTCGGTATGAGTGGGATGTCACAGATTCCGCTATCGGCGTTTATCGTTACTTATCGTTGCCAAGTGGATCAGTTCTAGTGGGAACCTGGTAAGAACAAATACATAACACGATCAGAGCGGGGCTCAAATGAACCAAATGAAGGGCGTTCTGCGATCTTTATTGTTCTTAGCTGCGTGTCCGCTCGCGCTGATTGTCACCACGTCCTTCGTGAAGACAACTTCTTTTGCGAACACAATTAAGGTAGGCGCAATCACCTGTGCCGTAACGTATGGGCTGACCGTTCTATTTCTGCGTTGGGACGGCTGGAAATTAAGCGATGTCGGCTTGGCGCGCTCCCCAAGGACCGTGCCACGCTTATTCTTCGGCATCATGGTCGGCTCGGCGCTTGTAGCGTTTCAGGAAAGCGTGCTCTTTGCGAGTGGCCATGTTCATTGGTCTCAGCTTGGTGCTGTATTGCCGACGAAGTCCCTCTTACCTGCGTTCATAGCGTATCTCCTGCTGGCCCTGCGTGAGGAGATCGCCTTTCGCGCGTACCCGCTGAGGCGTCTTGAGTTTGAACTCGGCTTGTGGACGTCCTTAGTGATCCTCGGCATTGTCTTTACGCTAGAGCACCTGGCGGGTGGCATGTCGTGGTCACAATCCCTTTTGGGGCCGTTCATCGGTGCAATACTGTTCGGCATGGCAGCGTTGGCCACCCGTGGCATCGCCGTTCCTTTGGGAATCCATTTCGCTTTCAACTTCGGTCAGTGGCTCATGGGCCAGAAGGAAACTGCTGGGTTCTGGCAAGCAGTCATCGATCCAGCATTTCAGAAGCAGGCTGAGGCCCTTGGTTACACCGGCTATCTTTTGGGCACTCTAGCTGCGACCGTTTGTTTCTGGTTGTACTACCGGAAGCATGTTTATACGCCTATTGCTTACACAGACAGAAATGGATAACACTTGGGGCTTCTATCTTCCCCCATTCAAACACCTGTTTACCACCGCCATGGTCGCGATAAGTCGGCGTATCGCCAGTAAGTCAGACCAAGACAGCTGTTTGAGTCCATCCTCCCAGCTGACTCCTTGCGTCCCCGCCTGGAGCTCGGATTCAGGCTGCCGCCCGAAGATCCCGCCTCAGGATGCGCCCGCGCCCCGAGTCCTGCATAATCGAATGGATGCCTTCGCTATGGAAACCTGAGAATTGGGCCGAGCGCCTTGCCGAGCTGGAAGCGCGATCGGGAGACCTTAAAGAAGCGCCGTTGCGCCGGGACGTTCGCTCGCTTGGCATGCTGCTGGGCGAGGTTCTGAAGGAACAGGCCGGAACCGCGCTCTTCGAGAAAGTCGAAGAACTGCGCCAGAACGCCATTCGCCGCCGCGAGGCACAGTCCAGCGGCGAGCTGCGCGAGGCCGAGCAGCTCTTACAGCAGGCGGTGCTGGCGGCCAACATTATGCCGGTCGACCAGGCATATCAGCTGGGCCGCGCCTTTGCCCTCTACTTCGAGCTCATCAACCTGGCCGAGACCAACCATCGCAAACGCCGCCGCCTTTCCATGCAGCTCAGCGGAGACAGCGCCGTCCAGCGTGGTTCGGTCCGCGGAACGCTTCGCGCCATGCGCAAGGCAGGCATTTCAGCAGAGGAAGCGCTGCACTGGCTCCAGCAGATCTTCATCGTGCCGGTCTTCACCGCGCACCCCACAGAGATTGCCCGCCGCTCCGTGCTGACCAAGCGCCGCCGCATCGGTGATTTCCTTGAGCATCTTGACCGCATTCCGGTGCCGGACGAAGAGCTATCCGCCATTGAAGCGGCACTGATCGCCGAGATCACCGCGCTCTGGCAGACGGACGAGATCCGCAGCAGCCGCCCCAAGGTGACCGACGAGATCAAGATGGGGCTCGATTACTACGACGTCTCCATCTTTGAAACGCTGCCCAGTGTCTACATCGAAGTGTCGGCAGCTCTGAAGAGCGAATACGGCCTCGATATCGACATCAACGAGCTGCCGCTGCTGCTCGGCTTCGGCTCCTGGATCGGCGGCGACCGCGACGGCAATCCTTTCGTCGTGCCGGAGATCACGCGCACCGCCATCAGCGACGCCAAGACCCGGCTGCTGGCCTGCTACCAACGCCAGATGCAGCTGCTGATCGATCTGGTGACCACCTCGGCGCAGAAGCTGCCCATCAGCGCCGAGCTCGAAGCGCGCCTGAAATCCTATCTCGACCAGCTGCGCAGCAAGCCTTCAGAGATCTTTCCAAGCCACTTCCAGTTCGAGCTGTATCGCCGCTTCCTCGCCTGCATGCATGCCCGCCTGTTGCGCACCGCAGGCAGCAGCGTACCCGACGACGACAGCATGGAAGCCAAGCTGGGAACGCTGCCTGCCTATTGCTCGGCAGCCGAGTTCCAAGGCGACCTCGAGATCCTGCGCCGCAGCCTTGCCGAGAACAACGGCCAGCGCCTCGCGCAAACGCTCGTCGATCCCTTCATTCTGCTGGTGCGCACCTTCGGCCTGCACCTGCACACGCTCGACGTTCGCCAGCACGCCAAGATTCACAAGAAGGCTCTCGAAGAGTCGTCGGCATGGTGCGCGCAGAAGGCCGAGACGGTCCCCGCATCGCTCAGTCCTGCCAGCCAGGACGTAATCGAGACGATGCGCACCATTGCCGAGGTCAAGAGCGGCTGCAGTCCGGAGACGATTCGTCAGTACGTGATCAGCGGCGCGGCCAATGCGGGCGATGTGCTCGCCGTGCTGTGGCTGGCGCGGCTTGGCGGCGTCGATCCTGAGGGCAAGGGCGCCGATCCCGGCCTGATGCCGGTGCCGCTCTTCGAGTCCATTGAAGACCTGCAGAATGCTCCGGACGTCTGCCGCGAACTCTGGTCGATGCCCGAGTATCGCAAGCTGCTCGAAAGCTGGGGCAACACGCAAGAGGTGATGCTCGGCTACTCCGACTCAAATAAGGACGGAGGCATGCTCACCAGCACCTGGGAGATCTTCCGCGCCCATCGCGCCCTGCACGAAGTAGCCCGCGAATGCGGTGTGAAGCTGCGCCTCTTCCATGGGCGCGGCGGCACAGTTGGCCGCGGCGGCGGCCCAACCCATCGCTCCATCTACGCGCAGCCGGTCGGCGGATTCGACGGACAGATACGCATCACCGAGCAGGGCGAAGTGCTGAACTGGAAATACTCCGACGTCGTGCTCGCCGAGCGCAATCTCGAGCTGATGATTGCGGCCTCGCTCGATGCTTTGGCGCGTCCCAACGCAAAGATGTCCGATGGTCACCAGACCGGCATCCTGCTGCCCGAGTGGGAAGCGGCGCTCGACCAGATGTCGGCCTCCGCCTTTACCTTCTATCGCGAAAACATCATCGACGATCCCGACATCCTGACTTACTTCGAGACCGCAACCCCAATGGCCGAGCTCGAGCACGCCAAGATCGGCTCGCGCCCTTCGCGTCGCGGCGGCAAGGCCAGCTTCGACACCCTGCGCGCCATTCCCTGGGTCTTTGGATGGACGCAGAGCCGCCTGCTGGTTCCGGCATGGTTCGGCGTGGGGCACGCGCTTGAGGCTTACGCGAAGCAGCCGGGCGGCGAAGCGCTGCTCAAGGCGATGATGGCCGAGTTCCCGCTCTTCATCGACCTGATCCGCAACGTGGAGATGGCGCTGGCCAAGGCCGACATGGGTATCGCATCGATCTATGCGTCGCTGATTCCTGACGAGGCACTGCGCGAGCGCGTCTTCGCAAAGTTCAAGGACGAGTTCGAGCGTACGCTGCGCATGGTTCTTGTCGTTACCGGCCAGAACGGACTGCTCGAGAAAAACCAGGTGCTCGCGCGCTCCATTCGCGTGCGCAACCCCTATGTCGACCCCATGAGCCTGCTCCAGGTAGACCTGCTGCGCCGCAAGCGCGCAGGCGAGGACACGCCGGAGGTCAATCGCGCGATTGCCGGAACCATCAACGGCATCTCGGCCGGACTCCGCAATACCGGTTGACCGCATTGCCGGGCAAGCATTCCGGAAACGGTGCTGGTCCGGCCACGCGATTCCATAATGGTTTCAGCATCACGCCAAGGCCGCAGATTCTTCTCGCGGCCTTTGTGCTGCGATCTATGCTCGGCGCATGAAGGAGCTTTCGCCATGCCACCCGTACAATCGCCCGCCCAATCCATGACCAGCCCACAGTCCTTTCCGCCAACTTCCGAAGCGCTGGATGCCGTTCTCGGCCGCTTTCAGGCCTGGACCTCGTCCCGCAAAGCCGCAGGAGATGAGGTCCGCCAGCTTTCCTACGAGGAGGCAGTGAAGTCGACGCAACGGCGCTTCCAGGCTGCGAAGGCGCCGGCTACGCGCGGCAAGTTGAAGGCCGAGCCGGGAGTGCTCCCGGTCGCGATTCCGTCACCGGCTTCTGTCACCGAGAAAGAAGTTCCTTCGAAGCACCCCAAAAAACCAGCCCCCGTGGCGAAGAAAACCCAGCAGGCCGCACCGGAGAAAGGCGAGACCAGGCAGGCCCGCAAACCTCTCGCGGCAAAACCCGAGATCGAATTCCGCAAGGTGTTAGCCGAGACCGTTGCGCCGCAACCGGCAACCGCCGCTATGACCCACAGGCGCCAACCGGAATCCGCTCGCCAAGTCTCGTTATCGCTGCGCCTCGCTCCGGCAGAGCAGGCGATGATCCGCGCGCGCGCCTCGGCCGCTGGCATCTCGACCTCAGCCTATTTGCGGCAGTGCGCCCTTGAAGTCGAACAGTTACGGGAACAGATGAGGCACACGCTCGCGCTCATCGGGCAGGGTGCGGCCCTGGCGGTTTCAAACAGCCAGGCAGCGGTGCAGACACCCTCACCGGGTTTTCTCGAACGACTGAAGCGGGTTTTTCTGGGAGGGAAGCAGGCGCGCAACCTGTCGCTGCGCGCCTAGAGATGGCTACTGCTTTTTGACGTCAGTCGCCTTATCGTTCTGGAAGGTTACAGACCACTTCGCGCCGTTTTGGTCGTAGGTTACAGTGCGGTTGCCGTACGAGGACGAATCCGACTGCTGCAGGACGCCGAGCGCCATTGCCGTCTGCAGTTCGCTCATGCCCTGCTTCGCCTCGTGCTTGTCGATGGACTGCCATACGTCGGCGGGCCAGTGCTTGTAGAGCGTATGTGGATCGTCGTAGTAGAAGATCTGGTCGCAGTTGTAGGTCGAGTCGGTTCCCTGAACCGAGCCGATGGCCACGGCGTACTGCTTCGTGTCGTTCGGCATGGTAAAGACCGCAAGGATCTGCTTGTCTCCCACCGGCGTATGGCTCATCAGGCTGGCGGGGGCTTTTGCTTCCGTGATCTGCTTGATCTCAATGGGCTGCGCACCGGGCAGCATGCCCACCTTATGCGCGTAGTCCACGTGTCCCGCGTAAGGGTAATACTCAAGCTCGTAACCGGCCTGTATCCAGACCGTCTTGCCAACCAGCGCCTTCGCCGACTTCATATCGTCGATGTACATCTTGCGCGGAGAGACCACGTCGTCGTCAGTCAGCTTGCGCTCCACGCGTTGCGGCTTCTGCACACCGGCATCCTGGCGTTCGCGCCATAGCAGGAAAATACGTACGCCTGCAATCAGCAGGACGAGCAGGGTCAGAAGTCCAATCTTCTGCCAGTTCTTCATTGGCAAATCCCTTTCGAAAAATATTCAGACTATGGCTTGGATGCGAGCGGGTTGTAATTCCAGGTAGGTTCCCTTAAATCTGGTCTTCCTGCACCCGCAAGCCGCCCGGCTGCTCCCTGGCAGAGAGCAGCGTTTCGGCGTCGAGCCTGTCGACCTCCCGCAATTTGGGAAAGAGGACGCTCCAGAGGCCGGTTACAGTCATCGAACAGATACCGCCGAGCACAACCGCACGCACCGCGCCCCACCACTGCGCGGTGAGGCCGCTTTCAAACTCGCCGAACTCGTTCGACGCTCCAAGAAAGAGAGAATTGACCGCGCTGACGCGTCCACGCATCTCGGGCGGAGTGCCAAGCTGGAGCAGGGACGACCGGACAACCACGCTGACCATGTCCGACGCTCCCACCACGAATAGCGCGAGCATCGAGAGAGGCAGGCTTTTCGAGAGGCCGAAGAGCACCGTCGCCGCTCCAAAGATGCCCACACAGGTAAACATCAACGCACCCGCACGCCGCCGGATCGGCTTCCAGGTCAGCGTGAACGATACAAGCAGCGCACCGATAGCAGGCGCGGCCCGAAGCATGCCCAGGCCGCGCGGCCCTGCATGGAGAATGTCCTGGGCAAAGATCGGCATCAGCGACGTTGCGCCGCCCAGCAGCACCGCAAACAGATCGAGGGAAATCGATCCCAGCAGAATCGGTGTGCTCGAGACATATCGGATGCCCGCGAGAATCACCTCCGTCGAGAGCTCGCGATGCTCCATGCGTCCAGGACGCACGGTGAGCTTCAGCATAAGAGCCACAAACCAGATCAGCGTCAGGATGGTGAAGAGATAAACGATCGGCGCCCCGGCCAGCCGCGAGTGCAGCGGCAGGGTAAAAAGAACGCCGCCCAGCGCCGGACCGCTGATATTCGCGATCTGGAAGATGGTTGCGCCCCAGGTGACCGCGTTAACGAAATCCTCCTTGGGCACAAGATGGGGAATGAGCGCGGTACTCGCCGGGCCGCTGAAGGCGCGTCCCACGCCGATCAGGAACAGGACGGTGTAGACCGGCCAGATCCGGGTGAGCCCATGCCAGGCGAAAAGAAACAAAATCAGCGTGCAGACGCACTGCAGCGAATAGCAGAGGATGATGACGCGGCGGCGATCGAAGCGATCCGCCGCGTGGCCCGCAGGCAGCAGAAAGAGCAGCCCCGGCAGGAACAGCGCGAGGCCGGTATATCCGAGATCGATGGCCTTGTGCGTTATCTGGTAGACCTGCCAGGCGACGGCAAGGGCCTGCGCCTCGGCACCGATGATGACCATCACTCGAGCCAGCTGATAGAGACGGAAGTCGCTTGAGAGAAAGGCGGCTGCGGCCTTACTTGGAGGTCGGTCGGGCATTCCTGACTTGTTTATACCGTTGGCCGGCGCAGTTTGTCAGGTTCCAAAAGTTGCCTGTCCCACCGGTGCCGGCCCGATTCGGAACTACCGATCGTCACTTCCGCCCTCGCCGTTATCGTCTTCCTGGGTACGAATATCCTTCACCGGCTGGCCGGGAACGATGGGATGAAGCTTGTAAAGCACCAGGTGATTGCGGTCCTCGTCGTCAAATGCCCGGAAGGCTGCCACCTGCTCAAGAAAATAGCCGGTGTGAATGTCTTCGAGCGTGCCCGGATCCAGTTCATTCCACGCCGCATACCAGCCGGGCTGGTAGTGAGCCACCCGATCGGGCAGATCCCAGGTCCCGAAATCATCGCAGATCGCCGGCAGGTGGGTAAGCAGGGTAATCTCGTCGCCGCTTATAGAAAGCAGCAACCGGTTGCCATTGGGATGCTGGTCGATATAGTCGGTCAGTCGACGAGCCGCGGTAACCCAGGTGTATTGGGGATGCCGGTTCCAGTAAACGACCTCGCGAAGATTAAGGACAGCTATAACCAGCCCGGCAACAGCAGCCGACGTGACAAGCCAGCGGCTCAAGGGGCGGCCTTTTGCCGAATCAGCGATCGCCTGCACCGCCAGAACCACGGCAAAGACCATCGGATACGCCAGCACCTCGTAGTAGCGGGGCTGCATGTTGTTGTGCCAGCCGATGAAGAAGACGAATCCGCCCACACCCAGGGCTGACGCGATCAGCAATGGATTGCGGAAGAAAGACCGTCCTGCAAAAACGGCCAGCCCCAGCAATACCAACACCAATCCACAGAGACGATAGTCGATCCAGAGCAAGCCATGGACCGCATACCAGAACGCTGCGAGATACCCGCGCAGCCCGACAGGGTTTTGCCATTCGTTCGCGGTAAACAGGTATTCGTAGTCCGTGAGGTAACGAGGACGCACAAAACTCAGGTAGTAGACGGTAAAGGGCACGACCGCCACAACCAGCGTTACCGACAGTGCGCGAAGACTTTCGCCTGTCTTTTTTCCACAGGAGTTCCACAGCAGGAAAACGATGGATGGCAGCAGAAAAATGGCTGTTGTCTTGGTCAGGATCATGAGGCAGACCAGCAGGCCAAGACCGCTCAGAGCCCCTATACGCGCCCGTGGCCTCGACGGCTCCGGAAGCCGTAAACAGACCAGCATCGACGCCAGCCAGAACGTCGTGAGCAGGGGCTCGAGAATCGCAAGCCGGCTGAACGCGTAGAGAAAAGCGCTGGTCGCGAGCAGGGTAACTGCCAGCGCCGCCCATAAGCGGCTAACCTGAGTGCGCACAACAAGATAAGCGAGCCAAAGGTTGGCCGCGAATACCGCAAGGATCAGGCAACGGGCGGCAACGACACTCACCCCGGTGAAGTGGAAAAGTACCAGTTCGAGGAAGGGGAAAACCGGCAGCGCTACCGACGGATTGAAGTCCCCCTCGACTCTCCAGTGGCCGAGCACGTAGTGCTCGATGGCGGCTTTTCCATACCAGCCTTCATCCGTGTACTTCGAATAATCCATCCACGGTGAGAAGTTGGGGAAGTCGGCGCGCAGATGCACCACGTGGAGCGCAAACAGGACAACAATGGCCGCGATCCACAGCCAGAAAAGGGACTGCCGAAGGAGAAGACTCTGCTTCATCAAAACTCAGCGTGCCTCTTTCGAAGCGGAATGATTTTTCGATGCCCGCAGACTAATCGTAGGCCAGAGCGTCAATGGGATCCTTGCGCGCTGCTTTCCACGCCGGATAAATAGCTCCGAGAAGCGCACCGACGAAGGCAATCACTGCGCCACGCAGCCGCCATTCCATGGTGACCGGAAAAGGCAGCGTCGGAAAACGGTAAGAGAGGATAAGGCGCAGGGCTTCGGTGAAAAGAATGCCCACAATGATCCCGACAATGGCGATCATTCCCGTCTCACGCAGCACCACGTTGACGATGTAGGTCTTCGAGGCTCCCATCGACTTCAAGATGCCAATCTCGCGCGTACGCTCAAGCACGGCGGTGTACATCGACTGGAAGATCACCAGGAAACCGACGATGGTGGCGATGGCGATGACCACGTTCAGGGCGATGTTGAAGCCGGGAAGGTGCTCAGGAGTCATCAGCGACGTCCATTCCTGGATGGTCTGCACCTGGTAGAGCGCCAGGCCGGGCGTGGATTTGATCTCCTGACGGATCAGATCCTGGTTCTTGAGATCGTCACTCTTGATGTAGAAGAGGGTCGCATTGTCGGGTGTGCCGAGCAGCGAGCCAAGCGTACGAATCGGCAGGAAGACGCGTCCTCCCTTGCCATGCTGCACGATGCCGCAGATCCGGAAGGGATGGTTCAGCACCTGCACGGTCGCTCCGAGGGTCCGTCCGGGCTTGGAGCGTGCGTAAAGCTCGTCGACGATGACGTCCTTCGGACCGGTAAAGGGGCCGCCTTCTAGGAATTCGAAAGGCCGGAGGGCGTTATAGCTCTCAAAGTCGATACCCCACAGGGTTTCGACGCCGCCGGCAATATTCAGGTCCGCGATCGCCGGAGCTGCTACCTGCACGTGGGGCAGCTTGCGCAACACCTCGGCGATTTTAGCCGGGACCGGCGCGCCGCCGATAGAGGAGATGAAGCTGGCGTTCGGGGGGCGGACAATAATGTCTCCACCGATGCCATTGGTCTGTTCGCTGGCTCCGGAGACCTTACCCACCATGATGGCGACGATCGACAGGATCATGACCACTTCGATCGCGACGGCAACGACGCTAATTGCGGTGCGCAGGGGACGATGAAGGATGTTGCCGATAACCAGCTTATTCATAAGACATTTTTATGATGCTTTCGGCCGGAAGTTGGCTATTTTCAGGCCTCCTTTCCCGCATCGAAAACATTCTTAGCTGAGTGTAACAAAGCGAAATTATCGCCCAGAAAATTGATCTGTAAGGGTTGTCATCGACGCTGTGCCCGTCTCATCATGGGACAAGGGCCCGGAAAAGCAGCAAAAAGTAACGTGCAAACAGGCAATTGAGCCGAAAAATTGCAAAATTCTTTTGACTGAGCTGATCTGGTGGCTTTATGGTTGGCTTTAAACCTAGGACCCACTGCAGTTTAGCCGAAATTGATATAGCCAGCTTATGGGCGGATCAGAAGCATGGGCGAATTTGGCAGTCAGTTGCGGATGGAACGCGAAAGCCGCGGCATAGGGCTCGACTCCATCAGCAACAGCACAAAAATAAGCAACCGTTATCTTGTGGCGCTCGAAGAGGAAAACTTCGAGCGGCTACCCGGTGGTGTTTTTAATAAGGGAATCGTCCGCAGCTACGCCCGCATCGTCGGCCTCGACGAGGAAGAGTGGGTCAACCGCTACATGGCGGCATACCAGCAGAGCGGCAAGCTCAAATTCGACGACGCCGACTGGATCGCCTTCGCTGAAAACGTCAGCAAGACGCGCGAAATCGAAGAAGACATCCGCCCCGCCAGAAAACTACGCTGGGCCGGGGTAGCCGTACTTCTGCTTATCCTGGTTGGGCTGGGCTGGTTTGTCTGGCGTTATGTCCACGGCAGAATCTCCGAGGAGGGAGCGCTCCATGTAACGGGCGTCTCCCATACCTGCGTTTCATCGCCGCGCTTCAAAAACACCCTCGCCTGATCGATTGACCGCACCGCACGCGCCTGGAAACGATTGCGAATCACTGATCGTGCAGAGAGTGAGTGCCGCGCTCAACCGTCTCCGTTTTCTCTGCTGGAAAACGAGGTCGATCCATGACCCGGCGAAGCGTTGTACGACCTGGGAGACTCCCCGAGAACTCGCTTAAAAAGCATTGTGAATGCGGCCGGATTCTCATATCCAAGATCGAGAGCTGTCCTGGTCACGGATACACCGCTGGCGAGCTTCGGTAACGCTGCCAGAATACAGGCCTGCTGACGCCAGGCTACGAAGCTCAGACCTGTTTCACTGCGGAACAGGCGGGTGAAGGTGCGGCGGCTCATGTGAAGCGCTTCAGCCCAGTCGTTGATGCCGTCCGTGACATTGGGGCGGCGAAGAAACTTCCGGCACAGGCGCGCGAGTTTTTTATCGATAGGCAACGGAAGCGAGAGCGGCAGTTCCGCCAGCATGTTGATCTCGAACTGAATAAGACGCATCAGCGCTTCAGCGCGTCCTCCGTGCTCATACCGAACTGGCAAAACCACGGCCTCTGTCATGAGGCTTCGCATAAGAGGCGATATGCCGAGAACACGACAGCGATTCGGCATCTCTGCCAGAACTGCAGGGTCGATGTAAAGGCTCTGCATCTGCACAGTTCCCTGCATACGAAGCTCGTGACGCACTCCCGCGGGGATCCATAGCCCGCGACCGGCAGGAACGGCCCACGCACCCTGCGAAGTCGATGCCATGGCAATTCCGGATAACGGACAGAAAAGCTGGCTGCGCCGATGACTGTGAAGTCCCACGTGATGAGAGACCGGATACGTTCCGCCCAACGCCAGCACAGGCCGTGAGGAGTCTACGAAGTATTTGTCTATGCCGGTGCTGAATCGATGGCCCAATCGCATAAGATTTTGTCCCATCCAAAGTTGTGGGCCGCTTCCATGGGATTGTACTGTTCGAGATGAGGCTAATCGAGAACAAACGCGATGAGAGAAATCATGAAGCAGCCGAAGGAAAATAGCGCCGTCTACACAGTGCTGGGAGCAGCGAGCCTTTGCCACATGTTGAACGACATGCTGCAGTCCCTGTTTATCGCCGCGTACCCGCTATTCAAGGGCAACTTCCACCTCTCCTTCGCGCAGATTGGAACGCTGACCCTGGTCTTCCAGCTCACGGCATCGCTGTTGCAACCCCTGGTGGGGCTCTATACAGACAAGCGGCCTAAACCATTTGGCTTGCCGTTTGGCATGGCTACCTCCATGAGCGGACTACTGGTGCTTGCCTTCGCGCAACACTACTCCATGCTGCTTGTCGGCGGCGCGTTGCTTGGCATCGGCTCATCGATTTTTCACCCGGAGACCTCACGTATTGCGCGCCTGGCGTCAGGGGGAGCGCATGGGATGGCGCAATCCATCTTCCAGGTCGGCGGCAACTTCGGCCAGTCGATCGGGCCTCTTCTGATCGCCTTTGTCGTCTTGCCGCGCGGCCAGCAGAGCCTCGCCTGGTTCACCCTCGCGGCATTGTTCGGGATCGTCCTGCTGACAGGATTGGGTTACTGGTATCGAAAGCAGGATCGTGTTAGCCAGAATCGGCTTTCGGCAGAGATACCCCACACCCTTAGCCGGAAGCGGATCGGCGGTGCTCTCACCGTGCTGATAATGCTTACTCTCTCGAAGTACTTCTATCTGGCCAGCATCACGAGTTACTACGTTTTCTACCTGATGCGCCACTTCCGCCTGTCGCAGCGGGACGCTCAACTTGACCTGTTCTTCTTTCTGGCGGCGGTTGCTGCCGGCACAGTCATTGGCGGGCCGGTGGGCGATAGGATCGGCCGCAAGAGAGTGATCTGGATCTCGATCCTGGGCGTGCTGCCGATGACTCTTCTTCTGCCCTATGTGTCATTGCCGGCGACAATCGTGCTCAGCGTTCTGATCGGCCTCGTCATCGCCTCTGCCTTCTCTGCCATCCTGGTGTATGCGCAGGAGTTGCTGCCTGGGCGAGTCGGCATGGTTTCAGGATTGTTTTTTGGATTGGCTTTTGGACTGGGTGGCCTTGGTGCAGCCGTGCTCGGCAGGCTCGCGGACCACACCAGCATCGATTTCGTTTATAAAGTGTGCTCCTTCCTGCCAGCCATCGGCCTGCTCACAGGCTTTCTGCCTGAAACCCGCAGAAACAACAGCGCCGTTCAAACGAAACAACTGACGTTGATGGATAACTTCATGGCCAGTGAAACAGTGGAGTAAATGCTCTGCGGTAAATTCCCCATTCGCTGCGAATATCTGCCGCTGAGGGGCAAAATTCCCGCCCGAAGGAGCTTTCTTTGCCCCTGTGCAGTCCGGTTTAGTACCATTACGTTGGATGTTTTTCTTCGGTTCTACCTTGTCGCGCCGGCACAACCGGAATTTTCGATTGCGGCAACCGGGAGCCATCCTTAAACGGAGGTTTTAATTTGTCCGCACGTGAGAAGTTCCTGTTCACGTCTGAATCGGTGACCGAGGGTCACCCCGATAAGATTGCTGACCAGATTTCCGATGCCATTCTGGACGCCTGCCTTGAACAGGATCCCAAGAGCCGTGTTGCCTGCGAAACGCTGACCGCTACCGGCCTCGTAGTCATCGCCGGTGAAATCACGACCAATGCTTATGTCGACTTCCAGACGCTGGTGCGTAAGGTCGTTGACGGCATTGGTTACAACGACGCCACTTACGGCTTCGATTCGAACACCTGCGCTGTAATCTCCTCGATCAACAAGCAGTCCGGCGATATTGCCATGGGCGTGGACACCGGCGGCGCCGGCGACCAGGGCATGATGTTCGGCTACGCGACCAACGAGACCGAAGAGCTGATGCCGGTAGCCATTTCGCTGGCCCACAAGCTCACCCGCAAGCTCTCGGAAGTTCGCAAGAACGGCAAGCTCGCTTATCTGCGTCCTGACGGCAAGAGCCAGGTGACGGTGGAATACGACGCGAACCACAAGCCGGTCCGCATCGATGCAGTTGTCATTTCGACCCAGCACGCCGAGGAAATCACCACCGAACAGCTTCGCGCCGACATCCTGAAGGAAGTCATCCAGGCCGTTCTTCCCGCCGAGCTGCTCGACGAGAACACCAAGTACCACATCAACCCGACCGGCCGCTTTGTTATCGGCGGACCGATGGGCGACACCGGACTGACCGGCCGCAAGATCATCGTCGACACCTACGGCGGCGCAGGCCGTCACGGCGGAGGCGCGTTCTCGGGCAAGGATCCGACAAAGGTCGATCGCTCTGCTGCATACATGGCCCGCTATATCGCCAAGAACATCGTCGCGTCCGGCCTGGCCGACCGTGCCGAGGTTCAGCTTGCTTACGCCATCGGCGTAGCCGAGCCTGTCAGCGTCCTGGTCGACACTTTCGGAACCGGCAAGGTCTCCGAGGAAGATCTCGAGCACTTGGTTCGTGAGAACTTCCATCTCACACCGAAGGGCATCATCGAGAGCCTGGACCTGCGCCGTCCTGTCTATCAGCAGACCGCGGCCTACGGACACTTCGGACGCACCGAGCCCAGCTTCACCTGGGAGGCGACCGACAAGGCCGCTGCCCTGAAGGAACAGGCCGCTGCCGGAGTCAAAGCTGCACGCTAGCCTGCTTTAGCACCGTAAAGAAAAACTCCCTGCCCAGGCAGGGAGTTTTTCTTTGTCATTCGACGTCAGCCTGCCGCCCGTTACACTGCTGCTATGGACCACCTCTGGACGCCGTGGCGTTACGCCTATGTATCCGATACCGAACCCGACCCTCGCAAAGGGGTGGCTCCGGAACTCTCTGCGTGGCCCGGCGATCTGCAATGTGTGTTCTGCAACATGATCGCTTCGGCAGACTATGCAATCGAGCATGGTATGCCGGTGGATGACGCGGAAAAGGCGGCAGGCATTGTCTATCGCGGGGAAAGGGTCTTCCTGTGCCTGAACCGCTATCCGTACAACGGCGGTCATGTTATGGTGCTCCCGTACCTGCATGAGAAGTCGCTGGCAGCGCTCGATCTGGAGACATCGCAGGAATTCATCGCACTGGCTCAGCGAGTGGAACTCGTTCTGAAAGACCTGTATCGACCGAATGGCATCAACATGGGGCTAAACCTGGGTAAAGCCGCAGGCGCCGGGGTCACGGAACATCTGCATCTGCACGCTCTGCCGCGCTGGACCGGCGATGCGAACTTTATGACCGTGATAGCCGAAACGCGCGTACTACCGGAAGAACTGTCCGCGACCTGGCAGCGTTTTCGGGATGCTTTTGCCCGAGAGTAACGCTTGCGCTCCTGAAAGTTGCATCCAAATCACTAGACCGTCTTCTGACGGCAGAAGGTTTGCGATGACAACAAAAAACCACGATCATCCTTCCGAAGCTGCGAAGCACTCGAACCCTGCCAGCGTTCAACCGACTGAGACTGAGCACGGGCATCCGGCCGGCAAGAAGCAGGCGCAGCATGAAGCGCTGCAGGATAACGTCGACAGGGGCCAGGAAGAACGGCATCCCGATACGCCTGCTGGTCAGCATTCCACAGGCTCCTTCACAGGCACAGGGAAGCAGACCCGTTAAACCAGGCCTCGGCCTGCGTCGAGATCCAGGCATCGCTCGTACTTCAGTACTGCGGCGAATATTCAAACAATGAAAGAGTGATGGCAGGATTGTTGCGCAGGCGCTGGCTTTTTGTTCTCAGTCTGATTTTTGTCTTACCCGGGTTGGCCCAGTTTGCACCGCGGTTCCATGCAGAAGGCTTTACGCCGGACCTCCCCCGCGCGGGAGGTATGCGCTTCGATCTGGACACGCAGGACCCTTCTGCTCCTCGGCCGCCAAGTCCGCCAGACGCTAGTTATAACTGGAAAGGCCTGCTGATCCAATCCTTCGAGTTCAACGTGGTCGAGGACGGCTTTCGCCTGCTCAGCGACAACACCCTGCGTCAGGTCACGTACACCAAGCCCTACTGGCACGACTACATCGCCTCGTTGCACCAGTTCAACATGCGTCGCTGGAACGACGGCGACGACTTCCTCGTGAACTACATCGGCCATCCCATGCAGGGTGCGGTCACATCCTTCATCGAGATCCAGAACAGCCCAGCGCAGGCACGCCTCGAGTTTGGAGATCCGGGATACACCATGTCACGCTTCAAAGCGTTGCTCTGGTCGGCAGCGTACAGCACTTACTCCGAGATTGGGCCAACTGGTGAAGCAGGACTCGGCAATGAAGGCGGCTACACCTATGGCGTGAGCTGCCAGATGCACTGCAACGCGCAGAACTTCCTGCCGCCGAACAACAAGTACACCAACAACACGGGCTGGGTGGACTTCATCATCACGCCAACCGTCGGAACCCTCTGGTCTGTTGGGGAAGACGTGATCGATAAGGAGATAGGCAAGCGCATCCAGGAACGCACCGGAGGCAAGCGCTATGCCAAGGCCATTCGCGGCGCCCTGAACCCGACGCGCACCTTCAGCAATGCGCTGCGCTGGCGGCTGCCATGGTACCGCGACGCAGAGTACGGCGACGACACTGTCGACGGCAGCTACTACGCCGTTCACTTTATGCCGGACGTCCCCCAGGTCGAATGGCCGCGCTTCCAGATCTCGCCACACTTCACTTCGCTCTCGACGACGATCACGAAAGAGGGCTGCGAATACTGTCGCGGTACGGCCATCGGAGCAGGCGTGGAAGTGTCGTACAGGCTGGCTGGCCCGTTCTACGCCGATGCGGATGTATCACACCAGCCATCGGCGAGCCCGCTGCCTTCGGATCGCGCGGGCGGCAACATGACGACAGGCTTCTTCGGAATCCGCACCGGTATCAACACGCAGAACTACGCATTGAACATCGCAGTGCGGCCCGGCTTTGTGCAGTTCGACGATGCTTACGAAACCAGTCCGCAGCCGGATGAACCGGCTCCGCAGCAGGGCACGATTACGCACTTCGCGTGGAACTTCATGCTGACTGCGGACTACAAACTCTCGAAGAAATTCGCTCTTCGCGCGGGCGTGGGCGATACGCTGGTCCGCTACCGGCAGGCGTGCCTGGATGGCTCAGGCATCGGCCTTGCGACATCCCTGCAATGGCTGAACCACGGTACCGCATGCACGCAAGACCCGGGAATCGGCAAACCGCCCTACCTGACCTGGCTCTCGCATGAGGACTTTATCAATCGCGGCGGCGTACAGGTGCAGCTTGGGCCGGTGTTCAGTTTTTGAGAGTACAGGGCTCAGAGCACAGTAAGTCGCTTTGCTGCGAGCACAGGTAAATCATTCACCGCGAAGACGCTAAGAGCGCAAAGAAAAGCCGCAAAGGTTACGAGACTTTGCGGCCTTTGCGTCTTTGCGGTGAACGTCTTTCAGCTTTTGGCGGAGTCGTTCTCTTCCGCCGCTGCCAGTTCCAGCAGCTCTTCCTGCACGGGGACGGCGTCGAGGTCGACTACCTCGGCAATCTTTTGTGGAAGAGCTTTTATTATGGATTTAGTTGGCTTCACCCCTAATTTTTTGAAAGCTTCAGCCTGCTGAAGAGCGTTATTTTGACCCAGCGCCAGCTTCTTATACGCACTTTCATAGGCTTCTTGTGCTTTGCCTAGCCTGTCACCCACCTGCGTTAGATCTTCAAGAACGCCCGCAAGTTTGTCGTACAGGGCACCACCTTTCTTAACTATGTCTTGAATACTCTTCGCTTGTAGCTCCTGCCGCCAAAGGTGCGAGACGGTGCGCAGGACGAACAAAAGAGTACTCGGGCTTACTAGCAAAATGTTCTTGTCCCACGCCTCCTGCCAAAGGTTACCGTCATGAGAGATCGCCAGCATGAAGGCAGGTTCTATCGGCACGAACATCACTACAAAATCTGGCGTATTGATGTCGTAAAGCTTCTGATAATTACGATCGGATAAGTCACGAATGTGCTTCCGAACTGAGCTGAGGTGCTGTTTGAGGGCTACTTCCCGCTCCTGTCCGTCCTCGGTATTGCAGTACGTGCTGTACTGATTCAGCGAAACTTTGGCATCGAGTATCAAGTTTCGCTTTCCTGGCAAATCGAGAATCAAATCGGGCCGCGCGTTTGCACGGTCGGCATCTTCCGACTGGGCGTAACTCTTTTGCACACGGTACTCATGTCCCTTGCGCAGGCCCGAGGCTTCGAGGATGCTCTCGAGCACGTATTCACCCCAGTCGCCCTGCGTCTTCGACGAGCCCTTGAGCGCACCGGCGAGATTGTTCGCCTCCTGCGAGAGGCGCTCGTTGAGGGTGCGGAGCTGGGCGATTTCCGTTTTCAGTTCGGAACGCCCGGCGATGCCGTCCTTTTCCAGGCTCTCAACCTTCTGCTGGAACTCGCTGAACTTTTCCTTGATCGGGGCGATCAGGTTGCCGAGGTTCGCCTGGTTCTGCTCGGTGAATTTTTTGGACTTCTCATCGAGGATCTTGTTGGCCAGCGCTTCGAACTGGTTCGCCATGTCCTGCTTTGCGGCAGTCAGGGTTTCGAGCTTCTCCTTGGCATTCTTCTGTTCTGCCTCAAAGGCGGTACGGAGCCGGGCTACCTGAGCTCCCAGCTCGGCATTCTGGGTTCGCAATTCGCTATGAGAGGTTGCGGCGGCTTCAAGAGCTATCTTTTGCTGGGCCGCGGCGTCAGTCAGGTGGCGAACACTGCTTTCAAGGCCGGCGCGGTCGGATTCGAGCTGGGTGAGCTGCCGCCCCTGGGCTGCGTCTCGTTCGGCGTAGGCTGAGCGTTCCGCCTGGAGGACAGTGGCGCGCTGTTTTTCTGAAGCAAGTTCGGCGGTAAGCCGCTCGGAGGCAACGCGCATCTCAGTCTCGTGGGTGCGCGAGCGGCCAGCGGCAAGAGCCCATACGAGGGCCGCGCCGACGGCAGCGCCGCCCAGCAAGGCGAGGAGGATTTCGAGGACCATGCCTGAATATACCGCCGGGAAAATCGGTATGCCCTGTGAATCCCTTTGTCCGCATGTGAATCCTTGAAAAGAAAGCTTCCCCGTCCGCTTTACACGATTTCAGGCGGTTAGTAGACTTGGAATTTCGGGGCTATTATGGGCTGTGCCTCCCGGCAACAGTGCTTATTTCCGGGTCCCAAGGGTTTTGGTTTTTAGCATTTATTCAGTTGTAAGAGGAGACAGGCATGGCAGCAGTGGAAGAAAAGGTAAAACAGATCATCGTCGAGCAATTGCAGGTGGATGAGGCCGAGGTAACGCCTGGCGCCTCCTTCCAGGAAGACCTGGGCGCGGATTCGCTCGACGTCGTCGAGCTGGTCATGCAGTTCGAAGAAGCCTTCGACATCGAGATTCCGGACGAAGACGCCGAGAAGATCAAGACGGTCAAGGACGCAGTCGATTACATCGATAAGAACGCGAAGGGCGGCAAGTAACTTTGCAACGGCGTGTTGTAGTCACAGGATTGGGACTGAACTGCGGGGTCGGTAACACGGCGCCCGAAGTCTGGGCGAACCTGTCGGCCGGCAAGGGCGGTATTGCTCCCATTACCCAGTTCGACACGACCGGTTTTTCCGTGACCTTTGCAGCCGAAGTGAAAAACTTCGATCCGCTGCAGTTCATCGACAAGAAAGAAGCACGCAAGATGGGCCGTTTCATCCATCTTGCGATTGCTGCCTCACAGGAAGCGATCGAGCACTCCGGCCTGAAGATTACGCCGGAGATCGCCGACCGTGTGGGCACATACATCGGTTCGGGAATCGGCGGATTTGAGGTCATCGAGCGCGAACACTCGAACCTCCTTTCCGGCGGCCCGCGCAAGATATCGCCTTTCTTCATTCCGGCAGCCATCGTTAACATGGCAGCCGGTCATGTGAGCATCAAGTACGGCGCCAAGGGACCGATCTCGGCGACGGCCACCGCCTGCACCACCAGCGCAAACTCCATCGGCGACGCCTTCCGCATCATCGAGCACGGCGATGCCGACGTGATGATCGCAGGTGGTTCCGAAGCCGCGGTAACGCCGATGTCTGTCGGCGGATTCGCTGCCATGCGCGCCCTTTCCACCCGGAACGAAGCCCCTTCCAAGGCTAGCCGTCCTTTCGACAAGGACCGCGACGGATTCGTGGTGGGCGAAGGCGCGGGCATCCTGGTTCTGGAAGAGCTGGAGTTCGCCAAGGCACGCGGCGCGAAGATCCTCGCTGAGCTCTGCGGCTACGGCATGAGCGCGGACGCTTACCACATGACGGGCATCGCGCCCGACGGTGAAGGCGCCCAGCGCAGCATGCGCGCAGCTCTACGCGATGCGAAGATCAACCCGACCGAAATTGATTACGTGAACGCGCACGCCACCTCTACGCCTCTGGGCGACGGAAACGAGTCGCGCGCGATCGAGATCGTCTTCGGCGAGCATGCCACAAGCCACAAGCTCAAGGTGAGCTCGACCAAGTCGATGACCGGGCACCTGCTCGGTGGCGCCGGCGGCCTGGAGGCAGGCATCACGGTGCTGTCGCTGATCAACCAGAAGGCTCCACCGACGATCAACCTCGACAACGTCGATCCCGAGTGCAAGCTGGATTACATTCCCAATGTGGCACGCGAGATGACCATCAACGCCGCGCTGTCGAACTCCTTCGGCTTCGGCGGCATCAACGGATCGCTTGTCTTCCGCCGCTGGCAGGAATAGTGCAACAGGCGTCACAGATTTTGAATTGACACCTGTAAAAAATAAGCCGACGATAATTACATAAGCCCGGCCTGCCAGTTCCTGCTGGCAGACCGGGGCTAGTGATTCAGGGTCTAGTGAAACAGGCGCCAGATAAGGCGCCAGATATCGGCACCGACTTTCACAACAACCCACAAGGCTTTCGCCCAGGCTGTAACCTGAGCGGGCCTACGGTCTGGTGAGGATGATTTCTCCATCCCTACCTCCTTAGTTGAGCGAAAGCCTCGGTGGCCACCGAGGCTTTCGCCATTTAGCGACCAAGTTGGCCGCTTAAATGAATCCTCTACTACTCACCGTATTTTCCGGAGACACACTAGACGAGAATGTTCATTGCGCGTTGAGGCAATACCTTATGCTTCCCAAAATGGCATGGTGGCGCCGTAGTCTTTGATCCGGAACCATCGTGTAGCAGGCCGGACCGGTCAAACCCGCACAGGCTACCCTCGCGATAAACTCATAAGTAACGATCCGCATGAATCAGGCAGTGCGAGCCCCCATTGACGTTCTCCGGCAGGTCTTCGGTTTTCCGGACTTCCGTGCCAACCAGGAAGAGGTATGCCGCGCTGCCATCTCCGGCCGCGACGTGCTGCTGGTTATGCCTACGGGTGCGGGCAAATCGCTCTGCTACCAGCTCCCTGCGCTGGCGCGGGGCGGTACGGCGCTGGTGGTGAGTCCACTGATTGCGCTGATGGAAGACCAGTCCTCGAAGCTGGCGGCTTTAGGACTGCGGGTGGGGCGCATTCACTCGGGACTCGACCGCGAGGCTTCGCGCGCTGTCTGCCGCGACTACCTCGACGGCAACCTGCAGTTCTTCTTCCTCGCGCCGGAACGGCTGCGCGTGCCCGGCTTCGTCGAGATGCTGGCCAAGCGCAAGCCGAACCTGATCGCCATCGACGAAGCCCATTGCATCTCCGGCTGGGGACACGATTTTCGCCCTGACTACCGCCTGCTGGGTGAATCACTGCAGGCACTGCGGCCCGCGCCAGTGATAGCGCTTACGGCTACGGCGACGCCGGTCGTTCAGGACGACATTCTCAATCAGCTCCACCTGAAGAATGCCGCCCGCTTCATCC
Source organism: Silvibacterium acidisoli (assembly GCA_022870745.1). Classification (GTDB taxonomy): domain Bacteria; phylum Acidobacteriota; class Terriglobia; order Terriglobales; family Acidobacteriaceae; genus Silvibacterium. The sequence goes on along the minus strand of CP085323.1, from coordinate 2,095,037 downwards.
ACGGCTTCCGCAGAAAAAATCTCGCCATCGAAGCCGTCGAGGTTTCAAAGCCCCGCCGCGCCCAGCTTGCCCGCGAACTGCTCACGCGCGAGGAGCGCAGACCGGCCATCGTCTATGCACCCACACGCAAAGAGGCCGAGGAGACCGCGCGCGTACTGGGCGAGGCCTTCCCGGCTGCCGCCTATCACGCCGGGCTCGACCCCGAAACCCGCGAACGGATCCAGCGGCACTTCATCGAGGGAGCTGTTCAGGTCGTGGTCGCGACCATTGCCTTTGGCATGGGTATCGACAAGGCGGATGTCCGCACGGTGATCCACATCGCGCTTCCCGCCGCGCTCGAGGGCTACTACCAGGAGATCGGCCGCGCCGGACGCGACGGCAAGCCGAGCCGGACGATCCTGATGCACTCCTACGCCGACCGGCGCACGCATGACTTCTTCTACCAGCGCGACTACCCCGAGCTCGATATCCTCGACCGGATCGTGAAATCGCTGAAGGCCGAGCCACGTCCCGCAGACGAAGTCCGCGACGCTCTGAAGATGGATGCCGAAGTCTTCGGTAAGGCGCTGGACAAGCTGGCGGCGCACGGCGGCGCCGTTATCGATTTTGAAGGCAACGTCACCAGGGGCAACACCACCTGGCGTGCACCCTACTCCGCGCAAAGCTCGAACCGGCAGGCACAGGTGGAAAAGATGATGCGCTTTACCGAAGGCGCGCGCTGCCGCATGGCCGCTCTGATCGAGCACTTCGGTGATGAGGAAGACTCCGGGCGGCTATGCGGCATCTGCGACTTCTGTGCGCCGGAACAGGCAATTGCGCAGGTCTTCCGCCCGCTGACCGATCTCGAACAGCGGACGGTGATGGACGTGATCCGCACGCTGCGCGGCACGCGCGGCTCGTCCGTCGGCAAGCTGCACAAGCAGCTCTTTCCCCGCGAGCAGATGGACCGTGACGAGTTCGAGACGCTGCTGGTTTCGCTGGCCCGCGGCGGTTACGCGACCATGGAAGAGGCTACGTTCGAGACGGATGGCCGCACCATTCCTTACCGCAAAGTCGGCCTTACCTCCGAAGGTGAAGAGCTGACCGAAACGCCACCCGAACTGTTGCTGCCAGACGCCTCGGGAACCGAGACGCAGGATCGCAGCCGCAAGCCTGCACGCAGCGCGAAGAAGAGTTCGTCCGGCAAGGCAGCGGCGCCATCCTCGGCTGCTCCAGCAGACGACGAGACGCCGTTTTCTCCGGCCGAGGCTGAACGCGAGAAGCGCCTGCGCGCCTGGCGGTCCGGCGAGGCGAAGAAGCATGGCTTCCCCGCCTTCCGCATCTTTGGAGATAAAACCCTGCGTGCCATCGTGCTCGAAAGGCCGCGGACGATGGACGACCTGCTGCAGATATCCGGCATCGGCCCGGAAAAGGCCTCGCGCTTCGGCACAGAGATCTGTTCGATCTGCACCGAAGGCTAGATTTTAGCTCTGGGCTCCGGCGACCGCGACGCCGACCAGCACAATGATCAGCCACCAACCGACAACCGCTGCGGCTGCCTTGCCACGGGAAACCTTCGCGACGATCGAAACTCCGATCACGCAAAGGATGAGGGACCAGATTTCAAACAGATCGACATGGTTCGCGAAGGCCAGCAGGGCTTTCGGCATGTCGGTGCCAAGGTAGTAACCGATATTGGTTCCGACAGGGTTCGATAGCAGGAACGAATCGGGCGCCACGCCGGCAAACAGCGCGATGATCGCCAGCAGGAACTTGATGTTCATCACCAGGTTGGCATACATGTAGACGGCGAATACCTGTCCGAACTTCGCGGTCCCGGCGAATCCGAAGTTCACCGTAACCCACACCAGCAGCACGATGATCGCCGTAAATATCAGCACCATCACGATGTAGCCGTAGGTGATGCCGGCAGTGATCTTCTCCGTGATCACTTTTGCATTGGGCGGCATTTTTTCCCAGTTCTCTTCCTGCTTCTGCGACTGGTGCATGTTGTTCTCTGTCACCTTTTCCCAGCCGACCTTCTGCTGCACGGAGAAAGAGAACATAACGCCCACTACAATCATGATGATCAGCGGACCCCAGAAGGTCGCCTTGCGCAGCAGGTCGGTAAAGGTCTTCGACGGTGCGACGAAAGTATCGACGACGCGCTGGGTTTCGGTCAGAGCGGGGGCGGCAACAATGGCTTCGTTCATAATGCCTCGGGAATCTGGTTAAACGGCGTTTCTGTCTTTGCGGGATTTTACTCCCTCAGGCAGGAAAGCCCATGAAATTCCGCTGTGCACGCCCTGCCACCGGTCACAAATTCTTTCGACCTTTTCCTGCCGGGGAACCCTACTGGCTACTTTTTTCGGTCTTCAGGGTTCGATATGCTGGGGAAGCTCTGGACTCGCTTCTCCGCGGTCCACCTTCATGCGTCGTATCCAACTTGTTGTCGTACTTGCCCTGGTTTTCGGACTGGCGATGCCTGCTGTCGCCGTAACGAAACACTCCCGGCTGGCTCCCAAACGTGCCGTCAGGCGCGCTCGCGCAGTTTCAAGCCATCACACCGCCCACCCAGTAGAGGCCACGCTCGCGGTTCGCCGCCGAAACGCTGCCACGCCACGGCACCTAAGCGCCCACGAACGCCGACGCCGCCACCAGGCGGTTGCCGTCGCGGATGCCTCCGTGCCCGAACAGATCGATCCCGTTCCCGTTCAGAGAGTCCGGATGGACCTGCTGCCGCTCGTTGGCACGCATGCCTCACTGGTTCGCCAGAATGTGCGCACCGAAGCCGATGGGCTCGACCGCATCGAAGACGATGCCGAGCTGAACAGCCTGCGGGCATCGAAAGCGCTGGTACTGCTGCCAGCCAGCTATACCCTGCGTGTCAATGACGGACTGCCGATGAACCGGCGCTACACCCGTCCGTGGACAGCGAAGTTCCTGTCCGATCTCTCGCGTGCTCACTACGCCCGTTTCCACCGGCCATTGCAGGTGAACTCGGCCGTACGCACCGTCGCCTACCAGCGTCATCTGCTGGAGATCAACGGCAACGCGGCTCCGGCCGATGGCGATATCGCCTCTCCACACCTGACCGGCGCAGCAGTGGACATCGCGAAAAAGGGTCTTTCTGTCACCGAGATCGCCTGGATGCGCGGCTATCTTTTCCCATTGCAGGCCGCCGGCAAGCTCGATGTAGAGGAAGAGTTCTACCAGTCGTGCTTCCATATCTCGGTCTATCGCTCGTATGCTCCGGCTGCAGTTGCGAAGCCTCATGCGCCGGCACGGCACAACGCGGGTTTGCTGGTCGCAGCCCGCGTTCGCTAGATACCAAAATCGATTTGCTTGTCAGGGGCGCAGAAACTCTGCGCCCTTTCTTTTTAGAGCGCCGCAGCTCCCGCTTCGGCCACTGCATGATCCTGGTCGCCTGAGCCGCCGCTTACGCCGATGGCTCCAATTACCTTGTCGCCCTTCTTCAACGGAATGCCTCCGGCAAAGATCATGATCTTCCCGTCATTCGAAGCATGGATGCCGAAGAACTGTTTGCCTGACTGCGAATGCTCGGCCAGATCTTTGGTCTGGATATCGAAGGCGCGCGAGGTAAAGGCCTTCTTGATCGAGATATCCACGGAGCCGAGCCAGGCTCCATCCATGCGCACGTGAGCAACGAGATTACCGCCCGCATCGGCGACGGCGATATTCATGGGCTGACCGATTTCAGCGGCTTTCTTCTCAGCCGCGGCGATGATTCGTCGGGCGTCGGCAAGGTTTACGGTCTCAACAGTTACGGGCATTGTCTTCTCCTCAGGTCTGGGATGCTACATGGCGCAAGCGAGGAGGGTCCAGTTGCAGAGGATTCACATAAGGCTGTTTAATGGCCGCTGTTCGCGAAAGGCTTCTTTCGCGACGCCATTTTCCCTGCGAGGTCTCTCTTGGAATCACCCACGCGACGAGGTTTCCTGAAAGCCGGAACGGCAGCTTTTTTGGCCGCGTCCGCTACGGCTTCTCCCGCTTTTGCCAATGTACAGACGAGTGAGAAGCCCGCCAGGCTTCCTCGCATCCGTGTTCACAACGATGGGCATCTGCTCGAAACCGAAGACGGAAAACCATTCTTCTGGCTGGGCGACACCGCATGGCAGTTGATCGCCAGCACCACCCGCGAAGAATGCTCGCACTATCTGCAGACCCGTGCGCGGCAGGGCTACAGCATCTTTCAGACCGTCGTACTCGCAGAGATGGACGGCATCCGGAAAGAGACGCCGCTCGGCATGCGCCCCTTCGAGAACGATGATCCGCGCAGACCCGTCGATGCGTACTTCGACCGCGTGGTTGAGATCGTCCGCGAAGCAGGATCGCGCGGACTCTATGTAGCGCTGGTGCCGGTATGGGGCGATAAGCTTACGGCTCCGTGGGGCGCGGGCCCAAAGATCTTTCGCAATGACAATCTCGCAGACGCTGAGGCTTACACCCGCTACCTTGCCAATCGCATGCGCGGAGAGCCCAACGTCGTTTGGATTCTCGGCGGAGATCGCCCACCGCAACTCACAGGCATTCAGGACAAGGGCATGCTCGAACGCGCTGCGAGGCAGGGCTGGCCTGCCGACACCGACTGGAAGCCGATCTGGCGTGCGCTCGCCAGGGGGCTCAAAGACGGAAGCGAGACAGAGCCGCTGATTCTTTATCATCCTTCCGGCGGATCCGAATCTTCCTCAGTCTTCCTGCATAAGGAGACCTGGCTTTCGGTGAACGGCATTCAGAGCGGACACAGCGCGCATGATGCAGATATCTGGAACCAGATTGCGCGTGACTATACACTGACTCCGGCCAAGCCCACGCTCGATCTTGAACCGAACTATGAGGACCATCCTTTCAGCCCATGGCCGAGCTGGGATCCGGCAACCGGATACTTCCGCGATCACGATGTTCGCAAGCAGGTCTATCGCTCGGTCTTCGCAGGGGGATGCGGCGTCACCTACGGACACCACGCCATCTGGCAGTTCGCCGACGCGCGCAACGGCATCATCAACCACGCCGATATGGACTGGGTGACGGCGCTCGAACGCCCGACAGGACGGCAGATGATCTTTCTGCGGCAACTGATCGAGTCACGTCCATACTTCACGCGCATTCCCGATCCGTCGCTTTTAGTCGATGACGGAGGACAGGGCATCCTGCACATGCAGGCCACACGAGACCGCGACGGCAGCTTCGCGATGATCTACATCCCCATGCACGACCAGGAAGTCAGGCTGAATCTCGCAAAGCTGCGCACACGCCACCTGCGCGCCTGGTGGTACGACACGCGAACCGGTTTTGCGAAGCCGATCGGGGTTGAGACGTATTCCGAGCAGGCGAATTTCAAAACTCCGCCGTACGGGCCGGACTGGGTGCTGGTGCTCGATGATGCGGATGTAGGATATGGCGTGCCGGGGATTGGACTTGTGAAGGGGTAAAACGAAAGGGCGCTCTCACGAGCGCCCTTTTATTTACTGAAGCAGCGTGCCGTTTTCCGGCTCCGTCTTGGCTTCTTCCGGTGGGATGACCATGGCCGCGGCTACCTTGTCCTCTTCTTCGAGGTTCAGCAGCTTGACCCCCTGGGTTGAGCGGCCTGCGGCGCGGATGGTCTTGGTGTCGATGCGGATGATCTTGCCGTACTGGCTGATCACCATCAGCTCCGACGTTTCGTCCACCAGCTGAATCGAGCTGACCTTGCCGTTGCGCGAGGTCGTCTTCAGATTGATCACGCCCTTGCCGCCACGAGTCTGCAGACGGTACTCGTCCACATCGGTGCGCTTGCCAAAGCCCTGCTCGGTCACCGAGAGGATGAGGCAGGCACAGGAAGCACCCTCGCCATCGACCTTGCGTTCCTTGGGAGTTACAGCGATGCCGACCACATAGTCCTTCTTGCCGAGGTCAATGCCGCGTACACCGCGAGCCGGACGCCCCATGGAGCGCACATCGTTCTCGTCGAAGCGGATGGCCATGCCTTCGTGCGTGGCGAGGAAGACAACCTGGTTGCCGTCGGTCAGTCGCGCGCCGATCAGCTCATCTTCGTCGTCGATGCCGATGGCGATAATGCCACGTGCCATGACGTTGCAGAAGTCCTTGAGCGGCGTCTTCTTCACCGTGCCGTTGCGCGTCGCGAAGAAGATGAACTTGCCCTCTTCCTCGAGATTGCGAACCGGCAGGATGTTGCGAACCGTCTCGCCCGGCTGCAGATTCAGCAGGCTGGCCATGGACTTGCCCTTGCCCGCCGCGCCTACGTCTGGAATCTCGTAGACCTTGAGCCAGTAGACGCGCCCCGTATTGGTGAAGCAGAGCAGGTAGGCGTGGGTCGAATCGATGATGAGCTGCGAGACGAAATCCTCTTCGCGCGTCTTCATGCCGATGCGTCCCGTGCCGCCACGCCGCTGCTGGCGATAGGTAGAGATCGGCGTCCGCTTGAGGTAGCTCGAATGTGAAACCGTCACGGCGACCTGCTCGTCGGCGATCAGATCTTCGAGCTGCAGTTCGGCTGCTTCGTCGAGGATCTGCGTGCGACGGTCGTCTCCGTATTCCTTGCGGACCGCTTCCAGCTCCTTCACGATCACCGCGCGAAGCTTCTTCTCAGAAGCCAGGATCGACTCGTACTCGGCGATGTTCTCGCGCACCTGCGCGAGTTCCTTAAGCAGTTCGTCGATCGAGAGCTGGGTGAGGCGATAGAGCTGCAGTTCGAGGATGGCGTCGATCTGGCGGTAGCTCAGCGTGAGCGTGGCCGTGATGATCGTCGCCGGGTCGATGTTGTACTTAGCCGGGTCGAGCGTGACGCCGGTCAGCGCCTGGTCGCGCACCGTGATGGTGCGGCCGGAGAAGAACTGGAAGAGGTTCTCGCGGGCATCGGCGCGGCTGCTCGATCCGCGAATGATCTTGATGACGTTGTCGAGGTGGTCGAGCGCAATCTGGTAGCCGAGCAGTATGTGCTCGCGCTCGCGCGCCTTGCGCAGCAGGAAGGCCGTGCGGCGGCGCACCACGTCGATGCGGTGATCGATGAAGTGGTGAATCGCCTGGTCGAGCGGAAGCTCCTTCGGCTGGCCATTGACGACAGCCAGGAAGATCATCGAGAAGCTGTCCTGCATCTGGGTGTGCTTGTAAAGCTGGTTGAGTACGATCTGGGCTTCGGCGCCGCGCTTCAGCTCGATCATGATGCGCATGCCGTCGCGATCGCTCTCATCGCGCACGTCGGAGATGTCGTCGATGACCTTTTCATTAACGAGATCGGCGATGCGCTCGATCAGCTTCGACTTGTTCACCTGGTAGGGGATCTCGCTGACGATGATCGCCTGGCGGCCCTGGTTCATGTTCTCGATGGCGCACTTGGCGCGCATGAGGAAGCGGCCGCGGCCGGTCTTGTAGGCGTTGGCAATGCCGCTGCGGCCATAGATGAAGCCGCCGGTCGGGAAGTCCGGCCCCTGCACGTGACGAAGCACTTCGAGCAGACCCGCCTGCGGGTTGTTCACCAGCTCGATCGTCGCATTCACGATCTCGGTCAGGTTGTGCGGGGGGATGTTCGTCGCCATACCGACCGCAATTCCATTCGACCCGTTGACGATAAGGTTAGGAATACGCGTGGGCAGAACGACCGGCTCGGTGGTGCTTTCATCGAAGTTGGCGACCATGTCCACGGTCTCCATATCGATGTCGGCCATCATCTCGCTGCCGATCTTCATCATGCGGCACTCGGTATAACGATAGGCCGCCGGCGGGTCGCCATCGACCGAGCCGAAATTACCCTGTCCGTCGACAAGCGTGTAGCGAAGCGCCCAGGGCTGCGCCATGCGCACCAGGGCATCGTATACAGCGCTGTCACCGTGCGGGTGGTATTTCTTCAGGCACTCGCCCACCACACCGGCGCACTTGGAGTAGCGCTTGTTGTACTGCATGCCTTCGCGATCCATCGCGACCATGATGCGGCGATGTACGGGCTTCAGCCCGTCGCGCACGTCAGGCAACGCGCGGCCAATGATGACCGACATCGAGTAATCGAGATACGACTTGCGCATCTCTTCTTCAATGTTGATAGGAACAATGCTTGCGGCCCCGGTGGGGTCACCCGCACCGCTCGATCCATTGCCGCCAAGGGGGAGTTCTGGGTTCTGATCGTCTGCCATAGATAGTTGTTCTTTCAGCACGCCGCGCGTGTAGAAACTGAGACAGGGAAGCTGCGCTCAAGGCTGCCAAATAGAGTTATCTCTATGATACGGTAAGATTTAGGCTGCGACAACGGACTTTAAACCCATGTAATGAACGGTTTGCGGGGGGCACTGAAAGGGCATCCGCAGACATATACACTGACAGCAGATTTTTTAGGCCGAAGTTTAGAAAAGCAACAGAAGTATCGGTTCTATCCTGAAGAAAATGTCGTCTTCCGAACAACGCCTGCGTAAATTCCGATTCAACCGGCCTCAACAGATCGCGGCCCTTTTGTTGACCCTTCTGCTGGCCCAGTGTCTGTGGGTAATCGCGCACCGTTCGCTCTCTGAAGACGACTACCAGTACGCGCGCTGCGGCCGGGAGATGTGGGAAAAGCCCTCTCCTCTGGCTGGATATTTCACCAGCTGCGGCAACATTCACGACGGCACGCTTGCCTACCGCGCCGCCGGGCTTCCGCTGACCATCGAACGCATCTTCGCCGGACAGGAAGCCTCTACCTCGACCTGGGAGATGCGCCACGAGCTGAGCTATATCGGCATCCTGCTGCGGCTGCCGTTCATGTTTGCCGCGCTTGCACTCGGCGGCTGCCTCTGGTGGGTAACGCGCAGACTCTTCGGAAACGAAGGCGGCTATCTGGCTCTGGCACTTTACTGCTTCTCGCCACCCATCGTCCGCGCCGCTACCTATCCGAACAACGAGATCTGGGCTGCCTTCGCCTTCTTTGCGGCTGTCTATACCGCCATTGGCGTCTCGCATGCCATGCAGGGACCGCGCAGGAAATGGCGTCCCCGGATTGTGCTGCTGACAGTGATCTTCGGCATCGCCGCGGCATCGCATGTGGCGGCATTTCTTGTCGCGCTGCTGCTGGCGCTCGGCTTCATGGCCTACCTGGCCGAGGGCAAGCGCGCCTACCTGCCCACACTGCTGATTCTGTGGGTGCTGGGGGCAATGCTGATCCTCTTTGCCTGCTACGGCTTCCGTCCGGATGCCTTCAGCTATGTCTTCCGCAGCGAAGCCGCAGCGATGAGTTTTTCCTTCGACGGTTCACGCATACTGTTTTCGAACCTCGTGAACGCCGGATTGACGATTGCCCTGGCTGGAGCGCTCGGCCTGTATGCCATCACGCGGCGGTCACGCTACTTCGGCAACACTTCGCCGCTGGCGGTCAGCGTGCTGCTTCTGCTGCTGACTACAACCGGGGTGACCTCAGAACCCTGGCTCTGGGCCATTCCGTTTCTTCTGACCTTCGCAGGCGGCGTCTACGCCGACGTGCTCGAAACCCGCTACCGCCGCTGGTTCCTGTGGCTCACTGTGGCGATGGTGCTGGCGCAGGCTGCACTTTGCATTGCAGGATTGAAACTGCTGCCCGGTACAATAATTTGACAGCCGCCATTGTCAACGGAGTTAACGCGGCCCATCCCTATTTCCGAGAAGTAAATGAGCAACCAAATCCGACGCATTGCCTCGCTTGATGGACTTCGCGCAATTGCCATCCTTCTCGTGCTTGTCTTCCATGCCAGCGAGAGCGATGGATTTCCGCACTGGATGGCGTTGCCATCACCCTACGGCGGTTTTGGCGTACGGATCTTTTTCGTCATCTCCGGATATCTGATTACCACCCTGCTGCTCCGCGAAGAGGAAAAAACAGGAACCATCTCCCTCAAGAGCTTTTACATTCGCCGCAGCTACCGAATTTTTCCGGCGGCATACGTTTTTATCCTTGCCGTAGCGCTTTTCGGCCATCACCTGGCCAGGTTAAAAGACTTCCTGGTAGCGATTTTTTACGTCCAGAACTACTCCAGCCATGCGCCGATTTTCTGGCATCTTTGGTCTCTCTCCATCGAAGAGCAGTTCTACCTGATATGGCCGTTGCTCTTCCTGCTGTTTCCGCGTAGACGAACCGGAATCCTGATAGCCGGCATCGCCATCAGTCCGATCTTTCGCGGGCTGGCGTATGTTCTGCACTATCCTTCGATGCTTCAATGGTTTCCGTCGATGGAAGATGCGCTTGCAACCGGCTGCCTGCTGGCCGTGCTGGGAACAAGGCTGGATCCCTTCCGGAAGTGGATCGATCGCTTGATCATTCCGATCGTTGTCCTGACCGTCGTCATGCTGGCGCTGCCTTATCCACACGGATTCCAGCCCCTGGTCCTTTTCACGTTGCTCAATGTCGGCATCACGCTCTCAGTCGACCATTTCATTCGCCATCCCTACAGACTTCTGAACAATCCTCCGATCGAGTGGATCGGACGCCTTAGTTACAGCCTCTATCTGTGGCAGGAGCCGTTTCTTTTTGTTCGTTCGCTCCACGGGTGGTGGACCAGATTTCCCGCCAACTTCGCCATGGCATTTCTGTTTGCCTGCGCGAGCTACTATCTCGTCGAAAAGCCCGTCCTGGCCTTCAGAGACCGGCGGATGAAAGCCCGCAGGCTGCAGAGTGCTTCCCAGCCCGGCAATGAGCAGGCGGCGGAACAAGCGTATGGGGGCAAGGTCCTCGAAGACGCCGCCAAATGATTTAGACTCCGATACAAATGGCCCAGCGGAAAGACGATCCTGAACGGCTGGTAAGTGCGGCGCGTTCGGAAGACGAAAACCAGTTCGAGCTGAAGCTGCGTCCGCGGCGCCTGCAGGAGTTCATCGGGCAGGAAAAGGCCAAGGAGCAGCTTGCCATCGCGCTCGAAGCTGCAAAGTCGCGCGGCGAAGCGCTGGATCATGTGCTGCTCTTCGGGCCTCCCGGCCTGGGCAAGACGACGCTGGCCACGATCATCGCCAACGAGCTGGATGTCGGTTTTCAACAGACTTCCGGTCCGGCTCTGCAAATCCAGGGTGATCTTACGGCGATCCTGACCAACCTGCGCGAAAAGCAGGTGCTTTTTCTCGATGAAATCCACCGCCTGCAACCGGTGCTTGAGGAAAAGCTGTACACGGCGCTGGAGGATTACAAGCTCGACATCATCATCGGCCAGGGTCCCGCCGCACGCACACATGTGATGGACATCCGCCCATTCACATTCGTCGCCGCGACAACGCGGCCCGGCCTGCTTTCTTCGCCTCTGCGCTCGCGCTTCGGCATCCTGCTGCGGCTGGAGTTTTATTCTGACGACGACCTTCGCTATGTCGTCGAACGATCCGCCGAGGTGCTGGGCGTGCCCATAGACCAGGACGGCGCAGCCGAGATCGCCATGCGCTCACGCGGCACACCGCGCATTGCGAATCGTCTGCTGCGTCGTGTGCGAGACTACGCCCAGGTACGCGGCTCCGGGCAGATCGACCGCGCCACAGCGCAGCATGCACTCAAGATGCTGGAAGTCGATGCTCACGGCTTCGACGAGCTCGATCGCCGCCTTCTGCTGACCATCATTGAGAAATACGACGGAGGGCCGGTCGGCCTGAATACCCTTGCCGCCACTCTGGCCGAAGAGCAGGACGCTCTTGAAGAGGTCTACGAGCCGTTCCTGATCCAGCATGGCTTTCTCGACCGCACGCCACGTGGCCGCGTGGCCACCCGGCTCGCTTACGAGCACTTCGGACTGCCGTTGCCCCGCAAGCAGAACTCCCTGTTCTAAAGATCATCGGGCTTGCAAGCCCGCGGGATTCATAACGGCTTCGCTGCGCGAAAGCTGCACGCAATGCCGATAGAAATCCCTGTCCTCGTCGAGGCATCGCTGTTCAATCCGGGAGGCGATCGACGTGTCACGCTTTGCGTCGCCCAGCAAATGCGTGAAACCGGCTCTTACCGCCGAATCGGGATGAAAGGCTTCTTCAAGACTCTGGAAGAGATACCGCATGCTCACGCCGCGAAAAGGAGAGTCGGGGTGGGAGCGGTGAAAGTCCACGCAGGACTGCGCAAGAAACTGCTCCACCACCATGTTGAATCCGGACCTGTCGTGAAAGCTGTTCCACGCGGCTGCATGCTCCGGGTTCAGGACGAGATCAATCGCCAGGTTCGAATAATAGCGAATGAAGTCGACCCGATTGCCGCCGAATATGCCGCAGTTAGCCTCGCGATAATAACGCAGCCCGCGCGAACGCGACCACTCCCACTCCACCGGCAGCGTGGCGCCCTGCCGCTCGAAGGCATGCTCAACGTCACCGGGCGTGCACCATTCCGCCAGCGGCGGATGATCTTCGGGGCACTGCGAGAAAACATCGGCACACAGCAGCGACTGCGGTAAGGCCTTCCACAGAAAGACATCAGTATCGAGGTGGACGAATGGTTTGTCCTGCAGGGAATAGGCCACCAGTTTGCCGAGCGCCCACCAGCCAGGATCGACGGAGTGGAGCGTGTCCAACTCCGTAGAAACATGATCGAAGGACAATCCCAGGCAATTGACCAGCAGCGCCTTGCCGGCGCTGTCGGTAATCAGAACGGTCTCCGGATGATGCCTGCGCGCGGCCCGCTGTGACAGCCCCCATGCCAGCAGGTGATGCAGCGGGCTGTACCAGATACGCCCCTTGTACTCCCGGAACGGCTTGCTCCAGAACGACCACACTGCACGCATTACGGCTCCCCCTTAACCGTCTCTACAGAACCGGAATGATCGGCGCTCTGCCGATCGGAAAAACCGAGATGCCGCCCTGAACACCGATCAGGCTGAACGTAACCATCTTCGTAACCGGAGATCCAAAGGCGAACTCCGCAACTGCCGCAACCTGGAAGTTGTAAGTGTTGCCCTCACCGGGATTGCCGAACACATTGAGATTGACCGCGCCGGAATCCTGTCCTTTTGGAATCAGGAGCCGGGTTGTTTCCAGGCTCACATAGCTGCCTGGATTGACGCCCGCTGTAATTGCCGTCAGCGAGAGATCCACCGCGGCGCCCGCAGCCAATGCAGCCGGATAAGTGAGCTGTACCGTGAGCTGTGGCGTAACCGCCTGGGGAGGATCCCCCGTGACAACTCCTGAGACCGTGCCGAACTGTGACAGCACGATCGTGAGAGAGGTGGCGTTCATCGAAAGATTCACTACATCGTTGTAAGGCGCGAGGTAAAACCACCCTTCGAAATCACTCGTCTTTCGGCCGCTCCCCGAAGGCATCTGCAGTGCAATGCATGGGGTCTTTCCATCCTGCTGCAGCGACGGAATACCGGCACTTTCGCCGTCGAGATATGCGGTGTTGTTTCCATTCTGCGCAAAGATCGCCGAACCCAGAAGCTTTACACGCGCGCGTGCAGCAAGCCCGAAGGTTGCCAGCAGACCCAGCAGGTTCTGGTTGATCATCTGGAGATAGAGACCGCGAACACCGTCGAGATCGAGACTCGGCAGCATCCACTGAATCTGCATGGTGCTGATGTTCAACGACAGATCCCAGTCAAGGATGGAAGAAAGCAGGGGAAGAGTTTTTACCAGCTCCGCATAGTTAATCAGCGTAGACAGCGGCTTCGCAGATGTATTCGAAGCGGCTGCCCGCGCCTCCTGGTTGTTGGAACTCAGTATGGATGTGTTCACCGTCTCGATGCTCACGATCATGCTCGATCCGCTCAGCGGAGACGTTGGCAGTTGATCGACCGTCAGCGAGAGTCCGGATGCGAGAAGTTGATCGAACGTCATCACATCATCGTTCTGCCAGCTATAGGCCGAGATGTGGATCGAACCTTGTGAAGCTCCTGGAGCCAGAGATGTGAGCGGATAAAAGATGCGCCGGCAGGATTCAATCAGCGGTGCCCCGGTCAGATCACTCCAGTGAATGCACGCAAGAGGAGCGCGATAGACAGGGTTTGCGTGAGCAGGTTGATACAGGCTGCCATCGCTGCCGCATGGCGGCCATTCAATCGTGCCCGATGCCGTGCGCGCGGGGATCGTCCAGTAATCTCCCGCCTGGTAGGTGCCGGCTCCGAAACTAACCTGGATGCCATTCTCAAGTGTCGCCCACGAATTGACCGGCAGGGGGATGCCGTCCATGGTATCTGCTCCGCCAGACTGGTCCCATCTGCGCATGCGCGCATGCAGCGATGTATCCACTCCGACGACCGGCGAGGTGAAGGTTACCGACGGGCCGGTTGGATCGATGCTCAGAATCTGGTAGAGCAGACCGGGTTGGTTCGGTATCTGCCCGAAGATCGCGCTGTCGTCATAGACCTCGACCCATTGATTCACCTGGAAGCCGAGATTTGCATCCGGCCCCAGCGAATCCACCCAGACCGTCGCGCCGTTCACGCTGTTGATGGCTGTAACGACCGACGCATTCTCGCGCGACCACTTGAACATGGCCGTCAATTCATCGCCGGAACGATGAATCTCGACACGATAAAGTTGATTCTCCAGCCCCTGGTATCCGGCAGCTGCAACCGGCTGGCACGAGCAATCGGATGCTCCCTGGTTTGTCGCGGCGCACATGGTTCCCGTGCTGACGAACGGGGTCGCCGCGTACATCTGGCTGCAGCAGTCCGCGGTGACATTCGGTCCCACCGTCGCTGCTGGCGCTTCGGAAGCGCTGCTCGCAAGAGTCCCTCTCTCAGCTTCAATTCCTGCGAGCGTGGCGGCGAGCCGTTGCCTGGCAACAACGGACGAAGTCTTTTGCCGCAACGCCGCCTGCATCTTCACCGCGGAGGAACGATCGATAGAAGCGGCCTGGAGTGGCCGGAGCGGCAACCTGTGGCCTGCGGCCGTTTCAGCATTCCTGGAAAAGCCCGATGCGGGCTGCACATATTCTGCAACCACGCGCCAGACCGTCTGTAATCGCGCGGTGCTGTCGGCCTGTCCCAATGCAGGCTCACGCAGGCAGGCATCGTCGAGTGCCGTCACAACACGCTGCCACACCTCAAGAAAAACCTGCACGGCGCCACCGCTTTGCGCCAGCTGGCCAATCAGAGAGCCGTCACTGACTGATGGATGAATCAGGTATGGCTGGCTGCCGTACGCCAGACCATCCTGGCTGTTTTCACACAGCAGTCCCTGCACGTAGTAGCGTCCGGCGCCGATAACGATCGTGGTGCCTGAAAGAGTGATGGCGAAACCTGCCACATCTGCAGGCGCGCCATATTCGCCGACTACGTCAATCGTCTCGGTCTTGCGAAGATACGCCTGGATCGCAGATCTCTCATTCGCGTCAGCATCGAGTGCAACACGGCCCTGCTGTTCTAGAACAGCCGTGTAATGACTGCCTGGGTTAAACCGTATCCGGCTGAAGTCGCCTTTCATCGCTCACCTGGCCATTTCTTATTTGTAACTACAGTTGCTACATAAGCCCGCCGCCGATGCCGGCCCACTGCGGGCGCTCCTCTTGTTCGCAGCCGCAGCCACGAGGATGAATTGCCTTTCCGTAAACAAAGACCGGCGCGGGCGCCTCTTCAAGGACACAGCGCGACGGGTGCAGGAAGATTCCACTCTCCAGCCCGATGGGTAAGTATTCCGGTGCACGGAGCTGGACATTTCTCACCGCTTCGCTTTCCTGGATCTGCAGGTAGACACCGATCTGCGAGCCGTTATCGGCTCCATTCCAGATGGCGAGAGGAACATCTCCGCTGAACATGCCGTATCCCGGCCGCCCATAACGCAGCGATATAAAACGCGGCTCCAATGCGGCCTGCGTGTCGGAGCCTGGCGGCAGGCATTCGTAGCGGCGCGGTGTAATCGAGTTGAACGGCAGCCAGCAGAAACGCACGCAGCCAGTCTGCTTGCGGCTGATCCATACTGGAGCCGCCCATGGATCCCGGCGCGGCTGGTGAGCGTAGAAAAGCGTATTCGACGCCAATGGCAGCGTCCGCGCGTGGACCTTGCCGATAACCGTGCTGTCTTCTATGTGAAGATCGGCACCGGCTGAGGCCATGTCCGGTGCAGCGTATGCCACGCAACATGGCGAGGTAGCATCGACGATGCTCGAGCAGATGCGCGCAGACCCGCCGGCATTGGCGGCAACCGGTCCACAGACACAACGCACGAGCGAAAGGCTTGCTTCTGCCGCTGTCACGATGACGCTCGGCTCACCCGGCGCAACAGGCTGCAGATGATTATTCAGCGCCAGGCCGGGAACCAGCGTGCTATCCATCAGCTGCACATTAGAAGTGAGGCCGCTCAGAGTGATCTGCCCGGCAATCCACACACCGCTCAACAGCAGCGAGCCGGCCGGCTCTATTTCTCCTTCGAGCAACACTCGCCCGATGGTCCCGCGAACTTCCATGTTGCCGATGAGCGTGGCGCACGCATTGTTCCAGACCACATCCAGTGGGCCACCTTGTGGAATCGGAACGCCCGAAGCAATCGTCAGGCTGCTCCCCGCCGGCAGTTCAATCGCTCCTGCTTCGGTAAGGTCTATGGCGTGGCGCTCGAAGGCGGGAAGCACGATGATCCCGCTCGCTCCTGGAGCCAACATGTTCCATGCAACGACCGCGTCGCTTACAGTGGGGTATTCAAGGGAACCTACTACCGCAAACAATTCCACCTGAGCAGGCTTCAACGATGACAGCGAAGCCGAGCGATCGTAGGGTCCGCCACCGATCTCACCCGCAAAGCCGTAGGAGTAGTTCACGCGCAGTTCGAGCGGCAATTCGAGATCATCGGCATACTGAATTCTCCCTGCCTGTGGATCGACAGCGATACAGCCGTGAGGAACATTGCATCTTTGGCTTCCCGTGAGGTTCGCAGACCGGATCATCGAACCATCGACGGGCATGCCATCGGCAATCAGCAGGACGCTTGCGCCCGGGCCATAGAACTGAGGTGCGTTTGCATCCGCAAGACTATCTCGAAACTCCATCCGGCCGATCGGCTGCGGCACATCGATGCGCCCGGTAAGGCGCTCGAAGGAATCACGCGGCGCCGGTTGCGAGAACAAGGGCATCTCGAACCCGAAGGGACTGAACAGGTAACAGCCTTCGCCCGACGAAACTACCGGAGCATTTCTCACGGGCCAGCTCCGAAGCCGCCAAAGATGAATCGCAATATCAGGTATGTTGAACCGCCCCGGACCATGCAATGCAATATCGAGAGGTGTCGCATCAGGGCTTGCCGCCACTCGCGTGCGTGGTGCGATACGGCGTACGTCTACGTTATAGTTCGCGTGCTCGAATGCATTCTCTTCAAGCTTCCAGGGCTCAAGACGGCGAACGCTGACTGTAGCCTTGTGCCTTGCCCGTACATGGCGCATGCTCTCAGTCGTGATAAGCCGCTTGAACTCTTCAACGACCATGGAAGCGCGCCCCGAAACATCCATCGTCAATTGTTCGAGCGCGATGAGAGTTCCTTTGCGCCTGCGGTAGCTGATCGTGTTCGCGACCTCGGCGCGGCTGTCGAAGCTTGCGCCTGTAACCTCGTAAATCGAGTTGTAGCCGAGCAGATCGCCGATATAGGGAATCACCCATGACGCGCAGGTCTCGATGAACTGATCGTCGTAGAGCTGCTGAATATTGTCTTCAACGATCCCGGCCTGGGCAGCAAGAATGGAGAAGATCGCTTCAAGGGGGCCACCATTGAGCGCATCGCGATCACGATAAACGGCTGGCAGCAGCGCAAACAGCTGATCGGCGCTCAGGCTCATGACCATACTCCAAGATTCCCCCGCGTCTGCGGATCGAGCACCAACATCTGCGCGCCTTGAGGCGGTAATGGGCCAGAAGCGCAAAGCTGCATGGGGATCGCAGCAGACAAGGGCTGGCCGCTGAGCGAGAGACTCTTCAGTTGAACCGCGATCACTCCGGACGTGCTCTGAAGAATGCTTGTTACCTCGCTCGCCGCGACATTCTGTGCAAGGTCACGCTGCGCAAAAGCGAATGCTGAGGTCACGTTCTGCCACACCTGTTCGAGTACCAGCTTCGGGTCGTACCGCTCCTGATCGATATTTACGTTCGCTGCAAACTCAAAGAGCACAGGCGCATACGATGCCACCTGCAACGGCACGTAAGGATTTCCGTTCGACTGAAGCGCCTTAACAAGATTCGTAACAATCGGATCGATCTTCTGGAATGTCGCGCCGTTCTCGCCTGCGATCGAAAGAAAGACACCGCGAATGTTTCCGAACCACGTCCACGTAGCCAGCGCCTTCGCGATGCCTGCAAAAGCGAGCGCGAAGTTCTGGTAGTCCTCCAGAGAAACTACGCGCCCAATTGTCAGCGTGGGCATGGGAGCACTCCGGCGTGCATCGGCTGGCGTAGCTGGATCCGCGGCCCCGGTAGCAGGGCCAGGATTGCTCACCGTCTTTAATCCTTGAGGGCGATCAATCGGCTGCGAGAGCTGGCCAGCGTTGACCATGCCTCCAAGGCCAATTCCCTTACGGTAGACAGCACGGATATTTGCCTGCCCGGTTGGAGGAATCGCCCCCTGCGATCCGTTTCCGAACTGGATGACTGTTTTCCCCTGCGCATTGGTTCGCGTTACATACACACGGTCAGCCGGACTCGAAGAGAGAAGGTTAGACACCTCCTGCCAGCGCAGATTGTTTACCCACACCTCGAGCGTGCTCTGCGAACCATTTCCGGAAGGCGATGTGATGTAGGTGAGCGGGGTTTGCTTGAGGGTGAACTGCAGCGCGTCATTGCCAGCGTCGCCGCTGCCTAGAATCTCCTGAACGGTCTCGCCGTTGGTCGCTTCAACCGCATTCGCATTTACCGCCACTGTCGGTGCATCGTAGATCCGGGTAAGTGGTGCGAGCAGGCTCAGTGTCGTAAGATCACCCGCGACTACGACTCCATTCACCTGTGCAGCTTCACTAACGACGGCGTCCTGCTTTGCAGAGGGCACGAGCAGAACATTGGTCGAGTCGGCGACAAGTGTGCCGGCAATTCCCGCGACCGTGATAACGCTCCACTCAGGCAGAGCGGTCACGGAATCTGTTCCTGGCGGATAACTATCGACAACGAAGAGCTGATTGTCGGTCACAACAAGTACTGCATCAGAGCTCGCAGGTATAAACACCGCCTGATCTCCATGAAGCACCTGCAGCCGTGTTCGCCTGCCTGAGACGCCTATTGGCTGACTCGAAGCGATCTGCTGGCCACCCACGAGCGTAATTGACGATCCCTGCACAGGCAGGCTCATGCCGGGCACAATGCGGACACCACCGAAGCTGGATGCGGCGAGCGGAATATCCGGAAGCGATAGTTGCACGCTCTGCACGTAAGCCGTGATATTGCGGGTCTCCTGCACAAATTCCCAGAGCAGAGAGTTAAGCGACAGATAAGGGTCGCCCGCAAGAATGCCTCCCCATCCCAACGTAAGCTGGGTTGTCTTCGTCGTGAGCGTGTAGCGGTTGGGATTCGATTCGCTCGCCGCGTTGATAGTGAAATACGAGGTGTAACCGAGCCCGGTAAGAATCGCGAACTGCGTCACTCCTGACTGTGGTGCAAGTCCCGGATAAGACGCGTCCAGATGAACCTGGTAACTGTCCTCATCGTAGATAAAGTTCCAGTCAGAGCCCGGACCGATCGATGACGGATAACCCGGGATGTTCGCGAGATTCGGGTTCGAAGTTAAGCTTCCTAAAGACAGAGGATTCGGCGCCTGCACGCCATAGAGAGCAGCCTTTTTCCGGAAGACATACACGCATACATCATCCGCCGTGGCTTCGGCGGCAAAGTTCGCCGAGAGCGGCTGATCCCAGCTGACGTTCGTATTGCCCGACGCAGTATCTGTTACGACAGCCGTTACATAATGGACATCTGCCGGACCGTTCGTCACCGGCGCACCGTTCTGCGCCGTGAGAAAGAGCAATGCATCGCCCGCATTGATGTTGTTTGCGGTTCCTGAAATCCAGGCACTGGTGTCGCTGCCCACGAGTTGCCACGGAATCGTCGTCTGCGCGGGCAATGCGTTCAACGCAATCACCGCGGTCAGGTCCTGCGATGTTTCGAAGGTCTGCGGCGTCTCGCCTGGACCAGGCACGCTCTGCACCCGCGTTCCGGCAGGAATACGCACGTTGTCAGGCGAGCCGCTGGCGCTCATCAAGGTAAAGGCCAGGACCGCGGATGCAGCCACGCCGGGAGACGGCACATAACCAACCAGCCGCGCCAGTTCAAAGACCGATCTCTGATCCACGGCCGTGCGCAGATAAGCTTCGTTCGCAAAACGCTCCTGGTAGAAGGTGAGCACATCGAGCGTTACCGCCCACGCATCGAGCAGCGCGATGCTAAAGTCTGACGCATCGCGTGTACGCAGCAGCCCAAGCAGCGGGTACTCCGGGTCGGAGAGCGCGGCCAGCATACTGGCATTGAAGGTTGAATACGTACCGGCGCGATAAGCGATGGACGACAACGCCGGCCTGTTGGAGATGACCTGCGGCGTCTCCTGCTCCACACCTGCGCAGCAGCCGCAAAGCTCTTCATCAGGAAGCAGGCACCCGCCGCTCATCTTCCACCGTCCATCTGGAGCTCGAAGAGTCCGTGATCCATGCGGTTCGGATCGTTGTCGCAACGAGGAACTTCAAGTGGTCCCATCGTCAGATATCCCTGGCTCACGCCGTCGCCTCCTTCATCCCCCATCCGTGAAAAGACAAGAAGCGTCGCCGCGAGCACACCATCAACTGCCTGGGCAGCCGCTATCAAGGGGCTGGCATACACCGTCTCGCCGAAGAAGAAATTACTCGCGTTCAGCAGGCCGCTTGCGCCACTGCAACGGTTGCCTGTTACAAAAACCTCGAGCAGGGCCTCGTACACATCCCCCTGGAAATGAGCCGGATCTACGCAGATCTCCATGCGAATGCGCAGGCCCACCACTACAGCCCCTTCGACTTCGAGATCTGTACCCATCATCCGCAACAGGTTCAGGCTCTGTTTTGTACCGTTAATGAGTTGCGGCGTAAGCATGTTCGTTGCGTCTACTGACACAAACGCGGTATACCAGCTGCCTGTCCAGCGCAGCGTGCCACGCGCTTCACGAACGCCGGCAATCTGCGCCGCCATCTCGCCGTAGTCCGATTCGGTCACGCAGCGCATCTGCGACTGGTAGCTGAATGGCGCGTACTGCACAATGTGCGCCATCTCTTCGGCATCGACTCCGCCCGCGGCCGCCAGCGGATTTCGCACGGCAGCAACGCTCTGCAATGGAGGCATGAAGTCGCCAGGCAAGACGGCGTGCGCAAGTGAATCGCGTCCGATATTTCCGATGGCTCCGTTGCCGATACGATAAGTCGCAGTGAAGGTAACGCCTGTATCCGGCGCTGCTCCATACTGGCCATCACCGAATCGAAGAAAGACTGTGCCATCGTGTTCGATCTCTGCAAGAAACACATGATCAGTGCCATCGCTGGAAAGCAGATCACGCTGCGGAGTCCATGCGAGGCCATCGTCGCTCGTCAGGGCGATCTGCGGTGCGATCTGCGCTTCGTCTTGTACAAGAAATGCGGCGGCGGAGGTCATGCCGCTAAAGGCTGCACTGAAAGTGAGCGGAGCTGAAGCAAGGCTCGGGTTGAAACGCGGCCGCGCAGTCTCAGCTGATGCGTCTGCGCTGCAATTGCATCCTCCTGTTGTGACAGGTGACGGTGGCGCCACAGGAACTTCCCCTAGCGACTCGTTGTCGATCCACACGCCATGGTCTGCGGGAACAATGTTGCCGCGCGCCACCGATACGCCAAATACCGGTATTGAGCCGTGCTCTGCATCGGTCGTGGAAGACAGGCAAAGTGGAAACGGCAAAGCATCTGCTTCAGCCCATGTAATCTCCGTGATCGCCTGGCCATTCAGCGGATCGACGAGCACACGGCCCAGGTAATCGACGGTGCGAACACCGGTCAGCAACACGGCGCAACGGTTCGCTGGATTTGCATCGGGTGCGTCCGCTGTTAACGGGCCCAGAACCTCCTCGAAGATCAGCACGCCGCCGGCCTGCAAAGAACTCAGGCTGCCGAACAGCGTCGCCCCCGTGGAGCCTGCCGGCAGGCAGCAGTTTGCATCGCCCCAGGTATAAAAATCGATGCTGTTCTGCTCGAGATAGATCGTGGTGTCGCGCATCGATCTGAATACAGGATGGGCAGTTTTCGAAAGCTGTTGCGCAACCGCATCCCCCGCTTTTGCAGCCGATGGCAGGCCGGGCACTCGAACATAAAAGAGGGTGCCTTCCGGCAACAGAACATCATCGCGGCCCGCCGTGATCGCCACCCAGCACCGCGCATTGCTGCCTTCGGCCACGCGGTAATCCATCAGGCGCGCATGACGACGCAAAGAGATGCGGCTGCGCGCTGTTCCGATGTAGGCCTCGGTGCTGACGGAGTCCTGCTGGTAGCTAAGATGGTCGGCTGCGTAGGCAAGCGTCTCTACCATTGCCATGCCTATGTCTGCCGCATGCGACTCCATTGAAGCGGGAGAGAGCGTGGCCAGTCGATCCAACATCAGTTGCCGGAACCCTTCATAGTCCTTCGCGAGATAGTTGATATCCGGCGCTGGGCTTCTCGGTTGTGGACAACAATTCTCGACGCGGCAATCGGATGGTGTCGGGCATCCTGCCTTGAATGAAAAGGTCACTGATGAAAGTTGAGGATCGAAACCATCAGGAGGGTCGATAATGCCTTCGCCCGCAACCAGCGAAAGCGTGTATGTGGAGAAGTCGCCAGTAGCGTTCAGCCACAGTGTCACCACCAGGGGGCTGTCATCGCTTGCTCCGGTAACAGACGCAACCGTAACCGCAGAACCGCCAGTGATCGTGATGTTATTCGGCGAGAGATTCAGCGGTCTTGCATCCTTCAGCAGGGTGAGTTCCAGTTGCTTTCCGCACCCTGCCGGCCCCACAACTTCTAGATAGTCGATGCCGTTGAGCCTTGGACTTTGTAATACCA
The DNA here is from genome assembly GCA_022870745.1 of Silvibacterium acidisoli. Lineage (GTDB taxonomy): Bacteria > Acidobacteriota > Terriglobia > Terriglobales > Acidobacteriaceae > Silvibacterium. The sequence goes on along the minus strand of CP085323.1, from coordinate 2,072,170 downwards.
GCGACCGGCGATTTTTCTGTGAGCAGAAATAGATCATGCGCTCACCCCGCCATAAACAAACTGTTGCGTCTGTTGCTGCTGTGTCTGCAAAACGGAGTAGACCACCGTGATCTGCAGCGTTGCGTCAATCGCTTCCACATCGACGGACAAAACGCGTATCAGATCCGATAGCCATTGCTGCAGGCCCGCCTGTATCGCCTGCTGCTGTACTCCTGCAAGCACGTCGCTGTTCGGCGCGAAGACCAGCTGCGCCGTGCCGCTGCCGAACGTCGGGCGATTCACGCGCTCCCCCGGCGACGTAAAGAGAACCTGCTCGATCATGTCGCGGACATGCGTCAACAGGTCGGTCTGCGCTGTGTGTCCCGTCGCGTCGAAATTGTAAGGATAGGCCAGGTTCATCATTTCCTCACGTTGCCATCACTCGGGTTTGCGTCAAGATCGGCAGAAGCGGCGTGCCTGTGGGCGCGCATATCGCCTGGCTGCTCTGCACCAGCAGCGGTTGTCCATTCGAGGTCACGCGCACGCTTCCCGTAAGCCATGTCGCTGTCACGCACGGAGGAACGGCCGGCGGAATACCCGGGCAACCGGCCACAAGCCACGGCGCTGTCATCAGGCAGCTCGACATGCCACTCAACATCACGCGAGGATTCGGCACCACCGCATTCGCCTGCCCTGCATGCATGCATAACACCGTCGCTCCCTGCTGGATCAGGAATCCAGGCATGTCAGATGACCTCCATCGCGCCTTCGTTCACCGTGACCGCGGGCCCTGTCATGACGATGGTTGCGCCCTGCCCGTTGCTGATCGTGATGCCCACATCGGAGATGGAAATGAACGCGCCAGTTGCAGCCTTCAACAAGATGCCTCCAGTCGGGCCTGGCACGTCACTCACAATCAGCGTGTTCTGGCCTGTCGTCTGGATCGTCACCTGCTGCAGGCCCTGTGCAGCCAACGCAAGCACCGGAACCTCTTCCGCCGCGCCCCAGTACGAGCCAACCCAGATAGGAAAATCCGGGTCGCCCTGCTCGAACTCCACCCACACGCCCGAGCCCACTTCAGGCACAGCATGAAAGCCTGATTGAATACCCGCAAAAGGAACGCATGGCGTGGCCCATGTCGATGGCAGAATATTCGACACGTCCGGAATGAAGACCATCAATCTCCCGATCTGCAGAGGGTCGATGTTGTCGAGCACTGTCCCTCGATACTTGCCGTAATACTTTTCGATTGCCATCTTTTACTCCCTCAATACGGCATAGCTGGAACCAACGGCGTATCCGCTATCAGCGCATTCCTCTTCAGTACGAAACTCTGTTTGTATTCGCCCGGCTTCAACCGATGCGTAGCGCTATCGACGAAATGCATTCCATCGAAGGCCACACCGGCGCCGCGCACTCCCACCAGGCTCCGCGCGCGCAGTGGCTGCCCATAACGCAGTACATCGAGACTGCCCTCACCGGTCACCACGTCTGCTGTCTGCACCGAGCGTGCCATTCCCTTCATCAGCGCCTGCGCCACCGGCAGCTTCGCGGTAGAGGTCATCTGCTCCACCTTTTGCGGCAAAGGCACCACGACGCCAAGAGGAGGATTGAAGGGTGTCACCGGCGGAATCGGCAGCGGAATAACGACCTTGCTGAACTCATCCTGCAGAAAGACCAGCGGAGTCACGGACGTCTGTGGCTGATAGCGAAAATGCAGGCTCTCGACATTCGTCCATGAGTCGAGGTTCACATTGAGCGCCGGCTGCGGAATCCCAACACGCACCTGCGGTCCCCAATAGGCTTCGCTCATGCCAGGCAGTGGACCCGGCGTCAGGTAAAAGACGTAACCCACTTCGTCGGCAAGATGCTGGATGTACTCAAGATCTGTCTTCTTCTGCGAAGGTGTGCGATCGATAGGCACCTGTATGTCGGGCGCGGGTACCGGTATCACAGCAGGAACGACGCCAAAAGCTGCGTACTTGGCGAGGATCGTCTCTACCCGTAGATCGGGACTCATGCCCGGATACGGCAGTCCCGAAAAATCGATCAGGCCCATCAGCGCCGTCAGATCTTCCCCAGTCACCACCAGCTTCGACGAGCCCTGCATCGCATCGGGAACAACTTCGTGGTGCAGGATGACACCATCCATGATCACCTGCGGCAGCCCTGCGAAAGTCACCAGCAGAATCACGCGCAGCACTGGTAGCGGAGACCCAGCCGCCAACAGGAAAAAGGTCTGCAGAATCGAATCATCCGCCAGCGTGAAGGTGAGCTGAAAACCGCTGCGCCCGGTTGCCGACTCCGTAACCTCGACCGAAGAAAGTGCATCGACCAATGGCTTCGGAACCGGAAACGCCTCAACAGGTCCGGCGAGCATCGTCAGGTAAAGTGGACTAGCCATTGCGCGCTCCCGCAGGCAGCTTCGAAGCAAGGGGAATCAGGATCGTGCGTCCCACCTCGGCCGTTAATTCATCCGGGTCCGTGGTGCCGTTGGCATCGCAGATCATCCAGTACAGCAGCGGATCACCAAGAAATTTCGCTGCAAGGTTATCGATACGATCTCCGTCGACGACCGTGTAATTCTGTACCGATGTGTAGATCGAAGCGGAAGGCAGAATCCTGCGCGCCAGGTACTTCACCGGAGTGCCATCCGTCAGCGTGTAGTCCTCAATCGGCGAGCCGTAATAGCGGCTGCTGGGATTCGTAGGGCCGCCAGTGCCAGCGGCGGAGGTGATCAGCGATGCGAGTGCGTTGTCCATCTTCTCGTCTCCCCTCAGGCGCGCTGCGCCAGCGACTCCTTTGTGAGCTGGTAAATCATGTAGAGCGCTCCGGCCGGTGTCAGGAATCCCACATCGTTGACGCTGAGCACACGCATGCCCAGCGAAATCTTCGCGCGAATCGGATTCAACTGCGGGTCGAAGGCTTCTTCCGTAATTTCGAGATCCGTGATGCGCACCGGCGTAATGCGGCTCTTGCTCCATGCGAATACCGTGAGTGCTGATTCCATGGGCAGTATTTCCACCGTGCCGAGGAGCGAAAGCACTTCGTTCGCGATCAACACCGCGCTGGATGGATACACCAGCAGCTCCAGCACTGAAAGTTGCGGCTGTATTCCCAGCGCGATCGTAGTCGCATCCGAATTTGCCAACTGATCGGTGGCGTCGAGTTCCACATCGCACTTGATCGTTTCGACCGGCGGCCCTTTCAGGCGCAGGATCTCGGTACGGTCCGGCTCATCTCCCACACTCTGCGGCTTGAGCGATCTGCTCAACGTCTCCGGGTTGTACTGCAGCATGATCGTGTTGAGCGGAATGCCCAGGATGGGATCGAATGTGAGCAGCGCGCCCTTCTGCAGGCGAGGTGAAATATTCGACATCAGATCTTCCTCCCGGAGCTTTTGAAGATGGAGGAAACAATCCGGCGGGCCACTTCATCTCCCGCTTCTTTCGCGGACGTGCCCATCTGAAGACTTCCAATATCGAGCCGTCTTATCGCCCGATTCACACTGGCTTGTGTCGAGTCGAGCGATGCCATCATCGTCCGCAGACTCTGGTGGAATGACTCCGTAAAGAGCCGTTGCTGTAGCCGTGTATAGCCTTCGATCGTGAGCCTGCCTATCTCTACACGCAATGGTGCGGAGGACAGCGCGGTCGCGGGCCGGCCTTGAAGGCCCGGCGGCATCGACGGCTTGTGTCTCATGCCCAGCCTCGTATCTCCGCCGCAGTCAACAGGCGATTCATCTTTGAATACTCTGTCCGTGCAGCCGTAAGCAGGTGCGCCATCTGAATCGCATCGTGATCGTCTGCAGCAAGATATGCCGCATGCATCGCAATGTTACGGATAACCCCGCCAGACACATTCAACTGTGCAAGCTTCTCGTAGTCGATCTCTCCTCTCGGCGCCTGTGCCGGATAGATTCCCTCCCAGATACGCCTGCGCGCAGCAGGATCAGGAAATGGAAAGTTCACGATGAAGCGAATGCGCCGCGTGAAAGCAGAATCAAGTGCGTGTTGCATGTTCGTGGTCAGAATGGCGATACCGCGATAGGCTTCAATGCGTTGCAGGAGATAGCTGATTTCGAGATTGGCATAGCGATCATGGCTGTCATGCACCTCGCTGCGCTTGCCGAAAATCGCATCGGCTTCATCGAAAAGCAGAATGGCGCTGCTTTCCTCTGCCGCGTCGAAGATGCGACGCAGATTCTTCTCCGTTTCCCCGATATACTTGCTCACCACACACGAGAGATCGACACGATAAAGATCGAGATCCAACTCACCGGCAATCGTCTCTGCTGCCATCGTCTTGCCCGTACCCGTCGGCCCGGATAGAAGCACGCAAAGGCCAAGGCCTCGTTCATAGCGCCCGGCAAACCCCCACGCTTCGTTCACGGTCGCACGGCGCCGTACGTGAATCGCCACCTGGCGCAGCATCTCTGTCTGCTGAGGTGGCAGAACCAGATCCTGCCAGGCGGTGCGCGGCTCGAGCCGCTGCGCAACGTGATCCAGCGCCCGTCGCGAGTGCTGCCGGCATATCGTCCAGAGTTTTGCCGCGACATCTCCGTCATTTTCACGGAGCGCTGCGGACACCGAATGACGAATCGCCTGCGCATCCAGCTGGAACTGGTCCACGATACGGTCAAGGCTTCCGTTCATTTGCGCTGCAGCCGCTGGACCAAGTTCGGCGACCCACAGCTTCCTTCGTTCTGTGGCGGAGCTGGCTCGTAACGTCAAACGCAATCCTTCAAGATGTTCTTCCGCTGAGCCGGGCTGAACTTCCACGGCAACCGGCGCGTCCACCATTTCAAAAAAGGATTCGAGGTGGCGCACATTTTCCGACTCATCCGCGCGCACAAACAATGCTTTTCCTGTCAGCGCGTACTCACGCGTCCAGATCCTTGCCAGCAGCTCGCGCTCCGCCGCTGCGGCTGGGATCGAGGAAGCACGCAGCATGTAAGGCTCGCAGCCGGCCGCGCGACACATCTCGAGAAAAAACGCACGCCGCACCGAAGACGCACTGCTGATCAGCAGAACCGGAGTCCCTCGTGAAGTTCTCCAATGAGCAAGCGCGGCGCGAACCTGCTCGTGCGCACTCCCGGTAGCGGCTTCCATTTCCATCGGCCGAACTACCGCCTCCAGCCGCTCTTCCACCGCTGGAACATCCATCAGAAATTGCAGCAGGCGTTCGTCAATGCGCAGCGGCGCCTGTAACAGCGGGCCGCTGCCCACCTCGATGAGCTTCCAGTAGCGAAGCGGCCGGGCGCGGCTGATCGCGCTCCAGTGCGGCTCTTCAAGTGTCGAAAGCGCCAGGCCCAGCGTCGGCCATGCCGCCTCCTTGCACTGATGAAGAACTGAGCAAGCCGCGGCAAAACGGCTTTCAAGACTCGCACCTGCGCACAGAAGCAAGAGATCCCGCTCAAACCTGCTCAGTGCGAACGCGCGCTCCACGTGTTCAAGCGCATGGCACGGCCCTGTCGATGACAGCGATCCGGCTTCTCCCTTCAACGCTCCAGATGCGTCCGCAAGCATCCGGTAGACACGCTCCAACTCTTCGGCGAGCGAGGCGCAGTGTACGCCAGCGAAAGCGGTGCTCATACGTTCACCTGCAATTGCGGATGGAACTTGCCGCTGCTGTCGGCTGTAAGCGCGCTCTGTGCGCCGTCGATTTCCACGCGCAATGGGTAGAGCCCGGCTGCAAACGTGGATGGAATAGGGAATTTGAGCGTGGTCGAAGTGGCCGGGCCGGTAGCAGACCGCTCCTGGATCGGGATGGCATCGTCCCCGACATAGAGCACAGCCTGCTGCGCACTGCCAACCGGCGGAGAGATCGTCACCGTAAAATCCGCTCCTCTCGTCGCAGTAAACGGAGAGGAGCCCTGGATCGCCGGAATGAGCTGAAATACCGCGGCACTGGAACTGAAACCGGGATGCGGTGTTGTAGAGCCGGGATAGGTAACGCTGCGCAGCACGCGAAGCGTTCGAGTTCCCGCCTGCAGTGAAGCAGGCAGCGTGACCGTCAGCGAGTTGCCGGTAAGCGTGTTTGGACTTATGCCGGCGCCCTGGTCGAATGAGACGGTCGTATCGGCGGGCGAGTCCCCAAGGAAGTTGCTTCCGGTGAGCGTGATGACCTGACCGGCAATCGCCTTCACCGGAGTAATCGTCTCTACAATCGGGGCCTGCAGCGGTAACGCAACCAGCGCGCGCTTCTGCACGGGAAGATTCGATTTATAAGACTGCGTGTCCTGTATCACCACGACAGAAACCTGATAGGAAGTCGTCGGACGATAGCTCGTCTGGAAAGCCGTCCAGAGGCGATAGATCTCTTCCGTCGTAAGAGCTTCAGGCGTGATGCGGATATGTTCAAGCTGATCCGGCAATGTACTCCCGCTCACCAGTTGCGTCTCCGGACTCACATGCGCAAGCAAATCCGTCAGCGCACTCTGCATGGTTGCGCGCGGCACAACAGGGTTGTCATGAAACACCTGCATCGCCCAACCCAGCAAGATCTCCGAATCGAACTGATGCGCCCCGTATGCGGATACCAGGTAGTGCAGGTTGATCGCCAGCGGAGGATTGCTGAGTTTGCCTCCCTGCGCGCTGACCGACGGCATGCCCACATTTCGTAATGCCGGATTGAGACTGGCGTAGTACATGAAGAGGTTCAGTTGCGGCTGCTCGTCAGGGCCGGTCTTGATCAGGTCCGGCGAAACCGCCGTCACGCCGGGTGACGACGAGCCGAGCAGAGAACTTGGCCCTCCGCTGGTGAGCGCCGTATTGAGCAGCGAACAAAGCACAGCAGTCACTCCTCCAACTGCGAGGTAATCGCTCATGAGCGAGCACCGCCTTCACGCTTTAGAAAATGCGCAAGCGAGACGCCGGGCTGGAAAGCAGGCTTGCGGGGCGAAACGGCAGGTTGCTGCGTTGCTCGCACCTCGATATGCCCAATAGAAATCGTGACCGGTCGTGCTTGTATCGAGACATCGGCTCTCACCACCTCTTTGCGCAATGCTTGCTTCGGCGAACTGGATACGGCCTCCGTTCTTCTAGTGGTGGTGTCTGGCGAGGCCTCGATTCTCTTGAGAAAAACTTCGCGCGATGTGGCTTCCTGCCTGCCACTCTTCTCATCCCTGCCGGTTGGCTTTACCGCAACTTCATCTCCCGGCTGCTCCTTTTTTTTCTCGGCAGGCAACTCTTTCCTCGCCGATGCAATTACAGGTGCATCAGGCCGGGACTGAGGCTTGCCAGACGTTTGCTGAGCGATGTTATCTTTGGGCAGCAACCCGGTACTCTTCGAAGATTTCTCGACATCGCTCTCCGCGGTATGAATTCGCAAACCATGCGAAGCCTCCGAAAATAAATGTGAAGAATGGTTTCGGATATTTGCCTCAGCAATCGTTACGTTTTTGGCATCTCCGCTACCAGATACGGAAAATGCCTCGCCCGCTTCTTCACGGCCTCGTGCATACTTTGGCAGCATGAGCGGTTCGATACCAGGAACAGGACCGTTTGCCCGCTGAATCATTCGCTGTATCAGTCCACTCATGCGCGCACCATCTCAAGATAGGCAGCGCGACGAACACCACTCATACTCACAATCGACGCTTCACTCCAGCCGTATGCCCATGCCAGATCGTGCACTTCTTCGAGCAGCCGCAACGCAGCCGCCCTGGTTTCTCTCCAGAGAAAGCGCATGATGTCCAGGTCGAACCCGCCCTTATGCGCACACGCCGGGCAAACCAGCATGCAGCTCATCTCTGCTCCCTTATGCAGCGCTTCAAAACGTTCCACGAGTGGCGCCTGCTCGCTGGGCATTTCGCCCTCAAGCAGGCATCGATGGATGAGGGCCGCCTGCGCCTCTTCGGCATCTGCGATATTCCGCACCGCCAGCATGTCGTCCGGTGTTGCCTGCCGCATGCGATATCTTGCTCCGCCTTCTTCCCATGACGCCTCTGCCAGCTCTCTGTTGCTGCCAAGCTCACTTCGCAGCACGGCGATAGGGATTGAGAACTCAGAAGCCTCACCGCATTCCGGGCAGCGGTGAAAGCCCTCCAGAATCGGCCCAAAACTGATTTCGCGCAGTTGCAGCAACAACCGATTGCACTCCGGCAATGGCAGGTTCAGCGGTCTGCCCGGGTCTTCTTCATCCAATGCAAGCGACAGCATGATCATGCCGCGAAGAAGATCATCTCTCTCCGCGCCTTCATCCCACGCCCGCAGCAGCAATTCTCCGTTCAAGGCCCGCATCTTCCGTCATCTCCAGGAAACTCAGCCGACATCTATCCGCGTGGTGGTGTCAAAACCTGCTCGGTAGGTTCAGTGACCGCCGTGTCCCGCTCCCATCCTTCGTTCTCTAGCTTTATGTGCTGTATTGCCACGGCATTCGCATTCGCATCGAGATCGGGAAGGGCCTGGAACTCCGACACCCAGGCGCGATGGATCTTGTAACTGATCGCAAGCTGTCCCGCTTCGTTGTAGAACTCGAGAATCATCTCCTTACGAAAATCCGCGAGCGAGACTTCCGATCCGAGCGTCGCATTCAACTGCCACACCTTCGTTGCCCAGGCTTCGAAATCAAGGTCATGAGTGACGCCGCGCTCAAGCGTGATCGCGTCATATTCGGTGCGGCCCGGCGACTTGCGACTCGTGCTGGGGTCGCCACCTTCGCGATGCTTCACAACTTCCGTGGTCCGCTTAAGACCGCTGACTTTGCTTATGCCGGCGACGTAATGGTTATCCCACTTAAGCCGGAACTTGAAGTTCTTATAGGGATCAAAGCGCTGCGCATTGACGACAAAATTCGCCATAGGTCACCTTTCTTAACTCTGGGCCTGCCCGGTTAGCTGCTCGATCTGGATCACCACAAACTCCGCCGGCTTTAACGGAGCAAAGCCGACGAGGATGTTCACTACGCCGTTGTCGATGTCGGTCTGCGTAGTCGTCTCACTGTCACACTTCACAAAGTAGGCCTGGTCCGGCGTCTGCCCCTGGAATGCGCCTTTTAGAAAATAGGTCTGCATGAACGCGCCGATGTTCAAACGAATTGCAGCCCATAGCGGTTCGTCATTCGGCTCGAAGACCACCCATTTCGTGCCCCGATACAGGCTCTCTTCGAGGAACAGCGCCATGCGCCGCACCGGAACATACTTCCACTGATTCGTCATCGCATCGGCGCCGACCAGTGTCCGGGCGCCCCAAAGCACCGATCCATAAACAGGAAAGTTACGGAAGCAGTTCAGTCCCAGCGGATTGAGCACACCGTTTTCGGGATCGCTCAGTTTGTAAGTCATGCTCTGTACGCCGTTCAGCGTGGCTTCGATTCCTGCGGGCGCCTTCCATACCCCACGCGAGCCGTCGATGCTCGCATACACCCCTGCCACCACACCAGAAGGTGCAAAGGTGCGAAGCTGATAGTTATTTGCGGGGTCGGCCAATCGCAGCCGGGGGAAGAACGCAGCGCCGTTGGGATCGATCACGCCAAGGTTATCCGATATCCAGTCCACGGCTCCCAATACAGAGTTGACGTTAGGCGGAGGATCGCACAAAAGGAACGCACGCCGCTGGTCGCACATCGTAATCGCGGCACTGTAGATCGCCAGCGCATTGATGCTCGGATCTGCCGCGTTGGGGTCGCTTGCCAACGCGCGCGCCGCATCGGGAATGCTCAGCAGATTGAACAGGTCCACCTTATCGAGCGCGTAGATGCCGGTGAAAGTCGCATGGTCACCGATGATGTCTGCAGTCTGCGGTAAGCCTGTTCCGTCTTTTCCTTTGACTGACGCCGTCTGGGCTCCATGCGCGTTGCCCGATCCGATTGTGTAGTGCGCAACATTGGCTACCACCGGCGCCGAGAGTCCCAGCGCAGCCGATGCATCGCCGCCGCTTCCCGTGCTCGCGAACGTAACGACCGCATCAGGATTTTGCGGAAGCAGGGCATTGATGCGCAGGGCCTGCCCAGTTCCGCTCGGCGCAACGGTGCATTGCACGCTGGCCCCCGGCATCTGCACTGCGAGTACTGCATTCATCGCCTGCTGCACCTTCGAAGCGAGTCCGGCAAGTGTTTGCGGCACGGCGCTCCCGCTTCCGAAAACTTTCACCGTAATGGGCATCGGTGCCGGAGCCGTTGCAGGAAAGCTCGTGCTTACCTTCAGGCTGAAGTCCTGCGTCGCTGTCGCCCCGGTAGCGCTTCCTGCAACCGCCGTGTTCACCGAGGCTGTGGTGATTGCTGCGCCGGTCACTCCACTGACCGTGGGGGCGGTTGTAGGTGTAGCTCCCGGAAAGGAAACCTTCACCAGTTGCGATCCATTATCCGGATCGTTCAGGATCGCCGTAATGAAGTTGCTCTTTGCGCTGGCGAGCGTCACGCTGGGAAAGTACTCGGTCGTGTTGTCGGCCAGGTCAGTGATCGTTACGTTGAAGGCCAGCGGATCCGCCGTGAGATCTACGCCGATCGTATCGATGTCTACCAGTAGCTCACCGTCTGCCCATGTTCCGCTACTCAGTGCTAGGAACTCTATGCCATCGAATGTGACCGAAGCACTTGCAGCGCCAAGAGAAGTCGCAGGAGTTCGCACTACGTATGCCTGCGCACCTCCATTCTGAAAGAACTGCTGCACGGCGTAGCTCAGTTCGCTGTTCGAGGCAATACCGCCGAAGAGCCTCTCGAAATCGGAGAAGCTGAAGATCTCTTCGGCCCGGTTATCGATACCGCGCGCGGTGTAGCCCACAAATGCTGTGATGGACGTCGCCACGGCTGCAATCGAGTGCACCGGACTCGGCAGCTCCTGGATGTAGACGCCCGGATATGTAGGAGTGACTGGCATAAATGCTTCTCCCTTTCTCCAACAAATGCCCTTGAAATTCCCGCTACCTTCAACCGTCCTCGGTCGAGTCGCCTGCTTCTACCAACTTCAGCTTCACAACCGGCACCACCACACTGCGGCGCATGACAACCTCTACCACTGCAAACACGCGAGGCTCCTGGCTTGAATCCGAAAAGCTCAGAATCGTTCCTTCAAGCTCTGGACTTTCCTTCAACACACCAGGCAGTTCATCCGCGAGCGGCAGAAAGATGTCCATACTGCGAAACCGGACAGTGTCGCCGAGGCTTATCAGATGGCCCCCTTCATCCAGCCGCTCGCAGTAACCGTCGCAAGCGCATACGTGTATGCACGAGGCAAGCCAAATGAAGCATGCGTGTACAAGGCTTGTGGAATATGCGCGGCTCCGCCATGTAACCGATTCAAATTTCATCGCTTGTCAAAGCTGTCATGCGATGCAGGGCCAGAGATCGCGTGAAGCGCAAGCTGCACCATGTCCGCAAGATGTTGCGGACGGAATGAGCAGCACAAGGCCATCCTGCATGCAGCGGAATGGATGAAGACCTTGCTGTGCCTGCGCAGGAACGCGCTGCCCGGTTTTGCATGGCAGGTGAAGATTTATGCAGCGCGCTTCAGCGCGCAGAAATAGGGTCCGCTGCCGACGTGCGGACCCAAAGCAGTGCAGACGAATCTATCGAATGCGGCTGGCGATGCCGCACGCGCGCATCTTGTAGTAAAGCGCCCGTTCACTGATGTGAAGCTGCTTCGCCACCTTGCGTCTCGTCGAACCAGGCACGCTCATTGCTGCTTCCAGTACGCGCTTCTCTAGTTCCTGCAGCGCCTGCCCGTATCCGCACTCGCCGTTTGAAATCGTGCGCCAGACTGCGTTTGCGGTCTGCGCCATCAGGTCGATCTTTTCGCCTGGCGCTTCCGTGCTGACCTGCCGCGTCCAGTCCTCAAGCGTCAACGATGCGCCTTCAGTCTTCAGGAACAGCATGCGCTGAACTGCATTCTCCAACTCGCGCACATTGCCCAGGATTGGCTGCGATTCAAGGAAGCGCAGCAGCTCAGGATCGACAGAGAGGATCGGGCGGTAAAGCCCCGCATGGCGGCACGCAAAGGTCAGCATGAGGCTGGCGAAGTCGGCGGGGCGTTCACGCAGCGGCGGCAGTTCCAGCCGCACCACGTTGAGGCGATGATAGAGATCCTGCCGGAAGCGGCCCTCTTTCACCAGCGGTTCCAGTGGCCGGTTCGCTGCGGCGATGATTCGCACATCGATCGGCACCTCGAAGTCCGAACCTACCGGACGCACCGTCCCACGCTGCAGAACATCGAGCAGTTTTGGTTGCAGGACGAGCGGCAGATCGTTCACGTCGTCGAGAAACAGCGTGCCGTTTCGCGCCGCCTGGAAGAGTCCGCGGCGGTTTGCGAACGCGCCCGAAAACGCTCCGCGCTGATGGCCGAAGAGCTCGCTTTCAGCCAACGATTCGCTGACAGTGCTGCAGTGAACCGTAACGAAGGCGTTGTTCTTCCGCTTACCATCGAGCGAATGGATCGCCTGGGCAAGAACCTGTTTGCCTGTCCCGGTTTCCCCTTCGATCAGCGTGGTTACGTCGCTTACCTCTGCGGCCTTGATCGCTCTCCGAAGCAGTGGAAGAAGACAGTCAGAACCGGTTACAAATCCATGCTGCTCGAAAACCTTCCGTAAATCCGAACCCGTGAGATCCTCTCGCACAATGCCCCCATCCGCGCACGAAGACGTGCGTGATCGCAAAATTCAGGAAGCCCTCTATCTGGAGCTTTCGGGGTAATGAGAAATCGGGGCCAAGGGCTCATCGCAGGGCCTCTTACTCTCCCTCTGGCCGATGCAACTTCGAACGTCGCAGACTCTTTGCTGACAATCAGTGAGCCCGGCGATCGTCTGTCATGCGGGGCGGAGACTTCACGGCAAGCTCCGGCGCAGCATGTTGCCACTCCAACCAGACGACGCAGCAGACGGCCAGGAAAGGCGGAGGAATGAAGGCGAACTAAATGTAGCAGACGACCCGCCGCCCGCCAAGTTGCAATTCTGCAATCTTCAGGTGAGCGTGACTCCGAAAACTGCATGCCGTATCTCGGATGCAACGCTGCAACGGCCAGCATTCGTGCCACGACTGGTTAGTGGTGGCCGGGGCGAACACCCGAGACCGCAGCGACGGGCATGCATCGAGAAACCGGGCAGGGGGTGTTATTGGTCTGATAAGCCGACTAAATCACGTTACTCTCGGGCAGGGTGAGGCTTCGATCCCGTCAAAGCCCCTTAAGCATATACAAACAAACGCGTTGGATATTAATTCGTTTGAAGCCCCGATGTTATCTAGAGCGTTAATTCCTTGTTCCATTTCCAATCATTGCTGAGATATATTGGTCGGCTGAAAGTGGAGGCTACCCCCGATGGCAGACCAAAGGCCAGACGCGACACGTTGTGTTTTGACAACGATGTCAGAAGCGGTACTAAAAATACAAACCGCCCTCACCTCTAACCACCTCAAAATGCTTGTCGCTCTCCTGGTTCTTCTGCCGGCCGTTCGCGGCTTCGGACAGGAGTACCGCGGCACCGTAACCGGCGTCGTAGCTGATTCAGAGGGCAGCGTAATCCAGAACGCCAGGATCGTCGTCAAGAGCCCGGAACACACTTACAACGGCAAGTCAGACAGCAAAGGCAGTTTTTACATTCCATACGTCCAGCCCGGCACCTATTCGATCAAGGTCGATGCACCGGGATTCAAGTCCGTCGAACACACTGATGTCACCATCGATGTTTCCGCGAAGATTTCGGAAAACTTCGTCATGCCCGTCGGCGCAGTCAGCGAGACCGTCTCCGTGACCGAAAACCCGCTGGAGTTGAGCACGGCTGACGCTTCCGGTGGCAGCGTCATCGACCCAGATAAAGTGCAGAACCTGCCTTTGAACGGCCGCCAGGTTTACATGCTGATGGAGCTCACTCCCGGCGTCCGCTTCACGCAGACACAATTCGGTCCCGGCGGCTATTCCGGTACCCGCGGCTGGGACGTCTCGAATGCCTACTCCATCAGTGGCCTGCCTGGTTCGACCAACCAGTTCCTGCTGAATGGCGCTCCGATCTCGATTCAGGGCGGCGGACCCGCCGGCACCTGGACCGTTGCTCCGTCAATTGATGGCATCCAGGAGTTCAAGATCATGACCATCACCTTCGATGCTCAGTATGGGCGCGTCGGCGGCGGTGCGGTCAACATCATCCTTAAGAACGGCACGCCGCACTTTCACGGCACGGCATACGATTTCTGGAAAAATTCGATCCTTGACGCCAACACCTTCAACCTGAACCAGGTGAATGAAGCCAAACCCTTCCACAACGAACATCAGTTTGGTGGCACGCTGGGTGGACCATTTACCAGGAACAACAAGGGTTTCTTCTTCTTCAGCTATGAAGGATATCGGCAGGTTCTTCCTGCAGGCGTCAACACCACTGTTCCGACCGCTGATATGTACCCTGGCCCCGACGGCTCGGTAAACCTCTCCAGCTATCTGGCGTCTCAAAACAAGGCTGGCATTTACGATCCGAACACCACTACGTGCACCGATGCAACGTGCGCAAATTACACTCGCCAGATGTTCCCGGGCAATATCATCCCGGCAAACCGCATCAGCCCGATCGGTCTGAGCATCATGAAGCTGTTTCCCGCACCTAATCGGCCCGGCTATACCAACAATTACGTCTTCAATGGCAAGGACCGCTACAAGTACAACATCTACACCGGCCGTGCCGATTATGACTTCACGGACAGGACCAAACTCTACGGCATCTTTAGCTGGTGGTCTGGCACGGAATACCGTAATGGCAACGGTCTCACTGGCCCGGCGATCATGGGTAACATCAACAACTATCGCTCCGGCATCACCCAGGTTCTCGATCTGACTCACACTTTCAGCCCGAGACTTATCGGAGACGTCCGCGCATCGTTTAACCGTTACTGGACGATTGCCCCGAATGGAACCGTGTCTGCCGGTATTGATCAGCTGACACCCGGAGACCTTGGTCTGACGATGCCGAGTATCCCCACATCGAACAGAAACTGGGCTCCGGAAATCGATCTCGGTGACAACCTCCCCAGCGTCATTGGTAACTCCGCCGATCCGAATGTCTTCGAAACTTATGACATAGGTCCGTCCATCACGCAGGTACTTGGCAACCACAACCTGCACTATGGTGCGGAGTGGTCTCTATACCATGACGTTCCATCCGGCATCGGCCGTCCGAGTGGCTACTTCAGCTTCAGCGATGGCTTCACGCAGAAAGACCCATTCGTGCAGAATAATGGAGATGGTTCTGTCGTTGCCGACCTGCTCATGGGCTACTCTTCCGGTGGCGGCGTAGATTACAACATCGCACCCTATGAGTCGTATCGCTACACCGGTGCGTTTGTTCAGGATGACTGGAAGGTCCGCCGCAACATCACCGTAAACGCGGGCATCCGTTGGGACGCAGAATTCTCGCCCATCGAGCGCCACAACCGGCTTCTCGCAGGTATGTGCTTCACCTGCATCAACCCCGTATCGTCTCTCGTGCCTTCGCTCGCTCCGATGTATGGCGAGGTACTCTTTGCCGGTCCCAACCAGCCGGCATATCCGAACAACACAGGATACTGGCAGCCGAAGATCGGTATCTCATGGGGTCCGAACAAGAATACCGTCATCCATGGCGGCTACCTCATCACCAAGGCATTCGGTATTGAGCTTGGTGGCGCCTCCGCATGGAACCAGACCACCAGCTATAACTCTTCGCCCGACGGCGGCCTGCATCCGAGCGGTGCCTTCAACAGTGGTATTCCGTATCCGAATGGCTATGTCACACCGCCGGGTTCGTCTCTCGGTGGCCTTGCGCTCGTGGGATCCAACTTCGGCATCGATCTTCGCGACCGCAAAATCATTCACGTGCAAGAGTGGACCGTCGGCATCCAACAAGCCCTGCCCTTCCAGATGGTTGGCGAAATCACCTATCTCGGCAACCACGCGAGCAACCTGCGCGCATCGAAGCAGCTTGATCCGATCAGCGCGACAGACTTCGCCCTCGGACACGCCAATCCCAACTACCTGGATCAGCAGGTTCCCAACCCGTTCTATGGAGCGATCGACCCGAACACCTCGCTTGGACAGAATCCAACCATTCAGGCGAAATACCTCAAGGTGCCCTACCCGCAGTTTGATGGTGGCGTCTACGACTACACCTTCCCTGGTGGCTACAGCAATTACGACGCCTTGCTGGCTAAGCTCGAAAAGCGCTTTTCCGGCACCGGTGTTCTTTCCAAGGGACTTAGCTTCCTGACTTCGTTCACGTGGTCTCACCTGCTATCAGCCACGGGTTTTCTCAACAATAATGGTGCCGGGCTGGTTGATCCGGAGCCCTACTACACCACGGACGGCAGCAACCGCCCCTGGGACCTCGCTTTCAGCGGACTCTGGGGATTGCCAATCGGTCGTGGCGGTGCAGTCTTTTCCGACGCGCACGGCTTGCTCGGACAGATTGTCAACGACTGGCAGATGGACTGGATCTTCCAGAATGATGGCGGCCAACCGGTCGGTTATCCTAATGGCGACCTCTTCAACTGCGGAAACTACAACATTGTCGCGACTCACCGCAGCTGGAAGAGCTACCTCAACAACACGCAAAACAACTGCTTCCAGACATTCCCCGAGTACACGGCTGTAACTCAGGTCCCGATCTCGACGAAGGTCCTCGACCCCTGGGCCCAACAGACTGCTATCGGTTTCGAGAAGAAATTCCTGATTCGCGAAGGCGTAACGCTGCAGTACAAGGCCGAGGCTTTCAACATCACTAATACAGCTATCTTCGGAGGACCGAATACTGGTTCGCCTGACGTAGCCCCAACCCGCAATACCAGCGTGGCGTCGGACAATCAGCCCGGATCGTGGTCCGGCTACGGCACCATCGGTTCCACTCAGCAGAACTTCCCGCGTCAGATCCAGATGTCTCTGAAGCTGCAGTTCTAACAAACCAAACGCAAAAAGAGTCATGCCGCCTTTTGGGCGGCATGATTTTTTTTGCAAAATCAATCTCAAATCCGCTGCGTTTCTCTCCCCTTCATTCGAACACTGTAGCTGTAATCGAAAAGCCTGCTCTGCGCCTATCGAAGGGCATCAGCTTTCTTGAAATGAAGCTACAATTCGGTGACATACGGTGTCTTCACTCGAAAGGGAAGAACCACGTGGACAAACCAGCCTCACCCGGCAGTCTTTCTCCGACACCAGGGTCAAGGGATGACCTCTCCGAGAGCTTTCCCATCGTAGGCATGGGAGCTTCAGCCGGTGGCCTCGAGGTTTTCGAACAGTTTTTTATCAAAGCTCCCGTTGACAGTGGCATGGCATTTGTCCTGGTGCCGCACCTCGATCCAACCCACACCAGCATCCTGGCAGCAATCCTCCAGCGCAACACAACGATGCCAGTCGTGGAGGCCGAGGATGAAATGGTCCTGGCGCCGAACAGCGTCTACGTGATTCCGCCGAATCGCGAAATGGATATCACCAATCGCACTCTCCGGCTGACGACACCCGAAGAGCCGCGCGGGCACCGCATGCCGATCGATCACTTCTTTCGCTCGCTGGCGGAGGATCAGAAAGAACAGGCGATCGGTATCATCCTCTCCGGCACGGGAACGGATGGCACCCAAGGCATGCGCGCGATTGTAGGCAGCGGAGGAATTACCATTGCCCAGCAGCCCGACACCGCAAAGTACAGCGGAATGCCCGAGAGCGTGATTCAGGGGGGATTTGCCACGCACATTCTTCCTGTCGAGAAGATGCCGGAAGTTCTGCTTGCCGGCCTTCGAACTCCTGTCACTAACGGCGAAACATTACCGGATGAGAGCAAAGGGCTGACGCAGATCATCTCGTCGCTGCGCGTGGGGACCGGCCACGACTTTTCGCACTACAAGAAGAGCACCGTCCTGCGTCGTATCGAACGGCGAATGGTGCAGCACAGCATTGCAGACATGCAGCTATACGCTCGCTATCTCAAGGAACATCCAATCGAGATTCAACACCTTTTCAAGGAGCTGCTCATCAACGTAACGAGCTTTTTTCGCGATCCTGAAGCCTTCGAAGCTCTCAAGAAAGATGGCCTGTCTGCCGTGCTCACCGGCAAGCCCCCGGAGTATGTCTTTCGTGTATGGGTCGCAGGATGCGCCACTGGAGAAGAGGCCTACTCGATTGCAATTCTCCTGCAGGAATACATAGAGGAGCATCGGGCGGAAATCAAGGTGCAGATCTACAGCACAGATCTTGATGAGGATGCCATCTCTACCGCCCGGACCGGATTCTATCCCCTGAATATCACCGAGGACGTCTCCGCTGAACGGCTGCGCCGCTTCTTCACCAAACAGCCTGAGGGCTACCAGGTCAGAAAAAATGTCCGCGAGCTGGTGGTTTTCGCGACGCAGAATATCATCAAGGATCCGCCCTTCACCAAGCTGGATCTGATCAGCTGCCGTAATCTGATGATCTATCTGGAACCGGAACTGCAGGCATCCCTGATTCCCAGGTTCCACTACGCGCTGAAGCCCGGCGGCATCCTGTTCCTCTCTTCATCTGAAAACATAGGCAATGCGACCGATCTTTTCACGCCTCTAAGTAACAGGTGGAAGCTTTATCGTTCCTCCCTGTCCAGTAGTCCTAGCCGAACGCCGACCGGAGGCGGCCTTTCATGGACAGTACATCGTGGCAATGACGATCTCAATGAAATGACGACGAAACCAAAAGAACTCAATATCGCCGACCTCGCAAAGCGCATGTTGCTGCAGTTCTACGCCCCCGCTTCGGTCATCACGGACGCCAAGGGCAACATTCTCTATGTGTATGGAGAAACGGGTAAGTATTTCCGTCCGGCGCCCGGGCATGTGAGCTTCAACGCGATAGACATGGCACGGGAGGGCCTGCAGCTGGATTTGCGCACCGCCATTCAAAACGCCGCGAGTCAGGGGCTGGTCACAACAGACCGCGAGTTCACCATAGAGACAGATGGCGGTCCCAGAATCGTAAGCCTCTGTGTCCGGCCGATCTCGGGTCCGGACTGGACAGAGAATCTTCTGCTGCTCAGCTTCCGGGAAGTGCAGGCCGCCGTTCCGCCAACAGCCGGCGAAGAGAACTCACCTCTCTCCGCGGTCGATCAGCGCATCCTTGGGCTGGAGCGCGATCTGTCGCGCACCCGCGAAAACATCGAGTCCATCATCTCGGACCAGCAGTCATCGAATGAGGAATTGAAGTCGGCCAATGAAGAGCTGCAGTCCATGAATGAAGAGCTGCAGTCCACAAACGAAGAGCTCGAGACATCGCAGGAAGAACTGCAGTCAGTCAACGAAGAGCTGATTACCGTGAATGCCGAATTGCAGGCCAAGATCGAACAGCTGGCCGACGTGCAGAACGATATGAAGAATCTCTTCGACAGCACCAACGTCGCAACCATCTTTCTCGATCAGCACCTGGTCATACGCCGCTTTACGCGTGAGGCGGTGCGTATCAATCGCCTGGTTGCCTCGGATGTCGGCAGGCCGCTTGCCGATATTCGATCCAACCTGGAAGGCGATGACCTGCTCGAGCGAGCTGAAAACGTGTTGGAAACGCTGGTGCCCTATGAGCGCGAGATAAGTACGATTACCGGTCAATGGTATCTCGCAAAAATACAGCCTTACAGGACGTTCGACAATGTGATTGAAGGCGTCGTACTCACGTTTACTGATATCAACAAGCGCGTGGAAGCGGAAATCGCGGTGCAGGAGGCACGCGATCTCGCTGAAGCGATTGTCGATACGGTGCGTGAATCGCTGGTTGTGCTCGATAGCGCATTGAAGGTCGTATCCGCCAGCCGCTCCTTCTACCAGTTTTCCAGTCTCGCTCCTGCAGAGACCATCGGCAGTTCTATCTATGAGTTAGGCGATCGTCAATGGGATATACCCCAGTTGCGCGAACTGCTGGAGAAAGTACTTCCGCTCAATCAAAGCTTCGAAAATTATCAAGTTGAGTATAAGATTCATGGCAACGGTGTACAGTCTGTGTTATTAAATGGCAGACCCATCGTGGGCCGAAGAGGAAAGACCCAGCTCATCCTGCTTGCAATCGAGATCACCCCCTCGAGTAGGAAGTGAGGTTTTATGGCGCAGATGCATCCGAGAGCCTGGCAAGGCCAGTCAGGACTGCGCTCTGCGCCCGATATACGGCAAGCGGCGCATGCCGTCCCCAACGCTTCTACTCTCGAAGATATCCTCCATGAACTTCGCGTCCGTGAGATTGAACTGGAGATTCAGAACGAAGAGCTTCGTCGCGTCCAGCTAACGCTCGAAGAGTCCCGTGACCGCTATCTCGACTTATACGAGTTTGCTCCGGCTGGGTATCTCACTCTTGACGAGAAAGGTATCATCCAGGAGATCAACTTAGCTGGCGCAGCCTTACTGGGGTGTGAACGTAGCAGGCTGCTCCGGCGATCGTTGTGCAAGTTTATCGCCCCTGACGACGGAGACCGCTACCATCAGGCCCTGAGCCGGGCGCTGAAACGCACCGAGCAGAACAGTATTGCTCTAAAGCTAAACAGGCCGGGCGATTCCGCATTTCACGTTCAGATGAATTGCGTACGCGTGATCGCCAGCGATGGGTCCGTGACGGTTCGCGTTACGCTTATCGATATCAACGAGAGCAAGCGCGCGGAAGCCGAGGTTGAGAACCTCGCCTTCTACGATTCGTTGACCCAGCTGCCGAACCGGAGACTCCTCATGGAACGCCTCCGGCAGTCCCTGGCCTCAAGCTCCAGAACAAAGCGTCATGGAGCCGTCCTTTTCATCGACCTCGATGACTTCAAAACCCTCAACGACACCCAGGGCCACGACATCGGCGACCTGCTGCTGAAAAGCGTCGGCAACCGGCTGCTGACAAGCGTACGGGAAGGTGACACCGTGGCGCGCCTGGGCGGCGATGAATTCGTCATCATGCTTCAGGATCTGAGCGAGAACCAGTTCGAAGCGGTTTCTCAGGGAAGAGCCGCTGCGGAGAAAATTCTGACCCTCCTGAAAATGCCACACCTGCTCGAGGGCCACGACTATCGAAGCAGCGGAAGCATAGGCATCAGCTTATACAGCGGAACACAAACCTCTGTTGAGGAATTGCTGAAGCACGCGGATCTCGCCCTCTATCGGGCGAAAGGGGCAGGGCGCGGTACGCTCAAGTTTTACGATCCTGAGATGCAGGCTGCGGTGACAGCCCGCGCCGTGCTTGAAAGCGACCTGCGCCGCGGCCTGGAGGGAAGACAGTTCGTTCTTCGCTATCAGCGGCAGGTGAACGGCAAAGGACAGATGGTTGGAGCGGAAGCGCTGGTCCGCTGGGAACACCCCATTCGCGGCCTGCTTCTTCCGGAGGAGTTCATTCCCCTCACCCAGGAGAAGGGGCTGATAGGGCTGCTAGGTCAGTGGATTCTCGAAACAGCCTGCGCACAGCTCGTAGCCTGGAGCTCCGAACCCGCGACTGCGCACCTGACCGTTTCGATCAACGTCAGCGCGCAGGAATTCTTCCATCCGGAATTCGTCAGACAGACTCTCGCCACCATCGATCGTATCGGCGCTGATCCCCGAAAACTCATGCTGGAGGTCACCGAATCTGTGGTGCTCGAACACATGGAAGAGGCTCTCGTGAAGATTCGCGACCTGAAACTCCGTGGCGTAAGTTTCGCACTCGATGACTTCGGCACCGGATACTCCTCACTCACTTATCTCAAACGCTTGTCTTTCGATCACCTCAAGATCGATCGCTCTCTTGTTCGCGATGTGCTGAAGGACCCGATAGACCAGTCAATTGCACGAATCGTTATCGCTCTCGGTCATAGCCTCGGATTGCAAATCACGGTTGAGGGCATTGAAACAGTCGAACAGAGAGACTTCTTTGCACTGGACGGCTGCCAGTGTTTCCAGGGCTTTCTCTTTGGCCACCCGGCTCCCGTCGAATCGCTGCTGTAACGGCTCTCGCAAAGACCGGCGGCTGCGTCAAAATAAACTGACATGAACTTTTCACCTGACCGCGTTGCGTACGCCGCCTGCGTTACGACTGACATCTCTCCGCAACTCGACCCCAAAGCCGATTTCTGGCGGAATGCTGTGCCGGTTCATCTGCGGCACGACGCTCACGGGAATGCAGTTACGGGCAACGACACTGAGGTCCGCATGGCGTGGACCGACGACGCCCTGCATCTTCTTTTCCTCTGCCAGTACGAGCAATTACATCTGCGTGAGGGCGAACCGCGCATCGATGCGCCCACTGATGAACTCTGGCTGAACGATGTCGCCGAAATTTTCATCGCCGCGGGTGCGAGTACTCCGCTACGTTACATGGAATTCGAAGTCTCCCCTCGCGGAGAGTGGATCGCGCTTGAGATCGAGACGAGGAGTCCCGGCCAACCGGTCGGCCGGCCGCTGCATGCAGAAGCGCACTTTGCCGCGTCGATCGACCCAGCAGGGAAAACATGGCTGAGCACGATGCGCATCCCTTTTTCGGCCTTCGATTGCGCACAACCCGCTCCCGGCATGGGGTTCCGCATGAACCTGTTTATCAGCCAGGGAACAAAGCCCGTGCAACTGGCATGGCAACCAACCAGGCACGCAAGCTTCCACGTACCGGACGCCTTCGGCCTGCTTATCCTCTCAAAGCAGCAGCAAGAAGGATAGCCACCAAGTCCAAACCGTCGGATGTCAAAAAAGGAAGCTGGTGGGCCCAGAGGGATTTGAACCCCCAACCAAGGGATTATGAGTCCCCTGCTCTAACCGTTGAGCTATAGGCCCCGTGTGTGCGGCGTAGCCGCTGGATGGCTCTTTTATCTTAACGGCTTTTCGATTCGCTGCCTGGTTCGAGTTTGTTTTGAGGCATGTCCAGGAAGAGGCGAATTCCGGCGATACCTGTGGCTCCGGCCTTGATGCATTGGAGAGCGTTTGCCCAGGTCACGCCTCCGAGGGCAAAAACTGGTGTGGTTTCGGCCGCCCGGCAGACTTTATGCAGCTCTTCGATCCCCGTGCCGGACAGGGCATTTCCACCGGACAAGCGCTTTTCGAACACAGGCGCAAAGAGCAGCAGCGAACAGGATCTCAATCGCTCCACCTCTTCGAGGCTGTGGCAGGCCGCGCTGACGATGGGGTCGCACCTCGATGCGCGAAAAAGATCCCGCACCTGTTCTGCCGCCCCCGGCGTGGAGCTGCCTGGCAGATGCACGCCGTCGCAGCCGGACTCCAGCGCGATCTGCGCAGGTCCGTTGAGCATGATGTGGGCCTGCTCCCCGGTCTCCCTCACTGCCTGCACGATGCGGGCCGCCAGGGGAAGCAATGCGGCAGGCTCCAGGTCTTTTTCGCGAATCTGCAGATAATTGACGCCCCGATGAGCCCACGCTGTCGCCAGGCTCACGAGTGCCGCCTGCCGTTCCGTCTCGTTGCCAGGCAGCATCTTACGGTCAGTGATCGCGTAAAGCAGCATTTTGTTGACTATAGACGCTCCAAACGAGAGGTAAAGGGTTCCTGGCTCATCATCCCGTCCACTCCGCTTTTTACCACCTCTTCTTCTTGGAGCGTTAAGATGTGCGAGTGGTAGCTTCAACATCAACAACCTCGTCTCGATGTCGAGAGCGAGCAAAAAACGCGCTACTTCAGCGGATGGCGGCCTAGATGTCTCATTTTGATCTTTTGGTGATCGGTTCAGGGCCCTCCGGCCAGCGGGCGGCTGTCTCGGCCGTGAAGAAAGGGAAGCGTGTCGCGCTGGTCGAGATGCGTAACGTGGTTGGCGGAGTGTGTATCAACACCGGCACCATCCCCAGCAAAACGATGCGGGAGGCCGTCCTTCACCTTTCCGGCTACAACTACCGTTCCATCTATGGCATGAACTACCGCGTGAAGGAAAAGATCACGATGTCCGATCTCGCCTTCCGTGTTCAGCATGTCATCAAGACCGAGGTGGACGTTACCGAAGCGCAGCTCTCGCGCAACGGCGTAGATGTACTGACCGGCGTTGCCAGCTTTGAGGACGAGCATCACGTCCGGGTTCTCGGCACGAGTGGCGCCACCGTGCATGAAGCCGACAAAATCGTCATCGCCGTCGGCACCAAGCCTGCCTTTACGACCAAGGTTCCCATCAACGGACGCACCATTATCAACAGCGACCAGATTCTTGACCTGCAGGCACTCCCGAAGACCATGATTGTGGTCGGCGGCGGCGTCATCGGCGTCGAGTACACCTGTATGTTCTCGGCGCTGGGCGTGCGCGTCACGCTGGTGGAAAAGCGTCCGAAGCTGCTCGAGTTTGCCGACCAGGAGATTGTGGAAGCGCTGAGCTACCACCTGCGCGACAGCCGCGTGACCATGCGCCTGAATGAAGAAGTGGAAAGTGTGGAAGAACAGGCCGACGGCACGGTGATCGCGAATCTCGAGAGCAAGAAGCGTATCTCCGGCGATGCCCTGCTCTACGCCGTGGGCCGGCAGGGAAATATCGACGAGCTGAATCTCTCGGCAGCGGGTATCGAGGCCGACTCGCGCGGGCGCATCCCGGTTGACAAGGATTTCCGCACCAAGGTGCCCCACATCTTTGCAGTGGGCGATGTCATCGGCTTCCCCAGCCTCGCTTCCGTTTCCATGGAGCAGGGCCGCATCGCCGTAGAGCGCGCCTTTGGCGAAGAAACCATACAGTCGAATCCCAGCTTCTACCCGTACGGCATCTACACCATTCCGGAAATCTCGTTCATCGGAAAGACCGAGGAGCAGCTCACGGAGGAGGACGTTCCCTACGAAGTGGGCGTGGCCTACTATCGTGAAATCGCCCGCGGCCAGATCCGTGGCGATACCACCGGCCGCCTCAAGCTGATTTTCCATCGGGAAAACCGGCAGATTCTTGGAGTTCACATCATCGGCGAAGGCGCCGCGGAGCTGGTGCATATCGGCCAGGCGGTCATGAGCCTCAACGGCACCGTGGACTACTTCATAGATACCGTGTTCAACTATCCCACGCTGGCCGAGTGCTACAAGGCCGCAGCATTCAATGGAGTGAACCGCCTCTCACGCTTTTGAAGAGGGCGGTAGAGGAGAGTGGGGCCTGTCAGATGGCAAAAACCGTTGGCGTAGTCATGACGAGCCGGATCGCAGCCGGACTTATTGAAGAAGGCAAGGTCGTAGGGGACCTGCTTTATTTCCCCGCGGAAAGTACTTCTCCGTCCCACCACGAGGGCGGGTTCGACCAGGAACTGATAGAAACGCCCTCCGATGCCATCGCCGCCGCAATTTGCGACATGATCTGCAGGCTGGTTCCCGACACAGCCTCGGTCGGCAGCGTGGGTATCGCCCTGCCAGGCATCGTTCGCGAGGGTGTCGTCGAAGACTCCCCGAACCTGCAACAGATGAAGGGCGCACGCATTCGCAGCATGATCGAGGAGCTGCTTGCCGCGCGCGGCTGCAAGGCGACCGTAACGGTCATGAACGATGCAGACGCCGAGGCGGCGGGTCTGGCGGCAACACGCGGGCAGCTGGACAAGCTGACTCGCGTCTGGACGATCGGTAACGGTATCGGCTTTGGGCGCTTCCCTTACACGGGTGGTCCCTGGGAAGGCGGCCACACGGTCGTTTCGCTCGACCCCAAGGAAAACTACTGTGCATGCGGTGGAAAAGGGCACCTGGAAGGCATTACCGGCCACCGCGCCATGCGCCTCCGCTTCCTCGACATGGAGCCGGACGAAATCTTCGCCGCTGCCCGCAAGGGCGATAAGCGCTGCCGCGACTTTGTCGAACTCTGGCATCGCGCGCTGGCGGCGGCTACCGCGACCCAGATTCATCTTGAAGGACCGGGACGCTTCTACTTCACCGGCCGGGATATTCAGCGCCTCGATCTTCCGCTGCTCAAGGAATATCTGTGGGAAAGCGTGAAGATGAGCCCCTTCCAGAGCTATACCGTTGAAGTCTATCCGCCGGACCCGACCATTTCGGTCATCGGCGCGGGAACCGTTGCACTTCATACGACTTTATAAACACTTAGGCATAAAAACGGCCACCTTCTGGGTGGCCGTTTTCTTTTCATCGCTCAAGAGATGGTCGGTTCATTGGCAGGGCACGGCGAAAGCCGCGACCTGCCCATCCATCCCCAAACTACCGGTAGCTTCTCTGGTAAGTATGCGTGATGCGGTCATGCCAGCCCAGGCGATCCTCATCGAAGAGCGTCCAGAGAAAGCCAAGCCCCAAAGGCAGTGCCGAAAACAGCAGGCCGCCGATCCGCCACTGCATGCTGCGGCGGGTAGGATTTTCGTCATCGAAGGTGCAGAGCGCGATCTTGGCGTAGCGCATGCCCGGCGTCCCCTCCGCGTAGGTGAAGAAGAGCCACTGGTACAGCACGAAGAAGCCGACAAGTACGGCTCCGGCTGCCGCCATGGCAACCTTGCCCATCGGCGGATGCGCGGTGCAGGCGACAAAAACCAGCACAAACAGCAGGAACGCAACCATTACCAGGGCAAAATCCACGATGGCCGCCATGAGGCGATCTTCCATCGGGGCAATATGAAGCGGCGGCGTATCGAGCAGCGAATGGCTGCGGCTCGAGAGCCGCTGCTCGGGTTCTGCATGCGGCGGAACGGACGCCTCCGGCACACTCTGGGCACGGCGGCCGGATGGTGCGCTGGATTTACGGGTCAGCCTCTCGGATGCAGCTTCCTGCTGAGCTGGCGGATGTGCATCGAGGCGAATCGAGTGCCACTCCGGGGCATTCCCGTGAGCTTCCTTATCTGAGGAGATCGGTTCGCGGGAGATGCTGTCCGGCTCGACCTCAAAGATGCGGAGCTGCGAATCCTCGCTCTCCTCGCGCAGAGGTCCTTCTGCGTGGCGCGGACGCGCCTTGCGCGTGGCGACCAGCTCGCGGGGAAACTCGATGATGCGCACAGGCAGGGGCTGCGCGGGTGCTACGACCGTATCTTCAAAGACATCCGTATATTCGGCAGCCGCGCGCGAGTTTGCCTGCGCCGACTGGCGCGACGGAGCTGCAGGGCGCTGCTCAGGCAGCGAATCCGGATGCACCCGATACTGGACGCGCTCCGGCTCAGGGTCACGGCGCTGCGGCTCGACAGCGGCAATAGCGATGGCCTCCCGTTGCTCCTCAAGGCGCTGTTCCTCTTCGCGGCGCGCCCGCAGGGCTTCGTTCATGGCCTGGGCTGCGGCCTCATGCGCCTGGCGCGCTGCTTCTGCTGCCGCGGCGGCGGCCTCCGCTGCGCGCGCGGCCTCGGCGGCCAGCATTTCACTGTAGGTCGGCGCCTTGGAGTAACGCTCGGCAACACGAGCGGCGACCTTGGCGGCGTGGCCCGTCTCAGGGCGGCGGCCGCTTTCCATGCCCGGCAACTGCTGCTGGTTCTCGCCGTTGCCGGTCCTGCGGCTGCGATGCGCCGACAGGCGGGCATTGATCTCCTGTTTCCAGGCTGGGGACGCCGTCTCCATTTCTAAAGCAGCGCTCTGTTGTGGATTGCTCAACGGATTCCCTCGTTTTCTTTAAGTTTCATGGCCATGGGTTGTCGAGGCGATCGAAACGATCCCTGGCGCAGGCGACCGGACGCAGCCTTCGATACGCCGGCACAGTCGTCATCCGCGAGGATGACGGGAAGC
Source organism: Silvibacterium acidisoli (assembly GCA_022870745.1). Lineage (GTDB taxonomy): Bacteria > Acidobacteriota > Terriglobia > Terriglobales > Acidobacteriaceae > Silvibacterium. Next base: position 2,044,699 of record CP085323.1, on the reverse strand, counting down.
TTGCAGCCGGGCGCGTATCTGTCGGCCATTGGGATCACTCCAATGCTGGCGAGAGAACGATTTGTCGAACCAGAGCAGCGACACTCTCACACTTTCGGAATCCATCCTCAAGCTTTGTTATGCTTAGGATGTCCCTGCGATGAGAGCCCGCACTTTTTTGTTTATCACGCTGTATCTGCTCTGTCATCCGCAGCTTTGGACGCAGACGTTAACGAAGCAGCTTCCCCCTGCCTCGGACACAGCGCAGACAGCGCCCTCAGCTCCGGCCGACCTTCCCGACGACCCCAGCAGCGACAGCACGATTCCTGAAGCGCACATCGTACCACCGCCGCCGCAGGGCACGCCTGTAAAAATCGAAGCCGACACCCAGACCTATGCCAAGACCACGGCCGGCGGCCTGTACATCCTGAACGGCCACGTCGTCATTCATTACAAGACCTACGTCATATCGGCCGACCACGCGAACTTCAACCAGGAGACCGGGGACGTGGAGGCCAAGGGCAATCTTCACATCGACGGCGGACCCGACGACGCCCACCTGGTCGCCAGCCACGGCACCATGAATCTCGAAGCGCACCGGGCGGACGTTTTTGACGTAAACGGCACGCTCGGCCTCGAAAGACGGCCGCACAGCAAGACGGTCTTCACCTCGGCCAGCCCGTTCACGCTTTCGGGCAAGGAGCTGATCCAGAACGGACAGCAGAACTACCACATCATCGACGGAACGATGACCTCCTGCAGCCTGCCCAACCCCGACTGGCAGCTCATCGCTCACAATTTCTTTTTGAACAACGGAGTGGCACGCGGCAAGAACAGCGTCTTCGATCTGCTGGGCTTTCCCCTGATTTATCTGCCCTACGTGACGCACCCCGTCGGCGAGGACACGCGCACCTCCGGCCTGCTGATTCCGATCACCGGCAGCGATTCCACCAAGGGCATCATCATCGGCGAAGAAATCTATTTCGTCCTTGGCCGCAGTGCGGACATGACGATCGGAGCGGAATATTTCTCCAGCCGTGGATTCTCGCCGATGGCCGCCTTCCGCTACAAGGGCCGCGATCAGGACTTCTTTACCGCACGTTTTCACGCGCTGCTCGACCGGCTGCCCGGTACGGAGAACCAGGGCGGTGTCGACATCCTCGCAGACGGACGGCATGACCTTGATCCGGAGACGCGCGTTGTCGCGGATGTCGAATATCTGAGCTCCTACACCTATCGCCAGGCTTTTGAAGAAAACTACGCGACCGCCATCAACTCCGAAGTAAAGTCGCAGGCCTTCTGGGCTCATTCGCACAACGGACTGACCGAAGGCGTCAGCTTCAATCGCTACCAGAGCTTCGAGGCCAACTCCACCTCGTCAACGGGCGAAGAAGAGATTCGCATCAACCATCTGCCCATTCTTGAGTTCGACACGGTCGACAAGATGCTCGATGGAACTCCGCTCATGTGGGGCATGGACTCGACCGCTTCCGGGCTCTCGCGTTCAGAGCCGGGCTTTGAGACTTCCCGCATCGTTCCCCGCCTCGACATCGCGCCGCACGTAGCCCTGCCGGTGCATTTTGGTGGCTGGACGCTGCGCCCGGTCGTCGGCCTCCGCGATACCTTCTACGGCAAGAGCCAGAACCCTGCTCCGCTTGGCGAACTACCCGACGAGCGCGATGCCACGCTCAACCGCAAGGACTTCGAGGGCTCGGTCGATCTGCGGCCGCCGGCGCTCGAACGCGACTTCTCCGCGCCATGGCTGATGCACCTGCTCGGCGGCGATGTACGCCACACCATCGAGCCGGACGTGGAATATCGCTACGTCACCGGCATCGACAACTTCAAGTCGGTGCTACGCTTCGATGACGCCGACGTGGCCAGCGACACCAGCGAGCTGACCTACTCGCTGACCCAGCGGCTCTTTTTACGGCATGTGCATCCACACCCCTGCAAGGGCGACGAAGCGCTCGGGCCGGAAGATCTGTGCGGCGGCGGAACAGTGGACTGGCTCACCTGGCAGGTCGGCCAGAAATACTACTTCAAGCCCGACTTCGGCGGAGCCATCACCAACCGCACCCGTAACGTGCTGGACTCGACACTCGACCTGACCGGCGTAGCCTTCCTGGAGCGCCCGCGAGATTACTCGCCGGTCATCTCGCGGCTGCGTTGGTCGACGACTTCCAACACCGATCTCGAGTGGGACGTGGACTACGACACCAAGACCGGCCGCCTCGATTCGAGCAACGTGTTCGCCACCTATCACCACGGCGACTACAACTTCTCGATGGGCGACGCTCACCAGCACGCGCTCGATGGGGCTACGGCCGCCACAACGCCCGGCTCCACGACGCCGGGCTCTGCGACCAGCCCGGCCACCGAGATCGACTTCAACCAGCTGCGCTTCTCCGCAGTCTATGGAGGCCCGACAAAACTCGGACCCAGCCTGGGAACGAGTGTCGGCTACGACTTCACACTCAGCCAGACCCAGTACGCGCAGATGCAGGCTTCGTATAACTGGGACTGTTGCGGTATCAGCTTCGAGCTGCGCCACTATTCGCTGGGCAGCGTCCGCAACGACACCGAAAAGCTCTACAGCATCACGCTGGCAAATGTCGGCTCAGCCGGCAGCCTGAAGCGCGCACTTCGCGTCTTTTAACAGGATTTTTTAGAAGCTGGCTTCGGGCATTCCATTCAAAATGGAAGTGCTGAATCCCGAAAGCGGTCGGACCAATCCAATTCTTGCCGCTTTTTGTCCGCTCGCTATCATCGACGTATTCCTTCACCCCTGGAGAACTCAAGCTTATGATCGCCACTAAAGGCTATGCCGCCCAGAATGCCACCACCGATCCCGCTCTCTGGTCCTTCGAACACCGCGAGCCGGGTCCGAACGACATCCTGATCGATATTCATTTCTGCGGCATCTGTCACTCCGATATCCACCAGGCACGCAATGAGTGGGGCAATGCGCTCTACCCAATGGTTCCGGGCCACGAGATCGTGGGCACCGTCGCGCGCGTGGGCTCGGCCGTCACGAAGTTCAAGGTTGGCGACAAGGCCGGCGTCGGCTGCATGGTGGATTCGTGCCGCGTTTGCCCCTCCTGCAAGGCGGGAGAAGAACAGTATTGCGACAAGGGCGCGACCGTCTGGACCTACAACTCGAAGACCGACGCCGGACTCACCTTCGGCGGCTACTCCGACAAGATTGTTCTCGATGAATCCTTCGCGCTGCATATTCCTGACAATCTGAATCTGGCGGCGACCGCCCCGCTGCTCTGCGCCGGCATCACCACTTACTCGCCTCTGCGTCACTTCGGTGCTGGCGAGGGCAAGAGGATCGGCATCGTCGGACTTGGCGGCCTCGGCCACATGGCGCTCAAGTTCTCGCATGCCTTCGGCGCACACACCGTTCAGTTCACCACCTCGGCCTCGAAGATCGAAGACGCAAAGAAGCTTGGAGCCGATGAGGTCATCCTGACGAAGGAAGCCGGATGGGACGCAAACCTGGGACGCACCTTCGACTTCGTCCTCGATTGCGTTTCGGCTCCGCACGACATCACGCCCTACCTCGGCCTGCTGAAGCGCGACGCCGTGTACTGCTCGGTTGGCATTCCGGAGACTCCGATCCAGGTTGCCGCATTTGCCGTCGCCATGGGACGCAAGCACGTAACCGGCTCAGCCATCGGCGGCATCAAGGAAACGCAGGAGATGCTGGACTTCTGCGGCAAGCACAACATCGTGTCCGACATTGAAATGACCACCTTCGATAAGCTCTCCGAAGCATGGGTACGCGTCGTGAAGGCAGATGTAAAGTATCGCTTCGTGCTCGACACCAAATCGCTCTAACAATATCGACACGCCGCGAGCCATCTTCACCCGCTCGCGGCGTGTCGCGGTTTCAAAATGAGATAATCGGAACCATCCGAAAGGTGGTTTGTTTGTCGCGTATCCGATTCTCTTTGGTCTTCCTGCTGGCCATCGCTACCGCAGGTTGCAAAGCTCAGACGACGCCGTCGCTTGCCGTCGACAAGAGCACCAGCCGTAAGATCGACGTCCTCGTTCGCTCCAAGCTGGGCGTCCCTTCCGAATACCTCATCTCGGTCGGGCCGCGTACTCCGAGCAATGTGAATGGCTTCGACACGGTCTTCATCACCTTCATGCTGCCCGGTCACCCGGAGCACTCGCAGTCGTTGCCATTTCTCCTGTCGAAAGACGGCAACCAGCTCGCGCGGCTGACGCAATGGGATATCTCGAAAGATCCAGCCAGCCTCATTCCAGCAGAAGGCCGGCCGGTGCGCGGCAATGCCAGTGCGAAGGTCACGATCGTCAACTTTGACGACCTCGAGTGCCCTTACTGCGCGAAGATGCATGCCGAGCTCTTTCCGGAAACGCTGGAGCACTATAAAGGTCTGATTAAAATTGTTTACCGCGACCTTCCGCTCGTAGAGATTCATCCCTGGGCCATGCACGCGGCTGTGAATGCAAACTGCCTTGCCGCACAGAGTGACACCGCCTACTGGAGCTACGTCGACTACCTGCACACGCACGGCGAAGACATCACCGGGCCGGACCGCGACCTGAAGAAATCCTCCGACACGCTCGACAAGCTGGCGCGCCAGCAGGGCGTGACCAGCCAGCTCGATGCAGCGAAGCTCGATGCCTGCGTCACAAAGCAGGATGAAACATCTGTGCGCGCAGAGATGAAGATCGCGGAGGGCCTGGGCATCGAGCAGACACCCACGCTTTACATTAACGGTGAACAGCTCGCCGGCGCGCTGCCGCCAGCCGATCTGTGGTCGGTGATCGATCGCGCTCTCGAGGCTGAAGGAATCACTCCGCCGCCAAACGAATACAACAAACCGGCAGCTCCGGCGCAGAAGCCGGCAGCGCAGCCCACACCAGGCAATCATTAGAACCGAGGCATTTTGCAGGAAGCGCCGAGGGAATTATGCTTAAGAAGGTGGCCTTTCCGTCTAGGACGGGCCAACCGGGCGTCCGCTGTAGTGGCGCACGTCCCTCCAGGAGATTACTGTTGCAATTCTCAATGAACGCAGCCGGCATTTTTTCCCCTCGCTCAAATCGTAAGTCAGGATTCTTTCCCGTAAAGACCGCAGCTTCGCTCATCCTGTCGGCGGCATGCGTCGCCGGTATAGCGGGCTGCCAGCGTGGGCATAGCCCGGATACAGTTGCAACGGTCAATGGCAAGCCCATCCTGCGTTCCGAGGTGGAGGCAGGCTACGAGGACGCTCTCGGCCAGTCCAACCAGCACCCATCGCAGGAGCAGGCCGACATGATCCGGCTCACCGTGGTGCGCAATCTCATCGACGAAGAGATCCTGATGCAGCGTGCCGCCAAGCTGAATCTGACTGCGACCGACGAGGAAGTGCAGAGCAAGATCAATGAGTTCAAGGCGCCCTTCACCCAGGAAGAGTTCGACAAGCGGCTGAAGGATCGCCATCTCACGCTGGACGATCTGAAGCGCGAGGTTCGCCGCAGCAAGACGGAAGAGAAGCTCTTCAACAAAGAGATCAATTCCAAGATCAACGTTACCGACACCAACATCACGGCTTACTACAACGAGCACAAGTCGGAATTCAACCTGATCGAACCGCAGTACCATCTGGCGCAGATCGTGGTCACGTCGGTTCCCATGCCTGCGCAGCAGGTGGGCAACCTGCAGAACAGCAAGGCCACAAACGACGCCGAGGCCAAGAAGAAGATCGAGACCATTCACAACCGCATCGAGAGTGGCGAAGACTTCGGCATGCTGGCCGCAAACCTCTCCGAGCGCCCCGATAATGCGCAGAGCGGCGGCGACATGGGCTTCATCAGCGAATCGCAGCTCCACGGCGATCCCGATGCCTATAACGCCATCAGCAAGCTGAAGCCCGGCCAGGTAACGGACGTGATGCCTCAGTTCCAGAACACGCCGGCTGGCAGGAGGGCGATCGGCTACGTGATCTACAAGCTGATCGACAAGCAGGCGGCAGGCCAGCGCGAACTGAACGATCCGCGCGTACAGCAGGCGATCCGCCAGCAGCTGCGCGATGCCCGCTCACAGCTTTTGAAGAACGCCTACATCGAAATGCTTCGCGACCAGTCACGCGTCGAGAACTTCTTCGCTGAAGAGGTCTTCAAGAAGAGCGGACAGTAAACTTCCACGCACCAACCGGGAGGCAGCATGACGCGGTACGGCATTCTTGGCTTTGGGAATCACGCGGCCAAACGCCTCAGCAAGGGCTTTCACGAAGCGGAAAACTCGAAGCTGGCCGGGCTGTGGAGGCGCGACCAGCAGAAGGCCCAGGAGAACGCGAAAGCCTACTCCATCCCCCACATCTTTGAAACACCGGAGGCGCTCTGCTCCTCGCCCGAGATCGACGCCATATTTGTCGTCTCGCCCGATGCGCTGCACCTTCCGCACGTCCTGCTTGCTGCGAAGCACGGTAAGGCCGTGCTCTGCGAGAAGCCTCTCGCCATGAACGTAGCCGAGGTCGAGCAGATGCTCGCCGCCACCAAGGCCGCCGGCGTGAAGTTTGGCGTCGCCCAGAACATGCGTTACAACCGCAGCCTCCAGCTTGCACGCGAGTGGATCGCTGAAGGCAAAATCGGCAACCCGCTGCTCAGCCACTCCCAGTTTGTCTACAACGCGGAGACCAGCCCACGCGGGTGGATCTACGATCCGGGCATGGCGCGCGGTGGACCGATCGGTGACGTGGGTATTCATTGTCTCGATGCGCTTCGCTTCGCCCTGGGCACCGATATCACCGCTGTAAGTACGCTCGCACATGGCGACGAACTATCCGGCGAGGTGGAGTCGTACGCAGCCATCAGCGTTGCCTTCGCCTCAGGTTCGATGGGCGCCGTCACCGTCACGACGCGGGGAAGCTACCGCAGCCTCGTGGAAGTGGTCGGACAACGGGGCGTGATCGTATGCGAGAACGGCATGACCGTTGACCATCCTGTGGAGGTTGTATTGCGCCGCGGTAAGGATGTGATCGAGAGCGTTACAGTCTCGAACGAAGATGCCTACGGGCGCATGCTGGACGGTTTCTCCGCATGGGTCGAAGGCGGAGCGCCCTACCTTGCGACGGGAGAAGACGGGCTGCACAATCAACGTGTGCTCGATGCTGCCTATGCCAGCTGGCAGGACGGACGGAAACAGGAAATCGCCTGAGTTTTCGCATTCGTCACAATCGGGAAGACAAATAGAAAAGCCCCGGCATTAGCCGGGGCTTTTCCATTCTTCAGATCGGTGACGCTTACTTCATCACCACGCCGTTGACCTGGCTGTTCTTCTTTTCTTCGTTTGCCTTGCGGGTGTTCATGGCCTTTTCACGCCACTCGTCCACCTGGGCCATATCTGCCTTGCGCGCATCATCGTTTCCGCACTCAAGGTCAGCTTTGCGGCGATAGGTGAGCTGCAGGTAAGCCATGGCATCGTCGTAGTTCGGACGAATCTCCACTGCCTTGTGAAGGTACTGAAGCCCTTCGTCGACAAGCGGACCATTCTTGGTGATCAGATCCTGGCAGGCCTTCTTGGGCATCTTCACGTTGCCTTGGCCGTCGTCCTGCATGCCCACATCCTTCAGGGCTTGGACGGCCTGGCGGTACGCCAGACGCCAGTCGATGCTTCCGATCGTGTAGGCAGCCTCGGCATCCTGCGGGTCGGCATCGAGAACCTTCTTCTGCCATGTCTTCGCGTCATCGTACTTACCGATGTTGAAGTACAGGCTGGCGATGTTCTTCATGCTGTTGACGTCCTTGGGATCCTCGTTGAGAACCTGCTGGAAGCCGTCCATCGCAAGCTTGGCGTTCTTGAGGTTGTCAGGAGTCTGCAGATCGGGAACAACCATGTTCGCGTAGGCCGTTGCCAGATAAGATTTCGCCATCGGCAGAGTTGGATCGTCGTTCACTGCCTGCTGAAAGTGATTGATGGCTTCTTCATACTTGGCGCTCTTATACGCCTGCACGCCCTTGTTCAGCTGGTCGCGGGCCCTGAGCTTCTGGCATCCGGTCATCAGGACGAGCAACGAGATGGTTGCGGTAGCCATCACCGGAAAACGTACAAATCGATTCATTACTTTATCTCGTCTCCTTCGATGATCAGGCAGGCCCTGATCATTGGGATGCTTCAAGGTCGCGGGTGGGGAAATTTGCCCCGCGCAGTGATTGTAATTCGTCAGAGCGATTCTGCAAGTGCCGCCTCGTTCAGGCGGCTCGTCACATAAGTGAATCCTGCAGGAAAGGCTGAGACGAAACGAGACAGCAAAGCGGACCTACTGGCCCGCTTCGATCTTCGGCGTGATCAAGCCAACGTGATCGACACCCACTGCATGAGCAATGTCGACAACCTCGGCAATTGTAGAGAAGTTCAGGTTTGGATCACCCTTCACGAACATCACCTTCTCGTTGGCGCCGCGGGTTGCAAAGATGCCATCGAGCCGGGTGCGCAGCTGGTTGAACTGAACGTCATCCTGGTTGATCTTGTAGGTCGGTACGGCACCGCCAGCGATCGTGACCACGATGGTGCGATCATTCGGCTGTTCCTGCTGCGGGTTCTTGGGCGGCTGCGGCACCAGGGCCTCAAGACCCTTGGGGGTAACCGGCACGATCACCATGAAAATGATCAGCAGCACCAGCAGCACGTCGATCAGCGGAGTAACATTGATGTCCGAGTTGATTCCACCCGAACTGCCGCTTCCCATTGCCATAAGTCAAATCCTCACTTCCCAGGATTGAAGTCCCTGAGTCAGTACCTAATTATTCACCCGTAGGAGGCGGGGTGTTCGTCTTGTTCTCGGTGAGCAGGCCGATCTCGTCTACGCCAGCGGTACGGACAGCGTCGATGGCATCCATCACGGTGCCGTAGTGTGCGCGGGCATCCGAACGGAAATACACCATCTTGGTGGTCTTGTTTGTCAGCAGGTCCGAGGTCTTGGCGCCGAGATCCGAGATGTTCGTCTGGTCCTGGCCAAGATAAACCTTGCTGTCGCGCGTGATGGCCACGGTCACGGCATCTTCCTTGCTGGCGTCATCCATGGCGACCGCGTTTTCTGTCGTCGCGAGCGTCACGTTGACCTTGTTTTCCAGCATCGGCGTGATGACCATGAAGATAATCAGCAGCACCAGCATCACGTCCACCATGGGAGTGACGTTGATATTGGAATTTACTTTCTTGCCTTCGTCTCTTTTAACGATTGCCATTTCTTTAACCCCGCCGATTCGGCTTCCTTCTGATCAAGTTCTGCGCGGAGTGCGCCATCCCGGGGCAGGTTCGCACCTGCCCCATTTCCTGGCGTGATTCTCGCGGAGAGAGCGGTCGACTCTTAGCGGCGGCTGCTCTGCTTGATGAAGTAGTCGATCAACTCGCTCGAGGAGTTGTCCATTTCCACGTCGAAGGCTTCGACCTTGTTCGTGAAGTAGTTGAAGGTCATAACGGCCGGGATAGCGACCAGCAGACCGAAAGCCGTGGTTACCAGGGCTTCCGAGATACCGCCGGCGACTGCGCCGATACCAGGGGTCTTCTGGGTTGCGATTTCCTGGAAGGCCTTAAGAATACCGGCAACCGTTCCGAACAGTCCGACGAACGGAGCAGTCGAACCGATGGTGGCCAGACCGCCGAGGCCGCGCTTCAGCTTGGCATGCACGATGGCTTCAGAACGCTCGAGGGCGCGCTTGGAGGATTCGATCTGCTCGGCCGTTACCGCGCCGCCCGAACCGAAGTTGCGGAACTCCTGCAGGCCAGCAGTAACGACTTCCGCCAGGTGCGACTTCTTGTTACGGTCAGCAACCTTGATCGCTTCGTCCAGCTTGCCTTCCTTGAGGGCGCCGGCAACGCGGGGAGCGAACTCACGCGACTGCTTGCGGGCTGCGCTGAAGTAGAGGTAGCGGTCGATGATCACAGCCAGCGACCAGATCGACATGATGAAGAGCACGATCACGACGCCACGGGCCAGCCAGCCCATGTTTCCCCAAAGATCCATGGGGCTGAAACCTACCGACTGCTGTTCCTGAAACAGGAAGCCCAAAGACGCCGGGTTTGCAACAAGTTGTGTGAAATGAGCGAGAATCACTGAATCTTTCCTCCTAGGGAGTTCCTACTTAAATTCGTAATGCCAACGACTGCCTCCGCAGACTGCACGGCTGACCGTGCAGTCTTAGACGGATAATCAGCCACCGAGGGTGAAGATGACGTTAACCTGAGTCTCAACCTCAACCGGCTCGCCATTGAGCAAGTAGGGCTTGTAACGCCAGGATTTCACGGCTTCCAGCGCGGATGCCTGAAGCATCGGCGGTCCGCTCAGAACGCGAAGGTTTTCGATGGTGCCAGTCTTGGAAATGGTGGCCTGGAGAACGACCGTTCCCTGAATACGGGCAGCCTTTGCAATCGCCGGGTATGTCGGTGTGGAACCGCTCAACTTATTACCGGCGATGACACCGGCCGACACGGCAATCTTCTTCGGAGCTGCAGCCTTCACGACCGGGGCAGGACCACTGCCGATGCCGCCAAGGATGCCGCCCATGACACCGCCGGCGCTACCGCCAGCCATGCCGTCCATACCTGCTACACCCGCACTCGGCGGAGGCTGATCCTCGGCCTTGTCCATCTTGATCTGCTTCGGAATCGTCGTAGGAGCGGTGAAGGCGTTCTGCATCTGAACCACCTTGACCACGTGCACGGGCTGAGCCGGCGGCGGTGGAGGCGGCGGAGGTGGAGGTGGCGGAGGCGCGACCAATAGGGTGGTCATTGCTGCCTTTGGCAGTGCCTCAGGATAGATCAATGGAATCAGGATCAGCGCAGCTACGATCGAGCCATTGAGCAGCACACCCACAAAGGTGAAGTACTTGCTCTTTGTCTTGATCCTGCCGCCGGACTCCATGAGAGCGTCTTCAAACATGGCCTACCTCGGACGTTCGATTACACGAAACGTTGTTAACAGCTATAGACACCACGACTGCCCTGGTTTGTTCCCGGTTTCTGGCAGAATTTTGTGATTTTTATTTCAGACCCGCGTAAGACAAAAAACTCGAGTTCTTCCTTCTATCACAATCTGCTTTTCTTTGGGAACTTATCAGGCCGAAACCCGGAGTCCGCTGGATAGCCCGTTGAAGGAAATGGCCGTTCAGCACATTTCCGCATACAGAAACCATAAGAGCCGGAACATCCATCACAGGTTGTCCCGGCTCTTGAAAGATACTTCGATTCGGTTGCTTTTTTACGCTTTGGAACGCTTTGCCGCAGGCAATATCGCGGCCTTGCCGCGCTTCGCGCGCCAGTCCTGGTAGGCAACCAGCATCGGCGCCGCTACCGCGATCGACGAATAGGTTCCGATCAGGATACCGATCACCAGCGCGAAGGAGAAGCCGCGCAGCACCTCGCCACCGAACAGGTACAACGAAAGCGCGGTGAGGAAGGTCAGGCCCGACGTGAGCACGGTTCGGCTCAGCGTCTGGTTGATGCTACGGTTGACCGTATCGGCCAGCGGCTCGCGCCGCGACAGCCGCAGGTTCTCGCGGATACGGTCGAAGACGACGATGGTGTCGTTCATCGAGTAACCGATCAGCGTCAGGATGGCTGCGATGACCGTCAGTGAAACCTCGCGATCCATCAACGAAAACGCCCCGACAGTAATCAGCGTGTCATGGAAAACCGCCACCACGGCGGCCACACCGTAGATCAGCTCGAAGCGGAACCAGAGGTAGATCAGCATGCCGGCCAGCGAGTAGAGCGTCGCCAGCAGCGCCTGCTTGCGAAGCTGCGCACCCACCTGCGGCCCGACCACTTCCACGCTGCGGATGGTGAAGCCCGGATTGCCTGGCGTGCCCTCTACCGAAGGCGAGTAGTTCTGCGCCAGCGTATTAGTGATCGTAGCCCGGCCCTGGTCGAGCGCCGTTTCATTGTTGGTCGAGCTCGCCGGAAGCGTAATCATCACTTCCTTGTCAGCAGCCTGACCGTATGTCTGGATGCGGGCGTCCTTGATGCCGGCCTTATCGGCGGCCGCACGGATGCGATCGAGGTTCGGGGCCTGGTCAAACTGGACGCGAACCACCGTGCCGCCCTTGAAGTCGACATCCAGGGGCAGGTGGTGCCAGAAGAGCAGCGACAGCACGCCGGCCACGCTGAAAATGAGCGAGAATCCGAGGAAGTACCACTTCTTCCCCAGCCAATCGACCTTTACTTCACGAAACAGTTCCACAGTAACTTTCCTTTTTCAGCGGTCGCTTTAGACAGCTTTAGATCGACAGCGCGGCACCGCGCGGCTTGCGGCTCAGGTTGAAGTCAAAGATCACGCGCGAAACAAAGACCGCCGTAAACAGGTTCGCCAGCAGTCCGAAGGTCAGCGTGACGGCAAACCCCTTGACCGGACCGGTGCCGAAGATGAACAGGATAGCGGCCGAGACGATGGTCGTGACGTGCGTATCGATGATGGTCGTCCAGGCGTGCGCAAAGCCCTGGTCAACTGCCGCCGCGGGAGACTTGCCCGAATGCAGCTCTTCGCGAATGCGCTCGAAGATCAGCACGTTCGAATCGACGCCCATACCGACCGTCAAGATCACACCGGCAATACCGGGCAGCGTGAGCGTGGAACCGAAGTAGCCCATGAAGCCGAGCAGGATCACCAGGTTCAGGAACAGCGCGAGATCCGCGTTGATGCCGGCGCCCTTGTAATAGACCAGCATGAAGATCATGACGGCGACCATGCCGACCACCGAGGCCATTACACCCTGGTGAATCGAATCCGCGCCCAGCGTTGCGCCAACCGTGCTCTCCTGCAGGTAGTGCAGCGAGGCAGGCAGCGAACCGGTGTTGAGCAGCATGGAGAGATCGTTCGCCTGCTGGGCGGACATGCCGCCGCCGATGTTGCCCTGATCGCGAATCTGGTCGCGGATGACCGCAACTTCACGAATCTTGTTGTCGAGAACCACGGCCAGGCTCTTGCCCTTGTTCGCGCCTGTGAACTCGGCAAAGTGGTCGCCGGCCACGGTCGTCAGGTAGAAGTCGACTTCGGGCTCGTTCGTGTTGGGATTCTGGCTGACGCGCGCACTGCGCAGGTCGGTACCGCCAACTTCCGCTGCGCGCTTGATGACGTAGTATTCCGTCGCGCCGCTGCGGGCAACGCCTGCGGCGGTCGACACCACTTCCGCGTCAAACGGGATCGTGCCGCCCGACTGCTGGATAGCATCCTGCTCGCTCGTGTAAGGGCCGCCATTTACGGCATGGATCTCGAGACGGGCAGTCGACTGGATGACGTCCTTCACGCGGGCCGGGTCGCTCACGCCGGGCAGCTCAACGAGGATCTGGTAGCTGCCGAGGTTGTACGGCTGCACCACCGGCTCGGAGACACCGAGCTGGTCGACACGGGTGCGGATGACCTCGATCGCCTGATCGACCGCGCGCTGCTTCATGTCGCTGACGGCGCTGGGCTTCAGGGTCAGCGTCCAGGCGCCATTCGCGCCCGATGAGATGTCGTAGGTCGCTCCATATTTATTGTTGAGCTCGGTGCGGATGTCGCCCACCTTATCGGCGGGGGCGCCGGAGATCTGGATGGTCTCAGGGTGCGCGGGGTCCGGCTTGTCGACCGAACCGACCTGGATACCGGCCTGCTGCAGATCCGTCTGGATATGGGCGGCGTCGCTGTCGGTCGAAATGCCGACGGCTTCGTCGACCATGACCTGCAGGATCAGGTGCGTTCCGCCCTTGAGATCGAGACCCAGGTTAATGCGGTTAAGAATGGCGTTCTTCAGCGCCGTTCCACTGAGGCCATGAGGAATGCCGAAGATTCCAAAGATGAAAACAATGAGGACGGCGAAAATCAGGATGACTTTATTGGTGAGATTCTTGCTCATGGGCTTCGTCTGCGGAGAACGCTACTTTGCTGCCTCGTCCGTGGTTACCGAGGCGATCGCGCTTTTGATCACTTCGAGCTTGATGTTGTCCGGAGCCACGCGAAGCTGAATCGCGTCGTCCTTGATCGTAAGAATGGTGCCGCGAATGCCGCCGGTAGTCGTGACCTTATCGCCCGGCTTCAGATTGTTCAGCATGGACTGCCACTGCTGCTGGCGTTTCTGGTTGGGGCGGATCATCAGGAGATAGAAAACGCCAATAATCAGGACGAACGGCAGGAATTGAACCACGCCTTGAGGAAGGGCAGCGGCCAGAAGGTTCATTTGCGTCAACACACAATCCTTTTCGGCGGGCGGATTTCTGCATCCAGCATACGCCGTTCAAAATCAGAACTTTTCAGTCAGGAAAGCTCCCGGCCTGTAGGAAATCCCTGCCGCCGGAGCTGTAAACAGCGTCTGTCGCTTCCTTCGTGGTTCCCGGTCACTGGCCCGCAAACCCGCCGGAGAAAGACACACGTCTACCCCGAATGGCCGCAGGAGCTACCAGTTACCTAGCATCGCTGAGCAGTATGCCGGTGTCAAGGAAGAACGGGGCGCGGAAGAGCACGGACATTAAAAGGCAGGGGATCCTGTCGAGCGTTCCAGGGCCGGCGCGAAATCCTAATATGGAACATCGTCCTAATCGACACCCACCGTCTTGACGATCGTACATACAATGGCGGCTCGAGAAGCGCTGGTTTCGACAAGGAAATCTTCCAGCTCGTGATGAAGTTCGGGATGCGCGAAAGCGCGGCCCGTGGCTAATCACGGACCGCGGTTTTTGCGGCCTCGATCTCTTTACGTACCTTCGCCATCGTATCCAGATAAAAGGTCAGGTTGTGCAGGGTGTTCAGCACCGCGGACAGCGGCTCTTCCGCCACTTTTAAATGACGCAGGTACGCACGGGTGTAGCGGCGGCAGACCATGCAGCCGCAGTTCGGGTCGGGAGGGTTCTGGTCCTCGGCGTACTGGCGATTCTTGATGGTCATGCGGCCTTCGGAAGTAAACAGCAGGCCGTGACGCGCGGCCCGGGTAGGCAGCACGCAATCCATCATGTCCACGCCCATCTTTGCGTACTCGACGATCTCATCGGGATAGCCGACACCCATCACGTAGCGCGGCTTGTCCTTGGGCAGATAAGGCAATGTCTCCGCGATCACCTCGCGGGTGAACTCGCGAGGCTCGCCCACGCTGAGGCCTCCGATGGCGTAGCCGGGGAAGTCCATTTCAACCAGCCGCTCGGCTGCTTCGCGCCGGAGGTCCTTATACATGCCGCCCTGCACGATGCCGAAGAGGTTCGGAGTCTGCCCGGCAAACTCCTCACCCCATGGCCGTTCATGCTTGTGAGCATCGAAGTGCGCCTTGCTCCGTGCCGCCCAGCGCAATGTCAGATCAAGCGATGTGCGGGCGCGGCTGTACTCCGCCGGATACTCGGTGCACTCGTCAAATGCCATGGCGATGTCGGAGCCGAGGGCGATCTGCACATCCATGGAATGCTCGGGCGAGAAGAAGTGCTTCGAGCCATCGAGGTGCGAGCGGAAGGTCACGCCGTCTTCGGTCAGCTTGCGCAGGTGACTCAGGCTGAAGACCTGGTATCCGCCGGAGTCAGTCAAAATGGCCCGTGGCCAGCTCATGAACCGGTGCAGTCCGCCCATACGGCGGATAGCCTCATGCCCGGGACGCAGGTACAGGTGATAGGTGTTGCCGAGAATGATCCGCGCATCCAGCTCCTCGAGCATGTGCTGCGGAATGGCCTTGACCGACGCAACTGTACCAACCGGCATGAAGACCGGCGTTTCAACAGCGGCATGCGGAAGCGTCATGGTAGCGCGGCGCGCTAAACCATCTACGTGATGAACCTGGAAGTCGAGAGACACTCCCTCGATTCTAGCCGGTCGGAATTTGCGGCTCCATCAAGGAAGGCTGATTCACCACGGAGAGCACAGAGAACACAGAGGCATCATCGCTTGAGCGAGAATGTACGCACCAGTAAGAACTCCTCCGTGCTCTCTTTGTCCTCTGTGGTGAAAAGTCTTTCACCCTGGACAAGTGGGCATTCACCGCAAAGACGCCAAAACGCGAAGAACGCAAAGAGCCTTGCGGCTTTTCTTGGCGCCCTTCGCGGCTTTGCGGTGAGTCGTTCTCAGGTTTAACGAATCGAGATCGAAGACACCCGGTTGTTCCAGGTGTGTCCCCCGCGGAACGGCAACTGGCGAAGATCGGCCACATCGCCTGGGACCATCGTGCTGCCACCCCGGAAGTTGCGGTCGTTGAAGATGCGCACGCGCGCTCCGCCAAAGACACGAATCGAGGAGATGTTGTCTCCGAAGTTGCCGGGCAGAGCGGGCAGCCGGTCACCGGCACGCACGCAGAAGTGATTTCCCCGGAAAGGCGCTGTGGTGTAGAAGCACGCACCCGCACGTGGGTCGGGGCGGCGGTTCCACGAAGGATCCCAGCGATTGTTCTGCGGGCCATAAGCCCAGGGATCCTGCCCTGGCGGCGGCCCTGGCGGCGGATAGGGCCGCTGGGCAACGGCGGTAACGGCGAAGATCATGGCGAGAAAAGTTGCGAGTCGCTTCATACGTGGGATTCTCCTGTGGGCATTGTATGCAGACAGCACTTCGCTAAAACCGAAGTCATCATAGGAGGGCGCTGACTGCATGTCCAGCCCTGACCGGGTGATGACCCGTTCAAAGGCGAACAGCGCTGTGCATGATCGAACACATCAATCCATCTCAGCCGTGAGGTCAAATCCAGCGATTTGCACCGTGATCAGGCACTTACCGCTTTACCCCTCAACGGCAGCCATATTGCTTCTCAATGGGCGCGCCGGTTCCGGCGACACAGGAGGAATGATGAAAATTCATCATCGGAAATTCCTTGCCGAAGCGTTTCCTGCACGGCCGAAACACCGGCTCGCGCTCACTCTTTCTTTCCTGATCGCCCTGGCCTCGGCACTCTCAGGCCACTGCCAGGCGCCGGCCAACCCGGCCCCGAAGAGCTTTTCGCTCGCCGATGCCGCCGGCCTCTCCGTTACAGGAGGCAACGCCGAGCCGGTTGAATACCTCGGCCGCAAGGCTGTCCGCCTCACCTCGCAGGGCGACGGAGACATCTACGCGTACGTAAAAGGCTCCGAACTCCAGGACGGCGTGATCGAAGCCGATGTCGCGGTCAGGATCACCACGCCTCCGGGTGTCCGCATGCCCGGTTTTACCGGTTTCGCCTTTCGCGCCCGCCCCGACGGCTCTCAATACGACATGTTCTATTTCCGGCCGAAAAACGCCCAGTCCGACGATCAGGCCATGCGCAACCACGCGGTTCAATACGTGGCCAGGCCCGGCTACGACTGGTATCCCCTTCGCCGCCAGTGGCCGTGGGTCTACGAGTCGTGGGCCGACATCAAACCGGAAACGTGGACGCACGTGAAGATCGAACTTCATGGACGTGATGCGAAGCTCTACATGAACGGATCGGAGTCTCCCAGCCTCGTGATCGACGGACTCAAGGGCGAAAACCTGCAGGGCGGCGTAGCGCTCTGGGGTTATCCCGGCGAGGAGTCATACTTCGCCAATCTCCAGGTCACGCCCTCAAACCCGCTTCCGGTCAAGAACGGCGGCGAGGTCGCCGGAACATGGCATGTAGCATTCGCAAGCGATTACGGACGCTTCGAAGGCGACATGAATCTCCATCGCGATGGCGGAATGGTCACCGGAACATGGAACGGAGCTTTCGGAAAAGATCTCGCCGTCACCGGCACGTGGCGCGACGGCTACGTCGAGTTGTCCTTTCCGGCAGATTGGCAGGATCGGGGAGCCGCCCCTGTCGCCGCGAGGGCGCGCCTCGCCGGCTGGATAGACGACGACAAAGCAGCCGGCCGCATGACAGTGGAAGGACGCGCAGACGGCCAGTGGTCCGCCGTCCGGCAGAAAAACTAAAGCTTCAGGACGATTTTCACGGGCTGAGCCGCGAGGTTTTAGGCTGGTTTTTTCGTGGGCGATTTTTAACTTTGGCCAGCGCTGTTCATCCCATTTTCTTTGAAAAATCAAAACACTTTGAAGCAAAGGCGTCGACGCAATTTTGTATTTCCCTACAATTTCCCACATCTATCGCCTGCGTTAGATCCCCCAGATTCAACTCTTACCCTAATGATTTCAACTCATCCCTGCTTTCCTGCGATTGGTCACTAAATTGCATACATTTATGTAACCCATCTTTAGGAGATGTTTTTGAAACGGTCATCTTTTCTGATCCGGATGATGTTGTCCCTTTTCTGCCTGACAATGCTTTCTTATTCCGGCAGCTCGCAGACTGCGACAACGGTGAACGGCGTTATCACGGACTCCACAGGAGCGGTAATTCCAAATGCCACAGTGGTTCTCTCCAACCCTGATACAGGCGTCCGCTACACCGTAAAGACGAACTCGGTTGGTTCCTATCATGTCCCGAGCGTGCCTCCTGGCCCCGGATACGTGGAAGAGTTCAGCGCAGACGGCTTCGCATCCGTCCAGATCAAGGGAATCTATGTGAACGTTGCCAGCGCGAATACCCAGAATGCGCAGCTGGCGGCGGCGGGAACGACGCAGGAAGTCCAGGTCAAAGAATCGACCGGCGTGACGTTGAATACCACTGACGCCACCATCGGCAACAACTTCCAGGTATCGAAGCTGCAGGATCTACCGGTCTACAACCGTTCCTCGCCTGCCGTTCTGTTCGTATTGCAGCCGGGCATCACGCTTACCGGTGCAACCACCGGCGCCCGTACGGATCAGACCAACACGACCGTAGACGGACTCGACACGAATGACTTCGCAACCGGAAATTTCGGTTCGATCACAGCAGCCGCTCCGGTAGACGCGATCCAGGAGTTCCGCGGCACGACCGCAGGATTCAACTCCGACAATGGTCCAGGCGGCGGCGGCCAGTTCCAGCTGGTGACCAAGAGCGGCACCAATGAGTGGCACGGAAACATCAACGAATACCACCGTGACAACAGCACCACCGCAAACGACTGGTTCAATAATGATGTCGGAGTCGGCCAGCCGAAGCTGGTGCAGAACCAGTTCGGCGGCGCGGTTGGCGGCCCCATCAAGCACGACAAGCTCTTCTTCTTTTTCAACTACCTCGGTTCGCGCATTGCCCAGGAGGCTGGCGTCGACCGCTACGTTCCGCTGCCGTCATTCACGCAGGGTACGATCTCCTACATCAACAACAACACGGGCTGCACGGGCTCCTCTCGTCAGAACACCACGCCGAACTGTATCTCCACGCTGACCCCTACGCAGGTACAGGCGATTGATCCCGCCAAGATCGGCGAAAGCGCACAGATTCTGAGCCTGTTCGCCAGCCGCTATCCGACGGCCAACGATCTGACTTACGGTGACGGCGTCAACGGCGGCGGCTATCGCTTCAATTCGCCGGAACCCGACAACGCAAGCAACTACACCGGCCGTGTTGACTGGGTCTACAGCCCCACCATCAAGTTTTATGGCATCGGCGGCGTGACCCGTGAAAACAACCTGAGCGGTGCCGAGCAGTTCCCCGGGGACCCGGCATCAAGCCAGACGATCGACCGCAGCTACCGCTACGTGACAGGCATGGACTGGCAGATCAGCCAATCGAAGTTCAATCGCCTCTCCTACGGCAGCGTCGTGCAGGATCTTAATTTCCCGCACCCGTCGAATCCTGAAGGCGTTTACCAGCTCGGCTTCGGCAACGGATTCACGCCGACGCTGGTCGACAATCCCTACGCTTCTCCTTCAAATGCGCAGTCTCGCCACACCATCATTTCGCAGGTCAACGATGACTACAGCTGGAGCCTGGGACGCCACCAGCTCGACATCGGCGGCTACTTCAAGTGGATCCACTACACCGGCCAGGCAACGCTCGGCTACGACAGCTACGGCATCGGCCTCGGTGGACACGTCTTCGGCGTTCCCGGACTGGAACCGGGCAACCTGCTGACGACGAGCGACGCGGCTTCGGAAGGCTACGACAACGCCCTGCTGATTTCGCTGGGACGTGTGGCCAGCATCGGCGGCACCTTCAACTACGATGCATCGGGCAACGTGCTGCCGCAGCCCTCATCGGCTCTGCGCAAGTTCGTTTACTACCAGACCCAGCCCTATATCAACGACAACTGGAAGGTGACCTCTCACCTGACCATCAACGCTGGCCTGAGCTACCAGTACTTCACCGTTCCCTACGAACAGCAGGGACTGGAAACGGTACAGACCACCGGCTTTGACCAGTACTTTGGCGCCCGCGAAGCCCAGAGCGCGGCAGGCCAGTCAGGTAACGGGGTCGTTCCGTTTGTCACTTACGTCCTTGGTGGCCCGAAGAACCACGGCCCTTCCTTCTATGCGGCAAATCGCTTGAACTTCGCTCCGCACCTCGGCTTCTCCTTCACACCGCCGGCTGATCCCGCAACGGTCTTCAACGGCAGCATTGGCGTCGTCTATGACCGTACGGTTATCAATGCCGTTCAGTATCAGCAGACGCAGTTCTCCTATCTGTTCGAGCAGAACGTCACCGTGCAGAACGGCAACAACTCCGACACGACGGGTTCTGTAGCATCGGATCCACGCATCGAGAGCATGCCCACGATCGCTGCTCCTGCTACTCCGAAGGCTCCGTTCCAGCCGAACGTGACCGACGAAGTTCCGTATGGCCTGCAGGAGGGATTGTTCAATGAAATGATCGATCCACACCTGAAGACCCCTTACTCGATCCTGGTGAACTTCGGCTTCCAGCACCAGTTCCCGGGCTCGACTGTCCTCAAGATGAGCTACGTGGGACGCATGGGGCGCCGCCTGCTTGCACAGGCTGATGCAAGCCAGCTGATCGATTTCCCCGATGCAGCTTCGGGGCAGTCCATGAACCAGGC
Organism: Silvibacterium acidisoli; assembly: GCA_022870745.1. Classification (GTDB taxonomy): domain Bacteria; phylum Acidobacteriota; class Terriglobia; order Terriglobales; family Acidobacteriaceae; genus Silvibacterium. Next base: position 2,023,953 of record CP085323.1, on the reverse strand, counting down.
CATGCAGAACATCGAACGTGAAGTTCGCTCGGGCATGAACTCTGCAAATCTGCCGGCCGAACCGTGGTTTGAAAATCAGCTCAACCCGGCAATCAAGGGAAGCTACCCGAACGCCACCTCAGCTGCGGCGGACGCGAATCGCTCACTGGTCCAGGTCGGCGATTTCGGTGACTTCATCCAGGCGCTTTCACCGAACCTCCAGCCCAACGTTGGCATGGCGGCCCAGTTCGGCGAGAACACTGTTTACACCAACAAGGGCTTCTCCACCTACAACGCGATGCTGGTCACCCTGCAGAAGAATCTTTCCAAGGGCCTCCAGTTCGACGTTAACTACACCTTCGCCCACTCCATCGACAACGTATCGCTGGTTGCAAACGGCGTCGCTTACGGCGGCTACGGCTTCATCTGCGATGCCGTCCACCCGCGCGCATGCCGGGGAAATTCCGACTTCGATGTGACGCACTACATCACCAGCGACTTTACCTACTCGCTGCCCTTCGGACGCGGACGCACCTTCGGCGGCAACCTTCCCCGCGCCCTCGATGAGGTGATCGGCGGATGGGACATCAGCGGCATCCCCTCCTTCCACACCGGCTCGGCATGGACCCCTCTCTCGAATGCGTTCGTTGCCGGTTTCGCAAACGATGCGCCGGCGATCTTCAATGGCGACCGTGGCGCAATCAAGAGGCACGTCCATAAGCTTGCGAACGGCCAGTTGAACCTGTTCGCCGATCCGGATGCTGCGGCTGCAGCGTTCTCCGGACCGCAGGGTCTGACCATCGGCAGCCGTAACATTCTTCGCGCTCCGCAGTTCTTCAATCTTGATGCGGGCCTCGCGAAGGACTTCTCCATCATTCGCTCGAAGGGTATCGGCATGCAGTTCCGTGCGGATGCCTACAACGCACTCAACCACCCGAACTTCGACGACCTGGATTACGGCACCTACGCAGGCGAGGCAACGATCACCTCTCCGAGCTCCTTCGGACAGCTGACTGCAATGACTGGCCCCTCCACGAGCACGAAGAACTATGCACGTGTAGTACAGGTCTCAGCGAGGCTTCACTTCTAAACAGAAACCAACCAACAAAAAGCAGGGGCCGCATATGCGGCCCCTGCTTTTTGTTTCCAACCTTGTAATTTCGAACCTTGAGTGCAGACATCGAACTGTGGAGAATATTCACGATGAAGATTTCTCTCCGCTCGCTTTCTTCTGGACGTATGCGTTTTTCGAAGATGCTCCTGATGGCGTCGGCTCTCGTCGCGCTTTCGATTCCTGTTTGCCTCGCACAGGCTCCGCCGCCGACACCCCGTGAAACCCTCGCGCAGCGTTGCATACGCCACGCCGGCATTGCACGCGATATTGCGAAGGATCGCGACGCAGGCTACCTGCGTGAGCAGGAGACTTCGCGAGCCCGCGAGCGCTTTGAGAACGCCGGTGGTGACAAGTGGACCCCGGAGGAACGCACCAGCGAGTTCGCCGTGCAATCCGTCATGGTGGACAGGATCTACGGCATGTACATTAACGTTCCTCCGGACAGGATTTACGCCAGGTATGCAGGCGTTTGCCGCCAACTGGGGCAGCCTGCAAAGTAAGCTCCATCCGCTTTAGACATGAGCCTTTGCCGCCGGTTGATAACTGCCCGGCAGCACCCGGAAGCCGATGGCGATGCGGTTCCACGCGTTGATGGTAGTGATGGCGATGGTCAGGTTCATCAGGTCCTTCTCTTCGAAGTGCTGTTTCACTTCTTCATAGACGGCATCGGGCGCGTGGCCCTGCTGGATGTTTGTCAGCGCTTCGGTCCATGCCAGCGCGGCACGTTCTTTCTCCGAATAGAACGGCGTCTCACGCCATGCGCTCAACCCATAAAGACGCTGCTCGGTTTCGCCGTGTGCGCGGGCGTCTTTCGTGTGCATGTCAACGCAGAAGGCGCAGCCGTTGATCTGGGACGCACGTGTTTTCACCAGTTCGATGATCTTCGGATCGAGCCCGCTGTTGCGGATGACGCGCTCCAGCCCATACATGGCCTGCACGGCCTCCGGAGATGCCTTGGTGTAATCAAGACGCGGTGTGAGGTTCATGGAATTTCCTTTCTTCGGGTAGGTTCTGCAGTTTTTCAGGGTTGACGACGATGTAGATCGCGGCAATACGATCGTTCGCGATATCGAGCACGACGGCGTTCTCCACTACCCCATCGCGAAAGCCGAGCATACCGATCTGGGAATTAATCTCGGTGGCGTAGCGGTGCAGTCCGTCGTCGATCTTGCGGGAGACGCCGATCAGGAAGCGGGCCACACGATCCGGCCCGTGGATAGGATTGATCGCAGCGCGGCGCAGTCCGCCGCCGTCGGAGTAGATGACGACATTCTCGTCGAGCAGGCTCATCAGCCCTTCGAGGTCGCCGGCCGTCATGGTCTGGTAAAGCGCGGCGGTCAGCTTTTCCGCAGCGCTGCGCTCGACCTCGTAACGAGGACGCCGCTGCCGCAAAGCCTGCTTCGCACGGCTGAGGATCTGGCGGCATGCCTCTTCATTCTTGCCAACCAGCGCCGCTGTCTCCGGGTGCGAATAATCGAAGACCTCATGCAGCAAAAAGACCGCACGCTCGACCGGGTTGAGGCTTTCGAGCAGCACGAGAAACGCCATGGTGAGCGATTCGGAAAGCTCGGCAGGGTCGCGGTGTTCGGCAGTCACGACCGGCTCCGGCAGCCACGGACCAACATATTCCTCACGGCGCACGCGTGCCGATTCGAGATGCTGAATGGCCAGCCTCGTAATGACTGTCGTAAGAAAAGCACGCGGCACGCGAATCTCTTCAGGATCGGCGCGCCGCCAGCGAAGATAAGCCTCCTGCACCAGGTCTTCCGCATCGGCGGCGGAGCCGGTCATGCGATAGGCGATGGCAAACAGGTGCTGCCGGTGCTCGGTGAACGTGTTGGCTTCGTGCGCTTCCATTCTGCCAAGTATGACCGGACAGCCCGGCAAAATGTGACAGCCGCTTTTTCTAAAGCGCGGTCGTGACTGCCTTCACCTCGGTGTAGTTGTTCAGCACCTCGGCGCCCATCTCGCGCCCCCAGCCGGATTGCTTGTATCCGCCAAAGGGCAACGCGGCGTCGAAGACATTGTGGCAGTTGATCCAGACGGTGCCCGAGCGGATACGGCGCGCCATCTTGTTGGCAATGGAGATGTTCTGCGTCCAGACGCTCGCCGCCAGCCCGTAAATGCTGTCGTTCGCTTCACGGGCGATGCGGTCGATATCGGCATCGCTGAAGGGCTGCGCGCAGACCACCGGCCCGAAGATCTCCTCGCGGACAACCTTCATCTCCGGCGTGGTGCGCGTAAGCACGGTGGGATGCACGAAATATCCCTTATCCGCCTTCTGGCGCCCGCCAGCAGTAGCCTTCGCACCTTCCTGCAGGCCCGAGTCGATGTATCCCGTAACCCGGTTGTACTGCTCTTCGGAAACCAGCGGCCCCATCTGCGTCTCGGGATCGAGGCCCGAGCCCACGCGGATGCTGTCCGCGATCTTCGACACGCCCTCGACCACCTGGTCGTAGACGCGCTCATGCACCATCAGGCGCGAGCCGGCGCAGCAGCACTGTCCGTGATTGAAGAAAATGGCGGATGCGGTTCCCGCAATGGCCTTGTCGAGATCGGCATCGGGAAAGACAATGGCAGGCGATTTACCGCCCAGCTCCAGCGTGACCTTCTTCAGGTTGCCGGTGGCAGCCTTCACGATCAGTTTGCCGACCTCGGTCGATCCGGTGAAGGCGACCTTGTCCACCAGATCGTGCGAAGCCAGCGGGGCTCCCGCGCCTTCGCCGTAGCCGGTGAGTATGTTGACCACGCCTTCGGGAAAGCCTGCTTCCTGAATGAGCTCCGCCAGCCGCAGCCCAGAGAGCGGCGTCTGCTCGGCCAGTTTCAGCACGACGGTATTGCCCGCGGCCAGCGCCGGGCCCAGCTTCCAGGCGGCCATCAGCAACGGAAAGTTCCACGGAATAATCTGTCCAACGACTCCAATGGGTTCGCGCAACGTGTAGGAGAGAAAGTCTCCCGGAAAAGAAATCGGGAAGGTATTGCCGGTAATCTTGGTGGCCCATCCAGCCATGTATCGGAAGAGATCGATGGCCAGCGGCACGTCGGCAACCCGGGCGACCGAGAGCGGCTTGCCGTTATCCATGGACTCCAGCTCGGCCAGCTCTTCGAGATGGGTCTCCATCAGGTCGGCCAACTTGTTCAGCAGGCGTCCACGCTGCGAGGCGGTAATTCTGTTCGCCGCGAACTGCGACCATGGGCCTTCATCGAAAGCGCGGCGCGCGGCGCGAACAGCGCGGTCGACATCGCCGGCTTCGGCTTCCGGGACATCGGCCATTACTTCTCCAGTAGACGGATTGTAGACAGGCAATGTCTTACCGGATGCGGCGGCGACAAACTTGCCGTCGATGAGCATGCGGTGCTTGCCGGAGATGAACTGCGAGGTCTTGCTATCGAGACGCGGATCGAGTGCAACGGTGGCCATGGTAGCCCTCCTTTTTTGGACGGCGACCACGATACTCCCGGCACATTACGGCTGGCAAAATGAGGCTTTCGAGGCCAATTAGCGCCTTGTATCAGGGCACGACTTCAGTCGTGCCATTTCAGGCGCTGAAGCAGGGGCTTTAGCTCCTGTTCCGAAGTCCCTACTCGCCCCACTTAAACTGCAGGCCCATCCGCGCCACGCGGGGTGAGCCCAGCGTGAGCACAGGGGTTTTTCCTACCTCGACGGCGCGATCGAAGAGATTTTCTCCCGACGCAAAGAGCTGCCAATGCCGCCCAAAGTCGCGCGAGGCGTAGGCGTCGAAGGTGAAATAGCTGTGCAGCAGGTAGAGATTCTTGTCGTCGTCGAACTGGCGTCCGCTGGCTCGTTCCTGCAGGCTGAGCAGGCCTAGCTTAGGATGGGTGAGCTTGACCTGCGCGGTGGCCATGTTGCGGGCGACCTGCGGGATCCAGTTGCCGACCAGCTGCGGCTGCTGCGTGTAGGCGGTCACGGTGGCATCGGCGTACTGGTAGCCGCCCTGGATGGCGATCCAGCGGGCGGGCTGCACGGCATAGTCGAGCGATACGCCGCGGCTTTCGATGCGGCCGAGGTTCTCCCGTTGCAGCAGGGTCTGGGTCGGGGTGGTCGAAAGCGTCAGTGCTGTGATGGGCCGGTTTACGCGCGTCCAGAAGTAGCTGGCGCGCAGGCTTGAGCCCCATTGCGGCATGTCGAGCTGGAAGCCGGTCTCCCAGCCGGTCGCACGTTCGGAGCGCAGGTTGGCGTTGGGCTCGGTCACTTGCTGGCCTACCTGCCCGGTGCGATAAAGCTCGTTTTCGGTCGGGGCACGGTAAGCGCGGAAGCCCGACGCGTTGAGCGCCAGGTGCGAGCCGAGCCGGCGCGTCACGCCCAGTCGCGGATCGAAGACCGTCTCGCTGAAAGACGGCAGCGACTTGCCCCCGGGATGTGCCTGCGGCCCGGTGAACTGCAGCACGTCGAAGTTCGAAAAGTGGTCGACGCGGGCCGAACCGCTGAGCGTCCAGTTCCTCGGCGTGTACAGCGCTTCGCCGTATACGCCGGTCTGGCGCTGCCGTGCAGTGGTGCTGAGAATGCTGGAACTGGTGTAAAGCGTCTCGTCATCTGAAGCGCGAACATCGTGCGTATCGGCCCCGGCCAGCACGATGAAGCTGTTGCCAATGGCCTGGTGCCAGTGCGCCGCCGCTCCCAGTTCGGCTGCCGGGTCTTCGGCATAGCGGGTCAGCGTCTCCGAGACGCGGCCGGCTGCAAGCGTAGAAAAGGTCTGCCAGTAGTGTTCGTTGTCGCCATAGAGGCGTAGCACTACATTCTTCCAGTCCGTTCCGGCAACATATCGCCAGAGGCGCGTACCATTGCCGGTCAGCGGAGTGCCATTGTGCCGCGTCTCATCGACGACACTGCCGCGCACAAAGATGCGATCGTTGTCGCTGAGCTGACGGTCCAGCTCAGCCAGTCCATTGATGCTGTGGACGTTCGAGGCTCGGTCCACCGGCCCGCGAACATCGGGCGCCACCAGCGTGTAGCCGTCAGTGGCAACCAGCCCCCAGCTGCCGATACCCGACCATTTCCCGGTATGGAACGTTCCCTGCGCGGCGCTATCCACGGTCTCAAGACCGCCGTAGGTCGACCGCATGACAAAGGTCGCCGGAGGAGCGGTGGCCGCCGGACGGTATGGCAGAATGCTGATCACGCCGCCGATGGCGCTCGATCCGTAGAGATCCGACGCGCCTCCGCGCACCACCTCGACCGAGCGGATATCGAGTTGAGGGATCTCGCCCCAGTGGATCCAGCCGCCGTATGGGTCGTTCATCGGAACATCGTCATAGACAACCAGCGACCGGCTCACCGCCGTCGAACCAAGTCCGCGCAGGGAGATGCCCTCGGTCGTGGGGTTTGCCACCAGCGAGCTGGAGCGGCGAAAGAGCTCGAAGCCCGGAACCTCGCGCAGCCGGCCATCGAGCGAGGCGCTCGCCGACTGGTGAAGCTGCTCCGCTTCCATCACCCGCGTGCTTGCCGGGCTGTCTGCCGAGGCCAATGGCGAGCGATATGCCGAGACGATCACCTGCTCCAGCGGCTGCTCGAGCACGACGGTGATTTCTCCGGTCGACGGAACTGGCGCCTCCGCCGGGGCAAAATGGTCGCTGGAGACACTCACGCGGCCTGTTCCTGCAGGAACAGAAAAGCGGCCATCAGCACCCGTCGTAGCCACGGAATGACCCTCATCGTCCGCAACCACGGCGCCCGCCACGGGATTGCCCTTGGCATCGACAACACGGCCCGGCACGCTGCCCTGCTGGGCAAAAGAACACGATGATGCACACAACGTCAGAACGAGGACACAGAACAGCCAGCCAGGAATAGCCACTCGAACAGGGCCCGACAAACACGGCGAAAAATGCTTCAGAATACGCATAACACTGCGCTTATCTTAACTTCCGCCGGGGAATCGGCCTATGGAACCAGAACCACCGCGTCGGGCGCATTCGGCCCGTCTCCCGGCAGTTCGCGCAACAGCTCGCTCATCGTTATGCCGAAAACCGGATGCGTCGCAAACGGAGCAATCTCCGCGAGCGGCGTCAGGACAAACCGGCGTCGCGCCAGCTCGGGGTGGGGCAGGGTCAGCGTGTCCGTCTGCAGGATGACCGCGTCCACCAGCAGCAGGTCGAGGTCGAGCGTTCTCGGTCCCTTCGGCAGCGCCTTGGCGCGGTCGCGCCCGAAAGACCGCTCGATGGACAGCAGCTCGGAGAGGATCGCTTCCGGCTCAAGCTCCGTTTCAACCGCTGCGACCGCATTGATGAATGCCGGCTGGTCGATGTCTCCGACAGGCGCTGTCTTATATAGAGACGAAACCGCCATCACCCGTCCAAGCCTTTCCAGGGCCGCAAAAGCAGCACGCACGGTCTCCTCAGGCGTTCCGGTGGAAGACGCAACGTTCGAACCGATTCCGATATAGGCGGTTACAGGCATGATCCCGTTCAGGATACCTTTCAACAGGAAGAACAGCCTGGCAGCCTGCTCTGCATCAGTGCGCAGCTTCAGCCGTGCCGACTGCATTAGGAATGACAGGCGGCCGGACTACCGATCCCACCCGTGACGAAAATGCCGTCACGGATGGGGCACCCACAGACTTGTCCCGTTCAGAGTACCTTTCAACGTGAAAACCCAGCTGGATAGCCGCCCTGTATCAGGGCACGGCTTTAGCCGTGCCGTTTCAGCACAAAGATAAAGGGCTTTAGCCCCTGCTACCGGTCCCACCCACAGGCATAGCTCCCGCCTGGAACACCAGCAACATCCGGAACGTTTTTCCTCTGGATTGTTTAATGTGGAAGCAGCATGCGCATCGGGATCTTCGGCGGCACATTCGACCCTCCCCATCGGGGACACGTTGCCCTTGCACGCATTGCGCGCGAGCGGCTCCGCCTCGACCGTGTGCTGATCGCCCCGGTTGGCTCGCAGCCCCTCAAAACCGGGGTATCCCATAGCAGCTTTGAAGACCGGGTCGCCATGGCGCAGCTGGCCTTTGCCGGGGAATCGCACACCGAAATCTCACTCATTGATGCGCCCCGTCCGGATGGGCACCCGAATTACACCTTCGATACCATTCAACGGTTGCAACGCGAGGGCAGCGCGGGTGATCTTTTCTTCTGCATCCTGGGCGCGGATTCGTTTCTATCCGTAGCAAAATGGCACCGCGCGGCCGACCTGCTGGTGCTCTGTGACTTTATCGTGGGCGCAAGGCCCGGCTTTGACCTGGGCCGGCTGACGGCGGCGCTGCCGGACAGCATCGCCCTCGCAAACGAAAGCGGTTCAGACGGACTGATGGTGGTTGGCCTGCGCAGACAGGACGGCTGCAAAAGCCGCCTGTACCTGCTTCCCGATCTGGCCGAAGACATCTCCGCGACCGAGATTCGCGGTGCGGTGGGTGACGGTATCAACAAAAACGGAACAACCGGAGCGGTGCTCAGCCCGTCTGTGCTCAACTATATAGAGAGTCATGCCTTATACCGCCAGGGTTAACCCGGGAGGTTGGCGTGAGCCTATGCATCCGGCTACTATTAGCCTTCGAAGGAGAACGTACTGAATGGCATCGACCGAAACACGCACCATGGTCCTGGCGGCCGCGGCAGTCTGCGACGACAAGAAGGGTGAAGACACCAGGATTTTGGAGCTCGATCCGGCCGACTCCGGCTTTACCGACTTCTTTCTGATCACCAGCGGCAACAACGAGCGCCAGACCGTCGCCATTGCCGACGGCATCGAGATGGAGCTGAAGAAGAACTTCGGCACCTATCCGAACTCGGTCGAAGGCCGCCGCCAGGGTGAGTGGATCCTGATGGATTACGTCGATTTCGTCGTCCACGTTTTCCTCAAGGAAAAGCGCGAGTTCTACGACATCGAGCGCTTGAGAAAGTCTGCGAAGACCGTCGACACGAACGAACTTGAGGCAGCATTGACCAAGAAGACGCTGGCCGCCCGCAAGAAGGCGCCCGCAAAGAAGTCCGCTGCAAAGAAAACCGCAGCCAAGAAAGCAGCAGCAAAGAAAGCGCCTGCGAAAAAGGCTCCCGCGAAGAAAGCTGCAAAGAAAACAGCCGCCAAAAAGAGCGCGGCAAAAAAGAGCAGCACCAGGAAGTAATCCGTTTCAAGTAGTACTTTCCCAATCTGCCTCATGTTGCACAGCCGGGCCCCTGTCTCTACGCGGATGCTCAACAGGATTGCCTGAGACTGCTTGTTGAAGAAGTTCCGGACCCGCGTGAATGGCGGGCCTTTGGCCCCTAGGGCGTTGCATCGACTTTTCTGGCCGGTGGAGAGCAGATGAGCACCAACATCCGTACTTCGGAACACCCAGAGCTGCAGCCTGGGGAAAACGCTGTTGGCTGGCCGGCAGAGATGTGCCGGTCACTGATTGAGCTTTCGCCATGGCCAATGTTTGTGCTCGACTGCGAAACGCACCGGGTTATCGAAGCCAATCCCGCGGCAACTCGCACGTACCAGATGGATCTGGAAACGCTCAGGGCGGAGGGCGTCGAACGCGCCGTGCCGCCCCACCGTCGCGCCGACCTCACTCGCCTGCTCGACGCCGGGCTGGATGCACCGCCCCAGGATTTCTTCTCCGAACACATCCTGCCCGATCGCACCCTCATGCCTGTCGAGGTGCGGTCGTTCGCACTCGCATGGAATCAGCGGCCAGCACGCTTTTTCCTGGTTCGCGACATCACGCCGCGGTCTGCCGCGCAATCGGCCATTGGAAAGATAACCGGCGAACGCGTTTCCGGAGCGGCGGCTCATGACTTCAACAACCTGCTCACGGTCATCCTTGCAGTCGCGGAGCAGCTGCAGGAAGGTGAAGGCAATCCTCAACACCAGGTCGGCCTGATCGCGAAGACGGTACGCAGCGCGCAGGAGATGGCCAAGCAACGGTTGAGTCTCGGTGGCCGGCAGATGTCGCACAATGAGCGGCTCGACCTGAATACCGTTCTGCGCGAACAGGAAGACATCCTGAAAGGACTGCTCGGTAAGCAGTCCGAACTGGTAATGCAGTTCGAGCCCTTGCTGCCGCCCATCTTCAGCGATACCGAGCAGTGGCGCGAAGTCATGCTCAATCTTGCCGTGAACGCGCGCGACGCCATGCCCGAGGGCGGAACGCTTAAGGTCACAACATCGCAGGCTACAGTTGGCTCAGCAGACGCGGACCTGGAACTCGCTCCCGGCAAATATGTACGTCTTACGGTTGAAGATACCGGGCACGGCATGAGCGAGGAAACACGCCGGCAGGCATTCAAGCCATACTATTCAACGAAATCGCGCAACATGAACAGCGGCCTCGGACTCGCCTCGGTTGCGGCCGCAGTGCAGCAATGCGGAGGAGCCGTGCGCCTGAAGAGCGAGCCCGGCGTAGGCACCTGCATCGAGATATTTATCCCTCCCACGACACTGGAACTGTCGGCGCAGGAGAAAAGCACACACATCCTGCTGGTAGAAGATTCGCTCGAATTGCGCCGCATGATGGAGCAGTTCCTAAGCGGCCGCGGCTACGATGTGGTTTCCTGCGGCAACGCTGAAGCCGCCCTGAAGTGGGCTGCCGGCGAACGGAGCCGCGTAGACCTGATGCTCGTCGATCTGGTCCTGCCTGACCTTCCCGGCGGAACGCTCGTCGAGCAGCTGCTGATGCTTCATCCGGACTCCAAGGTGATCTTCATCTCCGGCCATCCTGATGCCGGACAGGAAGCCGGCACGCTGCCTGGAAGGCACCTCGAAAAGCCGTTCGCGCTTCATGAGCTCGCCGAAGTAATCGCGGACGCGGTAAAAGAATGAGTAATTTCCGGGCACCGAGGTTGACATGTGGTTCGCGCGGCGTTTAGCTTTTCAATCAGATGCAGGTTCATCTTCACCATCGTCATCACCACCATCATCACGTGACGAGCGTGTCGGCGGACCTGTCTGGCTTGATCTAAAAGCCCACATCACAGGATCAGAAACCAAAGCCCGCCGGCGCGCACAGCCCCGGCGGGCTTTTTGCGTTGGCACAGCAAATCACAGGACTGAAGGAACATGACAGAGACAACGACAGACGCTACGGCAATCGATTTTGAGAAGATGGACGGCCTCGTCCCGGGCATCGTTCAGGACGTAAACACCGGACAGGTTCTGATGGTCGGCTTTCTCAACGATCAGAGTTACAAAAAGACCCTCGAAAGCGGCTTTGTCACCTTCTGGAGCCGCACCCGCCAGAAGCTGTGGATGAAAGGCGAAACCAGCGGCAACCGCCTGCGCATCGTCGATGTATCGACCGACTGCGACCGCGACACGCTGCTCTTCCGCGTCACCGTCGACGGCGATGGCCTCGTCTGCCACGAAGGCACAGTGAGCTGCTTCACCCGCCCCATCCCCGTGGAGGTGGCCGATGCCAAATAAACTTCGTCTCGGAATTCCCAAAGGCAGCCTGCAGGACGCCACCATCGCATTGTTTGAGCGCGCAGGCTGGCGCATTTATGCCAACGGCCGCTCCTACTTTCCTTCGATCGACGACACCGAAATCGAATGCATGCTGATCCGCGCGCAGGAGATGGCGCGCTACGTTGCCAAGGGCGTGCTCGACGCCGGACTTACCGGTATCGACTGGGTCGTTGAAAATGCGCTCGACGTCACCAGCGTGACCAGCCTCGTCTACTCCAAGCAAAGCCGCCAAAAGGTGAAGTGGGTGCTTGCCGTTCCCGAAGACTCGCCCTACCAGAAGGCAGAAGACCTCGAAGGCAAGGTCATCGCCACTGAGCTCGTTGAAGTTTCAAAGCGCTACTTCGAGAAAAAAGGCGTAAACGTGAAGGTTGAATTCAGCTGGGGCGCAACGGAAGTGAAGCCTCCCATGCTGGCCGACGCGATCGTGGAAGTAACGGAGACCGGCAGCTCGCTGCGCGCCAACCGCCTGCGCATCATTGAAACGCTGATGGAGAGCGAGACGCATCTCATCGCCAATCCCGCCGCGTACAACGAAGCCTGGAAGAAGCAGAAGATAGACAACATCGCGCTGATGCTCAACGCCGCTATCGATGCACAAGGCCGCGTCGGCCTGATGATGAACGTCGAGAAGGCCAACCTGCCCGCTATCCTCGGCGTGCTGCCTGCGCTGAATTCGCCGACGGTCTCCAATCTCTCCGATGAAAAGTGGGTTGCTGTCAGTACGATTCTGGAAGAAGGCGTCGTGCGCGAGGTGATTCCGAAACTCAAATCGTCGGGTGCGACCGGTATCGTCGAATACCCGCTGAACAAGGTGGTGCTGTAAGCATGAAGCTCATCTCCACAAAAGGTCGCGGAGCAAAGGCAGCGCGGGAGCGCATCGCAACGCTGGTAGCAAGGCGCAGCGATGCCTACATGCGCGCCGTGCCCGCTGCCCGCAAGATCGTCGAGAGCGTGCGTAAGGGTGGCGATGCCGCCCTGCGCCGCTACGGCAAGCAGTTTGATGGTCTCTCGCAACAGACACCGTTACAGATCTCTACAGAAGAAATGAAGGCCGCGTGGGATGCGGCTTCGCCCAGCCTGAAGCAGGCATTGAAGCAGGCCGAGAAGAATATCCGAGCCTTTGCGACAAAGCAGCGCCCGCGCGACTTCAGCTTCTCGCCGGTTCCCGGCCTTACCGTAGGCCAGCAGGTGCGTCCACTGGGAGCAGTCGGCTGCTATGTTCCCAGCGGCCGCTATCCGCTGCCTTCGACGCTACTTATGACGGTAGTGCCCGCACAGGTCGCAGGCGTTCCCAGGATCGTCGTCATCTCCCCGAAGCCTGCGCCTGAGACGCTTGCAGCGGCGCATATGCTCGGCGTCACCGAGTTCTACCGAACCGGCGGAGCGCAGGGTGTAGCGGCTCTCGCTTATGGCACCGCCACGATTGCAAAAGTGGACAAGATCGTCGGGCCCGGCAATGCGTATGTCACCGCAGCCAAGAGCCTGGTCGCCTTCGACTGCTCCATCGACATGCTGGCAGGCCCAACCGAGATCGTCGTCACCAGCGAGACCGGCGATGTCGAAGCAATCGCTTCCGATCTCATCGCACAGGCCGAGCACGATCCCGATGCCTTCGCCGTATTCGTAACCACGAACGAAGCATTAGCCAAATTAGTCGTTGCCGACGTCAAACTCCGTGTGCGTACCAACAGGATTGCCGCGCAGGCCATTCGCAACAACGGCTTCGCCATTGTTACGGAGTCCGTCGAAGAGGCACGCGAGATTACCAATGCGCTCGCACCCGAACATCTCACCGTCGATAGCGATGCCGATCTTGCCTGGGTGCAGAATGCAGGCTCGATCTTTATCGGCAATGAATCGGCCCAGCCACTGGGCGACTACATCTCCGGCCCAAACCACACGCTGCCTACCGGCGGCATCGCCCGCGTTCGCGGCGGTCTGAGCGTCATGGACTTTCTAAAGCTCATCACCGTGCAGCAGTATGACGCGCAGGGATTGAAGCGCCTCGCACCTCTTGCCATCGAGCTGGCGGAAGCCGAGGGACTAACCGGGCACGCCGAGGCAATCAGGGTCAGGAGCCGCTATGAGTGACATCATCGCCAGCGGCCCTGTGCCGACTTCCGTTGTCCAGCGCATGAAGGAATACCATCCGCCGCTCGGAGACCGCAGCGGGCTGCGTCTCGACTTCAACGAGAACACCGTCTCCTGCTCGCCGCGCGTACTCGAAGTATTGGGGAAGATCTCCGGCGCGCAGCTGACGGTCTATCCCGAGCGCGGCAGCGCCGAAGCGGTGGTTGCTTCGCATCTTGGCCTGGCACCGGAGCAGGTGCTGCTGACGAACGGCGTCGACGAAGCGATTCACGTCCTGTGCCAGACCTATCTCGAGCAGGACACCGAGATGCTGCTGCCCGTGCCCACGTACTCCATGTACGCGGTCTATGCATCGGCAACACCTGCAACACTTGTTGAAGTACTTGCCGAGGACGGCTTCGAATTTCCAGTAGAAGCGATCCTCCGCAGGATTCGCCCGGCCACGCGAGTCATCGCCATCGCCAACCCCAACAGTCCGACTGGCAAGGCGGTAAAACGCGAAGACATTCTGCGCATCATCGACGCCGCGCCGCAGGCAATGGTGTTAGTAGACGAAGCTTATTTCCACTTCCACGGCGAAACGGTTCTCGACCTGGTAGGACGCGTGCCAAATGTAATCGTCGCGCGTACATTTTCGAAGGCCTACGGCCTCGCGAATATGCGCCTCGGCATGCTCGCCGCGGGTGAGGAAGCCATGCACTGGCTGCGCCGCGTCATCTCGCCTTACAGCGTGAATGGTTTGGCGCTCGCCTGCCTGCCCGCTGCGATGGACGACAAGGATTATCTCAATAACTACGTCAACGAGGTGCTGGCATCGCGCGAACAGCTTGCGGCAGCGCTTACAGATCTGGGTGTACCCTACTGGCCCTCGCAGGCGAATTTTCTGCTCACGCGCATCGGCCCAAAGCACTCAGCATTTGCCGCAGCCATGCGCGCGCGCGGCGTACTCACACGCGACCGCTCGAGCGATCCCGGATGCGAAGGCTGCGTCCGCATCACGCTCGGCACGCAGGCACAGACAGCCTCGGCCATTGAGGCCATGAAGGCTGTGCTCAACGAAATCGGATGGAACGGAGACCAGGCATGAAGAAGAAGAAATCAGCAAAAACAGAAGCCGTTGAGACGGGATCAAAACGGACTGCAACAATCGACCGCAAGACCGCTGAAACACAGATCGAACTGAAGCTGGCCATTGAAGGCTCGGGAAAGTACAAGGTCTCTACAGGCATTCGCTTTTTCGATCACATGCTTGAGCTCTTCACGCGCCACGGCGCCTTCGATCTTGAGCTCACCTGCAAGGGCGATCTCGATGTGGACCAGCACCACACGGTAGAGGATGTCGGCATCGCGCTTGGCGAGGCCTTCGATAAGGCGCTCGGCGACAAGCGCGGCATCTGGCGTGCCGGCTACTTCGTCATGACCATGGACGAAACGCTTGGACTCGCCGCCGTCGACCTCAGCGGGCGCGTTGAATCGGTCATTAAGACCAAGGTGAAGACACGTCTCGTCGGCGATCTGCAATCGGAGCTTGTTGACGATTTCTTTGACGGTTTTGCACGGGGCGCACGTGCAAATGTGCATATCAAGACAATGTATGGCCGGTCGAACCACCACAAGATCGAAGCGCTCTTCAAAGCCTTCGCACGTGCACTGCGCGTAGCCTGCTCGCGTGACAAGCAGCTCGGCGAAATGCTGCCCTCCACGAAAGGCCTGCTGTGATCGCAGTCATCGATTACAAAGCGGGCAATCTCACTTCGGTGATGAAGGCGCTGGCTGCAGCCGGCGCCGATGCCGTCGCGACCGAAGATCCCGAGGTGGTGCGTAAAGCAGAAAAGATCGTGCTTCCAGGCGTCGGGCACTTCCAGGCAACGGCGGTGCTCGAGAGCAGCGGCATGAAGGCGGCCATCGCAGAAAAGGCTTCCCAGGGAACGCCGTTTCTCGGTATCTGTGTCGGTCTGCAATGGCTCTTTAAAGGCAGCACTGAAGCTCCGGAAACAACGGGCTTTGCAGCCTTCGACGCCACCTGCGAGCGTTTCGCGACAGAAGAGAAGGTGCCGCATGTCGGCTGGAACTCGATTCGCGTGCGCGAAGGCTCGAAGCTCTTTGCGGGGGTGGAGGACGATAGCTTCGTCTATTTCACCCACTCCTATCGCGCGCCGGTGACGCAGGATACTGTAGCAGTTACAAATTACGCCGGAGACTTCACCGCGGGGGTGGAGCGCGCGAACATTATGGGCGTGCAGTTTCATCCGGAGAAGTCCGGCGCGGTAGGCTTGCAAATCCTCCGCAACTTCGTGGAGCTGCCATGCTGACGAAAAGAATCATTGCCTGCCTCGACGTTCGCGATGGCCGCGTGGTGAAGGGCATACAGTTTGTCGACATCATCGATGCAGGAGATCCGGCAGAACTGGCCGCTCGCCATGCCGAAGCCGGAGCTGACGAGATTGTCCTGCTCGACATCACCGCGACGCACGAAGGACGCAAAACCCTGATCGACACCGTGCAGCGCACCGCGAAGAAGCTGTTCGTTCCGTTCACCGTTGGCGGCGGTATCCGTGAACTCGATGATGCCTCGGCGGTCTTCGACGCTGGCGCAGATAAGGTAAGCGTGAACTCTGCAGCGCTGCGCCGCCCGGAGCTGATCGACGAAATCGGATCGCGTTTCGGCGCGCAGGCTGTGATCGTCGCCATTGACGCACGCCGTGAAGGCCAGTCGCCCGCAAGCGCTGAAGTTTTTGTTGCCGGGGGCCGCAAGCCCACCGGGCGCAATGCCGTCGAATGGGCACGCGAAGCCGAGCAGCGCGGCGCAGGGGAGATCCTGCTGACCTCGATGGACTCCGACGGCACACGCAACGGCTTTGACTGCGAGCTCACCGCCGCGGTCAGCGAGGCCGTGCAGATTCCCGTCATCGCCTCAGGCGGCGCAGGCAATGCAGCACATTTTGCCGAGGTCTTCGCAGCCGGCAAGGCCGATGCGGCGCTCGCAGCAAGCATCTTCCACTTCGGCATCTCCGATGCCCGCACACTGAAGCAGGAGATCGCACGCTCCGGCATTCCCATGAGGCTCCCATGCTGATTCCCTCTATTGACCTGCTCGGCGGACGCATCGTCCAGCTCGTGCAGGGTGAAAAGCTCAAGCTCGCCTTCGACGACTTCGAGTACTGGATCAACCGCTTCGCCGCTTATCCCCTCGTCCAGCTCATCGATCTCGACGCCGCCATGCGGCAGGGAGACAACCGGTCTCTGATCGAACAGATAGCGAAACGCCTGCCCTGCCAGGTGGGTGGCGGCATCCGCACCCCTGAACAGGCCCAGGGTTTACTCGATGCTGGCGCGAAGCGCGTCATCTTCGGTTCGGTGCTGTTTCAGCAATCTGGCGTCGATCTCGACACTGCTGCGTCGATTTCCCAGGCGATCGGCCACGACCGGTTTGTCGCAGGCATTGATACAAAAGCAGGCAGGATCGCCGTAAAAGGATGGAAGGAAAACGTCAGCCTCTCGGCTGAAGAGGCAATTGCCCAGCTGGAGCCCTACTGCGGCGCGTTTCTCTACACCCACGTCGATACCGAAGGCACTATGCAGGGCTTTCCCATGGAACGCGCTTCCGCTTTGCGCAAGCTGACCCGGCGGCAACTGATAGTGGCAGGCGGAATCCGTGAACAGGCAGAGATTGACGCACTCGATGCCATCGACGTCGATGCGGTCGCGGGGATGGCTGTTTACTCTGGGCTGCTGGCTACTTAAAGCGCCCCAGCTACTTAAAGCGATAGTTGGGACGGTTGCGGTTCTCCCGCGATCTCATAAAAACACCTATCGCCAGAAATACGATAGTCACGAGCGCCGCCGGCACCGCCGGGCGGGCGCCGTGGCGGATCGCCGTCAAAATGGCATCAATCAGCCACAGAAAAGCGATCAGGAACCAGATAGATGACCGGCGCATGCTCTAGGGAGCATAGCACCGGGCGAATTTTGCCGCCCCGGGCGCTTCTTTATAGGTGTTTTCGCCGTCCAATCACCGAGGCACCAGCGTTTTCCTGAACCGTAAATCCTTTCGGAAGAATCATAGAGACATGACTTTAGGTAAGAAAAACAGTTCGACCAAGAAATATGCCGTGTTTTTTGTAGTGCTTTTGGGAGTTTGCCTGTGCAACGCATCCATTGTTTTCGCGCAGGCACCCGAGCACGACACCGCGGCGAACCTTCCCGACGCGCCCGATTTCGCTTCTCAGCAGCAGCCAGCGCCACAGCCTGCCACAGCCAGCAATGGCGACGGCAGCGGCAAGCAGACCAAGCGCATCCTGGGCATCGTGCCTAACTTCCGCTCCGTGTCGGCAAATACCAAGCTGCCTCCCATGTCGGTAAAAGACAAGTTTGTCGGCGCAGCCGAGGATAGCTTCGATTACTCGGCCCTGATATTTGCCGGCGGCCTGGCGGGCGTTTCCATGGCGGAGAATTCTTATCCCGAGTTCCACCAGGGTGCGGCCGGTTATGCACGCTATTACTGGCATACCTATGCCGACCAGACCGATGAGAACTTCCTGGTCGAGTTCTTTCTTCCGGCAGCGCTCCACCAGGATCCCCGTTACTACACCAAGGGCAGCGGCGGATTTGTGAAGCGGGCGGGCTACTCCTTTTCACGCGTATTGATCACACGTACGGACGGCGGCAACGAGACCTTCAACACATCGGAAATCGTTGGCGCAGGTGCGGCCTCGGGCATATCAAGTCTGTACTACCCAACCATCGACCGCACATGGACGAAGGTCGGGCAGCGCTGGCTCACCAATGTCGTGCTCGACGGCGGCACCTTCATGTTTAAAGAATTCTGGCCCGACATCAACGATCACGTCTTCCACCAGAAGGATTAGCGATGAAACATGCAGGCTCCGTCGAACAGAGCTTCGGCCCACGTGCCGAGGCGTACCTCAACAGCTCCGTACACTCCCAGGGTGAAGACCTGCGGAAACTGGCGGAGCTGATCGGCGCGACGAAGGGTGCGAAGGTGCTCGATCTGGGCTGCGGAGGCGGGCATGCTTCTTTCGCCGCCGCAACCGCGGCCGCCAGCGTGACCGCCTATGACCTGACCCCGGCTATGCTCGAGGTCGTTGCAGCGGAAGCGAAGAAGCGGGGCCTCGACAATCTGCATACCGTGCAAGGCTCAGCGGAGCAGCTTCCTTTTGAGAATGCCTCCTTCGACTGGGTCATCAGCCGCTACAGCGCACACCACTGGAAGCATGTCCGCGCGGCCATGCGTGAAGTGCGGCGCGTTTTGAAGCCCGGCGGCCAGGTCTGCTTCATCGATGTTGCAGGCGGTCCCGAGCCGCTGCTCGACACGCATATCCAGGCGGTGGAGCTGCTCCGCGACCCCTCGCACGTACGCGATTACACCGAGCAGGAATGGCTCGCGTTCTTCGAAGGTGTAAAGCTCTCGCCGACGCTTGTCACCAGCTGGCGCCTGCCGATTGAGTTTTCATCGTGGATCTCCCGCATGAACACGTCCGCATCCGGCGTGGACGCCATTCGTACGCTCTGGGGCACGACCCCTGCCGAGGTGAAAGAGTATTTCAGCCTGGGCGAGGATCTTTCCTTCGAGCTGGACGTGATGATGATCCAGGCTCAGGGTTGATCCTTGAGGTGATGTCGAGGTGATGTCTTTCCAGGCGCAGCGGGAAATCCCGAAACGCTCGCGCTGGCAGGCATCGCCAGGTGCCGTTTCCTCACTTCGTTCGGAATGACAAAAGGTTAGAAATCAGGTTGTCATCCCCGAACGAAGCGATGGATCTGCTCTTATCCCAGTCAATTTAGCCGCAGCATCTAGTCTTTGGCCGCTGTATCGGCCAAAGGCAACTCGCCCGCGGTCTTTTCCTCTTCGCTGCCTGCCGGATACAGAAACCGCTGCGGATGCCGCACCAGCTGGCCAAGCACGTATTTCAGAATCGAAATCCGTTCGCCCTGCCGCACGTTATACGCGCGCAGCGCCACAATTGACGCAATCGCAAAGCTTACGCCCAGGTTCAGCACAAAGGTGATGCCGATGCCGGCTACAGCCCAGTAGAGCCAGTTGCTTCCGAAGGCCGATGTGCCATAGCGCGCAGCCGACAATGCCAGCATGCCGGTGCTCAGCGTGACGTGGCGCACGTCGAGCGGAATGCCGAAGAAGCGCGCTACCTCCGGTGTAAGCCCGAGCAGGTAGCCAAGCACGATGCTCGTGCTCCACGCACCTGCGTTCTTTTCAAGCCAGGTGGCGATGCGCCGCATCCGGGCCACGCCCACGCGCTGGCCGATGGGGTGCTGTGCAATCGCCGCAGGCACGCGGTTGAAGACGATAAAGTTCTCGCACCATCCACCTGCAAGCGCGGCCAGCCACAGCAGGATGCCGGTTACTGCCGCATAGATCGCCGTTCCTGAAGTGAAGGGGTGGAGCGTCTCATAAACATGCTTGGCCGCAGCCGGGTCGAGATAGTGCCTGGAAAAGAGCTTCTGCCATAGTTTTTCGAAGGCTATCGCTCCGGCACACACGGCCAGCACGTTGCCCAGCGCGGCCGCCAATTGCGTGCTGCTGATGGCTGCGGCGAAATTCGCGATCTTGCTCCAGCGGGAGACGCCGCGATTTTCCCGGATGATGCCAGCCAGCGTCGCCGCCGTCATCGAAGGCTGCTTGGTAGCCAGTGCCAGGCCGAAGATCTGCAGCAGGATGAAGCTGACCGCGTAGTCGGTCCCAATCAGAAACCCTTCCACGAAGAAAGGCAGATGCAGCTCGATGGCATGCAGCTTGACTGCCGCGGTAAAGACCGTCAGCAGGCCGCCGCCCATCGCGGCCAGCCACATCTGCCAGTATTCGCGGCGGGAGTGCGCAATGTAATGCTCTCCGCCATGGCCCGTACGCTCGACGGTCTTGCGCGCCAGCAGGTTCAGATTCTGCCTCACCAGCGCCGAGATGCGGCGATCCTGCACCAGTCCGGAGGCCAGGGTGTTCAGCAGCTGCCGCGCAGCAAAAGATGGCTTCTCGGTGTGATCGACCAGCGTCGCGCCGATAAGTTCCATGCGGTCGAGCGCCGTCTCCATGCTGGTGATGTCGAACATCAGCGCCGTGCTCACGCCGGAGTCCTCCATCTGCAGATGCACCTGCTTCAACTCGTCGCGGCAAGCGTCGATGGCCCCCTGCCACGCGTGAAAATGCTCGCGTTTTTCGTCCGAGCTCTCGGCGCGGACAAAATTCTCTGTCGCAAAAACAATGCGGTAAAAGGGCGACTGTTCGACCTCGGTTACGCGGCTCCGCTGCCGAATCGCCGGGCTGGCACCGCGCCCGGCCAGCCGTGCCGCCAGCAGCCGCAGCGCCCGATGCAGATCTTCCCGCAGGCCCGGCTGGGCCTTCAGGCCCTCCGGCGGCCAGAAAAGCTGCGCCAGCCTTGTAAAGACAAAGCCATCGATGCCGCGAAACCGTTCCAGTGCAGCCGGAGAGCCGAGGAGAGCACCGAAGAGCCTTGAGGTATCCGCGTCCTCGCGCGCAGACGGCAGCAGCCGCTCAAAAAGACGTTGCGTCGCCTCGCTCAGCAGCGCATGGCGGGCAGAGATTCCCGCATCGGCCAGCAGCGGCACCGAGTCCAGGTCGGCCAGCATCGCCAGCCAAACCTGCTGGAATCGCAGCCGTAGCCCGGGCCGTTGCTCCAGTAGCCGTATCCAGGCAATCAGGCTGGCCGTGAACGCGCGGTCGGTTGGCCGATTCCAGATGAAGGCGAAGAGCTCGCGAAGGCGGCGCGCACGAAGCCGCAGTCCCTCGGCCTCGCAGAAAGATTCGGTAAGCTCCAGCAGCCCGCTCGAGGCAGCGGCGAGCGCCAACGGATGCGGCTTTCGGAATTTGGTCAGCAGTTTCATCGATTCCCGTTACCTATCGGCCAGTTACCAGTCTGCCATTTCGCGCCCTCACGGTGCTAAACTTGGGTTTCCGGCCTTCCGCCAACCCCCTAACTTCACCGTTCGAGAAGCCTTTGCCAGAATCGAAGAAAAAGAAGCCCTCCGTTACGTATGCCGATGCCGGCGTGGACATTTCCAGCGGCGACCGCACCAAGCAGCGCATCAAGTATCTGGCGCAGCGAACCTTCACCAAGAACGTTCTCAGCGAAATCGGTGGCTTCGGCGGCCTCTTCAAGCTCGACACGGTCAAGTATAAGAATCCCGTGCTGGTTTCGAGCGCCGACGGCGTGGGAACCAAGCTGAAAGTTGCATTTGACCTGAATGTGCACCACACCGTGGGCGCCGACCTGGTCAATCACTGCGTAAATGATATTGCCGTGCAGGGCGCGGTGCCGCTCTTCTTTCTCGATTACCTGGCCAGCGGCATTCTCGAGCCCGAAGTAACTGAAAAGGTAGTAACCGGTCTTGCTGAAGCCTGCCGTGCCAACGGCTGCGCCCTCATCGGCGGCGAAACCGCCCAGATGCCCGGCTTCTACACCGACGGCGAGTACGACCTGGCCGGCTTCATCGTCGGCGTCGTCGATCGCGATAAGGTGATCACCGGCTCAAAGATCAAGGCGGGCGACGTACTGATCGGTCTGCCCTCGACCGGCCTGCATACAAATGGCTACTCCTTGGCTCGCAAGCTCTTCTTCGAAGTGGCAAAGTACAAGCCCGAGCAGTATGTGAACGCCCTCAAGGAAAAGGCCGGAGCCGCGCTGATGAAGACCCACCGCAGCTACCTCGGCATCATTCAGAAGCTGGTCGCATCCGACCTGACCGTCGGCATGGCGCACATTACCGGCGGCGGCATCACGGAGAATCTGCCGCGCATCCTGCCCAAGGGCACCTGCGCTTCGATCGATCTCGGTTCCTGGCCGGTGCTGCCCATCTTCGAACACCTGCGCGAACTGGGCAATGTCGAGCAGGAAGAGATGCTGCGCACCTTCAACATGGGCATTGGCCTGATCGCCGTCATCCCGGCCGAAAAGTTTAAGCGCGTCAAGGGAATGCTCGATCGCGCCAGCGAAAAGTTCTACGTAATCGGTCGCATCGGCAAAGGCGAGCGTAAGGTGACCTACAGTTGAGCCTCCAGTCTCCAGCGCGGCTCGGGATTCTGCTCTCAGGCCGCGGCTCCAACTTTCTCGCCATCGCTGACAACATCGCGCAGGGCCATCTGAAGGGCTGCGAGATCGCCGTCGTCATCTCGAACAAAGCCGATGCTCCGGGGCTGGAATCTGCCCGCGAGCGCGGCATCAAGGCCGTTGCTGTCGAGGCAAAAGGCCGCAAGCGAGCCGAGCACGACCAGGAAATCATCGCGACCCTTCGCGAGCATCAGGTCAACCTCGTCTGCCTCGCCGGCTACATGCGCCTGCTCTCGCCCGGCTTCGTCCAGGCCTTCCCGCAGCGCATCCTGAATATTCATCCGTCGTTGCTGCCTGCTTTCCCCGGCCTCGACGCCCAGCAGCAGGCCTTCGATTACGGAGCGCAGGTCGCCGGATGCACCGTCCACTTCGTCGACGAAGAACTGGACCACGGCGTCATCGTGTTGCAGAAGGTCGTTGCCGTCGAGCCGGAAGACGACGCGCACAGGCTGGCGGAACGGATTCTCGTCCAGGAACACATCGCCTACAGCGAAGCCATCGCCCGCGTGATTTCCGGAGATTACGAAATCACGGGACGTCGCTACATTCGGCGCTAAAAATCAGGGACATGTTGCAGGACCTTGCCCGGGTCTGAACATCGCAGCTTCAGTGCACCAATGCCAGCACGCTCAACACCAGCGCCACCGGCATCACCAACAGACCCGCTTTCAGAAACTGCCCGCCGCTGATCTCCACTCCATCGCGCCGCAGCGCGATCAGCCACAGGATGGTCGCCAGCGATCCAGTCACCGAAAGGTTCGGGCCAAGATCCACACCGATCAGCACGGAGGGCACCAGCCGCGCGGCCTGCTGCGCATGCTCGAGCGCTCCACCGGCGATCAGGCCGACCGGCAGGTTGTTCATGAGGTTTGAGAGCAGCGCCACTGCGCCCGCAGCTGCCAGCGAACCCGTTACCTGTCCTGCCGAAAGCACAGCCTGCATCCCGCGCTGTGTCAGCGCCGTCATTCCCGTGCCATTCAGCCCCTCGACCAATACAAAGAGCCCCGCCACCAGCGGCAGAACGCTCCACGAGACACCGCGAATCACGCGAGGAAACGCGGCTCTCTCTTTGAAGGTAACGACGAGGACCGCGACAGCAGCGGCAGCGCAGGTGGGTGCTCCCAGGTTCATACCCAGGCCTGAGGCCACCAGCAGAGCCACCGAGGCCAGCGCCAGGCCGAACAGTGCAAGCCTGCCCGTCGGCGATAGCGGAACCTGCTCTTCAGGCCGATGCAACGTTTCGCGCAAAGCACTGCGCGACAGCAGGCGGATGCAGAAATATGTCGCCACGATCGAGATGATCGAAGGCAGAATGAAGATCTTCATCCACGGCCCAAGCGCGGGAATGTGATTGCCATAGATGACAAGGTTTGCAGGGTTTGAGATCGGCAGCACGAAGCTCGCCGCGTTTGCAATAAATGCGCAGGCCAACAGGTAGGGTCTGGGATCTTTCAACTGCGCCCGCCGCACCGCCGCCAACACGGCAGGAGTCAGCACCACCGCCGTCGCATCGTTCGAGAGCAGAGCCGTCACCCCCACGCCCGTCACGTAGACAAGAACGAAGAATCGCGAAGCGGAACCTTCCGCATGGCCCAGCGCGATGGCCGCCAGCCAGTCGAAGACGCCCTCGTGCCGGGCCAGCTCCGCCAGCAGCATCATGCCCGTCAGGAAAAGATAAACATCCCCTCCCTTGGCTACGGCATGAAACGCTGCGGGAATAGGCAGCAGCCTGCATAGCACCAACAGCAGCGCACCGGCCGAAACCCATACGGCTTCAGGAATGCGCCGGGGTCTGACAAGCATGCAGACGATGCTGGCGAGAGAGATAGTCCAGATAAGAACGTGCGCGGTGGGCATTCTAAGCCAGTTTAGATGCGGCCCGGGCCGCCCGCTTCCTATTCGCTGCTCTTTTCGAGAACCCGCGCGCCTTCGTGGAGACGCTGATCGCCGGATGCGGATGCGTCACCCGAGACAGCATAGGCCAGCGCCGATCCAATCAACGCAGGAATGATGAAAGCATGTCCGCCCGTGGCTTCCGCCACAAAGACGACAGCCGCCAACGGCGTCTTATACCCGGCAGCAATGAAGGACGCCATGCCTACCGCCGCATACAGCCCCAGCGACTGCGTGTGCACCACGGACTGCGCAAAAGCAATGCCGAGGCTGCCTCCGGTCAGAAAGAGCGGCACAAACATCGCACTCACGCCGCCCACCGCAAGTGTAGACAGCGTGGCCGCAAGCTTGAGCAAGCTGAAGATAATGAGCTGCGCTGAACTGTGCGGTTGCCCCAGGATCTGTCCGACCGCTTCGTAATTCGGCCCGATGGGAATCATGTTTCCGGGGTAGATCGCAAGGAACAGCAGGCCGCAGATGCCCGTAAGCAGAGCGCCCAGCGCAAGCTTCTGCCAGTGCGGGATCCGCAGGCGGATAAAGAAGCCGCGCGCACGCCGGAAGGTGATGACAAAAACCATCGCAACCAGCCCGATCAACACGCCCAGCAGCGCGCTCCAGTAGAGGTCCTGGCGCGTATAGCCCGCGGCAGCATGAAAGTTGAAGAGTGGCTCGCTGCCAAGGAAACTGCTGAGGGTAACGAAGGAGACGACCGATGCGATGAGCGAAGGCACCAGCGCCTCATGCGCCAGGTCATCGCGATACGGCATCTCCAGCGCAAAGACGATACCCGTCAGCGGCGCGCGAAAGACCGCTGACATGCCGGCAGCCGCGCCGCAGATAAGCATGATGCGCCGGTCGCGCTCCGTCAGCCGGAGACGGCGCAGGTGTGCCCACAGCCAGGAGCCGATCGCCGCTCCGCCATAGATGCTCGGCCCCTCAAGCGCAGCACTGCCTCCGAAGCCAACCGTCGCAATGGCGGCCAGCAGCTTCGGCAGAAAAGGACGCATGTTCACCCGCCCCTCATGCTCATGGTAGGCACGGATGATCTCCTCGGTAGAGTGATCGTCGGGGTTTGGAGTTAGAAACTGCATGATGAGCCCGGTCGCGATGAAGCCCAGCAGCAGACCCGGCAGGATCGCCCAGTGGTGACGAAGATAGTAGCCGAGCACCGCAGGCCATAGCTTGCCGAGGATGATCACCGCAATACCAGTAATCGCAAGCCCGGTAACGGCGCCAATAACCGGGGCGACGATCAGCCACTTGCGCAGATCCCGCGCGTAGACCTCGCTTAGATCCTTGCGGACCAGTCCGCGGTAGCGATGATAAAGATGCCTCCCGCTCATTTGCGCTTCTTCCAGCCCGTGCGCATCCGCTTCACTTCATCGTGATGAATCTCGGTAAGCTCGGCCAGGACCTCTTCGCCACGCGGCGTCAGCGAGACGACCACGGCACGGCGGTCGGCTTCGCTGCTGGCACGGCTCACCAGGCCGCTCTCAACCGCCCGCTCCACCAGGCCGACCACGGAGTGATTCTTCTCCTGCAGAAACTCGGCCAGCTCCGAGATAGTAGCCGTACCCGACTTCGTGAACCCGGCCACGCCCAGCATCAGCTGGTGCTGCTGCGGAGTCACCCCATGCCTGCGCGCCGCATTCTCGCTGAAACGCAGAAATTTCCGCAATGAATAGCGGAACTCAGCCAGCTCCCGCAGGTCTTTACGGTCGATCTTTCGGCTTTCGCCCCTGTCGGACTTCTCTTTTTTAGATCGCGTCACGATCTAATTATATCGCGCCGCGATGTTATTTCCCCAAAACCGTAGGATTGTCATTCCGGCCGAAGCGATGAGCCTGCACCTTCTAAGTACTGCCGCCAGTCCTCGCTCTCGGCCGTCCGCTTCAGCCGCGCAAAGCGCCGGTGCATCAACCCCCGGATATGCGGTACCAGCAGCAACTTCCCCACGAGTTCCCCCAACCGGCCAAACGGCATACTGAACCGCAGTTCGTCCGCCAGCATCACCGTCCCATCCTTCTGGTCGAGAAAATAGTGATCGTGCTCGAAGGTGTGAAAGCGCCCGCGCAACATGCGGTCGCGAAAGAAGCGGGGCGGATCGAACGCCTCGATCAGGCTTTCATGCAGCTGCGGCAGGCCGAACTTCCAGCCTCGCCAAAGGACCGTGTCGCCATCCGTCACAAAGCCGTCCGCAGGCCCGTCCATGGGACGCATTTTCAATTCACTCTCGACAATCGCAATACACGTAGAGAGCTGGAAGCAGCGCTCGATAGGAGCTTCGACGAGAATGCTGTCACGCAGCGTGAAGACCTTTGTCATGGCGATGAATTATAGGATGCACCGCACCGGATTTGCTGTCGACACGGGCCCGTAAGGCCTTACACTTCCCGCATGAGAGCCAGATCCCGCCTTCTTACGCTTCTCGCGCTTAGCGCTTCTACCGCCGTTCTGCATGCCCAGCAGCCGAAACCCATCGTGCTGCACGCGGCCAGGCTGCTCGACGTCGCAACGGGCACAATCCTCTCGCCCGGCGAAGTACTGGTGGAAGGCGAGCGCATCGGTGCCGTTGGCCGCTCCGTCGCGCATCCTGCAGGTGCCGAATTGATCGATCTCGGCGATCGCATCCTCACGCCCGGCATGATCGACGTGCATGTACATCTTTTCCTCCATCCCGGAGCCGAAGACCTGCAAACTGTGGAAGAGTCGGTTCCCCAGCGCACCATCCTCGCCACTCTCGCCGCCCGCGACGACCTGATGGGCGGATTCACCGCAGAACGGGATATGGGAACCGAAGGCGCCGGCTCCGCCGACACCGCGGTGCGCGACGCCATAAATAACGGGCTGATCCCCGGACCGCGCATGCGCATCAGCGGCAACGCCATCAGCGTGCTCGGCGGGCATGAAGACGCCATCCATTTCAATCCCGCGCAACACGTGCTCTCGAATGCCGACTACGCCAACAATGCGGCGGAGCTTGTCACAACAATCCGCGAGCAGCATAAGGAAGGCTCGGACTTCGTAAAGATTTACGAGACCGGCCACGATTCGCTGAAGGACGGCATCCTTTCCACGCCCTATCAATACACGGTCGCCGAGCTGAAAGCTGCCGTAGACGAAGCCGCAAGGCTGGGCACGACGGTCGGCGTGCACGCCATGGGCGAGCCGGGGACGCTTTACGCCGCGCAGGCCGGAGTCGCCTCCATAGACCATGCCGTGCAGCTGGACGACGAGACGATGCGCCTGATGCGCGAGAAGGGAATCCCGGCGGTACCGACCTTCGCCATCTCCGAATACTTCGAACAGCATGCCACTGGAGCGAAGGAGGCTGAGCTCGAAGGAAAGCTCATCGCTTACCATGCGGCGCAATTCAAGAAACAGATGGCGGCCGGCATTCCTTTCGCCGTCGGCAGTGATGTAGGCCCGTTCCCGCACGGAACCCAGGCACGCGAGCTCGAATTGATGGTCGAATACGGAATGAAGCCGCTGGCCGTACTGCAGGCCGACATGCTCAACGGAGCAAAGCTCCTCGGATGGCAGGACCAGGTGGGACAACTCAAGCCCGGCTTTTACGCGGACATCATTGCCGTTCCCGGCAATCCTCTTCAGGACATCGCGGTGATGAAGCAGGTAGCTTTCGTGATGAAGAACGGAGTGATCTACAAACGCTAAGTACGGCTTAAAAGAAGGCGCGGCTTTTTGGCCGCGCCTTTTTAGGTTGAGAGATAGTTCTTAGAAGAAGAACTTACCGACGAACTGGAACTGACGAGCCGGAGCCGGATCGGAGTTCGGATCAGCCGACTGCAGAACACCCTGCACCTGTCCAAAGGTAGCGGAGTTGAATGTTCCGATCGGCGAAGCGAAGTTCGCGTGATTGAAGACGTTCGCTCCTTCGACGCGCAACTGGAGGTAACGCTCCTCGTGCGCCGCGAACAGGTGGAAGTTCTTCGAGAGCTGCAGGTTGGTGTAGTCGAAACCAGGTCCGTGCAGGAAGTTACGCTTCGCATTGCCGAAGGTTCCCACGGTCTCGTTGCTGAAGTTCGTCGGTGCAAAGTAGTAGTGCGACAGTGCTCCGCCGTTGAAGGAAGTAAGTTTCCGCGGATCGACCTTCTTGATGTTGAAGTTCGAGACGTTTGGACGATCGCCGCAGCCGAAGTAGCTGTCAGCATCGCACCAGAGCGAACGATCCGCGCCCTGCGTGATGCCGATCGGGAAACCAGACTGGAGTGCGGTAATACCGGCAACTTCCCATCCAGACAGCGTATTCCGGAGAATGCGGTTGTCGCGGATGGAGGCAAAGACCGGAACCTCATATACGTACGAAGCAGCGATACGATGACGGGCATCGTAGTCCGAATCGCCGTAGTTCAGGTACTTGTAGCCGGGAGTGTAGATCTGCGACGGTCCAACACCTGCTGTGCCGGCGCCCCCGGTTACGCTCTCGTAACCCGATCCGTTATCGAGACCATGCGCGTAGGTATAAGCAACCGATCCACTCAAGCCATGCGTGCTGCCCTTGACGAGGCTGACCTGCAGAGCGTTGTAGTTCGATGCGTTCTCCGTTGTCTGCACAGCAACACTGCGGTACCACGGAGATCCGCCGGGCGTCAGAGCAGGCTGCGCGGCATACTGCGGATAGAAGCGGTGGAGGTAGTTACGATTGCTGGTTTGGCTGCAACTCGGATCCGCAAGGCAGGCAGCATGGCCAGCAGGAGTGATGGGGTCGCCTTCATACCAGCTTGCCAGGTGACGGCCGAGCGATCCGACGTAGCCAATCTGTAAGACGGAGTTGCCCGGCAATTCGCGCTGAATCGTGATGTTGAAATTCTGCGAATAAGGAACGGTGTAGAGCTTCTTGTCGAAAGTGGCCAACTGCAGATAGCTGTAGAGGTCAGCCCAGTCGATATTGGTATCGCCTGCCTTCGGAGTTACGAAGGGGAACTGGTTCGGACCAGAAGCCGCGGCGTTGCCCGTGACATCGCTGAAAGGCGTAGCAAAGGCTGGGCTGCCGCCGTATGCCAAAGCGCCCTGCGAGAAGAAGAAGAACGGAGGATCTTCCAGGTTCTGGAGCGACTGCTCTTCCTGGTCACGGTTGTAGTAGATACCGTAGCCCATGCGGACCGAGAACTTGTGCTCGCCGGGAGCTCCAAGCAGGAACGAAGGACCATCCGAAGGCGACCAGGCAAGGCCAACACGCGGAGCGAAACGGTTGTAGTGCGTGGTGGGACCACCGGCGCGGTTGCAACCCGGATCGCCAGGAAAGAACAGACCCGGTGCGGCTCCTGGAAATACGTTCGAGGTAGCACTGGTGTTTGCCCAGCAATTGATACCAAGACCGCCGAACTGCGCATTCGTTGTCGGCTTCTCAACGTCCCAGGCGAGACCGAAGTTGACGGTTACGTCGTTCGAAACCTTCCAGCTATCCTGCCCGTAAGCATAGATCTCCGAAGACATCGCATTGATGTCGCCGTTACTGGTCTGGTTGTAGTCGTCCGGAATGCCAAGAGCGAAGTCGACGAACGGATCACCCGATGAGTATTGTCCTGCACCCGTGAAATCGAACTCACCGTTGTTGTAGTAAGAGAACGGATTGTCGACACGCATTTGCTCCCACAATGCGCCGAACTTGAGCGTATGTCCGCCGATGATCTTGGTGAAGTTATCGCCAAAGCTCAGGTTGCTATCGAGACGGGGCTGAGGTCCTTCGTAGCTGTTACCGAGGGCGAAGGTTCCGATATTCAGGTAAGGAAAGCCCGCTGCAGCAGTGTCCTGCGGGGTAATTCCGGTGAAGCCAAAGGAGCTGGGCAGCGCCGGATTCTGCGGCTGGACCGAAGCGTAGTTAAAGCGATAGTAACCAGCGCGGAGCTCGTTGAGAGTCGAAGGATTGAAGGTATGGGTCCAGGCTGCACCGAATAGCTTGAAGTGCTCAGCGTTCACTTCCCCGAAACCAGGGAAGCTACCTCCACCAAACGAAAGCGTGTTGTTGGAAGGGCTCGACTGGAAGAGGGTATACGCTGAAACGCTGTCGGACGCGCTCGGCGTAAAGTCCACGCGGATGATGCCCTGATCCTGGGCTCCTGTATTAGCCGTGTTGAAGAGGTAGGTGCTGTCAGACTGATTCGGGTGCGGAATGTACTTGTTGGTGAAGTTCAGCGCCAGCGGATTCCACTGGCTGGTGGGAACCACCACGCTGCCGTTTTTGAAGCACTGGTTCCAGGCCGTGCCGGCGGCGCAGCCGTTTACCGCAAATGGAAGCGGGTTGTTGCTCAAACCGGCTGAGTTGGTGCCGCCCGTAAAGTAGTTCGAATCGGCCGTGAAGTCCCCGGTAAAGTTTTCGTTCGAAAACGTATTGTTGCCGTAGCTGTTTCCAACTCGGTTGCGGAGACCCTGGTAACCAAGAAAACCGAAAAGCTTGTTCTTGATCACAGGAAACCCGACTGTTCCGCCGTAGAGGTTCTGGTGGAAGTTGGGCTTCGTCGCCAGGTAGGGCGTCGCATTCATGAACGAATCGCGGTAATATTCGAACGCGTTGCCATGAATGCTGTTGGTGCCGGACTTGATGATCTGGTTGACGACCGCACCGGAGTTGCGGGCAAACTCGGGATTCATCGTGCTGGTAAGAACGTTCTCCTCGCTCAGCGCGTCCGGGTTGACCGTGATGCCTTCGTTCTGGAGAGCACCATCATTAATGTCGGTGCCGTTCAGCAGGTACGAGTTCTGCGTGGTCTGGTTGCCGTTGCTGGAGAAGTTGCCGAAACGGTCGCTCGACTCTACGACGCCCGGGCTCAGCTTCTGGAGGCCGGAAGCGTCACGACCAAAGAGCGGGATCTGTTCAAGCTGCTGCGCGGTAACGATCTGCTTCAGCTGCGTGTCGGAGGTCTCGACCTGGAGAGCGGTCGCGGAGACTTCGACAGTCGTGCTGCCCGAGCCGACTTCCATCTTGGCGCTGGTCTCGTGATTGTCGTTCACGTTCAGCGTGAAACCGGAGTTGGTGAACTGCTTGAAACCCGTTGCGTCGATCTTGACTTCATACGGGCCGCCCGGCTGGAGCTGGGGCAGGGTGTAGTAGCCCTTACCATCCGTCGTGGTCTTCGTCTGGATGCCGGTGCTGGTGTTGGTCACAACAACCGAGGCATTTGGCACGGCGGCGCCCGAGGCGTCTGTTACCGTTCCATGGATGGCGGAAGAGACGTTCTGAGCAATCGCGCGGAACGTGCTACCTATAAAGATAGGAACCAACAGCAGAACAAAGAACAGTTGGATCTTCAAAGACTTCATTTGCTTCTCCGGTTTGATACTGGTAAATCGATCCGAGCTATAGATGCCCTTCCAATGAGGCATTTGCTGCGAAACTGGATCGGATATTGGAAAGTCAAGCAGGTACTTACTCTTTGGTACTGCAATTGTTATGCCATCTTGATAGCGGAGAAACAGCTTCTTAGTCGGGTTACTAAGGGGAGGGATTTTGCCAAGAAATTGTTCCGCAATTAACACAAATGAAAGCGTTTACTATTGGCAGATCGTCGGCGTCGAGTTACCTCAGAACTAAGCCGATTCGTCCCGGATTCTGGTTTTGAAATCGACACCTACAGTTTTTGGTATAAGTAATCCAATATTTTAATTTTCTGTATTTCCCCAGAGGATGGCCGATAAACGTGCGGATTACCCTTGTCGCCATCGCTCCTCGCAGCCGCAGTGGACCATTTGAGGAGCTCAGCTCTGAGTACCTGTCGCGTCTGCAGCCCTACGCACCCGCCGAGGCTCAACTCTACCGCACAAGCGCTGCTTTCTTCGAAGCCACGGAGAAGCAAAAAGCCCGGACATCGCCCGTGCTGGTGCTCCTCGATCCACGGGGCAAACAACTTTCTTCGGAGCAGCTTGCGCAATGGATCAGCCGGCAGCGCGACGAAGGCCAGCAACAGATTGTCTTCGCGATTGGCCCCGCTGATGGCTGGTCTGACGAGGAGCGCCGACGCGCAACCTTATTATGGTCATTCGGTCCCTTGACCCTGCCGCACGAGCTGGCCCGGGTGGTGCTGAGCGAACAGGTGTACCGGGCATTTACAATCATGAACGGGCATCCTTACCATTGCGGCCATTAGGCTGCGGCCTTCCGAATCACGGAGGTGGATGCGTTGGAGAGAACTGGGATGTCGTGGTTTCGGCGGGAAGATAACAATATCGAGAGCGCCAGCGAGAAATCGGTACGCACCGAGGGGCTCTGGATCAAATGCGAGGCATGCGACCAGGTGATCTGGCGCGCCGACCTCGAGGCCAACATGATGGTTTGCCCCAAATGTGGGCATCATTTTCGTATGGGCGCAAGGGCGCGGATCGACCTGCTGCTCGAACCGGGCTACGAACTGGTCGACCTGAACCTGAAATCGACCGATCCGCTGCAGTTTTCCGACCTTAAGCGCTATAAGGATCGCCTGGCCAAAGCCCAGGCCGATACCGGCCTGAACGACGCCATCGTCAACGCCATTGGAAAGCTCGGCGAGCACTCCGTTGTCGTCAGCGCGATGGAATACAGCTTTATCGGCGGCAGCATGGGTGCTGTCGTAGGAGAGACCATCGCCCGCGCAGCCGATCGCGCCTACGAGTCGCGGCATCCGCTGCTCATCGTCGCCGCCTCGGGCGGCGCACGCATGATGGAAGGCATTGTCAGCCTGATGCAGCTTGCAAAGATTTCGGCGGCGCTCACCCGGCTCGATGAAGCAGGCATCCCGTTCATCTCCGTGCTGACCGATCCGACCACAGGGGGCGTGACCGCCAGCTTTGCCATGCTCGGCGACCTTAATATAGGCGAACCCGGCGCGCTGATCGGCTTCGCTGGTCCGCGCGTGATCGAACAGACGATCCGGCAGAAGCTGCCCGAAGGCTTCCAGCGTTCCGAATTCCTGCTCAATCACGGCTTCCTCGACGCCGTGGTTCCCCGCAAGGAAATGAAGGCTTATCTCGAACGCGCACTCAGCTTCATGGCCGTCCGGTAACGCCGGAGTTCTTCTAAAATAGAGGGATGTCCTACGCGGCAGCCATCCAGGAACTCTTCTCACTCGCAGGGGAATTGCATGCCCCTGCGGGCAAGCCGCGTCGCAAGTTCGATCTCGGCCAGATGCGCACTCTCACCGAGGGGCTCGGGCACCCGGAGCGGATGTTTCCCTCCGTACTGGTCGCCGGAACCAACGGTAAGGGCTCAACCTCGGCGACACTCGCATCGATACTGAGCCACGCCGGTTATCGCGTAGGCCTGTACACATCGCCGCACCTTTCGCGCGTCAATGAGCGCATCCAGTTCCTCAATGCGGGTGGAGCACCAACACTCATCTCAGATGATGACTTTGCCGCCTGCTATTTCCGGGTAGACGACTGCGCCCGGAAGCTCGTCTCCGAAGGTAAGCTCGAGGCCTTCCCCAGCTTCTTCGAGGCGATGACCGCGCTTGCATTCGTCGCCTTCGCTGAACAGCAGGTCGACATCGCGGTTCTCGAAGTCGGCATGGGCGGACGGCTTGACGCAACCAACATCGTCGAGCCCCTCGTTTCAGTGATTACGGACATCTCGCTCGACCATACCGACTGGCTTGGAGACACCATTACAGCCATCGCTGGCGAGAAGGCTGGGATCCTGCGTCCAGACGGCGTTCTGGTGACGCTGCCGCAGCATCCTGAAGCAAACCAGGCAATTGGCGAGGCAGCAGTCTCGAAGAATGTGCGCGGGATAAACGCCGCTGACTACCTGCCTGGGCGGGATGGCGCTGCAGCCGACGGCAGCTATCGCATCAAGGCAATGGGCGAAGAGATCGAAGTGCGTTCGCCTCTTTCGGGCTCGCACCAGCAAAGAAATATTGCGCTTGCAATCGCAACAGCAATTGAATTAAGTAACCGCAATGGTTACAAATTAAAGCCCTCGCAGATTTCCATGGGAATCGCCGGAACGAAATGGCCTGGGCGCCTGGAGCGCTTCGTGCGCGAAGATCGTGCCGACGTGTTGATTGACGTTGCGCACAACCCGGCGGGCGCATGGGCGTTGCGTTCGGCGCTTTCACACCTCGACCCAGAGCCGAAGTCGATGACACTCGTTTTCGGCTGCCTGCGCGATAAAGCCGTCGCCGAGATCGCGCAGATTCTCTTTCCTCTTTTCAATAAGGTCGTCCTCACCGAGGTGGAGTCGCCTCGCCGCGCGTCCATGGCCGAGATGCAGGAGGCAGCCGCGGCAACAGGCGCGGACACCTCGGAAGCAAGCGATGTAGCCGACGCGTTGAAGCAGGCCTGGGAATCGACTCCGTCAGGCGGGCTGGTCGTGGCGACGGGATCCGTCTACCTGATAGGGGCGGTCCGCGATTCGCTGGCAGGGGCAAGCGCGTGAAGGAAATGCTCAAACCGCGGCCGAATCCGCTGCCCTGGGGAGAACGGGCATTAAGCTTCTTCGTTCAGGCTCCGCTCTTCTTCGGCCTGACTGCAGCTTACGGAACGCTCTCGCTTATCTCATCGCTATGGGATAAAGGCGGCAAGGCCCAGCACGCTATCGCCCAGAGTTGGGGACGCACTGTGATTCGCATCAGCGGAGCGAAGGTCAGGGTTGTTGGCAAGGAGCACCTGGATGGACGCGTTGCCGTTTACGTCGCCAATCACCTCTCGTATACAGACACGCCTGTGATCTTCGGCGACCTGCCGTTCCAGTTCCGCATTGTCGCCCGGCATGAGCTGTTCAAACTGCCGTTCATTGGCTGGCATCTACAGCGCTCGGGACAGGTGCCTGTCAACGTATCGAATCCGCGAGCGTCAATTGCGAGCCTCAGCAGCGCGATACGGACGTTGAAAGCAGGCATGCCGGTGTTTATTTTTCCGGAAGGCGGTCGCTCCAACGACGGGCACCTCCAGGAATTTCTGAATGGGCCAGCGTTCATGGCGATTCGAGCCGGCGTACCGATCGTTCCGATTGCCCTGGTGGGCACATATGAACTCCTGCCCATCCATACGAGGGAGTTTCACCGCGTTCCTATAGAGGTAGTTGCCGGGGAACCGATCGAAACGAAGGGGTATTCGATGAAGGAGATCGACGATCTCACCCGAAAGGTTCGTGAAGCAATTGCGCGGCTTTACTACGAGCGCTCCTATCTTCAGGAACCGCCGAAGCCCGCCTTGCCGGCAAAGGCTTCCGAACCGGCGACGGCTCTCGCCCAGGATTCATTATGAAAAGACCCAGGATTGCGATTCCAGAACCCACCCTGAAAGATCAGGCCTATAACGAGCGCTCCTGGCCGATGTATGCGGCAGCAGTGGAGCACTCCGGGGGCGAAGCTGTGAAGATTCCCCTCAACCTGAGCCCGGCCGAGACGGCGAAGCTGGTTGCAAGCTGCGAAGGCGTCCTGCTACCCGGGAGCGGGGCCGACGTGGATCCTGAAAAATACGGAGAGGCGCGGATAGCGGAGTGCGGAGAGGCCGATCCGGCACGCGAGGCAGTAGACGAACTGCTGATGCAGGATGCAGCCAACCTGCACAAGCCACTGCTCGGGATCTGCTACGGCCTGCAGTCGTGGAACGTCTGGCGTGGCGGTACTTTGATCCAGCACCTGACCACCGGCGTGAATCACAAGCCGGGGCGCGAGGTCCGGGAAGCTCACGCGATCTCGGTTCGGCCAGGATCACGGCTGGCGGCAATCCTCAACGCGGAAAGCCTGACCGTGAACAGCAGCCACCATCAGGCCATTGCTACTCCCGGAGACGGCCTGCAAATTGTGGCCCGCAGCCGGGAGGACGGAGTGATCGAGGCCCTCGAAGGGACAGGGGAGCAATTCGTGCTCGCGGTGCAGTGGCACCCTGAGCGCACCTTTGATGAGTCCGCTTCGAAGATCATCGTTGAATCCTTTGTAAAGGCTGCAGCAGACTGGCAGCCCCGCACCATTCGCGAATCGGTGGCGGAGTGATCGCTGAGGCCCTGGAGAAATATGGGCTGAAGCAGCTTGATCCTCGAATGATCGAACAGCTCGAGGCCTATCTCGACCTGCTGATCTTTTGGAATTCGCGGCAGAACCTTACCGCAGTCCGGGACCGAGCCGGAATAATCGAACGGCACATCGTCGAATCCATCGCCTGCGCACAGCAACTGACGCACGTTCAAACACTTCTCGATTTCGGCTCAGGGGCCGGGTTTCCCGGCATCCCCATAGCGGTGGCTCGACCTGAAATCGAAGTCACCCTGGCTGAATCCCAAAACAAAAAGGCTACATTCCTGAGGGAGGCCGTTCGCACCCTGCAGCTCACTGCGACCGTCCACGGGGGGAGAGTCGAGACACTCCCAGAATCTCTAACCTTCGATTGCGTCACCATGCGAGCGGTTGACAAGACCCTTGAGGCACTCCCTTTGGCCTGGGGGAGGGTCGGCAGGCCGGGAATTCTGGCCGTTTTTTCTACCGAGAGCTCCGCTGACCGCCTGCGGACTGCACTTCCGGATGCGGACTGGTCAGATTTGAAAACTCCAGGCCAACTGCCGGGCGGAATCCTTCTGGCCGGCGCAAAGTAGGGTGTTCCACGTGGAACATCTTCACTGCAGGTTTTATGTCGTGGCTCAGACTCCATAGCTACCCAAGGCGTTTCCGCTCCACCTTTCGCCCTGTTTTTCGCCCCAACAATAGCAGCCATTGCTGTTCGATGTTCCACGTGGAACATCGAGTTTTCCACCGCCGCCCTTTGGATGCATTCTCGTCCGTCTATTTTTACGAACCAAAAGCCTCCCTTTATCTTTGACTTACGAACTCCCTTCCGGAAACTCAAAAGTCTTCCACAGTTTCAACCACGTTCTGCACAGGCCAAAAGCGTTGCCGGAAAGCATTGAGATCGTTAGTCTTACTCAGGTATGAGTCGGGTCGTTGCGATAGTCAATCAAAAGGGCGGAGTGGGAAAGACCACCACCGCAATCAATCTCTCGGCAGCGCTGGCGCTTGAAGGGCTGAGAACCCTCCTGATCGACTGCGATCCGCAGGCAAACTCCACTGGCGGCTACGGTTTTCCACGAGACGACGAACGGAAGTCCATCTACCAGGTCCTTATAGGCGAATGCAGCATCGAGGACGCTACTCTCCAGACGGAGATCGAAACCCTCTGGCTCATCCCCTCGAGCAAAAACCTTATCGGCGCCACGGTCGAGCTGATCCAGCAGGAGGAGCGCACCTATAAGCTGAGGCAGGCTCTCGAGCCGGTGCGCGAGAAATACGACTACGTTATTCTCGACTGCCCGCCGGCCCTCGATCTCCTTACCTTGAATTGCCTCGTCGCTGCCGACAGCCTCGTTGTTCCCATGCAGGCTGAATACTTCGCTCTTGAGGGCATCAGCGAATTGATGCAAACACTCGAACGGGTCAAGGGCGCATTCAATCCCAAGCTCGATGTCGAAGGCGTTCTGCTCACCATGTACGACGACCGTACGAACCTCGCTCAGCAGGTAACAGAGAACCTGCGCGAATACTTCAAAGACAAGCTTTTCAAGACGGTTATCCCGCGCAATGTCCGGCTTGCCGAGGCTCCGAGCTACGGCAAGCCTGTGCAACTTTATGATCCGCGCTCCCGGGGAGCGGAAAGCTATCGCGACCTCGGAGATGAGTTGCTCGCCCGCAACAAGGTCGAAAGCCCACGCGCAAAGGACCGCAAGAATGCAGCAGAAGGCCGCAAGAAAGCGAATGTCCGCTTCTGGCCCTACGGCTGAGTTGACGATTGAGAAAGAGAAGATTCCGAAGAAATGACCTTGAAGAAGGGGAAAGCCATGGAGCTCCCAAAACGTAAAGCACTCGGTAAGGGGCTCGAGTCCCTGCTGCCAAAGATTACAGCCAACGCTGCTCCAGTGGAACCAAAGACCACGGCAGTAGAAGGCACACCGCGGGAGATCCCTCTCAGCGAAATCGAGCGTAACCCGTACCAGACGCGCACACGATTTGACGAAGCGCAGCTGAGCGAACTGGCAGCTTCGATCCGGGCAACCGGTGTGGTGCAACCGATCCTCGTGCGGCCCCTCGCAAGCGGACGCTTTCAGCTTATTGCCGGGGAACGCCGCTGGCTGGCTTCGCAAAAGGCCGAAAAGGCAACCATCCCGGCCATCGTGAGGCAGGTTTCCGACGAGCAGGCGATGGAGATCACCATCGTCGAAAACCTGCAGCGCACCGATCTGAATTCCATGGAACAGGCTCGTGCTTACGATCGCCTGAGCCGGGAATTCAAGATGACGCAGGAGCAGATGGCGCAGCGCACCGGAAAGGACCGCGCTTCAGTAGCCAATTTTCTTCGCCTGCTACGGCTTCCTCTGGATGTGCAGGCAAAGGTCGAAGGCGGGGAGTTAAGCTTCGGCCATGCACGTGCGCTTTTGCCGCTCGAAAATCCAGAATCTATTACCAAGGCGGCTCAGAAGGTGCTGGCACTTTCAATGTCCGTCCGGCAGACGGAGAGTTACGTCCAGGGACTTCTCAACCCCGAGAAAAAGCCGAACGGCGAACAGAAAGTGAAGGAGCCTCTGGATCCAAATGTTCGCGAAGCGCGCGACCTTCTGCAGCGCGCCCTGGGCTTGAAGGTCAGTATTGAGGATAAGAACGGACGCGGCAGGGTCATCATTGAGTATTCCCGGCTTGAGGATTTTGACACCTTGCTCGACATGCTGGGCAAGTAACGCTGGTGCCACTGTGAGCGGAGTCAGTGTTCTCCAAACTCCGCTCGTGAAACCATCTCTTCTCTACGCTTCTTGCGTTCTGGCCCCTTCATCCTCTGCTCACCCATCTCCATCCGGCGGCACAACGCTGCACAGAGTCCAATCCAAGGAAAATGGATCTGGCTAGTCAACGCGCCGGTCAGCGTACTGGAAATCATCCGCAAGTGGCGACATGAGCTTAGCTGATTCACAAATGACTATGCGGGCCAGCCCCAGCCTGGAGTAAAGTTCTCGATGATGAAGGAAGAAGTGGAAGTACTGGCAAAGTTATCTACAGAAGCACAGAACCCGGCGACGGTGAACCTCGACACGATGTCGACTGCTGAATTGATCGCGGCGATGCATCAGGCCGACCGTGATGCAGTTGCCGCGGTAGAGAGTCAGACAGAGCAGGTTGCGAAGGCTGTCGATGGAATCGTTGCCCGGCTGGAGCAGGGCGGTCGCCTGTTCTACATCGGCGCCGGCACCTCGGGCCGTCTCGGAGTGCTCGATGCTTCGGAGTGTCCGCCAACTTACAATGTTCCTCCCGAGCTGGTCCAAGGGATCATTGCAGGCGGAGACGGAGCGCTGCGCCGATCGGTGGAGCGAGCCGAAGACGATCCTGAACAGGGAAAGGCTGACCTGCGCGATCGCGGGTTCAGCGACAAAGATGTCCTGGTCGGCATCGCGGCCAGCGGACGCACTCCCTATGTACTGGGCGGCATGGAGCTGGGCCGCGAACTGGGAGCGCTCACCATCGGCCTGAGCTGCGTGGCCGGCTCGCCCGTTGCGCTCGCGGCCGGCATTGCCATCACTCCCGTTACGGGAGCAGAGGTCGTGACCGGTTCGACGCGCATGAAGGCAGGCACAGCCACCAAGCTCGTACTCAACATGCTTTCGACCGGAACGATGGTGAAGCTGGGCTATGTCTACGGCAACCTGATGATCAACGTGCAGCCGACCAACGACAAGCTACGCGATCGCGCCGGACGCATTATCGCCGCCATCACCGGGCTCGATCAGCAGCAGGCTCTGGCCGCGCTCGAACGCGGCGGTGCGGTGCGCACGGCCATCGTGATGGAAAAGCTGAAGGTCAGTCGCGAGGAAGCAGAAGCAAAGCTGCGCGAGGCGGGCGGGCGTCTCCGCCTGCTTCTCGACAAGGTATAAAAAATATGTAACTGTAATAGCTACAGTTACATATTACATTTCTCTACAAGGTTCGCGCATGAAGGCCACACGCTTTGAGTTTCGCTTTCGTCTCCTGATCGGTGTCGTGCTTTACGTGCTCGGCTTCTGGGCCCCGTGGCTGCGTTACGGAGCAGACCGTGGCCACATCACCACCACATGGCTTGAGTTGACGGGCTTCCTCGCCTCGCATCACTGGGTCGAGCTGCAGCCCGCTTCGCTGCTGGTTACGTCGCTTGCCATCGCATGTGTTGTGCTTGGCGCCATGCTGCGCGTATGGGGAGCAGCGTATATCGGCAGTGCTACCGTGAAATCCCCTGCCATGCATGCCCCGGCCGTCGTGGCGGAGGGGCCCTATCGTCACCTGCGCAATCCGCTGTACCTTGGCAGCTTCCTCGTCTCGATTGCCGTATCGATTCTTATGCCGCCCACCGGGGCGCTTTTTTTTCTCATTGCAACGGCGCTTCAGATGCTGCGGCTCATCCTGGGGGAAGAAGCGTTTCTGGAAAGCCGTCAGGGTGAGGCGTACAGGGCCTATAAGACGCGTGTGCCGCGTATCCTGCCACGTGCTATGCCGCGCGTGCCTGCGTCGGCCCTGAGGCCATCCTGGGCGCAGGCTTTGCTGGGAGAGATCTATCCTGTCGCGCTGGCGATATGTTTCGCGGTGCTTGCCTGGCGTTACAACGCAAGCCTGCTGATGCAGGCGGTTATCATCTGCTTCGGCGCTTCGCTGGTGGTGAAGGCGTTCCTGCCGCGGACTGCAGAATAGATCCGGCTAAATAAAAAGGGAGACGCGCCTCAGCTGTCTCCCTCTCCCTATTAAATTGAAGCCGCTGGTTGTCTGTTATGGCGGCGGCTGCCATGCTGCATTTCGTGTTGACTACTTCTTCGGCGGAGCGATGACGTCCTTCGCAGCCTTGGCTACGCGGAACTTCACGACGGTCTTCGCCTTGATCTTGATCTGTTCACCGGTCTGCGGGTTGCGGCCCAGGCGAGCCTTGCGCTCAGCCTTGACGAGGCGTCCGAGTCCCGGAATCACGAATACGCCGTTCTTCTTGGTCTCTTTGACTGCGGTCTCTGCGAGCAGGTCGAGGAAAGCTGCGGCCTGCTTGTTGGTCAACTCGAGCTTTTCGGCCATCTGCCGCACAAGAGCTGTCTTTGTAAGTGCTGTTGCCATTTTGGTGTTCCTCCTCGTTACGTTTCAGTGCAATCGGCATTCGAACAGGTGTGGCCGGCTGCTGACGGCTCCCGTTCCAGCATGACAGGTGAAACCCTGTATTCATGCGGGTTCGAGAGACCCACCGCCGTCTACCTTGCGGCTTTTGAAAAGTGTTGTCAACAGCAAAAGGGCAGTTTCCACAGGTTTTTTTAGGGTTTCTTCGGATTTTATCGATTTTTCGCCATTTTTGACCGGTTTTGGTCACCCGAAGGGGTCCAAACCCGCGTCCAGAGCGGCTGCGGGGAGCAGGCAATATTGCGAAAGAATAGGCTTTCCGACTCGCCTAGTAAAGGGCGAAGAGAGGCTTTTTCTTCGGGGAAGCCAGAGCGACAAGAGGCTCGTTGAGGTAATCGACGAGCGGCTGTGCAAGCCGGAAGCGCTCCTCCACCAGCTTTGGCAGCGATGGCTTCAGCGCTTCCTCTGCCGGCAGGCTGACTGTTACGCCCCACTGGCGCCACTTGATCCATTCGATGGCGGGATGCTCGGCGGGGAAGCCTTTCGGTGGACGAGAAAGAGGTGCAGGATCGTGGAGATCGAGCTTTGCGCGCAGCTTCCTGTTCTCGATCAGCCTGCGGAACTCCTCGTGATGCTCGAGCAGATGGCGGCGCACTGCGAGCAGCTGATCCTTCGGAGGCATGTAAACGCCGGCTGCAATCAGAACCTCGGTTGGAGAAACCTGGAAATAGTATCCGGCTCCGGAGGTCTTCGGCAGGCCATCGCGCAACCACCATGCGGAGACGTGCGTCTTGTAAGGGCTCTTATCACTGGAGAAGCGGATGTCCCGGTAGATGCGAAGCAGGCACTTCTGCGGGGCGCGCAGGTGAGCCGGCGCATACTCTTCCATGCCGCGCAGCACTCTCGTGATGAGGGCAAGCATGGGTTGCTTCAACTCGTTCTCATACACGTCGCGCCGCGCCTCAAACCATTCGCGGCGATTGTTGCGCTTGAGCTTGCGAAGAAAGTCCAGGGCTTCCCTGGAGAAGTACGGCACAACGGTTTTTTTTTCGGCAGCAGACTTTGCAGGGGCTTTCTTTGACATCGGCACAATACAGCAGATGCGCCAGAGCGCTCAGCTGGTGCAACAGCGCGCATCTTTCCGCCTGCTGACTTAATCTTTAGTAAGAGACATGATTCTGAACCTGGTCCATCTTGGCCGCATTGATTACGCCTCGGCGCTTGCCATACAGAAGCAGCTGGTCGAAGCGCGCCACGCCGGACAGATCGGCAATACCCTGCTTCTGCTCGAGCACCCTCCAGTGCTCACGCTCGGCCGCAACTCCGATCGTAAAAACGTAATTGCCTCGGACGAGTTCCTCGCTTATCGCGGCGTGGATATCCATGAGATCAACCGCGGCGGCGATGTGACCTATCACGGCCCGGGACAGTTGGTCGGCTACCCGATCATGGACCTGCGCAGCTTCACGCTGGACGGTTCGGGCAAGCGCCTTGGAGCGGTCGATTATGTGCGCGTGCTCGAAGAGGTGCTGATACGAGCCTGCGCCGACTACGCGATTCCCACGCAGCGCATTGCAGGACGGACCGGCGTGTGGACGCTGGCCGGAGGCTCAATCGCCGAAAAAAAGATCGCTGCGATTGGCGTGCATATCTCGCGCGGCATTACGTCGCATGGTTTTGCGCTCAACGTTACGACCGACCTGCGTGATTTCGACCTGATTGTGCCTTGTGGGATTTCGGATCGCGCGGTGACGAGCATCGAGCTTGAGACAGATGCTCCGGTCACGATGGAGCAGGCTGCGAACTCCGTCTCTCGGCATTTTGGACGGCTCTTCGAGCATCAGGTTTTGTGGTGCGAGCTGGATGATCTGTTGGCTGCGATGAAAGCTTGAGCGACCTCAGCGGCTGAAGCCGCTTGATGGATTGGTTCCTGATGGCAGGGCTAAAGCCCTGCCCTACCTGTTTGTGCCCGCTCTGCGAACCGCGGCTGGGCCTGCGTGATTCTTTCCATTAAAGATTTGTCATTCCGAGGAGTGGAGTGTCGAGGGATCTGCTACTTGCCTGTGCTGGAAGAAGTGCAGATTTCTCACTTTGTTCGGAATGACAAATCAAGAGAGCATGCGAAGTCTGGGTTAAGAGATGTATCTGCGTGTTTTGTATCAGGGCATGACTTCAGTCAGGCCATTCCGGGATCACATAACCGGGGCTTCAGCCCCTGCAAACAGCGGCTGAAGCCGATCGTCTTT
Organism: Silvibacterium acidisoli; assembly: GCA_022870745.1. Taxonomy (GTDB): domain Bacteria; phylum Acidobacteriota; class Terriglobia; order Terriglobales; family Acidobacteriaceae; genus Silvibacterium. The sequence goes on along the minus strand of CP085323.1, from coordinate 1,980,094 downwards.
CACTGCGGCGACGGCACGACTGAAGTCGTGCCCTGATACAAAGCGAGGACAAAGCCGGTCCTCGATGACCGTCAGCAGAAGTGCAGATTCCTCACTTCGTTCGGAATGACAAATCAAGAGAGCGAAGCGCCTTCCTACTTTTTCCCGAAGCTTTCGAAGAGCCCCTTGATCGCTGTGGCGCAGCTTGTCATGGAGTAGCGTCTGCGGAAGACCGGCAGAGCTTTGGCGGCCATCTCCTGTTGCTGGGCTGCCGGCATGGCGAGCCATTTGCGCAGCAGTTCTTCTGTTCCTTCGAGCGTGTCAGGTGCGACGAGGCCTACGGCTTCTTCCTCGATCTCCGGCCAGATGTTTACCTGGTTCGAGATGAGCACCGGCCGGCCGCAGGCAAGGGACTCGGCGACCACCACGCCAAAGTTCTCCTGGTGCGAGGGCAGGATGAACGCTTCACTGTTGCGCATGGCGCCGTACTTGGCGTCGCCGATCAGCATGCCGGGCCAGTGCACGCGCGATTCGATGCCCAGGTCGCGGGTCATCTGCTGCAGATTCGAAACCAGGCCTTCCTGGTCGGGTCCGGCAACGACGAGATCAATATCGGGTTGACCTTTCGCTACGCGCGCGAAGGCCTGCACGAGCAGGTCGCAACCCTTCTTGGTATGGATGCGCGAGAGGAAGAGCATGTAGCGACGGCCGCGCAGTGCGGGAAGCATTTCGTAGAAAGCGGCAGACTGCTTCTCGGGCTCGAAGGCCGGTTCGCCGGTGCCGTAGGGTACGACGAAGGGCGTCCAGTTGTGCGGCCAGAAGCTCTGCGGCGCAAGATCGCGCTCCAGCGGACTGGTAAACATGACGCGCTCCGCGTCACGCAGAACGGGGTACTGGACCGGCCAGTAGAGATACTTCTTCAGGTGCTTAACCGGGTACTTGCGCTTGAAGTAGGGATCGAGCATGCCATGGGTGAAGACTACGTACGGCACCTTGCCCTTGGCCGCCTTATGGGCAGCAACGCTCGGGTAAGTCCAGATGCTGTTGATCACGACTCCGTCGAAGCGGGTCACGTTCTTCTGCAGCCAGTCGAGCAACTCGGGCGACTTACCGTAAGTGTTCTGACGTGCGCCTGTGGCGTGGACGGGAACGGTCCAGCGGGCGATGTAGTCGGCCTTGGGATCGTCCTGGCAAACGATTTCTACTTCCACACCAGCCTCTCCGTAAGCCTTGGTGAGGTTACGAAGAGCTTCAGGAGGTCCGCCAGAGGCAGGAGACAAAGTAGGAATGACATGAAGGATCTTCAAATGGGCCGCCGTCCAGGGTCGTGGTGTTGCTGCAATTTCTTTCTTTGATTAAATCATGTGGCTGGTTACGAAGGTGTTGCAGCCGCTGTGCACAGGGGCCGAAGCCCGCTCGGGGGGTGCGGGGAATGGCACGACTGAAGTCGCGCCCTGATACAAAGCATTCTTAGGCTTATCTTCCGCCCCGTTGCGCTTCTCAACGGCCACGATCGTCATTCGGAGAAGCGTAGAGCGAACTGTTTTTGCCAGCGCCGGCAGAAGTGCAGATTCCTCACTACGTTCGGAATGACAACTCAAGGAAGAAGACGACTCACGAAAGAGAAAGGCCTGCCACGAAGGCAGGCCTTTGGCGCCGAAGGCGCGTACGCCCGTGCGGCAAGCACCGCCCGTGCGGTCAGCACTCAGATGCGCATGGGCATGATGATGTAGCGATAGCGGTATTCGTCGTCCGCGTCTTCGGGGCGGATCTGCCCGGCAGACTGCGCGTCCTTGAACTCGAGGCGGACTTCGCCGGTATTGCCGATCGCTTTCAGAAATTCCACCAGGTAGGAGGAGTTGAAGCCGACCACCAGCGGATCGAAGCTGTAGGGAGTTTCGATCACGTCTTCCGACTCCCCTGAATCCGTGGACGAAGAGGAGATCTTCAGCTCGTTCTGCTCGAGACGAACCTTGACCGCTCCCGAGCGCTCGTCGGCGAACTGCGCGACGCGCAGGATCGAGGCCATCAGATCCTGACTGCGCACCAGGACGAACTTGTTGTTGTCCCGCGGCATCACCGCTTCGTAGTTGGGAAACTGGCCGGTGAGCTTGCGGCTGGTGAGCACGCGATGCCCCACACGGAAGAAGAGCGTGTTGTCGTCGTCAGCGAACTCAAGCGTTTCGGCTTCGGTGTTCGAGAGCAGCGACTGCAGCTCGCTTAGAGCCTTGCGCGGGATGAGCGTCTTGCGCTCTCCACTGACATTGGACAGGGTTTCACCGGTCTTCTCGATGTGCGCCAGGCGGTGACCGTCGGTCGAGACCATGGCCATCGACTCGGCCTTCAGGATCAGCAGTGCTCCGTTGAGCGTATAGCGGGACTCTTCGTTCGAGATCGCGAAGATGGTCTTGGCGATACAGTTCTTGAGCGAAGCGGCGGGCATGCTGGTCACACTGCTCTCCGGGAACTCTGGCACCTGCGGAAAATTGGCGCGCGCCATGCCGACCATCTTGGTGTTGGAGCGGCCGGAGCGGATCTGTACCCAGTGGTTGTCCATCAGCTTGATGGAGATTTCGCCATCGGGCAGCAGCTTGATGTAGTCGTACAGCTTGCGGGCCGGGATGGTGCAGGACCCGGGCTTCTTGACCTTTGCCGCGCAGGAGGTCTTGATGCTCTGGTCGAGATCGGTCGCGGTGATGACGATCCGGTCGCCATCGGCTTCGATCAGAAAGTTCGACAGGATGGGAATGGTCGTCTTGCGTTCGACAACGCTCTGGGTCGCCGTCAGTTCGCGCAACAGGTCCTGGCGATTCACGCTGATTTCCATCACCGAACCCGATGCCGGAGTGCTCGTTCCGGTCTTTTCCTGCTCGACGCTCGTTGTCGACATACTCCCCCCAAATGCGCTTTGGCCAACTCTACACCCGCCGCGCGCTCGCCGGACGGGTAACCGGTACAGATGGCTACATTCTAGTAACAAACCCGTCAAACGCGTCCTGTGGAAAACCCGGCCCTAATCAGGAAATATGGGCACTTTCGGATCGGCTGTTCGGACGGAGGAGGGGCGCGGTGCGGGCAGCGGCGACGGGCCTGCGGGTGCGACGGCTTCTAAGGGTTTAAAGAGATATCTCTCACCCGCCGTAGTAGCCGTTTAGCGCGGAAAAGTGGAAAGCTCACGCAAAACCGCATCTGGAGCGGGTTTGCGCATGTGTCCAGTTTTCCAAAACCCGTCTGGAAAAGTTGTAAAAGCAGGAATTCGTGGAAAAAGGGTCGAATTGAGGCCATGTTTCTCCTGCTTGTTCACATGATTGTGAGAAAGGCCTGTGGAAACCGGCGCCCTGGAGTGGAAAGCGTGGCCGCGATCTTTACAGATGCACGTGAGGAAAGGCCGTGCTTTTCAACAGCGGAAGCGATATCCGAAATTTCCACAGGTTTTCGAGAGCCGGTGGGAAACCCGCAATAAAAATGGCGCTCTCGTGGATCAGACGAAGAGCGCCAACGTGAAAAATGTTTTGAAAAAAGTTCTACTCGGCCGCGTCTCCGTCGTTTTCGTCGCCCTGCGAGGCCTGGTTGCCCTTGTCAGAGCGGCTGAGAACGATGCCGCCATTCACGGTTTCGGCATGGATGGTCGAGCCTCCGTGGCCGATGTCGGTGGAGAGGTGATGCTTGATTTGCCCCTGGATCGTGACTGGGAAACCCAGCTCAATCCCTCCGTTGACGGTGCCTGTTTCAAGATGAGCGGAGTAGTCGCCGGGTATGTTCAGCGTGACCCCTCCGTTGGTCGTGTGGGCGTCTAAGCCTTCGCCTCGCCATGCATCGCCGCTCAGGGAGATATCCAGGCCGCCGTTGATGGTGCCGCCGTGCGCATGCCCAGCAAGGTCTCTCAGATCGACCCCGCCATTCACCGTGTCGAAGGCCAGGTCGCCGTCGAGATGCGAGAGCGAGATGCCCCCGTTTGCCGTCTTGATCGCTGCCGAAAGTTGGCGCGGAGCATGAATGACGTAGCCGACGGAGTATCCCCGATTGCCCCAATGGGCGTGAGGACCGTCATCGCGAACTACGCCGTTAACGGCGGTCACCTTCACCTGGTCCACGATGGAGCGGGCTTCGGATTTGTCGTGGGCCCAGCCCTCTACGCGGGCTTCGATCTTCACGTCGTTGCGATCTTCGCCGATCACACGGATGCCGCCGTTGTCGCCAGCTACATCGAGTGTTCCGGGCTTGGCGATGGTGATGGTGCGAGCTTCGCAGACGCGCGCGGGATCGCCCCATCCCCAGCCGGTGTGGTCGCTATTCTCACCGGAACACTCGCCAGTTGCCCAGCCGTCCCTGCTGGCATCGAGAGCGGCATCGACGACCCGGGGATCGCGCGGTGTATGAGAGCGGCTGTGAAAGATGCCTGCTTCGTTCGGCCAGGGCAGCGTGCCGGCCAGAACGATACCGGTGAATGCGGCGGCGAAGATTGCGAAACGGCGCATGGGGTGACCCCCTGGCTTCTGATACGGATCGTTCATAGGATTGGTTCCTTAAAACCTGCGATGAGGTAGGAAGCAATTCACCAGCCAGAGAGAGTGCGCTAGAAGTGCCGTGTTTTGAGATACAAAACAAGTTCTTGCGCGGGCACTGTGTCCGGAAATGCCCGCGGGTGTTCAAAGACGGACAGCGCCCCCAAAAGGTAAATAGAGGGTCAGCGTGATTCGCGGCGTTTCTCCCAGTACTCTTCGTGACGATCGTCGCGGTAACGAATGCCTCGCACTGCCCCATCGCCATCTTTTTCGAAGATCAGCCTTGTGACGCTGCCGGTGGGGTAGAAGAAGCTGGTCGCTGACTCGGGCAGAATCTCGATGCTGTCGCCCACGCGGTTCTTTTCGTAGAGGCGATCGCCTTTGCGGTAGATCGTCGCCTGCACCGTGCCCTGGTCCTCGTACTCACCGAGGTAGGCGTCGTAGATGTCGGGATTGATCTTCGCCGGCACAGGATGGAAGGGAACATCGATCTCTTCCGCCGAGGACGGCAGCTTGGGATCGTCCTTCAGGCTATGTGAGAGCAGCCACTTCGGCAGATCAGGATTGGCATACGCCTTATCCCAGACATTATGCCGCCAGCCTGAGTACTCCCAGTAACGCACGATGCCTCCCGAGGATTTGAGGGCGTCGTACATGAGCTGCGCCTCCCGAACCGGGACAACGTTGTCGTTCGAGCCGTGGAAGATCCAGATGGGCGTGCGGCCGATGGCGCGCGCGTATTCGCCGGGTAGAATCGCGCTTTCATGCCAGCGTTCGGGGCGGTAAGACCAGAAGACGCCGCCGCTGACGACGGCAATGGCGGCAAAGCGATGGGGGTTGAAGCGCGCCAGCTCGTAGACACCGTATCCGCCGAGCGAAAGGCCGGTGAGGTAGGTGCGGTCGCGGTCGCCGTGAAACTCCTTGGTGTCCTGGTCGAGCGCGGCCAGGGCCATCTGCATCATGTCAGGATCGGTCCAGTAGTGATGCGAGAAAGGCACCTGCGGCATCACCACAATGAAAGGCCAGCGATCCGGATGCAGGCGAATTGCCTGGGGCAGACCGATCTGTGTTTCGTCCATGCCTTCGGAGCCGCGTTCTCCTGAGCCATGCAGAAAAAGAAGGACCGGCCACTTACCGCTATGGTCGTTCCAGTTTTCGGGTAGATAGACCTGGTAGCGATAGGTGTTGCCATTGACGGTGACACGGCGATTGAGAAAGCCGGTGTCATTGTGCCGGGCAGCAAAGGCCGGCATCGCGAGCAGCGCGAATGCTGCGAGACAAAGTAGGCGGAATCCGGTGCGATGCAATCTGCGGCGGCTGCGAAGCGGTCGCTCGTTCATTGCAGGAAGAATAAATCATTCCGCATCGGCATATCGCACAATCACACGCACAATGCATACTGTTGAGGCCATTCTGATCAGGAATTCCAAAACAGGAAAAGGACTTTTCATGAACCTCAATCGCCGTGATTTTGGACGCCTTGCTGGCTCCGCCGCACTCGCACAAGCCCTTCATGCAGCAGAAGCAAGAGCCGAGTCACAGACCATCGGCTGGTGCATCGTCGGCCTCGGCCGCATTTCAATGGATCACTTCATGCCTGCGTTAAAGATGGGCAAGACAGGCAAGGTCGTCGCGCTGGTGAGCGGGCATCGTGACAAGGCCGAGAAGCAGGCCGAGATGTATGGCGTCTCTACGAAAGCCATCTACAGCTATGAAGAGTACGACCGCATTGCAGCCAACAAGGAGATCGATGCCGTCTACATCGCGCTGCCCAACAGCATGCATGCCGAGTACACCATCCGCGCGGCGAAGGCCGGCAAGCATGTGCTTTGCGAAAAGCCGATGGCCACGAGTATCGCCGACGCGAAGGCCATGATCGAGGCGTGCAAGACAGCGGGTAAGAAGCTGATGATCGCGTATCGCTGCCAGTATGAACCGGTCAATCTCAAAGCTATCGAACTCTGCCGTTCGGGTGCCATCGGCACGCTGCAGGCGATTGAGAGCGGCAACGGATTCAACATTCGCCAGGGTGAATGGAGGCTGAATCGCAAGCTCGCAGGCGGAGGACCGCTGATGGATGTAGGCGTCTATTCTCTGAATGCATGCCGCTACCTTACGGGTGAAGAGCCGCACGATATCAAGGCCAATGCCTCGACGATCGACAAAGACGGGCGCTTCAATGAAGTAGAAGAAAACCTTGGATGGACGATGAAGTTCCCCTCGGGAGTTATCGCCAGCTGTAACACGACTTATGGCGCTTCAATGAATGGATATATCCGCGTGCATGGATCGAAGGGCGTGGTGATGCTCGATCCCGGCTTCGGATACCAGGGGATTCATCTGAAGGCCGAGCTGCCGAATCACCAATCCGTTGACATGCCCGAAGACGCGAAGGATCCCGAGCAGTTCGCCGTGATGGCGGATTACTTCGCGGACTGCATCCGCAACAACAAGGAACCGAAGACGGATGGCGAGGAAGGCTTGAGAGATACGGTGCTGATGAGCGAGATCTACAAGGCGGCTGGCTTGCCGGGTTTGTGAGGTCATGGTTGATAAACCTTCATAAACTGTCATAATATGAAGGTATGGCAATGACTTCCTTGAATATTTCGCTGCCCGATCAGCTCAAGGCGTACATCGAATCCAGGGTTGCGTCGGGTGATTACGGCACGCCCAGCGAGTATGTGCGGGAACTTGTCCGGCGCGACAAGCAAATCAACGTGCAGCGTCTTGAGGGCACCCTATTGAATGCGCTGCAATCCGGAGATATTTCGTTGAGCGAAGGTGAGCTGAATGATCCATCGCTTTTGAAGGTTCTTCGAAAGAAGCTGAACAGCCGCCACAAGAGTGTCTGAGAGCAACCGATGCGCCTCATGCAGAGCCGCCAGGCTATGCGTGAGGACGCATTCTCGGACGCTTAAAACATCAGTAACGTGCCAATCGTGCCTCGCGAACTCGCGTTCCTCACGTTACTCTCTCTCTGAGAGTCGATGACCGCACGAGCTATTCGCAAAACCCTGCAGATTACCACCGCCGCTGCGTCGGCTATCGTCGAGCAAGCCGATTTCTACGACGGACGCAGCGATTCCATTGCACACAAGTGGGAGGAAGCGGTACATGCGGCGATTCGGTCGTTGCTGACGATGCCGGATCGCGGTGCCCGATGTCACTTCACCCATCCGCAACTACAGGCGATGCGAAGAATTCCCGTGCCAGGCTTCCCGCAACACCTGATCTTCTATCGGCACATACGTGAAGAGAACCTCGTGCTGATCGTGCACGTTCTGCATGGCGCCCGCGACATCGAAGAACTGCTAGGGAATCTCGAAGGAGAGTAGCCAAACAAAAAGCGCAGCCATGATCTGGCTGCGCTTTTGCGCCGAAGGCGCGTACGACTGGACGGCTAGTCCCGGCGAGTTCAGCCGTTCAGGGTTTCCTGTAGCTTGTTCAGGGTGCTGTTGAGGCTCTTGTCGCTGCGGCGCTGCTCTTCGATCTTGGCGATCGAATGCATGACCGTGGTGTGATGCTTGCCTCCGAACTGGCGGCCGATCTCGGGCAGCGATGCTTCGGTCATCTGCTTGGCGAGGAACATGGCGATCTGGCGCGGCACGACGACGGCGCGCGAGTTGTTCTTCTGCTTCAGCTCCGCCACGCGCATGCCGAACTGCTCGGCGACGGCGCGCTGGATGGCTTCGATGGTGATCTTGCGTACCTGCGTGTCGATAAATTGTTTCAGGCACTGCTGCGCTGTAGGCAGAGTGATCTCGACCCCATTCAAACTCGACCAGGCAAAGAGACGCGTCAGCGCGCCTTCGAGCTCGCGTACGTTGGTGCGAACATTCGATGCGATGAAGAGCGCAACCTCGGTCGAGATGATCACATGCTCGCTCTCTGCTTTCTTCTGCAGAATGGCGACCTTGGTCTCGAGATCGGGCGGCTGGATGTCTGCGATCAGTCCCCACTCGAAGCGCGAGCGCAGGCGGTCTTCGATCTCGGGCAGTTCCTTGGGAGGACGGTCCGAGGCGATGACGATCTGCTTCATGTTCTCGTGCAGCGCATTGAAGGTATGGAAGAACTCTTCCTGGGTGCGCTCCTTCTGCGAGAGGAACTGGATGTCGTCGATGAGCAGCACGTCAACGGTGCGGAACTTGTCGCGGAAGCTGGTCATCTTGTCGTAGCGCACCGAGTTGATCATCTCGTTGGTGAACTTCTCGGCGGAGACGTAGCTGATCGACGCGCTGGGCGAACGCATCTTCACTTCGTGACCGATGGCATGCATCAGGTGCGTCTTGCCCATGCCCACTCCGCCGTAGAGAAAGAGCGGGTTGTAGGCCTTGGACGGACGCTCGGCGACGGCCTCGGCCGCGGCACGGGCAAACTGGTTGCCGGACCCGATGACGAAAGCGTCGAAGGTGTAGCGCGGATTGAGCTGCGCGGCGGTCGACCAGTCGAAGCGCGCCTGTGCAGGGTTACCGGCGGTACCAGGACGATTCTGTCCACGGTGTGCGGGAGCATTCGGAGCGTGGGTCGGGACCGGCGGAAAGCCGCCGTCTTCGCGGGCACGCACCAGCGTCGGGTCTTCTTCCGGGGTGACGAAGTTGACCTCGTCAAATTCGAGTTCGAGCTTATCAATCGCTTCGTGAATGAGGTCGATATAGCGCTCGGCAATATGCTGGAACTCCTGCGTGGGGATGCGCACGAAGAGGATGCGTTCCTTCGCATGGCTGAAGCGCGTCGGCTTGAACCAGGTCTCAAAGGACTGGCGATTTACCTTCTTTTCGAGTGCGCCGAGGATCCGTACCCATGGATTGAGTACGGCGGCGGGAGTAGGGACGAAAGACATTCCAGCTTCCTTGCTTGACAGTCGCGGCGTAGCCGATCGGAGCCAAAATTCGAAACGCCGGGGTGACGCCTGTCCCATTGTGGGAAAGCGCGGGGCATTTCGCGTTGGCCGGAATGGGCATTGGCAAGGTCGTGCGCCAATGCTTCGGTCGATCGACTGACGCCCGCGAGGCGTCAGTGATTTCTCATGTGAACGTTGCCGATACTAGCACAATTGGAAGGCGCTTTTGACAGGGTTTGTGATGCAAATTTTTCTGGAGTAACGAGTTGCACCAAGGGTTGTGAAAAAATGGTCCCCGAGCAATGATTTTGCGGTTACGAGCAAACTTGGTTATACTTAGAGTTCGGCTGCCGAGGGTAGTTTTCTTCATCTCTTGCGGGCAGCAATTTCGACAAAGTTTAGGAGCGCAGTTCCATGCCCAAGCGCACATTTCAACCCAACCGCCGCCGCCGTTCCAAGGTCCACGGATTCCGTGCCCGCATGAAGACCAAGAGCGGAGCCGCAGTCCTTTCGCGCCGCCGCGCCCGTGGCCGCAAGCGCGTCTCGGTCAGCGCCGGTTACCGCGACTAGTTCGCGGACGTCTCTTCTTCTAACTCCGAAACTCAAAGATGATTTCGATCTGGCGCGGCTCCATTCGTGAGCCGCAGGGTTTCATTATGCCTGTTGACACGATGTACCCCCGTTTCTAGGCTGAAAGCATGCAGATTCACCTCTCTCCGGAACGCCAGGCTCAGCTTAGCGAGTACGCTCGCAGGCACGACCTGGATGTAGCGAGTGCAGTCGATGACCTGCTCGGAGAAGCACTCGAGTCGGAGAGGCTGGAGCATCAGCAATCTGTTGCCGCGCTTCGAGAAGGGCTGGACGATATGACTGCCGGCCGGGTCGCTGGTATCGAAGAAACATTCCGAAAGATTCGCGCAAAGCATGGGCTTTAGGGTTCTTCGGACCGAGCAGGCTGATCGTGATCTGGAGCAGATAACGGATTGGTATCTGACACAGGAAGTTGGCGAGGCTGGCTTGAAGTGGCTGGATGGCCTCGAGAAGTCGATCACTTCTCTGGCTTCGCTTCCATTTCGCTGTCCACTGGCTCGTGAAGACAAGGACTTCGAAGCCGAAATCCGTCAGCTTCTTTATGGCCGCGCACCGCACGTGTATCGCATTCTGTTTACCATCCCAGACAACGAAACAGTAGTGATTCTCCGCGTTCGACATGGTCGCCAGCTGGCGATGGTTCCGCCACAATAGCCGCGATGCTTACCTTTTCCTGCGAGATTTCTTACGATCGCTCAGCGATGGCGCGAGACAATAGGTCGATGTCTTCTGCGGATACACGGTTGCGCAAACATGCCGACTACCAGCGCGTCTACAAGGCGAGCCGGAAGCATTTTTCGCAGTCGATGAGCTACTTCTTCCGCCTGCGTGCGGAAGAGGAGCTGCTGCCTGAAGGGCCGCGCGTTGGGCTGACTGCCGGGCGTGTCCTGGGCAAGGCTGTCGAGCGCAATCGCATCAAGCGCCGCCTGCGCGAGGCCGTCCGCGCCAATCTTGACCGGCTGCCGGTTTCCATCGATGTCGTGCTGCATCCGCGCAAGTCTGTCGCGGAGATGGAATACGCAAAGCTGACGAGCGAGATCGGCGTCATCTTCTCCAAAATTCAATCCCAGGCAGAAAAGAGCCGCATCGCCCCGCAGCCGCCGAAGGGAACCGCGCAATGAGCAACCTGCGTACCCGCTATGTGGCCGCGCTGCTGGGCGTCTACAAGTACGCGTTTTCGCCGTTGCTTCATGCGATGCCCGGCTCCGCCGGTGGATGCCGTTTTCAGCCGACGTGCTCGGAGTACGCGGCGATCGCTGTTGCTGAGCATGGCATCGTGGCAGGGACCTGGATGGCCCTCCGGCGGATTCTGCGCTGCCATCCCTTTCAGCGAGGCGGCTTTGACCCGGTTCCGGCCCGAGATCATGGTCATGACCGGTCTTTTTCCCCGCGCCAGTTACCATAGAGACAGTCTTATTTCACCAACCTTCACCGACGATCGAACAGGAAAGCAGTTTTGGCAGAGATAAAAAATCCTAATCAGCAGGGTGCCGGCGGGCAGGACTCGCGCACCATGCTCATTCTCACCGCGGTTTTCTTTGTGGTGTTTTTTGGCCTTCAGTATTTCAAGCCGAAGAAAGCTCCCGAATCGAATCCCGCTCCGCAGCATACGCAGCAGAGTCAGAACCAGAGCACGCCGTCTCCTGCGATGATGCAGGCTGCCAGTACGGACTCCGGTACTGGTACTGGTACTGCCGCCGCGAGCGAAAGCGAAACGGTCGTCGAGAACGAGCTCTATCGCATCACCTTCACCAACCGTGGCGCCCAGGTTAAGTCGTGGATCCTGAAAAAGTACAAGGATGACGACGGCAAGCCGCTGAACCTGGTGAACCCGGAGGCGGCGAAGAAGTTCGGCTATCCGCTGTCGCTTTACGCCTACGACCAGAACCTGCGCGGCCGGCTCTCAAATGCTCTGTATGTTCCATCCGCCACAGGCACGCTGAATACTCCGGGCGAGTTGAGCTTCGACTACTCGTCGGGCGGGCTCGTGGTGAAGAAGACCTTCAAGTTCGATTCGAGCTACGTGATCCACGCCGAGGTGTCCGCCACGCAGAATGGTGCGCCGGTGAGCGCGCTGCTGGCATGGCCATCGGGCTTCGGCGATCAACATACGCTGCCGCAATACGCAGGTGGTTCAATCAACCTTTCGCAGTCAGGCAAGGACGACCAGATCACCTTCAAGAAGGTCGTCGGCGGAGAGACGCTTCGCGGTCCTTTTGACTGGGCTGGAGTGAGCGATCTTTATTTCGCCGCCATCTTCCTGCCGGATACGCCTTCTTCGGTGAGCGTGGTCAGCCTGCACGATACCCTGGATGTTCCCCGCAACCTGAAGAAGCCGGATCCGAACGTGGTGGATCATGCCTCGGTGCTGGGCGCGGCCATGGGCGACAACAACGGCCCGCTGAACGTGCGCATCTTCGCCGGACCGAAGTCTCTCGACCTGCTGAACTCGATTCATGCCACCAGCGGCCCGAGCCTCGAGAAGGTTGTGAGCTTCGGCTGGTGGGGTGTTATCGCCAAGCCGCTCTTCCTGATTCTGCGGTTCTTCTACGAGCATGTGGTTCCCAACTGGGGATGGTCGATCCTGCTGCTGACCGTCATCCTCAACCTGGCCATGCTGCCGACGCGCGTACAGATGATGAAGTCTTCGCTGAAGATGCAGCGCATTCAGCCGCAGATGGAAGTCATCAAGGCCAAGTATGCGAAGTACAAGGCGACCGACCCGCGTAAGCAGGAGATGCAGCGCGAGATCCTGGATCTGCAGAAGGCCGAGGGTGTGAACATGTTCGGCGGCTGCCTGCCGATGCTGGTGCAGTGGCCGCTGCTCTTCGGCTTCTACCGCATGCTGGGCAACGTGATTGAGCTGCGCCAGGCACACTGGCTCTGGTTGCCGGATCTTTCCGCTCCGGACCCGTGGCATATCCTGCCGATCTTCGTGATCCTGTCGATGTTCCTGACGCAGTATCTGACGCCTTCACCGGGTATGGATCCGGCACAGCAGAAGATGATGGCCTTCACCATGCCTGCGGTCTTCGGCTTCATGATGTGGAACTACGGCTCGGGTCTTTCGCTTTACTGGGCCTGCGGCAACTTCATCAGCGTGATGCAGCAGCTGGTGATGAACCGCACCGGCCTGGGCAAGGAAATGCGGGAGATCGCGGCAAAGCGAGCTGCCAAACGGTTAAAACGCTGAGTAGTGCTTCGTTTTATCGAGAGGGCGTCCGATTTTTCGGACGCCTTTTTCTTGATGGAGCGATCTACGGCTCGAGACTCGCGAGGATCAAATAGCAGACGGCTTTAGCCGTCTCATTCAGGAGAGCGAAGAAAGGGGCTTCAGCCCCAGAGGTGCGGTTTCCTCAGCGGCTGAAGCCCCACGCTACCTGTTCGTGCCTGCTCTCGTGTCAACTTGTGTGGAGGGAAACAGCAGGTTCCTCACTGCGTTCGGAAGGACAAACAAGGGGACTCGGAATGACACTCCGCAGTGGGCTATGATGGACGCGCCTGCTGTCCTCGCATGAATTTCTCAGCCAAGCCGGTGACTGTCGACGATATCTCCCACTGGCGCAACCTGCGTCGCGAGGAGATGCACTGCCAGGTGCTGCACGACTCTTTCCATGGACGCGCCGGCTGGACGGAGCCTTATCAACTCGAAGTCGACGGCGAACCGGCCGGCTACGGAGCGCTGGTTGTCGACGGGCCGTGGAAGGGAACGCGGACACTCTTTGAGTTCTACGTGCTGCCCGCCTATCGCGAAAAACTCTTCGATCTCTTTAACGCCTTAATTTCCAGCAGCGGCGCGACCGCAATGCGCGCACAGACGAACGACAAGATCCTGACGGTGATGCTGCATACTTGGGCTCGCAGCGTCAGCACCGAGAAGATCGTCTTCGAGGACGCACGGACCACCCATCTCCCAGCGAACGGCTCAAGGTTCATCCGCAGGGAAGCCGAAGGAGACTGGGCGCTGGAGATGGAGGGTACGGTCATCGCGACAGGCGGCATCATGTACCACTACAACCGTCCGTATGTCGACCTTTACATGGAGGTCGTCGAAACTTACCGGAGGCGTGGCTATGGCGCATATTTCGTGCAGGAGCTGAAGAGAACCAGTTACGAGCAGGGCAGCATTCCGTGCGCACGCTGCGATGCGGGCAATGTCGCATCCCGAAGCACCCTGATGAAAGCGGGCTTTGCACCGTGCGGTAATTTATTGGATGCAACTCTATAGATGCCAGATATTGCAGGCGAATCCAGATAGTTCGAGTGAAGACTTTGCTGACTTTGGACTCCGGGGAGTGAGATACTAATCGTCGATGCCGATCGAGGACTACAACGCCGCTGCGCAGAAGATAGCAGCCCTCCTGAAAACACTTACTACCACCGGTGGTCTTCGCCTGAAGTATCGCATCACAGCGGGAGCAGGTGCGGGCGAACCCGATGGGCTCGAAGGCTGCGAGATCTATGTCGAGCTGGGTGGGCCGGATGCTCCGCTGCTGACGCAGCGTGGCGGTGAACTGCTGCACGCCCTCGAGCATGTTGCCGCCAAGGTGATCCGTCTTGAGAACGAAGAGCACGACAAGATTTCGTTCGATGCCAACAATTTCAAGGCCATACGCGCGCACGAGTTGAAGGTCTCGGCCGAAGCTGCTGCTGAAAGGGTTCGGCGCACCGGCCAGCCCTACAGCTTTGCACCCATGAGCTCGCGCGAGCGCCGGCTGCTGCACCTTGCCTTCCGTTCCTTCGAAGACATCGAGACGTCTTCGGTGGGCGAGGGCGCGCGCCGTTTCGTGGTTGCGCATACCAAGGGTTATGACGCCAGCAAGCTTGCCTCCCTGCAGGCAGCCGCTCCGTCGTTCGGCGGCGGGGGCCGCGGCGGGCGTGGTGGTGATCGACGTGGTAGCGATCGGCGGCGCTGATTGCAGCCGCATCCCCAGCTCGTTGAGCAGGAGTCCTTTGCCAACGAGACGATAGTTGCCGTTTCCACTCCGCCTGGGCGCGGAGGCATCGGTATTGTCCGGCTCTCCGGACCGCACGCCGTTGAAATCGCCGACAAACTGATTCGTCTCCGCAACCCGCTGGCGCACGCGCAGGCGCGTTTCGCGGAGATTCCCGACCCGGAGACCGGTACGCGTCTCGATGAGGCGGTCGTCACCTGGTTTGCAAAGCCCAATTCGTATACAGCGGAAGACCTTGTAGAGATTGCGGCACACGGTTCGCCCGTGGTGCTCGACACGCTGGTGCGGCTGGCGTTGCGGCAGGGAGCCCGGCTGGCGCGCCCCGGTGAATTTACCGAGCGGGCTTTTCTGAGCGGCAGAATCGACCTGACCCAGGCCGAAGCGGTACGCGATCTCATCGACTCGCAGACACTTTACCAGGCAAGGGTAGCCGCCGAGCAGATGGGTGGAGCGCTCTCGCGGCGCATCCAGCCGCCCAAGGAGCAGTTGGTCGAGCTGATCGCGCTCCTCGAGGCCGGCATCGATTTTGCCGAAGACGATGTCGATGTAACCGCGGATGCGGAGATTGTCACCCGCATGGATACGATTTCCGCGACATTGCAGGCTCTTGCCCGGTCGTTCGAGCATGGACGCATCGTGCATTCGGGGCTTTCGCTGGCGATTGTAGGCAGACCGAATGTCGGCAAGTCCTCGCTCTTCAACCGGCTGGTGGAGCGCGAGCGGGCCATTGTGACCGCAACACCGGGTACGACGCGCGATCTGGTGACTGAGCGCATGTCGCTGGGCGGAATTCCGCTGGAACTGATCGACACTGCCGGGCTGCGCGAGGCGACGGACGAGGCAGAGGTGATCGGGATTGAGAAATCCCGCGAGGCCCTGGCTGATGCCGACCTGGTGATGGTGGTGCTCGAGGCCGGGGTTCCGCTGCGGAGCGACGAGCAGGCGCTGGTCGACTCGCTCGAAGGCCGCCGCGCGCTGGCTGTATTCAACAAAGCCGACCTGAGCGACCTCGCCGATGAGGAGACCATGGCAGGCCCGTTGCCTTCAATGCGCACCTCGGCAGTCACGGGCGCCGGCATCGACGAGCTCCGCAATGGGCTGGTGGAGATGGTGAAGAATCCCTCGGGCGAAGCTGAAACCGGCATGCTGACCAGCCTGCGGCACTACGAGGCCATCACCGCGGCACTGGCCGGGATCGAAGCCACGCGAGTGGGTATTACCGAACGGGTTCCGCACGAGATGCTGCTGATCGATCTGTATACTGCACTCAGAAATCTCGACAGTATGACCGGGCAGACGACAGCCGATGACATCCTCAACCGGATCTTTTCGACCTTCTGCATCGGCAAGTAGGGTTGGTATCCGTTCGACGATGAAGCTGCCAGGGACTATGAGGGATGGGCAAGGACTGAAGCTTTGGCTCCTTGTATCGATTGCGGTTTCACTTTTTCTTGTTGGTTGCGGGGCTGGAAGCCTTCCGGCAGGTTCGGTCGCGGGTAGAGCTGGTCTTTATGACTACTCGCCTTCCGCTATTCAAACCGGCAATACCATTCAGCTCTGGTGGTGTGGGCAGGGAAGCAATCCCGACGACTCTTCGCAGAACACAGACTCGATTCAGTACTCGTCGACCAACGCCGAGACAGGTGTATCAACCTCACCCAAGACGGTTTTAGCTG
Organism: Silvibacterium acidisoli; assembly: GCA_022870745.1. Taxonomy (GTDB): domain Bacteria; phylum Acidobacteriota; class Terriglobia; order Terriglobales; family Acidobacteriaceae; genus Silvibacterium. Next base: position 1,963,545 of record CP085323.1, on the reverse strand, counting down.
AAACGGCAGGCGCGTGGGACTCCGCTTACACCTGTAATCCCAAGGTGATCAAAGGCAGCTTCCAGAACCCACTGGGCGATAGCAAGACCTATACATATGCAATGTATTACGTTGCCACCGATCGGATAACCGGTAATGTGAACAGTATCGGGGTGGCCTTTTCGAATGATGGCGAGACTTGGGCCAAATATCCAAATCCGGTGATCCCCTCGACGACTCAAACAGGTTACGGAGTTGCCCAGCCAAGCGCATATAACAGTGACGGAAAGGCCGGCATCATCCTCTTTTACGAGGACGACACTCCGATAGGGCATCACGTAGAAGCAACATCAACGGACGGCATTCACTTTACGGTGCTGGGAACCCTCACGGAAAACGGGCTTGATCCATCGACTCCTAATCCTTCGTGGGGCGACATCGCGTACGATCCGAAAACAGACACCTGGGTCGCAGGCTATAACCGGCCCTCCAGAAGTGCTTCCTTGACCGGTGATATTGCAGAGGGTGGCCAGTGGGGCATTCAGGTCTATCGCATTGCTTCGTCTTCCTTGTTGAATGGGGCATCTCCCTGGCAGTTGGTCGGTAACATCGACACCAACTCCACTGGTTATGAATGCAACTTTATTCCCGGTTTGCTCCGCGACCCCTACGGCAACGTGAATGTTGGACCCTATCCATCTCTCGCCGTGTATACCTCCATTTCCAATCCTCCTCCGAAGTGGGACTACTCGCCGGCGTGGGCGGGATCGAGCTGCAGGGTGGAGAAGTGGGACATAGGGCTCACTACCTTGCCGGCCAATCCGGGCCCTGTGGCGCTCAAGCGCTATTACAATGGCTCAACTTATGAGGTCACGACGGGATGGATAGACCCTTCCGGCGGATTCCTCCTGCAGTCCACTCTGGGACACCTCTATGCGCTGCCGACGAACTCCGCGCCTGTACCCCTCTACGGGTGTAAGGCCGGATACATAGATTATTTTGTATCGACCGATATTAACTGCGAAGGCCAGCGGATTCTCGGTGTCCAGGGTTATGCAATTCCCGCAACGGGTAGCAGTGTCGGCTCGGGAGTCGTCCCGCTGTATCGGTGTTATGACGGGACCAATCACTTCGTGAGCAACGATGCGGCATGCGAGGGGAAGAAGACAGATGAACTCCTGGGGTATGCACTGCCCTGATTGTGACGGTCATCGCAAAGGGTGGCGGCTTTCCGCGTCGTCATACGGGCGGTTGCGATACGATAAAACGTAGACAATTCAGTCCTCAATGAGCACAGTAGAACAAGTGACGGCACCATCGGTTCAACCTCCAGCTTCGCAGGAAGAGGGCAAAGTTGACCTCCTCGATATTCTGCTTATCCTCGCCCGCCGCCGGCGCTTTATTGCGCTTTCGACAGTAGCCGGACTTGCTCTGGGGATCACCGCGTCCCTGGTGATGAAGCCGAACTACACGGCAATGGCCGTGATCATGCCTCCCCAGCAGCAATCTTCTGCAGCGGCTCTCCTCAGCTCGCTCGGCGGACTGGCTGCGCTTGGTGGTGGTTCGGGTGGAGCAGCTTCGGCTCTGGGCCTGAAATCGCCGGGTGATCTCTATGTAGGCATCCTCAAGAGCCGAACCATCGCAGACGAGATTATTAACGAGTTTCACCTTAAGGAACTGCGCAAGAGCAAGAAAATGGCAGATGCCCGTAAGGATCTGGCAGCCCACAGCACGATTGAATCCGCCAAGGATGGCCTGATCGAAATTTCTGTCACCGATCACGATCCTCGCCTTGCAAGCGACCTTGCAAACGCGTATGTCTCCAGTCTGTATGCCATGAATGCGCATTTGGCGACGACCGAGGCCGCGCAACGCCGCGTCTTTTTCGACGAGCAGCTTGAAGGTGAGAAGAAGGCGCTTGCTACGGCTGAAGAGGATTTGCGCGCAACCCAGCAACGCACCGGGCTTATTCAACTGACCGGTCAAGCGCAGATGATCATTTCTTCGATCGCCCAGATGCGCGCCCAGATAGCCAGCAACGAAGTACAGGCCCAGGCGATGCGCACGTTCGCCACGGACGAAAATCCGGACCTGAGCAAACTCGAGGAACAGATTGCGACCATGAAGGGGCAGCTGGCGAAACTCGAAAATGACCAGCAGAAGACGGTGCAGCCCGGGGATATCGCTGTGCCCGCCGGCCGTGTACCGCAAGACAGTCTTGAATTCGAGCGCAAGTATCGCGAAGTGAAGTATCACGAGACGTTGTTCGAACTGCTCTCCCGTCAATATGAAGCAGCGAAGATTGATGAGGCAAAGTCAGCGCCGATCATCCAGGTGATCGACAATGCCATTCCGCCGGATAGAAAATCTGGTCCTCCCAGGATGCTTATTACGCTGGGGATGACAATTCTCTTCTTCCTGCTGAGTTTCGGAATTGCGTTTTTGGCCGATGTAGTCGCCGGGATAAGACGGGATCCTCTGCGCGCGGCAAAGCTCGATCAGATCCAGGAGAGTCTGCGCGGTTCGAAGCGAGGTTAAACTGAGGCGGCTTTTGGCATCTCCTGCGATGCCAACCTGCGTTCAGCGCTGAAGCTGAGGGTCAGTATGGCCACGCCGAAAGCGCTTCCCACGGATACGATCATTGGGTTCGTGAAGCCGGAGGCGATCCACATCGATACGATAATGGCAAAGATCGCCGGATGCGCGGAGCGGCGTGCCGGCGACCACAGCAGGGCGCCAAGGTTCGCCAGAAACCAGGCCAGACCGATCACTCCGAACTGCATCGCCATCGCATACCACTCCATCTCGTAAGAGAAACGCAGAGTGGAGCTGCGTGTGAATCCATTCACATGTGCGCCCATGCCCGATCCCAGAAGAGGATGGTTCGCGATTGAGGAATTCAGGTATTTCAATTGTTCCGTTCTGGCAGCATCTGAGGCGTCGGTAGCGTTGCTCGCGAAGCGTGTGGCCAGGCTGACGCTAAAGACAGCGATGGTGATTCCCACCACCACGACTGATGCTCCGCTAATCACATCGAGCCTGCGCAGACGGAGATAACGCAGAAAGAGGCAGAGCAGGTAGGCAGCCAGCAGATAGCGCGAGAAGCTCAGAAAGAGGCTGACGCTCGTTGCCAGTAGGAAGAGAATATCTACGATCCTGCTGCGTCCGCCAACGTAAATAGCAACCAGAAAGAGCAGGGCGATATCCGCAGGGAACTGGAGTCTTTGCAGGCCAAAGCCAATTTGATCGGTTACTGTTTCGAATCCAAGTGCGGCCTGAACAGCATCGAGCGACATTCGTCCGGTGAGCACGACAAACAGGATCGCAGACTTAAGGAGCGCTGCTGTACACGCGATGACAACGCTCAGCCTGTCGAGAGAAGTCTGTGAAAACGTGGATATCCGGGAAAGCTCCGCACCGCAAATCAGGATCAGGAAGAAGGTTAGCGTGCGAAAAAACTGGTTAGCCAGATCTGACAGATCCGTTCCGCGAAAGAAAGAAATCTCGTTGCAGTAAAACAGATTCAGCATGATCGAAACCCCGCAGAGGATCAATCCCCTGCGCCACTGGTAGCGAATCAGCACGCTGATCGTTAGCAAGAGAATAAGCAGCGACTTGACGGCGGTAAATCCTGGTACTGCGACCGAAAGAAACGCCGCGAGCAGGAATAGCCAATTACGAGCCTTTTGTATCGAAAGGGTGAACATTTGCCTTAAAGGTTCGACGACCTCAGCGTAACGCGATAAACCGAGCCGCTTCTTTGCTGCCAATCCGTCTGCGTTGTTGTATAAGCCGGCGCTTCTGCAGCGTCGAGGGTAGCAGCCGCAGAAACTCAGGTATTGCTGGAAGTGTATCCGGCATGAACAGGCAAATGAAAGCCAGGGTTGCTACTTCGCGTCCCACGATCAGGGGCAGGTCGCGGACCAGGCACCAGCCGAAGTCATTCTTAATGATCGACAGCAGGTGATTTCGCCAACTCCAGCGCCGAATCTTAACCGGAAAGCTGCGATGATGCCGGACGAATCGGACGAAGTGGATGAGGCCTCCAGGGCTGACACCTACAGCGCGAGAATGGCTCACCACGGCGCTGGGGACGTACTGGCAGGAATATCCTGCCAGCCGAAGCCGCCACGAAAGATCGAAGTCCTCCCAGTAAGCAAAAAAATCGTGATCGAAGTATTCGCTTGCTCCGAGTTTTACCTCTTCCAGTGCCTGTTTGCGGAATACAGCTGCCGTTCCTGAAACCCCGAAAACCTCCCTGCTGCGATCAAATTGACCGTGGTCGGCGTCGAGCTGGCCGCGCTCGCGGGCCCGCCGGGTGCGATAGAGGATGATCCCCGTGCCATCGAGAATACGAGTCTGGTCCGGGGGCTGGAGTGGCTTGACCATTTTCCCTGTAGCGGCGCCCACGAACGGATTCTCGAACGCAATAAGGATCTCTGCGAGAAAACCGGGATGCAGAACAGCGTCGGGGTTCAACACCATCAAGAATTCGTTGTCTGTCTCGAAGAAGAACTGGTTATGGGCGCCTGCATAACCGGTGTTCTCATCGTTGATTCGAATTCTCAGTCGGGTATCGGCAGCAAAACGAATCTTTACCAGTTCTTCCAGGGAAGAAGCCGTAGGATGAGGATTCTCGGTGTAGAGAAGGATGAAATCCTGGAAGGTGGAATTGAGGACTGCAGCGATGCAAGTCTCGATCTCTTCCCATGGATTGCTCCAACGCAGTAAGTTGATAGCCAGCTTTGACATCTAGATATCTTGATTTTACCCGCCGTTGGTTCCCATATTGGGATGCAAAACGAATCTATGCAGCCGTGGTTCCTGCTACGATGACCTCAGTCGCTTGTGTCAAACGATCTTGTACAGTGCGTTATTGTTCTCTATCGGATTGCCTTACGGGATTCCCTTACCTTTCAGACCTTATCTGCTTCTTTTGCCCGGTCACCTTCTCTCGCTTCTCGCTTATCGATCCTGATTTACGACAACTCGCCTGCGCCCCAAAACCTGGAACCGGCAACAATTTCTTTTGCGAATGTTGAATACAGGCATGATGCTGCGAACGGTGGCCTTGCTGCAGCCTATAACGCCGCTCTCGCTGCTGCCGAAACCGCAGGTTGCAGCTGGCTATGGCTGTTCGATCAGGACACGGACGTTCGACCGGAGCTGGCCAGCGTCTTAGTTCAGACCATTGATGCGGGACCGGACCCTGCCGTCTGCGCGATTGTGCCCAAGCTGATTCAGGACGGTCGAGTTCTCTCCCCACTAACGATCCAGCGATTTCGTTACTTCCCGGTTGCCGTCGACTTTGCGGGAGTCCACACTGCAGGCGTGATTGCGCTCAATTCGGGCGCCTGCCTGCGTGTCTCGTCGTTGCTGGCAATCGGGGGCTTTCCGCGCGAGTACTGGCTAGACTACCTCGATCACGCTGTATTCCATCGTTTGAAGAAGGCCGGCGGTGAGGTGCTGGTATTGGATGTGCTTCTAACTCACCAGCTTTCGCTTATGAACCTGAAGACACAAACTGGGCACAAACGTTATGAAAACGTGCTCTGTGCCGAGTGGCAGTTTGTCCGAGAGTCGGGCTGGGGAGGCGGGAGCAGTGTTCACAGATTGCGGCTGATAAAACGCGCGGTACGAACACTTGTTGTTTTGCGTCAGCCAGGGTTTGCGCTGCAGGTTCTGAAGTGGAGTCTGAAGTAAGCCCTTCCCCGGCTCAGTGAGCGTGGCGGGCGCGTCGTTCGTATCCTCGGTCGAAGTAGTAGCTAAGCAAGAAAGTCATAAGCCTGTTGGGACAGGCGATTGTCTGGGATTTATCGGCTATCGCTTTAAAGACAGGGAGTGCCTGCGGGGTTCGCACCAGGATCTTCCTTAGCTTCACGGCGAGTGGACTCTGCTGCCGGGGCAGCTTGCCCGGCCAGAGCTCGTCGAAGTAGGCAGCGGATTCGCCAACCTTCTCCATGCGGCCGCAGGCCTGCAGGAAGCTGGTGGGGTGCAGATGATAGGCGATGGCATCGGACAAAAAGACCATCTCCAGTCCATGCTCGGCCTCTATTCGGCAGGCGACCTCAATGTCCTCCATAGCGGCGTAGGGAAACGACTCATCAAATGGGAACTGGCGCAGCAGCGAGGTCTTAACCGAAAGATTGCTGGTGTAGAAATGCTTCCAGTCTGGCTTGACGCCGGCAAGCAGCTCGCCGTAGTTGAATTGCATGCCATCCTTGTCGAGCCAGCGCATGAAGGGTGTTACTTCCTGGCCGGTCTCGCTCCACAGGGTTAGCCCCAGTCCGACCACTGACGGCTCAGGCCGTTCTTCATGCAGCTGCATGTGCCGGGCGATCAGCTCCGGGGTGGGGAAAATATCGTCACCGATGAGCAGAATGACCGGGGCCTCCGCCAATGAAATGGCGAAGTTGCGCGCCCGCGCGGGGCCGCTGTTCTGCTGGCGAAAATAGCGGACGGAAAGCGGCGTGCGCTTCCGGTAGCCGGCTACCCACTCTTCGGTGGAGTCGGTACTGCCGTCGTCGACGATGATCACCTCGAAATCCTTGCGTACCTGTTGTTCCAGGTGTCTCATGCATTGTTCTAGAGCGTCACACCGGTTGTACGTGGGAACGACGACTGTAAGCGAATACGACACTGCCGGGCCTCCAAAGTCGCCTGCCGGAACGACCGACATGGCCGATCGTTTACCATGAACAGGTTCCTTTATTTTAGATTGCCGTGCGATTCAAGCCGCGCTCGGGCAGAACTTTCAAACTTCCTTCAATGAACCAAAGCCAGCAGCAGAGCGGCCTCTCGGCTCCCCCGACGCATTCCCGCAATCGCATTCAGAAGATCACCCGTATCCTTACGGCATTCTTTCTGGGGCAGGGCGCGGTGCAGGGCATCACTGTGCTTACCGGTCTCTACCTGGTCCGCAATCTGAGCGTGGAAGCTTATGCGCAATACGGGCTTGCCACCGGCTTTCAGATCACGGCGTCGTCATTGATGGACTTTGGGCTCGCCAGCACGATTATTCCGCTGGTGGGGTCGCGGATCGCTGATCGCAAACTTGTCGGCACCTACGTGCGCGCTGCCAAGCATCTGCGCGACAAAACTTTCTCGTTCACAATTCCCATCGTTGTGGCGGTCTTTGGATTGATCGCGCACCGGCACCACTGGTCGCTCGGCGCCCAGATGCTGCTGATGCTTTCGGTCGTGATCTCGCTCTACTCTGCCGGGCAGGTTTCTTACTTTTCCGCACCGCTTTTTCTTTACGGGCGATTCCGCGAATACTACGTGCCGCAGACGATTGCCGGCGCGGGCAGACTGACCCTGTATGTACTGATGGGTATTGGCAGAGTCTTGAATGCTCCGGCGGCGGCGTTGCTGGGTGCGCTGAATATCACGGCAAATGGCTGGCTGATCGGACGCGAAAGCCGGAAGCAGGTGGAGTGGCCTGAGCATAACGATCCGCGGGTCGAACAGGAAATGCTGCGCTACATTATGCCCGCGATACCGCCCATCATCCTGGGCGCATTCCAGGGGCAGATTGCGCTGTTCCTCGTCAGCATCTTCGGAGGGACAACCAATATTGCCCAAGTGGCGGCGTTGGGACGGCTGGGACAATTATTCATTGTCTTTACCACGTTCAACGTCGTGGTTGTCGAACCGCATGTGGCCCGGCTTCCAGCCGCGCGCCTTCGGAGCGCGTACACGAAGCTATTTGCACTGGCGGTGGTTGCTTCGGGAGGAATTACAAGCCTGGCGTTCGTCGTCCCTCGCCCATTTCTCTGGTTGCTGGGTCCAAACTATCGGGATCTGGCTGGCCTGGTGGGATTGGTTGTCATGACAGCCTGCATCAACTATCTTGCAGGACTGCTTTGGATCATGAATCGTTCACGCAAATGGGTTTTCTGGCGTGGGACTATCCTGGAGGTCACTCTCGTCGTCTTGTGCCAGGTCATTTTTGTCGCGACAATCGGCATGCGGACGACGCGAAATGCGGTCCTGATGAACCTGGCGCTCAGCTTCTGTTACGTGGTCTCGCACGGATATATATCCATTTACGGGCATTCGCGGAAGGATCCGGAAGATCAAACCGCTCTTGGATAGAGACTCAGCCGTTACTTCCAGAAACCGTGGTGCATACTCAGCTTTTTCTTGAGGCCGAGTTTCAGAGCCGCTTCTTTCGTGCCGAGCCGGTAGCCTCCAAGTTTGGCGGCAGTTCGAAGCACCGCCGAGGGCAGCAGGAGAGGATTATGCCGCAGCAGGTACTTCATCTCCGACAGGACGAATTTTTTCCCTTCGCCGCCCGCCTCGCCGAATTCCTTTTTCAGCCAAGCCTCGCGTGAATGCAGTACGCCGATGTCGAAGTAGCGCTTGAACTCCTGCACTGCCGTGTAATCGTGGGAGTGATAGACGCAGGCGTCAGCCCGGTATGCGACCTTCCATCCTCTAAGCAGCATGTGAGCGACGGTAATGGTGTCCTCACCGAAGATGGTGTCGGTTGGGAAGCCTCCGGCATCCTCAAGCGCCTGCTTTCGGTATGCGGCGAAGGAATTCGAGATAAAGATTGTTTTGAAGCCGAATCGCTGCCGGTCGTTCAGTGTTCGCAACTGCGACACATCCGGATAGTTGAAGAGGCGTCCGTGGGCTTCGACGGGCCGGGCTCCGGGCCGGGGAAGCTGGCGCCCGTACGCTGCGCCAACGAGGGGATCCTCAAAAGCCATGAGCAGGCTTCGCACAGCGTCGTCGCTCGCGAGTACTGCGTCCTGAGTGAGATAAACGAGGATCTCGGTCCCGGGAAAGAACTGCGTTGCCCATTGTCGCGTGCCGCCATGATTAAAGTCGCGGCGTGCGATGGTTTCCACACGAAAACCGCTGGCGCGAGCCAGCTCCACGGTGCTGTCGTTCGATGAGGAGTCGACGATGAGCACCTGTGAAGGCGCGATTCCCTGCGCCCTGAGCATGGGCTCGAACTGCGGCCAGTCACGGGCTGCGTTCAGCGTGGGAACAATGACGCCCGCCGAAGCGATGCTGGAGACGCCGATCGGTTGTGCGGCGATCTGGCTGCCACTCTGCATGCTTCTTTCTGAACTCCCTCTAGGCTTGGATGAGACGTGTGCGGTTATACGTCGTCTTGATCATAGGCGGAGCAATCTGGGGGTCGCAACCTCAGCGGACGACCCGCTTGCGTACGGCGAGGCGGCCCAGCATTTCATGCAGGCGGAAGGCCTTGTCCAGCTGCTTCTGGATCAGCAGCATCTGGCGCCGGCGGTGATCTGGGTTGGTGAGGGTTTTTAGCACCTGTTCGTCGCGCGCGGCGTTGCGTTCGAGCTCGAGGATGGAATCCTGTACGGTGGCGCGAAAGCGGTCGCTGACCTGGATGGGTTCGGAGACAGGAACGGGCGGCGTGGTTTTCATTTTCGGATCAGGCCTAAAGTTTCTGGCCATACCGCCGATCATAGCGGCCAGAAATGACAGGAGCGATAACACGAAGGAAGGACGTCGTCCGATCCTGGGACAATTTCTGTCCAGTTTTCGACCGTGAATGAAAAAAGCGACGCGAGAGTCTTCTCGCATCGCCTTCTTCGAAGTTAAAAGTCAGTTACAGCTCCATGGAGTGGCCGGTAACCAGCGACTTGGCCCGGGCGATGAATTCCACCAGCGGCACCGAACCCTGGTCTCCTTTGCCGCGCGTGCGTACGCTCACCGCGCCTGCTTCGGCTTCCTTGTCTCCCATGACCAGTACGTACGGCGTCTTCTGCAGTGTGAAGTCGCGAATCTTGGCGTTCATCTTCTCGTTGCGGGCATCGAGTTCTACGCGGAATCCGGCTTCCTCAAGTTGGGCTTTGACGGATTCGGCGTAGGCCTGATGGCGCTCGCTGATGGGAACGATGCCCATCTGCACCGGCGCGAGCCAGAGCGGGAAGGCTCCGCCGTAGTGCTCGATGAGCACGCCGAAGAAGCGTTCGACTGAGCCGTAAAGCGCGCGGTGGACCATGACCGGCTGGTGGCGCTCGCCGTCCTCGCCCACGTATTCAAGCTCGAAGCGCGCAGGCAGGTTGAAGTCGAACTGCACGGTTGAAAGCTGCCACAGGCGGCCGAGCACGTCGACCAGCTTGACGTCGATCTTGGGGCCGTAGAAGGCGGCTTCGCCGGGGATGGTCTTGTAGGGAATGCCTTTGCGGTCGAGCGCCTTCTGGAGCGACGAGATGGCCAGTTCCCACTTCTCATCGGTTCCGGCGTAGCTCTGGCGGTCCTTTGGATCCCAGGTCGAAAGCTCCACCTTGAACTCGCTGAAGCCGAAGGTGGTGAGCACCGATTGCGCAAACTCGATGCAGCCGACAACCTCGTCTTCGATCTGTTCGGGAGTGCAGAAGATGTGGGCGTCGTCCTGGGTAAAGCCGCGCACACGCAGCAGGCCGTGCATGGTGCCCGAGCGCTCGTAGCGGTAGACGTTGCCAAGCTCGGCGTAGCGCACTGGCAGGTCCCGGTAGCTCTTGGGCGAGTTCTTGTAGATGAGGATGTGCCCGGGGCAGTTCATCGGCTTCAGCCGGTACTCGGCGTCGTCCAGCTCCATCGGGGTGTACATATTCTGCGCGTAGAAGCCGGCGTGTCCGCTGATCTTCCACAACTCGCTGCGCATCACGTGAGGCGTGTAGACCAGTTCGTAACCGCGGCGCAGGCATTCTTTCTTCATCCAGTCTTCCATCGTCTTGCGGATGATGGCGCCCTTCGGATGCCAGAAGATGAGTCCCGCTCCGGCAATCTCCTGGATGGAGAAAAGGTCGAGCTGCTTACCCAGCAGACGATGGTCGCGCTTGGCGGCCTCTTCGAGGCGCACGAAGTGCTCGTCCATCTCCTTTTTGTTGAAAAAGGCCGTTCCGTAGATGCGCTGCAGCTGCGGGTTCTTCTCGTCGCCCAGCCAGTAGGCTCCCGCGAGACTGAGCACCTTGAAGGCCTTCACGCGGCCGGTAGAAGGCACGTGGGGACCGCGGCAGAAGTCCACGAACTTGCCGTTGCGGTAGAGCGAGATCTCGTCGCCCTCCCTGGTGAAACGCTCGATGAAGTGGACCTTCATGAAGTCGTTCTCTTCGCGGAAATGGGCCAGACCCTGCTCGCGGGGCTCGAATTCGCGGACGAACTTCTCGTCGCGGGCGACAATCTCGGCCATCTTCGCTTCGATGGCCTTAAGGTCGTCGGGCGTGAAGGGCGTGGGGCGGTAAAAGTCGTAGAAAAAGCCGGCATCGGTCGAGGGGCCATGGCCGAGCTTGGTGTCAGGAAAAAGCTCGAGCACTGCCGTCGCCATAACGTGCGCGGCGGAGTGGCGCACCACGGGCAGCGCGTCCGGGCTCTTCTCGGTCAGCAACTCGAGTTCGACGTCTTCGTTGAGCGGTGTCGAGAGGTCAACGAGGCGCTGGGCGTGAGCGTCTTCGGTGGCGTACATGGCTTCTTCGCCGGATTGGTCGGTGCTAGTGGCCGTAGCCGCGTGCATCGGCTTGATGCGCGCCACCACGGAGGCAGCGGCAAGGCGCGGAGAGATGCTCTCCGCCACCTGGAAGGGCGTAACACCGGCCGCGAATTGCTTCAGCGAGCCGTCGGGAAGTTTGACCTGTACGTTTTCACTCATAAAGATGTCTTTCTCTTCAGGATATGAGTTTGTCGGGGTGGCGTCGAGCGGTTGTCGCACGGGATGGGATGGTCCGATCCCAAATCCGGAATGTTTGTCGGCGAATGCTTCTGATCTCGTAACCCAAAGAGCGATTCTCGGGACTCACTTTCCCCAAGCCGACTTCTAGGGACTTCACGTACTGATTGTTCTGCTTTAGACCGGGCTGGAGTCGTCCAGGATCTATTCTCAACAGGATCTATTCTCAAAATGTGTAGGAGTCGATAGATGGACAGTCCTGTTGTTTGGTTTCCCCAGATATATGAGGCTACCCGTGAGATGCCTCGCCTCGCCGCCCTGGACGTTCTTGATTCTCTGGGTGACGAGGCGTTTTCGAAAGAGTATGCAGCGCGCTCCATGCCTTTTCTACTGCGGCTGGGTGCGCTGAAGTTCTCTGAAGCGGAGATCTTAGGTCTGCTGCAAGGGGCCTACGGCGATCAGACCGTGAACGTCCGTTTCGGCAATATGGCAGATCCAGGTAGCTACCTGAATCGCCGCGAAGAAGAGATGCCCCTACGAAATTTCATCGGGGAACACTTCATGCAGGTAAACGATGCCGGGACGGCCTATGCCGCCGGCACCGTGATACCCGTCGAGATGGCGCGCGATCTCGGGGTTCCTTTTCCGATGTTCTACCCTGAGTATTTTCTCAATGAGCCACGGATGTGGATGGGTAAGAGGGGAACGGTGACCGCCCTGCACAAGGACATCACGGATAACTTCTCGTTCGCATACTTCGGTGCCAAAGAATGGCTCCTCTATCCGCCAGCCGATTTTCCTTATCTATACATGATTCATCCGAAACCGAATGCACTTCCAGACTTCGGGGTCAGCATGGTTAACGCAAAGTCTCCGGATGCGACACGCTTCCCGGAGTTCTCGAAGGCTACACCGATCTCCGTCACGCAGCGTGCGGGCGATCTGCTCTATGTGCCTGCGGGGTGGAGTCATTTCGTGGAGAATCACGAAGACTCCCTGATGATCAATTTCTGGCTAAGACGCGGAAGATCGCCTGCGGTGTTAGGCAGGGACCGATGACAGGCGTTCACTCCAGTATGCTGTCCCTGTCTCTTCGCATGTGCCGCGGTTAACTCTTATTTTCCGAGAAATCCACCTTCTTAATTTGGCGGTCGCTGGCGATAAGCCGACTTAGCAGTACTAATCGCAATTAACGATGACGCCATCTTCCAGAAGGTTCAACGCATTGATATGCTCTTCGCTAGGAACTCCGCGTCTTCAGGTATAACCACACGATGAAACTTCCTGATTGGTGGACCGCTCCATCAAAAATACTGAAGTTGGACGGACACTGTGGACCTCTCGCCGCATGGTCTGCACTGCACCATTATGGGAAGAAGCCCGCAGCAGCCAAGATCATCTCTGCTTGCCGCCACACGAAACGTCACGGATCGTTCACGGTGCACTTAGCCGCAGGCCTCAGAGAACTAGGCCTACAGGTTTCATTTCACACAGATCCCGATGACGACATCGGTGGATACGAGATGATCGGTTACCGTCGCCTCAAACGATTAGGTGTTCCTGTGGAATGCGCCATTGGACTACCTGAATTGCTCGCACAAAGGAGACGGGGGCGTATTCCAATCGTTCTGTACGACACACCTTCTGAGACCGGTCACTTTTCTATCATTCTTGGAGCAAGTCGCGGAAAGCTCAGGCTTGCAGAAGGCAAGACGATTTCTATGGAAGATTTCATGTCTGCCTGGCGTGCACCTCGTATTCTGAGGCAGTGTGTGATCGCTTGGCGTTGAGCGTGCTCCCGAGAGGTCACCTTTTCGGCAACGTCAGCGAATTACTCCTCATAAACGCCGTTATGGTGAGCTGAGACCTGAAACCGGAGAAGAGGAGCCGCCCAGCCGGATCGCTGGCTACACGCCGACTTCTGAGGAGTAATCGAGGCACCGATTCGTTTTTCCAACGATAGCAAGTGGAACACTTCGTCGATGCCCGGTGTCTAAACTTCGTAAGCAGGGAATTGCCTGGAGAACTCATTGCGTCAGCGCCTCATCGTCTTATTTACGGTTGCTTTCGTTATGGTACTTGCGCGGGCGCAAGCACCATCGCATCCCATCAAGTATTTTCCCGAGTCTTCTCTTGATCTCCGACGAGGCCATCTCAAGAACGACTGGTATTCGGCACAGCTAAGTGCCTTGCAGGAGCCTTCTCTTTACCAGATGATTAGGGCTGCCAACGCAGAGTCATATCGTTTTCTGTGGTTGCGCACCTTCCATCATCCTGTTGCTGTCAGGATAGATGTCAATCCTGACGGGACAGGTCTCCTCACAGCTAAGACGGGAAGTGGGGCTGGAGGATATCGCCCAGGGACGATCTCTGAGAATCATTCACAGGTGCTAAGCAAAGAACAAACTTCGGCATTTCTTTCGCAGGTTGAAGCCAGCAAATTCTGGAGCGCACCTAACCCAATCAACGATCAGAGAGGAACTGACGGTTCGCAGTGGATCATCGAAGGGCTAAAGCGCGGTCGCTATCACGTCGTTGACAGGTGGTCCCCGAATAGCGGGGTCGCATGGCAGCTTGGCTTGATGATGGCATTCGATTTAGCGAATCTCAAAATACCCGAAGATGAAATCTACTAGTCACTATTAATTACTCCCGATAAACGCGCTTCTCGGAAGTCTGTGCGATCCCACTCATGCCGCGATGAAGCTGCGTCATGAATGGGGCACCCGCAGGTTGGCTGTTCTGATTTAGCGAATGACCTTTAACGCCGCGCGGAAGAGCTGGTCGAAGTCTTCGCCGAGCGCTTTGTCCTTTTCGACTACCGTTTCGATGGCTTTCAAAGCAGCGGGGCGCTGGTAGCCGAGGTTGGTCAGGGCGGAGAGCACGTCGTCGGCAGCCGGACCGGCTGATACCACGGCAGCCGCTGGAGCGGTCGCCATGTCTTCCATCTTGTCGCGTAGTTCCAGGCTGAGCCGCTCGGCCAGCTTCTTGCCGACGCCGGGGATGCGGGTCAGCGTCGCGTGATCCTGCGCGCGGATGGCGGCGATCATGCGGTCGGGGTCGAGTCCGCTGAGAATGGTCACGGCCAGCTTCGGGCCGACTCCGGAAACGGTAATCAGCCGCTCGAAGAGCCGCTTTTCGCGCAGGTCAAAGAAGCCGAAGAGCGCGATCAGGTCTTCGCGCACCTGGGTGTGGATGTGCAGGGAGACTTCCGTTCCCTCGGCTGGGAGCGAGGTGAAGGTTGGCACGCTGATGGTGACGTCGTAACCGACACCGGCGGCCTCGACGATGGCCTGACCGGGCTGTTTGGAGAAAAGGCGTCCGCGAAGGTGAGCGATCATGATCCGGGTCTAACCGCGCCGCCTGTAGCGGATCTCGAAGTCGTATCCGGCGTTCGGCGGAAAGAGCTTCGCCATCAGGCGCAGGCGCTCGGCCAGGGACGGCGCAGCCAGCAGCGGATACTCGCGCTCGCGCAGCTCGGTGTAGTCGAAATCGATAGTCAGGGCGAGCATGTAGATGGCCAGCGCATCGGCAAAGGCGGCTTCGAGAAATCCGCTCTTGGCTTTTTCGTCGATCTGTTCCGGATTGCGATTGAGAGCCTTACGGCGGTTCTCGTAGGCATCCTGGCTGGTTTCGCCGCGCACATCGGCGCGGGCCTGCGACCAGGCCAGGTCGCCGAAGCTCTCCGGTACACCGACGGCATCGACGAACTGGTGCCCGGCGTTGATGAAGAATTCGAAGGCCAGCGCGAAGCGGTCCTGCATCAGCCGGGTGGAGATGAATGTTGCCGGGGCCGGGCCGAGCGCGACGTTGCGGTGGCAGATGGCGCGATCGCCAAGATCGACGTTGTAGCCGGTGGCGATGGTGGGCTGCTCGCCCTCGCTCAGCACCAGGGGCACAAAGTAGTAGGCGCGCTCGGTCAGAGCCTTCGCAACGCTTGCGGGAACAGCCTGAACCACGCGGGCAAGCTCTTCGCGGGTGATCTGATTCTCTCCGTGGCCCGCGTAGCGGATGCCATTTGCGGAATGCTCGAGCGGCGCCCGCTGGGCGACCTGGGCGGGTGAGAGCAGCGGTACCTGGGCGACTTCAACCATGAACTTGTATTCTAGCTGAGGCGGACGCGCGTCTTCCGCAGCCTGTCGCGCGTCGAACGGAGCGTTATGTCAGTACACGAGATAAGGCAGGCGCCGGGCAAGACATTCGGCATTCCTCTGGGCGATCTGGGGCTGTTTTCGAGCCTCCTGATGGCCTTCGCCTTTGGGTTCATGGTCTTCTTCGCGGTCTGTTTCGTGTCGATTCTCGGGCTGCTCTTCTACAACTCTGCAGGGCACCACGTAAACATGGCCGACAGCTACCGCTATATCGCCTTTCCGTCCGGCCTGATCGCCCTGGCCGTGGCGCTGGTTGTGCTGCTGGGGCTCTGGGCGCGCCGCAAAATTTCGGGGAGATAGCTCATGGGTCTGATTACGCTCGAAACCACTTCGCCCTCGCCGGATCAGGCACGCCAGCTCTGCGCGCAGCTCGAGGCCGGGGAGATCCTGTACTTTCCGCAGACGCCGATCCGCATCCCTGAGAACGACCTGAGCTTTCTCCTTGGCCAGCAGCAGACCGACAGCTCCCTACATAAGAACATCGCCTACAAGCCGAACATCGACGCCCTGAGCGGCCTGGACACCAAGACTGCCGATCAGGCCGCGGTCGACCGGCTGCGCGGCATCATGCGGAGTTACTCCCGCAGCGTCGTCGAATTTCTCACCGGCTTCCTTTCGCCGTATCGTGGGCAGTGGCAGCTCGATTACGCCAGCTTTCGTCCGCAGGAAGAGCAGGGGCGCGACCTGTCACTTCGCAAACGGAATGACCTGCTGCACACCGACGCTTTCCCGACCCGGCCAACGCAGGGCGCGCGCATCCTGCGCTTCTTCAACAACATCCACCCTACACGCACGCGCGACTGGGTGGTCGCCGATCCCTTCGCAAAGCTCGTTGGGCAGTTTGCCCCGGCTGAGATAGCGCCGGTTCCAGATACGGCGATGAGCAGGGCAGGCAAGGGCCTTGGCCGCGCCATCGGGCTCGGCGCGGCGATTCCGTCCATTAAGCGCTCGCCATACGACGATTTCATGATGCGTTTCCACAACTTCCTCAAGGAAAACGCACGCTTCCAGGCCGAGAGCACGAAGTATCCGTGGCAGTTTCCCGCGGGTTCGAGCTGGATGGTCTATACGGATACGGTGCCGCATGCGGTGCTGACCGGGCAGTATGCGCTCGAGCAGACGTTCCTGGTGAAGCCGGAGGCGATGGTGGCTCCGGAGCATTCTCCGTTAAAGGTGCTTGAGGCGATCGCGGGTACGGGGCTGCTCTAGGCATCCTTGTTCCTTTGTCATTCCGAACGTAGTGAGGAACCTGCTTTTGTTTTCGGGCGTGGATGCGTGAGTAGGCAAGGACAGGTGGTGTGTGGTTTAGTCTCATGAATCAATTGCAGGGCGATGGGCGGCTACAGCCGCTGAGGAGGATCTCCCTCAGGGACTGAAGCCCTTTGTTTTGGCCTTCTGGATGAGACGGCTAAAGCCGCCTCCTACCTGTTCCCGGTTCTCCTACAGGCACTTCGCCTGGACTTGGTCTTGCGAAAAGCAGGTTCCTCGCTTTGCGAGGAATGACAACTCAATGGGCGGCGCTAAGATTCTCAAATCCTGGCCGTCCCTCGCGAATACGCTCTGAGAAATTCGGATCTTTATCCGCGGCCTTTGCCGCTGGATTGATATACGCCCGCTTCTTCAGTTCATCGAAGCTGAGCCCGTCCGTGGCGAGATTCCCCAGTTTGTACTCCATCGCGTCGCCCTTGCCGTTGAGCAGGATGGCCAGATGAAACGGCTGGCTGTGCATTGCCTTCAGGTGGAAGATCTCGGTTGTGCAGTTCGACGTAATGGCGTTGTACCACTCCGCGTGATCGTGCAGCTGGTTGGTGAAGGCCACGTAGTCGAGGAAGAGCTGGCGCATGAAGGGCACGGTTGCCGTGGTGTGGAAGAGGTAGATGTCCTCGTCTTTGCGGTAGTTGGTTCGCAGCCGGATCACGTCGCGCTCGCCGCTCACGACGGAGATGAGCGTGTACTGGCGGAAGAATCCGCGAACGGCCGAGTAGCTTTGCCCGATCTGCTTGCGGGCTTCGATGGAGAAGGCCACTGGGTGTCCGTCGCCGAAGTCAAAGCTCAGGATGGTGTGCGCGATGTAGGGCGATCCCCAGTAATCCATGAAGAGATCCATGCCGCGCAGCTTGTTCAGATCGACGGTGCGGGTGAGCCACTTGCAGGTGTAGTCGAGCTCGGCTCGGTAGTCGCAGTCGCGGACGTTGTGCAGCGTGATGATGCTTCCGGAGACATCGCCCGAGGCCAGCCGCGAAACATCCGCCTGCCACTTTTCGTGATTGGATGGGCGCAGAGAGAGCCACCATACGGTGACGATGAGGCAGCAGGCGAGGCATGCGAGCAGCCGGTTGCGAAAGCCTTTGAGCAAGCACAAAGAGAGCGCGAGAGCTGCCAGGAAGAGCAGGATCGAGGGGATGCGCATCCACGCGATGCGGACATCGAAGAAGAGAGCCGCGCCGCACCACAGACCATACAGCGTGAGGACGATGCAGAGGAAAACGTGGAAAACATTTCGTAACCGTGATGGTGGCGTTTCTGTCTGCATGGCTCTCCGCGATTGCCTGATGATATCGCGGAGTTACGGATCGTGCGGAGGGACGTATTCGCCCTCCATAAGAAAAAGCCCACATCGCGAAACGATGTGGGCTTGCTTATGAGCTGATGCGGTCTTACTCGCCCTTGTATTTCTGGAAGAGGTCCGGAAACTGCTTCTTCAGCTCGGCGATCTTGGGGCGGTCGCAGACGAAGATGTAGGGGTTGTTGGGGTTCTTGATGGCGTAGTCCTGGTGATAGTCCTCTGCCGCGTAAAAGCCCTTGAGCGGAACTACCTGCGTGACGATCTTGTGCTTGAAGACGTGATCGCTGTCGAGCTGCGCGATGTAGTCCGTCGCCAGCTTCTTCTGCTCGTCGTTGGCGTAGAAGATCGCCGAGCGATAGGACGTGCCTACATCGTTGCCCTGGCGGTTGAGCTGCGTCGGATCGTGCGCGACCGAGAAGAAGATGCGCAGCAGTTGCGCGTAGCTGATCTTCGACGGATCGTAGACGACCTTCACGCTCTCGGCGTGGCCGGTGGTTTCCGTCGTTACGTCGGAGTAATGCGCGGTCGCGGCAGTTCCGCCCGAGTAGCCAGCGGTGGTGGCCGTAACTCCCTTGACGCGCTCGAAGACGGCCTGCGTGCCCCAGAAGCATCCTCCGGCGAAGACGGCGGTTTCCTGCGAGGATACTTTCGCGAGTCCGGGATCGGCGGCGAAGGCCGGAAGCGGCGCGTCGGAGGCCTGGCAGCTCACGGCCGGGATTGCAACGGCGAAAAGCAGAAGTGTGCGGGCTATATTCCTGATCATGATTCGATCTCCCACTCCATTGGAGTTGTCCAGCCGGAAAAGGTTACTCGTTCAACTGGCGGGCCGGAAGCCTCATTTTGCCGTGTAAAAACTGTAGGTTGCGCCGTAGACCACCGGCAAAGTACCGCCGGTGCAGGGCTGTTTTGGCGCAGCGCCGGCGTGAGTCTCTGTCCGGCGGATGTAGGCCACATCCGCAAAGCGGCCCTTGCCGCTGCCGGGAACCGCGGCGAGAAGCAACTCAGGGATCGAGGTGCCGTCCGAGGCCGGATGGCTGGCGATCATCTTGCCTTTCACCTCGCTGCCGTCCTGAAGTTTCCAGGTCGGTCCCGCTGTGTGCCAGCCGAGAAGCTTGCTCTGAGCGTCGAGCAGCGTTGCGTCGGGATAATTCAGCGTCCATTGCCCGTTTGTGCAGCCGTAAACCTGCAGGCCGGAGCCCCTGGCGGTGAGCAGAAGCTTTGCGCCTGCGGGAACGTCGATGGAAGTGGACTGTGCGTGTGATGGAGCAGCGATCAGGAAGGCGAGGAGTGATGCAAAAAGGAAGCGCATGACAGGCCAGTCTAGCAGCTGTGAAAGGCCGTGCCACCTGAGCGGCACGGCCTTTCACTGTTTCTTTAAATGCAATTAGACGTTGATCGCGAGGCCTTCGACACTGGCGAAGCCGTCGAGCATTGCCTCGTAGAGCGTCGGATGCGCGTGGACGATCCAGAGCATGTCCTCAACCGTGGCTTCGAGCTCCATGGCGGTGACCGCTTCCGAGATCAGCTCGGTCGCCTGGGGACCGATGATGTGCACGCCGAGGATCTCGCCGTACTTGGCATCGGCAACGACCTTGATGAAGCCGTCGTGCGCGTCGAGAATCGTGGCCTTGGAGTTGCCGACGAACGGGAACTTGCCCACCTTGATGTCGTAACCCTTTTCCTTGGCCTTGGCCTCGGTCAGGCCTACGCTGCCGATCTGCGGCTCGGTGTAGGTGCAGCCGGGGATGCGTTCGCGCTTAATCGGGCGGGCGTACTTGCCGGCGATCCTGGCGGCGGCAACCATGCCAGCCATTGCGCCGGAGTGCGCCAGCTGGGGAAATCCCGCGACGATATCGCCGATGGCGTAAACGCCGGGCTCCGTGGTCTGCATGTACTCGTCGGTCGAGATGAAGCCGCGATCGGGCTTGATCGAGGTCTTTTCGAGACCGATGCCTTCGGTGCGGGGAGCGCGTCCCACGGCAACGAGAACCTTCTCGGCTTCCTTCACGACCTGCTTGCCGTTGGAGTCGGTGAAGGTGACCTTGACGCCATCCTTTGTGTTTTCTACCTTTTCCACCTTGGCGCCGGTGTTGATGTCGATGCCGCGCTTCTTGAACTGGCGGGTCAGCTCCTTGCTGACCTCCTCGTCCTCGGCGGGAACCAGGCGGGGCAGGTATTCCACGATGGAGATGTCGGCTCCGAAGCTCTTGAAGATCGAGGCGAATTCAACACCCACCGCGCCCGCGCCGATGACGACCAGCGACTTGGGAATGCTCGGCATGGAGAGGATTTCGATGTTGCTCAGCACGCGATCGCTGGTTTCGATACCGGGCAGCATGCGGGCGTTCGAACCGGTGGCGATAATGACATTTTTCGCCTTGACGGTGGCCGCCTTGCCTTTTGCCGAGCCTTCGGCGACGACGTCGACGGTATGGATGCCGTCCTTGGCGGGACCGGTCAGCTTGCCCCATCCGGGGACGACGGTGACCTTGTTCTTGCGCATCAGGAAGTCGAGGCCCTTGGTGTGGCGGGTCACGACCGAGTTCTTGCGGTCGAGGATGGTCTTCCAGTTCAGCTGGGCGTCGCCGAGGCCGTCGAGGCCATATTCCTTGGCGTGCTTCAGGTGGTCATAGATCTCAGCATTGAAGAGCAGTGCCTTGGTGGGAATGCATCCGACCAGCAGGCAGGTGCCGCCGAGGGCCGCGTCCTTTTCAATGAGTGCCGTCTTAAGGCCGTACTGGCCGGCGCGGATGGCCGCCGTATATCCGGCGGGTCCGCCGCCGATGATGGCTACGTCGTAAATCGTCTCTGCCAAGGGTAAGCTCCGATCTGGTATTGACTTGCGTGGAAGGGCCGGACGAGGCAAAAATCGCCGGTGCCCAACCGTCTATTGTACGCAAGGCTTCCTAAAGGAAGATGTGCGACGGCGCGGAAGGATGCAGGGCGGCGATTTTCGGCTGGGAGCGCGAGGGGTTTGCGCGATACTTGAGGCATGAGCGCGGTTCCGCATCCCGTTAAACTCTCGGTGGCCGAGTACCTTGCGACCAGCTTCCGGCCGGATTGCGATTACGTGGATGGCGAGATCGAGGAAAGAAACTTAGGCGAGAAAGAACACTCCATCCTGCAGCGTTACTTCACTTTTCTCTTCACGTTGAAACGCGACGAATGGCAGATTGAGGGCTACCCGGAGCTCAGGGTTCAAGTGTCGCCCTCACGCTTTCGGATTCCCGACATCACGGTCGTCCCGTCTGGCCTGGAGAGTGGCAGCGGATTCTGCGCACACCGGCGTTGCTCTTCGTCGAAATCCTCTCGCCGGAAGATACTGTCAAAACGGTTGCGCCAGCGAGTAGACGATTATTTCAAGTTTGGCACGGAGCACGTCTGGGTGGTCGATCCGGATTCGCGCAAGGCCCACGTCTACACGAAGACCGGAATGCAGGAACCGGAGGGCGGCGTGCTGACAATTCCTGGCACGGAGATCCGCGTCCAGCTCAGCGAGCTGTTCGCTGAGCTGGACCGGGCTTAAAGATTTCCGAAACTACTCCTCACAGACGCCGAATTTCGCCAGTCCGCAATGATGGCAGCTCCGGGCGAAGACGCTCTGGTTGTTCCACCACTTTCCGGCGAAGCTCTGGCGGCAGCGGGGGCAGGGGAAGTTCTGGAAGCGGATTCCGGTGTAGAGAAAGAGGACAAAGAAGGCAACTGAAGCGAGCGACAGCAGGACATCGCTGTGGAACAGCGATTGGCTGAGAACGCCGCAGAGCAGGGCGGCCGGCGCGCTGGCCAGCCACACCGTAAGCAGTTGGAACCGGTATTTCCGGTACCTTTTCCAGTCTTGTTCACACATATTTAGTTCAGGGCCCTGGCAGCATCTTTGGCAAAGTAGGTCACAATAAATCCCGCACCGGCGCGGCGGATCGAAAGCAGCGATTCCATCATGGCGCGCTGCGGCTCGAGCCAGCCTTTGGCAAAGGCCGCGTGCAGCATGGAGTACTCGCCGGACACCTGGTAAGCCCCGATGGGTGCGTCAAATCTCTCCCTGGCCGCGCGAATCACATCGAGGTATGGCATGGCGGGTTTCATCAGGATCATGTCCGCGCCCTCGCCCAGGTCCTGTTCGATCTCGCGCATGGCCTCGCGCAGGTTCGCTCCATCCATCTGGTAGCTGCGACGGTCGCCAAACTGCGGCGCAGAGTCGGCTGCTTCGCGGAAGGGCCCATAAAACGCCGAGGCGAACTTGGCCGCGTAGGACAGGATTGGAGTCTGTTCGAAGCCTGCCACGTCCAGCTCATCGCGCATCTCGGCCACGCGGCCGTCCATCATGTCGCTGGGAGCGACGATGTCTGCTCCGGCGCGGGCGAGCGATACAGCGGTTTTGGCGATCAATTCCAGGCTGGAGTCGTTCTCGATCTCATACTCGTTGCCGTGCTGGTGCACGATGCCGCAGTGGCCGTGCGAGGTGTACTCGCAGAGGCAGACGTCGGCGATCAGCAGGAGGTCTTTTGCCGCCTTCGACTGCTTGAGGGCACGCAGGCCCTGCTGGACAATGCCGTTTTCGTCCCACGCGCCTGTCGCCTGCTCGTCCTTTGTCTCGGGCAGACCGAAGAGCAGCAGGCCGCCCAGGCCGAGCGATGCGGCTTCCTCGGCTTCCTTCACCGCCTCGTCAATCGAGAGGTTAAAGACGCCGGGCATGGAGCTGATTTCGCGGCGGATGCCTTCGCCGGGGCAGAGGAACAGCGGATAAATCAGTGCGCCAGGCTCAAGGCTTGTCTCACGTACCAGGCTGCGCATGGCCTCAGTGCGGCGCAGGCGCCGCATGCGGGTTACGGGGAAGTCCATCTCTCTATTTTAGAGTCGCCAGGCCCGGCTAAAGACTCAGCGGCTCGTACTCGTTCCGGGATGCAGCCAAAGGGGGCCGGGTATTTTCACCGCCAGGGCGCAAAGAGCGTAAGGAAAAGCCGCAAATTTTTGCATTCCTTCGCGTCCCTGGCGGTGAAGCCTTTCGTCTTGCCGGTCAACTTAAACGCTGATCTGCTCGTACTCGTCCCGCGATGCAGCCGGAATCAGTACCCAGAGCGTGTAGATCGCGAGGGCGGTGCCGGTGATCGGGCGGAAGATCGTCAGGAAGGCCATGACCAACGCGAAGATCCGGGCAGGGCGCGCGCGGCGGGCGAGAGCAAGGCCCGCCAGGACCGACAGGATGCAGCGCCCCACCAGCGTGATCGTGATGAGCGGAAGCAGGGAGTGCACATGCGTAAACGGGAACTCCGAGAACGGCCCCTGGTTCCATGGGCCGAAATACCTGCCGAAGCGGCCCGCGAAGATGGACAGGGCGATCATCCAGTGCAGAAAGGTCCACGCACCGTAGGCAATCCAGAGCACCGACAGTGCGCGGATATGCCGCCGCACCCGGTCGGAAGGATAGACCGGCAAGGGTCCCGCCATGGGAACGGCCTGCGGCAGTGGCCGGCCACAGTTGGAGCAGAAAGGTTGGGGGGAATTCACAGGCTGACCGCAGGCGCTGCAGAACATGAAGTGGCCCTCCTACATCAGGTCTCCCAGTGAGGAAGACCTGATCAATATACGCGGCCGCCGGCTGGGTGGTTCCTGCTGCGAAGGGCGGTAGGATGAAACTATGCCCCTGACACACCCCATTCCGGCGCCTGTGAACGAGTTTAGCCCCTCTGTGCTCGAGTGGGGACGCTTCCTGGACCTGCTTGCCGGCTACGCCCAGTCTGAAGTTGGCCGGTTATGGCTGCGGCAGCTGGCGCCCTCGACAGACTCCCCATGGATAGCACGCGAGCATGCGCTCGTCGCCGAAATGATGCGCCTGATGGCCGCCGGGGCGCGTCCGTCGATCGGCGCTCTCTTCGATCCGTCTCAGGATCTGGCCAAGTCGCGCATCGAGGGCGCCACGCTCGAGGCCGAAGAGATACGCCGAGTGGTGAACCTGGCCGATGACATTTCCGGATGGGTCGCGCTGGTGAGCGCGCCGCCCGAGGCACTGGAAGAGGAGTTGCAGGAGCTGCGCGTGCTCTCAGGTTCGCTGCTCAGCTCACCACTGTCGCCGCTTGTCGAGTCGCTCAGGGCACGCATCCTGCCCGATGGTTCGTTGACCGACGATGCTTCGCCCGAGCTGCGCCGCATCCGGCGTGAAATGGAACGGCAGCAGCGCGCCATCGAAAGCAGCCTGCGTTCGGCGCTACGCCGCTTCTCAGAAGGCGGCTCGACCCAGGATGATCTCATCACGATCCGTGGCGAGCGCTTCGTAATTCCCGTAAAGGCGGAGTGGAAGCGCCGCGTGCAGGGCGTGGTGCATGGTGCGAGCTCCAGCGGGCAGACCGTCTATGTGGAGCCGCTCGAAACCATTGAACTGAATAACGACCTGGTCAGGCTTTTCGAGGAAGAACAGGTGGAGATCCACCGCATCTTTACGCAGATGACGCGGCAGATAGGGCAGTATGCCGCGGTGATCCTCGAAGGTGCGACCGTGCTGGCACAGGTAGACACGCTGCAGGCCCGCGCCCGCTTTGCGCTGGATTACCGCTGTGTCGCGCCAATCTTTACTGCCGCCGAGCTGGCGCTACGGCAGGCGCGTCATCCGCTACTTGAAAAGCGTCTGCGTGCGCAGGGCGGCAGCATCGTGCCGTTGAGCCTCGAGCTCAACGATGAAGACCGGCAGCTTATCATCAGCGGTCCCAATACCGGCGGCAAGACCGTTGGCCTCAAGACGACCGGCCTGCTGGCCATCATGGCGCAGAGCGGCGTTCCGGTGCCTGCGGAAGAAGCGCGGCTGCCGATCATCGACGCGTTTCTTGCCGACATCGGCGATGCGCAGTCGATCGAGCAGAATCTCTCCACCTTCTCGGCTCACATCGTTAACCTGAACCGCATTGCCAGGCTGGCAGATTCCGGATCGCTGGTTCTGCTCGACGAGCTGGGTTCGGCTACCGATCCTGAAGAGGGCGCAGCGTTAGCCGTTGCTATCGCAGAGCATTTTCTGAAGGCCCGTGCCTGGTCGATCATCTCGACGCACCACACCTCGCTCAAGATCTATGCGGAAAACACGGAAGGCGTGCTCAACGCAGCTGTCGGATTCAACGAGCAGACCCTTGCGCCGACCTATGAGCTGCGGCAGGGCGTGCCCGGTGCCTCGGCAGGCATTAACATCGCTGCGCGTCTCGGTCTTGACCCAGAGATGATCGCGGCTGCGCGCTCGCGACTGAGCACCCAGACGCTCGACATCGGCAAGTTTCTGGATAGCCTGCACGACCAGCTGCGCAACCTCGGAACAGAGCGCCTGCGCGTGCAGCAACTCGAAGGCGAACTGAAGCGCGAGCGGCATCGCCTGGAAACCGAGGGCATGAAGGAGTGGCGCGCGCGCGTCCGTGAGATGGAGCAGAAGCTGGCCTCGCTGCTCAAGGACTTCGAGTACCAGGCACGCGAGACGGTGAAGGCCATCGACGACCGCGCTACCCAGACCAAGCTTTCGAAAGAGGCAGAGCGCCGCATTGCGCGCCTGCGCAGGGAGTTTTCCGAAAGCTTCAACTCCGCGGTCGTGGCCGACCATACCGGCGCCGACAAGAACGATGCAAACGCGCAGCCGCACATCGCAAAGCGCGTGTCGCAGGGCGATACCGTCAAGCTGCGCAGCCTGGGCAAGACGGCCATCGTTCAACGGCAGATAGACGATAAGACCTTTGAAGTGGCCGTGGGTCCGATGAAAATGCGGGTAGCCCGCGACGAAATTGCAGAGGTCATCCATACGGCGCACACGCAGCCGGGAGCGCCCCAGACGCCGTTGCAGGCGGCGCGGAATCGCCGCGGTGTTTCAGTATCCGTAGCCGACCCGGACAATATCGGCTACGAGATCAACGTGATCGGCCGTACAGCGGACGAGGCGCAGGACGAGGTTGAGAAGTTCATCGACCGTGCCTTCCTCGCCG
This sequence comes from Silvibacterium acidisoli, assembly GCA_022870745.1. Lineage (GTDB taxonomy): Bacteria > Acidobacteriota > Terriglobia > Terriglobales > Acidobacteriaceae > Silvibacterium. The sequence continues at coordinate 1,937,268 of CP085323.1, read as the reverse complement.
GCTTGCCGCGGATCCGAGTGATTCACGGTACCGGCATGGGTATCCTGCGACGCACGCTGCGTGAGTGGCTGCGGCGGCATCCGCAGGTGGCGGCCGTGACCGAACCGGGCCAGAACGAGGGTGGCGCCGGGGCCACCCTCGTGGAGTTCAAGCAGTAAGGCATATCCGAAGGGAACCGGAGGAAAACGACTGTTGCCCCGGAAATGACGGAGCGTTATCATTCGGCACGCCTTTTCTCCGGGAGTCTGCCTCAATGATTAAGACCATCACCGTGGAGCGCGAGTATGGAAGCCGCGGCGCGGAATACGCTCACCACCTTGCCGACAGGCTTGGATGGAAGCTGGTCGATCAGTGCCTTATTGAAGAAATTGCGAAGAAGGCCGGCGTCGCTCCAAACCTTGCCGAAAGCTGCGACGAGCGGCTTGACCCGTGGTATTACCGTTTTGGGAAAGCCTTCTGGCACGGCTCGCTGCAGCGGCTGCCGGTCGCGCCTGAGACTGAGCTATTCGACAGCGACAACATGGTGCTTTTCGTCCGGGACTATCTCGAGCAGCTTGCGGAGCAGGGCAACTGCGTTATTGTGGGCCGCGGCGCCGCACCCATTCTCGCCCGCACGCCGGGCGCGTTTCATGTGTTCGTTTATGCCTCGCAATGGCGGAAGGTGAAGTGGTTTGAAGAGCAGTTTCCGGAGCAGGCGAGATTCGCCGAGCAGGAACTGGCAGCCACGGACCGCAGGCGAGCGGTATATATCCGCCGCTACTTCAACCAGGACTGGACGGACCGGCGGCTGTACCATCTGATGCTCAATTCCTGCATGGGCTTTGACGCCATGGTGCAGGCTACCCTCGACGCGGCTGGCCTCGGAGCACGTGAGACGGCGTCGATTTAGCGCCGGTTGTGCAACCCTTTTTTCGCGCAAAGGCTCTATCAGTCTGTCGTTGCCGCTCTAGCGCAATGCGTGAAAGGGCGATCGAATAAAGGAGAACAACTATGCTCGTGATTCTCATTATCCTGCTGCTTCTGTTCGGATTTGGCGGTTATCGCATGGGGCCCGGCATCGGATACTACGGCGGTGGCGGCATTAGCCTCATCCTTCTGATCCTGATCATCCTGCTGTTGCTACGAGTCATCTAAATTTCAGACAGAACACGAGGGCCGACATTCATGTCGGCCTTTTTTATTCCGCCCGTAACGCCCGCATGGGGTCGACCGCGGTCGCGCGCCGCACCGGGGGCACGACGGAGAGCGCGATCACGGCAAGCATGACTCCCGCCGCAATAAAGTAACCGGATAGCGCGCTGCCGGCATTGATTCCAAGCAGATGACTGATAGTTTGACCGATGACGAACGCGATGGCCGTGCCGGCCAGCATGCCTGCGGCGGTGTAATACAAAGTGCGGCGAACCACAGTCGAGATGATTCCGCTGCGTGGTGAGCCCAGCGCCAGGCGAATACCGATCTCGTAAATGCGCCGGTTTACGGAGCGCATCAGCAGCCCATACAAGCCGAGCGATGTGAGAAGCAGCGCCAATGCCGCGAAGCTGTTCGAAAGCAGCATGAGCATGCGCTCACGGCTGAGATCGTCGTGCGCCAGATCGATAAAGCTGCGTGGCTTTATGGTTGCTCCCGTGGGAAGCGTTGCGGCAGCAGCGGCGCGCAGGGCCGCCAGGGCGAGATCGTCTGACTTTGCGCGCACGATGATCTGGGTCATGTCATTCGGTGCAAACTCGGCCACAGAGTCGAGATGAACGAACTGATACATAAGGCGCGGCGCGGGACGGTGCAGAGAGACGAACTTCGCATCCTCAGCAACCGCCACGACCCGGCAGGACTTCTTAGGATCGACAACCGTGCCATCGGGCTTGCCGAAGGTCGAGAAATAAACCTGGTGCCCTACAGCGCTCTCACCGGGAAAGAAGCTTTCAGCCTGTGTCCGGCCGAGCACGCAGGACTGGCCTGCACTCGCGGGCGTGGGATCGCCGGCGAGAATGCGCGTGCCCGCGGCCTCGAAATAGCCCGCAGAGACCTGCGCCATGGTCATGGTCTGCTGGCTGTGCACGTTGTGCTGGCGATCGAACGAGAAAGCCCGAGTAACCATGAAATGGCCGCTGAGCGGGAGCGGGCCGACGTGTGCGCTTGCGACCACGCCCGGCTGCGACTTTACAGAGCTGAAGAAGCGTTGGAACAACTGGTTCGACTGCGCATCGGTCAGCTTCAGCGCGGTGACGTCAATGGAGGCTGCTGCCGCATTGGTAAAGTTGAAGCCCGTCCGCGACATCTGCAGATGCAGCAGCGTGTCGCTGAGAGTTGCCGCGGTGCTGACCATGCAGATGCTCACTGCGACCTGCAGTGCGATCGCCCATCCGCCCAGCTGCTTCTTCGAGAGATTCCGGCCAGCTACTTTGAGATCGAGTGCGGGAGCCGTGCCTGCGGCGCGCATCGCCGGTACGGCCGCCGCACCCAGCGCGACCAGTATCGTGATGCCTGCGTTGACCGCGAGGATGGTTGCATTCGGGCGAAGATCGAGCGGCTGTGGAGGCCCGTCGAAGGCGAGCATCGCGACGAGTGCGCGTACCCCGGCCCAGCCAAGAAAGATTCCGGCAATCGAACCGGGAACGGCCAGCATCAGCGTTTCCAGCAGAACCTGGGAGACGATGCGTTGCCTTGATGCGCCGAGCGCGGCGCGCAGTGCGTACTCCTGCTGGCGTCCGCTGACGCGAGCCAGCATCACGATGGCTGTATTCACCGCGCAAAGAATCAGCAGCAGCGCTACGAGGAGTTCGAGCACGAGCAACGGCTGCTCGTATGTTGTTTTCAGCCAGGAAAGGCCGCTCGAGCCTTCGCGCACGTAGAGTCGCAGCGAAGGAAAATACTCGGCAAGAAAGATGCGCGACGGGTCTGCATCCTTGCGCAGCGTCGGCTCCATCGCGTGCGCCTCGGCAATGGCCTCGGCGACCGTACGTCCGGGTTTCAACCGGCCCATGGCATAGAAGCCCGAGTGAGTTGGCCATGGTGCCGTGAGCTCGTCCTTGTCAAAGAAGATGTTTACGGCGGTGAGAGGCAGAAACACCGCAGGACGCAGGTTGGCGGTGAGCCCGACGAAGGCCCGTGGCATCACGCCGACGATGACCGCAGGATGATCGCCGATGACAAGCTGCTGACCCAGCACCGAGGTGTCGCTGTTGAAGCGATTCTTCCAGTAGTCGTAGCTGAGGATCGCCGGCAGGATCGAGGCATTGTCGTCCTGCGCTGCAAAGCCGCGGCCCAGAGACGGCTCAAGCTGCAGCACATCGAAACTGTTCGATGAAAGGAACTCAAGGTCTTCGAGTGATGTCTGCGAACCGGCACGAACGCCGAACCGCTCATGGGAGCGCAGCGTAATCGTATCGGTCCACGCCATCAGGTCGCTGCTGGTTGTCTGCCGTTCGCGTAGCAGCTTGTAAAACGGTCCGCTCAGCCCATGCAGGATGCTGTTATCGCGCAACTCATAGCTGACGAGCCGTTCTGGATGTGGAACGGGGAGGGTTTTTAGGATGATGTTCCAGGAGAGGGTGAAGATCGCCACGCTTGCACCGATGCCCAGCGCAATGGTGGCAATGGCGATCAGCGAGACGGCGGTGGACTTATGTAACTGCCGCAGAGCATATTTCGCATCACCCCAAAATGACTCGATACGCGGCCACTGCCATGTCTCGCGGCTGCGCTCGGCGATGACGGTTGCGTTTCCAAAAGTGCGTCTCGCTGCCTGCTCCGCCTGCGTGCGGCTCAGTCCTTCGCGCTCCAGTGCTTCGATCTTCTCTTCAAGATGCGAGCGCATCTCTTCAGCCAGTTCGGTGGCTATCTCTTCACGTCGAAAGATACGTCGGAACCAGTTCATGCTGGTCCTCCTTCTACTCTGCGCGCAGTGCCTTCATTGGATCGATCCATGCAGCCCGGCGAGCAGGCAGCATCGTTGCGACGGCAATGGCCAGGAGCATGACTGCTCCCGTGATACAGAACAGCCACCATGGCGCATTGGCAAGGTCCTTGTCGCGACTGATCAGCGTACGTACGGCGGCCCATGCGATCAGTGACCCGATCACCGAGCCAGCGGCTACCAGCGTTGCTACCTGCCTGCACACAAGCGCCGATACCGAACGCCGGTCCGCGCCCAGAGCCATGCGAATGCCGATCTCTCGTGTCCGCTGAGTGACGGAGAAGGCGAGAACCCCATACAGGCCGATGGCAGCGAGCAGCAGTGCGAGCGAGCCCATCGCTGCAGAGAGCATCGTGATGAGCTTCTGGCTGAAGAGTAAATCGCCGATGTGCTCCTGCATGGTTTCAGGTTCATCGATAGGAAGGCTGCTATCGATGGAATGGATGAGCGCCCTTACTGAATTCGTAAGCTCTTTCGGATCACCTGTAGTGCGCACGTAAAAGTTCAACGGCAGTTCCCGCGTGTGCGTGCCGAGATCAGGCGACACCGTCCAGGGAATGTAGACGAAGGGAGTCCATGGATCTTTCGCGAGATTGGTTGCATGAATGGTTGGGATTACACCAACAATTGGGATATCGGGCTTATGAGAACCGAAACCAACAGATCCTCTTAAGGCGCGCTGAATATCTCCACCGAAGAAATACCGGACGAAGGCTTCATCGACGATGACAGCCTTGTGATCGGGAACTGCATCGGCCTCTGTAAATTCCCGTCCAGCGAGGAGCGGAACTTCCATCGCGGAGAAGAAGCCGGGACCAATCGCATTTGCATCCGGAAAAGGGTCCTGGGGGATATTGACGTGGCCCGTAACACTGACGTTGCTGCCACCTTCATTGCCGCTGATCAATCCCCGCTGCGCGTAAACGACACTAGTTACACCGGGAAGACGTTTTACACCTGCGACGATGTCTTCATATTCCTGCTTCGCAACTGCCGCCGATCTTCCCTGCTCCATGGCATCGACAAAAAACGTCAGGACATGGCTGGTCGCAAACCCTGGTTTGATGTTGCGCAACCTGTAGAGGTTACAGGCAAAGATCGTGGCACTAGCCATCAGGCCAAGGCTCAACGCAATCTGTGCGACCACAAGCACGCTGCGCAGGTTGCTGGAACCTGCTGTGGCAGCGCCGCTGCGTCCATGCAGCGATTGCTGTAGGTCGATGCGGGTGCTTAAAACGGCTGGCCCAATGCTGAAGAGCACGCTCGTCAGAATTCCGGCTGCGATGCTAAAGGCAACGATGCGCCAATCGATGTGTGAGGCAAGAGCTAGATGCAGAACGTCTGTCTCCGGCGTTGCCTGCAACAGTAAGCGAAGCGTGAGCAAACCGAGCGGCAACCCGCACGCCGCTCCAATCAGTCCCAGAATCAAACCCTCAATAATGACCTGCTGAAAGATGCGCTGACGGCTTGCGCCGAGTGCGGCGCGCATCGCAAGTTCCGAGTGCCTGCGGATCGCCCGGGCAAGCAGCAGGTTGGCGATGTTGCCGCACACGATCAGAAGAACGATAACGGCCATTGTTTGCAGGACCGCAACGGGCTGACCGAAATCTTCTTCGAAGATCGAGATGCCTCGCGAACCCTTCACCACGCTCAGGTGTGTCTGGAGCCATCCGGTTCGGTCGCCGATTTCATCCTTCTCGATACTCAGGGTGTCGCGACGCCAATTCCACCAGAGGGTGTTTAGCTGGCTCTCGGCCTGTGTCCGTGTCACGCCGGGTGCAAGTCTCGCAACAATATTCAGCCATACGTTCAAGGGGTCGGACATAGGGTCGCCATGTCCTGGCGAAATCAGTTGCCGGATGGCGACAGGCACAAAGAAAGCCACAGGTCTGCCGTCCATCAGGCCCTGGTGGCAAACGATACCAATCAAAGTGACAGGGGCGTTATTCAGCAGGATGGTCTGGTTCAAAAGCGAGGCGTCTGCGCCCAGGTGAGCCCGCCAGTATGCTTCGCTCACAACGGCGACAGGATTGCCGGCGTGCAGTCGATTGTCAGCCGGAGTAAGAAGCCTGCCCAGCAATGGCTGCAGGGCCAACACGTCAAAGTAGTTGCCGCTCACAAACTGCATGTCAGCGCGTTCCGTCAGCTTATGAGTTGTGAGCACGACAGGGGACAACGCTGAAACGGCCATATCGCTGGTCACACGATTCGAGCGCATGGCCTCGTATGCGGGATAGGAAAAATATTGTTTCTGGCTGCCTGCATACGCGTTGAGCGTACCGGTCTCGAAACGCGAGTGCTCTTCAAGCAGTACCAGTTCTTCCGCCCTGTGCACCGGCATCGTCTTCAGCAACACCTGCTGAAAGACGGTGAAGATGGAGGTATTCACGCCGATGCCGAGCGCAAGCGTCAAGATTGCGGTTGCTGCGAAGGCAGGCGCATTTCGTAACTGTCGCAGAGCATATTTTGCATCGGTCCAGATGTTCTCGATGCGTGGCCACTGCCAGGTCTCGCGGCTTCGTTCTGCTATCACGGTGGTGTTGCCGAAGGCGCGTCTCGCCGCCTGCCCGGCTTCATCGCGGCTCATGCCTTCGCGTTCGAAGGCTTCGATCTTCTCTTCGAGATGCACGCGCATCTCTTCGGCCAGTTCTTGTGCAATGTCTTCGCGATGAAAGATACGACGGAACCAGTTCATGCTGGCTCTCCAGTCTTAGGAAGTGGCTCTGCCCGGATTCAGCACGAGGGAAATGCCCTCGAACATGCGCTCAAAGCTCGAGATCTCTTTCTCGAGGTGGCGCAGCCCGGCGGCGGTGATGGTGTAAGTGCGCACGCGGCGGTTGGTTGCGGAGATGCCCCACTCGGCCTTGACCAGCTTGTCTTTGAGCAGGCGCTGGAGCGCGGGATAGAGCGAGCCTTCCTCGACCTGAAGGAGATTGTTCGACCGCTGCTGGATGTGCTGCACCAGCGCATAGCCATGCGCCGGCTGACGGCGAAGCGACTCGAGAATCATCATCTCGAGCGCGCCGGGGAAGAGATCGCGTGCTGTATTTTTTCCTGTCAACGCCATACCTTTTTCAAGCAGGCCTAGAGTAAACAGGTATGAAGGGACGAGTCAAGACTCTTTCTGGCAAAAGAATCTTTCTAGGATGAGGCAGGATTACGCCAGCGCAGCTCCGCGAGGTCGAGATCGCGCTCGAGCTCACGCAGAATGCTCTCGTGCATGCTGCCCTGCGATCTCATACGATTCAATTCGTCGCGCTCAGCCTGGCGAGCTTCCGCAACCAGGCGTTTGTAGCGAAGGTTTACGTCTTTCGCCGCTTCCTGGTCTTCTTCGGTAACGCCCTTCAGTCGTTGACGATAGACGCGCTCGAGTACAGAAACGGCCTCGCCTTCGGCGTCATCGCTGGAGGTGTCGATTGCTTCGAGGTGGTCGATGGCGGCCTCGAGCAGGCGCCGGCGCGCCTCACGCTCCTCATCCATGCGCTCGGGGCTTTCCGACACACCCAACTTGCGCATGAGCGCGGGCAACGAAAGCCCCTGTCCGACCAGGCTGACCAGGATTACGGAGAAGGCGAGAAAAATCAGCAGTTGGCGATGCGGGAAGGCCTGACCGGTATCCGTTAGCTCCGGCAGTGAGAGCGCGGCCGCGAGCGTGAGCACTCCGCGCATGCCGCTCCAGCCGACCACGACCATCTCACGCGGATTCGGCTTCGAAAGCGGCTGGCCGAGCAGGCGCCGACGGATGAAATAGGCGAACTTGCCGCCGGGGAAGACCCAGGCCATGCGCAGTCCGATTACCACGGCACAGACGAACAATGCGCCGCCGACCAGGTGATCCCAGTGGAGGGGATGGATGCCGCGCATCACTACTGGCAGCTGCAGGCCGATGACGATGAAGACGAGGCTGTTGATGGCGAAATCCAGCATGTTCCAGATCGCCTGCGAGTCGAGCCTTGCTTCGGTGGTGTAAACGTCAGAGCGGGCACGGCCGAGGTAGAGTCCGCAGGCGACGGTGGCCAGCACACCCGAAGCATGCATCGACTCGCCGAGCAGGTAGGCTGAGAACGGTGTCGCAAGGCTGACCAGGGTCTGCAGCGCCGCGGTACTGAAGCGCCGGTCGAACCAGGAGATCAGCATGGCGACCACCAGGCCTGCGATGGCTCCTCCGACAACCAGCCACACGAATTGCTCGACGCCCTGGAATACCGACGGAGCCTCACCGGAAACGACCAGCGCGGTAGTGAACTGGAGCGCCAACAGGCCGGTTGCGTCGTTGATCAGGCTTTCACCCTCGACCAGCTCCAGCAGCGCCTCGGGCATACCCACGCGCCGGGCGATGGCAGCTACGGCGATGGCGTCTGTCGTAGAGACGACGGCGCCCAGCACGGCGCCCACCCGCCAGTCGAAGTCGCGCATAAAGAGGTGGGCTACCAGGGCCACACCGAACACGGTAAAGGCGACCAGCCCGACGCCCAGCATGGCGATACTGACGAGGTTGTAGCGGAATTCGCGCCACGAGGTGTTGAGGGCGCTGGCAAAGAGCAGCGGCGGTAGAACGACCAGGAAGACGAAGTGCGGATTCAGCGAAATATTGAGCGAAATCTGCGGCGGCAGGGGGATGAACGTCAGCGCCAGCCCACCGAGCAGCAGCACGATCGGGTAGGGAACCTTGAGCCGCTGGGCCAGCGCTCCCAGCACCGCGACCAGGGAAACCAGCGCGAGAAGGGTTGTTTCGATTCCGTGAATTCCGTGTCCCACAATGACTTCGTTATACCAAGCGGGCGGTCAAGGCGCGGCGGCATTTATAATCAAACGTTACGCAAAGAACGGGTTTGCACCCCAACCCCTGACGAACTGCCGAAAGGAAACACATGCCGACCGATGTAGTCATGCCCCAGATGGGCGAGTCGATTTTTGAGGGCACCATTACCAAGTGGCTGAAGAAGCCCGGCGACAAGGTCGAGCGGGACGAACCGCTCTTCGAGATTTCAACCGATAAGGTCGATGCCGAGATCCCCTCGCCCGCTGCCGGCGTCCTGAAGGAGATCAAGGTTGAGGGTGGCAACACCGTCCAGATCAACACCGTCGTCGCGGTTATCGACGAGTCCGGTGCGCCTGGCGCGCCGGCACCCGCTCCGGCGGCACCTGCCCCGGCGGAAGTGAAGCAGGAAGCCGCTCCGGCTGCTGCTCCGGCAGCAGAAGCCGCGCCTGCCCCGGCCGGTGGCGCGACCACTGATGTGGTCATGCCCCAGATGGGCGAGTCGATCTTCGAGGGCACCATCACCAAGTGGCTCAAGCAGCCGGGCGACAAGGTCGAGCGCGACGAGCCGATTTTTGAGATCTCGACCGACAAGGTCGACGCCGAGATTCCTTCGCCCGCAGCCGGAACGCTGGCCGAGATCAAGGTTCAGGCCGGCACGACCGTCCAGATCAACACGGTTGTCGCCACCATCAGCACCGGCGCCGGCGCACCCTCCGCTGCCAAGCCTGCCGCACCCGCCGCACCGGCACCCGCGGCCGCTGCAGCACCGGCTGCTGCCGAGCCTGCCGCCGCTTCGGCTGAGCATGGACGCACCTCGCCGCTGGTCCGCAAGATGGCCAAGGACAACAACCTCGACCTGAGCCAGGTTGCAGGTTCCGGCGCAGGCGGACGCATCACCAAGGAAGATGTGCAGGGCTACATGGCGGGTGGCGTTGCCAAGCCGCAGGCTCCCGCCGCTGTCGCCGCGCCTGCAGCAGCTCCGGCTCCCGCAGCCGCCAAGCCCGCTGCGCCTGCTGCCCCGGCACCAGCGCCCGGCGAAGTCGTTCCCATGTCGAAGATGCGCCAGATCATCGCGCAGCGCATGGTCGAGTCCAAGCGCACCAGCCCGCATGTGCACACCGTCTTCAAGGTCGACTTCACGAAGATCGTCAAGCTGCGCGAGAAGGAAAAAAACAAGTACGAGCAGCGCAACGGCGTGAAGCTGACCTACATGCCGTTCATCACCCGCGCCGTCGTCTCCAACCTGCGCAAGATGCCCATCATCAACGCGCAGATGGACGGCACCTCGATCAAATACCCCGCGAACATCAACGTCGGCATCGCCGTCGCCCTTGAGTGGGGCCTGATCGTGCCGGTGATCAAGCAGGCTGAGGAGAAGAACTTCCTCGGAATCGCCCGCTCCATTGTGGACCTGGCCGAGCGCGCACGCGGCAAGAAGCTCAAGCCGGACGAAGCCAGCGGCGGCACCTTCACCATCACCAACCCGGGCATCTTCGGCGAGCAGTTCGGCACGCCGATCATCAACCAGCCCGAGTCAGCCATCCTCGGCATCGGCGGCCTCTTCAAGGAGCCCGCAGTCATCACCGCTGCCGACGGAACCGAATCGATCGCCATTCGCCACTTCCTGCACCTGACCCTCGGCTTCGATCACCGCACGATCGATGGAGCCGATGCAGGCAAGTTCATGTCGGAAGTGAAGAAGACGCTTGAGAACTGGTCGGAAGATATCGGCTAAGCGCAGCAGTCAGCGCGTTCCTGGACGCGAGCGGTCAGCTAGAGGGCGGATGGCGAAGGCCATCCGCTCTTTTTGCCTTTGCGCACGTTGAACATTCACATTCTCGTCGCGGCAAGTGTGCTCTAATCAGGCTCCTGAGCTTGCCAGGTAACATCGACCTGACTCGTCTCGCAAGGTGACTACTCGACTGTCCCTCCCCCACATGGAGGACTACTCATGAGTACGGGCAACCTGGAAGTCAGCGCATACGTCTGCAGATTTTCCGAGCCGGATCCCATAACCCCGCGCAATATTCGTCACGGCATGGATCGGCTCTGGCCTTTTGTACTGTCTCTGATACTCACGGAATTCTTTAAGGGCGCTTATCGGGTTTGGGATAAGTGGCATGGGTGGGACACCGTGATCACACTCATAGCCTGTGCGCTCTTTATGTCAAAGCAGATAGCGGACATATTTCTCTATTACGCCCGTCTGCATATCTACGATCCGGAGTCTGCAGGAGAAGGGAAATGGCTGCGTCTCAGGCGATATCTTCTCGGCAATACGATCGAAATCCTGATACTTTTCCTTACCTATGGTGCAATACAGGCACTGAGCGTTCACAACCTGGTCGATACACTCGATCATGCGGGAAGACTGAAGAGAGATGCTGGAGCAGGGCTGCTCTTGTCGACTGGACTCGTCGAGCTTTGCTGGTTGTGGTGGGATGTGTTGTTCATCGTCAAGCGCCTGAAGGGCATCGCGAAAACATTCGGAGCAAAACAGGCATATCTTTCTGCAAGAGTATGGCGAGCTTTCCGGAATGAACCGGATGCGCGGACGGCAAGAATCGACGGGCAGGTTACGCTTTGGATGAAGTGCAACTTTCTGTTCGGTATCGTCTTCCTGCTGCTGTGGTTTTACTTTCATTACAAATGCCAAGGCTGGTGCCCGGCTTCTCCTCCTAACCCGAATGTTCCAACAGCAAGAACCGCTTTCTGGTGGCTCCTGTTTCCCATGATGTTTTACTTCACTACGTACCAGGTCTGCTTTATGAACTACTACATAGGGGAGGAGTGAAGCGTCAGGAGATGTAAAGGAACACGTCTTCTGCTGTTCATCTCCGAACAGCCCTGGCCGGGATCGGACACATTCTCTCCGTCAGGTGGTTTGAATTCAACGGCACGGGGGAGCTATTTCTGGCACCTCGCGTGCTGCTTGTTTTTTGCCACGCCCGGAGACGCTCGATGGAATCGATCCTGCAGGATGTTCGCTACGCCCTTCGCCAGCTGCGCAAGTCGCCCGGCTTTGCCCTGATCGCTGTTCTTACTCTTTCGCTCGGTGTTGGAGCGGCCACGGCCATTTTCAGCGTGGTCGATGCGGTGATTGTCCGGCCATTGCCTTTTCAGCATTCGGAGAGGATCTACGTACCGAGGACGCTCTCGCGTCAGGGCTATCAGCAGCCTTTCTCCTGGCCAAGCTTCAAGGACTTCCGGGCGCAGAATCATTCCTTCGCTGCATTCTCCGGGGTGTCGACGCACAGCGTGAACCTCGAAACGCCGTCCGGCCCGGTGGCGCTCCGGTGGGTGCAGGGATCGGACAATTTCTTCGACGTATTCGGCATCGCGCCCGTGCTCGGCCGCACTTACCGGCATGGCGAGGACGAGCCAGGCAAGAACGATGTGGCGGTGCTCGGCTACGACGTATGGCAGACGAGTTTCGGCGGCGACCCTAACGTTATCGGCCGCACTCTTGAACTGGATGGCCATCCCTACGTCTGCATCGGCGTCATGCCTGCCGGCTTTCGTTATCCGCTGAGCGCGCACCAGGCGATCTACACACCGCTGCACCCCGATCCGGCCATGGTCGATCGTCGCGGCTCTCATTGGCTACAGACCGTGGCGCTGCTGAAGCCGGGTGTCAGCCGTGAGCAGGCGATAGCCGACACGAACCTTGTTCTTTCCGGCATTGGGCAGGCGTATCCCGATACCGATGCCGGGCGCAAAGGCCAGCTCATTCGTCTTGCGGACTCGGTGGCAGGCAATACAAGGGGTGCTTTGTGGACACTCTGCGCTGCTGTCGCCGCCATATTGCTGATCGGCTGTGTGAATGTGGCGGGCCTGCTGCTGGCGCGTGGCGTGAAGCGCGAACGCGAAGTAGCCCTGCGCGCCGCCGTCGGAGCCGATCGCGCGCGGCTTGTTCGCCAGGGCCTTACGGAAAGCCTGATCCTCGCTGCTTTCGGTGCGGCCGGAGGCGTGCTTCTCTCCTGGCTCTTGCTCGCGGCCTTGCGCACCTTCCTGATCCATGCCATGCAGCGCGGGGCGGACGTGCACCTGGACCTGCCGGTGCTCGCCGCTGCGGTTGCGATATCCGCTACCACCAGCATCGCTGCCTCGCTCTATCCTTCACTGCGTCTTTCGGGAGTAGCGCCCAGCCTGGCCTTGCGGAGCAGCGGTAGCACGGCAGGAACTTCGCGCGGACAGCATCGCCTACGCTCCGTCTTCATCGTCTCGCAGGTAGCGCTCTCGATGGTTCTGCTTGTCGTTGCAGGCGTCCTGCTGAAAGAAGTCGCCGGGTACCGCAACACGGACCTCGGCTTCGACACGGCGCATGTTCTGACTGCGGAGATCAATCTTTCTCCCGGACGCTATCTGAACCGCAACGTCTGGGCGGATTTCTACGATCCGATGCTGGAGCGCGTGAAGCATCTTCCCGGAGTTCGCGCCGCCGGCGTGATCAACCTTGTGCCTGTTCAGGATTGGGGATGGAATTCGGAGATTCATGTCACCGGCCAGCCACCGGCGCCCGGTAACGAGGTCACGTTGGCCGAGCAACGCTTCGTCTCACCCGGATACTTCGACGTGGTGGGGAGCCGCCTGATCCAGGGACGCATGCTTTCGCCCGGCCTCGATCACTCCACCGACAAATCGGCGAAGATGATCGTCAACGATGCCTTTGCGAAGAGATTCATGCCTGCCGGCATGAATCCTGCCGGGCAGCATATCGACGACAGCGATAAAGCCGACGAGAAAACACAGATCGTGGGCGAGGTCACAGGCGTTCGCCAGGACCTGATGCAGCCGGCAATGCCTGAGATGGACCAGCTCTACACGCAGGTGCCTGCCGAGTTCAGCGCTCTGATGATGCACACCAGCCTCATGGTGCGGACCGCGGGAGATCCAAAGGCGGTGATTCCGGCGCTGCGGGAGGTCTTCCACGAAGTCGATCCGACGCTGCCTTTCCGTGCGCCCGAGACGATGGGCGAGGTGGTTGCCGATCAATTGGTCATGCAGCGGATGGAGAGCTGGCTCTTCGGCATCTTCGCCGGACTTGCCCTGCTGCTCGCGGTCGTCGGTCTCTATGGGTTGATCAGCCACGAAGTGGAGATGGGAACGCGGAACATCGGTATCCGCATGGCGCTCGGATCGACCCGGAGCGGCGTCTTCGCCCTGATACTGCGCCGCGTCGCGGTTCTGCTGGCGGTCGGCATCGTCTGCGGAATGGGTCTGACGATGGCGGCGCAGAAGCTGATTGCCTCGGTCGCGGTGATCCATTTCGCCCAGCAGGCGGGTCTGCTGGCGCTGCTGGTGCTGACTCTTGGTGCCGCAGGGCTGCTGGCAGCGGTCCTGCCCATGCAACGGGCGGCGTCGGTTGAACCGATGGAAGCTCTGAGGACGGAGTAGGCGCAGCAGGCAAAAGGGGATGGCGGAAGCCATCCCCTTTTGCTGAATAAACCCCTAACTGTCGGCGTCCATCGGACGCGCTGACCGCTGTTTCTAAAGCAACTTTTCCGCTTCGAGTACGCGAGCTACTGCTTCTTCCGGCGTATTGCCGACTGCTGAAAGATGCCCCATCTTCCGGCCCTTGCGGGGGTTGTGCTTCTCGTAAAGGTGCACGCGCACGCCCGGGATCGCAAGTGCAAGGTCGAAGCGAGGCTCGCGCTCTGTGCCATCTTCGTTCAACCAGACCTCGCCAAGCAGGTTGGCGATCGCCGCAGGCTGCACGACCGAAACATCGCCCAAAGGCAGGTTGCAGACTGCGCGTACTGCCTGCTCGAACTGGCTGGTGACGCAGGCGCGTTCGCTGGCGTGGTAGCTGTTGTGCGGACGCGGTGCGAGCTCGTTGACCAGCAGGCGTCCATCGCGGGTGACAAACATTTCGACGGCCAGCAGGCCTTCGAGGCCAAGCTGCTGCGCGATGTCGCAGGCGATCTTCTGCGCCTTCGCTTCAAGGTCGGCGGGAATGGACGACGGAATCACGCTCCAGGCCAGGATCTGGTTTTCATGATGGTTCAGAGCCGAGTGGAAGCTGCGCGTCTCGCCTCCCGGTGTGCGGGCGACCATGACGGAGATTTCCTTTTCGAGATCGAGCGCCTGTTCCGCCACGCAGGGCTTTTCACCAAGCAGCTTCCAGGCTTCCGACGCGGTCGTGGCGTCGCCAAAACCGATCTTTACCTGGCTGCGGCCATCGTAGCCGCCGCGCGCGCTCTTGATGAAGCACTTGCCGCCGATGGCGGGGACGGCTTCGACCATCTCGGCTTCCGTCTCGATCGCGCGGTACTCACCCAGGGGGAAACCGTGTTCGGCCAGCCAGTTCTTTTGCAGGATGCGGTCCTGCACGATGCGCATCAGCTCGCGCCCAGGCCGCACCGCAGCATATTTCGCGGCCGCGTCCAGGCAGGAGAGTGAAACCTGTTCGATCTCGAGCGTGACCACGTCGCTTCCGCGGGCCAGGTCAGCGGCCACGCGGGCATCGCTCCATCCGCCCTCGAAGCAGGCATCGACCACGAAGCGGGCCGGGCAGGATGGATCGGGATCCATCACCTGCACACGATAGCCGAGCGAGCGGGCAGCCATGGCGACCATGCGGCCGAGTTGTCCGCCGCCGAGAATGCCGATGGTGGAACCGGGAAGCAGCACAGGTTGGGCGTTCTCGTTTTTAGTCTCGGTCACTGCGGCAGCTCCTGGCCCAGGACTTCCTTGCTGCGATCCTCGCGCCAGGCTCGCAGGCGGTTGCGCAGATCGGGGTCGGTGGTGGCGAGGATTTCCGCGGCGAAGAGGGCGGCATTTGCTGCGCCGGGCTTGCCGATGGCGAGGGTGCCGACGGGAACACCCTTGGGCATCTGCACGATCGAGAGCAGGGAGTCGATGCCGTTGAGCATGGTCGCGGGAACCGGCACGCCCAACACCGGGACGAGGGTCTTCGCAGCCAGCATGCCAGGCAGGTGCGCGGCGCCCCCAGCGCCGGCGATGATCACACGCAGGCCGCGTTCTTCCGCCTTTTCGGCGTACTCGAAGAGCCAGTCAGGCGTGCGGTGAGCCGAGACGACACGCGCCTCGTGAGGAATTCCAAATTCCTTGAGAATCTCGATGGCAGGAGCCAGGACTTCATAGTCGCTCTTGCTGCCCATAACCACGCCAACCAAGGCGGCACGGGCGGGCGTAGCGGCTGCGGCCGCACGCTTGCTGCTTTTAACTTTCGCCATAAGGGAATTTTATTACGGAGCGATGACGGCTAGGACTAACTGGCCTTCGCGGGCAGGCGGGACTCGATTACGGCAACACGTTCTCGCAATTGCGCGATCTCGCGCATGCCGGCGAGATCGGCCTGGGCGCGGGATTCGGAGATCGCGCTCAAGACAACCTGAAACTGCGCATGAATTGCTTCAAACTGCGCTGCATTCTGCCTTGCCTGGGCATCCAGCCGGTCTTCCATGGCCGCAAAGCGGGTGTCCATGCTCTTTGACATCGAGGAAAACCTGGTGTCCATCTCTTTGGACATCGAGGCAAAGCGGGTGTCCATGTTCTCTGACATTGAGGAAAAGCGGGTGTCCATCTCTTTGGACATCGAGGCAAAGCGCTCGTCCACCAGCTTCTCAAAGCTGGTCAGGCGCACCTTCAGTTCGCGCACGTCGGGCGCGATGACATCCTGTACGAGCCGCTGAAGAGTCTGGAGAACGTTGTCGGTCATGGCTGTTTCCATGTTCCGGCTTCGCGAGGTGGGAATCAAGAAGAAAGCTCGTGAAATGCGCCTCGCTGGTCCAGAAAGGGACACCGAGGCGCATTTCGGAACCGGCGGCAGATCAGTGGCTTACTCGGCTTTAAGAGCCTGCATGGGATCGACTTCCGCCGCTCTCTTTGCGGGCAGCAGGCAGGCCGCGACGCCCGCACCGACAAGCACTCCGATTGCTGACCCTGCAAGCACAGGATTGTATGGGCTGACCTCGTACAACATGCTGCGCAGCAGGTGGGCGCCGCCCATCGCGATTGCCGCCCCGGCGATGACGCCTGCGACCACAGGCATTAATCCATCACGCAGGACCAAGCGATATATATTTCCTTTTTGCGCGCCCAGCGCCAGCCGCAGGCCGATCTCCTTCTGCCGCTGCACAACAGAGTATGTCGCCACGCCGTATACGCCGAGGCTGGCCAGCAGCAGCGCGCTCACCGCGAAAAGTAACAGCAGGTTCATCTCGAAGCGGCGGTTGGCGATGGAGTCCTCGACAATGCCGCCTAACGAGCGCACGTTGGGAATCGAAACCTCGGGATTGAGGCTCCAGATGGCCTTGCGAATGGCATCGGCCATCTGTGCCGGATCCTGCCGCGTGTTCACAATCAGCCCTGCCGAAGCGTCACTGCGATACCAGTACGGCATGTAGACCATCATCGGGTCCGGCTTTGCCAGCGAGATGGTGCGTGCATCGCCGACGACGCCGATGACGGTAAACGGTGGTCCTTCGCTCATGCCCGCGCGATGAAACTGCTTCCCGATGGCATCCTTGCCTGGCCACAACGCTTTCGCGGTGAGATCGGAAACCAGGGCGTAGTTTTTGCCCTGGTCGCTCGCCGTCAGGAAGCGGCCGCGTACCAGCGGCAGATGGATGGCGCGAAAATAATCCGGACTGATCCAGCGGAAATGTTCCATTGGCACCTGCATCGCCGGCCGTGCGTCACCGTCGATGCGCGCTCCGTCGATCCACTGGTCTCCCGCCAGCGGAATCTGGCTGACGATGGCCGCGTGGTCCACGCCCGGCAGAGCTTGTAACCGCTCAAGCATCTGCGTGTAAAAAGGGATGCGCGACTTCTGGTACTCGTACTGATTCTGAGGCAGATCGAGCTCGACGGCCAGCGTGCGTTCGGCATCGAAGCCCCGGTTGGTCTTCATCATGCGCGTCAGGCTGGTGGTCAGCAACCCGGTCATCAACACCAGCGCGACGCTCACTGCAACTTCAATTGCAACCAGCGCGCGGCGCAGGCGCTTGCTGCTTCGCGATTCGCTCGCCAGTCGCGACTCGCTGTGCAACACCTCCTGTGGGGCAGTGCGCGAAGCGAACCACGCCGGGGCAGCGCCTGCTACCAGTGTTGCTGCAACAGAGAGCATCAGCGCACAGCCTGCGCCTGCAAGGTCAAGATGCAGCGATCCGCGAAAGTTCAGCTCCGCAGGCAGAAATTGCTGCATAACGGGCACCAGCGCAGAGGCCAGCAGGATGCCGAGTGCTCCGCCCGCCGCGGCCAGTACGGCTGTTTCGCGCAGGGACATGCGCAGCATTTCAAGCCTGCTTGCGCCCAGCGCAGCGGCAATGGCCACCTGCTGCCTGCGGCCCACTGCGCGTGAAAGTAGCAGGTTGGCGATATTAGCGCAGCCCACCAGGAGCAGGCCCGCGACCGCGTACAGAAGAATCAGCAGCGGAGTGCGGTTGTTGCCAACGAGCACAGCCTGGAAGGGCGTGATGACGGCCGCGAGATGGCTCTTCGCGTCTGCCGGGAGATTGTCTGCGATGCGCTGTTGCAACGCATTGATCTCCGCGCTTGTTTCGGAACCGGAAACACCTGCTTTCAGCCTTGCCAGTCCGAAGTAATCGAAGTCTCCATTCACTTCGCTGAGCCTGTCCTCGGAGAGGGCCAGAGGCACCAGCGCTTCGACGGGACCGGCACGATGCATGTCCGCGCCAGCGATCGTCTGCGCTGCCGGCAGATGGAAGGATGACGGCATCACGCCGATGATGGTGTAGGGATATCCGTTGAGTGTGACTTTTCTGCCTACGACTTTGGGATCGGCTCTGAACTGCTGCCGCCAGAGGCTATCCATCAGGATCGCGACAAACTGGTGGCCCGATTCGGATTCCTGTGTTGTGAAGGCGCGACCCAGCTTCGGGGTGACGCGCAGCACCGGAAAAATGCCGCTGGTCGCCATCATCACATCGACCTGTTGCGGATGCGTGCCGATGCCCATCGGCATCGAGTCCTCCTGCATGAGAGCCATCGATTCGATAGTGCGGCTCTCGCGCTGCCAGGTCATGAAGTGGTTCGCATTCATTGGCAGCTTCGGATACATGTCGCGAAACTCGGCGACCTGCTCTTCCATCACAACCAGCCGATCTGCCTGCGCGTAGGGCAACGGCCGCAGCAGAACATCGTAGACCAGCGTGAAGATGGCCGTGGTCGCTCCGATGCCGAGAGCCAGGGTGGCAACGGCCGTGAGAGTGAATCCGGGCGCCTTGAGCAGCTGGCGCAGGGCATAGCGCAAATCCTGAAGGAGTGTCCGCACAGGTCACCGTCCAACATTCCGATTTCACACAGAAGCGCAGGATCGCGGCTTCTGCCGGGATCCTGCGACGCGAGGTGAAGCTGGATACGAAGAGGCGGCGGAATTAGTTCACGGAATCAGGCGGGCAGCGCGTAATTTCTCGAAGAGGTCGAAGAAGCTCTCATCGGTGGCCTGAAAGTCCGTGAACCCGAGCCTGCGGCTCTTCGACATATCGGTCACTACTTCGATCGGGCGGCCAAGATCGGCGTCCGTGTGCCAGGGCGAGATCAGCTTGTTCACGTCGGCCTCGGCCAGGCGGTATTTCTCCGCAATCTGCTTCCAGACCGGCGCGGCTTCAGCAAGCTGCGTCTCGAGCGGAGTGCCTTCGCCCTGAAGCTCCGCCGCCTCCACGCCGAACCATCCCGCGATCTGCTTCCACATCCAGCTCCAGCGGAAGACGTCGCCGTTCACCACGTTGAAGGCCTCGTTGCGTGCCGCAGGTGTTGTAGCCGCCCAGAGCAGGTGCTTTGCGAGCAGGCGCGCATCGGTCATGTCGGTCAGGCTCGTCCACTGCACAGCGGAGCCGGGGAAGTGCATCGGCCTGCCCTGCTCCTTGCAGATACAGGCGTACACGGCGAGCGTGGTGCCCATGTTCATTGCATTGCCGATGGCATAGCCGATGATGGTGTGCGGCCGGTGCACGCTCCAGCTGTATCCATCGCGTGCCGCGGCGGTGAAGACTTCGTCTTCCTGGGCGTAGTAGAAATTTTCGATGTCGAGCCGTGCCTGAGTCTCGCGAAAAGGAGTCGCCGGCAATGCTCCTTTGCCGTAGGCCTCGAAGGGACCGAGGTAATGCTTGAGCCCGGTCACGAGTGCCACGTGCTGCACCGATCCTGCAGCCGAGAGCGCGTCCAGCACATTCTTCACCATGCCTGCGTTTACGCGGATGTTCTCCGCCTCCGTGGATTGACGGAGCCAGGTGGAGAGAAAGACGTGCGTCGGTTTCAAATCCCCAAGCGCGGCCGCCACGGCAGCGGCATCCTGCAGATCGACAGCAATAGGAATGATGCCTTCGCGATCGCCCGGGCGACGTGCCATTCCGTAGACCGTCCAGCCATTCTCTGAGATGAGCAGGTCGGCGAGGTTTCGTCCCACAATACCGGAGACGCCGACGATGAGTGCAGTGTTCTTCGTTGCCATACTCTTTTTGATTGCCTCGTCTGGAGATGGTCGCAAAAGTCTGTCGCAGGCAACCGGTTGCGGCTCGAATAAACTGTGAACGCGAAAGGGCTGCGCGATGAACTCCCGGCTTGAGCTTTCACGTTCACAGATTCTTCGGTTTCGGCGCAAAGCCGGTTCGCTGGAGCACCGTCTTCCCTCCGGCGCGCAGTCCCTGCAGCGGGCTGCGTGGGCTGGACTGCAGGACTCCGTTCCGCGCGCCGCGCTGCTATCGCTGCATGCTCGCGTCGAAGGCGTGAAGCAGACAGACTGGGAGCACGCATCTCTCGTACAGACATGGGGACCACGCTTTAATGTCTACGTTGTTGCGGCGAACGATCTCGCTGTCTCCACGCTCGGCCGCTTGCCCGGGGGCAGGGCTCAGCTTCAGCGTGCGATCACTACTGCCGAAAGACTGCACGTAGTCCTGAACGGGGAGCGAATGCCTTTCGGTCACGCCGGCCGCGCAATGGGTGTACATCACAACAGCCTTCGTTATGCAGCGCCGACGGGCACGGTGCTGCTCCGATGGGACGGTGCGAGGCAGCCGGTCATCTGGAGTGCGAGCAAGCCGGAAATTGAAGCGCAACATGCGCGGCTCGAGCTGGCGCGGCGTTATCTGCATATCCTCGGACCCGCAACGCACACCGCATTCGCACGATGGGCGGGCATTCGACCTGCGGAGGCGAAAAATGCGTTCGACACAATCCTGCCAGAGTTGATTTCCGTCACGACTCCCATTGGAGAAGCATGGATTCTTGCCAGGGATGAGGCAGCCTATCTCGCGAAGCCCGGTCCGGATGCGCCGGCGCGTCTGTTGCCCAGCGGCGATGCTTACTACCTGCTCTGGGGACGCGATCGCGAATTGCTGATTAGCAACGCAAAGCAGCGTGCCGCGCTATGGACGAGCAGAGTGTGGCCAGGCGCTCTGCTGTTGCAGGGCGAGATCGCAGGTGTGTGGCGACGTGCAGCGTCCGAGATATCGATCGAGCCGTGGCGAAGACTTGCAAGGGCCGAGCGAGAAGCGATTGAGAAGGAAGCCGTATCGTTACCGCTGCCCGAACTCAAACGCTCCATCAACGTACGGTGGGACTGACGCAGGAGCTTATTCGCGTTCGGCAAACGCGCCCACGATCGCGGCGCATTTTTCCAGGAACTCACGATCTTCCTTCGTAAAAGCAGCAGGTTGGTGGCTGTCGATATCGATCTCTCCGATCACTTCTCCGCGTGCACGGATGGGCACAACGATCTCCGACTTTGTTTCGATCGAGCAGGCCAGGTAACGCGGATCGGAATGCACGTCATCGACTATCACCGTCTCGTTCTGCGCGACGGCCGCTCCACAGATGCCCTGGCTTATGGGAATTCTCACGTGCTCTGTGGGCGCTCCTTGAAACGGCCCCAGAACCAGCATCTCCGGATCGTGAGGATCGAGCATGTAGAAGCCGGTCCAGTTGCAGTAAGGCAGGTGCTCGGGAATGATCCTCACGATGAACTCCTGCAGGCTTGCAAAGTCGGTTGTCGTGGCCGCAAACCGGCTCACTTCCGAGAGGATCTGCGTGAAAGGCTTGTCAGACATATCTCTATTCTGCGCCAGAGAAGCGCATCGCGGGTGGACGGCGATCTTCATCAGCCGCTACGCTGATAGCTCGCAGGAGGCAGGGAATCAAGATGACGACACAGGAAGCAGAACGCGTCGATGAACTTCTGCAGGCACAGGCCAAGGCAGAACGGCTCTTTCGCGAGGTGGAAGCGCGCGGGCTGATTCGTCCAGGCATTACGGAGAGCCGGCTCAACCAGGAGATTTATGACCTGGCAAAAGAACTCTTCGGCATCTCGACGTATTGGCACAAACGCATCGTGCGTGCCGGGAGCAACACGCTTCTGCCGTATGCGGAAAATCCACCGGACCGCACCATCGGTGCGGAAGACATCCTCTTTCTCGATCTCGGTCCTGTCTTCGAAGCGTACGAGGCCGATTTTGGCCGCACCTTCGTTACCGGATCGGATCCCGCTCGCTTGAAGATGCGTGACGATGTTGCGAAGGCCTTCGAAGATGGAAAGCGCTACTTCAAGGAGCATCCCGAGCTTACTTCCAGCGAGTTCTTTGCCTACGCTGCTTCACTGGCCGGAAGGTATGGGTGGGAATGGGGCGGGCCCATCGCGGGCCACCTGATTGGACAGTTTCCCCACGAACGCATCGCAGACGACAAGGTCTCGCTCTACATCCATCCCAGGAGCAACCTCAAGCTGCGCTCTACAGACGAAAAAGGCCAGCAGCGCCACTGGATTCTCGAGATCCACTTCATCGACCGGGAGCAGCAGATCGGAGGATTCTTTGAAGAGCTGCTCACGGTCGGTTGATGCCGCTTTCTGCGGAAGGTCGCTAGCTGAGGTTGCGTTTGTAGAGTGCCGTCAATTCTGACCAGGCTCGCTCCGCACCGGCCTCGTTGTAGACCTGGCTTCCGCGGACTGTCCACCCGTGGTTGCAACCCGCGTAGACTTCCACGGTTGCCTTCAGATGCGCTGTGGCGAAGGCTTCCTTCAACTTGTCCTTTGCGGTCGGGTCGCGTTCGTCATCGTTGGCAGCTACGCAGCAGAGTACTTCGGCTTTCATCTGCGGGATGAGCAGGTGCGGGCTATCGGGCTTGTCGGTTACCAGGCCACCGCCGTGAAAGGTGGCTGCCGCGCCGATGCGATCTGCGCGCGATGCCGCCGTCCGGAAAGTCAACGGACCGCCCATGCAATAGCCCTGCACGGCCATCTTCTTCGTCTTGTCGGTCTGCGGCTGCTGATCGAGGAATGCCGTGTAGGCTTTCGCATCGCTGAAGCCGGCATCGGCAGTCAGCGCCGCGGCGAGCGGCATTACCTTGGCGCGGTCTTCGGGCTTCGAAAAGTCGAAAGAGCCATCCACTACCGGAGCTTTTGCGTTTCGATAAAAAGGGTTGGGCACCAGCACGACATAACCCTCGGCAGCCAGCCTGCGCCCCATCTCGCGAAAGACTGGCCGCAGTCCGAGAATGTCGGTCCACACCAGCACCGCGGGCCATGGGCCTTTGCCTTCGGGATAGAAGAGCGCCGAGTCTGAGACGCCCGAGGCCATCGGCACATTTACATCCTTTTCGACGACCCTGGACTGTGCCGTCAGCGACGCGGAATGCAACACAGCCGTTGCAACCGATGCAGCCATAAACGTACGTCGCGACACGGCCGGATCATGCGTAAGTCCCTGGTGTATGAAGTCATCGCACATTACGTTGCACACTCCCATTCTTCGATTTGCTTCAACGGCAGTATGGCGGAAACGGATCCCGTTGTCGATGCGGCTTCGTTATCCACCGGTTAGCTTATCTAAGTCGGTTAAGCGACAAAACAGAATGTTTGTCAGACTTATTAACTTGTCTTACATTCGTATTTCGCGCTGCACCTTGTCATCACTCATCCTCTCCTTATTGGAGCGATTATGTCTTCTTCCTGCCGACCCATTCATCTTCCTGCTTTTGATTTATCGTCTCTCGTAATTGCCCGGCAATCACTCCATCGCTTCCTGCATGCGAAAGCTATAGGGCTGGGTGTCTGCGATGTCAGGAACCGCTATCAATGTCTCAATCCTGCGCTTGCCACGATCAACGGCGCAGCTATCGAAGATCATCTGAACAACACGATCCACGACATCATCGGTGAGGTCGCGCTCGCGGTCGAACCCTTGTTGTTGAAGGTCAAGGACACCGGAAGTCCCGTGTGCGTGCGCATTGCCGGCCAGCTGCCGAATGCCACTGAGCCTGCGGAATGGATAACCTGTCACGTCCCGCTCGTCAGGCCAGGACATAGAAAGATTCTCGGGTGTGGCAGCGCGGTTGTGAACGTGACGCCTCTTGCCAGGATGGAGTCAACATTGGCTGGCGTCATGGCTCGCCAGGATAGACGACTGGATCCTGACGCTGTGAGATTCGTGCAATCCCTCCAGCACTGCCTCGACGACTACTCGGCCGCGCTGACCAGCACCATGACGTCGGTCGTGCGTAAAGCATGGCAGGCAGACCAGGCCGATACCGCTCAACTCGCGCCGGCGATACAGTCGATGGACGATCGCGTTATTGAAATGAGAAAGCTGATTGCATCCGTCGAAGGCAGCTTTAGGGCATGTGTGCCTTCTCTGAACTAGCTGCGATCCGGGGAGGCACATGAAGCTGCAGAGATTTCGCATATTGGCAGAAATCGCAATCTGGTGCGGTTGTGCAACAAGCGGCTTTTCGCAGGCTACGCCAGGAGCCGACGATGTTGCTTATACAACTACGAAGATGACTGCCTTGCGTGACCAGTTCACGCAGGCCGCATCGCGTGCCGGAGCACCATGCCGCATCGCCGCCCCCAAACTGGCCGTCGCCGACGTGCCTTCCTTCGGCAGCTACGATCCCGACACCAACACGCTCACCGTCTCGGCTTGGACACTGCTGAAGGACGAGGAAAGAAACCTCTTCCTGAGAGGCGCTGGCCCATCCGCCACAGAAGACCAGGCGCGCGCGGACTTCGAAATGGGCGTTCACCACTGGGTTGTGGTGCATGAGCTGGGACACTGGTGGCAGGCCTGCCGTGGTGTGACGGAGAGCAAAGACCATTACGGCGTCGAATACGGGGCCGATCGTATAGCCGCGGCATGGTGGCAGGAGCATGACCCGTCCGTCATCGCTCGTCAGAGGGCCGTCTTTGCAAGCATTCTCGAGCGTTGGCCCAATCCCGTTCCTCAAGGACAGGAGGTCGAGGCGTACTTCAACGACAACTACGAGAAGCTCGGCCCCACGCGCGCCTACATATGGTTCCAGGCGCGCATGTGCCTGGCCGCATTCGACGAGAAACCCACGCCCGCATTTGCGCAGGTCCTCGCACAAACAAAGCCCTAGAAGCCGAGAGCCAGCTTGCGGTGAAAGACCGAAAGCATCATGCCCTTGAGCTGGTACTCAAGCTCAGGGTCGTAGCGATAGCCTTCGTCTCGCATAAAGGCATGCGCTCCGTTCACTTCGATCCACTGGTAGTTGGCCTGCACCTCGTCGAGGCGCGCCAGCAGCTTGCGGCGGCCTTCGAGAGGAACGTGCGGGTCCTGCCGCCCCCAGATATGCAGCAGCTCACCCTTGATCTCTCCAGCGCGCGCCAACGAGTCGTCTTTCTTACCGGCGCCGAGCGTGCCGCAGTGAATGTCCGTCGCATAGAAGCAGACCGCCGCGCGCACCTCGGGATTCATCGCGGCGCGGAAGGCGATGTGTCCGCCGAGGCAGATGCCTACTACGCCCAGCCGCCCATTACACTGCGGCATCGCGGCCATGTGGCGCAGCAGCGAACGAGCGTCGTCATCATAGGCTGAGAGCTCCTTCGCATACTTGTCGTAATTGCCCTTGTCCGAACCGGCCTGGTCGTAAGCGAGCACCGTGCCCGCAGGCTCCAGCTCGTGATAGACCTCGGGCACCGCCACCAGGTAGCCATGCCCGGCGAGGAAGGTCGCGAAGCGGCGAATAGGGCCGGTCATCTGGAAGATCTCGGAATAAAGAATGATGCCGGGGAACTGCGCGTCCTCCACCGCCGGATGAAAGAAGTAAGTGCGCATCGGGCCGTTGGCCGTAGGAACATCCTGCACGAGGTCATCTTTGAGAATCATGAATTTCCTTTCAATAAGCCTGCTCTTACAGTTTTAACTTGACCGGGGTGGTTGCGAGAGGCTGCTTCTTGTCATACATTCAATGTTCGCACTATGCACCGGTGAGACCTGATTTCTATTAAGCGGAGCAAGCGTGAACCGTAATTGCAGACCTTATCGTTTTCCTAGCCTTGATCTTTCAGCCCTGATGAACGCCAGACAATGGCTGACTCACTTTTCACATGCCAGCGCTATCGGCGTCGGGATCCGTGACGCCCAAAACCGCTATCGCTGCCTGAACACCGCACTCGCCCGGAACAACTGTGCCTCGCTCGAGGATCACCTCGAAAACACCATCTACGATGTTCTCGGAGAGGTGGCCATCGCGCTCGAGCCCTCGCTGCATAAGGCTGCGATGACCGGAAACCCTATCCTCGCACGCGTTCGCGGCAACCTGCCAAACGCAGCAAAGCGATCCGAGTGGATGACCTGGCAGCTTCCTCTTGCCCGGCCGGGATATCGAAAGATCGCCGGCTGGGGCAGCGTGGTTGTCGACATCACGCCGGTGGCACGGGTCGAGTCTTTTCTCTCTACCGTGATCTCGCGGCCGGATTTTTCTCCGGATGCGGAAACCGCTGGATTCGTCTGCGGCCTCCAGTATGCGCTCGAGGGCTACTCCTCGGCGCTCAGCTCCACCATGAACACCGTTGTACAGCGCGCATGGCAGACCGAGCAGATCGTCGATGACCAGATGACTCCATTCATCCATGCCATGGACGAGCGTCTCGTCGAAATGCGCAGGCTGATCGAGAATATCGAAGCCAGCCTCGAGCATTGTCTTTATCCGCGGAACTAGCGGGCGAAGGCAGCTGACTCGTGCCCCCTTTAAGATTGATAAAAGGATCCTGGAGGGGGCAACGATGAGCAAAGTAGCATTTCTCGGTCTGGGCGCGATGGGCTCGCGCATGGTGGCGAACCTGCTGAGGGCAGGCCACGAGGTCACAGTCTGGAACCGCACCGCCGCTACCGCCGAGCCGGTGGTTGCCGCCGGAGCAAAACTGGCCGGAACGCCGAAAGAGGCTGCAACCGACGTCGAGTTCGTCTTCTCCATGGTGCGCGACGACGAAGCCTCGCGCGAAGTCTGGCTCGACCCCATCAACGGAGCGCTCGCCGGCATCGAGCCGAGTGCCATCGCCATCGAGAGTTCGACGCTCACACCCGAATGGGTGCGCGAGCTGGGCAAAGTCTTTGCTGCGAAGAAGGTTGCGTTGCTCGAAGCGCCCGTCTCCGGCAGCCGCCCGCAGGCCGAAGCAGCGCAGCTTGTCTATCTTGTCGGAGGCGACGCCGAAGTCCTCGCTCGCGTCGAACCGCTGCTCAAGGTTCTCGGCTCGAGCATCCAGCACGTCGGTGAACTCGGTGCGGGAGCGCTCGCAAAACTCGCCACCAACACACTGATGGGCGTGCAGGTGACCACACTCGCAGAGCTCATCGGCATGCTCAAGCGCCAGGGCGCCGATCCGAAGAAGGTGCTCGATGCCGTCGCCGCCACTCCTGCATGGAGCACCATCGCGACGCGCGCAACAGGATCGATGCTCAGCGAAAACTTCGCGCCGCAGTTTCCGGTCGAGCTCATCGAGAAGGACTTCCGCTATACCCTTAAGACCGCCGGAGGTGCCGGACACGCGCCCACCATCGAGGCCAGCCGCAGCGTCTTCCACGAGGCGATCGAAGAGGGCTTCGGCGGCGAGCAGATGACGGCAGTGGTCAAGCTCTTTCAGGAGAACTGAGCGGGTCCGATATGAATGCAGGGTGGCCCATTCAAGCCCGCATCTGGGCTTGAGTGGGGCCGGGATCGTAGGCCTCAGCTACCCCTGCGGATAAGCTTCGGCGATGCGCCGGGCGCGCATCATCATCATCTGCGCAGCCATGTCGTGTAGCAGGTAGAGATCGCGGCGGCGCGTCCACGGCTGTCCGGATTCGGCATCGTAGACGACAGGCAAAGGAACTTCGCGTGCCACCCAGGCGTCCATCCCACGCGCCCGCGAAGTCAGCACGCAGCGCTTCGCATGATCGCGATGACCGACAACCGCAACCGGACCCAGCGCTGCTGCTCCGCCAGCTTTCTTCACCACATCCTCGGCAACGCCATCCGTGCTCAGGTAGGTGACGGAGCCATCGGCAGCGACCACCGGTTCGATACTCACCACGTCCTTGATGCCATGCTTACTGGTGAGAACATGCGCAATCTCCCACTGCGCATAGACCCGCGATCCAGCCGGCAGCAGGGCACGCACGCGGACAACTGCATCAGCCAACGCCTCGTTCACCGGACCGGGAGCAGGCTGAGACTTGCCATCCGCCGCCAGACGGTTGCCGAAGCTGTAGGCAACCACAGCGCGCAACTCCGCCGCCGGACGCATGGGCGGCGTCCACTCAAAACAGACATCGAGAATCTCCGGAGAGATCGCAACCGCAGCAGCGGGATCGTCCAGCTCGTGCGCCAGCTTCTGCTGCATCTCGGCAACAAGCTGCCTATCCGATCCACTGGAAGAAGCAACACCCTGGCAAACGCAGCGCCGGGAAGAGCAGTAGAAGTAAGAGCAAGGGAACGAATAAGAAAGCGGCGACGGTCAACCATGCCCCTATTCTGCAGGCACCAGATCAACGCCGCGTAACGAGCGCAGAGAGCAAAGAAGCCACCCTCCTGTTCTTCTAAATGGGAGCTTCTAACCAATAGCGAGGGCCAGCGAAAGCCGGACCTCGCTATTGGTATAAGATCTTCGGTGTTTTCGAAGAAATGTGGTGGCGCATGCTTTCAGTCTTAAATGAATTGGAAAAGAATCCCCATCTTGAAGAAATAGGGATTCCAGCATTAGGTTGTTTTAAGCTTTTTTGAGGAGCTCAATGATTTCAGATGAGTCAAGAACGCTAACATCTATTGCATCTCTTAACCTTTGGCGTATGGCCGAAGAAATGTCGGTAAAGTCGTGAGATGCGAGGGTCTTCTCGTTGGAGTTGTGTGCAACTCTAACGTACGTTCTATCTGGTCCTTTGGTAACCTGACGGATGTGTCGGCTCACTTGTACAGAAACTCTCGTGGAAACAAATGAAATCCTTCCGGAGCGTGCAAGATATTCGACTAGAGCATAACCCAATGATCCGATGCGTAGATGTTTTGTATATTCCTGCCCGATGATGCTTCGATTTCTAGACTCGTCCAGATCAAAGCCTTCATCAACACAAATTTTGCAACTTGAATCTTTGAATAAAGCGACCAATGCTTCACAGCTTTTTTGACGCTTCTCTTGTTTATTCTGAGCATGCAGGAAAATATTAGTATCAATCACCAAGTCAACGAGCATTAACCTCTCCTGCGGGCTTTCTGCTCCGTTTCTTCATCCGTTCCGACTGCGCGTTAGCAAGCGCCAGAGATTCTCGAAGTCCATCCTCAAAAAAACCGTTTGGCCATGCTGCCTGCTCTATTCCTCCATCTGCTTGCAGTGGAATATCTCGTATCGAAGATATTCCATCCTTTTTCTCTACAAAATATAGGGCGACCTGTGCAGGGTCGATCCGTCCCTGCGCAATGAGACGTCGAAGTCTTAGTAGCAAGTGGTCACTATGAGTCTCCACAATTACTCGCCGGTCGTTGGTTGCCATATCGACAAATAAATCTGCCAGCGCATATTGCAAGCGAGGGTTCAAATGGATTTCCGGCTGTTCGGCAATAGTGATACTTGACGTGGGAGCAGTAAGAGCCTGCACTATCAGCGGTAAAACTTGCGACGCGCCAAAGCCTGAATCCGTGATGTTTGTTTCGCGATATCCTACTGATTCTGTAAAAAAGAGTGAAAATAATTGGTCGTCGGACAGCTTTTTAAGCTTAAGCTCTCGCCCAAATTCAAATCGCCGTACCCAGTCATTCAACTTAGTCCGGATCAGGGGCATTCTTCTATGTAAAAGGCTTGCCATATGCTCGCCATGAGAACCGACTGAATCTGGCATATCGTTAGATATCTCGTAATATCTACGAGGGCGATCCCTCAATGGTCCGATGTACGCCAGATCCCTAAAAACGTCTCGAATCTCGTCGAACATGTGCCCCAATGCGATCAGGTACATAGAGAAAGGTTTAGAAAATTTAACCTCTTTTGCTTTCTCGCTACCGTCTTCTGTTTGGTAGCCACGCAATGCACCGGCAGGTGAAAAGAGGAAGTTTATGGGCTTATTTTTTTCAATGGCACCGCGCTCCCACCCGTTGCGTAAGTTGATCCAGTCACTCGATAAGTCATAGTTTCCTTCTTTGTTAATGCTTTGAGAGAACATGGAACGATCATGAATGTCTTTGAGTTCAAACCGACGGAGATATGGATCTTTCGACTCTTGATCTGAAGACAGCGTTACTTCGATTGAGCCGGGAGGATAGGTTCCGAGTTTGCCAAGTTTCTTGGGTGTAGGCTTATGCAGGTGGAAGCGGAACCCGAGGAACATATCTTTTGTGGTGTCACCCTTATGTACAATATCCTTGTACAGGCCGAGATCGATGACTGGACCTCTGGTTACCAAAGGAGCTACCGCTTCTCGCGAGGCCATGGTCTGCCCCATCAATAAGAGAGGGCTAACAATGCTGCTTTTACCCGCGTTATTGGGGCCGATAAATATAGTGAGAGGCTTTAGGGCAATCCAATCCGTATCTTCAAAGGCACGGTAGTTTTTCCAGCGAATCTCGTAATTTACGTGAAGACTCAAAGACGCTCCGTGAAACATTGTTGGTCTATCGGGGTAATTGCGACTGGAATGCATTTTATAGCAAGCAAAGAGGGATGGCTCATCGAGCCATCCCCTTTCGCTTGCAGCAGTAAAACCGCTACTGCTTCGTAGGCTTGATATGCAGCTCCCTAAGCTGCATATCGCTGACCGGCGTTGGTGCATCGACCATCAGGTCGATGGCCTTGGCGGTCTTGGGGAAGGCGATTACTTCTCTCAGGCTGGAGGCTCCGGCGAGGATCATTACGATGCGGTCCAGGCCGAGGGCTATGCCTCCGTGGGGAGGCGTTCCGTACTGCAGCGCGTCGAGGAAGAAGCCGAAGCGCGACTTGGCCTCTTCGTCGCTCATGCCTAGAGCCCGGAAGATCTCTGCCTGCACCTGCTGCTGGTGGATACGGATCGAGCCCGAGCCGAGCTCGAGGCCATTCATCGCGATGTCGTAGTAGCGGGCGCGCACAGAGGCCGGGTCGGAGACGAGGCGGTCCATGTCCTCCTCATGCGGCGAGGTGAAGGGATGGTGCGACGGCATCCACTTGTGCGTCTCCTCGTCGTACTCGAACATGGGGAAGTCGGTGACCCAGATGGGGCGGAACGCGACAGATCCGTCTGCCAGGCCGGTGTTGCGCTCTTCCGAGGCGACGACGTTGTCGGTTACGGCGAAGGCTCCGTGGCGGTCGGCGTACTTCTTCGCCAGCTCGACGCGGAAGTTTCCGGCGGCCGAGTAGATGGCGATCTCTCGCTCGCTCAGGCGGCCTTCGCTCTTGGTGTCAGAGGCGCGGATGTGCGCGGCGGCATCTCCGGCAACGATGATGATGAGGTCGTCGGCTTCTCCACCCGCAAGCTCGCGCACCTTGGCGGCGGCTTCGGGGAATCCCTTTTCGAGACGCTTGAGGTCGTCGATGTACTTCGCGCCCTTGCGCTGATCGAAGAGCGGCTTGTTGTCGTCGCGATCCTTGCGCGAGAGCTCGCCGACCCTGGGAATGCGCAGGCCGATGACGGGCAGGTTCGCATCGATCTGGAGCGCGGCCAGGTTTTCGGCGGTGAAGGCAGGCTTCAGGTCTACCAGTCCAGGCAGGCGAAGATCGGGCTTGTCGATGCCGTAGTTGCGCATCGCCTCGTCGTAGGTGATCTGCGGGAAGGGCGTCGGCAGGTGGATACCCACGGCCTTGAACGCTTCCGAGAGGAAGCCTTCGACCACGCGAAAGACCGTCTCCTGCTGCGGGAAGGTCATTTCGAGATCGATCTGCGTGAACTCGGGCTGGCGGTCGGCGCGCAGGTCTTCGTCGCGGAAGCAGCGGGCGATCTGGAAGTAGCGGTCCATGCCGGAGATCATGAGGATCTGCTTGAAGAGCTGCGGCGACTGCGGCAGCGCGTAGAACTCACCCGGATGCACGCGGCTGGGCACCAGGTAATCGCGCGCGCCTTCAGGAGTCGAGCGCGTCATGAACGGCGTCTCGATCTCGTAGAAGCCCTGGCTGGAAAGATACTGGCGTACGGCCATCGCGACCTTGTGGCGCACGTGGAGGTTGTGCTGCATCTCCGGGCGGCGCAGGTCGATATAGCGGTACTTGAGGCGGACTTCTTCGTTGGCGATGGCCTCTTCGGCGGGCGAAAACGGCGCGAGCTTCGCGTCGTTCAGCAGCAGAAGCTGGTCGGCTACGACTTCGATCTCGCCGGTATCCATCTTGGGATTGATCACGTTGGCATCGCGCAGGCGAACCTTGCCGATGGCGGCGACGACGTACTCGGAACGAGCCTGTTCGGCCTTGCCATGGGCCTCGGTGCCGAGGTCCTTGTCGAGCACCACCTGCGAGATGCCGTAGCGGTCGCGCAGGTCGAGGAAGATCAGGTTGCCGTGATCGCGGCGCCGGTTGACCCAGCCAAGAAGAACGACGGATTTGCCCGCGTCGCTCGCTCGCAACTCGCCACAGGTGTGGGTGCGCGTCAGATTGCCTAAAAAGTCCAGTGTCACAGTACGTTCTATTGTACGGATTTCGGCACGATGACGCCGCCGCTACTCTGCGCTCCTCAATTTGTCATCCCGAACGCAGTGAGGGACCTGCTTTTTGCCCGAATCGGCACGGTTCGCCGAAATTTCAAAGAGATTTCACCACAGAGGACACAAAGACCACAGAAGCATCCCGGCAGTCGATGAGCTAGCCGGTTGCATGAACCCTCCGTGTTCTCTGTGTCCTCTGTGGTGAATAAGCAGGCTCGGGCGCAGCTAGGGTCGCCAGAGCAGGTCCCTCACTGCGTTCGGGATGACAAAGTATGTGGGCGTTACAGCTTCAGGAGCTTTGCTGCATTCAGCCCGGCGATCTTCGCTCTATCGGTATCACTCACCGGCATGGAATCGAGGAACTCCCGGCCTGCGCGGTTCGAACCGAACGGGTAATCCACCGAGAACAGGATGCGTTCGGCGCCGCAGACCTCGAGGGCGCATTTCAGCGGGGGATTCGAGAAGTAGCCGCTGGTCGTGATCCAGAAATGCTCGTCGAAGTACTCCTTCACCGGGCGCTTCAGGTTCTTCGCTCCGCGGGAAAGCACGGTGCTGGCGCGAACGATGGAAAAAGGCAGGTTCTCGCCCATGTGTCCGATGATGATCTTCAGGCGCGGGAAGCGGTCGAAGAGTCCGCTCACGATCAGCCGCAGCGCGTGCATGCCTGTCTCAACGTGCCATCCCCAGCCTGCGGTTGCCAGCATGTAATCCGTTGGATCGCCCAGTCCGCTGTAGTAGGCCTTCTGTACCGTCTCGGGCGGCGGCGCGGGATGCAGATAGATCGGCGCGTCGAGCGCCTGCGCTGCTTCGAAGATCGGGGAAAAGCGCGGGTCGTCGAGAAACAGGCCATTCGATGTTCCATGGAGCATCGTGCCCACGAAGCCTTTGATCGCCATGGCGCGCTCAAGCTCTCGCGCTGCTTTTTCGGGCTCGGTGGTGTTCAATGCTGCGAAGCCTGCAAAGCGCGTTGGGCGGTCGGCGATGGCCTGCGCCATGCGGTCGTTGGTGGCGCGAGCCAGCGCTGTGGCTTCTGCCGGATCGATCAGATCGAGACCGGTGGACACCTGCGAGAGCACCTGGAGATCGATGCCGTTGGCGTCCATGTCGGCGATGCGGGCCTGATCCACGTCGATCAGCTTTTCCTGGATCGCGCGCATGTAGTCGCTGCTGCCTGCTCCGATATGAGAGGTCGCCTTCACGATCTCCGGGATGGTCATGTGCTCTTCAAGGGTGATGACTCGCATACCCGGTTGGATGCGATCAGTGTGTGAGCGATTCAGGCGGAAGCGTCGCCAACGGCACGCCCGGGCCCTGCCAGAGCACGCGGAAGTCGTGGGGTCCGGAGGTGTGGGTCATCGAGACGCGCAGAGGGTGCCGCCCGGCGCGCAGGCTGATGCTGCCTCCGGCGGTTTGCACGGCGTTGCCGGCCGATCCGCAGACCTGCGCGAAAGGGGCTGGGTTTTCGGCGACGATCGTGGAGTCGATCTCCAGCCGTGCGCCGTCTCGGGCGAGCATGGTGAAGGTGTATCCGCCATCGGCAGGCACATCGAGGAAGCCGGTAAAGACCATGCCGTAGTTGTCGTCCCGCTTGCGGACTGTGGTTTCGAAGGTGGGCACGATACCTTCGGATTTCGGCGTGGCCATCTTCAGATCGTTGAGTGCGGCGGTTTCGAAGTAGCGATACTTCAGGCCAGCCTGTCGCCCGGCATCGAGATTCGCGCTGCGCACAACATCACTCACTGCGACCGGCTGATAGATGGAGTCGGTGTGTCCCGCGTCGTCAGTCACGGTGAGGATGACCCGGTAGCGCCCGGTGTGATCCCAGAGCGTGCCCGAGTTGTCCACGAATTCGTGATGCACCTTGCGCCCGGTATCGGTGGTGCCGTCTCCGAAAGACCATTGGTAGCGGCGGATGTGCGGGCCGGATGCCGATGCGTCGAAGGCCACGCGATCTTTTGGCCGGATTGCGCCGCGCGTGTAGCTGAAAGCCGCGTGAACCGGGCCGGGCGTATAGACAGGGTCTTTAGCTCCGCCTATCGCCGTGATCGGAAGCTCTGCATTGTTTGTGACAATGCGGTCGGCGATGCGGACGTGATCCATGCGTACGCCGTCGATATCGCCCAGAAGTGTCGAAGGCACGAGCGACGGATTTTCAATCGACCAGATATTTGTGAAGGTCACATCGCCGATCGAAGGATTCGGCTGCTCGATCTGCGCGAGCGAGTACCAGTCTTCGAGGCGGATATTGTCGAAGTGAAAGCCGCTGGAGTGGCCGGTTGCGCCGTTCGTTGCCCACATTTCGAAGAGCGCGAACGGAATGCCGCATGAACCGATGCCGCCATGAATTACATCGGAGTCGCGCATGGTGAAGTTCGTGCCGTTGAAGACCTTCTCCGGCCAGGCGGCGCGAACGACATTCGAGATACTGGTCGAGACGACGCTGTTCTCTACGGTGATGTTCGATACATCATGCCCGGGCGCGATCATTGCTGCATGGTCATAGCCGTCCCAGTTGCCCTGCATGGCGAAGACGTCGTCGGCGGCGCGGATGAAGCAGTCGCGCACGACCGTATCGCCGCCGCCCAGCCAGTCCATGCCGTCCTGGTTGGCATTGGCGTCGCTGCCTCCGATCACCTTAACGTTGTCGAAGGTGACCTGGCCTGAGTCCTTCATCTGGATCATCCAGGTGCGCGTTCGCACCACGCAGGTGATGCCGCTGATCGAGACGTGATGCGCATCGTTCATGCCGATGCAGTGCCAGTTCTTCAGCTGCTTCCAGCCATCGTCATCGTTGGGGTTCTGGGTTCCCTCATAGATAAGAGTCCCGCGCCCCCAGACCTTCACGTTCTCTACCTGCCAGATGTTGAGGCTGCCGAAGACCACGGCTCCCGGCGCGAGATAGATGTTGTCGCCTGCTTTCGCATCGATGCTCTCGCGATGTATCCCCGGTCCGTAGTAGCGGACGTGTGGATCGTTGGGCGCGGGAGCATCTGTCTCGAGAGCGTTTGCGAAGAGGAAGAGCATGGTCGCCCCGGCGAGGTGTTCGCCGGGCCGCGCAATGGAGAGCTTTACAGGATGGTCGAGCGTGAAGCTGATCGTTCGTCCCTGTACGAAGGGGCGGATGCCGAGCCTCCACGGCTGCACCTCGACGCCCTTGCTCCAGTAGTCATCTGTCGGCGCAGTGATCGAGATTTTCGCTTTGCCCTTGAGATCAAAATTGAGGAAGTCGTAGTTGGCTGCTGCGTGCGTCACCTGTGCGGGCTGGCCGTCGATGCGGATATCAAAACGCGTGCTGCGGACCTCTTCAGGAACCGGCGCGAGACTTACTTTGGCCTGTGCGGAGAACGCTGCAAAACATACGAGCAGCAAGGCAATTTTGCGCATCGGCACCCGGTCAGTTCATGCGCCAGATGGCGAAGTTCAGATAACCGGCAAACGCCACCCACAGCAGATAAGGCACAAGCAGGCTGGCTGCCGGAATGCTCATCTTCCGAAAGCTGCGCGCCATAAGCAGGACCGCAACCCAGAGCACGACCAGGTCAACGAAGGCGGTAAAGATCTGATGGCGCGAGAAGAAGGTCCAGCTCCAGAGCAGGTTGAGCCCAAGCTGCACCCAGAAGATGCGCAGTCCCGTCTTGCGGCAGTCGCTCAAGCGAGTCTTCCAGACGATCCATGTCGCGACCGCAGTCAGTATGTAGATCGCGGTCCATACGGGCGCGAAGATCCAGTTGGGCGGATTGAGCGGCGGCTTGGCCAGCGATGCATACCAGCCGGAAATCTCCGGGGCGCTGAACAGCGAGCCGAGAAATCCAACACCGAGGCTGACGGCCAGAAAGCCGATCAGCACCGGGATTGCATAAGGTCGTGGTGGGTTCGTGGGTTCCATCTCCAATGGAAACTGTACTATGAGCGGCGAAATGCTATCCTTTGCATGGGCGAAGAAAAAGCAAAACCATGACCCCGCGACGTTTGTCTTGTCGGCCGCATCGAAAATGATGCAATATATCTACAGAAATGGAGAGACAATCCATGGCCGCTTCGTCTCATGCAGTCCTTGCCCCGGACTACGTCCCCGGTTATGCCACCGAAAAGGCGGCTGACCTTTCGCAGCCCGAAACCCGCCGCCGCCTGAGCCCGGCCGCAATCAAAGGCTTTCTCGGTATCGTCGAGAAGTGGAGCCTGCGCGATCCCGATGCCCGCGTGTTGCTGGGCGGCGTCTCGAATGGCTCGTATTACGGGCTGAAGAAAGAAAGCGCCGGTAAAGCTCTCGACCAGGACACGCTCACGCGCATCTCGCTGCTGCTCGGCATCTTCAAGGCGCTGAACATTCTCTACAGCAAAAAGCTCGCCGATGCGTGGATGACGCTGCCGAATACGAACCCGATCTTCCGCGGACAGACGCCGCTCGAATACATCATGCAGCGTGGACTGCCGGGCATGATCACCGTTCGTCAGCTGCTCGATGCGCGCCGGGGCGGTCAGTAGCGCCTCGGCATTGGATACAGATCCATAAGAAAGAAGCCATGTCCTCGTTTCCCCCGATTACAGAGGTTCGCCTGCGCAACACGCATCGCCTGATTCCGTCGAAGTACAGCGACGGAGTCTCCGTGCTCTCGCGCCTGACCGACGAAGCGCACACGCTCGAAGAGCTGATGCAGCTCGATGGAGCCACCAACGAACGCCTGCTCGGCGAAGAAGGATTGCTGCCCGGCATCGGCGTCCACGAGCTGGTCTTCGGAGTGGAGTACGCGCACATCGTCAATGCGGCTTTCACACACGCCTCACCGGAAGGCGGCCGCTTCAATAACGGAGAGCGCGGAGCCTGGTATGCAGGACTCGAGCGCGATACATCCCTTGCCGAGGTGGCCTTCCACAAGCTGCGGCATCTGGAAGAGATCAGCTGGCCCGATGACGAAATCTCCATGTTCGACGACTACCTCGCTGACTTCACCATGCGCGCACATGATCTAACCCAGGAAGGGTTCGCGGAAGAAGCGAAGTCTTTCCTCGAGCCCGATCCAGTACCTGCCTGCTACGCCGCTCCACAACGTCTCGCCGCTGAACTTCTGGCGAAGCAGTCGAACGGAATCCTTTATCCCAGTGCCCGCCGTGAAGCCGGTCGCTGCATCGTCTGCTTCCGCCCGGCGCTCGTCTACAACGTGCGGCGAGGCAAGCGTCTGCAGATGACGCTGCATGCGGGAGAGCCTTTCAATTCGAAGAGCGTGCGCGAGGCGATGATTCCGAAGGCGTAGGAATCTCCGCAAATGCGATGGAAGCAGACAGAAACTGGTCTTCAGCCTGAGCCGGCTCCGCTGCCGGAGAACGTTGCGCGACGCACAGCTGGTTTGCGCCTGCAAGAAATCCCCTGAGAATCGGCGAGTTGTTTGTCTTGCGGTAACCGATGGAGAGATCGATTTTAAGGGCGGGTCCATGAAGCGGACGCGTCGTCACGGATTCCGGCAGAAAGGTTTTTGCGTAGACCGGTAACAGCGCAACGCCCCCGGTGGAAGCAATAAGCGAGGTGACGGCTCCCAGGTTATCCACCTCATGGCTTGGCCTGATCTCTACTCCCTGGTCGCGCATGTATTTATCGATAGCCCTTCGAAGCGCCGGAGGCTTGCCTGAGATACTGAGCGCCATCCCCGAGATGCTGAGAAACGTCTCACCCGCAAGCTCCTCCAGGCGTATGGATCTTTTCGCGGCGAGAGGGTGTTCGCGGGGCAGAAACACTTCGAAAGACTCTTCGATCAAAGGCACGAAACCGAGATCGGTGCTTCCATCTTCGCGGCGCATAAATGCAGCGTCGATTCTTCCATCGGAAAGCGCAGCCGCAAGCTGCGGAGAGTTCTGGGTGGAGATGACGACCCGCAGGTTGGTTAATTCATCGCGGAGAATTCGCAACGCTTCGGGAAGCCAGGTTGTCTCGTGGCCGATCATGATTCCCAGCGCGAAGGATGGCTTGACCGGGTGAGCGACCTGCCTGGCCGACTGCACCGCAGCCTCAGCCTGCGAGAGCATGACGCGCGCATGATCCAGAAAGATCCGGCCGGCTGGCGTCAACTCGACACCCTTTGTGCCGCGCAGCAACAGCGGCGTTCCCACTTCCGCTTCGAGATCACGAATCTGGCGGCTGAGAGAGGGCTGCGTAGTATGAAGTTTTTCTTCGGCCGCGTATTTGAGACTTCCCGCCTCGGCCACCGCCACAAAGTAACGAAGATGCCTGAGTTCCACGCCTCACCTCTGCCTAGAAAGCATAACCTCTCTGCCTACAAAGCAATTTTCCAGCAGCCGGGAAACGGTTATGGTTCGAGTGGCCGGTTCCCGCCGCGGGGGCATGTATCGCCCGCCGGGGCTGGCGATACATCGCTCATCGATTTACAGAAAGGTAAGGCTGAATGTCTCATTCACTGGAAGGAAAAGTTGCGCTCGTTACGGGCGCTTCGCGCGGCATCGGAGCAGCCATCGCCAAACGGCTGGCTCAGGAAGGCGCCAACGTTGCAATCACCTACTCGAAAGATGCAAAAGGGGCCGAAGCCGTGGTGTCGGCTGTTGAGGCGCTTGGCCACAAGGCTGTCGCTGTGCAGGCGGATGCAGCCGATGTGAAAGCGGTAACGGCTGCTGTAGAACAGGCGGTGAAGGCGTTCGGCCGCATCGATGTGCTGGTAAATAATGCAGGCACGGCGATCCCGAAGCCATTCGAAGACACGCCGCTGGACGAGCTCAACCGCGTCATCGATATCAACGTACGTGGCGTAATGGTAACGACGCAGGCTGTGCTAAAACACATGCCGAATGGTGGGCGCATCATCTCGATCGGGTCATGCGTGGGAGAGCGAATCATGACGCCGGGGCTTACGGCGTACGCCGCAACCAAGGGCGCGGTGAAGATGTTTACCCAGGGGCTTGCGCGGGAGCTGGGGAGTCGAGGCATCACGGTCAACAACGTCCAGCCAGGGCCAATCGATACCGATCTGAATCCTGCATCGGGTGACTGGGCCACTCCGCAGCTGGCCGCTACCGCGTTGAATCGCTATGGTCATGTCGACGAAGTAGCGGCGCTGGTGGCATTCGTAGCCGGCCCGGACGCAGCTTACATCACCGGTACAAATCTCACAGTGGATGGCGGAACGAACGCTTAAACAGCTCGGAGGCGAGGCTGAAGTGCGCCCTGGATCGTGTTTGGCATCGCGTCTTATATCAGGCTCAGTATCAGGGGCTTTGTATCAGGGCACGGCTTCAGCCGTGCCGATTGTTTAGATGAGAAGAGGGCTTTAGCCCCTGCTTCTTCTTCACCAATGTCACATAGCAAAAGGGATATTGATCTTCTGCCGCAGCCAGCCCTGTTTTTACAGGGTTGTCGGAAATATAGCGGCGATGGGCTATGAAGCTTTCTCCATCATTCACGCGAACCTCCGAAAATCCCCGCTGCCAGACTTCGCCCTTGTACCCGAGTTCTTTGTGCAATCGATGTGAAAAGCCACCCTTGATCAGTTGCACGGCTTTCTCGACGGTTGAACTTCCGTCGACTGTGAGCAGGATATGGATATGGTCCGGCATCACGACGAAGTCGTGTACTACGAATTTTCGAGCCGCCGCGTAGTCCCTTAGTGTCGCGACTAGAAGGGTAGCGTTCCGCTCAACTTGGAAGAGGCTTCGTCCTTGATGAACCTTTGCCGTGACAAAGAAGGTTCGCGTTGAACTCAAGAGGCTTTCGGGCGAGGCATTGCGTGATGGTTTGGACATCGCAGGGGCTGAAGCCCCTTTGTTTCTAAGCTGGAACGGCACGGCTGAAGCCGTGCCCTGATACAAAGCGGGCTTACATCCCAGTTGAACGTATGTGTCTATCGCGATGGAAGTGAATACGGCATGAAGCTGCGCGGAAGTAATGATGGGCGTGCCATATCGGCACGCCCATCATTACTTTCTGCCCTAAGAGTGGAAGCTCGTCAGGATGAGCCTTGTTACAAATTCGCGGCACGGCTTACGCCAGCTCTGCGCGCGCAACCTTCGTCTGCTCTGCGGTTGCGAAGTCCTTCACGGTCAGCACTCCCGTGCTGGCTTCATCCTCGCCGAGCAGGATGATCTTCTTCGCCAGCTTGTTTGCGACCTCGAAGGACTTCTTCAAGCGGAAGCTGCCGTCTCCTACCTCGATGCGCAGGCCCTTGCGGCGCAGTTCGCGTGCCAGCTCCAGTGCTGCGGGGTTTAGCTCAGCGGCGAGCGGAGCGATGTAGTAATCGGCCAGCGTGGCCTGTTGCTCGGCCTGCGCCTGCAGCGTCAGGATCAGGCGGTCTTCG
This sequence comes from Silvibacterium acidisoli, assembly GCA_022870745.1. Classification (GTDB taxonomy): domain Bacteria; phylum Acidobacteriota; class Terriglobia; order Terriglobales; family Acidobacteriaceae; genus Silvibacterium. Next base: position 1,896,443 of record CP085323.1, on the reverse strand, counting down.
CCCATGGCGAACCCTATGCCGGGAGCCTTCGGTCCGCCGATGTTTTCCGACAGGCCGTCGTAGCGTCCGCCGCCCAGCAGCGCGTTCTGCGCGCCGAGCCCGCCGTGCGTGAACTCGAAGGTCGTGCGTGTGTAGTAGTCGAGCCCGCGCACCAGCCGCGGATTCACATGGTACGGAACGCCGCATGCATCGAGCGCGGCGAGCACCGCGGCGAAGTGCGCCTTCGAATCTTCGTCGAGGTAATCTGCGATCTTCGGCAGGTTGTTGATCAGCTCCTGGTCGTTCGGGTCCTTTGAGTCGAGCACGCGCAGGGGATTCGTTTCAGCGCGGCGCTGGTTGTCCTCGCACATCAGGTGCTTGACCGGAGCCAGTGCCTCGCGCAGCGCGGCTACGTAGCGCGGCCGATCGAGCGCCGAGCCGACCGAGTTGATCTCCAGCCGCCAGCCGCTGATGCCCAGCTCGTCGAGAAAGCTCGCCAACATCTCCAGCACTTCGGCATCGCGCAGCGGCGATTCCGATCCGGCGCTGGTGGGGCCGATGACCTCGGCGCCGATCTGCCAGAACTGCCGGTAGCGGCCCTTCTGCGGACGCTCGCGGCGGAACTGCGGGCCGATGTAATAAAGCTTCTGCAGAAGGCCGGCCTCGCCCAGCTTGTGCTCGATGTAGGCGCGCACGACGCCTGCGGTGTTCTCCGGGCGGAGGGTCAGAGACTGTGCTTTCTCAGACTGTGCGCGGGCGCGGTCTTCCCAGGTGTACATTTCTTTCGAGACGATGTCGGTCTCTTCGCCCACGCCGCGGGCGAAGAGCGAGGTGTCCTCGAAGATGGGCGTGCGGATCTCGCCGAAGTTGTAGCGGGAAAAGACCTCGCGGGCGGTGCGCTCGACGCGGTTCCAGAGTTCGGTTTCAGGGGGCAGCAGGTCGCGGGTGCCGCGGACGGCTTTCAGTGTGCTCATGAGTCGTATAGGGCCTTAAATGCAAGGATATCAGGGGACATGGAGCGATCGGCCCGCGTCCAAACAGGTATGAGAACGCAACGACGCATTGAAAGGAAAGCAGAAACGATGACGCAGAAGACCTGGACTGCAGTCGATGACTACATCGAGGCAAAGCTTGTTCCGGCCGATTCCGTGCTCGAGGGAGCGCTCGCGGCCAGCGAGGAGGCGGGGCTGCCATCCATCGCCGTTTCATCGACTCAGGGCAGGCTGCTGATGATTCTTGCCCAGGCCACGAGAGCAAAACGCATCCTGGAGATCGGAACGCTTGGGGCTTACAGTACGACCTGGCTGGCCCGCGCACTACCCAGGGATGGGAAGCTGATCACGCTCGAAGCCGATCCGAAGCACGCCGAGGTCGCCCGGAAAAATCTGAAGCATGCGGGATTCGGCGAGCTTGCCGAGGTGCGGTTAGGAAAAGCGCTGGAGACATTGCCGAAGCTGGCTTCCGAAGGCCACCGGCCCTTCGACATGATCTTCATCGACGCCAACAAGAACGACTACCCGGGCTATCTCGAATGGGCGATCAAGCTCAGCCGGCCCGGAACCCTGATCGTCGCCGACAATGTAATCCGCGACGGACGCGTGGCCGACGCTGGCGATTCCGACCCGAACGTGCAGGGTGTGCGCCGAATGTATGAGATCGCTGCCGCCGAACCGGGGCTGAAGGCGACCGCCATCCAGACGGTTGGCAGCCGGGGATATGACGGACTGTTTATCGCCGTCGTCGACGGAGACAACTAGCTGCGCAGAGCCGGGTTCAAAGAAGAAGACAGATGACCCAGCCACCGACCATCATCGTCGCGCCCACCAAGAGTATCCTGCTCTCGCTGGTGCTGACCTTCTTCTTTGGACCCCTAGGCATGCTCTACAGCACCATCTGGGGAGCAATCGTGATGGCCGTGCTCTCGATCCCGGCCTTCATCATTACGCTGGGACACGCGGCTTTTCTCATCTGGCCGGTGTCGATGGTCTGGGGTGCCTGGGCCGCCCACCGCTACAACGAGCGCCTGCTGCGCCGGGCTGGCTTGTAGGCGAAGATGCTATTTCGTGGCAGGCCTAGCACTGCTTGTAATTAGCGGGCAGGTTATCGGTTACTGGAAGAAGTTTAGAAAAGTATTATTTGTCCGAAGCGCATGCAGGGATAATTACTTTCTACTGTAACTATTTTTCTTTTGCGGTTACCGGAAGCAGTGCTAAGTTACACCCGTCCATGCTCAGGTAATCTGCGCTAGGACACCCCCCGCAGGCCCCTTCCTTGGTTCTTCCCCCACATAAAAATTTATTTGGAAAGAGAAATCACCATGCGCAAGATCATTGTGTGGATGTTTTCAGCTGCCTTCTGCCTCACTCTGTCGCCTTCGCCTATCTGGGCACAGGGAGATCTCGGAAAGGCACCAAGCATATATTGGAGAGTTGGCGCCGGGATCGATGTCACGGCCGCCAGTTCAAGTAACCCGACAGGGCGTCTTATGGGAGATCTGGCAGTTCAGATCCCCGTACATTTCGGTTGTGCTACAGAGCCTTGTGATAATTACCTGACCAAGCACTGGTTTGATGGTTATCTGCGAGTTGATTCGATATCCCAGCCGGGCGCAATCTCCGGCCTTTCAAATGCGTCGTCCTATCTGACTTCGGTCACCTCGCTGGCACCTGAACAGGCTGTCTATTCTTTAGAGTCCCAGATTGGTTACGACTTTGACCTCTTGCCTGAATCGAAGACGATTCATACTCGCCCGTATCTTTCTGTGCAGGCCGGAGCAATCACACCACTGTCTGCCAATCAGTCGAATCCAACGGTATATGAGCTGACCAGCGCGATCGAGAGTGCTTATCCGGCACCCAAAGGCAGCGGTGGTGAGACTGCATATGAGGAATCCTGTCCTAACGGGCAAGCGAGTGGCCCAAACCAGCAATTAAGCTATGGCCAGACTGAATGCTATGTTGCATTTCTGCCTCAAGATCGCGATAGGTTTTATCGTTACTACCAGGCCGGCTTCAGACTGAAACACTTCGCGTATGACAGCGAAGCGAAAGAGCAACATTATCCATCTGTTTTTGAAGTGGAGGTGGGTCAAAATGACTATGTCACCGGCGGCTCGTTACGCGGACCGGTTGCCCATTTTGGAGGGGCGACCTATCTCCCGCCGATTCACGGTGTATATCTATTCGGTTCCATGGACGTTGGATTTCAGGGGGCTCGGACGCACGATGCTGTTCTGTTAACCGTGCCTTCAAGTCCCGTGAGCATTGCTGCACCTAACGTCGCGGTCCTGAGCTCGCCTCAACCGAATCGCGACCGCTGGCGACTTGGGATTTCATTCGACATCGCCGAGTTTTTGAAAGACAAAAAAGGAAATGGTCAGTAACAAACGCGCTCAGCGTTTACGCCCCCAAGGGCAGAAAATACTGCTTCCCCTTCACCGGCTCGGAGATCCTTTTCAGAAGCAACTGCAGGTCTTCGTTCTTTTCTACGAAATCGATCTCTGAGGTATCCACTACCAGCAGGTCGCTGGCTGTGTAGTGAAAAAAGTAGTGCTCGTAGGACTGGGCGATCTGCTCGATATATTCGTCGCTGATCGCCTGTTCTTCCGCCACGCCTTTGCGCTTCAGCCGCTGCTTCAACACATCGGGCGAGGCTTCGAGATAGATCACCAGGTCGGGTGTAGGGACCTCGGAGCGAAACATCTGGTAATAACGGTTGTAGAGGCTCAGCTCGGCGTCCGTGAGGTTGACGTAGGCGAAGAGCTTATCTTTTTCGAAGGTGTAGTCCGCCACGATCGGATCGGCGGAGTCCTTTACAGCTCTCATCTGCTCGTAGCGTTCCATCAGGAACCACATCTGGGTTTCGAAGCTCACGCTCGATTGCGCCGCGTAGAAGCGGTCGAGAAACGGATTATTCTCAGGCTCGGCAATGCGGCGCGCTCCGATCGTTTCAGCCAGAACGCGGGCCAGTGTGGACTTGCCCACTCTAAGCGGGCCCTCAATCGCGATGAACCGGGGAGGACTGAACAGATTAGCCATCAAAAACTCCGGGGAAGCGAATAAAAACCGAAGATAGCATGATTTTTATCATGACGCTACAAGCAGCAGGATTTTCGTTTGCCTTGTCTTAGGCGGCCCATTAGGCTGGCCGAACTGTTGGAAAGACAGGGGAGGCCTGTGCAGATAAAACTGACTGCAATTCTTCGACTTACGGTGGCCGGGTGCCTTGCGGCTTTAATTTCAGTCACCGGGTATTCCCAGCAACCGGCCAACAGGCCGGGACCTCCCCAGAATAACAATCGCCCCGGTCCTCAACCAGGCAACAAGCCGGGTCCGCAACCCGGAAATCGGCCTAAGCCTCAACCGGGGAATCGTCCTGCGCCGAAGCCGAACCCCCCGCAGAATAATCATCGCCCCGGCAATCCTGGCAATCGTCCAAATCCGTCACGCCCGAATCCCGGCCAGCGCCCGGGTGGGAATGGTGGACGTCCGCCGGTACATCGGCCTCCCGCTCAACATCGCCCGCCATCGCACCGTCCGCCGCAGTGGGGACGTCCGCCTGCGCGTCGCCCCTCGTACAATTTCCGTCCGGGCGACCGTGACCGCCTGCGCCGCTACTATGCGCACCGGTTCAGCTACATCAATCGCGCGCGCAGACCGGTATTCTCCGTCGGTGGATATTTCCCGTACGGGGACATTGGCTACCTGAGTCCGCTTCCAGGCGACCTCTACAGCTATATGCCTCCACCGCCGCCGGGCTACCAGATGGGATATTTCGATGGGTACGTGGTCGTGTACGATCCGCTGACTTACTTCATTGCGAACGTGGTCGACCTGCTGCAGTAAGCTGGAAAACCCCGTCCCCAGGGACGGGGTTTTCTGCCTTTACACTGGAAGGATGCTCGCCGTATCCGCATCTGCAATTGCAGGATCCGCCGCCGCCGCGCTCGGTCTCGCAGCCGGAGGATATGCCTATGCGGGCATGTGGCCTACGTCTCAGATCTTTGGACGCACGCTCGTCGCCGGACGTGACCCGAATGAATACGCCCTGACATACGACGACGGCCCGAACGACGCCTGCACCGAACGGCTGCTCGAAGTGCTGGCCGCGCAGAATACGCGTGCGACCTTCTTCATGATCGGGCGCTTCGTTCGCGAGCGAGGCGAGCTGGTGCGGAAGGTTCGCGCCGCCGGGCACCTGGTGGGGAACCATACATTTACCCATCCCGTGCTGCTCTGGACCGCTCCGAAAAAGGCGCAGCAGGAGCTGGCCGCGACGAACGCCGCGCTCGAGGATGCTTTGGGCGAAAAGGTCAGCTACTTCCGTCCGCCGCACGGCGCGCGCCGTCCGGACGTGCTGCGCTCCGCGCGTGAACTCGGGCTGACTCCGGTTCTATGGAACGCGATGGGTTATGACTGGAGGCCGGTGACGGCGGCAGAGATCGTGGGAAATCTCGAAAAAGGCATCCGCAAAAACCGCGCCGCCGGCCGAGGCTCGAACCTGCTGCTTCACGATGGAGGGCAAGCGGGCATTGGACAAAACCGCATGGCATCGGTCGAGGCGACGAACCTGCTGCTGAAGTCGGCGCAGGGAGTTCGATTTGTCACTGTCGATGCCTGGGGATAGGCCGTTTCATCTATTTGCTCAGGCAGTAGCAAGCGCTCCGGAGAGAGCCGTTCGCGCCGCCGTGACCGTTGCCGCAATATCTTCCGGCGTGTGTGCCGTTCCCAGAAAGATTGCCTCGTACTGCGAGCACGGCAGCCAGATGCCCTGCTCCAGCATGGCGCGGTGAAAGCGGGCGAAGGCGGCTGTGTCCGAGCTCGCGGCGGTCGCGAAATCCGTCACCTTGGTCGAGGTGAAGAACCATGTCCACATTGCGCCGGCCCGGTTCGTTGTGAGGGATACTCCGGCTCGCGCTGCCTCGGCAGCCACACCATCGGCGACGGCTGCACTGAGCGTTTCGAGCAGTGGATAGACTTCATCGCGATGCCGCACGAGATGGCCGACGGTGGCGATGCCCGCGGCCATGGCCAGAGGGTTTCCGCTGAGCGTTCCTGCCTGGTAGACCGGTCCAAGCGGAGCCAGCAGGTTCATGATGTCGGCGCGCCCGCCGAACGCAGCGCAGGGAAGGCCTCCGCCGATGATCTTGCCGAGCGTGGTCAGGTCGGGAGTGATGTTGTAAAGCTCCTGCGCGCCGCCCAGGGCGATGCGGAAGCCGGTCATCACTTCGTCGAAGATCAGGAGCGAGTTTTCGCGATTCGTGATTTCGCGCAGAGCTTCCAGGTAGCCGGCAGCGGGAGGAATGCAGCCTGCGTTGCCGACAACCGGTTCAACGATGATGCAGGCGATCTCGTGCTTATGTTTCGCGAAGGCTTCTTCGACCGCATTGATGTCGTTGAAGGGCAGAGCCAGCGTCAGCGCGGCAATCTCTTCCGGCACGCCAGCCGAACCGGGAATGCCGAAGGTGGCGACGCCCGAGCCGGCCTTTACCAGCAATCCGTCGGAATGGCCGTGATAGCAGCCCTCGAACTTGATGATCACTTTGCGCCCGGTATAGGCACGCGCAAGGCGGATCGCGGACATGGTCGCCTCCGTGCCCGAGCTGACAAAGCGCAGCTTTTCGACCGAGGGAAAGGCCTTCGTCACCAGCTCCGCCAGGTCGCCCTCGGCAGCGGTCGAGGCGCCAAAGCTGGCTGAGCGGGCTGCGGCTTCCTGCACGGCCTTAACCGCGGCGGGAAAGGCATGGCCGAGGATCATCGGTCCCCACGACCCGAAGTAGTCGAGGTAGCGGTTGCCGTCCTCATCCCAGAGGTACGCTCCTTCGCCGCGCGCCACAAACGGCGGCTCGCCGCCAACGGCACGAAAGGCGCGAACGGGGGAATCGACACCGCCGGGCAGCAGCTTTTCAGCGCGCGCCTGCAGCGCATGGGAGCGAGTATGGGAGATCGGCATGTATCCAGTATAGGAGCCGGGCCAGGCTGCCGTCGCAGCGTCAGGCGTGGGTGGCAGCTACCACGTGTTTTCCGTTTTCCGAAATGGCTAAAGCGGTTTACCGATCTCCCAGCGATGCCCCAGCGGGTCGATCACGGAACCATCTCGCCACCCGTAGTCGTGGTCCTGCATCGGGGACCGAACCACCGCTCCGGCGGCCACAGCCTGATCGAACACGGCATCCGGGTCGTCTACGATGAGCATCAGCCGGACCGCCGTCCCACCGGGTGGCGGCGGGGGATTGCCGATCGCATCATCCGCGGGGTGAACCCAGAACTCCGCGCCGTGGACCAGGAGTTGCGCAACCATATCCTCGGCGGAAGGCGTGCTCCAGCCGACCGTAGCGCTAAATGCCCGAGCATAGAACGCAATCGCGTCACGGACATCGCCGGGAATATGCAGCATCGCAGAAAAGCGGTAGCTCATGTCGCGGACCAGCCTACACCAGCCGCGGACGATTCATGGAAAATAAAGTGCTCGTCAACTCGTGAGAAACAGGCGGAAACCTGGGTACAGAGCACGGGTGTCACCTGAGAGGGCGACATCAAGATGCAACCAGACGGTTTCATCCAGGATCATTCGTTCGTATCGGAGCGCGCCCGGTGAAATTTGCCCATTGTTACCGAGAAGCCGACTGCCCGTTCCCGATACAGCGTTTTGCAACTGCGATATGCATGGCGGGGAGATGTGACGTGACCGAATGACGAAGCCAATGTTGATGCACTTCTGCGCAGTTTCAGAGTTTCTTGTCGTCTGCACCAAGACCACGAAAGAGGATCGTGAGCAGTCTCTTGATTCGAATCTCTCCGGCCTTAGTCGGAGGGATTCGCCACAGTAGCCCTAGAAAGACCAAGACATCCTCTGGGTCTGTTCCTGAACGAATCTCCTTGGCCATCTCGCACGCGCTCAAGATCGACCGCACAGCTCCAAGCATAGGCTGGTATGTCTCTTGGCGATCTTGCTCAGAAGCAGCGGCATGCAAAATGTCCGCCACGCCGTATTTCATCTTGCCTAATTGTGCCAGGCTCTCACACCAGAGGCGGAATGCCTTCAAAGGAGAGTGTTTTGAAAGAAGTGTCGGAGCAAGGGCAACAAGCGTATCGACATCTTTTCGGTAGATCGCAAGCACAAGTGATTCTCGGCTGGGGAAGTGACGATAGAGCGTGCCAGCTCCAATTCCTGCCGTCTTCGCGATCGAGTTCAAAGACACGTTGGGATCAGAAGAAAACGCAGCACGCGCCACGTCTAAAATGCGATCCCGATTTGCGCGCGCGTCCGCACGAAGTTCCTCGTTCATAGGTGCAGCAATCCTTGACTAAACGGAGAACTCTCCGATACGCTCGAGGCTAACCGGAGAGTTGTCCCATTATCCTCCGGCTTGGAGGATGTATGCAATACACAAAGCTCGGGCGTTCTGGTCTCGACATCTCCCCTCTCTGCATCGGCTGCATGGGATTTGGCGAGGCATCGCGCGGATGGCCAGCATGGTCTGTCGATGACGGAGCGAGCCGCTCCTTGATCAAGCACGCGATCGATGCGGGAATCAACTTCTTCGATACCGCCAATATGTATTCGAACGGGAGCAGCGAAGAGTTTGTTGGTAAAGCACTCAAGGACTTCATCCATCGGGATGCTGTTGTGATCGCAACAAAACTGGCAGCTCCGACGCGAAATGGCCCGAATGCATTGGGTCTGTCTCGCAAGGCAATTCTGACCGAGGTAGAAGGAAGCCTCCGGCGCTTGGGCACGGATTACATCGACCTGTACCAGATTCATCGACGCGACCAGCTCACCCCGTGGGAAGAGACGCTGGAGACTCTACACGACATAGTCAAGGCCGGAAAGGTGCGTTACCTCGGCGCTTCGTCAATGAAGGGGTGGGAGTTCAGTAAGGCTCTCCATCTGCAGCAGAGGAACGGGTGGACGCGATTCATCTCCATGCAAAACAACTACAACTTGCTTGCGCGCGAAGAGGAACACGAGATGCTGCCGCTTTGCGCGGATGAAGGAGTGCAGGCCATTATCTATAGCCCCCTGTCTCGAGGGAGGCTTGCCCGGCCGTGGGGTCAGAACTCGGCTCGCGCGGAAGCAGAGGCGCACGCCATGAAACTGAACATCGCTACCGAAGCCAGTGACAAGAAAATTATCGACACGGTGACAGAGATTGCGAAAGAGCGTCGTGTCAGCATGGCGCAAATTGGGCTTGCATGGCTGCGAAGCAAATCTGTGGTGGCGGCACCCATCGTCGGTGCTCTCAAGACCCAGCACATTGACGATGCGGTAGCGTCTCTTTCGATCACTCTCACGAAAGAAGAGATCGCAAATCTCGAAGAGCCTTATACGCCGCGGTTCGACGGGCAAAGTGTCTCCGACCCGGCTTTTCTCGCTCGTTCGACGGAGGCCGTCACAGGCTTCAAAGCGAGCATTCTCTAACCACACCCAGGATTGTGCCAGGTTCATCCAAGCGCAACCCTGGAGGTGGTTTAGTCCTCATAAACGCCGTTATGTTAGCAAGCATAGATCGCGTCGACCGAGCGGCTGAATCAGTCTTAAGATGTCTTCCAGGCTGAGCGCGCTAAAAATCGGGCCGCGTTTCGACGAGGCGCATAGAGGCTTTCTGCAGATATGCGATCTGAAATATGTCCCGGCGACACAGAGGCTGCTCTACCAGTTCTTGCGCTCTTCGAGGTAGATCTTCGTGTAGTCGAGGTAGTTCTTCGCGTACATCAGGATCATTTCGCGGTCCTTGTCGTCGAGTTCGCGGCGGACTTTGCCGGGAACTCCGGCAACCAGCGAACGCGGCGGAATCACCATGCCCTCGGGAATGAGCGCTCCGGCAGCGACGATGGAGCCTTCGCCGATGCGGGCATTGTTCATGATGGTCGCACCCATGCCGATCAGGCAGGCGTCCTCGACAATGCATCCGTGGACGGTCGCGTTGTGGCCGATGGTCACATATTCGCCGACGATGACCGGGTAGAGATGCCGCATCCCGTGGAGCACCGCGCAGTCCTGCACGTTTGAGTGCGCGCCCACGCGGATCGAGTGGACGTCGCCACGCAGCACCGCGTTCATCCAGACGCTGGAGTGCTCGCCGAGCCTGACATCGCCCAGCACCTGGGCGGAGATGTCGACATAGCAGCTTTCGGGAACGACGGGCGTATGGCCCTGGTAGGTGCGGATCATGGGTTTAGTGTATGCCCGCTCAGTCAATTTCCCTTACCGGCTTGCTCATTGCTCCCAGCAGCGTCACCAGCAGAACCATGGCTCCGGCGGCAAGAAAGGTTCCGCTTGCGCTCCAGCGGATCGCAAAGCCTGCGATCGCCAGCGAAAACGGCATCAGGCCGACGGACGAGAACATGAGCAGGCTCATGACGCGGCCCATCATTGCAGGTTCAATTCTTTGCTGGAACCACGCAATCAATTGCACATTTACGAAAGCCGACGATCCTCCGATCAGGGCAAGGATCGCAGCCATCGCTGCCAGGGAATGCACCATTCCGAACGCGGCAAGACAAAGCCCAATGGCCACACACAGGCCCAGCATCCACAGGCCACGCTTTCGCTGCTTCGTCAGACCGGCCAGGATCGAACCCGCCAGCCCGCCTGCGGCCAGTGCCGACATCAGCAGCCCAAACGTCGTTGCCGACCCAAACTCCTGCTTTGCGAGATAGGCGATGCCAATGCCCGCAGGCCCGGCGATGGCGAAGTTCAGCACCGCCAGCACCAGCATCAGTGATCGCAGAGCAGTGTCCTTGTTGGCATAGCGAACGCCTTCCGCAATGCTCTTCAGCATGTTTTTGCGTGCCGCTCCAGAGGCTGCGGGCTTCACTGGATCGGGTAACCTCCAAAGCGCGACAAGGATGAATAAGAAACTGACCGCATCAATAAAAAACGCCCACGCCGCGCCGAAGGCCTTGAGAAACAGACCAGCCGGCGCAGGAGCCACCATCGTCGTAAGCTGAGCCGTCGATTGTGAGAGGGAGTTTGCCGCCGCCAGTTGCTCACGAGCAACAATAGAAGGGAGAAAGCTCTGCGCCGCCGGAATGGCAAAGGCATCTGCCGTACCAAAACCCAGCGCGAGCGCGTACAGCGCCCACAATTTCAGGCTGTGCTCCCACAACAGCACAGAGATCGCTGCCACCAGCAGCGCGCGGCTCAACGCCGTGGTCATCATGATCCGGCGCGGAGAAATCCGGTCCGTCAACGCGCCACCAAACAACATCAGAGCAGCACGCGGAATGGCCGCCGCCATGGTGATGGTTCCGAGGGTGATGCTTGAGCCGGTCAGTTGCAGCACCAGCCAGGGCAGCGCCACGAAATAGAACTGGTCCCCAATCGAAGAGATGGTGCCGCCGGCCCAAAGCTGGCGGTAGGCTCGGTTTCGCAGCGGATGTTCGACCACGGGACTGTTTCCTACGGGCATGCGTGCCGCTCCTTTATGTAAACGTGAATTTACGTTTACGTTTTAGAGATGTCAAGATAGAAATGACAGCAATGCCGGCGAAGAAGACAGCAACGGAAAAACCGAGAAGCATTTCGGCAAAGAAGGCTTCAAAGAAGCGCGCACCGGAAACGGACGAACTGGCGCCGCAGCAGGAACGCAGCCGCGAGTCGCTGCGCCGTATGCGCAAAGCCGCCACCGAGGTGCTTGGGCAGCATGGCCTCGACGGAACGACCATCCCCCGCATTGCCGCGCATGCCGGGCTGACTCCGGGCGCTATCTATCGCCGCTTCAGCGACAAAGATGCCCTGCTCGAATCCGTCATCCTCGATATTTACGAAAACCAGGAAGAACACCTGCGTAATGGCCTGACGCAGGAGATGGCACACCAGATCCCGCTGCCGGTTTTCGTCAATCAGCTTGTTCATTCGCTGGTTGTAAGCTTTCGGACAAATGCCAGACTTCTTTACGCCATGCGCCAGTTCGTCCTCAGCAAACAGGGGACGGATTTCTGGAAGAAAATCACGCGCCTCGAAAAGCGCTTCAACAATCGGCTGGTCGGCCTGCTGATGACCAACGCCCAGGCGATCCCCCATCCGGAGCCAAGAGTCGCTGTCTCCCTGGGTCTAACGATGATGATCAGCACCCTGCAGGAGGTCATCGTGACCATCCCCGACCCCAACTACTGGAAAGACAGCCTGCCGAAGAACGATCAGGCTCTTCGCAAAGAGATGACGCGGGCATTTCTGGCCTATTTGGGCGTACCGGCTCCAATGAAGTAGCCGCAGGTAACGGTATCCATCCCTTGCGTGAAAGCGGTTGACACGCCCCCAAAGGGTTTCTACGCTCAAAGCATGGAAGTTCATCTTTCAGCATCCCTCGAAAGCAAGCTTTCGGAACTGGCGGCCAACCGCGGCCAAAACAGCGAGGCTCTGGCTGTGGAAGCCATTGAGCGTCTGGTTGCTTACGAAGGCTGGTTTCTCGGTGAAGTGCAGAAGGGTGAGGATGCGGCGGATCGCGGAGACTTCGTGGATCAAGCCGCGGTGAAAGCTTTTCTGGATCGCCGCTACCAGCGCTGATGCAGGTTCACTGGACGAGCCCGGCGTTTCGGGATTTTGCGAAGATTTGCGACTACACTGATGCTCATTTTGGTCTATTTCGCGGACGGCAGACAGCGGAACAGATTTCCATCGCCCTTGATTCTCTCGAAAAGATGCCGCTCCTGGGCAGACCGGGGCGTAAACAGGGGACGCGCGAGCTGGTTCTTCCTGATCTGCCGTTTCTTGCGATCTATCGTGTTCGAAACGACAGAGTAGATCTGCTCCGCATTCTGCATGGAGCACAGCGCTGGCCGTAGTTTGGCATGGTTCCCACGGCCTTGTTCGTAAATAGCCGAGCAGACTTTATCTGCCCTTTCGGATTTTCAATACCCCGACCTCCTCACCGTTACGAATTCGTCGAAGCTGGCGGTTGAGATATCTCTCCGGATGTTCGGGATCGTCCTCATCGTCTTTCTCTACGTCGTCGGTCTCTTTTTCCTGAAGAACATAGCGGACCTCGGGCTGGGCAAATAGCTGGAGGGTCTGGAAAGCATTTCCAAGGGCTGTAGTGCTTGGATAAAAGCCCCAGCGCTTTTTGCCGAGACCCTTGTTGCGCCTCCATTTGGCGCGCTGGAATACAAAAACGGCCAGAATCAGACCCACGTAGGCGATAAGCCCACCGACCAACACCATAAAAAAATCCATGAATACCTTCGCTGTTTTCGCGTGCAGGGTCGCGTAACGACGCTGAGCAGCCTCAAAGCTGCCTGAGCTCCCGTAAATGCTTGCGATCAGACTGCTAAAAAGGGCGGAGGGCGCTGGAAGCTGGCGTGCGGGGTAGGAGAATCGGGCAGGGAACCGTGATCCGGATCGCTCCATCCCTGGATGCGCTGCATCAGCGGGAGGGTTTCGATCAGCAGCATCGTGACGGCTGCAAGGCACGGCGTGAGGTGATCTGCATGAAGATGCGGGACCAGCAGGGACGCCAGCATGATCAGCATTGCGATGACGGCAAGTGTACGGAGGACCGAATTGTGCCGGTTGCGGATCACGTCTGCCGCAGTATAACCGGGCGCCTGATTTATCCTCAAAGAGACTATGTCTGAGACTCTTTCCGGGGAATCGATCCCCCAGCTTTCCGGCTATTCCGAGGCCGAACTCGATCAGGCCTTTGCTGCTATCTCGAGCGAAGTGGCTGCTTCGGCTGCTGCGCTTGCCACGCCCGAGTCGGTCGAGGCCTTTCGTCTGCAATGGCTGGGCCGCAAGCAGGGCCGGCTGAAGGCCATCAGCGATGCCTGGCTCAAATCGGCTCCGGTTGAGGCGAAAAAGCTTATTGGCCAGCGCTTCAACGTGCTCAAGGCCGAGATCGAGCAGCAGCTTGAGAATGCAGGCAACGCGTCCGCGTCGAGTGCGCTCGAGATCGACGTCATCGACATCTCCCTGCCCGGCACCGGCGCCAAGCCGGGGGCGGAGCATCCGCTGGTGAAGACGCTCAACGAGCTGGTTGCGATCTTTGCGCGCATGGGCTATTCGGTTGGCGTGGGGCCCGAGGTCGAGACCGACTTCTACAACTTCGAGTCGCTGAATTTTCCGCCGGGCCACCCGGCACGCGATACCCAGGACACGCTGGTCGTCGCCGCGCAGGAGCAGAAGCCGCTGCGCGAGCGCCTGCTGATGCGTACGCACACTTCGCCTGTCCAGATCCGCACCATGGAGCAGCAGCCTCCCCCGGTGCGCATCGTCATCCCTGGCAAGGTGCATCGCAACGACGCGGCCGACGCTACGCATTCGCCGATCTTCCACCAGATCGAGGGGCTGTGCGTCGATACCAACATTACGTTCAGTGATCTCAAGGGCACGCTCGACCACGCCATGAAGGAGCTCTTCGGCTCGAGCGTGAAGACGCGCTTCTTTCCGTCGTTCTTCCCCTTTACTGAGCCTTCGGCAGACGTTCAGATCAGCTGCCCGTTCTGCGGTGGCAAGGGCTGCCGCAAGTGCAAGCACTCCGGCTGGATCGAGCTGCTGGGTTGCGGCATGGTCGACCCCGCGGTCTTTGGCTTCGTGCAGGAAAAGCAGCCGGCCTATGACCCGAAGAAGATCAGCGGATTCGCCTTCGGCATGGGCATCGATCGCATTGCGATGATGAAGTATGGAATCAGCGACATTGGCCTGCTTTACTCGGGCGATGTGCGCTTCCTGGAGCAGTTCGCGTGAGCGGGGGAGCAGTTCGCATGAACCAGGACGAAGTACGTTTGGACGATTCGAAGCAGAGAGCCATCTGGCTGGGCAAGTGGTTGCTGCAGGTGCCGGTTTACCTGGTAACGAACTACCTCGTTCGCTGGGTCATCAGCTTCAGCTATCGCAAGCTGCACCCGGAGCCGGGCGCATTCATAACCAGCTTCTTTGTGCGCCATCCGCTCGACTTCAGCCTGATCGCAGGTTTCTCCGGCGGAGTGCTGGCGGTTCTGCTGCTGCACCTGTTTCTGCTGATTCCAGGAACGCCCGCTCCGCGCCGTATGCCGTCATGGAAGAAGGCGCAGGCATGGACCTGGGTAGTGGCTTCGGCCTGGTTCCTGTATGGAGTAGGTGAGTGGTGGATCAAGGTCGGGCACAGCGTACTGGTCAACGGCAATGCCAAGTTCTCTGACCTGTTTACGGTCTTCTTCGGCAATGCCTGCAACCTGACGCAGACGCCGATTACCGGAGCGGCCCTGCAGGGTTGCCTGCCGCAGTTCGGCTACACCAGTCCCCTGTTTGGCTGCCTAGCCTTCTCCCTGGCTGCATTTGTGCCCATGTACTGGCTGACGAATAAGAAGAAAGCAACGAATTAAGCATGAAGATTCTTACCAAATGGCTGCGCGCCTATCTTCCCGGCCTCACTGTTTCTGACCGTCAGCTTGCCGACGACCTGACCCTGCGCGGCATCGCCGTCGAAGGCGTTTTTGACCTGGGAACGAATGACCTTGGCAAAGGTAACGGCTCGCTCTTTGAGATGGACATCACCACCAACCGCGTCGATGCCATGAACCATTACGGAGTCGCGCGCGAGGCGGCCATCATTTATGGACTGAAGCTGGCGGCGCTCGAGACGAGCCTGCCTGCGGCGCAGCCCGGCGAAGGCTATCCGGTACGCATCGAGGCTCCCGAGCTTTGCGGACGCTTCACGGCTCGGGTGCTGCGCGGTGTGACAATCCGTCCGTCAGATGGAATCGTTGCGCAGCACTTCGGTCTGCTCGGGCAGAAGCAGATCTCGAATGCCGTCGACGCGACCAACTACGTCATGCTGGGGATGGGCCAGCCGACGCACGCCTTCGACCTCGACAAGGTTGAGGGAGCGATCGTTGTTCGCCGCGCTTACAAGGGCGAGAAGCTCAAGACCCTGGACGAAGTCGAGCGCACGCTCGATCCCGAAGACCTGGTCGTTGCCGACGAAAAGAAAGCTCTCGGTCTTGCCGGGGTGATGGGTGGCTGGGATTCGCGCATCACCTCCGAGACGAAGAACGTGCTGGTGGAGGCAGCGTGGTTCGATACGGCGAGCATTCGCCGCAGCTCCAAGCGCCACCTGATCCACACCGACGCCTCGCACCGCTTCGAGCGAGGAGCCGACTTCAACGCTCCGCCGGTGGCCTCGGCGCTGGTCAGCCGCATTCTGCTTGAGGCAGGCGGCGAGCAGGTAGGCGAGATGGTCGACGTGATCGTGCCGGCGATTCAGAAGCGCACGGCGAACCGCTCAAGCATCCACTTCAGCACGAGCGAAATCGTTCGCCTGCTGGGTGCGACGGAAGATGCTGCTGGCATCTCGACCGCAACGGCGGAGACGATCCTCACTGGACTCGGCTGCGGCCTCTCGACAAAGACGGAAGGCGAGTACGACGTTACGCTGCCAAGCTGGCGGCTGGACCTCGAACGCGAGATCGACCTGATCGAAGAGATCGCCCGCGTCTACGGCTACAACCGCTTCCAGAACACACTGCCAGCATTCTCGGGCTCGGTCGTCGAGCTGCCGTGGGCTGAAAAGGAAACGACCATCCGCCGCACGCTGCTGGCGCTGGGCTGGACGGAGGCGATCTCGTCCACCTTCTGCGCGGCCAGCGATGCCGAGCTCTTTGCTCCCGAGACGAATGTCTGCGTGGCGATGGGCAATCCGCTGAGCGAAGAGGCAGGCATGCTGCGTCCTTCGCTGGTGCCGGGCATGCTGACCATGCTGGCGCTGAATCTGAACCGTGACGTCGAAGATGTGGTGCTCTACGAGCTGGGCACGGCCTTCACCGGCAGCACCGCGCAGGTGAACGAGCGTCCGGCGCTGGCTATTGGGGCATCGGGCCGTGCGTTTGGAGAGGGCGAGGTCAGCTTCTACGACGTGAAAGGCACGATCGAGACGCTGCTGGGCAAATTTGCAACTGCGGAAGTGAAGTACGATCGCGAAGGGCTGCCGAAGTGGCTGCATCCGGGCCGCAGCGCGCGCGTGACCGTGGATGGCGAGCCGGCCGGCTTCTTCGGCCAACTTCACCCGGTCGAGGCCGAACGCCGCAAGCTCAAACAGGCGATCTTTGTTGGAGAGATCTTCGCCGACCGCATCTACCAGCGCAGCCTGCGCGTGCCTGCGATTGCCGAGCTTTCGAAGTTCCAGGCAGTGCGGCGCGATTTCTCGCTGCTGGTGCCGAGTGCGGTCGAGTGGGCTTCGATCGAAGCCGCGCTCAAAGGTCTCGGAATCGCCGAGCTGCGCAGCTTCGCGCCGAAGGAGATTCTGCGCGAGGCGAAGTCGATCCCCGAGGGATATTACTCGCTTCTGCTGGGAACGGTCTTCCAGTCACTTGAGCGCACTCTGCGCGAGGAAGAGCTGCAGGAGTTTTCGCAGAAGGTGATCGCGGCGATGGAGTCGTTGGGCGGCCGTCTGCGCGGGTAAGCATCGAGAAGGTAGGACAGGGCTTTAGCCCTGTCACTATCTGCCGCGCTACCGATGTCTTGCTACGGCAGAGCATCGATCCTGTGCGAAGCGAAGTGCAGATTCCACACTTCGTTCGGAATGACAAACATCAGAGATGCGTCGACCGTCTCATCCTGAGCCCTGAGTATCCAGAAGAGCACGCCAGATTATATTTCGGCTCCATCCACCGTGGCATCGGCGCTATACTTCGCAGAGAACCCAAACACGCACAGCACGTGTTTTCAGGAGATGCCGTACATGTCTAGCCCCGCCCTGCAGGAAATGGAAATCTCTATCGCCGCCGACGACTTCAGCGCCCTCGAACATCGGGTTCTGCGCACGGTTGAGTTGCTGAAGAGCGAGCGCGAGGCAAGATCTGCGGCGGAACAGCGCGTTCGTGAAGCCGAACAGCGCATCGAGGAGACCGACAAGCGTGTCGAGACGCTCGAAGCCTCGGTGCAGAGCCTGGAAGAGAGTGGCCTGAACGCCGAGCAGCGCATTATTACGCTTGAAGACCAGCTTGCAAATTCGGAGAAGACGGTGGCGCAGCTCAACGATGAAAATGCCTCCGCCCATTCACAGATTGACACATTGAGCAATGAGCGCGACACCATCCGTGGCCGCGTTGAAAAGCTGTTGAAGCACCTGGATGAAATCACTGCCTGAATACCCCAAAGGAGACCGATCGCAGATGATGCAATCGACCAAGCCGGAGCAGGGCCAGATGGGATTCAGCGATAGCGGGGAGATGGAAAGCCCCGAATTTGTCAGCGTCGATATTTACGACCAGACCTACCACCTTCGCGGACACGACCCGGCATACATTCGCGCTCTTGCCGAGCGTGTGGACTCGAAGATGCGCGCTGTCGCCTCCCATGGCAAGACAGTGGATTCGCTGCGCGTGGCTGTGCTTGCCGCGTTGAACATCGCTGACGAGCTGGCGACCCTCAAGCAGAAGCAGGATGCGCAGGATTCCGATGCCCGCCGCAATCAGAACGCGATCCGGAACCGTGCGAACTCGTTGAACGGATTGCTCGATTCGGTGCTGGGCGACGGACGCCGCGCAGGGTAAGAGTCGGCAACTGTTTGCTCCCCAGGATCTGGGGGCGTCACCGTGAGAACAACGGGCTTAAGCCCGGCTCTACTTATGTCTCGCCTGGCCGAGTGCCGAGGCGATGTCAAGCGAAATACCCGTTCTCACTGTGTCCAGAATGACAACTCGTTGCAGGAGCAGGCTTTCCCATTTTGAGTCCAGAGCGGATCAAAATCGCGGGAAATCTGATCAACTTGCAATCTCTTGCACCCCCGGTTAGCATCCATTTCAGAGACCGACCTGCAAAGCAGGTACGGCGGCTAACGCCGGTTGAACCTACATTCATTGAACCAGGGAGCTTGACTCGACATTTGGCTCGGTGTGCAGTGTCCGCCAGTCCGGAATGCCTAAAGAGCCACGGCGAGTTCCCGCCGTCTTAGGACGGGTTCACCGGCGCGCAACCTACGGCCCAGTGGGTCGGTCTTGACTTCTTAAGCCCCACGCCCGATTTGTATCCCCGCCTTTTCCAGCTCGGCCATATTGCCATCCCGACGTATGGAGCATTGACCTCTCTCGGACTGCTGGCCGGGCTTGGACTGGCTTTCTCGCTGGCGCGCCGCCTTGGGTTGAACCCTGACCGCGTCTGGAGCCTCTGCATCACCGGCATCCTCGCCACGCTCGTGGGAGCTCGCCTGCTGATTGTGGCGGCCTACTTCAGCGCCTTCCGGCAGCATCCCTTCTGGGTGCTGGGCATTACACACCTGCGCGATGCGTGGATCATGCCGGCTGCGATGTTCATCGGCGGAGCCGCGGCATTGCTCTACGCGCTCGCTGCAGGCCTGCCGGTGCTCCGAGTGATGGACTGCCTCGCGCCGGCTGCGGCGCTTTCGCTGGCCATCGAGCGCTTCGGCGCGTTTCTGGCGGGGGTGGATTACGGTATTGCGGTGAGCGCTCCCTGGACGGTCACCTACCGCAACCCCCTGGCACAGCTCTGGTATGGAACGCCTCTCGGCGCTGCCGTCGAACCGGTGCAACTTTACCAGGCAGTGGCATGGCTACTGGTCTTTGCGGTGCTTTTCGCCGGCGCAGGACGGATTCGATCGGGCCGCGTAGCCGGAGCCTGGTTATTTGCCTGCGGCGTAATCCCTTTTTTTGCTGGAATGCTGCGCGCTGAACCCGCTCCTTTTGCGCTCTCACTCGGCCTCGGAGCTGCCTGCGTGGTTGCCGGGGGCGCACTGCTGCTCGACCGCCGATATACTTCTACCGATGCCACTCCAACTCTTTAAGCGCCTTCTTCCTGTTACAGCCTTGCTGCTTTCCGGTGTCTCGGTTGCCCACGCCCAGGCTGGAGCGGCTATTCCGCCCCCTATCTACCTGTATCCGAACGGCGCACCCGGAGCGCTCGGAGTCACCGAGTCCGACAAGCCGCGTATATATGCTTTTTTGCCCAAGAAGCCATCCACCAGCGCCGCGGTCCTGGTGATTCCCGGCGGCGGATACGGCATGGTCGCCATGGGCTACGAAGGCTTCCAGATCGCAACCTGGCTCAACCAGCAGGGTATGCCCGCCTTCGTGCTCGACTATCGCGTGAGCCCCTATCGCTACCCGGTTGAGATCGACGACGGACGCCGCGCCATGCGCGTCATCCGCGCGCACGCCGCCGAGTATGGAGTGGACCCCAATCGCATCGGCGTAATGGGCTTCTCGGCGGGTGGCCACCTTGCTTCTTCGCTGCTGACCCACTGCGGAGACGACACGCTGCCCGAGAAGAAGATTGACGCTGCCGACTCCGTGACCTGCCAGCCCAACTTCGGAGTGCTCGGCTATCCGGTCATCAGCCTCACCGGCTCGATCGCTCATGTCGGTTCGGCGAAGAACCTGCTTGGCGAGACGCCGGATCCAAAGCTGCTTCACGAATACTCGAATCAGTACGCGGTGACCGACAAGACGCCGCCCACTTTCATCTGGGCCACGACGAACGACCCGGTCGTGCCGGTCGAGAACTCGGTCGAGTTCTACACCGCTCTAGTTCACGCGCATGTCTCCGCCGAATTGCACCTCTTCGATTACGCCAACCACGGCTGCGGACTTTGCGGTGAGATTCTTCCGCTGCAGGTATGGCCGTCGCTGCTTCGCCGCTGGATGTTCGATCACAGCCTGCTGACGCCGAATGCACCGCCGCTGCCATCGCCGGAGCCAAACTCCACCGCATGGCCGCAGGGACTCATCGGCCCGGGTAAGCCGAATCAGTGAGCGAAACTTACAACGTAGTTCCTGAAGACGCCGGCAACCGGCTCGATGCGTGGCTGGTGCGCCAGCTCACGTCTGTCAGCCGCTCGCGTGTGCAGTTGCTGCTTTCAGAGGGCAAGGTTCTGGTTGACGGAGCAGCCGCCAAGCCCTCCTTCAAACTCAAGGGCGGCGAGACAGTTGAAATTACCGGCCCCGCTGAACCGCCGCCGCTGCGCGCCATCCCCGAGTCGATTCCGCTCGATATCGTTTACGAGGACAAGGACCTCTCGGTCATCAACAAGCCAGCAGGCATGATGGTGCACGCAGGCGCGGGTGCGACCGAGGACGAGCGCAATCGCGGGACATTGGTGAACGCGCTGCTCGCGCACTACCAGAGCCTGTCGAGCGCCGGAGGCCCGATGCGGCCAGGCATCGTGCATCGCCTCGACAAGCAGACCAGCGGCCTCATCATCGTAGCCCGCAACGACGCCGCGCACCTGAAGCTGAGCGAGATGTTTTCGCAGCGCCGCATGCGCAAGACGTATCTCGCGCTGGTGCATGGCAGCCTCAAGCAGGACAAGGGAACCATCAACGCGGCCATCGCACGCGACAGCATCCGTCGCACCCGCATGACGACAAAGCGCGATGAAGGCGCCCGCAACGCCATCTCGCACTACACGGTGGTAGAGCGCATCACATCGCGATTCGGCCAGTTCACACTTGTCTCCGTGCGCATCGAGACGGGACGCACCCACCAGATCCGCGTGCACCTGTCGTCGATTGGTCATCCTGTTGTGGGAGACACGCTCTACGGCGCGCCCGCGCGCATCGTCCTGCCGGGGCCGAAGAAGAAGTCCGCTCCCGAGCCGGAATCGATCGCTCTCGATCGCAACTTCCTGCACGCGGCAGAACTCGAGTTCGAGCATCCGAAGACAGGAAAGATGCTGGATCTGAAAGCAGGCCTGCCGCTGGAGTTGACGAGCTTCGTCGAAGAGCTTCGCACCAGGTAGCCTGTTGCTTTCGAAGTGACTGATACCTTGACCATCTACAACTCATCGTGTAGATAGTCATAGTACCGGTTGTGAAGGGGCGTGCGGCGATGGGCTGGGTACGGCGGCTGGGGAATCTCTTTCAGCGCGAGCGGATGCAGGACGAGATCGAGCGCGAGTTGCGCGTGCATCTCGAAATGGAAGCCGAGGAAAATCTTCGCTCAGGAATGAACGGGCAGGAGGCACGCCGCGCCGCCCGACTGAGTCTTGGAAATCCTGTCACCGTGCGCGAGCAGACCCTCGCTTCCGATGCCGTGCTTGCAGTCGAAGGCGCATGGCGAGACCTGCGTCATGCTTTTCGCGAGCTGCTGCGAACACCGGTCTTCACAGCAGCAGCCGTGCTGACGCTGGCCCTTGGCATCGGCGCAACTACCGCCATCTTTACGCTTGTGGACGAAGTAATGCTGCGATCACTGCCGGTAAACAGGCCCGGCGAGTTGTGGCTCCTGGGCAACGACTCCGACTGCTGCTATAGCGACCGATATGACCAGGGCAACTGGCGGTTCTTTTCGTGGGAGGCCTATCGCTTCTTTCGCAACCATACGGATGCGTTTGCAGATATGGCAGCCTTTCAGCCCGGCATGGGAAATGCCGACCTCGGTGTGCGACGCGCAGGGTCGCGCGAGGTAGCGCAGAGCCGCAACGGCGAATATGTATCGGGAAATTTCTTCCGCACCCTTGGCGTTCCAGCACTCTACGGCCGCATGTTCAACGACGAAGATGATCGTGAAGGTGCGCCGCCTGTCACGGTCATGAACTTCCGGACGTGGCAGCAGAAGTATGCCTCCGATCCTTCGCTCGTTGGTTCGACATTTGAGATCAACGGGCATGCCATGACGCTTGTTGGCATCGCACCGGAAGGCTTCTACGGCGCGAAACTCGATGCCGACTCCATGCCTGACTTCTGGCTTCCTCTCACTTCCGAGCCGCTGATTGCAGGCGTAAGTACGCGTTTGAAAGACCCTCGCTCCGCATGGCTGGACGTCATCGGGCGGCTTCGCCCCGAGGTGAGTCACGCTGCGGTCGAAAGCCAGATGAAAACCGAGTTGCAGCAGTGGCTTGCCAGTCATCGCGCCGATATGTCGCAGGATGAAAGGCAGCTTGTTCCAGCCCAGACGCTACACCTTTTGCCCGGCGGCTCCGGCGTGTCGACACTGCGTGAGGGCTATGGAAAGAGTCTGAAGCTGTTACTCGCAGCCTCGCTCTGCGTGCTGCTGGTGGCGTGCGCGAACATTGCCAACCTGCTGCTGGCGCGCGGACTGCGCAACCGTCCACAGGTAGCGCTGCGTGCAGCGTTGGGAGCCTCGCGAATTTCCCTGATGCGCCGGGCATTGGCGCAAAGCCTCGTTCTCGCCTTGCTGGGCGCCGCGGCTGGAACAGGTGTTGCCTATGCGGGCGTTCGGCTGATGCTTCACCTCGCCTTCGGTTCAGATTGGACCAGCCTCACGGCCACGCCTTCGCTGCCTGTGCTCGGCTTCTCGTTGGGGCTCGCGATGCTCACCGCGATTGCGGCGGGAACGGTTCCGGCATGGTTCGCTTCGCGTACCGACCCGATGGAGGCGCTGCGTGGTGTGGGGCGTGCGCTCGAGCAACGCAGTGGGTTTGGAACCGGCGCGCTCATGCAGCGGGCCATGGTGGTGGTGCAGGTGGCGGCTTCGCTTGTGCTGCTGAGTGCAGCGGCGATGCTTGGCACCAGCCTTCGCAATATCGAGAGGCGGAATGTCGGTTTCGATCCGCATGGCAGGTATCTCGTTGGCATCGATACGAAAATCCTGAATTATCCGCAGGAGCGACTGACGCCACTCTTCCGCGCAATCACCGACAGACTGCAGGCCATCCCCGATGTGCAAGGCACAGCGGCTGCGCTGCATGCGCCGCTTACCGGCGGCTGGACACACGAGATTCGCATCGCCGGCCGATCCGATCCTGGACTGCGCGACGATATGAGCGCAGAGTGGACACGTGTGACACCAGGCTTCTTCGCGACCTTTCAGAACAGGATCGTCATGGGGCGTTCGCTGACAGAGGAAGACAACGCGGGATCGCGCGCGGTCGCTGTCGTGAATGAAAGTTTCGCGAGGGAATTCTTTGGCACAGCTAATCCGATCGGGCAGCACTTCGGGCCGATTCCTTCGGGCAACTCCGGTATGTACGAGATCGTCGGTGTAGCCGCCGACATGGCGCTGGCGAATCAACCAGATGGACCGGAGCCTGTTTACTATCTTCCTGAGGCGCAGACAACGGTCTTCCACGAAGCGAATAACGAGAGTCGCGAGCTGTGGTCCCACTATCTCTACGACATCGTGCTTTGGGCGCCGGGAGATCATCCTGATCTTGCGGCGCAGATCAGGAGCGCACTCGCCGATGTCGATCCCAATCTTGTGGCCAACGACATCACGCCCTACTCAGGCCTTCTCGGTGACGAGCAGCAGAATATGATCGCCAGCCTTGCATCGCTCTTCGGTGCGATCGCACTTACGCTCGCTGTGATCGGTCTCTACGGAGTGACCTCGTATGGGGCAGGCCAGCGTCGCACGGAGATTGGTGTGCGCATGGCGCTTGGCGCGGATCGCGTCAGCGTCGTGCGCCTGATTCTGCGCACAGCCATGCTGGAGGCGGGGATTGGCATAGCGATCGGCCTGCCTGCATCGATCGCAGCGGGATATCTCATCTCAAGCCGTCTCTTCGGCGTAAAGCCCTGGGAGCCTATGCTGCTCGTGTCGGCAGCCCTGCTGCTTGCGCTCTCTGCATTGGGAGCAGCGTTGGTTCCGGCCTGCCGCGCGGCGGCTGCAAATCCAGTGGAAGCACTGCGCGCGGAGTAATTCGTCACACATGCCTTGACTATCTACAATGCAAGATGTAGATAGTCATAGTATGGGAAAACCAAGTGACCTCGTCCAGGGAACGCTCGACCTGCTGATTCTGAAAACCGTGGCTCTTGAGCCGAAGCATGGCTGGGCCATCGCCAAGCGCATCGGCCAGCTCTCGAATGATGTGCTGCAGGTACAGCAGGGCTCGCTCTATCCGGCACTGCACCGGCTTGAGCAGCAGGGCTGGATCCGCGCCAAGTGGGCAGAGAGCGAGACGGGCCGCGAGGCAAAGTTCTATTCGCTGACAGCCGCAGGGCGCAAGCAGCTCGATGCGGAGACGGCGAACTGGAAGCGTCTCTCCGATGCAGTCAACCTTGTAGTCGAGACGGCCTGAGGCGATAGAGCGATGCGCTGGGTGGAGCAGCTTCGGATGCGTTTGCAGATGTTGCTCCACCGTGGACGCGAGTCGCAACGGCTCCTCGCCGAGCTGGAGTTTCACGTAGAGCAGCAAACGGCGGAGAACATCGCCGCCGGTATGAGTCCTGAAGAAGCGCGTTATGCGGCCTTGCGCGCCTTCGGCAATCCCACGCTTCTGCGCGAACGGGCGCGAGAGAACTGGAACTGGCACATGGTGGAATCTCTACTCCGCGATATTCGCTACGGTGTGCGGACACTGGGCCGTTCGCCCGGCTTTACCCTCATTGCAATCATCGTACTGGCGCTCGGTATCGGCTCGACTGTTGCGTTGTTCACGGTTGTGAATTCGGTGCTGCTCAAGCCACTGCCGTTGCCGGAGCCGGATCGTGTGATGGCGATCCATGAAGCCGATACCATCGCGAAGGTCGACAACAACTCGGTCGCTGGCGGAACCTTTGAGAGCTGGCGCGATGGCAACAAGAGCTTTGAGAAGATCGCCATCGCCACGCAGATGGATGTGAACCTGTCTGCCAGCAATGGGCAACTGCCCGAGCGCGTACAGGGAGTCATCTCCACGGCAGAAGCGTTGCCACTGCTTGGAGTGCGGCCGGTATATGGCCGGCTCTTCAATGCAACGGACGACAGCTACGGCGCAAACGGGACAGTCTTAGTCTCATGGGGTTTCTGGAAGCGCCGCTTCGGCGGCGACCCAGGGGCGGTAGGTCGCACCATCCTTCTCGATGCGAAGCCCCATACGATCATCGGGGTTCTACCCGCGTGGTTCACTTATCCCGATCAGCGGGTGCAATTGTGGACGACGGTGTATTTCTGGGCAGCCCCGGAGACGATGCATTCGCATGATTCCCACAATTTCGCGGTGATTGGAAGACTGAAGCAGGGCGTTTCCGCTGCTGCTGCGCAGGCCGACCTGAGCTCGATCTCTCTCTCTGAACGCAAGCTGCATCCCGACGGCCCTGTTTTCAACGCTGCGAGTGTTCGGCCCCTTCTTGAGTCGGAGACGCGGGATGTAAAGACCGTTCTGTATGCCCTTTTCGCCGCAACCGGATGCCTGCTGCTCATTGCCTGCCTGAATATTGCGAATCTGCTGGTGGCGCGTGCGGCGACGCGCCGGCGCGAGCTGGCGATCCGCACCGCGCTTGGAGGCAGCCGTGGCAGGCTGATCCGGGAGCAGCTTGTTGAGGCACTTCTGCTGTCGTTTGCCGGAACAGCTCTCGGCCTGCTACTGGCGCAGGGAGCGCTCATGTGGCTTGTTCATCTGCGCAGTGACCTGCCCCGCGTCGATGCAATCCATCTGGACCTTTATGCGATTCTCTTCTCGGTGGGGCTAGCTGTCATCTGTGGAGTGGTTGCGGGGCTTGCTCCTGCACTCATCGAAGACGAAGCGCAGGTTGTGCGAGCACTGCAGGAGTCGTCCCGTGCTGTCAGCGGAGGACACCGCAGCGTACATCTGCGCCGGGCTCTTCTTTCAGTCGAGGTGGCGTTGACTGTTGTGCTACTGGTCGGCGCGGGCCTGTTTCTGCGCAGCTATCAAAAGCTTTGCGAGACGAGTATCGGCGTCCCAACCGATCATGTGCTGACCATGACTCTCAGCCTGCCCGATATGTCTTATCGGGGACCGGCGAAGAAGGTGGCTTTTGAGGAAACGCTGATCGATCGCATTCGTGTTCTTCCCGGCGTGCGGGCTGTCAGCGTTACGACACTGCTGCCGGGAGCGGACAACGGCGAGGATGATGCCATCACGATCCACGAAGATCCGCCGCTGAAACAGGGCGACTGGCTGGATGCCTCGGTGCGCTTTGTCGATCCCGGTTATTTCGAATCCATGAAGCTCCCGATCCTGAAGGGCAGGAGCTTCTCACCGGACGAGCGCCTGGGCCACAACAAATACGCGATCGTCAGCGAGTCGTTTGTGCGCGAGATCATGCACGGCCGGCAGCCGCTCGGCAAGCATGTGGATGACGCCAATAACAATCAGCCGGGGGAAAAGGGCGAAGCCTCGAACGAGATTATCGGCGTAGTCGGCAACGTGCGTGAGGTGCCGGGCGAGACCGGAAGGCCCACTGTCTACTTTCCGCTCTATGGAGGCCTTCACGGCTACGTGCAGCTTGCCGTGCATACGGAGGGCGACCCGCTGCAGATGGCGATCCCGGTGCAGAAGACCGTGGCTGCGCTCGACAGCAACCTGCCGGTGTCGGATGTTCTTTCCTATGATCAGCTCATCGGGAAAAACAACGTGTCCGAGAGCTTCGACGCCACTTTGCTGAGCATCTTTGCCGTGCTGTCACTGGTATTGGCAGCGGTAGGTTTGTTCGGAGTGCTCTCCTACATCGTTGCCCAGCGGACGGGCGAGATTGGCGTGCGTATCGCGCTTGGGGCGCAGCGCGAGCAGGTGCTGCGCCTGATGCTGGTCGATGGGATGAAGCCGGCATTGTTCGGTCTGGTTCTCGGGCTGATTGGCAGCATAGCCACTACGCGGCTCATTCAGTCGCTGCTTTATGGGACCAAAGCGCTCGACCCGGTCGTTTTTGCGACTGTCGCCGCTGCTCTGCTGGCGGTTGCGGGGCTGGCCTGCCTGGTTCCGGCGTGGCGGGCTTCCCGGCTCGACCCCATGCAGGCGCTGCGCACGGAGTAGCTTTATTTGGGTGATGGGCGCGAAACGGCCATGTAAAATGGCGTCAGTCAAATGAACAGTCGTTTTCCCACGGTTTTCCGCTTCGCGCCAGCCCTGCTGCTTACGCTTACCGCTTCCGCATTCGCTTTCGGGCAGAACGCTCCCGCCAATCCTCCGGCGCCTGCATTGCCCGCCTCCCAGCCTGCGGCGCAGACCACGCCGGCCAACGGACAGAGCGCTCAGAATCCTGACGACCAGCAGTACACCATCACCCAGCAGGTGAACGAAGTCGACCTGGTGTTCACGGTTACCGACCATCACGGCAAGTTCATTCCCGATCTGAAACAGAGCGACTTCGCCCTGCTCGACGACCAGAAGGCCCCGGATCGCGTTTACAGCTTTACCCGGCAGACAAATCTGCCGCTGCGTGTCGGCATCTTGATCGACACCAGCACATCGATCCGCAGCCGCTTCCAGTTCGAACAGCAGGCCGCCACCGAGTTCCTGCTGCAGACCGTTAAGCCGAAGACCGACAAGGGCTTCGTTATGGGTTTCGACGTGACGCCCGACTATAAGCAGGACTGGACCAACAACCTCGACTACCTGAGCACCGGCATTGCCGCGCTGCGCCCCGGCGGCGGTACCGCGCTGTACGACGCCGTCTATAGCGCCTGCCGCGACAAGCTGCTCGATGCGGCACGCGGCCAGGAACCGGTCCGCAAGGCCATGATTTTGGTTTCTGACGGAGATGACAACCAGAGCCACGCTTATCTCGACGACGCCATCAAGGAATGCCAGCGCGCCGAGACGATCGTTTATGCCATCAGCACGAACGTAAGCCCCAGCCGTGATCGCGGCGACGATACGCTGCAGAAGATTGCCGACGCCACCGGCGGACGTGCCTTCTTCCCCAAGCGTATTGAAGATATGCCGGTCAGCTTCCAGGATATTCAGGACGAGCTTCGCAGCCAGTACGCGCTGGTCTACAAGCCTGCGGACTTCAAGGCTGACGGAGCCTTCCGGCCCATCTATCTCTTCTGTCTCGACCGGCGATACGTGGTGCGCGTGCGTAAGGGATACTTTGCTCCGAAGCAGTAGGCGGCCAGCCATCAGCTAAAAGGCGGTCAGCGCAGATTGCGCTGGCCGTTTTTACTTTGTCAGCAGATCGAGCAGGCCTGCTTCGTCGACTACCTTCACTCCCAGGTCGCGCGCTTTATCGAGCTTCGATCCTGCTTCTTCACCGGCGACGACGTAGTTTGTCTTCTTGCTTACGGAGCCCGAGACCCGTCCGCCTGCAGATTCGATCTTTGCCTTCGCGTCTTCCCGGGAGAGGTTGGGCAGAGTGCCTGTGAGTACGAAGGTCAGTCCTTCGAGCTCGGAGGATTTCCTGCGCTTCTCGGCGGTAAAGGTGAGTCCTGCCTTGCGTAGTTTTTCGACAAGAGCGACGTTTTTCTCTTCATCGAAGAATTCGCGGATAGCCTGCGCCACGCGCGGCCCGACTTCATTCACGCGCTCCAGCTCTTCAACCGGCGCGGCCATCAGCGCATCCATGGAGCCGAACTCTTCGGCCAGCAGCTGTGCGGTGCGTTCTCCGACGAAGCGAATGCCGAGGCCGAAGAGGACGCGGTGCAGCGGATTCTTCTTCGACTGCTCGATCTCGGCGAAGATTTGCCGGGCAACCAGTTCGCCGACCAGGATGTCTTTGCCGGTACTGGTCTTCTTGTCGGTCTTTTTCTCTGCCGCCAGTGTTTCGACGTCCAGGTGGTAAAGGTCGGCAATGCTCCTTACGCGGCCGGATTCCAGCAGCTGCGTAACCACGGCTTCGCCCAGCCCTTCGATGTTCATCACCTTGCGCGAGGCGAAGTGCAGCAGGCTTTCGAGCAGTCGCGCGGGGCAGTCGATGTTCACGCAACGGTAGTCGACCTCGCCCTCGGTCTTCACAATATCGCTGCCGCAGACAGGGCAGTGCGTGGGGAAGTGGAACTTTTTATGGCCGCGTGGATGGTCTTTGTCTTCGACGACAGAGACGATCTTGGGAATCACGTCACCGCCGCGTTCGACCGAAACGTAGTCGCCGATAAGCAGGCCGAGGCGCTCGATTTCGTCGGCATTGTGCAGTGTGGCGCGGCCGACGGTGGTGCCGCCGATCTGCACCGGCGTCAGCACTGCCACTGGTGTCAGCTTGCCTGTGCGGCCCACCTGGACTCTTACGTCCTCGACCTGGGTTACGCCCGCGCGTGCGGTGAACTTGTAGGCCACAGCCCAACGCGGAGCGCGGCCCGTATAGCCGAGCCGCCTTTGCAACTGCGCGGAATCGACCTTCACCACCACGCCGTCGATTTCGTAACCGAGATCGTTGCGTTTTTCCTCGGCGCGGTTGATGTACTCCATCAGCTTGTCAAAGCTTTTGATGGCCTCGCGGTGAGGATTCACGCGGAAGCCGGCGTCTGATAGAGCTTCGAGCGCTTCGGACTGTTCTTCGAAGAGATTGACTCCATCGGGAGTCAGCGCGAAATAGCCATAGAAGTCCAGCCGCCGCTGCGCGACGATGTTCGGTTCCAGCGTGCGGATGGTTCCCGCGGCGGCATTGCGCGGGTTCGCGGCTGCTGAAAGCCCCTGCGATTCACGCTCTTCGTTCATTTTGAAAAACGCCTTGATCGGCATCACCACTTCGCCGCGAACCTCGAAGTTCCCGGGCAGCTTCGCCTTCTTGAGACGCGTCGCGGAAATGGAAAGCGGCACGGAGCGAATGGTTCGGACGTTTCCGGTGACGTCTTCACCGATGGTTCCATCGCCGCGGGTGAGGCCGCGGGCCAGGACCGATCCTGAGCTGCTTTGCTCGTAGTGCAAGGCCATGGAAAGGCCATCCAGCTTGTACTCGCAGACGTAACCGATATCGGCATTCGCGCCGGCGGCCTCGCGCACGCGCCGGTCCCAATCGCGCAGCTCGTCTTCACTGTTCACGTTGTCGAGCGAGAGCATGGGCCGCGAGTGCGCGACCTTGGCGAAGCCTTCTTTGGGCTTGCCGCCCACACGCTGCGTCGGCGAGTCGGGAGTGATCAGCTCCGGATGCTCGGCCTCGAGCGACTTCAGTTCGCGCATCAGGAGGTCGAAGTCAGCATCCGATATCTCCGGGGCATCCAGCCCGTAGTAGAGGTACTCGTGGTGGCGGATCGTCTCACGCAAATCCTCTATCTGTTTTTCAACCGCTTTGCTCATGCAGAGATTTTAGCCAGAAAGATCGGGACGAGGCTTACCTCTGCTCCGGCTATGCTGGAGCCATGGAACCGGTTACACACTTTCTGACCGGCGCGTGCCTTGGGCGCTCCGGCTTTAACCGTAAGACTGCCTACGCTACACTCGCGATGACCCTTGCTGCTGAGGCTCCCGATATCGATATCCTTTGGGGTTTTCGAGGCCCCTTGGCCGGCTTCCAGCATCATCGCGGCATCACGCATACTTTTCTGGGAGCGCCTTTCATGGCGCTCGCGGTGACGGGGCTCGTCTGGCTCATTCACCGGGTACGCAAGAAGCCGTCGGCTATTCCCGTGCGCTGGGGGCTGGTGTGGCTCTTTGCGCTTCTGGCCGACTTCAGCCATATCCTGCTCGATTACACCAATAATTACGGGGTCCGTCCCTTCTTCCCATTCCTGTCGCACTGGTATGCGCGCAGCATCATCTTTATCTTCGATCCGCTGATCTTTCTCGCCCTGCTCAGCGCGTTTGTCATGCCCTGGCTCTTTGGGCTGGCCGATCGCGAAATCGGCGTTCGCCGCAGGCCCTTTCGCGGACGGGGCTGGGCCTTCGCGGTGCTGGTCTTCATCGTTCTGTACTGGTCCGTGCGGAATGCCGAGCGCGGCCGTGCGCTGTCGATTTATCGCGCCGCGAATGTGGTGAGCGAGCCGATCATCAAGCTTGACGCCGAGCCCTACCCGATCAATCCATTTAACTGGCACATCGTTGCCGAGACGAAGAATTACTATCTGGCGGGCGAGGTAAATACCCTGCGCGACGAGGTGATATCGGATCTCTCCGCAGCGCTGTACAAGCCGCCAGTTACCCCGGCGGTGGCGGCGGCAAAGCAATCCTGGCTGGGGCAGGTCTACCTGGACTGGTCGACGCTGCCGGTGGTGACGGATATCGGGCAGTCACCGGTCGGGAACGTTCCCATGCAGCCCGGCTGGCGTACGGTTGAATTCCGCGACCTGCGTTTCGCCTACCCTGCGGCAGGCCTGGGCGGCAAGAACCCGCTGGGAGCGTACGCCTATATCGGGCCAGGCGGCGAGCCGGAAGCGCTCTTCATGGGCCAGAAGGAACAGAAAAAATAATTTCCTCTATCGTCAACAAAAGGTTGCATCCTAGGTAGCATTGCAGTTTTTTAGCGGGTTGCTCGCTTGACCCGCCCTCAGGCTTCCTGAAAAATAAGCATTCAACACTGCTTCTCTGAGGTTTTTATGTCTGCCTATCTCTTGATTGTTCTCGCCATCCTCACGCGGATCGTACCTCATCCGTCGTGGCTGAACTTCACCGCCGTTGGAGCGTCGCTGCTCTACTTCGGAGCCAACCGCTCCGTCCGGCAGTTCTTCGTGCCGGTAGTGCTCTTCGCTGCAGTGGATTACTACCTGACCGTTTACTTCTACAACTACCCGTTCCATGTGGGGGAATACCTGCTGACGTGGGCCTGGTACGTGGGAGTTATGCTCATCGGTCACTACGCCCTCACCTTTAAGGTTTCCGCGTTTCGGGTTGTCGCCTCGGTCTTTGCTTCGGCCACGAGCTTCTTTCTAATCAGCAACTTCGCGGCTTGGCTCAGCGCTCCGACCCTCTATCCTCGTACCGGCGTCGGGCTGGAGATGTCCTATTTCGCGGGGCTGCCGTTCTACGGCAACGATCTGCTCTCGACCGGCCTGATTTCTGCTCTGGCCTTTGGCCTCCCGGTCGCGGCGCGACACTTCTTTCTGCCGCAGGACAGCCGTATTCCTAACCTGTAAGCTGACTGCGCCATTTCCTCTGGATGGTCCCCGTAACGGGGACCATCGCTGCATGCGAGCCAGATCTCGCGAGGCCGCGCTGTCCGTTTTCGAAACAGCGCTGCCCACTCGCGAACAATGTGGGACCCACCTGAGCCACAACTGCTCCTGCTGTTTGCCGAGCCGGGCGGCATTTCCCCACGCCCAAAGAGCGATACGTCACTCATGAGGACCGTTTCGAAGTTTCCCGGACACATCGAACTCGATTGGCCAGAAAGATGCATTTGCCACGGTTGGGCTCACCTCAACTGAGGAGAATGCGATGTCTCTGCGATCGTTTCAACCGGCCCTTCTCGTTTGCCTGGCAGCCGGTACGCTTTGGGCAGCGGCCGATCCCATGGCCGGAGTATGGAAGCTGAACCCAGCGAAAAGCAAGCTGACCGATCAGATGAAGGTGGATTCTGCCGGTCCTAACAGGTACACCTTCCACCTTTCCGCCACCAATCCCGAGACCATCGTTGCCGATGGCACTGACCAGCCGGGAATCTTCGGGACCACGCTCGCGGTCACCGTCCTCGGCCCTGATCAGTGGAAGGTGGTGCGCAAGAAGGATGGCAAAATGCTTATTTCCGCTATCTGGGACCTTTCCTCAAATGGCAGAACGCTGACCGATCATTTCACCGGATATCGCGCCGACGGCTCGACCAGCAACCTGGTCTACACCTACACGCGAGCCGCGGGCGGGTCCGGCTTCGCGGGCACCTGGGAGAGTGCTGCCGAGGAGGTCAACTCCACTTACGAAATCCGGATCTCATCCTATGAAACGAATGGCCTGTCGTTCGTTAACCCGGCCCAGAAGATGACGATGAATGTTCAATTCGATGGCAAGGATTACGCTGTCGAAGGCCCGAGTTTGCCGGCGGGATACACCACTTCAGGCCGGCGCCTGGGCGACGGGGCCGTCGAGTTGACCGACAAGATAGACGGGAAAGTTCTGGACACCCGTCGGGTCGAAGTAGCTCCAGGCGGCGAAACTCTTACCATGACGACCCATATTCCCGGCCGGGACAAGCCCAACATCGAAGTCTTCGATCGCCGGTAAACCAGGTATCCGCTCGTCGCGGAGGCGATTGCTACTCCGCGTTGTTGCCCCGGCGCAGGCTCTTGCGCATGGCGAAGAGCACGACGGCGATGAGCAGGATGCCAAGCCCTACCAGTACCGCCACGAGATGCTGTTGCATCACGGCGGTTACCTCGTGCACGATCTCCGGTCCATAACGGATGGTCAGCAGGCTAAGGACGGTGAAGCGGACGATGCGCCCGCAGAAGACCGCAATCAGGAAGTCGCGGACCTTCATCTCGAAGACGCCAGCACCGAAAACGAACAGCTTCCATGGGGTTGGAGGCGGCAGCATCGAGGGAATCATCAGCGCCAGAAACTCCTGCTTTTCGAAGCGGTCGCGAAGCTTTTCGTAACGGGCCCGGTCGATCCGCTTCATCAGGAAGATCTCGCCGCCGGCCCTGCCGATAAAGTAAGGTATCAGCCCGCCTAGGGCCGAACCGATCGCTCCCATCAGGACGTAAAGATAGAAATGTTTGCGATCCCCCCAGACATACCCGGCGACGATCAGGTCCATGGGTACGGGGATGGAGCTGGAATCGAGAAAGGCGATTGCGCCTACTCCCCAGAATCCCAACGGCTTAAGGAAAGCGAGCAGGATCAGCTTGTACTTGTTGAACAGGGCCAGCAGGTGCTTCATGCCGCATCTCCCTCGTGTTGCGTCTGCCCTGAAATCAGGGCAAGAGCGTGGCGCAGCAGGGGCAGAACGATGCGAAGCGAGGTCACAGCGCCCTTCGGATTGCCCGGCAGGTTCAGGACCAGCGATTCGCCTTCCCGGGTCGCGATCGTCCCGCAAAGTCCACGGCTGAGTGCGGCAAACTGGGTCTCTTTGCGGCCCTCGGCGCGCATCAGCTCCGGAATTCCGTCGAGAAAGCGGCTGCAGACGGCGCGTGTCGCCTCCGGGGTCACATCCCGGGGAGCGATCCCGGTGCCGCCGGTGGTTACAACCAGCCGTGATTCGAGTGCTGCGGCGCGCAGTGCGTCTTCAATCGCTTTTCGGTCGTCTGCTACTGAAAGAGTGGTTCTTACGTCGAATCCCTGAGCATTCAGCTCTTGTGCGATTGCCGGTCCGGAAAAGTCTTCACGTTCTCCCCGGCTGCGCGAGTCGCTCACAGTGATAACCGTCGTCTGTACCATGCAAGTCTGATTGTACGAGCAATTTCCAGGGGAGCCGGCGTCACCGCCGGGTGTGCGAAAGATAGCTGCGGGAACCCGGGAAAGAATGAGAAAATAAAGGAAGTCCCAACGGCATCCAAGTTTAGAAATGCGCGGTTCGCCGCGTAGATGGGCCGGATGCCTGTTGCCCCAATAACCCTAGAATGCCGATCACTGAAGTCCCATCCAGTCCTCCGAGCACGCCGACCGAGAAGTCGCCGAACTTCGACAAGCCCAACCGCTACGAGGATTACGAT
This sequence comes from Silvibacterium acidisoli, assembly GCA_022870745.1. Taxonomy (GTDB): domain Bacteria; phylum Acidobacteriota; class Terriglobia; order Terriglobales; family Acidobacteriaceae; genus Silvibacterium. The sequence goes on along the minus strand of CP085323.1, from coordinate 1,861,391 downwards.
CACAGCGACCTCCTGCACGTCATCGACGAGCTCGAGGGCAGCCGTAACTGGGCGGCTCTGCGTGAAAAAGTGTGGATTGCGCTCATCGTCCACATGGTCATCTTCTGGTGGCTGTTCTACGGGCCGAAATATTTCTTCAACGTCAAGGTGGTCGATCCCTCGACGGTGCTGAAGCAGCGCGAAAAGCAGATGACATATCTCGATCTGCCGAAAGACCTGCTGAAACAGCCAAAACCGAAGAACGCGCCGGCTATCTCGGACAAGGATCGCGTTCAGCAGTCGCCTCACCCCACGCTCGACAAGAAGACCCTTGAGCAGTTGCAGGCAATGCGCCGCGCCGGGCCGCCGAAGGAGTCGCCAGCTCCCCCGAAGGAGCAGCAGCCGACTCCGGCGCCTCCGCAGCCTCAACCGGCTCCGCAGCAGCAGCAGCAGCAACAGCAGGCCCAGGCTCACCCGCAGCCCCAGCAACCGACGCCGCCCGCGCAGCCTCTGCCGAATAACCAGCAGAGTATGGCGGAGGCACCCAAGCCCGCTCCGACCAAGCCGGATTTCCAGACCGGTCATACGACCCTGGGGCAGGACCTGCAGCAGCTTGCACGCGGCGCAAGGACACCGTCGTCCGCGGGCGATTCCGGCGGAGATATGGGGGCGAACCTGGATCCGCGCCACGCCGGCATGAACGGCGCCGTGGACGTGCTCAGCGACACCATGGGCGTCGACTTCGGGCCTTACATTCAGCGCGTGATCTTCGACACCAAGCGTGCCTGGTACCCGATCATTCCCGAAGCAGCGCGTCCGCCGCTTAACAAGCAGGGCCGCGTCGCCATCCGCTTCAAGATCATGCCGGACGGCAGCGTGAAGAGCATGACGCTCGAGCTGCCTTCCGGCGATGTTTCTCTCGATCGTGCCGCCTGGGGCGGCATTACCGGGGCGTCGCCCTATCCAAACCTGCCGAAGAATTTCAAGGGACCGTTCCTGGAGCTGCGTTTCTTCTTCCTCTACAACATCCAGCCGGTCGATCAGAAGTAGGCCATGAGCCAGATCGATCGCCAGGCTGAACTGCGCCGCCGGCAGCTTTCCGGCCTGCTGTGGATCGCGGCCGTCATTTTGATCGTGACGCTGTGCCGCGCCGACCTGCACGCCATTTTTCCGCCGGGATGGTGGCGCTTCTGGTAGCCGATCCGCTGCTGGTTGTGCTTCTCGGCCCCACGGCCAGCGGGAAGACCGCGCTGTCCCTTAAGCTTGCAGAGCGTTTTCACGGCGAGATCGTCAGCTGCGACTCCATGTGTGTTTACCGTGAGATGGAGATTGGCACGGCCAAGCCCTCGCCCGAAGAGCGGCAGCTCGTTCCGCATCACCTTGTCGATGTTTTTGCCCCCCACGAGGAATGCACCGCCGGTGATTACGCCCGGCTGGCTCGCGAAGCTCTCGGGCAGATCACTGGTCGAGGGCATCTCCCCATTGTGACCGGTGGCACAGGGCTTTATCTGCGCGCGCTGACGGACGGGCTCTTCGCCGGACCTGTGCGGTCGGAGGATCTCCGCCATCGCCTGCAGCAATCGCTTGAAAAGCGTGGATCACCGTGGCTGCATCGCGTGCTTCAAAGACTCGATCCAGCCTCTGCGGCGTTGATCCATGCGAATGACGCGCCCAAGCTCATACGTGCAATAGAGGTGGCTGTTTCCTCCGAAAAACCTCTTTCGGAAGGCTGGAAGTCAGGGCGCGATCCGCTGCACGGTTTCCGGATTCTGCGAATTGGTTTGAATGCGGTGACCCCGGCTGCATCGGCTGTTTCTCTTCGCCGCAATCCCGATCCGGCACGGCAGGCGCTCTACGACCGCATCAATACACGCGCCGCGAGAATGTTCGAGGTGGGGCTGGTAGAAGAAACACGCCGGCTGATCGAAAAGTACGGCGAGGCGCCCCGTGTCTTCGACGCACTCGGATACAGGCAGGCACGAGCGGTTCTTCGCGGTGAGATGACTCAGGCTGAAGCAATTGCGGCGGCCCAACAGGGTCATCGCAACTACGCCAAGCGGCAGTACACATGGTTTCGCAAGGAGCCGGATGTGCGCTGGCTTAACGGCTTCGGCGACGATCCGGAGATCATTGCGCAGGCCGAAGCGCTGGTCCAGGCGGAACTGTAGTCCACCCACATCAGGTATCCCTCAATGCGTTTGGGATGACACCAACCGGGCAACACCAAGAGCGGCCGGAATCCTACGAGCCGGTGCTGAAGACCTGCTGCACCGAGTGGTCGGCGACCCGGTAGATCGCGTACTGGCGGTCCGTCGAGGTGGCGAGGGCGAAGACCAGCTCGGCCCGGTTGTCGGCGTCGGTATCGACGGCATCCACGATTTCCATGCGCGGCAGAACGTCGAGCTGCGCCCGGGTTGTCACCTGCTTGTAGATGACTTGCGGCACTCCGTTGAAATCCGGCTGCGCGATCAGCGTGACGTACTTCGTGGCATCGCCTTCTCCGGTGCTTGCCGAGAAGACCAGGGTTGCACCTCCGCCAAATGAAAGCTCATAGGCCTTGAACAGCTCGTCGTGCAGCTCCATTGGCGCCGTCGCCGCTGCTTTTGCCCGGGCGCGCGCGGCGGCGGCACGAGCGGCTGCTGTCTTAGGGGGCGTGGTTCTTGCGGGAGCCGGTTTTGCAGTTGCCTTGGGAGAGCCGCCCAGCAGCGTGCGTGCCTGGTCTTCGAGCGCGGATTTCGCTTTCTGCGCATCATCCGGACTGTTCCACGAATAGACGTAGGGATGCGGCTCGCGGATACGCGCGTCAGAGACCGCGGCAATCAGCTCGACATTCTGCGACGCCTTCTCAACCTTGGCAATCTCCACATTTGCCGGCACGTCGAGTTGTTCATATTCCGTGGGGCGTCCGCGCCGCAAGCGAGGGCGATCCGGATCGACATCGGTGGTGGCGGAGACAGGCGCTCCATTGTCGGAGGAATTCGAATTGCCACGGTGCAGCTTCGGGCGGTCCGGGTCGGTCGCGGGCGCATTGCTCGCGGTCGTTGAGGAGCCGGAGTTGCCGGAATCATTTGGCCGGTGCAGGGTGGGCCGGTCCGGATCGACCGGTGGCGCGGAGCTTGTGGGTGTCGAGCTTCCGGAAGAACCGGTCGAGCTGGAGCTGCTGGAGGAATCGCCGCCGCTGGAGTCACGCCGGTGCAATGTTGGGCGATCGGGATCGACAGTCGGAGCATTGCTTGTGCCCGAAGACTTCGTGTCGGTCGACGAACTCTTGCCGTCTGAGGACTGCGTCTGCGGAGGACGGTGTGCAAAATGCGGCTTGCCGTCGTCGTAGTTCACGCCGTCGATGATCTGCGGAGGATTCTTCGACTTCTTAAGCCTGGCCACCTGTGGAGGAACGGGCTTCTGAAAATTTCCCACGGCGATCCATGATCCGCCAATGTTTGCAGCAGCCTTTACATCGAACAATCCCTTCGAAACGCCAGCCGTGTAGAGCTCGTACTGCGTGCCTGTCTCGACAGCCATCGGCATGGGCTGCGCCATGTAAAGGCCGCCGGGCTGATAGCGTTCGCCGTCCCACACAGCCAGCGGAACGAGACGGCTGGCGGTCGGCTTGGTCAGGTCGCCGGTGTATTCGAGGACAGCCGTGGCGCGCAAAACCGGTTCCGGCTTCGACTGATTGGGATCGATGCGACCCGGGTACTGGCCGAGCGCCGGCAGCGCCAGCGCAGCGCAGGCCAGGGCGGAAATCCTTAGAAATGAGTGAGCCAGTGGGTTTCGTGACATTCGATCCCTGCTTCAGTGACAATCTATAAGACGCATCCGGAGGCGATTCGCGACGCAGCCGGGCGCAAAAGGAAGGTTGATGGAACTCAACGAAAAAGTTGCCGACTTCACGTTGCAGGACGACGCGGACAATACTGTCTCCCTCAGCGATTATGCCGGAAAACCGGTGGTGCTCTTCTTCTATCCCCGCGCCGATACTCCAGGCTGCACGATCGAAGCCTGCGGCTTCCGCGATACCTTTGAGAAGCTGCAGAAGGCCGGAGCGGTGGTACTGGGCATCTCCCGCGACACGGTCCGTGCCCAGAAGAAATTCAAAGACAAGTACGACCTGCAGTACACCCTGCTCGCCGACCCCGACGAGACCGTCTGCAACCAGTTCGGCGTCATGCGCGACAAGAACATGTACGGCAAGAAAGTCCGCGGCATCGAGCGGACGACCTTCCTGATCGGCCCCGACCAGACACTGCTGAAGATCTTTCCCAAGGTGAAGCCGGAAGGCCATGCCGAGGAAGTGCTGGCGGCGATCAAGGGACTGAAAAAATAGAGTTGAACTCGTCATCCCGAACAAAGTGAGGGATCTGCACGTTTGCGTCACCGCTCGTATCGCAGATGCAGATTCCTCGCTTCACTGGGAGTGGCAACGAACAGACCATCCATGCTTCTGCCACAAAGCTTCTATCTCGGAACTCCGGAAAGCGTCGGCCATGCCCTGCTCGGCAAGCTGATCGTCCGCAACTTCGAAGGCGAGTTGCTGGTCGGGCGCATTGTCGAGCTCGAGGCCTACATAGGCTTCGACGACCCGGCCGCGCATTCTTTCGCGGGAAAGACCGAGCGCAATGCGGTGATCTTCGGGCCGCCGGGCTTTGCCTATGTCTATTTCATCTACGGCATGTATCACTGCCTGAACATCTCCTGTGAGCCGGAGGGTCAGGCGGGATGTGTACTGATCCGCGCCTTGGAGCCGGTTTCGGGGTTGGAGAGGATGGCGAAGCTTCGCAGGCTCCCCGATGCGGCGAAGCCGAAGCTGCTGACCTCCGGTCCGGGCCGCCTGTGCCAGGCGCTGGGGATCACCCGAGCCTCACATAACGGACTCGATGTGACCAGCAGCGAATCGCCACTGCAGATTCACGATGATGGCTACCAGCCGGAGGGGATTCTGGAGACGCCACGTATCGGTATTTCCAAAGCCGTCGAGCGGCCTCTCCGGTACCTGGTCGAAGGTAATTCTTTCGTCAGCCGTGGATAAGAAAAACAACGAAAGATTCCCCATTTTCGTCTCTTAAAATGGAGGAGTTATGCCGTTCCCGATTAAAGTTTGCGTAGTTTGTAAAGAAGAGTTTGAGCTGAAGCCGGACAAGCCGGGCTTTGCCAATCGCTGTCCCGAATGCAGTGCTGAAGAAGCCGAGGCGGAACGCGCCTCGATGGGCGGAATCGACAAATCCGACAGCGACTTGAACGAGGCTCGCCGTACCGCCATCCGCGACATGCTTTATCGCAAAGAAAGCTGAAGCCAGCTCACTCCGCATCTGTTTTCATCCCGAGCGAAGTGAGGGATCTGCCTTCAGGCACGTTGGCGCACGGAAGGAACAGCAGGCTCCTCTCCCGCTCGGAAGGACAAACCCAGGTCTCTATCCCGGAGGCCAGTGCATCGCCCGTCCGCCCATCAAATGCAGATGCAGGTGGTCGACGGTCTGGCCGCCGTCTTCGCGCGTATTGATGACGACGCGGTAGCCCTTGTCGAGCTTCTGCTCACGGGCGATGTTTCCTGCGGTCGCCAACAGGTGGCCAAGCAGAGCGGCATCGGCCTCACCTGCGTTGAGCTCGGCCATCGAGTCCACATGGCGCCTGGGAACGATCAGCGCATGGAACGGAGCCTTCGGATCGATATCGGCGAAGGCGTAGACGGAGTCGTCGGCAAAGAGCTTCTTCGAAGGAATCTCGCCGGCGATGATCTTGCAGAAGATGCAGTCCATGCCAACAGCTTACTGCGCCTGAACATATTTTGGACTGTGACCCGGCCGCCAGGGATCGTATTGCTCCGCAAAGCGATAGCGATCGGCGACGGGTGGATGGCTGAACGTCCAGAAAACGACGAAGGGGTTTTCAGTCGGGGCCTCCAGCCAAAGTTCGCCCAGCGTCTGGAAGGAGTTCACCATCGCCGCGCGGGAGTCCGGGACGAGGCCGTGAATGACCTCCTGCCCGTAGACGTCTGCCTGGTGTTCGATGTGGCGGCTGAAGGCGTTGCCGACCGGTTCGGCGAAGAAGCCGAGGATGGTTACCAGCAGCATGAGCAACCCAAAAGACGACCATTCGCCCACCGGCGTGCCGAAACGAGGCGCCAGCCATGTCATGAGGCGATAGGCGATCCAGAAGAAGACGAACATCGTTACCGCTGAAAAGAGCAGGCCCTTGTGGATGTGGTTCAGCACGTAATGGCCCTGTTCGTGTCCGTAGACGGCGAGGATCTCGTCGGAGGGCATTTCATTAAGGGTGTTGTCCCACACGACAATCCGTTTCGACCCGCCGAAGCCGGTCACATAGGCATTCGGGCCGGTAACCTTGCGGCTGGCGTCCATCACAAAGATTCGGGAGGACGGAATCTCCAGATGCCCCTTCGCTGCGACTTCCTGCAGGCGAGTCACCAGCGCCGGGTCTTTGCCTGCCAGCGGCGTGAAGTGGTTGAAGACTGGATCGATCAGAATCGGTGCGGCGTAAACACCGAGCACCAGCACAGGCAGTGAAATCAGCCAGAACCACAGCCACCATCTCCGCGCCGAGTGCCGCATCAGGGCATAAAGTACGCCGACGGCGAGCGTTTCCATGGGGACGTTGATCAGCAGCGATTTGCCGATGTCGGCGAGCCAGAGGCTCCATGGCTCGACCGAGAGACCGTAAGCCTTATCCATGCGCTCCATGAGGAAAGACACCGGCAGGCTGGCGACGGTGAGGATCAGCAGCCAGATCGGCACCACGATCGTGCCCTGCAGCCAGGGACGATGGGTCACGCGGCTGGCCAGCCGCGAAATGCGCGACCCGGCGCGAAAGCGTACCATGAGCGCGAGAAAAGCGATCGACCAGGCAGCGTCGCCGAAGTAGGCGAGCGTACGGGCGTGGCTCAAGTGCAGGGCCTTCACCAGCTTGTCCGGGGGCAGCGTGTAAACGGCGTGTTCTGCGCCGGGGAGGAACATGATCGAATGATACGCAGAATTTCTGTCGTTGATTCGGCGGTCACGGGCCGATTAGACTGAAGCCCTCTGATGACTTTGCGACGTTCGTTGTTCTTGCTGCCGGTAGTGTTCTGCGCTGCCTCGTCTTTCCCTTTGCCATCACTCCTTGCCCAGGATTCTCCCGCGCTGCTCGATACCATGTCGACGGAGTTGAAGCGCGCAACCGGCAACCTGGGACACAATCCGCAGGACGGCGCACAGCAGCAGCCTCCGTACTACCTGAGCTACACAGCGTACGACGGCTACTCAGTTTCGATCACCGCGCAGCAGGGCGCCCTGCTCTCGTCGGACGCCAACCATGGACGTGCCGCCGACATAGTCATCCGCGTCGGCGACCCGAAGCTCGACAACACCCACGGCCAGCACCGCGCCTCGGCGATCAACACGGTTTCGCTGCCGCTGAACGACGATTCCAAGGCAACGGCACGCGCGCTCTGGTGGGGAACCAATGCCGGATATGGGCAGGCGCTTCAGACCTACCTGCAGGTAAAGACCGAAACGCAGGTTCGCGCCAAGGAAGAAGACGGTTCGCCGGATTTCTCGCAGGAGAGGGCGGTCGTCAGCACCGATGCGAAGCCTGTGGCCGAGCCGCATCTCGACATGAAGGCCTGGAACGACCGGGTCAAGGCGGTGTCGGCGGTTTTCCGCGACTACCCGCATGTCTACTCGAACTACATCATGCTCAACGTGCAGGCGCAGACGGAGTACTTCGTCTCTTCAGAAGGCTCGCGCATCGTCACGCCGCATGAGCTGACACGGCTGATCGTATTTGCCAGCACTCGCGCCGCCGACGGCATGGATCTTTACCGCGCCCAGACCTTCGAGGCGAAGACCGCCGATGGCCTGCCTTCGCAGAAGGAGCTCGAAGCCGCCATGCGCAAGCTGGCCGCGAGCCTCGAAGACCTGCGGAATGCCCCGGTGACGCAGCCCTTCGATGGACCTGCACTGCTCTCAGGACGCGCCGCTGCTGTCTTCTTTCACGAGGTGCTCGGGCACCGGTTGGAGGGCCAACGGCAGCGCGGCGACCAGGAAGGCCAGACCTTTACCAAGGATCTCGGCAAGCCCATCCTGCCTGATTTTCTCTCCGTCTCCGATGACCCGACCATGGCCACCTTCGACGGAACCTACCTGAGCGGCTACTACAACTACGACGACGAAGGGCAGCGTGCGCAGAAGGTCGACCTGATCGAAAAGGGCGTGCTCAAGACCTTCCTGATGTCGCGCCTGCCGATTGCCAGCGTCTCCAGCTCCAACGGCCACGGGCGCTCGCAGATCGGCCGCATTCCCACCGGGCGGCAGGGCAACCTGATCGTGACCTCGACCAAGACGGTCTCGAATGCCGAACTGCGCAAGATGCTGATCGAAGAGGCGAAGAAGCAGAACAAGCCTTACGGGCTGTATTTCGAAGACATTTCTTCCGGATTCGCTGTTACCACGCGCAGTGCTCCGCAAGCCTTCCAGGTGATTCCTCTGGTCGTTTATCGGGTGTATACCGATGGCCGTCCCGATGAGCTGGTGCGCGGCGTGAGTATCGTCGGAACGCCACAGGCAGCTCTGAATCGTATTGTCGCGACCAGCGACACCCGCGAGGTCTTCAACGGCGAGTGCGGCGCGGAGTCCGGCAGCATCCCTGTGTCGGCCATCGCACCAGCCATGCTGGTCAGTGAGATTGAGACGCAACGCCAGCAGCAGGGCACGGCGCGGCCACCGATTCTGCCTCCGCCGACCGCCGAAGGAGGTCAGAAATGAAATCGATCCGCCATCTACTCTCCTTAGGTTTGCTTGCCTGCACGGCAACCGGGTTTGCCCAGGGTACGGCTGCCGATGCGCAGAAGGATCCGGTGCTGAAGGCCATGCTCGCCGAGCTGGATCGCAGCCGGCAGAGTCTCCAGTTGCAGGGCTTCGAAAAGCCGTTCTTCATCGAGTACCGCATCGACGACGTGACCGAGTTCGACGCGCAGGCTTCCTACGGAGCGCTGACCGGCCAGAACGAGCAACATCACCGCATCGCAAGGGTCGTGGTTCGCGTGGGCGACTACAAGATGGACAGCTCAGCTGGAGCGAATGGCCGCGGCGACGGATCGGTGCAGCTGGCCTCGACGGAAAACGATCCCATAGCCCTGCGCTATGCGCTCTGGTCGGCAACCGATACGGCTTACAAGTCGGCGTTGCGGGAATACACGCAGAAGCAGGCGGCGCTCAAGTCGGTGCAGACGCCTCCGTCGGCGAACGATTTCTCCGAAGAAAAGCCGGTGGTTTCGCTCGAGCCGGTAACGAAGCTCGCAGTCGATGAAGATGCGTGGTCGAAGCGGCTGGTCGAAGCGACAGGTCTCTATCGCAGCGACAAATCGGCACAGGCCTTCGCGCAGGAAGTGCAGTATTCGAGTGGGCGCATGAGCGCCCGCGCGCAGAATCGCTACATCGTCAACAGTGAAGGCACAATCCTGCGGAAGGCGTCCTCGCAGTACATGGTGATGGTCACCGTCGGCGGGCAGGCTCCGGACGGCATGCGCCTCGAGCGCAGCTATGCGACAACAGGACTCACGGCGGCGCAGCTTGATTCCGCGGAGAAGCTGCACGCTGGTGTGCTCGGCATTCTGAGTTCGCTGCACCAGTTGCACGATGCTCCGGTGATCGCCGATGAGTACCACGGCCCTGTGCTCTTCTCGGGCGACGCCTCTGCGGACCTCTTTGCGGAACTCTTTGCCGATCCTATCGCTGCGGTGCGTCCCGAAACGGGAACGACAGCACGCACACGCGGCCCATACCAGTCGAGCTACCAGACCCGTGTGCTTCCTGAATTTTTCAAGGTCACAGACGATCCGGCGATGGCCACCTTCGAGGGTAAAGGCCTCTTCGGCTCGTACAACATCGATGATCAGGGTGTTCCGGCGAAAACGGTCGATGTTGTCGACCAGGGCAAGCTGGCGAACTACGTTATTGGGCGCGAGCCGGTAAAGGATTTTCCGAATTCGAATGGCCATGGCAGGGCATCGATCGGTGGTGCGGCGCACCCCATGATCGGCGTGCTGCATGTGGAGTCGACCAGGCCTTCTTCAGCCGACGAGATGAAGCAGAAGCTGGCTGCTCTCGGCAAAGACGAAGGGCTGGACAAGGTCTACGCCGTCGATACCTTCGGGCCGGAGCTGACGCCTCGGCTGCTCTATCGCATCGATGTTGCCTCTGGAAAGCGTGAGCTTGTCCGGGGCGGCTCGCTCGATGATTTGGATCAGCGTACGTTACGTTCAGGAATCCGTGCGGCAGGCAGCGACACCTACGTGGACAATATTCCGGCCGATCCACCCGCGACAGTGCTTGCCCCGTCTCTACTGATGGATGACATCACGGTGAAGCGCGCCGAGCAGCGGAACGACAAGCTGCCTTATTACGCGCCGCCGCAATAAGAGGGGTTAGTTCTTGGCGCGGGCGTCGGCGTCGTGCATGCGGCTGGCTTCGAAGCTCACGATCTTCCACTGGCCGAAGCGCCGGTTGTAGACGCGGGTATAGCGGTAACGGCCGCCGATGTCGGCGTGGCCATTGCTGCCCTGCAATTCGGCCTGCGAGGTGACGACGGCCGTGTCGCCGTAGAGGCGCACTTTGACATCGTCAATATCCAGCTTAGTGATGACGACGGTACCGGCTTTGCGTTGGGCCAGCGCCTGGGTCTTGGTTTCTACCGTGCCGTTGGCGCTGATGCCGATGTAGTCGTCAGCCAGCAGGTGATCCATGCGCGTGACGTCGTTCGAGATGACGGCCTGCCGCCATTCTTCCTCGAGCGTCTCAATTTCCTTGTGAATAGCGTGGTTTTCCCGGTGCGGCAGCGCGTGGGCAGGAGTCGACGTGATGCATGTCAAGAGAAGCGACAACAGGATAGTCGCAGCCGGTGTAACGAACGAGCTCGGAAGATGAGCTTTTCTGCGCATGTGCGTATCGCATCGTAGTCCGAGCGCGCGCGTCGAGTCAAAAAGAAAGCCCGAAGCTGCGATTATCCACGGTGAATGCCGCAGATTCCCACCTCGACTGCAAATGCGCATACCGGAGAGATGCACATTCCCATGGTAAAAGATGTGGGGGCTGCGGCACTCCTTCATGGAGTGGCGAAGCGGAAATTCTTCATCTCTTCAAAAACTTCAGCAGATAGCGTTGAGGTTCTCTACCTCACGGTCGAGCATACGCTGGTAAAACCCACCCACGGCGTATTTCTTGAAATGCTCCGAGGCGCGATGGGCATCGACTGCCGCCTGATCCCTGTACTGCTCGTAGATCAGAACGGTATCCGGGTTGCCGTCGATGGTATGGGGAACATAGCTGACGCAGCCAGGTTCCTTGCGCGACTCTTCGGCAAGTGCAAGCAGGGAATCGCGAACCTTATCGCGATCCTCTGCCTTGAAATTCATGCGAACGGTAAAGCTAATCATTGATGGCAACCTGAATCGTTTGTGGAGCGAATAGAGTACTTCCGGCTCTCAGGGCCGGATCAGCGATTAGGCCTCAAGCGACTTCAATGCCTGGGCAAAGTCGGGCAGCGCCATCGTCTGGTCGCGGTCCGGGCCGGTCGAAACCATGCCGATGCGGGCTCCCGATTCCTTTTCGAGGAAGCGGAGATATTCCTGCGCCGCCTTAGGCAGCTTGTCGTATTCCCTGATCTGTTCAGTCGGCTCCTGCCAGCCCTTGAGCGTGGTCAGGATCGGCTTGATCGATTCGAGGCCGCGTACGTCGGCAGGCATGGTGTCGACACGCTTACCGTCGATTTCGTAACCGACGCAGACCGGAATCTCCGCCAGCGAATCGAGCACGTCCATCTTGGTCACAACCAGCCACTCCGTGCCGTTAACCATGTTCGAGTAACGCAGCAGCGGCAGGTCGAGCCATCCGCAGCGGCGCGGGCGGCCTGTGACCGCTCCGAATTCGTGTCCGCGGGCACGCAGATCTTCCCCTTCAGGGCCGTGCAGCTCGGTCGGGAACGGGCCTTCACCCACACGGGTGACATAAGCCTTGGTAACGCCGATCACAGTGCCGATGGCCGTCGGGCCGACGCCGGTTCCGGTGATGGCGCCGCCGGCTGTCGCCGAAGACGAAGTCACGAACGGGTAGGTGCCATGGTCGATGTCGAGCATGGTGCCCTGCGCGCCCTCGAACATCACGCTCTTGCCGTCGCGGATCGCCTGGTTCAGCAGGTAGGCGGTATCGGTCACGAATGGAGCAAGCTGCTCGGCAGCCTTAACGTATTCCTCGTAGATCTGCGCAGGGTTCAGCGGTTCGGTGCCGAAGAGAGCATGCGCGATGGCATTCTTCTCGTGGCAGGCGTTCTGGATGTGCGTCTTGAGCAGGTTCGAGTTCAGCATGTCGACGACGCGCAGGCCGTTGCGGGCCATCTTGTCTTCGTATGCCGGACCGATGCCGCGGCTGGTGGTGCCGATCTTCTGGCGTCCCGGCGCGCTCTCCGCGGCCAGCTCGATCATGCGGTGGTAGGGCAGGATGACCTGGGCGCGGTTCGAGACAAAGACCTGCTTGTCTACGTTCACGCCGAGATCGCGCAGCTTACCGACTTCGCGCAGGAAAGCGATCGGGTCGAGCACGATGCCGTTACCGATGACCGCCTGGCAGTCGGGACGGAGAATGCCGCAGGGAATCAGCTGCAGAATGAACTTCTGCCCGCCGATGATGACCGTGTGCCCGGCGTTGTGTCCGCCGGCGTAGCGTGCCACGACCGAAAAATTTTCGGAGAGCACATCGACAATCTTGCCCTTGCCTTCGTCGCCCCACTGGGCGCCCACTACTACCGCTGTCTTTGCCTGCATTTCTCTTTTGCCTGCTTTAATCGAATCTCTAGGATATCGCCGGCTTCACACCTTGCCCGCGGATTGTGCAGGGTCCAGGAATCGAAGCGGCTGGGGGCTTACAGGGTGGGAAACCGCGTGGAAAAGATCCTTACCACCCGGTATCTAATGATATATCGCGCGAACCCTCAGAGGAAGCGTCGCTCTATAGCTTTGTCATCCCGAACGGAGTGAGGGATCTGCACTGAGGATGCCGGTGGGCGGACTAAGCCCACCCATGACGATGATGCCGTCATGGATGGGGCACCCGCAGTATCGCTTGTCGAGGAAAAAGTGCAGATCCCTCTTTTAACCGCGATGACAAACTCTAAAAGGAAACCTCGCACGCTAGTGCTTCTTGAAATACTGGATTTCGCGCTCGTGCTGTTTGGCTTTCTCGAGGCTGGGAAACGTGCCCAGGTTGCGGCGTTTCCCGGTGGAGTCGTCCACTTTGCGCGAGTAGATGCGATATTCGCCGGATTTGAGTTTGCGGATCATACGCGGTTGGGATGCCGGGCGGGGCTGTGAGCGTTTACCGGCTACTTACCCGCATACGATTGCTCGGCGTGGCGGATCGCCTCCCGCAGGCCCTCGGTCGCGTTTCCCAGCAGCGGTTTGCCATGCCCCATGGCGAGGTTAACCGGCCGCAGGTCCGCGATTTTGCGGGCACTGTTCAGCGCGGTCGCCTTGTGCCAGGTGCCGAAGTTCGGCAGCGGAAACAGCTTTGAGCAGTCGCCGACCACCCGCAGGCCGCCGATCGAGGCAACCGCGTCACCGGCCAGGATCGTTCCGGAGCGCGGGTCGAGCAGCGCAAGGTGCCCAGGCGTGTGGCCGGGCGTAAAAATCACCTCGAGCGACCCGTATCTGTCGCCCTCGTCCAGCAGAATCGAGGGGACTGTCTGCAGTTTGACGAAGCTCCCCCGGATCTTGTCGGTGGGTTCTCCCGGCTCCAGCCCCATATCGCCTTCGAGCAGGCGCACTTCCCGGCGTCCGATGGCGACTTCCATTCCGGAAACAACATTCGTCACCTGGTCGAGCGCGCCGACGTGGTCCGCGTGGGAGTGGGTCAGCAGCACCCGTCTCAGGGGCCGGTTCGTGGCGGCGGCCGCCCGGTGAATCGCCCGTCCGCATCCTTTGATTCCGGTATCGACGAGCGTGAGCCCATCCGGCTCGTCGACAAGGAAACAATTCACTAGGCCAAAATGCGTAACCTGCACGATCTGGGGCGAAATGCGTGTCTGTTTCATGCTTGCAAGTATTACTCCGCAATCGCGGTTTCGGCATCCTCGGGAAGCGGCGTCTCTTCTTCGATGACGAGGTCATCCACCGAGATCCCCATTAATTTGCCCAGTTCCACAAAGCGGTCGTGTTGTGAAGCATAGGTGCTGGCCTCTTCGATACCGGTGACGTCGGGGCCGGCGGGAGCGGGTGGCAATCCTGGGCCGGTCACGCTGTCCAGCGCAGTCTGGTTCCAGGTGCGGAAGAGGCGGCGGTAAATGTCGTACCAGATGTTCTGCGCCTGCCACAGGTTCAGCTCGAAGGGCAGTTCGGTCACGGTTCTGGCTACCAGCAGGGCGTCGTCGAGGGCTGAAGTGTTGCCGCTGTCAGCATCGATTTCTTCCTGCATCGCGATCATGGCCTGCTTCATGCGCTGATCGGCCATATAGCCAATGTCCTGCCGGTCGAGTACGACATTGTCGGAGGCAGCCAGGCCAAGATAGGTCCGCATCTGGATGCTGTCGATCGGCGAGCTTTCGATGGAGCGCTTCAGCCCGGCGTTGATGGCGAAGGTTGCCGCCAGCGTGAGCGCGGGCGGACGCTGCAGGCCACTCTGGCTGAGGAAATGCAGCAGCGAGGCCTGATTGTCGTAGATCGAAGCCAGGCTTGCCTCTACACGCTCCAGGCGCGGCTTCAGGATCATTTCCACGATGCGTTGCTGCTCGTCCTTAAAGAGCGAGCGTATCGAGTAGGTCTTCATCGGGAAGACGCGATCGAAACCGCGAATGACTTCGGGAAGCTCGGCGCGAACGACAGCCGCGCGCGCCTCGCGTGTAAAGCGGGCAAACTCCTCGGCTTCTTCTTCGCGGTACGGCTTCACTGCGGCGGTAATGTTCTGATCGCCGAAGTGCAGGACGGCGAAGACGATCGTCTCCTGCTCCTCGGTGATCTTCGAACAGATGCTCGCCCTGCCGATCTCAAGGCGTCCCCGGCCCGATGTTTCGATCTCGAGCGCCTGCTGGCGGATGCTGTAGCAGAAGAGGTCTGTCTGTTCAGGGTAGTTTTTGAAGACCGAGCTGATGGCGTAGTGAGCGCCC
Organism: Silvibacterium acidisoli; assembly: GCA_022870745.1. Classification (GTDB taxonomy): domain Bacteria; phylum Acidobacteriota; class Terriglobia; order Terriglobales; family Acidobacteriaceae; genus Silvibacterium. The sequence continues at coordinate 1,846,268 of CP085323.1, read as the reverse complement.
ACATGCTCCAGGTCGAGCTCCATGTTGCGGACGTAGCGTTCGTAGGCTGTCGCGCCGTCTTTCTGATCGGGCAGGTTGCTCTTGGCGGTGGCCAGCTTGTCGAGGAACGGTTTCTCGAGCGCAGCGCCTTCGTCTCCGAAGAGTTCCGCGGCCAGCTGCAGCATGCGGCTGGCATAGGCGATGATCTGCACTGTCTCGATACCGGTGATCTCGTCGAAGAACCAGCCGCAGCTGGTGTACATGAGCAACTCATGACGTTCGAGCTCCATCAGCTTCAGGGCTGTCCGGCGTTCTTCCTCTGAAAGCTCGTGCGTGGCGTGCAGCGCGAAGAAGGAGTCGATGTTTTCCTTATTGCGATTCAGGATGACCGAGATGTATGCGTTGCGAGCAGCGTCTACATCTTTGAAGAGTGTTGCTCCCAGCTTTGCCGCCAGCGGTTCTGCGCTGTCACGCAGCTGGTCGAGCCCTTCGCGCAACGGCCGGCGCCATTCCTGGTTCCAGCCGGGGCGGCCGCTGTTGCAGCCGCAGTTCGAGCGCCAGCGCTCGACTCCGTGCACGCAGCTCCACGAGGTATTTTCGACAATCTGGGCTTCCCAGGCAGGGGGAAACTTGGCCAGAAATTCGCCGTAATTCGTCAGCTTGGCGCGGCCATCCGTCTCGATCCATTTCATCGCCCAGGCCAGCGCCATCTCACCATAGCGGTGGTGGTGGCCGTAGCTTTCGCCGTCGGTGGCGATGTGCACAATCTGAGGGTGATCGCTGTTGTCGGAGAATCCACCCATCAGGCGGCGGGCGAAGGTTTCGCCATCGTTGAGAATTCCCTCGAAGGCGACGGCGCGCGAACGCGCTCCGTCATAAAAGAAAATCGCGATCGACCGGCCATTGCCGAGATTTACGCGGTAAGGCCGCGTCGTATCCACACTCCCATTGGCGGTTTCAATCCACGGGCCTTCCGGAACGGGCTCATCTTTTTTCTTCCCTTTTGGAGCGGGAGGAATCGGCCGGATCCGGGCGCACTGGTGTGGCGCCAGCACCACAAACTTGATGCCGTCTTCTGCCAGCAGCTGCAGTGTTTCGGTGTCGCAGGCAGTTTCCGCCAGCCACATGCCCTCTGGCTTGCGGCCGAAGCGATGCTCAAAATCGTGCTTTCCCCATCGAATCTGCGTGATGCGATCCCGGGTCGAAGCCAGCGGCATGATGATGTGGTTGTAGACCTGGGCCATCGCCGAGCCGTGGCCGCCAAAGCGCAGGCAGCTGTGCTCGTCCGCGTCCAGAATCATCTGGTAGACGCGGTGGGCGTTCTCCTGAAGCCACGAGAGCAGGGTAGGGCCGAAGTTAAAGCTCATGCGGCCGTAGTTGTTCAGGATGCGGATGATCCGGTTATCGCCATTGACAACGCGGGCAGCGCCATTCGGCGCATAGCACTCGGCGGTGATCCGGTCATTCCAATCGTGATACGGGGCAGCGGAGTCCTGTGTCTCGACCGTCTCCAGCCACGGGTTTTCGCGTGGCGGCTGGTAGAAGTGGCCATGAATACAGATGTAGCGTTCTGGCGAAGCCATGATGGAGGACTCTCCTGTCGATTTTACGGCGTGAGCTTGCTTGGATGACGCAACCGCTATCCACGATGCATGACCGGGGTTGCGCGCGGGTGACGGTTAAACTCAAGCCAGGAAGATCATGTCCCAGCTCAATAGTTTTCTTCGCATTCCTGCCCTGGTGTTGCGCCAGCGAATCCGTCCTCTGTCGCGTATCGGCCTTTTCGAAGAGGATACGGTGCGGTTGCGCGTCTGGCTGCAGGATATCGACTTCAATGTTCACCTGAATAACTCGCGCTATCTCAGTTTCATGGATTACGGCCGGGTACATTCCTGGGCCGCGACCGGCATACTGGACATCACGGTAAGACGCGGCTGGAAGCCGCTTGCCGGGTCCATTTCAATTACCTACCGGCGCTCGCTGGGATTTCTTAAACCCTTCGATCTGGCCACCCGCACCGTCTGCTGGGACGACAAGTGGTTCTACCAGGAGCACATCTTTCGCTCTTCCGAGGGACTGTCCGCTATCGCCTGGGTAAAAGTGCTTTTTCGCGGCAAGGAGGGCAACATTCCGCCCCAGCAAATTGTGGACATGATTCAACCGGGAGCAGTGTCGCCGCCTGTCTCCATTGCCTTCGAACAATGGAACGCGCTGGTAAGGGATAAGCTGCAGGCTGGAGCCTAGCCGCACCGCGCAGCTGCTAGGGAGCCGGAACGATCTTGTCTCGATGCTCGAGTCCCCAGTCGGCCATCGACGCCATCACGGGGCGAAGTGTCTGGCCGAGTTCGGTGAGCCGATACTCGGTCTTTGGGGGCACCACGGGATATTCCTGTCTCCAGATCAGCCCACAGTCCTCAAGCTCGCGCAGCTCCTTGGTCAGGATGCGGTCGCTGATCGGCGGGCATGCCCTGCGAACCTCCGCAAAGCGTAAAGGCTCATTCCGGATGAGCGCCCATACGATGCGCGCTTTCCATTTTCCGCCGAGAACGCGCGAGGTGAAGGCGACAGGGCATCCCGTGCTGAACTTCATAACGCTGACACTAACAAAAATTTCCGTACTTGTAGAACGTCGGACCAGGGTGTTTCCTGACCTTGGCGCTGAGACAGCACATGCCGCGAAAGCGCCAAGGAGGAAGTTGTGAAAGCTGTATGTGTCAACGCCGACCGGAAGCTCGAAGTTCGCGATATTCCCACTCCCAGCGATCCGCCGCCCGGTCACCTGGTTGTCGAGATCAAAGCTGCTGCAATCAACCACGGAGATAAAGCGTTTCTCGCTAATCCCGGAGTAGCCGGTGGGCTGATGAAAAACCTCGGCCACAATGTCTGGGGAGCATCTGCCGCCGGCACCGTTCGCGCCGTCGGGGAAGGCGTTCCGGCAGAACTCGTGGGCCGCGACGTGGCGATTTACCGCTCGCTCAATCGCAGTGAGTCCACCATCGGCCTGTGGAGCGAATTCGCCCAGGTGCCGCGCATGAGCTGCGTGGTGCTCCCGGCATCCGTTTCGGCAAAAGATTATGCAGGCTCGCTCGTCAACGTGATCACAGCACATGCTTTTCTGGAACAGGTCAGTGGCGAAGGCCATAAAGGCATAGTCGTCACCGCCGGCAATTCAGCCACCGGTCTCGCCCTCGCTGCTCTCGCAAAAAGGCGCGGCATGCCGGCAGTCTTTCTCGTGCGCTCCACAGATGCCGCTGCAAAGCTACGCGCGCAGGGTATCGAGCATGTGCTGGTTACGGGAGACGCAGGATTTGATGATCGATTCAGCCAACTGGCCGCGAGCCTCGGCACGACGGCGGTTTTCGATGGCGTCGGCGGAGAGCTTACCAGCCGTATTGCTCCGCATCTGCCGATGGGCTCCGTGATTTCCTTCTATGGCTTCCTGGGTGCGGCCGCTCCTGTCACTCTTTCGACGTTCGTAATCGTGTCGAGAGATCTGGTGCTTCGGCGCTTCAGCAACTTCAACAGCCCTACGGTCGCCGACCCGCAGCGGCTCGAAGCTGCGCTCGGCTATCTCGAAGGCGTGATCGCCGATCCGCTTTTCCACACCCGTTCGGGAAGGGAGTTCTCGCTCGAACAAATTGATGAAGCGATGGCCTACGAGGAAACTCCGGGCGCCAAAGCAGTTCTTGTGCCGCGCCTCGCTTCGAGGGGATAAACTGCTGTGCGGAGCGTGAACTCCGTATGACAAACCCCGATGTCCTGATTGTAGGCGCCGGACCCACCGGCATGACCGCAGCCATCGAGTTGCGCCGCGCCGGGTTAAGCGTTCGCATCATCGATCGGGCTGATCATATGGCGCAGCACTCGCAGGCGCTGGTGGTGCAGGCACGCACCCTCGAGCTACTGCAGCGTTACGGGCTGGCGGAAAAAGCAGTAGCCGCCGGCCGGCGCCTGCAAGGCGGACGGCTCTACAGCAACGGGCGCCAGATCGCGCATGTACAGGTCAGCAATATTCCCGGACGCTATCCATTTGTGCTCTTCCTGCCGCAGACCGAGACCGAGCGCCTGCTGAACGAACATATGGAGTCACTCGACGTTGTCACCGAGCGGCAGACGGAGCTCACGGTCCTGTCGCAGGGTGCGGGCGAAGTTTTCGCGACGCTGCGGCATTCCGATGGTTCTACCGAAGAGCTCAGAACACGCTGGTTGATTGGTTGCGATGGCGCGCACAGCGCTGTGCGCAGCATGTGCGACATCGCTTTCGAGGGCGAAGGAGTGGACCTTTTCTTCTTTCTCGGCGATCTCGAGATCGAAGGCCACGATGCTCCGTCTGAAGAGCTTGCGGTCCACCTCCATCATGGCAACGTCGTTTTCATGGGAAGGCTCACTGACAAATACACCCGCTTGATCGTCGCCCTGCACGAAGATCAGAAACGGGATGAGAATGCGCCCATTACACTGGAGGACTTCCAGAAAGCCATTGACCAGTCCGGAGTAAAGGTCCGTGTATTGTCCGCGGACTGGATCACACCATTCCGCGTGAACGATCGCCAGGCCGCTCATTATCGCAGCGGAAACATCTTTCTCGCCGGGGATGCGTCGCATATCCATTCGCCTGTCGGCGGACAGGGCATGAACACCGGCATGCAGGACGCCGCAAATCTCGGTTGGAAGATCGCTGCCGTTGCCAGGGGCGCTCCAGACAGCCTGCTCGACAGCTACCAGCAGGAGCGCGGCGCGGTAGGGAAGCGGCTGCTCAGCTTCACCAGCCGGGCCCTGAAGATGGCCACCACTGAAAACTCGCTGCTTGAGGGTCTGCGCAACGCCATTCTGCCATTGGTGACGCAGTTGAGTCCTGTGCAGAAAGCCGCGACGGGCTTCATCTCCGAAACCGCGATTGAGTATCGCCATTCCCCTGCGGTTACCGATCGAGGTGGGGATGGCGATCTCCGCGCAGGCGATCGCATGCCCGACCTGCCGCTCGGCAGAGCGCGCTCGCTGCTCGAGGCCTGGACGAGCCCGCACCACCTGGCTGTGCTTTGCGGCGCCTCAAAGAAAGATGTGGAGGAGTTCCGGCAGCAGCTTCCTGCGGCGGACATCTTTGCGATCGATGCCGCGCAGCTCGATGCCGCCGGCGTTAAGGCGATAGGGCAGGACCCGAAAGTGTTGCTGATCCGCCCGGACGGTTACATCGGCTTTCGCGGGCCGCTTGACCAGCCGGAAGCCTGGGCCGGCTACGCGCGCAGGGTGGGTATCGTTATCGCTTAACTCTGCTATACTTGGTTTACGCTCAGTTGTTTGGTTGTGAGCCGCTCTTCGCCCTCATCCAGCAAGATCGCCTGATCTACCCCAAGCCCCTCAGCGTGATGGCTCCTGTGTTGTTTCGGAGCCAGGCCGGCGCTTCGTGCGTTTCCCGGCCGAAGACGCAGCGTGCGGCAGAGCCTTGTTGATCCCGGCACCTTCCCTACGCAACAGACATGACATCTTTCTTCCGCTGCGCGGTAATGCCTGCCTGCGAAAGAACCCAGCGATACCGGCAACCGCCGCGCGACCAGGATGGAGCGCAGGCCCGCCGTGTGCAAGGACAGATTGACACACTTTACCGATTTCAATATTTCGCCCGAACTCCAGAAGCAGCTCGCGGCGGCCAAGTTCATTACCCCCACCCCGGTTCAGGCCGGAGCCATTCCGCCCGCCCTCGAAGGCAAGGACGTTCTTGCCACCGCGCAGACCGGAACCGGCAAGACCCTCAGCTTCCTCGTGCCGCTCATCGAGCGCATGCGCGGCGTACAGGGCAAGGGAGCCTGCGGGCTCGTCCTGCTGCCTACGCGCGAACTCGCGATCCAGGTGCAGGAAGGCTACAAGAAGCTCACGCAGAATCACGGCGGAGTAGCCCTGGTTGTCGGCGGCATGTCTGAAGAGCCGCAGCTGCAGGCCCTGCGCCGCGGCGCGCGCCTCATTGTTGCCACTCCCGGCCGCCTCGAAGACTACCTCCAGCGCAAGCTGGTCAAGCTCGACGGCATCCGTATGCTGGTGCTCGACGAAGTGGACCGCATGCTCGACATGGGCTTCCAGCCGGCTATTCGCCGCATTGCTGCAGCCCTGCCAGCCGAGCGCCAGACGCTCTGCTACTCGGCCACGCTCAGCCCGGCCATCCAGAAGGTCGTAAACGAGTACGTCAAGAACCCCGCCCGTGTCGAAATCGGCTCGGTGCTCAAGCCCTCTGAAAACGTTGAGCTGCAGACATTCGAAGTCACCGTCGACAAAAAGCAGGAGCTGCTCGAGCACCTGCTGACCTCGCACGACGGCAGCTTCCTGGTCTTCGTTCGCACCAAGCATGGCGCGGATCGCGTTGCCCGCCGCCTTTCGCGCAACGGTCACACCGCCACGCAGATCCACGGCGACCGCTCGCAGTCGCAGCGTAACGCTGCCCTGCGCAGCTTTGCCCAGGGTCACCATCGCGTGCTCGTAGCTACCGACGTTGCCGCTCGCGGCATCGACGTGGCCGACGTGGCGCATGTTGTGAACTACGACATGCCCCGCGAGGCGGAAGATTTCGTTCACCGCATTGGCCGTACCGGCCGCGCGCAGAAGCGGGGCATCGCCTCCACCTTTGCTGCACCGGATGAAGCCAAGATCCTGCGCCGCATGGAGAAGACCCTCTCGATCAACACCAAGCGCTTCCGCGTGCGGGCGAACGAGCCGGTTGGAGCGGTAGCCGCCCAGGCATAACGCAGCTCTTTTCAGCAAAGGCGTGGTCCTTATGGACCGCGCCTTTTTCTTTGCGTTCAGCTATCTTGGGCAGCATGCAGAGAAAATTCATTCCCGGACTTTTCCTCGGAATTGCCTGCGCCGCAACCGCGTATGCCGCGCCACATCCGGCTTCCTTGACCGTCCAGAAAGCTTCCGAAGTGCCACGTCTCCATGCTCTCAGCATCTCCATCGGAGGCAGGGTGCAGACCGAGCCGGCAGCGGATGCAACGAGCTTCAGCCCCAGCGATTACGTGTCGCAGTGGCCAGGAATCTACTACCGTGCTGCCTTCCGTGGCTCGCGGGTCTTCTTCCGTGTCGGCAAGAATGAAGAGATCCTGCATGTCGCCGTCGACGGAGACGAGACATCTCTCGTAAAGCCTGACCCCGGCGTCTACGAGGTGCAGAACCTCAGCGGCCAGCGCCATGAGATAGATATCTTCATTGCAACCGAGAGCGTGGACGCTCCCAACACCTTTGGAGGCTTCGCCATTCCCGACGGCGAGCAGAGCCTTGAGCCTGCGCCCCGCCATCTTCAGATGGAGTTCATCGGAGACTCGCATACTGTGGGTTACGGCAACCTGTCCTCGACGCATACCTGCACCAAGGATGAAGTGTGGTCGAGGACGGACGACACGAAGGCCTTCGGCCCGCTCACGGCGCGGCACTACGATGCGGATTACCAGGTGAACGCCATCTCCGGCCGGGGCGTCGTGCGCAACTACAACAACTTCGCCGCCGATCATCTGCCGCAGGCCTATCCCTACGTGCTCTTCGACAAGAAGCAGGCCTACTCCGATCCGTCGTGGAAGCCGAGCGTACTGGTCATCGCTCTCGGCACGAATGACTTCTCGACCAAACTCAATCCCGGCGAACCCTGGAAGACCCGCGAAGAGCTCCACGCCGACTTCGAAGCCACCTACCAGCGGTTTCTGCAGAAGTTAAGGGCAGGCAATCCGAAGGCGTACATCATCGTCTGGGCGACCGACATGGCCGATGGAGAGATCGAAGCCGAAGCGCAGAAGGTTGTGCAGCAGGTACAGGCCGGCGGAGATAAGGACATCACTTTTCTGCCCGTAAACGGATTGGCTTTCACCGCCTGCAACGGGCATCCATCGCTCGCCGACGAGCAGGTCATCTCAAACAAGCTGATCCAGTTGATCGACGCGCACCAACGCTAGACGAGCGAAGCGATTTCCAATCCGCCGCGAAAAAGGGTGCCCATCCAAGCTCCGCTTGGGTGGGAAGCACGATCTCTACGGGTGCAAGGGTGCAGCGTCACCGGGAGCATCGAACCCACCGCTCCGCAGAATGCCTTGCGCTTCTTCGCCCTTGAGCCACGCGACAAAGGCCGCCGCGCCCGCAGGGTTGGCGGCCTTCTTCAGCACCGCCGCGTAGAACATCAGCGACTCCGGATAAAAGACCTTGCCGCCCAGCGTCAGGCTTACGTCCGGATGCTTCGCCTTCAGGTCGTTGCCGCTCAGGTTCACGTCGGCTGGCAGCGCGAGACAGGGCAGGTCGTCGACGCTGGTCTTGTAGGAAGCCATCACGTCGATCTCACCGCTCTCGAGCGCCTGCCGGGGATTCTTCACCGCGCCCACCTGCGCGGGATTCATCGCGTCGCCCAGCACCGTCTCCACCAGCTTCGGTTGGTTGTATTTCTTCGCGGCCAGCATGAGCGCGAAGAGGATGGCGCGTCCGCCCGGGTCCGCCGCCGGATTCGACCGCGCCAGCCGCAGGCCCGGAGATTGCAGCACCTGCAACCAGCCGTCGCCGCCCTTCGCGGAGCTCTCCGCAGCCGCCGCCAGTTGCGGGGCAAAGCGGCTCTTCGGGCTGTAGACGATCACCAGCTCCGTGCGCGCAATGGGCTCGGCTACCACGGCCGCGCCGCCGCGCATGACGGCAAGCATGGGGCTGGCGGTGATGGGAATAAAGACATCGGCAGCGAGCGTTCCATCGAGCAGAGACTTCGCCACCGCGTCCGCCCCCTGCGAATGAGCACGCAGATCCAGCCGGAGAGACTGCGCCGCCGCAGCCTTCAAAGGCCCCTCCAACATCGCCCGAAAGGAGCCAGCCGAGGCCACGTCGAGCGCAGCCGCCTGCTGCGCAAAGAGCGAGGGAGTGAAGCCACGAAACAATCCAGAAGCCAGCAGCGAAGAACCAGCGAGAAGGAGTTGGCGTCGGCTGGTCATGAGTTCATTATGCAGGAGGCGGTCTGTCGACCGATATCGAACCACTATTTTCGACGGCAATAGTGGGCAATACTTGATTGCATGAGTGTTGATGTTTGCTTTGGCCAGACTCGTCTGCGATTTGATTTGTCATGAAATCGCTTATCGCATAGCGACTAGCTGATCGATCGCTCTAACGACCTTTTCGATATGCTCCGAAACTGCATTCAGGTCTGCTACTGTTATCGGCCAAGGCTCGCGGATTGCAGTCCTCTTAATGTCTCCCTCGTGCGCGATCATGTTGCGGCGTCGAATAATCAAGGAGTGTTTTCTTTTCAAACTCTTTGCAAACTCAGTTTTCTTTGCCGGGGTCGCACCTAGCTTTAGCGCTATTTCGTTCCATAACTCCACCGAGGATATTAGGCGCACGCCATTCGCAATGTCGTCTGCCGCCTGGTATGTTATTCGGCCTAACTGTTCTCGGACATGAAGATCGAACGTCGACGTAGCTTCGGTAGGATTTGCAGCAGACCTTATTCGCTGTACCGTTTCCATCTCGACTTGGAATTTCAAGTAGGCCGGTGTAATAGGTCGTCTTCCTTCAAAAATCGCGACCATGCCATCAGCAATCAATTCATGCACGAAGTGATCCATTGCAGAGACCCTAGATACCCACTCGGCCCTTAGCAACTCGTCTGCTTGCAATATGGCTGCGACGTGCTTTTCTATGTACGAATAAAGTCCGGATAGCAAAGCGCATCTATCCCAAACTGCTTCGAACTGAGCAATGGGGGTCACGGTACTTAATCGGTCAAGCTGATGAGCCTGTCTGCGAACTGCTCAAAAGCTTTCTGAAATGTCTGCATGCTTGTTACAGTTTGATCCCATACTGCGCCAACCTGCCCAGTCTGCTCAGGGGTGAGTGCGAAAATTGGTACCTGATGTTCTTGGGAAAACGCAATAAGGCTGTTGAAGTCGGCGACTTCGAGGACGGGAGTCCATGGGTCAAGCCCGCAACGTGTCTTGAAACTCGATGCGTCCAACATTCCTGCCCGTTCCAGCGCAGGGACGAGAATCACCCTGAGTCCGCTCGTCAACTGGTCGATCCACCTCTGAAATGCAGTGCTCGCTTTTCCGAGACGTGGGCGATATTTTTGTATCACCGCACCTGCAAAAGATGTTTTGGGTTCTGGAAATGGGTAATCGGCGGTCTTGAGGGCTTCCGTCTGGTAGGCGGCTACAGCCCAAGTTTTCCAGCGCGGTAGTACATTCGCCAGAGAGCTGAGTGCCATTGAAGAAAAATAGTCGGGATGAAGCGGCACGACAAAGTAATCGCTTGTCGTCAGAAGATTTTGATTGAGTGGCCCCAAGCTCGGACTCATGTCAACTAGGACATAATCAGCGTCATATTTTTCCGCAGTTCGCTCCAGGAGAAATCTGATGGAGCCTGGCAAATTCCGTAGAGCTAGTAAGGAGCCGCTGAGTTCTTGGGCGATACCAAGGGTGGTTTCGTATTCGGCTAGATTAATGTGGCCAGGTAGAAGCCACAAATTCTCTACGCCTGAAATTGCTACGCACTCTACTGCAGAGACTTCTCTAGGTTGGGACTCGAACGCGGGTGCAAGCCCGTCTTTGATGTTGTTGGGTGGCGCACTCGCATAGATTTTCTCAAGATCATCTACTCGTTGAAAGCCCATCACCATCCCAGTGAGGTTGCACTGGGGATCGAAATCGGCAAGGATAACTTTCTTACCCTTTAACGCCATTGTCCAGCCAAGGTTAAATGCGGTTGTAGTCTTACTTACACCGCCCTTGTGATTAAAAAGACAAATAATTTTCGTCATCGATCCGCGAGACTCCAACTCGTACCAGCGTAAGTCTAATCTAACTCACAAAAGACAAAAAGTACGTCGAATGCGGATAACTGCTCCCTTACAGCGCCACGCCAGCCTTTTCAGCCTCCCGCAGCGCGAACACCTTTTCCCTGATCGCATACTTCAGCTTGTCGATTCCGAGGTCTATTACGGCTGAGATCTCGTAGAAGTCGAGCTTCTTTCGCTTGGCCATGGCCTTCAGCTTTTTGAGCTTGTCAGGGTTGGCCAAGTCGGCTTTGGAGGCGACGACGATCATGGGTTTCTCGTCGAGTCCGCGACTTCAGGCTGGTCAACTCACTCATGATTACCTTGGCGTTGCGAGTCGCGAGTGGGCGGGAGTTTCTGAGGGAAGATTCTCTGATACTGAATGAGTGAAGTGGCGGCCCTTCAAGCATGGAGACGTTGAGTATTCGCTCCATCACCTCAATCGCTGCACCATTGAGTTCATCGTTCCGCCTGTGAGCGATAAGCCCGAGCGAAAATACATTGTCGATGTGAGCTACAGCCTTCATTGCTTTACGAAGGGCCTGCCCGAAGATGGAGCTTACGATCGATCCCTGCTTTACAGCGATAAGAGGGAGTCGAGGCTGTTTGATCCACGCCGGTATAGCCTGTCGCAAAATCTGCCGGGAATTGTGAGTGAACTGATTCGCCGGTACTGCATGCACACCGGGCACGGGAACTTCTTCACCGTCGCCATCTTGGACGAAAACGGGCAGGAGGTCGATTACGACATCTTCTTTACCGTTTCGAAGTCTTCCACCAAGGGGCGTTTGAATCTCTACATTCAAACTGCGTTTGTCAGGGAAAGGAACAAGCTTCCGGCAGGCAAGCCGATCCGTTTTGAGATCATCCTTTACAACACTCTGCATGGAAAGAAGATCAGGGACTAAAGGCAGAAGGGAGATCCTCTCGGACCTCCCTTAGAAGACTGCTAATCGGGGCCTCTTTCAATTTCCACGCTTGGGTGGAGACCAGCGCTTGCTGGCGGGCGTCAACTCGTGGCTTGCCTATGGCCATCCCGTTGGTAGCTGACTCACTTAGAATACTCGCTTGGCCTGTCGCGGAGCAAGTATCTCCTGATAGGTTGTTGATTCGGAGGAGCTTATAGGACTCTAATTTATTCTGCCAGGAAGCTAGAGGTCGCGCGAACTACAACGCCACGCCAGCCTTCTCCGCTTCCCGCAGCGCGAACACCTTTTCCCCGATCGCGTACTTCAGCTTGTCTACTCCGAGACCGGTTACTGCTGAGATCTCGTAGAAGTCGAGCTTCTTTCGCTTGGCCATGGCCTTCAGCTTTTTGAGCTTGTCGGGGTTGGCTACGTCGGCTTTGGAGGCTACGACGATCATGGGTTTCTCGTCGAGTCCGTGGCCGAAGCTGGCCAGCTCGCCCATGATCACCTTGAAGTCTTCGACCGGATCGGGGCGGGCGCTCGCGTCCGACACGTCGACCAGGTGCACCAGCACGCGGGTGCGTTCGATGTGGCGCAGGAACTGCACGCCGAGTCCGGCGCCGAGGTGCGCGCCTTCGATCAGTCCCGGAATATCGGCCACAACGTAGCTCTGCTCAAACGGAGCTTCGCCGATCGAGACCACGCCCAGGTTGGGCTGGAGCGTCGTGAAGGGATAATCGGCAATCTTCGGCTTGGCGGCCGAGATGCGCGAGATCAGCGTGGATTTGCCCACGTTGGGATAGCCGACGAGTCCCACATCGGCCAGCACTTTCAGTTCCAGCCGCAGCGCGCGCTCTTCGCCCGGGCGGCCCATCTCGTGCTCGCGCGGGGCCTGGTGCGTGGAGGTGGCGAAGTGCTGGTTGCCGCGTCCGCCGCGCCCTGCCTTGGCGATGATGATGCGCTCGTCAGGCTGGCTGAAGTCGTGGATCAGCTCGCCGGTCTCCATGTCGTAGACCGAGGTGCCCACGGGAACCTTGAGGATGACGTCCTTGCCGTCCTTGCCCGAGCAGTTGGAGCCCATGCCGTGTTCGCCGCGTTCGCCCTTGTGCTCGGGGTTGAAGCGGTAGTACATGAGGGTGTTGTGGCGCTCGGTCGACTCCATAACGATGTCGCCGCCGTGGCCGCCGTCGCCGCCGGACGGGCCTCCGCGAGGCACGAACTTTTCGCGGCGGAAGGCCATGCAGCCATTACCTCCGTCACCGGCTTTTACACGTATTTTGGCTTCGTCAATAAACATTTTTCTCTTCTATTCTAACGAATCCGTTAGTCTGCATTCACGAATTCCAAATAATCAGGGAGCAGCTACGACTGGGGCGCGCGCGTCTCCGGCGAAAGCATGCCCATGGGCCGTTCAGGAGGCATGGCAGTACCTGAGGCTCTAAATTTTCGTCCGTTTTTGTGACGTATTGACGCTTTGCTGCGAGGAACGATCTGCATGAGAAGCCGTCGAGACGCGTTGTGCGTGCTCTTTGTACTGTTGGCAACGCTGGCGGGGATGGCTCCGGCGCAGTCGGGAACCGGCGGCACGGTCGCCGGGCAGGTTACGGACGCCGCGGGCAGGCTTTTTCCCGCGCTGGTGACGCTGCGCAGCTTCTCCACCGGCGGCATGAGCCAGGTGGTGTGCGACAAGCATGGCAACTTCCGCTTCGCCGAGGTGGCGCCGGGCGTTTACTCGATCCGGGTAAGCGCGCCGGGACTGGCCGCCTGGCGGTCGGACAGCGTGATTGTGGAAGTGGGCCGCATCACGCTGCTCTCGCCCAAGCTGAGCATCGCCTACAAGGACCGCATGGCGCGTCCGCAGGACGAGCGTCCTGGAGGCGATCCAACGCCTGCGATCACGAGCAATACCAGCCAGCAGGGGCTGGAATCCTTTCCATTAAGCGATGCCCGCTGGTCGAGCCTTGCAGCGCTGGCAGGAGGTTCGACCAGAGCAGGCGACGCTGCCGGGTCTCTCAGCTTTCATGGCCAGAGCCCGGCGATGAACGGCATTACCCTCGACGGCACCGACCACAGCCTTGCGTTCTTTGGCGGAGAGCGCGGCGGCAGCGGCAACTCCACTGCGCGCGCGGCGATTGGTGAGTTCCAGGTAAACGTGTCGAACTTCTCGGCAGAGAACGGACGCGCCACTGGCGGCGTGATCAACTCCGTGACGCGCAGCGGCGGCAACCGGCTGCATGGGCGGGCGGCTTTTTACGATCGTGGCGAGTTGTTCAACGCCGGCAACGGATATACATCGCTTGAAACGCAGAATGCCCAGGGTGAGTGGATCACTACGCCCTACACGCCGTCCGATCACCGCATGCAGTGGGAGGCATCTGCAGGAGGGCCGATCCAGCAGAATCGGCTCTTCTGGTTCTTCGCTTACGAGCAGCACCACAGGAACGATCCCGGAGTAGCGCGGGCCAACGAGCCGGAGACGTTCTTCGCACCGCCGACCGCTGCAGCCATCGCGACGCTCGCAGCGCGAACCGCGCAGAATGCTTCTGCGGCATTGGTCTCGTACAACAAGGCGATGGCTGATCTCGGAGGGCTGCTTGGTTCGGTGCCGCGCACCGCAAACCAATGGATTGCTTTTCCGAAGATCGACTGGAGACCGAATAACCGCAATCATCTTGTCGCGCAGGTGAACGTGATGCGGCGCACATCGCTGAACGGCGCGGTCTCGCAGGTGTCAGACACGTACGGCGTAAACAGCTTCGGCAACAGCAGCACGCAATCGGAGACGGGCATCGCCGGGTGGGAGTATTTTCTGACGCCGACGCTGCTCAACAGCGCCCGCTACCAATACAGTCACGAGATTCTGGCACAGACTGTGAATCCGCCGACGGGCTTTGAGCAGCAACTGGCCAACAACACTCTCGGGCTGGCGCCGCAGGTGTCTGTCGATCGCAGCACGGGCTTCACGTTCGGCACGCGCGCGTCACTCGATAAGCCTGCGTATCCTGATGAGCATCGCCAGCAGTATGTAGACGCGGTGACGTGGATTCGTGGCAGTCACGCGCTGAAGGCAGGCTTCGACTACAACTATGTCACGGACAGAATTGATGGACTGAATCAGCAGGCGGGTGTGTATTCGTACTCGAGCGTCCTCAATTTTGTCTCGGACCTGATTGCTCCGAGCCATTGTGACGGGTCGACGACAGGAGCGGGACTGGACCCCTGCTATTCGTACTTCGAGCAGGCGATCGGCACTCCAGAGTGGACCTTTGAAACCGCGGACTACGCGGCGTTTGTTGCCGACGACTGGAAGCTGACGCGCCGCTTTACGCTTTCTCTCGGATTGCGCTACGACTACGAGGATCTGCCCAGGCAGAACAAGCTGCTGGTGAATCCGGATTATCCGCAGACGGGCACCATGCCGCATGACCGCAACAACTATGCTCCGCGTGCCGGTTTTGCCTGGGATCTACTCGGCAAAGGACACACGATCCTGCGCGGTGGTTACGGTCTTTACTACGGCCGTGTACCCAATGCGACGGTATACAGCGCATTGACGGCGACGGGTACGGCGACCGCACAGCGCAGTTATTACTTTCGCCCGCTCGACACAGGGGCTCCGTCGTTTCCGTTCATCTTTTCTTCGACATCGAAGCCATCTGTGCTTCCGACGGTGACGTATTTCGATGCGCATTTCCAGAATCCCCAGGTCGAGCAGGCATCGCTTTCACTGCAGCAGGAACTGGGGCATAGATCGGCACTGATGATCGCGTACCTTGGCGCTTTTTCGCACGAGCTGCCGAGTTTTCTCGATGCCAACATCGATACCAGCGCCACCGGCACATTGAATTACACCATTGAAGATCCGAACAATGCTGGGCCTATCAAGCAGGCCAGCGTCGCGAGCAGGTTTTTCTATCAGCGAATCAACCCGGACTACGGCGCAGTCACGCGCATTGTCAGCGAGACGAATGCCACTTATCAGGCGGCGATGGCTCGCCTGGTGCATCGCATGACACGCGCGATGAATGTCAACGTGAGCTATACCTGGGCGCACGCCATTGACAACAATCAGGATGAGTCGACTTTTGCCCAGAACAACACGGTTTACGATCCTACCGACCTGCGCTACGAGCATGGCTCTTCGAACTTCGATGTGAGGCAGCGTGCGACCGGGGGGATCGTTCTTGAAACACCCTGGAAGTTTCGCGGCTTCGCAGGAGGCCTCTTCAACGGATACATGCTGGGCGCGACAGGAGAATGGCATACCGGACTGCCCTACTCCATGCGTACGATGGGCTCAGTCCCCGCGCCTTCATGTTCATACCAGGACTGGCTTGAGATGGGGTCGAATTGTGTGAACGCGCCGAACCAGGGCGGGGTGATTATTGGCGGAACCGGCACGGGTCCGCGTATCAGCGGGCTCGGAGACAGCCTGAATGGTACGGGCGGCAACGACATCCTGCCGCAGATCGGCCGCAACACCTATCGCTATCCTGCGGTGAGCAATCTTGACGTGCGCGCGTCCAAGACGACTCATCTTTCGGATCGCGTCACCTTCGAGATACTGGGCGAAGCTTTCAATGTAATGAATCATCAAAATGTAACTTCGATCGATCCAATCGGATACATCCTTGATAATGACGCGGCTTATACAAACACGGCGCACTTGACCTATCTTGATGGGAGCACTGGTGCTTCTGGATTCGGTACAGTGACGAATGCAAATAGCAGCACTTTCTATCGGCAGCGTCAAATCCAGTTGGGTTGCAAGCTTATTTTTTAGCGTTATTTACATCTCCTATTTCAATAAATTCACGCGAATGTAAAACTATAGTGGAAACATGTTCAGCGTGGGCGGCTGTATCGCCCGCTCGTGTTTCCTGCCCCCAGGGCATTTAACAAACTATAAATATGCCGGTGAAAGATACCCGGAAATGATTCACTCGCTGCGTATGCAAGACTGCTGATTTTGCTCAAGCTGTGCAGCCCTCTTTAGGAGAAACCAATGTCGCAACGCCCTCGTGCTGCCTTCTGGCTGGCACTCGTATTCTGCCTGTTTTCATGTGTGACCGTGTTCGCGCAGACCGCCGTGGATGGCGCTGTCGGTGGAACCGCGACTGACGCTTCGGGAGCCGTCGTTCCCAACGCAACGGTTGTCGTTCACGAGAACGCGACCAATGCCGAGCAGAAGCTCTCCACTGATGGATCGGGATACTTCCGCGCGATCCACCTCCAGCCGGGAGGTTACACGGTAACGGTTACAGCGCCGGGTTTCGAGACCTTCCGTGCTGCTGACCTCACCGTGCAGGTTGGCTTGCTCACCTCTGTTGAGGTCAAGCTCAATGCGGGTTCCGAATCGCAGACGGTCGAAGTGACCGGTGCTGCGCCGCTCGTGAATACCGACTCGCCAGCCGTTGCCGGCGTCATCGAACAGGACACGCTGCACAACCTGCCGGTGAACAACTATCGCTGGTCGGCCTTCGCGCTTCTTACTCCTGGCGTTGTGAACGATTCAAACGGCTATGGCCTGCTGAGCTTCCGCGGTCAAAGCACCCTGCTCAACAACATCACCATCGATGGAACCGACGACAACCAGGCGTTCTTCTCTGAAGAGCGCGGCCGTACCCGCGCGGGCTACTCGACCATCAAAGAAGCCGTTCAGGAGTTCCAGGTGAACACCTCGAACTACTCGGTGGAATATGGACGCTCCGCCGGCGGCATCGTGAACTCGGTTACCAAGAGCGGCACCAACTCTTTCCACGGCACTGGATACCTCTTCGACCGCGATGGCGACTGGAACGCGATCAACTCCTCGGTGACGCATGCCGTCGAAACCGCGCCCGGCAAGTTCACCGTGGTTCCTTTCCAGCCGACCGACCTGCGCCGCCAGTATGGCTTCAGCGTTGGTGGTCCCTTCCTGAAGGACCGTCTCTTCTTCTTCCTCGCCGGAGATCGTTTCTATCATGACTTTCCGGGCACCGCGACTCCGCTCGGCGCCAGCGCCAACGCCAACTTCTATGGCGCTGCCGATGCAGCGTTGCCTGGCGGCAAGACCTGCGGCACTACCACCGGAACCGCAGCTCCCAGCTACCAGGACGCGAACGTCTGCCAGATCGCAAGCAACACCGGCATGAGCTACGCGGCTGCTTACGGTATCTACAACAACGGCATCCAGGGCCTGAGCTCTATGCTCGGCACCACGCCCCGCGTAGGCGACCAGACGCTCTGGTTCCCGAAGATCGACTGGCAGGTCAATTCCCATAACCATGCTTCGATCGAAGCCAACCGTATGCGCTGGACCTCGCCTGCCGGCATTCAGACTTCCCCGGCGGTGGCCTACGGAAAATCCAGCTTCGGCAACGACTACGTGCGCGACAACTGGATCGTCGGCAAGCTCGACACTTTTATCACTTCCAGCGTGAGCAACCAGATCCGCTACATGTACGGCCGGGACTTCGAGTTCGAGTCGAACCAGGCTCCTACAGCCTACGAGCAGACCAACCTGGTCAACACCCCGAGCGGCTACGTCAATCCGCTCGGCCTGCCTACGAACGTCTACCTGAGCGGCTTCTTCCAGTTCGGTACGCCGCAGTTCCTCGAGCGCGCGTCGTATCCTGACGAGCGTCGCTGGCAGATTGCTGACAGCGTTGAGTGGATTCGTGGCAACCACGACTTCAAGTTCGGTGAGGACTACATCCACACCTACGACCTGCTCTCGAACCTGTACAACCAGTACGGCGGTTACAGCTACTCGGGAAACACGCTGCTCGGCAACTACATCTCTGACCTCTACCTCTCGCAGAACCCGGTTGCGGGCAAGACGGCCCAGCACTTCCTGAATTACACCCAGGGTGCCGGTCTGCCGGGCCTCCAGATGACCACCAACGACTACGCGGCCTTCGTGCAGGACCAGTGGAAGGTCAGCCGCCGCCTCAGCGTGACGCTCGGCATTCGCTGGGACTATGAGTCCTTCCCCAGTGCGCAGCTGCCGAACGCCCTGCTGCCGCAGACCTCGAAGCTCAACAGCAGTGCCGCCAATGTCGCACCGCGTGTCGGTTTCGCCTATGACGCTTCGGGCAATGGCCGCACCATCGTTCGCGGTGGTTATGGAATGTTCTACGCACGTGCCATCAACTCCACCCTCTACCAGGCTCTCGTCGGAACCGGCGCAGCCGGCAGCCAGAGCAACCCGACGCTTCTGCCCGGCGGCGCATGCACTCCGGTATTCCCGCAGGTCGTCGCTCCGCAGAACCAGGCAGCCTGCCTTGGCGCTGCCGGTGGCAATGTTACCGCCGATTATCTTGACCCCAACTTCAAGATTCCGCAGATTCACCAGGCCGACCTGACGGTGGAGCAGCAGATTTCGCAGAACGATGTTTTCAGCATCTCGTGGCTGGGATCATGGGGACGCCGTCTGCCCGACACTGTGGACACAAACCTGCCGACTCCGACCTCCGTACCGTTCACAGTAGTGACTGGCGGAAAGCCCGGACCGCTGCCTAACGGCTACACCTTCAACACGGATATCTTCTTCAAGACGGCAAACGCGAATGGCCGTCCCAACCCCAACTTCAGCTCGATCACCGATATCTTCAGCGGTGTGAACTCGAACTACGAGGCCTTCGTCGCGCAGTTCAAGCACCGCCTCTCGCACTACGTCGATATCACCGCCAACTACACCTGGTCGCACGCGCTCGACTACGGAGAAAACAACCTCACGGGTGCAAGCGCCAACGACGTGCTCGATCCTGCGAACTTCCACGCAGAATACGGCAACTCGAACCAGAACGTACCGAACCGCTTCGTAGTGTCGGGAGTCCTCAACGGGCCGTGGCATGAGCATGGATGGCTCGGCTACATCGTGAATGACTTCCAGCTGTCTCCGTCCTTCTACTTCCAGACGGGCCTGCCCTACTCAGTTGGCATCAGCGGTGCTTCCTCGACGCTGACGCCGGCACCGGGTGCGAAGGCGCAGAGCATCATCACAACCAGCTCGTTTAACGGATCGGGCGGCACCCCGAACCGCGTACCGGTGTTCGGCCGCAATGCTGTTCAGCAGCCGGAGATCTACAACGCCGACCTGCGCGCCTCCAAGCGCTTCGTTTGGCGCGAACGCTACTCGTTCGAGTTCCTGGGCGAGGCCTTCAATATCGCCAACCACCAGAACGTCTCGTCTGTGAACAGCTCGGCTTACTTCGTGACGAACACCACCGCTGGTGCCACCCTTACGCCGTACTCCACGCCCTTCGGGCAGACGACGGCTACCAACAACAGCAACTTCGCGCTCAGCCCGCGTCAGTTGCAGCTCGGCGTGCGCCTGCAGTTCTAAGCGCACTCTCCGAATCTCCTCGGGATTGTCATCTCGAGGAGCAAAGCGACGAGGGACCTGCATTTCCGTGCCTGTACGGGCGGAAATGCAGGTCCCTCACTTCGTTCGGGATGACAAGAGGGCCGATGGTTTCTGACAGGTAGGAGATGGCTTTAGCCATCTCATCCAGAAACCACCAGATATGGGGCTTCAGCCCCACGGTAAACAGCCTCAGCGGCTGAAGCCGCCTTCTTTCGTGGCTGCCTGATCCACGGGGCTGAAGCCCCGTGCTACCTGTTCTGCTGCTTCCTTCCTCGGTAGAATAAAAACGTGGCTTTCACGGAACAATACGATGTGGTTGTGGTGGGTGCCGGGCATGCCGGATGCGAAGCCGCCATGGCTTCGGCACGCATGGGCCTGCGCACTGCCCTCTTCACGCTCAACCTCGATCTGATTGCGCAGATGTCCTGCAACCCCGCCATCGGCGGCATTGCCAAGGGGCATCTCGTTCGCGAAGTCGATGCGCTGGGCGGCATCATGGGCGAAGTCGCGGATGCCGTCGGCATCCAGTTCCGTCTGCTCAATACCTCGCGCGGCCCGGCCGTCTGGTCGCCGCGCGCGCAGTGCGACAAAGCACAGTATCGCGTGAAGATGCGTGAGGTGCTGGAGTCGCAGCAGAACCTGTTCATCAAGCAGGCTGAGGTCATTAACGTCATTTTGAACGGCGACGATGACGAGGCCCGTATCAGCGGCATCAAGCTACGCGATGGCCGCACCATTCTTGCGGGTGCAACCGTCATCACCACCGGAACGTTCCTCAACGGCCTCATTCATTGCGGGGAAGAGCGTTATCCGGCTGGACGCAGCGGCGAGCCGCCCGCGATCCTGCTGGGCGAGGCTCTCAAACAGCTCGGTTTGCGCGGATGCCGCCTGAAGACCGGCACACCGCCGCGTCTTGATGGCCGCACCATCGACTGGGCACGCTTTGAGGAGCAGCCTGGCGACGCAGATCCTACGCCCTTCAGCTTTCGCACCCAGACGATTCCGCAGCGGCAGATCAGTTGCCACATCGCCTACACCACGCCGGAGACGCTACGCGTCATCCGCGAAAATGTCGGCCGCTCGCCCATGTACTCGGGTCAGATCGAAGGCATCGGGCCGCGCTACTGCCCGTCGATCGAAGACAAGGTCGTCAAGTTCCCGGACAAGACGCAGCACCAGTTCTTCCTGGAGCCGGAAGGGCTGAACACGCACGAGGTCTATGTCAATGGCATGTCCACGGCGCTGCCGATGGAAGTGCAAGCGGAGATTGTTCGCTCCATCCCCGGTCTCGAAAATGCCGAGATGCTCCGCCCGGGTTACGCCATCGAGTACGACGCCATCGACCCGACTGAACTGGATCGTTCGCTGCGCGTAAAGAAATTCAAGGGACTGTACCTTGCCGGCCAGATCAACGGAACGTCAGGTTACGAAGAAGCAGCCTGCCAGGGCCTGATGGCCGGTATCAATGCTGCGCTGGCAGTGAAGGGCAATGAGCCGTTCACTCTCGACCGCACCGAGGCTTACACCGGTATCCTGATCGACGACCTTATCAGCAAGGGCACCAACGAGCCCTATCGCATGTTTACCTCGCGCGCTGAATTCCGTCTGCACCTGCGCATCGACAATGCCGACCGCAGGCTCACGCCGCATGGGCGCCGCCTCGGGTTGATCGATGACAAGGCATGGAGCGACTATGAGGCCAAGCAGACGCGCGCGGTTGCGCTGGAAAAGCTGTTGTCTACGCTGCGTGTCAGCGTCGAGCGCATCGCATCGATACTGCCGGAGCTTACGGTCGCGTCGAGCCAGACCTATGCCCAACTGCTGAAGCGCCCGGAGCTGACGATTGAAACGCTCTGGCCGCTCCTTCGCGAAGATCTCGCGGCGCAGGCAGATTCCTCGCTCTTTGCCAGCTGGCTCGTGGATCAACAGGGAGGTCTTGCCTCGTCAGTGCGTAACGAGTTGAAGTCTGTTGAGACCGAGATCAAGTACTCCGGCTATCTCGACCAGCAGAAGAAGTCGATTGAGAAGCTGAAGAAAGCGGAGTCGCGGTCGATTCCCGATTGGTTCGATTACACGGCAGTGAGCGGTCTCTCGCGCGAGATGCAGGAGAAGCTCAAGCGCGTGCGGCCATCGACCATAGGACAGGCCAGCCGCATCCCCGGCGTTACCCCCGCGGCGCTCTCGCTGGTGAACGTCTACATCGAGATACAGGGCCGAAAGCTCACGTCCTCAAACTGAAGCGGGTCACGCAGCCGCGGTCGCGAGCTAATTCAGATGCTCCTCTGCCATCAGCAGGCGAAACTCGGAAGTGCCCCGCAGCGACGCGAACTCCTTGTCGTCCATGAGCTTCTTTCGGTCGTCGAAGCCTTCCATCAACGCCATCCGCAGATAACGTAGAGCCGCGTCGAAATTGCCGGCCTGTGCATACAGCTTGGCCAGCGCGTAATTCAGGGCCATCTGTTCTTCAGCCGATGCGGCGGCACTCTGGATCCGCGCGATCGATTCCCGTATGAAGATGCCGGGGTCGATCTCGAAGGCGTGGCGATACGCATCGATGCCCTGCTTCATCTTGTGATCCGCAAAGTACGCGGTGCCAAGGTTGCTGTAGTAGGAGGCGCTATCCGGCATGAGGTGCAAAGCCTTCCGGTAGAAGTTTTCTGCTTTACGAAAATTCTTCATGCCGTAGTAGACGGTGCCCAGGTTGTTCAGCGCTTCGGAGTAGTTGGGATTGATCGAGAGTGCCTTCTCATACTGCAGCTTGGCAAAGTCGAGAGCGTACATGTGCTGGTACGCGATCCCGATCTTGTTCCACCTGACCGCGGACTCGCGTGGACATTGCTGATAGGCGCGAATCGCCGCTGCATACTGCTGGCGCGTCATCAGCAGGTCTCCTCTCGTTTCCGGAGGAAGAGACTCGAGAGCGCCTTCCTGCGAAGGCGCTACCTGCGGTACATTCACGAGGCCGCGAAGGGGATTGCCGGGAGAGGTTTCGAGGTCGGGTGTTGCTGCCCAGAGTGGGAGAGTGCAGGCACACACTGTGATCAGGGCCAGGAATCGGGAGAAGAGTGTTGCCGCCGGAGAAAAAGTATTTGTTCGCATATCCGCCTCCTTGCGAAAGCCATGCGAAACCGGACAGCGAGGTCCGTACAAACCGGTGTGCGCAGTATCATCCCACTTTCCACTCACGTTCGCCAAGGGGCATTTCACGATACGATGGGCCTGTGGCTGCCTTGCTTGAGATCAATCGTCTGACCATGCGCTTCAGCGCGACGGAAGTCGTGCATGATCTGTCACTTGCGATCGAAGAGCGCACAACCCTCGGTCTGGTCGGCGAATCGGGTTCAGGAAAATCTGTAACAGCGTTGGCTATTACGCGGCTGCTCGATCACCGCGCCCAGATGACCGGCGCCATCCGCTATGCCGGGCAGGATCTGCTGTCGCTCGATTCGGAAGCCATGCGCAGGCTGCGCGGTAAAGAGATCGCCATGGTCTTCCAGGAGCCGATGACCGCGCTCAACCCCGTCATGCCCATCGGCGAGCAGATTGCGGAAGCGGTGCGCGTGCACCATCCGGAGCAGTCGCGCAAAGCCGTTCGCGACGCGGTAATTGAAGCCATGCACGCGGTCGCGTTGCCCGAGCCGGCGCGGCGTTACAACGATTATCCACACCAGTTTTCCGGTGGGCAGCGGCAGAGAATACTCATCGCCATGGCCATCGTCAATCGCCCGCGCCTGCTCATTGCCGATGAACCGACTACCGCACTCGACGTCACCGTGCAACGGCAGATACTCGAGCTGCTGGCCGATCTGAAAGAGCGCTTTGGCCTCACCATGCTTTTTATCTCTCACGATCTAGCCGTGGTCTCGCAGGTGTCTGACCGCGTGGCCGTGATGCGCCGAGGCCTTTTGCTGGAAGAGGCTTCGCGCGCCGCTATCTTTCGCACGCCGATGCACGCTTACACTCGGGCCTTGCTGGGGGCGGCTCCTACGATGGAGACTCCGCTCGACAGCCCGCTTGCGACTCTTGATTTTCGCGGCGACGACGCACGCATTCCATTGCGCGAGATGGCCGATGGACACTGGGCGCGAGTTGCCGAAACCGTCTAGCGCTCTTTTCATTCCGGGCACAGCGCGTTAGTGTGAAGATGGAGAACCGGTTGTCCTGATGCGTGTCCTGATCCTGTCTGACATTCATGCCAACTACGAGGCCCTGCACGCCGTGCTCGACGCGGCGCCCGAGCATGACACCGTCTGGAATCTCGGCGACATTGTCGGTTATGGGGCCAGTCCGAACGAAGTGATCGAAGGCGTTCGCGGACTGGGCAGTCTCTTTGTGCGTGGCAATCACGATCGCGCCTGTTGCGGCCTGAGTGGGCTTGAAGATTTCAATCCCATCGCCGGCCGTGCCGCGCGCTGGACGCAGGCTGTACTCTCGGCAGGCCATACCGAGTGGCTGCGCGAGATTCCCTCCGGTCCGATCATGTCTAGCGACCCGCATGTAACCTGCTCCCACGGGTCACTGCTTGATGAAGACGAATACGTCATGACTGTTCGCGATGCCTGGGGGCCGCTGCAGCGGACGGAGGCGCGGGTGAACTTCTTCGGGCATACGCATCTGCAGGGCGGCTTCGCTACGAACGGTAACGAGTGGTTCAGGCTTGCGCCGCAATACAACTCGCGCAACGGCTCGGCGCAGTTCAGGCTGGCGCTGCGCGACGATGGACGATATCTCATCAATCCCGGTTCCGTCGGTCAGCCTCGTGATGGCGACTGGCGCGCAGCCTTCGCGGTTTACGACGACACGGCTAACGTCATCACTTACTGGCGAGTGCCCTACGACCTGGAGACGGCGCAGGAAAAGATCCTGAATGCAGGTCTGCCCGAACGGCTCGCTTTCCGGTTGCGCGAAGGCCGCTAGTCCGGCGGTGGCGAGGGCTTCGCCGCAAGATCGCAGGCTCTCCACATGTACCAGCTCGCAATCGAGCGCCACGGTCTCCAGCGTTCGCCACGACGCAGCATTTGTGCCGGAGTCGGTAGCATACTTGCGGTAAATGGCTTCGTCTTCGGCAGCTTCTTGAAGGTGAGCGCAAAGCCCTTGCGCACGCCGAAGTCCGTAACGGGGAAGACGTCCGGCCTGCCCAGGCGAAAGATCAGCAGCATCTCGACGGTCCAGGGACCGATACCGCGCACCTGGGTCAGCCGGTCGACTATCTCGGCGTCAGGCATGCGGCGGATGCTAGCCAGCGAAGGAACCGTCCCATCGAGCGTTTTCGCGGCGAGATCCTGCAGCGCCAGCATCTTGCTTTGAGAGAGGCCGCAACCGCGCAACCGGTCCTCCGGCGCGGCGAGCAGGGTCTCAGGCGAGGGGTGAATCTCTCCGAAGAATGTAAGCAGCCGATGCAGAATCGCGGCCGCTGCCTTGCCATGCAACTGCTGATAAATGATTGATTCGAGCAGTGTCTCAAAGGGAGAATGCTGACTCTTAAGCCGCATCGTGAAGGGGCCGGCCTGCTCGATTAGTCTTCCCAGAACAGGGTCAGCCGCGGACAATTCCCGGCAGGCCTGCTGCACATCGTAGCGCGGAACTCTTTTTCCGTCGTTCATCGGCACCAGCCTATTACTTTCTGTGAAACGTTGCGAAACATCTGGAAGGGGGAGCTGCATCCTACGGCTAGTTCGCACTCGCTGTTACGAGGTCACTGGCCTGCCATTCAGACCAATCGCCGCCTGTTATTTGCCACAGCTGCTGAGCGCTATCTCACAGAATAGGACTAATTTGGTCCACTTCCTCTGTTTAAAAACCGGGCACAATTTTTTTAACGAAGACGCTCCAAAGTCTTGCCCGTATTCCGTTTTCGACACTATAGTGTTGTCCTCATTTCAATCGTTGATTCGGAGCGAGTGAAAGCTCCGAGTAAAAATCTGCTTCGCAGCGCGGTAGCGCTCCAACCTGTTCGGATTCAACTGGATTCTTGAGGAAGCAAGGACGCATTCATGGCGCAGATTTTTGACCGCAGCTCAAACGCGCTCGCACGCATGAGCCTGGTCTTGACGGGGTTTATTGTCATTGCCCTTGGGGTTACGCTGGACCAGCTGCAACGTTCCCCCTGGGTAACGAGGCAGGGCCAGCGGGCCGACCAGCCGGTACCGTTCAGCCACAAGCATCACGTTCAGGGCCTGGGACTCCAGTGCCAGTACTGTCACGTTTCCGTAGAGAAGTCGAGTTACGCCGGTATTCCTCCGACCCGCACCTGTATGAACTGCCACGCCCAGATCTGGACCAATGCCGACCTGCTGGAGCCGGTCCGTCATAGCTGGGCCACGGGCGAGTCGATTGCATGGACAAAAGTGCATGACCTGCCGGATTACGTTTATTTCAGCCACGAGATCCACGTGAACAAGGGGATGGGCTGTTCCAGCTGCCACGGCCGCGTCGACGAGATGCCGATCATGTATCAGCAGAACACGCTGCAGATGGAGTGGTGCCTCAACTGCCATCGCAATCCGGCGCAGAACATTCGCCCAACCAGTGAAATCTACAACATGGCATGGAAGTCGCCCACGGAGCTGGCCCCGGTCTGGTGCGCGGCGACCGATGTGAAATCGGGCACGCCGACCGCGCAGTCGGTGAACTGCACGACGAACGATCCGGCTTCCGGCGCGAATCCGCAACTGGCCTCGCTGCACATAAACCCCGGAGTGAATGGCCAGGCGACAGATGCTTCGACCGCGATGCTTGGTCCGCAACCTGTTTCCTATACGAAGTTTACGAGCCAGTCGGCCCTGGGCGGGTTCCTGGTCGAGCACTACCACATCCGCACCCCGCGTGAACTCTCGAGCTGCGAGGTATGCCACCGATGAACACGCGTAGCGGCAATGAAAGCAAGGACATGGCGAAGGACAACGCGAAAAACGGGCTGACGCTCTCCGAGGTGCGGGCGAAGCTCGCCGGGCAGTCCGGCCGGAAATACTGGCGTTCGATCGACGAGCTGGCGGGCACGCCAGAGTTCGAAGCTGCGCTGAGCCGCGAGTTCCCTGAGCAAAGCTCGGAGTGGATCGATCCGGTATCGCGCCGCGGCTTCATGAAGATGATGGGCGCGTCGATGGCGCTGGCCGGTCTCGCCGGCTGCACCAAGCAGCCCGATGAACCGATCTATCCCTACGTCAAAGCGCCGGAGGATCTTGTCCTCGGCAAGCCGGTTTATTTCGCGACGGCCTTTCCTTTTCCCACGGGAGCAGTGCCGCTGCTGGTCAAGAGCGATGCCTATCGTCCGGTGAAGGTCGACGGTAATCCCGAACACCCTTACAACCGGGGCGGTTCCGATCCTCTTACGCAGGGAACCCTGCTCGGCCTTTACGATCCGGACCGTTCGCAGCATATTTTCTACCGCGGAGAAGCCAAGAGCTGGGCGGACTTCCAGGCAAGCTTCCGTTCAGTGCTCGCAGGCAAGAAAGCTTCCGGTGGCGAAGGCGTTTATTTCCTTAGCGATACAGTAACTTCGCCGACCCTGGCCGCGCAGTGGAAGAAGGCGCAGGCGATCTATCCGCAGGCGAAGTTCTACCAGTACGACCCGGTAAACCGCGATTCGGCTTATGCAGCCTCGAAGGCCGCCTTCGGCGACTACACCGACGCCCAGTACAAGCTGGACGCGGCCGATGTGATCGTCTCGCTCGATGCCGATTTTCTCTCGGGTGCGGCGCATCCGGGCTTCCATCGCCTCGCGAAGGATTACGCAAAGCGGCGCAGGCTTGAGAACGCGAAGTCCGGCGACTTCTCCATGAATCGCCTCTATGCCGTCGAGTGCATGACTACGACGACCGGCCTCAAGGCAGAGCATCGGCTGGCACTTCGCTCAAGCGATATTCCTGCCTTCGCGGCAGCGCTTGCGGCTGCTGTAGGAGCGGGCTCCGCGGCTTCCGGCTACACGTGGTCCGATGACGCGCAGAAGTTTCTCGCCTCCGTAGCCAAGGATCTGAAAGCCAGCGGCGGCAAGTGCGTCGTGATCCCCGGCGAGCAGCAGCCCGCCAGCGTGCATCTTGCGGCGATCGCGATCAATGAAGCTCTCGGAAACAACGGCAAGACGGTCGTCTACACCGAAACCGTAAATCCGATGCCATCGATCCAGGGCGACGATCTGAAATCGCTGGTGGCGGACATGAATGCGGGCAAGGTCGACTGGCTCGTCATACTGAATGCCAACCCGGTTTATGCGGCGCCGGCCGACCTGCAATTTGAAGACGCGCTGTCGAAGGTGAAGACCTCGGTTCATCTCGGCTCGCATTTCGACGAGACCGGCCATGTCGTTCAGTGGCACATCAACAATGCGCACTACCTGGAATCCTGGTCTGATGCCCGTTCTTATGACGGCACTGCAAGCGTGGTTCAGCCCATGATCGATCCGTTGTATGGCGGCCACTCATCGCACCAGATCATTCAAGCGATGCTTGATGACCCCGAAACTTCGGCCTATGCCGCAGTCCGCGCCACGTGGAAAGACAAATCCGCGGCGAAGGGGACGGACGCCGACTTCGGATGGCGCAAGATTCTGCACGACGGCTGGATCGCCGATACCGCGTTCGCGCCGAAGACGGGCGGCGCAAAGGCGACGGTTCCCACACCGGCAGCACAGGTTTCCGCCGATACACTTGAGATCGTCTTCCGCCCTGAGGCTCACACCTATGACGGCCGCTTTGCCAACATCGGCTGGCTGCAGGAGATTCCGCGTCCGGTGACGAATCTTTCCTGGGACAACGCGGCTTTGATGAGCTATGCGACCCTCGAAAAGCTGAAGGTCGCCGAACACGATGTTATTGAGATCTCGCTGAACGGGAAGAAGGTTCTGGCTCCGGTGCTCGCTGTTCCGGGGCATGCGGATGGCAGCATTACGCTGCATCTTGGGCAGGGCCGCCAGCTTGCGGGCCGCGTGGGCTCGGGTATCGGTTTCAATGCTTACCAGATTCGTCCGTCAGCAACTCCGCTGGTAGCGACCGGCGCGACCGTTCGCAAGACGGGTGATACGTGGGGATTCGCCGTCACCAAGAGTCACTACACCGATCATCGTTCGGTGGCTGTTGGAGGCGATGGCAGCGGGACGCACTCCATCGAAGGCAACGAGGCGATCGACCGCGGCATTGTGCGCTACGCGACGCTCGAGGAGTTCAAGAAGAGTCCCGAATTTGCGCATGAAGGCGAAGGGCACCAGACGCCGGAGCCGACGACCACCATGTTCCCGGCCTATCGCTATGACCACAACGCATGGGGCATGTCGATCGACATGAACGCCTGCGTGGGCTGCAACGCCTGCGTGGCGAGCTGCTATGCCGAGAACAATATCGCGGTCGTGGGCAAGCACCAGGTAACGATGGGCCGCGTAATGCAATGGCTCCGCATCGATACCTACTACGAAGGCGATCTGGCCGCGCCGCGCGCGCACTTCCAGCCGATGGCCTGCCAGCACTGCGAGAATGCGCCCTGCGAGCAGGTTTGCCCGGTCGGTGCGACGGTGCATACGCCGGAAGGCCTCAACACGATGGTTTACAACCGCTGCGTGGGCACGCGCTACTGCTCGAACAACTGCCCGTACAAGGTGCGCCGCTTCAACTTCCTGCTGTACTCCGATTACGAGACGGAGAGCCTCAAGCTGATGCGCAACCCTGACGTTACGGTCCGCAGCCGCGGCGTGATGGAAAAGTGCAGCTACTGCGTGCAGCGCATCAATGCAGCCAAGATCGAGGCAGACAAGGAAAACCGCGAGATTCGCGATGACGAAATTGTGACGGCTTGCCAGCAGGCATGCCCGACCGAAGCCATCATCTTCGGCAACATCAACGATGGCACGAGCAGGGTTTCGAAGCTCAAACGCCAGGAGCGCAGCTACGGAGTTCTGGCCGATATCGACACTCGTCCGCGCACCACGTATGTGGCCGAAGTGCTCAACATCAACCAGGAACTGGCAGCGGCGCGCGGTGAGTTTGCGCCAGAAAACAGTTAGGTTTTCGTTCAGATTTCAAGGCAGAACTGTTCAGTCGAGACGGAGAGGTTTTAGGGATGGCAACCAAAGGAGCACCGGTCAACGATCCGATGATTGACCCCATCACTGGGGAATACGTCGTCGTTGCGCCCGGACATACCTTCAAGTCGGTTACGGAAACGATCTCGCGCATCGTTCTCACGCCGCACACGCCGCTCGGCTGGTACGCCGGGTTCGCGCTGGCGGGCGGAGTCGCGACGGTTCTGCTGGTAGCGGTTCTTTACCTCTTTCTGACCGGCGTAGGTATCTGGGGCATCACGATCCCCATCGCATGGGGCTTCGCGATCATCAACTTCGTCTGGTGGATCGGTATCGGTCACGCCGGAACGCTGATCTCGGCCATCCTGCTGCTCTTCAAGCAGGGCTGGCGCAACTCCATCAATCGCTTCGCCGAAGCGATGACGATCTTTGCCGTCGTCTGCGCCGGCATGTTCCCGCTGATTCACGTAGGCCGCCCCTGGCTGGGATACTGGCTCTTCCCATATCCCAACACAATGAACGTGTGGCCGCAGTTCCGTTCGCCGCTGCTGTGGGACGTCTTTGCGGTCTCGACCTACGCTACGATCTCGGTGGTCTTCTGGTACATCGGCATGATTCCCGATCTCGGGACACTGCGTGACCGCTCGAAGAGCAAGTTCGGTCAGTTCATCTATGGCATGTTCGCCATGGGCTGGCGCGGTTCGGTGCGCCACTGGGTTCGCTACGAGACGGCTTCGCTGCTGCTGGCCGGACTGGCCACGCCTCTGGTGCTCTCGGTACACACAGTCATCAGCTTCGACTTCGCAGTGGCGCTGCTGCCCGGCTGGCATACTACGATCTTCCCGCCGTACTTCGTCGCAGGCGCCGTGTATTCGGGCTTCGCGATGGTCATCACGCTGGCCGTGCCGATCCGCAAGTTCTATCACCTGGAAGACCTGATCACGCTGCGCCACCTCGACAACATGGCCAAGGTCATGCTGACGACCGGCTTGATCGTGGCCTACGGCTATGCGATGGAAGTCTTCATGGCTTACTGCTATTCGGCCAGCCACTGGGAATACTTCATGATGTGGAACCGCATGTTCGGTCCCATGGGATGGGCCTACTGGGTGCTGATTACCTGCAACATCGCGCTGCCGCAGTTCATGTGGTTCCGCTATGTGCGCACCAGTATCCCGCTGATGTTCCTCATGTCGCTGATCGTAAATACCGGCATGTGGTTTGAGCGCTTCGTGATCGTCGTCACCAGCCTCTACCGCGACTATCTGCCATCTTCATGGGGCACCTATCGCGCCACCACGTGGGACTACGCAACCTTCGTTGGAACGCTGGGATTATTCACGTTCCTCTTCTTCCTCTTTGTCCGCTTCCTGCCCATGATTCCGATGTCGGAAATTCGCATGATGCTTCCGCAGGCCAAGGTGCAGCCGGAGTCCGGAAATGTTGTGGAGGCAGGTCACTGATGCCGATGCGTGAAGGAACTTACGGCCTGCTGGCCGAATTCGATACGCCGAGCCAACTCGTGCACGCCGCCGAGAACGCTTACTCTGCGGGCTACCGCCGCATGGACTGCTACACGCCCTATCCGCTCGAAGAGGCGGCAGCGGCGATTGGCTTCCACAAGGATTACGTCTCGCTCGTGTGCCTGCTGGGCGGTCTGATGGGCGTGGCGGCGATGTTCAGCCTTGAGACCTGGATCTCGGTCTGGAGCTACCCGCTGAACATTGCGGGACGTCCGTACTTCTCGTGGCCGGCATTTATCGTTCCGGCGTACGAATGGACGATTCTCTACGCCGGTCTTTCGGCTGCCTTCGGCATGCTCGCGTTGTGCGGATTGCCCAAGGTTTACCATCCGCTCTTCAATGCGCCGAACTTCCGAAGCGGCGCGACGAGCGACAAGTTCTTCCTGTGCCTCGAGTCGGTCGATCCGAAGTTCGACCTGGGCGAGACGCGGTCTTTCCTTGAGGGTTTCACGCCGGCCTCGATCGTGGAGGTGGAGTATTAATACCGTGCAGCTCAGAAACGCAATGCTGGCGCCCGTCGCGCTGATGGCGCTCGTGTTCACTGCCGGATGCCGGCAGGATATGCACAACCAGCCCAAGTTCATTCCGCAGCGGCATACGGAATTCTTTGCGGACGGACGCTCGGCGCGTCCGCAGGTGGCCGATACCGTGGCTCGCGGACAACTCCACGAAGACCAGTTCTTCTACACCGGCCTGCAGGATGGCAAAGAGGTCGATGCGCTGCCCTTTCCGGCGACTGCGCAGGTGCTGGCACGCGGCGAAGAGCGCTTCAACGTCTACTGCACGCCCTGCCACTCGCGCGTAGGCAATGGACTCGGCATGATCGTGCAGCGCGGCTATAAGCCAGCAGGGAATTACCACGATGCACGCCGCCTGGCGCAGCCGCTCAGCCATTACTTCTACGTCATGAGCAATGGCTACGGTGCAATGCCCGACTACTCGGCGCAGCTTACGCCGGCCGATCGCTGGGCAGTCGCGGCTTACATCCGCGCGCTGCAGTTGAGTCAGAATGCTAAGTCTTCCGATGTTCCCGCGGGCACGCAGGTAGAAAAGCTTTCGGATATCGCGCAGAAGGAAGGTTTGCCTGCCAGCTATGCCGAGCCATGGCAGCTGCCCGCAACCGCGGTGGAAGCGAAGCCGCAGTCAGGCACGGTAGACCAGGCTCCAATGGAGAACCAGAACCCTCCGGCGTCCAAGAATAAGGCCCCGATCAACTCTTCGACCAACAAACAGACGGCGCCGGGTCAGATGAAACCCGCGTCCGCAAACAAATAAGGATTGCAGGAAGAACGAATGGCAAACGGACATCATGCGAAGACATTGCCGGCTGAGCTGAACGCCCCGGCCTTCGTTGCCGGATGGCGGATGAAGGCGCTGGCGGTGGGCGCGGCCTTCTCGGTCATCGCAATCATCCTGGGTTTCCTCAGCGGCGACGGCTGGAACCACTTCCTTCGGGCGTGGCTTGTCGGGCTCATGCTCTGCTTCGGCTTTGCGGTCGGCGGCATGGCTCTGCTCATGGTGCAGTATCTCTCCGGTGGCAAGTGGGGCCTGCTGGTGCGGCGCCCGCTCGAAGCCATGAGCCGTACGCTCCCGGTTGCGTTCGTCTACTTTCTGCCTATCGGCTTCTTCATGAAGAAGCTCTATCTCTGGGCGCAGTATCCCGATGGCAAGGCTGCTTACAGTCAGCACCTGATCAACGCCGAGCAGGCACATGCCATCATCTTCAAGAAAGGGATACTGAATCCCACGACCTTCTGGGCGACCTCGATCGTCTGCTTCCTTATCTGGGCGGGCTTCGGGTTCCTGTTGAACAGCTGGTCGCTGAAGCGCGATGCGGATACGGAGCCGAATGTTCCGTACTGGCAGAAGAAGTTCGAAAACATCAGCGGTATCGGCGTCGTTACCTACTCGATCCTGCTCACGGCGTGCGCGATCCTCTGGGTCATGTCGCTCGATCCCACGTGGTATTCGACGGTTTATGGTCTGCAGTTCCTCGTCGGACAAGGCTATGCGGTTCTCGCGCTGGTCATCCTTACCTTGATTGGGCTCAGCAACGCCGAGCCGATCAGGACCATCTTCCGCGTCACCGAGCAGCACGATCTCGGCAAGCTCTGCTTTGCCTTCACCATGCTGAACATGTACCTGGCCTTTGCCTCGTTCCTGATCATCTGGTCGGGCAATTCGCCGGAAGAGATTCCCTGGTACCTGGATCGCATCCGCGGCGGCTGGGGCGTCATCGCGACGCTGGATGTCATCTTTCACTGGCTCATTCCGTTCTCGCTGCTGCTCTCGCGCGATCTCAAGCGGATCAAAGGCCGGCTGGTGGTCGTCTGCTGCATCATGCTCTTCGCCCGCCTCTGGGATACGTTCTGGCTGGTGGAGCCGAACTTCGCAGACGCGCGCCGTAACCTGCACTTCAGTGTCGGCATCCTGGAATACATCGCCGTGCCGGCAGCCATGATCGCCTTCTGGATGGCGTACTACTTCACACAGCTCACAACGCGGCCGCTGGTTGCAACCAACGACCCGCACGTGGCAGAGATCCTGGAGCCAGAGCATGCACACGCCTAACGATCACGATTCGCCGAACAAGCAGGCCTCGCTCAAGGAAGGCTACGAAGTTACGGACGTCAGCGTTCAGGGCATCGCCGTCTTCGTCATTGCCCTGGCCATCTCGGTCGGCGTCTTCTTTGTCTTCTGCTTCGGCATGGGCAAGGTCATCAACAATGCTCTCTCGAAGAGCGATGGCCCGGTGAATCAATGGCACGCGTCTTCTGTCGAGCCTGCGGGAAAACTCAAGAATATGGAGTCAAATCCAGCCCTCGAGCAGCAGGAACTCCACCGTCTGGCTCAGAGTTTCCCCACGCCACGTTTACAGGGGGATGACGGAAACCAGGACGTGATGGCGCTTCATCAGCGCGAAGACCTGTTGCTCGGCCACTACAGCTGGGTCGATCAGTCGCAGGGTAAAGTCCGCATTCCGATTGAGCGTGCGATGGAGCTGATCGCACAGCGTGGCCTGCCGGTTGCAAGCCAGCCGGCATCGACCGAACCGATGATGGCAGGCGATGAGAAGCCGACAGTCAAGTCTCCGCTGACGGATGGATTTGCGCGCACGGCCTATGAGCAGGAGCAGGCCAGCGCAGCCAACCTGGCGGGCGAGCAATCATCGGCTCACGCAAACAATAACTAACAGGAATTAACAGGGCCAGAGAATCAGATGCAGAATGCGCAGACAATCCGGACAATCCTGAAAGCGGCAGGCGGAAGCCTGCTGACGCTCGCCCTCGCCTGCGTCCCGGTTGCTCTGCATGCGCAGGTCTCCGACTACGGGCAGAAGGAAATGGGAGCGGTGCAGAACACGGCGCCCACAGCTCTCCAGAAAATTTCCGTGGTCCAGAAGCTGAACCAGCCGCTGCCGCTAGATGCTGTCTTCCACGACGAGGCAGGGAACACGGTTCGGCTTGGCGATTACTTCAATAAGCGTCCGGTCATCTTCTCGACGGTCTACTACGAGTGCAAGATGCTTTGCCCCGAGGAGATTAACGGCCTGGTCGGCGCGTTGCAGATGGTAAAGTTCGATCCCGGCAAGCAGTTCGATGTTGTCCTCGTCAGCATCGATCCGTCGGAGACTCCGGCGATCGCTGCGAAGGAAAAAGCGTTCTATCTGAAGCGGTATGACCGCCCGCAGACCGCGAACGGCTGGCATTTCCTTACGGGCGACGCTGCTTCCATCAAGGCCGTGACCGATGCTGTCGGATTCGGCTACACGCGTGTTCCCGGTCCTGACGGGAAGATGGATCAGTTCGCGCACGCCAGCGCCATCGAGATCGCGACACCGCAGGGTCTTCTCTCGCAGTACTACCTCGGCGTCGAGTTTGCGCCGCGCGATATTCAGCTTGGATTGGTGGAAGCTTCGGCCGGCAAGATCGGCACGCCGGTCGACAATATCCTGACCTACTGCTATCGCTACGACCCGACACTGAACCGGCACAGCCTTTTGATCGGCCGTATTGTGCAGGCGGGCTGCCTGCTTACGCTTCTCATACTTGGTTCTTACATGGTGGTAATGTTCCGGCGCGATATCAAGTCCGCGCGTAGTGTGACCACGAAACTGGCGAATGGATAAAGGGAACGATGCATCTTATTAGCCCGGTACTCTGGCAATTTCTCGTTAACTGGCTCGAACACTTCGCGCTCTTTCCGCCCGAAGCGTCGGGAATCGCTCCCTATGCGGATGCACTGTACTTCTTCCTCATCCTGATCTCGCTTGTGGGCATGGTCCTGGTGGTTGCGCTCGTTGGCGGGCTCTCGATTCTGTATCGCCAGGAGAAGAATCCGGTCGCCACGCAGATCGAAGGCTCCACGCTGCTCGAAGCGACCTGGACCATTATCCCGCTGGCGCTTTTCATGGTCACGTTTGTCTGGGGCGCTCTGCTCTACTTCCGTATCTACGATCCGCCTGCGAACGCGATGAACATCTACGTGGTGGGCAAGCAGTGGATGTGGAAGGCCGAGCACCCGGGCGGCCAGCACGAGATCAACGCCCTGCATGTGCCGACTGGTCAGCCCGTGCGCCTGACGATGATCTCGCAGGACGTCTTTCACAGCTATTCGATTCCCGCCTTCCGCGTAAAGCGTGAGGTGATCCCGGGCCGGTACACGACAGTCTGGTTCACGCCGACCAAGCCGGGAACCTATCACCTTTTCTGCACGCAGTATTGCGGCACGCTGCACTCGCAGATGATCGGCGAAGTCACCGTACTGACTCCCGACGACTACCAGAAGTGGACGGCGGGCTCGACCAGCGGCATGTCCCTCGCGCAGAATGGAGAGAGGCTCTTTGCCAGCCTCG
The DNA here is from genome assembly GCA_022870745.1 of Silvibacterium acidisoli. Lineage (GTDB taxonomy): Bacteria > Acidobacteriota > Terriglobia > Terriglobales > Acidobacteriaceae > Silvibacterium. The sequence continues at coordinate 1,809,864 of CP085323.1, read as the reverse complement.
GCTGTGCCTCCTGCCATAACGGAGCGGCAGACGCGCGCGGTCCGAACCTGGCGGCCTCCTATGCGGGCCGGGTGCAGCTCTCGAACGGATCGTCGGCGACGGTGGACGATGCGTTCCTGCGCGATGCGATTCTGAACCCGACCATGCATACGATGGCGGGATACGCGCCGATCATGCCGACCTACCAGGGCCAGATCAGCGAAGAAGGCCTGATCGACCTGGTGGAATATATCAAGCAGTTGAATACGAACTATCGTGTGCAGCAGACAGCAAACACGACCCAGGTACCAAGCGGGGTGCAGCAAACGGCGCCAGCAGCGTCGGGGATGGTGAAGCCATGAGCACAATCGTTTCTCTTCCGGACCAGTCGACGGCGACAATGCCGAAGCGGTCCTACCTCAATGCCGAGTACGGCCTGAAGAGCTGGCTGCTGACCGGGGATCACAAGCGCATCGCGATCCTGTACCTGATCTCGATTACGTTCTTTTTCTTCATCGGCGGCGCCATGGCCGGACTCATCCGCCTGGAACTGCTGACGCCACAGACCGACCTGATGGCGGCCGACACCTACAACAAGCTCTTCACGATGCACGGTATCGTGATGATCTTCCTGTTCCTGGTGCCTTCGGTTCCGGCTACCATCGGAAACTTCCTTATTCCCATCATGGTGGGGGCGAAAGACCTTGCCTTTCCGAAGATCAACCTGCTGAGCTGGTATCTGTATCTTGCCGGCGGCATCTTCACGCTGGCCGCGCTGATTTCGGGCGGTGTCGACACCGGCTGGACTTTCACGACTCCGCTGAGCACGCACTACCTGAACACGCACGTGATCACGGCGGGCCTGGGCATCTTCGTTGCGGGCTTTAGCTCGATCTTCACAGGACTCAACTTCATCGTCACCATCCATCGCATGCGCGCTCCGGGCATGACATGGTTCCGACTGCCGCTCTTTGTCTGGTCGCACTATGCGGCTTCGGTGCTGATGGTTCTCGGCACTCCGGTTCTGGCGATCGCGCTGGTGCTCGTCATCCTCGAACGCACCATCGGCATCGGCGTCTTCGATCCGGCCAAGGGTGGCGATCCGCTGCTGTTTCAACACCTGTTCTGGTTCTACTCGCACCCGGCCGTGTACATCATGATTCTGCCGGGCATGGGCGTTATCTCAGAAGTCATCAGTACCTTCTCGCGCAAGCGCGTCTTCGGATACACTGCGGTCGCCTTCTCGTCCGTTGCCATCGCGGTCTTCGGATTCTTCGTCTGGGAACACCACATGTTCATCATGGGTGTCTCGAACTACTCGGCGCTGGTCTTCTCGCTGCTGACCATGCTGGTTGCTGTGCCTTCGGCCATCAAGATCTTCAACTGGGCCGCGACACTCTACAAGGGTTCGATCACCTTCGAGACGCCGATGCTCTACGCCTTCGGCTTCATGGGGCTGTTCACCATCGGCGGATTGACGGGCGTCTTCCTCGGTTCGCTGGGCATGGACATTCACCTGACCGAGACCTACTTCATCGTGGCTCACTTCCACTTCGTCATGGTGGGCGGCATGCTCATGGCCTTCCTCTCGGGCGTCCACTTCTGGTGGCCCAAGATGACCGGTCGCATGTATCCCGAGGGCCTCTCCAAGCTGGCCGCGCTGACCACCTTCATCGGCTTCAACCTGACCTTTTTCCCGCAGTTCATCGTCGGCTATCTCGGCATGCCGCGCCGTTACGCCGCGTATCCGCCGGAGTTCCAGGTGCTGAACGTGCTCTCGACCGCAGGCGCGACAGTGCTTGGTGTCGGATACCTGCTGCCGATGCTCTACCTGACCTGGTCGCTCAAGTACGGCAAGATCGCCGGACCGAATCCGTGGCAGGCAACAGGGCTTGAGTGGCAGATCCAGTCGCCACCGCTGACGGAGAACTTCATCGAGACGCCGGTCATCGACTACGAAGCCTACGACTACGAATGGCTGGCAAACAAGACCAAGAACGAGGTGCAGACCGTTGGATAGCCAAGCGATCGCAACCCATCCTGACCACACGCACGCCGGTCACGAGCATCCGCCGTATCTGCGCCACCACTTCGCCACGGTCGAGCAGCAGCGGGAGACCTCGAGCTTTGGCATGTGGCTCTTCCTGCTGACGGAAATCATGTTCTTCGGCGGCATGTTCGCCGCCTACATGATTTACCGGAACTGGTACTACCCGGCCTTCGTTGCCGGCAGCCACCAGCTCTCGATCGTTCTCGGCACCATCAACACTGCCGTGCTGATCTGCTCGAGCTTCACGATGGCAATGGGCGTCTACTCGGCCGAGATGCGCCGCAAGAGCGCACTGGTCATGTGGCTCCTCGCAACCATTGTGCTGGGCGTGGTCTTCCTTGGCATCAAGGCAGACGAGTACCACGAGAAGTGGGAGAAGCATCACGTTCCCGGCCTGAACTTCAGCGTGCAGGATTTCGTTCGTGTGAATCCGGCGTATCCCGAAGACAAGGCGCTGCCGCTCGACATGGCCGAGAAGACGCAGGTTTACTTCTCGCTCTACTTCGCCATGACCGGCATGCACGCGCTGCACATGATCATCGGTATTTCTATCCTGATTGGGTTGGTCATCAAGGCGCAGGCAGGTGCCTACACACAGGGCCACATGACGACGATAGAAAACTTCGGTTTATATTGGCACTTCGTCGATATTGTGTGGATATTCCTTTTTCCATTGCTCTATCTGATCAGTCGACACCAGTGAAAGTAGGAATAGAGACATGTCAGAACCGACACATCACGAACAACATATCGTCAGCCCCAAGCTTTACGGCGTCATCTTTCTGCTGTTGATGATCTGCACCGCTCTTACCGTGGGCGCGTCTTATCTCGAGCTGGGGACTTTCAACGCAGTAGTCGCGCTGGGTATCGCCATCTTCAAAGCGACCATCGTGGTGCTGTTCTTTATGCATGTGAAGTACAGTTCGAAGCTCACCAAGCTGACCGTCGCCGCAGGCTTCTTCACCTTCTGTGTGCTGCTGGCGATGACGCTCACCGACTACATGAGCCGCGCGTGGGGTCGCTGGTAGCGGGTCTTGTAGATTGCGTTTCCAGGAGGCAGCTTCGGCTGCCTCTTTGCTTTGCGCATCGCTTCCAAAATTGCCGCCCCGGATGAGGTGAAAGGGCCTGCTGTCTTCCGTGTTGATGTAATAGGAAAAAAGGGAGGTTCCTCGCTGCGTTCGGAATGACAAATGTTCCGAGCAGGCAGAGACATTGCATCAATGGTTCTTCCGGCGGTTCTTCCGGCATCTAGCATAAACAGGAGCAGGAGAGCGGATGCAGGAAAAGAACACCGAAGAGAGCAGGATCGCAGCATTTCTTAAGAAGCTGGCCGACAGTCCACGTGTGCAGGTGCGCCGTGCAGGGGAACCGCGCAAGGATGGCAAATGCATCGTCTACTGGATGCAGCGTGCTCAGCGAGGTGTCGACAATCCGGCGCTCGACCTTGCTATTGAGATCGGCAATGAACTGGGTCTTCCCGTCATCGCTTACTTCTCGGCGATCTCAAACTTTCCGAACGCAAACCTGCGCCACTACGCTTTCCTGAACCAGGGCCTGATCGACATCGAGGAAGACCTCGCCGAGCGCAACGTCACGTTTGTCGTGCGGCGTCCGCCTGGCAACAAGCTCGATGCGCTGCTTGAAGAAGCCGGCGCGGCCATGATCATCGGCGATGAAAACCCCATGCGTGAGCCCGAGCGCTGGCGCTCAGTCTTCGCCAAACGAGTGAAACTTCCTTACTGGACGGTCGACGCGGATGTCGTTGTACCCTCATCCATCTGGCCGAAGCATTTCTACATGCTGCACAACATGCGGTCGAAGCTGAACGCGGAGATCCCGAAGTATCTCGTTCCGCACCCGAATCACAAGGCGCAACATCATTGGAGCCGGCCACGCGGCTTCGAGAGCTTTCATGTGAAAGACGACGTGACCGCAGGCTGGAAAAACTTCGATCGCTCCGTCACGCCGGTCGATACCTTTACAGGCGGAACCCATGCCGCACTCAAGCGGCTGAAGCGCTTCGTGACCCACCAGCTTGCCGGATACGAGAAGGAGCGCAACCATCCGGAGACCGAAGGCACCAGCCAGATGTCACCCTATCTGCACTTCGGCCATATCAGCCCCGCGACTATCGCGCTCGCGGTGAATGAAGCCGTCGAGGCAGGCAAGGCTCCGCACACGGCGCGCGATGCCTACTTCAACGAGTTGATCGGATGGCGTGAACTCTCGGTGAATTTCGTGAAGTTCGTGCCTGAATATGATTCAATCGGGTGCGCGCCGGAGTGGGCGCAGAAGACGCTGCGTGAGCATTTGCATGACAAGCGCGATCCGCAGTACAGCCTTGAAGAGCTCGAGCGAGGCGAAACCTACGACGATCTATGGAACGCTGCACAGCTGCAGATGGTGCGTCTCGGCTGGATGCACAACTACATGCGCATGTACTGGGCAAAAAAGGTTCTGGAGTGGGCGCCGAACCCGGCGAAGGCGTGGGAGTGGTGCGTGATCCTGAACGACAAGTACGAACTCGACGGTCGCGACCCCAACGGCTATGCCGGGGTCGCATGGGCGATTGGCGGCGTCCATGACCGGCCCTGGTTCGAGCGTCCCATTTTCGGAACCATCCGTTACATGTCCGGTGCTTCGACGGGCAAAAAGTTCGACTCGAAGAAATACATCCGTCAGATCGAAGCGACGGAGAGCGGTTCTCTCTTCTGAATCGGACCGAAAAACAAAAGTAATATTTGCCGGCTTCGCTCGCCGTTTCATAATGGGGCAACTATCCCTAACTGAAACGCAGCGATAAATTCCTCTTCGTTCGCCCTCGTGTGTCCCGCGGCCGCCGTGTCGAATGGAGAGGAGAAGAGGCCGACGCACCTTGTTAAGGTTTTGTGTTCGAAGTGTTGTCTTCGCGTTTGTGCTGACGGCGCCCCTATGGGCGCAGCAGAAGATCGCCACCATTGGTAACGCCGCCGCGGCGCGGCAGCGAGACGCGCGATTCCTGGCCCATCGTGGGATCGGTGTACGTAGTTCTGCACATGCGCCCGGTAATCCAGCGGAGCTACTGCTGAGTGCACGAGCGCAGCATGGCAGGATGTATGCACGGCTGGGTGTGGCTGCCACTACGCCTTCGTATCCGCAGGCGTGGCAACCGGTGGGACCGGCCTACGTGAACACCTCGCTCTACGGTGCCGTCACCGGCCGGGTGACCAGCATCGCCGTCGATAGTTCGGACCCCTCCGGGAACACCGTGTATGTCGGTACGACCGGCGGCGGGGTCTGGAAATCGACCGATGCAGCGGCTTCCTCTTCAGGATCGGTCACCTTCACTCCGATGACCGATGTGACCAGCGCTTTTAATGCGGATAATGAAATTTCGCTCAGCATCGGGGCCTTGAGCGTGCAGCCGGTATCTGCAGGTACGGAGCCGGTGATTCTCGCGGGCACGGGTGATCCCAACAACGCGACCGATTCCTATTATGGGGCGGGGATTCTCCGTTCGACCAATGGCGGTCTCACATGGAGCCTGATCACGCAGTCCGATGATGCGAACTACAGTGGAAGCCGCAACTTCGTCTTTTACGGAAGTGGCTTTTCCGGATTTGCCTGGGGAACAGTAAACGGCAGCCCCGTCGTGGTGGCCGCGGTCTCGCAGGCGTCGGAGGGGATCACGACCAACGCGACCACCTCCGCTTACAGCATGATGGGGCTGTACTACTCCACGGACTCTGGCCAGAGCTGGCGGATGGCGACGATCGAGGACAGCTCCGTAGCCAGCGGAATCGTCCAGTCGTCCACGAGTAATTTCGGCGGCTGTGGCGCGTCGGTGGCCGGTGCATCCACGCTGTGCGGGAATGCGGTGACTTCGGTCGTCTGGAATCCGGTACGGAATAGGTTTTATGCGGCGGTGCAATTCCATGGCTACTATGAGTCCGCGGATGGGGTGACATGGACGCGGCTTGCAGCTCAACCCGGCACGAACCTGACGTCAGGGTACTGCCCGACGAACCCGGGTGCTCCAGGTTCGCGTGGCTGCCCCATGCTGCGTGGAACTCTTGCGGTGCAGCCGGTGACGGGAGATATGTTTGCGATCACCGTCGACGAAAACAATCTAGACCAGGGATTGTGGCGTGACGTTTGCGCGCTCAGCAGTGGTGCGTGTTCCTCGGCATCGCCGGCCTTTGTAACCCGGATTGCCGATTCGGCCATCGAGGCTGGAAATCTTGATTCAGCCGTACCGGCAACGACGATCTTGCAGGCGGATTACGATCTCTCGCTTGCCGCGGTCCCTTCCGGGCAGGACACGCTCCTGTTCGTCGGCACTGCCGATCTTTTTCGCTGCAGCCTGGCGGAAGGCTGTGCCTGGCGGAACGCGACCAATTCCACTACCTGCGCCGGAGCGAAGGTGGCTCCGGCACAGCATGCCATCGATGCAACTGCGTGGTCCACGCAGTTGCTCTATTTCGGCAACGATGGAGGCCTGTGGAGAACCACCGACGACGTCAACCAGCAGCAGGCGGCCTGCTCAAGCGACGATGCCACGCATTTCCAAAACCTGAATCCCGCAATCGGGTCGCTCGCGGAGGTCGAGAATCTGGCCCAGGATCCCACGAATCCGCAGAACATGATGGTTTCGCTGGGCGGTCTGGGGACCGCGGCGCCACAGGGGGCGGACGGGTGGCAGCAGGTGCTGAACGGTAAAGGGAACTACGCGGCCATCGATCCTGTCACGCTGACGAACTGGTACGCGACCTCGTACTTCGGAGTGGGTATCAATCGCTGTGCAAAGGGCGCGGCCTGCACCATTGCGGATTTCGGAAGCCCGGTAATCGGTAACACGCAGGTGGATGGCGATGAGTCTGAGCCGGTCCTTGCGGCGCCGTGGATCCTCGATCCCCAGAACCCGGCGAATATCCTGCTGGGGACCTGCCGCATGTGGCGTGGCCCGGCGACGGGGGGTGCCGGCTGGAGCTCCGCGAACCAGATCAGCAACTCGCTCGATGGCATCGGCGGCAACTCGCCCTGCAGCGGGAACGCGCTAGTCCGTTCGCTCGCCGCCTCGGGCAGCACCAGCGACGCAGAGGGAACGCCCGAGCGTGTGTATGCGGGTATGGCCGGTGAGTGCGACATCGCCTCGCTGGGCGCGTGCGATTTCAGCGGTGGCGGCACGGTACCGGGGCATGTCTTTACGGCGTCGATCGATGCCAACTCCGGATCCTCGACCGAATGGATCGATCTCTTCCACTCCTCGGTAGCGAATGGCGGCGCGCAAAATGACCAGTTCAATCCAGGCGGTTTCGACATCTCCAGCCTCTACGTCGATCCCCACGACCCCACTGGACAGACGGTTTACGCGACTGTCGAGGGCTTTTCCGGAAATGGACTGGTAGTCGCCAAGGTTTACGCTTCAACGGACGGCGGAGCCGACTGGAACAACATCACCAGTAACCTGCCGGACGCCCCGGCAAACAGCTTCGTGATCGATCCGAACGATGCGAACACTGCGTATGTGGCCCTCGATACCGGCGTTTACGTTACGACCAGCATTAGCTCCTGTGCTCCCCCCACCAGTGCCTGCTGGACTGCTTTTGGCACGTCGCTGCCGGCCGCGCCTGTCGTGCAGCTGGCGACCTTTAATGAAGGGTCGACCTCGGTGCTGCGTGCGGCAACGTACGGGCGGGGCGTGTGGCAGACGAACCTGGTCACGGCGGGCACGACCTTCGCCAGCCTGACTGTTTCGCCCATGTCCTTGAGCTTTCCCGGCCAGGCAGTTCAGACGGCAAGCGCGGCACAGAGCGTTCAAGTTACCAACACCAGCAACTTCACGCTGAACGTCTCGCAAATTGCGGTGACCGGCGATTTCACCGAAACGGATACTTGCGCCGGCCCGGTTGCGCCGGGCGATGCCTGCAGCATTTCCGTATCCTTCGATCCAACGCAGACCGGCACTCGCTCGGGAACCATGACCGTGTATGCGAACATCCCGACAGGGCAGGCGACCGTCGCTCTCTCAGGCGAGGGACTGGCTGCATCTTCGGTGGTTCTCAATCCCGCGAGCCTCTCTTTTGCGCAGACGCTGGTCGGCCAGACGGCGCAGGCGCAGAACGTAACTATCTCGAATGAAGGCGGCGTGCCCGCGTCACTCACCAGTGAAACCGTTACCGGAGATTTCTCGATCAGCGCAAATACCTGTGTCGCGTCGCTGCCCGCGCAGACAGGCTGTACGGTCGGGATAAGCTTTACCCCCACGGCTCCAGGGAATCGCAGCGGAGCGCTGACTGTAGTTGACAGCTCTGGCACGCAGACGGTCCCGCTGCTCGGCATCGGCGCCGCTCCAGCGACCGATGTGCTTACGCCGTTGAGCCTGGCTTTCCCGGCACAGGTGATCGGCACCAACAGTGCGACGCAGACGGTAACGCTGACAAACAACGGCGACCAGGCCCTGCAGCTGATCGCCACCCAGGTAAGCGGGGACTTCAGCGCGATCAACAGCTGCGGAACCTCACTCGCGGGACACACGGCCTGCGCGATTACTGTTGTCTTTACTCCGACGACAATCGGTACGGAAGCGGGGACCCTGATCGTCGGAGACGCCCTGCGCAGCCAGCCGGTTGCGCTCACCGGCGTAGGCGTAGCCCCAGCCGGTGTTTCGGCAACGCCCGCCGCGGTGAACTTCGGAAACTTCGGGGTCGGCCAGACGAGCCCGGAGCAGACGGTCACGGTGACGAACAATGGCGGTGTCGCGCTTACCGGTCTGCAGCCATCTATTGCCGGCGACTTCACGCTTGTCCAGGGTCCGAACCCCTGCGGGCAAACCCTCGCCGTTGGTGTGAGCTGTGGACTCGGGGTAGTCTTCAAGCCCTCCGTGGCCGGTGCCCGCACCGGGAACGTGACGGTCGATTTCACCAATCTCGGGCATCCGTTGAATGTGACGCTGGCGGGTAATGGAGAGGATTTTTCCCTTCAGGTCGCCGGTTCGTCGTCAGCGACCATCACAAGCGGACAGACGGCGACCTACAGCCTGCAAATCCTCCCCATCAACGGGTCGACCGGTACGGTGGCCCTCGCCTGTGCGGGAGCGCCCGCCAACAGCAGTTGCTCCGTGAACCCGGCGTCTGTCACTCTCAGCGGAGAGAGCACGGCGAGCGCGACGGTTACCGTGATCACCGGGAAGGCGCCCTCGACCGCGCAGGAGCGGAGGAGCGAGAGCAGGGGATGGGGTGTATCTCTTGCCCTGTTGCTGCCATTGGGGATTCTTGCGGTCCGGCGGCGTGGAGCGGTATTGCGGTGTGTTTGCCTGGCAATTCTGCTTTGCCTGGTTCCCAGCGGCTGCAATCTTGGGGTGACGCCGGGAAAAAACACGACGGGAAGTACGCCTCCGCCGGCCAACAGCACTCCCTCTGGCACCTATACCTTGCCGGTCACCGGAGCCGCGCCCGGCCTAAGTCACTCCGTGCAGCTCACATTGAATGTCGAATAGGGCCATGCGACGGAAGTCGCATCCCCTGAGTGCTTTCGAGTAGGATATCTTCTGTAAGTGTCCGCGTTGCGGGCGCGGACCGGGAGCAGATGAGTCGACTCAAAATCGGAGTTCTGTTGTACGCCGCCGGGATGCTGACTCCAACAGCCTTCGCGAAGGATCGCAAGGTGATTACTATCCATGCAAAGCGTTACGCTCATATTCCCCCTGAAATTACGCTCGATAAATGTCAGATGGAGCTTCTCACGCTCGTTGCGGGCGATGTGCCGCGTGGCCTGGCGCCTGGAAAGTCCGTCAAATCAACAGTGATCCCTCTCGAAACCGGTGATTTTTTCGCGGAACCTGTTTCCGTTTCCCTGGTATCGGGCACCGTTTGATGACACTGGCCGTGCACGTTTTGCAGTAAGAACGATCTCCGGGCCTGTTCTCTCCCGGAACGATGTATGTAGCACCCCGTCATTCCGCACTCATGCTGCGGACGCGGGAGCCGCAAGCGGTAATTTTTGTGAAGGAGTTCTCATTCGGCTGAACTGCGGCTAAGCAAGCACCGCACGGCTTTCGAGGTTATGCGCAAGCAATTGGTTCTGGGCTTTGCCCTTCTTCTTCCCCTGCTTCCTTTCACCGCGCCTGCTCAAAACATGCAGGGCGGGACGAACACCGTGGATTGTTCCGACCCCACGATGGCTGCTTCAGCGGCCTGCAACTCTCAGAACTCCAATGGGTCGGGAGCTAGCGGCCTGGGGAACATGGATCGCAGCGGCAGCATGGGGCAGTTGGGGATAACAACCCCCCAGACGCAGACCAGCACGGGCAGCAGCATGCCTCAGAACTATAACGACGTAAACGGTCTCGGGTTGCAGGGAAACCGCTACAGTAACCGGATACCGCTTCCTCCCGAGCCGCTGACAGAGTTCCAGAAGTTCGTAGCCAGCAGTACCGGGCAGATATTGCCTATCTTCGGCGCATCGCTCTTTCAATATGCTCCGGCGAACTTCACCCCGCTCGACCAGATTCCCGTTCCCGCCGATTACGTGATCGGGCCGGGGGACGAGTTGCGTATCCGGGTCTGGGGCCAGGTGAACTTCAATGCCAATCTCCGCGTCGACCGCTCCGGAGAGATCTATATTCCACAGGTCGGGCAGATTCATGTGGCAGGCATCCCGGCGCAGGTATTGAACGAACATCTCCGCTCGGCCATTGGACGCATCTTCCGAAACTTCGACCTGACGGCAGATGTGGGCCAGACCCGTGGCGTGCAGGTGTATGTCGTCGGTCAGGCGCATAAGCCGGGCACATACACTGTCAGCTCGCTCAGTACGCTGGTGGATGCTCTCTTTGCCAGCGGCGGTCCTTCTGTCCTCGGTTCGATGCGGCACATCCTGTTGAAGCGTGGCGGCCAGGTCGTTACGGACTTCGATCTCTACGATCTGCTGGTGAATGGCGACAAATCTCACGACACCACCCTGCAGTCGGGCGACGTCATCTTTATTCCTGCTGTCGGGCCGCAGGTGGCCTTCGTCGGCAGTGTCAGCCGGCCAGGCATCTATGAACTACGCGGCGAGTCGACGGTAGACCAGGTTCTGAAGGATGCAGGCGGAGCCTCTGCTATCGCAGAAGGCGCGCGCGTATCCATTGAGAGAATCGTCGATCACGATCACCGCACGGCCATGGAAGTAAGCCTGGACTCCTCGGGATTGTCGACACCTGTTCACAATGGCGACATTCTGCGGATTCTCTCCATCGTGCCTTCGTACAAGCAGACCGTAACGCTTCGCGGCAATACCGCCAATCCCGGCCGTTTTTCCTGGCACGAGGGCATGAAGCTCTCTGACCTGATTCCCGATCGCGATTCGCTGATTACCCGCGACTACTGGTGGAAGCGGACGCAGCTCGGCCTGCCGACGCCCGACTTCGAGCCGGTGCCGACACTCTCGGCCATGCGGCAGCCTGGTTGGCCCGTCGATCTGCGCGCCCAGCAGCGCCTCAGCAACTATTACCGCAGCAGGTATACGTGCGTTCTGAAGACCGCCGATAATACCAGCAGTCTGTCGAGCCGATCCAATACCCAGGCCCAGATGGGCATGCAGTGCCCTCCCGGCTACGAGCCCAGCCCCTGGGTATCGGTGACGGGCAGCAGTGACAATTTGAATCAGGGCAGCCAGCCTTCGATCTACAGCCCGTCGGATAATCCGGCTGGCCAGTCGAATGGCCAGTCCAACGGACAGGATCAGGGACTTTACGGCGATCTAAGCGGTTCGGGCAGCTATGCGCCCAGCGATCCACGCTCGCTGCAGGGCAATAATCCCACGGGTCCGCAGACCGAGAGCAGCGGTACGCTGGCCGAGCGTGCTTCGCGGGTGGTCACGCAGAACACGGCTTCAGCTACACAGCACACCACCGTCACCCTGTCGGCTCCCGAGATCGACTGGGACTACGCCGTGATTGAGCGCCTCAACCCTGAGACTCTGAAGACTTCGCTGATATCGTTCGATCTCGGCAAGCTGGTGATGGGGCATGATGCTTCGCAGGATCTGACCTTGCAGCCGGGCGACGTGGTGAGCGTATTCTCGCAAGCCGACATTCATGTTCCAGTCGCCGAGCAGACGAAGTTTGTGCGGCTCGAAGGCGAGTTCAATCACTCCGGCACATACAGCGTAAAGCCGGGAGAGACATTGCGGCAGCTGGTGGAGCGGGCCGGAGGCCTGTCAAACGGAGCATACCTGTACGGTTCCGAGTTCACTCGCGAATCGACCCGGGTGATCCAGCAGCAGCGCATCGATGAATATGTGCGGTCGTTGCAGCTCCAGATCCTTCGCGGAAATCTCGCGCAGACCTCTTCCGCAACAGCCAACGCGCAGGACATTGCCGGCGCTACCGCGGCGCTTCCGACTGCAAACCAGCTCATCGACAAGCTGCAGCTTATCCGCGCGACAGGCCGCATGGTGCTCGAGATGAGGCCTGACGCGAGCGGGCTGGCTAGCCTGCCCGACCTGCCCCTCGAAGACGGCGACACCTTCACCGTTCCGAGTATGCCTTCGACCGTGAACGTGGTCGGTGCCGTGTATGACCAGAACTCGTTCCTCTACGCGAACGGAAGACGTGTCGGTGACTACCTGGGTCTTGCTGGCGGTCCCAATCGCGATGCCGATCGCAAGCACTCGTTTGTGATCCGCGCTGACGGATCGGTGCTGAGCCGCCAGGCAAATAAGGGAGTCTGGGGAGACACCTTTAACGCGTCGGCCATACATCCGGGCGACACTGTAATCGTTCCGGAAAAGACCTTCCGCCCCTCGGCCGCAAAGGGATTCCTGGAATGGTCACAGTTCTTCTCGTCGATAGCCATTGGTTCCATTGCAGCAGCCATCCTTTTTTAAGCCGGAAAGGAAGTCGAATCGCATGAACGATACGGTAATAGTCACGGGCGGCGCAGGTTTCATCGGCTCCAACTTCGTTCTGGAGTGGATCAGCCAGACCGGCTCGAAGGTTGTAAACCTTGACCTGTTGACCTATGCAGGCAACCATGAAAATCTGCTCTCGATCGAGAAAGACCCGAGACACGTTTTTGTAAAGGGAGATATCGGCGATCGCAAGCTGATCGCTGGTCTTTTTGCGGAGCACCAGCCTCGTGCCATTCTTCACTTTGCGGCCGAGAGCCATGTAGATCGATCGATCGAAGGCCCGGAAGCATTCGTCAAAACGAATGTTCTGGGCACATTTGCATTGCTCGAAGAGGCAAAGGCCTATTGGAATGGCCTGACCGGCAAGGATAAGCAGGACTTCCGTTTCCTCCATGTCTCGACGGACGAGGTTTACGGCACGCTCGGTCCTGATGATCCGGCCTTCTCTGAAACTACCCCGTATACACCGAACAGCCCGTATTCTGCCTCAAAAGCGGGCTCCGACCACCTGGTCCGTGCTTACTTCCACACCTATGGCCTGCCGGTTCTTACGACGAATTGCTCGAATAATTACGGCCCCTACCAGTTTCCCGAGAAGCTGATTCCGCTGGTGATCCTGAATGCGCTCGAAGGGAAGTCATTGCCAGTGTATGGAGACGGCCTCAATGTGCGTGATTGGCTCTTCGTCAAAGATCACTGCTCTGCCATTCGTACCGTACTGGAGAAAGGCAAAGTCGGCGAAACTTACAACGTCGGCGGTTCGAGCGAGCGGAAGAATATCGAGGTCGTCCACGCCATCTGCGACATCCTTGACGAACAGCGCCCCAGCGACAAAATCGGCAGCCGCCGGAGCCTGATTACCTATGTGAAAGATCGTCCTGGTCATGATCGCCGGTACGCGATCAATGCAACCAAGATCCGCGAAGAGTTAGGATGGCAGCCAACACAGGTCTTCGAGGGCGGCATTCGCGAGACCGTGCAGTGGTATCTCGACAATATGCAGTGGGTCGAGAATGTGAAATCAGGTGCGTACCAGCAGTGGATTGATCTCAATTACTCGGAGCGGCTGGCCAAATGAAGGGAATTATCTTAGCGGGAGGTTCAGGCACTCGGCTGTATCCCGTAACGCATGTCATCTCGAAGCAGTTGCTGCCGGTGTATGACAAGCCGATGATCTACTATCCGCTGACCACGCTGATGCTGGCGGGGATTCGCGAAATTTTAATCATCTCCACGCCGCAGGACACGCAGCGCTTCGCGGACCTGCTGGGTGACGGCTCTCGCTGGGGCATGAAGCTGCAATATGCCGTGCAGCCCAGCCCCGATGGACTGGCGCAGGCCTTCATCATCGGCAAAGAGTTTGTCGGCAACGATTCTGTCGCGCTGGTTCTAGGCGACAACATCTTCTACGGGCAGTCACTCTCCACGCAGCTGCAGCGCGCCGCGCAGAAGGACTCGGGCGCTACCGTTTTCGCCTACCAGGTGCATGACCCTGAGCGCTATGGCGTAGTCGAGTTCGACCGCGACGGCCGAGCGATCAGCCTTGAAGAAAAGCCCGATAAGCCGAAGTCACGCTACGCGGTGACCGGCCTTTACTTCTACGACAACGAAGTCGTGCAGATCGCCTCGGCTCTTAAGCCCTCGCCGCGCGGCGAGCTGGAGATCACAGACGTCAATCGCGAGTATCTCAATCGCGGCAGCCTGAATGTCGAAATCATGGGCCGCGGCATGGCCTGGCTCGATACCGGCACGCATGAGTCGCTATTTGAAGCAGGCATGTTCATCCAGACCATCGAGCGCCGGCAGGGATTGAAGATAGCATGCCCTGAAGAAATAGCGTTCCGTTATGGTTACATTTCCGCCGGGCAGCTTGAAGGGCTGATAGCGCCTGTCCGGAAGAGCGGATATGGCCAATACCTGATTTCGCTGCTCAACGATCAGCAGGTTGCCGGAGACACAATCGGATGAAGATTACCGAAACAGCTATTCCTGGCGTCCTGCTTTTTACGCCGAAGCGCTTCAGCGATTCACGCGGTTTCTTTCTTGAAACTTATAACGAGCGGCTGATGCAGGAAGCGGGCCTGCCCACCGATTGGAAACAGGATAATTTCTCCGTGTCGTCGAAGGGCGTGATTCGCGGTATTCACTATCAGGTGATTCAGCCGCAGGGAAAGCTTGTGCGTGTGGCCTTCGGCGCGGTCATCGATGCGGCGATTGACCTGAGAAAAAGCTCGCCGACCTTCGGCAAGCATGTAGCCGTCGAGCTTTCCGAAGACAACGGCTCCATGCTCTGGATTCCGCCGGGCTTCGGGCATGGTTTCTCTGTCCTGACGGAGAAAGCCGGTTTCGCCTACAAGGTGACCGACTATTACTCTCCTGCCGGCGAACGCACCATTCTCTGGAACGATCCGGCGATCGGCGTGGATTGGCAGGTGGCGGATGCCGACGCTGTCGTTTCCGATAAAGATCGGCAAGGCAAGCTGCTGGCGGACGCGGAGATCTTCGCATGAAGCTGGGCCGCGTTCTGATCCTGGGTGCGCAAGGGCAGCTTGGCGTCGAACTTCAACGGGAGTTTGCCGACTACGCCGATGTTGTTGCCATGGGGCGGGAGGGCTGCGACCTGAGCCGCCCGGAAACGATCCCAGGCGCCATCGCCGAGTCTGAACCCGAAATCATTCTGAACGCGGCAGCTTATACCGCCGTCGATCGGGCAGAGTCCGAACCTGACCTGGCGAACCGTGTTAACGGCGAGGCTCCAGGCGTCCTGGCGGAAGAGGCAAAGCGCAGGAATGCGCTGCTCGTTCACTACTCGACAGATTACGTTTTCGACGGAACGAAGCAGGGCACATGGGTAGAGTCTGATAAGACAAACCCGCTGAATGTTTATGGAGCCAGCAAGCTTCTTGGCGAGCAGAATATTGCCGCCTCCGGGGCGCGGCATCTGATCTTCCGTACAAGCTGGGTCTACAGTCCGCATGGGCAGAACTTTCTGCGCACCATGCTTCGCCTCGGAGCTGAGCGCGATCAGTTACGCATTGTAGATAACCAGTTTGGGGCCCCCACCACCGCTCTCGCGCTGGCTCGCGCAACGCGGCAGGTGCTCGAACATCCCTGGTCACCGAAGCACGCAGGGATCTATCACATGACCTGCGGTGGAGAGACGAGCTGGTGTGGTTTTGCGAAGGCAATCTTCGAGAAGTCTGCGCCGCCCACCGGGAAATCCTGGCCAGCAGTCACAGGTATTCCAGATACCGAATATCCGACCCCGGCACGGCGTCCAGAAAATTCACGATTATCAAATGATCGCCTGAAGAGGAGTTTCGGGGTGGAGCTACCTTCCTGGAGAATTGCTCTTGAGGAAACTTTGGGGAGGCTGTAGAGGCTCAAAAGGCATTCGTGGGTGGTATGCCTTTTGCTTAGTATGCGCCTTCACGGTGAATCATCACGAAGAAGGTCTTGCAGATGATTTTGAACTCCATCCATAAGCTCCATTCGTTGACGTAACGAATGTCGAGCTTGACGCGTTCCGGGTAGGAGACATCGCAACGCCCGGAAACCTGCCAAAGGCCGGTGATCCCTGGCATTGCATAGGAAAACGGCTTCAGGTACATGCCGTACTTGGCCTTCTCCATCTCGACAATGGGTCGCGGTCCTACCAAGCTCATCTCTCCGGCCAGGACATTGATGACCTGAGGGATCTCATCAAGGCTGGTTTTGCGCAGAAAGCGCCCGATCGGTGTCACGCGTGGATCGCTGCGGAGCTTGTGCGTGTCTGCCCATTCGCGCCGCGCCTGAGCGTCTGCAGCCAAGTGGCGCTCCAGGAGATCGTCACTGTTTTCGTACATGGTGCGGAACTTCCACGCAAAAAACGGCTCTTCGAATTGCCCAATCCGCCGATGATGGTAAAAGGACGGCCCTGAAGACGTCACTCTAATGATAAGAGCAATCAACAGGCCGACCGGTAACAGTACCGGCAGCGCGAGAAACACGAGCAACAGGTCGAAAAGAGGCTTTATACCCCGGTACGCAAAGCCTGCGATCGGCAGGTTCTCCGGGATCGCCCGTATTCTCTGTTCGCGAACGCCGACAAAGTCCGTCGCGTGTATATGTTCGTCTTGAAAGCTGGCTTCAGTGGTGAAAAGGTCAGGAGTAGCCATGTTAGCCCAGTAACTTAATTACATTTCGATCCTGCCCGACAGCATAACCCATGCTTGTCGAACTGGAGAATATGTGCGCGTCAGCACAGCAATTTATGTATCTCTTTAGCAAACAGAAATTCCCATGAACACTTGTTTGCAGACAAATGCCTTAAATTCAGGAGCTTATCATTGCCTGATGTGGTTGGACTGCTGATTGGGGGAAAAGGTTTCCTATAAGGGAAATCGTGAGATGGGTCTCAAACCCTTTTGATACTTCCTTTTCCAGCCGAATTTCATAGCTCCCTGGTTGCATTTTTACTCCACAGTAGCAGGGGTTGTAGACCAGCCGATTTCTGACGAGATATTGCTGATAAGCCCGATCGGAAAGCTCCACCTACAACGAGCCCTTGGAAAAACTGAGAAGCGATAAACAGGATCACACGTCTGTCACTTTATGAGACGCGCCTTCAGCGTGCGATGCCGCCTGTGAATCTGAATTGTATCCGCCTTGGGTGGTTCAATGCTAGCCAAAGATGTTGTAGAAAAAGAGCCTTATAATAAGGTGATCCCATTCACAGGCAAACAGATGGCTGAAGAGCAGACAGTAAGCGTTGCGGATGTAAAGCAGGTGGCGGAGCTGGCCAACCTTGAGCTGACTCCGGCAGAGGAAGTACGGATGCAGATGGATCTGAACTCGATCCTGGCCTATGTGGCCGAGTTGAACGAGCTGGACACTTCATCCGTCGCGCCCATGGCTCAGGTTTCCGAGGTAGTCGGAGGCGTCTCTGACTTACGCCCGGATCAGGTTGCTCCTTCGCTTGATCGGGCTAACGTAATGGTCTGCGCCCCCGAAACGGATGGCGCCTTCTTTAAAGTCCCGAAGGTGATCGAGAGATAGCCTGCGATTCGATCATGTTCGGAGCCGCCCCTGGAGACAGATGAAAAGCCTTACGAAAGAAGCACTTCCTTCAATTTCCACGTTGCATCAGGCCTATCGCGCCGGGGGCACCTCGGCTGCCGGTGCCGCGTTGCGGTGCCTTTCCGCTATCGAGCAAAATGACCGCGAAGTGAACTCGTATCTGTCGGTTGACCGTGATGGCGCGCTTGCGCAGGCCAAGGCCATAGACGAGCAGATTGCCGCTGGGCAAGAGCTTGGGGCGGTGGCCGGTGTACCGGTTGGCATTAAGGATGTGCTGACGATTACTGGCCAGCCTGCGACTGCGGGATCGAAGATTCTCGAAGGCTATCGTCCGCCTTATACCGCTACCGCAGTGAAGAAACTGAAGGACGCGGGCGCGGTGATTCTTGGCAAATTAAATTGCGATGAATTCGCGATGGGCTCGTCGAACGAGAATTCTGCTTACGGACCGGTGCGCAACCCGGCATCACTCGACCGGGTTCCGGGCGGCTCGAGCGGCGGCTCAGCGGCAGCGGTTGCTGCGGGTATGGCCGTTGCCACTCTTGGAACCGATACCGGCGGATCCATTCGCCAGCCTGCTTCTTTCTGCGGAGTGGTAGGCGTGCTGCCGACCTATGGACGCGTCTCTCGCTATGGCCTGATCGCTTTTGCTTCGTCGCTTGACCGCATCGGTCCGTTCGCGGCGAATGTCCGCGATGCTGCCACGGTGCTGGGCGTCATTGCCGGATACGATCCGATGGATGCGACTTCGTCGACGCAGCCGGTGCCTGATTACACCGCAGGGCTCGACCAGGGAGTCGCCGGCTTGCGCCTTGGCGTTCCCGCCGAATATTTCGGTGAGGGTTTGGACCCGGAAGTTCGCAAGGCCGTCGAAGCCTCGATCGAACAGCTTCGTGCCGCCGGCGCCGAGATCAAACCGATCTCCCTGCCGCACACGAAGTATGCCGTGCCGACCTATTACGTAATTGCCACCGCAGAAGCCAGCTCCAATCTCGCGCGCTTCGATGGCGTTCGCTATGGATATCGTGCACCGGGCGTGAGCACACTTGCGAGCATGTACCGCGACTCGCGCGAAGGCGGATTCGGAGCTGAGGTCAAGCGCCGTATTCTGCTCGGCACCTACGTGCTCAGCGCTGGATACTACGACGCGTACTACAAGAAGGCGCAACAGGTTCGCCGTCTTCTTACACAGGATTTCCTCAACGCCTTTGAAGAAGTCGATGCGATTGTGACACCGACTGCTCCCACGCCTGCATTCAAGCTGGGCGAGAAGACGGACGATCCGATGGCCATGTACCTTGCCGATATCTACACGGTCACGGCGAGTCTTGCGGGCATCTGCGGTGTATCGGTTCCGTGCGGCAAGTCTTCCGAAGGGCTGCCGATCGGTCTGCAGATTCTTGGCAAGCACTTCGGCGAGTCGACTATTCTGCGCGTGGCGCAGACGGTCGAGAATCAGCAGGGCTGATTCAGGGAGCAGCTTCTCCGTCATCTTCATCTTCCACCAGTACGGCAGAGAGCCCGACCAGGTCATAGCTGACCGGCTCTCCGCCGGCCGGCTGGAAGGCGATGCGCAGCGGCTCCCGCTGCCACACTGCGGGCGAACAGGCCGGGCCGCTGTGGTCCGCGGCATTCCATTCATGAAGCTTGCGGCTTAATATTGGTTTTCGCGCGGCAACCTGCGCTACGACTGCGAAGAGCTGTTTGCCGCTGGCGTTGAGCCCGCAGTAGGCGGCGTAATCGCGAAACCATACTGCGTCGGAAACGGTTGGATCGTAATCGGGCAGATGCAGCGCCGTCACTTTACCGCTGGTGCGATCGATCATCAGCCACGGCCCGCGCTGCCATACCCAGTGCTCGCTGTTCTTCCCGTGGTCGTCGCCGGGCAGCGCATCGTTGATGCGCAGTGCGCGGCGCACGACGAAGCTGCGGTCGGTGATGTCATGCGAGTCGCCGGTGGTCCACTCCTTCACCTTGCCATCGACGACCAAGGGCCGCACGCGAAGCTCTTTTTCATCTGCATGCGCCCCGGCGGGATCTCCAGCGATCGAATAGGGCACTTTTTTAACCGCACCCAGCGAGACAAAGTGAGGTTTGCTCACAGCCGGACATGACACCGTCGCGCAGGCGAGCAGGAACGCTGCGAAAAGTTGTGAAGGGCGCATGGCGTAAGCATAGGAAGGCCTTCGCCATGGCACAAGTTACGGATGTACTGGTTGCTACGGCAGTTTTGCGATGACGACACCAAAGGGTTCGAGCGAGAGCGTTTGCACCGGGACCGATTGCTGCTTCTGAGCAGGCGATGCGTAAAGGACTTCGGCATGCTGTGCACCGGAGAGATGCAGCGCGATGGAGTGCGGTTCGGAACTCATGTTGAGCGCGACCACGACGCGGGAGCTACCGCTCTGTCTCAGAAAAGCGAAGATGTTCGGATCGTCTCCATCGATCGCTCGATACGATCCATCGCGCAGCGCGGGCTCTGTCTTGCGCAGCGAGAGCAGGCGCTTGTAGGCGTTGAAGATGGAGTTGGGATCCTTGCGTTCGCTCTCGACGTTATAGCTGCTCACAGATGGCGGAATCGGAAGCCACGGCTTCTGCGCAGTGGTGAAGCCGGCGTCCTTCGATCCAGTCCACTGCATCGGTGTACGCTCGCCGTCGCGGCCTTTCTCCTTGGGCCAGCCGAGCTTGCCGATGGGGTCGTGGACGTCTTCAACGCGCGCAGGATCGGTGGTGCGCATACCCAGTTCTTCGCCGTAGTACATCTGCGGAGTGCCGCGCGTGGTCAACAGTAATGTGGCCATGAGCTTCGCAATCTGGTCGTTATGAACGCCATCGCCGTAGCGATCCCACTGGCGTGGCTGATCGTGATTGCTGAAGAAGTATTCCGGCTGTCCGTGAGCGGTGTTGTTCTCGACCTCGTTGAACAGTTTGCGAAAGCCCGGTGCGGAAAGCTTGTTAAGGTCGGCGATCTGGAAGTCCATCGGCAGCTGCACTTCGTCGCCGTTGCCGTAGAGCTTGGTCAGCTCGGTAATATTCGGCTCGTCTGCTTCAGTGACCAGGACGGGATCTCCCGGATACTTATCAACGACGCGGCGCAGCTCCTTGAGCACGTCATTTACCTGCGGATAGTTGTCGGTGTACTTGTGAATGATGTTGCGGTCGCCGTATACATTAGTGCCCGGCGCATACGGGTCATCATGCAGGCCGGGATCTTCATAAAGACGTGAGACAGCGTCGATGCGGAAGCCCGCAACGCCCTTGTTCATCCAGAAACGCAGCACGTCTTCCATGGCCACGTGCACCTGCGGGTTGCGCCAGTTCAGGTCCGGCTGCTGCACGTAAAAGTAGTGGTAGTAGTACTGCTTCGTCTTCTCGTCGTACTGCCATGCGGAGTGGCCGAACCATGATTGCCAGTTGCTCGGCGGTTGCCCCGGGGCCTTTCCATCGCGCCAGATATACCAGTCGCGCTTGGGATTCGTACGCGAAGAGCGTGATTCCTTGAACCATGGGTGCTGGTCCGAAGTGTGGTTAATCACGTAATCCATGATGACGCGAATGTTCCGCTTCTTCGCCTCAGCGACAAGACGGTCGAAGTCGGCCATGCTTCCGTATTCCGGGTCGATGGCCGTGTAGTCGGAGATGTCGTAGCCGTAATCGATGCCGGGCGAAGGATACATCGGCGTGATCCAGATGGCGTCGATGCCAAGATCGTGCAGGTAGTCGAGACGCGAGGCGATGCCGTTGATGTCTCCCACGCCGTCGCCGTTCGAGTCCTGGAAGCTGCGTGGATAGATCTCGTAGATCACGGCGTGCTTCCACCAGGGATCGGCCTTCTGCTGAACAGCCGGCGCAGCATGCGCGAGCGCAGAAATCGTAATCGTGACGGCAGCAAAGCAGGTGCGAAGAGACGGCTTCATAAAGATCCTCGGAAAACCGGAACGAGCCAGAGTATCAGGCTTTACTGTTTGCTGACATTCACATAGTAGAGATCGGTTGCGACGGAAAACTGGGCCTTGTCGAGCGTGCTCTTCATGGTCTGCCACTCGGTTGTTGGTTGAATGATCTGCCAGTGATCGGGAGTTCCCACGCGCACGGGCATGGCAAAGTCTTTTTCGTCTGCCTGCCAGCGATAAGCGACGGTGCCTCCGTGAGGATCGAACCTGAGCTCCAGCGTGGGAATGTCCTTGTGGCGCAGGTACTGGTTGAAGATGGGCGTCAGGTTCATGCCCGTCTGCTGGTTGAAGTATGCAACCACATCCTCGGTCATGATGTTCTGGTACTCGAATTTCTGGAAGAAGCCGCGAATGATGCGGAACCATGCGGCGTCGTCATTGATAACGCTGCGCAGTGTGTTCAGCATCAGCGCGCCCTTGAAGTACTGGTCTTCCGGTGGATCGCCGTTGACGCCGCGTTCGGTGATGATGGGCCGCTTGTTCTCGATCTTCGACTTCTCGGCGTTCATGTAGCGGAGGGAATCGGCGCGTCCCCAGCGCGATTCGACATAGAGATATTCGAGATAGGTGGTCCATCCTTCGTGAATCCACATATCGGAGCGGTCGGCGGCGCTGACAGCATTGCCGAACCACTCGTGTCCGCTCTCGTGAATGATGATGAAGTCGAAGCGAGGGCTGATGCCGACACCGGTCCAGTCGCGCCCTGCGTAGCCCTGCAGATACTTGTTGCCATAGGCGACGGCGCTCTGGTGCTCCATGCCGAGGTAAGGAGTTTCGACGAGCTTGTAGCCGTCCTTGATAAATGGATATTCGCCGAAGTAGTGCTCGTAGATGTCGATCATCTGCGGCACCTGCGCGAACTGTGTCTTTGCTTTCTCCAGGTTTTGCGGCAGCACGTAGTAGTCGAGCGCGAGGCCGTTGTGTTGCTCCGAGAAATGAGCGTAGTTGCCGATGTTCAACGCGACATCGTAGTTGTTGATCGGATAGTGAACGTGCCAGTCCCAGCGGGTGTAGCCGTTGCCAAGATCGGTCTTGCCTTCGAACTTTCCATTCGACACATCGACCAGGTTGCTGGGAATTTCGACGCTGATCTCCATCTCTTCGACCTCGTCGCGCCACTGGTCCTTGTTGGGCCACCAGACGCTTGCGCCTACGTCTTCGCACGAGGTGTTGATCCAGGGATGCCCCTCGGGGTCTTTCAGGAAGGTGATGCCGCCGAAGCGGCCTTCCGTAACTGGATGGCCGGAGTAGTAGAAGTCGATGGCGTAGGTCTGCCCTGCCTTGAGCGTTTCGGGAAAGTCGATGAAGACCGCGCCGGAGTCGCGTGTGTACTTCAATGGCGCGCTGGCTTTCGCTCCCGACACGAGCAGGATCTTGTCGACCTGCAGCGCATCGTGCAGATCGATCTGGATGCGGTTGCCATCGGCGAGCATACGAAAGCGGATGGTGTTCTTGCCGCTCAGGAACTTGTTCGCCGGATCGACGCGAACGTCGAGGTGATAAGAGAGCAGGTCGTTATTCGCGCGATACGGGCCGTAGGCGCCGCGCAGGATATCGGCGTGGGTCGGCGCGGCAGTCTGCGCCTGGGCCGCGAGGCCCAGCGCCAGGACGGGAACAAGAAGCCAGCGATACATGCCTTAAGATAGCGCGTCGATCGCTGGCTCGTCAGTTAGTTGGTTGCTCGAATCCGCTTTGCCACGGTGCTGACTGTCCCCACGGCGAAGACGCAGAGCGCGGGATCGATGGGCAGGCGGAAGCGCGGTTTGGCGAGGGTGAGCGCCGAGCTGAGGATGACCAGTCCTAGTGCCGCGGTGGTGACCCACGCGATCGGGTTGCGCCAGTAGAGGAACAGCCCCACGAAGCCCGCCAGCACGACCGGCAGCAGGATGTAGCCAACGATCTCGGCGGCACGGCCGGAGTTTACGCCCTGCGTTTTCGGCCGTCCCGTAGAGTCGAAGACCGCGAGAGCGCGAAGAACGCTTAGCTCCACGTAGCGAACGGGGTGGGTGTGAATCCATACTTCGGCCTGCTGGCGAAGCAATGCGTCGGCCTTTACTTCGCCCAGCTCCCACCTGGGATAGAGCGTGATCCAGTTGCCGGAACGTGGCGTGGCGTCGTCGTTGGCGCCGAGCTCGAGGTTGTAGCCGCCGTTGGTGGCCAGTGTGAAATTGTGCATCACGATCTTGTTGCGCACCATCCACGTGATGGAAGGTGCGAGACCGATTACGGCGACGATGATCGCCAGCTTGAATCTGCGCCGGAAAGCTATGACCAGCGCGGCGAGAAATGCGACGGGCGCGAAAGTGGTTGTTGCTGCCGCGGCGAGGCCGAATGAAGCACCTGCTCCAACGGCCCAGCTTGCCTTGTTGCGAGCGATCGTCTCCCAGCAGAGCCATATGCCGCAGGTAAGCGCGACGATGGTGACTACGCTGGGATACAGAGTGGTTGCCGCATAGGAGATAACCGGGTGAAAGGCGGCGATGGTTGCGCCGATGTTCGCAGCGAACGCACTCAGGCCTATGCGCAGGCCGATCTGCGCGCAAATGAAGGGCAGCGCCGCGAGCAGGAATGCCTCGATCACTTCAATCGCAATCGGGCGATGCCCGATGACCCTGTAGACCACCGCCATCAGGATCGGTTGAGCGGGGGCGCGATAGGCCGTCGGGTGATCCACGGTCTCGACGTCGATCACGTGATCGGAGAAGCCTCCTCCATGCACGAGGGAGACGGCGATGTGGTCGTAATCCACTTCGTCGTAGAAGCGTTCGTTGTGGGTTGTCTTGGCGATCAATCCGAGGCGCAGCACGATACCAAGCACAGCAATGAGCACCAGCCATCGGCGGCTCGCAACAAAACGGCGTACAGGGGAGGTCGATGTCGTCACAGTCACACTCTTTCCGTAGAAACGATAGCGCGGAAGTCGCTGTTGTCCAATACAAC
This sequence comes from Silvibacterium acidisoli, assembly GCA_022870745.1. Taxonomy (GTDB): domain Bacteria; phylum Acidobacteriota; class Terriglobia; order Terriglobales; family Acidobacteriaceae; genus Silvibacterium. The sequence goes on along the minus strand of CP085323.1, from coordinate 1,785,009 downwards.
TAATTGCCACGCGTCTGCCCCATTCCGGTGTTGCAGGGCGAGCGCTCCAATGAAGCTCTCACCGAAAGACAACGACTTCAGCGTCCATCGCTTCGTTTCTTCGGGGTCCCAGTCGCAGGTAAGAAACTGCGGATCGTCCGTGCGCTGGATACTTACGCTGAAAGCATCCAGCGGCTTGGAAAGACCCTCTCCGCTGGCCTTCAGAAAGGCCTCCTTGCGCGTCCAGCAGCGGAAGAAGGCATGATTGCGGTCGGACGGGGCGAAGCTGCGTAGCTCTGCGTTCTCGACGGCGGAGAAATGAGTAGCCGCAATCTCCTGCCAGTCATCCATTGGACGCACGGCTTCGATGTCGACTCCGAGTTCATGGTCGAGGCACACCGAGAGCAGAGTTAAGCCTTCGGTGTGGGACAGGTTGAAGTGGAGTCTTGTCTCAGGAAATGCAAACGAAGGCTTGCCGTAGAAATTCTTCGCGAACCGGATAGCCTGCGGAGCTGTTTGCGTGTAATAACCGAGCAGCATGCGCAGGCGTGCGTGATCGGCAACGAAGCTTTGGGTCAGATGAGGAAAGCGGAAGCGGGATGCTCGCGCCTGTTCTTCTTCATCGAGCAGGCCGAACCAGCCGGCAGGCTGGAACCCTGTGACAGGTTCCAGCTTCCAGATGTGTACTTTGCCGGCCGCGAGTTGCGGCATCGTCTTTTCAGGAGACATGCAAACAGGCTATACGCCTGCCGTGTCGGCGGACCGGGCCTTTTCCAGCGTGTTGCGCAGTGAGCTGCCTACAGATGCCAGGTTCGGCTCCATGAACATGGATTCATGGTCGCCGGGTGCCCACAGGACTTCCACTCCGTCGCGCGCCACCTTGCCCCAGCCGCATCCTTCTTCCGCGCCTGGAATGTAGATGGCCTGCGTGGCGCGCATCAGGGTGATGCGTCCTGGAAACTGCTTCGGGTTATAGGTGCGAACGGCTTCGAATGTTTCCAGGCTGACGTTGTGCATGAAATGCGGCAACGGCAGGCCGAAGAGCTTGAAGAGCCGCTGCGCCAGCGCCCAGTTCCGCATATACATGCGGCCCTTGACGCCGTTGAACTTGTGCAGCGCGGCGCTGCCGATGTACTTCACCTTGTGCGCTGCGGAGAGCGGACGCATCTTCATGCGGTGGAAGCGGTACTTGCGTGACAGTACGGCTTTCAGCGCCATGTCGGGACGGTTCTTCTGCTCGCTTTCGAGCTCCTTGGAATAACCAGGACGCCAGGAGTCGAAGAGCATTACGGTGCGGACTTCTTCTCCGGCATCTGTCAGCGCGCGTGCTGTTTCGACAGCCAGTGGACCGGCTGCGCACCAGCCTCCGAGATAGTACGGGCCGTGCGGCTGCACCGAGCGGATCTCCTTCGCATAGGAGGCCGCGCGCTGCTCCATGGTCATGGATTTGTCGCGGTCTTCAATTTCGCGCAGGCCGTAGAACGGGTAGTCTTCGCCGAGTACAGAGGGAAGACCGCCATAGAGCAGGTACGAGTGCACCAGGAAGAACGGAGGCTTGTCGCCCCGTGGTTGCACCGGCACCAGCGGCGAATAGAGCGTGCGCCCGCGGATGATGTCGGCGAGCTGTTCCACGGTTGGTGCGTTGAAGATGGTCGTAATCGGCAGCGAGAGTGAGAGCGTGCGGTTGATCGTGGCGAAGAGGCGCACGATCATCAGCGAGTAGCCGCCGAGCGAGAAGAAGTTGGTGCGGATGCCGATGCCCGGCACTCCCAGCACGCTCTCCCAGATGGAGACCAGGTTCTTTTCGAGTTCATCGCGGGGCGGTACATAGCCGGCATCGGCCTCGGCAGCCAGCACAGAGCTGCCCGGCTGGGGCAGGGCGGAGATGTCGGGCGAACCATCGAGGCGATGAGGAATGGCTGGAACGGGAAGAATCTCTGCTGCCGCAAGGTGCGCAGCGGCATGAGCCTTCAACCATGCAGACACTGTTGCCGACGAGGGCAGCGTGCCGCTGTGACCGGTAACGTAAGCGACCAGCGATGCTTTGCCGTGCGCGTCAGGCACAAGGGCAGCCGCGGCGGTTGCGACCGAAGGCTCCTGCGTCAGCAGTTCTTCGAGTTCGCCAAGGCGAATGCGGTAGCCATTGTGGTTAACGAAGCGGTCGGAGGCGTCGAGCAGCTCGAAGCCTGCGTCAGGCGTAAAGCGGACGCGAAGAGACGGCCTTGATTCCGCCGTTCCGCGGCGAACCACAAGGTGTCCGGGAACCGAGAATGCGACCGGGCGTCCGGCATCGTCTGCCAGCTCAAAGCTCTCGCCCGGCAGAGGGGCGATGACCAGGCCGTTAGCAGAGAGCGCCGCAAATGCAAGCGGTCCGGCGGTCGAGGCTGACGATATCAGCGACGAGTAACGGCCGGGAGACTGGAGCAGCTCTGCTGCCGTGGCCGGGCTCAGATGCGAGCCGCGGCAGATGGCATGGAGACGGCGATCGCCGGTCCATCCTCCACGAAGCGTGGCGACGATTTCGGGCGCGGTAGAGAAAACGAAGGAGACCTGTTCGCGGTCAAGAACTGCCTGCAACGCGGTAGGGTTAATGCCTTCCGCAGAGATGACAGCTGCGCCATTCACCAGGGGCAGCATCAGATCGGTCCATGCGTCTGTTGCGGAAGATGCCGCCGACGCCAGAATGACCGAACCCTGCTGAAGATCCATGGCCTGCGCCGCAGCCTGCAGGCTGATGAAGCTTGCAGCGTGCGAGGAATAAATGGGGCCGTCAGCGCCGGGAGCGATCCATGCCGGTGCAGCCGCATCGATCTCAGGCAGAGTCGCAGATGGAGAGTCGATCTCCGCAAGCTGTTTGTAGGATGTGACTGCAGCAAACTTCTCGGCGAAGGTTTCCGAAGAGAGCGACAGAACCGGTTTGAATTCTGCCTGGATGGTCTGCCACTCGACAGAGGAGACACTTGCCGGAACGGGCAGTACCACCGCGCCCAGCCGCAAAGTCGCGAGCACCGAAGCGGCTGCTTCAGCGGACTGCTCAAGCCGGACCGCGACAGTTGCGCCCGCTCTGACACCGGCATTCTGCATGGCGCGAGCCAGGCCGAGGCTCTTCTGCTGGAGCTCGCTCCAGCTGGTGCGATGTTCGCCGAAGATGAGAGCAGCGGTATTACCGTTCTTCTCCGCGATGCGATCGAAAGCTGCCGTGAGGGAAAGCCTTGCGGTTTCCGGAACGGAATTTGCGACTGCGGAGGCCGCCAGCTTCGCCTGCTCGTCATGCGAAAGGAGCGGCAATGCCGAGACGCGCAGGGAATCGTCGTCCATCACTGCTTCGAGCACGCGGATGTACAGCTCGATCAGGCGGCTTACGCGCTCCTGGCGGAAGAGCTTCGTGTTGTACTCAACCTGCAGACGTGGGCCTTCTCCGCGCTCGACGATGCTGACCAGCATGTCGAAGTTGACTCCACCGCTCACCGAAGGACGGGGAACGATGCGCAGCGGACCAGCCTGCTGCGGCTGCATGAAGGCTTTCTGGTAAACGAAATAGACCTGCAGGAACTGCGAAGTCGCATGCTCCTGGTCGAGCTGGAAAGCTTCGGTCAGGCGCGAAAAGGGCAGATCCTGGTGGGCGTAAGAGTTCGCGCTCCAGTTGGCAACGCGCTTGACGAGTTCCGAGTAGGTCGGGTCGCCCTGCACATCGGCCAGCACCACCTGCGGGTGCGCGAAGCGGCCGACGACATTTTCCATGCCCGGCTGTGTGCGGTTGGCGATGGTCGAGCCCAGCAGGAACTCGTCCTGCCCGGCGTAGCGCGAGATGATGGCTTCGAATGCCGCGAGCAGCACCTGGTGCATAGTTGCGTCGTGCTTGCGGCAGTAGTTCTTGAGGCGCGCGGTCAGCTCGGTGGGAAGCAGGCGTCCGACGATGTCGCCGGGCGCGCTCTTTTCCGCAGCGCGCGGGAAATCCGCGGGCAGGTCGATGGCCGGCATGTCCCTCTGGATGTGCTGCTTCCAGTAGGCCATGGCGTTGTCCGCCGCTTCGCTCTCGAGCCACTCCTGCTGCCAGACGGTAAAGTCGGCGAACTGGAAGGGCAGCTCGGGCATTTCGGCGTTCCGGAGCGTGAGCGCTGCTTCGTAATAAAGGGCGAAATCGCGAATCAGGATGCCGTTCGACCAGCCGTCGCAGACGATGTGGTGCATCGTGAGGGCCAGGAAGTGGTCGGTATCGGTGACGTGAATCAGGTGAACGTGGAAGAGCGCGCCATTCGCCAGATCGAAGCGGACGCGGCTGTGTTCATGGATCAGTTCTTCAGCGCGGTTGGCGCGGCTGGCTTCAGGAAGAACCCGGAGGTCGGAGATGGAAAAGCCGAAGCGGGGTTCTTCGCTTATGACCTGCGAAAGCACGCCATCCACCATCTGGAAGTTGGTGCGCAGGGCCTCGTGACGCACGACCAGCTCGCGCGCGCATATCTCGACAAGATCATCACGGACTGGGCCTTCCATGCGGAAGGCCACTGCCATATTCGAAGCCGTGGAAGCACCGGCCAGCTGGTCGAGAATCCAGTAGCGGCTTTGTTCCAGGCTGGCGGGAAAGACGTAAACCGCGTCTTGCTGCGATCCTTCACCTCCGCCCGAGTTGGCGGTTTGAAGGTCCTGCGGTTTCACGGTTTCGGCAAATTCCATCTCACGGGTATCAGTTCGGCTCATCGCAGACTCAACCAAGGACAACGTAAGAGCACGTATTCCCCGGTCAAATTACTGCAGAACGGTTCGGGGTTTACGATGCAGCGATCGGGCCACTGGCCGGATCGTTCCTGAGGAGTTTTCAGCCATCTCGTCGTCACGGCCCTCATGAACCTGTGCGCAGATTGCTGCAATGGTCTTGAATTCAAAGATGTGTCGAGCCGTGATTTTCATCCCGGCCTGGTTGGCTAAAGTGTTAATACGGAAGATCATCAGCGAGTCTCCCCCGAGCTCGAAGATGCTGTCCTCCACGCTAACCTCTTTCAGGTTCAAAACCTTGGACCAGATCGACGCAAGTACATCTTCCTGCGGGGTGCGAGGGTAGACAATAGCACGTTCGTGTAGCATCCGCTCCGGCTGCGGGGCGGGCAGGGCGCGGCGGTCGACCTTGCCGTTTACGGTGCGCGGGAAGCTGTCGACGATTACGATCGCAGCCGGCTGCATGTAATCCGGCAGCTGCCCCTTGAGCCAGGTGCGAAGCTCGGTGATCAGCGCGGCGTTGTCGCCAGCCTTCTGCGGAATGATGTAGGCTGCGAGGCGCTTGTCGCCCGGGGCATCGTGGGCGGTCACCCAATCGGTGCGGACGCTGGCCACGGCGGACTGCACCAGCGGCGAACGTTCGAGGGCATATTCAATCTCGGCCAGTTCGATGCGGTAGCCGCGAACCTTGACCTGGGTATCAGCGCGTCCCAGGAACTCGACCGTGCCATCCGGACGGTAGCGGGCGAGGTCGCCGGTGCGATACAGGCGCTCGGAGCGGCCATCGAAGGAGTGCTCGATGAACTTTTCCGACGTGAGTTCGGGTGCGTTCAGATAGCCGAGGGCAACGCCATCTCCGGCCGCGAGCAGCTCACCGGCAACGCCGACGGGAACCGGCTGCATGGAAGCATCGACGAGATAGATGCGGGTGTTCGAGATGGGGCGGCCGATCGGCACGGAGCCGATGGTCAGGCTGGCCGGCGTGATGGTGTGGCAGCAGGTGAAGGTGGTGTTTTCCGTCGGTCCGTAGCCGTTGATGAGGCGCAGATGCGGCAGCTCCTCGAGAATGCGGCGGACATGCGTCACCGAGAGGACGTCGCCACCGGCCAGAAGCTGGCGCAGCGGGCGAAGGATCTCAAGGTGCGTGGTCGCAACCAGGTGGAAGAGCGCAGCCGTCAGCCAGAGCGTGGTGACGTTGTGCATCTTGATGAGCGTGCCGATGTCTTCCGGCGTGACGCGTCCAGCGGGCGCGAGGATCAGGCGTCCGCCATTCAGCAGGGCTCCCCAGATCTCGAAGGTCGAGGCGTCGAACGAGAGCGGAGCCAGCTGCAGGAAGACTTCGCTCGGTGCAAAGCTTGCGAAGCTGTTGTTCTTCACCAGTCGCAGTACGGCGCGATGCGGTACTCGCACGCCTTTAGGGTTTCCGGTCGATCCGGAGGTGTACATGACGTAGGCTTCGGCGTCGCCGGTGAGCTGGGCGGAGGGGAAATTCGAGCCCGACTCGACTGCGATTGACGGCCCATCGGTGTCGAGATCGATGACATTGGTGTTGAGCCCCGGCAGCTTCGCGACCAGTGATGCCTGGGTCAGCAGTGCCTTCGCCTGTGAATTCTCGACCAGGAACCGGATACGCTGCTCCGGGTAGCTGGCATCGACGGGGACATAGGAAGCGCCAACCTTGAGAATCGCCAGGAGGCTGACCGAGACTTCGAGCGAGCGGTCGAGGCAGAGGGCTACGCGGTCGCCCGTCTGAATACCGGCGCCCCGCAGAAAGCGGGCCAACTGATTGGCCTTCTCGTTCAGCTGCGCATAGGTGAGCGACTGGCCGTTGAAGGTGACGGCGGTGGTGTTGGGTGTGCGCGCGACCTGCTCTTCAAATACCTGGTGGATCGAGCTGTTGCGTGGGAAGTCAGTTGCAGTCCTGTTCCAATCGACCAGGATCTGCTTCGTTTGTGCCGGGTTGAGAATCGAAACCTGGCCGATGGGCTGCTCGGCGTTGGCGACGAAGGCTTCGAGGATCGCCTGCAGGTGTCCGCACCAGCGCGCGATGGTGGCCTCGTCGAAGAGGCCGGTGTTGTAGTCCACGTCGAGCCACAGCTCTTCGCCGCGATCGACGAAGTTGAAGAAGAGGTCCATGTTGACGTGGGTCTTCGGGTTGGCGCTCAGGTCGGCAGCGAGGCCTTCATACTTGAGGCCGGCACCGACCTGCTCCACGTTGAACTGGACCTCGACGAGCGGCAGCCGCGAGCTTTCACGCTGGATCTTCAGCTTCCGCAGCAGCGTGCCGTAGGTGTAGTTCTGGTGATCCTGCGCGTCGAGCAGCTTCTTGCGCGACTGTTTTACGAACTGGCCGATAGGCTGTGCCGGATCGAAGGTGCTGCGGATGGGCAGGAAGTTCACACAGTGGCCAACCAGCGAACCGCCGTTTTCGAGCAGGTTCTGCCCGGCGGTGGGGATGCCGATGACGACATCCTGCTGCTGCGAGAGCCGGTGGATAAGCTGTGCATAACCGGCAAGAAGCGTAGCGAACAAGGTAGACCCCTGCTTCGCGCCCGCCTTGCGGACAGACTTCAGGAACTCGGCCGGGAAGATGAAGCGGCGGGTAGCTCCGTCATTGCCGCGCATCGCCGGACGAGGCCGGTCCGTGGGCAGCTCGAGAGGTGAAGGCAGTGTCTTGAACTCGTTGAGCCAGTACGTCTCGACTTCAGAGTTTTCCTCGGTCTTCTGGTGCTCGGCCTGCGCGGCAGCGTACGAAGTAAAGGTCAGCGGCGCGGGCAGGGCAGCGTTCGAGCCTGCAATGGCAGCGTTGTAGAGCGCGCTCAGTTCGGAGAAGAGGACGTTGGTCGACCATCCGTCGAAGATGATGTGGTGTGCCGTGGTCACGAGAACGTGCTCGTCGCTTGCAAGGCGCACCAACCGCATGCGGAAGAGCGGACCGTTGTAGAGATCGAATGGAGTCGAGGCTTCGCGGGCGATGATCTCTTTGAGGCGGGCATCGCGGGCAGCCGCATCTAGCGCCGTCAGGTCGTCGTGCTCGAGCGGCAGACGAACTTCCGCGTCGATGTGGATGGTGTCGCCGTCCTCGGCCACCGAGGAGCGCAGCGACTCGTGACGCGTGACCAGCTTCTCGAGTGATGCGATGAAGGCAGCTTCATTGAGATCGCCCTTCAGGCGCAGCGATGTTCCTTCGTTGAAGGCGCAGTTGGCTTCATCGCCGAGCTGCGTGCCGATCAGGATCTCGCGCTGCGGTTCGGTGATGGCGATGTCGTGCTCGATCGGAACGGTCTCGACAACCGGAGCGGCGATAGTCTTCGCAACGGCAGGCTCCGCAGCAGGAATAGAAGCAGCTTCGGCCTTGCCGATGGCCTGCCCTGCCTGCATCTTCTCAAGGCTGGTGCGGAAGGCCTTGCGGACGAACTGCAAATCTTCGTCGGTGTGTGCGGTCGTCAGGAAGCAAGGGAAGCCTTCCTGGATGTGGATGCCCTGCTCGCGCAGGTGATAGTGCAGCAGACGCGCCAGCTGCGGCTCCTGTGCAGGCGAGAAGAAGAACCACGAGGCGAAGGTCTCGATCGACGACTGGTAGTTGAATTCGCGGAACATCGCGTTCAGATCGGCGACGAGCGCAGAGGTCTTCTTCGCGAGATCGGTCTGCAGCGATGGGCCGGACTCCTTGATGTGTTCGAGGCTGGCTTTAACTGCGGCCATGGCCAGCGGATGGCGCATGAAGGTTCCTGCGTAGAAGGTGACGCCCACCTGCGGGAAGGAGTTGTCGCCGTATTGCCACATGCCGCCGTCGAGCGCGTCCATGAAAGCCGGGCTGCCTGCGAGGATGCCGACCGGGAGGCCTCCAGCGACGACCTTTCCGTAGGTGGCGAGATCGGCGCGGATGCCATAAACAGCCTGCATACCTCCCGAGTGAGTACGGAAGCCGGTGACCACTTCGTCGAAGATCAGTGCAGAACCGCTGTCAGCGGTGATGCGGCGCACTTCCTTCAGGAACTCGGCGGGGCGCAGTTCCGGGTGGCGGCTCTGGACAGGTTCTACCAGCACGGCGGCGATTTCGTCGGCGCGGTTGCGGATGATCTCGAGTGCTTCATCGGAGCCGTAATCAAGAACCAGCGTGTTCGCAACGCTCTCGCGCGGGATGCCTGGTGCGACCGGCATGGAGCGCTGGTTGCCGACCGACTTCACCAGTACTTCGTCGAAGCTGCCGTGGTAGTCGCCGCTGAACATGACGATGAGGTTGCGTCCGGTTACGGTGCGGGCAAGGCGCATCGCGCCCATCACGGCTTCAGAACCGGTATTGCAGAAGGTCACGCGCTCCATGCCGGTCAGTTCGCTGACCAGGCGCGAGCATTCGGCTACGAGCGGCGTTTGCGGTCCGATGGGGAAGCCGATGTCGAGCTGCTCATGCACGGCCTCGACGATGAAGTCGGGCGAGTGGCCGTAGAGAATCGCTCCGTAGCCGTTGAGGATGTCGATGTAGCGGTTACCGTCCTTGTCCCACAGGTAAGCACCCTTGGCGCGTTCGACCACCAGCGGGTAGACCATTTCCTTGTACTGAGCATTGAAGCCGGAGACGACGCGGCCATCGGCAAAGACGGCGCGGTTATCCTGCGTGAACTGCTTCGAGCCGGGAGTGCGCGCGTTGTAGCTGGCGACGAAGTCCTTGAGGTACTTCTCCTGCGTCGGGTTCAGCCCGCCGGTCTCACCACGCGAAAGCGGCTTGAAGGGCGTGAAGACGGGCTTCTTCGGAGCTTCTTCCTTTGCAGGAGCGGTCGCAACGGGAGCCTGAGCGGCGACTGGAGCCGGTGCGGGCGCAACCATTGGCGCGACAACAGGCGCTGCCTGCACTGCTGCTGCTGCGACCGGCGCGCTGAAGCTTTGTCCGCGCAGGAACTCCATCTGCTGCTGGAAGAGTCCGCTCAAGGCCTGTACCTGGCTGGCGAGGAGGGCTTCGAGCGACCCGGCAGGCGCATGGATCACGGGCGCGGCAACGGGAGTGAGAGCCGGCTGCACCACAGGCGCTGCGTAAGCGACGGGTGCGGCAGCAACAGCAACGGCCGTCGGCGCAGGGGTAGCAACTGGCGCAGCAGCAGCGGGCTTCAGCTCGGGCGTGACCGCTTCGTCGAGATGCTTCGCGAGGCCGTCGAGCGTGGGATAGCTCTCCATGATCTGGCGGAAGGTGAGCTTGAGCTTGTACTTGCCCTGGATCGCCTGCGTGAGCTGGGTCAGGAAGAGTGAGTCGAATCCGAGTTCGAGGAACGAGGCATCGGCATCGGCGCCGGTCAGGTCGGTGCCGGAGAGATCGGCGATCATGTCCTTGAGTGCGGAGAGCATAAGGTCGGAAGAAGAAACGGTAGCCATAACGAAATCCTCGGCAGTAGAAGCAGTGTCAGGTACGGCAGTGGTGGCAGCAGAAGGGGTACCCGGCAGAGCCTGGGCAGAAGGTTGATACGCTGGCGCATCGATCCAGTGTCGTTGGCGCTCGAAAGGATAAGTGGGAAGCAATACGCGGTTGCGGACGTAGCCTGAATGAAAGCTTTGCCAGTCGATCTCGGTGCCCAAAGTCCAGAGCTTGCCGAGTGAATTCAGGATCGCGCGATCCTCTGGAGCTCTTTCGTCACTGTCGCGGCTCTTAAGACCGCCGAGGCTGGAGAGCACAGCAGTGCCGCCGATCTGGCGCATGAGCTGAACCAGCGTCTCGGCCGGCCCGACTTCGAGCAGGATGCGCTCCGGGGTCTTCAGAATTTCAGTAATGGCATCGGCGAAGCGAACGGCGTGACGAAGCTGGCGCGTCCAGTAAGCAGGCTGCGAGATCTCGGCCAGCGTCGCCCACTTGCCCGTGAGCGTCGAAACATACGGAATCTTCGGCTCGGAGAAGCTGACGGTGGCGACCGTTTCGGCGAAAGGAGCCAGCGCCGGATCGACCATGCGGCTGTGGAAGGCATGGGAGGTAGCCAGCTTGCGCGAGACAATCTTCTCCGCATCGAGCTTGGCGATAAAGGCGTCTATCTCATTCGTCGGGCCGGAGACGACGCAAAGCTGTGGACTGTTGACCGCGGCGATGTCGAGCGTCGCGGGCAGGAGACTGGCGACGGTGGCTTCGTCGCGCCGCACGGCGAGCATGGAACCAGCGGGCAGCGCCTGCATCAAACGGCAGCGGGCTGCGATCATCCTGAGTGCATCTTCGAGCGAGAAGACACCGGCGATGCAGGCGGCAACGTATTCGCCCACGCTGTGGCCGATCATGGCTTCGGGCTGGATACCCCACGAAAGCCATAGCTGCGCGAGAGCATATTCAAAGCTGAAGATCGCTGGCTGCGCGTACAGCGTCTGATTCAGCAACGTCTGCGATGCTTCCGTAGCCTCGGCAGGATAGAGCACATCGAGCAGGTCCGCTCCGAGCAGGGGCGTCAAAATCTTTGAGCAGCGATCTAGGGCGTCGCGGAAGACGGCTTCGGTTTCGTAGAGGCGGCGGCCCATGCCGATCGTCTGCACTCCCTGTCCTGGAAAGCAGAAGATCACTCCGGGATTTTCAAAAGGCTTGTCGTTGCTGGCGATCTCTTTTGCCGCAGAGCCGGCGAGTAACGCGGCGGCTTCTTCAGTAGAAGAAACGGCCACCGAGCGGCGCAATGCATGACTGCTGCGCCCAGTCTGAAGCGTGTAGGCAGCATCCGCAATGCCTGTGGAATCCGTGTGGAAATGTTGAACGAGCGATGCGGTCAGCGACTCCAGCGAGCCGGGTGTCTTGGCCGACCAGACGAGCAAGTGCTGATCGCGTCCGGCATCGGATGCGCGGCGACCGGGTGCTTCTTCGACCACGATGTGCGCGTTGGTCCCGCCGACGCCGAAGGCAGAGACGCCGGCGCGCAGCGGCGTGCCGTTGGCTTCCCAGGGACGCAGCGTGCGGTCGATCTTAAATGGGCTGCCTTCGATGCCAAGATGCGGATTCGGCTGCTCGAAGTGCAGCAGGCCAGGGATCTGGCGATGCTGCATCTGCAGCACGGTCTTGATGAGTCCGGTTGCTCCTGCGGCGACGTCGAGGTGTCCAACGTTGGCCTTGGCGGTACCGAGTGAGCAGAAGGCCGTCTCAGAGGTGGTCACACGAAAGGCTTTCTTCAACGCTGCAACTTCAATCGGATCGCCGAGCGGTGTGCCTGTTCCATGGGCTTCGAGATAAGTGATGGAATCGGCCGAAACGCCGGCCATCTTCTGCGCGCGGGCAATCACCTGCGCCTGGCCTTCGACGCTCGGCGCGGTGTAACCGACCTTGACCGAGCCATCGTTGTTCAACGCAAAGCCCTTGATGACGGCCAGCACCTGGTCTCCGTCGGCCAATGCATCGTCGAGGCGCTTCAGTAGCAGCACGGCCGAGCCGTGCCCGAAGACGGTTCCGCTGGCCTGGTGATCGAAGGGACGGCAATGGCCGTCGAGTGAGGCGAGTCCGCCTTCCTGCGGAACGTAGCCGCGATGCTGCGGGAAGGTGATCGAAACGGCACCGGCGAGCGCCATGTCGCAGCCGTAGGTCAGCAGGCTCTGCGCAGCCTGCGCTACGGCGACCAGCGAGGTCGAGCAGGCGGTCTGCACGCTCATGCTTGGTCCGCGCAGGTTCAGCTTGTAGCTGACGCGCGTAGGCAGAAAGTCCTTGTCGTTGCCAAGCATGGCGACGTAATTGCCGACCTGGTATCCGCCGGTAAATTCTTCAAGGAACTCGCGGCCGGTGGCGAGATTGCGCATGAAGTAGGTGTTCATGCTGCATCCGGCGAAGACGCCGACGGAGTCTTTTGTGTGAGCCGGGTCGTAGCCCGCGCGCTCCAGCACTTCCCAGGCGCATTCGAGGAAGACGCGATGCTGCGGGTCCATGGTCGCGGCTTCCTTCGGATAGATTCCGAAGAAGCCTGCGTCGAACTTGTCGGCGTGGTTCAGCAGCGGACGCGCTGCAACGTAACGTTCCGATTTATCAGCTAAAAGTTGTTCATAAGGTTCGAGCTCATGACGATCGAAGAACGTGACAGACTCAACGCCTTCAGAGAGATTTTTCCAGAGTTCTTCCACACTGTCCGCGCTGGGAAAGCGTCCGGTCATGCCGATGATGGCAATGGCAGAGGAAGCTGGATTTGTATTTTCGCGCGCTGGAGTTGAGACCGGTATCTCGGCAGCTTCGCCCTTGATTACAGCGGTTAAAGCGCGCAGCGTGGGATGCTCGAAGAACGAAGCGATGGGAAGCGCGACCAGACCCTTCCCGGCGAGCAGCTGGTTGATGCGTGAGACAAGAAGCGTTGCCAACAGCGATGTGCCGCCGCTCTCGAAAAAGTTATCGTCGAGGCCGACACGGGGCAGACCGAGAATTTCGCGCCATAGCGCAGAGATCGCCGGGGTCAGGTCAGGAGCGGCTGAGGGAGAGGCAGTTCTCTCCCCATTCGTGTTGGCATCGGGCTTTGCCATGTCTCTTGCACGCACTCTCGGGTTGGAGCTAGCTGACCTTGGAGGAAGATACCGTTTCTGCGTCCACTATTTCTTCCTTGACGGTGACGAAGGGAACGAACGGCTCTGTCTCAGGACGCGCCCGCGGCTGCCACCGCAGATTGGTGCGGTTCATGCGAGCTTCGAATTCGATCAGATCCTGCTTGAGGTCCTTCTCGGCGCGCAGCAGCCCAACCTTGTTGATAATGACTGCGACGCCCCCGACATTCAGGCGCTCCAGTAGCTTCGCGCTGCGCTTGAGATCGGACTTCTTGGTTTTGCCGGATTCACCCACGAGAACGGTCACGTCGGCGAAACGGGCAAGGTATTCCGTCTCCGCGGAGATCAGCAATGGGGCCGCGTCGATCAGCACGATGTCATATTCGTTCGTCAGCTCCTGGAAGGCCTTGGCCATGAAGCTGGTCGTGAGCGGCGGAATCTTCGACTGCAGAGGCTGCGAAACAACCGTGGTGGTCTGCAGTTCGGTGCCTGTCACCGGGAGAACGCTGCTCTGGGCAGGGGCGTCCGTGCGCCGGCCCGATTCATTCGCGTTCACCGTGGTATAGGCAACGGGATGCGTCGCGCCCGATGCATCGATGGTCAGCGTCTTGCGGCCGAGCTTCGCCAGCGTGCTGCCGAGGTGCTCGATGATGGTCGTGGTGCCTGCTCCGGCTGTAACGCCGGTGATCACAAAGGTGCGTACTCCCGCGGAGTGAGCGGCATGGTCGATGCCCGCGGCCAGACGCAATGAGCACTCGTCATAAACCAGCTGCGTAACCTCGCGGTCGTCGAGCAGGACGCCGATGGGAGCAAAACCCATGACGGTTTCGACGTCGCTGCTGGTATAGAGGTGCGGATCGAGCAGGTCGAAGGCAACCGCTGCGAGCACGCCCATAATCAGGGCAAGCGGGAAGATCGCCGGGAAGAGCTTGCGCATCTTGCTCGGCTCGGGCTCGATTGGAGTGCGGGCCGGCTGCACCATGTGCACCGATCCCGGTGAGCTGCTTTCGAGCTCGAGATTGCTGATGCGCTCATCGATCGTGTTGTAACGGGTCTGCAGGTTCTGGATATCGTTCTTCAGCTCATCCGAGCGCTGAAATTCCGGGGCTGCGGTGGTGGCCTGCGTGGTTTTCTTCTGAATGTCGTGGTTCAGCTGCGCTTCGACCGCGGCCGCACGATTGACCTCGGAATGCAGCTTCTCTTCAAGGCGCTGCGCGGCACGGCGGCGCAGGTTGGCCTGCATCGTCGCGATGGCGTTGTCGGTCTGTGCAAGCTCGTCTTCCGTCTGCTTGCGCAGCGGGTTGTTCGGAGTGAGGCCGGCCAGAGTACCCAGAAGCGCACTGCGCTTCTGGCCGAGCGCCGACTTCAGCGAAGTAAGGCCGGGATCGAGCGCGGCAATCTCGTCCGCGGCTGCATTCAGTGCGGAATTCGGAGCGTTCGGGTCGCCGCTGTTCAGCGACGAAAGCTGTGCCTCAGCCTGGATGCGCGCGGTATGAGCCGTGTTCAGGTCGCCGCGCATCTTGTCGAGATCGCTATCATACGGATTCGTGCCGGTGCTGCCTACGATGGCCATGCCCAGCTTGCCCGCAATACCTGCCTGTTCCTTCAGGCGCGCGTCGAGGTCGGTGCGAACACGATCCCGTTCCTGGCGAAGAGTCTGCAGGCGTTCGTCGCGCCCGTAGAACTCTTCATCCTTCACCTTTTCAAGATAGGTGTTGGTGATGGCATTGACGATTTCGGCGATATTGGCCGGCTTGGTATCGGTCAGAGAGATCGAGGCTTCGTATGTGGTGCTGATGCGGGAGACATCGACCGCACCCTGCAGACGTCCAATGGCTGCCTGCATGCTTTCATTCGGTCTCTTCCATGCGTCGGACGGCAGCTTCTTGAGAGCTTCCGAGATGACGTCATAACGCGTGACCGAGTGCATCTCCTGCTGAATATAGGAGTCGTACTGGAATTCCTGTTCGCGGTCCTCGGTCAGCGTCTTGGGGAAGTTCGGGGAGACATATACGGTGCTGCTGGCGGTATAGACGGCATGATGGCGCAGTAGGAGCGCCAGACCCAGGCCGCATGTCGCAATCGCCACCAGGCTGGCTGTCATCGCATGCACCTTCAGACTCCGCAGCACATCGATCTTGAAGGGACTCGACGGGGCAGGCGCTGCCGAACGCGGCGGAGGTGGAGGCAACGGAATCTGTTGCTGTGTTTCGGGATGTCGTGGCGTTATGTACATAACGATCTTTGATCCTTAATCTCGTTCTGTAGTCCCGACCTTCTCTACCGGAACTGTCGACCGGCTCTACGTCGCGCGCGGCCGTCTTTGGATATTGCTGTGTCCTTTGAACCCTTAACGTACTGCCAGCAGGGTAGCCAGGCTGGTCATCGGGCTCAGGCGCTCCAGCACGTACGTCGACTTGTAAAAGCCTGTTTTCGGGATGCTGACAATGTCCCCGGGCTGAAGCGCGACTTCCGTCAACCCCTTAGGCGTGTTGATGTCCTTCCAGTTGACTTCCCGCGTTGTCCCGTTAGCCTTCGACAGGATCATGATGTGCGGGTTGTTGCCGGCGCCATCGGTTAAACCGCCTGCCTGCGCGATCAGCGAGGGCAGGTTCGAGTCTGAAGTCAGTGGCACCGATCCAGGATTCTTCACCTGGCCAAGCACGGAGACGAAGCGATCCGACTGCGACGGGACGAAGATAATGTCGTTGCGGCGAAGCCGCATGTCAGCCATCGCACTGCCGCTGCGCAGCAGATCGCGCAGCTGGACGGTAAACACCTGGTTGTTGCCCCGATAGATCATGCACTCGTCAGGGAGGCCGTCCTTATAGCTGGGTGTCGGCAGCAGGCCGCCGCGCGAAATCGCGTCGAGCAGCGTCGGCGTGGTGTCGAAATAAATCGTGCCCGGATTCTTGACGTTGCCGATCACGGTCACCTTGTTCGAACCGTATTTCTCGATGTTCACCGTGACGGTCAGGTTGGTGTAGTCGTTCGACAGTGCGTCAACGATCGCCTTTGCAGCCTGCTCGCGGGTAAGGTTTGCAACCATTACCTGTCCTGCCAATGGCAGGGTGATGCGCCCATCGGGACCGACGGTGTATTTCTTGGTCAACTCCGGCCTGCCGGGAAAATCCAGGCCGATCTCATCGCCTGCGCCGAGAGTGTACTCTTCGTCAACCGCAGGCTGGAACTGTTCCAGCTGTTTTTCCGGGCTCAGCTTGAGCTGGGGATCTGCCGGTGTTTCGCTCGGCTGGCTCTTCTGGCTGGCGATAGGAGTAACTGAGCCTGCCGGAGCTGCAGGGGGCTGCTGCTGGGCAAAAGCCGGAATCATGCTCAAGCCAGAAATCAGTCCGAGATATGCGAGCGAGCGGACAGAGCGTTTCATGTTACAGACCTCTTGGGGGCAAGTCGCCGGGAATGGGCATAAAGGCCCTCTTGCTTTCCCTGTGCTCTTCATCATGCAGAGAAAAAAATCTTTAGGAAATACTCCTAAAGTTGGAGTCTCTGTCGGTGCGTACCCAATCGGCTTTGCCTTTTGAGCCGCGCAGTATCGACGGAATCAAACGGAGTTTCCATAGGATGTAAAAAGGAGCCATGGCCAGCAGCCGCAGCGTCCCCAGAAAATCCGGTCCTGCTGCCGCAGCAGCCAGGACATGCAGAGTCACAACGGCCAGAGACACTGCTGCATAGATACGAATCGCAGGAACCGGAATGAGAAGGGCCAGCAGCAGCGCAAACACGCCGAAGGCCATCGGCAACCCCGCGACATCGCACATCGGCTCAATCAGCCGCAGCCTTCCACGCAGAACCTGCTTAAGCAAAGGCACAAACCAGATGCGGGCTGCGTAGAAGCGGCCGCCTTCCCAGCGAGAGCGCTGCACGGTTTCGCCCTTTGCGGATGCCGGCAGGGAGGCGAGAACATGTGCCTCTTCGATGTATTGAACCCGCGAGCCCGCCATGACCAGGTGAATGTGATACTCAAGATCCTCGACTACGGAAAAAGCGTCATACGGCACGCGATCGAGCAGGCGCTTGGTCAGGGCGAATCCATTGCCGAGGATGCCGCAGGAAAGACCCAGCTGCTGGCGTCCGCGGGGACGGATGACGTTGAAGCCGCGCAGGGCCAGCGCCGCGAGGCGGCCGTTGGCCTTGTCATTGGCGCTTTCCATTTCGTAGCGGCACTGTACGGCATCCGCTCCGGCAGCGAGACGGCGCTGCACCAGCCCGACGAGATTGGCGGAGATGATGGAATCGGCATCGATCACCATGACTGCTTCAGCGCCGTTGGCCAGCGCGTGAGCGAAGCCATGGTTCAGGGCGTAACCCTTTCCACGGGCCTCGGGATCGTTGTAGACCAGAACCTCCGCGCCTGCTTTCGCGGCTTCCTCGGCGGTGCGGTCGGAGCAGTTGTGCGCCACGGTGTAGATACGGATATTGCGCAGGCCTGCTGCCGAAGCCACCACGCTTGAGACGGCGCGGCCGACGTGAATCTCCTCGTTGTGCGAGGGCATGACGATGGCGAGCGGAAAGTCGGGCAGACTTGCGGCATCGCTCTGACGGCGACGGCGTGGAAGCAGGCCGGCGACGGTCACCAGGAACAACTCAGTGATCAACGGCAGGGTAAGCCCTGCCAGGACCAGACCGATGATCAGGAAGAGAAGTTTCGTCATGAGCAGAGTGCGCCTTTCCGAAGGCGATGCATAGCGATGTGGGGCGAGATGCCGCCTAGCCAAAACACTTGCGCGGAGGGTGACCTCCGCGCCGTGTCGTTCCTGTTTATCTTATCGGATGCCGGCTCGGTGACAAGAAATTTCAGCGGGCCGTTGCCTTAAAGCCGTAAGCATTCGATTCGGCGAAGCCTCCGCCGAAGTCAAACTCGGGTGCTTCGTTCACGGCTGCGATGCGCTGGCAGATCTCCTGCATCCGCTCTACCCGAACCTGAATCGGACGGCTGGTGCGGCGACGGACCGTCTGCAGGGTAGGCATCGTAACCAGCGTATTTTCTGACGCACGTTCAATGCGGTAGAGCGCATCGCCCACCGTCGAGGTCGTGCGGAAGTAGCACTCCAGCCGGGCGCTCTTAAGCAGGCGGACGAGGTGAGGACGCATACCGGCCAGCCACAACTGCAGCCGCAGCTGGTGCATAGCGGTCATGAGCTTGATCAGCGCGCCCAGCGACTGCGGTCCGAAGTATGCGCTCTCGGCCATGTTCAGCACGATGTGGCGGCCTTCGAGGCAGGCAATCTCGGTACGGTCCTCGAACTCGGCCAGCAGCTCGCCGGTCAGGTTGCCCTGGATCGAGATGACTTCCGTATTGCCGACCCGCGTGGTCAGGATCTGCGACGGGCCGGAATTGCGCGGCTGTGAGGCTGTTGCGGCTACCTGCCAGGGCAGATAGCGTCCCAGCGTGATTGCATCGCTCACATAGCGGCCTACAAGACGGCGGGGCTCCTGGCAGGCGCGGAAGAGCCATTCAAGGCCCGAATCCTGCATCCAGCGAGGGGCGCGCGCCAGCTTGCCGGCAATCATGTCGAGCGACCCGCCGATGCCGATCGAAACCGGCACCCGCAGGCGATCGCGGTGCATGGAAAGCCACTTCTCCTGCTTCGGATTGCCGAAGGCGACCAGAAGAATGTCAGGCCGGGCAAGCTCGATACGGTGCAGGATCTCTTCGTGGTTCATCTGCTCGAGCGGGCGGAGCGGCGGCGAGTAGCGGCCGACGATCTGCAGGCCCGGGTACTGCTGCTGCAGCAATTCGGCGGCACGCGCGGAGCTCTTTTCGCTGGCCCCGAGCAGGTAGATGCGGAAGCCGCGGCGAGCTGAAAGCTCCGCGAGCCGCGGGACGAGATCGATGCCGCTTACGCGCTCCTTGAGCGGTGTACCCATCAGCCGGGCAGACCAGAGGATCGGCATGCCATCGGGAACGACGAGGCTGCAGGAGCAAAGAATGTCCTGGAGCTCCTGGTCGTTGATTGCGTTCATCAGGAAATCTGCATTGGCGGTGGCAATCTGGTGAAAGCCTCCCTGGTCGATCTTCTCCTCGATGATGGATACCGCTTCGTCCATCGAGACGTTATTGATCGGCACTCCAAGCACTGCAACAGAATCAGGATGAATACCAGGCATAATGTAAAACCTCAATTTCAATCAGCAGTCGTTTTGTCCAGGGAACTGTGGGCATTGCGGCCAACAGAAAAACAGCATTCAGTATCGGGATTGCAGTGTTCCCTGGCGCGGTTCCCGGAACGCCGCCGGGACATATCTGTCCTCTTTTGCGGCGGAACCGGTGATCGACCGGGTGTTATGGGTCCGTGTGGCATTGACGTCGCCACAGCAGGTAAGTTCAACGGCATCGAGCGGCAGGACATCGCTGTTCGATAACTCGACCGAAACGGCCTGTCCGATGGATGCGACCGAGACCACAATACGGAGCGAGTTGGCGTGGCCAACCAACTGCCCTTCAAGGCCTGCCAGCGGCCCACGTGCGATGCGCACCGGTGCACCGACGGCAAGATAAGGATGACGGCTGCAGGGGCGTCCACTGTTCAGGGAGAGCCGCAGGGAGGCAATTTCCGATTCCGCCACCGGCTCCGGCGAACCATTGGTTCCCAGCACCCGCACAACGCCGGCGGTTTCCAGCACCCGCACGCGATTCTCGACCGAAGGCACAAGACGCACAAACAGATAACCGCCAAAGGCCGGGAGATCTACGGCGCGGCTGCGATCCTTCCACTGATGGACTTCATGCAGCAGGGGAAGATAGTGCTCGACACCCTTTGCCGCAAGATCAGCGGCAACGCGCTGTTCATAGCGGTAACGAGTCTGCACAGCAAACCAACTGGCCCGAATTGTCGGAAGATGAGACATAAATCGCCTGTTTCGCTCTCGTCTTGCCGGGCTCTCGCCCTTATCGGCCACGGGGGAATGGCGGTTGCGGTGAATGTCTTCGGGGGAGGACGTTTCTGGTTATCGCCAGCGAATCAGCGGGTTGTGAACTGCGGCTTAGCGATCTCGCCGCTGAGCATGCCGTCGGCTGCGAGGCGATCATCGCTGATCTGCAGCCGGTGAAAGAGCCACTCGGGGTCGCTCTGAAGAATGTTGGCCAACTGGGCGCGAATGTCTCCGCTCGGCTGACGGAATCCGTTAATGATCCGGCTCAGATGGGCTTCATCGATGCCCAGCATCCGTGCCAGCCGGTTCTGACGAATTCCAGTGGTATAGATACGCAGCTTCAAATTGGGGTAAATGTCTCTGCTGAGGCTCACGTCGATTCACCTTCTGATGAGGTTGAGCTGTTGTGATTACTTTCGTGGTAAGCAACAACAAGTTCTTACTCTGACGAGGTGCAATCGGCGTGCCAAAACGAAACAGGCCACTTTGACAACATTTTGTTGATTTTTCGGGGGTATTTCGCGGCAAGATTTTCCCTGCTTTGGGAATATTTCCCAATTGATCTGAAACATTTACAGCCGTCCTTCGGGTTGCCTCTTGGCGCGGAGCAAAAAACGCCTCGCAAAGGTAACAATTGGCCGGTTACTTAAGCCTCAAATCGTTTTTGGCGGCGGTAACATGACACGAAAGTGGCTTTGTTTCAGCTGCCCGAAACCACTATCATCCCACTCATACGAACTTTGTGCCGGTGCTGGCTGCTGAATGGTCCAGCCGTTCAGACAAGATTTCGTGCGGATGAGTTCCGAATTCAACTACAGATTTTCGAGTCTGTTCTAGAGGTGATGTGTTGGGCCTGATCGTGCTTATTGGCGAAAATTCACTGACCCATGAGCCTCTGATCCGTCGCCTCGAGTCCGATGGCTTCAGTGTGGTCACTGTGCGCACGCTCGCGGAAGCGCGGGTACATCTGCGCGGGGTGACGGGGCCGGTCTCCGCCGTGGTCTCGAATGTGGGCATGCGGCGCCAGGCGGATCTCGACACAATTCTGGAAATCTGCGCGCAGCGGCCGCATCTAAAGCTGATTCTCGCGGTGCGCGAGCTGCAGCAGCTGCATAGTGAATTTCGCACCTCCCTGCGCGGTCTTCATATTCTGAAGACGGAGCTTGATGATCCGGCCTCGTACGATACGATTCGTGCCATTCTCGATATTCCAGCGCCGGTTGAAGACGAAGAAGCTTCCGCTCCGGGTGTGATCAGGGCGCCGGAGGCTGCGCCCTCGCAGCCGGTGCGCGACCGCCGCGCTACGGCTCTTCCGCATACCTTCGAGATTCAGCGCTACTCCGAATCGTTCCTGTCACGTGTCGGCATGGCCGATGTCCCCGTGCTGTTGCATGGAGAGACAGGCGTAGGTAAGGAAGTGATGGCGCGCAGGCTTTGCGCTTATTCGGCGCGCGCCAATAAGCCCTTCCTCAAGTTGAACTGCGCGGCATTGCCTTCAGAGCTGATCGAGAGCGAGCTTTTCGGGTATGAGAAGGGCGCATTTACCGGTGCCACGATCGACAAGCCGGGCAAATTCGAGCTGGCGCAGTCGGGTACGATCCTGCTGGATGAGATCGGC
This sequence comes from Silvibacterium acidisoli, assembly GCA_022870745.1. GTDB lineage: Bacteria > Acidobacteriota > Terriglobia > Terriglobales > Acidobacteriaceae > Silvibacterium. The sequence goes on along the minus strand of CP085323.1, from coordinate 1,763,342 downwards.
GACATGGATATTCGTCTGCAGGCCAAGCTTCTCCAGGTACTGCAGGATGGCGAAGTGCAGCCGCTCGGCAGCCGCCGCATTGTGAAGGTGGACGTTCGCGTGATGGCTGCGACGCACCGCGATCTGCGCCGCGCGATCAAGGAAGGCGCCTTCCGTGAAGATCTGTATTACCGCCTGAACGTAATCAATATTGTCATTCCGCCGCTCCGTGAGCGTCAGCAGGAGATTCTGCCGCTGGCCGAAACACTGCTGCGCAAGCATCTTCCGCCGGGCACAAAGGCGCCGGCGCTGACTCCGGAGCTGCGCGCGGTGATGATGGAGTATCAGTGGCCGGGCAATGTGCGCGAAGTAGAGAATGTGATGCGCCGTTATCTCGTCTACCAGGATGCGGAATTGCTGATCCAGGAGCTGGAGCTGGCGATCGTTCCGCCGGAGCCGGTTGTAGAAGCAGAAAAAGTTCCGGAGCAGGAGATGGTAGCTGCTGCTGCCGGTGCGAAGTCAGGCAGCGGTGCCAACCTCGTGACCATGGACCATCTCGAGCACACCTCCCGGATGGCGGAAACCCGCCTGTTGCTGGATGCGCTCGAGGCCACGCGGTGGAATCGGCGCCAGGCTGCGGCGCAGCTCAATATCGACTACAAGGCTTTCCTCTACAAGCTGCAGAAGTACGGCATTGTTGAGACCAAGGCCAAGCGGGGAGCGGTCGGCACGTAGCGGCCTGTACGGCTGCTTCGTCCGCGCGAGAGAGCCGGCGATGTTCAAGAATCTTCGGGAAGACTGGCAGACCTACGACCGCGACTGGTCGCGGCAGGGCATGTGGGTGATGGTGGTTTACCGCTTCGGGCGGTGGCGCTACGGCATCCGCTCCCGTTTCCTTCGCCTGCCGTTTTCGTTTCTCTACAAATTGCTCAAACCGGTCTCCGAAATTCTTACCGGCATTGAGTTGCCCTGTGAGGTCACGCTTGGCAGGCGCTTTCGCATCGACCACTTCGGCGGAGTCATCGTCAGCGGCGATGTGGTGATCGGCGACGACTGTGTGATTCGCAACGGTGTGACGATCGGCCTGCGCCATACTGGCGTTCGCGGTGCCCCGGTGCTTGGCAATCGCGTGGACGTCGGAGCGGGCGCGAAAATTCTCGGACCTATTCATATAGGCGACGATGTTGCCATTGGCGCGAATGCAGTTGTCATTAAAGATGTGCCGGCGAACTCCATCGCGGTCGGTATTCCGGCGCGGATCATTCCACGCAAGGAGCGGGAGGCCGATCATTCGGAGACTTTGCTGATGGCAGAGGGAGGAAAGAATCCATGAGCTCCCCTGCAATTTCCGTCGTGGTGATCGGGCGCGATGAAGGGCAGCGGCTGGTGCGTTGTCTCGACTCCCTCAAGCAGATTCGCGGGGTTGAAGACGGCGTCGAGATCGTTTATGTCGATTCGGCTTCAAAGGACGGCAGTCCCGAGCGCGCTGCTTCCTACGGCGCGGAGGTGATCGTGCTTCAAGCGGATCGCCCCTCCGCCGCGCTGGGCCGCAATGCAGGCTGGCGTGCGGCGCGCGGTGAGTACATTCTCTTTCTCGATGGCGATACGGTTTTGCATCCCGACTTTGTGCGCGAAGCGCGCGCGGAGATGGAAAAGGATACGACCGTTGCCGCGGTCTGGGGGCATCGCCGCGAGATGCATCCCGAGCACTCGATCTATAACCGGATTCTCGATCTGGATTGGGTATATGCGCCGGGAATCGTCGAGTTCTGCGGCGGCGATGTGTTGATGCGCCGCTCTGTGCTTGAACAGATGGACGGCTACGATGGAGAACTGATCGCAGGCGAAGAGCCGGAGCTCTGCCGGCGCATGCGCGCCGCAGGCTACAGCATTCTGCACGTCGACAAGCCCATGACCGGGCACGATCTGCAGATGACACGCTGGGGCCAGTACTGGAAGCGGGCTACACGCGCAGGGCATGCGTTCGCAGAGGTCTCGCGGCGATTCCGCAATACGGCCGATCCTTTCTGGGAAGGCGAACGACGCCGCAACCTGATACGCGGCGGCTTCTGGATGCTTTCGTTCGTGGTTGCTGTTGTGACCGGCATCGCATTCCGCACCGTGTGGCCATTCGCTCTCTGGGTGGCGATGCTGGCGGTATTGTCGCTGCGCTCTGCATGGAAATCTCGCTGGAAGTCGAATGATGCAGCCACGCTTCTGCTGTATGGAATCCATTCGCACCTGCAACAGGTGCCTATCTGCATTGGGCAGCTTCGCTATGAGTTCGATCGCCGGCGCGGCACGCGTCGCACTTTGATCGAATACAAGGAGCCAAGCGGCGCAAAGTAAGGTCTAATACGCATGCGCGTTTTTGAGCTGACTGCAACATTGCTCGTAGTATTTTTTGGCGTTGCGAGTCTGGTAAGCCGAAATCTGCCTCGCTGGATCACCGGACTTTTCGCCGCCGCGCTGGTAGCGGTGCTGATCGCGCACGTGGTGCGTGAGGGCATGCACTGGCAGATCATCCCTGTCTATCTCGCCTCACTCTGGATTCTTTTCCTTGTGCTCTCGCCTGTGCGTGGCTTGCGCTGGAGCGGACTGCTCTGTCTTCTCCTCGCGTTCGCGACGATTGCAGTCTCCTGGGCGCTTCCGATGTTCCGCCTGCCGAAGCCGACAGGGCCGTATGCAATCGGCACGCGCCTTTTCTATATGGTCGATGCAAGCCGCGCAGATGAACATGGATTTTCTCCGAGCGGACATCGTGAGCTCATGGTGCAGGTCTGGTACCCCGCAGTCGCAGAGGGAAAACTCGCCGTCTATCGCCGGCGCACCGAGACGACATTGCTTTCGTCATACCAGTCGGTAGTGCGCACCAGTTCCTACACAGACGCGCCGATGTCATCTGCAAAGCAGGCTTATCCATTGCTGATCTTTAATCCAGCATGGACAGGGCAGAGAACGCAGAGCACTTTCCTGATGCAGGAGCTGGCGAGCCACGGCTACATCGTCGCCAGCATCGATCACACTTACTATTCCGGAGAAGTGGCATTTCCCGATGGCCGTGTCATGGACTCACGTTATGCTCCGGAGCTTGCGAACTTCGCTCATTCGAATGCCGACGAGCAGCGTGCGATCGCCAATGGATTTGTGGCCACGCTGACACAGGACGATGTCTTCGTCCTCGATCAGCTCGAAGCCTACAACCGCGACCCGAAGAATCCGCTCTACGGCAGGCTCGACATGGGCCGGGTAGCCGCGCTGGGGCACTCGATCGGCGGAGCGACGGCGCAGGAGTTCGCCTATCGCGATCCGCGCGTGCGTGGAGCCCTGAACCTGGATGGCTGGACGCTTGGTGAAATCGCACGCTCCGGTTTGTCCAAGCCGTGGATGCTGATCTATGAGGGGAATTACGACGAAAAGCTGATTCCGCCACTCGATCCGAAGAGTCCGGAAAGCGACAAGCAGTACTGGCTGATGAACCAGGAAGACATCGCCGCTGTCGATGCCAGCCTGAAACGTTATGGCGGTTATCGCCTCTTCATCGATGGCACGAGCCACTGGAATTTTTCGGATAAAGCGATCTATTCACCGCTCAGGAAGCTCTCGACAGGAGGCGACATCGATCCGCGCCTGGCATATCGCATTGTCGACCGCTATGCTCTGGCATTTTTCGAGCAGCTGTTCGACGGTAAACAGGATCCTATTCTCAGAGAGTCTTCGGGCGTTTCACCTGCCGCGCGACTTGAGATATGGAAGTCAAAGTCTTAATCGGCCAGCTCGCGCGAAGCGAGTAGAATGGGTGAGCGCGGCCAGCTACGAGTCTAGAAAATATGAGGAAGCATGCCTATGTTCCGGATCCCACTCCCCTCCCGGTCGGCGTCGCCCATACTTGGTATCGCAATGGCATCCCCTTACAGCGCCGGCGGTTTCTCGCGTCCGCAACCCAGGGTCGTGAGTGCGCCAACTCTTCCTCCACGGCGCAGGAAAGCCTCTTTGTGGATCGCTGCGTGGGTGCTCAGCATTGCGCTCACGCTGGTGTTTACGACACGCCTTAAGGCTGCTCCCGATGTAGTATTCTTCGGTGATTCGATCACCGAGATGTGGACGCTTCCCGCGGTCAACTTCGGCATTTACGGCAATACGACCGGCCAGATGCTTTCGCGATTCAACGATGTCACTGACAGCTACTTCACGCGCGTGGTGTTACTGGGCGGTACCAATGACGTGCTTACAGGTGTCGATCCCGCTACTACCATCGGCAATCTGCATCAGATGATTCAACGAGCGCTGCAGAAAAAGATGGAAGTATTGGTTGGCACGATTCCCCCCATTTACCAGGACAATGGATCGCTATTGCCAAAGGTGGATGCTCTGAACCGGCAGATTGCTCAGGAAGTCAATCGCTGGAAAGACAGTGGTGCTCGCGTGCGACTGGTGGACTTCAACGAGTCGCTGCAGAATTCGCGCAATGGATTCGCGATTGACGGCGTGCATATGCGCCGCCGGAACTACGTAAGAATGGACCTGAAGCTGCTATCCGTGAACAACATCTTCTTTCGAAAGAATTAAAGATCACGCGTGAAAAAGAGATCAATTGTTGCCGTTCTTCCCTCGCTGCTTTTGCTTTCCCTGTCGGCCCGTGCGCAAACGACGATCACCGTAGATCCCGAGCATGTGATCCACGCGCACACGGAGAAGCCAGGCGCAAACATGGGCACGCCGACGAGCTATGACTCCGGCATGATCTACAAAAACCTGTTGCTGCCGGGCAATGTCGGCGGTGAGGGAGCACTGCTGCAGCAGATGTGGCAGGTGCAGGAAGGCGGGCATCCGCTTTCGGCCACGAAGTTCAATACCAATATCAACAACACGCAGTACGACCAGGTGCCGGCAGACTGGTGGAAGGGCGCGAAGCTCCACGTCGTGCAGTCCTGCGGCCCGGACAGCCCCGATTGTTCGAAGGGCGGTCCGGAACTGGACTGTAAGGCAACCATCACCGGCAATACCAAGACAGGGACATCGCCCAACGGCGCGACTTATAGTTTTGCCCCGGCGTGCGCGGCCCCGATCGCAGTCGGAGACCTGGTGGTGCTGACTCAGAAATTCTCTCCGCTGAACGAAGCACAGCTTACCTCGGGCAACTGGGGAGTTACGGCAGCGGCGGCGGATGGCGGCCACATCTCGGAAGAGTCCGATGACGTTTGCGGAGGCTGCGGTGCCTCCAGCTATAAGCTCGATGTCAGCCATGGCGGTACGGCGACTCTGCGTTTCCTGATGGACAACATGGAAGTGGGCGGAACCTTTGTGAACCGCTTCCGCCGCCTGAACGGCAACTACATTCTGAAGTTCGCAGCCAAGCAGGTTTCCGGCTCGACTCTCCTCTCGTTTGAGGCGAACCGGCAAGGTGGCTTCCATTGCGGTCCCTATCGCGCCAATCTCACCTCGGAATGGGCGATGTACAGCGTGCCTTGCAAGATCGAAGAAGGCGCGATGACGCAGAACAACTCGCAGATACAGGTTCAGTGGACGGCCCAGCAGGGTGGAATGGTGTACCTGGACAATCTCGACTTCGAGAAAGCGCCAGAGACAACAGATTCGTCCAACACGACGATCTTCAGCGATGCGTATGTGCATGCGCTGAAGAAGACGTTTGCCTCGGGCAGCCCGGGGAATCCTGGTACGCTGCGCTACAACCCGTCACCGGACTCGGAGACGCTCGATAGCTGGATCCTGCCGGCAAATGCCCGGCCGATGACGGCCAATGGCGTTTCGCAGACCTTTTACACCTCTGGCACGGGCGACACCTCTCTGCAGGACTTCCTGCATCTCTGCGAAACATTGAAAGTCGACCCGCTGGTGATTGTTCCCATTACCTTCACCGCGGCGGATGCCAAAGGGCTCATCGATTTTCTCTACGGAGACAAGAACACTGCCTACGGCGCGAAGCGCATCGATCTCGGCGGTCCGGCTGCCCCTGGCGGATACGCATCTGTCTTCCATACCATCCATCTGGCGTTTGGAAACGAGAACTGGAATGGAGGCTTCGTGGGGCAGGCAATTGGCTTCCGCTTCGCGAAAGAAGGCAAAGGCAGCGCGTACCAGGACTACACCTCGCGCTTCAACACCATCGCGACCGCGATGCGTGGCGTGCCGAGCTATCGCAGAAAGCAGACGGAGCTGATCATGGGAGTGCAGACGGCCATGAGCGGCGCCTACATTGAAGATGTCGCGCGGGATGGCCATCCGGATGCCATCGAGCTTGAGCAGTACACGCAGGGCGAGGTGAACGACGATGCCACGCCGGAGCTGCTCTATCGCCCGGCCTTCGCGGAGGCCTACGTAAACATGCACCAGGCCGATTCGGCCCATGGCGTCTACCAGACGTGGAAGGCAATCGAGGCGCAGAAGACCTGCGGCGCTGACCACGCCACCCAATGCAAGGCCAATGTCTACGAAGAGAACAACGGAACCGAGGGCGGCAAGGCATCGCAGTCATCGATGAACGGATTCGCAGGCGGCGGCGCTTATGGGGTCATCACCTTCAACCAGTTCCTGCAAAGCATGGAGGTGGGTGACATCATGACGCAGGATCTCTACGAGCTGACCGCGTATTACCAGTTCGGCGCGTCGAAGTATTACAAGATCTTCGGTTCTGCGATCGACTACGGTGGAGCATGCAGTTATGAAAATCGCGCCATCTTCGGTGGGGATTACTGCCCGCGTCCGACCATGCTTGCAATCGAGCTGGCGAGCAATCTTGTCGTCGGTAAGATGATCGGCTGCTCTATCTCGGGGACGGTGGGCGCCGCGCCTTACGATCTGCCGGCGAATCACAATGGCATCAATCCGCAGAAGGGCGTACCGACGATCTACTCATACTGCTTCCAGTCCGACAAGGACCCCAATAGCTACGCCATTGCAGTTGTGAACGAGAGCCTCACGAAGTCCTATCCCGTATCCTGGGCGGGCGCGGGCGCACCGGGCAAGAGCGTGAAGCGCATCCGGTTGGCCCCGGCAAATCCGTATGACACGAACGAGGCTCCGCAGAACTGGGTAACGAACACAACGCAGGCGAAGGTGAGCCTCAAGACGGATGAGGGACTGGACGTCAGCAGCGGCGACACGGTTCCGCCGGACAGCGTGTCCGTGTATCTCTATTCCGCTTCCGGGCGCTCCCACTGAGCGCTCGCATTGCGGTCTTTAAGCACCAGCATCAGAACTGCGGCAATGCAGAGGGGCAGCAGAGATTTCGTAATCTTGGTCGGCATCACTTCCTCGATGTATCGCGGCTGAATGCTCAGGATGACAGCCAGTACAGCAAAGGCGAGTACGAAGTAGTTGCTCTTCACGCGCCCGATCAGCCGTGAGATTCCTGCACCCGATCGCACGGTGAATCCGGTGGGCTGTTCAGGGGACCGAAAGATGGACATAGCGGCGAAGAGCGAAATGAGAAGCGTGTAAGTAGACCAGCGCCCCCAGTCATGCGCAATGATGTAGAGCGGCGCGGAGATGACCAGCGTGATGCCGCAGAGCATCGCCATGCGTGCAGCAACTCCCTCGGGCAATAGCCAGCAGAACAGCACCATCCCGGCCAGGTAGGTCATCCCCAGCCCGGCAATCATGTATTCAGTGAAGCGGATATCCGCGGAATCCTTGGTCCGTTCATGAATCTCCTGCCGCAAAAGCTCGCCAAGCGGAGGCGTTACATCCGGTTCCAGGTGGATGGTGCGTTGCACATGAACGCCGATGCCTGTGTAGGTGGAGTTTCCATTTGCATTCGTCAGGCGGGTGACGCCGCCCAGCAGCACGGCGACAATGACAGCCATGATGCCCAGTCGCATCACTGCGCGCACGCGGTAGAGAGCAGCGAGCAGCAGAGCCGGGGCGATGAGGAAGACGGATGCCTCGTGAATGCCGGCATTCAGGCCGCATGCGGCAATCGCGATTGCCAGGCGAACTCCGGTGCTCTGCGAGCGCTGCATCAACACGAAAGCGGCGACGGCGACAAGCATGCACACCTGCATGGGATCGCCGGCAGTCTGGAAGAGAACGCCCGTGATGCCTCCGGCAAATACGATGGCTGCGACCGCTGCATGAGCAGTGGAGAGCGTACCGGAGTTTGCAGATAGAATCTGCCTGCCCACGAGGAAGATCAGGCAGAAGAGAACGAGGAAAGCGAAGAGATTGATGCAGAGCAGACTCGCTCCCGCTGGCTCGAGCAATCTCGTGATGCTGCCGAGGATCGCGCGTTTATGGAAGCCGTCGCGAAAGTTCACCAGATAAAAATTGACCCAATACATGTCGATGAGTCCGGTTCCCTTGCTCAGGTTCTCCGTTCTCACCGTGCGCAGGGCAGAGGCCCATAATCCGCACAGGCAGAACAGGAGAAACCGGATGGGGGAACATCTGGTGGCAGCAGCAAAAGCTTTCATGCGACAGGTCTCGATTCTAAGAACTGATTAAACGATGACTCGCCGGAACCGGAAGCGAGCGGTTGGTTCCGGAGCCTGCACGGCCCCGGCGACTTCTGTCGGGCGAAGGGATTGTCCCCACCCCAGCAGGAGAAAGAGCATCGTGTAACTGGGACCACCCAGGTATACCGTGGTGATGGTGAGCAATATCGATGCGATACCGCCAGCAATGCAAAGGGCAAAGCAGATATCGATCCTCTGCTTGAACTTGCGGATCGAGAGAAGAGTCATCAACATCACATCCGCGTTGAGCAGGATAAAGGTCCACAGCCCAAGCTTGCCCTGCGTCACCTGAAGATAGAGGAAGTGGTTGTCGATGGAAGCCTGACCCTCGGCCTTGGGGAAATTGACGATGCCATAACCAAACAGGCCGCCCTTCTCGACGATGGGCTTGTAGGCGTCGAGCAGCATGCGACGGTAGATAGCGTTTTCCTGATCCTGGTCCTTGGCGCTGGAGAGATCGCCCGCCGTATAAGCCTTGGCCTTGACGTAACCCGCTGTACCGCCCGCGATGCAAAGAATCGCCGTGAGAATGGCGGTGAGCTTCATGTTCTTGGCTGTGCCGATCCGGGCAATCAGCCAGCCGAGGATGCCTCCGAGCAGCGGCCCGCGGGAGATGGTCATGTAGAGCGCGGCGGCAATTGCCAGCATCACGATGGTTGACTTGCGCACGCGCAGGTATTTCTTTTCGTCGCCTTCGAGCTTCTTGACGTAGCGCAGCCAGAAGGCGAAGAGAAGCGCAGGACCGAAGATCATTCCGGCCAGTTCGGCCTTCATGTAAGGGCCTGCGACGCGCACGTGCCCACCGCGCAGCTGATTTCCGAAGATGGCTTCGTTTGGAAAGAGGTGGTTGAGGGTGCTCACGAAAAGATTGTTGCCCATGCGGAATTCCCACACGGAGATCACCGAAACGATAAGGACCAGCAGGACGAATCGTTTGGTGAGGCGCTCGCGAACGCCCGGCTGTTCTGCGATGAGCCTGCCGATCAGGTAAGGGCCGGCACCGGCCCGGATGCTCGCGACGAGCACAAGACCCGCGTTCTGCAGGGTCGTATGAGAAGCCTCTGAATAGAACTCGCCCAGGAAGAAAATCGCCAGCAGAACATCCGCCGGCGTCAGCTTCAGCTTCCGTAGCTCGAAGATGACGATATAGAAAAGGATCGGGAGCAAGGCCGCGCCCGCGAAAGTGAGGGGCGGCAGGTGCGGGATATCGAGACTGTAGAACTCCGGCAGCATCAGGAAGCAAAGCAGCCAGACATTGATGACGGCATCAATCACCGAATAGCGCTTGATCTGATAAATCGATGCTAGGAGCGCTACAAGGACGATGATCTGCATTGGGAATCAGGTAACCAGTGTGCGCTGACAAGAAGTGAACCACCACCTGGTCAGCTGTCTGAATAATGACAACAGTAAGTATAGCGAAGCATGTTTCGAGCTCTTATCCACCTTATGTGGGAGCCGAAACCGCCGATTCCGTTCAGGAATGGACGTAGACAGCGGGGGCTCCCTCCTGCTTGTCATAATGAATGGTTCGCGGAGATTCCTCCGTGAGATCGCTTCCGGCCGCATTGAGCGCGCCGAGGAGCAGCAGGACCGGCAGAATCGGGCAGCTGTTGAGCAGGTTGTCGATAGCGGAGATGAGGATGGCTGCGGCCGTTGCATGGCGCAGGTGGCCGGTCTTCCATCCCGATTCAATGGCGGGAAGAAACTGAAGCGCCTCGAGCGCGGCCAGACCCACGATGCCATACATGCCGAAGGCGAGCAGCCACAGGCTCCAGGGGCGGTCTCGGCCTTCACGCCACCAGTCCCACTCGCCTGAACCTACCCATCGATGTTCGAGCGCGGTCTTTACGTGGCGCTCATCCTGTTCCAGGCGCCAGCCAAAGGACTCGCGGCCGAGATGGGCCATCGCGTGTTCGGCGGAACGGGCCGCGCGATGGTGGTTGACGAGAGCACGCAGTGAAACCACGTTCGAGAGGCGAAGGCCCGCAAGGCAAACCATCAGGCAGGCCAGCACCAGTACGAACCTTTTCTGAAACTGCCCACCCCGGATGAGGGCAAATGGCATGATGCAGAAGAGCAGCAAGATGCTTCCGCCAGACTGGCAGAGCAATGTGATTGCGATCAGCAGGATCGCAGCCAGGTGAATCGGCAGGCCCAGTATCCGTCGCACCTCGGTGCGCCGCCACAGGCAGGTGGCCAGAAGGGCGGCGGTCGCCATCCAGATGCCAAGCTGGTTGCCGTCCTCAAGAAAGCCGACAGGCCGGTGACCGATGTAGCGATCGGCTCCGATCCAGCGGTAAGGTTCAAAGCCATAGAGCCACGCGTAGAGCTGCGGTCCGCGGACAAACTCGAAGAGGCAGACGGGAACGTAGAGCAGCCCTGCGACGACGAAGGCCCGGATGAGTTCGAGCAGGGATCCGGATGTAGCGAAGACGATGCGTCCTGCCAGGTACGGAATACCCCATGCGAGTCCCAGGTAGGCAACGCCGCGCAGGCCGGTCGAGAGCATCTGCGGATGGGCAATGCCGGTGACCAGCGGGGCGAGGCACCAGGCGAGCATGGGCAGATCGCGCCAGGAAGGGCGCAGACTCCGCAACGCAGAGGGTTGACGAAGAAGGATTCCCGCGAGGGCGGCCGCTCCGATCGCAGTGGCCTTGGTCAGCATGTGAATCGAAGGGAGCGCCGAGCCCAGCAGCCAGTAGGGAAATGGTGATGGATCGACGTGGAAGGCCGATGTCGGCAGGAGCGCCCATCCCCCGAGGAAATCGAACAGGAGAGCTCGGCGCACCGGGAACACAAAGAATGCGGCGACGCCAATTACCAGCCAGACGGAGAGAACAATTTCGGCAGATAGATGCATGCTGTCCTACAGAAATCCTGTGTGCAAACTGGCGTGGATCTTTGGGGGCAGCGCGTCAAAAGATATTACCGGCGTGAATACGGGTCCGCTCACGTCTCTTCTTATCGTAATCGAAACGCTGCGATGGTTTCGCGGATCTTCTTACGACAGGATTTGAAGAACGAGGTTCGACTCCAAACGATTGGGAATGTTTTTTCGCTGGTGATCCGTGGGAGATTCGACCATTATGGTTTGACTTGAACGGGAGCCTGGCCGATAGATGCCACGGACTCTTATGAAGGTGTGATGCGCAGGCAACATCTACTTTCCCGCCTCTTACCGGCCGCCGCTCTGCTTTTTCTGGCGGTGATTGGTTCTGCAGGCGGGCAGGCTGCTCCTCCTCGTCGATGGGAGAGCTTCGCCGATACGGCCTTTCAGCATGTGGCCGAGGATGCCGGTCTGCCGAACGCAGCGATTCCAACCAGCATTGTTCAGGATGGCTCGGGTTTCCTCTGGGTCGGATCGCAGCACGGACTTACTCGATGGGATGGATACAGCTTTCACGGCTACGTGGCAGATGCCGGTCTGCCCGGTTCGCTGCCCGACGATTACATCCTGGCGCTTTTCTGCGATCACGAAGGCAGGCTCTGGGCGGGTACGAACGCCGGCGGGCTCGCGCTCTACGACAAAGCGCGCGACCGTTTCATTTCGTATTCAGCCGGCCCGCATGGGCTCAGCCATGTTCGCGTCGAGGCTTTGGCCGATGACGGAAGCGGCGGCCTGTGGGTTGCGACCGATGGCGGACTGGACCGGCTCAATACGGCGACTGAGGTAGTGGAACAGATCCACCATCGCGAAGGCGATCCGGCAAGCCTGATGAGCAATCTTATTACGGCTCTTTTGCGGGATCGCGCGGGGACTCTCTGGGTCGGAACCTCGAACGGCCTTGAGCGCAGCACTGACGATGGGCGCAGCTTTATCCCTGTCCCTCTGCCCACGCCAGGCCACCAGAGCGCCTTTATCCGGTCGTTGAGCGCCGATAGTTCGGGACGGATCTGGGTCGGGACTGCGCGTCAGGGTGCATACGTGGTGGATGCGCAGGCGCGGTCCTCGCAGCCGGTCGTGGAAACAGAAAAAGGCCGCACTGAAAAGCTCGCGACAGAGACGGTCGTTTCAATCGAAGAAGCCCGGCCGGGCGAAGTCTGGCTGGCGACCTTCGGCCAGGGAATTGTGAAGGTCGATACCACAACGATGGAAACGCGGCGCATCCGTCATGACCCAACGCAGCCGAGGAGTCTCGGTTACGACATGGTCTGGTCGCTCTATCGCGATCGCTCGGGGCTGCTGTGGGTGGCGACCAGCAGAACGTTGAGCCGTATCGATCCGCAACAGTCGGGTTTGCTGACCATCTTCGGTGGCACCAGCCGAAGAAACGGCTTTACCGATCCCGACATCGAATCTCTTCTGACTATGCCGGATGGGCGGGTCTGGGTGGGACTCGGCAACAATGGAATCGATATCGTCGATCCTGTAGCCGGACATGTCGATTCCTTCCGTCCGGACCCGGCGCATCCGGAGACGGCGCTGCCGCAATCGATAGTCTCGGCGTTCGAACAGGGCCGCGATGGCAGAGTGTATGTCGGAACGCATCGCGGGCTCTTTCTGGTCGATCCGCGGACACGCGCAGTCAAGCATCTTTCCCTGGCCGATACGGATGCCCTTCCGGAGGTCTGGGCTCTTCTGCGCGATGGAGATCGTATCTGGGTCGGCACGCTCGATGGCCTCTGGTCCCTGAATGATGGCCCGGGCGACGGCTCGCTTAGTGCTGCGGTCGACGTGAGCCGTTTCACTGACCGCTCGGTGGTTGCCATTGTTCGCCAGAACAATGGAGTGCTCTGGATCGGTACCCAGAACGGAATCGATCGCTACGACCCGGTCACCGATAAAGTGCTGGGCATCCTGCCGGACAAGAGGAGACCTGGCGGCCTCTCTTCCGGAATGATCAATGCTCTTCTGCTCGATCGTCGCGGCCGCCTGTGGGTCGGAACGGCGGGCGGCGGCCTGGAGGTGGTCGTTTCCGGCCAGGACAGCGATTCGCCGGTCTTCCATCGCATCGATCTGAGTGACGGTCTGCCCAACAATGCGGTGGATACGCTGATAGAAGACAAGGCAGGACGCATATGGATCAGCACCGATAACGGCCTGGCCGTGATCGATCCTGACACCTTCGCGGTAAAAACAATGGGCCAGGCAGACGGCGCGGTGGTGTCGAATTATTGGAGCTCATCGGGCACGCTGACCACGGCAGGCGAGGTGCTTTTCGGCGGCATCGGCGGACTCACCGTGATCCGTCCGGGCCGGCTGAACTCGTGGACTTACCTGCCGCCCGTGGTTGTCACCAGCGTCAGGATCGGGGGCAAGCCCGTTCTTGCAAGCTGGGTGAGCAAGGGAAATGCTCCATCCGAGACGGCAAAAGTCCTTGAGATCCATTCATCCGCCGATAGCATCGCGGTCGAATTTGCTGCCCTCGATTATTCGGATCCCTACCGCCTGCGCTATTCGTATCGGCTCGACGGCTATGACCGGGACTGGATAGAGACCGATGCTGCGCACCGGGTCGCGGCGTACACGAACCTTCTGCCGGGCAGCTATACCCTGCGCATACGCGGTTCGAATCGCGATGGCGTCTGGAGCGACAGTGTACTGCTTGTGCCGATCCGCGTGCTGCCTATGTGGTACCAGGCGCTTTGGTTTCGGCTTGCGGAGTGTGTCGCCGTAGTTCTCCTGGTGGCAATTCTGATCCAGGGAATTACCCGCCGGCTGCGCAGCCGGCAGAGAGATCTCGAGCGTTGCGTGGCCGAGCGTACCGCGGAGCTCGAGGAAAGCCGCAGGCAGCTGGAGCGAATGGCGTACTTCGACTTTCTTACGGGCCTGCCGAATCGCCGCATGTTCGCCGATGACTTCCGCAAGCTGCTGGCTCTCGAGCTGCGCCGGAACGAACGTTTCTCGCTGCTATTGATGGATCTCGACGATTTCAAGGAAGTTAACGACACACTCGGTCACGATGCCGGCGATGCGATTCTCATCGAAGTCGCCAGCCGGCTGCGGAATGCGACGCGTGAGTCGGACTCCGTGGCGCGGCTGGGCGGGGATGAGTTTGCCATTCTGCTGGCCGGGGCGCCCGAGGGCATGGCTCCGGAACACGCCTGCCGGCGCATCCTCGATGAGTTCGGTCCTCCCGTGTTGTTCAAACATCACGCCATTCACGTGCGGATCAGCGTAGGTGTTGCCATCTTCCCCGACGATGGCAGGACACCGGACGATCTCTACAAGCAGGCGGATATTGCGCTCTATCGTGCCAAGCAACAGGGCAACAGTGTCTGCTTCTATGCCGAGACGCTTCGCGGGTGAGCCTTCGCAACCCATTCTGTCGATGTGACTTCCGTTGTAGTTGCCGGTCGCGCCCTTTGCACTAGTATGGAGTGGAGAAACTGTCCGCCGGAACTGTTCTCCATCTATCGAAGCGAGGCCTGGATTGTCTTTCGAGCAAGAGTCGAACCGCGAAGTACAGCGCCCCCGCTGCACGATCGTGGTGCCGTGTTACAACGAGGCGCGCCGCTTGAACACCCAGGCGTTCGGACATTTCCTGGAGATGGCCGCGCTTTCCCGGCAGGACGACAGCCTGTTCCCGGAAATCCGCTTCCTGTTTGTGAACGATGGCAGCCGCGATAACACGGTCGCGGTGCTCACATCGTTCCAGGAGGAGTATCCCGATCAGGTGCGGATTCTCGATAAGAAGGTAAATGGTGGCAAAGCTGAAGCCGTGCGCGACGGTATGCTGGCCGCCATCGAAGACAGATGGTGCCACTATGTAGGCTTCTGGGATGCGGACCTGGCAACGCCGCTCGACTCAATTCCGAAGCTGCTGAAAGAACTGGTCGTGAATCCGGAGCTGCTGATGGTCTTCGGTTCACGTATCCGGCTACTGGGCCGGCATGTTCATCGCAAAGCGAGCCGCCATTACCTGGGCAGGGTGTTTGCGACATTCGCATCCCTGATGCTGCATCTGCCTGTATACGACACGCAATGCGGCGCAAAGATTTTCAGAGTGACACCCGAGCTGGCTGAGATTCTGAAGGCTCCCTTTCTCTCGAAATGGGTCTTCGATGTGGAGATTCTGGCGCGTTTCCTGGCAGTACGAAATAAGCAGTCAAAACGCCTGCACGACGAGGTATATGAGTATCCTCTCGATCACTGGGAAGATGTAGCTGGCTCAAAGGTGAAGCCGGGAGACTTTCTCCTGGCGTTTGGCGACACCGTGAGAATCTACGCAAAATATCTCGCCTGAAGTTTCCCCCGGGTTGCGCCGGCGTTTGCCTGCAGTCTTATTTGAGGAACTGAAATGACGATGGAAAGTACTGCTTCCCGCGACTCTTCGTCGCGGCTTCTACCTTGGCTTTGTGCTCTGCTCGTAGTATTTGCTGTCCTGGCGGCGAAGCCCTTCGGTAATGTTGCATTCGGCGACGACTGGTCTTATGCGGTCACGGCAAATGCGGTCGCCCAGACCGGGCATTTTCGTTACACCGGCTGGAGCACGCCCGCGGTCGGCGTGGACGCCTATTGGGCGGCGCTGCTGATCCGCATCTTCGGGTATTCCTACCAGGTCGTCCGGCTCTCTGCCGTTCCGTTTGCCTTCGGCGCGACGCTGCTGATGTTCGCGCTCTGCCGCAGGCTCAGGCTTTCCACCGTCTACTCGGCCTTCTGCACGCTGACGCTGATGCTTACCCCGGCGATGATTCCGCTGGGTGCCTGCTTTCTGACTGATATGCCGGGCATGTTCTTCCTGCTGCTGACGTTTTATGCCGAGGCGCGGGCGCTTCAGGCAGAGAAGGACAGCGAGGCCGCCGGATGGCTGGTGCTGGCCGCGCTGGCAGGCGGCCTGGGCGGTACTATCCGGCAATTGATTTACTTCGGAGCATTCACAGGTCTTCCGACGATTGCGAT
Organism: Silvibacterium acidisoli; assembly: GCA_022870745.1. Taxonomy (GTDB): domain Bacteria; phylum Acidobacteriota; class Terriglobia; order Terriglobales; family Acidobacteriaceae; genus Silvibacterium. Next base: position 1,747,043 of record CP085323.1, on the reverse strand, counting down.
ACTGCGGCGCAGGCGGCGGCTTGTGGGCGTGTCGGCTCTGGTTCTCTGGCTGGCGCTCTGTGCCTCGATGGTCTACTTCCTGCACTGGTTCAAGGTGCAGCCGAACACGGAAAACACTCCCATGTCGACCCTGGCGCACGACTGGGTAAGGTTCCCGGCATGGTCGATCTGTTCGCTGTTTATCTTCCTGTTTACCGGCGCTGAGTTCGCGCTTCCGGTGGCGCTGCTCTTTCTGCCGCGTGCGCGCCGGGTGAAGCCGCTTTTCTGGATCGGCCTGGCCGTGTTTATCGCGGCCTCACTGGTCAGCCTGCATCACATGCAGCACCGCTGGAACACCGTTCCTTATGGCAACCTGCTCAGCTACCAGGGATTGTTTGAAAACAGCATTCTTATTGGGGGGCGTCCCAACGCTGCCCCGCTTGCCGTTTTCTTTGCCTTTACACTTGCGACCTATGTGGCGTGGGCGCTGGTGCTGCACGAGATCGTTCCTGCGCCACGGCGGTGGAAGCTTACGTTCGAACGCTGGGCCGAAATTCTGCGGGATGCTGCCGGTACACTTTCCGCAGGCGAGGTCTGGTCGATCATCTTCGTACCGTTCTTCACGCTCTATATCTGGGTCATCTGGGCGCGTGTTGCCGGGACCATCTTCTTTGACCGGTACCCGATCCCTCTATTGCCGGGCGCGATGATCGGCATTCTTTATCTACTGCAGAAGAAGAACCCCGTGCGACGAGTACCGGCTGTTCTGTGGGCGCTGGTGGTAGTTCTGGGGTTGTATGGCGTTGCCATCAGCCACGACTTCTTTGCTTTGCAGCGTGCGGAAATGGCAGCAGGAAATGCGCTCGTCGAGCGAGGCATTCCGCGCAAGAATGTCAGCGCGGGGTTTGAGTATGACGCCACAACGCAGTCAGACGCGGTGTTCATCATGGACCGAGATGCCGAGAAGCACGCGTCGCTCGAAGACCCAATCCTGAAGCTGCACTGGTATCTGTCCATGCTGCCGGTCGTACAGCCGAAATATTTCGTGATTTCGCGCAATGTACCCGGCCTGGAGCCAACGGATTACCCGGCAACGCACTATCGCACCTGGTTGCCGCCATTCGATCGGGAATTGCTGATCGGCAGGTTCCCTGACCAGCAGAGCAGGTAATCGCAAATGAAATGGCCGGGATCATCGATCCCGGCCATTTCATTTGTGGCTTAATTTTGTCTTGAGCGGAGGGGGACGGCGGGCACGCCTCCAACGACGGTGCCTGCAGGCACATCGCGCGTGACGACGGCATTAGCTCCAATGGTGGCGCGATCGCCGATGGTGACACCGCCGACCACGGTTACGCCGCGTCCAATCCAGACTTCCTTGCCGATGTTGATGGGCTTCGCAGCGTGGCCGGATTCGCGGATGGTCAGTCCTTCGTTCCGGCTATGATTGGCGTCGCGGATGCTGGTGTATTCGCCGATCATGGTGCCGTCGCCTATCGTGATGCCGGCCATGGCGACCAGGTGTGCGCCACGCGAGATGACTACGCTTTCGCCTACCGTGATGGTGGCGTTTCCCTGGGTTTCAAGATGAAGCGAAGGATATAGCAGGGCGTTTTCTCCGAAGCGAATGCGCCTGGTGCCGAAAACCCAGGCCCGGCCTTCAATCACGGTCGAGGCCGGAAGAGGAAAGGCAAGATCTGCAGCCAGGCGCGCGTGCGCGGAGACTCGCGTGAGATTACGGCGCAGCCCGTCTGTTGCCCGGAAGGCGATGGTCAGCGGGCCGCTCACAAGTGACTTGAGATGACGCTTCATAGCTGTTCCTACCAGGGGCGCGGCGGCGATACCCGTCCGCCCTGGGTTTCGGTCCAGGCCCGGTTCATCAGCGTGATGAAGTTCTGCTGCTCACGCCAGCGTGCTTGCCGGCGAGGATCGTCGCTTGACCGGTTGCGCCATGCGGTCAGCCGGTAGAGGGTAAGCTCGAGCATTTTAGCGCCCCACGCCGACGGTCCATGATGCTTACGGTAGTAGAGCAGGGTGCTGCGCATGCGCCAAAGGACCAGTTGCGCTCCGGTAGAAGACATTTCCAGTGACTTGACCTGGCGGGAGGATTCGCCGCCGATGTGCACGACTACGATGTCCGGCCAGTACCAGATCTCGTAGCCGGCCTGCTGGATGCGGCGGCAGAGATCGACCTCTTCCGCGTAGAGAAAGAAGATGGGATCGAAGAAGCCGACCTTCGCAAGCGCTTCGGCACGGATGATGGAGAACGCTCCGGGTACCCAGTCGACGATAGCGGCCTCCGACTGATCGGCCCAGGTGCGGTCGAAGCGGCCAAACATGCGGGATTTCGGGAACTTGTGCGCGAGACCGGTGTAGACGAAGAAATCGGTTCGGAGTGAAGGAAACATGCGCGCCGAGGGCTGCCATGAGTCGTCGCGGCCTACCAGGCGCGCTCCACCAAGCCCTGCGGCCGGCCGCTCGTCCATGTGTTTCACCGCAAGCCGCAACGAGCCGGGGCGAAGGAACGCGTCAGAGTTTAGAAGGACGATGTAGCGGCCCTGGGCAACTTCGAGTGCGACATTGTTGGCGGCGCCGAAGCCGAGATTGACCTCGCTGCGAAAGAGCCGGACGTGGGGAAAATCCTTCTCGACCATCTCCGGCGAGCCGTCGGAAGAGTTGTTGTCGACGATCAGCGTCTCGACCTTCAGCCCAACGGACTCACGCTCGACTGCTTCTAGGCATTCTCGTAAAACGTTTCGAGTATTGAAGGAAACAATAACGATGGAGATATCGAATGGCTGGGAGCCGGTCACCGGTGTGGTTACGTTAGACATGGTAGCGAGTCGTGCTTTCTGAACTCTTTATTTGAGCTTCTGTTGAAAGGCAGTTGCGAGCGCCTCAAGATTGGCCGGCAGGTTGTAGCGATCCATGACGCGTTCGCGGCCGGACTGCGCGAAGCGGCCACGCAATTCCGAATTCACGATCAGCTCTTCGATCGCTGCCGCAAGGTCTTCGACGGAAGAAGCAGGAACCAGCAGGCCATCAATATTGTTACGTATTAATTCAGGGATTCCGGCTACATTTGTACTTACACAGGGAATGCCCATCGCCATGGCTTCCATCAGCGCGATGGGAATGCCTTCGGCGAAACTGGCGAGCGTAAAGATATCCGCTTCTGCCAGTTGCTGCCTGGTTTCATCATGGTTGAGGGCGCCGTAGAAGGTAACCATATCCGCCGCGTGATTGCGCTGAACTTCGCTCTCCAGGCTGGCGCGGTCCGGCCCATCCCCGATCAATCTTAGATGCAGATTATGGCCCTTGGTTTGCAGTAGAAAGAGTGCGCGGAGCAGAATGTGCTGGCCTTTCGCGGGTACCAGGCGTCCCACGCAAACGATTTCGAAAGCCTTTTTGCATCCCCTGTGAACCGGCTTGAACTCATCGGGATCGACGCCCAGACGTATCACCTGCATTTTGTCCCATTGGGCAGGATCGCAGTACTTCATTAACTGACTTCGACAGAAGTCGCTGATACAAAAGATAAATTTCGCCTGTGCAATCTTGGCAGGCAGATAGCAATCCTCTACTTCGTAGAACTCTTCGGGGCCGTGAATTGTCAGAGAGTATTCAAAATCCCATGTGCGGGCGGCGAGCATCGCTACCGTCGCAACCGAGCCACCGAAGTGAGTGTGAAGGTGGTTCAGGCCTCTTTTGCGCATCCAGTGACCGAGAAGAAATGCCTCGATCAGGTAGAACAATGCGTAAATTTTACGGTACAGATTCCATCCGCCTAGTTGGATGGCAAAACGGGCTCCGCGGAGGGCGGAAATCGGATGCACGAAGGTAATGGTTACCACAGTGCAAAGTACTTCCCAGAACGGGACCGATTTCAGAAAATAAGTTTGTCGAGCCTCCTCCATTTCACTGATGGGAAGCTTGTCGAAAGGGCGATCGGGAAGATTCACAGAAGCGGCTTCAATATGAAAGCCGAGCTTGCGAAGGCCCAGGATCTCTTTCAGAAAAAAGGTATGCGAGACGGCCGGATATCGGCTTAGAAAGTAAGCCAGCTTTAAATTTCTCGAATCTTTTAAGGGAGAAGGCATAGCAGTTCAGTAGTGCCAGTTTAAAGTTAAAAAGTTCAAACCAACCACCTCTTTAGGCCCATTCCGGGGCCTCTGCTGCCAATAAGAAACAGACAGAAAGACGAATGCGGGCGGGGCTGTAGCACACAAAGCTTGATGCGGAAAAAGGCGGGTCGCCACCTTTACTCGACCTCGTTTCCGACAATTAAGTAATCAAAAAGTAATTAAAAAAACCCTCGCAGTTTTTTCCATTTTCAGTATTGAGGAGTCGCATTTATGCGCGTGTGGACGAAGTATGCTCAGTTGAAGTATGTCACTATCCCATGGCTTGTACTACTGACTTTCGTGGGATTTACATCAACCCTTAGGGCCCAGTCGAATGCGACTGTTCCTACGAACATCGCGATCGGCAGCACGGTCGTGCAGCCCTCTGTAACCCGACTGGGTATCAACCTGGGCGACCAGGACAACTACGATTCCGGGCAGATGATGAAGAACCTGGTGTTTACGAATCCAGGCTTCGAGCCCATGCGGTATCGCAGCATCCTGCAGTGCATCGTCGTTGCGGGCAACACCTGCCTGGATGCGAACACCTACAATCCGCAGCCCGCGGGTTTCTGGACGGGCGCCAGCTATTACGTAATGTCGGGCGCTCAGGCCGGCACCACGGGAACGGTGAAGACCAGCACTACAAACGGCAGCCAGATAACGGTGCAGTTCGACAAGAGCCTGGGTCTGGCTATCAACGACTACGTGCTCGTGACCAGGGCGTTTACGAATGACGCCACAGATGGCTGGGCTACCTCCGGAACAGGCGCTACCTTCACTTCCGATACCACCGATCTCTCTCCTGAGACGCCGGGCAAGCAGGCGCTGAGTGTCTCGGCGATCGGTGCGAACGCGAACGGCCAGCTCACCAGCTATTTCGACAGCACGGCCGGTCATGCCTTCGTGAATATGAAGGGCAACTTTGCCATCACGTTCCGCGCGAAGGGCCTTGGCGGCACAAACCAGGTGACCGTCAATGCGCTGCGCCTTACCAATGAGGCCGCGTTCGTGGCCAAGACGGTTCAGCTGACCAATTCGTGGGCCGACTACACGGTGAACTTCACCGCGAACGAGAATGGCAGCCAGATCGGTACTCTTGAGCTTTCGTTCGTACTGAACAACTCCGGCATGCTTATCGACGACGTCTCCATGCAGCAGACCGATGGGGAAAGCTCGAATGTCACCGCCTTCCGCGATCCGGTCGTCGATGCTCTGACGACTCTCCAGCCCGGCACACTGCGCATGAATACGACGGCTGCTATCGGCGCCGATCTGTATGACGAAATCACGCCGGCATTCGGCCGTTACCGCGAGGGCGCATTCACCAACGCCAATGAGATCGACCAGATCCCTTATGGCATTCCTGAATTCCTGACGCTGTGCAAGCAGGTTGGCGCCGATCCGTTCATCACCATTCCGCTGGCCACCTCACCGCAGGAAATCGCCGACTTCATCGACTACCTCACCGGTTCCGGATCGACTACCTACAGCGCGATGCGCGTTGCGCAGGGGCAGACAGCTCCCTGGACCGATGTCTTCAAGACCATTCACATCGAGCTCGGAAACGAGACGTGGAACGGTGTCTTCCTGGGTGAGAACATGGCCGCTCCGCAGTATGGCGCATGGGCGAACCAGGTCTTCGGTGCAGCGAGAAAGGCCGCGGGCTTCGACCCCAGCAAGTTCGACCTGGTCGTCGGCGGTTGGTCTGCTGTTCCTTACTATACGGGCGAGGTTCTGGCGGCGAGCACCGAGCACGACTCGATCGACATCGCTCCTTACCTGGCCGGTACTGTGAACTCGCTGAGCACGAACAGCATGTTCCAGGGACTGTTCGCTGAGCCCGAATTCATGGATACGCCGGGCGGCACCTCCTACGAAAACTACACGACTGCAACTCAGTCCATCACCTCGGCCTCGGGCACGGCGAAGCCGACCAAGCTGGCGATTTACGAAGAAAACATGGGCACGGTAGGCGGAACGCTCACGCAGACCCAGATGAACCAGTTCGAACCTTCGCTCGGTGCCGGCGTCGCGCTGGCCGACCACATGCTCCAGCAGATGCGCCTCGGTGTAACGGTGCAGAACACCTACGAACTGCCTGGATACATCTACTACGCAAGCAATGGCGAGTCGACCCAGCTCTTCGGCATGGTCGTGGACATGAACGGCGTTACCGATCTGCGTCGTCCGACATTTATCGGACAGGCTCTGGCCAACACGGCCATCCAGGGGCAGATGGTGCAGACAGCCCAGACGGGCAACAACCCCACATGGGCCCAGCTGCCCAACTTCGATGACCTGCTGGCTATGACGGCTCACTATATTCAGTCGTTTGCCTTCGTCAACGGAACTTCACACAGCGCTGTTCTCTTCAACCTCAGCCCGACCACGGCCCTGCCGGTTATTCTGAGCGGCGCCAATGCTCCGAATGGCACGGTGAACGTGAGTGTTCTGAACTCGACCAACATCACCGACAGCAATGAAACCTCGAACGTGGTTGGAGTCAAGACCTCCACGGCCACCATCACTCCGACCACCACTTACACGCTCCCCGCGCACTCGATGACGGTTCTAACCTGGACCGGTTCGGGCTCGACAGGCAGCGGTTCTACCGGTTCCGGCAGCGGCTCTACTGGTTCTGGTTCGGGTTCCACAGGTTCCGGCTCAGGCTCGACAGGTTCCGGTTCGGGCTCTACTGGTACTGGCTCGGGCTCGACAGGCAGCTCTGGTAGCGGCGGCACGCCCCCGCAGGCGAAGGCTCCGACATTGAGCCTTGCCAGCGGCACCTATCCGACGGGTCAGACGGTTTCGATTGCGACTGCCACTCCGAACGCAACGATCTACTACACGACGAATGGCGCCACTCCCACGGCTGCTTCATCCGTATACACGAAGCCGCTCACACTCGCCGTCTCCACCACGATCAAGGCGATCGGAACTGCGACGGGCTACACGCCCAGCGCGGTGACGACTGCCACTTACACGATCCAGTCGCAGAACATCAACTTTGCCAACTTCGCAAACTCAACAGGCAAGCTGGATCTGAACGGTACGGCCAAGGTCAGCGGTTCGGCACTGGTGCTGACGGATGGCGGTTACCACGAAGCAGCCAGCGCCTGGTACTCGGCGCCGGCGAATGTGCAGTCATTCACCAATGACTTCACTTTCCAGCAGGTAAATCCGAATGCAAACGGCCTGACCTTCACGCTACAGAACCAGGGTCCGAATGCGGTTGGCCTGTTCGGAAGCGGCATGGGCTACCAGGGGATTAACAAGAGCGTCGCGATCAAGTTCGATCTCTTCAACGCTGGTGGTGAAGGAACGAACTCAGTGGGCGTCTACACCAATGGAGCGCTTCCGACGGTTCCGTCGGTGAATGTCCCCACCAACCAGATCAACCTGCATAGCGGACACATCATGTCAGTCCACATGGTGTACAACAGCGGCAAGCTCGCAATGACGATCACCGACACCGTGACCAAGACAACGTTCTCGACCACATTCTCGGTGAACATTCCTTCCGTCGTGGGAGCGAACACGGCTCTTGTCGGCTTCACCGGCGGTACGGGCGGCGCCTCGGCCACGCAGTCGATTCTCTCGTGGAGCTTCACGGGTGGAAGCGGGGCACCGGCGGCAGCAGCTCCGGTGTTCAGTGTAGGCGGCGGAACTTACACCGCTCCGCAGATCGTGGCGCTGACGGATTCGACCCCCGGCGCGACAGTCTACTACACGACGAACGGAACGACTCCGACGGCCTCGTCGACGAAGTACACCAAGGTCTTCACGGTGAGCTCTTCGCAGACGGTGCAGGCAATTGCAGTAGCGTCGGGCTATACCAATAGCTCGGTATCGACCGTGAACTACGTCGTTAACAATACGAGCTCTACCGGAACGACAACGAATGCGGCGATCAACTTCGCAAGCGGCTTTGCTTCGAGCGCTTCATCGGTCGTTATCAACGGCAACACGGAACGCGCTGGAACGAAGCTGATGCTGACCAACGGTGGACCCAACCAGCAGGGAACTGCCTGGTACAGCAAGCCGGTCAGCGTGAAGTCTTTCGTCACCGATTTCACCTTCCAGTTGACGAACGCGGACGCGGATGGATTTACCTTCGCGATCCAGAACCAGGGGCCGACTGCAGTGGGCATCTTCGGAGAGGGCCTGGGCTACCAGTTCCTCGACAAGAGCGTCGCGGTGAAGTTCGACCTGTTCAACAACTCGGGTGAAGGTTCGGATTCGACCGGCGTTTACACGGATGGAGCGCTCCCCAGCACTCCTTCGGTCAACCTCTCCACCAGCGGTATCGATCTCCACAGCGGACACACGATGCATGCGCACATCGTGTACAACGGCACCACACTAACGCTGACCCTGACGGATACGTCAACCAACGCTTCCGCCACCGCCAGTTTCAACATCAACATTCCGTCAGTGGTTGGTAACAGCACAGCCTATGTCGGATTCACAGGCGGCACCGGAGGCGCATCGGCGATCCAGGATATTCTCGCCTGGACCTACACCAACTAAAACCGGATCCGGGCCTGCTGCTACCCCACGTAGCGCGGGCAGGAGACGAAGAAACAGAACGGGCAGCCCGAAGGGGCTGCCCGTTTTTTGTCCGGACCATCCCACCTCTGTGTAATTGCTTCTCTTCCTGGCCATCGAATAGATTTGCCATGGACGGTCGCGGTACGCCCGCCTACGATGCTGTCGACCCTTGGTTCCTGCACGCCCGAGATAACGCCGTCCTGAGATTTCTCTTGTTTTCCTTCCATTTTGCTCATACTTTGTGGGCTATTCAGAATTGATCGCTCAAGCCCACGATGGCTGAGCAGAGACCCGCTATGATCTTTCCCCCGATGCTGGCGTTCATACTCTGGGTGCCGGTGGCGTTGTTCTTCTTTCGGCGTTACCCGATCCGTGTGGCCATTCTGCTCAACTTTCTGGGCGGATGGGCCATCCTGCCTGCTGCTCATTTCCTGGCCAGCGAAGACCCACAGCCGTACACGATTCTCGGCGACAGCCTTGCCACGAACTACTTTTTCACCAAGGCGACGGTGACCGGATTTACCGGGCTGCTGTGTGTCTTTCTCTTCGATCGCAAGATCTTCCGCAGGTTCCGCCTGACCTTTTGGGACCTGCCGATGGCGATGTGGTGCATGGTGCCGCTGCTCTCGACGATTGCGAATCCGGGAGACGTGGGGCATGGGCTGCAGGATGAGATTTACCAGCTGCTGTCATGGGGTGTGCCTTACGTGCTGGGCAGGCTGTATTTCTCCGACACCGCATCGTTGCGCCTGGCCGCGAAGGCGTTTGTGATTGCGGGCCTGTTGTATGTGCCGATATGCCTCGTAGAGATTTACTACGGACCACAATTCTATGCACACCTTTACGGCTTTCAGCCGCTGCGGTGGGTAAGGGTGAAGCGCTATTTCGGGTATCGGCCAATCGGCTTCCTTGAAAACGGAACGCAGCTCGGAATCTGGATGGCGACCGCGGCGCTCCTCTCGGTGTGGCTGTGGCTGCGGCACACATTCGAGCGCATTCTTGGTTTGCCGACGGCGCTGGTCGCTATCATCCTCTGCGTCACTACGATCCTGTGCCAGTCGACTGGCAGCATTGTGCTGCTTTTCGCTTTGCTGCCGCTGGTGTTTATCAGCCGGAAGTACTTTCCGCGTGTCTGCGCCATCGTTCTGGTGGTGGGCATTCTGTCGTTTGCGAGCCTTAGGTTGCTGAACATCGTTTCGCTGAGCGAAACGGTACACCATAATGCGGCTGCGCACGATGTCTCGGCTTTTCTGAAAAAGATCGGACGGGGTTCCCTCGGCACACGCCTGGCACGTGACGAGCGAACTGTCAGCCTTGCGCTGGAGCAACCATTGCTGGGATCGAACCAGTGGGACTGGTGGAGCCATCTGCAGATGCGCCCGGCTGGCCTGTGGCTGCTGACCTTTGGCATGTACGGGCTGTTCGGGCTGCTTGCGCTTGAAGCCATGCAGCTGATTCCCGTGGTCCGCGTCGCCTGGTTTCCGATTGCGCGCTCCGATATCGAAGATCTGAATCTACGCCACGCATTTGTCGGCGTCATCCTGATGACGGCGATCGACAACCTGCTGAATAGCGCCATGATTCTGCCGCTGATGCTGGTGATTGGCGGGATGAGCACCTGGGAAGCGGCGGCCAGAGAGGTGCGCGTAGAGGTCGAGATCCCCGAGGAAATGGATTATCTGCCGCAGTTGCAGGCTGGCGACGTGCTGGATGTGCAAGAGGACTGGAGCACGGAGGTTTCGAGCAAGGCTCCGGTGCTGGATGGTAAGACCATGCGTCCCAGGCCTCCGGCAGTTGTACATGCGATGGACGGCAGCCGGATCCCGCCCGCGGAGGAAGAACTTCGGGAAACTGAGCGAGCACGGCAGAGCCAGGACTTCTGACGCGGACGCAGTCAGTTCTTGTAAGACCGTGCCTGCACGGACGCTTTGAACTCCAGGACCTGGCTGCCCTGCTTGAAGCGAAGGCGCTGCTCAAGATTCGGCGTCAGGCTTGCATCGATCAGTTCGGGCGCCTCCCAGGGAACATCGTGGTAAGCGGCTTCAAGGTAAGTGCTTTGCGGGTCCCTGAGCCATTCGGCGGGAAAAAGAGCGATCGTATCGAGTTCGGTGACGGTCTTTGCCGGCGGGGCATCGTGGCCGGCCAGGCGGGCAGCGAGGGCAGGGATAGGCGAGCGGCCGTCACCCAGCACCAGGTGGCAGGTCTGGGTGGCGCGGGCGTTCATCTCAAGAAGATAAGCGTCGCCGGTTGCGGAAAGTATGAAGTCGAGGCCGTAGAGGCCGGTCAGCTGCAGATGCGACACCAGCTTCCTGGCTGCCGATTCCATCTGCGGATGCCGGATGACGCGCAGCACAGCGGCCGGGCCGAGGGCTTCGGTCCGCTCTATGACTTCGAAGCAGATGCAGCCGATCAGTTCGCCCTGCCAGCAGGCGACAGCGGCGTTGGCTTCGTTTCCTTCGATGAACTCCTGCAGGCTGAGCGAAGGGTGAACGCGCTTGAGAAACGGCAAGAGAAGGCGGCGATCCTGATCGACCAGGAAGCGCTTCAAGGCTCGTAGCATGCCGGGGGGGCGGGAGAGATCCGCAGCTGCGAGTTGCGCATCTTCGGCATTTTCGACGCGACGCACACCCACGCCGCCGGATGTGCCATCCGCCTTGAGGTAGGCCGGGAAAGACTGCGTACGAAGCCAGCTTTTGACGTTGGCCGCTGGAGGGAGCGTGTCGGTTTTGGGAATCAGGATGTCGAGCTGTTTCGCGACATCGAGAAAGCGCCCACGTTCGGTGACGAGATGACAGTTATCCGGATTACCGAGCGAGCGGGCAATGAGCGCGGCGAGCTTGTGCGGATCGCCATTGCGCAATTCGGCCTGCCAGATCTCGTAGAGGTTGGATGTGCCGTAGTCGTCGCAGGGAATGATGAAGTCGGGTCGAGACTCGAGAATGGCGTTGCGAAGCGAACCCTGAAAGCCGTTGTAGGGATAGGCCTGGCCGATTCCTTTGACCTTTCGAATGACATGGCCCGGAGGACACACCGCATCGACATCGCACCCTTCTCTCAGAAGCACGAGCGCGAAACGTGCGGGAGGAACCCAGCAGCAAGTCATCAACAGGAGAACTTTCGGTCGCATCAAAATAATAGTTTCCGGCTTATATCAATTAATAGAACCGATTTTTTGCCCATCGCTTATTGCACGAAAGTTTGATTGTGAGGGCCAAAATCACTGCATTATGCTACGGTCTAGCGGCATTCTGCTCAACTAAAACAGACTCCAACGCGAGCTTGCGGTGTTGTGTCGGCTCACCGCTTCGTGAGAGGTTATATGTCGAATTTTACTGAAGTAGCCATTGTGGGAGCTGGTCCTTACGGTCTCTCGATTGCAGCCCATCTGCGTGAGAGCGGTATCCCCTTTCGCATCTTCGGCAAGCTGATGTACACGTGGCGGGAGCAGATGCCGGAAGGCATGATGTTGAAGTCTGACGGCTTCGCTTCAAACCTTTCTGACCCCTCCTCCATCTTCACACTCGAAAAATTCTGCGCAGAGCGCAACATCCCTTACGACCACGAAAAGATTCCGGTCAGCCTGGAAACATTTGTCAGTTATGGTGACGAATTCCAGCGCCGAATGGTTCCAGAACTGGACGATCGTTTCGTCACCCTGATCGAAGAGGTCAAGGACGGCTTCCGGCTGACGCTGGAGGGCGGCGAGACGGTTTCGGCGAAGAAGGTTGTAGTCGCAGTAGGGATCACGCATTTCGCCTATCTGCCGCAATGCTTCCGCAATCTCGATCCGGCCTATGTAACGCATAGCTCGGTGCACAAGGATCCCAAGACCTTTGCCGGACGCAAGGTTGCGGTCGTCGGTTCGGGCGCTTCGGCGCTGGATCTGGCTGCATTGCTGAAGGACGGCGATGCCGATGTTTCGGTGTATGCGCGCCGCAGCGCGGTCCGCTTCCACGATGCGCCACACCCTGGCCGCGAGCCGCTCTGGCAGCGCCTCCGCTCGCCGCGCAGTGGCGTTGGGCCGGGCTGGAAGGCACGCTTTGTGACCGACATGCCGCAGATCTTCTATCACCTTCCTTCTGACTTCCGCGTGAAGGTGGTCAAGCGCTTCCTTGGCCCGTCCGCTGGATGGACCGTCAGAAAAGGTATCGAAGGCCGCGTGCCTGTTCATACCGGCATGACCCCGCAGACGGCTGAGATTCGTAATGGCAAGGTTCACCTGACCTTGAAGGACAAGAACGGGAAGATCGTCGAAGAGGTGGTCGATCACTGCGTAGTCGCTACCGGCTATCGTGTTGATGTGAATCGCCTGAAGTTCCTGAGCCCATCGCTGGCCACCAAGATCAAGCGCCTTGAAGATGCGCCCATTCTTTCGCCGGGTTTTGAGTCGTCGGTGCACGGGCTTTACTTTACCGGCGTGTCCGCTGCTTTCAGCTTCGGCCCGGTCATGCGTTTCGCATTCGGCTCGCGTTTTACTGCGTTCCGGGTCACGAAGTATCTGGCCAGGGGAGTGAAGCGGCAGCCCGTTGCGAGCAGGGCGGTTGCTGCCACAAGCTAACGGTTCGGCAGCTGTACAGCTATGCAAAAGGCCACCCATTGGGTGGCCTTTTGTGCAAGATCAAGCGCTGAGAGCGGCTTCGCCTTCGCTCAGGACGCGCCGCAGAATGCTTCCGAACGTGGCCAGGTGGGGCGGGCGAAACATGGATTCATGATCCCCTGGCGCGAACTCGATCCGAACTCCCTGGCTGGCGACAGAATCCCAGCCGAGAGATGGATCCGCTCCGTCGATCTGGGCGACGTCACTTGCACGGAAGAGAACGATCTCGCCCGGATAGCGCTGTGTCTTCGTGGGCATGAGCTCGTTTGGAGCCACCCCGGCCGAACCGTAGCGCAAGGCTTCCGGCAAGAGGAAGGGCATGCGTTCCTGGATCCAGGTAAAGACGACACGATGGCGGGTCGCAAATCGTTCGACTGCGTCCTCCCAGCGCCGTGACCACTGTGCATACATGTATGAAATTTTGCCGCGCAGACTGAGCCCGCGCATGCGCTCACGATGAAAGTTGCGAGAGCTGCGTATCCTGGCCGTGAGCAGGCTTTCGCCTGCCCTGACGTCTGGCTGCCAGCCGGGTCTTTCCGCGTCGAACAGGGAGACGGTGGTGACGGTACGGCCGTGTTCGCGAAGGTATTTCGCTACTTCGACGGTGAGCGATCCTGCAGCGCACCACCCGGCAAGATGAACTGGTCCGGACGGGCAGGTCTTCTCTATCTCGGCACAGTAGAGCCGGGCGCGATCTTCGAGCGGGATGCCGATCTGGGCGTCTTCAAGTTCTCGTATGCCGTAAATCGGGCGATCCGGCTCAATGGATTCGAGCAGCACTGCGTAGATCAGGTAGGAATGCACGATAAAAAGCGGCGCTGCCGCGCCTTCTGTCCGGATCGGCACGATGATGGACGGCGTCATGCCCTTTTCGATCAGCGCGGCCAGCTTGCGCGGCGTAGGGCCGTCGAAGAGCATGCTGATCGGCAGCTTGCGTCCGAGCGTGCGGTGGATCCGTGAGAACAGGCGCGCAGTGAGTACGGAGTAGCCGCCGTAATCGAAGAAGCTGTCGGTGACACCGATGGCGTTGTTGTTGAGCACTTCGCGAAAGACGAGCAGCAGCTGTGCTTCGAGAGGAGAAGCCGGTTCCACACCCGCAGCGACCGGGCGTGGCGCTCCATAATCCTCGCCTTCCATCATTTCCGGAACGGGCAGTGCGCGGCGATCGACCTTTCCGCTGCCGGTGAGCGGCATTTTATCGAGGCGGATGACGCGGGACGGCAGCATGTACTCCGGCAGAAGACGGCTGGCGTAGGCGCGGAGATCGGCCTTCACGCCGGACACGGACGATGGGTCTTCGGTGAAATATGCGATCAGGCGCGGCTCACCCGGCGTGTCTTCGCGAAGGATGACGGCGGCGTCCGCGACGATGGGATGAGTACGCAGTACGGACTCGATCTCGCCGAGCTCGATGCGGAAGCCACGAAGTTTGACCTGATGGTCGAGACGCCCCATGTACTGCATCTCTTCCGTGCTGAGGTAGCGGACGAGGTCTCCGGTGCGAAAACAAAGTGCAGCCGGGTCCGTCGATAAAGGATCGGACACAAAGCGCTGTGCCGTCAGCTCAGGACGATCGAGATAGCCGTGGCTGACGCCGATCCCGCCGATGTACAGCTCGCCCGGAACGCCGGGAGGCACAAGGCGGCCTGCGTCATCCATGACGTAGAGATTCGTATTTGCGACCGGTCCGCCGATGGGCACAATGCCATTGCCCGGATGGATACGGATGACGCTGGAATAGATCGTGGTTTCAGTCGGGCCGTAGCAGTTCCAGAGCTCGCAGCCGAGATCGATGAGCTGGTTGGCGAGATCGCGGGGCAGTGCTTCGCCGCCGGCAATGACCTTCAATCCCTGTTTGCCCTGCCAGTCGGAGTTCGCGAGCAGCTTGAGCGTGAAGGGCGTGGCCTGCATGGCGGTTACGTCTTCCTGCTCAATGAGGGCCGCCATTTCATACGGGTCGCCTCCGGCGTTACGGCTGGAGATGACGAGAGTGGCGCCGGTGAAAAGCGGGAGCAGCATGTCCATGGTGGCGATGTCGAACGAGATCGTCGCCACTGCCAGCCAGCGATCCCTCGGGGACAGGCCGGGTTTCTGCCGGATGGTTTCCAGCAGGTTCAGCAGGGACACCTGGCTGATCTGGACGCCTTTCGGCTTTCCGGTCGTGCCCGAGGTGTAGATGATGTAGGCGAGATCGTCAGGAGCGGGCGACGCAAGCACGGGCTCTGGAGATATCTCAGGACATGCCGTATCCATCTGCAGTACCGGACAGGAGACGACTCCATCGAACGAGGACGCATGGTGCGTGTCCGAGAGCACAGCAACCGGTTTGCATTCTTCGAGGATCGAAGTAAGGCGCTGCCGCGGGTGATGCGGATCGAGCGGCACGTAACAGGAGCCAGACTTGAGGATCGAGAGAAGCGCGACCGGCAGTAGCTCGGAGCGTTCCATGCAGATGGCTACGGGACGATCCTTGCCGGCGCCAAGGGAGATAAGCTGGCGTGCCCGGAGATTGCTCAGATCTTCGATTTCGGCGTAGGTTAACTGGCGGCCGTCGTGGCGCACCGCAATTGCCGAGGGTGTTGCCGCAGCCTGCCGGGCAATTGCCTGCCAGGCCGAGATCCCCTCCTGGATGGAGGGAAATGCCACCGATGATTGATTCAGCCCGGTGTAAAGCGCGGCCAGATCGTTCTGGCTGAGGAGTGGGAGTTGGCGAAGCGGCAGCTCGGGAGTGGCAGCAGAAGCCAGCCACAGGCAGCGCAGGGAATCGAGCCAGCCCACCAGGATGTCGCTCGACCAGCGGCCCGCGGCGCTTGTAAGCCATAGCTGAAGCGAGCCCGCAGGTCCGGCACCGGCAGTGAGCCGGAGAGAGGCTGAAGATGAAGGCTGAAAGGTTTTACTTTCCGGCAGGAAAAGAAAGCTGGGGCCGGCATCGGCAATCTGGCTGGAAGCTTCGAGAAGCTCTGTACGCATGCTGGCGTAGGCCGACCGGAATGGCGTTGTGCTATCCCAGACGCAGGTCAAAACCTCCGGGGAGACGCCGATCCGGATAATCGAAACACTTTCGTGCCAGAGCAGCCGGGAGAGGAGGGCCGAAAAGCAGCCGGCAAGATACAGGTCGAGGCTGGTGCCCATTCTCTCGGCAGCAGCACGCAGAACGGAGACCTCGTCCAGGGTAAGCAGGAGCGAAGCTTCGGAGTTTTGCCGAAGCGCCGTGGTGGCGACGAATGGTAACTGTTGAAGCATTTCCTGCAAATTCGAATGCTCCGGCGTGCGCCTCGGACGTGCGACGCCTCCGGCATTTGCGGCGATCGTGACATTACATAATGGGGAGAGTTCAGTATTGGAGCTCATCGATGCCTGTATGACCGTTTCCGAAATTCAAATGTCCTGAAGCCTCCGGCGCCGGTGAACTGTGGCAGATGCGCGCAGTGACGACGGTCGTATCTCAGGAGATCGGCATGATGAAAGTTTTCACGCCAACACTTGCAATATCGTCTGTTATGACGCTTGAAGTGCCCGTCTGGTTTTGCCGGGCTTGAACAGATAACCAATACCGATACCGCCCGTCACGATCCGGGTCGTAGTCACTCCGTCGTGCATTTCGACGACGATGGTATCGGCTGAATGAACCTTATTACACATATTATCGCGCTGAAGACGACCCAGACCAATGTATCTTTGGTTGTAATTGGGCAGCATTGATCTGTATCCGGGCAACTGACAAATGTTGTCCTGTGTGTATCGATTTTGCGAACAGGAATGTTTTTCCTGTTCGCAATGAGAAATCGATGCGTGCTCCCTAGACCTTCGTCACGCGAAGACGTGATACGGTCTCTGCGGAGTCGACTCGCTTGATCCTTGGTGGACTGCTGCCGAACGGCTGCGCTTCGGCCAGCACCTCCTTCAGCTGATCTTCCCAGGGAGCAAGCTGGAAACCGAAAGCCTCGTGAAATTTCTTGCAGTCAAGCGCGAGCTTCACAGGCCTGCGGGCAAAAGCGAAATGTTCCACAGGCTCGACTGGCAGCACCAGCGCTTCCTTGCGTTCGGCAAGGGCATTCACGATGGCGGATGCGAAGCCATGCCACGAGGTAGAACCCTGTGCGGCGAGGTGAAAGATGCCGGTAGGGAACTGGATTCGCGGGACGGTCTCGTAGATACGGATGAGCTGCCTGGTGGCCTGCGCGATTGCGAGCGCGGAGGTGGGGGTTCCAAGCTGGTCGCTGACCGCTTCCAGTTCTTCAGCGTTCTCGGCGAGCCGTAGAACGGAGCGCAGGAAGTTGTCGCCTTCAAGGCTATAGATCCAGCCGACTCGGAGAATGATGGCGCGGGCAAAGCTGCCGGCGATGCCTTCTTCTCCCGCGACCTTGGAGGCTCCGTATACATTGAGGGGCGAGGTTGGATCTTTTTCCGTATAGGGAGAAGACTTCGTGCCGTCGAAGACGTAGTCGGTCGAGTAGTGGATGAGAAGCGCATCGAGACGATGAGCTTCCTCGGCGAGGATGACGGGAGCGATGGCGTTGATGGCGAAACAGGCGTCCCAGTTCCGCTCAGCGGCGTCGATATCGCTGAAGGCAGCGGCATTCACAATGACATCGGGTTTGACTTCCCGTACGAAACGGCGAATTTCCGCCTCGCGGGTGAGGTCAAGATCGCGGCTCCCGGTAGAAATAATCTCGGCATCGTGCCCGCTTGTTTTGCGGAACTCCGTGCCGACCTGCCCGTTTGAGCCGGTTAGCAAAATACGCATGAGCTGAATGCTCCAGTAGCACGGAGGTTTCCATGCCGGAAAAGGGGAAAACGGTGTTCGCTCCTGCCTGGCTCTGGTGGAGCCGGGCAGAGAGCGGGCATCAGGATCCAGTTCCGCGAACGACTACTTCGGCCGTGCGGATAAGGATTTTGAGGTCCATCCAGAAATTCCAGTTTTCGACATAGGCGATGTCCAGGGCGATGTACTGGTCAAAGGATGGTTCGTGTCGTGCCCGAACCTGCCACAGGCCGGTGAGGCCGGGAAGAACTTCGAGACGGCGGTAATGTTTCAGCTCGTAACGTGCAACTTCCGTTGCGAGTGGGGGGCGGGGGCCGACCAGGCTCATATCGCCCAGAAGAACGTTGAAGATCTGCGGCAGTTCATCGAGGCTGAACTTGCGCAGGATCCGCCCAATGGGGGTGATGCGCGGATCGTTCTTCATCTTGAAGAGAATGTCGTTGCTGGCATGGGCAGCCATGAGCGACGCCTTCAGCTTTTCGGCGTTGGGCACCATGGTGCGGAACTTCCAGAGTCTGAAGATGCGTCCCTTGCGCCCCACACGCTCGGAGACATAAAAAACAGGGCCCGGGGAGCTGAGTTTGACGGCCAGCGCGACCGCGACGAAAAGCGGTGCGAGCACTGTCAGCAGCAGGACAGAAAGAACCGTATCGACGATGCGCTTCACCAGGAATGACAGGGCCTTGTCATTACGGCGATGAATGGCTACAACCGGGAAGTCGCCCATGAAGAAGATGGGCGAGTCCGTCGAGGCCTCTTCGTACACGCCTGGAACGGCGACGATTTCGACGTCGAGATCGCGCGCCAGGCCTACCAGTTCGATCAGCTGCTCGGTCCCGCAGCGTTCCGTCAGAACGATTTCGTCGATGAAGTGCTGACGGATCAGGTGGCGAAGCTGGAAGAGGTTGCCGAGGATCCTGGTGCCTGCGGCTGGCTGGCTGATATCGCCGGAAAGCGAGATGAATCCCTTGAAGACCCGTCCGAGACGGCGATGGCGTTCCATCTGCTGGCGGAGCGAATCTCCCAGCTGGCTGTCGCCGACGATGAGGACGTTGCGTGTACCGATCCCGCGTTCGTAGTCGCGATGAGCCATATATCTCCACAATCCGCGGAGGATGGAGAGGAGAACCGTGGAAATGCAGACCAGTGCGATGACAACGCCGCGCGGAATGAGGACATTATGGGTCAGGTACATGCTGCCGCAGAGCAGCAGGCCGGCCGTGAAGCATGCCTGTACGGTGCGGCGCTGTTCATGCAGGATCGACTGCGTTTGCAGTTGTCCGTAAAGGCCGTACTGGCGGCTGACCAGCAACAGGCTGATGGTAAAAAATGCGAGATATCCAAGGCTGATAAGAAGCTGGCTGCCGGCGAGCGGCTGCTGCACGCTCTCCCAGTTCCTGCGCGTCAGGCCGATATCGAATTCGAAGGCGAGCAGGAGGGCAAGCCAGACAGCAGCGATGTCAGTCGCCATCATCACGGCCGCGGTGACGACCGACTGCGTGGTATGGCGGACAACCATACGTTCGACCGGGCGGGACTCGCGCGGTAGTTCGTGTTGTAATGCCGGGGTAACTCCAGAGGTGGCACTCATAAGTGTCTCTCCACAGACGTGCTCATGGTTTATGAGAAGGAAGAATGGCCAATCCGATCGTTCGCAGGCCGCGTTTCGCATGGAGGGAGTATTTCGCCTGGAGGGAGCGGAAAACTATGCGATCTTCCGGGGTTTTGACAGTACAGATGTTGCTCTTATTGTTAAAGTTCCGAGGTTTTCAGGGCTACTTTTGGCCAGGCTTCGCCCATGTCACTCCATTGGGAGCGCTGTTGCATAGAGTGACGCAAGCCTTCTCGGCGGAGGAACGATCCAGCACTGCGAAATCATAAAGCCGGTGATACTGAACAATGAAGGTAGCAGCCGGAATTAACCTTCATCATCCCCAGATGGTAATGAGCTCCAAATTTTGAGGGAATGCCTCGTTTGGGTTACCTCGATTTCCGAGTTCCGGCGCGGGATGAGCCTCTCAAAACATGGAACCTAGGGAATGTAAGTCTAATCGCTCTGGTGAAAAACGAAAATGACCAATTGGTCGTACAGTCCGTTACCAACGGGGAATAGTTTCCTGATCCGGGGTCAGCGTAGATTTTTCTTAACGTTGCAGATTCCGAATCAGGCTGTGATTGGAGTCGGCAGTGTAATGAGGGCCGCAGAGCCCTGCACGAGTGCCTGTATCACCTGTTATTCCTTGGTTCTTTCGCTCGCTGCCGCGTGCCTCTTCCAGCAAGTATCAGGAAGATACACCGGACGAAGGGCGCAGACGGTGGCTGCATTTCGCTCGCAGGCAGGATTCTGGGCGAGTGCAGCCAATTCTCGACTACGTTGAGCATGAAAACACATAAGCAAGTCTGATAGCAGGAGTGTTCCAATGAGCGCAGCGACAATCGCGCGTCCCCAGTCAGCCGTTGTTTCCGGATCCTTCTTCGATGCCAGCAACGAAGGCTTCCGCCATTCGTACGATAAGAAGGCGTTTTCCTACTCGCATATTTTTACTGAGAGTCACCCGCTCTTCCAGCGTGCCCGCATGCGCAGGCTGCTGGCGGAGGGCACGGCGACGCGTCCCTGGGCTGTTTATGATGCCGGCGATATCCAGGTCGGCCAGCGTTGGGAGACATATCCAGCAAAGACGAAGACCGTTGAAGAGACCTTCGACGATATCGATAGCGGCCGCGCATGGATGATGCTGCGGCACGTCGAAAAAGATCCCGAATACGGCGAGCTGCTTGACCAGTGCCTTGCGGAAGTTTCGCGCCTGAGCGGTCAGGAGATCGACAGCGACAAGAAGAGCCAGGAAGCGATCATCTTCTTTACCTCGCCGAATCGCGTGACGGCATACCACATTGACCGCGAGTGCAATTTCCTGATGCAGGTTCGCGGCTCAAAGACGATTAACATCTTCGACCGCACAGATAAGGATGTAGTTCCCGAGGCGGAGCTGGAGAAGTTCTGGGCCAAGGACAACAACGCCGGCGTATATAAGCCGCAATTTCAGGATCGCGCTTTTGTCTGCGAGATGAAGCCGGGCATTGGGGTTCACATCCCCGTGAATTGCCCGCACTGGCTGCAGAATGGCGACGATGTCGGCATTTCGTTCAGTATCAGCTATCAGTTCAAGGACTGGAAGCGGAAGAACGTGTACCAGGCGAACTATCATCTGCGCCGTATGGGGATGAATCCAACGCCTCCAGGGCAGTCGGCGCTGATCGACAATTCGAAGCGCCTGGCGATTGAGACGGGGCTGACACTGAAGCGCATAATCAAGCGGAAGTCGAAGTAGGGAACGAGAAGGACAAAAAGATGCAGACGGAAAAGGCGACAGACCGCACGATCAAGGTGGTTCCGATTGAACGCCGCAATGCGGCCGATCTTCCATATGAGAAGTTTCTGCGGGAGTACGTGATCCCGAATCGTCCGGTGATCATCAAAGACGCGATGCCTCAGTGGAACGCGCTGCACCGCTGGACCCCGGAATTTTTCAAGAGCCGGTTCGGTGCCGAAGAAGTGGATGTAACTTATGGCGGCGTAAAGATGTCGATGGCGGCGCTGATAGATGCGGTGCTTGCTTCGACAGCAGAGAAGCCAGGGCCGTATCTGCACAAGGTGATCATTCATCAGCACATGCCGCAGCTGCTGCCGGATCTCTCGCCGGAGAATGCCTATGGCTTCCCGCGACGTTACTGCAGTCCGCTGATGCCGAAGCGCTTTCGCCGTCCTGACGGCTACCTGAAACTGCTGATTGGCGGCGTGGGCGGCAAGTTTCCGTTGATGCATTTCGATGGCGACAACGCCAATGCAATGATCAGCGAAATCTATGGCGACAAGGAATTCGTTCTCTTCTCGCCCGAAGATACTCCGAATATCTATGCTCATCCGGAGACGCTGACGACCTCGCAGATCGATGACCTCGTCAATCCCGATCTGGAAAAGTTTCCCCTGCTTGCCCGCGCGGTGCAGTATCGCGGCATCATTCAGCCCGGCGAGACGATCTTTGTCCCTTCCAAGTGGTGGCACTCGGCGCGTGTCGTGAGCACTTCGATTTCTGTTTGCACCAACATGCTGGACCGCGTGAACTGGAATGGTTTTGTGGCCGAGTCATGCAATCCGCGCATTGTGAAGTCTGCGCCGACCCGGGTTGTGAAGGCTGCTTATCTGCATGCGATCGGTGCCGTTATGAGCGCGGTCGAGACATGGCAGAAGTGGTTTCCGCATGGCGCTCTTTCACGCAAACTCTCCTATGTTTCTCCTATCTCGAGCCTGGCCGATTCGCGCCGCAAGATGCTGCTCGAAAGTTCTCGCTCGTAGCTGTTCATCCTGCCGCCGGGTAACTACCGGGCGGCAGGCGTGTTCTTTTTGCAACGATACGATCCCACTAAAGTTCGCCCGGATGCCACGAGCGTGCGGCGAAGTGTGCAGTAAACTGTGTCTCAACCGGCGAAGGCGTCATGGCGAAGATAGAGCTAAAACAGTTGCCAACATCGATGTCGCGGGTCTGGTCGATCCTGCGCCCCTACCGGGGTATGCTGCTCGCCGGCCTTCTGCTGATCATCATCAACCGCGCCTGCGTGCTGGTGATTCCGGTTTCGACATACTTCCTGATTCATAACGTGATCGGCGAGACGACCGGCAAGCACGATCCCCGGATGCTGCCGTGGATTGTGATTGCGGTTCTCGCTGCGACTGCCATCCAGGCGCTCGCTGCATTCACCGTGACGCAGCTGCTTTCAAAAGCCGCATGGCGCATCATCACGGATCTTCGCATCCAGGTGCAGAAGCATATCGGCAAGCTGCCCGTGGCCTACTACGATGCGAATCGCACGGGCACTCTGGTATCGCGCATCATGACGGACGTGGAGGGTGTGCGCAACCTTGTAGGCGCCGGGTTGATCGACTTTGCCGGTGGTCTGCTGACCGCGCTGTTTGCGCTGATCATGCTGCTTGTATTAAGCCCGAAGATAACCGGCGTGGCCATGGTTTTCATGGGCTGCTTCTGCCTGATTCTTCGCAAGGTCTTCCGGTTTATCCGGCCGATCGCAAAGGAGCGCGGCAGCATCACTGCGGAGGTGACGGGGCGGCTTACCGAATCGCTCGGCGGCGTTCGCGTGGTGAAGATCTATCGCGCGGAAGATCGCGAGTCGGCGGTGTTTTCAGCCGGTGTGCACCGGCTGCTCGACAATGTGCTGCGCGCGATTACCACGACTTCGTATACGACCATGGCGTCGACCGGAATGATTGGAGTGATTGCCGCCGTGGTGATTTACTCAGGCGGCCGCCAGATGCTGGGCCATAGCCTGACGGTGGCAGGGTACGTGACGTACACCATGCTGCTGGCTTACATGGTTCAGCCCATGGTACAGGTGGTGTCGATCGGAACGCAGATCACCGAGGCGATTGCCGGACTCGATCGCACACATGAGGTGCTGAGCGAGGTGCCGGAAGAGGCCGATCCAAACCGCGCGGTTACGCTGCCGGAGCGTGCGATCGCGGGCGATATCCGATTTGAAAACGTTTCGTTCTCCTATGTTGAAGACAAGCCGGTTCTGCGAAACATTTCGTTTGCGGCTGCTCCAGGAACGGTGACGGCACTTGTCGGTTCGTCGGGCTCGGGCAAGTCGACGATGATCGGCCTGATCTGTGGCTTCCATGCGCCGGCTTCGGGACGCATCCTTGTGGATGGCACGGATCTGGGTTCGGTAGTGCTCTCGAGCTATCGCAGTCAGCTTGGCGTGGTGTTGCAGGAATCCTTCTTGTTCGATGGTACGATTCGTGACAATATTGCTTTCTCGCGTCCGGATGCGACCGAGGAAGAGGTAATGAATGCCGTGCGCATCGCCCGTGTCGATGAGTTCGCGGACCGGTTTCCTGAAGGGTTGGAGACGATCGTGGGCGAGCGTGGCATCAAGCTTTCCGGCGGGCAGCGTCAGCGAATTTCCATCGCTCGCGCCATCGTCGCGGACCCACGCGTGCTGGTTCTGGATGAGGCGACATCGAGCCTTGATTCTGAATCGGAAGCACTGATTCAGCAGGGCCTGGATTACCTGATGCGCAGCCGTACAACCTTTGTGATTGCGCATCGACTTTCGACGATCCGTCGCGCGGATCAGATTCTCGTGATCGAGAGCGGCGAGATTGTGGAGCGCGGCAGCCACGTCGAGCTGTTGTGTGCTCAGGGCCGTTATAACGATCTCTATACACGTCAACATGCGATCGAGAGCAATCTTTTTCTCGCGCCCGGTGAGGGCGATGTTGTTCCTGAGGCGGAAAAAGACGGCGACGCCTCTTTGGAAGTCTCGCTTCCTTCCAGCCGGGTCTAGTTGATCCTTTACCTTTGATTCCGCTCGAGTGAGGAGCCTTTCTATCCATGATGCTGCGCGAAAAGATTCAATCGAATGCACTGCTGCGTAAAGTTCTTGTAGGAACTCCATGGCGAGGTGTGTATCCGTCATTCGACGCAGCGCAGGGAGAGATTCCTCAGGGGAAAAGCGTCGGCTACAACAGTAAGGAAGCGGCGGAGATCTTCCGGACCTACCCGGTTCTGCGCAAGCGTCCGACCGATTACGTAACGGCCTTCCACCTGAAGCCGCTATTGAAGGAAGGCCTGCGGCTGTTCGACTTCGGAGGCAGCGTAGGCATTGCTTATTACGTTAACAAGCAATACATGAAGATGCCGGCTGGAATCGACTGGCTCGTCTGTGACGTTCCGGTGATCGTGGAAGTTGGCCGTGAGCGTGCGCTCCAGGAGCAGAGTCAAGGGCTGAGGTTCACGACCGAGTTCAGCGATGCTGACGGCTCAGATGTCCTGATCACGGCTGGAACGTTGCAGTTCATCAAGGAGCCGCTGTCTGCGAAGCTCGGGGCTTTGAAGGCGGCTCCGCCATACCTGATCATCAATCGCGTGCCGACCTGGGATGGCGAGCATTTCTACACTTTGCACCAGATCGGCGAGTTCTTCTGTCCATACCAGATTTTCAACCGGCAGGAGTTTATCGATGCGCTGATGAAGCTAGGGTATCGCCTAGTGGACAGCTGGGATTGCCCGGAAAGTACGCTGTCTGTCCGGCTGAAACCGAGACTTCGACTCAGGAATTACCAGGGGTTTTATTTCGTGAAGGATTCGTATCCGGTTCCATCGATGGCTGGCGGGAATTGATAAGAGCGCCTGCGTAAGTGCACAGCGGAGGCTGCTTTGCTCGCAATGAACTCTTTGGTGTGAGCCTTGTGTTTCGCAATGCTTCACTCATGGGAGAATTATTGCGTTTCCGTGTAATAGATGCGCCTTTCAGATCCTCATTGCTCCGTCTTATCTGATAAAAAGGCGTCTAATTGACGAAGACCGGATCGCTCCTGCGAAAAAGGCTGGAATGCTCATAAAATGAATTTCTTACTGACCCGATTTGTTTACAGAGATGCCACGAAAGTACGGTGACTGCGCGTTGTATGGCGTCGGCGGAACAGTTAGAATCAGGTTCGTTCCCGCATAACAGCAGGCATAAAGCCACCGGCTACAAGTAATATCGCTCCACTCTATTGCCGTATTTTCCCCCGGAACCCTGTCGTATCTTTTCATGGGCACTTTTTACATGTTGACTCACTTTTTATTGAGCGTGCCGCATCGGATATGCTGCTTCGCGGTTTTGGTCCGCCCACTTTTTCCTGGCAAAGCCCAAGCGGAAAGTTCGCCGCAGGAATGGACGCGTGACACCGTATGACGCTCGCGACGGAGACCACACCGCTTACGGAAGATCCCGAAGAGTCCCAATTTCGATCCCTTGAATCGAAGGCGGTCAAGGGGACGTACTTCGTCACGATTTCGTATGGCCTGACGATGGTGCTGCGGCTGGTAAGCAGCGCTGTGCTCAGCCGCTTATTCGCGCCAGACCTTTTCGGCATCATGGCCCTCGTCACAACCGTGATGGTGGGGCTCTATCTCTTTTCCCATATCGGGCTCCAGGAAAGCATCATTCAGCATCCCCGGGGCGATGAACCCACGTTCCTGAATACGGCGTGGACGCTGCAGGTGCTTCGCGGGATCGGCCTGTTCGTTATCACCATTCCTCTGGCATGGCCGGTGGCGCAGTTCTACCACGAGCCGCGCATGATCTGGATTCTGCCGGCGCTGGGATTGGGCTGTGCCATTGCCGGCGCCAGTTCGCCAAGCCTGCTTACCATGGCCCGTCATCTCGGCGTTGGCCGCCTGTCGATGCTGGAGCTGCTGCAGCAGGTGGTCCAGTTTGTTGTGACGTACCTGTGGGCGCTTTATCAGCCGTCGCTGATGGCTCTGGTGGCAGGCAGATTGATTTCCGAGGTGATTCGGACGATTGTCAGCTATTTCATGATGCCGGAGATTCGTCCGCGCTTTGAGTGGGAGAAAGAAGCTGTCCGATCGCTGGTGCAGTTCGGGCGCTGGATTCTTATCGGTACGGCGCTGACCTTCCTTGCGCTGCAATCGGATCGGCTCATCCTGGCGAAGTTGATCTCGTTCCGGATGCTGGGCATTTACGGCATCGCTTTTGCTCTTTCGGACATTCCCCGCCAGATTATTCTCCAGTTCTGCCAAAGAGTCGGATTTCCGTTCATCGCCAAGTTCTCTGAGCGACCTCGCAATGAGTACCAGGCGATCGTGTTGAAGTACCGTATGCCGGTGATGGTCGTCGGCGGCCTGCTGCTGGTGTTTACGGTCTGCACGGGAGATTATTTTGTCCGGCTGATCTTCGACAAGCGTTATCACGAAGCGGCCTGGATGATCGGCATTCTCACGCTCGGCCTCTGGCACACGCTGCTCTACAGCACCACCAGCCAGGCGATTCTCTCGCTGCAAAAGGCTCACTACAACGCTCTCGGATATCTGATTTACTGCATCACTCTCTACGCCGGACTTCCGTTCGGTTATCACATGCTGGGCATGACCGGGGCCGTGCTTGCGGTGGCACTGAGCGATCTGCCGGTTTACTTCGTTACCGTTGTGAGCGCGCATCGGGAAGGAATGAAGCTCTACTGGCAGGACACGTGGCTTACCGCGGCGTTTGTCACGTGCCTCGTCGCCGCGCTGCTGTTGCGGAGCTGGCTCGGATTTGGATCCCCATTCGCCAACGTTCCTTGGTAACTCTTTCTTAAGCGATCTGTTTACCTTTTATTAAACAGATCGCAAGCCCGAGTGACCTGCCGTATACCCAGTTAGTGTTATTGATCGGCCCCACCCGTTTCGATCAGAATGGGCATATTCCAAGCGGATCAATTTGCCGCTCAAGACCTCGACCCAGCAAAGAAGGAAACCATGAAGGAACTGCTCGGAGACGCGTTTACAAGCAAGCTTGAGCGTCTCGGCAAGGAGAAGTCGGCTGAGTACCTCAGCAACAAGCCTTTTCCTCACATGTACTTCGATAATTTCCTGCCGGTCGAGGCGGTTGAGGCAGCCCTCCAGGACTTTCCTGAGCCGAAAGAGATTAAGTGGAGTGAGTTCGACAATCCCAACGAGAAGAAGCTTGCGTTCGACGTGGTCGAGCGGCTTCCTGATTCGATTCGCGATGTGCTGTATTTCCTGAACAGCCGGCCGATGCTCGGATTTCTCGAGGACCTGACCGGGATCAAGAGCCTGATTACCGACCCGTACTTCGTCGGTGGCGGGCTGCACCAGATCAAGCCCGGCGGCAAGCTGGGCGTGCATGCGGACTTCAACTACCACGAGTACCTGAAGGTGGATCGCCGTATCAACGTGCTGGTTTACCTGAACAAGGATTGGAAGGAAGAGTACGGCGGCCATTTCGAGCTGTGGGACAAGGAAATGTCCAAGGCCGAGGTGAAGGTTCTGCCGGTCTTCAACCGTTGCGCAATTTTCAGCACGACCAGCACGTCATTCCATGGGCATCCGAATCCTCTGATGTGCCCGCCGGATCGGACGCGCAAGTCGATTGCTACGTATTACTACTCGAATGGACGTCCGGAAGAGGAAGTGAACGACTCGCACTCGACGCTGTTTATGAAGCGGCCGGGCGAGGTTGTAGAAGAACCTCAGACGTCGAATTCGTTCAAAAGTTTTGTTCGCGCAGTAACGCCTCCGATTTTGACGGACGCCTACAGAAGCCTGCGCAAATAAAAGAGACCGTGCAATTCATCGCACGCGCATAGATGCCCCGCATTCCGTCCAGAGTGCGGGGCTTTTTTTGTCTTTTGGTGGCCTGTTTCGGGTCATAGGTCATTTGACCTGCACAAAAGCACGCTGCCTGCCTCATGACAGCACGATGAATTCACGCTTCAATGCTCATCAAGTCCCCGTGTTCCAAAACCGGTAGGAGAGCGGAAAGCTCACATCCTCGTTTTCTGAAAACCACTGCAACGAGGAGAAGAAACGGGCCATGTTCTCTGAACCACGACAAGTACATCAATAGCGAAGGGATTCTTTCGAGACCATGAAACGCATCGCATTGTTCTGTAGTCTTTTGACGACCGCAGTAGGAGCTACGTTGGCGCCGACGTATCTTTCGGCGCAGGTTGCCAACAACACCACGATGGTAGGTACGGTGGTGGATTCGTCCGGAGCGCCTGTTGCTGGCGCTAAGGTGACAGCACTGAATGAAGGAACGAAGGTCAAATATCCAGGCACGACGAATGGTGATGGCAATTATTCGATCCAGTTCATTCAGCCGGGAACCTATGACGTCACGGTAGAGATGCAGGGGTTCAACAAGGTCACCCAGACCGGCAAGATTGTTGTGATCGACCAGGCGACACGTACCGACTTCAAGCTGGTGGTTGGTTCGGAAGCCACGTCGGTGACCGTGTCTGCTTCCTCACCGCCGATCTCGACGGATGATGCGACGCTGGGTGAGACCTTCAACACCAAGGCGGTCGAGGATCTGCCGATCATCGGGCACAATGCGCTCGAGGTTGCGGCAACAGCTTCGAACGTCGTGATCGGCCCCACGAGTAACTATTCGGGTGTGCCGCCGGGCGAAGACTTCATCGGTGCCGGCCAGCGCGAAATCCAGAACAGTCTTAACCTGGACGGCGTGTCGATCATGAATAACCTGATCAGCCTGGCGCCGGCCCGCCCCAGCACGGACATGATTTCTGAAGTGCAGATGCAGAGCGGTAATTATCCCGCTCAGTACGGTTCATACCTGGGCCTGCACATCAACCTGGTGAGCAAGTCGGGCACGAACGATCTGCACGGTTCGGTGTATGACTACATTCAGAACACAGCTCTGAATGCGGCGCCGTTTACCAACTCTCTGGGCTCGCCTACCCCAATTCAGCATTACAACCAGTATGGCTTTGGCCTGGGAGGGCCGGTTTATCTTCCCAAGCTTTATAACGGTCGCAATAAGACCTTCTTCTTTGCGTCTTACGAGAAGATCAACCAGGTGCAGCAGTCGCAGAGCATCGTTTCGGCGCTGACGCCGGCGATGAAGGCCGGAGATTTTTCAGCCGTTTCCACTCCGCTGAATGATCCGTTCACTGGCCAGCCGTATGTGAATAATCAGATTCCTGCTTCGGAACTTGCTCTGCCTTCCGCGCAGATCGCTCAGAAGATTGAGCAGTACATGGTGAATCCCAACGTTCCGGGAGACCACAACGGTACACAAGACAACCTCAATGTCAGCTATCCGAGCGACCTGTTCATTCACCAGACCCTCGATCGTATTGATGAGAATATTGGAGACAAAGTTCGCATCTTCGTTCGTTATCACTGGCAGAATCTGCAGGTGAATGGGGGCGATCCGTTTCCGACCAACGCATCTTTCGGACCCACGAAGAGCCGTAATACTGCGATCGGCTACACGCACTTCATCACTGCGAATCTGATCAATGATTTTCATGTGGGATTGAATACCGTTACCTCAAACAATCTCAACTACTTTGCACAGAACGGCATTAACGGAGCCGGAACTGCGCTGGGAATTGCAGGCTTTAACGCAGATACGCAATACAACAACCCCGGTGTGCCTTCGTTCACATTCGATCAGTTCAACGAGGTCGGTAACGATGCCTCGAACTGGTACCAGGATGACCGTACGATCGACGGTTATGAGCAGATCAGCTGGATACACGGCAAGCACAACATCATGGCCGGCGCTGAGCTGAGAAAACTGACCATCGGACGCGAGGCGGCAAACGATCCTCGTGGTGTGTTCAACTTTCAGGGCAACTCGAACGGCACCAGTACCGGTTACAGCGCCGCCGACTTCGTACTGGGACTTGCACAGAGCGACACAACACCCATTTTCCCGGCAAAGGGTTCAATCGGTGAATGGCGCGATGGCTTTTTTGTCCTCGACAACTGGCAGCCTTTTCAGAAGCTGACCTTGAACTATGGCCTTCGTTACGAGTTGCCAACAGTGCCTTACAGCCTGAATGGATACGCGCGCATCCTGAACGATACGGAAACCGCGCTCATTCCAGCTTCGGGCGCAAGCACGGCAGCGAACTTCGTACCGACTCCAGGCTTTAAATTTAATGGGCCAAATCATGAGGACTGGGCGCCGCGTTTTGGTTTTGCCTATCGCGCAACCGGCACGACAACACTGCGCGGCGGGTTTGGAATTTACTACAACGCGAACCAGCTGAATACTTACACGCTTACAACTCAAAACTATCCGCTGGCGGCGACCGTTTCCTACTCCACGCTGGCGGGGAATCTGCTTTCGTTCACCAATCCCACGCCGGGCGCAGCAAGTGCGTCACCGGTCGCGGGCGTTCCGGGAACTTATGTTTCCGCGACGACGGTTCCCAAATACCTTCCCTCACAGACGCTTTATCAGTGGAACCTGTCCTGGGGGCAGGAACTTTGGAGGAATGCGGGCTTCGAACTGCAGTACCTTGGCTCGCACGCGATTCACCTGGACCGCGACTTTTACGACAACCAGCCACAACCCTCTGCGACCGACACGAATATCAACGCTCGCAGGCCTAACCAGCTGTTCGGCACGATTCGCCGCATCCAGAACGACGAATACTCTCACTACAACGGCTTCACTGCAATCCTTCGTCAACGTGAAACCCATGGTGTGTCGGGTTCTGTGAGCTATACGTGGAGCCATGACCTGGATATCACCGACAACTCAAACGGTGGCTATACGACTATGGACCAATACAACATCGGCCGGGATTACGGCGATTCGGATTGGGACATGCGGAATCGCTTCGTGGCGACTGTTACTTATGAGCTTCCGAAGTTCAGTGGCTCTAAGGAAGTAGTGAAAGAAACGATCGGCGGCTGGCAGGCAAATGCTATCGTCACCGCCCAGTCCGGTACGCCCTATAACGTCGTCCTCGGCTTCGATCGTGCGAACGTCGGCCAGCCGAGAGGCAATGTGCAACGTCCTAACTGGCTGCATAAGCCGATGGCTCATTGCGGCCTTAGCAGCTACATAAGCGGGAACGCAACTTCCTGTATCGACGCCACGGCATTTGAAATTCCGGACGAGGGTACCTACGGTACCTCGCGCAGGAATCCTTTGCATGGACCGGGATATAACAACATGGACTTCTCACTCTTCAAGAACTTCAACATCTGGAAGAGCATGAAGTTCCAGTTCCGCGCGGAAGCGCAGAACCTGTTCAATCATCCGAGCGGTGCAAATCCCAATGCGACGATCTCGAGCAACTTCGATCCGAATGATCCTTCCACCTATAGCGGGTTTGGAACGGTCACGGGAACAAGCCGCTTTTATAGCCCACGTTCGATCCAGTTGGCTGGAAAGATCGTGTTCTAGTTCCACTGAGTACTTTTTAAAGGCCGCCAGAGATGGCGGCCTTTATTTTTTAGAGCTGCAGTCGGAACTTCATCCGGGTGAGGAGGCCGGAGATAGCGAGAATAATGGCGGTGAAAGCCACGGTGCGCATGACTCCGGACAGGCCGTGATTCAGGTGGGTATCGAGCCAGGTGAAGCCGAAGAGCATGGTGAGGAAATACCAGAAGTCTGGCAGAAGGTAAGTCGTGAGGGTGTTGGCTCCAGCGGGACGTACGAAGAAGGCCCATCCGGTTTGCTTTTTGATATCGCAGAGCCAGTAGAGGAGCGTGAAAGCCAGCGCGGCTGCACCGATATCGTAAAGGGCCCAGGTTGGCGTGGCGCGAATCTTGGAGATGCCGAGTGGGCTGAGGAGAAACCCCGCAGCGAGGCTGATAACTCCGAAGCTTGCGCCCAGCGACATCTTCTTTCCTACGGTCTGCCAGCGGTGGTCGCCAAGGAAGATGGCGGAGGTGGCGATGCCACCCATCATGATGGCCGCCATGGCTCCGTTATCGAAGGGCCAGATCAGAATCGGTACATGCCTGAAAGCTGTGATGATTTGCGCGGTGCACAGGCAGTTGAAGGTGATCAGGGCGATCAGCCATGCGAATGGCGCCAGCAGCCAGCGACGTGTGGGGATGTAGAGAATGGCGACGGCCAGATAGGTGCATCCGATGAGTCCAAGGATCTCGGGGTACGAGATATCGATCCAGGTAACTCCGCCGTTGCGGTTGGTTCCGCGAAAGATCGCGAACATGACGGCGACGATGATGAGTCCGGCGATGCGCAGGTTTCGGCTGAGCGCGGGGTGATCTTTCGCATTGGAATCGACGCGGAGCACGAGCGCCGCTCCGATGAGGGTGGTGAGCGCCCATACTGCAGGCGAGAGGTGTGTAAGGGCGGGATTCACGCGATCGGCATTGGCCAGTGTGAGTCCGAGAACCACGAGCGAGATACTGCGCAGCAGCACGTGAGACCAGAGCGCGGGAATCGAGTTATTCTTTTTGAGCCGCTGCCGGATGGCGATGGGGAAGGACAGGCCAACGATGAAGAGGAAGAACGGATAGACCATGTCGACATAGGTCATGACGTTCCAATTGCCTTTTGCGTGGTGTGTCCACCAGGGAAGGCCTTTGACGCCGTCGAGCTCATTGACGAAGATCATCACGGCCATGGTGAGACCGCGCATGATGTCAATGGAGGCGAGCCGGGTGGGTGGAGCGGTGGCGATGGGGGCAGTGGAGAGCGGAGAGGCTTCAGTCGCGGCGTTCATGGTGTGTCCTGTGGTTCTGTTTTAATCGGCGACTTTGACCCTTGTCCATCGATATCGAAACGATTTAAGTCGGGCCTGAAACGAAATTAGGCCAATTGACGTATATTTCTGCGAGACACCGGGCCGATGACTTCGTAATTTCCTGCTCTTACAGTGTAAGAAGCACGTACTAGACATAGACACGAACCCTTGGAGGGGCGAATGGTTTTTGGCAAGTCACTATTCTGGAAAGCGGCGGTTGTCGCCGGAATGTGTTCCTGCGCTGCAGCGGCTCATGCACAGCAGTACGACATGATCCTGGCGGGTGGGCATGTATTCGACCCCAAAAACCACGTGGACGGAACCCGCGATATCGCGGTGAAGGATGGGCTGATTGCCGAGGTTGCCGACCACATCGATCCCAAGGAGGCGGTGAAGACGATCGACGTGAAGGACTACTGGGTGACGCCCGGCCTGATCGATCTGCACGTGCACGTCTATCGCAGCCCGAACGAACTACGTTCCTATGCAGGTGTGTTAAGCGTTTTTCCTGACGGCTTCACCTTCAGGACCGGCGTCACGACGGTTGTGGATGCGGGCAGTTCGGGGTGGCGTAACTTCGAAGACTTCAAGGCGAACGTTATCGACATCTCGAAGACGCGCGTGCTTGCGGACCTGAACATTGTCGGTGCGGGCATGCGCGGCGCCAAGTATGAGGACAACCTCGACGATATGGACGGCGAGGCGACGGCCAAGATGGCGTTGAAGTATCCGGGCGTGATCGTGGGCATCAAGAGCGCTCACTTTACCGGTCCGGAGTGGAAGCCTTACGAGCAGGCTGTGAAGGCCGGCACGATTGCAAATATTCCTGTGATGATCGATTACGGCGCACGGCGTATCGAGCGGCCGTTGTATGGCCTGCTCTCCGAGAAGCTGCGGCCGGGCGACATCTACACGCACACATATTCCGGACTGCGTGGCGAGCAGGATTCGCAGACCGGGGGCCCCAGCAAGGCGATGCTGGTTGGACGCCAGCGCGGTATTTACTTCGACGTAGGCACGGGCGGCGGATCGTTCTCCTGGAGCGTGGCGGTGCCGCTGATGAAGGATGGCTTTACGCCGGATTCGATTTCGACCGATCTGCACATCGACAGCATGAACTCGGGCACGAAGGACATGCTGAACAATGCCGACAAGTTCCTGGCGATGGGACAGACCATACCTCAGGTTCTTACCGAGATGACGTGGAATCCGGCGCGTGAGATCAAGCAGACGCAGCTGGGAAATCTTTCTGTTGGCGCACCGGCGGACATCGCTGTGCTGAGTGTTGAACACGGCCACTATGGCTTCGTCGACATGTACAACACGAAGAAGACCGGTACGGAGAAGCTGATTTGCCAGCTTACCGTTCGCGCAGGAAAGGTCGTGTGGGATCTGAACGGCATCTCATCTGATGACTGGGACCAGGCTCCGACCAGCGACCCGCGGCTGGCGAAGCGTTGGACAAGCTTCACTGAACGGCCTTTTGGCAGTTCACGCGCTCGCGCGCCCTTCAATGGCCCCATCAAATAGTTGAATGGGGAAATTGTGATGGGATTTCGTATCTTCGGGCTTGCCAGGCTGGTGGTTCTTTGCAGCGCTCTTGCCGCTGGACTGGGCCTCTGCCATGCGGAGAGTGCTCCAGTCACTGTTGGCTGGAACACTCTGAAGACGCTCACTGACTCCGGTGCTGCGTCGAAGACGGCAGCGGCCTGGCAGCTGCAGGGCAAGCGCATTTCTATTCCCGGCTTCATGGTGCCGCTCGAAGACGATGCCCAGCAGGTGACGGAGTTTCTGCTGGTGCCTTATGCGGGCGCGTGCATTCATGTTCCTCCACCGCCTCCGAACCAGATGGTTTATGTGAAGCTCGCGCATGACGGGAAGGCGAAGATGTCGTTCACCGATCCCATCGTCGTGACGGGTGTTCTCAAGATTTCCAATGTCAAAAGCCCATACGGTGATGTCTCCTACAGCCTTGATGGCGAGTCGGTGAAGCCCTACCAGGAGTAAGGATTGCCTGCGATCCATCTGAAAAATGTGTCCTTCGGTTACGAACGGCAGCAAGCGCTTCTTGAAGTTCCCGAGCTGCTGATCGAAGAGGGAGAGCGAGTCTTTTTGTACGGGCCCAGCGGCAGCGGCAAGACCACGCTGCTTGGCCTGATTGCGGGGATTCTCACGGCCAAAACAGGTGAAGTGGAAGTGCTGGGTAAAGATCTGACGCACCTCTCGCTTTCGATGCGCGACCGGCATCGCGGTTCGGAGATGGGCTACATCTTTCAGAGCTTCAACCTGATTCCTTATCTTTCCGTGCGGCAGAATATCGGCCTTCCCTGCGAGCTTCATGCGAAGCGCCGCAAGCGCATTACTGCGTCGTCAATCGATGAGGAGATTTCGCGGATCGCGTCACGGCTGGATATCGGCGAGTTCCTCGACCGGCCTGTCACGCGGCTAAGCACAGGCCAGCAGCAGCGTGTGGCGATTGCGCGCGCGGTGATCGGCGCTCCCCGGCTGGTGATCGCCGACGAGCCGACGTCTTCGCTCGATCGCAATCGGCAGGAGAATTTTCTGCGGCTGCTGATTGAACTATGCGACGAGACGCGTGCCACCTTGTTGTTTGTGAGTCACGATGATTCGCTGATGTCGCGTTTCGACCGCCAGATTTCGGTTACAGAGATCAATACGGTGGTGCCATGCTAGTGCTGCTCAGGCTTGCATTTTCGTCGCTGCGTAGTCGTGCGGTCACCACGAGCCTTACTGTATTTTCCATAGCGCTCAGCGTGTTGCTGCTGATCGGTGTTGACCGCATCCGCCAGGGCGTGCAGGAAGGCTTCGCGGGGACGCTCAGCCAGACAGATCTCGTCGTCGGTGCGCGTGGCGGATCGCTGCCGTTGTTGCTGTACTCGGTCTTCCATATCGGTACGGCGTCGAACGAGATTTCGTACTCGTCCTACGAGCATTTTCGCGATCATCCGGCGGTGCTTTGGACGATTCCGTTCTCGATGGGTGACAGCTTTCATGGATACCGCGTGGTGGCTACAGACGATAATTTTTACGAACACTATCGTTTTCGCCGCGATCATTCGGTCGAGTTCGCCGAAGGTGGACGCGCCGAGGGAATCTTCGACGCAGTGCTGGGAAGCGAGGTTGCGAAGCAGTTTGGCTATCACACGGGCGCGAAGCTTGTGCTGAGTCACGGCCTTGAACAGGTCAGCCTCTTCAAGCATGCCGATAAGCCTTTCACCGTTGTGGGCGTGCTGAAGCAGACGGCGACCCCGGTTGATCGGACGATCTACATTACGCTTTATGGCGAAGAAGCCATGCACGTGGGCTGGGAGGGCGGAACGCCGCCGGCTTTAGGTGAAGCTCCGCCAACAACGCAGATCCGGAAAGAAGATCTGCATATCGACACCATAAGCTCGTTCCTTGTGCGGACGCGCTCACGCATTACCACTCTCCTGTTGCAGCGCGAGATCAATACATACAAGGGCGAGCCGCTGACGGCGATTATCCCGGCGTATACGCTCGAAGATCTCTGGAACATGCTTGGATATGTGGACGTCGCGCTTTCACTGGTGAGCAGCGCCGTGCTCGTGGTGGGGCTGGTGGCGATGCTCATCTCGCTTTATACGGCGCTCAATGAACGCAAGCGCGAGATCGCAATTCTGAGAGCTGTCGGTCTGCATGCCAGGCAAATCTTTGCCTTGTTCGTTCTCGAGTCTGTACTGATCACGACAATTGGCGCGGTGGTCGGCCTGGTGGCAGCCTATGGGCTGCTCTGGGCGTTCCATGGCCCGGCGGAATCGCACTTCGGGATTCCGATTGCCATGGTCGGGTTGTCGACGCGGGTGATGATCTATCTGGGGCTGGTTGTGGCCGGCGGAACCCTGATGGGATGCGTGCCGGCGATCCGCTCTTACCGTATCGCGCTGATCGAGGGCTTGAACGCTTTTTAATCCGCGGATTGTCTTCCTCACTGTTCCTCGTTCAGAATGGAAGCGGTCTTCGAGGCTGCGTCTACGTCGGCGCGCTCACTGGTTGAAAATGTTTTGCGATTGTCGGCTTAGATGGCTGACAGGCTTGTTGCCGGAGGATAGATGCCTGGGGAAGGTCGTACACGAGTTCGGATTTTTCTTTCCATCCTGCTGTTTGTGTTGAGCGGGGTCGCCTTTCTCGACCGAACAAATATCTCCATTGCCGGGTTGCAGATCAGCCTGGAGTACGGACTGGGCAACCAGCATCTTGGCTGGATCTTCTCCGCATTTCTGCTTGGCTATGCGGGCTTTCAGATTCCTGCGGGCTGGCTGGCAGCGAAGTATGGACCGCGGAGGGTACTGGCTTTTGGAGTTCTGTGGTGGGGCGTAGCGACCGCGGCGACAGCGCTGCTGCCTTCGAATCTGCCTCATGCCGTGGCCATTCTCATTGCCATTCGTTTCGTCTTAGGCGCGGGTGAGTCGGTGGTGTATCCGGCGGCGAACCAGTTCGTCGCACAGTGGATTCCCCAGCAGGAGCGCGGCATCATCAATGGCCTGATCTTCGCGGGTGTGGGCGCGGGCAGCGGCCTTACGCCTCCACTGCTGAACTGGATGATCACGAGCTACGGCTGGCGTGCGGCGTTCTGGTTCAGCGCGGTGGTGGGCCTGATTGCCGGCGGCATCTGGTGGCTGGCGGCGCGCGATCGTCCGGAAGAGCACCCGATGGTCTCACCGGGTGAGCTCCGCGTGATTCACGAGGGCGTGCACGAGGGGATCGGTGCGGTTCCGGCTGAGGAAAGCCTTCCGGACAGGACGGGAATCTCGTGGGGGGCGATCTTCCATCGCCGTGATCTACCGGCGCTGATGATCGGCTATTTTGCCTTCGGTTACATCGCCTGGATCTTTTTCAGCTGGTTCTTTCTGTACATGGCGCAGGTGCGTGGCGTGAATCTGAAGGCGAGCGCCCGCTACACCATGCTGCCGTTTCTCTCGATGACGGTCTTTTGTCTTGTCGGCGGCGCGCTGAACGATCTTCTGAGCCGGCTTTACGGACTTCGGGTAGGCCGCTGCCTGCTGGCATCGGGGGCGCTTTTTGCCACTGCCGTGTTCCTGGTTCTGGGCTCACAGGTGCAGAGTCCTCTGCTGGCGGGAATGATTCTCGCGGGCGGCGCCGGGATGCTCTACCTTTCGCAGAGCGCATTTTTCTCGGTATCCGTCGACATTGCTGGCCGCAGTTCGGGTGTGTTTTCGAGCATTGTCAACATGGGAGGACAGTTTGGGGGAGCGGTGACCGCCTCTCTTACTCCCTGGATTGCGCATCGCTACGGGTGGACCGGATCCTTCGGGGTAGCAGCGGCGCTGGCCGTAATTGGCGCACTTTGCTGGTTGAGCGTTCACCCGGAACGGCCCCTGGAAACAGCCTGAGCAGCAGGGAATCTTCACATTTCCTTTACATCTGCCATGGGTTTGTGATGCCTTATTCATAAACCCTTATGGCATGATGCTGACCGCCTGTCGCTACCGATTCCCTCGCGTCCGATGTTATCCACACATCGACGGGAGTCTGCGGCCGTTTGTGGCTTTGATTGTGCTGGCGGTCCTCACTGCCTTGCCGGGACTGGCGGAGCCGCCCCTGCTGCCGCTGTCCGAGTATCAGAAACAGATATGGCAGGTGGAAGACGGCCTGCCTGAAAACAACGTGAGAATGATTGCGCAGCAGTCCGACGGCAAGCTGCTGCTGGCCACGGCCGCCGGCCTCGCGACCTTCGATGGCCTTCATTTTCAAAGCTTTTCCATATCAGCCAGCATTGACGGCGAGGCCGTAAACGCCATGCTCCACACCAGGAATGGCGATCTCTGGATCGGAACCGATGGCCAGGGTGTACTGCAGCTTACCGCCTCGGGCGCGCTGAACAACATCAGCGAGCTTGCCGGACTCAGCAATGAAAGAATCCGCACTTTTCATGAAGATGCCGACGGCGGGGTGTGGATCGCGACGCAGAACGGTATCGAGCACTATAGTAACGGTTCGCTCAAGGTCTTGAGCGGCGCCGGGCAGATTTCGGGCGATATCGCTACTCCGTTTGCAGACGACGGCCACGGCGGACTGTTCTTCATTACTTCACGCGGACTCTTTCATCTCAACGGAAAAGACTGGAAGCCGTATCAGCTTCATCATGCGGAGATGGGCAAGCCGGTGGCGGTCTACCGCGATCCACAGCAACGGCTGTGGGTCGGAACGATGCTGGGGGTGGTGCAGCTGGTTCCGCGAAGCGATGGCGGCTATGACGAGGTGATCGCTGCGCGCATCTCCAGCCCAGTCACGGTCATGGTTGGCGATCGTCTTGGCAATCTGTGGGTGGGAACGCGCCACGACGGCGTTCGGCGTATCTACGGTAAAACGGTGGACTCGTGGAACTCGCGGGATGGGCTGGCTGACGATGCGGTATGTGCCCTTTTTGTCGACAACGAGGAGAATCTTTGGATCGGCTCTCAAACAGGTGGCCTGACGAGGTTGAGTAAAGCTGCCTTCGCTTCCTACTCGGGCATCGAGGGATATCCTGTGACGATCGCGGCGAACGTGCTTGCGGACAGCCATGGGGACCTCTGGTTCGGCACGTGGGGTAAGGGGATCTTTCGGCTGCACGATGGCCGGCTAAAGAACGAGACGCCTCCGGGAATGCCGTCGACGGCCCTGGTTCGTACGCTCAGCGAGAACGCCCGCGGCCAGATATGGATTGGGACGTGGTTCAACGGAATTTATCGCTATGACGGCAATTCGTATCAGCACTATCTGCTGGGTACGGAGTCGCCTGCAAACGCCGTAAGCGCGACGCTTGTGGATCGTCGTGGCGGTCTCTGGGTCGGTACCTACATCGGAGTGCTCTATTTTGCCGATGGTGTTCCGCAGGCGAAGCGGGAGACCTTCCTCCCCGGAAAACTTGTTACCTGCCTGCTCGAAGATACGGACGGGTCGGTGCTTGTAGGCACGAGCACCGGGCTGTTTCGCGTACGCGAGGGACGAGTGATGCCGGTGAGCGACCTGCCGCATCCCCATGTGCTGGCGCTGCTGCATGACAGCCTCGGATACACGTGGGTGAGTACGAAGGCCGGTGGCTTGTCGCTGCTGAAGGATGACCAGGTGTATACGCTGAGCGCGAGGAGTGGTATGCCATCGACTCCGATTCAGACGCTGATCGAAGACGGCAAGGGATACCTGTGGCTGGGCACGCTGCGCGGTATTGCACGTGTCAACGTGGCAGGGCTCCACGCCGTGGCCGATGGTGGCGAAGCCTCCCTGTCGGCGATTCTGTTCGGACGCGACGATGGCATGCAGTCGAGCGAATGCGTGGGAAGTTCGCTGCCCGCATCCACCATAACCAGCGACGGCACGCTCTGGTTTGTGACAGCCAAGGGATTTGTTCACACAACGGGCGTGAACGAAGAAGAACGCTTCCGCCACCCGCTGAAGCCGGTTGTGGAGTGGACGTTGAACGGCGATGGCGACCGGACGCTGGCGCACGACGGTGCACAGATCCATGTGGGAGCGTCGCAGCCCGATCTTTCCTTCTTTTTCAGCGTGACAGAGCTGACGAATCCTTCGCAGGTGGAGTTCCGGTACCGGCTTGTGGGTTTCGACAGCGACTGGATCCGGACTCGTTCGCGAAATGTGCGCTATCGCCGGCTGCCTCCGGGTAACTACCGCTTCGAAGTGCAGGCAAGACGCAGCGGGGAGGCATGGGGCGCGACGGTATCTTCGATCGCAGTGGAGCAGGGGCGGCATTTCTACGAGACATGGATGTTTTATGCCTGCCTGCTTCTGATCGGAGCCGTGCTGGCCGTTCAGTTCTTCCGCAGCCGGTTGAAGCTGGTGAAGGGGCAGATCGGTGTCGTGATGGAAGAGCGCAACCGCATTGCCCGGGAGTGTCATGACACCTTGATGGCGGGGCTGGCGGCGATTTCGTGGCAGCTCGAGGCGACCGCGAAGCTGCTGCGCGACAGCTCATCTGCCGAGACGCCTGCAGTGGAGTCGTTCAAGGTTGCGCGCAGCATGGTGTCTCATTGCCAGGCAGAGGCGCGCCGTATCATCTGGGACCTGCGCGACACCGAGGAAATGACGAATGTACTTTCGCAGGCGTTGTCGCGTACGATTGCCGCGCACGACCCAGGCGATTCTGTTGCGGTGAGTTTCCGCGTGGAGGGCGAGGAGGTACCGATGGCTCCTGCCTATGTGCATCACCTGGTGTGCATCGGGCAGGAGGCGGTATCGAACGCGATGCGGCATGCTGCGCCATCGCATGTCGCGGTGAATCTCCGGTACGAGGCCAATGCGCTGTACCTGTCGATTCGCGATGACGGCTGCGGCTTTCGCGGCGACAGCCTGAAGGTCGGGCATTTTGGGATTCACGTGATGGAAGAGCGGGCGCGAAAGGTTGGTGGTGTCTTGCGTGTGCAGAGCTCGAATGGCGGAGGCACTGAGGTCTCCGTAAATGTGATGTTCAAGGCGATGCAGGCGGTCAATCCGCGGCAGCCATACGTTACCCCATGGATTGGAATATGAAGCAGATTCGCGTTTTGCTGGTAGAGGATCATTATCTCGCGCGTATGGCGCTGCATTCGGTGCTGTCGGGGCATCCGCAGATCAAGATTGTCGGTGAGGCTTCTGACGGCGAAGAAGGGATGACGATGTACCGGTCGCTCAAGCCCGATGTGCTGGTGCTGGATCTTCGCCTGCCGCGGGTGAGCGGATTCGAGCTGATTACGCAGCTGCGCAGCGAGTTCTCATCGGTGAGGGTTGTGGTGCTTTCGAATTACCAGGGGAGCGAGGATATTTATCGCGCGGTGCGTTCGGGAGCGATGGCTTATCTGACGAAAGATGCGAGCGGGGAAGAACTGGTAAACGCGATTCAGAGCGTAGACCAGGGCTTGCGCTACCTGCCGAGGATTGCGCTTGACCGGCTGGCAGAACGCATACCCGAGTCCGACCTGACTCCGCGAGAGTCCGAAGTGCTGACGTGTATCACGCAGGGCCGCTCCAACCGGGAGATTGCGGAGGAGCTGAAGATCGCGGAGAAGACGGTGCGCATTCATGTGTCTTCCGTGCTGGATAAGCTGGGCGCGCGCGATCGCACGCAGGCTACGATCTACGCGTTGCAACGCGGGCTGGTGCATCTGGACTGACAGGTGAACTGTTTCACCATCTGAGATGGCGTCTCGCAAAGTGGCGATATACTTCCCTCGACTGCGAGTCTCAGATACTGTGCGTGAAAACCTGCCACAGGGTGCCATCGATCTCGCAAGTCGTAACCGCAGGAGGAACACCGTGTTTCGTTCCGCTCTCTCATCGAAAGCTGGCCGTGTCATCGGCTCTGCCGTGCTTGCTGTTGTCACCGCATTTGCGGCGATCCACGTCGTCAACGCCGATTCGCCGAAGACTGCTGCCGATTATGCGGCTGACCCGAAGGCGATGCTCGACGCTTATCGGCATGTTGAGGCCGCGTCTGTTTCCGATGCAGTCGAGCAGCTGCTGCACGAAAAGCACTACATGTCTCATCGTATGCAGTCGATTTTTCCGACCAAGTTTGCGGGCACAGCGCTGACGGTCAAGCTGGTCAAGGAAGAGAATCACGACCCGGATGCGCTCTCCGGCATGTTGAAGGCGATCGACACGGGAGGACCGGGCTCGGTGTACGTGATGACCGTAGAAGACGGCGCGGATATTGCCGGGATGGGCGGCCTGATGGGAACTGCCATGTTCTCACGAGACTTCGCGGGAGCGGTGATCGACGGAGGCGTGCGGGATCTGCCTCAGTTGAAGAAGATTGGCTTTCCTGTATATGCGACGGGCGTGGTTCCTTCGACTTCGGTCAGCCATTATCGCTTTGGCGGCATGAATGTACCGGTGATGTGCGACGGCCAGAAGGTGATGCCGAACGACATCATTGTTGCCGATCAGGATGGGGTGGTCGTGGTGCCGCGTGAGCATGCAGCCGATGTCCTGGTGCTGGCTCAGAAGCTGGATAACAGCGAACACTCGATGTATTCGTACATTGAGAAGTACCACTCGATCGTGGAAGCAGTGAAGCAGTTCGGACGTATCTAAAGAAGACGGAAACAAAGGTCGGCGGCAGAAGATCAGGTTCGCCATGTAGAGGACGGCCGCTTTTTGTAGCCGTCCTCTTCGTGTTTACAAAGGGAGATAGAAAGCTATGTCAATTTTTCGCAAAGCACGTTTCACGCGTCGTGATGTTCTGAAGCAGTCGGGCATGTTCACGGCGGTGTCTGCCGCCAGCTCTCTGTCTCCTGCATTAGCCAAAGCGCAGGAGCCCGCGCTGCCGCCGCTGCGTGTAAATCCGATGAAGATCGACGGAGATAACCTCTTCACAGAGATTGGTGTTCGTCCGCTGATCAATGCACGCGGCACATACACGATCATTACCGGATCGCGTTCGCTGCCGCAGGTAAAACAGGCGATGTTCGACGCTTCGCACTACTTCGTCCACCTGGATGAGCTGATGCCCGCGGTCGGACGCGAAATCGCGAAGCTGATGGGCGGCGAACATGCGATGGTCACGACTGGATGCGAGGCTGCGATTGCACTTGCGACGGTCGCCTGCGTAGCGGGAACCGACCCTGAGCGCACGCAATCGATGCCCTATCGCAAGGTGAAAGACCAGGTGATTATTCCGAAGCATTCGCGCAATCCTTATGACTTTGGCGTGCGCATGAGCGGCGTGGAGATTATCGAGGTCGACTCAGAAGAGGAA
The DNA here is from genome assembly GCA_022870745.1 of Silvibacterium acidisoli. Classification (GTDB taxonomy): domain Bacteria; phylum Acidobacteriota; class Terriglobia; order Terriglobales; family Acidobacteriaceae; genus Silvibacterium. The sequence continues at coordinate 1,703,216 of CP085323.1, read as the reverse complement.
TTGCGCACCAGGCTGACGGAGCGGGTGGCGATGGTCTACATCCTGTCAGGTCCTGCGGCGGAGAAAGGCCCTCTGTCGATCCCGAATATCTGTTCGATTGCGAAAGAAAAGAATGTCCCGGTGTTTGTGGATGCTGCCGCGGAAGAGCCGCTGGTTCCGAATATTCACATCGCACATGGTGCGACACTGGTGGGCTATTCGGGCGGCAAGTGCATGCGCGGACCGCAGGCTGCAGGCGTATTGCTGGGCAATAAGAACATCATTGAAGCAGCATGGTTCAATGCGGCTCCGCACCATAACTGGGGACGCGCGCTCAAGGTCGGCAAGGAAGAGATCATGGGCATGCTGGCCGCGGTTCGTCAGTGGTACAAGCGGGATCATGATGCGGAACAGCACGAGTGGCGCGCATGGCTGAAGACCATTGAAGACAAGGTAAAGGGTCTGCCTTCGGTCACAACGAAGTACAACGAACCGGAAGACCTTTCCAATCGCTCACCGGAGCTCGAGATCAGCTGGGATGCCACGAAGCTTGGCATCACTGGAACCGAACTCGTAGAGAAGCTGGACAAGGGAACGCCGCGCATCCTGGTGGGCAGCGGGTCGGGCAAGCGCCCTGACCAGATGCAGAGCTCGCTCACGATCATGCCGTACATGATGGCGGCGGATGAGGCTCCGATTGTCGCCGATGCGGTTTACGAAGCACTGACCAAGCCGGGACATTATGAAAATCCAGTGGTCCCGCAGGGAACGCCGGCGCAGGTCGGCGGGAGCTGGGCGGTGACGATCAAATATCTGCGTGGCACCGGAGAGCAGCACTTCGTATTGAAGCAGGAGGGCGACCAGGTAACCGGTACGCAGAAGGGTGAAGTTTATGAGGCTGAGCTCAAAGGCGTGATGCACGCTGACCACGTTGAACTTCGCAGCAATATGGCCGTTTCCGGCAACGAAATTCCCTGGACGTTTAAAGGGGTGGTGTCAGGCGGCAGTATCAGCGGAACGGTGCAGATGGGAGAGTATGGCGCCGCCACTTGGAGTGCGGTGAAGGCATAAATAAAAGGGGCCGGAGAGCCGGCCCTTTTTATTTCGCGGCTTTCGTCAAGTCGATTTTCGTCACGGACGGTTGTCCGTAATTTGCAGCGAAGAGCTGGTGCATGGCCGGGTCGATGGCCAGGGCGTAAGGGTTTTTCCCGGCCGGGTGCGTTCCCAGCACCTTGTTCGTTTTGCCATCGATCACAGTCACGCTGTCTCCATGCACATTTGCGATGTAGACAAGATTCTTTTCAGCATCTATGGCTACGGCCTGCGGATGGCTGCCTACGGGCAAGGTTGCAATATTCCTGTGGTTTTTCGTATCAATAACGGTTACGGTTTCGTCGCCATAGTTCACGGAGTAGAGTCTTTTTGTCCGGGGATCGAATGCTACAGCGCTGGGAATCGCGCCAACGGGAATCATCGAGACGTTTCCGGTCTTTCCGTTAAAGGCTGCGACATCGGCAGTTGTGGTGTGCGTCATGTACAGGGTGCTGGTGGATTCGTCCAGCGCGATACCCCACTGATGTCCGCCGACGCGGACCTTGGTAGTAACGCCGCTGGCGATGTCGTACACGCGCAGGTTCGGATCTTCGTACCCCATGATGTAAAGCTTGTTCGCACCGGGATCGACCATGACAGCGTCGGCGGATCCAACCTTTAGCGACGTAGACGTGTTGGTTGCTCCATCGATAACGGTGACAGCGTTGCTGTAGGTGTTGGCGACGTAGACCTTATTGTGGGCTTCATCGACAGCGAGCGTATACGGCGAGTTGCCGGTCTTCACGGTAGCGATTATTGCGTCGGTTGTCCCATCGAGCACGCTTACCGTGTTCCCCCCGGCATTTACGACATAAATACGATTTGTCCTGCTGTTGATGGCGAGCGAATCGGGCCCCGCACCGACCTGGACGGTTTTGGTCGCGCCTGATTTCTCGTCGGTCACTGAAACAGTGCCCGCGCTCTCGTTTACCGCGTATGCCTTGTGGGTGACCGGGTTGATGCCGACGGCGAGGCGATTGATGAGTTGCCCGTAGGAGACATCGCTTTCGGCCAGCGCGGGTGTGATGGCAGTCGCAAGGATGACGCCAGCCATGACCGTGCGCTTCAGGTTGGATATGCAGGAGCTGCGCTGAACGTTGCTGCCGAAAGGCTTCATGTTGTGGTACAACCTCGTAGTGGGACTAGTTTAGCAAACGTTAGAAAGTCGGCGACGAGCTATTTCTTTCGGATTGGAACTTCGATGATGCGGCGCACCTGGTCTTTTCTCCTGGCAATTCTTTTTGCGGCTCCCTTCGCTGCACTAGCGCAGACTCCTGCGTTCCACGTGCTCGCGTTTTATTCGACTAAAGTTGAGCCGGACCACGTTGATTTTGCAACGGGAGCGATCCCGTTCTTCCAGAAGATGGCGGAGAAGGATCACTTCACCTTCGAGGCAACGACCGACTGGACGCGGATGAACGCCGAGAATCTGAAGAAGTACGAGCTGGTGATGTTCCTGGACGACCCGCCGTCAGCTCCGGCCGTTCGCGCGGCCTTCGAGAAGTACATGGACGGCGGCGGTGGCTGGCTGGGATTTCATATTTCGGGATACATCGATCATCGCTCGGAGTGGCCCTGGTTTGCCGACTTCATGGGCACGCTCTTCCACAGCAACAACTGGCCTCCGCTGCCGGCTAAGCTGAAGGTTGACGACCCAGCAAATCCGGTAGTGAAGGGCATTCCCCCGAGCTACATGGCGCCTGCGAACGAATGGTATATGTGGCTGCCCAGTCCTCGGGATACCCCTGGGATCAAGGTGCTTCTGACGCTCGACCCTTCGAATTATCCGCTCGGCTTCAAGGACACGTTGACTCACGGCGATGTGCCGGTTGTGTGGACGAATACAAAGTATCGGATGATCTACGCGAATATGGGGCATGGCACGAAGATTTTCGACAGTCCTGTCCAGAACCGGCTGTTTGAAAATATGGTGCTTTGGCTCGGGCGCAAAGATCGAGCCGCGAAATAGTTGGCTAACGTGCTCTGCGATATTGACTTATGCTGAGGGTTCGAGAGACGATTCGGGGGAGGGTTGCAGACCAGCCCGTATTGATTGAGCTAACTTGACCAAGAAGACTCTTCCCATCGGCCGGCCCTCTGTCCTGCGCCATACAAATGCGCTAAGTATCCTTACGCTGCTCCGGGAATGCGGGTCCTGTTCCCGCGCTGACCTGGTGCGCGCGTCAGGCCTGAGTGCTCCCACGGTGACGAATGTCGTCAACGATCTGCTCTCGGCAAATCTGATCGAGCCGCTTGGAGAGGGCGAATCGAGTGGCGGGCGTCCGCCGGATATGATTCGCTTCAAGGCCGAACGCGGCTGCATCGCGGCAGTGGAGTTATCCGCGGACCGCTTGTCGTTTCTGCTGACCGACCTGAATGGCGGCGAACTCGATACCCTGACGGTGGACTTCGAGAAGCGCAGCACTACTCCCGATGCGGTCTGCGGCTACATTGCAAAGGGATTGCAGACGCTGCTGAAGAAGCAGAAGAAATCGGCCGATCACCTGCTGAAGCTGGTTGTGGGTGTGCCGGCAATTACGAATGTCGAAGAAGGCAGCGTACTGGCCATCAGCACGCTCAAGGACTGGCGCTCGGTTCCGCTGCGGACCATGCTGAGTAAGCTCATCAGCTGCCCGGTGGTGGTGGAGAACGATACGAATCTTGCTGCGCAGGGTGAGCGCTACAACGGGGCGGCACGCGGTGAGCAGGATTTTGTGCTGATAAGCGTCGGTTCAAACGTGGGATCGGGCATCGTGCTGGGTGGAAAGATTCATCATGGCTCGCAATGGTCGGCTGGCGAAATTGCCTACCTGCGTTTGCCGTCAGTCATGCGCCGCCGTCCGACGATTTTGGAGTTTGGCGAGCTTGAGACGGTGCTGACGAGTTCGGGAATCCTGGGAAGCTGGAACGAGGGGAAGAAGTCGGAAGATGCAAAGGTCACTTCCGGCCTGGATGTGCTGAACCTTGCCAGCAGCGGTGACGCGCGCGCGGAAAAGATTGTGCAACAGCGGGCAGAGATCGTCGCCGATATCGTTGTGAATCTTTCACTGATTCTGAATCCGGGACTGATTCTGTTGAATGGCGAGGTCGGCGGCCATCCGGCATTGATCGCTGCCGTGCAGAAGCAGCTTGAGGGCAGCGAGTTTGCGGTGACGAAGGTTCTGGCAGGTGCGCTTGGAGATCGCGCGACGTTGTGGGGCGGTGTGTCCCTGGCGCTCGAGTCGATCGGGTCGGTGTTGCTGCCTCAGCCTGCGATCTGAGGGTGGTGTCCAAATAAAAGAGAGTGCCGTGGACATCCGCGGCACTCTCTTTGTTTAGAAGATATTCCCCAGGGGTTGAAGCCCCTTTTATCCTTGTCTTTCAATGTGCGGGCTGAGGCCCGCACCCGCCCATCGTTGCGAGACGTTCAGAGCAGGCGTTATTTGCTCGATGCCCAGAAGATGGCGTTGCGGAAGATGGTGGTGTAGGCCTCGTTCTCGAAGAGATCCGGATGATGACCCATGAAGATATAAACGTTGCGAGCCTTCTTATGCTCGTTGGTCCAGATGACGGGGTGGTCGCCGCCCATCTTGATCATGGTGTCGGGCTTGTAGCTGTTTTCATCGACGGTAGCCAGCACGTGAACGTTGGGCCGAGGCGATTTGCTCCATGTGTACCACTCTTCTTTTGAGACCTGGAACTGCTTCGCGACACCTTTCATGAGCGGGCTGTTCGTGTCTTCAACGGTTACTGTGCCGTCGGCAAAGTCAGGAATGTAGCTGGTGAAGCGGATGCCGCCCATGAAGTCCGAGAACCATGGCCAAATATGGGTGCCGTCGAAATCGCCGAGCAGTGTCGCGTGGTGGAAGCCGATCCATCCGCCCTTGCCCTGGTCAATGTAGCGTTCGAAGGCAGCGGCGGCGGTTGGCGTCCAGTTGTAGGGCGGGTAGTTCAACTGGATGAAGAGCTGGTACTTCGCGAGGAAGGCGTCATCGATCTTGTCGGTGTTTTCGATGTAGTCGATGGTGAAGTTGTTCTCAGCCGCCAGCTTGTTAAGCCAGATCTTTGCGGCATCGACGAAGGGCTGATGGATGCCGCCTTTTTCCGCTATGGCGATAACGTGGAACTTCGGCGCTGGTGCAGAAGCGGCATGCAGGCTGCGGCCTCCTGCAAGCAGGAGGCACACGAGCACGATGGAAGAGAGAAGAGTCTTGAGCTTCATTATTCGCCTGCTTTCTTTTCGCGAGGAGGCGTCATTTCAAGCGCCCAGATGCCTGCTGGACGCATGTACATGCAGGCGCGGAAGTCGCCCGTGGTGTCCCAGGCTTCCGGCGTGCGGAACCAGTAAGCCTTGGTGTTGTAAATGACGTTGTAGATGCCCCAGGTGGTTTTGTAAGCCTCGTCCTTCATGCCCTCGGCCATCAGGATTCCGGCGAAGCCGTAGGTGGTGCCGACCCAGACTTCCTTTGCTTCGGAGTTCTTTGTCACGGTGCCATCGGGATTCATGCCGTTTACCGCGCCCATGGTGCCGTTGTTGAACTTCATCACGTTGTAGTCGAAGATCTTCTTCATGTTCGACACCTGCATCCTGTGAGGCACGATGTCGCCGAGCCCTGTCAGATCCGCATACCACTGGCCAGCGAGTTCATCGGCCTGGATAGCGTCCTTGGTCGGGCTTTTGGTGTCGTAGCTGAAGTATTCGCCGTTCCAGAGCTGCGAGATGTAGGTCTTCTGGCCTTTGAGGAAGAGGTTGTGATATTCGGTGGCAGTCGCCGTGTCGCCGAGGATCTTTGCCGTCTCTTCGAGTGCGCGCGAGGCTGCGAGCCACAGGCCGCCGGAGTAGGCGCTGACACCGTGTACGACCCAGTCGTCATAGGTCTGGTCAGGGTAGTCGCTGTTTTCTGGGATGCCTCCGCCGGTATCGAACTGGCGCAGGTATTGCATGGCCTGCTTCATCGCCGGGTAGTTGTGGCGAAGGAAGTCGAGATCCTTGTGCCCGGTCATGACGTAGTCGCGATAGACCATCAGAACCCACTTGGGATTGAGGTCCTTCCAGTTGTTGGTGTCCTGGATGCCGGGTTCGTTGACGGAGACGAACGGGTCGCCTTCCGGCACTCCGAAATCATGCGGGACCGCGCCGATGACCTTGCGCTTGTGGGAGACGGGCTCGCCGGTCTGTTCGGTCTTCCATACCCACAGACCTTGTTCGGGCCATTCCTTGTTGACCGTCTCTCCGAACTGGTTGAGTGTTTGCTTGTCGATGGTGGGCCAGAACTTCAGCATGGGCAGTGTGGCGTAGAAGGCTACGTCCAGGGTGCCGTAATAGGCATAGTCCATGCTTTCGAGAAGCGCGAAGGTCGGAGTGGTTGTTTTCGGCGCTCCCTGCTGGCGTCCCCAGAAGGTTCCGCCGTCGGTGAGGACGTAGAGTTCGTTGAAGAGCATGCCGCGATACCAGAGCGGCTTGCTGGCATCGTTCACGTAAGGCGCCTGCCACTTGTCGATGGCTTCGCTCCACTCATCGGCGTGCAGCAGCCCATCGCGGGCGATCTGCCATGCGTTCCTGCCGGATGTGCCGTAGAAGTCGGTGTAGCGTCGCTCCCACTTGCGGCCTTCGCCGAACTGTACCGTCGGGAAGTCCCACGAGATCACCATGGGAATGATCTTGTGTTCGCCCGGCTTCAGGGTAAATCGGACGGCGATGGCTCCGCCGAGCTTTTCCTTGTCGCTGACCCAGGACTTGGTGGCGTTCGAGAGCCGGCCGTCCTTCGAGAACGGCGCCCAGACGGCAGAGCCGTCACCCTCGGTCATATATGTAGTTTGATACGTCACCTCGGTGCCGGGTGAGTCGATCGCGGCGATCGCGAACTGGCCATCCCACTCGTTCGGGGAGGCTTGCGCACGCAGACGGTCGAAGACGACGCCTTTCATCGTTCCGTCCTTGATGGCTTCGCTCTTGTATTCGTCGTAGTTGCCCTGGTTGGGCGTACCGGCGAAGTCGTGAGTGAAGGTGCGGAACCATCCGGACATGTTGTTCCACGAGAGCAACACTGAAACCGTGACAGTCTTGTTGGTCGGGTTATCGGCGTGCCAGCGATAGACAGCAACCGGATAGCTCGACTCCTTATAGTTGTCGGGAAGGATCGGCGAGTACTGCTCGAGAGTAAGGTGCGCGGGCAGCTTTTCGGACTGGTAGTCGAACCATGACTTGGGAAAGAGCGAGTAGTAGTTGCCTGCACCGACCGGGTAATCCCACTTCCAGCTGGAAAGCTCCTTGCCTTCGGGGTGGCCGTTCATCAGCACCTGCGCTGTCGGGGATTCGCCTTCACTCTGTTCGAAGACTGCGAACTGGTTCGCGTAGACCGTCTCATATTTATGATTCGCGGCTTTGATATGCCAGCGGGCAAAGTCTCCACGATATGTGCGTGAGAAGGTGCCCGCGCCGAAGCCTCCGACGGGAGAGCCCTGCCAGTAGCCGTCGTCGATGTCACCGTGAGAGCGCGTGTGGCCGGGGTTTTCGAAAGGCTGGCCCAGCGGGCGTTTCCAGGCGGCCTCGGGAATGCCGTCGGCTGCCCAGGCCGAGGCAGTAAAGAGCAGGACAAGGGTGCAGAACACTGCAGAAACAAGCGGACGCTTCAAGAAATCCTCCGGCGCACTGGTTAACAACTATATAGAGACGGCCCGGAAGGTCCCGGCTGCAAGTGGGACAAGCCTGAATTGGCCGTTACTGGAATGGTGGAGGGCGTCTTTGCGGGGTTCGTTAAGGTTCCGAAAAAAGTCCTTGCCATCCGTCATTCATTGAGAGTACATACTAAATAATCGTTACGAACGATGTCACGTATTCCTTTACTTGCTTTAGACAAACGATTCTCCAGTCTATTTCCGGTACGGGGATGGCAGCTGGCGACACGATTCCGTCCGAATCCGCAGCAGTCGTTCGTGTATGGACGCACCTAGAGGGGAGCAGAACGGGAGTCTGCGCCGGGGCGCTACGCAAAAGAACCAGGCCAGCCCAGCAGGAGGCTGGCAGAACCGAAGCAAAGAACGAACCTTTTACAGGAGTGCTAATTCTCATGTTCAGAGCGCCTCGCTATTGGCTGGCCGCTTTCTGTCTTCTGCTTGGCGCGGGTGCAGCAGCACACGCGCAGAGCGCAGCGACCGGCGAAATCCGTGGTACCGTGACCGACTCGTCCGGTGCAGTGATTCCAAATGCGCACGTTACCGTTACGAATGTCGAAACGGGCGTGACCAAGGAATTTGTAACTAATAAGAGCGGTATTTACGACACGGTGTCGACCCCGACCGGTCATTACACCGTGACGGTGGAATCGCAGGGCTTCGACAAGCTGGTGATGGGTCCAGTTACGCTTGACGTCACGACCATCACGATGAATGGCAAGCTCCAGGTGGGCAGCACGCAGCAGCAGATTACGGTGACAACCGACGTTGCGACGCTGTTGCAGACGGAGTCGGGTGAGCAGTCCACGACCCTCGACGAGAAGACCATGCAGCAGCTGCCGCAGACAGGTGCGGACTGGGCGAACTTCACCATCCTGCTGCCAGGTACGTCGGGTGCGTCGTCGGCTTATGGCGTCGCGAATCCGGGTGTGGGTGTTTCGGTAAACGGCGGCCTGCCGTTTACCGGCAACTTCCTCTCCGACGGTGGTTCGGTGACGAACCCGCACAGCGCGGACGTAGAAACGGACACCTTCGAAACGGTTGCGGAAGTTCAGATCGAGACCTCGAACTTCTCTGCACAGTACGGCATTGGCGGCGCGATCTTCAACCAGATCACCAAGGGCGGAACGAACCGTTTCCACGGTGCGGCTTATGAGCATTTCCAGAACGACGCTCTCAATGCGCGCAGCTACTTCGACCCGGCAGACCAGGCAGTGCCAGAGCTTCGGTTCAACCAGTTCGGCGGCTCCATCGGCGGTCCGATTCTGAAGAACAAGATGTTCTTCTATTTCAACTATGACAAGACGATCGACAACGGAACAGCCAGTGGATACGTTGCGATGCCGACTGACCAGTTGAAGGGTAATACGCCGAACGGCGCCTACGACCTGTCGCAGCTACTTGTTCGCGATGGCAACGGCAACCCCGTGCCGGTTACGGACGGGAACGGCAATCCTTATGTGAACCCCTGCAATAATCAGGTGGTTTACCAGGGACAGATTTTCGATCCAGCAACGCAGCAGACTGTGGGTGGCTCCATCTGCCGTATGCCGTTCGCAAACAACATGATTCCTGCAAACCGTGTCGATCCGGTTGCGAAGAATGCAATCGGCGCTGGGCTCTGGGCGAATCCGAATCAGAACACGAGCGGCGGCATCAATGGAGACTATTACTACAGGGTGCCCAGCGATAATCCTTCGAACCGCTGGTTTGGCCGTATTGACTATGACTTTAACGAGAAGAACCGCCTGACCTCATCGATTGCGGTGCGCGATCAGCCGGCCTTCTATCCGGCGGAGTTTCCCTGCCCGATCGCCTGCTACAGCGACGACACTTCGGATTACTCCAGCCAGACCTCGGACACCTGGACTTTCAGCTCGACGCTCGTCAACGAGTTCCGGTTCAGCTTCAATCGCCAGGGTAGCTTCCTCATCCCCGCTTCTTTGAACCAGGGTTATCCGGCCAAACTCGGTCTGCAGTATGCTAAGGCGGATCTGCTTCCGAACCTGAATATCAGCTCCAATATCTGCTGCGATTCGCCCTATGCGGGAACGAACACGATTTATGTGCAGAACGTGTATCAGCCGTCGGATGTTGTCACGCTGATTCGCGGAAAGCATATTCTCCACTTCGGCGGCGAGTTCATCATGTTCGAAGACAACTCGACAGCCTGGGGCAACGTGGACGCGGGAGATTTCAACTTCTCAGGCCAGTACACGCAGGCCAGCCTCGATGCCACGGGTAGCGGAAATGGCTGGGCAGACTTCCTGCTGGGAGATGTAAACAGCTGGGGTGCGGCGAACTCGCCGCTCTTTGGTGGGCGCTCCAAGAGCCCGCAGGTCTTTATCCAGGACGACTGGAAGATCAAGTCGAACCTGACGCTGAACCTCGGTGTGCGCTACCAGATCCAGGAAGGCTGGGGCGAGGTTCACGATCGTATCGGTGACTTCGATCCCTCGATTCCGAACGCGTTGTCCGGCAACCTGGGAGCGATGTGGTTTGCTCCGGATGTGGGCCGCAAGCGGGCTCAGGAGAATGTTTATACGGGCGTGTTGCCTCGTGTCGGGTTCGCTTACTCTCCACGCACCGATACGGTCATTCGCGGTGGCTTCGGTATCTACACAACGCCGTGGAGTGTGGACCAGTACGGCAATGCCAAGGGAACCGGCTACGGTTTTTCGGGTAATGCCGAAGACCAGACCAACGGTGTAACTCCAGTGACGTCGCTCAGCGGTCCGGGTACCTTTTACGGCACTGCAACCCCACTGCCTTACATTTCGGCAAGCAGGACACGCACCGCCTACAACGGGCAGAGCGTGAACTACGACGACTACCACACGCCGCTGACCAAGCTGTATTCCTGGTCGTTGAGTGTGCAGCGCGAACTGCCCTACAGCATTACCGCAGAAGTGGCATACGTCGGCAAGCATGGGTCGAACCTGCAGTTCAAGGGCGACATCAACCAGGTGCCGGTCGAGAACCTCGGACCGAACGATAATCCAAGTGGACGCCCCTATCCGCAGTTCAACTCCATCAGTGGAAGCACCTTCAATGCGGAGTCGAACTACCATGCGCTGCAGGCACAGGTGAACAAGCGCCTTGCCAACGGCATATCTTTCAGCATGGCGTATACCTGGTCGAAGTTCCTGGATGATATGGACGTCTCGCCGTTCAACGGCGAAGCCGGCTACATCAACTTCCAGAACTTCCACTCGCCCAGCAGCAACTACGCGCCGTCGAACTTCGACATCCGCAACTCGCTGAAGAGCAGTGTTGTGTACCAGCTTCCTTTCGGCAAGGGGCGCATGTACATGAACCAGAATCACTATCTGGATGCGGTCGCCGGGGGGTGGCAGGTTTCAGCCATCGTAATTACCCAGAGCGGCAATCCGTTCACGCTGGTATACGACGGCCCGAACAACTCCTATTCGCAGGCGGGCAGCTGGTATCCGAACCTGATCGGTTCGCCGTATCCGAAAAAGAAGACGATCAATGAGTGGTATGACCCGTCTGCCTTCTCGGTGGCTCCGAATGGAACCTTCGGCAGCTTCCAGCGCAACACGCTACGCGCCGCAGGTCTCATCGACACGAATATGTCCCTCGGCAAGAATTTCAGCCTGATCGAGGGCGTTCACCTGCAGATCCGTGCGGATGCTTCGAACGTGTTCAACCACACGAACTTCGACGCGCCGAACGGCAACTTCAACGATCCACTGGATACGTCGACTCCGGGACGCCCGCAGGGCGGTGGCGCCATCTCAGGGACGACGGTTCCAGGACGCAACATGCAGCTCAGCGCTCGCTTCGAGTTCTAAGCTGCAAAGCAACTTCTTCTCCTAGGGGATGGCGCAAGCCATCCTCTTTTTGTTGCGTCGGGAGATGGGCAATGCATTGGGCAATGAGCCAAGCGATATGGCGTGCATTTGCACGCCATATCGTTAGTCATCTCAGCTTGAAGGCCACGTTTATCTGAGTGTCCATTCCGATCTTTTCGCCATTGAGCTTGTACGGCTTGTATTTCCAGGTCTTGACCGCATCATAGGCTGCCTGTTGCAGCATCTCTGGCCCCTGAATTACGCAAAGGGATTCCACGTCTCCTGAAGGCGAGATAATAGCGTGCAGCACAACCGTACCTTCTACGTACGCCTGCCGGGCATTAGGCGGGTATGCGGGGGCTTCGCCCTTCTTCTTAAATTGAGCCGCTACGCCTGCAGAAACCGGAATCAATTTGCGTGGCCCATTTGGCGACGGCAGCTGCGGCGGCAGGTTGCCATCTGCGGGACAAGCAATTGTCGGAGCCTGGGATGCGGCGGATGGATCTGGTGTTTGGGCGGAAGCAACGAACGAAGCAGACAACGAGAAGAGAGCAAAAGTTAACAGCGGCCGGATCATGCCGAGATGTTTAACCCGGCTCGATGCGCTCTACAAGCTCGTCCAGAAGCAAAGACCGGGACACAGAGAGCGTCTCATCGAAATCTTCAAACATCAAGGAGCCCGCGAAAAGCTGACTCTAAATCAGCGCGCCGACGCTCGAAGTGGACATATTTAGCTGTATTTGAATGTCTCGTGCGACTATCGACCCACAAGCAAATGACCTGCTGCGCTGTGGGTAGGGAAGGTTTGTTTTGGAAAGTATTGGTCGGGACGGGCAGATTCGAACTGCCGACCCCTCGCACCCCAAGCGAGTGCTCTACCAGGCTGAGCCACGTCCCGACTTTCCGTGGGGGTCTGTTTGATTGTATCTGATTCTTACCTAAGCTCAAAGGCGGCGCGGCAGTTATCTGCGTGCGCCGCCTGAGCTTTTCGGCTAGTGACTTGGCGGAACGTATTCCTTGGGCAGGTTCGAGCCTTCTCCGAAGAAATACTGGGTCATCTGCTCGACGAGGAATTCCTGCGCCTGCGGGGTCCAGGGCTGCAGGCGGTACTCGTTCAGCAGCATCTTCTGGTGCTCGAGCCATTCTCCCCAGGCCTTCTTTGAGACGTTCTTATAGATCTTCTGGCCGAAGTCGCTGTCGAAGGGCGGCTCGTCGAGACCTTCCATTTCCTGCTTGTAGCGCGTGCAAAAGACGGTATGGGACATTCGATTTCTCTCTTTTCCTATTGTACTGATGGGCTAGACGCCGGGGGCAGAAGGCATTTCCTGGCTTCCGGCCTGTGGGGTACCGCCGCGGAGGACGATCGGCTGCGTATCGCGAACCGGTGCCATGTGCTTGGTCATCTGCCAGGTGTAGCGGATGCGATGGATGACGGTGATCGTGGAAACGACGGCCAGCACCCACAGCACGGGGGCCATTACGTTCCAGCGATCGAAGAGCGCGCCCAGGATGATGAGTACGATGCGCTCCGGCCGCTCCATGAAGCCAACCTTGCACTTGCCGATGAGCGCTTCGGCGCGGGCGCGGGTGTAGCTCACCATCAACGAAGTGACCATGACGAAGGCTGCCAGGAAGACGTAGAACAGGCGGTTACCGCGCGCGTAGAAGACCAGCAGTCCGAAGAAGAGCACCACGTCGGAGTAGCGATCGATCACGGAATCGAAGAAGGCTCCGAAGACCGTGACCTGGTTGGTCTGGCGGGCGACCCGGCCGTCTACCATGTCGAAGATGCCGGCGCCGATAATTACCAGCCCTGCGTAGAGGAACATCCGGACGTAGTTTTGTTCGTTGGCGAATCCGAAGAGGACGGCGGCCCCGGTATTGATGAGGAGGCCGATAAAGGTCAGTGCGTTGGGTGAGATGCGGGCAAGGGCGAGGCCGTTGACAATTGCCTGCAGCAATACGCCACAGGCACGGCCAAAAGCGCTGGTCCAGGTCTTGTGGGTGTGTTGTTCTGGAGTGTTTCCTGCGCTTTGACCTGTTGCCGACGGCATCCTGTACCTATCTATTCCGCTTCGTCGTGAATGGTGGACAATTTCAGCACTTCAAGCTCGCGCTTGCCGTTCGGAGTGACAACGGTTGCCATGTCGCCGACCTGCTTGCCGATCAGGCTGCGGCCGATGGGCGAAGTGGTCGAAATCAACCCCTGGTTCACATCGGACTCTTCACTCGTGACCAGCTTGTATTCGATCTGCTCGTCCTTCGTGGTGTCGTAGACAGTCACAGTCGAGCCGAAAGCGATGCGATCCTTGGGGATATTCGCCAGATTGACGAGCGCCAGCTCCGCCATGCGGGCTTTCAACTGGCCCAGGCGGGCGTTTACGAACTCCTGCCGCTGCTTGGCCATGTGGTATTCGGCGTTTTCGCTGAGATCGCCGAGCGCGACGGCTTTTTTGATTTCCGCCGGAAGTTCGTGCGTCAACTCGTGTTCGAGCTGCTTGATCTCTTCCTGAAGCTTTTTCTTGATGTGTTCGGGCATGAATAATCCGTTGCGGCTCTGGGGCATGGCCGTATCTCAGAACGGCGGAGCCATGTAGTTTGCAAAGTTTGATTATACCGGAATTGCCCCAGGGGGACGGCCTTGCGCGGCTGTGGCGGGTGCCCGGGCGTGTCGAAGGCGCCGGGGCATGGGAACTCCCGATCCAGCCGGTTGTGGGTGCGATTCCGGGTAACGGAGCGCGGCGATGAGCTGTGCTGCTCAGATTGCGTCTAAGAATTACGGTGTTTATTGGGAATGGCGGGATTGCGCAGGTGCCCGAGCCAGCTGGATTTTTCGTTTACGAAGGGCACAAAAAAGACAGCATCATAAAATCGATCAAGGGAATCCAAATAAAGGTTTGAGTCAGTGCGACGTCTTTTTCTTCTGTTGGTTTTCGTTGTAATTGCCTGGGTTGGTTTTTCCGTTTTTGTTCCGGCGGGCCCGACCACTGAGACTTTCGTAGAGATTCCTACGGGGACACCGGGAATCAGGATCGCCGCGCTCCTCAAACAGCAGGGAATCATCCGCAGCAAAGATCTGTTCGAGGCCATGCATCTGATCAAAGGCGGCACATTGAAGGCCGGGGAATACCGGTTCGATCATCCGGCAAAAATGGCCGAGGTCTTCGACCGGCTCCGTCGCGGCGACGTCTATACCGTCGCGGTGACTGTTCCTGAAGGTTCTAATCTTTTCGATATCGCTCAGCGGCTGGAGGCAGCCAGGCTCGGCGGCAAAGACGCCTTTATGGCGGCGGCCCGGACGCATGCCACCATGGTTGCCGACCTGGACCCGCAGGCACAGAGCCTCGAGGGCTATCTTTTCCCTGACACCTATCATTTCCCTCGCAGCGCGACGGCGCTGCAAATTGTTTCAACCATGGTCAGACGTTTCCGGCAGGAGACGGGGGGGCTGGGGCTGACGGCGGGGAATTATCACCATGTCGTGACCCTGGCGTCGCTTGTAGAACGCGAAACGCCGATTCCGGCAGAGCGTCCGCTGGTGGCCAGCGTCTTTGAGAATCGCCTGTCGAAGGAGATGCCGCTGATGACGGATCCATCGGTCATTTATGCGGCGCTGCTGGATGGCCGGTATCGGGGAACGATCTACGCCTCCGACCTGCAGGCCGACTCCCCGTACAATACCTATCGGCACCCGGGATTGCCTCCGGGGCCTATCTGCAACCCGGGGCTGGTCTCATTGAAGGCCGCGATGACACCGGCTCAGACGAACTATCTGTATTTTGTGGCGGCGAGTGCCGATCCTTCCGGCAAGTCGAAGTTTTCCGCCACGCTCGAAGAGCACACGCACAACGTACAGGAATATAGAAAGTCCCTGCATGAAGCGGGAGCGAGGTAATCGCCGTATTGAAGTCGAAACTGTTTCATGGACGTGCCAGCTGAGCTGATGTTGAAGTCCGCCTACAAATCGCTGTTGCTGTTGCTGACGCTTCCCCTGCTGAACGGCTGCCTCGTGCACACCCGTACGGTGAAGCAGGCGAAGATGCCGACGACCGTGCTGACGGCAACAGCGGACGAGCTCATAAAGAGCATCAACGACCGCTGCCAGGCGATCCATTCCCTGAGCGCAACGGCGGATTTTCAGGCGACGGTTGGCGGGCCCAAGAACGGCAAGGAAAAGACCTACACTTCTTTTACCGGCTACATCCTGCTGCGTAAGCCGGAGTCCGTCCGCGTGATCGGCCTCGTGCCCGTGCTGCATACCCGTGCCTTCGACATGGCCAGTGATGGAAAGACCTTCAAGCTGCTCATTCCGTCGAAGAATCGCGTGATCGAGGGCTCGAATACGGTTACGAAGCCCTCGCCCAACGCGCTTGAAAACATGCGGCCGAACATCTTCTTCGATTCTCTGCTTATAGGTTGCATCGCGCCCGACGACCTGGTCACGCTGACCGAAGAAAACAAGACGGACATCGACCCGAAGACGAAACAGTTGTTGATTCAGCCGAACTACAATCTCACCGTCATGCACACAATGCCGAGCAGCCAGCAACTGGTGCCCGAGCGCGTGATCCACTTCAGCCGGACCAACCTGCAGCCGGTTCAGGAAGATATTTACGATTCCAAGGGCGCAATCCAGACGCAGGCTGTTTACGGGCCGGTTGCAACCTATGGGCAAGAGAAGTTTCCCGGGATGGTCACAATCAAACGGCCGCTCGAGGAGTATCAAATCCAGCTGACCATTTCGAAGCTGACGGTCAATCAGGAGTTGAACGATATTCAGTTCAACCTGGAAGTTCCAAAGGATTACACCGTTCAGAAGATGGAGTAGCTGTGCCTAAGGGGCTGAAGCCGCGCCCTGCATGAAGATACCTGCCTTGCACGAAGCATCCCCAACATGGGTTGCGGCCTGGTCTACCCGGAAGCGCGTCTTTCAGAAGCGGTCGAGGCCGGCGCGCTGCGCGTGTTCGGCAATAGCAGCATTGATGTCCAGCGCAAGCGCTAGAGCGGCGGTCGCCTGCTCTGCCAGCACCACGGGCGGTTTACGGGTGGCAACGCTGTTCAGGAACGACTCAATCTCCAGCCTCAAAGGCTCACCCTGTGTAACCGGCGGTTTCTGCAGGTTCAAGCCGGCAGGAATTCCCGGCATGGCTCCCAGTCCCGCTGCCGCGATGGCGGGGACAGCCGCTGGATCGACGTCGATCGACAGAACGTCCTGCCGGGCGTAATCGATCGAGACATACTGATGCGGCTGGAAGAAGCGCAGCTTGCGCACGCGCTCAGTGCTGACGCGGCTCGCGGTAAAGTTGGCCACGCATCCCGACTCGAACTCGATGCGGACATTGGCGATATCCACCTTGCGCGAAAGGATAGGCAGGCCGACGGCGTGGAGATGCCGCACCGGAGATGCTGCGAAGCACAGCACGATATCCAGGTCGTGGATCATCAGGTCGAGCACGACATCGACGTCGAGCGCACGCGGCGTGAAGATACTGAGACGATGGGCCTCGAAAAACATGGGCCGCGACAGGAGCGGCTGGACAGCCGTTACAGCAGGATTGAAGCGTTCAAGATGGCCTACCGTGAGAATGCGTCCATGCTGCTTCGCCAGCATTTCCAGCTCTCGTGCTTCGTCGAGCTTGGCTGCGATCGGCTTCTCTATCAGCAGATCGATGCCGGCGGCCAGCAGCGGCGCAGCAGCGGCAAAATGAGCAGATGTGGGCACGCAGACCGAGGCAGCTTCGACCTGCACCTGGCCGCGTGTTCTTGCATCGAGCAGCGCATCGACAGATGGGAAGACGGGAATCTTCCATTCTGCGGCGAGAGCATCGTGGCGGCCGAGATCGGCCTCCACAATGGCAGCAAGCTCAACGTGAAAGCCCGCGGCCTCCGGGTCACGCTGCGACAGCTCGCGATAGACCCTCAGATGATTGCGGCCAAAGGCTCCGGCGCCACAGACGGCGACTCGCAGGACGGGGAGCGATGTGCTCAGAGCGAGGGCTCCTGGCCGGAAACGGTCTTCAGGCAGCGCGCATAAAGCTTGAGCAGGTGATCGACCTGGTCTTCGGCCTTCGAAGCTGTGGGGGCGACAAAACCGGTTGCTCCGGCGGCGGGACGGCCCACAGATGCAGTGGTGGCAATGAACTTGAACAGGTCGAGGGCGATGTCCTCGTTACGGCGCGCGCCGTTACCGGAATTTGCTGCTTGCTCCATGAAGATCCTCCGAAGCCGATGCTATCAAAATTCGCGGCACGATGTTCCTGCGCCTACGGTTCGACGAGCGTCATGCAGACGCGGCCGATGAGGAATTCAGAAGGCGAGTCGCCTGTATTCATGCGCAGCAGATCTACTGCGTACTCCAGGTTGTGCGGCCGCAGAATCAGGCTGTCTGCGTCGAAGGTGACATAGCGAAAGAGCACCGCGCCCCCCGCGTTGACGGCGTAAAGATTGGGCGCCGGCGCCCGGTACGGAGCGAACGAATTGTAATGGCGGTCGACCACTGTAATTGAGCGTGAGCGAAGAATCGGAATCATCGGGGCAGCCTGCTCGGCCGTCGTGCGCAGGGCGAGAAACCGCTGCCAGTCGCGGCGGCTGACGGTACGTCGAGGACGCAGTTCTTCCAGCGACCCATGAGGCAGGTGAATCATCTCCAGCACTGCATTTGCTGGGATAGACGGCGAGTAAATAGCGGTCGTTCCGGATACAAGCGGGACCGTTGTGGGAAGCGGCGTCTTCGTCTCAGTGTCTGTTGCTTTTCCGCGCAGCTTCTCGGTCGGCAACAGATCTTCCACGCTGATTGATTGCGCGGCCAGGACCCGGTCCATCGTCGAAAGGCTGAGCTGCCGCTTGCGATGCAGGAAGTTGGAAATATGAGACGGCTGCACGCCTGCCTGCTTTGCCAGCAGCATTCCCGTAAGCATTCCGCGATCGATTCTGCGGACGATCTCTACGCGGAGACGCTCATGAAGTTGGGAAGCGTTCATCTGTGGAATATTGTCTGAAAGCAATACACCTCTCTAAGTGCATTTCCTCACAGAAAAGGTATTTCCCCATATTGCCTGCTGAAATCGAGGGTGACGAAAGAGTGTGTTCGCTTGTGGGACATCGCACAGGTCCGCGGCATTGATCCGTTTTTTCGGTTTCGATAGAGTCGGAACACCTTTGCCAGAAAACCAGGATGTATCCCGTGCGACGCGCAGCTTTTTTGCGTGCGCATGGAGCCACATGGGCCGCATGAATTGATGCGAGTCCGTGGGCTGGCTGTCGCCTGCCGGTTGGCAAAGCACGAAAACATGAACGACTTTACCCTGGACTGCCTGAATTCAAGTGATTTCATTCCATTCGGTTCTCTCCCTCCGAATCGTCGCGCCCGCAGATTTGTGCGCGCGGCGGGTTCTTTCACTTCCCGCGGTTCCCAGCACCATCTTCATCGGATCCGCGAGGTCAACTTGCCTTGGAGAATTCATGGCGTACCTGTCTATTCAACTGAAAGTTTGTGAAGGCTGCGGCAGCCTGTGGTTACGGGCTACCGAGCGGACGACGATCTATTGCGCCTCATGCGAGAAACTGTTCCGAAGCCTTCCAAGGCCCACGCGGCGTCGCAGAGGCCGCCCCTGCAAGCACGTTGTTCAGCCTGCGTATCAGCAGGGAGGTGCAGCATGAGCGCAGCTCTTTCGCTTCCATTTCTCTGGGCTGCGGCATCCGTCCCTGCCGGTACGCGTGACATGCGGCCAAGGCCGCTGGGTGGACTTGCCTTCTATCGCAAGCGTACGGAACGCCTGTTGCGACGCTACATGCGCATGTCGCTCGACATGGGCCGTATGCCGTCAATCGTCGGGAACATTGTCTTTCGTGGCAGGGCGACCTGCTATCGGTTGAAAAACTTCGAGGATGCTGTGATCTTCGTCATCGATGTAGAACGCTGTCTGAAAAAGCTGGATTCTGCTTCGCAGCAGTTGATCGTTCGTATTGCTCTGCAGGAGTATACGCAGGGTGAAGCTGCCGAATTGACGCAGCAGAGCCTCCGCTCGGTACAGCGGCACTATGGGGAGGCACTCGATCGGCTTACGCAGATCCTGCTTCATGCCGGACTGCTGGTTGCCGACGCGCCCGATGCATGTCAAGAGTCCTGCTAGCCGGATGGCTTCCTAAATGGCACAAAATAAGGGGCTTATAGATCTCATGATGTTGACGTGGAATTAACTGGTTCCTTGCTATTCTGATAACAGAATGAAGGAAAGACGGGGAGGCGCATCGGCGTCTCCCTTTTATTTTCCGGCTGCGGTACAAGCTGAGGATGTTGCATGTTTAAAGGCACATCGCATCGGCGGGATGCAACACGGGCACGTATTTGCGTGTCTACTTCCTCAAAGATCGGCGGAGCAATGAAGGCGCAGGAGAAGATGACGATGAACCTGGGTTGTGCGAGACGGAAGTTTCTGGCGGGGGTTGCAGGACTGATTGTTATGCTGGCAATGCTTCCCGTCCGCATGGATGCGCAGGTGACCACCACTACGGTGCAGGGAACCATCTATCGCGCCGATGGCACGGCTGCATCGGGAACCGTCATTGTCAGCTGGCCATCCTTCTCGACGAATACCGGTGAAGCCGTTGCCGCCGGCAGTACGACGGCCACCATCGGCGCGGATGGGTTCGTAACGCTGAGCCTGGCGCCGAACGAGGGCGCCTATCCGGAAGGAAGTTACTACACCGCGGTCTATCATCTCGGCGATGGCACGGTGAACAAGGAATACTGGGTAGTTCCGCAGACTTCGGTCGCTACGATCTCGACAATCCGCGCGGCGCTGGCTCCGGCTACGATCGCCGTGCAGCCAATCGACAAGGCTTATGTCGATACTTCGATTGCTGCGATTACGGGAGAGTTTCTGCCTTTGACAGGGGGCGCGATGAGCGGAGCGCTCCAGCTTGCTGCCGATCCCACCTCAAACGACCAGGCTGTAACCAAGCACTATACTGACGCTCTTGCGGCTACCGAGTTGCCGATTGCGGGCGGCACGATGTCCGGCGAATTGAATACGCCCAATGCATCCACAAAGCTGCCGAAGGTCGATGTACGGCACCCCGATTTCGGTACCGGTTGCAGCAATGCGGCTGATCCAAGCGGAAGCGCCGACTCTACCTGCGCGATACAGGCGGCGATCAACTATGCCATCGCAACGCCGCAGGGCAAAACGTATCCCGAAGTGTATCTTCCCGCTGGAACGTACAGAATTTCAGCCGTGCTCAACGTGCCGTGCCAGATTCACTTTGTCGGCGATGGTCCGCAGGCAACGATTATCCGCGCATACAACAACAGCGCAAACGCTCTGAAGATTTACAACGGCGCATCGGTACAGCCGAACCTGTGGACGTGTAACGGCTCGCTCGAGAATATGACGGTCGATGCACCGAATGGCCATCTTTACACGGCAACGCTGATCGAGGTGCAAAGCGCCGCCGGATACACTATCTACCGTGTGCGTGGCAGCGGCGGCGGCGGCCGGGGCCTTATGCTGCTGGGCAGCACCGAGCGCCTGGATGTGATCGATACGGAATGGGATGCGGTGCGATGGCCGATCGTAGCGATCGGCAATGAGCTGAAGTTCCTCGACACCCAGATCGCGTCGGCCGGAGAGTCTTCCGATGGATACTGCTGGGGACCTCGCAACTGCCCGAACGGTGTCTTTCCGGGAAATGGCTGGTCGACCGCGCAGGTATTGGCCTCAGCATCCGGCAATGGCGCTACCGCTACTTATGTTGTGACAGGCAATGGTGGAGCGGGTACAGCGAATACGCCCGGTGTTTCGCCGCTTGTCGCCGGTCACTGGGTTACGATCGAAGGCATCACCGGGACCGGAGCTACCGGCCTGAACGGCCTGCAACAGATCAAAGCCGTCTTCAACAACTGCAGTGCCGTGGCAAACGGAAGCTGCTCGGCGTCCTCGACCACCCAGTACGTTGTCCAGAGTGCGAATGCTGCCACCACGGGCGGCGATGTCTCCGTCGCAAATGCGACGTATCAGCCGACTATACTTCCCGAACGTGTCGCGGCGTTCTATATCTCGTCGGAACAGTTTTCGGTTCTGGGTGGATCGATCAAGTCGAACTGGTTTACCGGTTGCTTCCGCACCGACAGCGCATTCTCCGGACTGATAGAAGGCTTCTACTGCGAGGGCTTTCCCGTGAACGGGCAGCCGCACATGAACTCTGACATAGAAGTGAATGGCGAGCCATTCTCAACCACACTTACCGGAGCGATTAATGGAGCTGCTGCTCCAGTCGCGAGTACACTGTGGGCGCCCAGTTACGCCAACGATCCGGCGGATGCCGTGAAGTTCGGATCGTTCCCTTACAACATCTACCCACAGGACTATCTCTCGGGCAGTACGGCATGTTCGGCTTATGTTCATACCCCATCTGGCGGATGCGTGCAGCAGGGACAGTTTGAAACGGTGGAAGCGGTTTTCGCTGGTGACGGGCAGGCACATTTCACTCAACGAAACATGAGCGGAACAACAGTTTCGACCGCCGGTGGAAACATTGCGTGGCCTGCGGGATCGATTCTTGCAGGACAGCCGAACAGCAACTACGGCACACTGACTCTCAAGTCGAACCACTTCGAGTCGATCGACACGCCCAACTTGAACTGGGCGACGATGTGCAACGATGCGACGGATATGATCTGCGGATCTGCGATCGTCGGCAGCATTCCGAATGGAACCACAGTCAGCTCGACCGGAGGCGCAGGTGTGACCGCCAACGCCTCATTTGAAAACGACGAGTGGTGGGGCGTAGGCGGAGCCGACAACGAGGCGACTGGCGCGGGATTCATCAAGGTCTCTACAAAGGGCAATGTCAC
Organism: Silvibacterium acidisoli; assembly: GCA_022870745.1. Taxonomy (GTDB): domain Bacteria; phylum Acidobacteriota; class Terriglobia; order Terriglobales; family Acidobacteriaceae; genus Silvibacterium. The sequence goes on along the minus strand of CP085323.1, from coordinate 1,680,821 downwards.
AGCGACAAGCGGCGGTGCGAGCATTACCTCGGGCGAAACGCAGGAAGCCGCTATCGGTCAGTTCATGGGAAACATTGCGCCTTCGGTTGTTGCGGTGCAGGAGGCCGACGGGACATACGCCTGGACGAGCTATTCGAATCCGCAGCGCGGAATGCTTGCAAGCAACACGAATGGTCCGTTCTACGAATCGGCGGTGTTCGGGCCGGCCGATGCGAATCTGGGGGCGAATCCAAACAGCAACTACACCATGGGTCATCAGTTCGCCGGTTCCAGTTGCACCTATGACGTTGCGCCTGCCGGACAGACACATGCAACCTATCGCTTCTGTATGATGGGCGGCCCTACCAACAGCACGACAAAGTCCGGATGGGAGTACGACATCTGGAATGGCTCGGCCTGGGTAAATGGCTTCAAGGTCAGCGGGCAGTCGAACTCGACCGCGAATGCAGCAGTGAGCGGCAATTCGGAGACGCAGGGTGCTTTAACCGCGGCGACCATCAATGGTGAAATCACCGTCGATGGCACAACCTACGCGAACCTCAACGCCGCATGGACGGCCGCTGTTGCACTCGCCACTTCATCGGGGGCTAATCAGACGATTCGTCTCGGGCCTGGAACTTTTCCCGTCACGGCAACGATGAACGAGCCGGCAAATGGAGCGTGCGTAAACCTGATTGGTTCCGGTGGATCGACGGTGAACGCGGGCAGCGCGGCTGCGACCAATCTCAGCGTCCCATCGAATCTCTCGGGGGATGTCATCTTCCTTGGCAAAACGAAGCAGGCACAGGGATGCACCTTTAAAGACCTGGTCGTTCTCGGAGCGACTCACGCTACCCATGCTTTCGAGCTGCAATGGTTTCGCGGACTACTGATCGATAACGTGACAGTGAACGACACAACCGGCGACGGTATCGACCTGGGAGAAGCAACCGGCAGCACGCACCAGTCGAACTTCCTGCTGCGCAACATCACTGTCAGCTACAACACGACCCTGTTCACGCCGGCGACGCGCCCCGCCTATGGCATCCATCTGCTGAAGACGGCGATGGATAGCCACCTCGACGCCGTTACGGTGCGCAACGCGCTGACGGCCGGTGTCTTCAACGAAGGCACGGGCAATACCGGCTACCTGATACATGGATTCGGCTACCCGTACACCTGCACGACTGCTCCATGCAGCAACACCGCTGCCTCGAACACGGCAGCGAATGCATCTTATGCGACCAACTATGTCATCTATGACACCGGCGGTGGCGGCACCGTGTGGACAGATACTTACGCAGACAGTCCGGCGGTAGCGGGTTTCTATATCGGCGCAAACGGTGTTTCTCTGCATGGTGGACATATTCAGTGGCCCGATCTGACCAGCTTTCCTTCGGCCAACCTTGCATACGTCGCCGCCACGGTCACAAATAACATGCTCATCGCCGACATAGACTGTCTTGGCATGAGCAACAGCGCGAACTGGATCACTTATGCCGGAGCTGCGGGAGCGCCGCCGTCCTTCACCAGCGTGCATCATCTGACCGGGTGCGGAAACTATTCCCAGTCTCTCGAACCGGCGCAGGTGACAGGCTTCTCAAGCGGTGGGGCGAATATCAACGATCCTTCGGGGGCGATTCCGCGCGTCTGGTCGACTCCGATCGCCGCTGCTTCGAACTATGCCGCGTATGCCGCGCAGCTCTACACCGGCTATCAGGGGGATATCTTCCAGGGGCATTTCTCCGGTGTGTCGCCGTTCTTCAACATCACCTCGCAGGGAACTATCCGTTCGAACGGTGGCCTAGCGCTCAGCACGGTGTTGAACACATCGGCCACGCTGACGCTCACAACGGCGAATAAGAATGTCATTGCCAACGCAGCAAGCGGGTCGCAGACGATTACGCTGCCCAGTTGCTTCACGCCTCTGGCGGACAACACGCCGCCGACCGGCCTCGAGCTGAACGTCATCAAGTCGGACACTTCGGCGAATGCGGTCACATTGCAGACAGTCAGCTCACAGAACATCAACTACCAGGGCGCGAATGCGACCTCGCTGGTCATCTCTTCGGCGGGCAAGCGCACCCTGGTCTGCGGACCGGATTACAACTGGTACGCCTACTGAACCTTCGGAGTAGTTCATGTCTTGCAGCGAGAGTGACTTCGCTCAGCTGCAGCAGATGGGTGAGCGGCTCGCTGCGGGTGATCGCGTCCTGCGTAAGTTCCTGGCGCGGCGTTATCTGCGTGTTCGTGACCGGAGCGGCAACCACGTGCCGCTCAAGCCCAATCGCGTGCAGCTGGAGTTTGAAGCAAAACGCGGGCCTCGTAACATCGTTCTCAAGGCTCGCCAGATGGGTATCAGTACCTGGGTCTCCGGACAATTTTTTCTGAAGACAATTACCTGTCCAGGAACCCTCACCGTGCAGGTAGCACATACGCAGGAGGCTGCAGAGTCGATCTTCCGCATCGTGCACCGCTTTTACGAGTGCCTGCCACCGCAATTTCGCGATGGCATTCTCAAGACATCGCGTTCCAACATTCGCCAGATCGCTTTCCCGATGCTGGATAGTGAATACCGCGTGGAGAGCGCCGCCGATCCGAACGCGGGCCGTGGCCTCACCATCAATAACCTGCACTGCTCGGAGCTTGCGCGCTGGAGCCGCGAGCCGGCCGAAACACTGCAGGGCCTCTGTGCCGCTGTGCCCAAAGGAGGAGAAATCGTGCTCGAATCGACCCCGATGGGCGCAGGAGGATGCTTCTGGCAGGAGTGGCAGGAGTCCGAATCCACCGGTACCGTGCGGCACTTCTTCCCGTGGTGGTGGGAGCCGTCGTATACCGGCACGGCAGTCTGTGAAAGCACCCTTGACGAAGCCGAGCGCCGCCTGATGCAGGAGCACAACCTTACGCACGCGCAGATCGGTTTCCGCCGCCAGCTGCTGGCAAACTTCCGCGGCCTCGCCAAGCAGGAGTACGCCGAGAACGCCAGCGACTGCTTCCTCTCGAGCGGCGATTGCGTCTTCGACAAGGACGCGATCAATATCCGCGAAAGGGAAGTGAATGAGCCGTTTGCAAAGCGCCTCGGAGGCCAGTTGCAGATCTGGTATCCGCCGGTGCCGGGCAGGAAGTATCTGGTAGCCGTCGATCCGGCAGGAGGCGGCAGCGAAGGCGACTACTCGGCGGTGCAGGTGATCGAGCTCGAGACCAGCCTGCAATGTGCCGAGATCCGTAGCAAGATCGGCGGCCTCGATCTGGCGCAGGAGGTAGCGAAGCTGGCCGCCGAGTACAACCAGGCGCTTGTGGTCGTGGAAAGAAACAACCACGGCACTGGAATCCTCGCGTATCTAACCGGGGTCTGCCGCTACATGCATCTTTACGGGCAGGGTGGCCAGCAGGGATGGCTGACCTCAACCCTTTCGCGGCCACGCATGATCGGCCTCCTGGGGGCTGCGCTGGTCGAGTCGCCGCGGATCTTTTCGAGCAGCCGGCTGCTGCGCGAATGCCGAACGTTCGTGCGCCATCGTAACGGAAACATCGCCGCGCAATTCGGCGAACATGACGATTGTGTGATGTCCATGGCCATGGCGATTGCAGTTCGTAGTGAACTGGTCGCCGCCGGTTGATAAAATCCGTGCAACAACCCCAAAAAAGGAACGGCGCGAAAGTGGCAGTTCTTGCGGTACAGCAGATCCGGCGAATGCGCGGCGGAGCACAGGGTCACCTGATGCTCGCCGATGACGGCAACGCGTATGTCGTGAAGTTCCAGAACAATCCCCAGCACCTGCGGGTGCTGGCGAATGAATTGATGGCCACGCGGCTTGCCGCAGCTGCCGGGCTGACTGTCCCGGCCTGCGAAGTTGTCGAGGTTACCGACTGGCTGATTCAGAACACCGAAGAGCTCGACCTCGACCTCGGCTCAAAGCGGGAACGTTGCCGTCCAGGGCTTTGCTTTGGCTCGCGCCTGGTCGGCGGCCTTATGCCCGGACACCTGCTCGATTATCTGCCCGAGGAGCGCTTCGCGGAGGTCCGCAACATGGAAGAGTTTGCCGGCATTCTGGCGCTCGATAAGTGGACCTGCAATACGAACGGGCGCCAGGCGGTCTTCTCTCGCAAGACGCGCGAGAAGAAATACACGGCCACGTTTATCGATTACGGTTATTGCTTCAACGCGGGCGAGTGGGACTTTAAGGACGCGCCGCTGCGCGGTGTCTTCGCTCGCAATGCCGTGTACAGGAACATCACGGGTTGGGAGAACTTCGAGCCGTGGCTTAGCCGCATCGAAGCTCTCGATCCGCAGAAGATCTGGGAGATTGCAGAAGGGGTTCCGCCGGAGTGGTACGGTGGTGATCCTTCCGCGATCGAAGGGGTGGTGGAACATCTGATCCGCCGCCGTGACCGGGTGCGGGAGCTGATCGACGGTTTTCGGAACTCCTCGCGGGAGCCTTTCCCGAATTGGAACAAGCTTCCTGGGAAAGTATCCAGCCAGCAGTTCCCCGATCCGCATTGGGCCGATGGATTGAGGTTGGAGCCGCTCATGTAATTCGAAGCTTCGGGCAGATTTATTTTGAGAAATGGAGAGAAGTAAAGAGTGAACCAGCGTCAGCCATGTGAATTCTTCCTGGTGCGATACGTTCCCGACCCGGTGAAGAACGAATTCGTGAATATCGGCGTGCTCCTGCGTGAGGCAGGGCGGCCGGCGAGCACGGTCGTGCGCTTCACGAAGGACTGGTCGAGGGTGCGCTGCATGGATCCTGATGCCGACACCGGAATGCTCGAAGCGTTGGAAGGCGAGATTCGCAGACGGTTTCTCGAAGATGGCCAGCCGGTGATGAAGACGCTCGAAGACTCGTTCTCGAACCTTCTGCAGATCACGACGTCCAAGGCCTGCCTGGCAGAGTCGATCCCCGCGGAGATCGAGCAGTTGATGCGGCTGCATGTCGAGGCGAGAAAGCGTGAGCCGGCTTCGCGGCGCAGCGGACGCATGGCTATCCATGCAAAAATGCGATCCGAGTTCGAGCGCGCCGGCGTTTGGGACCTGATGCAGAAGCGCATCGCCGCCGCCAGCTACACACGGCCCGGCGATCCGTTGCGCATCGACTGTGGGTATCGCCCCAACGGCGTCATCCGCATGTTTCACGCGGTCTCGCTCGACGGCGATTCGGAGACTGCCAAGGTGCTCGCCTTCAGTCTATCTTCGCTGACGGAAGGCGTGCGTCGCATCGAAAATGCATCGCTGGAGCTGACGGCCATCGTTGAACCGATACGCGAACGCAAAGAGACCGAAGATGGCGAAGCGCAATATCGCTTCGCCATCGAGACGATGGAAGCGCAACAGATCCGTGTGTTGACGACGAATGACCTGGACCGCGTAGCCGCAACCGCAAGACGAGAGTTGAGAATCTAGCTTTGTGAAAGGGCACGGCTTCAGCCGTGCCATAGCAAACAACAGGCAAGGGGCTTCAGCCCCTGAAAGCAGAAGGCATGGCGCAGGCCATGCCTTTTCCATTTGCAATCGACAAAGGAGCAGAGCCAAGTGAGCGTGAAAGATTCCATCCGAAGTGCCTGGAAAAAGCTGGGAGGCGGAAATGTAGAGGCCGCCGAAGCCGCTCCGTTGCAGCGCAAGACGCTGGCCCTGCCGTCAATCCTGGGACCTTATCCAGCGCCCGGACACACGCTGCCCAAGCCCACGCCTGCAAACCTGCGCCGCTTCGCCGAGACGCCGGTCGTGCGCCGCGCCATCAACATCATTAAGGACCGCGTGGCCAGCCTGGACTGGCAGGTTCGCCTCAAACGCGATTACATGCCAGGAAAGGTCGGCTATGCCGCGCGCAAGGCTGCAATCCTGCGCCGCACCCTCCAGGCCCCCAATGACTCCGATTCCTTCCGCACACTCATCGAGCAGGTGCTCGAAGATGCACTTGTCGGCGGATACGGCGCGATCGAGATGGACCTGACTGGCAATTCCGAAAAGCCATTCGAGCTGTGGCCGGTCGATGGTGCGACCATTCGCATCAATCCGCGCTGGGATGGCCGCCCCGATTCGCCGCGCTACGCGCAGGCGACAGGTCTGGTCGGCGATCAGTCGTCGATCGCGTTGAACGACAACGAGCTTATCTATATGCGCATGAATCCGCGCACCTACACGCCCTTTGGGCTGGGGCCTCTGGAAGTTGCGTTCGAGAGCGTCAACTCCTTTCTTGGCGCGCACCGCTTCGCCGGCAAGCTCGCCAGCAACAGCGTCGTTCAGTACGCTCTCTGGATCGACGAAACCACGCCCGCGCAGCAGGAGCGGCTCATCCGCTGGTGGCAGGACGAGATCGAAGGCACCGGACGCGTTCCCATTCTCAGCTCGCCGCAGAAGCCCGAGGTGCTGCGCTTTGCGCAAGGCACCGATGCCGACCTGCGCCTCAACTGGCAGCAGTTCCTCATTCGCATGATCGCGAACGCTTTCAATCTGCCGCCGCTGATGCTGGGCCTTGAGCAGGATGTGAACAAGTCCACCGCGGGCGAGCTGATGGACGAAGCTTTCCACTCTGCCATCACACCGCTGGCGCGGCTTGTTGCCGAGCACATCACCCGCGACCTCTTCGCGAAGCGGCTTGGCTGGCATGAGTTCGAGTTCGTCTTCAACGAGCTCGACTCCCGCGACGAGATGCAGGAGATCGAGATCCAGACGGCATTGCTTGCCGCCGGGGTTCTCACCGTGAACGAGGTGCGCGCCATGCGCGGCCTGTCTCCGCTGCCTGGCGCCTCCATTTCGAATTCCGTGCCGGGACCCGATCCGGTCGCAGAAGAGGAGGTCGCTGAATCCGCATTGAAACAGAATGAATAACCCACCAAGCAGGAACCCCACGAAGAAACCCAAGGAGCAGCAATGAGACTGGAAGCACTGGCAGTCGCACTGCCTGAGGTCGCAGGCCACCCCAATCGCATTCCGTTCGAAGGCGTGCTGACGCTGATCGATGAGCCCAGCACGCGTCCGCCATCGGGAGCGCGCGGCCATCGCGTCATTCTCACGCGAGCCGCGGCCACAGCGGCGCTGCCCTCGCTCATCGGCATGGCGGTCGACTACACGCCTTCCTGGGACGGCCACGATGCGCGCCGCAAGTGCGGCATCATCACCCAGGCCGACATCGAGGGAAACCGCCTCAAGGTAAGCGGATATCTCTTCGGGAAAGACTTTCCCGAGGTCGAGGAACAGATGCGGCAGGGCGCTACCGGCTCGATGGGCATGTCCTATGAGCTGGCCGACGCGCACGTGGCCGATATGAACGCCTCGATCTGGACGTTGACGCGAGCGACCTTCACCGGTGCAGCCATCCTGCTCCGCGAAAAAGCCGCGTATCGCGACACATCCTTCCAGCTGAGCGCGCGTCGCTGCCGCACCACCGGCATCACAGCACAGGCCTCGCGCACGGCAGGAAGGCATCACCCGCAGCAGCAACTCGAAACACGACAGGGAAAGGAAACACGATGGAGATAGAGGCAAGCAACATCCCGGGGTCGATGAACGAGAGCATCGAGAGGCTGAGCGTCGCCGCGGCGCAGCTTGAGAAGACCGCCCTGCTGCTGGAGCAGCGTGAGGCCGAACGCCACGGCGACCTCCAGAAGATTGTCGCAACGGCCATCGAGCCGGGCGTCGAGATCACGGCTCGCGAGCAGGAGCTGGAACGCCGCCTGGCCGCAGCCGAAAAGCAGCTCATGGAGCTGCGCGCGCAGGAAGAAAAGCCAGCCTCGCTGCGTAAGACGCTGCCCGCGGCGACTGTACAGCTGCTCGCGAAAGGCGGCATTACCGCCCTCGACTCCATCGAAGCGGGAGCACTCGATGCAGCCCTCACCGGCCTGAGCCTCGAGCAGCGCATCGCCGTGAAGTCGCAGCTGTTGCGCGCGGGTGCCGTCGCGTAAAAAGGTCTCGTAACTGTTACGAAATCGCGGGTGCCCCATCCATGACAGCTTCATCGTCATGGACGGGTCCACCACAAGCGTCGTATCAGGCAAGGCTTAAGCCCCTGCAAGGGTCCGCACAAAGCGGACCCTTTTCGTTTTAAACACAACAGCCCAAGGGCGGAAGGAAAACCATGAACGCAAATTTCTACGACATTCATTCGGCTGCTGACTACATCGGGCCTGGCGCGATTGAAGTGCCGATGTACAACACCGAGATCACGGACATCGTTCGCCGCCGCGGCAGCTTCGGTCAGCGCATCAAGCAGGTTCCTGCCACCGGCCACCCGTCGCGTTTCTTCGAAGAGACGGCGATTCCCACCCCGGGCACGTCGGGCTTTGTCGATCCTCGTACGATTGTGGCGCCTGTTGTCAGCCCCACGCGTGTCGAGCGCAGCGTGCCGCTCAAGGCGCTGGTTGCCCAGCTGAACTACAACCTCTTCGACGTCGAGCTTGGAACACAGCAGAAGCAGTTCGCTTATCTGCAGGCCAAGGACCTGGTCGACACCATCGAAGGCGTCCTGCACACGCATGACGTTGCGCTGTGGAACGGCAATGACACCTCGCTGACCACGCCCACCACAACACAGTACTACGGCGTGGCGCAGCAGATCGTCGCCGGTGGCAACACCACCACCATCGCCAGCACCGCCAGCATCGTCGACGGACTCAAGTCGACCGTGGCGCAGATGGTCGCGAACTCGAGCTTCGCCGTAAGGCCAACCGCGATCTACGCAAACCCCGTGCTGCTCGACCTGATCGATCGTGAGATGAAGGCCGACTTCAACGTCGTCCTCGGCACGACCGAAATCACCGGCGGCGTCACCGTCAAAATGCTCTCCACCCAGGCCGGCAATCTGCCGCTGATTCCCGACTGGACATTGAGCTACACCGGCACGCCCGGCTCTGGATCGGCCGTGCTGCCCGCCTACATCGTCACCGAGGACATGATCGAGTACCACTGGCTCAGCGATCCGAACCCGCGCGTCTTCCGCCTCGGAGTTCCCAGCTCGCTCGCTTCACAGTACGTGGTCGTCAAGTTCGGAGCCCCGGTGGTCAAGGGCGCCAGCTACGCTCACTATCAGGTGCTCGTAGACCGGTAGTCGATAGCAAAAGCCCGCAGCTGAAAATGCTGCGGGCTTTTCTGTTTTTGGATCCTGACTAAAGGAGAAAAATGGGATATCTACAGCCGTCACAATATGAGAGCTACGGGCTCTCCGCCGATGTCACCGACGACTGGATCACCGTAGCCTCGGCCATCATCAACACGCACTGCCGCCGTGTGAGCCTCAATCCCACGCAATATACCGAGCGCCTGCGCATGGTCGCCGGCTCGCAGACCGTTCGCCTCAGCCATCTTCCACTCGCTCCCATCGCACCGGCGAACTCACCGTTGGTGAGCATCCAGGCACGCTACGCAAGACCACGACGCGGCGAGCTCATCTACCCCATGCAGGAAGAAGTGCTGTGGGCCTTCTCGCTGCCCGGAGCATGGACCACGATCGATCCAACCACGGTAGATTTCGTGGCTGACACAGGCGAGCTGACCTTCCCGCTCAACATCATGGGCCTGCCCTACAACGAAGTCGAAGTCACCTATACCGCTGGCCTCGCGACCATTCCCGATGCCGTGCTCAGCGCCTGCGCGCTCATCGTCAAGAACGCGCAATCTACGCCCGGGCTCAACGTCAAGTCGAGCAAGCTCGATACCATGCAGATCCAGTACTTCTCAAACACACTCATCGACGGAACAGTACAGGCGCTGCTCGCTCCGTGGGTGGCAACCCGTCTGGGATAATCCATGGCCGACACCAGCACACAGACATTCAACAGCCACGCCCTGCGCATGGCCAACGCCCTGCTGCGCGCCAACGGAGGCACGACAGCCTCGCTGCAAATGCCACCCGCAACCCCTGTCTCGACCGACCCGGCACAGCTCGGCATCACAGCTCCCGGTTTTGAGCTGCTGCCCTTGGCGCCGGCCGTCTTTCGCCGCGTACGCGCGACCGTAGCCGAGGGGCAGCCCGCAAAGTACGAGTTGCTGGTTTCTGCCGTTGCTGTACAGGCCGCCATCAGTCAGCTGCAGCTAAGTTCCGCCGATACCCTCTTCGCGATGGCCGCAGGAGCGGTGATCGACGGCAAGCTCTTCCTCATCGAAGAAACCTCGATATCAGAAACGCTCGGCCAGGTCTATATGTATCGATTACTGTTACGAGAATCGGCCTCCGGCTGGCAGCTGCAGTCCGCGTCTTAGCCAAGCATGAACCACCACGAAAAGGGGTGCCCATCCAAGCTCCGCTTGGGTGGGAGGAATGATCTTGTCTCAGGAGCACACCATGCAGAACGCGAAAGACACTTTTTACATCACGCTGCGCAACCGCCTCGCCACGCTGAACCCGGAGCGCGTCATGACGCTGCGCGGGCTATCTCGCCCCGGCATCCTCGTCGAAGAAGCCGAGCAGCCCATGCCGCAGCTGCTCACCGATGTCTTCGTCCTGCGCTGGACATCGCTCAGCGTGGACAATCAACTGCCCGCGCCGCTGGCCACCATGCAGTGCGAAATCCACTACGCCACGGCAGGCACGCAAGGCAATAACGGACTCGATCGCGGCCGTGACCTCGAAGAGATGGACTACGAGCTCACGCAGCTTCTAGCACCGCCCGGCACGCAGAAGATGAACTACGCGACGACGCCTGCTACCACACTGAACACGCAGGTCTTCTGGACGCCGGCTGCCTTCGCGCCTGCCAGTACCGTACGTGAGCGCCTCAACCGTATCGCCACTGTGACCGTCTTCGCCTTCCAGGAACAGGGAGAACAATGAGCACAACGCCGCTGACCACATGGAGCGCCATGCCGCCCGTAACGCGGCGGGTGCGCGCGTATTTTGCACCAGTCGATCGCACCAACCGTAAGGTTTCCGTCTTCGATCCCTCTCTGTCGGGTCAATTCGCGCTCGACACTCCGCCCTTGCCATGGATCGACCTCGGATGGATCGAAGACTTCGCCCGCAAGTCGCTCAGCAAGACCACCGGTCTCACCACCGGCTCGCCCGCTCTGACGCACTACCAGGTCCGCGAGAGCATAGACGCCAGCGTCTCCTTCCGTTTCAAGACATGGACCAAGCTCTCCATGGCCCTCGCAGGCGGCACGCAACATATGAACTTGCTCGAACCCGCATCCGGAGCGGCAGCCAACGGCTCTGGAGCAAAAGCTGCCGCCGCAGTACCACTCGCCGCATCCGGTTCGACCGCTAGCTTTCTTGCCATGGCCAGTGGGGCGTCCGCCGGCTTCACCGCAGGCTCTATCGTCGCCGTCGACAACGACTACGCCGCGCAATCAGGGTACATCGGCTCCGGAGTTAGCGCAGGATACGTATCTGCCACTGCGACAAATACACTGGACGCCGACGCCATCCGCCGGGTCACCTTCAACGTCGCGCGCGTGTCAGGGGTTCTGCCCACCGGCCTGCAGCTTGCGCAGCCGCTCATAGCAGGCGTGCCCGCCAGCACCTTGAAGGTGCAGGCCGTGCTCGGCTTTGTCGACCGCGAAGGCGGCAGCTTCTTCCAGGAGTGGTCCGCGCTCTTCGTCATGCCCGGCGAACAGGGAGATCGCCTCTGTTTTTACTATCCACGTCTCGAAGCGCTGGCAGGCGCAGCCGAATCAACGGCAAACATGGCAGGCCCGCTCGACCGCATCGCGCTTGCCGCAGGCTTTCGCGCTCTGCCTGCAACCGACGCGAATGATGGCCAGCAGGTCGTCTGCTATCGCACTTACCTGCCGTCCGCCCAGACCCTGGTCTAAGGCTGCCAAGGAGAAATCCCGCTTGAATCTGACCATCAATAATCTCGACGGCAAAGGCGCGATCGATTACACCTCGTCCATCGTGGCTTCTGCGAAGCTTCTCATCGAGCGCGAACTGAATGAGCCATCGCTTGCGAGCTTCACGCTCGCGCCGCAAACCGTCTCGCTTGCGGTGCCGGTGCGCAATGCGCGGGTGGTCGTGGCCAGCGATAACGGCACTCTGCTCTTTACCGGATACATCGCCACCGAGCCCGCCATGCAGCTTGCAGGCCAGGGCACCGAAGGGCCCGCTTGGCAGTGGCTCATCAATGCCATCAGCGACGAGGTGCTGCTGAACCAGCAGCCGCTGCCGCGTTCATTACCCGCCATCTCTCAGCCCCTGGCCACGCTGCTTACCAATCTCAACACGCGCCTCGAAGGCACAGGCATCGCATTCCCCGCGCCAGTCGCAGGTCAAAGCTCCAGCCAGTTTTTCGCCGACGCCGCACAAACCTGGTCGCAGAATGCCGGCACTCTTACCGCTGCCGCTCGCAGTGCTTATCGTGTCGTCAACGGCGCACTCTCTATCGTTCCCGTCGGCTCCGTCACGCACACGCTGAGCGAGACAGGCGGTACGCTGGCGCTCTCGAACCTCGAAGCATCCATGGTGAAGGCGCTCGCAAACGACATCACTGTCTGCGGGGCAGAAGAGCCTGCAGCCTATGTGACCGAATACTTCGAAGGCGATGGCGTTACACTGCTCTTCAACCTCACCGAGTTGCCCTACGCGCCTTCTTCATCACAGACCAAGCCACTCACCGAGCTCTTCAACGAGCCCACCATCAACACGCAGATCTGGGCGATCAAGGACTCCGCCAATCGCATCTCGATCACCTCAGCCGGCCTCACCTGCACCGGTGGTGACGGCATCGACGGCGACACGCTGCTGGAGGCTGTGAATCTCGTCGAGCTCGGCGGTTCCATGGTCTTCGAGGCGACAGGCGTACAGTTCGGATCACTGAACCAGGGCGTGCTCAACGGCATCTACAACGGCGCGGTAAAGATCATCAACTGCACTGCAGGCTTTTCCGTCACTACGTCCGGCTCAAACACCATCGTTACCGCACTCGTCGATGGAGTCGTCGCAGGCTCCTCCTTTACCACCATCGCCGGTCACGTTTACACCCTGCGCCTGCGGACCTTTTGCAACGAGATGCAGCGTGTCCAGCAGACATACTATTCGCTCGACAGTACGGGTCCGCAAACCTACGGCGGCAACGACCTGGCTTCCGGCGGCAATGTCATTCTCGAGGTGCAGGACACCACCGGCGGAGTAGCCGCCGCGCCCGTCATCCTCTACTCCGGTTCACTTACCTCGCTGCCTTCCGTCGCCACGCTTGCGCCGCTCAATAGCAGCAGCCTTTCCTGCAGCATTGCGGGTTTCGCAATCGAGCAGCAGGGGCCTAACTGGGTCGTCAGTACGCCACCGGGTTCGTCGCCCATCGTGCGCCGCCTCGGCACCACAGCACAGGGCGCAGACTGCGAAGTCGAACGCACCGGCCGCCTGCGCTTCTACTCCACCACCACGCCGCAGGCTGGCGAAGTCATTGCCGTTACCTATCGCACCGGCCATCGCTCCGTGGCCCGCATGGCGAACACCGCCAGCATCGCATCGCTCGGCAGCGGAGGCCAGATCCCCGGAACCGCAGCGTGGATCGGAAGCGTCACCAGCCCCGCTCCGCGCAGCAGCGCCGATTGCGAAAATGCCACCCTTGCGCTCCTCGATTTCTCTACAAATCGCGGAGCCGCATGGAAAGGCACTTACACCGCCTGGAACATGCAGCAGACCAGCGACGTGTGGCCCGGCGACGTGCTCGCCATCGACGCAGCTTCAGTCAGCCTCAATGCGAACCTCGTTGTGCGCACCGTGGAGATACAACCGGTTCCCGGCGTGCCCGAGCTCTTGCAGTACAGGATCGGATTCGCCAACGACTGGGCCGATGCCATCTCAGTGAAGACATCCGCGACCGTTCCCGCAACCGTATGGCTGCCGCAACAGGCAGAGACAACATCGCCCCTCGCGAACCTCGCCGCTTTCACCGTAACCTCACTAATCGGCAGCGCTATCGCGGTCAGCGCAGGCATTACGGCACCCAGCGGAGGCGGCTTCGAAGTGCGCCGGCGCGACTGGGCCTTCGCTCCCGGCTCAGGATCTGATCTGGTGCTGCGCTCGCCGGTGGCCAACTTCAGCATTCCGCGCGGAGCTGTCACCGAACGTTTCTACATCCGCATGTATGACGCATCGACGCCGCCGAATTACTCCCGTTTCTCCGCGGCCATCTTTACTAATATCCCCCTGTCGTAAACGGAAAATATATGACTGACTTCGAAGCACAGGTACTCGCCGACCTATCCGTTCTGAAGAACCAGATGGGCACACTACTCGGCGATGGAAACTCGGGACGCATCGCATCGATCGAAGGCCGCGTAGGCCGCCACGAACAAAGCCTGCAACGCGCACGCGGCTTCGCCGTAGCCAGCGGAGCACTCTTCACCTTGTTGCAGTTAGCCTTCGAAATACTGCGCAGGAAATAGAAGAATCTGCACACGCGATGCCAGCGCAGGGAAGAACAAAGGGTGCCCCACCCAAGACGGCTTCATCGTCTTGGGTGGGAAAGTAAACCGCATCCCATAGCAAGCGGGCACACCGAAGAACAAAGGGTGCCCCATTCAAGACGGTCTCATCGTCTTGGGTGGGAAAGTAAACCGCATCCCATAGCAAGCGGGCACACCGAAGAACAAAGGGTGCCCCATCCAAGACGGTCTCATCGTCTTGGGTGGGAAAGTAAACCGCATCCCATAGCCATGCTGGCACACCGAAGAACAAAGGGTGCCCCATTCAAGACGGTCTCATCGTCTTGGGTGGGAAAGTAAGCCGCCAGCAGTGCGCTCGTTTCAGACCAGCAAAAAATCGCGCCGCAGAACAAGAATGCTTCTGCGGCGCTGGTTTTTTACTTTGTATCAGGGCACGCCTTCAGCCCATGCAATCAAGCTATCCGCGCTTGTAAACCACGCGCCCTTCGCTGATCGTCATCTGAACCTGGCCCTGCATCGTCCAGCCGTCGAACGGAGTATTCTTCGACTTCGACTTCGACTCTGCAGCCTTGAAGGTCCATTGTGCGGTTGGATTGAAGATCACCACGTCAGCAAACGCGCCGATGGCGAGTGTCCCGCGTCCACGCAGCGCCAGCACATTCGCTGGCTGCGTGCTCAGCAGGGCGATAATGCGGCTGATCGGCAGTTTATGCTTGCCGTGTAGTGTCGCAATCGTCAGCCCCAGCGCCGACTCGAGCCCGGTAATACCGTTTGGAGCGCGTTCGAACTCCTGCTCCTTCTCGTGCGCGGCGTGAGGAGCGTGATCGGTGGCGATGCAATCGACCGAGCCATCGATAATGCCCTCGATCATCGCGGCACGATCCGCTTCGGCACGCAGCGGCGGATTCATCTTCGCATGCGTGTCGTACTGGCCGACCGCCTCTTCATTCAGCACAAAGTGGTGCGGAGCCACCTCGCAGGTTGCGCGCAGTCCATTGCGGCGAGCCTTGCGTACGGCATCGAGCGCAGCCTTGGTCGAAAGATGCGCCACATGCAGGTGCGCGCGGCTGTCCTTAACCTGGGCCAGCAGGCGAAGATCGCGCTCCACTAGGCTGGATTCAGCTTCCACCGTCATTCCGCGCAATCCAAGACGAAAGGCCACAGGTCCGGCATTCATCGAGCAGCCGCCGGTCATGCGCGTGTCTTCCGCATGCTGAATCACCGGCAGGTTCAAGCGGGCCGCAGCGGTAAGCGCCTCTCGCATGATCGCTTCGCCAAGAATCGGTTTGCCGTCATCGGTCACGCCCACAGCGCCCGCAGCCTTCAGCGAAGTGTACTCAGTGAGCGATTCTCCCATCGAGCCGCGTGTCGCCGCGGCAATGGGGAAGACGCGGATCGCAGCATTGCGCTCCGGCGAAAGCATCCAGCGGGTTGTCTCCGCCGAGTCGTTCACGGGAGTAGTGTTCGGCATCGCGCAGACGCTCGTAAATCCGCCTGCTGCGGCAGCAGCTGTGCCGGTAGCGATCGTCTCTTTGTAGCCCTGTCCCGGCTCACGCAGGTGCACGTGAATGTCCACCAGCCCCGGAGCGACTACCAGCCCCTTGGCATCGATCACATCTGCATCGCCGTTCTTGATCTTGCCCGGTGCGTCCACCGCTGCAACCTTACCGTCCACCAGCAGAACATCGCGCAAAGCATCCACGCCGGACGCGGGATCGATGAGGTGCCCTCCACGAATCAGGATCGGCTTCATCGTTTTGCTCCCTTCAGGCTGCGGGCTCCAAGCGCCCGCTGAATCAGCGCCATGCGCACTGCCAGTCCATGATGCACCTGTTCGGCAATCGCCGATTGCGGCCCATCCGCCACGTCGCTCGTAATCTCGAGCCCGCGAATCATCGGCCCCGGATGCAGTATCACTGCCTTCGGAGCATGTGCCGCAATGCGCTCCGCATTCGCCTGGTAGCGCAGCTTGTACTCTTCAAGGTCGAGCGACAAACCTGCCAGCCGCTCCGCCTGGATGCGCAGCATCATCACGATCTGCGACTGGTCGAGCGCTTTATTGAAATCGCGCTCGATCGTAAGGTTCGGGGCAATCTGCCCGGCAATCTCCGGCAGCAGCGGCTGCGGGCCAGACAGGATAACGCGTGCTCCCAGCTTCGGCAGCAGCAGGGCATTCGAGCGCGCCACGCGGCTATGGAAGATATCGCCGCAGATGGTTACGGTCACGCCCTCGAGCGTCTTCTCGGTAACTTTGGAGCCTAGCTTCAGCCGCGAAAGCATGGTGCGCAGATCGAGCAGCGCCTGCGATGGATGCTCGTGCATGCCGTCGCCGCCATTCAGAATCGGCAACCCCGTTTCCTTGGCCAGCAGGTAAGGAGCGCCCGAGTAGGGGCTGCGCAGAATGATGCACTCCGCGCCCAGCGCCTTCAACGTGATTCCGGTGTCCTTGAGTGACTCACCCTTCTCGATGCTGGACGAGAGTGCACTTACCAGCGACGTGTCCGATCCGAGCGCCTTCGCCGCCAGCTCGAAAGATGTACGCGTGCGCGTGCTCGACTCGTAGAACAGCAGCGAAACCCGCCGCTTGAAAAGCCGCTCCGCCCGCTTGATCGGGTTTTCGGTCTCAAGCTCATCGGCGAGCGCGAGGATGGAGTTGATTTTTGCAAGATCGAGATCGTTCGACGAGAGCAGCGACCCCGGATGGATGTTGCCTCGAGCCGAAGCGGGAGCCTCTTCTGAAGAGCGAGGTTCCGCCTTGGCCTTGCGGGCAGAGCTGCCCGCCGTCTTTACTGATGTTTTTGCCTGCATTCTGCTGACGAGCTTCCTGTGTGAAACGCTGCCGGGCTAAACGATATGTTCGACCAGCAGAACCTGCTCGTCGCTATCGATCTCCCGCAGCTTGACTTCGATAATTTCGTTATTCGTGGTCTGCACCGTGCGGCCCACAAACCTGGCCTCGATGGGCAGCTCACGATGCCCGCGGTCGATCAGCACCAGCAGCTGCACGCTGCGCGGACGTCCATGGCTGAAGAGCGCATCGAGCGCGGCACGTATGGTGCGGCCCGTGTAAAGAACGTCATCGATCAGGATGATGTTACGGTCGTTCACGTCAAAACCGAGCGCGCCGTGCACTACCACCGGCCGCACGTCATGCGTGGAAAGATCGTCGCGGTAAAAGCTGATGTCGAGCACGCCTGTATCGATCGGCCGCTTCTCGATGCCGCCAATCAGGCTGCCCAGCCGCTCGGCCAGGGGAACGCCGCGGCGCTTGATCCCCACCAGTCCAAGATGGTCGGCGCCGTTGTTCTTCTCCACAATTTCGTGGGCCAGGCGGACCAGGGTCCGCTCAATCTCCGAGGCCGACATAATGCGGCCCTTCTCGCGCAGCTGCGGCTTGCTTTTCGGTTCAGACATATATCTTGGCTCTTGCCGGATGATACGAGTCCTGAGCGCACTGGATCAAGTACTCTGCTGCGTGCTTCAGGAGCTGTGACGGGCCCGGGTGCTGCCCAGCGTTGTAATGCGTGCGCCGATAGCGCCGCCCGCGGCTGCAAACAAAATCGTGAAAAGAATCGTCATCGCTGCCCCGCCCAGCACGATCGCCGCCGCGCCATCCGGAGAAAGCCAGAAGCGGTTCAGCTCGGCCATCGCCGCCGCCGTCTGCGGATCGGACTTGTTGACCTGTTCGGCGAACTGCTGCGTGAAGAGATGAATCTGCTGGTCGAGCTCGCTGCTGTGCAGCATGTGGCGCTCAACAAGAAGTTTGATGCTGTAAAAGGCTGTCGAAAGCGATCCGGCAAAAATGCCGAGCAGCGCACCGATGCGCCAGCCCATCTTGCCCGACGGCGGCACGCCGATGCGGCGGCGGTAAATTGAGACCGTGGCAACTCCGCCCCCAATGACCCAGATCGAGCTGAAATCGAGCATCGACGAGAGTACAGCCACCGGCACCGCAACCAGAAAGGCGCAGGCCACGGCCGTCTTCCACGAGATCGTGTCCGACCCGCGCCGCCCCCCGGCCGGCGGTGGCGAAACATATGTCGTTCCGCCGTCCTCCGATGGCTCGTAGCGAAGTTGTGGAGCACCACAATGCGGGCAAAACAGCTCATCTGCAGACGTAAGGGCAGACCCGCACCTGTGGCATAAAAGACTCATCACTTCGACGGTATCCTACCGGGAACAGGAGCGCAAACCGTTATCCCTGGCCCGGCAGGCCCTAATTGTCGTTGGAGTCATCGTCCGGTCCGGACGGCAGTTGCAGCTCGACCAGGGCAAATCGTGTGCCCGAGCCCGTCTCCTTATCAATCCCGAAGATGTGCTGGTGATGCCGCGAACCCGCTTCGAGCGACATCGTCATGTCTTTCGTCACATGGGCGTTGCTCTTTGCGTGGTCCTCGTTGCAGGTAAGGCCCTCGCGTGTGTGTGTCGGCTCGCCTACCGGCTCGTCACCCTTACACTGAATCACATCGCCGTAGCGCCCCAGCGCCTTCTTGTAATACGCCATGACCTTATCGGAAGAGTCGCTGGTCTCGTATGAAACCGCCTTCACGCGGAACTGCCAGTCGCCAAAGCCGAATCGCACATCGGCGGATTTATTGTCGCCGCCTTTAACCAGGGCCGCTCCCGGATAGACGGGTAACCCCACATCGGCTGCCGAGGTATCGTCAGAATTGACGCGGAGCTTGCCGACCGGCGTATCGATCTTCACGTTCTTATCGTTGCCTTCTTTGTCTTTCTCGACCTGAACGCGGCAGCCGATAGTCATCAATAGAAATGCCACAGCCACGAGTGCAATTTTTTTTCTCACCATCGCCAGCTCCTGCAATGCTTATACGCAGGATGGTAAAACTCTGTTCCATAGGCTCACAGTGGCCTATACTTTTTGTGGAACAGGCCTGAGTGATAAGCCCTCGCCTGATTTCCCCGGAGCCGGTTCACCCACGATGTCGAAGCAAGCAACAGGCAACAACGGCGCGACCACACAACCCATCCCCGACAAGCTCTACTTCCGTATCGGAGAAGTCGCGAAGCTCTGTGGTGTAGAGGCCTATGTGCTGCGCTTCTGGGAAAGCGAATTCCCCCAGCTCAAGCCCAATAAGGGCGGCACCGGCCAGCGCCTTTATCGCAAGCGTGAAGTCGAACTGGCGCTGCGCATCAAGACCCTGCTCTACTCCGAGGGCTATACCATCGCCGGCGCACGGCAGATCTTCGCCGCAGAGCAGCGCGAGCCGCGTAAGAAAAACCAGTCGGAGCTGCCGCTCGATCGCGACGGGAAGGCCGAGAAGACCGACAAGACCGCCGGCCTCGACGGAAGGCTGAAAAAACTGCGTTCCGAGATGATGGAGCTCTTAGGAATGCTCTCAGTAGAGCCGGCTACCCGCTCGCGCGCTACAAAGGCTACGCCCATCCGCCAGAGCAGCCGCAAAAACGAGAGCGGTCCAGGCCTCTTCGACGGGAATAATTAAAATCTGCCGGTAACCTGGCACTGCATGGTTTGGCCATGCTGCTTAAGCACCGGAAAACAGCGGCTTTAGCCGCTGAGGCAGCTCTTTTCAGGCAATAACCAGCGCCCGTCAACTTCATTGCCCAAAATGCAGGGGTACAGAGTCAGCTGCGCAGTCAGTGCGCGGCTTGATGATATTCATCAAGCTCAATCTCGCCAGAGGTCATGAAGCGCTCCATGGCCTTCATGGCGCAGCCCTGGCCGCACAAATGGTACATCTCAGGGTTGCGGCTCTCTCCCATGTTCCATGGCATCAGGGTAAACCGTAAACCAGGCTGGCCTTGTTCAAAGCAGGGAACTTCACCAAGGGCTACCATCCACCAGTGGTTGGCCTCTCCCTTCTTTTTGCCGCAAATATCACAGTGAAATGAAACGTCCCATGCCATAATCGAACTCCCAAGCTTTTGCAGACCACCTGAATTCACAAGCGTGCAGGCAGCGCTCGACACTACAGTAGCGCAGTTCTTCCTTCTCGGAGCAACTATTTGTTTGTTTTTCGCTGCCGAGTCCGCAGTCATACCGGAAGGCTCACCGGAGAGATGTTGCTTCCATGATCTGTCCCAATTGTTACAACTCAGATTTTCGCTTTTCGAAATTCCGATCCGAAGATTTTCCGCGTTTGTTTTCTTTGCGCTACCCGGTTCGCTGCCGGTTCTGCCGCGATCGCTTCTACGCAAATCCTGTCCAGGCGATGAGCATCCTCGCCCGCCGCAGGGAGCTCGCACAAAAAAAGAGGAACGACGTGTCAGGCCCGGAAGAGTCCAGCTAAACGGAAAAGAGCGGCTGGGAGCCGCTCTTCGTCCTGCTTGCCTGTCCGGTTACCGCGCTGCTGTCGCCGGCAGAATCTCATCCACGTCGATCACCGGCGTCGGATACTGCCCCGTATAGCAGGCCACGCAGTACTGGTTTCCCTCGCCGCCGTCGCAGGCATGCTTCAGCCCGTCGAGCGAAAGGTAGGCCAGTGAGTCGGCCTCGATAAAGCGCTCGATCTCTGCCACGCTCTGGTTGGCAGCAATCAACTCCCGCTTGCTTGGCGTATCGACCCCGTAATAACACGGCGACGTCGTCGGAGGGCAGCTGATGCGCATGTGGACTTCCTTTGCGCCCGCAGCCCGCACCATGCGGACAATTTTTCTGCTTGTAGTTCCGCGGATGATCGAGTCGTCGATCAGGATGATCCGCTTTCCTTCGAGCAGGTTACGCACCGGGTTTAGCTTCAGCTTCACGCCGAAATCGCGTACCCGCTGCTCCGGCTCGATGAACGTGCGGCCGACGTAGTGATTACGGATCAGGCCGAAGCGGAAGGGGATACCGCTCTCCGCCGCGTAGCCGATGGCTGCCGTCACCCCCGAGTCAGGAACCGGGACGACCAGGTCGGCATCCACTCCAGACTCGCGGGCAAGCTGCCGCCCCATCTCTTCGCGGCTCTCCTGTACCCACCGGTTGTAGATTCTGCTGTCAGGGCGCGCAAAGTAAACCTGTTCAAAAATGCAGCTCGACTGCGGAACGCCGCTTGAGAAACGGCGGCTCGTCACGCCGTCCTTCGAAACCATCACCAGCTCGCCCGGCTCTACGTCGCGAACATACTTCGCGCGCAGCAGGTCGAAGGCACAGGTCTCCGAAGCGAAGACGATCGTATCGGGACCATCCGGATTCTCGATACGCCCCATCGACAGCGGACGGAAGCCACGGGGATCGCGTGCCGCAAAGATGCGGTCCCGCGTCATCATGACGATCGAGAAGGCGCCATCTACCTGGCTCAGCGAGTCGGCAATGGCATCGACCAGCGTGTTCTCTTTCGAGTGCGCAATCAGCTGGACAATGATCTCCGAATCGCTGGTCGTCTGGAAGAATGCGCCGGCGCGCTCCAGCCGCGCGCGAATATTTCCCAGGTTGATCAGGTTGCCATTATGGGCGATCGCAATCATGCCCTTGGTCGATTCCACGCGGATCGGCTGCGCATTCAGCAGTGCCGAGTCGCCGGTCGTCGAGTAGCGGGTATGGCCGATCGCCTGGTCGCCCTTCAGCTTCGCCAGAACATCTTCCGTGAAAATGTCCGCAACCAGCCCCATGCCCTTGATGTTCGAAAGGTTGGTCCCGTCGGCAGTGGCAATGCCAGCCGACTCCTGTCCGCGATGCTGCAGGGCATAAAGGCTCAGGTAAACCTGCCGCGCCGCGTCGGGGTGGTTATAGACCGCCGCAACGCCGCACTCTTCCTTCAGCTTCGGATCTTCGTCAATCTGGATCAACATGGGTGCCCCATCCATGACACTCTTATCGTCATGGGTGGGAAGCGTATCGGGAACCCCCGGAACACCCTGGTACATCAGGCGCTTCATGCCAGCACCTCGTTCGCCGTCTGGTCGTGCAGCGCGGATTCAAGAGCGTTCGCCCAAGGATCGCGCAGCTCCGCAATTGAAGCGTCGATCACAACGCCACCTGAGGTAGAAGCAATATCGTTCGCAATCTCGATCGTGACGCGGCTGCCGCCGGTCTCGCCCAGCAGCAGGGAACTCAGTTCGGAGTAGCTGTTCACAAGCTCCTCGACCTTCTCGATGTTTTCCTTCGAGCAGGTGATGATCACCAGCGATGCGCTCTCACCGAAAAGGGCAACCGCAGCTGGAGCGTCCGCGACGGGAATGATGTTGGCATTTACGCCGACACCATTGCGGAATGCAGCCTCCGCCAGCGCCACGGCGATGCCGCCATCGCTGATATCTGCCGAAGAAGTAATCAGGTTCTCATTCGCGAGCTGCGCCAGCACCTTGTGCAATTGCGCTTCGCCTTCAAGCGAGAATCCCGAAGGAACCGTGCCCCAGAATCCACCCAGCACCTGCTTGGCATAGCTGGAAGATCCAAGATCCTTCACCGCAATCGAAGCAGTCTGGGCTGCCACGCCCCCGCCGACCAGCAGAACCGCCTCGCCTTCACGCTGGAAACCGCTCGGAACGGCCTTCGTCACATCGTCAAGAATGCCGACGATCCCCAGGACCGGAGTCGGATAAATCCCTTCACCCTTGGTTTCGTTGTACAGCGAAACATTGCCGCCGGTAATCGGAGTGCCAAGCGCCGTGCAGGCCTCGGCAATGCCGTCAATGGCGGAAGAAAGCTGCGCCATGATCTCCGGCTTCTCCGGATTGCCAAAGTTCAGGCAGTTTGTCGCTGCGACAGGAGTCGCGCCCGTACAGGCGACCTTGCGTGCTGCCTCGGCCACCGCCAGCTTCGCGCCTTCCTTGGGGTCGAGGTAGCACCAGCGTCCATTGCCGTCGAGCGCCATGGCAAGAGCACGATTCGTGCCCTTGATGCGCATCACGCCGGCTTCCGCACCAGGACCCTGAACGGTATTGGTCTGCACCATCGAGTCGTACTGCTCAAACACCCAGCGCTTATCGCAGATATTCGAAGCAGCCAGCAGCTTCTTAAGGTCAGCCGTGTAGTCACGATCCTTGCTCAACTCGGCCAGAATCTCAGCCGAAGGCTCAGCCGGTACCGGAGCCTTCCACGTGCCCACCGGACGGTGGTACACAGGTGCATCATCGGTCAGCGACTGGTTGGGAATGTCCGCGACGACCACACCGTGATGCAGGATGCGCATCTTCGGTTCGGCAATGACCGTGCCGACGATCGAGGCATCGAGGCCCCACTTGGCGAAAACCTTCAGAACCTCATCTTCGCGGCCTTTATCTGCAACCAGCAGCATGCGCTCCTGGGATTCCGAAAGCATGATCTCGTAGGAGTTCATGCCGGTCTCGCGCTGCGGTACATGATCCAGTTCAACTTCAAGGCCAACACCGCCGCGCGCGCCCATTTCACAGGTCGAACAGGTCAGCCCGGCAGCGCCCATGTCCTGGATGCCCAGAACCGCGCCGGTCGCCATCGCCTCGATGCAGGCCTCGAGCAGCAGCTTCTCCATAAAAGGATCGCCAACCTGCACATTCGGCCGCTTCTGTTCGGAGCCTTCCTTGAACTCTTCCGACGCCATGGTCGCGCCGTGGATACCGTCGCGGCCCGTCTTGGCGCCAACGTAGATCACCGGATTGCCCACGCCCGTGGCCTTCGCGTAGAAGATCTCATCGCGCTTGACCAGGCCGAGTGCAAAGGCATTCGTCAGCGGATTGCCCGAATAGCAGGTTTCGAAGCGCGTCTCGCCGCCCAGGTTCGGCACGCCGAAGCAATTGCCGTAGCTGGCCACGCCGCTCACCACGCCCTCGACGATCGAGTGGTTCTTGCGAACCAGGGCCTCGTCCGGCTCTTCCTCGGTCGATAGCGGTCCGAAGCGCAGCGAATCCATCACCGCCAGCGGGCGAGCGTTCATCGTGAAGATGTCGCGCAGAATACCGCCGACGCCGGTCGCGGCGCCCTGGTGGGGCTCAATGTAGGAGGGGTGGTTGTGCGACTCGATCTTGAAGGCGCATGCCCATCCGTCGCCGACGTCAATAATGCCGGCGTTCTCACCTGGCCCCTGCACCACGCGATCGCTCTTGGTGGGCAGCCGCTTCAGATGCACGCGCGATGACTTATACGAGCAGTGCTCGCTCCACATCACGCTGTAAATACCAAGTTCGGTAAGGCTGGGGGTGCGGCCTAGCGCTGCCAGGATACGTTCATATTCCTCGGCAGTAATACTATGCTGAGCCAGAAGCTCGGGCGTAACGGTGACCGGTTGAGGGGCCACGGCAGCAGGTTCCGGATTCATAACTTTGAAATCTTATTGTCGCATGGCTGGAGGCAACTTTTTGCGAGTGTCCGCTCTTTCAGCTCTCGACCAGCCATCGAAGCGTCCGCACATGGTCCGGTCCGGTGCGGCAACAGCCGCCCACGGCCTGCGCTCCCGCCTGAAACCATCCCCGTGCCTGCTCTCTAAATGGTGCAATTTCCCCCGAACCGTACCAGCAGCGCCTATCGGCGTCCCATAGTTCACCCGAATTCGGGTAAACCAGCACCGGCTTCCGTGTGCCCATCCGGGCCCCGGCGATAAGTCCGTCAAGAAAGGCCGGCTGCGTGCAGTTCACGCCGACGGCAACGACACCGGGGATTGGTTCTAGCATGGCCGCGCACTCCGCCAGCCGTTCGCCATGTACTACGTGCTCGTCGTCCCGGCAGATGAAAGAAACCCAGAGGTTCCGGATCGCGGAGATCGAACCCGCAGCTTCGGCGATCGCGCGAGCCTCTTCAAGCGATGGGACAGTTTCAATCGCGATGAAATCCGCAGGCGTGTCGGCGGCAACCTCCAGCCGCTCGCGATGGTAGCGAACCAGCTCGTCAAGGCCCACGCGGTAATCGCCGTGGAACTCGGAACCGTCGTGCAGCGCCGCCCCATACGGCCCGAGCGAAACCGCGACGAATACCGGACGCTCCGATTCCGAACGATAGATCTCCCGCGCCTGCATCGCAACGGCGACCGATTTTCGGATAGCTTCGGCGGCATCGGCAGCAGTTCGCCCAATCTCTTCGTAACCCATCGCCGAAATCTGATAGCTCGCCGTCGAAATGCAATCCGCCCCGGCGCGAAGATAGTCCAGGTGCACTGCCATGACCGCTTCGGGGGCCGCCTCGAGCACATGCGCTGACCACAGCGGGCCAGGCAGCTCGAAGCCGCGCTCTTCGAGCTCGGTTGCCATACCTCCGTCCAGGACGCGAACCTGGCGAATATCTGCGGAAGGATTCACCGCTCTAGTGTAACCATCAGAAATTTTCTGGTAGACTCGAAAGAGCTCGCAACATGAGCGGGATCGACCAGGAACCCGTCTCGCGAGTGACCTACCCAAAGCAGTAGAAGTTCGGGGAGTGGCTCAGCCTGGTAGAGCACCTCGTTCGGGACGAGGGGGTCGGAGGTTCGAATCCTCTCTCCCCGACCAATCTTCCTCACTGCGACCATCCACCACAACAACCTGCTTCTCATCGCTGCCGTACGACGTTACGATATATCTGCTTGAATCCAAGGGGCATTGCGGGCATCTCTATCGCGCTGCTGTGCGTCGCGGCACTCTTTGCCGTTTTTAAGACCGTGCAGAAGCCACGCCTGCGCGTCGAGACCCGGCAACTCCAGATGCCAGCTGACGGCCGTTTTCATTTTGCAGGCACGGCGCTGCATGCTTCGGCTGCGATTTCCGTCAGCGGTCTTCCGGCGCACCTGCTGGACAAGGGGAAAGACTCAGTCTCGCTCATGGTGCAGTCGCCGGTGCTTCCCGGTGATAAGACCCTCAAGATCTCTGACGGAAAATCCGAAGCAACGCTACGGCTGCACTTCGCCCCAGCTTCAGGCGACAGCGCGGGCGATGGAACCCCGGACTTTCTCAGGCTGCATACGGCTGAGGACCGTAATGCCTTCCGGGGATGGTTTACCGCGATGGCCGAGGCTGCCGCCGATCTGCCGCCCGATAAGCTTCCCGGCGAGATCGACGACTGCGCCGCGCTCCTCCGCTGGTGTTACCGCAACGCTCTCCACGCACATGACGAGAGCTGGCTCGCAAGTGCACCTGCAGGGCTGGATCTGAGTCAGCCTTCCATTGGGCAATATGTCTATCCGCAGACTCCGCTGGGAGCCGGACTCTTTAGAACGCGTGATGGCTCCTTCGCCCAAGGTGACGAGAGTAATGGTGCTTTTGCGCAATTTGCGGATGCGCGCACCCTCTGGCGATGGAATACGTTTTTTCTAAGCCGCGATGTGCAGCGGGCACGCCCCGGGGATTTATTATTCTTTCGTCAACTCGAGCAAAACTCTCCCTACCACTCCATGATCGTTACCGGAGCAGCGCAGAAGTGGGTCATCTATCACACTGGGCCGATTGGCGAGAAGCCAGGCGAAGTGCGCCGTGTTCTGCTGCAGGATCTCTTGCAGCACCCCGATCCCCGCTGGCGGCCAAACCCGGAAAACAGCAACTTCCTGGGCGTCTATCGCTGGAACATCCTTCGTGAGGATTCTGAATGAGGCCCCGCGTTTTTTCGCTGCTCGTCCTGTTCCTTCTTGCATTCGCCCCGCTGCATGCCCAGGACGATGCTGTGTCATTCAACCTGAGCACAAGCAAAACCTTCGCGCCCGGCGATAAGCCGACGATCCACCTCTACACGCACAACGTGGACGCGCTGGAGTTCCGCGTCTATCGCGTGAACGATCCAGTGAAGTTCATCGAGAACCTGCGCGAGCTGCACTCCTTCGGTCCGGAAGCCAGCCTGCTCGGCCCGGAGCATGTGGATGAGAAGTCATGGCTGGAGCGTTTTCATGACTGGAAGACCGACCTGTGGAACCGCATCCGCTCGTTCTTTCGTCATCAGTTCTCCCATGAGGCGCGCCGTTCCCTGCGGCGCAAGCAGGCAAAGTTGAGCCGCAAGAGCCGCATCCTTTCTGAAGCGGAGTTCGCGCAGATTCCCATTTTGAACCCATCGCAACTGGTGGCGCGTTGGCGTCAGCAGGTGCCGTCTACCTATATTTCCGATGCGAACGAGCTCCCGGTTCCAAAGCTGGATGCGGGCCTCTACCTGCTCGAAGCTACTGACGGGCGCTACAAGGCCTATACGCTGCTGATGATCACGAATATGGCACTCGTGACGCGCACCACCTCCAGCAGCATCACTGCTTACGTTGTTGATCGCGCTACCGGCACTCCGATCGAAGGCGTGAAGGTGGACGCAGGTTACAGCCAGAAGCAGTTTGCCTCGGCAACCACGGACGCGAATGGTGTTGCCGACCTGCCGGTGCAGGATAAAAAAGGCGCTGACGATAATCTCTGGATCGTCTCGGCAAAGGGTAAAGATGTTGCCGTATCCACGCCGGGCGGCTGGATGCTGAGCTATCTGGCCAATCGAAGCATGGTTGGTTACGCCTTCACCGAGCGGCCGGTGTATCGCCCGACGCATACGGTGCATTGGAAGGCGATTCTTCGCGAGAAGACTGGAAACACGCTGGCCATTCCGAAGGCAGCGAAGGTACATGTAAGTATCCAGAATGGCGAGGGCCAGTCGGTGTTTGAGAAAGACATGCCGGTCACGAACGGCAATGTCTCCGGCGACTACGATCTGCCCAAAGACGCTTCGCTCGGTTACTACAATCTCTCCGTCGGCAGCGGAGAAGGCGCATTCGCAACCGCCAGCTTTCACGTAGAGGAATACCGCAAGCCGGAATACCGCGTGCAGGTGACAGCGCAGTCGAAGAGGGTTCTGGAAGGCGCGACAGTTCCCGTCACCATCGATTCGCGCTACTTCTTCGGCGAGCCGGTGGCAGGCGGCAAGGTCAAGTACCGCGTCTACAGCTCGCGCCATTACTGGTGGGGTGAGGAGGACGACGACAACTCCGCGGACGTTGGCAGTGACGACGACAGCAATGGATACAACGGCGATGAGGAGGCGGAAAAGACCGGCGTCCTCGATCGCAATGGCCTCTTAACCGTGCAGGTGCCGACGCAGGTTGAAAGGAAGTCGTACTCCGATCTGGACTACACGATCGAGGCCGGCGTGACTGATGCGGCGAATCGCGAGATTACAGGCCGTGGTCGCTTTCTCGCCACCTACAGCACCTTCCGCGTCAACGTGGAGCCAGTCAGCTATGTCGTCCGGCCCAACGAAACCGCGAAGGTCCGCGTGACCGCCGTCGATTACGACGACAAGCCTGTCAGCACGCACGTCCATCTTCAACTCAGCTTCCATCACTGGGAGAACGGCAGGACGGTGACAGAAGACGGCGCCTCTACAGACGTGACTACCGACGCTTCCGGCCACGCCATCGGCGAGATTCCCGTGGGCATGCCGAAGTACAACAGCGCCGAGCTGATTGCCACGGCAAGCTCGGTGCAGACCGGTACGCCCGATCCGATTGACACGACCTACCTCTACATCCTGGGTGCAGGCGAGCAGTCGTGGGAAGGCAACGTTGGTACGGCGCAGATTGTCACGGACAAGAAGTCCTACTCGCCAGGCGATGTAGCTCACGTCAGTATCGTGTCGGATGTCGAAGGCTTCCATGCGCTCGTGATCACGGAAGGCGCATCGCTGCTCAAGCGTGACGTGCTGCATACCGATGGCAAGACGCTCTCGTTCGATCTACCCATTACGGCAGACGCGCAGCCGAACATTACAGTCTCCGCGATTTTCCTCAAGAACAGCACGCTCTACCAGGCATCGAAACGCATCCAGGTACCGCCCGTTCAGCAGAAGCTGCAGGTAGAAGTCACTCCGTCGAAAGACATCTTCCAGCCGCAGCAGAGCGCGACCTATGACGTCTTCACGAAAGACTTCACCGGCAAGCCGGTCAGTGCCGACGTCAGCTTCGGCGTGGTCGACGAGGCCATCTATTCCCTGTATCCGGATAGCAGCGGAGACATGATCAAGAGCCTCCACCCGCAGCGTTACAACAGCGCGGAGATTGAGTCGTCGCTCGACTATTACTTCAGCGGAGAAGCAGGCCAGAAATCTCCACTGCTGGCGGAACGCAATCGCCGATACCGTCCACAGCTCGCACAAGTAAAGCCGGGCAGCGAGGCCGCGCCCAAAGTGCGCAAGGCGTTTCCGGATACGGCCTACTGGGCGCCCGACGTGCACACGGACAGCACCGGCCACGCGCGCGTGACGCTGACCTTCCCCGATGCGTTGACCACGTGGCGTACCACCGTCCACGCCATCACCAACGACTCGAAAGCCGGCTCGGCCAGCAATAAGGTGCTGGTTCGCAAGGACGTACTGGTGCGCATGGGGACGCCGCGCTTCATGGTGAAGGGCGACGAGATCACGCTTCCCGTCATCGTGCATAACTACCTCCAGACAGAGAAGACCGCGAAGGTATCCCTCAACGTCAGCGGCCTCGATGTGGTGCACGCCCCCGATGCAAGCGTCACCGTTCCCAGCAAGGGAGAAGCCACGGTGTTGTGGCGTCTGCGTGCCTCTCAGGTTGGGACTGCAAAGCTGGTCGGCGCGGCTATCACCGATGCGGAATCGGACGCACTCGAGATCAGCTTTCCCGTGGAGCCCGCGGGCGTCGCGAAGACGCTATCGTCAAGCGGTGTGATCAGCCAGGCGTCCTCGCAGGCGAATGCAAAAGTGAGTTTTCCGGCAGGGACAGACGCAGCGGCACATTCGCTGCATGTCGAGGTCAGCCCCTCCATCGCCGGATCGCTCTTCACGGCACTGGATTACCTTACCGGCTATCCATACGGATGCACAGAGCAGACGATGTCCAGTTTTCTGCCAAACGTAATCGTTTCGGAAACATTGCAGCGCCTCACGCCGGGAACGCATATCAACCAGGACGATTTGCATGCGAAGCTGGCCGCGGGCCTCGAACGCCTGCAGGACTATCAGCATGACGACGGCGGATGGGGCTGGTGGAAAGAAGATGACAGCCGCGTCTACATGACAGCCTACGTAGTAGGCGGCCTCGGGCAGGGTGCGCAATATATCCCCTTCACTCCTCAGCAGAAGCAGATGGTCGCACGCGGTATGGATTATCTGCGCAACGCTTTGAAGCAGCATCCCAAGATGCGCCCTGAGCTGCGTGCGGCGGTGATCTACGCGCTCGCAAATGCCGGAGACAGAAATCTGAAGGAAGCCCTCGACACGCAGTGGGAGCGCCGCACAGATCTCCAGCCGGAGGCGCTGGCCATGACAGGCCTCGCAATGCTCGAGGTGAAGGACCCGCGCGCGAGCGAAGCTGCCGATCTGCTTCGCGGTAAAGCGGTTCGCACCGGCGAGCTTGTTTCCTGGACCGGTTCGTATGTTCCGCTGCTTGACGCCGAGTACACCAACGACGCCGAGGCAACCGCCTATGCCGTGCGCCTGCTGGCCAGGATCAATCCGAACGACGCCCTGCTTCCACCGGCAGCGCAGTGGCTGATGCTGGAGCGCAACAATGGCGGATGGTGGGAGTCCACTGAACAGACCGCCATGGTGCTCTTCGGCCTCGTGGACTATCTCGCCGCATCGCACGAACTGGAAGCGAACTTCAGCGTGAACGTGCTGGTGAACGGAAAGTCTGTCGGGCAGCACAGCTTCACGGCAGACGATGCCCTGAGCGGCGCTGCCTTCAAGATCGATCTGGGCAGTGAACAGCTTGCGCCGGGCGACAACAGCGTGCAGGTCGTTCGCAGCTCCGGCTCGGGACGCATCTACTGGTCTGCTCGCGGCCGCTATTTCTCGACAGAGAAGAAGGATTACCAGGCAGGCAAGCTGTCGCTCAATCTCACTCGTGACTATTACAAATTGCAGCCCGCCCAGAAGGACGGCAAAGTTGTCTACAAGCTGGTGCCGCTCTCCGGCAGCGCGCAGGTAGGCGACGTGCTTGCTGTACACGAAGCGATCAACGGCTCTCCCATGCGCTACCTGATGCTCGAAGATCCGATTCCAGCCGGAGCCGAGTTTGTAACGAACGAAGATAGTTATCCCGTCGAAGATCGTCCAGGCGGCTGGTTCGACTGGTTTACACGCAGAGAGTTTCACGACGATCGCGCCACGTTCTTCGCAAGCGACTTCAGCGGGCGGCAGGAGATCTTCTACCTGATACGTATCGTGAATCCAGGAAGCTTTAACATCAGTCCTTCACACGTGGAGCCGATGTATCAATCGGGAGTGCAGGCCTCCAGCGACGCCCTGCATCTGGACGTTCCTGCTCCGGGAGGTGCGCAATGACCGTGTCGCGTTTTTCTCCAGGCAGCGTGGCAGCCGTTGCCTTGCAGCAGATTGCGCTCGCAGCCGTGCTCTTGCTTCTGGTCGCCGGGTGGTTGCATGTCCCCGATGCCAATGCGTTCGAGGTGCTGGCCAGCATCCTGCTCGCATTGCTGATCGCCCTGGCGGCGGGTGCGGGCGAGAGCGCCATTGCGCTGCGCATGGTGGGGCGGCCGGTGTCGGCACGTCGCCTCCTGTCAGGTACGGGCGTTGTGCTGATCGCGGCACTCGTCTGGTATCTGATCTCGCTGGGCATTGACAATCTGAATGCAAAGGATGGTCTCTGGGCGGGATATCTCAACTCGCGATTTCCAGCCTCGCTGCGAAATCTTTTCTCCTATTTGCATCTGTACATCCTGCTTTTCTGGATGTGGAGCGCGCTGCAGTGGATCTCGGCGGGCCTGCTTGGCGCGATTGCTTTTGCGCTTGTCGCCTGCGGCAAATTGCAACGAGGGTTGCCGGCAATCCTCGGTTCAGGAAGATACTGGCTCTCGTTGCTCCTGCTCGCAATCGTTGAAGCAATCATCACTGGCAGCGTTTTATCGTGGACGCCGGGACACGGCCTTACCGTGGAGACATTCAGCCTTTTGCTGCGGTTGCTGATTGTGATCTTGTTGAACGCTGTATCGGTTGCATTGCTGATGCAGTCGATGGCCCGCGCGATACTCCGGCTTCAGTCCGCTGGCACAGGAGAGCCGGATACCAGCCATCCGCGCACCACGGACATTCCATAATGTTCAACCAGCTGCCGGGTGCGTGCCGCCGCGGCGCGGTGTGCAGCCTCGCTTGCCTGGCGGCTGTCCGAGCTTCGCAGCAGCCGCTCTGTTTCCACCGCGGAGAGCAAGGGCTCCCCACGAGCAGCATCGCCCGCCAGCACTTCCACCAGGCCCTCGCGCAGCCATAGCGGAGATCTGCTGTTCGCGCTCGCTTCCACGGCAACGTGGAGCATCTCGTGACGCAACGTGGCCCCCAGCGATGCATGGTTCGCAGCCAGCACCTCCGATGGCTGCAGAATGATCGTAGAGCCGGAAGTGCTGGCCAGTTGCCATCCCGGCTGCCCTGTCATCTGCCGGAAGATCTCTGTGCTGGGCGCGAAAATCACCATGGGAGACACATCCTGGCGTGGGGCAAAGCTGCTCTTTGCCATTGCCCACGCTCTCACGGCCTCCATAGTTGAAGACTGCGGGAGAGCGCTAGTGCTTCTGAAGCTGATGGCATCCTGCGACTTCTCCTTCCAGCCATCATCCAGCCTGAGAACACGCACGTTTGTGCCGGGAAAGTAGAAGGAGAGGATCTCCCGATAAGACTTGCCCGTTCGCGCCATCTCGGCAGCACCCTGCTGGCAAAGGCCCACACCATGGCCATGCCCATGTCCGTCAAAGACGAGCACCCCATCGCGGACGCGGATGTCGTAAGCATCACTTCGCACCAGGTTCCATCCGAGCGAACGGCCTATGGCAAGCCGCAGCGACGATGCAGACACAGTAGCGCTTCGTGCATCGTGTCCAACAAGGAGGAGTGTTCTTGCACGCTGTGAGGAAGTCCTTTGCGTCACCTGTAAGGATGCAATATGCGCCGGCACGCGCCATCCTTCGCGCGCCGCAATCTGTTGCAGGGTCGCCAGCGGAATCTCTGCATGCCATGCTGCCCGGTCCTTGCGAACACAATAGGGATCCAGTGTCGACCTGAGATAGGGCACATTTGCGAGCTTTGGCCAGACCGCGCCTGCGCTCTCCGTCGTGCCTCCGCAGCTGCCGCTGAAGAATACCTGCGCACGGTGTGTCTCAAACCACAAAGTTTCTCCAGCGGTGCTGCGTACGGCTTCGTTCACTGCATCGGATACCGGACCAAGCCTGATCGCCTGGCATGCCGTGCTGTCACAGATGTCATCAGGAGGACCTTGCGCGGAGGTGGAATGCAGGGCGAATGTCCTGGCAACGACCGCCATGGCACGGAGCGATTCGCGGGGCTCACCCGGCGCTGTTTCACCCATCAGTACCGCGGCGACGTAGCGTTCGCTGGGCAGTGTGAGCGTGATCTGCACTGCGCCATCGCTCCCCGCGCGAAAATGCCACCTGCCGTTCGCGGTGCGTTCCTGCGAGTGTTCTGCATCGTGAATCGTAATCGGGCCGCCTGCTACGAGTTCTCGCTTCCCAGGCATCTGTAATGGAGTAGTAAGCGGCTGCCGCTGGCAGGTAGCGCAGGATGACCACCAGGCTCCCGGTCCGGCCGCTGAGATGATGATCCTTTGCGGGGGATGCGCAGAGAGCAGCGCAACGCTTACGTCCCGCCCGCCTCCGTCTTCCTGCGCAAAACACGCCAGCGCCGTGCAGAGCAGCAGGGCGCCCCGCCACCTCATCGGCCATCCTCTTGCATCTCTTTACGCAGTACGGCCCCCGCAAGCGTTGCGGCTGTGCCGCCGTCTCCGCGCGGCACATAGACCACCACAACGTAGCGGCCCGGCACGCCGCCTGCGAACCATCCGTGTGTGCGCCACTCCCCTGGGTTGCTCGCGGTGCCTGTCTTACCCAGTACCTCTATGTTTGGGAGATGTGCGTCGTGCGCCATCCCCCAGTTCACCGAGTTCCGCAGGCCGGTCCATACGGCGCTCGTGCGTGCCTCATGTAGAAGCAGTGCACGATACGCCACTGCTAGCTGCATCGGCGTCGTCGAAATATTCTCAAGCCCGAGCACGGTAAGAATGCGCTGCTCAGGATCATTCAGATGGGACGAGGATTGCGCCAGACCGAACCGGCGCAGCGCAGCCGGAATATCCTGCGGGCTCATGCGCCGGGCAAGCTCCGCAAACCATGTATTGCACGATTCCGCCAGTGCGTCCTCTGCGTTCAGCAGTGGTCTGTCGTCAGGATGAGAACAGGCAAGCTCGCGTCCGGCAACATGTAACGTACGGCGGCAGTACACCTGCGTGCTGGCGCTGACAATGTGCTGCTGCAATGCGTAAGAAAGCAGAAGAGGCTTCAGGATCGAGCCGGGTGCAGATGCTCGTTCTTCGCCCGTAGTCCCCAGTACCCGGCCCGTATTCCAGTCGAGTAGGACTCCCGAAGCCTTTACCTCATGCAGTTGATTGAGGTTTCTGATCGTGGCCGATGGTGGAATGCCGGGCGCAGAGGCAGCCCGGATGTTTCCTCCGCCCAGTCCCAGCCAGAACACCATCAACAGCAATGGACGCATAACGTAGTTTTACTCTTAGCCGCTGCGTGTCAGGATGCGACCGCCTTCTTTTTGTTCTGCAGGGTATGAGTCCAGTCAAAGCGTGCGCTCGGTTCCATGCGTTGCACGATATCAAGGGCACGGTCGTAAGCCTGGGCGCTTTCCGCATTGCGATGCAGTGCAGCGAGAGCGTCGCCCAAAGCCACCTGGCCCTGTAGAAGCTCCGGGTCGATGGCAACTGCCTGCTGCGCTGCTGCCAATGCGCCATTGGCGTCGTGCGCCGCAAGAGCCTCCGTCGAGCGCGTGAAGTAGCCGAAAGCGGATGAGAGCCGCGTGTCGAATGTTCCCTGGTAGACGTTCACCCCGTCGTCGATGACGGCGACAGGTTTCAGGTTCATGAATGGCTGAAAGGGGCTCAGCACCACCGATCCGAACTCGTAGCCGGTAAGTGTGGCCGCGCTGATGAGCACGGTTCCGGAAATCGTCGCTGGCGCGTCTACCTGCTGATGAGTCCACATGCTGTCGGCAGTCGGCAACTGGCGGCACGGGATACCGTACGAATGGTAGTCGATGGAAGGCTGCACGAAGTAGCCGAACCAGCAATCGTGGATATTGTGCTGGTCGAGGTACGCCTTCACCGAGCGGAGTTGCTGCCCCCAGTCCACATTCGAGTCGGTAAGGTATCGGTGAGTCTCTGCAGGACCGCCAAAAAATTCATTGGAGTAGGCAAGGTAAACCGGCGCACTGCGTACCGACGAGACGATATGGAAGCAGAGCAAGGCGGCCGTTACATAAGCCCATGCCCGGTGTTGCCGCCACAGCGCAACGGCCGCTCCGGCGATCAGCACAGCCAGGAAGGGATACATCGGCAGGATATGGCGCGCGCCAATATTGAGGCCTGTATCGATAGCGATCAGCAGGTACACGAGCGGCGGCACGACGAGATAGACAAGCCGTTGCCAGCCATCGAGCCTGCGGGCGATGACCGCGTAGGCCGCGATAAGCAGTAGCGCCATGAAGCCGATCGTGGATTTCACCAAGAACGCGGCGGGAAAATACCAAGGCACCCCATGCGCGTAGACCTTGCCGAAAAGATACGTGGGGAAAGACTGCCCGGCGATCGACTGGACCCGAATGTCAACCATTCCGTAGAGATAGGACTCGGGCAGAATGTGCCAGCGCGCCAGCCATCCATATACAGCCGGCTCGATTCCATGGAGCGAGCTCATATACTCCGTGAGGCCGGGCTGCATGGACCCGTTCGGGTGCGCCGAAAAGCGGAAGTGATAAGTCGACCACAGGATCAGAATGCCGAGCGCTCCGGCTCCGATAAAGGCCGCGGCGAATTGCCGGACCGTCTGCATGCGGGAGGAATCTTGCTGGGGCCCCACCAGTTCGGCGAGAAGAATCATTAACGAGATGGGCAGCAGCAGAGTGGCCGAATGTTTTACGGCCAGGGCGACGCCAAGAGCGATGCCCAGTACTGCCAGCCTGCCCAGCGTAGCGTGCTGGCGAAAGCGATAGAGCGCATAAATGGTTGCAAAGATTCCACAGGTGACGGCCATGTCCGTCGTGACGTAAGCTCCATGCGCGATCAGGTTGGGCTCGAAGACGACAACTGCCAGTGCGAAGAGCGCTGCCGCCGGGCCGAAGATCTCGAGGGTGAAGAGATATACCAGCGCCGCCAGCACGAGCGAGAAGATCGAAGCCATCATGCGATCGCGAAAGATGATCCTGTTCGCAGTCTCGATGCCTCCGTTGTTGTAGATCAGGTCGCGGCCATCCATGTAAGCCTCGTCCTTGAAAAACGCCAGGTGCTTGGATGGCGGCGTCTTCAGGTGCATCGCCAGCATAGGCAGCGTGGCGAGGGCTTTTACCAGCGGCGGGTGTTCGGGATTGATTCCGAAGTCTCCCGTCTTCCAGCTCTGGTATCCCGCGAAGATGTGGTCGCCCTCATCCCAGCTCAACGACTGCCGGTGGACGGAAAATATGAGCTCGCCGAGAAAGATGAGAATGAGAAGTGCGGCGAAGGCATGAAACTTGCGAAGGGAGTAGCCGGTGGGTCGGCGATCGTCGGTCATTGGTATCCTGGGCCCCAAATTGTTTGCGCTCGCATCCGCGGGCGGGTTCTCTGCGTTCCCTTGCGAAAGTCCGGGAACTGGTTCAATCTCTCGAACAGCATTGCGTAAATTGCCTGTTGCGGTTGCATTCTCAGGCAG
This sequence comes from Silvibacterium acidisoli, assembly GCA_022870745.1. Lineage (GTDB taxonomy): Bacteria > Acidobacteriota > Terriglobia > Terriglobales > Acidobacteriaceae > Silvibacterium. Next base: position 1,643,980 of record CP085323.1, on the reverse strand, counting down.
GGTTCGAGAAGCAATATTTCTACGCCAACCACTGTACGCGACCCGTCCGTCCGGTGGTAGATGATTGGTGGCAGCGAAATCGCGTTCGGGTTTACGGGATGTCCGAAGCGACTTAACCTTCTTTAGGCAGGAAGGTGCGGCCACGAGAGAGCGGCGTGATTTCTAATAGACCTGAACGCCGCACCGGGTACCGGCCGGCAAAACGAGGATCCATGCAAAAGTCCCAAGGCAAATCAATGCGGAGCTTTCGCCAGCGCTTGGCGCTCCTGGTCACAGCGTCACAACTTATGCTTGCCGCCGGCATGCTGGCGCAGGACGCATCGAGCCCCCGGGATTCATCGCGTCCCTGGGCGAACGCGAGCCTTTCCCCATCAGAACGCGCCGAACTGGTGCTGAAGCAGATGACGCTCGATGAAAAGATCGCGCTGCTGCACGGCAACGGCATGCCGCACGTTCCCAACTGGCAGATGCCGTTGACCAACCTGGGCAATGGCGGAGCGGGTTACGTCGAGGGAGTTCCCAGGCTCGGGATTCCGCCGCTTGTCATCTCCGATGCCGCCTACGGTGTCCGCAGCGGCAGTGACAACGGACGGTATGCCACTGCGCTTCCATCCAACCTGGCGGCAGCCTCAAGCTGGGACGCTGGGACCGCCTGCGAATATGGAGCATTGATCGGCCGCGAACTTCGCAACCAGGGATTCAATATGACGCTCGGCGGCGGCGTGGATATTACCCGCGATCCGAGAAACGGCCGCACCTTCGAATATGCCGGCGAGGATCCTTTGCTGGCCGGCACGGTGGTAGGCAACCTGATGAAGTGCGAGCAGGGCGAGCACGTCATCGGCGACATCAAGCACTACGCGATGAACGACCAGGAAACGGGCCGGAACATCGTAAACGCGATCGTGTCGAAAAAAGCCATGCAGGAAAGCGACCTCTTAGCCTTCCACGTCGCCATCGACATCGCCAAGCCGGGCGCGGTCATGTGCTCTTATAACCGCGTCAACGCGATCTACGCCTGCGAAAATCCCTACATCCTCCACGACGTGCTGAAGGGCGAATGGAAGTTCCCGGGCTTTGTGCTCTCTGACTGGGGTGGAACTCACAGTACGGTGGCAGCGATCGGCGCGGGCCTCGACCAGGAGCAGCCGATGGCTGACTTCCTCGGCCCGAAGCTGAAGGAGGCAGTCGAGGCTGGCAAGGTGCCCATGTCCGAGATCGACGACAGCGCGCGCCGCGTTCTCTATGCGGAGTTTCTCGGCGGCCTCGTGGATCATCCCACCCGGACCGGCGTACCCGACGTTGAGGGTGGCCTCGCTGTTGCCCAGAAGGTGGAAGAGCAGAGCATCGTTCTGCTCAGGAATCAGAACGCGATTCTGCCGCTCAACAGCTCAAGGGTGCATTCGATTGCGATGATTGGCGGTCATGCCGACGTGGGAATGATCTCGGGCGGCGGCTCGGCGCAGGTCGACCCGCCCGGCGGTAACGCGATCATGCCTCCGGGGCAGGGAGCCACGCACTGGCAGGATCACGTGTGGTTCCCAACTTCGCCGCTCAAGGCATTGCGCGCGCAGATGCCCGAAGCAAAGATCGACTTCGACTCCGGGCACGACCTCGATGCTGCGGCAAAGCTCGCCAAGGGCGCGGACATGGCAATTGTCTTCGCTTACCAGTGGCAGTCGGAGGGTATGGATCTGCCGAGCTTGTCGCTGCCCGACAGGCAGGATGAGCTGATCGAAAGAGTTGCGGCGGCGAATCCGCGCACGATCGTGGTGCTTGAAACCGGGACCGCGGTAAAGATGCCCTGGGAGGACAAGGTACAGGGAATCGTGGAGGCATGGTACGCGGGCAGCAGCGGTCACAAAGCGCTTGCAAGCATTCTCACCGGGCAGGTCAATCCGTCGGCAAAGCTGGCCATGACCTTCCCGCGCAGTGAAGAGGATCTGCCGCATCCGATAATTCCCGCGCTCTCGCGGGAGGACGAAGGTCAGGGAACCGGTGCGGTGAATGGAGAAACGCACACGGCCTCGAAGTACTCCGTGCATTACGACGAAGACGCGAAGGTCGGCTACAAATGGTATGAGGCGGAGCACAAGCCGGTGCTGTTTCCCTTTGGCTTCGGTCTCTCCTACACTACCTATTCCTACTCAGACCTGAAGGTTAGCAGCCACCGTACGGCAAGTTTGCAGGTGAAAAACACCGGCAGCAGGGCCGGCACCGAGATCGCCCAGGTCTACGTTACGATTCCCGATGCGGCGAATGAGCCATACCAGCGACTGGCAGGCTGGCAGCGCGTAAATCTGCAGGCCGGCGAATCGAAGACCGTGACGATCCCGCTCGACACGCGCGTCATGCAGGTCTTCGACGAGCAAAAGAACGGCTGGACGCTGCTTCCGGGCAAATACCGCGTCGCCGCGGGCTCATCTTCGGCGGATACACCTCTCAAGGGAAGCTTTGAGGTCCGGTGAGCGGTATTTGTCTCAACCTGAACCGGATGCGCTCATGGGAGGGATCTGAGTCGCATCCTAGTGGGAGAGGAATGAAAGCATGACCAGGTTTCGATCGGTGCTCGTTTGTGGACTGTTGTTCCATGGGGTATGGCTCCTTGCCCAGAATGCTGCGGCTTCGCCATCCAATCCGCAGCTGGCGAGCGCCGAGATCGAGCGCAAGGTCAACGATCTGCTCGCACGCATGACGCTCGAGGAGAAGATCGGGCAGCTGGTTCAGTACAGCGCTACAGAAGCTCACCCGGATAAGAGCGCCGGACCCACAACGGCGGCGCTCAACGTGAACCCTCCCGGTCCAGGCGGCGTCGATAGCTACGAGCTCGCGAAGAAGGGCGAGCTCGGTTCCATGCTGAACACCGTAGGCCAGGGTCTCACCAATCACTTCCAGCATGCGGCGGTCGATAATACCCGTCTGCATATCCCCCTGCTCTTCGGAGCCGATGTCATTCATGGCTTCCGCACCATCTTTCCAGTACCGCTGGGCACCGCTTCAAGCTGGGATCCGGAACTGGTCACTGATCTCGCGCACATGGCCGCCGAAGAAGCACGCACCGCAGGGGTGGACTGGGTTTACTCGCCGATGGTCGATATCGCACGTGACGCGCGTTGGGGGCGAGTCACCGAGGGTGCCGGCGAAGACCCCTATCTCGGCTCGGCGATCGCCCGGGCTTACATTCGCGGATACCAGGGAAACAGCCTCTCTGAACCCACATCCGTCGCGGCCTCGGTCAAGCATTTCGCTGCTTATGGAGCGGCGGAAGCCGGCCGTGAATACAACACTACGGACATGAGCGATCTTCTGTTGCGGCAGGTCTATCTGCAGCCATATCACGCTGCCGTTGAGGCCGGTTCTGCAACCATCATGTCTGCCTTCAATTCTCTGAACGGCGTGCCGGCAAGCGCGAACCCCTATCTCATGCAAACGATCCTGCGTGACGAATGGGGCTTCGATGGACTCGTCGTTTCCGATTACACCGCCGTCATGGAGTTGACTCATCACGGCATCGCGCTCAATGCGGCCTCCGCCACGGATAAGGCTCTGACGGCAGGCGTCGATATCGACATGAATTCGCACTTCTACGATGTTGAGCTGCCGGCACTGGTGAAGTCAGGCAAGGTTCCGATGCCCGTGGTCGATGAGGCAGTCCGTCGCGTGTTGCGGGTGAAGTTTGCTCTCGGTCTTTTCGATCATCCGTTTACAGAAGGCCCAGAAGTGACGAAAGCTGTGCCGGAACACCGTGCCCTCGCTCGGCGCGCGGCGGAAGAATCCTTCGTGCTGCTGCAGAACAATGCGGTCAATGGACAGTCGCTTCTGCCGCTCGCGGCAAAAGCGCAGAAGATTGCGCTGATCGGCCCGCTTGCCGACGATTCGCGCGACATGGTGGGCGCCTGGTCCGGAGCTAATAACTTCGACGATGTGAGGACGCTTCGGCAAACACTGAGTGAGCGGGCACAGCAGCATGGAGCCTCGCTCATCTACGAAAAGGGAACCGATATCTCGGGGACATCGACTGCCGGTTTTGCTGAAGCAGTGAACGCTGCCCGCAATGCAGACCTGGTAGTGATGGCGCTGGGCGAATCGAGCGACATGAGCGGTGAGGCCGCCTCGCGCGCCTATCTCGACCTTCCCGGCAATCAGCAGCAGTTGCTCGAAGCAGTACAGGCCGCCGGCAAGCCCGTCGTTCTGCTTGTATTCTCCGGGCGTCCGCTTGTGCTCGACTGGGCGGCTGCTCACGTACCCGCCATCATGGAGGTCTGGTTCCCCGGCGTCGAGACAGGCCCGGCCATCGCCGATGTGTTGTACGGTGACACCATGCCCAGCGGCAAGTTGACCATGAGCTTTCCGCGTGCCGTCGGACAGGAGCCGCTTTACTACAACCAGTTGCCGACCGGGCGTCCCATTCAGCATCCTGACCCCGCGCATCCGAATGCCTACGTTGAAACCAAGTATGTCTCGAAGTACCTGGACGTGCCGAACGACGCTTTGTTTCCCTTCGGCCATGGCCTGACGTACACGACGTTCCGCTACGCAAACGTCTCCATCTCGAAGTCGACGCTGAGTGCCGGTGAGCTGACAGCAGCCCCGAAAGAGAAGCCGCTCTCTGCTACCGCAGAGGTCACAAATACAGGTAGCCGCGAGGGAACTGAGATCGTGCAATGCTACGTGAACGTACGTGGCGCCAGCACCGAACAGCCGGTTCGTAACCTTAAGGGTTTCGCCCGAATCACGCTCAAGCCCGGCGAGTCGCGCACAGTCAGCTTTCCCCTCGGTTACCAGGAGCTCTCGTTCTACAACGTGAAATCGAAGCAGGTCGTTGAGCCGGATACCGAATACACCGTTTACATCGGTGGAAGCTCGACCGCAGAGCAGGCGGCGCACTTCCGTATAGAGCCGTAGGCCGCCCTGTTGCGGCTGGACTATCGGTCACTTGCGTTTGCGCACCAGGTCGAGAAACGACTGGAGTGCAGGGCGCTCCATCTTGGGAGACCAGGCCAGCACCAGGTCGACTACGGCGCCCTTGTCCGCCAGGGGCACCCAGACAGTATCCGCGGAGCTCAGAATGCGCGAGCCCTGTGGCAGGATGGCCACGCCCTCTTCCGCTTCGACCAGCGCGATGACACCCGAGGACACGCTGCCGGTCGTTCCGATCTTTGGCGAGAATCCGGCTTCCGTACAGAGAGTGATCACCTTGTCGAACACCGCCGGAGAATACCGCCGGTCATTCAGGATGAAGATCTCCGACTCGAGCTCGCGCATGTACAGCGACTCCCTTTGCGCCAGCGGATGGGTGCGCAACAGCACCGCGTACAGCGGTTCCGTGTGCAGGGGCACCGACCGCAGTTGCGAAGCATGCATGGCGGGCAGCGTCCGCGTGAAGCTCACATCGATCGACCCGTTCTGCAGCGCCTGATACTGCATACCCGGCGCCATCTCTACCAGGGATATCTGGATACCGGGATATGTTCGCCGGAACTCACGGATGATCGGGGAGAAATACGGTCCCAGTCCACCGACAAAGTAGCCGATCGCAAGTTTTCCCACCTCGCCCTTCTGCGCGCGTTGCAGATTGGTGATCGCACGGTTGGTCAACTCCAGCACAGCCCTCGCATCTTCGAGGAACTGCTCACCCTGATAAGTGAGCTGAATGCGACGGTTTTGCCGATCAAACAACGGCAGGCCAAGTTCGTCTTCGAGATCGCGTATCTGTTCGCTGATTGCCGACTGGGCAACGTGCAATGTACGCGCCGCGCGGCCGAATCCGCCGGTCTCCGCTACCGCAATAAAATATCGAAGATGCCGTAGTTCCATTTCACAGATTGTAACTGGCAGCCAGCCGCCGGCATTTCCTGAATCCCTGAGAGGAGCGGCTCCACAAGCCTTAGCAGGTAGATAGCAGTGGATCTGAATCTAAGCTCGTTTAGAAATGGTAATCGTGTGCTAACACATGCCTTTTGTGTAGAAACCTCTATTTATCCACCGCTTGAAAGCGCTTAAGCTTGAAGCAGGAAGAGACACATCGCGGTCGCTGGCATGTCTGGGCCGGAGGCCGTATCGGCCCGGCATTGCAATATGCAAGCAGTATTATTCGGTTTCGCCGATGAGTGTGGACGGAAATAAGTACGAATCGGACAGACGTGCCTTGAGTCAAAATTGACATAGCGGTTTTTCCGATGAGCGCCTGGCCGGTCGTCGCAAGGAGGCCTCCTTACTGTGTGGATAGTTAAGTTAGCACTGGATCGTCCGTATACCTTCATCATCCTGGCCCTGCTCATCATCATCATGAGCCCGGTGGTGATCCTGCGGACGCCAACCGACATCTTCCCAAATATCAACATCCCTGTCGTGTCGGTTGCCTGGCAGTATACGGGCCTCAACCCGGAAGAGATGGAAGGCCGCCTGGTCGCTCCCTACGAGAAAGCCCTCACCACTCTCGTCGATAACATCGAGCACACCGAGTCCACGAGCTACAACGGCGTAGCCACCATCAAGGTCTACCTCCAGCCGGGAGCCAGCCTCGAAACCGCCAATGCGCAGATCACCGCTGCTTCGCAGTACATGCTCCGCCAGCTGCCGCCCGGAACCCTGCCGCCCGAGATCATTAACTTTTCCGCTTCGAGCGTGCCTATTATTCAGCTCGGCATCTCGGGTAAGGGCTTCAACGAGCAGCAGCTCAACGATTACGCTCAGAACTTCATCCGCCCGTCGCTGGTGACCATTCCCGGCGCCGTAGTTCCGCAGGTTTACGGCGGCAAGCAGGCGCAGATTACCGTCAGCATGGACCAGGTGAAGATGCAGTCGAAGGGCGTGAGCCCAGGCGATGTGCTGACGGCCATGCAGAACGGCAGCGTGGTGCTGCCATCCGGTACTGCCAAGATCGGGCCGCTGGAGTATGACGTGCGCAGCAATGCCGCACCTCGCACTATCGATGAGCTTTCGATGCTGCCCATCAAGCAGGTGAACGGCGCAATGGTTTACCTGCGCGACGTCGCCACGGTATCGAACGGCGCAGCCTTCCAGACGAATATCGTCCGCCAGGATGGCCACCGCGGCGTGCTCATCAGCATCATCAAGGGCGGCAGTGCTTCAACGCTGGCGGTGGTGTCCGGTATTCGCGGACTGCTGCCGCGTGTCGCTCAGCTCGTTCCCCCAAATCTCAAGATCACGCCTCTTGCCGACCAGAGCATCTTCGTAAGAGCCGCGGTATCGGGTGTGATTCGTGAGGCGATTATCGCGGCCGCGCTCACCGGCCTGATGATCCTGCTCTTCCTTGGCAGCTGGCGTTCCACGGTCATCATCGCGGTCTCGATTCCGCTCTCGATTCTCACCTCGGTCATCGTGCTCAGCATGATGGGCGAGACCATCAACACCATGACCCTCGGCGGTTTGGCGCTGGCCGTCGGTATTCTCGTCGACGACGCCACGGTCACCATCGAAAACATCGAGCGCTTCCTCGAAAACGGCTACGAGATGCGTGAGGCCATCCTCGAAGGCGCTGCGCAGATCGCCGTCCCGGCGCTGGTTTCCACGCTCTGCATCTGCATCGTCTTCCTGCCGATGTTCTTCCTGTCCGGCGTATCGAAATATCTCTTCGCGCCGCTGGCGGAAGCCGTCATCTTCGCGATGCTCGCGTCCTACATCCTGTCGAGAACCCTGGTGCCGACGCTGGCCATGTATCTGCTGCGTCACAAGCACACGGGCGCTACACGCAATCCGTTCATCCTCTTTCAGCGAGGCTTCGAGCGTGTTTTCGAGAGCATCCGGTCGAGCTACGAAGTTCTGCTGACCCGCCTTGTTTTCCTGCGTAAGGTATTCATCCCGGTGTTCCTGCTGATCTGCTGCTGCGCGTTTTTGCTTCTGCCGTTCCTTGGGCAGGACTTCTTCCCCAGCACCGATTCGGGTGAGTTCATCCTGCACATGCGTGGAAAGACGGGCCTTCGTATCGAAGAAACCGCGCGTCTCGCTGACGAGGTGGAGACATCGATTCGCAAGAAGATTCCTCAATCCGAGCTCAACAACATCCTCGACAACATCGGCCTGCCTTACAGCCCGATGAACACCATGCACATGACCTCCGGCGCATTCGGCGCAGCGGATGGTGACATCCTCGTATCGTTGAACGAAGACCACCACCCGACGGCCAACTATATTCGTACCCTGCGCAAGGAACTCCCCCGCGAGTTCCCGGGTACGGTGTTCTACTTCCTGCCGGCAGATATCACCACACAGATTCTGAACTTCGGCCTGCCTTCGCCGATCGATATCCAGATACAGAGCAACGACCTGGAGGCGGGCACGAAGGTTGCGACCGAGATGATGCAGAAGCTGCGCCAGGTTCCGGGTCTTGTCGATCTTCGCATCCAGCAGCCGCTCGACTACCCCACCCTCGACGTCGATGTCGATCGCACCAAGGCTGAGCAAGGCGGTTACACGGCTCGCGACGTGGCGCAAAGCATGCTGAACAGCCTGAGCGGCAGCTTCCAGATCACGCCGATGTTCTTCCTGAATTTTAAGAACGGCGTGAACTATAACCTCGTGGCCCAGACTCCGCAATACCGCATGGACTCCATGCAGGATCTGACCAACATCCCGATCAACTCGACCACCGCCGCGGCTCGTCCCACGCCGGAGACGCTGAACGACCTGACTTCCGTTCACCGTAACCATGAGTACGCAGTGGTGAGCGAGTACAATATCCGCCGCACCATCGATATTTATGGTGCGGTACAGGATCGCGATCTCGGATCTGTGTCGAAGCAGATCGAGGCCATCGTAAGCCATCAAGGAAAGAGCGTACCCCGCGGCATGTTCCTCTCCATCCGTGGCCAATCACAGACCATGCGCAGCTCCTATATCTCGCTGCTGGGTGGACTGGTCTTCTCGATCCTGCTCGTATACATGCTGATCGTGGTGAACTTCCAGTCGTGGCTCGATCCGTTCATCATCATCACGGCGCTGCCCGCCGCTCTTGCCGGTATCGTGCTGTTTCTCTTCTTCACGCACACTTCGCTCAGTGTTCCGGCACTGATGGGCGCGATCATGTGCATGGGCGTGGCTACGGCCAACTCCATCCTGGTCGTCTCTTTCGCGAAGCTGAGACTGGCAGAGCATAACGACGCCATTCTCGCTGCCATCGAGGCGGGCGCCACCCGTTTCCGCCCCGTCTGTATGACCGCGCTGGCAATGATCATCGGCATGGTGCCCATGGCGCTCGGCCTTGGCGACGGCGGAGAACAGAATGCACCACTGGGGCGGGCCGTCATCGGAGGCCTCATGTGCGCCACCGTCGCGACGCTCATCTTCGTGCCTTCCGTCTTTGCTCTGCTGCACGGGCGCGCAAAGGGTGGGTCAGCAGTTGAGGAGCGCGAGCCGGCTCTGGAGCCGCATCACGCATAGGTCACGATCAAGGATCAGGAATATGGAACATTTCACAGAAAGCAGGCAGAATCAGATGTCTGAACAGAACGAAGGACTCCGCGACGCGCGGGAAAGCGTTCCCTCCGAACCGCCTCCGAGCCACGATGCCCGGCGGCCGGCGCCGGAAGAGCCCACGGTAGTCGTCGATCCGGACCGCCGTCTCTCGCCCGTCTTTATCATCGGTCTGGGAGTGGTCGCCGTCGTCATCCTGGTCTTCATCGTCATCGGCATCCGTTCGCGCGTTCACGCTGAGTCCGAGCTGAAGACCGTCACCCGCGAGAATGCGATCGATGCGGTGCAGGTCACTAATCCCGCGCGTGGCGCGAAAGCGCTCGAGATCGTGCTGCCTGTCAATACCCAGGCCTACATTGACACCGGCATCTACGCCCGCACTAATGGCTACCTGAAGCATTGGTATGCCGACATCGGCGCGCACGTGCGCCAGGGCCAGGTGCTGGCCGACATCGAGACTCCCGAGGTCGACCAGCAGGTGCAGCAGGCCACGTCCGATCTCGCCACCGCCCAGGCCAACCTGCAGATTGCGCAGATCACTGCTGAGCGCTGGAAAAAGCTGCTCGCAAAGAACGCTGTCTCTCACCAGGAAGCCGATCAGGCCACCAGCGACTTCGCCGCCAAGCAGTCTGCGCTCGAATCGGCGCAGGCAAATCTCCGCCGCATCCAGCAGCTGCAGGGTTTTGAAAAAATCTACGCGCCGTTCGATGGAGTTATCACCGCTCGCAATGTCGATATCGGCTCGCTGATTCAGGGAGGCGACTCAGCCGCGCCGCGCGCCGAGCTCTTCCACATGGCTTCAACAGACAAGCTGCGCATGTTCGTGCCTGTTCCGGAAGTCGATGCGCGCTTCGTGAACAATGGCGACCGCGTCGTCATTACATCGGACGCGGCACCCGGACAGAAGTTCGAAGGCGATGTGGTGCGCAACTCCGATTCGATCGATGCATCCAGCCGAACGCTGAATGTGGAAGTCGATATCGACAACCGCTCGCATAAGCTGCTGCCGGGGCAGTATGCTTTCGTTCACCTGCCTGTGCCGGCGGAGAGCCAGTCGCTTACTTTGCCTTCGAACGCGCTGCTCTTCCGCGCGGAGGGCCTGCGTGTCGGTGTCGTCCGCAACAACCACGTTGAGCTTGTCCCAGTAACGATCGGCCACGATTACGGAGCCACCGTCGAGATCACCTCGGGCCTCACCAATCAGGACCAGGTCATCCTCAATCCCTCCGACTCGCTGGCCCAGGGGCAACAGGTGCGCGTTGAAACGGGAGCGGGAGAATGAAGCACGCTTCTCTTCTTCGAACGGCCTCGGTAATGGCTGCGGCCCTGCTGCCGCTCGCCGGCTGCACGGTCGGACCAAACTACAAAAGGCCTGCTGTGCCTACCCCGCCCGCGTTCAAGGAACAGCCCGCGCCTGACGCGAACAAAACTCAGGACGGCTGGAAGCCCGGCCAGCCTGCAGACACCGCGCTCAAAGGCGACTGGTGGACCATCTACAACGACGCCGGGCTGAACGCGCTCGAAACCCAGGTCGATACCGCGAACCAGACGCTCAAAGCCGCTGAGGCAAATTTTCGTGCCGCGCGCGCGCAGATCGGTTATGCCCGGTCATTCGAGGCTCCTACTGTTGGAGTCGCTCCCAGCGTTGCCGCCGTGCGCGATTCCGCGCACCAGCCCTACTTTTCAGAGACGATGGTCAACAGCGGAGAAGGCAACTTCTCCCTGCCTTTTGACATGAACTACGAGATCGACCTCTGGGGACGAATCCGCCGTGGCGTCACTGCCGCGCGCGAACAGGCCCAGGCACTCGATGCCGATCTGGAATCTGTTCGTCTCAGTCTGCATGCCGAGCTGGCGATGGATTACTTCGGCCTGCGCACCTCCGATGCCCAGACACGGCTTCTCGAAGATACGGTCAAGGCTTACACCCAGGCGCTCCAGCTCACGCAGGACCGCTTCGACGGCGGCGCCGCGCCGATGTCGGACGTAGCCCAGGCCCGTACGCAGCTGGATCAGGCAAAAGTCGAGCTGACCGACCTCGAGGTGCAGCGTACGCAATACGAACACGCCATCGCCGTGCTGGTCGGCAAGGCTCCGGCTGAGTTCACGCTTGCACCCACGCCGCTCAACCAGCAGGCGCCGGTCATCCCGCAGATCCCCGCTGCTCTTCCCGCTGAGCTGCTCGAGCGTCGGCCTGACATTGCCGGCGACGAGCGCCGCATGGCCGCTGCCAACGAGCAGATTGGCATCGCGCAGGCGGCCTACTATCCAACGCTTTCGCTCAGCGCCGTTTTCGGCCTGCAGGGAACCTCGGCCTTGAACTGGTTTAACTGGCCTTCGCGCTTCTGGGCGGTCGGACCCACGTTTTCTGAAACGCTTTTCGATGCTGGACGGCGCAAATCGACCAAGCTGATGACGGAAGCGCAGTACGACTCGACCGTCGCCACATACAGCCAGACGGTTCTTTCGGCTTTCCAGCAGGTAGAAGACAACCTGGCCGCACAACGAGTCCTCACTCACGAGGCCGATCAGCAACACCAGGCAACGGAATCCGCCGAGCAATCGCTGGACCTGTTCCAGACCCGTTACGAAGGCGGTGTCGATACTTACCTGCAGGTCGTAACCTGGCAGACCGCGGCGCTGAACAATCAGCGCAACGACCTGACCATCATGCAGCGCAGACTTGACGCAAGCGTCCTGCTGATAAAGGCGTTAGGCGGCGGGTGGGATACATCCAAACTCCCCGGCTTCTGATTCGAACGGAACGGTTTAGCGAAACAAAAAAGGAGAGCCGCGAGGCTCTCCTTTTCGTTTACATCAGGACCGCATTAAACACCTGGACGATGCTCCTCCTCGTGCTGCTGCGGATGCTGCTCAGGATGAGCCTGCGGAGCCGGATGCCCCTGCGGCCGCTGCTGCTGCGGTGCGGGCCGCTGTTGCTGCGGGGCAGGCCGCTGTTGCTGCGGGGCGGGCCGCTGTTGCTGCGGGGCAGGCCGCTGTTGCTGCGGGGCAGGGCGCTGCTGCTGCGGTGCAGGGCGCGCTGCCGGTTGTGCCGGGCGTTGCTGCTGCGCGGGCGGACGCTGTTGCTGCTGCGCGGGCGGACGCTGTTGCTGCTGCGCGGGCGGACGCTGTTGCTGCTGCGCGGGCGGACGCTGTTGCTGCTGAGCTGGACGCGCGTTGTTCGCAGGCTGCGCCGGTCTTACGTTGTTGGCTGGTTGTCCCGGTCGCTGCTGGGGCTGTCCGGGCCTCTGCTGTTGCGCAGGCTGACCAGGACGTGCATTCTGCACCGGTTGTCCAGGGTGATTTACCGGCTGGTTAGGCTGTCCGGGCCGTACGTTGTTGTTCGGCTGACCTGGACGTACGTTATTCGCGGGTTGTCCTGGCCGCTGCCCAGGCTGATTCGGCTGTCCGGGGCGAACATTGTTTGCCGGCTGTCCGGGACGAGCATTGTTCGGTTGCATCGGCCGTACCGGCTGCTGCTGTACGACCGGCGGATGGGCACGTTCCTGCTGCACCTGCTGTCGGACGACCTGCGGTGTCGCCGCCGGAGCACGGTAATTGGTCTGCAAAGGACGAGCCGCTACCGCTACAGAAGGACGTCCGCGATTCACGCTGGCCCAGTTCTGACGGTCCTGGCCGGCCTGCTGCACGTGCGCCATCTGCGCGGGCAGCGGACCCATGTGGCTCTCCTGCCGCGCCACACGCTCGGCAGGCAGTGGACGCGTCATCAGGCCGCCGCGTCCGCCGTTATAGCTCACGCGGTTGTTGTTGTTGATGATGGTCACATTGTGGATGTAGGTGTTATTGATGACCGTTGTGTTGACGCGTGTGATCGAACGGTTATAGAGGAAATTGTTGTCGCGCCAGTAGCCGCCCTGGTAACCCACGCCGGAATAGCCGTGGCCGTAATTCACTCCGCCATAGAAGCCAATGTGCGGACCCCAGTAACCGTGGTGCCAGAGGTAACGGTTGTTGTAGTAGCCCCAGTATCCAGGCGTCCAGAGGGCACCCACATAAGGCGCCAGCAGCCAGGTTCCCGGAACCCAGAAGTATCCCGCCGATGCATAGTTCCAGTAGCCAGGCGTCCACATATAGTTGTCGCCCGGGCATTCAGGTTGATCGTACTCCGGCATCGGCGGCGGAGGCTCTGAGGCATACACCGGCTGCTCCTGTACGGATTCATCCGGAGGCGGCGGTGCGTTGTAGTCGTAATCCTGGTCCGAATAATCCTGATCGGAATAAGTCTGCGATGGCGCCGGAGCGTAACTCTGTGCGGGAGCTGGAGCACTCTGCTGGCCGGAGTCAGCAGGAGGTGGTGGCGCGGTTTCCTGCTGCGCTGAACTTCTGGGTGCCGGAGCGCTCTGCGCCGGAGCTGCTGGTGCTGCTGCTCCGGAGCTTACGGCTACCGCGGGAGCAAGGTTTGCCTGCATTGCGGGGTCCCCAGCGTCATTGCTGACCTGGGAGGCTTCAGTGCTCGTGGCCTGTTGTGGGTTTTGTTCCGGATTGCTATGGCATCCCGCTGTGCCGATCACCAGCGCGAGGCCGAAAAAGGGAAGAGACTTCAATGCCTTACTCATAGAGTTCTCCAGCTAACACTAGATGCGGCCTGCAGAGGCCGCGGCTGGATACTACTCGCAATTCCGTATCTTATTCAAATCAGGCAGGTAACGGTTTCGATAACATCGATAAATCTGCGCGATTTCTGCTCAGTTGTAATCGTCAGCGGTGATGACCGATACCGGGGGCGTAGCCAACAATTGTTGGTCGACAATCAGCAGGGTGCGAACCTGTCCCGCAGTCAGGGCTGTTGCGGAACTGACGTATCCGGCGGAAGTATCGGTTGCCCCTGAAGGCACGACGATGACGTCGTAGGTGCCGGGCGGCACGTTATAGTAGCTCGAAACCGAACCAGCGGCCTCGCTGGAAAGCAGCGGTTTGGCCTTCGAAAGGTCGAGCGCCGTCGTTCCGGTCACCACCGGCAAGCTGCCATCGGCGGCAAGATAGATGTCGAGATTTCCGGCACCGGTCGCCTGCTGTAAAAAACGCAACGAAACATCGCCGCCCGGTCCGGCCGCATTCTGATCGGTCAGAACCTGAGCGGTTATGCCGCCATTGCTATCCGTGATGTAAACACTGTGCTGCTCGCTCGCTGTAAACGTACCTGTGACGGACGTGACGGTGGTCTGCGGCTTGCCTGTCGGCACGATCTTGATCGTCGTCGCGCCCGGAGAAAGATACGCGTAGCTGCCGACGCTCGGTCCGGCAAAGTTCACCGCGATGGGCGTTGAACCCTGGTAGGCGTCATAAGCGTGGCCCTGGTAGGAAGCGTCGATCATGCGCACCAGCGTTACCGGATGGGATGAGTTGGCGACATTTTCGCAGCCGGAAAGAAACAGCGTCGCACTAGCAAGCAAAGAGATGAAGATCGAAAACGCACGACGTGAACGGGATGAGGCTGATGGCATACGCAGGCCGGGCAACAAGTTATTGGATTGCTGCTGCCGATCTTAACCTAAGAGCAGGGGATTAGGCATCAGGGATTCCGCATTAGCCGTTGACGCCAATCACAACTCCTTGCTCGCCTCACGCCGCCGAGACATAGACAAATCGAGCCAGGAATAACACCGCCAGCAGGTAAAGCAGCCAGTCCTGACGGCGGAACTTACCGCCAAGAATATGCACGCAGGCGTATGCGATCACACCAAAGCCGAGGCCGTTCGCAATCGAAGCGCTCAGCGGAATCATGATCAGCGTAAGAAATGCCGGGATCGCCGACAGCGGCTCAGTCCAGGAGATTTCGCTGAGCGTCGAGATCATGAGGCTGCCTACAATAATCAACGCCGGCGCGGTGGCTGCCGTCGGCACGATGCCCACAAACGGCGCAGCAAAAAGCGCGGCGATGAAACACAATCCTGTCACGATCGCGGTCACTCCCGATCGCCCGCCTGCCGACACCCCGGCGCTCGACTCGACATAGCTGGTCACCGTGGATGTGCCCACCAGCGAACCGGCAATTGTCGCTGCCGCATCGGCGAAAAGAATGCTGTTCAACCTCGGGATGGAATTGTCCGCCTCAACCAGGCCGGCCTTCTTTGCAACCGCTACAAGTGTTCCGAGATTGTCGAAAAGGTCGACGAAGAAGAAGACGAACACAATTTCCAGCAGTCCGACGTGCAGCGCAGAGCGCAGATCGAGTTTTCCGGCAGTCAGCGTGATATCTGTCAGGCGATACGAGGAGGCATGCCAGTGCACCAGGTGAAAAGGCACGGCGGCGAGCGTGATCCCGATTACCCCAAAGAGCAGCGCGCCTCGCACCTTCCACACCTGCAGCGTTCCGATCAGGATCACCCCGGCGAGCGCCAGCGCGGTCTGGGGCGAACGCAGGTCGCCAAGGGCAATCAGCGTCGTCGAGTCCGACACTATGATGCCTGCATTGTGCAGTCCGATCAGTGCGATAAAAAGCCCGATGCCGCCTGCGACTGCGGCGTAAAGCTCCTTAGGAATGCTGCGTAGAATCAGCTGGCGAATTCCCAGCGCTGTGAGCATGAGAAAGGCCACACCCGAAACAAGGACGGCTCCCAGAGCGGTCTGCCACGGCACATGCATGCGCAGCACAACCGTGTAGGTAAAGTACGCATTCAGTCCCATGCCCGGTGCCAGAGCGATCGGATAGCGCGCAATCACGCCCATGAGCATGCAGCCAAAAGCAGCCGAAAGGCAGGTCGCAGCGGTCACTGCCGGCAGCGGCATGCCCGCCTGCGCCAGGATGGCCGGGTTCACGAGCACGATGTAAGCCATGGTGACGAAGGTGGTCAGGCCGGCGAAAAACTCCGTCCTCCAGTTCGTACCCAGTCGGGAGAACTCAAAGTAGCGTTCCAGGGCAGCGCGCATGTTGTGTCTTAGAGCATAGCCGCGGGTAGCGATGCGACAAACCGCTAATTGCGCGAGGCTACAGAAGCGTGTGCAGGAAGGTAAGGAAGGAGCGAAAGGTCTCCGGCGTGGAGCTGACCCCAAACCAGAAGAACAGGGCAGTCGAAAGCACGGAGCCGCGCAGAAGATCGAAGAGCGTGAGCCTGTTCTGCGCCAGTGCGACATAACTGCCGCCAAGCAGGGAAAATTCCACTTCGGGAGTGGCTTCGTCGGGCAGGCCGGACTGTGTCCACTGCCGGGCGAGCGACAACAGCGCGTCGGCGAAAAGTGCAGATGGACCTTGCAGGGTCAGAATCTCGTCGAAGTCGCGGAGAATTTCAGCGGAAAACTCTTCGCGGAACTGTGCGGGGTGGAGAACCAGGAGCAGGCGGTAGAAAGCGCGGGCTGTTTTTTTCATGCCTGCCTGCCCGGATTCAGCTTCAGACAGCGGCGTGCTTCGCGAAGCACCTGCGCCAGGCGCTCCGTTTCCGAGACCAGCACGGCACGGCCTTTCTGGTTCAGGTGATACACGCGGCGGGCGGAGTCTTCTCCGTCGCCCTCCATCGACTCGTCAATCCACTTCAGGTTGAGCAGCTTTCTGATGTTGTCGTAAAGCGTTCCCGGACCGATTTTGTATTCGCCGCCGGACTGCTTCGCAACCGTCAGCATGATGCCGTACCCATGCAGGTCGCCGGCGCTGAGTGCCAGCAGGATGTGCAGGATTGGCGGCGACAGGGGAAGCGGATTGTCTTCGGCAGATTTCATACTCGAACGACGTTATATCGGATTCCGAGGGGATGTCAATCGCGAAAAGTTTCTTCAAAAACTTCCGGAAACGGGATTAGAATGCTTTTTTGCTCCGAAGGTGGTGCAAAGGAATGCTCGCGAGTGTTAAGAAACGGTATCTTTCGCGACATTGCCATGCTGTTGAATTGACAGCCCCAACAGCGGGCTTCTATAGTTTTGATGTGGCCTCGTGGAAGGGATTTCAACGCGAGGTCTCGATCGCCGCTCCTTCGACATCCCTGCCTGCCGGACACTCCTGAGGGGGAGGGCCGACGTAGTGCCGGGCCAATCATCACTGGCCAACACTCATCGCCTTCTGCCCCGGAACTCCGCCCGGATATGGGAGAGAAGGAAGCTTTAGATCCCCGAATCTTCGCAGCCTCTTCCTGAATCTAAAGAGACACCGCGAAGAAATCTGCAGCGTCGAAGCCGGTTGATTTTACTGACCAGCACATTCCCCAGACTGCAGGGCGGAATTGCGGGACCCGCCAACCGAATCCCGGAGCTGGCAGTTATGGCAGACGTCCTTAATCCTGAACAAGTCGAGAGCAATCCTCTGAACACCGAACTGGAAACCCCAACGCTGGAAGCCGCGACGGATCACAACGATTCGTCCATCGAACTCACTCACAACCCGGAAACCTCCTCCGCTTCGCAAGCTGAGCCTGTTGCCGCTGCACCTGAAACAAACGAGGAAGATCTCGACTTCGGCAGCATGGAAGACTTCGCCGCCGCCCTCGAGAGCTTTGACCGTGAGCAGGCAGCAGAGGCCGCAGCGCAGTCCTTTGACGATACCATAGTCGTGTCTGGCACCGTAATCAAGATTACGGACAAGCACGTGGTCGTCGACGTGGGCATGAAGTCGGAAGGATTGATTCCGCTTGACCAGGTCCTGGACCACACCGGCCAGCCCAAGCTGAAGGCAGGCGACGCGGTCGAGGTTGTGATTGAGCGCGAGGAATCCGAAGGCGGATACCTTCTGAGCTACGAGAAGGCGCAGCGCCACCGCGCTTGGGACACGATCGAAAAGGCTGCCAACGAAAAGACCCCGGTAACCGGTATCGTTCTCGGTCGCGTCAAGGGCGGTCTGACTGTCGACATCGGCATGAAGGCATTCCTGCCGGGTTCGCAGCTGGAGATTCGTCCGGTTCGCAACCTGGATGCCTACATCGGTCAGCCGATCGAAGTTCGCGTCATCAAGCTGAACAAGAAGCGCGGCAACGTCGTTGTTTCGCGCAAGGAGATTCTCGAGGAGGAGCAGAACGCCAAGCGTTCGACTACTCTCGAGCACCTCGAAGAGGGCAGCATCCTCACCGGAACCGTCAAGAACCTGACCGACTACGGCGCATTCGTCGACATGGGCGGCATCGACGGCCTGCTGCACATCACAGATATGTCGTGGGGACGCCTGACGCACCCGCGCGACCTGGTCAACGTCGGTGACGAGATCCAGGTGAAGGTCCTCAAGTTCGACAAAGACAAGCAGCGCGTCTCGCTTGGCTTCAAGCAGCTCACGCCTGATCCCTGGCTCGACGCCGTCGAGCGTTACCCGATCGGCGCCCGTGTTCGCGGCCGCGTCCTCTCGGTAACCGACTACGGCTCCTTCGTTGAGCTGGAGCAGGGCATCGAAGGCCTGGTCCACGTCTCGGAAATGACCTGGTCGAAGCGGATGAAGCATCCGTCGAAGCTGGTCAAGCCGGGCGACGAAGTGGAGACGGTCGTTCTGAGCGTGAACCCGTCCGATCGCCGCATCTCGCTGGGCATGAAGCAGCTCCTCGAGAATCCGTGGGAGAACCTGGTTGCCCGCTACCCCGCAGGCACCAATGTCGAGGGTCGTGTTCGCAACCTGACCGACTTCGGCGCTTTCATCGAGATCGAAGACGGTATCGATGGACTGGTCCACGTGAGCAACCTGAGCTGGACCAAGCGCGTGAAGCATCCTTCGGAAGTCCTGAAGAAGGGCGAGAAGGTCAAGGCAGTCGTTCTGGGCGTTGAGCCTGAGAACCGCCGCCTGTCGCTCGGCATCAAGCAGCTGCAGCCCGACGTGTGGGATACCTTCTTCGCGCAGCATCGCGTTGGCGATGTGGTGCACGGCAAGGTTCTGCGCACGGCTCAGTTCGGCGCATTCGTCGAAATCGCGGAAGGTGTGGAAGGTCTCTGCCACATCTCGGAAGCGACCGATGGAGAGAACGTGCCGGTCAAGCTCGAGCAGGGGCAGGAGCATGACTTCAAGATCATCAAGATGAACCAGGACGAGAAGAAGGTCGGTCTCAGCCTGCGTGCAGTCGGCGAAGAAGCGAGCCGCGCGGACGTGGAAGCCTACAAGGCTCCTGTCTCCAGCTCGACCACCACGCTCGGCGACCTGATGAACTGGAAGCGCGAGCAGTAAACAGGGGTCAATCCCAGGTAAAAGGCCACCGCTCAGCGGTGGCCTTTTGCGTATCGAAGAGAAAGCTGAAGTGCTACTCGTTCTTCATGTGGAAGTCGATCGTGACCAGCTTGCGCGAATCGAATGAGCTGACCGTCTTCGAGGGGCTCTTCGATCCCTTGTACTGGGCCCAGACCTGATAGTCGATATCCGGAGAGAGCTGGCCAAAGCGGTATTCCCCGTCTTTGGTCGAGATAAAGGTCCGGATGCTGTTCGATTTCGAGTCCTGAAGGTACACGATGGCGCCGGAGATGGGAGTGCTGCTCTCGCTCCAGACTTTGCCTTCGAGAGACTTGGGGCCCTTAGCCTGCGCAAAAAGAGCGGTGCTCAGAAGCAGAACAAGTACCAGTCCGGTCAGCCGTACTGACTTCCTCATTCTTCTTCCTCATCTACCGGTTCATCGTCTTCCTCGTCGTAGTCCTCTTCAACCTTGGCGAGCTCGATCGGATCGGTACCTACAATCTCGTATTCGGTACCGCATTCATCACACAGGATGACGTCGCCTTCATCTACTTCGTCGTCATCGATATCCAGTGCAGTTTCACATTCAGGACAAAGTGGCATAGGAATTCCTCCCAGTTACAGCAATCAGATTCGTACTCAGTGACGTTTCACTTGCAACACCGTTAGTGTTGAAGAGAACCGCCCGGCGCGTCAAGCGTCCAGCTTCATGAAACGCACGCTTAACAACGAGTCATGAAGCTTACGCAGCTTCTTTCCCTCTGACGTTGGGAAAAGGGAATTGGATGCAGAGAAAATCGGTATCCGCCTTCATGTCCTGTGACCAAAGGATAGGGAGCCAGTGAGACAATGGGTGGGGACAACGTATGCCACGCTCATCCGGAATCCTAGCTTTCCCCGACTTCCGCGGCTTTACTCGCAGGCTGATCCTGTGGAACCTGGCCGCTTTTTTTGTCCTGCTCGTTTTGGGAATCGCCTCGGCGCCAGCTGCTCTCACGATTGAGGCATGGGTAGGACTGGTACCGCAGTTTGTGCTGCACGGCCGCCTCTGGCAGCTCCTTACCTACAGTTTTGTCCACCAGGGCATTCTGAATACGGCCTTTGAGCTCCTGTCCCTGTGGTTCCTGGGCAGTTTCCTCGAGTCGAGCCACGGCGCACGCTGGGTCGCGGAGCTCTATTTTGCCTCCGTGCTCGGCGCGGGCCTGGCAGCTGTAGGCCTTTCGCTGGCCATGCCAAGCGAAACCGTGCTGCTTACCGGTTGCTACGGTGGGATTTTCGGGCTTCTGATCGCCTTTGGCGTTCTTTATGCGGATTCGCAGTTCATGATGTTTCCGCTGCCCATGATGATCAAGGCCAAATACCTGGTGGCTGTGTATCTGCTCATCACGTTGGCTTCGCTCTTCTCCACCCAGCGTGCCTTTGCTTTTTCGCAGCTCGGAGGAGCGCTCTTCGGATTTCTCTACATCAAGTTCGGTCCCCGTCGCGGCTTCGCCAGCGCCAGCTCCGAGAAGTGGTTCGGATGGCGCAACCAGTACTATCGCTGGAAACGCCGTCGTGCTGCCCGTAAGTTCGAGGTCTACATGCGCAAGCAGAACCGCGAGGTTCACTTCGATAAGGAAGGCCGTTACGTGGATCCGGAGAAGGACCCTAAGGATCGCGGTTGGATGAACTGATGAAGGGCAGCGGACCCCCGGTCCGCTGAAATACGGACAGCTCATTCCGGCCAGCTAAGAAGCCGTCAGCGGTTTTGTATCGACGGTGATGGTTCGCAGTAGTCCGTTAAGCATCTTGGCGAGTTCTTCGGTTTCATGCAGCAGGGCGTCCACTGGCTCAGGCTTTACCAGTCCAAGATTCGCACTCAATTGCAATTGGGTCTGCATTTCAAACAACGATCCTTTCGCCACTCTCAGAAAATGCGCGAATGCAGTATCCGAGCCGCGACCATGACCCTCAGCGATGTTGCTGGGGATTGAAACCGCAGCACGGCGCAGTTGGATGGTCAATCCAAATCGTTCTTCTTGAGGAAAGTCTCGGGTCAGGGTGTAGACGCTCTGAGCAAGAACCATCCCACGCTGCCAAACCTGCAACTCCCGGAAGTGCCGTGTTTTCATAATGAACTCATCAGAAACTTGGCGATCAATCCACGCAACGGCACCAAGGTTTGAAGAAAGACAAAGCTAACCGCTCTTTAGCGAAAAGGCGGTTAGCCGGCCGTTTCAAAGCTGACCGGCCCAAAGCTGCCTTGATTCGTGTATTGTGAGAGTTTAGGCCCCGTATTTCGGGACTGGTCCATTCTGTGAGGTTTCAGATCCGCGTGAAAGCCGTTGTCCGTTTCCTGTGTGCCGCTCTGGTGGTTTCTTCTTTTGGATTTGCAGCGCGGGCTTCAGCCCAGGTGACAGCAGTTGCGCCGGTAGCCGGTTTTGACGAGTACAACAACCGCTGGGATGTAACCGGCGGCGCGCAGTACTCTCACTTCAATCCGAGCTCGGGCCGCAACGTGCACGCCATTAACCTGCTCGGCTGGAATGGCGGAGCGACGGTTTACTTCCGTCCGTCATGGGGTATCGAAACGAGCGTACGCGGTCTTTACGGCAACCTCGATCTGCAAGGCAACGATTTCAATATCCCGACGAACGCTTCCATGTCGGAGCACCTGTTCCTCTTTGGTCCGACCTTCCGCATTATGCGCCGCCAGAACTATACCGTGGGTCTGCATACGCTCATCGGCGCCGCCTATGGATCCTTTGACAAGGATTTCCCGCAGGGCGTGACCCCGAACCAGGTGGGCATCTTCAATAACAAGCTGGCCTGGGGCGGAGCCTTCGGCGCATGGAGCGACTACAACCTGCGTCCCCGCTGGGCCGTTCGCTTCACAGCCGATTACCAGCCCACCCGCTACGGCTATGCGTTGCAGAACGAATTCGCCGGGTCGGTCGGTATCGTCTATCGCGTGGGTTCGCTGCACAAGTAAGCCGCAATGAGCCTCTCCACAATCTGGCAGACAATGATGTGGGGCTGGCTCGCTTCGGAGATCTGTCTCGTCATCAAGACACGCACTCGCCGTGCGGGCGGAGATATTCAGGATCGCGGGTCCATGCTGCTGCTTTGGGCAGCGATCGCGTCTTCCGTAACGGCGGCGCAATGGATCGGGGAAGTCTCCGCTCCCACCATGCCAGGTGGGCATTCTCTGAAAATAGCTGGTATCGCCGTTTTCGCGCTCGGTCTGGCAGTTCGCTGGAAGGCCATTCTCGAGTTAGGCAAGGCATTCAGCGTGAATGTTGCCGTACGGCAGGGGCAGACGCTGCTCTCGACTGGCTTATACCGCGTTGTCCGGCATCCGTCCTACCTCGGTCTCGTGCTGATCTTCGCAGCGGTCGGCCTGCATGCGCGAAACTGGCTGGCTCTCGCCATCGTGCTGACTCCCACCCTCGCTGCGCTGATTTACCGCATGCATGTGGAGGAGGCGGCGCTGCTGAGGGCTTTCGGCGAACGGTACGCTGCCTATAGCCGGACCACGCGGCGCCTGATTCCCGGTATCTACTAGTAGTTGCGCTCCCACGGCGGGGGCACTTTAACCCACGCCATGCCGGCGTCCTTCGCGGCCTGGATGCCCATCTCCGTGTCTTCGAAAACGATGCAGTCTTCAGGCGCCACGCCGAGCTTTTCTGCTGCCTTCAGAAAAGGCTCAGGATGCGGCTTGCTCTTTGTATATTCCCCGGCGCACACGAGTGTATCGAAGCGATCCAGCAGGCCGAGGGACTCAAGCGATGCGGTGACGCTCTCGCGGGAACTGCCTGAGACTACGGCGAAAGGAATCTTTCCGTGCTGATCGTGGATGTGCTCGACAACCTCCGCCACGGCCTGCAGCTGGGGCAGGATTTCGTAGTAATAGCTTTCCTTGCGCTCCGCCACTTCGTCGACTGGCATGTTCAGGCCGTTGTCGGCATTTAGCTGGGAAATGATCTGCGGGACCGGCAGTCCGCCCCATTCGTAAAAGATTTTTTCGGGAAACTCGCAGTTCCACTCACCGAGAGCGCGGCTCCAGGCTACGTAGTGTAACGGCATCGAGTCGGCGATGGTGCCGTCGCAGTCGAACAGGTAGGCTTTGTAGGGGCCGCCGGGCAGAGGAAGTTTCATGGGAGCTATTTTTTCATGGATTTATAGTCTGATGGAATTTCCTGTGCATGACTATCAAATTCCCGGTAAACTGATAAAGCCCATGCGGGGTCGGTTTGGGGGTGTAGTTCATTGGCAGAGGTTCGTGTGCAGGAAGGCGAGCCGCTAGAAAATGCGTTGCGTCGGTTTAAGCGTAAGGTACAGCAGGAAGACATCATCAAGGAAGTGAAGCGTCATTCCTTCTACCTGAAGCCCGGCGAAAAGAAGCGTGTGAAAGAAGCGCTGGCACGCAAGCGGAATCGTAAGAAGGCTCGTAAAGAGCAGGACTAAGCAAGGAAAGCAAGACAGCAATATCTCTGACACGCCGGCATGGCCGAACGTCCCACGCGTTTGCCGCCGGCGTGCTGGCAGATCGAGTTCTTTTAACGTTCCATCGATCATGCGTCATAGTTTCGCTCCATCCCGCGATCCGGTAATGGAGATTCGCCGCATCCTTCACGCGGCTCGGGCCTCGTTGCAAATCTTCAAAGAAGCCATATAAGCCAGGAAAGCGCCGGCCACGTCGTAGGCCGGATCTGTCCGGCACGAGGGTGCGGGCAGATGTGGGATGTGAGATGGACTTCATAGATAAGGTTTTGAAGTGCGCCGATTGCGGGAACGACTTCGTATTCACCGCCGGGGAACAACTGTTCTTTCACGATAAGCAGTTTAAGAATGACCCCAAGCGGTGTAAGAGCTGTAAAGCGAAGCGTGTCTCAGGGGGCAATGGCCGGCCGGAGACGCGTACCGTTTGTTCCCAATGTGGAATGGAAACAACCGTTCCGTTTAAACCAACACAGGGGCGGCCGGTGCTGTGCAGGCAGTGCTTCCAGATGAAAGCTCCGATGCAGCCGCCGGTGGTGCGGGCGGCTACCCAGGGTTGAGTACGGGCTAGGGCTTCTTGGTCAGCGGACGCTTCGCGGCAGTCCGGGGCTTGCTCTTTGCTGCGATCTTCTTCGCGGGCGCTTTTTTCTTAGCTGCAGTCTTCTTTTTTTGCACAACGAGTGGAGCAGGCTTTGGAACCTGCTTGTCCTGGTGGGAGACCAGCATGGCCTCGATCTGGATCAGCAGGTCGTTGGTGTTCATCGGCTTGACGAGTACCTCGTCAGCTTCCGAACTGTCGCCAGCGCCTTCTATCGGGAAAGCCGTCAGCATGGCGACCGCGGGTTTATAAGAAGCGTTGCGCGCGGCCAGGACTACCTCCCGGCCGGCGGTCTCGCTTTCCATGCGCATATCGGTGATAACCATGTGGAAACGGCTGTTCTTGATCTTCTGCTTCGCTTCCCGGGCCGAGGCGGCAGTTTCCACCTCAAAGCCGTTGATTTCAAAAATGGCGCGCAGGGTCAGCAGGATGGCAAGTTCATCATCGACCAGAAGGAGACGTCGTTTCATATAAAGGGAACCTGAGTCTTTCTTTTGTAATTCTTCTGTAGCGCCAACGTGTCGTGACTGTGACGCGAACGGTACTTACCCACCTGGTGGGTGCGGTAACGAGGAAGAATATCATGGCCGGAAGACGCGCATCTGTCGGTGAATAACGCAGATAGGCGATTTACGCAGTATTGACCCGGCGTGAGGGCGCTTGTGTCACCTTTGTGTGTCACTTTATGGAACGGCCGCAGAGGGGTGGCATCCCTTTCCCCCCGGCTCGGCGTCACAAAAAACGGGCCAGCATATATACTGAGTAGCTACGTGGCAGGCCCACGGAATGAGTGGAGGAAACCCATCGATAAGCGTTCGGCCAAGCAGTTTATTCGCATTAACGAAAGAATTCGCGCCCGCGAAGTGCGCGTCATTGACGACAGCGGTGAGCAGTTAGGAATTCTGCCCCCGTTTGAAGCTCTGAAGATCGCCCGTGAGCGCGGTCTGGACCTCGTGGAGGTCTCACCGAACGCGGTGCCGCCGGTGTGCCGTATCCAGGACTACGGAAAGTTCCTGTACGAGAAGGATAAGAGCGACCGCGCCGCCCGCAAGAAGCAGAAGATCATCATCATCAAGGAAGTCAAGTTCTCGGTCACTGTCGATGAGCATGACTACCAGACAAAGAAAAACCAGGCTGTCCGCTTCCTGACCGAAGGCGACAAGGTGAAGGCCTCTTTGCGTTTCAAGGGCCGCCAGATGGCGCACCGCGAGCTCGGCTACGCGATCATCAACCGCCTGATCCAGGACATCGGCGATGCCGGCGTGGTTGAGTTCATGCCGCGCATGGAAGGCACGACTCTGCATGCCATCCTCGCCCCGGGAAAGAAGGAAGCTCCCAAGAAGCCCGCTCCGGCGCCTGCGCCCGCAAAGGCTGTCGCTCCCGCTGTTCCGGCACAGACGGCACAATCCTAAATTTCTCTTTCGATTACTGCCGGGTTGTCATTCGAGCACAGCCCGGTAGTAAATTAGTCCCGGCTGCTTTTCCGGTGCGGAAACGGGAAATCCTTCGCTAAACTGTCCGTACCTTAGCCGGACAATATGGGATCGACAGAGGCAACGATCGGTACATCTGGTCAGGATCTGGCTGTGCGCGCGCGGCGCGCGCTGGTCGAGGCGTCGTCTGCCCTGCTGTCGGGCAATGAATCCACATTTCAACCTGCGAGCGTCCTGCATTATGCCAGGCTGCTGATGGCTGCCGACGGGTACGCCGTCTGGCAGGATCTTGGGGACCGCCGTCTCTGGCAGCTGCTGGCCTGTCATGGGATAACAAACACACACGAAGGCGAGTGGAGCTTTCACATCCTGCGAAACGATGCCGA
Organism: Silvibacterium acidisoli; assembly: GCA_022870745.1. GTDB lineage: Bacteria > Acidobacteriota > Terriglobia > Terriglobales > Acidobacteriaceae > Silvibacterium. The sequence goes on along the minus strand of CP085323.1, from coordinate 1,617,565 downwards.
GTTGCTGGTTGTGGAAGACGTAACCGCCGAGCCGGCTGTGGCCGAGCGCCTGGAGTGGTACGCAGCCGAGGGCATCCGCAGCCTTCTGATGGTTGGCCTGGAAATGGGCAAGGATGCTGCCACCGGCGCCCTCTTTGGTTTTCGCGGCAGCATCGCGTTTTATTTTCGCGAGCCGCACATCTTCACGCCTGAAGAGCTCGACAATGCGCGTGTGCTGGGCAACCTTGCTGCCTCGGCCTTACGTATGGCGGCACTGCGCGAAGGGGAGCAACGCGAGCGGGCGCGGCTGGCTCTTCTGGCCGAAGCGGGTGTGGTTCTTTCTTCTTCGCTCGATTACAGAAAGACCCTCGATTCGCTGGTGCGCATGGCGGTTTCCCAATTCGCCGACGGCTGCACGGTCAGCATTCTCGAGGGCGAAAACTTGCCCGCCGTCGCTGTCGCTCATAAAGATCCTGCAAGGGAGCGGGAGATTCGCGAGTTTACGAACACCTATCCGCAGCGGCTGCATGATGGCAGCGGCTCGGCAATCGTAGCGGAGACGGGGCTTCCAAGGCTTCGCGCGCTGATGTCCGACGAATATCTGGTAAGTACCGCCAGGAGTGCGGAGCATCTGCGCATGCTGCGGCAGCTAGGGATCTCCTCTCAGATCCTCGTTCCGTTGAAGACTCACCGCCACACGCTCGGCGTGATGCGCCTGACTCGCGGTGTTGAATCCGCACCTTACAACGAAGACGACCTGAAATTCGCGGAGGAGCTGGCACGAAGGGCTTCCGCGGCGATCGAAAACGCTACGCTGTACGGCGAGCTCAGCCTGAGTGAGTCGCGCTATCGTTCGCTGACCGAGGCTACGTCCGCGCTGGCTTACACGATCGACTCATCCGGCAGGTTTACAGAGCCTCAGCCTGCATGGGCGGCATATACCGGGCAGGCGTGGGAGCAGCACCGCGATTATGGTTGGGCAGAGGCCCTGCATCCCGACGATCGCCAGCGGATGCTCAACGATTTGTTGTGGTCGATGGGCGACATCTGCACCCACACGCATGGCGCGCGCGTCTGGCACGCGGCCTCGAAAACATACCGGCACTGCACCGTCCGCGCTGTTCCCATGAAAGACGAATCGGGATGCGTGCGGGAATGGGTGGGCATCATTGTCGACGTCCACGATCAGCAGCTTGCGGAAGAGAAGTTGCGCCGCACCGAGCAACTGGCGACGGCCGGACGCATGGCTGCGACAGTCGCGCACGAAATCAACAATCCGCTCGAATGCGTCACCAATCTTGTCTACCTTTCCCAGCAGTCGACCGAGCTGGACGAGGCCACGCGAGGCTACCTGGCCATGGCTTCCGACGAAATGCAGCGAGTTGCGCAGATCGTTCGCCAGACGTTAGGTTTCTATCGCGAAAACGCGTCGCCGCAGCCGGCGGATATCGGCGAGATTGCCCTCGAGGTCAAGCAGCTTTATCGCAGAAACGCCATGGCAAAGATGCTTAACCTGACGGCGGAGATCGAGTCCAACATCACTGCCTGCGTGGTGCCCGGGGAAATTCGCCAGGTCATCACCAACCTGATCGCAAATGCCATCGACGCCAGCGAAACCGGCGGCGAGATTCACATCGAGGCTCATCGCGCTGAAAACAAGATTGTCGTCCGAATCCTTGACCAGGGGCCGGGGATTTCCGACGAGAACTTTGGCCACCTGTTCGAGCCGTTCTTTACGACAAAGCGCGACTCCGGCACCGGCCTGGGCCTCTGGGTGAGTCGCGGGCTGATTGAAAAGCATCACGGCAAACTGACTGTCGCAAGCCACATTCATCCTCGCTTTCACGGGGCTGTTTTCACCATAGAGCTGCCTTACAGCAAAGTCTGCTGAAAGCTGTTCTTTGCCGCCAGCAAACCTCTAAAATGAAACATGCCCGATCGCACCGTCCATGCCGTCTGCTCCCATGACTGCCCGGACTCGTGCGGAGTGCTGGTAACGATCGACGATGCCGGCCGCGCTACTCGTCTCCAGGGCGATCCCAGTCATCCGGTAACCAGGGGCTTCCTTTGCGGGAAGGTCGCGAAGTATCTCGATCGCGTTTACTCGCCCGACCGCCTTCTATACCCCATGCGCCGTCGCGCGGGCGTGCCCAAGGGACCGCTGCCGCAGGGGCGGGAGATGGAGGCCTTCGAGCGTATCGGGTGGGATGAAGCGCTCGACGTGATTTCAGCGCGTCTGCAGGCCGTTAGCGACGAATATGGGCCTGAGTCGATCCTGCCATATTCCTATGCCGGCACCATTGGCGTACTTGGCTACGGCTCGATGGATCGCCGCTTCTTTCACCGCCTCGGCGCCTCGCAGCTCGACCGTACGATCTGCTCCTCCGCGGGCGGAGACGCATTCGTCTCCGTTTATGGCCGCAAGCTCGGTACGGATACTGAAGATTTCCGTTATGCCAGGCTGGTCATCGCATGGGGCGCGAATATCCATGGCAACAACATTCACCTGTGGCCAGTGATCGAGGAGGCGCGCCGCAAGGGGGCGCGGCTGATCGTAATCGACCCGTATGCCACGCGTACGGCGAAGCTCGCCGACTGGCACATTGCGATCCGTCCCGGTACCGACGTAGCTCTCGCTCTCGGCATTATGCACGTGCTGATCCGCGACGGTCTCTACGACGCCGGTTACGTTGCCAGCCACACCCATGGATTCGACGCGCTGAGAGAGCGAGTCAAAGATTACACCCCCGAACGGGTTGCGCTCTGGACCGGCGTGCCCACTGCTGGAATCGAGCAGCTCGCTCGCGAATATACCGCGGCCGCGCCGGCAGTCATTCGTATGAACTACGGCATTCAGCGATCTGAAAACGGCGGAGCGGCCGCGCGGGCGGTTTCGATGCTTCCGCTGCTGACGGGAGCATGGAAGCTCCGCGGCGGCGGTCTGCAGCTTTCGACCAGCGGGGCTTTCCCCTGGGATAAGCATGCCCTTGAGCGTCCCGAACTGATGCTGTCGAGCCCGCTTAAGCGGCATGCCCGGATTGTGAACATGTCGCAGCTGGGGCAGGCGTTGACGGAACTGGACGCGCCGCGCGTGCATGCTCTTTTTGTCTATAACTCGAATCCTGCGGCGGTCGCGCCGGATCAGGCGCAGGTGCTGCGCGGGCTGAAGCGCGAAGATCTGTTCACCGTGGTGCACGAGCAGTTCTTTACCGATACGGCGGACTACGCCGACATCCTGCTTCCTGCCACCACCTTTCTTGAGCACAAGGATTTTCAGGGAGCTTACGGCCACTACCACGTCCAGCTCTCAAGCCAGGCGATTGAGCCGTTGGGCGAGGCACGCTCGAACGTCGATCTGTTCAGCGCGCTCGCGCAGCGGATGGAGTTCACTGAGCCATGCTTCCAGGACACCGCCGAGGACCTGATCCGGCAGGCGCTCCGGGAAGACGGTGACCAGCCGGCATGGCTGGCAGGCATTACCGAAAAAGCTCTCGAAGAGGCCGGTGGATGCATGCGAATGAAGTTCGAATGCGAGGCTGAGGGGAAGCCGTTTTTGCCGTTCGCCGATGGCGGCTTCCTGACCCCGAGCGGCAAGGGAGAGTTTTATTCCGAGCTGCTCGCCGCTGCCGGGCTCGATCCCTTGCCGGGCTTCCGGCCACCGGTCGAGTCGCGTCATCAGGAGCCGGCCGTTTACCCGCTCGAATTCCTGCCCCGCAAAGCCGATAACTACATGAATTCCACCTTTGCCAACCTGCCCGGTCACCGGAAGATGGAAAATGGCCGCCACGGCATCCTGGAGATGCACGCCATCGATGCTGGCCACAGGGGAATCCGCGAGGGAGACAAAGTTGAGGTTTTCAATGGCCGGGGCAGCCTGATTCTGAAGGCTGTATTAACTGAGGGGGTTCCCGAGGGGGTGGTCGCCTCCCGTTTGAACTGGAACAAGCTTTCTCCGGGCGGAAATAACGTGAATCTGCTGACCTCGCAGCGGCTGACAGACATTGGCGGCGGAGCTACTTTTTACTCCACTCTGGTAGAAGTGAGGAAGGCCGCTCCCGAAACAGGGGCAGAAATCGTCTACTGAATTGCACTCTGCCGGGTTTAGAGGCAGCGCATACCCATTCCATCCGTTAAACTAATAGCGGATTTGCCGTTTCCGACAGAGGTGGGCTATGCCGTTACCGGCGGGCTTCCAATGTGCTGGCTGTGGAGAGTGGAATGAGACAGTGGTGGATGAATCAGGCGGTAGCCGTCAGTCCTATGTCGAGGACTGCCAGGTCTGCTGCAAACCGAATGTCCTTTCGATTATCTGGGCCGGCGGAGAATGGGAGATTCACGCGGAACTTGAGAGTTAAGGGGCGGTCCTTGCATCGCGCGGCAGTCGTCTGATGCCGGTCCGGAAGCCGAGTCAAACTGCGGAGTTGGGTCCGAGCCGGTCCGTCACTTATAATCGTTCTTTCCTCAAGATTGGCCAGATTTTTTGCAGTGAGGGTGTTCCTATTTTTCCCGTTGAACGTGGGGGCGTAAGCTCCCTAATCCAATCCAGCCAGAGTCTGCGCCGCACTATCCGCCGCACACTGCAGTTTTTCTCTCTGTTTTGCCTGCTCACGGTCTCGGCCTGGGCGCAGCAGGAGATCGTCAGCCAGATTCGTGTCATCGGGAATCGCCAGATCCCGAAGGAAACCGTTCTCGCGCGCATGTTCAGCCGCGTGAATGATACCTACGATCCGTTGACGGTAGAGCGCGACTTTAACTCGCTGTGGAACACCGGCTATTTCGAGAATGTCCGAATCGAGCGCGAGGACTCGCCCAAGGGCGTCATCCTCGACGTTTACGTGACGGAAAAGCCGACCATCCGTGAAATCAACTACAAAGGCCTGAACTCGGTCACGCAGTCTGATGTTCTCGACCGCTTCAAGAAGGAAAAGGTCTCGATCTCGATCGAGAGCAAGTACGACCCGACGAAGCTGGCCCGCGCCATCGCCGTTCTCAAGGAGCTGCTGGGTGAGCACGGCCACCAGTTCGCGATCATCAAGGCCGATATCAAGCGTATTCCGCCCGCCTCGGTCCAGGTCAACTTCATCGTCAAGGAAGGCCCGCAGGTTAAGGTGGGCAAGATCAGCTTCCAGGGCAATCAGCATGTGAGCTCGCGAGTGCTTCGCGAGTCGATGCGCAACCTGCGTCCGATCGGTATTCCAAAGTCGATCTTCCTCGAGAATATTTTTGCGCGCACCTACGACGCCAGCAAGCTCGAAGAAGACTCCGAGCGCGTGCGCCAGGCGTACCGCGATCGCGGATACTTCCGCGCCGCCGTCGGTGATCCGCAGACCCATCTTCGTAACGAGAGCGGCCTCTCGTTCCTTACCTTCCGTCCCCGCAAGGGCAAGCGTATCGACATCACGATGCCGATCGATGAAGGTGGCCGTTACCGGCTGGGCAAGATCACCTTCAGCGGCAACAAGGCCGTGACCAACGTGAAGGCTCTCCGCGCGCAGTTTGCCGAGAAGGATGGCGACTGGTTTAACGCGACCGTATTCGGCAAGGGCATGGAGAACCTGCGCAAGGCGTACGGTCAGCTCGGCTACATCAACTTCACCGGTATTCCGACGCCGAGCATTGACGAGGCCACGCACACCGTCAATTTCAATATCGATATCGACGAGGGCAAGCCTTTCTACGTATCCCGCATCGAGTTCCAGGGCAACACGGTTACGCGCGACTTCGTTATCCGCCGCGAACTGCAGCTCGAAGAAGGCTCGATCTACAACAGCCGCCTCTGGGAACTGAGCCTGATGCGTCTGAACCAGCTCGACTACTTTGATCCGCTCAAGGTGGAGCAGGATTCCGAGACGCACCAGAACGCAGAAGCGGGTACGGTCGACCTGTTGCTCAAGGTGCACGAAAAGGGCAAGAACTCGATTGGCCTGAATGGCGGCGTCAGCGGCCTGGGCGGATCGTTCCTCGGCCTGAACTATCAGACCAACAACTTCCTGGGTCTCGGCGAAACGCTGAGCGTGCAGGCCAATGCCGGCGACGTATCACGCAACCTGCTCTTCGGTTTCAACGAGCCGTACTTCCGCAACAAGCCGTTGAACCTCGGCTTCCAGGTCTTCAATAATAAGTACGATTACAACGCCACCAAGAACTACAACCTGGCGGGCAGCACCGGCAACCTGGCTTCGGCCACCAGCTCACTGCTGCAAAAGTACAACCAGTCGGCGACCGGGTTCAGCGTGTCGGGCCGTTATCCGATCCATCACAGCTTCAAGAGCGTGGGTCTGACCTACAGCTTCAACAAGTCGTCGATCACGACCTTCAGCCAGGCATCGAGCAACTTCTTCCAGACTCTGGCCTTCCGCAGCGGCATCCAGGGCCAGAACGCGCTCGAAGGCATCATCAGCAGCATGGCTTCGCTGAGCTTCCAGATGAATAAGCTGGATGCGACCTACCAGCCGCACCACGGCTCGGAGATGTCGATCGCCCTGCAGCTCGCCGGCCTCTTCGGCAATGTTCGTTACATCAGCCCGGTGGTGGAATACCGCACCTTCCACCCGATCAAGGGCTTCAGGTTCAACAACGACGGACACAATGTCTTCGGCATGCGATTCCAGGGTGCTTACATCCGTGGTATCAGCGGAGACGTGGCGCCGCCGTTCAACCGCTTCTACTCGGGCGGTGAATCCGACCTGCGCGGTTTCGATATCCGCTCGGCGACGCCCTATGGCTTTGTCCCAACTCGCGTACTGTTCCCGTTGACAAACCCCGACGGCAGCACGGTTCCACGCGATCCGACCAATCCTTCGCTCGGTCCGATCCAGGTTCCGATCCCGGTTTACGGTATCGCATCGATCGGTGGCGATCTGAACTTCACGTCGAACTTCGAATACCGTATTCCGATCTACGCGCGAACGGTCAGCATCGCCATCTTCAACGACTTCGGTATGGACATGGCGATCGACAAGAGCCAGTTGAAGCAGAGTCCTGAAGGTATCGCGCTGCTGAACTCGCCGCTGTATGGCTGCCCGAACTACGTCAACAGCGCCTGCCAGGGCGGCGTGCAGATCGCCTTCGACCGGCGGATCGAACCGATCGATGGAACCAACTACGTTCCCCGCGACTCGGTCGGTGGCGAAATTGACGTGATGGCGCCGATTATCAATGCGCCATTCCGTATCTACTACGCCTTCAATGCGTTGCGTCTCGAGAAGAACTTCGAGGCTGAAAACCTGATCACCCGCAGCATGTTCCCGCAAGGTGGAGCAGGCGATTACAGCTATGCCCAGGCTATCCAGGCCTACGGAGCGCAGGACCAGTTGATCGAGCCTCGTAAGACCTTCCGCCTGACGGTGAGCACGACGTTCTAGGAGTGTTAAAAGAGTGTGGAAAACCCGCGAGGGGCCGCAAATCAAGGTGATTTGCCTCTCGCGGGTTTGACATGCTACCCCGGCCCCAACCTATAATTCGGCTCATATCCTGAATATGTCTTCTGATCGTGTCTCGTCTTTGCACTCCTGGCTGAACTGCCGGGAATCTGCCTCAGCGAACTACACAGCAGGTAGATCAGGAAGCGCGAGTCTGCTTCCGCAACCGCGGGCGATCTCACTCAAATCCGGAGGATTTTTGATTTCCATGAAGCGTGCCACACTACGTTCGTTGCCACTCGTTTGCCTGCTAGCGTCGGGGCTTGGCGCGAGCGCCTTTGCCCAGACCTCTGCCGCTGCAGCCTCCAGCGCTACAGCTTCCGGCCCCAGCAAGGTCGCCGTCATCAACTTCCAGGCAGCGGTTGCGCAGACCAACGAGGGACAGCGCAATTTCACCGAACTGCAGAAGAAGTATGAGCCGAAGCGCACCCAGCTGAAGACCCAGAGCGACGAAATCGACACGCTGAAGAAAGAGCTTCAGGCTTCGGGCGACAAGCTCAGCGATGCTGACCGTCAGACCCGTCTGCGCACCATCGACGAGAAGGAAAAGGCTCTCCAGCGCGCTGGCGAAGATGCTTCGAACGACTTCCAGTCGGAGATGCAGCAGACCTACCAGCAGCTGGCTGAAAAGGTTTACGGATCGCTCCAGAGCTATGCAGAGTCGAACGGCTACACGGTCGTTCTCGATGCAGCTACCGCTCAGAACCAGGCTCCTGTGATCCTGTGGGCAAACAAGGGTACGGATATCACCGCAGCTGTTATCCAGGCATACAACACCAAGTCTGGTATACCGGCTCCTCCAACCCCGGTGCCGTCGGCTCCGACGCCCTCGCACACCACCCACACAGCACCCAAGCAGTAAGTTGATCCTGCTGAAAATTGAGAAGGCCCCGATTCGGGGCCTTTTCGATTTTGTGTTGGCAGATGCCTTTTTCCGAGGCACTTAGTCTGTGGAAAAAAATGTGGAAGATTCGGCTCCGATCTTTACCGAACATTCATTTAGCGAGATCGCTTCGCTGCAACTCAAATTGGGCAGATCGTAATCGGCTTATTTTGCAGGCACTTAGAGGTTTAATTAGGGTCGCGGCTGGGAATGCCGGGAATCGACCGCCAGGAAGCGGCAAAGACACGGTTTCCACAAAACAGGTTAAAGCCAGATGACCGAGGCGATTGCCTGATTCGACTTAAAGTGCAAGGGAAAAGGAGATCTTCCCCTGCACCTCGGAAACTTACTTACTGTCCTCGCCGATTTTGAGCACAGCAAGGAAGGCTTCCTGGGGGATATCGACTTTGCCAATACGCTTCATCCGCTTCTTGCCCTCCTTCTGCTTCTCCAACAGCTTGCGCTTACGGGAGATGTCGCCGCCGTAGCACTTGGCGATGACGTTCTTGCGGATGGCGCTGACAGTTTCGCGGGCGACGATCTTGGCGCCGATCGCGGCCTGAATCGCAACCTCGAACATCTGCCGCGGGATCAGTTCGCGCATCTTCGAAACCAGCGCTTTGCCACGGTCGTAGGCGAAGTCGCGGTGCACGATGATCGAGAGCGCGTCCACCGGCTCGCCGGAGACCAGGATGTCCATCTTCACCATCGGCGAAACCCAGGTGCCGGAGATGTGGTAATCGAGCGAGGCGTAGCCGCGCGAGACGGATTTGAGGCGGTCGTAGAAGTCGAGAACGATTTCGTTGAGCGGCAGTTCGTAAGTGATCATGACGCGGGTCGGGGTCACGTATTCGAGGTTCTTCTGCCGTCCGCGCTTGTCTTCCACCAGCTTGAGAATGCCGCCGACATATTCCTCGTTGGTGAGGATGGTGGCGGTAATGATCGGCTCCTCGATCTGCTCGATCTCGGTGGTGTCAGGCCAGCGTGAAGGATTGTCCACTTCTAGTAGCGACCCATCCGTCATGGTGATCTTGTAGCGCACGCCGGGGGCGGTTGTGATCAGGTCGAGATCGAATTCGCGTTCCAGCCGCTCCTGGATGATCTCCATGTGCAGCAGGCCGAGGAAGCCGCAGCGAAATCCGAAGCCGAGCGCGGCCGAGCTTTCCGGCTCGAAGAAGAACGAAGAATCGTTCAGGCGGAGCTTCTCGAGTGCGTCGCGCAGCATGGTGTGCTCATGCGAGTCTACGGTGTAGAGTCCGGCGAAGACCATGGACTTGATGTCTTCAAAGCCTGGCAGCATCTCGCTGGCGGCCGCGGTCGCGTCGGTGACGGTGTCGCCGATCTTGGTGTCGGCGACGTTCTTGATAGTGGCGACGAAGAAGCCGACTTCGCCTGCGCCCAGCTCGTTGATTTCGACAGGTTTGGGGGTGAGCACACCCATCGATTCGATGTCGAAGGTTTTCCCGTTCGACATCAGCTTGATCTTCATGCCTTTGCGCATGCGTCCATGAATGACGCGGGCGAGCACGATGACGCCGCGGTAGGGATCGAACCACGAGTCGAAGATCAGTGCCTGCAGCGGCTTCTCTGAGTCGCCTGTAGGTGGAGGCAGGCGCTTGACGATGGCTTCAAGAATGTCCGGCACGCCGAGGCCGGTCTTGGCGCTGACCGGGATGGCGTCGGTGGCGTCGATGCCGACTGCGCTTTCGATCATCTCCTGCGTGCGCGGAATGTCGGCGCTGGGCAGGTCGATCTTGTTGATGACCGGAATGACTTCGAGGCCGTTGTTGATGGCGAGGTAGGCGTTGGCCAGCGTCTGTGCTTCCACGCCCTGCGAGGCATCGACGACCAGCAGTGCGCCTTCGCACGAAGCCAGCGAGCGTGAGACTTCATAAGAGAAGTCGACGTGGCCGGGCGTGTCGATCAGGTTCAGCTGATAGGTCTGGCCGTCCTTGGCCGGGTACATCATGCGAACGGAGTGCGCCTTGATGGTGATGCCGCGCTCGCGCTCGAGATCCATCGCGTCGAGCACCTGGGCCTGCATTTCGCGGGCAGTAAGGGAGCCGGTCAGCTCCAGCAGGCGGTCGGAGAGCGTGGATTTGCCGTGGTCGATGTGCGCGATGATCGCGAAATTACGAATGTTCTTGATGTTCATGCGGGAAACGCGGTGCGGGTGGGCCTCTGACAGCGGTTGCCAATCAGGGAAACTTCCGCAATATCTGAGTTTATCACCGCGGCTGGCGCGGGTCGTGAACATACAATAGTGCCTGAAGAGGCTGCTTGAGATTGCGGCAGAGGGCGGTGTGCTTCTCCGGCTGTCCACTCTCCGGCCATTTGCGAGGACAGACACTTTCATCAATGGCCGTTCAACGACTTCTTTCTGCTCTCGCCTCCGCGTCTCTGCTGCTGTGCCCCATGCAGCTCCCTGCCCTCGATGCCCCGCAGAGCCCTACGCAAAACGCGGGAGCTCAGACGACGGCACCGCCTCCCGTATCGCCCGCTATCCGCCAGCGCGACCAGCAGCTGATTCTGAACGTGGATAAGGCCTACATGAACGGCCTGGCGAACTATCATGACGGACACATCTCGGCAGCGAAGGCGAACTTCGATTACGCGGTGGACCTCATGCTCTCCAGCGGTATCGATATCAAGAACGACCCGGAGCTGAGCGACGAGTTCGATCGCATCGTGGATGCCGTCAACACGCTCGAGGTCGATGCACTGAAGCAGGGCAACGGCCTTGCTCCTTCTCCCGCAGAGGAAACTCCGGCCGCTGCGGCAAATGCCGCTACGTTTACTGTCGATCCAACGGTGCGCGCAGAGGCCGAAGCGTCTCTGAAGACTACCCAGTCCGACTTCCCGCTGGTGATGAACGACTATGTCGCGAGCTTTATCAACTTCTTCTCGAATACCCGTGCCGGGCACGGAACGATCGTCGCATCGCTGAACCGTGCGGGACGCTATAAGGCGATGATCCAACAGGTACTGCGCGAAGAAGGAGTGCCGCAGGATCTGATCTATCTCGCGGTTGCCGAGTCCGGCTTTCGTCCCCAGGCGATGAATCCCTCGGGAGCTGGAGGCATGTGGCAGTTCATGCCGTGGGGAACCTACGGACTCGATCGCAATGGGTGGGTGGATGAGCGCTTCGACCCGGAGAAGGCGACACGAGCCTATGCGCGGGAAATCAAGAAAGCGTATGCGCAGACGGGCGACTGGTATCTTGCCATGGCCTCCTATAACTGGGGCACAGGCAACGTTCAGCGCGCGGTGCAGCGTACCGGCTACGCCGATTTCTGGGAGCTCTACAAGCGCAATAACCTGCCGGAGCAAACCAAGAACTATGTCCCGGAAATTCTGGCCGTCATCATCATGTCGAAGAATCCGAAGCAGTACGGACTCAACGATCTGACGCCTGATCCGCCTCTCGTAATGGACACCGTGCAGACGAACTACAGTGTCGATCTACGGCTGGTGGCGGACATCACCGGCGTACCGGTGCAGGAGATCGTGGGTCTGAACCCCAGCCTGCTGCGCGGCGCCACGCCGCCCGACGATGCCTACGATCTGCACATCCCCGCGGGAACGAAAGCACTCTTCGAACAACGTATTGCGGAGATCCCGGAAGACAAGCGACGCTACTGGCGCTTCCACAAGCTTGTGGAAGGCGAGACGGTGCAGGACGTGGCGAAGAGCTATCACGTGCCGGCCTCTGAGATCGCGTTCGTGAACCAGCTCAGTTCAACGACCGATCTCGATGGCGTCGATGCACTGATCGTTCCGGTCGCTCCCGCATCTTCCCCCTCTTCGGCGCGTAACGCTCTTTATCGCACTCGCGGAGGAGACACGCTGGTGACTGTTGCCGACCGTTTTGGCGTAACCGTCGAGCAGCTGCGCCGCTGGAATCACCTGCGTAGCAATGCGATTCCTGCGGGCAGGAGTCTTTACGTTGCCGAACCGGCACGTATTTCAACGGCGTCACGCCGCTCGCGCAGAGGTTCTTCGCGCGGCTCTGCTGGCGCATCTCACGGAAAAAATTCAAGGGGAACATCGAACAGCAAGGGCACTGCGGCGAAGCCTTCTGCCCATGCATCTTCCCCGGCTCCGAAGCACAAACACAAGTAAGCGAATGAGGATGAGGTGCGCTTGCGATCAATGTTGGCGCACCTTTCAAGCATCTGCGATTCCTGCCGATAAGCATTGATGAAGGACTGCTTTTATCAGGATGCAGGCGGTTCCGATCAAAGTGTGCCCGCGACTTTAACAAAAGCGATAGAGAATTCGTCTAACCCATCGCAACTACCTCTTGCGTTCCATCGCAAGGCGTAGCATCCTGTTGCTATAATTCGCGGCGTGGGACATGCGAATAAGTTGTAGCAGCTCGAGTTGCTGAATTAATGCGGACCCCGGAGGGAACCGATGCAGGAAGATCGCAAACTTTACGCTCGCAGCGAGAATGAATTTGAGTCTGAGATCGAAGAGCTTCCCGAAGGGCTGGATGATGCCTTCGGTGATGAAGAGGATGAAGAAGAGGAAGAGATTTCGATCTCACTCTCATCCGACGACGATGATGACGATCTCGATGACGAAGAAGACGACAAGTTAGAAGCAGAGCCTGAAGAACCGGTAGCCGTGGTGCCTCCTCCTCCGCCCGCCATCAAAAAGACCAGCCCCAAGAAGGCCAGTCCGAAGAAGGCAGTCAAGAAGGTGGCGAAGAAGACGGCAGCCAAGAAAGCTCCGGCCAAGAAGGCTCCTGCAAAGAAGGCTGCCAAAAAGGCAGCTAAAACCGTTTCGGCCAAAAAGGCCGTCAAGAAGTCTGCCGCTAAAAAGAGCACCAAAGGCGCCAGCGGCAAGGCAGCAGTAAAGAAGGGCGCCGGCATAAAAAAATCAACCAAACGAGGTACTACCTTGGCAGTTAAGAAGGCAGCAAAGAAGGCAGCGAAGAAGGCCCCTGCGAAGAAGGCAGCAGCGAAGAAGGCTCCTGCGAAGAAGGCAGTAGCGAAGAAGGCTCCTGCGAAGAAGGCGGCCAAGAAGGCTCCTGCAAAGAAGGCAACCAAGAAGGCAACCAAGTAATTTAACCCGCAACCCGTAATTCAGAGGCAAGCAAAAGAGCCCGGCATAGCGCCGGGCTTTTTTGCGCCCGCAGAACGGCGGCTGGCGGGGCAAAAGCAAACCGGGCAGCCCTGGGAGCTGCCCGGTCGGGATGATTAAACGTTGTGGTTACTGCTTCTCAAAGCTGGCCAGCGCCGACAACACTTCTTCGCTGTGATGGTTAGGATCGACGCCGGTCCATACCTTCACGATCTTGCCCTGCGGGTCGATCAGGAAGGTATTGCGCTTGGCGATCTTGATGGGACCCATGTCGCGCAGCGATCCGTACTGGCCGACGACCTTCTTATCGGCATCGCTCAGCAGGGTGAAGCTGAGGCTGTCCTTGGTGCAGAACTGCTTGTGGCTGTCGACCGTGTCTACGCTCACGCCGAGGATTACGGCATTCGCTGACTGGTACTTGCTGAGGTCACGCTGGAAGTTGTGCGCCTCGATGGTGCAGCCGGTGGTCATGTCCTTGGGATAGAAGTAGAGAACGACCCACTTTCCCTTGTAGCTATCGAGACTGACTGGCGTGCCTTCCTGCGAGGGCAGCGTAAAGGTTGGAGCAGGCTGGCCGACCTGCGGCAGTTCCGCATCGGCGGCGAAGCTGCGAACGGCGAGACCGCCGAGAGCGACGACGACAAGGGCGGCTAGGACGAGCGTAAGTTTGGACATAAGGCGATCTCCCGGGAGGATGAAGAAACACCTAATTATCCATTTTCGAGCGCGATGATCGCAATTCCTGCGCGGTCGGCCAACTCACGGACCTTGTCGAAGTCGAACAGGAGGGTGCGGCCGGCTTCCAGCGCGAGACAGGTTGCGTGCGCGGCCTGCATGGTCTCGATGGTGCGGATGCCGATGACTGGGACGTCGAAACGCATGTCCTGCTTAGGCTTCGCAACTTTGACTACGGTTAAAGTCCGGTCGAGAGTCGATGCCTCATCGTCTAGCGATTGCATCAGGTGGCCGGCACGCTCGATAGCGGCGTCGGTGCCTTCCATCGCTTCAATGGCCACGCACGCCTGGCTGGCGATGACCACCGTCTGGCCGATGTCGTACCCGGCAATGGTGTTCGCGACGGTGCGGCCATAGGCGATGTCGTTCTTCTCTTGCTCCGTTGGCTGGCGCGAGGTGAGGACCCCGGGCTTCGCGAGCAGTGGTTCGAGGTACGCGGTGGACGAGATCAGCTCGATACCTTCATCCCCAAGAACCTTGGCAACGGCGCCCAGCAGCATGTCGGTATTCTTCGTGCGCAGGGAAAGAAGCAGCTTGGCCAGGCGCCAGTCTGGCCGAATGCTCGAGAAGATCTGCTTGTGCTTCACCTGACCGGCCATCACGGCGCGGCTGACGCCTTCCTTATGAAAGGTGTCAATGAGCTTTGAGAGTTCTCCAAGTGAAAGCCAGTGAACGCGGATGCCGGGATCGGCCTTGGCCCGATCGTTCATTTCCGGATCTGTCTCTTCCTTGATCGCGGCGACGATAACTTCAAGGCCATGGGCGCGAGCAGCTTCGAGAAGAAGGAAAGGAAAGCGTCCGTTGCCGGCGATGAGGCCTAGCTTTGTCTGGGCAGGATTCACTTCAGGGGATGTCTTTCTTTGGGAGGATGTTCGATTCTGCCTGCTCGGCTTCGCGGAGCTCTTCGACGTCTGCAAGGTCTCGCAGGCGGCCCGCCGCCAACTTTGCTGTGATCAGGTCTTCGCGCGAGATGAAGTATGCCTTCAGGTCATTTCCGGGCGCTATTTGAGCTTCCACTCGCCGAGGCCATGCTTCTTCGAAATCGATGCCATCGATGTTGGGCAGGATGTCGATCGCGATCGGCTCGCGTCCAAAGCGAATGAATTTCTTCGGATTAGCGAGATCATCGGTAGAGATGCTGGCGAGCGGTGCACCGAAGTCCGAGAGCGCCTGGTAGGTCGCTGTAGCGTTCGCAGGATCAGCCTTCACCCAGATGTCCAGATCTTTCGTGGCGCGCGGCTGGGCGTGAAACGATACGGCATAACCGCCGATGATCAGGTAGCGGACGCCGTTAGCGTTGAACGACGCTAATAACTCTCTGAAGTCGGGAAACATCAGCGTCAGATCCCTTCATCGTGTAGAGGGCAAGCGTGATTTCGGAGACGGCTTGCATGCGTTCGGAGGCTGGACGGGACTGCCAGTAGCGGTACTCCGCCGCCTTCATCTCGGCCGGATTGTCGTAAACCGTGAGTGTCTTGTCCACGTATCTATTCTAAATTGTGTTGGTTGTAAAGCCGTCTACTTATGCACTCCGCGCTGCGAAGCTTCGATGAACTCGACGAGATAGGCGACATCGTCCGAGGCAATGCCTTCGTCCTTAAGCTTTTGAATGGCCTGGCTGGTGTTCATCTTTGCCGCCAGCAGGAGGCGGTAGGCCTTCTGCAGTTTGCGAAGGCGGTCGGCGTCGAATCCCTGGCGCTCGAGTCCGACCTTGTTCAGCCCGTAGGCGTGGGTTTCGCGCTTGGCAGACGTCAGCGAGTAGGGAAGTACGTCCTGAACGATGGTAGTGCCGCCGCCGAGATAGGCGTACTTGCCGACGCGGCAGTACTGGTGAACCTGGTTCAGTGCGCCGACTACGGCGAAGTCTTCGATGACCACGTGCCCGGCAAGCGTGGCGCCGTTCGCCAGAATGCAGTTGTTACCTACGACGCTGTCATGCCCGACATGGCTCAGGGTCATGATGAGGCAGTTGCTGCCGATGCGGGTGGTGCCGCCCCCGCCAACAGTACCGCGGGAGATAGTGACGGACTCGCGGATGGTATTGTCATCGCCCATCACCACGCGAGTCGGTTCGCCCTTGTACTTCAGATCCTGCGGAGAGCAGCCTACGGACGAGAACGGAAAGAAGCGGTTGCGGGCCCCGGCCGTCAGATGGCCATCGAGCACGACGTGCGAAACCAGCTCGCATTCTTCGCCGAGCACGACATTCGGGCCGATGGTGCAGTAGGGACCAACCTTGCAGGATTCCGGAACGACAGCCGTTTCGGCAACGATCGCCGTAGGGTGAATGCTCACTCGGGGCTCACCGCTGCCAGTGCTGGTTCCTGTGTCGCCGGTGCCGGTGCTGCTTCCTGTTTCCGGGGAACAAGCTGGCACATGACGGTCGCTTCGCAGGCCAGTTTGCCATCTACAGTGACCATGCCCTGCATGCGGACGGCACGAGGCTTCCAGTTCAATACTTCGATCTCGATGCGGAGCTGGTCGCCGGGCACGACCGGACGGCGGAACTTGGCGCGTTCGATGCCGGTGAAGACCATCAGCTTGGAGTCGCGGTCAGGAATTTCGGTCATCAGAAGAGCACCACCGGCCTGCGCGATGGCCTCGACGATCAGCACGCCAGGCATGATCGGGTAGTCGGGAAAGTGGCCCTGGAAGAACGGCTCATTGATGGTCACGTTCTTGATGGCGACAATACGCTTCTTCCGCTCGATCTCCATGAGGCGGTCGATGAGCAGGAAGGGATAACGGTGCGGAAGGATGTTCATGATGTCCCGGATATCGAGCACATCGCGTCCATCGAGAATGGGATTTGGAGTTTCCATAGCTGCATGGAAATTATAGCCGTTTACGATTCAGGGACTGTATCAGGGAATAACGTAAAGTCGCGCCTGATAACGAAGCCCGTCCATACCTGTTTTCTTTAGCTGGCGGCTTTCCCCAGCGCCAGTGACGGCTCGGCCGAGAGAGAAGCAGGCGCGAACTCGCCTGCCTGCAACTTAGGCCATGCGGCGGCGGCGATCATGGCGGCGTTGTCCGTCGAAAGCGCCAGCGACGGGAAGGCCAGCACGACGCCCTGCTCGATCGCCTCGGCGGTAAAGCGCACGCGTAGCTCACGGTTCGCGGCAACTCCGCCGGAGACGAGCAGGCTTGCGGCGCCCAGCGCTCCGGCCGCGCGGAAGGTCTTGCGGCGCAGGTCGTCGATTACCGCCCGCTGGAAGGATGCAATCAGGTCGAGGGTCTGCCGGTCGCAGAGCGCAAGGGCATCAGCCGGCTTCGGATCAGCTATCTGGGTCAGTGCCTTGCGGCGCAACTCGATGCTCTCGTGCATGTTGTGAATCTGCACGTAGCGAAGAACAGCCGTTTTAATACCGCTGAAAGAGAAGAGCGTCGCCAGCTTGTTGCCGCCCGCTTCGTCGCGGCGATGCGGTTTCGATTTCACCTGCGAGAACGAGAACGGCACAGCATCGGGATTGCCATGAGAGGCGAGAGCGTCGATCCACGGGCCGCCGGGATACCCCAGGCCAAGCAGCTTGGCGACCTTGTCGAAGGCTTCGCCCGCGGCATCGTCCACTGTGCGGCCGACATTGCGATAGCTCCAGCCATTGCCGCGCTGGCGGGCCAGGTAGAGGTGGGTGTGCCCGCCGGAGACGACCAGCGCCAGGGCAGGCAGCGGCAGCGGCTCGTCTTCCATCCCGCTTTCGAGCTTCAGCTGCGCCTGTTCGAGCAGGACGGCGTGAATATGGCCTTCGAGGTGATTCACTGCGATCAGCGGCTTATTCGCGGCGGCGGCCAGCGCCTTGGCATAGCTGATGCCCACAAGCAATCCACCGGCGAGGCCGGGGCCTTCGGTTACGGCGATGGCATCCAGATCCCGATAAGTGACGCCGGCGGCTTCCATCGCGGAGCGCACGACGGGAACGATGTTTCGCAGGTGCTCGCGTGAGGCCAGTTCGGGAACCACGCCGCCGTAGGGAGCGTGCGTGGGAACCTGCGAGGCGATGATGTTCGAGATCGTCTCGGTGCCATTGCGTACGACGGCGGCAGCAGTCTCGTCGCAGGAGCTTTCAATGCCCAGAATCAGGCCTCTGTTAGCGGTTTCATTCACGCTTCTATAGTAGTGAGAGAAGATGACGGCTTCAACGGCACAAATCGCCGCCGAAAATATCGTCGAGACGCTCCGCGCCTCCGGCCACGATGCCTATTTTGCCGGTGGATGCGTTCGCGACCTCCTGCTTGGCCGTGAACCGAAGGACTTTGACGTTGCGATCAGCGCGCATCCTGACGTGGTGATGCAACTCTTTCCCCGCACCTTTTCTGTAGGTGCGCATTTTGGCGTAATCCTGGTAGCCGACACGTTCGATGGCGCAGAAGCCGTGACCGAGGTTGCGACCTTTCGCAGCGACGGGGCCTATTCGGACGGCCGCAGGCCCGATTCCGTCCGCTTTTCTGAAAGCGCGCAGGAAGACGTGGTGCGTCGCGATTTCACCATCAACGGCATGCTGC
Organism: Silvibacterium acidisoli; assembly: GCA_022870745.1. Taxonomy (GTDB): domain Bacteria; phylum Acidobacteriota; class Terriglobia; order Terriglobales; family Acidobacteriaceae; genus Silvibacterium. The sequence continues at coordinate 1,598,956 of CP085323.1, read as the reverse complement.
TTGACCCGCTGGAGTGGAAGGCGAGCGGCAACCTGGAGACAGCGGTTCTCGATTACGTCGGTGGACGCGCTGACCTCAAAAGCAAACTGGTTCGGGCGATCGGCGACCCGGCGACCCGCTTCCGTGAAGATAAGCTGCGCATGCTGCGGGCGGTGCGCTTCGCGGCGCGCTTCGAGTTCGAGATTGAACCGCAGACCGAAGCGGCGATCCGCCAGTATGCGCCAGAGATTTCGCAGGTGAGCCAGGAGCGTGTTCGGGATGAGCTGACGCGCATGCTCACCGAGGGTCATGCCCGGCGGGCTTTTGAATTACTTGATCGCACCGGGCTTCTGAAACAGGTGCTTCCGGAAATCGATCGCATGCATGGCGTGGAGCAGCCTCCCGAATGGCATCCGGAGGGCGACGTGTGGATTCACACGCTCATGCTGCTGGAGCAGCTACCCGCCGGCGCTTCCGCAACGCTTGCCTGGGGAGCTCTGCTGCATGACGTTGGTAAGCCGGCGACCTTCCAGCGCGGCCCGGATCGCATCCGTTTCAATGGCCACCCGGAAGTGGGTGTGAAGATCTCGGAAGCCATCTGCCGGCGTCTGCGCTTCTCAAACGAGGAGAGTGCGCAGATTGCATTGCTGGTTGAGAACCACATGCGCTTCGGCGATGTGAAGAAGATGAAGGAGTCCACACTCAAGCGCTTCTTCCGTCTCAATAATTTTCCGGAACACCTGGCGCTCCACAAGATGGATGCCTCGGCCAGCATCGGCATCCTCGATCTCTACGAGTACGCGAAAGAGCGATTCGAGCAGAGCTCGGTGGAAGAGGTGAAGCCGGTGCTGCTGGTCACGGGACGCGATCTGATCGCTGAAGGATGGAAGCCGGGTCCGCGTTTCAAAGAGCTTCTCGCTCTTGCCGAAGACGCTCAGCTCGAAGGCCGGATCAGCAGCCGCGAAGAAGGGCTGGAACTGATCCGGTCCGAGGTTAAGAAATAATCCGGGACTACTGCTGCTGCGGCATGCCTTGCGGAGGCTGCTGCTGCTGCTGTTGCTGCTGCTGTTGCTGCTGCCCACCTTGCTTGTTCTTGTCCGGCGGAGCAGTCGGCGCTGCGCTCTGCGGATGATCGAGCAGCTTGAATCCATCGAGCGCGACAGAGAAGTTCTGCTGCGTGATATCTGCTTCAAGCAGCTTGCCCTGTTGCGTATAGAAGAGCTCTACATCGATCGCGTTGGCCGAGCTTACGGTGATCGTAGCGTGCTGCACGTCTACCTGCGAGCCGTTGAGGGTACCGTGGACACTGGGGCCGTGAAAGACGGTAGTCGGCACCAGCACGCCATCCTGCTTGGGAAGGAGCGCCCACGAGGTCGCCGGATCTTTCATCGCCACCTGTACGAGCAGGGCATACGCAGATGCGTCAAGATCCGTGAGCAACACCAGGTTCTGATGGCGATCCACCGTGTTCTGAGTCTGCTTGCCCTTGCCGCTCACATGAATCTGGAATTGCTTGCCTGTCGAGTCGGTGTTCAGTTCGAAGGTGACGGCAGATCCATTGACATTGCCGCCAAGCTGGTTGCTCACCAGGTTCAGGCTGGAGTCGAGCCGCTGGGAGTTGTGAAAGTCGTAGCTGAACTTCGTCAGCTTCACCTGGCCATGTGAGCTCACCGCGAATCCGTTCGCGGTCTGCTGCACCGAGTAATCCGAGGTGCCGACGGGTTTTCCGCCCTGTGAAACGACATAATGTCCGGAGTTGGCGGCGAAGTTTGCCTGTCCAAAAGCGGCTACAGGCGCCAGAAGCAGAAAAGCAACTAAGGGAGCTACAGAGAGACGCATTCGTTCCTTACCTCTCTTGATTGAGACGCGGTTTCGAAAAAATAGCTTCGGTCGAGGAGAAAGTTTTTGCACAACAAAAGAGCCACCGCCGCGCGGTGGCTCTTTTGCTTGAAAGACTTAAAGCTACTTCTGGGCATGCTCGAAGCGCTTGTTGATCTCGTCCCAGTTCACGGTGTTCCACCATGCCGCGAGATAATCCGGGCGCTTGTTCTGGTACTTGAGGTAGTAGGCGTGCTCCCAGACGTCATTGCCGAGGATCGGGAACTTGCCCTGCGAGAGCGGATTGTCCTGGTTGGCTGTGGTTACGATGGCCAGCTTGCCGCCGTCCCAGATGAGCCAGCCCCAGCCCGAACCAAACTGCTTTGCTGTGGTCTCATTGAACTGCTTTTTGAAGGCTTCGAAATCGCCGAAGTCCTTCTTGATCTGATCGCCGATCTTGCCCGTGGGCTCGCCGCCGCCGCCGGGCTTCATGATCGTCCAGAACATGGTGTGGTTTACGTGGCCGCCACCATTGTTGCGAACCGCAGTGCGAATATCCTCGGGAACATTGTTGAGGTTGCGGATCAGATCCTCCGGCGTGTGCTTCGCCAGGTCGGGATGCTTCTCGATCGCAGCGTTCAGATTCGTCACGTACGACTGGTGGTGCTTATCGTGGTGGAGCTTCATTGTTGCTTCGTCGATGTGGGGCTCAAGTCCCGCGTATTCATAGGGAAGAGGTGCGAGTTCGTATGCCAAAACGTGCTCCTTCAGAAACGGTTAAAGGTCGGAAATCGTGCGCAGACCATCCATGGTCTGGCATACCTGCGTCCTGATGATAATGGATGCTCGAAAGCGCGTGAGGGTCCAGAAGGAGGAGGGGTCAGATCTGCGGTATGAAAGAAATCTTTTCTCCGATGCCCCACGGATGGGGCAATCGCCAGCATCCGTCGTCTGCCGATGCGCATCTTTTCCATGGTAGATGTGTAATAACAAGAGATAAGGCGCGTGGAAACGTTCCGCGCGTGTGAACGTGTCGACCACTGCAGCCTATTTTTGATCGGGATTTGAATCTGTTTTGGATCGCTCAAAGATAACTCGCCGAAAACTCCTCAAAACGGCAGGGGCATCGGGCATGCTTGCCCTTGGTACACCCGCAGCGATGGCTGCAGGGTTCCAGAACCAGCCCCAGCAGCCGCCGGTAAAGCCAGGCCAGGAACCAAAAACCGAACAACAGGCAGCTCAGAAGTATCCGCAGGGTCCTGGCGTCTTCATCAACCGCCCGCTCACCCAGGTTTCAACGGCCGCCGATGCGCTGCTCGACGAGATGGAAGGCCGCGCCTGCGATTTTTTCTATAACGAGGCCAGCCCCAAGACCGGACTGGTGCGCGACCGCGCCTCAGCCGCTGGCCGCTCGTTGAGCCGTGTTGCCAGCATTGCCGCTACCGGCTTCGGCCTGAGCGCCCTCTGTATCGCAGCCAAGCGGAATTATCTGCGTCCCGGGGACTGCGAGGCGCGCGTCGAGAAGACGCTGGCGTTCCTCCTCGAAGAGTGTCCGCATGAACATGGCTTTCTCTATCACTTCATCGATATCGAGAGCGGGCAGCGCATGTTCAGTAGTGAACTTTCCTCGATCGATACGGCACTCCTGCTCTGCGGCGTTCTGCTCTGCCGCCAGTATTTTGCAGGCAATACGCGCATCGAGGCGCTGGCGACGACGTTCTATCGCCGCATTGACTGGCAGTGGATGTTGAATGGCGGAGCGACGCTTTCCATGGGCTGGCTGCCAGATCAGGGCTTCCTGCAGCATCGCTGGGATATCTATTCCGAGCTGATGACGATGTACCTGATGGCGATCGGCTCGCCTACTCATCCGGTGTCCGCGGATACGTGGAACGCCCTGCAGAGGCCGGTGGTACAGTTCGGCGGCATTGATTACATCAGCGGTGTGGCTCCGCTCTTTATTCACCAGTACGCGCACGCGTGGTGCGATTACCGCGGCCAGCGCGATCTGCACGCCAACTACTTTACGAATTCGATAGCCGCCACGCGTGCCCACCAGTTATGGTGCCTGACGCTTGGCAATAAATTCCCATGGATCGACCAGGATATGTGGGGGATCAGCGCTTCGGACTCGCGCACGGGTTATCGGGTCTGGGGCGGCCCGCCAGCGATGGGCACGCCCGACGGCACCGTGGTTCCCTGCGCGGTGGCTGGATCTTTGCCTTTCCTTCCCGCCGAGTGCTCGCACGTTTTGTTGAGCATGCGGCAGAAGATGGGTGATAAGGTATGGACCCGGTACGGTTTCGTCGACGCTTTTAACCCCAAGTTGAACTGGTTCGCAGAGGATATTCTGGGGATCGATCAGGGGATCAGCATCCTGATGGCGGAGAATCTACGCAGCGGTTTTGCATGGCAGTACTTCATGAAGAACCGCGAAATCATTCACGCCATGGGTGAGGTACAGTTTCATCCGGATCCGGATGCGAATACTCAGATCCTTTAGGTTTCGAAACACGTCCATTAGTAGTCAGGTAGTGCATTTCTCCTTCCGGCATGGGCCGGGAGCAAAAAAAGAAGAGATTTCTTCTTCCGTTCACACAGAAGCGGTATCACCTGCAACTGGGACGGTTACAAACCATCCTGATCAGCCTTTCTCCCGCAAGAGAACGAAGAGGTAACGATTGGCAGAGACAACGGATCTGGGCTATTGCTGGGTTGAAGGGCAGGGGGCTGCGTTCGGCGCGCCCGGTCTGCCGCCCCGCTGGACTTCCGCCGCGAAAGACGCCGTAGGAACGGCATATTCGGCCTCAAGCCGCGTCTGGTACACCGTCTCGCACGGCATCCTCAACGAAATCTACTACCCCACCATTGACCGGCCGCAGATTCGTGACATGGAGTTCCTCATTACCGATGGGGAGACCTTTGTCCACGAAGAAAAGCGCGATCTGGACCATGAGATTTCGTATATCGATGACGAATCGCTGGCGCTGCGTGTGGTTTGCCGTGACCGTGAAGGTCGCTATTCGCTGACGAAAGAGATCATCAGCGACCCCCACTATCCGGTCGTGCTGATCCGGGTGACGCTCGGTGGCGATGCGGATTTCCTGGCGCGGCTTAAGATCTATGCGTTGCTGGCACCGCACCTTGACGTAGGCGGGGCAGAGAATTCGGCTCGCCTGCTGCGCATTGCAGGCAAGCTGGTTGCGGGCGCCTGGAAGAACCAGAACGCGCTGGCCATGATGGCCAATTGCGGTTTCAGCCGCGCCAGCTGCGGCTATGTCGGATCGAGCGATGGCTACCAGGATCTGAAGCAGGACCTCACCATGAACTGGGAGTTCGGCGAGGCTCTGAACGGAAATGTCGCCATCATGGGTGAAATCGAGCCGCGCCATAACTGCGACTTCGTAGTGGCGATCGGCTTCGGTGAAGGGCTGCATGCCGCCCTGACGACCACCATGGGAGCGCTGAGCAGCTCATTCGACAGCCTGCTCGAGCGATTTATCGAACAGTGGCACCGCACGACCAAGCCGAGAGAGTTAGCTGAAGGGTCGCAGGACGGCGGCCGTCTCATGCAGGTAAGCCATAACGTGGTGCTTGCCCATGAGGACAAGACCTACGCGGGTGCTTTTATTGCGTCGGCGTCGATTCCCTGGGGTTACGCAAAGGGTGATGACGACCTGGGCGGCTATCACCTGGTATGGACGCGCGATATGGTGCAAAGCGCTACGGCGCTGCTTGCCTGCGGCCACACCCAGACGGCACGCAGGGCGCTCACTTACCTCGCCTGTACGCAGAAGCCCGACGGCAGCTTCGCGCAGAACTTCTGGATCAACGGCACGCCTTACTGGAGCGGCATTCAGCTCGATGAGGTCGCCTTTCCGATGATCCTGGCCTGGCGGCTCTGGAAGCTGGATGGCCTGGGAAACTTCAACGTCTTCCCCTTTGTCGAGCGGGCTGCAGGCTTTCTGGTTCGTTACGCGCCGGTCACGCAGCAGGAGCGCTGGGAAGAAAACGCCGGATATTCGCCGTCGACGCTCGCCGCAGTCATTGCGGGGCTGATCTGTGCGGCAGACCTGGCGCGTGGTTACGGCGCCCCTGAACTGGCAGTCTTCCTCGAAGAGCACGCCGACTGGATCGAAGGGCATCTGGAAGACTGGACGGTTACCAACGAAGGCATCCTGCACCCAGAGGTGAAACGGCACTATGTCCGTGTTCGTCCGCCTGAGTGTGGCGAGCCTTACGCGAAAGACGGGTGCGGCAAGGAGATGTTTCATCTGTCGAACCGGCCTCCGGGGACGCGATCCGAGTTTGAAGCGCGAGAGATCATCGACGCCGGGTTCCTGGAATTGGTTCGCTACGGCATTCGCCGTGCCGATGACCCGTTGATTATCGATTCCCTCAAGGTCGTCGACCATGTGCTCAAGGTGGATCTGCCGCAGGGGCCGTGCTGGCTTCGCTATAACTATGACGGCTACGGCCAGCGCGAAGACGGCGGCCCTTTCATCTGGTATGGGCAGGGGCGTCCCTGGCCTCTTCTGACCGGCGAACGCGCACATTACGAGCTCGCCGCGGGCAAAGATGTGAGTTCGCTGGTCGCGACCTACGAGAAGTTTGCCTCGGCCGGCGGCCTGATGCCGGAACAGGTCTGGGATAAGCCGGACTTCAAGGGGCTGGTCTTCGGCGGTCCCGCAGGCTCGGCGATGCCGCTGGTCTGGGCGCACGCCGAGTATCTGAAGCTGTTGCGTTCGGTTCGCGACAGGCGGGTATTCGATCGCATCGAGGCGGTTGAGTCCCGTTATGCCTCTGGCCGCAAGCCGTCCAGGATGGAGGTTTTCAAGTTCCGGCGTCAGCTTCGCCGCATTCCCGCGGGCTATACGTTGCGGGTGACGGCGCAAGAGCATTTCCGGCTCGTCTGGTCAGTGGATGACTGGAAAACCGTTGAAAAAACAGACGCTGTGACGCTCGGAAGCGCCGGCAGCTACGCCGATATGCCGACACCTGACGGGCAGGAAGGGCGTCTATCATTTACTCTTTTCTGGACGGAGCAAAATCGCTGGGAAGGCCGGAACTACGACGTAATACTCGAGGCCGGGCAGTGAAACTGGTCAATTTCGAGGCGTATTCCGGGGAAATCCGGTTCCTTAAACCTCGGTTTTATTTTTTTAGCCTGACAATACAATTTTGTTAGCGAATACGCGGGTGAACCCGCCGGAAGGTGAGAGCAAATGAGCAATTTAAATGAGCTGTCGATCAACGCACTGCGATTTCTGGCCGTAGACGCGGTCCAGAAGGCAAACAGTGGGCACCCGGGAGCTCCGCTCGGCGATGCGCCCATCGCCTATCTGCTGTTTCACAAGATCATGCGCCACAATCCGAAGAACTCGAAGTGGTCGAACCGCGACCGTTTCGTGCTCTCGAACGGCCATGCTTCGGCACTGCTCTACTCGGTTCTGCACCTGAGCGGCTACAAGATTACGATCGAGGACCTGCAGCAGTTCCGCCAGTGGGAGTCGAAGACCCCGGGCCATCCTGAATACGGCGAAGCCGACGGCGTTGAGTGCACCACCGGTCCACTGGGCCAGGGCCTGTCCATGGCCGTGGGCATGGCAGCAGCGGAAAAGCACCTTGCAGCGGTCTACAACCGCGATGAGTTCCCGATCGTCGATCACTATACCTTTGGTCTTCTCGGCGACGGCGATCTGATGGAAGGCGTCTCGCACGAAGTCGCTTCGCTGGCCGGCACGCTTGGCCTTGGCAAGCTGATCTTCTTCTACGACGACAACCTGATCTCGCTCGACGGCCCGACCGAACTCTCCTACACCGAAGACGTCAAGAAGCGTTTCGAGGCCTATCACTGGCAAGTCATCAAGGTTGCCGACGGCAACGATCTCGCCGCCCTGGAAGCCGCGGTTGAAGAAGCCAAGAAGGAAACCAGCAAGCCGACCCTGATCCAGGTTCGCACCGTTATCGGCTACGGCAGCCCCAAAGCCGGCAGCAACAAGGTACACGGCGAGCCGCTGGGTGTTGAAGGCGTGAAGGAAACCAAGAAGAACCTGGGCTGGCCCGAGGACAAGACCTTCTACGTTCCCGAAGAAGCCGCCAAGAACTGGCATGAGGCTATCGGGAAGGGCGAAAAGTCCGAAGCTGAGTGGAATGAGCTCTTCGCCAAGTACAAGAAGGCCTATCCGGCGGAAGGCGCCGAGTTCGAGCGCGTTTTCGCAGGCAAGCTGAAGGAAGGCTGGGAAAAGAGCCTGCCTTCGTTCCCGGTGGACGGCAAGCCGGTTGCGACCCGCACTGCGGGCAACACGGTGATGAACGCCATCGCCAAGGAAGTTCCGGAACTGTTTGGCGGCGCAGCCGACCTGACTGCTTCGACCAAGACCATCTTCAAGGACAGCGCGAACTTCCACGTCGACCCGGCCGGCCGCAACGTCTTCTTCGGCGTTCGCGAGTTCGGCATGTGCGCCATGGTCAACGGTATGGCGGTTCACGGCGGCCTGATTCCTTACGGCTCGACCTTCTTCGTATTCAGCGATTACTGCAAGCCTGCGATCCGTATCGCGGCGCTGATGCGCTCGCACTCGATCTTCGTATTCACGCACGATTCGATCGCAGTCGGCGAAGACGGTCCGACCCACGAGCCGATCGAGCACCTGATGGCGCTCCGCGCGGTTCCCGATCTCACCGACTTCCGTCCGGCGGATGCGAACGAGACGGCTGCCTGCTGGCGGCTGGCCATCGAGCGCAGCCATCACCCAACCTTCTTCGCGCTCTCGCGCCAGGATCTGCCCCTGCTCGACCCGTCGAAGCTCGACATCTACGAGGGCGTGAAGCACGGCGCCTACGTGATCGAAAAGGGCGGCGATTCACCGGACCTCATCATCGTCGGCACAGGCGCTGAAGTCTGGGTTGCGGTCAAGGGCGCTGCCGAGCTGGCCAAGGAAGGCATCACCGCACGCGTGGTTTCGATGCCCAGCTGGGAGCTCTTCGACGAGCAGGATGATGCCTACAAGGCCTCGATCTTCCCGGCGGAGATCCCCAAGCTTGCCGTCGAAGCAGGCGCTCCGCTCGGCTGGTGGAAGTATGTCGGCTCGACCGGCGATGTGATCGGCCTCGATCGCTTTGGCGCTTCGGCTCCGGGAGCGACCGTGCTCGATAAGCTGGGCTTCAACCCGGGTAACGTCGCGAAGCGCGGCAAGGCAATCGTCGAGAAGGCACGCAAGAGCGAAGCAGCGCTGGCAGGCAAGTAACCATGAAGCTGGTCATCGGATCGGATCACGCGGGCTTTCCTCTTAAGGAGGAGGTCCGCGGGTATCTTGAGAAGCTCGGTCACGAGGTGCTCGATGTGGGCGCTTACAACACCGAGCCCTCGGACTACCCGGATTTTGCCGAAGCGGTAGGCCGGGCGTTACTCTCCGGCCGCGGCGATCGCGGAATCCTCATCTGCGGTAGCGGCGTCGGGGTAAATGTTGCGGCAAACAAGATGCCCGGCATCCGGGCCTGCATGGGTCATGACACGTACTCGGCGCACCAGGGGGTCGAGCACGACGATATGAATGTGCTGGTCCTGGGCGCTCGCATCATTGGCCCGGCTCTCGCTTTCGATCTGGTTTCAAGCTTCCTCCAGGCGACATTTCAGAAGCAGGAAGAGCGTTTTGTACGCCGCCTGACCAAAGTAAAGGCGATTGAGGCTCGTTACATGCCGGAGGCGGCCAAGTCTTCTTTCGGCAATTCGGATTCCTAAACCGGTCAAAGGGGAGATCGAATGTCACAGATCAGCACTATTCTCTGGGACGTAGGTGGAGTTCTGCTGACGAACGGGTGGGATCATGAAGAACGCGCCGACGTATTGAAGCAGTTCGGCGTGGAAAAAGCGGAGTTTGAGGAGTTTCATCCCGAAGCCAACGATGAGTGGGAGAAGGGACAGATCTCCGTCGAGGAGTATCTGAACAGGACGCTCTTTCGGAAGCCCCGCAGCTTTACTGCAGCCGAGTTCCTCGCGGCCATGAAGGCGCAGTCAGAGGTATTGCCTGACAGTGCTCTTGGAATCCTCGATGAACTGGCGGCATCTGAGACAGTAGATCTTGGACTGTTGAACAACGAAGCGGCCGAGTTGAATGACTATCGCATCGAGGAGTTCGGCTTTCGGACCTGCTTCGATTTCTTTTTCAGCTCCTGCTATGTAGGGCTGCGGAAGCCAGACGAGCGGATTTATCGGCTGGCACTGAATGTTCTGCAGGCTGAGCCGGATGAAGTCGCATTTATCGACGACCGTGCGGGCAACGTGGAAACAGCCCGGTCGTTGGGGATTCACGCTATTCAATACGAGGGTTCAGCCAAGCTGGCGAAAGACCTGGCGGCACTCGGAATCTTAATCGAGACAAACTGAGCCCCGATCGGGGACGAGAGAGAAAGGAAACAGATATGGAACTCGGAATTATCGGTCTGGGCAAAATGGGCGGCAACATGGCGGAGCGTCTCCGCCAGGGTGGTCACAAAGTCATCGGTTTTGACTTCAACGCGGAAGCGGTCAAGAAGCTGTCGGACGCCGGTTCGGTGGGCGTGAGCTCGCTCGAAGACCTGACGAAGCAGTTTTCCGGCAAGCGCGCTATCTGGATCATGGTCCCGGCAGGTGCTCCGGTCGACGAAACCATCGCCAAGCTCAAGCCTTTCATGAGCAAGGGCGATATCTTCATCGACGGCGGCAACTCGAACTACAAGGATTCGCAGCGGCGTTACAAGGAACTGAAGGCCGAAGGCTACGAGTTCGTAGACGTAGGCACCTCGGGTGGTGTCTGGGGCCTGAAGGAAGGCTACAGCATGATGATCGGCGGCGACGACGAGCCGGTGAAGTACCTGAGCCCGATCTTCGAGACGCTGGCTCCCGGGAAGGACAAGGGCTGGGGTCATACCGGACCTGCCGGTGCCGGCCACTACGTGAAGATGGTTCACAACGGCATCGAGTACGGCATGATGCAGGCCTATGCTGAAGGCTTCTCGATCATGAAGGCGAAGGAAGAGCTGAAGCTCGACCTGGCTCAGATCTCCGAGATCTGGCGTTACGGCAGCGTCGTGCGTTCGTGGCTGCTCGACCTGACTGCTGAAGCGCTGCAGAAGAACCCGACCCTCGATGGCCTGGAAGCCTACGTTGCCGACTCCGGCGAAGGCCGCTGGACGGTCTTCGAAGCGATCGACCTCAACGTTTCCGCCCCCGTCATCACCGAGTCGCTGATCCGTCGTATCCGTTCGCGCGAAGACAACAACTTCACGGACCGCATGATCGCGATCCAGCGCAATGCCTTCGGCGGCCACGCCGTCAAGAAGGACTAACAGAAACAAGTGATGCGGCCGGCTTTGTCCGGCCGCATTCGTTCCGAGCAAGAGAAGGACATTTTATGGCGACGGAAGTAAAAGTATCCCCGGAGAGCGTGGCCAAGACCGCGCAGAAGAACGAGCGTATTCCTGAGCCTGGCGTCGTTGTCATCTTCGGCGCCTCGGGAGACCTGACCAAGCGCAAGCTGCTGCCAGCCCTTTATCATCTCGAAGAGGCAGGCCTTCTGCCGGAGCAGTTCGGCATCGTCGGCGTTGCCCGCCGTGACCTGGGCGAAAGCTTTGCCCAGGACATGAAGAAGGGCATCCTCGAGTTCGGCGGCGTGCAGAAGGGTGAAGAGAACGTAGACAAGTTCGTCAGCAAGGTCAGCTACCATGCGATGAACTTCGACGACGAAGCAGGCTACGCCGCGCTGAAAGATCTGCTGGCGAAGCACGACCAGGAGCACGGCACCAAGGGTAATCGCCTCTTTTACCTGGCCGTGGCGCCCGAATACTTCTCTGACATTGTCGAGCATCTCGGCAAGCATGACATGGTCCACCCCAAGGAGGGACAGGTCCGCGTCATCATCGAGAAGCCTTTCGGCCATGACCTCGAATCCGCCAAGGAACTGAACGCCGAAGTCAGCAAGGTATTCGACGAGAACCAGATCTTCCGTATCGATCACTACCTTGGCAAGGAAACGGTGCAGAACCTGCTCGTCTTCCGCTTTGCCAACGAGATCTTCGAGCCGCTCTGGAACCGCAACTACATCGACAACGTGCAGATCACGGCAGCCGAGAGTATCGGTATCGAGGGCCGCGGGCCGTTCTATGAGAAGGCCGGCGCAACGCGCGACATTCTCCAGAACCACCTGATGGAAGTGCTCTCGTTCGTCTGCATGGAACCGCCGATCTCTTTCGAAGCCGATGCCGTTCGTACCGAAAAGCTGAAGGTCTGGGAGGCAATCAAGCCGATCGAGATCGACAACACGGTGCGTGGCCAGTATGGCCCCGGCAAGGTGGATGGCAAGGATGCCATCGGATATCGCCAGGAAGATCGTGTCGATCCGAACTCTAACACCGAAACCTTTGCTGCTTTGAAGCTCGAGATCGAGAACTGGCGCTGGGCGGGTGTTCCTTTCTATATCCGCGCTGGCAAGCGCCTCGCCAAGCGTGTCACCGAAATCACAATCCAGTTCCGCCAGCCTCCGATGCGCCTGTTCGATCGCGCCGGCAGCGGTCATTGCCCGGAGATTCAGCCGAACCTGATCTCGATCCGTATTCAGCCGGACGAAGGTATCTCGCTGCGTTTCGGAGCCAAGTACCCAAGCCCGGATATGACCGTTTGCCCGGTAAATATGGACTTCAGCTACGCAAGAGCCTTCGGCAAATCCTCTGCCAACGGTTACGAGCGCCTGTTGCTCGATGCCATGCTTGGCGACGGTACGTTGTTTGCTCATCGTGCCGGTGTCGAAGCGACCTGGGCCCTGTTTACTCCGCTGCTTGAGAAGTGGGCGGGGATCAAGCAGGCAGACTTCCCGAACTATGCCAGCGGCGACTGGGGTCCGAAAGCTGCCGAAGAGCTGCTCGAGCGCGACGGCCGCAAGTGGAACAAGCTCTAAGAAACGGGAATACAAATGTCGAGAAAAATTGCAGTGGAATACCGGGTCTACGACGGTGCGGATGCTCTGAGCCGCGCCGCCGCAGACCATTTTCTTGAGACGATCCAGGCGAGTGTAGCCGCTCGCGGCCGCGCTCGCGTTGCTGTTTCCGGCGGTAGCACACCGAAGAAGACCTTCGGCCTGCTGGCCGATCCCTCGCAGCCCTTTGAAAAGGCGATGCCGTGGGACGACATCGAGCTGTTCTTCGTGGACGAGCGCACGGTTCCACCGGATGACAAGGACAGCAACTACCGCATGACGCGTGAAGAGCTGCTCTCCAAGGTGCCGCTCAATCCGGATCATGTCTTTCGCATGGAAGGCGAGCTCAATCCTGAAGAAGCCGCTGCACGTTACGAATCGGCCATCCGCAACCAGTTCAAGCTGGAAGGCGCGGAAACGCCGGTATTCGACGTGCTCGCGCTGGGCATGGGCGACGATGGCCATACTGCTTCGCTCTTTCCCCACACCGAAGCTATCCACGAGCTGGCGAAGATCGTGACGGCGAACCATGTGCCCCAGAAGGACACCTGGCGCATCACGCTGACCTGGCCGGTCATCAACCAGGCGAAGGAAGTCTTCTTCCTGATTGGCGGCAAGGACAAGGCTGAGCCGTTGCAGAAGGTGCTCCAGGGGCCATACGATCCCGAGACGCTGCCGTCTCAGCTGATCCAGCCTCGGAGCGGCAGGTTGCTGCTTCTGCTCGACCGCGATGCGGCAGCACTGCTTCCGCCGGTTGGGGCAGACGGTAAAGGCTATCTGGAGATTGAAAGATGATTCTTGCGGGCGATGTTGGCGGCACCAAGGTACACCTTGCGCTCTACAGTTTTGAGCGCGGTCACCTCACGCACTACAAGGACGAGAAGTTTCCCGCCCGCGAGTATGCCGGGCTTGAAGACATCGTTCGCAAGTTTCTGACGGAGTCGGACAATCCCGAAGTCACCGCGGCCTGTTTCGGCGTTCCCGGTCCGGTGCGCGGCGGCCGGCTGAAGCTCACCAATCTTCCCTGGGTGATCGATGCACGCGAGATGGGTCTCGCGCTGAAGATCGAGCACCTCTTCCTGATCAACGATCTTGAGGCGAACGGTTATGGCATTCCGGAGCTGTCCGCCGATCAGATTTTCGAATTGAGCGCGGGCGATTCTTCTTCCGTTGGCAATCGTGGCCTCGTCTCTGCGGGTACCGGCCTTGGAGAAGCGATTCTCGTCTGGAATGGCAAGACGCATATCCCCATGGCCTCCGAAGGCGGACACTGCGATTTCTCTCCGCGCAACGAAGTTGAAATCGACCTGCTGCGCTATTTACAGCAGACGTTAAATGGCCGCGTGAGCTTCGAACGTGTCGTCTCGGGGATTGGCCTCAAGAATATTTACCAGTTCCTGCGCGACGACAAAAAGATGGACGAGCCGGCCTGGCTCAAGGAACGCATGGCGCAGGAGGACCCCAACGCGGTGATCGGCGAACTGGGAGAATCCGGCGAGAGCGAGCTCTGTGCCAAAACTCTTGATATCTTCGCTGCTGCCTATGGAGCAGAAGCAGGAAATCTCGCACTGAAGGTTCTGTCCGTCGGAGGAATGTATCTGGGCGGCGGAATCGCTCCAAAGATTTTGAAGAAGATGCAGGACGGTGCGTTTATGAAGGCCTTCATTGACAAAGGCCGCCTGAGCGATCTGTTAGTGCATACGCCGGTTCGCATCATTCTTGAGAGCCGCTGCGCCCTGATGGGTGCCGCAGCCTACGCCGAAGCGCGCGCCGCGGAAATGAGCGGAGCTTCGGTGCGTGCCGCATCGCTGTAATTCGCAGTAAAAGACGGAAGGGATACGGAAGTATGAAGAAGGCTTTTTCGAGCGCTGCAATCGTGGTGCTTCTGTTGACTGGCTTTTGCAGGATCGCCCTCGCACATGCCGTACTTATGACTTCGAATCCCGCCGTTCACGGTAAAGTTCATGGTCCGTCCATCGATGTCGATCTGAAGTTCAATTCGCGCGTCGATGGCGCACATTCGCAGCTGACCCTGGTGATGCCTGACGGAAAGACACAGCCCGTTTCGTTGTCAGCTCAGCACGGCGCAAACGAATTGACCTCTCATCTCAACCTGCAGCATGGCAGCTACACGCTGCGCTGGCAGGCTCTTTCTTCCGATGGACATATCTCGCGCGGCGAAATTCCTTTTTCTGTTGAGTAAGCTGCACTCGTGATCTGGCTGATCCAGGACCTCGATCTCTTCTCTGTACTGCTGCGTGCCTTCACGCTCTCCTTCGAAGCGCTTGCCGTAGGAGGCGTGATCTTCCTTCTGCTGGCAGCAACGCCGGCACTCACTGAAAATTCGCTGCGAAGCTCTCTCGCCCGATTTACCAGCTGGGCTGCGCTCGCGCTTGCGGTGACGCAGGCCTTATCGGCTCTTGAGAGCGCCGTCGAGATGATGAACGGGTCGGGGCTTGGCTGGCACGACGTGCTGACAGCGGGCTTCTTTCTCTCGGACGCAGTCATCGTGTCCGCGTCGATCCTTCTTTGGGTACTCCTGCGTTTTGCTCCGTCATTCCATTGGTTTGCGCTGCTGTTGGCGTTGACTATCACGGGATCTTCCGTCGCCCTGAGTCATGCGGCGTCCCGGCTCGAGGATCGCGCATTGCTGGTGTTACTCACTGCGGCGCATCATCTCGGTTCCTCTGCGTGGATTGGAGCGATGCCCAGTCTCCTTGTTGCCCTGCGCAAGGGGGGCAACCGAAAACTCGTTCAGCGCTATTCCGCCATTGCGATCGCCGGAGTGACGATGCTCGTACTTGCCGGACTGGGCATGGCGCGTTTCTACGTCGGTTCGTGGAACGGCCTGTATGGAACCTCGTACGGAATGCTGGTGCTTGCGAAGGTCTACCTGTTTGCGATGACAGTAGTGCTTGGCGCCGGCAATTTTCTGCTTGCCCGTGCCGCATCGAGCGATCCGGCGCCGTTGCTGAAGCGGCTGCGTCGTGTAAGCGAGGTAGAGATCGGTCTTGGCTTCACCGCGATCCTGGTTGCCGCTTCACTAACCTCGCAACCGGCCGCCGTGGATGTCGGGCCGGATCAGCTGTCGAAAGCAGAGATCGTGCAGCGCCTGGAATGGCATTGGCCGGAGTTGCACAGCCCTGATTTTTCGCAGCTGAAGCAGCGGATCTCCCTCAGCAGCAAACTGCAGGACTCTTTCAGTGAAGGCGCTGAAAACGACGTGATGGATCGCGCGTGGTCGGAGTACAACCATCACTGGGCCGGACTGATTGTGCTGTTGGCAGGCACTTTTGCGCTGATCGCGAGATTCCGCAGGCAGGCATGGGCGAGAAACTGGCCGCTTCTCTTCATCTGTCTTGCTGTCTTTATTGTTCTTCGCGCCGATCCTGAAGCATGGCCGCTCGGGCCTCGTCCCTTCTGGGCCAGCTTTGCAGAATCGGAGGTGCTGGAACACCGGTTCTTCGCGCTGCTGATTGTGGGTTTTGCCGTCTTTCAATGGGCCGTAGAAACAGGCCGGTGGCAGTCGCCTCGCGCCGCGCTGGTTTTTCCGGGACTCTGCGCCATCGGTGGCGCCGTATTGCTGACCCACTCTCACGCCTTCGGCAATGTCAAAGACGAAACACTTGTGGAGATCAGCCACTCGTCGATCGCATTGCTTGGAGCCACCGCCGGCTGGAGCCGCTGGATGGAATTGCGCTTGCCGCCCGACAGCGCGGAAGGCGAATCAAGGTTGCGAACCGTTACACGATGGATATGGCCAGTTTGCCTCATCCTGGTGGGTGTCGTCCTGCTCGATTACCGCGAGGCTTGACCTGGTGTTAACATAAGAGACCGAACGGTTTTAACGTTGAGGGTATCCTGTGGCAACCAAAGGCGAAGAGACCAGGCAGCGAATCATCGAGAAAGCCGCACCTCTGTTCAACCAGCGTGGATACGAAGGCTGCTCGATGCAGGACATCATGCACGCCACGGGCCTCGAAAAGGGCGGCATCTATCGCCATTTTCAGAGCAAGGAAGAGCTGGCCGCCGAAGCTTTTGACTTTGCCTGGGAGACGACTCGCAGCAAGCGCCGCACGAGCCTTTCATCGATCGCAAACCCTTTGGATCGCCTCAAACAGAACATTGCGAATTTCGTGCTTCACTCCGGATTCCCGGGCGGATGCCCGCTTTTAAACACCGCAGTCGATTCGGATAACGGAAATCCGATCCTTCGCAGGAAGGTACGGAAAGCTCTTGCCGCATGGAAAGAATCGCTGCAGGCGCTTATCGAAGAGGGCATTGCCGCCGGCGCTATCAGGAAAGAAGTTGACCCCCGGCAGGTGGTGAACGTGGTGATCGCAACTCTCGAGGGCGGCATGCTGATCAGCCGAATCGAGCAAACGGACAAGGGCCTTCGCGGCGCGCTGGCGCACCTCAACTGGTATGTGGAAACAGCATTGCGCCGGCGCGAGATCGTCCAGTAACTGCCTTAAAACCTAAAAAGGCTGCCATTTTTTGCGACCTTTCGGTCGTTTCCTCGCTCTTATCCCTATCCAGATGTAAGAAGGGCAGGGCAGCGCAAGGTGGCAACAGCAAGTCTTCCTCAACCGGCGTCTACCGCCAGGCGAGCGGTCAATCCGTGGGTGATTGCTCTCACCGTCACGCTGGCCACGTTCATGGAGCTGCTGGATACCTCTATTGCTAATGTTTCCTTGCCTTATATCGCCGGAGGGTTGGGGCGCAGCTTCGACGAAGTTACGTGGATTCTAACCACGTACCTGGTTGCGAACGCGGTGGTGCTCCCGATGAGCGCCTGGCTCAGCCGCGTCTTCGGCCGCAAGACGTACTACATGGCGTGCGTGGCGCTGTTTACCATCACGTCATTTTTCTGCGGTATCGCGCCGTCGCTCAACATCATGCTGATCAGCCGCGTACTGCAGGGCATAGGCGGCGGTGGCCTGGCACCTGTCGAGCAGGCGATTCTCGTCGATACGTTTCCACCGGAGAAGCGCGCCTCGGCATTTGCGCTTTATACAGTTGCAATTGTGACGGCGCCCGCCATCGGGCCTGTGCTCGGCGGCTGGATAACCGACAACTACACCTGGCGCTGGGTCTTCCTGATCAACATCCCCATCGGCGCGCTTTCGCTTTTCCTGACAAATCGATTTGTGCAGGATCCCCCGGCATTCGAAGCCGAGCGCAAGACGGCGCGGCAAGCGGGCAGGTTGAAGATCGATGTCTTCGGCATCCTGCTGATTGGCCTGGGTTCTGCTGCGCTGGAGATCGTGCTCGACCGAGGACAGATCGACGACTGGTTCGGCAGCACGTTCATCACGCGGATGTTTTTCATCGCCATCCTGTGCTGGATCGCGGCGATATGGTGGGAGTTGAAAACAAGCGACCCGATTATTGAGTTACGTCTGCTGAAGAGCCGTAACTTCTCGATCGCTTCGGTTTATTACTTCGTCTTCGGATTCGGACTGTTCGCAACCACGACCATGATTCCGCAGATTCTGCAGTCGCTCTATGGATACCGGGCCATCGATGCAGGTCTCGTGCTCGGCCCGGGAGCGCTGGTGATCACGATGTTGGCTCCGGTTGGAGCGCAGCTGATTCAGCGAAAGATCGTCAGCCCGAAGATGCTGATCTTTTGCAGCCTCACGGTGATCTCGTTATCCATGTTCCACTATAGCGGGTTCAACCTGCAGACCGATTACAACCACTACGCCCTGGCGCGTGCCTACCAGGGGCTGGGCTATGCATTCTTCTTCGTGCCGGTGAGCGTTATTGCCTACTCCGAGCTTTCGCCTGCCCAGAACAACCGGGCTTCCAGCCTCACGAACCTCTTTCGCAACTGGGGCGGCAGTTTCGGTATCGCGTTTGTGACAACGCTGAGTGAACGCCGTCAGGATTACCACCAGACAATTACCGGAGCCTATCTCCCGCCCTCGTCGCCGCAGTTGCAGAACGCCATTCAACGAACGACTTCCTACCTGGTGGAGCACGGTTATTCCGCCGCGGACGCAAGCCGGGCGGCTTACCTGCGTTATTACAACCAGTTAGCCGACCAGACGCGCCTGCTGGGTTTTATGGATTGCTTCCGCCTGGTTGGGTGGCTGACTCTCGCCATGGTCCCCCTGGTGTTTTTCTTACGCGCCTTCCGGGCTGCTGGCAAAGCGCCTGCCGGACACTGAAGTTAGCTTTGGGTTATGGTGAAAAGAGGCTAATCGTCGCCGCCATTCCACCGTCCTCGAAGGAAGTGTTGATTCATGCATAAGTTCTCCGGCCGTACCTTCTTCGGCCTGCTATTGGTTGCACTTTGTTCCTCCTCTTTTAGCGCACACGCGCAGCGACTCCCGCAAACCGTTCATCCCGAGCATTATCGGTTGAGGCTGACTCCCGATCTGGCGAAGGCGACCTTCGAAGGCGAGGAGGAGATCGACGTTCTGCTCGATGACAGCACGGACGCGATCACTCTGAACGCGGCGGAGATAAAGTTTCACGATGTCACGACGGATGTTGATGGGCGCAGTCTGAAAGCTGAAGTTTCAGAAGACACGGACAAGGAGCAGGCGACCTTTCACTTCCTGCGCTCGCTGCCCAAAGGCCGCATTACCCTGCATGTAAATTACAGCGGCATTCTCAACGATCAGCTGCGCGGCTTTTACCTGTCGAAAACGGCAAAGCGTAACTATGCCGTGACACAGTTCGAACCGACTGACGCCCGGCGCGCTTTTCCGTCCTTTGACGAGCCGGCTTATAAAGCCACTTTCGATGTAAGCCTCACGGTCGATAAGAACGACACCGCTATCTCGAATACGAACATCGTTTCTGACAAGCCGGGGCCGGTGATCGGACAGCACACGATTCGCTTCGCGACCACTCCGAAGATGTCGACTTACCTCGTGGCATTTCTCGTGGGCGATTTTCAGTGCGTGAGCGGCAGCAGCGATGGCGTGCCGATCCGTTCCTGCGCTACGCCGGACAAGGTGCAGTACAGCCAGTTCGCGCTGGAGGCGGCAGAGTTCGTGCTGCACTATTACGACACATATTTTGGCATCAAGTATCCGATGCCTAAGCTGGACATGATCGCCCTGCCGGACTTCGAAGCCGGCGCCATGGAAAACTTTGGCGCGATCACCTATCGCGAAACCGATCTGCTGATCAATGAAAAGACCGCGACCATCAATGCAAAGCGCAATGTGGGCCTGGTGGTTGCGCACGAGATGGCGCACCAGTGGTTTGGCGATATGGTCACCATGCAGTGGTGGAACAATCTCTGGCTCAACGAAGGCTTTGCATCGTGGATGGAGAACAAGCCGATTGCGGCCTGGCATCCGGAATGGAATATTCACCAGCAGGTCGCAGCGACGCTGCAGTCCACGCTGAACCTCGATGCGCAGCGCACCACGCGCACTATTCGCGCCGAAGCCGATACGCCTGACCAAATCAACGAGATGTTCGACGGCATCACGTACGACAAAGGCAGCGCCATTCTCCTGATGATGGAGAACTACGAAGGCGAAGAGACCTTCCGGCAGGGCGTGCATAATTATCTGCAGGCTCACATGTACGGCAATGCCACGGCAGAGGACTTCTGGGGTGCGCAGACTGCCATCAGCCACAAGCCGATTGACAAGATCATGGCGAACTTCATCGCGCAGCCTGGTGTGCCGATGTTGAGCTTTGCTGCGCCGCAGTCCGGCTCCGTGCAGGTTTCACAACATCGCTTTTTCCTTAGCCCGGAGATGAAAGCGACCGAACAGAGCTGGCTGATCCCCGTGTGCGTGAAATCTGCTGACGGAAAGGCGCAGTGCGATGTGCTCTCCGGGCAGAATGGATCGGTGAAGGTTCCGGATGCTCCGCTCTTTTTTGCCGATGCCGAAGGCAAGGGGTACTACCGCAGCGCATATACCCCGGAAGTGTTTCACTCGATCGTCGCCAACATGGAGCAGAAGCTGACTCCGGCGGAACGCATCTCGGTTCTGGGAGACGAGTGGGCGCGCGTGCAGGCGAACCAGGCTTCTGTGGCCGACTACCTCGACCTCGCGGCGAGCGTGAAGGACGATACGAACGCCCCCGTCATGAAGCTGGCGCTGGGCAATGTGTCGGCGATCCAGGCACAGATCGCTGCGACGCCGCAGGAACAGCAGGCGATTGCCGACTGGGTGCGCAAGAACTTCAAGCCCGCGCTCGATCGCCTGGGACAGCCCTCCGCGCAGGACAGCTCCGAGAAACGCGAACTGCGAGCAGAGCTCTTCCAGGCACTCGGTGAATCCGGCCGCGATCAGCAGGTGCTTGCAGAAGCGAAAAAACTGGCCGAGGCTTACCAGGCGAATTCCGATTCTGTAGAACCGACGCTGGGCCGTGCGGCTCTTGCGGTTGCGGTATACGGCGGAGACGGTGCGCTGTTCGATCAGCTGCAAAAGACCTCGGAGACGTCGCCCGATCCTGTCGTGCAGGAAGGTGCACTGCATCTGCTTGCGCAGTTCCAGGACCCCGCGCTGGCGAAGCGGTCGCTGGAATATGCGGCATCCGGCAAGGTCCGGAACCAGGACGCGGTATTCCAGTTCACAGCAGCGCTGCGCAGCCCCGGCACGCGCGAGCTCGCCTGGGATTATGTGCAGCAGAACTGGGACAAGGTCAAGGCTCAGCTCACGACCATGGCTGGCGGCCGCCTTGTAGGAGCGGCAGGAAGCTTCTGCAGCGCCGACAAGCGTGACGCTGTGCTCCAGTTCTTCTCGACCCACCCGGTGCATGCTTCTGCGAATGCACTCGAGCGGGCTAAGAACAATATGAACGATTGCATCGACCTGCGCGCTTCGCAGGAGCCGAAGCTGAAAGAGTGGATCGCGAAACAGTAGCTGGGTCGCAAACACGATAAAGGCAGGGAGCGATCCCTGCCTTTGTTCTTTTAAGATGAGAGTGTGAGCACCTTCAAGGAACGACTGTCGGCGAT
Organism: Silvibacterium acidisoli; assembly: GCA_022870745.1. Lineage (GTDB taxonomy): Bacteria > Acidobacteriota > Terriglobia > Terriglobales > Acidobacteriaceae > Silvibacterium. Next base: position 1,577,266 of record CP085323.1, on the reverse strand, counting down.
TGAGGAACGAATCGATGTGGCCTGCGTGCGCAGCGGTCGCAAGCGCAAAGAAGTACGGCTGATGGCGGTTTCAAAGGTGCATCCTGCCTCGGCGATTCTTGAAGCGGTCGACGCGGGTATTAACCTCTTCGGTGAAAACCGCGTGCAGGAGTTTGAGCGCAAGCACGCCGAGCTGGCTGCAGCCGGTGTGGGTGTGGCAATCGGTGAAGCGAAGCCCGGCATCGAGGTGCACCTGATCGGGCATTTGCAATCGAACAAGACTGCGAAGGCGGCGGAGTTCTTTTCCGGAGTCGATACGATCGATTCGTTGCGAGTTGCCGAGCGGCTGAACGATAGCGCAAAGAAGCTTGGGCATAGGCTGCCGGTTCTGGTTGAAATCAAGCTCAGTGAGGAAGAGGCCAAAAGCGGTTTTCAGCCGGGCAGCGCCGAGTTGGATGAGTTCTTCGAGAAGGCTCCTCACCTGTACTCACTGCGGGTTCGCGGGCTGATGACGGTGCCTCCGCTCGATGAGGATCTGGAAGCCGCCCGGCAGTGCTTCCGCCAGTTGCGCCAGTTGCGCGAGAGCTATGCAAAGCGTTTCTCCGGACTTAGTTTCGATGAGCTCTCGATGGGCATGTCCGGCGACTTCGAGATCGCCATCGAGGAAGGCTCGACGCTGGTGCGCATCGGCACGGCCCTGTTTGGTCAGCGAGTGAAGCAGGCGTGAGCCTGGGTTTAGCGGATGCGGTTCGTGACGCGGCTGACGGAGCGATTCTTGCAGTACGGGTTACGCCGCGCGCGAGCCGGACAAAGATCACCGGCCTTTATGTCGAAGGAGCGGAGGCACGCATCAAGGTTGCCGTAGCCGCGCCTCCAGTCGATGGCAGATCGAACGAAGCACTGCTGGCCTTTGCCGCGGAGGTGCTCGGCGTCTCATCCTCCGCAGTGTCGCTGATTGCCGGGCAGACTTCGCGCAGCAAGCGGTTAAAGGTGGCTGGCCTTACCGCGGCGCAGGTGTGCACAGCGCTGTCCTTCCTGGTTGGTTAATCTCATGGCCCAGGCCATCGACCGGATGTAGACTTACTGTTATTCCCTTACTCTGGAGCTGCATGTCTCCTCTTTATGCCGGTGTTCTGGGCGCGATTGTCGTCACTCTCCTGGTGGTTTCTTTCTCGCGCATCCATAAGGTCAAGACCAAGGCCGATTATCTTGTCGCCAGCCGTTCGCTTTCAGCCTTTGTGCTGGTTTTCACGCTGCTCTCATCGTGGATCGGTTCCGGCTCACTTCTCGGCGGAGCGGAGAATGCATATCGCCACGGCTTCGCAGCGCTCTGGCAGGCAGGCGGAGGCTGGATCGGCCTGCTGCTGATCTACTTCATCGCGCCGCGCGCGCGCAGGTTCGCGCAGTTCACGATTCCCGATCTGCTGGAGGCCCGCTATAACCAGGCGGCGCGTGTGCTCGGAGTGATCGCGGTGCTGTTCACTTATACGGCAATCACCAGCTACCAGCTCATCGGCGGCGGAGACATCCTTCATCTCGTCTTCCCCACGGTGATCTCGCCAGACCTTGGCAAATATCTCATTGCAGCTTTCGTGATCGTCTTCACAGCCGTCGCGGGCATGTCTTCGGTCGCGTACATGGACGTCTTCATCGGCCTGCTTGCGACCTTCACACTGCTGCTGGCATATCCCTTCCTGTTGCATGCTGCCGGCGGGTGGTCGGGAGCGATGCATGCGCTGCCGCATTCGCACTTCGAGGTGCTCGGCGATCTCACACTCATTCAGGGTTTGGAGCTGGCTGTGCCCACGTGCCTGTTGATGCTCGGCAACCAGGCCATGTACCAGAAGTTCTTTTCAGCCAAGTCAGAGAAAGACGCGCGTAACGCCGTCATCGGCTGGATCGTGGGCACGATCGTCCTTGAGACGATCATCGTCACGTTGGCTGTACTCGGATCGGTGGTCTTCCCGACCGGCGAGGTGTCGCAACATCCTCGCGAGATCCTTGCTTACACTGCGCTGCATGGATTGCCCGCGGTGCTTGGCGCGCTTCTGATGGGTGCGGTCTTCGCGAAGATTATTTCGACGGCGAACAACTTCCTTTTCTCGCCTGCGACAAATCTTGTGAATGATGTATTTGTCCGGTATATCTCGCCGAAGTCTTCAGACAAGCAGGTGCTCATCGTGTCGCGCCTAATGGTGGTGCTGCTGGGAGTATGGGCGCTTTACCAGGCGCTGCATACCGAATCCGTACTGCGGAAGACGCTCTATGCGTACACCATCTATTCGGCGGCGCTGACGCCGGTGATCCTCGCGGCCTTTTACTGGAAGCGCGCGAATGCTGCCGGCGCGGTCAGCGCTATCGCAGCCGGTACGTTCATGACGGTCTTCTGGGACAGCCCGTTCATTCACCACCACCTGCCTGCGATCATTGCCGAGCGGGACGCGATCTTTCCCTCACTGGTCGCCTCGCTGCTTTGCCTCGTGGTGATCAGTCTGGTCACGAAGCCTCCGCGTCCCGAGCAGCTGGCGAAGCTTCGGGCAGATTAGGCTTACTTGTCGTTGAGCGGCTTTCGCGCAAAGTAGTAGAGCGAGAAGGCCAGAAGTGCGAACATGACGATCGACAGCGGCTGGCGATAGAGCAGCTGATAAATGCCGCTGTCGGGTGCGAACCACAGGCGTATTTCGTGGCCTGTAGCGGCGTCATAAAGCTTGAGCGCTACGCCCAGCAGACCCATAATGCCTCCGGCGGCAATCAGACCGCTGGCGTAGAGCGAGCCAGGAGAAACTTCGCTCTCTGTCTCGGAAGCATCGCCGCCAGCCTTCGCGACGGCACGGTCGACCATCCAGCGCACGATACCGCCGCAGAAGATGGCGAGCGTTGTGCCGATGGAAAGATACGCTCCTACAGCGAAGGACAGCGAACGGACGCCGAGTAGCTCCACCGCGATAACCAGAAACACCCCCAACAGAACCAGCCCCCAGGGAAGCTTTCGCGAGAGGATGCCATTGATTACGGTCGCCATCAGGCGGCCTTGCGGCGCGGCTGCCTTCTCGCTGCCGATGCCCTGTGACCATTGGATCTCGATCTGCCCCGTCTGAGGATTGAGCAGGTACTTTCCGTCCGCAAGTTGGGTCGAGCCCAGCGCATTCAACAATACGTAACCACTACCATCAATGAACTGCGTGGTGTGATCGGGTTTCGTAAGCAGGAAGTGCGCGCGCTTGAAATGCGCCTGCTGCACCTGCACTCCATCGATGGGAGCGTTCAGGTTATAGGGAATTGGCTGCTTCATCGGCGTGAAGGTTTCAAGGCCCTGGTTCATGGCATTGAGCGTGATGCCGATGGCAAAGACCGACACCATTACGCCTACCATGACAGCGATCTGCTGCTTCCACGGCGTTGCGCCGATCAGGAAGCCGGTTTTCAAATCCTGTGAAGTGTCGCCGGCATTTGCAGCGGCAATGCAGACTGTTCCTCCGATCGTGATGGCGAGCGCTCCGAAAGCGGGTGCTGTCCAACCCTTTACGAGAAAGATGGCTGCTGTCGCCATCAGCGTTGCGATCGTCATGCCGGAGATAGGATTCGCCGAACTGCCGATCAGTCCGACAATTCTCGATGAGACGGTGACAAAAAGAAATCCGAAGATGACGACCAGAAGAGAGGCTGCAAGGTTTGCCAGCCAGCCCACCTGTGCTCCCGGCACCGGCTTGAAGGTTAAAAAGAGAAACATGAGCAGCACCAGTACCACGCTGCCGCCCAGTACCACGCTCATCGGTAGATCGCGTTCTGTGCGCTGTGCCGAGGACATGGGCGCATTCTTGCCGAGAGTCTTCAGCCCTGCTGCGAGTGCTCCCACGATCGTCGGCACCGTCTTCAGCAATGTGATGAGGCCCGAGGCGGCGACGGCTCCCGCGCCCATGGGACGGATGTACGTTCTCCATAGATCACTTGGTCCCATCTGCGAAATCGGTACGGTTCCAGGATAGATTGCCGTCGGCAGATGCGCTCCGAAGAAGTGAATCGCAGGCATCAGCACCAGCCAGCTGAAGACGCCTCCGGCAAAGAGAACGCCGGCCACGCGCGGCCCGATGATGTAGCCGACGCCGAGATATTCCGGTGTCGCTTCGGCACGGATGGCCGCTCCGGGCAGCCATTTGGGCTCGTAGTTTGGAGTTCCCGGCCACGCACCCAGCAGGTTCTCATTCTGGAAAAGCGTGTAGAGCGCGCCGAGTCCCAGTCCAAAGAAGACGCGGCTTGCGAACGATCCGCCGCGTTCGCCTGCGATCAGTACGTCGGCACAGGCTGTACCCTCGGGATAAGTCAGATTGCCATGTTCTTCGACAATCAGCTGGCGCCGCAGCGGAATCATGAAGAGAACGCCCAGCCATCCACCCAGCAGGGCGAGGATGAAGATGCGCGCGTACTCGAGATCGAAGCCGAGGAAGATCAACGCCGGAAGGGTAAAGATCACGCCTGCGGCAATCGACTGCCCGGCGTTGCCGGTCGTCTGGACGATATTGTTTTCAAGGATCGAGGCACGGCCGAGGGCGCGGAGAACGCTGATGGAGAGCACCGAGATCGGGATCGAAGCCGCGACAGTGAGTCCTGCACGCAGGCCTACATAGACAGTCACGGCTCCAAAGAGCACACCAAAGAGACAGCCCAGCAGGATCGCTCGAACAGAAAACTCGGGCCGCGTTTCCGTGGCGGGTACAAAGGGCTGGAACGGGGTCTCTGCGGACAAGGGGTGCCTCCTGTGGCTGTTCAACTTAGCCTTGAAAAAGCTGAGTTTACCAGCCCGGGGCCGCATCTGGAATGGATTCCGCTCACACTCATTCCGTTCGACTCTTCCGGGAAAAGATATCGAAACTCGCTCGCGCCACTCTTTCCAGATCGAGCGACGGAGCGGCGACGATAGGCTGGCTCATGGTAACCGGGGTCGCATTTCTTGGTTCGCGCTTCCGGGTCAACGCCGGGGCTCCGTGCTTCGCAATCGGAAAAGCCAGGCTCGTAGGAACCTTTCGACAACGAAACGCTTCGTAACTTGCGTCATGTAAACTTCGCTGCGAAACACCAAAAATACATCGGGGAGTTGCACCGAAAATGTCACGACGTTTTTTGTCTGTCATTGCTGCCTTCGCTTTTCTCACCATTTCTGCTTTCGCTCAAGAAGTCGCAGCAACTCCGCCGATGGGCTGGAACAGCTGGAACCACTTTGCCGATAAAGTAACCGATGCCGATGTCCGCGCCGCGGCCGACGCCATCGTGTCCAGTGGCATGCGCGATGCCGGGTACATCTACGTCAACATCGACGACACCTGGGAAGGCGACCGCGACGCCAGCGGAAATATCCAGAGCAATAAGAAGTTCCCCGACATGAAGGCGCTCGCCGACTACGTTCACTCGAAGGGTCTCAAGCTCGGCATCTACTCCTCGCCCGGGCCCAAGACCTGTGCCGGCTACGAAGGCAGCTACGGCCATGAAGAGCAGGACGCGAAGACCTACGCGGCGTGGGGTATCGACTACCTCAAGTACGACCAATGCGGCCTCGTCGATGTGATGGAGAAGGAATCCGGAGGCGATCGCCTGAAGGCCTTTGCAATCGACAAGGCAGCTTATGAAAAGATGCACAAGGCGCTCGTTGCAACCGGACGCCCGATTGTATTCAGCTTCAGCCAGGCTGGCTGGTACGACGTATGGGCATGGGCGCCCGAAGCCGGCGGCAACGCATGGCGCACTACCGGCGATATTCACGACAACTACGCGCGCATGGAATCCATTGGTTTCTCGCAGGCAGGCCTCGCAAAGTACGCCTCGCCCGGCCACTGGAACGATCCCGATATGCTTGAGGTTGGAAACGGCGGCATGAACGCCGACGAATACCGTATGCACATGGCTCTGTGGGCGATCCTCGCTGCGCCGCTGCTCGCCGGCAACGATCTCAGCAAGATGTCTCCGGAAACACTGAGCATCCTGACCAGCAAGGATGTGATTGCCGTCGATCAGGACGCGCTCGGCAAGCAGGGCGACCGCCTCTGGGCTGCCGGTCCCTATGAAGTCTGGGCCAAGCCGCTCTCCGGAGGAGCCAAAGCCGTAGCGCTATTCAATCGCGGAGAGCTTGCCTCGCCCATGACACTCCGCCTCAAGGACGTTGGCTTCGCCCAGGGCGCAAAACTACGCGACCTGTGGAAGGGAAGCGAAGTCGAGGCAAAGAACGGCCAGGTGACGGCTCTGGTGCCTTCCCACGGAGTGCTTCTGCTCAGGGTGAGCCCGCAGTGAGCCTCCCCGGTATCTTCGGCGAAGAACTGAGGCCACCTGGATTGAAAACACGTTCTTCAAGATGGCGGCGGCGGCTTGTCTCCCGAAACACAAGCCGTTCCTCGCGACATTTTGGCCTGTAAAGAGAACGCTCCAGGCGAAGTGCGCATTGAGCAGGAAATGCCCTGTTCCCCGCGGTTAGAGCCAGCACCGGATATCGAGAAGCTGAGATAGGCGTCACTGTTGGCTCTAGCGACTCCGAGATAGTCTGAAGCCGTTATTTCTTTGAGGCATTCGACCGGCCGGATCGCTTCGCGATTGCGCTCTTCGGCAAGCGCGGAACAGCCTGAACGCCTGCCCAAAGTGTGGCGATCGTTTGCTCGACCACGAGAGTCTGGTCAGGCAATTCAGGGACAACCCCTTGAATCACCATGAGTGTGGCGAGGCCAAAGATCGTGTACCACCAGGTATGGGCCACCACCATGTCGTTCCTGCTTGGCAGTCCTTCATCGTTGGCCACGTCGAAAAAGAGCTGTACAAATCGCTGGAACAGAGGCCGGCCAATGTCATCGATATATTGTCCTGCGCGAATGCCGTTGCGATTCTCCGGCCCGAAGAAAACGTTGCGGAACTGCTGTGGATGGGCCGTGCAGAACTCAACCAGGCCACGTGAAGTCGCAAAAAGTCGCTCCTTCGGTCGAAGATGTTTCGCGGCAATTGCGTCGAAGTTCTGAATCAACAGTTCGATCGTCTCGCGGCTCAACTCGGCAAGGATGTGCGCTTTGTCAGGAAAATGCTGATAGATCACGGCGTGCGTATAGCCGATCTCTTTGGCGATCTCACGAAGCGTCACGGCTTCGTAACCACGATCGGCAAACATTTTGCTCGCAGCCGCGAGGATCTCGCTCCGCAACCTCTCTTTGCGCTCTGCACGGCGACTCGGTGATGGGGACGTCACTTGAATAGCTTAGCCCCGATTAACGACTTGTGCGACCGCTTGTTGCTTTATAACCAGTGGTTTAAAAAGATCGCGATCTCACATGACTCGTCAGTCAGCACGTCCAAAAATAACCATCGATTATTTTGTAACCGTTGGTTATTTTTTACCTCTAACGATCAGGTCACTCATTTGAACGGGCGGCCAATTCCGAGGCAAGAGGAGAACACGGGCATGTATTTGGTCATGGGCATCACGGGAAAAGTTGGCGGCGCGGCTGCGCGGCATCTGCTGAAGCAAGGCAAGCAGGTGCGAGCACTTGTGCGCGATCGCAATAAGGCGGCGCACTGGGCAGATCAGGGCGTGGAGTTAGCGCATGGAGACTGGAACGACGCGACAGCTATCGCAGCGGCACTCAAAGATGTTGAAGGCGCCTTTGTTATGCTGCCGGCGATATGGGCACCCTCGCCTGATTACAGAGAAGCAAGGAGCATCATTGGAAATTATGTCGAGGCGCTGACCAAAGTAGACTCACCGCGGGTGGTAGCGCTCTCATCGATGGGTGCGCATAGAAAAAGCGGCGTGGGGAACGTCACGGCCTTGTCACTCCTGGAACAAGGATTTCGCAGCCTGCCAACTCCAGTCGCATTCGTGCGCGCAGGTGGCTTTTTCGAGAACTTTCTTTTCGGGTTGCAGGCCGCCCAGGGCGGAACACTCCCGGTCTTCTACAATCCGACAAACCGGAAATCGACCATGGTCGCGTCAGAGGATATCGGCGCAGAGGTGGCAACGCTTCTGACCGGGCCGGCGTGGTCAGGGCATCGCGTTATCGAGTTGGGTTCGATGGTAAGCGCAGATGAAGTGGCCAGACAACTAGGTGAGGTTCTGACACTCGACGTAAAAGCCTTTGCAGTTCCGCGCGCGGGATGGGCAGAAGCGTTTGAGCAGTTCGGCATCCCGAAGGGCCACACTGGACCTGCCGAAGAAATGTTTGAGAGCGTTAACGCGGGATGGATGGACCTCGGAATCGCAGGTACGGAGCACGTAGCAGCTACGACCTCCGCCCATGATGTGTTTGCGGCTGCACGAAACGCCGTCAAGGAGTAAGTCCGGGGCGAGCACTTCAGCGCCCTGGGGCGGGAACAGGGAGCCGTGGCCATCACGGCGCCCTGTTTGAACGACGGTTCCTGCCTTCCTTGCTCCGTGCTATGCCACAGCCGACTTATTGCAGAACGATCTAAATCATTCAACCGGCTAGAAAAGGATTCATCAAAATATGAACGCTGAACACACAATCGATAAATCCGGATGGGCAGGTCGAGCGACTCAAATTGCCGCGATGGTCATAACCGGTCTTGTAGCCTTCGTCTGGGTGTACTTCGGAAGGTTATATCTAATCCATGATCCCGGCGAATGGCGGATCGCCAATCAGCAACTCGGATACCCGCTCTATATCATTCCGCTAATTGGCGCGACCCACATCCTTGGCGGCCTGGGCCTTTTAGTTCCCAAGGTGCCTCGATTGACTGAGTGGGCTTACGCTGGTCTCGTGATCACCCTTTTGCTCACGTTTTATTCACAGCTGAATGTCGGTGGCAGCACCTGGGACAAATTTGATCCCATTCTCGTCATGGCCTTCGTTCTTACTTCGTATGTGTTGAGACGCATCATGCCGACAAGCATGTGGTCAATATGAAAGGCATGCCGGGCGGACAATTTTGATTTCTCCGGATACTTCGCGGTGGCCCAACGAAAGTCCAGTCTGCCACTTATCCAATGCGTTCATCGAACAATCTGGATGAGTGCATTGGCGATTAATGCACTCACCGAGATACGTTAATTTAGATTGCCGAGAAGCCGCCGTCGACAGATAGTTCCACCCCATTCACGAAGCTCGAATCATCTGAAGCAAGAAACAGCGCGGCCGTGGCAATCTCCTCAGGGCGTCCCATCTTGCCTCGCGGGATCAGGGATTCGAACATCCGCTTCGCCTCCTCGGTGAGAACCTGGTCCTGCATCGGTGTGGCGATTGGTCCAGGGCTCAGCACATTCACCCGAATATTCCGGCCTTTCAATTCGTTGAGCCACGTGCGTGCAAATGAGCGTAACGCCGCCTTGCTCGCCGCATACACACCGTAGCCGGGGAATCCCTTTACTGAAGCAACTGAACCGGTCATGAAGATCGATCCACCGTCGTTGAAGAGCGGCAGCGCCTTCTGAACCGTGAACAAAGTGCCGCGTGTATTCAGGCCAAAGGCCGCATCGAAGTGCTGCTCAGTAATCTCGCCCAGTGGAACTGCTTCGCCCATGCCGGCGCTCGCGTACAAGATGTCGATCCTGCCCTTTTCCCGCTTGACCGTGTCGAACAGGCGGTCGAGGTCGTCGAGATTGGCCGCGTCGCCGCGCACCCCGGTCACGTTCCGGCCAATCAGCTTGATGGCTTCATCGAGCTGCTCCTGCCTCCGGCCCGTGATGAAAACGTAGGCACCCTCTTCAACGAACCGCTTGGCGCTGGCCAGGGCCAGGCCGCTCGATCCACCTGTGATGACCGCAACCTTACCTTCAAGCTTTCCCATAATTACTCCCTTCAGCAGATGTGTAGGATTCAGTACTGAGGAGTAGATTGCTTTGACGGTGGACGAGAACTGCCCGCAAGTCCTAATGTTTTGTCTATTCGTCCAAACTGGGAGGCTGCACTGGACCCGATAACAGACATCTTTCGAACGATGCACGTAACCGCCTTCGGTCTGCACAGGCTGGAAGCCACAGCTCCCTGGGGCGCGATAAGCCAGAAAGACACAGAAGAAAAAGCTACGCGCCCCGGCAAAAAGGTTTCACCCACAGACCTGGCACACTTTGCCATGATTTCGCGCGGCAATTGCTGGCTAAGTGTTGAGGGCATTCCGGAGCCGATTCCCCTCACCGGTGGTGATTGCTTCTTGCTGGCACGGGGGACTTCGATTGTTTTGCGCGATAGCCCGCGAACACGTCCGCGTTGGAGTTTCCACGAGATCGCGGCGAAGGCCTACAGCAATGTCGTTCACCATGGAGGCGGTGGCGCGCCCACGTCCATCGTCTGTGGGTCCATGAGTTTCGACCGCGCCAGTCTGAAGCCGATCACGCAGTTGTTGCCGAGCTTCATCCTCATGAAGGCCGATCAGGCGCGCACGCATGCTCTTCACATCACGATGCAAGCGCTGGCGTCAGAGATGGCGGAAGACGCGCCGGGATCTGAAGTCGTCGCAACCCGGCTAGCCGAGGTCCTATTCATCCAGGTACTCCGTGCGCATATAGCGTCGGCCCCGGAACGCAACAAAGGATGGCTTCGTGCGATCTTCGATCCGCAAATCGGCTCTGCCTTCAGCGCTATTCACGACAGGGTGAATGCACCCTGGACGGTCGAGTCCCTGGCTGAGGCGGCGGGCATGTCTCGCTCCGCGTTCGCCGCGCGTTTTAAAGCGCTGCTCGGACAGGCACCACTGGAATATGTAACTGAGTGGCGGATGCAGAAGGCAATGCAGTTACTTGAACAGCGCGACAAAAAGCTCATAGACATCGCCCGGTCGGTCGGTTACGAGTCCGATGCTGCGTTCAGCAAAGCATTCAAGCGAGTTGTTGGAACCAATCCTAGTGAATATCTCAATCGTGGATTTGAAGACCTGGGTTAGGAAGATGCGCCCTCAACCAGGGCCGATCCGCAAGCCGGGTGGATCGCCGTCCACAAAGAGCTGAATTCGGGATCGCTATCTGCAGTCGTCCGATGAGATGAACTTCCACATGATCTTCGAGGCCGAACGGGCATGCTTCTCTATCGCCTCGGCTGTTACGCTCAGGAGACCCTGAAGCGCTTCCTCAAAGATCTGTGCGCGCAGCAGGGCCTCGTAAAGTGCTGCATCCTGCATTGCGTCCCGCCTGGTCCAGTTTCTCTTTCGCGCCAGGTTTCTCAGGTAAGCCGCCAGGATAGCGGTTCTACCCTTCGCGAAGTTCTTCTGATATTGGCGTCCCAGTTCGGGGAAGCGAGCGGCATCCTGTGTCACAACGCGATAGAGCGCCAGTTGCTCTGCAGAAAGCAGATGGCCGAGATAGGTCAGTCCGGCTTCCATTAAGCCGCGCTGTGTCGCATTCGCGAACCATGGGAAGCGCGCTTCGAGCGCGTCGTCGGATGGAAGTTGCTCTGTAAGGAGATGATCGGTGCAGGCTGCGATCATTACCTGGTTGAAGAGAGCCTCTTTGTTTTCAAAGTGGCTATAGATCGTCTTCACTGACACGCCTGCTGAAGCAGCGATGGCGTCCATGGACGCGCCGGAGAAGCCATGCCGGAGGAAATGTTCGTGCGCAGCCCCGACAATGGATCGCTCTTTCCCCGCAGCCATGGATTCCTTCGGTGTCTCCTGGCCCCGCTTCTTTACCGTTTTCATCCCAGTTCGAGAATAAGTGAACCTGCCTGAATCTACAACGATCGTTTCCGCATCTCTAGGTGGCATGGAAAACGATCGTTGTAGTTTTGCGATGAGGGAGAAGCGATGAAGATCGGGATCGTCGGTGCAGGGAATATCGGATCGGTTTTGGCGCGGCACTTTGGCAGCGCCGGGCACGTGGTGGTTATTGCAAACTCGAGAGGGCCGGAAACGCTTGTCGGCCTCGCGCGTGAAACCGGAGCCACTGCTGTTTCTATAGCCGAAGTGGCGGATAAAGTGGATTGCCTTGTGCTTACGATTCCGATGAAAAGCGTGCCTCTTCTTCCGAGGAATCTCCTGGCACGGCTCCCTGCCGGCACACCGGTGATCGATACGGGGAACTACTATCCGTTGCGTGATGGCCGTATCGAGGAGATCGACAGGGGAAGGATCGAGAGTGAATGGACCGGGCAGATCCTGAGACATTCGGTTATCAAGGCCTTCAACAACATCACCGCCTACAGCCTTGCGAACAAATCGTTGCCGAAGGGGGCTGCCAACCGCGTGGCGCTTCCGGTCGCGGGCGATGACCAATATGCAAGGCAAGTGGTGCTCGGTTTGTTGGATCAGATTGGTTTTGATCCCTACGACGCAGGCACACTCGCGGAGTCGTGGCGTTATCAGCCCGGCACGCCTGCATATTGTCCCGATCCGACACTCACACAGCTGCCAGGACTGCTGCAGAGAGCAGATCGGACGAAGGCGCCGGGAAACCGCGATCAAGCCGCGAAGATGATGGCAAAGGTCCCCGATTTCCCGCCGTCGGAACTGGTGCGTCTTGCACGCCTTTCTGCGGGGCTCGACATTTTCAACCCAAGGGCATGGCTTGCCGTTTTTCGGCTGGGAATTGCGATGCTCGGCGGTGTAAGGCGCTAAGCATCGTTGTTACGCGAATTGATAAGGAAGAACATCTTACGCGGTTCGGCTTCTTATTTTGAGCGAGTTTGCGTATACTAAGCGCCATCGGGAGCTGGACGACTCCGATCCGGTTCGCGATCGAGCGAGGTGCGTCTTCCGCAGTCAGACCGATGTACTGACGCAACACCTTCCGTCAAGCCAGGCAACGGCATGGCGCGCAGTAGTTCGTGTGCTCCGAAGTCCGGCCGACGGCATCACCTCTGTGCTTTTTCCCGCTGACTGCCGAGTCTGCGGCGACCCCCTGACGACCTTTACACGGCTTCCTGTCTGCAATTCCTGTTGGAAAAACCTATCTCCTCAATCCTCTTTGCTGTGCAGTTGCTGCGGCGAAGATCTTGGTGTGTCGGATTTCGGCGAATTCCACCTGGAGCGCGAGGAAATGTTCTGCCGTCCGTGCCGGCTTAGTCCTCCAGCCTTTGAGCGGGCAATCGCGTACGGCCTCTACACGGGCACTATGCGGTCGCTCCTGCATTTGCTGAAATACGAGGGACTCGAACCGGTCGCTGCCCGTCTGGGAGCTCTGATGGCGGCCCAGTTACATACATCGAGCAGTCTCCCCAGCGAAATACTGGTTGTTCCCGTGCCGCTTTTCAAGGCGCGCAGGCGCCAGCGTGGCTTTAACCAGGCCGAGCTGCTGGCCAATGCGCTCTTACGAAGCCTCCGGCAGCTTCGCCCCGAGTGGAAGGGCACCCTTGCCAAGAATGTGTTGACCCGGCGACGGGCCACGGAAAGTCAGGCTGGCTTGAACCAGTCTGAGCGCCGGCGCAATCTGCGCGGCGCTTTTTTTGTTTCCGAGACCGAACAGGTTAAAGCACGGCATGTGCTGCTGGTAGACGACATTTATACGACCGGAGCCACGGCCCGGGCCTGTGCGCAGATGCTGCGCCGCGCCGGAGCGGCCTCGGTGACGGTTGCCACGGCAGCCCGCGCACAGCGGCGCGGGCTTGAACTTTTTCGGCCGCAGCCGGCGGTCGAAGTGCCCATGGAGCTGGATGTGGCTCTCTGGGATGGAGGCAGCACGCTGCAGTAGGCAGGAACGAGTCAACGCGGGAAGAGGAGACGGGGAATGAGAATGTCGCTAGGGAAAGCCACGGTGCATGCGAGGAAACAGAAATCGCTTGCCAAATGCCACACCATGCAACATGCAGAGCCGGCGGAGCGGCGGGTTCGTTTCGACGCGTCCATGCAAACACCGGTTCTTGTGCTGAACGCCTCCTACGAACCGATCAACATCTGCGGAGCGCGCCGCGCCCTGGTGCTGGTTTTGAAGGGAGTTGCCCGCACCGAAGAAGAGCAGGGAGCCATGCTGCACGCCGCTCGTGCTCATATGCCCATGCCGTCCGTGATCCGCCTGCTCGAGTACCGCCGCATCCCGCACCAGACACGCGCACTTTCCCGCAAGAACATCCTGCTGCGCGACCGCAACACCTGCCAGTACTGCGGAATCGTCCTCCACGCTGCCGAGCTTACGCTCGATCACGTGCAGCCGCGCTCACGCGGTGGTCTCTCCACCTGGGAGAACCTGGTCGCATGCTGTCACAGCTGCAATCGCCGCAAGGGAAACCAGCTGCTGAACGAATTGCAGGACATGAAGCTGATGCGCGAGCCCCGGCCTTTTTCATTGCACACCAGCCGCCACATTATGCGGATGATCGGGCACTCGGACCAGAAATGGCGGAAGTACCTGTATTACTAGGGGGTACCGGCGGGTTTTCCAGGTCAGAGAATCATGTCGAAGGGCGATGTCATCCAGGGTGAAATTCCGGCTGGAAGCCTTAGGCACGAAACAAATCTGGTGTATGAGCTTTGCACGAATTGGCGTTTGCGACGTCTATAGGGAATACTGGCAGGACAGATAGATTCCCGGGGCACATTCTCTGATCAGCGGAAAGGATTCGTCCCCGCTCAGATACAATGAGATGTTGGCGGGGGTGTCCCTTGCGCCTGGATGTTTTTTGAGAGAGCAGAGAATCCGAAGAATGATTTTGCAGTTTGGGAAGCATGGCATCGGCACCCGCGCAGCAGGTAAAGCTGCGGGCTTCGCATTGGCGGTAGGACTTCTGGGCATGACTTGCACCGCCTGGGCGCAGGTAGGTACCCGTACCCAGGTTTCCGTGGCAAACGATTCGAAGGGAACCACGTTCACGGCGAAAGTTGCTGATGTAGCAGGGCAATCGGTCACTTCTGGTTCCGTCACCTTCGAATCTGCCAAAGGCGCAGTGGGTTCTGCCTTCGTCGAAAATGGCGTTGCGACCCTGACGGTCGACAAGCTGCCTGCCAATAACCGTTCGGTGACGGCTGTTTACAGCGGCGCGGAAGGGTTCGCCGCTTCCAGTACCGCAGTCACGACTGAAGCGGATGCCACCACCGGACAGCCGGACTTTACGATCACGGCAAATACGAGCTCTGCGACCGTCAATCCCGGTGACTACGCCACGGTGGTTCTGACGATTACGCCGGAGAATGGCTTCAACAACCTCATCACGCTGACCTGCACCGGCGAACCGGTAAACACTTCTACCTGCGTTTTCAATCCCACGACGATCCTTCCGACGACCACTGCATCGGAAAACAGCACCCTCCAGATCACGACCCAGGCCGCTTCCGGTCAGTCTCAGCTTGCGCCCGCGCCTTTTGGCGGAAGCCATACGGCATACGCCATCGTGCTGCCCGGCCTGCTGGCACTGGTAGGAATCGGTGCGATCCGCCGCCGTTCAGGCATTGCCACGCTGCGCGTCGTTGGCTTTATCGCTCTTTTTGCGGCCAGCTCGATCGGGTTGAGCTCGTGCGCTGCCCGTTACGGCTATCTGCACCATCCGCCGTCCGGAAACCCCGGAACAGCGGCCGGAACCTACACGGTTGTTGTCACTGCGTATGGAAGCAACGGCTCAACGGTTACGACGCACACCCTGAATGTTGCTCTCACGGTGAAGTAGCCCGATTACAGTTTGCAGACCTGTACGGATGGGTTGCGGTAAGGGCAGTCCAGGGCAGTTGCCGCATTGGCAGACAATACGATCCAGTCCGCTCCCAGCGGACGTAAATGTGACCGGCGATCTTCGTCGGTCATTTTATTGATTCCCACCTGGGCATTTCTTGGCATGACCCAGAGCTCGGCGAGCTGTGGCGCTGCTGCCACGATGATGCCTTCATCCTTATCGTTCGGCAGCAGGCTGCGGCGGGTCGTAGCCCGAAACCCTTGCGAATCCTCGCCTGCAGTGAAGGCCATTCCCGGGTCTGCTGCGAAAACCGCATCCGCCGGCGTGTTTCGTGCGATCCAGCGAAAAGCCTGCTGCCAGGGGTTGCGGGGAGTAGTGCCCGGCAACTCCAGATGCGCCGAAGCCGGATAAGTCGATAGCTGGGAAAGGTACATTGCCAACACGGCTGCAACGAGGAGAGCCAGCGCCAGCAGGTGCCGCATCCGCCCCTGCAAGGTGGCTGCCGGCCTCAGCAGCCAATCCCCCAGGAATCCGCCCATGAGTAGCGCACCGACGGCATAGACCATCAGAAATCCACGAAGCGGCTGCAGGCGGGTCAACAGATAAGGCCCGTGCACCGGGACAAAAAGGAACGCCGCAACCGCGCAGCTGCTGCCGCTGAGAACAGCCGCCGTGCAAAGCCTGCCGGCAGGCGTGCGGTTGCGCTGCAGAAAGGCTCCCGCTCCGAGCAGAATCAGGGGGATGAGGAGCCCTGCATCTTCATACCATCTCCACTGCGACGGGAACAGAAATGTCCGGATGCCATGATGTATCGCCTGCTCGTAAGCCGGAGAGGCGGCAACATGTCGCGTGGCGAGCCAGGTAACCCCGGCAGCCGCCACAATAGCGCCAGCAAGCAGGATTGCCAGGTTCTTACGCCTCATTTCGAGCAGGGAGTAGAGCGCGACGAAGATGCCGGCGTAGGCGCCCATCAGCGGATGCATGACGCTCGCAGTCAGAATGAGTCCCAGAGCGACCATCCAGCGCTTATCCATCGCGGCGCGGAGTGCGAACAGGCCGAGCGGCACGGCGACGGATCTTGAGGTCACGTAAGGATCCATGATGACCAGCGCGGTTCCGGCAACTGGAAGCGCGAAGAGCGCCGCGGCCAGCGTCACGGCGAACCATTGTGCTCGTACGCTTCGGAAGGTGCGGTGCGCTATACCCCACGCGGCACAGAGAAACGCGAACATGGTAATGGCATAGCAGACGAGCAACAGCGCTTCAATCGAGATGCCGCAATGCCTTAGTACAAACGCCATCAGCCGCGCGAATACCGAGAGCTTTGTGCTCGCCAGCACAAACGCTGCGTCGGGACGGAAGAGAGAAGGGTCGGCAAGCTTTTCGATGGAGGAGGCGTAAATGTCGGCGTCATCGGCAAAGGGGTGGTAACCATGCAGCAGGAATGTCCCGGCTGTCAGTGCGGCGATTTGTAACAGGGGAAATCGGACCGCCGGCACCGCTGCTTCGCGGGGCGCATGTATTGCAGGCCGGTCTAGAACTGCATGGGCAGAGGTCACTTGGGGACGCCTCTCGGTTTCGTTACCTGTATAGACGGTAAAGCGGGAGAGACGTGGTGTAAAAGAAAAAGGGGGACAGGCCTGGCGGCCCACCCCCCGATTTTAAGTTGATTCCGATCAGAACTTCGGCAGTTGCGCTGTGCTCCAGCCACCACCGAGAGCCTTGACCAGGCCTACGCTGGCGGCGAACTGCCGTGTAACGATGTCAGTCTGTGTACGCTCGTCGGAGAGCTGGGTGGTTTGCGCGGTAAGCACTTCAAGGTAGGTTGTGACGCCGCCTTTATAGCGCCTCGTGCTGATCTGCAGAGACCGGCGGGCTGAATCTACCGCGCGGCCCTGTGCGATGGATTCGTCGTCAAGCACGTGCAGCGCGGCAAGATTGTCCTCGACCTCCTGGAATGCAGTGAGAACGCTCTGGCGGTAGTTTGCCGTCTGCGCCTCGTAGGCGTCGCGTGCCTGCTGGGTCAGGGCGTGACGGCGGCCGGCGTCGAAGAGCAGCTCCGTGGCTGAGGCGCCGAGCGACCAGAGAGCGCTAGGACCCTGGATCCATGTACCCGCGTTCTGACTCTCAAAGCCACCGACGCCATTCAGATTGACGTTCGGATAGTACGCGGTGATGGCGATACCGATTTGCGCGTTGGCCGCATCCGCCCGGCGCTCGGCAGCCGAAATATCGGGACGGCGTTCGAGCAACTCAGACGGCACGCCGGTGGGAATCACCGGCAGCGGCAGATCGAGCGGCATAAAGGGCAACGAGAACGTCGAAGCCGAAACGCCGATCAGTGTCGCGATCGCGTGTTCGAATTGCGCTCGTGCGACGCCTACGTCGATGGACTGCGCCTTGACGGTTTCCAGCTGGGTTTCAGCCTGGGCCACATCGACGTCGGTGGCTACGCCTCCCTTGAAGCGGACCTGGGTCAGATTCAGGTAATCGGTATCGGCCTTTACGGTGTTGTCGAGCAGCCGCTTGTCCGAGTCGAGACCACGCAGCTCAAAATAATCGGTGGCCAGCTCTGCACGCAGGCTCAGTTCAACATCCGCCGTCTGCGCAGCGTCGGCCTGTGCGGTGGCGCGGGCTTCCTCCACGGTGCGGCGAACCTGGCCCCAGAGATCGGGCTCCCACGAGGCCTGCCCCTGGATGCCGAAGGTGTTGTACTGGTAATGCGTGGTTCCGGGAAGCGTGTTGGCCGTGTTGTACGATTCGCGGGTGCGCGAAACCGATGGTCCGGCACTCAGTGTCGGGTAATAGTCCGCGCGTGCGACTCGTATCTGCTCAGTGGCCTGCAGGTACTGCTCGTAAGAGGCCTTCAGCGTCTGGTTGTCGACGGCGACCTTGTCTTCAAGCGCATTCAGCTGCTGGTCGTTATAAATCTCCCACCACTTGCCGCGAATCGCGGTGTCGGAGGGCTGAGCCGATTTCCAGTTGCCGTTCGGCGGCGGTGGAGGCGGTGTTTCCTTGTAAGCTGCCGGAGGCGGCGGCACGGACGGCCTATGGTAATTGGGGCCCGCTGTGCAACCCGCTACCAGCAGCGACAGCGCTGCTGTGGCGGCGAGCAGTAAGCGGGAAGAAGTCCGAGTCATAGTCATCCCTTTTGGCCTCCGCCCTGCGTGTTCGAGCCAGAGGCAGGAGATTCGGCCGGCTGAGCCTTCGGCTTCACCACGTTCACGGCTTCGCCATCGATCAGCGAGTCGGGAGGCGTCTGGATGACCTGGTCATCTGCATTCAGACCGGAGACGATTTCTACCGTCCGGCCGTCGTCTTTTCCAATGGTGATCGGAACCATCTTGGCCTTGCCATTCTGAACCACCGCGACGCGCAGCCCTTCCGAACGGAAGAGCATGGCGGCAACCGGAATGACCAGC
This sequence comes from Silvibacterium acidisoli, assembly GCA_022870745.1. Classification (GTDB taxonomy): domain Bacteria; phylum Acidobacteriota; class Terriglobia; order Terriglobales; family Acidobacteriaceae; genus Silvibacterium. Next base: position 1,558,356 of record CP085323.1, on the reverse strand, counting down.
GACGGCGGCTGGTTGTTCAGATTGAAGTGCACCTGCATGTACGCGCCCGGGTAGAGCTCACCTTTACGGTTGTCCACGTCGACTTCAACAAGCAGCGTGCGGGACGCCGGGTCGATTGCGTTCGCCGTGCGCACGATCTTGCCCGTGAAGGTACGTCCCGGATACTCGGCCATGGTGAGGCCGGCGGTCATGCCAGGCTGGCAGGAGCGAGAATCGACCTGGGGTACGCTGACGTAAATGCGCAGCGTCTGCTCAGCCGAAAGGTGGAAGAGCTCCTTGGTATTGCCAGAGGCGATGAGCGTGCCGATATCGACATTGCGGGCGGTGAGGGTGCCGGTGAACGGCGCGTAGATTTTCTCGAAGCCGGTCAATTGCACAAGGCGATCCACGTTGGCTTGTGCCGATTTGACCTGGGTATCGGTCGACTGCGCCTGGGTCACGAAGTTATCGGTGTCCTGCTTGGCAACCGCGTTATCGTTCAGCAGTCCCTGGTAGCGCGTGGCCTGGGTCTTGGCGTAACCGGCGGTGGCTTGCGCAGTGGCCAGCTCGGCCTTGGCCTGGGCCAACTCCTGGTCGATCTCAGGGCTGTCGATGACTGCGATCAGCTGGCCTTCTTTGACGTGCGATCCGATATCGAAGTACCACTTTTTCAGGTAGCCGTCGGTGCGTGCATAGAGGCCGGCGTCGGTGTAGGCCTGTGCGGTGCCGGGCAGGATCAGTTCCTCGGAAGCTTTGCCCTTGGAGGGCTCGGCCACCTGGACGTTCGGCGCGGCCAGGGCATTCGTCTCCGTGTCCAGCTTGGTGCGGGCGCGAAGACGCGGAATGATGCCGGTTACGGCGAGGATGACGGCAACGACAAGTACAACGAGCAATAGAACAATGGCTTTTCCGCCGGAAATGGGCGGCTTGGCGTCGCCGGAAGTCTGATGCTGGGTAGATTCGCTCATGATTTAGTTCTCCGCTGCCACTTGCTGGCCGTGAGTGTGACGGGCTTCGCGCTTCTGGCGGCGCTTTTCAAGCGAGCCGTGGATAGCGCAGAAGAAAGTCGGTACGAAAAAGAGTGTCGAAACAGTAGCAAACAGCAGGCCTCCGATGACGGCGCGACCGAGAGGCGCGTTCTGCTCGCCGCCATCGCCCAGGCCGAGAGCCATGGGTACCATGCCGATGATCATGGCCAGCGCCGTCATGATGACAGGCCGGAAGCGTGTGAAGCCGGCGCTTAAGGCCGCTGCCTTCGCATCGCCCACTGTCTCCTCAAGCTGCTCTCGTGCGAATGAGATCACGAGGATCGAGTTGGAGGTCGCCACGCCCATGCACATGATCGAGCCGGTCAGAGCCGGAACGCTGATCCGGGTATGTGTGATGAAGAGGAACCATACGATGCCCGAAATCGCGGCCGGAAGCGCCGAGATGATGATGAATGGATCGAGCCAGGACTGGAAGTTCACGACGATCAGCAAGTAGACCAGCACGATCGAGAAGACGAGGCCAAGATAGAGACCGCGGAACGAGGCGTTCATGGTCTGTACCTGTCCGCGAATGATCACGTGGGAGCCGTTGGGCAACTGGCTGTGATACTTGGCGACAACCTGCTGGATCTGGTCGGATACGCTCTTCAGGTCGGTATTCACGACGTTGCCGTAGATATCGATCGCCGGAGAGATGTTGTAGTGCGTCACCGTGGCCGGCTCCTGCGAGGGTACGACATCCGCCACGTTGTTCAGGATCTGGAAGGGGCGCCCGTTGTTCGCAGAGGTTCCGTTGATTGCTGTCGATGCCGCATTGTCCGCCGGTGGATTCAGCGGCGTATTCTTCAGGTCCTGCATGGTGTCGAAGTTGTACTGCGGCGCCTGTACAGCGACCTGGTAGCTGGCTCCCGTCGCGGGGTTCAGCCAGTAGTTCGGCGACGTCTGGAAGCTGCCGGAGGCTGCGGTGAGCAGGCCATCGGCAACCTGGGTCTGTGTCAGGCCGAGCTGCTCCGCCTTGGAGCGGTCGACATTGACATTCATCACCGGCTGATCGAAAGGCTGCTGGATGCGCAGATCCGCAGTGCCGCCGATGTGCTTGATGTCGTTCATCATCTTCTCGGCGAGCTCGCGGTTCGCGTACATATTCTGGCCGAGGATCTGGATGTCGAGAGGCGCCGGCAGTCCGAAGTTAAGAATCTGCGTCACCATGTCGACGGGCAGAGTGTAAAAAATTACGCCCGGGAACTTCTGGTTCAGAATCCCGCGCAGCTGCTGAACGTAATCGTCGGTCGGGTGATGCTTCTCGTTCAGCGAGACCTGGATATCGGCATCCCAGGACCCGATGGTGGCTGAGTTCGAATACGAGGTGTTGATACCGCTATATGGCAACCCGATGTTGTCGATGATGGTCGTCAGTTCGGCCTTGGGGATGACCTGACGAATCGTGTTATCCACCTGGTCACAGAGATCCGCCACGTCTTCAATACGGGTGCCGCTATGTGCGCGAACGTGGATCTTGAACTGGCCGCTATCCACCGAGGGGAAGAAATCCTGCCCAAGGAACGGAAAGAGCACGACGGCGGAAATCACCGCGAAGGAGAGAAAGGCAATCATGAAGATTGCCGAGTGAGCGACACAAAGCTCGAGGATGCGCCGGTAACCGACGCGCAGGTTTTCGAAATGGTGCTCGAAGCCCTGCTGGAAGCGCACGAGAGGATTGCGGCTCTTCTTCAGATTCTCGTGGTGGTCTTCGTCCATCTCCTTCAGCAGGTAGCGAGCCATGGTCGGCACGATGGTTCGCGAAAGGATGTATGAGGCGAGCATGGCGAAGCAGACCGCTTCCGCCAGTGGCACGAAGAGGTACCGGGCGACGCCGGTGAGGAAGAACATCGGTACGAACACGATGCAGATCGAGATGGTGGCCACAAGCGCCGGAACCGCGATCTGCGCGGCGCCGTCGAGAATCGCCTGTTCGATGGCCTTCCCCATCTCGAGGTTACGGTTGATGTTTTCGATTTCGACCGTGGCGTCATCGACGAGAATACCGACGGCCAGCGCCAGGCCGCCGAGGGTCATGATGTTGATCGTTTCGCCCAGCGCCGCCAGTACAAGCAGCGAGCAGATGATGGACAGGGGAATCGATACGGCGATGATGAGCGTGCTGCGCCAGCTGCCGAGAAAGATCAGAATCATTACAGCCGTCAGACAGGCTGCGATGATGGCTTCGCGCACAACGCCATCGATCGAGGCGCGGACGAAGATCGACTGGTCGCCCAGGGGAGTCATTTTCAGAGTGGGCGGAAGCTGTCCTTTGATGTCGGTCAGCTTTGCCCGGACTCCACTGACGATATCGAGGGTCGAGGTCTTACCGGTCTTGATGACGGAGAGCAGCGAGGCTCGCTGCCCATCCACGCGCACAACGTTCGTCTGCGGCGGGAAGCCATCGCGGACGTGTGCCACGTCATGGATGTATACCATTGCGCCGTTGACGTATTTGATCGGCAGGTCATTGAGCTCTGCAACCGCCGCAGGCGCGCTGTTGGTCTCCAGCTGATACTCGAACTTGCCCATCTTGATAGTGCCGGAGGGCAGAATCACGTTTTGAGCAGTGATGGTGTTGACGATGTCCGAAGGAGCCAGGCCTTTTGCCTGCAATGCCCGGTAGTTGATGTCTACCTGGATCTGGCGCTGCTTGCCGCCATACGGATAGGGAATACCGGCGCCTTCGACGGTCACGATCTGGGTACGGATAAAGTTCAGGCCGAGATCGTTCAGCTGCTGTTCCGTGAGGCCTTGACCGGAAAGACCGATCTGAATGATCGGAACTGACGATGCAGAGTACTGCAGCACCAGCGGAGGCGTTGTGCCGGGAGGCAGCTGCTTCAACTGCGTCTGGGAAATAGCGGTGACCTGCGCGACGGCATTCGCGATGTCTACGCCCGGCTGAAAATAGATTTTCACAACACCGATGCCGTACATCGAGTTCGATTCGATGTGCTCGATATTGTTGACCGTGGTCGTCAGCGTGCGTTCCGTCTGATAGACGATGCGGGTCGACATCTGCTGCGCAGAAAGACCGGTGTACTGCCAGACGATCGAGACGACGGGGATATCGATATTCGGGAAAATGTCCGTAGGCGTATTGAGCACCGTGAGCGGACCAAGGATCAACAGCAGCAATGCGAATACGACGAACGTATAAGGGCGTCGTAGCGCTAGACGAACTATCCACATATCTTTTCAGCGTCTCCTGGCGGCATCCGGCAGCGGCATCATGGTGGATGCGGTTTGGGCAGGCGTTCGGCTGCTGCTGAAATTACGATACGGATCTGGAGAGCGAAATATCAGCAGACACGTGGACAGCCGGGAGCAGACGGACGCACGATCCCAAAATACAAGCTACAAATTAAATAAGTCCTGCAAAAAATGCAGAAAAGCTAACATCTAGACGTACAACGTTGCGGAAAGGACCCCTTGCAAAAGGGTTCACAGCATCAGATGTAGCGGCCCTCGCAGTTGATGCAAAGGTACCTTCGGATCCGCGTTTGCGGGCGGGGATAGAGCACAGGGTCAGACGTTCAGCTTTTTGAAGATCGGTCGCGGAATCATGCGAAGAATAAGCATGATCAGAGCCCAGAAGCCGGGGACGTAAGCCACATCTTTCCGCTTCCGGATCGCTGCCAGAATGCCTGCCGCAACCTTGGATGGCTGCGCGAAGAGTGCATTTTGCGGCAGATGCGCCGTCATCGGTGTAGCCACGAAGCCGGGCTTGATCGTCAGCACGTGCACGCCTTCACGGTCGATGCGGTTACGTACGCCATCGAGGAAGATGTTCAGCGCTCCCTTGGAAGCTCCGTAGACGTAGTTGCTTTTGCGGCCACGATCGCCCGCGACTGAGGAGATGACTGCGAGGCATCCCTGGTGGGTCGACACGAAATAGTTCGCGAGCCATGTGATGAGCGAGACCGGAGCCATGAAGTTGGTTCCCAGGATCGCCTCGGCCTCGAAATAGTTTTGTTCGGCCTTTTCCTGGTCGCCCAGAATGCCATGGGCCAGCAGCGCCAGTTGGATGGTGCCGAGGTTTTCGGCTGCGGCTGCGAGCATGGCGGGGTGCGCGGCGGTGTCGTCCAGGTCCATGACGTGCGTCGTGACGTTCACTGCGCCGCGAATCTTAATGTCGGCCGCGACGGCCTGCAGCTTCTGCGCATTGCGGGCAACGAGGAAGAAACGTGCTCCATGGGGAGCGAGAAGGCGCAGCGTAGCCTCGGCGATGGCGGATGTTGCGCCGAGTACGAGGATGTTTTTGGGAAGGGCGTTGTCGTTTGCCAATCTGGATATCACTCTCTGCCGGAAGGCGGAAAAAACGGATCTACATGCAAAAGCTGATTGCGTAGCAGTGGCTGTTTACACTCTTCCATCACAGCGCCGCCAGGACGGCGATCAGCACGACGAATGCTCCAATCAACAGGCTCATGCGGTCGGTGACGGCAAAGATGACCGGATCTTCGTCCATCTCGCCCCGCGAGGCCAGCAGCCACACGCGGCTGAGCCACAGGATGAGCAGCGGGGTCATCAGCCATAAGCGGCTTGGGTGCTGATAAAGCCCGGCCGAGCCTGCGCCGTAGATATAGAACGCGAAAACGACCACGGACGCATAGGCGCTCGAAGTACCAAAGGCTCGAAGCTGCTCGATATCGGCCAGCAGATAGCCGCGTCCATTGGACAGCGCATTGCCCTTCGCCTTGATGTTCTCGAGTTCGCTGAAGCGCTTGACCATGGCGAGCGAGAGAAAGAGGAAGATTGAGAAGGCAGCCAGCCACGGAGAGAAGTCAGTATATGTGGCGGCTCCGCCTGCCAGCATGCGCAGCGTGTAAAGGCCGGAAAGCAGAATGACGTCGATCAGCACGACACGCTTCAGGTAGAGCGAATAGGAGAGCGTGGTGACCAGGTAGAGCAGCAGCCAGCCGAGGAAATCCCGCGAAAGATAGGCCGCGCCTGCCAGAGACAGCGTCATGAATACCACGATGATCGCGATGCCACCCTGCACCGACAGGTTTCCGGAGGCAAAGGGACGAAGCCGCTTCTTGTGGTGGCGGCGATCCGCCTCGATATCCAGCAGGTCGTTAATGATGTATGTGGCGGACGCGCACAGGCTGAAGCAGAGGAACGCCACGATCGCCCGGACGATCAGGGGAAGCTGGAAAGAGTGCGCCAGCACCAGCGGCGCGAATATCAGAATGTTTTTCGCCCACTGGTGCAGGCGAATCGCTTTCAGGAAAACCTTAAGCGGTTTGCCCTGGTCGCGGAAATGGTGACGTACCGGAATCTTCTTCGATTTGATGAGCGCCCGGAGCCCGAAGCTGGGGTTCGCCACCATGGCGTAGCCCGCATGCTCAAAGAGCGGAACGTCCGGCGGAGCATTTCCGATGTAATCGAATCCGTCTGCCGCAAAAAGCTGCTTGAGGCTATCGAGCTTGTTGTGGCCGATCAGGTTGACGGTGCCGTCACTGGCCAGTACGCCCTCAAAGATGCCAAGGTGTTCGGCAATGCGATGGGCGAGGCTGCTGTCCGCGCCGGTCGTCAGGTAGATCTTGCGCCCCTGGCGGTGCTCGGCCCGCAGATACTCCAGCAGTTCGCTGTTGTACGGCAGGTGCTCCACATCGAGCTGCACATAAGAGACGACCTTCGCTTTGAGCGCAGCCTTGCCGCCGGTGATCCACAGAGGGGCCTGCAGCGAACGAAGCGGGTAAGTGCGTACGAGCAGAAGAAGTGAATCGATCAGCGTGTCGCTCTTCACCAATGTGCCGTCAAGATCGACACAAATCGGGCGCGATGAGGCCGACTGAACGGTTTCCTCTACGACAACCTGGTTCACCAGTGTTTCTCCCTGTGCTTTCGTATGACGCAGAACGCGGATGTGGGGAACGGACCAGTCAGAATGCCATGCAGCGGTCGGTTAGCGTCCTGCCTAAGTATAGCAGCGCCACTGCTGCGAATGTATGGCAGTGGCGCTACTCATGTCATTGATTTCATGACACTTTTGTGTGATCTAGCGGGCGAGGACGGGTTCGGGGACGGAAATTGCCCGGGGCACTGCGATCTCGGGGAAGTAGGAGTTCTGCACATACTGCTCCAGCATCCGCTGCGTGTTGAAGTAGGAGCCATTCAGCGCGATCGTCGAGCGCATGATCCGCCTCCACTGGTCGGGCTGTTGATAGTAGAGCGGCAGAACGACCTGCTCAAGGTGCTCGTAGAGAGAGTTGGCTTCCTCGGATTCGGTCTCCATATCTTCGATGGCCCAGCCGGTCACACCCTCGATCCAGCCTTCAATCCACCAGCCATCGAGGATGCTGAGACTGGGAACTCCATTCAGAGCCGCTTTCATGCCGCTGGTGCCGGAGGCTTCATAGGGCCTCTTCGGAGTATTGAGCCAGACATCGACTCCGCCGGTAAGCAAAGCGCCGAGGTTCCACTCGTAATTCTCCAGGTAAACAATCTTCAGCAGGTCTGAACTCAGCTCGTGCGAGAGTTCGATCACCTTCCTGATCATTGCCTTACCGGGCTCGTCGGCAGGGTGAGCCTTGCCCGCGTACGCGATCTGGAGGCCGCCGAAGTCCCTGGCCATCTTGACGAGGCGTTCGGGATCGTCAAAGAGCAGGGTGCTGCGCTTGTAGGTTGCGGCGCGGCGGGCGAAGCCGATCGTGAAGATATCCGGACGCAGTTCCACGCCCGTCCGCTCCTTAACGGCTGTAAGGAGCGCCTTTTTCGACTCGGCATGAGCCTCGGCGATTTCAGACTCAGGGATGTCGATGGCGTAACGCAGTGCAAGATTGTCCTGGCGCCAGTGCGGCAGGTGACGATCGAAGACCTCCTGCACGGCGGGTGCGGTCCAGGTTCCGGCGTGCACACCGTTGGTGATCGCCTCGATCGAGTATTCCGGGAACATTTCGCGCGAGACCTTGCCGTGCTGCATTGCCACGCCGTTTACAAAACGCGAAAAGCGAAGCGCGACATAGGTCATGTTGAGCAGGCCTTCGTGGAAGGCACCGATGCGTTCGAGCAGCGCAGTGCGCTCTGCGCCGAGAATGCGTTGCGATTGCTCAGCGGAGAAACGGTCGTGACCGGCCGGAACTGGCGTATGCGTCGTGAAAACACACTTTTGCCGGATGGCTTCAATGTCCGCGGGGCCGGCGCTTTCGAGGGGCTCGCCGAAGATCTGCTGCTTGAGCAGGGCAATGGTAAGCAGGGCGGCATGGCCTTCGTTCATGTGATAGACGAGCGGCTGGTAATCGAGCGCTTCGAGGATGCGCGCTCCGCCCATGCCGAGAACGGCCTCCTGGCGCAGGCGGTAATCGCCGTTGCCGCCATAGAGAGAGTCGGTCAGAACGCGGTCGCGGGGATCGTTCTGCTCCAGATTGGTATCGAGGAAATAGATCGGAATAATGTGGCCGGTGACGCCTTCCATGTCATAGCGCCAGGTGCGAATCGCAACCGGCCGGTCTTCGATGGTGATGGAGATGATCGGGTCTTCACCAAAGAGCACCTTCTCCGGGCTCCAGGGCTGGGTGGTTTCCGACTGCACGCCGGCATCGGTCAGATGCTGCTGGAAATAGCCTTTGCGATGCGCAAGGGTAACGGCGGCGAGACGCAGGCCCATATCGGCGGCGGCGCGCAATGTATCCCCGGCGAGCACTCCAAGGCCTCCGCTATAGGTCGGCATCTCCGGAGTAACCGCGATTTCCATGGAAAAGTATGCAACGATGTTGTGGCTCCCCGCAGGCTGCGGGGAAATAGGCTGTGGCCAGGTGGCTAAGCTCATTTTTTTACAATCTCCCAAAAAATCCCATCAATGTTTCTGTGCAGAACGGTTGCTGAAGCTCAGATCAAATCAGGGGGGCGACTCCGGACCTGGCCCGCGCAAGAGTAAAGCGTTCAAACGGGAAAGGCGCCGGAAATGCCTCAACGTACTGCGCCGAAGCGGCCAGTGCTGTCTGTCACACTCGTTTTTAAGGGCTCCGGTGTCGTTATTCTAGCAATGGGCCGATGCCGGAAAGAATGAAAATCTGTGAAGCGCATCCACGGTTAGAGCGCTTCACAGATAAATACTGTGATCCCATCAAATGACCTGGTGAACTCCCGAAGAGGCGCGGCACAGGTAAATCTCGGCTGAGATCCCGGTCGCTGTATGGTAGTACTCCTTCAGTCGCTCGGTGAAACCCTTGGCCTCTGCCGCTTTGACCAGGTTGATGGTGCAGCCGCCAAAGCCGCCGCCCGTGAGGCGGGCGCCGATGCAGGCAGGTTCCTTCGAGGCAAACTCCACCATGATGTCGGCTTCGCGGCAACTGGCCTCGAAGTCGTCGCGGTAGCTGGCGTGAGCCTCGTACATCAGGCGTCCGAGTGTTTCCAGATCTCCAGCCTCAAGAGCTTTGGCCGCGGCGACGGTTCTCAGATTTTCCGAGATAACGTGACGGCTGCGCTTGAGTACGCCTTCAGGCATGGTCGAGCCCCACTTCTCGAGATCATCCATGGTCGCGTCGCGCAGCAGCTTGATTTCCGGCCGATGAGTAGCGAGGATCCGCGCGCCTTCTTCCACCTCGGCGCGGCGCTGGTTGTATTCGCCGCCCGCATGGGAGTGCTTCACCATGGTGTTGGCAATAACCAGGCTTATGTCCGAAGGGATCGGAGCCATCTGGTATTCAAGGGAGCGGCAGTCCAGCAGCAGGGCGTGATCCTCTTCGCCGCAACAGGAGATGAACTGGTCCATAATTCCGCACGAGGCGCCGACATAGTTGTTCTCGGCGCTCTGGCTGAGCAGCGCGATCTTCGGAAGAGGCAGCTTGGTCGCGGTCAGGCTGAGCATCGCCGCCATGGTGGCGACTTCGATCGATGCAGACGAGCTGAGCCCCGCGCCAAGGGGCACATTGCCGTCGAGCGTCAGGTTGAATGCAGGAATTTCGATCCCCTGCTGGCGCAGAACCGTGAGCACTCCGAGCGGATAGTCGACCCAGCGGTGAGAGGCCTTTGCCGGAATCGCATCGAGAGGGTAGGTGAGAAGCTCGTCGAAATTCTTCGAGTAAATGGCGATCTGGCCGTCGGCGCGGGGGCTGATCGCTGCCAGCGTCTGAAAGTTAATGGCGGCAGGCATTACGAAACCGCCCGCGTAATCCGTGTGCTCGCCGATCAGGTTGACTCGTCCCGGCGCGGAAAAGACAGCAGGGTTATCGGAAAACTTCGCTCTATGGGTTTCCTGGATTTGTTTCAGCATCTCGGTCTGCATTCTCTTCCCGGTATACCAGAGAGCCGAGCCGCCATCCACAGGGAGCTGGAAAAACTCATAGAGGGGGGATGCGAGACCGTTATCGTCCGGACATTTATATGTATCGGGAATATGCGCGAGGCCGCCCGCATCGGTATTAAAGGACAAATGGGCGCAGCTTTGCCGATCTGTCGCAGGCGTCAAAGTTTTGTCGCAGCTCTTGTAAAGTCTGCTAAACTGTCCACGCGTTAGAACTAATCCGGGTTAATGCAGTCCTGCTTGATCGCGAGATTGTGCAAGTTTGGCTCCGATTCACTCCAGCGCAATTCAATCTAGGAATAAGCATCAGATGGAACAAGGTACCGTGAAGTGGTTTAACGACGCCAAGGGCTTCGGCTTCATCTCCCGCCAGAATGGCGAGGATGTCTTCGTGCACTACTCTGCCATTAACTCCAATGGCTTTAAGAGTCTGCAAGAAGGTCAGGCCGTGCAGTTCAACGTCGTTAAGGGGCCGAAAGGCTGGCAAGCATCGGATGTCCAGCCTCTCTAATTGACGCAGACAGTATTAAAACGGTAGCAAGACCGAGCGGAAAGGCGAGCCCCGGCTCGCCTTTCTGTACTCGAAGCCAAACTTTTGTCCTGCTACTCAGCGGGCTGAACGGATCGCGGCTTTTTCCAGGGCATCGCATGCCGTTTTGACGCCGTCCTCCATCTGGACGCGGCGCGCTACCTGTTCTGCGCGTTCCGCATAGCTGCGTTCGTCGAGCAATTGACGGATTCTTACCGCTGCCGTCTCGGCGCGGTAATCCTTGCGCGCAATCGCCTTGGCCACTCCGAGGTGCCGAACCCTCCGTGCGTTATCAGGCTGGTCGTGACTGTATGGCATGACCAGCATGGGGCGCCCTGCTCGAAGCGCCTGCGCAGTCGTGCCCACTCCGCCCTGGTGAACGATCGCCGATGCGCGGGGAAAGATGCGCGAGAACGGCGCGTAGGGTTCAATCCAGATCCTGTCGGAAAGAGATACTGTGGGCCGGTTCCGGGGATCGTTTCCTACCAGCAGCACCGCCCGTTCGCCCAGCCTTTCCGCAGCCAGCGCGCTCTCTTCGTAGAAGTTTCCGGCAGCCATGACGGCCGCAGAGCCGAGTGTAAAGACCAGCGGAGGAGCGCCGGCATCCAGAAAAGCCTGCAGTCCGGGACTCAGATCAGTTTTGCCAGCATCGCCGTCATAAAAAGCGAATCCCGAGATCAGCGTGCTGGCCGGCCAGTCCGGTTGCGGATCGCCCAATACATGCGAAAACAGCGCAAGCACAAGCCGCTTGGAGTGCTTGGCGTCGAAGATCGGATTTTCGCCCCGAGGCAAGCCGAGTTCGCGACGCAGGTCATAGATCGGCTTCGGCCAGTGTTGCGTAACCAGCCGTGCAAAGCGGGGCACGAGATGGCCGATGCCTGGAACCAGTGATTGGACCTTGGCCAGCGTCGGATATGGAGGCAGCACCGGCGGGTCGTATCCGGAGAAAAACGAGAGCGGCGCCAGAACGTAGGAGGCCCAGGGGATGCCGGTTTTTTCGGCGACGATGGGGCCGGCGTAAGCCAGCTCTCCCGTCACAAGCAGGTCGGCGCCTCCCTGGTCGGTTACGGCAGCGAGCAGGTCGTCATAGCTATCGCGGATGGCTGGGAAAAGAAATTCGCGAAGACCGCGCTCCGTTCCTTTCTTTATGTCCCAGATCATCTCGACCATGCGCTTGTCGTTGGGGTCCTGGTTCGGACGCACTGCCACAAACTCAATGCCGAGCGGAGTAACCTTTTCGCCAAACATGGCTGGCGCAGCGAGGACGGGAACATGGCCACGTCTCTTAAGCTCCAGCGCCAAGGCAATCAGCGGATTTACGTCACCGAAGGTCCCAAAGGTCGAAAAAACGATACGCATCTGTCAAAAGCTTGCCTCAAACACATGAATTCTGTGTTCAAGTTCCCATTGTTGCTGCGCTTTTTCGCTTCCGGAGACCAGTTCGGCACAGGGGCCTGCCGGCGTTTCGCTCCCCAGCTGCATGGCACATACGGCAACCGGGTGATCGAAGCTTTCTGGATTCGAGGTCTGCCACAGGCTCGCGCCGGGCAGGAAACTATGCTCGATGCTGGTTCGCACCATCTTTTTCAGGTCTGTGTAGCCGAGGTTGTAGGTCGTGGCGGCGCGGACAAATTCATGGGTGAGGTCAATCCGGGAAACACCTTCATCGTCCGTCGATAAAGCTACGGGAACCCCGTATTTCAGATAAAAGGGCAGCGGATGCTCATCACCCTTTACGTTCAGGATGACGTCGTTACTGGTTAGATTGATTTCCACCATTACGTGCTTGGCCGCCATTTCCTTAAGCAGGTCGTAGGGATGATCCTCATACATAATGTCCACGCCGTGGCCGATGCGCTCGGCCTGACCTTGCTCAACAGCTAAGCGGATATGGAAGCGCAGACCGTCGGGAGGAACCATGCCCGGCGCGAGCTCCCCGGCATGCAGGCTGATATGAACCTGGGGATAGAAGTTGTGCAGTGCGTCGAGCATCTGCATGTGCAGGCGGTAGTCGTGCATGGCAACGTAGTTGTCTTCAGGCTGCACGAAATTCATGCCTACAAATCGGGGATCGGCTGCTGCTGTTTCAAAGCCGAGAAGTACCTGGGCAAAGACAATCTCCGGAGACTTGGCGCGCAGAACCTGGTAGATGTAGCGGACTTTGACGGAGCAGGCAGGCTGCGCGTCGGGCAATCCGCAGTGCTCGCGCTGCTTGCGAACGTCCTCGGCCTGATCCATGCTGGCAATGATCGTCGGGACGAGGTTGCGCAGACCGGAGTCGAGCAGCTTCTGGCGATAAGCAGGGAAGTCGGGATTGTAGCCGACCTTGGCAGCGAGGGCAGCGGCATCGCGGAAGTCCGGCGTGTGCATGAGCTCGAGATATTGCTCATTCTGCGCGGCGGCGCGGGTAGCGACTTCGTCGATCCATTCTCCAACGTGGTTCTTGTCTGTACCGTCGAATTGCCCGAAGGTGTCGAAGAAGTGATCGTGGCCTGAGTCAGCGGACCGGGGCACAAAGGTGCGCATGGAGAAGGCGTCCACCAACGCGTCATATAGATGCTGATCCGTGGGGAGCGCGCTGGCCGATATCTGTCCTTCGTGACAGTCGCCATGTTCCGAGCGGGGCTTCACGAAATCCAGCTTCTTGACGTCGACGCAGAGATGATCTTCGCCGGCTGCGCGAATCCATGATTCGGCATAGATCGCGCCGGTGAGATGGCTATGCAGATCGCCACCCTTGGGCATCTGGTAGAGGAAGGCTCGCAGCGCCAGCGGCCCTTGCCGGCGGGCGTCCTGAAAGGCGCGCTCGGTGCGCGCTTCTGCACTGGATGTAGCAGGGGCCGCAACATGGGCCGTTTTCGCCGCAGATCGAGACTCGGCGAAAAGCTGGATCGGCAGCAGTGAAAGCATCAATGCGGCAGAGGCGATGAGGGCAGACCTGTAGCGAGAGAAGCGCGTCATGGTTGCGTCCTTGGTGCATCCTTAAAACGATGTCACTCAGTGTATGTCATTGAGAGCAAAATACAGCGCCGGGAACGATTGCAAAAGGTAAGGAGTGGGATCGCCCCGCAAGCGCCGTTCTTTGCTATACTGACTCAGGTAGTTTGAAGAGAAGTTGCTGGTGATTCCCGTCCCGGCGTACCACCCTCAAGACCTGCCCGCGCGATCGTCCCAGATCGCCCTTGGACACCCCAAGGCCAGATAGCTCAGTGGTAGAGCGCGGCCCTGAAAAGGCCGGCGTCGGCGGTTCGATCCCGTCTCTGGCCACCACTTTTTCCGCGACAAATAAAGCGATGCCGCGCTCTTCTAGCGAAGCTCAGTGCCAGCCCGCGGCCCTGAAAAGGCCTTTCAGCGTCGGCGGTTCGATCCCGTCTCTGGCCACCACTTTTTCCGCGACAAATAAAGCGATGCCGCGCTCTTCTAGCGAAGCTCAGTGCCAGCCCGCGGCCCTGAAAAGGCCTTTCAGCGTCGGCGGTTCGATCCCGTCTCTGGCCACCACTTTTTCCGCGACAAATAAAGCGATGCCGCGCTCTTCTAGCGAAGCTCAGTGCCAGCCCGCGGCCCTGAAAGGGCCTTTCAGCGTCGGCGGTTCGATCCCGTCTCTGGCCACCACTTTTTTTCCGCGATAAACAAAGCGATATAGCGATCTTCGAGCGAAGAGTGAGATCGATGTCCCGCGTCTCGTTGACTCGTATCGCGGCAGATCTTATAGTTAGCGATTCTGTGGGGAAATCGAACTCCGATGTTCCTCAAATTCATGAATGAAGACGAGGACATCGTGAATCGAGGAACTGCCGGACGTGTGCTTCTCTCCTGCTGCTCTTGGGCAGTGCTGCTCTTTGCTGTAGCTGCCTCGGCGGCTACACCGCCTGACACGGATCACTGGGTTGGAACCTGGGCCACCGCACCTGTAGCGGCAAGGGGCAACGATGGTTCCTTTGGGGCCGCAGACACCACCTATCGGGAGATTGTGCATGTCTCTCTCGGCGGTTCAAAGATCCGGGTTGTTCTGACGAATGAGTTCGGCAGCGAACCTCTCACGATCGGTGCAGCATCCGTGGCGCCGGCCGGCACCGGCGGAGCGGTGGATCCAGCTGCATCGCATGGCCTGACGTTTGCAGGCAGGCCTTCTGTGACCATCCCGGCCGGCGCGATGATGATCAGCGATCCTGTGGCGATGAATCTTCCGCAGCTCTCTAGCCTCGCCGTGAGCATCTTTGTTCCGGCGCAGGCAATCAGCCGGGGAACGCTTCACTGGTTTGCTGATCAAACAAATTACATCGTTGCTGGAAACGCCGTTACCGCGGCGACCCTGAACCAGCCGCAGATGGCTCGCTCCTGGTATTTTCTGAAAGGCGTGCAGGTCGCGGCGAACACCAACGCCGGGACGGTCGTAACCTTTGGCGACAGCATTACCGATGGCGCTGCGAGCACGCCGGATAAGAACGCTCGCTGGCCGGATGTGCTGGCGCAACGATTGCTCGGCAACAACAGCAGTCAGCCGCTGGGAGTGCTGAATGAGGGAATCGGCGGCAATCGCATTCTGACGGATGGCGCCGGGGTGAATGCACTGGCGCGCTTTGACCGCGATGTCATAGCCCAGGCGGGTGTGAAGTACGTCATCATTCTCGAAGGCATCAACGACATCGGCGGAGGTACACATGCGCCCCGATCGCAAGCCGACATCATCACGGCGGATCAGCTGATAGCCGCTATGCAGCAGATGACGGAGCGGGCGCACCAGCATGGCATCAAGGTGATCTGCGCCACACTGACACCCTTCGTCGGAGCCGGCTACCAGACACCGCAGGGCGAGGCCATGCGGACAGCTCTCAACCAGTGGATTCGCACCAATCACGAGACGGATGGCTTCATCGACTTTGAAAAGGCCACGCAGGATCCCGCGAATCCGTCGGTCTTTCTCAAGGCGAACGATTCGGGAGATCACCTGCATCCTGCCGATGCCGGTTACGCTGCGATGGGAAATGCAATCGACCTGAAGTTGCTCGGGCAATAGCTTGTTCAGGATCTAGCACCAAGCTGTCGAACCGGTTTTCAGGAGTGTTGAGAGGAAGGAAATGGTCTCGAGCTGTACAACCAGCTCGAGACCATCTTGTTTATGGCAGGCGTTCCAGGTGGAACGACATCGCCTGGAAGTCGCCTTTCAGATCGACATCTACACCGCGATTTTCCAGCCATGCGCCGCTGGCTGTTTCCGGAGTATCGTCAGCGAGTTTTCCATCCAGGCTTGTAATTCTGTAACGCGCAGTTGGGTTGAGTCCGTGCAGATGGATCCGTGGATACGGATAGTTCTCACGACTGGAGTGAAGGAAGGCGAAGACGACTGCTTCGTGTCCATCGCGCGCAACAGATTCTGTGACGGACTGCTGGCTGTCATGCTCCGGAGTGATGATGCGATAAAGCGAGCCGTGCTGAACGGTTTCCCGTATGCCCTTGTATTGCGCGACCATCTTTTTCGCGGTGTCGAAGTCCTCGGGCGTCCACTTGTTCAGGTTGGCTCCGATGCCGAGCGAACCCTGCATGGAAGAGAGGAAACGATACTGCAGGGATAGCGTGCGGTTGTTGACCCAGGTCGGCGAGTCGGTGACCCACGCCATCATCACGCCGGGTGTGTAGGCATACGTAAAGCCATTCTGGATGAGCAGGCGATCGAAGGCGTCGGTGTTATCCGACGGCCACACTTCGTCGGTGAGGTGCATCACGCCCAGGTCGACGCGTGCCCCACCGCCCGAGCAGCTTTCAATCTCCACTCCAGGATGTTTTTCTCGCAGCTCCGCGAGGATGCTGTAGTAGTTGCGAATGAAATCGACGTACACATTCTTCTGCTCGTCGACCGGGACGGCAGGCCATCCGGGCTCAGACCAGTTGCGGTTGTAATCCCACTTGAGAAAGGCGATCTGGTTTTCGTTGAGCAGCTTGTCGAGGAATCCGTAGACGTATGCGCGAACGTCGGGGCGTGCGAGATTCAGCACCAGCTGGTTGCGCCGTTCGGTGCGCGGGCGCCCATCAAAATTCAACACCCAGTCAGGATGCTTGCGATAGAGATCGCTGTCTGGATTGACCATCTCCGGCTCGACCCAGATACCGAAGTCCATGCCGAGCGAGTGGACTTTATCGATGAGCGGTTTTAATCCGTTCGGAAACTTCTGCGGATTTACGTACCAGTCGCCGAGTCCAGCATGGTCGGTCTTGCGCTGGCCAAACCAGCCATCATCGATGACGAAGCGTTCCACGCCGATGCTTGCAGCTTTTTCGGCCAAAGCCATCTGGCCAGTTTCGGTTACGTCGAACCCGGTTGCTTCCCACGAGTTGTAAAGAACCGGACGTACCTTTGGCTTCGGTGCCTGCGGCAGGATCGAGTCGAGTTCGTAGCGGTGCAGCAGACGCGATGCGCCCCCGACACCCTGATCGGAGTAGCCGCCGTAAAAGTAGGGTGTCTGAAACTTCGCGCCTTTTGCGAGATGGTAGGCGAAGTCGAAGCTATTCGGGCCGCCATTGACGCGTACCTGCTGCAGCACATCCTGTTCGATGGTGATCTGCCAGGATCCGCTCCAGCCGAGTGCTCCGAACCAGACATCGCCATGCTCTGAGTCGTTTTCGTTGCGATGGTCGATTGCGAACCAGGGAGCATTCTGCGCGCCAGTCGTTCCGCGGCGGCTTTCGAGAACGGTTTTGCCGGGGTTGAGTGGTTGCTCCTGGACCGTGTTCTCTCCGGCCCAACGGCCAGTGAGATAGCGAAGACGATAATCTGTTCCGCGAGGGAGATTCCAGGTCGCTGCTGAGACTTCCTCAATGCTGACGGGGCCGCCGGTGCGATTTTCGATCTCCGCCGATCGACGGAGGATGCCGGTCTCGCCATCAGCGTCGTAGTTGAGGGTGACGTAGATCTCGCGAGAGATATCTTTCATCTGGATCGACAGGTGGTTGCCGTCGATGTGGTTGCTCAGATACTTGAGCCTGAGGTCGCGATTCCCGTCAGGGAAGGTGATCTTGAGGCTGGGCTCGACGTAAAGCACGCCGCCCCATCCGATGTATTCCTGCTGCGTGGTTGTGCTGGGCGCATCGAAGGATGCGACTTCGGGCATGGATTTCGCCGGGCTGAAGCGATCCGAATCCGCAAGACGCTTGCCCCAGTACAGAGCCTGTAGTTGCTCGCTCTCATTGACTCCGAAGATGTAGCTGGAATCCGCGCTGTCGATTCGGAAGATATGCGTCTCGGGATCAAAGCTGATGTGCGTGGGCAGAGTCTGTGCGGCGGCCGTAAAGCTGATCGCAAGAGCGGCAAAAAGAGTAGAAAATGTCAGGCCGAAGAAGCGGTAGGCAGAAGATTGGCTTCGAAAAAGTCTCATGTAGAAATCCCCGGTCGTTCCATGCTGCGTCGGCTGAAAGTAGAAGTCCGAAAAAAATGAACGCGACGCGCTGAGACAGAAGGGTAAATCATCCTGCTGCTCTTTAGCTTTTCGCCCTTTGTTCCCAAATTATGGTTACTCATAGGTACTAGCGAGATCATCAGTTTTCGGGTGCGATCTTCCTTTAGTCACCCTGCATCGCCTGAGCCGGGTTTTGCTGAGAAAATTACCTTACATAGATTGAGAAATGCTTTGGTGTCGAATCCACCGGCGAGAGTTTTATCGTTCCGGTAGTGGATCCGGAGTGCGAGAAAAAGCACTTTCCTGAAAGCATGCGATCCGGCCCCGCTTTACCGCGAAGTCAAGTCGGATTTCGAAGATCCTTGACTACCCTGTACGACTTTTCTGCCTCTGTATAACTTTGCCCGCTCTATGCGGCAGGTTCATATCTGGAGATTGGCATGAGGCTGGGTGCGTGGGTCATCCGACAACTGAGAGCGCTGCAGCGCCATACCGGGCTCGCTATGGCGATCTTTTTGCCGTTGGCGATCGCTGCCGCCTGGGTGAGCCTGCGTTCGCCCAAACAATATGTGGCAACAACGCAGGTGACATATTATCCGCAGACGGCGTCGGCCCGTTCGCAGGTGCTGCCCTTCTCGCCGCCCAGCGACGATGTTTACTGGAATCTTTCGCATCAGCTTGGACTCGACTCCGGAAGGTATCGGGGATATATGTTGCGCGCGCTGCGCTCGCACAGCACCGTGTCTCTTTCCGGAGCCCAGTCCGACGGCACAAAGCGCCTGACGGTCACTTTTCAGAACCGGTCAGCTGACATGGCGGCGGTAGCCTCTACTGCGCTTGCGAAGTCCGTTGCCGGATCGATCTCTGACGCGTGGCAGAAGCAGCAGCCGTCCACACCTGCTCCACAACCGCAGCCCACGCAGAAGATACAGGCCGACAGGGTGCCTACGCGCGAAGAGATTCTGCTCAACGATGCCCTTCATCAAGATGAGGAATTGCATGCGGCATTCCAGCAGAAGGCCACGGAGTGGGCCCGCATGCGCCGCCAGCTCTCGGGGCTCTCGGCCGAAGAGCGTGAAGCGATGGCGACGCAATTGAACAGGCAACGTGCGGAGCAGGAAAAACAGATCATTGCGCTGCAGAAACAGATCTCTGCAAACCAGAGAGAAGAACAGCGGCTGAGGAAGCTCATCGCGAAACAGCCTCCTGAGGCTCATGCTCCGGTTCCGGCTTCGCTTCCAACTCCAGGCGTGCAACAGCAGCAAGCCTTTCCCTGGAAGATTGCCATGTCTGCAGACGCCGACGTGAAGCAGGTTCGCCAGTCTCCTTTGCTCTGGCTGCTTCTTCCCCTGGCTGTCGCGCTGACGTTGCTGATCGTTCTGCTGGTCGACCGCTTCGATGGAACCGTGAAGAGGGAAACAGATCTGCAAGCACAACTTACCGGCTCGATGCGTTATCTCGGAGCGGTTCCCCGGATTAGACATGAAACTCTCTATCGATAGATTGCTGGTATCGGACGCGCCTCTGCGTAAGCGGGGCAGAAGCGCTTTGCCTTCATATGCACCCACTCGGCATGACGCGTTTGTCTTCGCTTCGGCGCCGGATAGTGCCGCGGCAAATCGTTATCGCGAAATCTGCGGAGACCTGGTCGCAGGTGACGCGTCGAATAAAGTTCTCCTGGTGACGAGTCCGGGAGCGGCGGAAGGCAAGACGATCACCGCCGTGAACCTGGCCTTTGCTGTTGCAGAGCAGAAGAAGCCGGTGCTGCTGATGGAGCTGTCGCTTCAACGGCCACGCTTCCGCTTTGTCTTCGGCGCGCCTCCGAACCATCCAGGGGTGGAACAGGTGCTGCGCGGACTCATTCAACCGGATGCCATCGTGGGCGAGCTCGGTAACACCGGCATCTCTCTTGCGGGCATCGGCGAGTCGTTACCAATGGCTGATGAACTGCTTGCGCCGGGCACGCATCTGAACAATCTATTGGACTATGCGAAGTCTGGTTTTGCCTGCACGATTCTGGACGCCCCCGAATTAACAAGCTCTCCGCACGTAAAGGCGCTTGCGGAACGGGTCGATGAGGTTGTCCTTGTGGTTCGATCCGGAAAAACGAAGGCAACTGCCCTTCGGAATACTATCCGCTCCCTGGGGCAGGTACGCAGCTCGGTTGTCATGAACGATTTTGACTAGCTTCGCAGTCAGCTGAGCTCGTTCCCCTCATTTTTAGGTTGAACGCAAGGAGGATGCATGACAGTCAAAGCATTGTGCAAAGCCGCGTTGTTGTTCCTGGCGCCACTGCCGCTTGTGGCGGCAGGTCTTCCCCAGGCGCAGTTCACATTGTCAGAGAGAACTCTCGTTCCTGGCGCGACGTTACCTCCCGGAAGCTACTCCATAACGCTTCTGGATCAACTGAAAGACAGATACATTGTCCGCATCGATGCGACACAAGGCAGCGACAAGGCTACCTTCATCGGTATCAGGCCGAAGAGGAGCCTGGAGAGCACGAAGCGCGGAGCCGTCGCATGGCAGTCTGCCGCGGATGGTCAGAGCGCTCTGCGAGGTTTCTCTTTCGGCAGGGGAGAGGCTGTTGAATTCGTCTACCCGAAGAACGATGCCGTTGCGTTGGCCAAGGCAAACGGAAAGCCTGTTGCCGCGGTCGATCCGGAGTCGGAAGGGCACTCTCCACAACTCAGCGGACTGAGCCAGGATGAAATGCAGCTGATTACTCTTTGGCTGCTGACACCCACGCATGTCGGACCCGGCATCCAGGCGGCGAAGCTCTCGGAAGTTGCGAGCGCAAAGCCGCAGGTGAAGAGCCTGCCGCATACGGCGAGCGACACTCCCGTTATCCTGCTCGGCGGAGTTTTGACCCTGCTCGCAGCAGCCACGCTGACGACCCTCAGACTCTCAGCTCGCAAAGTCTAAAGCTTCGCATGGGCCGATTTCACACCGCGCGCTGGAGCCGTATCGCGGAGCCGGGGCTTTGGATCGTCTCGGCTCTCGTCTTCTGCTGGCTCGCCGTTCAGTATCTTTCCGCGCATGGTGCGGCCCGTGTGGCGGCGCACGTTGCAGATGTGCATCAGGCGCAGGATGGCGTGATCGGCCAGATGACAATTCCGGCCCTGCATCTTGCTGTCCCGATGACATCGGGCATTGAGAAAGCCGATCTGCTACGCGGCGTGGGACACATTCCTGGGACGGCACTGCCGGGAGGGCTGGGAACTGTCGGTCTGGCGGGACACCGCGATACTTATCTGCGACCGCTCAAGGCTATCCGCAAGGGGATGGTCATTCAACTCGCCGGCGCGAACGGCGCTTACTTGTACTCCGTCGATTCGACTGAGATCGTTACGCCGGATCAGACGAGGGTGCTGGACATTCAATCCCGGCCAGCGTTGACGCTCGTCACCTGCTACCCCTTCTACTATGTCGGCTCTGCTCCCCAGCGCTTCATTGTGCACGCCCATCTTCTCTCAGTCGTTGCATCCTCGCATCGATAGTTAACTCATAAATAAACTTTATATAGGTCATTTGTCCGATGCGCGTCGCGGCGCCTTCCCTGATTATGCTTTCACTCGGCGTTAATGTTCCCGGACAATTTTGAAAAGTTCATAGCGCCAGGTGTGCGTCCATTTATTCAATCGTTTTAAGGTCGAGGTTTTTGAAAGTATTTGTTCGAGGCTGAACATCCATTCAAAGGCTTCGGGACCCGCTTCACGGTTTTGCATTTTGTAGTCGCTTTTCGATGCAGCAGACGAGATTGCTTGTTTGGTTTGTTTTTGAGGAGAGGCCTGAATGATTTTGCGCAAGCTCTTGCGGATTGTTTTCCCTGTACTGCTGATTCTCAGCGTTCCTTGTGCGTTTGCGGATATCACCGGTGTGATCTCCGGACTGATCACCGACCCAAGTGGCGCTGCCATTCCGGGTGTGACTGTGACGGCGACTAACCAGCAGACCGGTGTCGCGGTCAGCACCGTGTCGGATGGTAAGGGCTTCTACAGCTTTCCTGTGCTGCCGGTAGGTATTTATACGGTCAAGACTGCGCAGTCTTCCTTCCGCGAATTCTCCGAGGAAAATATTCGCATCGATGCCAACTCGTCGGTGCGCGTCGATGTCGCGCTGAAGGTCGGTTCGGTTACAGAAACGGAGCACGTCGAAGCCGATGCGCTGCAGGTAGAAACTGCCAACACGCAGCTGGGCGAAGTGATCCAGTCGACAAAGATCGAAGCTGTGCCGCTGAATGGCCGTTCCTTTACAGATCTGCTGCAGCTTCAGCCGGGCGTTTCGCCGTACAAGAATGTCTCTGAAGGCGGAAGCCGCCCGGTTTCCGGTGATTTGAATGCCGGCAACCAGTCAGTCAACGGCGGCCGCGAGGCTTCAAATGGCTTCATGATCAACGGTGCGGATGCGAACGAAGGTGTAGAAAACGGCGCTGCGATCGTTCCCAATCTCGACTCGATTGCCGAGTTCCGTATCATCACCAATAACTTCAACGCCGAGTATGGAAACTTCAGCGGTGGCCAGGTGAACGTGGTCACGAAGTCGGGCACCAATAATTTTCATGGCGATGTCTTCGACTTCCTGCGCAACACGGATCTCGATGCCCGCAACTATTTTGCGCAGCAACGTGGCGTATTTATTCAGAATATTTTCGGCGGAGTTCTTGGCGGTCCGGTGAAGAAGGACAAGATCTTTTTCTTCGGCGACTTTCAAGGGACGAAGCAGATACAGGGCCTGACCCAGAATTATCCCGTGCCTTCGGCGGCAAGCCGTTCGGGCAATGTCGCCAGCCTGATCTCGCAGGAATGGCAAAATGGCGCCTCGCCGATTACGGTAAACGGAAATGCCTGGGCGAATGTTCTAAGCCAGCGACTTGGCTACGCCGTCACTCCGGGAGAGCAGTACTTTGCCGATCCGGCTACGGCCAACAGCGGGAACCCTCAGCTTTGTACCTCTAACACGCAATGCGTGTTTCCAAATGGGCAGGTTCCGACAGCTGCCTGGGATACGCCTGCAGCGCACCTCATTCAGTACATACCGCAGCAGAATGTCAGCAATGGCAATTATTCGACTGCGGCATTTTCGCAAACACTCTCCGACTACAAGGGAAGCGGCCGTGTAGACATCAACACGCACATGGGAAGCTTCTTCGGGTACTACTTTGTCGACAGCTTTACGCTCGACAATCCTTATGGCGGAGGCAATACGCCTGGATTCGCGGCAACGACAAAGGGCAAAGCTCAGATGGTCAACCTGGGCTGGACGAAGACCTTCAGCAGCAGCACGGTAAACGACTTTCGCTTTGCCTATCTGCGCGACGTGAATCTGCAGGGCGTGCCGACCGGGTCAGTGGGTACGACGCTTTCATCTTTGGGGTTTGTATCGCCATGGGGACCATCGGGCGGCATTGGAGCCATCAATCCGGCTTATGAGGCGGTTCCCAATGTCAGCTTCAACAGTTTCACGATTGGTGTGCCCGCCGACACGCTCCGTCAGTACAACAACACCTTTCAGTGGATCGATAACTACACGCGCGTGATTGGGTCGCACACTCTGCAGTTTGGAGCCAGCTATCACTATGACCAGATCAACGAGCGCAATTACTACGGTGAGAATGGATCGTTTGGGTTCAATGGCCAGGAATCGCAGGATGATTTCACAGACTTCCTGATCGGCGCCCCAGCCAGCTTTATCCAGGCCAGCCTCCAGATCCTCGATTCACGCAGTCACTACGTGGGCGCATATGCGCAGGACAGCTGGCGTGCGACTCCCAGCCTGACCTTGAACATGGGTCTTCGCTACGAAATCAGCACGCCATGGTATGACACGCAGAACAAGCTCGAAGCGATTGTTCCCGGAGTTCAGTCGGTTCTTTTTCCAGGCGCCCCTAAGGGCTATCTCGTGCCGGGGGATCCGGGTGTGCCGAGAACGCTGGCACCTATTCGCTGGAACAACGTCGCTCCCCGCTTTGGCTTCGCCTTTACGCCGCAGACCTCCGGCTGGACAGAACGGATCTTTGGCGCACCGGGCAAGACAAGCGTTCGTGGCGGCTACGGCATCTTCTACACCAACATCCAGGATGCGACAGGGTTTGTAGAAGTGGGCGATGCTCCTTACGGATTGTTTTATGCCAGCCCTGTACCGTCGCAGTTCTCAACGCCGTTTATCGATCGCGCTACAGGCAACAGCGAAGGGCAGCGCTTCCCGTTCGTCTTTCCATCGACAAAGGTCTCGGCGAGTAATCCGGACACCAGCTTCAATTGGGCAGGTGTTGAACCGATCTCCGGATCTCTTGCTTTCGACATACACAATACGCTTCCTTATATCGAAAGCTTCTTTCTCAGCTACCAGCGTGAGCTGACTTCGAAAACAGTACTCAGCGTGAACTATGTCGGCAATATCGGACGTAAGCTCATCACGCAGGAAGAGTCGAATCCCGGCGATCCCAATCTCTGTTTGTCACTGAATTCTTCGACCCTGGCTCCAGGACAGACTGCATGCGGTCCTGGCCTTGAAACGAACGTCTACACGCTTGCCGATGGCACTACGGTCGAAGGCACGAGGCCGATTCTTGGCATCAATTTTGCGTCTGACCCTTACATGAAGACCGCAGCCAGTTCGAGTTACAACTCGCTGCAGATCGCGCTGCAGCAGAACAACAAGTATGCCGACCTGCTGATTGGCTACACCTATGGCCGTTCGTTCGATAACTCGTCTGCGCAAGGTGAGTTGACGAACGTATTTAATCCGCTGCTTAGCCGCGGCCTGTCAAGCTTCGACGTAACCCATAACTTCGTCGCCAGCTACAACGTGCCGCTGCCTATCGACGGTTTTCTGCCGCAGAAGGGACTGGTGAAGAAAACGCTGGGCGGATGGGCGGTGTCAGGTATCACCACCTTTGCGACGGGGCTGCCGATTACCATGTCAGAGGGCGATGATCGTTCGCTGACGGGCACAAGCGCCGACCTGCCGAACTATGATCCAACCGGAGGCAAGCTCTATGCCGATAAGAATCCGCGCCACGGCAACCCGTATTTCAACACCAATCTCTTCTCGGTGGAGAATCTGGGCAGCTTCGGCAACTCCAAACGCCGCTTCTTCCACGGACCTGGATTGAACAATACCGATCTGGCCCTGTTGAAGACCTTCGGCTTCACCGACTCAACCAAGCTGGAGTTCCGTGCAGAAGCCTTCAACGTCTTCAATCACGCGCAGTTCAACAACCCTTCGGGCAGCATCGACAACCTTGGGCCCGGCGGCATGGGTTACATCAACTCGGCGAACGATCCGCGCATCATGCAGGTCGCTCTCAAGCTACTCTTCTAAATAAATATCCACGAGCTGCGGACCGGGATGATCCCGGTCCGCAGATTTCTGTCTCAGCATGATGAAGCTTTGTCGTACTAAGCCGGTCTGGTTGCTCGCCGTGATTGCCCTCCTTGCGTTTCAGGCGCGCCTGCTTGCGCAGGAACATGCGGCGAACGGTCCCCAACTCTTTGCTTCTACCTGTGGGGCCTGTCACGGTAGCGATGGCCGCAGTGGGGAGCGCGCTCCGAATATCGCGACACGAAGAGAAGTCGTCTCGTTGAGCGATGCTGACCTCATTCGCATTGTGCAGCGTGGCATTGCGGGAACCGGCATGCCTGCCTTCGGCTATCTTGGGGACGAAAAGATCAAAGCGATCGTTGCGCACCTTCGTACTTTGCAAGGTGTAGGAGCGATGAAGCAGCTGCCGGGCGACCCCGCACAGGGAGAAATGGTCTTCTTCGGAAAGGCAGCATGCGGGAGTTGCCACATGGTGAATGGCCGCGGCGGATTCATTGCGGAAGATCTCAGCGGCTATGGCAGCGGCCACTCGGCGGAGGATCTGCGCGCGAGCATTCTTCATCCCGAGCGGAAGAGGGGCCGCGAAGAATCCGCAGTCGTCGTGCTGATGAAAGATGGCGCCAAGCTCTCCGGGATGATTCGCAACCAGGACAACTTCTCAATCGTTTTGCAGGCGAACGATGGTGGCATTCATCTTGTAAGTAGAAGTAAAGTTCTCCGCACCGAGCCGGACAAAGCACTGATGATGCCAGGCGATTACGAGTCGCGCCTGAGCAACAAGGAACTCGATGATCTTCTCAGCTACCTGCTGAAAACAGGTGCCGACGAGAAATGAGATGAGACACACCATGAAGCAAACAATCGTTGCCGGCCTGGCTTTAGTTTGTGCGCTGGCAGGCACATTTTCGGCATTGGCCCAGGAGGTGAAGGCTCCGCGCAGCTACCGGCTGACGGCCGAGGATGAGGCCTTCTGGAAGTTAATCCCGAGGAATGCCAGCCTCAAGACCATGGGAAGCGGCTTCGGCTTCACTGAAGGCCCTGTGTGGGACAGGGCGGGCTATCTCTGGGTGAGCGATGAAGAGATCAATAAGATCTTTCGTCTCTATCCTGACGGGCACCGTGAAGAGATGATCGCTCTTGGCGATCCGGATGGAAATACTTACGATCGCGAGCACCGCCTGCTCGACTGTGCGAGCGTTCTGCGTGCGATCATTCGCCTCACCCCGGATGGCAGGAGCTACAAGGTACTGGCCGACAGGTATGAGGGCCAGCGCTTCAATAGCCCCAACGACGTGGTGCTCGGACCTGATGGCGCGATTTACTTCACCGATCCGACGCTCGATTTGCCAAAGGGCGAAAAGCAGGAGATTCCATTCCAGGGAGTCTATCGTCTCGACTCTTCAGGAAAGGTCACCCTGCTGACAAAGGAGCTTAGTCAGCCGAACGGACTGGCGTTTACTCCTGACGGCAAGAAGCTGTTCGTCGATGACAGCGATAAGCGCACGATCTGGGTTTATGACTTTCATCCTGACGGAACGGTTTCGAACGGCCGCATCTTTGGCAAAGAAGATGGAGCCGATGGCGAAGGTGTTCCGGATGGAATGCGCTTCGACAGGGCCGGGCACCTCTTTGTGACCGGGCCACGAGGCATCTGGGTTTGGAGCCAGTCGGGAAAGCATCTTGGCACTATTGAATTGCCGGAGCAGCCGGCGAACCTTTCCTGGGGCGGCAAGGATGACTCAACGCTCTACATCACCGCTACAAAGTCGGTCTACATCCTGCCAACTCTGACACACGGGTTTATTCCGTATGAATAATCTTCTCGCATCGGCGAGATGGCGTTGCATGATGCTGGTGGTCG
Source organism: Silvibacterium acidisoli (assembly GCA_022870745.1). Taxonomy (GTDB): domain Bacteria; phylum Acidobacteriota; class Terriglobia; order Terriglobales; family Acidobacteriaceae; genus Silvibacterium. The sequence continues at coordinate 1,530,989 of CP085323.1, read as the reverse complement.
GTCTCGGGCTCGGTTCGACCGCGACGATATGGGGTCAGAAATGCACTGTCGAAGCTGTACAGTACAAGGGCTGGCAGGCGGAGCAGTTAGCGAATCGTTGGGTGAAGCTGACCTTTGTTCCTCAACTCGGAGGCAGGCTGATGCAGGTCGAGTTTGATGGCCATCCCTATCTCTTCGTGAATCCAAGGTTCGCCGGGCAGACAATCTCGTCCGAACAGGCTGCCGGTAAATGGATCAATTACGGTGGCGATAAGATCTGGCCGATGCCCGAGGGCAATGACGACGAGCAGCATTGGGTATTGGAATCGTCGTTGCTTGACGATGGGGCCTATTCATTCAAGACGCTCGAGCAAAGTGCGCACTGCACGGTACTGCTTGAGGGACCTGCGGACCCCGTAACAGGCCTGCAGTACACACGCCAGGTAAGTATTGACGCCGATTCTCCGGCGATACGCTTCCATGCTCTGATGCATAACGCCACGGCGCACACGTTGAAATGGTCGGTGCAATCGGTGTCGCAATACAATCTCGCGAGCGCGGCCAATCCTCAGACATTCAATCGCGACTTCTGGGCCTATACGGAGGAGAATCCATCATCGTCTTACCTCGATCACTTCCATGTTCGCGATGGGTTAGTCAATGATCCGTCCTTCAGTATCGAAGGTGGACTCTTCCGTTTGCATTGGATGAATCTGCAAAACGAAGTGTGGGTCGATTCGCCGGGTGGATGGCTTGCTGTCGTAGATGGTGAGAGCGGATTCGGAATGATTGAGCGTTTTGATTACGACTCGTCAGCAAGCTATCCAGGCAAGGCTACGGTTATCTTCTACAAGAATGGTCCGTCAATCCGAATGAACGATGCAGGCAATCCTGAGATAGCGATTCGGCCACAGTTGCAGATGCCCTATTACATGGAGGCAGAGGTTAACAGTCCTCTGGTGACGCTTAAGCCGGGTGCTAGCGCGGCCTTCGATACGACCTGGTACCCGGTCCATGCCAGTCCGCAGGTGGTTAGAGTTACGGAGGCGGGCTTGACTTCATCCAGTTTGGAGGCGAAAGTCTCTGCGGGTGGAATCCATGTCGATGGAATATTCAGCCCGGTTGCTGAGGGGCACCTTGAGCTTCGTGTGTACGATCATGGCGGCCGTGATACGAAGCGGGTAACACTCGATCAGGTGTCGCCGAAGAGTGTCGCAACAGTGCATGCGGATATTCCCCTGGACTTCAAGCCATCGCGAGTTGCGCTGCACCTGATCGCTTCAGACGGCAGCGACTGGGGCCTGCTTGATGAGGCAAAGGTGCAAGGGGGAGCCGAGGGAAAATGATGAGCGGGTTAAGAACAGGTTTAGCACTCGCGGTCATGATGCTTGCTTCATCGGTTGTGCTCGCACAGTCCAACGCGGCTGAGGGTGTGATGCAGGCGCAACTTGAGAAGAAGGGGATTCACGACAACTGGCTCTCCTACAACGGTGATTACACAGGGCGACGCTTTACCAGCCTTACGCAGATCACTCCACAAAATGTTGGGCAGATGCGCGCGCAGTGGGTCTTTCACAGCCGAAACGCCGGAGTGCTCGAGGTAACTCCTGTTGTCGTTAACGGCGTTATGTACGTGACGGGATCGAACGATGCTTATGCGATTTACGCAAGCACCGGGCAGGTGATATGGCATCACTCCCGGCAGATCACTGAAGGGCTGGTCGATGATGCTTCCGGGCATATCAACCGCGGCGTTGCCGTGCTCGGAAACCGGCTCTACATGGAGACGGATAATGCGCATCTCGTTTGCCTCGATGCGCGATCCGGAAACCTGTTGTGGGATGTGGCATACGCCACGGGCAACAGGAACTACGGCGCCACCAGCGCGCCCCTGGTGGTGAAGGACAAAGTTATCGTCGGCACTTCGGGTGGAGACGACGGTGTTCGCGGTTTCGTTGCGGCTTTCAATGCCGAGACAGGCAAGGAGGAGTGGCGGTTCTGGACGATCCCCGCGCCGGGTGAATTTGGATCGTCCAGTTGGCCGGGCGACCTGTATATGCATGGCGGCGGCACAACCTGGATGCCCGGTACATTCGACCCGGAACTCAATACCATCTATTGGGGAACGAGCAACCCTTCACCGGATTTTGAAGGTACAGTCAGGCCGGGTGACGATCTCTATACGAATTGCGTGCTCGCGATCGATCCCGATACCGGCAAGCTGAAATGGTACTTCCAGTTCACGCCGCACGACCTCGCCGACTACGATGCGGTGGAAACGCCGGTGCTGGTGGACTCAGTTTACGAGGGCAAGCCGCGTAAGCTTATCCTCCAGGCAAATCGTAACGGTTTCGTTTACGTTCTCGACCGCACGAATGGAAAATTTCTTTCTGCACGACAGTTCTCGCTGAAGCAGAACTGGGCAAAGGGAATCGACGAGAACGGGCGTCCGATTCTCACCGGCCTCATTCCCGATGAAAAAGGTGCGCGCATCTGCCCTGGCTACGCGGGCGCTACGAACTGGTTTTCGCCGACCTACAGTGAAGCGACACGTCTCTTCTATTTCATGTCGCTCGATGACTGCAATGTGTACTCGGCAAAAGTGGAGAAGTTTGAAGAAGGGCGGGAGTATTACTCAACTGGGGTAAAGCATCCGCAGGATGAAGTGAAGCAGAAGGTGCTGATCGCTTATAACCCAGTCACCAATCACTTCGAGTGGAGAAATGCGCAGGTAGGCGAGGGCCACTCCTTTGCCGGTGTTATGTCTACAGCGAGCGGGCTGGTGCTCTTTGGTAATGATGCAAACTCTTTCGAGGCGGTCGATGGAGCTACGGGAAAGTCGCTGTGGCATTTCAACATGGGCCAGCCGCCGCACGCTTCACCGATGAGCTACGCGGTGGATGGAAAGCAGTATTTCGCCATCGCCGCCGGTAGCGACATCTTCGCCTTTGCCTTGCCATGAGAGATCGCCTGATGAATCATTCGATCAATCGCCGCCAGTTCCTGACGATCGCGGGCGCTGCCGCCACCCATGGTGCTCTTCGTGCAGCCCAAGTCCAGCGGAAGACCGCTGACCACACCTTGCGTATCGAGCCGATTCATCTTGAGCTCGCACCTGGCATTCATGTGCCGACGATGAGCTACAACGGCCAGGTCCCCGGACCAATCCTTCGCCTGCGTGAAGGTGTTCCGGTCAGTATCGACGTAATCAATCAATCGCCGGTTCCGGAGCTGGTGCATTGGCATGGCCTGCATATTGATTCGATCAACGACGGTGCGATGGAAGAGGGATCGCCGATGATCGCGCCGCAGGAGCGCGTCACTTACCGGTTTACGCCAAATCCCTCCGGCACTCGCTGGTATCACACGCATACGGAAGCTCGTGACAATCTCTCGCGTGCGACTTACACCGGGCAGTTCGGGTTCTTGTATGTCGAGCCGAAGTATGACAGCGGAAGTTACGACCAGGAGATCTTTTTAAGCATTCATCACTGGGGGCCGTCGCTGGTACCGATGGGGCCGCCGATGAATGCGCTGGACGTCCACTATAAATACGCTTCGTTCGATGGGAGGCTCATGTCAGCGTCCGAGCCGATCCGTGTGCGGCAGGGGCAGCGTGTCCTCTTTCGCCTGCTGAATGCGAGTGCGACAGAGGCGGTTACGCTCGCACTGCCAGGGCATCGATTCACGGTGATCGCAATGGATGGCAACAGGGTTCCGCAGCCCCGATCCGTGGAGACCATCACGATGGCGGTTGCCGAGAGGCTGGACGTTATCGTGGAGATGCAATCTCCGGGTGTGTGGGTCCTGGGTTCCGCAAGCAGCGACGACCGGGCCAAGGGGCTGGGGCGCGTCGTGGAATACGCGGGAGCGAGCGGCACGCCTGTGTGGGTGGATCCAAAAGCGACGGACTGGAGCTATCTCGACTTTGCGAATGCCTTCAGTGATTCTCTACCGGCGGAGGAGATTCCGATGGTCTTCGCACCCGTGGCTACCGCTGCTGATAAGTTACAGAGCTGGACGGTCAACGGAAAATCTTATCCCGATACTCCGGCATTGAAGGTTCAGCAGGGCCGGCGCTACCGGCTTGTATTCACGAACGCAAGCGGTGAGTTTCACCCTCTGCATCTGCACCGGCATAGCTTTGAGATCGTCAGCATCGCCGGGAAACTGTGCTCCGGTCTGATGAAGGATGTGGTCAACATCCCTCCTTACAGCTCCATGAAGGTTGATTTCGTTGCCGACAATCCCGGTAAGACACTTTTTCATTGCCATCAGCAGTTACACATGGACTATGGCTTCATGCAGTTGATCGATTATGTTTAGCGAACGCTTCACCCGCCCGTATCCACTTGTCCCGCGAGGAGAAGAAAGATTTTGATTCATCTGCCGTTAACACCATCCAGTGGCGAGTATTGGAAGAATGCTCGGGTGGAGATTTCATGCGGTTGCAGCCTCTTTCCCCCATCCTGCTGACAATTCTTTTCACTTCGCTTTCCTTTGCGCATGCCCATGGCGAAGAAGCGTGTCCTCGCCCGGCAGTTGGCAGTGAGGTGCAGGAGCCTGCTGACCTGCGAAGCGTCAACGGTGTATTGAATGTGCAGTTGACTGTGACGAATTCCGCGCAGCCGGATGGCTCTGTCCGTTATTGCTATACGGATGAGCACGGGCACGAATCTCCAAACCTGCGTGTGCATCCCGGTGACACCGTGGTGATTCATCTGAAGAACGAGCAAAGCGATCTTCGCCACGAGATGGACAAAGGGATGCACATGCATCATGCGGGTGCATCTTCGCCCCCCTGTGCTTCCGGCATCATGAGCCCGGTGTCCACGAATCTTCATTTCCACGGGTTGACGGTTCCGCCGGTCTGCCATCAGGACGATGTATTGAAAACATCGATCCAGCCTGGCGATAAGGCATTTGAATATCGCTTTCGCATTCCGGAGGATGAAGCTCCTGGCTTGTACTGGTACCATCCGCACATTCATGGCTTTAGCAAGGAGCAACTGCTGGGTGGTGCGTCGGGTGCGCTGATCGTGGAAGGCATCGAGGACACACGTCGCGAGGTGGCTGGATTGCCGGAGAGAGTTTTCGTCATTCGCGATCAGGATCTTATGAATCCAAAGGCTCCGCCCGCAAAGTCTGAGCCGGTTGTGCCGAAGTTCATGATTGATCGCGATGGAGATGCGGCGAACACTGGCACGGGATTCGGCATGCCGGCGAAGGATCTCTCGATCAACTACGTCCCTGTGCCGTACCCGGACTATCCTCCAGCCACGATCCGCGTGAAGCCTGGCGAGAAGCAGCTATGGCGAGTTCTGAATGCTTCGGCGCTGACTTACCTGAACATCGAGGTGTTGATCAATCGCGTGCCGCAGCCACTGGGATTGATTGCCATGGACGGAGTGCCGCTGCGTGGCGGTGTGGACTGGCAGAATCACTTTGGTGTTCCGCCGGGAGCGCGCGTCGAGTTTGTTGTGCAGGGACCGCCGGCGGGCACAACCGGTTTACTCGTTACAAAGAGTGTCGATACAGGACCGGGTGGCGAGAACGATCCAAACAGGATGCTTGCACAGATCGTTCCTGAAGCGAATGCGCCTGAACCGGTCTCTCATTTGCAGGAATCGCCCGGGCCCCCGTCTGCCGATGCGCGTCCTTGGCTGGGAGATGTGCAGCCGGTGCGAGAGAGACACCTCTACTTCTCGGAGAAGCTTGCCGATCCGAACGATCCTACAAGTGCTGTGGAGTTTTACCTGACGGTGGATGGCCAGACTCCGAAGATGTTCGATATGAACGACCCCGACCCTAACATCGTCGCGCAGCAGGGAACGGTTGAAGACTGGATTATCGAGAATCGCACAAACGAGCTTCATGCCTTTCATATTCACCAGCTGCATTTCCTGCTGCTGGACTACAACGGCCGGGCTGTGTCGGAAGACTTCCTGCGCGATACGGTGAATGTTCCGTACTCCTCCGGACGATTGCTTACCTATCCGAGCGTCCGGGTCAGGATGGACTTTCGCGATCCCAATAGCGTCGGGACGTTCCCGTACCACTGTCATCTGCTCGAGCACGAGGATAAAGGCATGATGGGTACGATACAGGTGCTTCCTGGGGCCACGGCAAAACAAAATATTGTCGTAGAAAAGTCTTGCCTGCAGTGTAAGAAAGATACTATCTCCGCAAACAACAAGTAATTACTTCCTGCTTACGCCACCCATGCGGGGAAGCCCAGATTCACTGTATCTATTCATCGCTCATTCACGAAAAAAATATGAGCCAGCAATGATCGGGGACTTATGCTTCCTCGCGTTGAGACACAAGGCTCAACAGGAGGAAGTATGACCACACAGCAGTTCGCATCCACAGCCATGCGGACGGTGCGCACGGGGCTTCTATCCGCTGCGATCTTTCAGTTGGCCATCGGCAATGCAGTTGCCGCTAATCTGACGCAAGGCCCATCCCGCGATAATTCGACCGCCACCCCCATCAAGCATGTGATCGTTATCGTCGGTGAAAACCGCAGCTTCGATCACGTGTTTGCAACTTATGTTCCCACCAGAAAGGGCGAAACTGTCTGGAACCTGCTTTCCGAGGGCATCGTGAAAGCCGACGGTACGCCCGGCCCCAACTTCTCGAAGGCCGAGCAGAGCGCCGCTTATGACGAAGCGCCGGATGCGTTCGAGTTGAGCCCGGCGAAAACTACGTTCCAGGGATCTGTCCTGCCTGCTCCTCTCGTTGGCGGTCCGAAGGATTCGTATGTAAAGGGCGACAGCGTTACGCTGGCCACACAGTCGGAAAATGGTCTTCCCGGCGACTACTACTCCTCGCTGGTGAGCGGTGGTACGGGGCAGACCTCTGAAACTCCGGACGCCCGCATCAGCAATGTGAACAGCCTGCCTCCTGGCCCCTTCCAGCTGACCAACGGCAAGACTTTTACCTACAACTCCTACGCCGCCAGCCCTGTGCACCGCTTCTACCAGATGTGGCAGCAGATGGACTGCAGCGCGGATAAAGCGACGGCAAAGAATCCCTCGGGTTGCGATGCCGGTCTCTTTCCCTGGGTTGAAACCACGGTAGGCGCTGGCACGAACGGCGTTGCACAGCCTGCCAATTTCAGCACCGAGTATTCGCCGAACTCTGTCACTACCGGTGAAGGCTCGACCGCGATGGGCTTCTACAACGTGCAGCAGGGCGACGTGCCTTACTTCAAGCAGCTTGCTGACCAATATGCGATGAGCGACAACTTCCACCAGTCGGTCGACGGCGGAACGGGTGCGAATCACATTATGCTCGGTCACGGTGACATGATTTACTTCACCGACGGCAAGGGCAATGCCGCTACTCCGCCGCACAACCAGGAAGTGGCCAGCGGCACGGCCAATGCTGGTGTTGTCGACGAAATCGAGAATCCGAACCCGGCCAAGGGTACCAACAACTGGTACATGGAAGATGGCTACGGCGGTGGTTCTTATGGTTCGCCCTCTTACGGCGGCGGTTCCTACACGGACTGCTCAGACCAGACTCAGCCGGGTGTCAAGGCGATTACCACTTACCTGAAGTCGCTGGCCACGCCGATCAATCCTCGCTGCGAAGCCGGTCACTACTACCTGCTGAACAACTACAACCCGGGCTACTTCGGCAACGGCAACAACGCCTACACCGACAAGAACCCGAACAACACGGTTTTCGTCATTCCGCCTTCGCCGGTTAAGAGCATCGGCGATAAGCTGCTCGAGAACAACATCTCGTGGAAGTACTACGGAGACCAGTGGTACAACTACATCGACGATCCTTATCAGCTGAACTTCAGCGCTATCGGCAATAAGACCGACGAGTATTGCACCATCTGCAATCCCTTCCAGTACGACACCTCGATCATGGCGAACCCCGCTATTCGCGCGGCTCACATCCAGGACACGACCGATCTTTACCGCGACATCGCAAACAACACGCTGCCTGCTGTCTCGATCGTCAAGCCCAGCGGCCTGGTTGATGGTCACCCGTCCTCATCCAAGCTCGATCTCTTCGAAGGCTTTGCTCAGAAGATCATCACTGACGTGCAGCGCAACCCTGATCTGTGGAAGAGCACTGCCATCATCATCACCTTCGATGAAGGCGGCGGCTACTATGACTCGGGCTACGTACAGCCGCTCGATTACTTCGGCGACGGTACGCGCATTCCGCTGATCATCGTCTCTCCCTACACCGTGGGCGGCCACATTTCGCACGAGTACACCGACCACGTTTCGATTCTCAAGTTCATCGAGCGCAATTGGGGATTGACGCCAGTGACGGCTCGCAGCCGTGACAACTTCCCCAATCCCACTGTTAATGCGGATAATCCGTATGTTCCGACCAACAGCCCTGCTATTGGAGACCTCTTCAGCCTCCTCGACTTTAGTGGCGGCAAATAGCATTCACCTTCTGACTGACTATGCCGGGGCGGATTCTTCGCCCCGGCTTTTTATTTCACCGGTAACTACACGGCAGGCAGCGCTGGTTCGCATTGTCGGCTTACAGACATAAGAGCTTTCTGCAGCTCCGAGGCGAGTCACGGCAAACTACAGGGCATCTCAACCTGGGAACGTGGAAAGAAAAATCTCCCAAGTCAAAGGTGTTACCGTGAGCGAAGAGACATTGGAAAAGCTTTTAGTCGACGAATTGAAAGATCTCTATTCCGCTGAAAACCAGATCACAAAGGCGTTGCCCAAGCTGGTGAAAGCCGCAACTTCGCCGGAGTTGAAGAAGGCCTTCGAGAGCCATCTCGAGGAAACAAAGGGGCAGATCGAGCGCCTTGAAAAGATCTTCGAAATTCTTGAGAAAAGCCCTAAGGGCAAGACATGCAACGGCATGAAGGGCGTGCTTGAAGAAGGCTCGGAAGTCATGGAGGACTACGAGAACCCGCAGGTACGTGATGCTGCACTGATTACAGCGGCGCAACGAGTCGAGCATTATGAGATGGCCGGGTATGGCGGTGTCCGGACGTACGCCGAGCTGCTCGGTCAGACTGAGATCGCCAGGTTGCTGCAGGAAACGCTCGAAGAAGAGAAGGCCGCGGACGAAAAGCTGAACAGCATTTCCAGGCGGGTCAACTCGGAAGCGATGAAGGCAGCTTAGGCCGCTAAGCGGCGACCTCGTATTCCTCTTCTTCTGCGATAGCAGCCACGGCAGCCGGCTTTCCGATGATGCGTTGCAGGGGATCCCATACGAAGGTCGCCGCCAGCCGCGGCATCTGCTTCATATCGTCCCAGAAGGGCCTACCTTCGGCGCCGATAATCATCGCGCCATTCTGCATCACGTGCCAATGGAACATGGCTGAAATCAGCGTTGCAACGAGCGCGCCGATACCGAGAGCACGCATGTTTCCCCGGTCAAGCCAGAGATGAAGTGCCGAGTCCGCTGCAAGCGACCCGAGGGGAATGGCGAGTACCGTGACCGTCCACGCCAGCTTTCTCCATGGAATACCCATAGCCTGCTGTTGCCACGCCGAGAAAACTCCCGCAGTCAGCAGCACATAGGCTGCTTCCACCATCCCGAAATGTTCACGCGCGTTGAGCGGCGCATGCCATAGCGCGGCCATGCACGCACCGGCGCGAAAGATGGCCGTGACCAGGGCTGCTTTCCAGTGCCAGTGGGTCAGCGGAAAGAGTAGGGTGTCGAGGCGGCGTGAGGTTCTCATGCTGTGGTTATTAGGCCGCAGCTGTGATCGAAAGTGATGAATCTGTGATTACATTTCAAGAAATAAATTGCATAAGGACCAGCGATGTACCTCAATTCATGAGGGCTATCCCAGGCCCGGTTAGCAACCCGCCTGGTAGGGCGGCAATCCTACCAGTAACGGAGGATTCACGATGATTGCTTTACACAATGGACAGTGCGGCCTTTGCTCCCATTTCGGAGAAGAAAAGGGATCGTCGGATCAGGTACTCGTTAGCATCCACACCAGCAAGACCGCACCGCCGGAGCTGCTGGATAACTGTGGTCATCCCAAGCACTCAGGATTGCATTTGAAAGTTACTCCGATGAGTGGCTGCGACGGCTTCACACCGGCCGGCCAGGCCTGAACGCAACCCGATATACTGGTTCCAGGAGCTTTTCGTGCATCTGGAACGCATTTTGGAGACGACCCGGGCGGCAGTCGCGCAGCGTAAGCAGCATGCCGACTACGGTGAGCTGGAACGGATGGCCGCCCGTCATCTCCCACGCGGTTTCGCCCGCAGCCTGTCGGAACAGGCGAAAAGCGGCCCGGCGATTATCGCCGAGCTGAAGAAAGCCTCTCCATCTAAAGGGCTTATCCGCTCTGAGTTCGACCCCGAGATCCTGGCGAAGCTGCTCAGAGATGCTGGCGCTACCACGCTGTCAGTCCTCACCGACGAGCCTTACTTCCAGGGCAGCCTGCGCAATCTGGAGATCGCGTCTGAAGTATCGGGCATACCTTGCCTTCGCAAGGATTTCATTGTCGATGAATTCCAGATCCTCGAAGCACGGGCGCACTCCGCGGACGCGATTCTTCTGATCGTCGCGGCCCTGGATGACACGGAGTTGCGCGCTTTCACCGATGCTGCGCACCGTCATGAGCTGGACGTCCTATGCGAAGTTCACACAGCGGAAGAGCTAGAGCGCGCCAGAGATCTTGGCTGCGACGCTTACGGCGTCAATAATCGCAACCTCAGCACCTTCGAGGTCAGCCTCCAAACCTCATTCGACCTGGTAGACCGCATGCCTGCCACGGCTGTAAAGGTTGCAGAGAGCGGCATCCATACGCCTGAGCATATTGAGACTCTTCGCGAGGCGGGTTTCGATGCTTTCCTGATTGGGGAATCCCTGATGCGGCAACCGGATCCCGGTGCAGCGCTGCGGACGCTTCTCGCTACGACTGCGGAGCGGGTGTAGCCGTGTGGGTCAAGATCTGCGGGAATACAAACCTCGCTGACGCGCAGTTGGCGCTCGATGCGGGTGCGGATGCGCTGGGGTTTGTTTTCGCGGAGAGCAAGCGGCAGGTAAATGCCCTACAGGTCCGGGCGATTCTTCAGGGCCTGAGCAGGCCGGTTGAGACGATCGGTGTATTTGCGAATTTCAGCTTCGACGAGATCGTGAAAGCGGTCGAGGAGAGCGGCGTCACCGGCATCCAGTTGCATAGCGGAGGAGATCCGGCGCTGGCATCGCGCCTCCAGGCTCACTTTGCCGGCCGCCTTGGTTGGGAAAATCTGCGGCTGATCCAGGTGGTGCACTTCGGCAGCGATCTGAAGACCCAGGTAGAAGCAGCAGCCGATCCGGCGATCGATGCCGTGCTGGTCGATTCCCGTGTCGGGAAGCTGCTGGGTGGAACCGGTGTCACCTTTAACTGGCGGGAGGCGCAGAGCGGTTTCCGGTCAGGATCTGGTTTGCGGTTGGTGGCTGCGGGCGGATTGAATCCCGAGAACGTCGCGGAGGCGATCGAAACGCTGCATCCGTGGGGCGTCGATGTTGTGACCGGTGTCGAAGAATCACCCGGCCGGAAAAGCCCAGAAAAGATCAGAGCATTCGTCGAGAATGCGCGCAGCGCAGCACACCGGATGGAAATAGCGGAACGAGTGGAAGCTTAGATATTCTCCGCAGTGCAACAATAAGGATTGAGACATGGCTACGATGACCGAATCTCCTGAAAAAGCGGCAGTTGGGCGCTTTGGCGCCTACGGTGGCCGTTATGTGCCGGAAACTCTTATGGCGGCACTCGAAGAACTGGAAGCCGCGTACGCGAAGGCGCAGGCCGACCCCGAATTCCAGGCGCAGGTGGATGCGCTTCTCCGCGATTATGTGGGGCGTCCGACGCCCCTTTATCATGCGAAGCGCCTATCGGAGTCGCTCGGCGGAGCGAAGATCTACCTGAAGCGTGAAGATCTGCTCCACACTGGCGCGCACAAGATCAACAACTGCATCGGCCAGGGCCTGCTGGCTCAGCGCATGGGCAAGCGGCGCATCATTGCCGAAACCGGCGCCGGACAGCACGGCGTGGCGACGGCTACGGTCTGCGCCCTGCTGGGCATGGAATGCGTCGTCTACATGGGCGAAGAGGACATGCGCCGCCAGGAGCTCAACGTCCTGCGCATGCGCCTGCTCGGCGCCGAGGTTCGCGGCGTCAGCTCGGGATCGAAGACCCTCAAGGATGCCATCAACGAGGCGATGCGCGACTGGGTCACGAACGTCCGCACTACGCACTACCTGCTCGGCAGCGTACTTGGCGCGCATCCTTATCCGATAATGGTTCGCGACTTCCAGCGTGTGATCAGCCGTGAAGCCCGCAAGCAGATCCTCGACCAGGAAGGCCGTCTGCCGAATGCGATCGTCGCCTGCGTTGGTGGCGGATCGAACGCTATCGGCGCTTTTTACGAGTTCATTCCCGATGCGAACGTCCGCCTCATCGGCGTGGAAGCCGGCGGTCGTGGCATGGGCCTTGGTGAGCATGCGGCCCGTTTCCAGGGAGGCGTTCCGGGAGTACTGCAGGGCACCTATTCCTACGTTCTGCAGGACGAAGACGGACAGATCTGCCTCACTCATTCCGTCTCCGCCGGGCTGGATTACGCCTCGGTCGGGCCGGAGCACGCGGCATTGCACGATTCCGGACGGGCCGAATATGTATCTGCGACAGATAAGTCTGCGCTCGATGCGACCGTGACGCTGGCCAGGACGGAAGGTATTCTGCCTGCACTGGAAAGCGCCCATGCCATTGCTGAGGCAATTCGGATTGCCCCCACGATGGATCGCCATGACATACTAGTAGTCAACTTATCTGGCCGTGGCGACAAGGATATGGGTATCCTGTCGCGTGAGCTGAATCTCAAGGGAGCGTAAGTCGTTCGATGCCGATCCGTTTTGCCGGCAAGCCAGGTCTGGTAGCGTACCTCACCGCTGGTGACCCCGACCTACCTACTACGCGCGAAATCGCCATCGCCGCAATTGACGCGGGCGCGGATGTGATTGAGCTGGGCGTTCCATTCAGCGATCCGCTGGCCGATGGTCCCGTTATTCAGCGTGCCAGCGAGCGGGCTGTAAAGGGCGGAACGAAGCTGAGCGACGTTCTCTCCCTGGCTGCGCTACTGCGCGCAGAGCGTCCGCAGGCCGGACTGGTCATCTTCAGCTACTACAATCCGATTCTGCGTTACGGCCTGGAGCGCTTCTGCTCGGCTGCGCAGCAGGCAGGTGTAGACGGCGTGCTGGTGACGGACATGATCGTCGAGGAAGCAGACGAGTATCTCGAAATGCTGCGCCGCTACGAACTGGCGCCCATCTTCCTCGCAGCTCCCACCAGTCCGGATGAGCGTCTGAAGCAGATTGCCGCGGTATCGGGCGGATTCGTCTACGCTATCTCCCGCGTAGGCATCACTGGAACGCAGAGCGCCCTTGCCTCGGATGCAAGCCAGCTCGTCGAACGTCTCCGCCGTTACACCGATCTGCCCATCGCGGTGGGTTTTGGCGTTTCGAACGCCGACCATTTTGCCGCGGTAGGTGAGTTCGCGGATGCTGCGGTCATCGGCAGCGCTATCGTGGCGATCATCGAGAGGTCTGAGCCGCAGGAAGCACCCAGCTCCATCGCGCGATTTATCAAGGGCCTGCGCCAACCGGCTTTGCAGGCCCGCTAAATTCCACGGCTCATCGACGGAAACTATCGACCGCGGCTGCCATTGGTGTGCGCCGCAAAGGAGTAGGCATGGAAATCGCAGACTGGCGACTGAAAATCGACGAACTTGACCTTCAGATCGTGGCACTGCTCAGTGAGCGCGCCGTTGCCGCCAAGGCGATTGGCCAGTTGAAACGCTCCACCTCCATGCCCGTCTATGAACCGAATCGTGAACGTGTGATCTTTGAGAGAGTACGTGCCGCCAACAAGGGGCCGCTGCCGGATATTGAACTGGTTCATATCTATGAGCGCATCATCGACGTGATGCGGGCTCTGCAGCGGGACGAACTTGCATCAGGCAATAACACGACGACAGGGAGCTAGGTTTTACCGCGCGAGACTGCGCAGGAACAGGATAGAAAGCAATGATCGTAGCAATGCAGGAAAATGCAACCGACGAACAGATCCAGCATGTTGTAGCGCGGATGGTGGAAGTCGGCTTCAATGTTCATCGCACCACCGGCGCCGTGCAGACCATCCTCGCAGGCGTAGGCCGTCCCGGACAGTTCGATCACAAGGACTTTGAATTGCTCGGCGGAGTTGCCGAAGTCATCCGCATCTCGTCGCCGTACAAACTTGCCGGGCGCAACTTCCGTCCCGGAGGCACCATCGTTACCTTTCCTAACGGCGTGAAGATTGGCGGAGACGAAGTGGTGGTGATGGCCGGTCCCTGCTCGGTAGAAAGCCGCGAGCAGATCTTTCTTTCCGCAAATCAGGTGAAGGCCGCCGGAGCGAAGTTTCTTCGTGGAGGCGCCTTCAAGCCCCGCAGTTCGCCCTACTCCTTCCAGGGCATGGGCCTCGAAGGCCTGAAGCTCTTGCGCGAGGTTGGCGACGAGACCGGGCTGCTCATCATTACCGAGGTGATGGAAATCTCGCAGATCGAAGTGATGCTGCCCTACATCGATTGCTTCCAGGTGGGCGCGCGCAACATGCAGAACTTCAACCTGCTTCGTGAACTTGGCCAGGTGCGCAAGCCGATCCTGCTCAAGCGCGGCATCGCGGCCACGATCGAAGAGCTGTTGCTCTCGGCCGAGTACATTCTTGCCGGCGGCAACTACGATCTCATGCTCTGCGAGCGCGGCATCCGCACCTACGAGACGTACACGCGCAACACGATGGATATCTCGGCGATCCCGGTGATCAAGCACCTGTCGCATCTGCCCATCATTGCCGATCCTTCGCACGGCACCGGCCGCCGCGATATGGTTCCGGCGATGGCGCGCGCGTCAGTTGCAGCAGGCGCGGACGGGCTGATCATCGAAGTTCACCCCAACCCGGAAAAGGCTGTTTCTGACGGCGCGCAGTCGCTCTTTCCTGAGCAGTTCTCCAAGCTCATGGACGAGCTGCGGATCATTGCTCCGGCAGTGAGCCGCACCATCGCCGAACCGGCAGCGGTCCCCGTCGCCTAATTATGGCTATACAGCGAATCGCCATCCTGGGAACGGGGCTCATCGGAGCCTCGACCGGGATGGCGCTCCGCGAACATGGTTTTTCCGGACACATCTCCGGCTGGGACCCCAATCCCCAGCAAGCCGCTACCGCACAGGAACGCGGCGCGATTCACGAAGCGGTCTCAGATCCCATCTCCGCAGCGAAGCAGAGTGATCTCATTCTGCTGGGTGGCCCTGTTTTTACGATCCTCGAATGGCTGGAGCGTCTCGGCCCCGAGTTGAAGCCGGGACAACTGGTCACGGATGTGGGCAGCGTGAAAGGCGCGCTGGTCGAGCAGGCGGCAAGGTTCTACAACCTCGAAGGCCGCGCAGGGTTTCTTGGTGGTCACCCCATGGCAGGCAAGGAAGTTGGCGGCGCCGCGAACGCGGATGCCGATCTCTTCAAGGACGCGGCATGGCTTTTCACCGAAACCCCGGAGTCGTATGCGATGGAGACGGCATCACGAGAGATCGCGGACGAGTGGCGAGAGTGGCCGCTGAAGTTCGGCTGCCGTGTGCTCGATCTCGAGCCGGCGCGGCACGACATGCTGTGTGCATGGGTGAGTCATCTACCGCAGTTCATTTCGACGGCATTCACGGCATTGCTCGAAGACGAATTTGGGTCGAAGGACGAGGTCATCCCCATCGGCGGCCGTGCTTTGCGCGAGATGACGCGCCTCGGCTCGAGTCCCTTCTCGATGTGGCGCGATATCGCGTATACCAACACCGATGCGATTGCGGCATCGTTGCTTGCGCTTGAGCAGAGGCTCGCGCATCTCCGCGAAAATCTGAAGACGCCCGAGTTGCGCGAAGAGTTTCTGCTTGCCAATCGCTTTCGCTCTAAAAACAATCAATAAGTCCCTGCAAGAACATAGCTGATATATCTCGAAAGGCCTCTCCATGAAGCTCCGCCGCCTGGGCCGTCTCATCCTCTTGTCGATCGTTTTCGTAACTGCCTGTTTCAGTGCCCATGCTGAAGCCGCGCAGGAAGATTACGTCAAGGCTCACTACACCAAGTACGAGTACCGCATCCCGATGCGTGACGGGGTTCATCTTTTCACCCAGGTGTATGTGCCGAAGGATGCCTCGCAGAGCTATCCCTTCCTGATGAATCGCACGCCTTACAGCGTGGCTCCCTATGGTGAAGACCAGTACGCGAAGGCCCTTGGGCCATCGGATGAGTTCGAAAAGGCTGGATACATCTTCGTCTACCAGGATGTTCGTGGACGCTTCATGTCAGAAGGAACGTTCGTCGAGATGCGGCCGCACATCGACCATAAAACATCTCCGAAAGACGTCGATGACAGCTCGGATATGTACGACACGATCGAGTTCCTGCTGAAGCATGTGCCGAACAACAACGGACGTGTGGGCATCTGGGGCATCTCTTATCCCGGCTTCTACACCTCGGCGAGCATCATCGATTCACATCCCGCGCTGAAGGCCGCTTCGCCGCAGGCACCTATGACGAACCTGTTTATGGGCGACGATACGTACCATGGCGGAGCATTCATGCTCGATGCGAACTTCAGCTTCTATACATTCTTCACGCCGCAGGATACGCCGACCCCGCCTGTACCGGCGGTGCCATTCGATATGGGTACGCCGAACACATACGAGTTCTACATGCAGGCGGGGCCCATCGGAAACCTGGACAAGGTGTATCTGCGCGGTACGAATCCGCTCTACAACGACCAGATGTATCACGACACCTACGATGACTACTGGAAGGTCCGCGATCTCGCGCAGCACATGAACAATGTGCATTGCGCCGTCATGGTGGTGGGTGGCTGGTTCGATGCCGAAGATCTGGTTGGCCCGATGAGCATCTATCACTCGATTAAGCAGCGGAATCCCGGCACAGTCGACACCATCGTCGAAGGGCCGTGGGTGCATGGCGGCTGGGCACGCAGCGATGGCGATCATCTTGGAGATGTGAGCTTTAATGCGAAGACCGGTGAGTACTTCCGCCAGAATATCCAGTTTCCATTCTTCGAGTACTACCTGAAGGACAAGGGCAAGCCTGCGCCGCATGCGGATGTCTTCGAGACGGGAACGAACGTTTGGCGCACCTATGATGCGTGGCCTCCGCAGCAGGCCAAAGCCAAGATGCTCTACTTTCGCACCGGCGGCAAGCTGACATTCGAGCAGCCTGCCAGCAATGAAGGTTCAGACTCATATGTAAGCGACCCCGCGCACCCGGTTCCGTTCGTGGGATATGTAACCAACACGGTGCCACAACGCTACATGGTGGATGATCAGCGCTTTGCCGCGACCCGGCCAGACGTGCTGGTGTATGAGACCGATCCGCTGAACGACGATGTCACGATTGCCGGACCTGTCTCTCCGAGACTCTGGGTCTCGACAACCGGAACCGACTCCGACTTCGTCGTGAAGCTGATCGATGTGTATCCGAATGACTTTCCGAATCCGGAGACGACACCGGAAGTCGGTAAGCATGTGATCGATACGCCTGAGCTGCAGATGGGTGGTTATCAGCAACTGCTGCGCGGCGAGCCGATGCGCGGAAAGTTCCGCAACAGCTGGGAGAAGCCCGAGGCGTTCACTCCCGGCAGGATGGCCGAGGTCAACTTCACCATGGCGGATCTGAACCATACCTTCCGCAAAGGGCACCGCATCATGGTGCAGGTGCAGAGCAGCTGGTTCCCGCTGGTCGATCGCAACCCGCAGACGTTCACGGATATTCCGAACGCGAAGCCTTCCGATTTCAAGGCTGCGACCGAGACGATCTATCATGCGGAGAAATCGGCCTCGGGCGTCGAGGTGTATGTGCTGCCGCAGCCTTGATGGCCGCGGCAGCAGTATTCATTCGACGATCTGGTAAGGAAAGCTGAAGCGGCCGATCTGCATGATGCCTCGCTCCGATGGCGGCCAGACACGAAACGACTCGACACGGGTCACCTGTGGACTTAACCTTGCCTCGACGGTGGCTACCTCTTTACCTGTTGAGGATTCGTAAAACTTTACGCTGAGGCCGTCCTCGATATGTTGCCAGCCGATGACGTATTCGCCTGCCTTGAGTGATGAGCCGCCGATCTTCAACGGAACCTGCGAAACGAAATAGTGCGAGTACTTGCCGTCGGCTGAATAGCCTGCAGTGATCAGGACGATGCCGGCGACAAATCGCCCATTGCCGTCAGTGATGCCCGAGGCAGTTCGCATCTCGGTCTCGATACGCTCCTGCAGAACGGGCGCGCGCGCCGGCAGTACCGTCCTGAGTTCGCTCTCATTGGCAGCGCGCCACGATGCTGCGAACGCGAGGCCTTGGCTAACAGGCAGAAAGCAGAAGAGAACCGCACAGAATGCCATGAGGGATAAGAGCTTCTTTTTCATCGTTACTCCAGGTGGACGATGCCACGCTGCAGCGCGGTTGTGGCAGCCTGTGTGCGATCGCTCACGCCCAGCTTGCTCAACAGGCTGTTGATGTGAGTCTTCACTGTTGCTTCGGAGATGCAGAGATCGCTCGATATCTCCTTGTTGCTCCGTCCGGCAACAATGCGTTGCAGCACTTCAATCTCACGTGTGGTCAGCGCCGGGCCGCCCATTCGCTCTGCAAGCTTCTCTGCTACCGTCGCGGGAATACGCGATTTTCCGGCATGTACAGCGCGAATGGCCGCTGTTAATTCGTCAATGTCCATGCCTTTCAGCAGGTATCCCTTTGCGCCCGCCTGCAGGGCGCGAAAGATATCTTCGTCGCCGTCGAATGTGGTCAGCACAATGATGCGCGCCGCAGGGGTTTCGCGGCGAATCTGGGTGATGGCATCGGCGCCGCTCAGCTTCGGTAGCCGCAGATCCATCAATGTCACATCCGGCTTGAGCTGGCGATGCAATGTGATGGCTTCCTGTCCGTCGGATGCTTCGCCCACCACGCGCAGGTCTGCCATGGTGTTGAGCAGCGCGACCAGCCCTTGTCTCACGACATTGTGATCGTCCACCACCAGGATTTTGATCGTCTCCATACTTGCTCCTATTCTGCTCCGGGCAGTTCCACTGTCACGCGCGTGCCGCCGCCGTTGCCGCCCGTTACGGAGAGTTCTCCGCCGAGGTTGCGGGCACGTTCCTTCATGCCCGTGATGCCAAAATGTCCGTCTATGGCTGAAGGCGCATCTTCTCTGAACCCTACACCGTCATCTTCGACCGCCATGCGCGTGCGATTCGTTTCGTAGTCGAGCCGAATTCTCACGTGACCTGCCTGCGCATGCCTCACGACATTGGTCACGGCCTCCTGGGCGATGCGCAACAGTTCGCTTTCTACTCTTTCGTTCAGCGGATGGTACGTCCCGCGCGCCTCGACGGTGCTCCTGATGGAACTGCCTGCTGTTACGCGCTCCGCGACTTGCTTCAATCGTGTCGCCAGGTCCTGTTCGGCAGGGCCTTGCGAACGCAGCTCCCAGATTGCTCTACGAGCATCTTCGAGTCCGCTCTTCACCAGTTCCTGCGCCTGCGAAAGGTGTGTCTGTGCTGCTTCAGTCGATGAGCCAAGCAGGCGGCCAACGATCTGCAGCTGTACGGACACTGCGACAAACCCCTGCGCGAGCGTGTCATGGATCTCGCGCGCAATACGATTTCTCTCCGCAAGCACGGCGTTGAAGCGCGACTCTACATGACGGACACGCCAGCGATACCCTGCCACACCAAGAAGAACGACGCCGAGTCCAACAGCAAAATAAAACCACAGCGTCTGGTAGAAATACGGCTTCAGACGGAATGAAACAGAAGCAGGCACTGCGCTCCAGACACCATCGTTATTTGCCACCATGACGTGAAAGATATAACGGCCTGGCGGAAGGTTGGTGTAGTACGCCGTGCGCAGGCTGCTGCCGTCCATCCACTGGTGATCGAATCCATCCAGCCGGTAGCGAAAGCGCACCTTCTGCGGTGCGACAAAACTCAGTCCAGCGTAGTTGATGACGAACCGCCGC
This sequence comes from Silvibacterium acidisoli, assembly GCA_022870745.1. GTDB lineage: Bacteria > Acidobacteriota > Terriglobia > Terriglobales > Acidobacteriaceae > Silvibacterium. The sequence continues at coordinate 1,510,974 of CP085323.1, read as the reverse complement.
CCTCCCGCCGGAACTTCGATTTGTCCACCTGGAGACTGTTCGAGTCGAAGCTCGCGGTCATCGACGCTGAAGCCTTCGATCGCCGCCAGCGGGGGAATAGTGTTCGATGGCAGGTGGGCGGGGTTCACGGTGCTTGCGCCTTTCAATGTTGCGAACCACAGGCTTCCATCCTGCAGCCGCCAGGCTGCGGGATGTCCTCCGCTGCCTGCCTCGGTGACACGCATGCCATCATCGGTTCCATAAGAAGAGACGGATAGCGGAGTGCGTGGCCGGTCAAACACGTGATTCAGGTCGTCTTTGTTGACGCGAAAGATGCCATGGTTTGAGCTCATCCAAAGATCGCCACGGCCTCCATCGAGAATGCTATAGATACTTGGCGGCAATGGGTTGTCTTTTGCGATCGTGGCGAATCGGCCGTTGCGGAGGCGATTCAGGCTTCCGCCATTTGTGCCGATCCAGAGCGTGCCGTCCGGATCTTCGTGCAACGCCGTGATGACGTTATTCGACAGCCCATCGGTCATCGCGTAGTTATGAAATTTTCCGTGTTCGATGTGAGTAAGACCGCCCAGCGTTCCTGCCCACAGCGAACCGTCATGCGCTTCGAGCAGCGCTCCGACGAGATCGCTGCCCAGCCCGTCGAGCGAGCTGTAGGAAGTGAACTGTCCTTCCTCCAGGCGCGACAGCCCACGCCGCGTGCCGATCCAGAGGGCGCCTGAGTGATCGAATGAGAGCGAACGGACAAAATCGTCCGCAAGGCCGTCAGCAGACGTGTAGACCTTTACCTTGCCCTGATGTAGCTGGTTGAGGCCATCGGGAGTACCGACCCACAGATCGCCACCAGGGCCGCTCGTAATCGACAGGATGATATTGCTGGACAGGCCATCGGCTGTTGTCATCGCCGTGAATCTCCTGCCATCGAAACGGTTCAGTCCCCCACCGTTCGTGCCGAGCCACACAGTGCCTTTACTGTCCTGATAAATCACGCGGATGTAATCGTCAGAGATACCATCCTGCACTGTGTATGTAGAGAAGGCCCGATCCCTCAGGATGTCGACACCTCCCGATTCGGTGCCCAGCCACAGGTTGCCTTCACGATCCTCGCTGATAGCGAGAAGTTGATTGCTCGACAGGCCCTCTTTCGGCGTAAACGATTCGATTCTTCCTTCAGCGAATCTTGCGAGCCCTGCGTTGGTTCCTATCCAGAGTGTTCCTTCGCGATCGACCCTGAGAATCTGCACTGCGTCGGAGGGCAGTCCGTCGCCGGTGGAAAATTGCTGTGTGTGCCGTCCATCGAAGCGCAGCAGCCCACTGGAGGTTCCAATCCAAAGTGCTCCATCTGGAGATTGTGCGAGAGCTGTTACGTCGGGCGGCGCAGACGGTCGATCGGGGAGCACGAAAGCATTGCACCCAGTGACGGAGCACGATTCAAGACCATTGCGGGTTCCGGCCCACACACCGCCGTTCGGTTCCTGAGCCAGGCCCTGTATCCCTGCCTGTGTCGATACCGGCTGAAAGCTTTTCCCCTCTCGAGAGACCGCGAGGCCCGAAGGTGTTCCGATCCAGATCGATCCGTCCCTGCCTTCGAGCAGCGTGCTGTCCTCACTCAAACCCTGCGCGCCCTGCACATCGACGAAGCGATTGCCGTCGAGGCGCTTCAATCCATCCGAGGACAGAGCCCACACGCGATTTCTGCTGTCGGCGAATATAGACCAGGCAGCGTGTTCGATTCCGCTTACTGCTTCAAAGTGCCGGTCGCGATAGCGGACCACGCCACGGGATGTCCCAACCCATAGCGATCCCGTCTTGTCTTCAGTGAGGGAGTAAACCACATCGCTTTTCAGGGCCGGGGTTGTGCTGCTTGTAATAACCCGAAACTGGATAGAGTCGAAGCGCACGAGTCCGCCTTCGGTGGCGAACCACATGTAGCCATCGTGCGTCTGGGCAACAGCATGTACGGTGTTCTGCGGTAGTCCGCTGTCCACCTGCCAGGATTGATAGCCATAATGCCCCAGGTCCTGGTGTGGATCGAGAGCATGAAGAGCAGGCATGGCTGCACATCCGATCAACCATACCAGTGCTTTTCCAGCCTGCTGCCCGCGTCTCTTCACTCTGTGGGAATACTATACGTCCGGATGACGAGCGCCATATCGGTCAAAAGGATGATCTCCGCAGGAGGCCTTGGGGTATACATCGTGGTTCGCGCCGCAAAGCGAGGCAAAACAAGCGGCAACCTGCCCAAGCCCCGTTGCTTCCCAGCACCGGGAGGATTTTACCTATGGCAACAAAGAAAGCTGCAAAGAAGGCGACGAAAAAAGCCGTGAAGAAGGCAGCAAAGAAGGCTCCTGCCAAGAAGGCCGTGAAAAAAGCGCCTGCGAAGAAGGCTGTGAAGAAGGCGCCTGCGAAGAAGGCTGCAAAGAAGAGCGCAGTAAAGAAGGCATCCAGCCGTAAGTACAGCCCGAAGGCCTCACGCTCGGTTGAACGCGAGATGAAAGCCATGAAGGAAGGCAAGCTTAAGTCGGGGCGCAGCAAGAAGAAGGTCACCAGCAAGAAGCAGGCGATCGCTATTGGCCTCTCCGAAGCACGTAAAGCTGGCGCAAAAGTTCCTGCGAAGAAGAAGTCTGCGAAGAAGAAGAAGAAGTAAGAAGTAGCCGGCCGGGCCGGCTACTCACTCTTGCTGGGTGTAGATGGCGTGGACGAGGCCGTCGAGTTGGAAGAGCTTCCCGAGGAGCTGTCCGACGAGTTCGAAGCAGGCGACTTCTCGCCTGAGCTGCTGCCGTTTTCGCTGGCAGACTTCGATGCCGGCTTGCTGCTTTTGCCTGCGTAGTCGTTTACATACCAGCCTGCGCCCTTGAACTGGATGGCTGGAGCGGAAATCAACCGCTCCAGCTCTCCCTTGCAAACCGGGCATTCAGTGAGATCCGGAGCGCTGAAGCTCTGGATCTTCTCGAATTGGTGACCGCATTGCTTGCAGCGGTATTCATACAACGGCACGGTTATTTCTCCCTTACAGTTACTATTCTACCGGCGCGGGCGGCAGCTTTTCGCCCAGGCTGGCCTGGTGGACTTCGATGATCGCTTCCACGTTGCGCAGTACGTCGAGGACCTTGTCCGTCACCTTGCCGTCGACTTGAACCACTGCCAGCGCGGTGCCCTTGGGCAGGCGAGGATCGCGTCCGGCGCGGCCGAGAGCGAAGTTCGCCACGTTGACCTGGTGGTCGCCGAGGATGGTGCCGATCTTGCCGATCACGCCCGGGACGTCCTGGTTACGGAAGGTCAGGAGGGTGCCTTCAAGCGGCGCTTCGATGTCGATACCATTCAGGCTCAGCAGGCGAGCAGAGTTGCCGTGCAGAACTGTGCCGCTGGCCGTCACGTCGCCCGAGCGGGTGTGGACAGTGAGCTTGAGTACATTGCCTGCGCCGCCGGAAGCCGAAGGCTTACGGTCTTCGTGGATGCGAATGCCGCGCTCCTCCGCGACGGATGCCGCGTTGATGCGGTTCACGCCTTCAGCGTGTCCGAGCAGGCCTTCGATGGCGGCATTGCGAATCAGGTCCGTCTTGCCTTCAGCGATGCGGCCGTTGTACGCGATGTGAACGCTCTCAAAGCTGCCTTCCGGGAACTGCGCGAGGAAGGAGCCGAGGCGGTCGGCCAGGGTCATGTACGGTGCGAGCTCCACATACTCTTCATGTGAGAGCGAGGGCAGGTTGACGGCGTTCTGTACGACGCCGAGCTTGAGATATTCGCGAACCTGCAGCGCAATCTGGACACCGACTGCCTCCTGCGCTTCGTTGGTCGATCCCGCGATGTGCGGAGTCAGGATGACGTTCTCGAGCCCGAAGAAGGGCGAATCCTTCAACGGTTCCTTGTGGAAGACGTCAAGCGCAGCGCCTGCGATGCGGCCGTTCTTCAACGCTTCCGCGAGCGCTTCATCGACGATCAGCTCACCGCGGGCGCAGTTCACGATGCGCACGCCCTTCTTCATGGTGGCGATGGTCTTCTCGTTGATGATGCCCGCCGTCTGGGGCGTCAGGCCGACATGCAGCGTGAGGTAATCCGCCTGCGCGAAGAGCTCTTCGGTCGAAACCAGGGTGATGTTGTTCTCGCGGGCGATGGCCTGCGACACAAAAGGATCATGGCCGATCAATTCCATGCCGAATGCGCGGGCGCGGCGTGCAACGTCAAGACCGATGCGGCCGAGTCCGAGAACGCCCAGCTTCTTGCCACGGAGTTCAGAACCCTGCAGAGACTTCTTTTCCCACTTGCCTGCGTGCATGGTCGAGTTTGCCTTGGGAATCTGGCGTCCAAGGGCGATCATCAGGCCGATGGTGAGTTCGGCGACAGCGATTGCGTTTGCGCCGGGAGTATTCATCACCACGATGCCACGACGGGTCGCTGCTTCGGCGTCGATGTTGTCCACGCCTACACCTGCACGGCCAATCACACGCAGCTTGGGGGCTGCGGCCATCAGTGCATCGTCTGCCTGCACCGCTGAACGAACGACGAGGCCATCCGCGTCGGCAATTTCCGCCGCCAGGCCATTCTGAATCTGATCATGGCTCACAATCTGCCAGTCCGGTTCACTCTGAAACACGGCAAGCGTAGCCGGAGACACCTTCTCGGCCAGAACGATCTTCATGCAAACTCCTCGGGGTTACAGGGGCGGTTGGATACGCTGAGTATCGAATCGCCAATTGGAGGGGAAGTACGGTTTAGCGCGCCGCTACTGCTCCGGCGAGATACTGCGACGATTCCTCACCCTGACCGAGGACAGCAATCTGCTCGAGCGGGACCGGGTGTGAAAAGGCGAACCTTTATGGCCATCGTCTGGGTATCCTTTCCTCTTATTGTATCGAGCACGCAGAGGGGCCGCTTTCTTTCTATAATGAGAAGTTTGGAGTATCCGATGACCGACGTAAGCCTGGTTTCCCAGATCGATAAAGACATCGTCACCGCAATGAAAGCGCGCGATGGCGAGCGCACCACCGCGCTTCGCATGGTCAAAACCGCGATCAAGAACAAAGAGATCGACAAGCGTTCCCCGCTGACCGAAGCCGAAGTCCTGCAGGTGCTTACCACCCTGATCAAGCAGCGCCGCGACTCAGCCGAGCAGTTCACCAAGGGCAACCGCCCCGAGCTGGCGGCGAAGGAAATCTCCGAGATCGCCCTGATCGAGACCTACATGCCTAAGGCGGCAGGAGAAGGCGAAATCCGCGAAGTCGTGGCGGAAGTGGTCGCCGAGTTGACCGCGGCAGGAAACAAGCCCGGCCCCAAGGACATGGGCACGACCATGAAGGCGGTCCAGGCCAAGCTGCAGGCCGCAGGCGTCCGTGCCGATGGCCGCCAGGTCAGCGAGATCGTTAAGGAAGAACTCGCGAAGTAGCCGATAAATCTCGGATCGCCAGTTACTGGCGATCCGGCACTACCTTTACGAAGATGCCGTCCGGCAGCTCTCCCTCCAGAAAGTGCACGACCCCGTTCTTGACGAATCCCTTTACGGTGGGGAGCTCGGGGCGCTTCGGCTTTTCTGTGGCTGCGCTCGAAGTCTTGCCCATGCCACGATCCATGGCTCTGTTCGCCAGCTCATCAGCCTTTTTATTTTTGTTCCGCAGCACGTGCTCGATCCGGAAAAAATCGAGCTGGGCGATCCGGCGCTTGGCCTCTTCGTAAAGCGGCCGCAACTCGGGGCTGTTGACCCGGTACTGGCCTTTGATCTGCTTCACCATCAGCTCGGAATCGGCGACCACCCGCAGCTTCGGATGCCCGTTTTTCAGTGCAAAATCGAGCGCCGCCAGCAGGCCGGAATATTCCGCGAAGTTGTTGGTTCTTTTACCCAGAAACTCGCTCAGCTCGCCAACGGAGACGCCATTCGCGCCCTCAAGGTAAACGCCGTAGCCTGAGGGTCCGGGATTACCGCGGGAACCACCGTCGCAGTAGGCTGTGACAGTATCGCCATCGCTGTTTTTTGTTCCGGTTTCGGGCCACAGTTGCCCATTGTCTGCCTGACCTGATCTCATAGCTTGCAGTTTAGTGGATCGGTACCTTTTGTTTTTCCACCGCATCTGCTCACGAATTTTTGTGTCTTACGTCTTATGGGCGGAGTTGTCTGCCCAAAAAAGAGGGACCACGATGCCTGTAGACGTACTTCGTTTCTCTTCCCCGTCACTGCTGTCGCCATCTGCGAAGGGCAGCACTCCTGCGGATGCCCCAGCCCCGGTCCAATCGTCCGGCAAAACGATCGATCCGGCTCTCCGTGCGGCGGAAATGGACCTGATTCGCGAGGCGCAGGCAGGTTCCCGCACAGCCTTTGATACTCTCATACGTCAATATGATCAGGCGGTACTTCGGCTGGCCCTGCACCTGACGGGTTCGGAGCAGGATGCCGAGGATATCCACCAGGAAGCATTTTTGAAGGCGTACCGGTACCTGGGGAATTTCCGGTTCGAGTGCTCTTTCTACACATGGATCTACCGGATCGTGACGAATCTGTGCCTGGATCTGCTGCGGCGGAGAAAGTCGCGGAAGGAAGACCAGGCTGTGACCCTCGACTCGTCGGGGGAAGAAATTGATCTGCTGACGAATGTCTCGGACACGCGCGCGAGCGCCAACCCGGACCGCGAACTCAGCAGAAAGATTTTAGGCGGCAAGATTCGCGAGGCGCTGGATCTGCTCACGCCCCGCGAGAGAATGGTCTTCGAGCTCAAGCACTACCAGGGCCTGAAGTTGAGAACGATCGGCGAAATGCTGAATACGACGGAAGAGACAGCAAAAAATACACTTTTCCGCGCGACCAGGAAGCTACGAGCGAACCTGGCGGAAGTACGCTAACGAGCTGCATACAGCCAAGGCGATTTTTGAGGCAAGTGAGGCAAAGGAACCACCATGACGTGCGAACATGCACAGGAGATCATCGCGCTCGCCGTTTTCGGCGAACTCCCTGACGAGTCCCGGCCGCAACTCGAATTGCATCTCTCGCAGTGCGAGGCCTGCCGCCAGGAACTGCAGGCGGTCGAGGCGTTGGCCAAGGCGATGTCATTGCTCCCCGCGGAGGAGCCTACCGCAAACCTGATGGCCCGCACCCGCATGAAGCTGGCGGACGCTTTGGACGCCATGCCGAATGCAGGCTGGCTATTGCGCTTCTGCCAAGGATTCACGCAGGGAATGGGCAAGTTACGCGCGGCACCTGTGGCAGCGTCGGCACTGCTTCTCGCCGGGCTTGGCGCCGGGGCCTACGGCGGCTACCGCCTGGGAGCGCACGAGCACCAGGTTTCTGAGGTCGATTTTCTGCAGCACGCCATGACGAGTGCAACGGCGGCGGAGCAGATCGCCAGCGTGAGCCAGGTCATCCAGCAGCCACAGTCGGGGACGGTCGAGGTAGTCTTCAATCGCCTGGAGCCGGACACGATCGAAGGCTCGCCAAACGACCCGCAAATCCGCCATCTGCTGCTGCTTGGTGCGCAGAATCGCCTGAATGCCGGCGTCCGGGACGACTCGGTCGGACTGCTGGCGGAGGCATGCCAGGCGGGACGGGTCTGCGATGACGAACCTACGCGCAATGCGCTCATGGTTGCTCTCCTCTATGACAAGAGCTCCACGGTACGCATGAAAGCGCTCAAGGGACTGCAGCCCTATGTACCCGACGACATGCGCGTCCGTGACGCCGTCCTCGAGGCCTTGATGAAGGATCCGGAGGCCCGGATCCGCACCGAAGCGATCGGTCTTCTCACTCCGGTAGAGGCAGATTCGAGCGTCCGGCAGGTGCTGCATACCGTTGTCGACCAGGACGATAACCCTGAGATCCGTACAGCCTCGCAGCAAATTCTCGACAACGTTCCGCAGGTCCAGTAGTGCACCCGATTTCGTAATCTGCCAGACACGTCATCGGGTTATGCTGGTCGCAACACAGGCGGGATAACGTTCGAAGTTCATCCACGTCTTTAAAAATGGATATGGCAGCGTCCGGGTACTAGAATGTGGCGCGGCTGCAGGTTGGCCCGAAAATCTCCCCGTCAGAGGGAGCTGGGCCGAGGGTCTTATGAAACACTTTTCGAGGTCATTGCCGGAAATGAGTTCTCCCGCAATTCGACGGACTTCTGTTGTCGCTGTTCTTGCATTTGCCTTGATTTCCGGAGCCGCTGAAGCGCAATTCGCGAGCCTGCATTTCGCCGGGGTCCTGTTGTCCGTGCATCCTCAGCAGGGCTATCTGGGTATCGACATGCGCGACCTGGATAACGAACGCGTCGCGGCACTCAAGCTGAAGGATGCAACCGGTGTTGAGATTACTGTCGTCGACCACGATGCTCCTGCCGGAAAGGCCGGCCTGCGCGTCCACGATGTGATTCTGCAGGTAAATGGCCAGCCGGTTGGTAGCTGCGATCAGCTGCGCAGGGTGCTGAAAGAGATTCCACCCGGAGGCAGCGTAGCTTTTGCGGTCGTCCGGGATGGCCAGCCGTTGAACTTTAACGTGCAGCTCGTCGACCGCGACACCCTGGCGCTGGATTCCTGGTCGAACCATTCTCCCGTTCCCGATCCTGAAAGCGACGATCCGCCGGAGTATCCGCTCGTGCCGCCGTCGGGACATAAGGGCACGGGCACCAGCGGCTTTTTCGGCGTTCTTAATTTCGGCGCGCCCTCGGTCGGAGTGGAACTTGATCCGCTGGGATCGCAGCTGGCCGATTATTTTGGCGTGAAGGATGGCCAGGGGATGCTGGTGAAGCGGGTTGCGCAGAATAGCCCGGCCTCCGCCGCTGGGTTCCATGCCGGAGATGTGGTGACCAAGGTGAACGGGCAGGTCATTCCGACGATGAACGCCTGGGAAAAAGCCATGCGCGCCAATAAGGGCAAAGTGATTCCGGTAACCATCATGCGCAACCGCCGCGAACAGGTGTTGAACCTGCAGGACGGCGACGCAAAACACAAGGGCTGACCCTGTTGGTTGTACAGCGGACAAACCCTTTCCACCGTTATAATTGAGATATGGCAGTGAACCAGACATCCGGCGCACCGCAGAGCCAGGTTAAGCAGACGCCGGCCCGGCGATTGAAAGCTGCCGCGCGTAAGGCCCGTGAGCTGTCTCTCGTTGGCCGCGCGCTCGCATCGACCGCTCATCCGGTCATGGCGCAGATCGTGCCCATGCGCTTCTGCAATCTTTCGTGCGCTTATTGCAACGAGTACGACAAGGTCTCTGAGCCTGTTCCCGTGGACGAGATGCTTCGCCGCATCGACCACCTTGGACGCCTCGGAACCAGCATCATCACGATCTCCGGTGGCGAGCCGCTGACGCATCCCGATCTTGACCAGGTGATTGCCCGCATCCGCAAGGTCGGCGCCCTGGCCGGCATGATCACGAACGGCTATTTCCTCGTTCCCGACCGCATCAAGCGGCTGAACAAGGCTGGCCTCGATCACCTGCAGATTTCGATCGATAACATCGAACCCGACGACGTCTCGAAGAAGAGCCTCAAGGTTCTGGACAAGAAGCTGCAGTGGCTTTCAGAGCATGCTGATTTCCACGTGAATATCAACTCCGTGGTCGGCGGCGGCATCAAGAACCCGCAGGACGCGCTTGTCATTGGCCGCCGTGCTATCGAGTTAGGATTCACCTCGACCATCGGCATCATCCATGACGGAGATGGGCAGCTAAAGCCCCTTGGGGATGCAGAGCGCGCCGTCTGGGAAGAGATGCGCAGCTGGAAGAAGAAGAACTATTCGCGCTTCAACCAGTTCCAGGAAGCGATCGCCAATGGCCAGCCGAACGACTGGCGCTGCCGTGCCGGTTCGCGCTACCTGTACATCTGCGAAGACGGACTGGTTCATTACTGCTCGCAGCAGCGCGGTTTCCCAGGTGTGCCGTTGTCGGATTACACCGCCGCCGACCTGAAGCGTGAATTCCTGACTGAGAAGACCTGTGCGCCGAACTGCACCATCAGCTGCGTGCACCAGGTTTCCCATATCGATCACTGGCGCGCTCCGCAAACGACGCGCGTCTCGCCGGGTGCTGTCGAGGACCTGGTCAACATTCAGATTTAAGCCTTCCGCATGGAATCTCCGCTGAGTCGCGATTTTCTTCGCCGTCTTCCCAAGGCGGAGCTCCACCTGCATCTGGAGGGCACCGTCTCTCCCGAAACGCTGGTTGAGTTAAGCGGCCGCCACGATGGTGAACCGCTAAGCCTTACCGAAGCCCAGGCTATCTATCGCTACACCGATTTCACTGGCTTCCTGATGGCCTTCAAGGCTGTTACGGAGCGTCTGCGCACGCCGGAAGATTTCGAGCTGATCACGTATCGGATGCTCGAGAAGCTCTCTCAACAGGGAGTTGTACATGCCGAGGTCTATGTCTCGGTGGGCGTGATTTATTACTGGAAGCGGGTGGAGTTCGAACCGCTCTTCGAGGGCATGGAGCGTGGCCGGGAGCGTGCTGAAAAGGACTTCGGCATCACGGCCTACTGGATCTTCGACGCCGTTCGCCATTTTGGGTCTGAAGAAGCAGCGCGCGTCTTCCGCAAAGCGGCTGAGATGCGCTTGCAACATCCGTCGATCGTTGGAATCGGAATTGGCGGCGACGAACGCCGGACAGGAGCCGAGCCTTTTCGGGAACTATACGCTGAGGCGCGTGAGGCCGGTCTGCGTCTTACCGCTCATGCGGGAGAGACGGTCGGTCCGGAGGGTATCTGGGGGGCTATCAACATCGGTGCTGAGCGCATAGGCCATGGACTGACGGCTATCCAGGATCCGGAATTGATGGATGTATTGGCCGAACGCCAGATTCCCATCGAGATTTGCATCTCGTCGAATGTACGTACGGGGTGTTGTGTGCAACTGTCCGATCATCCGGTGAAGAGCTATTTCGATTCGGGCCTGATGATTACGCTGAACTCTGACGATCCGGCGATGTTTGAAAGTGATCTGGAAGATGAATATCTGATTGCACAGGCAGATTTCGAGTTCACCGATGAGCATCTGAGGGAACTGGCGGCTAATTCGATCGAAGCAAGCTTTCTTCCACCCGGCCGAAAGATAGCTCTTCTGCAGCAAATCGAACAGCTTGCCTGATATGACAAAAGTTGTACACGGATATAGGGCGACAGAGGGTTTTAGTTCGATAGAACTGAGCTATCATGATGGCAACGCGGCCTGAGCCGCGGAAAGAAGGATGTACCCAGTGAGCTTACTGCGCGGTTCTCGTAAGAAAGTGTTGGAAGAAAAAGTAATCGCACTGCGGACCCTTGGATGGGCCTCGGTGGCAGTCGGCGTCGCAGCACTCGGCGTGTATGTGGGCCGCGAACTTCGCATGCGCTACAAGTTCAATCGCCGGACCCCGAGCGATTTCTACTCCCACGCTGGAGATGAATCCCAGGCAGCGGAATATGGCGTCGGCGTTTAGGTTTTGAAATCGATAAGAGAAAAGCCCCGGCCTGCCGGGGCTTTTCTCATTAACGGATTGAGTGGATTTCAATCGCTAGTTTGAGCTTGCTCCATGGGCGATCTGCTGTATAGACCGGTAGACCCAGCGTCAGTCCCAGAGCGAGGCATGCGCGGTCACCCAATGAAAGGCCAAGCTTCCGGGTAGACGAAACCAGGTCGCCGCAAAGCTTTGCCTGCTCCTGGTCGTACGGAACGATCTCTGCGACACACGCGGAAATCGCTTCCCATACGAACTTCGGCTCTCGTGCGTCCTTCAGATACTTAGTTTCGACCTCGGCTGCATTGACCGCGCTGATGAGCGCGCCGGTCTCCCAATCCGCATCGTCCGGCAGATTCTCCCATCCGGGTTCTTCGTTCAGGAATGCGATCAGGGCTGAAGCATCGAGTACGAATCTACTCATGCTTCGCGGCTTCGCGTCGCTCGGCGATCAATTCGTCTACCAGGCCCTTTTTGCCTTTCATCTGGCTCAGCAGGCGAGCCTTAGCTTCCGCAGCCAGACGACGCCGTGAGGTTATCCTGAGTTCCTTTTCAGCGAGTTCAAGCAAAACTTCGCCGCCGCCTTCGATTCCCAGGGCGCGTCGAAGTTCGAGTGGGATGACGAGTCGTCCGTTGGCTGCAACCGTCGCTTGTATCGCTGGCATATTTCCTCTGTATGACACTTTTATTTTAATGACATTTTCTGCGCCATGGCAAATTAAAGGGCCGCGATGACTCGCGGCCCTTTGTCCGTGTGTGGAACCTGTTTAGTTTTTGCCAGCCAGTCCGCGCAGCACGTACTGCAGGATGCCGCCGTTCTCGTAGTAAAGGATTTCCTGCGGAGTGTCGATGCGGACCTTTGCCTCGAACTCCCTGGAGATGCCGTCCTTCGTCTTGGCATGGACCGTCAACGTGCGGCCGTTGGCAAACTTCTCGTCGAGCAGCGACTTGAGGCCGGGGAAGTCGAAGACCTCTTCGCCGGTCAGTCCGAGGCTTTCGACATTCTGGCCTTCGGCGAACTGCAGGGGCAGGATACCCATGCCGACCAGGTTCGACCGGTGGATGCGCTCGTAGCTTTCCGCGATAACCACGCGAACGCCCAGCAGCTTCGGTCCCTTGGCTGCCCAGTCACGCGACGAGCCCGAACCGTACTCCTTGCCTGCGAGGACGACCAGCGGCACGTTGCGCTCGGCGTACTTCACCGATGCGTCGAAGATGCTCATCTGTTCGCCTTCGGGCAGCAGGCGCGTGACGCCGCCTTCGGTGCCGGGAGCCAGCTTGTTGCGCAGGCGGACATTGGCGAAGGTTCCGCGGACCATGACTTCGTGGTTGCCGCGGCGCGATCCGTAGGAGTTGAAGTCGGCAGGCTTCACGCCGTTCTCAGTAAGATATTTGCCCGCGGGTCCGTTGGCCTTGATCGAGCCGGCCGGGGAGATGTGGTCGGTCGTGACCGAATCGCCCAGCACAGCCAGCACCCGAGCGCCATTGATGTCTTCAACCTGGGCCGGGGTAGCCGGCATGCCGTCGAAGTAAGGAGCCTTGCGGATGTAGGTCGAGTCGCCTTCCCACTGGTAAACATCGCCGGTCGGGAACTGTAGCTTCTGCCAGTTTTCGTCGCCGTCAGCGACGGTGGCGTATTCCTTGGTGAAGATGCCCGAGTCGATCGAGGAGGCAATCGCGTCTGCCACTTCCTTCTGGCTCGGCCAGATGTCCTTGAGGAAGACGCCTTCGCCGGATTTGGTCTTGCCGATAGGCTGTTTATCGAAGTCGTGGTCGATGCGTCCGGCCAGCGCGTAGGCAACGACCAGCGGCGGCGACATCAGGTAGTTGGCGCGCACATCGGAGTTGATGCGGCCTTCGAAGTTGCGGTTTCCGCTCAGCACGGAGACGACAACTAGGCCGTGATCTTCGATCGACTTGGAAACGTCGGTGGGCAGCGGGCCCGAATTGCCAATGCAGGTGGTGCAACCGTAGCCGACGACGTTGAAGCGCAGCTTGTCGAGATAGGGCAGCAGGCCGGCCTTCTCGTAGTAGTCGGTCACGACACGCGAGCCAGGAGCCAGCGAGGTCTTGACCCACGGCGGAACCGAGAGGCCCTTCTCGACGGCCTTCTTCGCGAGGATGCCGGCTGCGATCATCACCGAAGGGTTCGAGGTGTTGGTGCAGCTGGTGATTGCGGCGATGACGATCGATCCGTTGTCGAGATACTTGTCGACATCGACGCCAAAACGCTCCTTGACTGAAACAGTCGGGCCGGATTCATGGACACCCAGAGCCGAATCGACCGCCTCAGCCGGATGGCCGCCTTCACCCTCCCAGCGGACGACCTGGCGCTCGCCGTTCTTGTTGGCGTTCGGGCCGAGGAGATTCGGAAGCTGCTTGGCGAAGCTCGTGCCCGTATCCTTCAGCAGCACGCGATCCTGCGGACGCTTCGGTCCGGCAACGCTGGGTTCTACCGTTGCGAGGTCCAGCTCGATGGTCTGCGAGTACTCGGCTTCCGGCGCATCGGCAGTGTGGAACATGCCCTGGGCCTTGTAGTAGGCCTCGGTGAGGGCGATCTGCTCTTCGCTGCGGCCCGAGAGGCGCATGTAGCGCAGGGTTTCCGCGTCAACCGGGAAGATGCCGCAGGTGGCGCCGTATTCCGGAGCCATGTTGGCGATGGTGGCGCGGTCGGCCAGCGAGAGCTCGCTGATGCCTGCACCGTAGTACTCGACGAACTTGCCGACGACACCCAGCTTGCGGAGCATCTCGGTGACAGTCAGTACAAGATCGGTTGCGGTTGCGCCTTCGCGGAGCTTGCCGGTGAGCTTAAAGCCGACAACCTGCGGGACTAACATCGAAACCGGCTGGCCGAGCATGGCCGCCTCGGCTTCGATTCCGCCGACACCCCAGCCGAGAACGCCAAGGCCGTTGATCATGGTGGTGTGCGAGTCGGTGCCGACGAGCGTGTCGGGGTAGGCAATGGTCTTGCCTTCGGCTTCCAGCGTGAAGACCACGCGGGCCAGGTATTCGAGGTTCACCTGGTGGCAGATTCCCATTCCGGGAGGCACGGCGGAGAAGTTGGTGAAGGCCGACTGTCCCCACTTGAGGAAGGCATAGCGTTCGCGGTTGCGTTGGAACTCGAGCAGCGAGTTGAGCGAGTACGCGTTGCTGGTGCCGAACTCGTCGACCTGTACCGAGTGGTCGATGACCAGCTCTGCCGGCTGCAGCGGATTGATCTTCTCGGGGTCGCCGCCCAGCACCTTCATGGCATCACGCATCGCGGCGAGGTCAACGATTGCGGGCACGCCGGTGAAGTCCTGCATCAGCACGCGGGCGGGCATGTAGGAGATTTCGCGGGTCGGTTCCGCCTTGGCGTCCCATTTTGCGAGGAACTGAATGTCGTCTGCGGTGACCGATTCGCCATCTTCGCGGCGCAGCAGGTTTTCGAGCAGCACGCGCAGGCTGAAGGGCAGACGGCTCAGCTTGACGCCGTCGTTTTCAAGCGCGCTAAGGCTATAGATTTCATAGGATTTGCTGCCGGATTCGAGCTTGGTCCGGCTGCCAAAGGTATTCAGGGATTTGCTCATGACTCAACCTTCCTCTTTGAGGTGAAAAGGCCTGACAGGGCGATGCGTTTTTCACTCCGGAGCCTGTAAACGCAAAGGCGCAACCCGGAAAACACATCCGACAAAGGAGCTTACTTACTGGGAAAGAGAACGTCCACGATCCGGGCGGCCGTGGCGAAAGCGCTTCAGAAACGGAGGCACATACAGGGCTTTCATCGTCTTCGATGTAATTTTATGACATTTCAGCGGTCAAAGTCAGCAGTTGGATGAGGTACTTGTGGTTCCGTTGGGGACTCAGGTTTACCCCCGTTTGTCATCCCGAACGCAGTGATGGACCTGCACGGATCGAGACCACAAAGGCTTTTCACCACAGAGAGCACGGAGGGCGCAGAGAGCTCCGGGGACGCGAAACCTGCTGCTGAGGCACCAATTCGCCTGTGCTCTCCGTGTCCTCTGTGGTGAAACTTCGCCCGTCTGAAGGGTGATGTGCCTCAATAGGCGTTTCAATAGGCAGGTCCCTCACTGCGCTTGGGATGACAACATTTAAGCGACGGCTAAGGGGCATTGAAAGCGCAATCTCCGCCGGCTTGGTAGGCTGGAATCAGGCCATGACCGACACATTTCTCCTACACTTTTCCGGCCAGGACCGGCCCGGACAGATTGCCGCGCTCACTGGAATTCTTTCCGGGTTCAATGCATGCGTGCTCGACATCGGGCAGGCTCTCGTCCACGAGACGCTGGCTCTGGGGCTGCTTATCGAACTGCCCGAGGGCTCGGACTTTGCTCCGCTGAAGGCGGCGCTTTCGGAGACATCCGCCTCGCTTGGGTTGCATCTGCGGGTGACTCCGGTTACGCACGAGGCGCTCGATCACTGGATGGTGGCGCAGGGGAAGGACCGCTTCATTATCACCCTGCTTGGCCGGGCTGTCTCCGGAGAGCACCTGTCGCGAGTCAGCTCGATCATCGCCGACCATGGATTGAACATCGATCGAATCGAGCGGCTCTCGGGCCGGCTTTCCCTGGCGAAGCAGACGGCACAAGCGAATGCCTGCGTGGAGATGCACGCCAGCGGCAAGGCCCAGAATGAAAACGGCATGCGCGCCGATTTTCTTGCCGCGACACAGGCGTTTCCGCTCGATATCTCGTTTCAGCGGGAGAGCATCTTCCGCCGCAACCGCCGCCTGTTTGCCTTTGACATGGACTCGACCCTGATCCAGGGAGAAGTGATCGATGAACTCGCGAAGATGGCCGGAGTTGCCGACCAGGTGGTGAAGATCACCGAATCTGCCATGCGCGGAGAGATCGAGTTCAAGGAAAGCTTTCGCCGCCGCGTCGGCCTGCTGAAAGGGCTGCCGGAATCGCGGGTGCGCGAGCTGCTGGGCAAGATTCCGCTGACCGAGGGAGCCGAGCGGCTGATTTGTACGCTCAAGACGCTGGGTTACAAGACGGCGATTCTGTCGGGTGGTTTTACTTTTTTCGCTCATCATCTACAGGCCCGTTTTGGCATCGATTATGTACACGCAAACGAGCTGGCGATGGCGGATGGTGTCGTGACCGGCGAAGTGATCGACCCGATCGTCGATGGTGCGCGTAAGGCCGAGATGTTGAAGCAGATTGCCCGCGAAGAAAACATCCTGTTGGACCAGGTAATTGCCGTCGGAGACGGGGCGAACGACCTGCCGATGCTGAACCTTGCAGGTATGGGCATAGCCTTCCGCGCAAAACCGCTGGTGCGGCAGAATGCCGGGCACTCGCTGACGCACCTTGGGCTCGACAGCCTGTTGTACCTGATAGGCGTGCGTGACCGCGACCTTGAGAAGCTTGATTGTCTCCAGGCGCCGGACGTTCCGGTGCAATCGTAGTAACCTGCTCTCATCCGAACTTTTGCGAGGCAAGTATGAACGCAACCCCCAACACTCCGATTCTCGACTCTCTCGACGCACGCATTGCCAGCCAGCATCTGCTGCAGCACCCCTTCTACCAGGCCTGGTCGCGCGGCGAGCTCTCGATGGATGCCCTTCGCGATTACGCGACGCAATACTATCACCACGTAGCAGCCTTCCCGACGTATCTTTCCGCGGTTCATGCGCAGACGGATGATGCCGTCACGCGCCGCCAGCTTCTGACCAACCTGATCGATGAAGAAGCCGGCAGCCCGAACCATCCTGAGCTGTGGCTGCAGTTCGCCGAAAGCCTCGGTCTGGATCGCGAACAGGTGCAGAGCAGCAAGCAGTGGCCCGCGACAAAGAAGCTGATCGGTGATTTCCGCGACTGCTGCGGTTCGCGTGGCACGGAGGCGGGTCTGTGCGCTCTGTATGCGTATGAGAGCCAGATTCCTGCTGTTTCCGAAAAGAAAATCGATGGGCTGAAGGAGTTTTACGGCTTCTCGAATCCTGCGGATTACGCCTACTTTACGGTGCACATCGAGGCCGATCGCGAGCATGCCGCCGTCGAAGCGGCGCAGATTGCGCGGCTTGTGGATGCAACTCACGGCGAAGCCGCGCTGGGAGCGGCTGGCGAGGTGCTCGATGGCCTTTACGGACTTCTCTCTGCCGTCTGCGAGCGCCACAATATTCACGACTGCGCCCTGGTTAACTAGGCGATTCCTTTTGAAGCCCTGCCGCTCTTGGACGAGCGGCAGGGCTTTCTGCTGTTTGGCGGCAGGTGTCGCCATACGGTAGGCTTGGCAGAGGAATTGAAGGAATCGGATTGTTATGAAAGTGCTGGTGATTGGCGGCGGCGGCCGCGAACATGCCCTGATCTGGGCCCTGAGCAAATCTCCCCGTGTAAAAGAAATCGTCTGCGCCCCAGGTAACGGCGGTATCGCGGCTATTGCGCGTTGCGTCCCTGTGAGCCAGTCCGATCTGGATGACATGCTGCGCGTTGTTGTGCAGGAGTCGCCCGACCTTACCATCGTGGGACCGGAGCTGCCGCTTTCGCTCGGGCTGGTCGACGAGCTGCAGCGCCGTGGACTAGCTGTTTTTGGCCCAACTCGCGCCGCTGCCATGCTCGAAACGAGCAAGGCCTTCGCCAAGCGCTTCATGCAGCGCCACAACATTCCGACTGCGAATTATTCGGTAGCCTCGAGCGCCGAGGAGGCGATCAAGGCGCTGGGGCTTTTCCACTTTCCGCTGGTCGTCAAAGCCGATGGGCTTGCCGCTGGAAAAGGCGTGATCATCTGCGATACGAAGGCTGAGGCGGAAAACGCCATCAATGGCTTGTTCTCCGGCAAGCTGCTGGGTACCGCTGCTACCAGCCTGGTGCTCGAAGAGTTTCTGAGCGGCGAAGAAGTTTCTTTCCTGCTGCTGTGTGACGGTAAGCATGCGGCTCCGCTCGTGCCTGCGCAGGATCACAAGCGCATCGGCGAGGGCGACACCGGTTTGAACACAGGCGGTATGGGCGTCTATTCGACGGATTCGATCCTCGATGCGGAGATGACGCAGTGGTTGCTGCATCACGTGGCGCAGCCGACGCTCGCAGGCATGGCTGCCGAGGACGCCCCTTTTGTCGGCGTGCTCTATTGCGGCCTGATGATGACAGCACGTGGCCCCATGGTGCTTGAGTACAACACCCGCTTCGGAGATCCGGAGACGCAGGCGATTATGGTGCGGCTGGAGAGCGATCTGTTTGAAGCGCTCGAGGCCAGCGTGCAGGGCCGCCTGAGCGACACGGAGTTTCGCTGGAAGCCGGGCGCTGCAGCGTCAGTGATTGCTGCTTCTGGTGGATATCCGGGAGCGTTTACCTCGGGTCACCCCATCAGCGGACTGGCGGAAGCGGCGAAGGTGCCGGATGTGGTTGTATTCCATGCCGGAACGGCTCTGGTCGATGACCATTGCGTGACCGCGGGCGGCCGCGTGCTGGCGGTGACGGCGACCGGTGACACGCTTGAGAACGCGCTGAGCAAGGCTTACGAGGCGATCGCGAAGATTCAGTTTGAAGGAATGTATTACCGCCGCGACATTGGACATCGCGCTCTGAAGAAGCCGCGGGCCTGAGAAAACAAGATGCCGAAGAGTGAAAAACGCGTTTACGGCAAGGGGCATCTGCACCTGATCAATTGCTACTGCCGTGACCGGGAACAGAAGCTGGGAGAAGAGAAGCACCGCGACCTGTTTTGCAGGCTGCTTGAGGAAGTGCGCGTGAAGTTCCGCTTCAAGGTCGCAGGCTATGTGCTGATGCCCGACAATTTCAGCCTGCTGATGGTGGAGCCGCTGGTCGATACGGCGGCGAACTCCGTCGAAACCCTGCTGCAGCGCTACCAGAGACGCTACAACAACTCCGCCCGCAGCACCGAGCCGGTCTGGGAGAACGATTACACGGACACGCACATTATGGGCGCCGAGCGGCTTGAGACGACGCTACGCACCATGCATGAAGCACCAGTAAGGGCAAAGCTGGTGGAATCTGCAACCGAATGGGACTGGAGCAGCGCGCGCTACTATGCCGGCATCATGCCGGATGGCGTGGTTACGGTGGAGCGGGCTGATAGCTGATCGATATCCCGGCTGGGTCGAAGCCGGTATATCGTAGTCACATGAAATTTTTCGATCGTCTCAGCCGCGTTGCCTGTGCGGCACTAGCCCTTAGCCTTGCATGCCCTATGGCCGTCCGTGCATTTGCCGAGGACGCCAAGCCCGAATCAAAGACAGAGAAGCCCGCAGAAGGCACTTCGCTGCCGCCGCTGCCTGCTGACGCGCACACCGAGCAGACTGCTGAGATCAACGGCAAAACGCTGCACTACACGGTAACGGTCGGCACGCTGCCCACTTACAACAAGGACGGCAAGCAGGTCGGGTCGGTGGTCTATACGGCTTACACGGTGGACGGCGCAAATCGCCCCGTGACCTTTGCCCTGAATGGCGGTCCGGGTGCTTCTTCGGTGTACCTGAACTTTGGCGCAATCGGGCCGAAGCGGCTGAAGGTGGGCAACGAGGGCGATAGCGCCTCTGACCCGACGACGCTGAGCGACAATCCCAATTCGTGGCTCGATTTCACCGACCTGGTTTTCATCGACCCGATTGGAACTGGTTTCAGCCGCTCGTCGGTTCCTGAAGACCAGACGAAGAAGCTTTTCTACACTACCGTTCCCGACATCGAATACCTCTCGCGAGCCATCTACGACTGGCTCATCAAGAACAACCGCATCGCGTCGAGGAAATACCTGGTAGGCGAAAGCTATGGCGGCTTCCGCGGCCCGCGCATCACCTACTACCTGCAGTCGCAGCTTGGCGTGGCGATGAACGGCGTGGTGCTGGTCTCTCCATACCTGAACCCCACGATCAGTGACAATGGCGATCTCTCGCCGATTCCCTGGATGGTCTCCCTGCCGCCGATCACGGCAGCGCACCTCGAGCGCGAGAACAAGCTGACTCCACAGGCCATGGCGGATGTGATCGCTTACGACGAGGGCGAATACGCTACGACGCTGATCAAGGGCCGGGCCGACGCAGATGCTACCCAGAAGATGATTCAGAAGGTCACGGAGATGACGGGGCTCGATCCCGAGTTTGTGAAGCATTCGGGCGGTCGCCTGGAGATCGGGGCCTACCTGCGCGAGGTGCATCGTGAAGAGGGCAAGATCGGCTCGATCTATGACTCGAACGTGACCTCCTTCGATCCCTTCCCGTATTCACCGGACCAGCAGGCGAATGATCCGATTCTGGCGGCGATCATCGCACCGACTACGACTGCGATGGTCGACTTCGTGACCCGTGTCGTCGGCTGGAAGGTCGATGCGCGCTACAACGCGCTTTCCTACGACGTAAACCGGCTGTGGGATCGCGATGCGGCGCTGCGCGAAGGTTCGACCGAGCAATTGCGGGAAGCGGTTGCGGCGGATCCGAAGCTGCGCGTGATGATCGTGCATGGCTGGAACGACCTTTCGTGCCCGTTCATGGGCTCGGTGCTGACGGTCGACCAGATGCCAGTCATGGGCGATCCCACGCGGGTCTCCGTGCATGAGTATCCGGGCGGACACATGTTCTACACGCGGAACTCAAGCGGTGGGGAATTGAAGAAAGACGTGATGGAGATGTACGCCAAGCACTAGGCGTCCTTCCCCCTGCGCTAAACGGAGGCGATCGATCAGCAGATCAAAAGCTGTTGATCGATCGCCCGGCTTAAGGCTGTAGCTTCACATCCTGCGCGACTTTCGCGTAGAGAGTAATACCCGGGTGGATGACCGCAACACCGGAGCCCACTGCCGGCATGCCTTCCATTGTCTCGTAGCCAGTCAGCTTTACCAGCATCTTCGCATCCTGCAGAGAGCGAACGCTCAGGACGAGCGAAGCGGGATGATGCGGGCCTTTCGAAGAAACGACCTTCGTGAGAACGGCTTCCACGAGAGTTCCTTTGGGAATGACGACGGTGTTTCCCTCGAGTATGTCCTCGTCTAGCTGGAGTGAGAGCTTGTCTCCCGTCTTTGCAGAGTCGGACCTGGCCTCTCCCGCAGTTTTCAGCTTCAGCCTGGTGCCGGCCTTCAGAAGCCCGTCTGTGTCGATATCGGTTACGCCGGCTGACCGCACTGCCGATGGAGTGTCATAGCTGGCGTCGATGATCGCGCTTCTGGACGAGTTCCAGCCGACTCCCACTGCCTGAAGGTGAACCGGCCCGGTGATCGTGATTGGGCCGGTGTAGCGGGTCGATGCAGGAGTCGGGCTCCAGCCGTCGAGCGTGTAATAAACCGCTGCGTACTCGTTGCCGCGCCACTTGATTCGAACCTGTGTCCCGGGCTTGACCGGGCCTGGCCTGACCGAAAGATCGATATGCCCGCCCGAGGAAACACGCCATGTGTCCCAGGAGGCAGGATTGGCGATGTAGCTGCCAGCCGGTTGGGACTGCGACTGCATCTGTAGCAGCATCTGCTGATTCGCCTGCTCCATCGCCTGCATTGCCTGCAGACTTGCCTGGCCGGCAGCCAGCATGTCCTGCTGCATCTGTTGGGCGGACATTGTGGAAAGGTCTTGAGCCAGGGCAGTCATGCTTGCCAGGAAAAAGGCGCAAACGGCAACTTTCACTGTCTTACCTGCTGTGAGGCATTCCGCCCCGGTGTCGTCCATCTGGCAGCACCAGACTCGCGGGAACGCCATTCACATCAGGAATGACGTTCCGTCTGGCGAATTAGACTCCTGCATCGCGGGGTAGCGCCTGTAACTTCAGTTTTGGTTCGAGTCGCCGGGCGGCTCCACGGTGGCTTGATAAACTCTTTACAACGACATGAGCACCGCAATCAGCCTATCCCCGGAAATTCTGGCCAAGTACGAGCCGGTTATTGGACTCGAGGTCCACGTCCAGCTCCTGACCGAGACGAAGGCCTTCTGTGGCTGCGCGAACCGCTTCGGTTCTGCGCCGAATACGAACGTCTGTCCCACCTGCCTTGGCCTGCCCGGCGCGCTTCCGGTGTTGAACCGCCGCGCGGTGGAGTTCGCCACGCTGGCTTCGATGGCGATCAATTGCCAGGTGCGCGAGACCTCGATCTTCGCCCGCAAGAATTACTTCTATCCCGACTCGCCCAAGGGCTACCAGATCTCGCAGTTCGACAAGCCGCTGGGCGAGCATGGCTGGATCGATGTGCCCACTCCGAACGGCATCAAGCGCATCGGCATCACCCGCCTGCACATGGAAGAGGACGCCGGAAAGAGCATCCATGACGGCTTTGCCGATTCGGCGACGCGCACCTACGTCGATCTGAACCGCTGCGGCACGCCGCTGGTCGAGATCGTCAGCGAGCCGGATATCCGCACGCCTGACGAGGCCTATGAGTACCTCACGCGGTTGAAGGAGATCCTGCTCTACACCGCGGTCAGCGATTGCAACATGGAAGAGGGTTCGCTGCGTTGCGATGCCAACGTGAGCGTGCGTCCGCGTGGGCAGGAAAAGTTCGGGACGAAGGCTGAAGTCAAGAACGTGAACAGCTTCCGCTTCATCCGTTCCGCTCTTGAGTACGAGATCGAGCGCCAGGTGGAGATTCTCGAGGGCGGCGGCCGCGTGATCCAGGAGACACGTCTCTGGAATGCGAACGAAGGCCGTACTTACTCGATGCGCTCGAAGGAGCAGGCGCACGACTACCGCTACTTCCCAGAGCCGGATCTTCCGCCGCTTATCGTCTCCGACGCATGGAAGGCAGAGATTGCCCGCCATATGCCGGAGCTGCCCGAGGCGCGTCGTGCCCGCATGGTGGCCGAATATGAGATCACTGAGCAGGACGCGGCGACGCTGACGGCAACCCGCGCATTTGCCGACCAGTTTGAGGAGGCGGCGAAAGCTGCGAAGAGCCCCAAGCGCGTCGCCAACCTTGTTCAGGGAGAGTTAACCAGCCGCCTGAAGCTGAAGGGACTTGAGCTGGAGCAGTCGCCCATCACGATGAAGGGCATCGCGCTGGCTGCTGACCTTGCTGAAGAGGGCAAGCTTTCCAGCAAGCAGATGAAGCAGCTCTTCGACATCGCGTTCGAAAACGGCGAGGATTTCGCCGTGGTTTATGAGCGCGAAAAGCCGCAGCAGATCAGCGATTCCTCGGCCATCGAGAAGATGATCGATGAAGTGATTGCCGCCAACCCCAAGCAGGTGGAGCAGTATCGCGGCGGCAAGAAGACGGTCTCTGCCTTCTTCGTCGGCCAGGTCATGAAGCTCTCGAAGGGGCAGGCGAACCCGGCGTTGCTGAACGAGCTGGTGATTCGCAAGCTCGAAGGCTGATCGAAAACCAGGGGGGCGAAATCGGACTTACTAGCGATGGTTAAGATGTTTCTCGGCGTAAAGAGATTGGTCCTCATTGCGGGAGTTTGCATTTTTGCATGTGTGGTGAGTGGTTGCCTTGAGTCAAGCTTTAGGATGGCGAGTGAGTCCAGGCTCCCCAAATGGTTAACTCTCCCAGCCGGAGTTGAACGCGCCGACGTGTCGCTTACTGTGAGCTACTACACGACGCTGTGGGGTAATAGCGTGCAATTTAGGTTGCAGGATAAGAATAAACAAACAATCCAAAAAGCGAGTGGCAAGGGCAGGTGTCTCAAGCCGTTTCAACTAAGTAATTCGCCAGGAAGACTTCCCCACTACTATCCAAACTATGACGTAATTACTGTTGATGGCATAACAGAAATTCTTGAACAAAGAAGGCCTGAGGATGTCTTATAT
Organism: Silvibacterium acidisoli; assembly: GCA_022870745.1. Classification (GTDB taxonomy): domain Bacteria; phylum Acidobacteriota; class Terriglobia; order Terriglobales; family Acidobacteriaceae; genus Silvibacterium. Next base: position 1,486,905 of record CP085323.1, on the reverse strand, counting down.
GTGACAGATGATCCTATTGTCTGGAAACAGTATCGTACGGTTGGGTGTGGCTAGCCAAAAGATTTACAAGCTATGACCCGCGGAAACGTAGAACCGCGTTTCGGTCTCGGGAATATATGAGGGCCGGGAATGCATTCTGCATTCCCGGCCTTTTCTCTTTGTGCGAAAAGGTGCGCGAATAGCGGCATAGGAGTTACAGTGCTGGAGATGCCTATGCGTGCCTTTCGATTGCTCTCTGCGCTTCTAGCGCTTCCGCTACTCGCCGCAACCACCTTCGCAGCGCCTGCCTCCGCCGCGTCTGCTGCCTCGAATGACGCGCTGAAGATCACCTTCATCGATGTCGAGGGCGGACAGTCCACGCTCTTCGTTACCCCCGATCATCATTCGCTGCTGATCGACACCGGCTGGCCTGGAAATGAAGGCCGCGATGCCGACCGCATCGTGAAAGCCGCGAAGGAAGCCGGCATCAGCCGCATCGACTACGTGCTGCTGACGCATTTTCACGTCGACCACACGGGCGGCGTGCCGCAACTGGTAGCGAAGATTCCCGTCGGCACCTTCATCGACCACGGTGTCAACCGTGAGACAAGCGATAAGGCCACGGTAGCCTCATACGACGCGTACCAGAAGGTGCTCGCATCGGGCCACTATGGCCATCTGCAGCCGAAGCCAGGAGACACGCTGCCCATCCCCGGCCTGAAGGTGACGGTTATCAGCGCGGACGGCAACCTGATTTCCCAGCCTCTGCCGGGAGCGGGTCAACCCAATCGCTTTTGTGCGATCACGCAGCCGCGCCCTGCTGATCAGACGGAGAACGCCCGCTCGCTCGGTGTCCTGATCCAGTTCGGAGAACTGCGCATTCTCGATCTCGGCGATCTTACCTGGGACAAGGAGATGCAGCTGATGTGCCCGAGTAATAAGATCGGCCATATCGACCTCTTCATCGTCTCGCATCATGGCTGGAGCCAGAGCAGCAGCCCTGCATTCGTCTACGGTATTACGCCGCGCGTGGACATCATGGATAACGGAGCGAAGAAGGGCGGCTCGACCTCGACCCTCGACATCATTCGCAAGACGCAGAACCTTGAAGACCTCTGGCAGTTGCACTTCTCTGAAGAAGGCGGTGTCGAGCACAACACGGATGCTGCGCATATCGCGAATCTGAAGGGGACCGACGCCGGATATCCGCTCAACGTAACGGCATGGCAGGATGGCAGCTTCGAGGTCAGAAATCCGCGCGACGGAACAGTGCATCAGTATCCTGCGCCGAAGAAGTAAGCCGCTTTCTGTCGCCTGCTTGCAGGCGGTCTTAAGTCCGGTGGCAAATTTTCCGGTTTATGGAGATGATGGTTGGCATGGCTATCACGATGAATCGGCGCAGTGTTCTACAGGTGCTCGCGGTTGCTCCCTTTGCGGCGCAGGGCTGGTGGGCGGAGGGCAAAACAGCAATGGGTGGCGAGCGGACGCTTTTTGTAGGCACGCAGACAGGTAAGGGCAGCGACGGCATCTACGCCTACCGGTGGGATCCCGCGACGGGCGAGCTTGAAAGCATCGGCCTCGCGATCGCCTCGAAGAATCCTACATTTCTGGCTCTCTCACCGGACAAGAAGTATCTCTATGCAGCGAACGAACTGGAGAACTTCGGTGGAACTCCGGGCGGCGGTGTGAGTGCTTTCACCGTCGATGCGAAGGCGGGAAAGCTGGCTCCCGTGAACACGGTGAGTTCAGGCGGAGCAGGCACCTGCCATGTGTCCGTCGACAAGACAGGGAAGAATGTTTTCTGTGCGAACTACACCGGCGGCAGCGCTTCTTCGTTTCATCTCGCAGCCGATGGCTCGCTGAGCGAAGCCGTTTCCCATTTCCAGTACGAAGGCCATGGACCGGACAAGGATCGCCAGGAGAAGCCCCACGCTCACCGCGTGACGGTGTCTCCGGCCAATACGCACCTGATGGTGAACGATCTCGGCCTCGACTGTATTCACATCTACAAGCTCGATCCGGCGACGGGGAAGCTTACGCCCAACGAGCCGAAGCAGTGGAGCTCCGAGCCAGGAGCAGGCCCTCGCGCTTTGCGTTTCCATCCGAATGGCAAGTTCGCTTATTGCATTACCGAGATGGGTTCGCAGATCATCGCGCTCCGCTGGGATGAAGCAGCAGGCAGCCTCGAAACCGTCCAGACGATGAGCCTCGTGCCGCCGGATTACAAGGGAGAGCATGCGGGCTGCGACGTGGTGATCGACCACACCGGGCACTATGCCTACGCAGCCGACAGGTTCGACGATGTGATCGTGAGCTACAAGATCGATCCGGCAACCGGCAAGCTGACGCTGCTGGGGCACACGAAGTATGGAGGAAAGGTGCCGCGCGATCTCACGCTCGATCCGACCGGGCAGTGGCTGCTCGTCGCCGATCAGGTTTCGGATACGATCTCGGTTCGCAAGCGCGATCCGAAGACGAACATCATTGCGGAGACAGGCAAGGAGTTCAAGCTCTCGAAGCCGCAGTGCCTGGTATTTGCTTAGGTAATAGCTGCCTATTCTTTTGGCAGGTGGTTGTCATCTCGAAGGGAGTCAGTGATCTGCATTTTTGCCTGTGCTGGAGAAGTGCAGATCCCTCACTGCGTTCCGGATGACAACTATGAGAGAAGCACTAACCGATGGCCGCGAGAGCGGCCCGGTTCTGCATGGCCAGCTTGGAGTTTTTCTGCTTCGACTGCCCGAGCGTTGCCAGCTCCCACGCGGAGCGATCCTTCAACAACTTTGAGACCAGCGCGGTGTGCATGGCATGCCCCGCGCGCTCGGCCACGACGTGGCCGAGGATATGGCGGCCGGCAAGAGCCAGATCACCAATCAGGTCCAGAACTTTATGGCGGACAAACTCGTCGTCGAAGCGGAGCGGCCCATTCAGCACACCATGCTTGTTTAGAATGATGGCGCTCGACTCGGAAACGCCGCGAATCAGTCCCATGTCGCGCAGCTTCTCTTCATCTTCCTTGTAACCGAAAGTACGGGCCGGGGCGATCTGCGAGCCATAGTTGCGGGCGGCAAGGTCGATCACGAAGCCCTGTATTCCGATCGGTGTAGGGAAGTCGATCTTGTAAGAGATGCTGTAGCCATCGCCCGGATAGACGCCGATGAATTTGTCGCCTTCCCGCACTTCCACTGTCTTAAGAATGCGCAGATACTCGCGGCGGCGGCGCTGAGTCTTCAGGCCAGCCGTACGAAAAGCCTCGACGTAGGGAAGGGCGCTGCCATCCAGAATGGGCAGCTCGAGGTTGTCGACCTCGACGATGACGTTGTCGACGCCCATGCCGATGAGTGCTGAAAGCAGGTGCTCCGTCGTCGAAATCAGCACGCCCTGGCGCATCAGGCTGGTGGCGTAGCTCACCTTGGCTACATTGCGGCCATTCGCGGGAATTTCAAAATTATCGAGATCGGTCCGGCGAAAAAGGATGCCGCAGCCTGCGGGCGCGGGCAGCAGGCGCATAAGGACAGGGACACCGCTGTGAAGGCCTACTCCACTGAACTCGACAGGTGAAGCGATCGTCTGCTCGAAATGCGCGTTTTCTACCAAAATGAAACCCTCGCCCCAAATCGGGTACGAAGGCATAGACTACTTGCGGGAAAAGAAGTTTCACTGTGGCAAATTTGACACAACGCCGTCCCAAATTTGCACAGTGACCTTGGTGTGAACAGGATCGAGGGATCGTGAGAAAAAGCGAAAATAAGTCTTTTGTTGTGAAGGGCCTGGATCTGGCGGCGGAAATCGCCGGGCGGCAGCCGGAGCTTCTTGGCCTCATCGAGGCCCTTGTCAAAGTTGAGTCGCCCAGCGATTCTCCTGCCGACGTAAACGCCTGTGCGGCCCTGGCTGAGAAGTTCTGCATGGAAGCAGGCGGTAAGGTCAGAACTCACCGGCAGAAACAGTTTGGGAATATCCTCGAGGCGCAGTTCGGTCCCAGGAAGCGGGGCGCAAAGCCGATTCTCCTGCTGGGCCACCTCGATACTGTCTGGCCGCTGGGAACGCTGAAGACAATGCCGTATCGCATCGCTGACGGACGCGTCTGGGGGCCGGGCGTTCTCGATATGAAAGCAGGTGTCGCAATGGCGTTGACGGCTTTGCGCTTTCTGATCGAAAGAGATCTTCTCGACCGGCCGGTGACGATGCTCCTGGTCAGCGAAGAAGAGGTGGGCAGCCCGGTTTCGCGAGCTGTTACCGAGAAGATCGCCGCGGATTGCAGCAGCGTCTTCGTTCTGGAGCCCGCACAGGGTCTGGCCGGTGCCTACAAGACGGCACGAAAGGGCATCGGCAACTATGGGCTGAAGGTTACCGGAGTGGCGGCGCACAGCGGCGTGGATTTCGAAAAAGGACACTCGGCGGTGGTCGAGCTGGCCCGCCAGATCGAAGTCATCCAGGGGTTCACCGAACAAAGTCGTGGGATTACGGTAAATGTTGGAACTATCCGTGGTGGGACGCGGTCTAACGTCGTAGCGGCGGAGGCATGGGCCGAGATCGATGTCCGGATTCCTCGTATCGCGGACGCTGGACGCATCGAGAAAAAGTTTGCCCGCCTGAAGCCGAGGGATAAAGGCTGCACGCTGCATTTAGAGGGTGGCTGGAATCGTCCGCCCATGGAGCGGACGAAGGGTACGGTAACTCTTTTTCGGCAGGCTGCTACTTTTGCCCGCAACCTGGGTTTCGATCTCCAGGAAGCTTCGACGGGCGGTGGCTCGGATGGAAACTTTACTTCAGCGCTCGGTGTTCCGACGCTTGACGGTATGGGGGCTGTAGGCGAGGGAGCTCATGCCCGGCATGAGTCGATTCTGTTGAAAGATCTGGCGCCGCGGACGGCGCTGCTGGCGGCAATGTTGTGTGAATCGAAAGTGTGAGGCTGGAGCATGTTGAGGCTGGTGGAGTACGGACTTCTGGCGGTATCGCTCTTAACAGTACTGGGGCTGATTCTGGCGGGGCCGGCCGATGGCCACGCCGACCCGCAGGAAGAAGGCACTACTGTCGAGGCTGGCCCGGCGGCCAGCCGTTAGCTGCGCAACTCAGCGGGGCTTACCGCGTGAAGCCTGCGGGTGACGCCCTCGATCATGTCGGTGACCAGTGACAGTGGCAACCCCACCACATTGAAATAGCAGCCGTGTACGCGCGGAATAAAACGCGCCGCGTAGCCCTGGATGGCGTAGGCTCCGGCCTTGTCCATCGGCTCCCCGCTCATGACGTAGGCACCGATCTCATCTTCCGAGATCGTCGTCATGGTCACATACGTCACTTCCGCGGCTGTTTCCGTGCCGGTGGGCTTCACGGCCTCAGAGATGAGCGCCACGCCGGTGATTACCTGGTGGGTCGCCCCGGAAAGCTTGCGTAACATTCTCGTCGCGTCTGCGCGATCGCATGGCTTGCCTAGAATTTCGCCATCCGGTGCGACGACTGTCGTGTCAGCGCCTAATACGATCAGCGGGTCGTCCCCGGTATGCCGGGGTGCCAGTTGTTCGTAGACCGCTTGAGCTTTTTCCCGGGCCAGCCGCGTGACGTAGGCGATCGGCGACTCGGAGGGAAGAAGATCTTCCGCAATCGACGACTGCTGCACGGTGAAGGAGAAGCCTGCCTGGGTGAGCAGTTCTTTGCGGCGGGGTGAAGCGGAGGCGAGTACCAGCATGAAATTATTATGGCGCAGCAGAGCGGCCGAGGCTGTTACAGGACCTTTACCGGAACCTATTCAACTGTGCCCCGGCCGGATAGTGCAGGTGCAGATTCCTCACTTCATCCGGAATGACAAAGAGTGAGGGCGCTGGATTCAAGGTGCGCGGGTGCCCCATCCATGGTGCGCATCATCGTCATGGGTGGGTTTTGTGTCTGCCCAGAACTTCCGATCCCACCCATGACCAAAAGGCGGTCATGGATGGGGCACCCGGCACCCGGCAATTTTCTTAGAGCTATTCGTTACGCGGGTGGCTACGCCGTTTCCGGACAGCGCCAGCCAGCTCGTGCAGTAACGTTTTCGTCTCGTTCCAGTCGATGCATGCGTCGGTAATGCTTTGTCCGTAGACGAGGGGTTTGCCGGGGGTGAGGGTCTGCGAGCCGGCGACGAGATTGCTTTCGATCATGACACCTGTGATGTGCCGTGACGCGCTGGACGCGATCTGTTCTGAGACGGAATGGCATACCGCTGCCTGCTTGCGATGATCCTTGCCGCTGTTCGCATGGCTGAAGTCGATCATGACGCGCGGTTTGACGCCTGCCTTTTCCAGCTGCGCGATGGTCGAAGCGACGGATTCCGCGTCGTAGTTCGTGGTTTGGCGCCCGCCGCGCAGGATGACGTGGCAGTCCGGATTCCCGGATGTCAGCAGGATCGCGGTCTGTCCGGTTTCGGAGGTGCCCAGGAATGTGTGGGGATGGCTTGCCGAAAGAATGGCGTCGATCGCGATCTGCACGTTGCCCGAGGTTCCATTCTTGAAGCCGACCGGGCAGGACAGGCCGGAGGCAAGCTGCCGGTGCACCTGGCTCTCCGTAGTGCGCGCGCCGATGGCTCCCCAGCTCACCAGGTCGGACACGTACTGCGGCGAAATCATGTCGAGGAACTCTGTTCCGGCGGGTAGTCCCATCTCGGCCAGATCGAGCAGCAGGCGGCGGGCGATACGCAACCCGTCGCTGATGCGAAACGATTCGTCGAAGTAGGGATCGTTGATCAGTCCCTTCCAGCCAACAGTGGTACGCGGCTTCTCGAAGTAGACGCGCATCACGATCATCAGCTCGCCGGAGAGCTCTGCAATTGCTTCCTTCAGCAATCCTGCATACTCCCTGGTAGCAACCGGGTCGTGAATCGAGCAGGGCCCGACGACGACAACAAGGCGGTCATCCGATCCGTTGAGGATGTCTGTGATCTGGCGGCGTGCATCGAAAACGGTGCGCGAAGCATTATCGGTGACGGGCATTTCCTCTTCGAGAAAGATGGGAGGAAGCACCAGTCTGCTGGATGTGATCCTGAGGTTATTAGTGGGGTACGCCATGGCTGCTTCGTCAGGATACTAGACGACCACGCCACTGCCGCAAGTCCACCCGCTGAGCAGTGGCGCCGGTGCAGCTCGAGGGCTTCTTATTTTGAGTTGACGTCCTGTGCGTGCAGACCGGTACGCGGGCCTTCCGGAGTGCAGATGCCCCAGGCCATGCGCGGCGTATTGTGGGCGATGCCGTAGCGCCCATCGGGAGCCAGCAGGATGATGCCTCCATGTCCGCCGAGACGCTTGAAGAGGTAGGAGATAGCTTCCTGGGCGACCGGTTCCGGAGAGCCTCCCATCTGCACGCGATCCGCGGCCCACTTACCCAGCACCAGCTTCATAATGGGCTCGCCCCAGCCGGTCAGCGAGACGGCGGCGCTCTGGTTGTCGGCATAGCAGCCGCAGCCGATCAGGGACGAGTCGCCGACGCGTCCCGGAGCCTTGTTCAGAGTGCCTCCGGTGGAGGTGGCTGCAGCGATATTGCCGTAGATGTCGAGAGCGACGGCGCCGACGGTGTCGTGCGAGTTGTACTGAGAATCCGGATTGTCGGGCGCGGCAGTTTCGGGAGATTTGTCGTCGCCGGCGAAGGTGCTGTCGGGCAGTCCGGCACGTGCGCGCTCCTGGGCTTCGAGCAGGCGTTGGCGCTCACGGTCCAGAACCAGTTCCTTGTTTTCAATCAACGGCATACCGTGTTCGGCGGCGAACTCTTCCGCGCCTGTCCCTACGAAGTACACGTGAGGGCTCTTCTCGAGCACCAGCCGCGCGGCGCGGATGGGGTTGCGCAGCCGCTCGACGCAGGCTACGCCTCCGGCTCGCAGGGTAGAGCCTTCCATTAGCAGGGCATCCATCTGCACGCGGCCGTCGCGGGTAAGGAAGCTGCCGCGTCCAGCGTCAAAGGTGCCATCGTCTTCCATCTGGGCGACAGCAGCCTCGACCGCTTCGACGGCCGTGCCGCCGTTTTCGAGAAGGGAATAGCCGGCCTGCAGCGCGTCAAAAACGCCCTGCTCGTTGGCTTCGAGCATATCCTCGGGGATTGCCCATGCCCCGCCGTGAACCAGGAGAATCGGTGCTTGTGCCATGGTGAACGCTCGATTTTATCAGGATCGTGGCAAGGGGATCGTTGACTTTAGACCATTTGGCCTATTGCCATTGTCTGCGTGAATGTTTGAAGCTGATGTTGGCTTGTAACGGTTGTTTCGAGGAGTTTATGCGTATTCGATCTCTCTGCCTTTCTGTTTTCAGTGTGTTGCTGAGCGTAGTGCCGTTGCACGCACAGGGTACTGTCCCCACTTTCAAGTACAAGACATACACATTGATGGGCGGTGACCCATCGAAGGGCGATACGACCACGGTTCCTACCGTGCTGGTGCCGATCCGTCTGAACTTCGAGGGGCAGCAGGTGAATGGCAAGCCGCTGGTGATGGATGCCTTCGACGATGTCGCCCGGCTCCTTGCTTCGCCTGTCTTCTCCCGCTTTGCCTTCCCGGCGGGCGGCAATACGCAGTATGCGGATGCGCTGCTGCGCTCGACCTTTCCCGCGGCAAAGAACTGGCATGTGTTGCTCGGTAAGCCGGAAATCAAGCCTATCACCGTTACGATTCCTGCTGGATACGGCTACGTGCTGACTTCGAAATCGGAGCAGAAATCCATCTCGGTGCTCGCCCTGCGCTTTGTACAGAAAGAGATCTTCAAGCAGCTGCCGAAGCAGGATGGCAAGCTGGTGATCGCTCTCACCCCCAACGCAACTTTCTTTGCCGATGACGATGACACGATCTGCTGCACCTGGGGCACGCATGGCGTCGACCGGGCTACGGGCAATTCGTTTGTGCTGAGCACCTATCTGCACGATGCTCCATCGATTATTCAGGACCAGGATGTGCAGCCGGTGACCCAGCAGCTTGCCGAGTTCGTGAACGATCCTCTGCATGATCCTCTGTATGAAGAAAATCAGCAGGGCGGTCCGGGGAACGTGGTGCCGAACTGGCTGAGACCGGCGACGATGAAGCCGGGCGACATGGGCCGTTGCGGTGGTACGGGGATTGCCACTGCTTATTTTGTGATGGAGCCAACAGACATCAGTCCCAAAAACAACTTTCCTGCTTCGAAGCCGTTTGTGATGACTCGGCAGGGTGCTCCATATCATGTGCAGAACGTGGCCACGTTGCCCTGGTACGTCGGTGCATCTGAAGGGACGGGCAAGACGTACAGTTTTCCTGAGACCTCGCTCTACACGCAGCCGGCTACGCCGTGCCCGGGCGGCCGGCATCGTCACGATACGGCAACTGCTCCTTCGACGGTTCCGCCTGCGCCGCTCAAGGGAGCGCCGAACGGTCATGAGCTGATCGGCTACTGGCAGAATGGCGGGTACGCCGAGCAGATAGCGCACAATTCGCCGCAGTGGGATGTGTACATCGTGGCCTTTTCGGGGCCGGCCCCGAATGCTCCGGAAGGCACGATGAAGTTCGATACGCCGCGCGATATGACCGACGCGCAGTTCAAGGCGCAGATCGCCGAGCTGCACAAGCAGGGGAAGAAAGTGCTGATCTCGCTGGGCGGCGGCGGCGTACACTTCTCGCTCAACGATGCGAAGCAGGTACCGGTGTTTGTCTCCACCGTGTCGAAGATCGTCAGCGATTACGGCTTCGATGGCGTCGATATCGACTTCGAGTCGCCTTCGCTCGATGTCGCTCCGGGAGATGCCGATTTCCGCCATCCCAAGACGCCCTCGATCGTGAACGTCATTGCGGGGCTGCACCAGATGCATGACCACTTCGGATCGAAGTTCATGATCACCCTTGTGCCGGAAGGCTCGCAGGCGCCCGGCGGGTATCCGCGTTATGGCGGTCAGTTCGGCTCTTACCTGGCGTTGAGCTACGGTCTTCGAGACATCCTCTCGTTCATGGATGTGCAGGACTACAACACGCCTCCGCTGCAGGGACTGGATGGGGAGATCTACCAGTCGCACACGACGGATTATCACGCGGCCATGACGGAGCTGATTCTGCAGGGCTTCAACGTGGGCGGTGATCCCAAGTTGCCTTATCCCGGCCTGTCCGCGGACAAGGTTGCGGTAGGCTTCCTGACGGATTATGAAGATCCCAAGGGCGCAACCGAGGCGATGGCTTACCTCATCACCGGCAAGGCTCCGGCAGGCGTGAAGTACAAGCTGCGGAACCCGAATGGATATCCGAAGCTGCTGGGCGCGATGTTCTGGAACATGGATGACGACCGGCGCGAGAACTATCGGTATTCAAATGTGATGGGTCCGTTGCTGCATGGGTATCCGGCGGCGAAATAGGGCGAAAGACGTTCACCGCGAAGACGCGAAGGTCACAAGGAAAATCCGCCAAGGGTTTTGCGACCTTCGCGGTGAATGTTTTATTGGGAAATAGAGGTGCAGATTCCTCACTCCGCTCGGAATGACAATTCCTTAGTGGCGAAGGAAACAGAAGGGCATGCGCTATTTCTTGCGCTTGCCCTTTGCCTTTTTCGGAATGCGGTAGGACTTCTGCCCGCTCTGCTGCATGCTGCCTGGCTTTTTCTTACGCGTGCCTTTTTTCGCGCTCTTGCCTGCGACATTGGCAGCAAAGGCTGGAATCGGTCCTTTGGCTTTGTTCCGCTTCTTTTCTTTCTTCTTTGCCTTCTGGGCGCGCGTCTTCGGTGCGGGCGTGCCTTCTGCTTCCCCTTCATCGACGATGGAGAATTGCAGGCGCTTCTCGATGGCGTCGATGCGTTCGAGCAGCACGCGCACGCGCATGCCGAGGCGGAACTTTCTGCCCCAGTGCTCGCCGATGATCTCGCGCGTGTTTTCGCGGAAGGTGTAGTAGTCGTTGTCGAGCGCGCCGAGGCTTTGAATCGGCACCAGGCCTTCGACGAAGAGGTCGTCCAGCTCGACGAAGAGCCCGTACTTGGTGGCAGAGAGGATCAGCGCGTCGAAGTCTTCGCCCACGCGGTCCTGCATGAACTTGATCTTCTTCCAGGCGACCAGTTCGCGTTCGGCTTCGGAGGCGCGGCGCTCGTTTTCGCTCGACTCCTGCGCGATCATGGCGAGTTCGGCTTCAGAGAGAATCTCGTGCGCGGATTCGATTCTGATTGTTGAGCTCTGAGGCTGGCGCTTCGCATGCGGTTCGCCATCGGAGAGTACGCCGTGTCCGTCGATGCCTTCGTTCAGTAAGGCCTTGGTGATGCGATGAACGATCAGGTCGGGATAGCGGCGAATCGGTGAGGTGAAGTGTGTGTAGCTGGGCGCAGCCAGCGCGAAGTGTCCTTCGTTTTTCTCGCTGTAGCGGGCTTGCTTAAGCGAGCGCAGCATCAGGTACGAAAGGATGCGCTCCTCGGGCTTGCCGGAGATCTTCGCGGCCAGCTTCTGATACATCTTCGGCGAGACCGGCATCTCCTGCGGAACTTCGTGCTGGCGCGCGTTGCGCCCGCTGCCGTGGCGGTCGCGCCGGTCACCGCGCGTCTGGAACTTGCGCACCGGTAGATTGCCGAGTCCCAGAGAATAACCAAATGACGCGGCGATATCTTCGAACTCGACAATGCGGCGCGGCTCGGGCTTTTCGTGAATGCGGTAGATCGACGGCACTCCGAGATTTTCAAGCCATGACGCGACCGACTCATTCGCCGAAAGCATGAATTCTTCAATCAGCCGGTGCGCCCAGTTGCGCTCCGAACGGGTGACCGATTTCATTGCGCCGAACTCGTCGAACTCGATGATCGGCTCGGGCAGATCGAAGTCGATAGAGCCGCGCAGTTGTCGCTTGCGGTTGAGAATTCCGGCAAGCTGCTTCATCTGCTCGAAGCGCGGCACAAGGTAGCCGAACTGCGTGCGTGTTTCTTCGTCGCCGTCGAGTATGTTGTGAACCTGCGTATAGGTCATGCGCCGGGCCGAGCGGATGACGCCCTCGGTGACCTCGTAGCCGGTGATGTTGCCGGAGCTGTCGATCTCCATCAGGCAGGAGAGCACGAGGCGATCTTCATCGGGACGCAAGCTGCAGATGTCCGTCGAAAGCTCCTGCGGCAGCATGGGGATGGCGCGGTCGGGAAAGTAGACAGAGTTGCCGCGCAGCCGCGCTTCGAGGTCGAGCGCGGAGCCCGGGGTGACGTAATTCGCTACGTCGGCGATGTGGACCTGCAGGTGCCAGTTGCCAGTGGCTTCGTCGTGTTCCACGAGCACGGCATCGTCGAAGTCGCGCGCGGTCTCACCGTCGATGGTGACGATGGGAAGATCGCGGAAGTCGCGGCGCTGCGCGATGATTTCGGGGTCGAGCTTTGCGACAGACTTTGCTTCGGCGAGGACGTTGTCGGGAAAGATTCGCGGCAGATGATGCTTGCGGATGACCATTTCGACGTCGATGCCGAAGTCATCCGGGTGGCCGAGCACTTCGACGACGCGACCCTTTGCTGGATGGGTTGGCGTCGGCCATTCGGTCACTTCCACGTCGACAACGAGGCCTTCGAGGGAGTCGTTGTCGTAATGCTGGGTCGCCAAAGCCTCTTCGCCGAGGACGCGGTGTTCGGAGCCGGCCTTGGGTCGCGGCAACGTCACGTCGTCCGGGATCAGGATCGGCTGGTTCATGCGCTCGTCGAAGGGACGGACGTAGTTGCCGGGAAGGCCTTCGCGTCTGCGACGCCCGCTCGATTCGTGGAAGATGCCGACGACCATGGGGTTGCGGCGGGTGAGCACGCGCAGGATACGTCCTGCTCGCCTGCCGTCGCGGTCGGGCGGGAAGGCTTCCACCAGCACCTGGTCGCCCTGCATGGCGCCCTGTATCTCGTTCGGCGGGATGAAGATGTCGTCTTCGCGGCTTCCCGAGCCGGTTGGGCGGACGAAGCCGAAGCCGTCACGGTGCAGGTCGAGGCGGCCGGCGACGAGGTTGTCACGGTTGCCGGATTTTGCAGGAGCCTGGGGAATACTCCAGTAGTCGTCGCTTGTGATGAGGTGGCCGGCGGCGGTGAGCCGCGCAAGGTGTTCGAGCAGCAGGCGGCGCTCGCGTCCGCCGCCGAGCGACAGCTCACGGACAAGTTGTTTGTATCCCGCCTTTTGTCCCGGCGAGCGTTCGATGCGGCGAAGGAGTTCTCGGTCGGTCACGGGGCCCTCAAAGGCTATGGTACGGCAGGCTGATCCGGAGCTGTTCCAAAGAGGTAACGGGGAGAGGACGAAGGGCGGAAAAGATCGGCGGGAGGTGTGCAATTTTTTGGAATGCGTGTATAAGATCGAGGTAGAAAGCCGGTTGCGCGGCAAAGTTTTACGAGGGATCAGAAGTACGTGCCTTACCGGTTCCAGGCAGCGATATGACGGGGGAACGATTCCCGCCGGGGTTGCCACGGTAAGAGCAAGCAGAGGAAGAAGAGAGGAATAATTACGATGTGGAAACCGAGTCAGTCAAGCAGCTCTTCCCAGACGCCTGCAAACGAACCCATTCGTCCGTCGGCGCCTGCAACCCCCAGCTATGAGCCTACGAGCCGTCCCGCTGCGAGCAGTTCTCAGCCGGGCGCCTCAGCCGAGCAGGCTACGATCGGCAAGAGCCTGGTCGTGAAGGGTGAAGTGACCGGATCCGAATCGCTGTACATCGATGGCAAGATCGAAGGCGCCATCAATCTGCCCGGAAACCGCGTTACCGTCGGCCGCAATGGCCAGGTTTCCGCCAACATTACCGCCCGTGAAATCGTCGTCCTGGGTAAGGTGCGCGGCAATATGAATGCCAGCGACCGCGTCGACATCCGCAGCGAAGGTTCGCTGACCGGTGACGTCTCGGCGCAGCGCATCTCCATCGAAGACGGAGCCTTCTTCAAGGGCGGCATCGATATTCGCAAGCCGGGTTCGAGCGAAGTGAAGCCGGCGACCACCTCGTCGGAAGCCCCGAAGCCGGTTCCGGTCCAGGCCTAACCGCTGCAAAATGAGAAGCCCCGGCTTAGCCGGGGCTTTTTGCCTTTACCGGCGCTTTCGCAGCCTGCCGAGCAGTTGTTCCGGCAGCGCCGAGCCGGTAATTTTCAGAACGCCCCCGGCAATCGCAACGAAGACCACGGACGCCACGCATAGCAGCAGCAGCTCACGCATACGGCTGGTGGTCGAGAAGAAGCGCAGCAGCCCGGCCAGGGCCGCGTAGCTAAGGCCTGCGGCAACCAGCGAGCGGCCGAGTTCCGCATATTCAAGTCCGCGCAGGGGAGCCATTTTACGGCGATTGAGCAGGATGGCCAGCGTGAGCGTCTGGATGAGGATGCCGACGTCCGAGGCGATGGCCAGCCCCGGTGCTCCCATGGCCTGGTAGAGCGACCAATAGATTGGTAGCGATGCGATGGTGACGATGGTTCCGGCGACCATCGGCGTGAGGGTGTTTCCGGCGGCATAGAAGGCGCGTGCGTAGATAGCCTGTGCCGACCAGAGGCATAGTGAAACTGAGAAGATCGCGAAGTAGCTCGCCATGGTGCCTGAATCCGCGCGGTGAAACGCCCCGCCGCGCAGGAATAGGTCGACGGCAGGGAAGGCCATGGCGATCATGAACGCTGTCAGCAGGATCGAGAAGGCCAGGATGCGGGAAACCGATGCGTTGACCGCTTTCGCGAATGGCTCGCGGTCGGCTTTGCCGTAGAGTGTGGCGAGGAAGGGAAGCGACGCGGCGCCGGCGGCCTGTCCGATAGCTACGGGAGCGGTGAAGAGCTGCTTGGCGTAGGTCAGCAGCGAAATTGCGCCGCCGGTGTGCGAGGCGAAGTAGTTGATGATCCAGTTGTCGGCTGTCACCAGGGACACGCCGAGCATGAGGGGCACAGACATCCGCACCCATTCGTGGAGGCCCGGGTTTGACCAGTCGAGCCGAGGCCTGAAGCGCATGCCGGCGCGGTGCGCCCAGATGGCGTTCAGCAGGAAGGGCCCGAGGAATGCTCCGGCGACCGCGCCGATGGCCAGCGAGGACGCTCCCATCTGGTGAACGAGCAGCACGCCGCCGAAGATGATGCCGCAGTTGTAGACGAGCGGCGTAATCGCCTGCACCGCAAATTGCTTGCGAACCAATAGGACCGCGGCAAAGACGCCGCCGGCAAGAAAGAAGAGCTGGGCGGGAAGCAGGATGCGTGTGAGGTGCACGCAGAGCGCGGCCTTGTCGGGATCGTTTTCGAAGCCCCGCAGCAGCAGTTTTACGTAGAGCGGCGCGGCGAACTCCGCCACGATGATCGCCGTGCCCAGCACCAGTGCCATGGTGGTGAGAATGATCGACATTACGCGCTCGCCTTCGGCTTCCCGGCCGGAGTCGCGATAGCGAGTGAGCATGGTGACGAACGTGATGGACGCAGCGCCCCCGACAAGGAAGTACGAGATCATGTCCGGCAGCTGGAAGGCTGCGTTGAAGGCGTCGGCTGCGGCGGTGCGTCCGAGCAGGTAGGCAATGTATTTGGTCTTCACCAGTCCAATGACGCGCGAAGCCATCGCGGACGCCATCAGCAGCAGGGTCGCGGTAAAGGCCGTGTGGCTGTGCGAGGGCCGGAGAACAGAGAGCGCGGAGCGCCAGCGTGGTGTGGAGGAAGAGGCAGGCATGCGGTCAGCCCTGATTTTACAGGGCGGGCGCATGCGTCGCCGCCTATAAGAAATCCGAATAGCGCATCAGGATTTCTGTCTGGCGATCAATCCAGCGCGGTGACAACCTGTGATTGTTATGACAAAGAACCTATTCTTCGCAGGTATCATTCTCGCAGCGGCGGGAATTCTGTCTCCTCCGCTGGCGCTCGCGGCAGGACTTGCTTACGGCCTGCTCGTTGTACATCCCTACCATCTCGATGCGCACCGTCTCTCGAAATTCCTGTTGCAGGCTTCGGTTGTGTGTCTTGGCTTTGGGATGAACCTCGGACAGGTTGTGAAGGTTGGCAGCTCGGGAGCGCTCTACACATTCTTCGGTATCGCCTTCGCTCTCAGCTTCGGACTGCTTCTGGGACTTCTGCTGAAGGTGAACCGCATCCAGTCCTTCCTGATCTCTGCCGGGACCGCGATCTGCGGCGGCAGCGCCATCGCCGCTCTGGGGCCGGTGACCAACGCAGGTGAGGAAGAGATGGCGGTTTCCATGGGCACGGTCTTCGTGCTGAACTCTGTCGCTCTGTTTCTCTTCCCGGTGATCGGCACCGCGCTGCATCTTTCGCAGACCCAGTTCGGATTGTGGGCGGCTCTTGCCATCCACGACACCAGTTCGGTTGTCGGAGCTGCCGCGAAGTACGGCGCTGTCGCGCTGACGGTGGGCACGACGGTGAAACTGGCTCGCGCTCTCTGGATCGTGCCGGTCGCTCTGGGAGTGGCTGCGATACATAAGACCGGATCACGCGTGAAACTGCCGTGGTTCATCCTTCTGTTTGTTATAGCGGCGGTGATGAACAGCTACGTGCCGTGGTTGCATTTCGCGTATCCCGGCCTGGCGCGGCTGGGTAAGCTTGGACTTGCGGTGACGCTCTTTCTGATCGGCACCGGCATCACGAAGCGGACGATCCGGCAGGTTGGTGCGCGGCCCATGATCCAGGGCGTGGTGCTGTGGATCGTCACCGCCAGCCTCTCACTCTGGGCCATCGTCCATGGTTGGATTCACCTGTAATTACGAGTTGTCTCGCGGCTTCCTTTTAGTACGATGTATTTCAATTGAGGGAGCCAGATGCTGAAACATTACTTTGATCGCTTTACCCCAGGGTGGCTGGCGGTTGCCGTAGCCACCTTTTCTCTTTGCGCGCAGGCGCAGCAGGTCCATGGAAAAAACGGCATCACACTGCCGCCACCGCCGGTCGCCGCCGTGCATACCGTCGTCGACGACTATGACGGCACGAAGATCGAAGACCACTACCAGTGGCTTGAAGACGCGAAGAGCCCGGCGACACGCGCCTGGATCGACGAAGAAAACAAATACACGCAGAGCTATGTCGATCAGCTCAAGAACCGCTCCGAAATCGTAAAAGGTCTCACGGCCCTGCAGCGTGTCGATGTTTACTCGATGCCGATGAATCGCGGTGGCAAATACTTCTTCGAAAAGCGGCTTGCGGCCGAGAACCAGTCTTCTATTTACTATCGCGAAGGCTGGAAGGGTGAAGACAAGCGGCTGATCGACGCGACGAAGCTGAGCGCGGATCAGAACACTTCGGTCACGATCCAAGACGTTTCCGAGAACGGAGATCTTCTCGTGTACGGAGTTCGCCAGGGCGGCGCCGACGAGGAATCGATTCACACGATTCACGTTGCTACCGGCAAGGAGATGCCTGACGTACTGCCGTCGGCTCGCTACTTCGGCGTGAACCTTGCTCCGGGCAACACCGGCTTTTATTACTCCAGGTTCACGCACGATGGCACGACGGTCTGGCTGCACACCTTCGGGCGGCCCTTCGATAAGGACGAGAAGATTTTTGGCGGAGAATATCGCGGCGTCAAGATGGGCGAGCTCGATCTGATCATGGCGTCAGTGAGCGATGACCAGCACTATCTCTACATCACGATGGAGCATGGTGTGCCGGCGACGCGTGACGACATTCTCGTAAAAGATTTGCGCAAGCCCGGCAGCGAATTCGTTCCACTCGTTTACGGGGTCGAGGCGCACTTTAATGCCGGAAACATCGGCGACCGCTTCTTTCTGCGGACAGACTATGAGGCGCCCAATGGCCGGCTCCTCGAAGCCACGCCGGGCCAGCAGCCAGGGGAATGGAAGAAGGTTGTTCCGGAGGGTAAGGATGTTCTCGACAGCTTTAGCATCGTCGGTGGCAAGCTATTTGTTTCGCGCCTCCACGATGTGAAGACTGAGACGACTATCTACTCGCTCGACGGCAAGGAGACGGGGAAGCTGTCGTATCCGGGCATCGGCTCCGGGACAGTTGTCTACGGGCGTCCGACCGCGAAGGAGGGCTTCTACAGCTTCGATTCCTTCATCGTTCCGCCGACGATCTACCGCTATGACACCGCGACAGGCAAGTCCGAAGTCTTCGCGCGGCCCAATGTGCCCTTCGATTCCGATCAGTACGAGATTACGCAGGTCTTCTTCAATTCGAAGGACGGCACGCGCGTTCCCATGTTTATCGCCGGTAAGAAGGGATTGGCGAAGGACGGCAAGGCCCGCCTGTTGATGACCGGATACGGCGGCTTCGATGTTCCCATGCTTGCAGATTGGAGCCCTGAAGACGCCTGGTGGATGCAGCAGGGAGGCTTCTTTGCCCTGCCCAACCTTCGCGGTGGCAACGAATATGGCGAACCATGGCATAAGGCTGCGATGTTCGAGCACAAGCAGAACGTCTTTGACGATCTCTTCGCTGCAGCGGAGTACCTTATCCAGAACAAGTACACGACCCCCGAACGCTTTGCCTTGCGGGGCCGCTCCAATGGCGGATTGCTGATGGGCGCAGCCATGACCCAGCGGCCCGATCTCTTCGGCGCCATCTGGTGCGGCTATCCGCTTCTCGATATGCTTCGCTATCAGAAGTTCGAATTCGGGCGGCTTTGGACCACGGAGTACGGAAATGCCGAGAACGCAAAGGACTTCCACTACATCGTGAAGTACTCGCCCTACCAGAATGTGAAGAAGGGGACGAAGTATCCCGCGATCATGTTCTTCACCGGCGATGCCGATACCCGCGTCGATCCCATGAATGCTCGCAAGATGACGGCGCTCATGCAGGCGTGGAATGGCAGCGACAGGCCGATCCTGCTGCATTATTCGCTAAAGGGCGGACACAGCGCGGGCGTCTCGGTGTCGCAGCTGGTTGAGGACCAGGCGGACGAGCTGGCTTTCCTCTGGAACGAGACCTCCTGGTAGATCATCGAGTCCTGAGAAAAAGGCGCAGGCTGTCATCAGGCCTGCGCCTTTGTTTTTGGGCAAAGAGGATCGAAATTGTTCCGATCGATGGGCCTGGTGGAACTAACGGCTCTTGCTGGGCAGGAGCAGGAGATTTTGCGGCTGGGTACCCTGCCTGCGTGCAGGAGCAGTGTTGCGCCATGCGATGGAGATCTTCTCGCGATCGAGGATTTTGCGCGCCTGGCCGCGCGCGTGGTTGGCCCATGGGCCAATCGGATCCAGTCGCAGATAGGTCATCCAATGACCCAGCGCCCGGCGGCGATCGTTCGTCCGTTCGAAGGCCAGGGCCAGGTTGTAGTGCGCGTCGGCGTAACTCGGCGTGAGTTGAATTGCGCGCTGGTAGGCCGCGATCGCTTCAGGCAAACGCTGCAGCTCGTCGAGAGCGTTTCCAAGATCGAAAAAGGCCAGGGCGTAGTTTGGGTCTGCCTCGGTAGCTTGCCGGTAGAGTGCTTCCGATTCTGAAAACTGGCGCAGATTGTAGAAGATGGTGCCCAGGTTAATGGCTGAGGGTGCGTGGCGCGGGTCGAGGCCAAGAATCTCCTGGTAGAGTTCCAGGGCATCGTTGGTCTTGCCGGATTCCTCGAAGTGCACCGCTTCCATAAACAGCGCCGAGACCTGTCGGGCGCGTTGCACCAGGCCGATCTGCACCGCTTCTACCCGCAAAATGGGCTGCGGCTTCTCGAAATCGAGGAGAAACTGGCCTGCAACCGGGTCCATAACAGAGCCGGAATGGCGACAGATGAGGCGTGAACCGCTTCGGGAAAGTCCGGCCTCAAGTAGCGGATTCGCCATGCCGGAAGCCGCCTGCATGGCGACGATGCCGGCGCGAATACTCGCCGAGGAAAGTCTCGTAGCGCGCAGGTCGCGGAGTTTACGAAGCTGTACGAGATCCTGAAAGCTGTAGGTGCTGGCTACAGAAATGAGTGCCGCCCGCTCCCAGGCACGTAGCTGCTTGGCGCGAATGCGAAGAATCCGAAGTACATCTTGACGGCTGAATCGGGTCACAGTGGTTGTGCTCGTAAGGATTACCGTCACCTGCTTTGAGCCGATTATCGGACGCAATGGATTGCAGTACAAGATACCCACTATGAAATTTCAGTGGATAAAACGGTACCAAACATGGTGCAGAAGCAAAAAAATGGTTTTTGGGAATGGAGAAAGGGATGCTACTGGAGCCGACGACCGGACTTGAACCGGTGACCTGCCGATTACGAATCGGCTGCTCTACCAACTGAGCTACGTCGGCCTGTGGGGTATTTCTTCTAGATTACCAGACGGCCCGCCGAACCCGCAGCCGTCAAGGCTTGACGAGGGATGCCGCCATCTCCTTGATTTTAACCTAGAGTGGGCTGGTTGGGGCCTTTCGAAGGGCCCCTGCAAGCAAAAATCCCAGGCCAGGACCGGTCTGGGATTTTTGCTTTCCCGCGTTCCATTTCCGGCTATTTCTTTTTGGAAGCTTCCAGGTGGGTCGAGAACCAGTTCAGCTCGCGTGTCAGGCTGTCGATCTGATGGGCCGGTTCGTTGAAAATGTGCGGCTCGCGCGGATAGACGACCATGGCCGCCTCGTCTCCGGTGAAGCGAAGCGCGTGGTAGAACTCCTGCCCCTGGCCGAGAGGCACGCGAACGTCTGCCCCGCCGTGCAGCACCAGGACCGGGGTGTGGCAGTTGGCGGCGAAGCGGACGGGCGAGTGTTTGTCGAGTTCGTCCTTGCTCTGGGCGTAGGGCCCCATGTAGCTGTCGAGATAGCTGGGAGCGATATCGGTGGTGGTAGCCATGCTGTAGATGTCGGTTACGGCGGCGCCGGCCATCGCGGCTTTGAAGCGATCGGTGTGGGTGACCGTCCAACTGGTCATGAAGCCGCCGTAGCTCCAGCCGGCGATGACCATTTTGCCGGGATCGGCCATGCCCTGCGCAATGACCCAGTCGACGCCCGCCATCACGTCTTCGAAGTCGCCACCGCCCGAGTCCTTGTAGTTTGCCTCGACGAAGTCGAGGGATTGCCCCATCGAACCGCGATAGTTCGGCTGCAGGACGACGTATCCCTGCGAGGCCAGCAGGGTTGCGTAGTTGTACCAGGTCGAGCTGAAGCCTACGGTGAAAGATTCCTCCGGGCCGCCGTGCACATGGATTGCGGTCTTGTAACGCTTGCCCGGAGTATAGCCCGGCGGCAGTGAAAGCACGCCGTAGATGGTCATGTGGTCCTTGGGATTCGTCCAGCTGACTTCGCGCCGCTCACCCAGGAGCCAGTCCTTCGTTTGGGGATTGGTGTCTGTGAGCACCTCGATGTGATTGTTCTTCCAGACGGAAACCTCTGCTGGCTGCGTCGGGCTTTCGCCGAGGAAGGCAACGGTGTTGTTCTCTTCAGCCGGGTCGAGGTCTTCCGAGGTCGGAGGCATGTCCTTTAGCTGCGTTGCCGCGAGTGTTGCCGGGTTCACGTCGTAGGCTTCAGTGTGCGAATGCACGTAAGAGTTCACGAGCAGGTGATTGTCCTTGAACCAGCGAATCTCGGCGAGCGTGCCGGGCAGCTTGTCTTCAAGCTTGGCATCGGCTCCGGTGCTGAGCGTGTGGACGAAGTGCATGTCCGCGATGCGCTTCTCGGTGAAGCGCGAATAGACGATCTTCGAGCCGTCTGGAGAATACATGGGCTCCTGGTAGCCGGAGTTCTTCTCGATTACCTTGCTTATGTTGCCGCTGGTGGTGTCGAAGATCTCCACGACCGAGACGCGCCAGTAATCGTCGATGCGCGGCGTTGGCGAGACGCGGGAGATGATCGAGGCTCCATCCGGCGACCAGTCGATGGTGTTGATATTTACATCCTGGCGGGTGAGCAGGCGTGCCTGGCGCGTGTCGAGGTCATAGATCCAGAGGCGATCGTAGTGATACTCGCCGTCGATGATCTCGCGGTCGTCCTTCTTGTCTTTCTTGCGGCTGCGCTGCTCGGGCGTGTCGATATCGGTCCGAATGAAGGCGATGTGCTTGCCGTCTTTCGACCATTTGAAGGAGCGAATGTTGCCGGGCAGGTTGGTCAGTGGTTGTGCCTCTCCGCCGTTCAGCGCAATGATCCAGAGCCCTGTGCTCTTCTCATCATCTCCACTCGCCTTTTGTTCTTTGGCCGGAGCGTTTCCGGACTGAATCAGCTCTTTAGGAATGTCGCCCGGATAGGTGCCCGCAGCAAGGCTGAAGCTGTACGGAGATCCTGGCTTCGTCATCGGATTGGGGCGGTCGGATAGAAACGCGATCCGCTTTCCATCTGGAGACCATGCCGGAGCGCGGTCTGCTCCCGCACCCGAGATGAAGAGACGTGCGCTGCCGGTCTTGTCGGCATTCACCAGCCAGATATGTTCTTCGCGCGGCTTGCCGTCCGGCTGCGGAGTGCCAACCGTGTAGGCGACCATCTGCCCGTCAGGAGAGATCTTTGGTGCTTCAATCGTCTTCATGCCGGCGATGTCTGAAGGCTGTACAACGTGTTTCTGTGCGAAGGATAAGGCGGGCAGGCTGAGCGCTGCGAGAGTAAGGAGCAGGCTGGGACAACGGTGAGCAGTACAGCGGGAACGGGAAGAGAAAGAGAGGACGTTCATGAAAACTCCTGCTGTGATCTTTTGGCTTACGGCAGCATAGCCGTGAATGTAGGAAATCGAAAGGCGCTCAACCGATCCGGGTCGAGCGCCTCTGATTTAGAACTGCAGCTTCAACGCGAACTGCATCGATCGCGGCGAACCGATCTGGTAGAGACTGCTGAAACCTCCATCGGCGCCGCCACCGCCGAGGCTGTCGGCGAGGCTGTGAGCGGAGATACCGAAGTATTGGTTGGTGAGCGAGTTGCGGTCGTTGTCGTTTGTGCCTGGATCGCCAAAGAGTGGATGGTTGAAGATGTTGAAGGCCTCGGCACGGAACTGCAGGCTGAGCGTGTCGTGAATGGGGAAGGTGCGGCGCAGGGCAATGTCTTCCTGCCATGCACCGAAGCCGCGAACGGTGTTGCGCTGCAGATCACCCTGCGTGTTGTTGCCGAGATTCATGGTCGAGAAGGCTGTTGCGTCGATCACCTTGCCGCCCGGCTGCGACGGATCCGGCTTCCAGAAAGGTTTGCCGGTAACATTTGGCCGCTGGTTGACGGCGTCGTTACTCCAGATCATGCCGAAGGCGCCGAGGTTGCCGGTGTTGATGTCGATTGGTTGTGAGGAGTTGGAACGGAAGAGGCTGTCGAGCGCCCAGCCATTCGTGGCGTATTTCGCGTAGCCGTTGCCGTGGCTCAGGCCGGGAAGTTCGTAGGTGATGGCATTCGAGAAGCTGTTGCGCACGTCGAGATCGGAATTGCCGTAGTCGAGATGCGGATCGTAGACGGTGTGATAAGGATGCGGCAGTGCGAGGCTGGAGCCGTTGTCGAGCGCGTGCGACCACGTGTAGCTGAAGAGCGCCTGCACGTGATGCCACATATTCTGCTTGAACTGCAATTGCAGCGAATTGTAGTTCGAGTAGTCGTGGTTGAAGTAAGCGGTGAGATACGCGAAGTTTGCGTTGCCGCCTTCTGTTGGCTGCAGCAGCTCGCTGCGCAACAGGTTGTCTCCCTTGTTGCCGACGTAGCCGATCTGGACGCTGCGCGAGTCGCCGAGGCTCTGCTGTACGGCCACATCCCACATGATGACTCGCGGATCTTTCAGATGCGGGTCGAAGGCAAAGACATAGCTGTATGGTGGATCGGTTGAGATAGGCAGCGGCGTTGCCTGCGCTTGTGTCAGCGGATAAGTGCCGTCAGCGCCAAGTAATGTTTTCGTGGTCGTGTACGGAGCTCCGAGGGTTCCCTGTGCGCCGATTTCGTTGCCGAGACCGTAATAGATGCCGGCACCGGCACGCAGCATGGTTTCAAATCCTGCAACCTGGCGTGCGAGGTAGGCCACACCTACACGAGGAGCGAAGTTTGTCTTGCTTTCATGCCAGAGCGGCGTGCCGGAGGGAGCAAGCGCAACGTTCGCGGGGTCTTCCAGGTTGATGGCAGTGAAGAGCGGATGGCCGCCTGCATCGGTCGGCGGAGGGTCGATGTCCCAACGGAGTCCGTAATTCAGCGTCAGGCGCGGAGTCATCTGCCAGGCATCCTGCGCGAAGAGTGAGACGTTGTTGAAGATAGGACGCAGGTCGGTGGTTTCCGCACTATCGATCGAAACGTTCACCGGAATCTGCGAGGTGACGAGTGTCTGCACATCCTGGAAGGTATAGAAAAGGTCGTACGGGCGGTAGCCGTTCTTCGGAGTCAGGCGGCGATAGTCTCCACCAAACTTGAGCGAGTGATGACCGAGGTTCCAACTCAGCGTGTCTACGAAATTAAGCTGGCGCTGGTGGTTGGTGGCATCGTTGCCGACGTAGTAGTCGGATGTTCCGTCATTGAAGAAAACACCAAAGACGGCATTGCTGGTGCTGTATTGCGGTTGCGACTGGAAGAGGTAGGAATCCGAGGGCGGCGTTGCTCCACCTAGATTGGTTGCCGACACAACTGTCGCACCCTTGGAATGGCTGATGTTGAAGCGAAAGTCATCGACCAGAGACGGTGTGATGACATAGGTAGCGCCGGCAGTGATGGTGTCTACGTTAGAGATGGTGTGGCTTAGTGTCGACCGCGTGTAAAAGTCGAAGGCACCGTATTGCTCACCGTCTGAAGGAGCATAGTTCCCACGTACGAAGAGATTCAGTTTCGGTGTAGGGGTGTAGTCCAGGCGCACACTGGTTGCGTTGAGCGTGGACGGATTCGAGAAAGCTGCGTAGTAGATCCCGGTGTAATTGCCTTGGATATCCTGACCAGCTGATGGCAGCGCATACGCACTCAGTAGTGGTGCGACCGCGGCGGAAGCATTCTGCCGGGCGAAAGTCGTAGGCACTACATCCTGGCGCGACTCTGGAACGCGCAGTCTCAATCCCTCATACGATCCGAAGAAGAAAAGCTTGTCGCGCAGGATCGGTCCGCCTACGACGAAGCCGAAGTCGTTTTGCTTTTCCGCCTGGCGCGGAAGTCCTTCATTGTTGTTGAACCAGTTGTTCGCGTCGAAGACGTCGTTGCGCAGGTATTCGAAGACGGTGCCGTGGAACTGGTTGGTGCCGCTGCGGGTGACGATGGCGAGTTGTGCGCCGGTCGTGCGTCCATACTCGGCGTCGAAGGTCGAGGTCTGGATCTTGTACTCCTGCATGTCGTCGACGGAGACGAGGTTATTGTAACCGCCGTTGTTACTTGTTGCCTGCGCCGTTCCGCCGCCTGCGGTGCCGAGGTATACGTTGCTGCCCTGCGTGATGCCGACGTTTGCGCTCACGCCGTCGATCGAGAAGTAGTTCGCGTCGGTGCGCTGGCCGTTGACACTGAACTGCCCGGAGTTGGTGTAGTAGGTCTTCGCCGTCACGTTGCCCGGAGTGAGCGCGATGAGTGCCTGGAAGCTCCGGCCGTTGAGCGGCATGGTCTCGATAAATTTGCGATCCACAGTGGTTGAGATGGAAGAGGTCGTATCCAGCTGCTCGGTTTGCGCGTTGACGGAGACCTGTTCCGAAGTTGATCCGACTTCTAGAGTGATGTCTTCGGCGAGCGTGTCCTGCGGGTGCAGGTCGATGGTTTCGACGATGCTCTCTTTGAATCCCGGCGCGGTCACATTGAGTTTGTAGCGGCTGGGCTTGAGCTGCGCAAAATGAAAGGTGCCGTCCTGTGACGTCTCCGTGACCTTACTGATGTTGGTGCCGATGTCAGTGAGGGTGACTTTGGCTCCAGCGATGCGCGCACCACCGTGGTCGGCAACCGTTCCGTTCATGGTGCCGCTTTCGATTTGAGCCGATGCGTTTGTAAATGCGAGCAGGAGGCAAAGGCATGCCAGGGAAAAATAGAAGATGGATCGTCTCATAAGGCGTTCTCCTTAAAATTTCTGCATAGACTTCAGACCCGGCAGCAATCGCCGCCATACTTCCAACTACCGACCGGTGTTCTGTTCGCGAATCATCGCTGCCAGCTTCCGGTCCTGTGGAGCTTCGTGAGTGTCGAGTGCGTCCGCAACTGCGAGAGCATCGCGCAACGGCTCATCCTGCCCAAGCTTGAATTTCGCTTCGATCCGCGAGACGCGTAGACGGAAGCCGGTGATTCCTGCAAAGCGGCGGGTGATCTCGCTGCGAGGAATTTCGTTTGTCTTCCATCCGCCGGGGTACTTCGACTCCATGCGGTTCACCAGGTCTTCGAGCGATTGGTCGAGCTCCGGCTCGTCCTGGAATTCAATCTGTCCGTAGCAATGCACGGCCGTGTAGTAATAGGTCGAAGGCATCTGGCGATCGGGGTACCAGCTTGCTGTCACATAACTCCACGGGCCTTCGAAGATCACAAGGACGGGTGTCGTGGTTTCACGCAGGTTCTGCAGATGTTCGTTGGCGCGCGCGATGTGGCTGATCAGGACGAGTTGTTCTTCGTCGCCGGCTTTCTCGACAACAAACGGAAGGTTCGTTGCCAGCGGACCTTCTTCGCTCTGGCTTACGAGCAGCGCCCACGGGTTCTCTTCGATGATCTGTCGAATATCCGATGGCGACTGCGGCCGCCAGCAGGGGCGCACGAACATACACGTCTCCTGTATGACTCGCAGCCTTGGAGGCCGCGGCCCGTTACATAACACTTACAGTGCGGTTACTTCAGCGAAGAGCGGACAATTTCGCCGCCAAGCACGGTCGTGACGACCGTTACATCCTTGATCTTTACCGGGTCGATATGAAAAATGTCGTCCGATAACACGTCGAAATCTGCAAGCTTGCCAGGCGCGAGACTTCCTTTTATGTCGTCCTGGCTTTCAGCGTAAGCGGAGCCCATAGTGTAGGCATGCACCGATTGCTCGACCGTCAGCTTCTGCTGAGGGAACCATCCTTCGGGATGTTTGCCATCGAGCGTGCGCCGCGTGGTAGCCGCATAGATGGTCAGCATGGGATTGATCGGTGCGACGAACCAGTCGGTACCAAAGGCGAGTGTGGCGCCCGAGTCGAGCAGGGATTTGAATGCGTACGTTGTCTCCGCGCGCTCGTGGCCGATGCGGGTTTCCGCCCAGCGGCCATCGTCGATGGCGTGGTAGGGCTGGACGGAAGCAATTACGTGTAACTTTGCGAAGCGAGGAATGTCTTCCGGGCGCAGGTGCTGCGCGTGTTCGATGCGAAGCCGGCGGTCTGCGGGGCCGTCTTCTTTTTCCAGACGCTCGTACATGTCGAGAATGGTTTTGTTGGCGCGATCTCCAATGGCGTGCGTCGCAATGTGATTGCCTGCGAGGTCGGCGGCTTTGAGTTCTGAGTAGAACTTGACTGGGTCGGCGAGCTCATCCGAAGGCAGACCGGAATTGCCGGGCTGATCGTCGAAGGGCTGCAGGAACCATGCAGTCGCCGAGCCCAACGATCCGTCTGCAAATGCCTTCAGCGAACCGATGACCAGCGTATCGTTGCCGAAGTTCGTCATGATGCCGAGGTTCTGCAGGCGAGCTGCATCGGGCAGAAGGAAGCGGGCGGCGACGCGCACGTGCCATTTGCCCTCAGCCATCAGGCGCTGATAACCGCGCACCACGCGTGCTTCCATGTCGGCGGCGTGGCCACCGGTGAAGCCCATGTCCTGCACGCTGGTTACGCCATTGTCGAGAGCGTACTTCTGCGCGGTGAGTAGAGCGGCATCGACCTGGGCGTCGGTCGGCGGAGGAATTACGCGCTCGATCAGGTCTTTCGCTGCGTCCTTGAAGACGCCGGTTGGATTGCCCTGCCCATCGCGGACGATGGTGCCGCCAACAATGTCCGGAGTATTGCGATCGACGCCGGCCAGCTTCATGGCAAGGGCGTTGGCGAGCATCTGGTGTCCGTCAGAGCGCTGTACCCATACGGGATTGTCCGGCGTTACCGCATCGATCCATTCATGCGTCGGCAGCTCGACGGGCGACCACTTCTGCTCGTCCCAGTTGCCATTGGTGATCCACGTTCCGGAAGCCTGCGTCCTGGCGAAAGCTGCGATACGATCGGTGAACTCTTTCCGGCTCTTTGCGTCAGTCAGCTGCACGCTGGCGAGACCTTGTCCGCCCCAGAAAAAATGAACGTGGGAATCATTGAACCCGGGTACCACCCGCCGTCCGCCAAGGTCGAGAGTTTTCGTCTCAGGGCCGGCCAGCTTGCGAATTTCAGCGTCAGTGCCGACGGCCAGGATGCGGTGACCGGCGATGGCCATGGCTTCGGCTTCGGGATGGGAGGGGTTCTCTGTCCAGATTTTTCCGTGCAGCGCGACCACGTCTACCTGCCCTGAAGCCAGGAACGGGGTGGGTAGGGAAATAGCCATCCACAGAAGCGCTTTGTGCACGTCAACTCCGATCAGCCACTGATTTTTTGAATACCAAGCCCCAGCCGGCGCGTATGAATTCCGCCAGCTCTCACAGAAATGAAAAGTTTGCTCAGCTTTGACGTAAACGTAAGGTCAATTCTGGCTGGTGTAAAGAGCCAGAAAATGAAAATATCAAGGTGCCAGATGCGCAAAGATCTTTTGTTCGAGGGAAGCGATGAGAGGCTTTGACCAGCTCCGGCTGGACAGAACGCAGCGCCGGACTCTTCAGCAGCAGCTCACCGACCAGCTGAAGGCAATGATCCAGGAGGGCCGCCTCAGGCCATCGGAGAAGCTGCCATCCACGCGCGCGTTGGCTGAAGAACTGAATCTTTCGCGGAATACAATCACGGCGGCGTTCGAGCGTCTCCATGACGAAGGCTATCTGCAGGGATGCGAACGCAGCGCCTTCGTGGTGGGCACAGTCACCCGCGCCTTCCGCCCGGGCGAACGTCAACGGCCGGCCCTGGCGGTTAAGTCAGCTCCTCCCCGGCAACTCATGGGTCCGAGGCCATTTCGCCCCGCCCAGCCGGACGTAAACCTCTTCCCGATGAAGCTATGGAATCGCCATCGCATGCGCGTTCTGCGCAGAGGTAACGAATTATTGCAGTATCAATCCCGTTTCTCGATGGGGCTGGATGAGCTTCGGCAGGCCGTAGGAGCGTATTTGAGGGATAGCCGGGGCATCAGGTGTCACTGGGAAGAGATCGCCGTCACAGGGGGCTCTCAGCAGGGGCTCTACATGCTCGGGCAGCTTCTGCTCGGACCGGAACGAAGCGCTTACATGGAAGACCCCGGCTATCCGGGTGCCCGTCGCTGCTGGGAGCAGGCAAAGGCACCGATCGTGCCGGTTCCGGTGGACGACGGTGGGATATGCCTGCCCCTGCCGGATGCGCAGGACGCATCGCTGCTTTATGTGACCCCGTCGCACCAGTTTCCACTTGGGGCTCGTATGTCGCTGGGGCGCCGGCTGGAGCTTCTGCGGATCGCTCAACAGCGTGGCCTGTGGATCGTCGAGGACGATTACGACTCCGAGTTCCGCTTCGATAGCGTTCCCCAGCCCAGCCTGCAGAGCCTCGATGAATTTCGCCGGGTTATCTACGTAGGATCTTTCAGCAAGACCTTGTTTCCGGGCCTGCGGCTTGGGTATGTCGTGCTGCCGCCCGAACTTGTCGAGCCCTTTGCGCGGCTCAAGGCCACGCTCGAGGATCATGGGCCGCTGGTGGACCAGGCCACCCTTGCGGCATTTCTTGAGAGCGGGGCCTTCGATTCGCACTTGCGCCGATGCCGCCGCGTCTATCGCGAGCGTCAGCAGTTGTTCCTGGAACTGGTGGCGCAAAAAGGATTGCCGCTGGTGTTTCCGATCACTGGCCATGGAATGAACCTGGCAGGACATTTCTCGATAGAGGTTGAGGACACCAGGCAGAGCGCCGCCCTGGCTGAGGCGGGAATCGACACCCCGGCGCTCTCGTCCTACTGCAACAAAGCCTCGCGATCCGGTCTGCTGTTCGGGCTGACAGGTTTTGCGGACGGCGAGATCCGGACGGGAGTAGAAGCGATGAGCACCACCCTGGTGAAAAGTCTCGGGATTTGAATGGCCGAATGATTCCGGTACCACGTATGCGGCATTCACCGTTTATTTTCAACGGTTTATCTGGGATGTTGGCGAAAAAGAAGACTGAATCGGGAAGGAAGTCAGGGGAGCGGATTTTACCGCCCGTTCCCACCGCTCGTAAACCCGTTGCGGCGAAAAATTCGGCAGGGGAGTAACGCTTCGGTCTTGCTCTGGAAGCTCTCTTTGAAGCTAAGTCCTTCCAGAACAACGAAAAGGCCGCCCGGCAACAGGGCAGCCTTTTCTTTAGGGAGAATAGTTCCAACGGAGGCAAAGCCATCAGAACTTTCTGGCGAAATACTATGGTCGGGGGCGGGGGGTGTCAAGGCAAAATCCTGCGTTCGCCCTCGCCTATTGGCTTCGGAGCTAACCCGCTCGCTGCATCGGGCGAGGTTTGCCTCCTAAACGGTATCTATTATGCGAGCCGACCCGTGGCGACGTGCAAAGTCTTTAATATCTGTTACTTAAAAAGAAAAAGAATATCCTCGGAATGCGAGTGTTTACTCCTTCAATCTCAGGCTGATGAAATCGTCGTCGTTCATTGTCGAAATGGGCTTTCCGCGGAGCTTGCGCACCAGTGCTCTTCCACCACCCAGGAAAAGACCCAGAAAGATGGCCGCTCCGCCGAGGATACAGGTGAGGTAAGTGATGCCGAGCAGCAGGCGAGCCGTCTTCTTTACCTCGTTGACGTAGCCTTCGGGATGATTCCAGGTAATGGCGGCAGACCAATGCACCTCGCCGATCAGTTTCTGGGCTGCTTCGTGTGAGAGCGAGCCGGTAGCAATTGCCACCAGAGGACCGGCGCGACGGATGTTCTCGGAAGCGTGCGCTTCTTCC
The DNA here is from genome assembly GCA_022870745.1 of Silvibacterium acidisoli. GTDB lineage: Bacteria > Acidobacteriota > Terriglobia > Terriglobales > Acidobacteriaceae > Silvibacterium. The sequence continues at coordinate 1,456,314 of CP085323.1, read as the reverse complement.
AGAGCTTTAGCGCGACCGGTTGCGATCTCTGGTGTCGGGTATTCAAGGATGGTCAGTGTGCCGCTTCCATCGCGGCTGGCGTACTGCGCAGTTACTGCTTCGGCATCGCGGCTGAAATCGATCAGCGCCGGCGACAAAGCGCCTCCGGTTTGAGCATAGGCAAGCGGCCCGATGGCGTAACGGATGGTTTCGTGCTTGAGACCTGCCGGAGGCAGGTAACCGGGCAGTGTGGGCGGCACGCCTTCAGGACCGAGGGTCTGCGGGATTGCTGATGCCAGCGCGCCGAGGTCACGAGAGTCTATCGCCCCGGCGTGATCCATCGAAACGTCGACAAGCGTGGTGCCCTGCCAAAAGACAACTTCCTTGCTGTTGCCTGCGCCGCTCTTGCCGAGCTTCTGCTCAGTCATGTCCGGTTGACGGTAAAAGGTGAACGCGCCGTAGGTCCCCGTTGCATCCTGAAAGCGCATGGCGCGGACTGAGATCTGCTGATCGTTGTGGGCGAAGCCAGTGGAGGCGAAATCATGCAGGCCATACTCTTTGAGCACGTCAGCGTTTTTCGCGTCAGCGTCGGTCGCCGAAGTTCCTTTTTGCGGCGTGCCGCTTTGCGTCCATCCTGCGAAAGAAGCTGGAAGCAGCGGGCGCAGCGGAAGCGTGACGGTGACCGGAGACTGGTTCTGCGGCAGGGCGGGGAGGGTCGCAAGCGCGAGCCCAACGCAGGCTATGCCGAACGAACGCACAGAGAAAAACATCGCAATCTGAGACTATCACCTGCTGCCATGCGAAGCGTCCGCTACGCGCGTTCCGCTGAGACTGCCCACGTAGCGGGCGACACCATGGTACAGAGATTCAGCAATGCGCTCGCGGTACGCGCCCTCACGCAGCTGGTGGGCATCGTTCGGATTGGTGAGGAACGAGATTTCGGCAAGGATTGAAGGCATGTTGGCACCGATGAGCACGACGAACGGAGCCTTCTTGACGCCGCGATCTTTCAGTCCCGGATTGCCGTCTTCGAGTCCGGTGTAAAGACTCTGCTCGACATCCGATGCGAACTCGCGTGACTCGTTGATCTTGTCCTGCAGCGTGATCTTTTTCACGAGGTCGGAGAGCTGGTGGATGGACTGGTCGGAGACGGCATTTTCACGCGCGGCTACTTCAAGCGCATCGGCTGAGGTGGTGAAGTTGAGGTAGTAGGTCTCCACGCCGCGGGCCGAGGCATCGGAACTGGAGTTGGCGTGTACTGAGATAAACAGGTCGGCCTGCGCTTTATTCGCGATGGCGGTACGTGTCTCGAGCGGAATAAATGTGTCGTCGTCGCGTGTGTAGATCACGTCGGCGCCGAGGCGCTCCTTGAGCAGCTTGCCAAGGCGCAGAGCTACGTCGAGCACGACATCTTTCTCTTCGATTCCGTCGGGGCCGAGTGTGCCGGAGTCGTGGCCGCCGTGCCCTGCATCGACAACGATGCGATTGATCTTGAGCCCGAGTGCGCGGACCATGGAACGTTGTCCATCGGCGGTGGGTTGCGCGGCGCGGATTTCCGGCATGACGGCGTCTGTTGAATTGGTGGGCCGCGCAGGCCGATTTCGAGTAGTTGCTGGGAACGGCGGCGGAGTGACGGAGGCGAGTTCGTTTGGCTGCGGAGCCTGCGTGGTTCCAGCGACAGATTCCACGACCGGAGCCGTAGTGGGCCGGCGTGTTGCCTTCACCCGGTTGGGCTGCTGGCTCAGTGTTGCCACGTCGGCGAGAGCTGAGGGATCGGCTGTAGCAGGTTTCTCCGCATCACTTGCAGGGGAGCCGACGTGTGGCTGCCGTCCGGATCGGATGGTCGCGGTTGTTGCCGGAGGCGCCGTCTTCGGAAGCGGAGCGCCGAGTTCGTTTACCGAGGCAGTCGAAGAACCGATGCCCACGTTTGCAGGCTGCTGGGACTTCGCAGGCGCAGGAACAGGAGCTGCTTTCGCTGGAACTGGCGGCGGTGTGGTTGCCGCTACCGATGCCGGATGCGGCCTTGACTTGCTGCCGTGCACATCGATGATGAGCCGGTAAGGATTCGGCAGAAAGAAGGCCGAGTATTCGCTTACATCGCTGACATCGAGTACTACACGTGTGACGTCGTTTGAAAATTGAGCGACGCGGATACGCTTCAGAAATCCGTCGTCAATCACTTCATCGGACTTGCCGATCAGCTCAGGCGAAAGCCGTGTGCCATGAAGGTCGAAGAAGATGCGATCCGGGCCGGTGACACGTGTGGCCTCGTAGCGTACTTCATCCTGCAGGTCGATCGCGACGCGGGTATAAACCGACGTGGACCAGTGCCGAACGCCGGTGACCAGCGGTTGCTTGCCACGACGCGGCGGAGGCGTGGCGTTGAGCGCGGCTTCGGAAAGATGTGACGGCTCGGGCGGCGCAGCCTGGACCGGAGGCGGAGGAACATCGCTTTCGGTGCGCGTCTGTTCCGGCGCGGTCTCGATTTGTCTCGATGGTTTTGCGGTTGTCTTGCCAGTCTTTTCTGCCTGTTGGGATTGGATCGCCGCATCGAGAACGGTCTTGCGTCGTTCCGCAGGCGTGGGCTGCTGCGTGGTGCGATCTGTTTCTGGCGCGACCGTCGTCTGCGCAGAGAGATTGTTCTGATGTCTGCCGTGGCCAATCGGCTTCTTAAGGTTTGCGAGCTCCGCGCGTGCGGAGTTAGCCAGCGGATTCTGCGGATAAAGCTTGAGGAACTGCTGAAAGGTTGCGCGTGCGTTGTCGCGGTCGTTCAGATCGCGCAGATAGATTTCGCCGGTGGTCAGCAATGCACTGAAGCGAAGTTTGCTTCCGGGATATTCCTTACGCAGAAAATCGTACTGACCGATGGCATCGTGAAGAGATTTCTCGTCTTCGAAGAGACGTCCTTCTTCGGCAAGCAGATCGGCTACGGCCGCGACTGCGTCGTCGGCTTTCCCAGAGCGTGGATCGGAATGGTAGACCGCACGGTATGCATCCATCGTGCGTTCGTAGTCGCGGCGGGTGCGTTGTTTTTCGGGGCGGCCTTCGAGAGCTTCGCGCATGCGCTGCGCTTTTTCAAAAGGGGTACGCACCGTGCTGTTATGCGCCGGCTTCGCGAAAGATGTGGCGGAAAAAAGAAGCAGGCAGATGCAGCCGGCAGTCGAGAGCACACGGCGGAGGCGTTCTGCATGGAGGGAGAAAACCGGCATAGGCGCACGCGACACTACAGATTATAAGTTCCGTTCGGGCTCATCGAGCGCATGGATATGCAGGTAGACATGCGGGATGAACCCAGAACGGAACCCTCTGTTGTGGTCAGTTCAGAAATGATTCGACGGTTGCAGGAACGCTTGCGAGTGCGGCACCGAGTTGGCTCGCATCTTTGCCACCAGCTTCGGCCATGTCGGGGCGTCCGCCGCCGGAGCCGCCGACGAGCTTTGCAATTTGCCCAACTACTTTGCCTGCCTGCACTTTGCCGGTGAGGTCTTTGGTCACGCCGACGATCAGCGCGACCTTGCCTTCACTGTCCACCGAGCCGAGTACGACAACGCCCGAGCCGAGTTTATTGCGCAGGTTGTCGACGAGCGTACGCATCTGTCCGCGATCGAGCGCGTCGACGCGTTGCGCGAGAACTTTGACGCCCTTCACTTCAATGGCCTGGTCGGCTGCTCCTGAAACCGCGGAAGCGGCCGACTTCATGCGCAGCTCGTCGAGCTCGCGGCGCAGTTTCTTAACTTCTTCATCCTGCGCACTGAGTTTGCCGCGCAGCGCATCGGCGGGAGTGAGTTCGGAGTTCGGCGAGAACTGGATGGCCAGTTGTGCTGCATCGTAGCCGCGACGGAATTCGTTGAGCGCGCCCAGGCCGGAGACGGCTTCCACACGACGCACTCCGGAAGAGACACTGCCTTCGCTTAGAAGCTTGATGACGCCGATTTCGCCGGTGGCTCCGGTGTGCGTGCCGCCGCAGAGCTCGGTTGAGAAGTCGCCGATCTTCACAACACGAACCTTCTCGCCGTACTTCTCTCCGAAGAGCGCCATGGCGTGATACTCGTTGATGGCTACATCGATCGGAACATCTTCGATTGTCTCGACGCGGGTGTTGCCGAGCACTTCCTTATTAATGATGTCCTCGATCTGCTGGAGCTCTTCGTCGGCGATGGAGGTGAAGTGCGAGAAGTCGAAGCGCAGGCGGCCCGGCTCGACGAGCGAACCGGCCTGCTTTACGTGCGTGCCGAGCACTTCGCGCAGTGCGGCATGCAGCAGGTGCGTCGCGGTATGGTTGCGGCGGGTGGCGTTGCGGAAGTCCGCATTGATGACGGTATCGACCTTGTCGCCGATCTTCAATGGCTGGCGCAGGATGGCTTTATGGGCGAAGACTCCCTGCACCGGCTTGGTGCAGCCGCTGATGTCAGCAACGACGGAGTTGTGATCGTCGGAGTAGAACCATCCGTTGTCGCCGATCTGTCCACCGGAGTCGGCGTAGAAGCTGGTTTCGTTGAGGACGACTTCGACTGCATCTCCCGCATTGGCCGAAGGAACACCGACACCGTCTTTGACGATGGCGAGAACTTCCGCGCCTTCGACTTTGAGTTTCTTGTAGCCTTCGAAGTCGGTCTTGGCGAGCTCGCGATAGGCGGGGCTGGCGGATTGCTTGGAGCCGCCCTTCCACGAAGCGCGCGCACGAGCCTGTTCTTCGGCACGAGCCTGCTCGAAGCCTTCGAGGTCGAAGTGGATGCCGGCGTCATGCGCTGCGTCCATCATGAAGTCGAGCGGGAGGCCGAAGGTTTCGTAGAGATGGAAGGCTTCTTTACCGGAGAGTGCGCCCTGCTGCATCACGGTCTGCAACTGGCGTGCACCGACTTCCATGACGCGTGCAAACTGCCGCTCTTCGGCTTCGATGACCTTGGCAACACGATCTGCGGATTCCTTCAGCTCGGGATATGCGTCCGCCATCTCGTCGCGGACCGCGTAGACCATTTGGTGCATGAAGGGTTTGTCCTGGCCGAGCAGGCGTCCGTGACGGATACCGCGGCGCAGAATCTTACGCAACACGTATCCACGGCCTTCGTTCGCTGGCAGTACGCCGTCGGAGATGAGAAAGGTTGCGCAGCGGGCGTGGTCGGCGATGATGCGCAGCGATGCCTTCGAGAGATCGTCGGTGCTCTGCTCCGTTAATTCGGCGGCGCGCTTGATGAGTGGCGTGAAGAGATCAGTCTCGAAGTTCGAGAGCTTCCCTTGCAGCACGGAGGCCAGGCGCTCGAGTCCTGCGCCGGTGTCGATGGATGGCTTGGGTAGCAGGCTCAGTTCGCCATCTGCACTGCGGTCGAACTGCATGAAGACGAGGTTCCAGATTTCGACGTAGCGCGCGTCGTCTTCACCGAAGGGCTTGTCGGTGCCGGGAACTTCAGCGGCTTCGATGCCCATGTCGTAGAAGATCTCCGAGCATGGGCCGCAGGGGCCGGTTTCGCCCATCTGCCAGAAGTTATCCTTCGAGCCGAACTCGCGGATGCGGTCGGCCGGGACGCCTTGAGCGAGCCACAGGTTATAGGCTTCTTCGTCGCGGGGTACGCCGTTCTCACCTTTGAAGATGGTGACGTAGAGCTTGTCCTTGGGAATGCCGAACCATTCGGGCGAAGTGACCAGCTCCCACGCGAAAGCGATGGCGTCCTGCTTGAAGTAGTCGCCGAAGCTGAAGTTGCCGAGCATTTCGAAGAAGGTATGGTGGCGGCGCGTGAAGCCTACGTTTTCAAGATCGTTATGTTTGCCGCCGGCGCGCACGCACTTCTGTGAAGATGTGGCGCGGTTGTAATCACGATGTTCGGCCCCGAGAAAGACGTCTTTGAACTGGTTCATGCCTGCATTGGTGAAGAGCAGGGTCGGGTCATTGGCAGGAACGAGCGAAGAGGAGTGCACGCGACGGTGCCCCTTCGTCTCAAAAAAGCGCAGAAAGGTCTCACGAATTGCGGAGCCGGAACGTGATTGCATAGATAAATTTTATAGGAGCGCGGTGAGCGGCTCCGGCTGGGCGAAAATTTTTCCTTCGAGACGATTGGCATGGCTGAGGTTCCCGGCGGTTTTCAGAAACTCTTCGCAGCGGTCGCGCATGCCAAGGACGGAAACCAGCGCGTCGAAGGCATCGACTGACTGGATCGCATCCCGGCTTACTTCCTTGGGGAGCCACCTGAACCGGTCCGCATCCAGAAACTTCCGGCGCTCGTCGAGTCGACTGACAGGGATCTGCGTAAAGAGACGCGGATAGATCTCGACGATGCTCTGTTTTCCCGGATGCTGAAAGGGCCAGATGCTGAAGCCCGCCCGTTGCAATTCGAGAAGGTGTTTCGCGCCTCTCAGCGTTGCTGTGCCGACTGCCCCGGGGTAGTTCACCTGGAAGGCGGATTTCGGGTACTGGCCATTGACGATAGTGTGCAGGTCAGTCTGCCGCAAACTCTCTTCGCGACTCAACCTGCGTGGCTTCGGATGCGCTGCCCGGCCCCAGAACGGAGTTTCCTTACATAGGATGAGACGCTCGGCGTTCTCCTCTATATATGTCCAGAAGTCGTGGATTGCCGGGCCGTGCTGCTCAACGTACCAGAGCGGAAAGCTGAATGCGAAGTCGAGTCCGACGAGAAGGCGGGGGTACAGTCGTTTCTGCTCGATCAGCCATGCGGTGACTTCATCGCGGGTGCGTCGGGAGTCGAGGCTGAGGTCGTTGCCCGAAAGCTTTGCCGCCCAGATGTGTTTTCGCTGTGAAGCGGCATCCTTCGCGCCGGACCAGTCGATGGCGATGAGCACCGGAAGCTGCATCGATTACTCGGCTTCTCCGTCTTCGAATGCAGACAATGCTTCGTCGCTTACGTTCCATCGCCGCAGCACCTTGAAGATAGCTCCACTTGAGAAGCCGGCACGCATCAGCATGCGCATTACTCGCGCTGCTTCCTTATCGTTGGTTGGCTCTTTCACGCGCTTGCGTTCCAGGTGGCGGCGCGCGAGGGCTTCTTCATCCACGTTCTCGTAAGCGCGGTCGAGGGTTTCTGCAACCAGCTCAGCCTTTACGCCTTTTTGTGCGAGATCCTGCTGCACGCGCCTGCGGCCGAAGCTGGCGTTGTCCTGGCGCAGCTTTGTGTAATAGGCGGCGAAGTCAGCATCATTTAAATAGCCGTACTCCTTGAGGCGGAGCACAACGGCATCGATTTTTGCTCTGCCATATTCGTCCGGCTCGACCTTTGTGCGCATGAGCCGCGTAAGCTCCGCGACGGTTCGCATGCGCCGCCCGAGAGCTTTCACCGCATATTCGTGAAGAGCATTCTCATCGAATGGTTCAAACGGCTTTTTCGATTTTCCAAAGGGCATCGGGTTACTTTGTCCACTGGTCAACCCAGTCGTTGACCGTCTTATACCAGAGCTCTGAGTTCTGCGGCTTCGCGACCCAGTGGCCTTCGTCAGGGAAGTAGAGCATCTTCGACGGGACGTTCATGCGCTGCAGCGTGGTGAAGAGCTGATAGCCCTCCGAGACGTCGAGCCGGTAATCGAGTTGCGAATGAATGACGAGCGTAGGTGTCTTGAAGTTCGTTTCGGCCAGCATCGGAGACCAGCGGCGATAGAGAGTCCGATTGGTCCATGGGGTGCCTTTGAATTCCCACTCGTTGAACCACAGTTCTTCGGTCGTGCCGTAAGCCGACTCCGGATTGAACATGCCGTCGTGCGTGACGATGCAGCGGAAGCGCTGCGTGTGGCCGAGAATCCAGTCAGCCATATACCCGCCGTAACTGGCGCCAAGCGCGCACTCGCGCGTCTTGTCGACGTAGGAGAAGTGGAGCTCGGCATAGTCGAGTCCGCGCATGAGGTCTATATATGGCTTGCCGCCCCAGTCGCCATTCACGCCGTCCGTAAAGGCCTGTCCATAGCCAACGGAACCGCGCGGATTGATCATGATGACGACGTAGCCGTTGGCGGCGAGCAATTCGGCATTCCAGCGATAGCTCCAGCTGTCTCCCCATTCACCTTCGGGTCCGCCGTGAATCAGGAACTTCACCGGATACTTTTTCGACTCGTCGAATGCCGGTGGCTTGATGACAAATCCCTGCACACGTACATGGCCGATGGATGGGAACCAGAAGGACTGCATCCGCGGAAGATCGAGCTGCGCGAGCAGAGCGGTGTTCAGGTGAGTCAGCTGTTTCTCCGACGCTACCTCACGAGTCGCCGTATAGCTGGTGGGCTGCAGATAGCGGCGCGTGGCAGGGCTTTCGTGATCGGTGGCTTTCGTCACCCTGGCTGGATCAAGAGTGACTACTTCAGAAGGCAAACGCACCGTCATGCGAGAGGCGATAAGCTGCCCGTTCGGTAGTACATGGAGATCGCCGTAAGAGCCTTCGTCCGTTAGCTGGTGCAGGTCTTTGCCGTCGAGAGTCGTCGAGAAGACAGGTGACCGGCCCGAGTCACCCGCGATGAAGTAAATCTTCGAGGAGTCCGGGGCCCAGGTGAATTCGTCGATCCAGCGATCGAAGTCCGGCAGTGGCTGCGAAAGCTTTTTGGCGGAGCGGTCATAAATGACCAGGCGGAAGCGATCGCTCTCATAGCCTGCACGTTCCTGTGAACGCCATGCGATGTACTTGCCGTCAGGCGAGTAGGCAGGAGAAAGGTCTCCACCGGCGGCGGTCGATATCTTCACGGGCTTCGCGGAAGGATCGTCGAGCTGCAGCGTAAAGATGTCAGAGTTCGTGCTGGTGGCGGGAACGGGGTCGAGGTTCTCCTCGAAGGCGATCTGCTTACTGTCCGGCGAGAAGGCATAGGCGTCGGGACCGCCTAGTGAGAATGGCGGCACGTCGTGGCTGTCGCCCGCCGTCAGATCACGTGGCGTGCCGCCTGTTGCGGGAATCACGAAGAGATGGCTGCGCTTGTCGCCGGTGAAAGCTGTCCAGTGACGGTACAGAAGATGGGTGAAGATCTGAGCCTTTACTTTCGACGAATCCTGTTCCGCATCACGTTGCTGGTTGCAGGCGTCGTCCTTGCAGTCGGGATAGACAGCAGAGGTGAAGAGAATATTTCTGCTATCTGGCGACCATATGGCTCCGTCAGCTTCCGTGCTGATGGACGTGAGCTTGTGCGGCTCATCGATCTCGCCGTTAGCGGAGTTGAAATCGGCCAGCCAGATCTGCTGGCCATCTTCACGCTTGCTTTGGAAGAGAATGCGCTTGCCGTCCGGGGAAAAACGTCCGCGGCTTTCGCCGGCCAAGGAAGCCGTCAATGCATGGGACTCTCCGCCTGTAGCGGGAATGATCCAGATATGCGATGTGCGGCTGTTCTTGTCGAGATCGACGTCGGTCGCCGAGTAAAGGACCCATCGTCCGTCGGGTGAGACAGAGATGTCTCCCAGGCGCCGCATCTTCATCATGTCGATGAAAGTCATCGGCCGTCGCGACTGTGCGTTCGCGAAAGTGAAGGAACCGAGCAGCGAAATGACAGGCAATAGAGCCGAAAACCGGCGGTAACGCATGGGATCCTCTTCAGAGATTTTCCGGAATTGCTGAATCATCGTACAACGTTCGGTCTTCGGTTAGGACGCGAATACGGTGTCGGTAGTTTTGTCGATGGGGATTTCTATGGAGACAGCTGCGCCGTGGGGCTGCAGGTTTGAGAGGACTATCTCCCCACCATGCTCGCGGATGATCGAGTAACAAAGGCTAAGTCCGAGGCCGGTGCCTTCGCCGGGCGCTTTTGTTGTGAAGAAAGGATCGAAAACACGGTTGATGTCGGAAAAACCGGGACCGCTGTCACGCACCAATACCTGCACCTTATCCTGACCGAGCCGCGCGTCGATGCGTACCTGTTTCGGCTGATTGGCCGGTGTATTTTTCAGAGCCGCTGTCGCGTTGTTCAGTACCTGCAACAGAACCTGGCGCATCTGGTCGCCGTTAGCGCGAATGCGGGGCAGGCCATCGGCGACAGTAAGCAGCAGGGTTATGCCTGCCCGCTCAAACTCCGGCCTCCGCAATTGTTCGATATCGCGAAGCATCTGTTCGACGGAGATCGAGGCTAGCTCATCGGGAGAGGCCTTCCAGAAACGCGCGAGGCTCTCGATGGTCTGTCGCATCCGATGTGCTTCGCGTCGAATGACGGATGCGTAATCCCGCGTTACTTCGTCCGTGCCGCCTTCCGCGATGAGCTCGGCATAGCCCATGACAACAGTCAGCGGATTGTTCAACTCATGTGCCACGCCGCCGGTCAGTTGGCCGAGCCCTGCCATCTTTTCCGACTGTACGACACGGCGCAGAAGCATGTTGTTTTCGTGCGCGGCCATCAGGCGCGAAACCAGCAGTTCAAGCGGCAGCAGGTCTTCTCCCTCTAAAGGCTCCGATGGCCAGCGCAGGCCATGCAGGAAAACCGCGCCCTGCACGATGTCCGAAGCGCTGCGAATCGGAATGGCATAGATCGAGTCGACGCCGAGCGAGCGCAATGCTTCGGCATTTCCATCCATACCCCGCAGGTCGAAGACGCGCGTCATGCTTTGTGGCAAGGCTGTGCTGGTGGCCCGGCAGTTCTCGTCCATCGTCCTCGCGGTCAGGCACCTGGCGAAGGCACTGAGGGCCTGGGCAAGGGATGGCTCCATGCCTGAGCTGCCGAATACCTGAAAGGTCTGTTCGACGTTTCGCAGCAGGATGGCGGCACGCGAGAAGCGGCTGGCGCGGGTGATGACATCGCAGATCATCTGGTACTGGATTCCGAAGTCGCGATTGGGGGTGGCGGCCAGAAAGAGTTTCGAATACTGCTCCATCTCGGCGCGCGCCCGCCGGTCGCGTTTCTGCGCGATTTCGTTTACGCGGATTTCATCTTCGAGAACCAGCACAACCATCCCGATGGCTGTGACGGCCTTGGCAATATTCAGCAGGCTGATGAAGAGCGCCAGCCGGGGGGAGCTGGATGGGATGGCCGACATAACAAAAAAAGGCAATCCCCAGGTGATAAGTCCAGTCGCGGTGAAAACTACTCCCGGGCTTATCCTGCGATAAGTGATCAGCACAAGCAGTGCGGCTACCAGGCAGATTGCGCTATGGATAAGCGACAGGAGCCGCATGGCTTCGCCGGTCCAGGCCATGTAGAGGCAGACGGGTGCAGCCACGATCGAAAAAAACATCCTTAGCCCGACCGGGAAGACTTTGCAGCGAACAGTCCAGGTGATGGCAATCGCTTCCAGCGCAATGACGGATGCGACGGCTGTGAAGTGAACCGCGGCGCCCTGGTGTGGAACAAGCACGTGCATGGAGATATACACGGCCATCGGGATGGTAAAGATCGCAATCCACTTGAATGTCCCGGAGCGAACCGCGCTGTTTGTAGACATGGAAGCCAGGAACATGAGCGGACCGAGTTCGAGGCATAAATACGAAATGGCCAGGCCAAGGCCGTGACTGCCGAAATTCGATATCTGGAGAGAGAGGCGCAGGGCGGTTATCGACCATCCGAGCAGCCATAGCAGGCGCCGCTGGGTACGCGACCTGAGATAGAGAGCTGCGAAAACAGCTACAAGAATGCTGAGCAGCGCTAATGTCGGACCGTTGTAAACGTCGTTCATGTTGGGCTGTTAGAGAAGCGAAGACAGTTTACTTGCTCTTATCTTTCAAGTTATACGAAAAACTAACATGGCTCATGAAAGCCCTCTGGGCGGCCACGAAGGTCTATCCTTATGTGATGGGAGTTCATACCGAGCCTTTGTCCCGAGCCTTCGCCTTTTGCGGGAATCTCTGCCGCAGGTCCCTTGTCGCAGCTTCGCTCGCCTTCTGCGCGCTGAGCTTTGCACAGGTTTCCTACACCTCGATGCCACTCGATCAGGGGTTTGGTGCACTCGACACCTCGCAGCCGTCCTTGCCCGTGCAGCAGATCATAGACCAGTTCACCGCTAAGGAAAGTGTTTTTCGCGAAGCCATGGCGGGTTATACCTACCAGCGCAGCGTGAAGGTGGAGACGATTAATGACGATGGCAAGCCGGACGGTCAGTACTTCCAGGTTGTCGATATTTCCTACGACCCCAGCGGCCGCAAGATGACCCACGTCGTGATGGCTCCGCCTAATACACTCGAGCGGGTGCAGATGACTCCGGCCGACCTCCAGGATATTGAAGAGCGCCTGCCTTTCGTCCTGACGAAGGATGATGTAGGTCAGTATCTTGTTAGTTATGTAGGCAAGCAGAAGGTAGACGAAGTAGATACCTATGTCTTCGACGTGAGACCGAAGACTATAGAGAAGAACAAACGCTATTTCCAGGGGCGCATCTGGGTCGATCAGCATGACTTGCAGATCGTTGTCACCAACGGCAAGAATGTCCCCGACGATCTGCGCAAAGGTCATGAAGACCTGTCACCGCCTTTCACGACCTACCGCGAGCAGATCGATGGCAAGTACTGGTTCCCCGTTTACACCAAGGGCGACGGCATCCTGCATTTCTCCGGTGGTAACGGGTACATGAACCAAGACGTCCACATGCGCGAAACGGTGAAGTACACCAATTACAAGCAATTCAAGTCGACGATCCGCATGATTTTCCAGGGGCAGGATGTTAGTAATAGCGATAACCAGCAACAGCCGCCTGCGCAGCAACCGCCGGCTCAGGGGAAGCCTCAGCAATAGCCGGAGTGAGGCAGCCTGAGCGTTCCGAAAGCGAACATCAAGGAATGAACGAGTGAGACGCAGAGATTTTCTTTATTCCCTGGGTGCGGCTACGGCTGCTGCTACGATTTCAGGAAATTCACCTCGTACGCTGGCGATGGAACCGGCTTCCCGCATCGACCGCAAGTCCCTGGTGCATCGTCATCTTGTGGTGATGGAGAAGCCCGATGCTCTCGCTCCGCTCTCTGTAGGAAATGGCGAGCTGGGGTTTACAGCCGATGTGACCGGTCTGCAGACCTTTCCGCAATTTCACGAGCCGGGGATGCCGTTGCATACCATGGCGCAGTGGGCCTGGCACGAGTCGCCGAATCCTCACCATTACACGCTGGAGCAGACCATCGCGCAGTATGACAGCCACGGCCGGAGTGTGCCCTATCCCTCAGAGGATCAGACTCCTGCCGGCGAGTGGCTGATGAGCAACCCTCACCGCTTCGACCTGGCACGTATTGGTTTTGCTCTGCCGCAGGTCGAAGGACGGGATGCGGTCCTTGAGGACCTGCGAGGTATCCACCAGACGCTCGATATATGGAATGGCATTCTCACATCGAACTTCACTTTCGAAGGTGAGCCAGTGAGGGTGGACACGCTGGTTCATCCCAGCCTGGATCTGCTGGCGGTGAGGGTGCAATCTTCTTTGCTTCGCGACGGCCGGATGCCCATTCGTATCGAGTTTCCCGGCAGCGCTGACAGCTGGAAAAATCAAGGTGACTGGAGCCATCCGGAGACGCACACCACACGGGCGACGCTGCGCGCCGGCAATGCGGACTTCGTTCGCCAGCTCGATGGCACAACGCTGACGTATGCGCAGGCTGCGTGGAGCAGCGGCGCCAGCTGTCATCAGGTCGCGCAGCATCGCTTTGAATGGCATGCGCAGGACGACACCCTGGAATTGCTCGTGGCTTTCGCTCCCAAACCATTGTCTGCTCCGCTGCCTACATTTGCCGCAGTGAAGGCAAGTGCGCAAGAACATTGGAACCGTTTCTGGATGAGCGGCGGCGCTGTCGATCTCTCTGAGAGCAGCGATCCGCGCTGGATGGAGCTGGAGCGCCGCATCGTTCTCTCGCAGTATCAAACGGCGGTAAACTCCGCCGGCTCACTGCCGCCGCAGGAGACAGGCCTGGTCGTGAATAGCTGGGGCGGAAAGTTCCACATGGAGATGTACTGGTGGCACGAGGCTCATTTCGCACTGTGGGGGCGCGAAGCGCTGTTGAAGCGAAGCCTCGGTATCTACAAAGACCTGCTGCCAGTAGCGCGGGAGACTGCCGCACGGATCGGCTGCAAGGGCGCCCGCTGGCCCAAGATGATCGGCCCGCAGGGCCGCGAAAGCCCCAACGGTATCAACCCGTTTCTCGTGTGGCAACAGCCACATCCCATCCATCTGGCTGAGCTGATGTACCAGGCGGAGCCGACAGCCGTGACTCTCGATTTCTTTCGAGAGGTCGTGATTGAATCCGCGGAGTTCATGGCCTCGTTTGCCTGGTGGAATGTGGAGCGGGGCTGTTTCGAGCTTGGTCCTCCGATCACGTCTGCGCAGGAAGAAGGCTTTCGCAGCCGCAGCACCGCAAAGAACCCGACCTATGAACTTGCATACTGGAGCTGGTCGCTCGGCATTGCGCAGCAGTGGCGCAAGCGGTTCGGCATGGCGCCTGCCCCGGAGTGGGAACGAGTGCGGAAGCATCTTGCTCCGCTGGCTATACGCGATGGAGTGTACGTGGAACTGGAAACACCGGAAACTCCATTCACCGACCATCCCACCATGCTGGCTGCATTCGGCGTTACTCCGGCAACTCCGATGGTCGATCCCGGCACGATGCAGAAGACGCTCGACTTTGTTTTTGCGAAGTGGGATCAGAAGACGACCTGGGGTTGGGATTACCCCATGATGGCGATGACAGCGGCGCGTCTTGGACGCCCGGATCAGGCGATCGAGGCTCTCTTTATCGATACGCCGAAGAACCGTTATCTGCCCAACGGGCACAACTTTCAACAACTGCCGGAGCTGCCTCTGTATCTGCCGGGCAACGGCGGGCTGCTCTTCGCGATCGCTCTGATGGCGGCTGGTTGGAAGGGCGCTCCGGCGACCCACGCGCCCGGTTTTCCCGGTAAACAACAAGGATGGGTGGTGCGGCACGAGGGTCTCAGGCAGGCGCTCTGATGTGGCTCCGGAAGTATGATCGACGGAGAGCATTCAGCTCGAAATTGCGCTGGCAAGAACTTCGCGAAGCGACGCGCGCTTCGCTACCGGTTTCAGTAACCTGCTGGAGATAGGACGGTAAGAGTGGAATACAGACAGCTTGGCTATTCGGGTCTGAAGGTATCCGCGCTCAGTTATGGCGTGGCGACTTTTGGAGGCGGTAACGAATTCTTCAACGCCTGGGGTGGCACAGAGGGCGACGAAGCGAAACGGCTCGTCGATATGTGCCTGGACGCCGGCGTGAATCTCTTCGACACCGCCAACGTGTATTCAAACGGCCGGGCCGAAGAGGTTTTTGCGAAGGCCATCGAAGGCAAGCGGCACAAGCTGCTGATTTCGACCAAGGCCACCTTTCGCATGACCGACGGCCCGAACGAAGTGGGGTCTTCGCGCTATCACCTGATCGACCAGTGCAACGCTAGTCTGAAGCGGCTGAAGACCGACTACATCGACATCTACCATATGCACGGCTTCGACGCGACAACGCCAGTGGAAGAGACTCTGGATGCGCTGAACACGCTCGTTCATGATGGAAAAATTCGCTACATTGCCTGCTCGAATTTCTCAGGCTGGCACCTGATGAAGTCGCTGTCTGTGTCGGAGCGTTATGGCTGGTCCCGTTATGTCGCTCACCAGGTTTACTACTCGCTGGTAGGCCGTGAGTACGAGTGGGAACTGATGCCGCTCGGCCTCGATCAGAAAGTCGGCGCGCTGGTGTGGAGTCCGCTGGGATGGGGACGTCTCACCGGCAAGTTGCGCCGCGGAAAGCCGTTGCCCGAAGTCAGCCGACTGCACAAGACCGCGGAAAAAGGGCCGCCGGTGCCGGAAGAATATCTCCACCAGGTCGTCGATGCGCTTGACGAAGTTGCAGCCGAGACGAATAAGACCGTCGCGCAGGTGGCCTTGAACTGGGTACTTCAGCGGCCGACCGTTTCGAGTGTCATTATGGGCGCGCGCAACGAGGAACAACTCAAGCAGAACCTTGAAGCTGCCGGTTGGAACCTCACCCCGGAGCAGGTTGCAAAGCTGGATAAGGCGAGTGACCTGACGCCCATCTATCCGTACTGGCATCAGCGTCAGTTCACTGAGCGCAACCCTGCGCCGGTCCCGCTTTACGAATAAGTGAACCAGGCCCGGAGGGACGAACGTCGTTCCGGGCTTTACTCCTCGCCGATATCCTCGTTCCAGATCTCCGGATGGCTGGCGATAAATCCTCCAAGCAGGTCCACACACTCCTGCGAATCGAGGTCGATCACCTCGACGCCGCACTCGCGCAGCCATTCGAGCCCGCCACGAAAAGTCCGGCTCTCGCCGGCGATCACCGTCGAAAAACCGAACTGCCGGATCAGGCCGCTGCAGTACCAGCAGGGAGCGAGCGTCGTGACCATGATCAGGTTCCGGTAGGAGCGTTGCCGCCCGGCATTACGAAAGGCATCCGTTTCACCGTGCGAGGAGGGGTCGGAATGCTGTACGCGGCGATTGTGGCCGCGCCCCAGCAAAGATCCGTCGCAATGAAAGATCGCGGCTCCTATAGGAATGCCGCCTTCGCAGAGGCCCGTCCTGGCCTCTTCCAGAGCGACAGCCAGCATGCTTTGTGCCTGACTTTGCAATATCATGCCGCAAATATACAACGCGAACGCGGAGGTCTCGCCGGGGGATTCTTCCGGGTGAGTTCGCAGAGCGGGACCAGCGCTTTTGCCGTTTGTGTACTGATTCGATACGTAGCTATTACCAAAGTTCGCTTGTTTCTGGAAACCCTCTATAGCACTCTTACGTCATCGACCCGTTTTCATCATGAACTAAGCGCCGACAGAGATCGGTGGCTAGGTTTGTATCCGGAAGGCTCACGAGAGACGCGATCAGCGTCCCAGGGCCTGTTCCGTTGAGTCAGGTTGCATCACTACGGCTGTTTTACCTAACCGTATCAGGGGGCGAAGAATCTCTTCGCCCCACTTTTTTACGACCCTCCTCTCTATCATCTGCAGCAAAAAATCTTGACTTGCTTTAGAGCGGCAAGCAGACTGTAGCCTCATCCGACAAAATCTGCGTTTCCAAGAAGGAGAGCCTGCCGTTGCCGCCTGAAACCGTACCCGTTCTGGCCGATAGAGGGGCGACGACTGGCTACGGGCTGCGCAAACAGGTGCTGGGACCGTGGGAGACGCTGGCGCAATCGGTGTCGGCGATCGCTCCCACCGCGTCTCCGGCGATGACCATTCCGCTGGTCTTCGCGCTTTCCGGTAACGGAACGTGGCTGACATACCTGCTGGCAACCTTGGCGATGACGCTGGTTGGGCTGGTAATCGGTTGTTTCGCGCGCCGTTCCGCCTCGCCGGGGTCGCTGTTTACCTACACTGCCGAATCAATGCCCGGCTGGGCCGCATGCGTCTCTGCATGGGCCTTGCTGCTGGCATACGTCGCAACGGCGTCGAGCGTTGCCGCGGGTTTTTTCAATTACGCGAATGTACTCGCGCAGGCGGCATTGGGCCGCAGCCTGTCTCCGGTGATGTTGCTGGTAATCGCTGTACTTGCAGCCGGAGCCATGGCCTATCGCGACATCAAGCTGTCAGCCGAAGCGATGCTATGGATGGAAGGCGCCTCGGTCACCTGTATCGTCGCGATTCTCAGTCTTACGGTGTGGAAGCACGGTTTGCATTTCGACATGGCGCAGTTGAGCCTGCATGGAGTGAAGCCTTCAGGAATCGGACTGGGCATAGTGCTGGCGCTTTTCAGCTTCGTCGGTTTTGAATCGGCAACCACGCTCGGAGAAGAGGCGCGCAATCCGCTCGTAACGATTCCTCGTGCCGTGCTTCAGTGCGCTGTCGGTTGTGGCGTTTTCTTTGTGCTGAGCGCTTATGCGGAGGTCGTTGGTTTTCGAGGTGTGCATCCGGGGCTTCAGGAAGTCGCCGCTCCGCTGCATGCTCTTGCTGCCATGGCCGGGGTCAACCTGCTCGGCGTCCTGGTGGATATTGGCGCTATGGTCAGCCTTTTTGCCTGCACGCTTGCCTGCATCACCGCTGCTTCGCGCGTACTGCTGCTGATGGCGCATCGCGGGCTGGTGCCAGCCGGTTTAGGCAGAACGCATGCCAGAAACGAAACTCCTCACGCGGCCGTGGTCATCACTGCCGCGGCCACGTTTATTCCTCCGGTGCTTCTGGCCGCACGAGGGGTAAGCGGTGGAGATATCTACGGCTGGATGGGCGCGCTCGCTACCTACGGATTTCTTACCGCTTATGCCCTGGTCTGTGTCGCTCTGCCCCTGCATCTGAGACGGGTGGAAACAGTTTCTCCGGGTGTGCTGCTGCTCTCTCTGGCAGCCTTTCTCGCGATGGTGCTGGCCATGGCAGGCAGTGTTTATCCTATTCCGGCTGCACCGTACTCGTGGCTGCCGTATATCTATCTTGGCTATCTCGCCCTGGGGTTGAGTTGGTATGGACTGCGGCGCACGTAGGCTGTTCGCATCGCTTGTACTTGGCGCACTGGTGGCGTGTTCGCATTCGTCGCCGCAAACGGCTGCTCCGGTGGAGTCTCCTCAGGAGCAGTCCTCCGCGGTAAGCCCGGCTATATCGGCCCGGTTGCATGAGATTGCAGCAGCGGGACGCCTTGCCAGCTTGCGCTGGCCGGATTTCTCCGACTACCGCGCACACCTCGAGCATGCTTACGAAAGCACAAACTTCACGCCAATCTGGCTGTATCGCGGCGAGCCTTCGAGGCAGGCGCTTGCGCTTGTCCAGGCATGGAAAGACAGTCGTACCAAGGGTCTTGAGCCGGAGGAGTATGACGCTTCGCGCTGGGGAGCGCGCATCGCGGAGTTGAAGGCCGATGCATCCAGGGCCGCGGATTTTGATGCGGCGTTCACGGTCTGCGCCATGCGTTATGTCTCCGATCTGCATATCGGTCGCGTCGATCCGAAGCACTTCAAATTTGGAATCGATATCGGCGAGAAGAAGTACGACCTGCCGCAGTTCGTCGTCTCGAAGCTTGCGCATGCGGACGATGTGAACTCCGTGCTGGCAGGAATTGAGCCCCCCTATCTTGGCTACCGCAATACGGAAAAGGCGCTCGAACACTACGAAGTGCTGGCTGCGCAAGGGGATGGTAGCCCCGTGCCCGGCGTAACAAAGGCGATCGGTATAGGCGATGGCTACGCCGGAACGCAGGCGTTAACTGCACGTCTTCTGCTGTTGGGCGATCTGACTCCAGGTGCGGAAACAAACGCTGGTGCAGGCATCTTTGACGAGCCTCTTTCGTCGGCCGTGCAGCGCTTCCAGGTGCGTCATGGGCTTGCAGCCGACGGCAGATTGGGCAAAGAAACGGTTCGTCAGCTGAATGTGCCGCTGGCTGTGCGTGTTACGCAGCTGGAGAATGCGCTGGAACGCTGGCGATGGTTGCCACCTGCGTTTCCTCAGCCGCCGGTTGTGGTGAACGTGCCCGAATTTGTGCTGCGCGTCTTTAACGCACAAGAGCAGGTGACGATGCAGATGAACGTGGTGGTGGGGCGCGCCATTGCTACGGAAACGCCGATCTTCGCGGATCAGATGCGTTACATCGTCTTCCGCCCCTACTGGAATATTCCACCCAGCATCGTGCGCAAAGAGATTCTTCCCGGGCTGGCGAAAGATTCCAACTATCTGCCAAGAAAGCGGATGGAGATTACCGATCGTAGTGGCAAATTGCTGACCGCAGGCGCCGTCAGCAGTGACCTGATGCAGCAATTGCGCCGTGGTTCGGTAATGGTGAGGCAGAGGCCGGGAGCCGACAACTCACTGGGACTTATCAAGTTCATCTTCCCAAACTCCAGCAACGTTTACCTGCACAGCACCCCGGCTCCGCAGCTCTTCGCGCAATCGCGCCGCGACTTCAGCCATGGATGCATACGTCTGGAACGTCCAGCCGAACTTGCCGGATATCTTCTTGCCGACCAGGGATGGACGGAGCAGAAGGCAACGGATGCGATGCAGTCAGGCCAGGATAATCGGCAGGTGAACCTCAGCCATCCTGTGCCGGTGTTGATTCTCTACGTAACAGCGGTTGCGGAACAGGACGGCTCGGTACATTTCTTCGATGACATTTACGGGCACGACAAGATGCTTGAGCAGGTGCTGGCGAAAGGGCCGCCGTATCCAGTGCAATAAAAAGGCAGCCTTTGCAGGCCGCCTTTTTATCGAGATACGCAGTTCTGCTAAACCGAGACGGCCTGCTCGACGTTGACTGGAGTAAGCCAGCCGAAGCGATCGGGACGCAGTCCATTAGCAATGCCGAAGAACTCGTCGGCAAGCTGCTTGGTGATCGGTCCGGTCTTGCCGTCGCCGATCTGGATGCGATCGACAGAGCTGATCGGAGTGACCTCTGCAGCGGTACCGGTGAAGAAGACTTCGTCAGCGATGTAAATCAGCTCGCGGGGCAGCGACTGCTCGACCACGGTAATGCCGAAGTGCCGCGCCAGCGTCAGGATGGAGTCGCGTGTGATGCCCGACAGAACCGAGTTAGCGAGTGGCGTAGTGTAGAGCACCCCATTGCGCACGAGGAAGAGATTCTCGCCCGAGCCCTCGGAGAGGTAGCCGTTCACATCGAGCCCGATGCCCTCGGAGTAGCCGTTGATATCGGCTTCCATGCGTATCAGCTGCGAGTTCATGTAGTTTGCACCGGCCTTCGCGAGGGTGGGCATGGTGTTCGGCGCCAGGCGGTTCCACGACGAGATGCACACGTCTGCTGCTTCACCGTGTACATACTTGCCCCACGGGAAGTTCGCCATGTAGACCTCGACAGGCGAAAGCTTGGGATTCACGCCGATCTCTCCGTATCCACGAAAAGCTATCGGGCGGATGTAGCAGGGAGCCACTCCGTTGGCTTCAATCAGTTCCACGACGGCGCTCGATAGCTGCTCAAGCGAATAAGGCAGCGGCATGCGATAAATCTTTGCCGAGTCGATTAGCCGCTGCATGTGCTCTGGCAGCCGGAAAACGGCCGCGCCCTGCGGCTGTCCGTAGCAGCGGACTCCTTCGAAAACCGATGAACCGTAATGCACAACGTGACTCATCACATGGATCTGTGCCTTTTCCCATGGGATGAGGTTGCCGTTGTGCCAGATCTTGCTGGTGGCTTGAATAGGCATGCGACGCCTTCTCCTTTTTCCTCGTGAAGAATCGATTATATCGCTGAAGAAAGGGCGCGCCGCCGCCTATTCGAGCTGTAAGTGGCCTCCAATTCAGCTGCTTTGGAGGCCGTGCCCTGGTTCCTGCTCAAAGCAGCGGAGCAGGGCTTCGGGCAGGGTGCGTGCATCGCGTGCGAAGATCGCATCGCCTGCCAGGCCGCTCGATCTCAGGATCGGGTCGGCGAGGTAACCCAGAAACTGCTGCGAACTGTGCCGCTTGATCTGGGTCGCGGCCAGTAGCGCCTGAGCGACCGACTCGTGATTATCGACATCGAGCAGCACCGCATGGTGGCGGTGCTGCAGCCATAACTCTTCAACTTCGGCGAATGATCCTACATGCTGTACCGCGAAGTGCGCGGATGAGAGCACCTCTCGGATAGCTTTCAGATCGTCTGAATTTTTACCTGCCAGCAAAACCGAGAATTTCTCCTCTCGAGAACCCGTTGCCGGCATAAAATCCTGCAGTGTGTCCGAATCCATGGGCTGCTTTCTCCCTTTTCGCCCGTGGCTCCAGGCTTCCTGGATTGGAAGCGCGGTCCGCGGACCCTAGTTGGAGTACGCACAGACCGTGCCAAACTGATTTTTTGATAAGTGAATGCGAATGTGCTATTTACGTAGCATCGATGCGGGCAACCTATTGCCGCTGTGTAAGCCTGAGGCACCTTTCCCTGCGATTGGGTACTTTTGACGCGAATCCGAACAGAAGCGCGTTAACTCTAAGTAAGCAATAGGGAAGACAACGAATGGTGAAATGGCTGAGCGCATTCTGGGGACCCACGGCGACGGCGTTGCACGGCCTTCATTCGCCCTACGTCCGGTTCTCACTGCTGGCCCTTAGCTCGATCTTTTTTCTTGTCGATCCCCTCGCAACCTTGCCGTCCTTCGTGGCGATTACAGCCGGGTCGGATAAAGCGAGGCGCAGGCGCATGGCAGCGAAGGCCTCCTTCACCTGCTTCGTCGTACTCACCTCGTTTGCGCTGGCAGGCCGGCTGATATTCCGCATGTTTGGCATCACACTGCCTGCCTTTGAGATCGCCGGAGGCCTGATCCTTCTGCTTATCGGCATAGACATGCTTGAAGCCCGGCGTTCTCCTACCCAGGAATCCTCCGATGAAACCGTTGAAGCAGCCGGCAAAGAAGACGCTGGCATCGTTCCGTTAGGAATTCCCATGCTGGCGGGCCCTGGAGCCATATCCAGCGTAATGGTCCTCGTCGCCCAGGCATCGACCTTCGTCCATATGCTTGCGATTCTTTCAGCGATCGCGATTACAGCAGTCGCCAGCTATGGCGTTCTGAGCGGCGCTGATCGCGTCCGGAAAATTCTGGGCGAGACGGGAATTCGTATCCTTGTGCGCATTATGGGATTGCTGCTCGTAGCCTTGGCGGTACAGTTCTTTGTGAACGGATTGACCGACCTGGGAGTAATTGCCCGGCAGATATCCGACTGAAGCTGTTGCGAAATAGTGGCAGACGAATGGACTAAGCTGTCCGTTTCATCCAGTATTCATGCGGCCTCAGCCAGCTTTTCAACAGATTTACACTGTTTTCAACATTGCTCGTCCTGCTGGAGCTCGATAGTATTCATCTTGTCGCGGCGATAAGGCAGACAGCTGACGCAACGTGCCAAGCCCGACATAAGGCAGTCAAAACAAAGCGGTTTGCATAAGCAGGCAAGCGATGTTAAGGTAAGAAAACTGAGTCGAGAGCGAGAGCGATCGAGGCAGAAGAGAAGTAAAGCAGAGCAGTTGCAAAAGCAAACAAGCGATGCTAATGTAGGAGAGCTGAGTCGAGAGTAACAGTGATCGGCGAGGCAAATAGCAAAGAGCTTGCGTAACCAAGCAAGTGATGCTAAAGTAGAAAAGCGACGCGATGAGAAATAAACGCGGAGCGAAGTAAGACAAGTAAATGGAAAGCAGTTGCAAGTAAGCTTCGCTGTGCGGGCTCTTGAGCTTGCCGAAGTAAATAGCGAAGCGGGTGTTCGATTGACGCAGGGCGTCACAATCAGCGAACAATCCAATTGCTAAGTGAGGGCTAGGCCCCACGCTGAAATTCGGACAAAATGTCCGGCTTCAGATTGACAGCATGTCTGTCGCTGAAGAGCGATCTTTAAAAGTTTCGTGCTGTGTGCGATACCCGGTAGGGTTGAGCGTATCGAGCCCCAGGCTTTCAGGCTGCTTTAAGCGCCGAAAGCGACGCGACAAAAAGCGAAAATAAACGCTTGACGCGATGGGCAAAGTTCGATACTCTTAAAAAGTTCGCGCAAAAACACAGCGCAACAAGTTCGAGGGCCGCAACGAGGTTGCGATTCCCCGATCCAATGGCCCGCTCAGGCGGTTAACCGTGTGGATCTTTGACAATCAGGTTGAACATGCCAGTCGTGAGAATTGATAAAGTCTAGGCTTGATCATTCTCACAATGTTAGTCCTTCGCGATCTTTCGAGCATCGCGAAGGCGATTACTCCAATGCGACCTCCGTCGCTTGGTAGTAATCATCAGGTTTCAAACGAGAGTTTGATCCTGGCTCAGAATCAACGCTGGCGGCGTGCCTAACACATGCAAGTCGAACGAGAAAGGGACTTCGGTCCTGAGTAAAGTGGCGCACGGGTGAGTAACACGTGACTAACCTACCCTTGAGTGGGGAATAACTAGGAGAAATCTTAGCTAATACCGCATAACACCTACGGGTCAAAGGAGCAATTCGCTTAAGGAGGGGGTCGCGGCAGATTAGCTAGTTGGCGGGGTAATGGCCCACCAAGGCAGTGATCTGTATCCGGCCTGAGAGGGCGCACGGACACACTGGAACTGAAACACGGTCCAGACTCCTACGGGAGGCAGCAGTGGGGAATTTTGCGCAATGGGGGAAACCCTGACGCAGCAACGCCGCGTGGAGGATGAAGTCTCTTGGGACGTAAACTCCTTTCGATCGGGACGATTATGACGGTACCGAGAGAAGAAGCCCCGGCTAACTTCGTGCCAGCAGCCGCGGTAATACGAGGGGGGCGAGCGTTGTTCGGAATTATTGGGCGTAAAGGGTGCGTAGGCGGTTCGGTAAGTCTTGTGTGAAATCTTCGGGCTCAACTCGAAGTCTGCACGAGAAACTGCCGGGCTTGAGTGTGGGAGAGGTGAGTGGAATTTCCGGTGTAGCGGTGAAATGCGTAGATATCGGAAGGAACACCTGTGGCGAAAGCGGCTCACTGGACCATAACTGACGCTGATGCACGAAAGCTAGGGGAGCAAACAGGATTAGATACCCTGGTAGTCCTAGCCCTAAACGATGATCGCTTGGTGTGGCGGGTACCCAATCCCGTCGTGCCGTAGCTAACGCGTTAAGCGATCCGCCTGGGGAGTACGGTCGCAAGGCTGAAACTCAAAGGAATTGACGGGGGCCCGCACAAGCGGTGGAGCATGTGGTTTAATTCGACGCAACGCGAAGAACCTTACCTGGGCTCGAAATGTAGAGGAATCCGGTGGAAACATCGGCGTCTAGCAATAGACCTCTATATAGGTGCTGCATGGCTGTCGTCAGCTCGTGTCGTGAGATGTTGGGTTAAGTCCCGCAACGAGCGCAACCCTTATTACCAGTTGCTAACATTTAGTTGAGCACTCTGGTGAGACTGCCTCGGATAACGGGGAGGAAGGCGGGGATGACGTCAAGTCCTCATGGCCTTTATGTCCAGGGCTACACACGTGCTACAATGGTCGGTACAAACCGTTGCAAACCCGCGAGGGGGAGCTAATCGGAAAAAGCCGGCCTCAGTTCGGATTGCAGTCTGCAACTCGACTGCATGAAGCTGGAATCGCTAGTAATCGCGGATCAGAATGCCGCGGTGAATACGTTCCCGGGCCTTGTACACACCGCCCGTCACATCACGAAAGTGGGTCGTACTAGAAGCAGGTGAGCCAACCGCAAGGGGGCAGCCTTCCAAGGTATGATTCATGATTGGGGTGAAGTCGTAACAAGGTAGCCGTAGGAGAACCTGCGGCTGGATCACCTCCTTTCTAAGAGAGAACGCCATGGCAATCTTATGTATCCGCGAATGCGGACGATCTCTGATCGTTCATAAGATGTGTCATGCATCTCGATGCTTGTCCCTGACCTGCATCGAGAATTCTGATACAAGCCTTCTCTGCTTTATCTAAAGTTCTAGCGATGGTCAGAAGCGGCGTAGCTGCTTCGCATGTTCAACCTGGTCCTCGAAACTTCTCGAAGGACTGCGAGCAGTCGGGCTCAGCGTGTGCGCATAACGAGCGCGATCAACCGAAGCATCTGTTTAAACGGTGTCGGGCCTGTAGCTCAGTTGGTTAGAGCGCACCCCTGATAAGGGTGAGGTCGGTAGTTCGAATCTACCCAGGCCCACCATGACCGAAGCAAATCGCAACGGACTGGGGCTGTAGCTCAGCTGGGAGAGCACCTGCTTTGCAAGCAGGGGGTCAGGAGTTCGATCCTCCTCAGCTCCACCAAGTTCTTAGAGCTGCCTTAAGTTGGAAGCCTTGAAATTCAAGACTTCGAGCTTTGGGCAGGAAGAAGTAAGTATCTTCATGTTCGATCTGCCTCAGGGCAGACGCAAGCAACATAGTTTGCGTTCAGGATGTTTGACAACGAAATCGATTGGGTAAATATATTACAAGGCTGAGCAACACCCTTGTCGCTGGTTCGTACCGGCAGGCAAGGAGGTTGGTTAGTTGAGTGTCTTTAGAATATTTGCAATCTCTTGAAAGGTAAGAGGTTGCTAAGGCGAATTAATACCTGGAGTTACTCCTGCGTGGAGTTAATTCTATGGTCAAGCTACTAAGGGCGCACGGTGGATGCCTTGGCAGATACAGGCGATGAAGGACGTGGCAAGCTGCGATAAGCTTCGGGGAGCCGCACACAGGCGTTATATCCGGAGATTTCCGAATGGGGAAACCCTCTTAAGCAAACCTTAAGAACGGCCCGCCGAATACATAGGCGGGCACGAGCGAACTCAGGGAAGTGAACCATCTCAGTACCTGAAGGAAAAGAAAGAAACCTCGATTCCGAGAGTAGTGGCGAGCGAAATCGGAACAGCCCAAACCCGTTGCATTTCGGTGCGTCGGGGGTTGTAGGACCTGCAACAGTAGAGTTACCAATCCAGTAGTTAGTCGAATCCTCTGGAAAGGGGATCCATAGAGCGTGACAGGCGCGTAGACGAAAACTATCTGGACTCGAAGCAGGCACCTGAGTAAGGCGGGGCACGTGAAACCCTGCTTGAATCCGCGGAGACCATTCCGCAAGGCTAAATACTCGTATCTGACCGATAGTGAACCAGTACCGTGAGGGAAAGGTGAAAAGAACCCCTGTTAGGGGAGTACAAAGTACCTGAAACCGTGTGCCTACAAGCAGTGGGAGGACTATGCGCGCAAGCGAATGTCTGACCGCGTGCCTATTGCATAATGAGCCGGCTAGTTATTCTTGTCAGCAAGGTTAAGCGTAAGCGAGCCGAAGCGAAAGCGAGTCTGAATAGGGCGTTAAGTTGGCAGGAATAGACGCGAAGCGGGATGATCTACCCTTGGCCAGGTTGAAGGTAGGGTAAAACCTATTGGAGGACCGAACCGGTGTTTGTTGAAAAAAGCTCGGATGAGCTGAGGGTAGGGGTGAAAGGCTAATCAAATTCCGTGATAGCTCGTTCTCTCCGAAATAGCTTTAGGGCTAGCCTCGGATGATTTGCGGTGGTGGTAGAGACCTGGATGGACTAGGGGGCTTTCCGGCTTACTGAATCCAACCAAACTACGAATGCCATCGACAACCAGTCCGGGAGTCAGACTGTGGGGGCTAAGCTTCACAGTCGAGAGGGAAACAGCCCAGATCGCCTGCTAAGGTCCCAAAGTTACAGTTAAGTGGGAAAGGAAGTCGGAACGCCCAGACAGCCAGGAGGTTGGCTTAGAAGCAGCCATCCTTTAAAGAAAGCGTAATAGCTCACTGGTCAAGCGGTCCGGTGCCGACAATACAACGGGGCTAAAACTGTACACCGAAGCAGCGAATGCACACCTATGGTGTGCGTGGTAGGAGAGCATTCTCAACAGCATTGAAGCCAGACTGAGAAGACTGGTGGAGCGTTGCGAAGAGACCCTGCCGGCATAAGTAGCGATAATGAATGTGAGAACCATTCACGCCGAAAGTCTAAGGTTTCCTGAGGAAGGTTAATCCGCTCAGGGTTAGGCGGTCCCTAAGGTGAGGCCGAAAGGCGTAGCTGATGGACATCCGGTTAATATTCCGGACCTCCCAACCTTCGTTTGACGATGGGGAGACGCAGAAGGATAAGCAGGACCTCATATGGCTATGGGGTTTGATGCGCGTAAGCTGGTTCCGATAGGCAAATCCGTCGGAGCTTAACAGTGAGGCGCAAAACAGTAAGGCGTATGCCTGAAAGCTGCTGAGTTCACGCTGCCGAGAAAATCCTCTAAGGAGAGGCGTTGGGAACCGTACCACAAACCGACACAGGTAGACGAGGAGAATATCCAAAGGCGCTCGAGTGAAAGCTTGTTAAGGAACTCGGCAAATTAGACCCGTAACTTCGGGAGAAGGGTCGCCCACCTCTGGTGGGCCGCAGTGAAACGCGTACGGCGACTGTTTAACAAAAACACAGGTCTCTGCTAAGTCGAAAACGACGTATAGGGGCTGACTCCTGCCCGGTGCTGGAAGGTTAAAAGGAGAGGTTAGCCGCAAGGCGAAGCTTTGAATTGAAGCCCCAGTGAACGGCGGCCGTAACTATAACGGTCCTAAGGTAGCGAAATTCCTTGTCGGGTAAGTTCCGACCTGCACGAATGGAGTAACGATCGTACGACTGTCTTAACGAGTTGCTCGGCGAACTTGTAGTACCGGTGAAGATGCCGGTTACCCGCAGCTAGACGGAAAGACCCCGTGCACCTTTACTACACTTTAACTATGATTTATGGCTCTTGCTGCGCAGGATAGGTGGGAGGCTTTGATACCAGATTCTCGGATTTGGTGGAGCCACCGGTGAGATACCACCCTGCGAGTGCTGTGAATCTAACCTACTCCCGTCATCCGGGAGAGGGACATAGTTAGACGGGTAGTTTGACTGGGGCGGTCGCCTCCTAAATTGTAACGGAGGCGCGCGAAGCTACTCTCAGACTGTTTGGAAATCAGTCGTCGAGTGCAAAGGCATAAGAGTGGTTAACTGTGAGACCTACAAGTCGAGCAGATGCGAAAGCAGGCCTTAGTGATCCGGTGGTTCTGTATGGAAGGGCCATCGCTCAACGGATAAAAGGTACGCCGGGGATAACAGGCTGATCGAAGCCAAGAGTTCATATCGACGCTTCGGTTTGGCACCTCGATGTCGGCTCATCGCATCCTGGAGCTGTAGAAGGTTCCAAGGGTTAGGCTGTTCGCCTATTAAAGCGGTACGTGAGCTGGGTTCAGAACGTCGCGAGACAGTTCGGTCCCTATCTGCTGTGGGCGTAGGAGATTTGAGGGGGGCTGTCCTTAGTACGAGAGGACCGGGATGGACGAACCTCTTGTGTTCCAGTTGTCATGCCAATGGCACGGCTGGGTAGCGAAGTTCGGTTGTGATAACCGCTGAATGCATATAAGCGGGAAGCACGCCCCAAGATGAGATCTCCCTGAAGGGCCCAGGAAGACCACCTGGTTGATAGGCTGGATGTGGAAGCGCAGTAATGCGTGTAGCTTACCAGTACTAATCGCCCGTTCGGCTTGTCCATAGAATTAATTCTGCGCAGTATTCTGCCAGACACATTCAACAAGCCTTGTAACAAACCAACTCAATCGATTTCGTTGTGAGATATTAGAATTGAATGGCGCCAGTTTGCCACTTCGACGCGGGAGAACAAACCCGCAATATGAAGCTGGCTGCGGGAGAAACAGCCCGCCAAGCGCCCCCAAAGTTTTGGTGCTCTCGAATATGAGGGCACCTCAAGTTTGCCGGTGACCATACTGCGAGGGTCCCACCCGTTCCCATCCCGAACACGGAAGTTAAGCCTCGCTGGGCCGATGGTACTGCACGCGAAAGTGTGTGGGAGATTAGGTGATTGCCGGCATAAATCTCACGAAAAGCCACTCTACGGAGTGGCTTTTTGCTTTTGTACCTTTGCTCGATCCCTCTAAAGCACCTAAGCTTAATTCATGTTGCTGCGTTTTCCGCCTTTCCGTTTCGCGGTTGTCAGCCTTGCTGTCCTAATCGTCACATCCCAGTCCCTACCCGAACCGAGCCATCCTGACGCGGTGGTGCCGCTCTGTTCGAAGCAGATCACTTTCAAAGCGAGCTATCTGGTAGAAACAAAGCCCGGAATGGGGCCGAGTTATCTATTTAAGATCGAGAACGATACGTCGAAGCCGATCCGGTTGGCCGAACCGATACCATCGAGCGCTCATTGGTACGCACGCGTGGGCAGCAAATGGCTATGGAGGGCTTCGAGCGGCGCAGGCGGAAGCTACGTGAACGCCTTGAGCGAAAAGGGAGAGCTTTTCGCTTACCAGCCCCGCGCGGCCTCAGAGGAGCACCCAATCATTACCATTCCGGCTCATGGTTCTCATGAGTGGACGGCCGGGGAACATGAGATTGCGGCCCTGGCCTATAGGCCTAGCTGCGCGATATGCAATAACCCTGGGGAGCACGATTACCGAGGGGTGTTCGCGTATGCATTCGTGCCGCTTCCCGAACAGCGGACGGAGGGCCTGCTGCCTTGCGGCCTGAGGACCGCACTGGTGGAGATGCCACCGAAAGAGATTGCTGCAGGCAAATAATTCGGAAATTCCAGCTCTTTCGGGCAGTCCACCGCAGGCAAACCATCGTCTAGTTCTGAGAAGACCGCGCAACCTCCCACCGATCGCGGGGTTCTCAAGAATGTCGGAGGTACCATCGCTTATGAAGAAGTCCGTTTACTCCCTCGCGCTGGCGGGTGTGCTCTCCCTGGGCATCGCTGGCGCAGCTTTCGCGCAAGACAATGCCGCTCCGCCGGATCAAGGTCCTGGGGCCATGCAAGGTGGCGGCCCGCACCGGATAAATCCCGACCAGCAACTGAAGCGTATGACCAGGCAGCTCGATCTGACGGCAGATCAGCAGACGCAGATCAAGCCCATTCTAGAAAGCCGCGCCACGCGGATGCAGCAGCTGTTCCAGGATCAGTCCATGGACCCGCAGGATCGCCGCAGCAAGATGCGTGCAATCCAGGACGACACCAGCAACCGGATCGAAACCGTGCTGAATGATTCACAGAAGCAGAAGTTCGAACAGATGCAGGCGCAGATGCACGAGCGCCGTCAGGGCGGTGGAGAGGAAGTAGCTCCCCCTCCGGCACAGCCGCAGCTTTAATCCCGAAAAGGCCGTCGCACAGCGCGACGGCCTTTTTATTGTTTTGCCTGGGCGCTGGGCTGCTGAAGGGCCTCTGCGTGGAAGCGCTGGTAATCCTTGTCTATCACATTGATGTCTGCGCGGAAGCCGATCAATCCAATGGCATGCGCGACGACGTGAGCCTGGGCGTCGGTTGGGAGCCACAGTTCGTTGTTGACGAGCTTTTGGTTGAAGGTGAAATTGCTTCCCTTGCCAAC
Source organism: Silvibacterium acidisoli (assembly GCA_022870745.1). Taxonomy (GTDB): domain Bacteria; phylum Acidobacteriota; class Terriglobia; order Terriglobales; family Acidobacteriaceae; genus Silvibacterium. Next base: position 1,425,780 of record CP085323.1, on the reverse strand, counting down.
GGAGAATAAGCCGAAGCCCAGGTGAAAGTTATCGTCGAAATGGGCGATCATCCGTCGAACTTCCCGGTCTTGTTCGTCGATCCACAAGGTTCCTGAGAGCTTTTTCGATGCATCCTCTGCCATGCCGTGCGTCCTGGCGTGCGGATCCCCGATGAAATCGAATGTAATCGTGCTGCGACCGTCCAGCATCTCCCGCCGGGGCCGGGAGACTTTCATGATCGACAGCAGCCTGCTGATGCTTACGGCATCTTTCTCGGTCGCTTCCCCGGCTGGCGTCCTCTGGGCCTTTTCTACGGCCTTCATCACCTTTTCCTGCTCTTTTTTCTGCTCTCCCTCGCTGAGCTCTTTGCCGTTCTTCTTCACCATGCGCTCGATTTCGTGTGTATTCACGAAAAAGATGTCATCATCCTCCGTCTCGAATTTCTTAACGTTTCCGTTTTTGTCGAGCTCATGCGTTTCTGTGACTTCGCGGTAGGTGTAGTTCTCGCGGGTTTGGTCGAGTCTGCGCTGGTGTTCTTCCACCTGCTGCATCAGTGTCGGTACGTCGGGCAGTGGGGCCTGCTGGGCCAGCAGGCTGACTGACAGAGAGAGAGATGTCGCGGTGAAGAGGATGCGAATTGCCAACATAGCTTGTCTTTGTAGATTACGCTGGGTAGGTTACGCTGGAACGACCCCGCAAGTTCCATGCTTTTCGGCCAGCGGGGCGCACGACTGAGAAGGTGAACGACAAATGTTTCTCTTATTGATTCGGTGGTTTCTGCAAGCTGCGGCCTTAATGCTGGTGGCTTACTTCGTTCCTGGCTTCCATGTGCGCAGTTTGCCTGCAGCGCTGGTGGCGGCGGTGGTGATTGGCTTGCTGAATGCCACGCTGGGTTTCGTTCTCAAGATCCTCACGTTGCCGCTGGGTATCCTCACGCTGGGACTGTTCTTCCTGGTCATCAACGCGATTATTCTCAGGCTGGCCAGCGGATTGGTCCCCGGCTTCACCGTGGCTTCTTTTGGAGCGGCATTTATCGGCGCAGCGGTTCTCGCGCTGCTGCACATGCTGATTGAAGCTCTCTCAGATTAGGGCTGCTGTGGGACCGTCTCTCCAGCGCGCTTTTTTGCGTCTGGGGCTACGGTAGCGCGTCCGTCGGCTGGTTTACGCACTGCTCGAGGCCTGCCGCTGGGCGTCACCTGCTGTGTCGCCAGGCGCGCTGCGGAAGCGGCGCCGATGCCTCCGGAAGGAGACACTAATCGAATATCCGCACCGGGCGTCGCAGGCAAGGTGGCGCGCGAATGGCGGACGCTGCCGCCAACAATCAACGCGCAAGCGAGTCCGCAGGACATCGCCGCCATCATGATGCGCGGAAGCGAAAAGTCTCTGCTAAGCGCCTTTCTTTGCACGCCCTTCAGACGGGCGTCTGCGATGTGAATTGCGACTCGCCCCTCCAGGCCGGGTTCTGGTGATGCATTCCCAATGGACTGCAGGGTTTTGTCGATCATGGCATTGTGACGGTCGTGCAGGCCGGCAAGTAGATCAGTTTTCATCGCGAGATTCCTTCCTTCTCCAGCATGTCGGAGAGCAAGCGGCGTGCGCGAAAGATTCGAGACCGGACGGACGACTCGGTTGTCTGCAACACGTTTGCGATCTCGACGGTGGAGAGCTCGTCGACCGCCGAGAGTAACAGCGCCTGGCGTTCTTTTTGCGGCAGGCGATCGATCAGGGCCAGGATCCGGGAGTGTGTTTCGGTAGACACCAGCGAATCGTCAGCGCTGGCTTCTGCAGTGGGAAGAATGCGGGCGTAATCCGCAATATCGTCGTTTTCGGGGCGGGTCTTTGCCCGGCGTTTGCGGTCGAGAACCACGTTCCAGACGATTCGGATAAGCCATACGCGAGGGTCGCGAACTTCGGACAGCTTGTCTTCATTCCGCAACACACGCACAAAAGTTTCCTGCACCGCGTCCTCTGCTTCGGCCGCGTTCCGAACGACCGAATAGGCAACGCGGTAAAGAGTCGCCGAATAGGTAGCGACAAGGCTCACAATGGTCTGACTCGAATCCAACTCTTTGACCGGGACTGTGACCCGCGCCTCCTCGGAAATAAAAGCCGGAGACATCCAGTTACCCAGCTCTCCCGGAAAAGATCCCATCCTATACTCCCTGAGAAACAGACGGGACGCATAGCGATTTCGTTCGTCAAGAACCAGGAAACTTCCTGGCGTAGGATTTTGAAAGATGCGCCGCAGAACCTGGTTTGAGTTTCACGATCATCGCCTCTATCCACAGTTGCTGAGAGACCTCTTCACCGAGGCATTAGAGACCCTTTGGAACAGGCTGGCGACCTATCGGTGCGTCGCTCCGAAGCTGAGAGCGCATCTCGAATCGGCGGGAGCGGGGCAGATTGTCGACCTTTGCTCCGGCGGTGGAGGTCCCTGGGCTACGCTCTTTCGCGACTTCGACTGCGCGATCGTTCTCACCGATAAGTATCCGAACAACGAGGCCTTTCGGCGGCTGGAGATAGCGAGTGCCGGCAGAATTACGTACAGGCCGGAATCTGTCGACGCCACGCAGTTGCCGAACGATCTGCGGGGTTTTCGCACTGTCGTCTCATCTTTCCATCACTTCGCCCCAGAGGCGGCGCGGGCGATCTTGCGGGATGCATTCGAGCGAAGAGAGGGGATTGCTGTACTCGAGGTAGCCCAGCGTGACCTCAGAACCGCTATCGCTACCGTGGCGCTGCCCCTGCTCGCGCTGGTCACCGCCCCGAAGATCAAGCCCTTCCGCTGGGCACGGATCTTCTGGACGTATTGCCTGCCCCTAATTCCGCTGACGCTCTGGCTGGATGGAATTCTGTCGTGCTTACGCGCGTACACCCGGTCTGAGCTGGAGGAACTCTCAGCTCCGCTTCATGCAAAGGACTACTCGTGGGAATGCGGCGAATATCGGGGCGGAATGGCGGGGGTACTGTATCTGATCGGGACGCCCCATCGGGAACTGGACGAGACGGTTAAATAAGAAAGGCACGCGCGATGCGTGCCTTTCCTTTTGAACCGTCGAGGTTTAACGTGCGAGTCCGGTAGGCGCCTTGGCTCCGGAGAGCTTTTGCGTGGCGATCTGGCCGGCTACGCCGGTTTTGTCCTCGTCCTTTATTTCGGCATAAAGCTTCTTTGCCTGTTCAGGATTGGTGTTCTCGTAGAGCTGTGCCAGCTGCAGCTTGGCGGCGGAAGCCGGGACCGTCTGGGCTGGCTTCTTGATGATCTGCTGGTAGAGATCGACTGCCTGACCGGCGCGGTTGGTCTGGCGATAGAGGCCGGCGAGCGCCATCTTGGCAAGGGCAGCCAGCGAGCTGTCATGCGAGGAGGCAGCCTTCTGCAAGGTTGATTCAGCCTGTGCGTCCTGTCCCATATCCAGGTAGGTGAGACCGGCGAAATATTCGGCGTTCGCTCCCACATCGGACCATCCGTAATCGCCGGCGATCTTGGTAAAGAGCGGGTTTGCGGCCTTGGCGCGTTCTGCAGCCGAGGTATAGGAGGCCTCGCCGGGCGCGACCGGCTGGCCGGCTGTGCGGATCGGAGCGGTATAAACGTCCATCGCCTTGCCGAAGGCAACGGATGCCTGCTCGGTGCGGGAGTTGTAAACAACGCAGCCGACGACAATCACTGCAACAACAACGACCACGGCGATCGCGATCTTGATGAGGTTCGTGCGATTCGCCTGGACCCAGTCGACGCTCGACTCGGTTGCGTTAACGAGCGGATCCTGTTTCAGTGCGTGACGTGTTTGTGTATCCACTGCGAGGGACATCCTTCTGGGCGGGAACGTTCGGCAGCGCGGCCAGCTCGTAGCCGCGCTACGTTTAGATGCTATTAGTCTATCAGCGCAAAAAAGACCGGGTCAATCGCCGCGCGTTGACCGCATTGCGATGATTTTGCGAGTTTTATGCGGCTCGCGACGGGTCTTCAAGTTCGCCCCTCTCCCGTTTTTCCTGGCAATCGATGCAGTAGGGAGTGGATGGCATCGCTTCCAGGCGCTTCGCGCCGATTTCATTGCCGCAATGGGTGCATTCTCCAAAGCTCCCATCCTCGATGCGTTGCAACGCCTGGCCAACCGACCGCAGCTGCGCATGCCCTTTACTTCCTTGAGAGAAAAGCATCTCGCGTTGGTAGGAGGAAACAGCCTGGTCGGCTACATCCTGGGTCTCTTCCGTGAACGTTGCGCGGCCCTGTTCTACTGTGGCGGACATGGTCTGCTGAAGCTGCCGCTTCTGCTCGAGCAGCTTTTCCTGAAAATGCTTCAATGACTGAGCGCTAAGGGACACGTTGCGTACTCCTTCGATGGGGGATTCCCAAACTTAAGCTTCTTGGACGACGCGAAGTCTGCGAAGGTTAACCGGCAGTCGTTTTTTCCCGCTTTTCCTGGAGATTTCTTATTCCATGTTTTGCGTAAACGGCCTGGCACTTGATGCGGATTCAGACTGCGATTAGGCTGGAGATGCCATGTATGACGACTTCCGAGTAAAAGATCGCTGGACCGGTGAGGATTTACACTGCCGCTGGACTGCAAATGTGGTCGCAATCGCTACCCGCCACGCCGATGCCGTCGATGTCCGTTTTGACGTGAACGGCCGATCGGTGTGGATTGCAATGCCCTGCCTCGCATGGGTGGAGCAGAAGCAGCGCACGGGCCACGTGATCACCGATGCGCTCGCCGCGCAGGCAGCCGGGCATTACCTGAAGCAGACGGTCGAAACCGGCTACGATAATGGCCGCGAGATGTACACCATGACGGTGGAAGAAGTATTGAGCCACGTGGACAAGGTGCTTCATGAAGCCGGACATACCAGCAAGCTACCGCCGCTGGTTTCGGCCGATGGAGACGCTCAGCCGCAGCCGTAAGTTCCACCAAGAAAACCTTTTTAACGCGATGCCTCTCATACGAGTGCGTAACCGTAGCGGCTTGACCGCTATAGGTTCATTCTGGGAGGCATTTCCATGTGGCTAGCAATTGGTGTGGTTCTGATTCTCGCCTGGCTCGGCGGGTTCGTGGTCTTTCACACGGCGGGTTTTCTCATTCACCTGCTGCTGATCTTCGCTGTGATCTCGATCGTCTTTCACTTCCTGCGCGGCAGCTCGTCGTCTTCGTAAGCTGCCGTCTCGCGGAATCGCCCTGCTGCGCTACTCGTCGTAGTGCAGCAGGCTGAAGACGTCGAAATCAGGGAACTTGCTGCGTCCCTTCAGGAAGTCGAGCTCCACAGCGAATGCCAGGCCGGCGATATGGCCGCCAAGCTGCTGCACGAGCTTCACAGTAGCTTCCATCGTTCCACCTGTGGCCAGCAGATCGTCGACCAGCAACACATTCTGCCCGGGTTCGATGGCGTCAAGATGTATCTCCAGGCTATCGCTGCCGTATTCAAGATCGTAGGTGACCTTGGCGGTAGGGGCGGGCAGCTTCTTCGGCTTGCGTACCGGTACGAAGCCCGCATTCAACCGATAGGCGAGTGCCGGTCCAAAGATAAATCCGCGAGCTTCGATTCCGAGTACCAGGTCGATGTCTTTGCCGATGTAGTGCGCGGCCAGGGCATCTATCATTTCTGCAAAGCCCTTCTGGTCTTTCAGCAGCGTGGTGATGTCGTAAAAGAGGATGCCGGGCTTTGGAAAGTCGGGAACGGTACGGACAAGCTCTTTGAGCGGCTCGCAATTGATGGGGCTGTGCATCAGTAGGGAAACTCCTTTGCCTGCTTACCAGGCGCCTTCGATTTGAAAATTGCCAAGGGAATCGCCTTCGCTCTCGGCCAGATCATGTGTGATGACGGCATCGACGCGGCTGCCGCGCGAGCCCTTGTGCAGCGCGGATTCAAGCTCGGCCAGTACCGGCTCATCGCCTGCGGCGACGACTTCAACGTGCCCGTCTTCGGTGTTGCGCACCCAGCCCTTCAGGCCGAGTGCGGCTGCCTCCCGGTGAACGAACCAGCGGAAACCGACTCCCTGTACGCGGCCTTTGACGAGGTAATGGCGAACCATGCGGAGCTAGTGTTTCAAAGACCGGCGGCTGCCGCAACTCTGCAGACACGAAGAGCGCAGCAGGTCGCTGCGCTCTTCGTGTCATGAATAGAAGCTTACGCGCGGCTCATGTAAGCGCCTTCGGCCGTATCGATGCGGATTTTCTCGCCTTCGTTGATGAAGGGCGGTACCTGTACGACGAGGCCGGTTTCCATCTTGGCCGGCTTGGTTACCGACGACGCGGTGGCGGACTTGAGGCCAGGCTCGGTCTCGACCACGGTCAGCTCGACGACCTGCGGCAGTTCGATGCCTACGGCGACTCCGTCGAAGAACGAGACGGTGATCTGGAGGTTTGCCGTGAGGTATTCAACGGCGTCGCCCAGCGTATCGCGCTTGAGGTGAGTCTGCTCGTAGCTGGTGGTGTCCATGAAGTAGTAGTCGTCGCCGTCGTTATAGAGAAACTCCATGTCGATTTCGTCGACGATGACGCGGTCGATGGGGTCGGGCGAGCGGAAGCGGTGTTCGAACATGGCGCCGGTGCGCAGGTTGCGGAGCTTGGCCTGGATGAAAGCGCGCAGGTTTCCGGGAGTGCGGTGCTCAACCGAGAAAACGGCATGGAGCTCGTTGTTGTGCTTGATGATCATGCCCGGACGCATTTGTGTGGCGGGAATCGCCATAAAAGAAACTCCTTACTCGACTCTCAATGGGGTTCTACAGATCTGAAGACGCTCTCTGAAATTGTAGCTTATCGACCATGAGGCAGCGAAAGCCGCGTGAGGTCGAGGCATCCTTCATCGATGCCCCATATAATGGGTCGGGTATGGACACGATGGAACAGGCTCAGGCAGAGAAGAAGGCAAAGAAACAGTCAGACGAGACAGGCCTGGAGACCTTCGCCTCCTATTGCGCCATGTTTGTAGTGGTGCTGTTCGTCTTTACCTTCGTGTTCGAGAACTTTGAAATCCCTTCCGGATCCATGCTGAACACGCTGCTGATCGGCGACCACGTAATGGTGGATCGCATCACGTTCGGTTCCAAGGAGCATGGCTGGTCGCTGCTCGAGCATCATCGCGACGTGAAGCGTGGCGACATTATCGTCTTCATCAAGCCGAACGAGACCAATCTGACACTGGTGAAGCGTGTGGTTGGCATTCCGGGCGATCGCATCCATCTAGAAAACGGAGTGGTCTACCTGAACGGCAAGGCACAGAACGAGCCCCAGGCGATCAAGCCGGACGATACCTTCCCCTACCGCGACGACTTCCCGAATGTTCCGGTTCCAGATGGTGTCGGGGTGACGGAGACCTGGGCAGTGGAGCTGCCGCAGCATATCCAGAACGGTGACCTGGTGGTTCCGCCGGGGCACTATTTTGCAATGGGCGACAACCGCCCGTACAGCCTCGACAGCCGCTACTGGGGATTCGTGCCACGGGAAAACATCCTGGGACGTCCCATGTTCGTCTACTGGTCATTCGAGACGCCGGAAGACCAGCAGTACAAGACCGGCGCGGGCGACCAGGTATCCTTCTGGCTGCACGAGGCCACGCACTTCTTCACTGACACTCGCTGGAGCCGCACGCTGCACATTACGCGCTAAGCGTCTGGCTTAACGACCGAAAAGCTTCGCGAAAAACCTGCCGATGTGGTGGAAGACTCCGCCGTTGTCCTGCTTGGGGGCTGGTGTGGGCTGGGCTGCAGGCGCAGCCGTAGGCTGAGCGGTCGGCGCGGGTTCCGGTTCTTTTCCGGCCGCTCCCGGAGCTGACGGGTTGGGCGTTGCATTCGCGTCGAAGGAGATCGGCGCTGTCACCTCCGCGTGCGGCGTACCTGCCGGAACGACCGGGGCGGTACTTACAGGTGGAGGCTTCAGCCCTTCGCTGACGGCCAGCGGAAACTCCGTGTCGGCAGGCGTGGAAGATGGACCACCGACCGGCTTGCCCGGCTGCGCTGGATTGGCGTGATTGGTAACGATTCCCGGCGCGGCCTCCGCAACGGATACGGGCGCGGCAACGGGGCAGCCGCATGGCTCTTTCTCGTTATCGACCACCTGCTGCAGGCTGCCATGCTCGAACATAACGCGCTGGTTCGGCTGAACACGGTAAAGACCGCCCTCGAACTGACTGGTCACGGTTACATAAGGCGCGTTTGCGCCTGGATTGTCGATGCAGGTATCGCCCTGGCTGTTGATGCGGACTTTCAGATCGGCTTGTCCCGGACCGGAGACAAGAATGCGCAGGTCGGGCGTCAGCAAAACGTCAGAATATTTGCCGGGCGTGTAGCTGGCTTCAATCGCCCCGCGATCGAGCGCGATCATGAGAGCGGAGTCATTGCCTGCTGCAGGGCCAGCGCTTGAGTCTTTGGAGAGGCTGACCTTGGTGGATGCGCAGACGCGCAGATCGCCTCCGCGGGCAAGCGAAACATGCGCCGTCGAATCGTTGGCGGTGATGGTTCCGTTATTGCCGATGCTGGCTTTGCCGTTTTCGACGGAAAGCGAGCCGGAGACCGAGACGTTCTGCGTGGGAACGTAGGCGATGGGCTGCTGCTGGGCCACTCCTGTGGCAGCGAACGCGCCCATACCGAGAGCCAGAGCCGAGCGCAGCTGCATTGTCCTAGAGCTCCAGGAAGTTCTTGATGAGGCGTTTTCCGTCGTCGGTAAGTACGCTCTCGGGGTGAAACTGCACGCCCTCGACTGCATACTCGCGATGGCGCAGACCCATGATGGTTCCGTCGGCGGTGCGGGCAGAGATCTCAAGCTCCGCGGGCAGATTCTTCTCCGAGACGATCAGCGAGTGGTAGCGCGTGCAGGTCATCGGGCTGGAGATGCCGCTGAAGATGGTCTTGCCGTCATGCTCCACCGGGCTGGTCTTGCCATGCATCAGCTTCGGCGCGCGGATCACGTCACCGCCGAATGCCGCGCCGATGGCCTGGTGGCCGAGGCATACGCCCAGGATCGGTGTTTTGCCCGCGAAGCGCTTGATCAGGTCGATGCTGATGCCGGCTTCCTGCGGTGTGCAGGGACCGGGAGACAGCAGGATGCGTTCAGGATTGAGCGCCTCAACCTCGTCGACGGTGAGCTCGTCGTTGCGGCGAATGGTCATCTCCGCGCCGAGCTCGCCCATGTACTGCACAAGGTTGTAGGTGAAGGAATCGTAGTTGTCGAGCACGAAAACCATGACTCTTTTAGTGTAAATGGTGCGGTGACTCAGGGCAGCGCGAAGGCTACATAAGTGCCCTCGGAGCGGGACCTTGCATCGCGTCCGCCTGACGCTGCGATGACCACGTACTGCTTGCCGTCGACCATATAGGTGGCAGGAGTGGCAACCCCCGCATAGGGTAGCTGATACTGCCAGAGCAGCTCGCCGGTGCGGCTGTCGTAGGCATGCATCATCTTGTCGTAGACGGTCGATGCGATGAAAAGCAATCCGCCAGCGGTGACGATTGGGCCGCCGTAGCTTTCGGAACCGGTGTTGCCCATGCCCTTGAGCGCCAGTTCGGGATAGAAACCGAAAGGAATCTTCCAGAGATATTTGCCGGTGTTCAGGTCGATGGCGTTGAGCGTCCCCCATGGCGGAGCGTTTGCCGGATATCCATCGGGATCGTAGAACTTGTCGTAGCCGGTAAAGCGATAGCGCGGTGGCTCGGCGTCATTCCCGGCTTTGGATACCATCTCGCGGCCCTCGTTTTCGGCGTTAGCCACTCCGGCACCGGCTTCGATTGTCGAAGTCGGTGCACCGCTGCCTGTTCCCAGGTACAAGAGCAGCGCATCCAGATCTTCCGAAGATAATTTGTCATCAGGAAACGCAGGCATGCGGCCCTTGCCATTGCGGATAGTCGAGACGAGCTGATGTGCGGAGAGACTGTCGCCGATACCGAGCAGCCGAGGGAACGCACGAGCTACGCCCTGGCGATCTTCGCCGTGGCAGAGTGCGCAGTTCTTGTCGTAAAGCTGCCTGCCAATAATGGCCATCGGTTGCTGGCTCGCGGGAGTGGCCACCTGGGTCAACTGCGTTCCCGGAGCGAGATCTTCGCCGGTCTCGAGATAATGCACGAGGCGATCCAGCTCTCCGTCGCGAATGCCCGGGAACGACGGCATGCGGCCTTTGCCGCCGTGAATAGTATCGACGATCTGCTGTTCGGAGATGCGTTTGTTTATATCGATCAGCGACGGAAAGTTGGGCGAGCCGGCGCGGGTTTCTCCGTGGCAGATGGCGCATTCATTCTGATAGATCCACGCGCCGGAGCCGGGCTTGCCATGATTCTCGGCAAGCTCGCCCGTCCACAGGACCTGATTCGAGTTCAGATAGAGAACGCCTGTCTGCGGATCGGCCGCCGAGCCGCCCCACTCTGCACCACCATCGTAGCCAGGAAAGATGACGGTCTTCCTGCCGACAGTGAATGGATAGAACGGGCCGCCGTTGCGATAGGTGCGGAAGGTCTTCACTGCCCAGTCGTGCGCTTCGGGGGTTCGATTTGTAAGCTGCGTCTCGTCGATGTGCTGCGGCTCGAAAGGCTCCGGCGCAAGCGGCGTTGGCTGCGTGGGCGACGTCTTCTCGCCGGGCACATCGCTTGCGGGGTAAGGCTTCTCGACAATGGGAAAGAGCGGCTTGCCGGTCACGCGGTCGAAGACGTAGATCATCCCTTGCTTGCTGGTCTGCGCGACGGCGTCGATCTTTTTTCCGTCTCGCGTAACAGTTAACAGCGTTGGCGGAGAAGGGAAGTCGCGATCCCATACATCGTGATGCACGCCCTGGAAATACCAGATCAGCTTGCCGGTGCTGGCATCGAGCGCGAGCAGGCAATTTGCATAAAGATCGTTGCCGAGGCGGCTGGCTCCGTAAAAGTCCGGAACCGCAGAGCCGGTGGGCACATACACGATGCCGCGCTTATCATCGACGGCCATGCCGGACCAGTTGTTGGCAGAGCCCGCTGTCTTCCATGCATCGGCAGGCCATGTTTCATAGCCGGGCTCGCCGGGATGAGGAATCGTGTGAAAGCTCCAGCGAAGCTGGCCGGTGCGCGTGTCGTAGGCGCGGATATCGCCGCGCGGCGCAGGCGGAGTTTCCGAGGTACGAAAACCCATGATGAGCAGATCCTTGTAGACGCGTCCCGGGCTGGTCAGCGTGACCGACTGGCTGAGATAGTCGTCGTGGTCGAGATTCTTGCGCAGGTCGATGCGGCCGTTCTCGCCGAAGCTCTCAATAGGCTTACCCGTCTTCGCATCGAGCGCATAGACATAGCTCATGACGCAGGCGAAGAGGCGTGCCTGTGAGCCGTCGGTCCAGTAAGAAAAGCCGCGGCGCGGTTCGGTGTGCCCGATGTGCGGATCGAACTTCCAGATCAGCTTGCCGGTGGCGGCGTCGAGTGCAAAAACCTTCTGCGTCGGCGTATTGCCGTAAAGAACGCGGCCCACGATCATCGGATTCGTCTGCAGTGCGCCGGCCTCGCCAGTGTCGAACTCCCAGACCTTCCTGAGCGTCTTCACATTCCGGCGATTGATCTGCGTGAGCGGCGAATAGTGATCGTTCGCGGCCTGGCCCCCGTAAGTCGGCCAGTCGAGTTGCGATGGGGTGTTGGCCTTCGTTGCAGCTGGAGAAATTCCGCCAGCGAATACGGTAGCCGCGCACAGCAGGCTCGCGCGCAGTGCGTGTGAAGCGAAGCGGCCCTTATCCGACATACTTCACCAGTTGCATGAAGCCGAAGTCCATGTGGAGCTGCTGGTGGCAATGCATCAGCGTGTCGCCGGGATTGTCCGCAACAAAATCGACGGCGACGGAATCGAGCGGCATGACGTTCACCACGTCCTTGCGAAGGCCGCTCATCTTTTTATCGCCAATGCTCGTGACCTCGAAGGTATGCCGGTGCAGGTGCATGGGGTGCTGATCGCCGCTGCCATTGCGGAAGAGCAGGCGATAGCGTTTACCCTTTTCGACTTCGAGTGTGTCGGTGTGCGGCCATGCCTTGCCGTTGATTGTCCAGGTGTCGAAGCCGGAGTGGTCCGTCGATCCGATATCGCGAAAGGTCAGCTCGTAGGTCCTGTCGGGTTCGGGCGCCGGTTGTGAATTGGCGAAGCGGGAGTAGTCCCACTCGGAGGGCGCAGGATCTTTCCATACAGGCTCGCCGGTTGTTCCTTCGTATTCGACGACAACGCCAAGGCCCATCTCGCGTTCCTTCTCAAGCGTGGAACCGAGTATCCATTTGCCGGGAGTGTTCATCTCGACGATGGCGTCGATGCGTTCAGCAACCGCAAGCGAGAGCACCTCAACCTTCTGCGGATTGGGAACAGCATTGCCATCCATCGCGATCACGGTGAAGCTGTGGCCAGGGAAAGCAAGAATGGTGTTTTCCGTCGCGCTGGCATTGAGCAGACGCATCAGTACCTTCTGGCCTTGCTTGACGCGTAGCGGCTCGCCCGTGCCGAGCATGTGTCCGTTGATTGTGGCGTATTTGTAGCCCACGTCAGAGCCCGAGGTGAGCGGCGCATTCGCGGAGTGCTCGCGCATCTTCTCGACCATGGGCACGAATGAGGGCTCCCAATGATGAATGGCGAGGTTGAACTCCTGGTCGTAGCGCGCAGGGTTCTCCTTGCCCTCGACGAGGAGAAATCCGAACTGCCCGGTGTAGGAGCCGAGTGAGAGATTGCCTTCGGCCGAAGCATGCGTGTGATACCAGCGTGTTCCCGTGGGGCGAGGTGTGAGCTTGTAGACGAGGCTTTCACCAGGCTGAATCATCGGCGAGCCTTCTTCCATCGCGCCGTCGTTGTAGGAGTCGGTGGCGAGGCCGTGCCAGTGAACAAGATCGGCTACGGGCGCATGGTTGGTGACATGGATGCTGACCGGAACACCCTCGCGCAGCCGCAGCATCGGCCCGGGAACCTGGCCGTTGTATGCAATCGTGCGAATGCTGACACCCTTGCCGATATCGATCGTGCAAGGCTCGATGCGCAGCGTGTAATCGGCCTTCTGCTGAGCTTCTTTTCCCCTGGGCAGATAAGCCGCGAGTGCCTGCTGCGCCAGGACCGCCGCGGCGGAAGACAGAAATGTTCTACGCTTCATACTGAAGCCACCTTGAATCATCTATTTCGGTGTATTCCGGAGTGGTTCTCTAAAATTGCGAACCATCATATACCGGCAAAACAACAATGCGCTGCTCTCTTCATTGCGTTTTGAAACGGGAAGAGTTCGAGACGGTTTTCGAGCGGGGCGTTGGGCGCGCTCTCTGATTTTGCTAGCTTTGATAGATGAGTGATGAAAAACGGGCGATGAGCGCACGGGCGGTCTTCGGCGAACCATCGTATGCACGCTTCTGGTTGGCCCGCGTCTGCTCAACCATGTCTTTCCAGATGGTCGCTGTTGCCGTGGGATGGCAGGTTTACGCCCTTACTCACAGCACCTTCGCGCTTGGGATGGTGGGCCTGGTGCAGTTTCTACCCATGTTGCTACTGATGCTGCTGGTGGGGCACGTTGCGGATCGCTTCAACCGCCGCACTATCATCGCCATCTGCCAGGTAGTCGAGTCTCTCACCGTGGCTTCTCTGGCTCTTGCCACTTTCTTTCACCGGCTGCACCCGGCGGGCATCTTTTGCGCAGTCGCATTGATCGGTGCTGCGCGCGCTTTCGAAAGCCCTTCGACGCAGGCGCTGGTGCCTACGCTGGTCGAGCCTGAAATGGTGCCGCAAGCCATCGCCTGGTCTTCGTCGGCGAACCAGACATCCTCAATCATTGGCCCGGCACTGGGCGGCCTGCTCTATGCGCTGGGCGCGCAGATTCCATACGCATTGTGCGCGGTGCTCTTTCTTACCGCTTCGAGCCTGTCGATCTCGATTCGTCCACGCCGTGCAGCCGTGGCGAAGAACGCGCCTACCGCGACGTCGATCTTCTCGGGGATTCATTACATCCGCGAACACAAGAACATTCTCGGAGCGATCTCGCTCGATCTATTCGTCGTGTTGCTGGGCGGCGCGACGGCGCTGCTGCCGGCTTATGCGCATGACATTCTGCATACCGGCCCGTGGGGGCTTGGGCTGCTGAGGTTGTCGCCCGCAATTGGAGCGCTTTCGACATCGGTGTTTCTTGCGCACAACCCCATTCGTCGTCGTGCTGGCGGCAAGATGTTTACGGCAGTCGTTATCTTCGGATTGGCGACGGTGGCCTTTGCCTATTCGCGGTCGATCTGGCTGTCGATGGCGCTGCTGGTCGTGCTGGGCAGCGCGGACGTAGTGAGCGTAGTCGTGCGGTCGTCGCTGGTGCAGCTTGAAACTCCTGACGAGATGCGCGGACGTGTAAGCGCGGTGAACTCGCTTTTCATCGGGACATCGAACCAACTGGGCGAGTTCGAATCGGGTGTAACCGCGTCATGGTTCGGCCTCATCCCTGCAACGGTTATCGGCGGCGTCGGAAGCATCGTCATTGCGTTGTTGTGGACGAGGCTTTTTCCGGGATTGAGAAAGCTGCAGACGCTGAGCAGCCGGCCCTCATAGAAGACGGGCCGAAGCATCGCTGCTTCGGCCCGAACTCATGCTCTTAAGCCTTCCACTTCGACTGGCGGATGACACTGCAGAAGTTGCCTGCGCGGAACTTCGGATCCTTGTCAGCCAGGACGTCGGCCTTTACATTGCCGAAGGTGGTCTGCGGCTTGTGATGGATGCCGTCGTAAAAGGCCTGGATGATGTCTTCCTTGAAGTTCGGCGTGCGCGGATAGGCCGCGACGATCGCCTCGCGAACTATCGCAGGGTACTGGTCGTAAGTCAGCCCGAGCACATCCATCTCAACGCCAGCAGTCACGAGTGCGATGACCGGATCCATGTACTGCGGAATGCCCGGCGTTGTGTGCAGCGCGATGCCGGTCCACACCTTGTTCACGTCCTCTGGGCTGATTCCGCGTTCTGTTAGAAAGGCGCGCGCCGCGTTGGCTCCATCTACCTCGAAGCGATCGTTTGCGCTGCTATGCTTCGGCATCAGCCCAAGGTCGTGGAACATGGCACCCGCATAAAGCAGTTCCGGATCGAAGCGAAGACCCGCCTCTTGCCCGGCAAGCGCTCCGAAAAGGTATACCCGGCTTGAATGGTTGAACAGCAGCGGCGACTCGTTGTCGCGAATGAACTCCGTGATCTCGTGTGCAAGTTTTGAGTCCGGAATGGAAGCGCCTTCGATCGAGTTTGCAATGCCTGATGAGGTAGCCATGTTCAGTCTCCTGTGGTGAAAGCTCACAGGACGACTGTATCGACGTAGCCAGCGTGCCGCCACGACATTACTACAACGATTTGAGACATGATGGCTTTCAGTGCGAAGGCCGGCGAAAGCGCTTGGCATAGTCGGCTGCAGAGATTCCAAGCGTGCGCAGAAAGACGCGCCGCATGACCTCGGCGGATTTGAAGCCGCAGGCCTCGGCGATCTCTTTCAGCCCCTTGCTGGAGCTGTCGATCATCTGCTGCGCCGCCTCTACCCGCAGCCGGTCTACAAGCTGGCCGGGATTCAGGCCCGTTTCCTGCAGGCAGATGCGCGTGAAGTGGCGGGAACTTACACCTAGCCTTTCTGCAAGCGCCTCCACTGTGAGGTCACCCGGAAGGTTTTCAAGCATCCAGACCTGCAATTCGCGCAGTGGTTGTGAAGTGGCGGCCTGGTGGGAGAGCATGTGGCTGTACTGGGACTGTCCTCCAGGCCGCACGAGGTACATCACGAGAAAGCGCGCCAGCTTCAGTGCAACAGCGTGACCACAATCTTCCTCGACAAGGGCGAGTGAAAGATCTATCCCGGCAGTGATACCGGCCGAGGTGTAGACGTTTCCGTCCTTCACGAAAATGGGATCTGGCGTGACTCGAACCTTCGGGTACTCGCGGGCAAGCCGATCGCAAAAGCTCCAGTGCGTTACCGCTTGTTTTCCATCGAGCAATCCGGCCTCGGCTAATACGAACGCTCCCGTGCAGATGGCTGCGATGCGCCGAGAGCGGGTTGCAGCGTTGCGGACCCAGGCAATAAAGTTCTCGTCGTAACTGCCGCTTTCAGCTCCGATGCCTCCGACGATTACAAGCGTATCGATGGGGCCGTTTAGTTTCTCAACAGAGATGGCTTTGCCGAGTGAGATGTCATGGTGGGTGCGTAACGTGTCGCCCGCTTCAGGAGTGGCAAGCTGCAGGTTGTATCCCGGAGCGCCGGAGAACACTTCCAGCGGGCCGGTGACGTCGAGAATCTGGACCGGTGGAGGACCTACGATCACGATCTTTCGCATGCGATCCTTCTTGTTCCTGGGGGCGCGCCGCGATCGCGCGCTTGCAATCGCGGCATATGGAGCAGGCGGTATGTGCTCTGGAACGTCAGGCGAGTACAGACTTCTTCATGAAGTCGTTTGCGAACTCGCCATTGGGGTCATATTTCTTCACAAGAGTGCGGAAGTCATTCAGTCGCGGATAACGTGCAGTGATCTCCTGCTTCGGCAATGTGAAGACTTTAGCCCAGTGCGGTCGCGGATGAAACGGCGCGAGCTTTGCCTCGATGGCAGGCAGTACATCCAGAATAGCTGCTTCCTCCGGCTTCCAGGTGAAATGGATCGCGAGCGAGGGGCGCTGATACGCCATGCTCATCCACAGGTCATCGGCGGCAATGGTGCGCACCTCCGTCACGATGAGATGAGGAGTGATGCGGTCGCGCAATGTTTCCACTGCACGAATCGCTTCGTAGCCGTGCTCGAGAGGGACGAAGTATTCGGTCTGGATCTCGTGTCCGCTGGAGGGCGTGAATGCGAGCTTGAAGTGCGGCAGCCGTTCGTACCAGGGCCCTATGCTTCCGCCCTGCTCGGTGCAGCCGGTAGCATCCATCTGCGGTCCGGCGGGGTGAAGCTTTTTCTTGGCGAGTGTCGCGCCGTAAAACATCTCAGGAAGCTGATGATTCTCGCCATTTTCAACGCGGCGTTTTATCCATACCTGGTCAGCGCGATTGTTTTGCCAGTGCGTGAAGAGCGAGACGCTGTAGGCCGCGCCCATGATGTCTACGAGGTTGTGTTGTAACTGATCGAAGGAAAGATTCTCATACACGCTCTGTGCAACATCGAAGCGTGGATGCAGATCGACCGTAAGGTTTGTGATGACCCCGAGCGCTCCAAGCGCTACTACCGCGCCGGGAAAAGTATCGGCATCTTTCGCGCGCGAAAGCGTGTGCAGCTTGCCGTCGGCGGAGACGAATTCGACTTCGCGAATGGCAGTCGAGATATTTCCATTCTTAACGCCCGATCCGTGGGTAGCCGTCGAGATGCAGCCGGCCAGCGAAATATGCGGCAGGGAAGGCAGGTTGTGGAGCGCCCATCCTTGCTTGTCGATAATCTCGGCCAGTTCTCCCAGGCGAATGCCGCCGCCGGCTTTGACCGTATGCTCTGCGGCATTCACCTGAACATCCTTGAGTCCAAGTGTTGAGATCTGCGCAGATGTGGAATCGGCGATGCCGTTGAACGAGTGCCGCGTTCCGAGAGCTCGAACTTCCTTCACCGACCCGATTGCGGCAGCGACGTCAGCCGCTGTCCGGGGCTGGAAGACCTTGTTTGTGTGGAAGTGGTACGTGCCGCTCCAGTTCTCGCGTGGCACGTTAGTTATCTCGGCAAATGTCGAATTGTTCAGCATGGAAGTTGCGGCCACGGCCGCTGTGGCACGGATGAAATCACGGCGGTCCAAATTCGATTTGTCGCCCAAGGCATCACTCTCCTGGCTCTCACTTATATCGAAAGAATCGTTCTTCTTTTGCACCACGAAGCTTCGGCCTTCCACTTTAGACGATTTCGGCATCGACAGGCGAGGCAGAAAAGCGCGCACTCACGGAGCCGAGCCTGGCATGCTTTGCCGTGAGTACAATCTCACCTGCTTCATGCCGAGTCCGAACCCACACAGCGCACCTGCCGCCCAGAAGCGAAATCGGATTGTCGCCGATCAGATCCGCAGGGCCGGTCAACGTAAAGCTGATCGCTTCCGAAGCAGGATGACGGGCATTTCCGTACTTGTCCTCTACCGCAACGACTACTCGGACGGCGTCGCCTCCGTCCGCAAAAAGTTTCGTGTCGTCCGGATACATACTGAGCTTCGCATCAGCTCCGTCGCCGGCAAGTGTTTTGGTGACAACTTTCTTGCCGTCGATGTAGCCGTCGATGCGCAGGTCGCCCCAGTTAGGAAAGTCCAGTGCGTCGTGAACGAAGTCGATATGGAAAGGAGGATAGGGCAGGTGCGGGAATTGCGCTCGATCCGGACCTCCTTCTCCCGCGAGATGCTCAGTGCCGCCTCCAAGCGTGTACATCTTGATGTGGTCGACGTTGCTGCAGATCAGCGCGTAGGTGATGCTCACGGATTCGTCATTGTCGGCCCATGTAAATGCAGGTTCAAGAACGATCTCTTCCGAAGGTGGCACATACGACTTATAAAAGCCCGCGGCTGGTTTCGGCATGCGGAAGATATCCATCACGCCGTGATAGCAGATGCGATCGCCGGCACCGAAGTTGGCGTGGGTGTTGTAGTCGAAGGCGCACCAGCCAAGGCCGCCAGAGTATTGCGGATCAGATGCCAGGGCATCGTGCATGCGGGCATGGCGGATGACGTGCTCGCGCTGACGTTCGTAGCCGTCTGTGATCTTTGTAGGGAAGGTGTGGCCGACAAACTCCGTATTCAGGAAGCGGGGATGGTTTGGCTTTCGAATCGGCCAGCCGAAATCGTTGAAGGTGAAGACATCTTCGAGAAATTCGGAATTGTAGCTTTCAGAGTTACGAACCCCGCAGGTCTGGCGCGTACGGTCGAGTGCGTGCGCGATAGCATTGGTCCGGCTGTAGAAATCATGATTGTCTTCGGACTCGTTGATGCGCACGCCCCATAAAACAATGGATGGCCGGTTCCAGTCTCGCCGCACCATGCGCCGCGTATTGTCGACGGCTACATCCTGCCAGCCTTTGTCTCCGATATGCTGCCAGCCGGGGATCTCTTCGAGAACCAGCAGGCCCATCTCATCGCAGGCGTCCAGAAAATGCCGCGACTGCGGGTAATGCGACGTACGAACGATGTTGCAGTTCAGGTCGCGACGCAGAATCTTCGCATCCTGCCGCTGTGCGCGTTCTCCCATCGCCTGCCCAACCCATGGAAATGTCTGGTGGCGATCGAGTCCATGCAGCTTGACGATCTTGCCGTTGAGCGAGAAGCCATGTTCAGTGAAGGTCGCCTCACGGAAGCCGATACGGCAGCTTTGCTCATCGATAACGCGATCTCCTTCGAGCAGTTGTACGGCGACGATGTAAAGCTGCGGAGTCTTCAGGTCCCAGAGCTGGATCGGATGCTGAAACTTGTCGAGCGCAATCACTGCCGAAGGAGCATCTTTTGCAGAATCGTATGGCAGAGCTCCTGCAGCCTGGTCGGAGTCCTCCCAGTGATGCATTGCCGGCGCCGGGGAATGCGCAGCAATCGTGCCGGTCGCGATTACGTTTTCGCCGTCGCGCAGTTGCGCGCGAAGCGACAGGCCTTTGTGCATGGTGCCAGCCGGACGTTCGAGATAAACCTCGACGGAAACCCTGGGCTCTGAAGTCAAAACATCCTGAGTGATTGCATGGATGTTCTCGATGAAAACCTCCGGCACAATACGGAGCCACACGTCGCGGTAGATGCCGCCGAAGGTGAGGTAGTCGATCTCGAATCCGAAAGGAGGAATGTCCTTGCGTTCGGTCGAGTCGACATCGACGGCAAGAATGTTTTTCCCCGGCTTGACTTGATCGGTGACTTCAAAAGAGAACGGAGTGTAACCGCCGCGATATGTCCCGATCCTTGCGCCGTTGAACCAGACCGTCGAAGCTGTCATCGCTCCTTCAAAGTCAAGGAAGACACGCTTGCCAGTCGTGCCTGCGGGCATGTCGATCACACGCCGATAGGTGGAGATAAATTCATAGCTCTTATCATCGAAACTGTGCCACGGCAGCGAGATGTTCGTATGCGGCAGAATCACCTGCTGAAGCGCTGTATCGTCGAATGACGGGTCCGCGGCCGCAGGCAGGAGTTGTGCGCTGTAACGCCACCTGGTTCGCAGCGGATAAACCTGGCGTCCCGCGGTCAACGGAGATGCCTCCTTGCCGAGTACGGATGGAGTGGTGGCAGCTGTTCCCAGCGCGATGGCGCTCGTTCGCAAAAAATCCCGTCGATTCATGGTTGTCCTTGGCCGAAAGCTCCTTTATAAGCTACGCCCTTTATTTGTGGGAAGAAATGGCTCGCTGGGAGGACAATCGCCGCCCGCCGCCGTAGTACGAAAACTCTACCGGTCGGGTAAGCTCGTGGAAGCATCTCCTGGAACGCAGAGGGAACCTTTTCGCTTGGGTCTTGCACTCATTACCGCATATTTCGCATCGACACTTGTGCTCGGCTGGATCGCTAGGAGACGGGGGCAGACCGCGAATTCCTACCTGAACGCAACGCACTCCTTACCAACCTGGATTGTCGTTGCAGCTTATCTGGCAGCAAACTGCGGAGCGCTAGAAATCATCGGTCTGAGTGCAGTTGCCGATCAGTATGGAGCCCAGGCCTTCCACTTCTACCTGATTGGCGCGATTCCGGCGATGATCTTCCTCGCACTCTGGATGATGCCTATCTATCGGCGCAGCGGCGCACTCAGCGTCCCCCACTTTCTTGAAGAACGCTATGGGCCGGAAATGCGAATCATCAATGCCGCAACCTCTGCCGTTATAGCCGTGTTTACCGCCGGCATCAGTCTGTACGCTATGGCGCAGGTCCTTGGGGTCTTCTTCGGTATTAGCTACCGCACGAGCATCGTCAGTTGCGCGTCAATTGTGCTGGCGTATGTGCTGCTGGGCGGACTGCGCGCGACCGTTTATAACGAGGTTTTTCAGCTAGGCGTGATTCTGGTCGGACTCGTCCCGCTGGCCATCAAAAGTGCGCTGCTCTTCGCGCATGGGGCGATCCAAATCCCAAGTATGAAAGCTCATTTGTGGAAGGCCATGCCGATAGTATCCACCTCGGCGCCGCTCGATGTAATCGGCACTGTCTTTGGGTTGGGATTCGTTCTTGCCTTCGGATACTGGTGCACTGACTTTGTGCAAATGCAGAGGGCATTCTGCGCGCGCACGGAGCAGGCCGGGCGCAGCGTGCCTCTGTGGGCTGGGTTCGGAAAGCTACTCTTCGCGCTGGTAGTCGTAGTGCCAGGCCTCGCATGTGCGGCGCTGTTTCCCCAGTTGGAAGGAGCGCAGCGCTTCGACGCGGCATTGCCGACAGTGATGAAAGCGCTGTATTCGCCTACCTTGCTGATGCTGGGATTGCTCGCACTTGCAGCCAGCCTCATGTCCGGACTTGCCGCGAATATCTCGGCATTCGCTTCGATCGCTACGCAGGATATCTATCGCTCGCGGCTTCGGCCGGGAAAAAGTGAGAGCCACTACCTGGCTGTCGGCCGATGGAGCATGGTGGCGGCGATGGCAGTCAGCCTTCTCTCGTCCTACCTGAGTTTTCTCTTTCGCGACCTGATGGAGCATCTGCAGCTGATCTTCTCCATCTTCGGTGCGCCGTTCTGGGCGATCTTTCTGCTCGGCATCAGCACGCGCAGGGTAGGGAAACGCGGCGCTATTCTCGGTTTGTCGGCTGGCATTGTCGTCTCGCTCCTGCATCTCATCGCGTCGTCGCGCCACTGGCTCGTCTATGGGAGCACAATGAATGCCGACTTCCACGCCTCCATCTATGCCTTTCTGACGGCGATGCTGGTCGGGCTGGCTGTGCCGGAGCCTCGCCCTGATGAATCCACACCACCGCCTCGCGCTCTCCTCGGCCGGGGAAGCGTCAAAACACTAGGCGATGAGCGATGGCTCTGGCTGCTGGCCTCGCTTCTTCTCGTGGTCTCAATTGCATTCAGTGTGTGGTGGCGCTGAGGCTGCTCAGCTACGCCAACGCGATAAGTCCAGTTGGATTTTTCCATCGAAACATACCTCATCCTCGCGCTCAGCCAAAGGGTCAATTTCATTCGATAGTGGAACTAAATTGACATAGCAAACTGGTGCGACGCGTACTAGGCGTATGCCTTCCACACGAATGGACGAACTCTATGCACTTGCAGAGATGCGAGACGGTCTTCTTACCTCGAAGGAGGCCCGCGAAGCCGGTATTGCCGATTCAGTACTCGTGCGCCTCGCTCAGCGTGGTCGGCTAGAACGGGTGAGCAGGGGGGGATACCGCATCTGGCACTACCCAGTAGACCGGCTGGCTCAATATAGAGAGGCGGTGCTGTGGGCAAAAAGCGAGTGGCGGTCCTACTTCAGTCCTCGTATCTCACGAGACTGCACTGCTCTTATACGGCATATCCGATGCCAACCCTGCAAAAGTCCACATCACCGTACTTGTGACAGCGCGCCTCAGACGCAAGCGCCTCAAATGGATCATCATTCATCATGCGGACATCAGTCCTGAGGGGATCAATGAGCATGAAAGAATTCCGGTGACTTCAGTAGAGCGAACCGTCGTTGATGTTCTCGAGGACACCAAGCGCGTAGGCGTGGCTCGTCAAGCAATGACGGACGCGACAAAAAAGGACTTCTGAAGCAGGCGGATGCCAAACAATTGACTGCCCTAATGAATAAATGGGCACACGGCCTAACGAAACAAACCAACACAAGGACTTCAAGTGCCTCCTAAACGCGAAGCTCTTCCCAAAACGCTGTCCCGGATTGCAATACAGGAAGGTCTCGATCAGGAGCGCCTCCGTGGTTGGGTCTCGTTTCTGGCTGTCTGCGGAGTGTTGTAACGGGCTGTCTCTGAAGTCATTCTGGATAATTGCTACCTCAAAGGCGGCGTTGCGATGGAGCTTCGCTTTGCCGAGAGTGCGCGGGCAACGAAGGGCCTTGATATTGGGATGGCCGGTGAGAGCGCAGAGCGATTCACACGTTTCCAAAACGCAGTGGCTTTGGGCTTCGATGACTTCTTGTTTGAAGTAAAGGCCAAACCCATCACGATGGAGAGAATTGATACTGTCCGTCTCGAACTTGCCGTGCGCTACCAAACCCGATCGTGGCAGACGATTGATGTCGATCTGGGGCCAGCAGGGACAGGCGGAATCGACTTTGTTGATCCGCAGGTCCCCGGACTTGAGGAAATGGGGTTCTCATAATCGACGATCCCGATGGCAATCAACTCTTCTTCAATTGTCCCAAGGAAGCCCCACGTTGTAGTGAGGTTCAAGAAAATCGAAATCGCCGAACCGCACCCAGACCGGATAAGTTCTGTGAAGTCGGATTCTCGCCAGTTATCGCTTACGGATGTGAATGGCGTTCAACGGGACTAATGATCCGAGAGCGACATTGGCCTTGGTCGATGAGCGCATTGGCCTGAAGTCAACAATTGAACTGAATCCGACTGAATTGCTTGGTGAAAGCCGACTCGGCATCGACCCTGGCTTATGCTCACCAGTATCCGAAGTAGCGACAAAAAAACAATTGACATAGTCTACCTATGGCAATAAGGTTTTGGCATAGTTTGGCTATGTCAAGGGCTTTTGTGTGGTTAGGGGTGTTGCATGCAACGGGATGAGATTCCGCCGGGAACGCTGTATCTGCTGATTCTTAAGACGCTGGCCCGCTATGGAGTGCTGCATGGGTATGAGATCGCAAATTCGATTCAGCAGAGTTCGGACGAGGTGCTCCAGGTAGAAGAGGGATCGCTGTACCCGGCGTTGCAGCGGATGCTCATCAAGGGTTGGGTGACCGCGGAGTGGGGTGTGACGGCGGGAAATCGGCGGGCGCGGTATTACAAGCTGACGGCGGCGGGGCGGAAGCGGCTGGCGGTGGAGGTGTCACAGTTTGAGCGCGTGATGGGCGCGATTACGCGGGTGATCCAGACGACGTGAGGAGATGAGCCGATGGGCGAGTTGATGCGGCGGTTGCGGATGTTGTTTCGTGGGCGACGGTTCCAGGCGGAGTTGGAGGAGGAGATGCGCCTGCACCTGGAGCTTCGGGAGCAGGAGCATGCGGAGCAGGGGTTGCATGCAGCGGCGGCACGGCGGGCGGCTTATCAGAAATTTGGGAATGCGACGCTGATTCGCGAGAGGAGCTATACGGCCTGGGGGTGGGGTTGGCTGGAGAGTCTTATACGGGATGTGCGGTTTGCGTTGCGGCAGTTGTGGAAGACGCCAGGATTTACAGCGGCGGCGGTGTTGATGCTGGCATTGGGGATTGGAGCGAATGCGGCGATCTTTACTCTGGTGCATGCAGTGCTGCTGAAGCACCTGCCGGTGACAGACCCAAAGCTGCTGGTGCGGGTGGGTGATTGGGCTGACTGTTGCCAGAACTCCGGGCCCAACACGTGGCACAACGGGGACTACAGCATGTTTTCAACCGACACCTATGAACAGATGAAGAAGAACACGCCGGAGTTTGAAGAGCTCGCGGCGATGCAGGCGGGGTTTGAGTATCGGCCTGTGGTGATGCGGCGTGATGGAAGCCAGGAGGTGGCAAAGCCACGGATGGGCGAGTTTGTCTCCGGGAACTACTTCCGCATGTTCGGGCTGCGCGCTGCAGCCGGACGGCTGCTTTCCGACGCGGATGATGTTGCTGGTGCACCCGTGATTGCAGTGATGAGTTATGTGACATGGAAGGACGCCTACAACAGCGATGCTTCGGTAGTCGGCAGCACCTTCTGGATGAACACGAGGCCGGTGACGGTGGTGGGCGTGGCGCCTGAAGGTTTCTATGGAGATCGCATATCGAGTACGCCACCGGATTTCTACCTGCCGATAGCAACGATACCCGACCAGGCAGGGGGAAAGGGCTTCCGTGATCCGACGCAGAATTGGCTGGATATCATCGGGCGCGTAAAGCCGGGAACAGCGCTGGGGCCGTTGCAGGAGAAGTTGAGCGCGGAACTCAAGCAAGTGCACTCGACAGATCCTGAGTTTACAGCCGCGGATATCGCTAAGACACATTTAGTACTGACGGCCGGTGGGGCAGGCACGCAGTCGATGCAGAAGGACTACGCTTCCAACCTGAAGCTGCTGCTGGGGATCAGCGGATTGGTGCTGCTGATTGCGTGCGCGAACATGGCCAATCTGCTGCTGGTGCGCGGGATGGGACGGAAGGCAGAGATGAGCGTGCGGACGGCTCTGGGCGCAATGCGGGGGAGGATTGTTCGGCAGTTGCTGACGGAGAGCCTGTTGTTGGCGGGGATGGGCGGGGCTGCGGCGCTGGCGGTGTCGTATGGTGGGGCGAGGCTGCTACTAATGCTTGCGTTTCCGGGAGAGCAGCATGTGTCGATCAGTGCGAGTCCGTCACTGGAGGTACTGTGGTTTGCGCTGGGTGTGTCGATGCTGACGGGTGTCATGTTTGGTGTAGCACCGGCGCTGATGGGCGCGAAGGCTGCTCCGGCGGATGTGCTGCGTAGCGGGGCGCGAACGACGGCGGGCGGAGCTTCACTGCTGCAGCGCACGCTGGTGGTGCTACAGGCGGCATTGTCGGTCGTACTGCTGGTGGGCGCCGGACTCTTCGCGCAAAGCCTGGGCAGGCTGCAGCATGCGGACATGAAGCTGGAATCGAAGAATCGTTACATCGTTCATATCAACGCACAGGCGGCCGGCTACAAGGACGATCAGGTAGCTGCACTCTACCGGACGCTTGAGGATCGGTTTCATGCGATTCCAGGCGTGGTAAAGGTCGGGGTGAGCACCTTCACTCCGATGGAAGGTAACAACGACGGCTACGGAATTCAACTAGTGGGACAGCAGGACGTATACCGGGATGCCACGAACATCATTGTGAATCCGGAGTATTTCGATTCGGTGGGGACTCGCGTTCTGATGGGGCGTGGAATCACCGCGCAGGACACGGCAACAACGCCGCACGTTGCGGTGGTGAACGAGGACTTCGTCAAGGCGATCTTCAAGCCGGGAGAGAACCCGATCGGACACCGCTTTATTGCAGGAGGGAATGCCGCCACGCCCTACGAGATCGCAGGCGTGGTGCAGGGAACGTCATACACTGACGTACGCAAGATCGGAGCGCACCCCATGTACTTTGGCGCGCTGACGCAGCCATCCGAGGCAGGGTATGCCGGCGCTATTGTCCTTGAGACGTCCTATCCGGTGAGTGACATGGAGCAAATTGCCGGGCGGACGCTGATGGGAATTAATCCGAACCTGGCGTTACAGAAGTTTGAGAGATTCGATGCGCAGATTGCGGACCAGTTCACGCATGAGCGAATGCTGGCGACGCTGATGACGCTGTTTGGCGGGTTGGCACTGCTGCTGGCGACGGTGGGGCTGTATGGCGTAACCTCGTATGCGGTTGCGCGGCGGACGACCGAGATCGGCATACGGATGGCGCTGGGGGCTCATCGCGGCGGCGTGGTGGCGATGGTGATGTGCAGCGCTCTGCTGCAGACAGTGCTCGGTATCTTAATCGGGATTCCAGTGGCCTATTACGGAGTGACGCTAGTGAGGTCGCAGCTGTACGAGCTGACAACTGTGAGCGGCGGCGCGCTGGCTGTAGCGATTGGGGCTTTGCTGGTGGCAGCTTGCGCTGCTGGAATAATTCCAGCGCAGCGGGCTGCTTCCGTGGATCCTGCGCGGGCGTTGCGAGCAGAGTAGATGAACTGTTCGACACAGATTCGCTGACGGTCAAGATGGCCTTTGGTCCTTGTTACGCAAATAGCTAATGAGAAATACTCCCGTCTCGAGCGATCATTCCCATCTATGCACAGTCGCCAATCCACTCGTTGAGCTCTGCATGAGCGCATTGGCCTGTTCTCACTACTTTAAGTACCGGAAAGAGGCGGAATACTTCCAAGAAGCCCTATGATCGCGCGGGCGCCGCCAAGCGGCAGCATCGGCTGGCTATTTGCTCCGCGGGACCAATGCATGCGTCTGGCTCTTACGGCGATGCATGATGAGCGCCGGGATTCCGCTGGACGGTTCAGTCTTTGTATCAACGGGCGGAAATGTCTCGGACGAGCTTCGCCAGCAAGTTCAGAGAGACGGTCGGTAAATCGCCGTTGGACTATCTCACAGAGTGGCGTATGGAGGTGGCATCTGACAGACTGGTACGGACCGGGGCTGCTATCTCGATGAGAGCAGGGCTGCAGCGTTTGGTGCCTATGTCGGTAAAAGCTGATTTACGCGATCGACCAAACTCTTTCTGGCTTGCGCCAAAACGGACGCGCATAGGGATTCATCAGAGACAAGGCGTGCGACTGTCATGGCGCCAATCATAGTGGAGAGAATAACTGATGCCTCCTTTTTGCCAGCCGATGGTGTCAATCCATCCATGTGCTGTGCAAGGTCATCAATTACTTGGTTCAAGCCTGCTGTAGCGACATCCCGCACATCGCGACTCTCACGGGCAATCTCACTGCCTAGCGCAACGAAGGGGCAGCCATCGGCTGTACTTTTTCGGTGTTCGAGCGAAAGATAGTCCTCAATGGCAGCTACGAGAGCGGATTTGCCGTGACGCCGACCGAACGATGAAAGAATCCAGGTACGTAAATCCTCGATCGACGAGTCCAACGCTTCTTTTACGAGGGCATCCTTGGACTCAAAATGACGATAGAAGCCGCCCTGGGTAAGCCCCGCGGCCGCCATGACATCCGCAACCCCGGTATTGGCTATACCACCGCGGCGGAACTCCTGGGACGCAGTCTTGAGAATATGTTCCCTGGTCTGCGCCGTTTCCTCACGTGATTTTTTCATTGGCTGCTCACGGGCCTCGTATCTTAGATTATCGCAACACTCTATATGATTCGGCCGCAAATATCAGGTGCCTGTACGCTCACGAAACATTCAGCGTCCAGGCACGATGAAAACGTTGTAATTTGAGATACCTAGTTTCTGGTGATTGGCTTGATTTCTGCCCCGCCAAGATTCTTTAGAGACTCTTTCGTAAAGGGGGTCAATTCGGAGAAACGGCCCTCCCTCACTTTGTTGGTCCACTCAGGATCGTTGACCTGCGCCCGGCCAATAGCTACGAGGTCGAATTCATTGGCCCCCATACGATCTATCAGATTCGAGAGATCGCCAACCGTCGTAGTTTCTCCCTGTAGCGAACCGAAGACGTCTGCACCGCTCAATCCCACGGACCCAATCGAGATCGTCGTCTTACCGGTGATCTTCTTCGTCCAGCCAGCAATGTTGAGATCCGATCCTTCAAACTCTGGTTCCCAATAGCGGCGGGTCGATGCGTGAAAGATATCGACGCCAGCGGCTGAGATTGGCTCCAGCAAGGTCGCCAGTTCCTGCGGCGACTGCGCGAGCTTCGCCGTAACGTCTTCCATTTTGAATTGGGAGAACCTGAGCATGATCGGAAATGACGGACCAACACTCTTCCGCATTGCGCGGATGACCTCGGTTGCAAACTTCGTGCGTTTCTCGATACTCCCACCGTAGGCGTCCGACCGGCGATTCGTCTTCTCCCAGAGGAATTGATCGACGAGGAAGCCGTGAGCGCCATGGACTTCGACCGCGTCGTAGCCGATGTCCTGGGCAATCTTCGCTGCCTTCGCAAAGGCATCGACCGTGTCGGCGATGTCCTCTTCCGACATCTCAACAGAATCCGCACCGAAAGCGCTTGGCCCTTCGGTCGGTGCGTCTGGATAGGGCCCTGTACCGTTTTTGCGCGAGATTCCTTGGTGCCAAATCTGTGAGGCAATTTTCGCCCCTGCCTGGTGTACCGCATTGACTGTCTTCTTCCAGCCTTCGATTGCAGCGGGCTCGTAGAGGTTCGGCATGTCGACGTTATTGATAGCCGCTTTCCGGTCGATGGCCGATCCCTCTGTGATAATCAGGCCAGTACCGCCAGCGGCACGCTGGCGGTAGTATTCGGTCGTAGCGTCGTTCGGAATACCGCCGGGGCTTGATTCACGGCTCATCGCCGGCAGGACGATTCTGTTCTTCAGTTCAAGGTTGTTGACTAGCAGCGGCTTGAACAAAACTTCAGTGCTCATCATTGTTTCAAATCCTTTTGGCGTGCCAGGCTTGGCATGGCCGGTCTTGTTAGTGGAAGGAGGCCCCATAAGAACTGACCGTTCCCATGAAGCCAGCTCGCTGATTACGGTTCGTTCAAATGGCCGCACCGGACCTGTTAAGCTTTCGCATCGACCTGCATGATGTCCCAGTTCTTCTTTACGAACTCCTCGATGCTCATCGGCGGCTTTCCGGTCACTTCTTCGATGACGTGATCTGTTCCTGCGAAGACGCCGTTCGTTTGATCCCTTACAACTTCCCGCAAGTGTTGAGCGAGATAGGGGGACAAGAAGGAATCAAAAATCTTTTGCTGCTCGTCTTCCGGAACAACCTTGTACTTGACTTCTTGCCCTAGGACGCGCGAAATCTCGGCGTAGAGCTCGGTCATCGTATATTCCTTCGGCCCGTAGAGCGGATAGGTCTTACCAGCATGTTTGCTCGGGTTCTGAAGGATTGCAGCGATCATCCGTCCTTGGTCTTCAGCGGCAATCGGCGCATGCCTGCCCGTCGAGAGGGAGAATGCTGCCAGGCCCTGTTTGTGACCCATCAAGAAAAGAGGAGTAAGGTGATTTTCGGCGAAGAAGGTTGGTCGCAGATGTGTGACCTCCGGAATCCCTGAGTGGTCAAACATTCTCTCCATGAGCCAGTAGTTGAAAGCTGCGTGGCTCTTTGCTTCACGCCGGGCCGAGACTTGCGACATATTCACGAGCGTCTTGAGTCCCGACTCGCGAGCCGCTTGCGCAAAGATCGGCGCTGCCTTTAGCAGGCCGTCCTCGATTGGATAGACGAAGTAGGCCGCGGTCACTCCCTCAAGGGCAGCGCGCACCGAATCGATGTCGAACAAATCGCCGACAGCGATCTCTACGCCTTTGCGGGCTAAAGCCTCGCTTCGCTCGTCCTTCGAGTGGACGAAAGCGCGCACCTTCTTGCCAGCTTGAAGTAGATTATCTACTGCATACCTTCCGGTGCCGCCGATTTGGCCAGTCGCGCCACAGATCAAAAACAGCTCGTTTGCCATGATGATTCTCCTTTTAGATTACAATCGCACGCTAACGTGTCGCATATTTTTAGATGTCAGTCGTACTCAAAACGGCGCATTTTCATGGCTCGTTCCGTCTGCTCCTCGATCAAGCCGCCTCCGACTACGATTGGCTGTCGGTTATTAGGTCGGAGCCACGCGCAGCCGCTCTGCAAGCCAGGAGTGCCGTCGGCCCGCTCACACTCCGCAGGGGGAGCGGGCTCGCTTCGCGACCAAAGTTGTGATTAGCGCTGTTGGCGAAAGAGCGCGATGTTGGATGTTACGAATTCTTCAACTGTCATTGGCGGCGTGCCAGTCACGCGTCCAATGATTTCGTCTGTGCCCTCAAAGATTCCATCCTGATAGTCCTGTGCCACGGCACACAGATGTTGAATCCGAAATGGAGACAGGCCTGCAGCTTCGAGTTTGTGACCAAGAGCCTCGATCGATATTGGCTTGTACTCGACATGCTTTCCGATCACTTTGCCGACTTTCTCTGCAAGTGTGTACTGATCCATCTCCACCGGGCCACAGAGCGGATAGGTCTTGCCCCTGTGAGACGCAGGATCGGCGAGAACAGCAGCAATGAAGCGAGCCTGATCGAAGCTCGCGATTGGAGCGTGGCGACCGCTCCCAAGCGCTTGAACGATTGCCCCATTCTCCACGATCTGCTTCAGGTGATGGGGATAGGTAAGCCACTCCGCGAAGAAGGTCGGGCGAATGTGGGTCGTGGGAACTCCAGACCAGTCAAATACCCGCTCCGCAATCCAATGGTCTCGGGCGGCGTGGCTTCGTGAGTTTTCGCGGGCAGATTTTTGAGACATATTCACGATCAAGTCGAATCCGGCCTCTCTGGCAGCCTGCGCGAAATACGCCGTCGCATTGATTAGCCCGTGAGCGATGGGATAGATAAAGTAAGCAGCGTTGATGCCTTCGCAGGCTACTCGTACCCACTCGTGATCCAACATGTCGCCGCTGACCACTTCCGCTCCCAAGACTTCGAGTTTGTCTGAACGATGGTCAATTTTGTGCACGAAGGCACGGACTTCAAATCCCTGCTTGAGCAAGAGTTCCGTAGTTTTGGAACCTGTTAGACCCGTAGCACCCGTCACCAAGATTTTTCGTTTCATGCTTCGTACCTCCTTCCGATTGTTGGCTTGGATCGCTCCGCGCTGATCTGCAGGCGATGAAGGCAACTATTTGCGTTTTAGGGCCAGGCGCATTTGACCGTGGTGCAAAGCAACGTGGGTTGCGCGGCCGTCAAGGATAGCCAACCTGTTTCTCAGCGGCTCCTTTGCAAAGTCTTCGGCAGAGACTGCGTTATGCCGCTCCAGCCATTCCGATGACTTCCTGGTCTGAGTTGCCTCTGTCGTAATTGCCACAAGGTCCCAAAGAATCTGGGTGAGTTGAGCGCGACTCATGTCGTAGTTGAAAGAGCGATCAGGATTACTAATGAAGACGTCAAGCTCAGGATGGAGACGCCCACCCATGCCAATCAGTTCGTTCAGACGATCTTGGAATGCAGCCAAGTGCCCAACCAGGTAGTGGACGCGGTTTCGTCCCGGCGCAACTTCCGATTCGAACTCGGCGTCAGTCATGGCGTCCAGGGTCGTTTTGAGTCGCGACATGGTCACCGACCAATTGTGGATCACTGTACCTACCAAAATTTCTTCGTTTGTCATGATGACCTCAGAGTTTCGTAATGCAGAGAGCTTGCTGGAGTTTATGAAGCGAACTGGACCGCTTCATAAAAGTTCAGGGCTCGCCAGGCTGGCGAGCCCTGAAAGGATTAGAGGCGTTGGCCGCCCGAAGCGGTGATGTATTCACCCGTCACCCAAGCGGAATCATCCGAAGCAAGGAAGTGGACCGCCTTCGCGATATCGTCGGGTCGGCCGAGGCGCCCAAACGGGATCGTCGCGACAAGAACCCTCTCATAATCAGTGCCGACCGCACCCATCGCGGTGAGACCTTCCGTTGCGGTAGCGCCGGGAGCCACGGTATTTACGCGGATCTTTTTCGGAGCCAGTTCCACCGAAAGGACACGCGTAACCGCATCCATGGCACTCTTGCTTGCCGCGTAGACAACAGTGTTCGGCATCCGACCGATGCTCGCTCCTGAGCTGATGTTGATGACGCTGCCGCCTGCTGGTCCGAAGTACTTCGCGGCCTCGCGAGTCGTGAGGAGTGTGCCAAGCACGTTGATGTTGAAGTGGCGGTGGAAGTCGTCTTCTGTCAGAGCTTCGAGGGGAGCGAAGGCATACACACCCGCGTTGTTCACGAGGATGTCGATCTGACCGAATGTGGCCTTGGCTTCGGTGAAGAGCCTGGCCACATCTGCAGCCTTGGAGACATCCGCCTGCACGGCCAGAGCCTTCCCACCTTTGCTGGTGATCTCGGCCACAACTTTGTCCGCGTCGGCCTTTGCCGAGGTGTAGTTGACTACTACGCTTGCGCCGCTGGCTGCGAGATTCTTCGCGACACCTGCGCCGACACCTTTGGAAGCGCCTGTTACGATTGCCACTTTTCCATTCAAATTGCTCATGTTCTCTCCTTTTCGATTCGGTTCAAGCTCTAACCGCAAGGCCCCATTAGGTACCCTGCACGTCACTTCGATAGATTACGATCGAACGCTATCGTGTCGCTGTGGATTTTAGATGTTAATCGTACTCAAAAAGGCGCACTTATCCTCAAGTATTTTTTGTGGATGGATCGGCGGCTCATGCTTGGTTCGCGAGAACGCCCTCCGGCCTCTCTTCCCGCACGGTTGGTTCCGCGCAGAAGCAGAGACGCGGTTATTACGGATCGCAGTGTAATTGCCGCGTGGCAGGATCGATTTACAGATCAGACAAGGACACTGGCGATAGTGGACCTCGTCGGCAAAGGTAATCATGTTCGTACCATTCCGATGCCCGTCTGGGTGAAGGACGCCGTCGATCACCGGAGAAGGTTGGCAAAGGTGGCTTCGGGCCGAATCTCCCGTGCCGTCAGCCGGCATGGTACGCCCTGGGGCACGGGGATCTCTGAGAACGTGATTTGGTGCGTGGTGCGAAGGGTCGCTGAACGGATGCAGTTGAACAGTATCGCCACACGATCTTCGCCGAACGTGCGCTAAGCTCTGCCATGTGAATGGCGGCGAACTGGAACAGATCCAGAAATCCAGATCGGCGGTCGTCTGATCGCAGCCGGGAAACCCGGAGGCGATGCAATGTTTATTCGTTGGGCACATCTGGGATTGGCATCATGCGTCGTCAGCCGTAGGCGTTCAGCGCCTCGCTTGCTGGCGGCGTTCACTTGACATTCAACTGGAAAAGGGTATTCACTTGAATGCCAAGTGAAGAAGATGCCCATCCCGATCCTGCAAGGTACTCTCGACCTGATGATCCTGCGGACCCTTGCCAGCATGGGTCCGCAGCATGCCTATGGCATTGCAAGCAGACTTCAGCAGGTCTCAGAGGACACGTTGAACCTCAACCAGGGAACCATTTATCCGGCTCTGGTCCGCATAGAGCAGCACGGCTGGACCCGTGGCTCCTGGGGTAAGACTGAAAGCAATCGCGAGGCCAAGTATTACAGCATCACCAAGGCAGGGTTGAAGGCGCTCGAAGCAGAAACCGAACGCTGGCGCCAGATGGCAGGCGTCGTTGAGAAACTGCTGATGGAGTAATGAACAGCTATGGCGTATTTGAGAAGAATCATCGCTCGATTGCGTAACCTCGTTTCCAACAAGCAAGCCGAGAACGATCTTGCGCGCGAAGTCGCATCGCATCTTACCCTGCTCGCTGACGACTTCGAACGCCGCGGCATGCCGCCCGAAGAAGCCCGGCTGGCCGCCAAGCGCGCCTACGGAGGCGTGGAGCAGGCAAAACAGGCGCATCGCGACGAGCGCTCGCTGTTATGGGTCGAACAAACCATCCAGGACCTGCGCTATGGCTTGCGCACATTAAGCAAGAGCTCCGGCTTCACCGTGACGGCGGTGCTCACACTCGCTCTCGGCATCGGTGCATCCACGGCTATCTTCAGTGTTCTCTATGGAGTCCTGATCGATCCTTACCCTTACCGCGACGCCAACCGCATTGCCATGATCTATCTGAACGACAAGCACGGCTTCAATAGCACGATGCGCTTTCTCATGGCCGATGTGCAAGAGCTGCGCAAGGCCCGGTCGGTCGCCTCCGCCTTCGCCCAGCAGAGCGTGGAGATGACCTCGACCGACGGTGACCTCCCGGTGACCGTACAGACCGTTGAGCTCAGCGGCAATGGCTTTCAATTTCTCGATGCGCCTCCCATCCTGGGCCGCACCTTTACCGCCCAGGAAGCGCCCGAAGGTGTAGCGCCACCCGATGTAGCTGTCATCAGCTACCTCTTCTGGAAAAAGCACTTCGCCCAGGCCCCCAACGTACTGGGCAAGTCTCTTGACCTCAATCATCACCGCTACATCGTCATAGGCGTAGTTGGGCCGCGCTTCACCTGGGGCGATGGGGAAGTCTACCTGCCGCTTCCGGCGATCGCGGGTCCCCCGAGACCGCTCAGCACTGTCATCCGCCTCAATCCCGGCGTCACCGTAAGCCAGGCCTCGGCGGAGATCTCCGGGCTGGTCCGCCAGTTGGGCCACAATCATCCGGATATGCTGCCGCCTGGCAGTTTTGACATCGAAGTCAAGACCATCAATGACGGCCTCCTTGGCGAGTTCAAAGGCACGCTGCTGCTGCTCTTTGCCGCTGTCGCGCTGTTGCTGCTCATCGGCTGCGTCAATGTCTCCATACTCATGCTTGCCCGCGGTACGTCGCGTCAGCATGAACTCGGTCTGCGCGCCGCACTCGGCGCAGGTCGCCTGCGCATCATCCGGCAACTGCTCACCGAGGCCACGCTACTGTCCGTCACCGGTGGTGTGCTTGGGATCGGTCTGGCCTATCTCGCCATCCGGCTGATCGTCGTCATTTTGCCCGATCACTCCATCCCGAACGAAGTCGTCATCCGCCTCAACATCCCCGTCCTGCTCTTCAGCGCCGCCGTCTCGATTGCCACTGGACTTGCCGCCGGGCTTGCCCCCGCGCTGCAATTCTCCAACCCGCGCCTCAACGCAATCCTTCAGTCAGGCGATAGCCGTACCACTACCTCTCGCCGCGCCAAAGTCCGTTCGGCCATGATGGTCGGTCAGATCGCGCTCACCGTCCTTCTACTGGCGGGTGCCGGAGCATCGATGCGAACCTTCCTTGAGGCGTACACAGCTTCGCTCGGCTTTGACCCACACAACTCGCTGCTCATCCTTGCCAACTTTCCCGAAGGCGCTCATACCACCTGGGCCGCCAGATCACAGTATGTCGACGCCTTGAATGAAAAAATCAAAGCCACCCCTGGCGTCACGGCAGCGGCGGAATTCTACGGCGGGATGCCCCCGATGGGCGTCTGGAATCAATCCGTCGATCTGCCCGGAGCGCCTCCCGACGCGAGCCGCCGCGCCGGTGTCCTCATGGTTAGCGCCGATTATTTCGCCGTCCAGCGGATTCCGCTTCTCGCCGGGCGCGTCTTCACCCGCGCGGAAGTTCTGCGCGGATCTCACCTTGCTCTGGTCTCAGAGGGTTTCGTGAAGCGCTATCTATCCGGCGCGAACCCTATCGACCGCATGGTCATGCCATCCGACCTCAGGCACACATTCCCTCCTGCCGTAGCCGCTCCCAACCCCGAACAGCCCTACCAGGTCGTAGGCGTTGTCGCGGATGTGCGTAACGGCGGCCTGCATGAGCCTATCGAGCCGCAGATCTATCTTCCCAGCACTGCCGTGATCTTCTCAGGAAGCAGCATCCTCGTCCGCACCGCCGGCGATCCCCGCCTCGCTACGCACTCGATTGCGAACGCCATGCGCCAAGTTGATCAGAGCCAGACCGCCAACCAGACCTATGCCTACGAAGATTTCCTCTCCACGTTCGCCTGGTCGCACGATCGCTTTATCTCCATCCTCTTCGGTATTTTTTCCGTCGTCGCGCTTGGCCTTGCGGCCATCGGTCTTTTCAGCACGGTCGCCTACTCTGTCGAGCAGCGCACGCGCGACTTCGGCATTCGCATGGCTCTCGGCGCCACACGCGGCCAGGTGCTCAGGCTCACGCTCGCCTCCGTCGCCTGGACCGCCGGCATTGGTCTCCTCGCTGGCATCAGCCTCAGCATCGGTCTCAGCGATACTTTCCACAAGTGGACCCAAAGCAGTATGCGCGACGCCGGCGTCCTAAGCCTTATCTCGGCTGTCTTCGTTCTAGTATCGCTACTCGCTTGTTACCTGCCTGCCCGCCGCGCCACGCAAGTCGATCCCGCGATCGCTCTCCGCAGCAATTAACCGCGGTTCTGGTTTCGAAAAGTATGAAATCGCCAATGCGTTCATTGTGCTTCGCTCGTTGATGAGCGAAGCACGACGGCGCTCATTCGAGGCACCGTTACGGCTCCATCGTGAATCGTTTCCTTGCTCCTCGCTGTCCATCGTCCGTTCGGGGATACTTCGGAATTCCCGAGGGTAATGCCAGTCTTGCTGTCTGGAGATGGTGCGCTAAGTCTGAGAGCAATGGCACTCTCGATTCCCAACTCTTTCGTTGAGAGAAGCGAATCCTGCGAATCGTCTTTGTTTATAACAACGATCGAGCGTGCTTTGCCGCCAGAGCCCAAAGCGTAAATCGTCAAGTCGATACCTGGAAGGTTCGCATCGATTGGAAGTAACTGGTTGCACCCGGCTGAGGCTGCAGCGAATGCCAACATACCGTAGTAAGGAGCGCCCGCTGTATTTGTACCTTTGAGATCGTCCTGAATCGGCGAGTAGGAACTGATGAAGCCCAACTGATTGACGCCGGTTTCGATGTTCACGCCAGCGCAGCCGTGTTGCGCAAGCAGGAGCATGTAATCCAACGTCCAGAGAGCGCCGACAAAGGTATCGCTTACATCGGGACGTCCGCCCCCAAAGAACGAGTTGGTTTCACACATACGCCACGGGATTCCGGCCCGTTCGGATACGGCGTGAAGCCGTAGCAGAACGTCTTCCAGGTGCGGATCAGGATGAAGAAGCTGTTCTCGAGTACCAAACCTTTGATTGCCTCGATAATAGTGTGTGGTTAGCAGTTGGACGTCACCTCTTGCGTCGCTTGCCATGCGTTCCACCCAATCGATTGAGCTGGCAGTGTCTGGTGCTGCGAAGCGGATGCCAGGCACTGCCTTCTGAATCGCAGCATGCCACTCGCTAAATTCAGCGCGATACCTGTCGTAGTTGTATGGAGGTAGACGAAATGGCTTTTCCCCATGGCCATAATTTTCTACTTCATTGCCAAGTTCAAGAGCCAACAGGCGGCTTTTGAGTACGCCGGCAACTGCACGCGCCTCCACTATCGCGTCTTGCAGGCTGCCTTGCGCGAAGTTGACACTCCAGATCACACTCCACCCGATTGCTTCAAGGAACTCACCGAAACGCTCCAGATCGGCATGATTGATGATTGTATTCTGGCGTTCCGCAATGGAAGTTCCATTTGGTTGGTATCGCGTGTAGTCGGCTACGATGCCTCCAACGCGCAACACTCCTGCAGACCCCAACCCACCGATTAGATTTATGTACCGATGATTGTTTGGGCTCAGCAATTCTGGAGTGGCAACTGAAGACATTTCGTAACCGAATCCCACGAAATTATCTGAGAGGGGTACGGGCGAGGCTCCAGTTCGCCTGGGCACGTAAGGTAGTCGACTGGCTCTGACAACAGCCGGCTTTGCGCAGCCAAGATAGAGGGCTGCACTACACTTCGCTGCGCTGTATAAAAACCCGCGACGGCTAGGCATGTTCTATCACTCGAAATGAAGAGTCGACAAAAGCCGGTTGACATTTGCCTTAAGGCGAATCTTCCAAATGGTATCTGAACTTTGGTGTTTACGGAATCTGCAGCACCCATACGGGGTGTCGATAACAGTGCGTTGCGTGATGCAAGTTGCTTGTAAGGGCTCCATGCTTTTGCTCTCGATCAGTGACTCTTCCTGTACGCGTCAACCAGGGAGTTCGCCATGACGGATTGCCGACGCTAACCGGTTCGTCGGGAAGGTTAACCAAGCGAGTCGCTGACGAGTCGGCGGTCACTCGCCCTGAACGCAGAAAGGCCGAATTGCGATCTTGCAATTTCGCTTCAACGAACAACATGGAAAGTGCGTTTCCACCGCGTATCTGGGAAGAAATGCACCAGAACGTGGCTGATCCACGCGAGATTGTGACCCAATCCCGTTTGTTCAAGTTGTCCATCTCTGGCATTGAACGACCAATAGTTGAACAGAGGACGGCCAATTATGTTGGCACGCGGTACGAAGCCCCAGTAACGCGAGTCCAGGCTGTTGTGCCGATTGTCGCCCATCATGAAGTACATGCCGGGCGGAACCACCAAGTCACCGCCCTGGACGACATTCGGGAAGCTCGCGGCCCACGACTCAGTGGCCCCAATTTCCGGGGTTGGGGGTACTGCGGGGAAATCATCGAGGAACTCGTTGAAATTATCCGGCGTCGTCGGTTGCGCAAACCCAACAGGCTGTGCGACACCATTGATCGTCACAACGCCGTTGCGCAAATGAATATGATCTCCTGGTACACCAATCAATCTCTTGACCAGGGGAGTATATTGCGGTGTTCCATTCGCGTCAGTCTGATCAATGCCAGGCTGATAAACGGGCTTGTAGAACACCACGATATCGCCGCGCTTCGGCTCGCGATAACTGGCTAGCGGCATCCACGAAGCCTGCGGCATGAGCGTGATACGGTCGACCATCAGGTGATCACCGATAAGCAAAGTGTTTTTCATCGAGCCTGACGGAATGAGGAAGTTCTGAGCTAAGAAGGTCATAATGAACAGACCCACCACCAGAACTGAGCAGATGCCGGCGAACGCCTCGAACGGAGTTTCCTCCCGGTTGATGTTGGCGGAAGCAGCGGATTTCGTTGAACCAGGAAAAATCGTCGTCGTTGGACTCATCCAAAGGCTCCTCATGATGCTAGCGAGCCCCAAGGAGTTCGCATAGGGAATTCTAAAGCCTGATGATTTCATGCCCGGTGTCCTAGATGGTTGGTCGCACACCCGGAAGTTGCTGCCTTGTAATGAGACCCATCAACGAGCGCGTTATCTCCAACGCACTTGTCGAGGTTGCTGGAGCCCCAAACACGCTCTGGGTGGTTGATATAGAAGCTATCGGACGAACAGCTTTGAATAATCGCGCACGCCGTTGCAGATAAAATCCGATACGAACCTCTTAAAGCGCATTCATCGCTGCCCTGGCATCATGCCTTCGGAGATTGCGAGAGGCCTTCCATCGAGCGCGGCGACGACGTCGCACCATCTTCGCAAATATCGGCTAGCCGGTTTCGTCGTCGCTCGGTGAAAAGGGCGGCATATCCACTTGGCCACGCATACGAAGCAGAGGCACGCCTTTACGCAGTGGATTTTGGTGTTGGCGTGAATTCCGCCAAAATTGTCATGTGTGCCTCTGGCAGGCGTACTCCCAATCGCCTAGATTGCTCTTAGTCGCAATGACCGACGCGAAGGAGAGTGGCGAGCCTATGAATTCTCTTGTGAAAAAAGTAATCGAGGCCCACGGTGGACTGGAGCCATGGAGTAGTGTCGATAAGATTTCCGCAACCTTTCGAGCCTCGGGCTCGGGTTTCAAGCAACGAGGGCCGCTCGGCGAAGCTCTCACTCAGGCACCGATGCAGGTTCATATCGCGACGAAGGTCAAAGAAGTGACCTTCAAACCATTCCTATCTGAAGATCAAGTTGGCATCTATCGGATAGATCGTACGTGGATCGAATCGAAGGGCGGCACCCTGGTCGAGTCGCTGGATCATCCGCGGGAAGTGCTCGAGCAACTGCCGCAGGGCGCGCCTTGGACCGGCCCGCAGCTGATCTATTTCCTCGGGTATTCGCTTTGGATGTACCACACGCTTCCATACTCGTTCCTCGAGCCGGGAATTGTGTGCGAGAACGCAGAGCCCTGGAGCGAAGGTGGCGAAACCTGGCAAGGCTTGAAGGTGACTTATCCTGACTCCTACCCAGCCCATTCCAAAGAGCAGATTCACTACTTCGACTCAGAAGGAATCATGCGCCGCCAGGACTACACCGTAGACGTGCGCCAGAACCTGAAGATCGCACACTACATGCTCGACCACCAGGTCGTCGACGGCTTCGTCTTCGCGAGGAAACGTCGCATATGTCTGAGGGGCGAAGAAGGGCAGCCTTTGTGGGAGCGCACTTTGATCGCCGCAGATCTCGAGAACTTTGCAATCTCCAGAGTGCGTCGCTAAACCATCCGCACAGCGCTGGGCGGCCCGCCAAGGTCGCCTTCATAAGGAGATCGCCGTGACAGAATTACCTCTCGAAAAGAAAACCGTAAGCGTTCTTGGCCGTCAAATGGCCTACCATGAAAGGGGGCGCGGAACTCCGATACTTTTTCTTCACGGCAACCCTACTTCGTCCTACATCTGGCGTGACGTGGTGCCTTCGCTTGAAGGTCTTGGGCATATCATCGTGCCGGATCTCATCGGAATGGGAGATTCCGCAAAGATTCGTCCGACCTCCACGGACACGTATTGCCTGGCCACGCATCGAGAATATCTATGGGCGTTCATGGAGGCTGTGACTGGTCTCAATCGGCGGGTCATCCTGGTCGGGCACGATTGGGGAGCCGTACTGGGTTTCGACTGGGCGAATCACCATCGTGATCGCGTTCAGGGTTTTGTCTACATGGAAACGATCGTTCGCAACTTCAGAGCCACCGATAGCGGTAGCGAACTGCGCCCGACCTTCATGGCCCTGCGTTCGGAAGAAGGCGAGGATCTGATCCTCAAACAAAACCTCTTTGTCGAAGAGCTCCTGCCGAAATTGATAATTCGAACACTGTCTGACTTTGAGATGGCTGAGTATCGCAAGCCCTTCCTGAGAGAACAGGATCGCTGGCCTACCCTGACCTGGCCACGCCAGATTCCGATCGCTGGAGAACCAGCAGATGTGGTCGCTACCATCGACGGCTACTCTCGCTGGATGGAGAGCAACGAGATTCCAAAGCTCTTCGTGAACGCAGAACCAGGCGCCATCCTAACGGGAGCGCCACGTGAGTTCTGCCGAGCATGGAGAAATCAGACGGAGGTGACTGTCCCCGGCCGACACTTCCTCCAGGAAGATTCAGCAGAGATGATCGGCAACGCCATTGTCACGTGGATTCAAGAACATAACATTTGAAGGATCGGCGCCGGCCTCCAGGCTGGCGCAGCCATGAATGGAGATGACCGCATTGGGTGGTTCGGAGCTGAGCAGAACGAGGATCTGGATAGCGGAAGGCGTAGCCGTTTGTTTCGTAGCCTGCGTCGCGGCTGTTGCGAATGCGAGTCACTTACAGCTCCTGCTTTTCCCTGAACTTGCTGCTCTGGCACATGACGTATTCACCCGCCCCCGTGGCAAGTGGGCCGCTCAACCTGTTCGTCTCGTGGTAACACCCGCGATCTGCGGAGCCATCGGTCTCGCAGTCACACGCTTTTCTCATTTCGGTGTGGCAGGGGTTCTAGTAATCACCGTCCTCAGCTTCCTGGTGATTCGTCTCTTGAGGTCATCTATTGGCCCTGCGTTCTCTGCAGGCATTCTGCCACTCGTATTGGGAGAGCGGCGCTGGATGTACCCTGCAGCGGTCATAATGGGGCTCGTCGCTCTTGTGATTGCTTTATTGATCTGGAAGCGCGTTTCCCAGCAACCCGATCCGATCATGCAGCCGCGGCAGATCGAGAGTCTGGACGACCAACTGGAAAGCAATACGAAGGACCGAACGGGTCTTCTTCACGTGCTTGCCTTCGTGGCTGTTGCGGCTTTGATCGGCGAGCGTACCGGCCTACGGTTCATCCTGTTCCCACCACTCATTGTGATGGCTTATGAGATTCTTGGACATCCGGAAGTGCCGGGATGGGTGAAGCGCCCGTTTCTCTTTCCACTCTTCTGCTTCCTTACCGCTTCGGTCGGGCTCGTGATGTTACGCCTCATGGGGCAAAGCACACTGAGTGTCGCTGTCACGGTAGCTATCTCTATTTTGCTGCTGCGCGTTTTTCAGGTTCGCATGCCTCCAGCTCTTGCGATCGGTCTGCTCCCGTTTGTCATTCGTGATCCGAACTGGTGGTTCCCGTTATCGGTCCTGATCGGTACCGCGATTCTGAGCTTGTGGTTTATCGCGCGCGGGAAGTGGCTGGGGCGTGCAGCTCAAATCCCGGCGGCCTCAAGCAAATAGGCTGAAGCGCCGAGATCTGATGCCTGGTTCACCGCAACTGGACTCGCATCATGCCTGCGTCTGTTTCGACTTCTTGCAGGTGCAGTTCAGGCAGCCTTTTTCCGCGCAACTGGAACAGGTGCGCAGCAGGTTGTTCCGCAGGGCTGCCCGTGCAAGATGCACTCGTACCGATGCGTCAGACGCTGAAATCCCATTGCGGGCAGCGAAATCCTGCACCGGCTGATCTTCAAGATCGATGGCGCGGATGCTCTCCGCGTAGTCAGGCTTTGGATCGTTCAAGACACGTTGCAGACACGAACAGATATCAAGTTCCTGTTCGCGTGTCGGCGTTATCTCCATCTCGCAGGCCAAGGCTTCGAGAGCCTTGTCCTTGACGGATCGGTGACGGCAGTTGTCAATCGCGGCATCGCGTAGCAGACGGTAGAACCATGACACCGCGGACTCGCCTGGGTCGAAATCATCATGATGCTCGAAGGCGCGAAGATAGGCAGTTTGCACGATATCTTCGGCTAGGCCATCATCCGAAACGCGCCGCTTCACAAAAGCCGGGAACTCCTTGCGATGTACAAGAAGTTCATCCAGTGGTTTCGTCATGAGATCTCCGAT
The DNA here is from genome assembly GCA_022870745.1 of Silvibacterium acidisoli. GTDB lineage: Bacteria > Acidobacteriota > Terriglobia > Terriglobales > Acidobacteriaceae > Silvibacterium. The sequence continues at coordinate 1,382,977 of CP085323.1, read as the reverse complement.
TGGGAGGCCGAGGCCTCCCAATCGCATTGGATGAGCGTGGATTAGCTGCGGACTTTGCATGTGCAGGTGACACATTCGCAGTGCGGGCCACAAGAGCAGTTCTGGCATTTCATCGTCTATCTCCTTTCGACGCCACTTGCGCGTCTATGCATTCGAACGCAGGAGATAGAGATTTCTTACACCTTTGCATCCGAGTTTCTTGCAAGCCAACCTGTCGGTGTCTCTCCTGTGTGTTTGAGGAAAGCTCGACTGAGCGCAGCAGTACCGGAATAGCCAACTTCCGGGGCAACAAGCTTCAATGCTTGGCCTCTTTTGAGCATGGCCTGAGCCGTGCCGATACGCCACTCCGCCAGGTAATCGAACGGTGTTGTCCCCACGACGTTGTTGAAATGCAACGCGAAGCGCGCCCGTGACATGCCTGCCTCCTCGGCCATAGACTCAAGAGTCCAGGGCAACGCAGGACCTGCGTGAATAGCGCTGATTGCCTTTGAGAGACGCGGATCAGCCAGCCCTGCAAGAGTGCCCTTGCGAATCAGGTTCGTCGAACCGGCATTACGCAGAAGAAGAAGGATCACGTATTCAGCCAGGCGGTTGACGGCAGCTTGCCTGCCGGTGTCCGCTGCGAATGCCTCGGTGAACAAGAGGTCGACCGCTGGCTCCAGAGCAGGCATAGTTCTCAACACCACGACCAATAAATCCGGTAAAGATCGCACGACGGGATTGAGCATCCCCGCGCCAAACTCGACCGTTGCGCATACCAATTCAGCGCCAATCTCTTTATCCGTTGTGAAGCGGTGAATCTGAGGGCGAGGAGAGAACAGGACCGCTGGTTCAGACACGACCTGTGGCTTCTTGCGGCCCCGTTCGATACGGAGAGTTCCCCGACGCAACACATGGAGATGTCCTGCTGTGTCGCTGGCGTGATCGCTCGATATCCCGCAGAGTCTTCCTGAGAAGAAGACCGTTGCCGACAACGTGTACTGGGTGAACAGTGAGGAAAGCGTGTCCATGGCGATACGCAAGGATAACATTTCGAGACTAACGGTGATCATGCATCTCGCCAGGGGGGCGATCCTTGATTTGTTGGTGTTCCAGCTGGAACGCAAAGGAGAAAGCCGTGATTACTCAGAAATTCACTTCACTAGGAACCGAGATGGAAACAGGGCCGAAGAGCGCTCTACTGCGTGCTCTGACTGCAGCGTCCAGGCTCGATCGCCTTGGCATGGGAATGCTTCGCCTCGGTCTGGTGATCGTTCTCGTATGGATCGGTGGTCTCAAGTTCGCTTCTTACGAAGCAGACAGCATTGTGCCGCTCGTTTCCAACAGCCCTATGATGTCATTCTTCTACCATCACCCGGCGCCCGAATATCACCACTACATGAACAAGGAAGGCGAGCTCATTCCGGCCCATCGCGAGTGGCAGCAAAGCAACGGAACGTATTCATTCTCGAATGCTCTTGGGACCCTCATTGTCACGATCGGGATACTGATCGCTCTTTATCCGATTTGGCCGCGCATCTCGGCGATTGGGAGCTTCCTTTTGATTTTCATGGCGCTCACTACGCTGTCATTTCTTGTGACCACACCCGAAGCCTGGGTTCCCGCGCTGGGAGACTCCACGCACGGATTTCCATACCTCTCTGGAGTAGGCCGCCTCATCATCAAGGACGCGATCATGCTCGGAGCAGCCGTCGCGACCCTTGCAGATGCAGCAAAGACCTCCTTGCGAACGCAGAAATGACAAACAAAAGCAATGACGCAAATGCCCCGGTCATTGGCATTTACGCACCTAGTGCCGGGAGTCGTGACCCGCTAGGTTAGTGGAGGTTGTAGCGCGTTGAGTAATGATTCGAGATCGATTGGAGAATTTCCAACATGAAGCCAAGAATTTTGATTGCAGGTGCTGCGGGATCCACCGGCCGGGTCGCAACCCGTCTCCTTGTCGAGCAGGGATTTCCTGTGCGGGCTCTTGTACACAAAGAGGATGATCGCTCAAGCAAGCTCGTAGACCTGGGGGCAGAGGTCGCGGTTGGCGATCTCTTGGATGTGCGCGCGCTTCGCAGGGCTTTCCAGGGAGTGCAGCGCGCCTACTTCGTATATCCCATACGGCCCGGCCTCGTGGAAGCAGCCGTCTACTTCGCCGAAGCCGCATTGGAAGCGAAAACAGAGTTTCTCGTCAGTATGTCTCAGCGCACCGCTCGCGAGGACGCGCTCAGCAATGCAGCGCTGGCCCATTGGATCGCTGAACGCGTCTTCGACTGGGCCGGCACGCCTGTAGCCCACTTGCGGCCGACAATCTTCCACAACTGGTTGCTATACATGCGAAAGGGAATCAAGGCTGGCAAATATCATGTCCCGTTTGGAACGGCAGGGCGTTTCGCGCCGATCGCCGCGGAGGATCTGGGGCATGTGATCGCCGCGATGCTTGCTCATCCTGATTCGCACGTGGGCAAAGTGTATGAGCTCTTTGGCCCTGCCGAACTAACCGCGCCTCAGGTTGCCGAAGAGGTCTCAATCGCCCTTGGCAGGCAAGTGAACTATCAACAGGTGCCGCCCGAAGAGTGGATCAGCGACATATACGAAGGCAAGCAGGTCATTCCGTACCTTGCGCAGCATCTCGCCGGTATTACCTACGATCAGGACCACAACATGATGGCAGGCACGAATGATGTGGTTGAAATGATCACCGGCCGTAAGCCTCAAAACCTTGCAGACTTCGTGAAGCAGAATCGCGCGGCTTTCGAATAAGAACCTTCGGCGCACCTAGCCGATCTAATGGAATGACCGTTGATGGAGAGTGGAATGAACGAGACGACAGCGAAAGTACGCGAGCATTACAACAAAGCGGGACTCCTCGAGCGAATTGAGGAAGTGCTCGACACCCTTGCAACGAAAGGCGAGCCTCTCACGGCAAGTCTGCTTGCGCCAGTCGATCAGTTTCACACACGCGGTATCCTCGCTACCGCAGATCTGGCTGATGCCGTCGGTCTTAATTCATCCATGAGAGTTCTGGATCTGGGTTCTGGAATTGGAGGTCCAGCTCGCTACTACGCGGCTACGTATGGCTGCTTTGTAGAGGGCCTCGACCTCAGCCCTTCTTTCGTGGAAGCCGCAACGTATCTTACCGCTCGTTGCGGCATGATCGATCGAGTGAAGTTCACTCAAGGAAACGCACTTGAGATTCCATTCGAGGATGTTTCCTTCGACGCGGTTTTCCTTCATCACGTGGCCATGAATATCGCCGATCGTGCTTCTCTTTACCGGGAAGTGGTTCGGGTTCTTCGCCCCAATGGAAAGTTTGCGATTCACGATATAGTGCGGCGTAGTGGGGAACTCGTATATCCAGCCCCTTGGGCGATGGACTCCTCCACTAGCTTTCTATTGAGCGTTGAAGAAACGCGAGCCGGGCTCGAACAGGCAGGTCTTTCGATTGAGCGATGGTCCGACGAAACCGATATTTCCCTACAATGGTTCGAGAATGTAATGACAAATCAACATCCTGGTGGCTCTGCGTTGAGCCGCGTCATGGGAGCTGATTTTCCACAGAAGGTTAAGAATCTCGGAAGAAACATCGCGGAAGGCCGGGCAGGAGTTTTGTCGGCAGTCAGCATCCGCAAGTAAGTGATTCGATATTCAGAGGGGAAGATGGAGCGTTTACCTATGGTTGGGGCGCGAGCCTTCCGTATCGCCATTTTTGGAGCGGGTGCGGTCGGTACGTGGATCGGTTCTCATCTGGCGGCCGCAGGGGTTGATGTGACCGCCATTGCAAGAGGACAACGGTTAGAAACGTTGCGCAAGCACGGGTGGCACAGCGTAGCGCCAGGCCAGAGCCGTCGTTCGCCTGCCTGCGCGATCACTGCCGCGCAGGCGAACGGAACTTACGAGGTTGTGATCATTGCGGTCAAAGGAACCGCACTTTCCGACTCTCTGCAGGACATCCTGAAGCTTTGTTCGCGGGAAACAATCATTGTCCCGATGTTGAATGGCGTGCCGTGGTGGCTGACAGATGGATTGCCAGTGTCGAGGAACCTCACCCTGTTACAGCACGAGATTCCGCGAGAGCAAATCATCGGGAGCGTGCTGTACGTGGCTGCGCATCTCGACAAAGAAGGAACGTCCTGTTTGACGTCACCCGGACGAATTGTCCTAGGTGATCTTACCGGGGCCGTTACCGATCGCGTTGTGCGCTTGATCGAGTTGTTCCGCGCTGCAGAGATCGCGGCTCAGGCATCCTTGAACATTCACGGAGATGTATGGGACAAGCTCACAGCAAATCTTCTTTTCAATCCGTTATCCGCGCTCACGCGATCGACAACAGACTGCATCGCGAGCTCTCCGCTATTGCGCCCTCTATTGAGCGGATTAGCGGAGGAATCGCATCTCATCGCTCGCGCCTTGAAGCTCCACACAAAGGCTACTCTAGACAGCGTCCTTGCGGTGACAGCCTCTCTTGGTTCCTTCAAGACATCGATGCTTCAAGATGTAGAGAGCTGTCGCAGGCTTGAGCTGGATTCGATCGTCGATTCTCCGAGGCAGATTGCGAAGCACCTCGGCATCCATACACCTCATATCGACCAGCTTTACGGCATGCTGGCTCTTTTGAGCAAAGGGTTACAAGGGGAACCCTGTAATTCGTGAAGTGGCCTATGGCTTTGGCGCACGATTCGCCGCTGTCATCGTGGATGCGTGAGGTGCTTCCGGGTTTCGCGAAGAATCGAAGACGACACCTCGGGGTTGTTCACCATTCGAGCCATTGTGATTGCACCGACCATTGCGCAAAACATCCAAGTCGCTTCCTTGCGTGCCGCGGCACGTGGCATGGTGTCGAGTTGCCCGGCCAGATTATCGACAACTTCGAGAAACGCGGAAGTCATGGGCTCTCGTATCGCGTCATTCCCCCTAGCGATTTCGCAGCCCAGGGCAGAGAAGACGCACCCGTGGGCAGAATCATCGCGGTGCGCCGACGAAAGATATTCCGTCACGATGGCCTGGAGCCCACGTTGTCCTGGAGTTATGGAGGCGATATGTTTCGCCGCGGCCACCATTTCACCAGCCGCGAGTTCCAGCGCCTCTGCTACAAGCTGGTCTTTGGAATCGAAATGTTTATAGAAGCCGCCGTGAGTCAATCCGGCGGCTGACATCAGACCGATCAGCCCTGTGCCATCGATCCCGTTGCCTCGGAATTCGGCCGCGGCCGTCTCAACAATATGTCTTCGGGTCTCTTCCGTTTCCTGCTTCGATCTTCTCATCGCATCCCCTGAGTCCGGATCAGGTTTTTCCGGCTGAAAAAATGTGGTTCTTTTTAATTTAAATGTCATCCAACACATGGTTAGATGCAGATTGAAATCTAAATAGTCCGGAGGATGCCAAGGCTTGCATCCTCCCTCCATCGAAAGGTACATATCATGTCGAAAGTTATTCTCATTACAGGTGCGAGCGCAGGATTCGGGTTCGATGCCGCGGAGACTCTCGCGAAGGCTGGACACCGGGTATTCGCTTCCATGCGCGACGTTGCCGGCCGCAACCAGGAGAAGGCGGCTGCTCTCCAGGCGAACAAGATCGATGTCGTCGAACTCGACGTTACCACTGACGCATCCGTAAACGCCGCTGTCGCTCAGGTCTTGAAGGCCGCAGGCCGGATCGACGTTCTCATCAACAATGCCGGCGCCGGCGCCACGGGAATTTCGGAAGCTTACACCAGCGAACAGGTCACCCGCCTTTTCGACGTCAACGTAGTGGGCGTCCAGCGCACCTCGCGTGCCGTTCTGCCTACCCTGCGGAAACAGGGCGAAGGGCTCATCATCAATATCGGTTCTGTCCTCGGCCGCACGACGTTGCCTTTCCTCGGTATCTATGGAGCCACGAAGTTCGCTCTCGATTCGATCACTCAGAGCTACCGCTATGAAGTCGCGCCCTTTGGTGTGGAGGTAAGCCTTCTTCAGCCCAGCGCCTATCCGACAGACATCTACACCAAGGGGCAGATGGAGCCCGAGGACAGTGACCGCATCGGCACCTACGGCGAGGTTGCCACCATTCTTGACAACATGCGCGCCGGTTTCGCTCAAATGCTGAGCGGACCGAATGCTCCCGACTCTCACGAGGTGGCGGAAGCACTCGTCAAGCTCGTAGCGGAACCCAAGGGGCAGCGTCCTGCGCGTGTGATCGTCGGTACAGCGTTCGGCGCGGATGTCCTCAATGCGACTGCAGCTCAGGTCCAGGCCCAGGCACTTGGCGCACTCGGTCTCGGCGGCATCATCCCTGCCTTCGATACTCCGAACGCGTAGTCCTGTTAACGAGAAAGAGGCGTGGATGGCGGAGTACCTCTCATCCGCGCCTCATCTCCATCGCGTCATGCCACACGTGCGACTGGAAAAGCAAGAAGAGTGAGAAGCCAAGGGAGTTCACCTTCCTTGGCTTTGTCTTGTTAGCCCTCACGCAGATGACGGGATGGGCCGTCTATGATCCACAAATCATCGCATCCGATCGAGAGTCCCATTGCTCTAAACAACCTGGAAAAACGCCCTATCGACATTTTCGAATCACTCACATCGCGGCAGTTGCCGAACAAGGAAAGGAAACATAGTCGTGGAACAGACCTTTATCGACCTAGCCGTCACATCATGGAGCGGAGTCACCGGCCGCCTGGATAAATTCTTCGCTGGGCATGACGAGGAACAGCTTCTCAAGCAAGTTGCTCCCGGCAGGAACCGGCTTTTCTACCTGCTGGGACACCTCACAGCCATCCATGACCGAATGCTGCCACTGCTGTTTCTCGGAGAGCGTCTCCACCCGGAGCTCGATGAGTGTTACATCGCCAATCCGGATCGCACGCTGCCTGACCCGCTCACCGCGGCCGAGCTGAAGCAAGCCTGGACCGATGTGAATGCGGCGCTTCTCGCCGGTATCACAAAATTTTCGACACAAGACTGGCTTGCAAGACACTCTGCCGTTTCGGAGGAAGACTTTGCCGCCGATCCCACCAGGAACCGATTCACCCTGCTCCTCAATCGAACGAATCATGCGTCCTTCCACCTGGGACAAGCAATCCTCACTCGGGCGAAGTAGGCAGAAGCCAGGGCTGAAATCAGTGTGACGCAAACGACATCATTGGTGTCGTTTGCGCCTTTACCAAAAGACTCTCCTGGACGCTAATGTGGTTCTTGTAGTTCCTACGATGTCCCAACAAGGAGAATCTTCATGAAAGTTTTTGCTATCGCTTCCACCAAGCCTACACTTACTCCCGACAAGCTGAAAGAGCACATGCCGGCCGAGGTTCCCGCAACCCTTAAACGCTACCTCAACGGTACGGTAGAGCGGTTATGGTTTCGCGAAGGCTCCGGCCCCGTGTTCCTGATGAACGTCGAGTCGGTTGAAGCAACGAACGAGTCGCTCGCCACTTTGCCCCTGGTCGCCAACGGCCTGATGAGCTACGAGGTGTTCCCGTTACGGTGCTCAGCCCGTTCGGCATGCTGATCAAGGGCAAGTAGTCCGTTCATGGATGATCGTGCCGCCCGAGAAGACGGGTCATGCCTTATCGGTCGTCATCATGGGCCGTCCGCGTAGCCAACCTCGGCCGCCACAGACTCGATATCGACATCATTGCCGTGCAACAACGACAGTTAGGCCTGTCGTCCAAAAGTTGTCTAAAGCGAGTATCACTATACGCATGGCGTGAACGACCCCAAAACTATCGGATGCGTCTCGACGCCTTATGGTTAGATTATAGTCAAACGCTAAGCTGCAGATGCCTCCCTCGTGTCGTAATTTGCGAGCTTGACGACGCAAACGAAGTCCGCGCCTTGTGAAGAGACTTCTGATGATTCAATGCACTTTGAATCATCGCATGGACGATATCAATGGAATTCTGCCGGCAAGTACAACGCACGTGAACGGAACGTCTTTGACATGTTTTTGATCAGACCACTTCTGCTAATGCCGCCGTGCTGAAACCCTTCAATTCAATAAGAGCTCCTGAGAGCAGCTTTGTGAACCACGCCGGATCGGCGAGGAGCGCACGACCAACCGCGACGAGATCGAACTCTCCGCGCTCAACCCGCCACATCTTCGCCTGGAACTCCTTCCGGAGACCGCGAGCGGGTCATGTGGGAGAGATCACAACTCGATTATTGAGTGCAAGCGACCTCAATTGGAGAGGATGGTTCAGAGCGGAGAGATCTGGATTCATCATGGGCAAAGGATATGGTCTATACCTGGTTGCTTCAAGGTACCCCGAGGACACTAGATCACCCGGAGGGAAACGCCCCGTGTCGAAATGTCAGCTGATTGTGAACGCCCTTAGTGCGCGTCCGCTGCGCTTCAACGAGATCAAGAAGTTCTTTACCGAAATCACGCAGAAGGCGTTGACACAACACTCCTCCGCATGGAACGGAACGGCATGGTGCAGCGCATTGTCGTCAGCACCGCACCGGTAAGAGTGGAATACAGGATTACTCCGCTGGGACGCACGCTGGAGGAGCCTTTTCGAGCTTTATGTGAGTGGACCGCGGAACATCTTCCCGAGGTGGAGAAGGCATGCGTAGCTTATGACCGGGCAGGAAAACCACAATAACTGCCAGGTATTTCTTAGGTCCTCGTAAACGCGCCTGCCGAAAGTGACGCGGCTGGATTGATGCCAAATCGCCAATGCACTCTTCGAAACGACGGGAATGGAGAGCTGAGTCAGAGAAATGGAACACCAGCACGTAGAGGATGCCATGACACCGTGAAAGTCTAGCGGCCCTTTCAATCTAGATGAGTGTTCCTATCTCGCGTTCCATAGCTCTCTGCCCCCGCAGCAAAAGCTGTCGATTAACAACGCCCGATAACCGGTCCTCTTGTCTCGCAAGCAAGTCGAGCTCATAGAAAGGTGCCAGTGCTCGTGGCTCACGGTTACCGCGTAAGGATTCATCCGAAGACAACAATCGCTTTGCCTTGTCAGCTTTTTGCTTGACAACCCACAGTCATGTGCCTAGCATTCGGCGCACCCGTTGGACGTCCAGTTGGAACCTGTCACATAATCTTTCCGTGATCCCCGGGCCTGTCTGTAATCCGTACTAAGAGGTACGTCCATGCCTTCTCTCCAGGAAGTTGCTAATCAGATTAATGATGATCTCGACCAAATTAAAGGCAGCACGGCCCTGACTGCTGGGCGGCTTGACACTCTTACGCAGCATCTCGATGCGGACAGCTCTACTCTGACACAAGGGTTGTTCGCCATCTGGGAGGTGGGGAAGCAATGTGCTGCGCTGCTTGAAGATAACCGAATCCAGAATGAAACGATCATCTGTTGGCTGCAAACCGAATCTGACCTGCAATGTCGCATCTTGAGGAAGATGAACTCCTTGATCGAGATTGAGACGGCGACTCGCGACGCAGTCGTCAAGCTGGAAAAGATTCTGGAACAGGTGCATGCTCATGAGACCTTGCAGGTCGACAATCTGGCGGTAGTGCAAGCGCAGGTCATGGCCTGCTGCCCTCCGCCAGAAGAACAACCCGAGCGTTGCTACGATCCATGCCTCGAAGGAAAGCTTAGCGCCTATAAGCCAAAGGGCCAAGACTGGCAGGTCCCGCAGAATCCGAAGATTGGGTAAGACGGGAGGGCATTGTGACACTATTCGTAGCAGCGGACACCAGTGGCGCCGGCTTGGGCAATGTCTTCCCGATGAGCGCTGAAGTGGATCTGTTTTCAATCTCTCACCAAGACCTTGGAGACGGAGTTCACAAAGGTTTCGGAGAGAATCCGCCTGATAACAACTTGATCCAGGTTACGTATGATCGCAGCGATCCGGGCATACCCGCGACGCGCCTGGACACGTTGGTGAATACAAACTTCGGAGTGAATGTAAACGACGTGGACGTCATTATTGTCGCAGCGGGAGCTAACTTTACCTTGTCAGACGGTACTCTGACCATCGGTAACGGGTTCACTTTTCCCGTAGGCGTTACAGACAATCCAACCGGATCGGTACTTGTGGTCTATGACACTTCGGACAACAACGGTACGGGAATTTGTGTGCGTAAGGAAGGGGATGGTGCCGGCACATTCTCGATAGAGGAGCCAGAGAATGTGATTCTTTATCATGAACTCTCTCATGCGTTCCACCTTGCCAACGGCGACCCCCTGTCTTCGGTCGCAAGTGGCTGCACTGCATCTCCCGAAGAAAATCGAGCAGAGACAGATGAAAATGACATGCGCGACCAACTCGGACTTCCGCACCGCGATGCTACCGATCATTGCGGCAACCCGGGCTGTCAGTCCTCGGTATCCTCATGCTGCATAATCGCGAGCGTTGCCAGTGGCTCCATCTATTCGGAGACCGTCAAGACCCTACGCAATGTACGCGACGGTGTATTGCGCTGCTCCGAGTGCGGCTTTGACTTCTTCAATCACCTATATGAGGACTACTACGCGTTCAGTCCTGAGGTCTGCCGATTGATGGCTCGCTCGCCGGACTTACAAGAATTGATCCGAGCACGCTTCTTGGTTCCGTTGACGACCGTGTTGGACCTCATGCAGGCGCATTGCATCGAGCAACTAAGTGCTGAAGATTTGGGTTTACGTTTTGCTTCACGAGTTACAGAGGCACCGGAGCTCTCCCGAACGTCAGCATCTGACATCGACGTGGCGTTGGCAATCATTGGAGGAGATTCAGCAATCGAGACGTCGACTGCGATCGCGGCAGAACTTGGCCTCTTGCTTCGTCAGCGCGCATCGCCAAGTCCGTACGTTCAATGGGCTTTAATGAGACCGATTGCAATGATCCTAGAAGCTCTATCGTGGCACCTGGATGGGATGACGACACGGCAAATTGGAAGTCATCTCGGCATGCTTTTTGAGGACTGGGCCACACAAATGCCCCTGAGTTCGGTGTGGAATTCTCTGTCGAAATACTCCTTAAACGAAGAATTGGGGTTTCTAGAGAGAACCCTGCTGCGTACAACCGAGAGTCGCCGGCGATTCGGACAACGGCTCGTTGAAGTCTTGATGGCTGACAGAGCGGTTCTGGTTGGTGAACGCTGGAGAGGCTGATGGCGACGAAGAGAGAATTGAAAATTGGAGATGTGGACCTACAAGATGATGCCGCGAAACTGACTCTGCGAGTGTCATTGCAGAATCAGAGCGGGCGGACGCTGCATGCTTACGCCACCCCGCGCGCATTACGTTACGATCCTGCGACGAAAACGCTTGAAGTGCAGCTGTCAGACCGAGGTTTGCAGCAGACAAGATTGGGCAGTATATTCCTGCACCCGAAATTCATCGCAGTGGATCCGAATAGCGCAGTCACCCTCGAGCTCCCCCTGCCCCGGGTTATTGCCCGTATCAAGCCAGGGCAAGAGGAAATAGCACCAGTGGTGGAGGAACTGCCCGCGTATGAAGCAAATCGCATCGACTTGGAGATTGCGTACAGTGGAACACCTTTTTATCCGGATCCTCGTCCAGGGACAAAGTCCCCGCGGCAGGTACTCATCGACTGGGCGGAGGGCGTCGCTAAATATAGTGGGCGCCCCACAGAGGTGAAGCATTAAGCGGCAGGCTTGCTCGATCAGGCCGCAACTGCGCTCATCGGAGAAGGCGTTGCCGTGATCCCCCGAAGTGATATTCGCGTTAACATTGTCGAAGCCGGAGCTTTGTGTCGCTTGCCACCGTAATCATCCGCGTAACCCAAATCAGATCGGCGATTGCCCGCGCAGGTCCGAGCTTCTGCTGACCGACTTCATCACGATAACCTCCAACTTGGGCACCTGGGTCTGTGGAAGTCATGAGATTCACCTTGAGGCTACCTGCGCGGCCACTTTTAAGAAACGCCTGCGCTCTATGAACTGAAGGTCGGCACGGGCTGCCAAGCCGAAGAGAGTGTAGCCTGCAAGTGGAGAAAGGATTGAATCAACAAGGGCTGACTTCCAACGATCCAGTCCAACCTAATGGTCATCAGTGTGAACGCTTGAACCTCTAGGAAAGAAACACACGCAAGCATGATGACGAGTGCTGGTGCATGGATCTAGTAACTGGGTACCTCTCCGTCGTGTTGGCCATGAAGGACGTTAGCCACAGCGAACGCAAGTGTCATAAGAGCAATAATGAACCCCAATCTCATGCACTTAGTCTATTTTGGACCATCGGCGCCCCCGCTCTCTATAAGCTGTGTTATCGGCAACTTCGTTTTGGCCCCAATAAGTCAGTTCGTCAGTGAACCACCCGAGCAGCCTGAACTGGCGACAAAAGCCCAATCCCCAACTCACTCATTGAGGGACGTAGATGAGCGCATTGGCCTGTTATCGCCAATCGAGGACGTTGTTGGTAGACACAAGCAGAACTTTGGAGGCCCATCGGAACCGCTAACTAATGGCACGGTTACTCAAAGTTCGGAGATCGGCCTCCATTAGAAACCGAAATCATATCTTCGAGATCGATCGATGGAGCGGATGCTGGCTACTCAAGAGGTGCGAAACCAAGGCCGCCTCGGTGCACTGTAAGCTGCGTCGAGCGGAATGCTGAGCGAGATCTTTGTCCCCTCAGAATCCGAAATGATATCGAATTGTGCACCGATTTGTTTGGCACGCTCGCGCATTCCCGGAAGTCCCCAATGACCTTCTCTGCGGCCCTCTTGAAGTATGGATGGAGGAATGCCCTCGCCGTCGTCGGATACTTCCACGACTAGACCATCGCTCCTAAACCGCAGTAGTACCTTGACTTCATGTGCCTGAGCATGGCGAAACGCATTCCATAGCGCTTCACGTATGATCTTGAAGAGCTCTTCGCAGACCATGGGCGCCAACTCCCGCTCATGCCCCTCTCGCTCAAAGGTGTACTTCGCGGTGTGAACGCTCTGTAGTTCCTTGACGAAGCCCCGCACGGCATCACTCAATCCCGAGGTGCAGACAGTGCGAAGAGCAAAGACCATATCCCGTCCCTGCAGCATCACCTCATCAGATTGTTCCAGTATCCGCACGAACCGCGCATGCTCAGGACTGGCTGGATCGAGTGCTCCTGTGGCAGTGTGAAAGCTAAGATTCACAGCTTGCACACTTTGCAGGAAAGTGTCGTGGAGATCCCGCGCAATCCGTTCTCGATCTGCGAACAGTTCATACGCTCTCTCGGCAGACCGCCGCCGTGCCTGTTCCAGACGCATGCGAAAGAGAAGAAGAACGATAGCTGTGAAGATGACTACAACGCCGATCTTGAACCAGACCGTCTCCAAGAACGTGGGAGGAATGGCCAGCTTGAGCGTCGCACCGCTTTGGTTCCACACACCGGAGCCATTGCAGGCGATGACTTGGAATGTGTAATTCCCAGCGGGAAGTTTCGCATAGAGCGCCTGGCGCCGAGTCCCCGCATCCACCCAGTCCCTATCGAAGCCGATAAGGCGATATCTGAATCGGACACGTTCTGGTATTAATAGGCTCGTCGCCGTGTATGAGATTTCCAGGTTCCTAGTGTCCGGATGCAGGCGGATAGAAGCGGGGGCTGGGTTAGTGCTCTGATCTCCTACGCTGAGACAGGTGATCAAGACTTTGGGCGGTAGAGGGTTTTCGGGTAGGTGCAACGGATCAATCCACTCGAATTCTCCGTTCGCAAGGACATAGAGCTTTCCATTTGGAGCGAGCGTCGCACTAGTTCCCCAATCGGTGGCTCCCGGAATCCCGGTGAGGCCGTCAAGATAGTCGAACAAACGCGCCCGAAGTGGGGCATGGTCGCCATGCCCCGACTTCGCCACCTCTTCCTGTCCAATGCGGAAAACGCCGGAACCTGAGTTTCCCCAGAGGTCGCCGTTTTCGAGAAACACCAGATCCGCGAAGTCCGTGTAGATCATGTTCATCCTGAGACGGAACGAGCGCAGATCCTTCTGCCCGTGGTTCTCATACCAGGCGACCGCGTCCTCACCGATTTCCTTGAAGCGGATACCACGCTGCTTCAGGTTGAGCGGGAGCTTCACTCCGCGCAGGGCATCGGCCTTGCGAATCTCGTAAAGATCACCGGCATCGCCCTTGCGCCCGACCTTCTCGCGGTGAAGCACGCCATTCACCTTGTAGCGAATCCACCAGATATCGGAGCCCGGTTCTTTTTCATACACGCCGCGCGTTGGCTTGGTCGTCCGTCTCGGCATGGCTCCAATCCTCCCTGAATCGACAATAGCAAACCGGGTTTTGCGTTTTTGAATGCAGGTACAAAGTGACACCAAAAGTGACACCAGCGATTTTCGAGCACGAAAAAGCCTCTCGCGCGGAGAGGATTGATGTCTCGTAAACCATTGTCTTTATTGAAGATATTTGGTGCCGGGAGGGGGGGTCGAACCCCCACGACCGCAAGGGTCGGCGGATTTTGAGTCCGCTGCGTCTGCCAGTTCCGCCATCCCGGCGTGGGACGCGCCTCTGTCGCGAGGCGTTCTAGAGGCGTGAGGTTATTCTACAGGTTTTTGCTCGACCGAATCGTTCAATTGTGTGTATCGCTATGGACCGATGAGGCTTCCGGCCGGCTCTTTTACAGACGTGCCGCTCAATCGCGCCTGGCAGATGTGCGAGATGTAAGTGGCAAGCTTTTGCGCGGCCCTCTCGCAGTCGAGTCCTTCTGTCCGGATGTTGGAAATGCAATTACGCTCAGCGTCGGTTCGTCCGCGGCGTGGAGACCACGTGAGATATGCTCCGAGCGAATCGGGTGAACTCAATCCCGGTCTCTCCCCGATCAGCATCACCATCAGGTCGGCTCCCAGGCAAGAGCCGATCTCGTCGCCAAGAGCTACGCGTGCCTGTTCGGCTAGCACGATGGGACCGCACGTGATGCCGCTTTTCTGTTTCAGATTTGGCAGCAGTCTTCCCAGTAAAGGAACAGCATGTCGCTCGGCGGCCAGTGCTGACAACCCATCTGCCACAGCAAAAACGATCCTGATCAGGGAATCTTTCTTGGGAGAAAGCGAATTGAGAAGTTCGCGCGAAGCAGCATTCAGCTGCCGCCCAAGAGCTGGATGTTTCAGGTATTCACTCCTGCTTTGCGCAGCGCTTTTTACTCGCAGAACTTCGGTGCACAAAGCCTCTAGTCTTGCTTGCATCACCGCGACACTCAGGGAGGCATGTACCGCGTCCCGTGCTTCGGCAAGCGATGCCGCCGAGTCGAGCGCCTCGCGGGTTGCGAGGCTGCTACCGGCTCTTTGCAAGCCGATGCGCGCCGACGTGAGCGTCCGGAGGCTCAGCCGATCCAATTCCTCGCTCATGCGTTCAGTAGTCCTTGCAGCGAGAGCTGTTTGTGCGCCCCGCGCTCGAGCCACGCTTCAAACTCCGGCGCGGGGCGCAGGCCGAGTGTGGTTCGCAGATAAGCAATGTCGTGGAACGAAGTGCTCTGATAGTTGAGCATCACATCGTCTGCGCCGGGCACTCCCATGATGTAGTTCACACCTGCCGCCCCGAGCATCGTCATGAGCGCGTCCGTATCGTCGTCGTTGGCCTCGGCATGCGTTGTGTAACAGACATCGCATCCCATGGGCAGACCAAGCAGCTTGCCACAGAAGTGATCCTCGATCCCGGCGCGCATGATCTGTTTGCCGTCGTAGAGATATTCCGGGCCAATGAAGCCTACGACAGTGTTCACCAGCATGGGGTGGTACCTTCGCGCTACGGCATAGGCTCGTGCTTCAACCGTTTGCTGGTCGACGCCGTGATGCGCATCCGCTGAAAGCGCGCTGCCCTGGCCCGTCTCGAAGTACATCACGTCGTCGCCGATTGTCCCACGATGGAGTGCCCGTCCCGCGTCATAGGCTTCATCCAGCAGCGCGAGGCTCACTCCGAAGGACGAGTTCGTTTTCTCCGTGCCGCCGATCGACTGGAAGATCAGGTCGACAGGCGCTCCTTGCTCAAGTGCCTGTAATTGTGTGGTGACGTGAGCGAGGACGCAGCTCTGTGTGGGAATATCGAAGCGCTCGCGCACGTTATCGATCAGGCGAAGCAGGCCGATGGTCGACTCCACGTTATCGGATACCGGATTGATGCCGATGACCGCATCACCCGCGCCCAGTATAAGTCCGTCGAGCATCGAGGCAGCGATTCCACGCGGGTCGTCAGTGGGATGATTTGGCTGCAGGCGAGAGCAAAGCGTTCCCGTAAGTCCTACTGTCGTGCGGAAGCGTGTGACGACGCGGATCTTTCGTGACACCAGCACCATGTCCTGTAATCGCATCAGCTTCGAGACTGCAGCAGCCATTTCTGGTGTGAAAGCAGGAGAGAGTCTGCCGAGAAGCTCACCTGTCGCCTCGTGGCCAAGAAGCCAGTCTCGAAATTCGCCCACAGTCATGCTCGCGAGCGGCGCGAAGGCGGACGAGTCATGCGAGTCGATGATCAGCCGTGTGACTTCGTCCTGCTCGTAGGGGATGACAGCTTCCTGCAGGAATATCGAGAGGGGCAGTTCGGCGAGGGCCATCTGTGCGGCAACACGCTCGGAAGCGTTGGCGGCCGCAATTCCGGCAAGCTCGTCACCGCTGCGCGCGGGCGTCGCTTTCGCCAGAAGGGTCTTCAGATCTTCGAAGACATAGCTGATGCCGCGGAGAGTGTGCCTGTACGCCATGGATCACCTGTGTGCTTTGTAGCACACAGGTGATCCACGCAGCGAACGGAGTTAACTCTGTGGCGTTGCCGGAGGAGGCGTGGTGGTTTGCGGAGCCGCCGGAGGAGGCGTCTGAGGAGCCGTAGTATCCGGGGTTGCGGGCTTCGGCTGCGTATCCGCTGGGGGTTGCGCCGGCGCTGCAGCTGGTGCAGGCGTCGCAGGTGAAGGACGAACATAGTCCGGCCGCGACTGGTTCGGAGGAGCGGATGCTGCATGCTCCTTCAATGCCGGCATGGACTGGGCCGTCAGTGTGACCTGGTTGACGACAGTGGGATCGTCACGCAGCTTTACATAGAGATTGCCGGCGCCCGGATGCGGAACCGGTAGCGTGCTTCCCGGGAACCCGTCCGGTACCTGCACCGGATGCGTGAACTGCGGGTCACCCGCGACAGAGTCCACGAGGAACAGGTCGCTGCCTGTGAGCTTGCACGGCTGGTCGGACGGAGAAGGGCATTTCAGCTCCTTCAGTTCTGGCAGGCGCACCAGTGTCGCGAGCGGCTGCCAGTCTCCTGCAACTCCGTTGCCGTCGATCAGGCGGAAGTGCAGCGGGCCAAAGGCTGAGCCGCCGAAGGCCTTCGAAGGATCGAGCGTAGCCAGCGCGGTCTTCGAGTCCTGCAGGGTCAGGGTTCCGTTGCCCATGCTGAGCATCGTCGAATACGACCCATCTTCCGTGGCGACTTCGATCTTCTCTTGCCTGGAGAAGTTCTCCGGTGTCTGAGCCTTCAGCGAGAAGGTCAGTTTGCTGTTTTGCGGCAATTCGTTCTGATCGGAGAGCTGAATGTTGTTCGAAGAGTTGCCATCCCCGTTGGAGAAACCGACGTTGCGACCGAGCAGGACGACCTGCGGACGGGAAGCGTCGACACTCGCGCTCAGATCGACCTTGCGGCCATCCTTTAGCGTTACCGTCGCCTTCATCTGGCTGCCAGCCTTCAGGTTTGCGACTGCCTTTGCATCCTTTGCCTGCATCGGCAGTTCATCGCTGCCCTGTGAACTCGAAAGCTTGCCGGGTACAAATGTAATGTTCTGCAGGCTCAGGGATGCCACTTCATCGAGACGGCTTCCCTTTAGCAGGCCGGCGTTGTCGCCCGCGTGAATACTGAAGTTCTCGAGGTGTCCTGCCTCGGCGAAGGTGTGCAGGGACACTTCCTGCGGCTTCTCGAGACCGGCCTGCTTCACTGTCAGCGTCAAAGACCCTGGCTGCGAATCCTTGAGGGGAAGCTTTACTTCCACTTCATTCGGCTTTACGAGCTTGAAGTCCGCCTTGGTTTCTGTGCCCTGGGGACTCTTGAAAAGGATCGAATCGACGCAGCTCGCGTCGTCCGCCTGCAGATGAATCGTGTCATCGCGGCCGACGACCAGGGCTTCCTGATCTGCCGAGGCAATCTGCCATTGCTGCTCGCGTGCGCCCTGCAGGTGGAATGTTGGTCCATGAAAGGGTTCGAAACCCCAGAGTCCGTGTACCGAGGCATCGACATTCTGGCCGAGGGTCAGATTGCCGAGTGGCTTGGTATCCACCACGAAGCCACCCTGTGCAGCATCCGGCTTCAGCGGCAGTTCCACCTGCTTACCATCCTTGGTCTTCAGTTGGAGTACCAGGTCGCGTGCATAGTTCGTGGAAAAGACAAGAGGGGCGCCGTCAGCAGGAAGGATCAGGTCGTTCTTCTGGGCGCAGAAAATCTGCTTCTCATCGATCGGGTGCAATGGCGGTGGCTGAGCGGCCTCGACAGCAGGCAGCGCAACTACGATCACCGACTTGGGATTGTGAAACGATGGCGGCGTGTTCAGTTTCAGGTTCAGTGCTTCATCGCGCATCGATGCCAGGGCAGGGATGTACTGGAAGACCGCGGTCCGGAACGAATCCATGATGCGCGCGATGTCGACGATGGATGAGATGTAGGGGCTGTAGTAGCCATAGCTTGCCTGCGGCGTATAGCTGGCCTGCAGCACCAGGTCGCCCGCAGGGCCGCCAGTGACAGCCTCCACGATCGAGGTGCTGTGGCCGTCATTCAGAATCAGCGAGTCCTGCTTCTGGGTCAGGCAGGGAGCCAGCTGTTCAAGATCCTGCTGCAGGCAGTTTTTATCCAGCTGCATGGACAGGCTTCGCGCCAGTAGCGGAGAAACGGTCTTGAGCTTTTCCGGGTCTTCACTGTTCAGCTTCCGCACCGTGTCCATATAGACGTCGAGCCGGGTGCGGTCCAGGTTTGCCTGGTTCAGGTCCTGGGAGGCACGGACAAACGAGCCTGGCCGGCCGCGAACGGCGCCGATCAGTGTCTTGTAGTCGCCGCTCGTCTCGGGGACAAGGAACAGCAGCACCTGCTGAGCGCCTTCCGGCACCGTCACGTTCAGGGCCCCACCCTGTTCGATGAACTTCTTATTCCACGTCTCGGCCTTGGTAAACCAGTTTTCAGGCGGAGGATTGGTCGAGCCACGCAGGAATGCGGCCACAAGCAGATAGTGTGCCGATTGCGCCTGCGGAAAGTCTGCTTTGATCCAGAGCCGGTCTCCCACGGCGAGGTTCGGGATCTTCGTGATGGACAGGGTCTGCCCACCTCGCGTTACGCGCACTTCAAGCTTGGGACCGGCAAGGTCAAATGGAGCGGGATCTGCGAATGCTAGGGTCGCGGAGATCGAACACAGTAGAAGGACAAGCGGCAGGCGAAACAGTCGTGCGGCCATAAATTTAATCGTAATGACTCCACAATGCGAGCGATAGAGCCTAGAGATGAAATTACTTGTTTAGTTGGATGCGGGTCTGGCTCCATCGCAGTATCCGGTTACCAGAGTTCACGGTAGCTTCACTTTCCCGTTCTTCAGCTATCGGTAAACCCGTGAAATCCGTCACCTACGATTGGACGGCCCGGACGCGTCTTTGTACTCGCCGTGGACTCAGCAATTGCATGGTGATCGCCATGGCAGGAATAAGAAAGGCAATCGATCCCAGTACCCACATCAGTGCTCCGGCGGCTGCCTGGTCGGACATCGCACTGATTCCAAAGACTCTGGGCTGCTCGGCGTAGCTGGGATATACCACCCGGTCGGCGAAACAGAGAAATGCCGAAAGGGCCGTATTGATGACATCGGAGCCCACCAGGTAGGGCAGAATCGCCCAGCGATTGCGTGTAAAGTGGCTCGGCCAGGGCTGGATGATCGGCCACCAGAAAATAACGCTGGTAAAGAAGAAAATGCCGTGCTCGACCTCGTGGATATTTTCGTGCGCCAGGGCCAGCTCATAAGCGGCGGGAACGTGCCACGCGAGGTACGAGATGTTCATCAGCAGCCACGCCACGCGCAGGCGGCTCAGCCCATGGAACAGCGCTCTCAGCGCGCTCAGGCGCAACAGCGGTCCGACGATATTGCGCACCATCCATTTCGGAAGGCCGCGCAGCATCGGCACCACCGGCGCGCTCAATACCACGAGCGGAGGCGCAAGCGACATCAGCACGTAGTGCTGCGCCATGTGCATTACGAGTAGCTGATCGCTGAAAGTGTCGAGGGGAGAAGCGACGGCGACGACGAGCGACACAATGCCGGCAAGGAAGGAAAACAGACGCCAGGGAGGGAATTGTGCGGGCCGGGTCCTGCGAATGCGAATCCAGCCCCGCGTGTAGACAATTGCCGTGAGCGCCAGTGTCGTGCAAACCACTGGCGGAAAATCCCACGCCAATAAGACCGAATCAGACATCGAAGCTCACTGCGTCTTCTGAGGAGACGTCGTGGGCGAGCTCGACTGGGTTTGCGAGGGCGCGCCGAACTGCGCCGCCGCGGTACGAGAAGCGTCTGAAGCCGCCGGCTGACCCGCAGGGTGCAGCGTCCCCAGGAAGCGAACCAGTGCCGTGACTTCCGATGGTGCGAGGTTCTTGCCATAAGCAGGCATATTGCCGCCGCCCTGGATGACCTGGCGAATGAGCTGATCCTCGGTCATGCGTGAAGCAACATTATCGAGGGCAGGACCGCGCTCGCCGCCAACCCCACCGATTGAGTGGCAGTTGCGGCACTGCTTGGACTGGAAGATCACCGCGCCCTGCCGTTCGACCGGCGAGAGGTTGTGGACGATCTTCGCTGGAACCGTGCTACCGCTCCATGCGTCCATCTTCGGGCTCCACGGCGTGAAGGTGGCCAGGTGAGTGAATACACCCCACAGTACAGCCACGGTCACCAGCACGATGACGGCTACAGGACGGCGATGCCAGCTCTTCTCGCCTTCACCGGCCCAGAAAGGAAGCACCAGCAGAAAGCCGATACCGATAACCGGAGCGATCAGCAGGAAGGGCGTTTCCAGGCTTGGCGGCAGGTACGACAATACCGCGTAGATCCAAAGGAAGAAAAAGTCCGGCTTTGGAGCTGTCTGGATGATGGTCGGATCAGGCTGGCCGGTCGGGCCGTAAGGGCCGAAGATCGCCGCGCAGACTGCGACCGCTACGATGATGCCAGCCGAAAACACCAGATCCTTCCACAACGCGCCCGGAACGAACGGAATGCCGTCGTCATGGGTCAGCTTGTGATATTCGGCGTCATAGGTCTTGCGGTTCACAGGGCGGCCGGGCATCGGCCACTCGTTAACGCCAAGCTTCAGGACCATCCAGACGTGAAGGCCGACGAAGGCCAGCAGCGCGCCAGGAATCACGAAAACGTGCAGTGCGAAGAAACGGGTCAGTGTCGCGCCGCCGATAATCGGGCCGCCCAGCAGAAGATTCACCAGCGGGCCGCCGACTATTGGCACGCGGCTCGAGATCGAAGCGCCGATGCCCAGGCCCCAGTAGGCATCCTGGTCGAAGCGCAGCACCTGGCCGGTGAATGCCATGCCCAGTGTCATCAGCAGCAGAAGGACGCCGACTACCCAGGTGAGTTCACGCGGAAACTTGTAGGCGCCGAACATGAAGACCTGCATCATGTGAATCAGCACAACGGCCACCATGAAGTTTGAGCCCCATCCGTGCATGGCGCGGATGAACCAGCCCAGGGGAATCTCATGATTCAGCAGTTGCAGGGTGTTCCAGGCATCGCCCGCGGAGGGAACATAGATCAGCGCCAGCAGGATGCCGGTAGCAACCTGCAGCATCAGCAATGTCATGGCGGCGCTGCCGAACACGTACCACCAGCTGGCCGTATTCTTTGGAACCGGATGCAGCATCGCATCCTTGACCGGGGCCTCCAGCTGGACGCGCCGCTCAACCCATTTGTAGCTTTCGGTTAACCAGCGCATGAGCCGCATCCTTTACCGTCAGAATTCAAGTTGTTCAGGACCTTCAGTTTTGCTTCATTCGCCAGTGTAGGCATCTGCCCCGCGTCGATATGAAGTTCGCCGCCGCTAACCTTGTAGTTGTACTCGAACAGGCCGCGCTCCGGCGGCCCCGACGCGCGGTCGCCGTTGGCATAGTACGCGCCGCCATGGCAGGGGCACATAAAGAGTTCAGACTGCGGGAACCAGCGCACCGGGCAGCCAAGATGCGCGCAGTTGATGGCAAATACCTGGAACTTGCTCTTGTCGATACGGCGAACCCAGCAGGCGGTCTTGGCCGTCGCTCCATCCCAGGGATGGTTGTACGGATTCACATAATCTGCCAGCCGCGTTTCGCCGACCGGGAACTGCTTCAGGTCGCCAAGAGAGATCCAGGAGTTGTAACCGCCCTTCTTACGGATCGGTCCAAGCAGATAACCAATGACAGGTGCGGCTACAACCAGGGCCGCTGCCGCGTTCATCAGCGCACCGACCTTCATCAGCATCCAGCGACGCGAGACGACCTTAGGGTCGTCATGCGTGATGTGCTGTTCTTCTTTCACAATATCCGTCATATGTGTTCCTTCTTACCTTTACTGCGGCTCGGCATAAGGCTGTCCCGGCGCACTCACGCGCTGCGAGGCCAGCCAGGCCGTCAGGTTGGTAATGTCATCGTCCGAAAGCGGATGCCCACTCGCCGTCGAGCGCCAGTCAGGATGTCCCAGGTCCGGCCGCCCCGCCACGATGATCGTGCGAAGCGTCTGGTCGTTCACAAGCGCAAGGTAAGTCGGATCGGTGATTTTATTTCCCGCATCCGAGTGGCAACGCGCGCAGGCCGATTCGTAAACTGCTTTACCTGCAGCGGCATCGCCCGTCTTGGCAGCCGCGTAGGGCGGCAGGGTCTGGCCGCTTACTGCGTCACTCTTGCTCCACTCCGAACGCATGCCATGGACCAGCGCATCGAGCTGCGCGTCGTTCAGCATGCCCCCGGCCTTCGTACCGAAAGCCGGCATCTGGGTTCCGGGCTCGCCGTTTTCGATAATCCTGCGAAGCGAGGCGTCGTCGATCCACGCCTGGTAAACAGGGTTGTTCAGCGCGAATGCCGCGCCGTTCCGGCCGTTGTCGCCATGGCAGCCGGCGCAGTTCTGACCGTAAAGCGTCTTGAAACTCGTGATCGAATCCGGGCGAGGAACTTCTTCTACTCCGGCTTTGGGAGCTCCGGGTAGCCGGTTGCATCCGGCGGTAAACAGAAGCAGCGCCGCTCCGGCCAGCAAACTAACTTTCATCCCCGGAATTCCTTTCATCATGATGATCAACATGCATCAGGCCGGGAGCTTCAATGCCCATACGCATGAGGAACGGCCGAGATTGGCCCGTGTTGATACGCTCCTGGTGCGCAACAACCCAACCGGCCACCAGTCCAAAAACAATCTGAGAGATAAGGAACCAGCCCCACGCAATGTGGGAGCGCAGTACCGGGTTAATGACGCCCATCGTTGAGTGCAGCAGGCCGGTCCAGAGAACCGGGGCCACGACTCCACCCAGCACGATCGGATGACGTGGCAGCATGGGCAGCATGGCGCCATACAGCAGACCGACCAGCAGGCAGGTGATGACGTGAATAACGCTCGCGACGATCAGGCCCTGCCAATGGAAGGCCGCAAGGTCAGCAACCGATGGGTTCAGCCAGTTGGCCACGCCCGCGCCGCCCAGCAGGTTCACCGGGTACCAGATGCTGTGCTGTGCGATAAGACCGTAAATCAGCGCGGGAGGAATCATGGCAATACCGCCGGCAACGCCGCCCTTGAGTCCGGAAAGAACCGGATAGGACTCGACCGGCAGGTGTGCGCGGTTATCCTCGGGCACAACCAGGCGCGCCACTTCGGTGCGCTTCGTCTCGATTACGATATGTTCGACCTGCACCGGAACGTCTTCATGCGCCTCGTGTGGAAGCACCTGGCGGAACCAGCCAACCGCGGCGAAAAGACAGAGGACACCGCCAAGAATCGAGATACTGCCATTCGTCACCATGCCGCCGAAGAGCATCGTCACGCCGAAGGCGAGGATGATCGGCCACGCCGTCGGCGAAGGCAGGTGAATCGTGTCAGAATGGGCCCCGGTGGGATGATGATGTGTATCGCTCATAAGCCGTTAGCGCCCCAGAATGTAAACAACGGTGAATACGACGACCCAGATCGCGTCTACGAAATGCCAGTAAAGCGCAAGGATCTGAATACGCTCGGAATGCTTTTCGTTTACGTGGCCGGTGATGGTAAACGCCAGCACCAGTGAAAGGCCGATCAGGCCGACGATGACGTGCGAAGCGTGCAGGCCGACCAGTGAATAGAAAGTGGTGCCGAAAAGATTGGTGCTGATGGTCAGGCCGTCTTTATAGATCAGCTTGTACCACTCCGCGCCGGTGCCGATCAGGAAGATCAGTCCAAGCACGATGGTCGCTGCCCACCACAGGCCGAATTGCTTGATCCGGTTGTGTTCAATGTGCCGTTCCGCCAGCATGATCGTCACACTGCTTGAAAACAGGCAGATCGAGTTGAAGATCGGAATCTCAAGCACCTGCTGAGGCGTCGGACCGGTAAGGCTCTTCCCGATATAGAAGACGTAGGCCACCACAAAAATGATGAAGATGGCCGATTCTCCCAGGATGAGGCAATACATGGCGACCCGTCCGCGTGACGGTAAGTGCCAGGGCTGCTCCTGCGGTGCGTCTGGAATGATAGGGACTGCGCTCATTATTATTCCTACTCTTTTATTCGTACTTCCAGTCCGGATCTTCCGGATGTTTCAGGTCCCACAGGGGACGGCGGCTGATAACGACAGGTTCCGTGGCGAAGTTATAGCTTGGCGGAGGCGAGGAGCAGGCCCATTCGAGCGTCCATGCATCCCAGGGATCGTTGCCGGCCTTTTCACCCTTGAAGAGCGAAATCACCATGTTGTAAGCGAAGATCAGAACCGCAATGCCCTGGATGGCTGCGCCGATCGAAACAATCAGGTTCAGCGTGCCCCATCCGCGGTTGGCCTCGTAGGTATAAATCGAACGCGGCATGCCCAGAATTCCAGGAATGTGCATCACGTCGAAGGTTAGGTGGAAGCCGATCAGGAAGAGCCAGAAGTTGATCTTGCCCAGGCGTTCGTCCATCATGCGGCCGGTGACCTTGGGGAACCAGAAGTAGAGGCCGCCAAAGATCGCCGTCAGGATGGCGCCCACCAGTACATAGTGGAAGTGCGCGACCACGAAGTAGGAGTTGTGCAACTGCCAGTCCCACGGCGAAACCGAAAGCATGATGCCCGTAAGTCCGGCGATCAGGAACTGGAAGAGGAATGCGGTCATGAACAGCATCGGAGTTGCGAAGCGAATCTTGCCGCCCCACATCGTCGCCAGCCAGTTGAAGATCTTGATGCCCGTGGGAATACCGACCAGCATCGTCGAAAGCGTGAAGAACGCATTCGAGGCTGAAGTCATACCGACGGTGAACATGTGGTGCGCCCAGACGCTCAGGCTGATAAAGGCGATACCGACCGACGCCGTCACCATCGCGGGATAGCCGAAGATGGCCTTGCGCGAGAAGACGGGAATAATTTCGTTGGCGATGGCGAAGGCTGGCAGCACAAGCACATAGACCTCGGGATGGCCGAAGATCCAGAAGAAGTGCATCCAGACTACGGCCGAGCCGCCGGCCTGCGTGTCGAAGAAGTGTCCGCCGAGGTAGCGATCGATGCAGAGCATGATCTGTGCGGCCGTCAGCGGGGTGATGGTAATCAGCACCAGCGCGGAAACCGTCAGGTTCAGCCAGACAAACAGGGGCATGCGCATCAGCGTCATTCCCTTGCAGCGCATCGAGAAGATAGTAGCGACAATGTTGATACCGCTGCCGATGGTGCCGAAGCCGGAAGCAATCAGGCCCACAGCCCAGTAATCGGTCGCGTTGCCGGGAGAAAAGGCGCGCGCTGTCAGCGGGGCATAAGCGAACCAGCCCACGTCAGGCGCATTGCCCACGCCGTAGAGGCCGCTGCCGCCAAGAAAGCTGTAGTAGATGAAGAGACCGCCAAAGGCCGTCATCCAGAAGCTGAACGCGTTGAGGCGAGGGAAGGCCATGTCGCGTGCGCCGATCATCAGCGGAACCAGGTAGTTCGCAAAACCGAAGATCGCCGGCATGCCCATGAGGAAGACCATGGTTGTGCCGTGCATCGTGAAGAAGCGGTTGTAAACCTGAGGCGACATGAAGTGGTTGTTGGGGAAAGCAAGCTGAATACGAATAAACAGCGCTTCCGCCCCTCCCACTAAAAGAAAGAGAATTGCATAAAGGATGTACAGGATCCCAAGTTTCTTGTGATCAACCGTCGTAATCCAGTCATGCAGGATCTCGAGCATGCCATCACGCTTGGATTGCGCCGGCGTGAGGTCGAGAGTACCTCGAATTGGAAGTGCCTGGTCTGCCATTTTTTCCTGCCTACTTCAAAGTCGCGAGATAAGCCGTGAGCTGATCGAGCTGCTCATCGTTGAGCTGCATTGCCGGCATAAGCGAACCCGGCTTGAAGCTGTCCGGATCCTTGATCCACTGCCGAAGATTCTGCGGATTGTTGAGTGCCGCACCCGAAGCCAGCGTGTCGCGGCTCATCAGGTGAGTGAGATCCGGGCCAAAATGGCCGGTGCCCACCGTTCCGCGAATCGTGTGGCAGTTCATGCAGGCCTGCGTCTCGAAAACGTGACGGCCTGCGGCGACAGCCGGATCCTGCACGGCCGGCAGCTGCTGGTTCTTTACCCATGCTGCAAACTGATCCGGCGAGTCCACGTAAACACGCAGCAGCATCTTTGCATGCTCCGTGCCGCAGAACTGCGCGCACTGCCCGACATACAGGCCGGTGTGCAGCGGATCGATCCACATCTCGTTGACGTGGTTCGGAATAAGATCGGTCTTGCCGGCAAGCTGCGGTACCCAGAAGCTATGATCGACGTCGGCCGAGAGCAGCTTCATGTAGGTCGGATTGGGCTGGCCCGTGCTGCTGACCGGCACGTGCAGCTCGTTGGCCGCCACAATACCCTGCTGCGGGTAGCGGAACTCCCACCAGAACTGATGGCCGACTACCGAGACATCGAGCGCGGTTGTCGGACGAGGTGCATCCTGAATCGCGAAGATCATGCGGGCCGTCGTCAGGAACAGCACCACAACGATCAGGATGGGAATGACCGTCCAGGCCAGTTCCACCTGCGTGCTGCCGTAAATCTGTGCAGGTTCGCGCCCGTCATCGTTGTTCTTCACGCGATAACGGATGATGACGTATGTAAGGAGACCGGCGACGACTAGAAAAATCGCGCCTGTGATCTGCAGAACAAAAAGGGACAGCCCGTAAATCCCGATTGCTGGCGTTGAATCCGGAGCGAAGATGCTCGGAGTCGCTTGAGGTCCGGAAGCATAAGCGCGGGGCAGAATAAACGCGGCAAGAGCGAAGAGTAAGGCTGTAACTCGTTTTGCCCGATGCCGTTCCAAGAGCATCTGGAGTCCTTTCAAAGACTAGAGTCCAGTTATGGTTGTGCTGTGAGTGAACGATTTACGCGTGTCTGAAAAACTTATTTTATCCCGATTTAGCCTCCAAATACCCGATAGAAAACCGCCGAGTTTGCTTTGTATAATAGAGGTTTACCCTTTGGAGTCTATCGGTAGACGCTGCCAATGCTTTACCACTCCCGCAAGCCAGGCCACGCTTACCCCGTTTGCGAACGCCCGTAAGACGGCCTTTTGCAGGAGGGGAAAAGAGAGCAGTTTATATCCCCGGTCCAGGTGGCTGTAAAACCAGCGAGCTCCTGAGCCTGCAGCTGCGAGATCCGAACGCAGTTTGCCTGTTTCCTTCGCAAATCCCTTGCTCGCGGCGCTGCCGTACTGTATCGCCTCGTGAATGGCGGCAGCCGCAGCCTGTCCGCTGGCAATTGCAAAATAAATGCCTTCGCCTGTCAGCGGATCGACAAATCCGCCTGCGTCGCCCACCAGGAAAATGCGCTCCGATGCGGGCCGGTGCTGCGCAGCTCCGAATCCCACGTATTGCCCGAGAACATCCTCGCACGCATCCGTGCCGTTTCGATGGAGAAGATAGCCTGCTAACCGTGAGCGGTCAATCTTTTCCCGGCCAGACCAGCAGTAGAGTCCGATATTCAGGTGATCGGCCTTGGGAAACACCCATCCATAGCCGTCCCGGATCGGCTCAAGATCGAAAGTCAGGTCATGGCTCGCCGCATCTGCGCAGGCAACTGTCGTTTCCAGGGCAAAGCCCTTGTAAAACCATTCGCCGCCGAGTCCGCTCAGTTGACGCACCTGGCTATGGATACCGTCCGCGCCAATCAGGTACCGGCCCGTCAGCGTTTCGCTGCCCGTGTTTACTGAGACACCGTCTTCAGTGGCCTCGATCGATTGCAGGCGGTCGATCCGTTGAAAACGGGCGCCCGCTCGAAGCGTCTGGCGAAAGCAATAATCGTCGAGTTCCGCGCGGACAGTCATCGAGCAATAGGGCATTTTCCGGCGAACGAGCAGCGATTGTTCTTGATCCCGTTCAATTCGCATCGTTGCAATCTGCTGTCGTACGACTGGATCAACACTGTACCGCAGGGCTTTGATCGTCTTCAGCGTCAGGCCGCCCGCGCAGGCCTTCTGCCGGGGAAACTCCGCCCTGTCCAGCAGCAGTACCTTATGGCCGGCACTGGCCAGGTCGTAAGCGGCGGCGCAGCCCGCCGGGCCCGCGCCAACAACGATCGCATCCCATATCTGCATTCTTTCCTCATTGTGCCTCAGGCGAGACGCGCAAACTGGCCTCCGCGCCTGATATTCTTGAACTTACTCCCTCGTTTCTGATCGAATCATTGCCGCGGTCCGCGGCCCCAAAAGGAAAGGAACTCCATGTCACGCAGTTTTCCGCACGCTATGATCCAGGAAATTTATGAGCAGCCCGATGCCCTGGCTGCAACCATCGATCATTACGCACCGGGCGGACACCTGAAGGCCGAAGCTTTTCCGAATATTGCCGAGATCTTCCGTGGACGTCAGCGCCTGGTTATCGCTGCCAGCGGATCGAGCCGCCACGCCGGCCTCTCCGGCGAGATCATGCTCGAGGACTACGCAGGTCTGGCCGTCGATGTCGAGTACGCCAGCGAATACTGCTATCGCTCGACCCACACGCTGCATGATCCCGGTGTCCTCGTAATTTCGCAGTCCGGCGAAACCGCCGACACCCTCGCCGCGCTTCGCGAAGCCAAGTCCCGCGGACTGGCTACTGCCGCGATTACCAACAACGCCGGTTCCACCATGGCGCGCGAAGCGGATTCGTCGCTGCCGACCATCGCCGGCAAGGAAAAGGCCATTCCCGCCACCAAGAGCTTTACCACGCAGCTCAGCGTGCTTTATCTGCTTACCCTCTATATCTCGCGCCTCAGCGGACGCATGACCGCGCACACCACCGCCTCGCACCTCGAGCAGCTTGGAAAGCTCCCCGCGAAGCTGGCCGCGGTTCTGCCGTCGTGGGAAACGAAGCTCGAAGAGATCGCTACGGCAACGAAGTCGGCGAAGGGCTTTCTTTTCCTCGGCCGCGCCATTCATTACCCCATCGCCCGTGAAGGCGCTCTCAAGCTGAAGGAATCGGCATACGTCCAGGCCGAAGGTTACCCGGCGGGTGAACTGAAGCATGGGCCGAATGCACTGGTTGGCGCAGACTCGCCGCTGGTCGTGCTCGCCACCCGCGACGTGACCGATCCTGACTCGGTGCTGCGTTACCAGAAGACCTTGCAGCTGATGCGCGACATGAAGGCGCAGGGTGCGAGCATTATCTCCGTCGTCTCTGAAGGCGACGAGGAAGCCGCCTCGCTCAGCCAGCATTCGGTTGCCGTACCGGCGGTCGACGAGTTCCTGCTGCCGCTGCTCGAAGTCGTTCCGCTCCAGCTCTTCGCTTACTTCACGGCGATTCAGCACGGCGTCAACGTCGACTCGCCTCGTAACCTCGTCAAGGCCGTCGTCACCGAATAGTTCCAGTCGCCTTAAAAAGGCATTCGTGCCGTAAATACAAGCCCATGATTGTAGGAGTGGTATGCGGAGGTCGCAATCTGCATACCCGCTCCGAAGGTCAGGCCTAATCGTTTTCGAAGCGGGAATCGCCCCACGATTCCCGGCATCACGAAGTTCTGAATCTTCCCGTCGTTCGGGCCGCCTTCATAAAAAGTGGTGT
Source organism: Silvibacterium acidisoli (assembly GCA_022870745.1). Classification (GTDB taxonomy): domain Bacteria; phylum Acidobacteriota; class Terriglobia; order Terriglobales; family Acidobacteriaceae; genus Silvibacterium. The sequence continues at coordinate 1,352,948 of CP085323.1, read as the reverse complement.
TGAACTCCACCTCCGGCCACCAGTGCTTATCCGCCCGGTATTGCAGCGTCGTGTTCCATGCGATGGGACGGCCGAGCTTCTTCACATCGGCCGTAGGAAATGCCGCTCCCGCGGTCGCCTGTACATCGAATCTGCCAAATCCCTTGCCAGCCGCCAAAGTGGGAGTCACCGTGGCATCCGTACTCCCGTTCGAATAACTTCCTGTAGGAATCGTCGCGCCGAGAAAGCCGGTGACGATGGCGTTCCCGTGCTCCTCATCTCGGGCAAAAAAGCGGTACTTCATCAGGAAGGCGACGTCGCCGAACCCGTCCCTGGCAGAGGAGTTGTGCTGGATGTACGGCGGCACATTCGCAATCAGCTCGATATGGCGCGACGGAATCAGCTCGAGGCCCTTGCTGTTGCCATAATTCCAGCTGTTGGTATGAGTTGGAGTGATCTGGCGCACGAAATCGGTTCTAAATTCCTGTTCCAGCCGAGGCGTGACGGTCACGATCGGGGTAACCCAGTGAGGCTGCTCTGCCTGCGTCCGGCTGGCTCGATCCTGCCAACTGTCAAGAAAGCGGCCTTGCGCGAACAGGTGAGAGGCGGCTAATGCCCATAAGGTGAGCAAAAGAGACAGGCGGGGGCAAATTCGCACGGAAAACCTCCGGTGTGACGTCGAATTCCATGACTCACATCGAATAAAATCGCGATTCGTGTAGCTTTATAAGTGAATCTGGCGGCGATTCGCCATCGAATTCTCCGGCAGGCATTTCGATCGCATGGGGCGGTTGAGATCTGCCATTTGACCGCATGGTCATCCGTGGGAATGTGGTAGGCGAGGGGGCGGAAGAAAAGTCGTTTTTCGCAGTACCGTGCCGATAATATTCAGCATGGCACGAAGGTTGCATCTTCCGTCGTCTGACGGAGGGAGTAGAATAAATTGCAAGTTGCAGATGTCCGCGAGCCTGGGCCTTACAAGTTTAGAAAATCAATTGAGACGTCACCCCGGCCGAGGCGTCTAATGCAGCAAAGCAGATGCGAAGCGGAGTGGCTCCCGTGTGCGAGCCTGCAGGTCCTTCCTTTCCTGTCTCCTTTTCTGTGGGCGCTTGAGAAAAAGAGGTTTTCGTGAATTCGACAGTCAAGACAATCATCTTCTGGGTATTCATCTTCGCGTGCCTGGTCGTTCTGTGGAGGGTCTTTCAGACCAGCACAGGCGGCGGTAAGGACCAGGAAATCGCGTGGTCGGAATTCCTGCAGGATGCTCAACAAGGCCAGGTCAATGATGTGACGGTGATCGGCAGCGAGGTTCGCGGCCATCTTCACAACGACAAGGGCAGCTTCCACGTCACGGTCCCGGCCAACTATCCCCATCTTTTCGATGTCCTCGACCAGAATAAGGTCAAGGTGACTGTCAAGAACGCGGACGGCAACGGCTGGTGGAATCTCCTCATCCAGTTTTCGCCGGTCATCGTGCTGGTTGCGCTCTGGTTCTTCATGATTCGCCAGATGCAGAGCGGCGGCAACAAGGCCATGTCCTTCGGCAAGAGCCGCGCCAGGCTGCTATCGATGCAGCAGAAGAAGATCACCTTTAAGGACGTTGCCGGCGTAGACGAAGCCAAGGAAGAGCTCAAGGAAATCATCGAGTTCCTGCGCGAGGCGCAGAAGTTCCAGAAGCTCGGCGGCCGCATTCCCAAGGGCGTACTGCTCGTCGGACCTCCCGGAACCGGTAAGACCCTCCTCGCCCGCGCTGTCGCCGGCGAAGCGAATGTCCCGTTCTTCTCGATCTCGGGTTCGGACTTTGTCGAGATGTTCGTCGGCGTCGGTGCAAGCCGCGTCCGCGATCTCTTTGAACAGGGCAAGAAGAATGCACCCTGCATCATCTTCATCGACGAAATCGATGCCGTGGGCCGTCATCGCGGCGCCGGCCTCGGCGGCGGACACGATGAGCGTGAGCAGACCCTGAACCAGCTTCTCGTCGAGATGGACGGATTCGAGTCGAACGATGGCGTTATCCTCGTCGCGGCGACCAACCGCCCCGACGTTCTCGATCCCGCGCTTCTGCGCCCCGGCCGTTTTGACCGTCGCGTAGTCGTAGGCCGTCCTGATGTGCGTGGCCGCGAAGAGGTTCTCCGCGTACACGCCAAGAAGGTTCCGCTCTCCGACGACGTCGATCTTCGCGTCATGGCTCGCGGTACACCGGGCTTTTCGGGTGCTGACCTGGCCAACATGGTCAACGAGGCTGCCTTGAACGCAGCCCGCATGAACCGCAAGTCGGTGGCCATGGTCGATTTCGAAACCGCCAAGGACAAGGTCCTGATGGGTGCCGAGCGCAAGTCGATGCTGCTTACGGATGAAGAGAAGCGCGTCACGGCCTATCATGAAGCCGGCCATGCTCTCGTCGCCGCCATGCGTGACCACGCCGATCCGCTGCACAAGGTCACCATCATTCCTCGCGGAATGGCTCTGGGCGTGACCATGCAGCTACCGGAAGACGACAAGCACACCGTCACCAAGCAGTACCTGGAGACGCAGCTTGCCATCCTGATGGGCGGGCGCATCGCCGAGGAAATCTTCCTCCACCAGATGACGACCGGTGCCGGCAACGACATCGAGCGCGCTTCCGACCTCGCCCGCAAGATGGTTTGCGAGTATGGAATGAGCGGCATGGGCCCGTTGACCTTCGGCAAGAAGGAAGAGCAGATCTTCCTGGGCCGCGAGATCTCGCAGCACCGCGACTTCTCGGAAGAGACGGCGCGCCAGATCGACGGCGAAGTCCGCGGGCTGGTCGACGAAGCCTACCGGTCGGCGTACGACATCCTGAACAACAACCAGGACATCATGCACCGTCTGGCGATCGCACTGCTCGAACGGGAGACGATCGACGCGAACGACATCCGCGCCATCATCGACGGCAAGGAACTTCCTCCAATCAAGCCTTCGGGTGGTTCGGGTTCCGCGGTCGCCGATGTGCAGCAGGTTCTGAAGCCGGAACCGAGCCGCGGTACCAGCTTCCCGGAGGGAAGCCCCTCACCGGCGTAACCTGTTCCAGAGAGTCAAAAAGAAAAGCAGCCTGCGGGCTGCTTTTCTTTTTGAAATCACCTCCGCCGAACGTCGCGCACAGGCCCGGCTCTGCGAAAATAGAGCAGCATGCTCGGTAAGTTCTCGGTTCTGGCTGTTCTTTTTCTTGCCCTGGGTGGAGCCCTGAGCGGCTGCGGCTATCATCCTGCGACTTCTGCGTCGCATCTGCCGCAAACGGTTCATACCCTGGCGATCCCCGTTTTCAAGAACACCACGCAGTCGTATCACGTGGAAATCGCCTTTACCCAGGCCGTGGTGAAAGAGTTTTCCAGCCGAAGCAGCTACCGGATCGTCCCTGATCGCGACGCGGATGCCGACGCTACACTCGAAGGCACAGTAACCGGATACCAGGTGACGCCGCTTACCTATAATTCCCAGACCGGTCAGTCGTCTTCCTTTTTGATTACCATCAATGCGAGCGTGCTGCTGAAAGACCGTAACGGGAAAATCCTCTACAAGAACAGCTCCTATCTCTTCCGGCAGCAGTACGAGACCACGCAGGATCTGGCGAGCTTTATTCAGGAGGATCCCTCCGCCATTACGCGTCTATCTCATGACTTTGCCCGGGCGGTCGTGTCCGATATTCTGGAGTCGTTCTAATGCGCCTTTCTCATTCCACGCAGGAGCTGGCCTAGATGGGTGCGGGTTTTTCAGCGGCGGAGCGCTTTATCAGCGAAGTCCGTGGGAACAGCTTGCGTCCTGGATACGTGCTCCTCGGCGACGAGATCTTTCTCTACGAGCGCTGCCGCCAGGCTGTGCTGGAGACACTGGTGCCGCCGGAGTTCCGCGACTTCTGCCTGTCTGAAGTAGACCTGGCCGAAACCAGCATCTTCGAGATTCTAGATCGCGCGCGCACGCCTTCGCTGATGGCGCCGTTCCAGGTCTTCTTCGTTCGCGGCCTGAAGGCGCTCTACACGCGTGGAGCCAAGAAAGAAGAATTTGGCGCAATTGAAGAGTATTTCCGCTCACCGAACCCGCAGTGCCTCGTCCTGTTTGTCGCCGACCACCTGCGCATCCCGTCCGACCTGCGCCGCATGGACATGGACGATAAGAATCGCTACGAGCGCATTCGAGAGACGCTGGGCGACTGGTGCGGACTGGTCGAGCTGGCACGCGCCGACGAGTCTGACGCCCTGAAGTGGATCATGTCCGAGAGCGAACGGCAGGGAATTCGCTTCGACTCCGACGCCGCCCGCGAACTGGCCGACGCGCTCGGTGCGGACATGATGCTCATCGCCAGCGAGTGGAACAAGCTGGTGCTTTTTGCTGGCGAAAAACGGCACGTCACGCTCGGCGATGTGGAGACGATGGTTCTCGCGGCCAAGCAGCGTTCGCTTTATGAGCTGACCGACGCCATCTCTGCCCGCGACACGCCGAAGGCGCTGCTGCTGCTGCACGGATTGCTCAATGCTTCCGATGGCGGGGAAGAGTCGGCGATTGGGCATCTTTATATGCTGGCCCGGACCTTCCGGCAGATGCTTGTGATTCTCGAAAGGAACGTGCGCGATTCGCGGGCAATCTGGCAGGCGCTGTGGCAGGGCTTCCGCATGCCGCCGTTTGCGGCGGACGATCTCATTCGCCAGGCGCGGCGCTACAAGTCGAGCCGCGATATCACGCGCGCGCTCCGGTTGATTGCTCGAGCAGATTTTGAACTTCGCTCGCAACCGCCGGACAAGAAGCTGGTGCTCGAAAGGCTCATTTTTGACCTGACTCGAGACACAAGCCGTCAGCCGGCGACTGCTTTAGAAGCCCAATATGCAATGGAGTGGTAGCGCGGAGGATTAAATCGCCGCTGTCAGCAGGACCAGGATTACAGCGGCGACTGTCGCTGCCTGGTACGCAAAGTCCGATGCCTCACGGCGCGGACGGCTGGCGGCGTAAGTGCGGAGACCGGTAGTGTCGGTATGAACGTTCATCGGCCAGCCCTTTCGTTGAAGTAACGATGCAGGAAAGAAAGTGGATGCTTTCTGACCTGTCTTTTAGAGGACCAAACCACCAGCTTGGTTTCTAACTTTAGCAGGATATTTTTACTAATGCGTAAATCCGGTATCCAATCAGGAAACCGGCTCACGATATAAAATCACGCTGATGGCATTGAATCAGCAATCAGGGTTTTTAGGTGGCAGCGGCAAGGCCGCCGCGGAGCCACGCTCTCTTGCGCCGTGGATTATCGCCGGCGTTGTAGTACTGGTAGCGCTCGGAGCGCTGATGTTCTTTGGGCACAACGGTTCGAAGGTCAATCCCGGAGGGGCGGGACTCGCGCCGCCGGATCCGTACGCCGCTCAACTCGTCTTGTCGGATATGAAGATGAGCGAGTCATCGAGCATGGCCGGGACCAAAGTGACCTATCTTGATGGCCGGATCGCGAATCACGGAGACAAAACCGTTTCCGGAATCACCGTGCAGGTCGCCTTCCGCGACTTCACGAAACAACTGGCGCAGAAGGAAACGACCCCTCTGAACCTGATCCGTACCCACGAGCCGTATGTCGATACGCAGTCTGTCTCGGCAAATCCCATCAAGCCGGGAGAGACCCGGGAGTTCCGGCTGATCTTCGACCACGTGGCGGACAGCTGGAATCAGGAGTATCCCGAGGTCCGGGTAATTGAAGTCACCGGCCGGTAAAGCTTAATTGCTGCAAAAGAAAAGGAGCGGGAATCCCGCTCCTTTTCTCTATTCATCTCCGTTTGCCGGTGGGGGCGATGGAGGTCCGCCGCCGTTGCCGGGCATCTTGCCTGGACCACGCTTGTCCGGGCCGCCGGGGCCGCGATCCCAGCCGTGATGGTCGCCGCCGGGGCCCATGTCCCGGCTTTCCCTCCGTTCACGGACGAAGGCACGCAGCTTCTTCCACTGATCGGGAGTGAGCGTCTGCCGGATCTCGAAGAGCATCCGCGCGTTTGCCTTTTCAAGCTCCGCCCGGGCCTGGGCGATCGAATCGATCTGGCTGATGATCTTGTTTTCATCCTGCTGGTCTGCTTCGATCAGCGGCTGCATGATGGCTTCCTGCTTTTCCAGCGCGGCCTTGAGATCGATCAGCTTCAGGCGGTGCTGCTGGAAGATGTCGTCCATCTTCTTTCTCTGATCGTCGGTAATGCCCAGCTGCTGGGCCGCTTTGGGGTCGTTCCACCAGCGTCCGTGACCACCTGCGTGGAACGTCTGTTCCATCGGCGGTGGTCCTGCCGGACCACCATGCCAGTCCTGAGCCGACATCGGCGCGACAGCGGCAAAGGACAGCAGGGAAGCAAGAGAGAGAAGAAGTGCATGTTGCTTGACAGGACGGATCGTCATTGTCTGTTCTCCGTTTTGGATTCTGAGCTCCAGTTGTCGAGTTCCGCCAGCGGTGCCAGCGAATCCGGTACGGATTCAGACACGGCAGAGTCGACCTGTTCGAGCAGGGCGGTGTCAGAAGAATTGTCCTTGACCTGGTTTTGGACAACTTCATGATGTGTGGGCGTTTCGTGGCTCAAATGCAATGTAAGCGGCAGCGCTCCGCCAAAGAGCAGGCCCAGGGCTGCGGCCCACGCCAGCACCATGCGGCGATGCGCGGACTTCTGGCGCTTGCGGGCAGGCGCGAGCCATACGCTGAAAGCATCCTGGCCGGCGGCGTGGTCGCCAATGTGGTGGATCGCTGAGCGGAAGCTCCGGATCGATTCAGCAAACTCCCCGGAGGGTTCAAGAGAAGTATCTGGAAGTTTACGGTTAACGGTCATAGTTCACCTTTGGGCGCATCCCCAATGTGCTCGCGGACGATGCGCAGTGCGCGATACAAATGCGATTTCACGGTACTGGTGTTCATACCGGTCGACTCGGCAATCTCTGAGAGCTCCATCTCCTCGACGAAGCGAAGCAGGAAGACATTTTTCTGCTGCCGGGAGAGCTTCTCGACAGCTGCCCATACTTCCCTGACCTTCTCCTGCTGCAGGCAGATGGCCTCGGGGCCACTGGCGCCATCGGGAATCCAGTCGCTGATATCCACTACATCGACCGCTGTGTCACGCGTCTTCTGCCAGAAGCGCATACGCCGGCTGCGCAGGTGGTCGCGGACCAGGTTCAGCGCGATACGTGTCAGCCAGGTGCTCAGGCTGGATTCGCCGCGAAACTGGTGGCGCGCGTTGTAGGCCTTTAGGAAGCAGTCCTGAGTCAGCGATTCAGCAACATCACGATCTGCCAGGGAGGCCATGAGGTACCGGAAGATGCGCGGCCGATAGAGCCGCACAACCTCGTCAAAATCGGCCAGCTCCAGGACTGACTCCGTCTGTGCCAAGGGCCGAAACTCCGTGGATACCATGTGTCCCATGCCTAGGAATAGACGGCAAGGGGTGCTCAGAGTTTACAGGAGGGGCCAATTTCATGTCAGGCGCTGGCGCCGGCGCACCCGCCGCGTCGTAGACCGTGGATTGAAGGTACGAACCGTTGACGCAAGTGCCGAAGGAACGAAGCTAAGAGTGATGGGCCGAGGAGCCGGCGGAATCTTCTTCTTCGCCAGTTTCGTGGGGAGATCCGGATCCAAGGCCGAACCCACCTCCCATGCCTCCGCCCATGCCACCCATACCACCGCCGCCACCTTGGCGGCCTTCGCCTTTCTCAGCCTTGTCTTTACCGCCAGAGGCTGACGGTCGCGCCGGGCCTTGCAGCGGAACCGCCACATCGGAGGGGATGGGATCGAGATCGAGCGCCTCGCGAATGAAGGAGCGTAGCGAGACCACCAGTTCCTGGGTATGTACAAGCTTGCCGGTGGCAAGCTCATGCGCGGCATTCGCCGCCAGCCTGACCTGCTCCTCGGTGCCGAGCAGGATGATGTCGGACAGGGCTGCTTCGACCGCGTCGCGGATGCGGCGTGCCCGATCCGAGCCCGGCAGGCCGGCCGCACTCAGGTCCAGTGGCGTCGGTGAGACTGCTGGACCATCGTCCTGCTGGCGCAGATCACGACGGTGAGCGGGGTTGACAGTCAGGTCGCCGGTGAAAGAGCCGCCCAGGGTTTTGTATGCGGCGATCAGGGCACGCAGACGCTCGTTGATCTGGCGATTCATGCGCTCGCGGCGCTGCTGGATGGTGACCTGCGTCAGCAGGCGTATCCCAACGCCGAGCAGCGTAATGACCGCAAGGCTGAGAAGAGTGGTAATGAGCGCATGCAGAGAGCTGAAATCGAGATTGCGCAACGTGACCTCCGCAGGGATATGACCTGTGAATCACGGTCGCGGCTCGAACGTTGCCCGAGCTTCCGGCCGCAATGAAGACGGGTGCGGCTTGCGAGTCACGACGCGCAGGTTTTGTGAAGAAAGTAAGAGCAGACCGGCATAGCGATGAAAGCGGCGGGAAGCCTGTGAGCTGCTGCGCTTTGTGGGAGGATTGAAAAATAGGGGGCATGCATGGGTGCCGTTCAAGGAAAGAAGATCGCCATCGTCGGCGGCGGGCCGGGCGGCCTGACGCTGGCCCGATTACTGCAGCAGGGCGGTGCGCAGGTTGTAGTGTATGAGCGCGATCAGAGCCGCAGTGCACGCGTCCAGGGCAGCGCCTTAGACCTCCACGAAGATTCTGGTCTGGCGGCGCTTGAAGCTGCCGGATTGATTGATGCCTTTTGGGTCAACCATCGACCGGATCTCGAGCGTCTTCGCCTTACCGATGCGAACGGAACGATTCTTCATGATCATGCTCGCAAGATGTCCGGTGATGAGAAGCGGCCAGAGATCGAGCGCGGACCACTGCGCGATATTCTGCTCGATTCGCTTCGGCCCGGCACTGTGCAATGGGACTGCAAGCTCGAGTCGGCGAAGATGCAGGGCGAGCAGGTGCTGTTACGTTTTGCAGGCGGAAAGACCGCAGAGGCAGACATTGCCATCGGCAGCGATGGCGCAAATTCTCGCCTGCGTGAGCTTGTCACTCCGATAAGGCCTGAGTACGTCGGAGTGTCGCTCGTGGAAGGATTGGTTCCTGCGGCAAGGCAGACCATACCCGAGTTGTGGAATCTCCTCGGAGGGGCGGCGTTAATCGCTCTCGGAGGCGAAAGAACGATCGGCATGGGGACGAAGCCTGATGGCAGCGTCTTGTTTTATGCGGGGTTGAAGACGAACGGCGGCATCGCGAAAGAGAGCCTCGAGGAGGCAAACAGCGCGGACCTGCGAGTGGCATGGTTCCACGCTCACTTCAAGGGATGGAGTGAGCTCTGGCGTCAACTCTTCAGGGAAGCAGTGTCGATGATCTGGCGTCCGCTGCTTGTTTGCCCTTCGAATCAACATTGGGAGCCGAAGCCTAACGTAACTTTGATTGGAGATGCTGCGCACGTGATGCCGCCGTATGCAGGCGAAGGCGTAAACATGGCAATGCTCGACGCCCTGGTGCTCTCGAAGTTCCTCCTCGGCGAAAAGACTTCTGATGCGATTGCGATGTATGAGGCGGAAATGTTTGCCCGGATGCAGAGCATGACCGCGGACACAATGACCAATACAGAGATGTTCTATGCGCCGGATGCTTCCGATCGTGTTGTAGCTTTGTTTCGAAGCTTTAGCGGAGCAGAGGCGATTCCGCCCGCCTCGGAGGCTTAACGAAACTGTCCGGCAACCGGCATTGCAACCGTCCGGATGAAGGGATATTCTGCAAGGCCAGTGGGTAACAACTGGATGCGCCAATCTCACCCCGAGGGAGAACGGCTCGATGAGGAAACACTGGGCGACGATGGTTTTGTTCGTATGTTCCTCAACATGCCTTGCGCAGAGCAGCGCAGTCGAACCTGCCGCGCGCCGAGAGATCGACGCTGGCAATCAGGCGTGGATCGACGGCATGAAGCAGGGCGATGTCGAGCGGATCGTGGCGACGTATACGGCGGACGCGGTCGACTGCGACCCTGAGGGACATTGCCTTCAGGGCCGGTCCGCGATTCGGAAGCACATGAAAGCGGAGATGGCGAGGTTCGGCAAAGCGGAGTCGGCTTCCGTAGACAGCGCAGGGTCCGTTCAGCAGGGACTGTTCGTTTACGAATGGGGACAGGCCGAAGCCCGTTTCGCGCACGGGAAGAAGATGGTGGACCGGTATCTGACGGCGTGGCGAAATGAGCAGGACGGAAGCTGGAGAATCTTCCGGAACATGGTCATTCCGAGCAGATGATTCTCACCGCTACTTCTTCACCTTCGCCGCAGCCGCATCGGCGTTAAAAGCATCCGGAGGCAGTGGCACGTTGTAGTCGGCCTTGAACAGGTCGCGCTGCTGGACCTCGTCGTCGTTGTGGAAGCGGGTGATGCTGAAAGGCGTGGGAACTCCGCCGACCGGGTGGTAGTTGGCATACTCTTCGCGGTCGTGGTTCATGTCGTGATAAGTGGGGTCACGCCACTCGTAGGTGCGGCTGAGTGGCAGATGGCTGTCGGCGTCCATCTGGATGGTGATGGACTCGTTTGCCGCGGAGATCAGCGTCACCTGGTCGGCGAGGTGGCGTTCGGCCAGCTTCTGGCCGTCGTAGATGACGATGGTGTTCGGGTCTTTGAGCCACACCTTGATGGCGACTTCAATCGAGTGGTCGCGGCGGCGGATGTATTCGTCGCAGATATCCTGCGGCAAAGCTTTCTTACCCTTGTAAGTTGCTTCCCAGCATTCTTTGCCGCTGAAGATATCGATGGCGTCACGCTTCTTGCCGAGCTCGACACGCTCCTGGCCTTCCGCATTCTTCCAGCTCCAGAAGTTTCCGATGGATCCGGTCGGCTTGCCCTGGTAGTAGCCGGAGATGCGGCCCTCCTGGTACTGGTTCGAAAGCACCAGCCATTGATCGCCGCCGAGCGCCTTCACCATGGCATCGAGGGCGGCACGGGCTTTCCTGGAGTTCTCGTCGCCCTGCGAGGAGCCATTTGAGTTGGCGGATGCGGACGGCGAAGGCGGCTCATCCTGCGCATGGAGTCCTACCGCAGACAGCAGCAATATGAGAATGGCGATTTTCTTCATCCGACGAGCACCGCCCCGCCATTTACGTTGACGATTTCGCCGCTCATAAAGCCCGCATAGGGTGTGCATAAGAAGAAGATCGGTCCCGCCACTTCCATTGGACGCGCGACCCGGCCGATCGGGATTGTTGCGAAGATCTTGCCGCTCGTTGCGGGGTCGTTCAGCGCGGCGGCGGACATATCCGTCTCGACCCATCCGGGGGCGACGCAGTTGACGTAGATGCCCTGCGGGGCCAGCTCGCTCGACAAGCTTTTGGTGAGGCTGATGAGCGCGCCCTTGGTCACGGCGTAATCGGCGTGGTTCGCTTCGCCGCGCTGTCCGGCGGTGGAGCTGACGAAGACAATGTGTCCAGCCGGCTCGCCGGGGATGCGCTCCTGCCGCTGCATGTGGGTGACGGCGGCCTGTGTGAGTCCGAAGACGCTCTCCAGGTTGACACCGAGCGTCTGCCGCCATTGCGCCTCGTCCATCTTTGCAATGGGCGCGTCGTGCGGAGGCCAGATGCCGTGGTTCACAACCAGGGCATCGATGCGGCCGAGGGCGCGGACGGATTCCTCGACCAGCGCGCGTCCCTGGTCGGCAGTCGCCAGCTCCTGCGGGATAGCCACGCAATCGCGGCCCCCGCCCAGTCCCTTGACCAGCGTGTCGGCCGCGTCTTTCGCCGTGCGATAACTGAAGGCGACTCTTGCGCCCGATTCGCGGAAGAGCCGGACGGCAGCGGCACCGATGCCGCGCGATCCGCCGGTGATGAGAACACATTTGCCTTCGAGGGAGAGCGTTACGCCAGCCATGCTTCGACGCTACCGCAGGTGGGGGCGGGTCGCAAGCGGGAGGCTCTAAAAGTTCTTTCATCAATAATTTAGGGAAAATGCGGTGGCGAGGTATTAGCTATTGTGTCGTTAATTCCTCGCTAAGGAAGTACAACTCCCATGTCTCTGAAGAGAAGCCCCAGAAAGCTGGTAATAGACGTTGTGCACTTTTATTGGTGCATCAACTGTAGCGCAACCAAGTACGAAGGCGAATTGAGCAAGTGTTTAAAAGGCGGACATGAGCTCGTACCTCGCAAAAAAAAGATCACTCGTATCGACTAATTTGCCGGATGCCGGGTGCCCCATGTCTCAGAAGCGAGACATGGGGCACCCATTTTTGAGTCCTATTTAGAGTGCGCGTTTCTTTGTGGGCTTCTTCTTGGTGGTCTTTGGCTGGGCCAGAAGCTCGCGCATTTTACGCGTGAGCTTGTTGTAGACGATGCCGTGCCCGTTCAGAAGCTCATCTTTCAGGTCTCGTGACGGCAGAACGTCATAGCTCTCGAGCGCCACCCAGTAAGCTCGTGCGAGATAAGGCGCCGGAATGATGCCGTCGATCTCCAGAAGCTGGTGGTAGCGCTCCGGTCCGGCGCAAAAGGAAAAGACCGCTTTTGCTTCGCCGGAGAGATCCGCCAGCGCCAGCATCTTGCCGCCGATCGTCTTGTCTCCCACCCAGAAGACAAGATTGTCGCCCCACTGCATCGTCTCTTCCACGTGAGGAAGGCCGAGCAGATAAGTACGCAGCAGGTCGATATTCATAACGCTGCTAGGACCGGGAAGAAAACTCGCTGCGGTGGCGGCTGTAGAAGAAGTAGATGACCAGTCCGACGGCCAGCCAGACGAAGAAGCGGATCCAGGTGAGGATGGGCAGGCCTGCCATGAGCAGTCCGCAGAAGATGATGCTCAGCACCGGGAAAACCGGGCCGCCGGGGCAGCGGAAGCCGCGATGGCGGTCGGGGTCTTTGTAGCGAAGGATCAGCACGCCCGCCGAGACCAGTACAAAGGCGAAAAGGGTGCCGATATTCGAGAGGTCGGAGAAGGTGCCGATATCGAGAAGCCCGGCGGGAATGCCGACGACGAATCCTGCAACCCAGGTCGCGACCGAAGGCGTGCGGAAGGTCGGATGGACCTTCGAGAAGATGGTCGGCAGCAGCCGGTCACGCGACATGGCGAACCAGACGCGCGCCTGTCCGATCTGGAAGACCAGGATGGACGAGATCATGCCCAGCATTGCGCCGATCAGGATGGCAAGCCGCGTCCAGTTGAGCGCTGCGCTCGGGTGAGCGACGTAGATCTTCTTGAGTGTGTTCACCACCGGGGCGGCATCGTCGATCAGCTTTTCCCAGTGGATGAGGCCGGTCAGCACCACGGCCACGCCGATGTAGAGGATGGTGCAGATGATCAGCGTGGCGATGATGCCGATGGGCACATCGCGCTGCGGATTCTTGCACTCCTCGGCCGCGGTCGAAACCGAGTCGAAGCCGATATAGGTAAAGAAGATGATCGATCCGCCAGTCAGCACGCCTGACCAGCCGTTGGGATAGAACGGCTTCCAGTTCGAGGGCTGGACGAAGTGCGCGCCCACGCCGACAAACAGCAGAATGGCTGCGATCTTCAGCAGCACCATCACGTTGTTGGTCTCGGCGGACTCGCGGATGCCGCGCACCAGCACCACCGTCAGCAGCATGACGATCAGGAACGCCGGAATGTTGAAGCCGAAGTGCCAGCCGGCGGCGTAGAGGTCGTGGCCCTGCAGATCCTGCATGCCCGAGGGCAGGTAGGCAGGGGAGATCCATCGCAAACTGGGGTGGATGCCGAACCAGTCGAGCAGGCCGACAGCGTGTTCAGCGAAGCCGACCGATACGGCCATGTTCGAGAAGGCGTATTCGAGGATCAGGTCCCAGCCGATGATCCAGGCGATCAGCTCGCCCATGGTCGCGTAGGTATAGGTGTACGCCGACCCCGCAATGGGGATCATCGAGGCCAGCTCCGCGTAGCAGAGGCCGGTAAACGCGCAGACGATCGCCACCAGGACGAGCGAAAGCGCCAGCGCCGGACCGGCGCCGGGACGGCCAAGCAGCGCCGTGTGGTGCACCAGGTAATCCAGTACCGGTGTATTCAGAATCGACGAAGTGTCGAACTTTTCCCCGGAGATCGCCGTGCCGATCACCGTGAAGATGCCGGAGCCGATGACCGCGCCGATACCGAGAGAGGTCAAAGAGACCGGTCCCAGGGTCTTTTTCAGGCGTGTTTCAGGGTTCTCCGACTCAGCGATCAGCTTGTCGATGGATTTGCAGGCAAGCGCCTGGGGTCTGGAAGACTGGCGAGACAGGTGTCCGGCTCCTCAAATAACGATGATGAAAGGGAGTGTATCCGGAAGGTAGCCCGCTCCGCGAGAGAAAACCCCGGGAGCGGGCTTAAGCCTAGCGCTTGCTCTGTCCGCGCGCGAGCTTCTTGGTCTTCTTCTTGTTCGAGCCGCGTGGCACGGTGCGCTTTGCCTTGGGAGCAGCCTTCTTGCGGGCTGTCCGCTTTACTTTCTTGCGTTCCTGTACGTCTTCAATTGCTTTCGTATTTGCCATTCGAATCCTTATCCATGGGAGTAGCGCTCTGCTAGAGCCGCTCGAGCTGGGCAAATTTCTCTACCAGCTTCTTCACTCCGAACTTAGAAAATTGTACCGTAATCTTCGCGTCTTCCCCGTCTCCTTCGCGCCGAAAGACCACGCCTTCTCCATACTTTGGGTGCCGGACGCGCTGGCCGCTCTTGATGCCGGTTGAGCCGGTGGGTTCGGGAACATCAATCTTGGCCGATTTCGGCACCTGTGCGCCGCGCGAAGAGAAGAACTGCGCGATGTTGTCGAGCGACCCCGCCGGCTTCGACGAGGAACGGGCCTGTGCCGGCTGGCGGTAGCTCTGGTCCTCGTCTTCATAGCTGTAATGGCGGCCAGAGGAGTCGTCGTCGTAGCCGCCGCGCCCGTATTTGCCGCGGCCGTTGCCGTAACGGCCTTCGGAGGGCGAGCTGTACATATTCTTCGGCGACATGTCCTCGACCAGGCGGGAGGGAATCTCTTCGAGGAAGCGCGAAGGCAGGCTGGCTTCGGGAGAATCGTTGCCATAGCGGCGGCGGTAGCGTGCCCGGGTGACGGTGAGCGTGTCCATGGCGCGGGTCAGGCCCACGTAGCAGAGGCGGCGCTCTTCTTCCATCTGGTTGGGATCGGTCAGCGTGCGCGAGTGCGGGAAGAGTCCCTCTTCCATGCCCGCGAGCACGACGAATGGGAACTCCAGCCCCTTGGCCGCGTGCAGCGTCATGAGCGTTACGCGCGCGTCTGGCTTGTACTGGTCGGTATCGCTGACCAGCGCGGCATGGTCGAGGAACTCGGCCAGCGTTTCTCCGCGCTCCTGCGCATCCTGGGCCGCGTTGGCCAGTTCCTTCAGGTTTTCGATACGCGAGAAGGCTTCCGGCGTGGATTCCTCTTCGAGCGAGCGGATGTATCCGCTGCGATCGTTGAGGAACTTGATCAGCTCCGGCAGGGTTGCGGCGTCGCCCGGCGCGCGGAAGCCGGGAACGGCCTCGGCCTGATCTGCTGCCTGGGGACGTTCGAGCTTCGATTTACCCTGCGGAGCCGCGTGTTTCACCTGGGGCTCTTCCGCAAAGGGGTTGAATGCGGCGGCGTCGATCGGCTCAGGCTCGGAAAGCGCGAGCATGCCCTGGGAATCGTCCCCGAAGTCGAAGCTGATATCGTCGGTACTTTCCTCGGCTGCGTCGCTTGCGCCGAAATCGAAGCCGGTGTCGGAGTCTTCCGCGGCTTCGCCGGCGACGTCGGCTTCCAGCTTTTCGGCAAAGCCCGGAGCCAGCATGGCGCGGGCGTCTTCGATGAGCCGGTAGAAGCTGTCGAGCGCAATCAGCGCACGCGAAGGTAGCAGGCGTTCCCGGAGCGCGCGACGGATCGCCTCCCAGGTGCTGATGCCGGTTTCAAGCGCCAGGCGTTCAAGGGTCTCAAGCGTTGTCTTACCGATGCCGCGAGCGGGCGTGTTGATGACGCGCTGCAGCGAGATCGAGTCGTTCGGGTTCTGGACGAGTTTGAGGTACGAGAGCAGATCCTTGATTTCAGCGCGGTCATAGAACGAGAAGCCGCCGACCATCGTGTAGCTGATGCCGTAGCGGCGCAGCGCTTCTTCCACCAGTCGCGACTGCGAGTTGGTGCGGTAGAGAACGGCAGCGCGGGGCTGATCTTCTTCCTGCCCGGCCTTACGCAGGTATTTCTGCAGGCTGTCGGCGATGAAGAGCGCTTCATTTTCGCCGTCGGGAGCCTCGTAGTAGCCGATCAGCGAACCGCCTTCGCGCGAGGTCCACAGCTCTTTGCCCTTGCGCTGGGTGTTGCGCGAAACGACCGATCCTGCGGCCTCGAGGATGATCTGCGTCGAGCGGTAGTTCTGCTCCAGGCGGATGGTTTTCGAGTCAGGAAAATCCTTCTCGAATTCGAGGATGTTGCGAATGTCCGCGCCGCGCCAGGAGTAAATGCTCTGGTCTTCGTCGCCGACGACGCAGACGTTCTTTGCCTCACCTGACAGCAGCTTCATCAGCTCGTACTGCGGGCGGTTGGTGTCCTGGTACTCGTCGATCAGCAGGTAGCGATAGCGGCGGTTGTAGCGCTCGCGCGTTTCGCCGGATGATTTGAGCAGGCGCACGGCCTCGAGCAGGAGGTCGTCGAAGTCGAGGGCGTTGTTCTTGCGCAGCTCCTTGCGATAGGCCTCGTAGATGTGGGCGATGCGCTCGCTGTTCGGGTCTGCGGAGTTCAGGTAGTACTCCTGCGGATCGACCATGTGGTTCTTCGCCCACGAAATTTTCGAGAGCACGATGCGCGGCGTCAGTTGCTTGTCGTCGAGGCCCATGCGGCGCATGGCCGCCTTCACTACGGCCTGCTGGTCGCTCTCGTCGTAGATCGCAAAATCTTTCGTCAGGCCGTCGTTGCCGATGCGCAGCGCTTCGATGTCGCGGCGCAGCATGCGCACGCAGAACGAGTGGAAGGTCGCAACGACCGGCTTCGCCAGCGTGGAGTGCCCGATGAGCTTCTCGATGCGCTCGCCCATCTCCTTCGAAGCCTTGTTGGTAAACGTGACGGCGAGGATCGAATCCGGCGCAACGCCGCGCTCCTGGATCAGGTAGGCGATGCGGTGCGTGATCACGCGCGTCTTGCCCGAGCCGGCGCCCGCAAGTATGAGCAGCGGGCCATCGACCGTTTCCGTGGCCTCGCGCTGCTGGGGGTTCATTTTTTCGAGTAAATGCTGCAATGGGGAAGGCTTCCAGTGTGTTGGGCTATCTCCAGTGTACCGCTGATCAGGGTGGGAATCGATGGCGCGACTTGTACGCCTTACCCATAAGTAAGGAGTAAAATAAAAGTAAGGAGACGGTGATGGCGATTGCGACAGTCACTTCGAAAGGCCAGGTCACGATCCCGGTAAAGGTTAGGGAAGAGCTCGGTCTGGAAGCGGGAGACCGGATCGATTTCGTCAGGAATGAGACGACTGGACATTACGAAGTGATCCCGTCCACGGTTTCAGTGCTTTCCTTGAAAGGGATCTTGCCGAAAGCGAAACGCACGGTGTCGATCGAGGAGATGAATGAGGCGATCGCCGAAGAAGGGGCATCCGCGTCGCGATGATCGGTCTCGATACGAACGTTCTCGTCCGCTATTTTCAGCAGGACGATTCGGCCCAGTCTGCACGTGCGAATGCATTGATGAGCTCGCTCTCTTCGGAGCGTCCGGGATTTGTCTCGCTCATCGCATTGGTGGAGCTGGTCTGGGTGCTGGTCAGAAATTATGAAGTGGATCGGCCGACCATTGCGACGCTGCTTGAAAACATGCTGCGCTCGCGTGAGCTAGTGATCGAGCAGGCTGCGAATGTGCGCAGCGCGCTGCAGCAGTTCCGGCAATCGAAGGCAGGGTTCGCTGACTGCTTAATCGAACAGCTCGGAGCAGCGGCCGGCTGCGATTACACCGCTACCTTCGATCAAAACGCTGCGAAGACCGCGAAAATGCGCCTGTTACGTTGACGCGCTACACTGGCCGCATGAGTGAACTGAAATCCATCTGTGTCTTCTGCGGCTCGGCTGATGGCGCTTCTCCGGAATACCTCGCAACTGCCGCCAAACTGGGCAGCAGAATCGCTCAGTGTAGATACGGACTTGTTTATGGCGGAGCGACGGTCGGCACCATGGGTGCTGTCGCGGAAGCTGTTCTCGCCGCAGGCGGCCCGGTATTCGGCGTCATTCCCGACGTGCTGATGGATCGTGAAATTGCCGCACGCCACGTGACCGAGTTGATCGTGGTTCGCACCATGCACGAGCGCAAGGCGCTGATGGCCGAGCGTGCGAGTGCATTCATCGCTTTGCCCGGCGGCTACGGAACGCTCGATGAGTTTATGGAGATTGTCACCTGGGCCCAGTTGCGTATTCATCGCAAGCCTTGCGTGCTGCTGAACATCCGCGGCTACTACGACGGGCTGCTGAAATTTCTGGACACCGCTGTCACTGAAGGTTTCCTGAAGCAGAAGAATCGAGGCCTGATTCTCGTTGCGTACACCGTGGAAGAAGCCTTGCAGCTTGTAGAAAAAGCCTGGAATGAAGATCCCGAAGCAGCCGGACAGCAGACCCTGCAAAAACTGGCGGAGTAAGGCGCGCGTCAGCCGTGGCGGCGCAGATAATCCCAGGAGTAGATGCCGCTCTTGTGCCCGTCATTCCACTCGAAGCTGATCGCGTAACGGCCGACCGGCGTTACGACGTCAGGGCGAGGGGGCGCCTGGTACATGGGCAGCAGGGCCGCAGGCTTTGCTACGGGCTCGCCGGGGGCACGGCCTGCTTTCTCGCGCTCATCGTGGCAGGTCGCGCAGGGGCAGCCATTGCGAAGCCATCCGAAGGTCCACGAGCTCTTGTGTCCGTCCTGCCATTCGATTTCCATGCCGGTGCCTTCCGACTTATGAACGCGCACCTTGACCGGGGTGATCATCTCGCGCGGCAACTCATGCGCGGCCTGGTCTTCACGGCGCGCCTGCTCGGCATTGACGATGCGAATCCCCTCGTGGCTCATGCTTTTATTTTCTCAGAAATCAGTGCGCGCTTCAGCGATAGACCTTCCAGAAGAAATATCCCGCCATCGAAAAGCCGATGATGGTGACAAATGCGCGTGCAAGCCGGGGATCGAGCCGGCGCGCGCCGCGTCCGCCGAGATAGCCGCCGATCGCGCCGGTAACCATCATGAGCAGGCAATGCTGCCACAGCACCTGGTGGCGCGCGATAAAGATGAGCACAGCGACGCCGTTCGCGAGCGTGGTCGTCACGACTTTCAGCGCGTTGATCTGGTTGATGTTCTGAATGCCGAAGAGTGCCAGTACAGACATGATGAGAAAGCCCGCGCCTGCTCCGAAGTAGCCGATGTAGAAGCAGACGATGGCGACGAAAAACATCAGCGGCAGAAAGCTCGGATGCGAATCGGCGGCGCGTTGCGAGCGTGTCCTTTGCTGCAGCCAGCGCGAGACTGGTCCGCTGACGGAAAAGAGTGTCGCCGCGATCAGCAGCAGCCACGGGACGAGGTGCAGGAACGTTCCCTGCTTCGTTCGCAGCAGGACGATGCTGCCGGCGCTGCCGCCCACGATGGCAGAGAGGCCCAGCGGCCAGACGAGCTTCAGGTTATGCTTCAGATCTTCGAAGTAGGCAGCGATCGAGGTGAACTGGCCCGGCCAGAGCGCGACGGTGTTCGTTGCATTCGCTTGGATCGGCGGCACTCCGATGCCGAGCAGGGCAGGGAAGGAAAGAAACGATCCGCCACCCGCCATCGCATTCAGGCAGCCCGCGAGAAAAGATGCAATCACGAGCCAGATGCCCGCCAGATCCCAGTGAATCATGCTGTCTTCATGTTAAGTCAGCACGATCTCTGGAGTAGCAGCTAATAGCGTGCGCGTGTAGGTTTCACGAGGACTTTCGCAGATCTCCGCTGCCGTGCCGTACTCGACGAGCCTGCCGCGATAGAGCACCGCAATGTCGGTCGAGAGGTAGCGCACCAGCGGCATGGAGTGCGAGATGAAGAGATACGTCAGCTGATGCTCGCGTTGCAGATCGCGCAACAGGTTCACGATCTGCGCGCCAACGCTTACGTCCAGCGCGGAGACCGGTTCGTCGAGCACCAGCAACTCAGGCCGCAACGCGAGAGCACGTGCAATGTTGATGCGCTGGCGCTGCCCGCCGGAAAACTCGTGAGGAAAGCGCTGCAGCGCTGACTCATCGAGGCCCACGGAGCGCAGCAATTCCGCTGTACGCGGCCGAATCTCGGAGCGAGGACATGCACGATGAATCCGGAGCGGCTCGGCGACAATATCGGCGATCTTCATCCGCGGATTGAGCGCTGCAAAGGGATCCTGAAAGACCACCTGTACACGGCGGCGAAGCGCACGCATGGCCCGCGTGGATGCTTTCGTAATGGATTCGCCATCGAAGGTGACTTCGCCCGAGGTCGGCTCGATCAGCCCCAGCACCATGCGAGCAATGGTCGACTTGCCCGAGCCTGACTCGCCCACCAGCCCGAGCGTGGCGCCTTTCGCGATCGAGAACGACACGTCGTCAACGACGAGCGCATCGGCACCGTAGCTTTTCGAAAGATTGCGCGCTTCGAGCAAGGGCATAGATGCAAGGTAGCGGCTTGGCCGCTATCCGGCAAGTCAACCAAGCTTCGGGTGCAGCTTTTCGAAGCCTGTCGCCTGTTGATATGCGCGGGCAAAGGAGCAGAGCTTCGCGTCCTGATAATGCGAGCCCAGGAACGTCAGGCTCACCGGAGTTCCGGGGCCGCCAATCTGGTCATCGTTGCCGGTATCGACCGCCGGCGGCTTCGGCGCATCCGCTCCGCGCAGGCCGTTGGGAACGATCACTGCCGGATGCCCGGTCAGGTTGGTCACGACAAGCTGTTCGCTGTTGCTCGCCGCTACGATCACGTCAACCTGTTCAAAGAGCTTTGAAAACTCGGTGATCGCCAGCATGCGGGCGCGGTTTGCCTGGATGTACTCGACTGCCGGATAAAAGCGATGAAGGCGAAAGAGATTCGGCCAGTCTTCGTCGCTCTGCTCCGTCAGCAGGTTGTCCCGGCCCGAGAGTGTGAGGTCGTCAAAAGCCGCCGCAGCTTCGGCAGTAAGCAGCGAAGACATCGCGCCGTAAGGCAGATCGGGAAGCTTCAACTCTTGAAGGTGCACACCCATGGAGCGCAGCTTGTCGAGAGCCGCCAGGTCGTACCTGCGGTCGTAATCGCGGCGCGCCTGTGCGGCTGCTGCTTCGAGACGTTTCTTTTTATCTGCCTCGGTAAGCGGCTGCTTTTCGTCGTGCTGTGCTTCGGGCTTCTCGGCCTCGAACTCGCTCGCGATGTAACCGACACGAAGAGATTTCCAGTCAAGGTCAGCGTTCCAGTTAAAGGCCGCGTTGCGCACGGAGCGGTCTTCGCCATCTGGGCCATGAATCGCCTCGAGAACCATCGCGCAATCTTCGACGGCGCGGCAGATGGGGCCAAGCTTGTCCATCGTCCAGCTCAATGCCATCGCGCCGGTGCGGGGCACGAAGCCAAAGGTCGGACGCAGACCTGTCACGCCGCAGCGTGTCGAGGGAGATGAGATCGATCCAAGCGTCTCTGACCCAATGGCAAACGCCACGCAGCCAGCGGAGGTTGCCGAGGCCGAACCGGCGGACGATCCGCTCGATCCCTGCTTCGGATTCCACGGATTGCGCGTGCGTCCGCCGAACCATTTGTCGCCCATTGCCAGGGCTCCGAGTGTAGTTTTTGCGATCAGCACGGCTCCCGCTGCATCGAGGCGTTGTACGACGGTCGCATCCTGCTCGAAGGATTGTTTTTCGAAGCCGCCCGCACCCCATGTAGTCGGGTAGCCCTTCACTGCGAGCAGGTCCTTCGCGCCCCACGGCAATCCATGCAGGGGCCCGCGATACTTACCCGCTGCGATTTCGCGATCCGCCTCACGCGCCTGCGTCATTGCGCGTTCTTCGGTAATCGTTACGGCGAAGTGCAGCAGCGGATCGTACTTTCGCAACCGGGCGATGTACATCCCGGTAAAGTCGGTCGAGGAGACTTTCTTCCTGCGGATTAAGTCGGCCAGCTCGGGGATGGTCGCGAAGGCCAGGTCCTCCAGATTTGCAGGCATCGTTGCCGTAGCGGCGCTGTAAACAGGCTTCTTCTTCTCGGAGTCGACAGTCGCGCCCGCCGGTAGCGGATCGAAGACAAAAGCCGGAGCGACACTATTCAGCAGATGCAGCTCGCGGATCTTTTCGTAGCCCTTGCGCAGATCGTTCAGGCCTTCGAGCAACATCTGGCGATGCTCGGGCGTAATGGTGATGCCGGCCAGCGCGGCCGCGGCATCGACCATCTCCGGAGTGATCTTCACAGGCTCGTGCTGTGTTTGCTGCGCCTGGGCGGCGAGGGTGTAGAGAGTGCCGGGAAGCAGCGTGGAGGCTAGTCCGAGGCGGCTTGAAACAGCCAGGAAGGCGCGGCGATCGATGGAGATGTTCATACTTGGATCTTCAGGGTAATGCCTCCGTCGTATCAGCGTCTTCAGAAAAACAAAGTACAGGTGAGTCAGAGAAAAGCTGCCCGAAAGGCGTCGTCAAAAGCTGCTGCCGGCTGCGTCGGACTACGAGCGTAGAGGTGTTTATCTCTCTCACCCACGCGGATAAGGCATGTAGCACCGCACTGCTGGGCGCGAGAATGCGGATCATCTTCTAGTTCCCCCAAGCAAGATTATGGAATTTCAGATGGAAACAGTTTTGTGCTCGCCCGGCGTATTCTGCACAAATGGAAATGACGGTCCCATATCTGCTCGAAGTGAAAGCGATGAAGGAGCGATTTCCTGCATCCAGAGAGTTTCCTTTCGATCTTCCCTTTATTCCGAATCTTGATTTGATGTTTCACAAGCTGGTGACATTCTTCGTCGGAGAGAACGGGACTGGCAAGTCGACTTTGCTGGAAGCCATCGCGGCTCTTAGCAAACTGCCCGTTTCAGGTGGCAGCAGGAGTGAACTTCAAGGTAGTCATGCGCCTGAGCAGGACAGCGCGCTGTCTCACGTACTACGCCCATCTTTTCGCCGGCAGCCGCGCGATGGATTCTTTCTCCGGGCTGAGTTCGCGGCGCACTTTGCCTCTCTGCTGGACACGAGAAAAAAGGATCCTCTTTTCTTCGGTGATCCTTACCGACTCTACGGGGGCCGCTCCCTGCATACTCGTTCTCACGGCGAAGCTTTCCTGGCGATTCTTCAAAATCGTATCCAAGCAGGTCTTTTTCTACTGGACGAGCCTGAGTCCGCGTTATCGCCACAGCGACAACTTTCATTACTTGCCATGATTCGCGGATTAGTATCGGAAGGAAATTCGCGATTCCTGATTGCTACGCATTCGCCGATCTTGATGACTTATCCTGATGCTCAAATTGTGAGTTTCGACGAGGGTGTTCTGCGCGAAATCAATCTTGAGGAAACGTCTCACTATCAGATCACTCGCGGAATACTGGAGGAACCAGCTCGATATTGGAAACATCTTGCAGAAGACTAACGACGCACGGTAGCAAGTCGCGAGAAAAGTCCTTTAGCTCCTTCGCATGCCACGGCTAGAAATAATGTTTTCACCGGTAGGACACATGTCTAGCAGCGGACACTTCCCGCAGTTGCGCTCGAAATCGAGCTTCGTGCAGCGTTGTTGTCCGTGCAGCTTAACAAGCCTGTGATGGTCGTCGAGCATCTCCGGACCCCAATCTGCCGGAGCCATTTCCCTTAACTTCTCTTCCGTGACTTTGGCCGGAGTCCCCTCGGTTACAAAGTGCAGCCGCTCCGCAATGCGTTGATGGTGCGAGTCGATCACCAGCGCCGAGTTACGGATAGTGCTGAAGTTCACCACTGCGGCACTGGTCTTCGGCCCTACTCCGTCGAAGCTTTCCAGCCACTTGCGAATGCGTGATTCCGGCTGGCCATGCAGAAAATCTAGATTCAACTGGCCATGATTCTGACGCGTGATGCGGCGCAGCGCCTTCTGCAGATCCCGGGCCTTGGCCTCGGGGAAGGTTGCGGGGGTTACAATTCGCAGGACTTCTTCGTAGGACGCGTCCCGTACCTTCTCCCACGTGCCGAAGTACCGCTCCAGCGCGTAAAGCACTTCGTGGGACACTTCTGTTTTTGTACGCGATGACAGCATGGAGTAGACAAACTGGCGCAGCGGCGGCCATGGCTCGCGCACCGGAGGCGGTCCATATTCAACAAGCAGCGCATCGTGCAGGCGCACGATACGGTCGTCGGTGAAGAGAGATAGATTTGCCATGCACCTGTCTGCAAACGGCGCACGGCCCGGACAAGTGTCCGGGCCGTGCGGGTCGTGAAAGGACGAGCTAGATGTCGAGGTTCTTTACGTCGAGCGCGTTCTCTTCGATGAACTTGCGGCGGGACTCCACGTCTTCGCCCATCAGCGTGGTGAAGATAGTTTCGGTTTCCGCAATGTCTTCGAGCTTGACCGAGAGCAGGGTGCGGCGATCTGGATCCATCGTCGTATCCCACAGCTGCGTCGAGGTCATTTCGCCCAGACCTTTGTAGCGCTGTACCTGGTAGTCGCGGCGGCCCTGTTCGATGACATACTCGAACAGCTCCTGCGCTGTCTGCTTCTCAACCGGATCCTGCGCCACGCGTGCAGACTTCTTCGGCGCAGACTTGGTTTCGACTGTTGCCTCGCCTTCGCCTTCTTCAGCTTCAGCAGCGGCTGCGGTCGCACCCTTGGTCGCGTATTCAATCACAAACGGCGGCTCGAGATGCTCCTTGATCTGCGCGTACTTGGTCATCAGCTGGCGATATTCCGGCGATGAGGCCAGGGTCCAGTCGATGTGGCGAACAGCACCCTGTGCATCGGTGAAGTGGAGCGACCAGGTCTGGTGCTCTTCGTCGAAAGCCGGCTGCGTCAGGCCCTTGAACTGGTACTTCTTGTGGATCTTTTCGAGATCATCGTGCAGGGCTACCAGCTTGGCTGGAGCCGTCGCCGCGTCGCCTTCGAAGTCGCTGCGGCGCGCCAGCTCGTGCTTCGTCAGCAGGCCGGTGATCTCTTCATTGCGCAGGCGCTTGTTCACCTTGTCGAAGAAGCCGATGTACTCGTTGAGCTGCCCCATGAACTTGGTCAAGGCAGCGCCTTCGAGCTTCTTGCCCTCGTTGCCGTAGCCGATAACCATGCCTTCGGCGGCGCGCTTCACCATCACCTTCACGAACTCTCGGTCGTCCTTGATGTACTGCTCGAACTTGCCCTTCTTGATGCGATAGAGCGGCGGCTGAGCGATGTAGACGTGTCCGCGCTTGATGAGCTCGTTCATGTGACGGAAGAAGAACGTCAGAAGGAGAGTCCGGATATGGGATCCGTCGACGTCTGCATCCGTCATCAGGATGATCTTGCCGTAACGCAGCTTCGCCGGGTCGAAGTCGTCCTTGCCGATGCCTGCGCCGAGCGCGGTGATCATGGCACGGATTTCTTCGTGGCCCAGCATCTTGTCGTAGCGGGCTTTTTCGACGTTGAGAATCTTACCCTTGAGGGGCAGGATGGCCTGGAAGCGGCGATCGCGGCCCTGCTTGGCGGTGCCACCTGCGGACTCACCCTCGACCAGGTAGAGTTCGCAGCGGTCAGGCTGGCGTTCGCTGCAGTCGGCAAGCTTGCCCGGCAGTCCGCCACCGTCGAGCGCACCCTTGCGGCGCGTAAGATCACGAGCCTTGCGGGCTGCTTCGCGGGCGCGGGCTGCTTCAATCGCCTTGTTAATGACGCGCTTGGCGACCTGGGGATTCTGCTCGAGGAACATGCCGAGCTTTTCGTTGACCATCGCCTGCACGATGCCGGCAATGTCCGAGTTGAGCTTGCCCTTGGTCTGGCCCTCGAACTGCGGCTGCGGCAGCTTGACGCTGATGACGGCAACAAGGCCTTCACGGACGTCGTCGCCGGAAAGGTTCTCCTTTACATCCTTGAAAAGCCCAAGCTGCTGGCCCGCGGCGTTGATGGTGCGCGTGAGGGCCGTTTTGAAGCCTGAGAGATGCGTACCGCCGTCTGCCGTGTTGATGTTGTTGGCGAAGCAGAAGACAGTATCCGAGTAGCTGTCGTTGTACTGGAGGGCGATCTCCATGTCGACATTGTCGCGGAAGCCTTCCATGACAATCGGCTTCTCGTGCAGGACCTGCTTGCCCTTGTTGATGTGCTTGATGAATTCGGCGATACCGCCGGCGTACTTGAAGTCAGTCTTCTTGTACTCGCCGGTCTTCTGGTCGATCACGCGCTCGTCGGCCAGTGAGATCTCGAGGCCCTTGTTCAGGAAGGCGAGCTCTCGCAGACGCTGGGCGAGCGTGTCGTAGTTGTATTCGGTTACCGAGAAGATCGACTTGTCCGGCAGAAAGTGAACCTTGGTTCCGCGGCGCTTGGTCGTACCGGCCTGGCGCAGTCCCGAAATAGGAATGCCCTTGGAGTAGTCCTGTTCGTAGGTGTGGCCATCGCGCCAGATCTCAACGTCGAAAGCCTCGCTCAACGCGTTCACGCAGGAAACACCGACTCCGTGCAGGCCGCCCGAGACCTTGTAGGTTGAGGAATCGAACTTGCCGCCCGCGTGCAGCTTGGTCAGAACGACCTGTACGGCTGGCATCTTCTCGCCATTGTCGAGGGTTTTCTCATCGACGGGGATACCGCGGCCATCGTCCGTGACAGTGATGGAGTTATCGTCGTGGATCGTGACTTCGATCCTGGTCGCGTAACCAGCGAGGGCTTCGTCGACCGAATTGTCGACGACCTCGTACACCAGGTGGTGCAGGCCCATTTCACCGGTCGAACCGATGTACATGGCAGGGCGCAGACGGACCGCTTCCAGGCCTTCGAGAACCTTGATGTTGTCGCTGGTATAGCTTCCGTTCTTGGTGGTGCTGGAAGATGCTTCAACCTCCGCGACGGCGGAGGCAACAGTTGTATCGAGCTCTTTAGCTGGCATGGAACTCCGTCGAGCGAAACCCTTGAAAATGAGTCAACTTGCGGGATAGTTCAGCCGGGACGAAATGCTTGAAAGTGAAAGGGTTTCCGCTCTCTAATCTCTCCCTGATTTTAGCACGTTTAAGGCCGAAACCGTGCGGCTTTCCGAAGCTCGAATCTGTGCCGGCAAGGGTTACATTTTTGGCATGATGTTACTCCGGTCACTATGGTAATTATTACTCTGTATATTGATAAAAAACCATAGACGTTTGACCTCATGGCACGTTAGAAGGTAGTCAGGAAGCCGCTTCCAGGCTTCGAATCCCCAGTCTGAGGTTTACTCCTATGAAAACAGCGACGAAGTTCGCCATCCTGTCCTCCGTTTTTTCCGCCACCATTGCCGCCGTTGCCCTGAGCCACTCGGTCTCCGTACCGGTGAACCATGCTCCTGTCAGCCGTCAGGCTGTCTCCGCAGCTCTCCCGATGCCGGTCTGCGATCCCACCCAGACCTGCAACATCCGGGGACGCTAGGCGATCCTTTTTGATCCGGTAGCACGAAGGTTGTAAAGGAAGCTCTAAACGGTGATTGAGATGCCGCCCTAATCGGGCTATTCTTATTCTGTTTAGGTAAACGAATGAACTGGACAAGCCTCACACTCCAAGGCCTTACTTTTGCAGAGCCGGCACTTAACCTGCTGGCGCTGTTGGCGGCGTTGCGTGTGGGGCTCGCCCGTCGCTTTCCAGCGATGATCACCTACCTGTCGCTGCGGCTCTTTTCGTGTGTCGCCCTGCTGTTGACGCTCAATGCCGATCGTTATATGGCAATCAGTGAGCGGACGCAGACGATGGTTTACTTTTACGGCTACTGGTCTTCCTACATTCTTTGCACCGTTGCGATCTTCTTTGTCGTACAGGAAGTCTTCCACGAATTGATGCGGCCGGTTCCCGATCTCAGCCGTTTGGGAATGGTGGCATTCCGGTGGGTCAGTGTGGCCTCGGTCGTGATCACCCTCGGCGCCGTCGCCCTTCCGGCGCTGAACGGCGGACTCAAGCTGCCGTTTATTGCCGTGGAGCTGATGCGCTGCATCAGCATCATGGAGCTTTGCCTGCTGGCGTTCCTGGCGCTGACTGTCCAGAGCCTGGGGCACTCCTTCCGCAGCCAGCTTTTCGGGATCGGCCTCGGTTTTGGCGTGCAGGCTATCTGGGAGATGATTCTTCCCGTCCTCATGCTGCTCAAGCATCACCCGATCTACTCGACAGAAAACCTTATTCTTCAGGCCGCCACCACCGTTACTTTCCTGATCTGGACGGGATACTTCCTGGCTCCCCAGTCGGAGATGGCTTTGAGCGCCGAGACATTGCCTGTGTCCTCGCCGCTGATCCGCTGGAACGAAATCGCCAAAGCGCTTGGCCACAGCACGCCGCATGTTGCGGTGGGCCAGTCGCAGGCCTTCTTCCTGCAGGATGTGGAAGGCGTAGTCGACAAAGTCCTGACCAAGAACTCCATCAGCGTCAACAACTGAGGACTGGCCGTCCGGGCCGTCGGCGCAGGTGCGGATTCCCGAGTCCTCAAGTTGTTTGGAATGCCATTTTTATCGGCGTTTTGAAATGAGAATAGCCCCGGCCTGGCCGGGGCTATTCGTGTTTTCAGTGCCTGCGGGAGGTTACTCTGCTGCGACGGGCTCGACTGCGACGAAGCGGCCGGTGCGGCCACGGTCGATGAACTTGACGTAGCCGTCGACCTTCGCGAAGAGGGTGTCGTCGCTGCCGCGGCCGACGTTCAGGCCCGGCTTGAGCGGTGTTCCACGCTGACGAACGATGATGGAGCCGCCGGTGACGAGCTGGCCGCCGAATGCCTTGACGCCGAGTCGCTGCGCGTTAGAGTCGCGGCCGTTTTTTGAACTTCCAAGACCTTTTTTATGTGCCATGATTCAATCCTTTAATCGAAATCCACGCGCCTACTTGGCTGCGCTGTAGGTGTTCCCATCGACCTGGATCGAATCGATCCGAACCTGGGAGTAGTCCTGACGGTGACCCTGCATCTTCTTGTACTGCTTCTTCCGCTTGTAGTGGAAGACCAGGATCTTGGGAGCGCGTCCCTCGTTCAGAACCGTGCCGACCACCTTGGCCGATTCCGGCTGGGTGATGCCGTTCTCGCCTGAGAAGGCCAGAACGTCGGCAAACTCGACCGCGCCGTTTTCGCCGGCAGCGACCGTCTCAACCTTGACTACGTCGCCCGGGGCGACACGATATTGCTTACCACCGGTACGGATAACCGCGTACATACTTCCTCCAGCGTTCATAGGGAACGCGAAAAACTTAATCCTGGGCTGGGCGGAGTCACGTCGCTCCCATGCAGCCGGGTCCGTATCTGTCTTCTGCGCCTTGTCGGCGCCACGGACACTGCAGAGCGATCGGCAGAATCGCCAAACTAGATAAGTTTATCGGGCCTGCGCCCCGAGGTCAATTGATTCCGCACCAAAAAACCGAAATTCATGGAATGGCGTTGAAGGCCGCGCTCTCTTAGGTTACACTGAGTATTCGTCACCAAGGGTGGACCTATGTCCTGTCTGCCCGTCCGCTCTGTTCGCCGGCCGCGTGCCGCAAGCGACGATGAGATAGCGGGCCGGTTTGAACGAACAACTACAGGTTTTGGAGTTTCGTATGGCACAGGTCTGTCAGGTTTGCGGCAAAGGTCCGCAGTTCGGTAACAATATCTCGCACGCGCACAACACCACCCGCCGTCGCTGGAGTGTCAACCTCCGCCCGGTCAAGGCCAAGGTCGAGGGCGGCAACCGCAAGCTGCGCGTCTGCACCAGCTGCATCAAGAGTGGCAAAGTCGTAAAGGCCTAACTTCCGGCCTAAAACCGAAAAGCGGGACGCTCACGCGTCCCGCTTTTTATTTTGCCTTCTCCCCTTGTTCCGCCTTCTCAAAGTTCAGCGAAGCGGAATTGATGCAGTAGCGCAGACCGCTCGGTTTGGGTCCATCGGGAAAGATGTGGCCAAGGTGGGCACCGCATTTTGCGCAGGTGGCTTCAATCCTCCGCATCCCGTGGCTGTTATCTTCGTGTTCTTCCACCGCATGATCCGAAACCGGCGTCCAGAAGCTGGGCCATCCGCTGCCGGACTCGTACTTCGTGTCTGAGGTGAAGAGCGGGGCATTGCAGGCCACGCAATGGTACACGCCGTTTTCGTGGTTCTTGTACAGGGCGCCGGAAAACGCCGGCTCCGTACCTTTCTGGCGGGTGATGTAATACTGCTCGGGCGTCAGCTGCGCCCTCCACTCTTCGTCTGTCTTGTGAACCTTCTCTACCGGGGCAGTTGTCTTCGTTTCCGTCATACATCCACCTTTCATTTGTTAGATGAATTCGGAGCCCAGTTGTTACACCCGGGCGATCACTTCGATTTCAACCAGCGCATCCTTGGGCAGCCTTGCAACTTCAACCGTCGAACGGGCGGGGGGAATCGCGCCTTCGGGAGCCAGATACTTTCCGTAAACCGCATTCATCGCGGCGAAATCGTTCATGTCCTTCAAAAAGACGAGCGTCTTTACAACGCTTCCCAGGCTGGCCCCAGCCTCTTCGAGCACCGCCTTCAGGTTTTCGAACACGCGTACCGTTTGTTCCGCCACGCTGCCGGGAACGATCTGTCCGTTTGCAGGATCGAGGGCGATCTGCCCGGAGGTGTAGACGAAATCGCCGATCTTGATCGCCTGCGAGTAGGGGCCGATCGCAGCGGGAGCCTTGGAGGTCGAAATGGCTGTCTTCATGGTCTGATTTTGCTGGGAAGAGGGGCGGGCTGGCAAATCCTGTTTTGTTGTCTTTCCTGAGGGCGCGCTTTTTTCACCGAAAGAGCGCCAAGGTTCGCAAAGAGAAGCCGCAAAGGAAGCCGGGTGTCTGTCATTCCTAACGAAGCGCAGGAATTCGCAGTTCCACTCCGCCGACATCCCCCAGAAAGCAGGGCTCGAAATGACAACAAGATGCGGTGTTCGGAATGACAAAGAGGGCTATCGATCCCGACCAAAGGGAGGGCCAGCACTCTTTAGGCAAGGAAGGCGCGAAGCGCGAACGCCCGTGACGGCCAGTCACTCAGAGTTTTTGGGAGCGTTGTACTTCACGGACACCTGGTACCCGGCGCATGCCCTGGACGAGGCGGGTGAGGTGGCGGACGTCCTGTGTTTCGACGACGAATTCGACGATGGCATCATCGTTGGGGCCGGGGCGGGAGTCGACCGTGCGGATGTTGGTGTCCTCGTCACTGATGATGGCGGTAAGTTCCTTCAGCATGCCGGTACGGTCATCGCAGAAGACGGTGAGCTTGACCGGGTAGGTCTGCTTGCGTCCCACGGCTTCGTCCGCGGGACGCGCCCACTCCACAGAGATGCGGCGGTCAGACTCATAGAGCAGGTTCTGCACATTTGAACAGCTACGCGCGTGAACGGCGACGCCTTTGCCACGCGTGACGTAGCCGATAATCTCTTCGCCGCGAATCGGGTTACAACAGCGCGCGCGGTAGACGAGCAGCTCGTTCTGTCCCTCGACCTGCAGGGAATCGGCGCCGCTCGAGGCCGCAGAAACGCGCTTGACGGCTTCCGAGCCGGGATCGGTGTGCGGCTCGTGCTCAGGCGCAGGAGCGGGCTGTCCAATGGCTCCAGGGCTAATGCGGTTGAGCACCTGCCGCGCGGAGTATTTGCCGAATCCGATGGACGCCATCAGGTCATTCGGCGTTGCCAGCGAGTATTCGGTAGCGATGCGCTCGAAGTCGGACTCGTTGAATTTGGAGAGGCTGACTTTGTATTTACGGGCCTCGCGCTCCAGCAGTTTGCGGCCGATTTCAATGGCGCGTTCACGCTGGTGCTCATTGAGCCAATGCTTGATCTTGTTGCGGGCGCGCGAGCTCTTTACGAAGCTCAGCCAGTCGCGGCTGGGGGTGTGGCCATTCTGCGTGACGACTTCGACGATGTCGCCATTGCGCAGCTTCGAGCGCAGCGGAACCATGCGCCCGTTGACCTTGGCGCCGACACAGCTGTTACCGACCTCGGTGTGAATGGAGTAGGCGAAGTCGAGCGGGCTGGCATCTGCCGGAAGTACGACCACCTTGCCCTTAGGTGTGAAGGTGTAAACCTCTTCGGGATAGAGATCGATCTTCAGAGTCGAGAGGAATTCGTTGGGATCGGTCATCTCCCGCTGCCACTCGACCAGCTGGCGAACCCATGCCAGACGCTGCTCATCGCGGGCGCTGATGGGCGAGCCGCCGGCCTTGTATTTCCAGTGCGCAGCGATGCCTTCCTCGGCGATGCGGTGCATCTCCTCGGTGCGGATCTGTACCTCGAACTGATGCCCGGCCTCGCCCATCACTGTCGTGTGCAGCGATTGGTAGAGGTTGGGGCGGGGCATGGCGATGAAGTCCTTGATGCGGCCCGGAACCGGCCGCCAGATGCTGTGAATCAGGCCGAAGACGGCGTAACAGTCCTGCACGCTGCTGGTGATCACACGCAGAGCCAGCAGATCATAGACCTGGTCGACGGAGATCTTCGACTTCTGCAGCTTCTGATTGATGCTGTACAGGCGCTTGATGCGCCATTCGACGCGCGCCTTGATGTTGTTCTCTTCGAGTTTCTCCTGCAGCAGCGCTTCTACGCCGGAGAGAAACTCTTCGCCCTCGGTACGGCGCTCTTCCACGGCTTCGTGAACCTGCTCGTAGGTGAACGGGTCGACGTAGCGGAAGGCCAGGTCCTCAAGCTCGCCGCGCACTTTGCCCATGCCCAGGCGGTGGGCGAGCGGCGCGTAAATATCCAGGGTTTCGCGGGCGATGTTCTGCTGTTTTTCCGGCGCAAGGTGCTGGAGCGTCCGCATGTTGTGCAGACGGTCGGCCAGCTTGATGATGACCACACGAACGTCCGAGACCATGGCCAGCAGCATCTTGCGGACATTTTCCGCCTGGCGGTCTTCGCGATTCGCGAACTGGATTTTGTCGATCTTGGTCACGCCCTCGACGATGTGCGCGACCTGTTCGCCAAATTTGGCGGTGATGTCGGCGGTGGTGACCGGGGTGTCTTCGACGGCGTCGTGAAGCAGGCCTGCTGCAATGGCCGTCGAATCCAGCTTCATTTCAGACAGGACCAGCGCAACTTCAAGAGGGTGTAAAACATAGGGTTCGCCCGAGGCGCGCAGCTGCCCGCGATGGTGTTCGAGGCAGAAATCCCATGCTTTACGAATGATTTCCAGGTCGTCGCTGGGGCGATTGGCCCGCACGGTGTCCAGCAGTTCACGGAATTTATCCGCAAACAATTCCGGTTCTCGCTCGTGGGTGAGCGGAGCGCTCTGCGCGGTTGCCATGTCTTATTATATGCGCTTCTGCTTTTAAAGATTTAAATGCGCCCCTGCTTTCAAACGATTTCTATGCGCCTCCGCCTCTAAGGATTAATCGGCTGTTTATGCGAAGATGACCAAGGTAGTTATGAGTCCTTACGAAAAGAAGCAAACCGGTAAGAAACAGGCTGCGCCGCGTCGCAAGCCGTCAGGAACTCCGCGGCCGCAGGCCATTCCGTCCATCCAGATCGAAGGCCCGGCTGCTGTCATCTCGCGCCGTGCGGCTGACCGCCTTCGCGCCGGGCACGTCTGGGTCTACAAATCCGATGTGCTGCAGATTTCCGAACCGCAGGGGCTGCTGCCGGTCGTCGACCAGAGGGGCATCCTGCTGGGAACCGCTCTTTACAGCCCAGCGTCAGAGATTTCCCTGCGCATGGTCTCAACGGAAGCACTCGAAAGCGACCGGCAGTGGCTCGACCTGCTGCGAGAACGGCTGCGCGCAGCGATCCGCGAGCGGAAAGAGATTTTTTCCGCGAAGGATACGGACTCCTGCAGGCTCGTCTTCAGCGAAGCCGATGGCCTGCCGGGCATCATCATCGATAAATACGGCGATCTCGTGCTGTTGCAACTGCTGAGCCGCGCGCTCGACAACCACGCGGTGCGCCTGCTGGTGGTCGATAT
Source organism: Silvibacterium acidisoli (assembly GCA_022870745.1). Lineage (GTDB taxonomy): Bacteria > Acidobacteriota > Terriglobia > Terriglobales > Acidobacteriaceae > Silvibacterium. Next base: position 1,319,168 of record CP085323.1, on the reverse strand, counting down.
CATCCGTCAGGAGCTCGATCCGGAAACCATCGTCGAGCGTCCCGATGCGCGTATTCGTGAGCTCGAAGAGCTGGACGTGCCACTCGACGGCGCTCCGCTGTATGCGAAGAACGCGGCCGATCCGCTGCTCACGACTACGTTCCATCTCAACGGCCTGAAGCTGCACTACGATGCGAGTGCAGGGCAGAAGACCGGCGCGTTTCTCGATCAGCGGGAGAACTATGCCGCAGCCGCCCGCTACGCCTTCGGCGAAGCGCTGGATGTCTGCACCTACCAGGGAGGTTTCGCGCTGCACATGGCGAAGTCCTGCTCGCGGGTCACAGGCGTCGATGTTTCGCGCGCGGCGCTTGAGATCGCGGAGCGGAATCTGGAAGCCAACCGCGAAGCCTTCGGCGTCGCGGAAGTGGATTGGGTGGAGGCGAATGCATTCGACCTGCTCCGCGACTGGAGCGAAGCCGGCAGGGAATTCGACACCATCGTGCTTGATCCCCCTGCATTTGCGAAATCGAAGCGGGCGGTCGAAGGCGCGTTGCGCGGTTATAAGGAAATGAACCTGCGGGCGATGAAGATGCTGCGCCCCGGCGGCATTCTCGTGACCTGCTCCTGCTCTCATCATGTTTCACTGGCGGATTTCTCCGATGTCGTCGCCGCTGCTGCCGGCGACGCGGGACGGCGGGTGCGCCTGCTCGAACGCCGTGGCGCGGCGGCCGATCACCCGGTGGTGATTACGATTCCGGAGACAGAGTATTTGAAGTGCCTGATCCTCAAAGTCGACTAGACGGGTAGAATGGCCCGGCAGCATCCTGCGGGTTGCTGCCGCATCTCAAATACCTGTGGCAAAGAACTTCAACTGGATCTGGTTCGTGGGCGCGGGAGCCTGGTTTCTCGATGCCTTGCTGAGCCTGCACCATCACGCGCTGGCAAGTGGACTGGTCGCGGCCGCTATCTCTGCGCTGTTTCTTGCCGCGGGAATGTTCTTTCGCAATCAGGCGCGGCGTTAGGGTATAAATCCTGATGCTCTCTTAATGAAGTGTTTTGTATCAGGGCACGACTTCAGTCGTGCCGATCCTGACTCCAACGTGGCTTTAGCCACTGCGACAGGGCTGAAGCCCCATCTTCCCGACAATAAAAAGGCCCGGCTAAAGCCGGGCCCTGATACAAAGCGCGTATAACAAAGCGTTCGCTGACATGAACTGCGCATGTTTGACGCTCGCAGATCTCGCACAAAATATCTTTTATGCCAGCTCTGCGTATCGACTGTTAGACCGCTACAGCTTCGCCTGTCTTCGCGGCAGCATGTTCCTGCTCGACGATCGCGATGCACTCCTCGAAGATGTCGAGTGCGATGTTCGCCTCATGCTCGTTCAACACGAGCGGAGGAGCGAGGCGGATGGAGGTTTCGCCGCAGCCAAGAATCAGCAGGCCGCGTTCGAAGGCCAGCTCCACGATGCGGTCGCGCCAGTCGCCGGCAGCTGCCTTCGACTGCTGATCGCGTACGATCTCGATGCCGATCATCAGGCCGCGTCCGCGTACATCGCCGACGATCGAATACTTCGGTATCCAGCTCTTCAGGCGGTCCAGCATTGCTCCGCCGACCTTTTCTGCATTGGCAATGCCCTCGCGTTCGAGGATGTCCAAGGTCGCAAGCGCTGCGGCGATCGCGACAGGATTGCCGCCGAAGGTCGAGGCATGTGAACCCGGTTTCCAGTCCATGATCTCGGCGCGCGTCATGCAGACGCCGAGCGGCATGCCCGATGCAATGCCCTTGGCCATGCAGACGATGTCCGGCTCAACTCCGGTGTGTTCGATAGCCCACCACTTGCCGGTGCGGCCCGCGCCCGACTGCACTTCGTCGGCAACCAGAAGAATGCCGTACTTGTCGCAGATGCGGCGCAGCTCCTGCATGAAGATGGTGGGAGCGACTACGTATCCGCCCTCGCCCTGGATCGGCTCGATGAAGATGGCAGCTACTTCCTCGGGAGGCAGTGTGGTCTTGAAGAGCCTGTCTTCGATGTAGCGCGCGCACTCGAGCGCGAAGGCATCCTGCTCTTCGGGGCTCTCGCCGCATCCGCGATAGGCATAGGGATAGCGCACGTGCGTGACGCCGGGGACGAGCGGCGCGAAGCGGCGGCGCTGTTGGGGCTTTGAAGCGGTCAGCGACAGCGCGCCCATGGTGCGTCCGTGGAAGGCGCCGAAGAAGGCGATCACATTCTGGCGGCCGGTGTGGTAACGGGCGATCTTCAATGCGCACTCAACGGCCTCTGCGCCGGAGTTGCCATAGTAGAAGCGGTGCGGTCCGGGCATAGGGGCGATTGCGGAGAGCCGCTCGGAGATAGTCACCAATGACTCGTAGTAGAAATCAGTGCCCGACATGTGGATCAGCTCCGCAGCCTGGTCCTGGATCGCCTTGACGACCTCGGGATGACAATGGCCTGTCGACACGACTGCGATGCCCGAAGCAAAGTCGAGGAATTCGTTGCCATCTACGTCTTCCACGCGGGTGCCGCGTCCACGCTTTGCCACCATGGGATAAGAGCGCGTGTAGCTGGGCGAAATCAGGCGGTCGTCGCCTTCGACAATGCGCTTGGCATTGGGGCCGGGCAGCGGTCCGTTAATCTTCGGTCCGTACTGCGCGTAGATTTCTGAATTCGTAGTAGACGTGCTCATGGTTCTCTCCTTCATGGACTGGGGCCTGGGTCTTCACCGATGCTTCGGCGGGAATAATGGCTTTTGAGAGAGTCTTCTTCTTGCACCGGATGCGTTGGGGGTATCGCCGCCCTGAGGGCAGGCGAGGCATCGGCGGACAGCGGTGACTAGTCGCTGCCGAAGAGGCTAGGTCGCGTGCGGGTAGGCAGCACGCGCAGATGCTTGCGCGGGGCAATGGCGCGAACGAAGGCACCGTTCCAGCACTTGCGGCTGAAGCAGGGCTCCGGGTTGGCCATGTGAATGCGCATTCTGTTGGGTTGTGCCGAGCATACCACGGCTTTGGGTCGGCAGGCGAGAGCTTTCGGCTTGCCTTTGGATCAGAGCGCAAGTTCGGGAGGCAGTCCGTTCAGCATCAACTGCAGGTCGCCGAGCTGCCGTCCGCTCTCGCGCAGGCTGCGAATCGAAAGGGCATCGTGCCGTTTCGCGAGGCGTTGGCCGGTCGCGTCGGTCACTAGTGGGCAGTGATAGAACGCCGGTTGTTCCAGCCCAAGTGCTCGATAGAGCAGGATTTGCCGGGCGGTCGACATCAACAGGTCCGCACCGCGGACGACCTCAGTAATCTCCATCGCAGCATCGTCGACCACGCAGGCCAGCTGGTACGAGGGAACGTTATCTTTGCGCCATACAAGGAAGTCGCCGAAGTCGCGTCCCGCGACAAAACGCTGGCGTCCGAAGTGGCGATCGACGAACTCGACCGGTTCATTGTGCGGCACCTGGAAGCGCCAGTTCACGCCCTCAGGTTTCGTAATCTCGCGTGGCGTGTCCGCGCCCGGAATCACACGCAGAACGGGCAGAGGGCGGCAGGTTCCCGGATAGATAGGCTCCTCTTCCTCACTCTCGTGCGGAGCGCTCGCAGCCCGCGCCAGCTCCTTGCGCGAACACTTGCAGGCATAGATGAACCCATCATCGCGCAGGCGCTGCCAGGCGGCGCGATAGAAGTCATGTCTCTTGCTTTGCGTGTAGGGGCGATAGCGTCCGCCGAGTCCTTCACCCTCCTGCCAGCGAATGCCGAGCCACTCCAGGTCCTCGATCATCGCGTGGACGAATTCCGGCTTTGCCCGCTGCTGGTCGAGATCCTCGTTACGCAACACCAGTACGCCGTGGGCGTCACGCGCACGGGCGTAGGCCGTTAGAAAGGTTCGCGCATGGCCCATGTGCAATAGGCCGGTCGGCGACGGAGCCAGCCGGCCACGATAGCTTCGGCTGCGATTGTGCTTGAGAGCAAGAGGAAACACGCTGCGTCCATTATGCCGAGGCGAAGGCCGGATTCAGAAAAGGTCGGGGATATTTGTGAAGGCAATGCGGGTCGGAGCTGCCGCCTTCGCCAGCAGCATGCTGGCAGGCATCAGCGTATTGAGGCCGTACTTCTGGTTGAGCGTGTCCATCGTGGACGAAAGCCGCGTGCGCCGCGTTTCCGTTTCGAGCGAAGAGAAAAGGCTGAGGGTGTGAAGCTGGTCGGGCACCAGATTCCCCAGCCAGACACCGACGTAGAACGGCTTCTGATAATCCGATCCCTTGGGACGCATGTTCCAGAGCTTCGTGAATGCTTCGACCAGCGTCTGGCTGTCCTGGCATTCGATGACGCTCATCCCCTGCGACCATGCTGCTTGCGGAATGCCTGATAAATGCCGCTTATTTGCTTCGTTCTTCGGCACGACAAACTTGATAGTGACCGAGATATGTGTCGTCCAGAGCTTCGCCGCGCGCAGGCGCATGGCAGCCTTATGAAGCAGCTTGTGCGCGACCGCGTAGCTGCCGTCGGGCGTACGCAATTCGGGAGAAAGCACGTGGCTCTGGCTGATCGATTTCTGATGCTCGAGCTGGGGATCGTTGAAGTCTTCGCCACGCAGCCAGTGCCAGAGCTTTTCGCCGCCGATGCCGCCCCACGCATCATTCATCCGCGCACGGTCGAGAGCGAGTAACTCCGGCATGGTGCGGATGCCCGCCGAGTGCAGGCGCTTCTCCATGCGCGCACCGACACCGGGCAGATCGCGCAGCTCCAGGCGGCTCAGGGAGGCGTGAAGAATATCCGGCGTCAACGCAATCAGGCCGTCCGGCTTTTCCATATCAGAAGCGATCTTTGCAAGATAGCGGTTCGGAGCAAGACCGACCGAGCAGCGCAGCGTCGAGCCCGCGTGAGTGCGGATCGACTCCTTTACCTCGCGAGCCAGCTTCAGGGCGGTCATCAGCGGCTGCTCGCGACCCATCAAGCTTGCCGCCATTTCGTCGATAGACATAACAGCAGATATGGGAACGCATTTTTCCACGGCTTCGATGATGCGGTTGTGGTACTCGACGTAAAGCTCGTGGCGCGCTTCCACCAGCACGAGTCCGGGGCACATGCGCTTGGCTTCACCTACCTGGGTGCCGGTGCGGACGCCAAAGGCCTTTGCTTCATAGCTGGCGGCGATAGCGCAGGTGGTATCGGCCATGACCGGAACGACGGCGACGGGACGGTTCCGCAGTTCCGGACGAAGCTCTTGCTCGACGGACGCGAAGTAGGAGTTGAGGTCAAGGAAGAGCCAGCGAATGAGGGGCTGGCCGACTCCGGACTGGGAATTCGTGACCACGCTCTATTTTCGCCTTATTTTCGCTTTTATTCAAGATTGGCGAACCGGCTATTTCAGGCCCTAATGTCAACAGAAAATGAAAGCAAAACTAAAACGGAAGTCACCTTTAGCAATAAAGAAAGCTTCCCGTTCGAGGAAACGGGTGAGATGATGAATCCATCCCCCTGATTAGCGCGATGCAGTAAACCTTATGCGGGTTTCAGCAGTCTTAGTCATTGGAGCGGTACTCCTTATATGTGGTTCACCAGAATGCACGATGTGCTGTATCACCTGGAAAAGCTGAGCAATTATTTGCCGGCAGTTCTGGTGACAGTCGGCATTGCGGTGCTGATCGGTTGTGCAGTCAGCTGTGTCTGCTCACCGTGTGAAGAGAAGGACGACCTCTTTCACCGCGAAGTCTTCTAGTTCAGACTCGCGCAGCAGCCCCTTTCGCGGAAGATTTTTCGCGCATTCTCTTTCCTGTTGCCCAAAATACTTCGAGCAGTGCTATTCTCGCGAGCGACTGACAAGCTTTTTAGCGGCAGCCGCCCGGCTGCATCCTAGAAACCACGAGGATACCTGTTCATGATCAACCCTTCCGGAAAGCGCGTCGTTCTCCCTCGCAGCCTTATAAAAGCTCCAGCCAATGCAGCCGACACCGGCGAATTTGCTCCGCAGCAGATCATTTCTGTTTCCGTCATCGTGCGACGCAAGAAGCCTCTCGATCTGAAGGCCCTGGGTGGCCGCCATCTCTCTCACGAAGAGTTCCTTGAGAATTACGCAGCCGATCCGGCTGACTTTGAAGCGCTGCGCCAGTTCGCGCACCAGCATAATCTCTCGGTCGATGAAAATGCCTCCAGCCTTGCGCGCCGCACCATGGTGATGCGCGGGACCGCACAGGCAATGAGCGAAGCCTTTGGAGTGAAGTTGCGCTGCTTCGAACGTGACGGCAAGACCTTCCATGGGTTCACGGGCGAGATTAGTGTTCCCGAAGAACATGCGGTTCGCATTGAAGCGGTGCTCGGCCTCGATGCGCGACCGATCGCGAAGCCGCATATTCGGAGGCGCGGCCAGATCGCTCCGCACGCCGCGGGAACTACAAGCTTCAATCCTCCGCAGGTTGCGGCGCTCTATGATTTTCCGACCAGTGTGAATGGTTCGGGGCAGACCATAGGCATCATCGAGTTAGGCGGTGGCTATAACTCGAGCGATATTTCAAAATACTTCTCAGGGCTCGGCATCACCGCGCCGACGGTTGTCTCCGTCTCAGTCGATGGCGGCACGAATACGCCTTCGAATCCCGATGGAGCCGACGGCGAAGTCGCGCTGGATATTCAGGTCGCAGGCTCGATCGCTCCCGGCGCGAAGATCGCGGTCTACTTCACCACTAACACCGACGCGGGCTTTCTCGATGCCATCACCACCGCGGTGCATGACACGGCGAACAATCCGTCCGTCATCTCCATCAGCTGGGGCGGCCCGGAGTCTTCGTGGTCGCAGTCTTCTCTCACGGCCATCGATAATGCCTGCCAGTCTGCGGGTGCTCTTGGAGTCACGATCACAGTTGCCGCAGGAGACAGCGGATCGAGCGATGGCGGCAGCGGAAACAATGTCGACTTTCCCGCATCGAGCCCGCACGTGCTTGCCTGCGGCGGCACCAAGCTCGAAGGCAGCGGCAGCAGGATTTCCAGCGAAACCGTCTGGAACGATGGCGCCCAGGGTGGCGCAACCGGCGGCGGAGTCAGCGTGTCGTTTGATTTGCCCAGCTGGCAGCAGAACATCGGGGTTCCCGCGGCGTCTTCAAGCTCCGGAGGCCGTGGTGTTCCTGATGTTGCCGGCGATGCTTCACCGACCACTGGTTACAACATCTATGTCGATGGACAATCGGAAGTAGTCGGCGGCACCAGTGCGGTTGCACCGCTTTGGGCTGCGCTGATCGCGCTCGCGAATCAACAGAACGGTAAAGCCGCGGGCTTTGTAAACCCCACGCTCTATGCCAACACCAAGGCCTTTCACGACATTACGCAAGGCAGTAATGGATCCTTCTCCGCAGGCCCCGGATGGGACGCGTGCACGGGCCTCGGCTCGCCGATCGGCAGCTCGGTGATTTCCGCCCTGGCAAGTCCTGTCTCCGATACTGGAAATGGCAGCAGCGGCACTGGTGGAGAAAGCTCCGGTGGCGGAAAGAAGAAGAAACATCACGACGAATAAAGGCGCGGCGCCTTTTGCAGCGTGTTGCTTGAACTGCGGGGGCATGATGTCGCAATTGGCGGCTATGGAATAAAAATAGGCCCATCCTCTGGCCGAGGATGGGCCTTCCATGGATTTGCCGTTACTACTTGATAGTGCCGTTCATTCCAGCAGGATAGAAACCACCCTTGCCAGTTCCACCCGCATATACGATCGCAAGCACCTGCGTCGTCGAACGGGAGAAGGTCATGCTGTTGCTGTCTGCATCGACGAGTGTGGAGGCCATGCCCGATGCTGCGCCGTTCAGGGTCACGTTGACCGTGCCCAGTCCGATGTCGTCGTTGCCGGTTCCGTCGAGTTTTGCGCGAGCAGCGGCGATCGCGCTCGCGGTTTTGTTGATGCCTGCTGACGGGGTCGCTGCGTCCAGTCCGTACAGCGTTGTACGAATCATGCCTGCGTGGTACGCCTCCGTCGCCATGATGCCTGCTGCCGCATCGAGGTAGGTGGCATTCATGAGCAGCGGAGCAGCTCCCTGGTAAGCCGTTACACCCACATCTTCGAAGATGAACGAGCCGAGCAGGAAGTTCACATCGCTGGCGAAGGGATCGAAGCTCGATCCGAGTCCAGCATACGATGCCAAGCCGTTGAAGCTGTTCATCAGGTCGATGTTGGGCATCGCTACAGAAGCCGAACCCAGCGCCGTCTGAAGAAACTTGACGTGCTTGGCTTCTTCGGCCGCGACTTCCATTGCATACGACATGATGGTTGGGTTAGTGAAGGGAACCTTCGCGTTGGACTTGATGGTGACAGTTCCGCCTGCTGTTCCCGAGCCGCTGGTGATCACGCCGCCATTTGCATCGATGCCGGCACCGGTGGTCGCGTAAGAGTAGAACTGCGCTTCCAGGTATTCCAGGTTGAGGGCGAAGTTGAGGATGTCGGCGTCGGTCACGGTTGATTGTGCAAAGGCCTTCGTTGCGCCTGCGACCGCCAGACCCGCAAGGGCTGTTCCACCGAGAGTCAGCAGCCTGCGACGGCTGCTGACGATGATTTCATCGAGTTGCTGTGTTTCTGCAGTAGCCATGAGCGTGGATCCTTATAAGGTGGTTGCGGTAATCGTGCCGTTCAATCCATTTGGAAAGAAGCCGCCCTTGCTGACGACTCCGGCGGGCGCAGCATACACGATGTGCAGTACCTGGTTGGTATTGCGTTCATAGGCGATGCCGTTCGAGTCGGCAGCAACGATCGTGGTTGCGCTGATCTGCGCTTCTTCTCCTCCACCTACCGATGCGCGTACGGTCGAGATGTCGTTGGCATCGTTCAGGTAAGTCGCGCTTCCCGAGCTGACGGACTGGCTGTAGATCAGGCTTCGGATTGTGGCGGCATGGTAGGCTTCGACGGAAAGAATGCCTGCGGCGGCAGCCAGGTTGGTCTTGCTGCTGAGCAGACCCGCGGCGCCGTGGTACGCGGTGACTCCGACGTCTTCAAATACGAAGGCGCCGACGAGGAACTGGTTTGCATCGGCAAACGGGTTCAACCCGCCTGAGATTCCCGCCAGAGACGCGAGCCCGGTAAAGCTGTTCATCAGATCGATTGCCGGGCGAGCAACGGCAGCCGAGCCGAGAGCCTGGCGAAGGAAGCGTACGTGGTTCAACTCATCCTGGGCAATCTCGTAGGCGTACTGCTGCATGGCCGCGGTGGGAAAGGTGACCTGACCGCCGCCGGTGACAGCGCCTGCTCCGGAGCCGGCATCGGAGGAAGACAATCCTTGCCCGGTGGCGGCACGAAGATAAAATTCTGCTTCAAGATATTCGAGATTCAGAGCGAAGTTCAGAACGTCCGCGTCCGTAACAGAGGGAGTCGGAGTTGGGGTGGGGGTAGGAGTTGGAGTCGGAGCAGGCGTTGAGCTGCTGCCTCCACATCCTGCGATCAGCGTGCCGGCTGCTGCGGTTCCAGCGCCAGCAAGAAACGTTCTGCGAGAGAGTGCTTTCTGTACCAGGCTTTCGAGTGTGTCCACGACGACCTCTCCACAAGCGAATGGATTCCTTGCGTGCTTGGGTAACGGGGCAGCCGCGGTAATGGATTAGAAAAAGTTGCAGATTGTTTTAGGGAAATAAAAAGAGGACGCGCTTCCAACGCGTCCTCTTTTTTGTGCATCAAACGCCTACTTTTTACTTGGCAGCAACTGCCTTGTCGCTGATTTCAGCAACGCGCTTGGCAAGCAGCTGCTCGAGCGTTTCGAGGGCCTTCGAGAAGCCTTCGATACCTTCCTTCAGCTTGTCGTGCGCCATGCGGTCAGCGGCATGCATCTTCTCGAAGGTTTCCTTGTCGATGTTGATCTTCTCGATCGACAGGCTCTTCGCCTTCTCGGGATCCAGCTTGCGCGGCAGCTCTTCCTGAACCGATTCCAACTCGTGCAACAGATTCGGAGAGATGGTCAGCAGGTCAGAGCCGGCCAGTTCGCGAATCTCGCCGATGTTGCGGAAGCTCGCGCCCATCACCACTGTCTTGTAGCCAAAGTGCTTGTAGTAGTTGTAAATGGTTGTGACGGACTGAACGCCGGGGTCTTCCGCGCCCTGGTAATCGCGGCCGGTGTCCTTCTTGTACCAGTCGAGAATACGACCAACGAAGGGCGAGATCAGAGTGACCTTCGCTTCGGCGCAGGCTACAGCCTGGTGAATGCCGAACAGCAGGGTCAGGTTGCAGTGGATGCCTTCCTTCTCAAGCTGCTCGGCGGCCTTAATGCCTTCCCAGGTCGAAGCAATCTTGATCAGGATGCGATCCTTCGAAACACCAGCAGCTTCGTAAAGCTTGATGATGTCGCGAGCCTGCTGCATCGTCTTTTCGGAATCGTAGGACAGGCGTGCATCGACTTCCGTCGACACGCGGCCCGGAATAACCTTCAGGATCTTCTTGCCGAAGGCGATGGCAAGGTGCTTAAAGGCTTCCTTCGCCACTTCTTCATCGCTGGCATCCTCGCCAACGGTCTTCTTCGCTTCCAGCAGCGTGTCATCTACGATCTGCTGGTACTGCGGCATCTGTGCAGCAGCGGTAATCAGCGAGGGGTTGGTAGTCGCATCCTGCGGCTTCACCTTTTCGATCGCATCAATGTCGCCGGTATCGGCGACAACAGTCGTCATCGTGCGCAATTGCTCTAATAAAGTCTTCGCCATTGTTTCTCCTTAACCACGCTACTTTTCCATTATCGGTCATCGACTGTCGGAATGGAATGTCGTTCAACGACATCTCTAGCGCACGACATCCGAAAAACCTGAATCCCTGTCTCTATTTTGATGCATCGGCCAATGGAAAGGTCATGAAGCCGCGATTAAAGGGTTAGAAAGCGTGCCGACCCCCTGCACCGTGATTTCAACAACATCGCCGGGCTTCATCGGCGATACACCTGCCGGGGTTCCGGTCGGAATCAGATCGCCCGGCTCAAGTGTCATAGCCTGTGAGATATGCCGTAACAGCCTCTCGACCGGGAAGATCAGGTCGAGCGTGTGGCCCCTCTGCTTCACCTCGCCATTCAGGCGGGTTTCAATCGCGGCGCCTTCACCCAGCAGGTCAATCTCGTCCGTAACGACAGGGCCCGCAGGGCAGAAGGTATCGAACCCCTTCGCGCGAGACCATTGCCCATCGGACTTCTGCAGGTCGCGAGCGGTCACATCGTTCACGATTGTGTATCCACGAATATAGCTGCGTACATCCTCATCGGGGCCGATCGCGAATGCTCTTCGGCCGATCACAATCGCAATCTCGCCTTCGAAGTCCACGCGTTGCGAGATGGCAGGAATTCGTATGGCCTCGTTTGGGCCAATCAGGGAAGAGGATGGCTTCAGGAAGAGCAGAGGTTCCCGGGGAACGTCGTTGCCGAGCTCGGCAGCATGGTCCTTGTAGTTGCGGCCTATGCAGACGATCTTGCGCGGCACCACCGGAGCCAGGAGTCGTGCCGCGGCCAGCGGAATCGGTTGGAATGGACGGCCGGCGAGAGCGGTCCAGGGGTCTTCCTCGAAAGGAGGCAATAATCGCTCGATCCAGGGCTCTCCCGAGCGGTCGACGACCTCGCCATATTGTGGTCCTGCGTCGGTCTGAAAACGGCAATATCTCATCGCAGCACTCCAGGGTCAGGATGGCGTCAGGGCAAAGCTTCTTCCGCTTCTCCAGAGCGCCTGCTCTCGTTGCCGTCTTTATCGACAGCGCTTACCGAGTAAGCGTAGCGGTGTCCCGCCTCGATGTGAAGATCGCGGAACGAGGGAGACATTTCAGGTTTCGCACCGGAGATGCGTTCGGCTTGTCCGGTACCGCCAACATCGCGCCGATAAACCAGGTATCCGGCCAGATCGTTCTCTGCGCCTGGCGCCCAGGAAAGATCGATCGCTTTCGCATCGGGATCCGCAACCGCCTGCAATCCATCCGGAACGTTTGGTGGAAAGATATCCTTCGCGTCAATCGTGTAAGGATCGCTCGTCTCGCCAACGATCTCCGAAGCTCCGGAGGCGACGTGGACTTTCAGCACTCGCGCAACGGTATAGGTGTAGGTGTTGTCGAGCGCGGCGGTGCGGTCGATAACCTCGGCGCGTCCGTTATCCTCCACTTCCAGGGTGTCCGGCTCTGGAGGCTTCGGCTGGGCTTTGGCATCTTTGCTGGCGTCTTTAGCAGGCTGCGCCAGCTTCATCGTCCTGTGAATACGAATCAGCGAGTCTGCGCCTGCAACCGGGGTCCATTTAAGCAGGATGCCGTCAGGGCGCGCCGTAGCCACCAGAGCTTCGATCTTCGGCAGGGAAGCGCCCGCGGCAAGCTGGATGGTGTTCGAAGGACCGCCTGTCTTTCCCGCGTGGTTCAGCAGCTCGACGGTGTAGGAAAGCGGACGCGGATTGCCCGATGTAATGTCTGCCGGCAAATGGTCGATATACACAGCGGGCTTCTCTGGCGGATACGACGCAACGCCGGCAGCCTGGCACGGACCGGCGCCCAGATGGCGGCAGATGCGCGCCTGTTGTTCGCCTTTTAGTAGAACCTTGTCTGTAGTCCGCCGGGGCATGGTCCAGCTCAGATGTACTTCGTTTCCTGTCCGGGATCCGGCCAGGTCCGTAGGCGGCTGCGGCAGTTTAAGTGATGGAGGAGCAGGTGCAGCAGGCATACCGCAACCAGCGAGCAACAGGAGCGGCAGGCAAACCAGCGCAGCCGCAGAGCGAGATGAGACGTTCATGCCAGTTCCAGCGTAGCAGACCGTCAACGGGAGGGGCGCCTGTGCCCGGAACGATTCTGGCTCGCGTGCTAATATCTCTCCGCGCACAGAACGTCATTGCGCCGGCCCTCATGATATCCCCGTTCGAGGTGTAGCTATGGCGTCAAGTACGACATCCACATCCGTATCGACATCTGAATCGCCTTTCACCCATGAGTCGGCGCTGCCCGCGCGTCTCAAGCTCCTCCGTTGGCTCGGTAAGCAGACCTGGATACCGCGCGGCCAGGATCTTTTACTTCGCAAAATCTGGTCTCCTGATGCAGGCCAGCACTTTTTGTATGAGGTGGATTTTTTCGGGCTGCGTTATCGAGGAGATCTGGCCCGGTTCATCGACTGGGTCATTTTCGCCTATCGTAGCTACAGTTATTGCGAGTTGTGTCTGCTGGACGCATTGGGCAAGGAAATCCGCACGCGGCGGGGGGCGCTGCATTTCATCGATGTCGGCGCGAATGTAGGCCAGCATTCCCTGTTTATGTCTGTACGGGCCGACAAGGTGTACTCCTTTGAGCCGGTGAAGAGCACCTGCACGGTGTTGGAGAAGCAGATCAGCCTGAACAATCTGTCCAATGTTCTTGTCAGTCCTTACGCGCTGGGTGCGACCGACGAGGTGATGAAATTCCACGCCGGCAAGTCAAACAATTCCGGTATCGGTACCTTCGTCCCCGAGCCCGACGTCGAATATAAAGATCCCATCGATCTGCAGATTCGCAAGGGAGACGATCTGCTCGATGAGATTGGATGTACTCGCGTGGATCTATTGAAAGTGGATGTGGAAGGCTTTGAAGAATTCGTTTTTCGAGGTCTGAGCAGGCACATTCTCGAAGATCGTCCAGCCGTTCTGTCCGAGCTCTCCGATAGAAGCAGGGAGCACTTCGGCAGCGAGGAAGAACTCAGGAAGCTCTTCTGGGACGGTGCTGTATTCGCGGATGTGAGCGGACGCCAGGGCTGCTCCTATGTACTCAAGCCGTTCCGGTTTGGGGAAACGCGTGAAATGCTCATCGTGCCCCCGGAACTGGGCAGCTTCGTTCAGAGCCGCATCGTGCACTGAACGAATGGCCATCAGCGCAGAAGGGTTTTAAGAGCCGGCTCCAGCTCAGGTAACCGGAAACGGAAGCCGTCCTGGTACAGCTTCACGGGCAAGGCACGAGTGGACGCGAGCAATGCCTCGTCCGCCATTTCACCCAGGCCGATCCGTAGAGCGAAGGCGGGAGCAGCAAAGAACGCTGGGCGATGCAGCACTCCGGCCAGGGTCCTCGTGAATTCGATATTTCTGACCGGCTCCGGCGCGACCAGGTTCACTGGACCCGAAAGACGATCCGACTGGAGCAGGTAGAAGATCGCCGATATCAGATCTTCGAGAGCAATCCAGCTCATCCACTGCTGGCCGGAGCCAAGTTTGCCGCCAAGCCCCAGCCGGAAGATCCGAAGCATCTCCTGTAACGCCCCGCCCTCCTTGGCAAGAACCACGCCAAACCGTGTGCTGATTGTCCGGATACCGAGCTCCCTGGCACGGCCGGCTTCTTTTTCCCAGAGCGCGCAAACCTCTGCCAGAAAGCCGCTCCCAACAGGCGAGTCTTCAGTAACCGGATCGTCGCCGCGATCGCCGTAAATCCCTGTGGCGGAAGCGCACAGGAATGTCTCCGGCGGCTGTTTCAGTTGCGAGAAGACCCGGATCAGCCCACGAGTCGACTGGGTTCGCGACTCGACGATCTCTTTTTTGTAGGAATCGGTCCAGCGGTGAGAGTTGAGATTGGCTCCGGACAGGTGGATGGCCGCACTCATACCCTCAAGGCGTGCCCGGTCAAATTCGGAAACGGGCTCGGATGCCTCGTAGTTCCAGTGGATAACCCTGGGATCGGAAGATTTTTTTCGTGAAAGTTCAAATATCTGAATCCGTTTGGCATTGGCAACTCGTACTATGCCAGTACCGATAAGCCCCGAAGCGCCACTGACAAGAATTTTTTGCTCCGAGGGTTGATTTCGCGTCAACCTTTCCATGAGCAATAAGAATCGAAGCGAATACAGCGGGTTGCGTTTTATTTAGCTACATCAAAAGATATATTTGTAAGATAAAATAGAGTGTTTCCCAAGCATCTGTAATACGAACGCGAGGTTTCCACGATGACGAACAGGCCCGAAAGAATTACCTCTCAAGTCTCGAATCCGCGCGCGGATGCAGCCAATATCCGCATCGATCCTGCCACGGCCGAGGCGTTCATCGCCGAGCGGCGCATTGGGGAGCGCATCAAGCGGCTACGTTTGAAAAAATCCATGGGGCTCGTGGAGCTGGGCAAGCATACCGGCTTGTCCGCCAGCTTCCTGTCTCAGCTGGAGACGGGCCGCGTCGTACCCACGCTGCGCAATCTTGCGCGTATCGCGATGGTATTCAGCAAAGATCTCTCGCACTTTTTTGAGCCGGAACCACACACGCTTTTCCGTATTCATCGTAGAAACGAGCGCGTCCGTCTCCCTCAAACAGGAGTGGATGACCCGACCTACTATTTCGAGAGCCTCGGCTATATGGTTCCCGACCGCCATCTGGACCCGTATTACGCGGAATTCATCCCTCTGAAGTCGGCGACGGAGATTCGTCCACACGTGCACCCAGGGTACGAGTTTCTATTCATGCTCGAGGGTGAACTGGAGATCAAGCACGGCGACAAGGTCCACACCATGGGCGTAGGCGACAGCGTCTATTTCGATGCCAGCACGCCCCACGCCTACCGTTGCCTGGGCGCGAACTCTGCGGTGGCCCTGATTGTGACCATGCACCAGCCCCATGTTCCGCAGACCGCGATGCAACTGCGTCCGCTGGGTTCTGCGATCGGCGCTGGGCGTCTGCCAGGACAAGCTCCGGCGCCGCAACCAGGCACTTCAATGCGTTCGGGGGAAAGACCGACGAACCTGAGATCGATCGGAAACGCTGTCGCCGAATAGGCGTTAGTTAAACGATCCGACATTGAACAGGCGGGCTACCTGTTGCCAGTTATCTACACGGCGGTAGCCTGTAACCCCCAGGTTGTGCGGAGCGGTGTACAAAATTCCTTCGCCGGAAAAGCGGCGAAAATTTCTGGGCTGGTCATCGATCAGGAAGTCCGCATTCAGAATGGATTTATCTCCGCAGAAGATGAAGTGCGTGGGCTGCAGGTAGGGGAAGTGCTTGCGCAGCCAGCGGTACTTCGGCCCGAAAGAGTTGGGAAACTCCATCGCCGCGGTTGCGATGTATACCTCGTAATGCTTTGCCAACTCGCGCACCACGCGCTGGCTGTCCGCAAACACTTCCAGGTCTTCAAAAAAATCTTCGGAGTGCAGATATCCTGCCAGTCGCTCGTGTTTGTCGGTTGAAACGATCTGCCACAGCCACTTGCCGTGAAGGTCCGCCTTGGTGATCGCCTCAGTGTGCTCCAGGTTATAGCGTGCAATATGCTCCGAGAGCGTATCGGCGAGCACTTCGTCCATATCGATACAGATCCGTTTCATCGTCAGTTCCTGTTCTTCTGTAACGACTCCAGTTCCGAATCGTAGTAAAGCAGGCGTGCGCAGCTTTCGCAGGGCATCACCTCGCCATTCCGCACCTGGTTCCACATCTGGGGGCGCAGGGCCATCTGGCAGGCAGTGCATCGCTGATCGCGCACGCGTGCGATTGCTGTGCCGCGGCCTTTCGCGATGCGATCGAAGGTCGCAAGCAATCCTTCGTCGACGGAGGAGCGCAGACGTAGCCGCTCCTGCTCGAGTCCCTTCAGCTTTGCCTGCAGGCCTGCCAGCTCCTCACGTGCGGCGACTTTGTCGAGTTCTGTCGCTTTTGTATGATCGGCGAGTCCGGCCTTCGCTGAAGACAGGCTGCTTTCGATCTTTTCGGAGAGCTCCATGCTTTCGAGTTCGCTGTCCTCGATCTTCCGGATGGCTGCCTCTGCGAAAGCAATTTCGTGTTGGAGCGCAGTGTACTGCTCGTTGGTCTTGACGCTGCTCAGCTGGTCGCGAAACTTCACGATGCGCTGCTGTTGATCCTTGATGTCGCTCTCGAAGCGCCGGCGGCGGACCTCTTCTTCCTTGATTGACTTTTCAGCCTGTTCTACAGCCCTCGTTCGTTCCCCGAGGCTTTTGTCGAGCGCAGCGATGCGGTTGGGAACAGCCGCCATCTGGGTGCGCAGCCGGGCGATTTCCTGCTCTGCGTCCTGCGCGAAAATCAGTGTCTCTATCTGTTCGTTCATGTTCTATCCGCTTAAAGATGGCAGTTTAGCAGCTTGGCCTTACCGGCTGCGAAGTATACGCCGGCAGCATAGCCGCCCGGCTCAGGTAAAATTTTGTTTCCCCGTAATCGTACTTCCCCACGCGGGGCAGATCCTTTTTCCTGGAGTTCCCTTGAGGTTTCTTCGCACCCTGCTTGCCTGTCATGTGACGCTGGCCTGCTTTTCAGTCACCTTTGCCCAGTCGAACCACCCCTGGACGATAAAGGAGGTCTTCGGCGGCGGAAGCCTCACAGGAAATCCGCCGGACGGGATCAGCTGGTCCCCTGATGGCGAACGAGCGACGTACCTCGACGATAAGGGCAGTGTCATGCAGGTGCGCGTCGCCGACGGCAAGCTGAGCACGCTGATTGCCGCGCCCAAGATTTCGCGGCTTCTACATGCCCAGGTCTCGGAGAAAGATGCAGACCACCGTTCGCGTTACGGTCAGCCGGACTACATCTGGTCGCCGGACTCGCAACATGTGCTCTTCGATACCAATGGCGAACTGTGGCTTTACGACATCACGAAGGATGAGAGCGGCGCAGGCCTGCAGGTAGGCGACACGGGCATGCAGAGCGGCGATGACCCCAAGTTCTCACCCGATGGTTCGCACATCTCTTACGTTCGCCATCACAACCTCTTCGTGCAGCCGGTGCAGAATCACGCGGAGCCGGTGCAGCTGACCAATACGACCGAAGAGACCAGGCTGAACGGCGAGATCGATTGGGTCTACCTGGAAGAGCTGAACGTGCGCAGCAACTATTTCTGGTCACCGGACTCGAAGCAGCTGGCTTACCTGCAGATGGACGAGTCGAAGGTGCCGCTTTATCCCATCACGGACTGGATTCCGACACACGCAACGATCGATGAGCAGCGCTATCCGCAGCCCGGCGATGCAAACCCCGCGGTGCGCGTTGGCGTTGTCGATGCCACGGGTAGCGCAACGCGTTGGATCGAGCTGCCAATTCGTGCCGGTGACGATTACATTCCACGATTCGGCTGGGTGGATGCCAACACGGTCTGGATTGAGACGCTCACCCGCGATCAGAAGCATGAGGACATTTATTTTGCCGACAGTCACACCGGCGAGGTGAAAAAGGTTCTCGCTCAAACGGAGCCGAAGTATTTCACCACCTCTTACGACGTGGCCTTCCTGCATAATCACCAGTTCCTCGTCCAGAGCTGGCGCGATGGCTACACGCATCTTTATCGCTATAGCTACAACGCCGAACACCCGCTGGCTGAAGAGGCGAAGCTGATGAATCAGCTCGAGAGCGGTCCCTATGAAGCTACAAAGGTTGGCACGATCGACGAAGGTACCGGCACGGTCTACTATGTCTCGAATGAAAGCGGCCCGCTTGAAGAGCAGGTGTGGGCTGTGCAGCTCGACGGATCGAACAAGCACCGCGTCACGCGCACCGAGGGTGTCCACAATCCGGATTTCCCTTTCAAGGGCGCTGCGTTTATCGACAACACATCGAGCCGTCTCGAGCCGCCGACTGTAAGCTTCTGTACCGCAAAGGGCGACTGCAATCCATTCTGGAAGTCACATCCAGTCGCAGGACACACTATCGTTCCGCCGGTGAGCCTTGAACTGACTGCCGCGGATGGAAGGACAAAGCTCTATGGCACGCTGCAGTTGCCGCAAAACGCGACTGCACCGGCCAGCGTGCCGCTGCTGGTGAATCCCTATGGCGGTCCGGATGTGGGGATGGCGAAGAATGCGTGGCGCAGCCGGACACTGTTTTTTGATCAGTTGCTGGCTGAGCACGGCTTCGCTGTGCTGCGCGTCGATAACCGTGGCATGGGCGGACGGGGACGCGATTTCGAGCAGGCGGCATACCACAACTTCGGTCCTCCTGAGCTCGCCGATCAGCTCGCATCGGTCGACCAGGTGCTGGCGAAATATCCGCAGCTAGATGGGCATCGTATGGGCTGGTGGGGATGGAGCTGGGGTGGCACGTTCACGCTCTATGCGCTGTCGCACAGCGACCGTTTCCTTGCGGGCTCATCCGGCGCGCCGGTTACTGACTGGCGCAACTATGACTCGATCTACACGGAGCGCTACATGGGCCTGCCGGAGGAAAATGCGAAGGCATATCAAGACGACTCCGTCGTTAACAGCGCGCAAAACCTGAAAGGTCACCTGCTTATTTTTCATGGCACGGGCGACGACAATGTGCACTTCGCAAATACGATTCAGTACATCCAGAAGCTGATCGATGCAGGCGTTCCGTACGATTACAACGTCTTTCCGCGTAAGACTCACTCTGTCGCCGGTGCACTTCCGCAGATGGAGTTGAATAACCGTCTTCTGCAGCAATTCGAGATGTACGTGAAGAACAAGCAACAGTAGCGGTAGTAAATAGAAGAAGCCCGGATGCAGACCGCATCCGGGCTTCTTCTATTTGCGTGCAGGGTCATTCGACGTCGCTGACCTTGCCCGCTTTGAAGGTGATCTTTATCTCCTGGTAGACGTAGCTCTTCTTCGTTCCCAGGTCGACGGCGCAGGAGCAGCCGGTAGGCCGCCCTATCCCTGCTTATCCTTCGGATTGCCCACGCCCTGGTCGATCGTCTCGCGCATGTGATTCTGCATATCCTGCAGATGCAGGAAAAACCCCCTTCGACGTTTTGATCCCTGTTACTGCGGAGACAGGTTTTTCCTGGTGTTTTAAAAAGCGTTCTTAGCAGTGGGGTACGTGATTTGCGTCTACCACGGTTTCAGTGCATTGTGGATTTTGACGGTTACATTTGATCCGGGCCGGCAATGAAGCAGGAGACTGTTCTCATGAGTGAAAAAGTATCGTCCGAGCGGAAGCCCATCGTGCAATCTTTTGCCAACTTTGAACTCACCCTCCTGAGCGATGGCAGCTTTTACATGGATGGGGGCGCGATGTTTGGAGTGGTTCCCAAAAGCATGTGGGAGAAGCGACTGCCTGCCGATTCGCAAAACCGCGTGACGCTCGGCACGAATACCGTCGTTGTGCGCACTGGCAAACATACCGTGGTCATTGAGACGGGGCTAGGCAACAAGCTGGCGGAGAAACAGCGGGCAATCTTCGATGCGAAGCAGCAGCTGCCTTATTCGTTCCAAGAGGCGGGCATCCGGCCTGAAGAAGTTGATGTCGTCATCAATACGCACCTGCACTTCGATCATTGCGGGTGGAATACGACGCTGACTCCGGATGGCAGGATCGTTCCGACCTTCCCGAATGCGCGCTACATCGTCCATCGCGGAGAAGTCGAGCACGGCCATCTACAACTCGAGCGGGATGCCGTCAGTTACATCAGCGCAAATTACGATCCGCTTATCGAGAGCGGGCAGATGACTCTTCTCGATACAAAACCTGGCCAGGAGGAATCGATTGTGCCGGGCATCTCGGTCGAGTGCTATCCCGGCCACACCTCGCAGTTGCTAGCAGTGAACATCGATTCAGAAGGGAAGCGAGCCTGCTACATCGCCGATCTCATTCCTACCAGCGCCCATCTCGATCTGACCTGGGGAATGAGCTACGACCTCGATCCTTTAACGTGTATCGAACAGCGCAAACGCTTCTACGCGCGAGCGATTCCGGAAAAATGGCTGGTGCTGTTCACCCATGACCACTTCACTCCCATGGGCTATATCGAATGGAGCGATAAGGGCAAGCCGGTGATGAAAAGGCCGTGAATGGGGAGGACGCAAGCGAAGATGGGCAAAACAGAATAAAATCGGACGGTAAGCAGAATCGCTGGACCGCGACATATTTTTCTGAGAGCCCGCCCGACGCACGCATGACCCTCCGACTTTTTAATACCCTTACCAGCCAGGTAGAAGAACTGGCACCTGTAGATGGTAATGAGCTGCGCATGTATGCCTGTGGGCCGACTGTTTACGACTATGGCCACATCGGCAACTTCCGCACCTTCCTGCAGGTAGATGTGCTGCGCCGGTTCCTCAAGCTCCAGGGCATCGCACCGCGCCACGTGATGAACATCACCGACGTGGATGACAAGATCATCCGCAATGCGGCGGCGGCAGGTGTTCCCATCGGCGAATACACACCGCGTTTTGAAAATGCGTTCTTCGAAGATCTCGACGCACTCTCTGTCGAGAAGCCCGAAGTGATTGCGCGTGCCACGGAAAACATCCCTTCCATGGTCGAACTCATCGAGGATCTCGCGAAGCAGGACTACGCGTACAAGACCGAAGACGGCTCCTGGTACTTCCGCATCGCGAAGTTTCCCGAATACGGCAAGCTCTCGAAGAAAGACTTCAGCGGCATCACCGATGGCGCACGCGTCGATGTAGACGAGTACGACAAGGACTCCGCCCGCGACTTTGCCCTGTGGAAGGCCCCGAAGCCCGGCGAGTACCACTGGGAGACATCGCTCGGTCCGGGACGGCCAGGCTGGCATATCGAGTGCTCTGCCATGGCAACGAAGTTCCTGGGCGACGGCCTCGATCTGCATGCGGGCGGCGAGGATCTCATGTTCCCGCACCACGAGAACGAGATCGCGCAGTCGGAGTCTGCCTCGCACAAGTGCTTCGCGCGCCACTGGTTCCATGTGCGCTTCCTGCTGGTCGAAGGCAGAAAGATGTCGAAGTCGGAAGGGAATTTCTATACTCTTCGCGATCTTCTGCTCAAGGGCTATAAGGCCTCTGCCATCCGCATGCTGCTGATTTCGGTGCCCTATCGCCAGCAGCTCAATTTCACCTTTGACGGACTCGCCGCAGAGACCGGCGCCGTCGAGCGTCTGCGCACCTTCCGCGACCGCGTGCGTTCAGCGCAGGCCGGTACGGAGACCAATCCGGAACTCGCCGACGAAACCGCACGCTGCCGCCGGAACTTTTTCGAGGCGCTTTCGAACGATCTGAACACTGCCGAAGCACGCGCTGCGATCTTCGACCTGGTGCGCGCCGGCAATGCCGCGATCGACGCAAAGAAGCTGGGCGCAGAAAACGTAACGCAGATGCTCGATCTGCTAAGCCAGTTCGATGCGGTCTTCGCCGTGCTCGAAGACAATGACGCCAGGTGGACAAAGTTTGCCCTCGACTGGGCTGCACGTGAAAATCGCCTCGACCAGGTATCGCCGGAGTTGCTGGCGCAAAATGCGCTCGGCGACGAAGAGATTCAGGCGCTCGTCGACAAGCGCACTGCCGCCAAGCGCGCGCGCAACTTCGCCCTCGCCGACCAGATAAGAAATGAACTGGCGGAAAAAGGCGTCCTGATCGAAGATTCAAAGGACGGCGTCCGCTGGAAGCGGAAGTAATCCGCCTTATCCCAGCTCCGTAACAGGAATGGCGCGCAGGCCGTTATCGAAAGGAAAGCTATTGGGCGTGCGTGAAACGACGGCGCCCATGCGAACATGCTTTGCGCCCACGGCATTGCGCACGAAATTCAGATTCGCGGTGTCGCCAGTGTCCGGCAGTTCCGTCCATTTGGCTTCCAATAGCTCCAACTTGCCTCCGGCGTCGACCAGAAAATCCACCTCCCGGGTTCGGTCGCGCCAGAAGAAGAGACTGTTGCGGCGCCCTGCCAGCCGCTCGCGGTCGCGTAGCTGCGCGAAGACAAACGTCTCCCAGATCGCACCCACGGCAGGCGACTCGCGCAGCGCTTCTTCGGTGCGGATGCCGAGCAATGCGCACAGAAGCCCCGTATCGGCGAAGTAGAGCTTCGGGCTTTTCACCAGCGACTTCGTGCGGTTCGAAAACCATGGCTCCAGCAGCACGACCTGACCCGAGGCCTCGAGCATCGACAGCCAGTGGTTTGCCGTCGACGGAGAAATCCCCACATCGCGCGCCAGGTCGGCCTTGTTCAGCAGGTTGGCCGAGCGTAGCGCACAGGCGCGGATAAACCGCTCGAAGTCGCGCAGGCTGCCGACGTTCGTCAGCAGGCGCACATCGCGTTCAAGGTACGTCGCGAGATACGAGTTGTAGAACGAGACCAGGTCGATGTCGAGGTTCGCGTAGAGTTCCGGAAAACCGCCGCGCAGGATCGCCGTTTCCAGCGTCGTCTTCGGCAATGCGCGGCGAATCTCGGACAGCGAAAGCGTTTCCAGCTCGAGAATGTCTGCCCGGCCCGCCAGCGACTCCGAAACCCGCTCCATGAGCGAGAACTTTTGCGATCCGGTCAGCAGAAAGCGCCCGTTTGCAGGACGATTCGCGTCGATTTCCGCTTTCAAATGGCGGAACAGACCTGGCGCGTACTGGACCTCGTCGATAATCACCGGCGGCGGATAGCGGCGCAGAAACTCGCGCGGCTCCTTCTCGGCCTGTTCCGCTTCCGTGGGTAAGTCGAGAGAAACGAAGGAGTAATCCGGAAACAGATGGCGAAGGAGCGAGGTCTTTCCCGTCTGACGCGCGCCGGTCATCACCATGGCAGGCCTGGTGCGAACAAGGCGTCTCAGAAGGGGTTCGATATTTCGCTCAATCCACATGTGCAAATTATACGATTCTATTGGATAATTTGCACGATTCAATCGAAAGCCAATCGTCCCTTACACTTAGAAGTGCTTCCATGGCCGAAAACTTCGCCCAGACCGTCAAGCAGCAGGCCGACATTCTTAAGGTCATTGGTGACTACGTGCGTCTGCGGAAGGCTGGCGCGCAGAATTACAGCGGCCTGTGCCCCTTCCATTCTGAGAAATCGCCGTCTTTTTCGGTTCATGTAGGGCGGCAGTTCTATCACTGCTTTGGCTGCGGTCAGTCGGGCGATGTCTTCACCTTCATCCAGAAGATCGAAAATGTCAGCTTCCCCGAGGCGATCAAGGCCGTCGCGCTCAAGTGCGGCATTCCGTTGCCCAAGCGCGAATTCAACTCGCCGGAAGAAGCTGCGGAAAATCGCCAGCGCGGCAAGCTGATCGAGATCCACGAGATCGCCACCGCCTGGTTCGAGCAGCAGCTTCGCTCGCCTGAGGGTGCAACGGCCCGCGAATACCTCGCCGGGCGCGGACTGACCGAGCAGGGCATCGCAAAATTCCGTATCGGCTACGCTCCGGAGTCTTTCCACGCATTGCGCGAGCGGCTGCAATCCGTGGCTGATATGGACACCCTGCGCGCCTCCGGTCTGTTTTCCTTCAAAGAGCAGGAGGATGGCTCGCCCGGCCCGCTTTACTCGCGCTTCCGCAAGCGCGTGACGTTTCCTATCGCGAATGAATCCGGCAAGGTCATCGCATTTACCGCCCGTGCCCTTGAAAGCGGCGATAAGGCTGGTCCGAAGTACATGAACTCGCCCGAGACGCCGCTTTATATCAAGGGCAACGTCCTCTTTAATCTCGATAAGGCGCGCCAGCCCATGCGTGAAGCGAACTTCGGCCTGCTGGTGGAAGGGCAGATGGACTGCATTTCTGCCTTTCTTGCCGGTATTCCGAACGTGATGGCGACCAGCGGCACCGCTTTTACCGAGGCACAGGTGCGGCTTTTACGCCGCTATACCACCCGCGTGATCGTGAACTTCGACCCCGATACGGCAGGCGCGAATGCCGCCGAGAAATCCATCTCCCTGCTCACGGAAGAGGGATTCGAGGTCAAGGTCGTGACGCTGGAAGGGGGACTTGACCCGGACCGTTACATTCGCGAGCGGGGCGTAAAGGAGTACATGACCGCTCTCCGCGGTGCACGGCGCCACCAGGATTACCTGATCGAACGCGCCCGGATATTGCATCCGCCGCGGAATCCCCAGGCCAAGGTCGACGCGCTCAATTATCTGCTGCCGCACATCCGCCGGGTGCCGAACGTCATCGCCCGCGATGAGTTTGCCATGGATGCCGCCCAGAAGCTTGGCATCGATTCGGCCCTGGTCCGGGAAGAACTGAAGCAGGCGGCGGCGAAACGGCGCGATTCGCTTGAGGTTTCCATCGTCTCGTCGCTTTCGCGCGCCGAGCAGATCCTGCTGCAGGCTTTCTGCTCGCCCCAATCCGGCGAGATTTACCGTGTAGCCGAAGCTGCCTATGGCGATCACGAGAGCGACTTCGCCCGGCTGCGCGAGGATGTGCAGGAACTGATCGGGGTATTACGGTCGCGTCCGGTCGGCTCTGACGCACTCGAGTCTCTGGCGAACCCGGAACATCGCCGGACACTGGCCGAAATCTTCGTTTCCGTGCACGGAGCCGACCCGGACCCTCGCCATGTTGAGGAGGCGGTGTTGGCCGTTCGCTGCAACTCGCTGGCCCAGCAGCAGCGTGCGGTTCGCGCCCAATTAAACGAGGCAGAACGGCAAGGGCGCGCGGACGATGTTCCCGCGCTGATGAGGCAGCAGCAGGAAATTACCCGCCGGCTTCGCGAACTCGATTAACGGTCATAAAAATGAATAAGATGGGTGATCATTTTGGTGCGACCGGCGTATGCTGGGAGCGCCTATGAAACTGCTCGAGTGGCTCACCGATCTCTTCGTCAACACCTTCGGCATTACCGTTCCCGGGCCGGATCAGCGGCGGACAGCGAACCTGGCAATCGGCGGATTCCTTCTCCTGGCGCTGCTGGCAGCTTTCGGCGTAGTCGGCTTCCTGGTCTATTCCATTTCGGCACACTGAGGCGGTTTTTTCGCCGATTCAACAACGCAAATCATTCCTTCCGCCAGAAGAAACAATTTTCCGACTTATACATCTAATCCATTGAGGATCTGTGCAGATCACGGTGGAGTGCCGCAGGACGCTGGTTTTGAACGAGATAGCCGTGATATGCTAGAAGTCTTTGGTGGACGTGCGCCTACCGCCCGGCGACAGGATTCGCTCAGGGATAATGCCACATGATTGGCCCCGACCGCACATTGTCCGACCCAAGCAAACAGGTCCGAACAAATTGACGCGGGAGACGTACGCGCTTGGCGATTGAAGACAAGTACGAAGATGATATCCAGAAATTGATCGACACGGGTAAGGAGAAGGGTTATCTCACCTACGGTGAGGTGAACGATCTTCTTCCGGGAGACATGCAGTCCCCCGACGACCTGGACGATCTGATCACTACCATTGGTAGTCAGGGCATCGACCTGATGGAAGGAGGCCCCAAGCTTGGTGGCGACTCCTTTGACAGTGAAGGTGAAGAGGGCGAGGATGTAGAGCTCGACCTGACCCCTGGCACACTCGAAAAAACAAATGACCCCGTCCGCATGTACCTGCGCGAGATGGGAACCGTGCCGCTGCTCACGCGCGAAGGCGAAGTAGAAATCGCCAAGCGTATCGAGCGCGGCCAGCTGCGCGTGATGAAGGCTCTGTCGCGCTCCTCGATCGTGATTCGCGAGATCGTGGGCCTGGGCGAAGACCTCAAGCGTGGCGTTCGCAACATCAAGGAAGTCGTGATCTTCGACGAAGAAGAGATCACGGAAGAAGTGCTGCAGGCGCGCGTGCGCCAGACCGTCACCCGCATCGATACGCTGGTCAAGCACCAGAAGAAGGAAGCGGCGTTCGAAGAGAAGCTGGCCACGATCAACCCCAAGGCGAAAGCCAAGGAGCATCGCAAGACCCGCTGGCTCATCGGCCGTGAGAAGGTCGAAGTATCGCGCATTGTTCGTGACCTGAAGTACACGAACGCCGAGCGCAAGCGTCTGCTCGACAAGGTCAACAAGACCGTCGATGTGATGCGTACGCTCGAGCGCCAGGTTCGCACCCTCGACCAGAAGTTTGACCAGTCGAAGAGCGAAGAGCTCAAGAAGGAATACCGCCGCCAGCAGAAGAACTGCAAGATCGATCTCGAAAAGCTGGAGCAGGATGCCGGCGTTTCCATCGCCGAGCTGAAGCGCACCCAGCGCGAGATGATCCAGGGCGACATGGACGCCGAGCACGCCAAGCGCGAGCTGATCGAGGCGAACCTGCGACTGGTGGTATCGATTGCGAAGAAGTACACCAACCGCGGACTCCAGTTCCTCGACCTGATTCAGGAAGGCAACATCGGCCTGATGAAGGCGGTCGACAAGTTCGAGTACCGTCGCGGTTACAAATTCTCGACTTACGCAACGTGGTGGATCCGCCAGGCCATTACCCGCGCTATCGCAGACCAGGCCCGCACGATCCGTATCCCGGTGCACATGATCGAGACGATCAACAAGCTCATCCGTACCTCGCGTCAGCTGGTGCAGGAGCTTGGCCGCGAGCCTACCTCCGAAGAGATCGCACGCCGCATGGATATTCCTGTGGCGAAGGTCCGCAAGGTCCTCAAGATCGCGCAGGAGCCCATCTCGCTCGAAACGCCGATTGGCGAAGAAGAAGATTCGCACCTTGGCGACTTCATCGAAGACCGCCAGGCCGTATCGCCTTCCGATGCCGTGATCAGCGTGAACCTGAAGGAGTACACCTCACAGGTGCTGCGCACCCTGACCCCGCGCGAGGAGCGCGTGATCAAGATGCGCTTCGGACTCGAAGACGGCTCCGAGCACACGCTCGAAGAGGTCGGCCAGAGCTTCCAGGTCACCCGTGAGCGTATCCGCCAGATAGAGGCAAAGGCGCTGCGCAAACTGCGTCACCCGTCGCGCTCGCGCAAGCTCAAGGCGTTCGTCGACTCCGTCACCGAATAAGCTGGCTCAAAGCAAAGAGGCTGCCGAAAGGCAGCCTCTTTGCTTTTTCTGGCTTGATTACGAAGCTGCGCCCGCCATGTTCTCAAATTCCTTAGCTTCGGCATAGCGGCGGCGTAGCAGTCCCTCGTTGACCACCCCCCCGCAGTGATCCCAGAGGCGGAACTGGCGGATGGCAGCAGGGAAGTTGCCGTTGTTGACGTCTTTCAGCAACGACGACCGGCGGAAGGCTCCGGCGCCCATGTTGAAGGTGAAGTCGACCAGCGCGTCGAATTCCGACTGGGTCAGGCTGATCCTGACGGCTTCGTTGACGCCGGCGGTGGCGATTTTGAGGTCTTCCATGAGAAAAGCTTCGGCTTCGGCCCTGGATATAGTCTGACCTGGCTTTACACCTTCGGTGTGGCCGTAGCCGATGGTCCAGACGCCGGCCTGGTCCTGGTAGGCGGTGAGGATATCGCCTTCGAAGAGTTCGGTGAGTGCGAGGCCGTTTTTGCTGTAAGCGAGGTTGTTGACTGCCATGGTCATTCCTCCTGATTGGGTTGGGGTGAGCCTTTGCAGCGTAGCAAGATAGGACATACCTCCGAAAGTTACGGAAGATCGCCAACCCCGAGACAGTTTGCACATTTTTTCGCTCTGGCCAACCGGCACCGAATCCCATATACTGGATGATGTTGTAAACAAGCAGTTACCAAGCAGGATAACCATGCCTAAATTGAAGACTCACAAGGGCGCAGCCAAGCGCTTCAAGAAGACCGGTACGGGCAAAATCGTCCGTGGCCAGTCGAAGATGCGCCACATCCTCACGTCGAAGGAGACCAAGACCAAGCGCAAGCTCGCACACAGCGCTCTGGTTTCGGACGCCGACCACGCGAAGGTTGCCCGCATGATTCCTTACGCCTGATCTGCACTTAGCGTGCAAGGTCTGCGCAAGCGTTTCGCAGGCCCTCCTTTGCAAGAAGGACGCGATCAGGATTGACAAGCGAGTGAAGAGGTTAAGCGAAAGCTCCTGCCTCCAGCCGCATTTTTAAAACGCCAAATGGAGAACAGCAATGCCCCGCGTAAAACGTGGAACAAAACGTAACGACCGCCGCAAAAAGATCCTCAAGCGCGCAAGCGGTTATTTCCTTACAAAATCGAAGCTCTACCAGGCAGCACAGGAAGCCGTCGAACGCGGCCTGAAGTTTGCCTACAGCGGCCGTAAGCAGAAGAAGCGCCAGTACCGCTCGCTCTGGATCGTCCGCATCAACGCTGCCGCGAAGCAGAACGGCATCAGCTACTCGCAGCTCATCAACGGCCTCAAGAAGGCCGGTGTCGAGCTCGATCGCAAGATCCTCTCGGAGATTGCCATCCACGATGCTGCTGCATTCACCACGCTGGTCGGGCAGGCGAAGTCGGCACTCGGTACCAAGGCTGCTGCTTAAGTTTTCAGCAGGCAAAAGAAAAGGCGCGAGCAATCGCGCCTTTTCTTTTTGGTTTAGAAACAGAAAGTATTTTCGCTTCTAAGCCTGAACTAAAACCGCATCCGCAATCCGTGCCGCTTCGAGCGCCGGTCGCACCTCGTGTACGCGGACAATATGCGCTCCCGCAAGAATCGCCGTGGTGGTCGCTGCGATGGTTGCATTGCCGCGTTCGCTAACGGATGCATCGTGGCCTCCGTGCAAAGGCGCCAGCGTACGGCCAAGAAATGACTTGCGCGAGACGCCCACCAGCAGCGGCTGATGCAGGCTGTTCAGCTCGTCCTGATGCGCCAGCAGCGGATAGTTCTCGTCGAAGGATTTCCCAAAGCCATATCCAGGATCGAGTGCGATGCGGTTGCGATCAACTCCCGCGTCAATCGCGATCTGCAGACTCGCGCGCAGACCATCCACGACCAGTGGCACGACTTCATGTGCAGTCAGAGAGGGCAGATTGCGCCACTCCGCCGAACGCCCACGTGTGTGCATGAGCACGACGCCGCACTTGAGCTCCGCGCAGGTGCGGGCCATGGCGGCATCCCATGTGAAGGCGCTGATGTCGTTGACGATCTCTGCGCCTGCTTCAATCGCGGCCTTTGCAGTGGAAGCCTTGTATGTATCGATGGAAAACAACGCGTCGGGACGCTGCTTCAGCACGGCTTCGATCACCGGCAGCACGCGGCGCTGTTCTTCCTCGGCCGAGACCTCTTCGTACTTGCCGGGACGCGTCGATTCGCCTCCGATGTCGATCAGGTCCGCGCCTTCATCGAGCATCTGCAACGTGCGATCGATCGCAGCATTCTTATCGAGATAGAGGTTGCCATCAGAGAACGAATCGGGAGTGACGTTGAGGACGCCCATCACCAATGTCTGCATGCCCAGCGCCAGGCTGCGAGAGCGAAGCTGCCAATCAAATTGCGCGCGTCGTGCAAAGGCCATAACTATTTTAATGCTACATTCGGCCAAAGATTTCAATGCTACACTCCGCCCAAGGATGAAACTTCGACTCTACTGTGCTGTCCTCCTTGCCGCATCGCTCGCCGCCGTGCCCGCGCAGGCTGCGACCAAACACGCACGGCCGGCGAAACGACGCGTCACGGTTACGAATCTCCCTGCGGCAATCACGCAGATTCTTGCTGACCCGGCGGTGGCACGTGCGCACTGGGGTATCTCGGTCGTGTCTGCTGAAGGCGCGCCGGTTTATGCGCTGAACGACCAGCAGTACTTCGCTCCAGCCTCGAATGCGAAGCTGCTTGCGACCGCCGCGGCGCTAGCGCTGTTGCCTCCCAGGGTGACCTTTACAACGAATGCGGTCGCACACGGAACGGTCGATGCCAGCGGGCACCTGCATGGCGATCTCATGCTACTGGGCGCGGGCGATCCGACCATCTCGGGCAGAAGCTATCCTTATGCCGATAAGACAGAGCGGCCGAACCCGCCGTTGATGGCCCTGCAGAGCATCGCCGACCAGATCTACGCGCAGGGAGTGCGCGAGATCGATGGCGATGTTGTAGGAGACGATACGTGGTTCCCGTGGGAGCGTTATGGGCAGGGCTGGGGATGGGACGACCTCGCCTGGAGTTATGGCGCGCCGGTCTCCGCGCTCACCGTCAACGACAACATCGTCTTTCTGAATCTGCCGGTAAGCGGCGATCCGTCGACGCCGGCATCTCCCTGGACACCGGACACGCCCTACTACACGCTCAAGAGTTCGCTGACGGTGTTGCCGGGCACGGAGGCAGCGAACCCCGGGCTCGAACGCCCACTGGGTTCGAAGGAAGTGCGCGTTTACGGCAGCGTTAACCAGAAGGGGCTACACGTGGGTCTTGCTATCGAAGACCCGGCCGAGTACGCAGCCATTTCGCTGAAGCAGATGTTGCTTGCGCATGGCATCGTCGTTAGCGGAGCGGCGCGCGCGCAGCATCGTTCTGTGACCGATACGCAGCCGTTCCGCTTTGAGGTCGACCAGCCGATTGTGCTCCATCCGCTAAGCCTGAGCACCATTCAGCCGCCCGCGAACGGCGACCGCGTCCTCGGCACGCATGTCTCTCCGCCATTCGAGCAGGACATTACCGTCACCAACAAGGTCAGTCAGAACCTGCATGCAGAGCTGTACCTGCATCTGCTGGGGCGCCTTGAAGCCGGTGACGGATCGATCCCGCAGGGTTTGCGCGTCGTGCGCCAGTTCCTGATGCAGGCAGGCGTCGATCCGTCTGAGTTCTTATTCTTCGACGGCTCCGGTCTTTCGCCTGACGACATGATCACGCCGCACGCACTCACGCAGCTGCTGACCTATGCGGAGAAGCAGCCGTGGGGCGCGGAGTATCGTGCAAGCCTGCCTGTCGGCGGAGTCGATGGGTCGTTAAGCGGACGCTTTGCCGAGCCCGCTCTCAAAGGCAAGGTCTTTGCCAAGACGGGAACCCTCGCCGAGGTAAATGCACTGAGCGGCTACCTGGTAGCGGCCAGCGGAAAGACTCTGAGCTTCTCGATTCTCTGCAATGAACGCAATCCCGGCGGAGATGCGGCGCGTGTAGCGATGGACCGCATCGTTGCCGCCATCGCGCAGACGAATTGATCGCACGTCAGCTGTCAGCCAGGTTGGTATCATCAGGCAGAGCTTAACTCTCTTGCCTGTATGGGCGCGAAAAAGGACGGGGATGCGACGCGTCTCTTACGGTGCTTCCAAGCTATCTCTGCTCGCTCTTGGCGCGGCATTTCTTTCAGCCTGTGGTCCGCCTCCGCCTCCATCGAAGCCGCTCAGCGAACTGACGCCGCAGGAGCACGCGGGGCGCGCTGTCTTTATCGCCGATTGCGCACGCTGCCATCATGCCAACGATCAGAAGGCGTATCGCGGACCCGGACTGCAGGCCCTCTACAAAGAAAAATACCTACCCAGCGGAGCTCCCGCGAACGACGACCGCGTGAGCTACGTCATCATTCACGGGCGCAACATGATGCCGGCTTTTGGAGATACCATGGACTCGCAACAGCTGGCTGACCTTCTGGCCTATCTGCGTACTCTATGAAGCCCATCGAGAAAATCACTCTCGCGAAATCGCCGAACGATAAAGGACTGCTCCCCGGCATGGCCGTCATCTGCATGTGGATGCTGGCGCTCTGCGGACTCGGGCTGGTTGGCGTGATGACGCACAACCTGCCGCCTGTGGTCATGATTATCTGCGTTTTCTTTGCCGTCGCCGCCAACGGCCTGCTAAGGCTGCGTCGCTGGGGCTGGGCGCTCACGCTGGCCGCGGCATTTCTTTCGGTCTGTTATGGCACCTTTATGCTCGTCCGCTTTCACCAGGGGCCGATGATTGTGATGGTCGTGGTCAACCTGATTTTCTTCCTGTATCTCATCCGCCCAGAAGTGCTGCAGCGTGTGAAGTAGCTGCGAGGGGGGATTTTGCCCAGACGCGAAACGCGCTCCTGCTGTCTCGCTGGCAAGTCGCCTGTACGTGAATTCGTGCGCGTCTCTGATGAAACAGGGCAGCGGCACGACCAAGACTTCGTATCCCCCTGAATTGTCCCGGAGGAGCGCCACAACCGCTCTCGATTTACAATAAAGAGTCATGGCAACAAGCGTTGAACTCGTACAGATCGACCTCGCGCCCAAGCGTCCCGCTCCCAAGCCGGAGTGGCTTAAGGCCCGCGCCCCGGTGGGCGACAACTATCACAACCTGAAGAAGCTGGCCCGCGAGCTCAATCTGCATACGGTCTGCGAATCGGCCCACTGCCCGAACATCGGCGAGTGCTGGAATCACAAGACAGCCACCTTCATGATGCTGGGTAATCTCTGCACGCGCCGTTGCGGCTTCTGTGCAGTGCCTAAGGGCCGTCCTGAGGCGATCGATCTGGACGAGCCGCGCCGCGTGGCCGAAGCCGTTGCCAGCCTGGGGCTGAAGTTCGCCGTCATCACCAGCGTCAACCGCGATGACGATATTCTCGGCGGTGCCCGCGCCTTCGCGCTCGTGATCGAGGAGATTCGCAAGCAGGCGCCAGGATGCCAGGTGGAAGTCCTGATCCCCGATTTTCAAGGGAACGAGGATGCCATCCGCATCGTTGTCGACGCGCACCCTGAAATCCTGAACCACAACACCGAGTCGGTGCCTCGACTGTATCGAGCAGTGCGTTCTGGAGCGCGTTACGAGCGCACCCTGCGTTTGCTTGAGTTCTCCAAGGAGCTCGACTCGACCGTCGTGACCAAAACCGGCGTCATGGTTGGCCTGGGCGAGGAGATGCACGAGCTCCTCGATGTCTACCGCGACCTTTCCAATGTGGGAACCGACGTGCTTACCATCGGCCAATACCTGCGTCCATCGAAAGACCACCTGCCGATGACGCGTTATTACACTCCTGAAGAATTCGCGTTCATGAAGGAAGAGGCTTTGAGGATGGGCTTCCGCCACGTGGAGTCAGGTCCGCTGGTGCGTTCGTCCTATCACGCGCATGAGCAGGCCGATGCCGCCAGCGGTGTCCGCATGGTGGTTTAAAATACTGATTCGAAAGCACTGAGCAGAGGAACGAGAGAGATCATGGCACCAGCAGTTATGGCAGGCATTCCTGCCCTGAAAGATCAGTACCAGCAGCTCCGCACTCGTATGGACAAGGCCGTCAAGGATTTTCAGACGAGCCTGACCTCGCTTCGCACCGGACGTGCCTCCATCCAGATGCTCGACGCGGTTCGTGTCGATTACTACGGCACGCCGACCCCATTGAGCCAGGTTGCGCAGCTCAACACACCGGACGCCAGCACGATCGTCGTCCAGCCATGGGAACCCAGTCTGGTCAGCGAGATTGAAAAGGCACTGCGCGCGCCGGAGTTAGGCTTCAACCCTCAAAATGACGGCAAGGTCGTACGCATTCCAGTGCCTCCGATGACCGAAGAGCGCCGTCGCGATGTGGTCAAGCAACTGAACAAGATGCTCGAAGACCACCGCACCGGCCTCCGCAACATCCGCCGCGATGGGAACGACGCCATCAAGAAGGCCTCGAAGGAGAAGCTGATTTCGGCCGACGAAGAAAAGCGTTCGCTCGAAGAGGTTCAGAAGCTTACGGATGAGGAAATCAAGAAGATCGAAGAGATCGGCCGCAAGAAGGAAGCGGAAGTGATGCAGGTCTGATTCGCCCGCAGAAACAGCAAGAGGCGCGGCCAACGGCCGCGCCTCACTATTTTGTACCGAAAACTTACGCCCAGCTGGGCGCGCCGCCGAGCAGCGCCGCACCAGAATACTGTGCCTTACCCGACCATGCAGGAACGTTGAATGGCTTCAGCGGATGGACGTTCATGCCGTCACCCGTTTCATGATGTTCGACCAAAGTCTGTGAAACACGGGCAATCGCGTCTTCGCGGCCGCTGGGGCGCTCGAAGTAAAGTTTGTATGCCTCACCGCAGACCTTACAAGTGACGTCTGCGAAATCTTGATTAGCCATGCAAAGTACCTGCATTGGAAGAATCTCCTTGTGTTTGAGCTTATGTACAGCTTTGATGCACTTAACTCTAGTATGTGCTGCAAATAATTGGCCATTGCACTTCCGGCCCTGAACGATACCTCGAAAGAGGAACGAGTGAGTAACGTGACCTCCGTCACTTGCCTGCTTTGTTTCGTTCTTTCGCCAGTTGTTTTTCCGCATGCGGCAGCCAGCGGCGATAGAGGTCCGATTTCTCCGGACGAAGCGAATCAGTTATACCTCGACGATATCCGCCAGAGTAGATCGCATACATCACCGCCAGGGCGCAGCCGGCCCCGAAGAAAACACCGAAGAAAAAACCGATCAGGCTGCTCGAGAAGAAATTCATCATGCCTTCGCTGCCTTGAAGCCTAACTGAATTCCGGAACCAATTCCTCAGGAAACACGTATGCTTCCTGTACCGCAACTCAGAAAGGAGTTCCGATGATTGCGACGACCCCGCTTCTTGCAGCAGGCTGGAACGACCAGCAACGGGCGGCCTTTCAGGCTCAGATGTCTGCCTGGCAGAAAGACGAAGTTGTTGGTGTTCTCTTTGCCCTTTTTCTCGGTACGTTTGGAGCGCATCACTTTTACCTGCGCCGCACCGGCCTTGGCATTCTCTACTGCTGCTTTTTCTGGACGGGGCTTCCTACGCTGGTATCGATGATCGAAGCATTCTTCATGCCCGAGCGCGTTCGCGAATATAACGCGCAACTGGCCGCCTACATCGCGGCGCAGATGGGTACTGTGACACCGGCGGTTGCTGTCTACTCGAGGGCGTGCCCCGCCTGTGGATCGACTATCAACGCCGATGCCAATTTCTGCAGTATTTGTGGATCGAAGATTACGAAGTAGGTATTCCGGCACCCACCGCGAGAGCGGTGGGTGCCAGTGGGACTACATGTTGGTGTGGCCCTGCCGCATGTCTTCGTTGAAGGTGGGCTTGGTCGCTGCCAGCGCCGCGGCCATTTTCGTCTGGTAGTACTCGGCGTGACCCAGCAGCAGATCGGTTGCAGAGGCTGCGTCGCCGTTAAGCTGAATCGCACCCTGCCGCGCCAGATCGTTCGCCGACTTAAGCAAGTCTTCCGGAGTGCAGTTCAGATATTGTGCGTCGCGCGGATCGGCGATCCATACCGGTTGCTTACCGCCCAGCACGCCGGAAAGCCAGTAGACCTTCATCGCCAGATAATCCATCCGGCTCTCTTCGGTCGTATCCGTAAAGACAAACTTTTTCTGCCAGCGCGAGTAGTAACGCGTGGTCACCGGAACCGGCTGGCGGTTGCCGCTCTTGAGCAGTTCAAGCTGTCCCTGGTCCAGGGTTTTGCGGATCGCGTTGTAGATGAAGGTCTCCGCATAGGGTTGTTCCGGAGCGGGCACGATCTCGGCAAAGGTTACCGTCATGCTGGCCGAGACCTTCGCATGGAGCGTCGAGGCTTGGCCGTCTTCCAGATTCAGCGTTCCGTGAACGATGTACGTATCGGCGCCCGAGGTTGAGCGATGGAACGGCCATGCGAAGCCCTGATAGGAGATCGGCAGGCCTTCCAGCGAAACATACACATCGGGGCGCGGATTCTGCAGGCGCCGGGCGGTCTCACGCAGGAATGCGGTCATCTCCGCAACAAGCTCCGGCTTTTGAAAGTCGAAGGAATCGCTGAGTTCGAGCTGAAGAACGCGCTCGGCTGGGGCATCCGCTGTGAGTGCAAGCCGGAATTTCGCAGTGGGCTTGTTGCTGAAGTCTGTTCCGGCTTCAGTCGAGAGCACGATCAGTCCCGCCTCGCGGGCAGCGCCAGTGAGTTTTGCAGTTAAAGCATTTTCAGATTGCGTCGGCATGAGTTCGCTTCCAAAGAATTCTTACCCTTCCATTTTACTGTGCGATAGCGGGTTAGAACCGGTTTCGGCCCGGAAATTAGACCGCTCGCCCGGCCGCGGCCCCGGAAGCCCAGGCCCACTGGAAGTTGAATCCGCCCAGGTGACCGGTTACATCCACGACCTCGCCGATGAAAAACAGGCCCGGAACACGGCTTTCCATGGTCTTTGCCGAAAGAAATGCTGTATCGACCCCTCCGGCTGTCACCTCCGCCTTTGCAAAGCCTTCGGTGGTCTCGGGGACGATTTTCCAGCTGTGCCACCGCCGCTCCCAGTCCTCGAGCGCCTGGTTCGACCAGCCGGATGGCGGATCGAGCTCCAAAAGCCGGTCAAGAAGCCGATGAGGGAGCACCAGGCGTAGTTTGCCTAGTAATGTTCTCTCGTCGCGCCGTTCCTGGGCCATGGCGGCCAGCTTTTGTCCCGGAGCCATGTCGAGGGTGACTGGCCCAGTGCCGTTCCAGTAGGAAGAGATCTGCAGGATCGCCGGTCCGCTCATCCCGCGATGCGTCACCAGCATCCTTTCGGAGAATTTGCGGGGGCCGATCGAAGCGATGACATCGGTAGAGACGCCGCTCAGATCGCAGAAGCGGTCGCTTTCCTCGCGGCCGAAGACCAGTGGCACCAGCGCAGGGCGCGGTTCGATCACCCCGATTCCGAATTGTTGTGCGATGTCGTATCCGAGGCTGGTTGCTCCCATCTTGGGAATTGACAGGCCACCGGTGGCCACAACCAGCGAGGCTGAGCGGAAAGATGCTGTCTCACAATCGATCTCGAAGGCATCGGTACGGCGCACGCCGAGCACCTTCATGTTGCAGCGGATCGTAACGCCGGCCTCGGCCGCTTCGGTGAGCAGCATGGTGAGAATCTCCTGCGCGGAGCGATCGCAGAATAGCTGGCCGAGTTTCTTCTCGTGCCAGGCAATACCGTGCTTTTCGACCAGTGCGAGAAAATTCGACGGCGTGTAACGGGCAAGCGCCGACTTGGCGAAGTGCGGATTCGTGGAGAGAAAGTTTTCCGGCTTGCAGTGCCGGTTGGTGAAGTTGCACCGGCCTCCGCCCGAGATGAGGATCTTCTTGCCCGGGCGCTCGGCGTGATCGAGCACGAGCACACGGCGTCCGCGTCTGCCCGCCTCGATGGCGCACATTAACCCGGCCGCCCCCGCACCCAGAACAATAACGTCCCAGTTTGATTGCGATTCTGCTTCAGTCACTCTCTACAGTGTAGAGGCGTTACGGGTGCAGGATGCGCGCCGGACCGCCATCGGGCCCGAGCACCTTGATGCGCCTGGCGAGACCCACCAGTCCAAGTCCGCGGATGAGCCAGTAGTTGAAGTCCAGCTCATACCAGGCCATACCGTGGCTGGCCGAGACGGGATGCGCATGGTGATTGTTGTGCCAGCCCTCGCCGCCCGAGAGCAATGCGACCCACCAGCTGTTGCGCGAGTCATCGTGAGTGTTGAAGCGGCGCGACCCCCAGATGTGAGTCGCCGAGTTTACCAGCCAGGTCACATGCAGTCCCATGGTCACGCGGAAGAACACGCCCCACAAAACCCACGGCCATCCGCCCGCGAAAAGCAGGCCGATACCCACCAGCGTAAGCGGAACCCAGTGAAAACGGCTCAGCCACTTATAGAACGGGTCGCGCATCAGGTCGGGTACGTAGCGGTTCAGCAGCTTGTTGTGGTTATGCAGCGAGCCCTGCAGCATCCAGCCCATGTGCGACCACCACTTGCCGTCACGCGGAGAGTGCGGGTCGCCTGGCTTGTCCGTCAGCTGATGATGAAGCCGGTGAATCGCCACCCAGAAGATCGGACCGCCCTGCAGTGCGAGCGTGGCGCAGACCGCCATGAGATGCTCGACCCACTTCGGAGTCGTGAAGCCGCGATGCGTAAGCTGGCGGTGATAGCTCATCGCAATGCCGACGTTTTGTGCCAGCACCCATAGGATCGCGGTTACCGCGAGTGCCTGCCAGCTGAAGAAGAACAGCGCGGCGATGGCTCCGGCGTGAAAGATCACCAGCCAGAAGGCCAGGAACCAGTGGAAGTGCTGCGACCTGCTTTGTTGCAATGTCTGGGAGTCGGATGCGAGGTTTTCGATTTGGGGAGTGGCCAGCGTAGACATCGTTCGGAACCAGTGAGCTTTGCAGAATTTGGGAAGAACCCTTTCCACCTTAACAATTCTGCGTCCCTGGTATCTGTAAGACTTCAGTAATACCGCTTTTACTTGGCGATTTCCATGCCGCGAACGCTCTCCTCGACCTTGCCGAAGATCATTTTTCCTGAAGCGGTTTGCAGGACGGAAGTGACACAAATCTCGACGGATCGGCCAATAAGCCGGCGCGCGTGATCGACCACCACCATGGTGCCGTCGTCGAGATACCCCACCCCCTGGTTCGATTCCTTGCCCTCCTTCAGGATGACGATCTGCATTTTCTCGCCGGGCAGCACGACCGGCTTTAGTGCATTGGCAAGGTCGTTAATGTTCAGCACCTCGACATCATGGAGGTGCGCAACCTTGTTGAGGTTGAAATCGTTGGTGACGATCTTCGCATCCATCTCCTTCGCAAGCTCGATCAGCTTCAGGTCGACCTCGCGTATATTCTCATAATCGTTTGCCACGATCTGAATAGTCAGCAGGGCGTTGCTCTGCATGCGCTGCAAAACGTCGAGCCCGCGACGTCCTCGCTGGCGTTTGGAGCCATCCTGCGAATCGGCAACCATTTGTAACTCACGCAGAACAAATTCGGGAATGACGAGGGCTCCATCGAGAAAGCCTGTCTCCGCCATGTCCGCGATGCGTCCGTCGATGATGGCGCTGGTATCGAGGATTTTCACATGGCGCCGCGAGCTGCTGCGTTCTGTACTAAAGAGATCGCCAAGCGCCGCCAGGTTTAGCAGGTCGCCCTTGCTCGTGCCCACAAGCAGACCGACATAGAACATAAGCAGGAGCACAAAGATCTGCAGCAGGCTAAGGGTCTGGCCCGCGGGCAGGCTGCCGCGCAGAACCAGCGAGATCAGGAAGGCTCCAAAAATTCCGAGAATGCTGCCTGCTACCGCACCGATCAGCCGTTTCAGGCTTAACGCGC
Source organism: Silvibacterium acidisoli (assembly GCA_022870745.1). Classification (GTDB taxonomy): domain Bacteria; phylum Acidobacteriota; class Terriglobia; order Terriglobales; family Acidobacteriaceae; genus Silvibacterium. Next base: position 1,279,904 of record CP085323.1, on the reverse strand, counting down.
GCACGCGCAGTTCAAAGACCACCACAAGGGCCGATGCAACCGCACCCAGCAATGCCGAAAGCCACAGGTTCAGGCCGAAAGGACGCAGCAGGGAACAGGCCGTGCACAGCACCAGAAAAAAAATAATACGTACCAGTACCAGATCCATATTTGGGACCCAACCTCTTTAGCATCCGGAAGTATACGCATCCGTGGGAACAGGCGGCAAAGATTTCCTGCCATTCGTCGACATGACGGCAATCGAGCTCTATCGAAAGAGAATTTGAACGGGTTCAAAAATGCTTGACGCGATCTTTACTCGGGTCTATGTTTTATTTGAACGCGTTCAAAATAGTCTGCCCAGGAGAAAATCATGCCGATCGCACTCTGTTACTTCAGTTATCTCGCCATCAGTATTTCTCTCACCATGTGGGTCGCTCGCACTCTCTACCGCAGTGGCCGCGTTTTTCTGCTGGACGCCTTCCGCGGCAACGAGGAGCTTGCGGACTCTGTGAACCACCTGCTGGTGGTCGGCTTTTATTTGGTCAACGTCGGCTACATTGCGCTGGCGTTGAAGACTACAAGCGCGCTCGCCACATTGCGAGAGGGTATCGAGCTTGAGAGTACGAAGATCGGCGTTGTCCTGCTGATTCTTGGAGCCATGCACTTCTTCAACATGTTTGTGTTGGCAAGGATGCGTCGCCGTGCAAGTGGTCCCGCACATGCAGGAGTGCTGGTCTAGCCCATGAGCCCGGAGAAGATTAAGAAGTCGGAAGAAACACGAGCCCGCATCCTCGAAGCCGCGCTGCGTACTTTCCAGCAGCACGGCTTCGAGCGGGCGACGATGCGCGAGATCGCTACCGAGGCTGGAGTTGCGGTCGGTGCGGCTTATTACTACTTCGATTCGAAGGAAGCCATCGTGATGGCTTTTTATGAGCGGGCGCAAAGAGAGATGGCTCCGAAGATTGAGGAGATTCTCGATAATGCGCGCACGCCGGAAAGCCGTCTGCGCGGCGTGATCGCTTACAAGTTCGAATACTTCGCTCCAAACCGCAGGCTGATGAGCGCATTGTCAGCGCACGCGGATCCGGAACACCCGCTGTCGCCTTTCAGTAAAGACACGGCCGCGATTCGAGATGAGGATATCGGCTTCTTCGCACGCGCTGTAGCCGAGTCGAAGGTGAAGCTGCCTCCGCGCATCAGTCCTTACCTGCCGCGCCTGTTATGGCTGTACCAGATGGGATTGATTCTCTTCTGGGTCTACGATCACTCGCACGAGCAGCGCAGAACAAAGCTGCTCTTCGACCAGACGCTGAAGATGCTGCTGCTTACGCTGAAGCTCGCAGGGCTGCCGTTTCTGCGTCCGATGCACAAACTGGCGGCTGATCTGCTGGATGCGGTCTACGAGGAGAAGGTCTAGCCATGCGCATCGTTATTCCGGGAGGCAGCGGACAGGTCGGGCAGATACTCGCACGTCATTTCCACGCGCAGAATCATGACGTCATTGTTCTGAGTCGAAGCGTGAAGCCTGCACCGTGGAGCGTGTTGCGATGGAATGCAGCAACGGCTGGCGATGTGTTGGAACGAGCAGATGTATGCATAAACCTCATCGGTCGCAGTGTGAACTGCCGCTACGATGAAGCGAATCGCCGTGAGATCTACGATTCGCGCATTCTCTCCACGCGTTTGCTGAACCAGGTCGTCGGTTCGCTGCGTCATCCGCCGCTCGTCTGGCTCAATGCGAGCACGGCTACCATTTATCGTCACGCTTTCGATCGCGACATGGATGAAGCTACTGGAGAGATGGGAGGCGGAGAGCCGGGTGCGCCTGAGACCTGGAACTTCTCGATCAGGGTCGCGAGGGATTGGGAGTCCGAGTTTTTCAACACGCAGATGCCGCGCACTCGAAAGGTTGCATTGCGGAGCGCACTCACTCTCAGCCCCGATCGTGATGGTATCTTCTCGGTGCTATCGAGCCTGGTTCGTTACGGGCTTGGTGGACCCATGGGGGCAGGCAGCCAATATGTTTCCTGGATACACGAGGAAGACTTCGTGCGCGCGGTCGAATGGCTGATCGCTCATGAGGAAATAAATGGAGCGGTCAACCTGGCATCGCCATATCCGCTGCCGAACCGTGATTTCATGCGCATTCTCAGGGAAGCGTGGGGAGCCCCAATAGGCTTGCCAGCGCCGGCCTGGTTGCTCGAAATCGGAACGTTCCTGATGCGGACAGAATCCGAACTGGTGCTGAAGAGCCGACGCGTGGTTCCCGGGCGGATGCGGGACGCTGGATTCAAATTCCGTTTTGCCGGATGGAGAGACGCTGCAGAAGATTTGGTTCATCGATGGAGACAAATAAAAAGCGGTGCGTCATAAGACGCACCGCTTTAACAACGCTTCAGCTTAGTACTTCGCAATCGTCGGATCGACGTCGTTCGACCAGGCGGTGATGCCGCCGGCGAGGTTCGTCACCTTGAAGCCCTGCTGCTGCAGGAACTCGGCGGCCTTCTGGCTGCGTCCGCCCATCTTGCAGTGCACGACGATCTCGCGATCCTTGTCGAGTTCGACGTAGCGGTTGGCAACCTCGCCCAGCGGAATCAGCTTTGCGCCGAGGTTGGCGATCTGGTATTCGTGCGGCTCGCGTACGTCGAGCACGAAGATGTCAGCGCCTTCATCCAGCTTCTTCTTCAGATCCTTGGGAGAGATCTGCGGTATGCCGTTCTGTACCTGTGTTCCGTTCACTTCCACCGCCTTTGGTTCAGGAGTAATTCCGCAGAACTGATCGTAATCGATCAGCTCAGTCACGGTCGGGTTTTTGCCGCAGACCGGGCAATCAGGGTTCTTGCGCAGCTTCAGCTCGCGGAACTTCATGTTCAGCGAATCCACCAGCAGCAGGCGGCCGATCAACGGTTCGCCCTTGCCAAGGATCAGCTTGATGACTTCCGTAGCCTGGATCACGCCGACCAGTCCGGGCAGGATGCCGAGCACGCCGCCCTCCGCGCACGAGGGAACGAGTCCCGGCGGCGGCGGTTCGGGGTAGAGGCAGCGGTAGCAGGGGCCCTCTTCGGTCGCGAAGACGCTGGCCTGGCCTTCGAAGCGGAAGATCGAGCCGTAAGCGTTCGGAATGTTTCCGCTCAGCACGCAGGCATCGTTGACGAGATAGCGCGTCTGGAAGTTGTCGGTTCCGTCGGCGACCACGTCGTAGCCCTTGATGATCTCGAGCGCGTTGGCGCTGGTGAGCATCGTCTCGTACTTCACAATGTTCAGGTGAGGATTGAGCGCCTTGAGCTTTTCGGCAGCCGAGTCGATCTTGGGGCGGCCCACATCCTTGGTCGAGTGGATGATCTGGCGCTGCAGGTTGCTCTCGTCCACAACGTCGAAGTCCACGAGGCCGATGGTGCCGATGCCTGCGGCGGCGAGGTAGTAGGTGAGAGGGGCGCCGAGTCCGCCGGTGCCTACGCAGAGCACTTTCGCAGCCTTCAGCTTCTGCTGGCCTTCGAGTCCCACTTCGGGCAGGATCAGGTGGCGCGAGTAGCGCGCAATCTCGTTATTGCTCAGTTCCGGCAGGGCTGCCGATGTTTCCAAAGTCGTAGTCATATCCAGTCTCTTTCTCAAACTGCCTGAACGAATCAAAGTTCCCGACCAAAGGGAGGGCCAAACCTCTCTACGAAGCGAGGCGCCAAAGGCGCGTATGCCCGTGCGGCTAGCACCCGCCGGCGATGGAGGGGATGATCGAGAGCGCGTCGCCTTCGCCTACCTTCGTCGATTCCTTTTCGGGCAGGTAGCGGATGTCTTCGTCGTTGAGGTAGACATTCACAAAGGCCCGCAGCTTTCCCTCTTCGGAATACAGGTGCTTCTTGAGATCGGGGTGCTTCGTGGTCAGTTCGTCGAGGGCCTCGCCGAGGGTTGCGGCGTTCACGCTCACTGCGTCCTGCCTGTCGGTGTATGCGCGCAGCGGGGTGGGAATATGAATCTTCATGTCGCAGTCTCTTCCTTTAGATCGTTAGATAAAGAAATAGAGGGCTGGGTCGCAGCCCGAGGATTTGTGCTGTCAAATCCCTGCGATCAACATCGTTCCGCTTCCAGTGCGGCTACCTCGATGGCCTCGTCCTCGAAAGCCTTGTCTTCCTCCGTCGTACCGGTCAGCAGGAAGGAGTTGGTGATCTTCGCTGCGCCGTTTTCGACGGCCGTGATGACGTAGGAGCAGCCGAGCCAGTGGGCTTCGGCGAAATCGGTCTTCGACCATTGCGCCGGATGGTCCGGATGCGAGTGGTAGAAGCCGACGATATCCAATCCGCGCTCCCGGCCCAGGCGCTGGATCTTCACCAGTTCCTGCGGGGCGATGTGGTAGCGGTTGTGGGCGGAGTCGGTGCGGGTATTGCCCGCGCGCACGGCGTCCTCGACGTTGTTTACACCGTCGGCTGAGCGGCCAAGCAGCACGCCGCAACACTCATGGGGGTACGTCTCCTCACCATGGCGTCGGATTGCGTCGTAGGTCTGCTCATTCAGCTTCAGCATCGCGTGGCCTTACTCCTTCCAGAATCTATCGCTTAGATATTTGTCTGCCGAGTCGGGCAGAATGACGACAATTACGGCCTCGCGTTCCGAAGCCGCTTCTTCCTCGGCAATCCGCAGGCTGGCTGCAACGGCTGCCGCGGCGGAGATGCCGACAAGCAGGCCTTCGGTCCGGCCAAGTTTCTTGGCCATGGCATAGGCCGCCTCGGTTTCCATGTCGATGTTGCGATCGGCGAGATTAGCGTCGTAAATCGGGGGCACGATGGCGGTGGCCATGTGCTTGAGGCCCTCAAGGCCATTGAAGGGCGAGTCCGGCTGCATGGAGATGCACTGGATCTCCGGGTTCAGCTCTTTCAGGCGGCGCGTGGTGCCGATAAAGGTGCCGCTGGTTCCCAGGCCGGCGACAAAATGGGTGACCTGCCCGGCGGTCTGCTGCCAGATCTCATTGCCCGTGGAGCGGTAATGGGCCTTCCAGTTGGCTTCGTTGCCATACTGGTCGGCGTAGTAATACTTTTCCGTCTCGTTTTTGGCCAGTTCGCGCGCTTTACGGATCGCTCCATCGGAGCCGTCGCCCGGATCCGTCCAGACCACGTTGGCGCCATATGCGTGCAGGATGCGCTTGCGCTCTTCCGATACATTGCTCGGCATGCAGAGCGTGACGCCGAAACCCATGGCTGCGCCCAGCATTGCGTATGCAATACCGGTGTTGCCGCTGGTCGCGTCGAGAAGATGCTTGCCACCGCCCAGTAGACCGCGCGAAAATGCATCCGTTACGATCGCAGAGGCCGGACGATCCTTCACCGATCCGCCCGGGTTCGCCCACTCAGCTTTACCGAGAATCTGGATGCCGGGCAGGTGTGCCGCCAGGCGTTCCAGCCGGATAAGCGGCGTGTTGCCGATGCGGTCCAGCAGCGATATGCCGAGGAGGGTGCCGGTCGGGTTGGTCCTTGGATCGGTCAGCGTTGCCATAAGTCGTTTCTCGCGTTGCAGCTTCCTGTCTCAGTGTGCGAGAGTGGAGAGGAGCAGGCGCGTCTTTACAGTGTAGCTTTTGACCTGCCCAGATCACAAACCCGCAGGGAATCAGGACCGATGCCAAAGAAGATCAAGCCCCGCACCTTCGATGAAGTCCTTTCGGAACTTCGTAGTCTGAAATTTGATGTACGAGAGGCGCCGGGCGTCGCAAATGGATACCTGGTTTCGAAGTACGGCTGCGCAGCGATCCTTGGCCGTTCCAGGGATGGCAAAGGAACGGAACTGGTTCATAAGGCCGGCGTCGTCATGGGTGGCGAAATCGCCCACCTGCTCGATCGCGGATTTCAGAAGTTCTTCAAGACCAGCAAGTTCGAAGTGGCGGCGACCGCTGAAAAGCTTCGCGCAGAGCACAACTTCTCCGAAGAGCTGCGCGAGGTCGCAGGGGAAGTCAGCCTTTACAACGAGGCACTTGGCTCGGTCAGCGACGAATATATGTACGACCGCGTGAAGGGCCGTGACAAGGATGGTCCCGCCAAGGGCCTCGCGCCCTGGCAGACGACCGCCAGCGCCGGACACTAACTCCGCAGGCAAGTGAACATTTTCGCGGCGCGGAACGTCTAGAGACATGCCCGGACTCAAACCGGGCAAGGATTGTAAGAGGGAGCATCGCCATGCTTCGCAAGCTTCTGTTCCTCGCCGCCGTTCCCATGCTGGCCCAACAGGCCTCGAATGTTATCCAGATGCCCTCCGACCGCGTGGGCGACTCCTACGCAATCTTCTCCTCGCTACTCCCCGGCAAACCCTTCGACACCCTTTCGCCGGAGCAGTATCCGCAATGGGCTATTGCCGACACTACCGTCAGCATCGCGGACATGAGTCCCGCAGTACCGCCGCAAGGGCAACTCAAGCCGCCGCCTGACAATCCCAGTGCCTTCAACCAGGCTTTGCAGGACTACGAAGCGCGCAAGTATCAGCGCGTTCAGCTGATGCCGATCTTCCACGTCACACATCAATACGACCTGATCACCGATTCCCAGGTGAAAGACCTGCGAACGGCGAAGGCGTCGGTCACGGCAGACTCCGCCCTGCAGAGCAAATACAGGGGATATCCCGGAGTCACATTCTTCAGCCAGGTTTTCTATAACGGTCCACACACCGCTGCGCTCGTCTATATGAATAACTGGTGCAACGAGCTGTGCAACGGCGGCGAGTGGGTCTATCTCGAAAAGCACGGCGGCCAGTGGGTGCGGCGGTCGGGAGTGAATGTTCCCGGCGCATAGGACTACACTGGGAACGATATGGCTACTCTTACCGAAACGCCTGTTAAGAAAAGCGAGCAGTCTGCTCAAAACTTTGACCAAAAACTCGATCGCCTCGCCGAAGTCGCCATCCAGGTAGGCCTGGGCCTCACACCCGGCCAGGAACTGGTCATGACGGCTACGCTGGACACGCTGCCGCTCGTCCGCCGCATCACCGAGCACGCCTACAAGGCCGGTGCGAAGCTGGTGACCACGCTGCTGTCGGACGAGGAGTCATCGTTGCTCCGCTACCAGTACGGCGCGAACGATAGCTTCGATTACGCAGCCGGGTGGCTCTACAACGGCATGGCCGAGGCCTTCAAATCGGGAGCAGCCCGCCTCGCGGTGGCCGGAGGCAATCCCGGCCTGCTCTCGCAGCAGGATCCTGACAAGGTAGGCCGCGCCAATCGCGCTGTTTCGAAGGCTTATCGTCCGGCGCTCGAGCTGATTACCCGCCACGACATCAACTGGACCATCGTTGCCGCCGCCACTCCCGCATGGGCAGCGACCGTCTTCCCGAATCTGCCCGCTGACGAGGCTCTGGAAAAGCTGTGGAACGCCATCTTCGCCGCCTCGCGCGCTGATCTGCCTGACTCGGTCGCCGCGTGGAAGGAGCACGACGCCAACCTGCATCGCCGGTCGGCCCTGTTGAATGAAAAGCGCTATGCCGCGCTCCACTTCAAGGGACCGGGCACGGATCTCAAAGTAGGACTTGCCGACGATCACCTCTGGCTGGGCGGCGGCACGACCGCGGGCAATGGCAACTACTGCATCCCCAACATGCCGACCGAAGAGGTCTTCACCACGCCCCACAAGGACATGACGGAAGGCACGGTCACCAGCACCAAGTCGCTCTCGCACCAGGGAACGATGATCGAAGGCATCCGCGTGCGCTTTGAAAAAGGACGCGTCGTCGAAGCCCATGCCGACAAGGGCCAGGGAGTGCTCGAACGCATGATCGACACCGACCACGGCGCCCGCCAGCTCGGCGAAGTCGCGCTGGTGCCGCACAACTCGCCCATCGCGCAGAGCGGACTGCTCTTCAACAACACGCTCTTCGATGAAAACGCAGCCTGCCACATTGCACTGGGTCAGGCCTACAGCACCTGCGTGAAAAACGGTGACAAGCTCACGCCCGAAGAACTCGCGGCAAGAGGCGCGAACGAAAGCCTCATCCACGTGGACTGGATGATCGGCTCCGGCCAGATCGATGTGGATGGAATTACCTCGTCAGGCGATCACGAACCGCTGATGCGTCAGGGCGAGTGGGTTTAAAGGCAGCGTTCAGGACTTGGGGATTAGGACTCAGGAAATAAGGCAGGCCATCGGCCTGCCTTATTATTTTTTGGCGCTAGATACTGCGAAGATAAAGGGTGCCCCATCCAAGCTCCGCTTGGGTGGGAAGAAGGATCTTGTTCTGCCCTGATAACCGCACCGTCTCAAGTAAGACACGATTATTCAAGGAGCGGGAGAGAGATTTCATCCCACCCAAATTATTTCTCCGAAACACACCCTCCCGTCAGACAATGAGGAATCATGCGCCGAATCCTCCTGCTAGCCAGCCTCGTCTTACTGCTCACCGTTCCCACTGCCGCCCGTGCGCAGGATGCACCCGCGCAAGCCATCGAGAAAGTTCTCCACGACCAGCAGGCAGCATGGAACGCCGGCGATATCGAGACCTTCATGCACGGCTATCAGGATTCGCCCGAGACCACCTTCATCGGCAAGACCATCGCCAGCGGCTACCAGGGCATCCTCGAGCGCTATCGCAAGACCTATGCCAACCACGACGCCATGGGGAAGCTCGACTTTTCCGAGCTTAAGGTCAGAATGCTTGGAGAGAATCATGCAGTCGTCACCGGCAGGTTTCATCTCACCCGCACGCAAGCTGGAGGCGGCGATGCCAGCGGAGTTTATTCGCTGGTGTTCGAAAAAGGTTCGAAGGGCTGGCAGATCATCCTCGACCACACCTCGGCGGATTGAGTGCCGGAGCTTCTGCCCGGAGTTGTTGTTCCACGCGAAGTGAGGAATTTGCCCTTGTGTGCTCGTCCTCACAAATTCCTGTAGCTTTCACCGGCTATGCTTGAAGCATGTCCTCAGAAGCATTTCGTCCCAAGAGCCCAGGCGATACTGCTCTTATCCGGCATCTGCCGTTCGGTTCGGACCCCAAACTCCGCCGCCGTTTCCAGCTGATCGATGAGCCGGTGCGCTCGAACCTGCGGGCCGGATTGTTTCTCGAGGTTCTCGACAAACTCGCCGAAGACACAGCTCTGAACTATGTGCGCGGATTCTATCCGGAGGCAAGGGTGGTAACTGCTGCCATGGATTCTCTCCTCGTTCGCAATGTTCCTGACGACAGCCGCGACATGGTTCTCTACGCCAGCGTCAACATCGTCGGTACCACTTCGCTCGAAGTGGGCATTCGTGTCGAGCAGCCAGGGGATCCGTTGCTGCACGTGGCATCGGCGTACTTCACCATGGTCGCGCGCTTACGCAAGGAGGACGGCCACGAGCACAGCGTGCCACTGCCGCCGCTCGAATACAGAACCGCTCTCGAAGAAGAGCGAGCCGAACGCGCGCAGAAGCGTAAGGAAAGCTATCGCGAAGCCAGGAATGCCGCTGAAGAGCCCCCGACGCGCGAAGAGTACGGTATGCTGAAGCGGTTACACGAAGCGCAGGAGAAGCCGAACCATCACCTGCTGCTTGCCTCGGAACTTGTTGCGGAAGGCTGGGAGCGTACCTATCCCGAGCATGAAAATGTCCCTCAGAAAATCTTTGGCGGATACGTGGCGCATCGCGCCTTCATGTACGCCCACATCTGTTCGGAGCTGGTAGCCAGTCATCGTCCCCTGCTTGTATCAGTGGACCGCATCAACTTCTACCAACCGGTGCGCATGGGTGACAAGCTGCACTTTGTCAGCCGCGTCGCTTACACCGGCCATACGTCGATTTCGGTCGAGACTTCCATCACCCGCATCAGCCGCGATCGCAAGAGCACGGCGCTGAGCAACGTCTGCACTTTCACCTTCGTTAATGTGGACGCTGCTCTGAATCCGCTGCCGGTGCCTGCTATCTACCCCACGACTTACGCCGAAGACGCCCGCTATCTTGCCGGATACCGGCGACGTCAGGCTTATCTGAACCGGCAGACATCCGCGGATGTAGATAGTCCGGTTCCCCACGCATGATTTGTTGAGTAGACAATGGGTGTCCCGTCCAGGCTCTGCCTGGGCGGGACACCCATGGCATGTGTTTCGACATGGGTGGGTTTAAAAAGAACTACTTCGCGATTTCCTTCTCGATAGCCTCAACCACAATCGGATCGTCCGGCACCATCTCTGGCGAGAAGCGTGCGACGACATCGCCCTGGCGATTCAGAAGAAACTTCTCGAAGTTCCACAGGATTCCCGGCGCGTCGTTGGTCTTGATGCCGTATCCCTCCAGATCTTCACGGAAAGGCTTCTCTGCCGTGCTGATTGCCTCAGGCTGCGCAAGAATCAGTGCCTGGTAAAGAGGATGCGTGTCCGCTCCCGTGACCACGATCTTCTCGTAAAGAGGAAAGTCGACGGAAAACATGGTCTGGCAGAAGGTCTGGATTTCTTCGTTCGTTCCTGGCTCCTGGCCGGCGAAATCGTTGGCAGGGAAACCGGCGATGACAAAACCCTTGTCGCGGTAATCGCGATAGATCTTCTCTAGCGCCTCGTACTGCGGCGTCAGCCCGCACTTCGAGGCCACGTTGACCACAAGCGTTACCTGTCCCGCGTATTCACCGAGCGTGGATGCTTCGCCATTGATCTTCTTTACCGGAATGTCGTAAACAGCAGTGCTCATAAACTCTCCTTCCTGCATGGATGAGCATATGCCATTCCAGGTCGCCGAAAAATTACAGCGAGGTCACGAGCTATGGATTTCCGCCGTGCCCATCGACTTATCATGGAAACAAAGATGACAAAGGAGCAAGCGCAGGATGCGAGCACCATCAGCAGGAAGAGTCTGGTCAATTTGTGTGATGGTAGCTGCAACCCTGGCGCAGCCGTGGCATGGAAACGCACAGGATGACTACGGCGCTCAGCAGGCTAACAGTCGTTTTCTGGCGGATGTAAGCAGCGCGAGCGGCGAGCCGGCAAATTACCTGGCACTGCATGACGCTCCCGGGCCCAGCGGTGTTCCGCTGGGTGGCATCGGAGTCGGCGCGGTTGACCTCGCTCCCGATGGACATTTCACACGCGTTGCGATCAACAACTGGTCCACGGACAGCGGTGTGGCAAGGGCTCGATCCGAGCATCCCGAGTGGGACAAGGAAGCGTTCCTCGCGGTATGGGAGAAGGATTCCTCCGGCAACGTGGCGTCCATTCGTCTGCAGAGAGATCGCCGGAATCTCTGCGGTATGGAAGGCTACGCGCACTCGACCTATCGCGGCCTCTTTCCGACGGCAAGGCTGTCCTTTGATAGTCCGATCGCAAGCAGCCTGCATTCGCTGGTCTCGGTATATGCGCACAGCGGCTTTGTTCCGCACGATGTGAAGGATTCATCGCTGCCTGGCTTCTGGATCGAGGTCACCCTGGCAAACTCCGATTCGAAACCAGTGGAAGCTTCGGTCGCGCTGTCATGGCCTGACCTGATCGGCCGCGGAATCTACGATGTCGCTCCGGGAGCAGAGCGCACCGGCTACCATGGCGCGTTCGATATATCGAAGCTCGTTGCGATTGCCGCGCCCGCTACCCGCGTGACCGCACTCGATGCCGACGGCTTTCACGGTCTGCGCCAGTTCGCTGCCTCAACGCCATCGATTCGCCAGGCGACCTTCCAGAACTACATCGATGCCGTTGCTCTTCTTGCGGAAAAACAGGACGGCACGGTGAGTACAAGCTCCTCGTGGAATCCTTCGGACAGTTCCGAGAACTGGAAAAGCTTTCGCGAAAACGGCGACTTTCCAGATCACGACGGCGCGGCAGAGTTAAGTGGCAACAGTGCACCGTCAAACGCGAGTGTGGTAGCGATCAAAGCTCATATCGCCGGGGGAGGGAAGCAGACCTTCCGCTTTCTCGTCACATGGTCCGTGCCGCCACCACCTAAGGCCGAAAACCGCTTCGGTACCACCGGCTATGGCCGCTTCTTTCAAAATTACTTCCCGAATTTCGATTCGCTCATCGCATACGAGATTGCTCAGCGTGAACGGATTCTCGAAGAGACACTGGCGTGGCAGCAGCCCATCCTCGCAAGCACTCTTCCTGGCTGGCTCCAGTTCAAGCTGATCAACAGCGCCTACACGATGTACACCAACACCATGCTCAACAAGAGCGGAGACTTCAGCGTCATCGAAGGCGGCATGGGAGGGCTTGCCGGGACGATGGACCAGCGGCTTGCGGCGCATCCGGTCTACCAGAAGTTTTTCACCGAACTCGACAGGGCCGAGCTGCAACGCTTTGCCGACACGCAGGACACCGACGGAGGCATCCTGCACTTTGACGGCAGCTACTTCGTCGGCATCGCGGATCGCCAGGGCGACACACCCGTACCCCACGAGAAGATGATCGACAACACCGCTTCGTGGGTGATCCAGGTTGCGAAGGACTATCAGCAGACCGGCGACGATTCGTTTGTGAAAAAAAATGCCGAACACATCCGGCGGGGCTTTTCCTATATGCAAGCGCAGGTGAAAGATCAATCCTTCATCCCGGTCGGCGGTCAGACCTACGACGACTTTCCTCATCCCGAGATTTCCGTATACACCGGAACTGTATATCTCGCGGCCCTGCGCGCGGGCGAAGTGCTGGGACATGCGATCGGAGATGCGAAGCTCGCAGCTTCCTCCGAAGAGCAGTTTCAAAAGACACAGGCCGGTCTGATCCACGCTTTGTGGAACGGCCGTTTCTTCGCCTACGGGACGGATATCGGAGGCGCGAACCGCCGTGACGACCGGCTCTTCAGCGGTCAACTGGCTGGCCAGTTCCTGAGCCGATACGCGGGCTGGGGCGATGTGCTTCCTTTTGAAAAAGCAGAATCATCGATCGATACGCAGCTGCGCACCGCCGTCATTTCTTCTCCAGACTTCTATGCGCCCAAGGTGTGGGACATGGAGATGCAGCGCGGTGTCGATATGCCGGGCTCGCGGACATGGCCGTTTTACCTGGAGAGCTATACCGCGATGGCGGCGATTCAGCTCGGGAATGTTGCCGATGGTCTCGACATCATGCGCCACATCCAGATGGTGCACCTGCGCGGCGGCTGGACGTGGAGCCAGAACCTCTGGAATCCAGGTGAACTTACCTATGTAGCGGGGCCGGTGACATGGTTCATTTCAGATGTTCTGAGCAACGCGGCGCTGGATGTTCCCGGGCAAAGAATTACACTCAGCCCCACGCTGCTGCCAGGGCAGAAGCAAACAACCCTGCCTCTGTTCTTTCCGCGCTTCTGGGCAGACCTCGAGTACTCACCTGCGGAAGGGAAGTGCGTTCTTAAGATTACCCGCACATTCGGCGACAGCAACATCACTCTCAAAGAACTGAAGATTGAACCCATCGGCACGCCGAGTGACGAGGCCGATGTTGTAAAGATCAATCCCTTTGTCGTGAAGCAGGGCTCTGCGCTGGACCTTTCTCCTTACCTCAAAGAATTCCAGAAGGTTCGTACCCGGGAATCCGTCCTCGAGCCTGCTTCTCGGTAGGACGACAAGAAAACAGCGGGCAAAAGAAAAGGCGGGATTACTCCCGCCTTTCAGTTGTGCTGCCTGTTCTTACGCTCGTCCGATCAGATGTCCTTCAAGCGGAATTCCTGCTCTCGTCTTTACCTCAAAACGCAGCTGGTTATTCTGCTTGTCCGAGTCGATCCGCACGTGATCGCCATGCAGTATCTCTCCGTCGAGGATCTTGATCGCCAGCGGGTCCTGAATCAGCCGCTGGATGGCGCGCTTCAGCGGACGCGCTCCATAAGCCTGGTCGTAGCCGCTCGTGAAGAGCTGATGCCGCGCCTGCTCCGTCAGCTCGATGGTGATCTCGCGGCTTGCCAGCAGCTTTTCGAGATCCTTGAGCCGCAGATCCACGATGTGCGACAGCTGTTCTTCGCCCAGCGGACGGAAGATCACGATGTCGTCCACGCGATTCAGGAACTCGGGACGGAAGCTCTGCTTCAGCACGTCCATCACCTGATCCTTGGCGCGGTCGAAGGCTGCTTCATTGGTCAGCGACTCTCCCTGCAGAGCATGAGCACCCAGGTTCGAGGTCATGATCAGCACGGTGTTCTTGAAGTCGACAGTCCTGCCCTTTGAATCGGTCAGGCGCCCGTCGTCCAGCACCTGCAACAGCACGTTGAAGACATCCGGATGCGCCTTCTCGATCTCGTCGAAGAGGACAACCGAGTACGGTCTACGCCGTACTGCTTCCGTGAGCTGCCCGCCTTCATCGAAGCCGATGTAGCCAGGAGGCGCGCCGATCAGCCTTGCCACGGCATGCTTCTCCATGTACTCCGACATATCGATGCGCACCATCGCCGATTCGTCATCGAAGAGGAACTCGGCCAGTGCGCGCGCAGTTTCGGTCTTGCCCACGCCCGTCGGTCCCAGGAAGATGAAGGAGCCAATCGGCTTCTTCGGATCGCTAAGGCCGGCACGCGAACGCCGGATGGCATTGGCTACGGTCTTCAGCGCATCTTCCTGGCCGATCACCCGCTCTCGCAGGCGCGCTTCCATTTCGACCAGCTTCTTTACTTCGCCTTCGAGCATCTTCGAGACTGGAATGCCAGTCCACTTGCTGACGATCTTGGCGATGTCTTCTTCATCCACCTCTTCCTTCAGCATGCGCGGACCCGATACCGTGTCCTGCTCGGCGGTCAGCTTCTTCAATTCGGCTTCGAGCTTTGGCAATTCCCCATACTGGATCTGTGCCGAGCGCTCCAGGTTTCCAAGACGAGTCTGTTCCTCGCCTTCAAAGCGCAATGCTTCGACCTGCTTTTTGAGCTCGCTCAGCCGGGTAATGGCTTCGCGTTCCTTCTGCCAGCGGGCACGCAGGCCGGTCGATTCCTCTTTCACCGAGGCAAGCTCGCGTTCCACCTGCTCCAGGCGATCTTTGGAGTTCTTGTCCGTCTCGCGTTTGAGCGCGGCCTTCTCGATTTCGAGCGAAGTCGCCTGGCGATCGAGCTGATCGATCTCAACCGGCACGGATCCAATCTGAATCGCCAGCGAAGCCGCAGCTTCATCGACAAGGTCAATGGCCTTGTCCGGCAGAAAGCGGTCGGAGATGTAGCGGTGCGACAGCGTCGCCGCCGAAACGATCGCCGAGTCCTTGATGCGCACCTTGTGGTGCGACTCGTAGCGCTCCTTCAGCCCGCGCAGGATGGCGATGGTGTCTTCGACATTCGGTTCGCCGACGAAGACGATCTGGAAGCGGCGTTCGAGCGCTGCATCCTTCTCGATGTATTTGCGGTACTCGTTCAACGTGGTTGCGCCGATGGCCCGCAGCTCGCCGCGAGCAAGTGCCGGCTTAAGCATGTTCGAGGCATCGATCGCGCCTTCTGCCGCTCCAGCGCCGACCAGCGTATGCAACTCATCGATGAAGAGAATGATCTGACCGTTCGAGTCTTCGATCTC
The DNA here is from genome assembly GCA_022870745.1 of Silvibacterium acidisoli. Classification (GTDB taxonomy): domain Bacteria; phylum Acidobacteriota; class Terriglobia; order Terriglobales; family Acidobacteriaceae; genus Silvibacterium. Next base: position 1,264,556 of record CP085323.1, on the reverse strand, counting down.
TTTCAGAATGGCTTTCAGCCTGTCCTCGAACTCACCGCGATACTTCGCACCGGCGAGCATAGAGCCGAGGTCGAGCGAGATCACGCGCTTGTCGCGCAGAATCTCGGGCACGTCGCCCTGCACGATGCGGCGCGCGAGTCCTTCGACGATGGCGGTCTTGCCAACGCCTGGCTCGCCGATCAGCACCGGATTGTTCTTCGTCCTGCGGGAAAGCACCTGGATGACACGACGAATCTCTTCGTCGCGTCCGATCACCGGATCGAGCTTGCCGCGGCGCGCTAGTTCGTTCAAGTCCTTCGCATATTTCTCGAGCGCCTGGAACTTTGCTTCAGGATTCTGATCGGTCACGCGCTGGGTGCCGCGCACTGTCGTCAGGCCCTTCAGAATCGTGTCGTGCGTTGCGCCGAACGAGGCCAGCAGCAGCTGCGCGCCGTCGTTCTTCTGATCGGCCAGCGCAAGCAGCAGGTGCTCGGTCGAGACGTATTCGTCCTTGAAATGACCGGCCTCTTTAAATGCCTGGTCAAAAATCTTATTGAGCGCATTCGACGCGCCGGGCTGAGCTGAGCCGCCACTTACCTTGGGCAACTTGCCAACCGCTTCCTGCGTCTTCGCGTTGAGTTGCGAGGCAGGCACTCCAACTTTTTCGAGAACAGGCACGATAATGCCATCCTGGTCCTCGAGCAGGGCCGCCAGCAGGTGCAGCGGCAGAACCTCAGGATTGCCGTTCTCGGCTGCCATCTGGCTCGCCGCCTGTACGGCTTCCTGCGATTTCAGTGTGAATTTATCCCAACGTACAGCCATGTCACCTCCAGCGAGGAAACGGTCAGCTCGACACCGGTCGGCCTCCAGCGAATTCGCTCGCTTACATTCTTTCTCTTACAAATACCTGTTCAAACTTCGTTCGTTTGGATGTTCGAAAGCAGCGCACAGATTTCATTCCATGCGCCGCTTTCTCCATCCTTGAAGCTGCTGCTTACGCCGCCGGCTGATTCTCGACCCTGGGAGCCGCGCTGCCTACCTCTACCTTGATCTGGCGGGGTTTGGCTTCAGCGCGCTTCTCGACCTCGACACGCAGCACACCGGCATCATAATCGGCCTTTACCTGCTCGGTGTTGAGCGTGTTCGGCAGGGTAAAGGAGCGGTAGAAGCTTCCATAGCGGCGCTCAATGCGGTGGAAGTTCTCCTGCTTCTCTTCTTTCTCGAACTTGCGCTCGCCGCGCACGGTCAGGGTGTGGTTGTCGAGCTGAATGTCGATCTCTTCGCGCTTCAGCCCAGGGACTTCCAGTTTCAGAACGACCTTGTGCTCGTCCTCATAAACATCGACAGGGGGAACGAAGGCAGCCGCCACGACCGGGTCAGTGCCTGCCTGCGACTGGTTGAAGTCCTGGAAGAGCGAGTTCAAGCGGTTCTGCAGCGAAACGACATCACGATAAGGGGCAAAACGGGTGATAGCCATGGTTCATTTCCTCCGAAGCTGTGTAGTTTGCCGGCCGGGAGACCGGCTTGCATTTGATCTGATGAGGACTGTAGCGCGAAAGATGCATAAAACATGAGCGTCTTATTATCAACTTTATAAATTGCTGACACTGCTGGGTTTGTTGCCGCACGATCTTTTTCAGCGGTGGTTTTGTCTCGACAGTCGGACTTTTACCCGAAGCTGGTCACGGGATCAGGCTTCACCGCGATTGCCCCGAAATCGAAGCTGGGGCAGAGGGCTTTAAAGTGACACCAAAAAGACACTGTGTCTCAACACTGCAGATGCCGTCCTGATACCTTTAAAGAGTCATGATTAAAGGCATTACTCTCGTACGACCTGCGAGCTCTCCCGCTGTTTACGACACGCTGGTGAGCTTCTTCGCGGCACTTGGTTTTGAAGACGGCCAGTCCTGGAACAGGGAGGGAGACCGCGGACGCCCATTCCTGGCTCCGCTCGGCAATCTTGAGTTCGTGGATGGCATGAAGCAGGGTGCAACCGATACCTGGATCGAGGTCACGCAACTCGATGCCGTGCGTGGCGTGATCGAGCACTGGCTTGCCACCAACTTGAGCGCTGCCGAAGCGCCGAAGCGCATCTCGGAGACGGCGGAAACCTTCTGGAAGTCCCGTGTTTTCACCGCTGAGCCGGTTCCGGGCATCGTGTACGCCTTCTGGGAATGGGACGAGCCGCTCCGGGGCAAGCCGGTGGCGCTTGCTGGCGACCTATCTGCTGAAGGGGCGAAATTCGCCATCATCGTAGCCCGCTGGAACTCGGTGATCACAGATCGCCTGCTCGAGGGCGCGCTTGACTGCCTCTACCGCAGCGGCGCCCGTAAGGACGAAGTCCATATCCTCCGCGTACCCGGCGCATGGGAGATTCCTGCCGCAGCCCGCAAGGTGGCCGAAACCAAGCTGGTCGATGCGGTAATTACTCTCGGCGTACTGCTGCGCGGCGAAACCGCCCACTACGAGGCCATCTATAACGAAGTCTCGCGCGGCATCGGGCAATCGCAACAGGAGACGGGAATTCCCCATGCGTTTGGCGTGTTGACCTGCGAGACGTTGGAGCAGGCGCTTGACCGGGCCGGGCTGAAGGCGGGAAACAAGGGATTCGAGGCGGCCTCGGCGGCCATCGAGATGGTGTCGCTCAACCGCAAGATCGACCAGAAAGTGGCGTCCGAATGAGCGTCGTAGGCAAGCGGCGCAAGAGCCGCGAACTCGCCATGCAGATGCTTTTCCAGTCGGACATCGGCAAGCAGAATCCGGACGAGGTGCGCAGCACCTTCTGGCAGGCCCGTGAAGACGTCGAAGACGAGGCCCGCGGTTTTGCCGAAGACATCTTCCGCGTGGCCGTGGCTCGCGAGGAAGAGATCGATCAGACGATCGAGAGCCACTCGGCAAACTGGAAGCTGACGCGCATGTCGGCGGTCGATCGTAACGTTCTACGCATGGCCGTGGCGGAGATGATCGGCTTCCCCGGAACGCCGCACCAGATCGTCATTAACGAGGCACTCGAGATCGCCAAGCGCTACTCGGCGCCAGAGTCGATCAATTTCCTCAACGGCGTGCTCGATGCGATCGGGAAAGAGCGGCTGAACGCGAAGGGATAGATTCCGGGCTGGAGTCTGCTTCTCTAAAGGATTGTCATTCCGAAGTTCATTCGGAATGACAATCCTTAATTCGGAAAGCTAACCGGCACACCGGCTGAACCTTCCATCACCGGCCGCAGCGCTGCTTCCTCCCCTGTTATGCTGAATCTGCTCAGCATTTCCGCACTCGTCTGATGAAAAGATTCGTAACTATTCCCTGCACCCTGGCCTTTGCAATCGCCCTTGTCGCCTGTGGGCATGGCAACCAGAACCCTCCGGTAAACGCCACACCTGCATCGACCCCGCAGCAGGCGAAGGCTGCTGCCACGGCGCGTTCGAACGATCGTGACCAACTCGACCAGATCCCTCCGCCATCGAAGACGCGTTACCTGGCGATTCATACGAAGGAGAGCTGGGGCAATCCTTTCCTGATCGTCGGCAAGAAAAACCTGACGCTGCGCATCATGTATCCCGAGGGACCGAAGAGCGATGTGCTGAGCGGCAGCATGATGCATCCGGCTGATGCCCGCAAGCGCGAGCTGGTGATCCGCCTCTCCGATCTGCCCGAGGCGTTGGCTGCGCTCCCCGAGGACGCGTGGCCTTACGGGCGCGTGGTGGCTGTCGATGAGGATTCGATGGCGCTGCGTGCCGATCGCGTTCCGGTGCGCCGCAATGTTGAGGCGACCATCAACGCATTGAACGACCTCGGCGTAGTGGTATACGAGTGGCCGGGCTCGGGACTCATTCACTAGCAGACGCCGCCATGCATCGTCGCTTTGAGCCAGGACGAACCGGGCGGCCAGCGAGGCTTGAGGAAATGAGATCGAGCCTGGAAACGATAGGGATTCGCCTGTGAATACCGGTTTCTCCATTCTGAACAACAAGCATCCGCATGAGTCTTTTTCGGCGGCGCGCGAACTCGAATCGCGGCTCGCCGGACGCATTCGCGGCGAAGTCCGATTCGATGCGGGCTCGCGGGCGCTATACTCCACTGACGGTTCCAACTATCGCCAGACACCGATCGGTATAGTGCTGCCGCGCGATATCGCCGATGTGCAGGCGACCATGGAGATCTGCCGCGAGCTGGGCGCTCCGGTGCTCTCACGCGGCGGCGGTACCAGCCTCGCGGGCCAGTGCTGCAACGTAGCCGTCGTCCTGGATTTCTCGAAGTACATGCGCAACATCGTGTCTCTCGACCCCGAGTCGCGGCTGGCAGTGGTCGAGCCGGGTATCGTACTTGACCGGGTGAGGGAAGCAGCCGAACGGCATGAGCTGACCTTCGCGCCCGATCCTGCGACGCATTCACGCTGCACGCTGGGCGGCATGATCGGCAACAACTCCTGCGGTACTCATGCACTGATGGGCGGCAAGACGGTCGACAATATTCACTCGCTCGACATTCTGCTTTATGACGGCACGCGCATGACCGTGGGCAAGACCAGCGACGAGGAGTTTTCCCGCATCGTCTCGGCTGGCGGCCGCAAGGGCCAGATCTATGCCGGACTCGCACGCATCCGCGACCGGTACGGGAAGCTGGTTCGCGAGCGCTTTCCCGACATTCCTCGCCGCGTTTCCGGCTATAACCTCGACGAGTTGCTGCCCGAAAATGGATTTCACGTCGCGCGAGCGCTGGTAGGCAGCGAAGGAACCTGCGTCACCATTCTGAACGCAACGCTCGATCTCAAACCGAGTCCGCAGTGCCGCCGGCTGGTCGTCGTGGGTTTTCCCGACGCATTCGTTGCTGCCGATCATGTACCGAAGATTCTCGAGCACAACCCCATCGGCCTTGAAGGTTTCGATTCCACGCTGACCGGCTACATGCGTCTTAAAGGCCTCGCGCTCGATGACATCAAGCTGTTGCCGCCAGGCGATGGATTCCTGTTGGTAGAGTTCGGCGCGTGGAATGAAACCGACGTGCTGGAACAGGCTGAGCGCTTCATCGCCGACATGAACACCCTGCCATCGCGCCCCTCGACGCGGCTTTACTCCGAGGCCGAGGCTCCGCACGTCTGGCATGTGCGCGAATCGGCACTGGGCGCAACGGTCTTCGTTCCCGGGCAGGCGCACCACTGGGAGGGCTGGGAAGATTCCGCCGTTCCTCCAGCCCAGCTCGGTTCCTACTTGCGCCAGCTCTACAAGCTGATGGACAGCTACGGCTACGACAGCGCCATGTACGGCCACTTCGGCCAGGGCTGCGTGCACATGCGCATCAACTTCGATCTTGAATCCACGCAGGGCATCGCGAAGTATCGCGAGTTCATAGATAAAGCCACAGACATCGTGATCGCGCACGGAGGCTCCATCTCCGGTGAACACGGAGACGGGCAGTCCCGCGCGGCGCTGTTGCCGAAGATGTTCGGACCGGAGCTGATGCAGGCCTTCCAGGAGTTCAAGGCGCTCTGGGATCCGACGAACAGCATGAACCCCGGCAAGTTGATCGACCCGGTTGCTGTCTACGACCCCACGGAGAACCTTCGCCTCGGTGCTGGATACGAAGCGCATCCCCGCGAGACCTTCTTCCAGTTTCCCGACGACAAAGGGTCGCTCTCCGAAGCTACCCTGCGTTGTGTCGGCGTCGGAGCATGCCGCAAGGCCGAAGCAGGAACCATGTGCCCCAGCTACATGGCCACGCAGGAAGAGCAGCACTCCACGCGCGGCCGCGCTCACCTGCTCTGGGAGATGCTCGACGGGGATCTGCTCTCGAAAGGCAACGCGGCCGACTGGCAGAACGAGGCTGTGCACGAAGCACTCGACCTCTGCCTGTCATGCAAGGCCTGCAAGAACGAGTGCCCGGTCAACGTGGATATGGCCACGTACAAGTCGGAGTTCCTTGCGCACTACTACGACGGCCATCGCCGTCCGTTGCGCCACTATGCATTTGGATTCATGGACAAGTGGGCGCGCATGGCTTCAGCGATCCCCGGCGTCACGCCGCAACTGGCCAATCTGCCGATGTCGATACCCGGCTTGAGCCATGCCATCAAAGCGGTTCTGGGCATCGCTCCTGAGCGGACGCTGCCTCGCTTTGCGCCGCGGAGCTTCAGCAGCTTTTTCAAGGGTTCAAAAGCAGAGAACAAGCCGCCCGTACTGCTTTGGCCGGATACGTGGAACAACTACTATCATCCGCAGACGCTCGGCTCGGCACAATCGGTGCTTACGACAGCCGGGTTCGATGTTCGCGCCCCGAAAGGGCATGTCTGCTGCGGCCGTCCGCTCTATGATTTTGGATTCCTGAAGGAGGCCCGCGAATACCTCGTGAAGATCATGGGCTCGCTCTCCGATGAAATTGAAAGCGGCATGCCGATCGTCTTCCTGGAACCCTCCTGCGCCAGCGTCTTTCGCGATGAGTTGATCAACTTCTTTCCGAACGATCCGAAGGCGAAACGGCTCCGCGAGCAGACGTACCTGCTCAGCGACTTCCTGCTGCGCCATGCGCCCGGCTACAAACCCGAGCACCTGGCAGGAAAGTCCGTACTGCTGCACGGTCACTGTCATCAGAAATCCGCGACCAAGATGGCATCGGAGCGCGAGCTTCTCTCGCGCGGCGGAGCGGAGGTCACAGTGCTCGATTCCGGCTGCTGCGGCATGGCGGGCCCATTCGGTTTTGAGGCGGAGAAGTTTGAGATCTCGCAAAGCCTCGCGGAGCGCCGGCTGCTGCCTGCCTTCCGAACTGCTCCAGAAGACACGTTGCTGGTCAGCGACGGCTTCAGCTGCCGCGAACAGGTCTCGCAGAACCGCGTCCGGCCTGCTCGGCACCTGGCGGAAGTTCTTGATAACAACCGCTAAAAGCTCTCCGGCGGGCAAATTTTTCCCGCCTGAAACAAGGTAAATTTTTCATCCCGCCAAAATTACACGCCCGGCCCCCTAGGGCGTGTACCCAAACCGTTCTTCTATCTTTTTAAAAATAAACAACTTAATAATTATCTCGATGGCCATCAGGTTTGGCCCTCGAACTGCACTACTAGCCGCGTACAGGATGCTGCGCAGCTTCCGTAACATGCGTCAAAAGACCATGCGAAGGAAAGCACAAATGACAAAACAGAACGTAGAAAAAACGATTCGAATGAAGTCACTTTCCACATCTCCGGCGATTGCGGCGCTGCTTGTTGCAGCCAGCCTGGGATGCCCTGCATTTGCCCAGTCGAACCAGTCAGCCCCCGCACAGGTACAGACCGGCGCGTCGAACGGTGGAAGCTCCACCGGCACCGCAAGCTCAAACCCGGGTGATAACAGCACCTATGCCACCGGGCAGCCGCTCTCAACCAAGTCGAATGAAGGCTTCTGGGGACACATGAATCCCCTCGCCCGCAAGAAGTGGGTAAAAAGGCAGATTGATCCGGTCAAAGACCGTCTCAATGAACTCGATCAGCTGCAGGCAAAGAACGCCAACGACATTAAGGATGTAGATGGCCGCGCCCAGGCTGGTATCCATCAGGCGCAGTCGACCGCCGATCAGGCAAATACTACTGCGGTCGCAGCCAACTCGATGGCGGGTCAGGCGAATCAAACCGCCCAGCAGGCGAGCGCCCAGACGGCAAAGCTGAACACCACGGTTTCGAACATCGACCAGTATCAGAAGGTCAACGACACAGAAATCCGCTTCCGTCCCGGTCAGACTGTACTGAATGCCAAGGCGAAGGATGCCTTGGATCAGATCGCAACCCAGCTGCAGGGTCAGAAGGGTTATGTGGTTGAGATTGCCGGTTATTCGCGTACCCGTGGACAGGCCGGAATCCAGAACTCGGAACATATGGCAGATGCGGTCAAGCGCTATCTTGCCGAGCATCAGGTGCCGGTCTATCGCATTCACCAGGTTGCGATGGGCAACGCCAAAATCGATGATTCGAGCAGCGTACCCAGCGGTAGTGTTGTCCGCGTGACGCTTCTCCAAAACAGTTTAGCGGCCTTGAACTCGTCATCTTCGGATGCCGGTTCGCCGATTGGTGCGACGCAGCAGTCTTCCGCGCAGCCCTCCCCTCAGGGTGCTGCGTCGCAACCAGCGGTTCGATAAAAACTAGACCATAAGGTCCGCAACCAAGCTCTCACACAACGAGAGAACCAAGGCAGATTGGCCCCTCACCTGAGGGGCCGTTTTTTTTCTGCCTGCATCTAAATCAACGTGAACACGGTTGCCACACCCTCCGATCGCAAGCCGCGCCGTTCGCGCGTGTGGACAGCGCTGCTGCTCGTGCTCTTTGGCCTGCTCGTCGGTTTTGGTCTGCTGCTGTTCTTCGTGCGCGCAGCGACGCATGGCATCTGGGACCGCGTAGCGACCGACATAACCGGCCGCACGCTTCGCATCGATAGCACTGCGCCAACGATCGTCGATAAGATCCAGCGCCTGCAGCGGCTCGAGACCGTCACCTACACCATGGATAAGGTCGTCGAAGGCGACCGCTCGAACAGTATTCTTCCGGACTTCCTGGTGGGAGACCGGCTGCTGCTTTCCGTTCACGGCGAAGCTATTGCCGGCGTCGATCTAGGCGCGCTCAAGCCATCGGACGTAAGCGTAGACGGCAAGACTGTGCATGTTCACCTGCCGCCCGCGCAGATTTTTGTGACCGCACTCGATAACGGCAAGACGAAGGTCTACTCACGCTCGACAGGCCTGTTCGTGCCTGCCGATCCGAACCTCGAAAGCGAAGTGCGCGCCAAGGCTCAGCAGGAGTTGCAGAATTCGGCCCAGCAAGCCGGCATCCTCGACATGGCGCACAAAAATGCTGCGGCCACAGTTACGAAACTGATCCTGACATTCGGCTTCGACCAGGTGCAGGTCGACTGACCCCGCGCTGTGATTCAATAAGAGGGTGAGTTCTTCTTTCGAGATTGGCCCTGTCCCTGTTGGTTCCGGCAAGCTGTTTCTGATTGCCGGCCCCTGCGTTATTGAAAGTGAAGCGCACGTGCGCAAGATGGCCGATGCGATTCAGCGCATCACCTCTGACCTGGGCGTTCCGTACATCTTTAAGGCTTCCTACGATAAGGCGAATCGCACCTCGGTAAAGAGCTTCCGCGGCCCCGGCATTCACGAGGGCATCGCAATCCTGCGCCGTCTGCGCGAAGCAACAGGGCTTCCGACGCTGACCGATGTTCACGAGCCCGGGCACTGCGCGATCGCAGCCGAGGGTGTGGATGTGCTGCAGATTCCGGCCTTTCTCTGCAGGCAGACTGACCTGCTTGTCGCCGCAGCGGAGACCGGCCGCGCCGTCAACGTGAAGAAGGGCCAGTTCGTCGCTCCAGGAGACATGAAGCACGCTGTGGAGAAGGTGACAGACAGCGGCAACTCACGCGTCTTTCTCACCGAGCGTGGAACTACTTTCGGCTACAACAACCTTGTCGTCGATATGCGTTCGCTCGCCATCATGCGCAAGCTCGCGCCCGTCGTCTTTGACGGAACGCATTCGGTGCAGACACCTTCGGCGGCGAATGGAGTTTCCGGTGGCCAGCCGGAATTTATTCCGCTGCTCGCACGCGCCGCGGTGGCTGCAGGAGTGGACGGAATTTTCCTCGAGGTGCATGACAACCCGGCAGAGGCAAAGTCCGACGGAGCCAATGCACTCGACCTCAAGAATCTGAAGCCGGTTCTTGAAAGCCTGCTTGCAATTCAGACGGCGCTATCTCCCCGGTAGCGCCCGCCATAAACATCATTTATTGAGCCCAGCGGCTCGCTTCTATTCGGTCCGTCCGGACCGCAAAACTTCCTTGTAATGTTCTATTCATCTGGCCTATTATTGGCCAAACCAACTACGGGCATTGCTGGAAATTGCATGTCCTCGGCCCCGCATCGCTGTGGCTATATGCGACGCTAGACCATCCAACCTCGATCCCACGGCACTTCCTCGGGCTCAATCAATAAGGGTTTCAATCGAATTAATACGTTGAGGATTTCGTGATCAAAAACATTTTCCATCTCTGCGTTATTTTTGTGGCCAGTGTCCTGTTCTGTACTTCGGGGTTTTCCCAGGAAGTGCAAGGCACCATCAGCGGTACCGTCAGCGACCAGTCCGGCGCAGTCGTAAGCGGCGCAAAGGTCGTTATCCATCGTGTCGATACCGATACCGACGAGCGCACGGTTATGACCGATGGGAGCGGAAACTATACTGCTACCAACATCCCGCCTTCGAACTACACCGTGACGGTGACGGCCTCCGGTTTCAAAGCGTTCACGGCGAAGAATGTAACCGTCAATGTGTCACAAAAGCTGAACGTAAGCGCCCAGCTTCAGGCCGGTGCTGCGACGGAAACGGTTACGGTCGAGGAGAATCCTATCTCCCTGCAGACCGAAACCGCGGCTCAGTCTACAACGATTACCGGCACGCAGGTACGTGAGCTCGAGCTCAACAACCGCAACTTTGAGCAGTTGGTTACGTTGCAGCCGGGTGTAGTGAATAACCTGGGCGACGAGCCCGGATACGGACTGAACAGCACCACCGATGTGTCAGTGAACGGTGTGCGTGGAACCGGCAACAACTGGACGGTTGACGGCGCCGACATCAACGACAGCGGATCGAACGGCACGCTCCTCAATATTCCCAGCGTCGATGCGATCCAGGAGTTCACTCTCGAGCGCAGTCAGTACGATGCTTCCTTCGGCCGCAGCGCCGGTGCACAGGTAATGGTGGCAACGAAGGCCGGAACCCGCGAATTCCACGGCGATGCGTACGAGTTCGTTCGCAATGACTGGTTCAACGCGAACACCTTCCTCGCGAATGCCAGCGATCAGCCGCGCGCCGTCGAACGTTACAATAACTTCGGCTTCACGATCGGTGGACCGCTCTACATTCCGAAGGTCTACAACACCAACAAGGACAAGACGTATTTCTTCTGGTCGGAAGAGTGGCGCAAGGTCTCTTCGCCGAACACGATCGATATTCCCGCAGCTTCGCCCGCAATGCTCAACGGTCTGGTTGCTGGCCAGGTAAGCGCTCCTGCAGGCTGTGCTGTTTATACGAAGGCGACCGACACGACGCAGATCAATCCCGCCTGCTTCAGCGCGAATGCAAAGGTTTATATCTCGAACATTCTGAGCAAATTCACTGCGAACAATGCGGTCAGCGATGCGACAGGCGGCAACTACATTTCCACTTATTCGGCGCTGAACAATTTCCGCCAGGATATTGTTCGCTTCGATTACGACATCACTTCGAAGCTCAAGTTCTACGCGCGTTACATGAAGGACACGATTCCTTCGAATGTTCCCACTGGACTCTGGGGTGGCAATAACTTCCCGGGCGTGGTGAACGTGGCGCTGCAGGTTCCCGGTACCAATGCGGTCGGCAACCTCAGCTATGTGATTTCTCCGACCATGGTGAACGAATTCGAGTTTGCCTATTCTGAAGGCGGCATCGAGTCCGCGCTCTCCGGTGCTGCTGTCGACCAGAGCATCATCAGCCAGTTGAGCAACAACTTCGCCTATAACGATCCCTACAGCCGCCTGCCCAGCATCAACATCACTGGCTACACCGGTGTCTCAGAAGGGTCATCGCCCTACCACGAAGCGAACCTTGATCGGAATATCTTCGACAACTTTACCTGGACGCTGCACAACCACACCATCCGCGCTGGTGCGACTGTGCAGTGGATGCTCAAGTCCGAAAATTCTTCGGGTGGAGATTCGTCCTTCACGTTCAACAGCTTCGGTGACTTCCTCGTCGGCAATGTTGCGCTGTATCAGCAGAACAACCGCGATATCATTCCCGATCTTCGTTACAAGAACTTCGAAGCTTATGTGCAGGATGACTGGAAGGTCACGCCGCGCCTGACGCTAAACCTGGGTATGCGCTATAGCTATTTCCCTGGTCCAAGCGACTATGCCAACACGCTCAGCAACTTCTCGCCGGCTCTGTTCAACGCCGCGAAGGCCCCGCTGCTCGATGGCACGGGAAGTTTTGTTGCCGGTCAGTCTGTAGTGCCTGCGACTTATACCAACGGTCTTATCTTCCCGACAGGCAGCGCCTGCACGCAGGCTCAGTCCATTGCTCCGCTCACCAGCTGCTCGCCTTACGGGTCTGGTGTGAACCCGAACTCGAATCTTAACTTTGCTCCGCGAGTCGGCTTCGCTTACACGGTCGATAACACCGGACGCACCGTTCTCCGCGGCGGTTTTGGAATTTTCTACGACCGCACCCTGAACGGCATGTGGGAGCAGAACGCTTTCACCAATCCTCCGTTGGTACAGCAGGCCTATGTCCAGAACACCACGTTCGACAATCCGCTCGGTGTGGCTGGCTCAGCTCCTCTTGGACCACAGGCGATCGAAACCACTGGTACCCCCGACCTAAAGGTTCCTTCTTACAACACATACAACCTCTCGGTACAGCAGGCGATTGATCGTGCGACGACCTTCGAAATCGCGTACGTCGGATCGCAGGGGCGTCACCTGCTGGGTGAAGTCGATCGCAATCAGCCGACGCTGGCAGCCCGCGAAGCGAACCCTGACGTAAACGTGAATGATGTGCGCCCTTACCTCGGCTACAACTACATCAAGAACCGCTTCACCGGATTCACCAGCAATTACAATTCGCTGCAGCTCTCGATCAACCATCACGTAGCAAATGGGCTCACGATCGGTGCTTCCTATACCTGGTCGAGAACGCTGGGTGATGCCGAAGCTGATCGCGATATCGCGGCCAACAACACTTACAACCTCCACGATAGCTACGGCCCAACCTCATTCAATGAGCCTCAGATCTTCGTGGTGAACTACGTTTACGACCTGCCCTTCTTCAAGGAGCAGCATGGACTGCTTGGCCATACGCTCGGCGGTTGGGAGGTTTCCGGCATTACGACGGTTGAGTCGGGTATGTCGAATACGATCACGCAGTCGAATGATCCCTTCGCTTGCCCCAACACCAGCGCTACAACCGGAGCCTGCGTTGCACTAACGGATGATCAGGGAAATGTAACTGTGCCGATTCCTCCGGGCACCTATCCGGGCGGTCTCGGTATGGGAACCTCGGGTGATGGTTCCGTTCAGATTCGCGCAGATCAGGCAGGTCCTGTGCACCTGAGCAAGAAACTGAATGCTGCAACGAATGAGTGGATCGCCCCAACCTCCTTCACCACGGCGTCTGCCCATTTCGGAAGCTCGCGTGTCGGCAGCGTCTATGGTCCCGGCGAGCAGAACTGGGACATCGGCGCGATGAAGAACGTGAAGTTTGCAGAGCGTTACAGCCTGCAGATTCGCGGCGAATTCTTCAACGCCTTCAACCACACCAATCCCTCGGGATTCGATACCAGCGTATCGGACTCGACCTTCGGACAAGTCACTGCGACGCATAACCCGCGCGAAATTCAGCTCGGTGCGAAGCTGTACTTCTAACCCCAACCAGCACCAAAGCAAAGAGCCTGCGCATTGCGCAGGCTCTTTGCTTTGGTTTGAAACCGCTGGTTAGTTCTTGAGGGCTTCGGTCTGGATTTCCGCCGTAGCCTTCATCTTCGTACGCTGTTTGTAGCTTGCTTTCACAAATCCGCTGAAGAGCGGATGCGGTTCGAGCGGCTTCGACTTGAACTCCGGATGGAACTGGCAGCCGAGGAAGTGCGGGTGATCCGGCAGCTCGACGATCTCGACATAAGTCGAGTCGGGAGTGGTTCCGGTGATGCGCAGTCCCGCGCCGGTCAGCAGCGCTTCGTACTCGCGGTTGAATTCGTAACGGTGACGGTGGCGTTCGCTGATCTCTGCCGTGCCGTAAGCTTCGTAGGCACGCGAACCCGGTGTGAGCACGCAGTTCCATGCGCCGAGACGCATCGTTCCGCCCATCTCTTCGACACCCGTCAATTCGCGCAACTTGTAGATCACGCGATGCGGCGTTGCCGGATCGAATTCGCTGGAGTTCGCGCCGTTCAGCTTGCAGACATTGCGGGCAAACTCGATACAGGCCGTCTGCATGCCAAGGCAGATGCCGAAATAAGGCACCTTGCTTTCGCGTGCGTAACGGATGGCGTTGAGCATGCCCTCGACGCCGCGTTTACCGAAGCCTCCGGGAACGAGGATGCCGTCGAAGTCCTTCAGCTGGTCGCCATAGTTTTCTGTTTCGAGCCCTTCGGCTTCGATCCAGGTCACGCGCAGCTTCAGGTTGTGGGCGAGTGCGCCGTGTGTCAGCGATTCCTTGAGCGACTTGTAGCTGTCCTCGTACTCGACGTACTTGCCGACGATGCCGATCGAGACCTCGTCCTGCGGATTGTAGGAGCGGCGAACGATCTCTTCCCAGCGGCTGAGGTCCGGCTCCTTCGTTTCAAGGTGCAGGTACTTCAGCGTGAGCGCGTCGACGCCCTCGTGCGCGAAGGTCAGCGGGACTTCATAGATGGAGTCGACGTCCTTGGCGGTGACCACGGCCTGCTCTTCGAGGTTGCAGAAGAGAGCGATCTTGCTCTTCATCTCGCGAGGCAGGAAGCGGTCGGTGCGGCAGAGCAGGATATCGGGCTGTATACCGATCGAGAGCATCTCCTTAACGGAGTGCTGGGTCGGCTTGGTCTTCAGCTCCTGGGCAGCGGCGATCCATGGGACCAGGGTGACGTGGACGAAGACCGTGTTTTCGCGGCCAAGCTCCTGGCGCATCTGGCGGATGGCTTCGAGGAAGGGCAGCGATTCGATATCGCCGACGGTGCCGCCGATTTCGACGATGGTGACGTCGTTCGACGACGCGACCTTGCGCATCGCATTCTTGATCTCGTTGGTGACGTGCGGAATCACCTGGACGGTCTTGCCGAGGTAGTCACCGCGGCGTTCCTTGGTGATGATCTGCTCGTAAATACGGCCGGTGGTCAGATTGTTGTCGCGGGTGAGATGCGCGTGGGTGAATCGCTCGTAATGGCCGAGGTCGAGGTCGGTCTCCGCTCCGTCATCGGTCACGAAAACTTCGCCGTGCTGAAACGGCGACATGGTTCCCGGATCGACGTTGAGGTATGGGTCAAACTTCATGAGGTTGACCTTGAGACCGCGGGCCTCGAGCAAACAACCGATGGAGGCCGCAGCCAGACCTTTACCGAGGCTGGACACAACTCCGCCTGTTACAAAAATGTACTTTGAGGACATTTCTGCTGAACCTTCCCTAGATGTCTTTGATTGGCGCTCCAGACGGGCACAATCAAGTATAACTGCCGGAAGCCGTGGGGGAAAGCAGCATTTCCGGTGCAAATTGAAAGCGGCCAGCAAATCTGCTGGCCGCTGCCGGTTTCACTGCCGTGTTTACTGGGCTTTGTAGGTGCTTTTTCCCCAGTGGAAGGAGAGAGTGGCGGTGCAGGCTCCGCTTTGGGCAAAAATCACTGTATCGCCGCTGTCGTGATCCTTGGCGTAAGGGGTGACGGCAGCTGCGAAATGTCCCTTGTCGTCGATCTTGGCGTGCAGCGGTTCCTTTACGCCGTAGGTTTCGGCCCCAAGGTCGAGCTGGGCTGTCGGCTTGAATCCGTCACCTTCCACCAGGACAAGTTCGTTGTCCCGTGATCCTCGAAGCACCTGTAGCTTGCAGCCGTTGTTTTCTGCCGCGACCGGGAACGGTATGGCCTGGGCCTCGGCTCCCTTACGGTCGGGAGCGACCAGAGCGAGTCTTACCGCTTCGCCAGGGGCGGCCGTGGTTTTGATTTCAATCGGCATGTTGATCTGCGTGGTCTTTGCGCAGGAGGGCGCCTGATCGGCAGTAGTCGCGGTCGGAGTGGGCGTCAGGCCGGCATCGGCACAGATTGCCTGGCCCGAAGCATCGATGGTCACATTGTTCATGACCGGATTCACCCTGTCATTGAGCGGCCAGTGCATGAGGGTGAGACGGGTCTGCGGAGTGAATCCGGTTGCCGCCAGCCGGTAGGTAACCTCGGTGCCTGCTGGAGTCTGGTTCCGGTTGACCTCTTTGAGCGTCAGCGAGTAGCCGGGGGTCGAGCCGGGAGGTCCCCAGTTCGCCTGTAGCGTGGCCAGCCGCGCGACGGCTGCGCGGTTGCGGGCGGCCTCGGCCGCGGCCTGTTCTTCGGGCGTGGGCGTATGCGGGTCCGCCGGAAGCGATTCGAGCTTAAGCGGCGGATTCGTCTGATCTGTAGTCTGAGCCGGTGCCGGTTGCGCGGCTGGCTGCTGCTGGGCGGCTGGAGCGGAATCCGATGCAGGAGTCGTTGCGGGACTCTGGGCGAACGAAGCGAAGCAGAGGGGCAGGGTCAGGCTGCCGGCTAGCAGGGCAGATGAAAAACGCATGGTTCGAGGATAAATGAGGTTGTGCTCCTCTGGCAGGCAGCGGCTGTAATCAGGAAGTCATCTTTGCCAGGTATCTATTGCTGTTATCTATAAGTTGTCGGAAGTTTCCTGCCGTGCGACCCTGCAGGAATCCTGACCCAGGGGTTAAACCATGCCATGTGATATCGAAGAATTGAGACACGTACCGCTTTTTGCCCTGCTCGACGATGACGAAATGGCTGTATTGGCGGCGCAGGTCGAGCTACGGAAGTTTGCCCCTCGCCAGCGCATTTACAAGATGGGCGACCCTGGCGACCACGCCTACGTGCTGATCTCCGGGCAGGTGCACGTTTCGACAGTGGACGAAGATCACCAGGAAGTCCTGATCGATCAGCCCGGGCACGGAGATTTTTTTGGCTTCGCCTCGATGCTCGAGCAGACGCCGCACCAGACAAACGCGGTGGCGATCGAAGAAACCATCTGCGTGGAAATCGATCGCCACGACATCTCTGTGTTGCTGCAGCGCAAGCCGCTGGCGGGTATGGATATGCTTGCCGTCCTTGGCCGCCAGTTCCATGCTTCGCAGCATCTTGTCCGCATGCGCGCCAGCCGCAACGCGAATGACATGATCGAGGAAGAATCGACCTGGGGCGAGCGGGTAGCGGACTCGGTCGCCCGCTTCGGCGGTTCGTGGACCTTCATCATCACCTTTGCGGCGGTGCTGTTGGTCTACACCTCCATCAACATCGTGTTGAAGAAGTACTCCTGGGATCCATACCCATTTATTCTGCTCAACCTCTTTCTGTCCATGCTGGCGGCCATCCAGGCACCGGTCATCATGATGAGCCAGAATCGCCAGGACATGAAGGATCGGCTGCGCGGTGAACTGGATTACGACGTGAACCGCCGCGCTGAGGCTGAGATTCAGGGACTTGCCGCCCGTCTCAATACACTGAGCGACAAAATGGGCGATATTGACGACATGCTGCGCCAGCATCTTGAGGCCACGCAGAAATAGGGGTAGGGAATGAGACGAGTTCTGCTGTGCCTTCTGTCGGCGGTTTCCCTGTGCGCTACCGGTTATGCACAGCAGGCTGCTTCCTGTTCGTCGCTCGCCACGCTGCATCTTCCGCACGCCGCTGTACTTGAAGCAAAAGAATTCCCAACGGGCAGCTTCGGCAAAGAGCTTGCCCAAACCAACCCCCAGGCTGCCGCACTGTTCGCAAAGCTGCCACCTTTCTGCCGTGTGACGGTGGAAAGCACTCCGACGCCCGACTCGAAGATCGCCATCGAAGTCTGGATGCCCTTGCAGCATTGGAATGGCAAATTTCGCGGGCAGGGTAATGGTGGATTCGCCGGCTCCATGGCCTACACCTGGCTCGCCTATTCGGTGATGGAAGGCTACGCGACAGCAGCCACCGATGCCGGACACAAGGGCGACAGCACGGATGCGTCGTGGGCTCTGGGGCATCCTGAAAAGGTCATCGACTTCGGCCATCGCGGCGTGCACGAGATGACGACCACAGCCAAGTCCGTGCTCGATGCTTACTACGGTAAGGCCGCATCCCGCTCCTACTTCCTGGCTTGCTCCGATGGCGGTCGCGAAGCCCTGATGGAAGCCCAGCGCTATCCCGCCGATTACGACGGCATCATTGCCGGAGCGCCCGCCTATAACTGGACGAACCTGCTCTCAGGTGGCATGACCAAGACGCAGGCACTCATGCGCACCCCTGAAAGCTTCATCCCGGCCTCGAAGATTCCTGCGATCCACGCTGCCGTGAACGCGGCCTGCGACAAGGCCGATGGCATTGCTGACGGCATTCTGAACGATCCGCGCCAGTGTCATTTCGATCCCGAGGTTCTGCTCTGCAAGGGTGATCCATCTGACGCCTGCCTGACCAGGCCGCAGGTGGACACGCTCAAGTCGCTTTACTCGGCGACGGTCGATGCTTCGGGTAAAGAGCTCTATCCGGCGCATCTGCCCGGTGCCGAAGATGGACCAGGAGGCTGGGGGCCATGGGTTGTCGGCTCCGAGCCCGGCAAGAGCCTCGGCTTTGCCTTCGGAGTGAATTACTTCAAGTACATGGTTTATGAAGATCCCAACTGGGACTACAAGACCTTTCAACTCGCAGACGGCCTGAAGCAGGCAGTCGAGAAGACCGGCGATGCCGTCGATGCGACCAATCCTGACCTCAGTGCCTTCGCGGCAAGAGGAGGCAAGCTGATCCTCTACCACGGCTGGAACGATCCGGCGATCTCGCCGCTGGGCACGCTCGACTATTACCAGAAGGCTGAAGCAGCCAATCCTCATGCCGGCTCCTTCCTGCGGCTCTTCATGGTTCCCGGCATGCAACACTGCACTGGTGGCGACGGGCCGAGCAGCTTCGGGCAGGTCGGCTGGGTGCCCGGAACCGGCCCGAAGGACGCGACGCATAATATGGCTCAGGCGCTCGAAGACTGGGTCGAGAATGGCAAGGCTCCCGAACAGGTCATTGCTGCGAAGATCGAGACCGAAGGCATGGGCAGTCCGCGTATCACCATGACGCGGCCTCTGTGCGCATATCCGAAAGAAGCTCATTATAAGGGCAGCGGAGACGAGTCGGACGCGGCAAACTTCACCTGTGCGCTGCCAAAGAAATAGGCGTTACGATAGACAAGTCGTATGCAACGCCTTCGGCCTATCTTTCTCGCCTGCCTGTTGCTTGCCGGAACCTTGCCGGTTGAGGGCCAGCCCACGCGCCAGAGGCTGGTGCTAAAAGACGGCAGCTACCAGGTGATCACCCAGTATGAGCGCAAGGGCGATCGTGTGCGCTTCTTCAGCGCCGAGCGTGACGACTGGGAAGAGATTCCCGCATCCCTTGTCGATTGGGACGCGACCGCGAAATGGAACCGCCAGCACCAGGCCGGCGACGACTCGGCAGCGCCGGATACCTCGCACTCTGAAGGCATGAGCGAGGCCGCGAAGATCGACGCAGAGGAGCGTGCTTCGCGCGATGCTGAAAACGCACGCATGCCCTTCATCTCGCCGGGGCTGCGGCTGCCCGATGAGACCGGCGTGTGGGCGCTGGACACCTACCAGGGGCAGATCGAGCTGATTCACCTCCCGCAGTCGAATGAAGACCTCAACAAGGCATCCGAGCACAGCATCAAGGCCGCTCCTCTCGTCACATCTGCCGGGGCGCGTGAGGCAGTGCGCATCGAAGGCGGCAGCTCGCGCGTGCAGTTTCACGTAGAGGCTCCGGTCTTCTTCGTCAGCCTTGACGCGCCCCCGGGCGAGGCCGATGAGCCACCGGGGAATGCTCTTACGGTCGACACGCATGGAGCCGCCGAGATTAAGGACAAGAACGCGCACAGCTCGCCCGACAGCCGCTACTTCATCCTGCGCATGAACAGCAGCCACAACCTGCGCACCATCCTCGCGCAGGAGGTTTCCCGCATCGCACAGGCAGGAGCATCGGAAGACATCACCGAGATGAAGAAAGAGATCCTTCCCGGAGGCCGCTGGATGAAGCTGACTCCGAAGAACGCTTTGCTGATCGGCGAGTACGCGCTGTTCGAAGTGCTATCGCCGCAGGATGTGAATCTCGACGTCTGGGCCTTCGGACTGAATCCGCGTGCGAAGGAAAACGGCGATCCGCGCATGCCGTCAGAGACGACACCCTAAAGAGTTTCTTCACGCTGGCTTACCAGCTCAGAGGAAATTGTCATCCCGAATCCCTCACTGCGTTTGGGATGACAACTCAGGACAGGGAGACAATCCCAGATATGGATGACCACTCAAGACAGGTCTAAAACGCGCTAGCGTGGCAGCAGGCCGATGCCGGCGACGGCGACATTGTCACGCGTCGAGTTTTTTACCAGGTACATCATCGCGTCGGCACGCCCTATCAGTTCGTGGACGGCCTCGCCGTCGTCGGGATACGTGGCCACGCCGATGCTGGCTCTGACTTCGAGATCGCTTCCGTTACCGGCAGGGAACCGCAGGTTGCGGAGATGCGAGATGAGCGTCTTCGCAATATCCCGAGAGGCCTCCTTGCCCGTCTCCGGCAGCAGCACGATGAACTCGTCGCCGCCATAGCGGAATACGGAATCGACTTCACGCACGGCGTTGCGCAGCTCCTGCCCCACGTCGGCGAGCAGGCGGCTGCCGGTAAGGTGACCGTAGACATCGTTCACGCGCTTGAAGTGGTCGAGGTCGATGAAGATCAGGCTGAAGCTCGATTGGAAGCGCTTCGCCCGTTCGAGTTCGCTTTCCATCACGCGATATAGGTGGCGCACATTGTAAAGACCGGTGCAGTCATCAGTAATGGTTAGCTCCTGGATGCGTTCTACGGAGCGGGCATTTTCAATCGCGATGGCGGCGTAGTCGCAGAGTACGTGCAGGAAGGAGATTGTGTAGTCGCTGAGCGTGTCGAGTCTGCAGTTGAGCAGCTCGATAACACCCAGCGTGCGCAGTTTGCTGCGCAGCGGCATGCAGATGGCCGAGCGTACGCGCGAAGGCTTCACCTCAATTTTGGACGGTGCTGAAAAGCGCGGATCCTGGCTGACTTCAGGAACGATCAGGCTCTCGCCGTGCTCGGCGACCCATCCGGCGATGCCCTGGCCGACGGGGATGCGCAGGTTGCGAACATCGGCCTCTGTGTGGCCCACGGCGATGATGTAGTAGAGCTCGCGGCGGGTCTCGTCCATAAGCAGCAGCGACCACGTCTCGGGCTCAAAAAACTGTTCCATCTGCTGCATGATGGCGCGCAGAATCGCGTCGCGGTCGAGCGAGGAGGTCAGCGCTCGGGCCACGTTGTGAAAGACGAGAAGATCACGCAGTTGCGGATCTCGCAGTGAAGAAGGTCTCGGATCGCTGGCCATTCCTGATGCTGATTCTGCCACATCGCCGGCATTTCATCATGCTTTGCGTGTGAGGCACTTACGGGATGGCGCGCGCCAGTGGCTGCACAGGGCATTCGAGCGTATGGTAGAAACCAGAATTCAGTTGCTGCCCGCATGCAATCGCATTTCGCTGCGCCAAGGGAAAACCCTTGGTCGAGGTGCTGTGAACGGGTCCGGCAGACTTCCAAGGTAACTTCCGACCGCATGTTGAACCTTCGACCGCTTCGCCGGCTCGCTTTTGCTGCACTCTTGTGTCTTGCGCCTGCATGTTTCGCTGCCGGCACCGCGCAACTCGATTCTTACGCCGGACAGTACTCAACCAGCGATGAGCCGGACGCTCTGCTGTCTATCTTTCGCGATGGCAACCATCTTGCGATGGAGACCACGCGATATCCGGCGATGCCGCTCGAAGAGGTTTCGCCCGGAGATTTTCTCAGTCCCGATCATGGCCTGCGTTTTCATTTCTTAACGACGGGCGGGGTTACCACCGGGGTGGAACGCATCGCCGGGCAGGAGAAGGTCGTCTTCGAACGACGCTCAGACCAGCCCGTGATCTATAGCTTTCACACCTACGTGCGCGAAGAGGCGATGATTCCCATGCGCGATGGCGTGAAGCTCCACGCTGTAATCATTCGCCCGCAGGGATGGGGCAAGCCGCTGCCAATGCTTATGGAGCGAACTCCATACGGGGTGGATGGCTACAGCGCCGGCAACATCTACTCCTTTCATCCTGAACTCGCGCGAAGCGGCTACATCTTCGTGATGGAGGATATTCGAGGCCGTTATGCGTCACAGGGAAAGTTCGTCATGATGCGCCCGATCGCGGCGCATCATGATCCGAAGTCATCCGATCCCGAGGGCGTCGATGAGAGCACCGACACGTGGGACACCGTCGACTGGCTTTTGAAGAACATTCCGGAGAACAACGGGCGCGTCGGCGTATTCGGAGTCTCTTATCCCGGTTTTCTGGCGGCAGAAGCGGGCATCGACCCGCACCCGGCAGTGAAGGCGATTTCGCCGCAGGCTCCCATGACCGATGTATGGATAGGCGATGACTTTTTTCACAACGGAGCCTTCCGGCAGACTTACGGCTACGATTACGTGCTCGGAATGGAATCGACGAAGGAAGCGACCTTCGGCCGGATAGACGAGGACGCCTATAACTTTTTCCTGAAGGCGGGTTCGTTCGCGCAGGCAGGGAAAAAATCCGGCGTCGATAAACTACCGACCGGGAAGGCTTTTATCGATCATCCCAGCTACGACGAATTCTGGCGTTCCCGCGCCGTCCAGGACCATCTGACCGCGGTAAGTGTGCCGACACTGGAAGTGGGCGGCTGGTGGGACCAGGAAGACATGTGGGGCACGCAGGCCGAATATGCCGCTCTGAAGCCGCACGACGGACAGAACCAGGTATTCATGGTGCTGGGACCGTGGAACCACGGTGAGTGGGAGTCCACCACGCGCCATCTCGGAGCCGTGAATTTCGGCGCGGCAACCGGTGACCAGTTCCGGGCGAAAATCGAAGCTCCGTTCTTTGCGAAATATCTCAAAGACGAGCCGGGCTTCGAGTTGGCCGGAGTTGCTGCGTTCGAGACCGGCAGCGATCGGTGGAAGTATTACGGCACCTGGCCTCCGTCTGAAGCAAAGATCCGCAGGCTTTACCTGGGAGCCGACGGAAGCCTGCAATTCGATGCGCCAGCCTCTGAAAACGCCTTCCGCGGTTACGTCTCCGATCCCGCAAAACCTGTTCCGTATCGCGAACGGCCCATTGAAGCGACTTATTCGCCGAACGGGTCAGGTTGGTATACGTGGCTGGTGCAGGATCAGCGCCCGTACGGCAGCCGGAAGGATGTTGCGACCTGGACAACCCAGCCGCTCAAGTCTGACCTGACGATCTCCGGAGATGTCATGGCGGACCTTTTGGCTTCGACCTCCGGTACCGACAGCGACTGGGTCGTCAAGCTGGTCGATGTTTACCCGGACGAGCCATCGGAGAAGGATATGGCCGGTTATCAGCTGATGATCGTCGATGAGATCTTCCAGGGCCGCTATCGGGAGAGCTTCGAGAAGCCGGAGGCGATTCCGGTGAATAAGGCAGAGGAGTACCGGTTCAGCCTGCATGGGGCTGACCACACCTTTCTCAAGGGACATCGGATCATGGTTCAGGTGCAGAGCAGCTGGTTTCCGCTTTACGACCGCAACCCGCAGAGCTTCGTGCCGGACATTATGACCGCGAAAAAGAACGCCTATCGCAAGGCCGCTCAGCGCATTTACGCCGGGTCGCACATTGATCTGCCGGTTTTGTCTCAAAAATGAAAAAGGCCGGCGTAAGGCCGGCCTTTTTCATTGATTCTAAAGCTTTTAAGCGGCCTTCGTGGTGGCCAGCGCCTTGACGCGGGCGTTGAGGCGGCTCTTGTAACGGGAAGCCGTGTTCGCATGCAGAACGCCCTTCTGGACGCTCTTGTCGAGGGCCGAGGCGGTCTTGCGGTACTGTTCGGAAGCGGCCTGGACATCACCCTTCTGGATCGCTTCGCGCAGAAGACGCAGGCTGCCACGGATACGGCTCTTGTTGGCGCGGTTGACCGCAGTCTTGCGCTCGGTCTGACGGACGCGCTTCAGGGATGAGACGTGATTTGCCATGGTAGTTCGAAACTCTTTTCTTGAATATGGGATGCAGGCAATTTCACATCCCCTGCAATAGATAAGTTTATGTGAGGTCGCGGCCCCGGTCAACCGGTTTCGGCATGTTTGCCGTCGGGCGGCGGCCACCTTCGGGGTGCTCTTCGCTTTATTGAGATTAACCGTTAAGGCTAGGAATTGCTATTTTGACCTCCCTTTTCCAGATATTTCATGGCACAGGCATTGACGCAGCTTCGGTCCGGGGCTACTCTGAGCCCATCGAAGCTCAGGCGCAACGACGGACGCAGTCAGCAAGTCCTTCCCTCCAGCGGGCCAACCGGCTGGGTATGCTCCTTCGAGCGCTTCGATTCCAAACACCAGTGCATCCAATTACATGGAGTCCGGATACCATTTCGGACTGCCACGGAGGGAATTTTCCGACTTGACGAAAAAAGCTCTCAACATCACTGCGAATCTTGAGTCCCTCTTCGGGACCCGCGATGAAAACCTCAGGCTCATGGAAGATATGCTCCATGTGCGCATCGATCTGAAATCGGATGCCGTGGTGGTGGAGGGCTCGCCGGAGAATATCAGCCGGGTCGAGCGCATTTTCTCCGACTACGAAAGTTTGAGGAAGTCAGGCACCAGCCTGATGAATGGTGAGTTGCATGGCATGCTGCGTCTCGTGGTTTCCGACCCATCGGTGACCCTGCGCAGCCTGGCAGAGACAGGGAAGCAGCGATCCGGCGGTGCCGGTGTAAAGCGCATCGTACAGCCCCGTTCAGTCAACCAGCGCCTTTATTTTGAAGCAATTGAGCAGTCGGACATGGTCTTCGGCATCGGCCCCGCCGGTACCGGCAAGACCTACCTCGCGGTCGCCATGGCGGCAGCCGCGCTCTTGGCAAAGAAGGTCAGCCGCATCATATTGGTCCGCCCGGCAGTCGAAGCCGGCGAAAAGCTGGGTTTCCTGCCCGGCAGTCTGCAGGAAAAAGTCGATCCCTACCTGCGTCCCCTTTACGACGCGCTTTATGACCTGCTCGAACCCGACCGGGTCGACCGCATGCTCGAAAAGAACGTCATCGAGATTGCGCCGCTCGCCTTCATGCGCGGCCGCACCCTCAATGACGCTTTCATCATCATGGACGAAGCGCAGAACACCACCGGTGAACAGATGAAGATGTTCCTCACGCGCCTTGGCAACAACTCCAAGGCTGTGATCACCGGCGACGTCACGCAGATCGATCTGCCCAATCCGCGCAAGTCCGGCCTGCTCGAGGCGATGGCGGTGCTCGACGGGGTAGACGGTGTGCGCTTCATTCACTTCGAGAGCGGAGACGTTGTCCGCCACCAGCTGGTGCAGCGCGTCATCCAGGCTTACGACAATTTCGGACGCTCGCAACGCGAGCTGCCGCTTGGCTTCAACGAGGAGCAGGGCAAGACTGCTTCCAAACCGCAGTAAATGAAGACCCGTTACGGTAACATAGCAAAGGAGGGCCCGGTGCCCTCCTTTGTTTTTGCGGTCCGTTGCCAATGATCCAGATCGACCCCGACATACGAAAGCTCTTCCCCGCCAGACTGCTCGGCAAACAGCGGATGACCGATTTCCTCGGGAACGCCATCGAGGCAGTGAAGCTCAATGGCGACGTCTCCGTGCTGCTGACCGGCGATGAAGAGATCCGCATGCTCAATCGCGATTTCCGGAAGAAGGACAAAGCCACCGACGTGCTTTCCTTCCCGGCGGCTCCCATTCCGGGCATGCCGAAGAGCGAGCAGGTAGCCGGAGACCTTGCGATCTCTCTTGAGACGGCTGCGCGCGAGGCGCAATTGCGCGGACACTCCCTCGAACACGAGGTGAAGGTTCTGCTGCTGCACGGCGCGCTGCATCTTGCCGGATACGATCATGAAACCGACGACGGCCAGATGGCCCGGCGCGAAGCCGCCCTTCGTAAGAAACTCGGATTGGAGCATGGCCTGATCGAGCGAACTGTCGCAAAAACGGCGTTGAAGAAAATCACAAAACCCGCAAAGAAGACAGCAGCCAAAAAGGCAAAGGCATGACCGTTCTCTCTGCCATTCTCATCACGATCCTGTTGGTCATCTTCACGCTCGCTTCCTACGTAGAGCGGTTGTATTCGGAGATGGGGAAGTTTCTCGCCCGCGAGTTCCAGGAGAACATCGACGCCTGGGAGCAGCATGTCGAGCCACGCATGAAGCTGGGCAGCGAGCATATTCGCCTCTCGGCCTCGATTCTCGTGCTCTTCTCGCTTTCGAGCCTGACGCTGCTTTTCGGCGAGCTGCTCTTCGATCGCGCCTCGCTCCACGACCGGCCGACGGCACCTGAGATCGCACAGGTGGTTCTAGGCGTCCTGCTGGTCATATTGATCTTTAATCAGTTTCTGCCGTTCGTCTTTTTCACGCGTACGCGGGGCATCTGGATCGTTCGTCTGCGGAAGCCTCTGCGCGTACTCTTCTACCTCACCATGCCGATCACGTTCTTCCTCGGCTTTCTGCTGTCGATTGCCGCGCTGGCCGAGTCGGCCCCGCACAACGAAGAGGAGACATCGCAGGAAGCAGTCGACGCGCTGCTCGAAGCAGGCGAAGAAGAAGGCATCCTCGAGGAGAGCGACCGCGAGCTGGTGCGCTCCGCGGTAGAGTTCGGCGATAAGGTGGTGCGGGAAGTGATGACACCGCGTCCCGAGATGTTTGCCGTTCCCGACACGACCACTATCGGAGAGTTCATCAGCCGGATCGAGGAACAACCTTACTCGCGCGTCCCGGTGTATCGCGGCGGAGTAGACCACATCATCGGCATCGTCTTCGCGCATGACCTGCTACACATCAGCGACGAAGACGCGAAGACGCAGACGGTGGGCAGCATTCGGCGCCCGGCAACGGTAATTCCCGAGACGAAAAAGGTGAATGAGCTGCTGCGTGAGATGCAGCGCGAGAAGCAGCACATGCGTATCGTGATTGACGAGTATGGTGGCGTCGCCGGGCTCGTTACCATCGAAGACCTGCTTGAAGAGATTGTCGGAAACATCACCGACGAGCACGAGGAAGATTCCGAGTCGATCCTGCACGAGCAGGATGGTTCGTGGATCGCGCCTGGCAACCTGGAGCTGAGCCGAGTGGAAGAGCTGCTGGGCGGAGAGGTCGACCTGCCGGAAGACTATGAAGCGACCACCATCGGCGGTCTTATCAGCGAAGAAGCCGGACGCATTCCACAGGCAGGTGAAGTGGTCGTGCTGTATGGGGTGCGAGTTGAGATTCTCGCATCAACCGATCGCAGGATCGAACGCGTGCGCCTGGCGCGCGCGGAGAAGAACGAAGGAGAGTGACCTTTGCGGTCAGGATTTGTATCGATTATCGGACGGCCCAATGCGGGCAAGTCCACGTTGTTAAACGCGCTGGTTGGAGAGAAGGTTGCTATCGTCACGGCCAAGCCGCAGACCACGCGCAACCGCATCCACGGCGTGCTGGAAGTTGCCGCGCGTAAAGGGAAGCATCCGGCCGCGCAGGTAGTTTTCGTCGACACGCCGGGCGTACACCTGGCCGATTCCTCGCTCGACAAGCGCATGATGCAGGAGGTCTACGACGCGCTCGAAACGCGCGACGTGGTGCTGCTGATGGTCGATGCCACGCGCCGGTTGGAGCTGCCAGGGCTCGATCCCGACGCCGAAGCAGGAGAAGGCGCGAAGCTGGGCCTCACCATCACGTCTACAGACGGCAAGCAGGTGACGCGTTCCACGCCGAAGGACGCAAGCGGCCGCAAAGTGCAGAGCGAGGACGAGTTTGTATTTAACCTCGTAAAGAAGCTCGACTGCCCTGTCTTTTTGCTGCTGAACAAGATCGACCTGGTGAAGCGCTCCGACCTGCTGCCGCTGATCCAGCAACTGATGGAGCTCTATCCCTTCGCAGAAGTCTTTCCCATATCCGCACGCAAGCGCGACGGGCTGGAACCGCTGCTCGACAAGCTCGTGAACGCGTTGCCCGAGGGCCAGCGCTACTTCCCCAAGGACCAGTACACCGACCAGCCCGAGCGCTTCCTCGTAGCCGAACTGATCCGCGAACGCATCCTGATGGAAACCGGCGAAGAGGTGCCTTATGCTTCCGCGGTTGTTATCGAGCGCTTCGAGGAGCCGCCACCACCGCCTGCCAAGCCTCGCCCCAATGCAAAACTGCCGCTGACCAGCATCTCCGCCGTGATCTACTGCGAGCGCCAGGGGCAGAAAGCGATCCTGATCGGCAAGCAGGGCAGCAAGCTCAAGGCGATCGGCGCTTCCGCCCGCAAGGAGATTGAATCGCTCCTGGGCACGCGTGTCTTTCTCGAACTGCACGTGATCGTGAAGGAGAAGTGGCGCGACTCACGCGGCTTTGTCGATGCTCTCGACTGGCGCCGCCAGATGGAAGAGATCGCAGCCCACAAGGCTGAGAAGGAAAAGCAGGAAGAGGAAGGCGAGTAGGCAGTAAGAAAGAAAAGTTCTTCGCCGCAAAGGCGCAAAAACCAAGGTCCGCAGAGCTTCGCGGTTCTTCTTTGCGCCTTTGCGGTGAATGTTTTTAAGAACAGGCTATTCGCGTGTGCTGATGCCGAGCGTGCGCATCTTCCGGTACAGGTGGCTGCGCTCAAGCCCTAAAGACTCCGCAGCGCGGCTCATGTTGCCGTTGCACTCGTCGATCTTTTTGAGGATGTACTCCCGTTCGTAGCTCTCTCGCGCGTCCTGCAACGTGCTGAAGCCGGCAGTGCGGCGATTGGCTGCGCGATGCACCAGCATAGGCAGGTGCCTGCGCTCGATGCGTTGCACCTGCGGATTGAGAATGACCACGCGCTCGAGAATGTTCTTCAGCTCGCGCACATTCCCTGGCCACGGATACTGCTTGAGCAACTCAAGCGCTTCGTCTTCGATCTCGATGCGCGGGCGTCCATACTCGCGTCCGTAAGCGCGCAGGAACTCGCGTGTCAGCAGCGGGATATCTTCCTTGCGCTCACGCAGCGGCGGGACGAAGAACGGAATCACATTGAGGCGGTAGAAGAGATCCTCGCGGAAATTTCCCTTCGCCGTTTCCTCTTCGAGGTTCTTGTTTGTCGCCGCGATCACACGCACATCCACGCTGATCGGCTGCGTCGCTCCCACGGGCACGAAGCGCTGCTCGTCGAGTGCCCGCAAGACCTTGGCCTGCGTCTTCAGGCTCATGTCGCCGACTTCGTCGAGAAAAAGCGTGCCGCCATTGGCGCGTTCGAAGGTGCCGCGCTTTTCCGCGGGCCCGCCGGGAACAGCGCCGTTGCGATAGCCGAAGAGCTCGCTCTCGATGTAGTCCTCGGGAATGGCGGCGCAGTTCAGCTCGATGAAAACGCGGTCGGCACGCGTGCTCTCCGCATGAATCGCGCGTGCAATCAGTTCCTTGCCGGTTCCGGACTCGCCGTAGATCAGCACCCGTCCATTGGTCGGCGCCATCAGCTTTACCTGCTGGCGCAGCGCCTTGGCAGGCACGCTCTCGCCGGTAATCGCGGTTTCGAGAGCGAGCTGCCGTTTGTATTCGAGATTCTCATTGCGCAGCCGCTTTGCCTCGATCGCGTTTTTTACCACGATCAGCGTGCGCTCAAGCGACAGCGGCTTTTCGAGAAAATCGAAGGCGCCGAGCTTGGTGGCTTTCACGGCCGTCTCGATGGTTGCGTGGCCTGAGACGACAACGACCTCAGGTTTATCCTCCGTATCGATGGAGCGCATCTCGCCGAGCACGTCGAGGCCGTCGCGGTCGGGCAGCCAGATGTCGAGCAGCATCACGTCGTAGGGCGCATCGCGCAGCAACACGATGGCTTCGGCGCCGCTTGCGGTGCTGGTCACCGAATAACCTTCTTCGGTCAGAATCTCTTCAAGCGACTTACGGATTTCCTGCTCATCATCAACGATCAGGATGCGATTCACTGGCTCATCTCCGACGATGGCAGAAGCGATGTCTCAGTCTTCTTCACAACACCATTGTCGGCCAGAGGGAGCTCAAGAATAAAGCGCGCACCAGCGGGCGTGTTATTTTCGGCGCGAATGGCGCCGTGGTGCTCCTGAATGATCTTCGCGGCGATGGCCAGTCCGAGTCCGGTGCCTCTCTGCTTGGTGGAAACATAGGGCAGAAAGAGCCGCTCGCGCATGTCATCGGTAAGGCCGTGGCCGGTATCGGAGAGCACCAGCTCCGCCATGCCGGAGCTCTCGCTCATGCATGTCTCGATGGAAAGCACGCGGACCAGGCTGTTCTGCATGGCCTCGGCCGCATTGTCTACCAGGTTGGCCAGCGCGCGGCGCAGCGATTGTTCATCGGCCATAACCGGCGGCAGGTTCTCACTGAAGCGGCGCTCGATGCGAATGTGGCTCAGGCGTCCCTGGAAGAGCATGAGCGCACTTTCGACAATGGCATTCAGGTCAGTCGGGCGAGGCTGTGCCACCGGGAACTCGGCGAGCACCGCGAACTGGCCTACCAGCGTGCTCATCGATTCCACCGAAGTCAGAATTACATCCACGCAGCGGCGAATCACGTTGGCCGACTCCGGAAGGTTGCGATCCATATGGCGGCGGATGCGCTCAGCGGAGAGTGCGATCGGCGTCAGAGGATTCTTGATCTCATGCGCCACCCGCTGCGCTACTTCCTTCCACGCCAGCTGGCGTTGCGCACGCAGCAGCTCGGTTACGTCTTCAATCACAAGGATCGAGCCGCGTTTATGTACGCCCAGGTCGAGAACCGCGATCGTTGCTGTGAGGCTCAGGTTGCCGGAGGAGACGGGCATCTCGACCTCAGCGGCGGCAATGCCCATGCGCTGCGCGCGGCGCTCCAGCAGCGCGAGTTCGCCGTAGAGGTCGTTGGCAAAAACCGCGGAGAGCGAAGTCCCGGCAAGGGATGGTGCGGGTGTCGAACGCTGGCTGTGCAGCAGGGCAATGTCCTGGAAGGCGCGGTTTGCCTGCAGAATGCAGCGGTTCGCATCGAGCGTCGCCACCGCGCTGGGGATGGTTTCGAGAATCGTCTCCAGCTCTTTACGGCGGGTTTCGAGGGTAAGGTTGACGGCAGAGAGCTGTGCCGCCGAGGTCTCAGCAAGCGTGCGGCTTTGCTCAAGATCCGCCGCCATGTGGTTGAAGGAACGGATCAGCTCGCCGAGCTCTTCGGTTGCGGAGATCGTGATGCGCTGCTCGTAGCGGCCGTTGCCGATTTCGTTCATGGCATCGGCAAGAGCTTCAACCGGCCGCGTGATCTGCTTGGAGAGGTAGAGCGCAAGCCAGCTGCTGGCGAAGAAGATCAGCGCGCTAAGCATCAGCAACAGCAGGAAAAATGTGCTGCGGACCGTACGGCGTTCGCGGTAGATGCTCCAGTACTGGTCGGTCCCGCTGCGGATCTGCTCAACCACTGAGCTGAGGCCGGCAGGCATCGGCAGGCCGACGACAATCACGCCTCCGCCTTCGATGGTGGCATCCCCGACCGCAAACTGCGCGTCACCGACGGAGAGAACCGGTTCATCGGTGCGCTGGGCGGTCTTGAGAGCCGAAGCGATGAAGCTGCCGGTGGTGTCGGAGTCGGCGTCGCCTTCCAGCCACGAATGAACGACCGCAGGCTGGGTTGTTTCCGGAATCTGGTATCGAACCAGGTCAGTGCCATCGCGAAACACAATCGCGAAGCCGCCCTGCAGGGTAATGCGATGGCTGCGAATCTCGGTCAGCATCGCTTCGGCGTTGGTCGTCTTGTAGGCGAAGGTAAAATCTTCCGACCGCGAGAGCGATTCGGCCTCCGCTCTCGCATTGAGACTGACGTAGTGAGCCAGGTCGAGTGCGATGCGGTTGGAGTTTTCACGCAGTTCGGCGACGGGTTGTGAAAACCAGCGGTCGATCGAGCGATTCATCAGCCCGAAGCTGAACAGAAACATAAAAAGTGCCGGAGCAAACGAGATCAGTAGAGCTCCGAGCAACATGCGGGAGCGCAGGCGCGAACCCAGCACCTGGCTGCGCTGGTCGGCCAGCATTTTCAGAATATTGCGGACGAGCAGAACGAGGAGCGTAACGAAAAGCAGAAAAGCCAGAACGGAGAGCGCCGTATAGAGAAAAATCTGCCCGGTTGTCTGAGGCTCCAGGAAGCTCAGCTTGAAGGCATTCAGCGCGCCCAGCAGCATAACCAGCAACAGCACAGCTGCAGCCAGCAGAATGACGGTCATCCGCCGGTGTCTTGATTCGCCCAAAAGTCCCCCTGCCCGACGATTATAGGCCGTGTACTTCCGGTGGAGATATAAGAATTCAGACGACTTTTACCTCAGTTGTGGCATCATATGTGCCGTTATGAAATTTAACCGGACCTACGCGCCTATCCTTTCCGTCGCCCTGGCTAGCCTACTGTTCGTCGGCGGTTGCAATAAAAGCACTCCACCCGCCAGCAATGAAGCTCCGGCCACTTCGCAGGCAAATCCGCCTGCGCCGCCTGCCGACCAGTCCTCGGCGGCAACCCCTGCGCCTGCGACCTCGCCTACGACATCAGCACCAGCGGCCCCGCCAGCCGCAACGCCTGCACCTGCACCTGCTCCCGCTCCAGCACCTGCCGCCGCTGCTCCGGCTCCGCCTCCGCCGCCTCCAGTGCTGGTCATTCCGGCCGGTACCCATATTGCTGTGACTACCCAGCAGGCTCTTGGTTCGAAGATCAGCCAGCCGGGTGAGACCTTCACGGCGACCGTGGCTCGCGCTATCGTTGTCGGCGGCAGGACGGCTGTTCGCGCCGGCGCCAGCGCCAGCGGCACCGTGGTGGATGCCAAGGCCCTGGGACACTTCAAGGGCGGAGCAGTTCTTTCGCTGCGCCTCGATACCATCCGCGCCAACGGCGCCACCTACGATGTGGAGAGCAGCACGATTGAGCGCGCTGAAAAGGGCAAGGGCAAGCGCACCGCGGGCTTCATCGGCGGCGGCGGCGGGCTCGGCGCCATCATCGGCGGCCTCGCCGGCGGCGGCAAGGGTGCTCTGATCGGCGGCCTGGCAGGCGCCGGAGCCGGTACCGCAGGCGCGGGGCTCACCGGGAACAAGGAAATCGTAATCCCGGCCGAAACGACGCTCACCTTCCGCCTCGAGCGCTCGGTCCACGTCAAGTAATTCCACATTAACGAGAAGGGCGCGGCCATAAGCCGCGCCCTCTTTATGTTGTTGAAATTAAAGGATCAGCTCCCGTACCGGCGACCATGGCTTCTTCTGAGAAACTGCAACCGGCTCGCAGGTCAGGTTGCCCTCCCAGGTGTTCACGCCATCGCAGATTCCGTTGTCATTCAGAATCGCTGCCTTCGCTCCCAGCTTGGCCAGCTTCAGCACGTAAGGGAAAGTGGCGTTGGTCAGCGCCAGCGTTGAGGTGTTGGGTACCGCGGCTGGCATGTTGGTCACGCAGTAGTGGACCACGCCGTCAACTTCGTAGGCAGGCGCGCTGTGCGTCGTCGGTTTGGCCGTCTCGATGCAGCCGCCCTGGTCAATGGCGACGTCCACGATGACTGCGCCCTTCTTCATCTTCGAAACCATTTCGCGGGTCACGATCTTGGGAGCCGCGGCGCCCGGAATCAGTACGCCGCCGATGACGAGATCGGCTTCCCGCGTGGCATGGGCCAGGTTGTAGGAGTTCGAGGCCAGCGTAAAGAGCTTGCCATTGAAGATATCGTCCAGCTCACGGAGACGGTTCAGGTTCAGATCAACGATCGTGACCTTGGCGCCCATGCCCACGGCAATCTTTGCAGCGTTTGTACCAACGATGCCGCCGCCGATGATGCAGACGTTCGCCGGAGGAACACCCGGTACGCCGCCCAGCAGCAGGCCACGGCCACCGCGCTCTTTTTCGAGGAACGAAGCGCCAACCTGTACGGACATGCGCCCGGCAACTTCAGACATGGGAGTGAGCAGGGGCAGTGTGCCTGCCTTGTCGCGAATGGTCTCGTAGGCGATGCCGGTGACCTTCTTGTCGAGCAGGCGATCGGTCAGATCGGGCAGCGGAGCCAGGTGCAGGTAGGTGAAGAGCGTCAGTCCTTCGCGGAAGAAGCCATATTCTTTTTCGACCGGCTCCTTTACCTTGACGACCATGTCGGCCATGCCCCACACGTTGTGGGCAGAGCCAACGATCTCCGCCCCGGCGGCCTGGTATTCGTCGTCTGTGAATGCAGATAGATCACCTGCGTGTGTTTCGACAAGAACCTTGTGGCCGTTCTCGCTGAGAGCCTTCACGCCGGCCGGGGTAATGCCAACCCGGCTCTCGTGATCCTTCACTTCTTTGGGTACACCGATGATCATGATTTGTCCTTTGCCGAACCTTTCATGCTAACGCACCGCGGCCATGGCGCGATCGATCGCGACCGTGATGTAAGAGAGGGCAAGAAATGCGAGGGTGATGAAAAATGCATACAGCAGGACGCGTCCATAGCCGAGCAGCGTTACGTCGATAAAAAAATACGGATATTGTCGCGTTACTGCGCCCGTAACCATGGTCAATCCGAGGTAGCCCAGCGGATAGATAAGCCACGGCAGTGGAGAGCGCCACTGCAAGCGGCCCTTCGGTACCAGCAGCAGCCAGAAGACGAGGATCGAGAGCGGCAGAATGTCGTGCAGCAGTCCATCGGCAAGTTTCTGTAATCCCTGGGGATTCCATGCATGGCGCAGCAATAGTGCGTGGGTCCCTCCCACCATGGCCATGTAGACCGTGACCGCTGAGAGCACGGTTGCCGTACGGGGCGCCAGTTGCTTTTGCGCTGCCGTGACCGACAGGCAGGTTGCGGCAAGCAGGTTCGTCAGGATGGTGAAGAAACCAAGGTAGTAAAAGAATGCGGCCCAGGGCGATTTGCCCTGAGCCATGTAGGTGCTTACGGTCAGGCGAAGTTGCAGCAGCAGGGCAGCCCATCCGGTGAGGGCGAGTACCAGGGCGGCGATCCGCCGCGCCGTGTTGTAGCGTGCAAGCAAGCTCTTCAGCCTATGCCACTTGAACCGCCGAGAGATCTTCGGTCTGTTTGCCCCGGTCTTCAACGCCGAGCAGGTTGAGGATCGGCGTGGTGATCATGGTGGTGACCAGCGCCATTACGACCAGCATGGTAAAGAGCGTGGGCGAAAATACATGCGCGTTGTAAGCGATATTCAGCACAACCAGTTCGACCAGTCCGCGGGTGTTTAACAGGGCTCCAAGTGCTGCTGCATCACGCCAGCCCTGGCCCGTCCAGCGCGCAGCAAGAATCGCGCCACCCATTTTGCCGGCAACCGCTACGAGCAGCACGATCGCGGTCCATAGCCAGATTCTTCCGCCGCTCAGCAGGTCCAGTCGCGTGCGCATGCCTGTTAACGCAAAGAAAAGCGGAAGCAGAAGGATGGAAACGACCATATCCAGCCGCGTGCGGATCGCCGTCTGCCATTGCTCGATGCGGGGAAAACAAATGCCGGCCAGAAAGGCTCCGAAGAGCGGATGCACGCCGATAGCCTCGGTCGCCGCAGCGGAGGCCAGCACAATGGCCAGAACCACCCCCAGCATCTCGTAGGAAAGGGTTACGCTCTGCTGCCGTTTGACCACCCACGCGCCCATGGGGCGAATGACGAACAGCATAACCAGCAGGTAGCCGGCCAGCCATAGAAGACGAAATCCGATCGGAGTGGAATGACCTGCCTGGGGCAGCAGCGTGAGCCCGATGGCGAGCAGCGACCATGCGCAGACATCGTCGACAGCGGCGCACATCAGAGCCGTGGTGCCGAGCGGCGTCGATTGCAGTTTGCGTTCTTCCAGAATGCGCGCGAGCACTGGAAAGGCGGTAATGCTCATCGATATGCCGAGGAAGAGCACGAACGGTATGCGGCCAATTCCATCAGGCGCGAAACGGATGCGCAAGGAATGAGCGGCTACCGCGGCCATGATGAACGGGAAGAGGATACTCATGAAACTGGCAAGCGTCGCAGTCGATTTCTGCTTGCGAAGGTGTTCGTAGTCCAGCTCGCTGCCGATGAGGAAAAGAAAGAGAACGAGACCGATATTGCTGAGAATTTCAAAAGACCCCAGCGAGCCAATCGGAAACAGCGAGGCTGAAACATGAGGCGCAAGGCGTCCGAGAACAGATGGGCCGATGAGGATGCCGCCGATGATCTCTCCGATCACACGGGACTGCCCTAGTTTGCGCGCAAGCCATCCGCAGGCCAATGCGACCAGCAGAACCGTGGCCATCTGAACGAGCAGAAGTGTCATGAAGTCTCCCGGGTCAGCTTGGTTTTTCCTTTAGATGCTGCTGCTCGCTCATTTCCGCATCGGTTATGCGGAAATGAGCTGAAAATAGGGTGAATTTCACAAGGCTCGGAAGTTATTACCCCGGAACATTGTTCCAGGATCTGTTCCTACGCATTATCGATCTGCGCTCTTTGCAGCTTGTCGGAATAATCGACGTACACCGACTTCCAGGTGGTATAGAAATCGAGTGCGCCGGTGCCGCCCTCGCGGTGCCCGTTGCCGGTCTTCTTTACGCCGCCGAAAGGCAGGTGGACTTCTGCTCCGATCGTTGGGGCGTTCACGTAGGTGATGCCGGCTTCCAGGTCGCGCATCGCCCTAAAGGCTTTGTTTACATCGCGGGAGTAGAGTGCGGTCGAAAGTCCGTACTCGATGCCATTGGCGATCTCAAGCGCTTCGTCGAAATCGCGGCAGGTAATCAGGCTGACCACGGGTCCGAACACTTCTTCCTGACCGATGCGCATCTTCGCCGATACGTCGCCGAAGACCGTCGGCGCAAAGAAATGTCCGCGATCAAAGCTGCCGTCTTCGAGCGGATCGCCGCCGGTAAGCAGCTTTGCGCCTTCCTTGCGGGCAATTTCGCAGTAGCGGATCGAGGTCTCGATCTGCTGCTGGTTTACCTGCGGTCCCATTTGCACGGATTCATCCAGTCCGTTGCCGACCTTCAGCGCGTCGGCACGGGCCACGAGCTTCTTCGTAAATTCAGCGGCGATTTTTTCATGAAGGATGATGCGGCTGGTCGCCGTGCAGCGCTGGCCTGTCGTGCCGAAGGCTCCCCAGACTGCCCCGTCGAGGGCAAGATCGAGATTGGCATCGTCGAGGACGATCATGGCGTTCTTGCCGCCCATCTCGAGCGAGCAGGGCTTGAAGTTGGCCGCGGCCGTCTGACCGACGATACGCCCCACCTCGCTCGACCCGGTAAACGAGATCGCGCGGACGCCAGGATGCGAAACCAGTGGTGCGCCGGCATCCGGTCCGAAGCCGGAAACGATATTCACCACGCCTGGTGGGAGCCCTGCGTCCATAAGTGCCTGAACAAGGTTGTAGGTCGAGAGCGGCGTGTCTTCCGCGGGCTTGATAACGCAGGTGTTGCCGCAGACCAGCGCGGGGAAGAGCTTCCACGAAGGGATGGCCATGGGGAAGTTCCACGGCGCGATCATGCCGACAACGCCCACCGGCATGCGGACGGACATGGCGAATTTGCTCTGCAACTCCGACGGCGTAGTCTGTCCGAAGAGCCTGCGGCCTTCGCCGGCCATGTAATACGCGGTGTCGATGGCTTCCTGTACGTCGCCGCGGGTTTCGCTCAGCACCTTGCCCATTTCGCGGGTCATCTCACGGGCATATTGTTCCTTGCGCTGCGTGAGAATCTCGCCGGTGCGATAGAGGATTTCGGCCCGCTTGGGCGCCGGAACCAGCCGCCAGGTCTTCCATGCTTCCGCTGCGGCGGCCACGGCATCGTTCACGTCTTCCGCGCCCGAAGAGGGGAAATCGCCCAGCACGTCATCGGAATCGGCGGGGTTGACGTTGGCAAAGCTCTTGCCGGTGCGGGCCGGCGTCCACTGTCCGCCGATCAGGTTCGTATAAACGGTGTGCGACATGCTCGATTTCTCCTTGAGGCTGAAACATTCAAGGATAACGGAAGGCGCGGCCCTTGTGACGCCTCAATATCCCCGGGGTCGAAGTCAGTATGAATCTCGCGCCGCGATTCGCGCTGCCCGATCGGAGTTTGCCCTGTGACGACAGTTTTATGCAGCCTTTACCGGTGAAGCCCGGTTGTGCCGCTTAAACCAGAGGCGAATCTGTTTGCGCATCGGTTCCTCCCAGAGTAGAAAGACCCCGATGGAGAATATGACGAGCACAACGGGGCTGAGCAGTAC
Source organism: Silvibacterium acidisoli (assembly GCA_022870745.1). Classification (GTDB taxonomy): domain Bacteria; phylum Acidobacteriota; class Terriglobia; order Terriglobales; family Acidobacteriaceae; genus Silvibacterium. The sequence continues at coordinate 1,226,721 of CP085323.1, read as the reverse complement.
GTCGATGCCGCCTTTCGCAGTTCTCAGGTCGTAGGAGCCAGTCACGGCCACATGCAACCAGGAGCGCACCGGTTCCTGAAGCAGGTAAATGGCATAGCTCGCGCCTCCAAGCAGGGTGAGCGGCCTGGAGCCAAGGAATCGGGCGAGAAGGCTGTTGCCGGCAGCCAGTTCGTAGATGAGGACGGCGAGAGGGATGGCCATAAGTGACAGCCATGATCCTTTTACGAAGCAGAGTATCACCAGCAGGGAGAGAATCGCGGCCAGCGAGAGCCAGGGTCGCGGAGAAGGGCGGGGACTCCGCAAGAAAATTAACCCGAGCGTCATTCCGGCCAGGAACTCCGGGAACCGGAATACAGGGAGGGGAAGTCCCGTGACCCGCGTCAGCGGATCGATCGCATGCGTCATGGTGTGTCCAAAGACGATGAGGAGCAGCGTGGCAGCCGCGACGAATCTCAGCGCCCGGACCGAGCATTTTTCGAGCAGGGGTAGTACGAAGGGGAAAAGCAGGTAGAAAAAAGCCTCGGTCGAAAGCGTCCAGGCGGGCATGTTCCAGGCGCCGCCATATTCAACGTGGAAAGGATTCCAGTTCTGCACCATGGTGAAGACGGCGATCGACAGACCAGGCCCCGGATGACTGTTGAAAGGCCAGCAGAGGATGAGCGAAAGGAAATAAACCGGATAGATGCGGGCGAAGCGGGCTTCCCAGAAACGGGTCTTGCCTCCAGGTTCTTCGATCTGGCCGCAGTAGGTGTAGCTCAGAATGAATCCGGAGAGGATGAAAAAGAGAGTAACTGCCGTCCAGCCGTTGGCAAGAGCATTCGTCAGCAGGACAGGGGCGTTATGCCGGCCTGCAAAACCTGCTCCGAAATGAAAGAGCACCACCTGGATCGCCGCGACGAAGCGGATTCCAGTGAGGGCAGGAAGGGGTGTGCGATGAAATGTGAGCGATCCGCCGGTCCCGTGCTGTGGCACATTGACTATCGACTGTGTCGTCATTATTTGTATTCGGAGCAATAGGGAGGTGCGGTGAGACTGGCTCCGATCCTCGTCACAGGACGTTTTACTATGCTGGAACGTGATAGGTACACAAATATTCGTGAGGGTTACCCAAGAAATTCCACGGTTTTGAGCGGTGCAGCAATTGCCCTTATGGCCTTACAATTAGGGTGGAACTCCTCTAAGAGAAGTCATCTACTTCATGTCATCGAATGGTTTTCAGTCTCGCTCGTCGCGGGCACACGGAGTGCGCTCGTTGTTCAGTGTTTTTTCCAGCGATCTGGCGATCGACCTGGGCACAGCAAACACGCTTGTCTACGCGGCCAACAAAGGCATCGTTGTCAACGAGCCCTCGATCGTAGCGATCAACAAGAACACCGGTGAAGTAGAGGCCGTCGGCAAGGAAGCCAAGGAGATGCTGGGCCGCACTCCGGGCAACATCGTCGCCATCAAACCGATGAAGGACGGCGTCATCGCCGACTTCAAGGTGACGGAGAAGATGCTGAACTACTTCATCCAGAAGGCTCACAATCGCAAGATGATGGTGCATCCGCGCATCGTCATCGGCGTGCCCTCTGAGATTACGCAGGTAGAAAAGCGCGCCGTCGAGGACTCAGCCTACCGTGCCAAGGCCAGCGAAGTGTTCCTGGTAGAGCAGGCGATGGTCGCGGCTATCGGCGCGGGTCTGCCGATCACTGAGCCTTCGGGCAACATGGTCGTCGACATCGGCGGCGGCACTACTGACATTGCAGTGATCTCGCTTTCGGGCATCGTCTATTCGCGGTCGGTCCGCATGGCCGGCAACCAGATGGACGAAGCGATCATGAATTATCTGAAGCGGAAATATAACCTGCTCATCGGTGAGCGCACCGCCGAGCAGATCAAGATCGAGCTGGGCTCGGCTTATCCGCTGGACAAGCCTCTGACCATGGAGATCAAGGGCCGCAACCTCATCGAGGGCGTGCCGAAGACCATCTCCATCGAAGACAGCGAAATTCGCGAAGCGCTGGGCGAGAGTATCTCGACCATCATGAACGCCATCCGTGTAGCGCTTGAACGCACGCCTCCCGAACTGAGCGCCGATATCAGCGACCGCGGCATTGTGCTTACCGGTGGCGGCGCGCTTATTAAGAATCTGGACAAGCGTATTCGTGAAGAAACCGGGCTGCCGGTCTCGATTGCCGACGATCCGCTCGCCAGCGTGGTGCTGGGAACAGGAAAGATGCTCAGCGACTTCCGTCTGCTGCGCAAGATCAAGATCGACTAACAGAGGCGCGGAAGAGAATGGCGGTACGAGGGTAACCGCCAGGTTTCGAATCAGGTAATGGAATCTTTTCTCAGCCGATTTAAAAACGTTCTGGTGCTGATCGCCGTACTGGTACTGCAGTTACTGGTACTGGCGGTACAGGCCAGGCGTTCTACGCCCGACGCGCGAGATCGCGAAGGCGTCGGCATTGTTCGCTCTGTGGTGACTACGGTGGTTACTCCTCCCGAGCACGCCCTGCGCGCCACAGGGGAGTGGTTTCGCGGGCTTTGGTTCGGCTACGTGGATCTTATCCATGTCCGCCGGGATAACGCCGAGCTAAAGAATCAGGTGGAGCGCCTCCAGCTTGAGCAGGCTGGCCTTGCCGAAGATGCCCGCCAGGGCCAGCGGCTTCAGAAGCTGCTCGATTTCCGGAAGAGCTACATCTATAAGACCGTGCCGGCAGAAGTGGTCGGCACCTCGGGCACCGACCAGTCGCGCGTTCTCTACATCGACAAAGGCTCAGAAGACGGCCTTGAGCAGGACATGCCCGTTGTTACAGGCGATGGCATTGTAGGGCGAGTGAAGGACGTTTTCGCCCGTTCCGCGCAGGTACTGCTCATCTCCGATCCGACCAGCGGTGTGGGCGTCATCCTGGAGAAGACGCGCACTCGCGGCGTGTTGAAGGGCACTTTTAATGGGCAGCCGCAGGTAATCAATGTCTCGCCCGATGAGCGCATCCAGGCCGGCGACCGCATCCTGACCAGCGGTGGCGACCAGATTTTTCCGCGTGGCCTGCCGGTAGGGACGGTCGATAAGATTGCCACCGACCCCGACCGCGATCCACTGGTCGATGTGAGTATCCATCCCGCGGCAAATCTTTCGCGGCTTGAAGAAGTCCTGGTAGTGACGAACGTCGGACCGTCGATGTCGCCGCAGACAGCAAAGGATCTGGCTGCAAGCGAGGCCGAAGGCGAGGCGGCGCAGAAGCGTGCTTCGGATATCCTCTCCGAGCGTTTGCCCGCCAAGAGCGATCCCAATGCGCCTGCCGACACGAATCCGGACGCCAACACGACGAGTAACAGCCCCGCGATGAGGCCGATTCCTCCGCCGAGAAACCTGCATCCGGACCAGTACACCCCCGGTTCGGTTCCTTCGGCCAGTTCCATGACCCCCGGCGAGCACCTTGCTCCGTTGCGTCGCGGCACCGAAGAAATTCCGAATGCAGCCAGGCCGAAACCGGCGGAAAACGCAGCGGCCGCGCCAGCTTCCGCCGAGAACGGCTCGGGTGCGCATTCCGCAGCCGAAGCCGCTCATCCAGCGGGCTCGACGGCAGTTACTCATGCAGCCGGAGCAGGAGCTGCAGGGGGTGTGCCGCGTCCTTCGCCTTCAGCATCCGCAACCGGAACGACTCATTCGGCACTTCCCGCCAGTGGTGTTAGCGCTGCACCCCGGACCGGCTCGACTGCGACAGGATCTGCTAACCGGCCTGCGACAGGTACGGCATTGCCGCGAACGACCACCGGAACTCCATCAGGCGTTTCCGGAAGCAGCTCAGGCACGGTGCATCCAGCGGCACCGTCTTCCGCGCTTCCCGGATCGCCGAGATCGTCATCAGCATCGGGCTCGACGCAGCCAGCTTCGAGGCCGCCGGCGGCCACAGCTACCGGAACTCCGCGTACTACGACGGGCTCTGAATCTACCTCGCCGCGAACCGCGAACCCGGCCGCTCGATCTACGAATCCTGGAACGCCCCCGGCTCCGGCTCAGCAGACGCGCTCCCATGTCAACGTGATTGTGGACGGGCCGGTAAAGAGCACGACGCCGAAGCCCGCAGCTCCTTCCGCCACGCGCCCAGCAAACAATGGCCCCGGAACGGCCAAGCCGGCAACCGGTGGCACGGCCGCGCCCAAACCAGCCACGCAACACCCGGCGCAGGGAAATGGCGCTACATCTTCGACGCCGCCAGCCCGCCGTGGACCGACACTGGTTCCCGACGATGGCAGCCGTCCGCCCTCGTCGCGACCGAAACAGCAATCCACCACGCCTCCGGGAGGAAATTAAAGTTGCCCTTGATGGCCTCCAACCGCCGCGAGGTGGATGAACAGTCTTTTCCGCTCATCGTGTACGTGCTGACGCCCCTGCTCGCACTGGGACTGCAGTCATTTCTGCCGTTACATTTTGCGCCGCTGGCTATCCTGGATCTGCCGCTGATCGTGGTGATTTACTTCTCGATGCAGCGGCGCAGCCCCATCGCCGGCACCATCGGCGGAGCATTCATGGGTCTCGCGCAGGACGCGATAACCGGCCAGCCGCTCGGTGTATTCGGCATTGCGAAGTGCGTCATCGGTTATCTTGCCGGTTCGGTCGGCGCGCTTGTCGACACGGAGAGCCACGGCACCCGGTTGTTGTTGAGCATTGCCTTTTTCATGCTGCACAATGCCATCGATTGGGTGCTGGTACGGCATCTGCTCGCCCAGCCCATGCCCTGGAACTGGCTGCATGAACTGTTGCGCATCGGTATCAACGCACTATTGGCTGTCGTGATCTTCGCCCTGCTCGACCTTACGAAGCCGCGGGAGTAACGTCAAAAGGAACAGGCATCCCCCATGGATCTGGAAGTAGTACAGAAGGAAGAAAAGCTCCCGGCGATTAAGCTGACGATCTTTCAGTATGTGATCGTCGGCGTCATGCTGGTGCTTATCTTCGGACTGTGGAGGTTGCAGGTCGTCGGCGCGGAGAACTATCGCGCGCTGGCTGAAGCGAATCGCATTCGCAAGGTTCCGATCCTCGCCCCGCGCGGCCAGATCTTCGACCGCGAAGGCCGTCTCCTCGTAGATAACTATCCGTCCGTCTCCTGCTTCCTGGTTCGTGAGCAGGGGCACGACTTCGAGCCGGATCTGCCGTTGATCGCTCGCGGCCTGCACATGACCGTGGACCAGATCCACGCCATCCTGCGAAAGTACCGCGCCGCTCCGAAGTATCAGCCGTTGCCGCTCAAGCAGGACATCACGCCCGACGAACAGGAGTTCATCGAAGCGCACCGTGACGAGATGCCCGAGCTTGAAACCGTTGACGAACAGCGGCGTCTCTATCCAAAAGACGGATTCGCTGCCCACCTGATCGGCTACGTGGGTGAAGTCAGCGAAGAGATGCTGAACGATCCCCGCTATGCGTATTACGAACCTGGCGACGTGGTCGGCAAGTCCGGCGTTGAGGCTTCTTATGACGCCATCCTGCGCGGCACCGACGGCTCGCGCGATGTGCTGGTCGACAGCCATGGCCGCGAAGTAGGCAAGCTCGGCACCGAGCGCTCGAAGCCCGGCCAGAGCCTGAGGCTGACCATCGATCTGGACATCCAAAGAGCTGCGGAAAATGCCCTTGGCGATCGCCAGGGCGCGATTGTCGCGCTCGATCCGCATACCGGCGAGGTGCTTGCCATGGTGAGCCGCCCGACCTTCGACCCGAATGCCTTCGCCGTGAAGATCGGCCGCGACGAGTGGAACAAGCTCATTACCGATCCGAATCATCCGCTGCTGAACAAGGCGATCCAGGCGCAGTCGCCTCCTGGCTCGACTTTCAAGATCATCATGTCGGTCGCCGGATTGCAGGAAGGCGTCGCGCAAAATCTGAAGGTAAATTGCCAGGGCGGTGCCGAGTTGTACGGCCACTTTTACGCCTGCGACCGCCATCACGGCGCGGTGGACATTCACAATGCCATTCCGCTCTCCTGCGACACCTATTACTACAATCTTGCCGCGCGCCTGGGTATCGACACCATCGCGAAATATGCGCATGGGCTGGGTATCGGTATGAAGACAGGTATCGACCTGCCGGATGAGATCACCGGCGTCATGCCCTCCACCGAGTGGAAGATGAAGACCTTTCACGAAAAGTGGTACGCAGGCGAGGCTGTTTCGGTGGGTATCGGACAGGGCGCAGTTGCCGCAACCCCGATTCAGCTGGCTCGGGCGCTCGGCGGCATCGCCTCGGGCGGCGTGTTGAAGCGCCCCCATGTTGTTTTTCCGGATGAACTGCCTGCGGAGTTTCGTACGGCAATGAGGGATTCTTTCCCCGGCTCCGGCGACAAGACCATGCAGATCGATCCGGCAAACTGGGAGACGATCACAGATGGGATGGCCGCGGTCACCGGCCCCGGCGGCACGGCGTTCGCGGATCACCTCGAAAATATTGACTTTGCCGGTAAGACAGGCACGGCCCAGGTCGTCAACCACAGCTTCGGCGCGCTGAAGGTTTCGTCAAATGTAAACGAGCGCGCGAATGCATGGTTCGTCGGCATGGCTCCCCGTCGCAACCCGGACATCGTGGTTGCCGTCTTCTGGCAGCACGGCGGCTGGGGCAACGTTTCTGCTCCGCTGGCTGCGAAGGTGATCGAGGCCTTCGTCGATAAGCAGCGGCGTCTGAATCATAATCTCGTGGCGGAGGCGGCGGAGAAGCCCGTCGAGGTCGGCGCAGTCTGGGCCGATCCGGCGAAGAAGGACGCTGCTGGAGCGGAGGATGCGACCGACGCGGTGGGGACCGTTCACACCGGACACTTCGCGTTGAAGCCCTCTGGAAACGCCGCCGCCGGCGATCAGCCGGTTCAGCATCCGAAGCCGGCAGTGCCTAAGCCTGCACCGGTTACTCCCGCAAAGCCGGAAGAGCAGCAGTAGGGATTGTTCCGGTGCGAGGTTTATATAAGGTGCAGATCCCTCACTGCGTTCGGGATGACAAAAGTAGAGAGATATCCTCAAGAGTAGAGAGATACCCTAAAGGTTGTCATCCCGAACGCAGTGAGGGATCTGCACTTTACTCTTGTCGGTGAAAGACCATCATTACTACGTCTATATCGTTGCCAGTCGTACTCGCGTTCTTTATTGCGGAATGACTAATAGTATTCAGAGACGAGTTGAAGAGCACAGATCCGGCACCATTCCCGGCTTCAGTCAGAAATACAAGTGTGAGCGGCTCGTGTGGTTTGAACACTTTCAATACGTCACCAATGCGATTGATCGTGAGAAAGAGATCAAGGGCTGGAGCCGCGCTAAGAAGCTTGCGCTGATTGAGAAGCAAAACCCTTCGTGGCATGACCTCAGCGAGGATTGGCGGAAATAAAAGGTGCAGATCCCTCACTGCGTTCGGGATGACAGTTCAATTGGAATCAATGCTGATACTCAGCACCCATTGGTCATCCCGACCACACCCTTTGTCATTCCGAACGAAGTGAGGAATCCGCACTTGTTAGCCGATACCGCCAGAAGTCGTTAAGATGAGATAGCCCCCGATGCGACGATTTCTCTCCTTCCGCGATTTCGACTGGACCCTGCTTGGGTTTGTGCTGTTGCTGTCGGTTATCAGCGTCTTCGAAATCTACTCGGCTACCCTGCATACCAAGTTTGTCGGGTTTTATAAGACGCAGATTTTATGGCTTCTGGGCGGCATGGTGGCGATGTTCGCGCTGTCGCTGGTGGACTACCATCGCATTCTCGACATCATCCATTGGATCTATGGCTTCTGCCTGGTTTCTTTGGTCGCGGTGATCGTGGTGGGCACAAAGGTGCTGGGCGCGCGGCGCTGGATCAAGCTGCCTGGAGGCATTCATTTTCAGCCATCGGAGTGGGTCAAGCTCATCCTGATCTTCGCCATCGCGAAGTATTTCGTGAACCTTGCAGGGAAGCAGCTTTCCTGGCTCGACATCGGCAAAGCCATGGCAATTGTCGGGATACCCATGCTGCTGGTCTTGAAGCAGCCTGACCTGGGAACGGCACTGACTTATTCGCCTATTCTGCTGGCGGGGCTTTTCCTCGGCGGTATCGATTGGAAAAAAGCGCTGGTCCTCGTCAGCTGCGGATTGCTGCTGGTCGGAATCGCTTTTGGCAGCGGCAAGATTCTCAAGCCGTACCAAAAAGCGCGTCTGACCAGCTTCATGAATCCTGATGCCGACCCCAAGGGCAGTGGTTACCAGATCAATCAATCGAAGATTGCCGTCGGTGACGGCGGTGTTTTTGGCCGGGGTGCGACCAAGGGTACGCAGACCCAGGGCGATTTTCTGCCGATTCCTTACACGGACTTCATTTTCGCCGCATTTGCTGAAGAGCATGGGTTTATCGGCGCGGTTGTGGTCCTGCTGATATACTTCCTCATATTGATGCGTTTGATTCAAAACGCACAGACAGCCGCAGATCTCTCAGGTACGTTCCTGGTGATGGGCGTGGTGGCCGTGCTGATCTTTCAGATCGCGGTCAACGTGGGAATGGTCATAGGGCTGATGCCGGTTACCGGAATACCCCTCCCGTTGATGAGTTACGGAGGCTCTTCGGTACTGTTTACGTTTCTGGCTCTGGGCATGGTGATGAATGTCCGCATGAACCGCTTCGTGAACTAGTCCCCGGCGCATACAGGTTTTGCAGCACAACACTCGCCTGAGGCGAGTGGGAAGTTGAAGAATTTAAGTAATTTAACTTTAGCCGGCCGGGCAGGTTGCCGGGCCGGACAGGATTCAGGAATGAGCGCGCAAGGATGGGTAACGGCCCCGCCGGTTCGAACGGCAAGAGCGGTCACAAACTCCCTGCGCCCGGATGTCCACCTTCAGAATGTTGGTTTTTTCAGTGAGGACCCGCCGGGCAACCGGCCGGTGCGCTATCGCACCGTCACGCAAAGAATCTGCTTCGAGCCGGCCATCTCTTCGTCATCCCTGCTTTCGTCCGGGCTCCCGCGCTGATCTGTCTCGACCGTTATTTCACGGCTTGTCCGTGAGATGAGAGAGGCAGCATGTCGAAAGAAATTTGCATTTCCACCACGCCGCACGAGACGCGGCTGGCGATTCTCGAGAACGACGAACTTTCCGAGATCTACTACGAGCGCGAGAACGAATACACACTCGCCGGTTCCATTTACAAGGGTAAAGTTACCCGCGTGCTTCCCGGCATGCAGTCGGCGTTTGTCGATATCGGCCTGGAGCGCGATGCCTTCCTTTACGTAACCGATTTCCTCGAAGAACAGGAAGACGGAGCCGACTTTGAGTCGGCGGACGCAGCCCCGAAGGGCCGTCGCGAACATCGCGATCAAAATCGCGACCAGAACCGGGACAATCGCCAGCAGGCGCAGGCTCAGCCTGATGCTGCTGTTGCGTCGTCTTCATCCGCGGAAGAAGGCGAGGATAGCGAGGCTCCTTCAGGAACCCGCCGCTGGCGCGGACGTCGCGGCCGCCGCCGCGGAGTCCGCAACCGCAGCCAGGAAGAGGCTCAGAACGCACCTGCTTCGACAGAAACCGAGATCGAAGCTGTCGATACGAACGAAATCATTGAAGAGATCGACGGTTTTTTGCCTTCGGCCGACGAAGAGCCTGTTGCCGCTCCGGTTCCGGTAGCCGCCGCACCGGCTGCGCACGCACCGCACGCACCCGCGTTTGTGCTGCCGGGCGAGTCGCTCTCGAAGTACGGCGGTGTACCCAAGGCAGAAGAGCCGAAGGCCGAGGCTGCTGTGACAAAGCCGCAGCCGAAGATCAACTACGTTGCGCCTAAACCTTCCACGCTGATCGAAGCTCCGATCGAGTGGGATGGTAAGGGTCTGCTGCCGGGCGAGTCTCTTTCGCGCTATCGCGATCGCGAGGAAGTTCCTGCTGTTGAGGCCGTCTCTGCAACAGAAGAAAATGCTCCGGAAGAACTTGAGGCCGTCTCTACCGTGCAGGAGCCGGAAGTTGCTGCGGCGGAAGTTTCCGCGCCGGCAGTCGGCGAGGAAAGCGATGCTGCGCCGATCGAGACGCAGTCGCCCAGCGAAGAACTTGTACCTGAGGAAACCGAGCAGTTCGGCATGGCCGTTGCCGAGGTGAATGAGACCCCGGCTGAGGATGCTTCGCCTGAGCCCTCCGTGGTTGAGGAGAACGGATCGCTTCACCTCGAAACCGAGCAGCCTGAACATGCCGAGGAGATGATCGAAGAGGTGCACGAGTTCGAGCCGGAAAACGCTTCGGCTTCGCACCGCGTCGATCCGGTTGCCCCCAGCGAGTTCCGCGTGGCCAGCGAACCGGAAGAAGAATCTCACGTAGAAGACGCCAACGAGACTCACGAGACTCACGAGATTGACGAGACGATTCATGAGCCCGGGCAGATGACTGAAGAACTGCCGGTCGAAGTGCAGGCCTCAGCTGTTGAGATAGAAGAAGAGCCCGCGACCGAAGCTGCTGAGCCGCCCTATGGATTTGCTCCGGGCGAAGGATCGCTCGAAGAAGAGACGATCGACGAAGAAGAGTATGACTTCGAGCCGCTGCATGCCTACGCAGATGATCAGGATGAAGAGCTCGAGGAAGAGACGCTCGATCACACGGCCCCCGAGATCGGCGAGCTGGTTCGCGAAGTACACCTGAGCCAGCGCGTTTCCGATGAGCCTGAAGAAGAAGCCGAGGAAGAGAACGGCTACGAAGATGCCGAAAGCGTCCTCGAAGACGTGGAGGATGCCGGTGGCTATGAGGTAGCCGAGGCCGGAGCGAGCGTGGGTGAATCCGTCGCGACTCCCGGGCGTGCACCGCGCCGCGAGGATCGCGGACGCCGCGGAGATCGCCGTGACAACCGCCGTGGTGGCGGTGGTCACCAGGGTGGCCGCGGACGCCAGGGCGGACGCCGCCAGTCGGCCCAGACCATGGACCTGCCGATCATCAGCGACCTGTTGAAGCAGGGCCAGGAGATTCTTGTCCAGATTGCGAAGGAACCGATCGCCAAGAAGGGCGCGCGCATCACCAGCCACATTGCGTTGCCGGGCCGCTTCCTGGTGTTTATGCCGACGGTCAACCATGTTGGTGTGTCGCGCAAGATTTCTTCCGACGAAGAGCGCCAGCGGCTCAAGCGCATTCTGATCAGCGAGCGTGGCGAGGCAGGCGGAGGGTTTATCGTTCGTACTGCTGCCGATGGAGCGAGCGAAGAAGAGCTTCGCGCCGATCTACGCTTCCTCATCAGCCTGTGGACTGAGATTAAGCAGCGTGAAGAGTCGAGCAAGGCTCCGGCGCTGATTTATCACGATCTCAATCTTGTCGAGCGCGTGCTCCGCGACCAGGTGAGCGATAACTTCTCGGCCATCTGGGTCGACAACGAAGTTGAATATGAGCGGACGGTGCGCTTCCTCAACCGCTTCCAGCCTTCGCTGGTGCGCCGCGTGAAGCTCTATACCAAGGAAACGCCGCTCTTCGAACACTTTGGTATCCAGGACGAAATCTCGAAGGCTCTCAAATCGAAGGTGTGGCTCAAGTCGGGTGGTTCGATCGTCATCAACCAGACCGAAGCACTGGTGGCTATCGACATCAACACCGGCAAGTATGTGGGCAAGACGGCTCGCCTCGAGGATACGATCCTCAAGACGAACCTCGATGCGATTCCGGAGATTGTGCGCCAGATTCGCCTGCGCGACCTGGGCGGCATCATCGTGATCGACTTTATTGACATGGATGAGCGCAAGAATCGCCATAAGGTGATGGCAGCGCTCGAAGAGGAGCTCAAGAAGGATCGCGCTCCTTCCAAGGTGCTTCAGTTTAATGACTTCGGTCTCGTGGCTATCACACGTAAGCGCGTCAAGCAGTCGCTCGAGCGCACGCTTAGCACGCCGTGCTCCATCTGCACCGGTACCGGAATGGTAAAGAGCCCGGTGACGGTCGCGAACGAGATCTATGTCGAGATGCGGAAGATGCAGAAGCATCTCGATCGCAATGACGTGATGCTGCGCGTGAATCCGGAAGTAGTAAAGACGCTGAAGGCGGGTAACGGCCACTGGCTCAACGAGCTGGAAGAGCTGGCAGGCAAGACGATCATCGTCAAGAGCGATCCGACCCTGCACCCGGAGCAATTCGACATCCACTAGGTCGAGACAGATGAAACATGAAGGCCGGGTCTCCCGGCCTTCATGTTTTTGTAAAACAAAATGCCGCAATACCGCGTCTAAACCCTAAGATCGGGGTTCGACCGTACAAGGGGACTGCCTATCAAGCCGCGGCCTCCGGTAAATCTACCGATCCTTCGAGGAATCTTCATGGTTGAGAACTGCAATTCTTCACGGAGCCTGATGCGACGCATCGCTATGACTGTTACAGCTGTTGCTTTTGCCGCGATGCCTTTCATGGCGTCGGCCCAGAGCAATGCGACGGCCACAACTGATGACAGCGGTCACGCGTACTCAAGCTCTTCCGATTGGAAAGCGATACTGAACTCCGACGTGGACGGCGGCGAAGGCGGAGTCGGCGGCTCGAATGCACCCGCTCCCCAGTATGGCGGCGGCTACCATCGCTACCCCGGCTCATCGAACGATCGCTGGAGCCACATCGCCATCGAAGCGGGTGCCGGCTTTACCGCGCCTCTTGGAAATACCACGCACGGCGGTCCCGACTATCCGCTCAGCATCGGCGAGACCTACGGCTACAACATTCGCGCGGGTGGCGGCTGGAACTTCACCAAGCACTTTGCCACGCTCATTGAATACAACTTCAACCGCGACAAGATTCCGGGCAGCACTCTGACGGAACTGGCCGTGGGCAGCGGACTGGATCAGCCGCTGGGCGGCAATGTAAACATCTGGTCGTTCACGATTCAGCCGGTCTGGTACCAGCCGTTGACGAAGACCTTCGGCGGATACGTCACCGGTGGCGGCGGCTTCTATCGCAAGGTGACCAACCTCACCGAGCAGGTCGCTGAATGCGACTACTTCTATGGCTGCTACGGCGTGCCGGCAACCGTCGCGCACTCATCCAGCAACCAGGGCGGCCTGAACTTCGGCGTAGGCGCTTATTGGAAGGCCTTCGGTCCTGACAGCAACGGCAAGCTCTTCGCTGAGGTTCGCTATACGTGGGTGAACTCGCCTACATACAACGGCGTCGACGCCAACAACTTTAACTCGGGAACTTCGAGCCTGCTGCCGGTTACATTCGGCGTTCGCTTCTAACCCGTTTCACAAATCAAACGAAAGAGCGGAGGCCTTGGCCTCCGCTCTTTCGTTGTGGAACTTACCTCAAGGTTCTGGAACTTACCTCAAGGGCGGCAATCCCTTTTCTCACTGAACCGGAAATATCAGGGCTAAAGCGCTGACCTGCTTCTTCTCAGTCTTCGCTTGTTTTTAAGCGACACCTTTTTTGCGCCACCCGTTTGTCCGCTGATCTCTATTCGTCTTTCATTTCGAAGGCAATGAGGGATCTGCACTTTTACCCTCCCCTAAAGCAAAGGCGCGTCATCCATTCCCGAACCGTATCTTTTACGGAGCGACTTCCGCGACCCACTTTTCGATGAGTTGCCGGGCGCGGCCGGTGTAGACCGTGAACGGCGTCTGCAGTGTTCTTCCCAGTAGAAGCGGTGTGACCGTGAAAATGCCAAATCGCTTTTCCGGTTCGCCGATAGCGATCTCGCCCCAGGGAATGATCAGACGCGGATGGCTGATGCGAAACGGCCAGATGAGTGCAAGATGCAAGCCGTCTTCGTTGCAGCCGACTTCGAGGATGCCTCTGTACTGAATGTGCCGGAGCATCGAGCCGCTGCAGAAGCGAACGCGTTCGCCGGAGAAAGTGAAGGAGCGATCTGCAGCGAAGTGGTTCGATAGTTTCATCCATCCGCTCAGATACGAAATGAGATAGCAGAGCAGGCACCAGAGTGCGCTGAATGCGGAAAGAGCGAATACGAGAAAGAAACCGAACATATTCTTACGATCTACACCCCAACCGGGAAAGGCTTCGGTGACGATTCATCGAGATTCGCTCCGCCGCTGCGCCAGCGCTCGAAGCGCCCTTGCAGCAACGACAGCAGACCGGTGTACCAGTAGCCGATGACGAACAGCAGAAGGAACGGGATGGTGAAGTAGTTCTCATTCACCCACGCGTACCAGATAGTCAGCGCGAAGTAGCAGCCGATGGCCAGCTCGATCCACGGAACGATACCGAGCCGCTTGCGATATTTTGCAGCCTGCGATTTTTCGCCGCGCTTCTCCACGCGATACTTCGGCGTGCGCTTGAAGGAGCTCTTGATGCCGAAGATCGCTTCCATCACCGCGCGGGTGTTCGTCACGGTCAGGCCCACGCCCAGCGACATCAGGAACGGCAGATAGAGAAACGTGCGATACCAGCGCTTCGGGAACAGCTCTTTCTGCGAGACAAGGTAGAACGACGAGATCGAGAAGGTCGACGCCATGAAGAGCGGAAAGTCGATCAGCAGCATCTGGAACCATCCCTGGTAAAAGCGGATGACCATGGCCGGCATGAGCAGCACGGAGAGCACCACCATCAGCGGATAGCTCAGGTTCGCCGTCAGGTGATACCAGGCCTCGAGCTTGATGTGCCATGGCAGATCGCTCTTGAAGACATTCGGCAGAACCTTTTTCGAGGTCTGGATGAGTCCCTTGGCCCAGCGCGCCTGCTGCGTCTTGAATGCCGTCATCTCGATGGGCAGCTCGGCCGGACATTCGACGTCCTGCAGGTATTTGAACTTCCAGCCCTTGAGCTGTGCGCGATAGCTGAGGTCGGTGTCTTCGGTAAGCGTATCGTGTTGCCATCCGCCTGCCTCGCCGATCACCTCGCGGCGCCACATGCCAGCCGTGCCGTTGAAGTTGAAGAAGACACCGGCGCGCGAACGACCTCCATGCTCCAGTACAAAATGTCCGTCGAGCAGGATGGCTTCCACCTGCGTGAGAAAGCTGTAGTCGCGGTTCAGGTGCGTCCAGCGCGTCTGCACCATGCCGATTTCAGGCTCGGCGAAGTGGTGCACAACCTTCATCAGCCAGTCCGGCGGAGGCACAAAGTCGGCGTCGAAGATGGCCACGAAGTCGCCCTTGGCAACCTTCAGGCCTTCGTCGAGCGCACCGGCCTTGAAGCCGTGGCGATTGGTGCGGTGCAGGTAGACGATGGGCGTGCCCATCGCCTGGTAGCGCGTGCAGATGGCGCTGGCTACGTCTTTCGTCTCGTCGGTCGAGTCGTCGAGCACCTGGATCTCGAGCAGCTCGCGCGGATAGTCGATCTTCGAGCAGGCATCTATCAGGCGGTCGATGACGAACTGCTCATTGAAGATGGGCAGCTGGATGGTCACCTTGGGCAGCGTCTCGAAGCGCTTCGGCGGTTCCTTTGCGGCGTTCTTGCGATTCTTGTAATAGAGATAGACCAGCTGGTAGCGATGCAGTCCGTAGAACGCCAGGATGATCATGACGATGAAGTACGGAATCAGCAGCGAGGTGTCGAACCAGTTCCAGCGGTAAAGGTGCTCGAAGGTGTGGTCGCCGTAGTGGTAGCGGAGGTAGTGCCGGAGGTCGTTCTTCGGCATGAAAAACCCGAGCGTCTGTGCCGCTGCGAAGCTTTGCGTCGTCAGGAAAGAAGCCAGTTGTTCGAGCAGGGCAAATGCCTCCGGGGAAAGTGCTGCAACTCTATTGTACGGTGCGGGATAAGGCGAAGCCAGACGGAAGCCAGCCCCTTCCGGATGAACGATAATAGAGTATGAGTCCCTTGCAAGTCCTCAGCCAACAGCCTTCTGTGGAGGCCTCCGTCACAACTGTGCCGGATAAAACTGGGCCCGATAAAGGCAATACGCTAAAAATTCTCGGCTACACCGCTTTTACCTTTCTTGTGTATCTCTCCATGGGGCTCCCGCTGGCCGTGCTTCCCACCCATGTGCACCTGGCCATGGGCTTCAGCACCACGATGGCCGGCTTTGTCATCAGCGTGCAGTACATGGCGACACTGATCAGCCGCCCCTGGGCAGGCCGCATCTCCGATACCTACGGGCCCAAAATTTCGGTCGTCTGGGGCATGGCCCTGTGCGCTTTCAGCGGCCTGCTGCTCACGCTCGCTCCCATGGCGCACGCGCAGGTGCGCGTCGGCCTGGGCATGCTGATCGCCAGCCGCCTCGTGCTCGGCTTCGGAGAAAGCCTCGGCTCGACCGGCGCCACGCTCTGGGGCATCAGCGGAGTCGGGCCCGAACACACCGTGAAGGTCATCGGCTGGAACGGCATCTGCACCTACTCCGCCCTGGCATTCGGCGCGCCGCTCGGCGTCATTCTGCAAAAGCACTGGGGGCTGGAGGCGATCGGCGTGCTCACCCTCACCGGCTGCGTGGCCGGCTTCCTTTTCGCCATCTACAAGGAGAACATTCTCTCCGCGCCCGGCGAGCATCTGCCCTTCCGCCAGGTGCTGGGGCGCGTCACTCCCTACGGAGTGGTGCTGGCCCTCGGCGGCGTCGGATACAGCGTACTAGCCACCTTCGCGGCGCTGCTCTACAACCACCGCCATTGGGACGGAGCCGTGGAGTGCCTCACCGCCTTCGGCCTCGCCTACGTGGCCTCGCGCGTCTTCTTCATGGGCTCGATCGACCGCTGGGGAGCCTTCCCGGTCGGCCTCATCAGCCTGGCGATAGAGTCGGTGGGCACCATGCTCGTCTGGCAGGCACGTGCCCCCTGGATGGCGGTCGCAGGAGCGCTGCTGACCGGCCTCGGGCTGTCGCTCGTCTTTCCCGCCATGGGAGTCGAAGCCGTCCGCCGCGTACCCCAGCGAAATCGCGGCGCGGCCCTGGGCGTCTACACCGGTTTCGCGGACGTGTCCTTCTTCCTGGTAGGCCCCGTAGCTGGAGCCCTGATCGAAGCCTTCGGCTACCCCAGCGCTTTCCTGTTTGCGTTCCTATGCGTACTGACAGCGCTGGGAATTACCCAGCTGCTCTCCCGTCAGAAAACGGAAGCGGTTCCCGCGTGAGACCAGCGGCCGGATGGTTTTAGGAGAGCGTTTCCGGTGGTCGTTTCTCACTTTGAGTGCGTTGCCTCTAAAGCAACAATTGAGGCGGGGCCGCCCACATGCACAGGCGGCCCCTGACTCTGCCAGCGGTGGTTGAAACCCGCTGCGCCTTACTTCGCCTGCTGCAGTTCCTCAACAACCGCAGCAACTTTATCGAGGATCTGCTGCCAGCCCTCGACCTGACCGCTCTTCGTTGCCTCTTCCATGGTTTCATTGCCAATGAAGGTGAGCTTCGTCTGACCGTTTCCTAGATCTTCGAAAAGAGTCACGTCGTACACATCGGCGTTGGCTGTGTGCTCTATTCCATAGTGCTCGGGTTCAACCTTGTTTCCGTCCGCGTCGGAAAAGTACATGGAGGAAACGATCTTCTCGTGCGGAACAATCTCGTGGTATTCACCGGCATTCCAGAAATCCTGCCCATCCGGAGTTCTCATGCAGCACAGGAATTTTCCACCAACGCGAAAATCCATCTTGCAGACAGGCGCAGTAAAACCTTTCGGTCCCCACCATTGCATGACGTACTTCGGGTCTGTCCACGCCTTCCAGACCAGTTCGCGTGGGGCATCGAAAATTCTTGTAATCATCATCCGCTCTGTCTCATTGACCATGCTTTTTGTCATCCTCCTCTTGTTTCATTTGCCTGACTACCACATCCAGCTTGTCGAAACGCTCTTCCCAGAGTTGGCGATAGCTCATCGCCCAGTCGCTGACTGTCTTGATCGCCTCTGGCCGAAGGGTGCACACGCTCTCCCGTCCACGCTTGGTCTTGATTACGATCCGCGCCCGTACAAGACAAGCAATATGCTTTGAAATCATTTGCTGCGAGAGTGCAAAAGGCTCCGTCAAGGCATGCACAGAGGCAGGCCCCCGCGAAAGCTGCGCGAGCATAGCCCGGCGCGTGGGATCAGACAAAGCCGCGAATGTAGAATCCAACCTATCCACAACCAAATGGTAGTGGATTTTTAGTTTGTGTCAAGAAGAAATCTGGCGAATCGCCAGGTCGACAATCAAACCGAGTGCCCCATTCATGACGCAGCTTCATCGCGGCATAAGTGGATGGCATTGCTTCCGCAAACCGCGTTTGTCGGGACTTATGAGGTTTAACCGCTCCAAATGCAAACGCCGTCGATCGAGGCAGCGAACCTATCTGAATCGGCAGCAGAGCGCCGGGCACCTCGTCGAGAGATGCCCAGCATTGTGTTCCAGAGGCCATATGAACAGCGTTCTACGTTGATCGGAGCCGAGTCGTTAGTTGACGCTCACCACCACTTTGCCGATCTGTGCATTGCTTTCGAGGTAGTGATGTGCGTTCACGATCGCCTCAAACGGGAAGGTCTTGGCAAGCACGGGCTTGAGAGAGCCGGAAGCCAGGCCTTCGACGATGAACTTCTTTGCCTTTTCGAGTCGCGCGTCGTCGGTCGAAGCCTCGAAGAGTTGAAAGCCGC
Organism: Silvibacterium acidisoli; assembly: GCA_022870745.1. GTDB lineage: Bacteria > Acidobacteriota > Terriglobia > Terriglobales > Acidobacteriaceae > Silvibacterium. The sequence goes on along the minus strand of CP085323.1, from coordinate 1,208,306 downwards.
GGATAGTCAGGTGCCGTCCCAGAACTTCGACTGCGGACAACGTCGTTGGCTCGGGGCTTAGTGCTCCGTACAGAATCATCGTCCCGTCGATCGCTGTTGCGCCTGCCAGCTTCGAGAAAGTCGGGCCGCCAACGGGATCGAAGACTACTTCCGCGCCCTTTCCTCCAGTGATCGCGAGGATCTCCTTCACCAGGTCTTGTTCGTCCGTGACGACCACAAAGTCAGCACCGGCAGCTTTCAGCTCGGCGACCTTCGTGTTGGTGCGGGTCAGCGCAATCGAGGTCGCACCCACCTGCTTGGCAATTTGAATCGCGGCGATGCCAACGCTGCTCGATGCGGCGGAAATGACGACAGTGTCGCCCTTGCCGAGCTTCGCGAACTCGATGAGACCGCCCCAAGCTGTCACATACTGCATCCAGACAGCAGCAGCCTCTTCCCAGCTCAGAGTCTCGGGATGCTTGACGACCGCGCGGGCCGGAGCAAGGACCAGTTCTCCGTAGAGACCGTAGTCCAAGAAGCTGAATGCAGGTACGACACTCACCTTGTCTCCGATTTTGAACTCGGTGATATCCGGTCCCACGGCTTCGATCTCACCGGCTGCTTCATATCCGAGCAGCGCAGGAAACACTGGCTCTTCGACATACGCGCCAGTGCGATACATCGATTCAGCGCGATTCAGTCCAATCGCCTTGACCTTGATTCGCACCTGCCCCGCGCTCGGAGTAGGAATCTCAACTTCTTCAATCTTCAAAACGTCGGGGCCACCGACTTCATGGAAACGTACTAGCTTTGGCATTGTCTTTACCTTTCAGGTGAAGTGCTGTTGTGAACTGTGACAGCATTGCGTGGTTAGTAACGCGATGTGGTGAGAGCCGGTGCTGACGCTGCCGGATTGGGCTTGTGCCGCAGCCAGTAAGCACCGTAACGGGTGTACTGGTCGGGAACCGGAACCGTCGCACGCAGTGCGTCTGCGGCAGAGCGAACCCAGAACGGATCACGCAACATCTCTCGACCGATCAGCACCACATCGGCACGTCCGTCGCGCAGGATACCTTCCGCCTGGGCACCGTTTTCGATCAGCCCCACAGCGCCCGTCATGATGCCCAGTTCCCGACGAAGCAGTTCTGCAGCAGGAACCTGGTAGCCCGGATAGCTGTCGATCTTCATCATGGCGATACCACCCGACGAGCAATCGATGAGATGAACGCCTTGCTCCTTCATCCATTTCCCGTAGATCAGGAAGTCTTCGGGGCGATTGCCGCCTTCGGCATAGTCCGTTGTCGAAACACGCACGAACAATGGACCGCTCCATTCACGCTTGACCTCATTGATGATCGCGCGGACGATGCGATAGCGATTTTCGTGAGACCCGCCCCACTGATCCGTACGGTGATTCGCCAACGGAGAAAGGAACTCATTGAGCAGGTAGCCATGCGCCGTGTGAATCTCGATGACATCGAAACCGGCTTCACGAGCGCGGCGTGCGCCGTCCCGGAAAGCCGCGATGACTTGCTGAATGCCAGCTTCATCCAACGCAGTCGGTGTCGCGAAACCATCTGCAAACGGAATGGCTGATGGGGCGATGACCGGACGGCCCGTAACCCCGAGCACTCTGCCCGCGTGACCGAGCTGCGCTCCCGCCTTGCCGCCCATCTTGTGGATCACATCCACGACACGAGCGAGGCCCGGAATATGTTCATCGCTCCAGATGCCGATGTCACCGGGGCCGATGACGCCGTTCGGCAGGATTGCCGTGGTCTCCAGGAAGACAAGAGACGCGCCACCCAGGGCGCGTGCACCGTAATGCACCAGATGGAAGTCGCTGACGCGACCTTCCTCGTCTCCCGAGTGCATACACATCGGAGACATAAAAACTCGGTTGTGGAACTCAACACCGCCAATTTGTATCGGTTCGAAAAGCATTTTCCTACCTCTGCTATGTAAGATAGGAAATACTGGAATAACCGTAAATACAGCAATAAAAGTCACATACTATACAAATGTATAGTGCCCGCGAGGAAGAGTTTGAGCAAGAAAAGAGAGTACGACGAAATCCCTGGATGCGCGATCGAGGCCGCGTTGAATCGCATCGGAGGCAAGTGGAAAGGCGTCTTTCTCTATCACCTCTTGGAGGGAACCCTGCGGTTCAATCAACTCACACGACTTGCTGCCGGTGCTTCGCCTCGCATGGTCATCAAGCAGCTTCGTGAGCTTGAAGACGATGGCTTGGTGAGCAGGAAGGTATACCCTGTCGTCCCGCCTAAGGTTGAATACAGTCTTACCGACGAAGGAAGATCTCTCCAACCGATTCTTTTGAAGCTGGACTTATGGGGAAAGGTCTGGATGGATCGCAGAGGAATCGTGCCTGTAAGATCGAAGGCTTAACAAATCCTGACAACCGCCGCACTCGTCATTCGAGCCACACCGGTTGGGCCTTATAAGGCGGCTCGTCGTCAGTGATGTTGTTTTAGGAGATCATCGCCGCCAACTTTTGCCCCAATCGCCGGGTGCCATTCATGACGCCGCTTCATCGCGGCATGAGTGGGATGGCTAACCAACGTGGTTGGAATCGGCGCGCTTGTTGCGAGTCAAAAATTCATGGGTTTGAAATGTCCGGGAAGCAAACCCCTACGCTACTTTTGCACTCTCACTCCTGCGAAGTAGAAACATTCTTGTACCAATCAATCAAAAATAAGAGGTTTTCCCATTGCGAACACTGCTCGCGTTCGTTTCGGCTATGGGTCTGATTTCGTTCCCGCTACTTTCGCAAACACAATCGACGCCTGCTCAGACATCCGCCCAGACGCCTGCTCCGGCATCGCCTCCCGTAACCATGCCGGCTCCGCAAAAGGCGTCCGATCCCGGGTTGCAGACGGTTGCCGAGCAGGGAGGCTTCGTTGACGCCTACGTAGGCTATTGCATGGGAGCCAATTCTCTCGGCGCGTCGGGCTACACCGTGCAGATGCAGGGTTGGGAGCAGCGCAACCACTGGGAGGACGCGAAGACCAGGATCGCGAACGATCCTGCCCTGCAGCATGCCTTCCAGAATGCGAAGCTCGCCGAGCAGATGGAACTGAACAGGCATCGCTTCAAGAGCACGCTGTCCTGCACGATGCTGGCGCGCACATTGCGCAATCCGGCACACGATCCATCGGCTACACAAAAGGCTGCAAATGCTCCTGACCTGATGGGAATGGATCAGGGGGCAAACGGCGGCGGTGAAGGGCGTGCGAAGAAGGCCGATGCCGCTCCATCGATGCTGCCTGAGCCTGTGCACACCCAACCCTCTCCAGCCGCGACAGCCACCGCCTCCACGGCTACGGCTGCAGCCGGTACGACCGCGAGCTCGGGAACAGCAGCGGAGACCGCGCATGCGCTCGGAGTTGCGCAGCCGGTATCGGGGGCTGGCGCGATCACCGTGGGCGCAATGACGGTGACGCCTCCGCCGGGATGGACGGTGCAGAAAAATACTCCCGAGGCGGCAATCCTCAAGACGCAGACGCAACACACAGCGGCGGTGATTTTGCTCACGACCGTGCCTCTGAGCGGCAGCCCCGAGCAAGCACTTTACAGCGGCGTGCGCGCCAACTTCCCGGGCACCGGATTGACCTTCAAATATCCGCATTCGGGCACGACAGGCGGGGGCAGCCCTGCAATATATGTGCTGGACTCGGGAGTGGTGAACCGGCAGCGTGAAGACATTGCCGCCGTGGGGTACGCCATAGGCGGGAAGTTGCAGATGGCGCTTTTAATCAGCGGGGACTGGGGCGGAGAGAATATCAAGTTTCGCAACCAGTTGGACGACATGATGTCCGCCGCGGTACTGCACGGGGACGGAAGCGGAACATGGGATCCGCTGCATCCGGAGAAGATGGCGGGCGGCCGGTCCGGCCTGTTTTTTGGCTCGGCCCTGCAGAACCAGCTCAATCCGCTCGGCGGCATGGATCTGGTGGCACGCCGTGAATACGTAGTTCTGCTGCCGACCGGGCAGGCGTACTTTGGTCTGCCTGAGGGCGGACATGTGCTCGATCTGAACTTCGCCGAGGCCTGCCACCAGGCTCCGAAGAAATGCGGCACGTACAAGCTGGAAGGTGGCACGCTCACCTTCACGGAACGCGATGCGTACGGACTGGTGACGCACACGAGTTCGCCCTTCACCGCTGGTGAGCCCGGACACTCGATCATCGCCAGCTATCACAGCACCAGGGCCTTTGAAGTGCTTCCGGTGCACGGCAAGACGCTGGCCGGCAAGTACACGAGCACCTTCGCGCAGACGGGCAACATCGGCGGATCGCACAGCGTGGTGGCGCAGACATTCATCTCCTTCACCCCAAATGGCAGCTATCAGAAATCCGGATTCTCATCGGCGAGCTTCCAAACCGGATCTGCGGGAGCGACGACGATGAGCAATCGAGGACTGGGTAGCGGTCAGTACAAGTTCGACGGATACACACTGACGCTGACTCCGTCGAGCGGTGAGCCGGAACTGTACACGGCGGTCTTTGAGAATCAAGACCCGGACCCCAAGGCGGTATTCATCAACGATAAGGCGTTTCTGAAGGACGGACGCTAGCCGGGCCCTTCCCGCTTGCGAAGAAGATGAGGTAAGCGCAGATCATCCCGGGTGCCCCATTCATGACGCAGCTACATCGCGGCATGAGTGGGATGGCACAGGTTCCACTAGACGCGTTTGTAAGGACTAGAGCATCGGTGCGGAACCCTCATGATAAATGAGCGCGTTGGCCTGTTATCGACAGTTGACTTCTGACGTGACCGCCCGTCAGAAGCCATAAGGCGACCTCACGGAAACGGCCTGGATACCGACAATTTTCATAACTTTATGAACAGTGTTGAGGGGCATGCCCAGCCCCGGCAAACTTTATGCGCCGAGGAGGTCCTGCAATGTTCCGCGCAAGAGTTTCCAGCTCTCGGTACCTCCATTGTCGGCATCTCTGTTGCCTGCAAGCAGGCGCTTCTTCAGGCCAAGCCAATCTACTCCGAAATCTCCGGCATAGCGGTTTAGGTCTTTGAAGAACTGTTTGCCATTGCATTTCTGCTTCCAGGAGCTGTCCCACTCCTGCTCCCGCTCCTGAAGCCGGGACGCGCAACGCTGCACGAATTCAGCCGTCCAATCCGCTTCGGACAACGGTGCCAGTTGTGTCTTCAATGTCTCAATCTTCTTAAAGATGTTGTTCGCGGAGCTAGGGAAGTCGTGAGCCTTATCGTTGCCTCTTAGGCGAATATCGCCAAACCCGTACTCCTTATACACCTCATCGACGATTATGGAGTGAAGTTGCTTCTTTGCTATTTGGGCAAACTGCTTTGTTGCCTCCCCAAGGCTCGCTGGCCAAGTCTTAGGCTTGCAATCTAGCCTTACAATGTCGTACAGAACCTCTGGTTCAAGCAGGTAGTTTTCCAAGCAATAGCGCTCCCACTGCTTGACTTTTACCTTGGGTGTATCGGTCAGCCCTGCTGGGCGGTTGTCAAAATCGAACAAGAAGTAGGATATGTTTTCCTTTTGGCCCATCCTGTCTGCTTGCTGCAGTTTCAGTATTAACTTTTCAACCTCCCCCCTGCCCATGAGTTCTCTAAACTTTACCCGGGCGAGAGCGCTTCTGAAGGCGAATTCCAATAGCTCCACGTCGTCTGGCCCCTCAACAAAGACCGTGGCTTCGTAAAGGAGTTCCTCAATCTCCGAGGTCCCCAATAGTTTCAGCGCCTCGACTGCCTCGGGCTGGTCGTGCCGCCTGATGGGAGAAATAGGTGAGCCCCGCCTTATATGAAAAACCTTACAATCCGCTCTTCGAAGAGCAGCGCTCATCACTCCTGGAGAGTGCGTGCAGATAATGGCTTGGATGCTCTTTGGTAGCAGATACTTGTCTAGAAGGAAATCGAGCAGATCCTTGTGCACCGCAGGGTTCAAGTGCAATTCTAGTTCGTCAATGAGGACAAAGCCGTCAACTGCGATCGCCTTGGACATGATTAGGAGGGTGAGGATTAAGCCCTTCTCCCCGCTGCTCATGGAATCGATGTCAAATATTTTGTCAGAGGAAATATCGCGAATTAGGATCGACGCTTGGCCGAACCTGTTTACGGTGAACTTCTCAATGCTCTTTTCCCTCAATAGAGTCTCAAATATCTCCTTGAATGTTTCCTTCTGTTTCAGGGCGCTCTCATCGCTCTCGACCATTGAGGAGAAAATGACGTTCTTGAATCGTTGATACTTTAATGACGGATTGGAGTTATGAGATTCAAGTTGCTGCTGTGCGTCGGCAGCGCCGAGTTGAATTGGCGTCTCGCCGACGGGCATTGCTCTATCTGCAGTGAAATAGCTAAACAGCGTTTGATTTGGTGCCAACGAGTTTTCCATGACCGCGAACAGGGCCTGCGATATTCCGTCTTCCCCCCGGAACCCCATCTTTGGATCGCCGGTCAAGAACATCCTGCACTCTTTCTCTCTGGCGAACCTCGCGATAGCCTCTTGGATAAAGGGCGCAGCCGCCTGCATTGCTGCTTGTCCGGACGGAGAAGACAGAAACTGAACAAGCGTCAGAGGGCCATTATCCATTCCGATCCCGTGCTGCGCCGCGACGACTTGCTGTGCGAGCTTCTCGACGTATTCTGGCAGTCGACCAATCTCGGTAGCAGAGAGCTCAAACGTACAATTCACTGTCACCGGCTTGTCACTGTCGCGCGCGATGGCCCCGTAGTTTATCTGCTGAGGCAGGTTCGGGGACATAACTCCGAGATTAATCAGAATCTGACGGGCCTCGTTTTGTGTCCTCGGAGCCAAGATTCCTTTGGCCATCCTGATCGCCTCTAAGACGGTCGTCTTGCCAACCGCGTTCGGCCCGACCAAGAGATTCGCTCCGTCTACGAGATCGACGGTCAATTCAGCGATTGCGCGAAAGTTGCGGATTTCCAATTTTTTGAGATGCATTTGGCTCAATTCTCCGGATTGCCATAAATCTTACATTCCTTTGGCCCCGAACCAGGCGCAGCTTTCGAAGTGAAGAATCCCGTCAAACGCGCTTCCCGCCACTGATCCGTCTGGGTTTACGCCAAATCGCCAGTGCACTCATCGTGCCCGGGTTAGTAACGATAAGTTGACTTATCGCCAGTAATCTTGTTCGGGAGATCGTCGTCAACTTTTGCCTCAATCGCTTGAGGCAAGTTTCTTGGAGACTTTGGAAAGAGTGCCTTAATCGCAGACGGTCGTTGTGACCAGCTCTGCGGCGTCGACTACTTCGACGGGTTCGTCTGCATCGGGGCGGGGTGTTGCGAAGAACTCTTCGACGGCTTCGAGGACGGCGTCGCCTTTCTTGGCCGCGAAGATGGATTTGCGCAGACGGGCGCCTCCGGGTACTCCGTGGGTGAACCAGGAGGCGAACTGCTTCATCTTGCCCTGTGATTCCGGGAAGTCGGCCTCTAGCAGCATCTGGAAGTAGGTCTTGATCATCCGGTAGCGGTCGAGGTCGGTCGGTTCGTCGTAGCGTCCGAGCGCGGTGTACTGGGCGATCTGGCGGAAGAGCCACGGATTCTGCGGCGCGGCGCGGCCGATCATGACGGCGTCGCAGTTGGTCTGGGCTACCATGGCGGCGGCGTCTTCGGGCGTGCGGATGTCTCCGTTACCGATGACCGGGATGGTGACGGCGTCCTTCACGGCGGCGATCCACTCCCAGCGTGCCTGGCCGGTGTAGCCCTGCTCGCGGGTGCGGGCGTGGAGCGCGACGGCGTTCAGTCCGCTCTCCTGCGCCATGCGTGCCAGCTCGACGCAGATGATCTGCGAGTCGTTCCAGCCCATGCGGAACTTGACCGTAAAGGGAATGGTGACGGCGGCGCGAACGGCTTCGAAGATCTTCGCAATGGCGGGCAGGTCACGTAGCAGGCCGCTGCCTCCGTTGCAGGAGGTAACGCGCTTCGAGGGGCAGCCGAGGTTCAGGTCGACCATGTCGAAGCCGGTTTCTTCGACGATGCGGGCGGCATCGGCGAGCGTGTCCGGATTCGAGCCGAAGAGCTGCGCCGAGATCGGGTGCTCGTCCTCGTAGAAGGTCAGGTAGCGCTTGCGCTTCGATTCGCGCATGCGCGACAGGCCGTCGGCCGAGGTGAACTCGGTCATGATGAGTCCGCAGCCGGACTGCTGGTTCGTGACCTCGGTATCGACCGAAGCATCAGAGGTCGCGTCCGCGGAAAAGACGCTGGCATTACGAATGAAGCGGCGGAAGACCGTATCCGTCACACCGGCCATGGGGGCGAGCACCGTTGCCGGAGCCACCGCTACGTTGCCGATGATGAAGGATGCAGGCACACGGGTGCTCTCGGGCATCGTGTGCTCGTTCGGGTTGTCCCAATGCTTCTTCATGCGTAACACCAAGCAAAAGCCCCCGCGATTGCGGAGGCCTTTGTCGATCCTGCTGGCAGACCCTTACTTGGCTGCGGCTTCCGTCTTGGCGTACTTGCGGCGGAAACGCTCAACGCGGCCGGCCGTGTCGATCAGCTTCTGCTTGCCGGTGAAGTACGGGTGGCATGCGGAGCAGATTTCCACGTGAATGTCGCCCTTGTGGGTCGAGCGGGTGGCGAAAACGCTGCCACAGGCGCATGCGACCTTGATTTCGTTATAAGAGGGATGAATACCTGTCTTAGGCATAGCGTGTCTATTACCTTTCCTACAATTCTCCTATTTTAGGTCGTTTTTGGCCTGCTTGGCAAGCCCTTGCTGCGGGATAGGTTACTGGGCGACGACGGCAATGCCGGATGCGAGGGAGCCACCGGCTCCAGTGGCGGCCGGAACGGGTGTTCCGTTCTTCCAGTATCCCGCAGCCGTTTCGAGAGAACCGGAAACGTAGACATCCGTGCCGGAGACCAGAACCTGCGTCGCGTCGACTCCTTCCGAATCGCTATCGAGCGGAGTGGCAGTTCCGTTCTTCCAGTATCCGGCGATTGTGGGGGCGCCGCCGGTTGACGGGCCGCCGTTGCCGGCGATGTATACATCCGATCCAGAAACGACTATGGAGGTGGCGTTGGTATTTACCGCGTCGGTGAGCACCGTCAGGGTTCCGTTTTTCCAGGTAGCTGCCTGGCTGCAGACGGCTCCCGCGCTGACGCAGGTATAACCAGCGACATAGATGTCGGATCCTGAGACATAAATGGACGAGGCAGAGGATTGCGCGCCCGCTCCGAGGTCCATCTCGGTGCCGTTCTTCCAGTATTTGGCAACGGGTATTCCGCTGGAATCAGCCGCACTGTCTTCATAGCCGGCGGCATAAACATCGGTTCCCGAGATGAAGATGGATTCGGCTGCGGCGGGCTTCGTACCATCCGTCAACTTCACAGCAGTTCCATTTTTCCAGTATTCGGCGGTATTTCCGTCGCTGCCGGCAACATAGACATCCGTGCCTGCGATCGCGACGGAAGCCGCGCTGCTGCTGTCTGTGCTTAAGGCAGTTGCTGTGCCGTTCGTCCAGAGGGTAGCGATGTTATTGGTGCCGTCGCTCACAGTTCCCGCTACGTAAATATTGCTGGTATCGACAGCAATCGAAGTTGCGTCGGATCCGTGCCCCTTGTCAGGCAGAGTGACGGCTGTCCCGTCCTTCCAGTAGACGGCTGAGCTGCTTCCCGACGAGCTGAGTTGGCTGCCGGAGAGGTAAACGGTGGCTCCAGTCATAGCGGGGAAGTTACTGGAGACGCCGCAACCTGCCACAAGGGAGAAACCCAGCGACGAACACGCGAGCACCGGAAACCAGCTTCGTTTCATAAAGGTAAGCTCCGGATTCCTAACCGGAATCCTGATGGTCACATGACGGAGGTTTTCGATCCTGAACCTGGGTCAACTTCCTGCGAAGAACTCGACAACCTGGTTTTCACTGTGTTTAAGTGGCAGGCACAAACATTTCAGGCTGTCGTAAGCTGCTGGGAGAAATAGAGATGCTCCGCAATTGCTCTTTGTTCGTAATGCTGCTCCTGTGCGGCCTGGCGATGGCTCAGACCGCCGATCAGGCCGTTAGGCAGTCCGGTCCGCAGACCGACACCAGCTTTATCGACGCGGAAGGCACGGCTCATATCACCCGTGTGATTCCTGTTCCAGCGACTGTCAGTCCTGAAGCGCAGAAGATGCTGGCAAAGCCGATGTCGGACGCGGCGCGTCCGCAGACACTTGAGGTACGCCGGTCTACTACTGATACCTGGCAGGCGCGGGCGGGCGCGGAGGCGAAAGCGTTGTATCCGGTCGATGTTACGGAGAGCACGATGGCCGGGGTGCCGGTGCGTGTCATCACGCCGCTCTCCGTTCCTGCGGAGAAGCAGCAGATGGTGCTGATCAATATCCATGGTGGCGGCTTCAACTCCGATTCGGGGTCGCTGACCGAGAGTATCCCGGTGGCGCATCTCGCCCAGGTGAAAGTCGTGGCTGTCCTCTATCGATTGGCTCCCGAGCACCCTTACCCTGCAGGTCGCGATGATGTGATTGCCGTTTACAAAGAGCTGCTTAAGACCTATCGCCCGAAGAATATCGGCATTTTCGGAACCTCTGCCGGGGCGATCCTCACCGGCGAAGTTGCGGTTCGTCTCAAGCAGCTGGGCATGCCTCAGCCCTCGGCTCTGGGCATCTTCTCCGGCATGGGCGATTTCAGCCGTGGCGGAGACTCGCAGGCGATGTATGCGTTGAATGGGCTTTCCGGGCACCTCGATCCGCCGAATGCGAAGGTCCACAATAGCGATTACGTCGGCACGACCGACGTGAAGGATCCAGCGCTGTCGCCGGTCTTTTCCGATCTCTCGGGGTTGCCTCCTACGCTATTCGTTACCAGCGGGCGGGACATTCTGCTCAGTGGCACGAGCATTCTGCAGCGAAAATTCATGGCGGCGGGGGTGCCGACCCAGCAGGTTGTTTTCGAGGCTCTGCCGCATGCCTTCTGGAATGACATGAGCCTGCCGGAATCGCGGGAAATGCACGAGATCTCGGCACGTTTTTTCGTGGAACATTTAGGGAAATAGTTTTGCTCAGGCGGTCGGAATATACACAGGCTCTTGCCTGCAATATTCTTGATACATGACACAGCCGTGCCCGAAATGCGATGGAATGGGGATGCTCGTCGTCCGCAAACCGGACGGGCGTTCCGCGGCTGAGCCCTGCGAGTGCCGTCATGAAGTTCGCGTGAGCTCAAAGCTTAAGAGGGCACGGATTCCTGACCGCTACGAACATTGTTTTTTTGAGACATATTCGACGGATTCGCGCTCGGACCGTTCCCTGGTCGCGGCGCGATTGATGGCCCAGCAATTTGTGGACGGTTATCCGGTCACGACCGAAGGTAAAGGGTTGCTTCTAACCGGCTCGATCGGCGTAGGCAAAACGCATCTCGCTGTTGGCATTCTTCGATCGCTGATTATGGAGAAGGGTGTTCGCGGACTCTTCTGCGACTACCGCGAGCTGCTTAAGGAAATTCAGCACTCCTACAATCCGCAGGTCGCGACGACGGAACTGGAGATCCTGCGCCCTGTCTTTGATGCCGAGGTGCTGGTGCTCGACGAACTCGGTGCATCGAAGCCGACCGAGTGGGTGTGGGATACGGTCGCGCATATTCTCAATACCCGCTACAACGACCGGCGCACGACCATCATCACGACGAACTATGCCGATCTGCCTCCGGGGGGAGACGGCAATCCTTCGCGCGCCATGCGTGAAGAGAGTCTTGGTGACCGCATTGGTGAACGCATGCGCTCGCGCCTGGCGGAGATGTGCGTGTCGATCGAGATGCGTGGAACCGACTGGCGGCAGACGGTGAAGCGTGCGCGCTTCGGATGAACAGAGGCAGGCGCTCAGAGCTTAGAGCGCACTTAAGCAGACCCACTTTGGGCGGGTCTGCTTTCATTTGCGGCCTTCGGTATGACAACGCATAGGGCACGAATGAAACAGAGGCAGACGCGGTCTACTCCAAAATCACTTCAGCCTCGGCCTTGCCTGTCGTTGTCAGCACGATTGCTGCTGCAATGATCAGCGCGCCGCCGATCCAAGCGCTCGTCCCGAGGCGGTCGCCGAGCAGTGTGACTCCGAGGATCGACCCGAGTGCCGGTTCGATGTTCAGGAAGACGCCAGCGCGCGATGCGGGCACGTGATGGATGCCCCAGTTCCAGAGGAATGTCGCAGCGGTTGTGCAGAGCAGGCCGCTGGCGATGAGTGCCATCCACACTCGTGGGGGGATCGCATGTACGGGCGGCGGACCGTCCGCGATCCAGACCCAGAGCATCAGCATGAGGGAACCGCTGAGCACTCCGTATGCGGTGATCACAATAGGCGGATGCGACCGCATGAGCCGCTGGTTCAGCAGTATCCACCCGAGCGCGATCACCAGCGACAGAACCACGAAGAGATCGCCCGCGAGCGTTGGGCCGGAAGTTGTGCCGCTATGCGTGCGGCCGCTTAGGGTAATGAGGACTACGCCGGTGGTCGATCCGGAGAGCGCGAGCCAGCCTTTCCAATCGAGGCGCTCATGCGTGAAGAGGGTTGCGCCGATGGCGAGGATCACTGGCATCGTGCCAACCATCAGTGCGGCGTGGCTCACCGTGGTAAGCGAAAGTCCATAGAACTGAAGCAGAAACTGAAGGGGAATGCCGAGCAGCGAAGCGGTCAGCAGCATCGCCCATTCGCGTCACGTGAGTTTTGCAAAGCGCAACATGGGCAGCATCCCGATGGACGCGAAGACGAAGCGATAGAAGACCATGTGTCCCACGCCCATGGCGGTGAGTGCGATCTTCGCAAAATAAAAGCCTGTTCCCCAAAGCGTTCCGGCGAGCGCGCAGGCGCCGTATCCGAGCACGGTGGAGGAGCGGGTGCGATTTGCAGTCATCTTGATCTTCAGGAAACCAGGGTGCCCACCCATGACGTTTTACGGTCATGGGTGGCTTTGTCGTTCTACCAGACGGTGCAGCGCTGCGCCGGAGCCATCGGCTGGCCGGTCTTGCAGGCAAATGCCTTCTGGAATTCAGGCAGGTTGACGATAACTCCGTTCACGCGGAACTCTTCCGGCGAGTGCGGATCGGTCTCAACGCGGGCGCGAAGGTTCTCGGGCCGGTTGTTCTGGCACCATCCCTGTCCGTAGGCGACGAAGAACTGCTGCTCGGGTGTGAGATGGCCGTACTCGGCTGAGCCGGGCTTGCTCAGGTCGACGCCTGCCTGCCGTGCGCGATCAAGGTAGGCGAGGAAGGCGAGCTTGAGGCCGCCAAGATCGGCGATGTTTTCGCCGAGCGTCAGCTTTCCGTTAACGTGCAGGTTGTCGACGGCAACGAAGTGATCGAACTCCTTCACTACGCAGCTGCTGCGCTCAGTGAACTGCTTCGCATCTTCATCGGTCCACCATGAGACGAGGTTGCCCCTGGCGTCGAACTGTCGCCCTTCATCATCGAAGCCGTGCGTCAGCTCGTGACCGATGACACCGCCTGCATCGCCGTAGTTGACGGCATCATCCTGCGTGGCGTCGAAGTAGGGCGGTTGCAGGATTCCGGCAGGGAAGTTGATGTCGTTCATCTGCGGGTTGTAATAGGCGTTGACGGTGGGCGGGCTCATCAGCCACTCGCCGCGATCGACCGGCTTGCCGATCTTTGCGATCTGGCGCTTTTCTTCAAAGGCAACCGCGCGATGCGAGTTGCCGAGGGCATCGCCGCGGACGATCTCAAGTGAAGAGTAGTCGCGCCAGTGGTCGGGATAGCCGATCTTGTTGGCGACTCCGTGCAGCTTCTCCTTTGCTTTCACCTTGGTTGCCGGACTCATCCACGTCAGCGCGTCGATATTGCGATCCATCGCCGCTTCGATGTCGTGGGTCAGGGCGAGGGTGCGCGCCTTGTCCTGTGGGCTGAAGCGTTCGCTTACGTAGACCTCTCCAAGCGCTTCGCCCAGAACGGAATCGACCGCTTCGGTGCAGCGCTTCCAGCGCGGCTGCTGTTCCGGCTGGCCGTAGAAGATGGTGCCGTAGAAAGCGAAGTTTTCCTGGTCGAGCTGGTGCGGCAACGAGGTGGAGGAAGTCTTGCGGATGATATTCCAGCGCAGCAGCGTCTGGAGGTCGGCAAGGCTGGCGGTATTCAGCAGCTTGTCCAGGCCGGTGAAGTAGGCGGGCACGGTGACATTGAGATAAGTGACAGGGGGCGTGTCGACACCTTTCAGAAACTCAGCGTATGCAAAGGTGGAGTTTGCCCGGGTGAAGTCCTGCAAAGGAGTCTTGTGATATACGGCGGAGGGATCGCGGCGTTCTTCATTGCTGAGTGAGATCGCGGCCAGAGCGGTTTCTATGCGCAGAACGGTCGCCGCATCTTTGGCAGCCTGATCTGCAGGTTCGCCGACCAGCGTAAACATCTTTTCGATGTGATCCTGGTATTGCTGGCGCAGCTTGACCGATTTTTCATCGGTACGCGAGTAGTAGCCCTTTTCAGGTAAGCCAAGGTCGAGCTGGTCGAACTCTCCGATCTCCTGTGTAGCGTCTTTCGCATCCTGATCGGAGCTGAAGCTGAAGAAGCTGTTTACGCCGAGGCGATCGAGACGTGCCGCGACCTGGGGCAGCTCCGACTTTTCGTGGATCGTTGAGACGATGCTCAGCGTTTTCAGCAGCGGCGCGAGTCCGGCCTTGTCGATCGCGGCGGAGTCCATGCAGGTGGCGTAGTAATCGCCCGTCTTCTGCTGGTTCGGTGTGCGGTTGGGGCTCTCGACCGCGGCTTTTTCGAGAATGGACTTGAGGATTAGTTCGTTCTGGTCGCTTAGCTGAGTGCCGCGTCCATAGGAGGATTCGTCATTCGGAATCGGATCCTGCTTTGCCCAGCCCCCGCAGGCGTACTGGTAGAAGTTGTCGCAGGGATTCGTCGCGGTATCCATCAGCGTGGGGTCGAATGCTTTCATCGGCCTGGGAGCGGCTGTGCTTTGCGCGTGGCATGCGGCGGCGAGAAAGATAGCAGCGCAGGCGGCCCGTAGTGTTGTTTTCAGAAGATCCATATTGAGCCTCTTGAAGCGGCAGAAACTGAGTTTCTCAATCATAAGTGGAATCGGCGGCTGGAGCTGCGTCTAACCTTCTGCGGATCCGGCGCGTTTGCGCTGGGAGCGCTTCCCGAGGACAATGTTCGTGATGAATCTGCTGGCAAGGTGCGGGCGCGGCTGCGTTGTGTTGGGTCTGGTGGTGGCCTCGTTGCCGCTGCACGCTGATTCGAAGCACAAAACAGAAAAGGCTGAGCCCGAAAAGCCGCCCGTGGCCAGGATCGCCGTCGAGCCGCTCGGGTTTTTCCCGCCGAGCCGCGCGCTGCTGAGCTACCGGTTGTCGATGGCGACACTCAACTTTATCGACGAAGACAAGCTGCTCTTTACCTTCCGCGAGCATGCGCTTCTGAAGCGCATTCCAGGAGACAACGATGACGATCCCGACCAGTCGATCAAGGCCGTTGTCCTCGACATCGCGACGGGAAAGGTGCTCAACGAAACACAGTGGCGCATGCACGACCGGCAGCACTATCTGTGGTCCCTGCGCGGCGGCAAGTTCATGGTTCGGCAGCGCAACTCGCTTTACCTGACCGATGAAAAGCTGGAGCTGCGGCCATACCTGGATTTCCAGTCTCCCTTGCGCGCGGTGGAGGTCTCTCCGAATCGCATGCTGATGGTGATCGAGACAGAGAAGCGCGTTCCTGCTGCGCAGCAGAGCGGCGACGGAGCTACGCATAAAGCTCCGAGCCTTTTGAGCGACGATGGAAGCGCGTCTCCGCCGGAGGTGAAGCGCATACAGGTGATGCTGCTCCACCCGGGCGAGAATCGAGCCATTGGCGGCTCGGAATCCCGGCAGGTGCTCGAGTTGCCGATGGTTGATAACGGCATTCTCAGCCTGATCTCCGGAAATGGGCCGGACCGGTGGATGATACGCAGGTTTCCGCTGCCCGAGTCGGTGGACAAGCCGCTCGAGGGCGATGCTGGCAATCCGCAAACGATGGTTGAGTTTCGCTCGACCTGCCAGCCGGATGTGAACAGTCTCAGTGGCGAGGTGGTGATGACCGTGGGGTGTGCGCCGGGTTTCGGCGACGATCATGCCGTGACGGCGTACACCACGAGTGGAACGCAGCTCTGGCAGGATCGCTGGCTCGAGCGTTACATCTGGCCGACCTTCGACTATGCAGAGAATGGAACGCGTTTCGTCTACAGCTCGCTTGAGATGAATCGCAAGGTCGGCTCCATGGATAGTTTCGGGCAGGAGGATGTTGCCGCCCAGGTCGTCGGAGTGTTCAATACCGGGACCGGTAAGCTCGAAATGGTTCGGGACGCCTCGCCGGTGATGAGCGCCGGACAGAACTATGCGATATCGGCCGATGGCCGCCGCTTCGCGATTCTGCGCGAGGGCACGATTGAAATCTACGACCTGCCTGGAGCCAGCCTGCCTCCATCTGTGCCGATTTCCCGCAAGTGAATCTGCCTGGCGGCAGGCTTCATGACAGAATAGTGCCGCTTCCGTTCTGGTTGACCCTGTGAAATCGCCCTCCTACAATGAATAAGGAGCAATTTACCCATCCAGCGATGCGGAGCTCTGTGCAAGCTGGGCAGAGTTTGGCGGGACTGTCTTTGCGGGGTCCATGGAAACCGATCTGCGAATCAGCCCACGTGAGCGGCTGGTATTGACGAGCATTATCGAGAATTACATCTCGACCGGCGAGCCGGTGGCTTCGCAGGCGCTCGCACGCCAGTTCGGCAACAAGAATGGCATGAGCGCGGCGACCATCCGCAACATCATGGCCGCCCTGGGTGAGGCTGGCCTGCTCGATCAACCGCATTCTTCGTCGGGTAGAGTTCCCACGGCCCAGGCCTTTCGGCTTTATGTCGGCCAGCTTTCCGGCAATACCCGCGGAGCCTTGCTGGCGCCGGAACGGCGTGAGCAGATCGACGAGATCTTTGCCGGTATCGGTTCGAATCAGCAATTTCTTGAGCGAACATCGCATGTCCTGGCGCTGATATCGAGCGGCGTCGGTGTGGCGCTGGCGCACATCCGCGAAACGCAGGCTCTGGAACATATTCATTTCTCACGGCTCACGCCAAATCGAGTACTTGCCGTGGTGGTCACGACCTCCGGCGTTGTACAGGATCGCGTGCTGGTGATCGATAAACCGCTTTCGCCGGGTGAGCTCGAGGCAGCGGCGCGGTTTCTGAACGAGAATTTTCGCGGCTGGTCCATCGACCGCATTCGCACGGAACTGGGGCGGCGGCTTGAAGCCGAACGCAGCGAGTACGATCGCCTGATGCACTCTGTCGAAGAGTTATATCGTAAGGGCGCGCTGGCCGGCCCTGCGGTTCAGGGCCCAACGATTTACGTCGAGGGTGTGGCCAACCTGCTGGCATCCGAGATCGACCGCGAGCGCCTGCTGGTCATGCTGGCGGCTCTCGAAGCCAAGCAGCGGCTGATGGACCTGCTGGTCGCGTATGTCGATGCCCGCCAGCAGAATGTACGGGTAGTGGTTGGGTTGGAAGAGGCGATACCCGGCATGGAGAACCTGGTGCTGATCGGCGCTCCGGCGCGGCTCGGCTCGGAAAACCATGGCACAGTTGCCGTAATCGGCTCAACCCGCATGCAATACCAGGAGACGATGAACGCAGTCTCCTATATTTCCAAGCTTTCCGAAAAGATATTCCAGCTTCCTCAATAGCGTCTTTTTGCCGGCCGGTGCATCGAAAGCATACTGCCGGTTACGCGCTAGACTGGGGAAGCAACGAGGTACCCCATGAGCAGAAAGATTTTTGTCGACGAAAAGAAGAACGAAGAGCAGGTGGCAGCGGAAGTGATCGCTGAAGACGATGCAACAGTTTCGGAGACCGGAACCGTGCCGGAGACGCCAGGCGTTTCGTTCGAAGAGTTTGACCGCCTGAAGGCCGAGCGCGATACATTGCTCGACCGGCTGGCACGCTTGCAGGCGGAGTTCGAGAACGCCCGCAAGCGCGAGGCCCGGGAACGTGCCGAGTTCCGCGACTACGCAGTTTCGGGAGCCGTGGAGCAGTTTCTGCCGGTGCTCGATAACTTCCAGCTGGCTCTGAAGTCTACCGGTTCGATCGAACAACTGCGTACCGGCGTTGAGTTGATCGTGAAGCAGATGGAAGAAGCGCTGAAGTCGTTGAACGTCCAGACGGTTGAAACGGTCGGCGCAGAATTCGATCCGCGCGTGCATGAGGCGCTCGAGATGGTCGAGAAGCCGGACATGCCGGATAACCAGGTATTTGACGAGATTCGTCGCGGCTACCGCATCAAGGAGCGTCTGCTTCGTCCTGCGTTGGTTCGCGTAGCCAGCAATCCGCAACAGAAGGAAGCATGAGTCGAACCTCTAACGTGACTAAAGTTGACTACTACGAAGTACTTGGCGTAACCCGCACTGCTTCTGACCAGGAGCTGAAGACTGCCTATCGCAGGCTGGCGATGCAGTACCATCCCGATCGCAATCCGGGCAATGCCGAGGCCGAGGATAAGTTCAAGCAGTGCAGCGAGGCGTACCAGGTTCTCACCGACCCGGATAAGCGTGCTGCCTACGACCGCTATGGTCATGCGGGAGTTGCCGGCGCTGGTTCGGCAGGCGGTGGC
The DNA here is from genome assembly GCA_022870745.1 of Silvibacterium acidisoli. Taxonomy (GTDB): domain Bacteria; phylum Acidobacteriota; class Terriglobia; order Terriglobales; family Acidobacteriaceae; genus Silvibacterium. The sequence goes on along the minus strand of CP085323.1, from coordinate 1,189,734 downwards.
AATCCGTTCGTCGACTTCCAGGATCTCGGCGACATCTTCGGCGATCTCTTCGGCTTCAATGTTGGTGGTGGCGGCCGCAAGGCATCGCGTGTGCAGAAGGGACGCGACATCCGCTTCGACCAGACGATCGGTTTTGAAGATGCGGTCTTCGGTAAGGAGATCGATGTCAGGATTCGCCGCATGGAAGCCTGCCTGGATTGCCGTGGCTCGGGCTCCTCGAATGGACGCGGACCGTCGACCTGCCCGCAGTGCCAGGGGCATGGACAGGTTCGCTACCAGCAGGGGTTCTTCTCCGTGGCTCGCACCTGCGGAACCTGCGGTGGAACAGGCACCGTCATCTCCGACCCATGCACGACCTGTCGCGGCGATGGCCGCACGGAACGTGAGCACTCGATCCATGTGCAGATACCGGCGGGTGTCGAGGAAGGCACGCGCATCCGTTACCAGGGTGAGGGTGATGCCGGACGCTTCGGCGGACCCTCGGGCGATCTGTACATTGTGCTGTCGGTAAAGGCGCACCAGTTCTTCGAGCGCGACGGTAACGATCTGCATTGCGTGATGCCGATCTCATTCCCACAGGCGGCGCTTGGCGCCGAGATCGAGATTCCAACACTCGAAGGGCAGACGATGCTCAAGATTGCGGAAGGCACGCCGAGCGGCAAGGAGTTCCGCCTGCGCGGCAAAGGTGTTCCGTATCTCAATGAGCGCGGACGCGGCGACCTGGTGGTTCAGGTTGCCATCCAGACACCGAAGAAGCTCTCGAAGGTGCAGAAAGAGCTTTTGCGTCAGCTGGATGAGACGCTGGTAACGGAGAACACTCCCACCTCGCGCAGTCTCTTTGAAAAAGTGAAAGAGATGTTCACCTAGACTTGGATTGATTCAAGAGATGGCAATGAAGATCAGGGCGATGCCAGCGGCGTCGCCCTGATCTTTTGTCTGACTTATTCAAGCAGTGATGCGACAACCGATGACGCCGTGATCGCTGCCGTCTCGGCTCGCAGAATTCTCGGCCCCAGGCTCACTGCTTTCCAGCCTTCACTGTCGAAGAGTGCTTCTTCTTCCGCGGTCCATCCGCCTTCCGGTCCAACCGCCAGCCAGAGCGATGGCAGTTCTGCAGTGAGATCTGGCTGAGCGAGGGATTCCTCCACTGCATGACGCAATGTCGTAGTTCTCTCCTGTTCGGCCAGAAGCAGGCGAGTCGCGTCGGAAGCGCCGGTTCGAGCCGCCGCCTTCATAGGCACAGGGTCATCGATGAGCGGTACATCAGAGCGGCGAGATTGTTGCGCGGCCTCACGAGCGATGCGCCGCCAGCGTTCGACCCGATTTGCCGCCGCCTGCGCGAGGTGTTTCTCAGTACGGCGTGCAATTGCGGGAACGATGCGCTCGACGCCGATCTCTGTCACTTTTTCGATAGCCCACTCCATGCGATCGAACTTGAAGACGGAAAGCAGCAGCGTAATGGGAAGGGCAGGGTCGGACTTCACTTCCGCAACCAGGTTGAAGCGAACCGCGTCGCCGGTGATGCCGGCGATGACTGCATGCCACACGCGCGAGCCGGCGACCACGTCGAACTCCATGCCTGCCTCGGCGCGCAGGACGCGGATGAGGTGAGTTGCCTGTTCGCCGGTAAGTGATGCGGTAGCTTCGTCCCAGCTGTCAGCGATCCAGCGTCTACGTGTCATGTAGATATTGTCGCGCAGAAACACGAAGGGGAACGCTGAATGCGTTCCCCTTCTGTGTTGCCTTGTTGCAGTTGCCTTGCTACTTCTTGGCCGCCTTCTTCACAGCCTTCTTAGCCGCCGGCTTCTTTGCTGCTTTCTTGGTTGCCATGGTTACTATTCTCCCTTTTCGATGTGACATCGAACCTGCAGCACACACGCTGCAGTTACCGAATGTATAGAAGGCTGAAAAAAGAGTGTCAAGAAAAAAATGGTATTTTTCACCTTGAGATTTTCTTTATGCATCGCAACCGTTACTCGAATGCTTCGATGTGCGCCTCGAAGCATGACGTCTTTCACCGCTTTTGTCTTCAAAACTTCTCTCTGGCCGCAGCGTCATGCAGCGAGCCATGCTCACCTCTTTGTCAGTGCGTTGTCTGAACGGAGAAGGCACGAGTGTCATCCGGAGAGCGGTCGTACACTTAATCCAGATCATGAGGCAGAACATCGTGAAGATGCGGAGCGAGAAGCTTTGAAGACCGCATGAATACTGGCGATTCTTCGTGCCGCGTTATGGAGAGACATAGCGAGTCGCATCTCATTCACTGATGTTGCTTTCTGATTTTTCTTTGAGGTAGAGAATGTCCATTCCTGTCACCGAGCGTTTTTCAGATCGTGTTGAAAGTTATCGTCATCATCGTCCGGCATACCCGCAAGGAGTTGTGACGCTGCTTGCGAAAGAGTGTTCTCTTTCTGAAATTTCTGTCATCGCAGACGTAGCTGCGGGCACGGGATTGCTGAGTGAAGTTTTTCTCAAGCAGGGCTTTCAGGTGACGGCAGTTGAGCCGAACGCGAAGATGCGGCAGGCCTGCGCTGACCTCATGCCAGGCTTTCCTCGATTGAGCTGCGCGAGTGGAACAGCGGAGGCGACCGGCTTACAGGCAGAGTCAGCGGACCTGGTTACGGTGGCGCAGGCGATGCATTGGTTCGATCAACCGAAGGCTCGCGCCGAGTTTGTGCGTGTGCTGAAGCCGCAGGGATGGTGCGCGATCGTCTACAACCATCGGCGGCGTGGCGGCGATGCATTTCACGATGGCTACGAGGCAATCCTGGCAGGCTTTGGCTCGGATTATTACCAGGTGCAAGAGAGGCATCTCTCTCCAGAGCAGATCGTATCGTTCTTTTCTCCGCAGTCAGCAGAGACGGCGCACTTCGGCAATGAACAGCGACTCGATCTGGAAGCGCTTGAGGGTCGTATCCTCTCTTCGTCTTACATGCCGCAGCCGGGGAGTGAGAAGTACGCCTCGATGCGCCAGGCGATTGAGAAGCTTTTCGCTCAGAACAAACACGATGGCACGGTGCGCCTTGAGTATGACTGCGCTGTGACTTATGGCAGGCTCAGGTAAAGTTCAGCACTCGATGATGTTGAGCGCAAGGCCGGCAAGCGACGTCTCCTTGTAACGCGACTGCATGTCGAGACCGGTGAGATACATGGTGCGGATGACCTGGTCGAGAGACACCTTATGTTCTTCCTGCTCGTTCATCGCGATACGGCAGGCGTGCACGGCTTTCACCGCACCCATGGCGTTGCGCTCGATGCAGGGAATCTGCACCAGCCCGCCGATGGGGTCGCAGGTCATACCGAGGTTGTGCTCCATTGCAATTTCAGCTGCGTGTTCGACTTCACCGTTGGTTCCGCCCAGTGCCGCGACGAGACCTCCCGCAGCCATGGAGCAGGCTACGCCGACTTCTCCCTGGCATCCAACCTCGGCTCCGCTGATCGAAGCATTCTCCTTGTAGAGCGCTCCGATGGCCGCCGAAGTCAGGAAGTAACGCAGCAGGCCATCCTCGTTCGCACCTGGAACGAATGTGATGTAGTAGCGTGCGACGGCAGGGATAACGCCTGCGGCTCCATTGGTCGGCGCAGTGACGACACGGCCGCCTGCGGCGTTCTCTTCATTCACTGCCATGGCGAAGACTGTGACCCAGTCGAGCGGAGCGAGTGGATCGCCTGTGCCTCCGCCTGCCAGTTCTTTACTGCGCAGGCGTTGGGCGAGTCTCGCGGCACGACGGCGAACAGAGAGCCCTCCGGGAAGAATGCCTTCTGTAGACATGCCGCGATCGAGGCAGCCCTGCATCACCTGCCAGATGTACAGGATGCCCTTGCGTACCTCTTGCTCGGGGCGCAAGGTGCTTTCATTGGCCAGCATCAGCTGCCAGATGGCGAGTCCATTTGCCGCGGCAAGCGAGAGCAGCTCGGTGGCGCTGCCGAAGGGGAACGGTGTTGCTATCGCCGGCTGTTCGGCGGACGCCTGCTCATTGTCCTCGACGATAAAGCCGCCGCCGATCGAGAAGAAGATCTGCGTGCAGAGAACGTTGTCTCCTGCGTCGAGAGCCGTGAAGCGCATCCCGTTCGGATGCTGCATGTGCGCGCCCGGCGGGTTCATCTGGTCGCGATGGAAGAGAAGGTCGCGTCCTTCGCTGAATTCGATCTCGTGGGAGGCAAGATGGATTCGATGTGTTGTGCGAATTGCCAGTAGCTTTTCTTCTACGGCATTCGGGTCGACGGTCGCCGGTTCTTCACCGCTCAATCCCAGGAGGATGGCGCGATCTGTGCCGTGTCCGTGACCGGTAAGGGCCAGCGAGCCGTAAAGCTCTGCATGCACACGCTGGGTTTCTTCCGGGAGCGAGAGAGAGAAGCGTCGTGCGGCACGCATCGGACCGACGGTGTGAGAGCTTGAAGGTCCGATGCCGATCTTATACAGGTCGAAGAGACTGGTCTTCACAAGGGATTAGTCTACATCCCCGCTGCTGTTGGTTTCGTGGCACGAGTTCGCGCAGCCGAAGTTATCTTGAGATAAGAAGCAGCGGCGGCGCAGCGAACCGAGGGCTTCTTGTCGTCGAAGACATCGATCAGGCCATCGGTCACAGTGGCTCCATGATATTCGGCAAGTCCTTTGGCTGCAGCGCTGCGCACGAACGCATCGTTATCCTGCAGCGCATCGACGAGTTGCCGCATGGTGACCTCGCTGCGATCCTCGGTGAGCAGGTTCACGGTGAGAATACGCGCCGAGTTGCCGCTGCCATTCTTGTGCGCCATGCGCATGGCGTCAAGTCCGATGCCGAAGGGTCCGAGCAACGCATACGCTCCCTGCTCGGCGCCGATCTTCGCAAGCGTTGAAGGGCTGTGCATGTCTTTGTCCGCTTGATGCATGCCGCTCTTGATGAAGCTCGAGCCGGATTTGCGATCGCCGCCCAGCACTCCGTAAAGGATTCCGATGCCGCTATGGTCTTTCATTCTCCAGAGTGCAACGGCCGCAGCGAAGGCGACTTCAGGCACCGGGTCATCGAGCAGCTTCTTCATCTCGGGAATCAGCGTGGGGTCTTTGGTTGCTGCTGAGGCCGTGAGTGCCGCCACGCGCACATCCTGGTCTTTGTCGGCGTAAGCTTTTTCGATCAGCTTCTTCGCTTCCGGAGAGCGGCCCAGCGTACCGAGCGCGCCGACGGCTGCGATGCGGATCTCAGGCCGCGTGGACGCCGCCGATACCTGCAGGATGGAGATTGCGGCGGCATGCGCAGCAACCGGATCGGTCTTCAGCTTGTCGGAGGTAGGAGCAACCGGTGCGTCGGGCTCTTCGTCGCGGGCGGCGGCCTTCGAGTCGTCGCGATCGGCGGACTGGGCTCGCATTACGGTTGAAGTGGAAAGCAGGGAAAGGCACAGGAGAAGAAGAAGCTTACTGCCGGTCGTTCTCATTTGGTTCTGGTCTCCGCATCGCGGTTTGATGGTGGTGGTTACCAACGCTACCTTGTGAAGCGTTGTAAAGACAGTTTTCCGATCTCGCCGGGGCTGTCCAACGGATATACTGCAGCCACTTCATCCATTAAACCTATGCTTTTCAAAGCTCTCAGTGCTGCTGTGTACGGTATAGACGCAAATATCATCGATGTCGAGGTCGACTTTTCCGGCGTGAAGACGACGGAAGATCACTTCCATACGGTTGGCCTTCCCGACGCCGCAGTACGCGAAAGCCGCGACCGCGTGCGGGCGGCAATCAAGAACTCCGGCTTCGAGGTGCCGCCGACTCATATCACCATCAATCTTGCGCCGGCTGATATCAAGAAAGAAGGATCGGGCTTCGATCTGCCCATGGCTATCGGCATCCTCGGAGCTTATGGCGCACTCAATCTCCGGGACCTGAGCCAGTTTCTGCTGGTGGGCGAACTGGGGCTCGATGGCGGTTTGAGAGCTGTATCGGGAATGCTTCCCGTTGCTGTAGCGGCCAGGGCGCGGGGCATTAAGAACCTTGTGATTCCGAAGGCAAACGCGCGTGAAGCGGCGGTCGTCGAAGGCGTCAATGTTTTCCCGGTTGAGAATCTCATCGAAGTGCGCGACCTGCTCAACGCAGCAGCGAACGGCGGCATACATACTCAGCCGTTTCGTATCGCGACCGCACAGATGCTCGGCGAGACGCACCACCATGCTCTCGATTTTGCGGATGTGCGCGGCCAGCAGACTGCGAAGCGCGCTCTCGAGGTAGCCGCAGCCGGCGGCCACAATATCCTGATGATCGGGCCGCCCGGTTCTGGTAAGACCATGCTGGCCAAGCGGCTGCCGTCGATTCTGACGCCTCTGAGTTTTGAAGAGGCACTCGAAACGACCAAGATCCATTCGGTTGCCGGGGTACTCGACGCCGATACGGGACTGGTGACGCAGCGGCCCTTCCGCTCGCCTCACCACACGATTTCAGACGCAGGGTTGATCGGAGGCGGTGCAGTACCGCGTCCGGGCGAGGTATCGCTGGCGCACAATGGCGTGCTCTTTCTCGACGAGCTGCCCGAGTTCCCGCGCAATGTGCTCGAGGTGATGAGGCAGCCGCTTGAGGACCGCAATGTCACCATCGCACGCGCCTCGATGTCGCTCAGCTTCCCTTCGGCTTTCATGCTGGCTGCGGCGATGAATCCCTGCCCGTGCGGATACTTCAACGACCGGTCACGCGAGTGCCACTGTACGCCGCCGCTGATCCAGCGCTATGTGTCCAAGGTGTCCGGGCCGTTGCTTGACCGGATCGATATCCATATAGAGGTTCCCGCGGTGCAGTATCGCGAGCTGCGCGGTGGAGCGGCCAGCGAAAGCTCGGCTGTGATCCGCGAACGGGTGCTGCGGGCGAGAGAGATGCAGCGGCAGAGATTCCTGTCGGCAAAGGAGAAAATTTACTCCAACGCACAGATGGGCACCCGGCAGATTCGCGCCTTCTGCGAACTTGGCCCGGAGGCTGAGAAGCTGCTGGAGAGGGCCATGCAACAACAGGGCCTGACCGCACGCGCGCATGACCGCATCCTGAAGGTGGCTCGAACCATCGCGGACCTCGCGGGAGAGGAGCGGGTCACGGTTGCCCATATCGCGGAAGCGATCCAGTACAGGACGCTTGATCGCAGTTACTGGAGCTGACATAATCGCTGCCTCTGCTGGGGAGGCGTCCAAATGAAGCGTCTAATGGTGGCGGCCATGTTGATCGCATACGGGAGTTCGATGAACGCCGAGGTGAAGACCTGGGAGGGCTTCGTCACCGATACCCATTGTGGAACCAACTGCCAACGCACCTCCTCGATGACACCGGATAAGGCGTGTGTACGCCGGTGCGTCCGCCGAGGGTCAAAATACGGTCTCTGGTACGGAAACCATGTCTATGAGCTTGACCCCCAGGTGAAGGCCGGAAAATTCGCGGCCGAGAATGTCAGGGTGACCGGGGAAATGGTGGACGACACCATCAGAATACGGTCTATCGAACGGGTTCTGGGACAAACGGTACCGAAGCAGTGACGAAGCTGATTGGATGGGAACGGTTCCAGGAAAATACAAAAAAATGTAGAAACGTTGCGAAATGTCAGTGGTCAACGCTTGAGAATGAGTAATTTAGACCAATTTAAGATTTCCCATTCTTGGAATCAAAAATCGCTAATTCTATAAAAAAATAGTTGACCGAGAGATTGCGCCGGGTTTACCTTGCAACAGTACGACTGATTTACACGTGACGTCCGCTGTGCATTTGCAACCTTGGGCCATCTCTTTCAGGTCATCTGCGCCGACCCACTCAACCTGCGAGAAGTATTCCGCCTTGCTTGCTCAGGTGGCTATTCGTTGTGTAGTCCGGATTAAATTCACGAAGGCAATCAGTGTTTTGCTCTTCTCCGTATGGGTCAATACGGTGAATGGGCGATTACAAAAAAAGTTGACCCATAACAAAGTCTTTTGCGTCTAATAGACGGAAAGCATACAGGCTGACTTCTAACAAGCGGGCGAATCGCCCGGCAGGGTGCCCGTTACTCTCGTGCACATAAGAAGATACGGCCGTACGATAAGGAGAGAACATGCGTTCTGATTTGATTTTTGGGGCACTTGCCCATGTGAAGAATCGGTATCAACTTTGCCAGCTTGCTTCGAAAGCTACTCGCAAGTTGCATAAGCCGAACACCCGGCTGCAGGATACGACAAACGACGTGCTCGTACGTTTTCATGAAACCAGCCCCGTGGGCAAAGTTGTTGCCCCTGGGTCTTCCGCGCAGGAGCGCCGCGCAGCGTAAGCTGCGCGGCCTTGCCGCATAATCCTTACCAGAGAATAAGTTCTAAATAGAGAACCACTTAGCAGTTTTCTCCACTCGTAACTTCCTTCCTGGCACCACCCCTCACTCCCAAAAAAGCCTACCGCAGGTGACAATGACCATCTCCGAACTAAAAGAGAAAAATATTACGGAGCTCAGCCGTATTGCCCGCACCCTTGAAATCCCGGGCGCGAGCGGCCTCCGCAAACAGGACCTTATCTTCAAGATTCTGCAGGCGCAGAGCGAAAAAGAAGGCCACATCTTCGCCGAGGGCGTACTTGAAATTCTGCCCGACGGCTACGGATTCCTCCGCTCGCCCGACTACAACTATCTGCCCGGTCCCGACGACATCTATGTATCCCCCTCACAGATCCGCAAATTCGACCTCAAGACCGGCGACACGATCAGCGGCAACGTTCGCCCACCGCATGAGGGGGAGAAGTACTTCGCGCTGGTAAAGATCGAGGCGATCAACTTCGAGTCTCCGGAAGAGACCCGCAACAAGATTCTTTTCGACAACCTGACTCCGCTGTATCCGCAGGAGCGGATCAAGATGGAGACGGTGCGCGAAAACATCAGCGGCCGCGTGATGGATATTCTCACGCCGATCGGCAAGGGCCAGCGCGGCCTGATCGTCGCTCCTCCGCGTACCGGTAAGACCATGCTGCTGCAGTCGATTGCGAACTCGATCACTTCCAACCATCCGGAAGTCGTCCTGATCGTTCTGCTGATCGACGAGCGTCCGGAAGAAGTGACGGATATGCAGCGTTCGGTGAAGGGCGAAGTGATCAGCTCGACCTTTGACGAACCCGCAGCCCGCCACGTGCAGGTTGCGGAAATGGTGATCGAAAAGGCCAAGCGCCTGGTCGAACACAAGCGCGACGTCGTGATCCTGCTCGACTCGATTACCCGTCTTGCTCGCGCCTACAACACCATCGTTCCGCCGTCGGGCAAGGTGCTCTCAGGCGGTGTGGATTCGAACGCTCTGCAGCGCCCCAAGCGTTTCTTCGGCGCAGCCCGCAACATTGAAGAGGGTGGTTCGCTCACCATCATCGCCACGGCGCTGGTCGATACCGGCTCGCGCATGGACGAAGTGATCTTCGAAGAGTTCAAGGGCACCGGCAACATGGAAGTCATTCTCGATCGCAAGCTGATCGACAAGCGTGTCTTCCCGGCGATCGATATTCAGCGCTCCGGTACTCGTAAGGAAGAGTTGCTCATCCCCAAGGAAGATCTCAGCCGTGTTTGGGTGCTCCGCAAGGTTCTGCATCCGCTATCGCCGGTCGAAGCGATGGAGTTGCTTGTGGACAAGCTTGGAAAGACGCGCAACAACGCGGAGTTCCTGCTGAACATGAGCTCGATCTAATCGCGATCATGCTCGATAGAAGGCGCCCGCAACACGGGCGCCTTTTGTTGTCAGTACTCGACTTTGATGTCGCTGAGTGCGGGTAGATAGACCGAGCGGATTTCCGCCTTGAGGCGGCCAGCCTGCACTGCCGGGTCGAGGCTTGCGAGGATGATGGCGTCGGTCCGGTTGGCGGCTTCGAGAATGGTGATGCCGACGAGGTCGTCTGCGTCATCGGTCACCGGTCCGGTGATGAGGAACTTCCGGGCTTCGGTCTGCTCGCGTAAGAAGGCGAGGTGCTGTGGCATCAGCTCTTCGGAGCCTTCGGCTTCGTTCCACCTGGGCCCTTTTTTCAGCAGGCAGAGGAAATAGCCTTTGAGGTTGCGGGGAACATTGGGCGTACGGCGGGATTCATTCGACATGGGATTCCTGGCCTGGTAGATACCGGCTATATTTTTGTAAGCGTTAAGAGGTTGGCAGCAAGTATGAACTTACAACAGGATATCGCCGGCATCGCGCGCGAGACGATTCTCGTTCTGGCCGCGCTTTTTCCCATTGTCAATCCGCTGGGCAGCGCCGCCATTTTCATCAACATGGCGGGGCCACTGGACCCGAAGCTCCATGAACTGGTTTCGCGCAAGATTGCGATCTACAGCTTCTTCCTGCTGATGGTTTCGATGATCTGGGGAGCGGAGGTGCTCTCGTTTTTCGGCATCTCGATTTACGCCGTACAGATTGGCGGTGGACTGGTCGTTACGATTGCAGGCTGGTCGCTGCTGAATCAGGCGAACGATACGCAGGCCTCGACGGCGACCGATCCTGAAGGCGCTCTGGACAAGGCGTTCTATCCGTACACTCTGCCTCTCACCGTCGGCCCTGGCTCCATCTCCGTGGCGATTACCCTGGGTGCGCACCTGACCGAGAGCCTTGGACACGGTACATTCCTGGCGCCTGAGGTGCTGATCCCAGCACTTATAGGCGTGGTTTCCATCTGCGTGATTATTTACACCTGCTACCGGTATGGGCGCTCGGCAGAAAGGCTGCTGGGAAAGACCGGCACCACGGTTGTGATGCGGCTCTCGTCCTTCATCCTGCTCTGTATCGGTATCCAGATTGTGTCGACGGGCGTGCGCACCTATCTCGAACTCTTGCGGGGGCACTGAGTGAGGGCAGCGGTGTCTTTTATCTAAATTTTCGTGAGGTCAACGAATGCTTCGATCTGCTCTTACTGCCGTCCTTCTGCTTTGCGTTGCTGCTCCAATCTCCCGTGCGGAAGATCCGGATTTCAAATCGAAGATCGCCGTCGGTCAGGCTATGCCTGCGATCAAGGTGCATAAACTTCAGGGCGGTGACTTTTCGCTGGCCGAGGAGCGTGGCAAAGTCGTTGTGGTCAATTTCTGGGCGACCTGGTGCGGTCCATGCAAAATCGAGATGCCGGAGCTTCAGAAGAACGTCTGGCAGAAATACCAGTCCAAAGACTTTGCCATGATCGCCATTGCCCGCGAGCAGACCATCGACACGGTTGGCGCCTTCCAGAAGCAGCATCCGGAGTACACCTTCCCGCTGGCCGTCGATCCTGACCGCTCTACCTATAAGGTTTTCGCCGATGCAGGCATTCCTCGCACCTACGTGGTGGACCGCAAGGGGCGCGTCGTTTACGAGTCCTTCGGCGTCGAGACGGATGGCATTCGCAAGATTACAGGAGCCGTCGACAAGGCCCTGGCAGCGAAGAATTAGCCAACGTTTCTAGTAGTCGTTGTTGTTCTGCAACTGGTCGCCTGAGAAGCGGGGAATGCCGAAGTGCCCGCGCAGGTGAAGCAGGTCGAGCGGACTGATCGTTCCGTTGACCGCAACCAGGTTGAGATTGGTCTGGTTGGCGATGAGGATGACGAAGCCCTCGATGTTGGCGTGCTCGAAGCGTACCCAGATATCTGTGTGGTTAGGATTTTCAGCGCCGGGGTGCGACTGGTTGGCGACCATGTGCTGCCAGCCGCGATCGCGGTACTGCTGGCGGACCGCTTCGAGCGCGCGCGGGTCGTAGAGTCCTGGCTCGGAGAAGCGATAACTGTGCACGGAGATGCCGCGCAGCTTGGCTACGATGCGGCGCGTGTCGTCGTCTCCGACGAAGCCATTGGCCATGTCGAGCATGGATTTGTCGAAGGTGAAGTCGGTGTGGAAGGTGGCGTGGTGCGCGAGCACCTCCATCCCTTGTGGGATCCAGCTGTCGTCGGGATAATTCGCGCTGTTCTGGGCAAAGATGGGCGCGGCAACAAGCAGGGTTAAGAGGGCAATTTTGGCGCGGAGTTTTGGCATAACTCTCCCTCTTGAACTGAACGCGATTTTACGGAAAAAGTTGGTGTAAGAGCCGATTTTTGTTGCGTTGGATCAATGCGCCGCTTTCGGGAGGCTGGCCGTTCCCGGATGCTGCTTCAGTATCATGGGGATATCAACAGGACTGGACGGGACCCTATGGCTGAACGGCTGTACTACACTGACTCGTTTTTGCAGATTTTTCCTGCACAAGTTACCGATATTCGAGAAGTTTCCCGGACGGACGGTGTGTCCATCTGGCAGCTTGCGCTCGATCGCAGCGCGTTTTATCCCACCAGTGGCGGCCAGCCCTTTGACCGTGGAGTGCTGAAGGCGGTATCGCGTAACGGTGCAGTGCTCGAAGTGCCGATCGAAGAGGTCGAAGAGGGTGAGGATGGGGAAGTCTGGCACCTGACACGCAAGCCTTTAACGTCGGGCACAAAGGTTGAGGGAGCGATCGAGTGGTCGCGCCGCCTCGATCATATGCAGCAGCATTCGGGCCAGCATTTGCTGTCGGCTGTTTTTCATCGTGAGTTACAAGCGGAGACGGTTTCGTTTCATCTTGGCGAAAGCATTTCGACGATTGACCTTGCGGTGGACGCGCTCGCAATCCATAGCATCGAACGCGTGGAACGGGTGGCGAACGAATTGATCGCCGAAGACCGCAGCGTGACGGTAATGACGGTTTCGCACGAAGAGGCTGAAGGCCTGCTGGCAGCGGGAAGGTTGAGGAAGCTGCCGCCTCGTGAAGGCTCTATCCGGGTGATCGAGATTGCGGACTACGACCTGAATGCCTGTGGCGGCACACATGTGCGCTCGCTGGGACAGATCGGCAGCCTGCTGATTCGTGGTGTGGAAAAGGTAAGCCGAGGCTTTCGAGTGGAGTTCGCCTGCGGTTTGCGGGCGGTTGCCGCAGCGCGGCGCGACTTCACGTTGCTGGGCAGCACTGCAGGGTCGCTGTCTGTCGGTTCCGCGGATGTCCCGGAAGCCATTGCGCGGTTACAGCGGGATGCGAAGGCCGTTGCGAAGGATCGTACGCGGGTAACGGAAGAACTGGCAGGCTATCATGCGGCGCGACTCGCGGTAGAGGAGATGATCGAGAAGAATCTGCGACTGGTGCAGCGGACTTTTACCGACCGCGATCCCGATTACGTGCGGCTGCTGGCATCGAAACTCGCAGCCTCGGTTCCGCGAACGGTGGCAGTCCTGGCTTCCGATCCTGGTGGAGAAGCGATCCGGTTGGTGTTGGCCCGGAGCAAGGATGTCGATTTCCACTGTGGGAATTTTCTACGCGAAGCGCTGGCTCAGCATGGTGTTCGCGGCGGCGGATCGCCGGATATGGCGCAGGGAGATGTTCCACGGCTGGCCCTGCCGCTGGTGATGGCGAAGATGGCAGAAGATCTGCGGAATTCGCTGTCGCGCTAAAAGCTCATGCTTTGCGAAAGCGGCAGAGGCTGTTAAACTTGCAGAAGTGTCTCTGGCACCTGTGGGGCTGTAGCTCAGTTGGGAGAGCGCGTCGTTCGCAACGACGAGGCCATCGGTTCGATCCCGATCAGCTCCACCAAAAAAGATTGAAGGGCAGGCTTTTGGCCTGCCCTTCGTGTTTTTGCGGCGGTCTATTTCTTCGCTTCTTTCGCAGCCGCATCCTCGATCGCCTTCCATTCTTCCGCGCTCAGCTGGACGCTGCCTGAGGCCACGTTTTCTTCGAGGTGATCGACCGATGAGGTGCCGGGGATCGGCAGCATGACCGGCGAGTGGTGAAGCAGCCAGGCGAGCGACAGCTGGGCGACGGTTGCCTTGTGGGCTTTCGCGATCTCGTCGAGTACGCCGCCCGGCCGTGCGAGCTTGCCCGCTGCGACAGGGAACCACGGAATGAAGCCCAGTTTATGCTCCTGGGCATACTGTAGCGAAGCCTCTGACTTGCGGGTGGTGAGGTTGTACTCGTTCTGCACGCTCACGATCTTGACGGTCTTCGATGCCTCGGCGATCTCGTCGGGCTTTACTTCGGAGAGGCCGACGTGACGAATCTTGCCCTGTTGCTGCAGCTCCTTGATGACTCCGAGCGATTCGGCGACGGGGACCTTGGGGTCGATGCGATGCAGTTGCCAGAGGTCGATACGCTCGACCTTGAGGCGGCGCAGGCTCATCTCTACGCACTGGCGCAGGTATTCAGGGCGTCCAACGACGGCCCACTTATTGGGGCCGGAGCGGGTGAATCCGCCCTTGGTGGCGATGATCAGGTCTTTTGGGTATGGATGGAGCGCTTCGGCGATCAGGCGCTCGCTGACTTCGGGACCGTAGGCATCGGCCGTATCGATGAAGTTGACGCCGAGTTCGACCGCGCGACGCAGTACTTTTTTTGCCTGCTCCGGATCTTTGGGTTCGCCCCAGACGCCTTCGCCGGTGATGCGCATGGCTCCGAAGCCAAGCCGGTTGATGTTGAGGTCGCCTCCGAGGGAGAAGGTGCCGCTGGCGGACGCATTTGGAGTGCTCATGCTCATGGGATGCGGGAGCATTGCGAATGGGAGCAGGCTTAAATCGCGGTCAAAGAAGATTTATGCAAGATCTTGCGCAATGCGCGCTGCTGCCTCACGGCCCTGACGAACGAGGTCGGGAAGGCCGACGCCATGATAGGCGTTGCCGATGAGCTGGAGGCCTGGGACTGTCTGAACCAGTTGCTTCAGGTGCGCCATGCGCTCGACATGCCCGACAGCGTATTGCGGTAGGGAAAGTGGCCAGCGGCGCAGCACCGTAAATGTTGGTTCCGGAAGCAATCCGAGCGAACGCGAAAGCTGGCGATGCGCCGCAGCGATGAGAAAGCCGTCGGGTTTATCGAGGATCGCTGCGGCGGTTTCGCCGCCGAAAAAAGCGCGCAGCAGGACGGCGCCGTCAGGCGCGCGATGCGTGAACTTCTGGTCGACGAAGGTGCAGGCGAGCAGTTGCGGGTCTTTGAAGGATATGGTCGCATCGTCCGGTGGTACAAGGTAGCCGAAGCCGCCCGGGACCGAGATATTTTTAGCCTGATCGGGCGCAAAAGCGAGCGCAACCACGATGGCCGAGGTTGCTTCCATCTTGAGCAGCCGGCTGCACTCCTGCTGGATCGGCTCGATCAGCTTGCGCGTGATGTGCGCGGGAGTGGCGAGGATCACGTGATCGAATAATTCGCCGTTGACGTGCCACTGTCCGCTGCTCCTGCTGATGGATTCGACCGGATGTTGCAAGCGCACAGAACCCGCAGGCAATGTCGCGGCCACGCGCTCAATGAGCGTCTCAAGGCCAGACTTGAGCGTGGTGAAGAGAGGCTGTGACTCGCGCGCGGGTTTCTGCTGGAGGGCTATGACCAGACTGCCGTGTTCGCGCTCCATCTTGACGAAGGCCGGCATGGTGGCGCGAACGCTGAGCGTATCGATGTTGCCGCCGAAGACTCCGGAGAGTAGCGGACCAGCGATGGTGCGGGTGGCTTCTTCGCCGAAATGACGCGAGACGAATGATGCTACCGATTCATCCTGTTCTTCTGCGAGTGCATTCGCTTTGAGCTCTTCGGCGCGGGCGGGCTCTAGCTGGTAGGCGCGGCGCGCCTCTTCGCTGAACAATGGCGATTGCAGAATGGGCTCCCATTTCGTGGGCACCATCATGCGCATGCCGTCCGGCATGGGAACGAGCTTCGACTGCTGCAGGAGATAAGTTTTACGGAGGCTGTCGTTCGACGGAATGATCTCTGCTTCGAGCCCCAGCCCTACGGCAAGCTCGCGTGCCCATGGCTTCTCGCTGACCCACGAGTCGGGGCCGCACTCGACGACGAAGCCGTCACGGCGGAGGGTTTCAACGATACCGCCAAGGCGATGCGAAGCTTCAAAAAGCACGAAGGGCTGATTGCGGCGGGCGAGCTCGTAAGCTGCGGCGACGCCGGCGATGCCGCCGCCGATGATCGCAGTACGCTTCATGCAGAGATCCGTGCGAGGCCGCGCTGCGCAAGGTCTGCGAGAGCAGTAGTCAGCAGGGAAGATGAGTTAAGCGATTCCGGACGGCGCAGTTCCATGCCTAGGTTTGCGGCAAAGTCTCGGAAGGCGATGTCGATGTCATAAAGAATCTCCACGTGATCGCAGAGAAAGCCGATGGGATCGAGCACCAGCTTTGTGACGCCCTGCTGATGCAGCGCAGTGAGTGTGTCTTCGACGGTCGGGCCGATCCATGGGCCTCCCGACATGCCCTGGCTCTGAAAGGCGAAGAACCAGTTGCCTGGCGCCAGTCCATCGATGCGCTCAGCGACAAGCGCGGCGGTGAGCTTGGCTTCAATCGCGTAAGGGTCGGGCGCGATGTCTGCATCTGATGATTGGATGGTGCGACAAGGCACACTGTGCGCGGTAAAGAGCACCGGTACTGGCGCGGCGCTCTCCGTGCTGAACGGCGTCCAGACGGCGCGCAGGCGTTCTGCGAATGCATCGGCGAGCAGCGGATGATCGGCCCAGCCCTCGATGAAGTCGACGATCATGCCCTGGGCAGCGGATGCTACAGCGCGGCGGTAAAGTCCAACACTGGTGCGGGAATTCTGTGGTGCGAGGCAGATGGCGACGATCTTCTCGATGCCGTCGGCACGCATGGTGGCGACCACATCCGCGATGTAAGGTTTCCAGTTGCGCATGCCGACGTAGACTGGCGCGCTGATGCGTTCGGCGAGCAGGCGGCCTTGTTCGAGCGTCAGAGAAGTGAGTGGGCTCTTGCCGATGAGCGAGTAGCGATGGCGGATCTCTTCGATCACGCTCTCCGGCATCGGGCGGCCGCCGGTGATGTTGCTCAGGTACTGCGGGATCTCGTCGAGTTCATCAGGTGTGCCGTGAGCAAGCAGAAGAATGGCAGCGCGATCAGCCATGTTGCTGCTCCGTCTGGAATTCGCGGACGAAGTTCACAACCTGTTGCACATGCTCGACCGGCGTGTTGGGAACTATGCCGTGTCCGAGGTTGAAGATGTGGCCGGGGCGTCCCGCGGCTTCGCGAAGAATCTCATGCACGCGGCGGCGAATCAGCTCCGGCTCTGCGAAGAGCGTGATGGGATCGAGATTACCCTGTACAGCGCAGGAGTAATCGAGATCGCGCCATGCTGCGCCGAGTGGCGTGCGCCAGTCGAGGCCGAGCACATCGGCGCCGGTCTCGCGCATGGCAGGCAGCAGCGTCGCGGTGTCGACTCCGAAATAGATGACAGGCACACCCATCGCCTGCACCTCGCGAACGAGCTGCTTCGACGCTGGCAGGACGAACTCGCGATAATCGGTCGGGCTGAGCGCGCCGGCCCAGCTGTCGAAGATCTGGATGACGTCGGCTCCGGCGTCGACCTGCTGCTGCACATAGACGCGGAGCACGGCATTGAGCTTGTCCATGAGGCGCTGCCAGGTTGCGGGCTCGCGATACATGATGCTCTTGGTGTGAATGTAATTGCGCGAGCTGCCGCCTTCGATCATGTAGCTGGCGAGCGTGAAAGGCGCTCCACAGAAGCCGATGATGCCGAGGCGGTCGCTGAAGTGCGACGCAACGCGGCCGATAGCTTCTGCAACATAGCCAAGCTCGGAGGCGCGATCCGTGTGCAGGCGCTCGACATCTTCCGCAGTGCGGACAGGGTGATGCACGACAGGCCCCTCGCCGGCCATGAATTCGAAGTCGAGTCCCATGCACTCAAAGGGAAGAAGCAAGTCGGCGAAGATGATGGCCGCATCGACATCGAGCTTCTCAGCCGCGGTGATGGTGACCTCGGCGGCGAGCTCGGGCTTCTTGCAGATTTCGAGCAGCGAATGGTGACGGCGCACCTGCTGATATTCAGCCATGTAACGTCCCGCCTGGCGTAGAAACCATACGGGCGTGCGATCGACCGGCTGGCGCAGGCATGCCCGCACGAAGCGGCTGCCGCCTGTGAGGGCCGAAGGAGAAAGCTCTGGGGAAAGCTGGCGTGAGTCGTTCATGCGGAAAGTCACATAACAGGGTAGCACTCTCCGCATGACCGGGATGTGATCTAGCGCACGGCAGCAGCTGGTGGATTGGGCGCGAGCACCCATTTGTCATACCAGGCAAGATAGCGTTGATAGCGGTCGCGGATGAAGCTGGGGCGCGTGAATCCGTGGAACTGTCCGGGGTAGATGATCAGCTCAGCCGGAACATTCAGCGAACGCAGCGCCTCATACATCTGCTCGCCACCGACGAGCGGGACATTGAAATCCTTATCGCCGCCCATGAAGAGCGTGGGCGTGTGAATGCGGTCGGCGTGGTAAAGCGGATAGCCGAGCTTGATATACGTTTCAGGTGCCTTCCACGGCGGCTGCAGTTCGGTGTCGTACTGGTGGATGTACTGGTCGACTCCGTAAAGGGCTACGGGATTGCCGACACCCGCGCCGCTGATCGCCGCCTTGAAGCGGTTGGTGCTGGCGATGGTGTAGTCGGTGAGGATGCCGCCATAGCTCCAGCCGCCTACGCCGAGATGGTCGGGATCGGCATAGCCTTCCTTGACGGCTTCGTCGACTGCCGCGAGCAGGTCGACAACTTCATGGTTGCCCCAGTCGGCGAAGATGACCTGCTGATATGCGTGCCCTCGGCCTGCGCCACCACGGTAGTTCACGTTAAGGACGGCGTAGCCGTGGCCGGCGAAGACCTGGCGCTCAGGAGTGAAGGAGTGCGCATCCTGCCCGTTGGGTCCGCCGTGAATTCGTAACAGCATGGGATACTTTTTGCCGGCTACGGCATCGGGCGGCAGGGTCAGCAGTGCGTGAACCTTTGTGCCGTCCTTGCTGGTGGCTTCGAGATCGCGGGTTGTGCCGAGCTGCAACTCGGCGAGTAAGGCGTCATTGTGCGTGGTGAGCTTACGCAGGCCGCCGTTTTCATAGGCAAAGAGATTGGCGGGGTCCGCATCTGTACTGCGCAGAAGAACATCATGCCCGGCGAGACGCGCCTGGGTAGTGATGACCCCTGGTTGTTCGATGAGGCGGCGCGTATCGCCAGTCGCAACATCGACTGAGGCGGGATACTCGGAACGGTCATCGGTAACAAGGACGGTTACAGATTTGCCGTCGGCCGAAAAGAGCGGCGAAGACACGTTGCGGTCAAGCTTCGTGGTGAGGATGCGGGGTGCCGACCCGTCCAGGCCGACGATCGTGAGATCGTTCTGGCTGTACTCCTCGAACTTAGGATCGCTGCCCTGCGTGTAGGCGATCCACTTGCTGTCGGGGCTCCATGCGAGGCGTCCGCCGTCCTCGCCGTTGAAGTTGGTGAGCTTGCGCGGAGCGGAGTTTGGCGCGGCGTCTACGACAAAGACGTCGGTGTTGATGGTGCGTTCCCAGTCGGTGTCGTGGTTGCTGACGAAGGCGATTTTGCTTCCGTCAGGCGACCAGGCTGCGTTCATCTCGTCATGCGCGCTGTCGTTGGTCAGCTTGTCGAGTTTCTTCGTCGCTACATCGTAGAGATAGAGCAGGGAACGGTTGTTGCCGGTGAGATAGCCCTGCACGTCCTGCTTGAATTTGTAGCGGTCGATGACGATAGGCTTTGGCTTTTCTTCCTTTTTGTCCTTTTCGTCTTTCTTGTCGGCATCTTCGTCGGCCCGGATGTCGAGCAGCAGCTTTTTGCCATCGGGCGACCAGGCATAGGATCCAAGGTGGCCCTTTACGTCTGTAAACTGGCGTGCCTCGCCACCGCGGCGGTCGAGTACCCATACCTGCGTGCCTTTGGCTTCGCCGGCGCGGTCGGATTCGAAGGAGAGATACTTGCCGTCCGGGCTCCAGCGGGGTGCACTCGCCGAGGATTCGCGGTTATAGGTCAGTTGAACATCTTCGGAGGCATCCCACTTCACCATCCACAGGTCGGTGACGCGCTTGTCTTCCTTTACGTCTATGGAGCTGAGGGTGTACGCGACCCACTGGCCATCGGGAGAGATCTGCGGGTCGGCGAGGTCCTTCAAACGGAAGACGTCGTCAATCGTCATGGGATGAGGCGAGGTCGCTGGCGTCTGGGCGATAGCGCTTGCCGGGAGCAGTGCAAGCATCAGCAGGGCAGAAAGAGATTCGTACCGGAACATGCTGCAAAGTATAGAGCCTGTTTTTACGATTCCTCGCAGCAGGATTCGCACCATGTTCGGAATGGAGGAAGAATGGCGACTGAGGAAACGATTCGCGATCGGCGCTGGGCTTACCTGCTGGTTCGCATCATCCTGGGCATCAATATCGGCGTGCACGGAGCCAGCCGCATCTACATGGGCGCGGGAAAGTTTGCCAGGGGGCTTGTAAAGATGTTTGCCTCGACACCGCTGCCGTCGCAGATGGTCTATAGCTACGCCTTCGCGTTGCCGTTCGCCGAAGCATTGGTCGGCCTGCTGATTTTACTGGGAGTCTTCAGCCGGATCACCTTCATCGCGGGCCTGTTGCTGATGGCGTCGCTTACCTTCGGTTCTACGTTGCGGCAGGATTGGGACTCGGCTGGATTGCAGCTGATCTACGTGATGGTCTACGCAGGGCTGCTGGCGTTCCGCGAATACAATCGCTCTCCCGTGGGAAAGCAGTTGATTTAGGCCGTTTGGAGCACCGGGCGGGGATCGAACCCGCGAATACTGGTTTTGCAGACCAGCGCGTTAGCCACTTCGCCACCGGTGCTCTTGGCTCCCGTGTCCGGGCGGACACGGGAGAGAATTCACATATAGCTTACTTCGGCTGCGTGGTGGTGCGCAGGTAAGGCTTCACGGTCTTATAGCCGGGAAAGATCTTGTCGGCTTCCTCGTTCGAAACCGCGCCGGTGATGATGACATCGCCGCCCTGCTGCCAGTTGGCCGGCGTGGCAACCTTGTGCTTCGCGGTGAGCTGGATCGAGTCGAGCACGCGGATGATCTCGTCGAAGTTGCGGCCGGTGGTCATGGGATAGGCCAGTGTCAGCTTGATGCGCTTGTCGGGCCCAACGACGAAGACCGTGCGTACGGGAGCATTGTTGGCCGGCGTGCGGCCTTCGCAGCTGTCGCCTTCGTCGGCAGGCAGCATGTCATACAGCTTGGCAACGTTCAGGTCGTGATCGCCGATGATGGGGTAATTCACGGCGTGGCCGCCAACTTCCTTGATGTCTTCCGCCCACTTGCTGTGGTCCTTGACGGGGTCGCAGCTGAGGCCGATGACCTTGGCTCCGCGCTGGGCAAACTGGCTTTCGAGAGCAGCGACCGCGCCGAGCTCGGTGGTGCAGACCGGCGTGAAGTCCTTGGGGTGCGAGAAAAGAACGGCCCAGTTATCGCCTATCCACTCGTGGAAGTGGATGGTGCCTTGAGTCGTCTCGGCGGTGAAATCAGGAGCAATATCGTTGATTCGCAGTGACATGTCTCTTTCCTTGGCTCTTTGCTCTCAAAAAGTTTGTACATGAAAAAACCCGCCTGGCGGGTGGCCCCGGCGGGTTCGATGCATCCCTGGAAAAGATCGCCCTAGGAAACAACCCGCGCGGAGCTGCAGCGACAGCAGCAGCACATACACATACGGGTTGAAGCGATCATGGTCATGAAGAAAGCTTGAAGCGCAATGCTGCCGCCTCTGACTACTGAGCATAGAACCTCGGCAGGGGACTGTCAAACCACCTTGCCGTGTGAAACGAACTTGAAAACAGCATGAATGTGCCAGGGCAAAACGCGAGAAAGGCGTCGCACCACGCGCGTTGCAACGGGACGCCTTTTCCGTGAGCGATTCACATGCTTTCAACAGGGGCTGTGTATCGCATCTCCAATATTCACAGTGCCCACGCGGGGGGCGGTGGAACTTTACGCGAAAAACACGCGGATTTTCGCCTCATATTCCCTGTTTACACAGGGTCGGGGTCTTCGTACTCTACGCAAGCGCTTACGAGAAATCGCAAGACGCAACTTTCGCCTTTTAAACACAACTTGAGTTAGAGCGAGGGGCGCGAGCATGTGCGCTCATTGCCGTCTGCCATCTTGCGGGGAGCACGCCGCAAACGCGCAGACGTCGTTGACAGCGCGGGCAACCGTGCGCAGCCCTCTCGTTCTCCGCATCCAGGCCTGAAGCCGGAGCGCGGCACCGTGTCGCGCGGACTGCAATTTTGCAGCCCCGCGATGCGGACGGGGCCGTATTTTCCTTTTCAGGCCAGGTGCGGCCAACGGAACCCCTTGCGGGGCCCACGCCGCCGACGTGTGTCTGGACGTGTGCCTGCATGCTGACAGCTCCCAATGTGCGACGGAGCGGCAGAGGATTTTGGATGCGACCGAAGAAAACGATTCTATGCGTGGACGATAACGAACAGGCTCTTTCTGTACGGGAATTTATGCTGGCGACCCGCGGCTACCGCGTGGTGACGGCGCGCTCCGCCGCCGAAGCGATCGAGATCTTTCGCGAGGGCGGAATTGACATGGTGCTCAGCGACCTGCTGATGCCGCAGATGGATGGCAACGAGATGGTTCGCCGTATGAAGGATATTTCGCCTGAGATCCCCATGCTGCTGGTGAGCGGTACGGTGAAGGCCTTCGATCGCGCCAGCTATGCCGATGCTTTTCTGCCCAAGGGCGCCTGCGTGCCCGCCGAACTGCTCGAGAAGATTCGCGTAATGATCGCCCGCAAGCGCGGCCCCAAGAAGGCAGTTGTCCGGCCGTATCACCTGCCCGAGATGCAGCCCGCGATTGCCTCGTAAGCACAGGATGGGGTCCAGCATTTACAATCAGAACGTGCCGTCGATCATTCATGCTGAACAACTGACCAAGGTTTACCGCGCAGGAAAAGTGGATGTCCAGGCCCTGCGAGGCGTGTCGTTTTCCGTTGAGGCAGGCGAGTTTGTCAGCATCGTCGGACCGTCGGGAAGCGGTAAGTCCACCCTCTTCTATCTGCTGGGCGGCCTGACGCAGGCCACCTCGGGAAAGATCGAGATCGGCGGAGTAGATTTCGCCACGCTGGACGACGCTGAGCGCACGAAAATGCGCAAGTCGAAGATCGGGTTCATCTTCCAGAAGTTCAATCTGCTGCCAACTCTTTCGGCGCGCGCCAATATTGAGATTGCATACGACATCTCCGGGCGCACCGAGCCGCTGGACCAGGCATACCTGTCGCATCTTGCCGATCTGCTGAACATCGGCAAGCGGCTTGAGCATCGTCCTTCCGAATTGTCGGGAGGCGAGCAGCAGCGCGTGGCCATTGCGCGGGCCCTGATCACGCGGCCATCAATTGTGCTGGCGGACGAGCCGACGGGCAATCTCGACACGGAGAACTCCGATATCGTTCTCGAGATGTTGCAGCGGTCAAACAAGGAGTTCAAGCAGACGGTGCTGATGATTACCCATAATCCCGAAGCGGCCCAGATTGGGGACCGGATTCTGCACATGCGCGACGGACATATTACGGGGATCGAAGCAGGCAAAGGCTCTTTAAGTCCAGCCGTTTAGGGCCGGTGGAGTTCCAGAGCCGCAGATTGACCAATCACCATAAGATAGATATATTAGAAAAGTACCAAGCGGGAGTAGCTCAGTGGTAGAGCATCGCCTTGCCAAGGCGAGGGTCGCGGGTTCAAGTCCCGTCTCCCGCTCCAGTCAGCCAAGACTCACAGCTTGGCGATGACCGGTCCGGTCCCATCTATAACGCCTCAAGAAGTTCTTCCTTTCCTAAGGCGCGGTACCCAAGTGGTAAGGGAGAGGTCTGCAAAACCTTTATGCGTCGGTTCGATTCCGACCCGCGCCTCCAGTTCTACCCCCCTCTGATTCCGTCAGCTCCCTGCAAAGGTGTCCGCGAAGATTTGTGCGGAACTCGTGCGCTCTCTACTGGACAGCCATCTCTGATACTCCTTCCATCTTCCTCCGGTACCCGGATCGATAGACGCATTCTTCTCCGAGGAAACGGCGCCGGCTGAGCCGGCCATCTCATTTCGCGCCGGCTTCCAGACCGCCAGTTCGATTCGAACACTCAAAGCGCAACGATAGCTGTTCCAAAATGGGAAAGTCTTTGACTCCTTCGCCAGCAGTATGGCGTGGCCCAAAAATGAGGCTAAGGGAGATTTGTCCACGCGAGAGTTCCATTCTGGGAAGACTGTCCGTGGGAAGCGGAATTCCGTAAACCCGCTTCGCGTATGAAATGCTAGAGGGACGCTGAGAGGAGTAAAAGATATCTCTTCAGTGTCCGCTCTGCAGACGGAAACCGGTCAGTCCTGTCCTGTGTCCTCAATGCCGCCAGATCTTTTACGGGTCGTGCGCGTATATCGACCGTTCCAATCCAATTTGCATTACCTGCGAAGACTGTGGGTAGACCGGTTGTGTTCAAGCCATCCAGCTTGATTGCCTGCATTGAGTCGCGACACTTTTCTCCGGGATGTCAGAGTGACCGGGCGGAATCGTCCTGCTCGGATGATTGGTGCCGCTGCCGGCTTTGCAAGGGGTAGCGGTTCAGGCGTGGGTTTATCTACTTGTATACGGAATACTGCGGGCAAACGGATAAGCTCACTGATCTATGGGGCTATAGGGGCGTTCTTTCGCTTCCTGAAAGATAGAGAGTTCATGCACTTGAGCTTTCGAAATCAGTTATCCGCAATCTCCTCGCAGGCATTCTTCCTGAAGGTCACGACGCCTGATTTGTAATCCGTTTCCTAGTTACCGTCGTAAGGAACTCCGTGCAGCGCCCGGCTGCTTCCTTGTTCCTCGAATGTTAAAGCGAAAAAAAATAATCGAGGGGTAGTTGGGAAAAGGCTATCTTCTCCGTTTTACCAATGAGGGGAATTTTCAGTTGTGCCGGTAGCCCCACCGATGTTTTGAAGAAGCGTGCATAAAACGAAGCCGCCGATGCTGAAGCGGTTATGGATAATTCCTGAATTAATCAACCTAAGCCGGAACCATTGCCGGTGATTTTTTGTAGTTGCTTTGTAAGTTCATGATGCCTGCTTTGACTCATTTTCAGACGACCACTTATGAATGCGCCGAGGCGCATGAGTGCTGGCGTTTCATGCAGCACGAGAATTAACCCGCGATGATGAATCGCTGTAACACACACTTCGATATCGCGGAGTAGGCTTCGTGTCACTGTTGAACACTCACAACCTTCCTCAGATACCCCGAGCATTGCTCGATGACCCTGCTGATGTGTTGATCGACGATGGGGCGGTCTTGATGGACGGGATGGCGGGCGCGATGTGGTTGCGCGCTGGTGAGGAAGAGGTGGCGCTTGTGACTGGGGTGGAAAGTTTTGCGCAGAGGCTGGACGAGAAACACGGTGGAGACGGGGCGAGTCGAAAAAGCAGTTCAAAACCGGCCACTTCGCGGGAAGTTGTGGGCGACTGGCGTCAGCAGACCCTGACTCTCTATGACGCGATCAAGCCGAAGCTTACGCAGTTTTTGCGGCGGCTTGGGCTCGACAAGGATGAGATGGACGATGTTATCCAGGAGACGTTTCTTCGCGTTGCTGCATATCTTCGCGAAGGTGACGTCGAGGAGAACCTGGATTCATGGGTCTATCGGGTCGCACGCAATCTAGCGATGGACGTGCATCGAGTCAATCGGCGTCAGCGCGAGGTTGGCGACCTGGAGTTTGAACCGGGAGAAGAGCCTCTGGACCCGGATGGAAGTCCGGAGTGGACCTACCTGCAGAATGAGCGCTTCAAGCGAGTGACCTCCAGGCTGTCGCAGCTTACCCCGCAGCAGTACAACAGCATCCTGTTGCGGGGGCAGGGGCTGCGTTACCGGGAAATTGGCCGCCTGCTTGGAATCAGCGAGCAACGTGCCGTTCACCTGGTGAAACGTGGATTGCAACGATTGATGGGGGGATTGTAGGTTCCTTGATTCTGACATCGCACAATCTTCTTCGCGGACATGTTTCCGACACAGAGCTCACTCTGCTTGTAACCAACGACCTGCCTCTTCGCAGGCGGGCGCGAGTGGAGCGGCATCTGGCTGCCTGCAATGCGTGCCGGGAACGGCATGGGCGCTTTCACGAGACCTTTTCGCAGGTTGCGATGTATCACGCTCTGCAGGCCATGCAAGGCGTTGGGGAAGAAGGGGACAAGCGGGCGCGACTCGAAGCGCTGCTGAATCAGCTCCCGGAGCAGTTGCCGCATAGCGGCGTCGCGCGCGCGAAAGAAGTCAGGAGGCCTGAAGCACCGTTGAATATGAATCCGATACTTGTGAGCGGCCTGATCCTCGCCATCGCGTCGATCAGCTGTGTCTTTCTGTGGTTGCAGCAATCAAGGCCGACCATAACTTCCAATACTCTTCTGGTGCGCGCCGAGGCCTGGGATTCGGCTGCGCCTCATGGGAACGCTTCTGGAGTGATCCGCCAGACGGTGGAGATCAGCACTTCGCAACGGACGCTTAAATGCACGCTCTATCGCGATGCACAAGGAAAGCGGAAGCTTAGAGACCAGCGCGTGCCGCCGGACCAGGAGTTGTTGCAGAAGAAGCTCGCGGAGGCCAGAATTCCCTGGAGTTCGCCGCTCTCTGCTACGAGTTATCAAAGCTGGCACGACTCCCAGCGGGTGCGCGAAGATCGCATTCGCCGCTCGTCCGGACATTTGCTGGTGCTCACGACGACGACCCCGGATGGAGCGGTGGCCGCGCAGTCCCTGACCGTGCGGGATCAGGATTTCCGCCCGGTGTCCCGGACCGTGTTCTTCCGCAACAGCGAGACCGTGGAGATCGCAGAGCTGAATTATTCAGTGCTGCCATGGGACGCGGTCACCAATAGCCTCTTTGAATCCGGAAATCAGGCAGAGGGAACCGTAGTTGCGGCAGTACGCCCGGCACTGCCCGTGCTGCCGCCTGCGCCGCTCACCGAAGAGCAGTTGAATGACGTGGAGCTCAGCGCAAGGCTGGCATTGGACCGCCTTCATGCGGATACCGGCGAACAAGTTGAGATATCCCGATCGGCTCGTGGGGTGGAGGTGCATGGCATCACGGACACGCGGGAACGGAAGCATGAAATCGAAGCGCAGCTGAATATGCTGCCCCATGTAACGGCCTCCATCTCGAGCATAGAGGAGTTGAAGACAGCGGCTTCGCAACCGCAGGGCTCATCGAGCGTGAAGGTCATGGAGATGCAGACAGCGGCGACTCCGCTGGAGATCTATTACCTTGCGCACGGGCGCGATGTTGCCCCGCTTGGCAGCCTGGCGCAGCGACTGTTCAGCAGCGCTTTCACGATCAACCTGGAAACCAAGGCAATCGAAGATCTGAAACATAGATTTCCCAGCGATGAGAATCTCTCTCCGATTGGTTCGGCTGCGCTTGCTGACCTTCTCTTCACGCATAAACACAAGCTGCTGAGGGCGTTGGAGGACGAAGAACAACTTCTCGCCGACACGCATCTGGTGATTACGGCTTCCACGCCGGCTTCATCGATAACGAATGCAGATGTGACGCTGGATAAGCTGGCCGAGCGAAATTCTGTGCTGATCAGGGAGCTGGCCCTCGATAAGCGCGAGGACAACCGGCCGGCGGAGGCCATCGTCTCCGAGTTGGCCACGTCCATAAGCGATCTGAATCTTCGGGCACACGAAGTGCAGGTTGACCTGCAGAACTCCATGAAGCTGGACAACGGAAAGTAAAGGTTCTCAGGAGATCATGTTACGCAATTGGGGTTGCTCTTCGTCTGCCTGTTCTACGTGTGCGGATGATCTTTGCCGGTTCTCAGTGTCGTGGCTCTGTGTATGCCTGTTCTTTTCCCTGGCATCTCTGGCGCTTCTCTCCGGCTGCGGTAGCGGGCAGGCGACAAAAGCCGGAGCCATCTCGGTGGTTTATGCCAGCGGTGCGACTGCGGCGAACTTTCCGGTGCTGAGCAGCGCCACGGTCGCTATGACTCCGGTGAGTGACCCCGTCAACGCGGGCGTGGACTGGTCAGTCAGTTGCGGTGGAAGTCCGCTCGCTCCGCCAGTGAGCGGACTTACATCTTCAGGTTGTGGAACGCTTCTTCCTGCTCATACGGCGAGCGGAGTTCCGGCGACGTATGTCGCGCCTTCCCTCATTCCTGTGGGCACGAAGGTGACGATCACCGCAAAGGTGACGAGCGATCCGTCGCAAACATCTTCCGTTACTCTGACGATCGCAAACCTGCCGGCGATTGTTACGATCTCTTCCCCTTCATCGATGGCCGTGCGTGCGACGGCGACGCTGAGTGCCTCCGTGGCGAACGATTCGAGCAGTGCGGGAGTTAGATGGTCAGTGATCTGTGGCTCCAGCGATTGCGGTTCGTTCAACCCTGCTACTACTGCAGGTGGAACGAGCACGGTCTACACGGCGCCGATGGAGAGTCCAGCCGGTGGCACCGTGGCGATTACCGCGACATCGGTTGCGAACCCCTCCGATTCAGCCAGCGCCATCATATCGATTCTGCCGATTGCGATTCGGATCTCGCCGGCCACCTACACTGTGGCGGCCGCGGGAACTGCGCAGTTTACAGCTACGGTCACCAATGACGTGAAAGCTGGAGGCGTGACCTGGAGTTGCACTCCCATGAGCAGCTGTGGAAGCTTCAACCCCGCAACGACCGCTAGCGGCGCGGCGACAACGTATAGCGCTCCCGCAACCGTACCCGCAGGCGGGGTGGTGATGATTACAGCCACTTCGGTAACAGACGGTACGGCAAGCGCCACCGCTACCGCGACGATTAACACATCGACGGTCATCGACGTAGCGATGTCGCGCATCGTGCCGGCGTCCGTTGCCGAAGGCAAGACTGCGACGTTGGCCGCTACCGTAACCGGAGATTCCTCGAACGCGGGTGTGGACTGGAGCGCCAGCTGTGGAAGCAGCGCACCGGGCGCGTGCGGCACCTTTAATCCGGCAACGACCAGCAGCGGTTCGACGACGACTTACACAGCTCCGACATCTCTACCACCGGCAAATCCGGTGACGATTACTGCTGCTTCCCACGCCTACGATCTCGATCCGTCGCTCGTGGAGAATGCCGCGACTGCAACAATGACGATCGGCGCGCCGGTTTCGATCGCGTTTATCACGCAGCCGCCTGCGAGTATTGCTACCACCGGCCAGGTAACGGTTAGCGCATCGGTGACCAACGACACGGCGCCAGGTGGCGTGACCTGGTCGGTCGTATGCAGCAACACGACAACAGGTGCCTGCGGGCATGTGACTCCTTACCAAACGGCCGACGGCGAAACCGCTACGTATGTGGCGCCCCCGGTGCTCCCTGGCGTAACGGTGCAGGTTCGAGCTACTTCGACGGTGTCTCCCGCTACCTCCGTTCTTTCGGGTGCGATAACGGTAACGCAATCGACGGCACATTCAATTGCCTTCGTACCCTTTGCGCCGTCGCAGCTATTGCAGGGGACAACAGTAATGCTCAACGCTTCGGTCACTAATGACCCATCCCATGCTGGCGTGGATTGGACAGTCTGCGCGAGCGGGTGTGGATTCTTCACAACGGTGCCGGCGCAGCCGGCAATTCCAGCTGTACCTCCGAGCCCGGGAAATCCAGGGAGTCCGTATGTTCCTCCTGTGCCGGCTGTGACCGCAACCAGTGCGCCAGGATGGCCTAATGGCGTCCCCATCCCTTACACCGCGCCGTCAGTAGCGCCGGAGGGTGGATCGATCCAGATCACCGCGGCAGCTACTGCGGACCGGCTTAACGATGCGGCTATTCCTGCGACGGCCGCTGCAAGCATCGCGATCACCTCCGATGCCACGGGGCCTGCGCTGAATGGCATTGTGAAGGCGGGAACGCTGCCTGTGGTTGGCGCATCGATCTACCTCTATGCGGCCGGGACGGCCGGCTACGCCTCGGCTGCTGTGCCGGTCTCTTCACCCAACGCGACCAGCGCGATTACAACTGACGCGACCGGCAGTTTCACGATTCCAGCCGGCTATGCCTGCCCGGGGCCTGGCAGCCTGATGTACTTCGTTGCGCTCGGCGGACGCCCTGGAGCCACCAATTCGAATCCGAACCTGGCGCTGATGACGGCTCTCGGGCCGTGCAGCAACCTCAGCTCTTCCCCAGTTGTCGTCAACGAGGTGACGACGCTGGTCTCGGCCTCCGCACTGGCTCCGTTCTCAGGGGACGATCCTGTTACCGGCTCCATCAGCTATCTCAACATCGGCTCGCCCAACAGTAATGTAATCGGGCTGGCGAATGCCTTTGCGACGGTCAACAACCTGGTAAATATCACCACGGGTCAGCCGCTGTATAACACTCTTGCCGGCAATGCTGCTGTTCCGTATATCGAGATCAATACCCTTGCGGACATACTCGATGCCTGCGCGGTAACCTCCGGCGGCTCGGCAGGAGACGGCTCTGTATGCGGAAGTCTCTTCGCCGACGCCAATCCGTTGCAGAACTTTGACACGGGTGCTGCCCCGACTGACACACTTCAGGCAATCTTCGATCTGGTGAAGCCACCGGACGCGGATACCACCGGGGCTCCGCAGCTTGAGGCGATCTATAGCACGGCAACCGTCAGCGCGTTTTCGCCCTATCAGCCAATTCTTACGGTCGCTCCGCACGATTGGTCGATCGCGCTTAACTACACCTCTGGCGGCGGAGTGGGTGGATCTGGTTCCACGGGATCGGGATCGTCTGCATTCGCGCTGGATGCTTCAGGAAACCTCTGGATCACGAACACGAACAGCAACAGCGTGAGCGAATGGACAAATCTAGGCGCTCCCATTTCGCCTGCTGTCCTGAGTGGCATCAGCGGCGGCTTCACGCCTGCGGGTCTGAGTCTTCCGGGGCCGATCGCAGTCGATGCGAATGGCTATGTCTGGATCGCCAACGGCAATGGAAGCCTCACTGAGTTGAATGCCACGACCGTTACGCCGGTCGGCGGCAGCCCCTTCTATGGAGGCGGCCTGGCTGGGGCCGGAGCGATGGCCATCGACAAGAGCGGCGACATATGGATTACAAACAGTGGTACTCCTGGCGCTGTCACAGAGTTCAGCAGCGCAGGTATCGCGCTCTCTCCGAGTAGCGGATACACGAATGGGATAACCGATCCCTTGCCGATCGCGGCTGACGCTTCAGGCGACATCTGGCTTAGAAGCGCGCAGCCGGGGCAGAGCGGAAACATCACTTTTACGGAGCTCAATGGAGCGAGCGGCTCACTGATGACATCGGCTGCAAGCACATATGGTCTGCCGGGCCAGGCGCAGGTCGCAGTCGATGCTTCCGGCAATCTCTGGGCGCCGGGACTCTGCAGCGCATGGGAGATTGTCCCAAGCACCACTCGGCCGGGAATGGTCAATGTAACCGGCGATGCGGGCGTCGAAACGGTGGCGAATCCGGAGGCTCTGGCTTTTGACGGGGCGGACCGCCTGTGGCTGGCAAGCTCCGGAGGGAATCAATGCGGATTTACAGCCGTGTCGAATGTCTCTCTTATCGATTCGCCAGACGGGTACTCCTTTACCAGTCCGAGTCTTTCGAATGCTCCGCTGTTCCTGAGTATCGATGGCGCTGGAAATCTCTGGGTGCTGCTCAACAACAACACCGTGACGGAGTTCGTTGGCGTGGCAACCCCAGCGGTAACGCCGTTGGCAACTGCCGTGAAGAACAACAAGCTTGGAGCGAAGCCGTAATGCGACCGGGCAACGATCAAAGGACGGAACCTGAGAAGGTCATGAGGATCAGAAAAGTGTTCGTAACAGCGGGTTTATACAGGATCTCGTGCGGCCCCTACAAAGGCAGAAGCGTCTCACCGGAGCCGGATGGGAGGCTCGTCCGGTTGCTGTTTCCTTGTCTGCTTCTGGCGATCTGCCTGGGCTCTTTCGGATGTGGCAGCGATTCGGAGAAGCCGGCAGTCGGCTCGATCACTGTGACCGATGTGAACGGTTCCGAACAGCCTGCAATTAAGTCCCTGACGGCCGGCAGCGGAACGTATCTCGATGTCGCTCTCACCAATGACACGGCTCATCTGGGCGCAGACTGGACGGTCATCTGCGGCGATGCGTTGCCTCCCGGCACTCCGCTGCCTCCAGGGCAGACTGTCGATACTTCATGCGGTTCTTTCACGCCGGTTCACACTGCCAGCGCTCCTGTCCCCAGCTACGCGTTGAATGCCAACGGCATTGTTACGTATTACACGGCTCCGGCGACGCCGCCCTCTTCGGGAACGGTGACCCTCTATGCTGCGGCATCGGCAGATCATTCGCGGTTCTCGGCCCTGACGCTGGTCATCGCCGGGCAGCCCATCTCGGTCGGCATTGTGGCTTCGACACCGCCGCCTTTCACTCTTTCTACCAGCAGCACCATGTCACTCACGGGCACGCTCAGCAACGACTACACCGCAGGCGGAGGAAACATCAGCTGGTCGCTCGCCTGCCAGTCGAGTGATTGCGGCTCGCTGAGTGCGACGACAACCAAGAGCGGAACAGCGATCAACTACACAGCTCCGGCGAATGTGCCGATGGGGAACACAGTTACGGTTACGGCGACATCTGTCACGAACCCCGCAGTATCCGACAGTATCGTCATCACGATTACTTAACAACGCAATTTCCGAAAACCGGATGCCCCCAAAGACCGTGCAAGCGGGCCTTAAGGATACGTGTCGGCTTAAACGGGGTTCGGACGAAAAGATCGACGATCGGATGCAGGGAGAGAGGAAAGAATCATGGGAAAAAAAGCATTTGGAGTTCTTCTGATGACGCTGAGCCTCGTTGGCGCGCAGGCACAGAGCACTGTGAAGCAGGCGCAGCCGAAACACGGCCGGGTCAGGCAGAAGACCGAGGAAGAGCTGCTCCTCGAACAACTGGGCGAGAAGCTCCAGACACTTGACCGCATGAACGACAAGGTCGATGACCTTCAGCAGCAGATTCAGGACCTGAAGCATCAGCTGCAAACGGCCAACCAGACAGCCGAAGCAGCGAGGGCGGATGCCGCCAGTGCGCGGAAAGAACTTGAGAGTCAGCAGGAAGTAATAGGGCACAACGATCAACAGGTCGCAACACTGCAGGGGGCGGTGTCGGATCTGAAGGGTACTTCTGCGTCGCTGCTGCAGACTGAGCAGAAGACACAACAAGCTCTCGAGCATCCAGACGCGCTCCACTTTAAGGGTATCGATCTGAAGCCGGGCGGATTCTTCGCCGGCGAGACGGTCGATCGTCAACGCGCCACCGGTTCGGATGTCAACACGCCGTTCTCGAGCATTCCTTTTGGGGGGCAGACCGCCGGCGTGCTCTCCGAGTTCAACGCCAGCGGACGGCAATCGCGGCTCTCTCTGCTTGCCGAAGGCAAGCTGTCGAAGTCCACGATACGCGGTTATGTCGAAGGAGACTTTCTCTCCGCGGGAACAACCTCCAACGACAACCAGTCGAACAGCTATACGCTGCGCCTGCGCCAGGCGTGGGCGCAGGCGGCGCTCAACAGCGGCTGGACGATCACCGGCGGCCAGATGTGGTCGCTGGCGACCGAATACAGGCACGCCCTCGACAACAACGCTGAGGCCATTCCTCTCACCATCGACGCGCAGTACAACGTGGGCTTCACCTGGGAGCGCCAGTATGGCTTTCGCGTGACAAAGAACATCGGCCCGAGACTCTGGATTGGCGGCGCGGTCGAAGAGGCGCAGACCCTCAATCTTGGCGGGCACAACCTGCCGGCCATTGTCTACCAGTCGGCAGGCACGGGCGGCGGCTTGTATAACCCGTCTGCGAACTACAGCTACAACTACGCTCCCGACCTGGTCGCGAAGATTGCCTGGGAGCCGGGCTTTGGGCATTACGAGCTATTCGGTGTCGGCCGATTCTTCCGCGCCCGTGCATTTCCGAATGCGCAGCTGGCGAGCGACCCCTCGGCGCTTGATGCCTTCACGACCAAGGCCGCAGGCGGCGGCGTAGGTGCGAATGCCCGCGTTCCTCTCTTCGGCAAGCGGCTTGATCTGGGAGCACACATTCTGGCGGGGGATGGCGTGGGCCGCTACAGCACGACGACCTTCGCGG
This sequence comes from Silvibacterium acidisoli, assembly GCA_022870745.1. GTDB lineage: Bacteria > Acidobacteriota > Terriglobia > Terriglobales > Acidobacteriaceae > Silvibacterium. Next base: position 1,155,959 of record CP085323.1, on the reverse strand, counting down.
ATGCTACGGCGCATCCTGATGGCTCGCTCGAGCTTCTGGCCGGTGGGTCGGCGCTGGGAAGCGCGGAGTGGCATGCGACACGGCGGCTCGATCTCTACGGCTACTACGGCGGCGAGTACGCCAAGCGCGCGTATTACCCCAATGGCCTCTTCGTCACCACACCCGGTCCGACATATGGCGAGCCCATCCTGACAGGTTATGGCGCTCCTAACAACGTTTTGAGCGGATGCTACACCGAAGCCGTGCCTGTTACCTCGCCGAATGGCGGAGGGTATGTGCCCGGCACTGCGGCCAACTGCAATGCCGACAACCGCAATATCCAGGAAGGGACCCTTGGCTACTGGTTCCGGCTCTACAAGGGACCGCGCGGCACCTTTCAGCAGGGCATTCAGTACTCCTACGCGGAGCGGCGCACCTGGCAGGGAAGCGGCGAGAACGGCCTCGGCTTTTCTCCCAAGGCGATCGAAAACATGTGGTTTACCTCGTTCCGCTATTACCTGCCGCAGTAAGCGCCGTTACGCGGGCGCCGACGAAGAGAGAGGAGTATAGAAATGTTGCGATTGTTCCCTCGACTGTTGATCGTGGCGCTGGGTTTCCTGGCGTTTGGCGGTGCGGTCGGTTTTGCGCAGAGCGGCCAGATCTCGGGGCGTATTACAGACCCGCAGAGCGCGGCCATTCCAGGCGCCGCAGTACAGATCGTGAATCAGGATAGAAACTTCAAGCGCGATACCACGACCAACAACGAGGGAATGTACTCCGCTTCATACCTGCCGCCGGGCAGGTATGAGATCAACGTCAAGAAAGAAGGCTTCAGCAGCGGCGACAGGGAAGTGCCGTTGGCAGTAGGGCAGGCACTCGTTCTCGATATCCAGATGACGGTTGCCTCTTCCAATACCGATGTGACGGTCCAGGCCGAAACGTCAAACCAGATCGAGCTAGGCACCGCTTCACTCTCAACCACGATGTCGAATGAAGAGGTCGCGGCCTACGGCCTGAACGGCCGAAACTTTGCGCAGCTGATCACGATGGCGCCGGGCGTAAGCAACCAGACCGGGCAGGATGAGGCCAAGGTCGGTGTTGCCGGAAGCGCCAAGTTCAGCGTCAACGGCGGCCGAGTGGAGTACAACACCTTCGAAGTCGACGGCAGCGACGTGTTGAACACCAGCATCAATGCCAGCCGCGGCCAGGGCGAGCCGCTGATGGTGTATCCCAGCATCGATGCCATCCAGGAAATGAAGGTGTTGACGGGCGACTATAGCGCTCTGTATGGAAAGAGCGCTTCGGGCAGCGTACTGGTCACGACCAAGTCGGGAGGGCCGTCGTTTCATGGCGATCTGTACGGTTTTGTCCGCAACGAAATGTTCAACGCCCGTAATTATTTCGATCCGGTTATACCCGGTCCGAACGGGCAGCCCGAGAAGCGTACTCCTCTCTATCGCAGGCAGGACTACGGCGGAACCATAGGCGGTCCACTGTACATCCCGCACGTTTACAACACCGGTAAAGACAAGACCTTCTTCTTCTTCTCCGAGGAACTGCGTCTGGAAAAAACTCCGGTGGACTACAGCCAGGCTGTGCCCACCACTGCGGAGCGATCCGGCAACTTCAGCGATGTGTGTCCGGTGCTGATCCCCGGCAGTACGCAGGGCACCCTCAACATCATGCGGTATCCGGACTGTCCGCACATGCTCGCCTCCAGCAACCTGAATCAGTATGTTGCGGCGTCGCAGGTAAACGTCAACTACACCAGCCAGGCCCTGTTGAACACTGGCCTGATTCCTGCGCCGAACTCCGTCTTCGGATGCGATACCACGAATCCCACGACAGAGCCGCGCTGTTATGTTGCTGCTATCTCGCCGCCAACTTACTGGCGTGAAGAACTCTTTCGCATCGACCAGGTTCTGACTCCGAACGAACAGCTGGATTTTCGCTACGTCCACGATGCGTGGGATACGACGACGCTCGCGCCGCAATGGGGAGTCGTGCAGAACAGCTTTCCCACAGTCGAGAACCGGCTCTTCGGTCCGGGCCTCGATCTGGTGGCGAGCCTTGCCTCGGTTCTGCCGCACAGCGTGTTGAATCGGCTGACGCTCAGCTACGCCGTCGAGCACATCAGCCTGACTCCGCAGCCTGGCCCTGGTTTGTCCTCGCTCTCGCGGCCCGGAATTCTGGACAATCCGTCGGCGGTTCTCGGTAACTCAATTGGAGATACGAACTGCGGCGTTGCGACCGGTCCCGTTCAGCCAAACGGAAAATCACAAACCGTGAATGAATGCCCGATGGGCTACATCTTCAACAACGGCTTCGGTGGCAACAAGACGCCGGGTCTCGATTTTCAAGGCACGAACGGCGCCTACGGTGGTCACGGATTCGCAGCCGATACAGGCTACGCACCGTGGAACCAGGCCAATCCCACTTACTCCATCCGCGACGATCTCAGCAAGGTCTGGGGACGCCACACCATCCAGGTGGGCTTCGAGGCTACGTATGCGCAGCAGAACGAACTGAGCGCGGTCAGCGGCGCGAACTCCGGCGATCTGCAGGGACTGCTCACCTTCAGCAATCAGCAGTCTAAGTACACCTCGGGCAATGCCTTTGCGGACTTCCTTGCTGGCCCGGGGCTCGAATCTCAGTCGCAGATCAACTCCCAGTCCGGCACCTATGGCATTACTGCCATCAAGAGCTATACGCAGGACAGCGGCCAGAGAAAGTACTACAGCCGTTACAAATTAGCGGAGGTCTATCTGCAGGATGACTTCCGTGTGAACAGCCGTCTTACGCTGAATCTCGGCTTACGGGCCAGCCTCTTCGGCAACTGGTACAACCCCAAGGACACGGCCTATAACTGGCTTCCCGCGAACTACAACAGGTCTGTCGGCGGGTCGATCTTTGTCGATCCCAACAATGGTTATCTGGTGAACACATTCACCGGGGCTCCTATTCCATTGAATGTCGCCGGTCAACCTTCTATCACCAATGGACTCACACAATGCGGTGTAAACGGCGTCTCGAATAGCTGCATGTCGAGCAGCACGTTTCATCCTGGCCCTCGCTTTGGGTTTTCATGGGATCCGTTCGGAGATGGCAAGATGGCAATTCGCGGCGGCTATGGTCTTTTCTGGGAGCATGGCACCGGCTATGAAGCAAACGTCGGCTCACTGATCGGCAGTGCGCCCCTGGTGTTGAGCGAGACGCAGTCGAATCCTGGCGGGCAGGTTTTGCAAGGAATGAACGCGGTCGTTGGCAGTTATAACACCATCGGATATTCCTGCCAGGATGGTGCAACGCAATGCGGCAGTGCGAGCACGCTGGGCAGCACAACCTATCCGCTCAACGTCACCTCGATTCCCACCAAAGCTGTGTATCCCTACACGCAGCAGTGGAGCATCAGCGTACAGCGCCAGGTGCAGAAGAACCTTGTCGCACAACTCGCGTATGTAGGAACCAAGGGCACGCATCTCACCGCGGTTCGCGATCTCAACCAGTTGGAGCCTGTGTCTTCAAATCCCTTTCTGCCCGGACAGCCAATTACTGCCTCAGTCTGCGGTGCTGGCGCTTTGGATAATTTCTTTCCCACCTCGATCACTGGCATTACGGGATCCACCTCGCCCGGTATCGGTCCGTCTTCGCCGGGTTGGACCAACATGGTGGTGGCCTGCACCGGCAATCCGGGTTTCGCCAGCGGCGCCGGTACCCTGCTGGGATTCAGTGCGGATGCGGTCCGTCCTTATCCGGGCTTCAGCAACATCATCTCGGTCGATAACATCGCCAACTCTTCCTATCACGCTCTCCAGGGCACGTTGCGAGAAGTCACCGGTCCTCTGACGATCGGCCTCGCTTATACCTACAGCCACTCCATCGATGATTCTTCCGATCGTTCGAGTGCCAACTTCACCAACTCGCTCGACATCCGCACCAATCGCGGAAGTTCGGACTTCGATCAGCGCCACATGCTCAACGTCAACTACGTCTACAGCCTGCCGCTGGTGCGCTGGATCGATGGCTTCAACGATCTCATCGGTTCCGATGATTCAGGCGGTGCAACCGCTCCGCAATCCAGCTCAGGAGAGCGGATCCGCAAAGCCGTCTTCGATCAGTGGCAGATATCGGGTATCACGACTTATCAGACGGGCACACCCTTCAGCGTAATCAACGGCGGCTCGGGCAACGGTACCGGCCCGGCGGACAACGCGGGAGTCGGGGATGGGCTCGGCGTCGGTTCCTATCCTGACAGGATTGCGAGCCCAAATGGTCCGAAGCCTTATGTCTCAAGCTCTTCCAACGGATCGAACGTTGGGCCGCTGCTAGGCAATCCCGGTGCCTTCGTTGCGCCGCAGGGTCTCACCTTTGGCAGCGCCGGCCGCAATGTCATGAGCAATCCCACACGGATCAACTTCAACATGGCGCTTCTCAAGCACTTCAAGGCGTTTCACGAGCGGAGTGATGTCGAGTTTCGCACGGAAGCGTTCAACGTGTTCAACCATACCCAGTTCCGTGTCTACGATCCCAGCCATCCGGGCAACACCGGCAACAACGTGATCAATTGCTACGGAGATATCTCGACAGGTTACTCGGCAGGCGCCTCCGGCTGTCTTGCCGGCAATTCATTCCTGCATCCGGTAGACGCGCACGATCCACGCATTCTGCAGTTCGCCTTGAAGTTCGGTTTCTAGGGAGAGAGCCATGACGTTTCTGAAACAACGAGCCGCGCTGAAAGCAGGGAAGCTCTATGCACCCGCAGGGGTGACTGCAGCCCTGGCCTTGATGCTGAGCGGCTGCGGAACATCCTCCACTGGAACCGCTACCACCACACCCGCTGCCACGCCAGCAGGGCCGCAGCTCTACATGTCTCCCAGCATCGCTGGCAGGCCGGCCTCTGGCCCTTCCGTGACGGAGGATGTAGCCACCTTCACCATCGACGATGCGAAGGCTACCTTTGCCCAGACCATCTATGGCTTCACCGGCACTGTAACCGGCTTCCAGGTGCAATATGCCGGAAAGCTTGTCCCCACCACGCCGTCGCGGGGGTTTCTCAATCTTGACCTGACCTGCAGTCCCGCCACTGGGGATGGTTGTATTACAAGCGCCAGCACGCCGAAGCAGGGAGGGTGGGCGTTGGAGCTTGCCGGTCAGGCAGGCGGACTCGCGCAGATCGCCGGGCAGACCTTCGTGCCGCTGGTGGCAGCCAATACCTGCCCGTCCATGAAGACACCCGAGAAATTCCTCTTCGTCACGTTGCCGGCGTATCTCAATACCGGCGCACTTGCGTCGCAGGAATGGAATCCGCTGACCGAGACAGCTTATGGAAGCGCGGAGATCAGCGCCAGCGGCACAGCCGTCACAATCGGCGGCATCGCTCAGTTCACACTGCCGTCTAGCGGAGGCAGTGGTGCTCCAACAAATCCGTCGACGGCGAGCGTCACCGGCGTTTGCGCTTCAACCAGCTACGGAAACACCGTCAGCATCCCTGGAAACGTCACGGCGACAGACCCTGGTATCAGCTCCGAGGTCAACACGCCGCAGGCGCTGATGGGCATCGGGCCCTCCGGCCTACTGGTGGAAGACAACGGCACGGCTACCGTCGGTCATACAGTCAAGCCGCCCTACTATGAGAACGTTCTCGGCTCCGGAACCGGCGCCATAGGCCTTCCGCAGCCCGCCAGCGCTGTCAACACCAGTTCGCTGACGGGCGCGCAGTACCTGGGCTTCTTCTTCGGCGCGGGTGACTCGAACTCCAACTGGTCAAGCGCTCCGGTTTCGTTCGGCTTCGCCAGCCAGCCGACGAGCTGCGCGGCCATCGCTCCGCAGACCGCCAGTACGCTCTACGGCGGAGATTTCTCCGGCAACAATCCAGGCAGTTCGACGACCGGTTACGGCAACTGTGATTTCGCCATCGATCTCGGCACCCAGGATGCCGCGACGAATGGTCTCTATCCAGCGGCAACGGTCTATGTTGGCTCCGGTTTCGGAGCCAACACCACCGGCAAGACCTACAGCTTTCCGGCAGTCGCGATCGCCGGGCAATTGAATGGCAAATACGCAATTTTTCTGATCGGCATGGACACGGTAGGAACTCCGAACCAGCCGTGGGGAATATATCTCCTGCAATCGAATTGAGCCTCGAACGCGGCGTGTCTGTGAGCTCGCTGCGTTCAGAAAACAGGATTGCGGGCACTGATTCGAAACGGTGCCTGCTCAAAGTAAAGCGCAACTGCTACAGCGTGAAAGGACGCGGAATCGTGAACTCATCTGCCTTGCTGAAAAACAGAGTCTCCGTGACTCAATATTTGAGAAAGCTGCACGGCAGCCGCTCTGTTGTAGCGGCCATGCTGCTGGCGGCCCTGCTGATCGTGAGCGGTTGCGGAGGCGGCGGTTCCACCACCTCGTCTTCATCGGTGACGCCCACCCCTACCTTCACCCCGCCCGCCGGATCGTATCCGTCAGCCCAGAATGTAACCGTTTCGGATACGAATCAGAGCGCGGTACTCTATTGCACCAATGACGGCAGCAAGCCGACGACCTCCTCGCCGAAGTGCGCCAACCCCATCATGGTTTCGCAGAGCCAGACCATTAACGCCATCGCCGTGGCGTCCGGCATGAGTGCCAGCGGCATGGCCACGGCTGCATATACCATTGCTGGATCGGTGGCCGCTCCCACTGTCACTGGCATCGGCCCGGCGACCGGCCCGACCGCGGGCGGAACCGTGGTCACAATCGTCGGAACCAACTTTACCGGCGCCACCGCGGTGAACTTCGGAACTGTTCCCGCCACCAGCTTCGTTGTGAACTCTGCCGGCAACATCACCGCGACATCGCCTGCGGAGGGTACCGGTACGGTGAACATCACCGTCGTTACCCCGGGCGGCACCAGCGCCACCAGCAATGCAGACTTGTACACCTACGCTGCGTCGCCCACGCCGGTCATCAGCAGCATCACGCCGGGTTCCGCCCCGGCCGGTTCAACTGTTGCCATCATTGGCACCAACTTCGGCTCTTCACAGGGCGGCAGCACCGTCACCTTCAATGGCGTTGCGGCAACGTCGATCTCAAGCTGGACATCCACTTCCATTCTCGTCGCGGTTCCCACCGGGGCAACCACCGGCAACGTCGTTATAACCGTCGGGGGAGCCGCGAGCGCTGGTACTGCCTTCATCGTGACCCTGCCTGCGCCCATCATCACCCAGCTATCGTCCAGCTCGGGCCCTGTGGGCAGTACGGTCGTCATCATCGGAAGCAACTTCGGCGCGACGCAGGGCACGAGCACCGTTACGTTTAACGGAACCGTCGCCACCTCCATTGCGAGCTGGTCTCCGACCACGATCGTCGCAACCGTGCCTGCTGGCGCAACCACCGGTTCCGTCAATGTCAATGTCAACGGAGTCGAGAGTAACGGCGAGTCCTTCACTGTCGCTTCTACGGGCGCTCCCGTCATTAGCAGCCTCAGCGTGAGCAGCGGGTCCATAGGAACCGCCGTGACCATCACCGGCTCAGGCTTCGGCGCGGCGCAGGGCAGCAGCACGGTCGCCTTCAACGGCACTGCGGCCACTGCCACTAGCTGGACCGATACCTCGATTGCCACCACCGTCCCAACCGGCGCGACCACGGGCGACGTTGTGGTGACCGTGAACGGAGCAGCCAGCAACGGTGAGAGCTTCACTGTCAACGTGCCTGTACCGATCAGTGGTGTGGTGGTCAGCGGGCCCGCAAGCGGAGGCACTCCGCTCACCGCCACCGTGCAACTCTACGCGGCCGGCACCAGCGGATACGGCATGGGCGCGACACCGATCGGCAGTCCGGTGCAGACCAACGCTACCACCGGAGCCTTTACCGGCATCATTGTCGACTGCTCGACGCTTCCCGCGCCCGGCGACCAACTCTATCTCGAATCCGTTGGCAGCAACACGCAGGCCACCTTCATGGCAGCGCTCGGTTCCTGCGGACTGCTCAGCAGCGCGGGGGTCAGTGTCACCATGAACGAAGTGACCACCATCGCCTCCGCCTACGCGCTCTCGGGCTTCGCCAGCATCAACTCAAGCGGAGGCATCACCATCGGAACCCCAACCAGCGCTACGTCCTGCAATGCCACCGCAGGCTGGAAGAGCACCGGTCCCTCCACCTGCAACTACCTCGGCCTCAGCAATGCCTTTGCGACGGTCAATAACCTGGTGAATGTCACGACCGGTACAGCGCTTGCTGTCACTCCGGCATATGCGTCGAACAATGTGCCGGTTTTCAATAACAGCATTGCGCCGCAGGCGCGTGTCAACTCGCTGGCTAACGCGCTTGCTTCCTGCGCCAACCCGGGCACTGACAACTGCAGCGGCCTCTTCATGGATGCCACGCTAAACTCTGTAGCGCCCGCGGACACCCTGCAGGCGGCTTTCAACATCGCGCAGAGTCCCGCTAATAACGCCAGCAGTATTGCCACTCTCTCAGCGTCCGGTACGGCTTATACTCCAGCGCTCACATCTTCGGATCTCAGCATCATCACTGACTGGTCCCTGCCTATCATCTATCAGGCCGGTGGTTTAGGAGGTCAGTCTGCCCAACTGGCTGCAGGAGGCATTGCCATCGATGGCAGCGGCAATGTCTGGGTGCCTCTGCAAAACCCTGCCGGTTCGACAGCCGCCGGAGGAGCCGTGGCCGTCTTCAATAACCAGGGAGCACCGCTGTCGCCGTCGGGCTCAAGTTCTTCCGGTCCCGGAGGTTTCACGGCAAATGGGACAATCCATAACCCGCAGTCGATTGCTATCGACCAGAACGGATTTGCTTGGCTCGGCAACGCTCCTACGCAAACCGGGTTCTTTGCGCAGGGCAGTGTAAGCGTGATCGATGCAGGCGGAAATTCGCAGTTCGGTACGGGAACGGTGCCATACACGAACACCTTGCTGCTGTTTCCGTTCCCCTCCGGCATCGCCGTGGATGCGAACAATAACGTCTGGATTTCGTCGGATACAGAACCGACGGGGCAGTACGGTCCATGCAGCACTACCGACGGCGGCAGCGTCCTGGAACTTACAGCTTCAGGAGGCTCGATCAATTCCACGAACGCCGTAGACACCTTCATGGACAACAGCAGTTGCCCAAGTCAGATCGCGATCGATGGCAACGGCTATCTGTGGACGTACGATGATGCATTCCCTTATAACCCCACAAATGATGACCCGTACATCAATTACGCTCTCGTTCTCTTCAACACCTCCGATGGCTCCCTGGCTGGCGGTCCGTACAATAACTGGGTGCCTGAAGGTTTCAACGGCAACATTCTGATCAATGCTGCTAACAATGGAATGTTTAGTTTTCCTACGGGGCAAAATCAAGTCTGGTTGCAGCCGACCATAGCCGGCGCCACCGATCCATCCCTGTATAACTCCAGCGGGCCACAGAAGGTTTCCGGCCTTCCTTTTATGCCAACGATGTTCGCGACACCGATTCTGACAACCAATCCTGGATTAGGACAGAGCGTCCAGTCTGCGCTCGATGGAGCGGGAACGTTCTGGGGGCTGGGATCGGACAGCAACGGCCTAGCTTATTTTGGTTTATTCGCTGTGAATAGTGCCGATACGGCGGTGGTCTCTCCGGCAAATGGCTACCTGGGATACAGCCTTCTGAGTGTGGACACTGTCACCCCAATCTACAACGGCGTCGCTTCAGCGGTAGACAGCTCCGGAAATGTCTGGGTGCCAGGCCAAAACGTTACTCCTAGTGGTTCCGGATCTGGTAACCAGTTGACGGAGATCGTCGGGGTTGCCGTTCCGGTATCGACACCACTCGCGAACGGTGTGGCTGCGAACACGCTCGCCCAAAAGCCCTAGTCGTCAAATCCACGCACCGAAACGGCAGCGCGATTCCAGCAACATTGCTGGAATCGCGCTGCCGTTTTGTTCTACGCAGAGGCGGTCCTGGTGAAGCCAGGGCCGCCTCTGCGTAGAGATGGCGAAGGCCGTATGAAAGTTCTTCGGGGTGGTTGGGAAATGGGGTGCTCGCGCGTTTTAACAGTAGAGAGCCAGAAAGCATCCGGCATCCGTGCCTGGAATGACTTGCTGGCAGCGGTCCCCCGCACTGCGATGCCTGTCCTTTTGGGAGTGGAAGCGCTTCTCCGTATGGCGACGCAGACAACTGTATGTGGAGCAGCAAATGCGAATGATGAAGGCTGTCTTCGGCTTCGCCGTAGTGCTGATCGCACTCACGGCCGGTGCAAACGCTCAAACCGTTGTTTTCAATGCAGTCGGTTCTTCCGCGCAGTTCCTGGAACTAGGCCAGGCTGCCGGATCCGCTACCAGTGGTTCGCCCGCTGGCCTGGGCGCAACTTGCGTCTGGAGCAACAATCAGGGTTCTGATCCTACGCATGCCATCCAAGTAACTGATCCCACGACGAGCCAGACCGAAACCGGCAACTCCTGGATCGCCTGGACGCCAAACAGCAGCAGAAGCTGCACCTCGGTAGATTCAACCACCCAGATTTACGTGTTCCTGCAGACGGACTCGGTCATCGGCGACCGCTGCTTCTTCAACGGTTGCAAGTTCGGAACGTCCGAGTCGCCGTCCGGCTCGGCTCCTGACAACCTTATCTTTCCCGCTGGCTCGACAACCCCGGAAATTTCGCTTACTCCGGACGTATGGACTGCTGTAAACAACAGCGTGCAGAATGCAGCAGCGACGGACATTCGTCCGGAAGATGCTGCGTTTGCGACCCAGCGCGCACTTGCTTCCTGCGACGCCACCATCCAGACATCTACCGGTGCGGATTCGGGCTATCGTGGTCTTGGATACAGCTCGGGCGGCACCCCGGTCGAGAGCGAGTACAGCAGCAGCACCTTCCACATCACCAACTTTACCTTCAACGCCAACAGCAAATTCACCGTGACCCCGCTCGGCGCAGTGCCGGTCGTCGTCATCGTTCACCCGAGCGATACGACCGGCTTCGGTTCCAGATCGTTCACCAACATCACCCGCGCGAACCTCTCCAACTATCTTGACGGACTGTGGGGCAACACCAGCCACGTCATCACCGGAAGCAATGCGCCGACCACGGTCGTCGTGCGTGAGCCCGCTTCGGGAACTTACAACACCATGGAGTTCGCTGTTCCGAACACCGTTGCTCGCTTGGTCTCGCAGGACGTGGGCAAGAACCAGCCCACCGGGCAGAACGCCTGCAGCGGCGGCGTTGCTCTTAATCCCCTCAACCTCGAGAACACCGACGGCGGCTATCGCAACCGCGCCATCGGCACCGGCCAGGAAATCAGCGTGGTCGAAAATCTGACCGCGCCGGTCTCCGGCAATCCGCAGGAACCGAATTCGATCGGCTATGCCTTCTGGAGCACGGCGAACTTCGCCGCTGCGACCACCGCGAACGCGAAGTACATCCAGGTAGACGGTGTCGATCCCATCGAAACCACCTATGCGACGGCCGGCGTACTGCCGACCACCGCAAACGGCACTCTCAACAAGGTCACCTTTGCCAACATCAACAACGGAACCTACCCGATCTGGTCGCTGCTCCGCCTGGTCAGCGCCACTCCGGCTCCTGCAGCGGTTACCAGCATCGCCACCGCGGCACAGGGTTTCGTTGCCACCACGACGCAGCCCGACTTCGTCCCCTTCACGGGTCTGACAGTGCTGCACTCGCACTTCACCCCGCCGGGCATCACCTACCCGAGCGCTTCCACCACGAGCACTCCCACCCCGAACAACGGTGGCGCTTGCGGTACGGAAGCCGGCGGCGATGTGGGCGGCGTGATCCTCGCCTCCACCTCGTGCACAACTGGTTCGCGGATGTAAACCTCAGCCGGGAACGTCCTGTGAAGCGCAGGACGTTCCCGGATTTTTTGCGCAGCGCATTTCGCTCGAAGGCGCTGGCGGATTTGTCCCTGTATCCACATGTATAGCCGGGAGCCCTCCATGTACCGTTCTCTCTTCCTTGCGATGGCAATTCTCTTTCTGTGTGTCTCCGCGTCTCATGCGCAGGCGGCCGGTGCGAGCGCCGCTCCGTCTGTCTTTCTGGATACGCCGGAGCAGAAAGAGGACTGGACAAAGCTGCCCCTCAACAAGAGCGGGCTCGACCTCACGGCGATCAACGGCGTGGTCTATGGCAAGTCGGAAAAGCCGGAGTTCACCAGCGAAGTGGTCCGGGTGCAATGGCGAGGCGGCGATCCGATCGACCTCTACGTGGTTCGTCCTCACGGTGTGAGTAAGCCACCCGTGATTCTCTTTCTTTACGATTATCTTTCGGATACAGACCGGTTTCGCAATGAAGCCTGGTGCAAGAGGGTAGTCGAACGCGGATTCGCGGCGGTAGGTTTCGTCTCCGCCCTGACCGGACAGCGCTATAGCACTCGTCCCATGCGGGAATGGTTTGTCAGCGAGCTGCAGGAGTCTCTCGGTTCCTCGACTCACGATGTGCAGATGATCATCAGCTATCTCGCCAGTCGCGGAGATATCGACACCACCAGGGTGGGTATGCTGGGCGAGAACTCCGGCGCGACCATCGCGATCCTCGCGGCTGCGGCGGATCCGCGAATCAAGTTTGTCGACGCGATCAATCCCTGGGGCGACTGGCCGGACTGGTTGAAGGAATCGAAGGTCATCCCCGAGCCGGAGCGCGCCGCCTATCTGAAGCCGGAGTTCCTTGAGAAGGTGGCGATGCTGGACCCCATCAAATATCTGCCGCAGCTAGGCGGCAGGGTACGGATCGAGCAGGTAGCTACCGATCCGATGACGCCGGGAGATGTGCAGGCGAAGATTGCCGCGAGTATGGCTTCGTCGAATGACGTAATGCACTACGCAGATGTGGAGTCACTGGTGAAGGTCTGGATGACCCAGGATTGGTGGCTGAAGAAGAAGCTGTGCGCTGCCTGTGAAGAGACAGCGCAGTCGATGTCTTCGACTCCTCATGAAGAGCCGAAGACTCTGCCAAGCGCTTCGAGATAACCGGTTCCGTGTTGCTTGTCCGGCTCAAGATAGCTGCCTTCTGTCCATTCGTTCCACGAGTTGATCGTGATGAGCCGCTGTGCCTTGGGTAATTGCTCTGCGGCAAATTTCTTCGCAGAGCGAAACGCTTCTTCGACCGCCTGCGGAGAGTTGTTCACGATGACAGACGTAAAAGGGTAGTCGGACAGGCGGAAGTTATCAGTCTGGCAGGCGCGTGGTGTGGAATCCCAACCTACGGTCACATTCGGAAAGTACACGCGTCCATACTGGGTGGCCGCGTTATCGCGATAGGTTTCGTACTGTCTCCGCATGTCGGCGTAATCCGTTGTGAAGCCATCTGCAAAGCGCGTGTGATGTATCCAGACATAAGACGTAGTGCTTGCAATATTGAGCCGTTCCAGCAGGTCGGGCAGGTTGCTGATCTCGCTCTGGCCGGGAAGAAGTTTTACTCCCCATGTGACCGCGTTGACGTGAACGCCAGGCAGGCCGATTGCTCTCGCTTTGGATCGAAGGCTGTTTAGAGCATCCGCAGCCCGGCGCGGTCCGCCCATGCCTTCGACGAAGCGAAAGAGCTCGTAGATGGAGAAATAGGGCATTCCGTCTATGCGAAGGTATGACGGATGCTGAAAGAGCTGTAATAGCCTGTCGGACATGGTGTCGAAGGTTTCACGCGAGACACCACCTGCGAACTGGAGATTCGGGGAGCCGTTGAGTTTGGCAGGCTGAATGTCGTACCAGTCGTGGTTTGCCCACATGATGCCAAACTTCAGATCCTTATTGTTCGCGGCGCCGAGAAATCCGCGATCGAGTGCTCCGTTCAGGAACGGACCATCTTTGTACCAGTACCAGTCGAAGATCAGCGCGTTGAGTTTGTGATTGTGGGCGGCTTCGATCTTTTTTTCAAATACGCGCGGATCCGATTCGTCTTCATATCCCCAGGAGGGAATCTTCGGCTGATGATGGTTTTCAAATCTTGGAGTGGCCGTACGAACCAGGTTCCATTCGGTCCACCCTGGGCCATGCGCCTTTTCGTTGCGCGGATCGACATGAAAGTTCCCGAAGTAGTATGCGGCGGTGATGTAGCCATCTGTGGTTGGCAGCTCGGCAGAGGCAGCTTTGGGCTGGAGTCCGTTGCTGAATGCGACAGCTCCGGCACCAGCGAGAAATTCTCTACGATCCATAGGGGGCTTTTCCGTTGTTATTTCGCGTGCCGTAGTTTTGAAAGGATCATCCTACCGATTTCGCACGCGGCTGGCGATGATTCGAGAGCGGCAGGGCCGCAACCGGTAGGCCGTGAAGTTACAATTCGGACCTGAGATGGTGCCACTGGAGGGCAAGTGCTCAAGTTCCGAATGCTGCATCTTTTGATGGTTGCGACGATGTCCTTTGCGGTCATCTCCTCGAATGCTTCTTTTGCCGAGAAGCCGATCGTTCATACGCAATCCGGCGACATCTCGGGAGTTCGAAGCGCGAGCGGCATTGTTGCCATCAAGGGCATCCCTTTTGCTGAGCCGCCTGTCGGCGATCTTCGATGGAAACCGCCTGTTCCTGTGAAGCACTGGAGCGGCGTGCGCAGCCGTGACAATTTTGGTGCGAGCTGCATGCAGCGCATCCACGACACTTTTCTGCCGTGGACCCCGGAGTTTCTGACCCACAATCGCGTGAGCGAAGACTGCCTCTATCTGAATGTCTGGACTCCACGCGTATCAACGCAGGCGAATCTTCCAGTAATCGTCTTCATTCATGGCGGAGCGTTCCTCGAGGGCGCTGGAGATATCGCTGTCTATGACGGCGAACATCTGGCAGCCACGGGGCTGGTGATCGTTACGATCAACTATCGGCTTGGGGTCTTCGGATTCCTGGCGCATCCCGAACTTTCGGCGGAATCCGCACATCACAGCTCTGGCAATTACGGGCTGCTCGACCAGATTGCCGCGCTGCACTGGGTGCAGGAGAACATTCGCAGCTTTGGCGGCGATCCGCATCGCGTCACGATCTGGGGACAGTCCGCGGGAGCATTCAGCGTGAATGCCCTGCTTGCGTCGCCACGTGCAAAAGGATTATTTCAGGGCGCGATGGCAGATAGCGGCATTGGGAAAGCCGATCATTCGATGGCTGACCTGAAGTCCGCCGAGGCGAAGGGGCTGGCCTTCGCGGCAGAGCATCACGCTGCCTCACTGAAAGATCTGCGCGCCGTTCCAGCAGAACAGCTGTTGCCAGGTTCCGGTTTCTCGCTGGATGTCGACGGGTGGGTTCTACCCGATACTCCGGCGGCGCTCAGCACCAAGGGTGTTGACAACGACGTGCCTGTTGTAACCGGCTACCAGGCGAATGACGGGCTGCTCTCCATGCCGGCGGACGTGACAATGGATGGATTCGACAAGCTGTTACGCAAGCAATATGGCGATCATGCTGATGAGTTTGAGAAGCTCTACCCCGCAAAGAATATGGATGAAGCCAGGCGTGTGCTGCTTGAAAGCAGCCGCGACCGCAATCGGGTTTCGATGTTCCTGTGGGCCAGTGAACGGGAGCGGAATCATCGTGGACCGGTTTTCACCTACTTCTTTACTCGTGCCATTCCGTGGCCGCAGCACCCGGAATATGGCGCCTTTCATACGGGTGAACTTCCTTACTTCTTCCGTAACCTCGACAAGCTCGATCGCCCCTGGGAGCCGATCGATGAAGACCTGTCAAAGACGGTATCGAGCTATCTGAAGAACTTTGCTTCGACTGGAAATCCGAACGGCTCCGGGCTGCCAAACTGGCCGCAGGTGCATTCCGGTCAGCTGACCACGATGGAGCTGGGCGAGAAGGCGGGCCCGATTTCCCTGGCTGACCCAGCCCGCCTCAATTTCTGGCTGCAGTTTTTCCATTCACTCGATGCCGGCCGTGCTCCGGCATTCTAAGCTGATGGGGGCATTCGCCAGCGTCGGTTTTACGGCATGACTCCTGGTGAATGTTCCTGTAGCCGTTACTTATTCTGGAACAAGGCGGCCGCGCGCGGGGAGTGAGCCGCGTCGAGCGCCATGCGGATCGCGCCGACGATCTGCGCGTCAGAACCGAGCGAACTGAACTCCAGCCGTGGAATAGAGCGATAGTTCCAGCTTGCGAGGACTGCAAGTGTGGCATCCCTGAGTGCTGGATGCATGCCGACCGTCCCGCCGAGAACGAAGAGCGGGGTATTGAGGACCAGCGAGATATTGTGAATCGCGGCTGCAAGCACGTCCGCCGTCTTCTGAAGGATCGCGGCAGCAAGCGCATCGCCGCTGATGGCATGATCGAAGATCTGAGTCGCGGTCAGTTCGGAGGGAAGCGTTGTCTTTTCCGACGACCACTGTTTCTTCCACTGATTCTGAATACCTTCGCCGCCGATCAGGTCTTCGAGCGGCCCGGGTTTGTCGCGCTCCGGGCGATTGCTTGAGAGGCCGGGAACGAGCATGTAGCCGATCTCTCCAGCGCTCCAGCTCTTTCCCTGAAAAGGAAGTCCGTTCAGGATGATTCCCGCGCCCACTCCGGTGCCGATGGCGAGGAAGACAAAATCGGAGTTGCCGGAAGCGGCTCCTGTCCAGCTTTCGCCCAGTGCGGCCGCGTTGACATCGTTGTCGATGGCGGCGGGAACGCGAAAAGTCTCTTCCAGCAGATCGCGCAGCGGAACATTGCGCCAGCCCATCAAGTACGACGTGGCGATTACAACGCCGGAGTTCACGTCGGTTACGCCTGGCGCTCCCGCGCCGATTCCACGAAGCGCTGATGAGGGCAGGGCAGTCTTCAGAAGAAGCTCTTCGACACCTTCGCGTATGAGCGAAAGAATCCTGTGCGCTTCTCGGATGCCGCGCGTACTGGTGGCCTTGCGAGCGAGGACTTTGCCCGACATATCTGCCAGGGCGAGGCGAAGATTGGAGCCTCCGATATCGACGCCGATAACACAGCCGCCGTTTGCAGAGGGTTCTTCAGTGGATACGATGGCAGGGCCATTCATGGGGTGTTGCGACATTCTTAACGGTCTCCAGGTCGTTTCGCTATGCGCCACATCAAGTGGTGCATTTGACCGGTTCATTGAGTGTTCAAAGATGTTTCTGCGCTGATGCTTTCAAGCTGACGTCCTGCGGTTTCAGGAACGACGAAACGGACGAACAGAAGGGTGAGGATGCAGAAGATTCCGTAAATCGAAAACGTAGCACTCTTTCCGGCAGCGTTGATGAGCGAAAGGAAAGTGAGCGACACGATGAAGTTCGAGGTGCCGGAGCCGATGGTTGCAGCGGCGACCCCGCGTCCGCGTACGTGCAATGGAAAGACTTCGGAAACGAGGATCCATGCAATCGGCCCCATGCTGAAAGCAAAGAAGGTGATGTAGACCATCAGGCATGCGGTTGCAAGCATACCAAGAGACGCGCCGAGCGCAATCTGATTGTGGAATGCGTATGCGAGAACGAAGAGCGAGAGCGTCATGCCTCCTACACCGGCGTAAAGAAGTGGCTTGCGGCCTGCGCGGTCCACGAGAATGAGCGCGATGATGGTGCCAACCACGTTCATGATAGCCACCAGGAGCGTCGAGAAAATGGCACTTTTGTTCGATGTGATGCCGGCAAGCGCGAAGATTTGCGGGCCGTAATAAATGATGGTATTGATGCCGGTGACCTGCTGCAGAACCGTGAAGCCGACGGCGATAAAGAGCGAACCGCGGACAGCCGGGCTCCACAGGGCGCTCCAGCGCTTTTCGACCTTGGCCGCGAGTGCGGTTCGAATCTCGTCAAGCAGCAGGCTCGCGCCTTCTTCGTTCGTGTACGTCCTTAGCACCGCTTCTGCCTCTGCCTTACGGTTCTGTCCGAAGAGCCAGCGCGGGCTTTCGGGCAGGGTGAGGATCAGTACCAGGAAGAGCGCGGCTGGAATGGCGCCGATGCCGAACATCCAGCGCCAGGCGTGCGCCCCGGCCAGCCAGTATCCGACGAGGTCTGCGCCGGCGATGCCCAGCGTCAGCGCAAGCTGGTAGAGGCCAATCAGCATGCCTCGCGAGCGAGGCGGCGAAAGTTCGGAGACGTAGACGGGCGCGGTGACAGAGGTGAATCCGATGGCGATGCCGAGGAGAGCCCGAGCGGCAATCACGAGATAAACATTTGGAGCCAGTGGAGCGAGCAGCGAGCCGGCGATGAAGATGGCCGCGCCCCAGAGCAGGGTTGCGCGTCGCCCGATGCGGTCGGCGATGGTTCCGCCTATGAGCGCGCCGGCCATGGCCCCGATCAGCACGATGCTGACGACAATCTCCTGCATGCGCGTGGAGAGCGCAAAACTTTCTTTGACGAAGATCAGGGCCGCCGCGATGATGCCCATGTCATAGCCGTAGAGAATGCCGCCAAGGCCGGCGATAAAGGAGATTCTCCATAGAAACTGGCTCCGTACCGGCGTTTCGGGTACCGCGACAGGGTTGGACAACGCTTTCACCTCGGTGGCATCATAGTGCTAGCCATCATTGTAATAGTTATTTATAAAGTAGCGGCAGTTATTTCGAGTGCTGCGCCGGGAAATGACAGGTCATGGACAAAAAAACTGAGACGCAGGCGCCTCGCTGGATCTCCGGCGTAGAACCGCCCAGGGAACTGCTGAACGCCAACGGAACACAGGTGCTGGAGTACGAGTGCCGCCAGCAGCCGGATAAGCTGGCAGAACTGTTAAAAGCGTATCGCGAAGACGCCGATGTGCGCTCATCACTGAAGCGGATGGCGGAGCTGGCGAAGAAACCTGGACCGGTGTTGTTTATCGGCATGGGTGGATCGTTTTGCTCGGCCTTGAGCGGCTCGACCTTGCTGCAAACTCACGGGCGGTCGTCGTTTTCGATCGATGCTGGTGAGTGGCTGCACTATGGCCTGCCGACCTGGAACGATGCTGCGCTTTCCGTTTTGCTGACGACTTCCGGAGAGAGCGCGGAGCTGGTTGAGCTGATGCGGCGGGGAGAAGATCGTCCCCTGGGGCTGATCTGCAATAACCCGGTGAGCACCTGCTGGAAGATGGCGAAGAATCCGCTGCCGATCCTGGCCGGGCCGGAGTACGGCAACGCGACCAAGACCTACACCAACTCGACTGCGGCAGCAATTATCCTGGCGAGCGAGATCGCTGGCCTTCGTTGGGAAGCCGATGCCGATGCGGCGTACAAGGTATTCTGCGAGTCACTCGATCCTCTCTTTGCGATTCGTCGAGAGATGGAAGAGTTTGTGAGCGGAGCGGCAAATATCGAAGTCATCGGGCGCGGCGCGGCGTATGGCTCCGCGATCATGGGGGCGCTGACGATTCGCGAGATGAGCGGCGTGCGCGCTGCTCCCCATACGGGAGCAGGATTCAAGCATGGCCCGAACCTCGATGTGGACAAGACGCATGTTGCCGTGATCTTCGCGCTGGGCCGCGTGCCGGAGCTGGGAGTGAAGCTGGCGAAGGAGTGCAATCGCAAGGGTGGCAAAGTGATCCTGGTGTCGTCGGAAAACGTCGAGCGTACCGATCTGCTCTTGCCCGTGAAGATCGATGCAGTCCCCGAGCCCTGGGAGAGCCTGACTTCGATCCTGGTGGCGCAGGCGCTGACGCTGGGCATCATCGAGAAGATCGGCTGCCGCCTGCCTCCGCGGTTCCAGTATGGCGTGATGGAGCAGTAACGATTCAGCTGGTTGCGAAGGCTGGTCAGGAATCTTCCTCCCACCCAAGCGGAGCTTGGATGGGGTACCCATTTTCGTTCTTGTTATTGAGAAGTCCCCTCATCACCAACCGGTAATGAGGGGACTTCTTTAGTGGATCGGCTGCTGGTGGGGGTCGTTCGAGAGATCGAGCACCGGGTTTCTGTCGAAGAAGTTGACCGGGCGGATCAGGAAGTCGTGCCAAAGCGTCGGCATGATCGGCCAGTCTTCGTCGCGCACCATGTGGTGGAAGCCGAGCGTGTACCAGCCGACGATGTCGGTGTTTTCGATCGAGCGGTTCTGTTTTGTCCAGCTGGCGAGTCCGTCATCGCCCGTGCTGCTGGTGACATACACACCGGAGGCATAGCGCTCGTCGGGCTTGTAGGGCGTAACCCAGAACTGGTGCTCGGCGAAGGCGCCGATCTTTTGCGCCGGATCGTCGGGTGACAGCGTGGAGATGCCTGTCATGCCGGGCATGATTTCGTAGCCGGTGGCGTATCCAAGCCGGTTGTGTTGGCCGGGATTGACGAAGGACCACATGGCCGGATTCCTTGCGCTGAGATCCATGATGGCGTCCTGTTCACGGTGAGCCATCATCGACTTGCGAACCCAGATGGAGGTGCGATTGTCCGTGTTGATTTTCTCCGGCTCCGCGCGATCGATCATGAAGGTGTTGTTCGGGCCGTCCACGTCCATGTCTAAGCGATACGAGAAGAAGTGATCGTGGTTCACGGCCAGCAGGTGCGAATCGACCAGCGTTCCGTATTGTGCTTCGCCCATTTTCTCGTGTTGCGTTTCTTCCTTCACGCCTTCGGTTTCCACAATGCCGGTGGCTCCGACAGCGACCTTGATGGTGCCGTCCTGCTCAAAGGTCCAGTCGAGCAGGTAGTCATAGTTTCCGACAACGGCGGCGGTGCGCAGGGTCAGCTCGCGGGTCGGTCCCTTGGTGGACATGATGCCGTTCTCGTAGTGCCGCCACGCGGGCGCATCGGTCACATGCTCGAAGAGGCAGGCCATGTTCTGGGTGAGGATCGGCGTGCCCTGGTCGGATGGGATGATGCCGCTGAAATACTGCGCATGTGCCGGGCAGTCGCCTTCTGCCACGGCGCGGATGATACCGCCGCGGAGGAATTCACCGTTGTCTGCGTAAACATTGGTGGCCCACCCCTTGTCCTTGCTCTGGTAGGGAACGAACATCTCCGAGATTGCACCTTCGTACATCACCGAGCGATAGCGGTCGCCATCCTGGATATGCACGAGGTTGACGACCGGGCCGAGGCGCGAATCGAGGCGGAAGCGAAACTTCCATCCCTGCCATGCGACTTCACCATCCTTGATGGTGTAGCTCGGGCCATCCGGAGCTACTTCGTATAACGGCTTCGTATTGGCGCGGGGCGTATTCTTTGCTTCCTCAAAGTCCATGTCGCCTTTAGACATGGGCACGATGCCGGTGTCGTCGACGCGAAGAACCTTCTGCGAGACGACATCGGAGAGGATGTAAAGACCGTCGATGGCGCGTCCCCAGGCGTGATAGACGCCGTGGTTGTCATCGCAGCTTCCGTAGCCGATACGCTGCGTCTTCTGCTCCTGGAAGGCGATGAAGGTGATGGGAATGGGATCGCACTCGACGGTGGAAAGATCGGTAATGCCGCGGGCCTTGAGCGCAGCTACCACGCGAGGGTCGTTTTTGATGATGTCGCTCATGGCGTTCAGCTCGGTGAGCGTGATCGGCGCCTGTACGCCGGGCATCGTCTTCCAGTATTCGAGCTTTTTGTTGGCGATGTCGACACGCGCTTCGATCGTCTTGCCTTCGTCCTCAATGTAGACATCTGCTTCACGAGGGATGGCCTCGCCGGGCTTCCACGCCATCACCGTTGCCTTGTCCGGCTCATGCAGCAGCAGGCTTGCTACCAGTGTCTTCTCTGTCATGTGTCCGCTTTGTACGAGCACGTCGTGAACAGTCCAGTACTCGTCGGTCGTCAGGCCGTCGAGCGGATGGTGCACTGCGGTGGTCTGGGCATGCAGGGGCAGGCTGAAAGCGGAGGCGGCGAGGAGCCCGGTACAGAGAATCCTTCTGAGCATCATCAAGGCTATGACTCTTTCTTTTGCGGCAGGTTCCGGCATCGCGAGAGAAGCGAGCGGATGGGGAGCGAGATGCCATCCGCCGCGATGTTGAATGCGGCGCGCATGGGTTTCAGTGCTCGTCGGCACTTAGTAAAGTTTGTTTAGTATTGCACCTTCGATTTTATCGGGCAAGCGCAATCTGCCAAAAGAATAAGGCCACCGCCGCAATGGCGATGGCCTTTTCTTTTAGCTTCGAGAGCAATTACTGGCCCTGCTTCATCGCAGCGGGCTGCTTCGTTCCGCCGGTCTGCCAGTAGCGGTTGAAGCCGATGTAGTCCGAGGGCAGGTTGGCGAGGATGATGCGGCGCAGCTCCAGCATGTCGGCATCGCCCATCACCTTGTAGAGCACCTTGCCATCGCCCGAGAGCAGGACGGTGTAAGGAACAGCCGAATCCCACTTGGGATCGAAGGCGGTCTGCAGCGCCTGCGTGTCTTCGGAGTCGAAGAGCAGATTCTTGCTGGTGGCATGCTTCTTCTGCAGGAAGCGCAGCACGCTGGCCTTTTCGTCGGGCTGGTTGGCCGCGACGGTAACGAGCTGGAAGTCGCGGTCGCTGTACATGCGGAGGTTGTCCTGCAGATCGGAGAACTCAGCCACGCAGCTTCCGCACCATGTTGCCCAGAAGTCGATGAGCATCATCTGGTGGCTGGGGTTGGTGCGCAGCCTGGCGAGCTCCTGCTTACCGACCATGTCGAGCGTGATCGGCTGTGCGTCGAGCTTCTGTTCGGCGGCTACGCGCTGGGCGACCTTCTCCGACCACTTGGTGGAGCAGCCGAAGACGCCGGTGTGCGGCGTGGGCACAGGCTTACCGGCGAGCAGGGCATTGATTGCGTTCTCGGCATCGTGCGTCTTCACCTGTTCGAGGCGGTAGCTGTTGTCGATGCGGCCTTCGTACTGAAGCTTGCGCTGCTTGTCGAAGATGAAGATGTGCGGCGTGGCCTTTGGGCCGTAGGCGCGGGTGACCGACTGGGTGTCACCGTCGTAGAGGTAAGGGTAGGTCAGGTGCTTGTAGGCGACGCGAATCTTCATCTCGGGCAGTGTGTCGCTGATGTCTGAAGAATCGAGCTCGTCGATGCGGATCGCCTTCGGGTCATTGCCTTCGATGGCGACGACGGCTACGCCCTTGTCCTTGTAGTTGTTGTAGAGCTGCTGGATGCGCTGCTCGTACATCTGCGCGATGGGGCAGTGGTTGCAGGTGAATACGACGGCCAGCACCGGGTACGAAGAATAATCGCTCAGCTTGTGCACCTTGCCGTCAACGCCTGTGAGCGAGAACTGCGGAGCAGGAGAGCCAATGGCGAGCGTCGGGTGCGGCGTGTCTTGCGCGAAGGTTGTGAGTGAAACGAAGGCGAGCAGGGCGATGAGAACTTTTCGCATGAACATCTCCAGATGAAAGCTATGCCAGTGCCGCATGAAAGCGTCTTGCTGGCGAAAATCGTTGTGAGACTGCACTCTTCATGGCTTGCAGCCTTCGGCATTATTTGCCGGGAGTGGGCGTGAGGTGATGTCGGCGGATTCCAACCCCATCGCCCACTTGATGGCTTCGAGGTACATCTTCCGCAGGCGCGGGTCGTCCCAGTTCTCTTCCGGGTGGCCAAGCGTGGAGTAATAGACCCGTCCTTTGCCGTAGCTGCGTGCCCAGGTGACGGCGAAGTCGAGATCCTGCCGGTGAACTTTCGGGTTCTTCAGATCGAGCTTGCAGGGGTCGAGGCGCATGAGCACGCGGATCTTGCTGCGATCGTAGCCCTTCATCTGGTAGATCTCGTCGCGGTAGACGAACTCGTGCGGCCACTGCTGCAGGCCGGGAAAGTTCGGGTCTTCAACAAGGATCGGCGCGTTGAAGGTTCCCCACGGATGCTCGTCGAATGTGCCGCCGAGCATGTCGACGAACTCGGGCCACTTTGCCCAGGTGATCGCCGCGCTATGTACGCCGATGAAGCCCTTGCCGTCGTCGCGGACGAAGGAGAGCAGGTCGGCGCGCTGCTGGTCGTCCATTTCGAGGTCGCCGCCGGTGTAGAAGAGCACGGCGTCGAAGCTGTTGAGATTCTTGGCGTTGAACTCGAGCTTCTTCTTCGTCAGAACTTCGGTGTCGGTGCGGAGGGTCGTGTCCCATAGGCCGGTCTCTTTGCCCATCTGCTCGATGACGGACATGGCATGAGAGACGGCTTCGTGCCGGTAGCCCTTTTCCTCGCCGAGAACCAGCAGATGTTTCTTAGCGTTAGGGGGCTGGCTTTGCGCCATTGCTACACCGCCGAGCATGGTGCAGCCGGCAAGGAGGCAGAGGCGAAGCTTAAGAGAGAATTTCATCCGCGTAGCTGGCCGACGGTTTGTAACTTTTATTACATAAGTCGGGCAGATACTCAGGAAAACATCCGGCCAGACCCCCTGTCAAGCAAGTGCTTAACAGGGGGCTCGCTAGTTCTGTGTGCGCGGAGGTCGAATGACCAGGGGGATAAGGGTGGCGACGAGAAGGATCCCTGCGAGTGCGTGAAAACCGGTGCGGTAGGTTCCGCTGGCCTGACGCAGGTGAGCTACCAGCAGCGGACCGAAGGCGCTGGCAAATCCCCAAGCGGTGAGCATGAGGCCGTAGATGGGGCCGACGTTCTTTGAGCCGAAGTAGTCCGCGGCAAAGGCAGGCATGGTGCCGAAGCCGCCGCCGTAGCACATCAGAATCAGGAACGAGACGAAAGTGACGACAGCCGTAGCGCTGAGCGAGGGGAGTGCCCAGAACATGGCTATCTGCGCCAGGTACATAACCACAAAGGTGAGGCGGCGGCCGATGCCATCAGAAACCCATGCCCAAAAGATTCGTCCCACGGCGTTACCGATGCTGACAATGCCGACCATGCCTGCTGCAACGATCGCCGTCACTTTAGCGAGTTCCTGAAATACAGGCGACTCCTGCGAAATGAGCGAGATGCCGGCCGAAGTATTCAGAAAGAGAATGAGCCACAAAGCCCACCACTGCCAGGTGCCGAGAGCCTGGCCTAACGTGAATTCGCGGGAGGAACGCTGCGCTGAGAGCGTCGGCGAGGGAGTCCAGCCAGTGGGAGCCCATCCGGCCGGCGGATTAGTCATGAAGAAAGCAGAGACGACCCCAAAAACGAGATAGGCCAGGCCAAGGTAGGCGAAGGTGGTTAGCACTCCGACGCTGGCGATGAGTCGCGTCGCAATCGGTGCGGTGACCAGGGCTCCAGCTCCGAATCCGCCAACAGCGACGCCGGTGATGAAGCCGCGCCGGTCGGGGAACCATTTCACAAGAACGGAAATCGGAACGATGTAAGCGAACCCGCAGCCGATGCCGCCAATGACCCCGTAGGAAAGGTAGAGCCAGGCAAGATGTCCAGCAGAAAAGCTGGCCAATGCCGTGCCGATGCCGTACAGGATAGCGCCGGTAATGGCTACGATACGGGGCCCCGATCGGTTGACCCACAAACCGCCGAAGAAGGCAGCAAAGCCAAGCACCATGATGCAGATGGTGAAGGTCAGTGTGACCTGCGAGATCGACCAGTGAAACTGTTTAGCGAGCGGGACGCGGAAGACGCTCCACGCATAGACTGAGCCGAGAACCACCTGAAGAATGATCCCGGCGAGCGCAATGCCCCAGCGATTGACTTTCATACCTGGCCCCAATTCAATAAATCGGGCAGCATAAGGGTGAGTGTGCCCAAATGCGCTGCTTCCCCGTTGAATTAGATGTTTATTCCGGGGAAATGACGCTCTCCTGCCGGGAAATCTTCTTCAGGACATCCTCGCCGACACCGATGTGTTCGTTTACCAGCCGCAGCGGGGTGTGTGCCAGCCACTCGCCGAGAGAAATGTCTTCATAGTGTGGCGTGGGAAAGACTTCGATGAAGACAAGGTCTTCGTTTCCGGTGTTTTCGACATAATGGGGCATGGACTTCTCGATGTAGCCTACGTCGCCTGCCTGGAAATCCATGGTGCGGGCATGGGCGCCAGCCGAGAAGACGGTCATGCGTCCCCTGCCGCTCACGTAATACTGCCACTCATCTTCATTCGGGTGCCAGTGAAGCTCGCGTAATCCGCCCGGCTTGAGGGTGACAATGGCTGCGGCAATGTTGGTCGCCGGGAAGTTCTTCGCGTCGACGATTTTGACCGAGCCGCCTTTCGTTACCTTGGTCGGCTGCATTTGCCCGGTATAGAAGGCAAAGCTGTTCGGCACCCGTCCCGTGCCCTCTTCGGTCTGGCGGCGTTCTTCGTCGAGCGGGCGGGGAAGGTCGCGCTTGAAGATGAAGAGCTCTTTCTTCGGAACGTTCGCAAATGTTTCGGCCGGAACATTGAAGTTCTTGGCGAGCACTTCCGGCGGAGTGTGCGCCATCCAGTCAGTCAGTAGAAACGTTTCGAATTCGTTGAAGTTGCCGTCGTCGAAGACCAGCAGAAATTTGCAGCCGTCGGGGCCGAGTCCCTGGATGGAATGCGGGATTCCACCAGGGAACAGCCAGAGATCGCCTTCCTTGATATCCGATACATTGCTGCGCCCATGCTGATCGACGGCGGTAATACGCGCGTTTCCGTAGAGCATGAGCGCCCATTCTGCACCGACGTGCCAGTGCAGCTCGCGGATTCCTCCAGCGATAAGGCGCATTTCGACGCCGGCCATCTTCTTTGAAATCGGGAGATCGCGGACAGTGACCTGCCGTGTCCATCCACCCTCTTCAATACGCTTGTGCGCGAGCGAGAACGAGTATTTGAAAGGCGGCTGCCCGCCAGCGTCGGTTTCCGGAGACCAGACCGAGTCGGGATTCTCCGCATCGAGGGAGCCGTTCTTCGGGCCGGGCTGCGACTCATTGGGCGAAGAGTGGTCCGTGGAGCGAATGGATTGCTTCTCCTGCGCAGCGGCGACGGGGACGCCGGCTGCAGCCAGGAGCGCAACGGAACTGGCCCCAAGGAACTTTCTGCGATTGAGCGGTTTCTGCGAGTCCTGCGGCATGGAAGAGCGTCCTCTCGTATTCGGAACCATCTTAAAGGGCTTCAGTCTGCCTGATCAGGCGCCGGCCGAGAGTGGTTTGCTGATCTGTTCGAGTGAACGGCCCTCGGCGGCGACCCCGGCATAGAGTTCGAAGGCTGCCGCGAAGAGCATGAGAACTGCTGCGCCGATGTATCCCCAGAAGAGATTGATCTGCGAACCGGATTGTATGAGGCTGCCGAAGAGTGCCGGTGCCCCGACACCGCCGATGAGCGTTCCAAAAGCGTAGAAGACGCTGATGGCCATGGCGCGGACTTCGAGAGGAAAGATCTCGCTGACGGTGAGGTAGGCGGCGCTCGCGGCGCTCGACGCGACGAAGAAGATTACGGTCCAGCAGATCGTCTGTGTCTTTGCGGTAAGCATATTGTGGAGAAAGAGCCAGCCTGTAATGGTGAGCAGAATTCCACTCAACGCGTAAGTGAGCGCGATCATCTTTTTCCTGCCGATGGTGTCGAAGAGATGGCCCAGCATCAACGGGCCGAGCACGTTCCCAAGCGCAAACGGAAGGATGTAGTATCCGGCCTTGACTGGCGGTACGTGGTAGAAGTTTTCGAGCACCAGTGCGTAGGTGAAGAAGATGGCGTTGTAAAAGAAAGCCTGAGCCATCATGAGGATGAATCCCAGGACGGAACGCGAACGGTTCTCTCCTGTCATGGCCTTCCATATTTCTCCCAGCGAGGTATGGGTGCGGGGATGAATTTTAATCGCAGGCTCGTCAGGTGCAGCCAGCGGTTTGTCCGTTTCTTTCGAGACAGTATGCTCGATGTCGCCGACAATTTTTTCTGCTTCCTGGTTTCGTCCGTGAATGACGAGCCAGCGAGGGCTTTCCGGGACGAAATGGCGCAGGAAAAGAATGCCGACGCCCAGCACCGCGCCCAGTCCAAATGCGAACCGCCAGGCGACGTGAGGATTCAGCGCGTGATTGTTGAGCAGGACCACCGTCAGGGCTGCTCCAAACGCTGCGCCCAGCCAATAGGTGGAATTGATGATGAGGTCGATGCGGCCGCGTAGCCTGGCGGGAATCAGCTCGTCGATGGCCGAGTTGATGGCGGCGTATTCGCCGCCGATGCCGAGGCCGGTTGCGAAGCGGAAGACGGAGTAGCTGGTGAAGTTCCAGGAAAAAGCCGTCGCCGCGGTCGCGAGCAGATAAACGAGCAGGGTAACGATGAAGAGCTTCTTGCGCCCGAGGCGATCCGTGGCCCAGCCAAAGAAAAGCGCACCGATTACGGCGCCGGAAAGGTAAAGGGTTGCGGCTTGACCGACCTGCGCGTCGGACATGTGCAGGCTGTCCTTAAGCACTCCACCGATCGTGCCGGATAGCGTGACTTCGAGGCCGTCAAGCACCCAGGTGATGCCGAGGCCAATCACAATCATCCAGTGCCAACGCGACCACGGCAAACGATCCAGCCGGGCGGGGATACAAGTGTCAATCGGTGCAACGTTGTTCGTCGCCATGGCTAACTAAGATGCTGGTTACCAGTGCCGGGCCTTGCTTGGGGCTCCTGCGAAAGGGTTGCCTCGTAGGACATTGGCCTTACCGATTTCTCGCATATTTTGTTACAGTTTTTCCATCTGCAACGTCCTTTGTAAGTCCTGTTTTAACCGGTTCGCGCTGGTTTCCGGAGCGAACAAATGCCTTACGGTGAAAGCCCGTAAAGGAGTACGTAGATGTCGAACTTCGTTGACCGGGCCGATCCGCGTTACGGAACGCTGAAGGGCAGCCGCAATCTGCGCTGGCCCAGAGACCCGCAGGATACCGCCAGCGAGATTGCGCTGTGTGCCACGGCGCAGGATGCCGCTGCGGCACTGGAACGGCTTGTACACGAGGGAGTTCGTCCTACGATTCGCAGCGGCGGTCACTGCTACGAGGACTTTGTGGTGAATAACCGCAACGGCTGCATCCTCGACATGAGTGTGATGAAGGCGCCAGAGCCAAGAGCGGGTAAGGGCAGTTATGCCGTCGCCCCGGGCCAGATGCTCGGCGAGGTCTATGAAGAGCTCTACAAGCGGTACAACAAGACCCTGCCGGCAGGCAGCTGCTACGCGGTAGGAGCAGGAGGCCACATCAGCGGCGGCGGCTACGGCCTGCTTTCGCGCCTGCACGGTCTCACGTGTGACTGGATCTCTGCCGTGGACATTCTCACCGTCGACGGAAAGGGCAAAGTCGCACTACGCCATACGGATAAGTCGCACGATGCGGATCTGTTCCGTGCCTGCCGCGGGGCGGGCGGCGGCAGCTTTGGTGTGATCACCGGGTTTTATTTCGACGAGCTGCCGGACGCTCCCCAGGAAGTAGCCGAAGCGCACGTGGGCTTCGAGTGGGATAAGACGGATGAGGATACCTTCGTCGAAATTCTGCAGACCTTTGGCGGCTATTGGGAGACACGCGGTCAGGACCCGGACACGTGGGGCCTTTTTTCCATTATGAACATGTCGCACGCTTCGGGAGGGCACTTCGGGTTCGGTTCCCAGTTCTGCAATCCCAATGGCCGTGCGGATGATTTAAAGGTTTTCGAGGAGTTTCTCGGACGGTTTGAGAAGTTCACCAGGGCAGAGGCGAAGATCCGTGTGAATGCCGACCGGCAGATGGTGCAGCCGCAGCCGGCAACGCCTCCGAATACGGACGGACACGGTTCATTCGATATTCAAAAGCGTCAGTGGCTCGAGGCGACGATCAGCGGTAGCGGCGGCGGCGGCAGCGGCCGGGCTTCCTACAAATCCTCTTATATGAAGAAGAATTTTTCCGATCAAGAGGCACGCTGCATCTACAGGCATTTCACGCGCAAAGTGGAGGGCATCGATCCACGTGGCATGGTGCTGGCAGTCGATTCCTACGGGGGAGCGGCCAACAAGCGCGGCACAGCGGAAGAAACTTCGATCTGCCAGCGCGACTCCGTTATGAAGCTGCAGTGGGAGAACTATTGGCGAGACGCGGATCAGGATGCGGCGCGGCTGCAGCTCGCGAAGGAGTTCTACGCAGACCTTTACTCGATTCACGTCGATGCAGCGCACAAGGGTACGCCCTATCACAACGAGCGTTACCAGGGCTGCTACATCAACTACCCTGACTCGGACATGCTGGCTTACAGCTTCTGGCCGCAGCTTTACTGGGGAGAGGGTGAGCTGTATCCCTTTCTGCAGGACGTGAAGCGGCGCTACGATCCGAACAATGTCTTCCACCACGCCATGTCCGTGCGAGTGTAAGGAGGAACGTGATGCAGTCTTCATCGGGCAGATGGACACGCAGGCAGTTTGTGCGGGTAACAGCAGGCGCGGCTGCGGCCGTTCCGATGCATCGGGTTTTCGCTTCGCAACGTGGCAGCGAGATTGCAGGTTTTGCGTATGCGACCTCTCATGAAAATGGTGAACAGGGGCGGATCCATGTCTACGCGGTACGCAACGACCGCTGGACCCCGGTCGAGACGTTACCGAGCGAGGCACCTGCTTTCTCATGCGTCTCAGCTGACGGCCGGACTTTGTACGTTGCGAATGAAGCCAGTGAGGCCGGCGGTCTTCCCCGCGGCTCTGTCACGGCTTACCGGATCGGTGCAGATGGTCGTCTGACTCTGCTTGGGGGGAAAGCCCTTTCGCTCGCGGCAATGCGTCCGAAGCATCTTGCCTTGTCACCGGATGGCACCTCGCTTGTTGTTGCGGCTTCCGGCGGAGGGATCTACAACACAATCTCGATTCACGAAGATGGATCGTTGGGTGGAATCACGGCGATCCGTAAGGACACCGGCTGCGGACCGCACGCAACGCAGGCTTCGTCGCATCCTCATACGGTGCTCTTCGACGATAGAACCGGTTGGTTGCTGGCGTCGGACAATGGCAACGACCGCGTGAGCCTTTTCGAGCAGAAGAACGACAAGCTCGTGCGGCGTCAGATGCTGTCGATGGATGCTGGGAGCGGCCCTGGTTCACTCGCTCTGGGTTCCAATGCTCTCTACATTCGCCACACACTGAGCAATCGTATCGACGTTTACCGGTATGACGGTTCGCATGGTGTGGGAGAGAAATTGCAAAGCGTCTTGTGCGATGCAGGTCAGGCGTTAACTCTGGATGCCGGCCGACGGACCTTGTACGCCAGTGGAAAAGATCTGCTGGCGTGGAGCGTGAAGGACGATGGCGAGCTCGGTCCCGCAAAGGCGATGAGAGGAATCTCCGCGCACAGGCTTGTGCCGGCTATCGACGGGCGCGTACTGTTCGCGGTGGATAGCAGCAGAGGAGAGATTCGGCAGGTGACGCTGAATGCGCAGACTGGCGAGCCCACGAAGGTTCAGGATGTTGTGCAATCACATGCCAGGTGGACAAGTCTGTCTGTGCTGACGGTTTGATCGGAGGGACTATGCTCAAGCGGATAATGAAGTGCGGTGTGGCCGGTGTTGCGATGATCTTTTCCGCGTTTGCGGTGCAGGCGCAGACCGCAAACTGCGCGTCGACACCGAACATGGATCACCCCCACGTGCTGCTCTCGAATGGTGAGGCCGAAATGCTGGTGTTCCTGCCCGATAGCGAACGAGGCTATTACCGCTCCACGCGTTTCGACTGGTCGGGCGTGATCGGATGCGCGACCTACAAGGGTCACAACTACTGGGGCGAGTGGTTTCCGCACTATGATGCGACGGTTAATGATTCCATCACCGGGCCGGTCGAGGAGTTTCGCTCCGAAGATGGCGGTCTGGGATACGGCACGGCCAAGCCGGGCGATCCATTTGTGAAGATCGGCGTCGGTGTGCTGCGCAAGGCGGGTGATGAACCCTATCAGTTCGGACACAAGTACGACATCGTCGATCTCGGACACTGGACGGTGAAGGCGAAAAAGCGGTCGGTTACTTTCGAACATCTGCTGAAGTCGCCGACGGGAGTCACCTACAAGTACGTGAAGGAGCTAACGCTGTCTGCGCATGGCGCGACGATCACGCTGCACCATACTTTGAAGAACCTCGGCACTGCTGCGATCGTTACCGATGTCTACGATCACGACTTCTTCATGCTCGACCATCAGCCGACCGGGCCGGGCATGCAGATCACTTTTCCGTTCGCTCCCGAGCCGGACCAGCCGCTCGATCCTCAGGCCGTGGTCGATGGAAAGAGCATCGTCTACAAGCAGGAGCTGGAACCGCATAAGACCGTTTCCGCTTACATCAAGGGGTATGGATCGACGCCTGCCTCATACGACATCAAGGTAGAGGACACCAATCGTCACTTCGGCGTGGAGCAGACCTCAGACCAGCCGATTGCCAAGTTCTACCTCTGGTCGATCCGCACGACCATCTCGCCTGAAGCCTACATACATCTCGATGTCGCGCCGAAGGCAGCGCAGAGCTGGACGATCACCTATCGATTGTTCGGGGAATAAGAAAGCGGGCCAGAGCGGCCCGCTTTTTCTTACGCGAAGTTCTGTTTCAGAATCGCAGGGCGCTGCTCCGCGAGGGTGAGTATCAGCTCGCCGAAGAGCGTGTTGGCCCATGCAAACCATGGGCGCGTGAAGTTGTTTGAATCGTCCTTGTGGAACGATTCGTGCATGAAGTGTGTGCCGGCGGTGTTGTCGCGTAGCAGCTTCAGGCAGCGGGTGATCTCGGTATCGCTGCTGCTTGAGAAGGCCTGCATCAGGATCGACATCGGCCAGATGAAGTCGACGCCGGTGTGCGGGCTTCCTACACCTTCCGCAGCTTTGCCGGTGAAGTAGTAGGGATTGTCCTTCGAGAGCACGAAGGCTCGCGTCGCCATGAAAACCGGATCGTTCTTCTTCACGCAGCCAAGGTAGGACAGCGAAAGCAGGCCGGGCGCATTGGCATCATCCATACGAAGCGAGCTGCCGTAGCCGTCGATCTCATAAGCCCAGATCTTTCCGTGGTCGACTGACATGACCTGCGCCTGCTGCATGAGGGCGCGGCTAACTTCTTCGGCCAGTGTATGCGCATCGTTGGCGAGCTGATCGTCGTGGCAGACCTTTGCGGCTAACTCGGCGAGCTGACGAAGGCTGGTGACGGCGAAGAGGTTTGCCGGAACGAAGAGCGGGAAGATGCAGGCATCGTCCGACGGACGGAATCCGCTGAAGATCATGCCGTTCGGCTTGATCGGATTGCCGTATCCATTGAGCATGAGCGTTTCGGACGGGATCTTCGATTCGCGCTGGAAATGGTACGGACCTTTGCCATGCAGCCGCTGTTGCTCGCGGAAGGTCTTGATGACAAGCCGGGCGCTGGCCTTCCATTCGTCATCGAAGGGCGCAGTGTTGCCGGTAGCCTGCCAGTAGCCATGCGCAAGACGCAGCGTGTAGCAAAGTGAATCGACTTCCCACTTGCGTTCGCTGACACCCGGCTTCATCTCGGTGTCGTCATGCGAACTCCACTTGCCGAGCGAGTCATGAGGAGACTTGAGGTAAGCGTTGGCGTAGGGATCGATGGCGATGCAACGCGCCTGGCGGTGGATGACGCCTTCAACGAGAGCTGCGAGCTGCTTGTCCTGCTTACAGAAGGCGAGGTAGGGCCATACCTGCGCGGACGAATCGCGCAGCCACATGGCATCGATGTCACCGGTAATGACGAAGGTATCCGGCTTGCCGTTAAGCGTTGAGGGAAAGACAGTGGTATCGAGCGTGTTGGGCAGGCAGTTTGCGAAGATCAGAGCGAGCGTGGGATCAGCAATCTGCTTCTGTACTCGAAGGATGGTCTCTTCGACGGCATCGCTGGTGAAGCGGCGATCCGCTTTCGCGGGACGCTGGTGAAGGTTTTGATCCTCGGCGGCCATGACGGCCGCCGCAGGAGCGAGTTTTGCGGTGAGCGCAGCAGCCCCGGCGGCCATGGAGCCGCCGAGCATCTGTCTGCGAGTAAAGGAACGGAAGGAGAGATCAGCCATGCGGTCGACTCACCTATACCTTCAGCGACGGCGGAGCGACTGCTTCCGCAGCGCCGAGCTTCTCGTTGGGCTTCGATCCGAGCTTGAAGACGATCGATCCACCATGCGCGATCTCTTCGTGCGAAACCCAGAGTTTGTCCGAGTTTTTGCCGTTGACCGTCACGGACTGGATGTAGATGTCATCGGGCGAGGTGCGCTTCGCTTCGATGGTGAGCGTCTTGCCGCCGCTTACACGCAGCGTAGCCTTGTCGAACAGGGGCGACGTCAGCACGTAGTTACCGCTCGCCGGATCGACCGCGTACAGGCCGAGCGCGCTCATCACGTACCAGGCAGACATCTGGCCGCAGTCTTCGTTGCCCTGCAGTCCGTTCGGCTTGTTGTCATACATGGTCAGCAGCAGCGAGTGGACGCGCGACTGCGTCTTCCACGGCTGGCCTGCATAGATGTAGAGATAAGCGATGTGGTGGCTGGGCTCGTTGCCGTGCGCGTACTGACCGACCATGCCGGCGATGTCCGGCGGAGCGTCGGGCGGAAGCGTGGAAGGAACGGTGAAGAGTGAATCGAGCTTCTTAATGAAGGGTTCGCGGCCGCCCCAGAGTTCGATGTAGCTGGCATTGTCGTGCTGCACGCCAAAGGTGGTCTGCCAGGCGTTCGACTCGGTGTAGTCGCGATACTTTTCCGTGTGCCCCATCTCGATGGGATCGAACGGAGCGGTAAATTCACCGTTCGAAAGCTTGGCGCGGATGAACTGCGTCTTGGGATCGAAGTAGTGCTGGTAGTTGCGCGAACGCTTGCGCTGGATGGCGGCATCGTCATGCGCTCCCACCTTCTCAGCAACGTGCGAAACGGCCCAGTCGTTGTATCCGTACTCAAGCGTTTTGCTGACCGACTCGCCTTCCTTGTCCGCAGGAATGTAGCCCATGCTGCGGTAGTAGCCCAGACCGCGCCAGTCGTCGTCCATGTTGCGCTTGCGCATGACCTTGTAGGCGCGATTCCAGTCAATGCCTTCGAAGTTCTTGACGCAGGCTTCGGAGATCACGCTGGCCGAGTGGTAGCCGGTCATGGTGCCGGTTTCCTTACCCTGCAGCGGCCATACGGGCATGCCATGCGGGCTCTGCTCGGCCATGACGACGAGGGAGTTGACCATCTCGGGCACGCGATCCGGTTGAATCAGGGTGAACGCCGGATGCAGCGCACGGAAGGTATCCCACAGTGAATAGGTGCTGTAGTTGTGTGCGCCTTTTTCAAGCTGATGGACTTCGCCATCCATGCCGCGGTAGCTGCCGTCGGCATCGTCGAAGAGAGTAGGAGCGCAGAGCATGTGGTAGTACGAGCTATAGAAGATCTCGCGCTGCTTCTTATCGTCCGTCTTGATGCTGACGCGGCTCAGTTCCTTCTGCCACTTCTGCTTCGCTGCGCTGCGTGTCGCGGCGAAATCCCAGCCGGGCTGCTCGGCGCGCAGGTTTTTGAGCGCGTTCTCGGCGCTTACGCCGGAGATGCCGCAGCGAACCAGGATTTTCTGTCCGGCGGTCGTCTTGTAGTGAAGAGCCGCCTTCAGGGTCTTGCCGTTGAGCTTCGTTTCTGTCTGCGGCTGATCGTCAGAGAACAACTCGGCCTTGGTAAAGGGCTCGGAGAACTGCATGGCGAAGAAGATCTGGCGTCCATGCGCCCAGGAATTCACGGTGCGGCCACCGGCGATGGTGTCGTTGCCGTGGAGCTCGATGGCAGCCTCGGCGACGGGATCGTTTGGATCGTCGTAGGAGTGCGACCAGTCGAGGATGAAGTGCGACTCTTCGCTTGCCGGGAAGGTATAGCAGTGCAGGCCGGTGCGCTCAGTAGCGGTCAGCTCGGCGAAGACGCCCGAGTCCTTCAGCTTGACGGAATAGTAGCCGGGCTCGGCGATCTCTTCCTCGTGCGAGTAGCGCGAGCGATAGCCCTCGGTGGGGTTCTCCCGGGTGCCGGGCTGGAGCTTGACGCTGCCTACGGCAGGCATCAGCAGCACGTCCAGCAGGTCGCCGCAGCCGGTTCCGCTCAGGTGGGTGTGGCTGAAGCCCATGATCGACGTATCGGTGTCGTAGTAACCCGAGCACCAGTCCCATCCCTTGGTGTAGGTGTCGGGACTGAGCTGCACAGCGCCGAAGGGCACCGTCGCGCCGGGGAATACGTGTCCATGTCCGCCGGTTCCGACCTTGACATTTACGTAGGAAGTAAAGTCCTCATCTGTACCGTGCGCGAAGGCTTTGGTCGCAGCCTCTGCCAGGGGAATATTGGTGTTGATCAGTTCAAGGCAGGTGGCGAGAGAAGCGGCTTGCAGGAAGCGTCGTCTGTTCAGCATCAGTCTCTTTCGATTTTGAAAAATGTTTTGTTCGGCCGTTGGCGCGGGCAGCGCAAAAGGACTACTCCGATCATATCGTGGGCCATCTGTTCGCTTCATACGGTGACAGATCATTCCGGAGCAGCGGAAGTAAAAAGTGTGGAAGGTACTGTTTTCGCCCTGTTATGATTCGGCGGCTCATGAAACGTTTAACTTTCCGAGGGTCGCATGAAAGTGGATTGCTGGTTCAATAGTCGTAACCGTAGGCTTTGCTTGTTTACTGAAGGGTTATCAGACGCCGCTTCCTTTGCCCTCATCCTGCTCATCGCCTTTGCGGTGCCATGCCTCCATCTTCACGCGGAGGATGCTGCCTGGATTCGGCCAGGCAAACAGGGAGATCCGCTGATCTGGGGAAGGAAGGACGGCATTGTCTTCGGCCTGCCATCGGAGGGCGGCATGAAAGGTCCCCGAGGTCTGATTCGTGTCGGCCTGATCCCGGTGGGCGAGACCGAGCCAAAGCTGCTGAATTTTATCGCCATCGAGCCGGTCGTCTTCGGACCCGGAACTCGCCTAAGCCGTATCGCTTTCAGCGAGTTGGAGCCGAGCGTGCTCGATCCGGGGAAGCAGGGAAAGAGATTCACGGTTGAGAAGATCAAGGGAGCGAAAGAGCCGTCCTACCGCGGCAGCATGGAGACCGTTCATGCAGGCCGAACAACAGTAGAGCGGCTCTCCGTGCGCATCAACGTGGAGCGTTATACCGCGAACGGAGCGCATGTTTACGTGATTGCATCGATCGACAGCGATCGCCCCCAGGAGCTGCGGCTCTCGGTTTTCGCGGAGAAGGACAGCCCACCGCTCGAAGAACTGAGCCTGAGCGCGACGATGGGCAACTACGAGCGTTTGCGCCGGTTGTGGCTGCGAGATCGTGTACTGGACAGCAGGGAGCTGTTTCCCGATTACGGTGGCGATGGTTTCACCGAACTCGAAAACTACCCGCTCGAAGATATGTTTCGTACGGCGGATGGAGCCGCGGTGGTCTACTGCACTTCGGACGAGGCCGATCCCGCGACGACGCCCGGCAACGACACCGCTCACTGGCCGTACGTGCTGCCAAAGCTCGCTCAGTTCTGGCGGGTAGATTCTCACGACATTGAACCGGACCTCCGCGTGCGGGTAAATGCCCGCCGCGTTTACTGGGCATCGACCGCCCCGGTGCTGGGCGGCATCGCCTTTGAAAACTTCGAGGTTCGTCAGCGATATGTTCCCGGGCAGACCTTCATTTACGGCATCACGGAGCATGAACCGTGGGAGCTTGACCCTCGCCTGAAAAGGCTCTGGTCAGCCGCCGGAAAGCAGGCTTCAGCAGCTGGACAGTAGTAGCGTGCGCGTTTTTGGCGGATTTTCTTGAGCTTGCGGAAGCAAAATCTTTCCTGTCACAACGTGATTGACATTCCACTTTTGAGCGTGATTAACTTTGGCTCGTTTCGATTTAAAGGTTTAAATAAATCGACGCGGTAGTTCAGCTACTTTTCAGGAGACCACATGAGGCTGACCAGATCTTGGGTATTTCTTTTCCTGGTTATGCTTTGCTTTGCTGTCGCAGGTTCATCGCGGTTGGCTGTCGCGCAGGTGAATCTTGGCTCCATCCAAGGCGAAGTACACGACACGCAGCATGCAGCCGTTCCCGGCGCGAAGCTCAGCTTGAAGAACGAAAGTACCGGTATCCAGGCGTCCTCGGTATCCGGAGCCGCCGGCCAATACAACTTTCTGAACCTGTCGCCGGGCGTCTATACGCTCACGGTAGAGTCGCAGGGCTTCAGCACCTCGGTTCAGCAACACATCACCGTCGGAACGGGCAGCACGGTCGCCGTCAACGTGATGCTCAAGCCGGGGGGTGTCGAACAGATGGTCACGGTGCAGGCCGATGCCGCGCATGTCGAGACGGAAAGCTCCGACATCGGTACTGTGATCACGCCCGCCGAGATCAAGGATCTGCCGGTTTCGCTCAACGCGGATATGCGTAACCCTCTGAACTTTGTGGTACTGACACCGGGCGTTGCCGGATCCACACCGGGTGCCTCGCCAGACTATCGCCTGCACTTCAGCGGCTCGGTCAGCTACGCCAACGAGGTTTATATCGACGGCGTGCCGATCATGGAGACGGACCTTGCCGGTGACATCGGCAGCAACCATCCGCCGATGGATGCAATCAGCCAGTTTAAGGTCATCAATAACAACCAGACCGCGCAGTATGGGCTATCGAGCGGCATTGTCTCCTTTGCCTTCGCTTCGGGAACGAATCAGTTTCACGGCAGCCTGTTCGAGTACCTGCAGAACGATGCGCTCAATGCGGCCGGATATGTGACCGATGCGCTGGGGATCAAGAAAGCACCGCTCAAGCAGAATGAATTTGGTGGAACCTTCGGTGGCCCGGTCTACATTCCGAAGATCTACAAGGGGCACGACAAGACGTTCTTCTTCGTAGACTTCACGGAGTTCAAGTACCGTCCGAGTTCGAACGATGCGACGCTCACCACGATCCCGAACGCCTTCCGCAATGGAGACTTTTCACAATTGCTCGGACCGCAGGTGACAGACCCAACCACGGGCGCGCCCATCTTTGATCCGGCCGGTAACCCCGTATACAGCGGTGCAATTTACAATCCGCTCTCTGCGCATAATGTAATCGGTCCGGACGGCAACACATATACCATCCGCGATCCATTCCCGGGCAACATCATTCCTTCAGGAACAGCCGGTCTGAGCACGGTTTCGCAGACGGTGCTTCAGTCGTTTCCGCAGGCGACGAATAACGCGCTCAACAATAACTTCGTTCGTTTGCAAAGCTCGAAGATTGACGAGCATCGCCTGGTCGTGAAGATCGACGAGCATATCTCCGAGAAGCATGCGATTTCAGGCAGCGTGTTTACCGGCGGCTACAGCTCTTCTGACAACGGCGGGCTTAACCTGTACGACGCCACGCAGACAAATACCCCAACCAAGCAGATTCGCTTCTCGTACAACTACACGCACTCGCCGACCTTGTTGAACAACCTGAACATCGGCTTTCTGCGCGATACGAACCTCAGCGGACCGGTGCAGCCCGGCCCTGGATTCGCGGCGCTCGGCATGCAGGGGCTTCCTGCTCTGAATCCAGAGAGCTACTATCCGCTGATCGGTCTTGGCACTGTTCAAAACAGCATCGGCGGTAGCGGCGGATCGACCGTGGCGGAAAATCGCTACTTCCTCAACGACAATGTGACGCTGCTTCGCGGTTCGCATGCCTTTACCTTTGGTGGAGAGCTTCGGTACCTGCAGCGCAATGAGACGCTGTTGTCCGGAGGTTCCATTAACTTCGCGTCACCGGAAACGGCGCTCAACGGAACCGGCTTCATCAATGGAAACCAGGCTGTTTCGCTGCCGGCTTCGACGGGCGACCCGCGTGCCAGCTTCCTCTTCGGTGGAACGGACTTCTCTTACATCAGCTACCCGGCTGAATCCGGTTTTCGCTGGTGGCAGGCAGGTCTGTTTGCTCAGGATGACTGGAAGGTGCGCCGCAACCTTACGTTGAACCTGGGACTGCGCTACGATCTGCAGATTCCCCGTACCGAGGCTCATGGCGAGGTGTCGACCATGGATCCGACGCTGCCGAACCCCGCTGCTGGAGGGCTGCCGGGCGCGTACACGTTTTATGGGAACGGCCCGGGACGCAACGGTATCAGCCGCATCGGCAACATCTATCGCGGCGGTATTCAGCCCCGCATCGGTTTTGCGTATTCGCCCGGAACCGACAGCAGGACCGCTCTGCGCGGCGGTTTTGCCATCACGCGGCCGATTGGCAATGACAACAATGAGGACGACATTAGCGGCGCCCTCTACAACACCGGCTACTCGGGTCTCGCGACGGCAAACCGCCCTGGGGATGTTGTAGGATCGCCTGCGTACTACTGGGATAATCCCTACCCAGCCGCTTCCGTGTCCGGGCAGACGCTCAACCCTGGCCTGCTGGTCGGCAATAACAACTCCACGATGATTCACCCGACCGCTGGCATGCCGCCCACCCAGCTTTACTGGTCGCTGCAGTTACAGCAGCAGGTGAGCAGCAGTATAGTCTTCAACCTTGGATACGTCGGCATGCACACATATCACATCGGTGTCTGGTCGAAGCCGAACGAGGTGAATCCCCTCGTGGCGCAGCAGAAGTATGGAGCTACGGCAGCGGCGGATGGCATTCCGCTGAGCCAGTTCCTTTTGCTGCCGATCAGCGACCCAAGGGCTGCAGCTGCCGGAGTCACCTCGCCGTGGCCGGACTTTGAATCGGTCTTCGGCGCCGGCGCAACCATCGGGCAGGCGCTGCGTCCGTGGCCTCAGTATGGCGACGTGGATAATCCTCTCAACCCCATTGCCAGCGTCTCCTATAACGGCATGCAGGCCAGTCTGCAGAAGCGTATGTCGCAGGGATTGACGTTCCTTCTTTCGTACACATTCTCGAAGACCATTGGCAATGCAGACTCAAACGATGGTCCGTCTTCCGGTGCGGAGAATGCGATCTACGCGGGCTCGTATTTTCAGGACTACTACAACCCCAAGTCGGAGCGATCAGTAACCAGTTCCGACATACCGCATGTTGTCTCTCTGAGCTATACCTATGAGCTTCCCGTCGGACAGGGCAAGAAGTTCCTGAACAAGGGTGGGGTGGTGAACGAAGTCGTCGGCGGATGGTCGGTGTCGGCGATTCACCAGTATCAGAGCGGACGGCCGGTGCACATCGAGTATGACGCGGTGGGTGCGGCGAATCCCTTCTTTGCGGCGGGCGACGGGTACAGCTTCCGTCCGAACATTGTGCCGCATCAGCCTTTCAAGAACCCTGCCTACCGCAGAAGCTGCTCGGGGCCGATCCAGCAGGCGGCTGGACGAAACCCTTGCCAGTTCTACATCAACCCCGGTGCATTTACCGCGCCTGCTGTCGGTACTTTCGGCAACGCGCCTAACTTCATCTCAGCGTTGCGCGTACCGGCGTATCTTGACGAGGATATCTCGATCTCGAAACGGTTCAAGATCTACAAGCAGTCTGATCTCCAGTTCCAGGCGAACATGTTCAACGCTGTGAACCGGACGATTTTCTCCGACGGCGGAGACGCGACTACGTATATTCAGAATTTTGCGCCACCAAATCTGAGTGCCACGAACCTCGCAAATTCAACCACGGTTTTCGGTATCATGACTTCGCAGCAAAACGCGCCGAGAATCATACAGTTTGGCTTGAGACTGGAGTTCTAACGGAGTTATGCGCGGGATCCTGATATCGACGTTGCTCGTCATCACGATTCCGCGCCTCTGGTCGCAATCGATACAGGAGCAGGCTGCGGCCCACGCGCATGCTGCACAGCAGGCAGAGGCGCAAAATGATTTTTCCGCTGCCGTCCACGAATACGAAACTGTAGTAAAGATGCTTCCGGGCAATGCCGAGATGGAAAGCAATCTTGGTGTGGCTCTGTATTTTGCCGGGGACAAGGCTCGTACTCTTACCGTCATGCAGAAAGCTCTTGCAGGCAATCCGAATCTGTTTGTGCCACACCTGTTTTCAGGGCTGGCACTCTTTCAGCTCTCGCAGCCGGACAAGGCTGCGCGAGAGCTGGAGCGTGCTGTTCATTTGAACGATTCCGATGTAACTGCGCACCTCTGGCTTGGCTACGCCTATTCGGCGCAGTCTCGCGACGAAGCTGCGCTGGCCGAGTTCGAAGCCGCGAGCAAGCTGCAGCCGGAGAATATCGATGCATGGTACGGGGCCGGGCAGAGCTACATGAAGATTGGAGAAGCTGCGACGGGAAAACTTTTCGCTGTGGCGGGGGATGGTGGACGCGCGTGGCAGCTTGCTGGCGAGCAGTATCTGTTAAGGGGTGATCGCGACAAGGCAAACGCCATGTTCGAGGGCGCGTTGGAACGGCGTCCAGATATTGCCGAGCTTCATGAGGCGGTCATGCAGATGGGCGGAAAGGTTCCGCCGGCTCCCGCGCGGGAAATTTCCGAAAGCCAGCGCTCGCTTGAAGACGGTCTTTACCGCCAGGCTCACGAGAGCGAGAAACATGCGGAAGAGGCATTCAGCAGGATCGGGGAGTTGGCTCCGGACTCGTACCGCGCGCATCAGGTGATGGGAGATTCACTCTCGGCCCAGCAGCGTTCAGAGGAAGCCATCAAAGAGTATCGCGCCGCGCTGGCCCTCAAACCCGACCTTCCCAATCTGCATGCGGCAATAGCAAACAACTATCTGCGCCTGAGCCAGCCAGACGAAGCTCTGAGGGAATTCAAAGCAGAGTTGGCGCTCCAGCCAAACTCTTCTGCGGCATGCGAAGCAGTCGGGCGCGTGCTCACACTGCAGGGAAACTATGACGAAGCAGGAGAGATGCTGCAGAGAGCGCTGCATCTTGACAGGCCGCCCATCGAAGCATACCGGCTGATGGGAAAAGTGGATGTGAATCAGAGGAACTTCAAAGATGCCATTGCTGTGCTGGGCCACTATACCGCGGCGATGCCCGAGGATTCTGCGGGCTGGTACCTGCTGGCCGCAGCCTATCGAGCAGATGGCGAGACGGTGAAAATGCAGGAAGCTATCAGCGCTTATAAGCGCACGTCAACGGACGTGAAGGAACGCGAGCGCGCACGCCGGGCCGTCGCGATGTTCGCAAAGGACAACGAGCAGGCGGAAACAATCAACTGATGAAGATCGAAGATCTTTCACTCAAACGACCAACAACTTATGAGCGACGGGAAGGGATGAGAAATGGCCGCATCGGCTGAGAGCAAGCGAATGAACGAGGTTGTGCTGATCACGAGCGGAGACCTGAGGCAGTCTGCCAATGAGGTCTGCTGGCCGGCGCAACGGGATCTGGAGAAGCGCCTGACCGAATGCTTCGAGAAGGAAGGTGTAAAGGTACGCCGCGCTTTCCCGATCGACAAGGCCAAGGGGCACGGCTTTATCTCCAGTCAGCGGATGGGCATGGATATCTTCGAGGGCATTGATCCTCACGCGAATCTTGTTTTCGCAACTGCTGCATGGCAGTACTCGCACCATGTATTGCCGGGAATGCGCAGTCACCTTGGTCCGATCATTACGATTGCAAACTGGTCAGGCCAGTGGCCCGGCCTCGTCGGCCTGCTTAACCTGAACGGATCGCTGGTAAAAGCGAGCGTAAAGTTCGACTCGCTTTGGAGCAAAGACTTCGACGACGAGTATTTTCTCAGCCGCTTGCGCGAATGGATCGAGACCGGAAAGGTGACGCACGATCTTAGCCATGTCCGAGCACTCGACCCCGGCAAGCTTCCGTCATCTGCGAAAAAGACCGGCGAAGATCTCGCGGCGGCGCTGAAAAAGAAGAAAGCCATCTTCGGAATCTTCGATGAAGGCTGCATGGGCATGTACAACGCCATCATCGACGACGAGCTGTTGAATCCGCTTGGCATCTTCAAGGAGCGGCTCAGCCAGTCTGCTCTGGTGGCGCGCATGCGGACGGTAAAGGATGACGAAGCAAGGGCTGTTCGTGAATGGCTGGATAAGAGCGGTGTGAAGTTTCATACAGGCAAGGATCCGAAGACGGAACTTACGGATGAGCAGGTTTTAGAGCAGTGCAGGATGTATATTGCCGCGCTGCGCATCGCTCATGATTTCCGCTGCGACGCCATTGGAATTCAGTACCAGCAGGGCCTGAAGGACATGGTGCCGGCTTCCGATCTTGTCGAGGGCCTGCTGAATAACACCGAGCGTCCGCCGGCCCACTCGGAAGAAGGTGAAGAGTTGTACCCGGGTGGTCCATTGCCTCACTTCAACGAGGTGGATGAATGCGCGGGTGTCGACGCCCTGGTGACGAATCGCTGCTGGAAGGCTCTGGGACTCGATCCCGCGACGACATTACATGACGTTCGCTGGGGCGAGGATTTCAGCGGAAACGGCGTAGACGGATTCGTCTGGGTTCTCCAGATTTCCGGCGCGGCTCCGGCCAGCCACTTCGCCGGTGGATACAAAGGATCTTCCAGTGATCGCCAGCCGCCGATGTACTTTCCGCTAGGAGGCGGCACGCTGAAAGGTATCGGCCGGGCGGGCAGGATCGTCTGGAGCCGCGTCTTTGTAGAAGCCGGCCGGCTGCACGTTGACATGGGACTCGGATCGGTCGTGGATCTGCCGGCTGAAGAAACGAAGCGCCGCTGGGAGCATACGACCACCCAGTGGCCGATGGTGAGCGCGGTCTTCGACGGCATCTCCCGGGACATGCTGATGGCGCGTCATCGGGCCAACCACGTCAATATCGCCTATGTCCCTGATGATGATGCTGCAACGAATGCCCTTGCGACAAAAGCTGCCATGTTTCATGCGTTAGGTGTTGACGTTCACCTGTGCGGTGATGTGAGCTTGTGAGGAATG
Organism: Silvibacterium acidisoli; assembly: GCA_022870745.1. GTDB lineage: Bacteria > Acidobacteriota > Terriglobia > Terriglobales > Acidobacteriaceae > Silvibacterium. The sequence goes on along the minus strand of CP085323.1, from coordinate 1,111,673 downwards.
CGGGCGCGGTGATGAGGAATCCTCGAACCGCGCTGCTTCATCGCTCTGTTCCGGGCAGCTCAGAAGGCAGGCTGCTCACACCCTGGTGGATCTCGAAATCGGCCCGCATAGATCGTCCGGGCGCAATGCTGACAGGAAGTCAATGAGCATAAACTCGCATGTTGTAAAGGGAACAATTGTAGGCGCACTTGGCGGACTTCTCTTTGGTTTTGATACGGCGGTTATCTCGGGCGCGACCCAGGGCCTGACAAACGCATACCATCTCTCTCCGTTCATGCTCGGCGTAACGGTATTCAGCGCCCTGGCTGGAACGGTAGTCGCATCGATCGGCGCGGGTGTTCCCGGCCAGCGCTTTGGCCGCCGTGACACGTTGCGGGTTATGGCGTTCTTTTACATCCTTTCGGCGCTCGGATGCGCCTTTGCATGGAACTGGAGCTCGTTGATCGTTTTCCGGTTCATCGGTGGCCTCGGTATTGGCGGCTCGTCTGTGCTTGGCCCCATGTACATTGCCGAAATAGCGCCGCCGAAGTGGCGCGGCCGTCTGGTTGGCTCTTTCCAGACGAACGTAGTGATCGGCATTCTGCTTGCATATATGTCGAACGCTATCATCGGCAATCTTCATTTCGGAGCGAACGAGTGGCGTTGGGAGCTGGGCATCTCCGGCGTCCCTGCTGTTTTCTTTCTGATTGCGCTGTTCTTCATTCCCCGCAGCCCGCGCTGGCTGGTCACGCAGTCTCGCGTCGATGAAGCTCTCCGAGTATTGCAGGTGACGGGCGTCGAGAACTCGAAGGAAGAACTTGATGAAATTATTGCTTCAGTCCACCTCGAAAAGTCCGGTGCTTCCGATCCTCTTTTTTCCCGGCAGTATCGCAAACCGGTGATCCTCGCGCTCACGGTGGGCCTGTTCTGCCAGCTTTCAGGAATCAACGCGATTCTTTATTACCTCAACGATATCTTTGCGCTTGCCGGCGCGAGCAAGATGTCCGGAAGCCTGCAGGCGGTCGCTGTCGGCGCTATGAACCTTGTCGCTACCCTGCTTGCCATGACAGTGATCGATCATTTCGGACGCAAGAAGCTTCTGCTTTTCGGTACGGCCGGCCTCGCGGTATGTCTCACAGTGATAGCGGCGATCTTTTACACGCACGCGCATATGGCGTGGCTGATTTACCTGCTGATGATCTACATTGCTCTGTTTGCGGTTTCGCAGGGCGCGGTCGTGTGGGTTTACATCAGCGAGGTCTTTCCGAATCGGGTGCGCGCCAAGGGACAAAGCCTGGGCAGCTCCGCGCACTGGGTCACGAATGCAATCATCTCGCTGGTATTTCCAGTCATGGCGAATTCATCGGGGTCTTCACCGTTTTTCTTTTTCGCTGCGATGATGGTGTTCGACTTTTTCCTCGTGTGGTTCTACTACCCGGAAACATCCGGGGTCTCGCTTGAACAGATGCAGCATCGCCTTGGCATTCACTAATTCATCGATGAACGGAGGACGCTTTATGAAGCGACTCATCGCACTCGTTGTTCTATTGGCGGGAGGGCCTATGATGGCCGTCGCGCAGTCTCATGACTGGGAACCGGATCTTACGAAGCAACAGACCTATACGCCACACCGAGCGTCGAGCACCGATCCGCTGGGTGCCAATGCGGATGCGCGCAGAGTGGCCCCGGGAGAGACTTACACCGTGCTCGATACCGATGGTCCCGGCACGATCTCTCATATCTGGTTCACGATTGCGGATAACGAGCCTTTTCACCTCAAGCGCATCGTCCTGCGCATCTACTGGGATGGCGAGACCAGCCCCAGTGTTGAGGCGCCTATCGGAGACTTCTTCGGCCTTGGCCTCGGCGAGTATTACAACTGGGAGTCGGAACTGCTTTCTGTCGGCAGCGATAAAGGGATGAACTCTTTCTTCCCCATGCCGTATGCACATCACGCAAAGATCACGGTTACAAATGAGGGCAAGACGCCGATCTTCTCGCTCTATTACAACGTCGATTACCGCACCTATTCCCACTCGCTGCCGTCGGGCACGCTTTACTTCCACGCACAGTACCGCCAGGCACAGCCGAATCGCGGCTGGACAACGGATTTTGAAAACAACGGCACTCCAAGCTTCAATAACAAGCCCAACCTCGACGGCAAAGATAACTACGTCTGGATGGAAGCCAAGGGACATGGCCAGTTCGCGGGTGTCACCATGTCTGTTGTCCAAAACCAGGATTACTGGTGGGGCGAAGGCGACGATATGTTCTTCATCGATGGGGAAGACAAGCCATCGATCGTAGGCACCGGCACTGAAGACTACTTCCTTGGAGCATGGGACTTTGGCGGCCATCCTTTCTCGTACCGGCTCTACGGCGCGCCGGTCGTCGGTGATGAAAAGGCAGGCAGCCGCTCGAGTGTCTACCGCTTCCATCTGGATCAGCCGATTCCGTTCTCGAAATCCTTTAAGGCCACCATCGAACACGGAACGGCGAATGGCCGCTCGGATAACTTCTACTCTGTCGCGTATTGGTACCAGGCCGAGCCGCATGAGGCCTTCCCGCCGCTTCCTCCGGTCGATCAGCGGATTCCGGAGTTGCAGCCTGTTGGTGGCCCCGGGAGCAACCCTGGACCTCTGCCTCCTGCTCCGGCGGCGAATTAATCATGATGAGGCACAACGCGGACTGCTCGCTTCGTCTTGCGGCGCTGGTGGCCGCCGCGTTCTGCCTCATTTCTCATGCGAGTGGGGCAACGCTCGAATCTCCGAGCGGACAGATTCAACTGCAGGTCAATCCGGGCAGTTCCGCAGCGGAACAGATCTTCATAAAAAGTCAGGGCCAGTGGGTGCCTGCTCTTTCCTCGGCCTACGCTGCAACGTCCGTGGTCGCTGCTGGTATTCCCGATTTCACTCACGCCTGCCGTGTCGAGACTGCAACGCAGATCCCTCATGGGATTCTTGTCAAAGGAAACTGTGACGTAGGCATATTCGAACAGCGGATGCTATCGACAAAGGATGCGGATGTCATTCATGTTGTGACGACATTCAACGCCAACCCTGGCATCGATGTGCGCGCTGTTGAGGATCGCTTCGACTTTATGCCCGCTCGGCGGGATGCAAATGATCCGGCAGGGCCGCTCGATTTTGTCTGGAGCCAGGACATCAAGAGCAATCCATCGGACGTGATCGCGAACTGGGCATTTAAGTCGCCGGTGATCATGATGCAGCAGGGAAGCGTTTTTGCCGCACTCATGCCGACAGTGAACGATCGCCACAACGATCCTCTCGCGCTCGATCTAGATGTGACTTCCACAGCCCGCCCGTGGCTTTCCTTTGGCGCTTTTTCAACACAGCCTTATGGACACAGTTACTTTTCACGATATTCAGAGGGCTTTCCGCGGATCGTGAAGGGCCAGAACAAAGCCGGGTATCCAATCGGGACCGTGCAGTATGAGTATTCGATCGTCGCCTCGGAGCAGCCTTACAAATCCGGCTACCGTCGCGTTGTGCGGCGACTGTGGGCAGAGGAAGGACATCAGGAGCTGATGACCTCGAATGACCTTCAACAGAATGTGCTGAGGCCGGAGCTGGTGACGTTCGATGACTGGGCAACCGATACGTGGGGTCGATATGCCGATGATGTGTATCACAGCTTCCCATGCGGAAACCGCCAATGTGGCACCCTCGCCAGCGATCGCAATCCTTCTGGCATCTGGACGAAACGCGCGCCTGATGCATGGTTCAACACGTGGTTCGAGACGCTTCGAAGCGCTTATGGCTGGTACATCTACGGCAGGCGAACGAACAATAAAGAGATTCAGGCAAAGGCTGAAACGATTTTGAACCTCGCGCTCTCCAGCCCACGGCAGGATGGTGCCTTCTCGACAATCTACCTGGTGAATGATCAACGCTGGTTGCGGTCAGATTCATGGGCGGGATTCGGCGATGACTATCACGCGCTGGATATGTCGTGGACCGCTTACTGGATGCTGCTATGGGGGCGAGACCTGCAGCCCGAACGGAATAAGGAAATCCTCGACTTCGTTCGCCCATACGGAGACTTCCTGATCAAGCATCAGCTTCCCGACGGCGTAATTCCTTCGTGGTACAACAGCCAGCTGCAGGCCAGAACCGAGTTCGGCGAGTTCAATGCAGAGACCGCGGGTTCAGCGCTGTTTCTTGTAGCGCTGTATAAGGCAACCGGAGACCAGAAGTATCTCGACTCGGCGCAAAAGGCGATGGATTTCATCACGCACGATGTGTTGCCGCGGCAGCGCTGGTTCGACTTTGAGACCTATCTCTCGTGCGCGCGCAAGCCGTTTTCTTTTTACGACCGCTGGACAGCCCAATATCCGCAGAATAATCTTTCGCAGATTCTTGCGGCGCAGGCTTATCTGGAGCTTTTTGAAGCCAATAAGAAGCCGCAGTATTTCGAAACCGGCAAGCGCGTACTCGACTACCTCTTACTCACACAGCAGGTCTGGAACAATCCTGCCCTGCGGCCTAAAGTTGTTGGTGGCTTCACGACGCAGAATACTGACGCAGAGTGGAGTGACGCACGCGAAGCCTACGCGGCGACACTTTTGTGGGACTACTACAAGGCGACCGGAAACAGCGAATATCTGGAGCGCAGTGTCGCGGCCGCTCGTTCGACCTTCGCCGTAGCTCCGTGGGAGAACTGGGCGCATGTCGGCTTCGAGGATGAGTCCGGTGCGTTAACGGGCTTTCACTGGGGTGCGGGCAGTGGCATGACGTCGATCGAGATGATGATGCCGACGCTTGGAGATGCCTTTGTCGATCTTGCGAATCAGGCTGCGGTCGGCTTCAATGCCTGTTCGCTGCACAACCTGCGCATCGATAAGACCGCCATCGCTTTCGAAGTCGAGACTTTTCCCGCGCAACGTTCGATCAGGATTCGCTTTGCCGGCGTCGATCCCCATGCAAAGTACAGAATTTCTGTGAATGGAAATCCTGCCGCAACCGTGATGGGTGCGGTACTCGCGCAGGAAGGTTACGTCGTTACGGTGTAGCAGCTCAGCTGGCAAAAGTGCCGCGACGAAGATTTCCGGCCTGGCTGGCAGTCGCGTCCGACTGCGAGCGGGTTGACTCGCGAATGACCAGGGTGGGCACGATACGCACGGCGACGGGCGCGCCGGTGACCTTGCCCTCAATACGATCCATCAGAACATTCGCCGCGCGTGCTCCCATCTCGTAGCTTGGCTGCACCACTGCGGTCAGGTGAGGATGGAAGTGCCGGTCGGCGGTGAGGTCGTCGAATGTAGCGAGTGCAACATCGTCCGGGCATCGCACGCCCAGCTCTTCGAAGGCTTTGAGCGCTCCTAGTGTCATCACACCGTTGCAGACGAAAAATGCAGTTGGCCTGGACTGCCTGCTCAACGACTGCTTCGCCAGCCGGTATCCAGATTCATCCTTGAAGTCGCCTTCAAGGATCAGCGACGGATCGATGGGGATGCCGCCCTCATGCAATGCGTCTTCGTATCCCTTGAGTCGTTCACGCGCGATCTCGGAATTCATCTGCCCGGTGATGACGGCGATGCGCCGATGGCCCGCCTGTATCAGGTGGCGCACGCACTCGCGTCCGCCACGCACATTGTCGAGCAGCACGGCATCGGCTTCGACTCCTGCGACGGGACGGTCGAGGCATACGACTGCAAGTCCAGAGGCAATGGTGTTGCGGATGTGCGTTGTGTCGTTACCCGGAGCGGAAGCAAGCAGGATACCGTCCACTCGATAGGAGCGCAGTGCTGCGACGATTCGCTTTTCGCGTCCGATCTGCTCATCGGTGTTGGCGGTGACGAGGAAGTATCCGCGTTCGAACGCGCTGTCTTCGGCTCCACGGATGATCTCGGGAAAGAAGGGATTGGTGATGTCCGGCAACACCATGCCGAGCATGCGTGTCTGCTTGACCTTAAGGCTGCGCGCAATTTCGTTGGGGTAGTAATCGAGCTCGCGGATCGCGGCTTCCACGCGCTGACGCAACTCCGCACTAACCTTTTTTGTTCCCCGGATTACATTCGAGACCGTGGCGATGGAGACGTCCGCGCGCTTTGCCACCTCTACGATGGTCGACATTGCTGAATCCCTCGTTCCTGTTCGGGGTCCACTACAGCCTATCCGTGTACTGTACAACAAGCGAAGAAACGGATAAAACGTTTAAACATGCATGTCTTTGCCGGGTCGCCCCCACGACAGAGGTCCTACTCCAAACGGTCGAAAGGCTTTACTGCCATAGAATGATCAGGTGGACATAGCGAAATGCGCTGTTCAACGCGGCCGCAATTTCGCAAGGCCGCCCCCGTAATCCAAACTTCGTAAAACGATGACGCAGGAAACAACTTACGACATTCCCTCGCCGCCGCGCTGGCAACAGCTTGTGCTGATTCTTCTCTATACGGCGGGCTTTGCGGTCGTTGCCAGCTCGCTACTCACAATATGGGGATTTCCGCTGGATGACTCCTACCTTTACCAGACCGTTGCCCGCGCACTGGCACACGGGAGTTCGGGTTTTTATCCGGGGCGAGCGGGGGCGGGAGCGACAAGCTTCTTGTGGGTCTGCATCCAGTCGCTCAATTTTGTCACCGGTGGTCACATTTCCCCAGTCCTGTTCAATCTGGTTCTGAGCTGGATTCTGCTGCTGTGTATCGGGCAGCTCCTGCTGCTTCTGGCAACCCGGGATGGATTGTCCACACCAGCCAGGTGGATCCTTGCCGCTTCACCCGCGTTCTGCGGAAATTTTTTATGGCTCGGCCTCATCGGGATGGAGCACCTGCTCCTGATCGTTCTTGCTCTCGCATCTATCTGCCTCTGGTTTCGGCAGGAAGAGGAGCCAGGGAGCCGTTCCAGTCTGCTCGTTGGCCTGATGGTGGGTCTGCTGGTGATCACGCGGCCGGAAGGCGCGCCACTTGGGCCGTTGCTGGCCCTGGCAATCCGCAGGGCTCACCGCTCTGTGCGAGAGGCGGCTTCCATGCTGGCGGTATGGGCAGTATTCGTCGCCGGCTTCTTTGGCATTAACCTGTACACGTCACACACGCTGATGCCTGTTACGATGCAGGGCCGTCTGTGGTTATGGTTTCGTTTTCAGGGTGGCCCGCATAGCCTGCGTGCGATAAAGTCCTTCTTCCTTTCGTGGCTCGCGCACCTGCCTCGCATCTTTTCTTCCGTGTTTGGTACGCAGCAGATTTCAGCTGAAGGTGCCGATCGTCTTTACACGATCCTGGCGTGCGCAATATTTGTGCTCGCGGTGATAGGGCTGATTGCGTGGTTGCGGAAACTCAGTGCGCGATTCGGAATGTTGCTCGCGCTTGCGGGAGTGCAGTTTTTTATGTATCTCGCACTGTTCCCCGTGCTCGGGCACGGTGGCCGCTATCAGTCCTTCCTGCTTCTGCTGATTTTTCCGGCAGTGTTCTCCGGTCTTTATTCGCTGCTGCAGCCTCTGCTCGCATCTGCACGAGCTTCATGGCCGCAACGGTGCCTGATACTCGCGGTCCTTGCCGGAGGCGTTTTTTCGCTGGCCGGCTGGCGTTCGATTGCGATAGACGGCATCACTCACATCGACGAAACCCATGGCGCGATGGCTCGATGGATTGCGACTCATCTGCCACAGAACGCTCGCGTCGGAGCATTCGATAGCGGACGCATCAGCTATACACTTCCGCAGTCCGTCACCGATCTCGGCGGCCTTGCGGATAGCGGATACCTGCCTTACCTGATGGACGACGATATCCCGGAATACCTCGCGAAATACCATATCCAGTACGTTGTACAGCCGGTTATTGACGATGACGAAATGCTCGACCTGGACGAGTCGGAGGTAAAGCTGCAGCAACTGGCGCAGTTCTGCAGCCCATTCGGAATGTGGTTGCGGGGATTCAACTACACAGGCCATGCGTGGCAGTGCCAGCGGCTTTACAAGCTCACATACGTCGACAGCGCAGCGAACTGATCGGTTAGAGGCGACGGACTATTTTCTACTCTTGAAATAAGACTGAAATTGTCGTACTTTAAGTCCACTGACTGTTGGATCGGTAGAAAGCCTGCGTCTTCATTGGCGAAACGCCTTGCGAAACAACAAGGATATGCGCGGAGCAGGCGCCAGTTGTTGCCCGTCATAGTTTCTATCCGGCTCGTACTCTTTACCTCTCCAGCAACCGGTGAATCGCACATGCGTGGTGGCTGCAGGAAGATGCACGGTTCAGAAAAAACTCAGCGCAGCGATCCGTCCTTGTCGAGGATGCGAATCCTTGTTGTCGAAGACGACAGGGAGCTTGCAGCTTCTATACGCATCCGGTTGGAAGACGAAGGTGGGGAAGTCACACATTGCTTTGACGGTGGTGCGGGGCTCCGCCAGGCGGAGTTGCACGATTTCGACGTCCTGCTGCTCGAAGCGACTCTTCCAGTTCTCGATGGTTTCGAGCTTACGAGACGCCTTCGCCTGCAGGGGCTAAGCCTTCCCATTGTTTTTCTTACAACTCTGGACACGCCGCAGGATATCGTTCGAGGTCTTAATCAGGGCGCCGATGATTACATAACCAAGCCCTTCGATTTTGAAGTGCTAGTTGCGCGTTTGCGCGCCAGGGTGCGTGCCGCTGTTCGCGGACAGGCTGAGAAGCTCCGCTTTGCCGGGCTTTATCTGGATATGGAAAAGAGAGAGGCAATGCGCGCGGGCCGCAAGCTTGACCTCACCCGCACGGAGTTTTCTGTCCTGCACTACCTCATGCAGTCCAGGGGGAGAATTGCGCAGAGAAGGCTGATCATCGAGTCGATCTGGCCGGACAAAGACGTGTCCGAAAACAATCTCGAAACTTTCATCCGCTATCTCCGGCAGAAGGTGGATCCGCCCGGCATGCCGCGCCTGATCCACACCGAACGGGGAGTCGGATATTACCTCCGGGATTCCGCCCGTTAGGTCACCTCACCAGGGTATTTCGGATAAATCTGAAATATCCGACAAAATTTGTCGGATTTTCAGGAAATTCTCAGACGCGATGTTCATAGTAAAGAGGAATGCCACACGGGAACTCCTGTGTCTTTAAATGCGACAAGAATGGTCTTATATTGACCAGGCCTTGGGCCGGCGAGGGTGCTGGCATGCATTTTGCAGTTATTGCGTGTGACGCATGCAAGTTCTTTGTTTTCAGATGATTTCTTCCAGCAAGAGAAGGAGACGATAGTGAAGCAAGCTTCAAAGACAGGCAGCCTGATGGGAAGCACCTCGATCTTTTTCAGTGGGCGTCCAGATGTGACCGTGCCTGAAATTTCCGGAGAGCCTTTAAGGAACGAATTGAGCATTAGCGCGCGGCCGGCCGTTGCACGAGGTAAGAAGCCGTCGATCATTGCAGTGGCGGCGCTTGCGATTGCCGGGTTCATGGCCCGCGGTGCCGAGGCCGCGCCTGTTACAAATGACGCAAAGGATCTGCCTGAAGCCGAGAGCGCTCCCGCGCCCGCCCCGGATGGGCAGACCGGGCCATCGCAAACTGTTCACAATTTCAAGATCGGTGCCGGTACCCTCAACGAGGTCCTCGATGCGCTAAAGAAAGAGACGGGCATCACCTTCGGCATGGCCACCGATTCCATTGGCCAGGTGCAGTCGCCCGGCGTGAATGGCGTGCTTACGGCGCAGGAGGCATTGATCCATGCGCTGGAGGGCACCGGTGTTTCGGCACGCTTTGAAGGCCCGGATCGTGTGGTTCTTTCAGTAAATGGAGCGGGAAGTAACAGTTCGGTAGAGGTGAATGCCGTGGCGCCCTCTTCCCCGAAGTACACGGCACCGCTGGTTGATCTGCCGCAAACGGTTACCGTGATCGGCCAGCAGACGCTGCAGGCTACCGCTTCGACTACCCTCCAGGAAGCGCTTCGCACCGTTCCCGGCATCACCTTTGGCGCGGGCGAGGGCGGAAACCCCATCGGCGATCGCCCCTTCATTCGCGGTCTGGACTCGCAGTCCAGCCTCTATATCGACGGAATGAGAGATATCGCAGCACAGTCGCGCGAGACGTTCGACGTAGAGAGCATCGAGGTGCAGGAAGGACCGGGCGGCGCATATGGCGGACGCGGAACGGGCGGCGGCAGTATCAACATCGACAGTAAGCTCGCCCGTCGCGGCAATTTCCTTGCAGGCAGCTTCATGCCTGGCACCTCGAACTACAAGCGCCTCACTGTGGATGGAAACCTCGAGATGGGCCCCCTTGTGACCGGTCGCCTCACAGGCCTATGGCATGACGCTGACGAGCCGGGCCGTGACGGCGTGCATTACGCGCGCTGGGGTGTGGCGCCGAGCCTGGCCATTGGTCTGGGAAAGCCAACCCGAGCCTATCTCGACTACTACCACCTGGTACAGAACAACATTCCGGATTCGGGCATCCCGTATAACAACCCGTCGACCGTGCCTACGGTCGATCCCGGTCCTCGCATTCTTCAACCAGGCAACGGCGAGCCGCTCAAGGTTCCTTATCGCAGCATCTTCTACGGACTCACGGACCGCGATCATGATCGCGACACGACCAAGATTGCAACCGGCCGCGTGGAGCGCGACCTGTGGCATGAGCGCGCCCTGATTCGTAACACCTATCGTTACGAACGCACGGAACAGGACTATATCTGGACACTTCCGGACGACAGCAAAGGCAACATTTACTATGGGCTGCTCTTCCGCCGTGCGAATGACCGCGTGAGCGCGGTGTTTACGGGCGATGACCAGACGGATCTTTCCGGATCACTCAGCACGGGGAAGATCAAGCACACGTATGCCACGGGTACCGAGTTTTCGAGCGAGCGCGGCAACAACGACGCATACACGCTGAATACCACGGCATTCTCAGCGGGTGCGGAATTCTGCCCGAACGGTGCGGGTGCTGCTTCGGGATACAACTGCGTGAATCTGTATTCTCCGAACGATAAAGATCCCTGGACGGACACCGGCACGATCAAGCTGAATCACAATCCAACGCACTCGACAACGGACACGCGGTCTGTCTACGGCTTCGATACGATCGTCTTCAACTCTCGCTTCCAGAGCACGGTGGGTGGCCGCTACGACCACTATGATTCCAGCTTCACACCAGCTGCTTCGGCCACGGCGATTCCGAAGCAGGAAGTCGTCAACAATATCGGCACCTACATGGCCAGCCTCGTCTACAAGCCGGATCATGCGAGCAGTGTCTATGGCACGGTAAGCACTGCGGCTATTCCCAGTGGCAACGCGTTGGCCCAGGGTGTCGATACTTCCAACCTCAGCACGGCGGGGAACAACTTCCTGCAACCCGAGACGATCCGGGAAGAGGAATTCGGCGCCAAGCGTGAGCTGCGTGGCGGCCGTGCTCTGGCCAGGATCGACTTCTACCGCGAAGACATCCAGAACGTTCGCATCACGATTGACTCGGCGGGCGATGTGGCAGCTGCGGGAAGCGACCGCACGCTCGGAGCGCAGGCCGGCCTCAGCGGCAATATCACTCGCAAGTGGGACTTCTTCGGTGGCTATAGCTACATCGATGCGACGCTCACAGCTACGAGCTATGCCGCGACCCTGGGACTTGGAAGCACGAACGGTCAGGCCATGCCGAATACCGCAAAGCACGGCGTAAGCGTGACCAGCAACTACCAGGTGTTGCCGAAGCTGCGTGTCGGCGGCGGCATTTATGGGCTGACCAAGGTGTGGGGAAGCCAGGCGAATAATAAATGGGTGCCGGGTTACGTCCGCGAGGACCTGTTTGGCAGCTACGAGTTCAACAAGCACTTCAACCTGCAGGCGAATGTGCTGAACCTTAGCAACCGCTATTACTTCAGCCAGGCATACGCCACGCACTATGCGACGCTGGCGCCGGGCCGCTCTGCAGTGTTTGGACTCAACGTGAAGTTCTGAGCGGATTCATGAGCAATCAACCTGACGAACAATCTCTCCACCTGGTGCGCGCCGCGGCGCTTCGCGGCGTGCACCAGGCCCAGGTTCTCTATGGGCAGATGTTGCTGGATGGAGAATATGTCGAGCGCGATGCATCGGCGGCATTTTTCTGGTTTGAGCGCGCCGCGCAGGGCGGCAACCTCATGGCCGTGAATATGGTGGGTCGTTGTTTCGATCAGGGCTGGGGAATCACGCGCAACGCGATCCTTGCTGAAAAGTGGTTTCGTAAAGCTGCCGAACGCGGCCTGGACTGGGGAATGTACAACCTCGCCACGCTGCTTACTCTCGGCGAAGACGGCATTACTCAGGACAGGACGGAGGCATTCTTCTGGCTCCGCAAAGCCGCGGAACTCGGCCACGTAAAATCCATCAATCTGCTGGGCGGGTTTTACGAGGATGGATGGGTCGTGCGCGCCAGTCGCGCCACGGCGAGGGATCTCTATCGCCAGGCTGCGGTGGGCGGAGACTTTCGCGGGCAGTTCAACTACGCGCGCTTCCTGATAGAGGAAGGCGACCTGCTCGGGGCGGTGCACTGGCTTAGGCAGGTGCCAGCCACGGCAACGCCCGCTTTCATCGAAAAGATGACAACTTTTCTGGAAGGCATGCCGCAAGGCGAGATCAGGGATTTTGTCGCCGGTCTCACACCTTGCATGCAGGCGTAACAGTGCGCGACCAAAGCACCAGAACTTTGATAACAGACAGCATTTTTTGTTCGAGGTAGCACGATGCTTGTACAAATTCCCGACGTACTCACTCAGGAAGAAGTGAGTCATTTTCGCAAAGAGCTCGATAGTACCAACTGGGTCGATGGCAGGGTGACGGCCGGCTATCAGTCTGCGCGCGTGAAAGAGAACATGCAGTTGCCTGAGACGAGTCCCGTTGCGATTGCGCTGGGCCGGAGAATCATTCAGGCGCTGGAGCAGAATCCGTTGTTCATCTCTGCGGCATTGCCTGCCAAGATCTTCCCGCCGCTCTTCAACCGTTACGACGGCGGCCACTCATTTGGCAATCATGTAGATAATTCGATACGCCGTATTCCCGCCACCGGAGAATCGATTCGTACCGATCTGTCGGTAACACTTTTTCTCAGCAGTCCGGAAGAGTACGACGGCGGGGAGTTGATTATCGAGGACACGTACGGAGGCCACTCCGTAAAACTGCCTGCGGGCCACATGGTGCTCTATCCTTCGACCAGCCTGCACCGTGTGTTGCCGGTAACGCGTGGCAGCCGGGTGTCTTCTTTCTTCTGGCTGCAGAGCATGGTTCGGCACGACGCTCATCGCAGCTTATTGCTCAACCTGGACGTAGCCGTCCAGAAAATAGGCCGCGATCTGGAAGGTCATTCTTCGATCGTCGAACTGACCGCCATTTATCACAACCTGTTGCGTGAATGGGCGGAGGTATAGCGCGTAACGTCAGGATGTCGCCGCACAGCTCTGTTGCGTGATATTTGGCGGAGCAATGGAAGTCAGAATCCGCTCCCGTTCAATGTGAATGGCGTCCATATTGGCCTTTACCTTTTCGTCTGTGTCGCAGACCGGATAAGGCGGATCGGAGAAGACGATCCTGATAGTGCCGTCCGCGGAGAACTCCGTCCAGAATGCTATAACTCTTGCACCGATCTTGCCGGCGAGTTGAAGCAGTTGATGTGTCAGCGGCATTCCGATGTGACCGTCCAGCATGGAGACTACCGCGCCGTTGGCCTTAAGCTCGCGCTTTGTCCTCATAAATGCGGCGGCTCCGGGCTCCACTGCCGGCAATCTTTCCTTCAGACCCACGAGCGGATAGCAGCCATCGCTGCCGATGCTGACTGCGGCGGCGATAGCCAGGTTTGGCTTCGCTTGCAGATCTTCCAGGGAGCGAATTGCGACGGTGTAGCAGGGAAGATGGACTCCAACATAAACCAGGCCGTTCTTGTCGCCGGGCCGGTGATAAAGATGCCGGGCTCCGATAACTTCATAGGGGATAGGGAATGGTCCCACGTTTGTGAGTTGAACGAGCCAGTAATCGAGCAGCAATGAATCCTGCAGATACGCGTCACGCCGGCCAAGAAGCCGAGTCAACCTGGTCTGACCAGACGCGAGAATCACGCTGGTGCGGAACCACCAGGCGCGCGGGATGAAGAACGTAAGGATGCGAACTCTACGCGAGAGCGGCATCAGGCTTCTGACCAAAGCAATGACTCTGTTTACTGATGCCATCGGGCAACTCCGGCTGTAGAAGGGACGACAACAGACAAATGAAAATCAAACGCATCGCCCCCGATCGGTAGTCCGATCGTCGCGACGCGCAGAACAGGTGAACCACAGAACTCTTGTCGCTCATTTGGCATAGGTTTTGGGGAGGTCCGTCCCAAAAGAGCGCTTTAGAGATAAATTGTCACGTTCTGGAACAAGTCTCATTGATGTCAGTCAACGAAGAGTGCCTGCGTGGCTGGATGAAAGTCCCTCGTCCAATCCATCAGTAGGCGCCGGGTGCTCACAGTTCGCTTGTTACTGCTCTTCCGTGAGTGCGTGCAGCCAGGGCTTTCACGAGCCGTAAACGTTCGGCTTTCAGAAGCCCAAACTGCCATGCAAGGAGGAGCGTAGCGATCGCCCAGGCGATGGTAGAAGCTGCCAAAAACGCGGAGCCGCGATTGTGGTCGTTCGGCGACCAGTAAAGAAAAAGCAGGGCAACGGTTGGGAGAGACGCGACGCCGGGGCGAAGCATGCCTGAAAGAAGCAATCTCAATGGGGTAATGGCAAATGTCCCGTTCGTCTTTGGCACGCTTACGGAGAAGTGCACGCAGATGCCGACCAGGGCGCCGATGAGCGTTCCGCAGGCGACTCCCAGAGCGCCGTAATGCTTGCCCAGCCATATGCTGAAGATGAGATTCACGACCGCCTCGCAGACGCCGGAGAGCGTGGCGTACTTCTGCAGGCCGGTTGCGATGACCATTGTTGTGTAAGGGCCGAAGAAGAGCCGCAGGATGTTGGCGGTGATAAGAATGCGCATCAACATGTAGCCGTTCTCGGCATACGTGTGTCCTACCCAGATGGAAAGAATCCAATAAGCAAAGAGCAGGAAGGGTAGTCCCGATAACTGGGCGAGGATGAAGGATTGACGGCTGCTCTTATCCAGCAGATCTCCCATCTGCCGGGGCGTGTGATCGATGCTCGCGGCTGACACTGCCGGCATGAGCGGCCCCAGCACAGCCTGGAGCGCAAGCGTGAGAAAGCTGCTCGGTGTCGCTGCGACTGCGTAGAAGGCCGTTCTGCGGAAGTCGAAGTGGCCTACGATCGTGGTATCGAGGCCGTTGATCAGCAACATTCCCGATGTCCATATCCCAAGGACGGCGCAATAGCCCAGCATCTTCCTGACAGTTGCCGAGATTACCAGCCTGGGGTGCACCTGCACTTCAGGGATCATCAGCTTCCAGGCGACGACAACGGCGATTGCTGTAAGTACGTTGACGATGGCAACCGCGGCGCCCATTTCCGTGAGTGATAAGTGGCGGGCGACTGCGATTAGTACAACGATGACGTAGACGAGCTTGTTCAGAGTGATAAGCGACATGGGCAATGCAAAACGCTGAAGGCCCATGAAGATCCCTCCGAAAGCCGTAGCCGCGAGCAGGATGGCAAGAGAGGTTCCAACCAGGAAAATGCCTCTCGACACATCGGAGACAAGAGTCGCGGGAATGTCGTGGAAGAGCGTTGGCACGGAGAACGCGAGCAGAATGCTGATCAGCACGCCGATTACTCCGCTGACGCAGGTGATTGTTACACCCGCGCTCGCGTGCCGGTTGCATGCTTCCATGTCGTTCGCTGCTGCATGCTCCGCGACATATTTGGAGATAGCAGTGGTGACCCCAAATTCGAGATAGCTGACATATCCGGCAACCTGGAGGATCAGAACCCATGCGCTGTAAGTTGAAGGAGGCAGATGGTGTGTCAGAAAAGCAGGCAGAGCAAGGCCGCTTGCCGCCATGACAAACAGGCGCATGGAGCTGATGACGACATTACGGCCATAGACGCGAGTTCTGCTCTCGCCAGTCGGATTCTGCAAATTCACAGCGGGCATCGAGTCTTATCCAGCCTTATTCGTTGACCGGGTTGAGTTGCTAAACCGGGGGAGACACCAGTAATACTGGCAACAGCAAGCGTGGAGAAGCGTGCCCGGAACACTGCAAGGCGCAGTAAATCTGAGGCCCAACGATAAGCAGAAGGTGTTTCGTCAACGCCGCCAATCCTCTATGACGATGCCTCGAAACTCGCAGGGGCTTCATTGATATGCCGCAAGTCAGACAAGCGGCCTTTTGGTAAGGCGACACAAGGCTCAAGGGAGCTTTTCTGACTGTTGAGCTGGCGAATTCTGCAAACGAAAGGCATTCGCTTTACGGACCAGCCTGGGGCCATAGAACCAGACGCCGAGGTGGCGAAAAATGCGATTCGCGGTGAAGATGGGCTCGGGGAAAGGCCGCATGACATCGAGGATGAGCACCGCTCGAATGCCATCAGACTTGTTAATGACCTCATGGTCGAGGCTGTCATCGAAAAGAACGCTTTCGCCCTCTTTCCAGGTATAGAACTCATCCCGAATGCGGATGCTGGGGGCGTTGTTTTCGGGAACGACAAGGCCGAGATGATAGCGCAGGTATGCCTGCGTCGGGCCAGTGTGTGCGGGAATGGACTTACCAGGATCGAGAATAGAAAAGAAGGCCTGGTTAAGGTGAGGAATCTTCGCAATGGCCTCGCAGGTGCGTGGGCAGAGCTCCCGGTTGGCCTCTGGCAGACTGTCGTAGCAGTACAGCATGAACACGTTCCAGCGGCTGCTGCGATGATAGCGCCCGGAGGAGTAGATAAGATCGGTGTCGAGCTCGTGATAACGAGGCATTGCGTCCTGCTGAAGCAGAATGCGATCAAGTTCGGCGCGAATCACCGGATAAGCTGCATCCACCTGCCGCAGGGTTGGAATGGTGGAGTCGATGTCGTAAAACGCAGGACGCTTCTTGCCGCCAGTGAAAATGCCATAGACCGGGTTACAGATGCGAGAGAAATTATAGAGTCCGGCGTTGCGGCGGACTTTGAGTGTCCATTGTCTTAATCCCATGACGAAATCTTCCTTATGGGTATAGGGTTGTGTGCTCGAGCAATCACAGCCGGATGTCGCGGCGCAGGGCTAAGACGGCGTTCACGCCTCCGAATGCAAAAGACTGTTTGATTGCCATGTCGATACGGCGCTCTCGTGGAGCGTTGGGAGCGTAATCAAGGTCGCATCCTTCATCGTGCCCGAGGTAGTTGGCCGTGGGCGGCGCAACGCCGTGCTGCAGGGCCAGGACCGTGGCGACGAGTTCGATGCCGCCTGCTCCACCGAAAGCGTGTCCGTGGAGCGCTTTGGTGGAGGATACGGTGATGTTGTCGGCATGATGACCGAGAGCCCGGCGAATGGCTGCTGTCTCGATGCGATCATTCGCCTGCGTACCGGTGCCATGAGCGTTGACGTAGTCAACCTCTTCTGCGTGGATGCGGCTCATGGCGAGTGCGCATGTGATTGCCTGGGCCGGTCCGGCCTCGGTTGGATAGAGAGTATTGCTGGCATCGGAGCTCATGCCGATGCCGCAGACCTCGGCGAGAATATTGGCGCCGCGGGCGCGTGCGGCCTGAAGCTCTTCCATCACGACCACGGCTCCTCCTTCGCCGATGACCATGCCATCGCGATCGCGCGAGAAAGGCCGGCAGGTCGTGTGGGACATCACGCGGGCCGCATCGAACGCCTGGAAGACGCTGAGCATGACGGGCGCCTCGGTGCCGCCCGTAAGCGCACGCACCAGCACGCCCGACTGAATCAGGAGGTAGGCCTGGCACATGGCATGGGTCGCTGCAGCGCAGCCGGTGGCCACGATGAAGGACGGGCCGGTAAAACCGAATTCCATGGAGACAAGCCCGACGGATGCCTGGTTATTCACTTTCGGGACGGTGATCGGATTGCAGCGGATCTTGCCCTCATAGAACATGCGCACAGCAGCCTCTTCGCGTGCCAGTTCGCCACCGCCTCCTGAGCCGAGTACAACTCCGGTATCTCCGGGCGTTTGCTCGCCACAGCCGAGGCCGGCCTGCTGCACGGCTTCGCGCGCAGCGACGATGGCAAACTGCGCGTAACGGTCGCGCATAATGAGTTCGTCGGCGGTGAAGTGGTTGAGTGGGCAATATCCCGCTACACGAACAGCGGGCAGGGTGGTCTGATGTTGCCCGGCAACGAGGTGTGTGGGCGTGATGGCGGATTGGGCGCGCATCAGGCCATCCCAGAGCGCCTCAACTCCCACGCCCATGCCAGAGACGCACCCCATGCCGGTGATCACCACGCGATGCGCCATGCTCTACTCCGCTGCCAGGGCCGGAACATGCCCATTGCGCTCGTCCAGTAATTTGCGAACTACGTCTCTGCCCTCACCAATGGTACGGAAGGTATCAAGCTGGCGGTCGACAATGGAAACTTCGAAGACGTCTTCCATCTCGAAGACGACGGACATGATCTCGATAGATGCCAGCCCAAGGCTGGAGAGGCGCGTGGCTGGCGTCATGGGCATGGCCTGCAGTGATGGTTTTACCCGCCAGATCGATTCGTAGATGGCCTGTTCAATGGCTGTGTCGTGAGGTATGTCCATAGAATGCCTCAAAGAAATGAATGATAGGAACAGGTGCTCAGGAGACCGAGACACCGAGTTCGCTTGTTACGGTAACCCCGCCATTGGAGGCGAGAAGAACATAGGTTGTACTTTGCTGTGGCTGAACGCTAACGGAACCGTTGCCGTTGCTATCGAACGATAGCGGCTGATTGCCAGGTTGCAGCGTAAGCGAGGTGGCATTCTTCACGAGGTAACTGATCGTCGTGCTCTGGCCGCTGGGCACAGGCGAAGGATCTGCGAGCATCACCTGAACTTCCGGGCCGGTTCCACCAAGCTGTGCGTAGGCCGGGCCGCCAGGGCCGACTGCAGTGAGCTGAATGGGGTTGCCGGTGAGGTTCAGTGAGGTGCCTGGCTGTGCGTTGAAAACGTCATAGATAACCGGCGGATTCGGGTTCTGTTGCGTGGGAAACGTGGAGTAGCGCAGGTAGAGGATGCGCATGGGCAGGTAGTCGACCGTAAGCGTTTGTTGTACCGGCCCCTGGTAGCCATACAGTGTGATGGTGTATGGCTCACTCATCGCATTGGCTGGCAGATCGGCGGAAGGGTCGAAGCTGCGCGCGTCGGAGGCCTGCACAAAAGGAGATTCATCGAGAGGCGGAGACATCGTGACCTGGGTGGCATATTGCGTGGACCACGAGGCCTGTACGAAGTCTTTGATCCGGAGCCCATGAGACGGCTTGATCTGAAAACTCTTGATCACCGGCGTGCCCAGAGTGACGGTGACTTGGTAGTCGGCTGTCTGATCATCCTGATGAACGGTGAGCGTGTAGACCGTGTTCGGTGCGTTCTGGCTGGGTGTGACG
This sequence comes from Silvibacterium acidisoli, assembly GCA_022870745.1. Taxonomy (GTDB): domain Bacteria; phylum Acidobacteriota; class Terriglobia; order Terriglobales; family Acidobacteriaceae; genus Silvibacterium. Next base: position 1,092,305 of record CP085323.1, on the reverse strand, counting down.
AGTGTGTTGGCGGTTCCGGCTGGATATTGCTGGTCCGTCCCGGGAGAGATCGTTACATACTGGCCGCCGATGGTGTTCCACTGCAAAACCACGGCTCGCTGCTGTCCAACAGTGCAGGGGTTGGCGAAGGCGGTGATGGAAAGCGCGTCCTGCAACAAAACAGGCAGTGCGGGGGCGTCGGCAGAGTTGCCGCCAATCACTTCCGTGACGCTGAGGGTGGCCGTGCCGGGTGTGTTAATCATCGTGGCGACAAAATTAAAGCTCACACCTTCGCTGTCGTTCAGGGTGACTGCGGCAAGAGCCCAGAACTCCAGCGTGGCGCCGTTGGGCGTTGCCTGCCATGGGTATGCCACACCCTGCGGGCTGACCGGGCTGTTCGTGAGCTGATTGAGATTGCCCAGCGTAATTGAATCCGTAATCGCCTGGATCGTAACGGGAGCGCCGCTATTGTTGGTTGCCGTAAAGGTGAAGGTCTGCAGACTGCCTACAGGTACGGCATTCGGCGTGATCGAGTAGGTGAGTACGGCCGCGCCTGACTGGTTCGAAGCGGCGATGAGAGCGGCTTCGTTCTTTGTGCGCGAACGTGCTCGAAACTTTGCGGCGGGGGCGGAACGTGTCGTCATCGGGTTACTCTCCTTGTCCGGATCCCAGGGCCTCACTGAGCGAGAGCCACCCTTCGCGCAGTGTGGGAATCGTGACAGGCAGTTCAGCGGTTGGATTTGCGGGCCGAACGGGGCCTTGTTCGCGCCAGAAAGAGACGCCGGTGCGTTCGATCCAATCCCACTTGCCGGAGGTTCCGGTGGGCAATGGCATCGTTGTTACCACGGGATCGAGGAGCAACGGCCCCATGCGGAAAGTGGCGCATAGATTGTCGAGCGCAGAGGCGACCGGACCATTCGGTAACGGTCCCGGAAACATCGGCGCTGTTCCGGAAACCGTGGTGATCTTGCCTCGTGGATCGACCAGGACGGTTGCGAAAATTTTGTCGGCTCCGCCGCATTGCAGGTAGAGCTTATTGTCGGTTTTCACATAGCCGCCTGAGCTGGACAGGGTGTTCTGCAGGCGGCTCCGGAAGCTGTCGATGTGTGCTGTCAGATTGGAGCGGCCGCTGGCGGTATTTCGCAGGGCGCGGCGGACGTAGCCCATGTCCGGCTGGTAGCCATACATGGCGTAACAACCGGAGTAATCGTCACCAACGTAGTAGCCAAAAGATCCGTTCGTGGCCAGAGCCATATCCCCGATTTGAAACGGCAGTTGCACTGTCGGGAAATTGAGGTCATTGTTCTTGCCCGTCTGCGACCAGTCTTGTTGATAGATAGGATTTCCCTGCAGGTTGCAGTAGAACGCGGTGCGTACTACGGCGATGGGCTGGCCGAGCATCACCGAGAGCCGGGCTCCGCCGGCGGACGGAAGCGCGGAGGAAGACCATAGGGTGACGTCGATGAGGTCCAGCAATTCGTCGAGCGGTTCGGTGGTCGTGAGGCCCAGGCTCAGCAGCGAGCTGACCAGCGCCTGGAGATGCCGGTTCGCGATCTGCGGTGGACTGCCGAGAGCGGCGTCGCTGCCTGGAGCGGCATCCCAGCGAAGGCTTTTGCCTGAATCGGTCACGACCTTGATGATCTCGCCCAGCGAAACGCCGGCGGAGTCGAAAACCATCAGGCTCTCGTCCAGATGATTCGGCAGCAACCAGCCGCAGATTGGGTTGGTGAGATCGGAGCTATTGCTGGCTATCGTGTCGTCGTCGCGGTCGATGAGCTGCTGGATGAGGCGTGCACCCTGCGCGACGCGCGGCACAAGCTGCATCAGGCTCTGATCCGTATTCCAGGAGGGCGGCATGAGCGACTGCGAGCGGATAGGGAGGATATTGCCTTGTCCCGCATTGCCGGGCATCACCTGGCCGAAGGCGTCCACCACCTGGAGCCTGGTGATGCGGAAGTGGCCCGCGCGCAGGGGATTGAAGATAGGAGCGACTCCGCCAGGAGTATTAGCCACCCAGGTGAGCACCCCCTCGGTCCACTTCGCGACGGTGGGATCGGTGATGGGTTGAGTCGGCATTGGAGTGCGCGACTCCATCCATGCATCGAGGCCCGTGAGGGACTGGACCATGACGTCGAGCTTGGCCATGGCTTCCACGGTGAGCTTGAGATCGCGAATCTCAAACGCCGGAATGTCCGGATCGGTGTCGAGGAAGTCGGCAATCTTGGCGGTAAGGCCATCGGGATAATTCGACGTGAGCAAAGAGCGCATCTGCATGGTGGCTGCTACCGGCGCGACAGAAGAACCGGTGTAGACAAAGTCGCTTTCAGCCAGTTGCCATGGACCATACATGCCTCCGGGCGTTGTTGCCGAAGGCATCCATTGAATTTCCCAATCGAGATAAAGCGGCGTCCATGGTGGAATCCAAGCGGCAACCGCCTGCTTGCTGGGTACGTGCACATCCAGATCGGGGAACTGCGGCAGCAGCCCGGCAGCCTCGGCAACGGTTCGCTGATCGAGGTCTTTGGCCAGGGGATTCCAGACCAGCGTTTGTTGCGTGGCGATGCGCGCTGCAAGCTGGGTAAGCTGCTCCGGGGTGGCCTGAATATTCGCTTTTGTGCATGCCATCTGGGCAAGCCAGGTGCTGTTGCCGGGATCGAGCAGAATGCTTTCGATCCACGCATCGGTGGCCTCCTTGGGCAACCCGGCGGTTGGCAGGGCTGTCACCGGCGCACTGAGCTCGGCGGCCTCGAGTGTGACCGGAGAAACGTTGGGGATAATGTTTGTGAAATCGACGATGAGGCCACCCACCGCCTGACCGGTGAAGCGGGTAAAGAGGTCTGCGCCGAGATCCTGCGGACCGTCGAGCTTGGTATCTGTGTTCGCGGAAGAAATCAGCACCACGGGATCGGTTGGATTTGTGTATTGCGTAGCGTTCGAAGCCTTGAGCTCATAGTCTTTGCCGAGCAATCCTTCAAGCGCCGTTTGCTGGCTGTCGCGCTGCGCGGTCAGGTTGGTAATTTGCTGGGCCAGCGCCGGCATGGTGGTGCCCGTAAGCTGCGTGATGTACTGCTGAATCTGCGGCTGGTAGGGTGAACCCGCGCCTTTGGCTGCCTGCAGTTTCCACCAAGCCGAGTAAAGCTCCCATCGGTCAGAACCAAATTGCTGCACGGCAGTGTCGAGCAGATTTTGAGTGGTCTGCAGCGTGCTGAGAGCCTGTGTCTGTTCAGGACTAAGAGGGATCTCCTGTGAGCCGTCGGTCTCGCTTTGATTCGCTTTGGGGAGCACGACTGTCCAGAGAGTTCCGGCGGCTGCGCGATCGAAGCGATTCTCCTGGCAGGTGAAAAGGAACTGCGACGGCTCTTTCAAATAGGTGGTGAGGGAGTCGGTCTGGAAGGCGAGTAAAAGGTTCTCCACTGCCAGCGGATCCTGCCCGGTGGATTGGAGTTGATCGCCCATGAATGCGGCGACCGCCTCTGCTGCGGTCGAACCAACTGCCACGGCCGGCACTGCGCCACCGGTGAGGATCGTGGGTTGCGGATAGGCGGTTGCCGGTCCAGTCCAGGGCAGATCGAAGACCATTCCCTGGCAAAGCGTCTGGCTGGCGTACTGGAGTTGCGCGTCTGTGGCTGGAGGAGGATTCTGTTGCGGATTGGCTTCGATCCATTCCGCGAAGGCCTGTACCGCCTGTTCCGTAAGCGTTTCGCGATCGTCGGGACTGGCCAATGCCCAACCCTGCGCGTCCATGATCGTCTGCCATTCTTCCGGGGTCGTAAAGCCTTTCCCGTCGTAGCCGTAGAGCGGGTCGGCCGCAGGCTGCGAGTACCAGCCGAGCACCGAGTAGGCGCATGTACCCGATTGGCCCACGGGATCGAAGAAACCGAAAACGTTGCCGACATTCTGGAAGACTGCGGCCCAGCTCATTTCGCCAGGACCCTGGGCTTCGAGGAAGAGTGGCGTGTCGGCTGGCGTGACCCACTGAGCAAGCGGAATCTGCCGCCCAAGATAGCCGATCTGGCCAGCGGTCAACGGGCTGGGAAAGAGATTGGTGCCACCTTCGGCAGGTGTAGGAGCAAAGTAGTCGCTCTGCACAACCCAGGCAGTGGCTACCGGCGCGGACCCCGGTGTCAGTATCTGAAAGCGGGTGACCAGCCAGCGGTTGGGACTGTAGGGAAATGTAACGTTGCCCTGGGGATCCTGATGACCGCGACGCAGCGCATAGGGAAGTGTCCAGTGGACATAAATGCCTGTGGCCGGGGGTATCGGAGCCAGTGTGAATGGCAGAGGCGCGGGGTTGAGTCCGCGTAGAAGGTTCGCGTAGTTCATCTGCACGTTGGCAAAGGTCTGCGTCTGGTTAGGAGTGCCGATCATCATGGCATCCACATGGATGGGCGTGTAGAGGCATGGGCCGCCCCAGAGCGAATTGCTATTGGTGCTCATGATGCCCCCTGCTCGAAGCTTTGCAGGCCGGCGGCCTGAACCATCTGAACCGCGTATTCCGCGGCGGTGATTGTGGATCCGGGCGCCATCAGCCCGTTCTGGAGAAGTGCGTTCTGAAGGCCAACGGCCGTGGACGCGGTTTTGACAACGCCGGGGTACGCAGTAGAAGACCGGAAGGCAACGTTCTGCTCGATATTGGGCGTGACCTGCTTGCCCGGTGTGGAACCGTTGTAGCCAAGGCTGCGAAGAAAGACATATCCCTGCGATTGGTTGAAAAAGACGCCAAAATGAAGGGTTTCCGGCGGCTCCATGACGTTGACCGTGGTCGCCACTCCCGCGAAGAGGCAAAACAGAACGCTGGGCGAGAGCCGATCCATGCGGATGAGCTTGCAGGCTTTGCCGGTGCTGTCCGTGGCCGCAACTTCGATTCCGGGCCAGCCGGAGACTGCGATCGAACGAATCAGGCAGCCGCTCCATGCAACGTTTGGAGCGGGTGGCGGCGGATCCTCCACGGCGAGGCCGCGAGCACGGGAGCGCAGGGTCATTGCGTAGCTGGGCAGCTGCTTGCCGAGCTGGCTTTCCAGCAGTCTCAGCGTGGCGATGACATCGCGGCTGGAAGAGACGCCGGCGCTGACTGCTCCTTCGACCGCGCGGTAGAGCCAGTTGGCGTCGATCACGAAAAAGCGGACCGACTCCTGCGGCAGCATGACTGGGTTAACGACGAGATACTCGAACGGTACCCCTTCGAGCGTGAAGAGTCTCGCCAACCAGTCAAGGATGACCTTTGGGACCGCTGGCGTAGCTTCCTGCTGCGGACCTGCGGCACGGGCCACAAGCGAATGGAAGCTGAGAGAAGCGCGTTGCAGGGCGCTGATCATAACTGTCTCTCTCCCGATGTTCTGCCCGGAACTGTGCCCAGTGCTTTGTGAACGAGGTTGAGCACCGGATCGCCCGGCTGCGCAAGAATGTCCTCGATGTCTGCGGAGCTAAGAGCGCCAGGCATGCGGGCCAGATCACGGTCGGTGTGTGGAATCTTGTGAGGAACAGCCCCGTCCGCGGCTGCCTGTCCTGCCTGCGCCAGGAATCCACGCAGAGCGGACCGGGCATTGGACATCAGGCCGGCGGCAGTGGCAGGCGCGCCGAGTGCAGTCACGCCGCCCGGCACCCGCAGCAGCATGCCGCTTGTAGCTTCCGCTTCGTTTTGCTGATTGGCGAGCTGTGTGCGCCATTCCGCAAGCGCTGAGCAGAAGGCGCCATTGGATAGGGCAAGCAGGCGTCCGATTTGCCAGGCGCAGGCATAGCTCATATCGAACATTCCGGTACCTGGCTGACTGTTGTCGTCCGGGCCAGGATCATAACGGATGGCGTGGTCGCTGTATTGGTAAGGGCCGCCCGGATCGATCGATGTGCCCACCGGTGTACACGGACCGCGATACCAGGAAGTGGTCTCTTCTCCGGAGCGGGTGTTGTTGAGCAGTGGCACGTAGCCCCAGCCCACCGCATGTTCGGCAATGGTCTGCGCGTCAGTTGACGCGGCAGGCCCACCGGCGGGCATGCGCAGCAGATCGATGCTCAGGTTCTGCATAATTTCAAGGAAGTCGCCCGAGGATTGCGTGCAGGGAACAGCCCAGCTCGCCAGCACACAGATGCGCACCAGCGTGCTCTCCGCTCCGCTCGGTGCTGATTGGCCATCGACCGGCAGTTGCGCGGACAGGCCTTCGAGCGAGACCAGCAACATCGTGTTAATCGTCGGGCCAGCCTGCGTGCCTGCCATGAGCAGGCGCTCGCCCACCACCACGGAGAAATAGCCGTCCTCATCGAGGCCAAGGATCTCTTTGCCGTCGGTGTTCACTTCGCGGGCATGCGCGAGATAAGGCAGATCGGCAAGCGTAGGAGCGATGCCCCAGAACGTGCTCTGCGGCAACTCGATGTAGAGCAGCGGTTGACTGAGCTGGTCCGCGGTGAATTCAGTCGCGGGAATGTCCGGAACAATGACTCCACTGGCCGGGGCGAGGAACGCGCTGAGCGGGCCCTGCTGCACGGGAATGGGATTGGACTGATAAACGAGGTCAGCGGGGTATAGAGTCAGCAGCGCCATCCATGTTGGCGGCACGACCCCAGGCTGCGGAGACGACCCGTCGATGGAGCGCGCCCACGGCAGCGTGCGCGCGCGCAGCACTGCGTGGGGAATGACTTCGTTGTATACACCGGCGAGGTTGGCAGGCGGATAGACCTGCTGCACTGTATTGGGCTCCAGCAGGAAACGCGGGCCGGTGATGGAAAACTGCTGCGTGCTCAGATACGTGGGCGGATTGCCGGTTTGTCCCGCGAGCTGTATTGGCAGCGTTGCGGCGAGTTGATAATCGAGTGCGGGCAGAGGTGGCAGAATGGCCTGGTAGAACTGCACCTGACCGGGCTGCAGGGGAGCTCCATCGGCAGCCATGGCGATATTGCCCTTGCGGATTGGGCGGCTCACTTGGTAACTCCCTTCACGCCAGAGACCGGTGCGGAGCTGTCGGGCTGCTGGCTCACCGATTGTTGAGGAATGTTGACGGACACCGTGCTCCACTCTGTCTGGTCCAACGTGGGCGGAATTCCGTCGACCAGGCCGGTCAGGCCTGGCCAGAGACGAGCCACCTGTCCCGGAGGAGCGCTGATACCCCAGACACCTTCGAGCTGATACTCGATGCTGCCCGGAACAAGCACCGCGAGCCATGCTTCGACCGTGCCCGCGGGCACGTTGAAGACGAGGATGCAACCGTCCGTGGCAGAAAGAACCTGCTGAGGGGCGAACGAGAATTCATACGTGGGCTGCCACGGTTCCGCTGTCCACGCCAGGCTGATGTTTGTTTTGCCGGCGGCCTCCGCCGTGATGTTACGGAGACAGACTGCGACCGACCCTGACGGCCCGATCATTGCCCCTGCAAGCATCGTTTCCACCCATCCCGGAACATTCCTGCCGCCGATATGTACCGTGTTGTTGCGGAGAATGCAGGCGCCATCGACTGATCCGTGGCAGGTATGACGACGATCCTGCATGCGGGCCGGCGTGGCCTGCGGACGAACCAGGCAGGCGTCGCCGATGAAGCTGTAACGGCCCACCTGCGTGAGTGTGCTGGAGAGTTGCCAGCCAACCGTCTTATCCGATTGCACGGTGCGACGGCTTTCGCCGCTCATCACGGCATGCGAGATATCGGAGGGCAACGTAACGTTGTTGCCGGGCTCCACTAGATTTGCACCGACCAGCTCGTCATATGCGTTCAATGCCCAGACTCTTACGGGGATATTTCCTGAAACGCTTGCGATTGCCTTAGCTCCGGCAGGAAGGCTGGTTTCGACGAGCAAGGCTGCACCAGGGGCCACACTGAGCCGCTCTCCCACCGGTTCTGAAGCGTTGCCGGTCTGCGGCATTTGTGCTCGCAGCAGCGACAGGTTGGAATTGGGCACACCGGAGCGAAGTGGACCAATCCACCGGCCGGTCTGTCGTGCCACCGGCATCTGAAGGCGCATCCCTTCCTCGCCGCCCCGGCTGCGAACTTTGCGAACGGCCTGATTGCCGGGCCAGGAGTTGCGATAAATGCCGCCGATGAGCTGGATGGATGCCGGCGTCTGCGGCGTAACGGTTTGAGACTTCGTCGCTGCGGCAAGTTGCGGCGCCGATCCGATGGTCGCTGGCGCCGGCGCGGAGTCGACTCCTACCGGAGCGAGATAGGGTGGCGCCTGAAAAAGAGCGTCCGCATACGCAGCGATGACCGGGAGTTGAGGGTTCTTTAAGACATTCATCCCCATGCCTTCCAGTGCCGCCAGCACCTGGTTACGCATGTCGATAACCGCTGGCGCCATGACGGTTTCGCTCAACCGCTGCAAGGCGCCGCTTTGTGTATTGGCTGGCGGAGCTGTCCATTGCGGCTGATTCGGAAAGCTGCGTGGCGTGGCCGGAGCAAAGGCAAACGCCTGTTGCAAGGGAATGGGGCCGATTGGATTGCTGTAGGTGAAATCGACACCGGAGACGGTAAGGCCAACGCAGGCTCCGGCGATACTGAAGGGCGCAGTAGGCGGCGAGTCGAGGTTGAGTGCGCCCTGACCCCAGAGGGCCATGGGCGCATCGTTGCTGAGTATGCCGAGCGTGAGGGTGGTTTCGCTGAGCGTCAGCGGTATCCATGTACTCGTTGGAGCGTTCCAGGAGGAAAGCGTGACGGAAAGCGGCGTGGTAGCGGAAGACAGGTTCATCGGGCGGACGCCCATGGGTTTGCCGCTAGCCTGCGCCACTCCGTTGAGCTGCAGGGATGTGGCTGGCACCGCCGTGCTGACCTGGATCTGCCAGTTGGCCATGGTCAGGGCCCACGCATTGGGTTGTCCGTTGGCTCCATTACCCGCAGGCCCGGAGAGCGCACCGGCGCTTGCGCTGAGTGTCAGGACCGCGCCCGGAGGCTGAGGATCTTCGCTCTCGATCCCGCTATGTACAGACGTGTCCGCAGGCGGCAGGAAGGCGTTTGCGAAATCGTCCCAGGTACCCAGTGGCTGGGTCTGGAGATTCTTGTTCTGGTCGCCGATGGGGATCGTGAACGAGATCACATACCAGTTGATTTCCGCATATCCGGCGGTCTCAGGTCCCCAGATGTGAAGCGCCGCTCCGAGCGAGGCGGAGATCGTGATGGAAATTCCCAGAATCTCGGTATGGAAAGCCACGCCGATGGAGACCTCGACAGAGATGTCGTAATAGAAAGGTTTCCACTGGATGAGGAAGTCAGCACCTGCGTTGAGCCATGCGCGGATCGGGCCAAGTGTGAAGGCCACCTGCAGATAACCGCCCGCCATGATGGCCGTGGGAGTGAGCGCGAAATAGGCTCCGCCAGCGATCTTCAGCTCGCCTGCGGAGACCGACACCGGCCATGTGAAGCCGAGGCGTGGGACCTCAGGATATTGCGGCGGCTTGCTGAAGAGCGGGTTGTAGCCGCCCAGGGTAAGCACGAAGTCGCCTGAAAACCAGAGAATGAATGCGAATCCTCCGGTAAGCCTGCAGGGTGGAGCCAGTAAATAAGAGTTCGGAGTAAGCTGCGCCTGCACGGCGATGTAGCCCTCGTCGGGACGGAACGAGATCAGGATGCCAAGCTCCATGTAGGCGAGCGTCAGCGGGCTCCTTGGCGGTAGCGCGGCCGAGGTTACGCCTACCAGGTCCAGCTCGAAGCCCTTGCCGAACTTCACAAAGAGCAGCGCAAAGGTATTCAGCAGCTCGAAGCTGGTGAACTTGATCCCGGCGGCGACCCAGTACGCGCCGATTTCCGGAGGAACGATGTTTGAAATCTGGGTGAGCACAGTCGCGGGATCATCCGAAGTGAAGTAGCTCGGATCGGTGGCTCCCATGACAAATGGGAACGTGGAGATATCGCCGACTGCGGGAATGAGGATGTTCCGGTTGTAACCAAACCCGGCGGCAAGTCCGGTAATGAAGAACGCAGGCGGCCCGCCGAGCGGAGCATTGAGGTTCACGAAGATGAAGAGTGATGCGGCCGTGGGGCAGTCTCCACCTGCCTGCTGGCAGCCGGGCAGCGACGCGTTTACCGGAACCACCGCGTAAGAGCCGATTGCGTTGAAGGTGAAGCTGGCGCAGCTCAGCGTCGCGGTTCCGGTATATTGCAGCGGATTGGTCTGTTTGAGGAAACCGCCTGCAATGGCGACCGGGCCATTGTTGAAGGTCACATCAAGGCCGGCAAGATCGAGCTGGTATTGCGTGTAGTCAGTGGGCGCAAAAACATTGAAGCTGACAGTGAGCTTTTTAACCGCGACACCCAACCCCGCGAGATTGAGGTTTCCATCGAAGCCCACGCCCGCGGTTTGTGGGGAGATCCATTTGACGCCCAGTAGATTGACATGGATCGGTCCGAATCCGCTTTGCACGGGGAACCAGAGCTCCTGTGCCACCTGCCCGCCCTGCAGCAGTTCCACGACGGATTTACCGGTTCCATTGTTCGAGACATAACCTGCCTGGAACGAGAATGGCGGATTGGCAGCGTTTCCTTCCGTGCCTGCGCCGCCGTCAGAAGAGCCGGACCCGAGCAGATTCTGCGCTACCGGATTCCCCCCCGAGCCGATGGACTGCGGAGAAAGCGAGATGCCAATGTCCGCAATCGTGACCTCGCCACCCCACACGTTAGGCGTGCCACCTTTGGCAAAATCGAACAGCAGCAGGCCGCGTGGTTGAATTGCCCGCACGGTGAAGCGGCTTAGATCGATCAGGGGCGCCTTGTTGCGTCCTACAAAGTCCACTCCGATGTTGACTAACTGCAGCAGGAGCTTCTCGAAGTAAATGCCGTTCTCATCGATCGGGACAAAGACATTCAGTCCGGCATGCAGGCCGGTTGGGCCGCCGGCAGCGGTGATCCAGGCGGAGTCCGATGCTCCGAGCTGGAAGACGAAGTTGGGCGCGACGTCGAGGCTCAGGTTCTGCGCGGCAATCATGATGCCGTAATTGCTCGACCCCGCCTCGTTGGGACCAATCCAGACCTGACCTTTCGCACCGAAGTCCAGAATCTTGACCTGTACCGAGAGAAGCGCTTTCAGGAGATTGGCCAGGAATGCGCTCACTGTCAGGCTGCTCAGCGCGGCGAAGGTTTGTAACAGGTAGAGATTTTCGTTCTTGACCAGCAGTCCGGATGCGACGAGGACTGTTCCCGGCGTGGTGGTGCTGAAGAGGGAGCTATCCAGCCAGCCCTTGACCGTGGATTGGTTCAGCATGACAAGCGAGAGATAACGCGGAACCACCTGCGTGAAGACATCTAACAGCCATGCTTCTACCTCCTGCTCAAGGTTTTGAGGGTTGGAGAAAAATTGCGGCAGTAATTCGACGTAAAGATCGCTTTGCGTGCTGGGCGTGCCCATGGGATCGAAGCCGGCAGTGAACTTCTGGTTGGCGAATCCCATCGAGAGCAACGGCATATTCGTTTCACCCTTGATGGGAATACCGATGCCCAGCCCGAAAGAAAACTCGGGACCGCCGGTAATGGCTCCTGTGGCGGGATCGTAAGGCAGGGCTAGGCCCGTAGGCGCGACGGAGAGCTGTACCGCAAGGTTTGAAGGCATCGTGATGGATGCCCATACTCCCAGGGTGTTGCCCTGCGCTCCCGCTTGCAGCGAGAGTGGCAAAGATTGCGAGGGGATGTAGCTGACCAGCCCTCCGCTGGAGGTGACGCTGTTGCCCAGGGCAAGCTGTAGAAGAGCTACGACGGCTTGCGCGGTCTGCGTCATGTTCGTCGCAGTCAACCTCTGGCCGAGCCAGTTGAGCGCGGCGGTTTCGAGATCGTCCAGCGTGCCTCCAGAAGCGACCAGGGCACTTAACAGGGCGCTCACGTTGAGATTCGTACCAGCCGTCTGCATGGCTGTGGCGAACGCGGCTGCGCCGTTCTCTGAGAGAGCCTGCAGGAGCTGAGTCGTGAGTTGTGGAACGATTTGAGCGGCGGCATACGATGCCAGAGTGCTCAGCAGTTGCTGCCAGCCGGTAAAAGGCACCAGTTGCAGGACCGCAGGTGGATCGCCGCTCAACGTTACCGAGAGCAGGAATGCTTTGTCGTAGCCGGTTGTCACGCTGAGTGATGGCGATTTGATCGCCATCGTGACGGTGCCGCCAAATCCCGGTTGGAAATCCGGTCCAAGCGACAGGTTGAAGACAAGACCCGTGACGGAAGCGGCCCCTCCTGCAACAGGGATCGTACCGGTGATGCTGGGCGAGATCACAACCTGGTTTGTGGCCTTGTCTGCGGTGAGTGCAATCTGCAGGTTGTATGGCAATGCTCCTAGTTGGATACCGTTTGCGATCTGCTGAATCGTGGGCTTTGTGCCGGTAACGTTGGGAACCTGCAGGAGCAGCTTGTTCAGTTGCGGGATGTTGAGCTTGCCATCCGCGCCGAGAACGGCGTCACTTAACAGCCAGCCAAGCGGATCCTCGAACAGACCCAGCAGGGCCTTGGTGTGCCATGTGCCGTCCTGATCCTGTTCAGCGATGCCGAGGATGGCGAAGAGTGCCTGCACCAGCGTGTATTTCTGTAACAGTTGCGGATCGATGACCTGAGAAATCATGATCGACAGCGCGTAGAACGGTGCAACCGTAGCGAAAGCGTTGACAAATTCTGTGCTGTTGAATGGCCATATCTTAAGCGGAGCGGGAGCAGGCTGTGTGCCGTCGCCGAAGGTGATAAATTGCGTGATCGCAAAGTCGCCGGAGAAGTTGCCCGTCAGTGTCGGTGCGAAACCGATGCCGATCTGCGGATTGTAGAGCGTCATGGCCAGGCTGAAGCTCTGCGCTCCTGCATTGAGCGCCACGCGCAGCACACCCGAAACCTCCAGCATGGTTCCGGCAGAAACCGAGCCGGGCGGCAACGTGATCTGCACCACCGGGCCGGAGAATACTTGTAGCTGAAATTTGCTGAAGGTTATAACGCCACTGCTTTGTTGCAGCGAGGCCAGTAGCGCAGCGAGCCGTACTTCGTCGGCCAGCAGAGCTGCAAAGGCTGTCTGCACATAAACAACCGGGTGCGAGAAGAGCGCAACGTAGTTCGAGGGAATGACGACATATCCCGCTTCCTTGGACCGTGTGAGTCCCATTGCTGCGAGAAAATCCAGCACGCTTGCCGGAATCGTCGGCAGCGTAACTCCTGTGAGCTGTTGCAGGATGGTCAGGAAGCTCGACTGCGTGGCAGGATCGGCAGCCAGTGCGATCAGCCGGTCCTTGCAGAAGCTAAGTGGATCAGCAAGCAGGCCGCGCCACCCTGCAGGGTTGATGCCCAGCTGCTGCCCCGCCTCGTTGGGCAGCGCCAGCCCCATGGTAGCCAGCAGATTGTAGGCGGTGCGAAAAGGCTCCATGGTTACAGCGGTTGGCAGCACCACCTGCAGGCCGAGGCGGAATGCGTCCTGCACAAGCTGCGGCGTGAGCGAGCCGGGGTCAGCCAGATTCGCAACCGGAACAGCACTTTGTCCCGGTAATGTGAGATTGAACAGCAGGAACGTAGGGGTGACCGTTACCTGCGGCGCGGAGAAGGTTCCGCTGATTCCAACCGCTGCGCCAACCACGAGCCAGTCAAGTGAGGTGCCGTCCGCCGTCGGTGGCAGGAGTTGGCCGCCAGGGTTGGCCATTTTGCAGGTGACGCTAAGACCGGGAACGCCCGCAACAACAACCGGCGCGCCGGTTGACAGGGTTACGTTGAGCAGGCGGACAACGATGCTGCTGGTGCATTGCACGGAGCTCGAGACATTGAGCACGCCGTAGTTATCAAGCCCGATGCCCGCTGTGCCTGCGGTCCCATCCGACCAGATGGCCATGCCAATGTTGGCCGGCAGGCCAAGTGGCACGTGGAAAGGATCTTCGAGCGTACCCGAGCCGGGAATTGCAGGCACCGTTGCCGAGTTCGATGAGGCCCAGGCGAGCAGCTGCAGCGCCGCTTGCAGATTTGCCGGCGTGCTGAAGATGCCCACGAGCTGCGTGCGCAGAATCTGAAATGGATCGTTGAAACTGGTGACCGTCAGCGTCGGCATGCTGCCGGGCCAGGTAAGCCCCTCAGGCATCAACGGGCCGAGGTTCGGTAAGAGGCCGAGAATGCCCGCGAAGGCGAGTCCTGCGCGATCGTTGGCCTGCATTGTCGCCAGTCCGAGCACGCCGACCAGGATCTGTCCGAAGGTCGCGGCCTGTTGCAACACCAGATCTTCAAGGCTTTGTCCCTGCGTGTAGACCATGTTCTGGCCGACAGGGTAGCTGTGGCCTCCGGAGATGAGCGCAGGCTGCCCAACCTCCATCGACCATGACCATCCGCTGTAGGGACTCCAACCCATCTGCGCGCTGCTCGCGCTCACGGAGATGGATGTGCCGCATACGGCGGGCGAGGTATAGCCGTCAGGCAGCGAAAGCGAGAGGCCAAGACCGGGAAGAATTTGCGGCGCACAACTGACCGCGCCGTTAGCCAGCGAGAGATCCAGCGCCAGCAATTCGAGGGACAGGATGAGATTGACGTTGAGACCGGCCGTGGGCACGAGCTGCAGTCCAAGGTCGATGCCAAGAACCAATCGGTCCGCTCCGTTTGGCTGAGGTGCGGTGTAGGCAATCACGTCCGCGACCAGAGTGCCCGGATCGGTCAGCGAAGCCTTCCATGGATCGAGTGGCGAACCGGTTCCAGTTACTGACGGCGTCGCGACTTGCGTGAGAGCCTGCAGCAGCGTTGCCATCTCGCGCAGCATGTAAAAGAAAGGAGCCTGGCTGCCGATCGTGGCCGTCGAGTTGACGATGTTGTAGTAGTACGTCGCCATGGCCTGCACGGGATTTTGCACCGAGTTGAATAGCTGCGTAGCGCTCAGTGGCGGATCGAGATTCGCAGGCCAGGTGTTGCCCGTTCCCACACCCGGTGGCACCACGCCCAGCAGTGCGGCAAGCGCATAAGATGGGGTGCCAGCTGAATCGGCCGTGATGCCGAACATCTGTTGCAACGCGCTGTTGATCAGGCCTGCCACCACGGTCTGGGTTTCCTGCAGGACCTTCATGGGCTGCAGCAGATCGAGTGCGAGAAATGTTCCGGCGGGCGTATCGAGGCCGGTCAATGTGAATGAGGGAACGACATTCAGCTGACCGTTCGCGTAGCCAATGCGCAGTCCGGCAACGAGGGAGCCAAAGGTGTATTGCTGCCCGGCGATGGATCCTGAAAACAGTGGATTGTTGACGCCGCTCGTCTCTCCGAACCCAACCAGCATCATGGTCGATGCGAAGGCAAGGTTGGTGGGATCGCCGCTTACTCCGCCCAGCGACAGATTGAACTGCGCGAGCTCCAGATCGGCAGCCATCTGGAGTGCCGCCTGCGATGTCCCGAGCTGTACCTTGGAGGAGCGAAACGCCAGACCCGGATAAAACGTTCGCGAGCCATCCTTGTTCACAAGGGTGGCGAACTGGAAAGACAATGCGCCAACGGAATTGCTCAGAATTGCGATGTTCCAGGGATTCTCGCGTGTTCCCGACCCAGTTGCCGCGCTCGGCGTTAAACCTTCGAGCCCCTGGATGGACGCGAGCCATGCTCCCATAACATCCGGAGTTGAGAGTAGTGCGCTAAACCAGTTTTTAAAGGGTTGCGCCGGATTACCACCGTTGATTGCCGCGGTGATCATCTCGTCCCAGCGCAGCAACGGCATGACCGCATCGGGAAAGAGCGTCTGGACCGCCTGCGGCAGTACAGGCGACATTCCGAGCACAGGCAGCACGTAGCCGAGCTGAGGGTTATCGGGCGTACCCAACGCGTCCGACATGGCTGCCACAAAGATCGTGGAGACCGTGGCCAGAATCTGCGTGCCCGTGAGTTGTTCCAGGTCGGACAGAGAGCGGTCCTTCGGTTCGCTCTCGCCCGGGAGCTGCAGACCCACGGCCTCAAGCGAGATGGATGCCGAAGCATCAGGCAGTAATGCCAGGCTTCCGGTTAAACGCATTCCCGCAAGCTGCAGCCCATATGCGTTGATCAATGGAGTAGAAGAAGCTGTCTCAATGCCGACAGTGAGCGGAGCACTATCCTGCCCGATGATGAGTTCGTAAGAGGCATTTCCAACCTGAAGGATGGGCAGCAACCCCCAGGCACGAATGGCGAAGGTGTCTCCGAGAGGCCAGTTGTAGTTGATGCCAAGGCTGAAGATTGAAAGGGCACCGGTAGTCTGCGAGACAAGATACAGGCCGGTGGGCTGTCCGGTGGATGGATTGAGGATCGGGTACCAGGTGCCGAGATTGCGCGTGTTCTCGAGCGGAATGCCCAGAGCTGTGCCTCCCAGGCTGCCCAGCAAGGCCGCGATCAGATCGGCGAGTTGCGGACCGTTTGTGGTGAGGGACAGCTGCGTGGCGCCAAGCGGATCGGCGAACCAGGCTGTATTGAGCAAATAGGTATCGACACCCTCACCAGGCTGAAGGAGCCCGACGGCCAGTCCCAGCTTGGCCACCGTAGGATCGAGTCCGCTGATCTCGATCGGAGAATTGTCTCCGGCGCCGATGTCGGCGTATCGAATGGTTTGCGTACCCATAGTCAGTCCACCTTCGGTTGCGTTTCTCGAAAGAACGCACGCACTGCGATCGCTGCATGGCGTGAAGCTGCTGTTGGTCTACGCTGCTAACCCGGCGAAGACGCTCTTGACGATGTTGAATCCTGTGCCTGTTGAATCATGACGACCTTGCTGTCTGTCCCGGGCGCGCCGGGCTGTCCGGAAGTGCCGGGAGTACCGTTGAGTCCAGGCGGCCCACCATACCCGCCGTTACCGCCTGCGCCACCGGCTCCGCCCGATCCACCTGGAGCAGGAGTCGTATCGATATTGAGGATGGTGCCCGGCTCCATTTCGACGTAAGAGATCGTGACGGTACCGCCTGCCCCGCCGTTACCGCCGAGTCCTCCATTGCCACCGCAGCCGCCACTTCCTCCCGGAGCCATGCGTCCGCCATCGAGCCAGCCACCCGTCCCACCTGCACCACCATTTCCTCCTGCGCCCCCACTACCGCCTGCGCCGCCGTGGCACACGACCGAGATGGTTCCGCTCAAGGTGTGGAAGGAGAATTGTGTATCCGGGCATGCTCCACCATTCGCGCCATATCCGCCGTTGCTGCCTGCGCAACCTGTCCCGCCCGCCATACCCTGGCCGCCAGGCGAGCCGTTTGACCCGGTAAAACCTGGCGCGCCGTTCGTGCCATCGGGTCCGACCACCAGGATGGTCGGAGGTTGTGCGGAACTGCTGTTGGGGACCGCGCGGAGTTCGCCGGCCGCCAGTTTGCAGCCGGTGTTGATCGTGAGTTTTGATCCAGGTCCCATGAGGATCGAACGCGCCGCGACGTGGATCTTTTGCTGGTGCGGAGCTTCGATACGCAACTCATGTCCTGCCTGAATCAGGACGTCCTGCAGGCCAAGGTGCGCAACTCCGTCGCCGTCATATTGTGTTGCGGGCAGCCAGGAGCGGCCTTTGTCCCAGGAGAGAATAATTTGCCCGCGATTCTCGTTGGTGTTGAGGACGCATTTGTGCACGTCACTTTGGTAGGAAAGCTGCGTGGCCTTCAATTTCTGCCGATAACTTTGCTCGGCTCCTGATGCCGACAGTTCCATGGGAACTTTCAGGCTTGAAGATTCGGGATCGAGCAGCGCAGCGTAAACAGCAATGTCGTGGTAGCTGAAGCAATTGCGCGTGTCCGCCAAACCGCCATTCAGCTGGATCGTTGTGCCCGTTGTCCTCAGCGTTGTAGAAAACAGTTTGGGGAAGATGTCTTTGGGCCGCGCGATCTGAAAGCTTTGTGTGGCACAGGCAGCGTTAAACGTAGTCGCGAAGCCTGAATTGCCGACCGGCGGTGCGCCATACGTGTAGAGCGGGCCTACCGTAAGTCCTGGCAGGGGATTCTTTATCAGTGTGTACAGCGCAAGCGAGGCCAGGCATCCACCACCGCAATGACCGGTGAGATAGATGGTTTGCGCCGAGATGCCAACACTGTTGAGCGCATCCCATATCGCCGGCTGCAACTGCTGGAAGAGCGTGAGGTAGCTGTTGAGAACGCCGCTCGGGTTGTCGAACGAAAGGGTTGGATCGCCGAAGATCGAGTTTGTCTCAGCCCACGTGTCCGGGCCGCGAAACGCTACCACCAGCATGCCCGGAGCTGTGAACATCGCAGCCCAGAGGTCGCCGCTGCTGTCTGCGAAACTCTGCACCAGGGAGTAGGGATCCGGCAGGTTCAGAGCATCGGCCGGGTGCTCGTAAAGCGAGTAGACCGCCGAGCACAACAATGTGAAGTTATAGGCAAGATTGACATCGTATCCAGCTGGTGCGGCTGGAACGATGTTGCCTGTATCGACGCCCGGCTGCTGTCCTGGGATCGTAGGCACGGATTCACCGGCTTCGACTGCTTCCGCGGCATTGAGAGAATTTCCGTAGTTGTACCACTCGCGTTCGAGCCAGGGACACACCGGCTCAGGCACCACCGCAGAGAGCCCTTGCGCCTGTCCTGCTGCCGTATAGCCGGCAGAGGCTGGCCCGGAGACCGTCGGGTAAACATCGACAGGATTGTTGCTGCTGGTGCTCAGATTGACGGAATATGCCGCCGGAACGCACTGGTTAAAGCTGCTTGCAAAGGCGGCATCGCCTGCTGCCGGACACGAATACGCATAGCACCCGACGGATGTGATGGGCGAGGTGATTTTCGAGCCACCGGGTGGCGTGTAGCTGTTGCCCGGTTGCAGGTCGAGTGCCGCCAGTTGCGCCAGCGGAGCCGACGGCCCGTATCCTATCGTAACCAACGGCATCACGGTCTTGAATTGCAGGACCGTACTCTTCGTGGTTTGAATCAGCTTCCACAACGATTGACGGAACAGGTTGTACTGCAGGCTGTAGCCGTAGTCGAAGGATGGCGGCGGCTGCGCAGGCATATTGGGATACGTGAACATCAAAGAGGAAAGTACGTGCAAGGAATCGCTGTACTTGGCGAGAAAGCTGGCCCATTGCCAGCCCATCACCGCGACCGCTACTGTCGCCCCCGTAGAAAGCAGTGTTCCAAACCCGACCAGCCCCTGCGCTGTTGCCGTGTATTGCGTGGGCTGCATCACTCCGACCAATTGGAAAGGATCGATGACCGGAGCCTTTCCCATCGGGTAATTCACAACTGTGGCCAGCGAGAACAGTGATGTGGCGTCGAGTGCGCTGAAGGCGGCAGCAGGAGTCGCATTGCTCTGTGTCATCACGCACCTTACGCCTGGTTCTGGTAATAGGTCGTGGAACCGTTATTGCCTGCATTGCCGGCGTTTCCAGGTGCTCCCGTTGCGCCGGGATTACCGCTCTGGGCATAAGTGTCCGGATCGTCTTGATCCACTTTCTCGTTCAGGCCGCCCGCGCCGCCATTGCCCCCCGCGCCGCCATCGCCTCCTGCTCCGCCGGCTCCGCCGATAGAGCCCATGGTCAGGTTCAGAGGAGCCGCAGGTGTGGGACCTCCAACATAGATCGCGCCTCCCAGTGCACCCACGCCACCATTAGCACCCGGACCACCATTGCCGCCGTTGCCACCATTCCCGCCAATGGCTGGATAAGGACAGAAATTGCCTGTTCCAAGACATTGCGGAACCGGATTTTGTCCGGCATTACCGCCCATGCCTCCAGTTCCTCCTGCTCCGCCTGTTCCACCATCGCCGCCATCACCAGATGTGCTCTGGATGTAAAGGTTTCCGTTCAGTTCGGAGTAAGTAAGTCCTAAGTTCGGAGCTGAATAGCCGTCCGTTCCCGCAGAGCCAGTGTTCCCGGAGGTGCCTACGCCACCTGCTCCTCCGTTGCCAGAGCAGGTGCATTTCCATTTCCCCCAGGCGCCGCGCTCGCCTGTGCCATCTTTGCCCGCAGTGCCATTCTGGCCGGCATTTCCGGCTGATCCTGTCTTGCCGGCTATGCCCGCGACTCCATTGGAGACAATTGCTGGATTGATCGAAGCAGACATATGACTCTCCTCGGCAGCGATGCTGTTCTGCCGTTCGCAGAAGCGGTTCAACGGAAAGCAAAGATACCTTCCCGTTGAGCCGGATTAGCCAAGGTTGAAGTTGACCGTGCCAGCGGCACCCGCATTGCCGGTCGTGGTGCCGTTCGCGCCGGGTCCTCCAGACGCACCTTGCTGCCCGTTTGGGTTCCCGGCTCCTCCGGCACCACCGGTGCCGCCTGTCCCGCCCGAGCCGGTTGAGCCTCCGGCGCTTAGAGGCACCTTGGCTACAAGTTGTGCTCCGGACGCGAGGCTGGAATAAGTGACATTGACGATGGCTCCATTGCCGCCGTTCGCGCCACTTCCACCGCTTCCACCCTTGCCGCCTGTGCCGCCGTTACCGCCCGGTGCCTGCGCGCAGTTGCCGTTTGCGGCGCCACCTGAACCTCCTGTGCCTCCGGTCTGCCCCGTGCCGCCGTTGCCGCCATTTCCGCCATTTCCGCCGGAGTTGTAGACGATGAAGGTGCCGCTGATTTCCCCGGCCTGCAGGTTGACGTTCAACGCCGCTCCCCCCGCTCCTCCGTTGGAACCGTCACCACCCGCTGCGCCCTCTGCTCCGGCCGACCCGGCCGTTGCCTGGGTGGCGCATGAGTTCTTGCCGGGGCTGCCTGCGGAGCCGTTGGTGCCAGACCCGCCCGTTCCCGTACCGTTTGTGCCATTTGTGCCTGCCGTGCCTGCAACTCCTACCGTTGAAAGAGCAGGAGTTTCGTCGGCGCCAAGTCCAACCCACAGATTCGCGTGAGTGCTCATAAGTGCTTACCTACCCTCCACGGTAAAAACCTGCGTCTGAATGGACGCATCGCCGATGATTTCGAGATAGCCGCTCGGCTCGATCGTGATGGTGCCGCATACCAGAGATTGCGTCACTTGGTAGGGTCCCGAAACGACCAGATCCTGTGCTGCAGCGACACTGATGGTCATGGGAAAGTTGAGAGCATTGACTGCCTGCACATTTTCAGGAGCGACGCGGGAAGAGTTGCCGAGCATGTAGGAAACCATCGAGGAGTCAACCAGCTTGCGTTCGCTTTCAGTCAGCGCGGCGGCTGCAACTTCCTTCTTGCCGCCGGCGAGCAGGCGGACGCGGTCGGCGGCGAACTTCGCTGGGTAGGGAATATGCGCATCCGAACCGGGCTGCTGGAAGACTTTATCGGGCACCCCGCAAAGCCGCTTGAGTTGCGCCAGATCCTTTACCTGGCAGGTGAAGGTCTTCACCGTGGCGAGTTCCGGGTCATGGTGCATATGCACCTTCCCATCAGCCACGATGGTTGCCGGAACGTCCTTCGGTGAGATACCGAAAGACGCCAGTTGCGTGTTGAACTTCTGCTTTTGTTCCTCGGTAAGGTCGGCAAACTTTTTAGACATGTGTCCTCCATATCCGCCAGACATAGCGGTGTTTATCCTTCCCGGCAGGCGAAGTGCGGAGAAGGACGGATCGCAGCCACCAGGCACGATCTCGCCTACAGGCCTTTGGCAAATACCAGTGAACTGCCAAGAGTTAAATAAGTGTTTGGGTGAAGATAGGAAGTAAGAGTTGAAGCAATAACCCAAACACAATCTCAATGTCGATGATTGAGATTGAATACATCATCTCTGCTTAGCGAATCTCTTCGTACGCTGCGAGAACTGGAGCAGGATTACACGACTTGATTCTATATTGCAAGTAATTTTGAGTTATTTTGCGGAATTCTTCTCAATTTAAAATGCGAAGGCGAGTCGTAAGTTGGGTAGATGACTTACGTGTCGCTTCAAAATGCATAACTGTTGCGGCAATCATGCGTTGCATCCATTATGGGCAACGTTTTTATCTAATTATTCAGCTACCAGGATGTCTTTTGCTATGCGCAAGCGATTGATACGCATTTACTTTTAAGCCGTATTTGTATCTCGGATTTATTGCTCGATGTTGCATTGGTGACGCGATCTGACTTATTGAGGTCTCCGGTCAGAGCGAATGTAGTTCAGGTTCGTTGCGGTATATGGTGGGGTGCTAGCAGATTTTAACTAGACGAATCTTTAAAGTGAGTGCATACTTTCGCCGTCTTTAAAAGTACTCGAAGATCCAGCGCACCATGCAGCGCAAAGATTGGTTCTTACGAGATGCGACTGTAACTGTGGTTTTCCCAGAACAACGTAATGCTTGTGGCAGATCTGCATAAGTCGCTATGTATATAGCGCTTTGTTGCTCGCAGCGAAGTCTGATCCGGCCAATGCATGCCGGGCTTTTGTCTGGCAGCGTGATGAGGAGTGGGGATGCAGTCGACTGCAAGCCATTGCCGAGATCCACGTGAGTTGTCTTTTGTTCTTCCTGGATTGAATGCTCTGTTGGCCTTCACCCAGGGACACCCCGCCATACGCGTCGCGATTCTCGATGGCCCAGCAGATCTTGCGCACCCGGCTTTCGCCGGTGCCAGTCTTCAATACATCGAGACTCAACCGGTCGACCTCAGTGGCACTGCCGCGCGGCATGGAACTCACGTAGCGAGTCTCATCTTTGGCCAGCCTGAAGGCCCTGTCCCTGGTGTGGCGCCTCGCTGCACGGGTTTCCTGATCCCAATCTTTCACCAGGCGATCGACGGATCTTTAATCCCTTGTTCTCAGCTTGATCTGGCGCGTGCCATTCGCGTTGCAATCGATGCCGGCGCAAACCTAATCTCCATCAGCGGAGGGCAGTTCGGTCCCGCCACCAGCGCTGACCGCTATCTGCTTGATGCACTCAAGGACTGTGAAGACGGCAATGTTCTCGTCGTCGCAGCAGCCGGCAATGAGGGTTGTGAGTGCGCAAATGTGCCCGCTGCCATACCATCCGTCCTCGCCGTTGGCGCGCTCAGTGCAAAAGGCGAGCCGATGGCTCTTAGCAACTGGGATCCTGGCTATTGCCATCACGGGATTATTGCTCCCGGAGAATCTATTCCTGGCGCCGTTCCTGGCCCGGATGTTGCCGAGAAGTCCGGAACCAGTTTTGCGAATGCTCTTGTCGCTGGCGTGGCTGCGCTTTTGTTGTCTTTGCAGTTGCAGCGGTCAGGAAAGACCGATGCCCGTGTCGTGCGTAAAGCGCTGATCGAAAGCGCTTCTATTTGCGATCCCGGCAACGCGCTCTCGAAGCGCTGTCTTGCCGGCATCCTCAACGTTGATGGCGCGCTTCAGAAAATTCTTATTGAATCCTCTGCCGAACACTTTCCCGTAACGTCTCGCAGCCAGGAGCTTAACCCTACTGCAGTCCGTGCTGCGTCCCAATCCGATCAACCATCTGCTCAAGGAGAAATTTCTATGCAAGAGCTGGAAATCAGCACGGCGGAAGCCGTGCCATCGGAATCTTTTCCGCCGGCTGTTATTCCGCAGTGTGCCGCCGACACCCAGGTCATACCGGCTGGATGTGGATGCGGTGGTAGCGCATCCGCCGCTCCACGTCTCGTCTACGTTCTGGGCCAGGTTGCATACGACTTCGGCACCGAAGCCCGGCGCGACTCTCTTTTGCAGGCAGGTCTGTCTCAACCTCAGGATGGATCTGCTGTGGTCAGCTTTGTCACCGAACACCCCGAATTTGCTCCAGCGTTCATCTGGATCGTCGTTCAGGATGCTACCCCGATCTATGCGATTCAGCCTGTGGGCGCCTATGCCACTATCGGCTATGAGCGCCTACGTGAATCGCTGCACAGCCAGATCGCTGAAGGAGTCGACGTCGTGTCGATTCCGGGCTATGTCGCTGGCAGTGTAATGCTCTTCAACGGACAGTCTGTCCCCATCATCGCTCCGGAAATTCGCGGCATGTATCACTGGTCAAAGGCCGCACTGGTTCAAGCTGTCACTGCGGAGGTTACGCACGACTCCGGCGCACTGCAGGCCCGCCAGGCCCACATCGGCAATTTCCTCGATCGTGTCTACTACGAGTTGCGAAACCTTGGATCGGCTCCTCATGAACGTGCCATCAACTTCGCGGCAACCAACGCTCACCAGATCGATAAGGTTTTCGAGAATGCGATTGTCTCGTCTCTGACGCTGGATCGGATCGAATACGAGCGCAGCCCGCTTTGTCGTCCTCGCTCCGATTGCTGGGATATCAAGCTTAGTTTCTTCAATCCTTCGCGCCGCTTTGAGCAGGCCAAACAGGTCTACCGCTTCACCGTCGACGTCAGCGATGTCATCCCTGTCACCGTTGGCAAGGTTCGTCACTGGGAGGTATATCAATAGCCTCCTGTTCCTTCGTTGAGCTAATAAAACCCCTCACTCCATCAGGATTGAAAGGAGAAATGCACATCATGAGAATTCCCAACCAGGTTCCACCCATTCCTCGCAGTCTGCTTTCGAGCGATAAGCGCAGCGGGGCAGGCGTCAGGCCATCCGACATGTGCATGTGCTGCGGCCAGAATCGAGAATGCAGATACGGATGCCTCTGTAACTGCAACACCGGCCAGATCTGCCAATCCGAATAACGTATCGCGCAGAAAGACAAGGAGAAACCATGAGACTTCCCCAACAGCAACAGCCCGTCCGCCGCGCCCTCTTCACCGAAAACAATCCGTCTGCCACAGGAGTTACGCCTTCATCCTGCGCGGGCGTTCCCACCAGCATCATCGGTCGCTGCTTTGATCAGAATGGCAATATTCCAGGCAACTGGAATTGTGCCGCATGCTGTGCATTGCGCGGCGCCATCAGTTGGCAGGGAGGCGGTCTGGCCGTAGCCTGCTGACGCTTCGGCTGTTTCGAAGCAGGCCCGAACCCAAGTGTATGAGCGCCAGGCATCGGATATCTTCTTTCCTGAAGAGAGGCGTACGCCTGGCGCTCACACACAGGGAACTTATGCGTACGCGCGACAGAAGGGTTACTCCTGATAAGTCGCGTTCTCGTCAG
The DNA here is from genome assembly GCA_022870745.1 of Silvibacterium acidisoli. Lineage (GTDB taxonomy): Bacteria > Acidobacteriota > Terriglobia > Terriglobales > Acidobacteriaceae > Silvibacterium. Next base: position 1,067,551 of record CP085323.1, on the reverse strand, counting down.
TAATTGCCAATTAAAGAGAAGTGCCTTTGTTATTCCTCAACAAAGATTCCTCGCTAAAATCCTGCCATTCCTGATTGCGACGGATGCAGCGACTGCCGCGAGGGCTTGAACAGGGCTATATGAGCGCAGCACGTTTTCAGGGAGGTTCCAGCGCAGGATACAGCAATCCATCCCCGCCGATCTGCGGAGCGGATTCCATAAGGAACTCTTGGTCCCCTAATGAAAATGGCCACTCTCACAGGAGTGGTCATCCGGACTTGAATAGTTATTTTCTTTGGTGCCCGGAGGGGGACTTGAACCCCCACGACCTTGCGGTCTGCGGATTTTAAGTCCGCTGCGTCTGCCGATTCCGCCATCCAGGCTCTTTGGCTATCGTAGCTGAAAATGCAGGCGAGCAGAAAGCAGAGGGTCCCATCGAGGACCCTCTGCTTGCTGCTGGTAGGCCGGGCGGTTAATTTGGCTTGCGGTATTCGATCTCGTCTTCGCGTAAATAGTACTCGGCCGAGCAGGTGTCCGACCCGCAGATCATCGCTTCGATTCCCGTGAATTGTGCGCGCGTGATCAAACCGAGTGTGCCGCAACAGGGGCATGCCAGCACCGCCCAGAAAGGATTTTGCGCGCTGCCGAGCGACCCGGCATTTTCAAGTACGAAAAGTGTTCCCGGTTCCATTTGTTCAGGAATCCATTGTTCGAGCGTTTCCAGTTCCGATGACATGCCAAACCTCCTCGTTGCTGCGGATCTTTTATATAGAAGGAAATGGTCTTCCTCCGTTGGCTTGCCTGCGCTACGCGATGCTTCGCTTCTTGATGTGCCTCCCTGTTGTGGCGGGTGAAGTTGTACTGGATGAAGAAATCTTGCCTGTCGGCTCCTCCAGCAGATTTGGCAGCGAAATTGTCAAAGGCTTGACCGTCTCCGCGAGACTTATCAGAAGCATCGGCTGCATCGAGCTCTGCAACAGGTCAAGAACCTGACGGGTATCGGTCTCAAGAAAGACACGCCGGCCGTCGAGGAGCAGGTGATACTGGCTGCGGCCTTCGAGAAGGTCTTCGATGCCGTCCGGTAACTCAGCGCGAAGCATGCGGAGTACTCGGCGTACCTGCGCCAGAGAGACGCCGCGCCGCCGAAGCTGCTCGATAAGAAGAATGTCGACGAGGTTTGAAAGGGAGTAAACGCGAATGCGGCCGGACCGTGCTGGAATTACGATGCGGCGCTCATCCCACCACTGAAGCTGCCGGGCCGAGACGCCGGTCACTTCGAGAACTTCGCGTGTACTGAAGCTGTTTTGCAGCATTCGTTGGCGCTTCAAGTTCCAAACATTCGAGGGAAGGAATGTTTGGGAGTATTCTTCCGCGGCCCGGTCCGCCTGTCAAACAATTCTTTCTATTGGTGGATTACTTCCTGGATTCGGCCAGGGCGCCCTTCACTGCGTTGGCGACCTTCTGAATCTCTCCGGGCTCCAGATAGGGATGCATCGGCAGGCTGATCACCCTCTCCGCGGCACGTTCGGAGTGCGGCAGTGACAGGCCGCCATTTGCCTCGGCAAAAATGGGCTGTTTATGGAGCGGGGCCGGATAGTGCACGGCCGTTGGAATGCCGGCCTGCTGCAGTCGGGCGGCGAGCTGCTCCCGGTCATCCACCTCGATGGTGTACTGTGCCCAGGCGCTGGTGTTGTCCGGGGTCACCTGCGGAACGGGAATTGCCTCGTGCAGGGCGGCGGAGTACTGATCGGCTACTTCGTTGCGGGCGAGCAGTTCGTTGTCGAAGACTTCGAGCTTGGCGAGCAGTACCGCTGCCTGTATGGTGTCGAGCCTGCCGTTGATGCCGATGCTGGTGTGATGGTAGCGGCCCTGCTGCCCATGGTTGCGCAGCTCAAGCATGTATTCGGCAAGAGCGTCGTCGTTGGTGAAGCAGGCGCCGCCGTCTCCATAGCAGCCGAGTGGCTTCGACGGAAAAAAACTCGTACAGCCGATGGTGCTTAGGTTTCCGGAGTGGCGTCCTTTATAAAGCGATCCAAAACTCTGTGCGGCGTCTTCGATGACGGGCAGGTTGTGCTTCGCCGCAATGTCGTTGATCTCATCCATAGCGGCAGGCTGGCCGTAGAGGCTTACCGGCATGATGGCCTTCGTCCGGGGCGTAATGGCCGCCTCGATTGCTGCTGCATCGATGTTGTATGTAACCGGATCGATATCTACGAAGACCGGCTTCGCTCCGATCAGCGCGATCATTTCGCCTGTGGCAAAGAAGGTAAAAGCAGAGGTAATGACCTCATCGCCAGCCTTCACGTTCAGCGCGAGCAGTGCGAGCAGCAACGCGTCGGTGCCGCTGGCGCAGCCGATGCAATACTTCGCGCCGGCTCTCGCGGCGAGCTTTGACTCAAGCTCTTTCACTTCCGGGCCGAGGATGTACTGGCCGTGGTCGAGGACTGCGTGGATGCGCGTGTCGATGGAAGACTTCAGGTGCCGATACTGCGATTTCAGGTCAACAAACTGCATGCATTTATTGTCGCAGGTTACTGGTTCGCCGCGCGCTGCGAGCTGGCCTTGTCGACCTCGCGATAAATCTCCTGGTTGCGGATGATGGCCTGCACGTAGTCGCGGGTTTCGGTGAAGGGGATGGACTCCACGAACTCGTCCATGTCGCGGTAGTTGCCGATGGACTGCCAGTCGGTCACCCGGTTGTCACCCGCGTTGTAGGCTGCGAAGGCATATTCCGGATGGCCGCCGAACTTGTCGAGAGTCTGCCGCAGGTAGCGTGTCCCCAGGCGGATATTCATGATGGGATCGAGGAGCTGATCGGTGCGCAGACCGTGGATGCCTTCCTGCTTCGCCATGCTCTTCCCCACGCTCGGCAGCAACTGCATCAGTCCATAAGCGTTCTTGTTCGAGACTGCCAGGGGATTGAACTCAGACTCCTGCCGGATCAGCGAAGCGACCATGTAAGGGTCGAGGCCGTTCCGCTCGGAGCTTTCCTTGATCTCACCCCAGTAAGGCTGCGGGAAGAGGATGTGCCAGTAGGCAAGCGGCATCGAGTCGACAGGGGCCGAGGTGTAGAAGGGGATCGCCCGCTTCAGAAGACGCACAGCTTTAGCCGTCTCGCCGTAGGAAGAGTAAATTTCGGCCTCGGCAAAGGCACCCCATTCACGGCTGCCGTCGGCGGCGCGAATCTCGGGGGCGATGTATTCGTTCAGGCCTGCATTGGCCAGCAGGCGGGCCTTGACTACGTGAGGATCGTCCTCCGGTACATCGTCGCTCAGCTCGGGGATGCTCTCAGGCTCGAGCGAGTTGAGAGTGGAGAAGCTGGCAGGCGAAACGCTCCCGAGCGCGGTGAGGCGTTGGTCCGCGAGAGCGGCATAGTAATAGTGGCGATAGACGCGGCTGACCGCCTGGTAGTAGGCCGCAGCCATCGCGGGTTTGTGTTCTTCCTGGTCGTAGACGCGGCCGCGCCAGTAGAGGGCTGCGGGAATCTCTTTGCCGCCGCGATAGAACTGGATCTGCTCGTCAAAGAGCCGCGCTGCCTCGGCATACTGCCCCAGGCGATAGTTCAGCCACGCAGCGCGCCAGTGGCTGCTTGGGGAATAGTTCGAGCAGGGGCCGCTGTGCGGCGATTCGCAGGACCGGGGAAAGCGCTTTGCCAGCTCGCCGTAGTACTGGATCGCCGTAGGAAAATCCTTGCGTAGCAGGTACATGTTGCCGCTGGAGTAGAGTGCTTCCGCAAGCCACGGGCTCTCGGGGAAGCGCGACTCCATCTGCTGGACGATAGAACGCTGCGTGTCGCCGTCGTCCTTGTCGCGTGCCAGCTCCATCAGTAGATAGAGTCTTCGCGCGCCGCTCTCAGTGGCTGTGTCGGGCAACAGATCAAGCTCACCCTTGCGCAGACTCTTCAGCTTCCATTCGCAGGCTGCGGCTGCAACCAGGAGGGTATTGCGCGTATCCGCGCTGATCGAAGGATCATTCGCGAGCGAGCGGTATTCTTCCTCGGCATCGCTGTAGCGCTTCGCATCGTAGAGGGAGTCGGCGTGATGACGGCGCTCTTCGGCCGGCAGCGAGTTGATTGTCCCGGAGGATACGAGCTGGGTGCGTGCCTGTGCTGCTTCATTGCTGAGAGGAAAGTTCAGGTAGACGCGCCGGAAGATCTGCTGGGCCTCGGCGCTGCGCCCGGCCATCAATGTAGCCTTGGCGTCGGCGAGCTGGAAATCGGCCTTGTTCGCGATGCTTTCGCTGCGATGCGGAGCCAGGGCGCGAAGCGCCGCCTGGGGATCGCCTTCCTGCAGAAACAGATTTGCCTCAAGCACCGGCACGCTGGCCACGAAGATCGAATCCGGGTGCTTCTGGATGAACTTGTTCAATACATCTTCGGCGTTCGCGAGCTGGTTGCTCTGCAGATACACCTGGGCCGTCAGGTAGTCGGCGTAGTCGTCGAGCGCTTTCCCGACCTCGTTCGCGGACCGCAGTGCCGCAACAGCTTCAGGAAATTTGCGGTCAAGCAAATAAGCATGACCCAGGGCAAGGTACGCAGCCGCAGCCGCTTCGCCGGTATGGGAATGCGCGTAAGCGCTGACGCCGGCGTATGCAGCGGGAGAACGCATGGTCGCCAGTTGCTGGGACATGGGACGAAGCTGGGACGAGGCTACGAATGCCTGCTGCAGTTTTTCGCTGCGTGCACGCTGCGCGGCATTCAGTGGCTTCCGGCTGCGGCGGCGAGCCGCGGCCCGCGACGTGGAACGCGCTGCGTGTCCGCCTCTCTTCGAAGCAGCTCCAGCCTTGCGCGTTGAGGATGCCTTCGTTGCGCTGGACTTGTGCGTCGTCGAGGTCTTTTTGTGGGCAGCCGTCTTGTGGGATTGAGCCCCGGCTCCTGTCGTCAACAGCATTGCCAAAAGTCCGGAGGCAGCAATGCCGGGCAGAAGCCCGCCTCTGCCGTTCCTCCAAAATGCCCCCAGGTTCTTCATTCTTTCGCGCGCTCCTGTCTTTTAATGTAAGGCGAAAAGCCCTGAACATTTGCCGCTTCCGGCACGGTAATGGCAGACTGTTTCCTACTTCGACAAGAGTGGCCCGGGTCGGGCGGGCTCGTCACTGACTCAGGTTATGGCCGCGATCTCAGAAATGATGCAATATCAGTGCTTTGCGCGGGCTGCCACGGCGCATTTAGGATAGAAGAAAGCAAGAGCGCCGTTTCCCGGCGTTTTTTCTGCAACTATCGCCTATGTCAACGATTCAAACAGAAGGCACGGAAGAAGTTCACCCGGACGTACTGCTCGTCAATCAGGCGCGGGCCGGTGATGTAAGTGCATTCGAGAAGCTGGTGCGGCAGTATGACCGCCAGGTTTTCAGAATTGCTCAACACATCACGCAGAACCGCGAGGATGCCGAGGATGTTGTCCAGGATGCATTTCTAAAGGCTTACGAGAAGCTCGAACAGTTCCAGGGGAATTCGAAGTTCTATACCTGGCTGGTTCGAATTGCCGTAAACGAGTCGCTGATGCGCCTGCGCAAGCGGCGCACCGGTCGCATGGTTTCGATTGACGAAGACGTCGAGACTGAAGAAGGCTCCATGCCGCGCGACCTGGCGGACTGGGGACCGGATCCGGAGCAGCAGTACGGGCAGTCCGAGATGGCCGAGATTCTGCGCAAGACGGTGCAGGGCCTGCCGCCGGGTTTCCGAGTAGTATTTGTGCTGCGCGACGTGGAAGGGCTGTCGACAGAAGAAACTGCCGAAACCCTGGGTTTAAGTATTCCAGCGGTAAAGTCGCGCCTGTTGCGGGCTCGGCTACAGTTGCGGGAACGGCTAAACCGTTATTTCCGCGACAGAAACAAGGATGGTGCGAAGTGACTTGCTCGGAGTTTTTAGCGCAACTCGACGATCTGATGGATAACAACGTAACCGTGACGATGCGGGCGGATCTCGAAGCACATCTCAAAGGCTGCGAGCATTGCGTCATCACGCTGAACACTACCCGGAAGACGATCGAGATCTACCGCAAGCACGAGATTTACGAGTTGCCAAATGACCTTCGCGATCGTCTGCAGAAGGCCATTCTGTCCAAATGCCGTAACTGCTAGCTTCGCAACTGCTAGTTTGTTGAGTTCGGGGTGCTGCCACCGGTAGTGCTCGTTCCACTGTCATCCCGCCGGTGCAGTGTAGGCCGATCGTCTGGACTGCTGCCCTGGGTGTTCGGATCGGTTGAGTTCACCCGCCGCAGGGTCGGCTTGTTTCCATTCTTGCCATCGGTGAGTTTGCGCTTGTTCTCAATGCGCGCCAGCCTGGCCTTCACGTCATCGAACTCCGATGTTGTGACCATGTACTCGTCACGCGGCGGCAGGATGCGGGCAATCTCTTCCTGTGAGTGCTCGATGCGGTCGGGTGTCTGAGGATGGTCGGAGAAGACGCGGGCAACCGCTCCCGGCTTGTGCTTCTCAAGATCCTGAATCTTCTCAAAGAACGTAATGAAGGCCTGCGGATCGTATCCCGCGCGGTACATGTACTGGATGCCCAGGTAGTCGGCCTGCGCCTCGAACTCTCGTGAGAATTCCAGGAAGGTGATCGGGATGGCGAGGTTCGAAGCCTCGTAAATACCGTATCCTGCCCAGCCACCGATGAAGATCAACGGGATGCTGCCGATCTGCGCGTAGTTTGCGCGGGTCATCTCACGGGCAGCATGGTGAGCGCAGACGTGCGCCGTCTCGTGGGCCATCACGCCCGCCAGCTCGGCCTCTTCATCGGCCGCTAGAATCAGGCCGGAATTTACATAGAAAAATCCGCCTGGCAGCGCCATGGCGTTGATGACGTCGGTGTCGATCACCTTGATCGTGAACGGCACCTTGCAGTCGGAGTTGCGCACGATGTTCTGGCCGATGCGATTGATGTACTCCGTCACCACCGGATCGGTCACGAACTTCGTGCTCTTCTCGATCTGCATGGCGTACGACTTGCCCATCTTGATCTCAGACTCGGTTGAGTACCAGTTGCCCATGCCGCGTCCGCCGATGTCGCGCGTACCCACGGCGTTTACGTCGTCGATGCTGCCTGCCTTTACCTTCTCCATCGAGTTGGGGTCGCCCGTGTTAGCTTTGTTCGGATCGTCGGTCGATCCCTTTGGCGGAGGAGTGCTCGGAGCAGCGTCGGGCTTTGGCACGGGAACGGTGCCGACCTGCTTATCGTCGGCAGGGTTCTGCTGGTCGGGTGTGGACGAAGGGGCAGGTGTCGAAGCCGGGGTGCTGGGCTGCGCTGGCTGCTGGCTGCTGGACTGGGCCACTGCGGCAGGTGCAACCGCCAGCGTGGCCGCAAGAGCCAACGAAACGCGTACGCGAAAGAGGAAATCGCGGTTTTGCATGGGCTACTCCATAACTCCAGGGCAGAGCGGACGCAACTCTACCAGTTAGACGTAAGTATGCGCCCTTTTGGCAGCGCCTGTCCCTCCTTCTTTGGTGCCAGTCTCCGCGACGTTCTCCATTCCTTTAAAATCAATGAGGAACGGGCGAAATGCCCATGGTTACAGGGAAGAACGAGGTTAGCTGGATGGAGTTGACGCACGCCGCACTGGCAGAAGAACTGAAGCAAAAGATCGAATCGAAGACGGCGCGGATCGGCGTCATCGGAATGGGATATGTCGGTCTGCCGCTGGCGCTGCTCTTCAGTGAACAGCGCTTCCAGGTGACCGGCTTCGATATCGACGCCAAGAAGATCACCACGCTCAATGCGGGTGATTCCTACATTGTGCGTATACCCGGTAGCGAGATTCAGCAGGCACAGCAGCAGGGATTTCGTGCGACGGCTGATTATGCCGAGATCGCCAAAATGGACGTGATCACCATCTGCGTTCCGACCCCGCTGAGCGAATTCCACGAGCCCGACCTCAGCTACATCCAGGACACAGCCCGCGCCATCGCGCCCTACCTGCGCGAAGGCCAGCTGGTCATCCTCGAGAGCACAACCTATCCCGGCACCACCGAGGAAGTGCTGATTCCCATCCTCGAAAGCAATGCCGCAGGTCTGAAGACCGTCCGTAACCCCGCTGACCGCGGCTTCTACGTAGCGTTTTCTCCCGAGCGTGAAGACCCGGGCAACAACACGGTAGCGCGCCGCGATATTCCCAAAGTTGTCGGCGGAGTAGGAGAGCACGCGAAGGAGCTTGCGTGCGCCGTATACGGAACTATCTTCGACCGCACCGTGCCAGTGTCGTCGCCCGCAGCGGCGGAGATGACCAAGCTGCTCGAGAACATCTACCGCTGCGTCAACATCGCGCTGGTTAACGAACTGAAGCAGCTTTGCCAGCGGATGGATATCGACATCTTCGAAGTTATCGATGCGGCGAAGACGAAGCCCTTCGGTTTCCAGGCTTTCTACCCCGGTCCTGGATTGGGCGGCCACTGCATTCCGATCGACCCTTTCTATCTCTCGTGGAAGGCCAAGCAGTTCGACTTCCGCACCCGCTTCATCGAGCTTGCGGGTGAAGTAAACCTGGCGATGCCCTACTACGTGATCGAGCAGACGGCTGCGGGACTCAACGAGCACGGCAAGGCGCTCAATGGGTCGAAAGTGCTGGTGCTGGGAATGTCCTACAAACGCGACGTGGACGACCTGCGCGAGTCGCCCTCGCTGACCATCATCGAACTGCTTCGTCAGCGCAAGGCTGTGGTTTCCTACAACGATCCTTACTTCCCGTATGTAGGCCGTGGACGCCATTACGACCTCGACATGCACCGCGTGCCGCTTGAGAATCTCGACCAGTACGATTGCGTGCTGATCGTGACCGACCACTCCGATTACGACTACCGCGCCATCGTCGACCAGGCCAAGCTGGTTGTCGATACCCGCAATGCGACGAAGGGAATTGTCTCCGACAAGATCGTCCGCTGCTGACACAAGGGTGCCAAACTACCTGAACTTCTGTTAGAAAGGCAGTCATGTTCCGCCGAACGGTTTTGACTGCCTGTCTCTCTTCCGCGCTCCTTTGCCTGAGCCTCTCCGCGCCCGCAATTCACGCCGAACAGACTCCTCTCCACGATGGCTGGACGCTTCAGTCTGCCTGCAAGCTGCAGGACGACGGCGCTGCCATCTCGAAGAATGCCTACAAACCGCAGGGCTGGTTCGCAACGCCGGTGCCTGCAACGGTGATGGCCGTGCAGGTCGCCTCCGGTGCGATCAAGGATCCGTACTACGGCATGAATATGCGGGAGATCCCCGGCGGCGACTATCCCTACGGCAAGGTTTTCTCGCGCCTGCCCATGCCGCAGGACAGCCCCTACCGCTGCGGCTGGTGGTATCGCAAGACCTTCGCCGTGCCCGCCACGGACAAGGGCAAGACGCTTTCGCTGCACTTCGGCGGCATCAACTACCGCGCCAACATCTGGGTGAACGGAAAGCAGATCGCCGACGACAGCAAGGTCGCCGGTGCCTACCGCACCTACGATTTTGATGTGACGGCGAATCTCGTCACGGGGCAGCAAAATACGGTTGCCGTTGAAACCTTCGCGCCGACCGAAAACGATCTCGGCATTAACTGGGTCGACTGGAACCCAGCTCCTCCGGACAAGGACATGGGCCTCTGGGGCGGCGTGAGCCTCGTGACCGATGGTCCAGTGGCATTGCGCTCTCCGCTGGTGACGACGCATTTTACCGACGACACGCTGAAGGAAGCCGACCTCTCCGTCTACGCAGAGCTGCATAACGCAACAGACCGCGCCATTCACGGCAAGATCAACGGAACCGTCGCCGGAGTCAGGATCGAACAGAGCGTAGACCTCGCGCCGAACGAAGACAAGAGCGTCGCCTTCTCGCCGGAGCAGTACGCGCAACTCAAGGTGAAGAACCCGCGAGTGTGGTGGCCCTACATGATGGGCAAGCCGAATCTCGAAACCGCGACACTGCGCTTTACCGAAGACGGAAGGATCTCGGACGAACAGACCGTGCGCTTCGGCATTCGCGAAGTGACATCCGATCTCACGGACAAGGGATATCGCCTCTTCAAGGTAAATGACAAGCCCATCCTCATCCGCGGCGCAGGCTGGTCGCAGGACATGCTGCTACGCGAGAATCCTGATCGCTTGCGCGACCAGCTCAAGCTTGTGAAGGACATGCATCTGAACACCATCCGCCTCGAGGGCAAGCTCGAGACAGAAGACTTCTTCCACCAGACCGACGAGCAGGGCATTCTCGTCATGCTCGGCTGGTGCTGCTGCGACCGCTGGGAGCAGTGGGACAAGTGGACGCCTGAAACGATGGACGTCGCCAAGGCCTCGCTCACTTCGCAGATGCTGCGCCTGCGCAGTCACGCCAGCTTGCTTGTATGGCTGAACGGCAGCGACAATCCTCCGCCTGCGAATGTCGAAAGCGCTTATCTTGCAATCGAGCAGCAGACGCACTGGCCGAATCCGACCATCTCCTCCGCCAGCGCCAAGACGACATCGGTCACGGGAAAGAGCGGCGTCAAGATGAGCGGCCCCTACGACTATGTCGGGCCATCGTACTGGCTGACCGATCCGGGCAAAGCCGGCGGAGCCTTCGGTTTCAACACGGAGACAGGACCCGGGCCTGCTCCGCCACAACTCAGTTCGCTGAAGAAGTTCATGCCTTCCGACCAGGTATGGCCGCCAAGCAAGGTCTGGCAGTATCACAGCGGCATCGGCGAGTTCGCGAAGATGGATATCTTCAACAGCGCGATGAAGACCACCTATGGCTCGGCCGATGCCCAGGCAGAGTATCTGCGCATTGCGCAGACCATGACCTACGATGCTGAGCGCGCCATGTTCGAGGCGTATGGGCGCAATAAGTACACCTCGACCGGCGTGATCCAGTGGATGCTCAACAATGCATGGCCCTCGATGATCTGGCACCTGTATGACTACTATCTCGATACAGGCGGTGGATATTTCGGCACGAAGAAGGCCTGCGAGCCGCTGCATATCCAGTATTCGTACGACGACCGCAGCGTATACGTCATCAACAGCACGTATGAACCCGCATCGCATCTCGAAGCATCGGTGAAAGTCTACGACCTCAAGATGAAAGAAGAGTTCGCCCAGGCCGATCGCATCGACGTAGCCGCGGATGGCGCACAGAAAACCTTCGCGATCCCTGAGTCTGCCTTCGCGGCTGATTCAAGCGTGCACTTCGTGCTGCTTGAGTTGAAAGATGCGGCTGGCAAGCTTGTGAGCCGCAACTTCTACTGGCTGCCGCAGAAGCCGACCGTGTGGGATTGGGAGAAATCGAACTGGCTGGTCACGTTGCCTCTGAAGCCTGAAGACATGAGCGCGCTGCGTTCGCTCCCTGCTGCGCACATCGAGGCGGAATCGCACCTGCTGCACTCGCAGGCCGGTGAAACCGTCGAGGTGCGACTGCACAATCCATCGAAGGCGCTCGCCTTCCAGGTCGCAGTGGCCGCGAAGTCGAAAGACGGAGAGGACATCACGCCGGTTCTCTGGTCAGACAACTATGTCGAACTGCTTCCCGGCGAGTCGATGACGCTGACCGCGCAACTTCCTCAGCATGTTGCAGGAGCCAGCATCGAGGTCAGCGGTTGGAACATCAATTCCTCAACGCTGCGTCTTGCCTCCGAAGTGCAGACGGCGAGCAGATAACCGGGCAGCGCCGAAGTCAGCGTGAGTTGTCTATGACTTCGGCGTCGCGCAGGAACTCATAGTTGCCCGACGGTGAAGTGTGCATATTGGTCAGGCGGCGATTGTGAACCAGCACCGTGTCGAGATACCAGAGGTTGATGGAAGGCAGATCGTGGGCTACTATCTGCTGCACTTTCACGTAGTCTGCGCGCTGATGCTGCTGGTCGCCCGACTGCGCGGCATCGTCCAGCAGCTTGTCCAACTCAGGATTGAGATAGTATCCACGGTTGCTGCCATGCGGCGGCAGACTCTCACGCGAGAAGGCGTAATGGAAGATGTCCGGCTGTTCGTTGCCGCCGATCCAGCGTGAGGGAGCCAGCTGGAAGGTGCCCTTCACAAGATCGGCATAAAAGGTCGCGAACTCATAGCTGCGAATGTCGAGCGCTATCCCGACTTGTGACAGCTGCTGTTGCATAATCACGGAGAGCAGGCGCGTCGTCTCGTCGGTAGAGGTCTTCATTCCAAGATGAAAACGAACGCCGTCTGCGCCGCGCTTGTATCCTGCGGCATCAAGCAGGGCATTCGCGCGCGCGGGATCGAAGGGGTGCTGCTCGGTATCGGCGGCCCATGCCCAGTGCTCGGGCGGCAACAGGCTCTCCGAGATGCGCGCCTGACCACGCAGCAACGTACGGATGATCAGTCGCCGGTCAATTGACAGCGCGATGGCCTGGCGAACCCGCTGGTCTTTCAGAATGGGATCGCGCATGTTGAAGACGACATAGTTGAGCACGGTGCCCGGACCAACTTCGACCACGAGGCGCGGAGACTTCTTTAAAGCCAGAACCGTGTCGGCGGGGAAGGCGTTGATGGCGACATCCGCCGACCCCTTCTGCAGTTCGAGCGCGCGAGTGGTCGCATCCGGCACGACGGCGAAGCGAACACGTTGAATCTTCGGAGGCGTGCGCCAGTAGTTCGCGGATCGCTCCACGATCACTTCGTTATCCACCTGCTGGCTAACGAAGCGGAATGGCCCGCTGCCGATGGGATGCCGCCAGAAGTCGCGTCCGCTGCCGTAGGGAACGATGCCGATGGCCCCGTCGCAGAGATTCCAGATCAGTCCTGGATCGGGCTTCGACTGGTGAATGATCACCGTCAGCGGATCGGGCGTGTCCACGCTTGAGATGTTGCGATAGGCCCCTGAGCGAATGGTGATGACAGTGCCGTTCGTCAGCGAATCGAGCGTCCACTTCACATCGCGCGAGGTGAGCGGCCGGCCATCCTGAAAATGCACGCCAGGATGGAGATGAAAGACGAGGGTGCGATTATCCGGTTGCTCCCACTTGTCGGCCAGCCAGGGACCAAGCCCGAAATGAGCATCGCGACGCAGCAGCGAATCGAAGATCAGCGGATCGATGCGCTCGGCCTGCGCATCGGTGCCAATGCGCGGATCGAGATTCGAGGGGCTGCTTTCAATCAGTACGGTCACCGTATTCGGATCAGGACGCGACGTACTACAGCCGGTCAGGAACATTGCAGTCAGCAGCCACGCAAGTTTACGCATAGCAGACTTCGCCAAGAATCGCCGGGCGCTTCGCTCCGGTAGCCGAAGGCAGATTGCCAGGAAGATGATGCCATGTCTGCCACGCCAGCAATGCAAACGCGACGGCTTCTTTTGCCTGCGAAGGCATACCTGCATCGTCGATAGTAGAAACAGAGCAGCCAAGAGGAGTGAGCTTCTGTTCGAGCAGCTGCATCAGTGTGCGGTTACGTGTGCCTCCACCGGAGGCGATAAAGTCGACGGGGCCGGTCATCTTTTTCTGCACAAAGCTGCTGTAGGCAAGTGCGATGCTCTCCGCGGCTAGAGCGGTCGCGGTAGCGATGGCGTCTTCCGGCTTTTTGCTTAACTTCTGACAGGCATTCAGAAAACTTGCGGCAAACTCTGCCCCATACTCTTCGCGTCCTGCTGATTTCGGCGGAGCTTCTTTGTAGTACGGCTTGCGCAGCTCGGTTGAAATGACCGGATCTAGGACCTTTCCGCTTCGTCCCACGCGGCCGTCGCGATCAAAATTTTTCTGGTAGAGCTTCTCCATCAGCTGATCGATCACCATGTTTCCCGGGCCAGTATCGAACGCGAAAAATTGACCTGGCTTTGCGCCTGCAGGCATCACGGTCAGGTTGCCGATGCCGCCGATGTTTTGCAAGACCCGCCCGCGCTTCGTATGTGCGAAGAGTACAGCGTCGAGTAGAGGCACGAGCGGCGCTCCCTGTCCTCCTGCGGCCATGTCGGCAGGGCGAAAGTTCGACACCACCGGAATCTTCATCTCCGCCGCGATCAGCGCCGGCTCGCCGAGCTGCCAGGTGCAGGCCATGCGTCGACCCGCGTAGAGCGAAGGCTTGCCTTGGTGATAGATCGTCTGCCCGTGGCATCCAACAAGGTCTGGCTTGACGCCGCTTTTGTCGACCGCTTCGCGCAATGCCTCGGCATAGGCGATGCCGAGCCGCCAGTTCAAACGGGCTAACTCCGCAGTGGAAATTTCGGGAGCATTCATCGAGGCGATGACCGCACGCCGCAGCGCTGCCGGATAGCCGGCCGAATGATGAGCAAGCAGCTTCATCTTCGGATAGCCGGATGAGGGCGAGATCTTCACCATTGCAACATCGACCCCGTCAGCAGAGGTGCCGCTCATCATGCCGGCTACGATCATTGCCTTCATTCCGAAACCTCGGCGGAGAACTTCTTCACGCTCTCGCGCAGCTTCGCGATCTGCGAAGCAGATGGTGGACACGGCATTCCTGCATCGAGATGCCGGTATTTGTGCTCGACGACTTTTTGCGCGGCTGTTTCCACCCGCTTGCGAAAGGCACTCGAACGTTCCGCCTCGCGTAACAACGCCTCGTAGCCGGCCAGAACCAGCGCGGGATCTTTGCAGATCTCGATCAGTTCCACGCCAGCCAGCACCGCGTGAACAACTGCCTCTTCCATCGGCATATGCTTGAGAATGCCGCCCATCTCCATGTCGTCCGAAACGACGAGCCCTGCAAAGCCGATGCGTTTCTTCAGGATGGTTGTGACCCAGTACGGAGAAACCGAGGCCGGAGTGTCATCCTTTGCCAGCGGATAAGTCGCATGCGAGATCATCATCATCGGAAGGCGCGGCTCGAGTGCGCGAAAGACCGCGAGGTCTTCGTTCCACAATTCTTTTGCCGAGCGCTGGATGTGCGGCGTCGCTTCGTGCGAATCGAGCGTGCCGGCGCCGAGCCCCGGAAAATGCTTACCGCATCCTAGAATGCCTTCGCTGTCGAGGCCATCGAGGAACGCCGAAGCATACTCAATCACTTCGTCCGCTTCCGGCGAGACAACACGTGTACGCATCACCTTCGATGAAATGGGCAGCGCGAGATCGAGAACCGGAGCGAGCGTCACATTGAATCCGAGAGCTTTTACTTCGCGGCCGATGAGCTTGCCATGCTTGACGTAGAGCGATCTGCGGCCGGAATTAAAGACCGCGGCAGCAGAGGGCATCGGAGCAATCGCGTCGCGCAGTCTGTCGACCAGTCCGCCTTCCACATCGACGCAGCGAAAGAGCGGAGCACCTGCGATCTCTGTCGTCTGTCGAAGAAGCTCGGCGGCCTGTGTAGGATCCGCAATGTTTCTGCGAAAGAGAATCACGCCACCCGGCCGGATCAGCCGCAGCCAGGCTTTTTCCATTGCTGTGAGTTGTTGTGCTTCGAGTCCTGCAATCAGCAGTTGCCCAACCTGCTCGCGTAGATTCATGCCTTACCGCTCCCGCCGCGAATTTCCGTCTTTAGTTCTTCCAGCAGGTTTAATGCCTGCAATGGAGTAAGCGAGTTCACATCGGTCTCTTCCAGCCGATCGAGGACCCGCTGCGAGATCGGCGTGAACATCGTCATCTGCATCGGAGCAGCTTCGGTCTCGACCGCAACATCGCGCCGCGCCGAACGCTCATGCTGCTTCAGCACCTGCCTTGCACGCTGAATCACCTGTGAAGGCAGGCCCGCGAGCCGTGCCACGTCGATACCGTAGCTCTTGTTCGCAGGGCCCTCTTCAATCGAATGTAGAAACACAATGCCCTGAGGAGATTCCTTTACGGCCACACGAAGATTCTTGAGCTTCTTCAACTCTTCGGCGAGGATCGTCAGCTCGTGATAATGCGTCGCAAAGAGCGTCCTTGCTCCCACATGTGCGTGCAGATATTCGACAGTGGCCCAAGCCAGCGCTAGTCCGTCGAAAGTCGACGTGCCACGGCCCATTTCGTCGAGCAGGATCAGGGAGCGATCGGTTGCGGTGTTGAGAATGGTCGCCGTCTCCATCATCTCAACCATGAAGGTCGAGCGCCCGCGCGCTACATTGTCGCTTGCGCCGATGCGCGTATACACGCGGTCGACAACGCCGTAACGCATGCGATCCGCGGGAACGAAGCTACCCATCTGCGCCATGATGGCCAATAGCGCCGCCTGCCGCAGATAGGTTGACTTGCCGCCCATGTTCGGACCGGTCAGCAGCAGCAGGCTCGGGCCAGCGGAGTCGAGATAAAGATCGTTTGGAATAAAGCGGCCTTCACCCGCGTTCTCCATCAGTTGCTCAATCACCGGATGTCGCCCGCCAACAATTTCGAGTACTGGCGAAGCGTCGAGAATTGGACGGCTGTAGTTGCGAAGAGAAGCCTGGTGCGCGAAGCCGGAGATGAGATCGATCTCCGCAACGACGGAACTTGTCTTGCGAATGCGTCCCGCGTGCTCTATGACGTTCCTGCGAAGCTCGCCAAAGATGCGCTTCTCGATTTCGACCGAGCGTTCCTGCGCTGTCAGAACTTTGACCTCGTATTCCTTCAGCTCGGGTGTCGTAAAGCGCTCCGCATTCACCAGTGTCTGCTTGCGTTCGTAGTCGGCGGGAACGTTCTTGCCCAGGTTCGACTTGGTGATCTCGATGTAATAACCGAAGACGGAATTGAAGCGGACCTTCAGCGAAGAGATTCCCGTTCGCTGCCGCTCGCGTTCTTCGATTGCCGCAATAGAGGAACGTCCGCTGTGGCTGATGGTTCGCAGCTCGTCCAGCTCTGCGTGGATGCCGATTGCGATCACGCCCCCATCTGCAAGGGTAAGCGGCGGCTCGGCAACAAGGGTGGTGGCAATTGCTGAAGAGAGATCCTCAAGCGGGTCCAGTCGTTCGCAGGCCATCTTCCAAAAGACTGATTCGAATGCCGCAGCATTTCCCTTCAACTGTGGAAGGTTCTGCATCGATGCGGCCAATGCCAGCAGGTCGCGCGGTCCAGCGCTGTCGAGCGAGATGCGAGCCAGCAATCGTTCCAGGTCGAGAATGCCGCTAAGGGAGCGGCGAACCTGTTCGCGCTTGATCAGGTCCTGCTTTGTCTCGGCAACGGCCTCATAGCGTTGCTCAATCGCAGCCGCATCCACCAGCGGACGAAGAATCGATGCGCGCAGCAGCCGCTTGCCCATCGGAGTCGCCTGGCAATCGAGCGCCCGGCAGAGTGTGGCATCTGCTCCGGCTTCATGAAAAATCGGGTCAAGCAGTTCCAGGTTGCGTACTGAGACCTGGTCGAGATGCATGTGCTGATTGCGTTCGTAGTAACGAATCGTGTCAACGTGCGCGGCATCGGTCTGCTGGGTCTGGCGGACGTAGTGGATGATCACGCCGGCTGCAATCGCTGCAACGGGATGTCCCGAAAAACCGAAGCCATCAAGCGATGTCGTTCCCATCTGCCGCTCGAGCAAAGGAAGAGCATAGTCCTTTGCGAAGGCCCAGTCTTCGAGCGGTGTTTTCGTTCGGATCTGGTCGCAGGCGGCGGAAATCTCGCGGCTGGTGTTCAGCAAGGCATTTGCCGTCGGCGCCAGCAATTCGCTCGGAGAGAGCTTGGCGAGCTCGTCGGCACACTGAGCGAGAGCGTTCGGCCCTGAAAACTCCGTTGCGCGAAAATCGCCGGTCGAAAGATCGAGATAGGCGAGGGCCGCAGTTTCACCCTGCACATGCAGTGCGGCAAGGTAGTTGTTCTCGCTCGATCCCAGCGCCGGGTCCATGGCTGTTCCTGGCGAAAGGACGCGTGTGACCTCGCGGCGAACGATCTTTTTCGTCAGCTTCGGGTCTTCCATCTGTTCGCAGATGGCCACGCGGTATCCCTTGCGCAGCAGGCGTGTGAGATACCCCTCCGCCGCATGGTAGGGAACGCCGCACATTGGCTGGGTCTTTTCGCGGTCGCGTGCGGTCAGTGTGATCTGGAGTTCGCGCGCGGCGACCTTGGCATCGTCATAGAACAGTTCGTAGAAGTCGCCCATGCGGAAAAACAGCAGGGCATTCGGATGCTGCTGCTTCGCCGCCCAATACTGGCGCATCAGCGGAGTTTGTTCGGCTTGCGTAGCGGGGAGAGGTGTAGAAATGTCAGACACGGGCTCAAGTCAGCATACCCCGAAGGGCACGCTGACGTGTAGTCCCGGAAGTACTGCTAGGCCGCCTTGCTGATGGAGTCCGAGCCGTGCTGTTTCACCATCTTGTTATAGGTCCCGATGATCAGGAACGGCGCAGCCCACTGGCCGATGAACAGGGCGGCATGGTCTTTGCCCGCAGCTTTGAGGCCAAGCGAGGTCACCATCGACGCAAGGGCGGCGCCCAGATAGAAGCTGCTTGGCACCTTGGCCGACTGGCTTTCGAGATACGAGCTAACCTGATCTTCTTCAATCTGTCCGGAATGTACGCGGTAATCCATGACTGTCTCCGTTTCTCGTGAATCGTTCGTTCTGGTCAGTGGGATGCGGACTGAAATAGCGGTTTTCCTGGGAGCGGAATCCCGCTTGCAGTGAGAGCGAAAGATTTTATCTGGATGTTCAGGAGGTCATCATTGACCCCAGGCCCCGCCAGAGGAAGCAAAGTTTATACTGAAAGTTGCCTTCGATTTTTTGATTATGTCCCTTGTATGGCTTCGAGTTGCGGCGTTTCTTTACGGACTGGCGTCAGTATCGGCGGTCGCCGCGCTACTTGGCCGTAGCCGGGAGGTCTGGCGCAGGATTTGCGTCCCCCTCGCGGTCACAGCGTGGCTCTTTCACCTGGTCGCCTCGGCGGAGATGCTGGTGGCCGCCCACCGCTGGATGCCGGTCGGCATGCACGAGGTCCAGTCGGTTCTTGCGCTGTTGATCGCCTCGGTCTTTCTGGCCATTGCGCTGCGCTATCGCACGCTTTCATTCGGCGTTTTCGCCCTGCCGCTCTCGGTGCTGCTCATCGTGGTGCCGGCGCTCGGGCCTGACAAATATACCTTCAGTTCACCGGTCATTCGCAGCGGATGGCTCTATCTGCACATCGCATCTCTGCTCATGGCCTATGCCACGCTTATCTTCAGCCTTGCAGCGAGCTTTCTTTATCTTCTGCAGGAGCGCCGGCTGAAAGACAAGCGTTCCCCAGGGTTCCTCGAATGGCTGCCGCCACTCGATACCATGGACCAGATCGCGCAAACTACGCTGATCATTGGGTTTTGCGCCATGACGCTGGGCCTGTTCGCCGGCTCCTTGATCGCCCAGGAACATTTCGGGTCGGCCTACTTCGCCGACCCTAAGGTGTTGCTCTCGTTCGTCATGTGGGGTCTGTACGCTGTCATGCTTTTTGTGCGGCGCAGCACCGGCCTTCGCGGGCGGCGCGCGGTTTACCTGTCATCCATTGTCTTCCTGGTGATGCTGTCGGTCTGGGCGGCCAATCTCCTCAGCTCCGTGCACAGGTTCAGCGCCTCATGAAGATTCTGCTCACGGGACTGAATCACAAGACCGCTCCGGTAGAGCTGCGCGAAAGGCTGGCTATCGCCCCTGAACGGCTTGCGGCGGAGACCGAGTCCCTGCTGAGTCACCCCGGAGTGCAAGAGGGCATGATCCTTTCCACCTGCAACCGCGTGGAGCTGCTGGTCTGTTACGACGAACGCGACCCGGAGCTGGGCACCTACCTGAACCGCCGATTCTCCGTCGACGCGGCGAAACTGCAGCCACATCTCTATCAGCACCGCGAGGGTGAGGCCATACGGCACCTTTTCCGCGTGGCATCGAGCCTTGACTCGATGGTGGTTGGCGAGCCGCAGATTCTCGGTCAAGTGAAGGAAGCTTATGCCGCCGCCCGCTCCGTCGGCGCGATCGGTGCCAATCTGGAACGCCTGCTGCAGGGCGCGTTCTCTGTCGCCAAAAAGGTCCGTTCTGAAACCCAGATCGGTTCGTCTTCTGTATCGATCGCCTCGGTCGCGGTTGGGTTGGCGCGAAAGATCTTCGGTTCGCTCGAAGGCAAGCGTGTGCTTCTTGTCGGCGCCGGGAAAATGAGTGAACTCGCCGCCCGCCACCTCATGCAGCAGGGCGCCGGTTCGCTGATGATCTCGAACCGTACCTATGAACGCGCCGTAGGGCTGGCTCAGAAGTTCAATGCCCATGTGATCCGCTTCGAAGATCTTGAAAAGCGCGCCGATGAGGCTGACATCGTCATTACTTCCACCGGGTCGTCAGAGTTCCTCTTTCGCACTCCGCACGCCCAGCAGTTCATGCACCGGCGCCGCAATCGGCCCATGTTCTTTATCGACATAGCCGTCCCTCGCGACGTCGATCCGTCCATGAACAAGCTCGATGGCATCTTTTTGTACGACATTGACGACCTGCAGTCCGTAGCCGCGGTCAATCTTTCAGACCGGTCCAGGGAAGCGCATCATGCCGAGGAGATTCTCGAAGAAGAATTCCTGCGCTACCGCCGCAGGCTCGACGCCCTCGACGTGGTGCCGACCCTCGTCAGTCTCCAGAGTTACGCTGAAGAGGTGCGCCAGGCAGAGCTGCGGCGAGCGCATTCACGTCTCAGTTCGCTCACGCCGGAGCAGTTTGCTGCCGTCGAAGCGGTCACCCGCGGGCTGGTAAACAAGTTTCTGCACCATCCTCTTCGCGCCCTGAAGGATGCAGCGGGGGCGGGTGACGCAGGTACGGTAGACGCCATCCGCTCAGCCTTCCAGCTTCCTGAAAGGCCCGAGGAGGTGGGCGGCATATCTCATCCTTCGCTGACCTCGACGAGAGAAAAATTTCATGAGTAATCCCACATCGCTTCGCATCGGTTCCCGTGGGTCGCAACTGGCGCTCTGGCAGGCCAACTTTGTCGCTGGCGAACTGCGTTCGCGCGGTCACGAAGTCTCAATTGAGATTATCCGCACAACCGGCGACGCCATGCAGCATCTGACCTTCGCGCAGGTCGGCTCAAAGGGCATGTTTACGAAAGAGATCGAAGAGGCGCTGGTCGAGCGCCGCATCGATCTTGCCGTGCACAGCCTCAAAGATCTTCCAACCACGCTGGCCGATCCGTTTGCGCTCGCCGCGATTCCGCCTCGCGCCGATGCCAGCGATGTTTTTCTCTCCGTCGATTACGAAAGCTTCGCCGCGCTACCGCAAGGGGCGCGCGTCGGCACCAGCAGCCTGCGCCGCCAGGCCCAGCTTCGTGCCCAGCGGAGCGATCTGCGTTACATCGAGTTTCGCGGCAACATCGACACCCGCCTGCGCAAGCTCTCAGAGGGGCTGGCCGACGCCATTATTCTCGCTGCGGCCGGTGTCGACCGGCTGGAACGTACCGAACTCCTGCGCGAGCGCTTTTCGCCGCTTATTCTGTGCCCGGCTGCCGGGCAGGGTGCGCTTGCTATAGAAACACGGGCGGGAGACGCCACAACCATTGATGCGCTGGCTTTTCTGGACGATGCCGCGACCCGTTTTGCCGTCACCGCCGAGCGCTCCGCGCTGGCTGCGCTCGGCGGAGGCTGCCAGGTTCCCATCGGCATCCACTGCGCTCCGGTTGGCAGCAGATACATGATTGCCGGGGTAGTCATCTCGCCCGATGGCTCGGCCACGGTTCGCGTAGAGCACGAATGTGTTCCCGCCGATTCGCCCGAAGCTGTAGGCGAACAACTCGCCGCCACCCTCATCGAGCAGGGCGCCGGCGATCTTCTGGAATCGCTGAGCGGGTGAGCGCCTTGCCACCGCTTGCGGGCAAGCGCATTCTCATCACCCGCGCCCGTCACCAGGCAGGCCAGTTCGCGCGCCTGCTGCAGGAACAGGGCGCTGAGACGATCGAAATCCCCGCAATCGAGATCGTTCCACCGCCGTCCTTTGATCGCCTCGATACCGCCCTCCGGACTCTCGCAGTTTATCGATGGATCGTAGTGACCAGCGCCAATGGCGCGCGGGCTATAGGGGATCGACTGCAAGTGCTGGGTCTGCAGCCATCCCTTTTTGTGCAGCAGAAGGTTGCAGCAATCGGCTCCGGAACGGCTGATAGCCTGCGCCAGCAGGGGATCCCGGTTGCTCTTACGCCGGGTGGATACGTCGCCGAGTCTTTGCTTGAAGCACTGGGTCAGCCGGAACCGGGCGACAGGATCCTCATTATCAGGGCCGAAGTGGCCCGCGATATCCTGCCCACGCAGCTGATTGCACGGGGAGCGGCCGTTGATGTCGCCGAGGCCTACAGCAACGTTGTTCCCGATGAGTCTGCCCGGGAGATAGCTACTCTGTTTGCCGCCGAACCTTCCGTCGATGCGGCGACGTTCACCAGCTCGTCTACCGTCTCGAATTTTTTCCACCTGCTCGATGCAGCGGAAATCATGCGTCCGGCAGGGCTTAAAGCCATCTCCATCGGGCCCGTGACCAGCAGAACTCTAAGGGAGCATGGGTGGGAGCCGGCAGCTGAGGCCGATCCGCATCATCTCGATGGACTTGTAGCCGCTACGATCTCTGCCTTGAAAGGCTAGTGACTGCTCCAGGTTTTGTCCGGAGCGTTGCAGAGGGTTTCCAGGCCGCATTCCACGCAGCGTGGCTTCCGCGCCACGCACACCTGGCGGCCATGGAAGATGACCTCGTGTGAAAAGGCGATCCAGTGGTCGGGAGGCAGGATTTTCATCAGGTCCTGCTCGACCTTCTTTGGTTCGGTCGCCTGGGTTAGCCCCAATCGTTTGGAAATACGCAGCACATGCGTGTCGACCACAACGCCCTCGGCGATTTCATAGGCTACCCCCAGCACCACATTTGCCGTCTTGCGCGCCGCTCCGGGAACGGTCAGCAACTCGTCCATCGTCTTCGGAACTTTGCCGCCGAAGACCTCGGTGATCCGCTTGGCTGCGCCAGAGATCGACTTGGCCTTGTTCCGGTAGAAACCGGTGGAACGAATTTCGTCTTCCAGTGCCGGCAGAGAGGCCTCAGCCATTGCCTTGGGTGTGGGAAACTTGCGGAAAAGTTCCGGGGTGACCATATTCACGCGCACATCGGTGCACTGGGCCGAGAGGATTGTGGCTACCAGCAGCTCCCAGGCGTTGCGGTGATGAAGTGCGCATTCCGCCTTCGGGTACATCTCGCTTAAACGGCGCAGGATCTCGGAGACCCGCTCGGGGGCCAGGTCTGCCTTTTTGCTCGGCTTTGCAGGGGATTTTTTTGCTCCGGCGAGAGTCCGGTTTACGCTGCTCTTCTTCGTTGCCATGGAAGCATTCTACGCAGGCGCTCCTGACAGAAAGAACTGAGGGCGAATGACCGCCGGAGATAACCGGGATCAAATGGCCATAACGTATACTTCGATTCGAATGACAGAGAAAATTCTCGCCATCCTGGCGCATTTCATCATCGCCACCATCTCTTCCACCGGCTACGCGGGCGTTGCCCTGCTTATGGGCATCGAGTCGATGTGCATCCCGCTACCGTCTGAGATCATTATGCCGTTCTCCGGCTATCTCGTTCATACCGGGAGACTTTCGCTGTTGGGCGTGGCGACGGCGGGGGCTATCGGCTGCAACCTCGGTTCTCTGATCGCTTATTGGATCGGCGCCATCGGCGGCCGTCCTTTCATCATGAAATATGGCCGGTTCGTGCTGCTCGATCATCGCGACCTCGACCGCGCCGAGCATTTCTTCTCGAAGTACGGTTCCATCACGGTTTTTGTAGGCCGTCTCCTTCCGGTGGTTCGCACGTTCATCGCTCTGCCCGCTGGAATCGCCCGCATGAACCAGCTTCGCTTCCATATCTATACGTTTCTCGGTTCCTGGCCGTGGTGCTTTTTGCTGGCGTACGCGGGAATGAAGCTTGGACAGGCATGGGAGACGAATCCGGCATTCAAGACTGCCTTCCACCGTTTCCATACGGTTGTTGTCGTATTACTCCTGGTCGCAGTCGTCTGGTTCGTGTGGTCTCACTGGAAGGATCGTGTCCGGCCCGATGCGGCCTGATCGTCCTTTAATGCTGTCTCTTCGCAGTTAAACCCTTGTTTCCCTCATTTGAGCCTTCGCGGTTTGCCAACCCTCTTCCTGAAGGGGGAAACTTAAGCCGTTGAAAAAACGCATACTTGCTCGAAGAGGAAGACAAGAAAGAGATGTCGAAGGAAAAGGCTGCGCAGATTCAGCCAGCAGAAGGAAAGCTGGGTGTCATGGTGGTCGGCATGGGTGCCGTCGCCACTACGTTGATTGCAGGTGTAGAAGCGGTTCGCAGGAACCTGGCAAAGCCGATAGGCGCGCTCACCCAGATGGGCACGATTCGCCTCGGTAAGCGAACAGAGAACAATACCCCGCTCATTAAGGACTTCGTACCGCTCGCATCGCTCGATGACATTGTCTTTACCGGGTGGGAGATCTTTCCGGAAGACATGTACGAAGCCGCCCAGCATGCGAATGTGCTCGATCGCGATCACCTGCAGACCATCAAGCCGTTTCTTGAATCGATCAAGCCGATGCCGGCGGTATTCGATCAGCACTATGTGAAGCGCCTCAACGGAACCCATGTCAAGCAGGGCAAGAGCAAGTGCGATCTCGCCCAGCAGGTGCGCGCCGACATTCAGCAGTTCAAATCGAAGGTTGAGCGCGCGGTCATGATCTGGACCGGCTCGACGGAAATCTTCCTTGAGCCGACCGCTGTACACCAGACGCTCGCAGCCTTCGAAAAAGGCCTGGTCGACGACGATCCGAGCATTGCTCCTTCGCAGATTTATGCCTACGCAGCGCTGAAGGAAGGCATTCCATTCGCCAACGGGGCGCCGAATCTCACCGTTGATTTGCCCTGCATGATCGAACTTTCGAAGCAGACCGGTGCACCGATCTGCGGCAAGGATTTCAAGACCGGCCAGACCTTCATCAAGACGGTTCTGGCTCCGGCCTTCAAGTCGCGCATGCTGGGCGTCTCCGGCTGGTATTCGACCAACATCCTAGGCAACCGCGACGGCGAGGTGCTCGACGATCCTGAGTCCTTCAAGACGAAGGAAGAGTCGAAGCTGGGTGTGCTCGACTACATCCTGCAGCCGGAGCTCTACCCCGACCTTTATAAGGACATCTACCACAAGGTCCGCATCAACTATTACCCGCCGCGCGGCGATAACAAGGAAGGCTGGGACAACATCGACATCTTCGGATGGCTCGGTTACCCCATGCAGATCAAGGTCGATTTTCTCTGCCGCGACTCGATCCTTGCCGCTCCGCTGGCGCTCGACCTGGTGCTCTTCCTCGATCTCGCCCAGCGCACACCGGAGTTGAAGCACCTCGGCATCCAGGAATGGTTGAGCTTCTACTTCAAGTCGCCGCAGAGCGCGGAAGGTCTGTATCCGGAACACGATCTGTTCATCCAGCTGATGAAGCTGAAGAACACGTTGCGCCATATCCAGGGCGAAGAGCTCATCACCCACCTTGGGCTTGAGTATTACGACTAAGAATTGACGGAGGCGTGGAGCAAAGAGGAAGGATCGAAAGATCCTTCCTCTTTCGCTTGCAGGGAAAGGATTTATAGGACTCGTATTCCCGTAAGATAGAAGGCGATAGCAACGACTGCACGATGAAGATTTTTCTTACCGGCGCTACCGGATTTGTGGGAAGCCATGTCGCCAGAAAACTGGCCGGCCAGGGAGCCGACCTCCGCCTGCTTGTGCGCAAGAGCAGCAACCTGGCGAACATCGAAGGGATTCGCGGGGAAACCGTAGTCGGCGACCTGCTGAAACCGGAGAGCATGCGTTCGGCGGTTCAGGGCTGCGACGCACTGATGCACGTCGCGGCAGATTACCGTCTCTGGGTGAAAGACCCGGCCACAATGTACGCCGCGAACGTCGAAGGCACGCGCGGACTACTACGGCTGGCAGGGGAAGAGGGTGTGCGCCGCATCGTCTATACATCGAGCGTCGCCACCATGGGATTCAAGAGCGACGGTACCATCGTGGACGAGACGACCCCGGTCAGCCTGTCGGATATGGTCGGGCACTATAAGCGGTCCAAGTTTATGGCCGAACAGGTAGCCATCGAAGCGGCTCGCGCAGGCCAGCCGGTCGTCCTGCTCAACCCGACGACGCCCATTGGCGCTATGGACTTAAAGCCAACGCCGACCGGCAGAATCATTGTCGATTTCCTGAACCGTAAGTTTCCAGCCTATGTTGACACGGGCCTTAATCTTGTCGATGTAACGGAGGTAGCTGCCACTCATGTGGCGGCGCTCGAGGTCGGACGTTTCGGGGAGCGCTATATTCTTGGTGGTGAGAATCTCACGCTGAAGCAGATTCTGGACAAAATGTCAGCGATTACCGGTCTGCCGTCGCCATCGATCAAGGTTCCGCATGCTGTTGCGATGATCTTTGCCTGTTTTGACGAATTGATCACTGGGCGGATGCGCGGGCTCGAACCGCGGGCGACGGTCGAAGCCGTGCGCATGGGGCGCAAGAAGATGTTTGCCTCTTCCGCCAAGGCGCAGCGTGAATTGGGCTTCCGCATCGTACCCGTATATTCGGCTTTGCGCGCAGCTATCGATTGGTTTCGCAAGAACGGTTACGCCCCACCCGAGGAGAAGACGCGATGAAAAAGCTTGCCATAATTGCCGCCCTCGAAGACGAACTGCAGCCTCTGGTAAAAAGCGGCTGGACAAAGACCGGTGACCGCAGCTGGACCGGGCATATTGGTGGAGTGCCAGCCATCGCGATTGCCGGCGGCATGGGCGCGGCTGCGGCTACGAAAGCAGCTGTCCAGGCGCTGGAATTCTCGCCGGACGCGCTGATCTCTTACGGCTGGGCCGGGGCGCTCACCTGCGCGGTAAAGCCGGGAGCTGTTTGCATGGCGAATGAGATCGTCGATGTGACCACCGGCGAACACTATCCGACGGCCTCGCGAGACGGTTTTCGCATCCTCACGCTTAACCACGTCGCTCTGGCAAACGAAAAGCGAGCGCTCGCAGGAGAGCACAAGAGCGTTGTGGCGGAGATGGAAGCCGCGGCGGTAGCGAGAGTCGCGGCAAAGAATGGACTTACGTTCTACTGCATGAAGGGCATATCCGACGGCTACACGGATAAGCTGCCTGATTTCAATAAGTTCATGACACCGGACGGCCAGCTGAACATGGGCGGGCTGGTGTTCTACGCGGCTCTCCGTCCTGCTTACTGGCCGGCGCTGTTGCGCCTGGGCCGCCAGAGCAAGGCGGCCGCGACCGGACTTGCCGCTGAACTCGACCGGTTCGTAGCCGCGCATCAAAAAGAAATCGCCGTCATCTAAACAATTGCATGTCTTCCGCATCCCAAGTTAGTTCTGTTCTCGATTTCGCCGGAGTTCCGGCGACCATGCGCGCTGCCGTTTATCGCGGCGTCAATGATGTCCGTGTTGAAACCGTCCCGGTGCCGGCAATCGGTCCGGACGAAGTACTTATCCGCGTAGCCGCCTGTGGCATCTGCGGCACGGATCTCAAGAAAATCCACACTGGCTCGCACTCTGCGCCACGTATCTTTGGCCACGAAACTGCCGGAACCATTGCCGCGGTTGGCGAACGGGTGCAGGGCTTTTCCGTGGGAGACCGCGTCATGGTTTTCCATCACATCCCCTGCGGGCACTGCTATTACTGCCGCAAGAAGACCTTCGCGCAGTGCGAGGTCTATAAGAAGGTGGGTTGCACGGCCGGCTTCGAGCCCTCGGGCGGTGGTTTCGCGGAATACGTTCGCGTGATGGACTGGATCGTGCGCCGTGGGCTGGTGAAGATTCCTGATGGGGTGCCTTTCGAGCAGGCTGCCTTCGTCGAGCCCGTGAACACCTGCTTTAAGGCGGTCCGTAACCTGGCGCTTGAGCCGGACGAAACTGTCCTGGTGATCGGGCAGGGGCCCATAGGCATCCTGCTGGCATCGTTGGCTGCACAGACAGGAGCCAAGGTTTTAACTTCCGACCTGTTTCCTGAACGTCACCGGATTGCCGCCGAGTTCGGTTTGCGTCATCCCATCGACGCGGGCAAGGAAGATGTAGTCGCGGTGGCGCATGCGGCCAGTGAAGGTCGCGGGGCCGATGCTGTAATCCTGGCCGTCGGCGGAAACGCGTTGATCAAGACGGCTATGAATGCGGCGCGTCCCGGGGGAAGGGTACTGCTCTTTGCCCAGACCCAGCATGGCGACGCGGTAATCGACCCGGCGGATATCTGCATGGAAGAGAAATCGCTGATCGGCTCCTATAGCGCTTCGGAAGAGATTCAGGACGAGGGTGCGGCGCTGGTTTTCGATGGTTACCGGAATGGGTTCGATCTTACGAGACTGGTATCGCACCGTTTTTCGCTCGAAGACGCTGTCGCTGCAATCGAACTGGCTTCAAATCCCGGACCGGATTCGATGAAGATCTTCATCGAACCGAACCTGGCGCAAGTCTGAGAAAATAAAAGTAATGACACAGGAAATGACAGCGGCTGTTCTTTACGGCCGGGAAGATGTGCGCATCGAGCGCTTGCCTGTTCCAACGGCAGGTCCCAGTGAGATTGTTGTGCGCGTGCATGCGGCACTGACCTGTGGCACCGATCTGAAGGTATACCGGCGCGGCTACCACGCGAAGATGCTGACGCCGCCGATTCCGTTCGGCCATGAGTTAGCGGGAATCGTCGCCGAGGTAGGTGACGGAGTGACGCGCTTTCGCACCGGTGACCGGGTGGTCGCGCTCAATTCGGCTCCGTGCGATCATTGCTTCTTCTGCCTGCGCCATCAGCAGAACCTCTGCGAAGATCTGCTCTTCAACAATGGAGCCTATGCCGAATACATTCGCATTCCGGCCCGCATTGTCGAGAAAAATACCCTGCTTATTCCCGAAGGCGTTCCGTTCGAACATGCCGCGCTCGCAGAGCCGCTTGCCTGCGTGATTCGCGGCCTCGAAGAGAGCGCGCCACGGCTTGCCGACCGCATGGTGGTGATTGGCGCCGGGCCGATCGGGCTGATGTTCATGCATGCCGCCGAACTGGCGGGCGTGCATGTCACGGCCATTGTGAAGCGCGCCGCTCAGATCGAAGCTGCAAGGACTTTCGGCGCGAAAGAGGTCATAGATATCAGCGCCGTGGAAGATCCGATCGCCGCGGCTCGCGCTGTTACGCCAGATGGCCGCGGATTCGATATCGCCATAGAGGCAGTCGCAACTCCGGCGACGTGGCAGTGGGCGGTCGACCTGGTTCGCAAGGGTGGAACGGTAAATTTCTTCGGCGGTCCTCCGTCGGGGACCAAAGTGGAACTGGATACCAACCAGCTTCATTACAACGACATCACGCTGAAGGCCAGCTTTCATCACACTCCGGCAACGGTTCGCACCGCCTTTGATCTGATCTGCAGCGGCCGTTTCAAGTGCCGCGAATACATCACCGGACGTGCGCCTCTATCCTCCGTGCCCGAAGTGTTCCATAATTTTCTGCATCGCGTTTCCACGCAGGCCGCGAACGATATCAAGACCGCAATCATTCCCTGAAAGAGAACATGGCAAGCAAAGCACAATTGATTGAGCAGGGCTGGGCGGCTCTGCCTGCGGAGTATCGGATGCCGGCCACGCGGCCGTCTCTCGATGAGGCGCGTGCCTGGTGCAAGCGGCTGTCGGAGACGCACTACGAGAATTTTCACGTTGCATCGTGGTTTCTGCCGGAGCGGCTGCGCACGCACTTTCACTCGATCTACGCCTACTGCCGCGTCTCGGACGATCTTGGAGACGAGACCGGCAACCGCGAGCAATCGCTTGCGCTGCTCGATCTGTGGGGACAGGAGCTGGACGCCTGCTATCGCGGCGAGACGCGCCA
The DNA here is from genome assembly GCA_022870745.1 of Silvibacterium acidisoli. GTDB lineage: Bacteria > Acidobacteriota > Terriglobia > Terriglobales > Acidobacteriaceae > Silvibacterium. The sequence continues at coordinate 1,037,962 of CP085323.1, read as the reverse complement.
CCCTGTCTTTGTAGCGCTCGAAGAGACCATACGCGCCTGCGATATTCCAAAGAAGCCGTTCGCCGATCTGCTCGTTGCTTTTCGCCAGGATCAGTCGGTCACTCGATTCGCGACGATGAGCGATGTGCTCGAGTACTGCAGGTATTCGGCGAACCCTGTCGGCCATCTGGTGCTTTATGTCTGTGGCTATCGTGACGAAGAGCGCTTCCGCCTGTCGGACTTTACCTGTTCGGCGCTGCAGCTGGCCAACTTCTGGCAGGATGTGCGCGAGGACTACGACCGCGATCGCATCTACTTCCCGGCAGACGATATGAAACGCTTCGGCGTGGATGAGGCGACGATTGCGCAGCATAACTTTACTCCGGCCTTCCGAAACCTGATGGAGCATGAAGTCCGGTACGCACGACAGATGTTCGAGCAGGGACTTCCGCTGATCGGCTCGGTCGATCACGAGCTGGCCGTCGATCTTGATCTCTTCTCGCGTGGCGGACTTGAAATTCTCCGCGCTATCGAGGAGCAGGGTTATGATGTCCTGCGTTCGCGTCCTTCCATCTCGAAAACGCGCAAAGCAGCGCTGTTGCTGCGTGCCTTGACAGGGAAATTTCTGGGCCGCGGTCTGGGTCAGAGGAAAGCAGGCCGGGCCGCATGATTCCGTCCGTGACGGACGCCTACCGTATCTGCCGGGAAATCGCGCGCACGGAGGCTAAGAACTTCTACTACGCCTTCGTCGCATTGCCCGAGGCAAAGCGGAACGCCATCTGTGCGGTGTACGCTTTCATGCGTCACGCGGATGATCTTTCGGATGACGAAAGCCTGTCGATTGCGACCCGCCGCGAGAACCTTTCAACGTGGCTCGAAGCATGGCGCCGCGCCTCCGCGGGAGCCGAGACGGCAGATCCGGTTTTCATCGCCCTGCGTGACACGCAGAAGCGATTCAACATATCCAATGATCTGCTCGATCAGCTTGTGCAGGGAACTGCGATGGACCTGCATCGAGAGCTATCCATGGAAGGCTTCGATACCTACCCGACCTTCCGCGATCTATACCAGTATTGCTATCTCGTCGCTTCGGTTGTTGGGCTCACATGTATCCGCATCTTCGGTTATTCGGATCCGCGTGCGGAAAAGCTTGCAGAGGAAACCGGCATCGCATTTCAGTTGACGAACATTCTGCGCGATGTGCGCGAAGACAGCGAGCGCGGCCGCATCTATCTGCCACTCGAAGATCTTGCCCGCTACAACGTGTCGCTGGCCGCGCTCACGACCTCCGCAGTCAATCAGAAGAAAGTTACGGTGGAAGAGCGTGAACTGCTGCGCGCCATCGCCGCCCGCGCGGAGGAGTACTACAGATCGGGCCAGGCTTTACTGCCGCTGATCAACGCCGATTCGCGTCCGGCACTTTGGGTGTTGGTGAACATTTACCACTCGCTGCTCAAGAAGATCGTTGCGAACGATTACGAGGTCTTCGCTTCACGCGTTTCCGTTTCGACCCCGAAGAAGCTTTCGATCCTTGCACAGGGACTGCTCCAGGTTGCGGGGAACCGGTTGATGGGTGAGGGATGACGGGCGATCCGGCTGGAAAGACGGTCACTGTTGTCGGCGGTGGTGTTGCCGGCCTGGCGGCCGGCTGCGCCCTTGCCGAAGCAGGCTATCGCGTCCAGCTTCTGGAGCGCAGGCCTTACGTCGGTGGACGGGCGTCGTCGTATGAGCATCCGGGGACAGGCGAGGTCATCGACAACTGCCAGCATATTCTGCTCGGCTGTTGCACGAACCTGATCGATCTCTATAAGCGCATCGGTTCGGAGGGCGAAATTTTCTGGTCCTCGACCATCCATTTCATCGAGCCGGGCGGCCGCCAGAGCACTTTGCAGCCGTCATCGCTGCCTGCGCCGCTGCACACCTCATCGTCGTTCCTCGGCGCAAAATGCTTCACGCTTTCCGACAAGATCACCATCGCTCGCGGCATCGAAGGATTTCTTCGCCACACTCCTCCGGACTCTGAAGAGAACTTCGCGCAGTGGCTCGCTCGCCATCGCCAGACGCCTCGAACCATCCAGCGCTTCTGGTATCCAGTGCTTGCGAGCGCGCTGAATGAGGATCCCGAGTACATCTCGGTGCGCTACGCCGCCAAGGTCTTTCGCGAGGCCTTTCTCTATTCTGCCGAGGCGGGCAAGATGGGCATCCCTCTCGTGCCGTTGAGCGAGCTCTACGGTAAAGCGGTTCCATACATCGAGAGCCGCGGCGGTTCCGTGCATCTGCGTGCAAGCGTCGAGGCAGTCCAGCAGGTCAACGGCCGATGGATCCTCACCGCAGGTGAGCAGCAGTTTGAAAGCGACGCTGTGGTCCTCGCGTTGCCATTTGAAGCGCTGGCGAAGCTGATGCCCGCTCTACCTTGCAACGAAGCCAGCCGCGATTTGTCTGAGAACCTGGAGCAGTTCGGCCACTCGCCTATCACCAGCGTTCATCTCTGGTTTGATCGGCAGATCACTGATCTGACCCATGCCGCGTTACTCGACACGACCATCCAGTGGCTCTACAACAAGTCGAAGCTGCAGGGGCAAGTCACCTCCGATGGAGGTCATGCGATCGAGCTTGTCATCAGCGCCTCGAAAGCTCTTGTCCGCATGGAACGGCAGCAGATCATCGATCTCGCATTGAAGGAGCTGCAGGAATTCTTCCCGGTTGTGCGTGAGGCCAAACTGATCAAGGCTGCTGTGACGAAAGAGGTTCGCGCTACCTACTCTATCCGGCCCATGCTCGACAGCATTCGCCCCGGCTCGCAGAGTCCCTGGCCTGGCATCTACCTTGCTGGAGACTGGATTGCCACCGGCTGGCCCTCGACGATGGAGAGCGGAGTCCGCAGCGGATATATGGCTGCCGAAGCGGTTGCGAATGCCTTTGGCCACGCTGCATCGTTTGTCGTTCCGGATCTGCCCCCATCCGGCCTGATGCGCCTTTTCCCCTGACTCATGCCGTGTCCGCTGCCGGACGCATCTAAATCCAGGTTATGGCAGATGCCTCATCGCAGCGCTCATTCGAACCTATAGAAAATTACGGCGTCATCGGCAACATGCGGTCGATTGCGCTGGTGGATATCAACGCAAGCATCGATTTCCTCTGCTTCCCGGATTTCGACTCGCCGACCATCTTTGCAGCCCTGCTCGATCCGGAGCGAGGCGGTTGCATGACGATCACTCCACAGATGACCGGAATGCGCACCAAGCAGCTTTATTTGCCGGATACGAACATCCTGCTGACGCGTTTTCTATCTGAAGACGGTGTCGCAGAGATCGCAGATTTCATGCCCGTCGTCGACTCCAAGGACAAGACTCCCTACGGGCACCATATTCTGCGCATGCTGCGCGTCATCAAGGGGAGCATTCCCTTCGAATTTCGTTGCGCTCCCAGGTTCAACTACGCCCAGTGTGGTCACAGGATTGAGCGTCAGCAGGATTCTGTCTGTTTCATACCGGAAACGGAAGAGTGTCCCAGCGTGGCGCTTTATACAACCTTTCCGCTCGATATCGACGGCGGCGATGCGTTGGGAACCTTTACTCTGAAGACCGGGGAAACGGCAACGATCGCATTTGGAGAGGTTGACGGCGATGCCCCAAACGCCACGGCGATGATGTCTCCCGAGATAGCGCAGCAGCATTTCGAGGAAACCTCGCATTACTGGCGTTCGTGGATCTCCCGCTCGAATTACACCGGGCGCTGGCGGGAGATCGTCAACCGGTCAGCTCTGGTTCTGAAGCTGTTGTGTAGCGAAGAGCACGGGTCGCTGATTGCCGCGGCAACCTTCGGACTGCCCGAGAGAATTGGTGGAGAGCGCAACTGGGACTATCGTTATACGTGGCTTCGTGACGCGTCGTTCTCCTTGTACGCCTTCATGCGCCTGGGTTTCACCGAGGAAGCGCGCGCTTTTACGGGCTGGATACGAGACCGCATGCAGGATAACGCGGAGCACGGGCCGCTGCAGGTGATGTATCACCCGGACGGGCGGCAGGAACTCGACGAGGTACTCCTCGAATCGCTTTCCGGTTATCGCAACTCAAAGCCTGTGCGTATCGGCAATGCTGCGTACCAGCAACTCCAGCTGGATATCTACGGCGAGTTCATGGACGCTGTGTATCTCGCAGCCAAGTACGGAGACGGTATCTCATACCGTGGCTGGCATAACCTGCAACGCATTCTCGACTGGCTCGCCGAAAACTGGCAGCGCCCGGACGATGGCATCTGGGAGGTTCGCGGGGGCCGCAAAGAGTTCCTGCATTCACGGCTGATGTGCTGGGTAGCCTTCGATCGTGCGGTTCGTCTCAGCGAGAAGCGTTCCCTCGCCGGGCCGATCGATAAGTGGCGGCAGATTCGCGACACGATTTACGAAGATATCTTTACAAATTTCTGGAGCGAGAAGCTGCAGTCGTTCGTGCAGTACAAGGGCGCCGAAACGCTCGACTCTTCGGTGTTGCTGATGCCGCTCATGCGCTTCATCAGCCCGACTGATCCTCGCTGGCTCTCCACACTGGCTGCGATTGAGAAGAACCTCACGGAGGACAGCCTCGTCTACCGGTATGACAACGTCAGCTCGCCGGTCGATGGATTGTCGGGAGGAGAAGGCAGTTTCATCGCCTGCTCCTTCTGGTTCATCGAGTGCCTCGCACGCGCTCACCAGGTGGAAAAGGCACAGCTGCTCTTCGATAAGATGATCGGCTACGCCAACCATCTCGGGCTTTACTCGGAGCAGCTCGGCTCAAGCGGCCAACACCTCGGAAACTTCCCGCAGGCGTTCACCCACCTTGCCCTGATCAGCACGGCAACGTTTCTCGACCGTGCTCTTTCCGGCAAGAACAACACTGCCTGGCGCTGACGCTAGTGAACCCGGAAGGCTTTGACGGCAATGCTGGACGGAGCCTTTCCGGCAGGCAGCATCGTAAACAGCGACCCGATGCGCGTCGCACCATTCGAAGCATAGCTCTGCGTGCGCACGACGGAAACGTCGCTGGAACGGGCATCGACTGCAAGCAGGAGGAATCCGTTTGCGGAGAAGGCCACGGCGTCTGGCCCACCGCCCACATGCACCGTGTTGATGAGCTTGCCGTCATCGATCGAGTAAATACCGATTGAATCGGCGTTGAAGTTGCTTACCCACAACAGGGAATTGTCTGCGCTGACGACTCCGCTGGAAGGATGCGCTCCGACAAGATACGCTCCGCCAACTTCATTGGTGTAGGTCGCAATTTCAGAGATGGAATCGCTGTCGAAGTTCGAGACAAAAATCTCGCCGCCGTCAGGTTTGAGTGAAAGGTGAACGGGTGTGCGGCCAACCTCGAGCAAGGCCAGCAGCCGGTCTGTATGCTCAAGACCGATGTTGCTGGCGGGGCGTGCCAGCCCGATATCCATCACCTGCTTTGCTCCGGAGCAGGCGATGTACGCTTTCGACGAATCGGGCAGAATGGCGATATCGGTAGCCTGCGCGCAGCCGTCGAAGACCGCGCGGACCTTTAGTTTGACCGGATCGATGATCGATACGCTGCCACTGGTGCGATTCGAAACGACGAGACTTGCGCCATCGGGAGAGATCTTCGCCAGGCCCGGTCCTTCGCCCACGCCCACGACCGCAATCTCCCGGCGTGCGTCGAGATCGATAACCGAAACATTGTTGGAAGCGGAGTTCGCCACGTAAGCGCGCTTGCCGGCTGCGTCTACATCGATGGCATACGGTTTGTGATGCACAGGGATCGTCGCGGCAATGCGATTGTGCTCGGCATCGATTACTGTGACAGTGCCGCCGTCAGTGTTAACAGCGTAGACTTCGTTGCGCGTTGGACTGGCAGCGATGCCGGTCGGGTTTGCGCCCACAGGTAGTACACGATCCTGCCGCAGGTTCACCAGGTCCAGAACAGTGATGGTATTACTGCCGCTGTTCGTGACGTAGGCGTACTCGCGATAGTCCGAAGGATACTGCGGGAAGTGATGGCGGCTGCATCCGCCGAGAAGCAACGGCAGCAGAAGCCCAAGTGCAGAAAGGCGGCGCAGGTTCGGCCGCCATTTCTGTCCCATGGAAGTTTGACTAGCGTTCAGCAGAAGCGGTCTCGGCAACGTGGATTCCCCGAGGCACATTGCGGCCAAGGATCGCAGCAATCTGGCTGGACTCGTTCATCAGTTGCACAAACTGCTCCGGATAGATCGTTTGGGCTCCGTCGGAGAGCGCCTTATCCGGCTGGTGATGCACTTCAACGATCAGGCCGTCGGCGCCGACGGCGACCGCTGCGCGGCCCAGTGCGACAACCATGTTGCGTTTGCCGGTTCCGTGGCTCGGATCGACGACGATAGGCAGGTGGCTCAGCCGCTGCACCGCAGGAACGATGCTCAGGTCGAGCGTGTTGCGGGTGTGGTCGGCAAAGCTGCGCACGCCGCGCTCGCACAGGATTACCTGGTAGTTGCCTTCGCTCATGATGTATTCGGCAGCCATCAGGAACTCTTCGAGCGTCGCTGCGAGTCCGCGCTTCAGCAGGACCGGTTTGCGCTTGCGTCCCGCGGCACGCAGCAGGGAGTAGTTCTGCATGTTGCGCGCGCCGATCTGGATCACGTCGGCATAGTGGTCGACCAGCTCCAGCGCATCGGTGTCGATGGCTTCGGTCACGATGCGCAGGCCAAAGCGGTCGCGCACGTCGGCCATGATCTTGAGAGCCTCTTCGCCCATGCCCTGGAAGGCATAGGGCGAGGTGCGGGGTTTGAATGCGCCTCCGCGAAAGAACTGCGCGCCGGCGGCGGCAATCGCTTCTGCAGCGGCGAAGGTCTGCTCGCGTGATTCCACGGAGCAAGGACCGCCGATCATCGCCAGGTCCTTACCACCGATGGTCGCATCGGTTCCGGGGAAGGTGATAATGGTGTTCTCTTCCTTCACATCGCGGCTGACCAGCTTGTAAGGCTTCGAAACAGCGATCACTTCGGCAACGCCCGGCAGGTCTTCAAGGCTGGCGGCTTCGACACGGTCCTTGTTTCCGGTTATGCCAATGGCAGTACGCTGTGCGCCGGGCAAAGGATGCGCCCGGAAGCCAAGTTGCTGAATGTGCTCGCAGACTGCCTGAATCTGTTCAGGAGTAGCCTGCGGCTTCATAACGACGAGCATGGAACGCCTCTTTCGAAACCGCTGAAAACTCTAACGCTTAGTGTAATTCTTGGCCGCGCGGAGGGGCAATCGGGAGCGAGGAGCCCGACGGTGGCCCACACAAGCCTGCTTCTGGCTTGTGTGGGGAAACTCCATTCTGAAACAGCGGAAATCCGGGTGGCCCATTCAAGCCGCTTTTGGCTTGAGTGGGGCTCGCACACACTCTAAGCTGAGCCCACATGCCATCGAGACTCGTTCGTTTTCAAGCTTCAGGGCAAAGCCACTTTGTCACGTTCGGCTGCTACCACCGCCGCGCTTTGTTCGTGGATGAAGAAAGCGCAAGTGTTTTCGAGTTGGCATTAGAACGGGTTCGAACAAGCTTCGACTTATCCGTGTATGGATACGTCGTCATGCCCGACCACGTTCATCTCCTGCTCAGCGAGCCTGGGAGACGAACACTCGCCGACGCATTGAAGTCACTGAAGCAGGGAATTGCGCGCAGGCCCATTGCCGAGGCCGAACACTTCTGGCAGAAGCGCTACTACGACTTCAACATTCGGAGCGAAGTGCAGTTCCGAGAGAAGCTGCGTTACATCCATCGCAATCCGGTGAGGAAGGGGTTGTGCGAGCGTCCGGAAGACTGGCCCTGGAGTAGTTTCTTGCATTACGCCACAGGCGTGAAGGGGAAAGTAGAAATCGAATCGGAGTGGGCGGCGAGAGAGCGTGAGCGGAAAGAGGAAGGTGTCTCTGCGAACATCCTGCAGCCCCACTCAAGCCAAAAGCGGGCTTGAATGGGCCACCCGCCTGAGTGAGTCTACTCTTTGTCCCCAACCGCCAAAAGCGTTTGAAACCCCGGCCCCTCTGGCTCCCTGTGCACCACCGAAGTCTCAATGCCCCAGAAGCCAGCCGACTCCAGAAAGCCCTCCAACTCCGCTTCGCTGAAGCCCAGCCACTCATCGGCGTAAAGCTCGCGGGCTTCTTCGAAGCGGTGTTTCACGAGGTCGAGAATCGCGATCCGTCCACCCGGCTTCAGTACCCGATGAGCCTCGGCCACGGCGCGTGCTGGATGCAGTGCGTGGTGCAGCGATTGCGAGAAGAAGACGAGGTCCACGGAAGCGTCTTCAATGGGAAGCTCTTCCATGTCGCCCAGGCGGTATTCGAGGTTGTTTACGCCCTGCTTGCGTGCCTGTTCGGTTCCGACCTCGATCATGCGGGCGGAGGTGTCGACCGCGATCACCTGCTTTGCCCGTTGGGCCAAGAGGAGCGAGAATGCGCCCTCGCCCGCGCCCAGGTCGGCGATCACCATGGGAGGCATCAGCTTCAGCAGCGCCTCAGCGACGCTTTTCCATGACTTGCCCGGCACATAGCTGCGCCCGAAGCGCCCGGCGACTTCGTCGAAGAAGGCGCGCATCTTGTCCTGCCGCTTGCGCAGCACGGTCTTTACCGCGGTCTCGTCAAGCTGGGCTTCGGGGAGTTCGAGCCGCGCCTGCGCCAGCAGGTCTGCCAGCATGGCTGCGCCGTTCTCGCTCTTCAGCCGGTAGAGGCTGTTCTTTCCCACGCGGCGGTCTTCGACCAGGTCGGCCTGCCGCAGCTGCGCCAGGTGAGTGGAAATGGTGCTCTGGCCCATCCCGAGAACTTCCTGCAACTCCGCGACCGACAGCTCCTCGCGCTCCAGTAGCAGCAGGATGCGCAGGCGGTTTGCGTCGGAGACGACACGCAGGATTTTGACAATCGATGCCATGATTGGTGGTATTATATCGAAGTATCTCGATTTAACGATATGAGGAGTTTTTGATGGCAACCGCGACACTCGAAACCACCGATTACAAAGTAGCTGACATGTCTCTGGCCGACTTCGGCCGCAAGGAGATTTCCATTGCCGAGCACGAGATGCCCGGCCTGATGTCGATCCGCCGCAAGTACGCGGCCGAGAAGCCGCTCAAGGGTGTTCGCGTGACCGGATCGCTCCACATGACGATCCAGACGGCTGTGCTGATCGAGACGCTGGTCGACCTCGGCGCCGATGTGCGCTGGGCAAGCTGCAACATTTTCTCGACGCAGGATCACGCTGCCGCCGCCATCGCCGCAGCCGGCGTACCCGTCTTCGCCTGGAAGGGCGAGACGCTCGAAGAGTACTGGGATTGCACCTACAAGGCCCTGACCCACAAGGGCGACCTCGGTCCGCAGCTCGTCGTCGATGACGGCGGCGACGTGACCCTGCTCATCCACAAGGGCTATGAGCTCGAGAACGGCGACGGCTGGGTGAACACTCCTTCTTCGAACCACGAAGAGCAGGTCATCAAGGATCTGTTGAAGAAGGTTCATGCCGAAGACCCGCAGCACTGGCACAAGCTTGCCAAGGAATGGCGCGGCGTCTCCGAAGAGACGACGACCGGCGTGCATCGCCTCTACAAGATGATGGAGCAGGGTGTCCTGCTTGTTCCTGCGATCAATGTCAACGACTCCGTCACCAAGTCGAAGTTCGACAACCTCTACGGCTGCCGCGAATCGCTGGCCGACGGTATCAAGCGCGCGACCGACGTCATGGTTGCCGGCAAGGTCGCTGTCATTTGCGGCTACGGAGATGTGGGTAAGGGCTCGGCTCACTCTCTGCGCGGCATGGGCGCTCGCGTCATCGTGACCGAGATCGATCCGATCAACGCGCTGCAGGCTGCGATGGAAGGCTTCGAAGTCGCTCCGGTTGAAGACACTCTGGGACGCGGCGACATCTACGTCACCTGCACCGGCAACCTCGACATCATCACGTACGAGCACATGCAGGGCATGAAGGACCAGGCCATCGTCTGCAACATCGGCCACTTCGACAACGAGATCCAGATGGATCGCCTGAACGAAGCCAAGGACGTAAAGAAGACGAACATCAAGCCGCAGGTCGACCAGTACACCTTCCCCGACGGACACCAGATCTTCGTCCTCGCCGAAGGCCGCCTGGTGAACCTGGGCTGCGCAACCGGCCACCCGAGCTTCGTGATGAGCAACAGCTTCGCCAACCAGACTCTGGCGCAGATCGACCTCTGGAAGAACAAGGACACCTACAAGGTCGACGTCTACACGCTGCCCAAGAAGCTGGATGAGGAAGTTGCTCGTCTGCACCTCGAGAAGATCGGTGTGAAGCTCACGACGCTTTCGCAGAAGCAGGCGGAATACCTTGGCGTGTCGGTCGATGGACCGTACAAGGCGGAGCACTACCGCTACTAAAGCCCGTGCGTCCTTTTGAAAAGAAGTGAGGGATCTGGCCGCTCGGAGAGCGTCAAGCGCAGATTCCTCAATTCTCTCGAATGGCAAAAAACTAAAGGCCGCAGGAATCATCCTGCGGCCTTTAATACTTTTGAAGCAAAGGTTTATTCGCCGCGTGAACCGAGGGTCTGCAGGCCGAAGGCCGCGCTGATGTCGTGCAGCTCCGAGCGGACGCGTTCCCAGCTGAGGGTCGTCTTGTTGTCGAGTTGCAGGGAATAGACCATCTGGTCGATTTTGCCGGCCATCTCGATCACGCGCTGCACATCTGCCTCGGCGCGCTTGTGATCTTTGAAACGCTTCCACATTTCGTCGGTTTCCTTCTGGAAGCTGTCGGTCATCGCCTTGGCATCGCTTTCACGGTTGGTGTTCCGGATGCCGCTTTTCTTCAGCGAACTGGAGAACGTCGAGTAGAAGTCCTTTGAATCTTCCTTGAGGTTCTTCATGATCTTTTCGACGTCATGATCGTTCAGGCGCGACTGTGCGTGAGCGGGGCAACTGCTGAAAAGGCCGCAAAGCAGGGCGGCTGGCGCCACGAGGCGTAGATAGGAATAGAAACGGCGCGGTGCCATAGGGGTGTCCTTCCTTTCATTATCTTGGATGGGCCGCGTTTGCAACAAGAGTTTTGAGATGCAAATGCGACCTGTGTGGGATATCTCCAGTAGCGGAACGTTCATAAAATTTGTTATATGGGACGGGTGTTTCACGTGGGCAAAAGCGGAACGGGCCGCAGACTTCTTCGATTTCTGCTGGTGCTCTGCTGTGTTCTGGCTGCCCTTCCTGCCTGGGCTGGCAAAAAACAGGATTTCCGCCCGTTTGTAATCCCTTTGAAGCCGTACGGCATTCCCAAGGGGTTGTTTTCCAATGTCTCGTTCGGATGCCTCCATGAACACTCCGCGGGAACCCGCATGTTCTGGCTAGGCCCCGATCGCATTTTTGTCGCATTCACGACGAACTCCCCCTGCACCTTTCATCCTCATGAGAAATCGGGGCAGGTCAGGGCAATTATTTTCGATACCAAGGGGAATGCTCTTGCGACTCATTCCTGGCCAGTGAATGCAGGCGATCTGAATATCTTCCCCGGTCCAGGTAACACCGTTATTTTTCGTCACGATACCCGTATCGACGTGCTCGGTCCGGACCTCGAGACGGTTGAGACAGGGGAGCTGGATCAGAATCCCCGGGGACTTTGGGTGACGCCACACCGCGAAACCATTCCGCTGCTGACCGCGGACGGCCGTTACTTCGAGTTCTATCAACCGGACCCGTTGAACCAGGTCGCGACGATCGCTCTGGACCAGAATACCGAGGCGAATGCTGTGAAGGAGTGGGTGCCGGGCGACGAGCGCGTTGCGGGCAGCTATTGCGCCGGAAAGTCACAGTACACCTGCTCGAAGATCATTGTATTGACCTCGGATGCCCGCTTTCTCTCGCCCGACGGCGAGCCGTGGACATTCGAAGAAAACGACCGGCCCGTGTCTCTTAAGCCGATTGGCTTTCTCGATTCGCGCCACCTGATCGTGGTGCGTGAGGAGCGAGGATTTTTTCATACTTCGAAGCTGCTGATTGTTCGCCCGAACGGTTCAGCGACACCCATTGCGTCGACTGCCGCAGGATCCTTCGCCGATCGCATCGTCGGAGTGACACAGGATACGAGCCGTTTCGCGCTTGAGTATCTGACGCCCGGCAATTGTGATGAGTGTATTGCCGATCGCTTCTTTTCCGTTGTGGATCAGGATGGCGGAAAGACGGTCTTCGAGGCTTCCGGCTCGCCTTACTTCAGCGATGGAGGCATGTCTCCTGATGGCAAGTCGTTCGCGCTGCTGGATGGCAGCGCGATCACGATTTTTCCACTGCCCTGAATCAGGCTTTGCCTTCAGAAAAGCGCCATACGGCTATGCCGCCGAGCAAGCCATCTTCATTCGAGACGACGGTTACGTGCGCGGGGAGCTTGAACTTGATGTCCTTGGCGTTGCCGCCGCCGATATAGAGGTGATCCCAGTTGAAGGTGTGGGCGGTCTGCTCGATGGCCTTCTCCAGCAGTTCATTCCAGCGTTTCTTGCCGTGCTTTTTGAGCCCTTTCCGGCCGAGAAACTCTTCGTAGGTTTTGCCCTTGCGCCAGGGATGATGTCCCAGTTCGAGCCCTGAGCAGAGATGGCCGTCGATGAAGATGGCCGACCCCAGGCCGGTACCCAGAGTGAGAATCATCTCGACGCCTTTGCCGCTGATGGCTCCATAGCCCTGTACGGCTGCGTCGTTCGCAAGCTGCACCGGCTTTTTCCAGTGGCTTTCGAGCCGCGCCTTCAGCGCATAACCGATCCAGTCGGGATGCAGGTTCGCCGCGGTCATCGTCTTGCCGTCCTTGATGACGCCGGGAAAGCCAACAGTGACCCTGTCGAACGAAGGCATCTGGGCCTTGAGTTTATCGAGGATCGCCAGCATTTTGACTGGGGTCGCCGGCTCGGGGGTAGGTGTACGAAGCCGTTCGGTGACGGGAGAGCCCTTGGAATTGAGGGCCATTACCTTCATGCCCGATCCGCCGATGTCTACCGCCAAAGTTACAGGATGGGAAGTTCGTGCTTGTTTTTTCGCCATGGGAACTAACAGTTAGATGATTGTTCTGACGAGAGGTTATCCCGCGAGCACAATCGGCAGGGTGGGTGTATTCGCACCCTGTGCGTCTTCAATGGTCACACCGAATGCCTTGGCCGCAACACCAGTGGGCAGATTCGGGAGCACCACCGAGCCGCTGCCCCTGGTATCGGGACGGAAGAGGCCGGCGGGAATCGGCGCTTTGCCGTCAGCCGGAATCAACCAGAGCTCATAGGTCTTGTCGGCAGCGATGGGATGCAGGTGGCTGGCGACAAAGACGAGCGTGCCGCTCTTCTTGAGGTACACTGCGTGGCCGTTCGGTTGAGCAGACTGCTTGCTCTCGGTCAGCGTCACCTGCTGAGCTTCGGGTGACGTCAGGGCCTCCATCAGCTCCTGTGCGCGCTGCGCCTGGGCGGAAAGCTGTGCGATCTCTCCCCGATCCTGGTTGAGCTGCTGCTGCATCTGAAGGTTGTGATTGCCCAGATAGGCGGCAACCGCGAGCGTCGCTACAGCGACGAGCCAGCCAACCCAGCCGAATCGCGATCCTGTCGTTGCTGGAGTCGTGGCGTGGCTACGCGCCGAAAGCGGCGCAGCTGGAGCCATCGGGGCAGGCGCGGCGGCTGAAATCTCCTGCGGGGTATTGGCTGCACGGGCCAGCAGTCGCTGACGCGCGCCGCCAGGCATTACCTGCTGCTCCGCACTAAGCCCGATCAGGGCCACTTCTGCAAGAATCGACGCGTACTCAGCCCTGCACTCAGCGCAGACGTCGAGGTGCGCCTGTACCGGGCGGCTCTCCTCGGGCGTCAACGCCTGCATGGCGTAGAGCGTCAGATCTTCCTGCGAGATGTGAGGCGTGTCGTTCAAGCCTTCAGTGCCTTTCTGATCGTGATCAAAGCCAGCCGGATCCGGGTCTTTACCGTTCCCAGCGGGTCTCCTGTTTTTTCGGCAATCTCCGAATGAGTCAGGCCCTCAAAAAAAGCAAGTTCCACCGAATGCTTCTGCTCTTCAGGAAGCGATTGCACTATGCTTCGCACTCGCTCGAGCAGCACATATCGCTCCGCCTCGTTGGTCAGGCTGCTCGAGCCGGGCAACGCAAACAGTTCTACGTCCTCGTACGGCTTCCGGCGACGTAGAACGTCGATCGAACGGTTGCGCGCAACTACCAGCAGCCAACCGCCGAGCGATCCTCGGCCGGAAACGAATGTCGTGGGATTTTTCCAGATCTGGATGAAGATGTCCTGCATGACATCTTCGGCATCTCCAGGATCCTTCAATACGCGGAGGGCTACGGAGTAAACCAGGCTTCCGTAGCGGTCGAATAAGGTAGACAGCGCCTCCTGTTGCCCCGACTCAATACGAGTCATCAGCGACATATCGTCCGCATCGCTCAAGACATATCTGTCTTGAGAACGGGTCGCATCGTCATTTGGATGGGCGAAATCCTGAGGCATTCCGACGAGTTCTACCTTCGATCCACGATTATTGCATGGTTCAACTATGATTCTCTTTAGAGCGCGGTCACAGACCGTCTTCTACTTGCGATACGATGAAAACCCGTTTGGATAAGTTGCTCGTAGAGCGAGGATTAACCACTACTCGGGAACGGGCACAGGCGCTCATTCTTGCCGGTCGCGTCCTCGTTCAGGAACAAAAAATCGATAAGCCAGGTGCCTCCGTCGCACCGGAAGCCGCGGTACGCCTGCTTGGCGATGACCTGCGGTACGTAAGCCGCGGTGGGCTGAAGCTCGAAGCGGCACTCGAGCACTGGGAGATCGATCTGACCGGCAAAGCATGTGTCGATATTGGGACATCGACCGGCGGTTTCACCGACTGCATGCTGCAGCACGGAGCAGCCAGCGTGACCTGTGTCGACACCGGTTATGGGCAGATCGCCGAAAGCCTGCGCCGCGACCCTCGCGTGCAGCTGATGGAACGGACGAACGCCCGCAAACTCGAACCGGGCCAGCTCTCCGCAACCATCGAGTTTGTATCCATGGATGTTTCTTTTATCTCCGCCACTCTGGTGCTGCCTGCGGTTATCTCGGCGCTGCGTGCCGGGCAGCCGGATCGATCTCCGGTCGAAGCAGTCATTCTTGTAAAACCGCAGTTTGAAGCAGGAAGGGAACACGTGGGTAAGGGCGGCATCGTGCGCGATCCCTTAGCCCACCGGCTCGCGGTCGAACGGGTCAGGGCATGCGCCGAGGAGAGTGGCGGCGCCGGGATAGAAGTGATTGACTCACCGATTCATGGCGCGGAAGGGAATCGCGAATTTTTGCTGCACTGTCGCTGGGCTCAACCCGTGCCTGTAAACTGAGATTTCATGCGACCTGTCGCCATTATCTCCAAGCCGCAGAAAGAAGAGCTGAAGACTCTTCTGCCTGAGCTCATTCTCTGGATGAAAGCCCATGGGCTGGATCCGATCCTGGATCCGGTAAGCGGCAATTACGTTCAGCATTCCCGGGTTGTAGCGCGCCACCTGATGCCGGCGGAAGATCCTGAGCTGGTCATCGTTCTTGGCGGAGACGGAACACTGCTTTCCGCGGCCCGCGTTTTTTCCAAGACCGGCACCCCCATCCTGAGTGTGAATCTCGGGTCGCTGGGCTTCCTCACCGAGGTGCCGCTGGCCGAGCTTTACACGACGCTCGAGGGCTGGTGCAAAGACTGCTTCATGATCGACACGCGCTTTATGCTGCACAGCGAGCTCTGGCGCGATGGAAATCTTTTTGCTGAACACGATGCGCTGAATGACGTGGTCGTGACCAAGGGCGCAATCGCCCGAATGGGCAATTTCCGGGTCATAATCGACGGCGCGCTGGCAGCGGTCTTCCGTGCCGATGGAGTGATCGTTTCCACGCCAACCGGTTCCACGGCCTATTCGCTGGCGGCTAACGGTCCGATCCTGGTTCCCAACGTGGATGCGCTGATTATTGCGCCGGTGTGCCCGCACCTGTTGACACTGCGTCCCATTGTGGTGCGCGGAGACGCGGATATTGCCATCAGCCTTGAAGGTATTCCGGAGCAGACCTACCTGACCGTCGACGGGCAGGAGGCGATTCTCATGATGGTGGGAGACGAACTGCGCTGCCGTCGTTCGCAATACGGCGTCAAGCTGGTGCGCCTCGGTCCCGGAGGCTTTTTCGATGTGCTCAAGGCCAAGCTAAAGTGGGGCGAACGCTAGTTCGCCCTTACGGTTTGGTCAATTCCTCGAGCAGCACGTGCGCTTTGGTAACGAGCGTATGGGCGCCGTCCAGATCATTCTGATCCAGCGACTGCTTGGCTTTTGCCAGGAACGTGCGCACCTGCGCCGCGGTCGTCTGCTCTTCGTTATTCAAAGGCCTCTTGATGCCGTTCAGGCCATTTTCTGTAGCGGTGATCTGCTCGAGAATGGCGCGGCGGTTCGGCAGGCTGCCGACATCGCCGGAGGTTGAGAGCTGCCCGATCGGGGAGTGGTCAGCCGGCTCCGGTGTGTTTTGCGGCGTGGGAGCCGTTTCCTTTGAATTCTGGGCGGCAACTGGCGGCGCCTCCACCGGCTTGCTTCTGCGGTGCGAGGTCTTCTTCGGTTTCTGCGATTCGTGCTTCGCGCTGTCGTCCTGGGCTTCGGCTACATTCGGCACTGCCGGGGCAGGCAATACAGGCGGAGGAATATCCTTCACCATGTCCCCCGGAGGCAGAATAGGTGCCTGCGCTGCCGGAGGGGGTGGCGGCGGCGACTTATGTTTACAACCAGCAACCATGCAGAGCAGCATGACAACCGCAAGCGTACGTGCGGATTTCATTCTCTAGGCCCCTTGAAGACCGTCGTATCTGTATCTGATAAACCGCGCAATCTTGGATCGGAGAAGTTCGACGCAGGCATTCTGAGGGTGAATGTCGCTCCCTCTCCAGGCTTCGATTCTACGTCAAGCTGACCGTTGTGCAGTTGAACAATTCGGTACGTCATTGCGAGACCGATTCCGCTGCCTTCCCGCTTGGTCGTGAAATAGAGGTCGAAGATGTTCGGACGGATCTCGTCGGGTATTCCGTCGCCCTGATCCTGGATGCTCAGGCTGGCCATGCGGCCGTCTTCGGTCAGCCGTACTGACAGGTCGCCGCCGTTCGGCATGGCCTGGGCTCCGTTCAGGACGATGTTCAACAGCGCCTGCTTCAGCAGGTCGGCATCCACCTTCGCAATGACCGGGCGGCCGGGAAGCTGGCTGACGACGGTGATGTTGTGTGTCTCGAGCTCGACCGAAGCGAGGGTGAGCACGCTCGAGACGATGCCCCGGAGATCCTGGTCCTTCAGCTGAAGCTCGACCGGACGCGAGAAATCGACCAGCGTCTGCACGACACGATCCAGGCGGCGAATCTCACTGTCAATCACATCAAGATGACGCAGCGCGGGTGCTTCCGGATCTGTTTTGCTGCGTAGCAGTTCCAGGTGCACGACGATGGCATTGATAGGGTTCTTTACCTCGTGGCCGACTCCGGAGGTAAGGCGCCCGATGGCGGCCATGCGGCGTGAAAGCTCGAGCTCGCTTTCGATCTCGCGGACCGATTCCAGATCGTGCAGCGTCAGAAGGGCACCAAGCGCATGCTCCTGGCCTCTTGATCCCGTGCGGCTGTGATCGTCATGAATAAAGTCGAGGGAAATCTCAACGCGGCGCCCCGCTTCGGTGACGATTTCTTCCTGCACAATCGACATGCGCGCGTCGAAGGCCTGCCGAACCATGCGGCCCAGCACAGTGTTGCGGTCGAAGATGTCGTGAACCTCGGCTCCCAGGATCTGCTCGCGGTCCATATCGAGGAAGCGCTCGACCGATCGGGAGACCAGCACCGCCCGCGAGTCGCGCGTGAACAACATCATGCCGTCCTGCAGGTTCGACAGGATCTGGTCGAGGTTTTCTTTCAGTGCGGAGAAGACCTCTTCGACGTTCTTCATGCGCCGGCCGAGCCGATCGATCTTGTTCGAGACCTGCACCACGGTGTCAGAGGACTGGCCTTCTTCCAGTTCGCCGGCAGCTTCCGTCTCCGCCTGCGCCAATGCATCGAGGCGTTCGCTGATAAGGGCGATTGGCTGCAATGCCAGATTGGCAACAAATGCTGCCACGATCAGGGAAATCAGGATGGCGAGGCCGATGTATGTCAGCGCTTCGATCAGCCATGGGTGGAACGCGTTGCCGAGGAATGTCGTGCGGATGCCGATTTCCACGGTTACGAATGGCTGGTTGTCGCGTTCGAGGCCGATCGACAGGTTATAGACCCGCGGAGGGCCGAAAACGACCTTCAGCGTCTGAATCAGCGAGTTATTGCGCAGCGACGCGTAGTTTGGCCGCTCGGGCAACAGGTGGTCCTGAAGGCCTGGATCAGGGGCCGTCACCAGGCCCATGCGGTTTTTGTCGACGATCGAGACGTCGAGCACCGTCGGAGAATAATTGATGACCGAGTTGATCAGCGCATTCAGGCCTGCATCTTTACGCAGCGAGGTGGCCACCGCCTCTCGCAGAGCGACCGGGTCCTTGACGTCGATGGTGCGGTTCCGCAGGCCGTTTTCGAGGGCGGCGCGCGTGGCAAAATTCAGCTGGTTGGCGATGATGTCTGTCGAGAGGTAAGACTGCTCGATGTGCTGCTGCAACAACTGGCTGAGATAAAGCCAGGAAAGCACCGTCACTGCCAGAAACACCAGGCCAGTGATGGCTGCAACGAGTTTGGTCTTCAGTCTCATGCGACTGTTTATGCCGTCCTTTGATGCGGCAGATTACTCTTCAACTCCAACACTATCCGGCCCCTTGGACTTCACATAGTCTTTCAACTTGTTGTGTAGTGTCTTCAGGCTGATGCCGAGGATATCGGCTGCGCGGGTCTTGTTGTTATTGGTCGATTCCAGGGTCTTGATGATCAACCGCCGCTCCGCTTCGTCGACAGTTGAACCAATCTCGACCTCAATAGTGTTGCCGGAGGAGACGGTTTCCGGGGTCCACTTTACCGATTTGCTGCCGAAGCCGGGGGGAAGGTGGCTCGGGCGCAGCAATCCTTCACCGCATAAGACGACGGCCCGCTCAATCGTGTTGCGGAGCTCGCGTACATTTCCCGGCCAGTCGTAGTCGAGCAGCCGGTTCAGCATGTCGCTGTCCACCCCGGTCACATTGCGCTCATGTTTGCGGTTCATATCCGCAAGCATCGTCTCCACAATCGCGGGGATATCTTCCTTGTGTTCCCGCAGCGGGGGCATCTGGATATTGAACACATTCAGGCGGTAGAACAGGTCGCCTCGGAGCTGCCCGCTTGCCACAGCTTCCTCGGGATTCTTATTGGTTGCCGAGAGGACGCGAACGTCGACGGGCGATTCCACCTTGCTGCCCAGCCGGCGGAGCTTGCGCTCTTCGAGCACGCGCAGCAGCTTGGCCTGCGTGACGACCGGCATTTCGCCGATTTCATCCAGCAGCAGCGTCCCTTCTTCGGCCAGCTCGAAGCATCCCGCGCGGCGTTCCATGGCACCGGTGAAAGCTCCTTTCTCATGGCCGAAGATCTCGCTTTCGATCAGTGTTTCCGGAATCGCGGCGCAGTTGACGGCGACAAAGGGTTTCGCTTTTCTCGAACTGAGCTCGTGAAGCGTGCGGGCCACCAGTTCCTTGCCCGTGCCGCTCTCTCCGGTAATCAACACGGAGACGTTGGACGAGGCAACGCGCTCGACGAGAGCAAAGAGCTCCTGCATCTTCTTCGACGAGCCGACCAGCGAACCAAGCTGGCCGCTGTCGCGCAGCTTGCGGCGTGTGATCTCAAGCTCGCGGTCGGTTTCACGCTGTTTGGTTGCGTTCGACAGAATCGTCTTCAAACGGGTTGGATCTACAGGCTTCTGGATGAAGTCGTAGGCTCCGATTTTCATCGCTTCGACCGCTGCCTCGATAGAGCCCTGTGCGGTCAGCACGACGACAGCCTGATCCTGCTTCATCTCGCTCAGGCGGCTGAGCAGCTCGAGGCCGTCCATGCGAGGCATCTTCAGATCGGTAACAACAATCCCCGGTTGCCATGCCTGCACCTTTTCCAGTGCTTCCAGTCCATCGCGGGCCGTATCGGTACGATAGCCCCAACCTGAGACCAACTCTGCAAGCCCAGTCAGGGCATGCAGTTCGTCTTCAACAATTAATACTTTTTCCTGATTTGCCATAGGGATACCGCTAAGGGGAGGCTTTCTCTCTTGTATCACGGCGGGCCTGTATCTGGCCTCAAAATGCAGGCCCGAAGCGGTTTCCGGCGACCGGCCGCCCGGGCGTTGTATCGTTGATTTCATGCTGGATTACGAGATCACGCCTTTGGCCCTGCAGCAATTAATTGAAAAAGGCGAGAAGCCTACCCTGCTCGACGTGCGCGAGCCCTGGGAATTCGAAGCCGCCCGCATCGACGGCAGCGTTCCCATGCCCATGGGAGACGTACCGTCGCGGGCCTTTCAGGAGCTCGATCCGGAGAGTCATATCGTTACCATCTGCCACCATGGCGTCCGTTCCATGAATGTCGCCGTCTGGTTGCGCAACCAGGGTTTTGAGAGTGTACAGTCGCTGCGCGGTGGCGTGGATGCCTGGTCGGCAGAGATCGATCCGGCGGTTCCGCGCTACTGATCCCGGCGATGCCGCCCCAACAATTCGGAGTCATTTCTTATGTCTGCTGCAGTGGAATACGCACGCCAGAATGCCGGACGCTTTCTCGATGAACTGAAGGCGCTGATCCGCATCCCCTCCATCTCAACCCTTCCCGAACATAAGCAGGACGTGAACGCCGCCGCCGAGTGGCTGGCTGCTGAGCTGAACCGTATCGGCATGGAGAACGTGGAGGTAATCCATACTCCGGGCCATCCTCTTGTGTATGCCGACTGGCTGCATGCGGAAGGGAAGCCGACCTGCCTCTGCTACGGCCACTACGATGTACAGCCTCCCGATCCGCTCGACGAGTGGAAATCGCCGCCGTTTGAGCCTACCGAGCGCGATGGCAACCTCTATGCCCGCGGCGCGGTCGATGACAAGGGGCAGATGTACATGCACCTCAAGGCGCTGGAGTCGCTCTTCAAAGCAAACAGCGGCAAGCTGCCTTTAAATGTCCGCGTGCTGCTCGAAGGCGAGGAGGAGGTTGGCGGCGAGCAGATCGCCCGCTTCATCCGCGAGGAGAGCGACAGGCTGAAGTCAGACTTCGCGCTGGTTTCCGATACCGAGATGTTCGCCCCCGGCCTGCCTACGCTGTGCGTTGGCCTGCGCGGCATGATCTACACCGAGATCGAAGCTCGCGGCGCGCGTACCGATCTACATTCCGGGATGTACGGTGGGGCTGCGCCGAACCCATTCTTTGCTCTGGCTCAGGTCATCGCGCAGCTGAAGGACACCGCCGGCCGCATCCTCATTCCCGGCTTTTACGACAAGGTGGAAAAACCGAGCGATGACGAGCTGAGCGCCTGGGCGAAGCTGCCCTTTGATGAGAACCACTATCGTGAGACCGAAGTCGGCTCGACGAGGCTGACGGGAGAACCCGGTTACTCCGTCCTGGAGCGCACCTGGGCTCGCCCGACGCTGGATGTTCACGGCATGCCCGGCGGCTTCATCGGTGCCGGGGCAAAGACGGTGATTCCGGCGAAGGCGGTGGCTAAAGTCTCTATGAGACTGGTGCCCCACATGACGCCGCAGGAAGCCTTCGAGCAGTACAAAAGCTATGTGGAGTCGCTGACTCCGGACGGCATTCAGTTGGAAGTGCGGCTGATTCACTCAGGTGACCCGATCGTCGTTGGAACGGACAATCCTTATATCCAGGCAGCAACGGTTGCGATGAAGGAGATCTGGAACAAGGAAACTGTATTCGTACGCGGCGGCGGCTCGATCCCGATTGTGGGTGATTTTGAACGGCATCTGAAGATTCCCACCGTCATGATGGGCTTCGGTCTTCCGGACGACAATCTGCATGCTCCGAATGAGAAGTTCCATATCGGCAATTTCCATCGCGGAATTGAATCGATCATTGTGTTCTTTGAAAAGGCCGGCGCAATCGCCGGCTGAGAAGATTGGTCACGACTCAAAGGGGCAGGATGCACCCTGCCTTTGCCGTTCGGGGGTCGCGTGCGGTTGTCAGTCGTTATTTTGGCGTGCTAATGTTATCCGTCGCGTAATTCCGTACCTTATCCGGCACGCGAAAACGGGGTGTGAGCATGGGCACAGCGGTTACAACTCAGGACAAGAATCTTCTTCCCATCGAGGATGCGTGGGAGGATTTTGTTGCAGGTCGCTACAAAGAAGGCAAGGACGAGTCTGAGTACCGCGTTTACGACGAAGGAACCAACCCTGGAGTCGCTGCCTTCTACCGCGAGAATCACCTCAAGCAGACCCTGGCCTTCGTTCTCGATAAAGAGAAGGAATACTACGCGCTGAATAAGGGTGAGCGCAGCATCTGGGAAGCAGCGGAGTATCTGAATACGCTGGTCGATGAAAGCGATCCGGATACCGATCTGAGCCAGATCGAACACCTCATGCAGACCTCGGAAGCGATTCGCCGTGATGGACATCCGCGCTGGATGGTTCTCGCCGGTTTCATGCATGACCTTGGCAAGTGCCTTTGCCTCTATGGTGAGCCGCAGTGGGCAGTCGTGGGAGATACCTTTCCGGTAGGCTGCGCTTACTCGGACAAGATCGTTTTTCCTGAATACTTCAAAGCGAATCCTGATTACCAGGTTCCGGAATTACAGACAAAATACGGTATATATGAGCCAAATTGCGGGCTGGACAAGGTACACATGTCCTGGGGACATGATGGCTATATCGCACATGTAGTTCGCGACTACATGCCCGAACCCGCGCTCTATATGCTGCGCTATCACTCGTTCTATGCAGCACATCGGCAAGGCGCCTATCAGCACCTCATGTCGCAGCATGATATCGAGATGTTCGAATGGGTAAAGAAGTTCAATCCTTACGATCTTTATTCCAAGGGACATACGAAGCCGGATGTTCAGGCTCTGCGGCCCTACTATGAGGATCTGATCGCCGAGTTCTTCCCAGCGAAGTTGCGCTGGTAGATTTCTACGGCGAACATCGTCATGGTGCGATGTTCGCCGCTTCCTTCAACTAAATTGCAGGAGCGAAGTTACCGGTTTGTTTGCTGCTGCATCATATGGGATTACATGCTGGAATTGTTCCGATTCAGTCCTACCCACGGAGCGTCCGTTCCGGGTCGCCGTAAATCGGCGTATTCCATTCAAACGTTGTTGTTGACCGTCATCCACGGCAAAGCCGGGACAGACGGAATTTTTAAGAAAGCTCCACTTCGGTTCGAACCGGAGATGGATCTGCCTGATTACGTACCAGCGAAGTAGTAAGTACAGAGCAGCGATCGACGAATTCAGAGCTTCAACTCTAAGTTCATAAGGCTGCCAGCGCTGGCCACAACGCTATGAATGAGATTCCACCGGTCTGACAGCGCAACGTCAGTCGGTGTTGTGAATCAAGTCAAAACTTGGCCGTGTGAATAGCTGGAGAACTGGCTCGGCAACGCATGATAAGGTTACCAAGCCCAGCGGAAGCGCAATTTTCACACTTAAGGCCGACAGCTTTTGGAGGCAACAATGCAACACATGAATAAGCCTGTGACGAGGCACGCCTTGCCGTGTGGAATCGATTCCAGGCGAGATCGCAAGGGACTTCGCGCGTCGATAGCGGCCCTGTTCCTGTCGCTGACTCTTCTTGGGGGAGCGGTGGGCGTTTCTTCTCGTACCGCCTACGCGCAGAACACCACATCATCTATATCCGGAACAGTGACCGATCCTTCCGGCGCCATCCTGCCGAATGCGAAGGTCAAGGTCGTGAACTCGGCCACTGGCCAGACTTTCAACATAACCACCAACGCCCAGGGCTCGTACACGATTACGAATATCCAGCCCGGTTCTTATAACGTGTCGGCAAGTGCGGATGGCTTCCAGGGCCAGACCCTGAGCAATGTCAACGTCGACGCCAACATCGGCCGCCAGGTGAACTTTGCCATGAAGGTCGGCAACACCGGCGAGACGGTGACTGTTGAGGCAAACGCGAATGCTCTGCAGACCGAGTCGGCAGTCGTCGGTCAGACCGTCACGCAGGACCAGGTCAAATCGATCCAGCTCAACGGACGCAACCCTATCTATCTCTCGCAGCTTGAGCCTGGTGTAACGCGTAATGCGCCGCTCTCGTCATTCAACTTTGCGCCCGACTTTGGTGGACCGCAGATCAGCGGCGCGCGTAACGACGAAATCGCCATCACTCTCGATGGTGCGCCCATGATTCGTACGCGCGGCAACGGCACCACGACCGGTGTCCCTGACGTGGACAGCATTGCGCAGATGCAAATCCTGTCGACCAACTATCCCGCGCAGTACGGCGGAACCTCGGGCGGCGTGCTCGTCCAGGTGCCGCGTACCGGAACAAGGGATTTCCACGGATCGGTCTTCGAATACCTGCGTAACTCGTTCTTCGATGCCAACACCTGGTTCAACAAGTCCCAGGCGAATCCCGCTGTTGCAGATCACCCCACTCCCTTTCGCTATAACCAGTTCGGCTGGAATGTGAACGGCCCCGTCGCAATTCCTCATGTATCTGAAGGACTGCGCAACAAGCTGTTTTTCCTCGTAGGCCAGGAGTATCTGCGCTACCGTCAAAGCCCCACCCAGTCCGGCACGGTACCGACCGCGCTCATGCGGGGAGGTGACTTTTCCGAACTGCTCGTGCCGGGGAACCTCTATACCGGTGCCAAGACCGTAATCACCAACCCAACCACCGGGCAGGCTTACGTCAACAACGTCATTCCCCAGAACCAGCTCAGCCCGAACGGCATTGCCCTGTTGAATGCTTATCCGGCTGCCAACGCGAATGGCGCGAACTACAACTGGGTGGACCAGGCAGCGTATCCGCAGAACCAGCGTAAGGACACAGTAACGCTCGACTATCTGCCTGCTGCGAACCAGCAGATCCGCTTCTCGTTCCTTCACTACACCTTCAACCAGATCTCGCCATTTTCTGGTAATTTCAACCGCACGCCGCAGGCGTGGAACTGGCCCGATGAAGTTGGTGTGCTGCACTGGACGTGGACCATCAGCCCCACCACGGTCAATGACCTGACTGCATCCGCTTCGGCAGATCACGTCACCATCAACGTTGATCAGTCGAGCGGTCTCTACAATCGCGATAACTACGGAATCAATTTTCCGTATCTCTTCCCGGCATCGGAGAAGGAAATCACAAATAAGATTCCAACCATTGAGCCGCAGGGCTTCACGACCCTCGATGGCGGTCCTTATCCTTCACACTCGGGCGGTATCGTTTATACCGTCGCCGACAACGTCACAAAGATCATGGGCAAACACACCCTCAACTTTGGCGGCTTGTGGATGTATTCGGGTGAAAACGACAACGACCAAATTGACGTGAGCAGCACAACCCCGGGCGCAACTGACAATCAGAACGGTCAGTTTATTTTCACGGCGTTGCGCAACCACGCGGCTACTTCGGGAGCGGGC
The DNA here is from genome assembly GCA_022870745.1 of Silvibacterium acidisoli. GTDB lineage: Bacteria > Acidobacteriota > Terriglobia > Terriglobales > Acidobacteriaceae > Silvibacterium. The sequence continues at coordinate 1,012,511 of CP085323.1, read as the reverse complement.
ATCTCCAACGCGGCACTGGGCCTATTCGACAGCTACGGTGAAATCGGTCAGAAGTCGTACACGCTCTTCCGCGCCAATTCTGCCGAATTCTTCGCCCAGGACACCTGGCACGTGAACTCGAAGCTGGTTGTTGAGTACGGTGCCCGTTACAGCATCTTCCAGCCTTTCTATGCACTGTGGCGTAACCAGTCGATGTTTAACCCTAAGTACTATGTGCCCGGCGACGCTCCGGTTGTCGATCCTGTTACAGGAACGGAGACCGGCGGCCTTCAGTATGACGGTATGGTCATCCCCGGCAAGGCGTTCCCCAACTCTGCACAGGGCCACCTCAATCCCGTCGTACTTACCGGCGCTTACAACTACCTGTTCCACAACACCAGCAAGAGCTACTCGCCCACCGTGTGGTCGAACATTCAGCCGCGTATCGGTATCACCGATCAGCTGACTCCGACGACCGTAGTGCGACTTGGCGGCGGACGCTTCGTGCAGCGCCTGGGCGTCAATGACAGCATCCAGTTGGGTGGCAACGCGCCCTTCCAGCAGGCCGAATCGGTTACGAACGGCAACGTCGACAACCCGGGTGGAACCACCGTTGCAACCTATCCGGCGCAGGTCTCTTCGCAGGCCTACGACTACCCCAGCCCGGAAGCGTGGTCCTGGAGCGCTGCTGTCGAGCAGGACATTCCGAAATTCGCTACCGCGACGATTTCGTATGTCGGCCGCCGGGGCATTCACCTTCAGCAGCTTGAAAACATCAACCAGCTGACGCCGGGAACTGTTCAGGCCAATCCTGGAATCCAGGAAGACGCCCTCCGTCCCTACCAGGGTTATTCCTCGATCGTTGAGCAGTCGGATCGTGGCGGCTCAAACTACAACGCGATGCAGGTAGAACTCAAGCGTCGTTTCACCAACAACTTCCTGTTCGGCGTCAGCTATACCTGGGCGAAGCTGCTCGACTACGGCTCCGGCCGCGGTTATGAGTTGCCGGACTACAGGCAGCCCGGCCTGAACTATGGCCCAGCTGACTTCGACCTGCGTAACGTGCTTGTCGTCGACTATGTGTGGACGGTTCCGTATGGCGCTCACCTCGACAACCGGGTTGCTCGCTACGCCTTAAGCGACTGGCAGGTGTCTGGTGTGACCCAGGCGCAGGACGGTCCTCCGCTCAACTCGATTTACGTGAGTGGTGCTGACGATGCAGGTGTTGGCGTCGGCGCTGGATCGCAGCTCTGGGTGGCAAATCAGAAGCCTCACGTCGGAAAGCATTTCGGCAGCGGCGGCTGGTTCGATGGCGCGGACTTCTCGGAGCCCGCTCAGGGAACCCTTGCTCCTCGCGGTACGCGTAACATCATCTACGGACCGGGCTTCCAGAGCTGGAACATCGCTCTTCAGAAGCCGTTCAAGATCTTCCCCGGTCACGACAATCACACGTTGACCTTCCGCGCGGAAGCGTTCAACTTCCCCAACCACCCCAACTGGGATACGCCGAACCAAACCCCAGGTACCGGTACCTTTGGCGAAGTCACCACCAAGGGACAGACCTACTCCTCAGATCGCGAAATGCAGTTCAGCCTGCGTTACGCGTTCTAAGCGAAGAAACAAACCAAAAGGCCGGAAGCGGTTCGCCGCTTCCGGCCTTTTCTTTTCTGGCTCTAAAAATATTTTGCGAAAGACCGCCACATATAAGAACACGATAGTTTCATGAGCAAGACTCATATCTTCTGTCAGTTAGAATTTGCGACATTTTCAGTCGTGGATAACTTGGTCTAAAGCAGTCGCAATTTACACAAAATAAAAGACATACTACTGTTGAAATCGAAGGCGACCAGCGTGCCTAAGCGTTGCGCCACTGGAGGAAACGACATGGAGAAGATTCACACTGGACAGTGCGGTCTGTGCAGCCACTTCGGCGAGAACCATAAGTCGGATGTTCTTGTAACGATTCGCACCAGCCATGAAGCTGATCTCAAGATCCTCGACGAATGCGGGCATCCGAAACATTCCGGCCTTCACCTCAAGGTGACGCCGATCAGTGGTTGCGATGGTTTCGTTCCTGTAGCGGCAGCATAAGTACCATCAACATGGACAGAATCGGCCCGAAGTTTCGGGCCGATTCTGTTTGCACGATTACTGCGGCTTCTAGTTCGGCTTTGCCTGAGACGCCGGGTGGATATTCACGCCGGTCACAATCTCTGAAAGTGATTCCATCGCCTGCTGCATCAGGATCGCGGCTTGGGCAAACATCTCCGGCTCCATGTTGATGGTGACCGGGCCGAGATTCAGGTGGATGCAGTTGCATCCACAGAGCCGGATGGTGCCGGTACCGGAGCGCTTCGCAAGAATGACATTGATATCGCTCATAACTCTTCCTTCCATGCGTACTGCGATGGTTATTCGAAACGGCAGGGAGCAGCGTTAGACGCCGCGCTTCGCGTAGTACTCCGCCACCTGACTGGAATTGAACTCGAAGGGAATGTGGCTCGAGTCAGGAATAAAGAGCAGCTTGCCCCGTTCGAATATGTCGGAGTTTTCAAACTGCAGGAACGATGGCAGTGTCAGACGCGGAGCTTGGCGTGAAAACCGGGTAGCTTCCATCTGGTTCGCTCGTTCGCTGAGTTGAATGGACGACCCGGGGCGCAGAACCATGGAACCGATCGTCTCTCTTCTGCCATCGACGAGCACATGACCATGCGAGACCAGCTGACGAGCGGCGGCCATGCTGCGTGCGAAGCCGAGACGGAAGACGACATTATCGAGCCGGCGCTCGAGCAGGCCGATCAGGGCCTCGATCCAGTTTGAAGGCTGAAGGCTCTTTGCCTTGCGCACGAAGCGGCGCAACTGCTCCTCGCGAATGCCGTAGTGGAAGACGAGCTTTTGCTTTTCCCGGAGCTGTGCGCCAAACTGGGAGACTTTCGGCTTGCGGGAACGGCCATGCTGGCCGGGTGGAAAATTCCGTTTTTCCAATGCCCCCGGCTTGCCGAGGCCAGGCAATTCCAGGCCCAGAGCACGTTGGGTCTTCCATTTCTTGCGCTCACTCATTTCCGTCATCTCCTTGGGTGCGATGACGCGTCACAGGGACGCGTATCAATATCGATCTCAGGCAGCTGCGGCGCTTCGCCAAAAGACTTCCACAGCAGCCTTCTGAATGGAGACTAATTTGGTCCTATATTGCAGTCAAGTGCACAGGGATGGTTTCTAAAAAGAGGACGGAGTTTTCCAGAATGCACTTTGCAGCGGCTTTGCGCAAAAGACAAAAACTTCTGATAGACTTGATCTTGTTGCGGCAATCATCGTTCTGATGTGAATACTCCCAGGACGTACAAGCGCAGCAGATGACAATGGAATCCAGCGCGAGTGATCGCTTGTTGATTCTATTTCGTAATAGTCAAAGTGCTCCAAACACTTTGGGGACGTAGCTCAGTTGGTTAGAGCGCTGCCCTGTCACGGCAGAGGTCGCGGGTTCGAGCCCCGTCGTCCCCGCCACTAAATCGAAGATAGTGAACGTTTTAGCGGCACAGTGACATGATTAGAATCTACCCTCGAGGGTGCTAAAGGGTGCTGAGATTTCTCAGCACCCTTTTTGCTGCCTTCGAGCAGGTGCTGTTCCCGTTCCGAGGGTGCTGAAACCGGGTTTTACCCGCCTCGATCACCATCTCCATGACCCGGTTATTCGTCTCACGTCGCGCCAGGAACAGGTCGCGGCAAGCAGGAGCGCGGGCAGAAGACTTCCTTCCAAAAACGGCGGAGACGCCTGAGCTCTATCTCATGCGCTTCACAGAATTTCTGGACCATAAACCATTACTTTTCTTTTGGTTACGGTATGCCTGCCGCAATTGCAGTGCATCGGCGAGTTGCGCACTGAAACTAATTAGGGCGAAGATAAAGCGAAAGTAGTCATGCCCACCACTTCCACAATTCGGGTTCAGGTCGAGGCTGCGCTTGCGCACAAGTTTCCGTCTGCGTTGACGCCGCCGGCGCGGATGGTGCGCCCGGTCGTGCCGACTGGGATCGAAAGCCTGGATGCTTTGGTAGCAGGGGGATTTCCCGTTGGGGCGGTTACAGAACTGGTGGGTGAAGAGTGTTCCGGCCGAACTTCCGTCGCGCTGTCGTTTCTGTCGAAGATCACGGCTGCAGGAAAGGTCTGTGCCTGGATCGATGGCTCGAACAGCTTTCATCCGGCTTCGGCGGCAGCAGCCGGTGTCGATCTCAAGCGCCTGCTTTGGGTGCGTTGTGGCGTGCAGGAGCACACTGCAATACAGGAGACGAAGCGCTTCGCACTTCCCGATGCGTGCTTTGCCGCAAAGGCGATCACGAAGGGACTTCATGGCGGGGGCCATGGGACACATCCGCGTACGGAGACGAAGGGACTGCCTGCCGCACTTGGCCGCTTTCTCGGCAGCGAGGCAATCGTACCGCGCTGTGCGGAACCGATTGCGAAGCCTCGCCCGACTCCGCCCCATTACGAGTCGACCCTGGTATCTGCATCCGCGCCGGTACGCAAGCCGAAGCGCGCCAAGGCGTATGACGCGATCGAACAGGCTCTGCGAAGCACAGACCTGTTGATTCAGACAGGAGGATTCAGTGCCATTGTGTTGGACCTTGGCGGTGTCGCGCCGGAGTTTGCAGCGCGAGTTGAACTCTCGACTTGGCACCGCTATCGCGTCGCCGCAGAGCAAACGCAGTCGAGCATCCTCCTGCTCTCGCAATATGCCTGCGCGAAAAGCAGCTCGGAACTGCAACTGCGGCTTTCTCCGATGGAGAACACACATGAGGAACGAACGGTGTTTGCCGGACTCCGCGCGCGAGCGGAAGTGTTGCGCCAGCGCTATACGGAAAGGCCGGCGAATGTGATTCCGCTTCGCAAACCGCCGCAACATGCTCAAGATGGTTGTTGGAAGCAGAGCACAAGCTGGGTTGGTACGCGATGAGCAGCACTGCGGAACTCTATGCATGTGTCTATGTAAGGGAGTTTCCTGCGCAGGCACTCTTACGCCTGCGTCCGGAGCTGCATGACAAACAATGCGTCGTTCTCGAGGGCGAAGCGCCGTCTCAGGCGATCTGCTCGCTAAACACACGCGCGCGTCTGGTCGGGCTGCGCCGGGGCATGACGAAGGTCGAGGTCGATACCTTCGAGGGTGTCACCATCCTGCAGCGTTCTCTGCGCACGGAGAACTCAGTGCGAATGATCCTGCTCGAATGCGCTGGGAGTTTTTCGCCAAGGATCGAAGACCGTTCGATAGATGGTCTTTTCATTTGCGTCATTGACGCAATGGGAACGGAGTCGCTCTTCGGTCCACCCGTTGAGCTGGCAAAGCGAATACGTCAGAGCATCCGAGCCATGGGAATCGTGGCTGCGGTGACGGTGAGTGCGAATCTGCAAACCGCCGTCTGCGTTGCTCGCGGCCTGACCGGCAATGTCCCATTGAAGGTGATTCATCGCGGGGAGGAAGCGAAGCTGCTCTCGCCACTGCTGCTCTCTGTACTCGACCTTACTGTGGCGCAAGCAGAGATCTTTCAGGCATGGGGTATCCGCACGGTAGGCGCGCTCGCTGCTCTTCCGGAACGAGCGCTGATCTCGCGTCTTGGCCAGGACGCTAAACGATTACTGCTGTTGGCTCGTGGCGAGTCTCCGCATTTACTGCAACCGATCGATGTGCCCTTTGTTCTCGAAGAGCAAGCGGAACTGGACTTTCCGCTCGACGATCTGGAGTCGTTGCTGTTCGGGCTCTCTGCGATGCTCGAACAACTTATCCTTCGCGCAAAGTCGCGTGTGTTCGCACTTGCTGCTGTAACGATTACCTTGCATCTCGACGGCGGAGGCTCCCACGAGCGCACGGTCAGTCCGCGTGTTCCAACGAACGACAAAGCGCTTTGGCTCAAGCTGCTTCATCTCGATCTTGAAAGCCATCCTCCGCCAGCATCGATCCTTGCCGTGCATCTGCACGCTGAGCCGGGCGCAACCAGCAAGGTTCAGCTCGGACTCTTTGCACCGCAACTGCCGGAGCCGGGACGACTCGATGTCACGTTGGCGCGCATTGCAGCGATCGTCGGAGATAGCCATGTAGGGCGTGCGGTGCTTGATGATACCCGCCGCCGTGACGACTTTCATCTCGAGCCGTTCTCCATCCCCACATCAGTGCCGGAACCGGCAATAGAAGAGGCGGCACGACTCAGCCTGCGAGTGCTGCGACCGGAAGAGCATGTCTCCGTCGAGACGCGACACGGGCGTCCGTTCGAGATGTATTTTCGATCACGCCGCTATGCGCTCGAACAGGTCTATGGCCCGTGGTTGAGCGGCGGAGACTGGTGGAACGAATCGATCTGGGGAGACGAGCAGTGGGACATCGTAGGCCGCGCACGCGATAGCGCCTTTCTTGCGTGCCGGCTGACGCGTGATTTCATCCAAAACCGTTGGTCCGTAGCAGGTCTTTATGACTGATCGCTACATCGAGCTTCACGCCAACAGTGCTTTCTCTTTTCTCGAAGGCGGATCGCAGCCCGAAGCGCTCGCAGAGCGGGCCTGCAGGCTCGAGATGCCCGCCATGGCGCTCATGGACCGGAACGGATTCTATGGCTCGGCACGCTTTCACAAGAGGGCAGCGGAGAACGGTATCGTCGCGCATGTTGGTGCGGAAGTGTCCGTGACGGGATTTGGAAATCGTCTCACGCCACCGGTATGGTTGCCGCACCAGCATCTGGCCGAGCCTGTGCGTCTCCCGTTGCTTTGTGAGACGCGCGAGGGCTATCAGAATCTATGCCAGCTTGTGACACGCTTTAAGTTGCGCGAGACCAGCAAGCAGGAAGGCGCTGCACGGCTCCAGGATTTCGAGGAATACAGCCGCGGTCTTGTCTGCCTGACGGGTGGTGACGAAGGACCGCTTGCGACTGCCTTGATGCGTGGCGGCGAAACAGCAGGAAGGCAAGTAGCAGATCGCCTTGTCCGTATCTTCGGGCCAACGAATGTGTATGTCGAACTGCAACGACACCGCGAACGTGCACAAGAGTGGAGGAATCAGGCTGCGATCCGCATCGCAGAGTCTCTCAAGCTTCCTGTTCTCGCGACGAACGGCGTGCGCTATGCGACGAAGTACGATCGTGAGATTGCCGACCTCTTCACCGCAATACGCAACCACACGCAGCTCGATCATGCGGGACGCTTGCTGGCGCTTAACAACCAAAGGCATCTACGGCCTGCAGATAGGATGGTCGCATTATTCCGCGATATTCCTGTTGCCATTGAAAACACCGTCGAGTTGTCCGCTCGGCTCAGCTTTCAACTCTCAGACCTCGGTTATGAGTTCCCGCGTTATTCCGTGCCTGATGGCGAGACGATGGACAGCTTCCTGGCGAAGCGTGTTGCAGAGGGTGTACAGCGCCGTTATGGTCCGAAGCTCGATGCAGGGTTGCTCGAGCGAGCCAGGAAGCAGGTCGAACATGAGCTGAAACTTATCGCTAAGCTGGGCTTTGCGGGCTACTTTCTTATCGTATGGGACATCGTCGAGTTCTGTAAGAAGCACGGCATCCTGATACAGGGCAGAGGCAGCGCGGCAAACTCCGCAGTTTGCTATGCGCTGGAGATTACGGCCATCGACCCCGTGGGCATGGAACTGCTCTTCGAACGCTTTCTGTCCGAAAGCCGCGGTGAGTGGCCGGACATAGATCTCGATCTGCCGTCGGAAGAGAAGCGCGAACAGGCGATCCAATATGTCTACGAACGCTATGGACAACTCGGCGCGGCGATGACAGCCAATGTCATCACTTATCGCGGCAAGTCAGCCGCGCGGGAAGTGGGTAAGGCGCTCGGCTTCGATCCTGAGTCCCTGCAGCGGCTTTCCACGGTGGTCGCGAACTACGAATGGAAGGGCGCAAACGACACGATGGCGAAGACCTTTCAGAGTGCAGGCTTCGACGTGCAGCATCCACGCATCGCAAAGTACCTCGAACTCTGTATGCGCGTGCAGGATCTTCCACGCCATCTCGGGCAGCATTCCGGAGGGATGGTCATCTGCCAGGGAGCACTGAACAAAGTAGTGCCACTGGAGCGAGCATCCATGCCGGGCCGTACCGTCGTGCAGTGGGACAAGGAAGACTGCGCCAATCTCGGCATCATTAAGGTCGACCTGCTCGGCCTGGGCATGATGGCCGTGCTGAAGGATTGCCTGACGCTGGTTCCGAAGCACTACGGCGAACCGCTCGATCTGGCACAACTGCCAGAAGACGAGGAAGTCTATCGCACCCTGCAACGCGCGGATACGATCGGCATGTTTCAAGTGGAAAGCCGTGCGCAGATGTCCTCGTTACCGAAGAACTGCCCGGAGAAGTTTTACGATCTCGTTGTACAGGTGGCAATCATTCGTCCGGGGCCGATTGTTGGCAAAATGATGCATCCGTACATGCGGCGTCGCCAGAAGCAGGAGGATGTGAGTTATCCTCATCCGTCGCTTGAATCCACACTCAAGCGAACGCTCGGCGTGCCGCTCTTTCAAGAGCAACTGCTCCGTATGGCGATGGTGGTTGCTAACTTCACGGGCTCAGAAGCTGAAGAGCTGCGTCGCGCCGTTGGGATGCGTCGTTCCTGGGAGAGGATGAAGAATCTCGAAGGACGGCTTCGGGCCGGCATGACAGCGAACGGACTGGACGCAGAGACGCAGGAGACGATCATCCAAAACATCAGCTCCTTCGCGCTCTATGGATTCCCGGAGAGTCATGCCGCCAGCTTCGCGCTCATCGCGTATGCCTCGGCCTATATCAAGGTGAAGTACTTAGCGGCCTTTACCTGCGCGATGATGAATAACCAGCCGATGGGCTTCTACAGCCCCTCTGTACTGCTTGAAGACGCTCGACGGCACGGCCTGCGAGTGAAGCCCATCGATATTCAGCGCTCGGACTGGTCATGCACCATCGAACACGAATCCGATCAATCACTATCTCTACGGTTGGGCCTGGGTTACGTGCGCGGCCTGCGAAGCCAGTGCGCCGAGGCCATCATTAAGGCTCGCGCTGTCGAGCCATTCCAGTCCGCCGATGACCTGACGCTGCGTGTTCCTCAACTCAATCGCAAGGAGCTTACCCTACTCGCGAATGTAGGCGCTCTGAACAGTCTTGATGGTGTGGAACATCGCCGGGATGCGCTTTGGCAGATCGAGCGAGCCGGAAAGCTGGAAGGCCCACTGCTCATGCAGCAGAGCGAGTGGCTGCGCGAAGAGAACGCTGAAGTTCCTCTGCTTGTGATGAGCGCCGAAGAGCGGCTGGTTGCGGACTATGCCGTGAGCAGCGTCACGACAGGGCCCCATCCTATGTGGTTTCGGCGCAAGGAATTGCATCGTCGAGGATACCTGCGAGCGGCAGACCTTGCCGGGCGACGCAACGGCGAGTACGTGAGGACTGCGGGACTTGCCATCGCCAAGCAGCGTCCGGGCACCGCTTCGGGCGTGGTCTTCCTCTCGGTGTCCGACGAAACAGGCGTCTTCAACGTCTTCGTGGCTCCGGAGTTCTTCGAACAGAACCGTCGCGTCATCACACGAGCGAAATTTATCGCGGTCGAAGGCCCACTCCAGAAGGAAGGACCGATCATCCACGTTATGGCGAAATCCTTTGAAGAGCTTTCGCTTGGAAGCCATGCTGGCCGAATACAGGTGACATCCCATGATTTCCACTAAGAACGGCTCTCCGGTCGGAGGCTATCGCGCCGAAGTCGATCAGCAGAAGCTCGGCCCGGCGCTGGTTATTGCGGCAGTCGTCCGGATAAAATCGCGGAGGCGCTCATTGAGAAAATGTGGATGAGCGCATTGGCCTGTTCTCGTCAGTCGAAATCGGGAGCAGAAAGTAGCCGGTCTACGACCTCTGCCGAAGCTCAGCAGAGGTCGCCGCCATGCGAGACAACTAAAGCGCAGAAAACCAATACTCTGCACGGGCGCTGGCAGGGTGTTACGGGATGGGCTGGCAGGTTGCTTGCTTATTGTCCTTCCTATTCAATGCTGCAACTTCCTCGTCGGCAATCCCCAAAGTGTTCTTGAGGCCCATCAGACGAGACTGGACGTCTGCGGCCGCGAAGGCATTCGCTACTCCGCACTTGAGTCTGTCTTTGCTACCCGAAAGAGAAGCACTTGCCTCGCAGCTATCTTGCGCGGTTTTCCATTGTCCAGAAAGATCGCAGCTCAGAGCCTGCTCCATTTTTATCTCTGTGCGAATAAGGCCTTCAGTGGACGAACCCACATTATGATCTTTGGGGTAAGCTTCAATCCGTGTCAGGCAAGCCTCGATCGCGGAGGCGGCATCACTTTGCCCGGTGAAGATTGCGCCGATATGGGCGCGTAACAACAACGTCTTAAGCTCGTCGACCATCGCTTCCGGGTGTGGATTCCAACGTGGCGTTCGAGATCCAGCGGGAACCGAATACTTGGTATCGGTGGTCAGTTGGACAAGCTTTTCAACTGGAAAGTCGGCTCCGAGTTCTCCATTCAACAAAACGCGAACCAGCCGCTGGGCGAGGGCGAACTCTTTCATGTCCGCAAAGTAAGCTGCCTGTTCCGGGTCGGAAACGAGATGTTTTTGAACTGCGTTTAGCACTGTTCCATGAATGGAGGTAAAGGTCCAGGGATTCAGGTCGGCTTCGCGGTCGTGATTATCTCCAGAACCTTCACCGTAACTCGGAGTAGAAGTGAAGGCGACCTGGATCAGAAAATCGAAAGGCCAAAGACTATTTGATGTGCCGGAGGCCTCGGATTGCATGAAGCTGAGGTTTTCGTCGACTGTGAATGGCAGCTCACGTAATCCACTCCATGTCTCATACGTGGGTGGATCAACGCGCCAGAGGTGTGCTGCCGCCTCGCTTCCATCCTCGGCAGTTGCAACCTGCTGCTGTACTCCGTTCTGAATGCACTCCGTGACAGCGTCAGGTCCATTCGACGACTTCATGCATTTGGCGATTAAGTCGACAAGTGTCGCGTCATAGAACTCCCTTTTCGCTGCCGGAAGCGACTGTAGAGGATCGCCGAAGTCTCCAACGTCGCTATAGACCTTCGGCAGGACGCCCTTCAATTGCTGAAGGGCTTGAAGCGCGCCGTCCACTTGCGCTTCTCGGTCGGTGAATATCTGGCTCAGGTCCTTCATCTTTTGCTCAAGGAGCGACTTTCGAGTGATATAGGCGAAATCGTAGATCAATACCTGTTCGTCGACACGCCGTCTTGCCTGCTTTCTCTGCTCAGACAATTCTCCTGTTTCGCTGGATTCATCTACGAGGCGGTCCAGTTCGACAGCGCGGCAGCCGACCGGCGTATCTAACAGGGCAGGGTGAACTTGTACTTTTAGCTCTTGCAGCGGAAATGCCGTCGTCATCGTTGTTGCTACAGGACGACCATCGGACGCATACAAGAGCGCCTGTTGCAGGATGCTGGTGCGGAAGACAAAGGAGAACTCCCGGCCATCATCGCGGTGCAAAGTAATCTTCGTTCTATTTCCTTGCGGCTGCCAATCGATATCCCGGAAACTTGGGCTGACCCCGGGTTTTATGTTCGGACTATCGATTCCGATCAATACGCCTCCAATCCGCGAGAACCCCTCCAGCAGTTCAAAACTGCCAGCACGTTCAAAAGAAGTCAGGAAAGGTTCCTGAGCGGCGCCTCCGGCCCCTCCGCCCGAGGGCGGTCCAAAGGTAGTTGGCGAGATGTGAGATGCGAGCCCATCGTCACCTCTGGGGTTGATCGGTGGCAGGTCCGGCCCGCCGAGAAGCGCCTTCTTCGTTTTACCGGCATCGGTTCGGGACTCATCGCCGATCTGAGCGGGAAAGTAGTCGCCGAAGCCGTGGACAGGGTCAAGAAAACCGTCCGCCGTGACTTCTTTTTCCTTAGCGGAAAGGTCAGCGTTGGCCGTGAGCTCTTTGTAAATCTGGGCCAACTCGACGTCGGCTCGCTGCACTGCAGCAACGTTCTCCGGTTTGACCGCGTAGCGAGGAGGGTGGACGGCAAGGTCCGCCGGAACGTCCTGATTTGGAAGAATCGTCGCTGCCCATTTGCTTGCCTGTTCTCTCTTCGATGTGGTCGCTACATATTGCGCTGGGTAATGGCGCATTTTCTCGTCGGCGGAGTTAAAACTGCCGGTTTTGATCAATTCACGGAAATACGTCGCCTGAAATACGTCATCGACCTTTCCAATGACATCCGCTCCCACATCGCTCCGTGCGTCATTGACGAGCTTGCTGATGAGGTCGCTATTCGATTTGTCACCGAAGCCCAGGGCAATCGAGCTGATCTGCGTCACCAACGATCGATGGAAGTCGCCCGGTGCCTGCTCATGAAAGGATGCAGCAAAGCTCACGAGGCTGTTGCGGATTCCCTCATGAATCGCCGCGAGCTTGGTTAGCCGGTTCTTAAACTCCTGCCCAATCTTTGACAGAGGCCCGTCATTCAGATCACTTGCCGTATAGAGGTCAAATTCGGCTTGCTCTTCCGGCGTCAGCGTGTCGTTGTGAACTGAGGATTCTGCTTCAGCGCCGGGCGCCGTCGCGTTTCTCAGCCCGGATGCAAGTATGTTTTCGCGGACTACCTTCCGCCGCACATAATCGCCCTTGGCGGAGTCGCTGTGTACATTCCATGGCTGGCTTGAGGCATAGGAAATCTCGTATGCCTTCGCGATGGTATTGATCGCCGCCTGTTGCGTGGCAGATAGATTGTTGTTGTTGCTGTTATCTTGCCTGGCTGCGTCCAGCTCTTTGAGGAAGTCCTCGGATTCCTTGTAGACGCGCGCTACTCGCACGCTTTCGAGTGCACTTCTGGTGGCGGGTAGCCCTGCACGTAGTCCCCCCGCTGCGGCAATCGCTACTGTCGACGCGATGGTGACGACCATGGAAATCAGCATAAGCAGATGGGCGGTGCCTTTGAAGAGAGTCAACGCTCCGCGGCTGGTCAATAGCTCGCCGAAGGTGAAGCGCTTTTGCGCTCCACCAGGAGCTGCGGGGGCGACATGCGGACGGTCGAAGCGCCGTTCCATGTCCAGGAGGAGATATCGCCGCTGTCCCTCTTCAATGCCTTTTTTCAATTGATCGCTTTGCTCAGGAGTCAGCTTTGCGGTATTGGCAGGATCATTCAGCACGGAGGACGCCGAGATGACTTGCCGCGCGATCTCCTCCATCGCTTCGGTGGGTGGGAGTTGCTCCCATGTGGCGGCACTGTTGCCCGCTTTCAGGTTTCGAGCCTGCTCCTCCACAAAGTCAGCGAACGCTTTCCGCCGCCTCTGCTGCGCCTGACGGTAGATGATGATCCCGTTGGCGATCAGCAGGAAGACAAGAAAGATGTAATCCCAGCCTTTGCGATACCTCTCTGCCGACTCGCTGAACTCGTGAACGCCGTTCAACAGGTTTGCCGCTAAAGCGACATCGGTGCGACCGCCCAAGCTAAGCAGGATGAAAAGCACTGCCAGAAAGGCATAGACAAGTGCCGCCACACCGACGATTGTCGTACCGTACTCGATCACAGGGATAAGGGCAGCGCCTGCTAGTCGGAGTTTTCCTTCTTCGAGCTTCTTTTTGGCGCGGGAGAGAACAAGGAAGTTCAGAACAAAATACAACGCACCACTAACGAGAACGAGAAGCAAAAGGGCCATGATGACCTCATGATGCTCTGCTTGAGATAGCTTACCCGGTACTGGGCCCGAGAGGTGCAAAAGTCAAATGAACCACTCTGAATCGCGGTTTGGATCCGGCGACGGAGTGTGGCTTGTAAACCGAGGATGATGTATCTATACCACGAACGCGAGCATCTGTTTAGTCCACCTGCTTATTTTCCGAGGGTGTTTTGTATCGCCGTAGTTTCACGAAGTTTTGGAGCAAACTATCGATCGATCTGGCGGCGCGTCTCAATGCGATTCAAGAAGACGCCCAGCCCGATACAGAGGTCCTAAGGACCACCTCGGCGGAAATTGGTTTTTGAATGTTAATTTTTGGCATATTTCCGCCAGCTGCGTCTATTATGGCTACGCTTTCACGGGGCCATTTTGAGACAACGCAATAGGTCGCCGCTCCTTTCCACTACGAGTGACGATTTGCAGTCGTGTGCAGACCATTTCGAGGAGCAAGTATGCGCAACGCTGTTGCTTTCGCCAATAACGATGTCGTGACGATTGCCTGGAGCTATGGGGCTAAACCAGAGGGCTGCATGGGCTTCGCGCTCTATCGCATCGATTCGAAGGATCAAGAGACCGTCCTTCCGAGCCATGCAGTGTTTCCGGGTGACTCTATCAAAGCTGGACAGACGACGGCCCAGTTTCCAATTCAGAAGTTTTACTGGAAGGATGTATACGCTCGGCTCGTGGGTGATAAGACTGGCGACTACACCTTCCGTTATAAGGTAGTGCCACTCGAAGGGCTTCCAGAAGCCTTGAAACCGATGGCATCACTGCCGATCCTGACGACCAACGAAGTGACAGTCTCTGGGGTGTGTTCCCCGAGTTTGACGGCGATCTTCAACCGCGGCCTCATTTCGACGCAACATGTCTCGCAGGCGCTCAAGGGCAACATGAGCAAGAACAAACTGCTGTCGATGATCAAAGATCCGGCCAATCAACTCCGAAAGGACCTGGCAGGTGACATTATTGGGACACTTACGGGATTTGTCGCCCAGGCGAAAAAGAGCGGATCAATCTACGCGGCTCTTTACGAGTTGACGGATGTGGAATTAGTGCAGGCGCTCGTAGGCATCGGAGATAGGCTGAATATCGTGTTGGCAAATATAGTGGCGAAGCCGAAGCCGGGTGGGTCAGAGGAGACGGCAGGCGAGAACGACGATTCAGAAACCAAATTGAAGGCATCAGCTGATTCGCTGCTGTATCGAGAGCCGCCGAGCGGTCATATCGTGCACAACAAATTCCTGATCTATGTCGATGATAGTAAGGTGCCGCAGGCAGTCCTCACAGGCTCCTGTAACTGGACAGATACTGGCCTATGCGCGCAGACGAACAACTCGATTGTGATTCGAGATAAGACGGTCGCGGCGCGGTACATGGCGTATTGGAAGAAGCTGCAAGCGGACGAGACAGCGCACGAGGCGGGTAGCCCCTTTCAGGATACGCCGCTACGGACGTTCAACGGCGCAGGCAAGACCCTGAACCTGGATAAGGGTACCGATGATGCCAGCACGCTGACGAGTTACTTCTCGCCCAACACGCCGAAGCAGCGGAGCAAGACCAAAGGGAAAACGGAGGCCTTTCCGGTCGATATGAAGGACCTGAGCGACCGCGTGATGGCAGCGAAGAATGCAGTGCTGTTTCTGGCGTTCATCCCGGGCACGCCAAGCATTACGGAGTTCGCTGCGGCAGCGCAGAAGGCAGCAAAGAAGGCCAACAAAGACTTGTTCGTGCGCGGCTGCGTCACTTCGCCGGATGCCGCAGGAAACTTCTACTACGACCTGAAGGGCACGTCACCGCCGAAAAAGCAGAAGGGCGTGAAAAGCCCACCCGCGCCACAAGACGCGCGCGTGATCTCGGCAAAAGCACTGGGCAAGAATATTCCAGCGGGCTGGCAGACCGAACTGCTGAAGGCGGGGTTTGCGATTACGCACGACAAGATCGTGGTGATCGACCCGTTTGCGGATGACTGCGCGGTGGTGACGGGAAGTCACAACCTGGGATACCAAGCCTCATACAACAATGATGAAAACCTGGTGATGATCGAGGGCAACAAGAAACTGGCGATGGCATACGCGACGCACGTATTGGACGTGTACGACCACTTTTCCTGGCGCTGGACCCTGGACCAAGCAACGAGCGCGGATGCGAACCTGAAAACGAAGCCGGACGACTGGCTGAACTGGTACTTCGATGCGGAAGGGAATATCAAGACAGCGCAGTTGAAGTTCTGGATGCAGGCTACGGTATAGGCAAACGAGTGACCCGCGGGGCCCTAGATAAAGTTTTGCGTACCAACGCCTCATTTGGGAGAGTAAGTATGACTCAGTTGACGCTTCGGAAATGTGTGAATTGCCCTCGAAACATTCGGTCCGCTGTCGGCGCGGTTCTTTTGACTATGCTTAGTACTGCGTTCGTTGGCTGCAAAGAGAACTCATCGGTCGAGCGGCCCAAAGTGGGACCAATGCCCCAGGCGAAACGAGACTCGTTGAACTCAAATTTCGCCCAGGCACAGCAAAGACTGTACAAGCGGAGCACGGGCGGAGGGGAACTAGAATTGCTAGTTCTTAGCCAAAACCAACGGCAACAACTATTTGATCAGCGAAATCAATCTCTTGACGCCGTTGCGCCCGGTGGAGTGGCGAATAACGACCCGCCTGTATGTCTTCCCCAAGGTGTTACCGATCCCGCAGATAAGCCGCTTGGTGGCGGTGCGGGAACAATTGCCGAGTATGGATACCCATCTCAGCTAAACATCACGGACATGTATGCGACTCTGTATATTGACACGGAAATTTGCACTGACCATACACTGAGTTCGAACGATGAGAGCAGACTACAGAAAGTCCTGAATGTCTTTGGTATCAGCAAAGCACAGTCTTTCACTACGGGTCTCTCTGTAAAAGGAGATGGCCTTGGAGGTGTCCAGTATCCGCAGATTGTGCCATTCAGCTATCAATACAACCAACAACAACAGAAATATCAAATTACAACAAGCACTTTCTCGGTGATACCGTGGCAGCCAACTACTGCATTCGAGATCGGGTGGTCATATAACAGGACCAATACTGTAAGCATCACAACATCAGCCCTTTTCACCAATATCGTTACCGATATCGCTGGTGCGGGAGGGTCTTCAAGCCTTCTCTCGCCTGCTGCGAATGGATATTTGACCGCTGGTAATGCGGTTGCGCAGCAGGTGGCACAGGTGCTATCGAATCAGAATCTGGAGGGAGATGCGCATCATTTTGATCTGCGCCACGGATCGAACAGTTTGAACGGCCCGGCGCGAAGTATCACATACAGATTTAGGGATCAGAAGAATCAACCGCTAGCAGGGGTCAGAGTCGTTGTAGCCTTCACAAATTCAATGCTCAAGCAAGATGTGATTGATCCAACAACGCCTGACAATACGCATGTTCCGCAATATGATGATGGAGCAGTACCGCCCATTGTTAATCAGACGGTTGCAGGCCCATCCTCTGGATCCCAGACTCTGCTGCAACAGATTTCGAAGGATCAGGCGTACCAAACTCTGCTCTCATCCACAGCCAATACAGATCCAACGAGCTTTGCGAAAGCCTGCTCCAATTTTGAAAATGACCTTCAGACTGTCTATGGACTAAATAAATATGACGTTGCTCTGACTGAGGGATATGTTCTTTCTCAAAATACACCTTACCTTCAGTCGAGCAAGCTCTATTCGAGTGGCTGTTTTGTGAATGGCATAAATGGCCGAAAGCTCATGGACTTGATGGGAATCAAAATTTTCGACACGGCGCCCAAGTAGCGCGAGCAGATCGCTGCCGATCGCAGGCAGAGGCCAACGCTCTTTCAGATGGATAAACGGCGAGGGTGCTGGCGGGGGTGCTGAACTTAGCCATCAACGCCCATGAAATCATTTATTTACAATCACTTAGCATAGCTGTCACGGCAGAGATCGGTCGAGCCAAGCTCCTAACGCTGACGCTCCTATTTCGAATGGGTGATAAATCGCCAATGCACTCTTTCAAAATACATCGACACCGAAACGCAGGCTTTTCCTCCATAAAGCGGACCGAACGAATGCCCCAGGGGCCCATCATACCGAGAGGGATACGAAGACTCCGGTCGTGCTGTGGCCGTGAGGACGGCAGACCAAACTCTTTTGGGTCCGCAGCAGTCCCATTAGGGACGGAGAAATCCAGTCTCAAACGTCTTCAGGAGTAAGAGGTAACCCCTTAATCTTGTGGATACAAATGGGGATACTTCAGAACTTCTCGCGCCTAAGCCTTTTCTTTGCAACGGTAGGAATCCCGGGGGGCAACCAAAAGAAATCTCTTAAAATCATTAATTTGAGAGATCCAGCATCAAGCTGCCAATGTTCGGTGGAGTGGTAAGACAACCGCTTGTCCGGTCCAGTTCTGGTCTGATTTGACCGACTGGTTTCACCGTCACGCAAGTCTCCCTAGACGCTGGTACCTTCCGGCGCAGACTCAGACTGCTGTTTCCTCGACTGTTAGCTTTAAGTGCTTAAGATTTAACAGGGCAGTAGCAGAGCACGTCAGGTGACAGTGACAGAGCATCTCACCTCATCTCGGCAATTTATCTTCGAGTGGTTGGAACTTCTTTCTACACGCTCACCCGAAGAGCATCTCTTCGAGCACATCGACGGACTGAATTGCGTATACGTTTCTGCTCGCTTCACTGAGCCAACCAAATGAGGATGACTAGTCCGGATGCGCTGGTGGCTTGAACTCTTTCAGTTCCGTCAAACTCATCGAATTGGGCAACGTTACTTTTGTAGGTGTAGGTTGCAAGCAGAACTTAGAAGAGCCGGAAGTAAAGAAGCATTAAATTCTGCGGATTTCAACTCAATGCGACTCGCGTGCCAAGTTGCATTGAGTCATAACCACGGATAAGAAGAGGCTTAGGTTGTGGAGTAAGACTTCGTTCTTGCAGCTTGCACTGGCTTCAGGTATGCCATTCGATGGCTTCCTGAATTCGCTTTTGGAGGTCCGCTCCTACGCGCCGGAACCCGAGATAACGAGCAGCAGCACGAATGAGGTCAGCATCTGAACCTCCTCCATTTTCATCGCGCGCATACTCCAGTGCCGCCCGGAACTCCAGCAGGGATATGTACTCTGCTTTCAATATCGGACCTTCTTCCAGCGAGCGGTCGCGTACGGAGGGTGTTTGGCGCTGGTTTTCTGTGAACCAGAATCGCGACTCGGTTAATAGCTGAGGAGTTTGTCGTGAGGCTCTCCGCAGTGCTGCTTTGACAGCGGACGCGATGCGTGTACCGGCACGTTCTTTTCCAAAGCACGCGGCGAGACGCCGTGCGATTTCGTCCTCATGAATGGGACCCTCTACCTCCACAATTCTTAAAACCGTTGCCTCTAACAGTCTGTTGTCTGCTTCATGAGGTTCGGCTGAAGAATCGACGGTGAAAACAGCCCGGGTATACATCGGTATCTCACGGACATTACCCTGCTCCACGAGTAGAGCGTCCGCTTCAAAGTCAGATATTTCTAATGCATGCTCTGATCCGCTATCGTCCGCTTCGACATAGCCCTGGGTCCCCACACTGAGAGCAGCCAGTAAGGCCTCTTTCAATCGGTCTATCTCTTCGGGGCGGCGATAGAACCAGTCGGTGCTCCATATTCTGTGGAAGCGCCAGCCGAGATGCTCCAGCACTTCCTGGCGCATGCGGTCGCGTTCGCGCGCCCACAAAGCATGGTGATATGTCGCCCCGTCGCATTCGACGGCCAAGAGGTAGCTTCCGGGCCGGGACGGATGCCGTACGCCGATATCGATACGAAAGCCGTTCGAGCCTACCTGCGGATCGGCGATGAAGCCAAACTCGCGAATCACGGCGATCACGTCTTCTTCGAGAGAGGAGTCTGCACTCTCCCCTGTTGGCACACTTTGCTCGAGCTTGCCGCTCTTTGCGAAGTCGAGGTATCGCTTGAAAATCCGCACCCCTTCGCCGCGCGCCCGGCTGAGATCAATTTCGGCAGGATCGAATGAGGCAAAGACTTCGCAGCGCAGGCGTGCGCGTGTGAACAGGACGTTGAGTCTTCGTCCCCCGCCCTCGCCGTTTACGGGACCGAACGATAGGCTGCTGAGGCGGACGCCGGCTATAGCGGGACCGTAACAAACGCTGATCAGGATCACATCCCGTTCGTCACCCTGGATGTTTTCAATATTCTTGACGAAGACGCTTTCTTTCGAAGTCTCGCTCAGGAACTTGTCGAGTGCCGTGTCGGAGCGTCTGGCTAGTTCCAACAACTCGGTGATGAGATTCCTCTGCGCCACGGAGAAGGTCGCGATACCGAGCGAGTGTTCCGGGTTGATTCGAGCATGTTCTGCTACTCTCCTGACCAGCGCTTCTCCCTCGAGGCGATTGTCCGCTTGCCGCCGCGGTCATACGCACCCGACACGCGGGTGAAGCAAAGCCCGAACCGTGGATCGTTCTTGAGAGGGGAGGGAAGAAGTACGAGTTCGTTGTCATAGAATTCGGCATTTGAAACTTCGATGAGAGATGGGTCCTTCGAGCGATAGTGCCACTTCAGCATTCGCCGGCCGAGCCCACGTGCTTCGCAGAGAGTCAGGATACTCTCCATCTCCTCTAGCTTCGCCGCTCCTTCAAGGAGATCTTCATCCTCGCCACCTTCATTCTCGCGAGTTTCATCATCAAGCAGGAGCCTGTCGAAGAAGGAGGTAGGAGGTAGCTGGCGAGGGTCGCCGACAACGACAAGTTTGTCTGCGCGCGCGACGGCCCCGAGTGCATCTTCCGGCCGCACCTGGCTGGCCTCGTCGATAACAAGGAGATCAAACTTGAACACTCCTGGCTGGAGATACTGCGCAACAGAGATCGGGCTCATTAGCAGCACAGGCTTGATGCGCTGAATCGCATTCGGCGCGCTGTTCATGAGTTTGCGAAGAGACATGAGTCTGCGTCGCTTGGCAATCTCTCCTCGCACGATCTTCATCTCGCCGAGTGCTCCCGTGGGCATGTGGGACAGATGCCTGTTGCGAATATGGGTGACGTTATCCCGGAGGTGACCGCGTTCCAGAGAGGAGAAGGTCTTTACCAGCTCATGGCGGTTGATTCCATCCAGCTCCTGGAGAAGCGGATATATCGAGCGGGCCTCAGACCACAGCCGCTCTGCACGTGCGAAGCGAAGCTCCACTCCTGCTGCTCCAGGCTGGAGAACTCCAGCGTGCATATCGTCAACGATCGACTTGAGTCCGAGGTCGATCATCCTGGTGCGTGTTCGTGCGGAGTTCGACCACGCTACGTAGTCCTTGAGATGGAGGCGCAGCAGGCGCAGCGACTCCACTGTATCGCGAAGCGACCGATCCTCGGCCGAACCGGTCGTCCACTGCGTCATGTCGATGCTCAGCGCACGGCATGCCTGCTCAAGCAATTGCCGTGCGGGTGGTGCGGTCTGCTCAAGTTCCGCAACGAGGTTCTTCAGCCGTGGGCGCTCTTCCGAGAGTTTAACAGCGCGTTCGAGTGAGACGGCCAGCGTGGACTGCTCCACCTGGGCAAGCCAGCCAGCGACTGGCTGCAGATGCGCGAAGTCCGTTTGTTCGCCGCGCCAGAGCGACCCAAGGCTCTGCGCGCAGTATGCCTCTTCGTCCCTGAGCTGCTTGCGAAGAGACTGTACCCTGAGCAGCTCTTCGACCAGTGCAAGCCGTTCGCCCGCTGACTTGGGTATCGGCCCAGTGAGATATCCGCCGAGCTGCATTGAGGCCTGCTTGTAATTTCTCCCAAGCCGGCTAAAGAAAGACCGTTGTCCCGCCTCGATTGCCGCACGAAGATTGAAAACCGGCGCGTCGAGCGCCTGCTCCATAAATCGTTCGCGGGCTGCAGTTGCGGCTTCTCTCCAGCGTATTCCGGCTTCCAGCGCGGCACTCAGTCGCTTACGATCAGTCACTCCGACGCAAGATTCCGCAGCGGGAACACTTTCTGCAGGCAATGAAGTGAGAAGGTGCAGCAGGGCGACTATCTCTTCCGCATCGGATACCGTACAGTCCAAGCTCAGCCCGAGCGCATCGGTGCAGTTTTTGATTGCTGCTGCCAACGCATCGAGTGAAGCAATGGTCTGTTCCAGGAGCGCGGTCGCCCTCGCGAGATCGGTGGGCTGCAAGTCGAGCCGCTGTAAGGCTCGCAGAGGATTCGTCTCAGGCGATCCAAGAGTGGTGATGAGCTTGCCGTACTCTTCAATCAACAGGCATAGCTGATCTTCTTCTGTGCGGTTCATTGTGAGCAGCTTCGCCGAGGCGAACTTCGGCGGTGTGTATCCCATGCCGAGATAGCGCGCCTGCCGGGCAAGAACCCCGATGCCAGTCTCTCCAGACTCGCCGATCGGCTGGTGTAGGGTTTTTGCAATTCGATTGAGCCGGTCTCGCGCTGCTGTCAGCGGAGCCGGGTCTTCTGGAACCCGTGGGATAGCCTGCGCTGCGTCCAATGTTCTGCTCAATTCTTCGACGACGGTCTTCTTGTTTGCAGATCTCGAATGCAGCTCCAGGCAAACATCTCGCAGCCCGACCTTGACAAGCCGATCATGCACAACGGAGAGAGCAGCCATCTTCTCCGCTACGAAGAGAACTGTCTTGCCTTCTCTCACAGCGGTGGCGATGATGTTGCAGATCGTCTGCGACTTACCTGTTCCAGGAGGCCCCTGGATTACAAGGTTGCGTCCCGAGCGTACCTCTTCAATCGCAATGGCCTGCGATGCGTCGGCATCGACTACATGGAAGAGCTTCGCCGGCGGCAGGGCATCATCCAAATTCCTGTCGAGGTCTTCGGAGATCCTCTGCCCCTCGAAGCCCTCGAAGAGCAATCCCCGCGTCAGAGCATGTTTCTGTAGTGAGCCGTCCGGCCATGCGGACGGTGAAAGATCCTGGAACATCAGCAGCTTCGAAAAGGAGAAGAATCCAAGCTGCATGGCGTCCCGATCGATTGACCAGGCAGGCCAATGCGTGATCGCCGCTGCGACCAGATCGAAGTAGCCGGCCGGTGTCCACTCCTCCTCCGCCTCCAGTTCCGGCAGATGGATCCCGAAGTCGTCCCTCAGGCGGATCGAGAGCGGAAGATTGGCGATCAGGTCTTCCTCCCGCATCCGAATGTCGAATGTAGATGTGCGATCGTTTCGGATCAGGTCTACCGGCAGCAGAATCAGCGGCGCGACGCGCGGCACGCGCGAAGTCTTGTCTTCATACCAGGTGAGGAAGCCCAGTGCGAGATAGAGGATGTTCACGCCTTGTTCTTCCTCGGCGGTGCGCGCCTCCTGCGCAATCTTCAGTAGCTTCTTCTGGAGCCCATCCGGGCCAAGCGGCGTCTCCAGAAACTCATCGGTAAAACGGGAGGGATCCATCGTCTCAACCGGATCCGGCAATGCCAGCGAGGTCTCGTTCGACTCACTGGTTCTGTCGACGCCACGTGCCAGAAAGCGCATCATCTTGCGGGCGGAGAGCGTTGCATACACATCGTTCGAGCGCTCGTTGATCAGGTTCAGCACGGGCCCGCGTGTTGTCGACCGGTTCACATGGATCAGCCGGTTGCGGGTACCGGTTTCGACGAGCCGCCGGCGGACGTCCTCGAATAGCTGGACGATGCCATCCTGATGGGAAGGCCTGGAAGTTGCAGTCTCACGGTCAAGGGTTTCCAACGTCACTCCAGAACAAAGGCAGGTTTCGAGCAAAAGCAAAAGTGAAGCAGATAGGGAATAGCTATTTTTACTCCTTGGATACTGGCAGGTAAATACTTTTTTCGACCAGGATCTGGCGCTTGAACATCGTCATTTAGAGGCTAAAACCTTTTGACTCGCGCATCTTTGTTTACTCATCCTCTATCTAGTCTGCCGCATCGAAATCAGGTGGTCAGGCGGGCTCTGGATGCATACCCGGTAACCTTGGTGAGATAGTGGTAATGCAATGCTGACTGGTGAAATCCGCAATCAAATCGACCGTATCTGGGACGCTTTCTGGTCCGGCGGCATCGCCAACCCGGTTGATGTCATCGAGCAGATCACTTACCTGCTCTTCCTCAAGCGCCTCGACGAAATCCAGACCGCTGCCGAGAACAAGGCTCGCAACACAGGCAAGCCGATCGAGCGCGTCATCTTTCCTGAAGGCAACGACCCGAAGGGCGTGCCTTATGAAGACTTCCGCTGGCGCCGCCTGAAGAACGCCTCGGCGCAGGAGATGTATACGCGCTTCACGGACCACATCTTCCCCTGGCTGCGTACGCTCGGCGAGGGCTCGACCTACGCGCACTATATGCGCGACGCCCGCTTCACCATCCCCGAGTCGCTCATCGCCCGCGCCGTCGACCTTATCGACAGCGTGCCCATGGACGACCGCGACACCAAGGGCGACGTCTACGAGTACATGCTGGGCAAGCTGGCTACCTCCGGCACCAACGGCCAGTTCCGGACGCCGCGCCACATCATCCGCCTCATGGTGGAGATGATGGCGCCCAGGCCTGTTCTGGACGAGGTGATGGTGGACCCGGCTGCCGGCACCTGCGGATTCCTGATGGCGGCAGGCGAATATCTGCGCGAGAACCATGCCGGGCTCTTCGCCGATCCGAAGCTGAACAAGCATTTCCATGAAGGCCTCTTTCACGCCTTTGAGAATGACGCGGCCATGCTGCGGATCGGCAGCATGAACATGCTGCTGCACGGCGTCGACAATCCGGATGTCCAGCGCCGCGATGCGCTCTCGCAGGACCACTCGGGCGAGGACGAGAAGTACACGCTGGTGCTTGCCAATCCGCCCTTTGCCGGCTCGCTCGATCACGAGAATGTCGCGAAAGACCTGCAGCAGGTGGTCAAGACCAAGAAGACCGAACTGCTCTTCCTCGCGCTCTTCCTGCGCCTGCTCAAGCCCGGCGGACGCGCCGCCGTCATCGTGCCCGACGGCGTGCTCTTCGGCTCGAGCAAGGCGCACAGGGAACTGCGCCGCATCCTGGTCGAAGACCAGAAGCTCGACGCCGTGGTCTCGCTGCCCTCGGGATCCTTCCGCCCGTATGCCGGCGTCTCCACCGCCATCCTCTGCTTTACCAAGACAAATTCAGGCGGCACCGACCAGGTCTGGTTCTATGACATGGAGGCCGACGGCTGGTCGCTCGACGACAAGCGCCAGGAGCTGCTGCCGTTCGAAAAGCTGGGAGCTGTCCCGAAGCAGCCGCTGACTGAAGCCGAACACGCGAAGAATAACCTGCCCGACGCGCTCGCCCGCTGGAAGCAGCGGGACGCAGCCGAACGCGAGCGCCCGCGCACCGCGCAGAGCTTCAGCGTACCGAAGAGCGAGATCGCCGAAAACAACTACGACCTCAGCCTCAATCGCTACAAGCAGGTGGTCTATGAAGAGGTCGAGCACGTGCCGCCGCAGGTGATCCTGCGCGAGCTGATGGATCTGGAGAAGGAGATTGAAGCCGGGCTGAAAGAGTTGGAGGGGATGCTGCGGTGAAGTGGCCTGTACTACCACTCAAACAACTCGTCGACTTCGATCCAACGCCGCCACGTAAGCAGCTATTAGCTGTGAACCCCGTCGTCGCATTTATGCCTATGGCTTCCGTTGTCTCCGAAAGCTCCGTTGCGACGACAGCACTGGAAAGACCGGCTGCGGAGGTTTTGGCCGGATACACTTATTTCCAAGCTGAAGATGTTCTCGTGGCAAAAATTACGCCGTGTTTCGAGAATGGGAAGATTGCCATTGCGGATATCTCACACGAGTGCGGCTTCGGCACAACTGAGTTCCATGTCATTCGCGTTAAGCCCGCAATTCTCGATGCAAAGTACCTAACGCACTTCCTGCGGCAGCCGTGGATCGTATCAGAAGGTGAACGGAAGATGACTGGGAGTGCAGGGCAGAGACGCGTACCTCGGCACTTTCTCGAAGGACTCGAAACTCCCGTGCCAGCCCTTGAGGAGCAGCGGAGGATCGCGGCGATTCTGGATCAGGCGGAGGCGTTGCGGGCCAAGCGCCGCCAGGCTCTCGCCAAACTCGACACCCTCACCCAATCCCTCTTCCTCGAAATGTTCGGCCGCATTGAGCCCGATACTCGCAGCATGAAGCAAGCGCTTCAAGATATCGTCGACCCGGATCGTCCTATTTGTTACGGCATACTTATGCCGGGAGAACCGCAAGATCAAGGCGTGCAATATGTGCGTGTGGCTGATATGAAGGACGGTGCAGTTGATCTGAGAGGTGTGAGGAAAACGACCGAAGCAATTTCCAATCAATATCGCCGTTCTCTTCTCAAGCGTGGCGATCTCTTGATGTCCATCCGAGGTCATGTTGGCAGACTTGCATCCATCGCCAAAGAACTAGACGGCGCAAACATAACACAAGACTCCGCGAGGCTAGCTATCAGCAAGGCCGATCCTCGATATATCCGAGAGCTGCTCCGAACAGTTCCATATCAAAGATGGATGCAAAAGCACACAAAGGGCGCGGCCGTTTCCGGGCTGAATCTTGGCGATCTGAAGTCCTTACCAGTGCATCTTCCAGATGCCAATTTACAGCGCCGATTTGGTGAGGAGGCTGACATGATTCAATCCCTCCGAAGCCGGTCAATCAAAGCGATAGATGTTTCAAATACCATGTTCGCATCCCTCCAACACAAAGCCTTCCGAGGTGAGCTCTAACCATGTCGACAAACTTCGGTTTCCTCCAGGTGGAGTGGCCGCAGATTTACGAGTCCGCGGTCAAAGCCGAATCGTTTGTGTACCCTGATCCGGCTACGG
Organism: Silvibacterium acidisoli; assembly: GCA_022870745.1. Lineage (GTDB taxonomy): Bacteria > Acidobacteriota > Terriglobia > Terriglobales > Acidobacteriaceae > Silvibacterium. Next base: position 986,148 of record CP085323.1, on the reverse strand, counting down.
CCTGTATCCATGCGCGGCGCACGCTGGAGCTGGTGATGCACTGGCTCTTCAAGGCAGACAGCCGTATGCGTCTGCCCTACCAGACCAACCTCAGCGCGATGGTGCATGAAGAGACCTTCGTGAACGTGGCCGGGCAGGATCTGCAGGCCAAGGCGCGGCTCATCATCCAGCACGGCAACAATGCCGCCCACGCCGGCAATCGCCCCGTGACGAAAGAACACGCGCTGGCCGCGGTCCGCGAGCTTTTCCACCTCTCTTTCTGGATGGCGCGCACCTACGCGCGCGGCGCCAAGCCCGTCGACACGATCCATTTCCTGCCCATGCTGCTGCCGACGACCTCGCCCATTCCTCCGGCGACAAAGGCGAAGCTGCAGGAACTCGAAACATCCCTGAGCGAGAAAGACGCGAAGCTCGCCGAACTGCTGACCGGGCAGGCGGCGATGGATGCCGAGCTGCAGCAGCTCCGCGCCGAGATTGCCGAGGCCCGCAAGCGCAACGAGGCTGCGCCCGACACCCACGATTACAACGAGCAGGAGACGCGCGATGCCTTCCTCGACCTGCTGCTGGCCGAGGCCGGCTGGGAGCTGAAGCACAAGCAGGATCGCGAGTACAAGGTCACCGGCATGCCGTCGAACTCCGGCATCGGCTACGTGGATTACGTGCTCTGGGGCAAGGACGGCAAGCCGCTCGGGCTGGTGGAGGCCAAGCGCACGCGCAAGAGTCCGCACACCGGCCAGCAGCAGGCCAAGCTTTATGCCGATTGCCTGGAGGCGCAGTTCGGACAGCGCCCGGTCATCTTCTACACCAACGGCTACGACCATTGGATGTGGGACGATCTCCAGCATCCGCCGCGCCCGGTGAGCGGCTTCTACACGCACGACGAGCTGGAGCTGCTGATCCAGCGCAGGCAGACGCGCAAGCCGCTGGCCGTGGAAGAGATCGATGCTGAAATTGTCGAGCGCTACTACCAGACGCGCGCCATCCGCAAGGTCGCCGAGCGATTTGAGACGGATCGCCAGCGTAAGGCCCTGCTGGTGATGGCCACCGGCGCAGGCAAGACGCGCACCGTGATCGCGTTGTGCGACTTGCTGATGAAGGCCGGATGGGCGAAGCGCGTGCTCTTCCTCGCCGATCGCGTGGCGCTGGTGAAGCAGGCTACAAATGCGTTCAAGGCGTTTCTGCCTTCGTCCTCGCCGGTGAACCTTGTCACCGAAAAGAGCGAGAGCGGCCGCGTGTATATCTCGACCTATCCCACGATGATGGGCCTGATCGATGAGAAGCGCGAGAACGGCACGCGCCGCTTCGGCACCGGACACTTCGACCTCGTGATCGTGGACGAGGCGCATCGCTCGATCTATCAGAAGTACGCGGCTATTTTCGATTACTTCGATTCCTATCTAGTCGGGTTGACCGCAACGCCAAAGGACGAGGTCGATCGCAACACCTATCGCCTGTTCGCGCTCGAGGACGGGGTGCCGACCGATGAGTATTCGCTGGACGACGCCATTAAGGACAAGTTCCTCGTGCCTCCGAAGGCTGTCTCCGTGCCGCTGAAGTTCCAGCGCGAAGGCATCAAGTACAACGAGTTGACCGAAGAGCAGAAAGATCATTGGGACGCACTAGAGTGGGATGACGAAGAAGGCGAAGTGCCCGACGAGGTGAGCGCTGCCGATGTGAACAACTGGCTCTTCAACAAGGACACGGTCGACAAGGTTCTGGCTCATCTCATGACCCACGGAGACAAGGTCGCGGGCGGAGATCGCCTGGGCAAGACCATTATTTTCGCGAAGAATCACCGGCACGCCGAGTTTATCGTGCAGCGCTTTGACGAAAATTATCCGCACTACGCGGGTCACTTTGCCCGCCTGATCGACTTCAGTATCCCTTATGCGCAAAGCCTGATCGATAGCTTTTCGCATTCCGAGAAAAATCCCCACATCGCCGTTTCCGTCGACATGCTGGACACGGGCATAGATGTGCCGGAGGTAGTCAATCTCGTCTTCTTCAAGCTGGTGCGCTCGAAGACGAAGTTCTGGCAGATGGTAGGCCGCGGCACGCGCCTGTGTCCGGAGCTGATGGGACCAGGCAGGGACAAGAAACGTTTCCTGATCTTCGACTTCTGTCAGAATCTCGAGTTTTTCAGCGAAAACCCGGAAACGACCGAGGGATCGACCGCAGACTCACTCAGCAAGAGGTTGTTCGTGAGTCGTCTGGAGCTGATCGCGGCCATGGCATTCCGCTTCATCCACGACACGCCTGAGGCCGTTGAGGCCGAGCATGCTCTGCGTAAAGATCTGGCTGAGCGCCTGCATCGCGAGGTCGCCGCCATGACTATCGAGAACTTTCTCGTGCGTCCGCACCGCAGGCTGGTGGAACAGTTTACGCAACCGGAGGCCTGGGAGGCATTGTCAGAAGAAGATCGCAACGCGCTTGCAAGCCATGTCGCCGGTCTGCCTTCGGCGTTGCCAGCGGAGAGGCCTGAGGCCAAACAGTTTGACCTGATGCTTCTGCAGATGCAACTCAAGCTTTTACGCGGGGAGGCTGGTTTCACGAAGCTCCAGGAGAAGGTACAGGAGATTGCGCGCCTTCTCGAGACGCAGACGGCGATTCCAGCCGTAGCTGCAAAGCTTCCGATGCTGCAAGAGATCCAGACGGCTGCGTTCTGGGAGGGCGCAACGGTTGTGACTCTCGAGACAGTGAGGAAGGGTCTGCGCGACCTGGTCCAGTTCATCGAGCGCCGCAAGCGAGCCCATGTCATCACGGATATCGAAGATCACATCGGCGAAGGGAGCATCATCGATCTTCCGGGAACATCGATCGGAGTAGATATCGAAAAGTTGCGAGAGAAGGCGAGGGTGTTCCTGAAAAAGCACGAGGATGACGCCGCACTCCACAAGCTCAGATTCAACGAGCCGCTGACGCCTGACGACCTTTCCGCACTGGAAGCGATCTTTCTCTCCGAAGGAACGACCAGGGAAGAAATCGATGTTGCCGCTGAAGAGGCGGAGGGTCTCGGGCTCTTCGTGCGGTCCCTTGTAGGCATGGACCGGGAGGCCGCTAAAAGTGCGCTCGCCCGCTTCATTCAGGATCGCCATATGACAGCCAACCAGATTGAGTTTATAGACATGGTGATCAATCATCTTGCTGCACGAGGCTGGATCGAACTTGCAAAGCTCTACGAGAGCCCGTTCACAGATATCCACCCGCACGGGCCGGACGGGTTGTTTCCCGGAGATTCAACCTTGGCGCTCGTATCCGCCCTGGCTCTGGTGCGGCAGAATGCGGCAGCAACAAGTTAAGTTGTCGGGGAGAGGATTTAATCGCGAGCGAATGTACTCGTCGTCCGGCTGAGGATACAAATGGGAATATTCTCCGATGATGCTGAAATAACTCTTGCGTGCAACAGTAGGAATCCCTGGGGGAAACCAAAATAACTTTAAAAAACCAGGTATTTAGAAAAAAAGACACCCAGCTGCCCAAGTTGGGTGGATCGTAAAACGCCTGCTCATCTGCTGGAGCTCCATTAGGATTGGACCGGCCTGCTCGACCGACACGCAGATCTTCCTGAATTCCGGTCGCTCCACGACGCAGACGACCATTTCCCCGACTAGTAGCTTTGAGGGCTTAATATCTATCGGGGTAGTAACAGCGCACGTCTGGCGGAGCGGTGGCGCGTCGGACGCCGAGACCTCGTCTAGTTGCGAAACCAGGTCGGCGGGGATCTGCGGCTGTTCCAGTTTCTCGCGGTTCGTTTCGCCTGGTAGGGAAGCCGCGCCTCTTTTTGGGAGTTCAGCCGAAGTGGGGTCATCGAAACGCGGTATGGTGTTCTGCGATCGGGAACGTCTGCGCCGTTAAGTATGCTCACGGCCAAATTATCCTTAGAAGTTTACATACTGATGGGTTATTGTAAGCACACCCTCACTTGCATTTTGAAGACAAGGTCCCACGGTGAAAATGTGCTCGCAATGGCGGTTAAGTCTGCCTCTGATTTATTTTTCTGCATTGGTTCTAACATCCGGATTTGTTCTCTCCATGAGCGGCTGCGGCGGAACGAGCTCGACAGTTTCTGGAAGCGGCACCACTTCTGGTAGCGGTACCACTCCCGGCCCGGCTGCTTCATCGATCAGCCCGGCGATCGTCACGGCAGGATCCAGCGCCCTGACGCTGACTGTGAATGGCTCAGGATTCGTCAGTGCCAGTGTGGTCCAGGTGAACGGCGCTGCCGAGGCGACCACCTATGTCAGTAGTGATCAATTAACCGCCACGGTTCCGGCAAATCAGTTGCAGAGCGGGGCAGAGTTAGCGGTGGTCGTATCCAACGGACCCGCAGGTAGCGGCTCCAGTTCACCAATCAACCTGGAAGTCGACAATCCGGCGCCGACCCTTACTTCGGTTTCGCCGACGAGTGAACTGATCGATGCTGCCTCACCGGTTGTAACCGTGACTGGCACAGGATTCGTGCCTGCGACTGTCATCCTTGTCAACGGCATTCCCCGGACCACTGCTTTCCAGAATTCTACTCAAGTCAGCGCGCCGCTCAATGCAACGGACGTATCTGCCGCCGGCGCTCTTTCCATAACCGCTGTGAATCCTGCACCGGGCGGAGGCACTTCGACCGCGGTAGCTCTAACGGTGAATAACCCTTCAGTCGGCCCCGTTCAACTGAACCCGTCGACACTTACAATGGGGGCGACCTCTGCAACGACGATCACGGTTACGGGCCAGACGTTCACGCCCACCTCGCAGGTAGAGGTGAATGGCAACACGCGTAGCACCACCTATGTGAATCCAACCACATTGACCTTTGTCGCGACGGTTGCCGATCAGATGAAGTCGGGAACGCTTGCAGTGAGGGTAGTGACTCCGGCACCCGGAGGTGGAACCTCTCCAACGGCCTACCTTACGGTGGGGATAGCGCCCCCCGTGATCGCGTCCGTAACACCGGGTTCTGTTGTGGTGGGATCGGCGGAGACCGCAATTACCATTGCCGGGACCGGCTTCGCTTCAAACGCTGTCCTCACCATCAATGGCAACAAGCTGGCGATAAGCAGCCAAACCGCCACATCGATCACGGCCGTCATTCCAGCGTCCTATCTGGCCCAGGCGGGGAAACTGGCTCTCGTGGTCACAGATCCCACCCCGGTTTCAGTGCAATCGCCCACTTATGCCTTTAACGTTGTCGTCGCAGTTCCTTCCATCGATGCTTTGTCGCCCGTGTCCGCCCCGATCGGCAGCCCGGACTTAACGCTCCAGGTGTCTGGTACAGGCTTCACGGCAGACTCCATCGTGAGCTGGAATACTCGGCCCCTGGCCACCCAGCTCGTTAAGTCGCCCTACGGCGGTGCGACTTTGAGTGCGACAATCCCTGCTGCGTACTTGAGTATGCCAACCATCGGCTCCATTACGGTATCCAACCCAGAAGATGCATCGGCCATTTCGCAATCGCAGGCATTTCCAACCTACTTGGCACTGCCGACGAATAACCTGGCTTACAACTCAAAAGACGGTATGTTGTACGCCTCGGTTCCTGGCTATGCTGGTTCTGGCCTGGGAAATAGTGTCGTTGCTATCAACCCGGGTACCGGCGTCATCGCGCGGACCATTCCAGTGGGGAGCGAGCCGGACAAGCTGAGCATCTCTGACACTGGCACAGAGCTCTTCGTTTCACTGGATGGGGCCGCGGCCATCGAGCAAATCGACCTGACGGGGGCGACACCAAGCCGTCAAATTTCTCTTGGCGAGTATGACCTAGATCAAACGTATAGCTATCCGATCACTGCCGCGAGTGTAGCGGCTCTCCCCGGACAGCCTAATTCGGTCGCCGTATTGCAAAGCGATGCGAAAGTAAACGTCTTTGATTCCGGAATTGCTCGCCAGAGCCCAGGGGTCTTGGATGGTTACTTCAATCAAAACGCTGGAGCACTGAGTTTCGGGCTCTCCGCGGGAACGCTTTACTCCACCACCTTCAGCGATGGTCCCAGCGGGTTGAATGAACTTAGTCTCGATAGCACCGGAATTACCGGAAGCACCACTTTCGTCTCGCCATACTTTGCTTTCTCGTCGCTCCAATATGACGCTGGGTACCTGTATTTGAATGATGGAGCGGTGTTGGATGCAACCACCGGCGCAAAGGCCGGGCAGTTTTACACAAGCGGCACGAACTTGGCCGCAGGCCCCACCGTCTCCGATTCAGGACTGGGACGCGCCTGGGTTCTTCCGCAAAATACACTCACCCCTTCTGACGGCAATCAAATCCTCGCCTTCGACGAGAAAACGTTCCTTCAGACAGGTTCGATCGTGCTGGCTGGCACCAGCGCAAACGGACCTTCTTTTAACGCGATCGACCTTGTTCGCTGGGGGCAAAACGGCCTCGCGTTCAACAATTCCGAGCAGATCTATATTTTGCAATCTCCCGTGGTCAAGGATCTGTCGGCATCTCCTGCTGATCTTTCTGTCGCCGTCAAGGCACCAGCCTCGTCCTCGACAGGGGGCGGTCTTACTTACACAATCACGGTTAAAAATTCCGGACCTGCCACTGCACAGGGAATCAGTCTCAGCGCTACGCTCGCAGACACCATCGCGTATCAGGGCACAGTGTCCTCCGCAGGCAGCTGCAGCGGTACCAGCCAGGTGATCTGCAACCTGGGCAGTCTGGCGAGCGGTCAGACTGCAACCGTCCAGGTCACCGGAACTGTTCTGAATTCAGGATCTGTCGAAAGCACGGCGCTTGTCTCGTCCGGTACTTACGATCCAGTCGAGTCAAACAATGTTGGCACTGCAACCACGACCGTGAGCGGAGCAGACTACTCAGCTGCTCCGACGATGACTTCTGTCTCGCCCTCGCTGATTCTCGCAGGGTCGGATGCGGCCACGCTCACGGTCGATGGAATGGGATTCAACACCCTTTCAGTGGTCCTGTGGAACGGCAACCCGTTGCCTACTACTTATTTGAGTACCACGCAGCTGACTGCAGTCGCGCCGTCCAGCTATCTTGCAACTTTGGGTTGGGGGAAGGTCACTGTATCGACTCCTTCTCCGGGAGGAGGGCAATCGTCTCCATTGATCGTGAGCATTTATCAGTCGGTGAACGTGCCGACAACGGATGTGCTATACGAGCCATTCACCAGAAAGCTCTATGCGACCGTACCTGCCGTTGCGACGAATATTGCCGGAAACAGTCTTGTGCAGATTGATCCGCTCAGCGGTACCGTCAGCACTCCAACGGTCTTGGGCAACGGGCCAGGTGCCATGGCGGAAACGGCAGATGGAAATCTGTTGTATATCGGATTCAGTGGAAACAATACACTCGGCCAACTCAATCTGATGAATCAAGCCGTTACTGCAAGCTTTCCACTTTCGGTTCCTGGCCAGGGAAGCGTGCCGCCTACTGATCTTGCAGTTCAACCCGGGAGTGATACGACACTTGCGATCAACTTCGGCTACTACGGAGCAGGTATCTTCGACATCTCCGGAAACAGCGGTGCCTTTCGACCAAACTTTGGTGCGGGCAACTCTATAGCCTTTGGAGATCAGACTCATCTTTATTCCGAGGGTTCAAATACGGCTGATGAATATCTGCTTCGATATTCGGTCGACACGAATGGTCTCACACTGGTCGACAGTCTAGGTCTAAATGGATTAGGCGGCACCGGCTTTAGCATCGCGCTCGGGCAGGATGGCCTGGTGTATGGAGATAATGGAGGAATCGTCAACCCTACCACTACTCCACCCTCACAGGTTGCTCTGTTGCCGATTACGCCCGGTGCGCCTGGGTATGGACTTTCGGGCGATGCGGTAGCGCCCGACTCCGCGCAAAGGAAAGTGTTTCTGATTGGCCTGAACCAGGCGGGAACTTTCACGGCTTACCTGGAGCGATTCGACACTACGAATTACACGAATGAAGAAAGCTACGAGCTACCCATTCCCAACGGCAGTGGTGAAGAAAGTTACCAATTGCTACGGTGGGGACAGGATGGACTAGCGGTTCGAGCTTTTGATCCCATTGAAGGAAGTTTGGCAGCGTACCAGTTGCTTCTCTTCAAGGGACCGTTCGTTCTGCCGGCGGAGGCGCACTCGAATCCAATACCGGGTCTTGTCAGCGTGGCACCCGCCGCTGTAATCCACAAAAGCGGCAATCAATACTTGACGATTACTGGGAGCGGCTTCATGCCAGGCGCGGTGGTTCTTTGGAATGGAGTTCCACACACCACTACTTATGTCGATGCTACCCATCTCAAATTTGCTGTTTCCGCAGCCGATGTGAATTCGCCACAAACCATTTCACTGACTGTAGAAAACCCCGGATCCGGCGCTTCCACGAACCTGACCCTTCCAATTAATTGATTGGAAGGGTCAGCTGATTCCATCATTGAGCGGTGTGGAGAAGGTTTGCGGAGCCGGATTGTCTCCATGCCCCATGATGCATCATCGCCCAAGCCACTGATCTCCCTGGACTCCGGTGCATTCCGGCGCAGACTCAGACTGCTGGCCCTCTACAAGTGCATTGCCCTGTTTTCGACAGTCGGGCGATCGGTTCGTCAACGCAGTCCGACTTGTAGGTATTACGTACATCAGACTCCGATCCTGTAGAGCTTATGTCGAAGAAGTCCGCCCAATGGTACAGCGGTCACGAGTCACTTCGGGGTCTGTTGACCGTTCTTGGGGCGGAAGAAAACAGCGAGGCTAAGCTTTCGGCAAATGTTGGGTGAGCGATCATCAGATCGCGAAGGGCGGTGTATGGAAGCTTTGCCAGCATCGCTATCTGTACGCAGGTCATAACCTCGCCGGCTCCTTTCCCGAACATGGCGAAGCCCAGAATGTGGTCTGTTCGGGAATCAACCAAGCACTTGATGAAGCCACGAGTCTCCATCACGCTCTGTGCTCGCAGAACCTCCGCCATCGGAATTCTGAAGAGGCGATAATCAATGCCAGTTGCCAAGGCTTCTTTCTCGCTCAGTCCTACCCTTGCAAACTCCGGGTCGGTAAAGAGGCAGAAAGGCACCTGCCTTCCTGTTGTGACATGATTCCCGCCTAACAAGTTGTCATGGACCACTCGAAAGTCATCGACGCTGACGTGGGTAAACTGAGGGCTTCCCGCAACCTCCCCTACCGCCCAAACGCCGGCCGCGGTCGTCTGCAAACGAGAGTCAACCTTGACGAAGCCGCCCTCGGTCAGTTCTATACCTGCCTTTTCGGCATCGATGCCTTTCGTGTTGGGCAGGCGTCCGGCTGCAACTAAGAGATGTGTTCCCTCGATCGATTTGGGTTCCCCGGAGATGTCGACGTTGACTTGAATGGAATCTCCCGAGGTGCCGGAAACGCTCTGGATGTTCGCATTGAGAATCAGTTCGATACCCTCGTCCTTGAGGACCGAATGCAGTCCTTCGACGACATCCTCGTCCTCGCGGTGAAGGACATGGTGATTGTGGTCTATGACCGTCACTTTGCTGCCGAGCCTGCGCATCGCCTGCGCAAATTCCAACCCAACATATCCGGCGCCCAAGATGACAAGATGTTCTGGCGTCTGCTCCAGCTCGAGTGCCTCAACGTGAGTTAGTGGTTTCGCCGAGAGCATGCCTGGGATGCGGCCGTCGACCTTGGCATGAGTTCCGGTTCCGATGATGACGTTCTCTCCTCGCAAGACGCGCGTGGTGCCATCATTTAAGTCGACCTCCAGCGTCTTCGCCGCTATAAACTTCCCTGACCCCATGATCAGTTCCGCACCACTGCCACTATACAAGGCGAGATGCGCGTCGACGAGCCCTTTGACCATCCTTCGCTTGCGATCTGTCACACGCGTCATCTCGATGGAAAAGCAATCGGAGGCAGTCGAGCGGAAGACTCCGACGCGACGTGCGTCGTACACAACTTGAGCCGTATGGATCACATTCTTGCTAGGTAGGCAAGCGACGTTTGGACATGCACCGCCGACGTACTTCCGCTCCACGACCGCGACTTTCTTGCCGCTGCTTGCAAACGTCCATGCTAGTAGCTTCGAGGCCGCCCCACTTCCCAAGATGACGAGGTCGTAGTCTTCGATCTGCGTCTGAGGTTCCACCATGCCTATCCTCCAGGATCTTTATTCGTTTGAGATGGAGTTAGCCGCTTGTTCGATTGCCGCAGCGACAACATCAGGGTGGGAGACAGTAACGGAGTGTGACGAATCAACTTCGAGAACATGGGCATGCGCTCGATCCGCCTCAAACTTCTGCTCATCGACAGGTATGGCGAGATCCTGCAGAGTCCTGATCTGCCAACTCGGCTTGGTCTCCCAGCCGGCCTCCGTTACCTTCTCGTTCAATGCAGCCAGATTCATCGGACGTTGAGTGATGAACATGAGTGCCGCGTCTCTGCCGGGGACATCGGCAGCGACGTTACTGTGGAACTTGTCAGCTTGATAAAGCAGATATGTGCCACTCGTTCCATCAGGAAGCGTGTACTTGACTGGCTCAACCGATGTGGGGAAAGTGCTGCCGGGGTAGCGTTCGAGAAGGTTCGATGCGGCTTCTCCCGGCGCCGGCATGATCGCGGCGGCGTACACAAGGGCTTTCACTTTTGCATCTTCTGCGCCGGCCTGGGTGATCACAGCCCCACCATAGGAGTGAGCCGCCAATACTATGGGACCTTGAATCCTGTTCAAGATGCTCCGCAGGTACGCGGTGTCGACCGCCACCCCAAGTAAGGGATTGCCGAACGCAATGACTGGGAAGCCTTGGCTCTGAAGCCGAGCGATGACGCCATTCCAGATCGACGCATCTTCGAAGGCTCCGTGTACAAGAACGATCGTGGGTTTCTGTACTTGCGATCCCATGGTTAAAGGGTCTCCGTGTTCTTTCTTCGAAAATGCTCTTCGCTACGATGTGGCTTTGGCGTCGTCAGGCATCGACTTACGGCCGTAATAGCTGATGAAGTACAGCGAAACGCCGAAAGAGATCACATCCTTGAAGAGAAACAACCCCAGGTTGTTCATGTAGCGGAATCCCCTCCACGCAATGGTCGCGTCCGGTGTAGAGAGGAGCATAGTGCTGGTGATGAAGAACATCATCGTGGTTATCAGAGCTCCGATAAGGCCAGCCTTCGGGCGGGCATAGCCGATGATGAATAGCAGAGCCGCAGTCCACTCGGTAGCTCCGATCATGTCCGAGCCTAAATAGGGGCCGAGTAGCTTGAACTGCCACCATATCAACGGACTGTTTGACACCAGGGGAATGATGCCCTCAGCCCCGGGCTTGGTCATCTTGAATGCACCAGCCCAAAGAAGCATCACGATCATGCCAATACTCAGCACCCAAAAGGGTAAGTTTTGAAGCGTGACCCAAAGTGATAAGCGAGTGAGCGGGCCACTGGCCGCGAGTTCGCCGCGAGATTCCTGTTGTGTAAAGGCACTACTCATATTCACCTTCTTTATTTGCGCGTTCTTAGCTCACGCGATTTGGTTCAGTTGATCGCCAAGTCAACAAATCTGCTCTTCGATACTCGCAACGCGGAAGAGCACCCGTAACCTCGAATGTGTTCAGCGGCGATTCCGATGCGATGCCGAGTTTAAGATCCGAATCCGCTCAAGCTGCTCTGCCGCAGCTGACAATATCCGCGTCATCCTGCAGGACCTTGAGACCCTGCCCATCCGCGTGAAGATCTCCGTTGGCTACAATGGTTCTTCTCGTGGCACACTTACGAGCGAGTCTGACGAGAGACTCGACCTGTCAGAAAACGCCGGCACGCGGGCATAGGGCTCCTCGACGTGGATGGCTCCCTAATCTTCATTTTGAAGAAAAGAGGCTCGTCACTCGATGTTGCGCTCATGTCCACCTCTGAGCGACTTCGAGATCGAGTTGACATGACCCGACTTACAGCCGTTCCGTTTCACCGATGGGTCTACACGGTCTTGCTTTGCAGGTGACGGTAAGCAGCAGGCACGTTGACGGTCTTGTGCGCCCACTCGAAGAGGCTGTAGTCCCCGTAGTGAGCCATCGCGACTGCATCCTGAGCCTCCTCTGCCGAGCGGCCTTCATCGAGGGCTTTACGTACCGAGCCGTCGAGCTCCCGAAGATAGTTGAGGGGGAAGTCGATATCCGATGGACGCATTGGCTTGCCATGTCCAGGAATGATGGTTGCGTCCGCTGGAAGGAATTGCTTTACGCGACTAAGAGTCTCTATCGCATCATGATGACGGCCTTCCAAGAGCCAGGGAAGAGCGGGCGATGGCGCCTGAATCATATTGCCTACCCAGAGCACTTTTGCATCGGGAGCCCAGACGACGAGATCTCCAGGGGTCTGTGCGAACCCGAGGTGCCGTATTTCTACCGTTCGGCCACCCAGATCGACAGTAATCATCTCAGGCACCACAATATCTGCGCTCCGCGATTGAACGCGTTCTATGCCTTTACCTCTGCCCATGAGTCCTAACATGAAGTTACGATCGTCTTCGAAGTGCTCATCCATATATCGTTTGGTGGCGGGATGTTGAACGATGACCGTGCTTTCCGGGAACACATAATTCCCGTAAGCGTGATCTCCGTGATAACTCGTGTTCACTAGGAAGCGGATGGGCTTGCTCGTTTCCTTTCGCACGAGGCCAATGAGCTGCGATGCGAGGTCGCCGTTGAGCATAGACTCGATCACCAAGACTGCCCGCTCGCCGATCACGAATCCGGCTGTCGTAGCCACGTGATCTTTATCGAACACGTCGTCTGGCAGTACGGCGAATACGCCGGATGCGAGTTCTTTGGAGGTGAGATTTACAAGAGAAGCATCCCACGGTGGTGCGGCTGCTTGGTCGGTTTCGTTCTTCATGATTGCTTCTCCTATCGCACCTGCTGCTGATCTGGCATGTTGGCTAACTCTACTCGACCACTCGAGATTGTTTTGAATACACCGTCCGAGCGTGCTCCTGCTCTTGCCCCATCATTAGTGGGAGACTGCGGCTCTTGTCATGGAGAACACCGTAGTACCGCCGGTTTGCTAGTGGATTGGCTGTATGTACGTTTTGCCACAGGGATTCGAACTAGCTCTCTGGCGATACGCTAAGTGAATCAAACCTGAAGGCGAAAGTATCTCCCAAAGTAACTAAAAATGTTCCAAAACAACTTTGGTGTTGCACAGCCATCAATCAGCTTGGTCAAGCCACCGCCGCGGAGTCGTGCCTGTGATTGTTCGGAAGATTCTGGTGAAGTGACTTTGGTTTGCAAATCCAGCCATCTGAGCAGCTACCGCGATGTTTTCCCTGCGAAGAAGCAGCTCCTGAGCAAGAGCTATCCTTCGTTGCATAAGCCACTGATGCGGTGAAACACCCAAGGACGCCTTAAAGCCCCGGCCGAAGTGAGAACACGATAAATCGACCACTGCCGCCAGTTCGTCCAGGTGCATTTCCCGGGCAAGGTTAGCTTCCATGTAATCCAGGATTCTTTTCAGCATCGGCCGTGAAAGGCCTCTTTGGCTGGATTCCTGTACGGTACGGCTTGCCGTAAAGAAGCTGGCCATAAGGGCTGTAGTCAGGCTCTCGCCGCAAAGCGAAGAGCCACCCGCCGGTGCGTGGCACTCGTCCCAAAGGAGAGCGGCTATTTTACGAACCCGCTCGTCGTAGACCAGGAGAACTGGTTCACTCCATTTGTGTCTGTCAAATTGATCCCCCAGCATGGCTTCCACCGCGGGCAGCTGAAAGCGCGCACGCAGATCGCAAACGAGACTTGTGGAATCACCGAAGCCCCAAATCTCTGCATGGGGTGGGATGTAAAGGGAATGTCCTGCATCATAGCGTGTGCGGGCGAGAGGAGCATTGATTCTCTTCCTTGGCTCGCAGAACCCCGCACCGCCTTGGCGAAGGATGACTGAAACTGTAGCCTGATCCGACGCGAAACTTTGCCACGACTTCTTAGCGAAGATGTTCTGCGTGACGCAGTGGAGATCGACGCCCAGCCATTGCTGTTGCTGGACCGCGAATTGAGCTAAGCCATGCGGCGAGACAAGCTTGAAAGACACCGCTCATTGTATTGCATAGTGATTACGCTCTCGATAACTCGTGTTCCATTTTCGATCGCACCGATCAAAGGGATGCCAAGCATTGGCCTACTTGCTCAACGCTTGAACCTCGAGTACGGCTTCTTTGGTGATCTATAGGTCACACGAGATTGCGCCAACGCACCTTGGAGCCCGAACGCCTCGCCTCTACAGGCAGCACGCATGTTTGGGGACGGACTTAATGTCGTCGTGTGGGTTCTAACAGAGAGTACTTTCAGCGGGAGGTGTTTCCGGCAGGCATGGCTGCTGTGTCAGCCCCAATCAGCGAACTGCCTCGGGCAGAACGCTATCGCACTGGTCTGGAAGCATCGGGAAATAGGCTTCGCAGAAGTGATCGGTTCCGCTTTCCAACTCAAGGAGCGCATTGGCCTGTTCTCGCCAGTTGAGATTACTTCCGAGAAGCCGACTTGTCGCTACCGGTTCGCTTGAAAGCGTCACTAAGGAAGTGTGGCTATAAACGTATCAATGTCATGAATAACTTCCGCCTCGTTCGAGCGGAAAATATAGTGATTCGCGTCTTTGATCAAAATGACATGTGCATTCTGACCGAGTGCCCTGAATGCATCTTCCTGTTCGCGAAGCCCTTTCAGGTTCACTGCGAAGCGTGCGGCTTTGTCCTTGGCCTTAGCGTCTGAATCCGTCTCCACAATCGGAGGAGACGGCTCATTGAAGATTGCGAGCAGAGGACACGTAATCTTGGTATAGATCTGAGCGCCATCGTGCACGGCTTGTGTGGCTTGAAACATACGGCTTTGTAGAGTTTCCGCTGATGGAGGGTTCTGATCGGGTACGGTCTCCAGAGCAGCGCTCATTTGTTTCAGGGATTCCCCGTACGCGGGTAAATCCGTATTGAGCATTTCGTGGATCAGTCTCTTCTTCTCTTGTGGCGTGGTGGCATCGCTGATTGCGTCAACCTTCTGCCTCATAGCACTCCAACTGACGGCAATGCTGTTTGGTGAGTGAACGTAAAGTGCGTAAGGGTAGCCTGCTTCCAGGTAGATAAGACCGGCCACGCTTTCCGGATGCCGACTTCCGATCGAACTCAATTCTTCTCCGGCTATGGAATGCCCTAGCAAAACTGGGTGATTTAGCTTTAGCTGGTTGATGACAGACAGAACGTCGTCACCGAGTCGGTCTGAAGCGTAGTTCTGCCACAGCATCGGCGGCGAGTCTGATGCGCCGAACCCCCTTCTAGTTATTCCATAGACGTGGTACTTCGTCGCCAGTTTGGGCGCGATCACGTCAAAGACATGCGCGGTGTCGCCTAGTCCCGAGAGCAGGACCAGTGGACGTCCTGAACCGCCCCAATCCAGCACCTCTAATCTGATTCCGGGCTCTACGGTTATGAGCGTAGCTTTGTGGATTGTGTGGTCTACAGCCCAGCTCGTCTTTGCTGTAGCGCGATCAAGTTGGAGAGGAATTCCTGCTCCATCCGGGCTCCATTTCCAGATACCTCTGATGGCTTGTGCATTTGGCGTAAGGGCACCTTCGAAAGTTGCCCCGTAGGAGGGCAGACTGAATCGAAGCGTACCGCGCTCGAAGGTTATCGGGTCCAACTTGTTTGTGAGTTCATGATCGACGGCAAGGAGTTGAGCAGAGAGAGAACCTCTACTGTCTTGGGTAATAATCAGTACAAGCCGTTCCTTCACGGCCCCAGGCAGCAATCCTTGCCAAGTGCCCACGGCACTTTGAGCGCACAGGTTTAGAGTGCACAAGCAGAAACCATACGCCAATATGGCAAACAGCAGCTTGCGGTGGGGGAATCTTCGACGGTGGGTCATCACATCTTAAAGACGCTTAGATTTATAAAGCGCTTGGCGATTTTTGTAGCAAGAGTGACCCTTAAGGCCTAGTCCCGAGAAGCGGGCTTCTCGTCGGTTGAGATCTTGATGAACGCCAAATCGCCTCCGTGCTTGCCGAGGCCAGATTGCCTGTAACGTTTCTATTGTGTACGACAGCGGCCTCGAGGCCGCTCATATCCGTAAGAAGAGCAGACGGCAGACCAATACCCTATTGCTGCCGTCTTTGCAATTCAACACTCTCAGGGCAATGGTTTCAGAGTCACTGTCTTACCTTGCTCTATCGAGGTGCGCGCAGCGTCGAGAATCTGCACGACGATCATGTTTGTCTCAAGCGAGGACAAATCTCCCTTGGGGTCGATCTCGTGGTGCAGCACCGCGGCGAGGTAGTCGAGTGAGTTGCTCTCGTTCTGCCTGAGTTCCGGTGCAGGGTAGATGGCAGATTCCACCTTTTGTCCCTTATATCGTGTCACGATGTTGCCGGGACCGACGGTGAAGATCTCACCTTCGTTGCCATAAACCTCCATGTTCTTGACTGCGAAGCTCCAGTCCCAGCTCGGCATGAGAATGGCCTGCATGCCGGGATAGGCCACAATCACCGTGGCGTCGTCCTCGGTCTTCGTGTAGATATCCGGCTTGTGCGTTTGAGCAAAGGCGGTAACGCTCAAGGGTGTTGCACCTTTGTTGATGACGGTAGCCAGATCGGCGCCATAGCATCCAAAGTCGAAGAGCGCTCCTGCACCGTTCTGCTTGGGGTCGGTTAGCCACGGCAGCCACTCGGGGCCAACGCCAATCTCTTTCGGGCCTTCATGACCGTCACGGACCAGAATCTTTCGAACGGTGCCGAGCTTGCCAGCGCGGGCCTCGCGAAGGGCTTCAGCGTTTGAGTTGTACCAGGTGGTCTCGTAATTCACGAGGACCTGCACGTGATGTTCCTGCGCAGCGTTGCGAATCGCGATGGCATCTTCGACAGTCGTGGCCAATGGCTTTTCGACCATGCTGTTCACGCCATGGCTCGCAGCGATTTCGATGACTTTCCGATGTTCCGCGATCGTTCCGTAAGCAAGGACCGCATCCGGGTGCAGCTTGTTGATCATTGTCTCTTCGTCTGTATAGAAGAGCGACGGATCAAGTTTGTATTCATTGCGGTACTGCTCGGCTAGTTGCTGGTTAGGCTCGACGATGGCGACAAGCCTGGCGCTGGAACTGTCAGGCAGGGTATGCAGGAAACCTCTTACATGGCCGTGTGTAAGGCCAACGATGGCAACGCGTATGGGAGGTTTGGCAGCAGATTGCGCGAGAAGGGAGATCGCTCCCGCGGAAATCACAACGGATGCTGTAAGCATCAGGCGGACGTAACGCAGCATGTTAAAGTCTCAATCCGGAAAAATTAGGATGCACGACCCCGATCAGGAGGGGTAGCGTTCCCTGGCCATCCTATCGCGTCTTGCGAAGAGACGGCCATAGATGTCACTCAGAAACCAGTCAGAGAGAGCGGTAGGCCATCCATCAATTTTGCAAAGGAGATCAACTTGAGCGAGGAGAATGTGGCCGATCAGCATCCGGACATAACGCTGGGGATTGAGGGCAGGATATGAAAGAGACGGCGTAAGCCACGGCCACTGGCGGCCTACCTGGACAGTCTATATTCGAGTCCGTCGCCGCTCCTCCATGGCAAAGTTGGCATGTACACAGATCGGCGGGAGACCTGCACAGGTTCAAGGTCTCCGGCCCGCTGTTCGTACCGCACTCAGGTCAATTGATCGTCGGCACCATTCCACCATCTACGCGCAGATTGGCCCCGGTGATGAAGTCAGCCAGCGGACTTGAAAGAAAGGCAACGGCATTCGCGATATCCGCTGGTGCGCCTATCTTGCCTGCGGGCAGCCGGGTTCGTTCCACGTAGGCGTGCTCGAAGGCTTCGAAGTCATATTCTTGGCCTTGTGCCGCGGCCATTTTCTTTGCAAGGCCTTCCATGCCAGGAGTGCGAATGGGTCCCGGGCTGACGGTATTGGCCGTGACGCCGGTTCCGCCAAGTTCCCGGGCAAGAGAAACCGCCTGCGCGATCATGGCTGTTTTTGTGGTCGCGTAGTTCGCGGCCGGAGAACCGGGCATAGAACCAAGATAGCTTCCAATCATGATGATGCGACCCCATTTGCGTTCGACCATCGCCGGAGCGATCAGCGTGACCAGACGAACGACGGAGCCGACGTTGGAGTTATAGAGATCAGTCCAATCGCTCGCCGTTGTCTGCAGCCATGGTTTCATGGGGAAAGCCCCAGCGTTGTTCACGAGGATATCGATACCGCCGAAAGCAGCGGTTGCAGTCTTGACCACTTCTGCTACCTGGTCATCACTTGCGAGTTCGCCGATTGCTGCGAACGCTCTTCCGCCTGCGCTGACGATCTCTTGCACGATACGATCTGCTTCGGGCTTGCGTCGACCATGAATGATGACGCTGGCTCCCTCTGCCGCGAGTAATTTCGCCGTTTGCTTACCGATGCCGCTGGTGCTACCGGTGATGAGGGCACACTTGCCGGTCAAATGAAGATCCATTGAGCAAACATCCTTTCGTCTATTGCGTGGTTTGGGCGCAGGACCTCACAGCCGCACTGCTGCGAAGCCAGGCGCTGTCGTCTGGGGAGTGCTGGATTCTTTATGAGCCGGTAACGGGTTGTAGCCAGTTCACGAGGTCTTGCGGTGAGGTATCCGAGACTGTTGCCCCCGATGGGATTTGCACCTGAAGCTTGATGTAATACGGCCGGCGGTGAGTGCCCTGGTAGAGTCCGCTTGAATCGGTGGGAGCATCTGAGGGATCGTAGCCTGCAAAGCTAAGATAGTAGTCCCCGTTCGCATCGGTGATGATCGCTGGGACGCCGGGCGCCAGCACCTGGCTCGCCACATAGTTTGGCCACTGAGCGATCTGCGACTGCAGCAGGTACTGCACCTCGGCGTGATTCGGCTGTCCCCAGACTCCCGCGGTGTCGATTTTTTGCACCCTCTGGTAGTAAGTGCCCGATTGCGGCAGGAAGGTATCGGACCAGGCAATGCCGGCCTTGTAGTCAGGCCGGTTATAGGTTCCATCCGAATACGTCATCACATACTTGCCCTGGATCTTTGTGATGTTTCCGGTTTCGATCAGTTTGACGGAGCTGGAAGAGTTCAAGCCATCAGCGTACTCGGAGTTATATCCTCCATCGCTGGTTTCAGGCCCCAATAGTGGCACGGGGCTGCTCATAGCCGGCACGGATGCCGACACCATCGCCTGGGCCACAACGCCGTCCTGATCCTTGCCCACATTCTTGTTGTAGGTCAGGTACAGCGTGCCGGAGTCTTCGAAGTATTTCCCATCGTAATCATCTGTATCAGGCGTGCTCAGCGAGCCAACGAGCAGCGCGTCCGCGATCCAGGACGTTGGTATGCCCGAAAAGGCTCCCTTCGGTTGAGCATGGAGAATGACGTTCCAACTCGTCGATGAGTTGGTAAGGTGAGCTGTCACGGCCATCTGCCATGCGCCGCTGCTGTCCTGATAGATATTGAGGCCTTCAAAGTTGTTGATCGAGGAACCGGCAGCTTGCGTCTTCGTGGTGAAAGGACCCGGGTCCAGGGTGATTCGCGTGGAGGTGAAGCAGGCCGGTTGAAGCGAACCTGAGCAGGAAAGCAGTTGCTGTGTCGTTCCGCTGAACGTCGGAAGTCCGGATGATGTGCTCGAAGAAGTCGTGTGGATCGGGTATGGATCTTGAAAATAGCCGGTTCCGGCACTGACGTTCACGTTCGTCATTGGCTGAATGCTGATCTGCGAGGAAGAAGGCCCTGTACCGCCTGAAGGTGAGGTTGTGCTCGATGACGAGCCGCATCCCAGTAGCGCGAGCGAGCTTGCAAAAATGATCGCCGCAATCAGCAGAAAATTTGCCCTCAGTCTACCGCTGGGCTTCAGCGTGAACTCGTTGTTCGTCAAGATTGTCTCCCTGAAAAGGTTTTGCTTATTGCGCAAGAGGTCGGTGCTGCTCGGCGCAGAGTAAAGACGTTCGTATACGTTCGCGCGTCTTGCTTCGACCTGTCAGGATCCACCCGCGGGCTGCAGGCCGATGAAGTCATCGGCCACCCCAAGCGAGAATTGATTACCAGTCCCGCTCGATCCGCTGATCGACCCCTGGGGACACGTTGCGTTGCAGAATAAGGCCCCAAGCCAATAGACCGGAGTGGCGTACGGATCAGACGGATTGTTGCCTTTGACCTGACCGGTTTGCTGGTATGGCAGCGAATAGGTCGTCACAACGAAGTTGTTCTTGTTAAAGAAGTCCTGCGCCTGCGCCAGAAAATTGGTATCGCCGACGAAGCGGTCTGTGAACCAGTTCGGAGACACGGCATCGCCAATCGATAGAAAATCCACCCATTCCTGGTGGGTGATCGGGTTACCGGATTTTCCCCGGGCCACCGCGTAGTTGTAGAAGCCGAGCACGGTCTGATTTCCGAGCGGGTCATTGGCGACAGAAGCCATGGCATCAGCCGCATAGGCCGGGCTCTTCGACTTGAATTGCGTGCTGATGGGGTCCTTAAGGAACGGCAGGAAGTAGCTCACCAACGAGAATTCCGAGCTAATGAATGTCTTTGACGGCACCTGTGTCCGCGCGAAGCTTACTGCCCCCACCAAGCCGCTATCCAGCGAGCTGAATCGACCATTCTCGGCTCCGTCGTCGCCGTTGAACGAAGCAACATGCAGATGCAGGTCGATACCGGCCACAGATGGATTGCTGTTGGCGTAGCTGAGCAACGCTTTCGCAGCGGCGGTTTGTGCATAGGGTTGCTGTAGATCGTTGAATGCGCCAACGTAGATCGGAACGGATGTCGATTGCTTCGCACGATACGCGATGTCACTGTCCGTCATCTGCTGATAGAAGGTCGCGACCGTCATATCGGAGAAGGGGTTAGTCTCGAAGGGCTCATTGCCCGATACAAGGATATCGATGCTGCCGTAGACATAGTCGAGGGCGGTGTTCGTGCATGCGACGACTGCGTCATATTGCGGCCCGCTGAGAGGCGGCTCTTCCTTCGTGCCATTGACAGTGAAATCATATTTCAGTGTGAAGACAATCTTGTACTTGTCTGCATAGGTCTGATGGATCATCCTCAACTCATTGAGTTCCGGATCGTCTGTCACGTCGCAGCTGTTGGCCGCCTTCAGGGCCGCTGTCACGTCATAGAAGGCACGGAGCCATTTCGCGTGTGTTCTGGAAAACTCCGTATCGTCGGTGCCGAACCGTTGTGGCAGCCCGTCGAAGTCCAGGCCGAGCTGGTTGCCGGCCGACGGAGGTGGGTTCGTTCCTGTTGGCTGGCTGCCGACTATGCCACTGCCTCCGCAGCCAACGCATGCGAACAAAAAGATCGCAAGTCCAACAAAGCCTACTCTATGCCGCAATCATCGCCTCCGTGACAGTGCTTGTCACCACCAGATCCCGCTGGAATTCGGAAATACGATGTGACGCACGACACGTGAGATGCGTGTACCGCTCGTATAGCACCTCATACCGTTGGTATGAAGATCAATCGCTCTTCGGGGAAGAGATCGGCGCCATCAGGGGATCGTTCTTGATCAGTGTGGTCAGAAACTCCATGAACACCTGCGTTCTCGGCGGCAGAATTCGCTTCGAGGGATAAAGAAGGTAGATGGGAAAACGCCGCGGCGGATACTTCGGAAGAAGATGGCGCAGCCTTCCTGATCGAATATCTTCAGCCACCAGCAAATGTGACAAGACCGCGATGCCTTCACTCGCAAGCGTCGCGCGATAGACCGCAGCTGCGTTGTTCGTTTGAATGCGGGCCTTGACCTGCACTGCAATCTCCGAGCCCACTTCTTCCGGATCGCTGAACCACCATCGCGAGTCGAGCGCCCAGCGTGGATGAACAATGGAGTCGTGATGCTGTAGGTCCGCGGGGTGACGCAACGGTGGATGAGCTGCGAGATATGTAGGCGTCGCAACCAGATACGCAGTCGTATGCCCGATCAGCCGAGCGATCGTCGATGAATCGTCCAACGGCCCAAGCCTGATTTCAAGATCGAGTCCATCTTCCACAAGGTTGCTGGCGCCATCCCGCAGTACCATATCGATCGTCAGGTCTTCGTGCTCGCGAAGCAGGGGCTTCAGCCGCTCGCTCAGAAATAAGCCAAGCGCAACAGGCATGGCGACTTTGACGCAACCGACCGCCTTGCCCCGGCGTTCGCCAATCGCTGATTGAAGAGCATCCGCCTCGTCCACGAGCCGCTGAGCAGGCTCCAGCAGATCGCGGCCTTCTTCGGTCAGTGTCACTGCTTGCGTGTTCCGCTGGACAAGCAGCATTCCGAGATGTTTTTCAAGCGCGCTCACCTGGCGCGAGACCGACGGCTGAGTTACGCCGCGTTCGTTCGCTACCGCGGAGAAAGATCCTGTCTGCGCCACACGCAGGAACGTTTTTAGCCCATTGATAAGATCCACTCCTTGAATCTACTCCTCGCAGTGGCGCTCCTGAGAGAAAGGTCGTGAACTGTTACAGATCTGGAAGAAATTCTGGCCATGTTCCGTCGAGAATAGGTGCATTCTCGCAAGACTGGTTGCCCTCTTGGCAAGTTCACCAACTGTTGTCGAAGCAATTGCTGCTTCGGCCTGTGATCGGGGGGCGAACCGGCCGGATGACGTGAAGGTCCTTAATCTCGAAAACTGAAACGCCTACAGCGTTAGCAGTGAATGTATTGTCGCCAGATGGTGATCGTCGTGCTCGGCGACAAAGTACAAGTGATCAGCGATGCCCATGGGAACGCACAGCCGCGGATGCTGAATGCTTTTCGAGATTTGAATGACAGTGGGATCTTCGATCCTGCGCAACAGCGCCGCACGCGCGCTGCTGAACGCATGCAGTATCGCGGCGAGGGATTTGGCATTGTGATCGGCTTCATCAGTTCTACTGTTTCGTAGATCCGTCGGCGTAAGCTCCGATGCGCCGTTTGCAAAGTCCTCTACACGAGAGAGCCAAAGCGGCTCGATGTCGAGCAAGTGCCCGGCATGTTCCTGGATCGACCATTGCCCGTGCTGCTTCGATTTCAACCGTTCGGAGTCGACATCCTTTAGAAGCGCCTCCAGCCTTACTGGAGTTCCTCGCAATCGGCTCGCGATATGAGGCAGGAGTTCGACGGAAACCGGGAATGGAAAACTTCGGGAGAACCATGGAGTGAGTTCTGACATAGGCTCCTTTGCGGTGGTTGAGACGCCACGCTGAAGATCGCTGCCATCAATGTTAGAACGCTTACTTATGAGAAGCCGAGTTGCGTAGTATCGCGTCTCCCTCTTCGGCCATAAACTGCTGGACGTCTAGTTTTGAGAGGCGATCCTGGTCGATAGGCACCCTGACGTAAACGGGATCGATCCCATACACGCGCAACCATTTTCGAACCAATGGCGAGGTCCTGCGGCACGCCGGTCTGAGTTCTCGTTGGGGGATCGAGTTACGCATGAGCTGCATCCGGTTTGTCAGGATCGATGCCAAGAGAGGCAATTGCCTGCCCAACAAGATCTGCGGAAACATGGCCATCTTTGGCCAGTGCGGAAAGCGCTGCGATGGCGATGTTCTCAGCGTCGATTTCAAAATGACGACGCAGACGCTGGCGGTTCTCGCTCCGGCCATAACCATCCGTTCCGAGAGCGACCAAACGTCCGCTAAGCCAGGGAGCCAGGCCGTCCACGACAATTTTCATGTAATCGGTGGCTGCGATGATTGGCCCGTCGTGCCCGCTAAGCACCTGGAGTAGATAGGGGACCTTTGCGGGAGCACCTGGATGAAGCCGGTTCCAACGGTCACATGAGAGAGCATTCCGGCGAAGTTCGCTGAAGCTCGTGAGACTCCATACATCTGCATCTATGCCAAATTGATCGGACAGAATCTGCTGAGCGCGCAGTGCCTCGTTCAGGATTGGGCCAGAACCGAAGAGTTGGACCTTTGCCTGATTTTTTTTGGCCGACTTCAGCATGTAAAGGCCCTTTAGAATCCCGTCCTCAATTCCCGGTGGCATCGGCGGTTGAGCATAGTTCTCGTTATAGACCGTGAGGTAGTAGAAGATGTCTTCTTTCGCTTCATACATGCGCCACAGTCCGTTACGAACGATGACTGCAATTTCATAGGCGAACGCCGGATCGTAGGCTGCGCAAGTCGGCAAGGTGCTCGCCAGCACATGGCTATGGCCGTCTTCGTGCTGAAGTCCTTCTCCAAGGAGTGTGGTTCGTCCCGCGGTTCCGCCGATCATGAATCCTTTGCCACGCGCGTCTCCAAATGCCCAAGCGAGGTCGCCTATCCGTTGAAAACCGAACATGGAATAGAACACAAAGAAGGGAATCATGGGCACGCCAAAGTTTGCGTACGCAGTGCCAGCGGCAGTGAAGCTCGCCATCGATCCGGCCTCCGTAATTCCTTCTTCGAGAAGCTGACCGTCTTGCGACTCGCGGTAGTAAAGGAACTGGCTGCTATCGACCGGCGTGTAGAGTTGGCCGTGCGATGCGTATATGCCGATCTGGCGAAACAGAGATTCCATGCCGAAGGTGCGTCCTTCGTCTGGAATGATCGGCACGATGTACTGTGCGATATCTTTCTGCTTAAGCAATGCATTGAGAACAGCATTGAAGCCGGATGTCGTCGAGGCTGCGCGTCCTTTGGTCCCCTCCAGAACACCATCGAAAATGCTGAGTGGCGGCGCAGTGAAAGCGATTTCTTTGTGCGCGTCGCGGCTCGGGATATAACCGCCGAGGCGCTCTCTCCGCTCTCGCAGATACTGGATTTCCTCGCTTTGCGCACCCGGATGGTGAAGGTCGAGATTGTCTATCTTCTCATTGGGGAGGTTCATGGAAAATCGATTGACCACGTATGCGAGTTGACTGTCCTTCAGCTTCTTGGCGTTGTGTGCGAAATTACGTCCTTCGGCCGCATCGCCCAGACCGTATCCCTTGATAGTCTTCACGAGAATCACGGTCGGGCCGCCAGGGTGTTCGTACGCCTGCTTATATGCGTTGTAGACCTTGACCCGATCGTGGCCTCCCCTGTTCAGCGCAGCGAGTTCGTCGTCCGTCAGGTGTTCCACTGATTGCAGCAGCTCAGGATACTTGCCGAAGAAATGTTCGCGAAGATAGGCGCCGCCCAGGGCTTTGAACGCCTGGTACTCACCATCGACGCATTCCGCCATGCGCTGACGCAGAAGTCCTGTACGGTCTTGAGCAAGCAGATCGTCCCACCTGCTACCCCACAGGCACTTGATGACATTCCAGCCTGCACCGAGGAAGTTTGCTTCAAGCTCATCGATGATCCTCCCATTACCCCGCACGGGGCCATCGAGGCGCTGCAGGTTGCAATTAATCACGAAGATGAGATTGTCCAGCCCTTCACGGCTGGCGACGGTGAGAGCGCCGCGCGACTCAGGCTCGTCCTGCTCGCCATCGCCTAGAAATGCCCAGACCTTACGATTCGAAGCAGGGATAATGCCTCGATTTTCGAGATACTTGATGAAGCGGGCCTGATAGATCGCATTGATCGGGCCGAGGCCCATCGAGACCGTCGGGAACTGCCAGAAGTCGGGCATCAGCCACGGATGAGGGTACGAGGATAGTCCGGGGTGGTCACGGAGCTCGTGCCGGAAGTTGTGCAGGTGCTCCGCCGTGAGCCTGCCTTCCAGATAGGCTCGGGCGTAGATTCCCGGTGAAGAATGTCCCTGGAAGTAAACCAGATCTCCTGCCGCACCCTGCACTGAACCGCGAAAGAAATGATTGAAGCCTACCTCTAGAAGTGTCGCCAGTGACGCGAAGGAGGACATATGTCCGCCGATGTTCTCGTCGTGCTTATTCGCGCGAGCCACCATGGCAAGGGCGTTGTAGCGGATGAGATTTTCAATATTTTCTTCAATGCGTTGATTGCCCGGATAGTCGACCTCCTGGGCGCGAGCGATGGTATTCACATAAGGACGAACGCCTGCGCTCAACCTGGACACGCCGGCCGAGCCAGCATGCCGCAGTAGCGCTTCAAGCAGCAAAACGGCCTCACGTGGGCCGTCTGCGGCAATCACCTGGTCCAGGGCCTCCAGCCATTCGGATGCCTGCCCTGGATCTGCGCCCTGGTAGTCTATTTCTCCAACTGAGTCCGGCACGCTTTGAACTACATAACCTGGCATGTTCATCTCCTGCAAATTCGCTTTACCGAAGCGTTCTCTACAGACGATAGCCCTATGGACAACAAGTTGTCCATAGGGCGTTATTTTGTCCGATGCCCATCTGGGCGATACTAAGCTCATGTCAGTTCCCAGCAGAATTCGCCATCTTCGACGAAAGAACGGTTTGACGCTGGAGGCGCTAGCCGGATCAGTCGGTATACATAAAGGGCATCTTTCTCGAATCGAAACCGGCGAGAAAGCGCCATCGCTTGCGACGCTCGAAGCGATTGCGAGAGCGCTCCGGGTTGGGATGGCGGAGTTGTTCGGCGAAAAGGCGAACGAACACGAGATCACAGTCGTCCGCCAGTCGGAGAGAATTACCACGGGAGATGCGGGTACTTATCTCATCGAGGCGCTCATCGCTGGATCAGCGTCGCGTCCTCTTGCTTCGTACATTGTTGTGCCGGGGCGTACCTTTCTGGATCATGATGTTCCTGACCACGTCGGACAGGAATTTCTCTATGTTCTTCAAGGACGAGTCGAGGTAGCCGTTGCAGATCAGTTGATCACTCTGAGTGTTGGAGATTGTGCAACCTACGACGCCGCACTGCAGCACAGGCTTCGAAGGCTGGGCTCAGCAGTCGCCAAAGTCCTGGTGGTTCTGGGGAAAAACTAGCCGGCTTTGGATTATGTCGCTTCTCATGCTGCCGTTCTAATCTCTTCGGAGGGGAAACAACTTCGATCTCTTAGCTGTGTGTATTGAGCGCGCTGCGTCTCTGTCCGTAAAGCTGAAGTCGCGTTTTTCAGTCGATCGAGGACAGGCTAAGAGCAGGCCTTGGACAGAATCTCTCGGGCGCTCTCGAGTAAATGTTCAATAGGCTGTTTGCTGATTTGTGTCAGATTCATCGATCCATCCAGGGTGCAGACGCCGATCGTCTGCGTCTGCGTCGCGCCTCCGTTATTTCCTGTGGCAATGGCCTTCAAGTGAAGATCGCCATAATCGACAACCGGGCGGTATGCAGCAAAGTCCGTAATCATTAGTTCGTACTGTATCGGGCTTTTTATCAACCGCTGCAAGAATGCAGCGGGAGTCTGCTCATCCGTTGTAAGTTCGTCCATCTGACGGACGAAGGCTAGTCTAGCCTCTGCGCTACGGGGCTGAGCTAGATCGGCACGATATTCCCGAGCCATTTCCCAGAAGGGACGATCCCCGGCCGGCCGCAGGAAGGTGATCAGCGGAATGGTGAGCATCCCGGGCAGGTTGTTCGCATTGGGAAGGGCTCGCCTGACATCGTGCGGTGTGTTGCAATACAACCCATCTCTAAGCCATTCGGCGCGAGTTCGGCCCCCTGCCAGTTGCATGGCTGCCATCAGGGCACCGTGCGGCGTGGTTCCCTCTACTCGAGCTCGTTGCTCAATGCCTGAAGTCAGTTCGCTGCTGAGCTTGAGATACCGCGTGTACACGCGAGTATCCACTGTTTCGTAATCGTTTTGCTTTTCCCACTCAGCGTCGCCCAACACTTTTCGATATCCCCCGCGGTCTGGGCTGCCAACGGCGTCGCGCAGTGAGGTCCATGCTCCGACCGACGAATGCCTGGAAGCACCACTGGCGGCGCGAAGCAAATCCTGTAACAGAAGTAGAGATCCCATCCCGTCGTACAAGCTGTGGTGAGCGAGAACGGCCACGAGACTCTCGTTTGGTCCGCGGATAATCGCTGCGCGAACCAATGGGCCTTCTCTGAACTGAAAGGGCTTGGCCAGTTCGGCCTCAAGAAATGTAGTCATCTGCTGGATCGGGTGCGAATCGATGACGGAGATGGGAGCCAGTCCCTTGCTTCTAACGAAGCAAGGACGCTCACCTGGTTCTTTGCAAAGTTGGGTATGCAGCAAGGGGTGATAAAAATGAAGGTCCTCCCATGCCTTTCTCCATCGCCCCTCCTCAACTGAACCGGTGAAGTGAACCATCTGGCAATGCAGTGCGGGAGAAACCTGCTCCATGTAAAAGAAGAACTCTTCAAAAGAATCGAGACTACGAAGCTTGTGCTCAAGGCTTGCACTGTGCCTGTCTGTAATCGATGCGTTCATATTTCGTATCCCTGACTGGTAATCCAAACCTATCAGCTTGAATTCCCTTCGATTACAAAGTTCAACGAAGAGCCGATTGTTTGGCGGATATATTCCCTACATTGGCACTTGAGGGCTGGTACTGGATGCTCGGCACGATGTCACGGGTGTTTCCACAGTAGATCCAGGCAGACAGTTGCATGGCCTTACAGGCCTGTTTTTTCGTCATTGCGAGAGGTGAAGAGCTGGCAACGGGCATTCGTTGTGCGCTTGAAAGGTGTATAGTTTCGTCCTCACGGCGCGATGGTTTTTTCGAACTGCATGCTGAAGACGGCGAGAAGCTTGCACTTGAAGGCAGGGAATCCTGGGTAGGCCCGAATCCCGTAGCGGAGATCGGTAATGGATGCGGTCTTAAGAAAAGATCGGTTGAAGGGATATTTCAAAAGGCACTATCGAGGTGTCTCTGTGTGGGGCGCCACCATCCTGTTCGTCACGTTCTCGGTAAAGGAATACCTTTCGGAGAGAGAGAAAAACCTTCTGGCCGGCATCAGGGCGGTTGAGGCGACAAGCGACGACTGTGCAAGGCTTATTGAGCTTTCAAACAGAATTGCTGATACAGCCTGGACTGGAAACGGAGATCGGATCTCCACGCAAACCTTCGCGCAGCGGCCGAACGATATTTTACAAGCGCGCGCTGGTCTCGCCGCTGACATGCGTGTGTCGATGTTGTTAGACAGCGAGCTCTACGATGCTGATGAAATCTTTGGCGCTGTCCCTCACAGTAAGAAGACCGAGGGATTGAGGAAAGTAGCCAGGGATGCGCAAACTGCAATTAACTCCGACCGGGAAAACGTGGGTTCCCTGCCGAACTCGACGGACGATAACGCCCGGCCGTTGAGTCCAGATCAAATCTCGCACCTGGAAAAGTTTCACAAGGACGTTACCCTGTTTGCGCAAGCGGTCCCTGCCTTTGCGTTAGAGGCGGTCTCGGTTGCCAGGCAGGCTGAGCAGTCAGGAGATCGTTTTTTGCAGGGTTTCACGATTGCCGGCTATGTGTTGTATGTCATAGGGTGGCTCCTCACCGTCATTGGTAAATTGAACGAGCCCGAGGGGGGCAGGGCAGCAGAGACAGATGTGGGAGGATAGCGGAGAAGGTACCGGTATCAAACGGTATTTTTAGCGAGAGAAGTTGGCAGAACTGAGATAGTTTTGTAGTTGCTATGAACATGCGGGACATTGCCCGGCGAGCGGGTGTATCGAGTGCTACCGTTTCCCGTGTCATCAACGGGTCGCCACTGGTCCGTGAGAAGACTGCAGCGCGGGTGCGGAAGATCCTGGAGGATGTGAAATTCATCCCCAACCCTTCCGCGACAACTTTGAAGTATGGACGCAGTAAGACTTATGGACTGGTAATCCCTGACATCACGAATCCGTTCTACGCGGAGTTTCTCGGCATATTTGAAGAACTCATGACGGAAATTGACCATGAGGTGCTGGTCACGGTTTCGGAGTCTCCAGAGAAGCTAGAGAAGAATGTTCGCCGCATGTTGATGAGACAGGTCGACGGCGTCGTATTCATGGGCTCGGAGTTTGATACTGAAAAGGTGGATGCACTGTTCCGCCACCGCATCCCGTTAGTTACAGTAGATCGCCGTGTGGCGGAAGAAGGCTGTAGTGACGTCGCCGTCGATTTCAATGCGGGATACCTGGAGGCGGTACGGCACCTTTGCCTGCTGGGACATCAGCGGCTCGGTTTTATTGGCGGCATCGAAGGTTTGAAGACCTCCGCCGATCGGCTGAAGGCCTTTCGGAAAGCGGTTGAGGCGGCGGATCTTGTCTACCGGGAAGAGTTGGTAACTGGCGGCGACTACCGCATCGCTGGTGGAGAACAGGCCTTGTTTACATTGATGAAAAGCCGCATCAAGCCGACGGCCATTCTCACGGCAAATGATATGACGGCCTTCGGCGCCGTCCGCGGACTGCATCGACTGGGCTTGAGCGTTCCTGGTGATGTCTCTGTCATCGGCCTCGATGACGTTCTCATGGCTGAAGTTCTACAGCCCGCGCTTACCACCATTCGTATTCCACGGAGGCGCCTGGCAGATGAATGCCTGAAAGCGTTGAACTACACAAAGGAAGACGTGGATCGCAAAGGTCGTTGCTTTACGGTAAAGCCGGAATTGAAAGTGCGTGAAAGCACCGGACCGGTAGGCGTCGCCAAACGCAGCAAGCGCGTCTGACGCAACCTGGAAAGGATCCTGTGATTTGCCTTTTCGCTACACCGGCAGTTCGTAAATCCGGGCGTGCTGACGGACAATACGAATAGCAAGCCTGCGAATGCTCTTTGCCTTGTCACGAAGCATTCCACAATCTTGATTTCTGCAACTCGCGAGCAGTTTGAGAAGCAGGCAAAACTGACGAGAAATGGGGTAATACGTGCAGCCGTTGTTTCGGGTGGGAATCTTTTTCTGCGCTGGTCTTATTGCGTCTTGTCAGTCCGCGTCCGCACAAGCTACGGGGACAGACAACCCTGTTGCTGACCCTGCTGCTGTGGTTGTAGCAGGTCACGCCCGGTTTACAGTGCTGACGCCTCAGATGATTCGCCTCGAGTGGGCGGCGGACAAACATTTTGAAGACCATGCCTCGCTGGTGTTTATCAACCGGCGCATGCCCGTACCCAGGTTTACACAGCATCACTCGAAGTCGAGAGTCGTGTTGGATACCTCCGCCCTGCATCTCGACTATCACCCTGCATCTGGATCGGACGGCCGCTTTGCGCCCGAGAACCTCACGATCACGTTGAAATTCGAGGGTAATTCAATCCAGTGGCATCCGGGGATGGAGGATACGAAGAACCTGCTGGGCACAACACGAACGCTCGACGGAGCCCGGGGCAGTGTCCTGAAATCTCCGATGGAGCAGGGGCTGCTCTCACGTGCCGGCTGGACGCTGGTGGACGATTCGGACAGAAACCTCTTCGACTCGACGAATTTCGAGTTCAAGCAAGGCGAGAAAAGTCCGTGGCCGTGGGTGATGCCGCGGGCCGCCGGGGAACGGCAGGATTGGTATTTCTTCGGATACGGTCACAATTACAAACAGGCTCTGCAGGACTATGTGCAGGTGGCAGGCCGTATCCCTCTGCCGCCACGCTTCGCTTTCGGGGCATGGTGGTCGCGTTACTGGGCATACAGCGATCGGGAACTCGACAACCTGGTTAGCGGTTTCCGCAACAACGATGTACCGCTCGATGTGCTGGTCATCGACATGGACTGGCATCTGAACAAAGCTCAGTTGGAAGCAAAGCATGAGACCGATCAGTCGGAGAACAACCTGGGTTGGTCAGGGTATACATGGAATCCTCTGCTCTTTCCCGACCCGAAAGAGTTTTTGGGTCATTTGCAGGAGGAAGGTCTGAAGGCAACACTGAACCTTCATCCTGCCTCCGGTGTGCAGCCGTTTGAAAAGCCATATCCCGAGATGGCGCGCGCGATGGGCATTGATCCGGCGACGAAGCGATATGTGCCATTCGATATCACCGACAAGAAGTACGCACAAAACTATATGGACCTGCTGCATCACCCCTTAGAGAAGCAGGGCATAGACTTCTGGTGGCTTGACTGGCAGCAGGAGAAGACGACCAAGGTGGCAGGCCTGAACCCTACCTGGTGGCTCAACTATGTCCACTTCACCGATCAGGAGCGTGAAGGCAGGCGACCGCTGCTGTTTCACCGCTGGGGAGGTTTAGGGAATCACCGGTATCAGATCGGTTTTTCAGGGGATACCGTTTCAGTCTGGGATTCGCTGGCGTTTCAGCCATGGTTCACCGCAACAGCGGCAAATGTTGGCTATGCGTACTGGAGCCATGACATTGGCGGTCACATGCCGGGAGCCGTGGATCCGGAACTGTACACACGCTGGATTCAGTTCGGCGTGTTCAGTCCTATCCTGCGTACACATACGACCAAGAATGCAAGCGCGGAACGCCGGATCTGGGCATATCCGGAACCATACTCCGACATAATGAAGAGCGCGTTCCATCTTCGTTATGCAATGGAGCCCTACCTCTACACGGAGGCACGTCATACCTATGATTCTGGAGTAGCGTTTCTGCACCCGCTCTATTATGAGTGGCCAGAGGAAAACGCTGCATACGAAAGCAAGAGTGAATATATGTTCGGAAGTCAGATGATCGTGGCGCCCGTGGTCACTTCAGCCGACCCGAAGACACAGCTGGCTGTGGTGAAGTTGTGGATCCCCGAAGGTGACTGGATCGAGCGTTGGACAGGGAAGCACTTCCACGGTCCGATGGAAGTGCAGCGAAGCTACTCCATTGACCAGATCCCGGTTTTTGTTCGGGCCGGTGCAATCATTCCGATGCAGCCGCCCATGCAGTACACGGGACAGAAGCCTGTAGACCCGCTGTTGATTGAGGCTTACGCTCCTGCAAGCGATAAGGCATCGACCTACACACTGTATGAAGACGATGGCCATGCAGAGGATTACAAGAACGATGTAGCTGCCTGGACGACGATCGACACGCAGCAGGATCAGGGAGATCTGGTCGTTCATATCGACCCGGTGAAGGGAAGCTATCCTGGAATGCCTGAGCAAAGAAGTTATCAACTCCGCTTGCCCGCAAGCTGGCCGCCTGATTCGGTCACAGTTGGAAATACAAAGCTTGACTTTGTCGGGCGAAATGAAAATGCCACAGGCTGGCGTTTTGAAGGGCAGACGATGACTACGGTTATTCGTACGCCCGAGTTTTCAGTCCATCAGGCAGTCGAGATCAGGCTGCACCATTCCGCTGCATCCGTGAATCACTCTGCAATTCAGAATGGTTTTGCCGGCTCGCTCCAGCGGCTCCAGATGGCCTACGACGAGCTGAATAATCTATACCCGATTGCTGCTCCACCCGATCCGCTCATCCTCGCCAGCCAGACGGGCGACCGCCTGACGTATCACCCGGAGAATGCTGCAGAGGAGCTTGCGGCCTTCAAACAAAGATACGCCGACGCTATGCAATCGGTGGAGAGCCTTTCTGCAACAGTCAAATCAATGAAGGCACCGGAGGAGGGCGAAGATGCACGGACTAAAGCATTGGAGCAGATCCAACGGGTTGAACTTCAACTACAGGATGGCAGACCGTAGGCATCTTGATGTGTACCGTTCACAGATCGTGAAGGAAATAGAGCAAAAGTAGAGCGCAGGGTCGGACATCCGAGGTTGCCGGCAGGTCTGGCTAACGATTCCGATCCGGCGACGTGGGAAGGGCGCTGCTGAAAGATTTTGTCTGGCATTGTACGGTCGACTTGGCCGTGCATTCAGAGAGGCGCGCTTTCAAATCTTTCGAAGCAAATCGGAATGCCGATCGAGATAGCGACGGGTCCACATGAGCGTCTGACCGGATCGCAGTATGACGCGGTATTCGCCATGAGTCCATTTTTGCAGCTCATCAATGAAATCCATGCGGATCAGTGCGGATCGGTTGATTCGCAGGAAGTATCCCGAGTCGAGTTTCTGTTCTATACCTTCAATCGTTCCGCGCACAGTGTAAGTGTGACTTCCAAGATGCAGCTTAACGTAGTTGCGATCCGCTTCGGCCCAGTCGATCAAATTCAAGGCGACCAGTATTCCACGGCCATTCTCTTCAACGAGCAATCGTGGATTGCGTGGCGAGCGGACCTCTTTTTGCAGATGTTGCGGGCCGACATGCGATTCACGTTGCCTCACTTTTACGGCCTCATGCCTCGCATCGGCGAGCACTTTGGAGAAGCGCGTCTGATCGAAGGGCTTTAAAAGATAGTCGAAGGCATGAATCTCTAGGGCGCGAAGCGCATACTCATCGTGTGCGGTGACGAAGATGATTTTTGGACTCACTTCTCCCAGAGCATCGACAATTTCGAAGCCATCCATCCCTGGCATCTGGATATCCAGAAATATAAGGTCGGGCCGAGTGTCTCGCACGCCGGAAATCGTGTCCGGGCCGTTACTCGTTTCGCCGACTATGACAACATCCGGCTCTTCAGCAAGAAAGCGCAGTAGCTTTCGCCGGGCAGGCGCCTCATCATCCGTCACAAATACGCGCAGAGTAGATGCAGGATTCATATCGATACTGCCTCAGTATGTAAAGGAAGGCGGATCGTTATCCGAAGACCATTCGCGTTTTCAAGCAGCATCTGCTGACGTGTTCCATACAAACTGAGCAATCGCTGCTCTGTATTTGAAAGCCCAATACCTTTGCTCATTTGATCGCTGGAATCAACGCTCATTCCCGGCCCGTTATCCTGCACTCGAAGCAGAAGGTTACTGTCTTCCTGTATTGCCGCTATGCGTAGAGCGAGCTTCGATGTTTGAGGGTTGCGTCCGTGGCGCATCGCGTTTTCGACGAGTGGCTGGAGAATCAATTGAGGAACGAGGGTACGCATGACATGCGGGTCCACTGCAAATTCCACCTGCAGGTGATCTCCAAACCGTTCTTCCATGATCGCGATATAGCTCTTCACCAGAGCAAGTTCCTCTCCAAGAGGAACTTCCTGTGAGTGGCCTGTCTGCAATGTGCGCCTGAGCAAGTCGCTGAGCCGCGCCAGCATGGCGTCAGCACGACGCACATCGTCGTACATCACGGACGAAATGGTATTCAAGGCGTTGAACAGAAAGTGCGGCTGTAACTGAAGTTGGAGGTTTTGCAACTGTGCTTCGGCAAGGCGCGCTTCAAGGTCTGCCGATGCTACCTGACGGTCGCGAGCCTCGCGGTAGGAATCGAATGCGTAGATCCCTCCTACCGCGAACCAGAAGAAGAGAACGTGTTGTGCGAACTCCATCGGATAGCGGTACAGCATGATGCCGTAGTCGTATTGGCCCAGACCAAACAAGGGAGACAGCAGGCTTCGCACAATGCTCATGCCGGTGGTGTCCGCCACCGAGAATGCGCACATGATCAAGAGATTGATCGGCACCATAATCCGCCAGTTGTCGCGACGGATACGGAACCGTCGTATCGCCCAAATCACAAAAGGAAATAACGCCAGCCCGACGTATGTCCCGGTCATCTCTTCGAAGAGATGAATCGCAAACGTGTGATGTATTCCTCGAGCCAGATTGTCGAGGTAGCGGTATTCAAAATTGAAGAACCCGAACGCCGTAAATCCGAGGAACGAGAGGAGCCATGAAATTCCGGGCTGCATCCAGCGGCTGGTATTCTCGGCGGCTTGGTGATTGGATTGCACGGGTAAATACAAGTTACCGCAATCGCGGGGTGGTTCGAATACCAAGTTGCGAAGCGTTGGCTAATATCCACCTGGTCCCTGCCGCAGGCCTGGTCGTCCCCATTTCGTTGCCGAGGGATATCTTTCGCCGTAGTAGTTTCTTATGAAACTTCAAAGATGGCTGCGTCTTGCTCGTCTTACCGTATTCGTCTGGATTGCAATCAACATTGGCCCCCACTCCCAAGCCGAGGTTGGATCGGAATCGGACTGGCCCAACTACGGCAATGATCCGGGCGGTATGCGGCATTCATCTCTTTCTCAAATTAACCGGGAGAACGTAGAGAAGCTTAAGGTCGCGTGGGTCTTTCATACAGGAGACATCTCCAATGGCGAGAACGGTAGAAAACGAAGTGGATTCGAAACCACTCCACTTCTTGTGGACGGGAAGCTTTATCTCACAACGCCTTTCAATCGGGTTATCGCGCTTGATCCTGTGACAGGGAAACAACTCTGGTCCTACGATCCCGGGATCGATCAGAGCCTCGATTATGGAGATGGTCTTATCAATCGAGGTGTAGCTACCTGGCTTGACTCGTCGCTCGCAGCAGGAAAGATGTGCAGGCGTCGAATCTTCGAAGCGACGCTCGATGCCCGATTGATTGCGCTGGACGCAGGAACCGGAGCTCCGTGTCCGGGCTTTGGCGGGTCGGGACAAGTAGATCTTCGGAATGTTCCGGGCTATCGGCACTCTGGCCTGGGACAACACACTTGGGGCTGGTATCACATGACCTCGCCTCCGGTAACGATCGACGATATGGTCATCGTCGGATCCTCTATTGACGACAATCATAGAGTCGACATGCCATCAGGTGTTGTACGGGCTTTCGATGCGCGTACCGGAGCCTTGCGGTGGAGCTGGGATCCAATTTCTCGGAGTCGATCAGGCGTTGCTTCCGCTTCTAATATCGGGGCGGCAAACGCCTGGTCGATTATGACGGTGGATTCGGCGCGTGACCTGGTTTTTATTCCCACTGGGAGTGCGAGCCCGGATTATTATGGCGGGCTCCGTCCGGGAGATAACAAGTGGGCTAACTCCGTTGTGGCTCTTCATGCCAGATCCGGAACAGTGGCGTGGGGCTTCCAGTTGGTGCATCACGATTTATGGGATTACGATACTGCCGCTTCTCCTCTGCTGGCCACATTGCCGAGAGATGGAAGAAACATTCCAGTTGTTATCCAGGGAAATAAGACAGGGTTCCTGTATGTACTTGATCGCGACACAGGCAAGCCGGTTTTCCCGGTTGAAGAACGAGCTGTCCCGCCGAGCGATGTACCCGGCGAGAAGGCCTCGCCAACTCAGCCCTTTCCGCTCTTGCCGCCCTCTCTCGTTCCACATCACCTTTCGGTCGAAGATGCTTGGGGGCCAACTCCGGCGGATCGTAAGGCGTGCAGGGAGGCCGTGGCAAAGCTCCGCAATGAAGGTATCTTCACCCCTCCCAGTGTGCAGGGTACTTTGGCAATCCCTGGCAACCTTGGCGGTATGAACTGGAGTGGCTATGCTTTCGACCCACGACATAATCTCCTGATCGTGAACACGAACAATCTCATCGCCCGCATACGATTGATTCCGCGCGACAAGGCCGATTCCGATAACGAAGATGGAAACTATGGGCCGCAACTCGGCACTCCTTATGGAATGCGCCGGCGCTTCCTGCAATCTCCATCGGATTTGCCGTGTGGAGCACCTCCGTGGGGAACACTGACTGCCGTCGATATGGCGAAAGGAGCGATCCGCTGGCAAATTCCTTTCGGCTCGATGCGGGGCTTTGGTGGCGAGCACGGTTCCACACCGCCTGGTTCTATCAGCCTGGGGGGACCAATCACCACGGAGGGCGGTTTGGTTTTCATCGCAGGCACTACCGACTCGCGTATTCGGGCATTCAATGTCGAGACTGGTGAAGAGCTCTGGAGTGCGGCATTACCTGCTGCTGGAAACGCGACGCCAATGACCTACGAGGTAAATGGAAAACAATACGTTGTGATCGCCGCAGGTGGCCACCAGGCAATTTCTGAGGAGTCTCTTGGGGATGCAGTAGTCGCGTTCGCTTTACCTTAGCTATATGTCTTTGTGACTGTTACCAATGAAGGTTGCTGATCGCTTTTCGCCATGTGTGCTGGCGAGCTGGAAAGATTGACGCATGGCGATCTGTATCTTTAGCGGCGTGTAGCCTGCGGTTAGCTGGGGCGCCGCCGTCGATGAAGTCGCCGGGGGCGATCCTGCTCATATGGGGTGGGCACTCTGAGAACACTGGGAGCATCTTTCCGGATAAGCGGGATCCCGCAGCAAATATTTCCGCAAATACCTATTTTCAAAATAGGTATTTGCGGCTAATATTGCTTGCATGGCAAAGAAGCCCGCACATCGTGATCTCTTTCCCGGCGCCCTGGAGGTCATGATTCTCCAATCGCTACGCCTCAGGCCGATGCATGGTTATGCGTTGGTGAAGCATATCAAGCAGGTCTCCGATGACCTGCTCCGGGTGGAGGAAGGCTCTCTTTATCCGGCTTTACAGCGCATGCTCAGAGAGGGCTGGCTGGAGACGGAAAGCGGGATATCGGCCAAAGGGCGTCCTACGCGAATCTACCGGCTCACGGATACCGGTATTCGCCATCTCGAAGGCGAGATTCTGAGCTTCGAGAAGATGTTCACAGGCTTTCATCGCGTACTTGCTGCAGCCAAAGCATAAGAGGTGAGACATGCCACCCTTTTTTCGCGTCCTCTTCAGAAAACGCCGCTATGACGATATCTCTGTCTCGATTCGCGAACATCTCGATGAGCGAATAGACGAGCTAATGGAAGAAGGGCATGCGCGTGTCGATGCTGAATGCATGGCACGCCGCGAATTCGGTAATGTCACGCTGCTTGAAGAACGCAGCCGCGAGTCCTGGCAGTGGTTGTGGCTGGAATCATTGCTTGCGGATCTCAGGCATATCTGCCGCCGCTTATGCCGCACTCCCGGCTTTTCCATTACGGTGCTTTTGACGCTGGCGATCGGTATCGGAGCCAATACTGCAGTCTTCAGTGTGCTCAACCGTGTGCTGTTACAACCGCTGCCCTATCCGCAGCCGCAGCAACTGGTGTCGCTTCGCCTGAATGCGCCCGGCGCCCCTGGGCTCGCCGAGTTCCGCGATGAGCTGCGCCTTTCGGCCTCGATGTACTTTACCTTCGCCACGCACAATCGCGTCTTTCAGTCCCTGGGCATCTGGAATCCAGGAAGCGCCAGCATCACCGGCCTCGCCAAGCCTGAGCAGATCGCGACAGCGGAGATTTCCCAGGGCGTCCTGGAAACTCTGAATGTTCCTCCGCTTCATGGCCAATGGCTCTCGGAAGCGGACCAGGAGCCGCATGCACTGGGACGCGTGATGCTGGGCTACGGCTACTGGCAACGCCGCTTCGGCGGAGATCCCAATGTGATCGGCCGTACGATCCGTGTGAACTCCCAGCCGCGGGTGATTGCCGGGGTGATGCCGCGCGGATTCAAGATCGTGAGCTACGATTTCGACCTGCTGCTGCCGATGGCTCTCGACCCCATCAACGAGCGCCTGGCGGGTTTCGCTTATCACGGCATCGCACGCCTGCGTCCGGGCGTGACCATTCCACAGGCGAATGCAGATGTGGCACATCTGCTCAACGTGTGGATGGACACCTGGACCAACGGTCCTGGTACCGATTCGCACTGGTACCAGCGCTGGAAAATTGCACCTTCGTTTCTGCCGTTGAAAGAGATCGTAGTGGGCAGCATCCATACCGTGCTATGGGCGGTGATGGCGATGATCGGCTTAGTGATGTTGATCGCCTGTACTAACGTGGCTAACCTGCTGCTGGTGCGCGCGGACGTTCGCCGGCAGGAGCTTGCCGTGCGGTCCGCCCTGGGCGCGGGCCGTTGGCGGATTGCGCGTGAGCTGTTGCTTGAGAGTGTGGCTCTAAGCCTTGTTGGCGGTGCGCTCGGAGTGGGTGTGGCCTATGCAAGCCTTCGCCTGCTGACAGCAATCGGGCCGGCGGATCTTCCGCGCATGAACGAGATAGCGCTGGACGGCTGGTCCGTTTGCTTTACGCTCGTGCTCTCGCTGCTTTCCGGCTTGCTCTTCGGATCTATTCCTGTTCTCCGTTACGCACCCTCGCGGCAGAATCTCACTCTCGAAGGAGCAGCAAGAAACACAAGCGTCAGCCGCGATCGTCAGCGCGGCCGCAACCTGCTGGTAGTTGCTCAGGTCGCAATGGCGCTTGTACTCCTGATCGGTGCGGTGCTGATGATCCGCACCTTCCTCGCGATGCGCAATGTGGATCCCGGCTTCTCCGACCCCACATCGCTGCAGGTGATGCGAATTTCGATCCCAGAGACGCTCGTCGCCGATGCGACGACGGTAACGCGCCTGCAGAACAATATCCTGGATAAGCTTTCTGCACTTCCCGGTGTTTCGTCTGCCGGCTTTGCCGCCGACGTACCCATGAGCGGAGCCGAGCCGAACTGGGACTCGATCCATGTTGAAGGCACCGAGCCCACTGGTGACAACGCACCCATGCGCCTCTACAACTACGTGTTGCCCGGCTATTTTCGCACTGCCGGAACGCGGTTGGTCGCGGGCAGAGACTTCACGTGGGCAGAGATTTATGAAACGAGACCGATCGGCATTGTTTCCGAAGGCCTTGCCCGCGAGTTGTGGGGATCGCCACAGGCTGCTATTGGCAAACGGTTCCGCGAATATCAGGGTCAAGCCTGGCATGAAGTCATCGGCGTGGTCGAGGATGTGCGCGAGAACGGAGTCAACCAGGTTGCGCCCGCGACTGTTTACTGGTCTGCTTTGATGCCGGATAGTCCGGTTCCTCACCGATTGAATGCCTGGCGTGACGCTTACTTCGTGATGCGCACACACCGTGCCGGAACACAGGCTTTCCTAGACGAGATGCAGCAGGCGGTGTGGTCAGTCAATGCAAGTCTGCCCGTCGCCGACATTATGACGATGCAGGACTTCTACAGCGAGTCGATGGCCCGAACCTCATTCACTCTGGTAATGATGGCCATTGCCGGGTGCATGGCTCTGGCCCTCGGCGTCCTCGGCATCTATGGAGTGATCTCCTATGCCGTTTCGCAACGCACGAGGGAGATCGGTATTCGCATGGCGTTGGGTGCAAGAAAGGGTGAGATGGCATGGATGTTTGTGCGCTCTGCCATGGTGCTGACTGCCATTGGAACAACCGTGGGTCTGGCCGCGGCGGCCATGTCCATGCGTCTTATGCGCAGCCTTCTTTTCGGCGTTAACGCAGTCGATCCAGCGACTTTTCTGCTCGTGCCGATTGTTCTGATCGGTGCGTCGGCGTTGGCAAGCTATCTTCCTGCTCGCCGCACGGCAGCTGTCAATCCTGTCGAAGCGCTTCGCGCTGAATAGCTGCCACACCTCAATCGAAACTTGAGAGAGTCTCCATTGAGAATCCCCCATCCGCTACTGCAGATTCCGTTCCAGGGCGACTCGCACCAGTTGGCTTCTGGTTCTCACGCCTGTCTTTTCGAATAACTGTTGCAGCAACGCCTTCACGTAGCTCTCGGAGATATTCAGCCTCGCTCCGATTTCCTTGTTTGTGAGGCCCTCAAATACGCCCTTCAGAACTGCCTGCTCCCGGTCATTGAGCGAGTCGGCTTTGCGGGATCGTTCCTCTTCCGCGCTGCCGGCTACCAGGGCCCTCATGGTGTTTGAATCCAGCCATGTTTCTCCTCGAGCGACACGCCGTATGGCCGTGATGAGGTCTGCAGGAGGGTTATGTTTCAGAAAGATGCCGGCGACGCCATTCTTCAGGGCACTTACCGTATCGGCATCGCGCATGCCGGCCGTGACCATGAGAATGCGGCCCGGATACTTTCGCATCTCAAACTCACGGAAGAAGTGAAGACCGTTTTTGGTTCCCAGATCGAAGTCGAGAAGTACAACGTCTACCCCTCTGGCCTCCAGAATCGTGAAAGCCTCTTCAGGAGAGGCGCAGCTTCCAATCAATTCCAGACCGTATTCCGCTTCGAGAAGCCGAGCAAGTCCCTCGCGGAATAAAGTGTGATCATCGACCAGCAGCAGCCTGACCTTCTCGTCCATGGCTTCTTTCATCTGTATCAACTATAGACGCAATCTCGACAGTGAAGCTTGCGCCGTTGCCGGGAAGATAGCGGAGATCTCCGCCGAAGGAACGCATCAGGGCACGTGAGAGATATAAGCCCATTCCGGCAGCGGTAGCCTTTGCCTGAAACGGTTTGAAGAGGAGTTCAGGATTGCTGACACCATCCCCGTTGTCGCTGATGGTTATCAGCACGCGTTGCGGTTCTGCCACCGCGACGACCTGGATACGAGCGTCGCGTCTGTTTGCCAGGGCCCGCTGGGCGTTCTTTGTCAAATTCAGGAAGACCTGCATCAGGCTGTGCGGATCTGCCCATACGACGGGCAATGCGGAGGGAATGATCCAATCAGCTTCGATGTCGTCTTCGCGCAGCGACGGCCCGATCACGATACGCAGTTCATCGAGAAACGAAAGCAACTCTACGGTCGTGGCCTCATTCTTTGTCTGCCTCAACTCCATGGCCGCAATCCGTTCCAGTGCGATCACAAGCGTGCCGAGCGCCTCGAAATCCTGATTCTGCGCGAGGATGCCGCTACGCGAAAGATTCTCGTGCACCAGGGCGATTGCTCCGCAGATGTTGCGAATCTCGTGGCTGACTGCGCCGATGAGTATGCGCGATCCTGTGAGTAGTTGGTGGAGGCCGGCTTCTTCGCGGTCGCGCAGATCCTCTGAAGTATCGACAATCATCGCGGCCAGCCTTGGGCCTGCGTTCGTTCTATAAGTGGAGAACCATACGTCTGCAATAAAGATCTCGCCGTTCTGCCGCCGTCCCTTGCATTGCATGACGGTGCGGAAGGATTGCTGCCCGGTGCGCAGATCGGGGATATTGACCAGCGAAGGCATGAAGGGACGAATTGTGTGTCCGATAAGATTGCCCTGCTGGAGTTCGAACAACCGATGCGCGGCATCGTTGGCCAGTAGCACCGAACCCTGCTCATCCACCGTGATGATGGCGACCGGGCTGCTCTCGACCAGTATCTCCAATTGTTCTTCCACCTCGCGCCTGGCTCGGATTTCATTCTCCAGTTGCGATACGTGAGAGACGGCGGCGCGGCGGCCAGCGCTGATCTCATATGCGAAGAGGCCTATCCCGGTGAAGGCTGTTGCGTAAAGCAGATCACGGGGCGCACCGGAGAGCAATGTCCACTGGTAGCCATCGAAGGTTTCAGCGAGAAAGGTACATCCGATCCCCAGCAGGGCAGTTTGCAGTCTCGTGAGCACGCGGCTCGCAAGAACAATGGGGAGCAGGTACAGAAAGCCGACCGGAACTTCGCGATTGATCTGCCAGTCAGCAAACGCAATGACTGCGATCAGAGCGGCGACCATGAAGAGAACTTTGTGCCGGTCGCCTTGAAAACGGGGTGTAGCCATAGCCCTCCCTCTTGAGCCGCGGGGCCTTTAAAACAGCGTATGCATGCGACAGCCGGCTTGCAAGGACATCAGAAGTCAAAAAGCAAGAAGTATCCGAAAGATAGACAGTCAGTGTTCGAAGGATACGGATGGAGTCGCTCCCTACCCGGCTAGACTCTGATGGAGAATGGTCCGCTTTCAGATCGACTTTCGATTGATACCTGCGCCTGTGGGGATCTCGAATTCGACAAGGCAGCGCGGCGCGTGAGGTCTGGTGAGCAGGAAAAAAGTTGCAACAGGAATTGCGATGACGCTGATGCTGACGGGCATCGGTTGCAGCAGGAAGGCTAGCGATCCCGCAGCGGAGGCGCCTCCACCGGCTACCGTGGAGCACCAGCAGGGAGTGAGCGTCGTTCGTGTCGATCACCCGGAACGATTTTCCCTGGTAACAGCGCAATCGCATGAAGCCGCTTCCACGCTCAATGTTACCGGGACAGTGAACCCCGATATCTCGCGGGAGATCCCCGTCGTTTCGCTTGCTTCCGGACGCGTGATTGCGGTGCACGTGCGTCTGGGCGATTACGTGAAGAAAGGGCAGCTGGTGATGGAAGTGCAGAGCACGGACATCTCGGGTGCCTATGATCAGTATCTGAAAGCGGTTAACGACGAGCATCTGACGAACACGCAGCTTGACCGCGCCCGCATTCTTTACGACAAGGGCGCAATCGCAAAGAGCCAGCTTGAGATTGCAGAGGATGGTG
Source organism: Silvibacterium acidisoli (assembly GCA_022870745.1). Classification (GTDB taxonomy): domain Bacteria; phylum Acidobacteriota; class Terriglobia; order Terriglobales; family Acidobacteriaceae; genus Silvibacterium. Next base: position 942,634 of record CP085323.1, on the reverse strand, counting down.
AAAACGACGCCAGGGCAGACCTGACAGCAGCCGAGCAGCAACTGCGTGTGCTCGGTGTCGATAAGGATCATCCGGGCGCAACGGTAAAGGTTTATGCGCCCTCATCGGGATTCATCATCCAGCAGAATGTGACGGAGGCTGCGACCGCCGGCGTTTCGCTCGCCGGATCACCGAATGCATTCACCATTGCCGATCTCTCGCACGTCTGGATCATCTGCGATGTCTACGAAAACGATCTCTCCGCTGTACACATTGGCCAGACTGCCGACATTCGCCTCAATGCCTATCCGGATCGAACGCTGACCGGGACGATTGGCGATATAGGCGCCGTGCTGGACCCGAATATCCGTACCGCAAAAGTTCGCATTCAGGTGGAAAATCCAGGCAATCTGATGCGCCTCGGCATGTTTGCAACCGCAACACTGCATGGCAGAAGAGCGGAGATGCATACGGTCGTTCCCGCAACCGCGATCCTGCACCTGCAGGACAGAGACTGGGTATACATACCGAACAATGACGGGACTTTCCGCCGTCTCAGCGTACAGGCCGGAGCGATGCTGCCCGGAAACCTGCAGGAGATTACCACTGGCCTCAACCCGGGCCAGCAGGTGGTATCGAGGGCGCTCGAGCTGCAGAATTCATCGGAGCAGTAATGATTCGCGGACTCGTCGACTTCGCTCTCAATAATCGCTGGCTCATGCTCGGCGCTTCGATTCTGCTTTTCGCCTGGGGAATCGTCTCGTTTCATAACCTGCCCGTCGAGGCCTATCCCGATGTAGCGAACAACTACGTCGAGGTGATCACACAGTGGCCGGGACGCGCCGCGGAAGAAGTGGAGCAGCAGGTCACGATCCCGATCGAGATCCAGATGGCGGGCATTCCCCATATGGAGCACCTGCGTTCCTTTTCGCTGGCCGGTCTGTCTGACGTCAAGATGATCTTCGACGACGACTCGGTCAACGACTGGAATCGTGAAAAGGTGCTGGAGCGGCTCACGCAGGTAAACCTGCCGGCCAATCTGCAGCCGCAAATCGGAACCGACTGGAGCCCCGTTGGGCAGATCTACTGGTACACGCTCCAAAGTACGAATCCGCAGTACGACAACATGGAACTCAAGTCGATCGAAGACTGGACGCTTGAGAAACAGATGAAGTCCGTTCCTGGCGTTGTGGACGTCTCGAGCTTCGGCGGCATGACGCGCGAGTACCAGGTAAGGATCGATCCCGACAAGTTGATCTCCTACGGGCTCAGCATCAGCCAGGTTGAGCAGCAGCTGGCCGCCAACAACACAAATGCAGGCGGAGCGTTCATCGAAGAGGGCCAGCAGCAGATCAATGTACGTGAGGTCGGCCTGGTCACCAGCGTCGCCGATATCGAAAACATTGTTCTCAAAACGCAATCCGGCACCGCGCTGCGTGTGAAAGACATTGCCACTGTTGCTCAGGGACCTAAGATCCGTCTCGGGCAAATAGGGAAGGCAATTCATCGGGTCGATGGCAAGATCGTCGATGATGACGATGTTGTGGAAGGCGTCGCTTTGCTGCAGAAGGGCGATGACTCCGATAAGGTTCTCGAGGGAATCCACGAGAAAGTCAAAGAGCTGAACGATCGCATTCTGCCGCCGGGCGTGAAGATCGTGCCTTTCCTCGATCGTAGCGACCTTCTGCACTATACGACGCACACGGTGCTTCACAATCTGACCGAAGGCATCGTCCTCGTTGTAATCATTCTCTTCTTCTTCCTGGGCAATGTGCGTGGCGCGCTAATCGTCTCGATCACCATTCCATTTGCGCTGCTCTTTGCCTCCATCTGTCTGGACCTTCGCCACATTCCTGCCAACCTGCTTTCGCTTGGGGCGCTCGATTTCGGCATGGTCGTCGATGGCGCAGTGGTGATGGTAGAGAACATCGTTCGTCATCTGAGCCGCAATGGCGGGAAACGCGATCTCTCCCCGATGGAACAGATCCGCGAGGCTGCGCACGAAGTGCAGCGGCCTGTCTTCTACGCGATCGGAATCATCATCACCGCGTATCTTCCCATCTTTACTCTGCAGGCCGTCGAAGGGCGTCTCTTTCGGCCTATGGCCTGGACAGTAGCCTTTGCATTGCTTGGCGCTCTCGTCTTCTCGATGGTGCTGGCGCCGGTGCTCTCGAGCTTCCTCTTCTCGAAGGGAGCGAAAGAGTGGCACAACCCGCTGATGACGTGGCTCACGAATCGCTATCGCCGTGCGGCCACCTGGGCGATCGAGCACCGCTACATCACGGTCGGCGGTGCAGTGCTCGCGTTGTGCTTGACGGCCTTCCTCGCCTTCAGCGGGGTAATCGGATCGGAGTTTCTGCCTCACCTCGATGAAGGGGCGATCTGGGTGCGTGGCACCCTTGCTCCCAGCACCGGTCCATCCGAGGGCGTCGCCGTTGCAAACAAGGCGCGCGACATTATGGCCGCATTCCCTGAGGTCACACAGGTTGTGAGCCAGGTCGGTCGTCCCGATGACGGAACCGACAGCACTGGCTTCTTCAATACCGAATATTTTGTCGATCTCAAGCCGAAGAACGAGTGGCGTCCGGTCTTTCACCAAAGCAAGGACGAACTCATCTCCGCCATCGATCGCGAGCTTGAAAAGATGCCGGGCGTCATCTGGAACTTTTCGCAGCCAATTTCAGACAACGTTGAAGAGGCGGTAAGCGGCGTAAAAGGAGAGCTTGCCGTTAAGATCTACGGCGATGATCTCAAGACACTTGAGAAGCTCGGAGACCAGGTTGTCGATGTGATGGGCAAGGTGCAGGGCGTTGCCGATCTCGGCCTGTTCCGCGTGATCGGTCAGCCGAACCTTAATTACACGGTGAATCGTGAAGCAGCTGCTCGATTCGGCATCAATGTAGCCGACGTGCAGGATGCGATTCAGACGGCAGTGGGTGGCAATGCAGTAAGTCAGGTGCTCGTGAAGGAGGCTCGCTACGATCTTGTGGCGCGTTATCTGCCGCAATACCGTGATACTCAGGACGCCATCAACAACATTCGCCTGCTGTCTCCCTCTGGAGAACGCGTCTCGCTGGCACAACTTACAACGGTGAAGACCGAAGACGGGGCGGAGGAGATCTATCGCGAAGAAGGCCAGCGATACGTTGCCGTGAAGTACAGCGTGCGTGGCCGCGATCTCGGCAGCACGGTTGAAGAAGCGATTCGTCACGTGGATGCGCAGGTCAAGCTGCCCCCCGGATACAAGTTCGACTGGGCCGGCGAGTACCAGAGCCAGAAGCGCTCTTCGCGGCGACTGATGCTGGTGCTACCCATCACGATCATCCTCATCTTCGTCATCCTCTACACGATGTTTAAGTCGGGCAAGTGGGCGATGCTCATCATGGGTAATGTTGCCATGGCGCCGCTGGGTGGAATGCTCGCGTTGCTGCTTACACACACTAACTTCAGCGTTTCGTCCGGCGTTGGTTTTCTCGCGCTCTTCGGCGTCTCGGTGCAGACAGGTGTGATCATGCTCGAATACATCAATCAGCTTCGCGTGCGCGGCCGCAGTATCGAAGAGTCCGCCGTGGAGGGTGCAGTGCTTCGGCTCCGCCCCATCATGATGACCATGCTGGTCGCTACGCTTGGATTGCTGCCTGCCGCCACCTCGCATGGTATCGGGTCGGATTCGCAGCGGCCCTTCGCGATCGTGATCGTAGGTGGCCTTATTGCGGCCCTCGCTATCAATGTTTTTCTGCTGCCTACGCTCTATGTCTGGATCGCGGCCGATGGCGACGTGCTGCCTAATCCTGAGACGGAGTTTGAAAACTAATGCAAAATCGTCGTGCTCCTCTCGTCTGCGTTCTGTCGGTTGCGGCAGCTATGTTGTCCGCTAATGCTTTCATGCACGCACAGACAACATCGTCGTTACCCAGCGCACCTGCTGCACGCGTGGCTCCCGCCGGACCAACGCATCCTCTGACGCTCGAAGAAGTCATCAGCCTGACGAAGGCGAAGAATCTGAACCTTCTCGCGGCTGAACAAAATCTCCTCTCTGTGAAGGCGCAGGAGGTTCAGGCAGGTGTCCGGGCAAATCCGAACCTCGGATTAGTCGGTACCGATGTCAGTAATCCCGCGTCCAACCCCGCATCGCCCTACAGTTACAGCGTCCAGGTCTCACGCTTGTTCGAACGCGGTGAGAAGAGGCGCTGGAGACTGGACAGCGCACGCTCAACAACTGATCAGACACGTGACCAGTATGCCTTGCAGGAGCAGCAGACGATTCTCTCCGTGAAGCAGGCCTTTACAAACATGTTGCTCGCCAAAGCGGCATTGAAGCTGGCGCAGGACAATCTCAAAGATTTCCGGCATGAGCTGGACATCAACAAGACACGCTACAGCGCAGGCGACATCGGCAAACTCGATTACGAACGGCTCGACCTTCAGCTATCGCAATTTGAAAGCGATGAGACGAGCGCGGAATTGAATCTGAAGCAGAGTAGCTACCAGCTGCAAACGCTCATTGGCTTCGAACGTGTGGCTGACAACTTCGACATTGCGGGCGAACTCATGCCTCCTCCCGTGACCAGCACCTTGACGGATTTCGAACAGAAGGCACTGGCCGCCCGACCCGACTACAAAGCTTCGCAGGATGCCATACGTGTGGCTGACGCTGGTGTGAAACTGGCATATGCCAATGGAACAACGGACCCAACTCTCGAGGGTGAGTACGACCGGGTCGGCACATACAATTCAGCCGGCTTCAATCTGAGCATTCCGCTGCGTATCTTCGACCGCAATCAAGGCAACAAGGAAACCGCCAAGGATGTAGCCCAGGCGAGCCGCTTCTCGGAAATGGCGGCACGTGCCCAGGTCTATTCCGATGTAGCCCAGGCTTGGGCAGGCTATCTCGGTGCGAAGACTATGTCCGACCGATTTAACGGTCATTATCTGGACGAAGCGAAAGACGTGCTTTCCATTGCTCAGTTCGCTTACGAGCACGGCGGTATTGCGCTCGTCGACTATCTGAACGCGTTGCAGGATGACCGCACAACAACCCTGAATGCGCTGAACTCGTATGCACAGACATGGATGGCAATTCACCAGTTGAGTTTTGCGACCGCGACAGAAGTCGCGCCCTGACGAAATCGCGAGCATTTGATTTGCAGAAATTCGCTTGACTGCCTTGCACGGAAGAAGGTGGGGTAGAAAATGAACAGGCATAGACCCTTCAATCGAAGGAAAAGTCATTCGTCATTCGAGTCAGGCATATTTTGGCTTGGTATGACGCTTGTCCTCGCATTCCTGGCGTGGACGATCATCATGGTCCTGCTACAGGCGTTCACTCACTCCGGCCGTTGAAGGTGGCGAATGCCCATTCGCATGGCTTTTCGCTCGGCGAGACGAAGTTACAAATGACTCGAGCAGCCATGATCTGTAAGGGCTTGCGACCAGCGTGCAATCGCAACAGCGCCAGTGTCGCCTGATTCTAGCGTCGCAAGCTGCACGGCAAAGTTGCCAATCGTCGACGATTCTGCCGGTCCTCTGCAGACAGGAAGGCCGGTAGCCAATTCGATCAGGCAATTGAGATACCTGTTTCTGCTGCCTCCGCCAATCGTGCAGATTCGTTTGAATTTGCGGTGAGTGATGGTTTCGGCCTCGCGAAGGACGACAGCGTACTTATGAGCAAGACTGTGAAAGATCAGATTTGCAAAGTGAGGCGCGGCATCCGCAGTCAGCGGTGGCGGAGATCCCCCATTTCGCGTGATCTGTTCTGCGATGCGCCTGGGCATATCGCCGGGCAGCAACAATTCCGGCTCGTCGACCTCAAAGAGACATTGAGGCGGCGGGAGCTGCTCTGCTGCCGCAACCAGCTCTGGAATATCGGCCAGCGATGCACCTTGTTTCTTCCACGTCTCAATGCATTGCCTGAGCAGCCACATGCCGTTTACGTTCTTGTGGAAGAGCACTCGGTTTCCTGCCGCCGCCAGGTTGGTGTAATTACCGGCTGCCGCCTGAGCACTATTTTCGGGCGCGTCGAGAACGGTACCTACGAGCGACCATGTTCCTCCACTGATATATGCCCAGTCTTCACTGCCATCCTGTAACGGGATGCCGGCAACGGCTGAAGCGGTGTCGTGGCATGCGGGCGCGATTAGGACTGTGTCTCCGAACTCGGGCAGATCTGCCAGCGGCCCCTGTAGTTTGCCCAGGATCGTTCCACACGGGACAAGCTCTGGAGCGGAGTTTCTATCCAGGTTGAGCAACGCAAAGGTTTCATCGTTCCATGCAGTGCCGCCTGGTTGCAGCAGTTGTGTGTGGCTCGCGTTCGTCACTTCTGCAACTGGTCTGCCGCCAAGTCGATATAGCAGATACTCAGGCAGATTGAGCCATCGAGGAACGGGTCTGTCCGCAAGCCTGTCGGCTACCAGCTGATATGCGGTATTGATACGTTGAATCTGAATTGCGGAGAGAGCACGGAGTTTTGCCGGAGAGATGGACTCGTGAATGTGCTGTTCCGATGCAATGGTGCGCGGGTCTCGGTAACAGAAAGGCGTGTCCAGAAGATCTCCATTCGGGGCCAGCCTTACATAATCGACTGCCCAGCCATCGACCGCGATGGAACGAATCCCCTCGGGAGCCAATGCCGCACATCGCCGGATGCCTTCTAGGACGCCTTCTTCGATTGCAGTAATGGGCCAGTGCAGGCCTTGCTCTGTTTCCACCGGTCCATTTGGGAATCGGTGTACGAGCGTCGCCTTCAGCTCAGGACCATCGCATTTCAACAGCGACACCCGGCAGCTCTCTGCGCCGAGGTCGACTGCGATTAATGCGCGACGATCCTTTACTCGCGTGTCGCTCATCGCAACTGCGCTTCGACGAGTCCGCCGTCAACGGGGATGATGTGCCCTGTGGTGACAGGAGTCTTCGGCCCGGCTAAAAAGAGAATCGCCTCAGCACAATCCTTTGGATCGATCGGCACATGGGTCAGCGTGCGCTCCGCGTAGAATTTTGCGAGCTTCGTGCGCAGCTCTTCGTCGCTGTCCTTCTCGTCGAAGGCGATCTTGTATTTCGCCAGGGACGCCTTTACGCGATCGCGTGGGAACATCGTGGATCCCTTTACTACCGTAGCGGGGCTCACGCCGTTCACGCGCACCAAGGGCGCGTATCCAACCGCAAGCTCGCGAACAAGATGGCTGACCGCAGCCTTGCTCACGTCGTAAGCTTCGCTTCCACGCTTGGCAACGACCGCATTGGCTGAACTGGTGAGCACCAGGCTAGCAGTAAGTCCCTGCTTTTTGAGCAATGCGTGAACTTCATCCGCCAGCAGGTAATTACCCGTAACGTTCACCTGCAAGGTCTGCGCCCACTGGGCATCGGAGATGACGCCGGTCGGCGAAGAAGGGAACAGGGCGGCTGTATTCACGACGATGTCGAGACCGCCAAAGGCCTTTACCGTCGCGTTGAGCGCGGCAACAATCGTCGTGCGGTCACAGATATCAATGGCGGTTGCAATTGCAGCTTCACGGCCCGCAATCTTTCTGACTTCTTCGGCGACACCCTCCGCAGCTTTCAGATCGCGATCGGCAATTACCAGGTGCGCACCCCGTTCTGCTGCAAGCAGGGCAGCTTCGCGGCCGATGCCGCTGCCTCCGCCTACAATGAGCGCGACCTGGCGGCTAAGTTCCTTCTCCGGCGGCTGCCGGCGGATCTTTGCTTCCTCAAGAGCCCAGTATTCGATGCGGAAGGCTTCGCTGGGCGGTAGCGCAACATAGTTCTCATGCGTGGTGAAAGCGCTTGTGTCAGCCGCCGGTCCGGACTGCGGCAACACGTCCGGACACTGGCCAGAATCAAGCACGCCCGCGCCCTGCATCACGTGAATGGCGTTGGTATAGAACTCGCCAGTGATGCGCGACTCGGTCTTGTTCTTGCCGAAGCTGAACATACCCACACCAGGGACGAGCACAACCGACGGGTTGGCATCGCGCATGGCGGGGGAATCTGTCAGAGCATGTTTCGTGTAGTAGTCGGCATATTCACTGCGATAGGTAGTCAGCGACCTCTCAAGAATTCCAGTGAATTCTGATTCCAATGTCGCAGCGTCCCATTCAACGAACAGAGGACGGATCTTGGTCCGAATAAAGTGATCGGGGCAACTGGTTCCGAGATGGGAGAGCTTGCTCGCTGAGGCGGAGTTCACAAACTCAAGTACATCGGGAGCATCGGAAAAAGTGCCGATGACCCGCTTCTTCGCCGATACGCCGCCGCGGATGATCGGCATGATCGCGTTGGCAATCTTCTCGCGTTCTGCGTGCGAGGCCACACGCGATCCACCAAAGAAGACGCGGCCTTTATTCTCTGCGTGCGCATCGAGAAACTGGCCGAGGTGATCGATCACCGTCAGAGTATTCTCGTAGCTCTCCCGTTGGGTTTCACCCCAGGTGAAAAGCCCGTGTCCGCCAAGCACAACTCCATCGCAGCCGGGGTTCTCGCTCACAGCGCGGCGCAGCATCAGGCCGAGTTCGTATCCGGGGCGCTGCCACGGCAGCCATGCGAGCTTGTGGCCAAACTCCTTGTTGAACTCGTCCATCTTTTCGCGGCCGTTCGCGGCTGCTGCAAGTGCAATACCCCAGTCGGGATGAAGATGGTCCACATGCGGGAAGGGAAGGTACGCGTGAAGCGGCGTGTCGATCGATGCAGCGACAGGATTGTTTCCAAAGGTGCAAACCGGATACAGCGCAACCATCTCGTCTTCGCGTTCAACACCTGCGTAAATCTTTTCGAGAGCGAGCAGCTTGTCGAGATATAGCGTAGCGAAGCCCGCACGCTTGATGCTGCCCAGGTCGCCGCCCGATCCTTTAACCCAGAGCACCTTCACCGGCTCGCCGGAGAGCGGATCAATCATCGTCAGCTTGGAGCTCGTGTTTCCGCCGCCGAAGTTGGTCAGGCGCAGGTCGGAGCCGAGAAGGTTCGACCTGTAGCGAAGCAGCTCCGGCTCATCCAGAGTGTCGGCGATCGCCGGGTCCCAGCGATTCTCAAGAAACTTTAAACTCTTACCTTGCGACATTTCATTCTCCAGCCAGGGGCAGAAGCCGCCCGCATTTCCTGTTCGGGATTATAGCGTACCGATAGAGCAAGTATTTCGAATACGGAATTAATCCTCTTCGGCCATCATCTTCTGCGTGATGAGTTTATGCTCTGCAAAGTGGTACGGTGGAACGTGCCGCCCTTTTAGAATCTCGAGGCCGACGTGAATCAACTGCCGCCCGTAATTCTCCGCCCCGTGCGAAATGGTTGCAACCGCCGGCGTCCTCGACTTTCGCATTTCGTTGAGCATCTCTTCGATCGCATCCTGGCCCACGATCATTAAGTGCTTTTCACGTTTGAGGGAACGAGCGGCATCGATTGCGCCGAGAGCGCTCGCGTCGTTCGACGCGACAATGGCGATGCGACGGCTCGCCGGATGCTCGCGCAGGAACTCCAGCATCGCCGTGTGACTGTTCTCCCGCAGGCCCTGTACATCGATGCGGACATAACGATCGGCCTTGATCGAAGGCAGTTCTTTGTTGATGGCTTCAAATGCTCCCGTGACACGTGCCTGCACCATGGGACCGGCAAAAGCCAGGTCGAGCCCGATGATCCAATCCACGCGTCCGTCCCAGCGCTCCTCAATGCATCGCGCCAGGATTTCTCCCGCGGCCTTGCCGCAGCGGAAATTATCGACGCCGAAGAACGTAGCATGGGGGTGAGGGATGTCCACGGCAATCAGCGGAATCCCAGCAGAAGCGATCTTGTCGGCAATGATCGGCGCGGCAGCCTGGTCGGTCTGGAATTCGATCACGAGGTCGACGCCTCGTTTTGCGAATTCGTCCGCATTCTGAACCGCTGTTGTACCGCTGTAGTGATTGTCGAGCACGAGCAGTTCAACGCCTGCTTCGACCGCAGCGGTACGAAGGCTCTGTTCCACTGCATCGGAAAAGGGCATGGTGCTGCTCTGGCTTCCGTAACCGAATACGACTTTTTTCTGGCGCGAGATGTGCCGGTAAGAGCCGTCGCCCAACTGTGCCAGATAGCCGCGATGCACCAGCGTCTTCAGCACTCGATAGGTTGTCGTTTTTGAAAACCTGGTGCGCTTGTGAATCGCTTCGAGCGTGAGAGAACCGCTCTCGTTCTCCATCAGTTCAAGTACATCGAGGGCCTTGGACAGGATCGGGATCAGATACAGGGGCGTCTGGCTTTTCTTTCGCAAAGAAGATCTCCGTATCTACCCAGTATCATCTTGGCTCGATCCGCTTTGCAAAGCTAAATATGTCAGGCGTAGCTGCCGCCTCCCCCTGCCGTGTTCCGGGCACGGCGTTCCTTCCGGATATGCTCGACGTAGCCATCTTCACGGAGCGAAAGCAGGGGATCGGCGCTGGCCCCGTGGGCCTTTCGCCATTCGCCCACCAATGGGCGAACGTCGGTCCAGAATGCGCCGCGAAAGAGTTCTTCCGCTTCCACAAGCCTGCCGGCATCCTGCAGATCGCCGAGCGTCTCCAGGTCAACCAGGGCAGCTCGGGCGAAGAGTTCCTGGGCAGTGACGACTGTTTGCACGGCTGCCTCCATCTTGCCCTTCATGTTGTGGCTCTGATCGATCATGTATGCAATATTCGCAGGCTCATGGGACACGGAGGCTGCGCTGAGCACTTCGTAAAAGACACGGAAGATCGCGTAGGGGTCGATGGAGCCGAGAGTCAGGTCGTCGTCCGCATAACGGCGATCGTTGAAGTGGAATCCACCCATCAGTCCACTGCGCAGCAGCCATGCAACGATCTGCTCAATGTTCTGTCCCTGGTAGTGATGGCCTGTATCGACGAGTACCTTCGCCTGCGGTCCCGCTTCGCGGCAAAGCTCGCGAGCCATGCCCCAGTCCGCGATATCCGTATGGTAGAAGTATGGCTCGAAGGGTTTGTATTCCACGAGCAGTTGCTGGCCTGGTCCGAGCTTTGCGTGAGCGGTTTTGAGCGCATCAACAAGCCAGTCGATGCGCTTGCGAATGTTCTGTGTTCCCGGATAGCTCGATCCATCGGATAGCCAGAGGGATGTGTCGCGCACGCCAAGCTCCTTCGCGATCTCGATTGAGAGCAGCAGGTGATCGAGCGCATGCTGGCGAATCTCCGGGTTTGCATTGCAGAGAGAGCCAAGCTTGTAGGACTGATCCTGGAAGAGGTTGGGATTGATGGCCCCGGCCTTGATGCCATGCTTCTTTTCGAGGGTTCGTACCGCCTCTACATCCTTCAGGCCATTCGGCATATCCCACAGCACATGGAGCGCGACAGCCGATACCGCACCCGTTAGCCGTTTTACTTCGGCGGAATCTGCGAACTTTTCTTCCAGCGTTGAGGCTGCTTCTTCCTGCAGAAACTTTCCGAACCGGGTCCCGGTATTGGCAAATCCCCAAGACGGAAGCTCGATGGCAAACGCATCCAGCGCACGCCAGACCCGTTCCTTCGCACCCTTCTGCAGCTGTTCCCCGTATTTCATCCGAGCCCTCGCTTTACATCCGGGTCTTATCGTAAGACCTGTCATGTTTCAATAGCAAATCTATTTCCAATCGAGATTAATGGCTGCTACTATCGGAGTCGCTAACAGGAAAGCAGTCCGGCGGCAGACGAGACCACGGCAGACGAGACAAGATGAACGCATCACCCTGGATCGGCGTTATCTATCACTGGCTTGGCGGACTTGCTTCGGCCAGCAACTTTATTCCGTTCCGTCCCATCAAGCGATGGTCCTGGGAGATCTACTGGATCGTGCAGGGATTTGCTGCCTGGATCGTGGCGCCGCTGGTCGCGGTCTTGTTGCTCGTGCCGCATCCGTTTGCGGTGATCAGTGCTTCGCCGTCCGGTCCGCTCCATACTGCGATTTTCTGGGGCGCGATGTGGGGCATTGGCGGCATCACTTTCGGATTATCAGTCCGCTATCTCGGCATCGCCCTCGGTTACGCAATCTCGCTGGGACTCTGCACGACATGCGGCACACTGCTCCCGCCAATCTTTCATGGAGGCTTCGCCGCCATCATGGGAACGCCCAGCGGCAGGGTGATCCTGCTGGGCGTGCTGATCTGCCTTGCCGCCATCGCGATTAATGGTTTCGCGGGTTATCGCAAAGAACACGAAGCCTCGCGGGAAGACCTTGCCGCAGCGGGCGAAAGGGACTTTTCGTTTACAAAGGGCATCAGTGTCGCGGTTTTCGCCGGCGTAATGAGCTCCTGTTTTGCTTACGGTCTGGATGCAGGCAAGCCGATCGCAGAAATCGCGCTGGCGCGGCTTACCGCTACCCATCGCGCCAGCCTCTGGCAGAATCTGCCTGTCCTGGTAGTGGTGCTCTGGGGCGGGTTTGTGACGAACTTTCTGTGGTCGCTTGTGCTGATCATCAAGAACCGTTCGGCAGGCCAGTTCGCTGGTAACCCTGGGTCGAATCCCCTGGGCACGTCGCCCACGCTGGGCACGACTGTCTATATTGATCCGCGTTCCATTCAGGAGAGGCTCACTGCCCCGGCGCTCTTTCGCAACTATATTCTCGCGTCGCTTGCCGGGGTGATCTGGTACTTCCAGTTCTTCTTCTACTCGATGGGCGAAACTTACATGGCGCGCTTTGCCTTCTCTTCATGGGCGCTTCACATGGCCAGCATCATCATTTTCGCCACGCTGTGGGGAATCGCTCTGAAAGAATGGCGCGGCGTAAGCCGGACAACGCTCTCACTGCTCCTGTTCGGGCTTTTCCTGCTGATTGCAAGTACGGTTGTGATCGGTTGGGGAGACTATCTCTCCTATCGAGCAGGCTGAGGTGAAGTCCTACAACTAGACCATCCCCTTAAAGCTTTCATTGCAAATTCGCACTATATGCTCGTCCTCACAGGCAGAACCTGCGTCTCTTTCTTGTATTGGCGCGTGGATAGCTGCCATAATAAATGCGACTCTTTCAGTCCTATTTGGAGGTTTCACGGTTTGATTCGCTCGTCTGGTGCCTGTAACGCCTTTTTTCTTTCAGCCTTTGGCTTTGCTTCCATTGCAGGACTTCACGCGACAGCACAGGAACACAAAGAGCGTCCTCGCCTGGTACTGCAAACGCTCGACACGGACCACGACGGTCAGCTTTCCGCGGAGGAAATCGGTGCGGCGCCCTCTGCGCTGCATTCGCTCGATCGGAACGGTGACGGCGAACTCACGCCGGATGAACTGGAACCACCCCGCAGCGACGCTGGAGCCACTCCCGACCAGCTCGTGACGCAGCTGATGAGCTTCGACAAGAACGGCGATGGCGTTCTCACCATCGATGAGCTTCCCGACCGGCTGCATCCGCTTTTTACACGCGGGGATGCCAACCACGATGGCAAGCTCACACCGGATGAGATTCGCCAGCTTGCCGCGCATACCGGAGCTCCGAATGGCCCGCGCCCCCACGGCGGCGGTGCGAATGGCATGATGCGCATGGATCCGATTCTGAATGCGATCGACAGCGATCACGACGGTGTGATCTCGGCTTCAGAGATCGTTGCCGCGAGCGCCAGCCTGCTGACGCTCGACGCCAATCATGACGGCATCATTGAAGCGTCGGAGATGCGTGTGCGCCAGCAGACTCCGCAGGAGCGAGTCGACCATGTGCTTGGCGAGTTCGACACCAATAAGGATGGAAAGCTCAGCCGCGATGAAGTGCCTGACGGCATGCGCGCCCGATTCGATGAGGCAGATAAGAATCACGACGGATTCCTCGATTCGACCGAGCTTCTGCAGATGTTTTCGGCCAGCCAGCAACAGAAAGGACAGCACGACTGATGCATCGTTCCGGATTTCGCTATCGCAAACTGGCCGCGCTGCTTCCGCTTGGAACGGTGGCTCTCAGCGCCTCTGCACAGGCTGCTTTTCAGCATGCCGGTCTCGGCCAGGAGAAGGATTCGACGTGGCATTTTCAGCACGAAAACGTTCTCGGCACTTCGCTTGACATCAATCTTCGTGCGGCGAATGCAGCGGAGGCGCACAGGGCAGAAGAAGCCATTCTCGCGGCGATCGATCACGACAACGCCGTCCTAAGCACCTGGCGCGCAGACAGCGAAGCCTCGCGCTGGGCGACGACGAAACTGGCGTGGGTTCCGGTTTCAGCAGAGCTTTTTGAAGTCCTTGCCGCCTACGATCAGTGGCGAGACAAGACTCACGGCGCACTCGATCCGTCCGTCGAGGCAGCTACCCGTCTTTGGAAGACGGCTTCCGCCGAAGGTCGTGTTCCCACGCAGCAGGAGATTGCTGTTGCTGTCGAAGCCATGCAGCAGCCGCACTGGAAGCTCGATGCAACCCATCGACGCGCCATGCGCCTGAGTGATGTTCCGCTCGCGTTTGCGTCGTTCACCAAGAGCTATATCAGCTCCCGCGCCGCCGATGCCGCTCTCAAGGCTGGAGCGACGGGCGTGATGCTCAATGTGGGAGGCGACGTCATTGTTCGCGGCGACCTTACACAGATGGTTTCGCTTGCCGATCCTCAGGCTCATGCGGAAAACGATGCCGCGATGGGTCACGTCGTGGTGCGCGACCGCGCCGTGGCCACCAGTGGTTCTTACCGCCGGGGCTTCGAGCTTGCGGGCGCCGTCAAGACAGCATCACCGCAGTATTCACACCTCATCGATCCGCGTACCGCGCAGCCTGCAAGCCACGTTCTTTCTTCCACCGTCATTGCGAAGGATGCAGTGACCGCGGGTGCCCTGGCGACGGCATTCTCCGTATTACCGGTCGAGCAGAGCAGGGAACTTGCAGCGACGATGCCGGGCGTGCAGTACCTGGTGGTTCTTGCCAACGGAGAACAGGTACGCAGCGCCAACTGGCCGCAGTCTTCCGGCTTTAAACTCGCTTCTTATGTCCCGTCTGCTGCTGACGGCGCCTGGAATCCGGCCTTCGAGCTGCACATCGATCTGCAACTGCCGCGCATTGAAGATGCACGCTATCGCCGTCCCTATGTGGCTGTGTGGGTGGAAGACTCCGACCACTTCCCGGTGCGCACGCTGGCCCTGTGGTTCCAGAACCCGCGCTGGCTGCCGGAGCTGAAGCAGTGGTACCGCGACGATCAACTGCGCACTCTCACCGAGGGCACGGATATTTCGCGAACGGTTTCCTCTGCTACGCGTCCTCCGGGCAGCTACGCGCTGAAGTGGGATGGCAAGGACAACGCAGGCAAGCCGGTGAAGGCCGGCAAGTACACCATCTGCATCGAAGCTTCGCGCGAGCATGGCGGCTACGATATCCAGCGCCACGAACTGGATGTGAACGGAAGCGCGCAGCAGGCTTCGTTGCCATCTGCAAAGGAACTGGGGACAACCACGCTTGACTACCGTAAGCGCTAGCCCTGCGCGCCGCGCGCCAACGACGTTTCGTCAGCGGATAAGTCCTCGCGTGGCCAAAACCGCGCGATGGCTGCACAT
This sequence comes from Silvibacterium acidisoli, assembly GCA_022870745.1. Classification (GTDB taxonomy): domain Bacteria; phylum Acidobacteriota; class Terriglobia; order Terriglobales; family Acidobacteriaceae; genus Silvibacterium. The sequence goes on along the minus strand of CP085323.1, from coordinate 927,225 downwards.
TTACCTGTCGATGGTGAGCTTCGCGATCATCCTGTTCTTCGCGGTCACGGGGCTCACCCTCAACCATCCTGACTGGTTCTCCAGCGCAGTTAAAAATCGCCTGGCGCGTGGCACGCTCGATAAGTCACTCCTGGCTGCGCCTAGCCAGCGAGCATTGGCTGACGCTCTTGCCTCTCGCGAGCACCTGCACGGAATGGTCGATGACTTCCGCGTCGATGACAGCGAAATTACTCTTTCATTCAAGGCTCCGGGTTACAGCGCGGATGCGACGATCGATCGCCAGCGCGGAACCTACTCCGTGATCGAAGTGCGCGACGGATTCGTCGCCGTGATCAACGATCTTCATAAAGGCCAGGATGCAGGCCGCGCGTGGAGCCTGCTGATCGACGCCTCGGCAATCTTGCTTACCTGCGTCTCGCTGACCGGCCTGGTCATCTTATGGTTTATCTACCGGCGCCGTTCGTCCGGCCTGATGATCTGCGCCGCAGGCTTCGCCTTGTGCCTGCTGATCTACAAGATCTTTGTCCCATAGCCCGCGAAAGACGGGGCATTCACAAAAGAAAGGTAAAGACGTATGCAGAAGCACGAGATTACAAAGGTCCGGCGCGAGCCGGTTCGTCGCACGCTGACCGTTGCAGCCAAAGAGTTTCTCACGCCGCGCATGCTGCGCATTCGATTCCGATCCGAGGAACTGGAGGGCTTCGACAGCCCATCGCCGGACGATCACATCAAGCTTTTCTTTCTCTCAGCCGAAGGCGAAGAAGTCAGGAGGGACTTTACGCCGCGTGCGTGGGATGTTGCAACCGGCACGTTCACGATTGACTTCGCGCTGCATCAGCATGGTCCCGCAGCGGACTGGGCTCGCAATGCAAAGGACGGTGACACAGTACAAATTGCCGGGCCTCGCGGCTCAACTGTCGTACCGGACGATTTCGACTGGTATCTGCTTATCGGCGATGCGTGCGCAATTCCGTCGTTCAGCCGCCGCCTTCAGGAAATGCGCGCCAATGTGCCTGTTTTCACCTACATCCTCGTCGATGGCTGGGAGGACAAGCAGGTGTTGGAGACGAAAGCTGACAGACAGCAGCACTGGCTGCTGCGTGGAGAAAGCTCGTCGCACGATGCGGAAGCAATCCGAACCGAATTGGATAAGCAGGAGTTTCCGGCCGGGGATGGATATGTGTGGGTTGCCGGGGAAACCGAGTTCTCGCGGGAGATTTACAACTACCTGATCGAAAAGTGCGGTCACTCCGAGCAGTGGATCAAGGCTGCTGCCTACTGGACCCGTTCCGAAGGATAGAGCGGAGCAGGCAGCAGCGTGATCGCTGCCTGTTAAGCGCCCGATTCCAGAATGTTGGGAACGTCGATCCCAAGTGCAGTTGCAAGATCGTGCTGGTGTTCCTGCTCCTGCGTGATGATCTGGCGGATCTGCTCCGCAAGGGCGTAGTGGCCCAGGGCTTCGGCCTGCCGCACCCGCTTGCGATATGCCTTGATCGTTACGGTCTCGTTGTCGAGATCGAATTGCAGCATGTCTTCAGGCTTATCGGAGAGCTTTACCTCCCGCGGAGTCGCATTTGGCATCGCGCCGAGGTAATCGATCTGATCGGCAATGATCAACGCGTGGTTCAGTTCTTCCGCGGCATGCAGCTTTAGTTCACTGGCGATGTTCATCCATTTCGCGCCTTTCAGCACATTGCTGTAGACCGTGTACGCGATGATCGCCTGGTACTCGCGTGAAAGGTCTTCCTGCAGACCGTCAATCAGTTCTTTCAACGCCTGGCTCTGTTCATTCGCCATCCGTGGTTTTCTCCAGTTTCAGAATTCCGGGGCATTTCTCCGCCCACTCTCTCACTGAGATGCTTTCTGCGCAGGATTTGGAGCCGCGACGCCCGATCCTTCTTCCAGCGTTACAATCTGGTTGGATTTTTGCATGCCGAAATGCTCGTGCAAACCACTCGGCCACTCCAAATCCACTCCATCTACGGCAGTTGCGGTGCCCAGTCCAAAATGCAGTCGTAGATCGCTGCTGGAAATGTAGCTCGATCCGCTGCGAACCTCCTGCGACCAGGCCTGCTGCCCGGCATGGACGGTCACCCGCGCCCCGATACCGTCACGATTCGAGCGTGTACCGCGCAGATTGAATCCGATCCAGTGGTTGCTGTTCGCTGCCTGGTTCACAAGCAGAGAAGGTTTTGCATCGGCATTATTGATGACGGCAGAGATGCGGCCATCGTTCCAGAAATCGGCTGTAGCCAGGCCGCGACCGGCAGCGGGCGTGGTGCAGCCAGGACCGGCGGTGGCGCTAATGTCCTTGAATTTGCCGTTGCCGAGGTTGTGGTAAAGCAGCCGCGGCTCCTTGTACAAAATGTCGGAGTGCGTCTGGTCTACCTGCGGATAAACGTGGCCGTTGATCAGTAGCAGGCTCAGGGTAGCGCTGTTGTCGAGATCGATGAAGGCCGTGCCCCAGCCCAGGTAGCGGGTATTGAGTCCCAGGCCGGCATCGAAGATTGTCGAGGTGAAGTTGCCGTCTTTTTCGTTGCGATAGAGCGATGAGGTGTCGTCGGAGAAGTTGGTTTTAAAGATGTCCGGCCAGCCGTCGTTGTTATAGTCGCCAATCGCCGAGCCCATGCCCGCCTGCTCGCGGCCATCTTCGTCATAGGCCACGCCGGCATCAGGAGCGACGTCGGTAAAGGTGCCGTCGTGGTTATTCTTGTAAAGAATGCTCGGTGTGCTGTCGCAGGCGACGTAGATATCCGGCCAGCCATCGCGGTTGTAGTCGAGCGTGGAAACGCTGAAGCAGTAATGCCCGTATGTCTTCGCGATTCCGCTGCGCTGGGTCACGTCTTCAAACTTGCCGCCGCCCACGTTGTGGTACAGAAGGTTCGTGGTGAACGGCAGCCCGCGCGGCCCGCACATGACCGGAATGCCTTTCCAGATACACGTGGCCAGGTCGCCCGGCTTCGGAAGCGTCTGCATGTTCAGCTGAACGTAATTTGCGACCATCAGGTCAAGCTTGCCGTCGCGGTCGTAGTCGACGAAGGCGCAGCCGGTACCCCATGCAGATCCGTTGCCCGCCACGCCTGCCGGAGCCGCAACTTCCTTAAACCGTTTGCCGCCTTCGTTGTGATACAGCCGGTTCTTGCCGTAATACGTCACAAATACGTCGTCATATCCATCGTTGTCGTAGTCGCCCACGCATGCGCCCTGCGCCCAGCCGCTTGAGAGCATGCCGGTTTCAGATGTCACATCCGTGAAGGTACCGTCATGATTGTTGCGATAAAGATGATTCGTCGGGTTCGCGTCCGGCACCGGCTCGCCCTCGATCGTCTTCCCGTTCAACAACATAATGTCGGGCCATCCATCACGGTCATAGTCGATGACTGCCACGCCGCTGCCCGTCGTCTCGATAATGTAGGCCTTCGACGCCGGATTGCCGTTTACATTCAGCATCTTCAGCCCGGCCTCAGAAGCGACATCGACAAACCACGCGGGTCTCGCGGCATCTGCACGCGGCGGATACGGCACCCCGGCCTTCTGCCCCATGCCCTGCATCCATGCTGCAAGCAGCAGAACGACCATCAGCAGTTTCTTGTCAGCTGGAATCCCCGTTCCTCCCTGCATGAGTCTGTTTCCCGCAGTATCCTAAAGGGCAATGCGTATCGTCACGCTTTTCACTTTACTCCTGACGGCCGTTGTTGCCGGTTTTGGTCAGCAATCGGCGGAAACACCTGACCAGGTGCTTGTCCGGGCTCATGAAATGCTCGATCAGGGAAAAACACAGGAAGCCGTCAGCCTTCTGCAGGATTTAGCAACGAAACAGCCGAATCTGAAGGGGCTCCAACACGACCTCGGCGTGGCCTACTACCGCACCAGCAAGCTGCCCGAAGCCAGGCAGGCCTTCGCCGCCGCCATCCAGGCCGACCCTGCGGATCAGGAATCCATGCAGTTGATGGGGCTGACCTTGTACAGAATGGGCCAGCCGAATCAGGCGATTCCTTACCTCGAGCGCGTGCATGGATGGATGCCAAACGCGAACGCCAACTCGAACTATGTGCTCGGACTCTGCTACCTGAACGCCCAGCGCTTTGACGATGCGCGGCTGTCGTTTGCGAAAGAGTTCAATGTCGATCCTGCCTCTGGACAGGCTTACCTGCTGCTTGCATCCATGCTGATGCGAGCCAATCTGCCGGAATTAGCCGCCGATCAGGCGCACAAAGCAGCCGAGCTGTCGCCGAATCTCCCGCTGGTGCATTTCATGCTGGGAGAGGTCTATCTGCTGAAGTCGGATGTCGACCACGCTACCCAGGAATTCGAGAAAGAACGCCAGCTTAATCCGGGCTACGCCGCGGTTTACGATCGCCTCGCCGATGTATATACGAGGACAGGAAAGCTGGACGAAGCACAGGAGTCGCTCACCAAGGCCATCTCCCTCGACACCTCCAGCACAGGCCCGTTCATCCAGATGGGCAAGGTGCTGCTTCGCCGGGGAGACGCGATGACCTCTCTCATGTACCTGCGCCACGCGGAGAAGATGGACCCCAGCAACTTCATCACTCACACCCTGCTCGCCCAGGCGTATCGAAAGGTCGGGCAGGAAGACGAGTCTAAGCGCGAGACCGACCTGGCCTCGAAGATCCACTCGGACAGCCAAGTGAAGTTGCAGCCTGTGGAATAAAGAAGGGACTAGTGAACCCGAACGGTGACGAGCCGGGTTTCGAGCGGAACGCCGCCGCCGATGGTCGTCTCCAGAACTGCCTCGAACGGTCGAACCTCACCCTTCGGTCCGGATACCTGCTTCAGTAATTCGGCCACGGAATCCTGGTGGCACATGTACTCGACTGCGGCCTGGGTCCCAAAGGTCGTCAATCCGCTGAAGATCAGCATGTGCTTGCCGCTCTGCACGCCGGGAAGATAGGCGAGGATAGCGTAATCCTTGACCAGAGGATGCTCAGCGCGTTCGTAAACCGCTGGTTCGCCCGGCTTTGGATGATGATTCACCAGCCCGGCCGTGGTAGGGGTGGCCATCATGGTGAAATCCCGCGTCGATTCCAGAACCCGCAGTGAAGGATTCTCTGCTGTCGACCCTATAAAGATCAGGTTCTGCGATTTGGCCTCGTCCCAGGTCATCAGCAGGCTGCGTTTCAGGATGAAATGTGCTTTATGGGCATCGAAAAGCTGGGTGAGGGAGTAGACAGATGTAAGCTCCCCAATGCCGGTGTAGGTGTCGACCAGATTGCCGGCCGCCTGAGTGTCCTGCGTGGTCTGCTGTTGGGCATACCGCAGCCCATTGGTTGAGTCACCCGTGAAGAGGGCATTGCTGAAGATCACCAGCGGGGGGTCTTCGCTGAAGAACGGATGCCAGAAGCGATTTACCGCAGACTGTGAATTGGACTGGGTCGAGTTGGTGGTCCAGAACTCCACTCCTCCGGCAACGCCCAGGAGGATCAGTAGGAGTATTGCCGCCATGAGCCACTTGCGGGATTTCGTATCTCCAACAGGTTGAGGCGTAGCCAGGGGAGCCGGGATTGTGGGCTCAGCGGCAACCGCGATCGCCGGTTCCGGAGATGGCTGTGCGTGCGGTTTCTTGAAGACGGGAAGATAGTGCCCCTTGGGCATTTCGACGGCGATATCGTCGTGAAGTCCTTCCTCGGCATAATAGGCGGTAAGTTTCTGCCTGAGAATGCGGGCATGGGTTCGAACGATACTGTCTTCGCTGGAGTTGTAACCCGGGTGCCGGTGAAAGACGCGAATACCGATCTGCTGCTCGGTCGCCTCTTCCGGAGCTTCACGGATCGCACAGTCTGAGACGTAAAAGAGAAAGTCTTTTAACCGCGCCGAACCGCGAAAGTGCTGACTGGCAGCAATGCGTTCGATGCATCCCCAACGCTCATCACCAAGCACCTTTTCGCTGATATCCGGAGCTAGATTTGACGATGCCATTGGGACCAACCGAGTATTTCACACCCGTTTTTCACGGGTCAAATCACCGTGAATAACGTTGTGCGTCGTTGATAACAGGAGAGATGCTGTACGGCGGTAAGAAGAAGCCTGCTTTTCTCAACTTCAAGTGAGAGCAATCAATGCATTGCCTCGGGGTAGGCGTTAACTTCACAGGCGATTCAGGGCAGGAGCGCTGAAGCTCCCGCAAGTGCACCACTTTTCAGGAGGCTGTATATGTTGAGCAATTTCCCGGGCAGGGTCCCTGCCCACGGGCGCAGGGTCTTCCAGACTCTTTTCGCGGTAATAGCGCTGATCGTCATGGCGCTGGCCGGAACCGCAGCCGCCCACGCGCAGGCCGTCTACGGATCGATCTTTGGGACGGTGACCGACGCCTCCGGCGCAGTGGTTCCAAACGCGACGGTCTCCGTAATCGATATTTCGAAAAACACCAAGGTTTCTGTCCAGACGAACTCAAGCGGTTCTTACACTGTTCAGCACCTCATCCCTGACACCTATCGAGTGGAGGTTGAGGCAGGAGGGTTCAGCAAGAGCACGACTGATAACGTAATCGTCTACGCCGACACCGCCCCAAAGGTCGACGTCAAAATGACGATCGGGTCGGTCGCAAACACCGTGACGGTTACGACTGCTGCCCCGTTGCTTGAAACCGATCGCGCTGAAGTCAGCACAATTCTGAATGCACGGGCTGTGGAAAACCTGCCCAACTTCAACCGCAACTTCACCGCCTTCGAGCTGCTCACCCCGGGCACCACATATATAGGTTGGAGCGTTGGCGAGGGTTCGGGTAACCCCCAACGCAGCCAGCAGATCGAAGTCAACGGCCAACTGCCCTTCGCCACCGGCTATGAGCTCGACGGTACCGACAACCAGGAACCGATCAACGGTGTAGCCGTGATCAATCCGAACCTCGACGCCGTTTCGGAAATGAAGGTTACTTCGCAGAACTACGACGCCGAATTCGGAAAGGCTGTCGCCGGCCTCGTGACCGCCCAGACAAAGTCGGGCAGCAACGACTTCCACGGCTCCGCCTTCGAATACCGCCGTTCGGATGCCCAGCAGGCTCGCGACCCATTCGCGAATGCGACACGCAATGACCTGACGGGCAAGTACCTGGCTCCGACGATGCACAATCAGTTTGGCGGTTCCGTCGGCGGCCCGGTGAAGAAGGATCGCATCTTCTTCTTCGGAGATTACCAGGGGCTCCGCGAAAAGACCGGTTCCTCTACCCTGACAACGGTTCCGACTGCTCTCGCCACGTCCACTTGCACCTCTGGTGGCGATTGCAACCTGAGCGATTACTTACAGGGAGGGCAGGGACAGATCTACAAGCCAGCCAGCCCGGGTGACACGACCAACACCGGTCGCACCCCCTACGCGAACAACATCATTCCGGCCGGCGATCTCTCGCCGCAAGCTGTGGCCTTCTTTAAGCTTCTTGCCGCTACTCCTCCTAATGCCGGTTCGGGAATCATCAATAATTACGCGACTTCGGGATCGGGTGTCTTCAACACCAACCAGTTCGATGTTCGTGGCGACGCTCGTCTGGGGCAGAACCTTCATCTCTTCGGCCGTTACACCTACTTTGGTGTTGCCTTGAGCGGCGATCCCTACTTCGGCGCGGCCGGAGGTCTAGGTTACGGTGCGGGTGGCTTCGCGGGAACCGACTCGGCTCGCTACCAGAGCGTCGCGTCGGGCGGTGATTATGTCGTGTCAAACACCTGGTTGACCGATTTCCGGTTCGGCTACTACCGGATCTACAACAATACTGTCGGGCCGAATTCTGATCAGCCGCTTGGCAACAACCTTGGTATCCCAAATGCCAATGTGGGCGATCTTTCTCTGAATGGTGGTTTGCCGCAGTTCAACATCGACATTCCTTCAAATGGATCGAATGGTGGCCAAAACATTGAATATGGCACCACGGCCAATCCTAATCTTCAGCAGACCAGCCAATATCAGGTCGTGAACAACTGGTCGCACCAGGTGGGTAACCATAACATCAAGTTCGGAGCTGACTACCGTTACGGCTTAAACCATCAGGTCACGGTAGCCAGCAACGCGCTGCGTTCAGGTACTTACTTCTTTGCAGCCTCCAGAACCTCGGGTGGGCCGGTCAATGATGCTTCAGCCGGTCTCGGCTTCGCAACTTTTCTACTTGGCGATACTACGAAGTTCTGGCGTACGCAGACTGCTGATACCAGTGCGGAATCGCGCCAGCATCGTTTCTTTACCTACGCTCAGGATCAATGGCATGCAACCCCCAAGCTGACTGTGAACTATGGTCTGCGTTGGGAGCTCTACACTCCGGAAGCTGTTACCGCGCGAGGCGGTGGCGGTCTTCTCGACATCAACTCTGGCATCGTTCACATTGCGGGATACGGATCGAATAACAATTCGCTGAACGTGAAGAATAACTTCGCGAACTTTGCACCGCGGCTTGGGGTGGCCTACCAGATTTTTCCGAATACGGTTTTTCGGGCCGGTTACGGTCTGGTTTATGGTCAGGGCTGGGCAGGCGATACGTTTGGCGGCGTGCTGACATCTTCCTACCCGGTCCAGTTTCAGCAGACCGATACGGCTGCGAGCAGCTATGCCGACGTATTTAATCTCGCACAGGGACCGACGAACCAAGCGTTTCCAACAATTCCGGACAGCGGCAATCTGGTTTTAGGTGATGGCATCTCTCAAACAGCTCGTCCCACCCAGGTTCGGTTGCCTACCGTTGCCGGCTGGAACGCCATGGTGCAGCAGGAAATCACTCCTACTCTGTCACTGCAGATTGGCTACGTAGGAAGCCAGTCTTACCACAATATGTTCGAGTCATCTCCCTCGTTTAATGCGAATGAACAGACTCTTGCAGGGTTTAAGAACTTGGACGGAACTTCTGTCATCAACCCAGACAACCCGCCTTGTACGATAGACCCCTCCACCGGGAATCCCACTACGACGTGCTACTACACCGTAGCGCAACGTTCTCCGTACTATGACGGCACGGCGCAGTCTCGGTTCGGAGTGCGTTATGGAGTGCCTCATGGCTGGACACAACGCATCGACTATATGGCGAATTCCGCAACTGGCAGCTATAACGCTTTGCAAGTGGTCGTGAATAAACGCTTTGCAAATGGCCTACAGTTCCTGAGCCATTACACCTGGTCGCACGCAATCGGTCATGAGTCGTATGAATTTCTTATCAACCCGGCGATTGGACGCGGCAACGGTTATTACAACCGCCGTCAAGCGTTTGTCTTCGCCGGCACCTACGATTTACCCTTCGGCCGCAATAAGCTTGTCGGTGCAAACTCTCCGGGCTGGCTCAATCAGGCCATCGGTGGTTTCCAGTTGAATGGAACGCTCACCATGGATGGCGGTATACCATTCACCACAAACTATTCGCAGTGCTCGAACGATAACGATGTGGGATCGAGTGATGGTGCCTGCTTCCTTAACAAAACGGGCGGCAGCTTCAACCTGCATAAAGGATCTTACGATCCGATCAGCCGCACAGTGCCGTACATGAAGCCTTCGCCTTACGTGCTGACGTCCCCTGGTACTCCACAGAATAGCTTTGGTGGATTCTCGCGTCCTGCTCCCGGAACGTGGGGCAACATTGGCCGCGATCAGCTCTGGGGCCCTGGTCTTGTGAACGTGGACGCGTCACTCGCCAAGAATTTTCAACTGCGTGAAAACCTTCGCATGCAGTTGATGGCCCAAGGCTTTAACGTGGCAAACCATGTGAACTACGCCAATCCAAACAACTGCGTGGATTGCGTGGGTTCGAACCCAGGCACCATTCAGGGAACGGTCGCAAGCCAGGACGGCACCTCGATGCGCCGCCTGCAGTTCGCTGCAAGGTTCACGTTCTAAAACGATGTCTTTGCAGGGAGGTCGAGTGTTCGCCACTCGGCCTCCCATCTTTTCCTTCCCTTGACGATCGCGTTCCGTGATTGTTCGTACCCATGGAGTGAGAAATCGTGGCAAACTTTAGCGCTACCCGTAAACTCTCGCTTGTCTGCTTTTTGTTAACGGCGGGTTCCGCATTTTCGCAGGCCGCTCTGCCTGCGCTTCCTGGCCTTGATGCTTTTCCCTTTCAGACGGATCCCCATAGTCTTGCCATCTCGCAGCCTGCAATTCCCTCGCATCCCTTCTCCGTGATCGGTCCGCGTGGTGCCGTGCTTGGTCAGCAGAGCGGCGATTATGAGCTTTGGCTTTTCCCGTGGAAGCTCTTCAGCAACATGCGCATCTCGGCGGAGATGAAGGACTATCCCGTCCCGATCGACGTGAACGAGCAGGCTTCATCGATCGATGTGCGTCCTGATTCGACGATCATTACGTTCTCGCATGCCAACTTCACCGTGCGTGAAATCATCTTCGCGCCAAAGACCAGCGCCGATGGAGCCGGAGCGGCTGTTTTCTATGAAGTGGAAGCAGTCCGTCCTTTGACGCTCACCTTCAGCTTTACGCCGGTCATGCAGCGCATGTGGCCCGCTGAGTCGGACGACAAGCCTTCGCCCGAATGGGTAAAGACGCAAGGCGGCAGCGGTTTCTACATCCTGCACGAAAACATGCCCGATCACGCTGCGGCCATTGCCATGCCGGGCGCAGAAGCCGGCATCATGCAGCCATACCAGGAGCTGGCGCGCATCTATCCGCTCCAGTTCGTGCTGCATGTCGATCCGGCCAAGGATGCGAACAAGCTCTATCCGTTGCTGGTGAGCATGGGAAATACGACAGCGACTGCTACAAAAGGGGCACTCCATTCGCAGCTGTCTTCGCTCGACCAGAGTTTCCGCTCGTCGTTTGAGGGAAATCGTAACTATTACGAAGACTTTCAAAAAAAGCACATAAGCATCGATACCCCTGATGAGAAGCTGAACGCAGCTTTCTCATGGGCGGAGGTATCCATCGACCAACTGCGCGTGCAGACCACTCCCGACCACGATGAAGAAGCGCTGACGGCAGGCTTTGTCGGCTCCGGCGATGCCGCGCGTCCGGGCTTCGGATGGTTCTTCGGGCGTGATGGCCTCTGGTCAACCTACGCAGTGAACAGTGAAGGCGATTTCTCGACTGCTCGCAAAGAGTTCGAGTTCCTGATGAAGCGGCAGAGCCCTGAAGGAAAGATGCCGCACGAGTGGTCGCAGACTGCAAACCTTGTCGACTGGAAGAGCCTGCCTTATGAGTACGCCTCCGCCGACGCGACCTTGCTGCTGCCGATGGCGATGAACGACTACATGCGTATCAGTGGCGACAAGGATTTCATCGCAGCGCACTGGGAAAACCTCGCCCGCGCATGGAAGTTCGCATGTACGCATGACACAGACGGAGACGGTATCTACGACAACTCAGAAGGCTCCGGATGGGTAGAGTCGTGGATTCCCGATATGCCGCACCAGGAGATCTACCAGGCCGCGCTCGATGAGCAGGCCAGCCTTGCATTTGCGAACCTGGCGCATGCGACTGGCCATGAAGACCTCGCGAAGCAGGCCACCGACCGCGCCGCGCATATCCGCGAGCAAATCGAGAAAGAGTATTACCTGCCGCAGCAGAACTTTTATGCTTTCAGCTGGGAAGGGAAGAATCGCACCGACGACACGGCGACCATCTTCCCGTCCGTTGCGTGGTGGGACAACTCCTACGCACTCGCTCACACCGGCGATATGCCCGCACGCTGGGCATCGCATGAGTTTTCGACCGACTGGGGCACGCGTATCCTGAGCGACAAGACCAGCTTCTACGATCCCATCAGCTATCACCAGGGAACCGTGTGGCCGCTCTTCACTGGATGGGTCTCAGTCGCTGAATATCGCATGGGTCACTCGCTCTCGGGCTGGGCACACCTGATGCAGAACGCCGACCTGACGTGGTCGCAGGATCCCGGTAATACCACCGAGTTGTTGTCAGGCCAGTTCTTCCAGCCGCTAGGACGCAGCACTGCGCATCAACTCTGGTCGTCGGCCATGGTTGTCTCGCCCGTGCTCCGCGGTCTCTTCGGATTGGAGTGGAACGTCCCCGAGCATGAGCTGGCTGTCACGCCTTCACTGCCGGCGCAATGGGATCGCGCCGATCTGTCGAATGTTCCTTTCGGCGATGGTCATCTCGATCTCCATATGCGTCGCGAAAACAGTGAGCTTATCGTTCATGCAAGTGGCAATGCAAAGCTCTCTTCTCATGTAAAAGGAAGCCGCACAGTCGGGCAGGATCTGCGTATCCCGCTTCCTGCAGTGGAGGTTGGCATCGATCAGGCATTGCCTCAGCCCGGCGCGGTCACTTCACAATTGAAAGCACTCGAGCAGCATTTCGACGAGCACTCTTACAGCGTGAAGTTTGAGGCTGCAGGAGGAAGCAGGCAGTACATTTGGCTGCGGATCAATCAGCCTTCTCTTCGCAGCAGGGGGTCGAAGCTGCGCGCCAGCGGGGTAACAATTGCAGACACCACGCAGAGCCTGCAAAAGCTGACGATAGAATTTCCTGCAGGCACCTCCTATACCGAGAAGGAGATTCGATTTGAGTGGTGAGTGTCCGCCAAGGAGCAGGGTAAGGATGCAAGAACGCACCATTCGCCGTTGTTTACTGTCTTTTTCTCTGATAGCTGTCTTCGCCTCCTCTGCTGCTGCAGCAGAGGAGGCGAAGCTTCCTTCGATTGGCGTCGACGCAGGGCAGCACTTCGTTGCAGCCCATGGACAGCGTGCCATCGTAATGGGCTATCCTGCGCAGGGTCTTGAGATGTGGGCGTATCCGTTGCAACTCGTCAGCGGATATCGCGTCGGCTTCCTGTCAAATGGTGCATCGAGCGAAGTGGACGGCAGGCTTCTGCTCAAGAGGGTCATTACCGAGCCTGACTCCGTGACTCGCATCTACGCTGGCCCCAGCTATATTGTTCGCGAGAAACTTTTTGTTCCCGTGAGTGAGCCGGTGGCGATTCTCAGCTACGAGGTTGAATCTGCAGAACCAGTTTCTATCGTCGTCCACTTTCAACCTGTGCTCGATCTGATGTGGCCTGCGGCTGTTGGCGGCCAATCCGCTTCGTGGCGCTCCGCGCTCAATGGATACTTCATGGAGGAGCCAACACATCGTTTCGCTGCGCTGGTGGCTTCGCCGGAGGCAGCGGAGCATGACGAGACCGGCAACAGCACGGTGCGTGTCGATCAAAGTCTCGCCTTCACCCTCCATCCACGACAGGCTGGCAAACATAACCTCGCAACGGTCTTTGTTGGCACAGTGCCGGCATCTCATCCTGGAGTCATGAAGGCATGGCAACAGAAAGAAGACGGTTGGCTTGCCGAAGCCGGCAACCACTACAAACAACTTGCCGCGAACGCTATCCAGTTGGAGACACCCGACGAACAGTTGAACTCCGCCTTCGCATGGGCAGAGATTGCACTCGACCAGGCCTGGGTTTGCAATGACAAGCTTGGTTGCGGTGAGATCGCGGGATACGGGCCTTCGCGCCCTGGCCGGCGTCCGCAATACGACTGGTTCTTTGCCGGAGACGGCATGATTGCTGCCGAGGGATTCATTGCAGCGGGAGAGTACGCGCGCGCTCGTCAGGAGCTTGAGTTCATCCAGAAGTACCAGGACCCAAAGACCGGAATGATCTGGCACGAGCTCTCGCAAAGCGCGGGATACATCGACTGGTCGGCGTATCCGTACATGTATGTTCACGTCGATCTGAGCTTCGACTACCTCAATGCCATCGAACATTATGTAACCGTCAGTGGAGATAAGGCTTTTGCACAGGAGCACTGGCAATCTATCGCCGCGGCGTATCGGTACTGTCAGTCCATCATTCATGAAAAAGATCATCTCCCGCACATTCCCTCGGACAAGGAAGGCGGAGATGAACAGCATCGTCCTGATGATGACCTCAACCTGTCGACATCCTGGATATCTGCCGCGCATAGTTTCGCGAGTCTCGCTCAACTGACTGGCCACCCTAGCGAAGCCGCAGATGCGACGCATGCAGAACAGCTCGCAAGGCAAAGCTTCGCAACCCGTTATTGGGATCAGTCGGCAGGTACCTGGGTCGATGGGCATACCGCGGCCGGCGATCCAATCCTGAATCGCCACAGCGGAGCGATGAGCGCCATTGTTTCCGGAGACTTCGTACCACAGCAAGCCCGGCAGGCGTTGGAGCAACTGGCGTCCGCTAGTTATCAGACTGACTGGGGCACACGCAGCGCTTCCACCCATTCTCCGATTTTCGATCCGTGGTCTTACGCGACGGGGAGCGTTTCAGCCGCGCACAGTGCAGGCATTGCCGGGGGATTCTGGTCTGAAGGCTATCCCATTACCGCCTGGTCGATTCTGGATGGCCTTTTAAGCTGGAACACTCTAGACTCGCCCGGGCACCTGCACGAAGTGCTTGCCGGAAACTTCTATCGTGAGCAGAGCGAGTCTGTTCCGGAGCAGACATGGTCATCCGCGGCACTGGTCAGCGCAACCATGGATGGCTTGCTCGGCGTGAAAGCGAGTGGTGACACTCTGGTGCTGCGTCCAGCATTGCCCGCCGACTGGCACCAGGTCACAGTTAAGCACCTGCCGTTAGCGGGAAATACTGCAACGGCGATCCTCGCTCAGGACGAATCATCCGTAGGACTCCGGCTCAGCCATAGCGGTCCGGCTGTTCATCTTGACTACGCGCCCGCACTGCCGCTCGGAGCGGAACTGGACGGAGCTGAATGCGATGGCCACCCGCAGCATGCCACGCTCGAAACGATGCCCCAGGCTACCTATGCACACCTGAACGTCGAGACGGCAGGCAGTCTGACGGAGTGCCGTATCCGCTTCCATGGCGGTGTAGCGATTCTGCAGAATGCACCAGCCCCGCAGCTCGGGGACGCCAGCGTGGGGATAAAGATAAAAACGACCCACCTGGAGGGCGGAGATCTCACGATTACGGCAGACGTCCACACGGACGGCGACCATACTTTCCGCATCCTCACGCCATGGAAAATCGGATCAACAGATGCGACAGTACAGCCGCTCGGAGGGGATCTCTATCGGATCACGATCGCGAAAGCGACCGGTTCTGAGACGAAGGACAGTTACGCCGCTGTCGCGATCCATCTCCACTTAGCGAAGAGGTAGGGCATGGGATTGCCACCGCAGCGACTTTGCCATTAAACTCATAAGAGCGCCGGTCAAAAAATCGACCGAACGCTCACCTCGCAACAGGCCGGTGCAACCTGCACTGACTCCGCGGTACGGACTCCGCGACAGCCCAAAGCGATGCATAGGTACGGAGAGGTGGCAGAGTCCGGTTGAATGCACCTGACTCGAAATCAGGCGTAGTCGAAAGGCTACCGGGGGTTCGAATCCCTCCCTCTCCGCCATTGACCTTCCTAAGACTTCCCATACAGTCCAAAAAACAGCAAAAACCCCAGCGAAGTAGATGCATTTGGAGCCTGGACTAAATCGGACGCGTCCACTACCGGCAGCAGATCTCAGACGCACAGCTCCGCGTGTTTCGGGAAGGATGTGAGGTAGGCGTTGCGTGAGGGGGCTGTAAAGAAATTGCGACGAAAACGCTGTAGACTAGTCTATTTGTATTGATATGAGCAAGCAGACCACCAAAGAGAACCTCATCACTGTCGGCCTCGAACTGATCCGTTCTGCTGGATATACGGCGACCGGAATCAATCAGGTTTTGGAAGCTGCGAAAGTTCCAAAAGGGTCGTTCTACCATCACTTCGCCACCAAGGACGAGTTCGTCCTGGAGGTGATTCAGCGCTACGCTGCGGGCGAACAAGAGCGCTGGGAAAAGTTTCTCGACGATTCGGATACGTCCGCGATGAAGAAACTGCGCGTGTATTTTAAAGACCTGATTGCTACTTACGGTCGACGTGGTGGACCGATCTCTGGATGCCTTCTGGGGAATTTGAGTCTCGAAATCGCCGGCCAAAATGAAGAGATTCGCAAACTTCTCGCCAAGGCTTTCGATGCCTGGCAGGGAGCGATTGCCAAGACGATTCGTGAGGCAATTGAGAAGAAGGAACTTCCCAAAACAATCAAGGCAGACGAGGTGGCTGCGTTGCTTGTCAACAATTGGGAGGGGGCTCAAGCACGGGCTAAGACTGAGCAAAACGACAAGCCTCTGGAGCTGTTCCTGAATAACGCTTTCAATGTGCTTTTGAAAGCCTGAGCGGCGTAGCTCGCTCAGGCTTTTCGAGGCAGCAAAGAGAGCTGATCTGATTTATTGCAGATCGAAAATCTGAATCTGTGATGCGCGGGAAATCTTATAGAGGAAGCACGGGCGCTGGGCAATATATTGTGTCTTCATGCAGCACCATCGTCTGATCGCACTTCGAAGATTGGCCATGCGATCTCTGTGAGCCATTCTTCTTCGACATCCGTATGTTGTGGACCGACGACATAATATTCGCGGATAGGCTCAATGACCGCCAGAGTATGTTCAGCAACGTATTTGGCCAAGGCTCCGTAAGCAAGATCAACATTGTCGTGTGATCCGGCGTGCCTTATCACAGCAACGGCCGCGGCTTGTATCATCGTTGGTTTGACTCTTCCGGTAGGAACGATCTTCGCCTCAGTCGGAAAGAAGATTGTGGCCTGCCCTCTGCCTTCGGAAAACAGGGCGTTCGAGAACATCCCTCCAGTAGAGCCTGTGAGACCGAGGCGACGAGCCTTGAAAGTCGCGTTGAGTTCACCGATCGCGCCCCGAAACCACGCCAAAGCATCGCGAACATCGACCTCATCCACAATGCAGGCTGCCGCAGTTGCAGGGATGTTGCGATGCTCAATCTTATTAGTCTCCCCCGAGGGGCGGATTAGATTTCTGAGCGACGTAACTGCGCTGTGCGTCTTGGCAAGGTTGCTTTCCAGGCGAAGCAGGTGGGTCGAGATCAGTTCATTACGGGCCTTCAAATCTGACGTGGACAATACCGAGCGAATTTCGACTAGAGGCATTTCGAGAGACCTGAAGCGCCGGATGAGTTGTGCCGTGGAGATCTGTTCGACAGAATAGCGGCGGTAGCCGCTGTTTGGATCTACCCATGCTGGCTCAAGGAGCCCACTCTCATGGTATTTGCGCAACGTCTTGATGCTAAGTTGCGTCGCACGCGAGAAATCGCCGATTGAGAGCGACGCCATAGACCTATTCTCCGACCTCCCCCAGGGGGAACGTCAAGCCCTGGGAAGCGTATTGACTCTCCCGCTACTTCCGCCTCGACTATGGCAACAGTAGCAAAGGAGAGGAAAATGACAAGCACCAGGCTCAGTGGGGTGGTAGAAGAACACATTAACGCCGTCAACGCGTCCGATATCAACGCCGTCGTAGAAACGTTCGCTGACGACGCACTCGTCAATGACAACAGGCGGGAGATCGTCGGCGTCGCTGCTATCCGCCGCTGGCTCGAAAAGGAGATCATCGGAGATAGTGTCAGAATCGAAGTTCGCGAGGTCGTAGCGCACTACAGTACAACGATCGTGCGGGGCGCATATGACGGCACCTTCGACAAGACGAACCTCCCCGCCGAACTGATCCTGACGAGCTATTTCAATGTTGTTGAAGGAAAGATCGTCAGCCTGATGATCATCTTCAATCAGCCGTCGCCATACTAGCGAGTTCCCGCCTGTCTTTGGGAGGTTCAAGCAAACGCAGGAAGCAGATAGACTCCTTTTCTACGTTTGTTTCGAACTCATTGCCAGTCGATTGATGGAGCCCATAATGACTCGATCCATCATGCGGTCGGGAAGTATCCACTTTAGAAACAAGATCAGACCTGCCATATGGCCGCCATGATATCGCGCTCGTGGCCGTTTGCTGTTGAGCGCCTTCAGAAGCAGGTCGGTGATGATTCTGGGCGATGGCATCTTGCGCTTCAAAATCGGCAGATTCAACATGGCTGCCAAAACTGGACCGTATGCCCCTTTCGCTGAATACTCCCTCGCAGAATCGAATGCGATCTCTGCCCACTCTGAATCGATCCCCCCGGGCTCGATCACGATCACATCGATTCCGAACGGCTCAACTTCCATACGAAGGGTATCTGAGTATCCCTCGAGCGCGTGCTTTGAGGCGTAGTACCAACCGCCGATCGGGCCTGCATTTTTTCCACCGATGGTTGAAATGTTAACGATCTTGCCAAATTGCCTTGCGCGCATATGTGGAAGTACGAGTTGGATGAGACGCGCCACGCCGATCAAGTTGACCTCCAATTGGCGACGCGCTACTTCCATCGGCACATCTTCGAGAGCACCCATCTGGCCATAGCCGGCATTATTCACGAGCACGTCAATGCGACCCTGATCGCGGAGGATACGGTCGATTGCCGAGACCATCGCCGCGTCATCGGTAACATCCATCGCCAGGGCTATTCCGCCAGCGGCTTCGATTTCACCCATACGCTCAATGCGTCGGGCCGCACCGTAGACAATGTAGCCTTCTCGAAGCAGGCTCAAGGCAAAGTCCTTGCCTATGCCTGACGACGCACCTGTGATAAGGACTACACGATTCGTTTCTCTACTCATTTTTTGCTCCAAGAGGACACATCTGTTCTTGCAGCCAGACCGGTTATGAGCCGCTCGGACTTCAGAGAAAACGCATGGCGGTACGTGAGGATGTCAGAACCGACTGAGTTCTGTGATCTTCGGGGGTGCCGCAAGCTTTCCGTCGAGATCGGTCGCAAGCTGGCGTGTGTAAGGCTGTTCCATGTGCCAGTCGTGAGCTTCCCGCGAGGAAAAGACCTCAAAGAAGACAAGCTTGTTCGGCTCGTCCAAGATGGAAGTCGTGTACATTTCCTCGCAACCTTCTTCTTCCAGAACCTTCGGAAGAAGTTTGGAGAAGATAGCCTTAGTCTCTTCCAGCGATTCCGGCTTCACATCGAATTCTGCGAGCAGATAATATTTGCGATCCGTCATGGCATTTCCCTCATCGTTCTGTTCATGTGGCTGATGGACAAGTCCGGGCAGCATCGTCTCCTCGAACTCAGGTCTTTGTTTATTTCCGTCCTAGACCGTAGCGCGTTGCAACGTTCTTTGTTTGTGCGGCGTTGAACATTTTGATCCGCACAGCATCGAAGGCCTCCCAAAGCGAATAGTCCTCAAGAGATGGAAGCGTAACCGTCTTGCCTTGATCGAGCCCAGCGAGGGCGGCATCGACCAGGTCATCTGTAGACATGACCGTTTCCGGGTCGAGATTATGAACTCCCATGCCGGAGACCTCCCAGATTTCGCTGTAGGTATTCGAAGGGAGAACCGCCTGAACCCGGATACCGGTGTTCGCGAGTTCGTCGTGAAGTCCAATCGTGTACAGCATCACATGCGCCTTGGACGCGCTATACGACGTACTGAAGGGATAGGCGAAGAAGGAAAGGACGGAGCCTAGATTGATGAGCGTACCGCTATTCCGTTTGAGAAATCCCGGCAGGATAGCCTGGCTTAGAAATGTGACGGATCGAGCATTGAGATCTAACTGGAACTCCACCTGCTCGATTGAAAGCTCCGCGGATGGTCCTACAACAGCCGTGCCGGCATTGTTCACAAGCACCGCGACCCGCTCATTGGAAGCGATCGTGCTTCCAACCTTCTGCAGATCTTCGTGCCTGGTGAGGTCCGCGACCAGGGTCTCGACTTTAACCCCGTATTTCTCCTGAAGCTCTGCACTGAGCGCGTCCAGCCGATCTTTGCGCCGTGCCACGAGAAGGAGATCGTAACCGCGCTTTGCGAAACGATCTGCATAGACTTTGCAATGCCGGACGAGGCACCGGTAACCACTGCTATCTGCCCTTGATTGCTCATCACCTTATCCCTTTTCGCTTGAACTTTCGCGCCGGAAGAGCCGCACGGTGTGGCTCTTCCGGCGAATTGCGGTTTTCTTAGCCCTTGTGCTGGTAGCGCTTCGCGGCCTCTTTGCTGGAAAGGAACGGGTACAGCGCGAGGCGAGCCTGTTCATAGCGGTTCCAGACCTCTACGTCAGGCAAGGCAGGAATCGTTACGAGTTCTTTCTCGTCGAACGCAGCCATGGCTGCATCGACGCAATCCTCTGCACTCATGACGTTCTTCTCGGGCAGGTTATGGACTGGCAGGCCAGCCCGATCCCAGAAGTCGGTACGGGTCGCACCAGGAAGTACGGCCTGAACCTGTACGCTGGTGTCCTTCAGTGTCTTGAACAAGGACTGCGTGAAGTTCAGAACGTAAGACTTGGTACCGCTATAGGTGCCGTTGAGCGCGTCCGGGTTGACGGCCACGACGGAGGCGATGTTGATGACGGCGCCGGCATTCTTAGCGATCAGGTTTGGCAGAACTGCTGCCGTGAGCCGGGTGAGCGCGGTCACGTTCAACGTGATCATGTTTTCGAGCTCGTCCACGCTGGAATCAACCAGAGACTTCGTGCCGCCAAATCCGGCATTGTTCACGAGAACAGAGACCTTCTTGTCCGCTTGAAGCTGGGCTTCCAGCTTCAGCAACTCAGGCTTATCCGTCAGATCGACGATCAGGGTCTCCACAGAAACGCCATACTTTTCGTACAGCTTGTTGGCAACTTCGCCGAGACGCTTTCCGTCGCGGGCAATAAGAAAAAGATCGTAGCCGCGCTTAGCGAAACGATCCGCATAGACTGCACCAATGCCGCCAGATGCTCCGGTGATGACGGCCGTACCTTTTGTGTTTGTGTTCGACATTTCATTCCCTCGATTTTGAAGTTCGTCCGCATCAGCGGCACTTCAATAGATCAGACCAGTCTGTTTAGAGATTCAAAAAAGGATTCCCGAACGTCAGCGGATTTCAGTTCTCAATAAAACATTGAATGTACAGTCATAGAACAAATTAAGAGCCTTATCGCTTTGTTCTGTCCTGGCCCGGACCTGGGCGCCTTCCCAGCTGTCTACAATCACGGCAGCGAGAACATTTGCCTTCGCACTACGAGGAAGTTCGCCCTTCTCGATCGACTCTCGAATTGTCGATGCGATCGACTGCTGCCACTCATCGAAGGATCGGCGCAGCAGATCTCGGATTGCGGCGTTGTGGCCCGCTACTTCAAGGCTGAGGTTGCCGAGGAGGCAGCCTGCGAATTGGCCGCGCTCTCCGTGGAACGCAATTTTGTCTTCAAAGTAACGGCGAAGCTTCGCTATCGGAGAGAGCGTGGAGTCTACCTGGACCCGTTCCAATCGTGCTTGCTCACCCGCAGCATAGAGCTTGATTACCTCAATGACGAATTCGTCCTTACTGGTGAAGTGATTGTAGAAAGACCTCACGTTGGCGTTGTCTAGAATCTGGTTGATCCCAGTCGCAGAATAGCCGGTAGAGTGAATCAATTGAAGGCCGGCCTCAATAAGGGCTTCCTTCGTCCCATTCTTATTCATTTGACCCTACGTCCTTTCCGGGGACCGTATTTGTCCAGACAGCGATCACTTTCCGTCCTCCCCTTGGGGGAGAGTCAAACGAAAGCGACACCGGCGCCAACCTTGAAAGCGATCACGAGCGTTCCCACCACGATAGAGGCCGTCAAATACGGGTCAACCGGGTGGATTCGATGTGGAGTGGAAGAACAGCCAATTTCCGTGCACTGCCACGAAGCGAGTATCCTGCGTTTAGTATCCGTTGGCAATAAGGCACTTTTTTGGCGTGTACTTACCTGGAGGTAACTTATGGAAAATCATTGGAAAATGTGGAACGCAGAATGTGCGGCTCTGGAGCCGGAACGAGAAATCCTGGCGCTCGAAATCACCACGCAGATGGCTGACAAATGGCTTTTATGGACGCTGTCCGTGCTGGCGGAGGAGGGATCGCCCCTGCGCTTTTCCCGCATCATGGAACGAGTAGAAGGCGTCAGTCAGAAATCTCTCACCAAAACACTCCGTCAGCTTGAGCGTGATGGCCTGGTCACCCGGGAGATGTTTCCCGAGGTACCGCCAAGGGTCGAATACACCATCACCGAGCTTGGACTTGGCATGCTCGAACATGTTCGTCCTCTCTGGCTCTGGACTGTGCAAAATCTGGAAAATTTCGAGAGAGCAAGGCGCAAGTACGACGAGAGGCGGGGATGATTTTCTGTCTACGTCCTTCAGTTAGTAAAAATATTTTCAATCCTCGAATGATCAGACTGGTCTAATCTAAATATAATTCGTGCGATGAGCGGATTCAGCAGGTGAGCTCTCCCGAGAATGAGGAAAAGACCATGAATGTGTTTGGCAAGGTAGGTGCATTGTTTGTACTCGTCCTGGCGATGACTTTGTCTATGTCCGCAATGGCGCAGTCCAAGGGCAAGGTTCTCGTGGTGATGTCTGGCGGACATCTTCTCAACCTGAAAGAGGGCAGGGTATACGCCACCGGATACTACCTCAACGAGCTTTATGTACCGCTCGCTGCCCTGATCAAGGCCGGTTACACCCCGGTCTATGTCAACCCGAATGGCGACACGCCTTCGATGGATGCAAGCTCCAACGTGCCGAAGTTTTTTGGCGGGGATGATGCAATGCGCATGCAGGCTCTACGCTTCATCAACGACCAGCAAGGCTTAAGGCACCCCATCAAGCTTGAGACGATCGTCGGCCACACTCAGGACTATGCCGGTGTCTTCATCCCTGGCGGACATGCCCCGATGATTGACCTGGTGAAAGACAGGAACCTCGGCCAGATTCTTAAGAGCTTTCACGATACGGGACGCCCGACCGCATTAATCTGCCACGGTCCGATGGCTCTGCTCTCGGCTATGCCCGACACGGAGAAGTACGATCAGGCTCTCGTTGCCGGTAACGCTTCCGCTGCCAGGCTCCGCGAGTTGTCGCATGGATGGCTCTATGCCGGCTACAAGATCACTGTTTTTTCGAAAACGGAAGAGCAGCAGATCGAGCTTCCTCAGCTCGATGGACATCTCCCGGACTACAACGATGAAGCCCTTGCCTCAGCAGGAGCAAAGATTCAGAATGCGGCACCGTGGAAGCCGAACGTCGTGGTGGATCGTGAGGTCATTACCGGCCAACAGCCATTTTCCGATCATGCATTCGCTGATGCGTTCCTTGCGAAGCTGAATGCAAAGGCCCGCTGATTACATTACCTGCTGAAGGGCTTCATCGAGTCATATTTCCGAAAAGCAGAGTAGGAGGAAAGCAAGCATGTTCAAACCTATCAGTCCGGCCACGCGTGCGCGTGCTGAGAAGGCAACGTATCTTCGGCGTGGACGAACGATCAAGATCGACACGCTTATTTCACGCGATAAATCGAAGCCCGCATGACGGCGTTCAACCAAGTCTCCATGTCTGAGCAGGTGGCAGCTTTCGGTGGCATCAAGCACCCTGGTCATCGGCTCGAGCTTGGTTCCTTGGGTCTTTAGGAATGCATGAACGCTAAAACATTGATTCATGTTGTGTAGCTAACTCGCCAGGCAGTTTCTTGCTTGCTATGCGTCGCCAGTCAAAGATTGTTTTTGAATCACTGATCAGACTGGTCTAATCTATCTAACCAAAGCCGAAGACACGGCAAACCGAAGGAAAGAGGCAAATCAAATGGCGGGTAAAGTTCTAGTCATTATGTCCAGTGCGAAGCATCTCGATCTTCGCGACGGTAAACAGTATCCAACCGGCTTTTATTTGAATGAGTTCGCGATTCCGTTTCGCAAGCTCATCGAAGCGGGTTATACCCCGGTCGTTGCCAACCCGAATGGCGATCGTCCTCTCATGGATGCCAACTCCAACAATGCCATGTTCTTCGGTGGAGACGATGCGTTTCGCGCCGAGACGCTGAAGTACGTTGAGAACCTCGATATTTTGGATCATCCCAAAAAGCTCGCCGACGTGGCGAAGGAAGGCATCAGTGGCTACGTCGGTTTGTTCATCCCCGGCGGCCATGCCCCTGTGCAGGACCTCTCGAAGGATAAGGACCTGGGTGAAATCCTCAAGGCGTTCCATTCCGCTGGAAAACCCACCGGTATCCTCTGCCACGGTCCGTTGGCGCTTCTGAGCACCCTCAATGATTCGGAAGCATTCCAGCAGGCACTGGCTGACAAGACCGGCGCTGCTAATGGCCTGGCGAAGGGCTGGCCGTACGCAGGGTACCGCCTCACCGTTTTCTCGACAGGCGAAGAGCAATACCTCGAAAACGCGGGCGCACTTGGCGGCTTCGTTCAGTATTACCCGACTGCCGGCCTGGCGGAGGCCGGAGCACATGTGGATACCGTGGCCGATTGGCATAGCAACGTGATCGTTGATCGCGAACTGATCACAGGCCAGCAGCCGATGTCTGCCACCGAGTTCGGCGATGTGCTGCTGAAGAAACTGGCCGCAGCCTGATCGGCTTCCCATAGCAACTCTTGTGGCAGCGAAAGCGGATAGCCAGATCGAAAGGGCTATCCGCCGCTTCCTTCGTTGGGACCGCCATGATCTTGAGTCTTTAGGCTGGCGATCCCTCCATCTGAACGAGCCGACACCGCCTCGTTCTCTTAGCCGAGACGCATAAGGACAAGATCATGGCATACGAGACAATCAATCCGACGACGAACGAACTCGTCAAGACCTACCCGGAGCATACCGATCAGCAGATGGAGGAGGCTCTTGCAGCGGCCCATCAACTCTATAAGTCTGAGTGGTCCAAGGGCTCTATTAAGCCCCGCCTGGAGGTTCTTAGAAAGCTAGCCGACATCATTGATGCGCGCGCCGAAGAACTCGCTCAAATCTCCACAAAGGAAATGGGCAAGCTGATCGGCGAGAGCCGTGAAGAAGTTGGGATCATCGCCCAGATTGCTCGTTTCTATGCAGACAATGCGGAGCATTTCCTGGCACCTGCGCCGATCAAGAGCGCTCTTGGAGATGCTTGGGTGGAGCACCATCCGATCGGCGTACTCGTTGCTGTCGAACCTTGGAACTTCCCGTATTACCAGTTAATGCGTGTGCTCGCTCCAGCGCTTGCGGCAGGAAACCCGGTGCTCGCGAAACACGCTCCGATCGTGCCGCACTGCGCAAGCGTGTTTGAAGAGATGGTTACCGCGGCCGGCGCCCCGAAGGGAGCCTGGACAAATCTGTTCATCTCAAATGAGCAGATTGCCACCCTCATCGCAGATCCACGCGTACAAGGTGCGGCAATGACCGGTTCCGAGCGCGCTGGTAGCGCGATCGCGGCGCAGGCAGGCAAGCATCTCAAGAAATCGACGCTCGAAATGGGCGGCAATGACGTCTTCGTCGTTCTTGACGATGCCGACCTGGACAAGGCTCTGGAAGCCGGTGTTTTTTCAAGACTCCACATCGCCGGACAAGAGTGTATCTGCGCGAAGCGCTTCCTGCTTCACGAGAAGATCGCCGACACCTTCCTTGAGCGCTTCACTGCGGCTTTGAAGTCCGTGAAGATCGGCGACCCCTCAGATGAGAGCACACGGCTTGGTCCGCTTTCGTCAGCGCCCGCTCGTGACAATCTTGCCGCGCAGGTGAAGAGGGCGGTCGAGAATGGCGCAACCTTGCACCTGGGTGGTAAGCCGATTGAAGGCAAGGGTAACTTCTTCGAGCCGACCATCCTCACGAACGTGAAGCGCGAGAATCCGGCCTACTTCGAGGAGTTCTTCGGACCGGTGGCGCAAATCTACGTTGTCAAGAATGACGATGAGATCGTCGAACTTGCCAATGACTCACACTTCGGTCTGTCCGGTGTCGTTTTCTCTCAGGACATTGATCGTGCCAGGTCACTGGCCTCGCGGATTGAAACAGGCGCTGTCTGGATCAATACGTTCGCAAGCACAGCCCCAGAGTTGCCATTTGGCGGCGTCAAGCGCTCTGGTTACGGTCGCGAACTCTCTGAACTTGGCATTAAGGAATTCGTGAACCAGAAGCTTGTCCTCGTCAAGCAGTAGTGCATCTGCAGCTGCTCTCGTCTTGTGAGGAGCAGCTGCGTTCTTTCTACTTTCGCCACTCAACAGAAAAGGACCTTGATATGCGAATTCCGATGAAGATTGCAACGTCCGTATTGATCTTTGGCATGTTCCTGGCTTCTACCGGCATTCCCATGGCGGCGCAGGCCCAGGAGATGGCTGGTATGAAGATGAAACCCAGCACGCTGAGCGCGCAACAGAAAATAGCTCTTGCTCTCTCTGCTGGTCCCACCAATGTCGCGAAGGACGCGACGGTCGTTGAACCCGATGGACGTGGCGGTATGCGGGTTCTGCGGCAGGGCACCAACGATTTCACCTGCATGCCGGGAGACCCAAGCCGCGTAGGCATGCCCCCGATGTGTATGGACAAGGTAGCCGTGCAGTGGAACAAAGACTTTGACGAACATAAGCCGAGACCTACGACAACGGTTCCTGGTATCGAATACATGCTCGCCGGAGCGACCCAGAGAAGCGATACTGACCCTAACGACAAAACCTCGCCGGCAATCAAAATTGGGCCTCACTGGATGATCCTTTGGCCATTCGATCCCAAGACGACAGGGCTACCAACGAGTCATAAGCCAACCGGTGTTTACATCATGTGGGCTGGTTCCCCCTACGCACACATCCACGTTATGGGACGCCCATAAGCCAGATAGGATGACAGGACGATCAGCCTGGATCGGTGAGCCAACCGCGAAAGGTAAGAGAAGCGAAGTCCTGAGATGTGCGCGCCATTGCGGGAGTCGCGTGGGACCGAATCCGGTTTTGGATGCCCACTCCATGGCTCGCGCTAGGGCACAGATCGAGGAAGCGCAACGGCAACGCATCATTATGAGTGAGCAACTCGCTACACTTCAAGGACGAGCGACGGCATCGTTTTCCTCGTAGGGTAGGGATAGAATGATCCGACTTTTTCTCCCCCTTTTGAGCCGTAGTAATAGTTTTTTTTGAATCAAGGAACAGACTGGTCTAATCTATTCTTTTGTAAGCCAGGCAATCGGCTTAACTACAGATTCAGAAGAGGCGTTATGTACATGTTCAAGAAAGCAGTTCTGGCGGCCCTGGCAATCCTTATGACAGGCATCCCCGCGATCTCCGAAGCGCAGTCGCAATCCAAAGGTAAGGTTCTTGTTGTCATGTCCAGCGCGAGTGAACTGGCGCTGAAGGACGGCAAGCAGTACAAGACGGGCTATTACCTGAATGAGTTTGAAGTTCCCTACAAGAAGCTCGTCGAAGCAGGCTATACGCCGGTGATCGCGAATCCGAAGGGCGATACACCCGTCATGGACGCCAACTCGAATAACAAGATGTTCTTTGGTGGCGATGACAACGCACGCGAAGAGGCATTCAAGTATGTGCAGGGCATCGACCAGCTCAAGCATCCGAAGACTCTGGCTTCCGTGGTCTCTGAGGGCACTGATGGGTACGTCGGTCTCTTTATTCCCGGCGGTCACGCCCCGATGGTGGATTTGATCCAGGACAAGAGTCTCGGTACGATCCTCACCAGCTTTCACAATGCAGGCCGCACCACTGGCATTATCTGCCATGGTCCTATTGTTCTGCTTTCGACCTTGAGCGATTCGGTGGCTTTCCAGAAGGCACTAATTGCAGGTGACGGCAGCGCAAGTTCCCTCGCCAAGAATTGGCCCTACGCCGGCTATCACGTGACGATCTTTTCGACCGGTGAAGAGGAAGCTCTTGAAGGCCCGAAGGGTCTGGGTGGCTACGTGCAGTTCTATCCCGTCAATGCACTCGCAGAAGCGGGCGCCCACGTCGACACGTTCACGAACTGGCACTCCAATGTCGTTGTAGATCGCGAACTGATCACGGGCCAGCAACCTATGTCCGCTGAAGAGTTCGGCAACACACTCGTCGCAAAGTTGGACGGTAGCTCGCGCTGAATGAAATCGCCACTAACGCAGCGCGGCGTGGGAGCAACGGGAGGCGATGGCCGCCTCCCGTTGCTTCCACGAGCAAGGACTCGGTTTCAATGGGTACACCTAAGCAATACCTGCGAGAACAGGATCAAAACGAGGATGGGTTGACACCGGTCTAACCGCACTCAGATGAGCAAACAATCTACAAGAGAACATCTCATTCAAGTTGGAGTTGGCATCGTTCGTTCCGGCGGGTATTCGGCTACGGGGGTGAACCAGGTTCTGGAGGAGGCGAAGGTGCCCAAGGGCTCCTTTTATCACCACTTCACAACAAAAGATGAGTTCATTCTTGAAGTGATCAAGAGGTACGCGGCAGGTGAGCAGGAACGGTGGGAGAAGCTGCTCATTCACTCCAACCTTTCTCCGATGAAGAAGCTTCGTCGATACTTCAAAGACCTGATAGCGACCTACGGAGTTCGAGGCGGACCGATCGCTGGTTGTCTGCTGGGTAATATGAGTCTGGAGGTCGCGGCTCATAACGCAGAGATCCGAAAGACTCTGATTCAGGCCTTTGAAGCTTGGGAGAGCGCCATTGCGAGGACGCTTCAGGAGGGCATTGATAGCCGGGAATTGCACACGATTGCCAAGCCGAAAGATCTTGCCGCTCTCCTGGTTGATGGCTGGGAAGGAGCGCAGGTGCGGGCCAAAACATTGCAAAGCGATAAACCGCTTGATCTCTTCTTCGATAACGCATTCAATGTTTTGTTGAAGAGTTAGTTGAGACAGATCCCCCGGGGACGGTGATTAGGTCTCGAAAGGTAGCTACGGAGTCCCCAGTTCCTGAAGGATTGGCGACTCAATCCGCGTCGCTTGATTTCGCTCGGAAGCGGTATCGAATCAATCAGCATTCAATCGAGCGCAATCTTCTGTCTGGACCTGATCAGATGGGATGCCAGTCGTCGCAGATGCTCGGTCGTGTGTACGTCGCGCCTTCCCGAACTTGTCGGTATCGCCGACCATCCAGAGCCAAAACAGATGTTGTCTGTTCCAGCATGGCGATACCCAACGCGTGGTGTTGTACTCGACACTTGGCGGCACCTCCGGAAATACAGCACGCGTCACCAACCTATCTAGTTCGAGATCTCTCAGGATTTTGGTTCACGATTCCGTGCTGACGCATCCGACCCGATCCATCGTGAGAGAACCCCAAAGGCCCGCCTGCTTCTGCCAGGACGCCCATGATTCGAAGCCTTCCATCTCTCCGATACTTGTGTGGGTAGTCCAGGCCATGATCATTTTTCAATGTTTCAAGGCTTAGAATCGAGTTCGAATCTTTCCCGCTGCTAAACGGATACGGTTCCGGTAGAAATCTCGGGCTCGGAAAGGTTTTCCGATGGAGGCGCCACAATGCGGTTGTCGATGGGCAATTGCGCGCTATGCTCCGAAGCCCATTTCGCCGCGAGACCGTTGAGTGGACTTCTCGTGTTGTATTCCTGGTAAGCGATCATTCTCCCGATTCGAACGACGAGGTCGTCCAGTCCTTCAGAAGCTGCCCAGAAGTCGCCGATGCACACGGTTGCATCATCGAAGTTCGGATGAAAGACCGGTGTCAGCATGCGGCATTGCGGTGCCCGTCTCGGATAGTCCAGCGAGAGGTTTACCTCAAGCAGGTGCGAATCGCGTTCGAGAATGTCACCAGTCGCATTCACGTATAGCCCCTTCAGGTTGTAGGTAAAGCGATAGAGTTCCGGAGGCATGCCCGCCGTGGCTGTAATCTGTATGGCCGGCCAGTCAGCGAAACGTCTGACCATGCGTTCATGGTCAGTCTTGAGTCTGCGAGTGCGAGGCGATGGCATGTTGCGTCTTTCTCCGGAGCCGGTAGATGGTTCAGTGAGCTGGGATGTTTCTGGCAATAAAGAATACCGCTGACAGCACAAGAATCGTCTTCAAAAGTGATTCAGGGACCGCTGGCCACACAAAGTCTTTCCGTTGCACGGCGCGCCAGTAGCAGAGCGCCAGGAACAGCAGAACAAGCGGCGACAGCATGACGAAGGCGATGTTCCAATGGATCGCCTCCATGAACCTGCCGTGTAGAAGTGCTGCTGCGGCGCGTGTTCCACCGCAGCCTGGGCAATAGAGATGGAGCCAGACATAGACTGGACAGCGCGGATAGAACTGCGTCGTCTCCGGCGGAAAACGGCGCAGCAGAAAGGCGCAAACTACTGTCGCGAGCGCGAGCAGGTTTGCGACCGCGCAGCGCGTTGCGTATCTCATACAGCTGCCCGAGTCATGCGATCGAAGTTCTTGCGGCGCACGATGTCGTTCAGGTGGTACTGAAAGTAGATGCCGCCGAAGAAGAATGTCATCACACCGCTCAGTTGAAGGGCCATGGGCTCAACGGTGTTGAAGTGCTGTTCGAGTGAAGCCTTCAGGCTGAACCTGCCAATCAGCACGAGGATGAAGTCGGCGATCTGTAGCAATCCGAGCAGCGGGCTGTGGTGGTGATGCTGAGCCTGGAAAAAGCTGACAAAGAAAATCAACACGCCGCAACCGGCGCAGGCGCAGTAGTAATAGAAAGCCTTACTCTGTGGAGCGACCTTTTTCATCCATGAAGACTGCACCAGGTCCCACGCGATCTGGAAAAGACCGCAGCTCAGAATATCGAACAGAAGAACCAGACCCCAGTGCAGGTTTGGCGGATCGGGATAGAGCGAATCGGTGTTCATCGCGCTCACCTGGTAGACCGGCTGCGGAACAGGTATGGTGCCGATGATCTGGGAGACCGGCAGAGGTTCTGCCATTCCCTCACTGAAGGCGAGGTCGGTCAACAGGATCTCTCCCGAGGCGACGTATCTTTGCAGGTCCGATAGCGTGTAGGGTCCATACTGCTGACCATCGCGCGTGATGAAGTAGTTCATGTATGTCCTCCAGTGCTAAGTCAAAGTAGAGTTACACAAATGCGACGCCATCGTCATCGCGGTCTACCATGCAGGCCTCAACGATAGCCCATATCCAGCTGACGATCGCGCCAGTGAAGCAGGTGAAGACCGTGATGCAGAGCTGTATGACAGCTTTTTTGACGTACCCGGCGTAGAAATTGTGTCCGCCGAAGGCGCCCAGAAAGACGGCCAGCAGCACGTAGGCCACGCGGCTCTTTCTCGGGGTGTAAGTGTCGATCACAACGGGGGCCGGATCTCCGTATCCTCCAAACGTCGGATAGGTCATCACCGGTGTGTGGCTTGTCTGAACGCGTGGCGGCGGCGGAGTCGAACCCGCAGGCCGTGGTGGGGGCGGAGTCGATGTCCTCGCGGGAATTTGCGGCACAGACGCAGGCGGTTCCGGCGCCGAGAGATTCAGGAAAGAGGATGCGGGCGCCGCTGGCTGAATGCCCACGCCTCCCGTTGCCAGGTCATAATTCGAGATGCTGACCTTCGGCTCGTCTGCCGGAGCAGCGGAGCAGCCAAAGACAGTGCACCCGCCATTCTCCTGGAAACAGTCGGTGTGGTGATCCGTCGCACACCCCGGGCAGGAGACGATCTCCTCGCCGTCTTCGAACGGGCTACGGCAATAGGGGCAGGAGCCGCTCATTAGCGATTTCTCTCCTGGTAGCGGAAGCCATAGCGGCCCAGTTGAACGATGTTTCCGCTGTCAAGAACCCGCATGCCGCGAACAGGTTGTCCGGCGACATATACACTTCCATGCGCAGTCAGGTGCAGTTTTGATCCCTTAAGTTCCAGCACTGCGTGCTGAGGCAGAATATCGGGATCTTTGAAGAGGTAAATATCGCAGTTCTGCGAACTGCCCACCACCGTCTGCGGCTTGTAGAGGATGAATTGCTTTCCTGCGAGCGGTCCGGATGTGACATAAAGCCACCTGTCCTTGAGTGCACTTTCCACCAGCCCGATCGCAACGCCTGTTACGATACCGAGCAATCCGAAGCCGATCGCCCGGCTGGTTGCGCCACCGTGCGTGACGAACGAGATGGGGTCGAAGATCGTACCGCCGACCGCTGCTCCAATGACTCCGCCGAGCGCTCCATATCCAGTCTTCTTCATGGATTGCCCGATGATTCCGTAGACCACACCACCCGCAGCGCCCAGGACCATCCACGCGATGCCGCGTGCGATCCAGACCGCTGGATTGTGATAAGACTGCACCCCGGCTCCGCGGCAGAACGCCAATCCGATCGAATAGAAGATGTTGGCAAGACCGCTGAAGACGAACCCTAAAACGATGCCCAGCGGAAGCGCGAGCCCGGCCCGAATGAGCGCCTTCCTCGCCGAGCGTTCGACGATACTCTCGACGACCGCGAAACCGACGCACATCATCGCGACCATCAACGGCACCATCACGGCATTGCCCCAGCGGTGCCCTGGCCCGTCTACGAAGGCCGGCTCCGCGATTCCCCATCCGAGCAGCGCCCCCACCAGGCCTGCCGCTCCAAGGTAGAACCATGCCTGCAGTAGGATGCTGGCCTTCTGCTCTGCCAGTGCCGGGGCATCGGGCTCGGCATTGATGTTGCCGTAAACCGTAGTGCCGGGTGTTGCCGCGGCAGAGTGCAGGCTCGCGCTGGTAACAGCGACAGGCTTCTCGTCCTTCGTCAGTTCTTCAAGCGTTACACGGAGCGGCTGGTTCTCGTTCACTTTTGACCTCCGGATGGCGAATCAGGCTTCTGCACTGGCTGCGGCAAAGTGTAAGCTCCGGAGCCGTCCGGCCGCCGCAGTTCGATCCGCTCTCCGTCCCGGGTGATTATGAGCGGCTCCTTTGTGACTGGGTCGAAGGTCACCAGCAGGATGCGAGGAAACAGGAAGTAAGAGACTGCAAATCCGAGCGCGACGAGCGATAGGTAGATCATCGCCATGCCTGCCCAGCGCATCCATGCCGAACCGGCTTCTCTGCGTAAAGGCTGCTGCGGTGCAGGCGGAGGCTCTTCGTTCGCTTTGACCTGGGCTGCGGGCGTCTCCTTTGGAGTGCGCTCCACGCCGTCGCCCGCGTTATCGACAACGGAAAAGAAAGGAATGCGATGAATCTCTCCGTCGACCCATCCAAAGCATCCTTCTTCGTCGGTGTGCGGATCGTAGACCCACGCAACCTGGTCGGGGGAAGAGAAGAAATTGCGGTGAATGAAGGTGTCATGCTCCGAGAGGAAGACACCGAATCCTGGATGGGAGTGATACCAGCCGACGATCCGCTCGTTCGGGTACGACTCGTCCTTGACCTTGTAGATCGTCTCCCATGCGTCCTGCGTGAATGTAACGTGGGTTCCGGCCTGGGCTGCGTTCGAAGCTTCGATCGAAGCCTGTATCTCCACAACGCCGCCCCGAAGCTCTCCAATCAGTACGCCACAAACTTCGGTGGTCATGTGCGTTCGCGCGTGCTGGCGAATGCAGCGGGTAACTTCGTTATCGACCTGGAAGCGCGGAGTGGCCGTCATGCTTCGACCTCCTTGATCGCCGGAGATGCAAGTACACCAAGAACCTTGGTCGCGTCGCCTGCAATGCGATAGGAAATTTCGGTTTCCATCGACCGCGCCGTGAAGATATCGAATAGTGGCAGGCCCAGCTGATCGAGCGTGCGATCAGCCAGCTCCGCTTCTCCCCGGTAACCGGAGAGCGTTTGCACCACGCGCATCTGGCCGTCATCCGGGCACGGCCCCTGATCGTAGCGAATCGCTCCCACGGCCACGAAGCAGATCTCCTCCCGCCCGCACTTCGGACAGACCAGCTTGTGAATCACATCGCGGCTGAACTCGATCGCGACGTCTTCCACGCCCAGATAGCTGCTGGCTCGCCGCGCCAGATCCTGCAAAGTAAGAGCACTCGAAGGCTGGTCGATGTCCAGGATCCTGTCGAGAACGTAGTGGCTCATGCACTCCGGATTTTCCGTGTACTCAACCGTGTAGGAGGTATGGTGCAATCCTTCAAAGACGTAGCCTTTGCTTACAAGCGCCGGCAAATCATGCAGCAGCTTCACTGCCTCCTGTACTTGCACGCCGGCGATGATCGAAGAGATCGTGGGCGTGGTCGGGACACGGCCTTCCGTCTGCGCCTCGTGAAGCAGCAGGTTGCATGACATGCGCCTGCTGAGAATTGCCCAGTCGGTCTCGCCGAGCGTGCATTCATAGCAGGGCGCCTGGCCTGCGACGAAGGCTCTTACCACCCCGTTGATGCCCTCGATCGCGCCGTCGATCCAGGGACGGTTTGTCTTCCACGCCGAACGGTTGATCCAGAGCCGCGCCTCGCGATTGTCTAGACCCGCGAGAATGACATCGGCCCATGCAAACAGGCCCAGTCCGCAGTCCTGCATCACATTCGCGGTAAGAGGCTGAACCGTAGCTTCCGGCAGGATATCCCTGTATGCATCCGCGACTACCTCGGCCTTGGAGCGCCCCACATCGCTCGCCCGAAACAGCACGGCGCGCGAGAGGTTCGATGTTTCAATGTGGTCGAGATCGACAACGACAACCTGAAGAAATCCCAGCAGAGCCAGGTTTTTCAGTATCTCGTTGCCCAGCGCGCCCGCGCCGATTACCACCACCCGGGTCGCGCGGATCTTCTCCTGATCCCACCAGGGAATCAGCCGCAACCGGCTGTACCTGTCGTCCTGCGCCGGGGCATGCACTCTAATCGCTTCGGGCGGCATCGATTTATCCGGCAGTGATTTCTGGTTGCAGGCGGAGGATGTCACCATCGCGGACTGCCGCATCGGCCAGCGTCTGCGAGTCTTGGATCTGGCGGCCCGAGTTCTTGTGATGGAACTTGTAGCTCAGCGGCGCGCCGTCCGGCCCATTCACAGGCAGCTGAAGTTTCTGAACAAGCACCGCGACGATCTTGCTGCAGGGTGCGTCATCCGGAAGCTCTGCAGGCACGCGCTTGTTTTCCGTCGAGTCGTACACCGTAACGTTGATATAAGCCATGAATCGGTCCTGACACTCCTTACTTCTTAGCTTCTGGTTCTACTGAGCTGCTGCTTTTTGCGACAGCGGCAATGTAATGTTCAAGCCACTGCCGGCCGTTGTGGCTGAATGTCCAATCGGATTCCTGCAGCAGCGCGTCAGCTTTGCTGGCGAAGCTGAGATTTTCCGCATTCGCATCCCGGTTGCGATCGAACTTCGAGCTGACAATTGCGAGCAGATTGCCATGATTGTCATAGACCGGGCCACCGCTGTTGCCCGGGCTCACTGCCGCCGAGATCTGGATCGACTGGTCACGCAACCCCGACACGATCCCGGTACTGAGGGTGTAATTCAAACCCTCTGGATGCCCGATGACAAAAACGTTCTCACCATCGTTCGCAGTGGACACTGGTTGCGTGAACTCGCCTGTTCCCGAGTGCCGTGGCAACCACAGCAGCGCCATGTCCAATTGCGGCGCGGTTGCGACGACCTGGGCTTTCGCCCATACTCCAGCCGCGGTGGACACGAGGATATGTCCGGAGCTTCCGCCAACACCCCAGGCCGAATAGCTCGCCACATGGTTGGCGGTGGCAAAGAGATAGCCGTCCTTGTCCGCGTGAAGAAGCACACCTGCACCGAAGAGCCCCGAGGTTGTTTCGCTCCGGTTCCACATCCTGGCCGCAGGCGAAACTACGATGACCATCGGCTTCAACTTGCTGGATACATCGGCTCCGCTCAGCTCTGTTGCAGAGGGCAGCGCAGGGAACTGGGTGCGTTCGTCCATGTCCGACAGGGCGGTGTTTACGATCGCCGGAATCGGAACGAAAGAAAAGAACACCACCGTACCCGCCGTAGTGAGGACACCGCTTATGGCAAGCAGGGTAGATAAAAATGAAACCCACGCGTATTTCACCCGCGGTGCCTGGCTGCGGAAGGCAATCCTCAGAACTACCGTCAGCACGCACAGCAGCGGCAGGACCAGGACGGTCGGAGCGAGGCCTAACCGTGCCCACCAAGGAATGGGAGAAGGCAGCTTCTTCGCCAGGACGGGCTGCGCGGAGGGCGGCACATCGGGCGCGGGCCCAACTTTCTCAATTTCTTCTGAACTGACAACAACCCTGTCCAAGGGCATTAAAAACCACCTGCAGAGAACGGAAAAGAACAACAGTTGAAGTGGTTATAAGTGACTGGAACTGCGAAAGCAATTGTAATATCTGTTCGTTGCGAATCCGCTAAACGTGACATCGTCCGCATCGGTTCATTGTGGCCAGTTACTCATGGGTTAAGAGAGTAGCGCCGCCGGTAACCAGTCGTACGTAAGGCTGTGCTCCCAATCGCAAAAACTGCAACTACTCTCCGCCCGTCCACATCCTATAGCTGCCGAAAAACGCAGAGCCGGCTTGGTAAGCCCGGCTCACCGCAGAGAGAATTCTGCGGTCAAGTCATCCCCGGGAGACATCGGGGAAGGGACCCACGGCGACAGGCTGCAGTGCGCGCTCGCACTGCACTAGTGTCGCGTGGATTCTCCCTTAAGTAATCACTCACGCGACTCCATTTCCAACCAAGGAGATTCGCGAATGCACATCCTCAATCACGCCAACCTCACAACTTATGATGTCCCGTCGCTTCGCACGTTTCTTGAACGCGTCTTCAATCTCCATACACTTGAAACGCGTGGCGACAAGTTCGCGATCCTGCAGGACCAAGCAGGCTTTCTGTTGGCCCTCATGTTCGACAAGCACATGACGAGTGAGCACGGGTATCCCGGATTCTTTCATGTGGGCTTTCTGCAGGACTCGCGCAGCATGGTGGATGAGTGTCACGCGGCTGTTGAGTCTGCAGGCTACGAAGCGCCCTCACCTGCATTGCTGCAACGCGGAGGCCCTCCCACCTATGGTTTTTATTGCAATGCGCCCGGCGGAGTAACCGTCGAAATCAGCACAATGAATATCTGAACGGCGTGATAAGCGGCGATTGAGAAGGTTTGATTCTCAGTCGCTGCTTTATCAATATCCTGTTGAAGATCAATAATTCTATCTTGACAATCCATAACCAAATGGCTATAAATAATGCATGCGATCTGCGTCGACCGATCTCGTCTTCCGCGCCCTCTCCGATCCCACGCGGAGGGCTATCTTCGAAGAGTTGACTAGACACGACGAGCAAACGGTACACGCACTGACCCGCTTCGCAGGTATCTCTCAGCCCGCGGTTTCCAAGCATCTGACGGTGCTCAAGCGGGCCAGATTGGTACGCCATCGTCGCGATGGGAGGGAAAACCACTATCGCGCCCGGCCCGAGGCACTAGCGCCTGTAGCGGACTGGCTACGGATGTATAGCGCGTTCTGGCAGGAGCGATTCGAACGTCTCGAAGCAGTTCTGGAAAGGATGAAATAGTGAGCAACCCCGCAGAAAGCATTCACACTGTTGTTATAGAGAAGGTTTTTCGCCACTCGCCGGAGAAGGTCTGGCGCGCGCTCACCGAGCAATCCCTGCTTGCGCAGTGGCTGCTTAAAAATGATTTTGAACCCACAGTCGGACGAGCCTTTCAGTTCCGCGTCGATCCTATGCCGAACTGGAACGGCATCATCGATTGCGAGGTGCAGGTTGTCGAACCGTTGAAGCGGCTATCGTACACATGGAACTCGATGGGACTCGAGAGTGTTGTGCTCTTCACCTTGAATCCGGAAGAGGGTGGCACCCATTTGCGTATGGAACAGTCTGGGTTCCGTCCTGATCAGGAAGCTGCTTACAAAGGTGCGGGTTATGGCTGGCAGAAGTTTTTTGGCACGCTCGAGAAGCTGCTCGCCGAAGCCTCCGTTTAACAGTGCCGAATACATGCACTCGCCGCAGGGGGATGCCGGTCGTTATACTCCGTTGTGAAAGTGGAGTCCCAGGCTGAAAGTAGGCACTCCCTGCGGCAAGCGTATGGGCGTTGCGACTGCGTTTCTTCATGTAGGGAGTCGGATCGTCTCCCGTATGACCCGCTTTGTTCGCGCATTGTGAATTCGGCCGCATCCTCGTGGATCAGCATCAGTACACACAAGCCGTCGACAAGCTTCGGCTCGGCATACAGTAGCGGTGTACTCAGTCCTGCTTCGAAACGCGGATCAGCACCAACGCATTCACGTCGAGATGCAAAGTGAGCTGCCCGTTCGTCAGCCTGGTTTCTTGAGGCGTCCCGGGAGATGTTTCCTTGTTCATGGCGTCCACTTGCTTCTCGGTTGGATCGATGGGGCTTCCTATGGCTTTGTACGCGGCCAGTGTGTTTCCGTGGGTATCGTCCACCCGTTCAATCGTTACCCTGGCATCTTTCGCTACACCGCTAAGCTTCAGTTCAACGCTCTTCGCGGAGCCATGCTGGTCCGGATCGACAAGATTCCATACGGCAATCGCCAGTGATCCGTCGTTGTTTCTTGTCACAATCGCATTCTTCGACGGATTCGCTAGCCGTTCTTCGCCAAGCTTATGGAGCAATGCAAACGCATAGAAACTAGGCTTGTTGATGCCTCCTTTTGCGCGTAACCCGAACTGCCCTTCGAATGGCTTCGCGATCGGTCCGCCTTCTTCAAAAACATCGGAAAAAGTCCAGAATGACATCATGTCGACCTTGCCATCGCATTCACGAATCGTATTCGCTAACCCTGTGCCTACAAATGAGGTGTCACGCGACTCATTCATGCCTTGAACATTCCACTCCGTCCAAAAGAGGGGCAAATGAGGCATCGTTGAAGCCCTGATCTGTCCGCGCACCTTCGCAATCGCGCGGCATACCCGGTCGTCCATGGGGATGTCTTCGTGTGTTCCGAAAAGATTCTCAACTGTGTCGTCTGCGTAGCCGTGGCTCGATACGAAATCGACGGGAACATGATTCTCCGAGTCGTACTTCAGAAACTCATCTACCCAGGCGGATGCTGCCGTCGCCGGGCCTCCCACGCGCAGCCTCGGGCTTACCGATTTCAGCGCGCGCGCCGTATGAGCGTACAGGTCGAAGTAGCTTTCCTCGCGTGGGATGCCATTCCAGAAGTCGATATTCGGCTCATTCCAGACTTCGAAGTACCATTGAGCCACCTCGTCGATTCCATAGCGCTCCACAAGGTGCCGGGCAAACTGCACGATCAGCGCATCCCACCGCTCCATGCTCTTTGGAGGAGAGACATTCTGCTTGTACCAGAAAGGATGCAGCGCATCCGGATTGAAGGCCAGCTTCTTCGGCATGAAACTGATCTCTACAAAGGGCCGCACTCCATTGCGCAGCAGGCCGTCGTAGACCTGGTCAACGTAGGCGAAGTTGTAGACCGGTTCGCCATGTTCGTCCTCGTTGTAGACACCATTCTCGTCATGCAGTATTCCGTGGAAGCGTACGTACTGGAAGTTCGTCGCTTGCTTCACCGCGCGCATGTCGTCACGATAGCTTTCGCGTAGTGTAAGGTTTGCGCGGCCTGAGCCAAACATCTGCTCCCAGAAATGAGGAAACGGCGTCGTCTTCGCATTGGCATCGATCGTGATCGGCTCCTGGGCGCGAACCGGCACGGAAAGAAGCAACAGGAAGATGCACCACAGGGCGGAAAGCAAATGGCGCTTCATAGGCAGGCCAAAGGAATAGCAGTGGCGGATCGGGGCTGTCAACCTTGGAGGCGCGGACAGTCAGGCTCCCATGGCGGTACATCACGAGCGATTGCTCCGCCACGGGAGTGCTGCCTGTTTTTAGGGGATGACTACGTTTGTGTTATTCGACGCAGCGCTTTCAAGTCCCGCTGAGGCCATGCTCTTGACTACGTAGGAATAAGTCGATCCCGCGACCACGGTGGTATCTACGTAAGTCGGCTGGACAATCGTAGAAGTGTTGATCCTTGCATAGGCGGTGCTTGTTCCGGTAGCTCGATAGACGTTGTACCCTGCGACTGGAACGGGTGTGCTCGAAGGCGGAGTCCAGTTCAGGGTTACTTCGTGATCGCCAACTCCGCTCAATGCCACAACGGAAGTGGTTGCCGTCGACGAATTGCTATGGATCGTAAGAGCCCCGGTCTGGGTGTTTGCGCTTGTCGGCTTAAAGAGAATATTAAGTGTGACTGCGATGCCCGGATTCAGCGTCACCGGAAAGGTCGCCCCCGACAGCGTGAAGTTCGAACCCGAAAGAGCGACAGATTGAACCGTCACCGGCGACGTACCTGATGAAGTCAGTGTGACCGGCTCTGTTTCACTCTGCGTAAGTGGCACGCCACCGAACGCCAGATTGGCTGTGCTGACCGTAAGCTTGGCTCCGGTTGCAGCCGTTCCGATACCACTCAAGCTGACCGTGATCACGGGCGAAGTGGATGACGTGCTCCTGATCGTCAATGTTCCGCTCTCGGCCATTGCCGCCGGAGGAGTGAACTTAACGTTGAGAACCAGGGTTTTATTAGGGTTCAGGGTTACGGGAAGCCCCTGTCCGGATAGAGCGAACCCGACTCCAGTTACGGAGGCAGAGTTGATGGTCACTGCCGTAGTGCCCGTGGATGTCAACGTCACGGTTTCCAGTGCAGCGGAGCTTAATGCCACATTGCCGAAGGCCAGCGTACTCGTGTTGACTGCTAATCCCGCTGTGGCTGCTGCCGCGGGTACCGCTTTTGTTGTTGTATTGGGGGTAGTGCTGACGTTGGCGCCCGTAGATGCGGAGACCGATGGTACGGTGCTCGCTGTCTGTGCAAATGTTGCGTAAGAGCTAAAAACCATAATGATTGAACCGCAAAGAAGAAGGAAGCGGCTCGACGTCTTCGGAGTGCTATGAGACTGCATGGGGGATCTCGTACCTTTCCTGAAGAAGTCAATAAGAGGACAGGGATCTGCTTCCCACGCCATAACGGCGCGCCAGTTGTCGATTGCCCTAAGTGTGACTTTTGCCAAACGCAATGCACGCAGTAAGCCATTTATAAGTAAGCGCATTATTGAAATGGAAAGTCATCACGTAATGGAATTTAGCTTCGATCTCCGGCGATAGGAGAGGGACGGAAGAGGGATGAAGCCAAGGTAAAAAGTACTTTTAAGTGAAAAAATTTCCGCATAATTCAGATCAACTGTAAAAAGGACCAAGTGAATTTAGCGATAGTAGATACTTAAGATATAATCAATCGATTAGCCTTGAAACATGTGATTGCCGGTACATTGTGGTAGTTAAAAGTATAAGTCCATTCGCCTTATCACTGTGTAATTTCAAAGGTCGGTCAGGGGAGTAATCCAGTATTCTCTTGATCGGGATCATCTCTCCTTGATCTGCCTCATCTCCAGAATTTCGCTTTCGGGTGCTCCTGGTGAAAGCAGTCAACCGTGATCGAACCTGCCTCGATCTCTCACGAGCGTGGGGCGCCGGTTGAAGGAAGCGCTGAGAATAGCTTTGAAGTAAACAGTTCCCGCTGAATTATTGATCGATCAAGTACGAAGCCCATGCTCTTCGGGCTGGCCGGAAATGAAGGCGCCAGAGGACTGTCCACTCGGCCGGGCCGGCAGGGATAAAGGCATGGAGTGTGCTCTGGAGCCACTGAATTGTGTCCGGTGGTTACCGATGCCGGATTTAGTAACAATCACTGGTTGCAAACTGTTACCCTGTTTTCATATTCATGACAAGAAAAACCAGCGATATTCCTAGCCTATTTCCCTTTAAAATTCAGCATTTTGGATAGGTTGGACACAATATGCAATACAGTGCGCTGAATATCGCACTTTTTTGTTTGACACCGAATAGGCGCCGCGCTACATTCACGGAGTTTTGAGGCATTCCCTCTGCCCGAATCGTTGCAAGGAGCGGATTACAGGTAACTCACCCCCCGAGTTTTAAACCTGAATTTCTCCTAAACATAAAATCATTCGACTTGTGGTCCCAATTCCCGGGCTGTCGTGCATGCGGAAAGCCCTGACAATTTGAATTTCTCTGACGTTTATTCCATGCGTGTTGTTGGCTTGAAAAGCCGTTATTGAAGCTGGATACGTAAACCGAATGGAAAGTGTCTTCCACTTCGATCGTCAGTTCCGGTGATGTTGTCAGCTCATTTCCCAGATTTCTTGAGGTGTTGAAATGCCACGAGCAGTACACATGCTAGCGATAACGGGGGACGCAGGTGTATGTGAGTCCGTCCACCGAGCCCTGGATTCAGAAGGCTATCTCGCCATCTGCGTATCCTCTTCCCAAGAGGCCCTTCATCTTCTTCAAAGCGGAGTTGCCACGGAGTCTCTTATTGTTGACGCCGGCCGAAACAGGTCAGGCGACGATCTCATGCTTCCGGCTCTGATTGCGGCAGTCGGTTGCGAGAGGGTAGCGGTCCTCTCCGAGTTGGGAGACACATGGTGGCGGACTCATGCACACACATGGAAGATCAGGGCATTCACAAAACCGCTGATGCGGCAGGACCTGGAACAACTGATGGCACAGCCTGAGACGACCATGCCGCTGCCGGCTGGCGCGACTGCGGACAAGGGTGCGAATGCGGAAC
The DNA here is from genome assembly GCA_022870745.1 of Silvibacterium acidisoli. Taxonomy (GTDB): domain Bacteria; phylum Acidobacteriota; class Terriglobia; order Terriglobales; family Acidobacteriaceae; genus Silvibacterium. Next base: position 885,219 of record CP085323.1, on the reverse strand, counting down.
GCCTCCACGTGGAGGAGATGGGGAACAATAGATTCTTCCTTGCGGCGTCTCCCAAGATGCTGCAGATCTACAAGGATATCAGGGTGCTGGCGCCGATCGATGTTCCTGTACTGATTCTTGGGGAGAGCGGCGTGGGCAAGGAAGTCGTCGCCATGCTTTTGCATAAGTATCATGCTCGCGCAGAGAAGAAGTTTCTGAACGTGAACTGCGCAGCGCTTCCTTCCGAGCTGTTGGAAAGCGAGCTGTTCGGTTACGAAGTCGGTGCTTTCACAGGGGCGGTCAAGGCGAAACCTGGCAAGTTTGAGCTTGCTCATAAGGGCACATTGCTGCTGGATGAAATCGGCGAGATGAGTCCCCAAATGCAGGCGAAGCTGCTTCACGTTTTGCAGGACGGAACGTTCTCGCGGCTCGGTGCGCAGACGACCACGCAGGTGGATGTGCGGATTGTGGCAGCAACCAATATCGATATGCTGGAGGCGATCGCGGAACGTCGTTTCCGTGAGGATCTCTACTACAGGCTCAATGCGTTCACGATAGTCGTTCCTCCTCTTCGCGAACGCCGCGAAGAAATCCCTCTGCTCATCGAGCAACTGATACAACGGGGCGCGGCGGAGCTGGGACAAAAGCCGCTCGTTTTCTCGTCCCGGTTAATGGAAGCCGCAAGGCAATATCACTGGCCTGGCAATCTGCGCGAGTTGCGCAACTTCGTCACCCGCGTTCTCATCCTGCAGGACCAGGAGGCCGCCTACCACGACCTTATGGCAAGACCGCAGCAGGGCGGCGGTGGTTCTGGCGTGGCCTCAAATGCATTCTCTGGCGTTCGCGATGGATTCAAAGCCGGGATGAAGGGCGCCGTGGCGGATGTGAAGAACCGGACCGAAGTGCGCATGATTCAGGATGCGTTGAATGCTTCCGGCTGGAACCGCAAGAGAGCGGCAACCGATTTGAATATCAGCTATCGGGCACTGCTCTACAAGATTCAACAGCACGGTCTCACCTCGCATCCGATCTACAAGGAGCCTCTGGTCAACTCGCAATCGTGAGTTCACAGGCTCCGATGTTTCTGCGGGGCCTCCAGAGGTAGCAATTGCTGATTGGCTGGCCGGATTCACCGCGCCAGCCGCGCTTTTTGTATTGCTCTTTCACCATGAAGAGAGCAACAGGATCATGTTCGAGCCTCCGGCTCCCGTGCATGACGCGAAGACTGCCTCCATTGCCCCTCACGCGCCGAATCGGCGCAAATGTGAAATATGCTGCGCATTTCACCTTGACCTCTGCTGAGTCTAAAGGTCGATCCGGCTGCCGCATTTGGAATCTGACGTGCGGTAATGGGAGCCGTCACGCAAACGTATTTCCCCCCCAAAAGACGTGATGCGGGTCTTCATAGAACTCCGTCACGCCCTTTTATTCCAGCGCATTTTTAACAGCCTGGCGGAGAGATCGAGCAAAGGAACTCCAGGCATGCCCAGCACATTTAAGAGCGCTTCGAATCGCAGTTATCTGTTCGCAATCATTGCCCTCATACTCCTGGCTTTTAGCTATGCCAGGTCTGCCCAGGCCCAGTGCGCGAGTCCCGCTAACGCGATCGTTGCTGAAAATTGCCTAACGGGGACGGACTCTTCCCAGTGGGACGTGAAGACCGGAGACGCCGGCGATCCGACGATACAGGGTTTCGCCACAGATATCAGCGTCAACCAGGGAAGCACCATTTACTTTAAGATCAACACCCCTGCGTCGGCCTATACCATCACGATCTACCGTATGGGCTACTACGGGGGGATGGGCGCTCGCAAGATCACCACGATCACACCGTCCGCGAGCCTGCCACAGCAGCAGCCGGCGTGCAACAGCGATACCACCACCGGGTTGTACGATTGCGGCAACTGGGCGGTATCTGCTTCCTGGGCAGTTCCTGCAACGGCGACTTCAGGCATTTACTTTGCTCACCTTATTCGAAGCGATACCGGTGGGGACAGCCATATTGTCTTCGTCGTTCGCAACGACTCCAGCCATTCCGCTATCTTTTACCAGACATCGGACGAGACCTGGCAGGCTTATAACTACTATGGCGGGGGCAGCTTGTATGGGCCAAATTCGCCCTCCTTCGATCTGACCAGCAGGGCATACAAAGTCAGCTACAACCGTCCTTTCTACACTCGAAACATCTATCCCGAGCCTGACACCTTTGTCTTTGGTGCGGAAATGCCCATGGTGGAGTGGCTCGAGCAGAATGGCTATGACGTCACCTACACCACCGGCGTCGATGCGGCACGCAACGGTCAGCTCATTCTGAATCACAAGATTTACATGGATTCAGGCCATGACGAGTATTGGTCTGCGGCACACCGTGCGAACGTGCAGGCTGCCCGCGATGCCGGCGTGAACCTGGCATTCTTCTCCGGCAACGAAATGTTCTGGAAGACACGATGGGAAAACAGCATCGACGGGAGCAATACGGCCTATCGAACCCTCGTCTGCTACAAGGAAACGCTGGCCTTTGCCCAGATCGATCCCGACGATCCACCCACCTGGACAGGCACATGGCGAGACCTGAGCTTCAGCCCGCCGGCAGACGGCGGACATCCCGAAAACAATCTGACCGGAACCTTATTCATGGTGAATGGGCCGGGTCCGGACAACGATGCAAATTTGCAGATACAGGTTCCAGCAGCCGACGGCAAGATGCGTTTCTGGCGAAACACCGCGGCCGCGACGCTGGCGTCGACTGCGACTTACAAGATGGCGCAGGGAACCCTGGGTTACGAGTGGGACGAGGATATAGACAATGGAGTCCGGCCGCCTGGTGCGTTCCAATTGTCGACGGCCACCTATCCGATGACATCCGATCTTCTGCTGGATTATGGCGCCACCTACGGTGCGGGATCAGCCACGCACCATATGATGATGTACCGCGCTCCCAGCGGCGCCCTGGTATTCAGCAGCGGAACCGTCAACTGGTCATGGGGGCTCAACAGCAATCACGACAACCCCTTTGGGATCGAGACCCCGGCTACCGACACCAATATGCAGCAAGCGACGGTGAACCTGTTTGCTGACATGGGTGTCCAGCCGACAACCCTGCAGTCAAATCTCGTGGCGGCGACACAGTCTACTGACACAACTCCGCCGACCTCCGTCATTACTTCGCCGGCTGCTGGTTCGACAGTGAGTGTCGGAAATACGATTAACGTGACAGGAACAGCAACCGACACCGGCGGAACGGTCGGTGGTGTCGAATTCTCATCCGATGGTGGAGGCACCTGGCATCCGGCGCCAGGGCGTGGAAGCTGGAGCTATGCATGGTCGCCATCCGTCACAGGCTCGATTACTCTTTTGAGCCGCGCGGTAGACGACAGCGGCAATATCGAAACGCCGCATAACGCCGTCAATCTTACAGTGCAGCCGAAGACCTGTCCCTGCACGATCTGGACTCCATCCGCTGTTCCTGGGACTGCGGATAGCGGCGATGCCGGATCGGTCGAAGTGGGTCTGAAATTTCGAGCGGATTCGGATGGAACTGTGCTTGGCGTGCGCTTTTATAAAGCCGCAACCAACACAGGCACTCATATCGGGCACCTCTGGTCGAGTACGGGAACCCTGCTCGGCACAGCGACCTTCACCGGTGAGAGCAGCTCCGGCTGGCAACAAGTAAACTTCTCCAGCCCGATACAGGTCGTAGCGAATACGACTTATATCGTTTCGTACTACGCTCCGAATGGCCATTACTCGGCAGATACAAGTGCGTTCGCCACAGCCGGAGTAGATGCGCCGCCATTACATGCGCTGGCAAATGGCGCGGATGGATCGAACGCCGTATTCGTTTACGCTTCGGCGGGCGGCGCATTTCCAAACGTCAGCTTCCGTGCCTCCAACTACTGGGTCGACGTCGTATATACCTCTTCGAATACCTACAGCCTGAGCGGCAACATCAGCGGCTATGGCGGAGGAGGTGCGACGCTTCAACTGAACGGCGCCGAATCGCTGACCGACATCGCCGATACCTCCGGGAACTATTCCTTCGACGGCCTGGTAGATGGCACCTACACGGTTGTGCCGTCGAACCCGGGCGTAACATTCACGCCGTCGAGCCAGTCTGTAACCATCAACAACGCGGTCGCGACCAGCGTAAACTTCACTGCTGTCGTTACAAATCCAATGTCGATCTCGGGCACCATCACGGGCGGAGCAGGAGCGTCCGTAATGCTCGACGGCAGCGTGTCTGCCACCACTACGGCCGATGCATCCGGGAACTATGCCTTCAATGGCCTGCTAAGCGGTTCCTACACCGTTACGCCTATTTTGTCGGGAACGATATTCACCCCCGGAACACAGTCGGTCACACTCTCGGGCAACAACGCGACAGGAGTGAATTTCCAGGGCCAGCAGTGCAACTGCACCTCAATCTGGCTGCCGTCGGCAGCTCCTGTCCTTGTTGACAGCGCCGACAACACACCTATCGAAGTCGGAGTCAAGTTCAGGGCGGACTCTGCCGGAGATGTCACAGGGCTCCGCTTCTACAAGGCTGTAACGAATACCGGCACTCATATCGGCCACATCTGGTCCAGCGCTGGAGCGTTGCTCGGTAGTGCGACATTCTCGGGAGAAACTGCCTCGGGATGGCAGCAGGTGACCTTTGATACGCCGATCGCGATCGCGGCGAATACTACTTACATCGCTTCGTATTTCGCGCCGGTCGGGCACTACTCCGCCGATACAAATTACTTTGCGACGACGGGCGTCGACCATGCTCCTCTGCACGCCCTGGCTAACGGAGTCGATGGACCCAATGGCGTCTACCTGTATACGTCCAGCAGTGGATTCCCATCCAACAGTTACTCGTCCTCGAACTACTGGGTGGATGTGGTCTTCACCATACCTCCGTCCTACACGGTCAGCGGCACGATATCCGGTTCCGGCGGCGCGGGAGCAACAGTGACGCTGAGCGGATCGACTTCAGCCACGACAACCGCGGACAGTTCGGGAAACTACACTTTCGCCGGAGTGTATTCAGGCTCCTATTTCGTTACGCCCAGCAATAACGGGTCTGCATACTTGCCGGGAAGCCAGGCTGTCACCGTTTCCGGTGCAAATGTAACTGGCGTGAACTTCACCACATCTCCGTTGTGCCCCTGCGAAACCATCTGGCAGCCAACGGCGACGCCGGCGGTCATCGATTCGACGGAAGCCCCGGCAATCGAGGTCGGAACCAAGTTCGATGCGGATTCCGATGGATATATTCTCGGTGTCCGTTTCTACAAAGCGCCAACGAATACTGGCACACACATCGGAAACCTGTGGGCTGCAGGCGGCAGCGAAGACCTGCTTGCTACCGCGAACTTTACCGGTGAAACCGCTTCTGGCTGGCAACAGGTCATGTTTGCCAACCCTGTACCGATCAGCGCAAACACGACTTACCTGGCATCCTACTTTGCTCCGCTGGGTCACTATTCCTACACCTCATCACTCTTCGCCAGCGCCGGTGTGGATAATCCCCCGCTCCATGCGTTGTCGAATCCCGCATCGAGCGGGAATGGTGTGTTTACATACTCTTCAACCAGCACTTACCCGAGCAGCGCATTCAACGCGACCGGTTACTGGGTGGACGTAATTTATGCCAAGGCAACTACGTTCTCGTTGGGTGGCACTATTACAGGCAATGGCTCGACAGGCGTAACCGTCACACTCACTGGGCCGGCAAATTCGACGACGACCACGAACGCCTCGGGATCGTATAGCTTCAGTGGGCTGGCCGATGGAACCTATACCGTTACGCCAACGCTTGCAGGCGTCACCTTCACCCCGGCAAGCCAGACAGTGACGATCAACGGGGGCCATGCTCTCGGGGTGAACTTTGTCTCTGGTCAGCCGAGCTTTACCATCTCGGGAACGGTAAGCGGCGCGCCAAACGATACAGTTACGCTCTCCGGGCCGTCGCCTCAGACAACAACTACCGATACCTCAGGGAACTACAGCTTTACCGGAGTTGTGAACGGGAACTACACCGTGACTCCCGACAACACCGGCTACACCGTGACGCCGGCCAGCCAAAGCGTCACAATTAACGGCGCGAACGCTACCGGTATCAACTTTAGTGTCGTTCCCATTGACTACACCATCAGCGGTACTATCGCTGGCGGCGGCGGAGCAACGGTGACGCTCTCCGGAACAGCAACAGCCACTACAACGGCGGATGCGTCTGGAAACTATACCTTCCAGTTGGTGACAAATGGGACCTACATCGTGACGCCGGCCATGACGGGCAGGGTATTCGTGCCTGCGGCTACAACGGTAGTTATCAGAGGGGCGTCCGCAGCCAATGTAAACTTCACAACGCCGGCGAACTGCCCATGCGATACCATCTGGACGCCGTCGGCTGTACCAACCCTCGTGGACTCCGGAGACGGACAGGCGATCGAAACAGGCGTGAAGTTCACTGTCGATACGGTGGGATACATTACCGGTGTCCGGTTCTACAAGGCGGCAACCAATACCGGTGCTCACCAGGGCTCGCTCTGGGGTGATGACGGCACGTTGCTGAGCAACGCAACCTTCACCGGTGAAACCAGTTCCGGCTGGCAGCAGGTTATCTTCAGCAGTCCGGTGCCGGTGATGCCGAACACGACTTACATCGCCTCTTACTTCTCTCCCAACGGTCACTATTCAGGCGATCAGGCATTCTTCGCTACCGCCGGCGTTGACTCTCCTCCGCTGCACGCGTTGATGAATGGAGTGGATGGCACAGACGGTGTGTACACCTACTCCATTCAGAGCTCTTTCCCGAGTTCAGGCAACAACGCGACAAACTTCTGGGTCGATACGATCTTCACCCCGGCCTCGACCTACAGCATCACCGGCACGGTAGGCGGAACGGGAGGTCCGGGCGCGACTGTTACGTTGAGCGGGGCTTCTTCTGCTCAGACCACCGCGAATGCTTCGGGAGGGTTTACCTTCAACGGCCTTGCGAATGGTACTTACACAGTTACGGTCACAAGCTCATCGGGATACACATTCACGCCGCCGAGCCAAACAGTGACAATCAACAACTCACACGTCCTGGGGCTTTCCTTCACTTCGTCTACGCAGACCTTCACTATCAGCGGAGTGATTTCAGGGACTGGTGTTGCGAATGCCACGATCCAGCTGACCGGCACCTCTACGGCCACAACTACCTCGAACGCCAGCGGTGCGTACAGCTTCTCAGGGCTGGCGAGCGGCGGTTACGTGGTGACACCCAGCAGCACAGGTGCCACCTTCAACCCGCCGAATCAGCAGGTGATGATCAGTACTGCAAATGCCACCGCTAACTTTACCGCCACTGCGCTGACATACACGATCAGTGGCTTAATTAGCGGAGCAGGCGGCCCGGGCGCAACCGTAAAGCTTAGCGGAGCGTCCACCGCAACAGTGACCGCGGACTCCACCGGATCCTATTCGTTCAATCCTGTCCCGAACGGGTCTTATGTTGTAACGCCCACAAACACCGGCGCCACCTTCACGCCGGCAAGCCAGTCGGTGACCGTCTCTGGCGCAAATGTCGCTCTCAACTTCTCCTCCACCTCACAGGCATTCAGCATTAGTGGGACTATCAGTGGAGCAGGCGGAGCGGGAGCTACCGTTGTGTTGAGCGGCGCTTCCTCTGCGACCACAACTGCCAGCGCCTCCGGCACATATACCTTTAACGGTCTGGCAAACGGAGCGTACACAGTCACTCCGAGCAACTCCGGTTTTAACTTCACTCCTACAAGCTCCTCGGTGACGATCTCGGGAGCGAACGGGACTGCAAACTTCAGCTCGACCGCACAGACCTTCACGATCAGCGGAACCATCAGCGGTGCAGGCGGATCAGGCGCGACGGTAGCGTTGAGCGGCGCTTCGTCCGCAATTACGACGGCCAGTGCTAGTGGCACATACACGTTCACAGGCGTGGCGAACGGCTCTTACACCGTGACCCCGAGCAAATCAGGTTTCAGCTTCACGCCAGCAAGTACGGCTGTGACGATCTCGGGAGCGAACGGGACTGCGAACTTCGGCTCGACCGCGCAGACCTTCACGATCAGCGGAACGATCAGCGGTGCAGGCGGATCAGGCGCGACGGTAGCCTTGAGCGGCGCTTCGTCGGCAACCACGACGTCCAGTTCTAGTGGCACATACACGTTCACGGGCGTGGCGAACGGCTCTTACACCGTGACCCCGAGCAAATCAGGTTTCAGCTTCACGCCAGCAAGTACGGCTGTGACGATCTCGGGAGCGAACGGGACTGCAAACTTCAGCTCGACCGCACAGACCTTCACGATCAGCGGCACGATCAGCGGTGCAGGCGGATCAGGCGCGACGGTAGCCTTGAACGGCGCTTCGTCGGCAACCACGACGGCCAGTTCTAGTGGCACATACACGTTCACAGGCGTGGCGAACGGCTCTTACACCGTGACCCCGAGCAAATCAGGTTTCAGCTTCACGCCAACAAGTACGGCTGTGAAGATCTCGGGAGCGAACGGAACTGCGAACTTCAGCTCGGCCGCACAGACCTTCACGATCAGCGGAACGATCAGCGGCACCGGAGGATCGGGAGCGACGGTAAGGCTTACCGGTGCATCCACCGCAACGGTAACCGCATCGTCCACAGGGACGTACAGCTTCACCGGCCTGGTCAACGGTTCCTACACCGTTACGCCGAGCAGAACTGGCTTTACCTTCTCTCCAGCCAGCCGGACAATGACGATCAGCGGTGCGAATACCACTGCTAATTTCACCGCAACTGCCTTAACTTTCAGCCTCAGCGGCACGATAAGTGGCACAGGAGGTGCTGGCGCAACAGTCAGGCTTAGCGGTGCGTCCACGGCAACGGCAACTGCAAGCTCCGGCGGAACGTATACGTTCACAGGTCTTGTGAGTGGATCCTATACGGTTACTCCAAGCAAGACAGGCTTCACTTTTTCCCCGGCGGCCGCAGCCGTCACCATCAACGGGGCAAATGCAACCGCAAACTTCACCTCAACAGCAGCTACGTTCAGCATTACTGGAACGATCAGTGGAACGGGAGGCTCGGGTACGACGGTCCGGTTGACAGGCGCAGCGACAGCTACTACGACCGCAAGCTCCACGGGTGCCTATAGCTTTACCGGGTTGAAGAATGGATCCTATACGGTCACACCGAGTAAGACGGGTTCCACGTTCTCTCCAGCCAGTCGAGCGGTGACCATCAATGGCGCAAATGGAAGTGCGAACTTTACAGCTACCGCACAAACACACACCATTAGCGGAACCATCACCGGCACCGGGGGATCGGGAGCGACGGTAAGACTGACGGGTGCATCGACCGCTACTGCTACGGCGAGTTCGAGCGGGGCTTATTCCTTCAGCGGCCTTGCTAACGGCTCATACACCGTGACACCCAGCAGAACGGGCTTCCTCTTCGTTCCATCAAGAACGTCTGTAACAGTAAATGGTGCGAATGTCGTCGCCAACTTCATCTCCATCCGGACGCTGGCGATCGGCGAACCCATCAGCGGAGCTGCAGGAGAGACAGCTATGGCAATGGCCGGCGCCTTCGAGGGCGTAGCTGGAATCAACGAACTAAGTTGTGCGTATGCTTTTGCCGATATTGCAAACAGCGTATAGCCGCTGGGATCGTAACTCGATCCCAGCGGCTGCGCTGTTCTTTAGATAGTGAAAGTGTGTAGAGTTTCGATCACGTAATCCTGGTCGGCTTCGGACATCTGGTGGAAGAGCGGCAGGATGATTCCAGTATCTGCCACACGGTCTGTGTGTGGCAGGTGCTTGCCGGATTCGTTTTCGAGATAAGGCCGCTCACGATGAATCGCCATGACCGCACGCCGTGTGGAGATACCTTTCTCGAGCATGCCTTGCATCAATGCATCGCGCGCGGGCGCGGAGGAACGCAGTCGAACCATGTACGACTGGTAATTATGGAGGCAGTGCTCCGGGACGTGCGGACGCTGCAACCAGGGCATGTCCTCCAATGCCTGGTCATATCGCGCCGCCAGATAACGCCGCCGTTCGAGCAGGATCCCCAGGCGTTCGAGCTGCACCATTCCGATTGCGGCCTGGATGTCGGTCATGCGAAAGTTGAATCCGATCTCGTCATACGTTTCCGTTGCAATCCTGGTGGCGCTATGACGAGCGACGTCCGAAAGGCTCATTGCATGTTGCCGGAGCCGGCGAAGCTTGTCTGCAAGTTCACCGTCGTTGGTGGTGATCATCCCTCCTTCTCCGGTGGTGAGAATCTTTCGAGGGTGGAAGCTGAAGCAGGCCATCGATCCCCGCGGTCTGCCGATCCGCTCGTCGTGGTATTCCGAGCCGATTGCACACGCGGCATCTTCGATCAGGACCAGGCTGTATCTTTCAGCAATGGCTGAGAGAGCATCCAGATCCGCCGGTAAGCCGATCTGGTGAACGGCGAGAATCGCCCTTGTGCGCGGGGAGATGAGCATCTCCACGGAAGCCGGATCCAGGTTGTATGTGTCAGGATCGATGTCGGCGAAGATCGGAGTCGCTCCGGTATAAGTGATCGCATTCGCCGTAGCGATAAAGCTCAGGCTCGGACAAATCACTTCGTCCCCCGGACCTATGCCTGAAGCGACCAGTGCCAAGTACAGAGCCGTGGTGCAGGACGACAGGGCTACGGCGTGAGAGCTGCCGACGTACTTCGCGAACCTCGTCTCGAACTCGGCGACGCGCGGCCCCTGCGTAATCCACCCGGAACGCAACGCGTCGATCGTGGCCTGTTCCTCTTCGCTTCCGATGTAGGGCCGGGCAACCGGAATCATCTTTGACGTTATAGCGGGAGCGCTGCTCATCGCGAAGCTCCTACCGTTGCGTTCTCTTCTTTCACCTTTTGCCTCCATTGCAAGAGTTTCTTTAATCCAGCCTCGAGCTTGACGTCCGCTTTGTAGCCAAGCATTTGTTCGGCTTTTAAAACCGATGCACGGCGTGCCTGGACATTGTTGACTTTGCGGGCCTCGATATATTCAGGTTCCAATGATGAGCCTGTAATTTTGAGCAGCAGATGACACAAGGACTTCAGCGTAGTCTGCGTGCCGGTTCCGACGTTGAATGCTTCGTCGGTAACGTCGCCCGTCAATCCTGCCAGGTTTGCGCGTGCGACATCCTCGACGAAGACAAAGTCCATGGATTGCGATCCATCTCCAAAGATCTTCGGCCTTTTCCCTTCATCGATCGCATCGAGCCAGCGCACAAGAACCTCGGTGTAGACGCCGTCGATATCCATGCGCGGACCATAAACGTTGAAGTAGCGAAACACTACATACGGCAACTGGAACATTTCGTAGTAGGCCCGGAACATCTGCTCATTGGCTATCTTGCCGGCCCCATATAAGGTTCTGTTGTTGAAAGGATGGTCTTCGTCCATCGGAAGATACGAAGCGTTTCCGTATACCGATGCGGAGGAAGCACCCACGATCTTCTTCACCTTGTGGTGAACCGCGCTTTCCAGCACATTCAGCGTGCCGTCCACCAGAACCTGCATAGCCTCACGCGGGGCTTCCGCGCAGCGCGTGATTCTCAGGGCAGCCTGATGAAAGATGTAGTCCACTCCTTCAACGGCGGCATCTACAACTCCCTCATCGCGGATGTCGCCATCGATGATAACCAGGCCGCTTTTCGCCCGGGCCTGTTCCAGGTTCCTCAGGTTTCCTCGGATAAAGTTGTCGAGGATACGCACCTCGGCTGCGCCAGCTTCCAGCAGTTGATCGGCAGTAGTGCTGCCTACAAAGCCTGCACCGCCAGTAATCAGGATCTTGGATCCGTTGATCTCGTTCATAACTTGGCTCCTGGAGCTTGTTCTGTTCGGCTCCTTAGTCTGTTCTACTTTCGAAATCGAACAATCCGCGCGGGGACGCCGACTGCGACGGCATATTCTGGAATGCTTTCTGTTACTACGGCGCCTGCACCCACGATGGAATGCGCTCCGACATGAACACCCGGAAGGATGGTCGCGTTCGTCCCGATGTCCGCCCCGTAGCCGATGATCACCGGCTTGATCTGAAGCTCCGTCGAGATGATTGGGATATCGATCGGAGAGCCTGTGTGGGAAGATCCGAGAACCTTGGCTCCTGGACCCCAGCCCACATAGTCCTCAATAACCAGATGGCGAGCATCGAAGTAAGAGTGAGGACCGATCCACACATGGTTGCCGATGCGGCAGGTACCGTCGAATCGTCCCTGGATCATTGTCTGCGCTCCGATGAACACGGAGTCGCCCAGCTCAAACGTCTCGGGATGCTTCAGCATTACCTCTGGTGCAATGCGTATATCATGGCCTGCCTGCCTGCACATGGCCCGAAAGAGAATGCGGCGAAGCTGTGTTTCAAAGGTTCCCTCGTCGCTTCGAAATCGCGAATACAAGGCATGCAGATCCTGCGGGGAATAGGATCGCCTGAGTTGGAGCGCATACTCCCACTCCCATGCGGGATCTTCCTTCAATCCCGCTGCCCCGAAAACAGCAGCTACCGTGCGCGCATCCTGAGTGGGAGCGTTCTCGGCGTTAACTGACATGGCAGCTCTCGTGCAGTTCGGCGGCGACATAGGCCACAGCTTCGTGGCTCATGCCGGGATAAAGCGGCAAAGACAGAATGCGGCTCGCAGCTCGCTCCGTCACCGGGAAATCTCCACACTTGTATCCGAGCGAAGAGTAAGCGTCCTGCAGATGAAGAGGAATGGGGTAGTGCAGCCCGGACTCGACACCTGCGTCGGAGAGTTGCTGCCGCAGTTGATCCCGGTTGTCGGTCTCGATCACGTAAAGGTGATACACATGATGGGCATATTCCATCTCAGCCGGAGTAAGTACCCCCAAAGGCGCAAGCGCAGCGTCGTACTGGGCAGCAACCTCACGCCGCTGCTGGTTCCAGCCGTCGAGGTATTTGAGCTTCGTTGAAAGAACACCGCCCTGCAGGCCTTCCATGCGCAGGTTCAAGCCAGGGAAGTGATGCTCATATTTCTTCACCGATCCGTGATCGCGCCACATCGCAATCTTCTGCGCGAGCGCTTCATCATTGGTCGTCACAGCGCCGCCTTCTCCACAGGCGCCAAGGTTTTTTCCTGGATAGAAGCTGAAGCAACCTGCAACGCCCAGCGATCCTGCCTTGCGCCCTTTGTAGAGAGCGCCGTGGGCCTGGCAGGCGTCTTCAATCACGGGGATGCCATGCCGATCCGCGATGGCGAGAATCGGGTCCATATCGGCAACCTGTCCGTAGAGGTGCACAGGCACGATGGCGCGCGTACGGCTGGTGATTGCAGCTTCGATCAGTGCAGGGTCCATGGTGTAGCAGTCAGCGCTAATGTCGACAAACACCGGCTTAGCACCCACGGCCGAAATCGCCTCTGCAGTAGCAATGAATGTATGGGCAACCGTGATAACTTCATCCCCCGGCCCTACACCCAGTGCGGCGAGTGTGAGATGAAGCGCGGCGGTTCCGGAGTTCACCGCAACACAATGATCTGTGCTCGTGTAGGTTGCAAATTCCTGCTCGAAGTTCTTCACTTCGGGGCCGAGCACAAACGCGGATGTGTGGAGCACCCTGTGAAACACTTCCAATAACTCATCTTTCAGCTCATGATGCAGTGACTTCAGATCCAGAAACGGAACTTTCACTTTTCCTCCATCCGACTCAATACTCTTGCGGGATTTCCTGCGACCACTGCGTATGCGGGCACATCATGAGTGACGACGCTGCCGGCTCCAACCATGGCATGCTCGCCAATCGTGATGCCGCAAAGAATTGTGCTGCTGGTGCCGATGGAGGCACCGCGCCTCACCACCGTTTTGACGACCTGCCAGTCAGCCTCAGTCTGAAGGCTGCCGTCTGCGTTGGTGCCTCTTGGATACTTGTCGTTGATGAAGGAGACATTGTGGCCTATGAAGACATCGTCTTCGATATCCACGCCCTCGCAGATGAAGGTGTGGCTCGAAATCTTTACGTTGTTGCCCACCGTCGCATTCTTTTGAATTTCGACAAATGTCCCGATTTTGCAGTTGTCTCCGATCGAGCAGCCATAGAGATTTACAAACGCAAAAACGCGCACATCCTTTCCCATCTTCACGTCCGGCGAAATACGGCAGTATTCCATGCCAATGGAATCGCTGGGATCTCGTCGGTCGACGATTTCAAAGTGCGCAAGCATAGAGGTGTCAGACATATCATCCTTTCCTTAAACAGCCAGGGCATCGGGCGCCAGCTCAACAAGCTTCCCGCGATGTTTCATCGAGTAAGAGGCGGATTCAAGCAGCCGGACTACCTGCAGTCCCGCGCGGCTTCCCGTGAGTGGCTCCGATCCGGTGTGAATGCAATCGACGAAGTGTTGGATTTCCACCTTAAGAGCCTCCGAAACGTCGAGCTGCGGAGCGTACATATCGCCGGAGCGATATCCAATCAGTGCCTTGTATAGGCTTTCGGTTCCGGCTCCCAGAGTGATTCCCTTGTCATACACCTTTACCTTTTCGCTCGGCTCCATGTCGTCGTACACGATCATTTGCTTGCTCCCTCCGATCAGGGTCCGGCGGACCTTCACAGGCGAGAGCCAGTTGACGTTGATGTGCGCGATGACGTTCTCCTGGAAGAACATCGTGAGATAAGCCAGGTTCTCCGTTCCCCCGCTCACGTGGTTGATTCCTGTAGCGGCGACAGCACAGGGTGTCATCGGGAGAAGATAGTTCATGATTGCGAGATCATGGACGGCCAGATCCCACAACACATCCACGTCGCGCTGAAAGAGACCCAGGTTGATGCGGGTGGAGTCGTAGTAATAGATCTCGCCCAATTTCCCCGAATCAAGCATCTGCTTGATCTTGCGGACTGCCCCCGTGTACACGAAGGTGTGGTCAACGATCAGAACCAGCCTTCGCCGTTCGGCTTCGTCGATCAACCGGAGTGCCTGCTCGGTTGAAGAGGTCATCGGCTTCTCGACCATCACATGCTTACCGCTGCACAGCGCTCTCATCGCCAGGTCATAGTGCGTCGAAACCGGTGTCGCTATGGCGATTGCGTCAATCTCCGGATTGTCCAGCATTTTCTGGTAATCCGTGAGCAGTTCCACGGAAGGATAGCGGCTGGCGACCTGCCTGAGGCGGTCTTCCCTTGCATCGCATACCGCGACAACCATTGTTTCGGGAACTTCAAATAGGTTGCGAACAAGGTTCGGTCCCCAATACCCGTAGCCCACCACTCCAAACTTGATCACATGCTCTCCATAACCTGATATGCGCCCGTCCATGCCGTTCTCCGCAAAATGCAATCGTTAGTGCCGATAGTTGCAAATGTTTGCTCACGCAGGCTGTTCTGCGCGACTGTCTTGTCGAAGCCGCCGGTCTCTGACCGCTTTGTGCCGTTGTTCTGACTTGCTTCTGGTCGAGCTACTCTGCACGCTGAGTTCCAAAAGTTAATGAGGTATGAGAGTGGAAGTTATTTGAAATCCTTTGCGCAAATACTGCTTTCTTTCCCCGCGTCTGAGCCGTTTGGAGAATCGCCCCGGGTGGAGCGCAGGGCGGGCAGTCCGGCCTCCTTGATCTTGTAAAGCAGAGCCCTGTAACTGATGTCCAGTGAACGGGCTGTCTTTCTGCGGTTCCACTTGTGCGCCTGCAAAACCTTCAGGATGATCTGTCTTTCCATGCTTTGTATGGCCCGCTTGGTCTGCACCTTGAGTGGAGTGTTCAGGTCGATCAGGTCCGGAACCACTGGCTGTTCACTCTCCGGCTCACGCAGTACCGACAGGATGTGCTCTTCATCTCCGAGCACGACGTAGCGTTTAGCCAGGTTCTCCAGTTCGCGTATATTTCCGGGCCAGTGATAACACTCGAGCAAACGCATGAAGGATGCGCTCAGCGGTACATATTCTGTCCTGAAGCGCGCGCTGTAAAACTGCAGGAAATGATTCATCAGGATGGGCACGTCGCATGCCCTGTCTCGCAATGCCGGCATTTCGATTCTCAGAACGTTGATCCGGTAAAAAAGGTCGGTCCGGAATCCTCCGCGAGCAACCTCATCTTCAAGATGACGATTTGTGGCGCAGATGAGCCGGAAGTCGACTGTAGATTCCGTGATCGACCCCAGGCGCACCACGCGTGAATCCTGCAGCGCGTGAAGCAGCTTGGACTGCAGAGCAAACTCCAGCTCGCCAATCTCATCGAGAAAGAGAGTGCCTTTATCGGCCAGTTCAAACTTTCCCGCGCGTGCTTCCTTCGCACCTGTAAACGCACCGGCCATATGGCCGAAGAGTTCGCTTTCAAACAGGTGATACGGGATCGCCGGGCAATTCACCTTGAGGAAGTTGTTGCCGGCGCGCCGGCTCATGGCATGCAGCGACCTCGCAGCTACCTCTTTTCCTGTTCCGCTCTCACCGGTAATCAGTACAGGGACTTCAGTTTGCGCAGCCTTATTCAACTGCATTCTGATGCGATGGATTGCCACAGACGTACCAAGAAGATCTCGCACATTCGTCAACCGTTTGGCGCAGCGAAGTGCACGTAGAGGACCACAATCTGGAAAAATGCAATTCCCAAATTTAGCCATAAACGACGCCTGTGAGATGACCTATGAATCTCCTGCGCAAGCCATCCTTGGCCGACGTCACACCAGGACGTACTGTGCAAAAGTTTGCACCTAACGCCAGAAAGATGCAGGCGGCAATGATTCATTGGGTCACCAAAGCCAGCCATCTTTGCACTTGCTCGCGGGGCACATTGGCCATTGGTTTGCTCCTTGTTCTGCGCGGAGGTGCAACTAGTTCGATATGAGACCCGGAAACTCAACTCGTCTCCTGACACTGTTCGCGTCAGCGTGGCTTTCTGTTGGCAGCTGTTTCGCGCAGAACATTGCGCTCGCTGGAAACGGTGGAGCTCCTGCGCCTGTCGAAGCCCGTCCCGGTGGGAGTGCAGACCTGCAATCAGGCAAGCCGGCCAAAGCTCCCGGTGAGGTTTCGCAGTATCTCATTGGCCCAGCCGATGTGATCCATATCAGTGTTTGGAAGAATAACGATCTATCACAGACCGTGACTGTCGGACCCGACGGATTCGTATCGCTGCCTTTGCTCGGAGATGTTCACGTTGCAGGCATGACCGCGAATCAACTCTCCGAAATGCTCGGCGAACGGCTTGCCAGTTACGTCGTCAAGGCGCAGGTGACAGTGAGCGTCGTCGAGATCCGGAGCAGACAGGTCTATGTCATGGGCCAGGTCGGAAAGCCCGGCGGGTATCCACTGATTGCGCCGATCACGGTTCTTCAGGTGATCGCCCAGGCCGGTGGATTGAGTGTGTTTGCTCACCGGAAAGGAATCCTGGTGCTGCGGGAATCCGCCGGGACTACTCAGCGTCTCAAGTTTGACTACGTCGCCGCGCTAAACGGCGATGTAAAACAAAACATCGTTCTTCAGCCCGGCGATACGGTTGTGGTTCCGTAGGAATAGTTATGAAAGTCGTTGGCGCAATCTGCTTCGCTGCAATCTTGTCGTGTACCGCGACGACCCGGCTTGTCCATGCCCAGTCACAGGCGGTCGCACAGGGTGTGTCTGGCGGTCAGGCCAGCAATACAGTTTCGTCCGCAAACCCTTCTGTTGCTCTCGAAACTGCTGGCGCAAATCCCGACGACAAAACGCTCTATTCGCCGGCGTTGAATGGATCTGGCCTGATCTCTCTCGGAAACATGGTGGCAAAACGCATCGTTGTAGGTGCGGATGTAGTAAGCGGATGGGACAGCAACCCTGAAAACACGGAGAAAGGCATTTCGTCCGGGGTATATACCATCAGCCCCTACCTCGGTATCGAGGCGAGAAATGCCAAGGTTCAATTCCTGCTCCAATATCAGCCGACCATCACTCAGTACAGCTCTGGCGCGGGCAGCAACCAGACGATGCATATGGCGACGGCGACCCTGGTCGGAACCTTGAGTGAGCGTTGGAAATGGTCCCTTGATGCATCGGGCAGCCATGGGCAGGATGCGATCCGCTTGTTGGCGCCACAGCAGACAACCCCGGTTGGAGGGGTGCCGGGTGTCGGGCCTGGTACTCCCGCCTATCTCTCCAATGCCGGGATGGTGACCTTCTTAAACGGAGATGGAACGCTTCAATACAGGACCTCCAGCCGAAGCTCTCTCGAGCTCAGTCTTTCAAACACCATAAGCCGCTACTCCGGTGGAACCGACAGCAATAACATCGCGATGAGCACTGTCGCTTATGACCGCGATCTGTCTCCCACGATGGGCATGCGAGCATACGAGCAGACTTACTATTACTACGGCCTTCTGAACTGCACCAGCTCAGGCGGAGGAGTAGGCCTTAACTGGAGCCTCGGTAACGGAGGCATTCTTTCCGTACGCGGGGGGCCTCAAATTACATCCCCTACATGCGGGAAGCAGCAGTTCTATAGCTATGCTGCGGCGTTCAGCAAACGGCTGTCGGGGAAGCAGCAGATCTATCTGCTGACCGGCAGAGAGCCGGCTATCTCCTATCTCGGGCCTGGTTTGTGGGTCACAAGTACGTCGGCTGGGTATCAGCGGCAGGTGGGAATGAGGGGGGCCTTCAACGTGGACATAGGCCATGCCAGCAGCGAAGCCGAGGACGTGAAGAGTTCTTACAGCGGAATGTATGTCGACTGCGGTTACAAGCATATGCTCGGCCACGGGCTCAATCTCTCGTACACCTATCGCTACTACTCGGGTGATACGGGAGGAGTCGGTTTTACTCGCAATGTGGCGCTCATCTCGCTCGGCTGGGCGCCGTCGATGGGCCGATTGTTTCAATGATCCGATAACGAGGGTATGGGTAGAGATGAATCAGACACAAAGCCGGCCGGCAGGTTCCTCAGCAATGCTGACGGAATGCCTTGTTGCATTGAAGCGTCATCCTCATGCAATCTTTCTCTCTTCCGTGATTCTGGCCGCATTGGGAATCATGGGAGTGTCTCTGCTGCCGAATATCTATAGCGCCACGACAACGATCCTGGTGGATCCACAGAAGATCCCGGAGAGATACGTTGCGTCCACCGTGACATCGGATCCGAATGCGCGTCTGAATACCCTGACCCAACAAGTGCTGAGCGAGTCGAGGCTGCAGGCGATTATCGACAAGGAAAATCTTTATCCCGTCTACCGGAAGAAGAAGACGAGAGAAGAGCTGCTCGACTATGTGCGGAAAAAGACAACCATCGAGCTGAAACAGACGCGTGAGCAGGAACAGGGTCTGAGCAGTTTCAGCATCACCTACGAGGATCGCGATCCACGCATCGCATCGATGGTTGCGAACGACCTGGCATGGGGCTTTATCAATTGGAATCTCGATGTGAGAGAACAGCAGGCTCAGGGGACAACACAATTTCTTTCAGGAGAGCTGGAAAAGGCGAGGAAAAGCCTCGAAGAACAGGAGCGCGCGCTCGAGGATTTCAAGATGAAGCATGTCGGTTCCACCCCTGACCAGGTGAATGTGAACCTGCAGGCACTCACCCGGCTGCAGTCAGAACTTGAGGCCAATACCGATACGATCGCAAGGCTCGAGCAGGAGCGAACCCTGCTTGGCCGGCCCAGCGTGAGTCCGGTCGGTGACCCGGCAGCGCTGACTGAGCGCGGCCGGATGTTGCAGGAAAAGCGCCACCTGGAAAACGACCTTTGGAACATGCGGCAGCAATTCAAAGACACCTATCCCGATGTGATTGTTGCCAAAGCACAACTCAAGAACCTGAATGCTCAACTTGCGGCATTGCCGGACTCTTCCGACAAAGCCGCCGACTCATATGATCCGAACACTCGCGATCGACTGACACTCATAGACAAGGATTTAAAGCGACGCGAATTACGGCAAAGTGAGCTTCAGACCCAAATTCAGTCCTACCAATGGAAGGTGGACTCGGTTCCGGTTCTGGAGACCCAGCTGACAGAGCTGACGCGCAACTATGAGGTTTCGAGAGAAGATTATCAATCTCTCCTCGAAAAAACATATTCAGCTCGCATGTCCGAGGAGCTGGAGCGTAAGCAGCAGGGAAAGCGCTTCACCGTGCTCGATCCCGCCAGGGCTCCCGAGATGCCGGTTTCCCCGAAGCGAGTTCCTCTGATCGCAGGCGTCATCGGGCTCGCGCTGATTCTACCGGCGGGCGTAGCGATCGCGTTGTATCTGCTGGGCGGAACAGTCAAGTCCGAGGTGGAATTGTTCGGAATGCTTCCCGCAAAGGTTCCGATTATCGGTACCATCCCGCCGATCGTTACGCCGGCAGATCAGCGTCACACGCGCACAAGAACGCTGCAGGCGCTCACGGCGGCGATGATCGCAACCGTGATTCTTGTGATCTTTCTACTTAAAGTGAGGCCGATCCTGTGAGTACGATCCTTGGTGTGGAAACAATGAAAGCATTGGGCAACGACGGGCACACATCCAGTATTGGAAAGGCAATAAGACCTGCGACGGTTACGATTGATCCGGTGCAGGCGTCACGCCTGGTATTTCTCAACGAGCCGACAGGCCTCGCCGTCGAGCAGTACAAATTGT
Source organism: Silvibacterium acidisoli (assembly GCA_022870745.1). Taxonomy (GTDB): domain Bacteria; phylum Acidobacteriota; class Terriglobia; order Terriglobales; family Acidobacteriaceae; genus Silvibacterium. The sequence continues at coordinate 864,717 of CP085323.1, read as the reverse complement.
TGCGCCGCCGTCTTCGCATGCTTCATCCCGAAGGCGGGCTGATCATGATTACGAGTCCCGGACCGGGAGAAGGCAAGACCCTTACTTCGATCAATCTGGCATGGTGTCTCGCGCAGGCAGGGCACAATACCTGCCTCGTCGATCTTGATTTTCGCGCACCGGGTCTCGCGGCAGCAATGGGGCTTTCCACCGATCAGGGCATAGAAGCGGTGCTGAATGGAAAATCCACGCTACTGAAGGGCGGGCTTAAGGTGCAGGATCTCCCGCTGCAAATCTATCCGGTCACGCAGCGTCTTGAATCGCCTGAAAAATATTTCTCACCCTCTGTGCTTGGCCCTTTTATGAACTCAGTCCGCGCCGCTTTCGAATGGGCCATCCTGGATCTTGTGCCCGTGGTTCCGATGTCGGACGTTGCCGAGGTGCTTCCTTATGTGGACGGCGCATTGATGGTCGTACGTGCTGGCACGACCTCGGCCGCCCTGATGAAGGCATCTCTGGAGACCATCGGCCCAAAGCTACGCGGAGCAGTGTTGAACGATTCGGCGATCAAGGGCAGCGCATACTATAGCGACTACGGTCGGCGCAATCGATAGGCAGGCAGTGATACTTCGACGGCCACTTTTCAGCATCGTCGCGCTGCTCGCGCTAGCTGCGGCGCAGTCCGGTATTTCTCAGGGTCCTGTGTCGGCCACCCCGGGCGGTCCGACAAAAATGACCGCGCCCGTTACCAGGAAGAAAGTCCCGTCATCGGCGCCGCAGAGCTCTGGAGTCGTTCGCACCTATTACATCGCCGCAGATGAAGTGGACTGGGACTATACCCCGATATCGACCGATGTAACCGGGGCTCCGCATGCCGAAACTGGCGACGATGAGTCAGGAGCCGGCCTCCATCACAGGGTTTACCACAAGGCAATCTATCGGGAATATACCGACTCCACATTCAAGACTCTGAAGACGCGCCCTCAGCAGTGGGAGCACCTTGGCCTGCTGGGACCGTTGATTCGAGCGGAGGTGGGTGACTCCATACGTGTGTTTTTCCGCAACAATACACACCTCTCCGTAACGATGCATCCGCATGGCGTTCTCTACAAGAAAGATGCAGAGGGTGCTTCCTACAATGATGGAACTGCGGGCACAGTGAAGAAGGACGATCTGATCCCGCCCGGCGGAACCTACACCTATATCTGGACTGTCCCGGAGCGAAGCGGTCCTGCACACATGGATGGCAGCTCTGTCTTGTGGATGTATCACTCGCATTTTGTGGAGTCCACGGATATAAATACCGGTCTTGTCGGCCCCATCATCGTGGTTGCAAAAGGAATGGCGCGGGCAGATGGCACTCCAAAAGATGTGGACCGCGAGTTCATCGTAGACTTTTCAATCTTCGATGAAACAGACAGCTGGTTCTTCGAGGGCAATGCTGGCCGCCTGGGCAGGGAATCCCGCCTGAAGGCTCTCAACCCTCTTCTCAGGGAGCAGAACCTCATGTATTCGATCAACGGATTCATCAAGGGGAATATCCCGCTGTTGACGATGCGTCGAGAGGAGCACGTGCGATGGTACCTGCTATCCAACAGCAATGAAGAAGATGTACACATGGCTCACTGGCATGGCAATACCGTGGTTGCAAACGGAATGAGAACCGACACGGTGTTTCTGGGGCCGATGGCGATGGCGGTCGCGGATATGACGCCCGACAACGAAGGAATCTGGCTGTTCCATTGCCATGTGAACGATCATTTCATGGGTGGTATGGTGGGGCGATATCAGGTGCTTCCGTGAGATCTTTCTCTCGCGGGTCTTATGCAACAGCGCGTGATTATGTGCAAGCCTCTGCACACACCGTGGTTCAAACGAAAGTAGTCCGGCGCTGCTTTTCCTTTAGTGATGTGAGAAATTCGTGGCATCGCTTGGATTCGTTATCTGTATCAACTGTTGCTCTGAATACCTCCCGGCTGGCATTGCGATTGCTATTCATTTTTGTGTAGGGAAGAGGCAGGAACCAACGTCTCCACGGTCCTTGACGAGCGGTTCTATCGGACGATCGCCATGCTGCGTACTCAGAAATTGGCGCAGCGCTAGTTCGTCAGGGTGCACGATCGGCGATTGCAGAAAGCGAATTCCACAGTGGCTCCATGTGAGCTGCCATCGCGAAGCGTTGCCTGAAATCACAGTATGACAAATCACACACGTAGCGCTCGTTCCCTTGCTGGTCCGTCTTCGGCCGTGTTGCCTAAAGAGAACGGCGAAAACTTTCACTGGTGCGCGATATACACCTATCCCCGGCATGAAAAGGCTGTAGCAGATGCGCTCGAAAGAAAGGATCTGGAAGTGTTTCTGCCTACCTTTCTCAGCCAAAGCCAGTGGAAGGATCGCCGGGTCAAGCTCATGAGGCCACTATTTCCAAGTTACGTCTTCACCCGCCTCCATGCAGGCGACCAGATCAAGGTCCTCACCGTGTCAGGCGTTGTCCGCATCGTGTCTTTCCAGGGTGCGCCGGCCGCTATCTCCGATGAAGAAGTCGACAGTGTTCGTCGCTGCATGAAGGGCGGAGCTGTTCTTGAACCATGTCCTATGCCAGCCCTGGGAGAGCGGGTAAGGGTTCGCTCAGGAGTTTTTTCCGGAGTAGAGGGAGTCGTAGTCAGTCAAAAAAACAGATGCAAGCTGGTAATTTCCATAAGCCTTGTTAATCAGTCTGTTTCTTTCGAGATCGACGGAGACCAACTGGAGCGACCCTCCGCGCTCCGGGTCTCTACGGGAATTTAAGCCTTCACAAATCTCTTGTGCCGCTTGTTACCCCCCTGAAAACAAACCATAAAAGCCGTCCATATATCCGATTGCGGATCTGTATGGATACATCGAGATTGAGGTGTTGCATGGTCGCAAGTGCGAAAACAGCCTACGCACGACCCCGGCTACAGGAAAAAGAAGTACTGCGTGAAGAAGATCGGATTCCTGGGGAGATACTGGACGAGTCTTTGTTTCTGAGGCAGCTTCGACTGGAACGTCGACGCACCGAGCGTTCCGGAAACCCGTTTATGCTCCTGCTTCTCGGTGGTGTGAAGTGGCGCCGCAAGGATCGTGCCCTTACGACTCGAAAACTGCATGAGGCGATTTCCTCCTGTGTTCGCGAGACAGACACGCTCGGATGGCATCAGCAGAACGAGACCATTGGAGTGCTGTTGACCGAACTCTCCGGCTGTGACGGCCCGTGTATCGATGCCATCGCACAAAGGTTCTCCGCTGCTTTAGTCAAGGTCATCGGGGCAGAAGAGGTCGCCAGGCTCCGTGTATCGATTCATCTCTATCCGCAGCCTGTAGAACCCGAATCGGGCAATGACGATGAAGATGTCATTTACCGCGATCTTTCGAAGACATCGGCGCGTAAGAGCCTGGACCGTCTGCTGAAGCGCTCCATAGACATCATTGGAAGCACCCTGGCGCTGATTCTGCTTTCACCTGTTTTTCTGATCATTGCACTGCTCATCAAATTCACCTCCCGCGGTTCGGTGTTCTATTCGCAGAAGCGAGTCGGTCAATACGGCCGGTTGTTCAACTTCTATAAGTTTCGATCGATGTATCAGGGGAGTGATTCCAGCCGGCATCAGGCATATGTGGCCAAGCTGATCGCTGGATCGAAGGATGCGCTTCAGGAAAATGGAAGTTACAAGCTGGTCAACGATCCAAGAATTACACCACTTGGCCGTTTTCTAAGAAAGACAAGTCTCGATGAACTCCCTCAGTTCATGAATGTGCTCTGCGGAGATATGTCTCTCGTCGGTCCCCGCCCACCCCTCCCTTATGAGTGCGCCTGCTATCAGCAATGGCATAAGAGGAGGGTGCTGGAAATTCAGCCTGGTCTTACAGGGCTATGGCAAATCAAAGGCCGCTCCCGAACAACGTTCAACGAAATGGTGCGTATGGATATAGGCTACGCAAAGTCCCGCACCATTCTGCACGACATCAACATCATTGTTCAAACCCCGGTGGCCATGTTCTCAGGCCAAGGTGCTTCCTGAATTCATCTTTGCAAGGGCATATGTCATGAGCCTTCTGCAGGCAGTATCTGGTCGTCTCACCCTGATTGATTGCGAAAGAAGCTCAATAAATGGCTACGCTCTCCTGCGATCCTGAGTCCAAGATCGACGATCTTCCCGCATCGCCGCATTCGGCGTGCACTACGGCTCCCAAGAAACAGACATACGGCCAGATACTCAAGTCCTCCGCTGTCGTTGGCGGGTCATCGGTACTGAATATAGGCATCGGAATCGTCCGTACCAAGGCGATGGCGCTCTTGCTTGGTCCTGGCGGAGTTGGGTTGGCGGGCCTCTATACTTCGATCACCACGGTGGCCCAGAGCGTGGCGGGTATGGGGGTGAACAATAGCGGTGTCCGTCAGATCGCTGAAGCCGTCGGGCAGAACGACCAGGAACGTATCGGAACAACGGTGGCGGTTCTTCGACGAACATCGGTTGCTCTGGGTCTACTTGGCGCACTCGCGCTGATCGTCCTCTCGCCGTACATCTCTCAAATGACATTTGGAACCCGGGCGCGCGCCAGCATGGTGTGCCTGCTCGCTCTGTCGCTTCTGCTTCAATTAATATCGGCCGGTCAGGGTGCGCTGCTCCAGGGAATGAGGAAGATCGGCGACCTTGCGCGGATGAACGTCATCGGCGCCCTTACCGGCACAGTACTTGGAATTCCGATTGTCTACTTTTTTCGGGAGAAGGGAATTGTTCCTTCGCTAGTCTGTGTTTCCGCCATGGCGGTTCTCACCTCGTGGTGGTACAGCCGCAAGATTCGTGTACGTGTTCCAGTTATCAATCGGAAGCAAATCACAAACGAAGTCGCTGCGCTTTTGAAAATGGGACTGGCGTTCATGCTGAGCGGTTTGCTTGTCGGAGGAGTGGCATATGCTGTCCGCGTGATCCTATCGAGAAAAGTAGGTATTGTGGCAACCGGCATGTATCAGTCTGCATGGACACTCGGCGGTCTTTATGTCGGAGTCATTTTGCAGGCGATGGGGGCGGATTTCTACCCCCGCCTGAGCGCCGTAGGAAGAAACAACGATGAGTGCAACCGCATGGTCAACGAGCAAGCGCTGATCGGCTTGTTGCTGGCGGGCCCCGGCGTCATTGCAACCCTGACTTTTGCACCTGTCGTCATCGCCCTGTTTTATAGCGCCAGATTCGGGGCTGCGGTCGGGGTGTTGCGCTGGGTAAGCCTGGGAGCAGCACTCCAGGTAGTGACCTGGCCAATGGGGTTCATCATTCTTGCGAAAGCAAGGCAGGACTTCTTCATACTGAGCGAATCCGTCTGGGCGGTTGTAGCAGTTGGGCTGGCATGGTTTTCAATAAACCGCTTTGGGTTGATCGGAGCAGGAATGGCTTTCTTCCTCTCCTATATCGTCCACGCGGCCCTGGTGTATCCAGTCGTGCGGCACCTGAGCGGATTCCGGTGGTCGAGTACAAACAAAAAGGTAGGCTCTCTCTTTTCTGTTTTGATTCTCGCTGCATTTGTCTTGGTTTTGACGACACAGCCAGTCCCTGCTCTTGTTATCGGCTTTGTCCTCACGGCATTCGCAATCGCCTTCTCCATCCGCTTCCTCACCAGGATCGTTCCGTTAGAAGATGTGCCACGCCCGGTACGCAGGATACTTGCAATGTGTTCGCTCGTCCCACGAATTCAGGCCCCCAGCCAAAGTTAGAGTCTCTCCCTGTGAGGGAGATGACACAGAAAGCTGTCATCCAGCAATTCAAGAACACGCGTATGTACACCGGTCCGCAAAAGCCTAAGCTCATCTATTTTCAGAATAAGTACGAATCAGCCCTCCCCGAATTCCTGCTGAACCACAAGCAGGAGCATGTCAGATGCCTCTCCTATTTCTTCGATGTTGTCGTGATCCACGATGATTGTGACTACCAGCAGGTCTGTGATTTGCATCAGCCGGACATCGCTTTGTTCGAGAGCGGTGTAAATCTCTTCACGTGCCGAAAGCCACGGATCACGAATGTGAGGTCGAGCCGCTCCATTCCGAAGCTTGCCCTGCTTAACGCGGACGCATGGTGTGAAACAAGGACAGGATCTTTTGCAGACCTGGAGCTTTGGGATGTCGACGCAGTCTTCTCCATTGCTGCGACAGCCGTAGAGCACATGCCCGAGATTTCAGATGAGCTGTTCATCTGGCCCAACTCCATCGATCCTGAAATCTATCGAGACTATCAACAGGAAAAGCTTATTCCGGTCTTGCTATCGGGGGCTACGGCGGCTCTCTATCCCTGGCGCCGGCGCGTCTATAGGTTGATCTCCCAGCACTATCCAACCCTATCCTGTCCTCATCGCGGATATCTCTCGCGCACATCACCAGGCCAGGTCTTCGCAGGCGAAGCCTACGCGCGTCTGCTGAACGCCGCGAAAGTTTCGCCTGCCTGCGGCACTGTCGGAGGCGAGGTCGTCAGAAAGCACTTCGAGATTCCGGCGTGCAACACGTGCCTGATCACAGAGGAGACGGTTCACATAAAACAGGCTGGCTTTGTCGACATGAAGAATTGCGTTTTTGGCGATTCGCACGATCTGCTTGACAAGCTCGAGCTGTTGTTTAGCAACGAAGAGCAGCTTCAGCGAGTAACAGCCGAGGGGCACAATCTGGTTCACGCGTCGCACACGATGAAGCAGCGCGACCAGATTCTGCAGTGGTACCGGCTGAACAAAGAGTTGCCGTCCGGTCACAGGATTATTCAACCCGATCCTTTCCGGCCGCTCCAGGCAGTAGCGGCGCGGCAGAACGAATCTCTGCCTCCCGCTATCTCAAATGGAAAGCACTTGCTGGCCATGCGTGAGGGCAATCTCCTGCTCCGCGCCGGAGACATCGCTGCGGCACGAGCCAAATATCGACTCTGTCTGAGTTATATGCATCGCTTTCCTGAGGCAAGATTCAAGATCGCTCTCTGCGACCTATACGCGGGCAATGCTTCTGCAGCCAACGCTCAAATCTTCGAGCTCATACAGTACTGCCTCGGCGAATACGGCGCGTCCACTCCCGATCCTGTGGAGTGGGCCTATTACATCCTGTCTCTCATGTGCACGGGAGATGTACGCGGTGCGAGCAGGTATGCAGAAGAATTTCCGATGTTGGGGCATCCAGAGATGGATCGGGTAAGGCTCCTATTCTGTGCGTTGAATCGCACCGGTGATTGCGACAAATTCGACAGTTCCGAGACCCGTAACCCCAGCATTCATCAGTGCCCAGAGCAAACCGATACAGAGTGGCTGCAAGCCCTTAACAAGACGTTAAGGACATGCGGCCAGGATGCCCTGGCGGAGAGAATCACCGTCGCCATGGGCCGGATGAAGTTGAGTGCAAATCCCCGGAAGCAGGAAATCTCGCTACCCGCGCGACGGAGGATTGTTAGTGTCGGTGCCAGTGCTCCTGCTGAATATCCAGGAGCCATTCCCGGCAAAAGCAGCACTCTCAACAGAAAACTTCTGCAGTATAGGGTCGAGCGAAAAATGACTCAGCTGCGGAAACATCTGAAGGCACGGAGACTCCTGCCCATCAGGCGCGGTCGCACGAAAGCCTCCTTATCCGCAGGGCAAACTGCGCTTCTCGCATCAATACGCGAAACCACGCGCGATCTACAAGTGAGAAGCGCGCTGATCTGCGGAGATATGCTCATCGATGAAGCCTGTGCGGCTGTGAATGAAGGGGCGATCGGGAGGTCGTCACCTCCAGCCATCTGTTGTCTGCGAGATCGCGTGCTCCACGCGTCAGGAGAAAATACAGGGCCGAAAAAATCAATCGATCCCGTTAAAGACCCCATTGAAAGGGATCAGGCAAAGATAGTCCAGGAGTTTAAAGCGAGCAACGCAATCGAGAGCTTCGATCTCATCTTCGTAGCACGAAGTGGAGAAATACCTAACGATCCAATTACGGAACAGATCATCGCGGAACTTCAATCGGCCAGATGTCTTGCATTCGCAGATCCAGAGAATGCGTCTTCGAGGCAAATAATTGAAAGTCTTATCGCGAAATGCGGTTACGTAGTGTCCGATCGCGACGGCATCGAAGCGAGCTACGTCATCCTGATGAAAAGCACGCCGCCTCACCAGGCCTTCGTGTGCGCCGCTGGCTATGAGCGGGAGAATTGCCTCTCGCAATATCCGTTGAGCGGAGACGCATCCCTATGAAGAGCTTTGCAAAGCAGCTCGTGAACTCTGCTATTCCGCCGGGGTGGAAGTGGAGCCTGCAGCGAAGCCGTGTGCGGCGAAGTCTGACCCATCTGCACGGCCCACGATCGGTTCGGCTCAAGAAAGATCAGGCAGTGGTTACGTGTGTCGTGAGGAATGGCGCCTATTTTATCGATGCCTTCATCCGGCACTACCAGGCAATGGGCGTCGAGCACATCTTCTTTCTCGATAACGGCTCCTCGGATCAGACGGTCCCTATCGCAATGTCTTACGAAAACACAAGCGTTTCAAGATCGACTCTGCCCGTCAGTTCGAATCAGAGGTATTTCAAAATGTATCTCGCCGAGCAGTCCGGTCCCGGCGGATGGTGTCTGGACGCAGACATCGACGAACTTTTCGACTATCCCTTCTCGAGTTCGATCGATCTGCGCGGGTTTCTGTCCTATCTGAATGCAAATCAATATACGGCGGTGTTCGCTCAGATGCTTGATATGTTTGCAGATGCACCACCGACCGGGTCCGCCGGGCGTCAAAGAGATCTCAAACGGCTCTATCCGTTCTATGACATCTCGGGTGTTACCCGAACCGATTACGCAACTTCGGAAATAACGCGTGAGCATGGGGCAGGAAACACCTTGGACAGCCCAGGCGCCGAGTTGTTCTGGGGCGGCATTCGCAGAACCCTGTATGGCAGCAACTGCCTCCTCACGAAACACCCCCTTTTTTTTCCGCAGGCTGTAACGCTATTTCCTCATGTCCACATGGTGAACGATGCCCGGTTGGCGGATGTGTCTGCGATTCTTCTCCATTACAAGCTGACGGAGAACGCGATAGAGGTCGCGATGCAGAACCGAGACCAATTCATTCACAATAGCGGCAGCTATGGCGCGTTTGTCGACGTACTGAGACGTCCGCAGGGATTCACCGTCCAGACGCAGACCGCACAGCGATTCACCGATGTTGCTGCACTGGAGAAAGACCGGTTCGTTCTGCTTTCAGAGAGGTATAAGAGATACGCGTCCTCGCTTGAGCAAGGCGGAGATAGAGGGTGTATTCCAATCGCCGCCGAAGCCGCGGGGAGGATGCAATGACCGCGATCAGAAGCCTGGCGGACGTCGTGGCGTGGGATCTTTGCACTGGTTGCGGCGCGTGTTATTTCGCGTGTCCGAAAGGTGCGGTGACGCTCGTCAACATCGAGTCATCTGGAATTCGTCCTGTCTTCAAGTCACCCGGCTGTGGAGAGTGCAGGAAGTGTCTCGACATCTGTCCCGGGTATAGTGTGGACGTTGCAGCAGTCGCACCTTCGCCGGCGACGGAAGCCGAACACTCCTTTGGCAATGCGCTCGAGATATGGGAAGGCTATGCAAGCGACCCCGCAATCCGCTTCAAGGCATCCTCCGGGGGAATCCTGTCCGCGTTGTCGCTCTATTGCCTTGAGTACGAAGGCATGGACTTTGTCCTCCACACTGGAACGGATAAAGAAAAGCCCTGGGAAAACCGCACAGTAAAGAGCCGCAGCCGCCGAGAACTATTGGAGCGGGCTGGTTCGCGTTATTCCCCGGCCTCGCCCTGCGAAGGGCTGAAGGCGGTGGAAGAAAGCGAGAGCCCGTGTGTCTTCATAGGAAAGCCCTGTGATGTCGCTGCAGTCTCGGCCTTGCGAAAAGAAAATCCTGGTCTCGATAAAAAGCTGGGTCTGGTTCTTTCCTTTTTTTGTGCTGGAACTCCAAGCACGCAGGGCACGCTTGAAGTAGCCCAATCCCTGAATGTGTTGCCATCTCAAATAACGTCCCTCCGTTATAGGGGCAACGGATGGCCCGGCAGATTCAGCGTGCAATACGGCAGCGCGCCTGCGGAGGCGTCTTTGTCCTACGAAGAATCATGGGGTGCGCTCACAAAGTATCGGCCTCTCCGTTGCAACCTCTGCCCCGATGGCTTGGGAAGAATGGCGGACATCTCATGTGGGGACGCCTGGCATGACAAAGGTGGCAAGGAAAATCCCGGCCTGTCGCTCGTTATCGTACGCACAGCTAGAGGGAAGAGAATTCTGAGAGATGCCATCGCAGCCGGATACGTCGTGCTCTGGCCCGCCGAGGCGAGCCATGTAATGTCTGCGCAGGTAAACCTGTTGCAAAGGCGCAGGGAGTTGTTCGGCCGCCTCGCGGCGTTGAGAATATTTGGCATTCCTTACCCTGACTTCAAAGGTTTCTCACTCCTGCATAGCTGGCTGCAGCTTCCGTTTCGGGTGAAGTTGCGAACCCTTCTCGGAACAGCAAGAAGAATCGTCAAACGCCGGTTGTATGTACGGCGTCCAAAAGCCGGGCTCACCGCCCAATCGTGAAATCAGCAGTTCTATTTGAGTCAAATCTCATTACGTATGAAGAGGGCTTGAGATGAAGGTATGCATGCTTGCGTACTCCTTTTACGAAAGTGACATGCGCATCCTTCGTTATGCGAAGTCTCTGAGAGAGCGTGGTGACACGGTGGATGTCATTGCGTTACGACGAAGCGGCGCGCCTGCTTTCGAAGTGATCGATGGAGTCAACGTGTATCGCGTGCAGGGACGAGAAAGAAATGAGCGAGGTGCCCTGAAATACGCGGCTCGCATCATGCGATTTATGGCAGTCTCATTCTTCGCTCTGACGGCGCGCTACTTCGATAAGGCTTACGACGTCATTCACGTACATTCTGTGCCAGATGTCCTCGTTTTCGCGGCGATAGTTCCCAAAATCTTCGGCGCCAGGGTCATCCTGGACATCCACGACATCCTGCCGGAGTTCTTCGCAAGCAAGTTCGGCGTTCCCAAGCAGTCGTTGAAATATCGTGCCATGCTTCTCGCTGAGCGAGCTTCAGCATGGTTTTCCGATCACGTGATAATCGCAAACGACCTCTGGCAGCCTCGCCTCGTCAATCGATCGGTTGAGAAAGACCAATGCACCACGATCATCAACTATCCCGACGATGAGCTGTTCTTTCCCCGGGATGTCGTCACCGATCCGAATAAGTTTCGCATTACATACCCTGGAACCCTCAATGCGCACCAGGGCGTAGATGTGGCGGTCCATGCAATGGCGTTGCTCAAAGCGGAGATGCCAGAATTGGAATTTCACATCTACGGTGAAGGCCCCAGCAAGCCTTCGCTCATGGTCTTAAGTGAAAGCCTAGGCTTGGGCGGAGTGGTTATATTCCATGATTTTCTGCCATGCGATCAGATTGCAGACATCATGGCGCTGTCTGATGTCGCGGTGGTGCCGAAGAAGGCCAGCTCAGATTTTGGAAACGAAGCCATGAGCACCAAGATTATGGAGTTCATGGCCATAGGCGTTCCCGTCATCGCATCGAGGACCAGGGTAGACACCTTCTATCACGATGCATCGCGTGTGCGTTTCTTCACTTCGGAAGACCCGCGGGATCTTGCGGTGGCGATCCGCCAGCTTCGCCATGATCCCGAACTTAGAAAGTTACTGGCGCAAAATGCCCTGGCATACATGCGCTCAAACGGATGGGCACAGAAGCAGAAAATCTATCTCCAGTTGATCGATAACCTTTCCAGCCCTGCAGGCCTGGTTTCCAAGGAAGCCGGCGTCACGTCATAACCCTAGGAATTGGCCCCGATGCCTGATGTTCGTGCAGACCGGCTCTTGACTATAAATGTCGTTGAGCCACTACATCGCGCTTTCCGCGTAAATATCTCTGCGAGAATCCCTATGCTTATGTACCACGGGATTTCTGATCAACTCGGAGATCGTCATCCCTACTTTGAGACAAGCACCTCTGCCGCTGTATTCGCTTCGCACATGCAGTACCTTCGAGACCAGGGTTACAGGGCGTTAAGTGTCCCGGTCGCGTTGCAAATGCTGGCTGATGGCAACGAGTGCTCGCGAACGGTAGTCATTACCTTTGATGATGGCTGCAGGGATTTCTACACTGAAGCGATGCCCATTCTGCAGAAGTGCGGCCTCAACGCCACCCTGTTCGTCGTTACAGGTATCGCAGACGGGCATCCCCACCACTTCGGCAATACAAAATTCATGACATGGCCGGAGATAAGAGAAGCGGCGCAGTCAGGAATCGATGTAGGATCGCATACCGTAAGCCATCCCAAGCTTCATTCACTTTCTGAAGCAAACGTGCGTCGCGAACTGGAGCAGTCGAAATGGACGATCGAGGATAAGCTTGGCCGGCCTGTTAGAACAATCAGTTATCCTTACGCATTTCCTGAAGAGGATCCGTCCTTTCGCAGTAGCCTGCGTCACTCTGTACAGCAAGCCGGCTACACATACGGCCTGACAACCATCGTTGGTCGCGGCGCGCGCTCCTGCGATCAGTATTTCCTACCCCGCCTGCCCATGAATCAGCATGATGATCTCAGGTTGTTTAAGGCAAAGTTGGAAGGTGCATATGACTGGATCCGCGGTCCCCAGGCAATCTACAAACGGCTTGGCAGGTTGTCCATCAAAAAGAGCCGCGCTGTAATCGCAGGCCAGGCCTGATGCCGGGACTCAGACTTGATACAACTTCGAACGGGTGCGAACAGGCGAACGAGATGGATCTATCAATCATCATCGTAAATTGGAATTCAACGGACTACCTTCGTCAGTGTCTCTTGTCCATCTACCGTGAGACTGCGAAGCTCACGTTTGAAGTAATCGTGATCGACAACTGTTCCCGGGATAACAGCTGCAGCGAACTTGTGCACAGTTCATTCCCCCAAGTGATCCTGCATTGCAGCGACCAGAACATCGGATTCGCCAGGGCATGCAACCTGGGCGCGGATCTGTCTAAGGGAAGAGCGCTCCTGTTTCTCAATCCCGATACAGAAATCCACGACGATGTATTCTCCCGCATGATCGAAGCTGCCGAATCTCGGAGCAATGTCGGGGCGGTTGGCGTCAGATTGTTGAACAGCGATGGCTCTCTTCAGATGAGCTCCGTCCAGGCCTATCCCACCATTCTCAACCAGCTTCTTGACTCGGAGTTTCTTCGCAGAAAGTGGCCCAACTCCAAGCTGTGGGGTATCGCGGTGCTCTTCGCCGACTCCCGCGAGCCCAGTCATGTGGATGCTATCTCCGGAGCTTGCCTAATGGTGACACGAGAAGCATGGTCAGTCGTAAAGGGGTTTGACTCGCAGTATTTCATGTACGTTGAGGACATCGATCTCTGCCAAAGAATCTCTCAGGCAGGATTCTCTCTTCTCTATCTCAACGATTGCGAAGTAGTTCACCACGGAGGAAAAAGCTCTGCGGTGCAGGGCCGCTACTTCGCAAATCTACGGCAGCAGCAAGCGACCCTCCAATATTTCCGTGCGACCAGGGGACATCTTTACTCCGCATGTTATCGATGCAGCATGGCCCTGGCTGCAGGGATTCGCGTGCTGATTATCGTTTGCACGATGCCCTTCCGCAGCCTTGCGAATCGGGCCGTTGCTCGAAACTTCAGCCTTGAAAAATGGCTGCATATCTTTCGATGGGCGGTCGGACTCAATACCGCCTCCAGCAGATAGCAGAGAACCATCGACGTGCCTGGCTATCCAGCGTCATACAGTAGAGGAGCTTCTCAATGAATCCAAGAATCGCTCTTGTCACTCCGCTCAAGGATGAAGAGAAGTTCATCAGGGGGATGATTGAATCCATCCTCGATCAGCAAATCCGGCCCGAGGTCTGGGTCATTGTTGATGACGGGTCCACTGATAATACCCCGGATATCGTGCAGGATTATTGCGGGCGTTTTCCATTCATCGAGCTTTTACGGCTGCCTGCACGGAGTGAGCGAAAGCCGGGCGGTGAAGGAGCGATAGTTGTCGCCCTTGCGAAGATCAATCCTGCTGACTTCGATTACATCGCACGCTTTGACGCGGATCTGCTCTTTGAACCTGACTACTTTGCGCGAATTCTGCAGGAGTTCGATCGCGACCCCGCATTGGGGATTGCCGGCGGTTGTCTTTACGTGGAAAAGAACGGTAGGCGCATTGCAGAAAAGGCCCCGGAGTATCACGTCCGGGGTGCCGTCAAAATGTATCGGCGGGCATGTTTTGCCGAGTTAGGCGGCCTGGGGACAGAGATAGGGTGGGACACGACCGATGAGGTATGGGCATGGACGTCTGGCTGGAAAACCCGCAGCTTTGCCGACATATCGGTGATCCACCGAAGGCCCACGGGAGTGGGCATCCGCGCTGCGCGCATCTATCGTGAGCGGGGAAGAGCCGAGTACCTGACTTGGAGTCATCCTGTCTTTATCGTATTGAAGGTTCTCAAAATTGCGATTCAAAACCCTTTGAATGCATGGAGCTTTGCCTTAGGTGTAAGTACCGCATACATCCGCAAGGATCCGCGTCCAACCTCGGCCGCATTCCGTCACGCAAGGCGGAGTCAGCAGTTATCTCGATTGCTCAGCGCATGTCTACCCAGGATGCTGCGCTCCCGTATGTCAACACAAACCATAATCCCCAGCCGTAACAGTCTGCACATGTAGCTCGGGAGTGAGTGAAACGTGGTTTTAGTTCTTCTGATCGATCTCATCGTTATCATCGCTCTCACCCGGGTCGCGATCGCCTCTGGGCTCGAAGCTGCTTTGCCGCTTGCTGCTTTCATCATGGTTGCTGTACCGCTAGAGTCGAGCATTCCTCTGGGCTTTTGCGAGCTCACAACGCAGCGGCTTGTGATTATGATCCTGCTCGTCCTCTATCTATCTGTTGGCCGCCGGCAGCTCGAGTCGAATGTGGAAATGCCGATGCCGCTCAAGTTCCTCATCGCCGTCCATATCGCATGGTGTGCTCTTTCCACAGCGAATTCTGTAGAGGTGGTGATGAGCATCAAGAAGGCTGCTTCGGTCATCGCCGAATATTACATCCTTTATTTCGTGTACTGGAAGACGCTCACCAGGCGGGAAACAATTCGCAGGATCCTGTTTGCTATGGTGCTTGCCCTGATCGTCTGTTCCTCTTTCGGTGCCTTCGAGGCTTATGGCGCCGACAATGTCCTCGAGTACTTCCCAAAAACCGGGCACCACTTCGATATGAACGCCGAGACCGACAGGGAAGTCAGGGTGCAGTCTACCTTTGACCATCCCATCCTGTTTGGCGCTGCTCTATCCATGGCGATCACGATGGATCTCTATCTTCTGACTGTGACGGAGAAGCGATGGACCCGCAGGCTGCTTTGGATTGGGCTTTTTCTCATGTTCCTGAATATCTATAAAACCAGCAGCCGAGGCCCCTGGCTCGACGTAATACTGAGTTGCCTGCTGCTCGCACTATTATCGCGAGGAAAGATCAGGCGGTACATTTTTGCAATCATCTTGCTGTCTGTTGCTGCGGTGATCATTCGTCCGGGAATCTGGGACACAGTCAAGGGGATATATGACAACTCCTTCGATATGAATACGAGCACGGGGACCTCGTATCAATATCGTTATGCACTGCAACATGCAGTTAGAGAAAAGTTGCTGGAGACGCCATCTCGTGCGCTCTGGGGTTACGGTCTCGAAACTTTTTATGATCTCCAGCTCGAAGGTGATTTTCTTGGAAAGCCTCATCTCTTCCTGAGTTGCGACAGTTCCTGGGCAGAATTGATGATCGAGACCGGCTTTGTGGGGCTGTCGGTCATGATCATGCTCCTCTTCCGTCCCCTCTGGCGCGCGTTTCGTGACTCCAGGAAGCTCCCACGTCCTGAAGGCGAGCTAAGCCTCTTATTTTTTGTGAATCTAGTCGTCTTCTATTTCCAGATGTACAGCGTAGGAATGTATTCGTGGGGGCAGAACGGATACATGTTGTGGATCGTCATCGCAATGACCTTTGCTTACTCGCGCTGCCTTCCCGAAGAGGAAGACACGCCCATGCTGCTCGAAGCGGAATCGGAAGAAGAAGTGCTGTTCGAATACGAGGTTCTGCCTGCATGAATCAAGCTCGAAAGGGATATCTAAAGGTGATGCCAGGTGTTTTCGGACCGGCAACGCGGCGGATCGTGGCTTGCGCTCTCCTGTGCATGGCGCTTTGCGCCACCGCTATGGCGTCCAGTGTGTTGATCGTGAAGAAATCCGGACCGGATGGAGATTTGGAGCGGCGCTTCCAGTTGGCAGGCAGATTCTATGGAATAGATATCGACACTGTTGCAATTTCTGGATCCCTTGACAGTCCGCGACTGCGACGCGCAATGAAAGAGCCGAATCTTCTCGGCCTCGTAATCGATAGCGAAGCTCTGAACCTGCTGGACAGCAGAGCAATCACTGAAGTTCTCCACGCATCGCAACAGATTCATATGCCGTTGATGGTGGTCGCGTCGGAGGCCGGCAAGGAGAAGGGACTTCTCGCCACAATCACGGGAAATCGCGTCATCGGTTGCGGCAGCATACCCGGCGAGAGCCGCCAGTGGGAGATTCTTTTCTCGGGGAAGAGCAAACTGCTACATTCGCTCGACGGAGTCGCCACCAGAAGTATCGATACACCCTTATGTGCCCTGGAGGTTGCGCAAGAGCCGTCCGTCACTCTTCTTGCTTCCGTCCGAAGTGGAGAGACAATATTCCCCGAGCTGGTGAGCATGATCGTTGATGGCCGGTCTGTGTTCGTGGCTGCGCCGATGAAAACAACAGGCACCGTCGTGGCGGGAAGTGCAGCCCAGCTACAGCAGACCTTTTCGCTCCTCTCTTCGCCTCTTATCTTTCTCCGCTCGATTGCAGGAGAAAGAGCATGGCAAATTCCCGAGCAGGATGCAAACCTCACAATTGATGACCCGTGGCTGACGGAACCTTATGGCAATCTCGAGTACTCAGCACTCCTGCGGGAGATGCAGCAGCATCACTTCCACACAACTATCGCATTCGTCCCGTGGAACTTCGATAGAAGTCAGCCGCAGGTCAGCCATCTTATCCTCGACCACCCTGACATGTTTTCGATTGCTGTTCACGGCAATAACCATAACCACCGCGAGTTTGGTGCCTATAATTCGCAGCCACTCGCTTTGCAGGCGGAGAACATACAGCAATCCATCGCCCGCATGGATCAGTTTGAGAAAAAGACAGGTATTCCCTATGACAAAGTGATGGTCTTTCCCCACGCCATCGCTCCTGCGGAAACCTTTGCCCTTCTTGAGAAGGCAGGATTCTGGGCGACTGTAAATTCGGAAAACATTCCCCTAGGGTCCAGCATGCCCAGCGACTTGCTGTATACGCTTCGTCCCTGGACACTCTCCTTCAATGGATTCCTGAGCGTGAAGAGAGTGTCGGCCGAGGTGCCGGTCTCGATGCCAAACATCGCCATCAACGCTTTTCTCGGTAACCCTCAGCTCTTCTATATCCACCAGGAATATTTTGAGAAGGGCATTGGAGAATTCAGCAGTACCGCTGAAGCTGTGAATCAGCTCAATCCTGGCATACATTGGCGGAGCCTCGGAGATATCGTTCATCGCCTGTATCTGGAGCGAATCAGAGATGACGGGGACTACGATGTGTGTCTCCTGTCGCAGAACGTGCGGCTGGTGAATCCCGCCGATCGCCCCGTGACCTTTCATCTTTTCAGACCGAATGTGCCATTGGATGCAAGTCCTTCAGTTCTGTTGAACGGCATCAGTATCCCGCTTCGGAAGCAGCCAGGTCAGATCGGATTCGATGTAACACTGGGACCGCGTGAAGAGCGAACAGTGGATGTGTCTTATTACGGCGACCGTCGGCCGGGCTCTGTTGATGTCTCAAAAAAATCATTCCTGATCAATCTGGATCGCCGTCTTTCAGATTTTCGCGACATGCAGTTATCGCGCAGCCGCTTCGGCCGCAGAATTCAGGATCTCTACTACAAGCAAGGCATCGCCGGCGTGGAGGCTGTTGTCGAGCGTCGCTTCATCGCTCTGGCCATCCTCTTCACTGGTGGGCTCCTCCTGCTGTTTGTGATCAGGCGGTCAAGACGTTTGAAAGCGGGAACGAGATAAAAATAATGCGGAAGGGGAGGTCAAGTCGTGGCAGATGATCCGAATGTACACAGTATCGGCCTGATCGGGGCAAGTTTTGAAACCGGAAACATGGGAGTTGGCGCGCTCGCTGCGGGAGCGATACGGTGCATACATCGGCAGTGGCCTACTGCTGACATATTTATCCTCGACTACGCACGAGTCTCCTCGAAGCGCAGTATGCGGCTTGACGGCGAGGCCATCGAAGTTCCTCTACACAATATGAGGTTCTCGAAGACGCTGTTCCTGTGGAACAACATCGTCGTGTTGATTGCATGTCTGCTGCTCTACAGGTTGATTCCTCTGCGCGCATTGCGGGAGTCGCTGTCGTCTCGCCATCCAACGATACAAGCAATCATCTCTTGCGATCTCTTCGCTTCCATTGCAGGCGGCGACAGCTTCAGCGACATATATGGCATCCGGCGATTCTTCTATGTAGCCTTACCGCAAATTCTCATCATCCTTGCGGGCAAAAAACTTATTCTCCTTCCGCAGACCTATGGGCCATTCCGCGGTAGGGTAGCCCGGGTAGTCACATCGTTCATTGCATGTCGCGCGGACCGTATTTATGCGCGAGACTATCGCAGCATTGCAGCGCTTGAGCAGCTGTACGCAGGCAAACGTTCCGTACCCAAAGCATCTTTTCGCTATGACGTTGGTTTTGCTCTCGAGCCGGTAGCATCCTTGAGCATGAAGGTTGATGGCGGATTGGATCTATCCGCGAAGCAGCCTGTAGGTCTTAACGTCAGCGGCTTGCTCTACATGGGCGGCTACAACCGTGCAAACATGTTTGGCCTTCAGCTGGATTATCCCGAGTTCATTCACAAGATCATTCACCTTTTGATGAAACGGGGAGCATCAGTTCTGCTCATCCCTCATGTATTTGGGACTAAAAAAGATTCAGAAAGCGACGTGCTGGCCTGCGAGGCGGTGTATCAAGCCTGCGCGGAGAAATATCCCGGTCGGCTGGGTTTGTTGCGTGGAGAGTACGATCAGGGCGAGATCAAGGAAATCATTGGTCGTTGCGAGTTCTTCATCGGCTCGAGGATGCATGCGTGCATCGCCGCGATCTCGCAATCTGTGCCAACAGTGGCTGTAGCCTACAGTGAGAAGTTCATTGGAGTCATGGAGACAGCTGCAACTCCCGCGATTGTAGCCGATGCGAGAAAGTTGAGTCTTGAAGAGATGCTCGCTTACGTCATTGCTCAATATGGCAGCCGCGAAGCGCTCCAGGAGTACCTGAACCGCGTGATGCCAGACGTGACCCGGGCAGCGCTTCACACCTTTGACGATGCAGGTCCATCCGAGCCGAAGGTGTTCGAGTGGAGTCTTCCAGCTGCAGCCGAAAATGCCTAATGGGGGCGACTTGATCTGAGTCGTCGATCTTGATGCGAATCAAGCCAACTTAATTTCGGACTAGTTAGAAAATCACAACGCCGAGATATTTAAAGTGGATCGAACCTGTTAGCGAAAAAATTACCACGTTACCCGTAGTTTCTACGCGACAAAATCACCACGAAAACGAAAGCCATTCTGTTCGGCGACTGTAACTCGCCGATCAAGGGGGCTTGTGTGCTTCATCATTTGTAACAATGAATGGCTGAATACGTGCATACGCTTTTTGCAAACTGCAAACTCAGTGCGTTACGTAGGGACCTGCTGGAAAAAGCACGCGAGGGTTAGTCTGTTTCGAACTTTCGTTTCATGGGTCCGGTCAGGCATTTCATGCTGAACCTTGGATGGATCGGCGTCGGGAGATTCTCGTCTCCGACTCAACCACTCCTGTGTCGAAAGTAAGTGAAGTGAAGGGATGACCCGATCCGAAGGCCGCTGTGTCCCGGCAGGTGACTGAGTTGACCTGTTATCAATCCTTACTTCAAAGACCCTTACAGTTTGCAGAATAGGCAGTTTTGTCCAGAGGCAGGACAGAGAAACTTTCACGTGACATCCCCCCATGCCGCTGCTAGCTCGCTCCCTATGAAGCAACCGGCTGGTCGACGCGAAAAGGAATTGAAATGATGAAGTTCACAAGGCTAATCTGCTTCGTTTGGGCAGCTACAGCGGCCATGCCGCTGTTCGCCGCCACGAAGTTCGTCAACCATTCTGCAGCCACCACTGGCAACGGGACATCCTGGGCCAGCGCGTGGCCGGACGTATCGAGCATTAACTGGAGCTCACTGGCCGCAGGCGATGTCGTCTGCGTTGCGGGGGGCACTTACTCCGGCTCGATCGTAACGGCTGCCAGCGGTGCTTCAGGGAAACCAATCACCATCCGCCGGGCTACCGCAGCGGACGCGACCTGCGGCTCAGCTACTGCAGGCTGGAACGCTGCCTATGATTCCCAGGTTGTCGTAGCGGGAATCAGGCTGGGCAGTAACTACGTAACGATTGATGGGGCGGTGGCAAACGGGATCAGCATGAATCTCGCCAATAGTTCCGGCAGCCCATCTTCCATTGGCGTTAGCGCGCCCACCGCTGGCGTCATCCTCCGGTATATCGAAGTAGCCGGTCCCTGTGGAACGACAGCATGCAATCAGAATGGCGACGCTCGTAGCATCGACCTCAATCATTGGAATGGGTCGAGTTATGATCTGCAGGCAAATCTGACGGTGCAGTACAGCAATCTGCACGGTGCATGCACTATCCTTTGGGCCGCTCACTCTTCCAATCTCATCATTGAGCACACCCGCTTCGCTGATAGTGCCGATTCAACACCGGGAAATCCCAACTGCCATCCCAACGTCATCGCTGAACAGGACTCCACAAACGCGACATTCCGCTACAACGAAGTGACCAACTGGCAGGTGGAAGGCATCATGGCGTGTCCAAACGGAGGTTGCAACTCTTCATGGGCGATCTACGGAAACGTCTGGCACGACCCCATGGGCGGCAGCTATCCAAGAGTCCTTGAGTCGCAGAGCAATTCCAACGGGCCTTATCTGGTCTATAACAACGACTTCATCAATATCTCATTTGCAACCATGAACACTGCAAATGGGGGCAGTTTTGCAGCAGGTTCAATCGGTCGAAATAATATCTACTGGAATTCGCCTACTGGGTCCATGCTTCAAAGCGATTACGATCTTTGCAATACAGCCTGCGACGAAGCCAACGGCCAAACCTACACGGATACGGGGCTGTTCGCAGGCTACTCCGGTCATAACTATCAGCTTGCTCGTGCCACAGATGCAGGACAGACACTCCCGGCTCCCTACAACATCGATTACAACGGTGTCACCAGGGGACTGGATGGAGGTTGGGACCGTGGCGCTTACGAATTCAGCTCTGGCGGAAAACAGCCGAATCCGCCGACCAGCTTGACCGCTTCTCCCCAGTAAAGCAGCCCCATTCAAACTTTCCTCGAGGATTTCATTATGGCCGTGATGCTGTGCATCACGGCTGTTTTGTCAAAGCAGGATCTGCATATAACGCGACATCAATCGTTATGTGCTGAAGTTTGCACATTTGCGCAAAGCAGCGTTTCCGCGAGGATCAAAAGCGCTTAATAAATTCAGCGTAAGTGCGTCATAGCATTGCGCTGACGGGTTCGGAACACAGTGTGCAACGCGTAGTGTGTCTATGCAAAGTACACTCGACCTGACCCAAATCGCCCAGGCACGCCTGGATCGCCTCGAAACCAGAACAGCCCGCGTCGCCGTTATCGGCCTGGGATATGTAGGCCTTCCTCTCTCCCTCTTGCTCTCAGAGAGCGGCTTCAAAGTGACCGGCTTCGATATCGATGCTGAGAAGGTACGCTGCCTCGAAGATGGCCGGTCCTATATCCTTCGTATCCCTCCTACCGAGATTCAGACCGCTCAACGGCAGGGCTTCAATGCCACTGCAGACTTCTCGCATCTCGCCACTCAGGATGCGATCATTATCTGCGTTCCGACGCCACTTACAGAACATCGCGAGCCCGACCTGAGCTTTATCGAAGGCACAGCCAGGTCGGTGGCTCCGTGGCTTCGCGAAGGTCAGCTTGTCGTTCTCGAGAGCACGACTTTTCCTGGAACAACCGAAGAGGTGCTCATCCCCATTCTTGAAGGTGGCAACCCTTCGGGGCTAAAGGCGAAGATAGCGGGTAGCCCAGCAGGAGAGGGAGAGTTCTACGTAGCCTTCTCGCCGGAACGGGAAGATCCGGGAAACAACACCGTGGCCCGCAGGGATATTCCCAAGGTGGTTGGAGGTCATGACGAGATTGCAACTGTCATGGCAGCCACACTCTACGAACGCATCTTCAATCGTGCGGTCCGTGTTTCCTCAACTCAGGTTGCCGAGATGAGCAAGCTCCTTGAGAACATCTACCGCTGCGTAAATATTGCGCTGGTGAACGAGCTCAAGCTGCTCTCTCTTCGTATGGGCATCGATATCTGGGAAGTTATTGACGCCGCTTCGACCAAGCCTTTTGGCTTCCACGCCTTCTATCCCGGGCCAGGGCTCGGCGGCCACTGCATTCCCATCGACCCCTTCTATCTGAGCTGGAAAGCAAAGGAATATGACTTCAGCGCGCGCTTCATTGAGTTGGCAGGTGAAGTGAACGAGGCGATGCCGGCCTACGTCGTGCAATCAGTTGCTCGTGCGCTGAACCAGCACAGGAAGGCGGTCAATGGATCTCGCATTCTCATGCTGGGGATGGCTTATAAGAAAGACATCGACGATCTCCGTGAATCTCCTGCGCTCTCCATCTTTGAGATGCTTCGCGCACAAGGTGCAGAGGTGTTCTACAACGATCCCTATTGCCCCGCTGTCGGAAAAGGACGTCACTACAACTTGAACATCACCTCTTCGGGTCTCGAAGATATCGAGAAGTACGACTGCGTCGTCATCGTGACCGATCATTCTGACTACGACTATGAGGGCATAGTCGAACGCTCCCAACTCATCGTGGACAGTCGGAATGCCACGAAGGGAATTGCTTCACCGAAGATCGTTCGCTGCTGAGAATCAGAATCATCCGCCAGAAAAAACGGGAGGGAAGCATCCGGTGAATCGGCGCCGTCCCTCCCGTTTTTTCTTGTCTATGTCGAGACTATTGCAGCGGTACGTCAAGCACCTCGATGGTGTAAGCGCCTACTGAGTGCTTCCACTCTTTGCCGCTCACATTTATCCGCGACACAATGGGCTCGATTGTATGCGGCTTCTCAATAGAATTGGTCGCCCAGCGCGAAGCGGCATGCAGTGAGGTCATCGCAGCACTACCGGTTTTTATTCCGTTCAGGTCGAGCGTGAGCGCTTGTGGCTCGTCCGAACCGTTGACCAGCTTCAGGTGCAGGATCTTCTTATCCGTAGAGACGGTTGCGGACCAGAAAAAGCGCGGATTCACACCCTCTGCGCCGCTCTTTACGACCTCGTTGCCAAGGTGCGCAGCAAAAAGCACCTGCGCCCAGTAGCTCGGTGATCCGTACGAACGCGCAGCATCGTAGCCAATCAGGTCCGTCTCCCACTGCATCCCGCCGGGGTTCACATTGGTGAACAGTGGAGCATAGCTCGCCATCACGATCAGATCGCTGTTGCGTTCCATGCTTGTCATCCACGCCGCATCACCCAGCGCAGCGCCAAAGTCCGGAGTAGGTGATCCCGTGCGAGTAGCCCACTCACCTACGAAGATCTTCGGTCCATTGCGATCCATCGTGTCGTAGTGGTGCACCAGTGCATAGAACTCTTCCGGCGTCTGGTAATAATGATCGTCGATCGCATCCGGTGAACCTTTGCTCACCCGTGTCGTCGCGATCAGCTTGTACTGCGGATACTTCGCGCGAATCGCCTTTTCAAATGCAGTGTAGCGCTCGTCGTACGTCTTTGCCTTATCGAACTGATCCTCATTGCCGATCTCGATGTAGTGCAGCTTGAACGGCTCCGGATGCCCATCCTTCGCACGTACCGCGCCCCACTTCGTGTTCACGTCGCCGGTTACGTATTCAATTTCGTCCAGCGCATCTTGCACGAACGGCTCAAGCTCCTTGCCGACAACATGCTCACCCTGCAGCGAGTAGCCCGCATAAACCGCCAGCACCGGATCGATCTTCAGATCCTCACACCACTCCAAGAACTCCAGCAATCCCAGTCCATCCGTTGAAAGATATCCCCACGGCGAACGGTGCATAGGGCGATCCACGAGCGGTCCAATAGTCTCTTTCCAGTTGAAGCGTTCGTTGATGTGGTCGCCTTCAAGATAGTTGCCGCCAGGCAGGCGAAGGAAACTCGGATGCATCGCCGCGAGCTTTTCCATCAGGTCAGGGCGATTGCCATTGAGGCGATCATGGTAGGTTGGCGGAAAGAGCGAAACCAGTTGCAGCGAGACTGTTCCAGGATGAGCGAAGGTGATCTCAAAGTGATTCGCGCTGCCCTCCCTGGCCATGGCGGTCGACTTCATCGTGTAGGTGTACTGCTTCCAGTCGCCGTCCTGCACCGGAACCTTTGCTTCGGCCACCGTCATGCCGGTGTCATTCGCTACCAGCTTTACATGGGCGTCGCCAACCCCATTTACCTTCGCGTAGAACGATCCTGTATAAGTTGTTGAAGGCCGAACTGCCATGCCCCAGTAGCCATCGTTCGCAACACCGGCCTCATTGCCATCGGACGCTGCGCTAACCTTTACCTGCAGGCTGTACGGGAGTGCCTTGCTGGGACCGTTATCTTTATCGGCTGTCATTTCCGCGACGCTGTTGCCGTGTGTTAGCACAGACCAGTGCGCCAGCCGCTGCCAATCGCCATTGTTGAAGCCACGGTTGCGGATCATCTCCGCATACAGCCCACCGTCGTAGGAGTAATTGATCTCTTCGGTCATCAGGCCGTAGAGTGTCGGGCTCACGTCTGCCGTCTTTGTCGCCGTATCGACTGTCAGGCGCGCGGTTGTCTGTGCCGTGAGGGTAGGGAGAAAGGCGAGAGAAAAAAAGCTGAGTGCGAAACCAAGTCGTGCTTTCGTCACAGCGGCACTGCTCCTCAAGAAGAATGATTCGGGTATACGTTTCCCCGAACACCTTGTCAACAGATGCTGTGCGGCAGAAAAAAAAGACTGCGCCAATCTTGCTGGCGCAGTCTATCAGTGTCTATGAAGCGGATGGGTGTACAACCGCACGACGCCGCTCTCGTCCGTGTGGAAACTCCAAAAAACCAATGCCCCCTTTGTCGCTGCCGCTGTTATCCTCCGCGATAACAGGTGGCCCGGCGTGGGCCTGCCTGGATACACCAGCGGCAGACTTGGCCAACTGGCGACCAGCTCTTTCCTCAATTGATCAGGCTGTTATTTGTAATAAGTGTAGCGACGTATGCCGTTATCGAACATACAACTAAAGCTGAGCGGCGAATACTCCGAAAGAGCTGTGCCGAAAGTCCGGCGAAGTGGCGCGCAATCTAAGAAATTGTCTCCCAGGCTATGGCCAATCACCGGCCGCCAGGCCAACCGGGATCCGGATCGTTTCGAAACCCGGGATCAACATGTTGCAGGTATCATCAATGCGAGGCCGGTCTTCCGGAAGCATCGATAAAGGCCGGTCAATACAAGGTTTCAGAAAGGTCAAGCAATGATCCGCGGCACACTGGCAGTCGCTCTTACCCTGGTAACCGTGTCTGCGCTTCCCGCGCAGGCGCCCGACGCCCACACCGGCGAGCTGAAGAATGCAGGTGGTTCTTCCATCGGAACCATCACCGTTACGGGTCTGCCCAAAGGCGTGCTGCTTCGCGTCGAAGCAAAGGGTCTCACGCCTGGATGGCATGGCATGCATTTCCACGAAAAGGGAGATTGCAGCGACGCGGCTTTCAAGAGCGCCGGCGCGCACGTTCACTCCACAACCCCGGTCGTGCACGGCATCATGAATGCAGACGCCAACGACGCCGGCGATCTTCCCAACCTGTATGTGAATGCAGATGGCAGCGCTACCGTCGAAGTCTACTCCACGCTGGTTTCACTCAAGGGTGATAACGGGAAGCCCGCACTGCTCGATGCCGACGGAGCAGCAGTCGTGATCCACGCGAGCCCTGACGATTACAAGACGCAGCCCATCGGCGGGTCAGGTGCACGCGTTGCCTGCGCCGTCATTAAGTAAGCGTTTCCTGCAAAGAAAAAAGGAGCTGCCATCAGGCAGCTCCTTTTTCATGAGGCGATCCGGTTAGTCGTTATTCTTCTCGCCCCGAGCCTTCGCCAGCAGATCGTCGAACTCCTTGCGCGGCATCTTTACCTTATCCGGATGCGCGTTGATCCACTTCTCGAAACCATCGAATTTCTTTGCATCCCATCCGCCCTCGAACTTCCCACCGTTTGCGCCGCTCTTGTTCAGTTCGAAGTTGTATTCGTCGCGCAGCGCCGTGAATTCGGCAGAGCTGATCGCCTCTTCGGCGATGATCGCTGGAATGAAGATCACACCCTCCGGTTTGGCCAGCACCAGGTCGCCGGGCAACACAACCGCGCGGCCGATGCGCACCGGTGCATTGATCGAGGTAAGCTCCATGTCCACCCAGAACGAAGGATCGTAGCCGCGATAAAAGCCGTTGAAATTAGGAATCTCGCGATTCTCTTCCTGGTCGCGAATGCCGCCATCGAAGACGAATCCCGTATGCGTGTGCGCCGCGATGCCATTGCCAAGGTTCGAGCCGATCAGCGTGCCATCGATGATCTTGCCGAATCCATCGGCCACATACACATCGCCAATCTGCAGTTCGGCAATCGGCCAGCTGTTCGTGCCGCTCACCCGGCCCTCCGACTTGCCTTCCGCCGCGATAGCCTTGGCCATGTCGGGCCGGGTCGGCATGTACTGCGCCGTCAGTGCGCGGCCCGCAAAGGGCTTGTCGATGTGCAGTGCCTGCCATCCACCCTCAAACTGGTTGTGATATCCATGCGACCGGAGAAAGTCCCACACGTCCTCGATCGTCATATCGAGAGCGCGCTTCAGCAGGTCATCCGGCAGCTTCGGCCGTCCATCCGGAAAGCGGTCGCCCTTCCAGTCGGAGGTATAAAAGACTATCTGTTCTTTTGAGAGCTTCACCTGTGCCCAGGCATTCGAGCCGCCAAGCAGAGTGCAGAGTGCGAATACAGCAACCAACAGCTTCTTCATGCAGTTCTTCCCCATATTCTGGCCGCCTCTAAGCTGGCGGATGTGTTTGTACGCCTGAATCGAATCCGGAATAGATCGATCTTTGCAAAAAACCGTTAGAAAGTCACTGTCCCGTCAAAGCGAGCCACTCAGGACACGTTCATCGCAGCATCCGCGAAAGAATCGCCGACGGCCTAAGCTAAGCCGTGGCTCACAGTCATGTCAACGCCTTAACCGTTCAACTCTGAGAGAGGGTCTCACCATATAAGACAATCAGAAGTCTGGACCAGGGAGCTTTGGTGTGTCAGAATCCGAGACCGCAGGAGTGTCCATTGATAAAGCGCAGTCTCTCGCGAAGAAGTGCCCTCAAAAGCATCGCCTCCTCCGTCCTCGCTCCGGCCCTCGTGCCGCTTGTCGCCACAGCCCAGGCAGACAAGAAGCCCTGGTGGCTCGGCAACGGAATGCCGCAGGAGAGCGAAGACACCCCCAAAATCGCAACAGCCATCAGCCTGCGCGATGGAGTCACAGACAAAGCCATTCGCGGAGTCGTGCAAATCGGCGTCTACCACGTCCTTGCCGGAGGCCCCGAAATCCCCTGGGGCGCCGAAAAGCTTCAACCAATCGTAGATAAGTTGAAAGCTGCCGGCGTAACACTCGGAAACCTGATGATCTCCGGTTTCCCGAAGACGATCTACGGCAAGCCCGGACGCGATGAAGAGATAGAAAAGGTCAGGCTGTCGATCCAGGCAGCAGGGAAGGTCGGCATCCCGGTCGTCGAGTATAACTTTTACGCCCATCGCGCAATGGAAGGCTATTACGAGCAGACTGGCCGCGGAGGCGCAGGACTTACCGGCATGGACTATGACCGGATGAAGAATTTTCCACCACTTCCCGAAGAAGGCACGCACACGGCGAAAGAAATGTGGGAGAACCTGACCTATTTCCTGAAGGCCGTTGTGCCCACTGCAGAGAAAGCCAATGTGCGCCTCGCACTACATCCGAACGATCCTCCCGTGCCGCTAAGCCGCGGTTCAGAGCAGATCATGGCGACCCTCGCCGGATGGAAGCACCTGATTGAAATCGTGAACAGCCCGGCTAACGGCATCACCTTCGACTGCGGAGTGACACGTGAACTAGGAGAAGATCCAGTAGAAGTCTGTCGTTATTTTGGCTCTCGCGATCGCATCAATCACATTCACTACCGCAACCCTCACATCGAAAAACCGTATGTGAAGTACGACGAAGGCTTCATCGACGAAGGCGACGTGAACATGCTCGCAGTGATGCGCGAAATGGTCCGGGTGAAGTATACGCGCGAGTTCTACCCCGAACACCCGCGAGCCATCGAATACGATCGCGAGCGGGGTCCCATCCCCGGCTATCCTGGCGGTGGCGGATACGCAGGTGATCTCTACGACATCGCCTACGCCAAGGCTATGCTGCAGGCGGCGCTGATTCTCGAAAAGGGATAAAGCGAAAGGCGGCAAACAGAAATGCCCCCGCAACGCACTGCGGAGGCATTGTCGTGAGTTGTATTAAGCTTAGGCGCGCGCCTTGGCAATCGCCTCAACGTAAGCCCGGGCGGTCTTAGTGATGATTTCAGGTGTTCCATTCTTGACGGCTGCGGCGTTCACAAGATCAGAGCCAACCCCCAGCGCCTCGGCGCCGGCTCTTATGAAGTCAGCAGCAGTGTCGACCGTAACGCCGCCGGTAGGAATCAACTTCAGCTGAGGAAACGGGGCTTTCAACGCCTTCAGGTAGCTCGCGCCGCCCATCGCCGAGCAGGGAAAGATCTTCACAAAATCTGCACCCGCGTTCCACGCAGTAATTACCTCTGTGGGAGTGAGTCCGCCCGGCATCGATACCTTACCCAGTTCCTTCGTCTTCGCGATCACATCGAGGTGCAGACTCGGGCTGACGACGAACTCTGCTCCTGCTTCGATGGTGGCCACGCACTGCTCGACTGTTGTAACCGTGCCGGAGCCAAGCAGAAGCCTGTCTCCGTAAATGTCCTTCAGCTTCCGCAGCACGTCCACCGCGCCCGGAACGGTCATCGTCACTTCCATCACCGTGATGCCGCCTGCGACCATTGCTTCCACCAGGGCGTATGCATCCTGTTGCGAGCCGCGCAGCACGGGAATCAGCCCCGCGCTTTTCATTTGTTCGATTACTGGATTTGCCATCTTCTCTTCCTGTCGTTTATCGGATGATGTAAGCCGAGCTGCCCTGCATCACGCGTCTTACCTCTGCGAGGGTTGCCATGCTGTTGTCGCCGGGCGTCGTCATCGCAAGCGCACCGTGCGCGACTCCACATTCGAGTGCCCACTGTATCGACTCGCCTTTCAGCAGGCCGTAGATCAGTCCCGATGCAAACGAGTCACCGCCGCCCACGCGGTCAAGAATTTCGACCTCCTGCAGCGGCACCAGAACCATCTCGTCCTGGTAAAGCGCGAGGCCTCCCCAGGCATTTCGTGAGGCGGAATGCGTAGCGCGCAGCGTGGTCGTCACCAGCTTCAGGTTGGGATAAGCAGCAGCCACTGCCCGGAACGCGTTCTCGTTTCGCACCAGGTGATCCGTCTCAGCGTCCCCGCCGTCAGGCCTGATCCCAAGCATCGAGGCAAAAGCCTCTTCATTGCCGAACAGCACATCGACCTTGCCGACCAGCGCACGATAGACTTCCTGAGCTTTCGCAGTGCCGCCAATAGACTTCCAAAGCGATTCCCGATAGTTCAGATCGAAGGATGTAATCGTTCCCGCAGCACGCGCCGCATCGAGAGCTTCAAAAGCCACTTCAGGAGTCGAAGAGGACAGCGCTGCAAAGATGCCGCCCGTATGCAGCCAGCGTGCGCCATTCTTTGCGCCAAAGATATTGCTGAAGTCGAAATCGCCAGGCTTCACCTGCGAGATCGCAGTGTGTCCACGATCAGAGCAGCCTGCAGCAGCGCGTATGCCAAAGCCGCGCTCGACGAAGTTCAAACCGTTGCGGACCGTGCGGCCGATGCCGTCGTAATCGACCCAGCGGATCAGCGAAGTATCGACCCCGCCCTGCAGGATGAAGTCTTCGATCAATCGACCGATCGGGTTGTCTGCAAACGCGGTGACAATCGCCGTGCGCAGTCCAAAGCAACGGCGCAGGCCACGAGCCACGTTGTATTCGCCGCCGCCTTCCCATGCGGCAAACTGTCTGGCCGTGTGAATGCGCCCTTCGCCTGGATCGAGCCGCAGCATCACTTCACCCAGGCTGATTGCGTCCCAGCGTACGTCTTCTGTTTTTCGGATTGAGAGTGCTTCCATAGAGTCTAAAAAGAAATCCCGCCTTCAACGGGAAGACCAGCGTCAGGCATTCGATGCCGGTTTAAGTGAGCGTTCCTTGCGCGGAAGATATCCCATGTCTTTGCGAATCCCCTGCGCGCACGCCGACAGCTTTTCGACAAAGAACGTGACCTTCTTGGCCGTCATGCGAAAGGTCGGTCCTGAAATACTGATTGCCGCTACCGGGCTTTCTTTGCCATCGAGTATCGCCACCGCGACACAGCGCACACCTTCTTCGCGTTCCTCGTCGTCGATTGCATAACCGCGCCTCTTGGTGCGCGGCAGTTCCTGCAGCAGTGCCTCGCGCGTCACCAGTGTTTTGCGCGTGAACTTACCCAGCTTCAACTGCTTCACAACGTCGTTCGCTTCTTCCGGCGTCATTGCGGCGAGAATCGCCTTCCCGACCGCCGTGCAATGAACCGGACTTGTAGAACCCACACGCGAGATCATGCGCACACTACGCTCCGGCTCCAGCTTATCGATGTACACCATGTGCATGTTTTCGAGAACGCAAAGATGCGCTGTCTCTTCCACTTCCTGCACCAGCTTGCGCAGGTGCCGTTGCGCACAGTCGCGCAGGTCGTATTGATCGATGGCGCGATTTCCATAGTCGAACAAACGCAGGCCGAGCCGGAATTTCCCTGAGCTCGTGCGATCCACCATCCGATGCCGTTCCAGCACCATCAGAAAGCGGTGGGCCGTGCTCTTATGCAGCCCCAGGCTGTCGGCCACTTCGCCCAGCCCCATGGGAATCGAACTCTCGCCCAGCAGATCGAGAATCGAAAAAGCCCGGTCCAGTGCCTGTAGTTTATAAGTCTCTCGAGCGCCGCTGTCTCGCATTGTGCTACACCATTTCAGTTTATGAGATAACGCTCGTCAACCATGCCGAGTCTGCCAGAATCTTTGTTGAAACTGAGCATAAAGTCAATCGTTTCTTGCAGAAACCGTAGATGTCAATTGTCATTCTTTAGGGAGTTAACGGCAGCGTATGAGCGTGTTGCCTCCCGATACGCGCCGTTTCCGATTGACAGCGGATTTTCCCCACGCATATAAGGAATGCCGTCGTTTCGCCAACTCATTTTCATAAACGCCGCAGGGATCGCTTTTTGTCGCATCCGGTATCGTTCCCACGGCCAACCATGTTCTCGCACTCTGGCAACTCTTGGAGGCAGTTCATCTGTTTCTTTTATGGGGAGATCGATCCGGTGTTCAACAACAGATCATTCATGATGAATCGCAGAAGGCTTCTCAAAGGCTCTGCCGCTGCCTTGGCTGGCGGAGTTCTCGGCAGCACAGCTATCGCCGAGCCGCGTCCGCTCTTTCAAAACGTCAACACGCATTCCAGCCCATCTGATCTCAAGATCACCGACCTCCGTTACGCCATCGTCGTAAAGCCCGGTCCAAGCCCCTGCGTACTGATTCGTATCGATACCAATCAGGGCGTCTACGGCCTTGGAGAAATCCGCGACATCGCCGGACCCAACTACGCGCTGGTTCTCAAGAGCCGAATCCTCGGCGAGAACCCGTTGAACATCACCTACCTCTTCAACAAGCTGCAGCAGTTCGGCGGACCATCCCGCCAGGCCGGCGGAGTCGTCGCCATCGAGATGGCCCTGTGGGATATCGCAGGCAAGGTCTACAACATCCCCATCTATCAAATGCTCGGAGGCAAGTGGCGCGACAGGGTTCGCGTCTACGCCGACACAACAGAGTCGATGGACCCCAAGGAATACGGCCAGCGCGCGAAAGAGCGCAAAGAAGTCATGGGCCTCACCTGGATCAAGATGGATCTCGGCATCAACGTCCTCGAAGGCATTCCGAACACCGTGATGCAGCCCTCGGGCCAGTCCCGCTGGGAGCAGCACGATCTGCCGCACCCATTCACAGCGACAGAGGTCACCGACAAAGGCATCGATCGTCTTTGCGAGTACGTAGCCGCCGTGCGCGACGCCATCGGCATGGAGATTCCGCTCTCGATGGACCACCTCGGCCACATCGGACCCAACTCCGTCATTCGCCTCGGCAAAGCATACGAGAAGTTCAATCTCGAATGGATGGAAGATGTAGTGCCCTGGTATTACACCGACATGCTCAAGCACATCACCGACTCCATGCCGACGCCCACCATCACCGGCGAAGATATCTACGACATCGCCGACTTCGAGAAACTCTGCGCCAACCACGCCGTCAGCAAGATCCATCCCGACCTCGCAACCTCGGGCGGCATTCTGCAAACCCATCAGATCGGAGACATGGCCTTCAAGTACGGAGTTCCCATGGCCATGCACTTTGCTGGAACGCCCGTCTGCTGCATGGCCAACGTACACTGCGCCGCAGCCACGCAGAACTTTCTAGCGCTCGAGAATCATTCGCTCGACGTGCCCTGGTGGGCCGATCTCGTAGAGGGCGTTGAAAAACCCATCGTCAACAAGGGCTTCATCAAGGTCCCCGAAGGCCCCGGCCTCGGCGTCACCTTGAACGAAGACATGGTTCGCAAACACCTCAAACCCGGAACCGGCTATTTCGAGCCCACCGATCAGTGGAACGAAAAGCAGTCCTGGGACGACGCAGTCTTCAGCTAAAACACAGGAGCCTCATGAAGTCTTTGATCATTGCTGCCGCCGCCGCGCTGTCGCTTATCGCGACCGCGCAATCCCCGTCCCAGAGCATAGACAAAGCCGAAGTCATCCCCGCGCAGACCATTCAGGATCAGTCCGCAACGCTGACCGCAAAGGCGAAGGACAAAGGCAGCGCCATCGTCAATCTCGGCGATTACAAGGCGTACACCATCAAGCTGTCGGTGCTCACTGCCAGCGCTCACGCCGAGGCGCACGCACACTTCGACGACGTAAGCTTCGTGCAGGAAGGCACCGTCACGTTAATGACCGGAGGCACGATAGTAGGCGCACACCAGATCGCCGACGGAGAAACCGCGGGAACAAGCATAGAAGGAGGCACACCGCTCACCCTGCATCCGGGCGACATCGTCCACGTGCCCGCCGGAACACCACACCAGTTCATCGTGCCGAAGGGAACGACGTACAAAGCATTCGTCGTGAAGGTGCCCAGAAACTAAGACGCGTCGAAAAACTGGCAGGGCAGAACTTCAATCCTGCCATTGAGCCGGAGACCTATCGGCAACTGGTAGGGCAGTGCTTCAGCCCTGCCATTAAATCTGGCGAACGATAGCGGCTTCAGTCGCTGAGGTAGCATCGTCCGGCGACGCCGCTACCAGCAAATTGCCACAAGCGCCTGCGCTGATTGCTTCAGGCCGAGCGAGCCAGCGCCCGTCGCACTTCCGGCGCCACCTTAGTCCCCAGCAACTCAATCGCATGCATCACCTTGGCATGCGGAACGGTCCCCGCCGTCAACTGCACCGTGATGCGCTCAAGCCCGCCAAGCACCTCGTTCTCGTAGAGCATCTTCTCCGCCACCGCCGAAGCATCACCAACCATCAGCGCACCCGTCTTGCCGCGCGTCGCATCGAACTGCGCCCGAGTCGTCGGAGGCCACCCACGCTCCCGGCCGATCTTACTGAAGGTGTGCGCATAGTAGGGAAACAGATCGTCGGCCGCCTGCTCCGTCGTATCGGCGACAAAGCCGTGACCATGCGTGCCCACCTTCAGAGTCTCAGGCGCATGCCCGGCACGCTTTCCCGCCTCGCGATAAAGCTCTACCAGCGGACGAAAGCGATGCGGTTCTCCGCCAATAATCGCCACGATCAAAGGCAGCCCAAGAATGCCCGCACGCGCAAACGAATTCGGAGTACCTCCCACACCCAGCCATACCGGCAGCGGCTGCTGAACAGGCCGCGGATACACACCCTGCCCAGTCAACGCGGCGCGATGCTTTCCCGACCAAGTTACCTTGGTCTCATCACGCAACTGGAGTAGAAGGTCGAGCTTCTCCGCAAACAACTCGTCATAGTTGTTCAGGTCGTAGCCAAAGAGGGGATAAGACTCAACAAACGATCCGCGCCCCACCACGATCTCTGCACGGCCATGCGAGATCAAATCGACCGTCGCAAAATCCTGAAACACGCGCACCGGATCATCGGAGCTGAGCACAGTCACGGAACTCGCCAGCCGGATCTTCTTCGTTCTCGCCGCAGCCGCGGCAAGAATCACCGCTGGCGCCGAGGCCACAAACTCCTCGCGATGGTGCTCGCCAATACCGAATACATCCAGCCCAACCTGGTCGGCCAGCTCAATCTCTTCCAGCAGGTCGCGAACCCGGTCTTCCGCGGAGATGGTTTGCCCCGTCTCCACGTCCGGCGTCATTTCAACGAAACTATCGATACCAATCTGCATAACGAGCAGTTGGATGCGCGACCCATCACGTCCGATTCATCGTGGGAGTAGCCTCTGGCTTGGGGAGTGGTCGCCCCGAACGAGCAACCACCCACTTAGAGAATTGTCCTCCCGAACGGATCAACGAATACCCATAGAAGTTGTCATCCCGAACGAAGTGAGGGACCTGCTTTTCCCAGACACGGGCGACGAACGCCGAGCGCGTATCCAAACACAGCACTGTCACTGACCATGTGGTGTGTGCCGTGCAGAAGGGCAGTTGTGTATCAGGGCATGGCTTAAGCCGTGCCACACAAGCACGCCAAGAACTCCGGGCTTTAGCCCCTGAGCGAAAGCTACACGCGAATAAACCCTAACGCCCAGCCAGCAGCTTCAAAGCATTCTCGCGATAAACCTTCTTCAGTACGTCATCCGGCAAATAAAGCCCATAGATATTCCAACGGCCCTGCCGCGAAGCATGCGTCGGATAATCGAAATACTCATCCGCTGTTTCCAGGAAGCGATAGTAAAGCCGGTACATCTCAATGTCCGGCAACAGATCGGTTCCAAAGATGATGCGATCAGGAAACTTCAGGAAGAGATCGCGAGCCCGATAAGGCTGACGCCCCAGCTCCGGAGTACGCGCGCTGATATCGATCGAATAATTAGGATTCTTCTCCAGCGTCTCGACGACGAAATCAAGATCCTCGCCGCTTTCGCCAAGATGCGCACCAACAAAAGTAGTCTTAGGATGCCGCGCAAACACGCGGTTACGCTGCTCCAGCAGTTGACGCTTGGTGTAGAAAGAGGACGAGAACGCCCAGTCAGGATGCGCCGCCAGCTCTTCATAGCGTTCGTTGTGCTTGTCGATCGGGCGGAAGAACGCATCCGGGTCAGAGGTATGGAACATCACCGGGATATTCCACTCGCCCATCTTCTCGAAAATCGGCGCCAGCCGCTCGTCATCTACCGGCATCATCTTACCGTCGGCATCGGTCACGCTCAGGCCAAGATCCTTCCAGAACTTCAACCCGCAGACACCCGCATCCACCAGCCGCTTCAGCCGCTCGATGGTCACGTCCGCAAAGTCCGGCTTCTCCACGCCCGACCAGTCCATCCACGCAATCGTGGCAAAGCGGTTCGAGGTCGAGTGGAACTTCTTAATCGTTCCCAGCGCCGCCTCGCCCACGCGCATGGTGATGTTCACGCAGCGCTCGACACCGCACTCGTCCATGATCTTCAGCACTTCCAGCGGATCGGTCGCGTCCAGGTGGTTGTGGTAGTCGATCACCGGAAACTTCGGCTTCTCCACCACGTGCAAAGGCGATTTCAATCCCCTGACCGGCTCAAAATCGCTCAGTCGCAGATCCACCTCGGCCTTAGCCGTGACCATGGCGACAAACTTGTCCTGACTCTCCTGGCT
The DNA here is from genome assembly GCA_022870745.1 of Silvibacterium acidisoli. GTDB lineage: Bacteria > Acidobacteriota > Terriglobia > Terriglobales > Acidobacteriaceae > Silvibacterium. The sequence goes on along the minus strand of CP085323.1, from coordinate 828,545 downwards.
GCACATAGATAGAGGAAGCCCCACCCTAATCGAGATTTCGGAACAGGGAAGCATCGGCTCGCGATGTTTCTTTCTGTTTCCATTCTTTACGTATTAGGTATAGATGCCTTTACTTTCAGGGTCAAGATCCAGTTTTCCGGGTATCTCCACCTGCAGATCGTCACAAGTAAGGCACATCCCTGAAGTTGTCATCTTGAACGCAGTGAGGGATCTGCACTTTTCCAGCGCAGGCAAAGATGCCCCTGCTAAAAGCGACATGCCGGCCGCTTAGGTAATGACCAGCTCAATCCCCGCGCTGCGCAGCGCCTCGGCGTCCTCGTCCGAGATCTGGTCGTCCGTAATCACCGCATGCAGGGCCGAGGGAGCCACAATCAAAGCCAGGCTGCGCCGCGAAAACTTCGTCGAGTCGCACACCGCCACAACCTTGGTAGAAGCATTCACCATTGCCCGGTTCACACGCGACTCCAGCACGTTCGGCGTCGTCAGACCGACCTTGGTATCGAAGCCGTCCACGCCCAGAAACAGGATGTCCGCATGCATCTCGCGCAGCACATCTTCGGCCAGCGGACCAACCAGCGAAAAAGAGCTCTTGCGCAGGCTGCCACCCGTCAGGATCACGTCAAAGTCGGTATTCGCCAGCTCCGCCGCAATATTCACCGCGTTGGTGATGACCGTCAGCCGCGAAAACTCCCGCAGCGCCCGTGCAATCGCCGTAGTCGTAGAGCCGGAGTCGAGCAGCACGCACTGGCCTTCCTTCACCATCTTCACCGCCGCCGCGGCAATGTGCTGCTTTTCCTTGAGCTGGTGGTGTTCCTTCTCTTTCAGCGAAGGATCGAGCAGCGCACTGCTCTGCGGAGCAAGCGCGCCGCCGTGCGTCCGCTGTACCAACCCCTTGGACTCGAGGTAGTCCAGGTCCTTGCGGATAGTAATGCGCGAGATCCCCAGCGCGTCTGAGAGTTCTGAAACGAGCACCCGGCCGTCACGCTGAATCAGTGACATTACGTGCTGCCGGCGCTCGTCAATGAGCATGTTGCTGCCTTCAACGTTGTCCACGTTCGACTTCACCCGAGTCCCACCCCATCATACGGGGATCGTCATCTGATACAAACTCGTTCGGGGAGCCATCTGCTCCCCGAACGAGACGTTTCCAATATAGCTGCTGCTTCAGATACGTAGAAAGATCTTGTTCTTATACATCCAGTACAGGACACACCAGTAAACCAGCATTACTGTGATGCCCATCACCAACGGCTCCGACGCCACGCCGAAGATCTGGAACGGCGCATGGGTGAGGTTGGTGTACAGGTTGTTGATGATGAACTCTTCCCACAGGTGAGCGATCAGGTAGGCAGCCATCGAGTTCATGCCCACCACCACCAGCGGAAAGACCACCTTGCGATTGTCCTTCACATCCACAATCCACGAGAAGGCCGCCAGAAACAGGAAGCAGATTCCACCGCTGAAAAGGGTCCATGCCGGGGTCCAGATACGCTTCACAATCGGGCAGATCCCGGTGAAGTGGAAGAGAGCCCCAAGCGCCATCAGGGAAGCGCCCGCGATCAGGAACTTCTTCAAAGGAATATTCGGAGCCGCCGCCCGGAACCACTGGCCGGCGAACAGCCCCAGTAGCATCGTTCCCAATGTGGGAATAAAGCTTAGCGTCAGGTACCCGCCCTCGTTGAACAGGAATGGCGAAAGCCGGCGGAACTTGTTCAGGAACCACACGTCGAAGGCCTGCCCAAGATTGCTGTTCTTGTTCCAGTGCGACGCAAAGCCGGAAAAGTTGTGGTGCCAGTCCGCCGGAACCCCCACCGCCGCATAGTCGAAATTCGGCCCCGGAGCGGGATACAAAGCCCACGCCAGCCAATACCCGAACAGGATTGCCCCAAACGCAGTCCATTGCCACTTCGGCTTGCAGAAGCTCAGCAGGAACGCGAAGGTGTAGCCCATGCCGATCTGCGACAGCGTGTCTTCGAAGGTGAAGTTCGTCATCGTGCTGCTGGTCGACCGCAGCAGCACTCCCAGCGCGGTCAGCAGAATCGCGCGGAAGATCGTATGCATCATCAGGTGGCCGAAGCTCTGGCCCTTCCTGATGCGGCTGGCAATCGAGTAGGGCATCGCCACGCCCACCAGGAAGGTGAACGACGGCTGAATCATGTCATGCAGCCCGAGTCCCGCCCACTGCACATGGTCCTGGTTGTAAGCAAGAATGCGCCAGAACAAGCTATCCGGAAACGCATGGTGCATGTGCACGAAGTTCATCACCTCGCCCATCATCAGCAGCATGACAAGGCCGCGATAAGCATCGACCGCAACATTGCGTCTGGGCGCCTGTACGGTGTTAGGCAGCTCTACTGCTGGCGTGCCCGTAACCGGAGGGGCTGGAATCTCTATGGTGCTCGCAGCTGACATGCGACTTCGCTCCCTGTGTGCCGGCCTCCGCTGATCCACGTCAGCAGAGACCGGCAGAGTCATCTCTCAAAAGCACATTGGTTTCGCTTGGTTACGATACCTGTCCTTAGATTCCGGGATGATAGCACGCAGGCAAAACCATTCGCGCCCCTAAAATGCATGCCCTGCGACAATTCTTTTCACCCCAGGGACCCCGTCAGCACTGACCATCGTGCCTGTTGATACTCCCGATAAAGGAAATGTATGAGGCCAACTTTCTAATTGACAGCTGTTCAAGTCCTTCATAGACTCGGTCTACTCGAAAGCATTGGCAATCATTAGAAATAAAGTTCTTTGAAATTGAGTGCGAAAGGTAATCCACTTCGATGAAGCATTTGAGGCGCTTCCTTTGTACCCTTCTCTTTCTCCTGATTCCCGCAGCTGCGTTCGCGCAGAAGGACACGGCATCGCTGACCGGTCAGGTAACCGATGCTTCAGGAGCGACTCTGCCTGGCGCAAAAATCGACGCCGTCAATACCGAGACCAACCTGACCTACCACGCCGACAGCAACTCCTCCGGTGAATGGACCATCAGCCCGGTCCGCATCGGCACCTACAAGGTCACCATCACCGCCCCCGGCTTTAAGACCTCCCAGCTCGGCCCCATCACGCTCGATGTCCAGCAGCGTCAGCGCCTCGACGTCTCCCTCCAGCCCGGTGCCGTAGCTGAAACAGTCCAGGTAACGGAAGCCGCACCACTGCTCGAGTCAGAAACCTCCGAACGTAGTCAGCTCGTTGACAGCCGCACCATGGTAACCCTCGCTCTCAACGGACGCAACGCCGTGCAGCTCGCCCAGCTCACCCCCGGCGTCACCACCAGCGAGCCCGGCTCGCGCGACCAGAACGGTTTCGGCTTCAGTGCCAACGGAGCACGCTCGCTGCAGAACAACTTCCTGCTCGACGGCATCGACGACAACTCCAACCTGCCCGACCTGCTCAACGAGGCCAACTACGTCATCATGCCCTCGGTCGACGCACTGCAGGAGTTCCGCGTAGAAACCAACTCCTACACCGCCGAGTTCGGACGCGCCACCGGCGCCGTCGTCAACGCCTCCATGAAGAGCGGAACCAACCAGTTCCACGGCGTCCTATACGAGTTCGTCCGCAACCAGATCTTCGACGCGCGCAACTACTTCGACGCCGTGCAGCCCGCCTTCCACCAGAACCAGTTCGGAGCCACACTCGGCGGTCCCATCCGTCGCGACAAGCTTTTCTTCTTCATGGATTACGAAGGCTTCCGCGAGCGCCAGGGGCAGACCAACACCGCGCTCGTGCCCACCGATGCCGAAAAGGCCGGCGACTTCTCGGGGCAGCTCAACCTGGCCGCGCCCACCGGCGTAAACGACTGTAATGGAGTGCAGACCTACTCCGGCGAACTCTTCGACACCACCCAGACCAAGGCCAGCGCAGCCAGCCCCACCGGCTATTGCGGCGTGCCCTTCAGCTACGCCAACGGAGCGCCCAGCAACGTCATCCCCGTCAATAAGCAGGACCCGTTGGGCATGAAGCTCATCGCCCTCTATCCCTCGCCGAACGTCAACGCCAACGGCTACAACTACACCTCCGATCCCGTGCTCGATCGTCAGCGCAACCAGGGTGACATCCGCGTCGATCAGAACATCGGGTCGAAGGACAACGCCTTCTACCGCTTCAGCATGAGCCGTCAGCCCGCGTTCCTGCCCGGAACCTTCGGCGGACTCGCCGACGGTGGCGGCTTCTTCTCCGGTATTGAAGAGAACAACGGCTACAGTATCGCCATCAGCGAAACCCACATCTTCTCGCCGCAGAAGGTCAACGAATTCCGCGCCGGCTACAACCGTCTCCATTCCAGCCGCTTCCAGGACAACTACAGCGAAGATGTTTCCGGACAGATCGGCTTCCCCGGTGTGCCATACATCGCCGGCACCGATAACGGCGGACTTCCGCAGATGTCCTTCAACGATGCCGCAACCCTCGGTAGCCCGACCTACCTGCCTTCGAATGAAATCCAGAACACCTACAACTTCTCCGATACCTTCACGCTCATCGCCGGCAAGCACAGTTTCAAGTTCGGCGGCGAGTATCGTCCGGAAGAGTTCACCATCTATCAGCCTGCCGCACCGCGCGGTTCGCTGAGCTTCGGTACGGTGTACACCGACAATCCAGCTGACCAGGGAACCGGCGGCAGCGGCCTCTCGACCCTCGTCACCGGGCAGACCCAGGGCGGCAGCATCAACAATCTCAACAACGTCGATTACTTCCGCAAGGTGTGGGCGGTCTTCGCGCAGGACGACTGGCGCGTTACCCCCAAGCTCACCGTAAACGCCGGTATCCGCTACGAATACTTCTCGCCCATCTCGGAGCGCCACAACGCGCAGGCGAACTTCAATCCCATCACCGGCGAACTCGACATACCCAAGGACAGCAACGTAACGCTCACCCCCACGCTTGCTTCCACCCTGCCGGTAAACCACACGGCTGGAAACACCTTCACGTCGGCGGACAAGAACAACTTCGGTCCGCGTCTCGGTCTCGCGTACCAGATCGCGCCGCACATGGTCTATCGCAGCGCCTTCGGTGTCTTCTTCAACGGAGACGAAAACGGCCCGTACAGCAACCCCAGCCCCGGCTTCAATCCGCCCTACTTCGTAAGCCAGGCCTTCAATGCAAACTGTGGTCAATCCGCTTACGCCGGCAGCGCTCTCGATTGCTCGGTGCCCGGTCTTACGAATCTCGTCAACGGATTCCCAGCGACCTCGCTGACCGATCCCAACACGCCCAATCTCTTCTCCGAAGCGCCCAACCTTCCCACTCCATATGTCATGCAGTGGCACGGTTCGCTGCAGACCGAACTCGGGCAGAGCACGAAGTTCGAAGTCTCCTACGTCGGCTCGAAGGGCACCAAGCTCTACACCTATCTCAACCTGAACCAGGCCGATCCCTCGACCGACTCCTCGGCCGACTACGCCTCACGCCGTCCCTTCCCCTACGTCAACACCTCCATCGGATATCTGACCTCATGGGGCTATTCGTTCTACGACGGTCTGCAGACGCAGGTGGAGCACCGCTTCAACAGCGGCCTCTCTTTCCTCGTCAACTACACCTATAGCCACGCACTCGGCGATTCCTCCAACGCCAACCTCGGAGCGCAGAACAACGATGGCTTCCGCTGGGGCAACAAGCATCCTGAGTGGGAGTACGGCAACCTCGACTTCGACGTGCGCAACCGCTTCGTATCGAGCTACACCTGGGATCTGCCCTACGGACGAGGCCGCCACTTCGGTTCGAATCTCAATCGCGCCGCCGATCTGCTTCTTGGTGGATGGCAGATGTCCGGCATCGTGACCCTATCGTCGGGCACCTGGTTTACGGTCACCGATGCCAACGCCAACTTCGCGAACTCCGACGGACAGCAGCGTCCTGACGGCGTCTCCGGGCAGAAGGCCAACGGCAAGCCCTGCGTCGCGGGAACGTTCTTCAACACCTGCGCCTTTACCGATCCCTCCGAAGGTTCATTCGGTGATGTTCGGCTCAACAGCCTCCGCGGACCCGGCCTCAAAAACTGGGACGATGCATTGCTGAAGGAGTTCACCGTCGCCGGCGAGAAGCACTTCGAGTTCCGCGCCGAGTTCTACAACATCCTCAACCACCCGAACATGCTCTTCGCCGCACCGGGCCCACAGAATTCCAACAACGCCACCGTCTACGGCTCTTCGAGCTTTGGATACACCACCGCCGCGGGCGATCCGCGCCAGATTCAGCTCGGCCTGAAGTTCTATTATTGATGCCGAAATCAAAACCCGCCGGAGCCGTTCTATCGGCTCCGGCATGGAGTTGTGAATGACCGACGAAATCCACGATGCAACCTCCGACCTTTCACGCAGAGGCTTTCTAAAACTCGGTACCATGGGAGCGGTGGCCATGAGCCTACCCGCACACGCCATGGAAGAAAAGAAATCTACCGGAAAGACAATGGCCGGAGTTCCCTTCGAGAAGAAGGAGAATCCGAAGATCGGTATGATCGGCACCGGAGGCCGCGGCACCAGCCTGCTCGGCAACCTGCTCGCCGCCAATGCCCAGGTCATCGCCATCTGCGATGCCGCTCCCGAGCACGCACAACATGCTTCGTCACTGGTCGAAAAGGCTGGGCAGAAGGCGCCCGAACTCTACACCAAGGGCGACCACGACTACGAAAATCTCGTAGCCCGCGACGACCTCGACCTCGTCATCATCGCCACGCCCTGGAACTGGCACGTGCCCATGGCCGTAGCTTCGATGAAGCACGGGCATCACACCGCCGTTGAAGTCCCCGCCGCAACTACGCTCGAAGATTGCTGGAGCCTGGTGAATACCTCGGAAGAGACTCGCCGCCACTGCATGATGCTCGAGAACTGTTGCTACGGCTACAACGAGACGCTGGTCCTGCGCATGATCAACAAGGGCATGTTCGGCGAGCTGCTCTATGGCGAAGGCGCCTACCTGCACGATCTGCGCGAAGAGCTCTTCTCGAACAAGGGCGAAGGCCTCTGGCGCCGCGCCTATCACACCAAGAGCAACGGCAACATCTATCCCACCCACGGCCTCGGACCGGTCGCCAACTACATGGGCATCGAGCGCGGAGACCGCTTCGACTACATGGTCTCGATGAGCTCGCCCGAGTACGGGCTGGATCTCTACCGCAAGGAACACCTGAAGGCCGACGACCCGCGCCAGTCGGAAAAGTACATCAACGGTGACATGAACATCTCGCTCATCAAGACAGCGAAGGGACGCACCATCACCGTCAAGCACGACGTCGCCAGCCCCCACCCCTACGATCGCGTCAACCAGATCGCCGGCACCAAGGGAGTCTTCTACGACTACCCACCGCGCATCTACTTCGACGGACAGGCAGGCGGAGAAGCCTTCACCAGCATCGACGGCTTCAAGGAATACCAGCATCCACTCTGGAAGAACGAAGGCGAAATCGCCCAGCGCGTAGGCGGCCACGGCGGCATGGACTTCATCATGCTCTATCGCCTGCTGCAATGCGTGAAAGAAGGCATTGCACCCGACATGGATGTGTACGACGCAGCCTCATGGTCTGCTCCCGGCCCGCTCAGCAAGGCATCATTGGCGCAGGGAAGCGCACCAGTCAAGTTCCCCGACTTCACCCACGGGGAATGGCAGAAGCGGTCTGTCTCTGCCATTGCCACTCAGGAATAACTTGTAACCGTAAATGTGACATGGCCCGCCAAACCAGGCGGGCCATTTTGTCTGAGCCTCGTATCATGGCACGGCTTCAGCCCAGCTTTGAAAACGAGAAAAGCTTTGTGAAAGGGCACGGCTTTAGCCGTGCCATAAAGATGGAATACGAAAAGGGCTTTAGCCCCTGCGACGCCCACAAGATGAGCCAACAAAAAGGTAGGGCAGGGCTTTAGCCCTGCCACCAAAGAACAAGAAAAAAGGGCTTTAGCCCCTGAGGCCGAACCTACTTACAAGCCGCCACATAAGGCTCGAGCATGCACTGAATCCCATCCAGAATCAGCGCCACAGGAGTCCTTCCCACCAACCCCTCACGCACCCGCGCATACTGCACCGGCAGATAAGCCGACAACAACGTCTCCGGAATTTCTACGCTGCTCAAATTCGCAACCAGCTTCGCGACAGTATTCTCGATCTCCGGAACATTCCAGTAGTAACGAATGCGATCGCTATAGCTCGCAATGCGCAAAACATGCAGCGTGCGTTCGTTGCCGTGATAATGATGCTTCCAGTTGTCAGGCTTCTCCACCATCACACGCTCGGCCACCTCGGCAAGATTCGACCAGGCATTCTTAGGCACCAGGAAGCGCTCAATCGCCTCCAGCGCAAACAGAACCTCGCGCATGGCAAACGTAAGCGCCGGCCCCACCTTCAGAATCGGAAACCCATCCCGCACCAGTTCGCGATAAGCCTGCGGCAGCTGGTAGTCGGTCGAGTGCGCTTCGAAGATCAACCCATCATGCGCATCGAGCAAAGAGCAAAGCTCCTTCGCTTTTTCCGAATCGTATTCAACCACGTCATCGTGACCGAACTCCACACCCGGCTGCACAACGAGAGCCACAACCTTGTCCCACATCGCATCGAGGCCCTGCGCAGCAAAAGCTTCCTTGTGGATCAGCAGCGCATGCTCGGCGTCCTTATACTTGGTCACGCTGACGGTGAGTTCTTCTTCAACCGCGCCACCAGGAGTCGGAACCTCCGTCCCAATCACATAGCGCAGCTTCTCGCTGCCCGCGCGCCCTTCCGTAACCTTGGCCAGCCGCGCAGCACGCTCCGCAATCGTGGCATCCGGCAGCGGAGTCGGATCGCCCTTGCAGCCCATGCTCGTATCGAGATGAATCTTCGTGAATCCCGCATCGACAAACGCAGCGACAAGGTCTTCCGAGTTCTTCATCGCCTCATCCGCGGGCAGGTTCTTCCACGGATTCGGCCCCAGATGATCGCCGCCCAGCAGCAGTCGATTGGCAGGGAAGCCAACGCACTCGGCGATACCGATCGCATAATCGCGGAAGTCCGCGGGCGTCATGCCCGTGTAGCCGCCGAACTGGTTCACCTGGTTGCAGGTAGCCTCGATCAACAGCACGCTATCGCCGTCGAGCACTTGCCGCATCGCCGCTTCAATCACCCACGGATGCGCCGAACAAACCGAGTAAATGCCCTTGTGAACACCCGCGGCACGAGCACGAGCCAGGTCTTTCAAATCGAAATCAGAAGTCTGTGTCATCAGTGAATCTCAATCGGCTGCACAACACGAGTGATAGCGCCATTCGGGCTGGGGGTATCAGGAGTAAGTCCACATGCAAGGCTCGCGAACAGGCCGAGCAACTGGCCAAAAACAATATCGGTCACCGGGCGATAAAGATCCGGCACAGCAAATTCCTTCTCCGGACCAATCACTAAAGTTTTCTCAAGGCTCGGCAGACTTACCACCCCGCTGCCCGCAACTGCAACCGACTGCTTCACCAGCTCCTTGCGCTCGATCTCGCGAAACAGGTCTATCTCATAACGCTGCCGCTTGGTCTGCGTCGAAAGAAACCCAATGAACAGCGTCTCCTGGTCGAGCGCCGCCATGGGCCCGTGGCGCAGCGCCAGCGTAGCCTGCGACATCGTCTTCAACTGCCCAGCCGTCAGCTCCAGCAGCTTCAGAGCAGCTTCTTTCGCAGCACCCGCCATCGCCGTCGATCCCACAAAGCAGGCGCGCTGGTAGCCATCGCTCGCAAGCTTCGCAGCCGTCTCCGCGGCCACCGGCAAAAACGCAGAGCCAGCCTGAGCAACCGCTTCCACGATCGGCTCATACTCGTCAGCGGACCACGCATGCGCCAGGCCCTGCCCGGTCAGCGTCATGTTGGTGAAGGAGCTGGTCATCGCCAGCCCTCCGTCGTTCGTCTCCTTCGACAGCACGATGCCGAAGCAGTTGCTGCGGCCTTCCATCATGCGAATCATCTTGCCCGACTCATTGCAGGTGACAACAAGGTGCGCAATGTCCGGTCGATCCGCAATGGCGCGCTCAATTACCGCAACGCTTTCAGGGCTATCGCCCGAGCGCGAGAACGAGATCCAAAGATAGCGCTGCCCTTCAAGCAAGGTCTCCGAGAAATCCGTCAGCAGATCCGTGCTCGAAACCGGAATCACCTCGGTCTGCCACTTCTCGCGCAGCAGATGATGCAGGCAGTGCCCAATATAGTCCGACGTGCCTGCGCCCACCAGAAACACAGTCGCCTTTTCTTTCGCATGGGGACCTACACCAACCGACGTCAGAAAGTCTTGGATCTCTTTCATCCGCGCCTTCTGTCCCTGCCAGCTGCGGGTCCACGTCTCAGGTTGTTGTGCAATCTCCTGCGGCGTATGCACAATACCTCTCGTCTCTTTTTCAGAGGCCGACAGCTTCAGCAATTCGTTCAACGGATTCACGTTTCAAGCTCCTACCAAGGGTGCGGCCTGTATCGGCCGTTCGATCTTCAAAAAATTAGTGCGATGACTGCGACTCAAACGTGCGAACCTCAAACGGCTTCAGCGCAATCGTCTGCGCATCCGTTACCTTCCAGCTCTGAGCCTGTCCATTCGCCATCGACACAATCTCGCTGACCATGTACGACTCCGGAGCACTCTGCGGCAGCTCCAGCGCCTGCTTCACATCCAGCTTGTAGCTCTGCGGCTTGTCCGAAGGATTCCGCAACGTAATCGTCCAGCCTGAAGGAGCCCACGCAGCCCATCCGTACACTTCCAGCTTGCCCGGATCGCCGCCGATCCAGTGTGTATCCTTCAGAATCTCCGAGTGGCTGCGCGACCACTTCGCCCAGTACGCCAGCGTGTCCCAGTTCTTGTCGTTCATCAGCGAAGGTGTAATGTACATCTCCTGCAGCTGCGTGCCACCGGCAAAGTATGACTGCACCTCTTCAGGAAATTCATTGTTCGGATCGACCATCAGGTTCCGTGCCTGCTTCGCGTAAATCATTCCGTGAAGCATCAGCGAGTTAATCGGGAAGAGCGGCCCGCGCTGCACCGTCATGCGATACGTTTCCTGGTCGCGATACGTGATCCACTTCTGCCGCCACGAGCCCACACCTGCAAAGTCGTGGTCCTCGCCGCCGCGCCAGATCGAGTCAGCGTCGAAAAGCCAGAAGGGCGAAGGATAAGTGCCCGTAGTCAGGTTGATGAAGATGCCAGGCTTTTTTTCGCGAACCTCGTGGATCAGGTAGAGCGCCGCGTTGAAGTCGCTGTCGAACTGTGAGCCGGGAACCACGCTGTCTGCATTGCCCGTGCCATCGATCTTGAACTGGTTCACGTGATACTGATCGACCATCTTCAGCATCACGTCTTCGAAGGCCTTGAAGTATTTCGGTCCGGAGAGCGCATAACCGCCCTTCACAATCTCAAGCCCATGCGCCTTGCCATAGGCCACCCGTTCCTGCTTCTGCTCCGCATAGCCGCCCCATGGAGAAAGCCACACGCCAACGCCAGCATGAAAAGCCTCTGCCGCCTGCGAGGTCTTCGTGAAGCCATCCGGAAAGCCCTTATCGAAGCCCCACAGCGTATTCGGATCGTCCCATCCATCATCGAACATGAAGCCATCCAGCTTCACATGGCGCTTCTCAACCAGTTCGGTCCCATAGGCATGCACGCGATCGATCGCATCCGCTTCGCTGAAGCGATTCTCATAACCAATGTCGTACCAGGAGTTGTAGTGCAGGAAAGGCTTGTAAGGCCGAGGCCGTTCTTCCTCAATATAAGAAAGGAAATCGCGCCGCATCTGCCCGGCGGCAGCCGTGCCAATGACAGCCGAGTAAGTTACAGATTGCCCGGCCTTCAACGGAAGCGTGCGCGCCATGCCCGCCTGCACGTGGCCGCTCACAACCTTGCTCCATGAGAGCGGATGCTCAAAGCCAAAGAACATGCGGTCGTCGACAACCGGCGAGCCCTTCACTGTTCCAGACACATGAGCATTCGCATCCGCAAAATCGAGCAGCCGGACATCGGTCATAGGCAGGTCTTTCCCGCCAGCCGTAATCTCGAGCTTCGCCCGCATGTGGTGATCATCGGGGCGAGACAGCAGGCACCACGCCACTTTGGCGTCCGTCTTCGCATCCGTCCACACATTGCAGATCTGCTTGCCAGGACCAGCCGGGTAAGTCGCGAAATCTCCTGACCGCTTCATGCTCGAAGAAGTCAGCACCGAGCCGTCCTTCATCGTGATATGAAACAGCTCCGGTAGCTTGATGCTTCGCGACGCATCGGTGTCGTCAATCTCAAGCAGCGGCTGAGGCTGCGCCGAAATCTTCGCGGTGAGTGTCTTGTTTGTCAGCGTCTGCGCATGCACTGCGAAGGCGAGTGAAGCCGTAGCCACGGCCAGTAATAAACGTGTTTTCATGCCTGCACCTGCTGCCGGCTCCGAACCGCGGGGAAGCCGTGCTTCTGAAGAAAACTCTCACGCAATTCCACTTCTCGAAATGCTTCTGTCCCACCCGGTCGCTGCGTCGAAAGCGCGCCGGTAATGTTCGCCGCCGCGGCTGCTTCCACAGGATTCGCACCCGAAAGCCACGCCGCCAGGAAACCCGAATTAAAGCTGTCGCCCGCGCCAATCGTATCCGTCGCTGTTACTTTCAGGCCCGGCACCTTCACGCGCTCACGACCCACCTGCACCAGCGCGCCCTCGCTGCCGCACTTCACCGCAACGAGAGGCACAACGCCCACAAGGTCATCGAGCGCCGCTTCGACCGTATCGCGGCCCATCATGCGGCACAGCTCACCACGGTTGGGCAACAGAATATCGACCATCGGCAGCAGCTCTCGCAACACGCCGCCCCATTCGTCAGCCGGATCATCGTTCGTATCGAGCGAGAGCGTCAGCCCGCGCGATTTCAGTTCGCGAAAGATCGCCGGAAAATCCGGCTCCAGGCCTTTAAGCAGGAAGAGGGAAGAAAGATGAAAGTGCCGCGACGAAGCGAGGTAGTCCATATCCAGGTCCGCGCGCGTCATCTCAACCATCGTTCCCGGATACGTCAGGATGTGGCGATGGCCGCCATGCGGCAGCAGGATCGTCACGCCGGTCTTGGTCTTCGTCCGGCTCTCGACGACCTTGCTCAGGTCCACCCCGGCGGCACGCATGCGCTCAAGCGCAATCTGCCCGAACTCATCGTGGCCGACCCGCGTGATGAAGCCGGTCGAAATCCCCAGCGTCGCCAGGTTATGCGCCAGGATGGCCGAAGAACTGCCCAGCGTCACCTCGAAGCCATCGCCCAGAAGCTCCCGCTCCGTGGCCATCTCCTCCGGCAGTCCGTAAAGAATCAGGTCGAGGTTGATTTCCCCGGCAATCGTGATATCGAACGAAGGCATTCAGTTATCCAGATAGAATTCGAAAACTTGATTCCGTTTAATTATCATTTGTTTCGTAGGAAAGCAATTAACTTCTTACATCCCGCCTGCCGTGCATAAAAACAACCGGTTTTACCCCTGTCTGCCCAAGCGGGTTATCCATCGGAATCCGCGTTACGTGATAACGCGGCGCAGCAGCCGGTGTTCCGGCAACGCATTTCGCGGCTCATTACCTTTCGGCTTGTAGGGGAAACTAAACGTAATTATACGAAATTATGGCAGCCCCAAAAGTTATTTATGCTGCCGGTGGCCCTCCCGCTCCACGCCCACCGGATCAAGGAATTTAGACGTAATCGTGCATATACTAAGCCGCAATCCCTGCTGTTGACCTTGATTGGGGGCTCTGTTGACTTCGATTCCGTCCGGCAAGCTGGTGCCCGAGAGTCGCACGAAGGTTTTCCGGGGATTGCAGGCGTTGCGAGCCATCGCAGCCATCATGGTGCTCTGCACCCACTCAGGTTTTTACGCTGCCGAACGCCTTGCTCCCGGCTACCGCTACTGGCCAGGCGGGGCGACCGGCGTTGACCTGTTTTTTGTGCTCAGCGGATTCGTGATGATTCACTCTTCGCGATCTCTGCTCACGAGCCCCGGCGGCTGGGCCATCTTTGCGGAGAGGCGTCTCGTCCGCATCGTGCCCCTTTACTGGATAGCGACGACCCTGAAGCTGGCATTCATGCTCGCGGGCGCGGCCGAGGTGCTCCACGCACAGGCCGGCCCGTGGCAGATCTTCTCGACCTACGTTTTCTTCCCGGCGCATAACGCCGATCTTGAGTACAGACCCCTGCTGGGCGTCGGCTGGACGCTCAACTTCGAGATGTTTTTCTACTTCCTCTTCACCCTCTGCCTCGCTATGCGGGCAAGCGTGTACTGGGTTCTGGGAATCATCTTCACCGGTCTCGCGGTGGCCTCGCACTGGCAGGTCTTCAGCGGGCCGCCGTACATGTTCTATACCGATGCCATCGTCCTCGATTTCCTTTACGGCATGCTGATCGCCAGGTTCCTGCAGAAGCGCGAGAAACCGCTCAATCCATTTCTGACGGCTGGACTGGCTGCGCTCGGTTTTGTTTCTCTGACGAGCCCCGTATTCATGCACACCCAGCTCATGCTCGGGCTTTCGGCTGCGCTCATCCTCTGGGCGGTTGTCGAAATGGAGCCATTCCTTACCCGGATGCCAAAATGGATCTTGTTTCTCGGCGACGCCTCCTACGCCGTCTATCTCTTTCACTCCATGGTTGCGCCCCTGGCCCCGGCTCTGCTCCGGCGCCTCAATCACCCCATCGTCTGGCTCTCAGTAACCATGAGTGTGGCACTGGGTATCGGGGCGGGATGCGTGGTGCACTCGCTGGTCGAGCTGCCAGTCACGAAATTCCTGAGATCCCGCATGCGTTTCCAGGGAAGAAAAATCATCCACCTCCCCGACCATCTGTCCGACCCATCCGCGGCTGGAGAAGTGTTGGCAGTCGCCCCCGAACGATAACCGGCGACCCATTTTGGGCTGCCTGGCGCCCGCCTCGGGACAAATGATTCAACCAAATGCCGACAGATGCCGTCTTTACTTGCATGGCAAATGGGCGCTCTCACTGGTTCTGGCGGATGGCCGCCGTCATCGCTTTGGCTTTCGCCGCACTGGCCGCTCACGCCGAGCGCCACCGTCCGCTGCTTATCGGCTACTTCCCGCAGTGGGGGCTCTATTACGATCAGCCCTTCTATGTGAAAAACCTGGTCACGAGTGGCAGCGCGAAACGCCTCGACCAGATCAACTACGCGCAGGGCTTCGTCACCAATGGCCGCTGCTCCGTGGCTGATCCGAATGCCGATCTGAACACCGTCTATGTGCGCGAAAACAGCGTCAACGGTCTTCCCGACAACCCCAACTCACCGTTTCGTGGCTACTTCCATCAGCTGCAGGAGCTGAAGCGCCGCTACCCGCATCTGAAGATCCTGATTTCGCTCGAAGGCAAGGCAGCAGACTTTGCTAAAGACGCCCAGCCTGAAAACCGCAAAGCCTTCGTCGCCTCCTGCGTCGATGTCTTTCTCAAGGGGCGCTTCGCACCCGGAGTGAGCGAGCCGGGGATCTTCGATGGCATCGACATCGATTGGGAATCGCCCCACCAGGAAGATGCCGCGAACTTCCACGACCTTATCGCCGAGTTCCGTCATCAGATGGATGCCGTACAAAAGAACCTCACTCTCTCCATCGCCGTCGGACACATGCCGCGCATGATGGCAGGAACCGACTTCCACACCGTCGCGCCCCTCGTCGACGAAGTTGGCGTGATGAACTACGACTACACCGGTCCCTGGAACCAGCGCACCGGTTTCCTCGCGCCCCTTTTCACCGATCCCGCCGACACGCGTGCCTACAGCATCGAGCGCAGCATGGCCGACTATCAGGCCGCCGGAATTCCGGCCTCAAAGCTCCTCATGGGGCTGCCGTTTTACGGATACAGCTGGACCGCGGTGCCGGCCACCGGCAATGGCCTGTTTCAGTTAGGGAAGAGCGTCCATGACGACGAGCCCTACCGTGATATCCGCAACCTCAGTTTTCCCTTCGAGCTTTACCGGGACCAGCGCTCCAAGGCACCCTGGCTCTTCGACGGCCACACCTTCTGGACATACGAGGACCCAGTCTCGATTCGCTACAAGGCCAGCTACGCCGCGCACCAGCATCTCGGCGGAGTCATGATCTGGGAGCTGAGTGAAGACACCGCGGACGCCGAACTCCTCACCGTCACCCATCGTGCGCTGCATCGCCCCATGGCCCGGCGCACTTTCCCGTCCTCGAACCTCGAAGCCATGGCGGAGCAATCGTCAGGGAATCACGCAAGCCGCTAGGTGCCTTGATCGGAAAGGGTGCGCGCACAGCGGACGAGGCTAACCCCGCATCCCATTTCGCATGAAGCCTTTTGCCCACCAGCCTTCGCCGCGCGGAGCTAATTCCATCGTCCGGACCATCGGACTTTCGCTGCTTACCCTCGCTGCCTGTGCCTTCGCCCATGGCGCATCGGCGCAGCAGCCCGCCGACGTAATCGGGGTTCACTTCGAGCCTGCGCAGACGCATATTCAGTGGAGTCTCAAGACCACCCTGCACCCCGTTCACGGAACCTTCGACCTCAAAGGCGGACTCGTCACCATCGACACCTCCACCGGAGAGGCTCAGGGTGAGCTGATCGTCGAGCTGGCATCAGGCAAGAGCGGAGATCCGAGCCACAAGGAAAGCAGGGAGCGCGACCAGAAGATGCAGAACGACGTGCTCAACAGCACCCAGTATCCTGAGGCAATTTTCCACCCCACCCGCGTAACCGGCTCACTCAAGCCGGGCAGCAGGCAGCAGGTATCGATCGAGGGCACCTTCACCATTCACGGCACCGACCACCCGCTCATCATGCACGGAACCATCGAGCGCCACGCCGGCGATGCCAAGGCCAACCTGACCTTCACCATCCCCTATGTGGACTGGGGCATGAAGAATCCCGGAAGATTTCCCTTACACGTGGCCTCAACCGTCGACGTGACGGTCGACGCACAGACAACGCTCGAGAAGCCCAAGGTCTAGCCCACTCCCGAGCCCACTGAGGCAGTGTCATCCCGAACCAAGTGAGGGGATCTGCACCCGGGGTTCCGGCCTGGAGAAGACCGCCCGAAGGAAATACGCAGATCCCCTCTGGTTGGAAACATAGAAGAAGACAAAACCTACATCAGGTGGCGAACAGCGTCCCAGACGTAGATGCCGATGATGCCGGCGCTTAAAGCGCAGGTGGCCCCGGTGGCTACACGAACAAACGGGGTGATCTTGTTTACCTTCTGCAGGATCGCTGTCTGTTCGTTCTTCTGATGGTCGCTGGCATCGTCAAGAAAGATCTGGTCTTCCTCGTAGCGGGTAAGTGTACCGCGATAGGCGAGCAGGATAAGCATGGTTGCCGTGGCTCCGGCCCATACGATCCACAGGACAGGCATAGCGCTCATGGGCGCACCTCGGGATTCGGTTTAGAGCCGGCTCCTGATACCGAGCGGGTCCGGATGGCTCCGGGCTCAGGGGGTAGGAGGGGCCGTTCGGGAAGCATCATAGTCCCGTGCAAAGGGATTTGAACAGCGCCAATTTCACGCCCTGAAACCGAATTGGCAACCCTCGGGCATCAAAACGATTCTATTTTGACGGCAAGGGGGAAGAGAATGAGCACGAAGCAGAAGCTGGTAAAAGAGTTTCAGATACTGGGCCTTGCAACACTGGCGTTGTACGGAGTATTGATCGTCCTCTCAGGCTGTCAGTCCGCGCCTCCCAGCGACCAGCAGCTGAAGGACCAGGCTGCGCAGACGACCGAGCAGGTGCGTAAGAACGCAAAAGAAGCCGCCGCCGATGCCAAGGTCGCCGCGGCGAATGCCGAACGGCAGGTAAACGCCATCGCCGACGGCGTAAAAGAAGGCATGAAGAGCCCGGCCTCTTCCGGTCCCATCGACATCAACTCCGCCAGTCCCGATCAGTTGGCCACCCTGCCCGGAATCTCCGGCGACAAGGCCCAGGACATCGTCAGCAAGCGCCCCTATTCCTCACCTCATAGCCTGGTGAGCAAAGGACTTATCTCCGAGACCGAGTATCATCGCATCTCTGCGAAAATCACCGCATCGTGAATACCCGTTTCGTGTGAATCCAATTCACACAACAATCATCTAAACTGAGAGTTGAGCCGGAATCAGACCGGCGATACACTGGATTCAGTTACCAGCAGTCAGGAGAGTATTCATGGCAACCATGACCACCACCCCCGAAGCCGTTCAGACCAAGACGCCCATCACGCTGACCGAACCTGCGACCGTGAAAGTGCGCGAAATTATGGCAACGCAGGATCCCCTGCCTGCCGGTCTGCGTATCGGCGTTGTCGGCGGCGGCTGCTCTGGCTTCCAGTACTCCATGTCGTTCGAAAACCAGTCCGGCATGATGGATAAGGTGTTTAGCTTCGACGGCCTCAAGGTCTTCGTCGATGCCACTTCGCTGATGTACCTCAACGGCTGCGTAGTGGATTACGTCGAGACTCTTGAAGCTGCGGGCTTCAAGTTCGAGAACCCCAACACCAAGAGCACCTGCGGCTGCGGCTCTTCGTTCAGCGTCTAATCCAGGTTTCAGAACAAGAGAAAGGCCTCGCCGTGGCGAGGCCTTTTCTCTTTATTGGCGCTGCGGCCCTACTGAGAGTTCGATGTTGAGCCGAAGCTTGATCCGCCCGTGCTGCCGAAGCTGCTCCCCGTTGAAGTGGAGCTCGTGCCTGTCGTGCTGCTGGTTCCAATGCCCGTTCCGGTGCTTGTGGTCGATCCGCCCAATCCCGTAGTTGCCGAACCGCCGTTCAGGTTCTGCGATCCCCCGCCGAGCATGCCGCCCGCCATCAGCTGCTCCTCGATCGGGTCGTAAACGAACTCCCACTGGTTGTAGTGCTTCTGCTTCTTGTACTCGATCATCGAGGCCTTGGTGCTCGGGATCTTGACCCCGACAATAGGTCCGGCGGTACTGCCACTCGATCCAAAGCCACCCGAACCCGAGGAGCCGGTAGACCCGAAGCCGCCCGAGCCGGATGAACCTGTAGACCCGAAACCGCTTGAGGTCCCCGAAGTTCCGGTCGTAGAAGTCGTGGAACTAAAGGAAGACGACGATCCGGCCGATCCGAAGGAGGACGAAGAACCAAAGGCACTGCCTCCACTTGAGCTGCTATCGGTCGAGGTCCCGCCGGTCGAACTGCTTCCGGTGCCGTTCGTGTTCCCAGTGCTGCCGTCACCGCTGTCTGGCGTGCTCGCATAGAGGCCGCCACCCATGCCCGCTCCCGTAGTGCCCATGGTCGAAGTGCCGGTGCTGGTGCTGGTAGCGTTCGAAAGCTGGGAGCTGCCAAAGGTTGAGGCCATACCCGTTGCGCTCGTCCCGCCCATCGCCGCTGCGGGAGTCGCACCCGCCAGGGTCGTGGCGCTGGCTATCGGCTGGCCGAAGAGTCCCAGCGGCTTCACATGCGCCTCGCCGAAGTGGATCATCACCCAGTCGTCCTTGCCTGTCATCGGATCCGTGTAGCGCTTGCGCAGGAAGCGGATATCGTTCGTGTTCATCAGCTGATCGATCGACGCCGGATACGAACCGAACTTCTTGTAGTACAACCGGATCGCCCGCTTGTACTGCTCGCCGCGATGCTCCAGTTCCAGCTCCCGGTCCCGCTGGATCGCCTTCGACATGCGCGGCGCGGCAACCGCCAGGGCAATCAGCAGCGCAGCTACGAGAAAAAGCACGGCAATGAGGATATATCCCTCTTCACCATGCTCTTTCCATCCGGCTTGTACTGCCTGTTTCATAGCTAGTTCTGAATGAGAGGAAGCGTCTGCGTGTTGTTATACGGCAGGTCTTCCACCTGAATCGACGACGGATCGATGCGGACCACCTTGTACCGGTGATCGACCACATCCCCTGCCACCGCGATAAACACATCGTCGCCCTGCAGCAGGAAAGCCTTCTTCGCGCCTGCCTGTGAAGCATAGCCAAAGAACTTCAGGTTAATCGGAGGCGGAGGAGGCGGTCCCTGCGGCACCACCGGGCCAGCCTGGTTCGGCCGGATCGCAGCATGAAGCTGTTCGATCTGGGCCGGCGCCGCCGACATCGAAAAGATATTCCGGCCCTTGCCCGCATACACCAGCGATTCAGCCCGCTCCATCAGCTCAGGATGCAGCGTCGGATCGAGCGCAGCCAGCGATCCCGGAAGCTTGACCGCCTCGTGCGCCGCAGCCGGAACATTGCGGGCCACAGGCGTGCGTCGCGCAGGTCGCGCAGCGGGAGCAGAAACAACGGTAGGAGCAGGAGCCGCGGCAGGAGGCGGCGTCGAGGGGCCGCCGAAGGTTTGCACCAGCGTCTTTACCAGCAGCGCCAGCACGACCAGCCCGAGTCCTCCGGCGATCAGAACTTTTTTCCTGTCTTCCGCGCCAATCTTCAATGCCATCAGCGTTCACCCTCCTCGCTGACAGATTCCTCGGCCGCCGCCGCCGGGGGCAGGTCGGTAGCATTCGCAGAAATATACGTGATCAACCGCAGGCGCAGGTTCACCGTGCCGCCCTGCTGGCCGGTAAAGGTAACCCCGGCAATCAGGAAGAACACATGGTCCTTGTCCCGCTCGAGGTCGTTGATGAAGTGCATCAGCGGAATGTAATCGCCGCTCAGGTTGGCGTCGATACGGACCTCGGTCAGCGCATCGGTTGCCGGGGCCGGTGTGTACTGCGCGCGCGTCAACCGTACCTGGTTCTTAATCGCGGTATTGCCAAGCTGTTCCACAACCGTGGAGTAGTTCGCGGCAATGCGCTTGTCAAAGAACCGCTCTGCATCCTTGCGCGACTGGTCTACCTTTTGGGGAAGCCCCTGCAGGTGAGCCATCTGTGCCTGCAGCTGCGTATAACGGATCTGTGCCTGCTGATACTCGGTCGACTGCAGTTCCCCGGCCTCGTGAATGGCAACCAGTGCGCGCACGCCGAGGAAGATTACAACGCCAAGGAGAATCACCACTCCGGCGATGTGAAGGGTGAGCGTATTAAAGTACTTGCGCCAGTCCTTCACTTCTTACCTCGCTTGCTTTCAGCATGGGGCGCTTTGTCCGATTCCGCCGTATCTTTCTCGGTTAGCGGCTTGTAATCCGCCAGGATGTCGAAGTTCACCAGCGTCGAAGCGCTGATAGGCTGAAGGGCGTTCTGCGGACCGGATGTCTGGGCAAGCGCTTCGTCAGCCAGTCGCGGCGAGGCGAAATGCCGGGACTTCTCAAGGTTGTGGATCAGTTCGATGCCGCGGTCCCGTGCGCCGCTCACGCGCAGGCGAATGATGATCTCGCCGCTCTTGGTAATCTCCGGATCGAGGCTCAGAACCTGAACGCCGCCGGGTAGAACGGTCTCGAGGTCGGTCATGGTTGCCGTCCAGGAAAACGACTTCTGCGCAAAGAGGCTGTTGAGAAAATCAGCCTGCGTCAGCGTTGCCGCGTTGTTCGGCTGGCGCATCATCGCTTCGTAGTTCTGCTGCTGGCGCTCCAGGCCCGCTACCCGGGCATTCATAGACGCCACCCTGGCCATCGCATCGCGTCCGCGTGCAACCGCCGACTTCTGCATCACCATCAAGGGAATCGTGATCAGTACAAAAATCAGCATCAGGATGCGGCAGCGCTTCACAATGGAGCGCACATCCACGTACGGCTGACTTGCGAGATTGATAGAAATCTTCATGCCTGTGCCAGCGCTCCGATCACCCCGGCGGAAAGACCGCGCGGCATGGCATTGAGAGCCCCCACCGTTACAGGAACCAGATCGACCACCCGTGGTGACTGATCGACCGGCATGCCGCCGCTATGGAGTTCATTCACCAGCCCCTCGGCTCCCCCCGGTCCCACGTAATACAGCGCCGAAGGCGCACCCTGCAAAGTGTCTTCGTAATAGGCTTCTGCGACCGACAGGCTGCGGGCCAGCTCGTCATGATGCTCGCGATCGGACTCGGGAAGCTCCAGGGTGCGATACAGCAGCAATTCATCTCCCTGGGTGATCGCCGTGGTAAGCGTCAGCCCGTTGCGGCGAACGACCAGCGCCGCCTGCTCGAAGTTCAGGGCAGCCAGCGAAGCCAGCGTAGCCGGCAGCACCACGCCGGGCTCATATCCGGCAGCTCTCACGGCGCTTTCATATTCCGCGCGCACCGGACCGGGCATGACCGTCACCAGTACCTTGGCCTGCTCCTTGGTCTGCCGCATCACCTGGTAGCCGATTGCAGCCTCATCGATCTCGAAAGACATCAGCTTGCGCAGGCGGAAGCGAAGAATCGGCAGCGCATCCGCCGCCTTCGCCGGCAGGGAATCGAAATCGAGAATTAGCACGCGTACCGCCGCGTCCGGAACGATCAGCGTCAGCTGCTTCTCGCGTCCCGTCACGACTTCGTCCACGGCCTTCCGAATGGCTGTCGTTACCGCGCCCGGCTGTTGCAGGTTCACATCGCCCACTGACGCGCGTACCATGCCGGCCGGCAGCGATGCATAGGCCATAGTCGCCTCTCCGACGCCAGTCTGCCGCGCCGCAATCACGCCCTCGGGCATGATCTCGCAGGCCAGCTGCGGTCGGTGCTGCGTTTTGGGTGACAGAAATCCCAGCGATATAGCCACTAGCGCGATGCCTCGATAAAGGTAACTTTGTTGATCTCTTTGAGTGTCGTAAAGCCGCGCCGCACGCGGTCAATCGCCGATTCACGCAGGAACTGCATGCCTTCCTGCTGTGCCAGCCGCCGAACTTCCGAGCTGGGCTTCTTCTCCAGAATCATTTCACGAATCGGATCGGTCAGGTCCAGCAATTCGTGGATCGCCGTACGGCCCCGATAACCCGTTCCCCCGCACTCGATGCATCCCACGCCCTCGCGGAACTCGAAGCCGCGCCATTCATCGGGATTCAGGCCGCTCAGGTTCAGGGTCTCGTCGTCGTAATGCACCGTCCGCACGCAGTGCTCGCAGATCGTACGGACGAGGCGTTGCGCCAGAATGCAGTTTAGAGCCGAAACGAAGTTGTAGGCCTCAACGCCCATATTCAGAAAGCGTCCCAGCACGTCGACCACGTTGTTCGCGTGGACGGTCGTGAACACAAGGTGGCCGGTCAGCGCCGAGTTGATGGCGATCTGCGCCGTCTCCTGGTCGCGGATCTCACCGACCAGGATCTTGTCCGGGTCGTGGCGCAGAATTGAGCGCAGTCCGCGCGCAAAGGTCAGGCCCTTCTTCTCGTTCACCGGAATCTGCGTAATGCCGCGAATCTGGTACTCGACAGGGTCCTCGATGGTGATGATCTTGTCTTCCGAGCTCTTGATTTCGTTCAGCGCCGCATAAAGCGTCGTCGTCTTACCCGAACCCGTCGGACCCGTCACCAGCACCATGCCATAAGGCTCGCGGATATACCGGCGGAAGCGCCGCAGGTCGTCCTCGTGGAACCCGACCACATCGAGTGTGAGGTTGTGGAACTTCTCGCTCATCGACTCTTTATCGAGCACACGAAGCACGGCGTTTTCGCCATGCACCGTCGGCATGATCGAGACACGGAAGTCGATCAGACGTCCCTTGTAGCGCACGCGGAAACGTCCGTCCTGCGGCACGCGGCGCTCGGCGATATCGAGCTCGCTCATAACCTTGATACGCGAAAGAATCGTCGAGTGGTGCTCGCGCGCAATCGCCGCCATGGCCATCTGCAGCACGCCGTCGATGCGGTATTTGACGACCAGCGAGTCGTCGTTGGTCTCGATATGAATATCCGAGGCGCGCCGTTCGAGAGCAGTAAAGATGGTCGTGTCCACCAGTCGAATGATCGGGCTGATGTCCTCTTCCATCGTCAGCTTCTCGATGGAGATGGTCTCGTCCTGGTTATCCTCCGACGACACCACGTCGAAGGTCATGCCTTCCGACGCCTCATCGAGTACGCGCTGCGACTGCTCCGTCTTCTTCAGCAGGTCGGTGATCTGGGTCAGCGTCGCCACCCGCGTGGATATGCGGCGTCCCAGCAGTCCGCTGATCTCGTCAATCACCATCAGCCGGCTCGGATCGCTCACCGCAATCACCAGCCGCTCTTCGTCCTGCTCCAGCGGAACGAAGTTGTAGCGAAACATCATATCCACTGGCACGCTCTTGAAAAGCTCATGCTGAATGCGGAAGTTCTTCAGGTCCACATACTCGCAGCGATAGCGCTGCGCCAGGGAAATAGCCCGCGATGTCTCATCTTCCGTCGTTGGCAGCGTTAATAAAGGTGCTTGTGCCATAAAGTCCTCAACCTGCGTCTAGTGCTGGAAGTTGCTCGCACTTCCGAGAGAAAAAATCGGTAGATACAGCGCAATCAGAATAACTACGACCACCACGCCCATCACGATCAGGATGGCGGGTTCGATCAGCGCCATGGCCGCAGTCAGCGCGGTCTGAACGTCTTCTTCATAAAATTCAGCCACCGAGTTCAGCATCTGCGGTAACGCGCCGGTCGACTCACCCACCTCGATCATCTCGACCGAAAGCGGGGGGAAAACCTTCGTGCCTTCAAGACTCGTAGACAGGCCCTTGCCTTCGCGCACGCTCGTCACCGAAGAAAAAACCGCCTTCGCAATCCGTTTGCTTGCAATGGACCGCGCCGCTGTTTCGAGCGAAGGCACCAGCGGCAAACCGCCCGAGAGCAGCGTCGAAAGCGTACGCGAGAACAAAGCCACCTGGTATTTCAGCCAGATCATGCCGAACAGCGGCATCTTGATGCGGATGCCGTCGATGCGATCAGCACCGCGATCGGTCTTGCTCCACCGATAGATCAGGAAAACGATCAACGCCAGCGCCGGAACCACGTAGAAGAAGTAGTGCTGCGCGCCATTGCCGACCGCCAGCAGCGCCAGCGTCAGGCTGGGCAGCTTCGTTCCAAGCTGTTCGTAAAGCGTGGCAAAACGGGGCACGACAAAGGTGATCAGGAAGATGAACAGCGCGAAGACCAGCGAGATCAGCAACATCGGGTAAATCAGCGAGGCCTTCAGCTTCTTGGTAAAGCTCAGCGAAATGCGCTGGAAGGAAAGAAAACGTCCCAGCACTTCTTCAAGGTTGCCGCTTCGCTCGCCGGCCAGCAGCGTCGTCGTGTAAATGACCGGAAAGCCGCCCTGCGCCTCGAAGGCCGCCGAAATCGACTCGCCGGTGCGCACCCGCTGCGCCACGTTCAGCAACTGGCTCGAAAACGCCGGATTCTTCTGTCCCTTGGCCAGCATCTCCAGCGATCCAAGAATCGGCAGACCGGCCTTGATCAGCGTCAGCAGCTGCTGGTTGAAGATGATGAAGGTTTCCAGCTTCACCTTACGCCGCGCGCCCGTCAGCCCCTTGGGCCTGACCGAATAGACATAGTAGCCGCCCTGCACGAAGCGGTGCCGCAACTCCTCGGCCGTGGCCGCTGAGTGTACCTGCTCCTGCACGCGGCCGCGCTCGTCGGCCAGTTTGATAACAAATTCCGCCATGGGTCTATTTCAGGTTACCAGTTTGGGGCAATCGATAGACGCAGGCAACCAGCGATCCGTTCAAGTGCAGTCGAACCCCAAAAACGCCCCGGAGGCGTCAGCGGTGGCTCTCGATTCAGCCGGATGCAGGGAGCTCGATTCGCGATCCTCCCGCGCCTGTCAATCCAGGCAAGCGACGAACCTGCCCTTCACCATGCCGGATCAGCCACGAAAACGGGTGCCCCATCCAAGACAGTCTCATCGTCTTGGGTGGGAAGAACGATTCTTCTCTTATTTCAGAAATTGTCATTCCGAACGCAGTGAGGAATCTGCTTTTTCTTCATTTCCGCCAATACCTCCAACAGGAGGTTCCTCGTTTCACTCGGAATGACAAGCGTTTTGCATGGGGTATGGTGTTATACCCCACCCAAGCGGAGCTCGGATGGGGCACCCGGCATGGCAACTCCGAATGTATAGAGAAGAGAAATGCCGAATCCGCCCGTTTTGTAACAGGGCACGGCTTCAGCCGTGCCGAAAGAGGCAGGAAAGAAACGGCTTCAGCCGCTGAGCAGACTACTTCCGCCGAGGCAGATTACCCAGCCGAGCCACCCGCCCATCCGGACCCACCACCCATGGCAGACTCAAGGCATTCCAATTACCGTCATCGAGCCGAACCCAGGTCCGGCCATCGTCATAACTGATATCCGACCCGTTCGTACCAACCGCAATCCACGCCTTCGCCGCAGCATCCCAGGCAACTGAAGACCGATACCCATGCGGAGGCCGCACCGCAGCCGTCCACGTCATGCCACCATCCGCCGTCCAGGCCGCCGTGCCAGCAGTCGCGGATGGCTTCTTGTAATCCCCGCCGACAGCGATGCCGTGCTGCCCGTCAGCGAACGAGACAGAGAACACTCCAGCCGATTCCGTGCCACCAGAAATGGGCACAGGCTTCTTTTCCCAGAAGAGCCCGTCGAACGACATTACGTCAGTCGCATCTACTCCGCGATAAATGAAGCTGCCATCCAGACCACCGATGCCAAACCAGCCTGATTGCTCACGCCGGACTAGAGAAGAATTGCTGGCGGCGAAAGCACCTGATCTGTGAGGGTCACTTTGAAAAAACGCTCCCTGATCTTCCTTCCACGTCGCACCGCCGTCCGAAGTAACAAATACCGCAAACCTGGTTTCTGTTTTCTTTTCCAACAGAGGTGCTCTTTTGTCCTGCGGATAATTCCCAGGAGAATCAGGATAAGAGGCAGTAACCACCCCTCCTTCAAGCTGCGGTCGGGTTACAGGATCTCCGATGATTTCGCCATGCTGCTTATCCCAAAATGCCATCGCATCCCAGAACCCGTCCTTATCGGGATTCGTAAAAACGACCTTCCAGGTCTGGCATCCATCCGTAGTCCTATAAATCCGTGACTGATCCCCCGGACCCGAAGACATAACCACGGCATTGTTCTCATCCCAAGCCTGAATCCCACGAAAATCCAAATCCTCCGCACCAGCAGGCATTGAGCACGACTGCCACATATACCCGGCATCTTCAGTCCGCCGGACAATGCCATGCGCCCCGCTTGCCCACACGATCCCACCGCCCACATTCACAATCCCGCGCAGGTTCTCCTTCGTCAGGCCGTCCTGGTAAACCCACGGACCGGAATGCGGCTCCTGCGCATACCCGGCAAAACGACAGCCTGTCGCGAGCAAGGCAAATATGGCGCAGCACTTAGCGAGAGAAAGGATCTTCATAACGAAGTTAGTGTAATGGAATCCATTACAGCGTAAAATCAAGCAAATGCCAGCCACGCGCAAATCCCGGGTCTACACCATCAGCCTCCCGCCGGAACTGGCGAAAGAAGCCGAGGCGATCGCGGAGGCCGAAAGCCGCACCATGAGCGACCTGTTCCGCGAAGCCTTCCGTACCTATCGCGCCGCGCGGGCCGTTAAAGCATTGGAAGCTGCGGTGGCAATCGGAGCTGGCGCAAATCCCCGCGGCTACACCGAAGAAGACATTCCCCGGCTGCTCAAAGAAGTTCGCGCGGAACGAGATGCGAAACAGGAGCATAAAGTCCGGGCCGCTGGATGATCGTTGTTCTCGACACGAATGTCCTGATCCCCGCGCTCGTCTTTTCGAAAGGGAAAGGAACCGTCTATCAGGCGGTCAAGCGCGCCCTTGAAGCCGACACCCTGGCAATCGGAACGGAACTCGAAGAAGAACTGACGCACGTCCTCGAACGCAGCTTTAACTGGACCCGTGAACAGACCGCTCGTATCCTGCCCGCACTGTTTGGCAATGCAATCCGAGTCGAGTTGCGCGGATCAGTGGATATCTGCCGCGACCCGGATGACAACAAAGTCCTGGAATGTGCCGAGTCAGCCTCTGCCTCATTGCTCGTCACCGGCGATAAAGACCTGCTCACCCTCGGCGAGTACGCTGGTATCCGGATCGTGACGCCAGCCGAGTATCTCTCGCTGCCAATCCTCTAAACCGGAGGCAGCCCCTCAACAAAGTGCGCACCCGCCGGTAGCTGAAAAACGAAATCCGAATCCTTCGCCGGGGGATTCACCGCTTCACCCGAAAAGCTGAAGGTATTCACGATGCCGTCGGTCTCTTCCACGCGCATCGAGCGGATCGTCCCATCCGCGGCCGCTGTCACCTCGAACGAGGCCACCCGCTTCTCCATGCCCTTCGGAATACCAGTCAGCGCGTATGCGCCGTCCGCTCCGGGAGCAATCCTCAGGTCCGTCAGTTCTTTTGACAGCTGCGTATGCCCCAGCAGCAGGCTGAGCGGCGAGCGCATGTCGTCCAGCTTCTTCACCGGAACCTGCTGCACCTCGGTGTCTCCCGGCGAATAGAAGTACCCGAACTTGCCGTCCACGAGGAAGAGCTTGCCGTCTGGCCTGGTATAGGTCCAGCGCATGCGTCCGGGCTTCTTGAGCAGGAGCACGCCTTCTTCGCGGCGGTTCATGCCCATGCCCTCGTATTGCTGGGTAAAGTGGACTTCGAGAGAGTGGAGAGAATTGTAGTGATGGTCGACCTTCGCTGCCAGCTCGGTCGCCGAGGGCTGCTGGGCCGGTCCGGAGAAACGGACCAGCCCGCAAGCCAATAGGAGAAGGAGACGCTTTTTCACTGCAGGGGCTGGGTGCAGCTCGTGCCGCCAGCCGGGTCAGCCGTGACCGCGCCCTGCTGGTCGATGCAGAATCCGCGATGGCCGGTCTTGCCCACTGCCTGCGGAACCGCCGTTACTTCGTAGCCCGTGTACATATCCTGGTTGTTCACCGTGACCTTGGTGCAGTTCACGATGTTGAAGGTGTAGCCGCTCTTCTGGCCGGTAGCCAGCGTGCCCTCAAGCATCTGTGCCGACTGCGGCGTAGGAGCGCCACTCTTCGGGTCCCCGCCTAACGCCGCCAGCGAGCACGAAAAACCATTGGCCGGGTAGGTGGTCTGGAATTGAATCTGGGCTTCGTAGATGGCACGCAGCGATTGAATCGCCGACGTCTCGTTGGCATTCATCTTCATGCCGGCGAAGTTCGGAATGGCAATCAGCATGAGGATGAGCATGATGCTGATAACGATCAGCAGTTCCATCAGCGTAAAGCCAGCTTCACGCCGTTTCCGGGTATCTTTACGAACAATCGAGAGCATCATTTTGTAGTCCATCCCAACGCAATCCTAAAGGATCAAGACGCAGCATGCCAGCCAAACGCTCAAGAACAGGGAACAGGGCACATAGATCAGGGAGCAAGGTACGAGTATCGTTGGCTCCCCTGCAAGCTTTCCAGTCCGAGCCAAGCGAGGAACCTGCTTTTCACAACGCCAGACCAGCCACGAAAATGGGTGCCCCATCCAAGCTTGGCTTGGGTGGGAAGAACGAACCCAAACAACCACGGGGTGTTCGGGTCCTAATCCCTAATTCCTGGTTCCTAACCCCTAGCAAACCAGGTGATCGCGAGTAAGCTTCAACCCATCCAGCCTGCCCAGAAGCGTCGCCGCCACCACTTCCGGCTGGAAGAGCGTATTAGCCGCCTCTCGAACCTGTTCGGCGGTCACCTGCTCCACGCGGTCCAGGATCTCCTGCTGGCTGAAGAAGTACTGGAAGTACATCTCCTGACGGGCCAGGTTCGACATGCGCGACATCGAGCTTTCGAGCGACAGCAGCAGGTTGCCCTTCAGCTGATCCTTTGCACGCCGCAGCTCCTCTTCCGGGAGCGGGTCGTTCTTCAGGCGGGCAAACTCGGCCATGACCAGGTCGACCACTTTAACTGCCTTATCCGAAGAGGTTCCGGCGTAAACGCAGAGCGATCCCGTATCGCTGTAGGGATTCAGGTCGCTGTAAATGGCATAGGCCAGCCCGCGTTCTTCGCGAATCGTCTGGAAGAGACGCGAACTCATGCCGCCGCCCAGCACCGTATTCAGGATCAGCGTGACGTAACGCGAGTCGTCGGCCATGCGCGGAGCCGGAACGCCCAGGCAAAGCTGCACCTGCTCGAGCGACTTCTTGTTGCGCATGTTGATCCGCGCGCTCGCCTTGGGGGGAGCCTCCGGAACCACGCTCTTGCCCGAGGGAAGCGATTCAAAGCGGCGAGTAACCTGCTCGACGAAGGCGTCATGCTCGATGTTTCCCGCAGCAGAAAAGATCATGTTGCCGCCCAGGAACTTGCTGCCGTGGAAGTCGAGCAGGGTATTGCGCTCGAAGCTGCCCACCGTCTTTTTCGTTCCCAGGATCGGTTTGCCCAGCGGATGGTCCTTCCAGAAGCTCTGGGTAAAAATCTCGTGGACCAGGTAATCCGGGTTGTCCTCGTCCATCTTGATCTCTTCAAGAATGACGCCGCGTTCGCGGTCGATCTCTTCGCTCGCGAAGACCGGGTGCATCACCAGGTCCGACAGCACGTTCAGCGCGATCGGCACGTGCTCGTCGAGGACCTTCATGTTGAAGCACACCGTCTCTTTACCGGTGAAGGCGTCTAGATTGCCCCCGATCGCGTCCACCTCGCGGGCAATCATCTGCGCCGAGCGGGACTTGGTGCCCTTGAAAACCATGTGTTCCACGAAATGGGAAATGCCGTTGACCTGCGGCAGCTCATGCCGGGAGCCAGCCCGGATCCACATCCCCATCGAGACCGAACGGATGTGGTTCATCTTTTCTGTGAGGATGGTCAGGCCGTTCGGCAGAATTGTGCGACGAATATTTCTTTCTTGATCCATAAGTTTGTTGATAAGTGCCCTTCTCTATGGGCCACGGCGCTCGAAAAAGAGCCTGCCGCGCTCTGTGGCGCTACATGCGCTATGCTGGCGATACGGCTCCACATTCGGTATAGCGATGACGTCTGGCAGGGAAAACCTACTCTCTATTTTAGACGCTCCAGCACCGCCATCGACTCCGATTGCTCTCCGTTCGCTGTTTGGCCTTTCAAATGAGCAGCTTACGGATCTACTGAAGCAGTTTTCCGTCCCCGCCTACAGGACGAAGCAGCTCACCGAAGCCCTTTACCGGGGCTGGGAGAACGACCTTTCAGCCGTATCGACTCTCCCCAAAGACCTCCGCGAAAAGCTCCTCGAAGCCGAATATTCCATCGGAAGACCCACCATCGCGGAGACTTTCCGATCCGTGGACGGTACTGAACGCTATCTCATCGCCACCGGCGACGGGCAGACGGTTGAAACAGTCTGGATGCCCGAAGGCGACGATGGCGAAGAGGGAGATGGATCGGAAGCCGGGGTAGAAGAACTCGCAGGACATCACGACGCGACCATCTGCGTCTCCAGTCAGATCGGCTGCGCGGTGAACTGCCAGTTCTGCCTGACGGCGAAGCTGGGAATCATTCGTAATTTGAGCGCAGGCGAGATCGCCGGGCAGGTCGTAGCCGTGCTCGACCGCCACAAGGTAAAGATCGGCCGCGACCGCATCAACCTGGTCTTCATGGGAATGGGCGAGCCCTTCCTGAACTACGACGCTTTTATGGATGCCGTCCGGCTGCTGGTTTCTGAAGTTGGTATCGCCGAGTCGCGTATGACCGTCTCTACATCAGGAATTGTCCCCGGCATCGAAAAATTTGCGCTGGAGAAAGTCCGGCCCAAGCTGGCCATCTCGCTGAATGCGTCGAACAATACCGTTCGCGAGCAGGTCATGCCGATCACGCGCAAATGGGATATCGGCGACCTCATCGAAGCCGTGCGGCAGGTGCCGCTCCGCCCGCGCGAGCGCGTGACCTTCGAATACGTGCTGCTGGGCGGCGTCAACGACCAGCTCGAACATGCCGGCGAAGTGGTGAAGCTGCTGAGGAGGGCGAACTTCCCGGCCAAGGTCAACCTGATCGCCTGGAACCCCGGCCCGTCCATCCCGTACACCATGCCCGACCCGGATGACGTAGCCCGCTTCCAGCAGCACCTCATCGAGCGCGGAATCCCGGCGTTTATCCGCCGCCCGCGAGGCCGCGATATCTACGCAGCCTGCGGGCAGCTCAAGAGAACAGTCGAGCAATAAGAGTTATCCTTCAATAATTCTTATTGTTTGCCGGTCAGCATCCTCACAAACTCCAGATAAAACGCCACTCCCCGGTAATACGCCTCGACGGGTACCCGTTCATCCTGCCCGTGCGCGCGCACATCGTTCGTCTCGAGCGCGATCCCGCTGATGCCGTAGCTGGGAATCCCGGCGGCGTTGGTGTAGACGGAATCGGACGCGCCGGTCGCCATGGTCGGAATCACCGGCGCTCCCGGCCACATCTGGCCAGCAAGCTTTTCCATCGCAGCCATCACTTCAGGGTTTACCGCCGGAGGAGGCAGCTGCTTGCGGTCAGGAGCCTTGTCGAAGACCTCGCCCGCGTCGTTCATATAACGCACCGTGACCTTGGGGTCGTTGAAGATCGAGATCAGCTGCTGGCGGATCTGCTCCAGCGAATAGCCGGGCAGGATGCGGCAGTTCACGTTGGCCTGTGCCAGCTGTGGCAGGGCGTTATTGGCGTGCCCGGCCTCAAGCCGCGTGGCTACGCAGGTGGTGTGCATCATCGAGTTCCATTCGGGGCTGCCTTCAGAGAGGCGCTTCACTGCAGCCGGATCAGGATTGCCCGAGACGATGTTCTTCAGATCGTCAGCCTTTTGGCCAGTCTCGCGCTCGGCCATCTTGGCGAAGTAGGCCTTCGTGACGGCATTCAGCTCAAAAGGGAACTGGTAGTGTTCCAGCCGGCCCAGCGCGTCGGCCAGGTGGTAAATGGCATTGTCGGGCACTGGCAGTGAGCTGTGACCGCCGGGATTCGTCACTGTCAGTTGGTAGTCCCCGTACAGCTTTTCCGTGGCGTCCAGGTTCACCGAGACCGGCTTACCCTTCTCGAGATCTACCCCGCCGCCGTCGGAGTTGAGCACGAACTCACCCTTCATCCGCTCCGGCTGGTTCTTGATCAGCCAGTCGACGCCGTTCGATTTCCCAACTTCTTCATCGGCGGTAAAGGCAACGATCAGGTCTCGGTCGGGCTTGTAGCCATGCTTCTTCATCTCGATGAGCATGGTCACGAGGATGGCGTCTGACTCTTTCATGTCCTGTGTGCCGCGCCCGTAGTAGAAGCCGTCCTTCTCGACGAACTGAAACGGGTCGGTCGTCCAGTCGGAGCGCTTCGCCTCGACGACGTCGAGATGACCGATGAAGAGAATGGGCTTTTTTTCACCGCTGCCGTGATAGGTGACAACCAGGTTCTGCTTGCGGTCATTCGGGCCGCCCAGATACAGGTCCGACTCAGCAAAGCCCGCGGCCAGCAGCCTTTCGCGAATAACCTTCGAGGCCTCGGTCACGCTGCCGACGGAGTCCGTTGTGTTGATCTCGATGAGTTGCTTGAAGACATCGTGGGCAAGCTGGCGGGTCGCCGGATCGAGCGGAGGCGTGGATTGCGCAGCCGATGGCAGCGCAAGAAGTCCGAGGAGGGGCAGGGAAAGAAGTTGTCGCATCGAGAGAGTCCTTCGAAAAATCGTTGGGATCGACCCTATCAGACTCTGCGGTTCTCTTCGACTGTATGTTCCGGCTCTTGTGCCTGGGGCTGGCGATTCCCTACTCAAGCCAAACGCGGCTTGAGAAGAAAACTGGGTGGGTTCTCGTGTCTCCCCGAACTTCCGATCCCATCCATGACGGTAAACCTGTCATGGATGGGGCACCCATTGCGAAGAAGAAAGCTCTGATGCAACCGCGTGAGTGGAGGTTATAGTGGTTCCATCCCGATATGAAACATATTCGCTCGACATTGCTTCTCTTTCCTTTCCTTCTCTCTGCTGCTGCGCTTCACGCCCAGACAAAACCCGCCATCACGCTCGACGAATTCCTCAATACGACCGAGGTGCGAGACGCAAAAATCTCGGCCGACGGCAGCATGGCAGTGATAGCGACCAGCCAGCCCGACTGGCAGCAGGACCGCTTTGCGGGGAACCTGTGGTTCTGGTCGAAGGCGACTGGCAAGCTGCTGCCGCTGACGCAGTCCGGTCACGACTCTTCGCCCGAAATCTCGCCTGACGGGCGCTACGTGGCATTTCTCTCCGACCGCGCCATCGCAGGAGCAGAAAGCAGCGACGAGAAGAGCGGAGACAAGGATGACGATGATGCGCCGAGCCGCATCTGGATCATTCCGGTTGGAGGTGGTGAAGCCTTTCCGTTGTATCGCGAGAAGCTCGACACGCACGCCTTCGCCTGGTCGAAGGACTCGAACAGTATCGACTTTGCCGTGACTCAGCCGCTTTCGAAGAACGAAGAGGACGCGCGCAAGGAGCAGTGGAAAGACACGATTCGCTGGCGCGAACAGGAGCGCGGCGATGTGCTGCTGGAACGCCCGGTTTCGATGGCTTACGCAGAGGCTACAACCAATCCGGCAGCACACGCCGAAGCGAAGCCTGCCGACGACAAGCCTGCGCTGCCCGCCGGATCGCAGGTGCTGACACACCTCTCGCTTGCGATCAGCGAAGTTGCGCCCTCGCCCGATGGCCAGCAGATTGCGCTAATGAGCGGACCCATCTGGCATCGCCTGGAAAATCCCGCAGACACCGAAATCTTCCTGCTTTCCGCGCACGGCGGTGAAGCGCATCAGTTGACCCACAACCAGGGTCTCGAAGGCAGTCTGACCTGGTCGCCGGACAACGCAATGATCTACTTCAGTGTGCGTGCGGGTGCCGGAGCCATCGAAGGCGATTACCAGGATCTGCAGGGACGGATTTACTCGATCGACCCGCAATCGGGCAAGACCACCCGCTACGGTGCCGATTTCACCGGCTCATGGGACGACATCACCGTCACCAGCGACGGCAAACTGCTGGCTACCGGACTGCTCGGCACAGGGGAGAAGCTTTACCGCGTCGAAGGCGCTCATTTCAAGGCCATCGGCAGTGTTGCCGGGAGTTACGCTCACATTGAAGCGGCGCATCACGGCGATGCCTTGATCTATATGCACTCCGCGATCGGCGTGCCGACGCAGGTTTATGTCAGCGAGAGCGCTTCAGGTATCGATGCAACGAAGCCGGTAACGAACTTCAATCCCATCTTTGCTGAGCGTGCGCAGGTAGAGTGGCAGCCCTACAAGTGGAAGTCTTTCGACGGGACAGAAGTCGAGGGCGTCCTGATCTATCCGCCGGGCAGGAAGGGCGCGAAGAACCTGCACATGTTCACGCTCATCCACGGAGGTCCGGAAGATGCGGACGGCGATCGCTTCGGAGCCGACTGGTATGACTGGGCGACGTACGCCGCTTCACAGGGCTGGCTCGTCTTCCGCCCTAACTATCGTGGATCGACCGGTTACGGCGACAAGTTCATGCTGGAGATTGTTCCGCATATCGTCTCCGTTCCCGGCAAGGACATCCTCACCGGTGTCGATGCGCTGGTGAAGGACGGTATAGCCGATCCGGATCACCTGACTGTCGGCGGATACAGCTACGGCGGCTACATGACCAATTGGCTCATCACCCAGACCACGCGCTTCAAAGCTGCGACGACCGGCGCCGGAGCGGTTGAGCACGCGGCCAACTGGGGATTCGACGACCTGACCTACGACGATGCCTGGTTTCTCTCCGGCACGCCGTGGGAGAAGCCGGAGATTTACCAGAGCGAAGCGGCGCTCTTCCAGATGAACAAGGTGACGACGCCCACGCACATCGTCGCAGGCAATGCGGACAACCGTGTGAGCTATTTCGAACAAGTGGTGCTCGACCGGGCATTGCAGCGGTTGAATGTTCCGCATACTCTGCTGCTGTTCCCGGGAGAGAACCATCCACTCAGCAAGAATCCCTGGCATGGGTACATCAAGGTTCGTGAAGAGCTGAAATGGCTCGACACATACGGAAACAAGTAGGCTTTGTTTCCTGGCAAGTAAACGAAGGAGAGAGAATTGAGCAGGCTGAAGACAAGTAAAAAACGTGCCGCGAAATCGGCGGCACTCGCCATGGCAGCTTTCACACTGGGGGCGATGGGATTGCAAGCGCAGGAGTCGCCGGGCTTTGTGAACACGCTGATGCCGCAGCCCGCTCACCTCTCGGCAGGCAGCGGTGAACTGGACCTTTCGACCGGCTTTACCACCGTCACCGACAAGTCGCACGACGAGCGCCTCGATGCCGCCATCAGCCGCGCTCTCATGCGCCTCAAGAACAAGACCGGCCTTGAGATTGCGACCATGCCGGCCGCGACCGGTACCGGCACGCTGACCATTACCGTCGATGGCCCCGGCGAAGCGATCCAGAGCCTCGACGAGAACGAAGACTACTCCCTCGAAGTAAGTTCGAACGCCGTTCATCTGAAGGCCACGACCGACGTGGGCGCCATGCATGGCCTTGAAACGCTGCTCCAACTGGTTCAACCGGGCAAGAGCGGCTATTTTCTGCCTGCTGTCACCATCAACGACTCGCCCCGCTTCCGCTGGCGCGGCCTGATGATCGACGTGAGCCGCCACTTTGAGCCGGTCAGCGTAATCGAGCGCAATCTCGACGCTATGGCCGAGGTCAAGCTGAACGTCTTCCACTGGCACCTGACCGATGACCAGGGTGTCCGCATCGAGAGCAAGGTATTTCCCAAGCTGACGAGCATGGGCTCGGACGGTCTCTACTACACGCAGGACCAGGCTCGCGAAGTCATCGAGTATGCACGCGCCCGCGGCATCCGTGTAGTGCCGGAGTTCGATATCCCCGGACACACCAATGCCTGGTTCCCCGGCTACCCGGAGCTGGCGTCGGCCGATGGCCCATTCCACGTTATGCGCAACTTCGGCGTCAACGATCCGGTGATGGACCCGACGAAGGAAAGCACCTACAAGTTCCTCGACAAGTTCATTGGAGAGATGGCCGCGCTCTTCCCCGATCCGTACATGCACATCGGCGGCGATGAGAACAACGGCAAGGAATGGGCCTCGAATCCCAAGATCCAGGAGTTCATGAAGGCGCATAACCTTCAGGGAACCGCAGCGCTGCAGACCTACTTCAACCAGAAGCTCGGCCCCATCCTCAAGAAGCACAACAAGATCATGATCGGCTGGGATGAGATCTACGCGCCCGGCCTGCAGAAGGATGCCGTCATCCACTCGTGGCGCGGCTTCGATTCGCTGGCGGCGACGGCCAAGGATGGCTATCGCGGCATCCTTTCCGCTGGATATTATCTCGACCAGATCGACTCGGCAGGCAAGCACTATCTCGTCGATCCGGTGCCGGCAGATACCACCCTCACGCCCGAGCAGTCGGCGAACATCCTCGGCGGCGAAGCCACGATCTGGGGCGAGCATGTCGGTCCGCTCACCATCGATTCGCGCACCTGGCCGCGCACCGCTGCCATCGCCGAACGCCTGTGGTCTCCGCAGAATGTGCGTGACGTGGATGACATGTATCGCCGCCTGTGGGTGGAGTCGCTTCGTCTCGAACAGCTTGGCCTGACGCACATCAGCCACCAGGATGTTGCGCTGCGCCAGCTTGCAGGCACGCCGCATACGGCTCCGCTGCAGGTGCTCGCGAGCATCATGCAGCCGGTGCAATTTCATATCCGCTACCAGCTGCAGCACACCGACCAGGTGACGCCGCTCGACCACTTCATCGATGCGATCCGGCCTGATCCGCCATCGCAGCATGAGCTGCCTTTGCTGGTGAAGCAGTATCTGTCGAAGCAGGGCGGCACGGAAGCGGGTGAGGATCTGGAGGTGTTGTTCGAACAATGGATCTCCGCCACGCCGGAAGCTGAGCAGCTGATCGCCAATTCTCCGCTGCTAGCCGAAGTACAGCCGCGCGCTCAGCAGATGGGTGAACTGGGAACAACCGGTCTGCAGGCGCTCGACTACCTCAAGAAGGGCAAGACCGCTCCTGCCGACTGGGTACAGTCACGGCTGGCCATGCTGGATGATGCGAAGAAGCCTGCCGGGCTGGTGCGCTTCACCGTACTCGATCCGATCAAGGAGCTGGTGGAAGCAGCCGGCGGCCAGAAGTAACGCGATGCAAACAAGAACGGCCCGTCCCACGGTTATGGGACGGGCCGTTTCTCTTGGAGCTAGACGGTGGTTGTGATCGTCTGGCTGCGTTCGAGCTGTTCGCTGGCCAGCGCACGCTCGGCCTGGGCAACAGGAATGAGCGGAGCAGCCGGGCGAATCACTTCATAGAGAAGGGCTGCGATCACAGCGCCGATAAACGGTGCGAGGATGAACAGCCAGAGCTGTTGCAGCGCCCATCCGCCTACAAAAAGAGCCGGTCCGATGCTGCGCGCGGGATTCACGGAGGTATTGGTGATGGGAATGCCGACGAGGTGAATCAGTACCAGCACCAGTCCAATGGGGATTCCAGCAAAGCCTACCGGTGCCTTGATGTCAGTGGAGCCGAGCACGGTGAGAACGAGGAAGGCTGTGAGAATCACCTCTGCGGTGAAGGCTGCGGCCATGGAATAGCCGCCCGGTGAGTGGAGACCGAAGCCATTCGCTCCGAGTCCACTGGTGGCGGCGATGTATCCATCGGCCGTCCCCTGCGCAATGAACAGGATGAGAGCCGAGGCGATGATTGCGCCGATGACCTGCGCCACCATATATAGAGCTGCGTTCTTGGTGTCGATTTTCTTTGCCACGAGCAGGCCCAGCGTGACCGCGGGATTGATGTGGCAACCGGAGATGGGGCCTACTGCGTAGGCCATGGCCAGCAGGGAGATTCCAAAGGCGAACGAGACGCCGAGAAACCCGATGTGGCTGCCTGCCAGAACGGCGCTGCCTACTCCACCGAAGACGAGTACGAAGGTCCCAATGCATTCTGCTGCATATTTCTTCATAGCGCTCCTGCCTTGTTCGCCGTATTTACGGCAGGAGCGACTATAGCGCGGTTTCCAGGGGCCGAGAACAAGTAAGAATTTGTTGACCGGCTGAGGGATTACCTCGTGGTCGTCTCGGCGGCGTACTGCTCCTTGTACCAGGCCACGGTGCGGCGAAGTCCTTCTTCGAAGCTGACATCCGGCTCATAGCCGAAGGCATCGCGGGCAGCGGAAATGTCGGCCAGCGAATCGCGGATGTCACCGGCGCGGATCGGTCCGTAGACCGGCTGCTCCTTGAATTCGAGCAGATCGGCCAGCACGTGGAAGGTCTTGTTCAGGGTGTGGCGCTCGCCGCAGGCCACGTTGAAGACCTTGCCAGCGACATTCTCGGGCGCGGCCTTCATGGCTAAGAGGTTTGCCATCACAGCATTGGCGACATAGGTAAAGTCGCGTCCCTGCTCGCCGTCGCCGAAGATGGTGGGGCGTTCGCCGCGCATCATCTGCAGGGTAAAGCGCGCCATCACGCCGCTGTACTGCGAGTCGGGAACCTGGCGCGGTCCAAAAATGTTGAAGTAGCGCAGGCAGACGGTTTCGAGGCCATAAACCTGCCAGTAGCTCTTCATGTAGAACTCGCCCATCAGTTTCTGCACCGGGTAGGGAGCAATCGGCATGGGAACCATCGTCTCCACGCGCGGGAAACCCGGCTGGTTGCCGTAAGCCGAGGACGAAGCCGAATAGACGACGCGTTTTACGCCAGCGGCGCGAGCGCCCTCGAGCAGGTTGAAGGTGCCGTCGATGTTGGCCTCGTGGCTGGTGCGCGGGTCTTTCACCGAACGCGGAACCGAGGGCAGGGCGGCGGTGTGGAAGATGTAG
The DNA here is from genome assembly GCA_022870745.1 of Silvibacterium acidisoli. Lineage (GTDB taxonomy): Bacteria > Acidobacteriota > Terriglobia > Terriglobales > Acidobacteriaceae > Silvibacterium. Next base: position 789,152 of record CP085323.1, on the reverse strand, counting down.
TCCACGCCTTCGCAGGCAGCGGCGGTGGCTGCGGCGTCGCGCAGGTCGCATTCGACGAACTCGAAAAGGCCTTCCAGGTGGGCGAAGTTTTCACGCTTGCCGGTTTCGAAGTTGTCGAGACCGCGAACGGTGTCGCCGGTGCCGGCCAGTTTTTCGAGGAGGGTTTCAATAATCCAGGATCCGATGAAGCCGGCACAGCCGGTAACGAGGTAACGAGCCATATCGTCTTTCATCGTAATTCGTTCGGGAGAGCCGGGGCTAATCTGGCGCACCCGGCCTATCCGATAGATTTGTCATCCCGAACGCAGTGAGGGACCTGCTTTCTCTTTTCCGCACTCATCAAGAATCGTTTTTCACCACAAAGGACACAGAGAACACAGAGGGATTTGTGGCCTCGTATAGAGGGTTTTTCACCGCAAAGACGCAAAAGACGACATGGAACGCAATACCTTTGCGGCTTTTCTTTGCGTCCTTTGCGCCTTCGCGGTGAACGTTGTCGATTTGTTTCCAACCACGAATCCCTCTCTGTTCTCCGTGGTGAACAAGAACCTAGTTCTTCGGCCTTTTAACTCAATCAGGCATACTGTTAGAACATGAGCCACTTATCTCCTTTTCGCATGACTCCGTTCTTCCGTACCCGTATCTGGGGATTCCATGACCTCGCACCCTGGTATGACTTCAAGACCGACGGAGAGCCGATCGGCGAAGTCTGGCTGACGGGCGAAGAGCAATGCAAGGTGGCTTCCGGTCCGTTCGTGGGCCAGTCGCTGCAGCAGGTTACGGCTGAGCACGGCAAGGAACTGCTCGGGAACGTCTATGGCGACGGCGAGTTTCCGTTGCTGATCAAGCTGCTCTTTCCCAAGGAAAAGCTGAGCGTGCAGGTGCATCCTGACGACGAACTGGCGCAGAAGTACGGCGAGCCCCGCGGCAAGACCGAATGCTGGTATGCGCTCGACGCGCAGGAAGGCGCGGCGGTAGCGCTCGGCATCAAGGAAGGCGCAACCGTCGATCAGATCAAGGAATCGATCCCGGCCGGAACGCTCGAAGGCCTGCTGGAAATGGTTCCGGTCAAGAAAGGTGACATGCTTTTCGTGGACGCGGGAACCGTACACGCGATGGGCCCCGGCGTGGTGATCCTCGAAACCCAGCAGACCAGCGACCGCACCTACCGTATGTACGACTACGGCCGTCCGCGCGAGCTGCACCTGGAGAAGTCATTCGAGGCCATGCGGTTGAAGACAAAGGCCGGCAAGGTCGCTCCGAAGCAGGAAGGCGATCACTCGGTTCTGCTTGATGAGAAGTATTTCGAGATCGAGCGCTGGCCTCTGGCTGCGGGCGATGGCACCGCGGTGGTTTCCCGGAACGAGGGCGTGCAGATTCTCTTTGTGTCGTCGGGCGACCTGATGATTCACTCAGAGGGCGGAGAACAGGTCCACGTAGGCCGCTGTGAACTGGCGATCATTCCCGCCTCTTCGAAGCATGTGAAGGTTGAGGTCCAGAACGCTGCCGATGTAATTCGCATCGTGCCGCGTGTTGGCTGATACTCTGGTCTGCAATCAGCTTGTCAATTTTTTGCTGTCACTTGTGCTATTTAGGAGAACTCCTTGAAGGCAGACTTTCGCCCTATTATTCTCGCGGGCGGCAGCGGAACCCGCTTCTGGCCGCGCAGCCGCAAGGCGCGCGCCAAGCAGGTGCTGGCGCTCGATGGCGAGCGGACGATGATCCAGCGGACAATGGACCGCCTGGCGCCGCTTGCCCAACCCGAAGACTTCTGGGTTATCACCAACGACCTGCTCTCTGGAACCATCTGCGGACAGCTTGAAGAAGTACCCGAGGAGCAGGTGGTCTGTGAGCCTGCGGCCCGCAATACCGCTCCTGCTGCCGGGCTCGGCGCTTTCCTGCTCGAACGGCTGGCACCAGATGCGGTGCTCGGCATGTTTCCCGCCGACCACGTAATCTCTGACGAACCGGCCTTTATCGCCACTATCGAAAAGGCAATCGAACTGGCTGGCGCTGGAGAAAACATGGTCGTGCTGGGCATCAAGCCCACGCGTGCCGAAACCGGCTACGGATACATCGAAACCGGCGAGGCCACCGGCGAAGGCGTACTGCGCGTCCGCCGCTTTACTGAAAAGCCGAACCAGGAGCGCGCCGAAGAGTTTGTCGCCGCCGGCAATTACCACTGGAACAGCGGCATCTTTATCTGGAGCGCGAAGACGCTTGCCAACGCCGTGCGCGAGCACCTGCCGGAGATGGCTCCGCTGCTCGAGCAGATTGCCGCGGCGCATGGCACTCCGGAGTTCAGCAAGGTTTTCGCCGAGCTCTATCCCAAGTGCGAAAACATCAGCGTCGACTATGCAATTCTTGAGCCTCGTTCGGCCAAGGGCGAGCAGCGCTCTAACCTCTTTTGCATTCCGGCATCGTTCGGCTGGAACGACCTTGGTTCATGGGCGGCGCTCTACGAGCATCAGCACGACCTGAGGGCGAACACCGACGAGCACGGCAACGTGACCGAGTGCACCGGGCGCGTCGCGCTCGACGCCCGCGGAAACTACGTCTTCAGCCCGAAGAAGCTGGTGGCCATGGTCGGTGTAAGCGACCTGGTGGTCGTGGAAACCGACGACGCGCTGCTCATCACCACGCGCAACCACTCGCAGGAAGTGGGCAAGGTGGTCAAGGAACTGATCGAGTCCGGCCGCAAGGACCTGGTTTAAAAAAAATCAAACAGAATTCTGTTTTTGAGTCTGGGAAAAAAATGGCAGAGCGTAGTCCGGTTAAATTTGGCACCGACGGCTGGCGGGGAATCATCGCCGACGACTTTACCTATGAGAATGTTCGCGCGGCTGCTTCCGCCATCGGCCATTACATTCTGAAACACGAGAAGCCGGAGCAGGGTGTCTGCATCGGCTACGATACGCGCTTCGGCTCGCCGCGCTTTGCGCGCCTGGTGGCCGAGGTCCTGGCTGGCGCAGGAATCCCAGTCAAGCTGGCCAACCGAGTCACGCCCACGCCCGCGCTCTCCTTCGCGGTGCGCGAGCAGAAGGCGGCAGGCGGAGTGATGATCACGTCCAGCCACAACCCTTTCCAGTGGAACGGCGTGAAGTACAAGGCCTCTTACGGCGGATCGGGCAGCCCGGCGATCATCGGGCAGATCGAGACGTTTCTCGGTGAGCCCCTGCCGGTTGCGGCCAAGCCCGCGGAGATCGTCGAGACCGACTTTGTGCCGGATTACGTCGCCGCCATCGAAAAGTTTGCCGACCTCGACAAGATCGCGAAGTCGGGACTGAAGTTTGGCGTGGACTGCATGTACGGCGCAGGCAGCGGCATCCTCGCGGCCATCTTCGACAAGATTGGCGTCGATTACGTCGAGATCCGCGCCGAGCACAACCCGCTCTTTCCGCATATCAATCCTGAGCCGATCGAGCCGCACATCAAGGCGATGCAGGACACGGTCGTCCGCGAGAAGTGCGCGGCGGGCCTGGTCACCGATGGCGATGCCGACCGCATCGGCGCAGTCGACGAGCACGGCAACTTCATCGATCCGCACAAGATCTACTCGGTGATTCTCGAGTGGCTGCTCTCCCGCAAGGGCTGGCCGGGCGATGTAACGCGCGCCTTCAACACTACCTGCATGCTCGACCGCATCTGCGCTGCCTACGGACGCAAAATTCACGAGCACGGTATCGGCTTCAAGTACGTGGTGGACCTGATGCTGACCGAAGACATCCTGATCGGCGGCGAGGAGTCGGGCGGCATCGGCATCTCGAAGCACCTGCCCGAGCGCGACGGCCTGCTCAACGCCCTGCTGCTCGCAAACATCATGGCCGAAGAAGGCAAGACGCTAGGCCAGCTCGTCGCCGGTCTGCAGGCCAAGTACGGCGAACACCAGTACGGACGCATCGACCTGCACATCAACGACGATCTCAAGAACGCGACCATTGCGAAGGCAAAGGCCGGCGTGAAAGAGATCGGAGGCATGGCAGTCCAGAAGGTCGAAACGCTCGACGGCATCAAGTTTTATCTCGACAACCCGGAAGCGAAGTCGAAGCCGAACGCGGCAAAGACCTGGCTGCTGCTGCGCGCCTCAGGCACAGAGCCACTGCTGCGCATCTACTCGGAGTCGACCTCGAAGGAGTCGGTCGAGAAGCTGCTCGAAGCGGCGCGTGAGTTTGCGATGAACTCGTTGAATTAAAGAACCCTACTCAAAGGCCCGGCAGGAGAAAATCCTGCCGGGCCTTCGCTTTGCTCGCTCGATGCGATCATGGCAACTGCATTCGGATTCTGCTCGTCTCATAAACTCTTATGTCTCAACAGAAGAAACCAGGACCTGCCCGGAAGAAGCAGGCAAATGGCGTACCGCACACGGAGCGCAGCGCGGTACTACAGCATACGCAGCGCACCAAGATGGCGCAGAGCGCGCACCGGTATGTTCGCGGAAGCACGGTGAAGTTCTATGAATGGCTGCTGCGCGATCATAGCCACCTTGTGCCTGATGGGCCGCCGGTCTGGATCTGTGGCGACTGCCATCTCGGGAACCTGGGGCCGGTGGCAAGCCATGAAGGCAAAGTCGAGGTTGAGATTCGCGACGTCGATCAGACGGTGATCGGAAATCCGGCGCACGACATCGTGCGGCTCGGCCTGTCCCTGGCATCGGCGGCACGCGGCAACGATCTGCCCGGTGCAACCACGGCCTACATGCTCGAACACATGGTGGAAGGCTATCTCGCGGCGATGCACCGTCCGCACGCCACTGCCGCAGACGATGCGAAGGGCGATGACCTCGAACCCATCCAGGTGGCGTTGCGAACGTCCCTCAAGCGGCGCTGGCGGCATCTTGCAGAAGAACGCATCGAGGGCGTTGAGCCGGTCATTCCGCTGGGCAAGCGATTCTGGGCGCTGACCGATGAAGAACGCGCCTCGGTCGATGCACTCGTGGAGGAAGAGAACACGCTGGCAATGATTCGCAAGCTCGCGGGCGACCGGGAGCCGCGCAAGGTGAAGGTCATCGATGCCGCGTACTGGATGAAGGGCTGTTCGTCCCTCGGCAAGCTGCGATATGCCGTGTTGCTGGGTGTGGGCAAGGGCGATGACCGGGAGTATCGTCTGATCGACATCAAGGAAGCCGTGGATGCGGCCGCTCCGGCGACGGATAAAAAGGCCCTGGCAAAGCTGGGAATCGAGCAGCCGAAGAACTTCGCCGACCGCGTAGTAACAGGCGCCCGTGCGCTCTCGCCATTCCTCGGGGAGCGGATGCTCGCGGCGACCTTGCTGCGCCGGCCAGTGGTGATGCGCGAGCTGATGCCGCAGGATCTGAAGCTCGAGATCGATACACTCACACGTGCCCAGGCCGTGGGCGCGGCCCGCTTCCTGGCGGCTGTCGTCGGCAAGGCGCACGCACGGCAAATGAATGCGGCAACACGAAAGCAATGGATGGCCGAGCTGAAGAAAAACCGGTCGAAGTCGCTGGATGCTCCAAGCTGGCTGTGGCGAAGTGTCGTCGAGTTGATGGGCGAGCACGAGGTTGCCTACCTCGAACATTGCCGCCGCTATGCCATGGAGTAAACCACCCACGCTCAATCATCCACGGAGGGCCCATTCAAGACGGCACGTGGCCGGAAGTCTGGCCGTGGTCTAGCTACCGCCACTACTTTACGGGTGAGTCAGTACGGATGGGCACCCGGCAGGTACTTCACTGCGTTTTAGTTCGACTTCGGAACGGGCAGTCCGCTCCTTGATGCGAGTGGCGGAGTGGCCCCGTTCGCCACTTTCAGCATTCGAGCCTTGGTGTCGTCATAGCTCGGCTGCCCGTCTATGAACCCGACGAGTCCCTGAGTTTGGGTGATTGTGCCGTCCGGGTTAGTCCGGTCGGCGCTGTAGGTGTCCATTGAAAAGCGGCGCATTCCCTTCGCTGCCATGTCGGGATGTTGTTTCGCAAATCCTGGCTGATCGCCGTCGTTGCTTTCGAGCGTGATCTGCTGAAGAAGTGCGTTGCCGGCGTCGACCTGTCGTCCAAGCATGTATACGTGGTACGGGCTGAAGGGCACGAGCGCGTAGTAAATGTCTAAATATCCATTCGCCAGCTTCACGCGCTCAACGAGAAACCTGTCTGCACGCCGGAACTGCTCGTCGCTGCTCGTCTCGTGTAACTTGAGCACGGCAGCAATGGTCTTATCCCGCTCGGCCCCGTTGCCGCTTTCGGCGTAGGCACGTGCCAGCCACTCCAGCGCAAATGTGTCATCCGGATCGGATGTTGTACGTTCTTTCAGCAGCGAGATGGCATAGTCGCGATCGCCCACGACGACGGCGGTTTCCGCGGCGCCGTGTGTGATTGTAGGGTTCTCAGGGATCATCGCGTGGAGTCGCTTCATCTTCTCCAGCGCAAGCTCAGGATGATGCTCGCTGAAATCGTTCCTCGCCGCGTCAAAGAGTGCCTGTTGTTCGGCCGTCAACGTTGAGGCCGCAGGTTGCTGGGCCACGCCAAGAGAACTCCCGATCAACAGCAGAACAAATCCGAGTCGCCGCATCGAAATACCCTCTGAGAAAGAATTGAGCAGCCATGCGTGATGAGGATAGCTTCCGTACTCTACAAAAAGGATGAAAAGCCTTCAATCCTTATTTTGGGAACGCGGTTATTCGTAGCCTGCGGGAGTTGCAATGGACTCGCTGAGATGAAAAATTCTTGGTTCATTACCGTGGTACTGGCGTAAAGCGCGAATCGAGATGACAGGGTGCAGGGTGCCCCATCCATGACAGTTTTATCGTCATGGGTGGGTCTGCCACGGAACGTCGTCAATGCCTCCGAACCTGAAGCGCTATCAGGAGAGCGGACAGCTTCACTTCATCACCTTCAGTTGCTTCCACCGCCAACCGCTTCTGGACAACGACAGGCTCCGCACCCAGTTTGAAGAAATCCTTGAACGCCTGAGGCAGCGGCATCGTTTCTGTATCTTCGGTTATGTGCTCATGCCTGAGCATGTCCACCTGCTTCTTTCGGAGCCCGAAAAGCTTTCTCTAGCTTTGACCATTGGTGCTTTGAAGACAGAGGTCTCGAAGCTTAGCGGGCTGGACGGAGGAAGCTTCTGGCAGAGGCGGTATTACGACTTCAACGTCTACAGCCACCAGAAGTTCACTGAGAAGCTGAAGTATATCCATCGCAACCCGGTCAAGCGCGGGCTCGTCGCAAAGCCACAAGACTGGCCGTGGTCGAGTTATCGCCATTACTTTACGGGAGAGGCAGGACGTGTCGAGATTGAGTCAGAATGGACTCTCCGAACGAGGTCTCGTGCAACGGTGGAAACCCACCCATGACGATGAAGCTGTCATGGATGGGGCACCCGGGCAACCTCATGTTTAGCTTATCCACAGCAATTTCCATGCTTTACTTCCACGTAGGAGAGCTGCAATGGCCAAAGTGCAATATGGAATCGCAACATATGACAGATGGACAGGAACAGTTGATTCTGAGGTTAAGGCCCCGATGGACGGATGCTATGGCGGGTTTCACGAATTTTTCGAAAGTGCAGGTGAAAAAGGATGGGAACTATGCGGATGCTTTCCGTCCGGCACAGTGGGTCTCAACGTTGCGCAGCCAGATGGTAGCCGTCACAAAACAACGGATCCAAGCGAACACATCACCTTTATTTTTAAGAAGGTCTAATTATGACTGAACCTTACAAGGAAGAAGTGAATGCGATTTCGCCTGTAGCGATCAAGCTCGATCAAGAGGGCGTTCATGCTCCAGAGCATAATACATGGGGAATTGTCGTTTGCGATGTTTGTGGCGAGAGATTTGCTTTGGGCCCGCACCGTATATATGGTTCACGCACCACTGAACAGCAATGTGTAGAAGAACTTCAGGCGATTCTAGATGCTGATCATAGAGCTCAACGGGGGCATTCGTCTAGTTATAAGTTAGATGGTTAACTATCTCAATTAAGTGCAAGTTTCACATGTTCGGGCTGGGATAAGTTCACAATCTTATTCACCTTAAATCGCAACTGCCGCGAGCGGTATTGTGATGAGTGTCCTCGTAGAATCTTTATGGAAAACGAAACAGGGCGGAACGAGATCGCAGAAAAATCTATAGCTTGCAACGATGATTCGCTTCAGAAGTCGCTTGAGTTTGCGCGTCGCGTTGCTAAAGACGAAATAGATTCGATTGAGCGTTTGCATAACCGTGCTCTGAAGGCATTGAGCATTCCGTTGGCCGGCTTCGTCCTGCTTTTTTCCTGTGTCGGTTGGATCGGCTACTTGAATCTCAAACACGTCGCTGTTCAGACGGCAACAGATGTGGTGAAGGAACGACTCGCCGATGAGCTTACGCAAAAAAATATTGATACTGCTGTCCAATATGCCGTTCGAGAACATGCGGCGGACCAGATTGCAAATGCGGTCAACAAGCAGGTCGCATCGGCGATTACAAAACACCTGACCGAGCAGGCGCCGGAGCTTCGAGATGAAACGTCGGCAATGACGGCGAAAGCAATCTCAAACCTGCAACCACAAATTGAAGCTTTTGCTAAACAGCAGGCATTGAGATTGATCAGCGAGGCTAATGAGCCGAGGCAGTTGAGTCTTGCACAACGGCAAGCGCTTATTGATTATGCTAAACGGACGCCTCACTTAAGCGTGAATGTTGCAGTTGGTGGTGATTCAGAGGCCCAGCATTACGCAGCACTGATCTCACAGTCTCTTGAAGCCGGTGGTTGGAAGGTAGAGAGGCAAGCTCTTTTAAGTAGTTACCTTGATTTACCCAGCTATGGTCTGGTCCTCGCAGTAGTGCCAGCGCTCCAAGGAAGCTCCACCGTGACAGAATTAGTGAACTGCTTAACGGCAGCCAATCTCAAGCCTCAATTGAGAGCCAGCCCGAAATCTGCTGAATGGGGCGAGGAAACCACCTTGATAGTAATGCCTAAAGCCCGATAGTAATTTAGCGAAAAGTCTTTGGAATCGATATTTTCTGTCGGGTGTTGGGTGCGGGTGCCCCATCCATGACCGTCTTTTGGTCATGGGTGGGATTGGATGTTTGGGGAGATACAGAACCCACCCATGACGATGAACCTGTCATGGATGGGGCACCCAGTTTTTCGTCACACGGTTTTCTGCTGCTCACCGTGATCCCTGCGCAAAATAACCAGCTTTTCAAGCTTCGGTGTGACCCCCGGCGGTTGTGAAAGAATCTAAGAGACTGAGTCACGAAGGAGAAGAGAGCACTCTATGAGCAAGACCGCTACCCCCTTGACGCAGCTTTCCGCTTGGAAGGCACTCGAATCGCATGCAGAATCCATCAAGCCCAAGCATCTGCGCGAACTGTTCGCCGTTGACCCGGAGCGCGGCACGCGCCTTGCCGTCGATGCCGAAGGCATCTACTTCGACTACTCCAAGCACCGCATCACCGATGAAACTATCAAGCTATTGCTGCAGCTTGCCGAAGAGAGCGGCCTGAAGTCGCACATCGAGGCCATGTTCACCGGCGAGAAGATCAACATCACCGAGAACCGCGCCGTGCTGCACACCGCCCTGCGTGCTCCGAAGAGCGCCAAGGTCCTGGTCGATGGCGAAGATGTCGTTCCCGAAGTGCATAAGGTTCTCGACGCGATGGCGGCCTTCTCGGACCGCATCCGCTCGGGCGAGTGGAAGGGCTTCACCGGCAAGCCGATCAAGAATGTCATCAACATCGGCATCGGCGGTTCGGATCTTGGTCCGGTCATGGCTTACGAGGCGCTGAAGCACTATTCGCAGCGCAACCTGACTTTCCGCTTCGTCTCGAACATCGACGGCACCGACTTTGCCGAAGCCACCATCGATCTCGATCCTGAAGAGACGCTGTTCATCATCGCGTCGAAGACCTTCACCACGCTCGAGACCATGACCAACGCGCACACCGCGCGCTCGTGGACGCTGGCCAAGCTGAAGGACGAGAAGGCGATTGCCAAGCACTTTGTAGCCGTCTCGACCGCGGAGAAGGAAGTCACCAAGTTCGGCATCGACACCGCCAACATGTTCGGATTCTGGGACTGGGTCGGCGGCCGCTACTCGATGGATTCGGCGATCGGTCTTTCGACCATGCTGGCCATCGGTCCGGACAACTTCAAGAAGCTGCTGGCCGGTTTCCACTCGATGGACCAGCACTTCCGGAACACTTCTTTTGACAAGAACCTGCCCGTGCTGATGGGCCTACTGACCGTCTGGTACGCCGATTTCTTCGACGCGCAGACGGTTGCGGTTCTGCCCTATGACCAGTACCTGAAGCGCTTCCCGGCCTACCTGCAGCAGCTGACGATGGAGAGCAACGGCAAGCACGTGACGCTTTCCGGCGCGAAGGTGAACTACGAGACCGGCCCGATCTTCTGGGGCGAGCCCGGCACGAACGGCCAGCACTCGTTCTACCAGCTCATTCACCAGGGAACGCACCTGATTCCGTGCGACTTCATCGGCTTTGCCAAGACGCTGAACCCGCTCGGCGAGCACCACGACTTCCTGATGGCGAACGTCTTCGCGCAGGCCGAGGCCCTGGCTTTCGGCAAGACTGCCGAAGAGGTTGCGGCCGAGGGAACGGCGGCAGACCTGGTTCCGCACCGCGTCTTCGAGGGCAACCGCCCGAGCAGCACGCTGCTGCTGGAAAACCTGACCCCGGAAGCGCTCGGCAAGCTGGTGGCTCTGTATGAGCACAGTGTTTTCGTGCAGGGCATCATCTGGCAGATCGATTCGTTCGACCAGTGGGGCGTGGAACTGGGCAAGGTGCTGGCCAAGAAGATCATCGGCGAGCTCGAGAAGAACGGTGAAGGCCTGAAGCACGACGCCTCAACCAACGAGTTGATTACGCGCTACCTGAAGCTGAAGAAGTAACTGCTTCAAGACCTGGAAAAAAGGTGGGACGGGCCCTGAGGGTTCGTCCCACAACTTTTTTAGGCGGCCTGTGTTCAAAATAAGTAGCGCTTTGAGCGGGTGCTGCGTCCATTACAAATGTGCGGGCGCAGATAGATCACAAAGCGCAGAGGTGCAATGAGATGAGCAGAGTTTTGGCGGGAAGCAAGGCCTCCCGTAATGTCTCCCGGGTGACGCTGGCAGTGCTGATGGCAGCTTCCCTCGGCTTCTACGGAACTCCGTCAGCAATGGCGCAGAACGGCAACCAGCAGGCGGCAGCGCGTACGGACGCGGATATCCAGTCGGATGTGAACCATGCGCTGATGCAGGACGCAACGCTGCGCGGGCAGAAGATCACAGTTACGACCCAGCAGGGAACGGTTACGCTGACCGGACGCGTGCAGACGAACGCCCAGCGGCAGCAGGTTGAGACGCTTGCGGCCAACGTGAACGGCATTACCGGCATTGCGAATAATCTGACTGTTGCGGACCCTAACTCCCCGGTTCCTCCGCCGTCGAGCGGGCCTTCGCAGCTTGACCAGGCGAACAACGCCGACCAGGGCAACGGGCAGGATGAGGCTCAGAACCAGAATCAACCCCAGGCGCAGCAGAACGGCGAGAATCCTCCGCCTCCTCCGCCTGACCAGGAATCGCAGCAGCCGCAGCAGGGCGGATACTCGCAGCAGGGTGGCTACCGGATGGGCTATAACGGCGGCCAGGAGCAGGGATACAACGCTCCGCCCCAGGCTCCGCCGAGCGGCCCGATTACCCTGCCGGCGGGTACGCTGGTGCGTGTTCGCCTGAGCGAACAGCTTGATACCGCAAAGACCAAGGACGGCACCTACTTCCAGGCGACGGCTGCGGCTGACGTCTACCAGGGTGGTGTGCTGGCGATTCCGCGCGGCGCTACCTTGACCGGCGTCGTAGTGAAGTCGAAGAGCGCGGGCGACCTGGGTGGCTCGGCGATCATGGAGCTGCAGATTACCAACGTCAACCTCGAAGGCAAGATCTTCCCGGTGCAGAGCGACATCTGGTCGAGCAAGGGTCCGAACAAGGCCGGCTACACCACCAGCAACACGGTCGGCGGTGCGGCGGTCGGCGCGCTTATCGGCGGCATTCTTGGCCGCGGCGCAGGTGCGGCGATCGGAGCCGGTGTCGGCGGCGCAGCAGGACTGGCTGCCTCTTCGGCAACCAAGGGTCCGCGGCTGATTCTGCCGGTGGAGTCGACGGTCGACTTTCACCTGTTGAACCCGGTGACTGTACAGCCTGTCTCCTGGCAGGAAGCGCAGCGTCTCGCCTCGAACGTGCCGCAGCAGCCTCAGTTGCAGCGCCGTCCGATGTACGTGGTGCCGCGTCCGTATCCATATCCTTACTATGGATATCCCTATCCTTACCCTTACTAAGCAGATTTATTGCTTTAATAAAGGCCCTGCCGGCGCGGCAGGGCCTTTATTTTCAATCGATTCACCCCCGGCGTAGAAGTTTATGGTCAGTCGTCCGTTTATGATGGAAGAATGGTCGTGACTGCGTCTGAACGCCGGAAAACCTTTAGCCGACGCAGATTTCTGCAGCTTTCCGGTGCAGCGGCTGTAGGATTGCCGCTTTACGCCGGTGAGATCGCCCGGCACGAACTCCGAGTGGAAGACCGCACTTTCCATCTGGCACGGCTGCCCGATGTATTCCGCGGTATCCGTATCGTGCAGGTGTCTGACTTTCACTACAAAGAATTCACCGAAGCGTTTTTCCTGCGCGAGGTCGTTCGTGAGATCAATCGCCTCAGGCCGGATGCGGTTGTATTCACCGGCGACTTCATCACGAACGGTTATTGGTCAGCGGAGAAGACGGTGGGTTTCGGATATGAATGCGCCGAAATCCTGAGCCATGTCGAGTGCCCGCTGCGTTTTGGCGTTTTAGGTAATCACGATGCCGTGGTGCGTCCGGAGGCGATGATCGACGCCCTGGTGACGCATGGCATTACGGCGCTCGAAAACTCCGCATTCCCCATCGAACGCGACGGCAAGCGGCTATGGATAGCTGGGAGCGGCGACGCACTGACAGGTCATTTCCGGCCGGAGCATGCCTTACCTCGGGCGACCCAGGCGGAAGGCGAACCGGTGGTCTTTCTGGTGCATGAACCGGATGTGCTGCCCGAGGTGCTCAAGTGGAAGGTGGATCTGATGCTCTCCGGGCATACCCATGGCGGGCAGGTGCGCCTGCCGTTCGTTCCGCCGATGTTCTTACCCAGCATGGGCCAGGTTTACGTAGAAGGCGTCTACCAGATGGGAGCGACCCAACTCTATGTAAATCGTGGCATCGGAACCGTGAACCTGCCCTTCCGGCTGAACTGTCCGCCGGAGATTACCCACATTACTCTCGCTTAAGGTGCATCGCAGCAGGGTCATTTATACTGATTAGGCTTCCTGCGAAACAGGAAAAATCTTCCTCGCGCTGTGCCGGCCCCAGCTGTCGGTGCTGGTGCGGGCGCTTTCGAGTAAAGGTCGTCACTCATTCATGATTCGCTTCCTGCAAAAAGACAGCCGTTTAGTGAAGGGCGTCTTTATCGTCATTATTTCGGTGGCCTGCATCACGATGGTCATCACGCTCGTGCCAGGCATCTTCCAGGACCAGGTTGCAGGTGCCGATGTCTATGCCAGCATTGGACATGGCGGCCCGCTGGGACGCTTCCTTCCAGCTGCTGAAGAGATCCAGACCGCGGATGTACAGCTGCTCGCCCAGCGCATGCTGCAGCGCCAGCAGATGCCGGACTTCGTGCTGCCTTTCATGATGCAGCGCGTAGGCCAGGGACTGATCCAGCAGCAGATCGAGCTGATGGAAGCGCATCGCCTCGGCCTGACGGCAACCGATGACGACGTTCGCCGCTTTCTGCACACAGGTATGTGGGGCGAGGCGCTCTTTCCAGGTGGCAAGTACATCGGCGATGAGCAGTACGCGCAGTTCGTATCGCAGCAGTTCAACATGACGCGCGATAAGTTCGAAGGCGAAATCAAGAAGGAGATTGAAGAGACCCGCCTGCGCTCGCTGGTGACCGGCGGCGTGACCATCTCCGACAACGAGGTTCGCGATGCCTATCGCCAGCAGGCCACCAAGATCAAGTTCGATTACGCGGTGATCAGCTCCGACGACATCCGCAAGCAGATCAATCCGACCGACGATGTGCTCGAAGGCTTCTTCAAGCAGAATGCGTCGCGTTATGCCAAGGCTGTGCCCGAGGCCCGCAAGCTTTCCTATATCGCCTTCAATGCGTCGAATCTGCCGCAGGGCGCTCCGCAGGTTTCCGATGCGGATATGCAGCAGTATTACACCGCGCACCAGAAGGATTACCAGGTCGAGGACCAGGTGAAGGTTCGCCACATTCTGATCAAGGTCGACGCAAGCGATCCGAAGTCGGACGCGGCGGCCAAGGCGAAGGCGCAGGGCATCCTCGATGAGCTGCATAAGGGCGGCAACTTTGCCGACCTGGCCAAGAAGAACTCCGATGACCCGGGCAGCAAGGACCAGGGCGGTGAGCTTGGCTTCATCAAGCGTGGCGCGACCGTGCCGGAGTTCGACGCGGCAGCCTTCTCGTTGCAGCCCGGCCAGACATCAGGCCTTGTGAAGTCGAAGTTCGGTTACCACATCATCCAGGTGGAAGAGAAGCAGACGGCGCACACGCGTCCGCTCTCAGAGGTAAAGGACCAGATCCAGGCGACGCTGATTCGTCAGAAGGAAGCGGCCCAGGAGCAGGCGTTTGCTTCACAGCTGTCGACCGAGGCGGCGAAGAACGGTCTGGCCGCAACAGCTTCCGCGCATCACCTTCAGGTGCAGACGACCGAGTTCGTTTCACAGCAGTCGACATTGCCGAATGTGCAGGATGCTACCTCGCTTCTGGGCGCAGCTTTTGGCGCCAAGAAGGGTGCTGCTCCGGCAGTGGCTTCGACCGGCGATGGCTACGCGATCTACCAGGTGCTCGACATCCAGCCCGCGCATGCGCCGAGTTTTGCCGATTACAAATCGCATATTCTCGATGACTACCGCGAGCAGCAGCTGCCTCAGCTGCTGTCGAAGAAGACCAACGAGCTGGCGAACGATGCCCACTCTTCGAACGATCTGGCAAAGGCAGCGAAGGCTGCGGGTGCACAGTTCAAGACCAGCGACCTGGTTGGCCGTGAGGCCCAGGTGCCTGAGATTGGCGCGATCGCGACCGCTGCTCCGCAGCTGTTCGATCTGGGCGTGAACCAGATCAGCCAGCCGATCAACACGGGAACCAGCGGCATCGTAGCGAAGATCGTCGACAAGCAGGAACCGAATAGCGATGAGATCGCGAAGAACTTCGAGCAGACGCGCGAAGCACTTCTCGACCAGCGCCGTGAGGAGATGTTTGCGGTGTTCGTCTCGAACCTTCAGGAGAAGTATCAGAAAGAAGGCCGTATTCGCCTGAACAAGCGCGCACAGCAGGCGATGGGCGGCGGCGCTCCGGCTGGTGGCGGCGCTCCCGCGCGCTAGACGAAACAGCATCAATCCACGAACTGAAGCAACATTACCGACTGAAGCAACGGGGCCCGCGTTTTTCGAATCTTTCGAAACGCGGGCCTTTTCCTTTACCGCTCAGGACTCCTCATGCCTTTTGAAAGATCTTCCGGACTTTTGCTGCATATTACATCGCTGCCCTCGCAGGGCGGCGTTGGCGATCTCGGCCCCGCTGCATTTGCGTTTGCAGATTTCCTTGCGGCAAGCAAGCAGAGGCTGTGGCAGGTGCTTCCGCTCAGCCCCACGGGTTATGGCAATTCTCCTTATGCCGCGCTTTCGGCGTTTGCCGGGAATCCTCTGCTGATTTCGCTTGAGGTCCTGGCTGACTGGGGCTGGATCGAGAAGAGCAGGCTCAAGGGTCTTTCCGGCGCGGAAGGCGATGTCGATTTTGAGAAGGTTATCGCAAAGAAGGTTCCGCTGCTTGAAGAGGCCGCGCTGAACTTTATCCGCAAGCATGACGAAGAGCAGTGGAAGCGCTTCGAGTCTTACTGCAGCACCAACGGCACCTGGCTTAACTCCTATGCCTTCTACGCGGTTCTGCGCGATAAATTCCACGGAGCCTCGTGGAATACATGGCCGGAGAAGCTTGCCCGCCGCGATGCCGAGGCCATGGCCGAGTTCGAGCGCGAGAATGGTGAGGCGCTGGCCGTGCAGCAGGCCTTGCAGTTCGCCTTCGATGAGCAGTGGAGCGCACTGCGCGCCTATTGCGGCGAACGGAAGATCAAGCTGATCGGCGACATTGCGATCTTTGTGAACTACGACAGTGCCGATGTGTGGACCCATCCCGAGCTGTTTGAGCTGCACGAAGATCTTTCGCCGATTCGCGTAGCAGGTGTGCCGCCGGATTATTTCTCGGCCACAGGTCAGCGCTGGGGCAATCCGCTGTACCGGTGGGATGTGCTCGACCAGCAGAATTACTACTGGTGGGTCGATCGTGTTCGCCGTGCGCAGTATCTCTACGACATCATTCGCCTCGATCACTTCCGCGGCTTCGAAGCCTACTGGTCGATTCCCGCTGAGAACGACACTGCGGTAGACGGTGAGTGGATCAAGGCGCCCGGCGCCAAGCTCTTCCAGCGTCTGCGCGACGATCTGGGCGAGTTGCCATTCATTGCAGAGGATCTGGGAGTTATTACAGCGGAAGTGGATGCGCTGCGCGAGCAGTTCCAACTACCGGGCATGCGCATCTCGCAGTTCGGCTTCGGTAGCCGTCACGCGCACAATTATCTACCCCATCACTACATCCAGAACTGCGTGGTTTACACCGGCACGCACGACAACAACACGACGCGCGCATGGTGGGATAAGGAAGCATCGCAGGTCGAGAAGCAGGAGTTCACTACTTATCTAGCGCCTGCGAAGGGCGATGAGGTATGGGCGCTGATTCGGGCCGTAGAAACGTCAGTCGCCGATACCTGCATTGTGCCTGTGCAGGATCTGCTCAACCTCGGCGAAGAAGCGCGTATGAACATGCCTTCACGGCCAAGCGGAAACTGGAACTGGCGCGTCTCGCAGAAAGCATTGACGGAGCAATTGGCAGCGAAGCTGGCCGCGCTCGTCGAAGTGACCGACCGCGACCTGCCCGAAAGCATGAACGAAGAGATCGAGAATTCCTAAGGGTTAAACACTGTAGAGAATAGCAACCGGGAAGTGCGCGAGAAGATCGCGCACTTTCATTTTTCCATCTTCTGGCACAGTGACGCGTTCGTCGGTGAATGTGTTCTGCAACTCGGCATTTTCAAGCCCTGGCAACGTGATGGTTGCATTGCCCCACGCGTCCCCGATAGGAAGATTCGGCTTGCCCTGCATGAGCGTGCAGGTGAAGCGCGGCGCCACGATCAGCGCGACTTCGTTACCATTCTGGCGGAAGAAGGCAATGAGGTCGCTGCTCTCATTGCTGTAGACGGCAGTGTAGTTGCCCCGGCGGAAAGCCTCCGGCATGCGGTTGCGAACGGCCAGTGTGCGCGCCGTCGCCCACAGCTTAACGCGGCCATCGGCGAGATTGTTCATGACATCGTTACAAACCCAGATGGCACCCTGCTCGGCGGCCGTCTTTTCGAGAGTGGAGAGGGCGAAGTCGCGCGCTTCAAAATCGATGGGACGGCGGTTGTCTGGGTCGACGAGAGACAGGTCCCACATCTCCGAACCCTGGTAGAAGTCAGGAACGCCGGGTGAGGTCGCCTTCAGCACGACCTGTGAAAGCGAGTTCATCGCTCCAAACAGGCGAGCTGCAGGAAGCAGATCCTCGAGCAGCTTCACAAATTTTGCAGGACGCATGCCCTTGGTGACAAGAATGTCCTCGATGAATCCATGAACGGCAGAGAGGTATTCTTCATTTGGATTGATCCAGCTGAGATTGACCTTGGCTTCGCTCAACGCCTTCGCGAGGTAGTCCTTGAGCCGGGTGACGAAATTTTTGCGGTCTTCGTCTGTGTCCATCAACCAGGGCCACGCCCCGAGGATGGTCTGGTAGATCATGTACTCTTCGTTGGCGTCGGGTGCGATGCGTCCGTCGTCGAGCGTGCGCTTGAACTTCGCATTGGCGCGCTGCGCGCGGCGGACGAAGGCAGCCCAGCGTTGCGGAATCTCAGACAAAACATTCAGACGATTACGAACATCTTCGCTGCGCTTGGTATCGTGCGTGGAAGAGCCGAGCATCGTGTCCGGCGAACGCTCGAGGCGTTCTGCATTCGCGGCGTGGAAGGTTTCGATCGAGAGCCCGAAGGATTGGATGGAGCTGCCCACTTCGTTCGAGGAGATAAACCGGTTATAGACGTAGAAGGCTGTGTCTTCGACGCCCTTTGCCATCACCGGTCCGGTGAGCTGCTGGAACTTCAACGCAAAGTAAAGCTCGCGCTGGTCGATCTCCTCGCCTTCGCGCCCATGCAGAAGAAGTGTCTCTTCGAGGAAGTCGAAAGCTGAAGCGTCAATGTCGGAGTTGTAATGCTTCGCTCGCGCTACCGCATGGTGGATGAAGGCGCGGTCGCGCTCCGTGTACTGGCCTCGATCGTCAATATACGTGCGATAGACGGGGAAGCAGGCGATCGTTTCGCGAATGACTGTCTCGAGAATATTGTTGGTGAAGTCGCGCGCACGCCGATTCTCCGAAGCAAGATGGCTCAACAGATTCGTGAGCACATAGGTCTCGCTCGAAAGTGCATTCTGCATCACCTGAAGCTTGGCGCGATAGATGATCTCAACAGGGTCGGAGCTGCGTCCCAGCACCTGCGTGTAAAGGGTGTTGAACGCCTTCTCGTTCTGCTGCTGGATGAAGACCTGGTTGCCGAGGTAGGTGAAAACGTAACCGCTGGTGCCCTGAACCGGCCATTCGCGTGGCAGAGCTTCGCGTGGTTCGAGGATTTTTTCGACGACGACGTATAGCGGGCCCTGCACCGTTGTCCAGTCGTATCCGCGCACTGCCTCACGAATCTCAACCTCAATGCCGTTCGGAGCGACCGGTCCAATCGGGGTCGGTCCGCCGCATTGGCTGGCGACGTACAGCAACTGCAGCCGGATAAGATATTGCCGCGGGTCGAACATGCCGTCGCAATGGTCGATGCGCAGGCCGGTCACGAGCTTATCCGCAAGAATACGGCGGATCAGGCAGTGTGTATCCGCGAAGACGACCGGATTCTCCATGCGGAGCCCGACGAGCTCGTTGACGTCGAAGAAGCGGCGGTAATTAATCTCCTCGCTCGACACGCGCCAGTATGAGAGGCGATAAGGCTGCGCCTCGAGGATGCGATGCAGCTGATCGAAGCTGGCAGCGTCGCCTTCAACGCCGTTTACCTGCTGCAGCACGCGTTCGAGAATCGGCTGCATGGCCGGGCTGCGCAGCTCTTCGATCATGCGCGGCTTGAGGCTGCGCCATTGCTCGCGGCGCTGAGCGGCGAGCGCAGGGTCTTCCGTGTCGTGCGGCGGCATGTGAATGAGGTCCTGCAGCAGGTCGCGGAAAGACTGCGGGATGCCCAGTGCCTGATCTTCTTCCTGTGGAAATAGCAGTGCAAGCGAGCGCGGAGCCAGCGGCATGGAGTGGTCGTAATAACGAACGCGGGGAACTCCATCGTCGACCGTGACCTGGATCTGCTTGTTTTCAAGCGCCTCGCCATACTGGTTGCCGAGGATCGGCAGCAGCAGCTTGCCACGCATTTCCGGTTTGACTGGCGACCAGTCGATATCGAAATAGCCGGAGTATTCCGAGGCGCGTCCATTCTCAAGCACGTCCTGGAACCAGATGGAATCGTTGCCGATGGCCATGTGGTTTGGCACGGTGTCGAGCAGCAGGCCCATGCCCGCCTCACGGATCGACGCTGCCAGCAGCTGGAACTCCTCATCGCCGCCGAGTTCGGGATTGAACTGGTCGTGGCGCGTGACGTCGTACCCGTGCATGCTGCCTGGGCGTGCTTCGAAGACGGGCGACAGGTAGTAGTCGCCAATCCCCAGCCGCTTCAGGTAGGACAGAATCTTCCTGGCGTCAGCAAAGGTAAAGCCGGCATGAAGCTGCAGGCGATAGGTAGAGCGCGGTGCGCGCGCCTCGGCGTGCAGTGTAGGTTCGATGCACTCTTTCATGGACTCAATCGATGCAATGGTCATACGTGGGGAGAGTTACTCTTACAGGAATTGTGCCGCGTTAGTCTCACGTTGAGATGCCGGATCTGGCTGGCGCGTTTCCAACTGGGCCCGGCTTTACTTGACGGCCCGGCTCGGGGAGAATGGGAAAGCAGAAAGTTCTATTCGATCCTATTCAGGAGTGTCTTTTATGCCGCTTTCCGGCGAAGCTATTCGCATGATGAACTACATTGACGATGTTTCGGTTACCCTTCGCCGTATTCTTGCGCTGGTTCCCTCGCTTACCCCTGAGGAACGTCAGCGGGTGAGTGAATACATGGCGGAGTCGAAGCCAAATGTCGAGCAGGTTCAGACCACGCTCAAAGCCAAGTAATTGATGCTATGAACGCCGGCGGCGTGAGGGAACCTTTTCCTGCGCCGCTGCGTAGTTACTGGCAGCCAGATGCAGAGTCCTAGCGACACTTTCGGTCAGGTTTTCCGGGCCATCTGGGCGAATAAACTTCGCTCATTCCTTACCATGTTTGGAATTGCGTGGGGCGTAGGCTCCATGCTGCTGCTCATTTCCGTGGGCGAAGGCTTCCGGTCGGGCAATCATCGCCAGCTTGCGAGCTTCGGCAACGACCTGATCATGATGTGGAGCGGCAACATTCCCGCGGTGCCAAATCAGCACACCGGCATGCGTCCCTATTACCTGACATTGGGCGATGCCGAGGCGATGCGCACCGAATTGCCGGACGTGCGCGCAGCCGTTGCGCTCGTGAACAACGACGACATCAAGCAGCAGAGCCAGTACCAGACAGTTGGCGGTACGGTCGTCGGCACCGAACCAGGTTTCAGCTCGGTTCGCTTCATGCCCCTGACGCAAGGGCGTTTCCTGAACGATGGTGACATTCTCAATCGCAATCACGTGGTGGTTCTCGGGCAAAAGAGCGCGGAGATGCTGTTCCCGGGGCGCAACGCGATGGGCGAATACATTACCCTCAACGGCACGCGCTTTGAGGTGATCGGCATCGCCGACAAGATGGGCCACGGCAACAACGACGGTGATAATCAGAAGATCTACATTCCTATCTCGGCAATGCTTGAGATGTTTCCGCTGAAGGGTGACAACGTTCCGCGCGACGCTGTCAGCTCGGTTCAGTATCAGCCGCGCGTGCATGGTGACAATGTCATCGCCAAGCAGCAGGTGCACCAGCTCATTGCGCGCCGCCACGGCTTCGATGCTTCAGCAACCGAGGCCTTCAACGAGTGGGACACGATCGAGAGCGAGCAGATGGTCGGGAAGATCTTCACCGCCATGGATGTCTTTCTCGGCGGTGTCGGCGTTGTCACGCTGGCACTGGGCGCGGTCGGCATCGTGAACATCATGCTGGTGTCGGTAAGCGAACGCACGCGCGAAATCGGCCTTCGCAAAGCGATTGGCGCTACCAGCCGCAGCATCCTCTTCCAGTTCTTTCTTGAGGGGTTGATTCTGACCGGCATCAGCGGGCTGATCGGCATCGGCGGCTCGGCTTTGTTCATGTTCCTGCTGCAGAAGGTGGTGGGAAATTCGGCACAGGGCTTCGATCCTCCGCACCTGCAGCCATGGTCTGCGGCGTTGGCGATGGGCTCGTTGAGTATTTGCGGCATCCTGGCCGGGCTTTACCCAGCCGCCAAGGCAGCGGCGCTCGAACCGGTCGAGGCACTGCGACGGGAATAGGTAACAGAGAGGGTTACAAATGCTGCGCGATCTATGGAAGCAGGCATGGGAGGCGATGATCTACAACCGCCGCCGTACCACCATCACCATGGTGGGCATGGCGTGGGGTATAGCCACGGTTGTGCTGTTGCTCGCCTATGGATCGGGCTTCGGACGCGCCATCGAGACGATCTTCGCGGAGTGGGGGACGCAGTTGATCGGTGTCTTTCCCGGCAAGACCTCCGAGCAGGTCGGCGGCTCCAAGGCCGGTGTGGTCGTTCGCTTTACGCAGGACGACATCGATCGCCTGGAGCGCACAGTACCAGGGGTTCGCGATGTTTCTCCTCTCCTGCAGAAGGATGTGACCGTCTCGAATGAGCTTCACACCTACACGTGGACGGCCAATGGAACGCGCTCGAACATACAGAACATCCTGCGCCTCGATATCGGGTCGGGACGATTCTATACGCCGCTCGATGACGAGCAGCGCAATCACGTCCTGGTGATCGGTTCGGAGGCGAAGCAGAAGCTGTTTGGCGGAATGTATGCCGTTGGCGAACGTATCCGCCTAAACGGAATCAGCTTCGAAATCATCGGTGTGATGAGCCCCAAGATGCAGGAGGGCGAGAACAGCGACGTGAACCGGCAAATATATTTGCCGATCAGCGCGATGGGCGATCTGAAGGATCCGAAATATCTCGATGGCATCTGGCTGAACTACAACGGCGATCACGCCGCTGTGCAGAAGGCTGTGAGGGAGTCGATGGCCGCAGCGCACAACTTTCCGCCGACCGACCGGCAGGCGGTCTTCGTCGCCGACCTCGAACAGCAGCTTTCGCAATTCAAGATCATCACCATCGCGCTGCAGGGATTGCTCTTGTTCATTGGCGCTTTGACGCTGGGCATTGCTGGCATCGGGCTGATGAACATCATGCTGGTTGCGGTGCAGCAGCGCACCAAGGAAATTGGCATTGAAAAAGCGCTCGGCGCTCGCCGCAGGCACATCCTCTTTCAGTTCCTTGCCGAGTCGCTCGTGATCACCGGCGCGGGCGGCGTGGCTGGCATCGCGCTGGCGTACGCTGTTTCAATCGGCGTAGGCCGCATCACCTTCTACAGCGCGCTCGCTTCAAATGCAAAAGATGCCGATATCCAGCTTCTGATCTCTCCTTCGATCGTTCTGCTGGCTACCGGCATCCTGGTAGTTGTGGGACTGGTGAGCGGCATGATTCCCGCTCTCAAGGCTGCGAACATGAACCCGATCGAAGCCCTGCGCTACGAGTAGTCCCTGTTTATTTTGCTGCGTCTTCGAGCGTGGTTGCGGCCCGGTTGAGTGCGGCGGTAAGTGCCGTCAACTGTTGCTGTGCAAGCGAAGCGTCCTTGGCGTCGATGGCTTCGTTGACGCCGGGGATCACCACGGCCGCGTAGCCTGTGTACTCGCCGGGCGCGTAGATGGTGTGCTTGAACCAGCCCCGATGCGGCAATCCCTCGCTTGAAAGCAGATCGCTTTCCACCTTGCGCAGTTTTATATTCAAGGCGTTGTCATCGCCGTTTGGATGTTCCTGCTTCTGCTTCACCGCTTCACCGACAGCGGACAGGTGCTTCGCCGCTGCGGCCGCTGCGCTGAAATCGAGATTCACGCCCGCGCTGGTAGCTTTTGCCGTAGCGGTCTGGATGTACTCTTCGATCTCCTTGCCGTAGCTGCCGTAGTCATACGGCAGCACATCCGTGTCAGCCATGTGCAGGATTTCAAGCCCGAAGACACGCGCCATCTCCTGCTCATAAACGAACGTGGGGTCTGCGTTCATGGTGAACCATTTGTAATTGTCGAAGACGGAGTGATACACGCCGTAAGCTCCATCTGAGCCGATATCGGTCGATGGAACGCCGAGGTGCTGGATGAAAGGTGTGTAGTCCGATCCACTGCCGAGGTCGCCTATCTCAACCGGGTCCTGATCGGCCCCGCTGGTTGCGGGACGGCGCGCGTTGAAACCGTTGTTTACCTGCTGCTGGTGAGCATCCTGCGCCTGTGTTGCTTTCCACTGGTCGTACACTGTGCCGCCCTTGGGGCTCGGAACGGTTTTCGTCACCTGCCGCACGAACTCCTTGAGCGACGGCACGGCCGAGGCATCGAAGTTCGGGCCGGAGACGCCGACATCGGTGTTGAAGTAAGCGACCGCATGCGCGAGTTCCTGGGCGTGGCCCTCCGCCCATTCGGTCGAGCCGATCAATCCTTCTTCTTCCGCATCCCAGCTGGCGAAGATGATGGTGCGCTTCGGCTTCCATCCCTGCTTAAGAAGGTCTCCAATGCCGTGCACGGTTTCAAGCATTGCCGCGGTTCCGCTGTTCGGATCCACGGCGCCATAAACCCAGGCGTCGCGATGATTTCCGGCAACAACCCATGCATCGGGCAATTGCGTACCTGGGATTTTTCCGATCACATCCCAGATGGTGCGGTACTGGTAGTCCTGCTTGAGATCGAGGTGCATCTTCACCTCGCCCGTGCCGCCCAGGTGATACGTAAAAGGCAATGCGCCCTGCCATCCATGAGGCGCGGTAGCGCCTTTCAGCGCAGCCAGAATCGGCGAGGCGTCGTGATAGGAAATAGGAGTCGAAGGAATCGTCGGCTGGCTCTCCGCTTTCATCGGATCGATTCGCTTCGACGCAGGCAGGTCGGCTGTAGAGGCCACGCCAGGCGTTGTCGGATCGCCGGGATATTTGAAGAGGTACTGCACCGCGCCGCGCTGTACCCCGGTCTCGGGCCGATAGGGGCCGTGCGGATACATGTCTCCCCGGTAGTAGCCGTCGTCAGCCGGGTCGGAGTAGATCACGACACCAGCCGCGCCCTTCTGCTGCGCGATGTAAACCTTCACACCGCGGAAGTTATTGCCGTAACGCACCAGGACGATCTTGCCCTTGATGTCGACGCCCATCTGTTCAAGGCGCGCAAAGTCCTCCGGGCGTCCGTAGTTTGCATAGACCACGTCGGCGGTCACGTCTGCCGAGGGCGACGACCCGTTGAACGGCATTACCACGCGGGGATCGTCCTGATAGGGATCGCCGTCCACATGCTCGCGTGTCGGTCCGTTCATCAGCGTCCTGCCGCTGGCATCGACCGCGGAGATGTGAATCTCTTTCGGCCAGTTCAGCCAGATTTTGTATGGAACGATGGTGGTCTCGAGTCCTGCCGCGCGGAACTTCTCCGCCACGTACTCGGCCGTCTTATGATCCTCCGGCGTTCCTGCCATGTGGGGCTCGGCGGTCAAGGTCTTCAATGCTTCACCCGCAAGCTTTGCGTCGGGAATGGCAAGGAACTGGCTGTCGATTTTCGCCTGTGCGGAAAAATCGCGATAGCCGAAAACAGTGTGTCCGGCAGGTGCCTGGGCGCTGAGCGAAACACTGCATACAAGTGCAAGACCAAGAAGCGACTGAGGGCGTCTGGGCAAAACGAGCGTCTCCTTAGACAGAAATCGACATGAATCGGCGATGAATTTAGACCACCAGCTTACACGAACAAGAGACCGGGAAGGCTTGGCGTAAGTCACCCGGCTCCGTACAATATGAGGAGAGATATTGGCCCCGCAGGGCTGGAGGAACCAAAAGCATGTATCCAGAAATTATGGTGATCTTTTAAGCGGTACGGGCTATCAGTAAGTTGCTGATTACGCGATCAGCATGTCATCGCAAACCACCACGACCAACGCCTCCGCCGTACGTTTATCGTACAAATCCCGCCAGATTAATCCTTCTTCTTGTGGCGGTCGGGCCGGGCGGCCCTCTCTTCTTCGAGCTTTCTCGCTTTTGCTTCCGTAATCAACACTCTGACCGTATTGGTGCGGTCGAGCCCCCCATGTTTCTCGGCCAGCCAATCGAGATCTCTTAGTACCGCATCGCTGAGTCTCATCTGTACGCGCTTGATGGGCATTACTGAATACTATTGCGGACCGTGTATGCATTACTTGTGTACCCTGTGTGTACAAAATCGCTGTTTACTGTGACAGTACAGGGTGATACTCTGTCTTCACTTTTTATCCAATCACATGCACGCTCTCAATAAAGTTGCGGATACCACGAGCAAACGTTACGTTGACCTTGCGCACTGGCGCCAGGAGACAAGTTATGCGTTTTGTTCGACTAGCCTCGATTTCTTTGCTCGGGGCAATCATCTTCGGGATTGCGTCATCACATCACCACCCAGCGAGAATCGTTTCGTTTGGAGTACCCCCAGCCCCCGTTTGTCCCCAAGAGCACTGCCCCCCTACGACCCCGCCTCCCGCGAACTAGCTGGTCGCGGTCACCTTCGTCCTCAAGGATGGCCGCATGCCAGTTTTTAATTCGCTAAACGTCGCCATGTGGGCGATTACCCTAATAGTGGAAATAAGTTTGAGTGTTGGAATGATTCGCACTCGTGCTGCGGAGCGCTGGCGTGCGGTATGGGTTTATGTAACGTTCAACGCTGCAAAATCGATATTCCTGGGCGCTTCGACCTTCCTGCCTCGCGACCATAATCTCAGGGCTAGCGTCTACTTCTATTCGTATTGGATTGGCGAACTAGCCTCGTCTGCGATAGCGATCTTTATCCTATGGAGCGTCGTCGGCTCATTGACTGGGGTAAATCGACGGGTTCGTGGGATCTTAGCTAGAGCGTTCAGCGTTCTAGTCGCGATATCCTTGGTCGCTTCTGGAATGATGGCTGCTCGCACTTCACCGCTTTTCTACTTGCAGATCACCAGAGAGGCCCTAAGCATCCATTCGGGCCTTTCGCTGGCATGGTGCCTAGCGTTCCTTGCCGTTGCATGCTCCTCCGCGATTGCCGGTCTCTATTGGCGCAGAGAAGTGCTGACCATTGCTTTTGGATGGGCGATGAACGCTGTAGCGCAATTGCTTTGCTCATGGTTTGTTTCTTCCACCGGCATGGCCCATTGGGACATAGCTTTCAACCTCAACGGTAGTTTCTACCTCGTAACCCTGATCAGCTGGGCCACCGTATTTCTCCGAGCTGCCAGCGACAGTACCTCATACTCCCCCATTAACCCCCGCGCGTTGGAATCCGCGCTTATGCGCTTAAAGGATGGCCTAGAAGCCTTTCGATAGGAATCCGATGTCACTGTTAATCCTGTTCATCATCGCTGTTTCGGCCTCCGTCCTTGCATGGCTCTGCACCGTTCGCAGACGACATCTGGGCGACCCAGAGAAGCTTCTGGCGGAGCTTCACCCTGTACCCTCGGACTTGAAACCTCTTTTGGGGTACAGTCAATCGGCATCGTTCGACCCTAACTCGTGGAGCGACCTCAAAAAGGTCTGGTTCATGTGTAGCGACAGCCGAATTCTCTTAACATTGGCCATGATCCTCGCCGCTGAGAACGGGGACGAAGCCGCTAACCAACTCTTGGGCCAGTGCCTGCTTTTGCGATTCTGCTTCGTTGGGTGCCTCTTCGAGGCCTTAGCTCGGGCTTTTGTTGTAACTTTGCCGCAGTTCTTTCCTCGTCTAGCTGTGACACTCTACAGCGAGATGTGTGCTACCGTTCATGTATTGTTCGAGGTGACTAACCCTCATCTCATTGAAAAAGCGAGACAAGTGCTCTGACGTGTGCCATACTAGGGATGCCATACTGCCTCAGGAGTGGTTTTCATGTCGAGCACCCGTAGAATCCTCGAAAAGCAGCTAGAAGTGATTCGAGGACAACTGCGTATTAGAGAGCCGGAGTTGGTGGCGGAGATGGAAGCACTAGAGCTCGCCATCAACAACCTGGCCAAAGAGGATGTATCCACTGAATACTCCGCCTACAAGGACGCGATCAAGGCCGTGGTTGCCTACTTGCAAAAAATAGGCCATCCAGCCACCGGTGAGGTTATTGCGGCCACGATCGTCGCCGGCGGTTGGCTTATAGGGCATCCACGAGCGAAAGCCAACGTTCTCGCATCGATTGCCTATCACGCCATACGTCCGATTCCAAAGGACTCCCCCATTAGGAGAGTGGGTGGCGGAGAAACATCTGCAACCGCAGTCATCGGTCTTGCGGAATGGGAAGCGGAAGATCTCTAGTTTTGCCGAAAGGCATCCGGCTTCCGTTTTCGATTACTATCAGCAGAACATCCCCCAAGACTTGTAGTACTTCCAGATCTGAAGAGCGTTGCGCACAGGAGAGATATGCGCTCAAAATTTTCTGCTTTTGCCTTGGTATTGCTGATGACTGCGGCCGCTGGTGCCCAAGTCAAGATCGAACCCAACTCCACCGTCTACATCGCGCCGATGGACGGCTTTGAAAACGACCTGCAGGCCGCTTTTCTCAGGAAGCACGTCCCGCTGATCATGGTGAGCGACAAGGACAAGGCCACGCTCATCGTAGAGGGCCACAATGACAACCAGAAGGCTGGCTGGGCGAAGACCGTGTTTTTCAGTCCTGCGCCGTCAGAGCACGCGAGCATCACGGTGAAACGTGCATCAGACGGGGCTATCGCCTACGCTTACTCAGTGGATAAGTCCGCTGCCCGTCATGGTCCGCAGAGCGCCGCTGAGGCTTGCGCGAAGCACCTCCGCGAGGCTATTGAGGGGAAATAGGCTCCCGCTCCATCTCTGCAAAGTAGTATTCCATCATCGCGTTAAACGCCACAGCCGCAAGCTGATGCCGGCGAGTCCCGAAGTGATCATGTGACTCGCCGCGCAAAAACATCGCGAAATGCTCCTTCGCGTGCTCAGCGATTGCCTCAGGCGTCGTCCTCGGGTGATCTCCGCGAGACGTGTCCCCCTTCAGCGCCCGCGCATGAAAGCTGAAGTCGCCGTACTTCTCGTGGCCGTATTGGCCGATCGCATTCATGTCATCGAGAAAAGACTTCAGAAGGAATGGAAACTGATCCTGAGCTATTTGCAGGTTCGACATTTTGACCTTTCGCGTTTCACCAGAGGCCGCGGAATGCTCCCAGCGTCGCGAGACGAAGCATCTCTGCCTGGAATACCTTTCCGTGCTTGTGCTTTGTTCCCACCTTGAGGTGGGCCATTTCGTGATGCAGGGTGAGCTTCACCATGCACATATCGAATGCGCAGGCCGGGTTGATTGTGATGGTCGCCGCATCCGCATAGTCGAAGTCGATTCGGCCAAGGCATCCCGTCGCCGGCGCGTAAATCACGTCTACATCATCCGGCAGATCTCCGCCGTGGAACCTTCGATTGAAATCGAGGTACCAGCGGCGCAGTTGCCTGTCGGATAGGGCGAGACTCATCGAATGGGAACAACGTTTGAGGCCTGCTCTTGCTGCGCCAGGCGGTTCACGTGTTCAAGCACCTGCGAAGCGGCCCCGATATGCCCCTGAGCCTCGAGGATGCGCGCGTAATCGACCAGATACTGACGGGTGTAATTTGCCAGCGTGTTGTCTGCCATCGTTAAAACCTCTTCTCGTAATAGCCGCGGTCGAAGTGTGGAAACCACTCGACCACGAACCTTTCCACGGCGCCGTTGATGTCCTGCTTGATCTTCACCGTCGAGAAGCCGACGTGAGCCTGAAGGCGCTTCTTACGCATAAACATCGTCTGGTCGCAGGTGCATCCACCCTGCAGGGTATGGATCTCACGCGGATAGCCGTGATTGAACTTGTGATAGTGCCCGACGAGCTCGATGTGCGGCTTCTCACCGCCTTGGTAGCTCTCGGCGCGCTTCTGATCGGTGTAGCTGATGGCATAGGCCGATCCGCCGCCCGGGTGCACCAGGCGCATGACAGCCTCACCCGTGCCGAATCGCAGGCGAATGTCGGCCTCGGCATATCCGAGATATCTCAGGTCCTTGCGGCCCTGTTCTTCGGCGCGCATCTGGAGGTAGTGACCGACTTCGATACCTTCCCGCTGCTGATACCAGCCCTCATGGTCGTCCCCGGCGATGTAGTGCGTGGTGATACCGGGGCGCACCGGGTAGTTGTCGATCATGTAGTCAAGCTGCTTGTCCATCCCTGGCGCCGTGACAAGCTCGCTCTTGTTGAATCGCGCCTCGCCATCGATCCAGTTGCCGGCATTGAAGACTGTCTTAATGCCAACCTCTGCGAAGTGCTCATACGCTGCGCGTAGCACATCCAGCCGGGAATGCTTGTTACACAGGTGGTTGTCTGTTACGAAGCCGAAGTGGTGCGTCCAGTCGCCACGATGCCCCTTGATCTCGTGCACACGCGTCTCGAGGTTGTCGCTTGAGGTGAGATCATAGCGTCCGTCTATCGTCTCCATGACGAAGGCGCCGGTCTTCCGCATGCCGGATACCAGGGACCGTACAGCTTTCTCAGTACATCCCAACGCGCCAGCGATCTCGCTTGCACCCAATGGCCCTTTGCGAAGCAACCGCTTCACGTCGTCAGCCGACACTGCCTTTTTCGCAGCGAGGTCCGGAAGAATGGCTTGCTTTACCTTCGCTACCGAGCCAGTGCTCACTTTGAGCTTGCGTGCAATCTGCTCATGGCTGAGGCCCTTTAGCAGCTCCTCACGGATACGGGACTTCGTTACCTCTGACATGGGAGGTTGCGGCACGATGGATTCTCCTGGGAATTACTCGGTTTCAGCGGGCTTCTTGAAGTGAGCGATGCCGAATAGGACGTTGAATATGCTGAGGATCACTCCAACGCACCCGCCGATGCCCTCGATTGCGGCTGCCTTGTTTTCGAGGTCGCCCAAGCGTCGGCCCTGCTCGGCGTTGTAGTTCTCCTGATTGCTCTTGAACTCTTTCAACTCATCCAGCTTCATGTCCTGACGAGCATCCTCGATTGTGATCGTCGGGATGACCGGTTGAACCTGCGCATAGACACGAACAACAAACAGAGAGATCGAGGCCAAGAGACAGAAACAGGCGCATGCAAGACGCAACCAGACCATGAACCTTTCGCGCGGGGTGAGTTTTTCCATGGTCCGAAGGATCCTTTTCATAGTTGCCGCTCGCGTACTGCGGAGAGATACGCGGAGCCCGAAGGCCCCGCGGTTGGGGCTTAGGCCAGGTCGGCAGCGTCCTGCTTGAAGTCGGCGGTAACGGTGTCAGTCAGGGTCTGCACGTCAGCCGCGATCTTCTGGAAGGTCGGCACGGCCGCCTCGAGAGCGGCAAGCACGCCCGCATCGGCGGAGACATTCGTACCCTTCGCAGCAGCAGCGAGGACCACGGC
Organism: Silvibacterium acidisoli; assembly: GCA_022870745.1. Taxonomy (GTDB): domain Bacteria; phylum Acidobacteriota; class Terriglobia; order Terriglobales; family Acidobacteriaceae; genus Silvibacterium. The sequence goes on along the minus strand of CP085323.1, from coordinate 758,386 downwards.
GGCCACGAGGGACTTGAGGCTTACCACGTCGCCCACGACGGCCTGAACCTTCGTCACGACATCGGGAGCCTGCTGCTCCACCTCATCCTTCACCTTGATGAACTTGGGCAGCTCATCGACCACGATCTCTTCGCCCTTGTGCAGCCAATGGCCAACATGCTCAATGCCGCTGAGAACGGGATTGCTGCTGTAAACGGGAGCGTCAACACTCATTGCACTTTCCTCCGGTGAGTGTGTTATCCCATCGATTCGAAAAACCCAGCAAATACGCCTACTTCAGCGCATCCTGAAGCGTAGAGATGTGATTTTGGTAGATCGAAATGCAGATCTTCGCGCGGTTCGGGTCCGTGGACCAGGAGAGCGAAACCTCCTGAACGTAACGCTCCGGCATCGCAGCGGCGAGCGCTGCAGCATAGTGCGGATAGTTCGGGCTCAGTCGCTTCAATGTGCTCATGCGGTCAGCGAAGCAACTTGCCAGGTCAGGATACTCTACCCATTCCGCATTCACGACGACCCACTTGTGATTCAGGAATTCGTTCGTCGGCAGATTAAGCGTGCCGAGGATCGGATGCGTATGCTGCTTCATGCCGAAGAGATTCTTCGCCTTGATTGCAAGCTCCGATGTCCCCCACGCGGACTCCACCGCCGCTTCGCACGCAGCCATTGAAGGAAAGACATGCCCGGCCGCTTTCGCAGCGCGGGCAGCAGAGATCAGGAAGTTGAGCTGATTGTCGGTTAGCGCCATAGCTTAGGGGTGCAACGCCCACTTGTTGTTGAAATACTGGTCCAGATACCCAGCCTCAGTCGCCGTGAGCACTCGGTTTGCGAGGAAGCCTTCGAAGAACTTGTCGGGGCAATTCTCGGTAGCTAGCAATCCGCCGAGCAGGTGAAGTTTTTGCCCGGTGAGCAGTTGGGTTTGGCCGCTACCGTTCAGCGCTCCGCTTGTTCCCGTTGCAAAGAGCGCACCATTCACATACAGCTTTGACCCACTCGTATTGCCGCTTCCGTCGTAGGTGAAGATCAGAGAGCAGGCTGAGCTAGCTGTGCGAGTCCCGAGAGAGCTGTTAACGCTGCTTGTGGCCGAACCGTTTGTCTCGGTGACCGTGTACTGGAAGCTTGATCCGTACTCGGTGAAGAAGTTCCAGCCGACACTATGCGACGGCTCGTTAAAGCCCATCAGTAGGTGGGGGCTTGCATCCGTCGCAAAATTCATGACCTCGACGGCGAAGGCCGCCGTGAAGGGCTGCGTGTAGTCCCACTTCAACGCGGCGATATCCGCAGCCGACTCCAACCAGGTGGCGGTGGCGCTCGTGTTGTTCGCCTGCTGATTCTGGATGTACGGAAGGCCATTCTGACCATTCGCAACATAAGCGATCGGCGCCACCGCCGAAGCCGACTTCGTAAGCGTGATGCCATTGCCAGACAGGTCCGTCAAGGACGAGACGCTGCCGCCACTCTGAACAACGCTCTGATCTGCCGCGTACCATGCGACCAGATTCGCGTTCAGTCGCATCGGGAACGGAAGTACGTTCGGAAGGGAAATCCCGGCCGGCGGAGTAAATGTCTGATCGGTGCGTTTGATGAGCATGGGCAGTCCTTTAGCTAACCGTGAAAGATGAGTGAATTAACCAGTTCCAGAGCGGATTGAGAAAGAACTCGCTCGGCGTCGGATCCGAATCGCGAATGTTGCCGCGTGGGCCTGTCGTGGGGCCGGCGGACGCACCAGCCACCCCAGTCCATGCATAACGAAGCGTGCCGGCAGTCGCGGAGGCGGTCGTGATTTGCAACTGATTAGTGCCGACAATAGCCACAGAGCTAATGGCAATGGAATTTCCCGAGCCGTCGTAAAACTCGAAGCCGTACATGCTTCCGGCGACGTTGGTCGGCTGAGTAACGGTGGTGGTGTCGATCACGAGCTGTCCGACCGGATTCAGCGTCAGGGTAATGACTGCTCCGGAGCGCGACCACGAGAGTATGCGCAGTGGCTGATAGTCGCCCGTCTGGATGTAAGACTTAATTGCCTTTGCCGCATACTCACCACGCTGGCGCTGGCCCCTCGTGGAGATGTGCGTACCGTTCGCATAGTCGAGGAAATAGCTCGGGCCAACGTCGATGATCTTTCCCGGATTGGCCTGTGCGGCGGCGTCGATCTGTGGCGCCACGACCGGCGTAGCCCTATTTGAAAAGTTCGTCCAGCTCGAAGGCTGGAAGATGAGCAGCGGAATGCCTTGCCACTGGCCGGTGATCGCCTGAACATCAGCTTCGTAGTTTTGCTGCATCGTGAGGATGTTCGCGCCGAAGTTGGTGTTGTTGTTGAGGTCGTCGGATTCGCCGAGGGCACAGACCATCGCCAGGTGCACATAATTTTTGGTGAGGTTGAACGCCGCCGTAATCATGGCGATGCCGTTCGCGTAGGTCTGCGTCCCCTTGGCCATCGCCGAGTAGGGCTCATTCGGGTAACCGTTGACGCCCCAATAGAGTGTGGGAGTGAGCCCCGACGACTGGAAGAACGAGGCAAGGTTGACCGTCATCGCAGTGCCGAGCGTTTCCCCAACGCCAATACCGTCAAGCGTTTCGGAAGATTCAACGAGCGGGAGTATCGATGCGATGTCGGAAGCCAAGACCGCGCCGCCTGCAGCTTGATGGGCGCGCGTGCCACCGTTCAGCATGACGGCGGTCGGGTTCGATATAGGCCAACCGAGCGCGGTATCGTATGCTCCGTCGATGAGACTTTGCCCGACGCCCTGAAATCCGTAAGTGGTCGCCTCGTTCGCAGGTAGAGCCTTCAGAAACGCTGGCGAACTGCCGTCCGTGTTCATGGTCCACAACTCAGGCTTGCCGCTCCGATCGGTGGCGAAAAGGATTTGCCCGGCAGACGTGAGCCCTATCACGGAGTTGTTGCCCGTTCGGGTGAGCTGCGTAACCGTTGCGCCGTTGACGGAGAAGATGTTCGTCCGGCCCAGGAACGGAACGCACACGATAGCGACGCCCGACGAGAGCACGAAGCCCTTAATGCCATTCGGTCCGGTAATCGCGCCGGACGCGCCAAGGGTAAGCTTGATTCGCCCGATTGCACCGAGTGAGGCCGTGAGCGATCCATGCACCGAAACATTGGCCGGAAAGCCCGTCGATCCAGTGCTATCGACGTAGCGATCGGCATAGCCAGAACCATCCACCTCCGCGAATGCGGTTCCTGCGGGCAAGTCACCGTACAAAGGAATCTTTTCAAGCAGCGTCGTGGCGATCTCGATACCGGCGAATTCTTCACCAAACGGCAACGTGAGAGGACCGTCAATTACAGCGCCACCCTCGATGTGCACCGCACCAAAAGGATCAACCCAGAGCGGGGAATCTCCGTTTGCGTCGGATAGCGCAATGACGGCGTTGACATCGCCATACTTTGGTAGTGCAAGGATGGCCCCCGTAGAGCCGAAACCAAGTGCGCCTGGGACAACGGGATCGTTCGCCAGCTCAGAAGGATGTGCGTGATCACTGCGAGAGCTTGTCGTAGCAACACCAGCGGAGCCGGCTCCGGCCGCAATCGCCGGCGTGTTGGTTCCAAAAGATCCGCCCGTTCCACCAGCGGGACCCTGCGGGATCGTAAGGTTGAGCTGCTGCGTGGGCGCATTGCCAGTGATCGTAACGCTCGCCTGGCTACCAGGTGCGCCAGTCGTGACCGTTCCAATACTCAATGCGGTCGCAGGTCCCGTCTGAACCGTAGCGTAGCCAGGTGTATTGGGAACAAACAGATCGAAGTCCCAGGTGGCACCCGTCGGCTGAATCAGATAGCCGGGGCCAAGGATCTGATCGCCCTGAGCGTCGTAAATCTCGACACGGTAGAAGATATTCACCGGGCTCGTGAGGGCGGTGTCTGCAAGCTGAACCGAGAAGCCGCCGTTGACCACTACGGCTTTGACGGGCTGATAAACAGCCTGCCCCGCGTTGTTCACTTGGAAGGAGATCCACGACCCGTTGTTATTGCACGGCCGGAATAGAATCGTGCACCCGTTGAGTGAATTACCCGCCGGGTCGGTCAGCGCTGATGCGGAAACGGTCGTGTATCCAGTGGCCATGAAGTTCTCCACGGCCACCGTAGCGTCACATCAGAAAATCGAGCAAAGTTCGCTATCCGTTCAGCTCTGAGGCGGTCACCACCCCGTTTATCACCTGCACCTGATACGTTTTGCCGTTCGTGGTATCGGGCACAATGAGGCCTGCTTTGGGAAGTGTCTGGGCGTCCGTATAGGTGTTCGCGCCAAGGCCTGCTGCGGACAACGCAGTGAGAGCTGCGGCCGCACTTGCAGCGCCCGTGCCGCCGTTCGTAATCGCGAGCGTGCCGGTTACGACAGCATTCGCGCTCACCGTTGACCAGGCTGCAGCATTGATGGATTCAACGCTTGTCGCGCTCAGAGCTTTGACCAGGTAGGTGCCAGACAGCGCTCCGGAGCTTGTATAGCTGTTCGTGGTGACAGCGGTCGCCACCTGCGTGGCTGAGTTCCAATCGCTTCCTGATGTCGCAATGCGGATCTCATAACTCGCTGTCGCGGCATTACCAGATGCCGACGGATTCGTCGCGGCCGTCCAAGCCAGCGTAAAGACCGACCCTGAAGTGGTTCCGTGCACGCCAGCCACATCCGCCGGAGCCGCCCCAGTCCCCTGAACCGTAATCGTTGCCATCGGCGCGCTATTGTATGCAGAGGTCACACCGAACTGATCTTTGCCGACAACACGGATCGACCACACGTCACCCGTGGATGCTGTGAAGCTATAGCCGGATTTACTGGTGCCGGTCGCAAGAAGATTCCATGCACCGCCATCGACCTGACCCCAGATATCCACCGTCGAGGTATTTGTGCCGTTGTCCCAACCAACAGAGATGAGAGATTGAGTCGGTGACTTAGACGGGTTCGTGGTGTTCTGCAATTTCTCCACCAAGGTCAGGCCGGTCACTGCCGCATTGACGGTAGGGAAGGAGACAATCTCTCCATACGACGGCGTCGGGTCTGTGTAGATCGAAGGATTGTATTCGAGAGCGGAGATCTGCATGTCGAAGTCGCTCACCTGCTTCATTCCCGTCACGCGAAATGTCTTATAAGGTGCTGCGCCCGATGTCTGCCCATAGAACCACGCCGCATCCGCTGTCGGTGTTTGCGAGAACGCTGGTACAGATAGAGACACGCCATTTATCGCACTGACGGTTCGCAGTTCGATGCGGTCATAGTCGTACAGGCTGACAACCTGCCCTGCGGAGAAGCTGCCCTGCAAGCTGCCGATCACCATACTGTTCGAGTTCGCACCGCCCGACTGACTCACTGACCCAACACTGGCCTCCGAACCACTTGAATTCGAGATGCGGACAATGCGGCCCGCAGGCAGATTGCCAGTGAACGTGACGAGGTAGCTGTTTGTGCCGGTCGCCGCAACGCTCTGAATCGTAGCCTGCCCGACTGTGTATACCGGATGAATGACGCCAACAGTCCAACCCGCGCCAGACGTGAACGCGGGCAGGTCCGTACGGTCAATAATCAACGTCGTCGTTGTCGATCCATTCTGGATACGTCCGCCCAGGGACCACATCGGCTGCTGCACACCTACAACGCTCCCGATCCGGCAGCTCACCGCCTCAAGCGCGGCATTCCATTGCGCCGTCTTCAGCAGCGTCTCCGTCGATAGGAGTTGAAAGTACGCCCACTGCCAGGCCTGATCGCGGTCGGTACAACCGAGCAGATTGGTCCGGGTGATCTTCGGCTGCTGGCCACCGTTGATGGTCGTCGTGGTCATCACCGAAACGGGAAGGTCGGTGCGGAAATTTCGCCCTGCATCAGCGAACGTCACCTCGACCAGAGTGGCGCGGTCATCGAAGGCGACGAAGGTTTCCTGATAGGAACCTTTCTTGATGTTCGCCTGCGTGAAGACCTGCGTGATGTCAGTAGGTGCATCGACAGCTACGGAGTATGTGAGTCCGGCATTAACGATCTGAGCCCGAGACATCTGCGCAACCTGCTGGAGGCACTGCCATGCATTCGAGCCGCCCTGATCGAAGACGCCAGCAAAGACAAACCGACGTTGCGTCGTTCCCGTTGATGTCGGCACCAGCTCATCGCAGAACTCGGCCCAGCGCACAAAGGCAGGAATATCCACTGCGAGGTTCGGCGTCGATGAGGCCATGCCATAGAGCGGATTCATAATCACGTCGTAGGCCACGATCGCAGGATTGTCATGCTCGAACGTCGATAGCTCCGCCGGAAGAACGGTATCTGCTCCGATATCGTGGGTCCAGGTCGCCTGCACCGTGATGTCGGCACCTGAGATCTGCGACGTGGCAAGCGCTCGGATGCCGAGCAAGATCATGTTGGGATAAGCGAGATCGGTAAACTGCGTTTCCGCGACATCCCAAAGCCAGCCATCGGCCGTATAGTGCGGATCCGTCAGCGTTGCATCACCCTGCGGGATCGGGTCATTGTGCGGGCCGGCACCCCACTTGGTCACCCTTACATCCCACTTGCCCGCGGCCAACCCGAAGACGCTCACTACATCATAGAAGGATTGGTTGGTCATGTTCGAGACCAGGCGCCAGCCTCCCCACCAGTCCGTAACGCTCTGCAAATCAAGTTCAATGTCCGTCGTCGGCTGCCATTCACCAGTGAAGGTAGCCTCATATCCGGATGTCGAATTATCGGGGTTGTAAACCGTGACGCCCTGCGAGCCGGTCCAGGATTCACCGGGGTAGTGAGCGCCTTCATTCGTGTCAGTGGAGTAAACAATGCCGGAGCCGGCATAGCGGTCCGTGGGCATCACGACCCAGTAAGGGTAATGCCTGAAGCCGTTGGCGTCCGTCGTGTACACGTCCGTCGTAGTGCGCGGAAAAATCGGCGTGGTCCATTGATTCTGGCCGCCTGGCGACACTTCAACCTTGTAGACGAAAGTGCACTCTTTCGGATTCCCGCTCGAATCCGTTCGCATCAAGCCGCCCGGAAACTTCACTGCGATCTGCAGACCAGTTGTGTTCGTCCCGGTGCCCGGCACAAGAGTTGGCCCCTGCGCCTCGAGCAGTTCAATCTCCTGGGGATAGACGTTGCGAATGGTATCAAAGCCAGGGATCGGAGTCTGGTCGTTGGTCCCGTAGCGAAACTGATAGCTCAAATCGGGATACGCGGCGATGGGCTTCTGATTGAGCATTACATTCTGCACGCCACTCGCCGTGCCGAATCCGAAGCACACCAGAATGTTTAAGTATTCGTCTTTGCCGTCCTGATCGACGAAGGAAGAAATGATGTTTCCACCCCATCCAAAGGTGCCATAGGCTTTTGGAATGGGTGTACCGGGCTGGGCCAGGGTCTTTGGCCCAGTTGGATCATATGTCACACTGGCTGCGTTCGTCCCGCCGAGGCTCGGCCCCATGAACGCAGAGATGAGCATATTGCCACCCATGGCGATGGCAGTCGAAACCAGCGCAGACATTGAGGTGGAAAGCCCGAGACCACCCCAGGCGATTGCCTCCCCGAAGAACGAAGCAGCGAACCCATCTGTAAAAGCTGTTGCAGCCACCATGATGCCAATCATGGCTATGCTCTTCATAATGCCGCCGCCCGCAGCACAGCAGCAGAGGATTTCATCACCAGGCATCACCGGGACGAAATCCTCCTCGCCCGATTCGATCAGCTTCCCGTTCACGCGAAAGACGTAATCGGCAGCATGCAATCCGGCGCGCTTCACGCACTCCGGAAGATACTCCCCGCGGTGAGGCGCAAGTATGACTTCGCCGAGCCGAGCATCAGCCTGAAAGGGATTGACGATTTCGACTAAACGGACGGGGCGGGCACCTGACTTTTCCAACGGTAGAATCCCTCGATGCAGCGGCGATGGGCCGGCGTGTCGAAGCGTTCGACCACCATACCTGCCCCCTCTTTACCGTGGATCATCTCGTTTGGGCCAATAACGGTGGCAAGGTGCCACGGAGGGTCGCTGGAGAAGAGAAGTACCCCATCACCAGCTTCAGGAGTTTCGACTCGCTCCCACGCGATAAGAGAGTCCGCAAGTATTGTCGGATCGCTTTCATACACGGGAAGGTGCCGCCCAAGGCGACGCTGAATCTCCATGAACAATCCAACACAGTCCATGCCCTCAAGCGTCCTTCCATGCTCCACATACGGGATGGCCAGCAGATCCAGGTAGAGCGACTGCGGGATGCGGTTAGGTCTGGCTGGCAAGCGATCCTCCGTTGGTCCCGATACCGGGGAACGCTCCGAAGCGCTGCTGATTCGCGTGAGCCACGCAACCATTCGATCCGTTATATGTTCCGTCGCAGTTTGGCAGCGTCCCCGTATAGCCACACCACTTGCCTTTATAGGTCGGCACCCAGATGCAGAAGTCAGCACGGTACAGATATCGCGGAAAGAGCTGCTGCTGAGGCTTCGGCGCGCCCAACGTAAACGTCACGCTCTCCAGCGGGACGTTTTGTGTGCGCATGATAGTCGAGGTAAGCGCAATGCTGGGCTCACCAGCCGGGTGAGCCATGTTGACGAAGTACATACTGACCGTGGCGCCGACGACGCCAGCGTACTCCTGGATTGGCCCCTGTAAGAGTCCTTGAATATCCGAGATCTTGATCTGAATACTCGGCAACTGACCACCCGAAGTGCGCTCGATGGTCAGATCAAAAGCCGACTTCGTGTAGTCCTGAACGCCAAATCCATCGCCGGCGTCGAACTGCACGTCATCGACATTGCGCGCCAAACGGAAATGCTGACCCTGCCACACCACGTCGATAAGCATCAGCCACGGATCAGCCGATGTCAGCTTGGACTTGTCTGCCTGAGCGGCAAGCGAAAGGACGGAGAGCACAGGCGGAAACAGGGCAGAAGAGGCCACTAGACCTCCTCAAGCTGAAACGTTGTGCCATACAGCTTCTGACCACCGCTTGGTCCGAGATCCGAAAACTGCGGAATCTGATTCGCGCCAAAGCGCACGGGTACGCCCAGCGATTGAGCACCCGCCATCCGGCCATAGATAGACTGGCCGGAAGCCACCTGCGAGAGCGCCAGACCAATACAGTCCAACCAGACCGCGAGACTGTTGCCGCTGCCCGGCGCGCTGACCGGAAGAGTGGCGTTCGTGACGTTTTGACCGGTCACCATGAGGACCACACGGGCTCTGCTGATGGAAAGGTTCGCCGGCGGCGATGGGATAACGAACGAGAACTGCTCCGCCACATAAGTAGCCTGAGTACCAGTGATGCCGGGCAGGTATGCGGGATTCACCAGGGCAGTCGAGCCATCGGTGAACTCGAGGCTGATCACTATATAGGCGAAGACATAAATACCCAACGACGCCTGGCCTGTCACATTCGCCTTCCACTGGAAGGAGCCGACGTACGTCTCACCCGGTTTCACTGGAAAGCTCTGCTGGGCCTGCACAGATCCGATCAGCGATGCCCCAGAAGGCAAGCTACCTGCGACGCTGGCAAATGACATCGCCACGCTTCCATCGGAAGCACTCGAGGCCAGTCCAACGGTGCATAGCTGAGCCTCGCGAACCGTCCATCCCTGCGCAATCTCGAACGGCTTCGAAGCTGGAAGTTCAAAGCTCCAGTTCGGGGCGAGGTTCGGATAGTAGAAGGGAAGCGAGCCGCGCTTCACGGTCTGCTGCGCGAAGATATCCAATACGCGAACATCCTCAAGGTTCAGATTTCGCGTGTTGATTGTCCATGTACGGCGAGCGCGCGTGAACCGAGGGCGCGTCGCCACGTAGCCAAGGTCCATCTCATCACGGATCGTGTCGTCTGCGGTCTTGACGCTCACGTCGAGACTCGGGGCGCGGGATAGAGATGGGAAGATAATCGGCGAGGCCACGCCCCCTTATGCCGCACTTCGCGCGATTCGGGCGAATCCAGCGACAATGCGGACATGAGCGTGCGCGTGAAGGTCGATGTAACTGCGGCCGTGCAGGGATTGCATGAACTCGAGAAGCAGCACATCCCGTTCGCGCTTGCGGCTACGCTCACGAAGGTCGTCAAGGGTGCCCAGGGAGAAGTTCAGGGACAATTGCCCAGCAGGTTCACCTTGCGCAACGACTTCACGCAGAAGGGCATCCGCATCAAGCCCGCAGAGAAGAAGTCGGCCGTCATCGAAGCCGATGTGCACACCGACACAGCCAACCGTAAGACTGGGGCGCCCGACTATCTCGGCAAGCAGGAAGACGGCGGTGAGCGTGTGGCGTTCGGGGGGCACTCCCACATCGCCATTCCGACCAAGTACCTTCGGCAGATGATCGGTGAGAGTAGCCCGATTCCAGCAGAGCTTCGGCCGAAGGCTCTTCTTACCGCGGTCAATGGCCGGTATGCGACCAGAACACGCAAAGGCCAGATGGCGCTTCGCAATCAGGTGACAGTACGGGGGATGGTTTTTTTCGTGCAGCAGAGCCGCTCCGGCACGCCCATGATTATGGGTCGCTATTGGACCGACCACGAGGCCTATCCCTTCTACATCCTGGCGCGAAGCGTGAGGACAAAGCCGCGCCTCGCCATGGATAAGACCGTCGAGACCTACGTCCAGCAGAACTTCCAGAAGGCCTGGGATGAGCAGTGGAGCGCCATGCGCGCGAAGGGTCTTCGCTTCCGCTAAGACGAAGACCCAAGCTGCGAAATTGCGCCACCGATGCCGCGCGACATCGGCCCGAGACTGTCGGCATCCTTCAGAACGATCGAGATAATCTGCTGCTCAAGGCCGCCGCCCGATGATCCCGAAGACTGCACGGCCTGAGGCGTGCCGGTATTGATGATATTGATCACCGGCGCGCCGCCGGATCCCGTGGCATTCCTACCCTGCTGCAGGAGCGAGGTAGTTCCATCTGCCAGCGTGCCGGCACCAGAAGCAAGGCCGCCGTTGCTCGCCTTCTGCGCGCCGCGGCCGGTGAGCTTACCGACGATACCGCTGAAGAATCCACCGATGCCGGACGCCTGACCGGCTGCCGCGCGTGCCGGCGCACTCTTACCCTGGCCACCTGAGAAAGCAAAACTGTCGAGCACCCCATTAATCATCTTGTCTTCGGCCACACGGGACAAGTCGCGCAGGATGTTGTCGGCCATCTTTTTGAAAGCGTCGCTGATGCTCTTCGGCCGGTCCATCAACGGATCGAAGATGTCATGCAGATATCCCGCCGCGATCGATCGCTTACGGAGCGCCTCCTGCTGATCCATCTCGAGCATCTCTTCCTGATGCCGCTGGGTAAGCTCTTTGATCTGATCGAGGTCTTTCTGCACCTTCTCAGGGTTATCCGGGTCGAGCGCATCAAGGTACCGCATCTGCTCAAGCGCGTTCAGCTTGGTCTGATACTCAATTTCAGACGCCTGCTTGATCGCCGCAACTCGCTGCGCCGCAGTGATCTGCCCCATGCGCATCTGGAAATCGGCCGTACGCGCGGCGATCTGCATGTCATCCGATGCTGTGCGAATGCGCTCTTCCTGCACCTCGCGCAGCGCCTGTATCTCTTCCTTGCTGGACTTCACGGCAGCCTGAGCCTTAGTCTCTTCCGCTTTGAGATAGCTTTCCGTGAGTTGATCGACAGACTCCTGCTGCTGCTTGTCCATCTGCTCCTGCAGCTTGGCAGCATCCTTTAGTCGCGCCTGTTGCGCCTGCGGAGTCGGCCCGATGCCGAGGTTCTGCACCTTCGTGAGCCATTCCGCCTCACGCTTGCGCTCCGCCTCAGCTACGTCAGCAGTCTGTTTTTTAGCCTCGAGAAGGTCCTTTTGTTTTTGCAGCGACTCGTTCTGATTCGTGAGATCGGTGCGATCCATCTGACTTGAGATCGCGGTGCGCATCCCCTTAAGGTCATTAATGAGCGCATCATGTCCGCCAGATGGACTGACCCCATGCTTGGCAAGTTCAGCGTTCTCCTCATCGCGCTGCGCAGTTACCTCTTTAAGTTTCTGATTCACGCGATCGAGCCATTGAGTTTGGGCCGCATAAAGTTGATTCTGGGTCTGCGTGCGAGCTGCTTGGGCATCCTCTGCGGTTTTGGCAGCGCGCGCACGCTCGTCGCCCGCGTATGTGATATCTCGCACCTGCTCACGATATCCCTTGAAGAGATCCTCTGCGTCTTTTGTCGGCCGCATGCCCGTAGCGAGATTGCCGAGAAAACCAATTGAGTTCTTACTCATCAGCTCAGCAAGCTTGCTGTTATCCGATTCCAGGGAAAGAGCGAGGTTGTCTGCGGAGACCTTCGCCTCGTCGAGAGCCAACTTCAGTCCGTTGGCCGGTTTCTTCTCGAGCTTCGCGATTGCAACTTCGAGCTTGTCGTTTGTGACCGCAAGCTCGTCATTCGATTTCTCATACGCGAGGTTCGCATCTCCCCAGGCCTGCTGGATCGTGCGGCCCATCTCGCGGTTCTTCTGGATGTATTGCTCAGTGGCTTCAGCCGCCTTATAGATTCCGGTGGCCACCGCGATAACGCCGATAACCGGGAAGGCTGCCTGGAAGAGCGCCGAGGCGCCAGGGAGCATCGACAGGAAACGCTCCTCGGCGCGCATCAGATGGCTGAAGTCTCCATCAAGCAGCCGCACCGACGCGCTGGCCGCGGCCATCTGCGGAACCATGTGGGAGCCGATACCGGATAGCGCCCGATCCGTAGCCTCTGCCTTCTTGCGCACATCCTCGAGGTGCTTCTGAACTACATCGAGTACCTGGCCGCTGCGGTCCTCGCCGGCGACAACGATCGTTACTGAATTATTCGGCATCGGTCCTCACATACTTGCTGAATGCCACATTCAGCGCATCGTCCATCTGCTCTTCGCGAGATTTCACCTTGCGCCGCGACTTGCGGCCGAGCAGCATAGCAGCCGTGATGGGCTCTTTGTACATCCCGAGATGGTTGATCAGCGTAGCCGCCAGGCAAGCATCGAGCTCGCGCTGCACCTTGATCTCGCGCTTCTGGCGCTCGTAGCAGCCGTCGAGAAACACGCGAAGCTCGGCATAGGTCATTCGACCAAACACGTCTGGGGACAACCCCATTTCACCGCATGCAATGCGGTATAGGTCATCCCAGGTAATCACCTTGCGCTTCTTCCGCCCCCCGCTGCCGCGCCTTACGCGTGGGCGATGTCTTCCCCCGGTTCATCCTCGTCATCCCCGTAATAGACGAGCAGAGCGCTGCTCAGCGCATCGTATGCAGCCTCGAACTTCTTCTTCTTGTCCACCAGGGCACCAACTTCCGCCACGGTCAGCAACTCGCCATGCTTGTGCGCGTCATCGTAGAGCGCGGCCCACAGGTAAATGCCGAAGTTCTCGAGGTTGAGATTCAGCTTCTTCTTGATCTCGCCGGTCTCTGCGTCAACGTATTCGCCAACCTCTTCCCACAGCGATACGCCCAGCTTCCTCTGGCTCTGTATACGCTTCTCTGTGTTCAGGTCAAAGATCACCTCGCGGCGACGGTCGAGGTTCAGAAAGATGGGCTTCTTCAGGATCGGCATGGCTTACCTGTACAGCCATCCGGAAGTTTGCGGCAAAAAAGAAAGGGGCCGCTCGCGGCGGCCCAAGCAAAGATCACGTGGTGCGATTATTGCACCCCGAGAGTCAGGGCGCCGCGGCCAGAGAAGCTGATGTCGATCGGCTGGAGGTCGTTATTGTTCGCGCTCGTTTTGAAATCGGTGATGATACATGTCCCGGTATATTCATCAATGCCGGATCCGGTCTGCACTACAGGCAGGAAGGCAAGCGTCATGAACTCATCCGTCAGGATCGCAGTGCGGAGAGCTTGCTGGGACGTGTCGCCAGTGATGTAGTCGAGTTTCGCTGTACCCGACCACTCCTTAAGACCCGGAAGACTCGATTTCCAACCCTGAGTGGAGTGGTCTGTATCGTCGATCTTGTCGGACTTAATGTCGATCTCAATCTCTTTGATCCCAAGAATGAGAGCGGCCGCGCCCCCGCCCGATGGCGTGTACTGGAGCTGGCCTTTATACCCCTGGAGCTTCTGGGCTACGGGCGTTGGCATAGTGAAATCCTCCTCTTACCAGTCCTTGTTGTTCGCTACGCCTACTCCTTTCAGCTCAGATAGATTTTGTTTTGCGAGGGATCCGTCCGACCCACCTGTACAGTTACCGCAACCGTTAGATCTGCAGCCAGCATGTCCCATTCACCCTTCGGAACGTACGTGTACTCAACGCCCGTGATCTCGGTATCCGTCACAAGGCTGCCAAGGGATTCATCCGCCATGATTGCTTGCCACGCGGATACCAGAAGCGGATCTACGGCTTCATCCGATTCCGAGGTGGCTTTCACCATCGCACGCACGGTCACATGGAATGTAGCTTCAGCGGCGTCAAAAGCCACGCCCCGCCGCGTGAATTGATCTTTCTGCCGAAAAACGTTGATGGCCGGCAGGCGCTCTGGGGTGTATTCCGTTGTATCAGTACGAGCGACCGAGGCGACGCCGGTCGCTTCGATCACCTCTGCAATTTTTCGGACAGCCAATTGGCCAACGCTCGTGGGAATGCTCACTATGCCCTCTTTAACTCAAGTTCAACGATGCGACCATCACCAGGCTGACACCGACGCGCTATCGAATACGACACGCCACGAACAGAGACAGCAGTGCCTGGCACCGGGAGAACAGTGAACGCCGTGATCGGCGCGGTAAGCTTCACGAGTGCTTCTTCCATGGAGCCAAAGCCATGCTCGAACGGAGACGCCGGCATATCGACAAAGACCTGCACAGTCGATCCCCCCACAACTGCGGGCTCCGTGAAGTCGCTGAAGAAAGTCGCGAAGTCTTGATCGCCGAATGCCATCAGAACGACCCCGCATATTCTTCGTCCGGATCACCGTCAGCGTTGGGCCGTGATCCGAGCAAAGTAAACTCCGCCACCAGGATCTCCGTCTTGTACCGCTTCACGCCGTCTTTCTCCCAGCTTCGCGTTTGCAGCTTGCCTTCAACGTAAAGCTTTGAGCCCTTCTGCACGTACTCGCGAATGAGGTCGGCCAGCTTCCCGAGGGCGACTACGTTGTGCCACTCGGGACGATCCTTCCAGCCAGAGCCCTCCTTCACACGCTCCGTCGTGCAGATCGCAAACTCGACCACGGCTGTGCCGCCGCGTGTCATCTTGTAATCGGGGTCCCGCCCCACGTTACCCACCAGAATCGCCTTGTTTACGCTCTTCGCCATGTCCATCTGAGACGGGGGCGGTCGTCATCTACCGCCCCACTGCTGCCCGCCTGTAGTCCGAATGTGAGTTGGCGATCCACGGATGACGCTTCCTATCGCTCTCAGCCCACGGGCCCCGTCGTTTTGGGTTGTATCTCTCACCTGCGCGTCACGCCTACAGGCGGGTATTCGCGCAGGGGAAGCTTTATTTGTCCTTCGGTGGCGCAGCGACCTTGACGGCTTTGCCGGCAATGATCAACTCGAGGCCATCCTGCTCGGACAGATCGACAAGGGTTCCCTCATCGAAATGCTTTCCGCTCACGCGGGTCGGTGAGGTGATCTTCACTCTCATCGTCCTGCCTGGCGTGTACTTCAGAAATTCAACTCCGGCCATCATGGCCCTCCTGAATTGCCCCGCCGGCGGCCGGTTAGCTACCGGCGGGTCTTCGTGTTCGGTTCTTAGGCCGTCGGGTTGATGTCGGTCATCGCGGCGAATGCGGGGGCATTGCGCACGTTGACATCGCAGGTCTCGTAGGTCGTGACCTCGATCATGCCCTGCTTCTTCAGGCGATACGGGTCAGTGATGATCTCGAGCGCGCCCCACTCGCCGATCAAGAGCTGATTCCAGACGCCGGCAATGAAGGTGTGCTGGGCGTAGGGCGTGCCGCCGGTGCTCATCGGCGTCGGCAACTGATTCGTCACCTCGGCACGATAGCCGTTCACTTCGTTGTCCTGCCAGATGGGCAGCGCGATGGTATTGGCGAGCTGCGGCAGGTTCTTCAGCTTGCGACGCACCTTCGGCGTGGTGAGCTGCGCGATCGGGCCGAGCTGATCTGCGTTCGCGTCCGCGATGAGCTCTTCCAGCGCCAGGAAGTCATCGTAGGTCAGCGTCGCACCGCCCGTGGCCACCGAGCCAATACCGGTCTGATTCAGGATGCCCTTCGGCTGATTGTTCGCACCAGTGCCGGTCAGGGCAGCCAGGTCGATCGCCAAAGCCATGATGGCCATCAGGTCATTGCGCACCAGCGCTTCCACGTCCACCGAGGACTGCAGGAGCAGCTTGCGGGAGAAGCTGGTCGTGCTCTGCAGGATCTTCGGACTCATGGAGATCTGCGAGAACGTCAGGTTGGAGTCTGCAACGTCGGCACCCGGGTTGTCGGCCACCCACGAGGTAGAGCCCGCCGTCGCCTGTTTCGGGAATGCGATGTTGTCAGACAGGCCCGACAGGAAAGTCGCACCGAGAGCGCGGACCTTCATCTGGTTGCGAAGCAGCTCGATCAGGCTGACGTACTCAGTGAAGATGGTGTACTCGCCGTTCGCGTTGCTGTTCGTGTCCAGGCCGGCGCGGGTTTCCATCTTACGGAGACCGCGTGCGCGATCGATGGCGTTCGCGGCCATCGAGATATCCATCGGGATAACGATCGAGCCATCGCGCGCCGAGAAGCCGGTCTTCTTGATGTAGGCATCGCTCACTTCGCGCTCGAATTCACCATCCTTCGAGCCGAGCTTCTCGCCGGAAGCGGCGCGCAGGGCGGCAGTCACGCTGTACGACTGCTTTTCCTTGTCGGAGAGATTCAGCACGTTGAGGTTGCGCACCTCGTTCTTCTGCGCCATCTCGATCTGCTTGTCGAGGATATGGCTACGCACAGCGTCCACCGAGCTACCCTCGTTCACAAACTTCTCGATCTGCTCACGCGATAGCTCGCGGCCATGGCGCTGGCCCAGTGCGTGGATTTCACTGACGCGAGTACGCTCCGCCTTGGCTGCGTCCGCGCCCACCTGTACCGGATCAATTGCCGGAGTGGCGTTCGGTTCCATACTTCTCACCTCTGTTTTGGGATCGGCAACAGCCGGTACATCAACTTCATCGAGACAGCGGACTGCATACTGGGCGCCGCTAGCCTCAGAATCTTCTGAACGAGTTCCAACCGTCGGATCGGCTGGAATAGGGCACAAGGACGCTTCCATCGGCATCCACTTGGTCCATCGGTAGGTATCGCCGCTCTTGTCGCCGCCGTCGCGCTTGTATTCCATGGGGCGATAACCCGCGCTGGCATCTTTCAGAATGCCGTCGGCGACATCCTGCTCTTTCTCTTTGGCGAGTGCGCTATTGCCAAACCTGGCCGTAACGATGAGCCGCTTGTCTTCGACCCTGTAATCGGTAACGGTGCCAATGTGCTTGTTGGGGTCGTGATTGTAGAGCAGCGGAATTCCGCGCTTCAGCCGGGATGGGTCAATCGACTCCTTCGAGTGATCCAGGACCTCGGCGCCGTAATAGCGCTGGACCGGCTCCTCCGAAGAAAGCGCAAACTCAACAGTGCGCTTTTCAGGGTCGTACCCTGCAAGCTCCACCTTGGCCGCGCGATGCTGTACGGGAAGCTGTTCGAGTTTCGTTTTCTCGCTCACAAGGCGACATTGCCGCAGAAACGAAAAAGCCCGCAAATTAGCGGGCTCTATTCGGAAATGAAATCTCCCTCAGGAGCTCGAACCGCTTTTGGCGGTAGTGCTATCGCCTTCAACGGCGTCTTCGGGGGCATCTGCCACGCCCTTCGTATCCGTACCGAGCTTGAGACCATACTTCTCGATCAGCTTCTCTTCCTCGGCTAGCTCGGCCAGCGTGTCCTCGAGGTCATAGCCTTGCGCCGTCAGCACCCTTGATCGGGTTGTGAAGCCATTCTGTACACCCTCGATGTTTGCCTGCATGTCTTTTTGCGGATCGACCCAGGGCCATCCGCGCGGATGCCATTCGATCTGCGAGCAAACGGTGTCTTCGTCCCGCACACTCAAACTCAGCCGCCCAGAAAGGATTGCCTGCTGGAGCCACATCTTGAAGACGCGCTTGTGGAAGCTTTCGATTATCCACTTCTGCCGCACTCGCCACATGTCACGCTCATCAAGCAGCCCAGCGCGGATCGAGGAGAAGTTAACCTCGCCCAGGTCGCTCGTTAACGATGTATAAGACACCCCCAGAGCTGCCGCGATGTCACGTTTGCATTCCTTCACGAACGCATTGAAAGCGGTGGAAGGGTGCTCCGGGCTGAACTGCTTAAAATCCTGGTCGCCCTGGATCTGCATGAATCCACCAGGCTGCGCCTCGAACTTCACGGTGCCGTCGGCATTCTGCCCGTCGCCCTCAAACTCCTCCGTGCTCTTGTTGATGAGCACACCCATCTGGCACGCACCAACGCGCGCTGCAGTAACCTCCGCCTCCATATAGCCGCGGAGCATGTTCATCTTAAACATCGCCGGCGCTGCCCATGGCTTACCGCGGGTCTGCAGAGCAGAGTCCGGCAGATATGCATGAATGCAGCCTTCGGCAGGTACACGCACGCGCGCCAGAGGGCTATTGCTCCACTCGTTCGGATGACGCGTGAAGAGCCAATAGGCGAGCGGCCGCCGGTACTTATCGACCTCGACGCCCATTCGGACCTCACGGCCACCGCCCAGGTTCTCATCAAAGAATGTATGGTCGAGCTGATCGACATCCACGAACTGAAGCGCAAACCCCCACGGGTTATCGGCTGGGCGCATTAGCACGACAAACTCGCCATCCATCGCCGCTGTACGCACCAGGAGCCTTTCAAGCTCATCGAAACTGAGCAACCCATCGACCGTACAGTTGCCGCGTTCGCACCAAGCCTTCCATTCGTCCGAGATCACCGTGTTCAATGAGTCGGCAAGACCGTCACCGCGCAGGTTCTTCACTTTCGCCTGCATCCGGACACCATGTTTGCCGATGATGTTCACGGAGCATAGGTCTAAGAACTTCGTCATGGTTGAGTCGTTATCGGCGAGCTCGCGAGAGCGCGAGCGAAGTTTCCGGAGATCGGTCCATAGCTTCTGATCGCGACTGAGAATTGAGGTCGCCCAGTCAAGTGTGAGCCGGCCGACTTGAGCAGCCGCGAAGTTTCGCTGCGCCGAGACGCGCTCCTCACGTCGCACCAGTGCCAGTTCGCGCGCTTCCTGCTTCTGGCGTTCGGCGATCGAGGCCTTCGCTTCCGATAGGTCGAGAACACTAATAGCCATTTCTGAAAAGGACTCCTATCGTCTGCGTTGGTGGAATTTCGCCACGGCGGATCCGGATGGCACGTACACGCTTCTCATACGTGGACCGCATGCGCATCAACTCCGTCCACGAGTAGCGATTGAGGCGGCGACCGGCGATCTCATACTCCTGGGCGTCCTGCGATGCCTTACCGCTGAGCATGGAAATGATAGCGTCGAGAATCTTCTCGTCAGGTTCGCGGTCATCGAGGCCGCTGGTCTGATTTTCGAGGTTTGGAAGGATCTCTGTGATGCCCTCGGCGACGGTGTAGCGGTTCCCGTTCGCATCATGGATGTAGGCCTGCCAGCGGTACGACCCGGGCTGCCATGCGGCGGTAGTCGCTGCCGGCACCGTCACGACGAAGTTATTCGGTCCATTTGCGACCATCGAGCCGCCGACCGGGTACCCAGCCGACTGCCCCAGGAAGATGTATGAGAGGGAGAACCCACTTCCCGGCGGGTACCTGTCAAATTGCCGCTGCCACGAAACCGTATCACCAGCCCGGATCTCATCCGGCTCCGGTACGGGCACTTGCGGCAGCGCTTGCGGGTCGAGGTTTATCGGGAAATCGCTCACGATTTAGACATATGTCAACTCGTCAAAAACCAGCAAACCAACGACATGGTGCCTGTTATGATCGGCTCTTTGAGGAGTGCAAATGAGCGCAAGCTACGAATACCAGGATTACCATTTAACGCCACGCGGCTGGGAGAACGGTTCACATAGAGAGGACGGCACTGGAAAGACGAACGTCGAGCCTCCGCCTGACAGGGTGATGACAACGCGATGGGAAGAAACCTGGAATATTGGCGCCAAGGATATAAAGAAAAGACTCGATGTCACTTGGAAGTCGGACAACAAAGAGGCAATTGAGAGCTTGATAGCCCAATTCGGGGATAGCCCTCGTCAACTTTAACGCCAAGCGTTAACCCACCCTCCGGCAGAAGGTCGCGACGGCCGATTGATTGCGATCTTCTGCTTAAGCTGCTCGGGCAAATCCGCGAGTTGCTCGCTTGAAGCGCCCAAGATCTCCTTCACGGGATCAGGAACCACAGCCGCTGCAGTCGCCTGCCTCTTCAGGTGGTCAGCCCAGCGATCGAAATTTGGCTTCAGTCGTTCCAGTGCAGCCATCGCATATACGCGAAGATCCAGCGCTTCATTTCTATCTCGACGCTTTTTCCAGCGCTTTCCGACGGCCATGTTGCCCTTGTAGACGGTCGCAAGCTCTTCGGAAGCGAGCTGCAGGAAATACTCTTCGTCGGCCCAATCAGCCACAGGGAAGTGGCAATAGCCTGGGCCTTCCGCCTCAATCTTTAAACGGTTGTAGAACGACTCCTTCGCGGTATCTACTCCGACCGTATAGAGCGCAACGCCCAGCTCATTCGAAGTTGTGGGACGGCTGAGCAGCGGACGCGCCACGCCAGCACTGTTCGCGCGACCGACGCAGGCATAGACCCGGCGCTTCTCATTCCGCTTCGCGAACGCATAAGCCTGCTTCGTGTGGTGGCCGGCAGAGTCCATCATCGTGCAGCGAATGCGAAGTGTCACCCCGTCTTCACGCTTGAATGTCCGCTGCAGCCATTCTTCAAGCTCTTCCCATACTCCATTCTCACCAGGCGAACCGTTGAAGATTCGGTGGTCGAGTGCCCAACTTTCTTCACCGAGGCCCCATCCTATAGCCGCGGCCTCGAGGCGATTGTCCTGCACGTCCACCGAGGCGGTGACAATGATCACGCCCTCGGGTGCCTGGCAATGGGCGAGGTAGTCATGTTGTCGATCGCGGAAGAGATCCTTTTCGACTCGATCGCCCTTTGGCTCGAATGTCTCAGCAAGCTTGCTATTTACAAACGTCTTCAGTTCTTCGACCGAGCCTTGCGCATCCAGCCATTCGCGGATGAGATCTGGCCAAGTAGACCAGGGGGAGTACAGCGCATTCAGATGAAAGCCTGCGGTCTTTCCATCGTCGCTGACGGCAGTCTGCTCCCATGAGCCGTTGCGGATCATCTCAGGCTTGTCGGCTTCGGTAATCTCGCAGCCAGCACCGCTGCATACGTAATAGCATTCGTCGGGCCGGTGCTCCGTCAGTTCCGGATTGCTGCGCGGCGATGGCCAGCGGAGCATACCCCACTCAAGAGTCTGCTTTTCTCCACAGTGGGGGCAGGTCACGAAGTATCGGCGCTGATCGCTTTTCAGAAATGCGCGCTCTATTCTCGACGTGCCTTTGATATTCGGCGTCGAGGTGAGGATGATCTTCCGGTTCCAGAAGGTGGTGGTACGTGCGACCGCCAGCTTAACCGGATCGCCTTCAGTGCCGGCGGAAACGTCGTACTTATCCACCTCATCGCATAGGACGATGCGGATGGGGCGAGACGCCAGCGATGATGGCGAGTTGGCCCCAGAGAGCGCCAGATAGCCGCCAGGGAACTGCTTGTGCAGGAGCGTGTTGCCGGAGTCCCTTGCCCGCGGATCGCCGAACAGAGGCTTGAGCGATGGCGTATCGCGAATCATTGGGGCGATGCGGTCTTTGGAGAAATTCTCAGCGGCCTCGAGGGTAGGCTGCACAAAGAGAATCGGTGAAGGATCTTGGTGGCAGAAGTACCCGACGACATTCAGCAGGCCAGCAGACTTCCCACTCTGAGCCGGCCAGATGACCACGATCGTCTCAATCAGTGGATCATTCACCGCATTCATGAAGCCGCGCTGGTATTCCGCGGTCGCCGTAATCCACTTACCAGGCTGGGCAGACGACTCTTTCGGCAGGACCGCGAAGCGGTCGGCCCACTCGGACACCTGCAGGTCCGGAGGCGGAACGAATAGCGCAAGGCCGGCAGACACTGCCGACCCGAGGGCCTCGAGACTCTCAACAGAGCTCTCAAAGTTCATCGACAGCCCCCGCCGTCGGCGCGGGCGCCGACTTCTGCCCGATCGTGGCGAGCTTCACACAGAGATCACGGGCCTCAGCATCGAGAATTGCCCGAATCGCGTTTTTGTCCCGAACACCGTACAGCCGCGTGATGAGCTTCGAGGGCATTCCAAGAATCGCTTGTTTCAGGGCGGTGGCGACTGCGGCCACACTCTTCTCGACATCGGACACGGCGACTACATAGCCACGTTCCTGGGCCAATTTCAGCTCTAACCGGTCGGCTTCGGCGATTGTTTTTCGTTGAATTGCCTGTTCGAGCGTCTCGCGCGGCTTAATTTCCGTTTCCGCGTCCTTATTTGACACTCCGTTTCCGTCATTTCCGCTCTCGGCGATGCGGTAATTGACGTACCACTTGAGTGCTTCGTGCCAATTGAGCAAGCGGCCACGGCCAGCCTCCTGAAAAGGTAAGCCGTTTTTATTCATCCAGTTACGAACAGTCTTTTCCGAAACGCCGAGTAGCTCCGCGACGTCCGGAGCAGTCATCACGTCGAAATTTTTCGGCTGATCACCCTTCGGCATAGGCGGAAACGGAAACGACTCCCAAAAGTTCTGTCGCTAGGCGGCTCAAGCGCTGGCGCGACACCCCCAAAAGCGTCGGCCGGGGAAGGACCCTAACCCCTTTGATGTCAACGTTAAGGTCCGTCTTTCACATGTGACACGTCGTGAGTTCACATCACCTGCGACGACGCTGCATCGCAAAGATGAGCACACACCCCAACAGATAGGCCAGTGCGCACGCCATTGATGCACCTCCAAAAGGTTGGGCAGCTGACCAAGCCGTCTTACTCGATGCTCGACGCTCATGCGCCAGCGGATGCGGTCTGCGTCTGCCCTTGATGTGGTTTGTATGCGATCTAGGCAAAACGCAGCAAAGGCCAGAGCATTTGACTCTGGCCTTCGTCGCAATCACATGAAGAACTTCAGGGGTGCCCATGATGCCAGCAGCCACAGTAGTGGCACTCGTACACCGCTAGCGTATCCCAGCGTCCATTATTGCGCGGATGACAGATCTCGCCGCGCTTCATCATGTCGAGCGCGGCGATGGCTGAGTTTTCGGATGGATACTGATCCTTGCCGGCGCAGCTCTTCTCAAATGGCGGAAGCGGGCGAACCGGCATCTGGCCTACATGCTGTGTCGAATTCATTCTGCGCTCCAGGGTCGATCGAGGTCGCGTTCGTCGATGAATGCTTCCAGCTCAGACTCGGGAATTGCCGGCCGCCGGGTTCGAAGCACGGCCAAAGCTAGAGCTTTGGAAGAGTAGACTCCCACGATCCCGTCGTCGTACCAGTTTTTGCTCACAAGTACAATCCAAAGCTTCATTAAAAATACGATGCGGGAATCGCCGGGCATCGCACCCGGCTGGCACGTCTTGTGCTGTCACCCGGAGTCGGCACCGGTAGCCCCGCATGGAATCCGCCTTCGGCTCCTTTGATCCTCAGGTCGGAAGTTCATCCATGCAGCTTGGAAGCTAATTCACCGCAAACATCGCCATCTGATCGCGCACAGCCACCACGCGGAACATCTCTGGCACCTCGAACAGCGCTTCGGTGTCTTCCGGCTCCTGATGCGATAGAAATTCGAGCCGCTCGAACGCTTCATCCGTATCGAAGTCAGCGTTCTTGTCGATGCGATCGAGGAAAGCGACGCGATGAGTGTCTGCGTCGATGCCGAGCCAGTGGCAGCATGCATCGAAGCCCACATACTCGCGATTTCCACCTGTCAAATCTATCGGTTCTGACGTAGCAAACCAGTCACGCGCAAGCAGCGCTTCGTCAGTCGGCTTACTGAACGCATCCACTTGGAGCGCTTCGTGCAATGTGACCGTGATGAAACGGAAGTAGAACTGCATTGCCGGGTGATAGTTCCACTCGGGCCGGCCTTGCTGCCAGCGGTTGACATCGATCGTTTTCGCCCTCATCGCCATCTTTTGTCTCCTATGCTCGTTATTGCCACAAACCCTTAAGATTGAGCTAATTGCGACACTTTGAAATGTGAAGCATCGCGAATTTACACAGTGACTTTCGCTTTGTGTTCGCCTACACTGCTTTCATGTTTCACAGCCCATCAAGCCGCCCGCATGACTTTGTGGTTTGCTGTAAGGGCTGCCAGGCAAACATCCCGGCGCCCGTGCAAACCATCCCCGACACTTGGATCGCCGCGAAGTGTCCGCTGTGCGGCGACCACCGCCGCTATCTACCCGCAGAGATATTCCAAGGCAGGCTTTCCTATCAAATTCAGCGCACCAGGAGCCCGCGTGTTTGATCCGGACGCGCACATCCCGAAGCCGAATAAGACGCTGATCTACTACGGCGCCTGCATCATAGCTGGCATGCGTCTTGCGCGAGCAACGCAGGTGAATACGCGGGTACTCCCGACCATCGCGGCGATCAACGAATCCGTGGAGCTGTCGCACGAGATCTTCAACCGCATCTTTCGAAGGGTCCCCGCACAGATGGGGGACAATCATGGAACTGACTGAAGCACTGAGATACAACAGTGAAATTATGTTCTGTGAGGTGGGGAACAGGTTCGCACTGGACTTTATAGCCGCGGCCCAGGGAGCGATCCTCGGCGCCATGGGCGCGCAAACTCTAGCCGAGGCGGAAACTGCAACAAACACTCCGCTCCGGAAGTTATACTTCCACTTCGCCAACTGTCCGAACTGCCAGGAGGACTGAGCATCGTGGATCCCGAAAGCTTCCAAATCCGATTTTGGCGAACGTCGTTCCTGCCCTACGCACCTGTACAACTCCACTACGTAATCCTCGGAGAGGAAGGCATTGCTTGGCCCAAGAGCGCGGTCCCCGGCGAAAAGGATCGCAACTTCGCGAGCCTGGAAGACCTCGAACTGAAGCTGAAGTGGGTCAAGCTTCCCATCGATCTGGGCCTGGACGACCAAGTCGTCCATTCGGTGACTCGCGACCAACTGAAAAAGCTCGGCTTCAAGGTCGAATTGCCGCCGCAGCCGCCAAAACCTTACGACCAAATGAGCCCCAGAGAAGAGCGTGCTTACAGGAAGGCGCTGTGGGCCCGATGGACACAGGAAAATATCGAAAGCTCGACTCCGTTCGAACTCTACGTTTACGGAACCGGCCAGGTGCCCGACGACGGCCCATTCGATGGCACGCCTGAAGTGCGCGAAATACCGTATGACCATTGCAGCTATCTGGGACACGTCGATTGCCCCGGCATCGTCAACGAGGGGCGCTACGTCATCTCGCGTTGCACCTGCGCGCACCACAAAGCAGTTCACTGAGGGCCTATGTGCGGAAGGTACTACCGAAGAAGCGATAAGCAACGCATCGCTGAGGCTTTCCAGGTGCGTGACCTGGACGTCTTCGATCTCGAGCTTTCGCCCAGCTACAACATCGCACCGGCCACCAGGCAGCCCGTCATCCGCCTTAATGACCAGGGCTATCGCGAACTCGCCGTCATGCGCTGGGGACTTGTGCCGTACTGGTCGAAAGACTCGAAGCCAAGCTATGCGACTATCAATGCGCGTGCCGAGACCGTAGCGACCAGCCCTCTCTACAAAGAACCGTTCAGACGCCGGCGCTGCCTCATCCCCGCTGACGGATTCTTTGAATGGAAGAAACTTGATGCCAAGAATAAGCAGCCCTTTGCTTTTGGCCCCATCCGTGGCGGCGGGTGGGCCTTCGCAGGCATCTGGGATCGCTGGATCGACAAGGCGACCAGCCGGGCGCTCGAAACCTACTCGATCGTTACCACCGAGCCGAACGAGATCTCCGTGGATGTCCATGACCGAATGCCGGTGATTGTGTCCCCCAAGGATTATCAGCGATGGATGGAACCAGGAGATCCGCAGCAACCGCCGACAGACCTTTTGAGGCCGTTTCCTGCTGACGAGATGAAACTCTGGCCGGTCAGTCGGGATGTCGGCAACGTGAACAACAACCGGCCCGAATTGATCATGCCTGTTCAGTAGGGACATCGATTCTCCACGGTATCGGCCTTAGGTCGCCCTTGAGATAGAGGGGATGAGAAGGGGTTCCGTCTGCACAGAGCTTGAGTACGTGTGCCTTCTCTGGATAGGCGTCACGCACTCGCAGCGCATACTCGGCACCGAGATTACGGATAGAACGGTGTGGCAAGCCATAGGCGAAGATAATCACCGCCGACATCTCCGCCATATCGAGAAGGTGATTTAGGTTATCTGGGCCGAAAGGGTCAACTGATGCAAGCTCTCGTTGATCGGTGGCCCGGTAAGCAAAGGTGTTGCCCACCAGGAGTGTGCCGAATCCCCAGTCGGTGGCGTAACGCCTACATTTCGCGACAGTAGGATCATCGAACATCGGATCAGCCGTGCTCGGATTCATCATTACGAACAGCACAGAAGGAAGCGCCTCATCCCAGACCCTCTTGAGCTGATAGCGGTACTCATCGTTCATGCCGCCAAAGATCGCAGAGCCCTTGACCCAGAGAGGTAGCGGCAGCAACACCTTGCCGCCAGGATCGTGTGCCATCACAGCACCTCGACCTTCTGCGGCTCGGGGAGAAAACGTTCCAGGTATTCCCTGATGTACGGCAGCGGGTCGTCGTTCGGGGCCATGTCTACTCTGTCGAACAGCCCCCCAAGCAGGCGCGCGCGGTCTCCTTTTAGCTGCTCGATCTCAGCCCGCAGGCCCGCGACCACCTCAGCGCTCTTCGCGAGAAGGTCTTCATCTACCTGCTTGGCGTTGCGTAGGGTTTCGAGGACTGCCCGGATTACTGCCCTGTTTCCGGCGATGCGTGCCCCGGTAAAGCCTGTCGGCCCGTGCTTCGCTTCGTTGTAAGCAGTTTGCTCGATGGTCCGAAGATTATTAAGATCTTCGCGCTGTGTGGTCCAGCAGCTCCAGCCGCGCGCCTCCAGGTAGTCGGCCAGTAAAATAGTTGCGCGTTCCACCAATTCGTCGCCGCGCTGCTCTCTGTAGTCGCTCATGCGACACGAGGTGAGCTCCTCGTTTGAAGCGCGATGCAGCCTCGGAACGCGTTGCCCCATCTTCAGGCGCAAGTATTCTTCGAGTGTCGCGTTCATCGGGTTGTGAAAGACCATCGCGCTGTCGAACCACACAAGCATTGAACCCTCCCTGTCAACGACAAGCTCGGCATTGTTGGCGCGAATCTCATCCACCTCCAGAGCGGACATGGTTATTCCCGGTCGGCCTTTATAGTCGCTCATGCGACACCTCCGTCAATGCGCGCCTGCTTTGCCCTCTCGACTCTCTCAATCCAATCCGATACATCCACCGCAATATCGTCTTCCCACCAGGCAACAGGGCCGGCCGACTTGATCGCAGCGTTGAGGCTATCCAAGGACTCCTGCACTGCGTCCGGAAGCTCATGATCCTCCGGCAAGTCGTCTGCCCAGTCACCCGGTTCGATTTGACGAAGATACCCAGGCTTGCATTTGCAGAGCTGAAGGCTTCGCGGGTCTTCCGAATCCGCCATGTAATCCATCAGATCGTCTTCATCGAAGAAGAATCGGTCATCGTCGAAAATTACGAGCGGAGTTTCACCGTCCCACTTCTCCACGGGAAAGGAGTTGAACTTATCCTGACGCCGGCGATGTTGGCAGGCACTGCAATAGGACTGTGTTGGGTAGATTGCCCCACACCCATCGCAAGTCCGTTCAGTCGAGCCGTCATACCGCGCTGTCCGCTCGTCGGTTCCGAAGAAGCGACCCTTCGACGAAACCCAGCCTTTAACATCAGTCCGATATGTCGCAGCTTCCGGACTATCGAAGTGGATTGCCTTTTTCTCTTCCATCTCACTTACCTGCCTTCCTGGCGCCGTTGTGCGCCGACCAAATCACCACTGCCAACATCCCGAGATAGATCACGCCTGCCATCGCTCTCTCAGCAACCTCGCCCTGGATGGGAACCGGCTCGCTATCTCTGCCACTGACCAGCCGAAATCCTCCATCCACTCACTCACACATTTCAGAAACTCTTCTTCGTCCTTGCGCCTCTCCTCCTCGACCAGCTCTCTTCGCTTAAATTCGGCCTTTACGGCCCTCGCTCGTGCGTGGACGACTGCCAGGGGCGGAAAGGCCGTCTCGCCGTCTCTACGGGGCTCCAGCGCAATCCGCTTCACTGCTTCCTTGACGACTTCAATTGGGAACTCCTGCAGGTGTTTCACGTAGAGCTTCTGTGTCTCCTCGCTCACCGAAGCCTGTCGCGCTTCCGCCAGTCCCACCATCAAGCTCAGCCATAAGCCCAGCGAGTGCCGCTTCTGCTGCAGCGCGATTGCCGTTGGTTCTGTCCTGGGCACGATTGCCGCTTCCATGCGAATACCCTCCATTCGCGCCTGCACGAGGCGCACGGTCCTGCTCCCGGCGGAGCCAGTTGTCGATGAAACGCGTCATTCCCGAGCGCGTTTTTCTGTTTTTGGGATTGCTGATCAGCCAGCTCTTCATGCTGCGAAACTGCTGGTCAATGTCGAGGGCAGGATAGAAGCCACGCCACTGCACGAGATCGTCTACGGTGATTTCGAAGTCAGATCCGTCGATTACAGGAAGAGTACCGGCGATTTTCGGCTTAGGAGCGGTCGGCGCAGAGCTTGCCTCTGCGCAAACGTAGTTGTCTTTGTTCTTACCTACACCAACACCTACACCAACACCTACACCTAGCGGAAATTTTCCGCACTCTTCAGAAGTGTTCTGAACTGTTTCGCGCTCTTCAGAATCCTTCTGAAGATTTCCGCATGTTTCGGAAATCTCATGGAATGAGTCAATTGCCAAAGAATTACTGCGGATCGTTTCAACATAGAGCGCCTGATACCGTTGAAGGGCGGCCTCGTCGGGCGCAGGACTTTCGCGATCAGCCTGGGTCTTGAAGCGCTTCAACGCCTTCTGGGGCGTCATCCACTGGCCCCACATTGCACCATTCGGCGCGCGGTAGACAAACAGCAGGAAGTTATCCTGATATTCCTTGATCCACGCAGAGAGCTGCTGTGGCGTGGGCTTCTTTCGGAGCGATGCATACGCCTTACGGAGAATCCCGGCGGCATTCAGCTCGACTCGCCCAAAGCCATTCGACAACAGCATCAGGCGCGGCCAGTGTAGCTGTGCTTCGTCTGAGCAGTTAGCAAGCCGCTCGCCACTGAAAAGGCCAGCTTCGTTGATGATCACCGTACACCCCGCGTTCTGGGGGATTGCGATGGGCGCTCTCTCTTGTAATCCATAGGTGATTCCTTCTGCTTGTGGTGCCTGGATTCAGGAGCTGGGGCTGCGTTAGCCCAAACTCAAAGCTGCTTCAAACTGGGCGACTGCTGCCGAAGAGCACTGATGGCCCGCTTGCGCGCCGTGTATGCTCCCTGCTTGGTCAATCCTGTGTTGCGAACCACTTCCGCATAGTCCAGCTCACGGAAATAAAGGTCCTCGATCATCGCTCTCTGGCGAGATGGAAGTGCATTCACCATGGAGCGCAGGCCGGCATACTGCTCCATGCGCAGGAGCGACTCTTCTGGATCGAGCCCGTTCCTGTCCACAAGGGTGCTGACTGCCGGCGGCCCGTCTCCCACTGGCTCATCCAGGGAGAGTTGCGGAGCCGACTTGAGCCGGCCGACAGCCGTACGCCAGTCACCGCGGTTACGAAGCCCCTGCAGCATCTCCGACTTGATCCGGGGATACGCGTAGGCTATGAAGGGAATCTCCCTGTCGGCCCTATAAGAGCGATATGCCTTCATGAGGCCCACGCATCCGTCACCGACCAGATCGTCCATCTCGATGCCGCTGGGTAGCGTTACGTACAGGGACCAGGCGATCTTGCGAACAACATTCAGGTACTTCTCAGGGCATTCATTCACAGCGAAACTCCAGCGGTTTGAGGTTTATTCCCGGCGGCCAGAGACATGAGGTGTTCAACGCGGTCCTCATCTTCACTTTCCGGTCGCCCTGCATTGCTCTTCCGCGGCGCGAGCTTCGGACCAGTCTTCCGCGTCCAGATGTCCCGCACCCCTTCGAGGACAAGGGTCGCATCGTATGCACCATGGACTACCCGATCAGCGAGTGCTGAGTTGTCGTAAATCACCGGCAGATCTAGCAGCATCACCGGAACCGTGGGATGCCCAAGGTCTATGGCGTCCAGAAGGGCATCCGTCGCAGCCTTGGCCGATGCAGTGCGCCCCTCATGGATAACCACTACGCAGCGATAGGAGTTTTCGTCCAACTGCAGGTCCCAGCCGTCGTTGAGGTGTCGAATGACTGATACAGCGCTGTCGGTTTCGACAACGTTGGCAATCAACCGCGTGCGAAGCAGGAACGCCACCAGGGAGCGTTCCGCCTCGATTAGAGAGTGGACAATGATGCGCTTGGCCGGTCTCACTTGCCCCCCAGTCGCATCGGCATAACAACGTGCAGCATCTCGACACCGGCATCCGTGCGGTAGGTAAACAATGCCGCACTCCTACCGTCGCCGAACCGGAACTCGACGCTTCCGTCCACCAGTTCAAGGAAGTCGCGGATGTATTCGCCATTGAAGCCCACGCTGACCTTTTCCGCGGGGCCGCCGAGGATGTCGATCTGCTCTTCTGTCTGGCCAAGATCCTTCGCCGCGCTCGAGATACGCAGAGTCTCCTCTTCGATGTGCAGCGCGAGGGCGGTCGCTTCCTTGTCCGTGAACACCAGGCAGCGTTTCACGGATTCGAGCACCGTGGTCACATCGATATGAACCGATGCGCCTTCGCCCTTCGGAATCACTGCGGAGTAATTGGGAAACTGGCCGGCGAGCTTGCGGGTGCTCAGCGTGCGGTGGCCGGTGCGGAAGAAGATTGTCTCGGGCGTTTCGGCGACCAGTACCACCTCCGCGGTGCTGTGCTGGGCGAGGTATTGAAGCTCCGCAAGTGCGTCTACGTGCACCAGAAGCTGGAAGGGATGATGCGGCAGTTGAGCGCCGACATTACGAACGATAGTGAGACGGTGACCATCGGTAGCGACCATCTCTAGCGATGTACCATCGATCTTCACCAGGGCGCCGTTGAGGACGTACCGCGATTCCACATTGCTGATCGACGGAGAGACCTTCTTGATAAAGTCCTGAACCATCGAGCCACCGAGCCGAACTAAATCGTCCTGCGGCATCTCGGGCAACTGCGGGAAGTTCGATGCGGCGAGCGCGACCATCTTCGTTTTTGCGCGGCCGCAGCGGATGCTAACCCATCCGTTGTCTTCCTGCCGGATCGTTACCTCTGGGCCATTCAGTAGCTTTACGTAGTCGTGGAGCTTGCGGGCCGGGATAGCGCACTTTCCACAGTGACGCACCTGAGCCTTTAGGCTTGTCGTAATGCTCTGGTCAAGATTCGTAGCCTGCAGGATTGGGTCTTCACCCGGCTCACTGGCATCGAGCAGAAGGTTGGCGAGGATGGGGATGGTCGTATTGCGCTCTACGACGCGCACCAGGACGGAGAGCTCTGACATCAGCTCGGCACGGCCAACGACAATCTCAAGCTGCGTCGCGCTCTGCGCACTCACAGCAGTTTCAGTTACGGGAAGAACCTCGGCAGTAGCCATATTCACCTGGACTTCGGGTTAGGGGTTGGGTCGAACACCGAGATAGTGATCTCAGTGCGAGGATTGAGCCAATCGCGACGGACTTCTGTCTCTACCCGCTTGGCGCGCGAATCGTTAGTGAATGCGCCTGCTGTCTGCAGGGCATCGAGAATGACCTTGTTGAAGTTGTCAGCGTCTCCACGCTTACCCTTGGGCAGATAGATCACCGACTCGACCAGGTAAGCTTTCGCCTTCGGCATCTGGCGACCGGCGAGCACGTGCGCAACATCAGCCTTGAAGCCGATCGCAGCGGGGCGCACATAGAAGCGACCCGTACGGCGATTGAGGCCGCGGTAGTGATTCACGCTGGGCGGGATGCCGCGGACGGTGAGCCTGATCATGCGATCACCCCAGCACCATCGCACTGCTCACACGTCTTGCCGAGGTAGTCTCCCCACCCCTCGCAAGGAATGCAGGCACTGCGCGTCAGTCGGTCCACCATGGCGATGCGCTCACCGATCTTGCGCACGACCGGCACGGCCATGCTGTTGCCGAGCATCTTGTAGCGCGGCCCGTCGGCCATCATCCTGCCGCGATAGGGAACCAGCGTGAAGTCGTCCGGAAATCCCTGCAGGCGCTCCGCTTCGCGGGGCGTTATGCGGCGCACGCGCCAGCCGCTGAGTACGGCGTTTACCAATCCGACGTTGTTTCCGGGGGTAGCTCCGTTGCTTTCATGCCAAGACGAAGTGAGCGTGTCTGCGACATCCTGCAAAACATAGCTGCGTGAGGAGCCCCCATCGGCTGCGCGAAGACTTGCCAGGTCTGAAAGCTCCGGCATCGCTCCGCCGTCACGGCCGCGCAGATTCATCGCCACGGCGACCTGACCACCAGCATTCGCATGGCTCTTGTCGTGACCCATGCTGCGAAGCGTCGGCGAGATATCGCCTGCGTCCGCTCCGTAGTCCTTGCAGGAGAAGGCGATTGCGGGAACATGCGCCTGCGCCGCGAGATGGTGACAAGGATCTCC
Source organism: Silvibacterium acidisoli (assembly GCA_022870745.1). GTDB lineage: Bacteria > Acidobacteriota > Terriglobia > Terriglobales > Acidobacteriaceae > Silvibacterium. Next base: position 725,765 of record CP085323.1, on the reverse strand, counting down.
AATCTGCGGATTGCTGCGATTCGTGGGGCTGGTAATGTGCGTGGTGTCGAATGGAATAGGAACAAGCGGCGTACCGCGTCCAGTGCCGTCTTCGCTGGCGTCGAAGCCGTCCGCGCGAAGAGTATGCGCTGGCTGGTCAAAGAAACCCCCAGTCACCACATAGTTGTCCGTGGTGGGATCGCCGCCCTTCACCTGATGCGTGGTGAGGCAGTTCGCAATCTGACTGCCCCCCCCCTACGATCAGTCCGCCGTCGCAGTCGAAGTCCGTGCCGAGTCCACCACCGCCCGAAGTGCGAGCGCTAAGAGTTGGGGCAACGTCTTCCCGCGCTTCGCGGCGCGGCGCAGGATGCCACCGCAGGCTTTCGCGCTCAAAAAGTACTTCTGCGGCACGTCGCCAATCTCCAAGATGTCCGACAACGAACACACGCTCGCGTCGCTGAGCCACTCCGAAGTACTGAGCGTCAAGCACTCGGTAGGCGAAGCTATACCCGAGCTCGCCCAGCGCCCCGAGGAAGGTTCCAAAATCCCGGCCTCCGTTCGATGACAAAACACCGGGGACGTTCTCCCACACCACCCAGCGGGGCCGATAGCGACGAGCGATTCCCAGATACGAGAGCATGAGCCTGCCGCGTGGATCAGCCAGCCCCTTGCGCTTTCCGGCGATGCTGTATGACTGACAGGGAGTTCCTCCGACGAGAACATCGAGATCTGCATAATCGGGCCATTCCTCAAACTTGGTCATGTCGCCCAGGTTGGGCGTATCGGCGTAATGGTGCGCGATGACTGCCGAAGGAGCCTTCTCGATCTCAGCGAAGGCAACAGCCTTCCAGCCGAGAGGCTTCCATGCAGCAGTGGGCGCGGAGATTCCAGAGCAAACGTCGAGATATTTCACGGGCTAGAGTCCGCAGACACCGCAGCGCGCGGAAACCGGCCTGGGTGTCCAATCTGCAGGGAAATGGAGAATGGTGTAGCCGCCGCAGGCAGAGCAGTTCGTCTGGTACTCGATACCGACAAACTTCGACTCAGAGAGGCAAAGCACATCAGAGCGGCGATCCGGAGTCAGCCGCACCGTATAGTTGTGCTTCGCGTAGTCGGGAGCGTAGCGAGGATTGCCGGGCTCGTAGGAGCGCCACACAGCGCGGGAACTCACGCGAAAGGCTACCGGTGTATCGGTTACTTCGTAGAGGCCGCGGGTGTATTGCTGGACCGGCGGCTTATCAGTAATTCCCATTTGATCTTCAGCTTTCCGATGGTTTCGAGGTGGTGGCACATAAAGCAGAGCCATCCCAGGTTTTCCGTCTTGTCGTTGCGTGAACCGCCGCCCATCTTGCGAGCATTGATGTGAGCTGCCTGGCCTGCGCGAAGGATCGAAGACATCACGCCCTCTTCGCGCTGTATCTCCTGGTCGTGGAGCGGAGCCGGTTCCCCGCAGTTCTCACAGCACCAGCCAGCCCGCGCTCCTACCGCTTCACGCTGCTTCAGCCACTCTTCCGAGTCCCTGCAGATCTCGACATGCTTGCCGTCTGACTTGTTCCAGCGGCTCACCCGACCAGGCCTGAGGCCCTTTGGCGGTTTCGGGTATGGGTAAATCATTTACCGTGCCTCCGAGTAGCGAAGAGCGCGAAGGCAATTAAGAATCGCGGGGAAGGTGCTCCGGCAGAACGACACACTGCCGGATTCAAGTTGGGCGTTCAAAACCCAGCCGGTTGCTATGCGGTGGATGTGCGGCTTCAATCCTGCACCTCCGCAGAGGGAGCGATCCGGTATTCGAAGAAGTGATCAGATTGCCGGCGCCGCTCGACGTTGTAAGCGCCGAACTTCGACTTACGCAGATCCCGCAGGCGAGCTGATACGCCGGGCTCGGTTGCATGGATGCCCTTACGCGAACGCAGAGCCAGGACGATCTGCGGGAGCGTACGCCACACGTTGTCGAGCATCAGCTCACGGATAGCCTCGAGCTGGGTTGATAGCCGCCGCTGATCAAGCATCGGCTCATAGGTTTCGCCGTCGAACTGCGCCAGCGGAACCGCTTCGGAGAAGAGAGCAATCTGTCCTTGCATCGCTACTTCGTACCCCCTGCCTGAGATATCGCGTAGACCCACGAAACAGCGCAAAGAAGCACAGCAACGACCACTCCCAGCATGAAGAACGTGGCTGCGGTGCCGTGCTTTCTATAGGGAGCATTGGCCTTTTGCCAGAAGGCGTCGCACTCATCACAGAGCACCTTGCCCCGGCGCATCTGCGGCTGGTCGAGCACCTGCTCGCAGTGAGAGCACACCACCTTTGCCGGCTTGCTATGGAAGCGCGACATCAGGTGGAACATCTCCCCGAAACCATGGACAAGGGAGTCATCGAAGTGCAGCGCGAGCCACTCTCTCTCGCGGAAGTCAAATCGCTCAATTACGGCACGGCCGCAGTCGAGCACACGGAACCGGTAGGGAGTTACACCGGCCAGATTGAGAGCACGATGCCGAATGCTCATTCCGACCTCCATGTCTTCAACCCAAACGAAGCCCACGCCGGGTCGAACTCGCAATTTTGAGGAGCGCCTGAGAACATCGGGGCGATCTCGGCGTCCGTGAAACCCGCTATGCCGCATCCAACTCGGGTCACCCGAAACACGTTGCCGGGGTTTTCTGCCGCGTAGCGTAGGAAGCGCTCAACGCTCGCGCGTATGTCAACGAGATTCCGGGGAGAGATCTGCTCGTCCATTGTCGGAAGAGCATAGGACTGACCAGTGGGGCCTTCTCCGACGCCCAGTTCAGCCCCATAGTGGTGAAATGCGTGCGCAGCAGCCCCTCCGCCGTGCGCACCCACGAGATTGGATCCGAAAACAAAGATGGAAGAAGTCGGCATCATTTCACCGCCTTCACGGCAGCGCCAACGCCATCCACGCGATACGGCACGTTTGGCTCGATGCCATCTTCGCCGACATAGAACGTGGCAATGCGCTCACGATTTCCGTCCCAATAGCGGATATTGAGAATGCCGTAGTCGCCTGCGGTCGCCGTGCCGGAGTGGCCTGCGGTCGCCGTGCCCTTGTAGCCTGCGGTCGCCGTGCCGTAGTCGCCTGCGGTCGCCGTGCCCTTGTAGCCTGCGGTCGCCGTGCCGGAGTGGCCTGCGGTCGCCGTGCCGTAGTCGCCTGCGGTCGCCGTGCCCTTGTAGCCTGCGGTCGCCGTGCCGTAGTCGCCTGCGGTCGCCGTGCCCTTGTAGCCTGCGGTCGCCGTGCCGGAGTGGCCTGCGGTCGCCGTGCCCTTGTAGCCTGCGGTCGCCGTGCCGGAGTGGCCTGCGGTCGCCGTGCCTCCGACAACGCCAGTGCAGCCGTTAGCAACCAGAAAATCTGTAACAGTTTTCCGGTCACCGACGAGGGCGATCTCGCACCAGGGGAATTTCACTTTGCCGTCGAGCTCAACGACAAGGTCCGCCTGAACCCAAACAGCCATCCAGACAGCGTCCACTTCCCAGCTCAGAAGGCCCCCATCACCCTGGCCACGAAGTAGACCGTGCAGTCCGTGACCGCATTCCTTCGTCTTCTTCCAGTCCGGAGCTTCTACACGACCAGTCTTCGGCCATTGAAAGCCACCATAGGCCTTCATGTCTTTGTCGCAGGTACGTAATGCCAGCACCATTTCCGGTGCCACCTCGGCAGCCTTCACTGCCGTCTTCTTTGTCCGCTTCTTCGCTATTCCGGTAGAAAACGCTCGTTGGGAGCTGACCTTAATCGCCATAAATTTCCCTTGCAGTATTCGGATTACTGTCATACCGTACTGTCACAGTAGGTGTGACACTGAGAGGGACATTAAGGCTGTTTATTCCCGATGTCAACCGAAAATTTCAGGTATTGGTGAAAACTATGGCGAACCTGCAAAGAGGCGAAGTATCACACCATGATTTTCCTGTGGCAGCGCTGGAGAAGCACTACACAGCACTGGAAGTGGCGAAGATCTGGGCGGTCAGCGAGCAGACCGTGAGGAGGGTATTCGGGAAAGAACCGGGCGTGCTGACGTGGGGCAGGGAGGGGAAGGTTGGTAGGACTGGTTACATGTCGATGCGGATCCCGGAGAGCGTCCTGATCCGGGTCCACCAGCGCATGCGCTCACGCTGACCAGGATGCGCGCACACTATTTTCGAGCTGAGTCATTCGAGCCTCAACCCAGGGCGCGTAGTGCTTCTCCGTCATTGACACATTGGAATGGCCGAGCAGTTTTGAAACTTGATCCAGCGGAACGCCCGCGAGCAGCAGCTCGACTGCAAATGTATCGCGCAGCATGTGAGGGTGGGCTCGCTTGCCCGCGAAGTGCTTAGATGCGAGCCTGCGGAATGCTTTATGGAAGACATCGGCTGCAGTCTCTTTCTTTCCGTTGCCGCTCCAGAAGTAATAATCGGGATGAGACGCCATGCCGGGCGGAACGTTTTCGAGGGCCTCGAGAACCTTCGATGGAAGCGGAACACGGACAGGTGTACCCGTCTTCATCTGGTAGAGCATCAGTTGGCCATTAATGACACGCGATCGCTCCAGCGTGACAGCGTCCGTGATTCGCAGGCCGCTCCACCGCATCAGCAGAATCAGCGCATGGAGACGCTTCCCGCCACGGTGATCATTGCGGGCATCGCTGGCCAATGCAGCATTAAGCAGCTTCTCCATCTCCTTTGGTCGGAAGTAGTTCGTCTGGGACTGCGCGACCTTAATTCTCGTGAGGCCCATCGCTGGGTTTTCCTTGATCCATCCATTCGCAACGCAAAAGCGAAAGAATTGCTTCATCCGGATCTGCTTGGTGTGCCGGGTGCGGGATGACTGATCTTCCCATGTGTTCCGGAAGGCGCGAAGCGCTGCGAGGTCAATTTCGGCGATCAGTCGGTAGTTCTCCTGGTTGCACCAGGCGAGAAATTGAGACTCGTAGACGGCCCGGAACTGACGAATGGAACTTGGAACCATTCCGCGGACTTCCGCATCTTTTAGATAATCGCTAACGGCCTCGTGCACGGTAACCCGCTTTGCGCGGTTAGCCACATCCGAGCCGGCATCTTCGATCTCTCGCTGTCGAAGGGTAGCCTTTTCCCAGCTTGAGGTCTTAAGAGAACGGCGAATATACTTACCATTATCAGTTGTACCTTCGACCCACATAGCGCATGAGCAACGTTTCCAAAAACGGTCAGACTTCTTGGGGCAATCGGCAGAATGGCGCCGGTAGAGCGTCAGCATGCACACCATCGTACATTGGTCGTACAAGTTAATTCAATACGATATAAACCTTTTGTTTTGAGGAGATTTAGCATGTATCCAGAAATTATGGTGATCCCGATGCGCGAAGAGCTGGTCCGCGCTGGCATCAAGGAAGCCCGCACCGCGGAAGAGGTCGATGCAGCGTTGGCCAAGCCCGGCACTACCCTCGTAGTTGTGAACTCGATCTGCGGATGCGCAGCAGGCAAGATGCGCCCTGGTGTTCGTCTCGCTCTGCAGAATGCCGTCACGCCCGATCAGGCGATCACCGTGTTTGCCGGCCAGGACCGTGAAGCCACCGAACGCGCCCGCTCCTATTTCGAAGGCCAGCCCCCCACATCTCCCGCTATCGCAATCATGCGTGACGGCAAGATGGTTTACCTGATGCAGCGCTTCGTCATCGAATCGAATCCCGCACAGGCTATCGCGCAGGAACTTGCACGGGCCTTCAACGAGATCTGCACGCCTGCTACCGCCTAATTTTGTTCTTTTGTAGCTGCAATAGCCCCGCCTCTGAGCGGGGCTATTGTTTTCTGTAGCGGAATACATTACCAATAGCGATCTTTAAGAATTGTGTTCGAAGAAAAGAGATTTCCGCGCGACGTTCTTGGCGCATCCGTGTTCAGTAGAAAAGACCTGGGCCAATGAGCTTCCCAGGTCGATTGAACTCTGAACGAATCAAGGAGAACCCATGAAGAAGAACCTTCTGATCCTGGCCGCTGCGGCGCTCTTCAGCACCGGCGCGGCGTTTTCACAGGTGATCGTGCACGTAAGGCCTCCGGCCCCGATCTACGAGCATCGCCCTCCGGCTCCCGGCCCTCGCTATGCCTGGCATGATGGTTATCATCGCTGGGACGGACATCGCTATGTCTGGATGCCCGGTGCATGGGTCGCACCTCCGCGTCCGGGTGTTGTCTGGGTACCGGGGCACTGGCGTGAGCGTGGCGGTGGCTGGGTCTGGATCGAAGGACACTGGCGCTAGAGACGAAAAGGCCTGATGCCGATGCATCAGGCCTTTCTTCATTACTTGGGAAGAGTACCGGGTTTACTTAGAGGAGCCGACCGGCCCGGCTTTTCGATAACTGCGGCCTCGCGATTTCAGCAGAAAGACCTGGCGGCACTGCCCACACTCCCATGGAAACATGCCAAAGCGTGGGTAGACATGCTCCTGAAGGAAGCCGTGCCGGCCGACGCGTGTCAATTCAACTTCGCTGCAGTTTGGACAGTTTTTTTTCTGTTTACTCATGGGCGACTAAGCTTACTACCTATTTCAGAGATGCACTGCTGAGAATTAATCCGGACAGGGACATTTTAAAGGTAAATACCACGGTACCCTAATGTTCCGAGCCGGTGGTCACATGCAGTCACTTATACACTAACTTACTCGGAAGTTACCTTGATATGTTACAAATTTACTGTACACAATTTTGATGCCGTCACATTGGCTCGGGTTAGCCAGGCTCAAAAATATTTCACTCAGACCATTTAAACTATTCCCAAGATGATACTGACCCTCGAATGGACCGATGAAGGGGTGCGCTTTCTCGATCAGCGTGTATTGCCGCTCGAAGAAACGTACGTACTGGCGAAAGATTACAACCAGGTTGCCGAAGTCATTACAACCATGGTCGTTAGGGGCGCACCGGCGATTGGTGTTTCAGCCGCGATGGGTGTCGCTCTGGGAGTAAGGCAGAGCAAAGCGGCCGATCTCAATGCCCTGAAGCCGGAGTTTGAACAGATCTGCAACACTCTGGCCGGGACGCGGCCCACTGCGGTGAATCTCTTCTGGGCGATCGAACGCATGCGCCAGCGTTACCTTGCGCTGGCGGCAGAGCCGGGTGCGACTGTTCAGTCAGTAGCGCAGGGCCTGAAGGAAGAATCGCTTCGCATGTACGACGAAGATATCCAGGCCTGCCGTGAGATGGGCGCTCATGGCGCTTCGCTCATGCCAACTGACGGCGGCGTGCTTACGCACTGTAATGCCGGAGCGCTTGCTACCTGCGGCTACGGAACGGCACTTGGTGTCATCCGCGCTGCGGTCGAGCAGGGAAGCCGCCTGCGTGTTTTTGCCGATGAGACGCGGCCCTTCCTGCAGGGCGCGCGCCTGACGGCATGGGAACTGATGCATGACGATATTCCAACCACAGTGCTTTGCGACAACATGGCTGCCAGCCTGATGCGCAAAGGGCAGATCAGCGCCGTGATCGTAGGTGCGGACCGCATCGCCGCAAACGGGGATGTCGCGAACAAAATTGGAACCTACGGCGTTGCCGTGCTGGCGAAGGAACATGGCATTCCGTTCTATGTCGCAGCGCCCTGGTCGACGATCGATGTGCAGACCGCGACCGGTGAGGACATTCCGATCGAAGAGCGGGCGCAGGTCGAGGTGACACATCATGGCGGCAAGCAATTGACGCCTCAGGGTGTAGGCATCGTCAACCCGGCATTCGACGTCACGCCTGCCAAATACGTCACCGCCATCATTACAGAGCGCGGTGTGCTGCGCGCGCCTTACGCGGAATCCCTGCGTGAGCTGGAACCGGCCGCTCTTTAGTCATCTTTAGGAGCGGCCGTCCGGTTCATTGCAGCCAGCCGGCATAAGGGTAGAGCAGCAGGAAAAAAATCATGGCCAGCGCCATGACATCCATGTAGAGCAGCAGCAGCACGCCCCCATGGTAGAAGCTCCAACGCAGGCGCAGGCATCGCGAAGTCTCGTAGGTTCCCCATAGGCCCAGTACAGCGGGGATGACGAGCAGCAGCGATGCGTGCGTGTGCGGAAAGCCCGCGAGCGGAAAAGCGATACCCAGAGCGAAGAGCACCATCACGGTTCCTCGAACCAGAGAGCGTGCACGGAGATTGAGAACTGGATGGAGCATCCGGAGTCGGCAGCGCTGCGTGGTGGCTGTCCGTACCACTTTACCCAATCGAGGGCAGGCCTGGCCGGGTGGTTGTCTTCGAGAGGACACCGCCGGGCAGATGAGACAATCACGCAAAGAAGCTGCTTGAAGGAGCCGTGCCCTGGATCGTCCGCATTTTCCATTTCGTCTTGTATCGGTCGCTGTGCTGGCATTGGGAGTCGCGGCAGGCTCCGTCTGGTACATGAAGCCGTCAGCGGGCATTGACTGTAACAAGCTGGCTCCGCTTACTGTGCTGGCGACCGTTGCCGCATTCCTCATCTCGATCTGCTTCCGGCTTATGGCGCGTCATAAGGAAAAGTCGCAGCGATGGTTTCTTTTCTTCTGCCTGTTGATTGCCGCGGCGACGCTCTTTACAGACTTCCGCTACGTGCGGCGGTACCGCGACATCTGCGATTCGCTGGGGACGCAGATCAGATCGCGATAGCGCTGGCCGATCTTCAACGGCGTTGAAGATCTTCGCATCTCATAGAAATGAAATAAATTTCGCCCCATAAATTGCTCGTTGAGACCATCGATGTGCGGTAGGATGGCATCGTTACGGTGCGTCTTGTTTTATTTTCAAACTTAAAAAACCCCAAGGAGCGAGCCTATGCTGAAGGGATTCCGGGATTTTATTCTTCGTGGAAACGTTGTCGATCTGGCGGTCGCCGTGATCATCGGTGCAGCCTTCGCAGCGATCACGAATTCCCTCGTCACTGACATCATCACACCCTTCGTCGCCGCGATTATCGGTAAACCGGATTTCTCCGCCCTGGTGTGGAATCTGAATTTCCATCCCTCCGTTCTTGGCGATCCCGGCAAGAACGCCGGTGTCATCAAGTACGGACTCTTCCTCAATAATCTGATCAGCTTCCTCCTGAATGCGGCGGTTATCTACTTCTTCATCGTGCTGCCGATGCAGAAGCTGCTTGCGAAGTTCCACCCGGCCAAGGCGGAGCCGCCGAAGACGCGCCCCTGCCCGCAGTGCCTCAGCGATTGCCCCATCGCGGCCACACGTTGCGCGCATTGTGCCGAACCGATTCCGGCAGTAGCGGCTTAGTCGCTGCGCAGGTTCTGCCGTAAAATGCAGACTTGCTGACACTAGAACAACGGAGCAATCTGCGGGTGGTGCTGGTGGCGGCACGCAACCCGCTCAACATCGGCGCGGCAGCACGGGCGATGAGTAATTTCGGCTTCACCCATCTGCGCGTGGTCAATACATACGAACTGTCATTTCGCGAGGCGCGCTCCGCTGTGGGCGCGCCTCAGCTTTTGCAGCAGGCGGAGGAGTTCTCGAGCCTGGCCGAAGCTATTGCCGACTGTAGGTTGGTCGTCGGGACCTCGGCGCTCGAATCGCGGCAGGTTGAGCAGGCGGTACATCCACTCGACGAAGGAGGGCCCTTGCTGGCAGGGCATCTCGGCGCAGGCAAGGCGGCCATTCTCTTCGGATCGGAGAAGCGCGGCCTCTCGAACCAGGATCTCAACCACTGCCATTGGCTGATGCGCATCCCCACGCGTGAGGAGCATGGTTCGATGAACCTGGGGCAGGCGGTCGCCGTTTGCTTGTACGAACTGATTCGCGGCGGCGCTCTTTCCGTGCCGCCGCAGAATTCCGCTGCGGCAACAGGAGCGGAGTTAGAGCGGCTCAATCAAAGTCTGCTCGAGGCGTTGAAGGCCAGCGGTTACACTCAGCCGCAAACGGAGGCAGCTGCCGCGGAGAAGGTCCGCCGCATGATCCTGCGTATGGGGCTGGATTCGTCCGATGCGGAAACATGGACGGGCATGCTCGGGAAGATGCAGCGGGCACTTCTGCACAAAAAGGATTAGTTCGCCGATGCTGCTGGTTGCGAAACTAGGGGTTTCCCTCAGGGGATGAAGCCGGTTTTTATTGGCGTGACAGAGGTGCAGGCTAAAATCCGCACCTGCCAGGGTCTCACCATGTCACGATTGCCGGTTCAGGATCGTGGATGCTTCCGCCTAATTCATGCTCGATCTCTGCTGTATCAGCATCTGGTCGTAGCGGTCTACACGAATGAGGCCGGCGCGAGGATACTCAAGGTCAACAATCACGGAAATCGTGATTGTCAGGGCAAGCGCATACACGATGGTGTGCAGAAATGGCCGCCTCACCGTATCGCCCATGCCGTGACCTGCGACCAGCGCGCTTGCCAGCGCCAGTATCAACAGGAGCAGGTAGATGGTTGGCGGAGGATGGGTCTGCAGTGCCGCGGAACGTTTGGTGGCCGTGCTCGTCATGTCTCCGATGGAACCTAGCACAAGCGTGAGAACGCCAGGCGAGGCGGTGGCTTTGGCCGCAATCACTGCTTCTTTCCACATCTTCTGCTGCAACCGTTCTATCTGCCGGGACGCTTCCCGTGTCGCTTCCTGATCTATATTCAATGCCTGGAAATAGCGGATGCGGGCATCGGTGTAATCACGCATGTCCTGGCGAAGCTGGGGCTGCGCTTCCTCGGACAGCAGGTCGAGACGTTGATAGGCTGTTCCGATATCGTTCGCTTCCTGCACGATGAGTTGCCTTCTGGCCTCGAAGCGCGAATCCGCGCCGGCGAAAGCAAACGCCAGCAGCAGGCCCAGCAGGCCGAAGATTGCGCCATCGATCACGGTCAGTTCGGAGCTGGTCTTGTCCGTTCTTACATGCCGCCGCAGATGGCGGCCGATCTCGATGCAGGCCACGATCGCGACCATGAGCGTGAGTATCACTTCCAGGAAGATGCCCATCGTTTATTTGTTTTCCTGTGCAGGATGGCTCAGATAGTAATCGAGATCGCTGGCGGCTTTCGTCTTTACACCTGGTTTGTCGAGAAAGCCCAGCTCGCGAAACCAGTCGATGAAGCGGAGCTGCCAGGTGCCGAAGGGCGTGCCCTGCTTGTCCGAGAGTCCGCCGGTCATGTGGCTGCCGTCGCGCAGGACCTCGCCAGGGTGGCGTCCTGCAGCGTAGATGTGCATTTCGAGATTCGGAACATGCTGCGCCAGCATGGCGGCGAAGTACTGGTCGGCCCATACCGCATGGACCTGGTCGTCTGAGCCGGCAGAGGTGATGAAAGAAGGCGGCAGGTTATGTGGCAGAGGACTGGGAGGCGTCTTGCCCGGCGCAAACGGTGACGGTCCCGGATAGATAAGCGTCACGAAATCGGGCCGCGAGGAAGTTCCTGCAAGCGGGTCGTCCGCGCCGTTGTTCTGCTTGTCGAAATCGTCGTAGCGAACCGCGGCATTCGCTGCCAGCTCGCCGCCAGCGGAGAAGCCCATGACTCCAATGCGATTGGGATCGAGATGCCAATCCGCCGCGTGCGCGCGCACCAGGCGGATTGCCTGCAGCGTGTCGCGGACCTCGTCCTTGTCCACATCGTATCCGTCGCTGTGGAGGCGGTTGCGAAGAATAACCGTGTTCACGCCGTACTGGTAGAAGAACGGCACGAAGTCCGCGCCCTCGGTGCCCACGTTCAGGAAGCGATGGCCGCCGCCGGGAATCAGGATGACGGTGGTGCCGGTATTCATGCCCGCGTCGGCAGGATGAAACTCGATAGAAGGAATATGAATGTTGACGATGGACTGGATGCGTCCCGGTACGCTCGTGCTCAGAGCATAGCTTTCCGGCTCGCGAATGCGCCGGTGGTCGAGGAACGGCGAGTTCGATGCATAAAGCCGAACCACCACGCCGCCGGGAAGAATCGCGGTGGGATTGTATGGAGCGTCTGTCGCGGGACCGGCCTGCGGAACACCCTGCGGTGCAGGCAATGGAGGCAGCGCGGGACGGGCGCTTTGCGCGGCGGCGCTGAGAACAGAGGCGATGGCAAGCAGTGAAGAAGAGATCCGGCGTGCATAGCGCGTCATGCGTTTGGAGCCTTTTCGAGCTGGGATTCGCTTCGGCTACCCATCATAAACGCAGAAAAGGGGATGGTACCCTGACCATCCCCTTGAAGGCTATCCCTTATGGTTGGGACACTCTCTACTTGTTTCCGGCTTCTGTCTTGCGAATGAAGGCAGCCACTCGCTCATGCAATTGCTTGAGCGACTCATCGCGGACATAGACCATGTGGCCGGACTCGTACCAGTCATACTCAATGTTCTTTGCAAGATCGGACGAGATGGGCAGGTGCTTGTCCTCGTAAAAGGCCGCGTAGAACGGCGTCGCCAGGTCATAGTAGCCGCCGTTCACCATCACCTTGAGGCGCGGATTGGTCTTCATGGCCTGGGCAAGGTCGGCGCTCACGTTGGCATTGATCGGGTTGTCGTTGTGCTTGAAATCCCACTGCGGGCTGCCGATGCCTATGTTGGCCATGGGCAGGTAGGTTGCGCCGTCACCGTACTTCAGGTCGCGCCGGACGTAGTCGTTGAAGGTCGAAACATAAGCCGACGAGATGGCCGAGCTCTGCGGATCGTACTCTGATTCTTCGCTGAGCGGATTGAGTACCGGTCCGGAGAAGCGTGTATCGAGGCGTCCTGTCGTGAGGCCATTGTCTAACTGAAGGTTCTTGGTAAAGCCGCCACCGCTCACACGGAGATCGGCGCGGATCAGGTAATCCACGGGAAGGCCGGTGTAGTTGTGCAGCTTTTCGGCAATGGCCTGCTTGTCGCTGGCGGAGAGATCGGTGCCCTGAGCCAGTGCGCGGGCGTAGTCGCCCATGGCAAAGGTTTCCACTTCTTTCAGGAATGGCTCGAGCTGGGCCGGCTGGTTAGGTAGCTTGTGGTGATACCAGGCGGTTGCGGCGTAGGTGGGCAGGCCGGTTTCGAAAGGCAGGTCGATACCGGGGTTGGTGCGGGCGCCGTCGATGTCCGATGTGAAGTTGAAGATCTGCGATAGCAGGATGACGCCATTCAGGTCGATCGACTTCTCATTTTCGAGAATGTTCGACAACACAGCCGAGCGCGTGGTGCCGTAGCTCTCGCCGAAGAGATACTTGGGCGAATTCCAGCGATTGTTCTTGCTGATGAATCGGGCGATGAAGCGGGCGAAGGCGTGCGCGTCCTCGTCGATGCCCCAGAAGGCCTTCTCGGGGTCCTTGCCGTAGAACCGGCCGAAGCCGGTGCCCGGCATGTCGATGAAAACCACGTCGGTGGTGTCGAGCAGGGTCTCCGGGTTATCGAGCAGCTTATATGGAGCAGCGGGCAGATGCTGATCCTCCGGTGTCGATACGCGCTTGGGTCCGAAGGAGCCCATGTGCAGCCAGACGGTCGAGCTGCCGGGGCCTCCGTTGTAGAAGAACGCGATCGGGCGCGTCTGCGGATCGGCATCCTTCTTCATGTAGGCGACATAGAACATGGCGACGGTCGGCGGCGCGTCTTTCGGATCCTTTACCAGCGCGGCGGGCGAGCCGGGATCGGGCTGGCCATTAGCGTTGAGCAGGGCATCTGCGGCTTCGGTCGCTCCGACCATGATGGTTCCGGCGGTCGCCTGGTAGGCGATCTTCTGGCCACTCGCGGTGGTCACGGTGCCTTCGGTGGTCGAGTCGGGAGGCATGACTCTGATGGCGGGAGTCACGTCGTCGGCGGCGAAGGCAGAAGCGGATACAGCTGCGGCGAGAACTGCGCCCAGCAGCAGGGAAGGCTTAACCATGCGGATCATCCTTAAATTAAAGGTGCTACAGAAGATGTGGAACGTCGAAGCGGTCAGTCGCACTGCAGGAAACGTGTAAGCAGTATAGAACGGCAGCGGAACGGTCCCTGACTGTTGAGTTTGTCATCGATGGGAACGATTCCACCTGATAATTGTGACGAATTAGAATGGAATTATGGCCGATCAGCTTTATTTGAGCCTGTGGTATCCGAACTTCCGGCTCTTCGCTTTGCCCGCCGCCCTTGAAAAGGTGATGGAGCAGTTTACTGCCTCGGGCGGCTCCGGCCGCGTGAAGGCCGCCGCTGCCTATCCACTCAGCTGGAATGAGGCTCCCGCTTACCAGCGCGTTTATGACCGGGAACACGAGCCCGATGCAATCGACTCCGAGCCGCGGGAGGCAGTGGCGGCGGCTACCGAGATGCTGCACGACGACTTTGCCTACGAGTTCGAAATGGAGTGGGAGCTGTGGGCGCCTGACAGCGCAGGCAGCCTCGACCCCATCTGGAGGCTCGAGCCCAGCCGGGTGACCATTGTCGGCTTCGGGTCTGAGTTCGATGAGGGCGCGTATGAGCAGAACGGCCATATCCGCATCGGCTTTGGGCCGGATACGCCATTCCTGCAGGAAGAGGTCGACCTCGACGAAGAGGCCGCGCAGCATGTGAAGCAGAATGTGCAGAAGATCGTAGATTTCACCCAGGCGGTACAGAAGAACTGCGGTATCTCGACCAGGCTGCTCTGGTCTGAATCCGGCGAAAACCTGGCCGAGAAGCTTATTGCCCGCCTGCAGAGCCTGAACTAGCTGCGGGGCTTTGTTTCACCGGGTGAACCGGTGGAGCAAAGCCTGCATCCAAAAGGACGGCTGATCGTCTTATCTCTGACTGTCTTTTCGAGAAACTACTCATATGCGCATTACGGTGGCGAGGCTTCGCCTGGGAATCGTTGTTCTTGGCTGCTTGCTCGTCCTTACCCTGGCGGGATTTTTCTTCTATTCCCGTTTTCGGTTCAGGCGCTTTGAGAAGGATCTGCCCGGCAAGCTGGGCGTAGATATTCAGCAGACGGCGAACGGCTTTACCTATTCGCAATCCAGCGACGGGCATACGCTTTACACCATCCATGCCTCGAAGCTCGTGCAGTACAAAACGGGTGGTCACGCCGCGCTGCATGACGTAGATATCAAGCTTTACGGCCCGAAGGGCTCGAACCGCGTAGACCGTATCTCCGGCTCCGAGTTCGATTACGACCAGCAGAGCGGCATCGCGGTCGCCAAGGGAACGGTACAGATCGATCTCGCCGGGCTTGGAGCGTCGGATTCCAGCACGCCGAAGGATGACGGGTCGAGCACGAATCCGGACGATAAGAATCCCGCCCCGGAGAACAACACCATTCATGTAAAGACAAGCGGCCTGACGTTCAATTCGAAGACAGGCGATGCGACCACCGACCAGCACATGGAGTTTGAGCTTCCCAAAGCGGCTGGGAGTTCGATGGGGGCGAGCTACAACTCGAAGACCGGCCTGCTGATCCTCGATCACCAGGTGGAGATTACCACCAGCTCCAATGGAAAAGAGGCAACGGTCCACGCGATTCACGCGGAGTTTCTGCGCGATTCCTACCAGGGCAGCCTGCTGAGTCCGGTGGTCGATTACCAGTCGGAGAAAAGTTCCGCCGATAACGCTCTGCTTCACTTCCGCAAGGATGGGTCCGTTGAAAGCATCGAGTCTAAAGGCCACGTAAAGGTCGTTTCCGACGACGGCACTATGGTGACCTCGCAGAGCTCGGAGACGCAACTCGATGCCAAGAGCCAGCCGACCCGCGAGGACGTGGGCGGCGGAGTGAACTTCGTCTCGAACAAGGGCAATTCGAGCATGCATGGCACCGCCATCGAGGGCACCCTGATCCTCGGGCCGGACTCGATGCTGCAACATGCCCAGTTCCGCAACGCTGTCAGCTTTGTCGAGCAGATAGCCCAGCTGCCCGGCGATCCCAAGGGGAATGCATCGAGACAGGTGCAGGCTTCGAAGCTGGACGTGGACTTCGTTCCGGGCGAGGACCAGCATGCGATCGCTCACAAGCTGCTTGCCACAGGTTCGGCTCAGGCCAACCTGCATACGATTCCGTCGCACGGGCCGCAGCAGCTCACGAACATAAGCGGCAACGAGTTGCTGGCCACACTCGACTCGGACGGCCGCTCGATCACGCAGCTGGATGGCACCGGGAACACCAAGATCGTGGATCTTGCCAAGGATGGCTCGACGAATACGAGCTCCGGAGACCGTCTCCACGTTACTTTCGCTCCTCCGCCTGCCGGGCAGGCCAAGCCGAAGACCCAGACCGCCGATCAGGCTGAAGCCTCGCAGGTCGAGACTGCCATCCAGGATGGTCACGTGGTGCTGACGCAGACCCCGCTGAAAAAGGACAACGAGCCGCAGCCGGCCACACTTACGGCCTGGGCTGCACACTCCGAATACCATTCAGCTGACCAGATCCTGCATCTGACGGGCAGCCCTCGCCTCGACGATGGCCAGTCGCTCCAGATGTCGGCAACGGCGATCGACTTCCATCGCGACTCGGGCGATGCGACCGAGGAGGGCAGCGTCAAGGCGACCTACACGCAGAAAAAGGGAGCGGGAGGTTCACCTTCAGGGCCTGGTCTGGGCGGAGACGGGCCTGTGCACCTGACCTCGGCCCGAGCGCAGCTAAATCACGATAGCGGCCTCAGTATCTTCTACGGTTCGCCATCGACGCCGGCGCGCCTATGGCAGGGGCAGAACTCCGTCCTGGCGCCGGTGGTTGAGCTTACCCAGAAGCCCCAGACGCTCAAGGCGCATGGAGCGGAGAACGACACTGCGCCGGTTGTCAGCTCGAACATGGTTTCGGCTCTCGGGCCGAAACACCAGCCAGCCACGGTGCGGATTCACAGCCGGACGCTCTTTTACTCCGATGACGACCGTCGCGCTGATTTCAAGGGCTCTGTGACTGCGCAGGATCCGGATGGAACGATTCATTCGGACCAGGCGCAGGTCTTCCTGACGCCGGCATCGAAGGGCAAGCAGCAGGAGCAGACTGCCGTAGACCACATGATCGCCACCGGCCACGTTGTCGTAACCCAGCCGGGCCGTAAGGGATTGGGAGAAAAGCTGGTTTATACCGCGGACGACGGAAAATACGTCCTGACTGGTACGGGGGCGAACCCGCCTCGAATGGAAGACCAGGCCAAGGGAACGACAACAGGTGCAGCATTGATTTTCAACAGTCAGGATGATAGCGTCGAAGTAAGCGGGGGGCAGTCGAGCGCCGTTACCCAGACGCGCACTACGAAGTAAATGCAGAAGCTTTCGACCGATGAGATCGGCAAGTCGTATAAAGGCCGTCAGGTAGTACGCGGTGTAAGCGTGCAGGTGAGCCAGGGTGAGGTGGTAGGTCTCCTCGGTCCCAATGGCGCGGGCAAGACCACCAGCTTCTACATGATCGTAGGTCTCGTTGCGCCTGATTCCGGCCGCATCCTCGCAGATGGACAAGACATAACAAGGGTGCCGATGTATATGCGTGCCCGCCAGTTCGGCATTAGCTATCTTCCCCAGGAACCATCTGTTTTTCGCAAGCTCACGGTCGAGGAGAATATTCTCGCCGTCCTCGAAGTACAGAATCTCTCCCAGGAAATGCGGCGATCCCGCACGGAGAAGCTGATTGAGCAGCTCAATCTCGGACATATCCGGAAGACGCGTGGTTACGCGCTTTCCGGCGGCGAACGCCGGCGTGTCGAGATTGCCCGCTGTTTGTGTATCCAGCCGTCCTTTATTTTGCTCGATGAACCCTTTTCGGGAATTGATCCCATTGCGGTCATCGACCTGCAGGAAATCATCTTCGACCTCAAGGCCAGTGGTATCGGAGTTCTGATTACGGACCATAATGTCCGTGAAACCCTTTCGGTGGTGGACCGCGCGTACATCATCAACGAGGGAAAGATCTTCCGCGACGGCTCTCCGGAGCAGTTGGGCAATGATCCAGAGGTTAGGAGAATTTACTTGGGCGAAGGCTTCTCGCTCAATTAAGGTTCAGCAGACGGGACAGGCAGGCGCAGGAGATAACCGGGCAGCAAGTTGTTGTCATAGGTGTCTTTTGCTGGATGTACACTGAGGCAACTCTCCGCATTTTGAAAACTGGGAAACGATGGCTCTTCTTCAACCTAAACTGAGCTTGAAAGTAGCTCAACGGCAGATATTGACGCCTGGCCTCATGCAGATGGTCAGCGTGCTGGCGTTGAATAAGCTCGAGCTGAAGGAGATGATCAACGCTGAGATCACCGAGAACCCGATTCTCGAGGAGATGGAGGAGAGTGTTCCGCTGCTGGACGACGTGACCCGGCAGGAGATTGAACACGATCGCGCCATCGAACTGCGGGCAGCAGAGGCCGAGCCGGAAAAGAAAGATCCTTTCGACGAGATCGACTTCGGCTCTTATTTCCAGGACTACCTCGATCCCGGGTTTCGCACGCCAAGCAACTTTGAAATCAGCGAAGTTCCGTCGATTGAGAATTTTCTCTCGTCTCCCGGAACGCTGACCGATCACATTACCTGGCAACTCGGCTCTATCAGCCTCTCGCCGGCGCTGCGCGATGCCGCCGAATACATCATCGGCAATTTGAACGAGGACGGCTATCTGACCGCCAGCGAGGAAGAGTTGCTGGAGGGCTACCTGCGCGAGCAGCTTGATCCCGAGACGGTGAACGGCAAGGCTGAGCGCAATGGCCATGTACCGCTTTCGCAGATTCCCGAAGCCATGGTCGCGCGCGCCAAGGCGCACCTGGAAACGGCGCTGTCGATCGTTCGCCAGCTCGATCCGGTGGGAATCGCATGGCGCGACCTGCGTGAGTGCCTCCTGGCCCAGATCGAGGCGCAGCGAAAGGAGTTTGAGCTGATCTTTGCCCGCCAGCGAAAGGCGGCACGAAACGGCCACTCCACCCCCGCCAGCAATGGCCACAGCCCGATTGAGCTTCATGCGCCCTCGGAAGAACCCGGGGAGGATACCCCTGCCGTAGAGAGCACGGTCAGCGAGAAGGCTCCGGCTGCAACCTCCCGGATGGAGATCTTCGACATTGCGGCCTGCACGGTGGACAGGCATCTGCAGCTGTTGCAGAAGCGTGATCCGCGTGAGTTATCGCGAGCGCTGGGCAAGCCGGTGGAAGCGGCGCAGCAGGCGATTGAGTTTATCCGCACGCTCGACCCGAGGCCCGGCCAGCGATACAACCGCTCGGACGCGCGGCTGATCGAGCCAGACGTAGCTTTTGTGAAACGCGGCGATGAGTACGTCGTCGTCATGAACGAAGAGGATCTGCCTACCCTGCGCCTGAACCAGGGATACCGCCGCATGCTGACGCAGGAGGGTGCGGAAAAAGAGGTCAAGGATTACGTGAAGGAGCGTTATCGCTCCGCGCTGCAGCTGATGCGCAACATCGAGCAGCGCAAGAACACGATTCTGCGCACGTGCGAGGCAATCGTGCGCCGGCAGGGAGATTTTCTCGAGAGAGGCGTCGAAGCCCTGCGGCCGATGATGATCAAGGAGGTCGCCGAAGAGATCGGTGTCCATCCTTCCACGGTGAGCCGTGCTGTCTCGAACAAATATGTGCACACTGCGCAGGGCGTTTACGAGCTGCGCTTCTTTTTCTCTGAAGGTGTGAACGGTCCGGAAGGCGCGGGCACTCCCTTGATGCTGCTCAAGCGCAAGGTGAAGAAGCTCATTGATGAAGAAGACCCGAGCAAACCATTGACTGACGACCAGATAGCTTCCATGTTGCAGGGTCAAGGCATCAATGTAACCAGACGGACTGTTGCCAAGTATCGTGAAGATCTTCGCATTCCCAGCACGCATCAGCGGAGAGTGCGCGGATGAGATAAAATCGGCAGTCCTGTAAGAATTTTTCTTTCGGAAGGAGCTTTCCTTTATGCAGGTCGAATACACCGGCAGACAGGTGATCATCAGTGCAGCGCTCCGCACACAGGCGGAAGACGGCATTGACAGGATCGGCAAGATTCTCGGCAAGGCAACCGGAGCCCATGTGATCTTAAGCGTGGAGAAATACCGGAACATGGCTGAGGTCAACATCGTGACTCGTTTCCATGACATCGTTGGGGCCTCCGAATCCACGAGCATGGAGACAGCGCTTCGAGAAGCGCTGGACAAGGCCGAGACACAGGCGATCCGCTGCAAAAAGAAAATCCAATCAAAGAAACGCCAGCCCAAGGAAGAAAAACTTACTGCCGAACCGGCTCTCGAGCGTCCTCGCAAAGCCGCGCCAAGCCTAGCCGCCGATATCGAAGAGCCAGTCGTGAGCAAAAAGACCAATGGCAAGACCAATGGCAATGGCAACGGAAATGGTCACGCGAAGCCGGTCATTCCCGTTACAGTGCATAGCTTTCCTTCGAAGACCGCCATCCCCGAGCCGCACGTGGTTCGATCGATCGACTCGGTGGCGATGCGTCCCATGAGCCTGGAAGAGGCGGTGAAAGAAGCCGAGTTCCGTGATCGCGAGGTTTTTGTATTTCGCGACAAGGCCGGTGCGTTGAAGGTATTGCATCGCAAGCGTGACGGCAAAATGGAACTTATCGAGGTTCCATAAACGGCGGTCACCAAAACCGCTGTGCCTGGATGCTAGGATTTCTGCATGGCTCGGCCGAAGAAATCTGCCCAGGCATCCCGGCGCAAACCTGCTAAGAAACAACTTCGGGACGAGGGCCTCAGCTCTCGTCTCGAAGACAAACACCAGCTCGTCATTCTTACCGGCCTCTCGGGCTCGGGTAAGGGTTCTGCTCTCAAAGCCTTCGAAGACCTCGGCTATTATGCGGTCGACAATCTTCCTGTCGAATTGCTGCCGCGCTTCGCCGAACTGGTTTCGCAGTCCGTTGAGCTGACGCGCGCCGTGCTGGTGGTGGACGTGCGCGAAGGGCAAGGGCTTGAGCGCTTCCCGGCAATGCTGACCGAAGCGCGCAAATATCTTGAGACGACGCTGATCTTTCTCGATGCTTCGAAGCCTGCGCTGCTGCGTCGTTTTTCCGAGACGCGGCGTCCGCATCCGCTGGGCCGCGAGTCGATGGTCGGGCCGGCCATCCAGGCGGAGCGCAAACTGCTCAGCCCACTGCGCAACATCGCCGACATCCTGATCGACACCTCGAACTTCAACGTGCATGAGCTGCGCGCGTATATCCAGAACAAGTTCGAGCGCGAATCGGATGGGAAGAACCTGCTGGTCTCGTCGATCAGCTTTGGATATAAGAACGGCGTTCCGCTTGAAGCCGATCTTGTCTTCGACGTGCGCTTTCTGCCCAATCCTCACTTCATCCCCGAGTTCCGCAATCTCACTGGGCGCGATCCCAAGGTCGCCGAATACGTCGGCCAGTTTCCGCAGACGCAGGAGTTTCTCGACCGCGTGACCCAGATGCTCCTGTTTCTGCTGCCGCACTACATTCACGAGGGTAAGAGCTACCTGACGGTCGCCTTCGGTTGCACCGGCGGGCAGCACCGCTCGGTGATGATTGCGGAAGAGATAGGCAAGCGGCTGGGCAAAGAGGGATACAAGGTGAAGACCGGCCATCGCGATATGCCGCGCTGAATCTTCAGCTAGTTTTGGGGAATCTTATTGCTGTTCCCCAAACTGCGAGGAGAAAACATGGATTTAGGTCTCAGGGATAAGATCGCACTCGTTACGGGTTCCACAGCCGGTATCGGCTTCGCCATCGCAAAGCTGCTGGCGAAGGAAGGTGCATTCGTCTATGTGAACGGCCGCACGGAAGAGCGCGTGAAGAAGGCCGTTGGCGAAATCGAAGGCGAGGTCGATGGCATTGCCGCCGATCTTACAACTGCTGAAGGCGCGAAGAAGCTCTTCGAGCGTGTGCCGCAGGTCGATATCCTCGTGAACAACCTGGGCATCTTCGAGGCAAAGCCTTTCCTTGAGATTGAAGATTCGGAGTGGACGCGTTTCTTTGAGGCGAATGTTCTTTCTGGGATTCGTGTCACGCGTCACTACCTGCCGCACATGCTTGAGAAGAAGTGGGGACGGGTGCTCTTCATTTCCAGCGAGTCAGGATTACAGATTCCGGCAGAGATGGTGCATTACGGCATGACCAAGACCGCGCAGATTGCTGTCGCGCGCGGCATTGCCGAAAGCTTTCCCGCGAGCGGCGTTACGGTGAACTCCGTGTTGCCGGGACCTACGGCAAGTGAGGGCGTCGGTGTGTTCGTTGAAGATCTGGCGAAGCAGCAGGGCAAAACGAAAGAGGAAGTAGAGAAATCTTTCTTCGAGCATGCGCGTCCCACCAGCCTTATCAAGCGGTTCGAAACGATTGAAGAGGTTGCCAACATGGCGGTTTACCTGTGCAGCGAGGCTGCTTCGGCGACCACTGGAGCCGCAGTCCGGGTCGAAGGCGGAATCGTAAAATCAATCGCTTAGCGGTGAAATCGATGCCTTCAATGGCTCCGGCGTTCTAAAATATCTGAATGAATCCGGAGCCATGGCAAGCTAACGCTCTTCCAACGATTTCCCGATGGGAGAATGCATGAAGCGTGCCGCTCGCCTGCTGCATTACGCCCGCCATTACTGGTTGCAGGCGCTTGCTTCGATCGTGCTGGCCGCTGCGGTTGGCCTTCTCGATGCCTTTCGCGTATTGCTCGTTGGCCCCATCTTCGACAACGTTCTGCATCCCGGCGACGAACATAAAAGCATTTCCATCTTCACGAGGCTGGGTGAACGCTTTCACATCGACCCGCAGAGTTTTATCCCTTCGCACCTGCACAATGACTGGACGGTCATTGCCTTCGCCTTCGTCACTACCACGCTGCTGAAGGGGATCTGCGACTACGCCGGTACGTACCTTGCGAACTACGCGGGCTTCGGCATGATCACCGATCTGCGCAACGACCTGTATGAAGCGATCCTGCGGCGCTCGATCTCGTTCTTCCAGAAGCATGCCACGGGCACGCTGCTTTCGGCGCTGATCAACGATATTGAGCGCGTGCAGTACGCGATGGCTTCGGTGCTTTCGGATTTCCTGCAGCAGATCTTCACGATGCTCTTTACCATCGGCGTGGTGATTTTCCTTGGCGGGAAGCTGGCGTGGATCCTGCTGATCTTTGTACCGGTGGTTGCTACCTCGATCCGCAAGATCGGGCGTGGCGTCCGTCAGACGACGCGTAAAGGGCAGGACAAGCTCGCCGAGATCCAGAACATTCTTCATGAGACCATCACAGGCAATCGCATCGTGAAGGCCTTCAACATGGAGATCTGGGAGGTTCTGCGCTTTCGCCAGGCAGGCCGCAGGCTCTTCCGCGCCAACCTGAGCTCGGTGCGCGCTCAGGCCATCAGCTCGCCGCTGATGGACTTTATCGGCGCTGTTGCGATTTCGCTGCTGTTGCTGCTGGGCCGCGGCATTATCAACAGTCACAAGATGTCGGAAGGCAACTTTTTCGCCTTCATCGTGGCGCTCTTCAAGCTGTATGACCCGGTGCGCCGTTCGGCGACCTACTACAACAGCTTCCAGCAGGCGGTTGGAGCTTCGTCGGCGATCTTCGACTTCATGGAAGATCAGGATGAGGTGGTTGAGAAGAAACACCCGTACCAGCTCAAGGGCTTCCGCGATTCTCTGAAGCTCGAGAATGTGAGCTTCGCATATGGCACGGAAGAGGACCATAAGGACGTTCTCCACAATATCGATCTCGACATCCGGCAGGGCGAGGTGGTTGCGCTGGTGGGGCCGAGCGGTGCCGGCAAGTCGACGCTGGTGAACCTGATTCCGCGCTTCTTCGATGCGACGTCGGGCAGGGTGCTCATCGACGGACACGACCTGCGCGATGTGAGCCTGCGCTCTCTGCGCGAGCAGATAGGGAAGGTTACGCAGGAGACAATTCTCTTCAACGATACGGTGCGCAACAACATCGCGTATGGTCAGCCGGATGTTCCGCACGCAAAGGTCGAGGAGGCCGCAAAAGCGGCGCTTGCCCACGATTTTATTCTGCGGATGCCCGAGGGCTACGATACAGTGATCGGCGAGAAGGGATTTCGCCTCTCCGGTGGAGAGCGTCAGCGCCTGGCGATTGCGCGCGCAATTCTGAAGGGCGCTCCGATCCTGATTCTTGACGAGGCGACCTCGGCGCTCGATAACGAGAGTGAGTCGCTGGTGCAGGCCGCGTTGAACAACCTGATGACGGGCAGAACAGTGGTGGTGATCGCGCACCGGCTTTCCACGGTACGCCGTGCCAATCGCATTGCGGTGATCGAAGAGGGACGTATCACGGCCATCGGCTCACATGACGAGCTGATGCATATTTCGCCGACCTATCAAAAGCTTTATCGCCTGCAGTTCACCGATGCTTCGTACGTGGAGCCGCTTGAGCCCGCAGTTCTCGGAAAGACAGAGGGATAACTATGGCAACGGTCTACTCCATGACAGGCTTCGCGCGAGTGGCAGGACGCGTCTCCGAAAAAGGCGGTTTCACCCTGAGCCTGAAGAGCGTGAACCATCGCTTTCTGGACCTGCACATGCGCCTGCCCGCAGGCACCGATGCGCTGGAAATGCAGCTGCGTCGAGCTCTTAAGGAAAAGCTGGTGCGAGGGCATGTAGAGGTCACACTGAGCCTTGACCGTAGCCAGAAGGCCGAAGCCGCCTACGATGCCGCGCAGGTGGCGAACTATCTCGCCGCGTTCCGCAGTGCATCCGCGGCGAACGGGCTTCTGGGTGAGCCGGACCTGAATGCGATCTTCCGGCTGCCGGGCATCTTCAACAGCGAGAGCCGCTCGTCTGAGCGAGATGCGGAGGAGACGGCGGCGCTGGAAGCAGCTGTATTGCGAGAGCTCGATCCGACGATTGCCGCGCTGAATACGATGAGAGAGCAGGAAGGCGCTGCGCTGGTTCGCGACCTGCTCAGCGCACTGGAGCGTCTGGAAAAGCTGGTCAATGAGGCAGCGGGACTGCGTGAAGATGTGCAGAAGGCGTACTTCGAGCGAGTGAGCCAGAAGCTTTCGGCGATGCTCGGTGGAGCTTTCGACCGTGATCGCATTCTGCAGGAAGCCGCTCTACTGGCCGAACGCAGCGACGTCGATGAAGAGGTTACGCGGCTGCGCGCGCATATCGAACATTTCCGTTCGCTGCTGGCGAACGGCGGCGAGGTGGGCAAGAAGCTCGATTTCCTGCTGCAGGAGATGAATCGCGAGGCGAACACCCTGCTTTCGAAGACCGGAGGGGTTGCCGGAAACGGTCCCCGCATCACCGAAGCTGGTCTCGGTATGAAATCGGAGATCGAAAAAGCACGCGAACAGGTGCAGAATCTTGAGTAAGGAAGCTCGCCGGGATCGTAAAGCGGCAAGCTACACAGCAAAAGGGAGACTGGTACGTTGGCAGGAATTTTATTTTTGATTTCGGCGCCTTCCGGCTCGGGCAAATCCACGCTGGTGAACCAGATGCGCTCCCTGGTGGGCAATCTGGATTTCTCGATCTCTTATACGACACGCGCCCCACGCGGCTCGGAGACGGATGGGCGCGAGTACCACTTCATCTCCCGCGACAAGTTTGAGGACATGGTCCAGGAAGGCGAATTCCTGGAGCACGCCGAGGTCTTTGGCAACTATTACGGCACCTGCCGTGGCTCCCTGGCGCATGCGTTCACCGAGGGGAAGGACCTGCTGCTCGATATCGACGTGCAGGGCGCGTCGCAGGTTCGCAGCCGCATGCCGGACGCCGTGAGCATCTTCATCATGCCTCCCTCGCCGGACATTCTGGCCACCCGGCTCAGAAATCGCAGCCGCGCGGAAGGCTCTGTGCAGGATGAAGTTATCGCCCGTCGCCTCGCAAATGCGCGACGGGAGATTGAGAATTATCGAGAATATGGATATATTCTCGTCAACGATGTACTCGACCGGGCAGTCGAGGAGATGGCAGCCATCGTCGTTGCCGAACGTCTCAGCCGCAACCACGGCGCGGTGTCGGAAGAGGACAAAGAGCTGATAGCCAAGGCGGAGTCATGCCGCCAGCGAAACTCTGAGGCGCGCATCCGTCCGGTGCTTCAGGCTTTCGGAGTCGTTAACGCGGAGGCAGCTCCCGTTTGAGCTCGCCGAAGCAACTTTCCTGAGGTGACGCCATGAGTGTAGAGCAGCAGTTCGACAGCAACTTTCGTTACGTAATGGTCGCTGCACGTCGCGCCCGACAGCTGCAAAACGGATCCCAGCCGCTGGTAGCTTCCCGCTCCGGCAAAGCCTGCAAGGTCGCTCAAGATGAAATTGCGGCAGGCAAGGTTGGCTATGTGAAGCCCAACGCCCCGGTGCTCAAGCCGGAGATTGCGGCTCCTGACATTCCGAAGTTCGTGATCGCGTAAGCTACACGTGCAGGGGAGAAGTCCCCACTTCTCCTCTACCTCTCCGCGTGCAACAGCTGACCGCGAGTTACTGTGACTGCCTGTCCAATCAGGCGAATCCTGTCCCCCACCAGTTGCAGTCGCATCCATCCCCCACGCTTCGAGGCCTGGAAGGCGAGTAGCTCTTTCTTGCCCAGGCGAGCAGCCCAGTACGGGCCGAGCGCGCAGTGCGCCGAGCCGGTCACGGGATCCTCGTCGATGCCGACGCGTGGGAAAAAACAGCGTGAAACGATGTCTGCTTCACCGCCGGAACGGGCGGTGACAATAACGCCGCGTGCCTCGATTTGCGCAAGAGCCGCGAAGTCGGGCTTCAGGTTCCGTACCGTTTCCTCGCTCTCCACCTCAACGAGGAAATCCATTTTGTTGTTGCCGATAAAGACCGGCTTCGCGCCGAGAATCTTTTCGAGGTCGCCAGGCGCTTCGGCCGGATCGACCTGCTTCTGGGGGAAATCCAGCTCGATCCAGCTACCTTCCTCCGGAAGACGCTTCGCGGTGAGCAGTCCGCTGCGTGTGTGGAAGAGCGCAGGCTGATCGGCAGAGAGAATGCCTGACTCCCAGAGGAAGTGCGCGCTGCCCAGTGTGGCGTGGCCGCACAGGTCGACTTCGCTTGTGGGTGTGAACCAGCGCAGTCCGTAGCCCTCTGCCTGCGCCAGCAGAAAAGCAGTCTCCGATAGGTTCATTTCAGCGGCCACGGATTGCATCCAGGCCTCGGGCATCGCCTGTTCGAGCAGGCAGATGGCCGCGGGGTTTCCGGAGAACGGCTTGCTGGTAAAAGCGTCGACGGTGGCGAGCGTGAGGTGTGCCATGACTCAATCTTAGCCAAAGCCGGAAAGTTGTTCAGAGCCGGAATTTGGGACGCGATTTCCACCTGCGTCCGGAGCCTGGCGCCGGCGTACAATTTTTATATGAAAGTTACGGTCGGCGTCTCCGGCGGCATTGCCGCCTATAAAGCAGCGGAGCTGGTGCGTGCCCTGCAGCGGCAGGCGCTCGATGTTCATGTCGTCATGACCGAGGCGGCGACGAAGTTCGTGCAGCCTCTTACCTTCGCATCGCTCACGGGGCACAAGGTGATTACTCACATGTGGTCCGCGGAGGATAATTCGGACAATCTCTCCTCCGCGATTGAGCACATCGATGCGGCACAGACGACCGAGGCGCTGGTCGTAGCTCCGGCCACTGCGGACATTCTTGCAAAGTTCGCGCACGGGCTGGCCGATGACTTCCTGAGCACGCTCTACCTTGCAACGACCGCGCCTGTGATTGTCGCCCCTGCGATGAACGTGAACATGTGGAATCATCCGGCGACGCAGGCGAACCTTGAGACGCTGGGCCAGCGCAATGTCACGATTGTGCCTCCAGGCGATGGATATCTCGCCTGCGGCATGCAGGGCAGCGGCCGCATGACGGAGATTCCGGCGATCGTGGAAGCGGTTCTCGGCGTACTGAACCATCGCAACGACCTGCAGGGGCAGACGGTGCTGATTACCGCCGGCGGAACCCGTGAGGCGCTTGACCCGGTGCGTTTTCTTGGCAATCGCTCGAGCGGCAAGATGGGCTACGCGTTGGCGGAAGCAGCCGAACGCCGCGGCGCGCGCGTGATCCTGATCAGCGCTCCGACGGCCCTGCGGCCACCCGCGAACTGCGAGCTGGTTCCGGTGGTGACGACGGGTGAAATGCGGGACGCGGTACTGCGCCGCATGGATGAGGCGAACATCATCATCAAGGCGGCGGCGGTGGCCGATTATCGCCCGCGTATCAAGTCCGACCAGAAGATGAAGCGCACCGGTCCGTTGACGGTCGAGTTCGAGCCGACCGAGGATATTTTGTCGGAAGTAGCCGCGCGGAAGCATCCAGGGCAGCTGATCATCGGCTTTGCTGCCGAGACCGAAAATGTCGTTGCGCATGGGCGCGACAAACTGCTTCGCAAGGGCGCAGATGCCATTGTGGTGAACGATGTTTCACGTGAAGGCGTCGGTTTCGACTCCGACCGCAACGCCGCGACTTTTCTTACGCCACATATCGCACTCGATCTCCAGGAGATGAGCAAGCGGCAGCTTGCCGACCGCATTTTCGAAGAGATTCTCACGCTGCGCCGGCCGCAGAGCCTGGTCGCAGAATAGATGGCGCAGCTCGACCCTGAACTCGCCGAGGCGGTACGCGCGCGGCTGCGCTACTATCGCGACCTCGGCGTCTACGATTTTTATCGCAACGGTGAACCTGATTCCCTGCAGTTGCCGGAAGCAGCGTCCATTGTTGAGCCTGAAAAAGAAACCGTAACTGTTACAAAGATTGCAGCGAGCGCGGAACCCGTGCCTGTGAATCTCCCGGAGCCGGAAATGCCACCACGCAAGCCTATCTCTCCAGCGTTGTCTATGCCCGTGCCTGCGGAGATGATTCCCGCCGCAGACAAGCCCGCTGCACTTGAGGCGATTCGCGCCGAGATCGGCGAATGCACTCGCTGCCCGCTTGCCTTCCTGGGAAGGCACAAGATTGTTTTCGGCGATGGCACTCCAAACGCGAAACTGATGTTCGTGGGCGAAGGTCCGGGTGCGGATGAAGACGCGCAGGGTCTGCCGTTCGTCGGAAAAGCCGGGCAGCTGCTCAACAACATGATCAACGCGATGGGCCTCAAGCGCGAAGAGGTCTACATCGCCAACATCGTGAAGTGCCGTCCGCCGCAGAATCGCGTGCCTGAGCCCGAGGAAGCGAATACCTGTTCGCCGTTTCTCTTCCGTCAGATCGATGTGATCAGGCCTGAGATCATCGTGGCGCTGGGCTCGACGGCGGCGACGTATCTGCTCGGGCGCAAGTCTTCATTAAGCTCGCTGCGCGGGCACATGCACGAAGCGCGCGGTTCGAAACTGATCGTGACCTATCATCCGGCGTATCTGCTGCGCGATCCCACGCAGAAGAAGGAAGCGTGGAAGGATCTGCAGATCGCGATGAAGGAACTTGGGCTGAAGCCTGCGGCAAAGGGCTGACGCGTGCCTGCCTTCTGCGATGTCGCGCTGCCGGTGCCGCTCGACCGGACATTCACTTATTCACTGCCTCATGCTGTGCCCACGGTCGGCGCGCGCGTCCTCGTGCCTTTTCGCAATGAGAAGATGGCGGGCATGGTCATGCGTGTGCATGACGATCCGCCGCCGGTCGAAGCCAAGCCGGTGCTTGCGATTCTGGATGAAGAGCCGCTTCTCTCCGCGCAATTGACCGCGCTGGCCGAGTGGATCGCGCAGTATTACATCGCGCCCATCGGCGAAGTGATGCGGTCGATGTTGCCGCTGATGGCGGAGGTAAAGAAGCAGGTTCTCTACCGCATCACCGAGCAGGGCAGGGAGGCCCTGTACGAAGGCGCAGAGCAGGGATCTTCGCGACGCTCACGGCGGACGCCCGAAGAGCAGGACGCCGAATACAAGGCGCTGAACTATCTCGAGCATGGCGAGCCGGTGAAGGCCGCGACTTTGCGCTCGGCAACCGGTGTCACGCGTGAGCTGATCGACGGCATGCTGCGCAAGAAGTGGATCGCACGCGAGACCAGCGCAGAGCAGCGCGATGCGCGCAGGCTGGTGCGTTATGCCGTGCTGATTCCTGACACGCGCCTGCCTAAGCTGAACGAAAACCAGCAGTCGATTCTCGCCGAACTTGCAGGAGCAGGCGGCGAGCTGCCGGTCGTGGAGCTGAAGCGCCTCGAAGTTCCGGCGTCTACCCTTGCAACACTCGTGAAGCGTGAACTGGTCAGGATTGAAGAGCGTGCCGCGGATTTTCATCTGTCAGCTCTTGCAGGCATGCATCGTACTGGCTTCACGCTGAACGATGCGCAGCAGGCTGCGCTTGACACGATTACGGCGGCGGTCGAGACGAACGAGTTCCGTCCGCATCTGCTGCACGGCGTGACGGGATCAGGCAAAACGGCGGTGTATCTCGCCGCCATGCAGAAGGCACTCGATCACGGCAAGTCGGCAATTCTTCTTGTACCGGAGATCGGTCTCACACCGGCAATGGCAGCGCAGCTGCATCATGCATTCGGCTCTGAGGTTGCCCTGCTGCACTCTGCGCTTACGCCGGAAGAGCGCTCCGAGCAGTGGCACCGCATCCGCAAAGGTGATGCGCGGGTCGTGGTGGGAACGCGCTCGGCCGTCTTCGCTCCGGTAGAAAACCTGGGACTGATCATTGTCGATGAAGAGCATGATTCGAGTTACAAGCAGGAGTCGACGCCGCGCTACCATGCCCGCGATACGGCGGTGATGCGGGCCAAGCTGGCGAATGCGACTGTGGTATTGGGTTCCGCTACGCCTTCGCTTGAATCGTGGCATAACGCTACGCAGGGCAGATATGCGCGCATCGAGATGCATGAGCGGGTAAACCGGCGTCCGCTTCCGAAGGTTGAACTGGTCGACATGCGGCAGGAGTTCCAGGAGACAGGCCAGGAGCATCTCTTCTCCCGAGCCCTGATTGAGCGGACGCAGGCCACGCTCGAGCGCGGCGAGCAGGCGATCATCCTGCTGAACCGCCGCGGCTATTCTTTCGTGGTGATGTGCCGCTCCTGCGGAGAAAAGCTGCAATGCGAGAACTGCTCGATCTCGCTGACCTATCACAAGCCGGTCACCAGCGAAGACGGTCATGCGCAGGTGGGGCAGCGGCTGGAATGCCACTATTGTGGTTACAAAAGGACGGTGCCGCAGCGCTGCCCCAAGTGCGAGAGCGAGCACCTCTACTATCTCGGCGCAGGATCGCAGCAGGGCGAAGAGCGCCTGCAGGAGCTGTTTCCCGGCGCGCGCATCGGCCGCATGGATCGAGACACGGTACGGGGCCGCTCCGACATGGAGCGCCTGCTGATGCGCCTGCATTCGGGGGAGATTAACCTGCTGGTTGGCACGCAGATGATCGCCAAGGGGCACGACATCCACGGCGTGACTATGGTCGGCGTGGTCGGTTGCGATCACGCGCTCGGCTTGCCGGACTTTCGCGCTGCCGAACGCGTCTTCCAGCTGCTGACCCAGGTTTCAGGGCGCGCAGGTCGCGGCGATCTGCCTGGCACCGTGCTTGTGCAGACTTACCACACCGACCACTACGCGGTTCAGTGCGCTGCGAAGCATGATTTTCACGCATTTGTAGAGCGCGAGATGAAGTACCGCAGGTGGATGCACTATCCGCCGTACGCAGTGCTGGCGAACCTGATCATCCAGAGCCCGCATCTTGAAGAAGCCGCCGGATGGTCGTCCACTCTGGGGCGCTGGTTTCAGTCGACGCAACTCGATGGAGTGCGTGTGCTGGGCCCGGCGACGGCTCCTCTATCACGGGTAAAGCGCATCTATCGCTTTCACCTGGTTCTGAAGGCCGAGAAGCGGCAGCAACTCGCGAGGGCATTGCGAATGGCGCTGGCTCATGCCGACGCGAAAGGGATTCCGCGAAGGAACCTGGTTGTCGATGTCGACGCCGTCAGCCTGATGTAGGCCCTGGAGCACAGGTGCAGGTCCCTCGCTTCGCTCGGCATGACAAACACAGGAACCGGCAAATCGCAGAAAGCAAGAAAGGCGCCCCGAAGGGCGCCTTTCGCTTGAGCGGTGCATTCCGGCTATGGAGCGCCTGAACCAACCGAGCGGCTTTGCGTCAGTCCATTGGTGCCGTTCGTGGTTGTTGTTGTCGTACCGGTCGTCGTGGTGGTTCCGGTGCCGGCATACTGTACGGTGGTGTGAACATCGACGATGTTGCCGCCAGTAAGAACGGTGGATTCGATCACGTCGGTGTCGGTCCGGATGACAGTAAGGTAGGGGCTCGACTGCGAGCTGACGTAAACCTTGCCGGTCGGGTAGTTGTAGGTCGAAGTGATCGACTGCGGGCTGGGTGTGTTGGTGCCGAGCTGAATCGTCTTCTGGTTGGTGTAGTTGGTCAGGTTGACGACCGATACTGTGCCATCGCCCTTGTTCGCGGTGTAGGCGCGGCTGCCGTCCTGCAGGACCGTAAGGGTTGCGGGGTTTGCGCCGACCGGGATGGTCGCCAGCACCTTGCCGAAGTTCGGTCCGTCATTGCCATAGACGTCGAGGTTCACGTCGATCACACTGACCGTGCTGTTGTCGTAGTTTGCAACCACCAGCAATCCACCGTTGGTATAGAGCGAGGCGAAGACCGGTCCCGCGCCGCAGGCGGTCGTTGCGCTTTTGGGGTCGCACAGGTTGATGATCCCGACGCCATGCAGGCTGGACGCTGCCTGGGCCGTGTTGTCGAGCTGGTTCAACTGGCTGTTGATGACCGTGATCGTGCCGCTGGTTCTGTTCAGGACGAAGGTGCGCTTGCCGTCGGAAGAGGTGCGGGCATAGACCGGGCAGACACCCAGGGGAATCTTTGCGGAGATGTTGTTGGTGGCTACCTCGATTGCGTCAGCTTCACCCGGCACGCTCACGCTGCTGGGGGCCGAGCAGGAGCCCCAGGCAAGGTTGCCGCCAGTGCCGCTGTTGCCCTGGCTGATGGAGTAGACGCGCTGTGAGGTTGGAATGCCAGTTACCGTGATCACGCTCGGGGCGACGAAGACTTCCTGCTTCAGCGCGGTCGGCGAGCCGGTCATCGCGGCAATGGCATTGCGGCCCTGTTCCACGATGTACTGGCCGTTGGTGATGGCGAGCGCGTTGATCGGCACCGGGGCAACGTCCGATCCGCCGGTGGCGATGGGCGTGTCGAGCAGGGTGCTGCTCAGCACGTTCTTCGTCTGGAGCGAGGTGCTTACCGGAATCGTGGAGAGAGTTCCGTCGCAGTTCTCGGTGTAGGCATTCGATCCGGTCGAGTCGAGCGCGAAGCCGACCGGGCCATTGCCGAGGTTGGCGGTCGCCATGACGCTGTCACCCGAGAAATCGACAATGGTGACGATGCCGTCGTCTGTATAGGTACCCGGTACACCGCCGGTGCCCGCCGGGCACGGAGGCGCGCTCTCAGGAAGCGAAGTTGGATCGAGGCCGGGTTGCGAGAGAACTACAACGTAACCGGTAGGCTGTGCGGGCGGACCGGTTGGCGTTACAGGATTGATAACGGGACGATACTGGCTTCCACAGCCAATGGTTCCTGCCAAAACCAGCAGCGCGCCGGCTGCCAGCCATTTCATGCTCTGCACTCGCAAATACCTCACTCCACAACCTGACGGGGAAATGCCTGGAGACTGCAAATCCTGATAAAAGATGATTGTAAATCACGGTGGGCGGAGTAGTTCCGCCGTGGGTGGGAAACATCGTCGCCCACCCAGTTTTAGACCATGGCTGGAGCATAATGACGCATTTGGAAAGAAATTTCGCAGGGCTGCGGTGGCAGTCGCAGGGCATTGTTCTGCTGATCCTGCCCCTGGCGGCGGTGTTTGCCTCGCTCGAAACGCTGGTGCGCTGGCCTATCGAGTCGCTACAGACTGCGCTGGCGCTCGGACTGGGGCTGTTTTTTGCCCTGCTTGTATGGTCGTTACGGGCGGCTACAGCGGGAGCCGCCGCGACTGGTGGTCTCTTCACCGCCTGCCTTTATTTCTGGACGCCCGGCCTGCACACGTTGCTCTGGCCACTGCTGACGCTTTTCCTGCTGACCTTTGCCGCCACCCGCTTTGGGCGCGGCCGCAAGGAGCAGATGGGGCTCGCCGAGGAGAAACACGGGCGCAATGCCGCGCAGGTGGTCGCAAACCTGGGAATCGCCGTCGCCGCCGGGATTCCGCTGAGCACGACTAAAGTACTGCTCGGGCTTCCTGCCGGCCGGTTTGCGCTCATGGCTTCAATCGCTGCCATGGCCGAGGCAACGGCAGATACGCTCTCTTCGGAGCTGGGCCAGGTTCTCGGGGGCACGCCACGTATGCTTACGACGATGCGGCAGGTTCCAGCCGGGACCGACGGAGCGATCAGCCTTAAGGGAACTCTGGCTGGATGCGCCGGAGCGCTTGTGATCGCCCTGCTCGGCGGCTCGATCTTTCAACTCACCCCGGTTGAGATCGCCCTGTGCTGCGGAGGCGGCATCTTCGGGCTGTTTTTCGACAGCCTGATCGGCGCCACGCTCGAGCGCGCCCAACTGCTGAACAACGATGCCGTGAACTTTCTCTCCACATTGGCGAGCGCCCTGGTGACCGCAGGAGGCGCGACGCTGCTCACGCGGTAAAAAACTTCTTTGGACTTGATTCACATTCCTGTAACATTGGAGTTTCCGGCTGCGGGCTCGTTTCTCCCCACTCTGCTGCCGAGTTTTTCTTCATGTGAGCAGGGAATTGGCGATCGTCGAACAAACAGTGACCGTGGATGGCGTGTCTCTCCATCTCCAGATTGCCGGTTCCGGTAGTCCCCTTATCCTGTTGCATGGTCTTATCGGCTCCGGCCAGAGCTGGCGGCAGAACATTGAGTTCCTCGCCGGCGGAGCCAGGGTCTATGCCGTCGATCTGTTCAACATGGGCAAGTCTGAGCGCGTCATCGGGCTCGATGCCAGCCTGCAGGCCACGGCGGATCGACTGATCATGCTGATGGACGAGCTCGGTCTCGACTCGGCGGACATTGCGGCCCACTCGCATGGCGGAGCCATTGCCATGATGCTTGCCGCCCGCCATCCAGACCGCGTGCGCAAGCTGATCCTTTTTGCGCCGGCCAATCCATTCTGCCGGGCGCGCTATCCCGTCATTCGCTTCTTCCAGACACGCTTCGGCCTATGGCTGGGGCGCCGTGTGCCGAAGCTTCCGCGCGCGATTCACGAAAAGGCCCTGGCCCGCATGTATGGAGATCCTTCGAAGGTGACCGAAGGAACGCTCGAGACCTACACCGAAGGCCTCGATATTCCGGGCACGATGGATCATGTCCTGGAAATCCTCGGCAGCTGGTTTGAGGACATGCGCCAGTTGAAGGTCGAGCTTTCGCGGCTGGCTCAGAAGCCTGCCCTGCTTATCTGGGGAGATCTGGACCGCGCGGTCAACCTTGCCTCCGGCCAAAGCCTGAGCAGCGTGCTCACACGCTCGGAGTTGCTGGTATTGCCGGGAGCCGGCCATCTTCCATTTGAAGAGATGCCCGAGGTCTGCAACCTCGCGATGCGCGAGTGGCTGGCTGCACCCGCGCACTGATTATTTCCGCAGGGCGCGGAAGAGCCGCGCCATCGCTTCCAGGTCCAGTTCTTCGGCGCGCGCCATGGGCGCAACGCCTGCCGCTTCGAATGCCGGAGCCAATACATCCGCTGTAAGACCGGACGCTCGCAGATTCTTTGCGAGCGTTTTCCGTTTCTGTGCGAAAGACTCCTTCAGGAATGCAAAGAACGGTTCCGGTTCCACTGCAAGCTCGGTGAAGCGCGGCCGCATGGTCAGCCGCAGTACGGTCGAGTGCACCTCGGGCGGTGGCATGAAGGCGGTTGGAGGCAGTGTCAGGATGCGCTCCACGCGCGCATAGAGCTGCGAGGTGGCAGAGAGCATGCCGTAATCGCGCGTGCCGGGGTCGGCGGCGATACGGTCGGCCACTTCGCGCT
This sequence comes from Silvibacterium acidisoli, assembly GCA_022870745.1. Taxonomy (GTDB): domain Bacteria; phylum Acidobacteriota; class Terriglobia; order Terriglobales; family Acidobacteriaceae; genus Silvibacterium. The sequence continues at coordinate 690,226 of CP085323.1, read as the reverse complement.
GCACCATGACAACAGCGCGGTCGATCATTTCATTGTCCGCGAAAAGCTTCAGCAGGATGTCTGACGTGATGTAGTAAGGCAGGTTGCCGACGACGCTGGCTTTCTCGCCGCCCTGGCGGAGCGCCATCAGGTCGGTCTTGAGAACATCGGCTTCGATGACCTCAACGGAAGGCTGTCCGGCAAACTGTTCGCGGAGGCGCGGAGCCAGCTCGCGGTCCAGTTCAATTGCCACCAGCCGCCGCGCACGGCGGGCGAGAATCTCTGTGATGGCGCCAGCGCCCGGGCCGATTTCGATGACGGTTTTTTCCGATAGGTCCCCGAGGGCGTCTGCAATCTTGTGGCAGGCGCTCATATCGACGAGGAAATTCTGCCCCAGTTTGGGTTTCTGCTTCAGTTGGAACTCCTTCGATGCGTTGCCGCTGGGTCGCCGCCAAGGTTAGACTCAGCATGGTTTCGCGACTCAGCATCCTTTCCTGCATCATAAAGACAACACCGGAGTCAGATCACTATGCACATTGTCTTCGCCGCGTCGGAATGTATCCCTTACGTTAAAACCGGAGGTCTCGCCGACGTGATTGGCGCGCTGCCGAAGGAGATCGCGGCACTCGGCCACCGCGTTACAGTGTATCTGCCCTACTATCGCCAGGTGCGCGAAAAGGCCCCGGAGAAAAAGCCGGTCATCCGCAGCATTACGATTCCATTTGAGTACTACAACCGCTTCGTCACCATTCTCGATGGCGGCCTGCACGAGGGTGTGCAGATCTGCTTCGTGGATTGTCCCGAGCTCTTTGACCGGGAATCGCTGTACGCAACGCCGACCGGCGACTATCTCGACAACTGGGAGCGATTCGGGCTCTTCGGCCGTGCTGTGCTCGAAGCAACGAAACAGCTCGGCGTGCCGGACATCTTCCACGTGCATGACTGGCAGGCGGCGATGATCCCGGTATACCTGCGTACGACCTATTACTTTGACCCTGCGCTGCGCAATGCGGGATGCGTTCTGACCATCCATAATGCGGGGTACCAGGGATGGTTTCCGCCGCAGACGATCGAGCGCCTGCTCCTTCCGTGGGACATTTTCACCATGGACAAGGTGGAGCAGTATGACACCTTCAATTATCTGAAGGGCGGCATCGTCTACTCCGATGCCATCACCACGGTAAGCCGCAGGTATGCAGAAGAGATCACGACACCTGAGTTCGGCAATGGGCTGGATTCGGTGCTTCGCAGCCGGGGCGCAGACCTGCACGGCATTCTCAATGGCGTGGATTACACCCTGTGGAATCCGGAGACCGATCACAACATCGCGGCGCACTACACTCCGAAGAAGCTGGCAGGCAAGCTTGAATGCCGCCGCGACCTGCTGCACGCCTTCGGTGCTTCGCAGGTTGCGGACGAAACGCCGGTACTGGGCATCGTGTCGCGCTTCGCGACTCAGAAGGGCTTCGACCTGATCGCCCAGATTGCCAACCGCCTGCTCAACGAAGATGTCTTCCTCGTCGCGCTGGGCACGGGAGAGCCTTATTACGAAGGATTGTTCCGTTCGCTGCATGAGCAGTATTCGGGACGCATTTCCGTCCGCATCGGCTACGACGATGCCCTGGCGCACAAGGTCGAAGCGGGTTCGGATATCTTCCTGATGCCGTCACGCTATGAGCCCTGCGGCCTGAACCAGATCTACAGCCTGAAGTACGGTACGGTGCCTGTGGTCCATGCCACGGGTGGTCTCGATGACACGGTCGAAGAGTGGAACGGCGAAGAGAAGACAGGAACAGGCTTCAAGTTCCACGACCAGAACGCCGACAGTTTTCTGGCCGCAATACATCGCGCGGCCGACCTCTTCCGGGACGACAAAAATGCCTGGACCACGCTGATGCGCAATGGCATGGGCAAGGACTTTTCCTGGAAAGAGCCTGCCCGGCAGTACGCCGCGCTCTATGAGGAAGTGGCCCGCCGCCGCAGTTAGGTTCGCTAAGGTGAGGATATAGAGACTTGTCATCCCTCATTTCGTGAGGGATGACAACATGTTTCTAAGGGTGGGTCGGGAAGATCATCATGTTGCCCACTTCCTGCGGGTGGGCAATGTGAGTGATGTGCGGCGTGATCACGATCAGCAGGTTGCTGACATCGTTTTCACTTTGTTGGTTCGTCGTCGACTGGAAACCGGGCAGCTCGCTCAACCCTGGCAGCCCGTTTACGGCCGCGGACTGCGACTTGCTCATCGCGCTTACTACCATCGCGCTGGCTCCGTTTTTGAGCGTGGTGATGGCGGTGTATTGCTGGTTTGTGAGCACAGGAATGTCGTTGATCTCGGTGCCTTGCAGCGCTGTGATTTTTAGGTCGATGTTCAGGGTTACATCCTGATTCCGCTCGATGTATGGCTTTACCTTCAGCGTCAATCCAAGATCCTGATACTGCACCTGGGGAATCGTCTCGTTGGTGCTGGCGAGCGCGGCGGAGCTGATGCCCAACGATGCCAGGCTGCTTGAAATGCCCGCGGTGGAAAGTCCGGGAATGCTCACCGATGATCCGGAAAGACTGGAATAGCTCGAGGTTTCGATCGGGTAGCGGGTGCCGCTGCGGATGGTCGCTTCGTCCTGATTCTCGACGTTGACCTTGATGTCGTCCAGGGCGCGCGTATCACTCGAGTTCAATGCGAGGTTGCCCGTGATGGAGCCGATGCCGAGGCCGCTCAGCGTATCGCCGCCACCGAAGAGGGCGAAGGGCGTATTGAATACGGTGCCGGTCAATGCGCCGGAGGCGATGAGAATTGCAGCAATGGCTGTGTCGTCGCCTGCGCTGGCCAGTCCACTCGAAATGATCTCCTGCACGAGGCTCTGGTTGCTGGAGAGTACACTGTTCAACTCAGTCGGAACATTGAACACCGTCGTTTGCGACGGAGGCTGGATACCGATGTTCAGAGTGCGGGTCTTTGCGAGACTGTAAAGCTTCACGTCCAGCTGAACCTGGCTATGCCCGGAGAGCAGGTCTTTTAACGTCAGGTTCAGCGCCCTCATACGGTCTTCCGGGGCACGTACCAGCAGGGAAGAGCCGCTCACCGAAACCACGGCCTGCGTGGCATCGAAGAGATTCTTTGCCAGGTTGCTGACATCGGTCATTTCGGCCGGGGTCAGGCCCGGCAGATAGACGGTTTCGTACACCAGCCGCTGGAAATGCTCGCGATTGTCCTTGGTGTCTTCTGCCACCAGCACCCGGCTGGGGTCGAGCGGCACGATGAAGGTGTTGGTTACCAGCTTTAGCATCTTCGCTGCCTGGCTGTAGTCGACGTCGTCGGCATCGAAACGCACGGACTGGTTGTGTACCGAGCTGTCGATCGAAACCGAGAGGCCGTAGCTGGTCAGAACGCGGCGGATAAGATCCTGCGAGCCGGTATGCAGGTGGAAGCTTTGCGTACGCTTAGCGGGCGCAAGCTGGATGGCGGAGGCGGCCATCTCCGGCCCGGGGTAGAGTTTTTCCGTATCGATGTCGTTGTCGTGAGCCAGCTCATCGAGGTGTTGCGTGACGATCGTGTTCTTCGGATCGAGCTGATAGGCAAGCAGCAGGTCGGCGCGCGCTTTCTCTGACTGGCCGAGGATGCGCTCTTTTTCCGCCGATTGGACCAGTTCCGACGCCCTGTGCTGGCGTGCAATTCCGACAAGGGCCCGATAGCGGTCGTTATCCGGCACCAGCGCGGAGGCCTTCTCGAAGTAGCTCTCTGCATCGCCGGGATTATGATCCTCGAGGGCCTTTACACCCTTCAAATAAAGCTTCTCGCCCTTGCTGCGGTCGCGCTCCGAAATTGGTTTGGCGGGTTTTGCCGTGGCAGCGGCCGGGCCCTGCGTGGATTGCTCCTGGGCAAGGCATGGCCCTGCCGCCAGGATGACGGCGAGAGCTGCGGCGACACTGGTTCGGACGTTCATGGCAGCGGCTAGGCGCTCCTCGCGGCCAGCAGATCGGCGAGCGTGGTGGCGCAGACCTCGGGTTCGTGCTCCATCAGCTGATCGAAGGTGTAGTTGCCGGTGGCGACGGCGATGGTGGGCAGGCCGTTTGCCCGCGCGGCGGAGATATCCGCGGGAGTGTCGCCCACGACGCAGACGCTTGCACCAGGACTGGACTGTTGCCGTGCCTGCTCGATGGCGTGCGCGATCATGTCTGACCGGAGGATGTAGTCGTCACTGAATCCGCCAAAGGTAAACCAGTTGCGAATTCCCAGCACCTCAAGCTTGAGCCAGCCAATGGATTCAAGATTGCCCGTGGCGACGCCCAGTGCGGCGCCCTTCTGCTGGAGGTAATCAAGCGTCTCGTCGACAGCCGGCATCTTCACCAGCTGCATCCGGTCGCGCTGCGCTTCGACTTCGTTGCGCATGGCCTTGAGCACTGCCTCAAGCTGAGGCTGCCATTGCCGCTCATCGAGCCTGGCCAGGCGGAAGGCTTCGCAGAGGATGCCGGGGTCGGTGTTGCCATGCAGAACCACGCCATCGAGATTAAGTTCGTGGCCCATCACGCTGCGCACGCTCGAAGCGAAGGAGTTGTAGTGGATGCGATCGCGGCTGCGCAACAGCGTGCCGTCAATGTCGAAGAGGTAGGCATCCTGCGCGTCCCACACGAAGCCATCGCGCTCGAAAACGCGACGGCTCGGGGTGGCGGCTGCCGTCTGATTCTGTAAATTCTGGGTGCTCACTCGTCCTTTTGCCTTGTACTTAGAGTAAAGCAAGGCCGAGCCACGCACGAAGAAGCTGGCTTAGCGGACCGTTTGCTTAACCGCAAATACAGGACGTTCGCTGCGGGGCGGACGCTTGAGCCCGACGCGAATTTGTGCGAAATCGATCTCGAGCTCGGCAATGGTGCGGCTCAATGTGTTGCGGTGCATGCCAAGCTCCTTGGCAGCCTTGCACTGGTTTCCCCGGTGATGCGAAAGGACTTCGATCAGGAATCGCTTTTTGAACTCGCGAACGGCCTCTTCGTAGGTAATTCCCCCGTCATGCATCTTTGTTACCAGTTCATCCAGTTCACGTTTCAAAGAAATTCCTCTTTCTGTGCGCGGGGTTGTTGACCCGCGTCGATAAATTCCAAATCTTCCAGCCGGCGAATTGTTAGAACGACCGCCGGTTCATCCAGTCCAACTGCGTCTCCCGCAGGGTAGTTACGCCCTGCCGGATGCGCTGACCCAGCTCAACCGGCGTCGCAATCGAAGCCTGATGTGCTGCGTCCAAAAAATACGGAACCAGCCGCGATTGCTGAAACCATGTGGCCTTCGGTAAAAAGGCCGCCACTGCCAGCACTGCCACCACGACCAGAACACAACCCTTCACGAAGCCGAATGCCGCACCGATCAGCCTGTCTGCCCAGCCCAGTCCGATCGAATGCACCGACCAGCGGATGATCCGTCCTGCAAGTCCGGCGAGGATCATCACTCCCAGCGCAATCGCGAGGAAAGAAATCGCCTCGGCGACCTGCCAGGTGTGAATCCAGCGCGAAACCCACGGCATCAGCCGTTGATAGTTCCAACTGGCCAGCAGCAAGCCGGCAACCACGCCGGCAAGCGAAAAGACTTCGAGAAAAAAACCCTTTTTGGCCGCCGACAAGACTGAGACAACGAGAACGACAACGATCAGCCAATCGATAACGGCCATCGATACCCTAGAGCGAAAGAGACTTGCCCGTCAGCAGACGGTAAGCCTCGAGATACTTCTGCTGTGTGCGCGAGGAGACCTCATCCGGAAGTCCCGGCGCTGGGGCCTGTTTGTTCCAGTGAATGCTTTCCAGGTAATCACGAACGAACTGCTTGTCAAAGGATGGCTGCGCGCCGCCGGGCGCGTATTGATCCTTCGGCCAGAACCGAGACGAGTCCGGGGTAAGAACTTCATCGGCCAGAATGATGCCTTCTGATGTGGTGCCGAACTCAAACTTTGTATCAGCCAGAATCAGCCCGCGCTCTTCGGCATAAGCGGAGGCTTGATTGTAGATATCCAGTGTAAGGCTGCGCAGCTTCTCCGCGCTCGGTGCACCAACACGTGCAACCATCTCGTCGAAAGAGATGTTGATGTCATGCTCGCCATCGAGGCTTTTGGTGGCGGGTGTGAAAATCGGCTCAGGCAGCTTGTCCGACTCGCGGAGTCCGGCAGGCAGAGGAATGCCGCAGACCTTGCCCGTGCCCTGATATTCCTTCCAGCCGGAGCCCGAGAGGTAACCGCGGGCGACGCACTCCACCGGAAACATCTGCGCGCGCTTCACCAGCATGGATCGGCCTTCGAGTTGATCGCGGTCGTCCTGCAACTCGGCGGGAAACTTGTTCACATCCGCGGTGATCAGGTGATTTGGAACGATGTTCTTTAGGAAGTCGAACCAGAAAAGCGAAAGCTGCGTGAGCACCTTGCCTTTGCCCGGAATTCCGGTAGCAAGCACGTGATCGAAAGCGGAGATGCGATCGGTTGCTACCAGCAGAAGAAATTCACCGACGTTGTAGAGGTCACGAACTTTGCCGCGAGCGTGCAGGGCTAGGTGGCTTAGGTCGGTTTCGATGAGAGCTGGCAAAAGGGGGCCTTCCTGGAGAATCAATCTGAATTTCGATTCTCAGGTTCCCGGGATGCTTTGTCAACGCGTGGTAAACACAGCATTCACGCGGTGTGACGCGTGCCTGTCACGACCGGCGTTCGCCGTCAAGAGGCAAAGTAAGGTCACTGGAATGCAAAATAAAAGCTACATTCGATTACTATCGTGACCATTGACTTTGCGGTGAAGTGGAAGCCGCTCACGCCGTAGCGCGCCGCGCCTCTCCCGTACGGTCCTGGCCGCCTAGCTTCACGCTGACGATCTTCGAAACGCCCGGTTCCTGCATGGTGACGCCATAGATGAGATCGGCGTTCGTCATCATGCGCTTGGAGTGCGTGACGATGAGGAACTGTGTATCGATCGCCATGCTGCGCAGCATATCGGCGAGTCTTCCCACGTTGGTTTCGTCGAGCGGAGCGTCGACTTCGTCGAGCACGCAGAACGGACTCGGCTGGTATTGGAAGATGCCCATCAGCAGTGACAGCGCGGTCAGAGCCTTCTCGCCGCCCGACAGCAGCAGCACGTTCTGCAGCTTCTTGCCCGGCGGCTGCGAAACGATATCGATACCGCTGTCGTTCGAGTTCTCCGCGTCGGTGAGCCGCATGAAGGCCTGTCCACCGTTAAAGAGCCGTGAAAAGGTCGCGCTGAAGTTCTCGTTGATGCGCGCAAATGCCTCGTCGAACTTGGTGCGCGAGATCTGATCGATTTCGCGGATGGTCGCCTGCGTGTTTTCGATGGATTCCAGCAGGTCCTTGCGCTGTCCTTCGAGGAACTGGTGACGCTGCTCGGTTTCCTTGTACTCTTCGAGCGCCATCATGTTCACAGGGCCCATTGCCTCGAGCTTCTGCTTCAGGCCGCGGCATGCTTCGTCTTCTTCCGTAAGTGCGTCGCCTTCGAGGCGGGGCAGTTCGGTCTCTTCGCGCAGAACGGACGCCTCGGTGCCAAGATCGTTGACGCAGGTTTCTTCAAGGTGCGCGATCTCCGCGGTTAGCGTAGCGGAACGGGTGCTGCGCGCGCTGCGAGTCTCACGCAGGCTGTTGGCCTGGGCGCGCATTGCCTTGAGTTGATGATCGATCTCGGCGATCTGCGTGCGCAGTTCGCTGGCTTCCTGGGTAAGCTGTGCCACCTCGGCGAGTGCCTGGGAACGTGTTTCAGCAAGCTGCTCGCGGCTGACCGCAAGCTGCTCGTTCTCCCTTACGCGCTGTTCCTGCTCGGCCTCGGCGGAGGTGATCTGCTGTTCTACCTGCGCCACGCGCTGGGTAAGGTCAGCGAACATTCTGTCGATGCGGGCAAAGGTCGCTTCGGCTCCCCGGCGGCGTTCTTCAAGGCCAGCCAGCTCGGCCGAAACCTGGGCGGCCTGCTGCTGTGCCTCTTCGCGCGAGGCGCGCATCTGTTCCACGTCGCGCTGCAGTTCCTGGATTCCCGCTTCCGCCGACTGGTGCTGCTCCTCGACGCGTTGTGCTTCGTCGCGCTTCTGCTCGATGAAGTTCTGCTTCGTCTCGCGTGCATCCTTGTTGCGCTCGTTCTGCAGAACCCAGTCCTGCAGGCGGCGCTCCAGGCGCTGCACTTCGGAATCCATCTGGCGCAGGGCTGCGCTCTGGTTCGCGCTTTCGCGCTCAGCGGCGCGACGTTCTTCGCCCATCGCGTCGAGCTGACGCGTGAGTTCGGTAAGGTGTTTGGCCAACGCGGCCGTATTGAATTCGTTCTGGCCGAGATCGGTCTCCACGGCTTCGAGCTTCTGCTGCACCTCGCGCAGTTCGCGCTTGATGGCCAGCGGGCCTTCTTTGCGCGGCTTGCCGCCGGTCACGGTGACGTTGTGGAAGCATTCGCCGCTCGGCGAAAGGAAGAACGCGTTGGGGTTTTCAAGCGCCAGTGACCGGGCCGTGTCTTCGTCCGGCGTGACATAGCCATCACGCAGCTTGGGCAGAATGACTTCGAGCGAGCTGCCGAAACCATCGAGCACTCGGATGCATTCCTTCAGGCGCACAACGCCCTGCTGCTGCTGGTAGCCGGTCCTTGTCTGGTCGGCAGCGAAAGAAAATTTGGCCTGCGAGTCGTCCGGATGTACGAGAAAGGTGGCGCGGCCATCGACGTCAGTCTTAAGCAGGTGCATGCCTGCGTGGGCAGCATCCCAGCTCTTCACCACAATGTAGTTCAGCTCGTCGCGGAGGAATTCGTCGACTACGCTCTCGTACTGGTCATTAACTTCCAGAAAATCCGCCAGCGTGCCGACGGGCTTCATGCCGCCTTCGAGAGCATTGGAGCGGAAGAGTTTGCGAACCGTTTCCGTCGAGTAGCTGTGTTCGCGGATGAGTGCTTCCAGCGAATTGCGGCGGCCGGTCAGCGTTGCGCGCTCAGCGCGCAGCTGGTCGCCGCGGCGTTTCGTCTCGGCTTCTTCGTTGCGCTTGGCGCTGATTTCACCGCGAACGACCGCGATTTCGGATTCGAGCCGCTTCAGTGTTTCGGTGATCGACTCGAAGTTCATCGAGACCTGTCCGCGCTCAGCGCCGAGGGTTTCAAGATCGCCCTTCGCCGATTTCATTTCTGTCGCCAGTCGATCCGCCTCGCGCTCAAGCGCTGCAAGCGATTCCTCGCCTTGCGTGGCCTGGTTGCGGATCTGGCCGAGCTGCGACAGCAGCTGCATGGCCTGGCGGCGGCCCGCCTCGGCGCGCTGCTCGGCGGCAGCAACAGCCGAAGCGGTTTCGCGGGCCTGCTGCTGGCGCGTCTGCGCCTGCTGGCGGAACTCCGCTGCTTCCGATGCGGCTGTTTCGAGGAATGCGCGATGCGAGTCGCGTTCGGATGTCAGGTTGGCCAGATTCTGCTTCGCCTGCTCGAGCTCTGCATGGCCGGCGGCGCGACGTGCTTCAAGCTCTGCAATGCGCTCCTGGTTGCTCTGCTCACGGGTGGTCGCGCGTTCCAGCTCGACTGCGCTCTGGTTGGCGCGGGTCTGTGCCTGCTTGGCGTTTGAGTCTAGCTCATAACCGCGTGCAGTGCCTGCAGCGAACTCGGCGTCCATCTGCTCGATCTGAGCGCTGTGCTCATCCACCTGGGTCGTCAGCGAGGCGATGTCGGCGTTTACGGCAGTCTGCTCCGCGTCCATCTGCGAAATGCGGCTGGCCAGCACAATGCGCAGGCGCGCACGCAGTTCGTCACGAATGGCTCCGTAGCGCTCAGCCTTTGCAGCCTGGCGCTTCAGCGAACCCATCTGCCGGGTCACTTCTTCGAAGATGTCGTTGATGCGCGAAAGGTTCTGCTTGGATTGCTCGAGGCGCAGTTCGGCGAGACGCTTCTTCGTCTTGAAGCGGGTAATGCCGGCGGCCTCCTCGATGATCGAACGGCGATCGTGGGGCTTCGAGCTGAGCAGCTGACCGATTCGCTCCTGCCCGATGATCGCGTAAGACTCCGGTCCAAGGCCGGTGCCCATGAAAATGTCCTGGATATCGCGCAGGCGGCAGAGCTTGCCGTTCAGCAGATACTCGCTCTCGCCGGTGCGGAACAGCCTGCGTGTGACGACGATTTCGCCGTGCTGCGGCGTCTTCTGGAACTTGCGGCGGCGGATCTTCAACACGACCGGATTGCCGTTTTCACTGGCAGCGGCCGCATTCTCGCCTTCTTCGCCTGCGGCGGGAGCGGCGCCCGCTGCATCCTCGTCGACCACCGGGCCGGGCTGCGCCTCGGCGATGATCTCCTCGACTTCGGCTGCTCGATCGGCGCGCAGCTTCGCTTCGTCCCAATCCTCCGGCAGCTCGTCGGTGACCTCAATCTCCGGTTCGGCCAGCAGGGGACCCCCGTAGGCATCGGGATCAATCAGCGTGATCGAAACCTCGGCCATGCCCAGCTGCTTACGGTCACGCGTACCGGCGAAGATGACGTCTTCCATCTTGCCGCCGCGCAGGGTCTTTGCGCTCTGCTCGCCCAGCACCCAGCTCACGCCGTCCAGGATGTTCGACTTTCCGCAACCGTTGGGACCCACGACAATGGCGATGCCGTTGCCAGGTAACGCAACTTCGGTTCGGTCACAGAATGACTTGAAGCCTAGAATCTGAATCTTTTTCAGCTTCAGCATGGGGGTTCTCCTTACAGCGGCAGGGCGAAACGAGTGCGCGAAACCGTGCCGGAGCGGTGTCGCAATAGAAAAACTCTAGCTTTGGCCAGGGGCAGGGTCAACATATTGACCCCAACATCTTGTGGATAAGGCGTCCCTAACTCAACTATTGGGCCGGAGCAGGAGAAAGGGACCGGTTCTGAGACACACATCTGCACATTCACAGGTGCAAACCCGGCGTAGGACAGGTCGAACGCTGCCATGGGAATGTCGTCGTGGGAACCGCCACATTCAGGCTATTCCCACCGGCGCCAGGTTTCAAGCGATCTTCAGGGTTTCTTGCGGGCGGGGCGCACCAGTACTTCGCTGATAAATGAGGTCGAGGACTGGGTCACGAGCATTGCGACGGCGTCGGCAACGTCGTCCGGCTGAATCTTCCAGCCGCCGTCCTGATCGGGCGATTTGTGACCGCCGAAGGTTGTATTCACCGAACCCGGAGCGACGGCCGCAACCCGTATTCCGTAGTCCCGCAATTCCTCGGCTACGGAATACGTCAGTCCGTTCAGGCCCCACTTGGAGGCAGAGTAAGCCGCTCCGCCCTTGAGAGGATTGTGTCCGGCTAGGGAGGAAATGTTGATGATGTGGCCCGATTTTGCGGAGATCATCATGGGAGCGAGGCCGCGAATCATCAGGTACGGAGCGCGCAGATTCGTTTCCATCAAAGCGTTCCAGTCTTCCGGTTTGAGCTCATGCAGGGGGGCGCCAATGCCGCCTATGCCTGCATTGTTCACGAGTATGTCGCAGCGCCCGAAGCGCTCGCGAACCGATTCGGTGAACGTCTCGATTGCGGCTATATCCGTCAGGTCGATGCCGATGCCTTCCGCGGACCCGCCTGCCTGCTGGATCTGCGATTCGACCTCGGCCAGCCGGACCTTGTCGCGAGCAAGCAGTAGAACGGTTGCACCCATCAGCGCCAGCCGCTTCGATACTGCTTCACCAATGCCGCGTCCGGCACCGGTTACGACCGCAATCTTGCCTGTAATCTCTGCCATAAGGCTCCTTTTTACCGTTGGATGGTCGTTAGGAGGCGGCCGGTTCCGTTAAGATGCAGGCGGAACTAATTTCGGGTTCTGAAACAAATTCATGCTGATCGGCTGCATCCATAGAACATGTTGCCGGGAATAGAGATCCCCATAAGGATGAGCTCTTGTCACGGCGGCTGGCGATTTCTATAATCCAGCAAATTGCACTGTCATGGCTCCCTATCGCAGCTTATGCAGACGTTGGCATGATAAAGAGTGCAGGGGATTCGTCCCCTTGGCTCTCGCATTTTTGCGAATGCTTTAATTAAGGAACTTCCTAGGAGCGTTGAATGAAGAAGGTCGTAATTGCTTCCGTGTTGGCCCTTGCGTCCAGCACCCTGTATCTGCCGTCGGCTGCATTGGCCCAGGATGCGGCAGCTGGTTCACAGTCTGGCCAGATCACGATCAAAGATCCTGCCGAATACAACGCTTACACCAGCGCCATTGGTCAGTCAGCGCCCGCTGCCAAGGCCGCTGCGATTGAGAGTTTTCTGCAGCAGTATCCGAATACCGTGGTGAAGAACGAGATGCTGGAGCAGCTCGTGGGCGCCTACCAGGCGACCGGCGACACCGCCAAGACCTATGACGCGGCCAAGCGTCTTCTGCAGGTCGATCCCACCAATCTTCGCGCGCTGACCTTCGTGGTCTACGTTACGAAGCAGCAGGCAAATGGCGACCAGGCCAAGCTGGACGAAGCCGCCGCCGAAGCCCAGAAGGGCTTGACCGCGACCAAGCCGGCCAGCATGAGCGACGCCGACTTCCAGAAGCTGAAGGATGTTGCCACCCCGATCTTCTACAACGTCATCGCCTCTGACGATGTTGCCAAGAAGGACTACAAGGACGCGATTGAGGCCTACACGAGCGAGCTGAAGTCTGCCAAGGACCCTTCGCAGACGACCCAGCAGCCCCTGCTCGCCGACACCTACTACCTCGGCAACGCCTACGTGCAGGAAGATCCCAAGGACCTGGTCAACGGCATCTGGTTCCTGACCCGCGCCGCCCAGTACCTGCCTGACCCTTACAAGACCAATGCCGAGAAGGCCGCTGAATACTGGTACAACAAGTACCACGGCAGCATGGACGGCTTCGACGCCATCAAGGCGCTCGCCCACGACAACGTCTTCCCGACCGACGCCTACAAGCCGGTTCCCGCACCGCCGCCGCCGTCGCCCCAGCAGCTTGCGCACAACGCTCTGACGCAGCAGCCTGACCCGACCAAGCTGGCCATCGGCGACCAGGAGTACATCCTGTCGAACGGCAACCAGGAAGATGCCCAGAAGGTATGGTCGGTTCTGCAGAACCAGACGACCAAGATTCCGGGTGTCGTGATTGCAGCCACCGCGGACTCGGTACAGCTGGCAGTCTCCGACGACTCCAAGCAGTCGCAGAAGGCTGACTTCACTGTCAACATGAAGACTCCGCTGAAGGAAGTTCCGACGGTTGGCTCGACCGTTACGCTGATCGGAACCTTCGACTCCTACACGCAGAATCCTCCCATGATCATCATGAAGGATGGCGAGTCGGAAGCTGCGAAGACTCCGGTCCACCACACCACGCGCCGCCGGCAGTAATCGGACGCATAGCAAAAGAGAACAGGCAGCCTCCGGGCTGCCTGTTCTCTTTTGCGGGTGGTACATTGAGAGGGAATGAGTCCTCGGATGAATGGAATGTTTGCGGGGAAGCTGTTGGCCGTTGCCCTGTTTTTGGCCGGGACGACTCCGGTTTTCGCTCAATCCGTAACGGAGACAGTCAAGGATTCACTGCGGGCGACGCCTCAGGACAAGAAGACTTTCTCACTGGTCCATCTTCGGCTGGAGGAGATGAACAGTGCGGACCGCGACCTGGTCGAGAGCCGGGCAAGGGATATCCAGCAGTCCGCGTTGATCTACGGCTACGACCTCGCGAGTGGCAACTGGCAGGTAGAGCAGGGCGTATGCCCGCAGCTTCCGGACACGCTGCTGCTGCATTATCTGGAACGCTATCCCAACGGCACGCAGTCTCTTTTTACCGTTCTCATTCCAAGAACATCGGGCCGCGTCCGCGTCATCCCGGTCCTGCACCGCAATGCGGTTCCATTTCTTCCATCGGCTTCGAATCCCAGCAATTATGAGCTCTTCAACTCGCTTGTGTCGCCCGAGACTGCTCAGAAAGACTCTGTAGCTGGAGGCGAATGGCTTTCCCTGGGTGTCTGCTATGCCGAGATGGTGGGCGGCAAGCCGAATGTGCCGAGCGACCCCAGTCTTGACCCTGCAACCATCAAGGCTCCTGCGCCTACCGTGTATAAAGATTCCGTCACCGGTCAGCGCAGTATCCGCTTTCCCGATCGCGATGCCGCCGACGTGGTCAAGATGTGGTCCATCTCGCTCGATTCGAAGGGGCGTGTGATCGCAGCCTCAAACGAGGACACCGCTACTTACACGGCGCGCGTGGTCGTGCCTGCTGTCGAATCGGCGAGGCCGCGTCCGCCCGTGGCCGAACGGGCTCCTAATGCGATCGTCAATCCGCCAGTCAGCCGCTCGAAGATCACAGCGATGCCGCCTGATCCCCCGTCGAGGATCATTGCCAACCCGCCGGAGCCTCCGGTGAAGATCATCCCGGAATCGAGACAGGAGTAGTTCTGCGAAGCCAGATAAATCCCGAGTCGGCAATCGTTGGTCTTTGTGATAGCCTTCTCACTCAACGAAGCGGTTCCTTTTCATCAGCTTTCGTCTAGTCATGCCTCCTCATAAGCCGAAATCAAAACGGGTAACACTGCTCGATGTCGCTCGCAAAGCGGGCTTTTCACCCTCAACCGTTTCCATCGTTTTGAGCGAGGCGCCATTGTCGCGCTATGTCGCCGCGCAAACCAAGGAGCGCATCCGAAAGACTGCGGCAGCGCTCGGCTATCGTCCGGATGTATTCGCGCGCTCGCTTCGCAGCCGCCGCAGTAACACGGTCGGCGTGCTGGTCTTCGATATCTCCGATCCATTTTGCGTCTTCATCCTGCAGGGCATTGAGAAGACGCTGCACGGAACGCCGTACCTGCCGATCCTGATGGACGCACACAACGACCAGAAGCGCTTTGCGGGCTATCTCGACCTGCTGATGGAGCGGCGCGTCGAAGGTCTGATCGTTGTTGCTAACTGGCTCTTCGACGAAGGCGAATTGCTCAGTACGGTCAAGGCAGAGAAGATTCCTTCCGTGGTTGTGGGCCGCGATACCTCGGAGAAGGAACTCGGCTCGGTCATCGTCGACAACGAAGCGGGCGGGTACGAAGTGATGAAGCACCTTTACGAGCTCGGCCATCGCCGTATCGCCGTGATTCGCGGTCCGGACTCGCTGCGCGACAGCCAGCGCCGCTGGGCGGGTATGCAACGGTTTGCCCAGGAGAGCGGCCTGGAGCTCGATCCACGCAAGGTGCGCACGTTGCCCGAAGTGCTCGACCCAACCTCAGGCTTCCAGGGCGGCCTGCAGGCGACCGAAGACCTTTTGCGTACACGGCTCAAGTTCACCGCTCTGGCCGCATTCGACGACCTGACGGCTCTCGGCGCCATGCGGGCACTGTCGGCGGCAGGCCGTTCCGTGCCCCAGGACTGCTCCATGGTCGGGTTCGACGACGTACCCATGGCCGGCTTTTGCACGCCTGGACTTACCACCATCCGGCAGCCGATGGAAGAGATGGGCGGCACGGCGACGAAGCGGATGCTGGATGCTCTGGCCGCATCCGAGACCGAGGTCTCTCCCGATCTGCAGCTCCTGCCCCCCACGCTCGTGCTGCGCGACTCTACGGCTCCGGTGCGCGGAAAAGATGCGTGAAGACGACCGGGCTTGACTTTTCTACTGCCCGATTGAGTATGCTTTATTAAAACGATTCAAAGGCGTTTGCTGTTATGGCAGTGCGTGCGGTCGTCTTTCTCCGCTTCAGTCTTCAGGAATCGAAGAGACACAGCGGAGGTTTCCTGCGAATCTTGCCAAATCTTCAGTTGAGGAAATCATGACCGGCGAAGCTCCCGTGAACCCCGGCGGCGTAACGTTGAAGCGAAGCCTGCGCTTCTGGGATCTGGTGCTGTACGGCATCATCCTTATCCAGCCGACCGCGCCCATGCCGAGCTTTGGCGTCATCTACCATGAGGCGCGGGGACATGTTGTGACGGCGATCCTCATCGCCATGGTCGCCATGCTGTTTACCTCGGTCAGCTATGGACGCATGGCGCGCCGCTATCCGCAGGGCGGCTCTGCCTTCATGTACGTCAGCCGTGAACTGCACCCCGGCCTCGGCTACCTGACGGGCTGGTGCATGGCGATGGATTACATCCTCAATCCACTCATCTGCACGATCTGGAGCGCGAAGGCGGCACAGAACTTCGTTCCCGAGATTCCTTACATTGCGTGGGCGATCTTCTTCGCCGCGTTGTTCACCATGCTCAACCTCAACGGAGTGGAGACCTCGGCACGCATCAACGCCATGATGGCCGCCGCGCTTGGGGTGGTGATCGTGCTGGTGATTGTGTCGATCACGCGGTACCTGCTGCATCTTCCGCATCAGGCGGCGTCGTTTTACACGACTCCGTTCTATGACCGTTCGACCTATTCTTCCTCGGCATTGTTTCGCGGCGTGTCGATTGCGGTGCTGACCTACATCGGCTTCGATGGCATCTCCACGTTGACGGATGAGGCGAAAAAACCCGAGCGCGATATTCCGCGTGCGATTATCTCGACCTGCCTCATCACCGGCGTGCTTGCTTCGATCGAGGTTTATCTTGCGCAGCTGGTGTGGCCGCGCGGTCAGGTGTTTCCCGATATCGACACAGCCTATGTGCATGTCGCCGGACGCGCAGGCGGACCGATCATGTTCGCCATCGTCAACGGAGCCCTGCTGCTGGCGACGATCGGCTCGGGTATGGCATCGCAGCTGGGTGCGGCGCGCCTGTTGCTGGCGATGGGCCAGGAGGGAGCGATTCCCGGCAGGTTTTTCGGCGCCGTTCATCCGAAGAACCGCATTCCCCGCAACAATGTTCTGCTGATTGGCGCAATCTGCCTCGCTGGGGCAATGGCCTTCAGCTATCAACTGGGAACCGAGCTGCTCAATTACGGAGCGCTGTTAGCGTTCATGGGCGTGAATGCCTCTTCGGCGGTGCTTGGCTGGCGACAGGGTAAAGGCGCGCAGTGGTTCCCCATTCTTATCTCGTTGCTGGGCCTCATTGTCTGCGCTTTTATCTGGACCAATCTCAGTCGCCTTGCTCTCACTGCAGGTACAGTCTGGGCAGTAGCGGGACTGGTTCTCTGGAGGGTTTACGGACGCAAAGGCCGCCGCAACCTTGCGGAGGCACGCCTGTGAGCCGGTTCGATGTAACGCTGGTCGGGGAATCGAACATAGACCTGATCCTGCACGGATTGCCTTCCGTGCTGCCCGATGACCGCGAATTACTGGCCAGCGGCATGAACCTTGGACTGGGCGGTTCGCCGGCGATTACGGCGCACAACCTTGCTGCGCTGGGCTGCGGCGTGGGTTTCATTACCAAGGTCGCGGGCGATACCCTCGCTTCGATCTGCACAAATCAACTGGCTGAGGCGGGCGTCGATCTCTCCTGTGCGCGCCACTCGGGCAGCACTGGCGCAACGGGAGTCAGCGTACTGCTTCAGCATCAGCATTCGCGCCGGACCCTGACTTATCCGGGTAATGATATGGTCCTGCGCTGGCAGGATCTTGATCTCGACTACCTCTCGTCGGCGCGGCACTTCCACCTCGCGTCCTACTTCCTGCAGGAAGGTCTGCGGCCTGATATGCCTCGGCTGCTTAAGCATCTGCGTGGGCATGGACTGACTATTTCTCTCGATCCAAACGATGATCCGCAGAACCGCTGGGGTGAGGAGTTTCTGCGGCTGCTTGAATTTGTGGATGTGCTGATGCCGAACGAGCGCGAGGCATGCGCCATGATGGCTGACGACAACTTCGAGCGGGCAGCGAAGCGGCTGGCAACGCGGGTGCCGCTGCTGGTGATCAAGCGGGCGGAAAAAGGCGCGACGGCCTTCTTTGAGGGAACGCGCTATGAGTCGCGGGCAATTGAGGTCGACGTGATCGATGCCATTGGCGCGGGAGACAGCTTCAACGCCGGCTTTCTGCATGCCCACCTGCGAAAGCTGACGCTTGATGAATGCCTGCGGTTCGGCAACCTTGCCGGCGCATTGTCGATCACGGCGGCGGGTGGCATCGAAGCGTTTCGACATGCGGAAAAGCTCGAGAATTTCCTCGCGGCCCACGGCGCCAGCGCTCGACGGGAGACCGTCCAGTCCGTAGACTAGACTCCCAGCAGGTACGAATTATGGAATCGAACGAAGTACAGGAGTTGCACGAGAACTCTGAGCGGGCATCCGAGGGAAAAGGCTTAAAGCCAGTCAGTTTCACCATGAGTGTGCTGGCGGTGCTGGTTGCCATCACCACGGTGCTCGGGCATCGAACACATACTGAAGCAGTGCTGGCGCAGGCTCGAGCCAGCGACCAGTGGAATCTCTACCAGGCGAAGAAGAATCGCCAGTACGACACGCAGCTGACAGCCGATCTGCTGCAGGCGCTGCCAATTCGCGATCAGGCCACGGCAGACAAGATCACGAACTCCTACAAGTCTCATCTCGACAAGTGGAATGACGATCTGAACGAGGAGCAGGAGAAAGCCAAGGAGTTCGAGGGCGAGGTCCGCAAGGCCGAACGCCACGCCGGCCGCTTCGATCTTGGCGAGGCGTTGCTTGAAATCGGTCTCGTTGTCACCTCAATCACGCTGCTCACCCGCCAGCGCGCTTACTGGTACCTCGGCATCGGCTTTGGAACCGTTGGCTTCGCTATCGCGGCATGGGCCTTCTTTATTCGTTAGGTGTGCCAAAGCTGGCCGAATGCGCCAGCTTTGCCGTACACCGGGTCTGAGCCAGGAAAGGGAAGCGCTGCCATACGGCGGATGGCTTCGTCGCCGGGTGCGCTGCGGCAGATATCCCATGACTGCGCCGGCGGATACGCCCCAACCACCAGGAAGTCGTCACTCGCCTCGATGCGGCAATGGCCTGTGCCGGTAGGCAGCACGGCCACATCGCCCGCTTGAACAGCTACCTCGTGGCCGCCTTCGCCGCCCAGCGTCAGGCGTGCGTGTCCGGCGGCGAAGCCCAGCACCTCGTGCGCGGTCGAATGGTAGTGGTGGAAATCGAAGACGCCGTTTCGCCACTGCGGAGGCCATCCATTGTGCTGGAAGAGCGTTTCAAACTGCGCGGCCGGGTCTGGTCCTGAGATGGGAATCGCCGCGCGGTACAGCAGAACCGGAAGGCGCTCATTATTCGGCATCCAGCCGTTGCGCGAGAGCTTGAGCATCTCGGGTGTTTTTGCCCAGGCGGTTCCGGCGGAAGATATGCCTAAAGCGGCCAGCATGGCGTGAAACTGGCGGCGGTCGATGGTGCTCATACAAACCCTCCTAAGCTCAACAGATGCGGGAAAGCCCTGCCACGCACCGTGAACATTCTCTTCATCCGATTGCTTTAAGCTGGATGGAAGGATCTTTCATGCGTATTTCCCGTATCGCTGCCGCAATTGCTCCTCTCCTCATCGGCCTGGGCGCTTTCTGTCAGACCGCCGTTCCGGTTGTTACGGTCGACAACGGCACCAACACTCCTGAGCAGCAGCAGAAGCATTACGTGGTTCTTGTGTCGCTCGACGGGTTTCGTGTGGCTTATGTGAAGCAGTATGGCGCTCCGCACCTCGAGGCGATCGGCAAAGAGGGAGCTACAGCGCCCGATGGCATGATTCCGTCGTACCCATCGCTGACCTTCCCCAACCACTACACGCTGGTGACCGGCCTTTATCCCGAACACCATGGAATCGTTGCGAATGGCTTTTACGACCCGGCTCGCAAGGAGTCCTACTGGCTTGGCGATGCGAAGGCGGTGCAGGACGGCTCATGGTACGGAGGCGTGCCGCTGTGGTCGCTGGCAGAGCAGCAGGGCATGCGTTCTGCCTGCTTCTTCTGGCCCGGTTCCGAGGCGGAGATCGCCGGCAAACGGCCTTCTTACTATCTTCACTTCGATGGAAAGATCCCCTTCGATCAGCGTGTCGATCAGGTCATTGCGTGGCTTCAGCTTCCGCCGGAAAAGCGGCCGCATTTCCTGACGCTGTACCTGCAGGATCCTGACCACGAAGGCCATGAGTTCGGCCCGAACAGCCTCGAGGCTAAGGATGCCGTGCATCACGTGGACGACGTAATCGGTGTTTTGAAAGCGAAGCTGGATGCGCTGCACCTGCCCATCGACCTGATCGTTGTCGCGGATCACGGTATGGAGGAGACCCGGGGTTCGTGGATCACACTCGACAAATACGCCTCGCTGACCAATTTCGAGACTGCTGGACCGCTGCTTTATCCGCACTCCGAGGCCGATGCTGCGCAGGCTTATCGCAAGCTTCGGGCAGCCGATGCGGACTTCCGCGTCTATCGTCGCGCCCAGATGCCGGCAGAGCTGCATTACAACAGCAATCCGCGTGAGGGCGACCCGGTGATTGTGCCGGAGGGGCCGGTGGCGATCCGCGCCCACGGACCGGCCGGAGATAAGCCGGATAAGGCGCCGCCGAAGGGCGAGCACGGCTATAATCCTTATGAAATGCCTTCGATGCGCGCGATCTTTTTCGCATCGGGGCCGGACATTGAGCCGGGTGTACAGCTCAAGCCGTTCGAAAATGTAAATCTATACCCGCTTATTGCGCGGTTGCTGGGTCTGAACGCTCCAAAGGTCGATGGATCGCTGAACGTTCTCTCTCCCATCCTGGTTCCCGCGCTCTCTGAAGGACAGCAGTAGCATGGCATTTTTTCTCGGCCTCGATGTAGGCGGCACCAAAACCATTTGCGCCCTCGGCGATGACAACCGGATTCTCGACCGCGAAGCAGGCGGCAGCATCAAGCCACTCCGCGTAACCCAGGAACAGGCGCGCGAAAACCTTACGGAAGCGCTCGGCAAACTGGCCCAGCGTACTGGCGTAAACATGCGCGAAGTCGTCGCGTCATGCATTGGTACGGCGGGTGTTCGCCTGCCGCAGACCGACGGATGGATGCGCAGCATCCTTTCGCCGCTTGCCGGTGGGCAGATCGTTATCTGCGGCGATGAAGAGATTGCGCTCGATGCGGCGTTTCCCGGAGCCCCCGGCGTGCTTGCCATGGCGGGTACCGGCTCGAATGTGATTGGACGCACCGGCGCGGGAGAACTGCTGAACGTCGGCGGTTGGGGCCCGGTATTGGGCGATGAAGCCTCAGGCTACTGGATCGGGCATCAGGCGCTTCGTACCGCAACCCGCCTGCTCGATTTCGGTCAGCGCTCGATGGTGATAGATCGCGTCATGCAATTCTGGTCAGCTTCAAGTATCGGCGAAGTCATCGACATTGCCACCAAGGTTCCCGGACCCGACTTTTCGCTGCTCGCGGGCATTGTGGCGGAGTGCGCGGAGCAGGGCGATGCGATTGCGTCACAGATCCTCATCTCCGGTGGACGGCTCCTGGCCGAGGCCGCAGTCGAAGCTTTCCGTCAGGTGCGTCATCGCGAACCAGATGCTCCCATGCCCGGTATCGCTTTTACGGGCAGCATCCTTCACCACATCACCATGGTGCGGGAGAGCATGATCGAGACGATTCGTCAGCATCTGCCCGTGGCGGCCATCTTGCCCGAGGCGGTCGACCCGCTCGAAGGTGCATTGTGGCGCGCACGGCAATGCGCATTGACGACTGCATGATCGAAAAATCTGCCTGAATTGTGCGGTGGAGCGCAAGAGCTCCACCGCTTTTTGCATGTTGAAATCTTCTTCTTGTCCTTCGAAGTGTTTCCTGAGAATATTGCCTCGCGTATCCCTCGCCTTTCTTCGCGTATTCCGTGTATCGGCCCCAAAAGTAAAACGTATCCATGACAGTGCCATATTTTCGGCATTGTGAATGTTGTGCGAATTATCGCCCTTCGGCAGCGCACCGAGTCGAAATACAGCAGGTTTGTAACGTTTCGTGTTTATAGTCCGAGTCACAAACCAGGGCAGTAACTGCGTCCAAAAATAACCCACACAAGGAATTTCCTTGCATATGATTCATTTTTATGGAGTTCAGGAAGCCGCCATTTCGCACAGAAAGAGAAGTGCGATCTCGTTCCCAATCCTGCGACTGTGGTTCGTCGCCATCGCACTCTTCTGCACCTTTGCCATCGCCGGTACAGGCTGGGCGCAGTCTACCGAAGGCGCCATTCTCGGCACGGTGAAAGACTCTGCCGGTGCGGTCGTGCCAAATGCAACCGTCACGCTTGTAAATAACGACGAAGGTGTCTCGCGTACTACCACCAGCAACGAGTCGGGCAACTATCAGTTCCTCAATTCGAAGCCTGCCAACTACTCGCTCACAGTCGAGGCTGCCGGATTCCAGAAGTGGTCGGTTGCCGGAGCGCAGCTCGTCGCCCGCCAGCAACTGCGCATGGATGCGAAGCTTGAAGTAGGTTCTGTTCAGCAGCAGGTGACGGTCAGCGGCGACAAAGCCTCCGCCATTGAAACCGAGTCGAACTCGATCAGCGCTGTCTTTACGCGCGAAGACGCTGAAAATCTGCCGGTAAACAATCGCGCCAGTTCGAACGGCACCAGCGGTCTCAGCACGATTGCAACCCTGCCCGGCGTGCAGGCCGACCAGGGATCGTACTCGCTTCAGGGCGGTTCGACTTTCGCGACCGAATTCAAGGTCGATGGCGTCACCATTCAGAACGCGGCCGGTGGCGGCCCGATCGCCGACGCATTCCCTTCGACGGAAGCCATCTCGGAACTGCGTACGGACGGTGTCGGCAACAACGCGGAATACGGACAGCCCGGCGAAGTTTCGATCATCACCAAGGGCGGCACAAACACCATACACGGTGCTGCATTCTGGTATCACCAGAACGCGGCCTTTGACTCGATCCCCTATGGTGCCGACTCGAAGCCGCACAAGATCGGCAATACGTTCGGCGGCCAGTTCAGCGGCCCGGTCGTTATTCCTCATCTCTACAACGGCCACGACAAGACCTTCATCTTCGGCGACTACGAGGGTTACCGCTTTCCGCAACAGACACCCGAACAATATCGCGTGCCGACTGCGGCAATGAAGAACGGCGACTTCTCGAACTACTCCACTGGAGACTCAACCAATCCTTTCGCCGGTCTTCGCAACCCATACACCGGCGGAAGCTACGGCTATGTTCTGCCGAGCGTGAACGCCGCGGCGAAGAGCCTGCTCAGCTTTTATCCTGACCCGAACCATGCCGACCCCGGCACGTCGCTGACCTCCTACACGGACGGACAGAACGCCAACTACTATGTGAACCAGGACAGCAGCCAGAAGAGCGACCAGTTCGACATCCGCGCCGATCAGTACTTCGGATCGAACCAGAAGTTCCTCGTCTGGGGCCGCTACACCTGGAAGAACTATCCCACGACGGACACTGAACCCTTGCTCGTGCCTTCGTCGCCGGTCACTAATCGCTCGAACGCATTGAGCACCAACCTCACCTGGACGATCAGGCCGAATGTGATCGACGAATTCCACTTCGGCTTCACCAAGGTCACGAACACCAAGAGCAACAGCATCGACGGCAAGTCGTTTACCGAAAATCTTGGGCTGAACGGTCTGCAGAATCTCTTCTACAACGGCCTGCCGGAAATCGACTTCCACAACCTCAGTTCGCTAAGCGCAGACCGTCTCTCGTCAGTCAACGAGTCGAGCATCTTCGTATACTCGGACTCGCTGACCTGGACACACGGGAACCACAACATCAAGTTCGGTGGCGATATCTACCACATCGAAGCACTGTCGCCGCTGGGCTTCCTTGGCGCCGACAACTACGGCACCTTCGGCTACTCGGTGAGTGGCTCCGCGCAGGGTCTTTATACCGGCGTGGATTTCGCCGACTTCCTGAGCGGTATCCCCAACACCACCGACTATGACGTGGTGCAGCACGATAACGATGGCGTCTCGGCTTACTACGAAGCGTTTATCCAGGATCAGTGGAAGGCAACCCCGCGCCTCACGCTGAGCTACGGTCTTCGCTATGAACTGCACCCTGGCTATCATGACCTCGGTGGCGACATCGGCAACTTCGATCCCGGCGTTGCTCTCTCCGGCCGAGCCATCTATCCGGACGGCAAGGAGAGCCTGCTTGCCCAGGCTTATCTCGCCAGCGCCAATGCATGCGATCCCGATGGCATCAACAACACCAACAGCGCCACGATCAACGGCGCGCCCTGTATGCCTGTTCAGGGCAACAGCGCTGCTGGTTTTCCCGATGGCCTGAAGCACTATCCCAAGAAGCGCGTCATGCCGCGCTTCGGTTTTGCCTATCGTCCATTCAATGACGACCGCACGGCGATCCGCGGCGGCTTCGGCATGTACAACATCACGCTGTACGGTTCGAACTTCTACTCGCTCACAGGTACGCTGCAGGCCGCGACCTCGCAGTACACCAACACCTACAACGAGACCACTCACGCGATCGGCTACCAGTGGCCGCAGATCTCCGCCGGTAACGGCGTCTGCACCACCTGCTACGGCACCGACTACTTCGGTACGGCGAACAGCACCAACTGGAAGGACCCTTACACCGAGCAGTGGTCGCTGAGCGTGGACCACGACTTCGGTTCGGGTTACGCGCTGCGCGTCTCTTACATCGGCTCGGAAACGCACCAGCTCGTCTGGGCTCCGGATGAAAACACGCTGCCGTTCTCTTCCACGGTGTCGGCCTATAACCAGCCCTTGAGTGCGCGTCTCTTCCCGAACTGGGGCGTCATCAATACTCGCGCCACGGGCGCCAACCAGAGCTACCACTCGCTGCAGGTGGAAGCAAGCCACCGCTTCCAGCATGGATTGACCTTCGACTCGTCATGGACCTATGCGAAGGCGCTGGCTGACAACCAGGGTCCGGACAGCACCAGCTTTGCGGGTGAATCCGGCGGTTCGCGCGCCACCTCGATCCTCGATCGCTATGCCGACTTCGGTAACGTGGAAGGCACGCGCCGTCATCGCTGGCAGACCACGGCTGTCTACGATCTGCCCTTCGGCCGCGGACGACAGTTCGGCGCCAACATGCCACGCGTACTGGACGATGCCATCGGTGGATGGCGCCTCAGCGGTATCTTCCTCTGGCAGACCGGTGCGTTCCTTACTCCTTACTTCCCAGGCGGACAGGGCGATCCTTCGGGCACTGGCTCCGGCCTCAGCTCGTCGGCTGCCGGCTGGACACCTCCGGGCCGCTCGCAGCATCCCGACATCGTTCCGGGTGTGAGCTGGAAGCCTGCGCACCAGAGCCGCGAGCACTGGATCAATCCGGCGGCATTTGCCTGCCCCGGCGATCCGAGCTGGCAGTTCGGCACGCCCTGCACCACGGGCAGTGGCTCCGGACCGGTTCCCAACCCGATCGGCCGCTTCGGCAACAGCGGAGTTGGCACCATCACCGGCCCTGGCCTGGTAAACCTGTCGGCGGGTCTCAGCAAGAGCTTTGAGATTACGACACGGCTGCACCTGCGTGCGGAAGGTACCTTTACCAACGTGCTCAACCACAACAACCTGGGCCAGCCGAACCTCGATCTGAGCAACGCGAGCGCCTTCGGAACCATCACCTCTGCGACAACCAGTGAGAATGGTGGCAACCGTACCGGACAGGTCTCGATGCGTCTGGAATTCTAAGACGTAACGAAAACAGAAGGGCGCGGATCGCATGATCCGCGCCCTTTCTTCTGCTTGAAAGAAAGCCTTACAGGAAGTCGACCGTCACCAGTGTCGTCATGGTGTGGCTGGCTCCCGGCGCAAGCTTTACGGCGAATGCGCCGACGTTGCATGCTTCGATGCAGGCCATCTTCTTCCACTCGTCGTCTTCCATGTCGGCGAAGGCCTTTGCGCCCTCCGCGCCCGGATTCCACACCACGGTGGTGAGCGAGTTCTGCTTCTCGACGTGGATACGCCGCCCCAATACGGGATCGATCAGATCGACAGCATGTGCTGTGTCTAGATATACGCGATCGGTAGGCTTCTCGAAGATCACCGGGCCCTGTTGCTGCTTCTTCGCGTTGCTGTCTCTCTTGTCGAGGTATGACACGCCATCCAGCCCTTCGATCTTTACCTGCGAAGCATCGCCCACGCGGTAGTAAGTGTGCTGTGCTTCTTCGAATGTGAACTCGGCTGTACCCGTGTTGGTGAGGATCAGCTCCGCCTTCAACGCCGACCCGAAGGTCACGCGATGGACAAGGCGGAAATCATGCGGCCACAGCTTGCGGGTGTCTTCGTCGCTTTCAAGCAGCAGTTCGACGACCACGCCCTCTTCCGTCTGCGCCGTCGCATGCAGTTTCCATGCGCGTGTGCGGGCAAAGCCGTGCGACGGAGCTTTCGGGTCATCGGCTTTCGCGCCAAACCACGGCCAGCAGATGGGAATGCCGCCGCGAATGGCCTTGCCGTCTTCCCACTTCGTTGCCTTGCTGACGAAGATCACGTCATCGCTTACATTCCAGGGCTGCCACGATGTAACGTGCGCGCCGTGGAGATAGATCTCCGCGTTCGCATCGGTCGAGGTGATCAACACCATCGGCAGTCCGCCCTTGCCTTCGGTAACGGTCGCAATGCCGGGGATGCCCGGCTTCTCAGTCGTTTGCTCGCTCATGTCTTTGAATTCCTCGCAGATTGGTCAAGGTTCAGGATATAACGCCACACGAGCGTCAGGCCCGGCGCATCTTCTTGCCGAGATACCGGTTCCAGTACATGATGAAACCGGTTACGGTCAGCGCTGGCAGAACAAGACCGAGGATCGCCCAGGCGATCTTGACTCCCAATCCCCACGACGTGCCGAAGTGCAGTGGCACCGCAAGCCACAGCAGCCAGTCGCCGAGTGTCTGGTTCTGTCCGCGATTCCAGGTCAGCAGATGGCGGCCGGTGTTCTGGTCGTAGTAGATGAAGTCTGTGTTGGCGAAATCGCCCATGTGGCCGCGCGCCATGTAGACGGTGAACATCGGTGTTGGTCCCGAGCCATAAAAGCAGCCTTCGAGCGCGCCCTGTGGCGAGCGCTGCTGCGCATCGTGCAGCACTGTGAGCAGATCGAAGCCTGTAGTGTCCGGCTTGATCGTTTCGCCGAGGGAAACCAACTGTTGCGCTGGATATTTCGCCGTGACGGTGCGTGAGATCGATTCAATGCCCGCCGTAAAAGCCTTTGGCCATGCGAAGTAGACGCCGCTTGCAGCCCAGGTAATTGTGAAGAGCACTGTCCAGATACCGATGGCGGAGTGGAGATCCCAGTTGATGCGCTTCCAGCTACGCTTGAAGTCGACCGTCAGAGACTGCCTCCAGCGCTTGATGCCAGGCCACCACAGCACCGAGCCGCTAAGCGCAAGGATCAACAGCGCTGCCGCTCCGGCACCGTTCCACTGCTCGCCGCTGCGCCCGGCGAGCAGGTAAATGTGGAAGTCCTCGACCCAGTGCAACCACGAGCCATCGACGTCGGCATTGCCGACGATCTGGTTGCTCACTGGATGGACATAAACGTTGGCAGGGTCGACCGGCTTGCGACGGACAGCAGGCCGGCTCTTCATTGGCTCCCGCGTGGAGATTGCAAACAGGGGATTGCCTTCATCCGGGCAGTTCGCGAGGTAGACGCGATCGGCTGGATAAGCGTGGTTCACGAGATCGATGTTCTGGGCCAGTTGTTCCGGAGTGCATCCGCGCAGGTTGAGCGCAGGCACGGCCACGTGAGGGCGCGGCAACAACTCTTCCTTGAAGACGAGAATCGATCCGCTGACGCCAATCGCAATAATGTAGAGACCGACAAGAATACCTGCCCACAGGTGCACCTGGAAGAAGGCCTTTCGCAGCCACACCTGTTGCGGGTTATTGAGAAGACGTTGGCGGAGCGAGCGCCGGGCGCCGCGTTCTGGCTGTGCTGCAACTGACGGCAAAGCTGCCTCCGGAAATGATGAAAGCTATGCGGCACCCTGCCATGCGGCACCGCGCAGCACACGATCAGAAGTGCAGCTTTAGCGCCACCTGCATGGAGCGAGGTCCGCCCACCTGGTACAGCGATCCCAGTCCGCCCAGTTGGCTGTTCTGCGTGTCGTAAGCCTGGCCGAAGAGCGATGCGCCATCCGAAAGTGAGTTGTAAATGTCGCCGTAGATCGGATGGTTGAAGACATTGTACGCTTCGGCTCGGAACTGCAGACCGACACGTTCGTTGAATGGGAAGTCGCGGCGCAGCGTGATGTCTGCCTGCACGGAATCGAATCCACGAGCGACATTGCGGCCCGAATTGCCTTCCGCCGTGCCTCCATCGGCAGGCGTAAATGCGTTGTAGTTTATGGTGCGTCCGCCTGGATATTGGCTGCCGTAGAGATACAGCGGCTTCGAACGATCGTAGTTGGGGTGGTAGAAAACTGCCTGCTGTGAAGTGGTGACCGCAGTTGCGGCGTCGAGCACATCCACGGGCAGGCTCGAGCGCGCAGCGATGCGGGCATCCGCCGACCAGTGTTTCAGTACGTAGCTGGCAATGTTATTCGAGTAGTTGCCGCCGATGTCGTAGCTGAGAGCCGCCTGGAAGTTGTTGCGGATATCGTAGTCGGAAGGCGCGCGCTCAAGCGTGTAGACCGTGAAGTTGGTTGTCGCTGTGTCGAAGGCATGCGCCCAGGTGTAGTCGGCAAGGATCTGGAAGCCGTGGGACAGCTTGCGGTCGAAGCGAATCTGCAGCGCGTTGTAGTCGGACGATGCTGCATTGGTCGTAACGTAGAGCCCTTCGTGATCGGCGAAGGCCGTGTTGCCGAGCGCATCCGGATAGTAGAGCCGCTGTGCCAGCAGGCGGCGTCCTGCCGAGCCGACATAGTTGATGTTCAGCGTCTGGTTCGCGCCCACCTGCTGTTCGAGCGCGACGTTCCACTGGCCGGTGTAAGGCAGCTTGAGCTTCGGATCGTAAGCCCAGATCGGCGCGTTATAAGGCGCTGCCGCACTCGGAGCAGGAGTCGCCTGCACCTGCTGAAGTGTTGCCGGGAAAGGCGAAGTGTAGGCTGCGAATCCAGTCGTGCCGATGCCGTAATAGCCGTCGGCGCTCAACGCGGTGCCTGTGTCGTAGAATAGTCCGCCGCCGGCACGCAGAACGGTTTCCATGCCCGGCGTGCGATTCAGGATGTAGGCAACGCCCACGCGCGGCGCGAAGTTGTTGTAGGTGGTCTTCCAGAGCGAGGTGTTCTTAGGCGCGGCAGTCGTCGTCGCAAGGTCGGTAATCTGGGTAACTGTGTAGGGCGTGTTGCCGTTGGCGTCAGTCGGCGGCGGATTCAGCTCCCAACGCACGCCGAGCGAGAGGCTCAGGCGATCGGTCGCCTTCCATTCGTCCTGCACGAAGGCCGAGAAGTTGCGATTCAACGCCTTCATGTTGATGGACTGCGTGTACACATCGAGTCCCGCGGGCGTGTTGTTCAGAACCGAAGGCTCGTCATAGTAGAACGCGACTTCCCAGAGCGGCGGCAGTTTCTCCGACGTAATGAGACGGCGATAGTCCACGCCATACTTCAGCGTGTGGCGTCCGATGGTCTCGGTGAACGAATCCACGACATTGACCTGCCGCTGACGGTTCGACTGCGGCTCGAGCAGGTAGTAGGGATAGAGGCCGTAGAAGAGGAAGAACGTCATCCAGTCCCCGTCAGCAAGGCCAGGAGCGAGGCTGACGCTTAGCGGCGTGGCTCCGCCAAAGTTGTCGAGGTAGCGGTTGGACCTGTAATCGTTGCCAGTGACGCCGAAGCGGAGCTCGTTGGCAATCGAAGGCGTCAGCACCGAGCTTACGCCAAGCACCAGCGTTGTCACGTTGCGTACGGTCTGGTTTACCTGCGCCAGGTCAGTGTCCTGGCGTGCGGTGCTCTGCGAAGGCACATCGCTGTAGCGGCCGAAGAACTTGAAGCGGTCGTTGATGGTGTGATCGATGCGGATGCTGCGCGTGTCCAGGCTGCTCGGCGCAGAGTAGCCCGCGGTGTAGTAGGCAAGCCCGTTGCCCTGGTCGGCGCCGTTCGGAAGCGGAAATGCGTCGAGGAACGGCTGAAGCGCGGATGGAGCCTTGCTGCGCAGATCGTCGCTCGGCACTTCATAAAGCTTGGAAGCGACCGGGCTGGTGAGGCGCAACGCTTCATAGGAGAAGAAGAAGAACGTCTTGTCGCGGCCGTCGTAGAGGTGCGGAATGCGAATGGGGCCGCCCAGTGTACCGCCAAAATCATTCTGCCGCAGCGGCAGCTTGGCCGTGTCGAATACGTTCCTGGCATCCATCGCGTCGTTACGAAGGAAGTCGAATGCGGTGCCGTGATATTCGTTCGTGCCCGCACGCGTGGCAAAGCTGAACTGGCCGCCGGGGCTGCGTCCATATTCGGCGGAGTAGGAAGAGGTCGTTGCGCGGAACTCCTGCAGCGCGTCAATCGAGACAAGGCTCTGCGTTGTGCCGAAGGCGCTTTCCTGCGGCGTTGCTCCGGAGAAACCGGCGCCCGTATAGCCCGAAGTTGAAACGGTGGCGCCGGTGTTGGCGCTGATGCCGTCTACGGTGAAGTAGTTCGACTCCGTACGTTGGCCGTTCACGCTGATTTCGCCGCTCGATCCATTGCCTGTCGAGGGAACGACCTCGGTGCCCGGAAGCATCGTCATCAGAGACTGGAAGCTGCGGCCGTTCAAAGGCAGATTCTCCACGAACCGGTGATCGACAACCGTGCTTACCGAGGCATCGGTGGTGTTCAGGTTTTCTCCGCTGCCGTTTACTGTTACCTCCTGCGACTGCGAACCCACATGCAGCACAATATCGCGCGAGAGCTTACCGGCAACTTCAACGTGCACGTCACGAATCACCTCGGTTTCGAATCCGGGTGACGATACCCTGACCGTGTAAACGCCCGGCTTCAGCGACGGAACAAAAAACAGCCCGGCATCATTGGTCTGTGCGCTGGAAGTTTCCTGCGTCTGCTGGTTCACCAGCACAACCGATGCGTGAGAGACCACCGCTTTCGAGGAGTCAGAAACCAGCCCGGTAAACTGCGCCGACTGCGCAAGGCTCAGATTGGGAAGTGCGAAGGACGACAGGAGAAGAGCAAGCAAAGCAGAACGAAGAGAACACACGGGATTGTCTTTCTACCGGCCACGCAGCTCTTATGGAGCCTCACGACCGCTTCTGGAGTTCGGACCAGATCTGTCCGCTTTCTCAATATACGACAGATTTGGTCCTGAATCGACCTTCGTTTACCAGAAGTAGGCTTTTACCACGTGAGGCGGGCTGGCGATCATGTCCGTGACGGTGGTTTCAATCACGACTTCCATATTCTTCGTCTCCCAGTTGGGCGGCGCATCGGGGAGCACTTGCTTGAAGTAATCAGGGTTGGTGATGAGTTCGGCCGCGGCTTGTGTTCCGTCAGCCTTGATGCCGCCGATCGTAACTGTGAATTGGCCGGTCTTTGAGTCAAGCAGGCGTGTGACGAGTCCGAAGTCGTGGACCACCTGGCCTTGTTCGTCGAATGATGGATTCCAGTGCTGGCCGCCCGGCGCGCTGTCGAAAATTTCCACCGACTTCGGATTCCCGTCCAGAAACCGGTAGCGCAGATTCGAGGTCAACTGAACCGCCCACTTGTTGTTGTATGCGCCCACGAGAACCGCGGGCGAGTTGCGAAGGTCGGCGAAAGAGTAGTTCTGGCCCACGCGGAGCTGGCTCCGGCGCTCATGCTTGTCCAGGAACGTGGTCAGCTGAACAGCAGCGTAGACGTCGCCGGTGGCAAGGCCCAGATCCTTCACCGCGCGCAGATCTTTCCATGCCAGTTTGGCGTCCGAGTCTAGCGGTAACGCTTCCGTGATACGTTGCATCTCTGTCGCGAACTGCCCCTGATGCGCTGACGAGTAGCGATCGAAGAAGTCATGGGTCGGCATGTAAACAATCGGTGCCGGCACGCAGATCAATATCGGCTGAGCTGCCGAAAAACCGGGCTCCCAGAAGCGTTCAAGCGCTGCTTTCCTGTGCAGAAGGCCGGGCCATAAAATGTGCACGGCAAGAGCGAGAGCGATTGTGAAACCTGCGGCTGCGAGCCCCCAGGGGAGCGCCTGCCGGAAACCGGATTCGGGTTTCGATTTCAATTCTGGCTCGAGAAGTGCTGGAACTGCCGCTGCAGGCTCTTCCGATACGGCTTCGGACCAGCGAAACCCGGGTGTATAAGACCCGGTCGGCAGCTCGATCTGAACTCGCGAACTCTCCTGCCCGGAGTGGTAGTACTGCTCCAGCCTCCGGCGGACCTCGCCTGCCTGCACGCGCACAACCGGATCTTCGCCAGTCGCATAGTTGGCCGGCCGTCCAAAGACCTCTATTCCGATCACGCGTTCTTTGAGAACGTCTGTGCGCCCGGCAAGGGCATTCTGCACCACATACGTCAGAAACTGTTTGCCGCGCTCGGAGTTTCTGAAGAAACGGCTCTTCAGAACATGATCGAGTTCCTCAAGGATCAAAGTTTTTTGCGCAAAATCATCCTGTGGCTTCTCTACCGCCGGCCTCTCAATCGTTGCGTCTATTGGATTCATGGCGTTCCAGGGGTCCATTTCCGAACGGTCGCCATTGTAGACCAAGATCGAAGCTGCGTCGTAATCGAAACCGTAAGCTACTGAAAGCAAAGCATCTTGCGCCGAATTGGGAATCAGTGTGCCGCTACTCGCACTTCCTTTCCGTCATACTCGATTTCGCGATCGGCGCGTTGAGAAACACCGCCGCCAGCGCCGTGATCTTTTCCAACGAAGACGATCCGGAACTGGCGTTTTTCCGGCATGCCAGGGAAGGATCCTTCGCGTTTTCCGATGGTCAGCGTGCCGCTGCGGTCGTCCCAGTGAATCGGCGTGATCGCATGCATGCCTTTTTGGTAGTCGTAGGAGTCTCCGGAGTCTTCGTACAGGTCAAAGCTTCCGTCGGCTCCGCGATAGATGCGCAGCTCGATCGGTCCGCCGGGATCCTGCTCGGCATATTCGATCTCGGGGCCGAGCGGCAGGATCGATCCAGCGCGGACATACAGAGGAAGCTTGCCCAGCGGTGCTTCCACGTCGAGATCGCTGTTGCCCTTCACGGTTTCGCCGGTCCAGAAGTCGTACCATGCAGGAGATTCAGGCAGGTATACCTCGCGCTTCGTGGCATTTGCTTTTAATACCGGGCTGACCATCAACGCCGGACCGAACATGAACTGATCGCCGATATTTGCAACCTTCGGATCGGTGCGCCAGTCCATGATCAGCGGGCGCTGAATGGTGTAATCCTGGTCCGTCACCTTCCACGCCAGCGAATAGATGTAGGGCATCAGCCGGTAACGCAGCTTGTCATACGAAACCAGGATGGGTTCGGCATTCTTATAGCTCCACAGCTCGTTGGCCGGGCGATGACCGTGCGTGCGGAAGATCGGGCAGAAGGTTCCGAACTCGAACCAGCGTGTGTAGATGTTTTCGAAGTCTGGTTCTTCAGCCTT
This sequence comes from Silvibacterium acidisoli, assembly GCA_022870745.1. Taxonomy (GTDB): domain Bacteria; phylum Acidobacteriota; class Terriglobia; order Terriglobales; family Acidobacteriaceae; genus Silvibacterium. Next base: position 657,075 of record CP085323.1, on the reverse strand, counting down.
GCCATCGATAGGAGGAATGTAACCGCCGATGTCTGTCGTCCAGTATGGGTAGCCGGAAAGAGCGAAGTTCAATCCGGCTGCAGGCTGCTTCGACAGTGCCCACCATGTGCTGTACACGTCGCCCGACCAGACGGTTGCTCCCACGCGCTGCTGACCTACAAAAGCGGAACGCGTCAGCAGAAAGACACGCTTCTTGTCGTTGTCCTGCTTCCAGTGCTCCTGCGTGCCGATGGTGTGCAGGAGAGGGAAGACGTTCGTGTACTCCGCGCCGTTGCCGATGGCGAGAGTCTTGTTGCGCAGAATCGCGTCGCCGAGATGAGGGAAGTACTCTTCCGGTTCGGCGCTGTCGAGCCAGAAGGCATCCCATCCCTGTGCAAAGAGCTTGCCGGTCAGATTTTTCCAGTAAAGGTCGCGCGCGGCGGGATTGCTCGGATCGTAGACGTGTGCTCCGGGAACGTCGAAGTGATTCGCCTCCATCTGCTTGAAGTTTTCAGAGCGGGGATCGAGCAGGGCCCACGCCGAGATCATCGCGTGGATGTTCATCTGGTGGAGCTTTTCGAGATCGGCAGGAACGTCATGATAGTTCGAGTTGAAGATCGGATCGCCTTCGATCTTCCACCAGAACCAGTCCTGCACGATGGCGTCGAGGGGAATGTGCTCGTCACGGTAGCGTTTTCCGACGTCCAGGATTTCGTCGAGAGAGATGTATTTGTCTTTGGACTGGAAGAAGCCGTAAGCCCACTTGGGCAGCAGGGGAGTGTGTCCCGTCATGCTGCGGTATTGATGGATGATGCTGTCCATCTCCGGCCCATAGATGAAGTAGTAATCGATCGACTTGCCCGCGATGGAACTCAGGCTGATATCGCGCGGAAAACGATTGTCAAAATAGGAGAGCGCCGCCGTGTTCCACAGGATTGCGTAGCCCCGGTTTGACACGAGAAAGGGAATGGCAACATCGGTGTTGTTCTGGCCGAGTTCGACGGTTGCTCCACGATAGTTGAAGAGTCCGCTCTGATGCTGGCCGAGCCCGTAGATACCCTCCGAGGGATTGGCGTTGAAGCGGTCTTCGACCTGAAAAGTATGCTCGCCATTCAGAACGACCGGCTCGTAGGTGCGGGGGACGTTTCTGCTTTCCTGCAGAAGCTGGTCTCCCGCCATGTCGTGAATCAGAATGTTTCCGCGCGAGAGCGAGAAGTCGATCTGAAGCTGCGCAGTCTTCAGCGTGGCGTTATCGGCGTTTTTCGTGAAGGTGAATTTCCCGCCGGGGCAGGACTCTTTCTGATCGAGCATCCACGGCTTCGGAGAGCTGGTGCTGCCGCCTTCAGGAACGGTCACGACATGAATGACGGAGTCGCTGCAGACGGTGATGTTGACCTGTTCACTGCCAACCGTTCCGTGAAGGCCGGTGGCGGATTGTTCTGCCGAAACCGGTGGCAGATCCGGGGCCTGCTGGCCAGAGGTTTGCGCATAGATAGGAAGTGCAGCAAAAAGAAGCGAAGGCAGCGTGAAGCGAAGGCATGAACGCATGTGAGGAAATTTCCTTCCATCGTGACTGCGAAAAATCTGCAAAGAAAAACGCGGTGAAACTGCCTGTGATGCTCGAGGCAGTTCCACCGCGCGGTGTTTAGAAAGTGGCGCGAATATGGAGCTGGAGGTAGCGCGCCGGGTACTGGTTATTGGACTTGCCAAAAAGTCCGGAGGACAGATCTGAGTTCATGCCCAGCAGGTTGGCGCGGTTAAAGAGGTTGGTGACTTCTCCTTTGGCTTCGATCTGCATCTTCTCGCCGAAGAACCAGGGCGTGTGGAAGAAGCGCTCGAAGGTGAAGTCCACGTTATTGTATCCAGGACCGTCGTAGGTGTTGCGGCCCAGGTTTCCTTCCTGCCCGAGAGCGGGAGTGGGGAAATCGGAGGCCGAGAAGATTCCGTTGATGAAGGCCTTGCGGCTTTGTCCCTGCAGGTGGCGGCCAAACTTCGGCACGTTCGGCAGGTCGAAGTTTGAGCCGTCGGCGTTGTAGTCGCCGCCTGAGTTGCCAATTACCTGGCATCCTGGAATCTGACTGCAGGGTGGCGTGGTGTTATTTACGGTAACGTTGTACACCGGCGAGAACGCCGCTGAGGTGTAGACGGTAAATGGCAGACCGCTTTGCACGATCCAGACGCCGCCAAATTGCCAATCGCCGAATACACCGCGCTCCCATCGCGAGCTGTAGGAGTTCGGGGTGGTCCAGGTTCCATCTGCGGTGAACTGCTGGCGGATATCGAAGTCCGCTCGTCCACGTTGCGCTTTGAGATCGTTGTTGACGATTACGTCAGAATTACCGCCATTGAAGTTGCCGGTGACGTTTCCACCGTCGAGCGATCCAGCAGTGCTGAGGTAATCCAGAGCCTTGCTCCAGGTGTAAATGCCACGGAAGGCGACACCATGCGTAAAGCGTCGTGCCAGCGTCGCCGATCCGACACTACCAAAGGAGTTGCCGTTTGAATATGCGTACTGAATGGTGTTGAAGTTCGGATTGAGTCGCTGCAGGCTACCCTTGTTCACGACCAGGTCTCCGCTGAAGCGGTTGATGTCCTGATTAAAGATTGGCAGGTGCCGTGCGGCGGTTCCCGAGTAGTTCAACTCGAAAACCATGTTGTAAGGGAGCTCCTGTTGAACACTGAGAGTCCACGCTTCGACCCTCGTCAGCTTGTAGTCCGGCGAGAATGCGCCGAGGCTAGCTCTTTGAATGGTCTGACTACCGTCTGGATTCGTCAGCACCGCTCCGCCCGAGGAATTAAGCGTGATATTGCTGGTATCGACGATCGGGCAGACCTCGGTAAAGCCTGTGGGAGCGCTGCAAAGTTGGAAGTTCGGTATTGTTCCCTGTCTTCTGTCCAGCGAAGGAGTGTAGTAGTTCGGAAGGTTCCCGGCGGTGATATCCGTAATGTGCAGGTAGGGCGGCTGGTCGTTAAACATGCCTACGCCACCGCGCAGGGCTGTCTTGCCGGTGCCGAAGATGTCCCACGAGAAACCGATGCGAGGCCCAAGACCCCAGATGTTGTGATCCAGAACGTGCGGGCTTGGGGTGTAGCCGGTTGTGCCGGTCGCGACTGCCGTGTTGAAGTCACCGGAACCCAGAGTGAAGTTCGTGAGCCTGGGTTGATTGATGGCGAAGAAGTCTGCCATCACGTCATAGCGAAGGCCGGCGTTGAACGTGAAAGTCGGAGCGATCTTCCAGCTGTCCTGGACGAATGCGCCGGTATAAAGCGTGCGGTACCGACGGGTGTACGGAGCCTGCTGGTGCGTGTTGAGATCGACGGGGGTCCCCGACTCGGTCAGTGCTGCGTCCTGCACGAAATCGATCAGGTTGTTGAAGTTGTAGGTCGGACGCGTAAACGCACCGGTCTGTAAGGCGTTTTCGCGAATATTGAATTGCTCGAATCCAAACTTCAGACTGTGGTTCTTAAAGGTGGTCTGCATCATATCGCGCCAGCCCATCGTCTGCTGGGTGAAGTTGCCAGGCCCCCAGTTGTTGAAGTTCTGCAAGCCGGTGACATTGACGTAAGGGATATTCATGGTCGGTGCGGCAAGGTCAGAACCGTAAGGACGAATGATGTTCGCGCCGGCTTCGTTAAGCAGCCTTGGCGAAAAGGTATGTGTGTAGTCAACGTTTACGAAGTCTGAGCTGTTCTTTTCGTCGTCATTCAGAGCGGGACGGGGTGTCGCGCCCTGCGAGGTGACGTAAGTACGAATCCCAGTCACGTATAAGCGATCGTTTTGGCGGATGTAGTAGTCGCCACGTACGCTCCATTGGTATCCGTCTTTAGGAACCGAATACGCGATGTTTGCGGTGCCCAGCGCAGGCAGCGTGAGAGGAAGGTTCGCGGGTGGGGTAGTGATGCCCGAATTTGCCGCCAGTACCTGTGCAACAGTCTGGATGCCGCTCGTGGGGTTGGAAAGCGGGGGCGCGGTAGTCAGAATCTGAGTAGCGATATTGTTCGGCAGATTCGTCTTCGCCCAGTTGGTGAAGTCCGGGGTTTCCACCTGATAGGTGCTGGCATTGGTCGTGCTCGAACGCAGCACGTCAACTGCACCGAAGATGAAGAACTTATTCTTGATGATCGGCCCACCGAAGGTCGCGCCGATCTCGTTGCGGGTAAAGGTGGGGACGGTGTTATTGAACTCGGTGTGTGCCGAGAGGTTGTTGTTCAGGAAGTAGTAGTCGATGCTGCCGTGAAAGTCGTTGCTACCCGACTTCGTGAAGATATCGATGGTTGCGCCACCGTTGCGGCCCTTTGCGGCGTCGAAGTCGTTGGTGCGGATGTCCATGGACTCGACGATGGCCGGGTTCGGCGAGATTGAACTGCCGCCGCCGCGGGAGGGCGTGTTCGTGTAGGCTCCGTCAATCTGATAACCGTTTTCTTCCTGGCGGAGACCGGCGGCGTTAATGTTGATCGCGTATTCATTCGTATAGTTGTCGCCCGAGGTGACGGCGGAGCCGGTCATGCCGGGGGTCAGCGTCGCCAGGCTGTAGACGTTCTGGCCGGGAAGCGGGGTGTTTTCGACCGTCTTGGAACTGACGACCGAGGAGGTAGTCGGCGTTACCAGGTCGAGCTGAACGGCCGCTGCCTGGACGGTGACGCTGGTCGAAGTTGATCCCACATTGAGCGCCGGGGTAATGGTGCGAGTCTCACCCGGACCGAGGACCAGGTCCTTCTGGTCCCAGCTGGTGAAGCCGCTGGCCGTGACATGCACGACATAAGTCGAGGCCCCGATGCTGTCGAACCGGAAAAATCCGCTCTCATTGGTTGTGATCGACTTGGTTATATTCGTTCGGGTGTCGGTGATGGTGACGGTCGCTCCTGCAACCGCGGCCCCGGTCTGGTCCTGCACCGTTCCCTGGATGCCGCTGAGGAACTGGGCGAATGCCCAGGATCCGTAGAACACCACCAACAGCAACGCGAAGATTTTCGCTGTTTGCTTCATGAATCGCCTCCACCGGAAAACTCTCGCCCGCGCAACCTATCCCGCAAGCGTCGAGAAAAGTGACAATTTACCGAATGCCTTGAACTCGGAGCCCTGGCACCCGGATCGGATTCCGCTACCCATCCTTAATAGGGAGGGTGGAACCTGCTCTCCAACTCCGCGCCGATCACTCGAATGCCCACGTGGGAGAAGTCACAAGTAATTCACGGTTAGCTACCGTGGTCTTACGTAGTCTGGAAGAGGGCTACATCGTTCATTTCAGATCGGTTATAGGCAGTCAGCTGTTGTGCGGAAATTTGCGGGGGATGGGGCGTTGACTCTGGATTTTGCGAGGGGAACCGCTTGAATAGTGGGGAAAAATCTCAACCATAAGGTTGAGCTATGGTTCGGGCATTCGGATTATGGAATCGTCCGGGCTCAGAGATAAGGGAATTTTGGCGGTGACCGCCTTGTCAATTAGCCGATCGATTTCTACGTCGGACGTCCCAACCGCAATGCCATATTGGTTCCAGGAAATGCCATTCGAGATTCTCATTTGCAGGCATCAATGGGGGAGCCGCAGGACTTGCGCGGTCCGATAAAACGATTACACTGGCGGAGCGTTTACTATGCCCTGCCGTCAATGGATTTTGTCGCTCGTCGTGTGTGCCTCATTCGCCGTCCAGGCGCAGGAGAGTAAGTCGCCCATCGCGAACATTGAGTCGCTGATTCGAGCCCAAAGCTACGATCAGGCGATGGAGGCGACCCGGTCGGCGCTAAAGCAGAGTCCCCGCGACTACCGGCTTTGGACGCTCGAGGGGATCGTGCTTTCCATCCAGGGAAACCACCCCGAAGCCCTGATGGCCTTCGACAAGGCTCTGAGTCTTTCGCCCACGAATATGGCTGCGCTGAAAGGAAAGGCCGAGCTTCTCTACGAGAAGCAGGACAAGCGTGCCGTCCCGGTCCTGGAACAGATCCTGCGCGGCAGCCCCAAAGACGAAATCGCCCACGGCATGCTTGCCATGCTGGAAGCGCAGCAGGGAGACTGCCCGGAGGCGATCAGCCACTTTCAGCTGAGCGAGAATGCGACCCGAACGCAATCCGCCTCGCTTGCCGCTTACGGCTCCTGCTTCATGCAATTGAAGCAGCCCGAGAGAGCTGTGCCGGTCTTTCAGCAGCTGGTAAGCCTGCTTCCGGATAATCCCGACGCGAAATACGATCTGGCCGTGGCGCTGGTCGAGTCACACCAGAACGATGAAGCACTGAAGCTGCTGGAGCCAATGGTGGCTGCGAGCCAGGCCGACCCGGATGTGCTCAGCCTCGCCTCCGAAGCCTATGAAGCCAAAGGGGATACGCCGAAAGCGGTGGCGCTCCTGCGGCAGGCTATTGTGCTTAGCCCCTCGACACCCGGCTACTACGTTTCGTTCGCGATTATCTGTCTCGAACACGATTCCTTCCAGGTGGGCATCGACATGATCGATGCAGGTCTACAGCATGTCTCGGCCGACCCGTCGTTGTACATCTCTCGCGGATTGCTCTATGTGCAGCTCGCCAAGTACAAGGATGCCGAGGCGGACTTCCAGAAGGCCGATGCCCTCGATTCCACGCAGAGCCTGGGCTCGTACGCTACCGATCTTGCTGAAATCGCCGGCAACGATCCTCAAAAGGCATTGGCTAATGTTCGCGTTCAGCTTCGGAACCATCCCTCAAGCCCGTACCTGCATTTCGTGCTCGCAAAGATCCTCTGGAGCCAGGGAGGCGCTTCAGAGGAAGCGGAGCGGGAGGTGCTGACAGCGATCAAGCTGAAGCCGGATATGGTTCCAGCGCACGACCTGCTGGCCGACATCTACATGCGTGAAGAGAAGTTCGATCGTGCGATCGAGCAGAGCCGTATCGCCTTGAAGGAACTGCCTTCCGATCAAAGCGCCCTCTTCCACCTGATCATGGCGCTTCGTCATGGCGGACCGGCAGGCCAGCGTGAAATTCCGGGGCTGGTGAAGCAGCTTTCTTCCTTGAAGCAAAGCGAACGCGACGACGAAACGAACAAGATGAAATTCAAGCTGGTAGAGCAGAAGGCTCCCGCGGCGCAGTAGAAGCATTCCCGTTGCCTGCAGCCATTGAAAGGCTGTATACAGGTGCGCACATGCGACTTCGCTACATTGGCTCATTTCTGTTTTCTGCAGCTCTTTGCCTGTCTCCCGTTCTCGTCTCCGCGCAGGCGCGCTCGCCCCAATACGCGCAGCTACAGAAACACCTGGCACAGGGATGGAATACCTGGGACACGAACAGTGTGATGACACACGTCTTGTTGCCGGAGGGCCTCGCTATCAGCGTGGGCATCCGGCATCAGGCCACAGAGTTTTCGGGCGGATTTCTCCGTGAAGCTCTGATCGGCCGCCAAGGCAAGGATGACGAGCGTGTCATCCCCGGCTCGCACGCCTACGACGGCAGCTACACCGATCTGAAGCTGCTGTGGCACGGACACCAGGTGCGCGTACAGAGCGCCCATGACGGAAGCGACCTGGTGCTGCTTATATCTCCACTCGATGCATCGAGTGGTGCGCACCTGGCTCCTGAGGTGGTCTTTTCGGTCGGCATGCTCTGGAACAAACCGGGCGCTATCGTAAAACGGAACGGGCATATTGAGGCGCATCTCGCGAATCGCACTCTTCCCGTCTACCTGTCTGCAAAAGATACAGAAGACGTTTACGTGCCGCTCTCGGGGAGCTACTTTACTGCGGATCTGAAGCAGCCGATCGTGTTGAGCACCGGGAAAACTCGAACTGTGCAGGAAGCACAGGCGATCCTCGATCGCGAGAAACATGCCTACGACGCATCCATCGCAAGCTTTGGCGCACGCGCGCCTGTGGCCGATGCGATTCAGACGGTTATCGGCTGGGACACCATCTACGAACCGCATGGTCAGCGTGTCATCTCGCCCGTCAGCCGAATCTGGAGTGTGGGCTGGGGCGGCTACGTGCTGTTTGATTGGGATACGTTTTTCGCTGCAACGCTCGCAGCCGTTGGCGACCGCGATCTCGCTTACGCAAATGCCATCGAGATATGCAATGAAGCTACGCCGGCGGGATTCATCCCGAATTATGCACGGGCAGGCGGATGGAAGAGCGGCGACCGCTCCGAGCCGCCTGTCGGGGCGATCACAGTGCTCGGGTTGTACGAAAAATTTCACGACAAGTGGCTTCTGGAAGATACCTTCACGCCGCTGCTCACGTGGAACCGCTGGTGGGCCGAGCATCGCGACATGCAGGGATACCTGACCTGGGGCAGCGATGGCGAGAATAAGCCCGTGAACCTGGACGATGGCAGCTATGGCACGCGCCTCGGGGCGATACTGGAGTCCGGTCTGGATAACAGCCCCATGTACGACAACGCCACTTACGATGCCAGGACGCACCAGCTTGAGTATGCCGACGTGGGCTTAATGGGGATGTACATCGCCGACTGCGATGCTCTGGCGAAGATCGCGGACGTGCTGGGCAAGTCGTCCGAAGCGAATGAGTTGCGCGGACGAGCCGCGAAGTATCGCGCAAAGCTGGCGACACTATGGGACGAAAAGACCGGCATCTTTCTCAACAAGGATCTGCATACCGGCGAATTCAGCTATCGTCTTTCGCCGACGAACTTCTATCCGATGATGGCAAAGGCCGCAACGCCTGAGCAGGCGCAGCGCATGGTCAGGGAGCACCTGCTGAACCCCAGCGAGTTCTGGGGCGAGTGGGTCATTCCATCCATCGCGCGCAACGATCCCGCCTTCAAAGATCAGAACTACTGGCGAGGCCGCATCTGGGGGCCGATGAATTACCTCGTCTACCTCGGCCTTGACAACTATCAGCAGCCCGCGATGGAAAAGGCGAAGCGGGAGCTTGCGCAGAAGTCGCTCAACCTGTTCCTGCGTGACTGGAACACGAACGGCCACGTGCATGAAAATTACAACGGCGACACCGGCAACGGAGACGATGTGCCCAACAGCGATCGCTTCTATCACTGGGGAGCCCTGCTCGGTCTGATGAGTCTGGACGAAGGAAAATGACGGGGAAATGCACGGTGGGGGAATCGTGCAACCGTGCTACGCGTTCCAAGGCAATATGAGGAGTAGCGTATGTATCGATTAGATGCAGGAAAGCTTAATCCAAGCTGAAGGCAGCAAAATTTCCGCGACGCACGGGCTCACCTGACCTCTTCGCACGTCGACGTTGCCTTTTCTCCCAATCCCTCTGAACTCAGGGTGATCGCTCTTCCCGTCCACCAGATCAGGGCCCCGGAAGCATAACGGGCGCCCGATCCAGAGACCACGTTCGCGAAGATCTGTGATTCTCCATGAATCGGCACTACCGCAAGGTGATTGCTTCCGCTATTGATGTATTCGACCGAGAAGGTGCCGGATGGAAGCCCCATTGCGGCTCCGTGCGCATCGCAGTGATACTGAGCACGTGTCCGGGAAACCGGCTGATTGCCTCTCACTGCAATGGTCAGACTGGAAGCGACCGCAGGCGCCTGTGCAGCCAGCGTTAAGAAAGCCAGTGCGCCCAACATTCGGATATTTCGCATACTCTCCTCCGGGAAAAGAGAATACATCGTTCGCCTTATAGATTTCGTACGGCGAGGTGTTTCCTGAGATAAATGACATGCGTCATTGATATAAGTTAACGATGCTGGGAAATACAGCTGTATATAAGTCGAAACTATTTTGTTAGCCGCGTATTCGGTTGGGAATGAACGTTAAAAATGTTGTTATGCCTTGAAAAGTGATGCTTTTGCATAATGTGCAGGGAGTTAATTGGTGTTACTTTTATATCGCCGGGCAGTAACTTTAACCTGGCAAGATACAAGTTACTTATGTAATGAGATGTTCTGCTCTCCGCCTTTTCATCAAGAAGTGCCTGCGCCGAGGTTTTTTGTCACGGCAGGCCCTTTCGCAGTATGTGGAGCAGGAATCGATTTTTGGAGGTAGGCGATCAACAGTATGCCTGTATATACGAAACAACGTTATTGCTTTCCACTTCGCCTCTCGTCGACGATGCGTCAGCAGGCGAATGACCTGGCCCAGAGCGAAGGGCTCTCTCTAAATCATTTCATCAGCCTGGCGGTTGCCGAGAAGATCAGCCGCATGGAGCACAGCGTCTGGCTGAAGGAACAGGCACGATTGCCGCAGGAGCGGCTCAACCCCGCGTCCCCTCTGCCACGGCGCCGGCCTTAGGCGGCAGGATCACTTTCTGTCTCCCGCTGCATGTAAAGGTTTTGCAGCGGGCGCCTTTCCGATCGAAGCGTGGCGGGCAAAAAAAAGAGCCGGCACCAGACTGGCTGATGCCGGCAGAGGTAGAGCGAAAGTTTTAGGGAGCTTCAGGCAGCATCTGCGCGCGACGATTCTGCTGGAGGCAGCTGTCGGTGTCTTCCGTGCAGAATGGCTTTTCCTTCCCGTAGCTCAGGACTTTCATCCGCGATTCGCTGACGCCTGCTTCGACGAAGGCCGCTCGCGTCGTGATGGCACGCTTAAGCCCCAGGGCGATGTTGTATTCGGCGGAGCCCCGCTCGTCTGCGTACCCGGCGATCGTGAAATTGATCTCAGGATGCGCGTTGAGATATGCCGCGTCCTTTGCGACGCCTTCCTTCGCGTCGGGGCGCAGATGCTCGCTGTCGTAGTCGAAGAAGACGTCGGCCATGTTCTTGTAGAAATCGCTGTTGTCGTTGGCTGGCGGAGGCGCCGTTGCGGTACTGCTCGCAGCCTCTTCGCGGATGCGGAAGGTCGTCTGGCAGCTCGATGTGACCGAGGCGTCCGAGGCGAGTGAGGCCCGGCCATCGACGTGATAGACGCCGGGAGCCAGGTTAGACGTATCGACAGTGACGAGGCGGCCGCTGCCCTGGATCGTTCCAGCGCTGGCCGTCCAGCTATAAGTCACGTCGAGTTTGTCGGGAAGCGTCATGGTTTCTCCGATAACCTGCACTGCGCTGCCAGGCGCTACCTCTGCCACATTCACGCCGCACGTAAATTGAATCTCCGAGCGTGGCGGCGGTGGTGGAACCCGCATCGGCGGGGCGGGCGCGTATCGCGTGCCTCCAAATCGATACACAATGCCGGTGCTGATCTGCAGCTGATTCTGCTCATCGTTGCTGCCATTGGAGAAGCTGGTGCGAAGAAACTGGGCATTGAAGGCGCGTACCGCCCAGTGAGGTGTGAGGTTGATGTCGAGTCCGCCCCCGGTCGAAAATGCGAAGGCGGTGTCGCTGCTTTTCGATCCCGTACTGGTGGGGAAATACGAGCCTGTTCCGCGCGCCGCTCCCGCCAGGAACTGACCGAAGAAGGCGAGGCGTGACAGGTTCCACTGCGCGCGAGGGCCACCCATGTAAGTGGTGAGGGTAAGATTCTGGCCGAGGTCGCTGATGTTGGTGGCGTGGCCGGCGGTGACCATGCCCGCCACTCCCAGCCATTTCCATGCGTGATAGTCGCCTTCGACATACGCGCCGTTCATGGTGAAGCACTGGCAGGAACCTGGCGGAGCGTTTGCGTTGATGAGGTTGTAGCCGCCTGAGAGATCAAAGCGAGAAGAGTATTCCGAATCCTGCAGGCGGTTCTGAGCAAACGCTGCAGAACCACCTGCCAGTAAGAGTGCAATCGCAACTAACTTCGAGCGGGTCATCCATTTCTCCTGTGTTGAAACGTCTGGTTCTGAGTGTGTCGCCGCTTAATAGAGCAGCGACACACTCGGCGAAGTCGTCAACGGACTCGTATTGAGCAACACGAATCTGTCAGGAGTAATGGCGTAGATGACCGTGGATCCATCTCCGAGCAGATAGCGACCCGCTGTGGCTGGGGTTGCGTTGCCGTTTGGATTGGACAGGGCGTAGGTGGTTGTCGTCGTCGCCCCAAGCTGCAGGATGTTCAGAGTACCGACACCTATGTTTGCGTCCAACGTGGTTGTGGCCTGGCCGGCGCCGTTTGCGGTGAAGTGTCCCGACTGGGTGATGCTGGCCAGTGAGCTCGCCGGGATGGAGGAGTAGACGAAGGTTCCGTTGAGCGTCGCCAGGCTGTATGGTGCGCCTGTCTGCAGCTCGATGTGACCCAGGCCGGCGTAGCCGCTCTCGAGGAAGTAGCCGGTTCCGTAGTCGGTGAGGTAAACGATGCGCGGAGCCGGCGCACCCGTGGGCAGGCCAAGGATGGCAAGCAGCGCCGAGATGAGGTTTGGCGGCTGAGGATAGTTCAGCTCGCTGCGTCCGTTGGTGGCTATCTGGCAGGTTGAAGTGCCGGTAGCAGTGGAGTTGCCGAGGAGCGCCTGTAGCAACGTGTTGGAGCCGGAGATGCCGGTGAGGTTGTCGACCAGGGCGGTCAGGCCCGCGCTGTCTACGTTGGTGGTGTTGCAGGTGCCCGCCCCGTTGCCGGTGGCGCGGAAGACGGTTGCGGTCGAGAAGTTGAGGACACTCTGCAGCACCGATCCGACCAGACCAGGATCGGACTGTGCGTTTTCATATCCGATGAACGGTCCGTTCAGGTAGCTGTTGTCGAACGCGGTTGTGGTCTGCAGTTGCGCCGTTCCTGAAAGCAGCGTGTAGGAGGAGTGTTTGTCGATCGACATCACGAACGCCTCGTTTGCATTCACGATGTAGACCGCATAGTCGGTCGGATAAACACCGTCGGAGATGCTGGTGTTGTTGAGCTGCATTGTCAGACGTCCGTTCTGGTCGGCAGTTCCATAGCTGCCGTTCAGAGGAGCGTTTGCGAAGTTGGTGCTGGCGATGTTGGCATCGGCGCTACCGCCGCTGATTGCACCGGCGCCGTCGGTTGTGAACTGGCCGACAGTGGCCACCGGACCGGAAGCGATTCCGATGGTGCAGGAGATCAGGCATGGCGTGTCGCCGGAGAGACCGAAGGCATAGCTGCCCTTCAACCCTGCTGCGAACGTGGCTGGGATCTGGGCGAGGAGCGAACCAGAGCCCTTGGTCCCGACCAGCTGGTTGTTGTCGTACTCGATGAGGCTGCCCTGCGTGGCGATCGTAGCCGGCGCGACAGGAGCCTTAAGCGATATGGCGTAGGTTGAGGTCTGAGCCGTGGTCTTATCCGGATTCAGAGTCGTGATGGTGATGAAGCCTCTGCTGTCAGCATTCACGATGTAGGTCGCGAGGAAAGTCTGCGTCGCCACGGTAGTAGTGGCTGGCGTCGAAGACTGGTGGTTGGAGTCGAGCTCGCCGCCCGTGATACCTCCAACGCCATCGGCAGTGAAGCTGCCTACCGTCGCTGTCTGGTAAGCGAGCACGCCGGCAACCACATCGTCATATCCCTGGAAGAGATAGGCGTAGGGGCCGCTCAGCTCCGAGTCGTTCGGCGAAGTCGGATACGTGACCAGGAGAATCAGGTTGGCTGTGGCCGTGGCCGACTTGGTATCGGTTACGGTGACGGTGAAGCTGCTCGCGCCCGGTGCAGTCGGCGTACCGCTGAGGATGCCGTCCGGCGACAACGTGATACCCGCCGGCAATGCGCCAGCTGTAACCGCGTAATCGTAGGTCGGTGTTCCTCCGGTGGCCTTCAGCGTGTAGCTGTAGGGCGTGTTCAGGATGGCGTTCGGCAATGTTGCTGTCAGCGACAGAGTTCCGGAAGGCTCGATCGTAATCGTCTCCGGCCCGGAGGCTGTCTTCTGCGGGCTTCCTGAATCGGTCACCGTTACGGTGAAGGGACTGGTTCCCGGTGTTGTCGGTGTGCCACTGATGGTGCAGCCGGTGAGCGTGAGGCCCGCAGGCAGCGTGCCGCCAGTGACAGCACAATTGTAGGGGGATGTTCCGCCACTGGCCCCGATGGTGCCGGTGTAAGGCACTCCCACGGTGCCAGTCGGCAGCGTCGTCGATGTGATGGTCAGCGAGGCGGGAACGATTACGATCGTCTCCGGTCCGCTGGCGGTGTTGGCAGGGGTCGAGGAATCGGTGACCTTCGCCGTTACCTGGAAGGTGCCCGCTGTGGTCGGTGTACCGCTGACGGTGCAGCCGCTGAGTGTCAGGCCCGGAGGCGGTGTGCCGCTGGTGACAGAGCAGCTGTAAGGAGCAGTACCGCCGCTCGCACCGATGGTTCCACTGTAGGGGATACCTACGGTTCCATTAGGCAGAGTGGAGTTGGTGAGCGTAAGTGCTGCCGGGGCGATCACGATTGTTTCGGGACCGCTGCCAGTATCCGCCGGGGTCGCCGAGTCGGTGACCTTAACGGTCACCTTCGAGGTGCCGGCGGTGGTGGGCGTTCCGCTGACCGTGCAGCCGTTGAGGATCAGGCCTGCGGGCAGGGTTCCGCTGGTTATGGAGCAGCTGTAAGGCGAGATTCCGCCGTTGGCGCCGATGGTGCCGGTGTAGGGAACGCCTACTGTTCCAGGAGGCAGCGTCGTAGACGAGAGGGTCAGTGTTGCCGGTGCGATCACGATGGTCTCGGGACCGCTGGCCGTATTGGCCGGGCTGGCCGAGTCAGTGGCTTTCACCGTCACATTGAAGGTTCCAGCCGAGGTAGGCGTTCCGCTGACGGCGCAGCCATTGAGAACGAGGCCTGGAGGTGGTGTTCCACCCGTGACCACGCAACTGTAGGGAGCGGTTCCGCCGCTGATTGCAACGTTTCCGGTGTAGGCCACACCCACTGTTCCGTTCGGCAGGGTGGAGCCAGTGAGGGTCATCGCTGCCGGAGAGATCACGATCGTCTCGGGGCCTGTCGCGGTCTTTGCCGGGTTGGCAGCATCCGTAACCTTCACGGTTACATTGAAGGTTCCAGCAGTGGTTGGGATACCGCTGACGGCGCAGCCGTTGAGAACGAGGCCTGGAGGAGGCGTTCCGCCGGTGACAACGCAGCTGTAAGGCGCAGTGCCGCCGCTCGCGCCGATGGTTCCGCTGTAGGCGACTCCGACGGTTCCGTTGGGCAGGGTAGTAGAGGTAAGGACCAGGTTGGCTGCCGAGATCACAATCGTCTCAGGGCCGCTGGCGGTGTTGGCCGGGCTGGCTGAATCTGTAACTTTGACTGTTACCTGGGAGGTGCCCGGCGTTGTCGGCGTACCGCTGACGGTGCAGCCGCTGATAGTCAGCCCTGCAGGCAGCGTGCCGCTGGTGATGGCGCAGCTGTAGGGCGCAGTGCCACCGCTAGCGCCGATCGTCCCGGTGTAAGGCACGCCGACGGTTCCAGGAGGCAGGGTTGTAGAGGTGAGCGTCAACGTGGCCGGGGCGATCACGATCGTCTCCGGACCACTGGCGGTATTGGCCGGGCTGGCCGAGTCTGTAACTTTGACTGTCACCTGGGACGTTCCGGCTGTTGTCGGTGTGCCGCTGACGGTGCAGCCAGTGAGCGTGAGGCCCGCGGGCAGCGTTCCACTGGTGATGGCGCAGCTGTAGGGCGAGGTGCCGCCGCTTGCGCCGATGGTTCCGGTGTAGGGTACGCCAACGGTTCCGTTAGGCAGGGTGGTGGAGGTGAGGGTCAGGCTGGCCGCCGAGATCACGATGGTCTCGGGTCCACTTGCAGTGTTGGCCGGGCTTGCCGAATCTGTAACTTTGACCGCTACCTGTGAAGTTCCGGCGGTGGTTGGGGTGCCGCTGACGGTGCAACCGGTGAGGGTGAGGCCCGCGGGCAGCGTTCCACTGGTGATGGCGCAGCTGTAGGGCGAGGTGCCGCCACTTACGCCGATGGTCCCGGAGTAGGGTACGCCGACGATTCCGTTGGGCAAGGTCGTGGAGGTCAGCGTTAGCGTGGTCGTCGTGGAGTTGTTGATCGTTATCGAGGCCGAGGCGGTTGCCGTGGCTCCCGTGGAGTCAGCAACCTGGACGACGAAATTCGAAGAGCCTGCCGCAGTTGGCGTGCCGGAGATGATGCCTGTCGATGGGGCGATCGTAAGCCCGGCTGGCAGAGTGCCCGACGAGATGCTCCAGGTGTAGGGAGCGGTTCCGCCGGTTGCGGTGAGGGTCGTGGTGTAGGCTACGCCAACCGTGCCTGCCGGTTGCACTCCACCCGTGACGGAGAGATTGCCGGTTGTACCGCCCGAACTGACGGTGATCGTCTCATTCACCTTGACGGTATCCGGTGTGGCGTCACTCTGGTCTGTGACCTGTACGACAAATGTAGATGTGCCCACCGTGGTCGGCGTGCCGGAGATGGTTCCATTGCTCGCATTGAACGTCAGGCCGTCCGGCAGAGTTCCGCTGGCGATGCTGAGAGTGAGTGTGCCGGTTCCGCCGCTCGCGGTCAGGGTCGCAGAGTAGGGAGTGCCGACCGCGCCTGCCGGCAGCGTTCCTGAAATCGCAGGAGCAGGATTTACGGTGATGCTGACCGTCTTGGAATTCGATGTGTGTGCGATACCCGCAGTCAGCGTTACCTGCAACGGGGCGGTAAGGCCAGATGGAGCGGTGTAAGTTATGTCAGCGCCGGTTGATGCTGAAAGCGTGCCGCAAGTGCTGCTGCTGCAGCTTGCACCGCTGAGAGCCCAGGAAGCCGTTTCGCCCTGGGCGATCGTGGCCGTGATGTTCACGGACTGACCGGCGTCCATCGTGATCGACGAGGAGGAGAGCGACGCAATGCCACCTCCCGGATAGCCGCTGCTTCCGCATCCGCTCAGGAGGGCGGAAAGCGACAAGACGAAGAGAAGTGCACAGATGCTGACGGAGTGTGCCTTCTTTCGCAGCGGCTGGACCTTACGATTGGCAGGTATGTTCATTCGAGACCTGAACGATGGAGGGAGGGACGCGGTCATAGACATCGGGACATTGCTCCTTGGCTGATCACAGGCGCACGGCATCGCAAGCGGCCGGAGGCCGCTTCTTGAAGGCCGTTAAAATTTCGTACAGAGTTTGTGCCTCACCAAGCCGTGCGAACTTATGCGGCGGCTGACAGGTATCAGGAAAGAAGTTAGTAACTATCGCCCTGATTACTTATGTCCAGTCGATAGTATGTCCATTGCGTTAGTACGAAACGCCGTCGCGAGAAAATATCCGTGTTTCGATGTTGCCGGTGATATCAGGGCGTTGGAATGGGGTATTTTGCAGGTGACGCCTGGCCGCTTTACGGTTTTTGGAGTCTTGGCGGGTGGTAACTTATCTGGCTGGATTTTTAGCCTTGTTAAGTTAGTCCGATATATCTGACTTGATCTGGATTATCCGGGCGCACCGCGTTCCTTCGCGGACGGCCACCGGCCGTTCGAGCCGGCAGAGATTGCCTCAGTGGAAGCGCTCCAGCATCTCCTCGGAGTTATTCAAACCGCCGCTTCATAAGGCGCTGGCATTTGAGCCGCTGATCTCCAGAATTGCGAGGGAGCTTATAGCAGGCGAATCTTAGAACAGCCTTAGAAAAAGGCATCGTGAACAGTGATTTATGCGACGAGAGATGCGTTGGAATTATAAAGGCGAACTGATGGCTAATCTGAATTTCAGCTGAATCTAAAAAAACATTCGCGTCACACTCTATTCATGCTTCTTGAATGTTTCTCACTCTAGGTTTTGAAACATGCATATGTCATTCTCTCCGGACTACCCCGGTATAGTCCGTCTTCGCGAAGGAATATCTCCACATTCTGCATCGCCGGAACAACCCCCGAGGGGTGGCGGCTTCAGCAGGACTTAAGGTTCAAATCGTAATCTTTCACAGAGATTGATTCACAGAGATTGAGTAGTTGAGTCTGGCGCTCGCTTGGATAGCAGGGCTGGCCAATCACAGCTCAATGCGGCAGCTATCACCGATCATCAAGGAGCATCATGCACTTCAAAACGCTTGTTCTTGCCCTGGCCACTGCCTCGACCCTTATGGCGCAGACCTCGACGCACTACCGAATCACGCAATCGTATCCGATAGGCGGAAGTGGGAGCTGGGACTACATCATCCCCGATTCAGGAAACCACAGGCTCTTTATTGCTCGTGAAACTCATCTGATGGTTGTCGACGAGGACAGTGGCAAGCTGATCGGAGAGGTTACGGGCATCAACGGAGCCCACGGGACCGCCATTGCCGCAAAGAGCGGACATGGCTTTGCCACTGCCGGCGAAGATAAGGCAGTAGTAATGTTCGATCTCAAGACGTTGAAAGCTCTCGGCAAGACTCCCGCGGCGGACGATGCAGATGCGATTCTCTACGATGAAGTCTCCAACCGGGTCTTTACATTGAACGGTGACGCGAACTCCTCAACCGTGATCGATGCTGCTACAGGAAAGCTCATCACCAACATTCCACTCAACGGAAAGCCCGAGTATGGGGTGTCGGCTGGTGACGGCAAAGTCTATGCCAATATCGCCGACAAGAGTGAGATTGTTGAAATCGATGCGAAGAAAGCAACTGTGACGAAGCGGTGGTCCACAGCACCCTGCAAGCAACCTGTGCCCCTGGCGATCGACAAGGTGAACCACAGGCTCTTCAGCGGATGCAGGAGTGGTGTGATGGCTGTGTCGGACTATCGCGCTGGAAAGGTTGTCACGACCGTGCCCATCGGCAGCGGCGCGGATGGTGCTGCGTACGACCCGGAGAGCCACAACGTATTCGTTGCCAATGCTGACGGTACGCTCACGGTAATTCACCAGGACGGAGCCGACCAGTACCAGGTTGCACAGACGCTCACAACCCCTGTTGGCTCGCGGAACCTCGGTCTCGATCCTTTGACTCACCGGCTTTATGTCGCATCGGCCAAATTCGGTCCGCTGCCTGCAAGTGGCAAGGGAAAGAAGCCGGTACTTCCGGGCACATTCACGCTGCTTCGCATCGAAGCAGACTCTGCTGCCCATTGATCCCATCTGGCCGGAACCAAAGCATCAGGTTCCGGTCACCGATGGTGGACTGGGACCACCGCTTTCATGTATATCGGGAGAGCGATCCCAGGATATGGCTCCTGGGCCGCTTTGTATCTCCATTCCATGACGCTCTCGTTGAGAATAGTGATGGTCTGAGTAAGTTTGTCTTGTTTCGATCCCCAAATTAAGACTGATTTAAGGTTCACTTTTTAGCCTATCTACATGTGCCTCATTGTCAGGAAACGGCTTCACCAATGGATCTCATTCCTCGCGGTTGCGCTTTCGATCGGAACACCGTTGAGTTCATTCGGGCAACAGGTGGAAGTAACGCCGGCTCGAATCACGCTTACTGAGGCGATCAAGAGGGCGCAGGCGAACGAGCCGGCATTTGCTGCGAGTGTTGCGGCTCAGAAGACGGCCTCGATTGATAGTTATCTGGCTAAGGCAGCTCTCCTGCCTTCGGTGACTTACCACAATCAGGTCCTCTATACGCAGCCCAATGGGCAGGAGAATAGCGGTGGCCAGGTTGGTTTGCAATCGTCACCGATCTTTATTGCAAACAATGCGGTACACGAATACACAAGCCAGGCTTCCATTAATGAGACCGTAGGACTGAAGCAGGTCGCCGATGCCAAGGTGGCTGCTGCGAATGCCGCCCGTGCCTCTGCGGAACTCGAGGTGGCGCGCCGCGGGCTGGTGGCGACGGTCGTGGGGCTGTATTACCAGGTGGCGGACGCGGAGACCAAGCGGCAACTGCTTGCGGGAGCTTTGCAGGAAGCTACTTCCTTCAGCGACCTGACTCAGAAGAGAGAAACCGCGCGTGAGGTAGCCCACGCTGACGTTATCAAGGCTCTGCTCCAACAACAGCAAAGGCAGCGCGATCTGAGCGACGCGGATCTTCTTGCCGAGAAGGCGCGCCTCGAGCTGGCCGTTCTTCTCTTTGCAGATCCGAGGACGGCGTATTCGACCGAGCCGCCGGAGGCGCCGGCAGCGTTGCCGACGCGGGATGAGGTCAATGGCCTGGCGTCGAACAACAATCCGGAGATCCGGAGCGCTCTCGCAGACCTCCAGGCGAGCAATGCAGCGGTTACGTCTGCAAAGGCAGCATACCTGCCTGACCTCGCCTTGAATTTCTCTTACGGTATCGATGCCCCGCAGTTCGCCAAGCGAGGTCCGGAAGATGTGAATAACCTGGGCTACTCCATGATGGCGACGGTGGACATCCCGGTATGGGATTGGTTCTCTACTCAAAAGCGAGTCAAGCAGAGCCAGATTCAGAGGAATGTCGCCCGGGTCAACCTGACAGCCGCACAGCGCCGGCTTATTGCCAACCTCGATGAAACCTATTCGGAAGCGTCAGCCGCGCAGAATCAGCTGACGCTTCTTGCAGAGAGTGTTCAGACGGCTGCTGAAAGCCTGAGGCTGACCAAGATGCGGTACACCGCAGGAGAAGCCACGGCGCTGGAGGTCGTGGATGCACAGACTTCGTATTTGAGCGCACAGACGGCGCAGGCCGACGGAATCGCACGCTATCAATCCGCCCTTGCGGCACTCCAACTTTTGACGGGGACCTTGTGAGCCACTCTATGAATAATCTGACGCGTGTCGCACGTTCAAGCGCAAAATTCACAACCTGTCTGCTGATCGCCAGCCTTTTTCTAAGTGGTTGCAAGAAAGCGGATGATGCCGAGACAGCGGCCCTCGTTACGGTCCAGGGAGAGAAGCCGGAGGTCGGCGAGATCTCGGAGCACATCATGGCGGATGCCACACTCTCTCCGCTCACGCAGGCAGCAATTGCGCCAAAGATCACGGCTCCAGTCAAAAAGTTCTACGTGCAGCGAGGATCGAAGGTAAAGGAAGGGGATCTGCTTGCTCTTCTCGAGAATCGGGACCTCGCTGCGCAGGCCGAGGATAACAAGGGCCAGCTCGACGCAGCCGAAGCTTCATATTCCATGCAGACGAAGGCTCAGCTGCCCGAGGATTACAGAAAAGCAGAGCTCGATCTGGCGCAGGCGAAAGCACAGCTCAAGCTGCAGGAGGAGATCGTGGTCTCCAGAAAGAAGCTGCTGGACGAAGGCGCTATCGCGGGCCGGGACTACGACACGGCAGCCGCAGCACTCGTCCAGACTCAGGCAGCTTTCGATGTAGCGCAGAACCATTTCAACTCTTTACAGAAAGTCAGCCGGGATGCGACGTTGAAGCAGGCTGAAGGGCAACTGGCCTCCGCGAAGGGCAAATATCTTGCCGCCGAGGCTCAGGTCTCGTATTCGGAGATCCGTAGCCCCATCTCGGGGGTTGTAACGGATCGTCCCTTGTTTGCAGGCGAGACCGTAAGTTCCGGAAGCACTTTGATCACAGTGATGGATACTTCCTCGCTGCTTGCCAAGGTGCACCTTGCCCAAACAGTGGCACAGCGGTTGAGCCTTGGAGATGAGGCTTCGATCATGGTGCCTGGTGTTACGGACCCTCTCCCTGCCAAGGTCTCATTGATCAGTCCCGCGCTCGATCCCGGTTCCACCACGGTTGAGGTCTGGCTCAAGCTGGACAACAAGGAAGGCAAGTACAAGGTGGGCACGCCGGTTCGTACTTCCATCACGGGGCGGACGATTTCGAATGCGATCAAGATACCTCTGACTGCGGTTCTGACGAGTGAAGACGGCACGAAATCCGTAATGGTGGTGGGCAGCGACGGGGCGGCCCACAAGAAGGCGGTTCAGCTGGGAATCAATGATGGAGAGGACGTTCAGATCACGAAAGGGTTAAGCGTGTCGGAGATGGTCGTCACGACTGGCGGTTACGGTCTCGATGACGGCACCAAGGTAAAGGTCGGCAAAGCTGAAGAAGAGGGTGGGGACGAAAAGTGATGCTGCAGCCTCTCAACAACGCGCCCGAGCGCCCGTTCTGGCTGGTCCGGTTCCGTGGCCCGATCTTCTTTTTCCTGATCGTCCTCTCACTTGCCGGAATCTACGCTGCCCAGCAGGTTCCCATCTCGGTTTTTCCCGACACCAATTTTCCTCGTGTCGTGATCGGCGTGGACAACGGCGTCATGCCGGTCGAGCAGATGCAGGTCACGATTACCAAGCCGATCGAGGACGCGGTTAACTCTGTCCCCGGCCTGATGACCGTCCGTTCGACTACGAGCCGCGGATCTGCCGAAGTGAGCCTGTTCTTCGATTGGAGCGTGGACATGTTTCACACGCTCCAGTTGGTCGACGCCGCGTTAAGCAAGGTACGGCAGACGCTTCCCGCGACAGCAGCCATCACCACCAATCGTCTCACCTTCGCGACATTTCCCATTCTTGGTTACAGCCTCACCTCGGATCGCTTGACGCAGACACAGCTATGGGAGCTCGCAACGTATCAGTTGAAGCCGCCTCTGAATCGCGTGGCGGGAGTCAGCACCATCACAGTCCAGGGAGGCAAGGTTCCCGAGTTTCACATCGTGCCGAATATGGCGCGCATGCAGACGGCGGGTGTAACGATTCTCGATCTGGCGAATGCTGTACAAGCCTCCAATATCATTGACTCCCCTGGCCTCTACGAAGCAAATCACCAGTTGATTCTGGGGCTTGTTGGAGCGCAAGCTCATGATGGAGATCAGCTGGGGCGGCTCGTCGTAAAGACAACGGCAGGCGGCGCAGCCGTGCGAGTATCCGACGTAGCCACAGTTCAGGCGGGGGTTCTCCCGGTCTACACCGCTGTGACGGCGGACGGAAAGTCGGCGGTATTGTTGAATGTGACGCGACAGATCTCCAGTAACACTGTGGCAGTTGCAGACGCCGTCGCAGCCGAGATGGAGCAACTCAAGAAGACGCTGCCGCCCGGCGTCAACCTCCAGCCTTACTACGACCAGTCGGAGTTGGTGAGAGAGAGTATTCGCAGCGTCCGCGACGCAATTCTGATTGGATTGCTCCTGGCCTGCGTCATCCTCTTTCTATTTCTCGGTGACTGGACTTCTTCTCTGGTCGCAGGTCTCGTGATTCCGGTTACGGTTGCCATTACGATTCTGTTTCTTTGGATAATCGGCGAAAGCTTCAATCTGATGACGCTCGGCGGTCTGGCGGCTGCAATCGGCCTGGTCATCGATGACGCGATCGTGGTTGTCGAAAACATCGTGTTGCACCGCGATCATGGAGAGACGCGTGCCCAGGCAGCACGTTTAGCACTCAAAGAGATCGCCGTGCCACTGGTCGGCTCGACAATAACTCCCGTTGTGGTGTTTCTTCCCCTGGTGTCAGTAACGGGCGTTACAGGAAGCTTCTTCCGTGCGCTCGCCGTGACCATGACCGTTGCGCTGCTGACTTCTCTTCTCTTGGCTGTTACATGGACGCCCGCATTGAGCCTGGTCCTGCTTCGCGATCACCGCAGGAGGGAAGAAACCAAGCCTCATGAAGAGCACGGCCGCCTGATGAAAGCCGTTCTTAGGTGGCACGAGAAAGGTCTCGGCTGGTCGCTCAATCGCCCCGTTGTTTTACTAGGTCTTTGTGCTCTTCTTGTCGGAGGAACGTGGCTCGCTTACAACTCGCTGGGGTCAGATCTGCTTCCTGAAATGGATGAGGGCGGCTTCATTCTCGACTACATCATGCCGGCGGGAAGTTCGCTGACTGAAACCAATCGCGTCCTTGAACATGTGGATCGCATTCTTCACAAGCTGCCCGAGGTGGAGAGCACTTCACGCCGCACCGGTCTCCAGATGGGCTTGGCGGCCGTGACCGAAGCAAACACAGGCGACATCACTGTCAGGCTCAAGAGCAAGCGCGACCGCGGTATCGATGAGGTTATAGCCGACGCGCGTGCCGAGATCAAAAAGACGGAACCTGAGCTAGACGTGGAGTTTACCCAGGTCCTGCAGGATATGATCGGTGACCTCTCCAATGCGCCGGAGCCGATCCAGATTAAGGTCTTCGCAAACGATCCCGCTCTTCTCTCCGAGCTGGGCCCGCGAATCGGGGATGCGATCAGCAAGATCGGCGGTGTCGTTGACGTAGAAAACGGCATTGACAATACCATCAGCGGACCTGCGATGAACTTCCAGATAGACCCCAGCATCGCGGCCCGCCTCGGCTTCACCCCCACGGAGATAGCTGAAGATGCTACCTCGATTCTCGACGGGGTGACGACGACAGATCCTTTGATTGCAAATGGACGGCCCTATACGGTTCGCGTGCGTTTAGGAGATGAGACAAGGCAGTCTCTCGACACTATCCAGAACACCGTCTTCAACAGTGCCAGTGGCAAGCTGGCAAACCTCGGCTCTCTGGCTCAGATCACACAACTTCCACCCCAGAACGAGATCAAGCGGGAGAATCTGCAAAGACTGATAACGGTAACCGCACGCCTCGAAGGTTCTGACCTCGGTACCGCAATCTCAAAGGTTCAGCAGACCATTCAAGCGATGCACTTGCCGCCGACGGTTCGGATCGAATATGGCGGCACATACCAGGAGCAGCAGCAATCTTTTCACGAGCTCTTGCGGGTGCTTCTCCTTTCGCTTGCGCTTGTCTTCGGAGTCCTGCTGATCGAGTTTCGGAACTTCTACGCGCCGATCGCAATCCTGGGTTCGTCGATCCTGTCGATCGCAGGCGTAGTATTCGCCCTGTTGATGACGGGAACTACCTTCAATGTCGCCTCGTTCATGGGGCTCATCATGGTCATCGGAATTGTTGCGAAGAATGGCATTCTGTTGCTGGACGCTGATGAGCGTTATCGCAAAGAGGGAGTTTCTGCCCGCGAAGCGATGATTCATGCGGCGCAGCGTAGGCTCAGGCCGATTCTGATGACAGCAACAGCCGCAATTTGTGGAATGCTGCCTCTGGCCTTTGCCCTGGGTTCCGGTTCACAGATGCTGCAGCCGCTTGCAATTGCGGTCATCGGGGGATTGGTCATCTCGATGATCCTGAGCCTCATCGTTACACCGGTGGTCTACTACCTGCTGACCCGTTCGCACTCCAGCGCGGCATAGAGTCCGGACAACAGGGCTGCGGCATGATGCAAAAAAACAACCGCCGCCGGGAAGCGGGAGCCTTCCTGGCGGCGGTTGATTTTTTGCGTCGTTATACGTTTGTCATGCCGGATTCGACCCTTATGCGACTCGGCGTAGTGCGGAAAAGACGTATGTCATTCCGTGTTTCGATAGCGCATGTCTTTGCAGAACGACTTGAGCCCGGAAGGTCAGCAGGAGGCGGCCCGATCATTGCAGCCGGCGCCTGGCTGAAAGGTAGCAACACAACACTTGAGATTTATTGCAATTGCTGACGAAGTTCCTGTTGCGCGGAGTCGAACTCCTTGCGATAAGCAGGATTGGTTGAGATCAATCCGAACAGAACCGAAGATGCAATTCGACTGGCTTCCAGATCCTGCGGATAGTGAACGCCGCACACCAGGCGATGGTAGGCATAAAGATCAGCGCGCTTGAGAATCGCATCGCGCTTCTCAGGAATCATTTGCGCAAGAACATAACCGAACAAGTATCCGAGCATGGAATGACCGCTCGGGTAAGACGGCTCTTTACTGAGTTGGCAGACCGGATGCTGCGTAAGATCCGCCTGGTATGGCCGTGGGCGATTGAATAGATGCTTGAGCGGTGGATCGACCACTTCCGAATCATTTTTAAGATGTGCGGAAAACGCCTTCATCAACGGGAATTTTTCAGGAGTGAAGCTGGGTCCCACGACATCACGGAAGATAAAGATATCCTCTTCCTGGTCGTCCTGTTGCGCAGCCTGGATCTCAGATTGTGTTCTCGTTCGCTCGATCCTGAGGAGTTCGTCACGATCGCGCCTTCCGGCATCGGAGTTCGGATCAGGTGGAGCGGAAAGGATCTCGTTGAAGTTCAGTGTATCGGGGCTAAAGAAAATGGGAATCTTTTTGGTGGAAGGTGTGACCGATTGAGCCAACATTATTCCGCAGAGAAACAATTGCAGGCCCGCAATAGCGGCAATCGAGGTTGTCTTGATCATTCCATGTCCGGACTAGTGGTGAGTTAACAAAACCGATGCCCGTGTCTGTGAAGAATTCAAAGCACGGGCACCTTGGTGATATGCCACTTACCTACGGCTTAACGCGGTAGACAAGAAGACCCGCGGTATCGATGTCCGTCTTGGGGTGAACGACGAAGAATAGATTTTCCTGAGGCACCAACAGAGCGGTCTTGCCGCCATTGGTGGGAATGCGTGCCACCTCGGTATAGCTATCGGGGTTTTCCTGTTGGAAGATGCTCAGACCCTGGCTTCCACTCACGTACAGCAGTTTGGCCGCAGGGTCCCAGTTCATGTCGTCGTTGTTTTCGACCATGGAGAGTTTCTGGACCACTTTGCCGTCCGGATCGAACACGTAAAGGAAGGCAGGTTTGCGGCCTCCTACGAAAACGCGATGGGACCGGCTGTCAACCATCAGGGCTGTGTTGCGGTTGATGTCCGGAGCTGTCCATGTCGTCACGAGCTTGCGGGTCGCAAGGTCATACACACCGATCTGTTTCTTGTCACGGATGTTTACATATAAACGGTTCGCACTCGGATCGATTCCCATGGCTTCAACATTGTTCCCATCCACATCCATGTCTCCGATGACCTTACCTTGATCGACAGAGAAGATTGAGATCTTGGATGTCGGCATGTTTGCAGAGACGCCACCGTTGCCGATGTAATAAAGATGATTCACCTTGTCATACAACGCTGCATCGGGGGAGTCGCCCTTTCCGGTCGCAGATCCATCGATGAGCTGAACTCGATCCAGGCGATGGAAGTCCTCCCCGGAAAGTAGAACGAGAGAAGAATCGCCTCCATCGCAGACCATCAACTCGTCCTTCTCAGGCGCATACGCAATGGAATGCGGGGTCTTGAAACCTCCGACGCTCTGAAGATGCTTTCCGGTCTTCAGGTCGAAAACCTCGACGGAGTGATGCACTTCAGCGGTCACAAAGAGATGACCCCGCTTGAGGTCGACAGTGAGATGGTCGAAGTCGCCAACGATATCCGGCAGTTCTGTCTGAGATACCAGCGTGACAGGAGACTTGAAATCGGCGGCGTACGTGGACGCAACAGGCAGAACGAGGGTGAACATCAGTGCGGCACAGAGAGACTTGCGGGTCGACATGGCGATCCTTTCCGGGCGATCCGAGACCGGTTGACTGCGGCCTTGGGAATATCTGGATTGATGCGAGAGAGCTCTCGCAGCCGATAGGGAAGAGAAGAAGGAAGTTGAATGAGCCCGAGATCCCAGCCAACAGTGAGTATCTATGGGCCCGTCCGGCGAGATGAAATCATCTGTTGGTGAGAGAGACCTCCACCAACGTATCTTTCGGGAATACCACTGCATGGCCCCGAGTCAAGAAGCGGAAGTAGACCGATTTCGCGAATGAATAGGAGCCAAATCCGATGGCAACCCTCCGGTCGTTCAGCGTCAAAGCCACGACGCGAGCAATGATTCCGAATCCGTTCGAGGCTACGGTCTGCCGGCCCAGGCCACTGCCGTCTCTGTCTTCAGTCTGGCCGACGAAGGTCAGCAGCCCCAGAACCGCAGGAGCCACGAAGCGATTCTTGTCGGGGTTGGATTTGATACCGCCTTCCTGGTCTACGGTAATGTTCTGAGATTTCTCTCCACTCGCTCCGGCCAACATGCCGTGAACATGTTCTTCCGGTCTTCCCGCCAGCTGAAGGTCGGAGAAGGTGAAGCGCAGCTGACCGTTGCGGCCGAAGGACTTCGAAGGCTTCGCCCGAAGCACGGTGCCATGCAACTCGGTTCCCTCTGGGAAAAGTAGTTCGTGCTGTGGAGTGATGACGGGTTTTGTAACCATCGCGACGACGTTATCGCCGTTATGGGCCGCGTCTGAGCTCAGAGAGGTAAGCAACCTGGCTGTCACCTGGATCTGGCTGGAATCCGTTAATGCCTGGGAGGAAGCGAGAGGCAGCGGGGTCTCTGCCGGGACGTTGAATGTAGCGGCTTCAGTGAGATCGGCAACAAATTGCGTGCCGCTCCAGATTCGTTGGGGATGATAGGGCAGTTGACCATAAAGGAGGCGAAGTGCCCTGTCCTTCTTCCCTGGAGCGAAGGCCGCGTCGCGAGCAGAGTTAATCCTGTCCCGTACAAACGCCTTCGCGCGCTGTATCACTCCGGGGTGGCTCGTTGCCGCATCGAAACGCACCACCTCTGTGTCGCGAACTACCGCCCTCGAGTGGATGGAGACATCACCATTGGGGGTGTGAATCAGATCGAATGAGATAACCGGTTGGTGAAGAGGCGTGACGTCCCCATTTAGCAGAGCCTGCGCGCGCGTGGTCTTGTCAACGTTCTGGTAATCCGTCACGACGCCCCTTACGGCTGCTCCTTCGGGAAGAACAATACGATCTCTCAGATACACGGGCTCGGTTAAGACCCCATCGACCACGGCGCCCTTCTTGAGGTGGGCGGTTTTGGTAGTCCGAATTCTTAAGGGAACGTCGCTAGGAAGTGTTACTGCCTGGGTTTCCGTTCCTCGGACGCTTTGACCATAGGCCAGAGGGAGAATTCCTGGCATGAGGATGTAACCAGCCATCCA
Source organism: Silvibacterium acidisoli (assembly GCA_022870745.1). Lineage (GTDB taxonomy): Bacteria > Acidobacteriota > Terriglobia > Terriglobales > Acidobacteriaceae > Silvibacterium. The sequence continues at coordinate 628,864 of CP085323.1, read as the reverse complement.
GACCGTATACCGAACTTTTCTTCTTTGCATAAAGATCACCGGGTCATGAGCGCAATCGCTTGCGGGATGGTTAAAGTGGAAGGCAGAAGCTTGAAGTCTTTATGCTGAGCATCCTGTTGACGGCTGATGGTCTTGAACAAGATCACGTGGCCATCCATGTGAACGTCGATTTTGGTGTTCTTCCATGCGCCGGGGAGGATGGGGCTACGAACAATGGAAAAGCTGCTGCCTGCATGGAGCGTGGCAAGCAAACCATAACCGAACGAAACGTCTTTCGAGAGTGTGCCCTCGAGCATATGAAGCCGATAGGAATCGGGATCGATCAGGATCGTTCCTGTCATCTCGTGCAGAATGCGCTCTTCGTAGGATTGCGGAACGTATGAAGGGTTTGGGCGATAGTTGATCTGTTCCCAGCCCTGCTGAATGCCACACTCCTGAAAGAGAAACGCGCGTGGAAGCAGGTTGAGGATCTGTTGTGCCCGCTGCTCTTCATCCTTTTGTGCCCGCTCCCGTCTAATGAAAGCCTGCGGATCTTCGGCGATCGATTGCAAACGGGAAAGCTCGCTCCGCTTTTTTTCCGGCGAGAGAGGTTTTCCATCTTCAGAGAGGAGATAACGCAGCTTTCCCTCTGGAACTTCTACCACCTCTTCAGTCCACTCATGGCCGCCGGTGCGTTCAGACCGTTCTATCGATGTGTATGAGAAGGCCGGTTTGTGAAGACTGGCATCATGTTCCTTGGCGAGCATTGTCTTGATCGTCTCAAGTGGCGCCGGCCGTTGTTGTGCGTAGCATGTGGAAACTGCGAGCAAAGCGAGAAAACTCACAACTATCTTCAAACCAGTTCTCAGCAAAGGCTTCCGGATGAGACATCTCCTAAGCCAGAGCCTATGACTTTGGGCTTAAGCGAACCTTAAGGGGTGCTTGTCCTCCATCGGGGTATTGATAAGAATACAAATCGTATGGCTGCAGTCGTTCCGCATGTGTGAACGTTCGCAGCGTATACATACCCCGAGGAGGACAGTCCGCGCGATCTATTGTTCGCTCGATGTCTGCCAACGAATGCCGAACGACACAGTGGGCCTGTAGTACTCTCGCTGGACCGGATAGATGGTGCTCCCGTTGTAGAATCCGAACACTTCGTTGCTCAGGTTCAAGCCTGAGGCAACGATCTGAATCCCCTTGAGAACGCGATAGCTACCCTGAACATCGAACTGGGTGTGAGAGTAGAAATAATTGTCTCCAGTAGGCCCCTTGAGTCCGAGGATGGGGTCGCCAGCAGGGCCGGTTGAAGCGTCCCATTGATAAGCGGCGATGCTCGGGTCGTTGTGGCTGATAGCGAAACGTCCGGAGAACCGCGACTTGTCGTAAGTCAGATTGAAGTTGTAGTCGTTTGGTGATGTGCGATCGAGAGTGGGGTGATCCGTTCGCCCACCATCGAAGTTGTCAGGGAAATCGACCCGGGATGCAGTGTGGCTATAGTTGGCGCTGATCCCAAAACCACTCAGAAGGCCAGGCAGAAAAGAGAACCGCTGCTCCCACTGAGCCTCAAAGCCCTGGATGTGAGCGTTGGGCCCGTTGATGGCTTCTGTCTGCTGATAGGTTCTGCCGTTGAATGGAACAAGCGTCGCCGTCGGATAGATCGGGTCGGCCAATTGCTTGAAGAAGTATCCTGCCTGGATGATTCCGAGCGGCTGGAAGAAGTGCTCAACCAGAACATCGACGTTGTTTGCCTTGGTTGGTTGCAACGCGGGATTGCCGGTTGCAATCGTTGGGTATGGGGTTTGATTTGGATCGATTGTCGTAGCCGGCACCAGGTCGCCGAGGTTTGGCCGCGAGATGCCTCGACCATAGACGGCTCGGATGTTTGTGTTCTTCTCCACCTGATATTGCAATGCAACACTCGGGAGCACGTTGAAGTAGCTGGCATCCTGGCGATTGGCGGATATCGTTGGCGCGAGCGCATTGCCCTGGGCGTCTACATTTGCGGTGACGTTGTTCGCGAAAAAGTGGGTTGCATCATTGTCAAATCGAACGCCAGCCTCTAGCCGGAAGTTTCCAAGAAAGATCACGTCCTGGATATACCCTGCCGTGATTCGTTCGTCGGCATTGAAGAATGCCTGTGCCGCTGTCGTAATGCCATTGACGGTATCGAGGGAAAACGCTGAGGCATTCGATGCAACAGCTTGAAGTATTTTGTTGTAAGAGGACGTTGGGCCATAGGCCTGCCCGTTAATGGCGAATGTCTTGTCGTAGTATGTGGGATTCGTATACGAACCCTGCACGGCGTCGAGTCCAAAGGGACTGTTGCCCGTAATGTTGTACCGGTCGTTGGTCTCTCGCTGAGTGGAATAGGAATTACGGGTACTCAGACCGAGGGAGAAGGTGCTGGGGTGGCCGGCTACCGTGTAATCATGCGCCAGCGAGGCGTTGCCCTCGTAATTGAGCTGAGTGGCGTGATAGGTATAGCCATCCGTCTCTGTGACACCATACTGGGTTGGGTCAAAGCCATTTGTCTGGTCTGTTGCGATGAGCTTTGGACGGAGCGGATTGGTCTGATCGTCGACGAAGGGAACATTTTCCGGTCCCTGAAAATATGTGGTCGGGAATGCCTGGCCGCCAATATTGTGTCCTCGGGATACGGCGAATTCATAGTTGATCACATTCGATTTCAGCTGGTGCCGAACACCCGTCTGAAAGCTGTATACCTGCTGATCGGGTCTGCGAATGTAGTGTCGATATTGCCAGTTGCCAGTGTTGTCGAAGACCGCTTCTTTCCCGTTGAAGCCGGTCAGTGCTCCTGCATTTGGTGTATACACCTCTGCTTCTCCGTAATCATGGAAGTCGGAGTAGAGCCCTTTGAAGTAAGCGGTTGCTGTGGGGGTGATCTTGTAATCCGTTCCGATATCAAACCCGTAGCGGGTCCGGTAATATTGGTAGGACCGCATGTCTTCGCTGTTGATGTATGCCACGTTCTGGCCATTGGGCAGGGTCCCGAACGTTTGGCTGGGCTCGAGGTCGTCGATGCCCCGGTTGGTACGATCCCAGGCTCCTCCCAGCAGAAACCCAAACTGCTTGTTTATTCCAAAGCGTTGGCCGAAGGTTCCATCAAAACCGCCACGCCAGTAGCCATTTTGTAAAGGGTTATAACCAGCCGTGCCGCCCAGTTCGTACGTGGGTTTTTCCTGTGCCGTCTTTGTTACCAGATTGACGGTTCCCCCGATCGCGTCCGCATCCTGGTCTGCAGAAAGTGTTTTGAAGACTTCAATTCGCTCGACTACATTAGCCGGTACGGCGTCGAGCTTAATCTGGCGAACGATCACCTCCGGCGCGGGAACGTTTATGCCGTTGATAGTGACGTTGCTTAGCCGCGGCTCTGTGCCTCGAATCTGAACGTACTTGCCTTCTCCCTCATCCCGTTCCAGAGAGACACTGGGCAGGCGCCCCACGGCGTCGGCGATGTTGTTGTTGGGAAGACTGTTGATCACACCAGCCGGTTCAACCTGAACGATCTGGGATGACATGCGTTCCACATTGACGGCCTCGGCATCGCCATGCAAACGCGGAGCAGTGACCATGACACTGTCCTGCGCAGATAACACTTCGAGCGCAGCCGTGACATCTGCGGTCTGCCCAGCCGTGACTGTAACGGTTGAGCTGAAAGACTTGAAGCCTACGTAGCTGGCAGTCAGCGTATATTGCCCAGCGGCCAGATTTGCAAAACGGAAGGATCCCTGGTTGTCGGTAGGGACCTGCCTGCCTGAGGGGTCGATACTTACTTTCGCGCTGACGAGTACCGCCCCTCCCGTGTCCTGGACGTGACCGGTTATGGTGCCAGTACTAGTTTGAGCAGCTCCCTGTAATCCGATAACAAACAAGACTGCAGCAATGACATAGGTGGGTAGAAATCGATACATGCTTTTGACCTCGCTGAAAACACAGTTCTACTCATCGCCTCTGCGCTGTGAGCTCATGGCGCTTGTGAGTCCATCCGAAGTCTGTGAGCGGGTACGTAGCGGTGGTCCGGATCTTCTCTGTAGTTGCTTCAGCGTAGGATTGCAGGGCTGAATCCAAACTTAAGGGTGAGGTTTGCTCGACCTCATTTCATTCAATATTCACGGAGGGGCAAGGCGAGATGCCTCTGAATGCGGCGTGTGTTTCAAGGCCTGGTGAAGATTGGCGAACATGAGTCCCCGTCGTCGCATGCTCGGTTCGGCGATTCAGCTCTCGCGCTTACGCGTCCTGATCTTCCCAACTGTTCAGAGCCCTGTTGCGGCTACGGTTCGGAGCCAGGCAACTTGGCGCCCTTAAGGTTGTCTTCAGCTATGGAGGGTAGACTCCCTCTATCAGGAGGTAGCTGGGTTCGCTCAGCTAAGCGCCTGCTTCAGAATGATGCGGGTCTCAGGGATTCCTGAATGTCCCATCAAAAGGAAGGTCTTCACGGCACCTTTACGAGAGGAATCGCGCCAGGCTTATGACGTCTCATGATTGGCGATTTCTCTTGTTTGCTTTGGGATTGACGGGATTAGCCGGAGCACAAGGTCTCAAGCCAATGCACAACCCTGCTGCGACTGCACAGGGTGCGGCGATGATCGCGTTATCACCTCAGGTCCCGCAATCGGGCTCCGCATCCGGCGGAACCTACACGATGCGCGTGGATGCCGACGAGGTGGTTCTCAACTGCACGGTCCTCGATTCCAAAGGGAACCTGGTAAACAACCTGACAAAAGAGGACTTCAAGGTCTCGGAAGACAAGATTCCGCAGAAGGTCATTTCTCTTCAGCATCAGGACACGCCAGTGTCCATAGGGCTATTGGTCGACAACTCCGGTTCCATGCGGAGCAAACGTGCCGCGCTCACCAAGGCCGCGCTAGATCTGATCAGATCGTCGAACCCTGCAGACGAGACGTTTGTGATGAACTTCTCGGATCAGATCTATCTTGACCAGGACTTCACGGCTGATCTGTCGCTACTCCAGAAGGGTCTCAGCCACGTGAACGCCTCTGGCGGTACGGCCTGGTATGACACGATCGTGCAGGCTTCGGAAAAGATGGGAAAGTCAGCGCAGAGAAGCAGACATGTCCTGATTGTGATTACTGACGGCGAAGACAATGCCTCCCGGCTCTCGCTGGACAATGCCATTCATAGTGTTCAGGACATGGAAGGACCGATCGTCTATTCCATCGGTCTGTTGTTTGACGGCGACAGCGGTCGAGGTGAGGTTCATCACGCTCGGCGAGATCTGGAGACGCTCTCAAAGGAAACCGGAGGGATTGCATTCTTTCCGAAGTCCCTGCAGGACATCGATGCCGTTGCTGCGGAAGTCGCCAGGGATATACGCAATCAGTATGCCCTTGCGTATCACTCCACACGAACACGAACTCCCGGGTATCACACCGTCGTCGTTCAGGCGCATCATGAAGAGACTGGAAAGCTGGTTGTCCATACCCGTGCGGGCTATCTTTCGCGAGGAGCCTCGGAGCAGGACAGGAAGCCCCACGAATAGCAGCGGCTCGTCCTTTATTTAGCCAGCCTCTTCTCCTCTATCACAATTCAATCCGGATCACTGCTCTATCGTGATCGTCGGCATCCAGCCAGGTGAGCGGCGAATCCTTATGTCAATTTTCAATAACCAGGGCGAATTCTAAGGTTCCCTTAAGGCCAGTTTTGTTTATTTGAATAGCCTATGGTTGTCGCGGTCATGCGGAAGAGGCTCGCATCCATCTGGGCTTGAAAGGCGTGACAAACGCTACTCTTCACACTAAGCAGAAAGGCTCACTCGATATGGCTAATACTCTTGATCGTCGCCGGTTCCTTCGCCAAAGCTTTGCGTTCAGCGCCGCTGCGGCGATGACGCCCTTGGCCTCGCTCGCAATGCCGCTCCATGGCCAACCCAGCCAAAATGCGTCTCATCTTCTGATGCTGGGCGACTGGGGCCGGCGCACAAAAGATCGAGCCCAGGCAATCGTGGCTCAAAGCATGATCGATTACACACGAGATCAGAAGTTGAACACTCAGGCCCTGCTTATGCTTGGCGACAATTGGTATGACGACCTTCCAGATGGAGTAAACTCCGCCCGCTGGAAGACCGACTTTGAAGACATGTATCCCAAGTCGGTATTCAATTGCCCGGCATACGCCATTCCCGGAAATCATGATTATCAAACCATGCCCGAGAGCAAGGTGGCCGCGGAGCTCGCGTACGCCAGGAAGGGAAATACCCGTTGGACGATGCCCTCTCTCTGGTATCGCTTTGAGTTTCCTCAGAAGAATCCACTCATCACGTTCATCGCCCTCGACAGCAATGTATTTCATGAGGGCGGCAAGCCGGAGAAGCACGACTACAACTTCACCCTTACGCCAGAGCAGCAGGCGGAGCAGCTAACGTGGCTCACAGCAGAGCTCGACAAGCCACTGGCCACGCCCTTTCTTGTCGTCATGGCGCATCATCCGGTGTACTCGAACGGCCCCCATGGAGATCATAAGGTTCTGATCCGTGACTGGGACCCGCTCCTGCGCAAACATAACGTCCATCTCTATCTTGCCGGTCACGATCACGATCTTCAGCATCTTGAGTTCGAGGGACATCCGACCTCCTTCTTCCTCTCAGGAGGCGGAGGAGCCGACCTTTACGATTTTCGTCCAGAGGCCGAGGGTCGAGGTCCGTGGGCACAGAAAGTGCACGGCTTCAGCCACTTGGAGGTCACCTCATCGTTGCTGACAATGCGGCACATTGACGCCAACGGCAAGATTGTCCATTCCTTCACAAAGACACCAGATGGGAAAATCTCGGTTGCTTAGCGGCTGCTTCCTTGACTCAATTCGAGATGCAAGAAGAAGGGCCATCCTTGATCGGATGGCCCTTCTCATCTGTTGCTACAATCTTTCGAATCTAACACCGACTACTTGTAAAGAGCTTTCTTGCTTGGAATCTGCTTCTGGATGTCATCACGAACCGCGACTCCGATCTTGATGGCCTCTTCCTCGTCGCTGGCCTTGGTAAATGGCACTTCCATGACTACAAATCCGCCGTCAAGGTCGCGCCCCTTTGCATCGGTCAGCGGAAGAAGCAGATCGAAGGTCTTATCCTTGTCGAGCTTCTTAGCAACAGGCTTACCGGTGGCAAGATTCTTCAGATCACCCTCGGAAGACTTTTTCCCGATCTTAGACGGAGTGATATTGGCAATGATGACGTTGTCCGTTTCTCCGGGCGGGACCGCATGGATACCGAGCTTTACGAGCTCGTCATTGTGAGCGGCCTTCACCTTGTTCACCAGGTCCTCGGCGAACGGAGCGTGAACGTGCATATAGGTCGAGGGATCCTGTGCGGGCGCTTTTGCCGGCTTATCCTGAGCAAAAATAGCCGATGGGGCCACACTCAAGGCTACGAGAAGAAACATTCTTGCTGTCGAAAGTGACATGGATCAGTGCTCCTGGTGAATTGAGTTGGTTGCCGGGTTCATGCAACCGGCTCTGAATGGATTCGAAAAGAACTGCCTTAGATCAATCTTAGAAATCAAGCAGGTAACAGCTATTTAATAAACCGGGGATTTGCTTTTAACATTCATCCAGTTCTAATAGCCAGACATGAACATCCTCATCATCGAAGACAATAAGAGGATTGGTAATCTTCTTCGCCAGGGCCTGATGGAAGAAGGCCATCAGGTATCCATCTCTGAGCGCGGAGACGAGGGCCGGGACTTGTTGTTGAGTGTGCCCTTTGACATTGCGGTGCTCGATATCATGCTGCCGGGCCTCGATGGATTCAGCGTGCTGCAGCAGATTAGAGCAAGAAAGTGCGATATCCCTGTACTCATGCTTACGGCTCGGGATACGATGCCCGACATCGTGCACGGTCTGAATCTCGGCGCTGACGACTACCTCACAAAACCATTCCAGCTTCAGGTTTTTATCGCGCGCATCCGCGCGCTCAGCCGCCGCCGGCCTGTCATCGAACCCTCGTGTCTTCTTGCGGGAGACCTTGTATTGGACACGATGAACCGGGTCGTCATTCGCAACGGCCAGCCGATCGGACTCACCAAGAAGCAGTATGCCCTGCTCGAGCTGTTGATGCGGCGCAAGAACCAGCTTGTCACTCGAAATCAGGTCAGGGAGGTTGGCTGGTCTTACAATTCGGATGTAAGCGATAGCAGCATCGATTTCTATATCCACAGCTTGCGCTCGAAGATTGATCTGAAAGGTCAGGAGAGCCAGATTCGTACTGTGCGGGCGCTCGGTTATACGCTGGTCGCGACGCCATGACGATCAACCGGCAGTCTCTGCGGGTACGTGTCTGCATCCTGTACATCCTGTTTACCGTTGCGACCATGATCGGTTTGGGGGGCTTCTCGTACTGGTATCTGGATCGGGCTCTTGCCAGCTCGCGGCAGCGCACGATGGAAGCCCGTGAAGACCGGCTGTTGCAATTTGTAAACTCATGGCCGGACTCAGGCGCTCCTGTGCCCTTGGCAAAGAAGCTGCAGCAACTGACTCTGGCCATAGCTACGACCGACATCATTCAGCTCTATCGTTTGGACGGCAAGCCTGTATTTGCCTCACCAGGGTCGGATGAGCTGAAGGTTCCGTGGCCCGATCAGGACTGTCTAGAACGATGCTACGGATTAGTACGTCAGGGCGGTCACCGAATCCGTACGCTCAATCACGTCATTACACTCGATGGACAGCGTTATCGCCTCTCTCTGTCTGGCAAGATTGACGAGCATTTCGATGTTCTCAATGCCATCCGCAACTCTTATTTCCTGGTATGTCCGTTGATGCTGCTGCTCTCGGTTGGAGGTGGCTTTGTCCTGAGCGGGCGCGCTCTTGAACCGATCAATCGCATCTCTGTAGAAGCGCAAAGTATCGGTATCCAGGATCTGAAGCGAAGAATTCCCGTGCCAAATACCGGTGATGAGCTCCAGACTCTCGCGGAGACATGGAATCAATTGCTTGCACGGTTGGAGATCGCAGTTGAGAGGCTGGCTCAGTTTGCCAGCGATCTATCGCATGACCTGAGTACGACAATTACGATCATGATGACAACTGCTGGCCTGGCTTTAAGCCGGGATCGGTCGCCAGAAGAGTACCGCGCAGCGCTGAAGAATATCAATATCGAATGTGAAGCGACGGCGCAGCTGCTGGACACGATGCTTGCGATGGCACGAACCGATCTTGTTCATCAAAAAATCGAATGGAAGCCGATCAATCTCACAGAGCTCGTCATCGAAGTCTCTCGTCAATTTCAACCGCGCGCTGTTCTTAAAGGCCAGACGATCGCGATCGAAGTGCAGGATGAGGTCTGGACAAACGGAGATTTATCGTTACTACGGAGGATGGTCTCCATCCTTTTAGATAATGCCATCAAATACACACCGGATACCGGATCGATTACCGTGTCTCTCGCACGCCGCGACGACGATTATGAGCTGCGTGTGAGCGACACCGGCATTGGCATACCGGAGCATGCCATTCCCAGGATCTTCGACCGCTTCTACCGGGTCGACGAGTCCAGGCCCGAGAGCGGAGAAAGCAATGGCCTTGGGCTTGCCATCGCCAAATGGGTGGTTGAAGCCCATCGTTCGAGGATAGATGTAGTCTCCAAGCCGGGGCAGGGGAGCACCTTTACGGTGTCGATTCCACAGGTGCTGCAAACGAAGCTGTCGGAGACAGCCTACGCCCAGTTGTCATAACTTTTTGGATAAATTTCTGTTTCACGGCCTTCAGCTGAAATTCAGGTTCGCTCGCTATTCTGATCGAGCGTGACCTGTGAATGCGAATCTTAATCGTCGAAGATGACCCCAAAATGTCGCTTTTGCTCCGTGATGCCCTTGAAAAACAGGCGCACCGGACATTCCTTGCTTATGACGGAAACGAAGGCAGGGAGATCGCTCTCGGCCACCAGTTCGAGGCCATCATTCTCGACGCAATGCTGCCCGGTATGGATGGCTATTCGGTTGCGCGGTCTCTCCGTAATGCCAGGATTTCAACTCCCATCATCATGCTCACCGCAAGAGATGCAACCGCAGATGTTGTCCGCGGTCTGGACTCCGGCGTAGACGATTACCTCACGAAGCCGTTTGCTTTCGAAGAGCTGTTCGCGCGTTTACGTGCTCTGGGACGAAGGATGATGTCATCGCCGGCACTCATGTATCGCCTTGAAGATCTGGAATTGGACCCGCTTACTCACACGGCATCAAGGGCTGAAAGAAATATCTCTCTGACACGTACGGAGTTCTTGCTGCTCGAATTCCTCATGCGCAACCCTCACATGGTTTTGCGAAGGGACGCCATCATCGATGCAGTTTGGGGTTATGAGCGAACGGTAGAAAACAATACTCTCGACGCCTTCATGAAACAGCTTCGTTCCAAGATCGACGGAGATTCCGAAATTAAGCTGATCCACACAGTTCGAGGATTTGGTTACAAGCTCACGGTGGAAGGCAATCTATGACCCTGACGATACGAACACGGCTTACGATCTGGTACGCATCACTGGTGATGCTCATACTCGTTGTCGTGTGTTTCGGAATCGTCCTGTCGGCGCGTTGGGGGCTGCGTCATGCAGCGGACCAGGAATTGACCTCGGGCATCGACGGAGTCGCGGCCTTTCTCAACCACAAACTCGGAATGAACGACATGGGCAACTTGAACGAGGAGCTGCGGGAACACTCATCCCTATTGCCGCGCGGAAAGATGTTCAGAGTCACTCGTCCCGACCGTACCGTTGTCTATCAACCTGACATGATGGCTGTTGTTCCGCCGATCGTTCCTGACCCCGACAATCTCCGCAAAGAGAGTATCGAAGCCAAGGGCCGTTCCTATCGAACTATCAGCCGCTTTGCTAAGGTTGGGCCCTACCTGTTTCTGATTCAGGTAGCAGTCGATCAGACGGAATATCAGGAACTCACTACCGGTCTATTGTGGATATTACTGCTGAGCGTGCCTGTTGCCGGTCTTCTGTCCGCACTCGCTGGCTACTGGATGAGCGGACGCGTGCTTTCGCCCATCGATCAGATCACAAAAACGACGAACTCTATCGACGCCAGAAGTCTTTCACGCAGGTTGCCTCTTTTAGGAACGAATGATGAGCTGGACCAGCTCTCCATTACGATAAACCGGATGCTTGATCGCATCGCGACGTCTTACGAAAGGATCGAGCAGTTCACCGGCGATGCCTCGCATGAGCTGCGGACTCCTGTGGCTCTTATTCGGTCGAATGCCGAACTCCTGCTCATGCTCGGAGATATTCAACCCAACGTCAGGAATGGCCTCGCTGACATTATCGCCGAGAGCGCATACATGACGGGACTGATCGGCGACCTGTTGACGCTTGCGAGGGGAGCTGAGGAGGGAAAAGCGAGCCCGATGGAGTTGATTGAGCTCGCCGAGCCGGTCCGCTCCATTCTCGACCGTGCGCGATCCCTGGCAAGTACGCGCGACATCACAGTGGAATACGCGCCACTCTCCCAGATCGTACCTATACGCGGTAACCAGGCGATGATCGAGCGAGTCCTGATGATTCTCATCGACAACGCGATCCGTTATACGCCACCTCACGGACGAATCCAGTTGGAAACATGGGTAAGCGAGAAGGGATGCGGCTTTCTCGTCAGCGATAACGGTATTGGAATCGCACCGGGCGACCAGAATAAGATTTTCGAGCGTTTCTTCCGTGTCGACGCAGCCCGAACCCATGGCGATGGAGGATATGGTCTGGGCCTCTCGATCGCAAAGAGCCTTGTCGATTTCCATCGCGGCTCGATTCAGGTCGAAAGCGAGTTAGGGCAAGGCTCAACTTTCCGGATCGGTTTTGAACGCGGAGACGTCACGCGGCAGTTGCCGGTTTATCAGTAAAACAAAGGTATCCGACTCAGAAGAAATTCAGGTACTTCGAAGTACATATAGGCTATGAAGTCGTGCCTGTTATCTGCGATTACAAAGCTCTCTCTCGTTTTTCTTCTCATCCCATGCGGGCGCCTCGTAGCTCAGGTCAGTGTCTCGGGCACAATTGTCGATCCGGATGGAGCAGCAGTCCCGGATGAGGACGTGATCCTGAAATCACCGCGTGCCGCAGATCAGAATGTGGCCAGGGCCAGTTCCGACTCAAACGGACACTTTCACCTTCTGCGTGTCAAACCCGGGAACTACGATCTTCTGATCCCCGGAAAATATGGGTTCGACGATTATCGGTCGCCGCTGCACGTGACTGCCAGCATGCATGAGGTCACGATCAAGCTCAGCACGCCCAAGGTCTCAGAGACCGTCACGGTCGCAACAGAGACGCCTCAACTCGAACTCGACAACTCATCGAACCGCGATCAGGTCTCAGCCTCCGCTTCGCTGATGGAAAAGGTCCCAGTGTTCGACCAGGATTACATCGCAGCCCTCACTCCGTTTCTTGACCAGACAGGTGTGGCAACGATGGGAGTCTCCATCATCGTTGACGGAGTTGAAATGAAGGGAACAGGTGTCTCGGCCTCAGCAATTGCCGAAGCCCGAATCAACAATGATCCCTATAGCGCAGAAACGAACCGCCCGGGCAAAGGCCGCATCGAGATCATGACCAAGCCGGGCTCACCGCAATTCCACGGCACGCTGAATTTTACTTTCAGAGATTCGACCTTCGACGCAGCGAACTACTTCGCTGTCTCGAAACCGTTTGAGCAAAAGCGAATTTATGAGGGCTCGATTACGGGGCCAGTTCCGGTTGACCATAAGACGACTTTTTTGCTCTCAGGAACGCGGCAGGAGGATAACCTCCAGTCCGTTGTGCACGCCAACATTCCATCGGGACTGTTCACGGCGAATGTTCCCACGCCGGTTCACGATACTGAGTTTGCCGCGAGAATCTCACATGACTTCTCGCCTACACATCGCATTTCCTTTCAATACAACGTCACCGACACCATCTCGCGCAATTTCGGAGTTGGCGGCCTGGTTCTCGCTGAGGCTGGTGTAAACACGCAGGCACGCGAAGACGACGTGATCTTCAACGATCGCTGGATCGTCTCCTCGACACTACTCAACCAGTTGCAGTTGTTTTATGAGAAGGATCACAACCCTACTCGCAGTGTCGTCAACGCGCAAAAGATAACGGTTGATGGTGCTTTCACCGGCGGCGGAGCACAAGCGGATCTGCTCAACACGGAGAACAACGGCAAGATCAATGACATCGTTAGCTGGAGCCACCAGAAGCACTACGTGAAGTTCGGTGTAAACATTCCCAATCTCAGCCGCCGCGCCTGGGAAGATCATACGAACCGGCTTGGAACCTACAACTTCTCGAGCATCGGAGACTACCGGTCGGAGATTCCCTACTCGTTCACACAGCAGGAAGGCGTCGGCCGCACCGTCTTCTGGATGAATGAGATCGGAACATTCGTGCAGGATCAGATACAGCTCCGTCCTAACCTGCAGTTCACGGCTGGGCTTCGTTACGACTGGCAGACGTACTTCAAGTCCGGCCTTGATTTCGCTCCGCGATTTTCCGTCGCATACTCGTCGCCGGACCGCAGGACGATTCTCCGGGGTGGTGCCGGCTTGTTCTACGATCGTTCAGGCGTGCAACCGATGGCTGATCTGAAGCGATACAACGGGGTGATCATTCGATCGTTCACGCTTCTCAATCCGGCATACTCCAACCCCTATCCTGTAGGCACGAATCTCGCGACGCTACCTACAAATCTTGTTACACGTACGGATGCCACTCGCATCCCGTACACCACAAATTTCAGCGCCGGTGTGGAAAGAGAGATTGCGAAGGGACTGACAGTCGCTGCGACCTACCGGGGAACCATCGGCGTGCATCTGTTTCGGTCGCGAGATATCAACGCTCCAGTTCCACCGTTTTATGACGCCGGCCGTCCTGACCCCAACTTTGGAACAGTTCGACAAATCGAGTCGGAGGGCAGGCAGGTCGGCAACGCCCTGGACCTGACCCTGCAAGGGAAGGCAAGCCGGTGGTTCTCCGGAATGGCGCAATATACCTTCAGCCACACGGATAACAACACCGGCGGCATCGCGTGGTTTCCCGCAAATCAGTATTCTCTTGAAGGCGAATACGGCCGCGCAGACTTTGATCAGCGGCACCGCTTCAATCTGCTCGCTACGTTTAACGAAGATCATTGGGTCAATCTTGGCGCGGCGGTGAAAGCGTACTCCGGCCTTCCTTACACGGAAACATCAGGCGTCGATGCGTTTAACACAGGCATCCTCAACGCACGTCCGGCGGGCATCAGCAGAAACACGCTGGAGAGTGGCGGTACCGCGGAGCTCGATCTCCGTTGGAGCCATGACCTTCTGGTTCCCCGCAAAGGGGCTGAGAAAATACCGGCCTTCTCCTTCGCGGTCGATGCCTTCAACATTACTAACCGCACCAATTTCATGTCATATGTTGGGAATGTGCAGTCTGCATTCTTTGAACAACCCACAGCCGCAGCGCCAGCCAGGCGGCTGCAATTTACTGCCAGGATCAAGTTCTAAGCGAACTTATCGGATCCATGGCAGGAGCGGCCACCAGGAATTTTGCTCCTGCTGCCGTCGTCACTTTATCGATGCTGGAAAAAACTAAGGGCGAGGGTGGCATACTGCCAAGATCCCTCGCCCACATACTGCTGCACTTCGTATTCCGCTAACGCGTAGGAGTTAGTTGAAAGGCTGCCGAGTGTCTCTTCCAGACCGGATAATCAGTTCCATTACTGTTACGCCAGAGGATTGCGTTGAGTTGCTCAGTGGGCACATCATCCGGCTCTTTCCAATCCATTTTGGATGATGCGAGTGCGTCACTCTTTTCCTGGCCGCTCAAGGCATTGAGATCAGGATTGCGTTCATAGATGGACTGCTTCGGTTCGACTGCCTGGTAAGGAGTAAGGTCTGGCGTCGCCTGGAAGCTCGCTCTCATGTCGTTCGCGATCAGGTCAAACACCGACATGGGGCGAACACCAAAGATCATCTCAATCGTCTTCACCATGCTTACTTGTGAGTAGAAGGTGGAGTCGATCGAACCGCGCTTCGTGTAGGGACTCACTGCTAACGCTACGGTGCGATGCCCGTCGACGTGATCCAGCCCATCCTGCGCATCGTCCTCGACAATGAAGATGAGCGTTGACTTCCAGAATGAAGAATGAGAAACACCTTCTACGATCTGCCCGATCGCAAGGTCGTTATCTGCCAGGCATGCTTTCGGTGTCGAAAACCCAGGAGTCGTTCCTTCTGTATGGTCGGATGGCATCTGCACCATGACAAGATTGGGCATGGTGCCCTGATGTTCCCACTGCTTCAGATGCCGAAGGAAGATTCTCGCACGTGTGACATCGGGGACCTTCAAGCCGTACGAGGGAAAATCCGGAATCAGATATTGATTCAGCTCTGCGATCGGCGCTTTCGTATGAAAGGTATCCGGAAAATCGCTGCCCTGTTTGTATTGATCGAGTAGCTTCGCGCGGAGATCGCCGTTCTTGCCGCCCATCTCTCCCACGTATTCTCCAAAATCCGCGAAGGTCTTGTGATTCGCGATGAGATGATCCCAGAGAAAGCCGGAGCCCGCGAAGGCTAGTGGGTCGTCACCGTTCTTCGGGTAGCTGCGACCGTTATAGCCGGGCCAGTAAGCGTAGTCGGTTTCCGCAGCCTGGGTAAGCCATTGGTGTCCATCTGCGCTGTTGCCGCCGTTCGCAAAGAAGTTATCAAGGAGGACGAATTCCTTCGCCAGCTTCCGATGGTTTGGAATTACGTCGTCCTGGTACTGGTTGAGACTTGGATCTCCGTTGCCTTTTCCAAGCGATCCAAAATACTGATCGTAGCTGCGGTTTTCTTTAATGATGTAGATGACGTGATCGATCGTCGAGCGTTCGCCAAGCCGAGCAGGGATCGGTCGTGAAGCAACGTTGGGCCGCGCTGAAAGATTCGGCATCAGCTCGCCAGGTAGTCCCAGATGGTTGTCTTCTGCAACAGCGATACTGTATCTCTCCAGCTCGACTTCATCCGGCACCGGAATGATATGAACAGTTCCACGGTCCGCATGAACATAGCGGCGATTCATGTTGAGTCCGGGCTTCATGCCATCCCGCTTCTCACGTGCAAGAAGGTTCGGGCTGTTCCAGCCGGTCCCTACTCCGAGCAGCGTGGAGACTGCAATAAACTTGCCGTCAGGGCTCACCACCACATCATCCGGGTACCAGCCCGTCGGGATAAAGCCGGCTACGTGCGGATGAGGACTCTTCAGGCTTACGACGCCGACGGCGTTGATGCCGGCACAGGCCACATATAGAGAAGAGTGATCAGGAGAAAGGGCGACGGACTCCGGCGAGATCCCCGCAACCTTTTTGTTAAAGGGCTGGAGTGTGATGCTCTCAAGCAGGCGGTTTGCCTTTGTGTCTACAACGGAGATCGTATCGGAGTTGCTGTTCGCGACGTAGAGGCGTTGGTGTGCCTCGTCCCACGCCATTCCCGACGGATGAAATCCGACCTCGATAGTGGAGGTAACCGTACCGGAGAGAAGATCCACTCGGGCAACGGTGCCGCTGTTAACAAGGCCATGTTCATCGACTGACACCTGATCCGCATGATCTTCTGGGCCGGTGGCTGCAGTCCTTTCACCCGGTTTAGGAAATCTGCCGCCCCAGTTGCTGACATAAGCCACGGAGCTGTCACGATCAACAACAGCACTGAAAGGCGCGATGCCGGTTTTAACGGTCGTCACAACCTGCTTCGACTCCAAATCAATAATTGCGGCCTCGTCGTTGAATGTCAGGGCCACGACCGCCAGCCGTTGTCCGCGGCTGTTTTTCGCCGTGCCGATTCCGAGGCCGCCTGCCTGATGGTCGCCGAGTTTCTCCGCAATCACAGCGCTCTTGCCGCCCCCGAGCGAGACCAACTGCACCACCGAGTTCTTGCCCTTGGCTCCGCCAGACAAGCCACTCATCACAGGAGAATGGCTGCCTGGATCGTAGGCCAGCCCCTGCATTCCAACGCTGATGGGAGAATCGATAACGCCGGCCATGTGATTCGTTTCAAGGTCGATCTGAAAGACGTGCGAAGAGTTTTGCCCCAGTGTTGCCGCGTATACCGATTTCCCATCTTCACTAAAGATGACACCATTGACGCGGCTCTCGAAGACGCTTTGCAGGCCGGCGGGAGTGATGCCCTGACGGCTCGGAATGATTCCCGGATCGACAACGGAGTTGACAGGACCAACTGCCTTCGTTGGTTTTGCTTCTTCCTGGCCAACCGGTCCCATCTTCTGAGGGCCCTGCCCTGTAAGCTCCTGGGCACGTCCGAATCCGCACAGGCAGCTAAAAGAAAGGAAGGAGACGACTGCCACTCCCGCAACGACTTTGGTTTGATTCCACTTCATATTCTGACTTCTCCCGCTTTCTGAAAGTTCATTGATCCAAAGCTCTTTCCGTCACCTGTGCGAACGACATTATGCAGATTCCCGCAGAACGGGTCGAATCGACCCGAGCGTCGTTGCACGTTCGACATTCAAAATAAATTCCACCAGTTTGTCGCAGTGAGTCTTTCCAAGGATCGATTCGGTTAAATCCTGAAACTTGGTGACCACTTCCGCGCGGGGCATCGGATTCGCTACAGTTCCGCGGACCGCATCCACCCGTTGGCTGTATGTCGATCCATCTTTGGTAGAGACTTCGACGACAGCGATCAGCTTTGGCAACAGCTTCTCAAGCTCGTCATCCCCGATGAGCTGTATCTTCGATCGTTCCTCTGTGACAACTGGATCGTTCATTCGGGCAAGGTCATGGGCTGCCCCGAATGACACTGTGCCATCCACAAGCATCACGGCCAGCATCTGCTGGAGAGAAATATCAGGAAGTTGACGATTGTTGACCGTCTTCGCACTGCTGCTTGCAATTCTCACCACTACTCGTTCTACAGACTCGCGCTTCAGGGAGTGCTGGCTCATGATCAGTTCAAGAGCATCCAGGGGAGCCTGGATTGGCGAGCCAACGGTCCACTTTTTAATATTGGTTCTTGTCACTTCATACCGCTGGCCGAGCTGCTCGACCAGCTTCCCGGGGTTTGCTTCAGGAGCAAACGCCAGAAGAAAGTTATCCGCACCCGAGAAGACATCTGAAACACCGGTCGCGCCTAAGCGGATCAGCTCGGCCGCCATCACGCCATTGCGAGCCGGCATGCCGCCGAAGACCAGTGACTTTTCGATGTGTTCCGAATCACGTTGCCACGCTGCGATTCCTGCGTCCTGCTGGGAGGCGAGATCCAGGAGCCATCGCATCTGTCTCGCGTCCAACCCCGCGGCGCAGCCCGATGCGGCGGACGCTCCAAACGTGTTCGCCATGCCATGGGCGTCGTGATGAGTCTCTGACTGAAATTCTGCTCCGCCAAGAGTCATCAACACGCGGGTGCCGATGTCATAGCCGAGAACGACAGACCGCAGGAACTGGGCACCGTTGATTTTGTAATACTCCCCAGTCGCAAGTGCAGCCGGAATCACTGCGCAACCGGGATGCGAATGCGAGGGGGCATGGGAGTCATCTGTCTCGTCGGAATGAGCGAGCATTCCATTGACCAGTGCCGCTTCTGCAGGAGAACATAACAGCCCGGAACCGGCTATTGTCGCGTCTCTCTCTCCTGGATGGTTCTTCGCAAAAGCCAGGGCGACCTTGCCTGGTGGAAGAGTAGCGCCTGAAATCATCGCGCCTACCGTGTCGAGAATGTGGAGCTTGGCCTGCTCGATTACGGCATCAGGCAACGGTTGATCCTTAGCCCTGCTCATATAGTCACTCAACTGGGACATGACCGGGCTAACAGCGGCGCCGTCTGCGGGGATATCCTGCGCTCTCATAACGCAAGACGGCAGCAGCATTGCTGCTGCCGCCTCAGTGGAGCGGTGCAAGAAAATTCTCCGGGTCAGGATTCTAGATTTCGAAACGATTGGCATGTTTGTTACTTGCTCACCACCAGGACACCAAATGTTCCATCTGTGATCGTCTTCTTTGGCTTTTGAGAAGGATCAGCGGCAGGCGTCGTGATGACTGTTGCGGCAGGAAGAAATATCTTCTCTGTTTTCTTATCGAAAGCCATGGTTTTTGCGCTTGGCTGCGTCGTGACAGGGTCGTGCGCCACGTACTCGTCGGGACCTTTTTCTTCGATTACGGTCAGGTTGCCCTCGCCATTCGAGAAGAAGATCAGATAATTCTTTGCGTCAAATCCCGCCGCATCGGTTCCCGATCCAGTAGGTAGAGTGGTGATCTGTTTGCCCGTGGTCGCATCCAGAACAGCCATCGTCTTGCTATGACCGCCCACGAAGATCCGCTTATTCTTCGCATCAACCGCAAGCCCAGTAGGAGCCTTGATCCCATCCAGAGGGAAATGTTGTTTAACCTCCAGCGTTTTCGCATCGAATGCTGCTACCTCGTCCTTATCCTCGAGGGCGACATAGATCAAGCCATTCTTACCGGGCGCTGCACCTTCTCCGTTGCCGCCTACATTCACCGTTCCCACCACATTGCCGGTGGTTGCATCGATCGCGGTGATGTCGTGTGACTTGTGGTTGTTGGTAAAAACTCGCTGCGTGTCGGGATCGAAATAAATACCGTCCGGCCCCTTGCCGACATCGATCTTCTTGATAACGGCCAGGGTGGCAGTATCGAACATAGTGACCTTGTCTTCTTTGCCATTGCTGGTGAAGCCATGCTTCAGCTTGGGAGCAACGGCAATGCCGTGCACCCCAGGTGTGTCTTCAATCGTGCCGATCGCCGCCCCGGTGTCAGCGTCAAGCACATTTACGCGGACTGAATGGGAAACATAGATACGGCGTCCCACGCTATCGACGGTGATGTAGTCCCAGCCATCATTGCCTGGGATGGAATAACGCGTCTGCACCTTATAGTCTGCTGCTTGTGCTACCGCGCAAATTCCGAGCAAGGTCGCAGCGATTGCAAAGTGATTAAGCTTTCTCATGATCTTTTCCTTGGAGCTTTCTGATATGTTCATCGTCGGAGAGGAAAGAACTGCCAGGAGAAATTGCAGGACTTCTCCTGGCAGCATTCGTTAGAAATCCAGCTTCAGACTGAACTGCAATTCACGAGGCGTTCCGCTTCCCGTCGCATTCGTGCTGTACGCACTGTTGATAACGCCAAAGTTATTGGGATTGGGTGAGTAATCCGCGGTTCCAGGCTCCCCGGTTGGAGGAGCCCAGCTGACCCCGGGCTGACCGAGCTGTGCGCGATTGAGAATGTTGAACGCTTCGGCCCTGAAGTTGACGCCTATGCGTTCCGTGATGGGAAACCGCTTGGATATCGCGGGATCGATCTGCCATACGCCGGGAGCCCTGACAGCATTACGGCCAAGATTGCCCCACGTGCCACTCGCGGGAGTCGAGAAGGCGGCGAGATTGATCCAGTTCTGCGGTGTTCTATGAGTCGGATAAAGCGCCACACCGGGCACTCGGTTGGGTCGTTGGTTCTTGTTGATCTGATCGGGAAGTGCGGACGTCGGACGGCTCATGGTGACATTGAGTGGAAGTCCGCTACGTGCCGAGGCTATCCCGGCTATCTGCCATCCTCCCAGGAATAGATCGGTTATCCGTGACGAATTGCCCATGAGGCGGCGGCCGCGTCCAACCGGAAGCTGATAGATTGTGCTCGCCGTGAAGTAATTCCGCATGTCCTGGTCGCTTGGTCCCCGCTCGCACGGAATGCAGTTATTGTTTTCTGGCGTGTCCGCCTCGCCGCCACCGATGCCGCCGGTATCGATCGAATGGGACCACTCGTAGTTTGCAGACAACATCCAGCCAGTATTGAAGCTGCGCTGGATACTCGTTTGAAACGCATGAGTGTAGCCGTCGTTCGAGCTGTCCTGATAACCCATCGTCGAGAATCCGGCATAAGGACGCTTACCGGTAGCGGGGTCGATTCCGTTCACCGTGATGCTTGAAAACAGGTGCGCACCGCGGGTGCCGAAATAAGCGACCTGCCAGGTAGTCTGTTTGGCGATCTCCTGTTGAATGGAGAGGGTCCATTCGTAAATGTTCGATATCTTGCGATGGATCGAGGCTGCTGCAGGAGAGTTGCTGTGCGTTGCAATGCCGAGGTCAGGCGGTACGGGATAGCCGAAGCCCGGGGCTTGAGTCTGGTTCAGGGTGTACTTCGTCGCAAGGTTTCCGATGGGCTGGCCGAGGCCGCCGAACTGCCCAAAGCCGTCGTAGATTCCGAATCCGGAGCGGATCGCAACCTTTCCACCAAACTGCGCCGGTGACCAGATCAATCCGATTCGAGGAGAGAAGAGAAGATTGCTTCTGTAATACCAGGGAATGTTGGGAGCGCAAATTACGCCGGGGCAATTGATCGGATCGGCGTTAATGAACCGATTCAGTACTTCGTGGTCTACACCGAAGTTTTCGTAGCGCACGCCCAGGTTGAGATTCAGTGTCGATCCAAGCTTGAACTGATCCATCACGTATGCAAAATACTCGGTCAAGCGCTGACCGGTAACAGGGACTGCGCCAGCGTAGCTGTCGGAGTCGATGAGATTTTGCAGGAACGTGGATGTGCTGTTGTATTCGATGGTCTCATCTGCGGTGTTCGGCGAAGCCTTGTTCTCCTGCACGCGACGAATGGTAAAGCCGGCCTTGATGTTGTGAACACCATGGACGAACGTAGCGTCGTCGAGACCAGTGAAAGAGTTATCGTTACGAATCGAGCCGCTTGGGCTATCGATTGACCCGAAGGGAGTGATCTGCAGGGCGAACGGGAAAGGAGTATTTTGTCCCTGTGCAAACTCCGCCCGATCGAAGCCAAAACGGGCGTCGCTGAAAAGATTGGCCGAAAACGTATTTTGCAAGCCAATGGTTGCATTCGGTGTATTCAGGTTATTGAAGGCTGTCGACGGGTTGAAGTTGTCCGGCGCGGTGTTCGTGTAATGGTCCGTATTGAATCGAACGAAGGCGCTTGTCCGATCGTTGATGTGGTAATCCGCACGAATCAGTCCAGAGTCTTCGTGCGTCACGTTCGGTCCATTGCCAAACCACTGCGCGCTGGTGTTATCGATCGGAATCTGTCCGATGGGGTAGGCATCGATAAGAGGCGCCAAACCAGGCTGCTGTGCGGCAACCTGGTTACGAAATGCAATCGTGGGTACCTGGCCAGTGAGAGCGGTGTTGATGTTCTGGCGAAGCGCTTCGTAGTTGGCAAAGAAGAAGAGCTTTTTCCGGAGGATCGGACCGCCTATGTTCGCGCCAAAATTATTCAGGCGCAGCGCTGGAAGCGAATCCTGGAAGTCCCATGGCTTTGCGTCGAAGACGTCGTTGCGTATGAACTCCCATGCCGCACCGTGATACATGTCTCCGCCCGTCTTGGACACGACTTCAATCTGTCCACCGACCGTTCCGCCCTGGTCCGCGCTGTAAGCCACGCCGTTGGCACGAAACTCAGCGATTGCTTCTGTAGAGACCTGCAGGTGAAGATCGACCTTCTGGTATTGGTGATTAATGCCCGAATCATCGACGCCATCAAGGTGCCAGTTGTTGTCTTCGTCTGACAGTCCCGCAAAACGAACATCCTGCTGCGTACCCGTACCTGAGTCGATGGCGCCAGGAACGAGGGAAACGAGCCCAACATAGCTGCGGCCGTTGAGCGGAAGGTCCTGGGCCTGCTTGCCATGGATGACGCCGCCGATCTCGACGGAGGATTTTGATAGGCCGGCTTCCGTTACTTCGACTCGTGTTGCGCCGCCAGAAACCGACAGATTCGCATCCATCGTTCTTGTTTGTCCTACGTCAAGGGTCACGTCGTTCAACACCAGCTCTGAGAAGCCCGGTGCCTCGACCTTGATCTGGTAGGTTCCTGTTGAAAGTGACGTCACCGTGTATGCACCGGAGCCGTTCGTCTTCGTGGTCCGTTCGAGATCGGTTGATTTGGATTTGATTGAGACCTTTGCACCGACAACGCGGCTGCCGGTGGAGTCAGTGACCACACCCGTGATGGTTCCGCGATCGGTCTGGGCCATCAATGGACTTACCACAAGCAGGAACAACAGCAGGAACTTCTTCATCGCAGACCTACTTTCTTCCGATCATCGACCGGATCACTACCGTTGATATAGAGCGGCCTTGTTTGGGATCTGGGCCTGGAGCTCGTCGCGCACCTTAACTCCGATCGCGAGCGCTTCCTGTTCACTGCTGGCTTTTGAAAACGGCACTTCCATCACGACAAATCCGCCATCAAGATCGCCTCCGTGAGCATCGGTCATAGGAAGCATGAGATCGAAGATCTGTTCTTTCTCCACGCGATCGGCAACAGGTTTGCCGGCTGCGAGCTTTTCCAGGTCGGCTGCTGAAGACTTCTTTCCGTTCTTCGAGCGAATGTTGCACGCGATGATGACGTTGTCGGTTGCTGCCGGCGGTACGGCATGAATGCCAAGCTTCCCGATGTCGCTGTGTTGAGCCATTGTCTTGTCAACAAGGGATTGAGCGAGGGGAGCATCGACATGGAGATTAGCCGTTGCAGCAGTTGCTGCCTTCTGACCGTGAGCCGGGCTGGCCGCAAAGAAGAAGGGAAGCAGGCATGCAAATACATACTTTGAAATGAGTCGAAACACTGTGGACTCCTGTTTGAAATGGATTGAGGGTCTTTGATTTGCATTTACTTCATCTGCAGATGACAGTTCAGATAGGTCGCTACCCTCATCGGGGATGGACCATCGAGTCGGCCACATCTGAGATCTTGTTCGTCTGGTGGGTTCCCAATAGATGCCCCCGCGATGCGGGTCTTCGCTTAGCGCACCTGTGAAAGTCTCCGCTGGTCGCGACTGCCGAATGTGGATCGGGCGCGATGTGCGTGCAGGTGCCGGCGCGACTGCGAATGCGGCGCTCTTATTTCGCTCGTATGCAGGCCGCGCCATCCGCCCTTGCATCAAGGAAAGTTTCCTCGCACTCTGATTGTTGTCGCTGATCATTGGCTGAATTACCCAGCCGGTCATTTCCCTCGACAAGCACCCGGTTCTCAATCAGCAGGGCGCATGCTGTCGCAAGCTATGAACGGTGACGGTGGCCTCATTCAAGCCAACGAACCTTAGTTCATCCTTAGAAATCCACTGAGTCACAGACGTTTCACAGTGCATGCGATGACTTTTCATAAAGAGGTGGCGCCCGCTATGGCCGGGGTCAGGATGAGAGCGGGAGGCTTAAGATACGCCCATCATGAGTTCATTTCACGGGGCTTATGCAGTTCTCTCGTGCGGAAATGAAAGCACATCCAGCGTGTGAGCTAGGGAGATGCCGGGGCCTGCATCTCCGTGCCTGAGGCATCCGGTCGAAACGCCCTTTTCAAACGATTCTGAATATTATCTGAATTCAGTTTTGTTTAACTTTGATCGCTCTGTCACGGTTCCAGGTACATCATCGTCCTACGCTTGCTCTACATCTATGAAAGCGCGTATTCCCTTCGTTTTGAAACTAGATAGCAAGTGCATTCTGCCCCTCTTGTTCGTGGCAGCATCAGTCTGTTCATTCCTGCCTGCATACCCGCAGTCAACTTCCCCGGCCCCTCTGGAACTGGTGCACACCTTTCAATTGCCCGCTGACATAACTGGCAACTTCGATCATCTGGAGATTGACCTTAAGCGAAAGCGGCTGTTTGTAACCCCGGAAGACTTTAAGGCTGTACTGGTGCTCGACGCCGAAAGCGGCAAGGTCCTGCACAAGATCGACGGTATCGCCCGGCCCCATGCTCTGCTCTACAGGCCGGAGACGGATCGGCTCTACGTGACCGATGGGCTGGACGGCTCAGTGCGGGTGTTCGATGGCGAAAACTACCGGCAGGTCGCACGGATACCGCTACTAAAAGATGCCGATGCGATCGGCTTCGACATCTCCCGCAAATACCTGTACGTGGACAACGGCGGCGGAGATGTTGGGCAAAAGTTTTCGATGCTGAGTGTCATCGATACCGCCTCAGACAGCAAGTTGAGTGAGATGAAGATCCATGGCGACACGCTCGAAGCGATGGCCCTGGACAACTATCGCCCACGTATCTATGTGAACGACAAGGCCACAAATCATGTCGTTGTGATCGATCGCTTTCGCAATAAGCAGGTTGCTGACTGGCCCATCACGCTCGGCAAACAAAATGTTGCCATCGCGCTCGATGAGCAAAGGCAGAGATTGTTTGTCGGCTGCAGAAGCGGGCAGATCGTTGTCCTCGACAGCAACACCGGCAAGGAGCTGCAAACTCTTTCGATCGCGGGCGGCATTGATGATCTGATCTACGATCCTGCGACCAGGCGAATTTATGCCGCAGCAAATGGGGAAGTCGACGTCTACGAGCAGAAGGATCTCGACCACTACGCTCGCTTAGGAAGTGTTCCGACGGGCATCAACGCGAAAACCGCCAGGCTTGTTCCTCAAACCGAAACGCTCTTCGTTGCCGCGCCGAAGCACGCCGATCAGGCAGCCAGGGTATTGGCGTACCGGGTGGCAAACGCCTCTACAGCTATGACGGCTGCCCCGGCCGTAGAGCAGGTCTCTGTGAAGGCTCCAAGGGCAGAGCAGATAGCACTCGAAACACTTTCAGATCATCCTCTTCTCAGAAAAGTCGGTCTTCACGCCATTCCTCCGGGTGGCGGCAAGATGTTGATTATCGCCAACGGCAATGCAACGCGAGTAGGCATACCCACGTCGCAGAGCGACTTTGCTGCGGTAAAGAGCGGGGGCATCTATGGGCCAAAGATCGAAGACGGGCAGTTCTACAACATGAAGATGCTGATGTTTGACGCTCAACACCGTCAGATCGGAATTCTTGTGATGGAGATTGCGTGTACTGACGCAATGAGCGAGGAAGATGCAGCGAAGAAGGCGGACGCGATCAGGCAGGAAATAGCGCGAAAGATCCCTGACGTCAATTCTCTGTTCGGGCCAGCCAACAACGAATAACGCTGCCGCCTCATGAGGCTGGCAAAGGTGTCACAGCCTGTGACGCCTGCAGTTGACGTGTGTCTCATAACAAACTTTATGGAGTCCCTGGAATGAAACGAATATTTCAATGTCTGTTCTTGCTCTCCTTTCTTCTTGCCCGTCCTGTGTTGTGGTGTCAGATCGACAGGACCGAACTCAACGGGACGGTAACTGATTCTTCAGGGGCTTTGATCGCTGGTACCGCGGTGACGGTAACCCAGGAGGGCACCAACCAGGTCCGTAACGTTCAGACAGATGCTCATGGACAATTTGTCGTCTCATCGCTTCCGATCGGTCGCTTCAGCATCGTCTTCTCCCGGGAAGGCTTTCAGGAGATGCGGGTCGCAGACGTGGATCTGCACTCCGGTGACGTGCGCACCGTGAATGCCAAGTTGGCGATCGGCGCAATTACGGAGACGATTGGAGTCGAGGCCGATCGAGAGGGAGCTCAACTCAACAAGAGCGATGCAACCCTCGGGGGTACCATTCAGTCCGTGCAAATTGCGAAGATCCCATTGAACGGAAGAAACATCACGAACCTGGAGCTGCTTGCCCCAGGCGCGATCGATTCAGGTTCCGGAGCTCAATCGAGCATACGTTTCGCCGGCAACGGAACGGACGATAACAACTTTCGTCTCGATGGCGTGGATGCCAGCGGTGTCTTTCACGCTTCGCTCAAATCAGCTCTTCGACTGCAGTTCTCGACCGAAGCAGTAGCAGAGTTCAAGGTTGACTCCGGAGCATATACGGCCGATACCGGAGGCTCCGCAGGCGGTCAGGTAAGCCTCATCTCAAAAACTGGCACCAATGCGTTTCACGGCAGCGTCTTCGACTATCTGCGCAATAACTACTTCGACGCTCGGGGACCCATCAAGAGCGCGAAGAAGATCCCGGTCTTTCAGCTGAATCAGTTCGGCGGAAGCCTGGGTGGACCGATCATAAAAGATCGAACTTTCTTCTTCGCAAATTACGAGGGATTCCGTCAGCAGCTTGGTGGCGTTCCGCAGACCGGCTTCGTTCCCAGCCAGGCCTTTCGCAATCAGGTAGCCGCTGCTCAGCCTTCACTTGCTTTCATTGTGAACGCATATCCCGCAGGGCAGGCCCACACCTCCGATGTGAATGTCGATTCATTCACTGGTGAAGTGCCCAGCCCGAACAGTGAGAACGCCGGCACGGTGCGAGTGGATCATCGCTTCAACGAAAGCGATTCCGGCTATGCGCGCTACAACATCGATGACGGTGTGTCGACAAGCGCACTCAACGCTCTTGCTCAGGGAATCACTGTTACTTCACGAGTACAAAACTTCGTGCTCGAGGAGACGCACATCTTCAACCCTCATCTGATCAATGAAGCGCAGTTTGGGTTCAATCGAAATACCTTCATCCAATCCCAGCAGACCGGGCTCCCATTCAACTTCTCGATCACGGGATTCACTTCCTTGTCTGAAAACTACACCAAGGAGCAGGTGGGCCAATCCGAATCGATCAACGATACCGTGACCTGGACCAGGGGCTATCACACCCTCAAGTTCGGCGCCGAGGTTAAGTTTCCCTGGTTCAACGAACAGAACTCGGTGGACGGTACAGCGAGCTTCCTCAACACCAATGCTTTCCTGGCAAATCAGCTGAACACATTTCTGACGACTGCTGCTCTACCGGACAAGGGAATGCGCAAAATCCATGTCGCGGGTTACGCGCAGGACGAATGGAAGATCTCTAAAGACCTGACGATTAACTACGGTCTTCGCTATAACTACTTCTCGCCTTTCCACGAAGTACATAACAACGAGAACCCCTTCGACATCGCCGACTGCGGCGGTTATTGCGGAATGGGCGCTGAGTTTTACCACCCCAACTACCTGAGCTTCGATCCCCGCGCTTCGGTGGCATATTCTCCGGAATCACTCGGAGGAAATACTGTCTTCCGCGCCGGCTTTGGAACCTTTCATGGTGAAGTTCAGCTTGGCGATGAAGACAGCCCGGTCGTTAACACTGAGCCTTCGACCCTGTTGACCAGTGGCATTCAATCGAACGGCACCTTTGTGCAGTATTCGTATCCGGTCGATCCCGCTCTTACGCCGTCTACCGGGCTCGCGCTCACACCGCGTTCGATGGCTCGCAACCACCCCGATTCGTACGTCGAGCAATGGACCGCTTCCGTTCAGCAGGGTCTTCCGGGACAGACTGTTCTCACTCTTACGTATCTCGGTGCGCACGGCGTCCACCTCTTCCGCCGCAGCTATACCAATCTGATTGATCCAACCACCAACAAGCGGCCGCTACCGCAATATCCGAGCGAGATCGATACGAAATATAACGAGGGCATGTCGAATTTCAATGCTCTTGTAACCAGCGTGACGCGACGCTTCCACAATGGCCTCTTCTTAGGAGGCAACTATATGTATTCCCACGCTATCAACGACGGTTCTGTGGGCGCGGGAGATGCTGACGCTGCTCAGAACATCGCTTGTTTCCGGTGCGATTACGCGAGCAGCGATTTTGATGCCCGTCACAGTGGCACTTTCAGCGCTGTGTATGAACTGCCATTCGGCTACGGCAAACGGTATCTCAATACCACCAATCCGATGAATCTCCTGGCAGGCGGCTGGTCCGTAAACTCTCTGCTTAGCGCCAGGGCCGGTCTGCCTGTGAACGTCACTCTCAGCCGCAGCAGCACCGAGCTGATCGATGGAAACAACGTCGATCAGCGCCCGAACCGCGTGCCCGGGGTTCCTCTTTACCTGCCGGGGCCGGCGATTCACCACTGGATCAACCCTGCGGCATTTTCGCTTCCCTCTGTCGGTCAGTGGGGCAACGCCGGGCGCAATCTGCTGACCGGCCCGCCTCTCTGGCAGAACGATTCAGCAGTGGAGAAGAACTTCAGGATCACGGAGCGGAACAATCTCACCTTCCGCGCTGAGGCCTTCAATCTCTTCAATCGTGCCCAGTATGGACAGCCTGCGAGCTCACTAAGCGTCACAACCGCTAATGGCGTTCGCAGTCTTAACGTACCTTCAAGTTTTGGACAGATCACCTCAACGGTGAATTCCGCAGGACTTGTGGGCACAGGAACCCCCAGGGTGCTTGAATTCTCTCTGCGCATCAACTATTAAGGGTCGAACTTCCAGGTGAAGTGACCGGCTTCTGAAGTACTGGCAAACGATCTATCCGTAAGAGACCCGCTGGCTCCAGGTCTTCATGGATAGATCGTTTCTTTTTTCCAAACCCGAACAAGATTCTCGCCACTTTGATCGCGGCGCATGCAGATCTGAAAACGCTTGCTGAAGTCAGGACACGGAGCACTACGGTTATCTGTTAAAGCTTTTCCACGCCGGATCACTGCGAGCCGCTGCCGAGCTTGCGCTCGATCGATTCTGGCCCACTGAGATGCTTTGTATGCCAACGGTTTCGGCTTCGACCCAGCATCGTCATACTTCATCTGACCGACTTCAAGAGTTCGCGCTTTCGGAGCCTTCTCTTGGTGCTGCTGATTCATTTTGAGCAGATGTTCTTGAAGGCCCTACTGTGAATGCACCTGCCGCGCCCAAAATTCACCTGGTGTTCAGGCAGCGACCGTACCCGAATTAGGCATATCTGGAAGCAGTTGCGAGCTACATGTCCAATTTGGCTGCAACGGAAACATTGGAGGGTGGTCGGGGACTCGGAAAACTTGGTGGCGATGTTGAAGCGGGAAGATTCGGGAGTGAAGTTGCAAGGATGATGGAGCTCACGCTCCATGCGATGTAAACGGCGCTTGGCTCGGCTCTGTGAGTGGGAGATCGCCAGGGAAAATGAGGTCGTACCAGATTTACCGCCTGGTACAAAAAGTCTGTCGAAAGACGGGAGTCTGAGGGAAAAATCGAGACTTGATTGGATAGGCCCAAGTCGTTGACTTTAAGATACTTGATTGATTTTGTGGGGTTTGTAAAAGCCTATGGCGGAGAGAGTGGGATTCGAACCCACGTTAGAGTTTCCCCTAAACACGCTTTCCAAGCGTGCGCCTTCAGCCACTCGGCCATCTCTCCAGCGACTGACTCTTTTGACTTTAACATAACGGCGGCCTCGCTCCGGCTGCGGATAAAATCGAGAGATTCGTTTCAGGACGATTCATGGACTCCGCCGCCGCCGAAGACATTTTCGATCAGCAGGAAACCGCTGCGCCTCGCAGGCGCGATGAGTTGCGCGCGCTGCTGGCGCTCGCCGTCCCGGTGGCACTCTCCGAGATCGGATGGATGACCATGACCGTCGTCGACGTCGTCATGGTTGGCAAGTTGGGCCCTGCTGCCATCGGCGCCGTCGGGCTGGGTAATGCCATCTACTATGCTCCGTCGCTTTTCGGCATCGGCCTGCTGCTGGGACTCGACACGCTTGTGGCCCAGGCCTTCGGCGCCAGGAAGTTTGACGAGTGCCATCGCGCTCTGGCCCAGGGCATTTATCTCGCTCTCGCCTGCACGCCGTTGCTGATGCTCTTCATCTATGCCGTGCAGCCGCTTTTCTCCGCGCGCGGCGTCGATCCCGTAGTGCGCGATTACGCTCGTTCCTACATCACCATCCTCAACTGGGGAACGTTTCCGCTACTGGCTTATGGAGCCTTCCGACGCTACCTGCAGGGTGTAGGGCGCGTGCGTCCCATCACCTTCACGCTGATCTCCGCGAATCTGATCAACCTTGCCGGCAACTGGATCTTCATCTACGGCAAGCTGGGGATGCCCGCCCTCGGTGTGCGCGGCTCGGCGCTTTCGACCGTGTTTTCGCGGGTATACATGGCTGTGGTGCTTGTCTTCTTTGCCTGGCAGAACGAGCGCCGCCGCGGGCATCCGCTCTTTGCGCATTGGCCGGCGCCGCAATGGGACCGCATCCGCGCACTGCTGAAGCTTGGCTTGCCTGCCGCGGCACAGGTCGTGCTGGAGGTAGGTGCCTTCGGGGCCGCGACCATCATGGCCGCACGACTCGATCCGGTCGCACTAGCCACGCATGAAATCGTGCTCAACTGCGCGGCATACACCTACATGGTGCCGCTGGGAATCTCCGCCGCAGCGGCGGTAGCTGTGGGTCACGCCGTGGGGGCGGGGAATAAAGCACGCGCTCGCCGTGCGGGATGGATGGCAATAGCGCTTGCGGCCGGCTTTATGTCGGTCGCCGCCGCGACCTTCCTGTTGCTGCCGCGGCCCGTGCTTGAAATCTACAGCCACGATGGCCGGATCCTGGTGCTGGGTGCGCACATCCTTGCGATCGTTGCGGCTTTTCAGATCTTCGACGGGGCGCAGGGAGTGGCCACCGGTGCATTGCGCGGCATCGGCGACACACGGTTTCCCATGCTAGCCAACTTCGTAGGCTACTGGGCGATGGGGCTTCCACTCGGCGCATGGCTCTGTTTCGGCATGCACATGGGTCTCGCCGGTCTATGGATAGGCCTGACTCTTGCCTTGATTACGATTGCGGCTGTACTGGCGTTGCGATGGAGCAGCGTCGGAAACAAGGAACTCGCGGGTTAGGTTCGCCCGCGAGCCGGATGCTATTTTTTCTTTGCCGATTTCTTTACGAACTGGCTGAGTGTCGTCAGCGCAAGTTCGCGCTCGACCGCACGGCCGGCGTCGGCAAATACCTTATCGAGAGCGGAATTCACCCGTGCGGCGTGCGTGCCCGAGAAAGCAGCGCTGTGAAATATGCCACCGGAATCTAGAGCGCGGTGAACATCGGCAAGCGTAATCTCCTTCGCAGAAGACTTGAGCTTCGACCCACCATTTGGACCTTTCTGGCTTTCTACCAGTCCTGCATGTTGCAGCATGGCGAAAACGCGACGAATGACAACAGGGTTTGTGTTGAGCTTACGTGCCACATCCTCTGAGGTCTGCAGTACATCCGGTTCGGCAGCGAGCAAAACGAGGGCGTGGACGCCGGTTGCGAATCGGGTATTGACGGCCATGTTGCCACGCTAACACAGGTAGTCACGATTACACATGGAGAAACATGTGGAATCTGCTACTTAAGTGACGGGAAAAGGAACAAATTCATCGGAATCTTCCTGAAGGCCGGGAAGAAGGTGATCAACGCGCCCAACAATAGGCCGTGAGCGAAAAAAGATTTAGCATCGAAGTTTCGACAGTTTGAAGGAGTTGGAAGTTTGCGGATCTTATTTGTAGGCGACGTGTTCGGCAGCGCCGGCAGGCGCATTGTGCGCGAACACCTCGGTCACGTGCTCAACACGCAGGAAATTGATCTGCTCGTCGTGAATGCGGAGAACTCTGCCGGAGGCTTCGGCGTCACCCCCGCGATCGCCGACGAGCTATTCGACCTGGGCGCCCATGTGCTTACCACCGGTAATCATGTCTGGGACAAGCGCGAGATCATCGAATATATGCAATCGGTTCCCGCCGGCAGCCATGAGCGTCCTCGCCGCGTGCTGCGTCCCGCGAATTACGTTGCAGGAACGCCAGGTCACGGCGTTTACGAAGGCCAGCTGGCAAATGGGCAGACCTATGCCGTAATGAACCTGCAGGGCCGGGTCTTCATGGCCTCGAACGAGGATCCGTTCCGTGTGGCGGATCGCCTGCTTGAGCAGATCAAGGCACGGGTCATCCTGGTTGACTTTCATGCCGAAGCCACGTCGGAGAAGGTAGCGCTCGGCTGGTATCTCGATGGGCGCGTGACGGCCGTGCTCGGCACCCACACACATGTCCCAACGGCGGACAATCGCGTGCTGCCCGGTGGCACCGCATACCAGACGGACGTTGGCATGAGCGGCCCCTATGACAGCGTCATCGGCGTGGAAAAGGAACTGGTGCTGCAGCGTTTTCTCAGCGGAATGCCTGGCAAGTTCGAGGCCGCCAAAGGCGATCCGCGCATGGCCGCGCTGCTTATCGAGTGCGATGGAGCGACCGGTCGCGCAACCTCGACGCAGCGCATGCTGCTCGGTGAATAACGGAATCGGAGATACCCGGAATGTCGATTAATACTCCTGAAGAACTGGAAGCGATGAAGGCTGCCGGACGTGTCGTCCGCCTCATGCTGGAAGCGATGAAATCCGCAGCGAAAGCGGGTATTTCCACGGCAGAGCTCGACGAGATTGGCGCCGGTGTTATGCGTGCGCACGATGCAAAGTCCGCGCCGTCGCTCGTCTACGGATTCCCCGGAACCAATTGCATCAGCGTGAATGACGAAATCGTCCACGGAATTCCAGGCAAGCGAAAGCTGCGCGACGGGGATGTACTCAAGCTCGACGTGACAATCGAAAAAGACGGCTTCATGTCCGACGCCTGCGAAACGGTCGTGATCGGAAATCAATCCATCATCGGCCGCAAGCTTGCCGATTGCGTGAAAAAAGCCTTTGAGCAGGCAATCCTGGTCGCGCGCGCGGGCAACCGCGTCTCCGAGATCGGCAAGGCGGTAGAGAAGGAAGTGCGCGCCCATGGCTTCCATGTCGTGCGCGAACTCTGCGGGCACGGCATCGGACGCACCATCCACGAAGAGCCAAGTGTGCCGAACTATCACGACCCACGTTCGAAGGACATGCTGACAGAAGGGCTCATCATCACCATCGAGCCGATCATCGCCGCAAAATCCGGACGAGCCTACCTCGCTCAGGATCAGTGGACCATGCGCACATCGGACCGCGGACTCGCCGCCCACTATGAGCACACGATGATGATCACCAAGGCCGAACCGCTGCTGCTGACTGCTGCCTGAGTCAAAGGTAGGTCAGGGCTTTAGCCCTGACAACATTCAGTTAAGAAGAAAGCGGCTGAAGGCGCTTTTGTTTCTTTCTAAAACGGCATGGCTAAAGACGTTTCCTGATACAAAGCGTCCAGGCTGCTTATTTCGCGCCGACGCTGGCGGACTCCGATCTAGCCACACACACAAATCCCGCCGCGCATGACCGTGCATCGGGCTCTGTATCAGGGCATGGCTTCAGCCATGCCGCAAATGCTCAAAAGAAATAAGGGCTTCAGCCCCTGCAGTCCTACCGGAGTTGAAGCCCTTATTCTCGTTCGAAAACGGCCCGGCGAAAGGCGCGTCCTGGTACAAAACATCCAGACGGACTAATCCGCCTCCGTCTCTTCCAGCTTCGCCTTCTGCGGACGCAGTAGCGGAAACAAAATGACATCGCGGATAGACCTCGCACCGGTCAGCACCATGGTCAGGCGATCGATGCCGATGCCTTCGCCGCCAGTCGGAGGCAGTCCGTAGCTAAGCGCTCGGACGTAGTCTTCATCCATCTGGTGCGCTTCATCGTCGCCACGTTCGCGCTCCGTAAGCTGCTGCTCAAAGCGCTTGCGCTGCTCTTCAGGATCGTTCAGCTCGCTGAAGGCATTGCCCACTTCAAATCCGCCGATGTAGAACTCAAAGCGCTCCACCCAGTCCGGCTCTTCCGGCTTCTGCTTCGACAGAGGAGACACGGCGAGAGGGAAGTCATAGATGATCGTCGGCTGAATTAGGTGCTCTTCTGCAACGGTCTCGAAGATAGTGGCAATCGTTTTGCCAACCGGCTCTCCGGGCTTGTAGTCGACATGAATCTTCGCCGCACGCAGGCGGTTCGCCACGGCCACAACAGATTCCTCAGTTGCAAAGTCGGTCATAGCAGGCTTTGCCCCAGCGGAATCTGGCCAGAACTCCAAAATAGCCTCGCGCATCGAGAAACGCCGCCACTTTGCCAGATCGATCTGGACGCCGTTAAAGGTAGTGACAGTCGTCCCGTTCACCTCATTCGCGACAAACGTCACTAATTCCTCGGTAAGCTTCATCAGGTCGTGATAGTTCGCGTACGCCTGGTAAAACTCGAGCATTGTGAACTCAGGATTGTGCTGCGTCGAGATGCCTTCGTTGCGGAAGTTGCGATTGATCTCATACACGCGATCGATGCCGCCAACGACAAGGCGCTTCAGGTAAAGCTCCGGAGCGATGCGCAGGTAAAGATCGAGATCGAGCGCATTGTGATGCGTCGTGAAGGGCTTCGCCGCCGCGCCGCCGGCCACCGGCTGCATCATCGGAGTTTCGACCTCGACATAGCCGCGGCCGTCAAAGAACTTGCGCAGAGCTTGCATCACCTTCGCGCGTTTGATGAAGACATCGCGCACGCGTACCGGCTCAGGTTTATTCGCGTCCGGTACCGGCGCAGCCTCACCCTCGGCGGCATCAGCCTCTTCGTTCAGGACAGGATTCACGAACAGATCGACATACCGGCGGCGATAGCGGAGCTCAATATCGGACATGCCGTGATACTTCTCCGGCAGCGCCAGCATGGCTTTCGCCAGGAAGGTAATCGTCTCGACGTGAATGCTCAGCTCGCCCGTGCGCGTACGGAACAGGTATCCGGAGACGCCAATGTGGTCGCCCAGGTCGAGCAGTTTGTACAGCTCAAAGAGGGTGTCGCCGACCGCGTCCTTGCGGACGTAGATCTGCAGCCGTTTGCCGTTCTGCTGCAGCTGCGCAAAGCCAGCCTTGCCCTGGGCGCGGATCGCCATGATGCGTCCCGCAACAGCCACATCGATGCGTTTCGCCTCAAGCTCTTCCCCGGTCGCGCTGTCATATTGAGCGCGGAGGGCGTCGATGGTACCGGTAGCGGAGAACGAATTGGGATAAGCGGCCTGGCCTAAACCCTCGATCTGCTTGAGCTTATCCTGGCGAAGAGCGAAAAGATTCCGCTCGAAATCTGACTCGAACACTGGACTTCCTTCAGAAATATCGTTTCAGCAAGTATAGCTTTCGCGTAACCCTAAGAATTGTCATCTCGAACGAAGTGAGGGATCTGCACTCAGCGACGCATACGCTCGAAATGACAACCTTGGTGTCTTTTTGCGATCTTCGCGTCTTTGCAGTGAAAATGCACGGCATGCACAGCTACTAACGCCGAAAGCCCACCACACACCCATTGGTGTATAAAAGGCGAAGACATGAGCAAGCCCACCCCCAAACCTGGCCAGAAAGCCGATCGCAACGGAGGTCTCCAGACGCTCGTCAAAGCCGAGCGCCTGTCGCAGATCGCCTTCGTGCTGCCCGCGGCCGTGGTTATCGGATGGGGCCTTGGCGCGCTGATGGATCACTGGCTGCACCAGAACTGGATTTACATCGTCGGGCTCATCCTCGGCTCGATCGCCGGTCTGTTTGAAGCCGTACGACAGGCCCTCCGATGAATGAAGCCATGAACGAAACGCCATCCCCTGAAACTCACCCGATCGTCCAGTTTTCTGACGCCGATCTGAAGGCAGCCATGCGCCGCGCCATTCGCACGACAGCTTATCTCGCTGTGCTCGGTTTCCTTGTCGCTACCGTGCTGGGCGGCTGGCAGAGCGGCGTCTATCTGCTTGCAGGCGCGATGGTTTCGGCAACCGGATTGTATGAGTGGCAGCAGCTGATCGGCCTGATCAACGCCCGGCTCGACAAGGCAAAGGCGCCCCGGTCGACAGGCTTTGTAGTAGGCATGTTTTTCCTCCGCCTCACCCTCGCCGCCGTGGTCATTTATGTTACCCTAAGGTGTTTCCATGGATCGCTTTACGCGTTGATTGCAGGTTTAGGGTTGGCCGTTATCGCTCTTACCTTCGAGGCCGTCCGCCTGCTGCGCTCCTGAGACAAAGATTCCAACCGCCAAACGGGACATATGCAGGCTCTCCTTCTCGCACTCACGGGACTTCTGAACCGGCTCTTCGCCGGCCCTGTCGACGCTCTGCTCGGCAAGATGGGCATCCACCCCGCGCATCCGAACGCGCCTATCGGCAACGCCCTTACGCTCGAGCTGGTCGTCATGACCGGTCTGATCCTGTTCTTCATCGCTGCCCGCGCCTCACTGAACGTGGAGAAGCCGGGAACCGTCCAGCACATCGCTGAATCGATCAACGAATTTGTTTCCAATCAGGCCGACTCCATCATCGGCCACGGCTACGAGCCATTCCTGCCATTTGTAACGACGGTTCTGCTCTTTGTCGTGGGTTGCAATCTCTTCGGATTGTTGCCGGGCATTGAAACGCCCACCGCGCGGCCTGAAGTTCCTCTCGGCGTGGCGCTGCTGACCTTTGCCTACTACAACTGGCACGGCATCAAGGCCCAGGGACCGGTCGGCTACATAAAGCACTTCATGGGCCCCATCTGGTGGGTGGCGCCGCTGCTCTTCCCGATCGAGATCATCTCGCACCTCGCCCGCATCATGTCGCTTACCATCCGTCTTTACGCGAACATGTTTGCCAGCGACCTGCTGACACTGGTCTTCTTCTCGATGGTACCGATCGGTCTGCCGATCGCCTTCCTGGGACTGCACTTCGGCGTAGCGCTCATTCAGGCCTATGTGTTCATGCTGCTGACGCTCATCTATCTGTCGCAGGCTGTAGCGCACGACGAGGCGCACTAAAAAGGATTCCGGCCGGGCGGACTGCTTCCGCCGCCCAACTGCCGGTGCCGTGAGCGTGAGGGGGCCAGCACGGTGAGCCTCAACCACCCACTGACGGATTAATTCGAAAGTGAAGCAGGAGATACAAATGCGCAAACTTCAGTTCGTATTCATGATGCTCTCGGTCCTCTGCCTGGCGATGC
Organism: Silvibacterium acidisoli; assembly: GCA_022870745.1. Lineage (GTDB taxonomy): Bacteria > Acidobacteriota > Terriglobia > Terriglobales > Acidobacteriaceae > Silvibacterium. The sequence goes on along the minus strand of CP085323.1, from coordinate 591,423 downwards.
CCGCCATGGCGCAGACCGGTGGAACCGGAGCCGCCAGCCTGGTGCCGATCGGCGCCGGTATCGGCATGGCCATCGCAGCCGGTCTTTGCGGCCTCGGACAGGGCAAGGCAACCGCTTCGGCCGTCGAAGCCCTCGCCCGCAACCCTGGAGCACGCGCCGGTATCCAGCTGCTGCTGGTCCTCGGCCTCGCCTTCATCGAGTCGCTGACCCTGTTCACGCTCGTGGTGATCTTCCTCAAGGCCAAGTAAGCAGAAGTTTGTGGCAAGCAAAAGGCCTCCGGCACAGCCGGAGGCCTTTTGCTTGCCTCTCTTCGAGTGTGGCATATGCCATCATTGAGTGTGGCATAATGTACCTGAGGTGGTCGAATGGCAACGGTCGCACGTGCAACGGCTCACAAAACCTCAGCCGCCAGGGAACGTCTGTTCGAGACAATCTTTGGCAAGCACTCCAGCCAGTTTCAGGTTGCCGAACGTGTGGAGAGCGGTCTGCCCGTAAAGGTGATCGATGATCTGCGGGACGCGGGCCTGACATTCGGAGAAGTGCATACGCTCGTTCTCCCGGCCCGAACCCTCAAGCACAGGAAGCAGAAACGGCAGCCGCTCTCCATCGAAGAGTCAGACAGGATGGTGCGTCTGACCAGGATTTTATCCCTGGCGGACGAGGTCTTCGCGAACCACGAAAAGGCATTGGGCTGGCTCCGCGCGAAGAATCATCAACTGGATGGCCGTGCTCCTCTCGACTTATTGCGGAGCGAAGCGGGTGGCGACGTCGTGCGCCAGATGCTCCATCAGCTCGATGAAGGTATCTACGTTTGATCCTGTACCGGGTCAGCAATCATGCGGATCTCACAGGGATGGGCGGCGAGCTGGCGGATGGCCGCTGGCACACGCGCCGTCCCGGCAGACGGATCGTCTATCTCTCCGAACATCCTGCTCTGTGCCTGCTGGAAATTCTGGTGCATGTGCCCAGCTACGACCTTTTGCCTGATACCTATCAACTTCTCTCGGTGAATGTGCCGGACGGAGCCATCCATAAGCTAGCGGAGAGCGAACTTCCATCGAACTGGGAGCACGATCTGGCTACAACACAGCAGATCGGGAATAGCTGGCTTGAGAAGTCGCAGGAGGCACTCCTCGTTCCTTCCGTTGTTGCTCCACTCTCCCTAAATTGCCTGCTCAATTCTCGTCTGGAAGAAGTGAAAAGACTGCATACGCAGGTTGTCGGACGCTTTCCGTTCGGCAGGCGGCTGCTCAAAACGTAGACGACGTTCCCGAACGTGCGGCGGCGATTGGACAGCTCCTCAACTCCCAAGCGAGACTGGTTCCTGCATTTCAGTCAATCCCCGGGAGCCCCCATTGAAAAACCGCCGAGAGTTTCTGCGCGATTCGTTGCTCACCGCAGCGGCCGTTTCCGTAGCCCAGCCATCCCTTGAAGCCGCACAGCAGGACACAACGAAAAAGCCCAACATCGTTCTTATCCTCGCCGACGACATGGGCTATTCCGACATTGGTTGCTACGGCTCTGAGATCGATACGCCGACACTCGACCGGCTCGCCAGCGAGGGACTGCGCTTCAGCCAGTTCTACAACTCTCCCCGTTGCTGCCCCTCGCGCGCGGCGCTCCTGTCCGGACTCTACTCGCACCAGGCGCACATGGGCATGATGACCGACGATCACGGCCGCTATCCCTACCCGTCATACGACGGAAACCTCTGGAAAGGCTGCGTGACCATCGCCGAGGCGCTCAAGGCTGGCGGCTACCACACCATGATGTCCGGCAAGTGGCATCTGACGCCTATCGACGAGCGGGCGAAGCCCGATGCGGATTTCTCAGGCGTCGACAAGTCGAACTGGCCGCTGCAGCGCGGCTTCAATCGCTACTACGGCATCATCGCCGGAGCGGCGAACTACTACGACCCCGCCACGCTGGTGCGCGACAACAAGCCGATCCGCGAAACCGCGCCCGACTTCTACTTCACCGACGGAATCGCCGACAACGCCGTCGAGTTCCTCGGTGAAGCAGGGAAGACGGAAAAGCCCTTCTTTCTCTATGCGGCATTCAACGCGCCCCACTGGCCGCTGCAGGCTCCCGAGGAGACGGTCGCGAAGTATCGAGCGAGATACCGCGACGGATGGGACGCCCACCGCAAATCGCGTCACGCGAAGCAGCTTGAAATGGGCCTGCTCAAGAAGGAGTGGCCGCTCACCGAGCGCGATCCCCGCGTGCCCGACTGGCCCCGCGCTTCGTACAAGGACTGGGAGGCCGAGCGCATGGCCGTCTACGCCGCGCAGGTCGACCGGCTTGACCAGGGCATCGGACGTATCGTCGCCAAGCTCGAACAGATGGGCCAGCTCGAGAACACGCTGATCTTCTTCATGGTCGACAACGGCGGCAACTACGAAGAGATCGGACCGCTGGCCGAAGGCGCGAAGCGCCCGATCTTCATCCCCGAGAAGACGAAGGATGGCAAGCCGGTCGTCTCCGGAAATAATCCCGAGATCATGCCCGGCCCGGCGACTACGTTCCAGAGCTACGGTGGCCCCTGGGGCAACGTCAGCAACACGCCCTTTCGCCTCTACAAGCACTACGCGCACGAGGGCGGCATCTCTTCGCCGCTGGTCGCGCATTGGCCGAGAGGCATCCACGCACGCGGAGCGATTACGCACCAGCTCGGTCACGAGATCGACATCATGGCAACCTGCCTGGCCGTCAGCGGAGTTTCGTATCCCACGACAACCATTGCCGGCACGCCTCCTCCGCCTCCTGAAGGTAAAAGCCTGACCCCGGTCTTCCGTGGCGGAGCCGTTGCTGACCGAGGCATGCTCTTCTGGGAGCACGAAGGGAATTGCGCTGTCCGGGATGGCAAATGGAAGCTGGTGTCGGCCTTCCCGAACAACTGGGAGCTCTACGACATGGAGGCCGACCGGACGGAAACGCACAATCTGGCCGATGAATTCCCCGACCAGGTAGCACGCCTGCAGACAGCGTACAGGGCATGGGCGCACCGAGTAGGAGCACAGCCCTGGCCCATGCCGGAGACGCCTCCTGGCCAGCGCAACGGTGGCCTGGGCCTGCCCGAGTACCTCAAGCACGACCGGTCATGATCGCACCCGCCGTTTCATTAGGATTGTCATTCCGAGTAAAACGAGGAATCTGCTCTCGAGATCTCGACTCACCACAAATTCCAGATCTCTCGTGTCGTTCGGGATGACAACCACAGATCTGATCGACGTGTGGTTTGTATCAGGGCACGGCTTCAACCGTGCCGTAGAAGTAGACAAGAAGAGAGGGGCTTTAGCCACTGAGCCAAAAGTGAAAGGCCTCCGATTTCTCGGAGGCCTTTCACCTGCTTATTTGAAACTACTTCGAAGCGCTGACCGAATAGAACGTCGCCGCCCCAGCCTTGGCCATCGCCAGGACGCGTCCCGGAACGATACCGAGGATCAGCGTCGCAGCCACAGTGAGGAAGACACCGAGCAGCAGCGCGAAGCTGGGCCGCGGAATCTGGTTAAGCGGAGCCGCTTCGGACGGCTTCGAATAGAGAGCCGCGATCAGCCGCAGATAGTAGAAAGCGCCAATGCCGCTGTTCAGCAGGCCGATGATGCCCAGCCACAGGAATCCCGAGTGCAGGGCTGCAGAGAAGACATAGAACTTGCCGAAGAATCCGCCGGTGAAGGGGATGCCGATCAGCGACATCAGGAAGAAGGCCATCGCGCCGCCCATGACGGGAGCGCGGTAAGCCAGTCCGCGATAGTCTTCGATCAGCGTGAGGCGATCGTCGTATCCGCCCGCATAGCTGACCACGGCGAAGATGCCTACGTTCATGGCCGCGTAGGTGACGGCGTAGAAGCTGGCCGCCGCAATGCCGTCTGCCGAAAGAGCCGTGAAGGCCGCCAGCAGGTAGCCCGCGTGCGCGATTGAGGAGTACGCCAGCAGGCGCTTGACGTTGCGCTGGCGCAGCGCGCCAAGGTTGCCCACAGTCATCGAGAGCGCCGAGAGCCACCAGAGCAGCGGCACCCAGTACTCATGCAGCGTCGGCAGCGCGCCGTAGAGGATGCGCAGCAGAACCGCGAAGGCCGCGGCCTTGGGAGCGGTCGACATCAGGCCGACCACCGGGGAAGGCGAGCCTTCGTAAACGTCCGGCGTCCACACCTGGAAGGGAGCCGCCGAAACCTTGAAGCCGATGCCGATCAGGATCATGCCCAGTCCGGCGACTGCCAGGAGCGGCAGGTGGCTCGAGCCGAGACGGTCGGCAATCTGGCTGATCACGGTCGTGCCGGTTGCGCCGAAGAGCATCGCGATGCCGTAAAGGAAGAACGCTGTGGCGAAAGAGCCGAGCAGCAGGTACTTGATGCCGGCTTCCGGGCCCTTGGCGCTCTTGCGGCGGAAGGCCGCAAGAATGTAGGTCGAGATCGACGAGATCTCAAGGCCGATAAAGACCACCAGCAGTTCTACGGCCGAGGTCATGAACAGCATGCCTACAGCACCGAAGACAACCAGTCCAAAGTATTCGCCCAGCGTGTCCATCTCGCGCGGAGCCGAGCTGATGGCCGCAAGCAGCGACACCAGCACTATCGAGCAGATGAGCACGTGGAAGAAGACGCTGAAGGCATCCGTCTGGATGGTGCCGAAGTAAGCCGTTCCCACAGGCAGCTGATACTGCCAGAGGCTTGCGCCCAGCGCGGCCAGCGTGCCAAGCACGGAGAGCCATCCCATCGATTTACGGCTTGCCGACTTCGGCATCACCGGCTCGATCAGCATGATCAGAACGCCGGTAACCGTCAGAATCACTTCAGGGAGAATGCGAAAAATCTGGGGTACTGTATTCATCGCGTCTCCAGATAAGAAACAGTGTGTGCAGCAGTATCGGCCAGGTTGCTGACTGCGCCGTCAATCGCGCGCATCCAGTAGGGCGAAGCGACGCCCATCACCAGCATCAGGATCACGGCAGGCCACAGGGCAATCTGCTCGCGGAAGCCAAGATCGGGGAAGGAACGGTTGACTACCATCGTCGACTGCGGACCGTAGAAGATCCGCTGAACCATCCAGAGCATGTAGGCCGCGCCCAGGATCACGCCCAGCGTCGCGAAGGCGACCCACACTTCATGATGCGGGAAGCTGCCGCTCAGGATCAGGAACTCGCCCACGAAGCCGTTCAGGATCGGCAGGCCGACCAGCGACAACGAGGTGATAACGAACAGGGTGGCCATCCACGGCATCTTCGCCGCCAGGCCGCCGTACTGCGCCATGTCGTAGGTGCCGTAGCGCTCGTAGAGGAAGCCGGCCAGGATCAGGATCGCCGAGCCGGAGAGCCCGTGGTTCAGGATCTGGTAGACCGAGCCGTCGAGCCCTGCCAGCGCGAAGCAGAAGATGCCCAGCGTGCAGAAGCTCAGGTGGCTCAGGATGGAGTAGCCGATCAGGCGGCGCACATCCTTTTGTACCAGTGCAATCAGCGCGCCGTAGAGTACGCCGATCACGGAGAGCGCGATCATGTACGGAGCGACTTCCCGCGCCTGCGCAGGGAAGAGGCCCAGATTGAAGCGCAGGATCGAGTAGAGGCCCAGCTTGCCGGCGACAACCATCGCCATGGCGGTAGGAGCCTCGAAGATCGTGTCGCTCAGCCAGCCATGCAGCGGAAACACCGGAACCTTGACCGCGAAGGCGAAGAGGAACGCGGTTGAGATCCAGCAGAGTTCCTTTGCAGTCAGCAGCGAGTGGTTGGCGCTGAGCGCCGCCTGCAGCTGCACGAAGTCGAAGGTGCCCGTCTTCGAGTAAAGCCACAGGATCGCCACCAGGAAGAGCGCCGAAGGGATGAAGGTGTAGGTGAAGAACTTCAGCGCCGTGCGCGGACCGCGTTCCCGGCCGAACATGGCGATCAGGATCGCCATCGGGATCAGAGAAAGCTCCCAGAAGCCGTAGTAGAGGAACATGTCCAGCGAAACGAAGACGCCAATCATTGCCGTCTGCTGCAGCAGGAAGAGGAAGTAGTACTCCTTGGTGCGGCTTTTGATCGCTTTCCACGACGCCAGGGTGCCGAGCACGGACAGGAAGCCCGTCAGCACCACCAGCCACATCGAAATACCGTCTACGCCAAGGTGATACCGGATCGCAGGGTTCTGGATCCAGGAGTAATTCTCTTCAAACTGGAATCCGGTCTGGCCGTACACGTAATGAAAAGGCAGGTGTAACGTCAGGCCGAAGGTGACAAGCGATACAAGCAGGGTCCACCACTGTACGGCGCGGCCTTTGCGCGGCAGCAGTGTTACCACCACCGCGCCCGCGGCGGGCACGAGGGTGGTAAGCGTCAGGATAGAGTCGGTCAGCACTGATAGCGTCCTTATATCTCGGTTATCTCACGGAAAAGTGCGCTGTAAATCCGAAGTAAGTCACAACCAGCAGGACTGCCGCGCCAAAGGCGAGCCAGCCTGCATAGGAACGAATATTGCCGGACTGCACACGCTGCACCAGCGCGCCCAGACCCTGGGCCGTGCCGCCGGCAGCCATGCCTGCGCCGTCGATGATGCCGGTATCGATCAGTCCCTTCAGGACATAGCGCGAAACCAGCAGCAGCGGCGTAACGATCAGGCCTTCGTAAATCTCATCGATCCAGTACTTGTTCTCGAGCAGCCGGTGTACTGCGCTGAACTGCTGCGCCAGCTTCGCGGGAAGCTCAGGCTTCATGTAGTAGAAGTAGTGAGCCATGGCCCATCCGGCCAGTCCGACGAGAACCGAAAGCCCCGCCAGTGCAAGCTCCGGACCTTCACCCACGACACGCGATGCCGGGTCGAGTATCGGCCCGAGGAAATGGCCGATCTCGTTATGTCCCCACATACCTTCAGGAACGCCAAGGAAACCGCCAATCGCTGAAAGCACCGCCAGGATCATCAGCGGAACGGTCATCACCAGCGGGCTCTCATGGATACCATGCGAGTGACCGTGGCTGTGATCGTCATGCTTCGCTTCCGGCGTGCGGTTCTCACCGAAGAAGGTCATGTACCAGAGGCGGAACATGTAGAACGAGGTCAGGAAGGCGGTGACGAGTCCGACGAACCAGAGGATCTTGCCGCCGTTCGGCGAAATGAACGCCTGGTAGAGGATCTCGTCCTTCGAGAAGAAGCCGGCGAAAGGTGGAATGCCTGATATCGCTACTACGCCGACAGTCATCGTGACGAAAGTGATCGGAATCTTCTTCCAGAGGCCGCCCATCACGCGCATATCCTGCTCGCCGCTCACGGCATGGATCACCGAACCGGCTGCGAGGAAGAGCAGCGCCTTGAAGAAGGCGTGGGTCAGAACGTGGAAGAGCGCCGAGGAGTAAGCCGCAACGCCCAGCGCCATGACCATGTAGCCAAGCTGTGAGACGGTCGAGTAGGCCAGCACGCGCTTGATATCCGTCTGCACGATGCCGATCGTCGCCGCGAAGAATGCCGTCGCTGCGCCGATGATAGCCAGCGTGCTCAGCGCGAAGGGCGAACGGTCGAAGATGGCATGGGTGCGGGCGACCATGTAGATGCCCGCGGTGACCATCGTAGCCGCGTGAATCAGAGCGGAGACCGGCGTCGGGCCTTCCATCGCGTCCGGCAGCCAGATGTAAAGCGGAATCTGTGCCGATTTACCGGTAGCGCCCAGGATCAGGAAGAGCGCAATCACCGTGATGAAGCCGCCCTGCCACTCCGGATGCTGCGCCACGACTGCGAACACATCGTGGTAGCTCAGCGAGCCGAAGTGCGAAATCATCAGGAACATCGCCAGCAGGAAGCCGAAGTCGCCGATACGGTTGACGACAAAGGCCTTCTTACCGGCCTGTGCAGCCGAATCGCGCAGGAAGTAGAAGCCGATCAGCAGGTACGAAGCGAGACCCACACCCTCCCAGCCGACAAACATCAGCAGGAAGTTCTCCGCCAGCACCAGCGTGAGCATGAAGAACATGAAGAGGTTCAGATAGGCAAAGAACCGCCAGTATCCGTCTTCATGCGCCATGTAGCCGGTCGAGTAGACATGGATCAGGAAGCCTACGCCGGTAATGATAAGCAGCATGATCATCGTCAGTTGATCGAGCTGCAGTGCAAAGTCCGCGTGGAACGCCCCTCCCACGATCCATGAGCCCAGGTTTTCAACGTAGGGTTTGGAGATCGAGGAGAAGTGGAACCAGATATTCGCAACCTGCAGGAAGGGAATCAGGGTTGCGATCAAGGCAATGGCGCTTACCAGCGCCCGGGGCAGCTTGCGGCCCACCAGACCATTCACCAGGAATCCGGCGAAGGGAACAATCGGAATCAGCCAGAGATGTAGCGAATCGGTCATAGTTTCATCAGGTCGATCTTGTCGACGTCGAGAGTGTTCCGCGTACGGAAGATGGCAATGATGATGGCGAGGCCCACGGCAGCTTCCGCCGCGGCGACAACCATCACGAAGAATACGAAGATCTGTCCGCTCACCTGGTGCCAGTGGTGCGCAAAGGCAACAAAGCTCAGGTTCACGGCATTGAGCATGAGCTCAATCGACATGAAGATGGTGATGATGTTGCGCTTGATAAGGAACGCGGCAACACCGATCGAGAACAGGATCGCGCTCAGGACAAGGTAATAGGAGATCGGAACCAGCATGGGTTTAGTTCTCCTCCTTGCGGGCCAGCGCAACCGCGCCCAGGATCGCCACCAGAATCAGCACCGAGGTCACTTCGAAGGGCAGAAGCAGGTCGCGGAAGAGCACGTTGCTCAGGTCGCCGGTGCTCACAATGTAAGCGCCCAGCTCCGCGCTGCCCAGCTCGCGGCTGTTCGAAAGAAAGATATAGGCGAGCAGCGATACCAGGATCGCAGCGCCGGGAAAGCCAAGGGCATACGCGGCCTTGCTGCCGTGCGTGCGGTCTTCACGACCCGCATTCAGCAGCATGATGACAAAGGTAAACAGCACCATGATCGCGCCCGAATAGACGATCACCTGTGCGGCCGCCAGGAATTCCGCGCCAAGCAGCAGGTAGAGCACGGCCAGCGAGCTCATCACCACGATCAGCGACAGGGCGGAATTGATAGGGTGGCGCTGCAGCAGAAGGTTTAAGGCTCCTGCTACGCAAAGTCCACCGAAGATGAAGAACAGAACCAGATGCATGTCTTCAGTCACTCACTCGACAACACGGAACATTGCAGCAAATCAGGAAAAACCGAAGGATGATTGTAAATCACCCTAGGAAGCTCGAAATGCAAGCCACAGGCTCGTCGCGATGATGTTAAGAATGGCCACCGGCACAAGGAATTTCCAGCCGAAGCTCATCAGTTGGTCGTAGCGGAAGCGAGGCAAAGTGCCGCGCACCCAGATATAGAGAAAGAGGAAAAAGAAAACCTTGGCCACGAACCAGAAGATCGGCAGAATCGCCTGCACGATCGGGCCGCCGAAGTCCGGCAGCAGATGACCGAAGGGGCTCGACCAGCCGCCCAGGAAGAGCAGCGTCGCCACGCAACCGACAGTGATCATGTTCGCGTATTCAGCCATGAAGAACATGGCAAACTTCATCGAGCTGTACTCGGTGTGATAACCGGCCGTCAGTTCGCTTTCTGCTTCAGGAAGATCGAAAGGCGTACGGTTGGTTTCCGCGTAAGCAGCGGTCAGGTAGACGAAGAAGCCGATAATCTGCAGGCCGCCGAAGATATTCCACGAAGCCATGCCATGGGTCGACTGCACATCCACGATGTCGCGCAGACGCAGCGACTGCGAACGCAGCACCACGCCCACCAGCGAAAGGCCCAGCGCCAGCTCGTAGCTGATGACCTGCGCGCTCGCGCGCAGCGCGCCCAGCAGCGAATACTTGTTGTTCGACGACCAGCCGGAAAGCGCAATGCCGTAAACACCTACCGAAGTGATACCCAGCAGGATCAGCAGGCCGATGTTGACGTCGGAGATCTGGAAGAGCTGAACACCCTTGTAGTGGACATCCGGGCCGAAGGGAATCATCGAGATCGACATCAGCGCGCAGCTGAGCGCGATGATAGGAGCCAGGATGAACAGCGGGCGATAAACGCTCTCGGGAATCAGGTCTTCCTTGAGGAAGAGCTTGATGCCGTCAGCCAGCGGCTGCAGCAGGCCGAAAGGCCCCACGCGGCTGGGTCCCCAGCGGTTCTGGATGCGGCCGACGACCTTGCGCTCCAGCAGTACCGTGTAGGCGACAGCCGTCAGCAGGATCACCGTCACAACGGCGACCTTCAACACGCTCAGCAGTAAGAAAATCCAGATGCTAACTTCCACGAGGCCTTCCCAATAAAGTGCTTGTTACCGTTACGTTTTAATCGGCTGCCGTTTCGGCGATTTCAGTCGTCTTCGATGCAAGTACCTCTGCCAGCTTGTCGCTGTAGCGTCCCAGCGTACCCGAGGTATACAGTCCATCGTTCGCAGGCAGCACCAGGTCGCGGCGCGAACCGGTCGTATCGATCTGCACCAGTTCCGACTTCACATGTTCATCGTTGCCCGCCAGCAGGTTCAGGCGAGGAACGTTGTACGAAGGCACCAGTCGCTGGATCTCATCGAAGATCGCAAACGGATCGAACGGACTGAGCTTCGGCTCCAGGTGATTTGCCGAAAGCCATACCGCGTGGCGGTCGGCTTCACCCGACTGCGCGCCGCGCGACTGGCCGAAGTCAGCACGCACGCCCTTGCCGAAGGGAACCAGCTTCTTCGGATCGGCGCCCATCTTGTCCGCCAGGCGAACGATCAGCTCAAAGTCCGAACGCACACCGGCCTTATCCGCGGCCTTCTTCACCAGCTGCAGATCGCCGTAAGTATTGGTGATCGTGCCGGCCTTTTCGTAAGCATTCGCGGCCGGGAAGACAACATCGGCCAGAACCGCAGTCTCGGTCAGGAACATATCCTGAACCACGAGGAATGTGTTCTTGAGCGCCGAAGGATCGACGCCGTAACGCGCCACCGGGTTCGCTCCGACAACGTAAAGAGCGCCAATCTCGCCCGAGCCCGCCGCATCCAGCATCTGGACAAGGTCCAGACCTGGCTGCTTCGGCCACTCGATCCCGGTTTCTTCCGCAAACTTGTGTTCGGAGGCGACCGGAACATATCCCGGAAGCAGATCGGGCAGCAATCCCATATCCGCCGCGCCGCGCGAGTTCGAATAATCGCCCAGGCAGGCGAACTTCACATTCGGCATCGAGAGACCGAACTCCACCAGCGCCTGGATATCGCGTCCGCGGAATTCCGAACCGAATGCGATGACCAGCGACTCTTCTTTACGAAGTGCTTCGCGGAAATCGTTTGCGTCGTTGCCCGTGAAAGCGCCGTCATTTCCTGCCAGGTAGGAGATAAAGGATGCGTAGCCATCCTGCGGAAGCTCGACCGCGGCCTTGGCCTGGCGGCGCAGCTTGATCTCGCGATGGTTCGCGACGTAGAGGCGGGCACGGTTCTGGCGAACGTTGCTGCGAATCTGCCACGCCAGCGCCGGATGCTGCTCGGTAGGATCGTTGCCCAGCAGCAGCATCGCCGGCGCGCTGATGAAGTCGCGCAGCGAAGCCTCGCGGTTCGCCTTGCCCTTGAGAGCAGCAGCGAAGGCCGCATAATCCGCCGTGCGGTGATGATCGATATTGTTGGTGCCGAGCACGCCGCGCGCAAACTTCTGCAGCAGGTAGTTTTCTTCGTTAGTCGTGCGGTTCGAACCGATCACGCCAATCGCATTGCCGCCGCGGTTGCTGCGAACTTCATTCAACTTGTTCGCCGCGAAGGTCAGAGCCTCTTCCCAGCTCACCGGCGCCAGCTTGCCATCGGCCTGGCGGACGAGCGGAGTGGTCAGGCGATCGGTGCGGTTGGCAAAGTCGAAGGCGTAACGGCCCTTAATGCAGAGGAAGTCGTTGTTGATACCGCTCTTGTCGCGGTTGTCGCCGCGAACGATTTCCATGCCATCGTTCGAGCGCTTCACGCCCAGGGTTGTCTTGCAGCCGTCGCCGCAATGCGTGCAGACGGTGCCGACGTGGTTCATCTCCCACGGACGGGTCTTGTAACGGTAGGTATCGGAGGTCAGCGCGCCGACCGGGCAGATGTCGATGCACATGCCGCACTCTTCGCATCCCAGATGGTCGCCGCCATTCGGAGCGATCACGCTGGTCACGCCGCGGTTCTGTACGCCGAGCGCCCACACATCCATGCCTTCGCCGCAGACGCGCACGCAGCGGTAGCAGAGGATGCAGCGCGGACGGTCGAAGTACACCACCGGCGACCACTTCTGCTCCTCGCGGTGCTGCTTGGTCTCGATGTACTTGCTCTCGCCTGCGCCGTACTTGAAGGTCATGTCCTGCAGTTCGCACTCGCCGCCCGCATCGCACACCGGGCAGTCGAGAGGATGGTTGCCGAGCAGCAGCTCAAGCACCGCCTTACGCGACTGCTTGACCTCTTCGGTCTCGGTCTGCACCACCATGCCCTCGGCCACCGGAGTGGTACAGGCTGTCTGCAGCTTCGGCATCTTCTCGATGCGCACCACGCACATGCGGCAGGCTGCCTGCAGCGACAGGCCCGGGTAGTAACAGAACGCCGGAATCTCGATACCCGCCGTGCGGCAGGCATCGATTAGCAGCGTGCCCGCAGGGGCGGTAAGCTTCTTTCCATCGACAGTAAACGTTACGTCAGCCATTCAGAAAATCTCCCGGCGTTAACCTAGTGAAACCAGCGCCGCGTCATGCTCAGCCGGAGAAACCCCGGCATTGCCTCGTACGTACTCTTCAAACTCGTGCCGGAACTTCTTGATGAATCCGATCGTCGGCATCGCCGCCGCATCGCCAAGCGGGCAGAAGGTGCGGCCCATCATGTTCTCGGCAAGATACTTAATGTTGTCCAGATCCTTCTCGACGCCGCCACCCGCGTACACGCGGCCGATCGTCTTCTTCAGCCAGTCGGTTCCTTCACGGCAGGGAATGCACCAGCCGCAGCTTTCGTGCTGGTAGAAGCTGATAGTGCGCAGAGCAAACTCGACCATGCTGACCGTCTCGTCCAGAACGACAATGCCACCCGAGCCAAGCATCGTGCCCGCCTTGCCCATCTGGTCGAAGTCAAGACCAACATCCAGCTCATCGGCGGTCAGAACCGGGGTCGAAGAACCACCCGGAACCACAGCCTTCAGCTTCTTGCCGCCAAGAACACCGCCTGCGACCTCGTAAATGGCCTTCTTCAGGTTGTAGCCCATCGGCAATTCGTAAACGCCCGGCTTCTCCACATGTCCGCTGATGCCGAAGAGGCGGGTTCCGCCATTGCGTTCGGAGCCGACCTTGGCATAAGCCTCGCCACCCATCAGGAAGATGTGTGGCACGCTGGCAATGGTCTCGGCGTTGTTGATGACCGTCGGTCCGCCGTACAGTCCCACCACGGCAGGGAAGGGAGGCTTGATGCGCGGCACGCCACGCTTGCCTTCGAGCGACTCCATCAGCGCCGACTCTTCGCCTACTTCGTAAGCACCCGCGCCGGTCTGCGTGACAACCTCGAAGTCGATACCCGAGCCGAAGATGTTCTTGCCGAGATAGCCCTTTGCATACGCATCGGCCACGGCCTTTTCCATGATCTTCAGCAGGTAGCGATACTCGCCGCGCAGATAGATGAAGCCCATCTTCGCGCCGATGGCAAGACCGGCAATGATGGTGCCTTCAATGATCGCGTGCGGATCGTGCAGGAAGATCAGGTGGTCCTTGCAGGTGCCGGGTTCGCTTTCGTCGCCGTTCACCAGGACGTACTTGGGGCGATCCACGTTCTTCGGCACAAAAGACCACTTCAGCCCGGTCGGGAAGCCCGCGCCACCACGGCCGCGAAGGCCGGAGGCCTTCATCTCGTTGATGATGAACTCGGGGCCCTTTTCAATGCACAGCTGAGCGGCCTTGTAGCCGTCCAGCTCGACGTATTTGTCGATGTTCTCCGCACCCGTTCCAAAACGGCGGGAGATAATCCTTACTTCATCGGGATGTGAGACCAGCTTTGGCATGGTTACACCGTCACCTTTCCGCGTCCGGCCTGATAGTCATCGAGAACCTGGTCCATCTTCTCAACGGTCAGGTCGTCGTAGAAGTCGTAATTGACCTGTACGGCGGGAGCCCAGCAACAGGCGCCAATACACTCGACTTCTTCCAGTGAAAAGAGCCCGTCGGGCGTCACTTCCTTGTGCCCGATGCCCAGCCGTTTCTTGCAGTGCTCGAGAATGCCGTATCCGTTGCGCAGCATGCAGGAAATGTTCGTGCAGACCTGCACGTTGTATTTCCCCACGGGCTTGGTGCGCAGCATCGAGTAGTAGCTCAGCACGCTCTCGACGTCGTTGGTGCGAATATCCAGCCGGTCGGCAAGCTCGACAATCACTTCGGGCGAAATATAGCCAACCTCATCCTGCGAATACAGCAGCATGGGAACGAGCGCCGAACGCTTCACCGGATAGAGTGTCACCAGCCGGTCGAAGCGAGCTGCAAGCTCAGGTGAAAAGATCGTTCTTTTTTCCGTCGCCAACGCTTACTCCTCAAAAACCTTCGCGGTAAATGCCTCTGCCGCTACTTCCAGTTCCAGTTTGCCGTGCCGGTCGCTCAGTTTTACCTGGCTGTCCTCGCCCAGCGTGAAGTCGCCCTTCTCAAGCAGCCGTTCCGCTGCCGGATCGTCTTCGTACAGTGTCCAGCTTCCTTCGCCGGTCTTGCTGTTAAAGTCGATCGAAAGAATCTTGCCTTCGCTGCGCAGGCTCAGATGGCCATCTTCGCCGGCATCCACCAGCGCGCGGCCGGTCGGCCTGCCTATATCGTGCGCCGCCACATAAGAGCGAATCAGTGCGGCAAAGGAAATCCAAAGCTCTGCATACAGTCGGCTCGCGGCATCGTCGCTCACCCGCGGCCTTCTTTCTTCGCTACTTCCGCCGCAATCTCTTCCTTGGTCTTCGCAGCGGCGGCCTTCGTCTCTTCAAGTGCCGATACGCCGGGATAGCCCTTTAGCAGCTCTTCCAGTCCCCACCGCGCCACGCGATCGGCCAGGGGCAGATACTGCGCGGCCTGCGGATCGTCCACAAAAACCTTGTGAACATCCTTCGCCGGGCTGTCGATGATTCCCCAGTACCCACGCGTCAGGTTCAGCACTCCATGATGCAGAACAGCCGTCTGAGAGGGAACCACCTGCACCAGCGCGATAGAAGTGAACGCGTAAAAGATCGTGTCGCTGAATACATCCGCGGCAAACCTCAGATCGACGAGGCCGGCAGACACCGTAAGCTCATGGGGCTCCGCATCCGTGGAAACGGTGAAGCGCCCCGCAAACGGCTCCTCTGCTGTCAGTTCGAGAAACGCGCGCTTCAATTCAGGAAAGAAAGCCGCTGCGGCATGGGTGCGCGCCGCAAAGGCAGTCTTCTGCTCCTCGATCCACTCCGCATTTGTCGCGTTGGCAGTGCTCACCGGTCAATCTCCCCAAGCACGATGTCGATCGAGCCGATCACCGCCACCACGTCCGCGATCAGGCGGCCTGCGCACATGGTCTGCAGGGCCTGCAGTGTCGCAAATGAAGGATTGCGCATGTGTACACGGTACGGCTTGGCCGTTCCATCGCTGACGACGTAATAGCCCATCTCGCCGCGCGGCGATTCCACTCCCTGGTAGACCTGGCCTGCGGGAACCGTAAAGCCCTCGGTCACGATCTTGAAGTGGTAGATGAGCGATTCCATCTGGGTCTTCATCTGCTCGCGGTCCGGCAGTACGATCTTCGGCGCATTCGCCTTGATCGGACCTGACGGCATGCCGTCCAGAGCCTGCTGGCAGATCTTCACCGACTCGCGCATCTCGTCCAGGCGCACAACATAACGGGCCCAAACGTCGCAGTCGTTCGAAACCGGCACCTTGAACTGGAACTTCTCGTAGCTGGAGTACGGCATGTCGCGCCGCAGATCCCAGTCCACGCCCGAGGCGCGCAGCGGCGGCCCGGTTACGCCCAGCGCAATCGCGTCTTCGGCGGAAAGATGGCCAACACCCTTCAGGCGGCTTACCCAGATCGGATTGCCGGTCAGCAGGTTCTGGTACTGGTCGATCCTCTCCGGCATGATCTTGATCAGCTTCTGAATGCGATCGAAGAGGTCCAGCGGCGGTTCGAGCGACAGCCCGCCCACGCGGAAGTACGAAGTCATCATGCGCTGGCCGCTGACGGCCTCGAAGATGCGCAGGATCTCTTCGCGCTCGCGGAAGCAGTACAGGAAGACGGTCAGCGCGCCGATATCCATGGCGTGCGTGCCCAGCCAGACCAGGTGCGAGTTCAAGCGGGTCAGTTCATTGAAGAGCACGCGCATCCACTGCGCCCGCTCCGGGATTTCAAGCTCCAGGAGCTTCTCAACCGCCAGGCAGTAGGCCAGGTTGTTGGTCATCGGCGAGAGGTAGTCGATGCGGTCGGTCATCGGAACCACCTGCTGGTAGAACTTCGCCTCGCAAGTCTTCTCGATACCGGTGTGCAGATAGCCGATGTCGGGGACGACGTTGAGAACTGTCTCGCCATCGATCTCGACCACCAGGCGGAGCACGCCGTGGGTCGAGGGGTGCTGCGGGCCCATGTTGAGGACCATGGTGCGGTCCTTTGAGCCTTCCTCCGGACGCGCCTCAAGCAGCGTCGACGTGCCTACAAACTCTGAAAGATCGCCGGCCATTAGCGGTATCCCTCCACCGGGTAGTCCTTACGCAGGGGATGCCCTTTCCACTCGTCGGGCATCATGATGCGGCGCAGATTCGGGTGGCCATGGAAGCGGACACCGAAGAGGTCGAAGACCTCGCGCTCATAGAAGTTTGCCGACGGCCAGACAGGCACAATGCTGTCAATCGACGCATCGACGGAGTCGACCATCGAGATCAGCCGCAGCCGCTCCTTCAGCGAATGCGAAACGATGTGATAGGTCACCTGAAAGCGCGGTTCGCTCGGATACCAGTCCACGCAGGTCACATCTTCGAGAAAGTTGTAGCCGGCCTTCTGCACCACCTGGGCGGCGGCGCGAATCTGGTCGCGCGCAATCGTCAGGGTCAGTTCGTTACGGTCAAACTTTGCATCGGTGATAGCGCCGGGAAGGGAAGATTGAAGAGAGGCAATGGCCCTGTTCTCTGCGAGGGCCTCGAATACTTCGTCTTTACCAAGGGGGGTCGAGTTCATCTCGTTTATAAATCGGCCTTGTCCGATGCCCAGTCCAGAATGCCTTTTTTCATGATGTAGAAGAAGCCGACCAGCACGAAGCCGAGGTACACCAGCATCTCCCAGAAACCGAACATGTGTGAGCCGGTAATCGCCGGAAGCTTGCGGTAAATTACCGCCCACGGCAACATAAACACGGCTTCAACGTCAAACAGAATGAAAAGCATGGCGACCATGTAGAAGCGAACGGAGAAACGCCCGCGGGCATCGCCCTCGGCGGGGATTCCGCACTCATACGCTTCAAGCTTGGTCTTCGAATTGCGGTGACGGCCAATCAGCCACGACACCGTGGTCATACTGCACCCCATGCCGATCGCCACCAGGATCTGGAGAACGAGCGGAATGTAGTTCCAGCTGTAAGGATGGGATTGCATGCTGCTCATTTCCCCCAAGGAAAATACGCCGAACACCTACCCTTTGAACTCTAGTTTTTCGACTGTCAAGAGTCAAGTAATGAAACGCCTTGAGAGGCTGCCGAATAGCGGCAAACCCTGCATCTCAAGGGCGTAAACTTTATCGCGGAGACAAACATGGCAGCCAAATGTACACACCTCGATCACATCCATAACGTTCACCCGAAAACCAACGGCTGCGAAGAATGCCTCAAGATGGGCGACACCTGGGTCCACCTGCGCCTTTGCATGGAGTGCGGACATGTCGGCTGCTGCGACTCCTCGAAAAACAAGCACGCGACCAAGCATTTTCACACCACCCACCACCCCATCATGCGCTCGATCGAGCCCGGAGAAGACTGGGGATGGTGTTTTGTCGATCAGCTGGAATTAATGTTCAAGTAATTCACCAGCCGGTCGATCTCTATATTGGCAGCGCACTTCTACAAGAAGTTGTCATTTCGAGCAAGTGAGGAATCTGCGTATCGCAGCCGGAAAAGCCGGGTTGTTCTATTTTGAAACACATTCCCATCTTGATCTAAAGCCTTGAGCGGCAGCGCCGATAGACGAATCATGGAGGAATACATCCATGGGCCCACCTGTCGTTGACGCTGCCTTCACTCCGCCCGTTCTTAAAATCGTTTCTCATCGACCTGAACGACTTCAGGTCGTCGACTTTTACGAGGAAAACCCCGTGGGATCTTTCCGCGGTGTTGCCTTAGCCCTGATTTTCACCCTCGTGCTGGCGATGGCCAGCCTGGGCGGTTGGATCATCTGGAAACTGCTGCACTGATCCTCAGCCTCGTTCTCTCGACTGCGCAAAAGGCTCTGTACAGAATGGCCCGGTCCGCTCAAAGGACCGGGCCATTCTGCTGGTAAATTCAGATCATGAACATCGTCATCAACGGAGAGCCGCGTGACTTCGCCGAGCTTCCGGACAAGGCAACTGTAGCCGATCTCGTCTCCGCCCTGAATCTCAAAGGCGACCGCGTAGCCATCGAGCAAAACGGAGATATCGTACCCCGCCCCAGATGGGCAGAAACCCCGCTTAACACCGGCGATAAGTTAGAGATCGTACACTTCGTAGGCGGCGGCAGCCGCTAACAACAGACGCCTTCAAACCCATCTCAATCCGACACAAAAAGGGTGCCCCATCCAAGCTCCGCTTGGGTGGGAAAGCATGACACTCATGAAGCTCAAACCACCAAAATGCCGTGTCGAAAATCTCGACCCTCTTGTGTGTCAAAACAAATAATCGGGTTTGTTCTGATGGCCCCAGGCTACGACATCGAATCGGAAAGCAGCGCCAGGCTTTGAAGAAAAAGCGAGCCGTGAAGTTACTCCGTCATGCCAACCTATAACAACAACTTTGTTGAAGATAGATACTGTTGATGCAGGGAGTTGAAAGTCGAAGATTAAGTTGGTGGGTTGGGATGTCGCGTGCGTAGGGCGACTATCTCTATATATCGTTGATTAAATCGTACTTATTAAATCAAAACTACTCGCCCCGCGTTCCAACCCGCGAAGCCACTACCAAAACTCCGACAAACACCAGTCCCGCCGGAATCCCCAGCACAAGAATCGCCCTTTGCAATCCCTTGCGAGCATGCGGAGCAGACCCCGCAG
Organism: Silvibacterium acidisoli; assembly: GCA_022870745.1. Classification (GTDB taxonomy): domain Bacteria; phylum Acidobacteriota; class Terriglobia; order Terriglobales; family Acidobacteriaceae; genus Silvibacterium. Next base: position 572,251 of record CP085323.1, on the reverse strand, counting down.
TCGAGTCCCGGCACAGGCTGCATCCCTGCGCGAAGCAAACTCCCGGAGCAATTAGAAAGAGGGCCAGAATGGCCCGGCAAAGAATCTTCACTGGAAATAGGCTAGCAGCACGAACAGGAAAATCCAGAAGATACCCATTGTGTGCCAGTACCAGGCGGTGCAGTCGACCACGATCTGCCGCAGCTCCACTCGCTTGAGGGTGAAGAGCGCGCCCAATGCGGCTGCGAGGGCCACGATGCCGAGAACGAGGTGCAATCCGTGCGTGCCCGTGATCAGGTAGAAGAAGTGGCTGCTCGGGTCGGGAGAGTTGAAGTGGAAGCCCTGCTGCGTGAGCTGTCCCCAGGCGATCCACTGGCCGATGACGAAGAGGACGCCCAAAACCACCGTTACTACCATCCAGGGAGCCGCGCGTTTGACTGCTGGCCGCCCCAGCCCCAGCCATTCCTCCATGACGTCAATCTCGCGGAAGAGCTGCCGCCGGGCAATCTCCATGGTGAGACTGCTTAGCAGCAGGATGGCGGTGTTAACCCATAGAATCGGAGGCACCGCGATCGGGTGCCAGTCGGAGACGTAGTTTTCTCTCGCATCGAAGTGCCCGGCGCTCTGCCGGACGAAGAAGGCGCTGACCAGCGCCACGAAGAACATCAGGTCACCCGCCAGGGCAAAAAGCACGCCCAGCCGGTAGCGGCTCAGCAGCTCGCGGGGGCCGCGGCGGCCGGATGGCCGGTTATCCCAGTTATCTCCGTCGCCTCCACCACCTGTAGGACGCCGATCAACTGGTGGTTTGCCACCGATACCGGTATGCTTCCGTTCAATCTCGACGTTTTTCGGAGTGAAAGTGGCGGGCATGGGAGTTCCCCAATCACAGAAAGATTACTCCTGTTTCGATGCGGATTCCCACTGCGGACGAAACATACTTTCTGTTCCGCCGTTTTCATATTCGTATGGGCCGCGTTCGATACGCCGCCGAGGAATCTCCGGCGCCCACTCGAGGGTGGTTGCCTGCCACGGGTTTTCGGTCGCCCGCTCACCGCGTTTCGCGCTCGCGAAGAGATTCCAGAGAAACAACAGCTGCGCTGCCCCTAGCAGGATTGCCGACCAGGTTATGCCGCGTTCATTGGGCAGAATTTCGCTGAAGGAGACGACCGGCCCCGCCAGCCGCTCGTAGTGGCGGGGCTCCCCGGCGAGTCCGGAAATGTGCATCGGCAGAAAAGTGCCGTAAGCCGCGATCAGGGAGATCCAGAAATGCAGTTTGCCCAGCAGATCGTTCATCATGCGCCCGGTCATCAGCGGAAACCAGTAGTAGATCCCGGCGAAGACCGAGAAGACCCCGGCCATGGCCATAATGAGGTGGAAGTGCGCGACAACAAAGAAGGTATTGTGCAGGTAAGTATCCAGCGCGGGCTGCGCCAGAATCGGTCCAGTGAGCCCGCCGGCGATGAAAAATGACAGGAAGCCCAGCGCAAAGAGCATCGGAGTGGTCAGCCGCAGGCCGCCGCCCCAGAGGGTAGAAAGCCAGCCGATGACCTCGACGGTACTCGGTACCGCGATGGCCATCGTAGTGAGCGCAAAGGCTGTTCCAGCATAGGGATTCATGCCGCTTACGAACATGTGGTGACCCCACACCAGAAGTCCCAGCCCGCCGATGGCAACCAGCATTGCCGCCATGACCTTGTATCCCGCCACGCGCCGCCGGGTGAAGTTGGCAAAAAGCGAAGTCGCCAGCCCCATTCCGGGCAGGATGGCGATGTAGACCTCCGGGTGGCCAAAAAACCAGAAAAGATGCAGCCAAAGCAGGGGAGAGCCATCGCCGCGACCGACCACGTGGCCATTCACTACATCGTTCAGCGGGACGAAGAAGCTTGAGCCGAAATGCCGGTCGGAGAAGAGCAGCACTGCTGCTGCCAGCAGTACGCTGAAAACCAGAAGGGTCAGGATCGACGTCGTCAGCCAGGCCCATACCGTCAGGGGAAGCCGCGACCAGGTCATTCCCGCGCCACGCTCGCCGAGAATCGTCGCCAGCAGGTTCACCGCCCCCAGCCACGCCGCCACGCAGAAGATGCCAATGCTCAACAGCCACAGGTCCATGCCTGTACCCTGTCCTGGTCCGGCGGAAGCGATCGCGCTCAGCGGAGGATAGCTAGCCCAGCCTGAGAGCGGCGCACCCGACGGCAGAGCAAAAGCGGAGATCAAAATGGTAAAAGCCAATGCCATTAACCAGAAGGAAATGGCATTGAGGCGCGGAAAGGCCATGTGCCGCGCCCCAATCTGGCCGGGTAGAACCAGGCTGGCAAAACCATTTTGTGGAGCCACCGTCAGCACGAAAAAGACCATCAGGGTGCCGTGCATCGTCACCAACGCAAGGTAGTCCTCGGGTTTCATAAGCCCCAGCAGCGGAAGCGGCGTATCCGGCCAGATGCGATGCACGCGCATTAGCAGGGAGAGCAGCGTGCCGGTCGCCACCGCGGCCAGTGAGAGCAGCAGGTAGAGCACGCCAAGCGAACGGTGATCGGTGGTAAACAGCTTTCTCATGGGCGACTTACGCCTCCAGCCAATCCGGCCTGCCGCAGATGCTCACGCACTCCCAGCCACTCGGTGAACTGCTTTTCGGGGACGACCAGCAGGCGAGCCTGCATTCGCGCGTGCCCCAGGCCGCAGACCTGGCTGCAGAGGATCGAATAAGTCCCCGGTGTCTGCGGGGTGAAGTGCACATGCAGAATCATGCCGGGCACGGCGTTTTCCTTGAGCCTCATGCCTGGGATGAACAAGCCGTGGATGACGTCGAGTGACCGCAGCCGCAGATCGACCTCGCGCCCGGCAGGCAAAACCAGCAGGCTCGAAACCACGTCGTCCTTCGATGCCGGATCGGCCGGATCCAGCCCCAGCGGATTGCCCGATGCGGCATCCACAAGCTGCGAACGCACCGCGCCAAAGGTCGCGTCGGTTCCCGGATAGCGGAAGTACCACTGGAACTGTGCGCCGGTGACTTCCACCTGCATCGCTTCCGGAGCGGGACCGGCAAACTGGCTGTTCGCCCAGAGCCGCTGTGCCGCAATGCCCGTCCAGATGTAAAGCACGCCGAAGACAGCAATCATCGCCCAGCGAAGGGCTGCAGGCAGGCCGTTCCCGCGGGGCTTCCGCCGCAGCATCACGACAATGATCCATACCTGAGCCAGCGCAAAGACAATGGCGAAGGCAATAAGGTTGTAAAGAAGTAGCCGGTCGATCCGCGCGCCTTCAAGCGACCCGTTGAAAGGCGCCCACGGCATCCGCGCCTGCAGAAGAAGACCCGGATGCATCGTCATAGCAGGCTAGGCGCGGGCCGCGTGTTCGCGCACGCGATCGACAAAGTAACGGTGGACGAGGCGGTCGGAAGAAAGTTCAGGGTGGAAGGTCGCGGCAAGGATGTTCCCCTGCGAGACCAGGACCGGGAAGCCATCGCGTTCAGCGAGGATCTCGACGTCTGGTCCAGTCTTCACGATACGGGGTGCACGAATATAAACCAGCTCCATAAGGCCAAGCTTCGTCTCTGCGTTTTCGATCACGCTATCGATCTGCCGTCCATAAGCGTTGCGCTCGACGGTGGCATCGAGCACCCCCAGGCTGGGCTGCGCGGGGTGCAGCACTTCTTTCGCCAGCAGGATGCAGCCGGCGCAGGTGCCGAAGGTCGGACTCGTCTTTACGAACTGTTGGAGGGAGTCGAGAAAGTTTGCGCGCTCCAGCAGCTTCAGGAAGGTCGTCGATTCGCCTCCGGGAAGCACCAGCCCGTCGAGCCCGGCAAGCTGCTCCGGTTTGCGAACGAGAACCGGTTCAGCGCCAGCATCGCGCAGCGCATCCGCATGCGCTGCGAAGTCGCCCTGGATTGCGAGTACTCCGATGCGAGGAGTTGTTGACTGTTCCGTATCGGCCAACGATCAAACCTTTCTTGCAAGTGTTGCAGGAAATGCATCCCTCAGGGGCTAAAGCCCCTATGTTTTTGCGGGCACTATGGCACGGCTGAAGCCGTGCCCTTTCACAAAGCCGTTGCTCCAAGCGGCATACGTTTCGCAGGCCCTTGCGCGGGTAAAGGTATGTCCTTTCGAAACTGCGTGCTGTAAGCCCAGTGTGTCTCGCGGGCCTTCTCGCGATCGCACGGCGAAAGCCGCGCCCTTTCAAACACCGTCGAAATCAAAGGAGCGCGCCAACGGCGCGCCCCATACCTTAGGTCAGCCAGGAAAGGCGGCGAAGCCGCGCCCGCCCGAATGGCAATTCACCAGCCGCGGGTTTGCAAGAGTTCCTTTTCTTCGAGGGCTGCTGCTGCCAGGCCTTTCATTGATCCGGTGACCTGCTCGCTGGCTTCAGCCAGGATCTTCGGGTCGTCGAAGTGCGTGGTCGCGGTGACGATTGCCTTGGCTCGTGAAACAGCTTCTTCGCGTTCTTCGCGATTGCGCGGCTCGCCCTTTTCGTTCAGCTCCACGTCGAGCGGGGTGGCGCGTTCCTTCATGAAGATGCCCGAGCCGACGAAGACCGATTCCGCACCCAGCTGCATCATCAGCGCGGCGTCGGCGGGGGTGGCGATGCCGCCTGCCGAGAAGTTCGGAACGGGCAGCTTGCCGGTCTTCGCGACCATGCGGATCAGCTCATAGGGAGCCTTGTATTCCTTGGCGGCCACGTAGAGTTCCTGGTCGCTGAGCACGGTCAGCCCCTTCATCTCGCGCACGATCTGGCGCATGTGCTGGACTGCGTGCACAACGTCGCCGGTGCCGGCTTCGCCCTTGGTGCGGATCATGGCCGCGCCTTCGGTGATGCGGCGCAACGCTTCGCCCAGGTCGCGGGCTCCGCAGACGAAAGGCGTGGTGAATGCGTGCTTGTCGATGTGGTGGACTTCGTCAGCCGGTGTCAGCACTTCGCTCTCGTCGATGAAGTCGACGCCCAGCGCCTGCAGAATCTGCGCTTCGGCAAAGTGGCCGATGCGGGCCTTGGCCATGACCGGAATCGAGACGGAGGCGATGATTTCCTTGATGAGGCTGGGCTTGGCCATACGGGCCACGCCACCCTCGGCGCGAATCATGGCAGGCACGCGCTCGAGCGCCATCACCGCCACAGCGCCGGCTTCCTCGGCAATCTTTGCCTGCTCGACGTTCATCACGTCCATGATGACGCCGCCCTTCAGCATTTCTGCGAGTCCGGTCTTCAGGCGCAGACCGTTTCCGTTGCTCGACTGACTGGCGTTGCTCATATCTCTGTCCCTCTCATCCTGTGGCCCTCAAATACAAGGCCCGAAACCTCAGTTTATCAGCTTTCGGTACTGTCTTCGCAGCCAGTTAGCCGCATGGAAATGGCTTAAGGACGGGTCGCTTCGGCCTGTAATTCCAGACGCGTTTGAGACGAGCCTGGAGGCGGATTATCTCGTGGCACATCCCAGGAATGCAGAGGCGCCTTCTCCCATACGCTTGCTCCTGCTGCTTGCCGGGGTTGTCGTCGCCTTGAACGTTTCGCATGATCCTTTCGCCAATGTGATCCAAATCAATTGCGCGTCATATGTCGCCCTGCTACTTTTTGCATCCAGGTAAACAGATGGCCACATCGATCAGCAAACGGCATGTTCCCTCCCTTGACGGTGTTAGAGGTCTTGCGGCGCTCGCTGTTTTCACTTTCCACTACGGCGGAGGTGCCCGCTCCAGCCATCTTCTCGTTCAATCGATGGGGCACGCCATAAGATTTGGAGCAGCCGGAGTTCCGCTCTTCTTCGTCCTCTCCGGATTTCTGATCACCGGAATTCTGTGGGACGGCTACGGGCGCCATGGCTGGTGGCGGAACTTCTTCGCCCGGCGGTCTCTGCGCATCTTCCCGCTTTATTACGCCGTGATGTGCCTGGCTGTCGTGGCGAGCATCCTGTTGGGCGACTCATGGGCGCAGACAAAGTCGCTCTGGCCGTATTTCCTCTACCTTCAGAGCGTGCCATTCGACTGGTTCGTCATGGGACCGGCTCCTACGCACCTGAAGTTCTACCACCTCTGGAGCCTTGCAGTGGAAGAGCAGTTTTACCTGCTGTGGCCATTCATGCTCTGGCCCTTCCGCAACCGGATACGTTCGGCACAGTGGCTGTGCATCGTCATCTGGGCGTCGTCCCTTGTATTTCGTGTCTGGACAGGGCATACCGGGGTTCCACAATGGGGTTATGACGTTCCAGCGAACGCTGGCGAATTGTCGATGGGGAGCTGGCTCGCCCTCGCGATGCGCGAGTCAGAGCAGAAACGCGAGAGAATCCTGCGATTCGCACCAGCGGTTCTTGGGGTCGCACTGGCCGGCGCCTGCGTGGATGCCTGGCTCGGGCGGGCGCACGTGGAGGGCGGTCTTTACCCCTTTCCCTCTACGGCCGCCGGCCTTTCCATTTATGCCATTTTATTCACTAGCCTGATCGCGCTATGCCTCCGGCCCGGTCTTGTTTCGAAGATTTTCAGCTTCGCTCCCCTGCGCGGGGCTGGGAAAATCAGTTACGGCATCTACATCTTTCATGTGGCCCTGATGCCGTTCTACTACTGGCTTCTGTCTCCACTCGCAGACCGGATCGGCCATAACGCCTTCCTGGGTGTGCGTTTCTGCGTCGCGCTTTTCCTTACACTTTGCATCGCGACCCTATCCTTCTACCTGTTTGAGAGTAAGGTTGGCAGTCTGAAGCGCTACTTCCCGTCGGCGGCCAGCGTTCCTCCCGCCGTCGCCGACGTGGTGCCGCCACCGTTATCGGCGACTCAAACCATGGCGAGTTAAGGGTTTACCGTGTGCTCCCCGCCCTGATGACTCCTGCATTGGGCGAAGGGTTTCACGGCGATTTTCTTCTCCAGGGCTGGTCCGATGACCCGCCAATAATTTATTTTGCTCTCCGCGCTCGATTCGGGTTATTGTTATATGAATTTCCCCGAGTTATACAGAATGTCGGTCCCTTCGGGGGCGTGTGCGTTTATGTCGATGCGATTTCTTCTGGCCGGCTATGCGACGGCTATTCTCGCTGTCATGCTCTCCTGCGCGATTGCAGGGCGCGGCGTCCGCCGTATGCGCGGTCTCAACTGGCTCATGGCCGCACTGGGGTCAGCATTCGTCGGCGTGGTTCTGATCGCCGCTCGTTCGCATATCTCCAATTTCTTTTCGATCGTTGTCGCAAATGTCTTTATCTTCGGCTATTACGCCTTGCTGCATCAGGCACTTGCCGATCTGCTGGAGAGAGATCTCAGGGTGCGCCGTCTCGGTCTTGGACTGGCGGTTTTTCTCGCCGGCGCGTTCTACCTTTATGGCTGCCATACCGATCAGCTGCAGGTGCGGATTGTCATCGTCTGCGCCGTCGTGGCGATCCAGGCGGGAGCCAGCCTGATTCTTGTGCTCGGTCATGAGGATGAGGCGCTCCGCTATCAGCTCCGTTCCGTCGGCTCGCTGCTGCTGGCAGTCCTGGTCTTCCAGGTCGGCCGCGCCATCATTACGCTTGTCTGGTCGCCCGGTTCCGACTTTCTGCAACCCAACCAGCTGCATGCCTTCATGGGCTTCCTGTACTGCATTCTTGCCCTCGCCATCGTAGGAGCCATTATCTGGCTGGGGGTGTCCCTGCAGCAGCGGGAGCTTGAACGGCTGGCCAACACGGACGCACTCACCGGGCTGCTGAACCGCAGGGCCTTCGATCGCATTGTGAAGCAGGAGCTCGCAGGTGCCATGCTCGAGCCCGAGAGCGTATGCCTGGTCCTGCTCGACCTGGACTACTTCAAATCGATCAACGACACGCACGGGCACCAGGTCGGCGACGAGGTTATCCGCCAGGTAGGCCGTTTGCTGGGCGCCTGTACGCGCTCGACGGACTACGTGGCCCGGTATGGCGGAGAAGAATTTGCCATGCTGCTTACGCGCATCAATCGCCCCCGCGCCGAAGCCGCAGCCGAGCGCCTGCGTTGCGCCATCTCATCGATCTCGGGTCTGCCTGAGGAGATTCACACCACCGCCAGCTTCGGTATCGCGATGAACAGGGCGGGGGAAAACCTGCACTCGTTTTTCGCCCGCAGCGACGAGGCGCTCTATCTTTCCAAGCGCTCGGGCCGCAACCGGGTACAGGTGCATACCGGCCTTCTGAAGCCGGCTCTGGTCTATACTGAGAGCTGATTATGGCTTCAGTATCGGCACAGCCCGAGTCCTCCAGCAGAACCTTTTACATCGAGACTTTTGGCTGCCAGATGAATGCCCATGACTCGGAAAAGGTCATCGGCACGCTGGTTCAGCAGGGCTATACCCAGGTTGAAGAAGAAGAGGCAGCCGAGCTGATCCTCTATAACACCTGCTCGATTCGCGACAAGGCGGAGCAGAAGGTCTTCAACCGTCTCAACGACTACAAGAAGCTCTATAAGCAGGGCAAGCGCTTTGCCGTGCTCGGATGTGTCGCCCAGCAGGAGGGCGAGAAGATCTTCGAGCGCGCTCCGTATGTCTCGATCGTTTCGGGCTCGGCCTCGTACAACCGTCTTCCGCAGATGCTCACGCAGCTCCAGGCTGGCGGACAGCGCATCACCGGCCTCGACGACCGTCAGACAGAAGAGACATTCGAAACCGAGTTCACTGCCCGCTCCAACCCGCATCGCGGATATATCACCATCATCGAGGGCTGCGATAAATTCTGCGCCTACTGCGTGGTGCCGTACACGCGTGGCAAGGAGCGCAGCCGTACGTCGACATCGGTTCTGGCCGAAGCCCGCAAGATGGCAGACGCTGGATACACCGAGATTCAGCTGCTCGGGCAGAACGTGAACTCTTATCTCGATCCTGAAGAAAAGAAAAGCTTTGCGGAGTTGCTAGCCGCAGTTGGGGAAGTGGCTGGCATTCGCCGCGTCCGCTTCACGACCTCCCATCCGCGCCACTTCAGCCGCGATATCGTCGAGGCCATCGACGCCGTGCCGTCCCTCTGCGATCACGTGCACCTGCCGGTGCAGAGCGGCTCGTCGCGTGTGCTTGGCATGATGAACCGCGAGTACAGCCGCGAGCAGTATCTCGAACGCATCAGCTGGATCAAGGCGGCGAAGCGGCCGATCAGCCTTACGACCGACATGATTGTCGGCTTTCCCGGAGAAACTCCGGAAGACTTCGAAGACACGGTGTCGCTGCTCGGCGAAGTTCAATACGATGGCGTCTTCGGCTTCAAGTACTCGCCACGCCCCAACACGCCCGCAATCTCTATGGCTGATTCAATCGCCGAAGAGGAAAAATCACTTCGCCTGCAGTTGCTCTTCGACCGGCAGCGCGAAATTCAGCGAATCAACTACGCGAAGCATGTAGGCGAGACGCTTGAAGTCATGGTCGAAGGCTATAATTCAGCCCGCGGACAGGTCATCGGCCGCACGTCGCAGAACAAGACGCTGAACTTTACGACCAGCTTGCCCATCTATCCTGCTCAAGGCAGCTACGTTCCGGTACGTGTGACACAGAGCTATCCCAACAGCCTGGTCGGCGAAGCCGTTTAAGAGAGCGCGCGGAGGAGCACGATGGAAATTGAGATGAAGATCCGGGGGCTCATGGTCGACCCCTCGACCAATATGCCCATCGTTTTGCTGAAGGATCCGGCAGGCGAAACGCTGCTGCCGATCTGGGTAGGTCTGTACGAAGCAAACGCGATCGCACTTGAGGTGGAGAAGTCGCAGGCGCCGCGTCCGCTCACGCACGACCTGCTGAAAAACCTGATCAACGGCTTGAATGCCCGCGTGCAACGTGTTGTTGTAACAGAACTTAAGAACGACACCTTCTATGCCGTCATCTGGATGGAGCAGGACGGCGAGACCATCTCGCTCGATGCCCGCCCGTCGGATGCGCTTGCGCTTGCGCTCCGCGCGGACTGCCCGATCTTCGTCGATGAAGAGGTACTGCACGCAGCCAAAATTCTGCCTAATCCGGCGGAGCAGGCGTCCTCCCAGGACGTCCGCCGCTGGCTTGAAGGGCTGAACGACGAAGACCTCGGCCGCTACAAAATGTAATTTTCCGCGGCACGGAATTCATGATGAAAGTGCTTATCTTTGGAGCCACGGGAATGGTCGGGCAGGGAGTGGTCCGTGCCTGCCTCGCCGATCAGAGCGTCAAGCTTGTTGAGACGATCGGCCGCAACCCGCTGAACCTGCAGCATCCCAAGCTGCGCGAACTTCTGCGCAGCGACCTCTTTCACTACGACGATATCGAAGACAGGCTGCGTGGTTTCGACGCGTGCCTCTTCTGCCTGGGTTTGTCCTCATTCGGCGTGAAGGAAGATGCATACACCCGAATTACTTACGACCTGACCATGGCGGCAGCACGGATACTAGCCAGGCTAAATCCCGGGATGACGTTTCTTTACATATCCGGCGCACACACCGACAGTACAGAAAAGGGCAAGTCCATGTGGGCTCGCGTGAAAGGCCGCACGGAGAACGCCCTGTTGCAGCTGCCATTCACTGCTTACATGTTTCGGCCAGGAGCTATGCAGCCTGTTCCTGGAACCCGATCGAAAACATGGGCATACAACCTGCTCTATTTGCCGCTCAAACCGCTCTTTCCGCTGCTCCGGCGGATGTTTCCGAACCACGTATTCACGACCGAAGAGATTGGCCGGGCAATGCTGGCCGTGGCTCGCGATGGGTATGAGAAGCGCATTCTTGAAACCCTGGATATCCGGCGCGTGCTTGGTTAGGGAAGCCGTTTATTCAGGATTTGCGGCCCGGCGTGTACGATACGCCGACACCTTGTGCCGATTGCCGCAAACGTTCATGCTGCACCAGCGGCGGCGGTGGCTCTTCGTCCGGTCGTAAAACCATAGAATGCAGCCTTCCCCTTCGCAGTGGCGGACGAGCTGGAAGTCGGCGGTTGCAATGAACTCGGCAATCGACTCGGCCAAAGGCGCCAGGATCCGCGCAGCGACCTCTCCCTGAAATTCCCGCCGTAAAACGATCCCGCCCTCGGGCGTTGCGACCAGTTGCAGGTGGCTGCTCGTTCCGGCCAAAAGCCGGTTCATGCTTTCCGTCGTAAGAGTCTCGCCAGCTTTGCGCTGCGCGATCAGGCCCCGGGCTGTCTCCCTCAGGTTGCGCGCGGCGTCTTTCAGCGTACTATGGGGCGACTCACCATCTGGAGAGCAGGGAAAGCCCGCTTGTTCGAGCCACTCCAGTACCTGACCGTCGGTCTGAAGAAAATCGGTGCGCTGCCCCTCGACCATTGCTACCGTGTTCAGGAAATCAAGCACAGGGTGATCGGCCAGGAACAGGAAGCTCGGCGACTGCGAATTTTCCACAGAATTTGCCACACCCTTTTGAGTCGTTTTAACGGTTACCGGATTCTAATTGTATGTAACCGTTTAAATTAAATTTTAGGGTTACAGGTTTTAATCTGGAGGATGAAATGTCAAAGGCTGCTGTGAAGGTTTCGTATCGCAACGTCGAGGCGGATGGAGTGAAGGTTTTCTACCGGGAAGCGGGCGCGGCAGGGAAGCCGGTTGTGCTGCTGCTGCACGGGTATCCCACTTCGTCGCATATGTTCCGCCACCTGATCCCGGAGCTTGCCGCGGATTACCACGTCATCGCTCCAGACCTTCCGGGCTTTGGCTTTACCGAGGTGCCAGTAGACCGCGGCTACAAGTACAGCTTCGCCGCGATTGCGAAGACGATTGAGGCGTTTGTCGATGTCCTTGAACTGGAGAAGTTCGCTATCTACATATTCGACTACGGAGCTCCCACCGGCCTGCGCCTCGCATTGACGCATCCGGAGCGGGTGACGGCGATCATTTCGCAGAATGGCAATGCCTACGAGGAGGGGTTGGGAGACGCATGGAATCCCATCCAGAAGTACTGGCAGGATCCTTCAGAGGCGAACCGCAATGCGCTTCGCGAATTCCTGACGCTCGAGGGTACGAAGTGGCAATACGTTCATGGCGAGCCGAATCCTGAATCTGTCGCTCCGGAGTCATACACGCTCGACCAGGCGCTGCTGGACCGGCCTGGTAATAATGAGATTCAGCTCGATCTCTTCCTCGATTACGCCTCGAACGTGAAGCTCTACCCGGCGTTTCAGAAGTATTTTCGTGAGAATCAGCCGCCGCTGCTCGCAGTGTGGGGAAAGAACGATGTCTTCTTCATTCCTCCAGGAGCGGAGGCTTACAAGAAGGACATTCCGGGTGCGGTTGTGAAGTTCCTCGATGCGGGCCACTTCGCGCTTGAAAGCCACGGCGAGGAGATTGCAGCGGAGATCAAGGCATTTCTCGGCAAGGTGCTTTGAGAGGTGCAGCCTGGGCTACGCAGCCGGGACCAGTATCCGGTTGCGAAGCCTGGTGCGGCGCATGATCTGCTGCACAATCAGCTGGGCGATGATGGCGCCGGTCATATCGATGCAGACGTCGACCGGAGTGGCTGTGCGGCCGGGCAGAAAGCTCTGGTGAATTTCGTCGGCTGAGGCGACGATCAGGGTGCAGAGAAGCGCCAGCAGGGAAGCGTTGCGCCACATCGCCTTGCAGGCATCTTCGAGCGCCTGGAGACCCTTAACTTTTATCTTGAGCGTTGTCCGCCAGCCGTGAAAGAAGCAGAGGCTGGTCAGCCCGTAGCCGGTGAGGTGTCCACACTTGCGGATGAGGTGATGTACGGTCTCCCAGTGCTCGGGCGTGATTGGCCCGAAAAGCTTCACCCAGTAGGGATAGAGCCAGTAGCTGGTATTCGCGCCCGACATGACCGCGGTCGATTCCATCCGAATGACCAGGATGGCGATGGCAGCGGGCAGCCAGTTGAGGATACGGTGCGAAACGGACTGGCTCTTATCGGACATAACTAAATGATAGGCGGAAACTGCGGCGCTGCCGAATACGACTTTCGTTCGACAGCGCCGCAGTATTTACTTCGCGTTCCAACGGGTAACCGGGGTGACCGGCTTCACGCTGTCGTCGCGCCGCTTGGCGCTGGCGCGCCAGTAGTCCTGGTTCATGCGTGCAATGACTTCGAGCGGAATCTCCTTCGGGCATGCGGCGGTGCATTCGCCGATGTTGGTGCAGCTGCCGAAGTCCTCGGTGTTCATCTGGCCGACCATGCCGAGAGCGCGGCGCTCGGCTTCAATCTTGCCCTGGGGCAGTACGCCGAGGTGCGTGATCTTGGCTCCGGTGAAGAGCGCGGCCGAGGCGTTGGGGCAGGCGGCGACGCAGGCTCCGCAGCCGATGCAGGCGGCGGCATCCATGGCGCGGTCGGAAGTGTCCTTACCGATGAGGATGTCGTTGCCATCGGGTGCATTGCCGGTCGAGACGGAGATGTATCCGCCAGACTCGATGATGCGGTCGAGGGCGCGGCGATCGACCATGAGGTCCTTGATCATAGGGAAGGCGCCGGCGCGCCAGGGCTCGATAACCAGCTCTTCGCCGTCCTTGAAATGGCGCATGGTGAGCTGGCAGACCGTGGTCGCTCGCTGTGGGCCATGCGGGATGCCGTTGATCATGAACCCGCAGGAGCCGCAGATGCCTTCGCGGCAGTCGTGCTCGAAGGTGACCGGCTCTTCGCCGCGCTCGATCAGGGTTTCGTTGAGCACGTCGAGGCACTCGAGCATGGACATTTCGGGGTTCACGTCGTCCATGGAGTAGCTGACGAAGCTGCCCTTGTCGTTCCGATTCTTCTGCCGCCAGATCTTCAGTCTAAGTTTCATATCGATTTCTCAGTCAGTCGTCTTTATGGAACAGATTTCTGTTTCTGAACCTTAAAGAAAACCTACTTGTAGCTCCTCTGGCTGGGGTGAACGTAGTCGAACTCGAGTGGTTCCTTGTTCAGCTCAGGATGCTGGCCGGGGCCGTTGTAACCCCAGGCGGCAACATAGGAATAGTGTTCGTCGTCGCGCTGCGCTTCGCCCTCGGGGGTCTGGTATTCCTCGCGGAAGTGACCTCCGCAGCTCTCGTTGCGCTCGCGGGCGTCGACGCACATCAGGCGTCCCAGCTCGAAGAAATCGGCGACGCGGCCAGCCTTTTCGAGGCTCTGGTTGAGGTCGTCTCCGCTGCCGGGGACATTCACGTTCTGCCAGAACTCTTCGCGCAGGGCATCGATGAGGCCGATGGCCTTTTCGAGGCCTTCCGCGGTGCGGGACATGCCGCAGTACTCCCACATGATCTTGCCGAGCTCGCGGTGGAAGCTGTCGACGGTGCGCTTGCCCTTAATGGAGAGCAGCTTGTCGGTGATCTGCTTCACGTTGGCGACGGCTTGCTGCGCTTCGGGGTTGCTGCTATCGACCTTGGCGAACTTGTTCGAGGCGAGGTAGTGGCCGATGGTGTAGGGAATGACGAAGTAGCCGTCGGACAGGCCCTGCATCAGCGCGCTCGCGCCCAGGCGGTTCGCGCCGTGGTCGCTGAAATTGGCTTCGCCGAGAACGAAGAGGCCGGGGATGGTGCTCTGCAGGTGGTAATCGACCCAGAGGCCGCCCATGGTGTAGTGAATGGCCGGGTAGATGCGCATCGGAACCTTATATGGGTCTTCATCGGTGATGCGCTGATACATGTCGAAAAGATTTCCGTAGCGCTCGCGGATGACGTGCTCGCCGAGGCGCTTGATGGCGGCGGTGAAGTCGAGATAGACGCCGAGTCCGCTTTCGCCGACGCCGCGGCCTTCGTCGCAGACTGACTTCGCATTACGCGAGGCCACGTCGCGGGGCACGAGGTTGCCGAAGCTGGGGTAGCGGCGCTCGAGGTAGTAATCGCGCTCTTCCTCGGGAATCTGGTCGGGCTTGCGCTTGTCGCCCTTCTGCTTGGGAACCCAGATGCGTCCGTCATTGCGCAGCGACTCGGACATGAGCGTGAGCTTCGACTGGTAGTCGCCGGAGACGGGGATGCAGGTCGGGTGAATCTGCGTGTAGCAGGGGTTGGCGAAGAGCGCGCCGCGCTTGTGGGCGCGCCAGCTGGCGGTAACGTTCGATCCCTTGGCGTTGGTGGAGAGATAGTAGACGTTGCCGTAGCCGCCGGTGCCGAGGATGACTGCATCGGCGAAGTGCGTGGTGATTTCGCCGGTGACGAGGTGACGAACGACGATGCCGCGCGCCTTGCCGTCGATGACGATCAGGTCGAGCATCTCGGTGCGCGGATACATGGTCACGGTCTTCTCATGAATCTGGCGCTCGAGGGCCTGGTAGGCGCCGAGCAGCAGCTGCTGGCCTGTTTGGCCGCGTGCGTAGAAGGTGCGTGAAACCTGGGCTCCGCCGAAGGAGCGGTTAGTGAGCGCGCCGCCGTATTCGCGGGCGAAGGGAACACCCTGTGCAACGCACTGGTCGATGATGCTGACGCTGATCTGCGCGAGGCGATATACATTGGCTTCGCGGGCGCGGAAGTCGCCGCCCTTTACCGTGTCATAGAAGAGGCGATAAACGCTGTCGCCGTCGTTCTGGTAGTTCTTAGCGGCGTTGATGCCGCCCTGCGCGGCGATGGAGTGCGCGCGGCGGGGCGAATCCTGGAAGCAGAAACACTTGACGTTGTAGCCGAGCTCGCCGAGGGTCGCGGCAGCAGATGCACCGGCGAGTCCTGAGCCTACGACAATAATGGAGTGCTTGCGCTTGTTTGCCGGGTTGACCAGCTTCATGTCGAAGCGGGTCTTGTCCCATGCCTGTTCAATCGGTCCAGAGGGCAGTTTCGAGTCGAGTGTCATTTATTTCACGAACCCCGCAAGTACGCTGAGCGGAATGGAGATGTATCCGAGAGTGATGAGAAGCGCGAGAACCAGGGCCAGCTTTTTGAGCATGGGCGTGTGGCGGGGGTGGTTCAGCCCGATCGACTGGAACATGCTCCAGAAGCCGTGACGCAGGTGCAGGCCGAGCAGCGAAACGGCGAAGATGTACCATACCGAGACCCACCAGACCTGGAAGCCGGAGACGACGTTGTGGTAGACGTCACCCTCTATATAGGCTGCGCCGGGATGAATGTATCCGGCGGTCAGGTGAAGCAGGTGGAAGATGACGAAGGCCAGGATGATCGGGCCGCTCCAGTACATCGTCCGTGAAGCATAGGTGGAGTTGATGGACTTCTTGGCTGCGTACTCAACAGGGCGGGCCGCCTTGTTGCGCAGCGCGAGCTGCACAGTCGCGGTGATGTGAAGCCCGATGCAGAGTAACAGGATGATGCGGACCGGCCACAGGAGTTCGCCGAGGCTGTGGAGCAGGTTGCCGTAGGCGTTGAGCTTGGCGGGGCCTTCGAAGACCTGGAGATTGCCGGCGAGGTGACCGATGATGAAGGCGAACATGACGGCTCCGGTGACCGCCATGACGACTTTCTTACCGTTGGTGGATTGCCAGAAGCCTGGCGCGCGGTTTTCGCGCAGGCCGACCGCAGTGGTGCTCATCGCGTCTCCCTAACCTTCTGAAAATGAATCTGTTGCCGAACTCGCACTCGGGCGCTCCCGTTTACCGCGCAGGTGATTGTCAAGAGCAGCCGGGGATCGCCAAGGCTGCATGGTGGCGGTTGAACCAGTGGAAGAGTCAACAACCATTATTGGTTTTTGAGGGTAGGAGCGTCAAGGAATGGAGATGAAGGCGGTTCTACAACCTGTCCCATTATGGGGTTTGTGGCGGGGGTGCGGCCATGGGCCCGTTGGGCCATACCGTAGCGACCCGGCGGTTAAAGTCCTGGCGTTCTGAAGGGTTCTCACAAAAATGCCTGGAAGGGTCATTGATAGAGTTGCGGATATTCGCTGCCACTCCGTTAAGTGAAGACCGGTCGTTAAATTTGCCGTATGTGTTCACGTCGGAAATGTAACGGTCAAGATTTGCCTTCTGATCCGCTGAGATGGGCCATCCGCAGGAACTGGCAGCCAGCGAAACGTAAACGGCGGTGATGAGTTCCTCGTTGAACTCACGGGTGGACTTCATGGTCGTGATCGCGGATGGAATCTCTTTGGTGCGAACCGGCGCCAATGTGTGATCGTCGTAAAGGGTGCCGATCTGTTGAAACGAGGCTTTGTTCAAAACGATGACTCGCGCGATCGTTCCATCGTAGGCGAATACCTTGGCGTTTGTTTCCTGAGGATTCTGCTTGAGGTGAACATCCACGGCCAGGACAATGTCGCGCTGGGCAGCGTTAACGCTGTCAATATATCTGCGCGCGTCGGCTTCGCTCATGGGTAATTCGCCAAAGCTCATTGGCTGCACGGTGACCGTATAGGATGCAGGTAAAGACGCATTCGCTCCCAAGCGCATTAACGCGCTGTAAGCGACCGGACACGACGTTTCCAGCGATATACGATTGACGTCGGCTCTCTGAGTGCCGGAGATCTCGAGCGTCTTACTCTTGTCACTCACGAGAATAGGGAAGGCCTTCCGGCTTACGTCGTACTCTCCCAAGACCAAAGTTTTTAGAGTCGGGTCGTATCCGCCCGCAGCGCGTCCCCAGATCAGCTCGCCCCTCGTGTTGCCGCGGAACATCAGCAATCCTGCCGTATCGGGCAAGCCGGAAAGAATCTCTGGCGCTTTCGCGCTGTAGAACCGCGCTAACTCCGGATAATCCAGTTCGTCTTGCAGAGAGCGCTGTACAGCCGAATCACGACAGTTGTTGACCGCAATGAAGTATTGCATGACAGGCTTTTGTTCGAGCAGGGCCGGAGCAGAGCGCATGGCATTCAGATCGAAACGGAGTGTGGCGTTCTCCAGTCGATCGAGGTCGTCCACATGCAGAATGCCGCGACCGGATTGCCCACCCGGTTGTGGTTCGGCTGCTGGCTGAGAATCCGATGTAACAACAGCTGCTGGTTTGGCAGGTGAGGAGTTTGATATTCCGGCCTTGGCGGAAGTTTGATTTTTAGAAGCGGACTGATCGTACAGCGCTTTTTCACCCCCTTGATTCTTCCATGCCTGAAACGACTGCTTCAGCTTGTCTGCTGCGTCGCCAGTTATGGTAGGAATCATGGTCAGCGTTCCGTTCATGGCGAGGATCGTTCCGATCACATGACCATCCGAGTCAAGCACCTGTGCCATCTGATTTCCAGGCAGGAAGTTGAACGTATATACATCCCATTTGATTTCCGTGAACGGAGAAGAGCGCGCTGGCTTTCCTATCTGTGCGTACTGTAGCGATGGCAGCAATAGTCCAACGCCGATTGCAACGACGCAGTACCCGCAAGAGGAAATGCGAAACATGGCAGGGATAGACCTCATGCTTTCGAGAGTTCAGGTGATGGAAAGCGGGCCTTTTTTGCACCTACACTCTATCCGAACTACCTGTTCGTGTACACGGCTAAACGAAGAATTACCCTCCCTCTGAATCTCGCAACAGGTAGGTTCAACGGGGCTGAGAGAAGCGCAACGTTTCGAGCATGCTTAAGGTCAGACTGAGCTGCAAGCGCCATTAGCAGCGCTGCGAGTTATGCCTTACCGCTCATTCGGGCGGCTTGACACTTAATAAATTGCTTTGGTAACGTCCTCGCCGGGTTGTAACTGCGAGATTCGCCGCCGGTTGTTAGTAGAACAAGGCGCATTTTGTTGCAGCCGCAAACGAAATCTTTGATTTCGGTGTTGTAGGAGGCTTACATGCGCGTCGTTATCCGGAACGCCAGCGTTCTGCTGGTGTTGTTGTGCCTGATTATTGTCCCAAGACTCGCGGCGCAGGCTGTCAGCGGAACCATTGTCGGAACGGTGACCGATCCATCCGGTGCGGCAATCGCAAACGCCCAAGTGAAGATTCTCCGCGTGGGCCAGGATGCAACCTACAGCACGGCAACCAATGAGAGCGGTAACTTCACGCAGCCGACGCTGCCCTCCGGCGAATACACCATGACCGTTGTGGCGCAGGGTTTCAAGACGGAGGCGCGGCAGAATATCAACGTCGCGACAAACGTCACCACGCGCGTTGATGTGCAGATGACGACGGGCAGCGTAAATGAAACTGTCACGGTTACAACTGCTCCGCCGCAGCTCCAGACCGATCGTGCTGACATATCCGCGACGCTCGAAGCGCACCAGATCAGCAATCTACCGCTGTCGAGTGGAAACAGCTTTCAATCGCTGCTGAATGTCGTTCCCGGCATGGCTCCGGTTACGTTCAACAACTCACAGTTCTTCAATGCCAACAACGATCTTTCGACGAATGCCAATGGGCAGTCCTCGTATGTGAATCTTTACCAGATCGAGGGTATCGACGACGATCAGCGCACCGGCATTCATATCATCCTGGTGCCCCCGGCAGCGGCCATTCAGAACGTGGACATCACGACCAACAACTTCGAGGCGGAGTTTGGACGCGCTGTAGGCACGGTTGTGAATGTCACGCTGAAGTCAGGCACCAACCAATTCCACGGCTCAGTCTTTCAGCAGATGGAAAACAACGGCGTGAATGCCCGCAACTATTTCGCCACCGGACCCAACGGAAGGCTGGTGTACAACTACACCGGTGGTTCAATCGGCGGCCCGATCCTGCGCAACAAGCTGTTTTTCTTCGGTGATCTGCTGCGTACTTCAGACCATGAAGAGACGACAAGCAATGCGACTATTCCTTTCTACAACGTGGTGAATAATGCACTAGATCTGAGCGCCTATTCTGGCCAGATATACGATCCGAACACGGGCAACGCAGCCGCGTGCAGCGGAGCGACGAGCAGCAGTTGCGGCGCGGGTCGCGTGGCCTTTGCGAATAACCAGATCCCGTTGACAAATGCGGGAATCAGTCCGATCTCGCTTAAGGTTCTGCAAAGCCTCGATGCCATTGCACGCGACCCCTCGCAGAACCTTGCTTCGGCTCGCTACGCTGCTGGCGCGACCACGAACAACTTCTCGCAGAACTCGCCGTTTCATAAAGACACCTGGAGCTACGACATCAAGTCGGACTACAACATCAGTCCCAAAGACCACTTGAGCGGGCGATTCAGCCACCAGTTGATCGATACCTACCAGGCGCCGTCTTTCGGCTCGTTCCTGGGCGGCCCTGCCGGCGGCGGTTTTGAAGCGACCGGTACCGCAACCGCGTACAGTGCGGGTGGGAACTATGACCATACGTTCTCCCCGACGTTGTTAACCGAGGTTCGTGTGGGCGTCGCGCACCTGCGCAACTCCGCGACGCAGAATGACTACGGCTCGAACGATGCCCGCACGCTCGGCATTCCCGGCAATGGTCCTAACGGTACGAACAACACGCCGACAACCAGCGGTCAGATCGCAATTGTTGTGAATAACAACAGCACTAACTTCTCGTCCCCCCTGATCGGGTATTCTCCATCGTTGCCGTGGCTTCGCGGAGAATCGAACATCGATGTCGCGAATAACTGGACGAAGATCCTCGGCAATCACACGATCAAGGCAGGCGCGGATATTCGCCGCGTGCGCGACGATCTTCTGCAGGGCAACAACAATGCCGCGGCGGGCCAGTTTTACTTCAGCGAGAATCAGACTTCGGCGCCAGGAGCGACAGCGTTCAACGGCTCGGTGACGGGGCAGGCGAACGATATCGCCAGCATCCTGTTCGATGTTCCTTACCAGGTGGGTCAGGACACGAACAGTACTTTCCCGGCCTATCGCCAGAACTGGCTGTTTTTCTTTGTCGCGGATAAGTGGCAGGTTACGCCGAAGCTGACCATGGATCTCGGGTTGAGGTGGGAGCTGTATCCGCCGGCCACGCCGCGCAAGGCGGGCGGATACGTGAATTACGATCCCGCGGCGAACAATCTTGTCATGGCCGGTGTCGATGGCAATCCGTCGGACCTTGGCATGCAGACAAACTATCGCAACTTTGCGCCACGCGTCGGTCTCTCGTATCGCGCGAGCCAGAACACGGTGGTGCGCGCCGGTTACGGCATCAGCTATGTGCCGTTCGTCGATAACTCGTACGCGTATAACTATCCGATCAAGACCAGTACGTATTACACCTTTACGCCGACCTATGGACCGGCTCTGAATCCCGCTGGTGGAGTGGTGAACTTTGTGACCGGCATTCCGGCCACTCCGACAGCGCAGTTCAGCAGCAACGGAACGTTGTTTGAGACGGCTGCGAACGGCACCATCGGGCTTGCGAACCTCTACATCCCCCTCGACTTCAAGAATGCCTATGTCTCCTCGTGGAACGTAGCGTTGCAGCAGGCGCTGGGTGCGAATACCTCGCTGCAGATTGCGTATGTGGCCAACCATGGAACCCGCATCGACGTAGCACAGAACATCAACCAGCCTCGCGTGTATGGGCAGAGCGCTGCCTACGATCCGCTGAATGTCGCATTCGGTAAGACGGCTGCCGTTACGCAATACTTCATGGGCACGTCCACTAACTATGAGTCGCTCCAGGTGCAGTTGACGCGGCGGTTTACGAATGGACTAGCCTTTATGTCCGCCTTTACATGGGGCAAGGCGCAGGGCTATGTAACAGGTGCGCAGGACGGGAATGTGTTGTTCTGGGCCGGGCCGATGCGACGGAATTACTCCGTCGTCGATTTTGATCGCACGCGTAACTTCGAGCAGACTCTGACCTATGAACTGCCTGCGGGGCGCGGTCATCGTTATTTCGGTTCCGGTTTTTCGCAGTATGTCCTCGGCGGATGGAAGACCTCGGTGATTCTTTCGGCACTCTCGGGCTTGCCGTTCACCATCTCGACGACAAGTGCAACACCGGGAACAACCCAGACCGTGAACGAAACAGGCTCTTATTCCGTGACGCATAAGGTGAGCGGCGCGGGCAATGTGCGGTGGTTCAATCCTTCGGCGTTCTCTGCTCCGGCTACATGCACGGCTTATTCCGCGACAAACCAGGCTCCTTGCGTCGTGGGCGATACGCAGCGCAACCAGTTTCGTGGACCGGGGTATTTCTACGACAGCCTTTCGCTCTTCAAAAGCTTTCCCATCTGGCACGAGATTCCTCTTGAGGTACGCGGCGATGCGTTCAACCTGACTAATACTCCGGCATTTGGATTGCCCAACTCTACACTCGGTTCGAACCTGGGCAGGATCACCGGCACACTGGGTTCGGGCGTAGGCAATGTGAACGGCGTGGGTGGGCCGCGCGTTCTGCAGGCGGGCGTCAAAGTGGTCTTCTGATGTGCTGCTGTTCGCGACATCGCGCGGCGTTGCGTTAGAGTCGGATGTAGATGGCAACGAACAAGCTTCTCTACATCGCAACTTCCAATCCGGGCAAGCTGCGCGACTTCGCGTGGGCCGCGCAATCCATCAACGCCGATGTGCGTCTCGAACCGCTTCCCGGACTTCGCGAGATTACGGCCCCGCCTGAAGACGAACCTTCATTCATGGGTAATGCGAGGACAAAGGCCGAGTACTACAGCAGCTTCGCGCCGGGGGAGATCGTCCTGGCAGATGACTCAGGTCTCGAGGTCGATGCACTGGGAGGAGATCCAGGCGTGCGCTCGGCGCGCTTTGCCGATGATGCCGCTTTCGCTGCGCACCTGCCCACGGATGAACGGAACAACTGCTACCTGCTGGAGAGATTGAAAACCGTTGGTCCGGCACCGTTTGCGGCGCGCTACCACTGTGCGCTGGTTGCGGCTGTCGATGGCCGGCTTGTTCACTCCGCCGATGGAGCGGTTGAAGGGGAGATTGTTTCCACTCCTAGAGGAACCGCGGGTTTCGGTTACGATCCCTTGTTTTATCTGCCGCAGGAGAAGAAGACGATGGCCGAGATCGATCCGGATACGCGTCTGCGTCTCAGCCATCGGGGCCAGGCTTTGCGTAATCTTCTTGCGCTGCTCTGAACGCGCCATCTACTTCAATAGGGGCTGACGGCTCTCGAGAGTGAGCAGTGTTTCCTTGGTGTCGAGGCCGCCAGCGAATCCAGTCAACTTGCCGGTTGAGCCGATCACGCGATGACAAGGAACGATGATTGAAACGGGATTGCGTCCATTTGCTGCTCCAACCGCCCGGCTGGCCGTAGGGCTTCCAAGCTGCGAGGCCAGTTGACCGTAACTGCGTGTTTCGCCAAATGGAATACCCAGCAAAGCCTCCCAGACGTTTTTCTGGAATGCTGTGCCGCGCATGTCTAAAGGGATTGAGAATTCTTCGCGCGTGCCTGCGAAATACTCCTGGAGTTGCTTTTCAGCTTTGGCAAGGATTCTGTGCCCAGGATCTTCCTGCGAATCTTCGAGGCGAACCCGTTTGGGCGAGTCGTTTTCCCATAATACGGCGACCAGCCCTTTATCGCTTGCTACGAGCCTCAGCTTTCCTACTGGAGAATCCACGTACTTATGTACGAGCATGCTGTCATCCTTTCGTGTGTTGCTTATTTCAATCGAGATCGGCTGCCCATAGATGTTGTGCAGCGTAGGCTCGCCAGGGACTCCATTGATCAGACCGCTGCAAAAGTTGCTTCGACGTTAGCGGTTCGTTGAAGGCCTTGCGCGCGCCGCGAAGGATGCCGATGTCGGCAGCAGGGAAGGCATCGGTTTCGCGCATAGCTCGCAATGCGATGTATTGTGCTGTCCATTCGCCTATTCCGTAAGTGGCGCGCAGGCGACTGACTGCCTCGTTCAAATCGCCGCTCGAAGTGAGCAGTGAAGCATCTGCATTTACTGCCGAGGCGATAGCCTGCAACGTCTTCACACGCGATGCAGGCATATTCATCGAAAACGCTGGCGCAGTTGCGATGGCGCGCGCCGAGGGAAAGACATGTGTCAGCGCTTCGTGCATTTTGTTGGTTGCCTTCATCTCTGTGCCGTATGCAAGCGCAAGTTTGCCTGCGAGGATGCGCGCTGCGGCGACGCTGATCTGCTGGCCCAGTACGGCTCTCACCGCGAGTTCAAAGCGGTCCCAGCTTCCCGGCACGCGCAGGCCGGCCCGGCGAGCGACGAGCCTGGACATGGCGCGATCGCGCGAAAGATGTTCGTTGATTACATCGATGTTCGCATCCACATCGAACATGTTGCGTACCCGGTTCACGATCGCAGGCAACGCCTGTACAGCCGGAAAGCGAATGGAGACGCCGAGGCTGTTCTTACGCGGCAGGTGCCGGATGCGGATCGTGCCGACCTGTCCATCGAGTTCGACGGTGCGATGGTATGCATCACGCTCGACCAGCTCCACACCCGGTATGGCACGTGCAGCGAAGAAGGCCAGCATCGATTCCCAGTCATAGGGAGGACGATAGCGTATCTGCAGCGTCACTTCGCCTTCGGACGCGGCGAGATCGCGGCCAGCCTGGCGTCGCAGCGTGGTGGGAGGACGATGATAGAGCTTCTGAAAGACCTCGTTGAAGCGACGCAGGCTGTTAAATCCGGAGGCGAGCGCAACTTCGGTCATGGGCAGCTTCGTATCGTGAATCAACTGCTTGGCGAAGAGCACTCGCCGCGTCTGCGCAACGGACAGGGGAGAAGTGCCGAGGTGTTCAAGGAACAGTCTCCTTAGCTGCCTCTCGCCTACACCGACCCGTATGGCCAGCCTGTCAACGGTCTGGTCGTCGCCATCGAGGGCTCCCTCGGCGATCATGGCCATTGCCCGCGAAACAGTATTCGAAGTCCCTTTCCATGCTGCAAGTTGAGGAGCTGTCTCCGGTCTGCAGCGCAGGCAGGGACGATAGCCGGCGTCCTGCGCGGCGGCGGCCGAGCTGTAGAAGGTGCAGTTTTCGAACTTCGGTGTGCGCGCCGGGCAGACCGGACGGCAGTAAATTCCGGTGGATTTGACAGCGACGTAGATCAGGCCGTCAAAGCGAGCGTCATGACTCTCGAGAGCCTTGTAAGCAATCGCGTTGGAGGGCATGGCCATGGAAATAGTCTGCCACGGCGCGGGGCCAAAAACTCGCGGTTTTCGGACGTGTCCATTTAAAGCCGGATTTCACGAGCGCAGATCTACAGCCAATCCCGCAGATGAAAATGATGCTCGTGTTTTTCCATGTCGATGCGCTTGCCTGAAAAGGTTACGCCTTCCATGCGGAGTCTCCGGCGCTGCTCCCGCTCGGCTTCCTGCTTTAGCTTGATCTCTCCACCGGCACCCACGACGCGGTGCCAGGGAATATTGTCAACGGGCTCGTGCCGCAACAGGCGAGCTACGGCTCGGTGGTAGAGCGGATAACCTGCAGCCGCTGCAACATGACCATAGGTGCTTACTTTGCCTGCGGGGATCGAGAGAATCGCGCGCCGAAAGGCTTCGTCCCGCGCGTCGTTGGGCTTGATTCCATCGGCGAGAATCTGGCGGTCAAGCTTTCTTCTCCGGTCGGAATGGGTGTCAGCCATTGAATGGGCAGTTCTCTTCATGACTGTTTGATACCTTTCGCCAGGGGAAGTTTCCGCAGATATCAGGCATCGAATTCTAACGAAAAAGATGAGGCGGTGCGGTAGCTGCTTTTGTTCCGCAAGGAAGCGGGTTACGCGCGAGTGATGTTTACGGGCCTTTCGAGATCGAAGGCGAGCGGGCAGCTTTCGCAACGCGGTTTGGGGCCGCAGTGGAGCTTGCCGGCGTTCACGATCAGCGCATGGAACTCGTTGTAGTGCCCAGGGCGCTCGGCAGCCTTGTCACGGCGAAAGGATGAGACCGCTAACCGCTGAATCTCAGAATACTTCGCTTTGTCGTGGACGAGGCCATGACGGGTGACGATGCGGCGCAGGTATTCATCGACGACAAAGGCGGGCTGATGCAGTGCGTACAGCAGAATGGCATCGGCGGTTTCGGGGCCAACTCCGGGCAACGCCAGCAGCCGTTCGCGTGCTACCTCCGGAGAATCCGCCGCGAGTTTTTCAATAGAGCCGGAGTAGTGCTCATCGAGGAATGCGACAAAAGCTTTGAGAGCCGCAGCCTTGCGGATCATGTAGCCGGAAGGCCGGATGTGTTCGCGCAGGGTTTCGATGGGAACAGCACGGATGGCCTCGGCGGTCAGAAGATTATTCTTAACGAGGTTTTGAATGGAGCGCTCTACTCCGAGCCACGAAGTGTTCTGCGTGAGGTAGGCGCCTATAACGACTT
The DNA here is from genome assembly GCA_022870745.1 of Silvibacterium acidisoli. Lineage (GTDB taxonomy): Bacteria > Acidobacteriota > Terriglobia > Terriglobales > Acidobacteriaceae > Silvibacterium. The sequence goes on along the minus strand of CP085323.1, from coordinate 546,424 downwards.
CGAAAGGTGTTTGTGCAGGCCACCACTGTTGCGGACCGTAGGCGGCAAGCAGGCGATGATAGAGCCGTCGCAGCCGCGCCGCCGGCGTCATCACTTACTCTCGCTGTCACGGGCGGCACGCAGCTCGAGTTTCCAGCCGAGCACCTTGGCCTTTGTGGATTCGGCTTCCGCCTCGGGGATGCGTCCCTGGTGCTGATAAAGGATGGAGAGGCTGGTGTGCGCGAGCACGTCGTCCGGGTCTGCGGCGATGAGTGACTGGGCGACTTCGACGGCTTCGTCGTAACGCTTCGCGTGCTTGAGGGCGTGAATGAGTCCGTGGGAGGCGTCAGCAAAGGCGGGATCGGAGGCCAGGCTGTGGCGAAAGCCTTCAATAGCCCCTTCGATATCTCCATCCGCCATGCGGTCCACGGCCTGGTGATAGAGGGTTTCTGCTTCGCCCGTGTGCTGTGTGTCCATCTGCTTTCATGATAGACGGGTTGCAGCCGCTGCTCTACCTGGGTATAGACATCTCCGGGCTTGTGGCTGAAGTGTGTGGCAGCACAATGATGTCGACACGCCGGTTCTGGCCGCGGCCCTCTGCGGAGGTGTTGGCGGCGACGGGGTGGAACTCGCCGTAGCCGGCCGCGGAGAGACGCTGCGGAGCGAAGCGTTCCCGCTCGATGAAGAGGCGTGCCATCACTGTGGCGCGTGCTGCGGAGAGCTCCCAGTTCGAGGAATACTGCTCGGTGTGGATGGGCACATTGTCTGTATGACCCTCGATGCGGAGGTCGTACGGGGTAGGACGCAGCACGTCGACAATGGCGTCGATACTGCTCATGGCGCCGGGATGGGGAGCGGCCGAGCCGCTATCGAAAAAGCCCGCTTCGCGCAGAGAGATGACCAGGCCGTCGCGCCCGATGCGCAGGGCAACGACATGCTGCGCGATCTGGTTCGAGAGCCGGTTGTTCAGCTGCGTCTGCATGCGGTTGAAGTCGTGGCGAACGGCCTCGGGCGGAGGCTGGGAAAGCTCGTCGCCGAGCACGATGTTGACGGGGGCGGTCTCGTCTGGCGACTTCGTTATTCTCGCCTGCGAATTCGAGCCTGTTGTCTCGAAGACGCTGAGCGACTTGAATGCCTGATCGATAGCCTGCGCAAACTGGGCCTGCTTGTGCTTGTCCGCCTGCGAGCTGGCATAGAGCACGACAAAGAAAGCAAACATCAGCGTGATGAAGTCGGCGTAGGAGACGAGCCAGCGCTCATGGTTATGGCGCCTTTTGGGAGGCCGGCGTCTCATGCAACCCCTTCCGTAATGTCGATCGGGCTCTTCGCAAGATCCTGTTTCGCATTGAGAAAACTGCGCAGCTTGATTTCAACCATGCGTGGGTGCATGCCTTCGAGAATGGAGATGACTCCTTCAAGCTTCATCTCCTTCATCTGCTGCTCATCGCGCAGCCTGAGCCGCAGCTTGCCTGCCGCAGGCAGAAAGAGGAGGTTGGCGGCGGCAACGCCATAGATGGTAGCGACGAAGGCCACAGCAATGCCGCGCCCTACCTCGTCGATATGGTCGAGGTGCTGCATTACCTGGATCAATCCGAGGATGGCGCCGATGATGCCGATGGTTGGAGAGAATCCACCGGCGGACTCAAAGACCTCGGGGATTTTTTCGTCCAGCTCGGCCTGGTTGTCGATAGCGAACTCCATGATCCGGCGCAGTTCCGACGGCTCGGTGCCGTCAACGGCCAGCATGAGAGTCTGCCGGAAAAACGGATCGCGGATCGAGCCGAGGTCGGGGTCGAGCGAGACGATTCCGCTGCGGCGCGCCTTGTTCGCATAGGCCAGGATCTGCTTCACAACCATTTCCCCGTCGAGCGGCTCCGGAACGAAGAGGCGGGAGAGCGAGCGTACGGCCGCAAGAACGGTGCTCAGGGGGAATTGAAGCATCACCGCCCCCGCCGTGCCTCCAAAGACGATCAGGGCAGCGGTCGGTTGCAGAACCTGGCCAAAATGGCCGCCCTCGAGCAGAAGCCCGGCGATGACGCCGGCTGCGGCAATCAAAATTCCGATCAGGCTGCTGATATCGAGATTCATCCGGGTTACTCCTCGAAGCTTTTCTGCAGCGCCGCGGCCAGCTCCCGCGCATGCACCTCGGCAATGCCGTCCATGACTTCGCCGAGGCTTTCGCGCACCACGAGCTTTTCTCCGCCCAGAAGCGTAAGCGTGGTATCCGGGTTGGATTCCACATACTGGATCAGGTCATCGTTGACCGCCAGGACACTGCCGTTAAACCGTGTGAGCTGGATCATGAGTTTTTCCTATAGCGGTGTATCGGCAGGGGCGTAAAAAAGATGATCGCGGCGCGGACGTCGTTTTTCCATGCCGGACCATTATGGGAATGTGCCGGCATGGCGCGGCGATCCTGCAAGGGGATTCCGCACCCACGCACGCCACATGCCAAACCCCTTCGCCCCGATAAAGCCCCTTCCGGCAGCGCCGATGAATGCATTGTCCGACGGTTCCTTCCCCAGGCGACCCGGCCGGTGGCATCGCGCTCCGGTCCGGTACAGCGCCCAAGCAGGAACCCATCGACCGACCGCGGATCGCGTAACGCCGCAACACGAAGGAGCAAATCACATGTCTTTGGGTGTCCTGAATAACATCTCCGCCCTGTACGCGGAAAACAACCTGAACCAGACACAGGAGAGCCTGCAGAATACGCTGACGCAGCTTTCGTCGGGTTCGCGCATCAACTCCGGCGCAGACGATGCCGCTGGCCTGTCGCTGGCGAATGGCCTCGAAGCCTCCTCGACGGCGCTTTCGCAGTCTGCCTCGAATGCTTCTGAAGGTGTCGACTTCCTGTCGGTCGCCGATGGCGCCCTGTCGCAGGTCACCAGCCTGCTCAACCGCGCCGTGACCCTGGCCACTGAAGCCTCGAACGGCACGCTGAACGCTTCGCAGGAAGCGGCGACGCAGTCCGAGTATTCGAGCATCATGACCGAAATCTCGACCATCAACGGCAACACCGAATACAACGGCATCAATGTATTCAGCGACGCCGCGAACGTCTATACCTCCGACGGCACGGTCAACCAGTCCTACGCCACCACGGCGCTGGGCAGCACAAGCTCCGACTCGCTGAACCTCGGCTCCGCGGTTTATACCTCGGGTACGGTGGCGGCTGCCACGGCCGGCCAGGTAGGCAAGACTGACAGCTACGGCAACGCGATCGCTGCCAATGACAACGTTCTCACCTCGACCGATTCAAGCGGCAATGCCGTGAGCATCGACCTGACGGCAATGGGCGATACGACCACAGGCCTGGGAGCGCTCTCGAACTCAAACGCGGTTTCGATCAGCGGAAACAAGGCGGTTGCGGGTCAGATCCTCCAGACGACCGCGAACTCCGCGACCGGCACCGACCAGTATGGCGCCACCGTGGGTGCGGGCAACTACGTCTTCGCCGCCACCAGCAACGGCACGACGGTTTATACCAAGGGAACAGTCGCGGCGGCGAGCGATGCGCAGGTAGGCACGAAGGACGCCTCCGGCAACACGATTGCGACCGGCGATAATGTTCTTGCCACGACCGACTCCAACGGCAACGCCATCATGCTTGACCTGACGGCGATGGGCGACACCACGACCACCGGTTCGCTCTCGAACACGAATGCGGTCGCGATCACCGGCAACAAGGCGGTTGCGGGCTCCATCGCGCAAACGACGGGCACGCCGGCAACCGGCAGCGTCGACCAGTACGGCACGACGGTTGTGTCTGGCGACAACGTCTTCACCACGTCCAGCACCGCGGTTTACACCACGGGTAAAGTAGCCGCTGCGACGGCAACCGGAACCGACAGCAACGGCAACGCTATCGCCACCGGCGATAACGTTCTTTCGACGGTCGACTCCAACGGCAATGCCGTCACTCTCGACCTGACGGCGATGGGCGATACGACGACGGCCGTGGGTTCACTCTCGGCCAACAGCGCAGTTGCCGTCACCGGCAATGCAGCAGCTGCTGGTTCGGTGGCACAGGCAGCTGCCGCTGGTACCGACAGCTACGGCAACGCCGTAACGACCAGTGATTATGTCTTCACCGCAGCAGCTGGCGGCGGAAGCTATAACCTGGGCACAACGGCGCCCGGCGGCAGCTCGATCTACACCCAGGGAACGGTCGCCGCAGCGGCGGACGACCAGGTGGGCACGAAGGATGCCAACGGCAACACCATCGCAGCGGGCGACAACCTGCTCGCGGCGACCGATGCCAATGGCAAGGCCATCACTCTCGATCTGACCGCGATGGGCGATACGACCACGGCTGCCGGTGCTCTCTCCGACACCAACGCAGTTGCGGTAACCGGCAACCAGGCAGCTTCTGGCAGCGTTGCCCTGGCAACGGCGGCCGGAACGGATAGCTTCGGCAACAGCATCACGACCAGCGATTACGTGTTCACCAGCGGCACGGAAACCTACAACATGGGTACGACCGATCCGGCTCCTGCTGGTGCTCAGGTTTACACATCGGGTACTGTGGCGGCGGCGACAGGGACAGGGACGGATTCCAACGGCATTGCCATCGCTGCGGGAGACAATGTTCTCTCCACGACGAACGCCGCTGGCACCGCTATCACCCTGGATCTGACCAAGATGGGCGATACGACGACCACCGCGGGTGCTCTCTCCGACACCAAGGCGGTTGCTGTCACCGGAACCGGCGCAACTGCTACGGCAGCTGCAGGTGCGGTGGCGAAGGCTACGGCACCGGGAACCGATACCCTCGGCAATGCAGTTGCTGCCAACGACTATGTTTTCACCGCCACCACCGGCGGTGCGACATTCGACGCGGGCACGGCCGATCCGAGTGTGGGAGCGAAGGGTGTTAATGTCAGCCCTGTTTCCGACACGGTGACTGCGCCCGTCGCCCTGGTCGGCGGCGGTGCTACTGCTCCCGCGGTCGTAGGTCAGACCAGCGGCTCGGGAACCTACGACTTCGGAGCGAAGGCTACGGCTTCGGGTGCTTTCGCCGCCAGCGATACCGGCGCGGGAACCATCCAGCTGGGCAGCAAGGATCCGAGCACGGTTGCCAATGCAACCTACGCCGGAACCTCGCTCGACAGCACGGCCCAGGCAAAGATCGCGCTCGACGCCATCACGAACGCGATCTCGCAGGTCGCCTCCAGCCGCGGCGCAGAGGGTGCGGAAATCAACACCCTCACCGCCGTCGAAAACGTGCAGACCACGCAGTCGACCAACACCACCTCCGCGGAAAACGATGTAATGTCCACGGACTATGCCTCGGCGACCTCGAACCTTTCGAAGTACGAGATCCTCGAGCAGACCGGCATCAGCGCCCTGGCGCAGGCCAACAGCACCGAGCAGCTGGTCACCAAGCTGCTGCAGTAGCTCTGTTGCATCAGCGTAATCCTGTGGCGGGAGGCTTCGGCCTCCCGCCGTTTTCTTTGCGATGTTGTTCCTTAGGGCGTTCTTATCCGCGCATTCCTTTTACGGATTCCTGCTTGCAGGGATGACATCGTCTCAAGTCGCATCACGAAAGGGTCGATAAGGAAAACATGGGTACGGTAGGCATTTCATTCGGATCACCGACGAGCGGCCAGGGCTTTGATGTGAGCAGCACCGTCAGCCAGATTGTGGCGAACCTGCAGGCGATTGAAACTCCCTGGCAGAACCAGCTGACCTCGCTGCAATCGCAGGATACGGCGCTCACTTCGATCGGCAGCGATCTCAGTACGCTAACGACCGCTCTCCAGAACCTGACCGACGCGGACGGGATCTTTACGGCTAAAGAAGGCTCGAGTTCGGACAATTCTGTTGTCGAAATTACCGGCGCCACCACGGGCGCGGCGACTGGAAGTCACACGGTCACGGTCCAAAGCCTTGCCTCGACCTCTTCCTACCACAGCGATGCGATGGCCAGCGGTGACTTGTTGACGGGAAGCCTGTCGATCAGCATCGATGGAGGCACTGCGCAGACCATCCAGCTTGGAGCGAATGGCCAGACGCTTTCCGGTGTAGCGAACGCGATCAACAGCGGGGACTACGGAGTGACGGCCAGCGTGGTGAATACCTCTTCCGGTTCCGTCCTGACGCTGGTCAGCAGCACGAGCGGGTCGGCTGGTGAGATCTCTCTGGCCGGCAGCAGCATCACCGATACCACCAGCGGCAGCCAGATCAACTTCACGGAATCGCAGACGGGAAAGGATGCTCAGCTTACCGTCGATGGACTCGCCATCACCAGTGGATCGAACACTGTCACGAACGCGATCAGTGGCGTGACCCTGCAACTGCTCAGTACCTCGCCGACCAGTACCGATGAGTCGGGGGCAGTCACCGCGACACCGGTGCAGATCGAGATCACCAACGACGATACCGATGTGGGATCTGCGATAGAAGCTTTCGTGAGCGCATACAACGTGGTCGTGAGCGATGTGAATGCGCAGGAAGGAAACGATGCTTCGGGAAATCCTGAGCCTCTCGATGGCAACCCGACACTGGCATCTATCCAGGAGCAGCTTGAGGGGGCTCTCAGCTTCATCCAGTCCAGCGGCACCTTCACTTCGCTCAGCCAGCTCGGGATTTCAGCGACCATCGACGGCACGCTCAGCCTTGATACGGATACGCTGAGCAGCGCGCTCAATGATAACTACCAGGATGTGGTGAATCTCTTTCAGCCGGGCAGTGGTTTTACATCCTTTGGAGACAACCTGACCGCGGCGTTGAACGACCTTGGCGACACTGCTCCCAGCGGAGAAATTTATCTGGCTCTCCAGCAGAACTCCAGCGTGGAGTCGCAGCTCAATACCAATATCAGTAACGAAAACACCCAGATCAGCACGGAGCAGGCGCAGTTGACAACGGAGCTGAATGAAGCGAATCAGACCTTGGAAGCGATCCCTCAGGAGCTCCAATCCGTCGACGAGCTTTACAGTGCCATCACCGGCTACAACGAAAACTCACAGGGATAAACCGAGGGTCCATGAATTACCAGCAGCAGGCAATCGCCGGAATGAACCCGGTAGAGCTGATCGTCGCCCTTTACGATGGCATGGTTCGTTTTCTCTACCGTGCCATCGATGCGATCGAGGCCAACGATGTTCACGAGCGCAGGGTTGCTCTGAAGCGCACCCTGGATATTCTGATGCATCTCCAGTCGCGGCTGAGGATGGACATCGGAGGTTCGTCAGCCAAGGCGCTTTCGGAGTTCTACGCGGCTATTTTCGCGCTATGCATTGAAGGCTCGCGTCTCTCCTCCGCGGCGCGTCTGAAGGAGGCGATCGCCTGCATCCGCGATGTGCGGGAGGCATGGAGCATCGCTTCGAAGGACCCCGCGGTGCTTCGGCTCCTGGTCGAGGAGCAGGCAAAGCAGTCGATGTCGCTGCGTCCCTCGATGACGGTCCCGGTTATGCAGGAACCGGTGTCCTCGAGCTGGACGGCCTAACGAAAATCCCACGTCTCCGAGTCGAGACGTGGGGCACCCGATCCGGACGGCTTGAGGGGGACGCCCACCCATGACGATAAAGCTGTCAGGGATGGGGCACCCGCGGTCGTGATTCGGGAAGAAAAGCAGGTTCCTCGTCGCTTTGCTTCTCGGAATGACAATGCTTCTTGTGGTTGTAATTACTGAGACCTGTGCTCTGAGCCCTGCTTACCTTGCTCCGGCCAGTTCTTCCTCGAGCTGCTGTTTCTCATGGAGGCTGGCGTAATAACCGGCCTTTTCCAGAAGCTCATCGTGCGTTCCCAGCTCGGCGATCTTTCCATCGACCAGCACGGCGATGCGATCGGCGTTGCGCACGGTCGAGACGCGATGGGAGATGAGGATGGTCGTGCGGCCCTGCATGCGGTTGCGCAGCTCTTCGAGGATTCGCTCTTCGGTGTAGGTGTCTACGCTGGCGAGGGAATCGTCGAGGATGAGGATCTTCGGTTCGCGCACCAGGGCGCGGGCCAGTGCGGTGCGCTGCTTCTGACCGCCTGATAGCGTCAGGCCGCGCTCTCCCACGACGGTTTCAAAGCCGTGAGGGAAGGCCTCGAATTCGTTGCGGATGTAAGCCGACTGCGCCGCTCCGAGCATCTGCTCGTGGCTCGCGTCGGGTGCGCCGAAGAGAATGTTTTCGCGGATGCTTTCGCTGAAGAGAAAGGTCTCCTGCGGGACGAAGCCGATGCTCTCGCGCAGGGTGTCCAGCGGATACTCGCGCACCGGGCGGCCGTCGATCAGCACTGAGCCCGCGGGTGCGTCATAGACGCGTGGGATAAGGTTCACGAGCGTTGTCTTGCCGGCGCCGGTCGGCCCTACCAGCGCCAGGCTCGATCCGGCTGGAATGGTCAGCGAGATATCGCGTAGTACGGCCGGCGCGGGCGTTCCATCGGGATGATCGTAGTGGAAGGTAAGGTGGCGGAACTCGATCTCGCCCCTGATGTCGTCTCCGATGAGCGACGCTGCAGCATCGCGGTCATCAATGGTCGGCTCTTCGGCCAGCAGTTCGTGGATGCGCACGACCGAAGCAGTTCCACGCTCGAAGAGGTTGACGACCCAGCCCAGCGCGATGATCGGCCAGGTAAGCATGACCAGGTAGGTGCTGAAGGCGGTGAAATTTCCGACGGTGATTTTGTGCGCGATGACGAGGCGTCCGCCGAGCAGCAGGACGATCACCATGGCCAAGCCGAGGATAAACTCAAGCGTCGGCCAGAGCATGCCCATCAGCTGCACGAGCAGCAGGCCGCGGCGGATGTATTCCTTGTTGGCCGTCTCGAAGGCGTTGACCTGGGCCTGCTCCTGCGCAAAGGCGCGGATGAGGCGGGCGGCGGAGAAGTTCTCCTGCGCGAAGGCTGAAATGTCAGAAAACATGGCCTGGATGCGTTCGAAGCGCTCGTGAATCTTGCGGCCTAGCACCTGGACGAAGATGCTGGCGAGCGGCAGCGGCACCAGCGCGGCCAGCGTGAGCAGCGGACTGATGCGCAACAGGAAGTAGAGTGCGAAGACCGAGAAGAGCAGCGTGTTGAGGCTATACATGATGCCCGGACCGAGCAGCATGCGCACGGCATTGAGGTCATTCGTCATGCGCGCCATGATGTCGCCGGTGCGGCGCTGCTGGTAGTACTCCGCGGGCTGTTTTTCGAGCTGCAGGAAGAGATCGTTGCGCATATCGAACTCGATATCGCGCGAGATGCCGATGAGGATCCAGCGGGTGAGGAAGAGAAAGACACCCTTGGCGAGGGAAATGCCGATCAGCAGTCCTGCGTAGAGGAAGATCTTTCGGTTGGTGACGCCGTGGTTGAGATCGTCGACCGCGAGTCCGATGACGTGCGGAAAGAAGACCCACACGGCGGAGCTGAGGATCGCTGCGATTCCTCCCCAGACGTAGGTGCGCGTGTAGCGGCGCATGTAAGGGAAGAGCGGTTTCAGTTTCTCGAACATCGTCCCTTTCAGTTTAACCTTTCGGGCTGAGTGCCCGGTCTATGTTGACGAACGGAGAAGCAGGTAGCCGCCGGCCAGCGCGAAGATGACATCGGGTGACCATGCGGCCAGGAATGCAGGCAACATATTGACGTTGCCCATGGCCTCGAACATGCCTGAAATCACGAAGTAAGCGATGGCTACGCCGATGGCGATGGAGACGCCGGCGAGCGATCCCCGCTTGCCGGCGGTAAGGGCAAAGGGCACCGCGAGGATCGCCATCACCAGAGTGATCAGCGGATAGGCGAGCTTGCGGTTCAGCTGCACACGCAGGCGCATGGTATCGAATCCGCTCTGGCGCAGGTCGTGGATGTAGTGCGAGAGCTCGTGGAAGCTCATCTCCGAGTAGAGACGTTCATCCTTCTTGAAGTACTGCGGCTGCTCCTGGATCTCCGGGAAGGTGGAGACGTCGAAGGGTTTGTAATCGCTGATCTCAGCACCGTCAAAGGAGCGCTGCCAGCCGTGCTCGAAGACCCACTTGTTCAACTCCGGTTCCCAGTGAACGCTCGAGGCGAAGATGCGCTTGGAGATCGAAAAATTGTCCGGGTTGAACTCGTAGATGGTGATGTTGCCGAAGGTGTCGCGGTCGGCGTCGAAGTACTGGTAGTAGAAGATATGCGGCGGCTTGCCGGGGGCATCGAGGCCGAAGATCCAGCGCTGGCCGGGATGTTGAACGGTCTGCGCCGGGCGTCCCTTGATGACGTTGCGCAGTGCTTCCTGCCGGCGATTGGCCTGGGGCAGGTAAAGCTCATCGAAGGTAAACAGCGAAGCGGACAGGATCATGGCGATGAACATGACCGGCAGCACGATGCGGTAGAGGCTGATACCGCTGGCCTTCATCGCGGTCAGCTCGCTCGAGCGGTTGAGCACGCCGAAGACGACCAGCACGGCGATGAGCACGCTGAGCGGCGTGATGGTGTAGATCATGCTGGGGGCCAGGTTCGCGAGATAGGCGCCGACCGTCACTAAAGGCGTGCGGTTGCGGATGATGTCGCCCAGCAGCTCAAAGAAGGTGAAGAAAAGCATCAGCATCACGAAGGTGACGAGCACCATCGTGAAGGTGGAGAGAAATTCCTTGAGAACGTACTCGTCGAGGATGAGCGGAAAACGTCCACGCGTGTGACGAGCGCGGGGGTGGCGTTCTTCGTGGTGCTGGCCGGAGGGTTCTTCCTGTTTTTTGGCTGTCTTGAAGAGGTTGCCGATGGAAGTGATAGCCGCCAGCGCCGCGCCACCCTGTGACATCTGCCGTAGCAGGACGAAGCCGCATCCGGAAAAAAGTATGTTGGCCATCCAGACACCCAAACCTGCGGGCAGCTTGTGCTGGCGTGCGAGGGCGGTGCCGGTAGATGACAGGAGGTAGTACGTAAAGACGAGAAGAATCGAGATGACGAAGCCCGCGCTCTTGCCCCCTCGTTTAGAGGTAATGCCAAGCGGCACGCCCACCAGCATCAGCACGAGGCAGGCAGCAGGATAGGCGAAGCGCTTGTGCAGCTCGATCAGGTAGAGCTGGCCGTCTTTCGTCTTCGTTTTCGCTACCAGATCATGGGTTGCTGTTGCCAGAATCGGGGCATCGCTGTGGCCGATGTGCACGTCTTCGGGCGAGGAGAGCGCCAGCGGCAAATCCGTAGTGGCGAAGGTTGAGACTGTGTAGTGGTCCGGATCGCTTGCGCCGTATTCATGCTCCGCGCCATCGTGCATGCGCATGATGGCGGTCTGGTCTTTCTCGCTGACAACCGTGGCTGTGGAGCCGGTGGTGATCTTGGGCGCATTCGGGTCAGAGAGATCGGCCAGGAAGATGTGCTGCCAGCTGGCTGCGCCCGAGCGCGAGACGACGTTCTGCACATAGAGAACGTAGTTCTTGAAGTCTTCGTAGAAGACGCGCGGCTGTACCTCGTAGGAGGCCTGTCCGTTGACCAGTGCCGACTGTAGATTGAGCGCCTTTGCGTAGGCTGCCGGGGAAATATAGAGCGTATTGAAGAGGCTGAAACCCCAGGCACTGACCGAGACGATGGCGACTACGCCGACGAATCTCCAGACGCCGATGCCGGAAGCGCGCATGGCGGTGATTTCGCTATCGGCGGCGAGGCGGCTCAGGCCGAGCAGGATTCCGACCAGAACGGCCATCGGAATCGTGACCGTGAACATGTTGGGCAGGGTCAGCAGGAAGATCTCTGCGACAGTACCTGCGGAGGAGCTGTTGCGGACCATCATCTCCAGCAACTGCGGGAGCTGCGGCATGAAGAGCACAAACGTAAACAGCGCGCCGCCAAGGAAGGCGTGCGAGAGGACTTCTTTGAGTATGTACCGGGTAAGAATGCGCACGTATCGTTCCCGCTCCTAGTTTATCGCGGGGTGTAGCGCTTGAGGCGCAGGCTGTTGGCAAGTACGCTTACGGAGCTGAGAGCCATGGCCGCTGCCGCAATCGCCGGGCTCAGCAGCCAGCCGGTGAGCGGGTACAACGCGCCGGCAGCCAGCGGAATGCCGAGCAGGTTGTAGCCAACGGCCCAGCCCAGATTCTGACGCATCACGCGCAACGTGTGCCGGGCGAGCAGGATCGCGGTGACCATCTGCTCGGGCTCGCCGCGCAGCAGGATGGCGTCGCCGGCCTCGCGGGCCAGATCGGTGCCGGTGCCCATGGCCAGTCCGGCGTCGGCCTGGGCGAGCGCGGCGGCGTCATTGATCCCGTCTCCGGCCATGGCGACCTTTCGGCCTTCGGCCTGCATTTTGCGGATGACTGAGAGCTTTTCTTCAGGCAGGAGACCGGCGTGTATGTTTGTGATTCCGGCAGCTTGCGCAGCGGATTGCGCGGCGGCGAGAGTGTCACCGGTGAGCATGGCGACTTCGAGGCCCAGAGCTTTGAGGCGGGCGATGGCAGCAGCTGCTCCGGGGCGAAGCTGGTCTTCAGCAGCGAGCCAGCCCGCGTAGCGTTTGTCGATGGCGATGTGCAGCAGGGTTGCAGCTGACTGCGCGGTGGCTGGCGGAGTGATGCCGAGATCCTGTATCAGGGCAGCATTGCCGGCCGCGATCTGCTGATTGCCGACGCGGCCAGTGATGCCTTTACCGGGTATGGCGCGAATCTCTTCCGCGGCGGGAATTTCAAGATCGCGAGCGGCATGGAGAACGGCATGGGCCAGCGGGTGCTCGGAGCGCTGCTCGACGGCGGCAGCCAGGGTGAGCAGTTCAGCTTCGCTGACGCTCTCGGCGTGCAGGCCGGTGATGGCAGGCTTTCCTTCGGTGAGTGTTCCGGTCTTGTCGAGGACGATGCTGTCGACGCGGGCGAGCCGCTCGACGCTCTCTCCGCCCTTGAAGAGGATGCCGAGCTGGGCGGCGCGGCCGATGGCGACGGTAAGCGCAGCCGGAACAGCCAGGCCCATGGCACAGGGACAGGCGATGACCAGCACGGCGACCGCAACGGCGAAGGCCTGGCTGGGGTTGTGCGCGGCGATGGCCCAGATGGCGAAGGTTATGGCGGCGAGTGCCAGCACGACGGGGACGAAGATGGCGCTCACCCTGTCGGCAAGCTGCTGGATCGGCGCCTTCGAGCCCTGCGCCTCTTCCATCAGGCGGAGCATCTGGCCGAGCACGCTTTGTTGACCGATGGAGGTCGCTTGATACTCGATCGCGCCTTCGTAATTCAAAGACCCGCCAATGATGCGGTCGTTGACCGAGCGGGGAACCGGAACAGATTCGCCAGTGATCATGGACTCATCGACGCTGGTGGTGCCGGAAAGCACGATGCCGTCGACCGGGATGCGCTCACCGGGGCGCACGACAATGGTTTCGCCGGGAAGCAGCGTAGCCGTGGGAACTTCCGCCTCTAGCCCGTCGCGCAGAACTCGTGCCGTCTGCGGCTGGAGCTTCGCAAATTCGTGCAGGGCATCGAGGGTGCGGCGCTTGGCGCGGGCATCGAGCCAGTTGCCCATCAGGAGAAAGCCTAGAATCAGCAGGACGGAGTCGTAGTAAACGTCCGGCGAGAGGCCATGCTGGGTAAAGAAACCGGGAAGGAACGTGGCCGCGACCGAGTAAACGAACGCTGCGCCGGTACCGAGTGCCACCAGCGTATTCATGTTGGTGGCGCGGTGAATGGTAGCCTGCCACGCGCGCTGGTAGATGGCGCGTCCGGCCCAGATCATGCCGGCAAGGGTGATGGCGAGCATCAGCAGCCGCTGCTGAATCTCCGGCAGGTTGCCGACAGGAATCATGTGCATGGAAAGCAGCATGACCAGTGCACCGCCGGCGATGGCCGCAAAGGCACGCAGGCGCAGGTCGCGTTCGGGATTCTCTTGCGGAGTTGCGGCAGCCGCTTCAGGCGTCGGCAGGGAGGCGTCGTATCCGGCCTCGCGCACCGCTTCGACGAGCGATTCGAGGCTGGCCACTGTTGGCTGGTAGAGCACGCGGGCCTTGTGGCTCATCAGGTTGACGGTGGCGTTGGTCACGCCCGCGGTTTCCTTCAGGGCCCGCTCTACGTGAACCTGGCACGCGGCGCAGGACATCCCCTCGACGTCGAGAGTGATGTACTGCGGGCCGAGTTCTTTCACTGATTCTCCGCGCGAGCAGCGTATCCGGCCTTGGCCAGTGCTGCGACGAGCGGCTCGGATGCTTCGGCCTGGACGCGGGCTGCGCCGAGGCGGACTTCTTCAACAGTGGTTCCGGGGACGCGGTCGAGCGTCTGGGTGACGCGCCGCACACAGGCTCCGCAATGCATTCCGTCTATGGAAAGGGTGATTTCACTCATGATTCTGGCCGATTGCTCCCTAATAAACAGATGCTTTATTGAGCAAAAGGACGCACCGGCGCGGTTTGCTGGTGCGGAACCTGGAAGCGATAGCCAACACCGCGCACGGTTTCGAGGTAGCGCGGTTCCGAGGGCTCGTCTTCCATGTAGCGGCGCAGGCGCACGATGAAGTTGTCGATGGCTCGGGTGTCGGTGTCTTCGTGGACGTGCCACACCTGGTCTAGCAGCTCCTTACGGGAGATGATGCGCCCCTGGTTGCGCACCAGGTAACGAAGCAGGTCCACTTCCATGAGGGTAAGGCGGATGACGCGGCCGGAGACCTGCAGCTCCAGGGCCTCGAAGTCGATGCGGCGTCCGTCGAATTCGAAGACTGAAGCATCTTCCGGCGCAGGCGGCTCGGCCGGCTTCTGCCACTTCATGCGGCGAAGCAGGCCGTTGAGACGGGCCAGCAGGATGGACAAATCAAAGGGCTTGGCCAGGTAGTCGTCTGCGCCCGAGGCAAAGCCTTCGAGCACATCTTCCGGGCGTCCGCGGGCGGTGAGGATGAGCACGGGAACGAAGTTTTGCGCGGCGCGCAGGGCCGCAGTCACCTCGAAGCCGGATTTACCGGGCAGCATCACGTCCAGCAGCACGGCGTCGAAGTTTTGCGCGGCGAGCCGGGCCAGCGCCGATTCGCCGTCGCTCGCGATCGATGCTTCATAACCTTCGGCCTGGAGGTTGAAAAGCAGTCCCTGGGCGAGGTGCGATTCGTCTTCGACGATGAGGATGCGGGCAGCGGAACTCAATGGGCCTCCAGTTTCTGGACTTCGACAGTGTGCAGCATGCGAGGCAGTTGCACGCTGATGGTGGCGCCGCGGCCTTCCCCGGGGCTTTCTGCGAAAGCATCTCCGCCATGCTGACGGGCGATGGTGCGGACGATGAAGAGCCCGAGTCCGGTGCCTTTCGTCGTGAGCACGTTACGCGCGGGCACGCGGTAGAAGCGCTTGAAGATGCGCTTGAGCTGAGCCGGAGGAATGCCTATGCCGTTGTCGGTCACAGCCAGCACGATCCACGCATCGTTGCGGGTGCCGAGGCGCACCTGCACGTTCACACCATCCGGCGAGTACTTTACCGAGTTGCCGAGCAGGTTCAGGACGATGCTCTTGAGCTCCTCGACATTTCCATCGACGATCAGCGGCAGGGCCACGGGCTCTTCTTCTACGAGGGTGATGGCATCCGGCTCCAGGTGATGCCGGGCTCGAGTACGCTCAATGCCCTCACGGACGAGCACGCGCATGTCCACGGGCTGGCGCATCTGGTCCTGGGTGCGCTGGCCGAGTTCTCCGGCCTTAAGCACCTGTTCGACGGTGGCCAGCAGCCACTCGCTGTCCTGAAACATGATGTCGTAGAACTCGCGCCGTTTTTCTTCGGAGAGTTCGCGTCTTTGCAGGGTTTCGAGATAAAGGCGAATCGAGGCAATCGGGGTCTTCAGCTCGTGCGTGACGGCGTTGAGGAAGGCATCGTGGCGCTCGTTGCGGCGAACTTCGCGCACCAGGAAGATGGTGTTCAGCGTAACGCCCGCGATGAGCAGGATGAAGAAGGGAATCCCGATGAGCAGCGGTACGAGGCTGCGCCAGTTGAGGATGATCCAGGTGACGTTGAGCGCGATCGCGACCCCGACCATGATCGAGCCGAGCACGATGAACAGCACTACGTTGCGTCTTCTACCTGAGATTCTCATGCTTCCAATGGCCGCAATGAAAATGCCCGCCCCGTAAAGTTTAACGGGGGCGGGCATCTTTCCGCTGAGTTGGGGGAACGGCGGAGCTTAGGCGACGCCAGCGGGCTTCGGATTGGCCGGGTCGTATTGCGCGAGCTTTACATCCTTGGCAAGGCCGAGGTTCTTGAGGAGCCAGATGCCGTAGTAGTTCGGATCGATCTCGTACCACTTGAGGCCGTGGCGCGCCGAAACCGGGTGAGCGTGGTGGTTGTTGTGCCAGCCTTCGCCACCGGTAAGCAGCGCAACCCACCAGCTGTTGCGGGAGTGGTCGCGGGTCTCGAAGCGGCGCGATCCCCACATGTGCGTGGCCGAGTTCACCAGCCAGGTGGCATGCAGCCCGAGGGTTACGCGGAGGAAGATGCCCCACATCACGCAGGACCATCCACCGATGGCAAGCAGGCCGAAGCCGACGACGACCATCGGAACCCAGTGCCACTTGCTAAGCCAGACGTGAAACTTGTCGCGGGAGAGATCCGGAGCGTAGCGCGAGAGAATTGCCGTCTCGGCGTGCATGGAAACACCCTGGACGATCCAACCCATGTGCGCCCACCATGCACCCTCGGTCGGAGTGTGCGGATCGCCTTCGTGGTCAGAGAGCTGGTGATGTACGCGGTGTGTGGCTACCCAGAAGATCGGTCCGCCCTCGAGCGACAGGGTCGCGCCAATGGTCATGAAGTACTCCAGCCACTTGGGAACCTTATAGCCGCGATGGGTAAGCAGGCGGTGGTAGCACATGCCGATGCCGATGTTCGAGGCATAGACCCAGAGGATCACCGAGCAGATGAGCGCCTTCCAGCTGAACATGAAAAGGGCGGCAATCGCTCCGATGTGGAAGATCACCATGACGACGGTGGTAAGCACGCTGATTTTGCCGGACTGTGCCGCGCGGCCAAGAGCGGGAAGCTTGGTCTCGGGATGAATCTTGCGAGATGCCTTCGGGGCCGGAACGCTGGTAAGTGTGGATTCGTCGATTAACTCTGTAGGCATCTGCGGGGACTACTCCGTCGTGGGGTGGTGTTTCCATGAACGTAACAGCATCACCGGCCGCGCGGGTGTAAGACTTTTGTAATGGTCTTGGAATGAAGGATTTACCAGGAAACTGTTTGATGGGGTGGCGAAAGCAGGGGATTTTTTAATGCTTCCGCCGCCATGAATGGTTTCAGAATTCGAGCAGGGCGACCGTGCCGCTGGCCAGGTCGTAATATCCGGCAACGACCTTCAGCTTGCCCTTCTTGATCAGGCCGGAGATCACCGTCGAAGATTTGCTGAGCAGCGCGGCCTGCATGACTGCATTGGCCTTGATGGCGGCTTCGAGGTCGTTCGGGTGCTTGTCGACAGCGGGCTGAATGTGGCGGAAGAGAGAGCTGATCTGTCCGGGAACATCCTGCGCCTGCATGGTCGCTGTAACCGCGCCGCAGCCGCCGTGGCCCATGACGAGAATCACCTTGGTTCCAAGGACGGCAGCGCCGTATTCAAGGCTGCCGATGATCTCGGGCGTGATCATGTTGCCGGCGACGCGGGTGACGAAGATGTGGCCGATGCTCTGGTCGAAGAGCAGTTCCACCGGCACGCGGGAGTCAGCGCAGGAGAGGACGGCGGCAAAGGGCTCCTGCTTGTCGACGGTGCGGCTTTTAAGCACCTGCAGATCCGCTTCGAGGCTGGTGAGGTCGTTGTTGGCATACCTCTTGTTGCCTTCCAGCAGGGTTGCCAGTGCGTCTTCGGGGGTGGAAACGTTTTCAGCCTTCAGCATGTCTGGGTATCTCCATGAAAGCTCGGCATGGCCGGCAGGAATGAGGATTATGATGCTTCCAAGCGGTAGCCATCATACCGCATGAAAAAAGCAGCCTCGAAAGGCTGCTTTTTGACTTTACTGATATGCAAATACTACTTCTTGGCCGGGGTGCTCTGCGTGGAGCTGCCGGAGAGAACCGAGTGCTGATGGGTTGAAGCCCTCTGCATCAGGATGGTGAGGCCGATAGAAGTGAACATGAAGATAACTGCTGCCCAGGTGGTCATGCGGGTGAGCAGGTTGGCTGCCGAACGGGGACCGAAGGCTGTCTGTGAGCCCTGGCCGCCAAAGGCACCCGCCAGGTCGGCACTCTTACCCTGCTGCAGCAGGATGACGCCGATCAGGAAGAGACAAACGATCACGTGAACAGCAATGAAAAGGTAAATCATCGAAGCGCTTTTCTGAGGGAATCCCTCATTGAAATTGGATGGACGGTTGGTGCGGAAGGGGGGACTTGAACCCCCATGCCTCTCGGCGCCACCCCCTCAAGATGGTGTGTCTGCCATTTCACCACTTCCGCAGTCGGTGAACCTTTGTCCTTCGAAGAGTATAGCAGGAAATTTCCTACCTGCGCGCGGCCGCGGCCGGCCTAGAAATGGGCAGCCAGTTCGGCGAAATTCTCAAGCTGCAAAAGGGTCTGGCCATGGGGCGCGGCGCTGATGGTTTCGTGCTCCAGTACCCAGGTGCTGGGGTGGTGGATGAAGATGGCGTGCAGCCCGGCGGCGAGCGCGGGGTTGATATCGGAGCGTGGGCTGTTGCCGATCATCCACGTTTTCTGTGCATTCAGCTGGTGGCGAGCCTGCAGTTCTCGATAGGCGTCTACGTTCTTTTCCCGCAGGATTTCCACATGCTTGAAGTGCTGCGCGAGGCCGGATTCGGTGAGCTTCAACGCCTGCTCGTCCGGATTGCCCTTCGTGGTGAGGATCAGCTGATGACGTGAGGCGAGATGCGGGAGGGTTTCCGCAACTCCGTCGATAAGCTCAATCTGCTGTTCGGCAATCTGACGGGCGAATCCCACGATGCGTTCGTGCTTGTCCGGAGTGATTGGCTCGATGGAGAGCTGCTCGAAGGTCGTGATCAAGGCCCGGGAGAAGCTAGCGACTCCGTAACCGTGAGCCTGGGTGTTGGCGTGCTCCACTTCGTTCAACCGGATGCGAACTTCTTCCGGGGTATACCTGTGGTGGTTCAGGTAGGAAATGAAATCGGCAATGGCACGCTCGAAATAGATATTGTTTTCCCAGAGCGTGTCGTCGGCATCGATCAACAGCGTTTGTCTTGAATGAGCGGTCGCCATATCCCAAGAAGCCTAGCAAACCCGCCAACACTGGCGAAATAATTGTGGTCATTTTTGGCCTATAAGCAGCGTTTTCGGGTGCGGAGGACGTCTTTTATGAAATATCCGGGTTAAATCCTGTGTGCCATTTTCGTTTTAAAGGAATCGTTACCCTGGCTAAAACGCCAGTAATTGCCGCGAAAGAACAAAACTATTAGAAAACGCAGCACATCCTTTTGGGCTTTATCCGTTTTTATTTGCAGTGCGTTGCTTTGCGGGACCAGGCGGGCGCATGCCAGTGAAGCGGCTCTCCTGCTGGCGGAACCCTTCGGCACTTTTGGCGCCGTCAATCCCACCGGACACGCATCGGTCTATCTAAGCGGCGTTTGCGCCGATACCCCAACCGAGCTGCGCCTCTGCAGGGCTGGTGAATACGGAGTCGTGCTCAGCCGCTATCACCGGATCGCGGGTTACGACTGGCTGGCGATTCCCCTGATTCCTTATCTTTACGCGGTGGAGTCGCCGGAAGAGATTCCTGCGACGGCGGACCTGAAGCTGGAACGCAAGCTGCGTGATGCGTACCGGAGGGAGCACCTGATGGCGCTGGCTCCTGACGACCCCAAAAAGGAGATACCCGGCGGCGAGTGGATTCAGCTCATAGGAGCAAGCTATGACCGGCGTATTTATGGCTTTGCCGAGCAGACGACGACGCTGCAGGATGAAGCGCTGATTGCAGACTTCAATGGCCGTGAAAACAAAAGCCACTTCAACCTGCTCTTTGAGAACTGCGCCAACTTTTCAGAGGACGTGCTGAATTACTACTATCCGCATTCCGTCCACCGGAACTTTATCGCGGACATCGGCCTGGTTACTCCGAAACAGGTCGCCCGTTCGCTGACGAAGTACGGCAAGCGGCATCCGGAGCTGGAATCAAAGGCGTTCGTGATTCCGCAGGTGCCGGGAAGCATTCCGCGCAGCAAGTCTGTAGACGGTGTGGTGGAGTCGGTTGTGAGGTCGAAGAAGTATGTGCTGCCGATCGCCGCGCTGCATCCGGTGGTTGCCGGGGTGCTGGTGGCGACCTATCTGGGCGACGGACGTTTCCATCCCGATCTGCATGCTGCCGTTTTCGATCCGTCCTCTGTTGTTCACTTTGGGGAGGGTGACGAGCAGGCGGCGACGAAGCCTGAAGGACCTGCGCAGTCCGCAACAGGCACGGCGCAGGTGATCCCGGCAGGGGCTGGTTTCAAAGAGCCCTAACGGCGGCCGTCGTCATCGTCGTCCTGCCCGGCGCTGGCGGGGATGTTCGGCAGGTTGGCCGAGATCTTCACCTCTGGCAGTCGCTGAATGGCCGGCTCATCGAAGCGGTACAGCTCGTTCATGAAGAACTTGTAGCTGCCGTGCGACTGACCGCGCCACTGCGGCTTGAATCCGTAGAGAAAGATGTGGCCCTTGCCGTAAGCGAGCTCAACGGCTGCAGCCATGCCCTCGATCTTGTCCGGATGGATGAGCACGCCGCTTTCGAGTGGATTGGTTTTCGGATAGCTGGCGAGAATCTCACCCTCGAAGCCGGGGGCGGGCGCAAAGGCCGGTCCCTTCTCGAACATGACGATGGGATCTTTCTTCAGCCCGTAAAGAGCCGGTCGTGAGGGCAGATCTTTCAGATCGACCTGCAGCAACGCTCCCGAGCAGAAGAACTGGTCGCTCTTGAGACCGGCGAGAATATTCCTTACCGGCAGCCCGAGCAGGTCGATCAGCGCTGAAGAAGTCTGGTTGAAGGCGATGAGATTGCCGCCCTGCTGTACGAAATTGCGCAGCGCGCTGACGCCTTCGGAGTCGATGCCTCCTGCGTATTCGCTGGGGACGATGCCGGGCTTGAAGCCGTCCAGCAGCTGCGACTTTGTCAGATCGGGCAGAATGATGGTGTCGTAGCGCGCCCGCAGATTGCCTGCCTTCATGCCGGCGTTGTAGATGCTTTCGGGTGCGAATCCATACTTCTCCAGGATCCAGCGGGTCCAGCCTTCGTCGATCGAGGGCTGCCATGGCCGGTAGAGTCCGACGCGAGCCTTGTGGATGGGCAGCGATTCGCCGCCACGTACGGAAGTCGCTACGAGGCCGTATTTTTCGACGATTGGGAGCAGGCTGGCGTGGCCGATGCCGGAGACGAGGAAGGCGCCAAGCTCCGGTCCTTCGGAAGTGTCTACTGCTTCGCGTGAGAACCCGACGTTTCCGCCTGCTGCGAGGATGTCATTGACTGCCTCGAAGCTGGCGTTGGGCTTGTGGCTAAGGGCATAGACCGGGCCGGCGCCCTCGACCGCGGACTTCGGCGTTTCGATCCTGTTCACCCGCTCAAGGTTGGCGCGCTGGGCGTCTTCTACGGGATCGGTAACAGCATCGACCTTCACGCCCATCTGCATAGGCAGCGTCCAGCCTGTGACGTCGTAGGGAAGATCGACCGGCTTGGCATTGCCGTCGAGAATGGCCTGCGGATAGTGCTGCGCTTCGAAGAGCTCGCGGACAAGGCCCGAGAATGGTTGATCCATCAGGATGACCCATGAGCCAGCCGGATACTTCACACCGTTTGCTTCGAACTCCTTCGCGGCGCGGTGCACCTCGATGCCGTTGTCGAGCATCTTCTGCGCCAGCAGCGCAGCCTCGGGCGTGTCTGCCTGCGGATTGGGCAGCACATAGGCATACGGTGCGTTGCTGCTGTAGTGCTGGATATTGTCATGTGCTGCCTGCCAGCGGTTGTAGAGCAGCTGTTCGTGATACTTCGAGGCGGTATCGAGGACGGACATCGATCCGGCAATCATGTAGCGCACAGCATCGCCGAGACGCCACCATCCGCCCTGCCAGGGGTCGGTGTAGAGCGTGAGCGCTTTCAGGTCCTGGTACTCTGCCGGAAATTCGTCGACGGTGTAGAAGCGTGGAGTCGCGTAGCGATAGAGCGCAGTCTCGGTGAAGAACGAGATCTCGTTGCGGAAGACGTGCGTGAAATCGAGGAATCCCGGATACCAGTTATCGAAGCGCGTCTGCGAGATCGCGCCGGGCATGTGCTGCTCCTGCAGAGCGGCGGACATATTCACGCCGATCACGTTCAGCCAGCTGCGCATGTAAGGGCTGATGTTCGAGGAGATGGGGTCGGCGAAGGGCGGAATCCAGATGCGGGCAGGGAAGGGCGCGGTCTGGTGCTGGCAGTAGAAGATGGCAGGGCTGTACTCCATCTCAACGCGGGTGACCACCTGCGACTCGAGCATGTTCTGCATGTAGCCGTCGCGGTTGTTGTCGTGGCCCACGTACTCCTGAAAGAGCTCAGGCATGGGGCTGACTTCGTACTGCGTGCCGAGGTTCTTGCGGTACCAGTGCGCGACCATGTTCTGGCCATCGGGATTGATGGTTGGCCAAAGCACAAGGATCACGTTGTTCAGGATGGAATCGATTTCAGGGTCGTTCTGGGCAGAAACCAGTTTGTAGGCAAGCTGGATGGAGTGCTGTCCGCCGGCGACTTCATTCGAGTGCAGTCCGCCGTCGATGTGCACGATGATCTTGCTGTTGCGGGCCAGCTCATGAGCCTGCGTATCGGTCAGTCCTCGGGAGTCGGCCAGCTTGCGCGAGTTGGCCTTGTATTCGTCCAAGCGGGCGAGATTTTCAGGCGAAGAGATGACGGCGATCTCAAACTCCTCACCGCGCGTGGTCTTGCCAACCTTGAACATCTTGATGCGATTGGAGCTGGCCGCGAGGGCATGGAAGTAGCGGATGGCATCGTCGTAGTCGGCCAGGTAGTAGTCATCCCCGGGATTGTGGCCAAGCACGGAGACGGGTGTGGGAATCTGTGCAGTGGCGGTGACGAATCCGGCGGCGGAAAGAGACAAGAAGAGCAGAGCTTTGCGGATACGGCGAAGATCCATGTTTCCTCGGAAGGCAGAATTGCTCGGGTAATGGATTATCGTCGCATCAAGTTCCGCGAATTCGCAATGCGGAATGAAGCGCGCAACCGGTCAGGCCTGTTTTGCCTGCTTTGCCACCGAGGCGCAGGGCAGAATCACAGAGATACAGGTGCCGGAGCGGCCTGGACGGACGCTGCTGCGGACCTGGATACGCCCTCCATGTTCATTGATAATCGTCGAGCTGAGCCATAGGCCGACTCCTGAGCCCTTGAGATCCTTTGTCGTAAAGAAGGCGTCGAAGATGCGCGGCAGGTCCTGGGGGCGGATACCGCTGCCTACATCGCAGATGGTGACACGGCAAGCCTCTTTGCCGCCGTCACGGGTGAGGGTCGATTTCGAGATGCGAATGTGGAGAGCGCCGTCGTTCCTCGAGGCCTCAATGGAATTGCGAATGATGTTCGTGAAGACCTGCCGAAGCTGCGCCGGGAATCCCTCGATATGGAGGGTTTCGTCCCATTTCTTTTCGAGGCGTAGCGCCTTGTCGACGATGGAGCGGTTGTTGAGCGCGAGCACGTCCTCGATGGTCTCGGACAGGCTGACCGGAACCGGCATCGAAGACTCGCGGTTGAAGGAGAGAATCTGGCGGGTAATGCGGGAGACGCGAGCCAGCTCCTTCTGGGCGGTTGCGAGGTAGGAAGCGGTTTTTTCCGGATCGTCCGTCTGATGCTGCAGCAGGTAGAGCAGATTGGTAATCGCCTCGAGCGGATTGTTGATCTCGTGGGCAATGGTATGGGCCATGCGGCCGGTTGCCGCCAGCCGTTCGCTCGAGAGCAGCGCTGCCTCTGCTCGCCGCTGGTCGGTGATCTCAGAGAGGATGAAGATGCTGCCGATAGGAGAGCTATCCAGCAGGATGGGGTCGAGGCTGTATCGGAAGTAACGCCCGTCCACACCGGTTTCGCCGGTGAGGGAGTCACCAGCCGGCCACGCCGGTACGCCGAGGCGCTCGCGGATCAGCTGCGAGGAGGGATGTCCCTCAATCTCTCCGTAGGACTGGCCGAGAATCTCCGTCATGGCGCGGTTACAGCGATCGATGATGCCTTTGGGACCTATGAGCGCGATGCCTTCGTTGAGAGCGTCAAAGGTCGCCTGCCACTGGCGCGCCGCGAGACTGGCCTGATTCTCCGCGTCGTGCAGGCGGGAGAGCGATTTGACCGTCGCCACCAGTACGCCGGGGTCGACCGGCTGGGTCATGTAGGCATCCGCGCCGCTTTCGATCGCGTACACCTTGCTCTCGTTGTTCATGAAGGCCGCGGAAAGCTGCAGGACGGGGATGCGGCAGGTATGCGGATTCGCCTTGATGCGCCGGCAGACCTCGTATCCAACGATGTCGGGCAGCCGTACATCGAGGAGGATGACGGCGGGCAGCTTGTTGGCAAGTTCCAGCGCCTCGCGGCCGCTCGAAGCCTCTACCACCTTGTAGCCCGCGCGGAGAAGCGGGTGCGCGATCGTGTATCGACTGGCCGGCCGGTCATCAACTAACAGGATTGTCTGTGGTTCAAACGTCACTGCCGAACCCCGGCGAGGTCGAGGATCTGCCTGAGCTTGGCATCGGTTCCATCCTCGATCGGGCGCTTGGGGTATACCAGGGCTTTCATGCCTTCAATCTGCTTCAATTCTTCCGCCTCAAGCTCCTTGGATGAGTGAATGATCACAGGGATTGCCTGAGTGGCGGGCGTACTTCTGATTTCACGGAGAACTTCCAGGCCGTTCAGGCCGGACATCACGATATCCAGGAAAATGACGTCCGGAAACGTGGTGCGGATAACGCGCAGGGCGTCTCGGCCATTGCGCGCTTCCAGAACGCGAAAACCCATCTTGGAAAGGGCGCCGCCGAGCAGGTAACGCGTTACCTCATCATCGTCGACCAGAAGGATGCGCCTGGAGAGCTGCTTGTTGACCAGCTCATGGATCGTGTTGATCAGGGTAAAGGGCTCGATCGGCTTTGCGAGAAAAGCGGTGGCCCCGGCATGGAGCGCGGCATGGGAGTCGTCCACGACGCTAAGGACAAGGATTGGCCCGGCGAATCCCTTTTCTCGTAACTCGCCGATATAGAAGAGCGAGTCTACGTTATGCAGCAGGCGGTCGAGCACGATGAGAGAGGGTGCTGCGTGTTCGATGGTGGCGCGGGCTTCGCCGATATCGACAGCGAAAACCAGCCGGTAGTTCGAGTCCTTGAGCAGCGACTCATGGATAAAGATGGTTTCGCGATTGTCCTCGATAAAGAGGATGGTGCCGCCGGTTGCCTCGCTGTTTGCTTCGCGAAGCGCGGCCTTGTCCTGCGCGGTGTTGTAGTAGATGGGGAGTTTCACCGTAAAGGTAGAGCCCTTGCCGGGAATGCTCTCTACGTCGAGGGTTCCACCGAGCAGCTCCGCGAGCCGGCGTGAGAGCGGCAGGCCCAGCCCGGTGCCTTTGACCTGGCCCTGGACATCGTTCTCGATCTGGACGAATTCCTCAAAGATGCGCTCGAGGTCTTCGCGGGCGATACCGATACCGGTGTCCTGCACGCGGAAGACGATGTGATTGTTCGGCCCGGCGGCTGCCGTTACCGTGACGCTTCCTTTGAGCGTGAATTTCAGGGCATTTGAGACCAGGTTGCGCAGGATCTGTGACAGCTTGCCCTCGTCGGTAAAGAGCTGAGGAAGGTTGCGTCCGGGCTCGAAGAGAAGATCGACGTTCTTGTCGTTGAGCAGCGGTTTAAGCACACCGCGCAGCGCTCCGAAGAGGTCTTCAACCGCGAACTTGCGCGGTTTCACGTCCGTTTTGCCGGCTTCGACCTTGGTGAGATCGAGCAGGTCGTTGACCAGCTCCGACAGGTCGCCAGCCGAGTGCTGGATGTATGTAACCTGCTTTTCCTGCTCAGACGTGAGAGCGCCATCCGCGCGGCCCAGCAGAAGGCGGCAGAGCGAGGCGATCGAGTTCAGGGGAGTGCGGAATTCGTGCGAAAGGTTCGAAAGAAAGCTGGTCTTGAGGTCGGAGATACGGCGAAGGTCGGTTGCGCGCTGGTCGAGCTCGGCATAGAGAGCGACCACCCCGCGATTGGTGTCTTCGAGCTCGCGATTGAGCTGATCGAGAATCTCCTGTTTTTCGCGCAGTTCGGAGAGCGTTCTTAGCAGGTCCTGGTTCAGGCGTTCCAGCTCGGTCAGCGCATCTTCATCGGAACTTTTCTTCAACCGGGCGATAAGCTGGCGGATGCGGGTGGCGTTGTACCGTGCGGCAGAGGCCGGAAGCGTCTTCCCGGTTTCAACCCGCGTTCCCTGCGGCGAGGTCGAGATCTCAAAGTGGTCCATCAGGCGGCGCGTGCCGCTGATGCCCTTGCCCAGGCCAGTCGTTGAAACATACTGCCCGTTCAAGACGAGATCGAGCTGGGCGATGCCGGGGCCTTCGTCGGTGATCGATATGACAAACAGCTGGCGATCGGAGACGCGCAGGGTGAAGCTGACAGATCCGCCGGTTGCGTAACGGAAGGCATTGCGCGCAATCTCGGAGGTGGCGGTAGCCAGGCGAATCTGTTCCTGGTTGTCAAAGCCCAGCAGTGCAGCGATTTCACGGGCGCGCTGACGTGCTTCCACAACCGATTTTTCAGTGCGGAGACGAAGAGAGAGAATCTGGAATTGCTGCACGTCAGTCATTTCTTTGTTCACAGGCGGGAAACCAGCACGGTTGCATCGTCGCGTCCTCGCGCAAAGTCGCGGTACAGCAGCGCGGCGGTCATTCCGGGGTGGCGCATGGCTATTCCCGGATACTGGTCGAGGTTCCAGCGGGTGGCGATCCCATCGGAATGCATGATCAGCGTCGACTTCTGAGCCCACTCGTACGCGAATTGCTGGAAGCGAGCCACCGTGTGGCCCACGGTTCCGTTCATCGAAACCATGCTCCGCGTCTTTCCTTCGGAGTAGATCACACCGGCGATATTTCCCGCACCGGCGAAATTGAGAACACGGGCCTTGGGCAAAATCTCTGCGACAGCCACGGCGGCGCCGCGAGTCTTGGAGAGCGCGAGATGGATGGCTGCGAGAATGCCCTCCGGTTGGCGGTCAGCTACCTCGTGAAACACCCGGATCGCCTCTTGCGAGGCATCGGCGGCAAGGGGACCGTGGCCCAGGCCGTCGGCCACGATGTAGACGCTCCGGTCGGCCGTATGAACGGCGCTCCAGGCGTCACCGCAGACGTGCTCGCCGGGATATGGGACGCAGATGCAGGCAGCCTTATAAGGATCAGGCTGGGCTCCTTCGTTCGTGTCGCGGAGCAGGCGGGCGAACAGCGCGGTGCCATGCCCCGGTTGCGAGAAGATCTGCAAGGTCGAGGCGAGCCGCTGCATGGCGCCCAGGCCCTCGCCTGCGGTTCCGGCGGTGGAGTAGCCGTCCCGCATGGCATCGTTGATGTCGGCGATACCGGCAGCCCGGTCAAGCGCGAATATATCGATGCCGGTGGACCGCTCAAACTCCCATGGAGACAGGACAATCTCGCCCGCCTTGGCGTGTACGGCAAGATTGCGTGCGGCTTCGGTGACGACAATACCAAGCTCGCCAAGGCGCAACTCGTCCATACCGATCGCCTGGCCGAGTAAGGCGGCCTGGCGGCGAGCCTGACCGACCTGCGTCGCGTCTGCCGCGGTGATGGGAATAGCGTGGTTCCGGGGGAGCATCACTTCCATCGGATGCAGCTTACAGTTGTTCCGCGGTTGACTTCGGTCTGAATGTAGAACTCGTTCATCAGGCGCTTGCTGCCGCTGAGTCCCAGTCCCATTCCGGAGCCCGTGGTGTAGCCATCGGTGAGGGCGAGCCGGACATCGGGAATGCCCGGTCCATCGTCACTGAACACCAGCTGGATACCTTTACGGTATCCGTTCTGCAGCATGGAGATATCGAGCTTGCCGCCCTTGCCATGTTCGAGCGTATTACGCGCAAGCTCGCTGGCTGCCGTCACGATCTTCGTCTGGTCGACGAGGCTGAACTGCATCTCGTTGACCCAGGCGCGCACACGCTGGCGGACCATGACAACATCGGCGTCGGACCTGACAGGGACTGCTTCAGTCTTCAGAACCGTCCCAGCCATCCCCGGACCCCTCAACAATTGTGTTTTGCCGCAGATATTCCATGCCGAGTTCGACATTGAGCGCGGTGCGGATGCCGGGAAGTGACATTCCCAGCTCTACGAGCGTAATAGCCACCGCGGGCTGCATGCCGACAACTACAGTTTCGGCGTCGAGTACGCGGGACATGGAGGCAATGTTGGCCAGTGTGCGCCCGATGAAGGAATCGACGATCTCAAGCGAGGAAATGTCGATGAGAACGCCTCGTGCACCGACATCGCTGATACGGCTGGTCAGGTCGTCCTGCAGCGTCAGGGCCAGCTTGTCATGCATGTCCACCTGGATGGTGACAAGCAGGAACGGCCCCATGCGAAGAATGGGAATGCGATCCATCAGCGTTCCTGGGCCGGTGCCGCGGCAGGCGTGGCGGAGTTCGTGCGCGTTACGCGGCGGTTGCTGCGTTCGAGAGCGAGCCGGAAAGCGTCGGCCAGCTTGGCCTTGGTCACAACCTCTTCAAGATTGATGCCCAGGTGCACGATCGTCTGTGCAATCTGCGGGCGGATGCCGCTCAGGATGCATTCGGCGCCCATGAGCTTGGCCGCGGTGATGGTCTTGAGAAGATGCTGCGCCACCAGGGTGTCCACAGTGGGAACGCCGGTGATATCGATGATCGCGAAGCGCGAGTTGGTACGGACGATGGCCTGGAGCAGCGACTCCATCACTACCTGGGTGCGCGCGCTGTCGAGGGTGCCGATCAGTGGCAGCGCGACGATACCATCCCATAAGGTGACCACTGGCGTCGACAGCTCGAGCATCTCTTCCTGCTGGCGGCCGATGACCTGGTCGCGTCCCGCGATGTAGCTGTCGGTAGTGTGAAGAGCCAGGCGGTCGATGAAGTTGTCGGCGATGGTGATCTCGGCAAACAGTTCGCCCGCCTTATTGCCCCAGCGCTCGCGAATGAGCTGGAAAAGCACAGGTTTCAGGGAAAGCACGAAGAGCGCCGTTTCGGAGGGAGTGAATCCCTGCACGGCGCGGGAAACCGAGAGATCCGCCAGCATTTCCTTGATCGGCTGCCATTCGGAGCCGGCCAGATTTGCGATCCGCGACTCATCCGTGACCGCGATGATCGCGTCGAGCATGCGGGTAGCCTGTTCGGAGACCTCGGCGTCATCGATCAGGTCACGCCTGCTGATGCCCTCACGCATGTTCTTTAGCCATTCGTTCAGAACGGCGTCGCGGTTGGAACGGATCGCCTCCAATAACTGACTCATGTACGATTTCCCTCGGAATTTTGAAGAGACGAAAATATTCGCCGCAAACCAGTAGATTCTAGCAGGAAAGCCGAAGGAGACCGGCGAAAGCCCTGATTCGAGACGGCTTCTGTCACATGAGCGACATAGCGGCTGCATCTGTGCCTGATGCGGCGCAGCCGGACCGGGGAGGTTCCGGCTGCGACGGCAGGTGTTACGCGCGTTCCTTGATCTCCATCTTTTCCGGATCCCAGTGGACGATGGCGTCCTTGTCGTAGCTGCGGTTGGCGAGCAGTGCTGCGCCTGCGGCGCGGAAGCCAAAGACAGCGTCCTCGACAACGGGCTGGCGGCTGCGCACCGAAGCGAAGAAGTTGCGGAAGTGGTCGTAACTGTCGCTGTATCCGCGCGGCACGGTGAACCGCTCATAGGAATCGGTGGCCGTGAAGTCGTGCGTCTTCGGGTACTTCTTGTCGTGCTCGGCCATGAGCTTTTCCTGCATGGCGTTGGTGTAGGTTCCGATGACGAGTCCCGGGTCTTTGGACTGGGGCACGCGGCTCACAATCACAGCATCGCCAGCGATCTGGAGCGTGCCTTCGTCGCCGCTGAAGGTGAACCCTTCGCCTTCCTCGCCGCCGTCGACAAAGTTCACGTGTAGGGACAGGTTGAAGTCCTCGGGGTAATCGAAGAGCGCGAACATCACGTCAGGAACGTCACGGCCATCTTTCCAGAAGCGCAGGCCGCCGGTAGCCATGGCGCGGGTGGGGCCGTTCACTCCCATGATGAAGTGCGTGCCGCTGAAGAGGTGGACGAAGAGATCGCCTGCCACGCCGCTGCCGTAGGCCTTCCACTTGCGCCACTGGAAGAAGTGCTCGGCGTTGAAGGGAATCTTCGGCGCAGTGCCCAGGAAGCGCGGCCAGTCGCAGGTCTCGGTGTCGGCGTCGAGGGGAATGGTGTAGTTCCATGCGCCCATCGAGGAGTTGCGGTCCCAGTAGGCCGAAACAGAGTTGACCTTGCCGATGGCTCCCGAGGCGATCAGCTCCTTGGCCTTGGCGTAGAGCACATTGCTGACGCGCTGGCTGCCGATCTGGATGATGCGCTTGGTGGAGCGGGCGGTCTCGATGATCTCCGGCCCATCGGAGTAGAGGTGGATCATCGGCTTTTCGCAGTACACGTCCTTGCCGGCCTTCATGGCGTCGACGGCCGCCTGCTTGTGCCAGTGGTCGGGCGTGGCGATCAGGACGGCGTCAATGTCCTTGCGGGCAAGGATCTCCTCGTAGTGTTTCGTGGTGAACAGGTCGTCGCCCCAGCGCTCCTTGGCGTGGTCGAGACGGCCCTGGTAGCAGTCAGCCACGGCGACGAGTTTCACACCTGGAACCTGCACGGCGACGCTGGTGTCGCCCTGGCCCTGGATGCCTGCGCCGATCAGCGCGAGCTGAATATGGTCGTTTGCGGCGACGGGCTTCTCGGCCTGTGCGACGGCGTCGAGATGAGCTCCGCCGAGGGATGCAGCGGCAAGCGCGCTGGCCGACTTCATGAATGTTCTGCGATTGAGTGTGGACATTCTTTGGTTCTCCTTGGGTGCGCTACTTCACGCGGCCGTTCGACCGGTGTGCTGCGCTGGATTTTTGTGGATTTGTCGGCATTGCGGGCAGGGACGAGATGACAAGCAGGGGTACGGTTCTCTTCAAGGCAGTCCTGACTCCGTTGGGGTGGAAGTTAGACGGCGGGAATAAGCGCCAGGAAACTTCGCACCAAGGCTAACAGAAGAGGTGGGCTTTGAGTTCCCGGGGGAATGGGGATACAAGCGATGGCCGGAGCGGAGCCCACGTCTCAGAATCGAGACGTGGGGCACCCGGTCTTTCGTGAAGGGGATGAACTACCGGCAGGAGCGGTCGAAGTCCTGCGGCACGAACTTTGAGCCGCCGAGGTCGGCGTCAGTAAAGGTGAAGACGAAGAACTGGTTCGGGTTGGCGATGGTGTTGCCGTTCGCATCCAGAACCGTTTCGAGGAAGTCGTTGTCGTTGGCGATCCAGAGGGTGTGAACGGTCGACTTGCCTTCCTTGAGATCCGCTCCGAAGGCTACGCCTTCGATCTTTGCCGGAATCTCAGCCGCTGAGAATCCGCCTGCCTCCATCGACTTCACGAGATCGACGAAGAGGGTCTTGGCCACGGTGTGCTGGGCGGCAGTCGTTCCGTCCATCTCGCCGATGTCGGTTGCCTTGTCAAGATCGATCTTGAAGAGCTGCTTGACCTTGGCGTTGCTGGCGTCGGCGCGGCCGTGGCCGTCGCGCTCATCGACTAGGAACTCGTGATTGTTGAGCGCGACCATTTCGCTGACTCCGCTGCCCTTGGTCAGCAGGTAGCCGAACTGGTGTGTCACGCGTCCGGAAGCGATGTCGATGGTGACAAGGCGCAGCAGGTTTGCCGCATCGCCACCCTCGTTCGCGTCCTGGATGAGGGCGTTCTGCATGATGCCTACCAGCGTGCGGCCGTCGGGGGTGATCGCCAGGCCTTCCATGCCCTTGTTGGCGGTGCGGCCGATGGCGTTGTCGGCAATTTCGGTGTCACCCACCGGGCTGAGATTCGTCACGTAGAACGCCTTCGGCAGCTTGAAGGAGCGCAGGCGCAGTCCCGTGGCGCGATCGAACTCGTAGACGTATGGGCCGTATTCGTCGGAGATGTAAACCTTGCGCCCGTCATTCGAGAGCCGCATGCCTTCCGAATCGAAACGGGCATCGTTGGGATCGCCCGAGTTGCGCTTGGGGTTGAAGTTGTCTGAGCGCCCGGTAAAGAAATGCTGGAAGTAGTTGTTGATCTTGGGCGCACCCGAGCCCACGTCGAGGCCTTCACCGCTGCCATAGACGAGCGGCGACAGGCTCCAGAGCAACGTCGTTTCCCGCAGCTCGGGAGTGAGCGTGTAAGGCAGTCCGCTGCCGCTCTTGTTCGGCGAAAGGTTCATCGTGATCGTGTGGAAGCGGTTCACGTAGCTGACCGTATCGTCGATCGCAGAGTTGAACGACACCGCATTGGGGCCGCGATCAGGCAGCGCGAGGAAGGTGTTTCCCGACGCGTAGGCAATGGCTGAACCGAAGCCGCCCAAGTTGTTCGCGGGCACACCATTTTCCAGCGTGTACTTGAGGCCGGAGAGATCGGCAAAGGAACCGGCGCGGGACTGGTCGAGGGTG
Source organism: Silvibacterium acidisoli (assembly GCA_022870745.1). GTDB lineage: Bacteria > Acidobacteriota > Terriglobia > Terriglobales > Acidobacteriaceae > Silvibacterium. The sequence goes on along the minus strand of CP085323.1, from coordinate 514,012 downwards.
CCAACGGCGATCAGGGGAAGCGTCTGGGCATGGGCGGCCGGTGCATTCATCAGGCCGAGGGAGAGTACGGAAAATACAGCAGCAGCGGGAAGCAGAGCGTTGGGGGTACGTTTCACGTGGGTATTTCCTCCTGACGCGCGATTGTAAGGAGGCAAGCGTTCAGGAGTCTTAAAGGAATGGGCTTTCGCTCGTGAATTTTCCGTGAATGGCTGCGACGGCCGCCGCCGCAGCCATTCGGATTACGGGACTACAGGCAGGCTGATGAAGCTCGCCGTACCGGGTGTATGCCAGACGCGCTGCGTGGCCTTCTGATAGTCGGCAGGCTTCGCATCGAAGATGTTCGGAACGTACGTCTGCGGATTGCGGTCGTAGAGCGGGAAGAGCGACGACTGCACCTGCACCATGATGCGGTGTCCGGGCTTGATGACGTGGTTCACGGTGGGCAGGCCGAACTTATAGAGCAGCGGCTTGCCGGCGGCGATGGCCTCGGGATGCTCAAAGCTCTCGCGGTAGCGGCCGCGGAAGATGTCGAGCGAGATGGGCAGCTCATAGCCGCCCATGTTCGGCTGCGACGGCACAGTGTCCGGATAGACGTCGATCAGCTTCACTACCCAGTCGCTGTCGGTCCCGGATGTAGACGCATAAAGGTTGACCTCGGGGCGTCCGCTCAGCCGCAGCGGCCTGGTCAGCGGTTCGCTGATGTAGGTGAGCACGTCGGGGCGTCCGTCGACGAAGCGCTGGTCGTCGACCAGCCACTGCTGCCAGGCTGCGCCGTCGCTCGAGATCACCGGGCGCGGACGATAGGGAACAGGCTTCGCAGGGTCCGAGACATATTCATCGAACTTGACTGTGCCGTCAGCAGGAGCGTCGAAGGAGAGCGCTCCGTCAGCCGAGAGATACAGCGGCTTCGGCTTGTGCTCGCACTTGCCATCGCAGCTCAGTGGCCAGGACTTCAGCTTGTCCCAGTGATTTTCGCCGGTGTTGTAGATGAAGACGGGCGGCGTGTCCGCTTTGGGTGCTCCATCCAGAAGATATTGGTTGAAGAAGGGAAGCAGCACGTCGCGGCGAAACTGATAGGTCGTGTTGCCATCCCAGAGCAGCGGCCCGAGCGAGTAGCCGTCGTAGTTGACCTGGCTGTGACGCCATGGACCCATCACGAGGTAGTTCCTGTCGTTGTGGGTATCCTTGGGTTCGACGGCCTCGTAGCTGTGGATCGCGCCCCACATATCTTCCTGGTCCCATAGACCCTGCAGCCACATGGTTGGAACCTTCAGCGGCACCTTGGCCATGATGTGATCGAGCGCCTGACCCTGCCAGAACTCGTCGTAAGCAGGATGCGCTTCGACCTTCTTCCAGAAGGGAAGCTGGTCGAGACCGCCGCGGCGGGCGAAGTCTCCGGCAGAGCCGACGCGCAGGAAGTTGGTGTAGTCGTCGAGGCCCTCGCGGGGAATGTTCTCGCCCTTACCCTGCTTTGCAGTCTGCCCGATGAAGTAGTCGAGGTTGGGCTGGCGGAAGGCTCCGTAGTGGAACCAGTCGTCGCCCATCCAGCCATCGACCATTGGGCTTTCGGGCGCGGCGACCTTGAGCGCCGGGTGCGGATCTATGAGCGCCATCACGACGGTGAAGCCTTCGTACGATGAGCCGAGCATGCCGACTTTGCCGTTGGTCTGCGAGATGTTCTTCACCAGCCAGTCGATGGTGTCGTAGGCGTCGGTGGTGTCGTCGACGTTGCTCGCGTTGAGCGGGCCGCGCGGAGGTGGCGTCATTAAATACTTCCCTTCAGAGCCGTACTTGCCGCGAACATCCTGGAAGACGCGGATGTATCCGGCCTGGACGAAGACGTCATCGCCCTGCGGCAGCTCATCGAGCATGTGCGGAGATTCGTTGCGGGCGGCGCGTCCGGCGGCGTTGTAGGGCGTGCGCGTCAGCAGGATCGGCGCGTGCGTGGCGTTCTTCGGGATCACGATCACGGTGTAAAGCTTCACGCCGTCGCGCATGGGCACCATCTCCACGCGCTTGATGTAGTCATAGCCTTCGCGCGGAGCGGTGAATTTGGAGGGGATATCGGCTTCCTGCCCGATGGCTGCGGAGCCGATAAAGGTGAGGGCAAGGGTGGCTGCGGCAAGGCAGCGGGCCAGATGGCGGGGATGACTCATGCGTTCTCCTCGAGCAGGGCAGCAGGTATATCGAATCAGCATAAATGCTGGGCGGCCGGTGGGTAGCTGCTAATCTGGAGGCATGAAGGTTTCGATCCGCGGCATTCTTTTTGACATGGATGGGGTTCTGATCAGCTCGCTGGGTTCGGTCGAGCGCAGCTGGGCGAAGTGGGGAGAGATGCGCGGCGTCGACGCCGCCACGGCCATTAAGACGGCTCACGGCAAGCGCGCCATCGAGACGGTGAGGTTCCTGCGTCCTGACCTGGACGACCTGGACGAACTCAAGGTAATCGAAGACCTTGAGGTCGCCGACATGGATGATCTGAAGGTGCTTGCGGGTATTGAAAACCTGCTCGAGCTGCTGCCGCAGCGCTTCTGGACGATTGTGACCTCGGCGACCCGACGCCTGACCGAAGCGCGCCTCGCGCACGCGGGCATCGCCAGGCCCGAGCACATCATTACCGCGGACATGGTCACGAACGGCAAGCCTCATCCGGAGCCGTATATTCGCGGCGCGGAGCTGCTGGGGCTGCGTCCTGAAGAGTGCCTGGTAATCGAGGACTCCGGCTCGGGCGCGAAGGCTGGGCAGGCCGCCGGTTGCAAGGTGCTGGCGACGCTCTTCTCGCATTCCGTCGATGCGCTGGCTGCTGCAGACTGGATCGTGAATTCGCTCGAAGATGTGACCTTCACCGTTGTCGGCGACACGCTCGAGCTGGAGTTTGAGCCAGTTGCACGCGGCGTAATGGCCGACTAACGACCATGGCCTACTCCGTGAAAGTGGAATACGCCGACGCGCGCAAAATGCGCACGCGCAACAAACGCTATTACCGCGCAGCGCACTGGCCCATCTGGATCTGGGTTTTCTTTCTCGCGCCGGGTCCCATGACCTTCGCGCTCTTCGAGCATGGCGGCAGTGTAGGCAACCTCATCTGGCTGGGCGTGGTGCTCCTCGGGACAGGCATCGCCGCCCTCTGCGGGCAGCTGCCGGGCTCCGAGCCTGCACCTTACATCCTTCGTTTCACCGAGGACCGTCCGAATCCGCTCTACCGCCGCGTCTGCTACACCTTTGCCTGGAATGCACTGCTGAACTTCGCCATCCTGAACTGGATCGGCCTGGCGGTGGCGATCGTGACCGGCAAGTGGTACCTGAAGCAGATCTATGCGCATGGATACACGCCTATCTGCATTACCGTGATCCTGCTCGGCCTCTTCGGAGTGCTGCCGCGCGTGCGGCGATCCACGAAGGGCGAGGGCTGGGAGCGCCGCTATTTCTACGGAACGGTCTGGGCGGTAACAGCCGGACAGGTCGTTCTGCTGGTACTTTGGAAGACGCTGCCCCGGACGCACATGACCGACATCGTGAAGCTGGCCGTCTATTCGGGCGTGCTGGTTATGATGGGGATCCTGGCTGCGCTGGGGCAATTGCCCAGAACGCGCCCGATTCTGCCGGGTGAGCTGATGGTCGCCGACTGACCGTTGTACTTCCGTTACCTGCCCGGGTGATATTTTTGCCTTTGAATACGGTTAAAATGAAGAGCAAGGGGCCAGAATGAACCACACTGCACTGTATGCGACGATCGTTGTAGCCTGCGTGGTTCTTGTCCTGCTCGGGCGTGTTCTGCTGATGTTCCGCCGCCATCGCCGCCGTCAGCGGCTGATGACCTCTTCGCCGAGTCTGCATTACGCGCGCAAGCGCATCAATGCAGACCCTTCGCTCGATTCCGACGAATAATTTCGGTTACTTTTCGTTGGTAATGGCTTGGAAGAGGGCGTCACTGTCCTCCCGCCCAAACCCCCTGCTGCCCTTTCGCTGGATGATTTCGAAGATCAGCGTCGGCCTGTCTTCTATGGGACGCGTGAAGGCCTGCAGCACATACCCTTCTTCATCGGCTTCCGCAAGAATGTGGTTCTGTCGCAGCTCCTCGATGGACTCTTCGATGCCGGCCGGCTGCCGGTTCAGCGTTTCGTAATATGCGTCACTGACCCTGAGGAATTCGACACCGCGGCCGCGCATTTCTTTGACCGTCGTGAGGATGTCTCCGGTGGCAAGTGCGATGTGCTGTACGCCTGCGCCGTGGTTGTACTCGAGATATTCCTCGACATGCGAACGCGAGGGGCCCTCGACCGGCTCGCTGATGGAGATCTTTACGTTGCCTGCACCGTCGGCCATGATGCGGGGAGTTGTCGATGCCGGCCTGAACACGGTGTTCTGCAGGTAGGGCGAAAAACCCATGCTGGTGGCGTAGAAATCGACCCAGCGGTTCTTCTCATTCCACCCCACGTCAGCGGAGATGTGATCGACGGCGGTGAGCGGTGCGACCTGATCCTCGGAATCCACTTCAAGCGCCTGGTATCCGGGCAGGAATGGGCCATCATAGTTCGAACGCTCGACGAAGGTATGTATCGTTTCGCCGAATGCGGCAATGGATGCGGTCTTTACGGAGCCAAACTCGTCCCGCAGTTCGTGCGGCTCATGCACGCTGCGCGCCCCGCGACGGATGGTTTCCTTCCAGCTCTGGCGGGCGTCCTCGACAGTGAAGGCAATATTGGCGACGCTGTCTCCGTGGCGATGAACATGGTGTGCGATCTCGTCATCGGCGCGAAGCGTTCCAGTGATGACGAAGCGGACCGCGCCCTGCTGAAGCACATAAGAGACGCGATCAAGCTGCCCGGTTTCAGGGCCGGAATACGCAACAATGCACATGCCAAATGCCGAGCGGTAGTAGAACGCCGCCTGCCGTGCGTTGCCTGCATAGAACTCGATGAAATCTGTGCCTTGGGGGGAGAGAAAGTTTTTTTCGGTGGTGACTTCCGGATGCAACAGGGTGGAACGCATCTACAAAACTCCGTTGACGCATGACGCTCTCTTGCAGCGAATATGGCGCAATGCGACAGATCACCATATACCCTGAAGAGGAAGTTTGGCCACAAACCGGGGTTGTATTTTCGGTACCTTAGTCAGGCAGGAGAGCAGTTGATCGCAGGGGATGAAAATCAGTTGCGCGCGAACGGTCTGAAAGTCATTGATCGCACGATGCTTTTGCTGTTGCAGCTATACGGAGTCATTGCTCTGATCTGCCTTGCGATCACTCCACATTTTTTTCTCCCTTCCGAGGATGCGGTCATCCTGCTGCAGTACAGTCGTAACCTCGCGCAGCATGGAGCGATTACTTTTCTCACCTACGGTCCGCATGCCGAGGGCGCAACTGACTTCGCATGGATGATCATGGTGGCCGCGGCGCAGAAGATCGGCGTTGCTCCCTTTTGGTTCTGTGCGCTGTCTAACATCGTGTGCCTGTTGCTGCTGGGGCTTGTGCTGGCCCGGCTGGCAGGCGTGCGAGCCACTGCCGGTGGCCTGCTGGCCGTTACCGGTGCGGCGGCTTTGTTTCCGCAGATCTTTGCTGCAGCCTTTGGGTTTGCGGTGCTGCCGGATGCGCTGCTGTTGAGCCTTCTGGTGATGTTTACCGTTCGCGAGCGCCCGGCCGCGGCCTCCCTGGCTGCACTGGTGCTGTGCCTTATGCGTCCGGACGGCGTGGTCTTCGTTTTGCCACTGCTGCTGTTTCTTATTTTGCAAAACCGGCGCGCGGTGCCTGCTGTTCTGCTGTGGTTTGTGCTGCCGGGTGTTACGTATTTTCTCTGGCGCTGGCACTACTTCGGGGGGCTGTTCCCGCTGCCTTTCCTGGTAAAGGGAACTACGCCGCGTACGCTCGGGCTGGTGGTGATTCAGTCAGTGCGGCGAAGCCTTAGTTTTCTGGCTTTCGGAGCCGTTGTTCTGGTGCCGTTTGTGCGCTGGCGTGAGGGCTGGAATCGCCGCCTGCTGGTGAGCCTGGTGCTGGTGCCCACGATGTTCTATTGGGCCATGCGGCTCGATCAGAATGTAGGCTTCCGCTTCTACTATTACCTGCCGCTGGCGACTGCACTGCTGCTTGCTCTCAACTGGCAGAGCTTCGGCCCGCGCAAGGTGCAGGCCCTCCGCGTTGCGTTCGTTGCCTGGCTGGTGCTCTTTGCCATGCCTCTGTCGCGTGAACTGAGAACTTTTCGCGATGAGCAGTTCACGAACGTGAAGCAGATTGCCACCGAGTTAGGGAAACTGCCGCAGCCAGGCAGCATGCTCGTGACCGAAGCAGGGTTCTTGCCGTACTACTCCGGCTGGACGGTTTACGATGCCTGGGGGCTGAATACAGCCGAGTTCGCGCATCGATTCATCCAGCCGGACGACGTAACGCATCTTCGCCCGGAGATCGTCGTCCTTCATCCCGATCCGGATGAAAGCTGTCTCGTTCAACCAGACTGGCCTGCCGCCTTTGCAGGACGCACCTGGAAGCACATGACGCGCAACCTGACCATCGGTGCGACTGGCGACGGTTACGAATTATGGCTGCTGTCGTACGGGTCGGAATATCACCGCCAGCGTATGCACTGGCAGTATGGGCAGGGAGACCGGGAATGCTGGTTCGTGCGTCGCGACGCGCCCCAGCATGACGCCATCACCCGCGTGCTTGCGGCCAACCATGCTGTCGGTCCGCCGCAGTCGCTGGCGATGGAGCAGGCGATTCGCGTTACGACTGAGCCGTAAGCGCGGCTTCCTGCGGCCTGCTCAATCCGGCCAGGCCGGCAAGCAATTCGTAAGAGCGTAGACGCGCCGCATGCTCATAGAGCGGAGTCACAACGATGGCTTCATCCACCTGAGTAAGCTTGAGGAAGTTCTCGAATTTTGCACGCACCGTTTCCGGGCTTCCGAAGATGGCTGCGCGGAAGCGCGAGCCGACTGCATCCTCTTCGGCGTCGCTCCACTGGATCTCGCGGACGGGTGGCGGCAACGGACCGGGATGGTTGCGAATCAGGTTCAGGAACATCTGCTGGGGCGTGCTGGCAAGATACTGGGCTTCCTCATCTGTTTCGGCCACGATCACCGGCACGCCTGTCATGGCATGAGGACGGTCGAGAATCGCCGACGGCTTGAAGCTGCGCCTGTAGATATCGAGCGCCGGCAGCAGGTTGTCCGGTTGGAAATGTCCGGCAAAGGCAAAGGGCAGGCCTAGTTCGGCGGCAAGGGCGGCGCTGAAGCCGCTTGAGCCGAGAAGCCAGATCGGAATATTGGTGCCGACTCCGGGAACGGCCGTGACCAGTTGGCCGGCCTGTGCTTCGGCAAGATAGCCGCGCAACTCTTCGAGCATGGCCGGGAAATCTTCATGTCCACCGCCCTGCATGCTTTTGCGGAGTGCCCGCATCACGGCGAAGTCACCGCCGGGGGCGCGTCCCAGTCCGAGGTCGATGCGTCCGGGAAAGAGCGTTTCGAGCGTCCCGAACTGCTCGGCGATCACCAGCGGAGCGTGGTTCGGCAGCATGATGCCGCCCGAGCCGACACGGATCGAGCTTGTTCCCTGGGCGACATGCGCAATCAGCACCGCAGTCGCCGAAGACGCCACTCCGGAGATATTGTGGTGCTCGGCCAGCCAGAAACGCTTGTATCCCCACTGCTCAGCATGCTGCGCCAGGTCGAGCGATTCGCGAAAGGCATCGGCAGCGGTGCCGCCGCGGCGGATGTGTGCAAGGTCGAGAATCGAGAGCGGGGTGGTCTCAAGGCGGGAGACTGTTTCGTGATTGGGCATATCTACTAGATGTAGGACGAGCCGGAATCGGTGCGAGGATGCCGTGCGCGGAGGAGTCATTTCTTCACGAACCCAAGGCAGTACGACGAACATCCAAGATCCATGGCGTCTATCCCGAATCACCTGTTCTCTCCGCTCGCGCAGCGCTCCGTCACTTTTCCCAACCGGATCGCTGTTTCTCCCATGTGCCAGTACAGCTATGACGATGGCATCGCAAATGACTGGCTCTTCGTGCATCTGGGAAGCCGCGCCGTAGGTGGATCGGGGATCGTCTTTACAGAGGCGGCCGCAGTCAGCCCTGAAGGGCGCATTACGCCTGGAGATCTCGGTATCTGGTCCGACGCTCACATCGCACCCCTGGCCCGGGTCGCATCCTTCGTCAAAGAGCACGGAGCGGTCCCTGGAGTTCAACTTGCCCACGCCGGGCGCAAGGCAAGCATGGCCAAGCCGTGGGACACACCGATGCAGGCGGTTCCCGTGGCTGAAGGCGGCTGGCAGCCGGTGGGTCCGTCGACGAATGCCTTTGCGGAAAGCTATGCCACGCCGGCAGCACTCGATCGGGCAGGCATGGACAAGGTGATCGCCGACTTTGTCGCCGCGGCGCAAAGGGCCGTCTCTGCCGGTTTCCTCCTGGCAGAGGTTCACTGTGCCCACGGTTATCTCATGCATGAGTTTCTGTCGCCGATTTCGAACCTGCGTACCGATGAATACGGAGGCAGTCTCGAAAACCGTGCCCGCTTTCCCCTTGAAGTCATTCGCGCGGTTCGTGAGGCTTTTCCCGCCGAGCTGCCGGTATGGGTGCGGATCTCGGCGACGGATTGGGTCGAGCCTTCGCCGGAAGTGCCGTCCGGCGGTCTCACCGTAGATGACTCCGTGGCTTTCGCCAAGCTGGTCAGCAAGGAAGGCATTGACCTTATCGATTGTTCGTCAGGCGGAAACGATCCGCGTCAGCAGATTCCAGTGGGTGCGGGCTACCAGGTCGCCTTCGCAGAGCGTATCCGGCGTGAAGCGGGCATCCCGACTGGGGCCGTTGGTATGATTACCTCGCCCGAGCAGGCCGACCAGATTGTGAGAACGGAACAGGCAGATGTCGTTCTGCTGGCCCGGGAATTACTACGCAATCCGTACTGGCCGCTCCATGCGGCGGAGGTTCTCCACAAGCCCGGTGCGTGGCCTGTGCAGTACGAACGCGCAGCCAGCGGTAAGGTCGAACGCCGGCAGCCGCTCCCGGATCTGGCCGGAAAACGGTAGGCGCGGTTGCCAGAATCTACGAAGCGGTAGGTGCGGCAGGCACCGGACGGATTGATTTAGCGGAGAGCTGCCTTCTTTGTTCCATTTCCGGCAACACTCCGTCGAGAATTTCGTCAATCTTTCATCTGCCTGTTGCACAATGCCATTTGGAGGGTTCTTTGCCGCGCATTCATTTCCATCTGCAACTGGCCGAACTGAAGGACAAGCTGCTGGCCATGGCCGCGCTTTCGCAGCAGGCTGTCGCCTCCGCAGTTGATGCCTACCTGCAGCGCGATCCCGGCCTGTGCCAGTACGTGCGCGAGAATGAGACCGCCATCAACGCCGCCCAGCGTGAAGTGGATGAGATGGCTTACGACCTGCTCGCCAAGGAGCAGCCGATGGCGATCGACCTGCGGTTTATCCTCGCCGTCATCAAGATCAACGGCGACCTCGAACGCATCGGCGACCAGGCGATGAGTATCGCGCTGCGAACCCTTGACCTGATGAGCGACCCGGCTCCCAGCATGCCATCGAAGATTGCCGAGATGGGGGCACACGCTGGTCACATGATCCGCAGCTCGATCCAGGCTCTGCTCGAAGGCGATGTGATGGTAGCGGAACTGGTCCGGGACATGGACGACGAGATCGACGCGCTGAATCGCGAGGCCCAGGCAGAGCTCACGCAGGTGATTGAGGATCAGCCCGCGGCCGCCCAGCAGGCCCTGCAGGCGATCATTATTGCCCGAAACCTCGAGCGTATCGCCGATCATGCAACCAACATCGCGACCGACGTCATTTTCTGGATTCGCGGAGCGGATGTCCGCCACCAGCTGACCGTGGCGGAGTAATGTCGCCGTTCCCGTACACTATAGGTATGGCTGGATTGGTTCTGGACGGTAAGGCATACGCGAAAGAGCTTGAAGCGGAGCTTCAGGCAAGAGTGGAACAACTGAAGAAGAAAACCGGCGCGGAGGAACCTCCGATCCTCGCGACGATTCTCGTCGGAGCCGATCCGGCGTCGGCAACCTACGTAAAGATGAAGGGCAACGCCTGCCGCCGCGTCGGCATGGAGTCCATCCGAGTCGATCTGCCCGAGGAGACGACGACCGAGCAGTTGCTGACGGCAATCGACGATCTCAATGCAAATCCTCGCGTGCGCGGCATCCTGCTGCAGCACCCGGTTCCCAAGCAGATTGAAGAGCGCGAGTGCTTCGACCGCATCGCGATTGAAAAAGATGTGGACGGCGTAACCAGCCACGGCTTTGGCCGCATGGCGATGGACGAGCCGGCCTACGGATCGGCGACGCCCGCGGGCATCATGCGCCTGCTCAAGCACTATGACATCAAGCTCGAAGGCAAGCATGCCGTGGTTGTGGGCCGCAGCCCGATCCTCGGCAAGCCGATGGCAATGATGCTGCTGGCGGCAAATGCCACGGTCACCATCTGCCACTCGCGCACCAAGAATCTGCCCGAGCTCGTGAAGCAGGCCGATGTAGTGGTCGGCGCGCTCGGCAAGCCGGAGTTCATCAAGGCTGACTGGATCCGCGATGGCGCGGTCGTGGTCGATGCCGGGTATCACCCCGGCGGCGTGGGCGACATCGAACTCGGCCCGCTGGTCGACCGCTGCGCTGCCTACACCCCAGTCCCGGGCGGCGTCGGTCCCATGACCATCGCGACGCTTATCGCTCAGACGGTAGAGGCTGCGGAGAAGGCTGCTCTCTAGCGCTTCCATTGTTCAAAGGCGCGGCCATGGCCGCGCCTTTTTTATTGCTGCATTGACCCGCTTAGTAACGGTTGTTTACGATGTTCTGGTTTCCGATCGCCTGCCTTATGGAGCCGTTATGAAGCTGTTTCGTTATGTCGCCCTCGCACTCGCTTTCACCGCGAGCTGTTTCGCTGCCGAGCTGCCGGACTACTACCAGACAGTGAATCGCGTGACCTGGGTTGTGCAGAACATCGACAAGACGGCTCCAGCGTGGGAAAAGCTGGGCATGACGGGCATTCAGAAGATGCCGAACATCCAGCTCAAGGGCGAATACCACGGCAAGCCCGTCACGATTTACGCGTGGCAGGTGACGGGTCACATCGGCAACATCACCGTGGATATGATCCAGCCCGCCGAAGGTCAGCAGAACTCCTTCAACGATTTTCTGGAGAAGCACGGCGACGGTATTTTCTCGATCGTCCATGCCGTGCCATCGAAAGAGGCGATGGACAAAGAGATCGCCCGCATGAAGTCGCTGGGCGTGAATGTGATTCAGCAGGTGACGGTCGAGCGCGAGGGCAAGCCTGTGACCTTCACCTACTTCAGCACCGAGCCGGAAGGGAAGTACACGCTGGGGCTGGTGTACTGGCCGGGCGGCGCGCCCGCTCCTGAAAAAGGCACGGTGACGCACCTCGGCATCGTCACGCCGGATGGTCCGGCGACCTCGGACTACTGGAAGAAGCTGGGCTTTCCGGGCTTCGACATCGAGCACGCCTCGCCGCGTCCGGACATGACCTATCGCGGCAAGCAGCTGCTGTTTCACTTCGACGTGGGCTTCGAGCGCTTCGGGCCGTTTGCGCTGGAATGGCTGGTGCCTCCGCCGACGCCGCCGAACGCGTACGAGGAGTTCTGGCAGCTGCACCACGGCGGCGTGCAGCACTTCGGCATGCTGGTCGACGATCTCGACGCAGCGGTGGCGAAATACCAGCAGCAGGGATTCCAGGTGTGGCAGCACGGCGCGTGGGGCGATATCGGAAAGAAGGACTCCGGTGTGTATGACTACATGGACACGAACGCCATCGGCGGCGTGAGCATGGAACTGATCCACGCGTATTAGCGGGTTCGCGAGCTGACGCCGTCGGTGGGTTTTCTGGGAACAGGCAGGGCAGCGCTAGACATGCGGCGCAGCGAAGAACTGGTAGGGCAGCGCTTTAGCCTGCCAATCAGGCGAGAGTGAAATGCGGCTTTAGCCGCTGAGGTTCCTGCTGTTCGCATCGCAGAAACCTCAGGGGCTAAAGCCCATTGTTTCGTCGGGCATTAATAGCCGGGCTAAAGCCCGACCCTACCGCCTCAAGCATCGCCCATCGTTCGAGGCCAACCCTACCCCGTCCACGCCTCTCCGTCGTTCGAACCCGTCTCTTGGCTCATCCCCAGATCAACTTTGCATTCGTCAACTCACGTGCACCGAGGACGCCCAGCTCGCGGCCGTGTCCCGAGCCTTTCACTCCGCCAAACGGAGCGCGCGGATCGGAGCGGACGAAGTCGTTGATAAACACCGCTCCGGCTTCGATCTGTCCGGCGACTTTAGCAGCGCGCTCGCGATCCTGGCTCCAGACTGACGCACCGAGACCGAACTCGCTGTCGTTTGCCAATTTGATCGCTTCCTCTTCTGTCTTGAAGGTGAAGAAGAGCGCGACCGGGCCGAAGAATTCTTCGCGTGCGATTGGTGCGTCATGCGGCAGTCCGGTGATGACCGTCGGCGGGAAGAAGAAGCCAGCGCTGTCGAGTGGTTCGCCGCCCAGCAGAACCTTGCCGCCCGCGGCGACCGCATCCTTCACCTGGCGCGCGGAGTTGTCCAGCAGGTCTTTGCGTGCCTGCGGTCCCAGCTTGGTGTCGGATTGCAACGGGTCGCCGATCTTCAGCGCCGAGGACTGCTTCACGAATTCATCAAGGAAAGCCTTTGCGATCGGCTCGGCAACGAGAAAGCGCTTGGCCGCGATGCAGCTCTGCGCGTTGTTCGAGTAGCGCGAAGTAATGCCAAGCTGCACGGCCTTGGCGATGTCGGCGTCTTCGAGCACGACGAAGGGATCGGACCCTCCAAGTTCTAGTACGACCTTCTTGCCATGCTGCCCGGCAAGCTCTGCGACAGAGCGGCCTGCGCGCACGCTGCCCGTCACAGTCACGGCGCGAATGCGTTCGTCGGCGATGAGTCCGGGTACTGCGTCGCGCTCGACGGCGATGTTGACATAGAGATCCTTGCCGCCGGCATCGTGCACGAGCTTCTCGATGGCTTGTGCGCAGCCCTGTACATTCTCAGCGTGCTTCACGATGACGGTATTGCCCACCAGGGCTGCGGGAATGAAGAAGCGCAGCACCTGCCAGAAGGGAAGGTTCCACGGCATGATGGCTAGGATGGGGCCGAGCGACTGGTAGACGATATGTCCGGGCGTGCCGGGAATCGCCTCCGGCTCAAGATAGGCAGGACCATGCTCGGCGAAGTGGCGGGCACCGGTGGCAGCTTTCTTTACTTCACCGATGGCCTCGGTGAGCGGCTTGCCCATCTCGGTGGTGATCAGCTTGCCGTACTCCTCCGCGCGCTGTTCAAGCAGTTCGGCGAGGCGAGTAAGAAACGCGGTGCGCTCGGAGACAGAAACCTTTGACCAGCGCTGCCAGCCTTCGAAAACGGTCTGGATGCGTGCTTCGACTTCTTTGGCTGTGTGGGTGGGGTAGCTGGCCAGCTTTTCGCCGGTCGTTGGATTGATCGATTCGAACGACATGAGTTCCTCTTTTCTTCTAGGGGAGGCAGCAGCCGAGATACCGTTCGGCGCAGGTAGCGATCACCTCTTCGCCGGGCCGCTTCCACCAGTTTTCTTGTGAGAAGATCTCTACTTCCTGTGGTCCGCGATAGCCGGTCTTTTCAATGGCCGCGCGGATAGCTTTCAGGTCGATAACGCCGTCGCCCATCATGCCACGATCGAGCAACAGGTCGCGAGTGGGCACCAGCCAGTCGCAGATGTGATGCGCAAGAATGCGCTTGCCGGCGCCGGCGCGCGCAATTTGCTCGTAAAGCTTCGGGTCCCACCATACGTGATACACATCGATGGCGACGCCGATGCCGTCGCCCAGCAGATCGCAGATATCGAGCGCCTGCTCGAGCGTGTTGATGCAGGCGCGGTCGGCGGCGTACATCGGATGCAGCGGCTCGATGGCCAACGGCATCCGGTGTACGCGCGCATAGGGCAGGATGGTTGCCAGGCCGTCGGCAACCTGCTGGCGAGCGGCAGGCAGGTCGCGCGAGCCGGTAGGCATTCCACCCACCACCAGCACCAGGCAGTCCGCGCCCAGCTCCACGGCTTCATCGATGGCGCGCCTGTTGTCGTCGATCGCGGCAGCCAGGCCGGCTTTGTCCGCCGCCGGGAACATGCCTCCACGGCAGAGGCCGGTCACTCGCAGGTTGTTCGAGCGGATGATGGCCGCGGCTTCCTTAAGGCCCGTTGCGTGCACCTGGTCGCGCCATGGCGCGATGCCGGTGATGCCTTGTGCCAGGCACGCGTCCACAGCCTGCGGAATGGTGAACTGCTGCCGCACGGTCGCGAGATTGATGGAGAGATTGCCCAGACTCATGCGGCTACTCACGTTTACACCACTCCATATAGGGCAAGCACACGCTTCATGCGTCCCACGGCGAGATCGGGATTATGCAGCACGCGGGCTTCATCTGCCAGCCGGAAAAGCTCGGCAAGGTGAACGATTGAACGCGCACTCTGCTGGCCGCCGATCATCGTGAAGTGATCCTGCAATCCGTTGAGATATGCGAGAAAGACCACGCCCGTTTTGTAGAAGCGCGTCGGAGCCTTGAAGATGTGCCGCGATAGCGGAACTGTGGGCTCGAGGATTTCGTGAAAGCCCTCTTCGTCACCTGCTCCAAGCCGCGCAAGCCCTGCGGAAGCAGCCGGAGCAATCGCATCGAAGATGCCAAGCAGCGCATGCGAATAGCCCTGGTCGTCACCTGCGATCAGCTCGGCGTAGTTGAAGTCGTCGCCGGTATACATCTTTACTCCGGGCGCGAGGCGGCGGCGCATGGCGATTTCTTTCTCCGCGGAGAGCAGGGAGATCTTTACGCCATCGACTTTGCCCGCGTGACTGTTGATCACGTTTACGCAGGTATCCATCGCCGCCATGTGATCGGTGTCGCCCCAATAACCTGCAAGCGCGGGATCGAACATTTCGCCCAGCCAGTGCAGGATCATCGGTTCCTTCGCCTGGCTCAGGATGCGGTCGTAGACGCGCTCATAATCAGCGGGCGATTTCGCCGCGACGACGAGCGCACGGCTGGCCATCAGGATGATCCGTCCCCCAAGCTTCTCGACGAACTCCATCTGCTCCTCGTAGGCGCGGATTACGTCATCCACAGTGAGGTTCGCGTTGGGAGTGAGGTGGTCGGTGCCGACTCCGCTGGCAATAAGGGCATCGGGGCGGCCTTTGGCCGCTTCAAGCGAGTGGCGGATGAGTTCCTGCGCGCCGGTCCAGCTCAGCCCCATTCCACGCTGCGCGGTGTCCATGGCCTCAGCCACGCCAAGGCCCAGATCCCAGAGATAGTCGCGGAAGGCGATAGTGCGTTCCCAGTCAATCGAAGCATCCAGCCATGGATCGTCGTTGGCCAGCGGATCCGCGACCACGTGCGCCGCCGAATAAGCCACGCGGTTAAAGGCGCGGGGCGCTCTTGCGTCAGGGAGTGGCAGAGGCTCATTCCGGATGGAATAAGCCTCCAGCGTACCGTTCTCGACAGGCAGCTTCAGTGTCGCCATTACGCGCCCTTCGCGTCGAGCGTAAGCTCGGGAACGTCGAGCCAGCGGCGCTCGGTCCAGCTCTTCAAGCCGAGTTCGGCAAGCTGCACGCCCTTGGCGCCTTCGAGCAGATCGTACTTCCATGGAGTATCGGCCACGACATGGCGCAGAAACTCCTCCCACTGCAGCTTGAAACCGTTTTCGTAGACCTGATTGTCGGGAACTTCTTCCCATTGGTCTTCGAACTTCATCGTCTGCGGCTGGTCAGGGTTCCACACAGGGCGAGGCGTGTTCACGCGATGCTGCGTGTAGCAGCGGGTGAGGCCGGCGACGGCAGAGCCGTGCGTTCCGTCAACCTGGAAGGTGACAAGATCATCGCGCTTCACACGCACTGCCCATGACGAATTGATTTGCGCGATCACTCCGCCTTCGAGCTCGAAAGTCGCGTAAGCAGCGTCGTCGGCATCGGCCTTGTAGGTCGCGCCTTTCTCATCCACGCGGCTGGGGATATGCGTGGTGCCGATGCAGTTGACCGACTTCACCGCGCCGAAGAGATTGTCCATTACGTAGCGCCAGTGCGGCAGCATGTCGAGAATGATGCCTCCGCCGTCAGCCTTGCGGTAATTCCATGAAGGCCGCTGCGCCGTCTGCCAGTCGCCTTCGAAAACCCAATATCCGAACTCGCCACGCACAGAGAGGATGCGGCCGAAGAATCCGGAGTCGCGCAGCATCTTCATCTTGCGCAGTCCGGGCAGGTAGAGCTTGTCCTGCACGATGCCGCTCTTTACGCCGCGTTCGTGCGCGAGGCGGGCGAGCTTGAGCGATTCTTCAAGCGTTTCCGAGAGCGGCTTCTCGCAATAGATGTGCTTGCCGGCCTCGATGGCCTGGGTCAGCAGCTCGGCGCGCATCTGTGTGGAACCGGCGTCGAAGAAAACGGTGTCGTCGGGATTGGCAAGGGCGCTGGCTACGTCCGTTGCGACACGGGCGATGTTGTGACGTTTCGCCAGCTCCGTTACCTTCTCAAGGTTACGGCCCACGAGGATGGGGTTGGGCATGAGGCGGTCGCCATTCGGCAGCGCGACGCCGCCCTGCTCGCGAATCGCCACAATCGACCGGACGAGGTGCTGGTTGTAGCCCATGCGTCCCGTGACGCCGTGCATGATGATGCCGATTTCTTTGGTTGCCACTACGTCCTCTGCGAGTTTCTAAAGTTTGTTATATAAGTTTGCACGTGAGCCATGATCTTTGTAAACCGTATGGCCTGTCAATTGGACGCAAAAAAAAGCCCGGCCAGCCGACGAGGGCGCTGACCGGGGCGTGGAATGCCAAACTTTAGAAGGTGATCTTGGCCGCGACCTGGCCGATACGGGGATCGCGGGAGCTGATGACCTGCCCAAACTGGCCGGAGTTGGTGATATTTCCGACTGGGTTGATGAAGTTGGTGTGGTTGAAGATGTTAAAGAACTCGCCGCGGATCATCAGAGACACGTTGTCGTGAATCGGTATCGATTTGCTCAGGCCGAGGTCGGTCGTCTCGATGCCTGGGCCGGAGAAGAAGCGCACCGGTGTCGCACTGTGTTCGCCCAGGTTCTCTGGGCGAAAGGAGTCATTGCCGTTGAAGAAGAAGCCGCCGTTCTTGTGCGGATCCATCTTCTTCACCGCTCCCGTCTGGACGGGGAAGTCGAGCGCCGGGTAGTAAGTCAGCCCGGCGTCGTCGTTTTCCGTAAGAGCCACGGGCAGGCCGCTGGTGGCGCGGGTAATGCCGGAGATGCTCCACCCGGTAGTAGCCCGTTTCGAGACCGATCCGAAAGCCTGGTCGAAGGGAATGTTGTAGCTGTAGCTGATCACAAAGTTGTTCCGCATATCGAAGGCCGAGAGCGCCCGGCTCTGCGCGGGGTGAAAGGGATTCAGGCTGTTGAAGACGTTATCGATGGATTTCGAATAGGTGTAAGCCGCCAGGAATGAGAAGTTGTTAGCGCGGCGCTCGAGCGTAAGCTGCAGCGCGTTGTAGTTCGAGTTGCCGAGGTTCGAGACGATCGGCGTCGGGTCGAAGGTGACCTTGCCGTGGCTGGTGGTTTCGCCGAGCTGCTGGTTGCCAAGTCCTACGAGCGTTCCGTAGACGGTGGAGTTGTCGGCGCGGGTGTAAACCGACGGTTCCGAATAAGGGCCGCACTGCTGCGTGCCGGGCGCGACATCCTGCGGCTGGCTGAGGCTCTGGCACAACGCTGCGTCGCCAAGGTTAGGTTGCAGATTTACTTCAAGCCGATGAGCCTCGGTGCCGACATATCCGATCGTCGCCACCATCGATTTGCTCAGCTCACGCTGGATGGTCAGGTGATAGTGCTCGGCGTAAGTGATGGCGTTCTTCACGTTGTAGCCAGGTGAGTAAAGCGGATAAAACTTGTCGAAGCTGAGCGACTTGTTGGCCGGGCTTCCCGGCACCGGGAAGGTGAATGGGAAAGGATTGCCCTGCGATGCGCCGGTGGCGCGTGTCTGAAAGGGCGTGTCGAAGAGCGAGGGCGAGGTGCTCTGCCAGTAGATGCCGAAGGGCGCGTCACCAATGATGCCGAAGTTGCCGAGATCGGCTGCGCCTACGTAATACAGTCCGTAGGCTGCACGGATGCTCGTCTTGCCGGGGCCGCCGAGCATCTTGCCGAAGAAGTTGTCGCCGCCGCCCGGCTGCCATGCCAGTCCGAGGCGAGGCGCGAAGTTATGGAAGCCGGTTGGCGATACGGTGCTGGGTACGCCGGGGTCTCCGGGAACGACGTAGCCGAGCGGCGAGAGCGGGAAGACCTGCGATTGTTCGCCCTGGACGATGGTTTCGGTCTTGCCCTGCGTGTCATACCAGGGCATCGAGATATCCCAGCGCACGCCAAGGTTGAGAACCAGGTTCGGCTTGGCCTTCCAGCTATCCTGCGCAAAGAACCCGCCGTAGCGGCTGCGGTTGTCCTGCAGCTGCTCGGTGCACTGAACGTAGTAGTTGGGCGCGCCCAGCAGGAAGTCGGCGAAGTCGCTGCCGGTCTCGCTGCCGTTGAAGGTGAAGTTGCCGAAAGGGGCGCAGATGTTGCGCACGATTACCTGGTAGTAACGGCCATCGGCGCCAAACTTGAGCGTGTGGTTGTTGACGATCTTTGTAAAGTTGTCCCAGATGCCGAAGGTGTTGTTGACCTGTTTCAGGTTCAGGAACGTGTTGCCGAGGCTGAACTCGTTGGTGGCGATCTCCGGCACTACTTCCTGGTAGCCTGCCGGACCCGAGGGATTAATGCCGTTTGTGCCAACTCCCGTGGTGAAGCCAAGCGAGCTGAGGCTGGCGAAGCCGCTGGTCGGGTTGGCCGTCTGCACGTAGGTGCGGAAGAAGCTGATGCGGCTCTCGTTCACCATGGTCGGGCCAATAGTCTTTACATCGCCCGCGGTGAACATCTGCGCGCGCGAGGGTGAAGCCGTGGCAAAGCCCGGTAGGTTATTGCCGCCCAGAGCGCTGTCAACGGTAGTGTTGTCGAAGTGGTAGTAGAACGACAGCGTTCCGGCGCTCTTGGTATCCAGGTCGACCCGCTCGCCGATCTTGTCATCGGTGATGGTGTTCTTGCCGCTGTTGTAGCTGTAAACAGGTTGCCCAGCGGGCAGATTGGGGATGTACGGCTCGACATTTGTCGAGACCTTGTCGAACGCGGCCTGAGGAATCACGCCGTTCGGGAAGATGTCGTTATACGCCTCACCAGCCGTCACAGTCTTGCCGAGGCGGCTGGATAGAAGCTGCGCCCAGTAGGCGCCCTGCACAACGGTGGGGTTTCCACTGCCGTCTACAAATGCACCGGGGCCAAAGTTGCCGGCGCGCTGCGCATCGGTAGGCAGGTTCACCTGGCCTGTGCTGCTGCCCTGCACCTGGCGCGTGCCCTGGTAGTCGGAAAACCAGAAGAGACGGTTGCGCCAGAAGGGTCCGCCGACCGCGTAGCCAAACTGGTTGCGGTGCAGCTCGGCTTTCGAGGGATCGAAATAGTTGCGGGCATCGAAGGCGTCGTTGCGAAGAAACTCAAAAGCGTCGCCGTGAATACTGTTGGTTCCGGACTTGGTGATAGCGTTCATGATCGCGCCGCTGAACTTGCCATACTCGGCGCTGAAGCTGTTGGTGATGAGGCGGAATTCGGCGATCGAATCGAGATTGGGGATGAGCCCAGCTCCCATGTTCTTCGATTCGTTCACGTCGGCCCCATTCACCATAAAGGAGTTGCCGGTCTCAGGTTGTCCATTAACCGAGACGTTGCCGGGGTTGCCGATCTGTCCGGAGACGGTGCGATCGCTCGGCACCGTACCAGAGGTCACCGGAACCACGCCAGCCTGCAGACCCAGCAGGTCGAGATAGCTGCGGCCGTTCAGAGGCATGGCCAGCATCTGCTTCGATTCAACGACGCCGCCCAGCTGCGTGTTTTCTGTTTCTACCTGCACGGCGTCTGCCTGCACGCTGACGCTCTGCTGCACATTGCCAAGGGTGAGGCGAGCATCAATCTGAAGCTGGTCGTTTACCTTGAGGTCGATGCCTGTTGCGGTGAATGTTTTAAAGCCGGAGGCGGTTACGGTAAGCGTGTATGGGCCGGGAGGAAGCGCGAGGAAACTGTATTGCCCCGACTGATCGCTGACGACTTTCTGAGCAGCGTTGGTGCTGGAGTTGGTTGCAACCACCTCGGCGCCAGGAAGGGCCGCTTCGGAACTGTCAAAGACCCGGCCGCTGATTGCGCCGTTGACCTGGGAAAAGGCCGGAGCCACAAATACCGCTGCGGCCAGCCAAAAAAAGAGACACCACTTCACCTTCATCTGAAAATCGCGCATTTCGCCTCCAGATAAATCAGCAGTCAAAAATGTGAGAAATCGCGTGAGCTGGCGGGACCTTACTTAACAATATTTAGTAAGGATGTACTCGAAGTCCGAATCCTGCAACAGTTTTTTTACAAAAATAGCGGCGAATTTCTTCCCAGGCGTAATGCCTGCGCAATCCGCTTATGGCGCGGATAAGAGATACTTCTCGCGATCAGGGCAGGCGGTCGCGATAGCGATCCCAGTGTGCGACGAGTTCGTCGACGACGGGATGACCTACGGCGTAAGCCGCTTCAAGGGATGGAAGGTAGGCGCCGTACTTGCTGATCTTTTGCGCAGCCAGGCTTTCGGCGGCCGTCAGTCCTGCTGGTTGCTGGTCGTAATTGCTGACGGTACGCAGCACCAGGACACGGTCAAGGTCGATACGCTTTGCATTCGCGAGAAAGGTAAGCGATTGCAGGGTGCCGCTGTCTTCCATGCCGGTGACAACGAAGTTTCCCTTGCCGCCGGTGTAGTAGCTGTCCCAGCGGTTGGCCCACTCGTCCATTTTTGCGCCATGCCAGAAGGTTCCAGCCGAGACCTCATCCCCGCTGGTAATGAAGGGCGGCCGTTGCGCAGCTTGTTGCGGAAAGTGCGAGCGGCGCTCCTGGAGTGTCGGCGTATCGGCGAGTGGAGTGGATCTGGTCAGTGCGAGCGCCCAGTCTGTCAGGTGAGGATTCAGCGTGTAGACCATTCCTGGCGATGTTTCCATGGGCTTTTCGTAAGGAGCGTATTTGCCGAGCGGCACGTAACCGGTAGGCCAGTCCGCGGGGATCTCTCTCGCGTCGATCTCGTGCGCGATGTCGCCTTCGACAACGTTGCGCACCCAGACGGCCGAGCCGAGGGAGACATCTGCGGGATCGCCTCCCGCGATACCAGCCACGATCCAGTAGGCATGGCTCAGGTCGAAGCGAGGGTCGAGGCCAAGCGCCATGATCGATGCGGCAGCATGCGCGGTGGCAATGCCGGTGAGAATGCCAAGAACACCCTGGTCGTTCATGCGAAGCGGGTGATATCCGGCTGGTAAGGGCATTACGCGGTTCAGGTGCTCGCGCTCGACCCAGTACTGAAACTCGCCCGGTACGTCGCCAGAGTCCTCGCCCGGTTCGAACATGGCGACTACCACTACCTTGATCGGGATAGGCGCCGGCCCGGCTGCGCAAAGCGTACGGGTGAAGAGAACAAATGCAAGGGACAACACTCCGCAACGAATGCGCATGGATTTTCCTTGGCAGGGAATGATTGGTCCTCCACAGAGTAAGGCGCAGTCAAGGGAATGAAAAGACTTCATTGCGGCGATACGATAGACAGATGCATCCGCTGCTTGAAAAAGAACTCGCTACCTTCGAATCGCGCACACCTTCTTCCCACGCCGCCCTAAAGCGTGCCGAGCCTCGCATGCCGCTCGGAGTGGCCAGCAACTTCCGCAGCTATGAGCCGTGGCCGCTCTTCGTGAAGGATGCAAAAGGTTCGCACTTTCACGATCTTGACGGTAATGAGTATGTGGATTTCAACCTTTGCTTCGGGGCTTTAATGGCAGGGCATTGTCATCCAGCGGTGATGGCTGCGGTGGAAGAACGCCTGAAGGTCGGCACGATGTATGGCATGCCGCATACGCTCGAGTACGAGCTTGCGGAAGAAATCTGCCAGCGCTTTCCCGTGGAGCAGGTCCGTTTCGGCAGCAGCGGGACCGAGGTAACTATGCATGCGATCCGGCTCGCACGCGGCTACACCGGCCGGGACAAGATTATCAAGATGGAGGGCGCATACCACGGCGTGCACGACTCCGTGCTGGTGAGCATGAAGCCAGCGGCGGATCTCTTCGGTGACCCCGAGCGTCCGGCGCAGGTTCCAGCCAGCGGCGGCGTTCCGGCAGATACGGTCAAGAACACGCTGGTCGCTCAGTTCAACGATCTGGCGATGGTGGAGCGCCTCTTCGCGGAGAACCGCGGACAGATCGCCGGTGTCATCATCGAGCCGATCATGATGAACATCGGCATCTGCATGCCTGAGCCTGGATACCTCGAAGGCCTGCGCGAGATCTGCACACGCGAAGGCGCGATGCTGATTTTTGATGAAGTGAAAACCGGCGCAAAGCTGGGCCGTGGCGGAGCCTGCGAATACTTTGGCGTGAAGGCCGACATCGTGGCGCTGGCCAAGTCGATCGGCGGCGGCTTTCCGCTTGCCGCCTTCGCTACCAGCAAGAAGGTGATGGATGCAATTGCACAACATAAGGTCTTTCATGCTGGAACCTACGCGACGAATCCCCTGGTGATGGCGGCGGGGCTTGCGACCTTTCGCGAGGTGCTCACGCCCGAAGGCTATGCGCACATCGCCAGGGTCAGCGAGAAGCTGGTAGCTGGCTACAAAGAGATTGCGCAGAAGAACGGCATTGCCGGGTACGTCGAGAGTGCCGGGGCCAATGGAGCCATGCTGTATTACCCAGGTAAGATTCGCAATTACCGCGATTGGCTCAAGGTGGATGTGGACCTGTGGCGGCTGTACTGGTTCGGAATGGTGAACAGAGGCGTGATGGCGCAGCCGTACTGGTGGGACGAGCAGTGGACGTTATCGGTGGCGCATTCGATGGAGGATGTCGATCGGCACCTCACCGCCTTCGAAGACCTCGCGCCGTCTATCGCGCAGATGCAGCAACGCGCCGCTCCGGCAAAAGCCTGACAAGCATTGAGCCTTCGGTCAGGGAAGCTTGCAGCAGTCTTCCTTGACCGGGGGCTCGGTATTGCTGGCATCGAGCGCCACCTTCCAGCTATTATCCTTCTGCTTCTTCCAGACGGTCATGTAACGGCCGCTGGTTTTCTTTACCGAGCCGTCGCGATCTTTAAAGCTGCTCTCATAGTGTCCCCAGGTAAAACCCATATCGCCGTTCGGACCCATGCGGCCGCCTTCTGGCCGCCATGTGAGCTGATAGGTTTCGGGAGACCAAGTCGCTTGAGCCGCGATGGCGGCACGCCCCGTCACAGGAGCCTTTCCGTCTGACAACGTCACGGCATCTTCAGCGAACCACTTTGCGAAGGCAGGGCCGCCGCCGCTGGCTGTATCCTCGGCAAAGTTCGATTCGAGGTTGAAGAGAAAAGATACATCGGCAGAGAACGCTGGGTTGGTCAGCGCGTCGGATCCCGGTTTAGGAGACTGCGGCAGATTCAAAGGCAGCTGCGCGAGTGCCGGCGCGGCCAGCAGCCAGGCGCTGAGAAAAAACGAGGAGCGATTCCATCGAGCCATGCACCATAATGCTAGCAGCGCCATGAACACAAATGCATCCGGCTTTCGCGGCTTTTATGCCGCCGCCGCAACGGCCCTTTACTGTGCAGGTTTCGGCATCGCTGCCGCAGGAAGCTTCCGGCTCGCTGCCGCGCTGCGCATCGCGGGGCTGCTTGCGTTTGCAATTGTGGCTTTGCGCCGCCGCTCCCTTACTCTCTGGATCTTCTTCAGCATGGTCGCAGGTGTGGAGATTGGGATCGATGCGCCGCGCGCTGCATTGTCGCTGCATGTGCTGAGCGATATCTTTCTGCGCCTGATCAGGGTGATCGTTGCGCCGCTGATCTTCGGCACACTTGTAACCGGGATTGCAGGACACGGCGAAGCGCGAAGTGTAGGACGGATGGGCGTGAAGTCGATCGTCTACTTCGAAGTGTTGACGACCATCGCGCTTGTGATCGGACTGGTGGCGATCAATGTTTCAAAGGCCGGTGTTGGGCTCGATGCATCGCATGTAGCCGTGCCGGCATCCGCGCTGCCGGCGGCGGAGCTTTCCTGGCAGCAGTTCCTGGTGCACGTTTTTCCTGACAACATTGCCAGCGCCGTGGCCGGCAACCAGATCCTTCAGGTAGCGGTTTTCGCGTTGTTGTTCGGACTGGCTCTGACCAGGCTGAGCGAAGAGAAGCGCACGCCCCTGCTGCGGCTGGCAGAATCGCTCACGGAAACCATGTTCGCTTTCACGAACCTCGTGATGTATTTCGCACCGTTCGGCGTGGGCGCTGCGCTGGCCTTTACGATCGCGCAGTCGGGGCTGGGCGTGATGTCGCATCTCGTCAGGCTTCTCGTCACGTTGTACATTGCACTGATCGCTTTTGGACTGCTCGGCATGTTGCCTGCCGCGCTGCTGGCCAGGATTCCTGTGCGCGAATTCCTTCGTGCTGTTGCAGAGCCTGCAACGATCGCTTTTGCAACCAGTACCTCGGAAGCGGCGTTGCCTCGCGCGATCGAATCGATGGAAGCCTTCGGCGTTCCGCGCAGGATCGCAGGCTTCGTCATCCCGACCGGCTACAGCTTCAATCTCGCCGGCTCGGCGCTCTACCTGGCCCTGGCCTCTATGTTCGTGGTGCAGGCCGCAAATATGCACATGAGCGTAACGAAGCAGATCGTAATGCTCGGCACCCTCATGCTCACGAGCAAAGGCGTGGCAGGAGTGCCTCGGGCCGTTCTCGTTGTCCTGCTGGCAACCGCTTCTGTCTTCGGACTGCCCGAACAGCCGATCTTCGTCCTGCTCGGTATAGACGCACTTATGGATATGGGACGAACTGTCATCAACGTGGTGGGCAACTGCCTTGCCGCAGCGGTGATCGCAGAGTGGGAGGGGGAGTTCCGCGCCGAGGCGGTGTCTGCGGAAGCAGCCATGTCATTACAGGACTGAATCCTCTTCGTACTCATTTCACAAGGAATTGATATACTCAGGCAGGAAACAGTTCGATGGCTGGAACCGCTGCAAGGCCCCATTGAAGGGGTCTTTTTTGATAAGCGGAAACAGGAGGTCGATCCTTTTCACGCATGGGCACTCTACTCGATACCGTTCACTCTCCCGCTGACATCAAGAATTTTTCCATTCCACAGCTTGAAACGCTGGCGCAGGAGATTCGTGAGCGACTGATCGTTTCTCTTTCGAAAACAGGCGGGCATCTCGGGCCAAACCTCGGAGTAGTTGAGCTCACGCTCGCCATGCACTACGTGTTCGATACGCCGACGGATAAATTCGTCTTCGACGTGAGCCACCAGGCCTACATCCACAAGCTGCTCACCGGCCGCCGCGAACGCTTTGAAACAATTCGCCAGCCCGGTGGATTAAATGGCTTCATGTTGCGTACGGAGAGCGAGCACGATATCTACGGCGCAGGCCACGCAGGTACGGCCCTCTCCGCCGCGCTGGGCATGGCGGTAGCGCGCGACCTTGCCGGCGGCTGCGAACATGTTGTTGCCCTCGCCGGCGACGCCGCTTTCACAAATGGGATCTCGTTCGAAGCGCTGAACAATATCGCTGACCAGACGAAGCGGCTGATCGTGGTGCTCAACGACAATGAATGGTCTATCGATCGTAATGTTGGAGCGATCGCGAAATATCTGCACAAGATCGTGACGAATGAACACGTGACGAATCTTCACGAGAGCGGAAGACGCCTGCTGGAGAAGTTAGGCGGCAAGGCTGCTGTCAATGTCGTGCGCCGCGCAGAGGAAGCCGCGAAAGGCCTGCTATGGCCATCGGTCTTCTTCGAAGAGTTCGGGCTCACATATTACGGCCCGCTCGACGGGCACAACCTGTCGCAGCTGATTGAGACCTTCAAGTTTCTAAAGCAGCAGGACAAGCCTGTGATCCTGCATGCCATTACGCAGAAGGGACGAGGCTTCCAGCCGGCACTCGATAAGCAGAAGAAGTTCCACGGGCTTGGGCCGTACGACCCTGAGACTGGCGAGACCAAGCCGGTAGGGCAGCGGACGTACTCTGAGGTCTTTGCCGATACGCTGGTGGCTCTGGCGAACGAGAACGATAAGATCGTCGCCATCACCGGAGCGATGCCCAACGGCACTGCGCTCGATCTTTTCCGGCCTCATCATCCCAAGCGCTACTTCGACGTTGGCATCGCGGAAGAGCACGCGGTGGTCTTCGCCGCGGGCATGGCCACGCGCGGATACAAGCCTTACTGCGCGATCTACTCAACTTTCCTGCAGCGCGCTTTCGATCCCATCGTGCACGATGTCTGCCTGCAGAACCTGCCTGTGGTCTTCTGCATGGATCGCGGCAGCCTGAGCGGCGACGATGGCGCGACGCATCATGGCCTCTTCGACATTTCGTATCTGCGCGGCATCCCGAACATCATCCACATGGATCCTGCCGATGAAGACGAGCTGGCAGACATGATGTACACGGCTATGCTGCATGAGGGGCCATCGGCCATTCGGTATCCGCGCGGTACGGGACCGAATACGCCTGTGAAGGCGCATCCCCAGGCGCTGGAAATCGGCAAGGCAAAGGTGGAGCGCCACGGCGATGAGATCGCCATCCTCGGTCTCGGCCAGATGCTGCCGATGGCGCACGAACTTGCGGACGTGCTTGAACGCGAAGGCCATTCGGTCGCCGTGATTAATCCCCGCTTTGTTAAGCCGCTCGACCGCGAGGTGCTGGCTGCATATGCAAAGAACGTAACCGCATTCGTTACATTTGAAGATCACGTGCTGATGGGCGGGTTCGGCAGCGCTGTGCTCGAAGCCTTGAGCGAGATGGGCTTCGACGTTCCGGTCGTGCGTATCGGCTGGCCAGACGAATTTATCGAGCATGGCAAGGTCGATCAGTTGCGTGAGAAGTATGGCGTCAGCGCCGCAGCCGCTCTTGAAAAGCTGGCGCCTTACCTGCGCCACCGCGGAGCGCGCCGGCTGGTCACTCGCTAGGAAGACTGGGTGCCCACATTCGATCAGCGTTGCTGGCTGCGGCGCAGCTCCGCGAGCAGTTTTTCCATCTGTTGCTGGCGGTGGCGAAAGATGCTTCTGACCTGTCTCTCGGCAAACAGCGTGTGCGCAATCTCTCCCGCGAATCCAAGCGTCATCGCATAATGCACATCATCGGTCACAAGCGTACCCGCGATGCCCTCGCGGGTTTCGTCTTTTGCGGAGTGACAGTGCTCCCACTCGCCAAACGGGCCGTGCAGCTGGCGATCGCAGAAGCGTTCATTCCATGCAAAGTCTGAGATAAGCGCTTCCCACGACAGGCGAACCGGAGAGAACGGAATAGGCCGGAAGCTGATGGTGATGAGCGAGCCCTTTCCTGCGGCCACGCGCGGTCGCAGCGGTCCTGGCGCGGGAGCAGGAGGCGGCACGATCTGTGCTTCTTCGATGCGTGCCATCTGCCATGCGGGCATCAATCGCGGCAGATTCTCCGGGCTGGCCAGGAAGCCGAAAACGAAGGCTCGAGGATACGGCAGCCACTGGCTGGTGGTGAAACGATGCAGCACTGCTCCAACATATCAGCGGACGAGGATTTACGAAACAAAGTCGAGTATCTTGGTGTCCAAGAGAAGGTAGTCGGGAGGAAGCAGCGTGAAAATCGGTGTCACCGGAATGGTCCTCGCTCTCGCCGCATCGCAGTTCGTATCTGCCCAGCAGAACGACTCGCGCTCGGCCTCGCTCACCATCTACAACAACGACCTCGCCGTCGTGCGCACCAATGTCGATCTCGACCTGAAGAAGGGCATAAACGAGATCACCACGACCAAGGTCACGCGGCAGCTTGAGCCGGATTCGGTGGTGCTGCGCGATGCCTCCGGCCAGCGCAGCGTGCAGGTGACCGAGCAGAACTACGACGCGGCGCTCGCATCGCAGCCGTGGATGCTCGAGAAGTACGAGGGCCAGACGATCGACTTCCAGGTTGTTCATGGCGATCGCGTCGAAACCGTGCAGGGCAAAATTCTGCGCTCCGGCAATGACGGCACCGATCCGCTGATCGAGGTCAACGGCAAAATGCAGTTCACGCTGCCCGGTCAGCCGCTCTTCCCGGCATCGACTGACGGACTCCTGCTGAAGCCGACACTGCGCTGGCAGATTTATTCGGAGAACGCCGAGCATTTCCCCGCCGAGCTTGGCTACCTGACCCACGGATTCAACTGGAACGCCACCTACAACATCGTCAGCTCCGAGGGTGGCGCATCGACCTCGGGCGACGAAACGATGGATCTCGTTGGCTGGGTCACCATCGGCAACCACAGCGGGACAGACTTCGATGACGCCAAGGTAAAGCTGATGGCCGGCGATGTGAACCGCGTGTCGAATGGAGCGGCCGCCGGCATTGGTGGCGCGATGATGATGAAGGCCATGGCTGCGCCCGCACCTGTCACGCAGCAGGCCTTCGACGACTTCCACCTTTACGACCTGAACCGGCAGGTATCGCTGCGCAGCGGCGAAACTAAGCAGATCGAGTTCCTGCGTACGGCAAAAATTCCTGTCACTCGTCGCTATGTCTACGACGGAGGCAATTCCGTACCGCACCTGGGCGTGGTCCGCGGAGTCGCTGGCGTCCAAATGGCTGAAGGCGCAGCCAATAAAACGGTGCGCATCGAGCAGTCCTTCGTGAACACCAAGCAGAACCACCTCGGCATGCCGCTGCCCGCGGGCACCATGCGTTTCTATCGCCGCGACAAGGATGGACAGATGGAGTTCGTCGGCGAAAGCCAGATTCAGCACACGCCCGAAGGCGAGAAGGTCGAGCTCTCGACTGGAACGGCCTTCGACGTAACCGGCGACCGTAAGCGGACCGACTTCAAGACCTCGCACGAAAACCAGGTGACCGACGAATCCTTCGAGATCACGGTGAAGAACGCGAAGGACAATCCGGTGAATGTCGACGTGGTCGAGCACCTGAACCGCTCGATGAACTGGGATGTAGTCGAGAAGAGTTCAGCTTTCGAGAAGAGGGACAGCTCGACGGTAGTGTTTCCGGTGAGCGTTCCAGCGCACGGCCAGCAGAAGGTGACGTACACGGTTCACTACAACTGGTAGCGGCAGAACCAGGGTGCCCCATTCAAGCTTCGCTTGGGTGGGAGGAGTGATGCCGTTACATCCTGCTATCCCACCCAAGACGATGAAACCGTCTTGGATGGGGCACCCGATGTTCTTCACTTTATGGCTTAGTTAGTTCGGCATCAGAACGGTGTCGATCACGTGGATCACACCATTCGACTGGTATACGTCCGCGATGGTGATAGTAGCCATGCCGCCTTTTTCATCTGTCAGCATGAACTTGCCGCCGCTCATGGTTGCGGTGAGCGTTCCGCCTTCCACGGTCTTCAGTTCGGCCTTGCCGTTACCGGACTTGATCATCTTCTTCAGATCCTTCGAAGAAACCTTGCCCGCTACCACGTGATAGGTGAGCACCTTGGTCAGCATCGCCTTGTTTTCCGGCTTCACGAGATTATCGACGGTGCCCGCGGGCAGCTTATCGAAGGCTTCATTGGTCGGAGCGAAGACGGTGAACGGGCCGGGGCCTTCCAGGGTTTCGACCAGCCCTGCTGCCTTGACTGCGGTTACGAGTGTCGTGTGGTCTTTCGAGTTCATCGCGTTTTCCACGATGTTCTTGCTGGGATACATGGCAGCGCCACCCACCATGGGGTTCTTCTCCGCGTGTGCGGAAAATCCTGCGAGTCCGAAAATCAAAGCCAGCGCAAGTACGAAATGCTTCTTCATGTCTCTTAATCCTCCGGTTGAGCGTTGCGTTCCTGTATTTCGTAAGTGGTACGACGCCGTGGAGAAAAACAGATCGCTCTTGTGCAGGTAAATCTCCGTGAGCGAATTTGGATTCATGCGGGATGGTAAAAATCCGCTCTTTTGGAACCAGGTGGTCCATTCAAGCCTCTGTTGCTTGAGTGGGGAAAGAATCGCGAAGGCTTGTTCAATCCCACCCAAGACGATGAAACCGTCCTGGATGGGGCACCCGCGGTTGTGGCCTGAAATACCCGCAAATCCTTCTGCCGTTTATCCTGTAAACAGCGGTACCTGATCTGGATCAAGCGACAGGGCCGGTAGACAGGAAATGACCCAGACCTCACCCACTTCATCTCCTGTGCGAGAGCGGCAGCACATCCGAGCGAGCGAGAAATGGATCGTCGCCATCGGCGTTCTCCACCTTTTGAAAGCTGTGCTGTTTGTCCTCCTCGGTTTCGGTGCCCTGAAGTTGCTGCACAAGGACCTCATGGACGTGGCGACGCACTTCATCGTCGACCTGCGTTTCGATCCTGAAGGCAAGTTTGTCAACCTGGTCCTCGACAAGCTTTCTCTCATCGACACGCACCGCCTGAAGCAGATAAGCATCGCCATCTTCGCTTATGCTTCGCTCGACGCCGTTGAGGGAGTCGGTCTGGTGATGCGCAAGCGCTGGGCGGAATACATCACCCTCGCGCTGACCGCGTCATTTCTACCGTGGGAGTTTTACGAGATCCTTCGCCATGTGACCTGGCTCAAGATAGGATTGACGCTGATTAACCTCGCCGTCGTCGTTTACCTCGCAATTTACGTTCAGATGAAGGTGAGAGAACAAAAAGCGGAAGAGGCGAGCCGGTAATTATTGCTCCGGGTTGTCCAGGGACCGGGAAATTTTTCTCTACCCTGTGATATTCGATCTGGCAAGCGTCTTCTAAATACAGTGAACCATAACCGTAAACACCATCGGTTGGGTTTTACCAAAGTAATAAGCCCCATTGGTTGAGTTTTCCACCGGCCATTCACAGGGCTCTTCCGCAATCCCTATCTCGGCTTTGAAATTCCTTGATTTTCCGCTTTGACGGGGCTCCGGGTTGATCTACGATTGTGGACGAAAGGGGCCAAAAAGGGACAAAACGGGAGCAGTACTTCAATTTGGCAGGAAGCAGATGGCCAAAGTGGACGATAAGCCCTCCAGACAGCCCTTAAGCCTCAGTCGAGAAATGCAATGTTCCGTGGAAACTGCCCAACCCGCGTCGACGAAAAAGGCCGCCTGAAGCTTCCGGCGGATTTCAAGCGCGTGGTCGAGGAGAAGTACGGGACGCAGTTTTACATCACCAGCCGGGACGGCCGGGATGCGGAAATCCACCCGATGTCGGAGTGGGAAAAGATCGAAGAAAAGATCGCCGCAATCCCCAGCTTTAACCCGGCGAAGAAGAAGTTGCTGGACCACATTAACTATTACGGTCACGCAACCGAGATTGATGCGCAGGGCCGATTGCTCTTACCCCAGATTCTGCGCGAGAAGACGAACACGATGGGCGACGTCCTCGTGTTTGGAATGCAGACGTTTCTCAAGGTCACGAACCGCGAGGCGTTTGTAAACAAGATGGAGTCAGAGCCCATGAACGAGGAAGACGAGAAGGCTCTGGAGGCATTCAACCTGTAATAAAACCCCCAAGGGGGAGCACATGGGCGACGAACGGCATGTGCCGGTTCTTTTACAACAAGCGATCCGATACCTCAATGTGCGTCCGGGCGGAACTTACGCCGACGCGACGCTGGGATGGGCGGGGCACTCAAGCGCGATTGCAAGAGCGCTGGGGCCGGAAGGCAAGTTGATTGCCTACGACCGCGATCCGCATGCGATGGAAATGGCGAAGGCCAGGCTGGCGGCTCTGAAAGAGGAGCTGGGAGCGGCGATGCCCGAGATTGAGCTGCACGATGTGGAGTTTTCGCAGGCAGCCGAGCGGCTGAAGCCGGGAAGTCTCGATGGGCTGCTGGCGGATTTCGGAGCCAGCTCCATGCATTTCGACGATGCGCACAGGGGATTTAGTTTTCAGGCGGACGGACCTTTGGATATGAGGATGAATCCTCGCCAGGGTGAGACCGCCGAACAAGTGGTAAATCAGATGGACGAAAACGAGCTCGCCAATTTGATTTACGAATTCGGAGAGGAAAGGAGGTCGCGGAGAATCGCCAGAGCCATTGTCAGGGCCCGGCCGATTACAACGACGGCAGAATTGGCCAGAGTTGTAGCGGCTGCGGCCCCGGCGATGAAACAGAAGGGCGTTCGACACGCGATCCATCCGGCAACACGGACCTTTCAGGCTCTTCGAATTTATGTCAACGCAGAGCTAGACGAGATCAAGGCGCTTTTAGACGCAGCGCCAAAGTTGTTGAAACCAAATGGAAGGCTGGTGGTGATCAGCTTCCACTCGCTCGAAGACCGGTTGGCGAAAGATGCGCTGCGGGCAGCAGGGCAGCAGGGAATTTATGAGGTACTGACGCGGAAGCCGGTAACGGCTGAAGCCGAGGAAACGGATCGCAACCCGCGGGCACGCAGTGCGAAGCTGCGGGCAGCGGAAAGGATCGGGCCGGGGTCGTCCCACCGTAGCAAAGGCGAAAGTTCGTACGACAAACCCCGTAAGATCTCCTTCCAGAATTAGCGACCCAGGCCCGGTCGTTGGAAGGAAAAGAAGATTGGAATTTTTGAGGAAATGAGTACCTGGCCGAAGCAGATGCTTTGAGCCGGAAATGAGGAGTAACCATGGCGACACAGGCAATCGCAGCGCAGGCAGGCTTCGAACCGCGGGAGAGCAACTTCGACCGCGCGATGGAGCGCAATCAGTCACTGCTCGCGGCGCAGCAGCGCGCCCGCCGCGGCCCCACGCCTGAGGTGCTCTTCACCAAGCGTTTCGACAATTCACGGCTGATCAAGGCTGCCGACCCGGCGCGCGCGCGCGAAATGCGCACCTTCGCCTGCGTGATGGCGCTGCTCTTCGGCCTGATCATGATGTACGGATGGCAGCACCTGAGCGGCATCGAGTACGGCTATCGCATCGAGTCTGAGAAGCAGTCTCTGCAGCAGCTCGAGGAGCAGAACCGCCAGCTTCGGCTGACCGAAGCGCAGTTGGGAGATCCCGAGCGCATCGACCAGATGGCGCGTCAGCTGGGTCTTGCCGCACCGCGCCCGGGCCAGGTCGTTCGCCCGGATGGCGCCGCAGATCCCAATGCGCCGGTGCTTGCGGAAGCTGCGCCGCTCGTGCCAGCGATCCGCTAAAAAATTTAACATCGGGGAGAGAGCCTGTTTTGAAGCGCCTTCCGTTCACTCCCCGCCTTCCTTTCCGTCCGGCCGCGAGGCCGGCGGCTACTTCTGTCTCCAAAACCGGTGTGGTCACGCCAATCCAGCGGCCCCGCATGTTTATCGTGCTGGGTCTTATTACGCTATGGCTGGTCATTATCTGTTTGCGCCTGGTATGGCTCCAGGTCTTCAAGCATCACGAGTACGTGGAGCAGGCCGCGAGGCAGCAGCAGCATGGCTTTGAGGTTGCTCCGCGGCGCGGCATTCTGTATGACCGTAATCTCCACGAGCTGGCCATGACCGTGCTGGTGGATTCGATTTATGCTGTGCCCTCCGAGATTGGAGACGCGCGCCCTGCGACCGCGGCAGCCCTGGCGAAAATCGTCCACATCGACCCGACGGACGGTTTTACCACGCAAAAGCAGATCCTGGCGCGTTTGAACGCCTCGCGAAATTTCGCATGGATTGCGCGCAAACAGAATGCCTCGATCATCGATAAAGTAAAGGCCCTGAATCTGAAAGGCGTCTACTTTCAGAAAGAGTTCAAGCGCTTCTATCCGGATAACAGGATCGCCGCGCAGGTGCTTGGCTACGTAGGTATCGACGACAACGGCCTGGGCGGCCTCGAAGAAAACTTCGACGAAGACCTGCACGGAACCCCGGGCCATATGCTCACAGACGTCGATGCGCGCAGGCATGTTTTGAGTAGCGAGGAACGTGAACCGCTGCCGGGCGAGAATCTTGTTTTAAGCATCGATGAGAACATCCAGTTCATGGCCGAGCAGGCGCTCGACAAGAATATGGAGCGCACGCATGCGCAGAACGGCACGATCGTGATCCAGGACCCGCACACCGGGCAGATTCTTGCGCTGGCAGTGCGGCCGACATTCAATCCCAACGATTTCCGCCATGCCACGACGGATCTGTTGAAGGACCACGCTGTGAGCGATGTGTACGAGCCCGGTTCGACTTTTAAGCCGGTGACCTATGCTTCGGCGCTGGAAGAAAAACTCATCACGCCGGATACGCGCGTAGACTGTGGCGGCGGTTCGATGGTTGTGGCCGGCCATACCGTGCATGATGCGCCCGGCGATCATTTCGGGGTCATTCCTGCATGGGAAGCCCTGGCTCATTCGAGCAATGTATGCGCTATCCGCGTGGGTCAGCGTGTCGGTCAGGACAAGCTCTTCAAATACATCAAGGCCTTTGGATTTGGTGAGCGCAGCGGAATTGAGCTGCCTGCCGAGACGCGTGGTCTGCTGGAGCCGCTGCGGCGCTGGAGCGCGGCCACGATGGGCGCCGTTCCAATGGGGCAGGAAATTGCGGTGACGCCTATTCAGATCGCCACAATGGTCTCCACCATTGCGAATGGCGGCGTCTATCTGCCTCCGCACATTCTGCTCGAAAGCACCGAGATGTCGAAGACCGATCCAAGACTGAAGCCTGAGACCTTCCACCCGGGCACCGGCCTGCCCGAGCATCTGCCCGATGGCTCGCGTCGCGTGATCTCGGAGCTGACCGCTGCACAGGTGCGAAAGATGATGGAAGACGTGGTGACTCTCGGCACCGCGCGCGACGCCGTTCATCTCAAC
Source organism: Silvibacterium acidisoli (assembly GCA_022870745.1). Lineage (GTDB taxonomy): Bacteria > Acidobacteriota > Terriglobia > Terriglobales > Acidobacteriaceae > Silvibacterium. The sequence goes on along the minus strand of CP085323.1, from coordinate 479,307 downwards.
GGATACAGCGCGGCCGGCAAAACCGGTACCGCGCAGAAGATCGATCCGCGGACCCACACTTACTCCAAGGTCAATTTCGTCGCTTCCTTCGTTGGCTTCGCCCCGGTCAATAATCCTGCGATCACGATGGCCGTGGTGATGGACTCGCCACAGCACAGCATGCACTTTGGCGCACAGGCCAGCGCTCCGGTCTTTCAGGACCTGATGCAGCAGGTCCTCGAATATCTTGGCGTACCGCACGACGAGCCGATGAAGACCCCGCAGGAGTTGGCAGCGGTACAGAAGACCACCTCGGTGGAAGAAGAGCCAGAAGAGCAGGCGGATGACCTGAACTCGCTCTTCGCCGAGGTGAACAACCTGCCTGCGGACGATCCTCTGCGTAAATCGCAGACGCAGCACGACCCCGTGCCGGTTGCAAAGGACGCAGCCACAAACGCCGAAGCCCAGGCCGCGCCAACCGCCGCAGCCGGGCCGGATGTGCCTCCTCCGCAGCCCTCTCCAAAGCCTGCGGTTCCCTCTGCTGCGAACGAGACTTTGCCAGCGCCTCCGGAAGAAAAGCCTGCGAAGCCTGCCAGCAGTTCCGTAGTGGTTGCCTCCGGAAAGCATGTGACGGTGCCGTCGTTCCTCGGCCAGCCGGTCCGGAAGGTGATCGAAACGGCGGGCGCTGTGGGACTTGCAGTTCAGGTCAGGGGCTCAGGTATCGCGCGCGATCAGGCTCCCGCTCCCGGAACCTCCGTCCCTGCGGGGACAGAGGTGGTCGTTCGCTTCGACCGCTGATATTCTTCGCCTCCTTCCCCATAGAATGGGAACTGCATGAAGATGAATGAGATTCTCGCAGGCGTGGATTTTCTACGCCGAACGGGCCGCGATGCGGACATTTCCGGCGTAGAGTATGACTCGCGCCGCATTGGGCCAGGCTCGCTTTTTGTCGCGATGCAGGGCGGCACGACCGACGGCAATCGCTACGCAGCCGCGGCCATCCACAGCGGAGCCGCGGCAGTCGTTACCGATTCCGAAGCGACGTATCGCGAGATTGAGAACTCAAACGCGGAGTTGGTTCTAGTTGCACATGGACGCCGCGCCCTGGCCCAGGTTTCAGCGAACTTCTTTGAGCATCCTGAAGAGACGCTGGCGTTGAGCGGAGTGACGGGCACGAACGGCAAAACTACCACGGCATTTCTGCTCGATGCCATGTTGAACCACGCCGCACGCAAGACCGTGCTGATCGGAACCATCGAGTATCACGTTGCCGGAGCAGTCAGATCATCGCCGCACACTACTCCCGAGTCGCGCGATCTGCTGGCCCTCTTTCGCGAAGGCGTAGATGCAGGCGCGACCGAGGCGGTGATGGAGGTCTCCTCGCACGCACTGGCGCAGGCCCGTGTGTATGGCCTCGCATACGACGTGGCCATCTTTACGAATCTCACCCGTGATCACCTCGACTTTCACGGCACGATGGAAGACTACTTCGCAGCCAAGAAGAAACTCTTCGACGGCAGTGAATTGCGGGCACCGCGTGTGGCCGTAATCAATGGCGACGCCGCCTATGGGGCACAGCTTGCAGAAGCTGCACGCAAAGTTGGCGCAGAAGTTTTCCTGTACGGCATCAGTGAGGGCGATTATCGTGCGGACCGGATTCGCATGAATGCTGCCGGTATGGAGTTTGCGATGGTCACCCCGCAGGGCCGAGTCGATATTGCCACGCGCCTCACAGGCCGGGTAAACATCTATAATCTGCTCGCCGCTTCCGCTGCTGCGATGGCTCGTGGGCTATCGCTCGAGGCGGTTCGCGATGGAATCGCCTCGCTAGCCTGCGTGCCGGGCCGCTTTCAGAGCGTAGACGCCGGGCAGGATTTCACGGTAGTAGTCGATTACGCCCACACCGACGATGCGCTTCGCAACCTGATTGCGCTGGCTCGCGAATTCGTAACTGCCACGGGTGGAAAAGTGATCACGCTCTTCGGCTGCGGAGGAGACCGCGACCGCACCAAACGTCCTTTAATGGGGCAAGCCGCGGCCGAGGGCAGCGATTTCGTCGTCGTTACATCCGACAACCCGCGCAGCGAAGATCCCGAAGCGATCCTGCGGGATATCCTGCCCGGCATCAAGGATGGCAAGGCGGAATTTGTAACTGAACTGGATCGGAAGGCTGCGATCCGTTTGGCGCTGGAGCGTGCAAAGCCCGGCGATATCGTTCTGCTGGCAGGCAAGGGCCACGAGAAGACGCAGACGCTGCGCGAAGGAACGATTTCCTTTGACGACGCCGAGGTGGCCGTTGACGCCCTTCGGAATTTGAAAGGAGCAAGGGCATGAGGCTAAGCCTGGAACAGATTGCGCAGTGGTGCGGCGCAGAGATTCATGGTGCACATGTTGCACACGCCGACAGCTATTCGATTGACTCGCGCACCCTCCAGCCCGGATCGCTTTTCATCGCTGTTCAAGGTGAACGCTTCGATGGCCACGCCTTTGTCGATGCAGCCTTCGAGCGTGGAGCCGTGGCAGCAGTGGTGGCAAGGCACGCTTTACACACTCTTTCACACGCCGCGAAGGAAAAGCCGCTGCTCGTTGTCGATCACACCCTCACTGCGTTGCAGCAGCTTGCCGAGGCCGTACGCAAGCACTGGGGCAAGCGCGTGGTTGGCATCACCGGTTCGGCGGGCAAGACCACGACGAAGGAAGCGATAGCGCAGGTGCTCAGCTCGCGATTCCAGGTGCTGAAGTCACAGGGCAATCTGAACAATGGGTTCGGCCTGCCGCTGCAGTTGCTGCGCCTCGAAATGAGCGACGAGATCGCCGTGATTGAGATGGGTATGTCGAGCGCCGGGGAAATCGCCGCGCTGGCCGCGATCGCACTGCCGGACTGGGGAGTCGTTACCAATGTAGGCAACGCGCACGCAGAGTTCTTCGCCGATGGAATTACCGGGATTGCGCGAGCGAAGTACGAACTCGTACAGTCGCTGCCCGCGCACGGCGTGGCCTTTTTGAATTGTGATGACGCATACGTTTCGCAGTTTGGCAGAGGGTTTCACGGGAAAGCGGTTTACTTCGGCCATGGTCCGTGCGCCGATCCGCGTGCGGAGTCGATTGAAATGCTCGGAGCCGAAGGGCTCAGAATCAAGGTGCGCTTCGGCGAGGAACACGACTCTCTGCACCTGCACCTTTTGGGCGAACATAACGTCTCGAATGTCCTGGCAGCCATTGCGGTCGGTCTGGAAGCGGGTATCCCGCTGGCTGAATGCTGTGCGGCCCTCGAAGAGCTGCGTCCGGAGGAGAAGCGCGGCCGCATCGTAACCTGGCGCGATGCCAATATTATCAACGACAGTTACAATTCCAACCCTGAAGCCCTGCGTGCAATGATTGGAACGCTGGCCGCGATGCCGGTTGGCGAGGGCGGACGCCGCATTCTCGTCGCCGGTGAGATGCTCGAGCTTGGAGCGGAGTCGAAGGCATTGCACGAAAGCTGCGGAAGGGCAGCAGCAGTGGCGGGCCTCGATTTTGTAGCCGGAGTGCGTGGATTTGCCAGGCACATCGTTGAAGCGGCGCAAAAGGCTGGTGTGCCTGCGGCCTTCTTTGAAGATGCGCAGGATGCCGGCGAGTGGCTCCGCACGAATCTGCGTCCGGGCGACGCTGTGCTGTTGAAGGCTTCGCGGGGTGTTCGTCTGGAACAGGCGCTCGACGGACTGCGGGGCTAAGAGCTTCGAGGCCTTGTCAACAAGCGTCCCGCTTAATTAGGGCGAAGATCGAATTATTTCGACCCCGATAAAGCAAGATCGAATAGACTTTTTAAGCGAGCGGATTTGCCGCCGCGAAAGGCGGGTGGAAGACGTGGCGTTGCTGAACGAAGACCGGCTTTTTCCGGCGGAGCCAATAACACGGGCTATCGCTAAACGTTTATATCAATCGGTGCGCAGCTTGCCCATCGTCAGTCCGCATGGCCATACGCAGGCAGCGTGGTTCGCGCACAACCAGGCATTTCCCGATCCTGCAAAGCTCTTTGTGCAGCCCGATCACTATGTTTTCCGCATGCTCTACAGCCAGGGCGTTTCACTGGAATCGCTCGAGATCGGCAAGGCTGTTATCGACGATCCACACAGCGTCTGGCGCATCTTCGCTGAGCACTACTACCTGTTTCGCGGTACACCGACGCGGCTGTGGCTCGATTATGCTTTTCAGGAGCTCTTCGGGCTGACGGAGCGGCTCTCTGCTGCAACAGCCGATCGCTACTTCGACAGTATCTCTGAGAAGCTGGCTACCCCTGAGTTTCTGCCGCGCGCTCTTTACGAGCGCTTCGGTATCGAGGTGCTGGCGACCACCGATTCGCCTCTCGATTCGCTTGAGGATCATCGTTTGATTCGCGAATCTGGCTGGAGCGGGCGCATCATTCCTACCTTTCGCCCCGACCCTGTTGTCGATCCTGAGTTCCACGGCTTTCGCGATAATATTCGTAAGCTGGGCGAACTTACCGGCGAAGACACGGATAACTACAGTGGCTATCTGCACGCGCTGGCGAAGTCACGTGAACGCTTCAAGGCGCTGGGTGCGACAGCTACCGATCACGGACATCCCACGCCCGCAACAGCGAATCTTTCACGCGGCGAAGCAGAAGCTCTCTACGGCAAGATCATCTCCGGTAATGCCAGCGCCGCGGAACAGGAGCTTTTCCGGGCGCAGATGCTTACCGAGATGGCAGGTATGAGCCTGCGTGACGGGCTGGTGATGCAGATTCATCCGGGCAGCCTGCGCAATCACAATCAGCAGATCTACGAGCAGTATGGGCGTGACATGGGTGCGGATATTCCCACAGCTACGGATTATGTCCGTTCACTCCGTCCATTGCTCGAGAAGTACGGCAACGAATCCGGTCTTACGGTCATTCTCTTTACGTTGGATGAAACAACTTACAGCCGCGAACTGGCTCCTCTGGCAGGGCACTATCCCTGTCTCAAGCTGGGTCCACCCTGGTGGTTCCACGACAGCTTTGAAGGCATGATGCGCTTCCGCGAGCGGGCGACGGAAACGGCCGGCTTCTACAACACGGTAGGTTTCAACGATGACACGCGCGCTTTCCTGTCTATTCCTGCACGGCATGATGTGGCGCGTCGTGTAGATTGCGCCTACCTCGCGAAGCTGGTCGCCGACCATCGGCTGGAAGAAGATGAGGCCTTTGAGATCGTCCAGGATCTTACGGTGAACCTGGTGCGTCGCGCTTATCGTCTTCAGAAAGCAGGTTAGCAGTCATGAGTCTTTATCTTTCCAAGGGTAGCCCCGATACCGATCTTTCTCCGGGCGAGTTGTGGACATTGCTTAGCGAAGCGCTCGACAAGCTGGGGTCACGCAATCGCGTACTGGCTGTGCCGCCCGACATGACTCGTTTCCACTCGCGTGCCGGAGATCTGACCGAGTATGCGTGGAAGTACTACGGTGATCGCCTGCAGGCGATTCTGCCAGCACTCGGAACCCACGCTCCGATGACTCCCGACCAGCTGACGCGCATGTTTGGCAATACACCGCATGCACTCTTCCAGGTTCACAACTGGCGCACCGATGTGGAGACGCTCGGTGAAGTTCCTCCAGAATTCATTCATGAGGTTTCGGAGGGCAAGCTGAACTATGCGTGGCCTGCGCAGACAAATAAGCTGATCTCGCAGGGCGGCTTCGACCTGGTGCTTTCGATCGGACAGGTCGTGCCGCATGAAGTAATCGGCATGGCGAATTACACGAAGAACATTCTCGTAGGTGCCGGCGGCACAGCGGGAATCAATCGCAGCCACTATCTTGGCGCGGTCTACGGGATGGAGCGGATCATGGGCCGCGCCGAGAACCCGGTCCGTGCTGTGCTGAACCATGCAGCCGACCGCTTCCTTGGGCACATTCCCATCGTCTATGTGCAGACGGTTGTAAGCCCCAGGAGTGATGGCACACTTGCTGTTCGTGGCCTGTATGTTGGCGATGATGCGGAGTGCTTTCACCTTGCTGCCGATCTCAGCCTCAAGGTGAACTTTCAGATGCTTGAACGGCCGATCCAAAAGGCCGTCGTTTATCTCGACCCGCAGGAGTTTCACAGCACATGGCTGGGCAATAAGGCTATCTATCGCACCCGCATGGCGCTGGCGGATGACGCCGAGCTGATTATCCTCGCTCCCGGTGTGCGCGAGTTCGGTGAAGATCGCACCATCGATTCCCTGATTCGTAAGTACGGTTATCGTGGAACGCCCGAAACATTACGAGACGTGGAAGAGAACGCAGACCTTGCAGCCGATCTCAGCGCCGCCGCGCACCTGATTCATGGTTCGTCGGAAGGCCGCTTCCGCATTACTTACTGTCCAGGGCATCTAACCAAAGAAGAAATTGAGGGTGTGGGATTTTCGTATGGAGATCTCGCATCCATGAGTGAGCGTTACAATCCGCAACGCCTTCACACGGGATACAACACGGTTGCGGGAGAGGAAGTGTTCTTTATCGAGAATCCGGCTCTGGGTCTTTGGGCCCACAGTGCGCGGTTCCAGTGATGGGAAGGAGCGGAATGGAACTCGGCAAATTTTCTATCGGTGTAGGAGATCGCTTTACGCGCCAGGCGCGGGCGCAATTGGGTGCGTGTCTGCTGGCTCAGCAACACAATACGCTGGTCACCCCGGTGTGGAACAAGTCGAACCGCGAACACACGATCATCGGCTCGGAACCGCACCAGACGCGGGCCGCCGTCGATGCCGCGGTACAACAGCTTTGCTGGAAACACGCTTACTTCTGCGATGCGGATCACATCAATCTCACTACCGTCGATCGCTACATCGAGCCATGCGACTTCTACACCATCGACGTAGCAGATTACATCGGCAAGGCTACCGACTCCTCGGCCATCGATGATTTCGTGCATCGTCATGCGGAACTGCAAGGTGCCATCTCTCTCGGGAGCATGGGGCAGAAGATAACCATTTCGCCGGAGAAGCTGAGGGCAACGGCGTCTACCTTCCTCTACGCGGTGCAGGAGGCGGGAAAGGTATTCCGGAAGATTGAAGCAGCCAAGGGCAGCGGCAATTTCATCACCGAAATCTCGATGGATGAAACCGAGCACGCGCAGACTCCCGAGGAGTTGCTGATTATCCTCGCTGCCATTGCCGATGAAGGCATCCCCGTGCAGACCATCGCGCCAAAATTCAGTGGCCGCTTCAACAAAGGCGTGGACTACGTTGGAGATGTTGCGCAGTTTGGCCGCGAGATGACGCTCGACATGGCGGCAATCCGCTACGCGGTCGAGCACTATGGATTGCCTGCGAACCTCAAGCTCAGCGTGCACTCAGGCAGTGACAAATTCTCGATCTATCCGGCGATTCATCGCGCTATGCTTGACTTCTCGACCGGAGTGCATCTGAAGACAGCCGGAACGACATGGCTCGAGGAACTAATCGGGCTGGCCGAGGCCGGAGACGAGGCTCTCGAACTGGCGAAGGAAATCTACTCAGAAGCTCACTCGCACAGCGCCGAGCTCTGCGCGCCTTATGCGACTGTCATCGACATCGACGCAACCCGCTTGCCTTCTCCTTCTACTGTGAAGGAATGGTCGCCGGAAGAGTTTACCGGCGCGCTGCGGCACGACCCTAAGTCAAAGCTTTATAACCCAAACGTCCGCCAGTTGCTGCATGTCGGTTTCAAGATCGCCGCAAAGATGGGTCCACGCTACATAGGCATGGTCGAGGCCAACGAACTGATTATCGCGCGCAACGTTACAGAGAACCTTTACGCTCGCCATATCGCACCGGTGTTCCTGGGGCACCAGGCATAACAAGAGAGGGAAGTTGCAGCCATGGGTCACGCATCACTGAGTCTCAAAGGAAAAGTTGCTGTAGTTGTAGGTGGAACCTCTGGGATCGGACGAGCCCTCAGCATTGGCCTCGCCGAATCCGGCGCGGATGTTGTCGCCTCGGCGCGGCGTGCCGAGCAGGTCGAGCGCACAGCCGCCGAGATCGAAGCGAAAGGGGTGCGCACGCTGCGCGTCGCCTCCGATGTAGCTGATCGCGCGTCACTGGCAGGCCTTTTGGAGAAAACGGTCGATGCCTTCGGCAAGATCGATATCCTTATCAACTGTGCGGGAAAGATCAAGCGCGCCCCGACGCTTACCTTTCCTGAAGACGAGTGGCAAAGCATACTCGACACCAACCTCACCGGCACGTTACGAGCCTGCCAGATCTTTGGCGAGCACATGCTTCAGCGTGGCTACGGACGCATCATTAACATCGCTTCGCTCAACAGTTACGTTGCATTGAATCAGGTCGCCGCGTACGCAGCCAGTAAGGCTGCCGTAGTCTCGCTTACCCGTTCGCTGGCCGTGGAATGGTCAAGCCAGGGTGTGTTGGTCAACGCCATCGCTCCGGGAGTTTTTCGCACCGACCTCAACGCAGATCTTCTCGACAACACACCGCGCGGGAAAGAATTGCTGATGCGCACACCGATGGGGCGCTTCGGACACACAGACGAAGTGGTCGGAGCTGCTATCTATTTGGCATCAGACGCGGCATCGTTCGTGACCGGGCAAACCCTGGTCGTCGATGGCGGATTTCTGGCAAGCGGAGTAAATCAGTAGGGATGCGAGAGGAAAGCTTCATCGTACAGCGATAAAAAATATTTATAGGCGAGATGAACGGAGCCGGAATACTCTTGTATTCCGGCTTTTCTTTCGGGAAAATAATTTACTCATTCATTAAAGTTGCCTGCGCAAGCTGATAGGCCCCTTGCGGACATAAGAAATATCTCCGGTCATATGGAGAAACCGCACTGCTGTACCTTCTTGGAGGAAATAGTGACCCGATCGTTCAAGGCTCTAGCCCTTGCTCTCTTCGCCTTTGTGTTTGTTGCTACCGCGTTTGCCCAGAACGCCACGACTTCGCTTCGCGGCACCATTAAGGACGCAAGCGGTGCCGTCGTACCAGGCGCAAAGATTACGATTACCGACCCGGCCACCGGGCGCAGCATCGACACGGTCAGCAAAACATCGGGCGAATACAGTTACGTCCAGATCCCTCCTGCAAAGTACGTCATCAAGATTTCAGCGACAGGTTTCGGCGATCAGACGAAGACGGCAGAGCTGCTCGTGAACCAGCCCGCGACGATCGACTTCGCTCTGAGCGTGCAGGCCAGCCAGGAAGTGGTGAACGTCAGCGCGGAAGCGCAGACGCTGAACACCTCGGACGCCTCGCTTGGTAACTCGGTGAACAACACTGAAATCCAGGCGCTGCCCAGCGAAACCCGTAACGTGCCCGATCTGCTCTCGCTGCAGCCCGGTGTTTTGTTCCTGCCGCAGCCGTCCAATCCGTTGACGCAGGACAGCCGCTCCGGTGCGGTCAACGGCGGCCGCAGCGACCAGGGCAACGTGACGCTCGACGGCGTTGACGACAACGACCAGGTCTATGGCGTTGCTTTTACTGGCGTGCTGCGCGAAACCCAGGACTCAATCGAAGAATTCCGCGTCACCACCGGCAATGCCAACGCCGATGCTGGCCGATCCTCCGGCGCGCAGATTAGCCTTGTCACCAAGTCTGGTACGAATCAGTTTCACGGTGGAGCATACGAGTACTACCGTCCCACCTTTACCGTCGCGAACGACTGGTTCAACAAGCAGGCGCAGCTCGCCAGCGGTGAAGCGAATGTTCCGGGCAAGATCGTCCGCAACATCTTCGGCGTGGCAGTCGGTGGTCCCATCAAGAAAGACAAGCTCTTCTTCTTCGCCAACTACGAAGGCACCCGCAAGGCCGAGAATACTCAGGTCACGCGCACTGTTCCTACCGCCAGCTATAAGCAGGGTAATATCCAGTACCTCGGCGATACCTCGAATGGAGGTACCGCCAACGAGATCCTGACTGCGGCGCAAATCACGCAGATGGATGCGGCTGCTGGCTGCCAGGTTTGCAATACCGCGCAGTATCCCTTTGGTCCGGGACCGAATCCGAATGCGCTTGCATACTTCCAGTCGATGCCGACCGCGAACGGAACTCTGACTGGTGACGGTGGCTACAACACTGGGTCGTATTCCTTCTCGTCGCCCAATCCGCAGAGCCTCAACACGGTGATTGCGCGCATTGACTATCAGCCTTCTGACAAGCACCGGATCTTCGTGCGCGGCAACCTGCAGAAGGACACGACGCAGGATGTCGAACAGTTTCCGGGGCAGGGACCTTCCGACATTCTCTCCGATAACACCAAGGGCATCACCGCAGGCGAAACCTGGACCATCACGCCGAACCTGGTGAATGACATTCGTTACGGATACATCCGCCAGGGCAACAGCATTCGCGGTGTCGGCTCGGGTGATTATGTCGATTTCCGCTATCTGGATACTGCCACTGCCGAAACGCGTACCACCGTTGCCAGCGTGCCCGTGAATAACATTGTCGATAACCTGAACTGGAACAAGGGAAAGCACAATATCCAGCTCGGCGTGAACTGGCGGCTGGTGCACCAGAATCGTTCTTCTGACGCCGTATCCTTCAATTCGGCTTCGTCGAATCCTGCGTGGCTCGGTGACGGAGCTCCGGCCCCCAATAATGGCATTCCCGTGGATGGTGGCTTCACTACCTCCTACAACCAGGCGTATGCGAACCTCGTGGGCACCATTCCCTCGGTCACCGATATCTACAACTACCAGATCACCGGCCCGGATTCAGGATCTCTGCTGGGAGATGGTGCCTTCATCGATCGCCATTTCAAGGCGAACGAGTACGAATATTATCTGCAGGATTCCTGGCGCGCGACGAGCAAGCTGACCCTGACCTTCGGCATTCGCCATACGCTATTGCAGACGCCGTGGGAAACCAAGGGGCAGGAAGTTGCACCCACCATCGACACGCACGCCTGGTATATGCAGCGTGAGGCTGCCGCTCAGAAGGGTGAAGTTTACGAGCCGTTGCTGAATTTCCAGCCGGCGGGCCCTTACTACAATCGTCCCGGCTACTGGGCAAAGTCGAAAAACAATATTGCTCCGCGTTTTGCCTTCGCCTACTCGCCGGATGAGAAGACCTCGATCCGCGGAGGCTTCGGCATCTACTACGATCACTTCGGCGAGGCGCTCGTCAACACCTTCGATCAGAATGGTTCGTTCGGTATGAGCAGCTCCGTGACGAATCCGGCTGGTCTCTACGGTAACGAGACCGCGCCGCGTTTCACTGGCCGCCAGACGCTGCCTTTCAGCAATGGAACACCGTCTCCAACGGTGTCCTTCCCCTTCGCTCCTTCGTCTGACACGAGCACCGGCTTTGCGATCACCTGGGGACTCGACAACAAGATGAAGACGCCCTACACCGAGGCGATCGACTTCTCGGTGCAGCGCCAGTTGCCCTCCGGCTTCACGCTCGAAACCACCTATGTAGGCCGCATGGGCCGTCACCTGCTTCAAAGCCTCGATCTCGCCGAGCCGGTCGATCTTGTCGACCAGAAGGGTGGAGGCGATTACTTCAACGCCGCGGCCAAGCTTTCGAAGTATGTCGACCAGAACGGCGGCTACTCTTCGAATGCATCGGCCACGTCCAATCAGAACGCCAGCGTTCCGGCCATTCAGTACTTTGAAGATGTCTTCCCGTTCATGGCGGGCGTCGACTATCCGGGCGAAAGCGCAACTCAGGCGATCTACACCAATGAGTGGGCCTTCAACCGCGCACAGTACGGTGAAACGACCTCGCTGGCTGACGTCGACTTCTATTGCGCATACGGTTGCCCTGCCGATTACGTCTCTCAGTTCTGGCAGAGCCAGTTCTCCTCTCTGTATGCCTTGTCCACGATGGGCACCAGCTACTACAACGCAGCCCAGATCACACTGCGTCACCCGGCCAGTCATGGACTCGCGGTTGACGTCAGCTACACGTACTCGCACTCCATCGACATGGGGTCGGATACGGAGCGGTCGACCGAATTCGGGAATGCCGGCGGCAATGGCGTCTTCGAAGGCTCCAGCTCCATTCTCAACACCTGGAAGCCCCAGCTGAACCGCTCCTCCTCCGATTTCGATACACGTCATCTGTTGACCGCGGACTGGGTATACCAGCTGCCCGTCGGCAAGGGCAAGGCCGCATTCGGCAATGCCAATACGATGACCAATGCGATCATCGGAGGCTGGCAGCTCTCCGGCATCCTGCGTGCCACCAGCGGTCTGCCGTTCTCGCTCTATGAGCCGGGATGGACGACCGACTGGCAGCAGTCGAGCTTTGCAGTCAAGACAGGCAACGTAAAGATGCGCCGCCACATGGATCCCGGCGCTGCGCCGCAGGCCTTCGACAACCCGAATGCCATCAACTCCGGCGTAAACAGCGGTGGTCCGATTCGACTGCCATATCCGGGCGAAGCTGGTGAGCGTAACGCTTATCGCGGCGACGGTTATTTCAACCTCGACTCGGGTCTCTCCAAGTCCTGGGGCTTTAAGGAATTCGGAGCCCTCAAGCTGACCTGGGAGGTTTACAACGTGACCAACACGGTGCGCTTCGATGTACAGTCGATCATCAACTCCGGAGGCGCCACGCTGACCCAGGGAAACCTCGGAAGCTACAACTCCATGTTGACCACGCCTCGCCGTCAGCAGTTCTCGCTGCGCTACGACTTCTAGCCTGCAATCGATTCTTCCCATGCCGGAGATCTTCACGTCTCCGGCATTTCTTTTTCGTATCCTCTTGATCGGCGACCGTTTTCCGGCAGCGCGACCGGTCACAACCGCATCCAAGCAGACGAAGCGATCGAGTTGCCGTGTATCCGGCAGTCTGTTACCATCCGGATTTTGCGGCCTGCAACTTCAGTACGAACAAGGAGATACATCGATGTCAGAAGAGAACAAGGGCGGAAGCGGATTCAGCTGGTTTCTGGCGGGGCTTGGAATTGGTGCGCTGGTAGGCGTGCTCTATGCGCCGAAGTCCGGCAGGGAAACCCGTGAAGACATCGTGACCGGCGCGCGCGAAGGTTCCGAATACCTGCGTCAGCGTTCCCGTGAGGCTGTCGACCAGGTGAATGACTACGTTGACCGCGGCAAGGTGCAGGTGAACGAGTACGTCGACCGCGGCCGTGACTATGTCGATCGTGGCCGTGCACAGTGGGACGACTTCGTGAACCAGGGCCGTCAGTTTGTCGAAACGCAGAAGGAAAAGGTGACCGCCGCCGTCGATGCCGGCAAGGAAGCCTATGTGAACACCACAACCACCGGCGGTGGGTCTGTAACGGAATAACCCGGATACCAGGAAAGACGAAAGGCGCAGGAGCGGGCCATGCAGACACAGATATCCCCCATCTTCTACATCATCTTCACGGCCGTCACCGCACTCGGTGTGCTCCTGCAGGCCTTTGTACTGCTTGCGATGTACTTTGCGGTCCGCGAGGCCGTGAAGCGTTTTCACTCCACTGCAGATGAGTTGAAGCAGCATGCCGTACCGGCCGCTGCAACAGCTCGCGCGCTTCTTGACGATGTCTCTCCAAAGCTCAAGATTGCGGCAACAAACCTTGTCGAAGCCAGCCACTCGATCCGCCACCAGGCAGCCCATGTCAGCACGTCGATTGACGACCTGGTCGACCGGGCCAATGTGCAGATCAATCGTGTGGATGAGATGACAACCGCTGTGCTGACCTCCGTCTCGCATGCGGGCGACGTTCTCCAGCACACGGCGTCGATTCCGATCCGTCAGATCTCAGGCGTTGTTACGGGAATAAAGGCTGGTTTGAGCGTACTGCGGCGCAAGAAGACGCCCGCGGAGGCTGCCGCAGCAGAAGATGTGGTCAACACGGGCATCAGCGACTAATCCAGCCGCCGCCCACCACTTCGTCTCCATCGAAAAATACAGCTGCCTGTCCCGGGGTGACAGCACGCTGCGGCTCGTCAAAGGTCGCAGCTGCTTCATCCGGGGCTGTCGTTCGCAGCGTGGCCCAGGCAGGCTCGTGGCGATGACGGATCTTCACGCGCACGCGCATCTCGCCCGTCAGTTCGGGGATCGAAATCCAGTTCAGCTCCCTGGCCTTCACCTCTTGTGTTGTGGATTCGTCCCCGCCGCCCACCGTCACGCGGTGGCTCTCGTGGTCGATCTGCAACACGTAGAGCGGATTGGGCGACGAGATACCAAGCCCCTTACGCTGTCCGATGGTGAAATTATGAATGCCGCCATGGTGGCCCAGTACGGCTCCACTGGTGGTGACAAGCTCACCGGCGGTGTCGGGAATGCTCTCGCCCTGCTCGTCCAGATAGGCATCGATGAACTGCTTGTAGTCTCCGCCAGGGATAAAGCAGATCTCCTGCGAGTCAGGCTTCGACGCAAGCGCCAGGCTATGCTGTGCGGCAATCTCCCGCACCTGCGGCTTCTGGTAGTTGCCGAGCGGAAAGAGCGTGCGCGAAAGCTGCTCCTGCGTCAGCCCGAACAGGAAATAGGTCTGGTCCTTGCTCAGGTCGGCTGGGCGCTTCAGAATCCAGCGATTGCGAGCCGGGTCATATTCGTTGCGGGCGTAGTGACCGGTGGCGATGCGGTCTGCGCCGATCTGGCGTGCGCGAACCAGCAGCTGATCGAATTTCAAATGGTTATTGCAGAGCGAGCAGGGAATCGGCGTCCGTCCGGCCAGGTACTCCGAAACAAACGGCTTCACCACATCGCGCTCGAAGCGCTCCTGCTCGTTCATCACGTAGTAGGGAATTCCAAGCGTCTCTGCGACACGGCGAGCGTCGTAAACGTCATCGATGGAGCAGCAGCGCCCCTGTACTGCTTCCGGCATGCCCTCCTTGCCGGAAAGCCGCCGCTGGTTCCAAAGCTGCAGGGTCAACCCGACCAGCTCATAGCCCTCGTCCTTGAGCATCGCCGCCACGGTCGACGAATCGACACCGCCGGACATGGCCACGGCAATCGTATTGTTCAGGCTCTCGGGCATATATCCAGTATGACAGCCCGGCTTTTTCGACGAAAGCACGCTCTAGCCGAGCGTACCTGCATTTACCGGGGCCAGCTCGCGTAAACGACTCACAGCAGAGGGGATAATCTCCAGCGCTGCCTCAATGTCGGCCTCCGTGTTCAGCTTGGTAAGACTGAAGCGCAGGCTCGCGCGGGCACGTTCCGGGCTCAGGCCCATGCCGCGCAGCACGTGCGAGGGATCGAGCGCGCCCGAGGCGCAGGCAGACCCGCCGGAGACTGCGATGCCTTTCAGATCGAGCGCAATGACCAGCGCCTCGCCCTCGAGCTGCTCAAAGTAAAGATTGGTCGTGTTAGGAACGCGCGCGCCTGCGCCGTTCACACCGACGTGCTGCACCCGTTCGAGAATGCCCTTCTCCAGCCGGTCACGCAATGCGGCAACCTTGTTCATGGTCCCGTTGGTCAGCCCTGCTGCGGCGATCTCCGCTGCTTTTCCCAGCCCAACGATACCTGCGACATTCTCGGTGCCCGCACGGCGCTGACGCTCGTGCGTCCCGCCGAAGAAGAGCGGCTCGATTTGTGTGCCACGCCGCAGAAAGAGCACGCCCGTACCCTGCGGAGCATGAAACTTGTGTCCGGAGATGCTCAGCAGGTCACAGCCAATCGCCTGCACGTCGATAGGAATCTTGCCCGCAGCCTGCACAGCATCGGTGTGGAACCAGACGTCTGCCTCGGTGGCAATGCGGCCGATCTCTTCCACCGGCTGGATCACGCCGGTTTCATTGTTCGCCATCATGATGCTGATCAGCGCCGTATTGGGTCGCAATGCCGCGCGCACCTGCTCGGGATCGATGCGGCCATCCGGAGTGGTGGACAGGAAAGTTGTCTCGATGCCACGCGATTGCAGGCGCTCCGTAGCGTGCAGCACGGCATGATGTTCCAGCTGGCTGGTGATGACATGGTCGCCCGGCTTCACAAGTCCGAAGACCGCCAGGTTGTCGCTCTCGGTGCCGCCGGAGGTGAAGACCACCTCGCCCTCACGGCAGTTCAGCAGTCTGGCAATATGGCCTCGCGCAGCCTCAACCGCGGCTCGCGCCTGCTGGCCATAGTGGTGAACCGAGGAAGCGTTACCGAAGCTTTCCAGCAGCCATGGACGCATCGCCTCCAGAACTTCGGGCAAAAGTGGAGTCGTAGCGTTGGCGTCCATGTATATGCGTTGCATCGTTCTATTTTACGCAACTGTTGTGAGAAATGCCGTTATCTTGCCGTCCATCCACCGTCGACGACAAGCGTGTGTCCTGTGATGAGTGACGCTGCGGGCGAGGCGAGGAATATGACGGCGCCCGTAACCTCGACCGGCTCCCCGATGCGATGCAGAGCGGCAATGCGCTCGAGCACGTCTGCGTGAAATACAGGATCGGCAAGCACTTCCGAGGTTCCATCCGTGTGAATGAATGTGGGGGCCACCGCGTTCACCGTGATGTTGTGCTTACCCCATTCCACGGCGTGGCACTTGGTCAGGTGCGCAATTCCCGCTTTGGTCATGCAGTAAATCGAGACAGTCGGCAGGGCCACGAGCCCGGCCTGCGAAGTCATGTTAATGATTCGCCCGTACCCCTGCTTGATCATCTGCCGCGCCGCATACTGAGACGCAAAGAAAGTGCTCTTCAGGTTGACCTCGATCGCCTGGTCGAAGTCTTCTTCGGTTGCGTCCTCGGCAGGGTTCACCGGAGCGATGCCCGCATTGTTTACGAGAATGTCCAGGCGCCCGAATTCCCTTACCGTCGCTTCGATCGCGGCCTGCACCTGCGTCAGGTGGGTCACATCCATCTGCAGCGGAAGGCATCGCCGGCCGAGCGCCTCGATCTCTTCAACCAGTCCGCCGTGGCGATTGATGTCGCGCAGGCCAAGTGCGACGTCCGCTCCCGCATGGGCAAGCGCAAGGGCGATGGAGCGGCCAAGTCCGCGTGCCGATGCGGTTACGATGGCTTTCTGTCCGGAGAGATCAAAACTGGGATATGGATTCATACGTCACAGCCATCCTACGCGAAGTCACAAGTCATCACTCGATTGCGAGCCGCTCCTGTTACCCTTGCTACGCAGTCGAGGAGAGAAACATGAATACGAGACAATGGATGGCAGGCGCGCTCTGTTGTGCCGCGCTGATGATGCAGCCGATAGCACACGCACAGATGGGGGCGGGCAAGATGGCCGAGGCCGGTAAACCGATTCCGCCCGCAGAAGCGTTCACCGCAGTGCTCACCACGATGGAGTCGCAGATCGTCAGCGCTGCCGACGCAATGCCTGCCGACAAATACGATTTCGTTCCGACCGCCAGCGGCGATTTCAAAGGCGTAAGCAGCTTCGCGTCGCAGGTAAAGCATCTGGCCGCCGCGAACTTCAGTTTCTTCAAAGGGTGGGGCGTTCCGGGCGAGCAGGACCCGAAGGCGATCATGCAGCTGAAGAGCAAGGACGAGATCATGAAGGCCCTGCGTGACAGCTATGCCTTTGCTCACGCCGCCGTGAACACGATCACGCCTGAAAACGCATTTCTTTCCTTGCCTGCTCCCGAGGAGCGGAAGGCCACTCGGGCATCGACCGCCGCTTTTGCGATGGCGCATTCGATGGACCACTACGGCCAGCTCGTCGAGTACCTGCGCATGAACGGAATCATTCCTCCGGCCAGCCGCAGGTAGCAGCAGGATCACGCGAACGTGCAAGGCATGACGGGTAGGTGCGTGCTTCAGCCCTTACATCCAGGCCAGTGAGCCCTCTTTCGATCCGGCCACCAAAAAGAAGAGGGCGTCCTCTTTGAGGACGCCCTCTTCTTTTGTTTTTTGCAGCGGTTTAGCGCGCGCTGATCGGCGTGTACTTGGTCGGATATTCCGGCCCGATGTACTCCGCACGCGGGCGGATCAGGCGATTGTCGCCCAGCTGCTCGATCACATGCGCTGCCCAGCCGGAGATGCGGCTGATCGCGAAGATCGGCGTGAACAGGTCGAGGTCGATGCCGAGCGTCGTGTAGGTGGAAGCCGAGTAGAAATCAACATTCGCGTTGAGCTTCTTCTCTTCTTTCACAAACAGCTCGATCTTGCGGGACATCTCGTACCACTTCGGATTGCCATCCGCTTTGCCCAGCTCTTCCGACATCTTGCGCAGGTGTGTCGCGCGCGGATCTTCCGTGTGATAAACGCGATGGCCGAAACCGGAGATCTTCTTCTTCTGCGCCAGCATCTCCTTCACGTACTCCGTAGGATCGGCACCCTGCTTGTCGATCTCGAAGAGCAGCCGCATCACGGCCTCATTCGCGCCGCCATGCAACGGTCCCTTCAGCGCGCCGATCGCACCTGTGATGGCCGAGTGAACATCGGAGAGAGTCGCCGCGATCACGCGCGCGGCAAAGGTCGAAGCATTCAGCTCGTGGTCCGCATGCAGAATCAGCGCGACATCGAAGGTCTTGGTCGCAGTTTCCGAAGGCTTCTCACCGTTCAGCATCCACAGGAAATTGCCTGCATGCGAAAGCGACTTGTCCGCCTCGATTACTTCCTTACCCTTACGGATACGATCGAATGCCGCAACGATCATCGGAATCTGCGCCGTCAGTGCAAACGACTTGCGCACGTTCGAATCGTGGTCGACAGCCTTCTCATCCGCGTCATACATGCTCAGCGCCGAAACCGCCGTGCGCAGTACTTCCATCGGAGTCGTTGTCTTAGGGAAGGATTTGAGGAGTTCGATGATCTGAGGAGGGAGGGTTCTTGCAGAGGCCAGTTGTTTCGAGAATGCTTCAAGCTCAGGTTTCGTGGGAAGTTTGCCGTGCCACAGCAGGTAAGTAGTTTCTTCAAACGTCGACTGCGAGGCCAGCTCGTGGATGTCGATACCGCGGTAGGCAAGCACGCCCGCATCCCCGTCGATCCAGCAGATGCCGGAGTTGGCTGCCACAATTCCTTCGAGTCCTTTTGTTGCTACCGCAGTTGCCATACCCCTTCTTCCTCCAGCGCTCTCGAAGAACGCTTCTTTTGTGAACTGATTCGTAGTTGTTCTTGTGCTTTTGGATGCCGAAAATTCGAAATCAGATCGTTTCGAGGGTATCCAGAGAAGCGTTCAGGACGAAGACTACCCTATAGAGTAGCGTATTTGCGTGTTTTCCTCACGTGTCATGAAGTAAGTACGGATGAGGAGGCAAAACGGTCGCACCTGTAAGCGGTCAGATCGATGGAGACAGGTTCACCAAGTATTAACTGGCGAAGCACGCGCGCCGAGCCTGGAGCCAGCATGATGCCATTGCGAAAATGGCCCGCTGTCACATAGCCACGGTCGCCCCAGCGGTCTATAACAGGAAGTTGATCGGCCGATCCCGGTCGCAACCCTGCCCAGGTTTCGAGGATGCGGCATTTGCCTGCGGGAGGCCACAGCGTTGCAGCGCTTTCGATCAGGGCTTCAATCTTCTGGTCTACGTTCGTGTCGTAACCCGCGTCTTCCACCGTCGCTCCAACCACGATGCGTCCATCGCCGCGCGGCACCAGGTAGAGCCCGGGCGTGCGAATTGTGCACAGCAGAGGCGCGGCCGGCGCTTCAATCATTCCTATTTGTCCCTTGCGCGGAAAGATAGGAAGTCCAAGAAGATCACCCGACCATGCACCGGTCGCATAGACGATCGTATTCGCCGTGAAGTGGCCTGCATCGGTCGCAATCTCTACGCGATCCGTCTCCTGGCGAATATCCGTCACGGTGTGGTTGTCGAGAAGAGTAATTCCCAGTGCACGCGCAGCTACTGGCAGGGAACGAAGCAGATCGCCAGGATCGACGCTGCCCTCTTCTAACAGAATGAACTGAAGCGATGGATCTGCGACGAAGTCAGGCGCCAGAGACGCAACTGCTGCCGCGTCGATCGGGCTGCTGCCCTCCGGCAGGCTGTGACAGCCTTGAATCGTCCGCGATGTTCGTACCGGGACAGCAACACCGGAGAGTTCTTCCAGGCGGCGAAGAAATTCGGGATACAGGCGTACGCTGAGATCTGAAAGCGGCTGCAGAGCGGCAGGGTTTTCCGGATCGCGTCCTGCGATCATGCCGGCGGCCGCGGTCGAAGCTTCATGCATGGGTTGACCACGGTCAAAGACCGTCACCTGGCGGCCTGCGGCAGCCAGTTCCATTGCGGCGGAGAGGCCGATGATGCCTCCGCCCACGACAGCAATATCAATCTGGTTCACTTGTTCATTCTAACGGCGTATTGTCTCAGAAAGACTGCGGCTCGGCTCGCCGCCTGTCCGTCTTAACGTTGAGCATCTGTTGGAAGAAAGGAACGACCCATGAGCGATCCATTGGTTGAGCCCGAGCAGCGTAGCTTTTCAGGGCTTTTTCTGGGGCTTCTAGCCCTTGCAGTGCTTGCAGCTGTCGCCGGTCTGATCTGGAGCTACTCCCTTGCCGGACGCCTCACCCACGCGGAAACCCAGCTAGCGCAGGCGCAGCAGCGAAACGAAAAGCTGAACTCGGCGCTCGATGAAACCAATGCACGGCTGAAGGTAACGAGCGAAACCCTCGGCCATTCCCTCGGCCTGACCCAGAAGCAACTCGAAGCACGTGCGCAGGAGCTGATGCAGAGGCAGGAAGCAGCGACGCGTAAGCTTGAAACCCAGCAGGCGGCGACCGAGCAGCATGTGAGCTCAGTGTCAAACGATGTGTCCAGTGTGAAGACAGATGTTGGCGGGGTGAAGAGCGACCTCAGCTCTACTCAGACCGAGCTGAAGACCGCTGAAGGCCAGTTGCAGTCCATGAAGGGCGACATGGGCGTGCAGAGTGGCCTGATCGCAACGAATCACAATGAGCTCGAGATTCTGAAGCACAAGGGCGATCGCAACTACTTCGAATTCACGCTCGAGAAGGGACAGCGCAAGCCGGTCTCAACCGTAAGCCTCGAACTGAAGAAGGCCGACACCAAGCACTATCGCTTCACGCTTGAGGTCTACGCCGACGACAAAAAAATCGAGAAGAAGGATCGCAACCTGAACGAGCCGATCCAGTTCTACACCGGCAAAGATAACCTGCTTTATGAACTTGTCGTAAACAACGTGACCAAGAACCAGGTGCAGGGCTACATCTCCACACCGAAGGGTGCGCCGATGCCAGTCAGCACGTCGGGGAACTAAAGCAGGTGCGGGCTTCGGCCCTTGCGTAAAAAGGCATGGCGCAGGCCATGCCTTTTCTTATTTCGTAACGTGCAGCTTCAATGCATTCTGGTGCAGGAAAATAAATGTAAGATCCTCGCCGGTGCGCGAATCCCACTGCGCCTTCGACATAGGAAAAACAAAACCCATGAGTCCCTCGATCTGCTGGCCTGGTTGTAGCGTAGTGTCGCGTGCGAGCGGAGTCTTCTGATACTGCTTCAACTCGGGATACGCGACAAATACCTTCTCCAGATTCGTCACCGTAGCGGCTGCGCTGCGCTGCGGAGTCTCCGCAAGCTGCACGTCTGCATACATATCACGCAAAAAAAGCGGGATGTTCGTCTCGTTCTTGATGGAGACATCCGCAAGCAGAATCAGCTGATCGTATGTGTCTCCGACGCCCTGCATGCCCTCTGTGCCACTCGCCGGCTTCAGTTCGCGATGAATGGGATAGACGTGAACGCTCAACACCTGCCCGGAATGCACCGGCGGCTTCCTTCCGAGAAAAACATAGGCGGCGATAGCGGCAACGACGACGACCGCCGCGATTCCAATAGCCTTCAGCATGCTGCTTAGGAGATCCTTTCTCTTTCTTAACGATCCATGGGTGTGGACTATGGGAGCGGACGCAAAGCCGCGAGGAACTCTTCAGGATGCAAAGTGTTCAGCACATCTTCCTTGCGCAGCCACGCACGCCGCAGCTGGCGAATGCCATAGCGCATCTTCTCCATGTGGCTGGTGTGGTGGGAGTCGGTGTTCACAGTAATCCTGCAGCCGAGCTCTTTCGCCAGGCGGAGATCGCGATCGCACAAATCCAGCCGATCCGGATACGCATTGTGCTCCACCGCAACGCCCAGCGCCGATGCCCGCTCGAGCACTGCGCGCAGATCGATCTGAAAGCCTTCGCGGCGCAGCAGCAGACGCCCGGTAGGATGGCCGAGAATGCGCACGTACGGGTTTTCGATCGCACGGATCACTCGCGCCGTCATCTCCTCGATCGGTTGATTAAAAAGAGTGTGTACGCTGGCAACAACCACATCCATCTGCGCCAGCACTTCGTCTGAAAGATCGACGGCTCCATCGCCGAGAATGTCTACCTCGATGCCGGGAAAGACGCGGATGCGACCTTCCATTTCCTTATCGACCTCGCGAATGCGCCGCACATGCTCGAGCGCGCGAGCATCGTCGAGGCCATTGGTCATCGCGAGATTCTTCGAGTGATCGGTGATGGCGATGTATTCGTAGCCGCGAGCCAGCGCGGCCTCCGCCATCTCGCGGATGGTGTTTTTCCCATCGGTCGCAATCGTGTGCATGTGCACATCGCCGCGAATGTCTCCCTGCCGAATCAGCTCCGGCAGGCGATGCTGTTCGGCGGCTTCGATCTCGCCATTGTTTTCGCGCATCTCCGGCGGAATCCAATCGAGGCCGAGCGCGGCATAAATTTCTTCCTCTGTCGCAGAGGCAACAACCGATCCATCATCGAGCCGCGCGAGCGAGTACTCGCTCAATGTGTAACCTTTCTTGAGCGCTCGCTGCCGCACCGTCACGTTATGCATCTTCGACCCGGTGAAGTACTGCATCGCCGCGCCATAGGATGATTCCGGCAGCAGCCGCACGTCTACCTGTAATCCATTGCGCAGGCGAAAGCTGACCTTGTTCTGCCCCTTCGCAATAAGGTCCGCAATCGGCGGATACGCTGCTGTATAGTCCACCGCTGCGGAAACCAGATTCTCAGCGCAGGCGGGTCCCGTAGCAAGAATGTCGAGGTCGCCGACCGTCTCGCGTCCCCGGCGAAGCGAGCCCGCCACCTCCACTTTTTCTAGGCCCGGAAATGCGCGAAGATAAGCGATGATTTTCTCGGCAGCGATCTCGCCTTCATCGATCAGGAAGCGTCCGCTGTTCTTCTTATGATCTTCAATGCCTTTGCGCAGCTTTTCGATCTGCTTCGCTCCGAAGCGCGGCAGGTTGTTCAGGCGGCCTTCCGCAATGGCTGTCTCCAGCTCTTCAACAGAGCCTACCTGCAACGCATCCCACATCAGCGCGACGGTCTTCGGACCCATGCCCGGCAGCTTCAGCAGTTCGAGCATGGTGGGCTTGTACTTCGCAAGCAGCTCCTCGCGCAGCGGCAAGCTGCCCGTCTTCTCCATGTCGAGAATGTTCGCGGCCATGCCCTTGCCGATGCCGGGAATTTCCAGCAGCTTTTTTACGTCGCTGCAGAGCGTGCTCAGCTGAACCGTGCTTGACTCGACGGCTTCGGCAGCGCGGCGGTAGGAGCGGACCCGGAAAGAATCTGCATTCGAAATCTCTAGCAGGTCGGCAGTTTCTCCGAGTAACTGGGCGATCGTGCGGTTATCCATGCACTTCGATTATCGGCTATTCGAAACAGAAAAACCCAGCCATCGATGGCTGGGTTTTGTCTTGTGCCTGCTGACACACACACCTGGAGTGTGCCTGCGTAATGTGGCGGACGTTGTCGCTAGGTTGTATTCAGCTATGCGATCTCTTTCAATCGCGTTACCTGGTCTGCCTGGGGGCCCTTCTGGCCCTCGACCACGTCGAACTCCACCTCGTCGCCCTCTTTCAAGCTCTTGTAGCCGTCCAGCTGGATCGCGCTATAGTGAACGAAAACATCCGGCCCATCGTCCCGCCCGATAAAGCCATATCCTTTGGCATTGTTGAACCACTTCACCTTGCCTTTGTATTGAGCCACGAGCCCTTGCCCTTCCTGAGTGCGAATTACAGTCGGTGCAACTTACGACCGGCTTCTAAGGGTAGAGACGCACGTGGCAGTACTTTGGTTTTCTCAGGCACGGGATGTGTTCAAGCCGCTATCAGCAGATATAAAAGCGCAGTGATCTCATCGAATCTTCTTTTGACGCGCGTAAAGCATTACAGAAACAAGTGTTTTGCCATCGAGAATCTCTCCGGCATCGATCAGCCGCAGCAACTCTGACAATTTCACGAGATGAATTTCAAGGTTCTCATCTGCTTCCGGCTGTGATGCTCCAGCGACAAGACCTTCGGCCAGAAAGACCTGCATCCATTCGCCGAGAAAACCCGGGCTCGCAAAATAGCGCGTGAGCGCGGTCCACTTCTTTGCGCGGAAGCCGGTCTCTTCAATCAACTCGCGCTTCGCTGCCGCAAGGCGCTTCTCATTGCCATCGATCTTGCCGGCGGGCACCTCGTAAAGATATTGACCGGCAGCGTGACGATACTGCCGCTCGATCACGATGTAAGGATCCTTCCTGCTCTTCGAGTCGTCGACAGCAAGGATAACGACCGAGCCATTATGACGAATGACATCGCGGCTTACCGGCTCGACACCCGGTTCATGTACTTCTTCCTTAAAAACGCTGAAGAGCGGTCCGGTATAAACCTTTTTCGACGACGTGACCTTCGCGGTTTTTCCCGATTTGATGGCCAGTTTGCCCTTCACTACCTCGGCTCCTGCTGCCTGCTTCAGTTTCTCTGTCACCGTCTGCTTCTTCGCTGCCATGCACGCTCCTCGCCAGATGTACTTTTAAAACGGTAACATTCGTGGAGTGAATTTGATGGCGTCCTGAATACGCCCGAAAATGCACGCAGAGAAGCTCACCTTTTTGAAGCGCATCCCTGCGGATGGGCATCGAAAAGAAGGCGTACGTGTGCGAGGAGACCGCTATTCCTCGTGAGAAACTGGACAGGCAGCGTTTCCACAGCGAGGGAAGGGAAGAGGGCAGAGCCTTGCATACCGAGTGTTATCCGATCTCGATTTTGCCGAGACTCAGCCGGCTTTTTCTCGACTACGTCGAGAGCCGGCAACCGCTCGCTCCGTTCTATTCGCAGACCGCCTATTCCACGTCGCCCGCTTCGCCAGTTACAGTTTCCGATCCGGCTCACGCAGCAAAGTTAGCCGATCTGCTTGCAGAGCAGAACAGGGCATTTGGAGCGAGTCCGTCAGCCCTGGCCAACATCGATCGCCTGCGCAACGGAGCACAGGCCGTTATCAGCGGCCAGCAGGTCGCGCTCTTTGGAGGCCCGCTCTTCACGCTTCTGAAGGCAGCGACAGCCGTTCGTAAAGCCAACGACATCGGGGCCGTTCCTGTCTTCTGGCTGGCGACGGAAGACCATGACCTCGCCGAGGCCGATCACGTCACGCTGGCTTCGCGCCACGAACTGCACACGCTGCGCCTCGCGCATGAGCCAAGCGCAAAGCCGGTGGGCAACGTTGTGCTCGGAGAAGAGATTCGCCCGCTGCTCGACCAGGCGGCAGAGCTGCTCGGCTTCAGCCCCATCGCAGACGTGCTGCAGGATGCCTACACTCCCGCAGCCACCTACGCGCAGGCCTTCGGCAGGCTGCTCGCATCCGTCTTCGCCGAGCAGGGACTCGTCGTCATCGACGCCTCCACTCGTGGCTTTCATGCATTGGGCGCCCCGGTGCTGCGCCATGCGATCGAGCATGCGGCAGAGCTCGAAACAGCGCTGCTCGAACGTACCCGTCTGCTCGAAGAGCGTGGCTATCACGCACAGGTCCTCGTGGCCCCCAATAGCAGCCTGCTCTTTCTCGTAGACGAAGAGACCGGCACGCGCCTTTCTTTGAAGCGCAAAGACCAGAACATCTGGACGGCAGGAAAAAAACAGTACTCGACCGCAGATCTGCTGGGCATCCTCGAGTCCTCGCCCGAACGGCTCAGTCCCAATGCGCTTCTCCGCCCCGTTTTTCAGGACGTGCTCTTCTCGACAGCGGCTTATGTCGGCGGCCCTGCGGAGATCGCCTACTTCGCGCAGACCGAGGTTCTCTACCAGTCGATCCTCGGCCGTTCCACCCCAATTCTGCCCCGCCTGAGCGCGACACTGGTCGAGCCCGCAATCGCACAGGTCCTCGAACAACATCAGCTTTCCCTGGCTGATGTCCTTGGCGCGAACCCTGATGAACTCGCGCAGCGTCTGGGTGCGCGTTCTATGCCGGTCGAAGGCAAGCGCAAGCTTTCCGCCGCTGGCAATGCACTTGATGCCGAACTAACCGAGCTGACGCAGTGGATGAGCGCTCTGAACCCTGAACTGGGCCGCTCCGCTACCGTCTCTGCTTCGAAGATGCGCTACCAGATGAATCGCCTGCGCCGCCTGGCCGCAAACTACCAGCTGCAGACCGAGACCAGCCTTCGCCGTCACGTGGATGCGATCTTCCTCAGCCTCTATCCCTCGCAGCATCCGCAGGAGCGCGTGATCGGAGCAGTGGCATACCTGGCCCGCTACGGCGACAGCCTGATTCCTCAGCTGGTCGAACAGGCCGCCCAGGAGTGCCCCGGCCATAAGGCGATCTTCCTCTAAACAGCGCGCAGGTTTAGCTGTCAGGTGAAATTGTCATTCCGAGCGCAGCGAGGAACCTGCATGTTGCGATGCCGGAACCGCGTACAAATGGGTAGCGTGGGGCTTCAGCCCCACGAATGAAATGCCTGTAAAGAAGCGGCTTCAACCGCTGAGGTGGTTCTTCTCCCTACGGCAAGCCACGCGTCGCATACCAGTGCGAAACCCTTCTGTCCTTAGATCTCAAAGAAAAGGTCTAAAATAAACCGAAACCAGCCAGCGCCACTGGCCGGGAGACGGTGATGAGTCCAAAAAACAATGCCACCCTCGAAGTCGCCTGCCCCGAATGCGGATCGACTATGAAGATCGATGTCGCAACCGGGGCCGTGATCGCCCACACGCCTGCACCTCGCAAGCGCACCTTCGAAGACTTCGAAACAGCCGCCCGCGCTATGCGCAACCAGGAAGAGCGAAAGGAATCGCTCTTTCGCCAGTCGGTCGACGCCCAGAAGAACAGCGGAGACCTGCTCGAGAAGAAATTTGCCGAGGCGCTCCGCAAGGCAAAAGAAACGCCGGACAGCGGCAAACCGTTCCGAGACTTCGATCTCGACTAAGAGCGCATCTTAAACGGAAGCAACAACCATTCCATTTTCTTTGGATCGGGACAAATAATGAGCCTTACCAAGATTCCTTCGCAGATTGATCCTCGCAGCCTCACTGGTCCGGTTATTGAAGCGGCTTCCGAAGTCCCGTGGACGCGTGTCGTCGCCGCAGGCTCGTTCGCCATCAGTGCGTTTCTTCTCTTCACCGGGAAGCGGAAGGCAGCGATCGCGGTAGCGGCGGCCGGGGCAACCGCGGCCGTGCTTGAAAATCCCGAAGGCGTGCGCGAGCTGTGGGAAAAACTACCGGACCACCTTCGCACCGGGCAGGACCTGCTCGTGAAGGCAGAAACTTTCGTGGAAGACGTGATGAAGAAGGGCGAGAAATTCCAAAAGGCCTTCACTCGATAGCCAAAACCGTGTGCCCCACGTCTCAATTCTGAGACGTGGGAAGGCAATGACCTTACTCGATTCCGAGCTGTTTCCGAGCCGCTTCGCTGATGCGCTGCGGTCCCCACGCGGGTTCCCAGACCAGGTTCACATTCGTCGCGCTGATCTCGCGTTCTCCTGCCAGGCGGTTGCGCACCTGCTCAATGATCCGTTCGTGTGAAGGGCACCCTTTCGACGTCATGGTGATGTCGATCTCCACTTTTTGTCGTGGCACCATCCCCGGCGCATCCGGATCAGGCTCCACGTCCACCCGGTAGATCAGTCCAAGATCGACGATGTTTACCGGCAGTTCCGGATCGTAGACATCGCGGAGCGCGTTCAGTACGTTCTCTTCGGAAAAAGCCATCTCAGTGCGTGCGCTCCACCAGGTATCGCGCGAGCGCCTTCAGCGTCTCGGCGTTCCTGCCATAAGGAGCAAGCTGCTCGAATGCTTCAGCAATCAGGCGATCGGCGTCCCGTCGCGAAGCTTCGATACCGAACACCGCGGGCCAGGTCGCTTTGTCGCTGGCAAGGTCTTTGCCGGCGGTCTTGCCAAGCTGCGCCGAGTCCTGGGTCATATCGAGAATGTCGTCCACAATCTGGAAGGCCAGCCCCGCCTTGCGTCCGAATTCTGTCAGGCGGCGAACGTCATCCCGCCCCGCGCCGGCATAGACGCCGCCCGCAACCAGGCTTACGCGGATGAGCGCACCCGTCTTGGCGCGGTGAATCGCATCCACGCTCTCGGCGGTAGGCTTCGAGTGCTCACCTTCAAGGTCCAGTACTTGCCCGCCGATCATGCCTTCGACGGTTCCCGTCGCTTCGGCGACGAGGCGGACGATCTCCACCGTAGCAGCAGGCGGACAATGGAGGCCCGCAAGTGTCTGGTAAGCGAGCGTCTGCAGCGCGTCGCCCGCGAGAATCGCAATCGCCTCGCCATACACCACATGGCAGGTCGGCTTGCCCCGGCGCAGGTCATCGTTATCGAGCGCTGGCAGATCGTCGTGGATCAGGGAGTAAGTGTGCAGCATCTCGATGGCCGCGCCCAGGTCTTCCACGCCATGCGGCAGGGAGCCCTTGCCGATCATGCGCGCGGCTTCCATCGTCAAAATCGGACGCAGGCGCTTCCCGCCAGCAAAGGTGCTATGGCGCATCGCGCGGTGAATCGAGGCGGGAACAGCGTCCCCGCTGGGCAGCAGCCGCTCGAGCGCAGTGTCGATCAGGTCGGCGCCCGTTTGCAGCAGTTCTTTCATTGAAACTTCGGCTTGCATTCGCTCCATGATACCGTTTCCGGATGCCTTTTGCGGACTTCCAGGAGGTACAGCCCTATCCATATGACGAGCGCAAGCACTGAAACGATGCGCCCTGCCCACATATCCGGCGTCGCCCGGTAGCGGACATCGACCAGCGAATCCCCGGCGGCAACCGGAATCGTAATCAATCCGTCATCTCTGCGCGGAGGGTTATGAACCTCGCCTCCGTTCAACAGCACCCGCCACGCCGGATAATCCGTCACCCGTAATACCAGGAAACCACTGGCTTTGGTCCTGACAGCCGCCGTCATGTGCTCCACGTTCCACCGGCGGATCTGTACCTGCGACGGTTGCAGATCGGGGCTCTTGCCATCCCACTCCGGGTTTTCTTTTACCGAACTATCGGCCTCATCGCCATCAGGACGAGTGACCAGGCGAATCTCCGGCATGTCCCGCTGAATATCGCCGTTATCCGCAGGCGTTACCGTGTATTCGTCCGTACCTTCAAAGCCTTCATCGGATGCGAACGAAGCCCGCTGTGCCGTTACATTGTCCTCGTCATCGCACGGCTGCCAGAACTGCGTCCACGTCAACGCCGAAAGCGAGGCAGCCATCACAAAAACAGCAGAGGTCCGCCACAGTATCCTTCGCCGGGACGATGCCGTGCCCCGCATAGCCAACCCCGCAAATGCTGCCATCACGATGCCCAACACCAGCAGCCATCGCCAGGGAAATTGCAGGAATCGGAGCTCGGGTATATATCTCCATGCCGGATCACTTACATGTGTCAGCAGAACCGCAATCGCCACTGCCAGCGCCGCAAACGGTATGCGCCATTTCGCGCTTTTCACGCGTAGCGAAAGCAGCCATGAGGCCAGCGTAATCGCGAGCATGGCAACAGCGATCCATGAAGCAGAGTGCAATACCTGGTCGTGAAAGGCCTCGCCCGTGTGCTCGAAAAGAAAGCTGTCCTCAACACGCATGCCTTCGGCGATCGCCCGTCGAATCTCCACCCACTTCTGCTCATAAATCGCGGGCACCAGGTAAAACGCTGACATGCCCAACCCCAGTGGTACAGCGACCGCCGAGCGAGCAATCAGCCGCCAGTTCCGCTCCATCAGTGCCGTCACGCCAACCAGTACCACCAGCGCATAGCAGCCCATCACGGCAGCTGGAGCGTTCGTAAGCCATAGCAGGCACACCACCAGCGCCAGCCGCATCGCCGAAGGCTTTGCGCGCATCGCATACAGCACCAGCAGCGGAAGCCACGCTCCAGCCAGCAGTTCTGCATAGGCCGTGCGTTCATAAGCGACGAACAATACATACGGATTGACGACATAAAGGCACGCCGCCAGCGCCGCATCGTCCAGCGGCATCCACTCCCGCGCCATGCGAAAGAAGCAGGCCGCCAACAGGACCAGTGCAATCAGGGTGAAAGCCAGCGGAGTCCAAGTCCACGGCAGCACCGCCCCCAGCAGTGCACCCAGCATCCACGAAGCTGGCGGATAGAAAACAAAGCGCGGCTCGCCCGCTCCAAAGTTAGGCGAGGCCGCCCAGTGTGGATACAGCACTCCCTGGTGCCATTGCCGGACGATCTCCAGCCACGACTCGAGATGAAAATCGAAATCATGCCCGCACGATGGTCCGCGCCAGGCCAGCGGCAGCAGTGCGATGCCGACTACCGCCAGCATCATCGACCGTCGCTGTCTTCCTGCTGATCCAAAGAGCATAGCTATCGTCCGATGCACCTGAAGAGCGCAGATTCCGCAGCGGTCACGAGCGCGTCGTCGTGGATTTCTGAGAAGCCTGTACCGTGAAAGGGAAGGGCTTCAGCCGTGCCACAAGCCCCGCAAAGTCCGAGCGGCTTTAGCCGCTGAGGCCATCTCACGGAATCAGCCGCAGCGTGTGTGTCGTCTGCGCTGCAACGGCGTCGTTCGTAAACGGCAGCGCAAAGGTCTTCCCGGCATACCAGTAAGGCCATTGGTCGCGATAATAGTCGCTCAGCGGATCGCCCGATTCGCCCATCACAATATTCTCGGTAGACCCGTCAACGTTGCTCCAGTCCATCGTGAAGCGCTGCGAAGGCCCGAAGCTGCGTCCCGACTGCTTCACTGTCGTCTTGTCGCCGGCCTGAGGCAGCACGCCGGTGCCTGTCCAGTGCTTAAACCACGGCAGCAGGCCGTAGATCGGATGCGCGACCTCTACAGGATGTTCTGTCCCATAGCGCCAGTGATTGAGGTCGAGCGGAGCATGCTCGTTGCTCAGGCCCTGCTTCACCATGTCTGCGAGAAAGTCGTCCCAGGTCGGCTCGCCCGCAGGCAGCCATTGCGTGGGCGCATTGATGATGATCTGCTCACGCGCGAATTCGCTCTCCGCCCAGTGGTAAAGCTGCCAATCGTCGCCCAGCTTCGGCTTCAGCACCATCTGCCAGAAAGCCTCTTTCGCAGCATCCACAATCGTCGCTGCCGGAGAATCCACGCCAACCACTCCATCCCAGCTGCGCAACAGATCCGCTGCCTGCCGCAGCTGCAGCCCAGGGTGCTTCGCATGATCGATCGCGTAAGCGAACCGCTGCGCCAGCTCCTGATCCACTGTGGAATATACATCGGTCTGCAGCGTCAGCATGTCCGCGGGCGTCAGCTTTTCCTTGCCTGCCAGCCATTTCCAGATGCGTTCGTTGCGATAAGGATCGGCCCACTGTCCCGAGAGCGGGACCGGGTAGCCATCGGGAGTGATCCGCGCATTTGCCGTCGCAATCACGCCGCTCGCGGGATCGAGCGTTGAAGGCAGCTGTTCGAAAGGGACAAAGCCTTGCCACTCATGGTTCGCATCGGTGATCGGAACCGGCGCCAGCCCATAAACCCGGTTGGGAATATTTCCCACCGCCTGGTAGCCGATATGCCCCTGGTCGTCGGAGTAAACCACGTTCTGCGTCGGTCCCCACCAGTGGCTCAGCGCATTGCGAAACTGCTCCCAGTTCGAGGCTCCGTCCAGATTGAAGAGCGGAATGCCTGTAGACCGCGCATCGTTGGCGCTCCAGGCGAGCGAAATCGTGCGCTTCT
Organism: Silvibacterium acidisoli; assembly: GCA_022870745.1. Lineage (GTDB taxonomy): Bacteria > Acidobacteriota > Terriglobia > Terriglobales > Acidobacteriaceae > Silvibacterium. Next base: position 447,668 of record CP085323.1, on the reverse strand, counting down.
CTCCGCGCAGCAGCGAGGTCACAATCGGGCCATGCCCGGTTCGCCCTACCTCGATCACCACATCCTTGCCGCCGCGCACGTGGATCGTTTCCTGCGAATGCTCCACCGCATGCCAGCCATCGGCAGCCTTGTATTCGTCCTGGCCGTTCAACTGTTCGACGAACAGATCCTGTACGTCGCCATACAGCGCGGTAAATCCCCAGGCGATGTGGTTGTTATGCCCGGCGATGATGTAAGGAATCCCCGGCACGGTCACGCCCGCAACGTGAAAGCCTCCCGAGGCAAGATCGCTCTCGTACCAGATATTCGGAATCTGGTGTCCAAGATGCATATCGTTCGACAGGAGCGGCTTGCCGGAGGCCGTATGCGCACCGGAGATCACCCATTCGTTTGAACCGGCAGTGCAGCGGTCGCAGGCATCCCGGCCGCCATGCAACAGGTCATGCAGGTGTTGCAGGTCTTCCAGCTTCGTTTGCGACTCATCGAGCGGAACATCGGGGATCATCTGCTGCGGAGCCGTCAGGTCCGGAACCGACTGCGTCGGCGGATGATCGCGCCACGACCCTGTCGGATAAAGCGTATCCGCAAGCGTCGGACCCAGCTTCGCCGTAATGGTTTCGCGCTCGATCTTCGTATCCCAGCGCTGGTCGAGCATCTGCACCATCGCCATCACCACCAGCATCGAGTCGACCGGCCGCCAGGCCTTCGGCTCATAGTGCAACAGCCGAAACTCCGCAGGCAGATGCCCCTCGCTGTCAGCGATATAAGCATTCACGCCACGCGCATAATCCTCAAAATAGCGTCGATCCCAGCTGCTCAGCGTCGCGGTAAGGCGCTCTGCATTGGCGCGTATGCCAAGAACCCGCTGCACCCGGTCGTGCTCCACCAGCTTCGACCCAAGAATCTCCGCCGCCTCGCCCGCGGACATGCGCCGCGCCATATCCATCTGCCAGAGGCGGTCCTGTGCGGTGATGTAGCCCTGGGCCATGAAAAGATCGTCAAGATTCGCGGCGTCAATGTGAGGCACTCCGTGCTTGTCGCGGCGAATGGTCACCGCGGCGGAGAGCCCGCGCAGCCGGGTCTGCCCATCGAGCTGCGGCAAGGAAGCACGCATCGCATGTTTCATCCAGAGACCCGCGCCTGCGACAGCAATAACGGCGCCGGTACAGATGACAACGATCAGAATAAGCAATATGCGCAACACCGGACGGCGGCGCGGCTCACGATCCACTATTTTTCTACCGAGGGTCATTCAGCCCCATTCTCTCACTCGAAGCGAGAGATGGCAGGTGCCGGGGCAGGTTTCCAGGGCGAAGCACCGAATGGAGAAGCCTGCCGCCGCCAGGTCAGCCACACCAGCAGCGCAACCATGCCGACCGCAGGCAGAATGAGCACGCTGCCCTCCGGCCCGGTGCTGCCGCCGCTCCACAATGCCGCGCCCTTCGGCGTGCTGCGTAGCAGGCTGCCCTGCACCACCAGTCCGCTGTCGGCTGTGCCAAACAGGAATGATTCGCCCCAGTCCCATGCCATGTGGAAGCCCACGGCCCACCAGAGCGAGCCCGTGTACCAGAGGCTCATGCAGAAGACCAGGCCTATCCCCGCCGCGCTGCACAGGCCGATCAGCGATTCTCCCGAATTGCTCACATGCGACAGGCCGAAAAGGCCCGAGAGCAGCAGCGCGCTCCATCCGAAGCCGATACCCCGCGTCAGCGTGAACTGCATGTATCCACGCAGCGCAGATTCCTCGAAGAGCGCCACCAGCAGAAACATCAGCGCCCAGCCTGCTCCGAATCCGACAGCCGAAGCTCCGTGGATCTGCGGATTGCCCGCGACCGTGAGCAATCCAGCCTTGCACATTCCAAGCGTAAGCAGGCTGATGGCGGCAATGCCGGAAACCAGTCCGTATCCCATGAGGCTCAGCCGCCGTTGTCCCTGGTAGCCGTACGCCGTGAGCGGCCTGTCCTCGGCTCGCGAGGCGATTGCCGTAGCGATCAGCACTGCCAGGAACTGCAGCGACTCCACTGCGAACGCATAGCTCAGCGGCAGGATGTCGCTCTTCGGCATCTGCACCAGCAGCGGAAGAACAAACATGCCCATGAGCACCAGCGTGGCCACTAACATGGCAAACAGGAAGGCCCGCCAGCCCGGGCGCAGCCCATCGGGGCCGATAAAGATCGTGTTTGAGCTCGAATGCTCGGGCTCGGGCAGTTCAGAAGAATCGGGCGCGGGCGAATTCATTTGTGCCATCTTACGATAGCTTCCGGCCCGTTCAACCCCTTCGCCTTGACATTGGAGGCTGTCCCGGCAATCCTAGTCATTTCCTGACAATATTTTCCCTGGAGTCGCAGGTCTTGAACGTCCGAGTTTTCTATCACGATAAGTGTTTCGATGGAGCCTGCTCCGCATCGCTGTTTACGCGTTTCCATCGCGAATGCATCGCGCCCGATGCTTCCTACGATTACCATGGCCTGGTCCACCGCGCTGGAGCCCTCTTTAACGAGGCCGACTTCACCGGCGACGAAAACGCAATCGTCGATTTCAAATACTCGGCGTCGCCAAAGATCACCTGGTGGTTCGATCACCACCTCAGCGCCTTCCTCTCGCCGGAAGATCAGCAGGACTATCGCAACGGCCTCGCCGACGGGCGCTACACCATGCGCCGGTTCTACGATCCCAAGTACACCTCCTGCACCAGCTTTCTCGCGCACATAGCGTCGACCAAATTCGGATTCGATGCGCAGCCGGTAGCCGACCTCATACACTGGGCCGATATCGTCGACGGAGCCCTTTACGAAAGCCCCGAAGCTGCCGTCGAAATGGCCGCGCCCGCCATGAAGCTCACGCTGGTCATCGAGTCCATCCAGGACCCGGCCTTCATCCCGCGCCTCATTCCGCTGCTTACCTCTATGTCGCTGGGAGACATCCTCAAGGAACCCTTCGTAGCCGATCTGCTTCCGCCGCTCCTCGAGCGCCACCAGAAGTCCCTCGCACTCATCCGCGAGCGCTCCGAAGAGCAGAACGGGACCATCTACTTCGACATCAGCGATCAGCCGCTCGAGGGATACAACAAGTTCATCCCCTACTACCTGCACCCGAACGCGACCTACTCGATCGGTCTGTCGAAGTCGAGCTTCCGCACCAAGGTATCGGTAGGTTCAAACCCCTGGACCAAGGCCGATCCAAACAAGATGCTGAACCTGGCCACGATCTGCGAGCGCTACGGCGGAGGCGGCCACGCCCGAGTGGGAGCCATCTCCTTCCCGCCAGACCGCAGCGACGAAGCCCGCAAGGCCGCTGCCGAAATCGTCGCCGAGCTACGCGCACATAACCCGTTCGATTAGCCTGCTGGACGATGTCTCAGCCGAGCAGATTCCTCAGGGATGGTTGAAACACCGTATCGGTCAGCTCGAGAAATCCAACCGAAACCGGCAGCGAAAAACGTCGCGCCCCAGCGCTGCCGGGGTTGAAATAAAGAACTCCCTTTTTCCATTCTTCGCTCGGCTGGTGCGAATGTCCGTAGATCACGCACGCGACCCCCGCAGCAATCGGGTTTAGATCGAGTTGGCTCAGGTCATGGATCAAAAACAAATTGTGGCCGGCAAGCTCGAGATATTCCGTTTCGGGAAGCAGGGAGCAGGGGCCGGAACGGTCTACATTTCCCCGGATCGCCGTCACAGGTGCAATTTCTTGCAGCCTGTGCACGATCTCGATATCTCCAACATCTCCGGCGTGCAGAATGTGATCGGTCCCGCGCAGGGCCTCCACTGCTTCCGGGCGAAGCAGTCCATGCGTATCGGATATGACGCCGATCTTCACGGCTAAAGTCCCACGGACATGCGCGTCCGAGGATCGAGGTAGTCGCGAAGTGCATCGCCGATAAAGTTGAATGCCAGCACGCAGAACATGACCGCCAGTGCCGGAAAGATCACCAGGTGCGGCGCGTCGAAGAGGTGTGAGCGTGCGTCGTTGAGCATTGCGCCCCAGCTTGGCGTGGGTGGTGGTACGCCCAGGCCGAGAAAGCTGAGCGTTGCCTCTGCCAGTACGGCTCCGGCCATGCCGATTGCTGATTGAACAATAAGAGGCTGCACAATATTGGGCAGAATGTGCCGAAAGAAGATGCGCAGATCGCTGGCTCCGAGTGCCCGCGCCGCTTCCACAAATTCCCGCTCCCTCACGGCCAGTACCTGCGCGCGGACGAGCCGGGCATATCCCACCCATCCACCGATAGACAGCGCCAGAATCAAATTGATTAAACCCGGCCCCAGGAACGCAACGAAAGAAATTGCCAAAAGGATGCCCGGAAGCGAAAGAAAAGCATTCATCACGAGCACATTCAGCATCATATCTAGGACACCGCCGTAGAGGCCCGCGATGCCCCCAATCGTCGTGCCCAGCACCAAAGAGCATGCCACGACGGAGAAGGCCACAGTAAGAGACAGACGTGCCCCGTAAATCAGGCGAGAGAATATATCCCTGCCTAGTTCATCTGCTCCCAGCCAGTGCATGGCGCTTGGAGCAGCCAGCCGATGGGGCAGGTCGATCGCCGAGGGATTTGAGGGAGAAATCCACGGCGCGAAAGCTCCGGCAAGTAGAAATGTACCGATCAGGCAAAGCCCCAGCGCTGCAAGGGGTTGAGTTTTCAGCTGTTGACGAAGGAAATAATGCATCTGCAGATAATTTAGCGTTTCGTAACGGGAATTTCCCTGAGAATCGACTATGCTTATAAAAGCACCTTCCGTTTTCTCCCTGTTCCACTGGCTTCGATAAACCAGGCCCCAACCAGAAAAGGACATCGAGAGTTGCGAATCTTGCTATTGGGTATTAATTATTCTCCGGAACTGACCGGCATCGGTAAGTATTCCGGAGAAATGATGGAATGGCTTGCAAGCAGAGGCCACGAGGTGCGTGTCGTTACCGCTCCTCCGTATTATCCTGCGTGGAAGGTTCGCGAAGATTACAGCCCCTGGCGTTATCAGACGGAAACCTCGCCGGCAGGCGTGAAGATCTACCGCTGCCCCCTGTGGGTTCCCGAGCGCCCGAGCGGCATCAGCCGCATGATTCACCTCGGCTCCTTTGCCACCTCCAGTCTGCCTGTCATGCTGGCCATGACATTCTGGCGTCCCGATGTTGTGTTGACCGTGGAGCCGGCGTTCTTCTGCGCACCCACGACCATCATGACGGCGATGCTTTCCGGAGCGCCGGCGTGGCTGCACGTTCAGGATTTCGAGATCGACGCCGCTTTCGACCTCGGCCTGCTGCCGTCGGAGGGCGCAACGCACAACTTTGCGCTCGCCTATGAACGGTACATCATGCAGGGCTTCACGCGCGTCTCGAGCATTTCGCCGAACATGGTGAAGCGCCTGGGTGAAAAGGGAATCGACAAGGCCAAGACCATCCTCTTCCCGAACTGGGTCGATATCGATGCGGTTCAGCCGATGACCGGCCCCAACCGGTTCCGCGAGGAACTGGGAATTAGCGACGACCAGATCGTACTCCTTTACTCCGGCAATCTCGGTAACAAGCAGGGCCTGGAAATGCTGCCGCTGCTTGCCCAGCAGCTTCGCGAGGATAAGCGGCTGCGCTTCGTCTTCTGCGGCGACGGCTCCTTCCGTCCGCAACTCGAAGAGATGACCGCTGGTCTTCACAATGTTTCGTTGCTGCCTCTTCAGCCGATGGACCGGCTGAACGAGTTGCTCAATGCCGCAGATATCCACCTGCTGCCGCAAAAAGGCGACGCTGCCGACCTGGTGATGCCTTCGAAGCTCACCGGCATGCTGGCCAGCGGGCGCCCGGTTCTGGCGACCGCCGCACCGGGAACTCAGGTAGCGGAGGCCGTTCATGGCCGCGGTATCAACGTGCCGCCCGGCAATATCGAGGCGATGCGCGATGCAGTGAAGACTCTTGCCGACAGCCCGGAGCTTCGCCGCGAGATGGGCATTGCCGCCCGCAGCTATGCCGAAGAGCATCTCGGCCGCGAGCAGGTATTGCGCCGCTTTGAAGCAAACATTAAGAGCCTCACCGCCAAGCACTCGACGGTCGCCGTTTCGAAGACCGTAGAGCCAAACCCCTAAGACTCTTCTGTCTAAAATCCTGAACAAAACCCTTTAGAATGAGAAGCGAGCCCTCCGGGCTCGCTAGGGGATTGCATTGGCATACGACGACCTTCGAGAATGGATCAGCGCCCTCGAAAAGGCAAAGGAACTGAAACGGATCAAGCAGGAAGTTGATCCTGTACTTGAGGTTTGCGAGATCGCGGACCGGGCCTCAAAAGCCGGCAAGCGGGGCAAGACCCCAGGCGGACCGGCGCTTCTTTTCGAGAATGTGAAGGGCTATCCCGGCGCGCGCATCCTGATGAACCAGTTCGGCAGCGACCGCCGGATGAAGCTGGCTCTCGAGGTCGATTCGCTGGACGAAGTTGCTGACCGCATTCGCGCCTTCATGGATGTGAAATCCCCGGAAGGCTTCCTCGACAAATTCAAGATGTTGCCGATGCTGGCCGAGGTCGGCAAGTTCTTCCCGAAGACCATTCCTGCCAAGAACGCCCCATGCAAGGAAGTGATCCTGCGGGAGAACTTCAATCTCCTCGATTTTCCGGTCTTGCAATGCTGGCCGCTCGACGGAGGCAAGTTCATTACGCTGCCTTGTGTCATTACCCGCGACCCCAAAACGGGAAAGCGGAACATGGGCATGTACCGCATGCAGGTCTTCGACGGGCAGACCACCGGCATGCACTGGCAGCGCCAGAAGAATGCCGCGGAGCACCTGCGCGAACGGCTGCGGGCTGCGTCCGGCGATTCAGCGGCAAGCCATGTCGAGGCCATGGCCGAGACGGCGGGCGGTACTACCAGGCTGGCCCTGGGAAAGATCAGCGGCAACCGGATGGAGGTGGCCGTAGCCATCGGCACCGATCCGGCTACGACGTTTTCGGCAATCGTTCCCGCCCCGCCCGAGGTGGAAGAGTTCATGATCGCCGGCTTCCTGCGGCAGAAGCCGGTGGAGCTGGTGAAATGCGAAACGGTCGATCTCGAGGTTCCCGCACATGCCGAGATCGTTCTCGAAGGCTACGTGAAGCTTGATGAGCTGCGCATCGAGGGCCCGTTCGGCGACCACACCGGCTACTACACCATGGAGGACGAATATCCGGTCTTCCACATCACCTGCATCACGCATCGCAAGAACCCGATTTACTCGGCCACCATCGTCGGCAAGCCTCCGATGGAAGACGCCTGGATGGGTAAGGCCGTTGAGCGGATTTTCCTGCCCCTGATGAAGTTGACCCTTCCGGAAATCGTGGATATCAACCTACCTGCCGAAGGGGTGTTCCATAACCTGATGATCGTCTCGATCCGGAAGAGTTACGCCGGGCAGGCACGCAAGGTCATGAACGGCATCTGGTCGATGGGGCAGGCCATGTTCACCAAGTGCATCATCGTGGTGGACGAGGACTGCGACGTGCAGGATGTAGGCGAGGTAGTATTGCGGACTACCAACAATATCGATCCTCAGCGGGATATCGAATTTACCCTGGGACCGATCGACTCGCTCGACCACGCCTCACGCCTGCCGAATTTCGGCAGCAAGATGGGTATCGACGCCACCCGCAAGTGGGCCGCCGAAGGCTTCGATCGCCCCTGGCCGCCAATGATCGAGATGGATTCGGCGACGAAAACGCATGTGGATGAGATCTGGAAGAAGCTGGGGATTGACGAGTAAGGCAGGGTTCAGGAACTGGCCAAATCGAAGACTACATCCTTCCCCATTTCGAGATTGTCGAGCTGTCAATGGGGGAGCAGCTTGCCGTGGTGCGCGCCTGCTCTCGGCAGGGGCTGGCCGGTGGGCTTGTTTACGATGCCCTTGGTATGACTGCGGCGCGCAAGGCGGGATGCGAGCGCATTTACACGTACAACGTGAAGCATTTCCGGCAGGTCGCGCCCGACCTGCACGACCGCATCTTCATGCCCTAGCGTTATTCCGCTGCTTTCACCACCACCGAAACGAGGCTGTGGACCGAACGTGCCGGGCGTCTGTCTTCGGTGACGACGAGCCGGAATGGGCCGGTTTTTTCGTCGAGCGGTTTGCCATCCATCTCGTCGGCGACGAGGATCTGGCCTGGATGAAATTCCGGGTCGGCTTCGGCCAGTGCGAGTACGGACTTGTAGCCATCGGAGCCGGTTGCGACTACGTAATCCGAAAGAGCCTTGCCGTGCAGGTCGTGACCGTGCGGGGCTCCCAGCTTTACAAGCAGATCGATGAGTGGAACACCTGAATAGGTTTCGTCAGCATTCGTATGCGGATTGTGTACTGTGACTGTCGCGTGCGTGTAAGCCCTGAGATCCGCCGCCGATAGGGTTTCGCTCTGCGCGAGATATTGCACTGTGAGCTTGCCGGGCGTTCCAGCCGGTTCGCCGGAGCGGGCCATTTGCGCGGACAATGTGACGCAGGTGGTAGCGAGCATGGCAACTGCAAACAATCGTGTGATCAGCGGCATGAATGTTCCTTTGTCGGCAATGGGAGAGCCCGGTTTTCCTACATTCTGAACGATACTATGGAACTCCATGCACACAATTTCATTCAATCGTAGACAGGCTCTGGCCGCCATTGGCGCAGCTGCGCTCACGCCGTATTTTGCTTTCGGATCGATCCGTACACAGGGCATCGAGGAAGAGCTTGCGGCCATCGAGAAGAGCTCCGGCGGGCGGCTTGGCGTTGCCGTTCTGGAAACGGCGACCGGCGAGCGTGCAGGGTATCGCGCCGACGAGCGCTTCCCGATGTGCAGTACGTTCAAAGCGCTGGCCGCTTCTGCGGTTCTTCATCGCGTGGATGAGGGGCGGGAATCGCTCGACAGAAAAGTGAAGTTCGGCCGTGAAGCCCTGATTGAATATTCCCCAGCCACGGAAAAGTTTGCAGGCGGAGACGGCATGGCATTGCGGGAGATCTGCAAGGCAGGCATTACGCTGAGCGACAACACCGCCGGCAACCTGATGCTTGAGGCGATCGGAGGCCCGGCGGCGCTGACCGCCTTCCTTCGTTCGACAGGAGACTCAGTCTCCCGCCTCGATCGCACCGAGCCCACGCTGAATGACACGGTCCCTGGAGATCCTCGGGACACTACTTCTCCGAACGCAGTGCTCGCCACCTGGAAGAAGCTTGTTTTGAGTGATGTGCTTAAGCCTGCATCGCGCGAAACCCTGATCGGCTGGCTTAAGGCCAACACCACCGGCGACGCCCGCCTGCGCGCGGGGCTGCCGAAGACCTGGAGCATCGGAGATAAGACCGGCACCGCTTCCGACACGGGCACGGCTAACGATATCGCCGTGGCGTGGCCTCCAAACAGGAAACCGATCTTCGCGGCGGTCTTTCTGACTGCGGCGAAAGTCTCGCCGGAAGAGCAGAGTGCGGCGGTTGCCGCAGTCGGGCGCGTATTGGCCGAGCGAATTTCCAGCTGACACGGTTATACTGGTTGCATGTCGATTGTTCGCAACATCGCTGGTGTGGCTAAAGGCATGAGCATCACCTTCGGGGAGATGTTCAAACCGACCGAAGTTGAAAATTATCCCGACGGCCCCGGTCCCAGCCGTGGCGCGGTTCTGCAGGAGCGCTTCCGTGGCGCCCACGTGCTGCAGCGCGATGAGAATGGCCTGGAGAAGTGTGTGGCCTGCTTCCTGTGCGCAGCCGCCTGCCCCTCCAACTGTATCTACATCGAAGCGGACGAGAACACGGAAGAGAAGCGCATCTCGAGCGCGGAGCGTTACGCGAAGATCTACAACATCGACTACAACCGCTGCATTTTCTGCGGATACTGCGTGGAAGCCTGCCCGACGGATGCCATCACGCATGGCCACGGTTTCGAGCTGGCCAGCCTGAATGCAACCACGCTGGTGATGCGCAAGGAAGACATGCTGGTTCCGACGGTGGGCATGCCCGGCGAGCTGGCGGCGCATTCGGACTCAGTAAAGTAAGTTTTCTGAGGCGGAAGCCGGGCTTTGGCCCGGCTTTTGTTTTTTGGTAAGGCAGGCCTTTTGGGCCGTGGCCGCTCTCCATCCAAAGATTGATACCGCACCCCGCGAAAAGACCGATGACACGGCCGATCCGTGTCCGCTAGTTTTGCTACATCCTGAAACCCATCTGGATGAGGAGCGGATATGGCAACTTATGTTCCGGCGGTCGCGATGCATCCCGCGCCTGGGCAGAGCCTTTATGAAAAGCTGAACGGCGCTTGGCACGAGCGCGCCTTACAGGTATTTATGGCGATTGTGCTGGCGCATTGGGGAGAGCACCTGGTGCAGGCGTACCAGATCTGGGTTCTGCATTGGCCGCGGCCGATGGCAAATGGGATCGTGGGGCTGTGGTATCCCTGGCTGATTAAGAGCGAAGCGCTGCACTACAGCTATGCGGTGGTGATGCTGGCTGGTATCTGGATTCTTCGCAAGGGATTCACGGGACGGGCGCGTACGTGGTGGACGGCGGCGCTGGTGATCCAGTTCTGGCACCACATCGAGCACCTGCTGCTGATTGGGCAGGCGACTTTCCACCACAACCTCTGGCATAAGCCGGTACCGTGCAGTGTGCTGCAGCTCGTGTTTCCGCGCGTGGAGCTACACTTGTTCTATAACTCGGTAGTTTTCATCCCGATGGTGATCGGCATGTACTACCACATGTTTCCTCCGACTGGTGAGACGCAACATGCGGAGTGCAGCTGCTCATGGAGACCGAAGGAGCAGGAGACGGTTGGTGTATCTTAGGCGTCAAGCCATCGCAGTTGCAGCAACATGCTTGATCGGGCTCTCTGGTTGTCATCGCGGACAGGCGCGGCTGGATGATGCTTCCATTCGCGTCACTCCGACTCTCGCTTCTGCCCATCCCCATGTCGGCACCGATACCCTTGCCATCCAGCTTCGTGGAGCGAACGGTCCTCCCCTGAACGATGCTCGTATCTCGGTCGAGACAGAGATGAACCATCCGGGCATGGTTCCTTCGAACTCTACTGCGACCGGAACGGCTCCGGGTGAATATCGCGCGCCGGTCGAGTTCACGATGGCGGGCGACTATGTGATCGAGCTGCACATCCGGCTTGCCGATGGCCGGACTCTCCATCGAACGACAGACATTCGCGGCGTTGACGCAAAGCCGGAAGCGAACTGAATCGATGGCGTTGTCCCAACACATACCTGATGTGCAGGAGCGGCGATTCGATCTGCTGCGTGTGCCCATGCTAGGGCGTTTTCTGAAGCAAAAGCATGCGCGTACTTTATTGCAGATCCCGGTCTTCATTGTTGCGGTTGTCATGGTGCTGCATGGGATCTTTGGACCGCAGATCTCGCCGAAGAATCTCTCCACCGTTTTGACGTGGGTTCACTTTCGTGGCGTGCTGATCCTGGTGCTGCTGGTGGCAGGGAACTTTTTCTGTATGGCGTGCCCGTTCATGCTGGTGCGCAACGCGGGGCGCCGCCTGTTCAAGCCGCGGTGGAACTGGCCTCGGGCGCTGCGCAACAAGTGGGGCGGGATTCTGCTGTTTGCGGGCGTGCTCTTTGCTTATGAGAATTTCAGCCTGTGGTCGCGGCCACTGTGGACTGCATGGCTGACCGCCGGCTACTTCGGCATTGCGCTGCTGGTGGATGGGCTGTTTGAGCACGCGACCTTCTGCAAGTATCTTTGTCCGATCGGGCAGTTCAACTTCATTGCCTCGACGGTCTCTCCGCTGGAAGTGGCGGTGCGCGACCACGGCGTGTGCGATCGCTGCCAGACGAAGGATTGCATTCGCGGGCGGCGTGCCGCTGGTCCGGGTGCGGAGAAGTTCGTGATCCTGCAGCGGGGATGCGAGACGGCGCTTTTCCAGCCGCGCAAGGAAGGCAACGTAGACTGCACCTTCTGCCTCGATTGCGTGCATGCCTGCCCGCACGATAATGTCGGTATCCTCAGCCGGGAGCCGGTCGCGGAGCTATCGTCGAACGCGCTGAGGTCGGGAATCGGCAGATTCTCGCGGCGCGTGGATCTTGCGGCCCTGGCGGTGTTCTTCGTCTTCAGCGCGCTCATGAACGCGCTGGGCATGGTAGCTCCGGTTTACAGCATGGAGAAGTGGCTGGGTAGTGTGCTTCGTACCGAGTGGCAGCCGTTGCTGTTGGGGCTGGTCTTTGTCGCGGTGATCGTGCTGCTGCCAGCGGTTTTGCTGTTGCCTGCTGCGGCGGTCAGCAGCCGGGTGTCGGCCCGCAACTGGCGCGAGATGCTGCTGCGCTACAGCTACAGCCTGGTGCCGGTGGGATTCGGCATGTGGCTGTCGCATTATTCGTTTCACTTTCTTACCGGACTGCTGACAGTGATCCCGGTGACGCAATCGGCTCTTAACGACATCGGTATTTACGCTTTCGGCGATCCGATGTGGACGCTTATGGGGCTTCCGCTGCGCTGGGTACAGCCATTGCAGATGGGAGCGCTGGTGATGGGCTTTGCGGGCTCTCTGATCGTGTCGTGGCGGCTTGCGGAAGAAGATGCGGAGGATCGGGTTGCGGCGATCTTTGCTCCGTGGGCTGCGGTAGATGTAGTGCTGCTCGTGATCGCAGTCTGGCTGATGCTGCAACCGATGGACATGCGCGCGACGTTGATGGCCGGATGAAGATGCGAACTGCTTTTTCTCTGCGAAAGATTCTGATGTGCGCGCTGTGGATCGCCTTTCAGCACGCGGCGTTTGCGCATACGGGGCCGCCGTTTCCGATTCTCAAGGATCAGCCGGTGGGCCCGGCGATTGTGACCGTCTGGGCGAATCCCGATGTTGGCGGCGGTCCTTTCTTTGTCATGTTGGATCCGCGTGACGGGAAGCCTGTGCCGGCGGATATGAAGGTCAGAATCGGGATTCAGCCAGTGAGCGGGCGTCTGCCTGAGAAGGTGTATGACGCGCCGCGCGAAGTGCTGGCCGGGCAGGTGCAGTACAAGGTGGTGCTGCCGTTCGACCGCGAGGAACGCTGGCATATCCATGTGCTCTTATCGAGCGCAACGGGTGGGTCGGGTGAGGCGGCTACGGATGTGGACGTCACTCCGACTGGTTATGGCCGCTGGGACCTGATGCTTTATTCGTTGCCGTTTCTTGCGATCGGGGCGTTGTGGTTCAAGGCTGTTTCGAATCGGCGGAAGGACAGGAAGGTGTCGCGTCCGCCGTCTTAGCCGGTTACGTTGTCATCCCTCACTGCGTTCGGGATGACAGCTCCATAAGGTTGACGCAAAGATGGAGGCAATGAAAAAGCCGCCGGCATGCCGGCGGCTTTTTGTAACAGTGACTGTGACTAGCTGGCCTTCTTCCTTGCGGGCCGTTTCTTCGGAGCGAACTTCTTCTGTTCCGCCTTGAGCGTGGCTTCGCGAATCGGCTTTTCGTGCAGAAGCAGCTCCGTTGCCTGAAAGAGCGGGTTGGCATGGAACCAGGTGTGAGTCAGATCATTCTCAAGCAGGTTGAGGATGGCCATGAGGCCCATGCCCTGGTGGTGGGCCATCCACTCGCGTGTGAGCACCGGTTCCTTGGTCGATTCCATGTAATCGGCTGCTTCGTAGAAGCCGTAGGCGCCGGTCCAGCCCATCTGCTCCATGCGATGCATGTTGCGCAGGGCTTCGACCGAATCGACCTGAAGCGCGAGCAGAGTCGAGTAGGGCGAGACGACCGGCCCGGCGGTTGCGTCCCACTTGAGAGCAATCGGAGGAATGCCGAAGGCCTGGTAGTGGTAGTGGCCGTCGTCGGTGGTCTTGCTGTATCCCGACTCGGAAATGCCCCATGGAATGCCGAGATCCTTCGCATAATCGCGCTGGATCTTTACTACGCCGTGCAGCGTGCGCGAGATCAGCGTGTCCGGATAGCTGCGCATCCAGAGGGCGGGCATCAGGTACTCGAACATGGTGCCTGTCCAGGAGAGCAAAACAGACTGATCGTAGGCGGTGACATGGGTGCGGCCCATCTTGAACCAGCCCTGCTGCGAGAGCTCGCCTTTCGCCACGGCAATAAAAGTGGCGATGCGAGCTTCCGAAGCCAGCATGTCGTAGATGGCCTCGTGCAGGGTGTGCGTGGCGATCTCGTAGCCGATCGAGAGCAGGTTGCGGCCCTTCTGCACGAGGAAGCCGAAGTCCATGTCGTCGGCGAGGCGATAGGCTGTCTCGCTGGCGTCGTGAACGCTTGTGGCCAGTGCGGTTGCCTTCTCGCGTGCTTCGGGCAGCTCGGAGCGCAGCTTCTCGGCGAGCGTGCCGTCGCTGAGACCTTCCTCTTTGCTGCTCAGAGTTGACCAGGCGCGGCCGAGGCGGCCTTCGAGCTGCGTGGCGAAGTCGGCCAGCTTCTCGAGCTTGGGGAAGGCATCCTTGTCAGTGAGTGCAATCTGTTGCATCGACCGCAGGGTGGCATATTCGGGCAGCAGCCAGGGCATGTAATCGTGCATGATGGCGGCGATAGCCTTGAGGCGCGTGCGGATCTGGTTTGACCACCAGAGCGATTCATCCGGCGATGGCTCGTCGTACAAGGGGATCGAGTCGATAACGTCGAGCTGCGCGGTTTCATAGGCCCAGGTGCAGAGCTCGATGAGGGATGCTGACTCGCCGGGAATCTTCAGCGCGAGAAGATCCGCCGGAGCGTTCTTCTGAGCCTTCAGGAGCTGGAGGTGCGTGGCGAGACCGGCGAAGAGGTTCTTCGAGAGCAGCGGCTGTGTCAGCAGCATTGCCGTGCCGGTGTAGAGCGTGTAAAGCGAGGCTGCAAGATTGCCGTTATCGACTGACGAAATGGTCGCTGGCAGCAGCGGTTCGAGGGTGTGGGTGTTGTACCAGTTGTAGACGTGGCCGCGATATTTCTCGAGGCGGTCGATGGTGGCGAAGCTCAGGTGCGAGAGCTCGGTGAACTCGGGCACGGTGAGGAAGCCCATCGCCACGGCAGCCTGGCGGGCATTGAGGAGCAATCCGAAGTTGGTGGGCGAGATACGCGCCGCTTCAAAGATGTTCTTCTCTTCCACGTTGTCGGGGATCAGGTAGTTGTGGCGCTTGCCGCCGAACTCGTAGAAGAAGCGCCAGATGCGCAGCGCGTGCTGGCGGAGGTAGTCGCGTTCACCCTGGTCGAGCTTCTGCTTGACCTCGCGGGGCGGGCTGTTCAGCCACAGTGTGATGCCGCGTGCGCATCCCCAGAGTACGAGGATGGGAGCGGCTACCAGCAGGGAATCGCGCCGGAAGATGGCGATCACGATCGCGAGACAGAGTGCGAAGATGGGCGTAGCCGAGAGGTAGCGATCGACGGCAGTGACCTTGCCGGACGAGACGGAGGCTTCGGCTTCAGCAGCGGTCTCCCACTCGAGCAGGCGCTGGCCGGTAATAAGGCGGCGGATCCACGCGCGCAGGATGGCATCGACCGAGAGCATCGTCTGGTGAGGCAGGTAGACGAGGTTCAGCGTGCTGATGACCAGCGACTGCCAGAAGCCCAACAGGGAATCGCGTACCGCGCCCGGCTGCTCTTCGGCGAAGTAGGCGCGGCCCAGGCTGAAGGCCAGCTGGACGAATGTCGGCACATACATCAGGAAGAGCGTGATCAGCGTCCAGTAGAGCGCGCCGCCAGGCAGGCTCAGCCAGCCGGAGACTAGCAGGATCAGCGTAAGGGGCTCGACCAGCGAACGGCGCAGATTGTCGAGGATCTTCCAGCGCGAGATGGTCGAAATGGGATTGCGCACGAAGCGTCCCGACTCGTCGGGAACACGCGAGAAGAGCCACTGCACAATCTGCCAGTCGCCGCGCACCCAGCGATGCTTGCGGCGGGTGTAGGCGCTGTAGTGCGAGGGGTAGTCGTCGATGACTTCGACATCGGTGACGAGTCCGGCGCGTGCGTATGCGCCTTCGATCAGATCGTGGCTGAGCAGCGAGTTGCGCGGGAAGCGCTTGTCGAGCACCTCGTGCAGCGCGGAGACCTCATAGATGCCCTTACCGGTGAAGCTGCCTTCGCCATAGAGGTCCTGATACGTATCGGAGACGGCGCGGGTATAAATATCGAAGCCGGTCTGGCCGGAGTAGATGGCGGCCAGGCGCGAGCGCGATGCCGAGTGAACGCTGACACCGACGCGCGGCTGCAGAATGCCGTATCCGGCGGTGACAATGCGGCGGTCCTTGTCGATGATGGCGCGGTTCAGCGGGTGCGCCATTGTGCCGATCATGGCACCGGCGGTGCCGCGAGGCAGCTGGGTATCCGAATCGAGCGTGATGATGTACTTCACGCGATGCAGGTCGTCCATGTTGCCAGCCTTCACCGGGAAGGCGTCGAATTCGCCGACCAGATACTTGTTCAGATCGAGAAGCTTGCCGCGCTTACGCTCCCAGCCCATCCACACGCCCTGCCGCGCATTGAAGATGCGATGTCGATGGAGCAGGAAGAAGCCACCGTGCTTTGGCGACTTGGGATAACGCTTGTTCAGATCGTCGATCAGCTTGACGGCCAGATCGACCAAGGGATCGGAGTCCAGCTGGCGAGGCCGGGTGACGGCATCGGGGAGGTCAGTCAGCAGAGCGTAATGCAGGTGCGGATCAGGATTCGCGAGGAAGCGGACCTCGAGCTCGTTTACAAGTTCGCGCACCTGCTTCTCGTTCATCAGCAGCGTGGGAACGGTTACCAGCGTGGTGAACTCCTCCGGAATGCCTTCGCTGAAGTCGAGCTTGGGCAGGGAGGTAGGACGGTAGACGAGACTGATCGTGTTGTTGATCAGGTCGACCGCGCCCTGGGTCACCGGCAGCAGCAGCAGGATAAAGGCAACGGTGAGCCCGCCGAAGAGGGGGTAGTTCGGAATCAGAGGCAGCAGGAAGGCTGCGATCAGCAGGACACTTAGGATTTCGATGCCGCCGATGTAAAAGTCGTCCGCATTGCGTCGCAGGCCGCGGCGGATGCGATCGATGAAGCGGGGACGATAGCCGATGCGTTGCGAAAGCTGCTCGAATCCCTGATCGACCAGGTAGTAGCCGACGTGAGCTTGCCGCAGGTAAAGACGTGGCGGCTCGATGGCGTGCTGCTGGGCTTCGCGGGCGAGATGAACAGCTTCCTGCGCGACCTTCAGTTCGGTGAACTCTGAGTAGTGGGCAATCTCTGCGACGCGCTTGCGGTAGGCTTCACGGCTGTCGAAGTCCATGCGTGGGTAGGCACCGGCGGGGTCCTGCTTGAGCACGTTGGTGAAGATCACCAGCGGCTCCATCAATGCGGGCCAGTCGGCGTGGCTCAACTCGCGCAGGCTCTTTACCGGAGGATTCGACCAGCGGAAGGCCTGCTTGAGCTCGGTCTTGAGGCGCTCCTGCTTTTCGGGGTTGTCACGCAGATCGTTTGCCTGGGCAATGATGCGCTTCACCAGCTCGAACTTCATCAGCGAGGGCAGCACCCACAGCTCTTTCAGCTCGAGCGGGTCGGCTTCCTGCGCGGCCTCGAGATAGATGCGCTGTGCCGAGCCGTTCCAGACGTTCTTTGCAGCGTCGAGGTATGCTGCGGACAATACGGCGACGCGAGGAATCTCGCCTTCCTGCGCGACGACGCGGGGCAGCTTCTTGATCTCGCGCTCGGACGATGAGACTTCAGATATAGCGGCGCGCAGCAGGCGCGGATTTTCCTTAAGCTCCAGGAAGACATCCTTATCCAGCACCTCTGCGGGAGGCTGAGCGTCGAGGAAGGCATAAAGCTCGTCGAGGTCAGCCAGCGTCTCGTCGATGTCCTTCGTAAATGCGGTGTCGCCCTTGGGGCGATGGGCAATTGCCCATCTGGGCGTGACCTCGCGGGCCTGGGCGCGCAGCTCGTCGGGTGTCAGTCCGGCCGCGTCGAGTATTTTCTGGTCGATCTCGGGAACCTGGTAAGTCATTTCTCTCCGTCAACGATAGCTGGCAGCCTGCATCTCAAACATGCCGGCATAGCGTCCGCCAAGGTCTATAAGTTTCTGGTGCGTGCCTTCTTCCACCAGCTGTCCGCCTTCAAGAACGACAATGCGGTCAGCCATGCGGACGGTGGAGAAGCGATGGGAAATCAGCAGAGCCATTTTGCCTTCGGTCAGCTCGGCGAAGCGCTCGAAGACTTCAAGCTCGCTCTTCGCATCGAGCGCGGCAGTCGGCTCGTCGAGGATCAGCAACTGCGCATCGCGCAGGTAAGCGCGGGCCAGGGCTATCTTCTGCCATTCGCCGCCGGAGAGGTCGACGCCCGTCTCGAAGCGGCGGCCCAACTGCTGATCGTAGCCGCCGGCCAGCTTGGCAACCACGGTGTCGGCAAGGCTCTTATGTGCTGCGGAGATGATGTCGTCATCGGTATGCGGCACTTCGATCTGGCCGACGAGGATATTTTCCTTCGCGGTCATCTCGTAACGCATGAAGTCCTGAAAGATGACGCCCATCTCGGCATGCAGGTCGTCGAGATCGTAGTCTCGCAGATCGATGCCGTCGAGCAGAATCTGGCCCTCGGTGGGATCGTAGAGGCGGGTGATGAGCTTGACGATGGTGGTCTTGCCCTGGCCGTTTTCTCCGATCAGCGCGATGCGTTCGCCCGGATGCAGATGGAAATTGAAGTTCTTGAGAACGCGGCGCTCGGTGCCGGGATAGGCAAAGGAGACATTGCGGAACTCAAAGCCCTGCTTAATAGGGTGCGGAACCTTCACACCGTTCGGCTTCGAGGCGACGGTAGGCTTCATCTCGAAGAAGGCGATGAGGTCGGTCAGGAAGAGCGCCTGGTCGGCAATGCCCGAAGCCGTAGAGAACGCCTGCATGAAGTTGGTGCTGGCCTGCTGGATGGCGACGGTGATCAGCGAGAAGATGCCGATGGACGGATACTTGCCGGTAACGGCCTCATAAATGGCGAAGGCGTAGGCACCGTAATAGCCCGCAGTGCTGATGAGCGAGAGCAGTCCGCCCCAGATGAGCTTCTTGTTCGCAAGCGCGACGTCTTCGTTGTAGATTTCCTCTGAAAGGGTGCGGAAGCGATCGGTGAAGTAGCGGCTCAGGTTGAAGAGCTTCAGCTCCTTCGCGGCTTCCTTGCTGCCGCCGACCTGGCGCAGATAGTCCATGAGGCGCTTGGCCGGGGTCTGGCGGAAATTCTTGGCGTAGCCGAGGAAGGCGAAGTGCGTTTCACCGAAGAAGCTGGGCAGCACGCCGGCGATGAGCAGCAGGATCATGCTGGGCGAGCGGTAGATGAGCACACCGCTCCAGATAAGGGTGAGGACCGAAAGCTGGAAGAGACGGCCCATCTGCTGGATCATCGCCAGGCGATCGGTGGCCTGGGCGCGCGCGCGTTCGAGACGATCGTAGTACTCAGGATTCTCGTAGGTCGTCAGATCGAGCTGTGCGGCCTGCTCCATAACCTGCACGCTGACGT
Organism: Silvibacterium acidisoli; assembly: GCA_022870745.1. Lineage (GTDB taxonomy): Bacteria > Acidobacteriota > Terriglobia > Terriglobales > Acidobacteriaceae > Silvibacterium. The sequence goes on along the minus strand of CP085323.1, from coordinate 428,344 downwards.
GAAAGGTGTAGCGGTTGGCGAGGAGCTGGTCGGTGTAGTCGATGGCTCGCGACAGAATACCTGTAAGAAGTGCGAGCGCGACCTCGGCAGCAACCAGCCACCAGAAGTGCGGAAACTGGGGCTGATGCTGAAAGGCGCGCGATACGCCGTCGAGGATCTTCGCGGCAACGATGCCGATGAGCAGGCCGAGCACGGGGACGATGATGCGAAGGATGAGTCCCCAGGTGACAACGGAAGGGCCGGACTGCCAGACGATACGCAGAACCTGAGGAACGTTCTTGAGTGCGCGAATGCGATCGCCCCAGGCACTATGGGACCCAGACTGATTCTCTTTATTCATAAGTCATTCATCTAGCAGTGGTTGTGGGCAGAAAAAGGCTACTACAAGAATATGCCCGTAAGATGCGCCTCGCGGGGGATGCGTTGTGCCATCCGCCCGCAAGTCGATCGTCAGCTAGGATTTGGGATTGGTCTGCGAAGAGGCCTGGCCGCAAAACTGCGTGGTGTAAGCGGTCGAGGGGTCAATTGGATGCTTTACGAGCCCAAGGTCGGAAAGCTGCCGGTACATCTGCTGCCAGCGGGCCGGGTCGAAGGCGCCGGTCTTACCTGGATCGCCCTCGGGGTAGATAAAGTGTCCATCGCGCAGGGCGCTGGCCGTGAATTGCATCTGGTCGGAAGAAAGGGCCGGGTTCAGCTTGAGCAGCGCTGCGTTTACCTCGGAGGGGTCCGCGATATAGTCCTGCCATCCACGCAGGGATGCGCGGACAAATTTAGCAACCACGTCAGGATGCTCGGCGAGGAAGTCGCGACGGGTAAAGAAGACGCGGTACGGATCGTATCCGGTGTCGCTGATGAGCAGCGTCCGGACCTGCGCACCCGCTTTGCGGGCGAAGTACGGCTCTGAAGTCACGAAGATCTGCTGAATGTAGCCGGGGTCTTGCAGGAAGTTCGCTACAGAATAAGTTGCCGGAGTCTCGCGGACATTCTTCAGCTTGTAGCGGGCGACGAGGTACTCGAACCACGTGGAACCGGGTTTCAGCGCGACGGTGTGGCCCTCGAGGTCGGCGAAGTTCTGCACGGGGGAGTTTGCATGGAGCATCAGTGCCTGCGGGTCATGCTGCATGGTCGCGCCCACGGCGACCAGCGATTGCCCCTGGGAATCGGCTTCGAGGAGCCGGTCTGACGAACCCATGGCGAACTGCGCATTGCCCGTGGATACCTGCTGCTCGGCGATTGCGTAGGGGCCGCCGGGCTGGATGGTTACCTCGAGACCTTCCTGCGCGTAGTAACCCTTGATCTGCGCCTCGTAAAAACCGCCCTGTTCCGGCTGCGGATACCAGTCGAGCTGGAACGTAACCCGCGAAACATTAGTAGAGGGTGCATCACTATGGCAGCCGGTTAACGCGGCAGAAACGAGAAAAAGAACAGCCCAATTTTTCAAGCGGAGCATGACCGAGCTTAACAACCGTAGCGAAGCCAATCAAGGAAGGAATGCTGCGAGGCTGGCGGCGAAGGCGAGCAGACGTCGATCTTCGAAGCGCGGTGCAAGTAATTGCATGCCGCAGGGCTTTGCCGGAAGGACAACCGAGGGTAATCCGGCAAGGCTGGCCGGGGTGGTGTAGCGCAGGATTTTTGCACGGACGGCGGAGTGATCGGCGCCTGCTGCGAGGCGGGGCAGCGGCAGCGCGGGCATCAGCAGGAAATCGACCCCAGACATGAGCGCGATGGTTTCGGAGACGAAGCTGCGATGCCGGGCTTCAAGCGCGCGGGCTTCATCGGACGGGATCGACGCGCCCCATCGCAGGCGGTCGGCAATGCCTGGTTCAAAATACTCGAATCGCCCGGCGTGGAGCTTGGCGGCTTCGATGGCCTGCAGCGGCGCATAAATTTCGAAGGCTTCTGTCCAGAAGAAAGGATCGATGTCGACCACGGCCGCTCCGCCGGCGGCGATCTGCTGCAGGGTGTGTTCCATGGCATCCATGACGGATGGCTCACAGTCATTGAGTAACGCTCCGCTCACCCGGCCTACAACGATTGGATTGTCGTTCGGTGTCGGGGCAGGCAGTTCGAATACGGCCTGCGCGAGACGGGGCAGGTCGCGCAGATCGCGGCAGAGCCAGCCGATGGTGTCAAAGGACTGCGCAAGATGTGCGCCGCCGCGCCAGTCTCCCAGGCCATGCGAGGCGCGGTAGCCTGCGAGCCCGCACAATGCCGCCGGGACACGGATGGATCCGCCGGTATCGGTGCCGATGGCGGCGATGGCTGAGCCTTCCTGCACGGCGGCGGCCGAGCCACTGGAGGAGCCGCCGGTGAGGCTGGTCGCGTCGGCAGGCTGCACGCAGTCGCCGTAGTCGGCGTTTTCTCCGGTGATGCCGTAGGCGAGCTGCTGCATGTGCGTCTTGCCGGTGATCACGGCTCCGGCTTGCTTCAGGCGTTCGGCGACCCAGGAATCTTCTTCGGCAGCCGGGTTGATTTCGGCGTAGTAGCGCGAGCCGCAGCTGGTCGTGAATCCGGCCAGATCGAAGCAATCTTTGAGGGCGATGGGCAGGCCGCGCAGGGCGGCTTTCCGGTGCTGTGCAGCATGGCGCGCCTGCGCGAGTGTCCACTCCGCATCGCGGGCGAGATAGACGTTGCGCCCGGCGTTGCTGTTGGCTTTGTCTAGAGCTTCGCTTGCGAGTGCTTCGGGATCGGGGTGCGCGAGTGCTTTTTCTATCGGAGAAGGACCGGGCTGCATGTGCCGATTGTATTGCGTGAAGCGCGTGCGGGTTTCTGCTGAAAATCGGCGCGGCTCATGCTAAATTTCGTCAATGGGAAAGCTTTCCGGGCCTGCGCGGGACGCCACGATCATGGCGGACCTTATCCGTTTCACTGCGCGCAGCTTTCGAATGGGCCGTCCCGTCCCATTTGGCGCGGCCATCGTTCACAGCAAGTCGGGCGAATTGCTTTATCGCGCCCGCAACGCCGTCATGCGCGAGAACGACCCGAGCGCACACGCGGAACTTCGTACTGTTCGCCTGGCGTGCAAGAAGATCGGCAGTCCATCGCTTGCCGGGTACACGCTCTACACCACCTGCGAGCCTTGCCCTATGTGCATGGCGAATGCGCTGTGGGCGCGCGTGGATCGCGTGGTCTTCGGAGCGACGATTGCAGACGCGAATCGCCACTGCAACCAGATACAGATTCCGGCCAACGAAGTTTCGAAGCGGAGTGACATGCCCTGTGTTGTCGATGGCGAAGTCATGCGCGACGAATGCTATGCGCTCTTTACGCACCCGGCAATGCTGGAAGTCTTCAAGAGCTGGTCCATGCGCAGGACGACGAGGGCACGCGCATGAGCGATCTCCTGAAGCAATCGATTCCGGGAATCATCGCGGATGCGCAGCGTTTCATCACCGAGCCTGCGATCGTCGAGCGGCTCTCCCGGGATTTTTACTGGTACTCTCCGGTGCTGCGCAGACAGCTTGAGGGCAAGCACGCGGATGCAGTGATTCAGCCGGTGAATGTGGACGAAGTCCGCGAGGTGCTGCGTTTCTGTTTTGCGCATGATGTTCCGGTGACGGCGCGTGGAGCGGGAACCGGCAACTATGGACAGGCGATTCCGCTGCACGGCGGCATCGTACTCGACCTTTCGCGTATGGATACGATCCATGAGATTACTGCCGATGGCGTTGCCGTCTGTGGACCTGGCGTGCGGCTTGGGGTGCTCGAAACCGCTGCCCGCACCTCGGGCTGGGAGTTGCGTTGTTATCCGAGCACGATTGCCAAGGCCACTCTGGGCGGTTTTCTCGGCGGTGGCTCGGGTGGCATCGGCTCGATTACCCACGGTGGCCTGCGCGACTTCGGCACTGTGCGAGCGCTTGAAGTTGTCACCATGGAAGCCGAACCGAAGGTGCATCGGCACGAAGGCGAAGCGGTGCATGAAATTCTGCACGCGTGGGGCACTAACGGCATCATCACCAGGATCTGGCTTGCGCTGACGCCCGCAGTCGAGTGGTCACAGTGCGCTGTCGCCTTCGACGGGTTCGATAAGGCGTACGATTTCAGTGAGCGCATTGCGAATGATCCGAGGTGGACGAAGCGGCTGGTTACAACCTTCGAATGGCCGATCCCGTCCGCATTTTATCCGATCCGCAACATCTGCACCGAGGCGAAGGACCTGGCATTCTTCCTGATCGCCCGCGACCAGTTGCAGGACTTTGAGCAGGAGGTAAGAAACGTATCTGCAACAGTAACGTATTCGGGCGATTATGCTGGACTGCGCACCTCGCCGCTGCTCTCTGACTACACCTGGAACCACACCACCCTCTGGGCCATCAAGCAGGACGAGGCTTTCACCTATCTGCAGTGCGGCTTCAATCCTGACAGCGTGCGGGAGCAGTTTCGTTTGCTGAAAGAAAAGTTTGGCGAAGAGATTCTCTTCCACATGGAGTTCATGAAGAACGGAGCTGGGCGAATTGTTCCAGGAGCGATTCCACTCGTGCGCTTTACGACGGAAGAGCGGCTGCTGGAAATGATTCGCTACTGCCGTGAGATCGGCGTGTTTGTTGCGAATCCTCATGTCAACAACGTTGAAGATGGAGGGCGCTTCCGCGAAGACAATGTACAGCTCGCGGCCAAGCGCCGCTATGACCCGAAGGGATTGCTGAATCCCGGCAAGATGTTGAGCTTTCAACCTGCGGAAGAGACAGTGCGATGAAAACCTGGATACCCGATGCAAGGCAGTTCGCTTACCTGAACTGGAAGCAGGTCGAGGCATTGCCGAAAGACGAAACGTTGCTGGTGCTGCCGACGGCAGCGATCGAGCAGCATGGGCACCACCTGCCGGTCGCGACCGATACCCTCATCAATAACATCCTGCTGGGGCGTGCGTTGACGAAGCTTCCCGAGGATCTGCCTGTCTACGCGCTGCCCCCGGTCTGCTATGGCAAGAGCAACGAGCACATCGGTTTCCCGGGCACGCTTTCTGTTTCGGCATCGACATTCATGGCAGTGGTGCGGGACCTGGGCGCGAGCCTGCATGCTTCAGGATTCAAGAAGATTGCGCTTTACAACACGCACGGCGGAAATTCGTCGCTGGTGGACGTAATGGCTCGCGACCTTCGCGCTGAATTCGGGCTGCGGACTTTCTCGTTGTTCGGCTCGGGAGGTATTTCTTTCGAAGGGGTCAGCGAACAGGAGAAGGCGTATGGCTTCCATGCGGGAGAGATAGAGACTGCGTTTCTGCTCGCGGGCACCCCGGAGCTGGTAGACACCAGCGCCTACACGGTGAACTACATCGCAGACGTTGGAAAGCCGGAGTTGCTGAAGCCGGAGAATTCTCCCGCGAACTTTGCATGGCTCACACGCGACATTGCTCCGAGCGGCGTGATGGGCGATCCGCGCCCGGCAACTGCGGAGAATGGCGAGCGCTGGATTGAGGCAGCCGCAATGCGCATTGCCGCAGCGCTCGAAGCGATGGCACGCTACGAAAATCATTACCGCCCATGACTGACTTCATCGACTGTGGCAACGGGGTGAGGCTGGAACGCGGCCTGCGTTGCGCCATGCGCGATGGAGCCGAGCTGGTTTCCGACCATTACTATCCTGCCGAGCCCGGGCCTCATCCAACGTTGCTGATGCGGCAGCCGTATGGCCGCGATATTGCATCCACGGTCGTCTATGCGCATCCAGTGTGGTTTGCACGGCACGGTTATAACGTGGTCATCCAGGATGTGCGGGGGCGAGGCGATTCCGAGGGCGAGTTTTATCCCTTCCGCAGCGAACGCAATGACGGCGCAGACACCATCGCATGGCTGCGGACGCGGCCCGAGTCGAACGGGCGCTTCGGCATGTACGGCTTCTCATATCAGGGCGTCACGCAATTTCTAGCCGCAGCGGAGCAGCCTGAAGGACTGGTTTGTATCGCGCCGGGCATGGCTGCCGTCGATCTCTATCGTGGTTGGTTCTATCACAACGGTGCGCTGCGGCTCGCGTCGAGCATGGGCTGGGGCCTGCAGATGCTTAAGATGGACGCGCGCCGCCTCGGACTGCGCGAAGAGAGTAATCGATTGGAAGCTGCATGGGCGGACTTACGAAGCCAGGCAAACGTACTGCCGTTTCGCGATCATCCGGCGATTCGTTCGGAAGCCTTGCCCAGCTATGTGCGTGATTGGTTCGATCATGATCGCGCAGGAGATTACTGGAGAGCATTGGACATCAGTACGTGCCTGCAACAGATACAAATTCCTGCGCTGCATATTTCCGGGTGGTACGACACGTACCTGCATGGAACGATTGATGGCTATGTCGCCTTGCGAGAGCATGCCGGGAGTGCCTTTGCGCGGGAGAACCAGTACCTGCTTGCCGGGCCATGGGTTCACATTCCGTGGGGCGACCAGATCGGCGAAGTGAATTTTGGCGTGGAGGCGTTGATCGATACCGACGATATCCTGCTGCGCTGGTTCAATCATTGGCTGAAGGATACGGGCGACTTTTCCCGGGAGCCGCGTGTACGGCACTTTTCTCTTTTCGAAAACAAGTGGCATGCAGCGAGCGAATGGCCCGAAAGTACGGCTCTTACCCTGTTTCTGCACAGCGAAGGCCGCGCCAACTCGCGCAAAGGCGACGGGACGCTTGATGCGATACCGCCTTCGTCCGACGAGGCGACAGATATCTTCGTCTATGACCCTGAGGTGCCTGTGCCTTCGCCCGGTCCTGGAGCGGTGAGCGGTTCCTATAACCAGTCGTCGCTTGAGATGGGCAACAATGTGCTGGTTTACACGACGCGGGCTCTTGAAGAGCCGATAGCAGTTCTGGGTTCGCCGCGGGTCTCGCTCTATTGCGCTGCCTCGGCAAACAGCACGGACTTCACGGCGAAGCTCGTGCGCGTGCGCACGGACGGCCGTGCGGATTTTGTCTGCATCGGCATTGCCCGCTCGCAGATGCTTTTTGATGGCGTATACGAGCCTGACCGGATTCACCTCTGGAGCTTTGAGCTTGAGCCCACCTCGTGCCGCTTCGAGAGCGGCGATCGTATTTGTCTTGAGATTGCCAGCAGCGCCTTCCCGCTTTACGACCGCAACCCAGGTGGGGATGTGCCTTCAGCCCGCGCCACTTCGTGGGACTGGGTGCGCTCGACGCAGATCGTATACCACGACGCGGAGAGGCCTTCGGCTCTCCACCTGCCGCTGCGAGGAGATACGGCATGATCGCGCCGCAAATTGAACTGAAGGGGATCCGCAAGCGGTACGCGAACGGCCGGATGATCCTCGATGACCTGAACCTTACTGTCGCGAAGGGCGAGTTTATTAGCCTCGTTGGCCCGTCCGGTTGCGGCAAGTCGACGGTGTTGAAGCTCATATCCGGTCTTACGCCCGCGACTGAGGGCAGCATCGTTATTGATGGCATGACCCCGCGCAATGCCCGCGAGACAATGTCGTTCATTTTTCAGGACGCGACGCTGCTGCCGTGGCGAACGGTGGAGTCGAATGTGGGCCTGGGGCTGGAACTTGAACGCATCCCTCGCGAAAAGCGCCGCGAACGGGTGAGCAGCCTGCTGGAGCTGGTTGGTTTGGGGCATGTGAGCCGAGCCTATCCGCGCGAGTTGTCAGGCGGCATGAAGATGCGTGTCTCGATTGCCCGCGCGCTGGCGACCGGACCGCGATTGCTGCTGCTTGACGAGCCGTTTGCTGCGCTCGATGAGATTTCCCGCGACCGGCTGAATGAAGAACTATTGCGGTTGCGCGAAGAGCAGAAATGGACCGTGGTATTTGTAACCCATTCGGTTGCAGAAGCGGTCTTCCTATCGACGCGCATCGTGGTGCTGGCTCCAAATCCAGGTCGCATCCATGCCGATCTGCCAATAGCATTTGATCAGGAACGCAATGGTGATTTGCGATCCACGCTCGAATATGAGCAGACGGTTACCCGGATTTCCCGCCTGCTGCGCGAGGCCCGAGCATGAAGCGGCTCACTGGTGCTTTGAATGCCGTCGCGATTTTTGCGGTGCTCCTGTTGCTCTGGCAGTGCGTTATCTGGTTCGGACATGTGCCACCTTTCATGCTGCCGTCCCCCGCGAAGGTCGGGCAGGTAGCAGTGGACAGGTGGGCATCGCTGGTGCATTCCTTCGCCATCACCGCATTCGCAGCGGCATTGGGATTGGCCGCGAGCATTGTTGCCGGAGTCGGGATCTCGTTGATTTTTGCCCAGTCGCGTTGGGTCCGGAGGATGTTCTATCCGTATACGTTGCTGTTACAAACCGTTCCCATCGTCGCGATTGCTCCGCTGATACTGATGTGGGTTGGCGCCGGGACAGGTTCGGTCACACTGATCACCTTCATCATCTGCCTGGCCCCGATCATCGCCAATACAACGCAGGGCATGGTCAGCGTGGACGAGAACCTTGTTCACCTCTTCCTTATGCACAATGCGACGCGGGGTCAGATTCTATTCAAGCTGCGGCTGCCTCATGCGATTCCCGCGCTGTTCGTGGGCGTTCGGATCTCAGCCGGTATTGCGGTGATCGGCGCGATCACCGGAGAGCTGTTCGCCGGCTCCAGCAGCGTTGGACAGGGCGGCCTGGGCTACTCGATCATCTACTCTTCGCAGCAGCTGCAAACGGATTACCTCTTCGCGCTGATTGCCGCCTCTGCCGTGCTGGGGTTTGTTTTTTACTTCATCGTCGCCGGGCTGGAGTGGTACTTTCTGCACAACTGGCACGAGTCGGCGCGTACTCCGGAGGTGGAATAGATGCTGCGGCTTGAAACCGGATCCGGATGGTGGCTGGTGACGCACGTCGATCACGCGAGGCTGGCGGGAGCCTTCGCCGAGCACTGGGGCAATGACGTATTTCGATCTCCCGAGCCGCGAACGCATGTGCTGAAAGGCATTGCACGGCACGATGATGGATGGCTTGCCCGCGATGCGGAGCCTCAGATCACGAAGATGGGAAAGCCCAGCGCGTTTTCTGTCGAGCTGGTGGGGAAGTATTCGGCGTTTGAGGAGATCGATCTCGAAGATTACCTCGCCGTGCGTGGGCGGGCCCTCCGCCTGATTGCCGAGGAAGATGCCTATGCCGCGATCCTCGTCTCGATGCACACCTACAACCTGCTGACTGAGCGGGCGGATCGCTCGACGATTGCCCCGGCGCAGCTGCCGTTGCTCGACGCATTTCTCGCCGGGAAGAAGGAACTGCAGCAGCAACTGCGAGCCCGCATTCTTGACGACAATTCCCTGGCGTCAGCCAATAAGAGCGAGGCGACGATTCTCGATCACTTCCGGCTGCTGCAGGCGGTCGACAATCTTTCTCTTCTCACCTGTGTGGATTATCGCGATCCCGCGACGTTGCTGCATCCGCTTGCGATGAATGATGGTGACCACACGACGGTCGCAGTCGAATCCTGCGGGGAGCGCTGCTTCCGGCTCGACCCTTACCCCTTCAACGAGCCGACTTTGTCTTTCACGTTTCCCGCTCGCTTTGTCGAAGGGAAGTTGTTTGCAACGGCGGGGGATTTACAACGGCAGTTTCACGCTGCGCCGGTTGAAAAACTTGTGGTCACAGTTACAAAATAGGAATGCCCGAAACGATTGTGATCGTTCCGGGCATTTCTGTTTCTGGACCCTGGCTAGAATGTAAGTCGCAGAGACATCTGGATCTGTCTTGGACTTCCGATGGTGTGTGTCGTGTAACCGAGCCCAGCCGGGCAGTTGAAGAAGGTTCCAGAGGGCGCGGTGTTATTTGCGCATGACGCCGAGGTTGGAGCCGAGGGGGTTCCCACGACCGGGAAGTCGTTATAGCCCTCGTTCTGCGTCACGTTGTCGCCGGGGATATCGAAGCTTGACGTGTTGGTGAGGTTGAAGACGTCGAAGGTGTAACGTCCCGTGATGTTTTCATTCAGCTTGAAGGATTTTGCCAGTGAGGCGTCAGCGCGCTTCTGGTAGGACTGGCGAAGAATGTTGCGTTGGCCGCTGGTGAAGTTGGTTTCAAAGGTATCGTTCGAGGGAATTGCGCCGCCGAGGCCGCCGGCAGGCAACAAGGGAAGCGTGAAGCAAGTGGCATCGAGTGCCGGCGTGCCGAAAGCGCCCGAGGTTCCGGTGTAAGCCTTCTTCGGCGTGCAGCCCGGAGCAAGCGGCACGATCGGATTGGTGATGCCGTCGGAGACGCCGTAGTAAATGCTGCCGACTGCGCCCGAGTAGTCGATAACGCTGTAAGGTTGGCCACTCTGGATGACGGTCAGGCCCTGCAGTGTCCAGCCATCGACGACGCGGCCTGCCCACGAATTCTCCTTGAAGGCATTGGGCAGCGTGTAGGCGTAGGTGAAGTTGAAGACGTGGGTGCGGTCGAAGTCCGACGAAGCGTAGCCGTCGTGCGGATCGTTTGGGTTATTGCCGTTGTAGAACAGGCCCATCGCGCTCTGTTCGTCGAGCGAGTGGGAATACGTGTAGGAGAAGCCCGCCTGCAATCCGTGGCTGATGCGCTTGTCCACGTGGACAACGAGCGCGTTGTAGGCGGAGAGGCCCGCTGCGGTGTAGCTTTCCGACTCGGCCGAGTAGCCAAGGTAGGGCACGCGCATATCGATGTTGCCGCCTTCATAGGTCCAGAGGTACTTGGTGCCATCCGCCAGTGTGGCCGGAGCTCCGTTGTAATACTGGCCATTCGACGCATCGGGAACCTGCACGCTGTAGCCGTAGGTGTAGTTCTGGCCGTTGATGGGACGAGTTGGCGAGGCGGTGTTGGCCTGGTTGAAGGGCAGCGGGATGACCTGGTGGCGTCCCACATTGCCCTGGTAGCCGATGTCAATGGCGAGATCGTTGCGAGGCTGCCACTGAATGTCGAGCGTGTAGTTGATCGAATAAGGCAGTTTGTTGGCGCGGTTGTAGTTGGCGAAGGAGAAGAGCGCCGCGCCATTCTCGATCTCGGAGAGGGAGGGCAGATATTTGTTGATGTCCGCGGGATTGCCGCTTGGCTGAATGCCGGGCGTGGTGCCCCACGGGTTCGAGAGGTTGATGGTGCCGGTGCATTGCGAGGCGACCGTTGGGCCGGGATTGTCAGGATCGCACTGTACGGTGTTGACGAAGGGCGGCGTCATGGTTACGCCGAAGGGGCCACCGGTGACTTCTCCAGCAGCGTAGCCGGGCGAGAGATAGGTGAAGAGCTCGCCGCGATCGTAGTACATGCCAACGCCGGAGCGCACAACGACCTTGCCGTCGAACTTGCTCGGTTGCCAGGCGAGACCCAGGCGTGGACCGAAGCCCCACTGGCGGCCGGTGAGCGTGGTGTCGCTGACTCCGGCTGTCGGGTACTGCTTGTTGTTGCCGGCGATGATGAAGCCATTGCTGGTGACCTCGCTGCCGTCGAAGGAGTAAAGCGAAGGATCGAAGTTGAAGATGCGGCCGTACTTTTCGGTAAGGCCGCCGTTCCAGTCCCAGCGTAGACCAGCGGTGAGGCTGAGAGTCGGTGTCGCCTGGAACTTGTCCTGAATGTAGGTACCGACCTGGTTGGCGCGATAGTAGCGGTTCGCGTTGCCCAGCATGAATGACGTGGTGGTGAAGTCGTCGTTCTGGTAGGCGAGATTGCCTTCAAGGAAGTTGCCGAAATCAGCGCTGGCGATCATGCCTTTGCCGGTGCGTTCATTGCGCACGTTCAGCTGCGTGTACGAGTAGCTGCCGCCGAAGGTGACGGTATGTCTTCCAAGCGTCCAGATGGCGTTGGCGGAGGGCATCCACCGGTTCTGGAATAGTCCGGTAAAGGGCGACTGTGTGAGGGCGCCGGGACCGATGTTCATCGTGGCGTTGTATACGTCGTTCGGATTGTTGGGCGACGAGTTTCCGAAGTCGTCGATGATGCTGATGCCGGGGAAGTAGGTTGAACCGAAGGTATTGATGCCTGCTTCCTGCGGCGTAAAGGGCTGGTCGTTTACACCATAAGCCTTCTCGCGGATGAAGCCGAAGACTTCCGTCACGCTGAGGTTGGGCTTGATGATCTGCGTGTTGTTGATCGAAAACACCTGGCTGCCGGTGTCGAGCTTCTGGTTGAAGCCTGCAACGCTCGAGTAGGCATAGGGAGCATCGAGCGGATCGTGCTGGTAGTAGTACTTCAGCGCCAGGGTGTCCTTGCTGCTGGCGTTCCAGTCGATGTTGGCGATTCCCTGATCAGCCGTGAAGGTCGAAGTGCCGGGAATGGATGTGTTGTACGGGTCGTTGTAGGTTGGAATAACGCCTGGCGTGGCGGAGGGCACAAGATACTGGCCGTTGGGTAGCTTGTACTGCATCAGGTACTGGGCCACCGGACTGATGTCGGCTGCGCTCATGTTCGTGCCGAAGTTCTCGTTTGCCACGGCTGCGAGCGCGCCGGTGCTGCGGTCGTCCGTCAGCCCCGTGGGCACGGCGAGTCGCGAGATACCGATCTCCTGGTCGGAAATATGTACGTGCTGGTAGGCGAGGTAGCCGAAGAGCTTGTCCTTGATGATGGGGCCGCCGAACGACCCGCCAGCGATGTAACGGTGCAGTTGCGGAACCTTCTCGTTCTCTGGAATGGCGGTCGACTGCTTGAAGAAAAAGGGCGCGGCATTGAGCCAGTCCGTGCCGCGGTGGACATAGGCCTGCGCGTGATAGGCGTTGGTGCCGCTGTCGGTGCTCATGTCGATGTGCGCGCCCGATGTTGAGCCCTGCTGGGCGTCGTACATGGAAGTGTTTACGCGAACTTCCTGCAGCGTCTCCGGGGCCGGCGTCGGCAGGGCATTGCCGATGGCGAGATACACCGATGCGCTGCTCTGTTCGACTCCGCCTGCACCCGCGTTGCCCGTGCCGGTGTTGTTGACGATGCGGGCCGAAGCGACCTGGCTGGTGCTTTTGCCGTTGAAGAGGTTGCTTGCGTCGACGCCGTTCAGCAGGAAGCTATTCGATGTGTCGCGTTGGCCGTTGGCCCAGATCGGCGCATTGCCGAGGCCGCTGTTGGAGCCGGTGCCGCCGGGCAGTTCAGCGTTCACACCCGGCGCGAGGATCGCCACGCCGGTGAAGCTGCCGGTGGGCAGCGGCACGGCGTCAATCTGCGCTTTGTCCATGACGTAGCCGTTGGTGGTGTCGACGGCATTCATGAGCGCCGTCTCCTGCACGGTCACTGAGGTGCTTACCTCGCCGACCTTGAGCTGCGTGTTGATGGTCGCGGTGCGGTCGGCCTGCACGGCTACGGATGGTATCTTCTGCGAATCGTAACCGTCATGGGTGAAAGTCAGCGTGTAGGTTCCGATGGGAAGACTGGGAAAGAGATAGCCGCCTGCGTCGTTTGTCTTCACCGTGCGCGTCAGGCCGTTCTGGTCTCCGACCAGCGTGACGGTGGTGCCTGCAACGGAGCCGCCGGAAGAGTCGGAGACTTCTCCCGTGATGCCACCGAGAGTCTGTTGTGCGGGAGCGGTGAAGGGAGCAACGAGAAGGGCGAAGACAATGGCAAATGCGAATACGAAACTGAAAAGTCTTTTCAACATCAATTCCGGGCCTCAAATGGAGATAGAAAAAAGACACACTTCGGCCGTTCTGCGGCCAGGAACTACCCCGTACTGCGATCGCATTCAGGTCGAGGAAAGCAAGATCGAATTCTGGAGCGGCTGCTGCGAAGTTGTGAACGAGTCAGCTTGTTGGAAAAATCTTTGAGCGAGAATAACTCACTTTGCCGTGGGCCTCACGCCAAAAATTGCCGCATAGCGGATTTTCGTTGACCGGATAAAAGAAGTTTATTCGGCCTGATTTTTCGGGGGTTTCCTCACGCTTGAAGCATCGAAACATGTGCGGAGACGATGCGCCATCCTTCGCTAAGCCGAACCCAGACCTGGCTCTGGCGGCCCTGCAGAAGTTTGTCTCCAACCTGCCGTTCGAACTCCAGGGTGACGCTGCCGTAGTCGCGTCCGAAGGTAACGATATCAAGACGTTTTGTGATGCGAGCGAGGTTAGCCGCGGACCGGCTTCTGCGGAAGGCATCGATTTCCGACGCACCGTGCAGGTTTTCGGTCGCGCCGAAGCGCAGCGCGTATTCCGAATCCCAGAACATTGCCGTCAACGTGGCTGCGTCATTGGTTACGAGCGCCTGCTCGTAGCGAGGGTACAGCTCGGCTAACTCCGCAACCACATCGGGATCGTTGATGATCATGCTTGGAAAAGCTTCCTCTCGGGCAGGATGTGTTTGGAGATCGCGGCGGAGACGGTGAACATGGGTTCGTTCACAACCTGGCTCAAGCGCAGGTTCATGACTGCGCTGCAGAGCAGGTAGGCATGCAGAGGCGACATGCGCCAGCGTTCCGCAAGCAGGTCGACCATGCGCGAGGTTGCTGCGCGCGCTGCTGCGACGGCATCTTCGCCGGATTCGACAACGATCCACTCCGGCCCTCGTGTCTGTGCGCCTGGGGATGACTCGACCAGCGGCGAAGAAATCTTTCCGCCCTTGTGGATGTGAAAACGGAGCGTTGCGTTGGCCGGGCACTCGATGCCGTTGATGCAGACCTCGCCATCGCCCTGCGCTGCGTGCGCGTCGCCCGCGGAAAAGAGCGCTCCGTGATTCAGCACGGGCACGTATAGCTTTGCACCGGTCGATAGCTCGCGTATGTCCATGTTTCCGCCGAAGATGCCTGGCGGCCGCGTGCGAAACTCGCCGTGCTCCGCCGGAGCCACGCCCATGACTCCGCAGAAAGGCTGCAGGGGAACAAGAGCTGGTGCCAGCGACCGAGAGACATTGCCTTCGAGCTCCCAATGGAAAAGATATGGCTCGCTGAAGCGGTCTTTCAAAAAGCCAAGGCCGGGGATCACGCTTGTCCAGCCCCAGCCTTTGTGCGCCACTTCGAGAACCTGGACTTCGAGCACGTCGCCAACGTCAGCGCCCTCGATGAAGATGGGGCCGGTGAGTGCATGGATGCGTCCGCGATCGATTGACTGAAATTCGCCGGCGCTCATGCCGGGCTTTACCTGGCCGCCGCTCGCATCGGCGCATTCCATGTGTACGGTATCGCCATGCGCGATGACCAGGCGCGGAGCGAGATCGCGGTTCCAGCGAGAGTGGGTTGGCTCGGCGGAGAGAGTGTGCTCCGCCATCAGCGGATCTCCGCGGTCATCTGGATTTCAACCATGGCGTTGCGTGGCAGCGCGGAGACGCCGACAGCGGCGCGCACGTGCCGGCCACGTTCGCCAAAGACTTCGATCAGCAGATCGGAGGCTCCGTTGATCACCCTGGGCGAATCGGGAAAACCCGAGGCAGCGTTGACGTAGCCGTTCACGGTTACGATCTGAACGATGCGATCGAGCGACCCTAAAGCCTGCCTGAGCACGGCAAGCTGGATCAGCGCGCACTGCTGCGCTGCTATGTAGCCTTCCTCGATTGTGCGGTCCTGCCCGATGGTGCCGCCCATCACGCTGCTCTCGTTCTGCGATACCACTCCGGCAAGGTAGATCATGTTGCCGACGACCTTTGCCGACAGGTAGTTGCCGCCGGGAGAAGGCAGTTCGGGCAGCTTATGGCCGAGGCCAGCGATTCTTTCTTCGGGACTTTGCGCAGACATTTGCAGGTAATGTAACACGTCTTTTCTGCTGGCAAATCGGGCGATCTCGGATACGATAGCCCCCATGAGTCCCGTCCTGATGACTGTCTTGCTTGCGGTACTGACGTTATTCCTGCCCGCCGACTCTGCCATGCCCGTGATGACAGTGTCACCGAAACAGGCGTCGCCGCAGGACCTGGCTGTTTCGGGAGATGTTCCCGGTGTCGCCACCGGTACGACCGGCTACCTTTCGCTGGCGGAGCTCAGGAAACTTCCTCATGTATCCGCAACAGTTACAGATGACTCAAACTTTACCGCCCCGGCGCATATTGAAGGCGTTTCACTCGACGACCTGCTGGCGGCGCTTCATATCCCGGGGAAGAACACCATGATCGCCGCGATCTGCGATGACCAGTACGAGGCGCACTATGCGGCGGACTATCGTGCGGCTCATCATCCTATACTCGTCTATAGCCTGAACGGCAAGCCGTTGGCGACCTCTGCGCGCACTGCCGATGGCGGGGTCTATGGGCCTTACCTGATTTCGCATGCTGTCTTCAAGCCGCGCTACAGCATTCTTTCGCATCCTGAAGAGGCTCAGATACCGAACGGATTGCTGGAGGTGCGCTTTCTCAACGAAGACAAAGTGCTGGCGGCGATCAAGCCGCAGGGAAGCTTTGCCGAGAACTCTCCGGAAGTGCAGGGCTACCGCATTGCTCGCGAAGACTGTTTCCGCTGCCATAACCAGGGCGAGTATGGCGGCCACAAGGCCAGCCGCACCTGGCAGAGACTGGCAAAGCTCGCCAGTGAGCAGCCGGATTTCTTCTCGGCCTACATACGCGATCCGAAGTCGCAGTATGCCCTGGCGCAGATGCCGGGTGAGCCGAACGACGACGATGCAACCATCAAGGCTTTGACCGCATACTTCGCGACCTTTGCGCCGAACCCGGTAACGACAGGAGACACGCAATGATGCTGCGCGCCGCAAAGATCGCTCTCGTCGCCGCAGTCGCGTTCTTCTACACGCTGGTGGTTTTCAATAACGTCACCGACTATCCGTCGAACTATCTCTTCGTTCATCACGTTCTGCTGATGGATACGACCTTTGCGGGAAATCACGGCATGTGGCGTGCTATTCATCCGTTGCTGCTGCAGACGACCTTCTATGACGGCATCATTCTCTGGGAATCGGTAACGACGATTCTTCTCTGGGCGGGTGTGGTGCAGCTGCTGCGTGCCTGCCGGCGCTCACCGCGCATCTTTCAGGAAGCGAAGAATATCGCGGTCGGCGCGCTCACGCTCGGCATGCTGTTGTGGTTCGTGGCGTTCATTACGGTCGGCGGCGAGTGGTTCTTGATGTGGCAATCGAAGACATGGAATGGGCAGGAGGCGGCTTTCCGCATGTTTGCCTGTATCGGAATCGTGCTGCTGGTGCTGGTCCAGTCCGAGCCTGTCCCTGCGCTGCAGGATCGGTGAGAAACTGGAAGGATGAACGGCGTACGGATGGATAAATGGCTTTGGGCGGCGCGCTTCTTCAAGACTCGTGCGCTGGCGGTGAAGGCCTGCGAGCTGGGGCGTGTCGAGTCGGGCGGCGTGCGTGCGAAGGCTGCAAGAGAAGTCAAAGCAGGCGACATGTTGCATATCCGCAACGAGGGCGGCGACTTTATTGTCGAAGTGCTGGAGCTGAGCGAGGTGCGTGGACCGTCTGCGGCCGCGCAGAAGCTCTACCGGGAAACCGATGAAAGTAAGGATATGCGCGCAAGAGCCGCCGAGCAGCGCAAGCAGATGGCGATGGCCATGGCGGTTACAGATGGCAGGCCTACCAAGAAAGATCGCCGCGAGATCAACAAGCTTCGCGGGCGAATTCACCGGTTTGGGGAATAGTGGCTGTTGTTTCTCACTTTGCGGTGAATGCCTTTGTTGATTAGACGATTGCGGGCTGCCGAAGTGAAAGCGCAGGTCCCTCACTGCGCTCGTGATGACAAACCATAGGCGGGGTGTTTTCCCGGAGACAATCTTCGAGGGATCGGCTCTTGAAACTGAGCCCTGCGCTCCGAGCCCGGTATCAGCTCTCCAGCTTCACCTTGCCTTCGGGAATGGTGAAGGTCTTCAGCGGCACGAGCGTCGCAGTGGGCTGCGTGATCGTAGTGACCGCCTTGTACTCGCAGACCATCTGGGTTGGTGTGATCGTTAGCACCGCGTAGCCGTGCGTGGAAGAGTCCCAGTATTCGATCCACGGATTTGCTGCGCGGATCATTGGATCGAGCAGATTCGGAGGGACACCCATGTTCTTTGCAGGCAGCGGACGGCTCGCCAGTGGAATCGCCGCTTCGATCTCCTCCGCGAAGTTAGCGGAGGTGATGGAGCCGACCATCAGCTCGATGCCGACGTGCGGCTCAAAAGGATTGTCGAAGTCGGTCTTGAGGTATCCGGCGAGAAAAGTGTGCAGGTCGCCGGTGAGCGCAATGAAGTTTTTGATGTCGCCATTTTTCACGACGTTAAGAATGGCGTTTCGCTCCTGCTGGTAGCCGTCCCACTGATCGAGATCGATATAGATGGGGCCAACCTTCAGCTGCATCAGCATGACTTCGTTGGCCCATAGCTTCCACCTTGCGGTCGAGGTCTGCAGCTCGTTCACGAACCAATCGTGCTGTGTCTGGCCCAGCATGGAACGGCTCGTGTCGCCCATCTCTGAGCAGCCAAGCGAGAAATAGCGCTGGAAGGCTTCGTTGTTGCCGCACGGTGGTCCGTCGCGGTACAGCCGCTCGTCGGTGACGATCAGCTGTGCAAGTGTGCCGAAGCTGAAGCTGCGATAGACCTGGATTGAGTTCTCCCAGTCCTGAGTCGGGTCGAAGGCCACATCTGCCAGCCCGTATTCGCTCCATGCCTGGTTGGCCGCCTGTCGCAGCTCGGGCTGCGGAGTCGTTGCTGAATTTGGCGCGACATTGTCGTCGGGGTGAAAGTCCTGGTGGCAGTCGTTGGCGAATTCGTGATCGTCCCACAGCTGGATGTAGGTGAACTTCTCATGCACCGCCTGCTGGTTCGCATCGGAGCGGTAAACCTGGTAGAGGTGGCGATAGTCATCGACATTCTGCGGAATTGCGCCTCCCGATGCAAAGGGAGGCACGGTGCGGATGGGGTTGTTCTGGAAGCTCGGTGCCGCGATGGTTTCGTAGATGTAGTCGCCGAGGTGAACGACGTAGTCCACCTGCTCCTGCGCGAGGTAGTTCAGAGCGTTGTAGTAGCCATTGCCGTAGTCCTGGCAGACGATCTGGCCGAGCTTCAGTTGCGGCAGAGCAGCGTCGGGCGCGGGCAGGGTCTTGCACTGGCCGGTGCGGCTGGGAATGCCGTTGTAGAGGAAGCGATAGTAGTAGTTCGTGAAGGGCGCGAGCACCGCGTTCGCGACGGGGATCTTCACCGTCGAATCGCGATCGGCCGGGACCAGCGCGACGCCTTCGATGAGGACGGTTGCAAAGGCTGGATCAGCCGCGATCTGCCATGCGACCATGTCGCCCGAGGGTGCGGCCTGCTGCGAAGGGTCGACGCGTGTCCACAAAACTACGCCGTTGGGTAAGGGATCGCCCGAGGCCACGCTCTGCGGATAGGTGGCTGCCTGCTGCGCAGGTGTTGCTGCGGCGTTTACGTTGAACAGAGCCTGCCTGTCCGCATCGGAGAGGCCACTGATCGCGGGGTCCAGTATGAAAGGAACCGCATTGGAGTATTGGCTGACGATCTGCGCTGGCAGTGGCTGGCTTGCGGCGAGCCAGGCGAGCACTCCGCTGGCCGAGCTGTACTTCACAAATTCACGACGATCCATGGTTCTTCCTCCGGGGGATTGCGGAGAGCGTTCCGCGGGTGCAGCCATTGAACCCGGTCGTCATAAAATGCCGATGAATGCGTTATAGGTTCGGGATAAGGCATTGATCTCGTGAAAACCCACGACGGTCACAAAACAAAGTGGCTGTGGAAAGTGCGGCTTGCACGCCAACAGGTGCTGTGTTACAAATGAATCATTCAAGTTTGCTCTTACGAGCGAGCCTGAATTTCATGAAGAGTGGCTGAGGGACGGGCCCTGTGACGCCACGACAACCGGCTCAGGCAATCTGAGACATCGGTGTCACCTCTCTCCTGAATCCGGCAACGGAGTCAGGGCACATGAGATTCGGGGATGCATTGCAGTATCGCATCTCGCTGATTCCAGTAGTTTAGCAGTACGAAGTGTTAGCAGAGTAACGTCACGCACGCCCGTGCATATGTACCCGTAGAGGTAATCCTCTATTGGTCCTGAGGTCGCCTTCGAATATGAGGGACCAATGGCAATTGCGTATGAGTTGCAATGTCGGGAGTGTGGCAAGCGTTACGAGAACGCGCCCCTTTCCATCTGCGAAGCCTGTTTTTCCCCTCTTGAGGTCCAGTGCGATCTCGAGGCTGCCCGTAAAGACTTTACCCGCGAGAAGATCGCCCAGGGTCCGGACAGCATGTGGCGCTACAAGGCGCTGCTGCCCGTGCCGGAAGAATACGTAGGACCAACGCCATCGGGTTGGACGCCGCTTCTACGCGCGCCCCGGCTGGCCAAGCGCATCGGCGCGAACAATCTCTATATCAAGAACGATGCCGTCTGCACGCCGACGCTGAGCTTTAAGGACCGAGTAGTCTCGGTCGCACTCGCCGCCGCACAGACCTTCGGCTTCGACACCGTCGGATGCTCCTCGACCGGCAACCTCGCCAATGCCGTCGCTGCGCACGCCGCCCGCCTCGGCTTCAAGACCTACATCCTCGTTCCTGCCGATCTCGAGCCGGCCAAGATCCTTAACACCCAGGTGTACGGCGCGAAGCTGGTCCGCATCGACGGCAACTACGATCACGTCAACCGCCTGTGCTCGCAGATCGCCGATCGCTACAACTGGGGATTCGTCAACGTAAACCTTCGCCCCTACTACGCGGAAGGCTCGAAGACGGTCGGTTACGAAATCGCCGAGCAGCTTGGCTGGCGTCTGCCCGACAACATCGTATGCCCCATGGCCGGCGGCTCGCTGATCACCAAGATCAAGAAGGCGTTCAAGGAACTGGTCGAGCTTGGACTGGTTGAAGACAAGGAAGTTCGCTTCTTTGGAGCGCAGGCCACCGGCTGCTCGCCGATCTCTGTCGCAGTGAAGACCGGTGCCGATCACATCGAACCGCAGAAGCCGAACACCATCGCCCGCTCGCTTGCCATCGGCAACCCGGCTGACGGCGTTTACGCGGCACGTGCGATCCGCAACAGCGGCGGCTGGGCTGAGGATGTCTCCGATGTCGAGATCGTCTCCGCGATCCAGGAGCTGGCCGAGACCGAAGGCGTCTTTACCGAGACCGCAGGCGGCGTTACCACCGCTGTGACCGCCCGCCTCTACGCTCATGGCCGCATCAAGCCCGATGAGCTGACGGTCAGCGTCATCACCGGCAACGGTCTCAAGACGACCGATGCACTCGCCGGTGTCTATGAAGTGGAAGAGCCGGTTCGTCCGCGCCTTACCGATTTTGAAGCGTACTTCGAGCGCCAGAAGGCGACGCTCGGTATCGAGGAACTGGAAGCCATCGCAGGAGGAGCAAGTGTCCGTTAGAGTTTTGTTGCCCAACGCATTTACGAAGCACACCGAAGGTAAGAAGGAAATTCAGTCGAACGCAGCAAACCTGAACGACCTTCTGACGGATATCGAAACCGAGTTCCCGCAGCTGAAGACCCATCTTCGCGATGAGCAGGGTCAGGTTCGCCGCTTCATCAACTTCTACGTGAACGAGGAAGACATCCGCTTCCTCGGCAACGAGAAGTACACCTTCAAGGACGGCGACGAAGTTCTCGTCATCCCGTCGATCGCCGGCGGAAGCTGTAGCTGCTGTTCCTACTGTGGACAGGAAGACTGTACCTGCTGCTAAGCGCAGCTCCTCAGCGGCTGAAGCCGCTTGCATCACAAAACGATAGCGGCACGGCTGAAGCCGTGCCCTTCCAAAACATCAAAGCAAAAGGCCGGAAGGGAATCCTTCCGGCCTTTTGCTTTGCGGCAAGCGTTTGTTCCGTTCGGCTAAGATGTTACCGACCATGAAAACTCCCGTCGGCCTGCTTGCTCTCACCCTTGTTGCCGTTCCTGCATTTTCCCAAACCCTCACCGCTGGCGATGCTTTCCAGAAGATCAAGGAGCGCTACGGCAACCATCCGCCGGCGAACACGGTCGACACGCTTAAAGCCGGAGATCCCTCGACGCCGGTCACCGGCATCGCAACGACTTTTATGGATACGATGCAGGTACTTCAGGAAGCGGCGAAGCGCGGCGACAATCTCATCATCAGCCACGAGCCGACCTTCTATAACCATCCGGATGACACCACGTTCTTCAAAGACGACGCTGTCTACAAGGACAAGCTGGCCTTTATCAAGGCTCATCACATGGTCGTCTACCGCATGCACGATGAGATTCATGCGACACAGCCGGACGACTTTGCCGTCGCGCTGGTAAAGAAGCTTGGCTGGACGCAGTACGTTACGGACAAGAACGCGGCCCGTCCCTATCATCTTGTGAAGATTCCCCAGACGACGCTCGGTGAACTTGTCGACTACCTCGAGAAGAAGACGGGGTCGAAAACGATGCGCGTGGTCGGCGATCCCAAGCTGGTCGTGACCGGCGTGGGGCTCTTGCCAGGCGCTTCGGGACTCGAGAAACAGGTGATCATGCTGCGTCGAGACGATGTGCAGGTGCTCGTCGCAGGCGAAGCGTCGGAGTGGGAGACGGTCATCTACGCGAACGATGCCATGGCGCAGGGCAAGCCGAAGGCGCTGATTCTGCTGGGTCATGAAGTGTCGGAAGAGCCGGGAATGGTCGAGGCCACACCCCAGATTCAGGCGCTATTTCCCGGCGTTCGCGTCGACAACATCCAGGCAGGGCAGGCGATGTGGAGGCCTTAGGACAGGAAACAGGATTTAGGAATCAGGGGTTAGGAATGAGAAGAGGCGGAGCATAAGCTCCGCCTCTTTATTTTTTGTTTTTCTAATGCCTAATTCCTAAATCCTAGACCCTGCCTTATTAGAACCCCATGATGTTGTAGCCCGAGTCGACATAGATGGTCTCACCGGTTACGCCGCTGGCGAGGTCTGAGGCCAGATATACAGCCGTACTGCCTACTTCCGACTGCTCGGTGTTGCGATGCAGGGGAGCGCGATCGGCGTGCGCTTTGAGCATTTCGCTGAGGCCGCCGATGCCGCGGGCAGCCAGCGTCTTGATGGGGCCGGCGCTGATGGCGTTTACGCGAATGTTCCGCCTGCCGAGGTCGGCTGCGAGGTAACGGACGGTCGCCTCGAGCGCGGCTTTCGCGACGCCCATGACGTTGTAGTGGGGAACTACCTTCTCCGCGCCGTAGTAGCTGAGGGTGATGATGCTGCCGCCGTCGGTCATTAGGGCCGAGGCAGCGCGGCTGACGGCGATCAGCGAATAGACGCTGATGTCGTGCGCCACGCGGAAGCCGTCGCGGGAGGTGTGGATGAAGTCGTTCTTCAGTTCATCGGCGGGAGCGTAGGCTACCGAGTGCACCAGCACGTGCAGCTTGCCGTACTTCTCCTTCAGGTGCGCGAAGACCTGTTCGATCTCGGCATCGTTCGATACATCGCACTGGAAGGCTTCGGAACCGGGCAGTTCGGCGATCAGGTCCTGCGCTTCGGCCTTCAGCCGCTCGTTCTGGTAGCTGATGGCCAGCTTTGCGCCCGCCTCATGAAGCTTCTGTGCAATGCCCCAGGCGATGCTGCGTTTATTCGCCAGTCCAAATACCACCGCTACGCGGCCTTCAAGGTTCAGCATGAGACAACTTCCTCCAAAGTGAAAGGATAGCAGCCGGAAACGGCAAAAATCATCTCTCGCAATCCATAGCTGTAGTGGTGTAGATTTTTCACTAAGGACCCTTTTCATCGCATTCTGAAGTCGCGCCTTGAAACAGGCCTTCGCCTACCCGTTTTTATCGGCGATGAGTTGAGGCATATGGCAGCGATCGCAATGAGCCACGACCCTGGAACTGACCGCAGCAGCCTGCGCGTCCTTCCGCAAGTATGGCGCCTGGTGACTCTCGCCATCGTGCTGTCTTCTTTATCCCTGGCAGCATTGCTGCTGAACGAGCGTACTGGCGGCATCACGGTTGTGTGGCCATCCAACGGCATGCTTCTTGGTGTCTTGCTGTTGTCGCCACGAAGGCATTGGTCCGCGTATCTTACGGTGGGTCTTGCGGTCGATTTCGGTATCAACATCAGCCTGTCTAATCCATCGTTTACGGCCTTCTACCTTGCGGGCTGCAATATGCTGGAGGTTTCTATCGCAGGGTTCCTGCTGCGCAAGGTGCTTCCTGCGGAGCCCGACCTGACGCAGGGGCGCGAGATGGCCCGCTTTCTGCTGTTTGGGGCTATCCCTGGCCCCGCAGTGGCTACGCTCATTGCCTCTCTTGTGCTGCAGAAGTTTCATTCGAAAGAGATGGCGCACGTCTTTCGGATGTGGGCGACAGCCGACGTGCTCGGTATTGCGACGGTTACTCCGCTCTGCCTTGCATACCGGCAGGCGAGCCATCGGTGGAAAGAACTGCTTACTGACGGGATTCCGCCGTTCCTATTTCTCATCGTGATTAGCGGATGGGTTTTCTGGCAGACGAGCTATCCGTCCTTGTTTCTTGTAGTTCCGTGCCTGCTGTTTTTGGGCATGCGTGCGGGGCTGGCTGGTTCCACGTTGGGGCTGCTCTCGGTTTCCGTCCTCGGCGGATTCTTTACTGCTGCCGGTCACGGCCCGGTTGCGCTGATGCGCAACCGCTCGATCGAGGCCCAGGTCCTCACTTTCCAGTTCTTCATCGCTGCGTCCATGATCACGTTGTATCTGCTGGAAGTGGTGATGGCCGAGAGCCGGCGCTTCCAGAAGAGCCTGCAGGCCAGCGAAGCTTACTTCCGGCTGCTTGCCGAGACCTCGCGCGACATTATCGTGCTGACCGATCTCGACGGAGTGCGGCGTTATGTGTCGCCCGCATCGACGGAGCTTCTGGGCTGGTCGCCCGAAGAGCTCGTAGGGGGCTCGTACAGGCAGATCGTGCATCCTGATGACATGGCGTCTCTCTCAACCCTGCTCGAGGGTGTCCTCCATGGCGGTCCCGAAAGATTCCTCTCTTATCGCTGTCGCCGCAAGGATGGCAGTTATCTCTGGATGGAGGCCAACATGCGGCTCTATCGCGATCCGATGAGCGGCAAGCCCATCGGCTTTGTGAACGTGGTGCGCGACATCTCGGGCCGGAAAGCAGCGGAAGATGAGCTGGCCAAGGCCTTCCAGCTGGTGGAGAATCTTGCCAGCCTCGACGGGCTCACCGGCATCGCCAATCGCCGTCGCCTCGACCAGGTTCTGGAGCAGGAATGGAAGCTGGCCATCCGCAACCAGCATCCGATCTCCTTTCTGCTGGTCGACGTGGATCACTTCAAGGAATATAACGACCTCCATGGCCACCTGCGCGGCGATGACTGTCTGCGCGAGATCGCCCGTATCACGCGGGACAAGATCTGCCGCCCGGCAGACCTTGTCGCTCGCTACGGTGGGGAAGAATTCGCTGTCGTGTTGCCTAACACATCTGCGGAAGGTGCGGAACAGATCGCGGAACAGATGCGTGCCGCCGTGCAGGCGATGAGCTTCTCGCATCGCGGCGCTCCGCGGGAGATCATCACGATCAGCGTCGGTTGCGCCACCGCGACTCCGTCGCAGGAATCGGTTGTCAATGAACTCGTATCAGCAGCCGACGCAGCTCTCTATCGCGCCAAAAATGCGGGACGCAACATGGTGCAGGTGGCAGACAACTAGGGCCCCGTCAGCCTCCCAGATCGAGGAGCTCCACTTTATCCATCGGCGCACCGAGAAAGCGCGAACCCAGCGTCTGGAACTTTTTCACGGAGTCAGTGGCGAAGAATCTGCGCTCGTGTGGCTTCCCGTCCTCGCGGCAGAACTCGGCGGGAAGACAAAGGGCGTCCGCTACCTGCGTTGCCGTCGCTTCTGCAGAGTCGATAACCCGGATCGTCTCCGGAACCGCTTCCTCGATCTTCGTTCGCAGCAGGGGATAATGGGTGCAGCCAAGCACCAGCGTGTCAGGCCTGCCTGCGGCATCGGCCAGCAGCTCGGAGAGGTAGATACGCAGCACCTCGTCGGTCACCGGATGGTCGATCCATCCTTCTTCGACCAGCGGAACGAGCAGCGGACAGGCTTTTTCCACGGCACGCATTCCGCGCTCGCGGCAGGCCTCTGCATAGGCATGGCTCTCGACGGTCGCGGCGGTTGCTATCACCAGTACGTCGCCGCTTTCGGTCGCATCCTTTGCTGCGTTTGCGCCTGTCTCAATCACGCCCAGCACCGGAACACTCACCGACTCGCGAATTGCGTCGAGCGCCAGTGCAGAAGCCGTATTGCAGGCGATGACCAGGTAGTCGGCCTTCTGTTCTTCGACGAGAAACTTTGCGCTCGACACCGCGTAACGCGCGACGGTCTGTTGCGATTTCGCGCCGTAGGGCAAACGGGCTGTGTCGCCGAGATAGATATAGTCGGCGGATGGCAACCTGTCCATCAGCGCACGGAGCACGGTCAGCCCGCCGAAACCTGAATCGAAGACACCGATGCGCATGGTTACTGACCGCCTCCCATGGCGCTGTCCGAGGCTACGTAGACGCGCGTCAGGTCGGCGTGGCCGGCCAGCGTATCGGCCTGGCGCCCATCGACCAGGAAGCGGACCTGGGCGATGTCAGGCAGGTTCGCATGCAGCGTGCCGATAATCGAAAGCAGCGTCAGCGTCTCCGGCTCAATGCCGGAAGGGTGCATCTGCCCGAACGAGGGGCTGAAGTTCACAACTGCCATTTTCCCTTGCTTGCTTTGTGGCACCGGCATCAGAAAGACCTCATCCACTCCCGGCGTTTCTGTGCCCGGAGCCAGGCTTGCTCCGCCCATCGGATGCGTGGAATGCGGCTCGCGATAGGCGCTAAGCAGCGTGGTCAGGATGATCCTCGCGCGCGCGTTTTCGTCCTGCGGCAGCGGCAGGCTGCGCTGGCTTTCGAGCAGCGAACCATCGGCGTCGTTTGGAATCAGCAGGGTGATGGCCGTTGGCGGAGCTTCGACCGGTTCCACCAGCGGCATTGCGCTCTGCGCGCGGTACAGACGGTCCTGTGCGCGCTCGCGCAGCCGGATCAGGATCGCGGCCATGGTGACCGCGGCGATCAGCATGGTGAAAAACAGGATGCGCTGCGCTCGGGAGATCACGGCTGCTGCCTCCAGTCATTGCGCCATTCGTCCAGAGCAGCCGTCAGGGCATCGAGCAACGTGCGCTGGTATCCCGCATCGTCAAGTGCTTTGGCCTTGGTGGAGCTGTTTGCCGCCAGCGGGGCAATCTCGACCGCAACGGACGGGCAGGTGAAGCTGTCCATCGGTTGCAGCGCGGTGCGGCCCAGCGTTACCGGAATCTCTGCATGCGCCAGTGCCGAATCGATCTCTGAAGCCAGCTTCAGGCTCTGGGTTACGTAACCGGCCTGTGCCGTCTGCCAGGGCATGAAGCGGGTTGCGGTCGAGGGCGCGAGCGACGAGGTGTAGATATGGACACCACTGCCGGTAGTCGTCGCATGGATCAGGATGCAGGCGGCTGCGGCGGAGCGGTCGGCCAGCTCGGCCCGCGTCGTTGCGGGAACATTTGCGTCGCTCTCCCGCGTGGTGACCACGCCGATGCCGTGGGCCGAAAGTATGGATCGCAGCCGGATGGAGAGGCTGAGCGTGAGGTCTTTTTCCAGCAGATGATCGCTGATGCGCGCGCCGGTCTCGTTGCCTCCATGGGCGGCATCGATAACGACCATAAAGCGTGGAACCGCCGGCGTGGAAACGGCTGCGGGAAGATGCGGCGGGTTCGCGGGCGATTGTTGTGGAATCTGCACGGCCTGCGGAGCGTCCTGAGCCGAGGCTGCAGTAAGGGCCAGAAACAGCGCGGACATGCCGGCGCGGCTAATCCAATGCATAGATCGTCAGGCCGCTCAATAGTTTGGGGAAGAAATCGGTCGACTTCTGCGGCATCACCTCACCCGCAAAAGCGGTTTCACGCAGCTGATCGAGGGTCACCGGATTCATCAGGAATGCTACGTCGGAGGTCCCAGCGGCGACTTGCTCGATGGCTTCCGCGGCTTCGCGCACATAGGTAAGGTGCGTCTGGTTGAGAATGTCCGCCGGCGAAATGCCCAGCAGCCGGCCGAGAACAATCTCATGCAGGCGGGAAACATCGAGCCGCTGCTGCCGGTCGGGTGTGCCGTTCATCGCGCTTGCCATCACTTCTGGCTTCGCTTTCAAAAGGGAACAGCCTTCGCGAGTAACGCAGACAAATGCCGTTTGCGGACGCAGAGAAGCCAGCCGTGCTGTCAACACCGTCGCATCTTCCTGCGGAAGTGTCTCGACCTCGAAAAACTCGGCGGCTTTCTTCAGGAAGTCTGTCGCCTTGAAATCAGCCAGTCCCGAGACAACGCGGTGCGTCGGCAGGATCACCAGGCCGTCGGAGTCCATATTCACGAAGGTCATCATTACGGCTGCTTCGGGATAGGCCGGCTGCGGAGCCGTGTATGAGTTGCGTTCGACCGCTTCTACTGGCGTCTTCGGCGCGTGGTCTTTTGCGTATAGCAGCGCCGTTTCGTAGCGATGATGTCCATCGGCGATGATCAGTTTTTTGTCGTCGAGGGCGGTGGTGAGCATATTGATGGTTCCGGCATCGTTCACCCGCCATACAAGGTGCTGTACTCCGTAGTCGTCCGTCACCTCGATGTCGGGCGCGGCCTCACCCTCGAAGAGCAGGCTCTCCGCGGTTCTTCCGGGATCGGAGTAGAGCATGAAAATCTGCCCGAAATGCGCGCGCGTCGCCTCGAGCAGCCTGCGGCGGTCGTCCTTGGGTTTGGCAAGCGTCTGTTCGTGGCGGAAGACGATCTTCTCGCTGTAATCGGAGAGCTGGCCAAGTGCGATAAATCCACGCCGCTCTACCTGCTCGTTCGTGCCGGGAACGGTAAAGCGCTGCGCGTAGCCGAAGACACAGGGCTCGGCCTCCTGCATCAGGATGCCCTTGTCGCGCCATTCGCGAAAGCTTGCCGCCGCCCTGGTGTAGACATTGTCCTGCTCGGAGTCGAAGAGTTCGGGCAGGCCGAGAATGACGCGGATCAGGTTGTAGGGGCTGCGCTGGTAGTACGCCTGCTGCATCGCGGGAGAGACCTTATCGTAGGGCTGGGTCACCACCTTGTCGACGCGGACGATCGACGGGTTATAGCGGAGAGCGCGAAATGGGTAGATTTGAGCCATGCAGGGGAAGCAGTCTATACCTGAACTTCAATCTTGACCGATTGTAAATCAGTCGTTTGCGATGGTTCGCTGGCCGTGCGGCCCGATCCGGGAACGCAGTCTCGATTGCGGACAGCAACAGTTTTCGTCAACGCTTTCATCCCTTTGCTCACTCTGTTTCGATGCAATAAAAGAGACAAGTCAGAGACACACGGGCATGCTAGGATGCTCGACACCGGCACTGGAATCCGCCCGGAGGTCTGTGCGCGCCCAGCAAGAACGGAGAAGCCCCGGTCGGAATGCGAGAGTTGAGGAAACATGAGGGCGTCTTCAAACGCGTATCACGACGCGAGGCCAACGGATGGACTTCGGGTGCGGAAGCTGGCCCGGACTGTTCGTTTCGCCTGCAGGATTTTATTGCTGCTTTCAATCGCGGCGGGCACACGTTTGGCTCACGCCCAGGAAGACCCCCTGAATAACGTTCATGTACAGCCAAAACCGCCTGAGCCGAGCAAGGAAGCCCCTGCGCTCGAGGGTCCGGCCGCGCTGAGAGCCCGGGCGGGCGAGCGTATCCGCGTGAATGTGAACCTGGTGCTGGTTCCGCTGACTGTCACCGATACCATGGACCGCCTTGTCACCGGCCTGGAGAAGGAAAACTTCTTCATCTATGAGAACAACCGGCTGCAGCTGCTCAAATCGTTCTCGACCGAAGATGCACCGGTATCGATCGGCATTATCTTTGACCTGAGCGGCAGCATGAACAACAAGGTGCTGCGCGCCCGCGACTCCATCCTCGAATTCATGAAGACTTCGAATCCGCAGGATGAATTCTTCGTCATCGGTTTCAACGACCGCCCCGAGCTGATCGAGGACTTTACCTCGGCGCCCGAGCAGATTGAATCGCGTCTCCAGATGGTGAAAGCGGAGCACCGAACCGCCCTGCTCGACGCTATCTATTTCGGCCTGAGTAAGATGAAGGAGGCGAAATTTGAACGGCGCGCGCTGCTCGTTGTTTCTGACGGAGGCGACAATCGCAGCCGCTACACTGAAGGCGAGGTAAGGTCGCTGGTGAAGGAAGCGGGAACGCAGATTTACTCCATCGGCATCTTTGACCCTTACGCAGCCACGACCGAGGAGCGGATGGGGCCATTGCTGTTGAACGACATCAGTGAAGACACGGGCGGCAGGCTCTTCCGCGTGGACAACGTGGATGAGATGGGAGACATCGCTGCCAAGATCAGCTCCGAGCTGCGCAACGAATATGTGCTGGGTTACAAGCCGGACGATGACAAACGCGACGGCAAGTGGCGTAAATTGAAAGTGAGACTGGTGCCCCCGGCTGGCTTGCCGCCGCTCACCGTTCATGCACGTGCCGGATACTATGCCCCTTTGCAATAGCCGCCCGCTCCGGGTACTCATTTTTGGTCTTCTGGTATCGACCGCGCTGGCTCAGAGCGTTCCGCCTTCTGAGCCTACGTCGCCTGCTGCTCGCGCGCTTGCCGGGCTGCCTCCGCTGCCTGCCCAGTCGACCAGTGCCAAGCCCGCTCCCAAACCGGAAACGCAGCAGCCGCTCGACGTGGACCGCGATCCGGTGGTTTCGCCCGATACCGCTGACAACGCCCCAATGAATCAGAAACAGGAGGAGGCGGAGGCGGCAGGGCAATCCAGTGCCCAGCCCGGCGAAGTGGGGCGCAACGATAAAGGCGTCTTCACGCTGACTCGCAACGTCGATGAAGTGATTCTGAATGTGACCGTCCTTGATTCGGAAGGGCACCTGGTCAACGATCTGAAGAAGGAAGACGTGAAGATCTGGGAGGATAATGTTCCGCAGACGATCGCTTCATTCCAGCACCAGGATATCCCCGTCTCGATCGGCATTCTTGTAGACAACTCCGGCTCGATGCGCGATAAACGCTCGGCCGTGAACGCTGCGGCGCTCGACATGGTCAAAGCCTCGAACCCGCAGGATGAGTCGTTCATCGTGAACTTTTCCGACGAAGCGTTCATCGATCAGGACTTCACCGCCGACCTGGGCAAGCTTCGCGAAGGGCTTTCGCATATCGATTCGAAAGGTGGCACGGCGATGTATGACGCTGTCGTCGCCTCGGCCGACCAGCTTTCGAAGTACGCCAAACGCCCGAAGCAGGCGCTTCTCATCATTACCGATGGCGAAGACAATGCTTCAACCTTCAATCTGGAGCAGACCATCCGCCGCATCCAGGCGCTGCAGGGTCCGGTGGTCTATTCCATCGGCCTGCTCTTCGGGGACGAAAGCGGCAGGGAATCGAAGCGCGCGCGCCGGGCTCTGAAGCTGCTATCGGACGAAACCGGGGGGCTTGCTTTCTTTCCGAAGTCGCTGGCTGAAGTCGATGAGATCGCTACCGAGGTCGCACATGATATCCGCAACCAGTACACCATCGGTTATCACTCGACCAAGCCGCCGGAGGTTCCTGGGTTTCGAAGCATTCGCGTCGAAGCTCATGGCGCCCATGGCAAGCTGACTGTTCGCACACGAAGCGGCTATTACTCGAAGGCATCGGCGGGCAACGACACCCAGAAGAAGTGAGTCTGATGCCGGGTCTCGCGACTGGCATCAGGCAAGGCTTTAAATAAGGGCGCTCGAAAGTGAACCCGGCAGAGCTGCTGAGGCTTCGACGTCTGTTACCCGCTGGGTCGGGGTGAGGACGACCCGGTTGCGCCCCTGGTGTTTTGCCGCATAGAGGGCGCGATCCGCAAGCCGCAACAGCTGCTCGAGGGTATCGGCGTTGTCGGGATAAACCGCGACACCGGCCGAAATTGTAATCTCGCGGAGCGACTGGGCACGGAAGCGCAAACGCACCTCGCCGACCATCTGGCGAATCCGGTCAGCCCGCTCCACCGCTTCCTGTCCGTTCACCTCGGGCAGGATCACGACAAACTCTTCGCCGCCGTAGCGGCAAACGATGTCTTCGGTGCGGACCGTCAGGCGCAGTGTCTCCGCCACCTCGCGCAGAACCGTATCGCCGGCCTCGTGCCCGTAGGTGTCATTGAACTGCTTGAAGTGGTCCACGTCGAGCATAAGTACGGCCAGCGGTTTCTGCTGGCGCTCGGCGCGGCGCATTTCGCGGTCGAGCGCGATTTCCATGAAATGCCGATTGAAGAGGCCGGTCAGTCCATCGCGGATCGACTGGTGCTCGAGCTTCATACGCAGGTTAAGGCCGGCGATGGCGATGGCGGCGAGCGTCACCAGCTGCTGCAGCGTGGGCAGGTTGGCGTCCACCATTGCCGCGAGGCCAGTTGAGGCACATTCCACCATGACGATGCCTAGAGTCTCGCCGTGGGCCGAAAGCGGCAGGCAAAGGTAGTTCTCCGGAGCGGCTCCGGAGAAATGCGAGCAATGTACCTCGGAGTAGCCCGACTTGCGCCAGCGCATCATGCCAGAGCGCAGTCCGCAGCAGGCGTCCAGCGCGAAGCCATCGAGCAGGTTGGTCGGGCGATTCCAGACTGAGGAAATCTCAAGGGACTGCCGTGAGTGATTGATCAGGCACATGGCGCCGCTGGTTCCGGGCAGCAGCTGCTCAAGGTAGCGTGTCGATACGTTCCATGCCTGAACCGAATTGACGCAGAGCTGGAGCTCATCGCGAGCGGAGGTGATCAGTTCCGACTCACGCGCCTGGCGCTCGAGGGCGCGCACCGATCCGGCCAGTTTTTCATTGGCTTCAAATATCTGTCCCTCGTCCCGCCGGCGGCGAAATGCGTCGCGAATGAGGAAACCGAACAGGACGATGACGACCAGCATGGAGAGCGCCGTAAAGGCGATGCTCAGCAGGATATTGCGGCTGGCATTGACCTTGGAATCGTCGGTTCGCTGGGTAAGCAGCTCGCGTTCGAGCGTCTGCATCAGGCTGAGTGTCTCTCGGCAGGCCAGGGCAGTCTGTGCCGGAGGGTCGTCCTGTGGAGAGAGATGCGCCAGCGTGTGCATCAGGCGCTCGCTGTACTGGACCAGGTTGCGCGTATTTGAGGCTTGCTGGGGATTATCCGCCAGGAGCTGTTGCAGATGCAGGGCCGTCGCGTGCAGGGCCACGCTGTTCGTCTGGGCTGCCTGCAGATTGTTGTCGTCCTGGGTGAGGTGGAAGAGGCGAACGGCCGGCTCGATACGATCGAGGCGCTGCTGCTCGATCTGGATATTCGAGATGACCGTCTCTGAATGCTCAAGCCAGTCGCGGGACTGATCGAGCTTGACGGCTGCATCGTAGTGCATCCAGCCTGCGGCACATACGCATATCGTTACGCCGATCGCCGAGAGCGCGAGGAGAAGCGGGGTCCGATTTTGCTTCGGAGCGGTATTGGGTACGATCGGAGACACGGCGCGTTAGAACTGCCTCGTCACAAATTGATTTTGGTCAAGAATTTCTAAAAGATTACCTATTTTTCGCCTTATAACCAACAAGTAAATCCCTACCGGATTGTAACGACTTTCATAGGATTGAAAAGACCGGGCCAGGACGCCTTCCTGCTACACTGGGGTGTTTTTGCCATGAATGAATCTCAAACAATCCTTCAGTCCGGCAGCCTGCGTGTTGCCGAAGAGATGAGCGAGTTGATTGGCTACACCCCGATGCTCCGGCTAGGCCGGATTGCCGGGGCGGATGCCGCCGCGCTCTACGCCAAACTCGAATTCCTCAACCCGGGCGGCAGCGTCAAAGACCGCGCCGCGATGGGGATGATTCTCGAGGCAGAGAAACAGGGCAGGCTCGGCCCTGGTTCCACCATTGTCGAAGCAACCGCCGGAAATACGGGGGTCGGATTGGCGCTTGTGGGCGTCAATCGTGGATACAAGGTCAAGCTCTTCGTTCCGGAGGGCTTTGCAGAGGAAAAGTGCATCCTCATGCGCGGCTTCGGCGCTACCGTCGAGCGCACCCCGGAGGCCGAAGGGATGAAGGGGGCCATTCGTCGCGCGCAGGAGTTCGCTGCTAACGATCCGAAGGCTTTTGCCGCTCTCCAGTTTGAAAATCAGGCCAATCCTCAATTTCATCATGACACCACGGCCGCCGAGCTGTGGCAGCAGATGCAAGGGCGCGTGGATGCCTTCGTAGCCGGTGTCGGCACGGGAGGTACTTTCTCCGGCATCGCCCGCTATCTTAAGGAGCATCGACCGGAAACCTGGACGGTTGCGGTTGAAACCGAAGGATCGGTCCTGCAAGGCGGTGCTCCCGGTCCCCATCGCGTGGAGGGCATCGGAGCATCGTTCGTTCCGGCGACCTTCAACCGCACCGTCACGGACGAGATCATCCAGGTGACCGATGCCGATGCTTTTGCCATGGTGCGCCGTCTGGCCGCCGAAGAGGGCGTACTGGCAGGTTCAAGCTCGGGAGCGGTCCTGCATGCGGCGGTGGCTGTCGCAAAGCGTCTCGGCCCCGGCAAACGCGTGGCCACGATCGTGGCCGATTCAGCCGAACGCTATCTTTCGAAGAAGATCTTCGAAGGCTGATTCATCCTCACATATCAACTAATCGAAACCGGATCCAGGAAGAAGCGAATCATCATGAGCGAACAAAAGCACGGCTTTGCCACACGAGCCATCCACGACGGCCAGGCCCCCGATCCGCAGACAGGTGCCGTGAACGTACCTCTCTATCTCTCCTCGACCTACGCGCAGGAGGAGATTGGGCGCCACAAGGGCTACGAGTACTCACGCGTCTCCAACCCGACCCGCGATGCCCTCGAGACAAATCTGGCTTCGCTCGAAGGCGGCGCCAGCGGACATGTCTTCGCCAGCGGTATGGCGGCAATCATGGCGATGATCACCATGTTCAAGTCGGGCGATCACGTCATCTGCGGAGCAAATGTCTACGGCGGCACGCCCCGGCTCTTCAACCAGATCGTTACCCGCTACGGCATCGAGTTCGACTACGTGGACACCTCCGATCCGGAAAATGTTCGCCGTGCCATTCGCCCCACGACAAAGCTTGTGCATATCGAGACGCCTACCAATCCGCTGATGACGCTGACCGACATCCGCGCGGTTGCCGATATCTGTCATGACAAAGGCGTGGAACTGGCGGTGGACAACACCTTCATGTCCCCGTATTTTCAGCGGCCAATCGAGCTGGGTGCGGACATCGTGATGCACTCGACGACCAAGTACCTGAATGGGCATAGCGACGGACTGGGCGGCGTGCTGATCGGCACCAAGCCGGAGCACAAAGAAAATTTTGCCTTCGTGCAGAAGTGCACCGGAGGGATTCTTTCTCCATTTGAATGCTGGATGATTCTGCGCGGTGTGAAGACGCTTGCCGTACGCATGAAGCAGCATGACGAAAGCGGACGGCGCGTGGCCGAATTCCTCGCCGGACATAAGAAGGTCGCGAAGGTCTTCTATCCCGGTCTGCCCAGCCATCCAGGACACGAGTTGGCCCAAAAGCAGATGACCGGCTTCGGTGGCATGATCTCGTTCGAAACAGGCTCGCTCGAGAACGCCAACAAGTTACTGACCAGCGTTAAGGTCTGCACGCTTGGCGAATCGCTCGGCGGCGTCGAGACTCTGATCTCGCATCCAGCGACGATGACCCACGCAGCGATCGGAGCAGAGGCGCGCGCTCAACTGGGCATCACCGATGGCCTGGTGCGCATTTCAGTAGGTATCGAGGAGGTTGAAGACCTTCTTTATGATCTCGAGCAAGCCCTTAACTCGATCTAAGTGCAACGTAAGGCATGTGGGCCTACGCGATATGCGGAGGCCGCATTCCTTGCCGCATCGCAGAACTTGCCTGATCCGGTGCCGCTGCTGTTAAATGTCTTCGCGGACGGCGTCTTCCCTTGCCGGTAACAGCTCCCGGGCACGACTCTGCATCTCTCTTCGCGCTGGTGTTTGGCGCAAAGCTGGTGATCTATGCGCATAGTCGGGGATCTTCGTCGTTGCCTCCTTAGCATTGCCTTCCTCGCCGCTCTGATGGCCTGCGGAGCGACCTCCCAGGCATGGGACGGCCAGGGCGCCATGCAGACCGCGTCGGCCGAATCGGTCTCCCAGCCGGACTTCATTCTCTTTCTCTCTTCCACAACGGCAAACATTGTGGCTGGCAGCTCGCAGAGCATTACGTTCACCGCGCTGCCGCTGAACGGCTTCAGCGGCAGCGTCGCGCTCTCCCTCTCAGGTCTTCCCGCCGGGCTAACCGCCTCGCCTGCCGCGCTCACACTCATTGCAGGAACGCCACAGGCGATCTCCTTCAATGCTGGCGCCGGCATAACGCCTGAAACCGCGAGGATTGCTGTGAAGGGCTCCTCCGGCACCCTCGTTCACACGGTACTGCTGACGTTGGTTCTAAGCGCCGGTGCTGCCACGTCCCAACCGGACTTTGCTCTCGGCATTTCGCCCGCGACCGCCGCTCTTGCAGCAGGCGGCACTTCGCAGTCGATCAATTTAAGCGCTACCGGCAACAGCCAGTTCAGCGGCACCGTTCATGTGGCGATCTATGGATTGCCGGCAGGGGTGACTGCCAGC
Source organism: Silvibacterium acidisoli (assembly GCA_022870745.1). Lineage (GTDB taxonomy): Bacteria > Acidobacteriota > Terriglobia > Terriglobales > Acidobacteriaceae > Silvibacterium. The sequence continues at coordinate 392,051 of CP085323.1, read as the reverse complement.
CCTGCCAGCCTGACACTGGCCTCGGGAAAGCCACAGGCAATCCAGTTTGCGGCCTCCGCGAGCGCGGCTGCAGGAAAAGTGACGGTACTCTTCTACGCGAGCCAAGGCTCGCTGAACCACGCCGTTACGGCAGCGCTGACAATCAGCCATCCGCCTCCCCCCGCGACGGTCGATGTCACGACCTACCACTACGACAGGGCCCGCGATGGATGGAATGCTTTGGAGACAACGCTCACTCCTTCGAACGTGACTCCCTCGACCTTCGGAAAGCTGCGCGTCCTTGTGATGGATGGCAAGGCAGATGCCGCGCCGCTCTATCTCTCTGCCGTGACCGTCAATGGGCAATCGCATAACGTGGTGTATGCGGCCTCTGAGCACGACAGCGTCTACGCCTTCGACGCGGATACGGGTGCCCAGCTCTGGAAGGTTTCTGTACTGGCCTCGGGAGAGACCCCCAGCGACTCGCACTCTTGCGGCACGATCTCACCCGAGATCGGCATCACGGCTACACCGGTCATCGATCGTCACTACGGCGCGAATGGCGCGATCTTCCTGGTTGCCATGACCAAGGATGCAAGCGGCAACTATCATCAACGCCTGCACGCGCTCGACGTCACCACCGGGGCTGAGCTGAGTGGAAGCCCGTCGGAGATACAGGCAACCTATCCCGGTACCGGCGTATTTTCAGTGAACGGAGTGCAGACCTTCGCGCCCGGCCAGTATGACGAACGCGTGAGCCTGCTGCTCATGAACGGCATCATCTACCTGGGCTGGGCCTCGCACTGTGACATCGAGCCGTACACTGGCTGGCTGATGGCCTACAGCGAGCTGACACTGAAGCAGATATCAGTGCTGAACCTGACGCCCAACAGTGGCGTCTCCGGATTCGGTGGAGGCGAAGGCTCGATCTGGATGTCGGGCGCCGGGTTCACGGGCGACGCCGACGGAAACCTGTACTTCCTCGATGCCAATGGAAGTTTTGACGCCACGCTCGACGCCAACGGCTTCCCGATACACCAGGACTACGGCAACGCCTTCCTGAAGGTATCGACTGTCAAAGGCAAGCTCGCAGTGAGCGACTACTTCAACCCGTCAAATACCGTAACCGAGTCGAACGAGGATAAGGATCTTGGATCCGGTGGAGTCCTCATGTTGCCCGCGATGACGGATGCTTCGGGAAAGAGCTATAAGCTTGCGGTCGGCGCCGGAAAAGACGCCAACATGTATATCGTCGACACCAGCAACATGGGCAAGTTCGACGCATCGGGAAACCATATCTATCAACAGTTGACCGGGGCACTCCCCACCGGAGTGTACGCCAGCCCCGCCTACTTCAACGGAACGATCTACTACGGCTCGAACGGCGATGTGATGAAAGCCTTCGAGGTCGTGAGCGCGAAGGTGCAGGTGGCGGCAAGCAGCCAGACTGCGGAAACCTTTGCCTATCCCGGCACCTCACCGAGCGTGAGTTCGAACGGCACGCAGAACGGCATTGTGTGGGCGGTAGAAAATCGTGTGCACGTTGGCGGCGTCCTTCATGCGTACGCTGCGACCGACCTGTCAGAAGAACTCTATGACAGCAGCCAGACAGGTGGCCGTGACAACTTTACCGACAACAAGTTCGTCACGCCGGTAGTGGCCAACGGCAAGGTCTTTATCGGCATACAGAACGGCGTGGTGGTCTTCGGCCTGCTGCAATAACTTTACCCTTGCACTTCTACAGGAAAGCGCACTATAGTCCCCTGTAGAAGTGAAAGGGAAGCGTGGCTGATTCGAAAACAGACCCGAAACTCGAGCTGCCGCAAGGTACGCTCGATCTACTTATCCTGAAAACACTGACACTTGAGCCGCTGCATGGCTGGGGTATCTCCGAGCGCCTGCAGCAGATCTCTCGCGAGGCGCTTCAGGTGCAGCAGGGCTCGCTCTATCCTGCATTGCACCGGCTGGAGCGGCGCGGCTGGATCAAGGCCACGTGGTCGACCAGCGAGAACAATCGCCGTGCCAAGTACTACGAGCTGACGAAGCAAGGGCAGAAGCAGCTTGCCGCCGAGACAGAAGCCTGGCGCAGGCTGACCGCCGCTGTCGGCCACGTGTTGGACATGGCATAAGTAACAATCAGGGGAACAAATATGCTCAGCGATCTGCGTTATCGCCTTCGTTCGTTGTTTCTACGCAGCCATGTTGAAGCCGAGCTCGATGAAGAGCTCCAGGCTCATCTCGAACACGAGACGGAGAAGTATATTCGCGCTGGAATGTCGCCAGAAGAAGCGAAACGCAAGGCAAGAATCGCCTTCGGCGGCCCGGAACAGATCCGGCAGCAGGTGCGCGACAATCGCGGCACGCGGTTGCTAGAAAATTTCCTGCAGGACCTGCGCTACGGAACCCGCTCGTTGTTACGCAATCGTGGCTTCGCCATCGTTGTCGTCATGACGCTGGCGCTGGGCATCGCCGCATGCACGGCGGTCTTCAGCCTGATGGATGTGGTGCTGTATCCGAAGCTGCCGTATACGAACCCTGACAGGCTTGTTTATCTCTTCACTCCGAATTCGCTTTTTGAGAGCGTCCCACCGGATGCGATTCCGCCCTCGTTCTTTTTTGCCCAAGGTATTCAGAAAAGCAGTCGCTTGTACGCATCTTTTACAGAGTTCCAGCAGTTGTCGTTCAACCTGGAACGCAAAGGCTCTGTTGTTCCGGTTGAGGGAGCAACGGTCGATGCAAGTTTCTTTTCCACCCTTGGAGTAGCTCCGATTCTTGGGCGAGCGATTGGGCAACAAGACGATCAGGCTGGTAAACGGGATACCGCGGTGATCAGTTACGCGCTCTGGAAGCAGCAATTCGGTGGCGATCCCCATATCATCGGGCAGCAAATGACCCTGAAGGTCTATCGTCAGATGCCCGAGGCGCAGAACAGGGCGGCGAATAACAGCTATCGCATCATCGGAGTGATGCCGCAGGGCTTCCACTATCCGCATAAGCAGGAGCTGGACTACGGAGTCAGTGGAGCTGAAGCTACTGATGTATGGGTTCCTTTAGCGTTGACTCCAGCGCAGAGGATGAACGATGAGCCCGGAGACTCTTATTCACTGGCTCGTCTCAAAGACGGTGTTACGGTTCAGCAGGCGCAGGCAGAGATGAGCGCGATTGTGGCGCAGTTGAACAAGATTGAGCCACCGAGCGCAATGTTCCATGGAGGCTGGCGGGCTTATATCAAGCCTTTTCGCCAAACACTTGTCGGCGATGCACGCCCATTGCTGCGCCTGCTGATGGGCGCGGTGGGTTTTGTACTTTTGATTGCCTGCGGCAATGCGTCCAGCCTGCTGTTGGCGCGCAATGCGAGTCGCACCCATGAGTTGGGTGTGCGAGCAACTCTCGGCGCAGGGCGCGCCCGGCTGATCCAGCAGATGCTGACTGACGCTCTGCTGCTGAGTTTGACAGCCGGGGCTGTCAGCACTGCGCTCGCGTGGCTCTTTCTGAAAATGCTTTTGCGGCTTGATCCGGGAAACGTTCCGCGTCTGCAACAGGTTTCGATGAACCCGCATGTGCTCCTCTTCACGCTGTCGGTAACGCTGCTTACGAGTGTCGCCACCGGCATTCTGCCTGCGCTCTCTTCGTCTCGTGGCGATCTGGTTGAATTTCTAAAGTCGGGCGGCAATAAAGGAGTTGTACGCGGCAATAACCGTCTTCGCGGCGTGCTCATTGCAGGAGAAGTAGCGCTTGTGGTCATGCTGCTGTCCGGAGCCAGCCTGCTTATCCGGAGCTTCCTCAAGGTCGAAGCTGTGCCGACGGGCTTCTCGACGGCGACGCTTTCGATGAAGGTCGATCTGCCCCCGGCGTATGCCACCGCCGCGCAGCATCGCGGTCTTTTTCCGCGCCTTCTCGATGACATTCGCGCAATTCCTGGCGTGCAGGCCGCAGGCGCGATTACAAACTTGCCTCTTAGTCATGATGAGAGCATTACGACGTTGTGGGTGCAGGACTATGCAAACGAAAAAGGACAGACGGTGGAAGCTGCTTCGCTGACTGCCGGATATTTTGGCGCTATGGGGACCCCGATGCTTGCCGGACGCGAATTCAGATTGAATGAAGGAAATGTAGTTATCGTCAACGAAGCATTCGTTCGTAAATATTTTGCTGGAAAGAATGCTATCGGCAAATGGATTGCCAACGGCACGCCCGATAACCGCAACAGTAACAAGCGGGTGATTATCGGCGTGGTTGCCGACGTTCGCCATTCCAGCCTGGAAGAACCTCCTCCACCAACACTTTATGACTGCCTGCAGGATCCAGACCGAGCTTATCTGGCCATTCGATCGAGCGTACCCCCTGCGGAAGTTGTACCCGCAGTGCGAGCAGCTCTCAATAAGCTCGACCCGACGCTCACGCTTGCAGACATACACACGATGAATGATCGCGTGTCCGAGGCGTTGGCGCTGCGCCGCTTCCAGACCGTTCTGCTTGGCGCCTTCTCCGTGATGGCCCTGGCGCTGGCGCTTGTCGGGCTATACGGGCTGCTGGCCTACACGGTGCGGCAGCGAGAGCAGGAGATCGGCATTCGACTTGCCATTGGAGCCTCGCGTGGCAATGTGCTTTCGCTCATCGTCAGTCAGGGGGTACGGCTGGTCTTCGCAGGTTTGCTGCTGGGGATAGCCGGAGCGTTCGCCCTTCAGCACCTGATTCGGAGCTTCCTGTTTGGAGTAAATGCAACCGATCCGGTTACATTTCTGCTTGTGCCAGTGCTTTTGTTGCTGACGGCGCTGGGTGCGTGCGTGATACCGGGATGGCGGGCTGCGAATGTCGATCCGGCGGACTCGCTTCGTTATGAGTGATCGGCGTTCCGTCTTGCAGTCCCACCCATGACGTTGAGACTGTCATGGATGGGGCACCCGCGTTCGAAGTGACCAAGAAGAAAGGGCCGCCGATTCTGAGAATCGGCGGCCCTTTTGTAATGATTACGGTTACTGATGCGGACGCTGTTCCTTTGCTACAGGACTTGCAACGGCAGCCAGCACCTCGGGCGTTTCTTCCTTCAACTCCGGCAGCGGAGATTCGAGCGCCAGCTTCAACACTTCGTCCATCGAGTCGACGAAGTTCAGCTTCATCGCGCTCTTCAGGATCTCCGGCAGGTCGGCCAGGTCTTTCTGGTTATCGGCCGGCAGGATCGCTTCGAAGATGCCGGCGCGGTGCGCTGCCAGCAGCTTCTCCTTGAGTCCACCGATCGGCAGAACCTTGCCGCGCAGCGTGATTTCTCCCGTCATGGCAATATCGCGGCGAACAGGAACCTTGGCCAGCGCGCTGGCCAGAGCGGTTGCCAGGGTGATGCCCGCTGACGGTCCATCCTTGGGAATCGCGCCCTCAGGCACGTGGATGTGAATGTCGAGGTTGCGATAGAAGTCACGCGGCAGGCCGAGATGCTGTGCACGGCTGCGGATGTAGGAGAGAGCGGCCTGAGCCGACTCCTGCATCACATCGCCCAGCTGACCGGTCGTAGTGAGCTTGCCTTTACCGTCGAGCACCTGCACTTCGGTCTGCAGGATGCTGCCGCCGACCTCGGTCCAGGCCAGGCCGTTGACCAGGCCGACTTCGTTCTTCTCGTGCACTGCGGAATCACGGAACTTGGCGACGCCGAGGAACTCGGAGACGTTCTCTCCCGTGACAGCGTCCTTGTGCTTCACGCCGTTTTTCACTACGCGGCGCGCCACCTTGCGGCAAATGTTGCCCAGCTCGCGCTCCAGGTTACGCACGCCTGCTTCTCGCGTGTAGGAGCGAATGACTTCGCGAATCGCGTCATCGGTAAAGCTGATGTTCTTCTCGCTCAAACCGGTGCCTTCGATCTGTTTCTTCACCAGGTACTGCTTGGCAATCTCGAGCTTTTCGACCTCGGTATAACCGTGCAGGCGAAGAATTTCCATACGGTCCTGCAGCGGTCCGGGAATCGTATGCAGCACGTTGGCCGTCGCGACGAAGAGCACCTGCGACAGGTCATACTCCACATCGAGATAGTGATCCTGGAAGCTCGTGTTCTGTTCGGGATCGAGCACTTCGAGGAGTGCCGACGCCGGATCGCCACGGAAGTCCGAAGCCATCTTGTCGATTTCGTCGAGCATGAAGACCGGGTTCTTGGTGCCGGCCTTCTTCATCGACTGGATGATCTGGCCCGGCAGCGCTCCGATGTAGGTACGGCGATGGCCACGAATCTCGGCCTCATCGCGCACACCGCCAAGCGACATGCGAACGAACTTGCGCCCTGTGGCCTTAGCGATCGACATGCCGAGTGACGTCTTGCCCACGCCTGGAGGTCCGACAAAGCAGAGGATCGATCCCTTCGGATTCTTCACCAGCTGACGCACGGCGAGGAATTCGAGAATGCGCTCCTTGATCTTTTCAAGCCCGTAGTGATCTTCATCGAGCACCTTCTCAGCGTGATCGATGCTGCGCGTTTCCTTGGACTTCTTCTTCCATGGCACCGCCAGCAGCCAGTCGAGATAGTTGCGCGATACGGTGGACTCGGCGGACATCGGCGGCATGGCTTCGAGCTTCTTCAGCTCCTGGATGGCCTTATCGAAGACATCCTTGGGCATGCCCGCGCTTTCGATCTTCTTCTTCAGCTCGTCGAACTCGCTCTTTTCACCGCGGCCCAGTTCCTTCTGAATCGCCTTGATCTTTTCGTTGAGGTAGTACTCTTTCTGGGCGCGCTCCATCTGTCGCTTTACGCGCGACTGGACGCTGCGATCCATGTTGAGTTTTTCGATCTCAACATCCAGCACCTCGGAGATCATGTTGAGGCGCTCAGCAGGATCGAACACATCGAGAATCATCTGCTTCTCGGCGATCTCAAGCTGCAGGTTAGCGGCGATGGTGTCGGCCAGCTTGGCGGGCTCGTCGGTGCGGACCGCTGCAATCATCGTCTCGTAGTTCAGCGATTGCTGCAGCTTCACATACTGCTCGAACAGGGAAGTGACGCGCTGGACGAGATTCTCGATCTGCGGCGTGATTTCAAACTCGGTCTTCGGAGTGGTCGTAACGGTGACGACGAAGAAACCGTCCGAGTCATTCATTTCAACAGCTCGGGCGCGTTCCAGGCCCTCGACCAGCACCTTGATGTTGCCATCCGGCATTTTTACGCTTTGCACGATGTTGCCGATGGTGCCGACCGGGTAAATGTCCTCGGCGGATGGCTCATCCATGCGCGCGTCATGCTGCGTCGCCAGAAAAATCTTGCGGTCGCCGTTCAGCGCCTCTTCCAGAGCGCGCACGCTCGACTCGCGGCCGACGACGAAGGGCGTCATCATGTGCGGAAAGATGACCATGTCCCGGATGGGCATCATGGGCAGCTTGCGCTGGTTATTCTTGTCGCGGCTTTCTTTGGATTGGGTCACAGACTCCCTCTCTCTCTACAAACAAACTTCCGTAGTCAGTCTTATCCCTGTTAGATGAACTTTAACGCATTCCGTCACAATCTGGCGGGTACTTAGGTCAATTACCGGCATCCATGCAACAAAAGAAGGCGAGCATCGCGGCCCGCCTTCGTTCCAATTCCAATCTGTATGCTCTCGTTATCCGGCCTTTTCCAGCATTCTGAGTGAGAGATCGCGGTTTTTAACCATCTCCGCCGTAATCTCCATCTCTTTAACTTTCTTGTTGCTCGGCAGGTGATACATCAGGTCGAGCATTAACTCTTCCAGAATCATACGCAAGCCGCGAGCACCCACCTTCCGTGCCAGCGCTTCCTGGGCGATTGCACGCGTAGCTTCTTCGCTGAAGACGATCTTTACGCCTTCATACTCGAAGAGCTTCTGGTACTGCTTCAGAATGGCATTGCGCGGCTTGGTCAGGATTTCGATCAGCGCGGCTTCGTCCAGTTCATCGAGAATACCGATGACAGGCAGACGGCCGACAAATTCGGGAATCAGGCCAAACTTGATCAGATCCTGCGGTTCGGCCCGCCGAAGCAGCTCTGAGTCACGCTGCGGACCGTGCTGGATCGCACCATCCTGGTTGTCCTTGTCGCTGAGGGCCTTGAAGCCGAGCGCCTTTTTGCCTACGCGACGCCCCACCACCCGCTCCAGGCCTACAAAAGCGCCCCCGCAGATGAAGAGGATATTTGTCGTGTCGACCGGGGTAAATTCCTGGTGCGGATGCTTGCGTCCCCCTTGCGGGGGAACGTTGGCCACGGTGCCTTCGAGAATCTTCAGCAATGCCTGCTGTACGCCTTCACCGGAGACGTCGCGGGTGATGGAAGGGTTCTCGTCCTTGCGGCCGATCTTGTCGATTTCATCAATGTAGATAATGCCGGTCTGTGCGCGTGCAACATCTCCATCGGCTGCCTGCAGCAGCTTGAGAATGATGTTCTCTACGTCTTCACCGACGTATCCTGCTTCGGTGAGCGTGGTGGCATCGACGATCGCAAAGGGAACGTCGAGCATCTTCGCGAGGGTGTGCGCCAGCAGCGTCTTACCGCTTCCGGTGGGGCCAACGAGAAGGATGTTGGACTTGGCCAGCTCTACGTCGTTGCCGCGCGTCCGGTTCATCTGGATACGCTTGTAGTGGTTGTAGACGGCTACAGCAAGCTTCTTCTTCGTCTGGTCCTGCCCGATGACATATTCATCGAGGAATGCCTTCACCTCGAGAGGTTTGGGCAGATGGGTCGGGGCGGCACCCTGCGGTGTTTCGCCCCGGTCATCTTCAAGGATGGAATTGCAGACGGCGACACACTCGTCGCAAATATATGCGCGAGGATAATCGCTGGGCGAAGAGATAAGCTTCGCTACAGCATCCTGCGACTTATGACAGAACGAGCACCGCAGTGTTTCATCCGACCCCGTGCGCGTTTTCATCTGCAATCCTCCTGCTGTTGCTCAACGGTTGTATTGCCGGCCTCTATTTAAGTGCGGGGACGGTCAATGATTTCATCGATGATGCCATATTCCTTGGCCTGCGGAGCGTTCATGATGAAGTCGCGCTCCACATCCCTTTCGATACGCTCAAGGGACTGGCCAGTGTGCTTGGACATCAGGGTATTGGTGATTTCGCGGATGCGCAGGATTTCGCGTGCGTGAATGTCGATATCCGTAGCCTGACCCGACAGTCCGCCCATCGACGGCTGGTGAATCAGGATGCGTGAGTTCGGCAGCGCGAAACGCTTGCCTGCCGTGCCGGACATGAGCAGGAAAGCACCCATGCTTGCGGCCTGACCGATGCAGTAGGTCACCACGTCGTTCTTGATGAACTGCATCGTGTCATAGATGGCAAGGCCGGCCGTGATCGAGCCGCCCGGCGAATTGATGTAAAGCTGAATGTCCTTTTCCGGATCCTCCCCGGAGAGGAAGAGCATCTGCGCGATGACCAGGTTTGCAATCTGATCGTCGATGGGCGTTCCGAGAAAGATGATGTTGTCGCGAAGCAGACGGGAGTAAATGTCGTAGGCGCGTTCTCCGCGACTCGTCTGCTCAACCACCATGGGTACCAGTGCCATGTATCCTTACTCTCAATCCCTGAAGCCTTAAGCTTCGTCAACAGCGTGAAGGTTCAGCCGAAGAGTATGCTCTCCGGCCAGGCAACTCCTTAAGCAAGCCGCTCGTAAAGCACGTTTCCGGTTTTCTCTCTGCGGAGTTGTTCCCGAATTCTAGCCAGTGCCCCATCCTGCGTCAAACGATCGCGCAAGGCATCCAGCGGCTCACGCGTCTGCAGGGAGATAAGCTGCAATTCCTGCTCAAGCTCTTCGTCGCTGATCTCCGTCTTCTCGGCTTCGCTGATCTTATCGAGGATCAGGCCGGCCTTGACTTCGGATACAGCAGCGTCGCGCTGTGCCTCGCGCAGACGGGCGAAGTCGAGCTTGCGCATGTCTTCCGTACGCATGCCCTGCGAAGCCAGTGCGCGCAGTCCGCGATCGAGACGAGCATCGACCTGGTTCTGCACCAGCGCTTCAGGAACAGGGAACTGGAAGCGTTCGACCAGTGCAGTCGTCAGCTTGTCGCGCGTCTCTGCCTGCAGGCGGCGCTGCTTGTCGTTGGCGAGGTGTTCGCGCAGCTTTGTCTTGAAGTCTTCGAGACCCTCATAGTTGCCAAGCTCCTTGGCAAACTCGTCATTCAGCTCCGGCTGGATCTTCTTCTTGATCCCTTTCACTTCAACATCGTAAGAAACCGTCTTGCCAGCCAGGCGGGGCTCGCCGAACTCGGCAGGGTAGCTGGCTTCGAACTTGAGTTCCTGTCCGGCCTTGGTGCCGCGCAGTGCCTCGTTGAAGGCGGGCAGTGTGTTGGCGCCGCCGACTTCAATCATGACGTCCTCGCCCTCAATCGGCTGATTGCCGGGCTGGCCCGTCGTTTCTTCACCCTGGATGTTGCCGCGGAAGGTGATCTGGGCGAAGTCGCCATCGACGAGCTCGCGCTCTTCGGCAACCGGCTCCATAGTGGAGCGCGAATCGCGCACGCGGTCCATCTCGGTGTTGAACTCTTCGTCGGTCAGGGAGGTGTCCGGCTTCTCGACCTTCACATCCTGATAGCCATCGATCGCGAACTCAGGCAGAACTTCAAAGATAGCCTTGAACTTGAGCGGCTTGCCTTCTTCGAGCTGGAGATCGGTAACCTGGGGCTGCGAGATCGGCTGCAGCTTCTGTGCGTCGATAGCGGTGCGGAAGTGGCTGGGCAGCACAGCTTCGACAACATCCTGGCGAAGCCCTTCAGCAAAGCGCGAACGGATCAGGGTCTCAGGAACTTTACCGGCGCGGAAGCCGGGGATGCGCGCCTGCTTCTGATACTTCTTAACGGTGGAGCGGAAGGCGCGCTCGACTTCGTCGGCCGGTACTTCGACTTCCACTTCGCGGGTGAGATCGGGGTTAAGGGTAGGGCCATGCGAGTGACCGGCGTGATCATGATCGTGGTGATGATGTTCGTGATCGTGCGCAGCGGTCTCGGCAGTTTCCTGGTTCGTCGTTTCGACAGTCTCTGTTGAGCTCAACGTAATGCCTTCCAAAATGTGCTCGTCCCGTGCTTTCCGGTCCATTGCCCGGGTTCAGCGAACGCACCGGGGACGTTCTATCTATGGTACGGAGCTTCTCAGGGAAGAGCAAACCGCGTGCGGCGTGGAAAACTGCGCTTTTAAGAAACCCGGTGGGGTGGGTCAGTATCACCCATCGGTAACCCTAGGTAACTTTAGATATTCCAAAGTAACACCGAATTGGAGTAAGCTGCAAAAAGTTGTTTTAAGTTGTGCTAAAATTTTCTGTTTTTGGTTAAAGTTTCTATTGTTGTGTAACTAAAAGAGTTTTACGCTCAGATGGTGGAAAGCATTCCGTGCCTGACGGAGACTCCGATGAATATCCCTGTTCGCTGTCCGCTCTGGTTTCGTCGCGAAGTCTTCGTTGACGCCCGGCAGCCCACCGCCGTCCTTCGACTAGTTCCCGCCCGACTGCACGATGCCATCAGGTGACAAATCTAATACCTGTTGCGGCAATGTATTTCTACCTGACTAATATCGGGGATACTGCGCACCTCGCCGACATGGGGAGAGATCCTTACTAAGGAGAGATCTTTGGAGCGGAGCCTTTGCGAGCAGATATCTGTTTACGCCCTAGCGATTTTGAGCGCAAAAATCCGCGCGGCCGCCGTGACCGGTAGCCAGTTCGCCAATCTAAATTTCCGGGCCCACGAAGCATGGCGCCTCGCGCGTCAAAATTCACCGTTCGCAGTATTGCTGTGCGGTAACCGATAACTTTCTAACTACTTAAACGGAGAAACCGATGAAAACCATTTTTCATAACGTCGTATTTGCTTCCACCCTTGCCTTTCTTTCGACTGCCAGCCTGCATGCAGCGGTGACCGGCAGCGATCCAATGCCGAAGTCCAAGGGCGGCCTGACAACAATTTCGCGTGCAGTGACGGGCAGCGACCCAATGCCGAAGTCGAAGGGTGGTCTGACAACGATTGCAGCAGTAACGGGTAGCGATCCAATGCCGAAGTCGAAGGGCGGTCTGACGACGAATACGCACGCGGTGACAGGTAGCGATCCAATGCCGAAGTCCAAGGGTGGTCTGACGACGATCGCAGCGGTGACGGGTAGCGATCCGATGCCGAAGTCGAAGGGTGGCCTGACGACGATTGCAGCGGTAACGGGCAGCGACCCAATGCCGAAGTCGAAGGGTGGTCTGACGACGATTGCAGCGGTAACGGGTAGCGATCCGATGCCGAAGTCGAAAGGTGGCCTGACGACGATCGCAGCGGTGACGGGTAGCGATCCGATGCCGAAGTCGAAAGGTGGCCTGACGACGATCGCAGCGGTAACGGGTAGCGACCCAATGCCGAAGTCCAAGGGTGGCCTGACGACGATTGCAGCGGTAACGGGCAGCGATCCGATGCCAAAATCGAAGGGTGGCCTGACTGTTTCAGCGTAATGTACCTGATCGCCTCCTGTTCACCAGAACGGCGATACAGGCAGTGCCTGACGTGAGGGAAGTAAAGAATCGCAGCAAAGCTCGGAATGAACTCCTTGAAAACAATGAGGGGTAAAATGGGGCCTCATGGAATCGAGCACGCTAAGCCGGCTATTGTGGTACGCAGGTTTCATTGAAACCTGCGTGCTGACGCTGGTTCTTTTAGGAAGAGGCCGTTGGAGAAAGTTTCCTGTTTTCTCGGCCTTGATGGGTTTTAACGTTCTCCGCAGCGCGGTTCTCTTCACCCTTATCAAGACGGGCCTTGATGCTGTCTACCCAGGTGTGTACTGGTCGGCTGCGTGCATCGACCTGGTGTTGCAGGTGACGCTGGTCTTCGAAATGGCACGCATCGTCCTGAAACCCACCGGTACGTGGGTGCGGGACGCTCGGAAGTCCTTTCTTTTGTGGGGAGCGGTTGGTGCCCTGATAGCTGTCGGGCTTTCCTTCGCAGTAAGTCCTGAGACGCCAACCACCTTTGTTAGTTGGCTAACAAAGGGGCGGTTGTTCGCTACCTTGCTGATGTGCGAGCTTTTTGCGTCCATGGCCTTCGCATCTTCGCGTCTGGGGCTGGTCTGGCGCAATCATGTCATGGGTTTGGGGCAGGGTTTTACGGTCTGGGCGCTGGTAGTTCTCTGCACCGACGCTATCCATAGTTACTATGGTCCTACAACTTTGGTGGGTAGACTCGAGTTTGCCCGAGTTATTATCTTCCAGGCAGCAACAATTTATTGGATCATTACGTTCTGGATTCCCGAACCGGAATCTCGTACACTGTCTGACGACATGCAAGAGTATCTGGCGGCGCTTCATCGCCGGGTGTCAGTGGACTTACGTAGCACCAGTCATTTTGATTCGCTGAGTTGAGGGTAAAACGTGGTCTTTTCGGCAATCATCGTATTTGCGGCAGTTATTGCAGCCTCACTGATCTACGCACACGTGAAGGCTCGGCGGCTTCGTTCCGGAAGCTGGGACGATCTGGTCGCTTCTATTGAACCGGTGCATGCCAAGGCGCTTGAAATCGTCGCCCTGGACTACATGCATCCTGCGGGAAATCAGCTCAAGCTCGAGCCGGACGAAATGTGGACCCTGGTAGGCGGTGTCGACGGTCTGAAGCGCATGCGTCGCAACGCTGACCGCATGATCCTGCTGGCGGCTTACGTCCAGCGCTGGAACTTCGACCAGGCGATCATCGTCGCGGAGCGCATCCGTCACGATTCGAACCTGCTGAAGCGCGCCCTGTTCCGCATCCAGATCGATCTTTATCTCAAGCGCAGCGGCCTGCGGACGCCTTTTCACATCCACCAGGCGGCATCTTCCTACTACCTGCTTTCGAAGCGGTTGTTAGCCCTGTACGAAACCAGCCAGTACGTGCTCTATCCAAAACTGGCCGCGGCGGTCGCTTAACCCCATCCGCACAGCCTAAAAGCAAAACCGGGACTCAGGTCCCGGTTTTGCTTTTTGATTTCTTTCTCTCTCCCATGTTGTCATCGCACTACGTTCGGAATAACAATTTCCAACCGGGATAACAGCCAGCTAAAACAGCCCTGCCTCGGTCTCTTCCGCCATGTAGTCGACGACCGCGTTGAGGTCGCCCCCGGTTTCGTCGAAGACGCGCAGTTGCCGGTCGGCTCCTGTCCCCATCTCCAGAATTTTTTTGACGTATTCGATCGACGAGCGCGACTCCAGCGAATCGACGACCTCTTCCACGAAGTCGAGATACTCAAGAATCAGCTCTCGCTCGGGCACTTCGGTTGATTTGCCGAAGTCGATCAGCTTGCCGTCGAGTCCATAGCGTACAGCGCGCCACTTGTTTTCCATGATGAGGGCGCGGGAGTACTGCCTCCAGTCCTGGTTGCGCTCGTGCAGCAGGTACATCTTGGCGGCCGTCGCCTGGATCAGCGCTGCGATAGCCAGCGTCTCCTCGGCGCGCAGCGGAATATCGCAGATGCGCACCTCGACGGTGTTGAAGAAAGGATGCGGGCGGATATCCCACCAGATCTTCTTGGCATTGTCGAGACAGTTTGTCTTGATGAGCAGGGCCACGAAGCTTTCAAACTCCGCGTAGCTTGAAAAGCTGTCGGGAATGTTCGTACGCGGGAATTTGTCGAAGACCTTTGCGCGGTAGCTTTTGAGGCCCGTCTTCATGCCGCGCCAGAACGGGGAGTTGGTCGAGAGCGCAAGAATGTGCGGCAGAAAGTAGCGCATCGAGTTCATGATGCGCATGGCTGCTTCGCGGTCTTCGACGCCCACGTGTACGTGCAGGCCGAAGATCAGGTTGGCTCGCGCCACGAGCTGGAGATCTTCGACGACCTGCGCGTAGCGGGGATCAGGGTAGATCTCCTGCGCGCGCCAGTCGGCAAACGGGTGGGTGGCCCCAGCAACCAGTCGCAGATTGTTTTCGCGTGCGAGGTGAATCATCTGGCGGCGTAGGTCGAAGAGGTCTTCGCGCGCTTCGCCGATGGTGCGGCAGACGCGCGTCCCGACCTCGACGACCGATTGGTGCATCTCGGCCTTGACGCGCTCTTCGAGCTTCAGCTTGCCCTTCGACAGCATCTCCGTTGAAACGTGCGAACGAAGATCGCGGGTTACCGGATCGATGGTCTGGTATTCCTCTTCAATGCCGATGGTGAAAGATGGCCGCATTGTCCCGCCGTTCCGCGCACGCGTGGGGCAACAATGCGCCGGTTCAGTTTTCAGTCTCGCCCGATTCTACCTTTTTCTCTGCCTTGGGCTTGACTGGTTTCTTTGCGGACTTCTTCGGAGCCTTCTTCTTTTCAGGAGTTTCCTGCGAAGCATGCAGCAGCGCCTCGGCATGGAGAGCGATTGGAGCGGGCGCGGCCTTGGCTTTCTTGATCGCCAGCTTTGCCACCTCTTCCACGATCCACTTGAAGCTTTCCTCGCCGACGGAGTGCAGATCCGCATCCGGAGCGGGATTCATGAAGTCGATCGCGTACGGTACGCCATTCTCTACGGCGAACTCGACGGTGTTCAGATCGTAGCCGAGGCCCTTGCAGAGCGTGATCGCGTCCTTTTCGACCCGCTTCAGCAGCTTCTTGTCGTATGCGGGAGGGTTCACCAGGTAGCGCTCATGGTGCGGACGGCGCGGATCGTAAGCCATGATGCGCACCTTCTGCTGGCCGACCACGTAGCAGCGGAAGTACTCGTTGAAGTCGACCGCGCTCTGGAGCATCATGCACAGCGTGTGGCTCTGATCGTAGGCGTGAAAAAACTCGTCACGGTTGTGGACATGGTGCACATCGCGCCAGCCGCCACCGTCAATTGGCTTAAGGAAAGCAGGGAAGCCGATGTATTCGAACAGGCCGTCCCAATCGAGCGGATATTCGAGGTTGCGCATGGAACGCTCGGTCGTTCCGGCAGGCAGCTGTTTGTGCGGCAGGATCGCGGTGCGCGGAACGGCCACGCCCAGCTTCTCCGCCAGTGCATAGTTGAAGAATTTGTCGTCGGCCGACCACCAGAAAGGATTGTTGATGATTGCGGTTCCGTGCAGAGCGGCATGCTTCAGGAACGCCCGATAGAACGGGATATCGTGCGAGATCCGGTCGACGATAACGGCATACTCCGACGGCTTGTCCAGGCGGACGGCGCCTGTATGTATGAACTCGGCAGTTATGCCATTAAGGTTCTGGGAGTTGATGTGGTCAACCAATGCACCAGGAAAGGTGTTTTCCATGCCAAACAGAACGCCAATCTTCTTCACGCTGTTTCCTTTTCGGGGGGAGAAGTAGTTACAGCAAGACCGCACCCGGCGTTCGGGTCAATTTCACCTTAGCCCAGCATGGTGCGGTGTTGCAAAAAGAAAGCTGTGAGCCTCTGACGTTGGATGCGTCTATTGGCGCCAGAAGGAGTGCAATCCAAAGCAGATAAGTAGCAGCAGGAAGAACATACCGCCGGTCGCCAGCAGGCGGCGGCTTACGAAGGTCGACTTTGGCGCGCCGATCTTTGGCACCATGGGCAGCCCGAGGGCGAGTCCGCTCAGAAATCCGCCCAGGTGAGCCATGTTGTCGATCTGAATGCTGGTGTGTCCGAAGGCCGTGTAGAGGCCGATGGCGAAGTTGAGAATGGCAAACTGGATCACGCTGCCGCGCAGCCGTTTCAATTCGACCTTGGGCAGCGGCAGCAGCGGCGACTTCAGCAGGATGATCAGCACCCCGGCCAGCCCGAAGACCGCGCCGGAAGCGCCCGCGCCGACGATGCCGTCTCCATTTATCCCTGGATGCACGGCGACACTGAGAATATTTCCCGCGAGGCCAGTGAGCAGGTAAGTAGCGAAGACGCCGAACGGCCCGAGGAGCGGCTCACCAAGCAGGCCGAGGTTCCAAAGGCACCACATGTTAGTAGCCAGATGGATGATGCCGACATGAACGAACATGGCGGAGATCAGGCGCCACCATTGATCGCCCAGCAGGACGTAAGGGCCGAAGTTCGCCCCGAAATCCACCAGTTGTCGTGAGGTGGGTGAAAGGATCGATACGCCGCTGAGCAGCATCAGCAGGAACACGACACAGTTGATGCCGACAAGGATGTAGGTCGCGGGAGCAAAGGCCCAGGTGTTGCGGCGGCGCGGACGCGACGGCTGTGGCGCATAGCCGGGCTGGGGCTGCTGAGGCGGATAGTACGCCTGCTCGTACGGTCTCTCGTTCGGCCCACGTGGATCATCGGGCGGCAGAATCTCCGGCTGTACCTGTCCGGAGCGGAAACCTTCTCCGTTCGCCCCGTCTTCCCTGCGGTAAGGGCCGTCCTGCTGCCAGCTTGCGTCCATTCTTCTAGGCTATCCTTGCGTGCGAAGCCTGACAAATATTCGCCGCCGGTCGCAACTTCTTTGGCCCGAAACGGTCTTTTCCTTCAGGCAACTCATGATGTGTCTCCCTCGCTGGACCTCTCACTTTTTCGCAGGTTGCACCCTTCTGGGCATCGCAGCCGGTTTTGCGTCTGCTGAAACCCCCGGCCGCCTCAGCGAGCATGGGCAGGCCGTCCACGCTGTGTCGAGGCTGACCTTTGGAGCGGAGCCCGGTTACGTCAGCCAGGTGGAGGCGATGGGCGTGCATCGCTGGATCGAGTGGGAGCTGCGTCCGGAGGGCATCGACGACTCGGCCCTGCAATCGAAGCTCGCCATGCTGCCTGCGATGCACCTCTCGGCGCAGGCCCTCATCCTGAAATACCCTCCTCCGCCAGTGATCCGGCAGATGGAAAACGGCGGCAATGAATCGATGCCCGTCGATCCCGTGGAACGCATGATTTACGCCAACGCCCTCGCGGATTACCGCGAGCGGCTGAACAAGCGAGCCCAGGACGCCGAAAGCGAACCCGCGAAGCCGAACCCGCAGCAGCAGTCTGCAGCGTCGAAGCTGCTCACTGAGCCGGCGGCAGAGCGGTGGGATACGCTCCAGTCCATGACTCCAGGCACGATTCGTCCCATGCTGCGTGACCTGAAGCCTGCCGAGCGCCAGCGCTTTGCCGAGGGTATGACCGCTCAGCAGAAGGAGGTTCTGCTGGCCCTGGTGAACGAAGACCGCGTGGTCGACAACGAGATGATGGACGAGAAGCTCCTGCGCGCCATCTACAGCAATCGCCAGCTCGACGAGGTCATGACCAGCTTCTGGGCCAACCACTTCAGCGTCTTCCTGCACAAAAACGGAGTCGAGCCCTGGTACCTGGCCGGATACGAGCGCGACGTGATTCGTCCGCATGCGATGGGCAAATTTGAAGACTTGCTCGATGCCGTGGCGCACAGCCCGGCCATGCTCGAGTTTCTCGACAACGAGCAGAGCATCGGCCCCCATTCGATTGCCGCCGTGCGCGCCGAGGGTAATCCCAACCGGAAAAATGCTGCGCCCGGATTGAATGAAAACTACGCCCGCGAGCTGATGGAACTGCACACGCTTGGGGTGAACGGCGGATACACGCAGAACGACGTCACCGAGGTGGCAAAGGTATTCACCGGCTGGGGCGTCGTGAATCCGCGCGATGGCTATGGTTTTGACTTCAACGAGCGCCGTCACGAGCCAGGTGCCAAAAAGGTTCTGGGACATACGATTCAGGAAAAGGGCGAGCAGGAGGGCATCGAGGTGCTGCACCTGCTGGCGATGCGTCCGGCGACCGCGCACTTCCTTTCAACCAAGCTGGCCGAGCAGTTCGTAAGCGACAATCCGCCGCCCGCCCTGGTCGATCGCATGGCTAAGACCTATCTCAGGACCCACGGCGATATCCGCCAGGTTCTGCGGACGATGTTCCGCTCGCCGGAGTTCTGGTCGCAGGATGCATACCGCGCCAAGCTGAAGACGCCCTTTGAGTATGTTGTCTCCGCATGCCGTGCGACGCACGCAACCGTGGACGACGCCGCGCCTCTCGCTGCCTCGCTCGATCGCATGGGCATGCCCATCTACGGGGTGCAGCAGCCGAACGGTTATTCGCTCAAGGCCGATCCCTGGCTGGGCGCGGGAGCGCTGCTGGCCCGCATGAACTTTGCGCTCGCCTTCACTGTCGATCATGTGCCGGGAACGACCGTCGCCGTCCCTGCGCAGGCAGCGAACCCTGAAGCGGAAGAAGCCGCGCTCGAGCAGCAACTGCTGAACGGCCTCGCCGATGCGCACACGCACCAGACGGTTTTGACGGAGATGAATGCCGCAACCGACATGCCACAGGCGCGGCGCTTGAACCAGTTTTCCCAGTTGCCGAGCGGCGAATTTTTCGGTCCGCCGGTCAAGCCGGCTGGCGTAACGCCCACCCCGGCAACCACAGCGGAAGCGCTGCTGCTCGGCTCACCCGACTTTCAACGCAAGTAATCCCATATCCGGAGAAGCTCCATGAACCTGACGCGAAGAGCATTTATGAAAGGCGGAGCGATGGCGCTGGTCGGCACCACGGCCATCCCGGCATTTCTGACGCGATCTGTCATGGCGCAGGCCACCACCGCTGCGGCCAATCATAAGAAGCTGGTTGTAGTCTTTCAGCGCGGCGCTGCCGACGGCCTGAATATCGTGATTCCGCATGCGGAGCCGTCGTACTTCCAGATGCGCCCCAGTATCGCCATTCCGCAAGGGCAGATCATCGATCTCGATGGATTTTTCGGGCTGCATCCGGCCATGGCCAGCCTCAAGCCACTCTGGGATCAGAAGCACCTGGCCATCGTGCACGCCGCCGGGTCGCCGGATATGTCTCGCTCGCACTTCGACGCGCAGGACTTCATGGAGTCGGGCACTCCCGGCGTGAAGTCGACTGAAGACGGCTGGCTGAACCGCGCACTGCAGGCAGAAAACGAGCGCATCCGCGCCTCGCAGACGCCTTTCAGGGCTGTTTCCCTGACGCCGCAGATGCCGCGTACCCTCGAAGGCCGTGTGCCTGCAATTGCCTTGAACAATGTCCGCGATTTTCACCTTGGCAATGGACCAGCCGCCGCGCCTGCGAACGCCAGCTTCGAAGCCCTCTACGCCCAGACCGCCGATGCCGCGCTGCATGGCACGGCGCACGAAACCTTTGACGCGGTGCAGATGCTCAAGTCCTCCCAGCTCGATCGCTACACGCCCGCGCCGGGTGCGAACTATCCCCGCGGAGCCTTCGGTGACAGCATGAAGCAGGTCGCACAGCTGCTCAAGGCGAATCTCGGCGTCGAAGCTGCCTTTACCGATATCGGCGGGTGGGATCATCACCAGAACGAAGGCAGCGTCGAGGGTCAGCTTGCCGGCCGCCTGCGCGAGTTCTCGGAGTCTCTCTCGGCCTTCTGGACAGACATGGGCGACCAGGCCGGGGATGTGGTCGTCGTAACCATGTCCGAGTTCGGCCGCACCGCTCGCGAGAACGGCACGCGCGGCACCGATCATGGACACGCCAACGTGATGTTTGTGATGGGCGGACCGGTGCGCGGAGGACGCGTCTATGGACAGTGGCCCGGCCTCGCGCCCGAGCAGCTGAACGAAGGCCGCGATCTGAAGGTCACGACCGACTTCCGGCAGGTGCTCGCCGAAGCTGCTTATAAGCAGATCGGTTCGAAGGACCTGGCTTTGACCTTTCCGGGAGCGCACATCGGCGCGGCGAACTTTCTGAACCTGATCGTATGAGGTCGTAACCGTCACAGTCAGAATTGTCATCCCGAACGCAGTGAGGGACCTGTTTTCAGGACGCGGGAGCAAGCGAAAAGCAGGTCCTCACTGCGTTCGGCATGACAAGGAGTGCGGCGAGTGTTCGGGACAAAGACGGAGTTACCGCCCCGCCATCCACTCCGCATAACGCGCCAGGATGTACTGGTCGGTCATGCCCGCGATGTGATCGGCGACGACGCGCGGTGCGCCCTCCGCACCGATCTCTTCGTCATAACTCGATGGCAGGAGTGACGGTTCCGCGACCCATGCCTTGAAGAGCGTCTTCACCACCAGCTCTGCTTCTTCGTGGTCGCCGGTCAACTCGGTGCTGTTGTAGAGATTGGCGTACAGGAAGCGCTTGGCCTCCATGCGCAGCTCCTCCGTCTCCGGTGAGAATGCGGCGAGCCGTTGAGCGGTGTCGCGGACGTCTTTAAGCGTCTCTACTCCGGCATCTTTCACACGGCGGCAGGTTTCGGATATCAGGTCGTCCACCAGCGCTCCCAGCATCCGCTTGAGGGCTTCATTGAAGACGAGCCGCGGAGGCGCGTCGGGATACCTTTCCAGCATGGGCGCATAGAAGCGCTCAAAGAGGCGCACCTGCTGCCGCGCCGGCTCGAGCGAGAGGATCTCTGCCTCGAATCCATCGTCGAGATCGGCGGTGAGATAAGCGATTTCGTCGGCCAGGTCGATCAGCTGGGCTTCGAGCGGCGGCCGCTTGTCGAGCAGGTATTCCGCAAGCTCCGGATATTGCGCGGCCGGGTAGTCGCGCGAGTGCTTGATGATGCCCTCGCGCACGGCGAAGGTGAGGTTCAGGCCGCGAAACTCTGCGTAGCGAAGCTCGAAGTGCTCGACAATGCGCAGCGCGTGCAGGTTGTGATCGAAGCGCAGGCCATGTTCCTTGAGGCAATCGTCGAGCGCGCGTTCTCCAGCGTGGCCGAAGGGGGGATGCCCGATGTCGTGCACCAGGGCCAGCGATTCTGCCAGCGATTCGTTCAGGCCAAGCGCCGCGGCGACGGTGCGGGCGATCTGCGCGACCTCCATGGTATGCGTCAGGCGGCTGCGAAAGTGATCGGAGTAGCGGTGGGTAAAGACCTGCGTCTTGCCCGCCAGCCTGCGAAAGGCGCGCGCGTGGATGATGCGGGCGCGGTCGCGATCGAAGGGAAGCCGGTAGGCGTGCTGCGGCTCAGGGTGTTTCCTTGAAACCAGAGAGCCGTCGTTGGGAACGGCACAGCCTGAGGGCAGCCGATCGGAGCTCATGCGCAATAATACCCGCCGCGACTCGAGAAGGTTTGATTCACCACGGAGGACACGGAGAGCACAGAGGGATGTCGATTCTGTCGCGAGCTATCGCATAGCCGGGAACACCTCTGTGTTCTCCGTGCTCTCTGTGGTGAAATGGTTTTCAACTTACGGCTTCGCTTGCTGCTGCTGCGTCGGCGCCGGAGATTCCTTTGCCAGGCGAACGCGGGCGCTGTCGAGCTTCTTCTGCACGCGGCTCACGTCTCCCGGATCGGCATCGGCGCTCAGAGTATGCGCGTATTCGCTCAGTGAGGCCTCCCACTGCGCTGCTGCCAGCTTCAGGCGACCTGTCTTCTCATAGAGCTGGCCGAGGTGGTCGTGAACGGTCGCATCGGTAGAATCGCGTTCGACGGCCTTACGTAGTTCGGTTTCCGCCTGGTTGTACTGGCCCATCTTGAAGTAGGCCCAGCCCAGCGAGTCGAGATAGGCGTAGTTCTGCGGGTCGAGCTCGACGGCCTTCTTGATCATGGCCAGCGCTTCGTCCAGCTTCTCGCCGCGATCGGCCAGCATGTAGCCGAAGTAATTCAGCGTCATGCTGTTGTCCGGATCGAGCGCGAGCGCCTTGCGGAACTCCGCTTCTGCCGGATCGAACTGCTTCTGCCGCTCGTAAAGCGCGCCGCGCAGGAAGGCAGCGTAGAACTTGTCGTCCTTGGCGGTCGAGAGCTTGTCCACCTGGTCGAGGGCCTCGGCAGCATCCTTCCACTTGCGCAGGCGGGTATACATGGTCGTCAGCGAACGGTAGACCTCAAGATCGCTGGGCGAATTGTTCAGCATCGACTTCGCCAGCGTGACGCCTTCTTCAACGTGGCCGTTGTCGGCAAGCTGGCCTGCGAGCATCAATTTCAGTCCGCGATTCTTAGGCTGCTTGTCGGCGGCCTGCCGCGCTACCTCGGTCGCCTTGTCGTACTGGTGTTCATCGCGATAGGCATCCACTTCCAGCTCCGCAGCCTGCGCGGCATAGTCGCTGCCGAGCGCTTCCATCTTCTGGTAGGCAGCCAGTGCCTGGTCGAGCTTGTTCTGCTCGCGATAGATGACTGCCAGCCGCTCAAGGAAGAGCGCCCGGTTTCCGCGCTCCGAATCGGAATACTGTCCGGTCGTATGCTCCGAGGCGGCAACGAGCTTTTCGAAGACCTGCGCGGCCTGGTCGTACTGACCCAGAGAATCGTAGACCAATCCCTCGTTGAAGCTGATCTCGTCCGAATCCGCGACCAGAGATTTTGCCTTTTTCAGGCTGGCCAGAGCCTGCTCATAGTTACCGTTGCGGCGTTCAATCTCGGACATGTGCAGGAATGCATCGGGATCGGTCGGATCGGCATTCGAGATGTCCTTGAAGATGCCGTAAGCGGCATCCAGCTGATTGTCATTCAGCAGAGCCTTGGCCAGGGCACGTTCCGTGTCAAGGTTATCGGGCTCGATATCCAGGCCCTTGCGGTACGCGGCGATCGCGTTTTTCTCATCCTTCAACCGCTCATAACTCGCGCCCAGAACAAACTGGGTCTTGCCGGTCTTGTCGTCATCCGGGATCGAGTTCAGCAGGTGAATCGCGCGAGGCACATCTCCCTGCTCGCTGTAGAGACGGGCGAGGTTGAGCGCGGTGTCTTCTGAACCCGGATCGATCTTTTCCGCCGCAGAAAACTGCTCTTCGGCATGAACGGAGTCGTGCGAGAACGAATAAAGCTGACCGAGCAGCAGGCGGTTCTGTACGTTGTTCGGCTCAAGCTCCACGATCTTCTGGTACTCGGCAATCGCAAGCTTCAGCATCTCGTCGGAGGCAGAGCCCTGCTGGCCGTCGCCAAGAGAGCGCAGATATATGTTGCCGAGCAGCTTATGCGCGTCCAGATTGTCGGGGTTCTTGCGAATCTGTTCCTGTGCGGCCAGCACAGCATCGCGCACGCGGCCGGTGCGGAAGTAAAGTTCGGCAAGGCCGTTGTTCAGGTATTTCGAATCCGGATCCGCATTGAGCGCCAGCTTGTATTCTTCCACCGCGCGCGTCGCATATTCAGGGCGTCCGAAGGTCGCAGCCATTTCCTCATATTCATGCGCCAGCATGAAGTGGTAGTAGGAAGAAGCTTTGTCGAGCTGGCCATTCGGAGTTGCCGCAGCGGAAGGAGTGGGTGATGCCGGTGCCTGCTGCTGCTGGGCATGAGCCGAGGGCGGAGCAGCGAACAATGCGAGTGCCAGGGTGGCGGCAGCGAACAGGGAAGAGGCTACAGAGATCGGGGCTGGGGCGATGGTGCTCGTTTGAGACTTGCGGCTCATGCTCGATGAACTTTCCTGCGCCCGGACCTGTCGACGCTCCGGTTCGACTTCTTCTCAGATAGATGCGGCTTGGCAGATTACAAAAGCGGGCGCTGCTGTGAGCGCCCGCCTTCTATTAAGACGATTGTAACCCGCATACGGATGCAAGTTGCATGCCAATCTTGAGCGATGCGAGGTCTAGGGCCTTTCACCGCAAAGAACGCAATCTCTGCGTTTCCTTCGCGGTGAACGCCTTTGTTTCTAGTGCCGGAAGTGCCGCATGCCGGTAAAGACCATGGCCACGCCCAGCTTATCGGCTGCCGCGATCACGTCCGCGTCTTTTACCGATCCCCCAGGCTGGATGATCGCCGTAGCGCCAGCCTTTGCAATCACTTCCAGCCCATCGGGGAACGGGAAGAAGGCGTCGGAAGCGGCCACACAGCCTTCGAGCGGCAGAATCGCCTTCATGGCGCCGAACTTGGCGGAATCGATGCGGCTCATCTGGCCCGCGCCGACGCTGATCGTCTGGCCGTTGCGGGCGTAGACGATGGCGTTCGACTTGACGTGCTTGCAGACGCGCCAGGCGAAGAGCAGGGCTGCCAGCTCGTCCTCGGTAGGCTTGCGGGCGGTTACGACCTTCAGCTCATCGGCGGTGACGTGTCCGAGGTCGGCATCCTGCAGCAGCAGTCCGCCGGAGACCTGCTTGATCACCTGAGGCGTCTGCGCATTCTTGATCTCCACCAGCCGCAGGTTCTTCTTCGCGGCAAAGCGGGCCTTGGCTTCTTCTGTAAACGAAGGAGCCGCAATCGCCTCGACGAACAGCTTGGCGATCTCTTCCGCAGCCGCTCCGTCTACCTCGCGATTAATGCCGATCACGCCGCCGAAAGCAGAGATGGGGTCGGCCTCAAGCGCCTTTTTGTAAGCCTCGAGAATGGTCTCGCCGGTCGCGGCTCCGCAGGGGTTGGTGTGCTTGATGATGGCCACGCCCGGAGCATCGAACTCCTGCGCCAGCTCCCAGCAGGCATCCAGGTCAACCAGGTTGTTGTAGCTCAGCTCCTTGCCCTGAAGCTGTGTGCCTCCGGCAACGCCGGTTTTGGTCCCATCGGAGTAAAGCGCGGCGCGCTGGTGCGGATTCTCTCCGTAACGCAGCGACATGGCCAGCGGATAGCTCACGCGCAGTACCGCCGGGAAGTCGGCCTTGGCCGCGTCGGCAAACTGCACCGGAGCCTCAGCCGGCTCGGGCGAGGTGATCTTTTCAAGGGTGTTGGCGATGGCGGTATCGTAGGCGGCTGTGACCGAGAAGGCCTTCTTCGCCAGCTCCCAGCGGGTTTCGCGGGTCAGGGCGCCGTTGTTGGCGGCCAGCTCTTCGCTCAGCTTGGAGTAGTCGCTGGCGTAGGTCACGATGGCGACGTCTTCCCAGTTCTTGGCAGCGGAGCGCACCATCGAGGGGCCGCCGATATCGATGTTCTCGATGACCTCGGCAAAGGTCGCGCCCGGCTTCTGAGCGGTCTTCTCAAAGGCGTAGAGGTTCACGACCACCATGTCGATCGGCTCGATGCCGTGTTCCTTGACAGCGGCAACATGGCCGGCGTTCTCGCGGATGTGCAGGATGCCGCCGTGGACGCGCGGATGCAGCGTCTTTACGCGGCCATCGAGCATCTCGGGAAAGCCCGTCAGCTCGGAGATATCCTTCACTGCCAGTCCTGCCTCCCGCAGAGCGCGCGCCGTTCCGCCGGTCGAAACCAGCTCAATGCCGTGCCCGGCGAGACTCTTTGCAAACTCCACGAGGCCGGACTTATCGGTGACGCTCAAAAGTGCGCGCCGCACCTGCTTCTTGCCGCTCAAATGACTGCTCCTGAAATGAAAAATGGCGGCCGGAAGAATCCGGCCTATGGGGAAATTGTATTGAAAGCCTTCGGGGGTGTCATTCGGGGCAACCAGCGAACGATTGTTCTCCCGGCTTTCAGCCCGGCGCTCCTCCACTTTGTCATTCCGAGCGTGGCGAGAAATCTGCACTTGGCGCATCCGGAAGAAATGCAGATCCCTCACGGCGTTCGGGAAGACAAACCATAGGAGCCCGTTTGGAATGACAAATCACGAGACGATGCCCGGCCTACTGCGGTGACTGCGGCTTCGGCTCAGCTCGATCCGGCTGCTGCTGGGGCTGCGGCGGCAGGGCCGGGTGGATCTCCAGCCCGGGAACATTGGGATCATGCTGGTCCAACAGCTCCACGTCGAAGATCAGGTTCGTTTGCGGCGGAATGGGGCCGCGACCCTTGTCGCCGTAGGCCAGCTGATAGGGAATAAATAAGCGGCGTTTCCCGCCGACGTGCATGCCTTCGAACCCCTGGTCCCAGCCAGTGATGACTCGTTTTGACCCCTGTATAAAGTCGATAGGCGTGCCGCGATCGTAGGACGAGTCGAACTTCTCGCCAGTCGTAGCCAGCCAGCCCGTGTATTGCACCTTGTACGAGTCACCCGGCTTTGCCAGATCGCCCTTGCCAATCGCGATCTCCTGGTAGCGCATCACGTACTGAACCTTCATCGGTGCCTTGACCGGTGGAATGCCCTTGGGCAGCGGAGTAACGCCGGCCGCTGCGGCGGTGCGATGTGCGGGGGGATGAGCAGCGGTCTTACTGGGTGCGGTCTGTGCCGCTAGTGCGAGAGTAGAGGCGAGAGCAGCGGCGATCGAGGGATGGAAGGCGCGGATCTTCATACCGCCATACTAAAGAAAAGGCAGCCCATACGGGCTGCCTTTCCTTTCTGCGAGGTTCGCAATCAGGCTGCTTCGGAGATCTTCTGGTAAGACCGCGCGGCGGATGTGGCAATCATGTGCCACACAATGCTGGCGGCCTGGCGTTCTTCTTCCTGGATCTCGCGAGCCAGCAGCTCGGTTTCCTTATCGCCCGCGGCTGCGGCCACCGAGGCAAGCGCTTCATACATCGCGACTTCGGCATTTTCCACCGAAAAGCTGATGATCAGATTTTGCGTTGCCTTCTCCGACTCGTCATGGCCTAGCTGGGCAGCCTTCGGAGCGAAGTGGAAGACGTGCGCCAGTACCGTTTTGAAACCCGAGGCGCTGCCGCCGAGTGCTTCCAGGCGTTTTTGCAGGCGATGATGCTGAGCCCGGGTCTGGTCGGCGTGCTCGGCAAAGGCCTTCTGAGCGACCGTGTTATCTCCCTCTTTGGACATCTCGCGGAGCTGCGTTTCGAAATTCCGTTCCGCTGCGATGGCGTCCTCCAGGTACCGCTTCAGAATGTTGTCTTTCGGTTCTCCTCGTGTCATTGCATTACCCTCCTTTTTAGATTCGGGTCGTGCATTTGCTGGATTACCAGGGTGGGAGGTTCGTTGACTGACAGCGATTCTCCTACGTCAACGACAAGCGGAGGAAATCGCGAAAACCCGCGCCCTCCCGGATACCCTGTCTTACAAACTACCGGTGGCCGCCGCCGAAGTGACCGCCACCCGGATGACCGCCACCTGCGAAGCCACCCATGTGTTCGCCTCCGCCATCGTGGCCGGGGTTGCCGATATGGCCTCGTCCGTCGCGGCCTTCGTTCGCGTGGAATCCATAGAACGGACGCCCTCCGCGTTCAGGCAGCGGGCCGTGATAGCCATGGTGGGGGTCCCAGCGATTGTCTACGTGTCCGTAGAAGCCGTGCGGGCCGTGGAACCAGGGACCTGCCCCGATGAAGACGCCGCCGCTGAACCAGTCGGGGCCGTAATAGCCGTAAGGTGCGCAATCGTACGGAGCGTAATCGAAGTATCCGTACGGGCAGACGGGTGCAGGACCGATATTGACTGAGATCTGCGCCCCGGATACCGGCGCACTGGTGATCAGCGCAGCAGCAACGGCCGAAAAGGCCAATAACTTCCAACGAGACATCGCTCTATGAAACCTCCACGTTCTGGTCGAGATGCTGGTCAGAGCTTTACGTGGGTTGCGCTCTATCCCCTTGCAGCTCTCGCCATTAACCAAGATGCCTACCGCAGGGAGGAAGTAGTCTGTTCAGGCTGAAATTCGACGAAGCCGCCAGAAAGCTTAAAAAATCAAGCCCGTTTACGGTAATTTAAAGGGAGACGTTATCAAGGCAGGTACCCACCCTGAGCACTTTCAGAGACGAAAATCTGGGCGTTCTGAATACGAGCTTTCCGGCGGAGTTTGTCCCCGGCGCGCACTCGGCCATCGAGACGTGCCTGAAGGTGCAGCCCGGCGAAAAGGTGACCCTGATCACCGATCAGGCCACGCTGCCCATCGCCGCTTCGCTTGCACAGGAGCTGGCCGCGAACGGCTGTACCTGGAATGCCTTCGTTTTGGAAGATCTGGCGCCGCGCCCGCTGGCTGGCATGCCGCAGCCGGTGCTGGCCGACATGGAAAGCTCCGACGTGAGCATCTTCGCAGTGAATGTACAGCGCAACGAGCTGCGCTCGCGCATGCAGATGACCGATGTCGTGAATCGCCGCCGCATGCGCCACGCACACATGGTCAACATCACGCCGCAGGTCATGTGTGAGGGGATGCGAGCGGACTTCGACCGGGTCGACCGGCTCTCGCAGAAAGTGATCGAGAAGGTCCGCAAGGCGAGAGCGGTCCGCGCGACCACCGCGCTCGGTACGGATATCACCGCTACTCTGAACCCCGAGTACAAGTGGCTGAAGACCTCGGGACTGATCTCCCGCGATAAATGGGGAAACCTGCCCGGAGGCGAGATCTTTACTACTCCCGGCGAGGTCAACGGCACCTTTGTGGTCGATGGTGTCGTGGGCGATTATCTCTGTGCACGGTTTGGCCTGCTTGCGGAGAATCCCCTGACGATCGAGATCGCAGGGAACCGCATCGTTTCCTGCGAGTCGAAGAACCAGGAGCTGCGGGACGAGTTCTGGGCCTACACCCACACCGACGAAAACTCCGACCGGGTCGGTGAGTTCGCCATTGGGACTAATGTCGGGGTAACGCACGTGATCGGCAACATCCTGCAGGATGAGAAATTTCCTGGCATCCACATTGCCTTCGGCAATCCCTACGGAGAGCACACCGGCGCTCCGTGGACCTCGACCACGCATATCGACGTCGTCGGACTGCGCTTCAACATCTGGGTGGACGACGAGCAGATCATGCAGGACGGCCGCTTTCTGATCGAGTCGTAAGAAGCGCCGGGTTCACTTGTTTGTTGTCATTCCGAGCGAAGCGAGGAACCTGCTTTTGTTCAGTCCCCCCGGGCGAGAACATTTACGGCAAAACCGCAAAGAACGCCAATGGGCCGCAAAGATCTTTGCGGTTTTTCTTAGCGTTCTTCGCGCCTTTGCGGTGAACGCTTTTCAATCCTCACCGGGCAGATCGTTAAATCCTCTGCCGGGATGAATCTCCCGAAACAGGTCGTGCGTCCAAGGGAACTATATGGCTTCGACTTTTGAAACGACCTTCGCGACGCGTCAACTCGGCAACTCAGATCTTCACATCACCGCCATCGGTTACGGCGCGTGGGCTATCGGCGGCGGCAACTGGGAGTTTGCCTGGGGCGCCCAGGACGACGATGAATCGGTAAAGACCATCGAGCGCGCCATTGACTCTGGCATCAACTGGATCGACACCGCTGCCATCTACGGCCTCGGCCACTCGGAAGAAGTAGTAGCCAAGGCGCTGAAGAACACGAAGCAGAAGCCCTACATCTTCACCAAGTGCTCGATGCGCTGGCACGAAGACCGCTCGATCTATCGCAGCCTGAAGGCGGCATCGCTCCAGGAGGAGCTGGAAAACTCCCTCCGCCGCCTGAACGTGGACACCATCGACCTCTACCAGATCCACTGGCCCAATCCGGACGAGGAAATCGAGGAAGGATGGGAGACGCTGGCGAAATTCAAAGAGCAGGGCAAGGTCCGCCACATAGGAGTTTCGAATTTCAACGTCGAGCAGATGAAGCGCGCTCAGAAGATCGCCCCGATCACCTCACTGCAGCCGCCCTATTCGCTGCTCCGCAGGGACATCGAGGCCGAGATTCTTCCGTTCTGCGAAGCAAACAACATCGGCGTCATCAACTACTCACCGATGCTCTCTGGCCTGCTGACCGGCAAAATGACAGCCGAACGTGTGGCCCAGATGCCGGCAGACGATTGGCGCAAGCGCAATCCCAACTTCAACGAGCCGAAGCTTTCTCATAACCTGAAGCTGGTTGAGCTTCTGCGCGAGATCGGCGACGAGCACGGCGTGGAACCGGGCGTGGTCGCCATCGCGTGGACCCTGCGTCATGCGGCTGTCACCGCGGCGATCGTCGGCGCCCGCCGCCCCGACCAGGTTGACGGAGTTCTGCCCGCGGCTACTTTCCGCCTGAGCGAAGCCGAGTTGAGCCAGATTGCCGAGTTCCAGAAAACGAACGCTTAGTAGAGGCAAAAACAAAAGCCCTGCGCCGCGGCGCAGGGCTTTTGTTTTCGAAGCTAAGCGGGTTACATCGATTCCAGGAAACGCGGGAAGTACAGCGTCGAGTGCTCCTGGAAGAGCGTTGTGATGTGAGCCAGCATCGCGCTATAAGCTGTCGCTGCGCGGTGTGCGTTCACTGAAGCCGCAACGCCAGAGCGCGAGAAGCCGTAGCGAACCAGGGCGACCATCACTGCCATACGAATATGCATGGCGTCGCTGCGAAGTTCCTCGATCAATTGCTCGGGAATATTTTCGCCGTGCTCGGCAGCATAATCGGCCAGTTCCATGAGGACGCCGGCATTGGTGAACATTGCCCACAGACCGTTGGCGCCGTCGATGCGGTTCCAGATGTCGGATGCAGGTACCTTCAGACCTTCGCTGTACAGATAACGTTCAGCGATCTGGTCGAAGTTGAACTCATTATTGGAGCGAAGACGGCCCACGATGGAATCCCAGTCCGCATTCCGGCGGCGAGACTGGCTGCGACGCCAGTACGTGCCGTATGCGATCAGGATCGCAGGGATCAACACGGATATGATTGCTAAAACCATAACGAATTACCTACTTATCAGCCGAGCGGGCAACGTACGGATGGTGCCTCTTGGTGTGACTAACCATTGATACCAGAAACTCTTCCATTTTGGGACTGAATTCTTTGCGTGCAGCTTCTTTCCGAACAAAACAGAAGCACCAATAGTACAGTGCACAAAGGTAACTGGCAATACGAAGATGATCGAGCCCGAAATACTGGCTGGCGTAATCCGGTCCGCCGCGCAGATGGCTTTGGGCGATCGAGACGATCAGCGACACCGCTGCATAGAAGCCCAGTCCGGAGGCGAGCTGCAGGATATGGTTTTTCCAGCCGACGCCAAGCACCTGGGAGAACGCGGCGATCAACACAAATGTTGCCAGTCGCAGAACCGCCATGGTGGTGTCGAATACCTGGAATCCGCGGGGATGGGCAAGCGTCGACGAGTTCAGGTGGGTAGCGAAGAAGAATGCCCCGACACCGACCAGCAGCAGTGCCGCCACGAGGAAAACAGGGAGCTTCTTGGGAAGAGAACGCTTTACCGGCTGCAGAACCGCCGCGGCGATTTCAATGATGATGCCGATTTCCAGCAGCGACTGTGGCAGGTCCGTCGCGAAATATACGCGGTAATAGGTCAGCGACGAGACATGGTGAGCGAGCCAGTAGAAGGTTGGCTCCATCGCCACATTTGTGGCCATCCATATGTAGAAGACCGGGAATGTCCGGAAGGTGCGCCGAAAGGTAAAGACTAGCAGGCAAAGAGCTTCGCCGAGAAAACCGGCGATCCAGAGCACGGTATCGATGTCTGTCATGCGCATCTATGGACCTTCCACTAGCTAAGCATATCAGCGGAAGGTCCAAGTGCCAGGAGAAAACGTTGGCTAATCTACCACTTAAGTACTAAGCAACAGCCGGAGGCGGCAGCGGACGCGGAGTCGCAGGGCTGGCGAAGGCAACGGCCGGAGGCGGCAACGGACGCGGGGTCGCGGGGCTGGCGAAGGCAACGGCCGGAGGCGGCAACGGACGCGGAGTCGCGGGGCTGGCGAAGGCAACGGCCGGAGGCGGCAACGGACGCGGAGTCGCGGGGCTGGCAAAGGCAACGGCCGGAGGCGGCAGCGGACGCGGAGTCGCGGGGCTGGCAAAGGCAACGGCCGGAGGCGGCAGCGGACGCGGGGTTGCAGGGCTGGCGAAGGCAACGGCCGGAGGCGGCAGCGGACGCGGAGTCGCAGGGCTGGCGAAGGCAACAGCCGGAGGCGGCAACGGACGCGGAGTCGCGGGGCTGGCAAAGGCAACGGCCGGAGGCGGCAGCGGACGCGGGGTTGCAGGGCTGGCAAGAGCGGAAGCCTTAGTAACTGGAACAGCAAAAATTGCAGCAGCAAGCAGCGGAAGAGCAGTAAGTTTGTTCAAGGTTTTCTCCAGAAAAATCAGCGGTTGGACCGCTAACTGGAGAGTAACTCGCAGCGCCTGGATTTCCTACAACTTTCGCGGAAAATCCAAGAAAAAACTAACTCCTTAGAATCAATTTATTGACCCAGATTAGGAATATCACCGGACAGTCACTTAGGGTAATTCGCAGCAAGTTACTGGGTTTTAGTTACCTCGATCTATCGAAAACTGATGGCCTTCAAAAAGTGCCCAGATTTTCTTAAAATCCGGTACAACTTCCGTAACCGAGGTAACCACTCCCTAAGTGAATCAATTTATTGACTTTATCGCCCGCTAGAATGGCGGCCATTCCACTGCTGCTCCCGGAAGAAGGCATGCGCAGGGCTCTACCCGGCAGGTTCCATCGTGAACAACAAATTGTCTCGGCCTGCCGGTCGGTCCCGTAGTCCAGAGCGAGACTCCGGCATAAGTACCGTCCCTGCGCACGATGTAATACTCCATGTCCAGGTAACGGATTCTGTTCATGTCACCGTCGTAGTTACGAACTATACGGCGCAGTGTTTCGAGGCCTGCCTCCTTTGGGGTGTAGCCCTGCCGCATGAGCTCGACGATGGTGTGCGCTCCCGCGACCTTGATGTTCTCTTCGCCGCTGCCAGTCGCACCGGCAGAGCCTACATCCTGATCGGTGTAGCATCCTGCGCCGATGATCGGCGAGTCGCCAAGCCGGCCTGAGAGCTTCCATGCCAGGCCAGAGGTGGTCGTAGCGCCGGAGATCTCGCCCTTCGTATTCAGTGCCGATACGTGGATGGTTCCGGTAGTTGGCCAGAGTATCTGCTCGACGGCCGCGAGGCGTAGTTCCGGGGCAATTTGTAAGTCGGCAGCCATGGCGAGCAACTTCTGCGTGCGCGCGGCGATGATAGGTTGCCACCCCTCCCCCGGATGGCGCGGCACTGCGCCTGGATTGAGGGGCGTAAGGGAAGACAGCCCGTGAAGGTCGATCGTGGGCTTGGGCGCGGGTTTGCCTGCGTAAGGATCCTTCCAGGCTGGGTCGGCCATTCCAGGTCCCCACCAATCCATCTGCGAGTTGCTCTCCTTCCAGAGCATCCACATCTTGCGGGCATCTTCGGTGAGCAGGTTTTCGCGTTGGAATCCGAGGTCGACGGCGAATTTTTCCGCGCCTTCCCCGACCATCATCACGTGGCTAGTGTGTTCGTAGACCTTACGAGCCAACTGGCAGACATTGCGGATGTTGCGTACGCCGCCGACGGAGCCGGCGCGGCGCGACGGGCCGTGCATGCAGCAGGAGTCGAGCTCGACGATGCCATCTTCGTTCGGCAGGCCTCCGAGGCCCACACTGTGATCGCGGGGATCGTTCTCACGGCCGAGGCAGATGTGATGCGCGGCGTCCAGGGTATCGGCGCCGTCGAGCAGCATCTGGTAGGCCTCCTGCACGGTCTGGTCGCCGGTGACGCGGGTGACGATGACCGGCCTGGCCGGCGGCTTCATGCTTTTAACGGATTCCGTGGTTTCTGCGGAAGCGTTCGGGCCCGCGGTAAGGCCTGCGGCGGCAACTGCTCCAAGGGAGAGGAAATCGCGGCGGGTTGTCATGCTGGATGGTAGCAGGGAGGCAGCGGGAAAGCGTCAGCAAAAAGCTGCCAGCAATGCGGCGTTCAGTCTTTGCCAGACGGTTTCGCGCCGGCGTTTTCTAACGCTGATCGAGTTTCCGCAGACCGCCTCTACGCTAAACTTCAGGCATGTTCAGTCGCGTTGCCGCCACCTTGTTATTTTCCTGCGTCCCCCTGTTTGCACAGGCTTCCATAACAGAAAACACAGCGGTCGATAACCTCTCGCCGCAGGTGAAGCGGCAGATCGATGACCTTGCACAGAAGGCTCTCGATAAGACGGGCGTGCCCTCGGCTTCTGTAGCCGTCGTGCAGCATGGAAAGATCGTTTACACGCATGCCTACGGCAAGGCGAAGCTGGAGCCGCCGCTCGAAGCCACGCCGGCGATGCGCTACTCGATCGGCTCGATCTCGAAGCAGTTCACTGCCGCGGCAATCCTGTTGCTCGAGCAGCAGGGCAGGCTCTCGATCGACGATCCGGTATCGAAATACCTGCCCGATCTGACCCGGTCGAAGGAAGTAACGATCCGTATGTTGTTGTCGCACACGGCGGGCTACCAGGACTATTGGCCGGAAGACTACCTGATGTTTCCGATGAAGGAGGCGACAACCGCGCAGCACATCCTGGATGTGTGGGGCAAAAAGCCTCTCGACTTCGATCCGGGAACGCAATGGCAGTACTCGAATACCAACTTCGTGATCGCGGGACGCATCGTCGAGCAGGTGAGCGGCATGCCGATCATGGAGTTTCTCAAGGCGAATATCTTCAAGCCGCTCGATATGCGCGCGGTGTGGAACTCGGACGCGGAGAAGCTGGGCGATACGGATGCGAGGGGGTATATCCGCTATGCGCTTGGACCGCTACGTCCCGCTCCGAAGGAAGGTGCCGGATGGATGTTTGCCGCGGGGGAGCTGGCGATGCCCGCCTACGATCTTGCGCAGTGGGATATCAGCGTGATGAACCGCTCGCTGCTTGGATCGAAGTCGTATGACGAGATGTTCGAGCCGGTGAAGCTCAAGAATGGAGACAGCTCCCATTACTCGCTGGGCATGTTCGTGGGGGAGAAGTTTGGGCACAAGGAATACGACCACTCGGGCGAGGTCTCAGGCTTCGTAGCCGAGAACGTGGTCTATCCCGATGACAAGGCGGCCATCGTGGTGCTGACCAACCAGGATGCTTCGCCCGCGGCAAGCATCATTGCAAACGATCTCGGGCCGGTGGTGCTGGGTGTTGAAGAAGACAAGGCAGCGTCAGCGACGGAACAGGCGCGCCAGATCTTTCTTGGGCTGCAGCAGGGCAAGATCGACCGCTCGCTCTTTACAGAGAATTGCAATGTTTACTTCGACCAGACCGCGCTTGGCGATTTCCGTTCCAGCCTGGAGTCGCTTGGCGAGCCGGGCAGTTTCGAGAAGAACAGCGAATTGCTGCGCGGCGGCATGACCTTCCGCACTTACACGGTAAAGTTTGCCGCCTCACAGCAGGTTGTGCGCGTAACCACCTACACGATGCCGGATGGCAAGCTGGAGCAGTACCTGGTTATTCCGGCGCGATAGTTCTGCTGCTTCCATTCTGAACGCAATGAGGAATCTGCATCCTCCCGCAACCGGGAAATGCAGATTCCTCGCTATGCCAGGAATGACAACTTAAAGCTGTTAGTAGAGGCCGGTCTTGGGCAGTGTGTTCTTGGTAGAGGAGTTGGGCGAAGTAGAAGCAGGCTTTGCGGGCGTTCCACCATGGTAGGGAGCGCCGCAGGCTGTGCAGGCTCCGCTCTTGGGGGTGATCTCGGCTCCGCAGCAGGTGCAATAGGCAGCCATATTCGTTTCCTTCCTTAACCATTAGACGATTGGAAGCGGTCAGGGATTCTGGAAAGAAGTAAAAAGCCCTCGCTTTATGCGAGGGCTTTTTACTTTGGGATTCGGTCAACTCCTATTGGACTGGCCGGTCGGTGTAGAGCGTCTTGTCGGATAGTTCCTGCAGCTTGTAGAGATGACCGGCAAGCAGCTTCTCAACATGGTCGTGCAGGTCGCCGCCGACGAAGAGGAACTTGCGTGGGCCGGTGCCCCACATGGGCAGGAACTCCGAGTCGGTGAGGAAGATGTGCGGGGCGTCAGGGTAATTCGATCCCCAGATCATCGACGATCCGAATTTGTCTTCGAAGTAAGACTTCTGTCCGTGAGCGAGCAGGGCCTGGCGGTGCGTGTAGAAGACGACCGAGGAGCCGTCTGCCTGATCGCCGTAGATGATGAGCTGGTCGTTCGGCCCGGCGAGGCGATTGATGGTGTCTGCCATGGGACGCGACGACAGCATGCCCTGGAAACGCACAAGAGCGATGTGCGCGGCGATGAGGAAGAGTCCGGCGGTGAGGGCAACCGATACGGTGGCTTCAAAGCCGTGTCCTTTACGGCGCAGCCACCAGGCGGCGAGCGTTCCGAAGAGCAGCGCGAAAGCGGCGATCAGCGCAGGCAGGCGCAAGCCGGCAAAGGCTGCTCCTGTCAGGTCGAAGAGATGCGAGGTGGCCAGCGAGTAATCGCCTACGCCGCGATGAGCCATGAGCGAGCCAACGTCAGCCGTAAAGGGCAGATTACGCGAAGACCAGAGGCCTGCGCCGAGGGCGATGGCGGCTGCAACCCCGATCAGGGCGAGCACGGCGTGAGCTCCGGTGAGCCATGCGCTGGAGGCGTTGATCCAGCGGGCGTTCGTGCCCGAAGGAGCCTCTTCGATGGTTGCGAGAGAGCCGGTGATCAGAATCAGGATGCCGAACCAGGCCGGCCAGGTGTAGTACTCCTGATTGGTCGAGATCGAGAAGAAGACGAGGATGAAGCCCGAGAAGATCGATAGAAGCAGGCCGGTGCGGGCGCGGAAGCGCAGACGTGAGGCCAGTGACGAGGCGTAATGAGCCGTCATCCGTGGATCGAGGAACTGGATGGTGTTGGTTGCGTCGTAGCGCAGGTCGGAGGCGAAGATGCTGCGGTTCCGCCAGGCGCGGATGAGTGCCGCCGGCAGGAAGAGGCTCCACGGGAAGAGCCACGCCAGCTGACCAAACCAGAAGGCATAGAAGTTCTGCTTGTTGTAGTCGTGCGGGTAGCGCTTGCCCAGGAAGCGCAGGAAATGCTCGTTGATGAAGTAGAAATAGAGGAATCCGTGGACGTGGCCGGGCGAAGGCACATTGCCCACGGGGTTACCGTGGTCGGGATTTCGCAGTGCGGCCAGGACATGCCATGGCGCTGCGATAGCCAGAAAGAGCAGCACGCCGGTGACAATGCGCATCTGCCGCCACTGGCGCCATTCGCCGGTGACGATGAGGTACGGAATCACTGCTGCGCCGAAGAAGACCGGAGCGATCAGGCCCTTGGCAAGTACAGCGATGGCCAGCGAGGCATAGCAGACATAAAAGCGCGCGGGCTTGCGGTCTTCAAGCCCGGTCAGGAAGGTATAGAGAGACAGACCTATAAAGAAAGTCAGGAGCGACTCGGGGATCATGAAGCGCGTCCAAAGGAAGACTCCGATGGAGGTCAGAACCGCGAGCGCTGCATAAAAGGCTGCTCGTTCCCCGTAAGCGCGGCGCGACCACAGCCAGGCGAGGATGGCGCAGCCGAGTACTCCGAGCGAAATTGGCAGGTGAGTTGCGAAGACGTTGTAGCCGAAGAGGTGATAATCGATGGCAGCCAGCCAGTAGGGAAGCGGCGGCTTCTCGAGGTAACGGATGCCGTTAACGTAGAGTGTGACCCAGTCGCCGCTGCGCGCCATGTGCTGGGCGGCGTTCGCGTGGGTAGCATCGGCGTCGTCGAGCAGCGACGGCGAGAAGAGCGCGGCAAAATGAACGGCAAGAAAGACTAAAAGCAGCAGGCTCCAGCTTTTTACGGCAGAGGTAAGCAGCGCTGGCTTGCCCTCGTAGGACTCGAGCGGCGCAGAAGGTTCAGGCATTGTCATTGGCTTCATCGAACAAAGTAAAGAATATCAGTCAGCCGCGAATGCCCCGTCTACAGGCCGTTAATCCTGAGACGGCGACTTTACGTGCACTCGTCGTCGCACTGGAAGAGACCCTGGCGGTCTGCGCAAGCGATCCCGGCGTTGACGCGATACATCGCACCCGGACGGGAACGCGGCGTATCGAGGCCCAGCTCGATGCGCTGGTGCGTACCCGGCAGACGGCTGGCGAGGAGCATCAGGAATTCGGCGAGGCGGTAGCGAAGCTCCGTAAGCTGCTCAAGAAGATTCGCCGGGCAGCTGCCCCGGCTCGGGATCTCGACGTCCATCGCAAGCTGCTTGAAAAGCTGACGGAAGAGCCCGAGGGTAAGGCCCCCGAGGCCATCGGCGAGCCGGTGGAAAAACTCGACCATTGGCTCAAGCATGGCCGCGAGCATCATGCCCGCCGCCTGCAGAAGTTAGCGGCCAAATGGGCGGGGAAGCTGGAGCAGAATCTGGTTCTGCTGGAGGCATCGTTCCCGAGAGCAAAGGACAGGCGTGCTCCGGACCCGGCGCGATCGGCACTCGACGCCTTCGCCGTGCTTTCGACGCACATGCAGCGGCTGGACGCGGCAAACCTTCACGATTTTCGCAAAGGCGCGAAGAAGGCCCGCTACATGGCCGAGTCCGGTGGTGAGCATGGCCATGCGGCGGCCATCGGCAGGGCGCTTAAGAAGATGCAGGACGAGATCGGCGACTGGCATGACTGGCTCACTCTGGCCGAGGAGGCGCAATCGGTCCTCGAAGAGGACGGGCTGCAGTTGAAAGCCCGCCTCGAGGAGCAGAGGGACAGTCACTATGCGGAGGCGATGCGCATCTCCGAGCGGATGCGCGGACGCCTGATGGGTGAGTGGCAGTCGATGAAGCCGGTTCGCAGGCGAAAGGCTCCGGCGTCCCACTGAATTCCTTCGCCGGGTCGTGTATCTTCCAATCGATGGCCAAAATAACCCCCGCGCATGGAAAAGCGCCGCAAACCTTCGCGGCGATCGATATCGGCTCGAACTCCTGCAGACTGAAAATCGCCCGGGTGGTGCAGTACCGGTTGCGCGTGGTGCACGAAGATCGCGAGGTCACGCGGCTGGGAGCGAGCGTCTTTGAGACCGGGCTGGTTTCGCCGGATTCGATGGCCGCAACCCTGGCCGCTCTGAAGCGTTTCTACAAGGCTGTGCAGTTGCACAGCGCCGACCAGGTGCGCGCCGTAGCCACTGCGGCCATGCGCGATGCCCGCAATGGCCGCGCTTTTCTGGCCTGGGTAAAGGATGAGACGGGCTGGGATGTCGAGATCATCTCCGGCCTCGAAGAGGGACGGCTGATTCACCGCGGCGTGATGAGTCACGAGCAGGGCGTCAGCGGGCGCTGCCTGCTGCTCGACCTGGGCGGCGGAAGCTGCGAGATTTCTCACTCGAACCACAAGAAGATTGTCGAAACGATCAGCCTGCCCATCGGAGCGGTGCGGCTGACGGAGGAGTTCCTGAAGAACGACCCTCCGCAGAAGGAGGAAGTGGCGCGCATGAAGCAGTTCATCGCGCGCGAGCTACGCAAGGCTTCCAAGCGGGTCGCGGCAGCGGGCATTCCACTCGTCATCGCCACCTCCGGCACGGCGGCTGCTCTTTCCGAGGCAAGCCGTGTCATGTCGAAGGGCACCGCCGGGAAAGACTACGTTGCTCCGGTAAAAGATGTGCGCCGGCTGGCGGAGAAGCTCACCCGCCTCAGGAACGAAGCCCGCAGCGCCGTTCCCGGCATCGGGCCGCGCCGGTCGGAGATTGTGGTTGCCGGTGCGCACGTGTACGCGCAGATTCTCGAACATTTTGGCCTGGCGGGCTTCCGCTACTCGGCCATGGGGCTGCGCGACGGCATCCTGGCGCAGATGCTGGCGGAGCAGGATTCGCGGACGCTCGCCCATCAGCAATACGAGCGTGATCGCTGGGAGGCAGTGCTCGAAACCTGCCGCCGTTACGGAATCGATCCGCGCCATGCCGAGCCGGTGCGCCTGCATGCGGCACAGCTCTTCCGCGATATGGCGCCGGTACACGAGCTTCCGGCCGAGTATGAAACCTGGCTGGAGTCGGCGGCAATGCTGCGTGATATCGGCAAGTTCCTGAATTACCAGGGGCACCACCGGCACGCGCAATACATCATCGCCAACTCGGAAATTTATGGCTTCACCCCCGGCCAGCGCGTACTGATTTCAGCAATTGCCCGCTACATCGGCAAGAGCAGGCCACAGCCTGAGGGCCGCACCATGAGGCAGGTTCCGGTGCAGGAACACGAGCACGTGAAGCGCGGGGTAGTACTGCTGCGGCTGGCCGTGGCGTTGAATCAGGACCGCGCCAGCGACGTACTGCGTGTGCGGACGCGGGTCTATCCGAAGAAAGTCATCCTGGAAATAAGTCCGGGAAGGACCGGGGCTGAGCTCGAGCTTTGGTCGCTGCGGAAAGAGGCCGACTACTTCCGCGAGATCTTCCGCCGCGAGCTCTTGGTCACGTTGGCGTAGACGCCGCGCAGAATGCGCGGATCGACCAGCCAGTGAAGCATCGCTGGCCGACGGGTCATGTCGACACGTGCGATGGCGCCCTTGCGCATGCGAATACTGACGCGCCCCGGTGTGATCAGCGATCCCAGGAAGAGCGGGAGATTCGGGTTGTGCCCGACAATCAGAACATTCTCGTGGACAGAGATCTCGGTTACCAGCTTTTCAAAATCTGCCACGGTAGCGTTGGGCGAAACGGCTTGTGAGACGAGAACCCGGCTGTCATAGCCGGTTTCCGTACCCACCAGCGAGGCGGTCTGGAGTGCCCGCTTAAGCGGACTTGAGACGATGAGATCAAACTGCACTTTGAGTGCGCTGAGATAGCTGCCTACCAGGAAGCACTGCTGCTTGCCTTCCCTGTCGAGCGGGCGTTTTACATCGAGCAGGGGGTTTGCCCGCCGAGTTCCGGCGCTGGCATGTCGAAGTATATAAAGATTCACAACGTAACTCGTTTCTGCAAATTCACGCAATTGTAACAATTCGATGACCGGCAAATCGAGGAGTTTCGTTCAGGCGATCCATAGCTCACTGACGAGTATCCCGGCCAGCCATCTTTCTGTTTTGATGCGCCGAAAACCGGCCGTGGCAAGTGCCGTGGCGTGGTCTGGAAGCTTGCTCGTACGTAGCCGGGTCAGAAGCCGGAAAGCTAAGTACAGGCAGCAGATGAGCATACGGGCAGGGAGCCGGGCGGCGTTCGAGGGGACGGCAAAGTCGGAGACGACCCAGACGGCATTTTTTAATACGGCCTTGCGCATTTGTTGAGCCAGGGCTTCGACTTCGGCGGTTTCCAGGCAATCGAGGAAAAAGTGGGTGACTACGAGGTCGTATCCGCCGGTGGGAACGAATTTCAGAGCGTCAATGCAGTAGAGGGTTACCCGGTCCTCCGCACCTATCTTCTTCACCCGGGCTGCCAATAAATTGAGCATGGCCTGGCTGCTATCGACGACATCCGCGCGCAGATCGGGGTTTATGGCCAACAGGCGCGAAAGGAAGCGGCCGTCTCCGTCTCCGAAGACGAGTGCGCGGCGAGCATTCCGAAGGTCAGGGAGACGATAGAAGCGGCAGCTTTCGAGGAGGGTGCCGAAGCTCAGGTACTCCATCCAGCGGTAGGGCCGGGCAATGCGGCTGAAGTCGGCTGGCATAGCGTCAGGGAATCAGCAGCAGTAGCAGCGGAGTGAGCAGGGCGGCATCGGCGGCGATGCGCAGCTGCCCGGCAGAGAGATGGCCCCGGTCAAGACCTGCGAGCACGAGTTCCGAGAGAACGCAGGCTGTGTAGAGAGCTGTCATTTGCAGGGAAAGTCCGAAAGAGACGGCGAGGGTTGCGCCGCAGACCGCGAGCATTGCAACAGCACCTGCCGCTGGCTGAAATGCCTGCTGCACCCAGCGGGTGGTCCGGTGAGGGGGCGGCCGATGATTTGTGGAGGTGTCCCTGAGCGACTCCCACTTTTCGATGGCGGCGCAGTTCATCCAGCAGAGCGCAGCGAAGATCGCTACCAGCGGTACAAGCGGCAGGCGGTGGCCGTTAAGGCGAGACCATGCAGGAACTGCCGTGGCCGAGGCGAAGACCAGCCCGACGGCCATTTCCTTGGGGAACCAGCGCTCTATCGCCGGACCGCAAAGGTGAATGAGTCCGAAATAAATCAGCGCCAAAGTGAAGAGGATGAGATCTTCGTGGAAGGCTGCCGGCGTCATGCGCGTGGCGATGAGCCAGATCAGCAGAGCCGCGCCAGACGCGCCCGCGGCGAGGAACGCACGACGGTGGCGAATGTAGAAATAATGACGGTTACGCAGCTTCGTGCCGTGCTTCCGATCGTTTAACCCATCGAGGATACGGTCGCCAATGTAGAGCAGCCATGTGCCGAGAGCCAGCAGCAGCGGAGCGCTCCACGGCAGGTGAACCTTGACGGCGCGAGCCATGCCCCAGGCCCAGAGGGCCGCGACCGTCGGGGCATCGAGCGAGAGAAGATGCCAGAGCCGGACGAGGCCAGTGGCCAGTCCCCGCGTGGGTGCCCGGCTCTCCAGAGCGAGTGGTGTTGGCGCGAAAGCCACGCACCTATTTTAGGCGTTTGGCGCTCCGGGATTCTTTCCGGCTATGGATTTCTAAGCACGTTCACCGCAAAGTCGTGTACCTGGGCATTCTTGGCGACTTTGCGGTGCGCGGTAGAAACAGCAGATTTTTCGATTTGTTCAGAATGGCAAATCGAGGCCAGGATGTGCCTTAGTCGGCGGCTACCTTTGCGGGTCTCTTTGTGGGAGCCTTTTTCGCTGGCCTGGCTTCCGCCACCACCTCAGGCTTGAGGTCGGGTTTTGGCGTGGGGACTTCGATCTTTGGGATGTCGTCGGCTGAGGCCTTGCCTTCGGCAACCTGCATGAAGAAGTCCTGCGAACTGAAGGCGGGCAGTTTACGGCCTGCATCGGTGTCACGCACGC
Source organism: Silvibacterium acidisoli (assembly GCA_022870745.1). Lineage (GTDB taxonomy): Bacteria > Acidobacteriota > Terriglobia > Terriglobales > Acidobacteriaceae > Silvibacterium. The sequence goes on along the minus strand of CP085323.1, from coordinate 349,115 downwards.
GGTGATAAACGCCTTCGGAATCCGCCAGGCGGGCCTTGACGGTGTCTGCCAGGTAAGCCGCCAGAACTTCGTTCTGGAGGCGGGCGCAGATCTGCGCATCCTTAATCGGGAAGACGACTTCGCAGCGCTCGAAGAGGTTGCGGGGCATCCAGTCGGCGCTGCCGCAGTACATCTCCTCGTTACCGTCGTTGCGGAAGTAAAAGATGCGGCTGTGTTCGAGGAATCGTCCGATAATCGAGCGCACACGGATGTTGTCGCTCAGGCCTTTGAGGCCCGGGCGTAACGCGCAGATACCGCGTACGATGAGATCGATTTCGACACCGGCCTGCGAAGCCGCGTAAAGCGCCTCGATCACCTTGGGCTCAAGCAGGGAGTTCATCTTGGCGATGATCCGCGCCGGCTTGCCGGCCTGCGCGTGCTCGGTTTCGCGGTGGATGAGCCGCATGAAGCTTTCGGCCAGGGTGAGGGGCGCGACCATCAGCGGAGCGTAGTCGTCCGATTCGGAGTGAGCCGTCAGGTAATTGAAGACAGCGTGCATGCTGGCGGTGATCTCGGGGTCCGAGGTCAGCAGGCTCATGTCCGTATAGAAGCGGGCGGTGTTCGGGTTGTAATTACCGGTGCCCAGGTGCGCGTAACGCCTCATGATGCCATCGGGATCGCGGCGGACGAGCAGGGCCAGCTTGCAATGAGTCTTGAGACCGACGATGCCGTGGAAGACCTGCACTCCGGCATCCTCGAGATTGCGCGCCCAGCGGATGTTCGAGGCTTCGTCGAAGCGGGCGGTCAGTTCGACAACCGCGGTGACTTCTTTTGCCTGCGCGGCTTCGACCAGGGCCTGGAAGATAGGCGAATCGGCGCTGGTGCGATAAAGCGTCTGCTTCATCGAGACGACGTTCGGGTCCTGTGCGGCCGACTGGATAAAGCCCACGACGGCATCGTAGGAGTCGTAGGGATGATGCAGCATGATGTCGCGCGAACGCAGTTCCTCGAAGAGGTCTGCTGACTTGCGGCTGATGCGCAGCTCGTGGGGCACGAAGGGCGGAAACTTGAGGTCGGAGCGCGGCACCTCGCCCGCCAGGCTCATCAGCCGGGACAGGTTGACGGGGCCGTCGGTGCGATACACCTGCGACTCGTCCAGCTCGAAATTGGTACGCAGGCGATCGATGATTTCCGGGTCGGCATCGCTCTCGATTTCGAGGCGCACGGCATCGCCCTTGCGCCGATTGTGCAACTCGGAGCGGACGGTCTCGAGAAGATTGCGCGACTCTTCTTCCTGGAAATAGAGGTTGCTGTTGCGGGTAACGCGGAAGGCTGCTTTCGAAAGGATTTCGTAACCGCGATACATGCCGGCGGCGTTCCTTTCGATCAGGTCGTGCAGGAAGATGAAGTCCTGCGTGCCTTCGGTCGAGGGCAGATGTACAAAGCGGGGCAATGCACGCGGAACGGTAAGAACTCCGAGGACAGGTCCGGCCGTTCCCTTGCGCTTGCGGCGCAGCAACAGGGCAAGGCACAGGGCCTTGTTGAGCACGCGGGGAAAGGGATGGGCGGGGTCGATGGTGATCGGCGTGAGCAGGGGATCGACTTCGCGCTGGTAGAACTGGGTGGCTGCCTTACGCGCCTTCTCGTCGAGCTGGTCCCAGCCAAGTACCCGGACATTCTCCTTATATAAGGCTGGCAGCAGTTGCTTGTTCCAGCAGCGATACTGTTCGTCGACGAAGCGGTGAACGTCTTCTGTGAGCACTGCGAGGGTCTGCTCGAGGGTGGTGCCATCGGGCGCCAGCTCTGCGTACCCGTCTTCGATCTTCTGCATGATGCCGGCGAGGCGGATCTCGAAGAATTCGTCGAGGTTGCTCGCGGTGATGGCGAGGAACTTCACTCGCTCGACCAGGGGATTCGTTTCGTCCTGGGCTTCCTCGAGGACACGGCGGTTGAAGCTGAGCCAGGATTCATCCCGGCCAAAGAAGAGCTTTTGCGGCGGTTCCGCGGTCTTCGTCTGGGTCGTCATAGGAATGCTTGGTCCGGGGCATCTTCCGGCGTGCCCTAAAGTTTACATAATGCGTATACAGGAGCCCCATCGCTGAGTGATGAAGATCCCGCGAAAATGCTTTCGGCCGATCCTGAATCGCCGCTGGCGTGCCGGGCTGCTTGACGGCAGGAGATACAATGGCAGGGTAACGGAGGGACAGGCATGACGGAAGATTGCAGCGGAGGCCTTCTAAAAGCGCAGGATGCGGCTGCTGAGTTATATCAGCTTGCAGCTTTGATGCTTGGCAGTGAGAACGAGGCCCTGAACCTGGTGGAGAAGACGGTCGCCGAGGTCGAGATCGACCCCTGCGACGAAAGCGACTCCGCGGTCGATCAGGCGCGGCACCAGCTGGTGAAGGATGCCGTGGCGCTGATGAGCCGGGCAAAGCCGGAGGAGTTCGTGGCGCCGGCCGCATCGGACAGCGCATCGGTTACCTGTCTCGATGACGACGATTTTTCCGCCGCCGGCGTACTGCCCGCGGCGGTCTCGGACCTGATCGGCGGAGCGGGCCGCCAGCAGCTGCGGGTATGGCTCGATAAACTGCCGCTGGCCCAACGTGCGATCTTTGTGCAGCGCGCGATTCTTGGCTGGAACAACAGCGAAACGGCGGAGTCGCTGCCGAAGAACGGTGGATGGTCGGCGTCGCAGGTCAGCGACCTGTTTCGGCAGGCGCTTTGCTCGTTGACGTCTTCGTTGGTGCATTCGAGCGCGCAGGGCGCTACGGTTTAGAACAGTCGGCCGGAACCGGGCGGCCAGCCCGGATTCCGGCTCCTCATCACAAACTGGATACCTTTTCTCAGATTTTTCTACGATTTCCGCTCACTTCTTTTTGAATACTTTCCGCATTCCTGGCATCCAAAACCACGTACCCTAATAAGAACTTTCTGGAAACTATGGTTTCACAAGGGGTGTTGTCCTTCGTGTTTGAGGAAATTCCATGTAACAGGGCTGCCGGCCGGGGCCTGAAGGCGCTGATGCTTGCCTCTCTTGCAGTTAGCCCTGCGGCCTTTGGCCAGTTTGGTGGCACGAGCAGCACAGTTGCGACGCCGCCACCGCCGATCCAGGTCATCCAGCCCCAGATCAACAGCTCGACCTACCAGGGCAGCGAGACGAACGAGAAGGCGACGGACGGGGTTCTGGACCTGACCCTCGACGATGCCATTGCACGCGGCCTCAAGCATAACCTTGGACTGATTCTGACCAGCCAGAGCACGCAGTCCTCGCGCGGTTCGGAGCTGGATCAGCTCCAGTCACTTCTGCCGACGGTGACGGGCAGCCTGAAGGAAGCCGTTTCGCAGACCGATCTGCAGGCACTGGGTCTGCGGGGACAGGGTTTCCCGGCGATCATCGGACCGTATGGCTACACCGACCTGCGCGGCAGTCTGTCGTGGTCGCTGGTGGATATCAGTTCGCTGCGAAACTATCTGGCCTCGAAGCATAACTTCGAGGGTTCGAAGCTTTCGGCCGCGGACGCTCGGGACATGGTCGTGCTGACCGTTGGAAATGCGTATCTGACCTGCATTGCCGACAAGGCTGCGACTGATTATGACCAGGCGCAGGTGGATACCTCCAAGGTCTCACTCGATCAGGCCGTCGATAATCACACGGCCGGAACAGCTCCGCTGCTGGATGAGCTTCGCGCTCGCGTGGATTACCAGACGCAGCAGCAGACCCTGATCTCGGCACAGAATCAGTATGAGAAAGACAAGATTGCCCTGGCCCGGGCGATCGGCCTGCCGCTTGAGCAGAAATTTCAGCTTACCGACCAGGCTCCTTATGCAGCGCTCGATAATCTCGATGCCGATACGGCTGTGAAGCAGGCACTCGACGCGCGCCCGGACCGCAAGGCCCTGCAGGAGCAGGAAAAGGCAGCCGAGCTTTCGCGTAAGGCAGCGACGGCGGAACGCTTCCCGACGGTGAGCTTTTCCGGCGATTACGGCGACATCGGTGTCAACCTTGCGACCTCGCACGGTACAGGCGATGCAACCGGATCACTCGACGTGCCGTTGTTTGAAGAAGCGAAGCTGCGCGGCGATGCAAAAACGGCGCAATCGCAGCTCGACCAGCAGAAGGCAAAGCTGAGTGACAATGCGGGGCAGGTGAGCGCGGATGTGCGGGACAGCATTCTCGATATCCAGGCTGCCGCCAAACAGGTTGAAGTCGCCCACAGCAACGTCGAGCTGGCCAAAGAGGCTTTGAGCGAGGCGCAGCAGCGTTATGCGGCAGGCGTGTCAGACAACCTGGCGGTTTCGCAGGCACTGACTTCGGTCGCGCAGGCTGACAACCAGTACGTAAGCAGTCTTTACCGGCACAACGTCGCCAAGCTCTCTCTGGCGCGCGCTCTTGGAGCGGCTGAGAACAACTATAAGAATTACGTGGGAGGAAAGTAACGGTGGCCGACGAAAAGCCGGATCAGCAACAAAATTCAGGTTCGGATCAGCAACTCGAAAAGCCTAAGTCCAGACGCCGGTTCATCATCATTGGCGTGGTCGCGGTGCTTGTCGTAGGGGCCATCCTTTTCTGGTGGCACTCGACCTTTTACGAGGATACGGACGACGCGCAGGTGGATGGCCATCTCATCCAGGTGAGCGCGCGTATTGCGGGCCATGTGACCAAGGTGAATGTCGATGAGAACCAGTACGTCGACAAGGGAACCGTCCTGGTGGAGATCGACCCCAAGGACTTCCAGACCGCAGTCCAGCAGGATGAAGCCAACCTGCAGGCATCTGAAGCGGCGTACGAGGCTGCGAAGGTTAACGTACCTGTAATCAATATCAATACGGGCACCAATCTGCGCACAGCCGGCGTGGATGTTTCGACGGCGAATGCGCAGGTCGCGCAGTCGGAGAAGCAGCTCGAAGCTGCCCAGGCAGCCGTGGGCCAGGCCGAGGCGAACAATACCAAGGCTCAGCTCGACCTGGAGCGTTATAAGCCCCTGGTTGAGAAGGACGTTATCTCCAAGCAGCAGTTCGATGCGGCTGTTGCGGCGGCGAACGGAAACAAGGCGGCACTTGCGCAGGCACAGGCACAGGTACTGGGTTCGCAGGATGCGGTTCGCGTAGCCAAGGACCGTGTTCTCCAGGCGCAACAGTCTCTCAAGAATGCCCAGACCGCTCCTCAGCAGGTAGCGATCCAGAAGGCGCGTGCCGATCAGGCAGCAGCGCAGGTCGAACAGGCCCGGGCACAGCTTGACCAGGCCCGCCTGAACCTGAGCTACACCAAGATCATCGCTCCGGAAGCCGGCATCATCACCCGCAAGAGTGTTGAAGTAGGCCAGAACGTCAGCATCGGCCAGAACATGATGACGCTCGTTTCGCTCGACGATATCTGGATCACGGCTAACTTTAAGGAAACCCAGCTGGAGCACATGCGCGCAGGCCAGGCGGTCGAAATTTCTGTCGATGCCTACGGCGGACGCAAGTACGACGGCAAGATCACGCAAATCGGTGGCGCGACGGGTTCGGTGCTGAGCCTCTTCCCGCCGGAAAACGCAACCGGTAACTACGTAAAGGTCGTGCAGCGCATTCCGGTGCGTATCGACCTGACCAACCATGACCAAAACCGCGATCATCTGTTGCGGCCGGGTCTTTCGGTCGAGCCGAAGGTGCGAGTCAAGTAACCATTCTGTTCGGCTTCAAAAGGCGCCCGGATCTCCGGGCGCCTTTTTTCGCGCGCAGGCACTTGCGGCTTGCTGAACGGGTGAACTCGCGGAATCCGGCCCGTCCACTTTGCCCGGCGAATCATTTACCGATTTCGAAACATCTGAAATGTAAAGTATTCTGGCTACAATGAACCGATAATCGAGGTCCCGGCGCGATGCCCATCGCGATCAGCTTTTTCCTGAAGTACGGTTACTGGATCCTGTTTTTATGGGTCTTTACAGAGCAGCTTGGAGTGCCGATTCCAAGCGTGCCGCTGCTGATTACCGCAGGCACGCTGACAGCGACGCACAAGCTGAATCTGCCCGTTGTGCTGCTCTCGATTATCTTCGGCAGCCTGGCGGCTGACAGTCTCTGGTACCTGATGGGGAAGCGGTACGGCGGTGGCGTGGTGCGGCTGCTTTGCCGGCTTTCGATGGAGGTGGCCTCCTGCGTCCGCAAGACGGAAGACCACTTTACGAAGCGCGGCGTGTGGGCGCTGGTCCTGGCGAAGTTCATTCCCGGCCTCGGCTCGGTGGCGGCTCCCATTGCCGGGCAAACCGGCATGGACTATCGAACATTTGCGACCTTCGACGTGATTGGCATCCTGATCTGGGCGCTTACCTTTACGCTCGGCGGCCGTTTCTTCGGCGATCTTCTGAAAAAGCACCCGCATGCGCTTTCCTGGGTTGCACACTTCGCCTTCCTGCTCTTCGCCCTGCTGCTGATGGGCTTCCTGCTCTCGCGGTTCCTGCGCCAGCGGGCATTTCTGCGGGAGATCAAGATGGCGAGACTCGAACCCCAGGATTTGAAGGAGATGCTTGACCGGGAGCAGCCGGTCTACATTGTCGATCTAAGGCATCCGCTGGATTATCTGCCCGATCCGCGAACCTTGCCGGGCGCGACGCTGATGACGCCGGATGCGCTGGTTGCACACAGCGACGACATCCCGCGCGATCGCGACGTCGTGCTCTTCTGCACCTGCCCGAGCGAGGCGACGGCAGCCAAGATGGCTCTGACGATCCGCAAAAAGGGTGTTTTCCGCGTGCGTCCACTGCGCGGTGGTTATGACGAGTGGAAGAAGTTAGGGTATCCGCTGGTGCAGATTGCGCCGGCTGAACTGACGCAGGCAAGCTGACAGTTTCATCGATAGGCGCTTTTTAGGTAGCCGTCTTTGTGCTAACTTCCGAAGAGATATTCCCTGGAGCGACCGGACATGGCCTGGACAGAAACTTATTCCTGCGATGTATGCGGCAAGCCGAAGAGCGAAGAAGCTGCGGACTGGTGGCTGGTGTGGAATGACTGGTTATCTCCCAAGCAGGGCGATCCCGATCAACCTCTGCTGAAAGTCACCCGTTGGAATGCGTTTTTATCTCACGACGCGAACGTGAAGCATCTGTGCGGCGCCCGCTGCGCGCAGACGCTGATGGATCGCTGGATGCATGCAAGCAATGAAGATCTGCTGGAGTAGGGAATGAGGTTGGAGTTCTCCCGCTCGACAGACTAAAATAGTACTAAAGTTCTATTCCCCTCATTTGTTTTGTTATGCCCTGTGTCTTCCTCTCACTATTTCTACAGGAGCGAGTTTCGTTTTGAAGAAAGCACTGATTACCGGTATTACCGGCCAGGATGGCGCGTATCTGGCGGAGTTTCTGCTGAAAAAGGGCTACGAGGTTCATGGCATCAAGCGCCGCACTTCGCTCTTTAACACCAACCGCATCGATCACCTTTACGAAGATCCGCACGTTTCGGGTCGGCATTTCATTCTTCACTACGGCGATCTGACGGACTCGACCGTGCTTACCCGCATCGTCCAGAAGACGCAGCCGGACGAGATCTACAACCTCGCCGCACAGAGCCACGTTGCGGTTTCGTTTGAAGAGCCCGAGTACACGGCTAACGCTGACGGCATCGGCACGCTCCGTCTGCTCGAAGCCATCCGCATTCTCGGTCTCGAGAAGAAGACGCGCTTCTACCAGGCTTCTACCTCGGAGCTGTACGGACTGGTGCAGGAAATTCCGCAGAAAGAGACGACGCCGTTCTATCCGCGTTCGCCTTATGCGGTCGCCAAGCTTTACGCCTACTGGATCACGGTGAACTATCGTGAGGCCTACGGTATCTATGGCTGCAATGGCATCCTGTTCAACCACGAGTCTCCGCTGCGCGGCGAAACGTTCGTGACCCGCAAGATCACGCGCGCCCTGGCCCGCATCAAGCTCGGACTGCAGGACACGCTCTACCTCGGCAACATGGACGCCCTGCGCGATTGGGGACATGCCCGCGACTACGTCGAGATGCAGTGGCTGATGCTGCAGCAGGAGACGGCCCGCGATTACGTGATCGCGACCGGCGAGCAGCACAGCGTTCGCGACTTCGTGAACATCGCTGCCAGCTACCTCGACATGAAGCTGCGCTGGGAAGGCTCCGGAGTGGATGAGAAGGCATATGACGAGAAGGGCAACGTAGTCGTCGCTGTCGATCCTCGCTACTTCCGCCCGACCGAAGTGGAGACGCTGCTCGGCGACCCGTCGAAGGCCAAGAATGAGCTCGGCTGGGTTCCGCGCACTTCGTTCCAGGAGCTGGTGCAGGAGATGGTGAAGGAAGACTTTACCGCTGCTGAACGCGATGCCCTGGTCAAGCGCCATGGATTTACCGCTTACAACTACCACGAGTAACCACGCACGGGAATAGACGATGGAAAAGAGCAGCAGGATTTTCATCGCCGGGCATCGTGGCCTGGTGGGCAGTGCGATCCGCAGGGAACTGGAGCGGCAGGGTTACACCAACCTGCTGCTCCGCACCCACGCGGAGCTGGACCTGATGAACGGTCCCGCGGTTGAAGCCTTCTTCGCAGAAGAAAAGCCGGATTACGTCTTCCTGGCTGCGGCGAAGGTTGGCGGCATCCTCGCGAACAATACCTATCCCGCGGACTTCATCCGCGATAACCTCGAGATCCAGACCAACGTGATCGACGCCGCATGGAAGAGCGGTGTCGAGCGGCTGCTCTTTCTCGGCTCGAGCTGCATTTATCCCAAGATGTGCCCGCAGCCGATCAAGGAAGAGTATCTGCTGACCGGTCCGCTTGAGCCGACCAATCGTCCGTATGCGCTGGCGAAGATTGCTGGCATCGAGATGTGCTGGTCGTACAACCGCCAGTACGGCACGAAGTACCTGGCAGCGATGCCGACAAATCTCTATGGACCGGGCGACAACTTTGACCTGAAGAAGTCGCACGTACTGCCTGCGCTGATCCGCAAGGCGGCTGACGCCAAGGCGAACGGGGACAAGTCGATCGTTGTATGGGGCACCGGCACGCCTCGTCGCGAACTGCTGTACAGCGACGATCTCGCGCAGGCCAGCGTCTTCCTGATGAACCTGCCGGAAGAGAAGTACGCAAAGCTGCTCAACGATTCGGAACCGCCGCTGATCAATATCGGCACGGGAGAGGATCTAAGCATCCGCGAACTGGCCGAGGCTGCCTGCAGGGCTGTGGGGTTTGAAGGCTCCCTTGAGTTCGATACCTCGAAGCCCGACGGCACGCCGCAGAAGCTGATGGATGTCGGCCTGATCAACTCTCTAGGATGGAAGGCGCAGACTTCACTCGACGAAGGCATTCGCCTGACTTACGAGTGGGCCAAGGATGCGCTGGTTTTAACTCCCGCCTAAGCTCTTAGACCGCTTGTTACGTTGACCGTTCCCGAAGCAGCTTCCGGCTGCGGGGGCGGTCGACTCTCTGACCACAAGCTGCGGTTCGAATGCGACTTCCGGACGAAAATCCTCTGACTGGTTCAGCCGGTTAACCATGTACTGCGCGGCGAAGCTGCCCATCTCGGCCAGTGGCTGGCGGATGGTTGTCAGCCCGGGTGTCGTATAGGCGGCGGCCTTGATGTCATCGAAGCCGATGACGGAGATATCCTCGGGCACCCGCAGGCCGTGGTCGCGGATGGCGCGGATAGCTCCGATGCCGGTGACATCGTTGAAGCAGACGAGCGCGGTGAATGGCTTTTTCTGCTGCAGCAATTGGCGCACTACCGGATAGCCGAGGTCGGGCGAGCTGACATCTTTGTCGAGCTGAATCGTCAACTCGGGCTGTATCTCGATGCTCAACTCGCGGCAGATCGTCTCAATGCAGCGCCAGCGTTCGTCAGAGTCGGAGCTGAAGGGCTGGCCATGCATGAAAGCGATCCGGCGATGCCCCAGGGAGTGCAGGTGGGTGAGCGTGAGCCGCGCAGCCAGCGAGTGGTCGAGCACGACATTCGTGACGCTATCAATATTCTTGTGGCCTGCTACCGCTACGCAGGGCACCGGGAACGGCTGCTCAATGGCTGTGTCGATGCAGAGAATACCCTCGGCACCTCGTGCAATAAGAAGCTTTCCGTACTCCGCAACCAGATCGGGACGGTGGCGGTGGTGCGCGGTCAGGTAGAAGTAGCCGGCGCCCATCAGGTAATCGCCCATGCCGCTCATGACTTCAGTGTGATAACCGTCGTTGAGCTCGGGGACGAGGATTCCCAGCGTCAGGGTCTTCTGGTTGCGGAAGGAGCGTGCCAGCAGGTTCGGCTGGTAGTTGAACTGTTCCGCGGCCGCCTTGATGCGGCGGCGTGTCTCTTCGGGGATGGAGCGGCCGGGCGTGTCGTTCAGGACGACGGAGATCGTAGAGGGATTGAGTCCCAGGTAGCTGGCAAGCTCTTTCAGACGAACGGGCTTGTCGGGCATCTGCTTCGATGTCGACGCCTTTTTAGGCCTTGAACTGGCTGAACGTGGCAATGTTACTGAACCGCCTCTGGGAAATTAGGTGCCGGGTAGAACTTCCGATTTTCGATCCTTCCGGCTGCATCTAGCTTAAAACACCGGGCAAACCAGCAAAGGGCCGGCCGAAAAGGCCATAGACGGGTCATTGATATGCCGCAGGCGCCGTATTTCACTGCGCTCTGCCCTGTCTGACCGGACTATACCTTCTCCCGGAAACGAAAGGCAAGAGCTTCCGGCGCAAAGGCGCTGTAGACCATCGTTTGTCTCAATTTCAGGGAATTCAAGCGAGTACTTGACAACGATTATTTCGGTGAGATTTAATCGCGGACGGACTGGAGCCTGACTAGCAAAGACAAGCGATTGTCTTTGGGTTATGGCCCACTTCTACACTGGCCGCACTGTAGATCTTACTTAAGTTCGCGAATAAAGTGGCCGGATAACAACTATCTTCAGAAGTTATGAAGAGTAGATAACGAACGAGAGCAAGGCGGATTTTTGGAGGCTGTTTATGACTAGGAGATGGAACTGGATTGCGCTGCTGTTTGCAGCGCTGGTTTCTGCAACCTGCATGGCCCAGAGTACAAACTCTGGCGATATTCGTGGAACTGTCACGGACGCAACGGGTGCAGTAATACCCGACGTTAAAATAACTGTTTTGAACGTCGATACCGGCGTATCGAAGGACTTCACCTCGAACAACGATGGTATCTACGATACCTCTTCCATCGTTGCAGGCAGCTACACGGTCACCTTCACCAAGGAAGGCTTTGACCAGCTGGTCCGTGGCCCGATCACTCTTGATGTCGGCTTTACCACCGTTAACGCCGCGCTGAAGGTTGGCTCTGTCGCAGAAAAGGTCGTGGTGAATACCGACGTGCCTCTGTTGAAGACAGAATCTGGCGAACAGTCCACCACGCTCGAAGCGAAGTCTCTTTCTCAGCTCCCCGAGACGGGACAGGATTGGGAAAACTTCACTATTCTAATTCCGGGTGCAGCAGGCAATGCTTCGTTTAACAACGGTCCGAACCCTGGACAGGTTGCGTCGGTGAATGGCAACCTGCCTTATAACTCGGTTCTGGCCGATGGTGCTTCAACAACATTACCTTCGAGCTCCAATTCCGACGTTTCCATTCTTGAAACTGTTGCCGAACTCCAGGTGAGCACTTCGGCTTTCTCGGCGCAATACGGTATCGGCGGCGTGATCTTCAACCAGATCAGCAAGAGCGGTACGAATAGCTTCCATGGTGCGGCTTACGAGTACTTTCAAAACGATGCGCTGAACGCGAAGAATTACGGTTTCGGCAACGACGTTAGCGTCAACTTTCTGCGCTACAACAACTTCGGCGGATCGATCGGCGGTCCGATCCTGAAGAAGCGCATGTTCTTTTACTTCAACTTCGACAAAATTGACCAGAATGGCGGATCCAACACCGGCTATAAGACGGTCCCGACCGATGCAATGATGGCCGGCGATTTCACCGCTCCTGGGCTGCCGACGCTTTACGATCCGACCTCGCAGACGATTGCGCATGACGCATCCGGTAACGCCTATCCAGTCAGGAAGTCGTTCATTGAAGAGTACGGTTCGAACAAGATTCCGGCGAACATGATTGATCCGGTCGCCGCGAAGATCCAAGCTTTCTATCCGACGGCCACGAACCATCCGTCCACTGGTCACTTCGTTCCGGGCACGGTTGTCGACGGCATTGTCACGAATAACTATTACTACAACATTCCCGCGCCGAATCCTTTTACCAAGTACTTCGGCCGTCTCGACTGGGATATCTCGACCAACAACCGACTCACCCTCTCTGATACGCAGCGCGATAATCCGAACCGCGGGCTGGACATTTATGCCTGCCCGATCGATTGCCAGGCGCAGGACGTAGATAGCAACAACGCTCAGATCTCCGATGTGTGGAACATCAGTTCGCAAACGATCAACGAAGCGCGTTTCGGTTTCACCACACAGTTGAACTTCTACGGCTCACAGACACTTGGCAAGGGATACCCCGCTGAGTTGGGCCTGCAGTTTGCGAAAGCCGATGCCTTCCCGACGGTTAACATCAATGGCGCGAACAGCTGCTGCTATGCGCTCGGGCCGGGCACGAACGCCGTCTACAAGGAATTCGCATTTGACCCTTCAGACGTGGTTACGATGATCCGCGGTCGCCACATTCTCCACTTCGGTGGCGAGTTGCTGGCATACCGCGATAACACGACGGCATGGGGCAACATCAACGCCGCAACGGTCAACTATTCGGGTGTTTACACGCAGAACTGGAGCCAGTCGTGCCCGACCTGCGCGTTCCAGCCTGATGCAACAACCGGTGTAGCATACGGCGACTTCCTGCTGGGGCAGACCCAGTCGTGGAGCGCACAGGTGCAGCCGGAATACGGCGCCCGCCTGAAGAGCCCGCAATTCTTCGTGCAGGACGATATCAAACTGAAGCCAAACCTCACACTGAACGTCGGTCTTCGCTACCAGATTCAGCATGGCTGGAACGAAGTGAAGAACAACATCAGCGTTTTCGACCCCGAAGTGACCAATCCTGCGACTGGCACTGCGGGCGCGATCTGGTATGCGGCAACACATGCTCACGGACGCACTTCTCTACAGGCTCCTATCTACGATACTTTCCTGCCTCGTGCCGGATTCTCATATTCGCCGCAACCCAACACTACGATCCGCGGCGGTGTAGGCCTCTACGCTTATAACTACAGCCTTGACCTCACGGGTACTGGCCTCGGTTCAGCACTTCAATCGCAAGGAAGTGATTCGGACCAGACCAACGGTATTACACCTGTCGTTCTCCTCTCAGGGTCCGGCGCGAACCTTCCTTATGTGGGACCCACGACTGATCCAGCAGCGCAAAACGGTCAGGGCGTGAATTACAACATGTATCACACGCCGCTCGGCAAGAGCCTGCAGTGGAACTTCGCGATCCAACGCCAAGTTGGCAACAGCATGGTGGCAGAACTCGCATATGTTGCCAGCCACGGTTACAATCTCGCCTTCCCGACCGACCTGAACCAGGTTCCTGAGGCGCATCTTGGGCCTGACGACAGCCCCACCTTCCGCCCCTATCCTCAATATCAGGGAATTGGCGGCAGCAATGGTACGATCAACGCCATATCCAACTATCACTCGCTTCAGGTTTCGATCAGCAAGCGCTTGACTCAGGGCTTCAGCATCAACGCGAACTATGTCTGGTCGCACTTCCTCGACGACCAGGATTCTTCGGGTTGGGGCAGCCGTGAAGGTACACAAACCTGGCAGCGTGCGTATGATCCTTCGGCTAATTACGGTGCGTCGAACTTCGACATCCGCAATGCGTTCAAGGCATACGGGCTCTATCAGCTTCCGTTTGGCCAGGGAAGAATGTTCCTGCACAGCAACCGCATGCTGGATGCCGTGGTTGGTGGTTGGCAGCTCTCGGGGACACTGCTGTTGTCTAGTGGCAATCCCTTCACGCCAACTATCTCCAGCACGCAGGATAAGTCCTACTCGCAGTCCGGTGGCAATGGCTACGCCTACTATCCGAATCAGATCGGCAGCCCGACTCTGAAGGGTAAAGGAATAGACAAGTGGTTTAATCCAGCCGCTTATACGTTGCCAGCTAACGGGACCTTCGGCGATATGAGGCGTAATAGCGTCTATGGACCTGGGCTTAACGAAGTGAACCTTTCGGCAGGCAAGACGTTTGCACTGACGGAAGGTATGCAGATGCAGATTCGCGCGGATGCTACTAATGCCTTTAACCATCCGAGCTTCGGATTGCCTAACTCGAGCCTTAGCTGTTCTGGTGTCGGTGATCCCTGCACCTCCGCTGCGAACGTAACCGGCACTACTGTTGGCGGCCGTACGATGCAGCTTGGAGCTCGATTCTCGTTCTAGTTAAGAATTGCAACCCTCCCGGGGGGATGGCGATAATCGCCATCCCCGTTTTTTTGAGCAGTATAGTGAATGCATATGAGGCTTTCGAATCTATTGCTGGTCCTGTTCTTTGCCACGGCCAGCGTCGCTCAAAGTGGCACGGACAAGCAACAGCAGGCTCAGCAACTGACGCAGAGCGCGCAACAGCATCTGCGTGAACGGCGACCCGATCTGGCCATTCCTGAGCTGGAGCAACTGGTGGCATTGAATCCTCAGGATGTTGAGGCGCAGGGAAATCTTGGCGTGCTTCTCTTCTTCCAGGGGCAATACGAAAAATCTGTACAGCCGCTACGTGCCGCTGTCTCCATGCAGCCGGGCCTGACGAAGCTGCAGGGACTGTTGGGACTGGCAGAGAAGAACACTGGCGACATCGAGCAAGCGGCGAAGGATATGGAAGCGGCTTATCCGTCGCTGCAGGATGCTAAGTTTAAAACGCAGGTCGGCCTGGCGCTTGTTGAGCTTTATACGGCAACAAGTGATCTAGACAAAGCGGCAGTCGTTCTAGGGCAGTTGCGTCGTGACGATCCGGAGAACAAGGAAGTTTTATACGCTGCCTACCGCACGTATTCCGACCTGACCGGTGAAGCTATTCTTTCGCTGGGGCTGGTCGGTCCTGACTCCGCGCAGATGCATCAGTTGATGGCGCATGAAGAGTCGAAGCGCGGCGATACGAATGGCGCGATCGCACAGTATCGCAAGGCCATTGCGATCGATCCGAAACTGCCAGGCGCGCATTTCGAGCTGGCAGAGTTGCTGAACACCGCGGACGATCAGAAGGTGAAGGCAGAGGCGGCGCAGGAATATAAGGCTGCGCTGGCTGCGAATCCGAATGACGAAAAGTCGGTAAGCCGCCTGGCGCAGCTCGCCGAGCATGATGGCAATCTGCAGCAGGCGTTCGAGTACTACACGAAGGCCGTGGCGTTACAGCCGAACGATCCGGATGCCAACTTCGGTCTCGCCGTGACGTTGATATCGATGAAACAGCAGGACAAGGCTTTGCCGCTGCTGGAGCGGGCTGTGCGGCTCGATCCGACCTATG
Source organism: Silvibacterium acidisoli (assembly GCA_022870745.1). Taxonomy (GTDB): domain Bacteria; phylum Acidobacteriota; class Terriglobia; order Terriglobales; family Acidobacteriaceae; genus Silvibacterium. The sequence goes on along the minus strand of CP085323.1, from coordinate 333,723 downwards.
CGACCGCGCATTACCGCCTGGCCACGTTGTATCGGCAGCGGGGAAGAACGGCGGATGCACAGCGTGAAGTCGAGGAATACAAGAAGTATCGCGACCTGAAGGAAAAACTGCGTGGTGTGTACAAGGAGATGCAGATTCGTCCGGATGAGATTCGCGAGGAAGATGCGAAGTAGCGGATGAACCGGGCCTTGTCCCAATTGCGGCTGGTTTCGTGGCTTGTCGCCATCATCGCGGCTTCTATGCCGGCTTTCGCCCAGCAGGCTCTGCCGAAGCTGGTCGACATCACCGAGTCGACCGGCATTCATTTCGAGCACCTTTCCAGCCCGGAGCAGCGCTACATTGTCGAATCAATGGGCGGCGGCGTGGCGCTGATTGACTACGACCGCGACGGATGGCCGGACATCTACTTCACCAACTCGCAGAGCGTCGAAATGGCGCTTGCTAACAAGAAGGCACGCAGCGCGCTCTTTCATAACAATCACGATGGCACATTCACAGATGTGACTGAGAAAGCGGGAGTGGCCTTCCCCTGCTGGGGGCAGGGTGTTGCCGTCGGCGACTACAACAACGACGGCTGGCCGGATATGCTGGTGACCTGCTTTGGCGGTGTAGTGCTTTATCGCAACAATCACGATGGCACATTTTCGGATGTGACAAAAGCTGCCGGTCTGAGCGGCGATTCGCTCTGGGCTACAGGCGCGGCATTCGGGGACTACGACGGAGATGGGTGGAGCGATCTGTTCGTTTCGCACTACGTGGATCTGCATCTCGACAGCCTGCCGGTCTTCGGTTCGGTGAAGACATGCAAGTATCACGGCATCGATGTGCAATGCGGGCCGCGTGGACTGAAAGGTTCGCCGGACAATCTGTATCGCAACAACGGCAACGGCACTTTTACGGATGTCTCGAAGCAGGCTGGCGTAGACGATCCGCAGCACTTCTTCGGGCTGACGGCGCTTTGGTCGGACTTCAACGATGACGGCCGAATTGATCTGTTTGTCGCAAACGACGGCCAGCCGAATTTTCTCTATCGCAACGATGGCAACGGGAAGTTTACAAATATTGCATACGACTCCGGCATTGCTGTCAGTCAGGACGGCGAGGAGCAGGCGAATATGGGCGTAGCCATCGGCGATTACATGCATACCGGACGTATGTCCGTGCTGATCTCACACTTCGATAATGAGTACGCTGCTCTCTATCGTAACGACGGCAAACTAACCTTTTCCGATACGTCCGACGAATCAGGGGTGGCGAAGGCGACGCATCCTTACGTGGGTTGGGGCGACTGCTTCTTCGATTTCGATAATGATGGGTGGTTGGATTATTTTCTCGTGAACGGTCACGTCTATCCGCAGATCGACAATGCACACATCGATGTGAAATACCGGGAGCCAAAGGTGCTGCTTCTTAACCAGCGGAATGGCAGCTTCAAAGACATCAGCCATGATGTAGGCCCTGCGATCGAGGAGCCGCAGGTCAGCCGCGGTGTCGCGATGGGAGACCTTTTCAATGAAGGCAAGGTCGACCTGGTCATCGAGAACCTGACCGGCCAGCCGATGATTCTGCGCCCTGACGGTGGCGTGCCAAACCATTGGGTGAGCTTTCAGCTTGAGGGAGAGAAGAATAAGCTGGCGCTGAATGCGCGGGTGAAGGTTGTCGCTGGAGACCTCGTGCAATTGGAAGAGGTGAACAGCGGAGGCAGCTACCTTTCGCAGAACGATCTCCGATTGCACTTCGGACTAGGCGCGCATGAGCGGATCGATTCCGCAACCGTGCTGTGGAGCGATGGCAAGACGGAGTCTTTTTCGAATCTGGCCGCAGACAGGTTCTACTCCATTCGCGAAGGCGCGGGCGTCGTGGATGCGAAGACTGCGCAGCATCTCACGAAGTAAGACAAACGTTTGTTCATGCGGCTTGACACCTCTTTGTGCCTACGCGCATAGTGTTTAGCGGGCTAACTGTACCTCTCAAGCTTCACTCTCATCCAAGTTTTTAATAACGATTTCAGGAGCGTCTATGCGTCTCAAATCTCCCGCCTGCCTCGCACTTGCATTCATGGTTCTTTCGCCGGTTTCTCTTCTTGCGCAGTTCAGGCACGATGCCGATCTTTATCTCACGACGGAAGATCGTTCGTCGCTCTTCATGGAGCAGCACTCTGAGCTGAAGTTTGAAAAGAGCAAGGAAAAGGCCATTACCATCGAGGTTGACGATAAGAAGAAATTCCAATCGATCGATGGTTTCGGTTTTGCGTTGACGGGGGGCAGTGCCCAGTTGCTGATGCAGATGAGCGCAGACAGCCGCTCTTCGATTCTGAATGAATTATTCAGCACCGCCAATACGGGTATCGGCGTGAGCTACCTGCGCGTAAGTATTGGTGCGTCGGACATGAACGATCACGTTTACACCTACGACGATATGCCAGCAGGAGAGAAGGACGCAGACCTGAATAAATTCTCGCTGAAGGAAGATCAGGCGGCGGTGATTCCTGTCTTGAAGCAGGTCCTTGCGATTGATCCGAAGATCAAGATTCTCGGTTCGCCCTGGACCGCACCTTCGTGGATGAAGACAAATGAGAAGCCGAAGGGCGGCAGCCTGAAGAAGGAGTACTACGCCAACTACGCGCAGTACTTCGTGAAGTATGTCCAGGGCATGGAAGCCGAAGGCATTCACATCGATGCGGTCACGGTGCAGAATGAGCCGCGGAATCCGAAGAACACGCCAAGCCTGGTGATGACGGCGGAGGAGCAGGCCGACTTCATCAAGAATTTCCTCGGACCTGCTTTTGAAAAGGCGAAGATCAAGACCAAGATCATTCTCTACGACCATAACTGCGATATGCCGGAGTATCCTCTGACGGTATTAAAGGACGCGGATGCGCGAAAGTATGTGGACGGTACCGGCTTCCATCTGTACGAGGGCGAGATTACGGCGATGAGCAAGGTGCACGATGCTTATCCCGATAAGAATCTCTACTTCACGGAGCAGATGGTTGTCGACGGCAAGGACAGCTCTGTATTTCCGGTGGCGCGTGCTGTCTCCCGCATCGTGATTGGCGCGACGCGGAACTGGAGCCGCAATGTGCTGTTGTGGAACCTTGCAGCCGATCCGGATTTTGGCCCGCATACGAATGATGGCGGCTGCCCTATGTGCCAGGGGGCCATCACTATCGACCATAACGACGTCGCGCGCAACTCCGCGTATTACACCGTTGCGCATGCTTCGCGTTTTGTGCGTCCGGGTTCGGTTCGCGTCGCCTCCAACGATCTAGACAACCTGCACAATGTCGCGTTCAAGACTCCAGAGGGAAAGCGTGTGCTGATTGTTGCGAATACGGGCAGCGGGCCGCAGTCTTTCAAGATTCGTTATCACGGCAAAGATATGACGACCTCGCTTGCCGAGGGCGCCGTCGGCACATACGTCTGGTAGCGCCAGTTTTACATTGCATGAAAAGGTGACCTGTGAAAGAACGCTTGTACGTTGTTGCTGCATTGTGCCTTGCCGCTGTTCCTGCTTTCGCCTCTACTTCTTATTACACGCAGAAGCTGGATGATCCAAAAGCGGTTTATGTGACGAAGCAGGAGTTCGGACTGCATGGCGATGGCGTCGCTGACGACAGCGATGCCATCCAGCAGGCAATTGACAAGGTCGAGTCGACGACGCACCAGGGGATTGTTTTTTTGCCCGAAGGCCACTATCGCATCACGAAGACGATTTATGTCTGGCCTGGTATTCGCGTGATTGGCTATGGCGCAACGCGTCCCGTGCTGATGCTGGCCCCGAATACACCGGGCTACCAGAATGACATTGGCTACATGGTTTTCTTCACCGGCAACAGGCATGGTGCACGGCGTGGTATCGCCAACCAGCACGATCCATTTCCGGGAACCGTTCCACCGAACAATCAGATTTCCGATGCGAATCCGGGAACGTTTTATTCCGGCATGAGCAACATCGACTTCGAGATTGGCGAGGGGAATCCCAACGCTGTAGGGATTCGGTTTCGCGTGGCGCAGCACTGCTTCCTTACGCACATGGACTTCCACACCGGTTCGGGACTTGCGGCCTTGCATGATATCGGAAATGAAGCGGAAGACCTGCACTTCTACGGTGGGCGCTACGGCATCATGACGCGCAAGCCTTCGCCGGGATGGCAGTTCACGCTGGTCGACTCAACTTTTGAGGGCCAGCGCGAGGCCGCCATCAAGGAGCACGAAGCGGGGCTGACACTCATTCACGATGAGTTTAGACATGTGCCTGCGGCGGTTACGATTGATCCGACTTACTCTGACGAGCTGTGGATCACTCGTTCGCGTTTTGTAGATATCAGCGGCCCGGCGATTACCATCAGCAACGAGAACAGCCCACGTACCGAGATCAACCTGAAAGACGTGTTCTGTGATCATGTCGCGACCTTCGCTGCATTCCGCGAAAGCGGCAAGACAGTAAAAGGTTTGCCCGGCAGCTACATGGTTAGGGACTTCACGCATGGGCTGACGATGGTCGATAACGAGAATCATGCGGAGGTTAAGACGACCTTCCAGGCCGTTCCCGAAAAAACTGATGCCGCGATGCCGGATGCGATTCGCAATCTGCCTGCGCGCGATACGTGGACGAATCTGCGTGCACTGGGCGCGAAGGGCGATGGCGTGACAGACGATACAGCGGCCATCCAGAAGGCGATTAATGAGCACGCAACGATTTATGTTCCGAGCGGTCGCTACCTGGTGAGCGACACCATTCATCTGAAACCGGATACTGTGATGATTGGCTTGCATCCCAGCACAACGCAGTTCGATCTTGCGGATAGCACTCCGGGCTTTGAAACGCCGGGCGCGCCGCGAGCCGTGGTTGAAGCACCAAGGGGCGGATCGAATATCTTCACCGGCATTGGCATCTATGGCGGCGGCATCAATGGCCGCGCGGTGGGAATTTTGTGGCAGGCCGGGAAGGATTCGTTGATCGACGATGTGAAGTTCCTCGGCGGACACGGCACCTTCGATGCTGAAGGCAAGGGAATCAATCCATATAACAATACGCATACCGCCGATCCGGATTTGAAGAAGCGCTGGGACGGGCAGTATCCCAGCCTGTGGGTGACGAATGGCGGCGGCGGGACATTCGCCGATATCTGGACGGCGGATACGTATGCGCAGGCCGGCATATATGTATCTGACACGGATACAGAAGGGCATGTGTACGAGCTTTCGAGCGAGCATCATGTTCGCAACGAGATGAAGCTGAATCGGGTTTCGAACTGGGAAGTATTCGCACTGCAGACAGAGGAAGAACGCGGCGAAGGCGGCTTCTGCCTGCCGCTCGAAATCGATGGCTCGAAAAACCTGCTCTTTGCGAATTACCACTCGTATCGTGTCGTCAGCACCTATCAGCCGTTTCCGTATGCGATCAAGGTCTCGAACTCTTCGGATATACGGTTGCGCAACATGCATGTCTACAGCGACAGCAAGGCTTCGTTCGATAGCGCTGTCTTCGACCAGACGCATAAGGTCGAGATCCGTGCTCGCGAAGCTGCGGCTGTGACCTTCACTGGAGCGGCATCGTCGCAGTCTGCGTCAACGGCCTCTCCGCTGCTTGCAGAGGGCACGCGTGTGAAGAAGCTTGCGGATGGGTTCTTCAATATCTCGGGTGCGGCGGTCGATCCGAAGGGGCAGCTTTACTTCGTCGATGCGCATTGGCAGAAGATCTACCGCTGGTCGGATGCTCGGCAGGAAGTGGATACGGTACGCGACAATCCGCTCGACCCTGTGAATCTTTTCTTCGACAAGGCTGGAGATTTGTTGGTTACATCCTATGCGGGAGACGGAACCGTCTACTGGTTTCGCCCGGATGCGCCTGCTACCGAGATCAACTTCCTCAAGCCTGAGCCGACGACGGCCCGCACCGGGCAGATCGCTGTTCTGCCCAACGAACATTGGCGCAACGAGAACGACTTTATCGATGCGATGTCGGTTGCGAAGCCATACCAGTATGTATCGCCGGATGGTTCCACCTTTCTGCCTGCGGGCGAGGACTTCGTGAAGGGTGCGCTCTACTACGGCATCAAGATGGCCGATCTGCTTCGCGGATACGGCCTGGCAAAGAATGTTCCGGGGCATCCGTTCTACGTGACCGAGGAGTCGGGGCAGAAGACTTACTCGGCACGCATCGGTGACGATGGATCGCTCACGGACATGAAGCTCTTCGCGGAGCGCGGGGGCGAGAGTGTGGTGCAGGACTCGGCAGGGAACGTCTACCTTGCGGCTGGGCAGGTGTTTGTTTACAGCCCGCAGGGCAAGCTGCTGGAGACGATCCGCGTGCCCGAGCGGCCGATCAATCTTGTATTCGGCGGCAAAGGGGGCCGAACGCTTTACATCCTTTCGCGGCAATCGCTGTACTCGGTCGAGACAAAGAATGCGGGATTGGGCTTGAAGTAGCAGGCCAGTCGCCGGCTTTGTCGAGTAGAATGGTTCCGCTGATTGATTCGAGTGCCTGGAGGAACGGAATTGCGAGCTTTTGCGAAGGCTTCTGGATGGGTTCTGACCGCTGCAATGTTGGGCTGGCTGGTTTCGGGATGCGAGACGAGCAGGACGAAAAAGGGCCATGGTCCGATGACGGCAACCTCGGACATCACTACCACTGGTAAGCAGAATCCGAACATCGTCGGCAGTGGCGAGGGTCAGCCTCCGGTGCCAGGCTCACCGACGGCTGCCGGAGCGGACGGCAAGCAGCCTTACGACGATGCGATGGCTCGCTCCGGACCCGGTGCGGAGCACGGCTCGGCGACTCCGCCCTCGGTGCAGGCGAAGGACAACTTCCAGAAGCAATAACAAAGAGTATCGGAACATGCGGCGGAGGTCTCCGCCGCATTTTCTTTGAGCGCCGCCTTGGCGTTTTCACGCCGAATGATTTTTCAATGGCTTCGCATCGACAGAGGAGCAGGGAATGACGGTTCTGCGCAGAGATTTGTTGAAGTATGCAAGTGGTGGTTTGGCAGTGGCGGCAGCTCCGCTTGCAACAGCAGGAGCAGCCGCGGCTCCAGCACATGCCGCTTCGGGGTTCTGGGCCAGCGTTCGCAGCTTCGGCGCGACCGGCGATGGCAAGACCATCGACACAGCAGCCATCAATCGCGCGATCGAATCGGCTGCCTCGGCGGGCGGAGGAACGGTTTTTTTCCCGGCGGGTGTCTATGCCTCGTATTCCATTCATCTGCGCAGCAATGTGAGCCTGTACCTCGACCAGGGTGCGACCATTCTGGCGGCTTCGGTTCCTATGGAAGGCACGACGAGCGGCGGCTACGATGCGGCTGAGCCGCAGAATCCGGCATTCGAACATTACCAGGACTATGGCCACAACCACTGGCACAACAGCCTGATCTGGGGCGAGGACATTCACAGTTTCTCGATTCTTGGTCCGGGACTGATCTGGGGCAAGGGCCTGAGCCGCGGCAACGAAAAAGATACAGACCTGCCGGACACAACGAAGCCGGGTGTGGGCAACAAGGCAATCGCGCTTAAGAACTGCTACAACGTCATCCTGCGCGACTTCTCGATTTTGCAGGGCGGCTGGTTCGGTGTCCTTGCGACCGGCGTCGATAACCTGACCATCGACAACCTGAAGATCGATACCAACCGCGACGGCATGGATATCGATTGCTGCCGCAATGTGCGCGTCTCGAACTGCACGGTGAATTCACCGTGGGATGACGGCATCTGCCCGAAGAGCTCATTTGCGCTCGGCTACGCGCGGCCTACAGATAATCTGACCATCACGAATTGCTATGTGACGGGCGATTACGTTCTTGGGTCGGTGCTCGATGGCAGCTGGAAGAAGATGCCGGAAGGCATGGCATATGGCACCGGGCGCATCAAGTGCGGCACGGAGTCGAACGGCGGCTTCCGCAACATCACCATTTCAAACTGCATCTTCGAGAACTGTCACGGGCTTGCGCTCGAGACGGAAGATGGCGCGCTTTGTGAAGACATCACGGTTACAAATATCACCATGCGCGGCTGCAAGGGAGCGCCGCTGTTCTTTCGCCTCGGCAGCCGCATGCGCGGGCCGCAGGGTGTTCCAGTCGGCGTGTTGAAGCGCGTGCTGTTGAGCAACATCACCAGCTCCGGCGCGGCGGTTCTGCCGTCGATTCTTTCGGGCATTCCGGGGCACAATATCGAAGACATCCAGATCAGCAATTTTTATCTTGAGCAGGTAGGGGGAGCCTCGGCTGACATGGCTGCGCTGATGCCTCCGGAGAAGGAAGCTGGTTACCCTGATCCGGAGATGTTCGGGCATCTACCGGCGACGGGATTCTTTCTGCGCCATATTCGCAACCTTGAGATGAGCAACGTGGAGATTGCGGTGCAGGCGCCTGATCCTCGTCCTGCGTTCTGGTTACATGATTTGGATGGTGCGGATTTCTTCCGGGTGCGCGTTCCGAAGGGTGCTTCCGCTTTCGATCTGAAGCAGGTTTCGGGCTTCCGTAGTTTTGGCAGCCGTGGGCTTGCGGATGTGGAGTTCGATGGGCCTGAGACTCGGAAGATTTAGTCTCGACGGGGCCGATTGGCGGCCCACCCATGACGATGAAACTGTCATGGATGGGGCACCCGCGTCTGTGGCTTGTAACGTGGTGGAATAGCGCGAAGGACCATACTGCTGTGATACGAAACGTGAGGTGCCGATGGCGACCCGAGGGGGCTACTTATCGCGGGCGACGACGAAGTCCGGCACCCAAAGCAGGGCACGCTTGAAGTCGGAGTCGGGAAGATCGGCCACGGCGTTGCGTGCCGTCTCCGCGTAGCGGAAAGCCACATCCATGGCGTACTGCACGGAGTGGTGCCGGTGCAGGATGGCGAGGATCTGCGCGTGGGTGACCGATCCGAAATTCTGCTCGGTCAGAACGGTCTCGATGGCGCGGCGTTCTTCGGGGCTGCTGTGCTCAAGCGCGTGGATGACTGCGAGCGTTGCCTTGCCTTCGCGCAGGTCGCTGGCTACCGGCTTGCCCAGAACTTCTTCCGTCGCGGTGAGGTCGAGCACGTCATCGACGATCTGGAAGGCCATGCCGAGCGCGTGCCCGTATTCGCCCATGCGATTCTCGGTCTCATCGCCGGAGGCAGCCAGTACGGAGCCTAGGCGCATTGAGACTTCGAAGAGGCAGGCGGTCTTGCGATAGATGAGGGTGTTGTACTCGTCGACCGAGATGGTTTTACCGAGCTTCTCCATCTGCAGCAGCTCGCCTTCGACCATCTGCTGGGTCAGGCCGATGAGCAGGTCGAGCACGCGGAAGTTCCGCTCCTCGAGCGCCACGCGAAAGGCCTGCATGTAGAGCCAGTCCCCGGCGAGCACGCATTTCGCGTTGCCCCAGGTGGTGTTGGCCGAGGGGCGTCCGCGGCGGGTGTCGGCGGCGTCGATGATATCGTCGTGGACGAGCGTGGCCGAATGAACCATCTCGACGACTGCGCCCAGCCGGATCATGCCGTGGCCGCTGTAACCTTGCGATTTGGCTGCAAGCAGCAGCAGCAGCGGACGGATGCGTTTGCCGCCGCCCTGCCGCAGGTAGCCTGAGATTTCCGTGATGGCGGCGACGGATGAAACCGCGTCCACGCTGAACTCGCGCTCGATGGCGCGCAGATCGTCCTGCAGCAGGTCAAAGACCTCTTTTGCCGTCGCTATGGCCAGTGTACTCACTCGGAAATTCTTTGACCTGCTGCTTTCTTTTTAGTTGGAACGGTAGTTCGTAAACTGCATATCGATGCCGAAGTCGTGCGATTTGAGCAGAGCGATCACTTCCTGTAGAGTATCGCGATCCTTGCCGCTGATGCGCACGGTGTCACCCTGGATCGAGGCCTGAGCCTTCTTCTTCGAGTCCTTGATGACGCGAACGATCTCCTTGGCCTTTTCGCTGGCGATGCCCTGGCGCAGCGTAACCTTCTGGCGCACACTCGATCCTGAGGCCGGCTCGATCTTGCCAAATTCGAGAGACTTGAGCGATATGCCGCGCTTTACCAGCTTCTGCTGCAGGATTTCTGTAACCGCTTCGAGTTTGTATTCATCCGACGAGGCAAGCTGAATCGTCTCGTCGCCCTCAAGCTTGATCTCGGAGTGCGTGTTCTTCAGATCGAAGCGCGCGTTCACTTCCTTTGTTGCCTGGTCGATCGCATTGCGTACTTCCTGGATATCGACCTTCGATACCACGTCGAAGGAATTATCGGTTGCCATAAGTGATTCCTCCTCTATAGATTATCCGCTTCTCCCCATTCGAGGGAGCCGGTCGCGCCTCAAGAGGCGTTTTCTGTCCCGAAAAAGCGGTGGAAATTCTGTGTTATGGTGAAAGCCGCTTCCTCCACCGGGACGTTCTTCACCTCGGCCAGCCTGGCTGCGACCTCGGACACGAATGCCGGCTCGTTGCGTTTGCCGCGGTGCGGAACGGGCGCGAGAAAAGGCGCATCCGTCTCGATCAGGACCCGTTCGAGCGGAACCTGCGCGAGCACATCGCGGATCGGCTGCGCCTTTGGATAGGTGATATTGCCGGTAAACGAGAGCAGAAAGCCGAGATCCATCGCCTGCTTCGCGTGCGTCCATTTGCCGGTAAAGCAATGCAGGATGCCGCCCAGTCCGGTGGGCTTCCACTCAGAGGCAAGCATGGCCAGGGTGTCATCCCATGCGTTGGTCGAATTGTCCGACGGTCGACAGTGGATGATGATCGGCTTCCTGCGGGCGGCAGCGATCTCCATCTGCCGGGAGAAGGCCTGCTTCTGCACATCCCGGGGCGAGTTGTCGTAGTAGTAGTCGAGGCCGATCTCGCCGCAGGCCAGCACTTCCGGCTGCTGGAGCAGGGTATCGAGGCGGCAGTAGGCCGGGTCACCGGCCAGTTGCGCTTCGTGCGGATGAATGCCGGCGCTTGCGTAGATCTTCGGTACACCGGGCTTGCCTGCGTAGGTGCGAGCCAGGTCGACGGCCTGATGCATGGTGTCCGGCCCTTCACCGATGCCGATTGAGAGAATCGTGCGCACCCCCGCTTCGTAGGCGCGCGCCAGCATGGCGTCGCGATCTTCGGCGTAGCGCGGACTGTCGAGATGGGCGTGAGAATCGATCATTTTCTTCGAGGTTCTAAAGCAAAATGCTTTTCATTTTCGCTATTTCAGTCTTGCTCCAAGCTCGATGTCTTCGATAAAGCTGGCCAGTACAGCCTTGCCGCCTTCGAGCGATGCGGCGACGATCATGCCGTTCGATTCGAGGCCGCGCAGCTTGCGTGGAGCCAGGTTGGCCACGATGACGACCTTGCGGCCGATCAGCGACTCGGGTGCGTAGGCTTCGGCGATTCCCGCGAGAATCTGCCGCTGCTCGTAGCCGAGGTCGACTTCGAGACGCAGCAGCTTGTCGGCCTTGGGTACACGCTCGGCGACCTTGATCTGGGCGACGCGCAGGTCGACCTTGGCGAAGTCGTCGATGGTGATCTGGGCGCTGTCGGTCGCCGGAATGCTCGGGCCAGCGGGTACGGAGTGGGTCCCGGTCTCCGGAGGCGCTGGTACCGCAGGCGTGCCTGTTACGGGAGCCGTCTCGTCTGCGGCTGGCTTCGCTTCTGCCGGGGCGTTGTTGTTTTGTTCGAGTTCCTGCATACGCGTGATCGCATCCTTTTCTGCGCGGGGGAAAACCGGACCCAGTTCGCCGAGCTTCGTGCCCGGCTTGAGTCCGCCCCACGTCAGGTTCTTCAGATCTGCTTCTTTGATGTCGCCCAGCCCGAGCTGTGCCCAAACCTTGGCCGCGGCATCGGGGATAACCGGGTAGATGAGCGCGGTGACGATGCGGATAGCCTCGGCTGCGGTCGAAAGGACCGTGGCGCGCAGGGCCTTTTGCTGTTCGTCGCTGGTGCTTTCGGACTGCTTCCACGGCGCGGAAGCAGTCAGGTAGCCGTCTGTTGCAGCGACCAGCGTCCATGCGGCTTCGAGTGCGCGCGAGAATTCGAAATTGTCGAAGAAGCGCGCAAAATCGGTAATGATGCGGTGCGATTCGGTCGCCAGTCCATCGGCCTGCTGGGCTGCCGGTTCGGGTAGAACACCGTCGAAGTAGCGCTGAATCATGGCCAGCGTACGGCTTACGAGGTTGCCGTAGCCGTTCGCCAGGTCGGAGTTATAGCGCTTTACCAGCGCGTCGAAGCTGAAGCTGCCATCCTGCCCGAAGACGATTTCGCGCAGCAGGAAGTAACGCAGGGCATCGGCACCGAGGACATCGAGGATTGTCTCCGCGCGCACGATGTTGCCGCGCGACTTCGACATCTTGCTCTCTTCAAAGAGCAGCCAGCCGTGAGCGACGACCTTCTTAGGCAGCGGCAGCCCCGCGGCCAGCAGGAACGCAGGCCAGTAGACGCAGTGGAAGCGGGTGATCTCCTTGCCGACGAGGTGCAGGTCGGCAGGCCAGTATTTCGCAAAGCGGGCCTGGTCTTCAGGGGCATCGCTGCCGTAGCCGACTGCGGTCAGGTAGTTCGTCAGCGCGTCGAGCCAGACATAGATGATGTGCTTCTGCTTTGTTTCGCTGGCGGCGGGTTCCGGAACGGGAATGCCCCAGTCGAAGCTGCTGCGCGAGACGGAGAGATCCTTGAGCGCGCCGGGCACATAGGGCAGCCCGTTAGTCGACATCTCGGTTTTTTCGGCGTTGGCGACGTCGCCGCGCAGAAAGGAAAGCACTTCATTGCGGCGGGCTTCCGATTCGATGACGAGTTGGTTCGACTCGATCAGGTCGATGACGGGCCGCTGGAACTCGCTCAGCTTGAAGTAGAAGTTCTCTTCGGTAACAGTTTCGGTCGGCTTGCCGTCGGGTCCGATGGTTCCGGGAGGGCCTTCGACGAAGGTCTCCTCTGACACGCAGTACTGGCCGGTGTACGTCGAGAGGTAGATGTATCCGCGCTTGTGGAGCTCGGCGAAGAGCTTCTGCGCTCCGCGCTTGTGGTTCGCGTCGGTGGTGCGCACGAAGTAGTCGTAGGTAAGACCCATGCGGTCCCACAGCTCGCGGAAGCGGCTCGAAACGCTGTCAGTAAAGGCCTGGGGCGTGATGCCGGCTGCGGCGGCTGAGCGCTCGATCTTCTGGCCGTGCTCGTCGGTGCCGGTCAGGAAGAAGGTATCGACGCCGAGTGAGCGCTTGCGGCGGGCAATGGCATCGGCGGCAATGGTGGTGTAGGCCGTGCCGATGTGCGGGCGCGCATTGACGTAATAGATCGGTGTTGTCAGATAAAACTTATCAGGCATGGGGTCGGCAATCGGTTAAGGCTTTCTTACCAGATTACCGTCAGCGGGGGGCTTAGTCGAGGTCGGCCCCGGCTAAGGCTTCGTGCGATGCGAGTTCTCGCTTGTTCTTTCGGGGCGTTTCTGGAATCCCGGCAGGCTTCGTTCCGACCACCTGATAAAATCGTCAGTAAAATCAGATGTTTCAGCGCCTTCCACCGCGCCGCTGGAGCACCACAGCAGGATATCGATCAAGTGTATTTACGGGAACAGAAGCAGCTTCTCGCGCGGCTCCGCGCAGTGCTCAGGGAAAAGTTTGAGGTCGAGCTGGAGACGCTCGCCATCGAGCAGCCGCCGGAGATCAAGTTCGGCGAGTATGCGCTGCCCCTCGCCTTTGAGCTCGCCCGCCGTCTGAAGAAGGCTCCCCGCAAGATCGCCGAAGAAGTGGTCGCTGCGCTCGGCGAGGTCGAGGGTTTTGCCGGGTTTGAAGTAGCAGGCGCTGGATACATCAATGCCCGCCTCGATCGTGGAGCTGCGGCGAAGGCCATCTCCGCTGGCGGCGAGATCGATGCCGCCGGAGCGGGCACGCATTCGCTCGTCGAGCATACCAGCATCAATCCCAACAAGGCCGCCCACGTCGGACACCTGCGCAACGCCATTCTTGGCGATACATTTGTGCGCCTGCTGCGTGCCTCTGGGCAGACGGTCGATGTGCAGAATTACATCGACAACACCGGCGTGCAGGTTGCCGATATTGTTGTCGGACTCACGCAGCTTGAGAGGCTTTCGCTCGACCAGGTGCGTTCGTGGATGGATGGCCTCTCCGAGCGCATCGATTATGCCTGCTGGGATCTCTACGCGAAGACCTCGCAGTGGTACACGCTGGGAACGGAAGCGGAACAGGCTGAGCGTAAGAAGATCCGTCTTCATACGCTGCATGAAATCGAGGCCGGTGGCAATGAGACCTCGGCCATCGCCGAGCTGATCTCGACCGCGGTGCTGCGCCGCCATCTTGAAACCATGCTGCGCCTCGGTATCGAGTACGACTTCCTGCCGCGCGAGAGCGAGATCCTGCACCTGCATTTCTGGGACCTGGCTTTCGAGCAGATGAAGGCCAGGGGCGTGCTTTACTTCGAGACTGAAGGCAAGAATAAGGGCTGCTGGGTGATGAAGCGTGCCGGAACGGAAGAGGCCGCCGGCGACGGTCCGGATGAAGACGCGAAAGTCATCGTGCGCTCGAACGGAACGGTCACATACGTCGGCAAGGACATTGCCTATCACCTGTGGAAGTTCGGCCTGTTGGGCCGCGACTTCGGCTACCTGCCGTTCTTCAAATATCCGAGTCACGAGTGCTGGATCTCCGCTGAAAGTGGGGAAGCGGAACATCCGCACTTTGGCGGAGCGCAGGCCATCTACAACGTCATCGATTCGCGCCAGTCCGATCCGCAGGCCAATGTGATCGAAGCGCTGCGCGGGCTCGGCTACACCGAGCAGGCGGAGCATTACACGCACTTCTCCTACGAGATGGTCGCGCTGACGCCGCGCTGCGCCGAGGAGCTGGGTTACGCCGTTCCCGAAGAAGATAAGGCACGTCCCTATATCGAAGTCTCAGGACGAAAGGGCTTTGGCGTAAAGGCCGATGACCTGATCGACAAGCTGATTGCAGCAACATCGAGCGAGGTCGTTGAACGCCATCCCGAACTGGGTGAAGGCGAGCGCGACGAGATCGCGAAGGCGATCGCCGTCGGAGCTCTGCGCTACTTCATGCTCAAGTACACGCGCAACACGGTTATAGCCTTCGACTTCAAGGATGCGCTGAGCTTTGAGGGAGAAACCGGGCCGTATCTTCAGTACGCCGTTGTGCGTACGCGCAGCATCTTCCGTAAAGGCGAAACCACGCCCGAAGCGGCCCTGGCAGCGATGGCATCCGTCGACGCCGGTCCGATCCTCCAGGGCGAGGATGGAGACAGCATCTGGCAGGTATGGCTGCGCGCAGCCAAGACCTCGCTGCTGCTCGAGCAGTGCATCGCTACGGCAGAGCCTGCGTACCTGGCGAAGCATGCTTATCTGCTGGCGCAGGAATTCAGCACTTTCTACCGCAAGCACCACATCCTGACCGAGGCCGATCCTGCCCGCAAAGCTCTGCTGCTGGCAACGGCTGCGGTGGCGCAGCGGGAGCTGATTCGTACGCTGGGATGGCTTGGTATCAGTGCGCCGGAAGTAATGTAGAGACGGCAGCGAAGTCGCAGTCCGCTGACGGGCGGTCAGCCAAAACAACAACGGCCAGCGGGGAGCTGGCCGTTGTTGTTTGCGAACCGGATTTGAGCTGGTCCTATCTGCTTAGAGCGCCTGCCCGTCGGCCGTCATCTTGTTCAGCTGCTGCTGGTCGTAGGACTTCACGCCATCCGGAAGCGGCGCATAGTTCAGCGATCCCGCTGTCGGCTGCCCGTCTGTGATGACGTACTGAATGAAGCTCTTCAGTGCGGAACGCTTCGCCTTATCCGAGCCGTCCTGCGGAATCAGCAGAAAGGTGAGGGTTGAGATCGGATACGCATCGGTTGCCGCGGCAGGCGGATTCACGATGGGAATGCGCGGATCGACGACCAGCTGCGCCGTGAAGGCATTGATCGCAGCCGTGGTGCTTTGCGCGGTCGGGGCGATGTAGTTGCCGGCCTGGTTCTTGATCTTCGCGACCGGCAGGTGGTTCTGCTGCGCGTAGGTCAGCTCGACATAGCCGATCGCTCCTGGCGACTGCTTCAGCTGCCCGGTTACACCCTCAGACCCCTTGCCGCCAAGGCCCACAGGCCAGCTGACGCTGTTGCCCTTGCCGACCTTGCTCTGCCAGTCGTTGTTCACGGCACTTAGATAAGTCGTGAAGGCATTGGTGGTTCCGCTGCCGTCCGCGCGGTGAACGACGACAATATCCTGCTTGGGAAGAGTTACGCCGGGGTTGTCCTTCGCGATCATGGAGTCCTGCCAGTTCTTAACCGTACCCATGAAGATGCCGGCCAGCGATTCAGGCGAAAGCTGCAGAGGCTGCTGCAGTCCGGGCAGGTTATAAGTAATGCAGACGGGGCCAGCCGTCTCGGGGATCTGGATCATATTGCCGGGCATGCCGGCCAGCTGCTGATCGGCCAGCGGGGCATCGGTCGCGCCGAAGTCGACGGTCTTGCTCTTTACCTGCTGCACTCCGCCGCCGGAACCGATGGACTGGTAGTTGATCTGTACGCTGGGGTGCGATTGCTGGAAATCCTGAACCCAGCGGGTCATGACCGGGTAGACGAAAGTGCTGCCCGCTCCAGAGATCTGTACGTTGTTTGACTTGCAGGCGGTGAGGGCGATGGTGGCCAGTGTCAGCAGGGAGGCGGCGCGAAGTTTTCTGTGCATAAGTCCTCTTATTCAGCCATTGCGATGTGGAAAAAAGCTCTCCGGGTTGGACCCATCGCAGTGAAATCCTTGTAACAAAGCAGGATATCAGTCCGTCAACGGAACATTAAAAGCTGGCAACGCTCTGCTGGCTGTTGTCTTCCTACTAAGTAGAAAGACCAACCAAGACGGATGAACCAATTGGAGGGTTCTTGCAATGGCAGAAAAACTTAAGGGCAAAAAAGTTGCGATTCTAGCGACGGACGGTTTCGAGCAGGCGGAGTTGACGGAGCCGAGAAAAGCCCTCGAGCAGGCGGGTGCGACCACCCATGTTGTCTCGCCAAAGACAGGAACGATCAAAGGTTGGAACAAGACCGACTGGGGCGAGAGCGTAAAGGTCGACAAGGCCCTCGATCAGGCTCGTGTGAGTGATTACGATGCCCTGGTTCTCCCCGGCGGGGTCCTTAACCCAGACCATCTTCGGATGGAACCAAAAGCTGTCGCTTTTGTGAAGGAGTTCGCGCAATCCGGCAAAACGGTGGCGGCGATCTGTCACGGTCCGTGGACGTTAATCGAAGCGGGCGTTGTGAAGGGTAAAACGATGACCTCGTGGCCCTCAGTGAAAACCGATCTGATGAACGCGGGCGCGAGATGGGTCGATGAAAAAGTAGTTGCCGACGGAAACTTCGTGACAAGCCGTAAACCGGATGACATTCCCGCCTTCAGCCAGAAGGTGATTGAAGAGATAGCGGATGGCGTGCATCTGAAAGCTGCGAGCTAAGGCGAATGGAATCATCCCGCTGCACCCCTTCTCAGCAATTCTCCAGGCCCGCATGAGTCCTGGCGGAGAGCCTGAAACCTGCAAAGGGCGCGCCTCTCACAGGCGCGCCCTTTGTGTTCCAGTCGCAGCTTATTCCGCGTAGCTGCGGACCCACTCGAAGATGCTGCGCACGGCAACGCCGGTCGGGCCTTTGGCCGTCCACGGCTTTTCGGAGTCGAGCCAGGCGAGCGCCGCGATATCGAGATGGATCCACGGTGTATCGCCGACGAACTCTTTGAGGAACATTGCGCCGTTGATTGCGCCGCCATAACGGGTGAGGCCGGTGTTCTGAATATCGGCAATCGACGACTTGATCTGGTCGCGGTATTCATCGTCGCAAGGCAACCGCCAGAACCTTTCGCCCGATGCCGCGAGTCCGGAGGCGAATTTTTCGTAGGCTTCGTCGTCGTTTGAAAATGCTCCGGCACTGATCTGGCCCAGCGCAATCGCTACGGCGCCGGTCAGCGTGGCTGCATTGATCAGGCGAGTTGCGCCCAGCGTCTTCGCATAATGCAGACCATCAGCCAGCACGAGCCTGCCCTCGGCGTCGGTGTTAATGACTTCAATAGACTTGCCGGACATGGCAATCTGCACGTCGCCCGGCTTTTGTGCTTTGCCATCGGGCATGTTTTCTGTGGCACAAACGACACAGATGACTTTGACCTTCGGCTTGAGCTGAGCGATTGCCTGCATCGCTCCGAGCATGGCTGCGCCGCCGGCCATGTCATATTTCATCTTCTCCATGTTGTCGGCAGGCTTGAGCGATATGCCGCCGGTGTCGAAGGTGACGCCTTTGCCGACGAGTCCCATGACCGGCTCAGCGGGTGCGCCTTCCGGCTCGTAAGTGAGCACAATCAGAGCCGGAGGTTCCGCAGATCCCTGCGCCACGCTCAGGAACGCGCCCATCTTCAGCTCCTGCATCTTTTCGGTGCTGTAGACCTCGCACTTCAGGCCGTTTTCGCTGGCCATTTTTTTCGCCCGCTCGCCGAGGATGGTTGGCGTCAGATAGTTTCCCGGCTCATTGATGAGGAAGCGGGCGAAGTTCTGCGACTCGGCGATGATCGTGCCTTCATTCAGGCCAGCCGCGGCAGCGTCCTTGTTGGCAGCGGAGGCGATCAGCGAGAGGGAGTCGATGGAGCGGTCCTTCCGATCACTGCGGTAGGTGTCGGAGTCGTAATCGCCGAGGACTGCGCCTTCGGCGATGGCCCGTGCCGATGAGGCTATGTCGAGATTTTCAGGCAGAGCAATCGCCAGTGAGCGGATGCCTTTTGCTTTGGCGAAGCGGACGGCGGTTCCGGCGGCCTTGCGAAGCTCGTTCGCGCCGGCTTTCTTTTCCTTGCCCAGTCCGACGAGCAGCAGACGCTTTGCGGCGAGTCCGGCAGGCGCGTGCAGCAGCAGGGTCTCATTCGCCTCGGCTTTGAAGTCGCCGAGCGTCAGCACATCGGCAGCAGCTTTCGCGGCTGCGCCGTCGGACGCGAGCAGGGCTGGTTCGGCCTTGGCGTCTTTCTCGGTGTTTTCCGATTTGTTTACGGCAAATACGACCAGCAGTTCTGACTGCAGCGAGTCTATCGGGGAGGTGAGCAGTTCGGTCTTCATCCAGTCCTTTCGCTTTCCCTTGTGAGAATGTCTCTACTCGATTTTACTGTCGGGGGTTTTCGCCGGGATATCCGAGGCTCGATTCACTACAGAGGACACAGAGAGACCTCCGCCCGCACAGACGGAAATGCCTCTGTGCTCTCTGTGGTGAAAGTTCTTTCAGTTCTGGCGACAATTTATTGCAGGTTGGAAATGGCCGAGCCCTAGCGCGCCCGTTTGCCCTGGCTGTGGGCGATGGCGGAGCGGGCTTCGCGGTCGGCCTCGCGGCGTTTCTCGGTTTCTCGCTTGTCCCAATCCTGTTTGCCTTTGGCTACGGCGATCTCGCACTTTACCTTTCCTCGGCGGAAATAAAGCCGCGTGGGGATGAGCGTATGCCCTTTCAGCTGCGTCTGTCCGGTTAGCTTGCGGATTTCTTCCTCGTGCAGAAGCAGCTTCCGGGTCCGGAGAGACTCATGGTTGGCGCTGTTGCCGTGCGAGTAAGGTCCGATGTGGGCGTTCAGAAGGAAGGCTTCGCCGTCCTTGACAAGCCCGTAAGCGTCCTTGAGATTGGCTTTGCCTTCGCGGATCGACTTTACCTCGGTGCCGCGCAGGGCGACTCCGGCCTCGAAGCGCTCGAGCAGAAAATAGTTGTGACTGGCCGCGCGATTCACTGCGGCATCGCGATCGCCTGAGGCGACGGGGTCACGGGGCTTCGGTTTTTTCGACGGAGCCTGAACGATCGTATGTGTACTTTGACGGGCCATGAAAGCGAGCTTTACCCACGGAGGATCAATTTTTCATGCTAGCACGGACGTTGACCCGGCTCATCGCCCCGCTGGGAGCCGGTGTTATACTCAACCCACGCCAGGCCACCCCGGCATCCGGGCATCGGATTGAAAACGCTCGCCGCTGGCCTTTCACGGCGCATTCGCACATCGCAGGCCAGTCTGTTGGAGTTGCATGAAATACAGCATTAAGAATTGGGCCGCGCTCGCGCTCTTCGGCCTCGCTCTGGGTCTTGCTCCGGCTGCTCATGCGCAGTCGGCCAAGAAGCTTTATAAGATGGCCCAGGCGGCCGAGCAGAAAGACGACGTCGAGACTGCTTACCAGGATTATTCCCAGGCCTTTCAGAAAGACCCCAAAGAGGACCGCTACAAAGAAGGCTACGAGCGGACACGTTTCGCAGTCGGGGCGCTCCACATCCAGCGTGGCCAGAAGCTGCGCGCGCAGGGCGACACCACCGGCGCCTTGACTGAATTTCTGCGCGCGATCGAGATCGATCCCAGCAATGAGCTGGCGCAGCAGGAAATCCAGGCGATGCGGAAGAAAGCCGACGCTACGGCTCCTCCTCCGCTGCCGGAAACGCCGGAGTATTCGAACTCCGAAATGGTGCTGAACGGAATCGGCGAGCCCTTGCACCTGAAGCCTCTCTCGAAAGAGCCGCTGACGCTGCACTCCGTCGAAGACAGCAAGGTGATCTACCAGACGGTGGGCAAGCTTGCCGGCATCAACGTGCTTTTCGATCCCGATTACACCTCGAAGCGTATCCCGGTCGACCTGACGAACGTTGATCTGTATGACGCGCTTCGGATCATCGGGACTATCTCTGGAACCTTCTGGCGCCCGGTCACCGACAATACGATTTTCGTGGCGCAGAACAGCCGCAGCAAGCGCACCGAGCTTGAAGAGCAGGCGGTTCAGACCTTTTATCTGACGAATGTTTCGCAGCAGAACGACTTTACCGATGTGCAGACGGCTCTGCGTAACATGTTCCAGACAGCCAAGATTTATGGCGTCGCCAGCCAGAACGCGATCATCATGCGCGGTACGCCGGATGAACTGCTGCTGGCGCAGAAGCTCATCAACGATCTCGACAAGGCCAAGCCGGAAGTCGTAGTCGACGTAGCCGTGCTTGAAGTGAGCCGGAACTACGAACGCACCATCGGTATCCAGCTGCCGCAGACGGTAGGAGTCTCGTTCCAGGAATCGAACCTGAACCAGAGCTCTACCAGCACCTCGAGCTCATCGAGCACGACGACGGGCACGACCGACACCAGCGGTTCGAGTACCAGCAATGGCCTGACGCTGAACAGCCTTGCCCATCTCAATGGCACGAACTTCGCCGTGAGCATCGGCTCGGCTACAGCCAACCTGCTGCTTACCGACAGCTCGACCAAGGTTCTGCAGAATCCACGCATCCGCGCCTCTGACGGGCAGGAAGCGACGCTCAAGATCGGTGAACGTCTGCCGGTGGCAACCGGTTCGTACCAGACGGGCGCGGCGACGGCGATCGTCAGTTCGCTGGTTAACACGCAGTTCCAGTACCTTGACATCGGTGTAAACGTCACCATCAAGCCTACGGTTCACTACGACCGCGACGTGACACTGAAGCTCAAGATCGAAGTCTCCGGTTCGAACTCCAACTCGAACATCGGCGGCATCGAAGAGCCGATCATTACGCAGCGCACCGTCGACCAGACGATCCGTCTGAAGGAAGGCGAAGCGAACATTCTCGGCGGCATCCTGCAGAAGCAGACCTCGCTCTCATTGAGCGGTACGCCGGGCCTTGCGCAGCTGCCGATTCTGAAATACCTCTTCGGCAGCAACGATAAGACAACCCAGGATGATGAAATTGTCTTCCTGCTGATTCCACATGTTGTGCGCGCTACCATGCTGGATCCGCTGAACCTGCGTGAACTCGACACAGGTACGGGCGGAAGCATTCAGCTGCGCCAGATGAACCAGACGGATGCGCAGGCCGCGATCCAGAAGGCCCAGTCGCAAGGTCAGTTCGCTGTTCCTCCGACCACTTCGCAGACGACCTCGGCGAACGGGCCGGTCACAGCTGCCGCAGCCGCTGCTGGAGCCATCGCCAGCATGCAGGAAGATTCGGCTGCTGTCGGTCTGCCTGGTCAGCCGGGGCCGGTGAAGCTGCAGTTGACGCCGGAGATGGGTCAGCAGAAGGTTGGTTCGACCTTCCAGATGGCCGTTCATCTCGACAACGGCAACGACGTCTTCTCAGTGCCGATGCAGCTTAAGTACGACCAGAGCAAGCTGAGTCTGGTGAACGTGGATCTTGGCGATCCGCAGTCAAAGAGCACGAACCTGCTGGGGCAGGATGGTCAGGCAGTTGCACTGGTCCATCGTGACGACGGCAACGGTACGGTCTCCATCTCGGCCTCGCGTCCGCCGGGCACGAAGGGTGTCAACGGATCGGGTACGGTCTGTGTGCTGACCTTCCAGGCAAAGGCGGCAGGCGATGCGCCGGTGATCCTCACCCGTCCTGTGGTGCGCAACAGCGCGCAGCAGGCCCAGCCGGCAACCGGATCGCGGGCGCTTGTACAGGTGCGTCCGTAGCGGACAAGCCCATGCAGCATCGGCCTCCATTTCGTAGCAGGACGAGCGAAGCCGGCCTGACACTGGTTGAGCTGATCGTGACGGTCGCGATTCTCGCGATCGTCGCCTCAGCCGCGGTGCCGGTCGCTCGTTTCGAGGTGAAGCGCACCAAGGAGCGTGAACTGCGCTACGACCTGTGGCAGATGCGGACGGCAATCGATAAATACAAGGATGCCGCCGACCGCAATGCTTTTCAGACCAAGGTCGATAGCCAGGGGTATCCGCCCGACCTCGATACGCTGGTGCAAGGGGTAGATGTGCAGGGCAAGAAGGTTCGCTTCCTGCGCAGGATTCCGATAGATCCGATGACGGGTAAGGACGATTGGGGCATGCGCTCGATGCAGGATGACCCGACCAGCGATTCCTTCGGCGGACAGAATCTCTTCGATGTGTATTCGAAGTCCGAAGGAACAGCACTCGACGGAACGAAATACAAGGACTGGTAATGGCGCAGACAGCAGGGTACAAATCGAGGCGCACGGAGCGCGGCTTTACGCTGGTCGAGCTGATGGTGGTTATGCTCATCATCGGCGTGCTGGCGGCCATTGCCATTCCCAGCTATATCTCCTCCATCAAGAGCGCCAAGGAAGCCGTTCTCAAGGAAGATCTTCATGTGCTGCGCAATGCCATCGACTCTTACACCATGGACAAGGGTAAGGCTCCGCAGTCGCTCGATGACCTGGTGCAGTCGGGCTACCTCAAGACGCTTCCGCAGGATCCGATGACGCACTCCAGTGAAAGCTGGCAGCCGGCCATGGACGACACGCTCGAGAGCGTCGACCAATCGGAGCCGGGCATCAGCGACGTGCACAGCGGCTCCGAGGAAACCGGCTCCGACGGCCAGCCCTACTCAAGCTGGTAACTGCGCGGGACTGCGCGTCCAGCGGGTCGCGGCTTTGCCGCCCAAAAATCAGGCCACCCGTTGGGTGGCCTTTTTCTTGTCTGCTCCTGGTGTCAGGGTGTATGCACATCTCGCGCTGTATTTTCCTGTGCGGATATTGTGCAGAAGGGGCCGGTTTTGTGTCAGGGCACGGCTTCAGCCATACCGCATCTGCCTGCTTAAAAGTCGGGGGCTTTAGCCCTGAGGGAATGGCGATTTAACGTGTATATTCCATCTGAACGCGATACTCAGATAAACCGCTACGCCGGGGAGACGTCTTCTCCAGCCGCTGCCGCCTGAATAGCCCCCCATACTTCTTTCATTCCTGCTCCAGTCTTTGAGGAGCAGAGCAGAATTCCTTCTGTATCCAGACCTTTTTCGAGCGTGATCTTTGCCTTGGTGCGTCCGTTGCCGCTGAGGCGATCCGCCTTGGTGGCGACAACAAGATAATTGCGCCCGGCGTGCTTCAGGAACTCGATGAGCTGCGCATCGGAGGGTTGTGGCGGAATGTTGCTGTCGACCAGGCAGAGGCAGAGCGCGAGCGTCGGGCGCTCCTTGATGTACGGCTCGATGAACTTGGGCCACTCGGCAGAGATCGACTTGGAGATCTTCGCGTAGCCGTAGCCGGGCAGATCGGCGAAGAGCATCTGTGGCTGCTGGCTCTCGGGCCGGTCGTGGATGGCGAAGAAGTTGATCGCGCGTGTTCGTCCCGGCGTCGACGACACCTTCGCCTGGTTCGATTGCAGCAGGGCATTCAGCAGGCTTGATTTGCCGACATTGGAGCGGCCGAGGAAGGCGATCTCCGGAACCTGTGGCTTGGGGAATTGCGCCGGGGCCATGGCGGAGAGAAGGAACTTGGGGAAGATGCGCATACGAATCTTCAGTATAACGACGCGCTGCTCTACTCCTTGGCTGTACGGAGTACCTGCGCGATGCTGCCGGGAGTTCCCGGAAAGAGATCGAGATATGTGACGCGGCCATCTGCGTCGGTCACGATGGCTGCCGGAACTGCGTCGATGGCGAATGACTTCAGCACCGTCTCCGGAACGATCAGCATGGGAACGCTCGCCGGCATCGTTGCCTGCAGGGACTGCAACGTGGCGAGAACGGGAGCCGATTTCTCATCGATGCCATTCATGGACGCATAGGAGGTGATGGCGATGATCTGCAGCGGCTTCTTCGGCGGATCCTTCTGCAGTGCGGCTGCAATCTTCTCTACGGCGTCGTGAAATTGCGGCGATCCCAGTGAAAAGACAATCGTCAGCGTATTTTTTCCGGCGATCCGCCGCACGGCGGGAGTGGGAACTTTAGCAACCAGAGTGCCGTGGAGTTCGATTACCGGGGAGGATTGTCCCACCAGGGCATAACGGGCGAAAGCATTGTCGATGGCAGGTTTCGCAGCGGTCTGTGCGATGGCAGGTGCAGCAGTGAGCGTGTGCAGTTGAGCGACAAGGTCGGCCGCGCCTTTCGTATCACCACTTCTCCGCATCTGGTCGGCGCAGCGGAGCGCGTCGCGCGTCAGCTGTGCGGCACTTACCGTATTGTCGGGCGAGGTCAGCGTGCCCGCGCCTTCGAGAGCTTTTATGATGAACGGCAGTTGCAGGGCGTCAAGTCTGCCAATGACGCCAGCTCCGCCGGGCAGCACGATCAGGTCACGTATGAGCTTGCCGTCTTTGTCCACCATATGATTGACGCCGCCCTCTTCCGTCAGGGCCACGTCGATCACCTGGTCGATTGCCCAGTGCAGATCGGCGTCATAAGGAAAAGTGCTGGTAAGCGAATCGATCTGGCTCTCCGCCGCGGTGATGGAGTTCGTCTGTACAAAGACCCGGGTCAGCAGAAGACGCGCCGTCTTCTCGTCCGCTTTTTGCGGCAGACCGAGATAATCGATGAGGGCGTCTTCGGCGGGGCCCAGGTCGCGTCCGAAGACGCAGAGCTTTCCGAAGGCCAGCAGATCTTCCCCTTGCGGCTTGTTTGGGGCAATGGCCTCGCATTGCTGCTGGGCACGCGAAATGCCAAGCCCCAGCGCCCACTGATCGGCCTCGGTCATGTCGTTTGGAGCGCTTCTCGCATCCTGAAAAGGCTGCATCGCATAGCGGTAAGCTTCGGTCGGCGAGAGGACGGGCGGTTTGTCTACGTCCTTCGGAGCTTCCTGCGCATTCAGAGGCGCAGGAAGCAGCAGGAATCCGGCCATGAGGGTGGAAATACTCAGCGAAGATGTTTTCATCGTGAAGCCAGCGAAATCGGAGCCATTCTATCAATCGCGAGGGCACAGGTCTTTCTGAATCAGAAAAGAATCGCCGGTGGGCAGACGTAGTGCCCGAGTCGGACTAGAATGTTGTGAGCCAACCACCGAGTCTCGCCTCTATGCCGTTTTTTGCGAAATGAGGTCTCAGGCTGCATCGAAACGTGGTTCGCCCCTTGTTGTTGCGGATTCGATTGTTGGGGTTTGCGGCCACGCGGGCAGGGTTCTCCTCGGCACTGCGAGAAACGATATAGACAAGCATCAGGCAGGGCCGGGCAAGGAGCGGGACATGTATTTTTCGCTGGACACCTGTGGAGGCACGGGAAGCATCGCATTCGGGCGATGGAAATATGCGGACGGACGTGGCGACGATGAGCTGTGCGTCTTTGCCGAGACAGCCATCCCGAGCAAGGCTTATGCCGCATTGTTGATCCCGGCGCTTCAGGCACTGCTCGATGAGCAGAGCATGACAATGGAGGACATCTCCGGAATCGTGGTCGTGAATGGCCCTGGCAGCTTTACCGGCGTGCGTATCGGCGTCAGCTCCGCCAAGGCTCTGGCGGAAGTGCTGGAGGTGCCGATTGTCGCGGTCTCGCGCCTGGCGCTGCTGATGGCAAAAACAGAATGCCCGTCCGCCGCACTCGATGCCGGCCGTGGTGAATTTTACTTTCGCATCGGCGAGGAGGAATCCCTGCTGACCCCGGTCGCCATCCGCGAACGCTTGCGCGATCTGGGACTGGCCTCGCTGGCCATCTGCGAGGAGAATTCAGCAAAAGCTTTTCCCGAAGCCACCTTGATTGAGCCGCCCCATGCGGCCGACGCGTTGAAACTGGCGGCGCAAAGGCTGATGAGCGGCCGGTATGACAATGTCGCCACGCTCGACAGCAACTATGTGCGCCGCACCGACGCCGAACTCTTTGCGAAACCCTCAGAGCAGCCTGCTACCGAAGGCGTCGGGGTATAGAGTGGGCGATTTTGCCGTCCGCTCCATGCGGGCGGATGACCTCGATCCTGTGCTTGCGCTGGAGTCGCCGGAACCTGAAGCTCCGCACTGGGAGCGCGCGGCGTATGAAAGCTTTCTGATCCCTTCGGAAGCGCCCAATGTGCAGCACGCCGCCTGGGTGGCAACGTGTGACGGTGAACGAATTGGCTTTGCGGCAGCCCGCATTGTCTTTGAAATCTGCGACCTCGAATCTGTTTTTGTCGCTGCGCCCTGCCGCAAGCAGGGTATAGGCCTGGCTCTGATGGGCGCGATAAACGCGTGGGCGAGGCAGCATGCCTGTGAGCGGATCGAACTCGAGGTGCGGGAGAGCAACAGACGTGCGATCCGCTTCTACGAGCGGCTCGGCTTTCTGCCGGAAGGGCGGCGAGAAGAGTACTACCGTCATCCGGACGAAGCCGCGGTATTGATGGCGCTTGAGCTGCGAGCCGGTTGAAATTTCTTGCAGAATTCGGTTGATCGCAGACTACCCCGGTGCTACGGTAATCGTCCTAGAGTTCAGAGGAGGTTTCAATGGACCTGGAATCAAAGAGCCGTTCTGCCAACACCGAGATCGATCGCCTGGAAGCCCAGCACAGGCAGTACTCGCAGCAACTTGAATCTCTCACCCAAAAGCCTTATCTCTCCGACGACGAACAAATCGAAGAAGTCCGCCTGAAAAAACTCAAGCTTAGAGTCAAGGATCAGATCACCGCCAGGCGAGGCATGGTCGTCTAACCGACCTTTCCTGCATGAAGTTACGGGCGGGACGAGAAAATGTCCCGTCCGTACTGCGACCTGCCGTAGGGAACTATAATCGGGAAGACAACTTGCACCTTTCCTAAACTATGGTTCGTGACGGATATTTCTACGGAATAGCACTCTTCGCTGTTGCAGCTCTGCTGCACTTCTTTCTTGGCGGCTTTATCTGGCCGATCATCCCAATACTGTTGGCAATCTTTTTCCTGTGGTTCTTCCGCGATCCACGGCGCACTATCCCCCAGGGGAACGGACTTCTGGTTTCTCCCGCAGACGGCAAGGTGACCCAGGTGGCGCGTATCGGCACGCCCCAGGGCGATGTTCTTCGTATGAGCATCTTTCTGAACGTTTTCAACGTGCATGTAAACCGGTCACCGGTGAGCGGCGTGCTGCGCGAAACGCGCTATCAGAAAGGCAAATACCTGAACGCGATGAACCCAGCCTCAGCGGACGAGAACGAGCAGAACATTGTCGTAATCGATTCAGATGAGGGTTATACGGTTACTTTCAAGCAGATAGCCGGTCTGCTGGCCCGGCGAATCGTCTTTAACTACGCTGCCGGAGCCCGTCTGGAGCGCGGTCAGCGCGTTGGGCTGATCAAGTTCGGCTCGCGCGTGGACGTGCTGATGCCGGTGAACGCCCAACTGCAGGTAAAGGTAGGCGACCACGTAAAAGGCGGATCGACTGTGCTGGCCCGTGTGGATGCCGCAGCTGCTGGGCTGAGCTCGCGTAGCGCCGAGGAGATTCTCGCTTGAAGGAGCGCAGAATCAGGTCGCGCCGCGGGATGTATATCCTGCCGTCGGTCTTCACTGCG
The DNA here is from genome assembly GCA_022870745.1 of Silvibacterium acidisoli. GTDB lineage: Bacteria > Acidobacteriota > Terriglobia > Terriglobales > Acidobacteriaceae > Silvibacterium. The sequence goes on along the minus strand of CP085323.1, from coordinate 305,678 downwards.
GGAAACATCGCTGCGGGCTACTATGCAATCACGCAGAGCCTGCAGGGTACGATCACCGAACCGCACCACTTCGACTATGCGGCGCTCGCCATCGGTTTCGCGATTCCGTTCGACGCGCTCGACGGACGCATCGCACGCATGACGAACACCACCAGCGAGTTTGGCAAGGAGCTCGACTCGCTGGCGGATGTGATCACTTTCGGGGTCGCGCCCAGCATCTTGGCATTCAGCTGGGGTTTTCGCATGCTGCCGCCCGGCATGGACCCCCTGCTGCGCGAGAAGCTGATCCAGATCGGCGGCTTCGTCTGCTTCCTGTTCCTGATGTGCGGCGCGAGCCGGTTGGCGCGCTTCAACATCAGCGTGAATCCGGTGCCGAAGAATCCCGGCAAACCAGGCCGAAAGTACTTTGTCGGCATGCCGATTCCTGCGGCTGCTGGTGTAATTGCGGCGGTGGTCCATGCTTTTGGCCGCCCTATCTTCAACTGGTGGCTCGCGGTGCTATGGATCGGGATGGTCGGCATGGTCGGCTTCCTGATGGTCAGCACCTGGCGATTCTGGAGCGGTAAGGAGATCAATCTCTCGCAACGGCATCCTTTTCGCTGGATCGTGTTGCTGGCACTGCTGATCTACATGCTTGTATTCTTTTCCCGCGAGGTGCTGCTGATCATGGCCCTCGGTTACATGTTCTCGGGTATCGTGGCGCGCGCGATGTATGCGCGGCAGCGACGTAAATCGATCCACGCAGAACCACTTCCATCCCCCACGGGTACAACCATTCCATGACAGACAAGTACCGGATTGCAATCGTTGGCGCTGCCTCGCTGCGCGGCAAAGAGCTGAAAGATACTTTGACCGAGAGCTCGTTTGTGACAGCCGACGTGATTCTGATCGATGACGAGGAACTGGCAGGGCAGCTCGATGTTGCTGGCGATGAGGCCACCTTCATTCAGCGCATCGAGAAGGACTCGTTCGATCACACCGACTTCGTTTTCTTCGCAGGCGATGCCGAGGTGACGGAAAAACACTGGCAGATCGCGCAGGCCTCGGGTGCGAGCCTGATAGATCTTTCCTATGCAATGGAGAAGGTTCCTGGCGTGCTGATCGAAGCTCCCTGGCTGGCGGAAGCCGGTGAGGGCGCGCCGCAGAAACAGCCCGATCTGCGGACGCCTGCGGTCATCCCGGCGCATCCCGTATCGCTGGCCCTGGCCCTGCTGACTTCCCGCCTCACAGAGATTGGGAATCTTCGCTTCGCTGCCGCAACCGTGCTTGAGCCTTCAACGGAGTATGGGCGGGCGGCGATGGACGAGCTGCATCAGCAGACGGTTGGCCTGCTGAGCTTCCAGAACATGCCGAAGGAGGTTTACGACACGCAGGTAGCTTTCACAGCCGCTCCTGCATTCGGCGAAGAGGCAAAGGTAAATCTTGGAGCAAGCGAAGCGCGCATACGCCGCCACTATGCGCTGCTGGCCGGGAACCGCCTTCCGCATGTCGGCATTCAGCTGATCCATGCGCCGGTCTTCCATGGCTACAATCTTTCGCTTGCCGTGGAGTTCGATCAACCATTGCTCCTCGAGCACGTGGAAGCGGCGCTTGGCGGAGATCATCTCGACCTGGTGCTGGGTGACGCAGAACCGCCGAACAACCTCACGTCCGCTGGTCAGAGCGACATACTGGTACGTGCTCGCACGCAATCCGGCGAGAACGCTGCAACGAAAGGCTTCTGGATCTGGGCCTCGTTCGACAACCTCAAGGTGGCATCGCTCAATGCTGTCGCATGCGCACTGGACCTTCGCAAGATGCGTCCCCAGGGCAAGGTGCAGTAGTTTGTTCAAAAGGAAAAAGCCCGGCCATTGGCCGGGCTTTTTCCTTTGAAGGCTAGAAGGTGATCTTGCCTCCCAACTGCACGGTGCGATTGCTACCTGTGTTGTACGCCCCGGTCAGGAAGTCCGATGCGCCGACGAAGGCTCCCGGAGTGCCCAGGAACTGACGATTCAGCACGTTGAAGACGCTAAGCTGCAACTGCAGCTTAGCGTGCTCACCGAGTGAAGTTGTCTTATAGATATCGGCGTCGAGATTGTTGTAGGACTGGCCGCGCAGCGTGTTGCGTCCGACACCCGGGAAAGGATTGCCGGCTGCAATCGCTGTCAACTGGTCCGTGTCCTGCCATGAGTTGGGTGAGTTCGGTGCAGCGGGATTGGTCAGTGTAGGACGGCAACTCGACACAGCGAGGACGTACTGGTTGAAGTAGTCATCGCAGAAGGTGCCGTTTGCCTGCAAGCCCTGGTAGGGCGTGAAGGGCTGGCCGCTGTTGTATCCGTAGATCGCGCTAATGGAGTAGCCGTTTGCCAGCTTGCCCACCATGCTGCTTTCCTTTGCCAGCGAGGGCACCGCATAACCGAAGCCGAAGGCAAAGACGTTCGGATACGAGATGCCGCTGACACCGCGTTCGGCAAGGTTTGTATTCAGGGGGTTCTGCGCGAACTCAAGCGTCTGTCCGCCTGCGCCCGTGGGCAGAATCTCGCTGGCGTTATCGATAGTGCGGCTGTATGTGTACTGCATCGTGCCAGTGAGTCCGTGGAAGGCGCGAGTGGTCAGGTTGGCTTGCAGGCTGTTGTAGTTCGAGAATGCGGTGTTGCCGACTGCAGCCTGAAGCGCACCGACATTGCAGTTCCGGGTGCCATAGCCAGGCGCGGTCTGGTCCTGGCAGAGAGAGCCCGGCGAAGCGTAGGTTGGGAAACTGGTGGCGAGGTCGGTTAGAGTCGGGTTCGCGTCGATCGCCTGGAAGAGCGCGGTCGCGTGGTTGCCCACGTAGCGAACCTCTATCACTGCTGCGTCGCCAATTCCATACTGGATACCAAGCGAGTAGGTCTGCGTATACGGATTGCGGAAGTGGGGAAGCAGCGGCGATTCCACGTCGAAGCGCGGGTCGCCTCCAACGGGCAGGCTTGCGAGATTTTGCGCACGTACGGTTGCGCCGGTCGTGCCGTCCGCAGGCAGGCAGGGCGAGCCGGCTGCGCAGTTTACGAAGCCTGAGTTCGCCACCGGGGCCTGGATCGCGGCGTTCGTGAAGATGTTGTAGAACGACGGATCGAAGTTGATGGCGTATCCACCGCGCACCACCAGCCGGCTGTTCGCCGGGTTCCAGGCAAAGCCGATGCGAGGCTGGAAGTTCTTCCAGTTGTCGGGCACCTGCTGGAAGGTGCGCACGCTTAGAGGCAGCGAGGGATCCCAGAAAGGATTTGGGCCAGTCTCACGCTTCAGCGTCATGTCGTGCAACTCGTTCACCGCCTGGCCGAAGTATTCCCAGCGCAGGCCGAGGTTCAGGGTCAGCGCCTGGGTGATCTTCCAGTCATCCTGGAAGTAGAGAGCGATGTCGTTTTCTGTAAGCGGAATGACAGGGTTGCCATCGGTGAGCGTAAGCGAACCGTTGGTGTCGGCTGCGAACGAGTCGAAGTCGGCGTATTGCAAACTGCCGTTGTAGTTGGGCAGATAGACACTCGGCGAATTCTGGTAGTCGTACTCGCCGCCCAGCGCGATGGTGTGCTTGCCGTGCAGCCAGCTGGCGTTGTCCTGCACCTGCGTGACCTTGATGATCTTGTCTTGCGGCAGGGCGCTGTTGTAGCCGTAGCCGAAGATGGTTGGATCCTGGAAGCTCACCTGGCTGGGGCAGGCTGTGAGGTTGGCCGCGGTGCAATTGGGAACTCCGCCGCCCTGGAAGTAGCTCTTGGTCTGTTCATAGCTGTAGCGCAGCTGGTTGACCCATGCGGGCGAGAAGGTGTGGGTCCAGTCGGCTCCGATGGAGTGCGCGGTGTCGAGGATGTCGACGTAGCCGCCGGAAGCGATGGCCGTCGCGCCGTTGGCTAGACCGCCGGTTTCGGTTTCATCCTGATAGAAGTAGCGGATGAAGAAGCGATCCTTCGTGGAAGGTTGCCAGTCGAGGCGTCCCATGTCTTCCTGGTCGTTCAAGAGCGCAGGGACGGTTCTCTGTACCGGAGCAAATTCGACATTCGCAGTATTTCCGCCGACGGTGACCGGAATCATCTCCGCGGCGCTCGCAATCGGAGTTGGATTGCCATTCGTAATGCCATAGGGGCCCTGGTTCACGAGCGAGGTGACTGCCGGATTGTTCGGGAACGCAGACTGCAATGTTGCGAGGCCGTTCGGTGTGGGTGTAAGCGCGCCCTGCGACGTGGATACCGCGCCGCCATCGCGGGTGCGATCCCAGTAAGTGCTGCCGAAGAACCACAGCTTGTCCTTGATGATGGGACCGCCAAAGGTGCCGCCGTACTTATTGTCTACACTGCGCGGCACGGTTACAGGAGTGCAGCCATCGGCGGGATCTTCGCCGGGAGCGCAGAAGCCGTCCAGAGGAGTTTTCTGACCGTTCTGCAGGGAGCTCAGCCATGATCCGGTGTAATATTCGAACCCGCTGCCGTGGAAGGTATTTGTGCCCGAATTGGTTACATAATTGACGATCGAGCCCATGTTGCGTCCGTACTGTGCGCCAAAGTTATTGGTGATGACCTGGATCTCGGCCAGCGCATCAGCATTGCCGAAGAAAACCTGCGGGCCGCCGACGCTGTTGTCGTTGTTGTTCTGACCGTCGAGCTCGAAGTTGTTCGAGCGGCCGCGCTGGCCGTTCGCGGAGATACCATCGCCATTGCTGTTGCTGAAGTTTGCATCATGCGTCTGCGCAACGCCGGGAGCGAGCAGCGCGACATTGTCGAAGCTGGTGTTCAGCGGCAGTCCCTGCAGCTGTTCCGGTTCAAAAGATGTCGTCACCTGCGCGTGACTGGTTTCGAGCACCGGCGCAGCAGACTCCACGGTTACCGTCGAGGTGTTGCTGACCGTCATTTTTCTTATGCCGATGTCATTCGTAACACCCGCGGTGATACGAAGCGCCTTTACCTGTAAGGGGCTGAAGCTGCCGCTTTCGATCGTCAGATCGTAGACGCCGATGGGAAGATTACGCAGCGAAAAGAGTCCGTTGGCGTCGCTCTCGGTTTTGAAGTTTGCGCCGGAGGCAACATCCACGGCGCTGATTGTTGCCTGCGGAATCACTGCGCCCTGCTGGTCGGCTACTGTGCCTATGATGACGCCGGTGGTGATCCCTTGCGCAAACGCACGCGAGCCGACTGTCGAGGCAGGCGTAAAAAGAATCAATATCGCAGCAGCAGTCAGTGCTGCACGAAGCAGTTTCATTCTGGCACTCCTCCAATTCTTCATGGAGGAGGTCTATGCAACTGAAGGCCCCGCAATTGCGTTATTAAAGCATTTGTGACGAGTCAACGCCGACACCGGACGAGTAACATTAGAAGGGCGTATCAAGATATGCGGCGGCCCCCTGAACTCGATCCTTGTGGGACGAAAGGTTTGTTTTTATCTCCGAAACAGAAAACTCGTTTTGAGTGAATACGTTTTTATGAAGTGGGGACGAAGCGCGGCAATTCCGTGGCAAATGGCTTTTTCCGGCTCTCGAGATGACGCATGCCAGGGATCGAGCAGACCGAGACGAGGTGAGCGAATCCAGATTCGCGGAGAATGCCCTCGCGCATCGATTTAGCAAGGTTGTATCCTGCGTAGGTCACGGAACAGATATCGAACTTACCTCATGTCCAGTCGAAAGCACCGTCCGGCACTTCTTCACCCTGTCGTTTTTCTTTCGGGATGGGTTCTTCTGGCATGCCTCTTTGCGGCGCAGGAGTATGTCGCCGACCGGAGCTGGAATCACACACTGAGCTTCGGCTATGTGTTTGAGCTCTGGGCCTTTGACTTCATTCTCTGGGGCGTCATCTGCCTGGTGATGTGGTGGAAGCTGCGCGAACGGATAGAGACTGCATCTTCGCGATGTATCGTGCTTTATGTCGTACCGCTCAGCCTCCTGGTGAGCGTCTTGCAGGAAGCCATCTGGGTAGCGTGTTTTCCCAATGTCCCCGTCCGTGCCCATTCCTGGACATATCTGCACCGGCTCCGTTATTACCTCGATTCAGAACTTGTAAGTAACCTGGTGATCTTCTGGATTATGTTCTTTCTTTTCCGGGGGATCGGCTACTATCAGCGGTTGCGCGAGAAGGAAGTGGCATCGGTTCGGCTCGAATCGGAGCTGAACAACGCACAGCTGCGCGCGCTGCGTATGCAGCTGAACCCGCACTTTCTCTTCAACACGCTCAATAGTGTGTCGAGTCTCATGCACAGTGACGTGGATGATGCCGATCGAGTGTTGGAACAACTCAGCAGCATGTTGCGTATGACGTTGAACAGGGGCGAAGCGAAGTTCATCACCCTGACAGAGGAGATTGAGTTCATCCAGATGTACCTGTCGATCCAGCAGACGCGTTTTACCGGCAAGGTGCATAGTTACGTAGCGGTCGAGCCGGAGGTGCTAGATGCGCTTGTGCCCACGATGATTCTGCAGCCTCTGATGGAAAACGCTTATTTCCATGGCGTCGCCAAAACAAAGGGCGAAGCCTTTCTCGGCATCGAGGCGCAGAGGAGCGAAGGGCAGCTGAGAATATGTGTCCGGAATTCAGGAACAGGCTTGCGCGAGCGCGCCGACGAGCCGATAGCGAGCGACGGCCATGAAGGGCATGGCGTTGGCATCGCGAATGTAAAAGCGCGCCTTGAATTGCATTACGGCAACCATCATCGTTTTTCTCTCAATGAATTTTCCGATGGGGAAGTACACGCTGTGCTGATGCTACCGCTTACTTTCTCAAGTAGTCCAACAGTTACTCCAGCAGAAGTACCGGAATACATTGCATGAAAATAAGAACGATTATTGCTGATGACGAAGTCCTTGCCAGGCAGAAGCTGCGACAGCTGCTGCGCGACGATCCGGAAGTGGAGATCCTTGGCGAGGGTGCGAATGCATTAGAGACGATCGACCTCGTGCGTCATACCCGGCCCGACCTTGTTCTGCTCGACATCCAGATGCCGGATATGGACGGTTTCGATGTCATCTCGAAGCTTGAGTCCGATATGCCCGGCCCTGCGCCGCGCATCATCTTCACCTCGGCGCACGACCAGTACGCGCTGCGGGCCTTCGAGATCAACGCTGTCGATTATCTGTTGAAGCCATTTACCCGCGAGCGGCTCGGCCAGGCCTTCGCGCGCGTGCGTGAGCAGGTTGCGCTGGCACGTGACGGCAACGGCGACAAGAAACGCACCGGCGAGGAATCCCAATACGCCTCGCGACTGGTTTTCAAGTCGAAGGGCCGCATTCTGTTTCTACCGATGACGGATATCCGCTGGGTAGGCGCAGAAGAGAACTACGTTCGCATCTGTACGGAAACCGAAAGCCACCTGCTGCGCGAAACCATGGCGCACTTCGAGACGCGCCTCGATCCGGAGTGCTTCATTCGCGTGCACCGTTCGGCCATCGTAAACCTGCAGCATGTGAAAGAGATTCGCACCGACTCGCATGAAGGCGAATCCTACGTGCAGATGCAGAATGGCCAGCGCGTACCTATGAGCCGCGGCTATCGCGGCCGTATCGCACAGCTGCTTGCCCGCTGAGAGGAACGCCTTGCCCTGAAAGGGGCGGGGCGTTAATCTAATGAACAAGCTCACCAGGCGGGAGTAGCTCAATGGTAGAGTAGCGGCTTCCCAAGCCGTTGGTTGCGGGTTCGATCCCCGTCTCCCGCTCCAGGAAGAAGGATTGTTTCTGCATGAATCCCCAGATTCGCGTTGAATTCAGTTTTCAGGATGGCTCGGTCAAGGAACCCTGGCTGTTGCCGCTGTCGCTTTCCGAACTTATTCCCGTGCCGGGAGACTATATCGGCGTTGACGATCGGAATTACCAGATCACCCAGCGCTGGTTCGATCTCAGCAACCCGATGCAGCCATTCATTGAACTGGTCTGCGAGCCTTAGTCGCAAAGAATCATTCACCGCGAAGACGCAAAGAACGCAAAGAAAAACCGCCACGGCTTTGCGGCTTTTCTTTGCGTTTTTGCGGTGAAAAGTCTTTTCAGGCTTGCCGCTAAACCACGTAGAAAAACAGAAGTGCGCCAATGCCCAGGGCTATGACACCGAGGCCTACCGCCGTCGTGTATCCCCACTCGCGGCTGTGCGGCCACCTGGGCAGGGCTGCGATGGCCAGCAGCGCGACGACAATCAGAAGAATCACCATGGTGTGCCTAGGATAGCCGATTATTTCCGGGCAAGTTCCCGGGCACGGTGGAAGATGGCCAGGAACATCGGCTCGGTCAGCTTGCCGGTGTTGGTGTTCTGCAGCGAGGGATGGTAGCTCGCCAGCAGGTATGGCCCGCCGGGAATGCGATATTCGGCTGCGTGTCCGAACTTCAGTTCGCCGCGCCGGGAGATCTTTCCGGTCCGCATCAGGTGTTGCACCACGCCATCGAAGGCGATCTTTCCCAGGCACACCATGACCTTCAGCTTCGTCAGTGCTCCAACTTCTTCATCGAGATACGGGGCGCATCGCGCCTGCTCCTCCGGAAACGGCTTATTGTCAGGCGGAGCGCATCGCACGACGGAGGTAATCTGCAGGTCCTTGAGCTTCATGCCATCGTCGCGGCCGGTTGCGTCCGGCTGCGAAGCAAACCCCGTCTGGTAGAGTACCGGGTAAAGAAAATTTCCCGAGCCGTCGCCCGTAAACGGGCGTCCCGTGCGGTTGGAGCCGTGTGCGCCCGGAGCGAGGCCGACGATGAGCACACGGGCTTTGTGATCTCCGAATGAAGGTACCGGCTTACCCCAGTACTGCTGATCGCGGTAGGCTTTTCTGCGTGTTTCGGCGATCTGCGTGCAGTATTCACGCAGCCGTGGGCAGAGCTCGCAGGCGATGACCCGCGCGTTCAGTTCGTCCAGGTTTGCAACCGGCAGGGGATTGCCCGCAACGGGGAGATTCTTCGCCATGCTCAGACAATTTTATCGGCATGATTCCGGCGCTATGTGCGTCATATCAATGGGCGTAGAATTATTTCGCGTCGCAGTCCAAATTTATATCGAAGAAAGTAGAGGTTCCCGCATTGCGAGGTTCCCGAATTCCTTCCGCTTCGTTCACGTGCACAGCTCTTCTTGTATCAGCCGCAGTCCTTGGCTCATCTGGATGCAAAGCTACTCCTCCTCACCAGGAATCGGAATACCACGCGAAGAAGGCGGTTGAGCCTGAGGTCGGCGGTGAGCCGGTGGTCGTGCTCAATCGCAAGGCAACCAACAACGGGCAGAAGCCGGAGTTCCTTTCAGCGACGGTCTTTCCCGGGCGCGGCATGAATCTCTTCCAGATCACGGCAAACCTTCCCGGCAAGGGAGTCATTCCCATCTTTGCCTCGCCCAGCGTGCCGGAAGCGGCTGCGAAGCTTACCGGAGCCGATGAGGACGAGGACGGCAACAACAGCTTCAGCTTCGGCGGCGCCTTCCTGGTGCCGTACGCCAATCGAATTCGCGGACGCATCTCCGATGACGGCAAGACCATTACCACCCAGTGGCGCGACCGCAGCCTGACGCTGCCTGCCAATTTCCGCGGTAAGGCGATGGGCGCTGAACCGCACTCGATCCATGGCCTGATCCTGCAGTCGCAGGTGCAGGATGTGAAGGTCGAAGACACGGCGGATGGTCAGACGGTCACCGGAACGCTTCATGCCAAGGACTTTGGCGTGGGCTGGCCCTCGAACACTGATCTGAACTTCAGCATCGCGCTTAGCGGCAGCGATGTGGATGCCACGATTACTGCAAAGAACGTCGGGACCGACGTTGAGCCGCTCGGCATCGGCTGGCACCCCTACTTCGCCATTCCCAGCGGAGACCGGAAGCAGGCTCGCCTTCACGTCCCCGCCGAGCAGTATGCCGAGGTCAATAACTACGACGATGTCTTCCCGACGGGAAAGCTCATCCCGGTTAAGGGGACGAAGTATGACTTCAACGCCCCCGATGGCAAGCCGCTCGATGAGATGTTCCTCGACGACAACTGGTCGAGCCTGACCCGCACCAACGGCAACGTCGATGTGGAGCTGACCGATCCGGCGGTGAAATACGGTATCAGGATCGAAGGCATCTCGCCCGAGATCAAGACCGTACAGGCGTATGCGCCCCCTGCCCGCCAGCTTGTCGCCATCGAAGAGCAGTTCAACTTCGGTGATCCGTTCGGTAAGGAATGGCACAACATGGACACCGGCATGGTGATGCTGAAGCCCGGACAATCTGTCACCTGGCATGTTCGGCTCGAGCTGTTCACGCCGCCGGCAGCACCTGCAACGAAGTAAACGCAGCTGTAATCGGAACGATAAAGACGCGGAGAGGCATGGCCTCTCCGCGTTTTGCTTTGCGCCCGGCGATGACTGGGAAAGCGTGACAGAATTGACCTAAACCCACCAGTTCCAGACATGGGAGAAGAAATCGATTCATGGACCGTATCAGCCGTCGCAGCGTCCTTCTTGGCACAGGAGCTTCACTGCTCAGCGCCGTTGTTCCTGTTGAGGCGCAAACCAGGACCGGGAAGACTGCCGCACCGTGTCCGAGTGTTCCAGCCAGGGAGCAGTTTCCCGCACCGACTGCCGACCAGATCCGGAGACTGAAGTGGTGGCGCGAGGCCCGGTATGGATTGTTTATCCACTACGGCCTTTACAGCATGCGCGGGCGGCAGGAGTGGGATGTCGAGAAGGAAGCCATTCCCTGGCTGGAATATGAAAAGCTCGCTCACGGATTTTCTCCCCGGCCCGATTGCGCGAAGGAATAGGTGCGGATTGCCAAAGCCTCCGGCGTGAAATACATGGTATTTACAGCCAAGCACCACGAAGGCTTCTGCAACTTCGATACGAAGTTGACGGACTTCAACTCCGTGAAGCAGGGACCGAAGCGCGATCTCGTTCGCGAATACGTGGAAGCGGCTCGTGAAGGAGGCATGCGCGTCGGCATCTATTACTCGCTGATGGACTGGCATCATCCGGATGGCGAGCGCTGCTCAGTCGATGAAGAGGCGCGCCGGCGATTCGTAGATTACACCTTCGGGCTGATTCGCGAACTGCTGACCAACTATGGAAAGATCGACATCCTCTGGTACGACGCCGCGATGCCGATGGATGCGAAGGGCTGGGAGAGCGAGCGCATGGACAAAATGGTCTTTGAGCTGCAGCCCGATATCGTCGTCAACGGCCGCAACCAGTCTGTTGGAGATTTCTCCACACCCGAGCAACACATCACCGCCGATGGCAACGGCCGCGCCTGGGAAAGCTGCATGACGCTGAACGAGAGCTGGGGCTACGACGCCGCAGACGATGAATGGAAGTCGCCACGAAGGCTGCTTTCCAACATCATCACCTGCGCTCGCGATCAGGGAAACTACCTGATTAACGTCGGGCCGATGGGTGACGGAACCTTTCCCGAGCCTTCAGTACGCATCCTCACCGAGGTTGGTGAGTGGCTTGAAGGGAACCACGAGGCTATTTTCAATACAGATCTATGCCAGCCCTGGCGGCCCAATTACGCTCTCTACACGCGCAGAGGGAATACGCTGTACATGCATGTGCACATGTGGCCCGGCGGCGATGTTTCATTACCGGGACTGCAGACCAGAGTAAAGTCAGTGAGGTACCTGCGCACGCAGCAGCCATTGCAGTTCATGCAGGATGAAACCCGTGTCCACATTACGGGTCTCCCGGTTGAGGCGCCGGACCGTCCCGCGACAACCATCGTGCTCGAGTGCGAAAGCGAGCCGCGTATGAACACCGACCACGAACTGCGCCTGCAGAAGCCGCGGCTGGCGGTAAATATCACCTCGAAGTAGTGGGACACGAAAAAGACCGCCGGTAGAGGCGGTCTTTTTCGTGTTTTGGCGGATTGATCAGGCGCTCTTTCGGAGCGTCTCTTCCTCTGTCTCCACCAGATCGCTGTTGTCCTCGGTGCGATACATATATTCCGTCTCCTCCGTGGGGAGGTGAGAGGTGACGCCTTGTTTTTTGCCTTCCGGAGTGAGCGTGCCGCGCTCCTGTATTTCGCTCGCTTCGTTGCGTTCCGCCTGCCGTTCGCTTTGTCTTTCGTCGCTGCGATTGGTCATGATTCTCTCCTCATAACTAGGACGCCACGCGAACACTCCGCGTTGGCAGGCGATAGCAATCACTATTCCTGTTGACCGGCGTAGTAGCCGGAGCGGGTCTGGATGTCCCAGTCTTTCTTCTTTCCTGTCAGCAGGATGCGATGGAAGCTGTTGTCATTGCTCTGCTTGTCAGGCGTGTAGCTCAGGATGTACTGGGCGCGCAGTTCTTCGGCAATTTTCGAATAGATGGCATCGACGGTATCTTTTTTCGACACCTCGAACATGCGGCCACCTGTCTCTCCGCAAAGCCGCTCCAGAATCTTCTTGCCGTCGACGTGCGGATTCGTCTGCCGCTGTTGACCGCCGCCATTGCCGCCCGGGTATCCGCCACCACCACCGGGATAGCCACCGCCACCAGGGTACCCGCCTCCGCCGCCCGGATAGCCGCCTCCACCGCCAGGAAATCCTCCACCACGGCCGAAGCCGCGATGGTTGCCGTTGTTGTCGTGATTCTCCTCGCCCTTGAAGTAGATCGCGTAGATCGCGGTGTCGGCTCGCTGCGCAGCTTCGAGAGCTCCGTTAATGGTCTCCTTGCTGCCGCGGTCCACGCCATCCGTCAGTATGATGAGCGCCTTGCGGCCCGGCTGCTTCTGCATCAGCTCGTTCGAGGCGAGATAGATCGAGTCATAAAGCTGCGTGCCGCCGCGACCACCGCCGCCCTGTGTGGGGTCGCCATTGGCGTTCTGAAACTGTGGAGCGCCGAGTTTATCGACTGCCGCCCGCAGCTTGCCCTTGTCCGAGGTGAGATCGACGAGCAGATCCACTTCGCGGTCGAACTGGATCAGGAAGGCCTTGTCCTTCGCGTCGGTAATCATCTGGTCGAGGAAGTGCTCGCTGGCCGTGCGCTCGTCGTCGAGCGCGTTGCGCTGGCTGCCGCTGGTATCGACCAGCAGGCCAAGGTTCAGCGGCAGGTTGGTATCGCGCGTGAAGTAGCTGATGACCTGCGGACGATTGTCCTCCTGCAGTGTGAAGTCGTCTTTTGTCAGGTTGGGAACGATGTTGTCGTGCTTGTCGCGCACGGTCACTGTCATCGTCACAGCTTTCACGTTGACCTTGAGCGTGGTGGGAGCGGTTGGCGGCTGAGAAGTTGAGGAGGGCGTTGCCGCGGGCTGCTGTGCAAGCAGGCTGAATGAGAGCAGAGGAGTGGCCGCAATCGCGGCAAGCTGCAGCGGAATTCTAGGCATTTTGGATGTCTTTGCGTGCGCTGAAGTTGAGAACAGAGCGCACGCAGTTAGACGTATTGAACGCGCGATGAGCCGCAGGGCAGGCTACTGATCGGCCGATTTTTTCGAGGCTTTCCATTTCAGGCCGACATAGGCGAGATAGGCCAGATGAATCACCCAGGTAACGGTGTAGGAGTAAATAAGGTGACGGTGCGAGAGTGAGCTCATGCTGCCTCCAGTGCCGCGGCTGCTGCCTGCTGTTCAGCCCGTTGGTGACGCCGTTCGGCGGAGTAGCGAAGGGATACGACGAATACACCCCACATCAGCCATCCGGCAAGGTTCCAGAAGAGCGCCGGCAGCATGCTGGGGTCGAGGCCCGAGTTCGGTCCGCCGAAGAAGACCGGGGCAGGATGCTGCGTTCTCCACCAACGCGTGGACATGTAAACGATAGGCACATCCGCGAATCCGAAGATCGCCATTACCGCCGAAAGCGTTTTCATCTGCGCGCCTCCAGTGAAACGGCGCAGCAGAAGATAGGCAACATAGATGAGCCAGAGCACCAGCGTGGTCGTAAGCCGCGCATCCCAGGTCCACCAGATACCCCAGGCAGCGCGTCCCCAGAGCGAGCCGGTCACCATGCCGATGAGGCAGTAGACAACGCCCATCTCTGCCGAGGCGACGGCCAGGGCATCGGCCTTGTCGGCCAGCGCACTCCTGCTGTTACGAAATGCAAGGTAGGCCACCGAGCAGAGAAGGTTGAGGGCAAAGAAGGTCCCCATGCCGCTCCAGGAAGGTACGTGATAATACAAGATCCGCGAGATCTCGCCCTGGTTCACATCCTCCGGAACCACGTACATGGCAATACGAAATCCGTTGGCGAGAACCGCCGCCGTAGCCGCGAACCATAACCATCGAAACGCTTTAGTCATCGGTAATAGTCTACCGGAGTGGCCTGAGAATTCGGCATCGACCTGAAGATAGAAGCATCCGTAAGTGACGGCACCGCATCCCCGGCATTTTGATCGGATGGACAGCCAACAAAAATTAGAAAAAACACTTCACAACTCTATATGGAAGGGAGTAGAACGTATGCCCATGGCTTGGTTCACCCTCATTTTTGGCGGCATTATTCTCCTGATCGGCCTGGCGGGACAGATGTTTGCAACCCGCAAAGGCCATCCTGTCCATCACGAAGATCGTCACGCTGGACGTATTGTCATGCGCGTCGCTTCCACAGTTGCCGGTCTCTGGCTCGTAGCATTCTCGGCCGTGCATCTTCTTCACCTGCACTCTACCGGTCACTGGTAGGGACTGGCCGGGACTCACCGTCCAGGTGACCGCGCCTCTGGCGCAAAGACAAAGCAAAAGGCAGGGCTTCGGCCCTGCCTTTTGCTTTTTGCAAACTAAGGCGCAAACGGGTGCGGGTCCTCCACACCTCGATTCTGAGATTCCGGTTGGGACTTTTCTTCGAATAAGGTCCAAAAATCGAAACGGGCGCACCCGTCTGATCCCCGGCTTCTAGTCCTCTGCGTGCAGCACGATCTCGAACATCAGCAAGCTGATCGTTGTGAAGATCACGTCGTAACCTGCCAGCATTTTGATCCAGAGCATCGGGTCCGTCTCACCACTGAGAACTGCCGAGATGGCCAGCACCATTCCCAGCAGTGCCGGCATGAAGATCGGAAACAGGATCAGCGGCAGCAGCAGTTCGCGGTTGCGCGAGCGGATCGACAGCGCAGCGAAGAAGGTTCCGTTGATCAGGATCGCCCAGGTTCCCAGAGGCACGGCAACCAGTAGCAGCCATGCGTTTCCGAGCGGGTGCAGGTTGTAGAAGATTGTGAAGAGCGGAGCCAGAATTAACTCAATTACGGATACAAATAGAAAATTGGCCAGCACCTTGCCAAGAAACAGCGAAGACGCCGGGGCAGGAGTCATGCGCTGCGCATCAAGCACGGCGTGCCGTAACTCGCGCGCCCATGCCTGGTTCAGGGCGCTGACGGCGGCAAACAGAATCGCCACGCACAGCACCGGCCCCGAGATCTGCCGTGCCACCGAACGCGTGGGATCGAAGGCCAGCGAGAAGATCACCACCACCAGCAGCGCGAAGAAAAGCATGGCGTTGATGGCGTCGCGCGAGCGCCATTCGAGCCGCAGATCCTTCAACAGGTGCAGCAGGAAATAAGGCCGCTTCATGCGTGCATCTCTTTTGAGAGGTCAGCAAGTTCTGCATTGGACTGGCGAGCCTGCGCGGCCTTCAGGTAATCCGCGGGCGAAAGCATGAGTTGCACGCCTCGTGTTCCGGCTGAGACAGAGATCACGTCGAACAGCTCAATCGTCTCATCGACGTAAGCGGGAAAGTCCTTGCGCGCTCCGAAGATGGTTACGCCGCCACGAACGTATCCGGTCAGCGGTTCTACATCTTTCAGTGACACCATCTCCGTTTTACGGGTGCCGGCGGCGCGGGCCAGCTTCTTGAAGTCGAGCTCCTCGTTGCCAGGCACGACTGCGAAAACATGTCCGCGTTCTGCGGTGGTGCAAAGCAGCGTCTTGAAGACCTGCTCCGGCGGGAGACCGATCTTCTCGGCAACGATGATGGCCGAAAACTCTTCCGGATCGAGCTTGTACTCGCGCAGTTCGTATGCAATGCCAAGCGAATCGAGGAATCGTGCCGCATTTGTCTTCACGATGCCACCACCTTTGTATCGATTAGCGAAGCGACACTACCAGCCCGCAGGGTAAGAAGGTAGTCGGCGACTGGTTCGGCCAGTTCACGCTGGTGAGTCGTAAGCAGAACGGTCTTACCTTCTTCGCGCAGCTTCGCAACAAGATCCAGCATCTGCCTTGCACTGTTTGCGTCCATATTGGAAAACGGTTCGTCGAGCAGCAGGAGATCGGGCTGCGGCAGCAGCACGCGCGCAAGCGATGTCCTTTGGCGCATGCCCTGCGAGTAGTGCCCGACGGTGCGCTTCAGGGTGGGATCGAGTCCAACCGCGCGGAGTGCATCTTCAGGAGTAAGGCATGGACGTTCGCGATAGAGGTCGGCGAAGTAGCGAAGATTTTCAACCCCGGAAAACTCATCGTAAAGCATCGGTGCGTGGCTCATGTAGCCGATGCGGCTGCGGGCTTCTTCCGGAGAAAGATCGCCAAAGAGTGCAAGCCTGCCATGGGTCGGCTTGATCAGTCCGGCGACTATGCGCAGCAGCGTCGATTTACCCGCGCCGTTTTCGCCCAGCAGAACGTAACAGCGGCCTTGCTCGAAGCCAAGGGAAATCTTGCGCAGCGCGGCAAAGCTGCCATACAGCTTCGATACGTCATGTAACTCTACGAGTGGCGGCATGCTCCTGAAAGTATAAAGACTTCGTCTCCGGGAATTCACATAGCAAATCAACTTCATGTACAACCCGGTTTCGGCTGTTCGCGATCATTTCAGGTGGAGGTTTCCATGATCCTTGTCACTGGAGCGACCGGGCAAAATGGCTCAGAAATAATTGGCCGTCTTGCGGCAAAAGGCGTGCAAGTACGCGCGATGTCCCGCAGCGGGAACGGTTCACAGGATGCGCCTGCGAACGTTGAGTACGTGCCGGCTGACTTTGACAACGAGGCGAGTCTTCGTAAAGCCCTTGATGGTGTCGAACGGGCTTTCCTGGTCACCAACTCGTCGGACCGTGTCGAGAAGCAACAACTACGGTTTGTGAAGGCCGCAACCGAGTCGGGCGTCCAGCACGTTGTCTATCTCTCGCAACTCCACGCGGCTCTGAATTCGCCCTGTCGTTTTCTGCACTATCACGCTGTTGTGGAGAGGGGACTAGCCCGCTCGGGCATGGCGTACACCAACCTGCGGCCCAACCTCTATATGCAGGGCATTCTGATGCTCGGCAAGTCGATCGCCAGCGAAGGCAAGCTGTTCGCGCCTGCCGGAGACTGCCGCGTGAGCATTATCGATGTCCGCGATATAGCCTCTGTTGCGGTAGCTGCGCTCACCGAACCTGGGCACGAGGGCAGAACATACGATCTCACCGGCCCCGAGGCCCTGACGCACGCCGAGATGGCTGCCAGGATATCCTCCGCCATCAGCAAGCCGGTCGCATTCGTCGATATTCCCGAAAGCGAGTTTCGCAGCGCCCTGGCTGCTTTCCACATGCCCGGCTGGCAGGCTGAGGGGCTGGTCGAGGATTACGCTCATTACCGGCGTGGCGAGGCCGCCGATATTTCAGGCGCGGTGCAGGAAGTCACGAACAACGCGCCTCGCAATTTCGCAGAGTTCACTCGGGATTTCCGCCCGGCATTCCTGGGAGAAGAGAGGACAGCCGCCGGCTAGTCCGTCTGGTTGTCGAAGTCCTCCCAAGGCAGGCCTTTTCGCCAGCGCAGAAGAGTACGAAGGCCTGTGCCGACCATCAGGAGGGCCATGACTCCAAACACGACGCGTCCACTCCATTCGGGAGCGGGATTGCCATGGTCGTAAGTGAAGTACATACCGGGCAGGACGGCGAAGAGCAGGCACAGTATGCCCAGCGCAAATTTCTGCACGAGCCGCAACGTCAGAGTGAAGCGATTTACGCCTGAGATCCAGCTGGCCAGCAACGGAACGACAATGAAGAAGCCCAATGCCGCATAGAAGAGCGTCTGAGAGTTAAGTGAGCGCAGGATCATGGCATCAGCTCATGCACGGCGTCATAACATGCGTGCTCGAAACTTAGCGGGTTTGTACCATCGCAGCGGCGGAACTGGCAGTGGCAGGCTTCGCGCCGGGCGTTGCCCCGGGAGCCGCTGGTGCATACTTCGACGCGCACTTGGCCTGTAGCTGCGTGGCGTGGAAAACGCCGTCGCGTCCAAAGGTGCCAATGGCCAGCGCCTGCGAATTGTCCTTGAAGGTGTCCGGCGGCGGCTCTTCGCCCTGGTAGGAGACGCGCAGGTGATTGGCGTTCTCAACCAGTACGAATTCCGCGTTGGTGCCCGAGTGCACGATGGAGCCGGGCTGCACATTGCCGGCCACACGCAGGTTGCGCGTGTACGCCTTCTGGCCCATGGCATTCAGTTCCTGGATGGTGACGTAATAGCTCTTGGTCGCGCTGGCGCCTGTGACAGCAAGGTAGGCGATCACACCGAGCACGATCACCATCGCAACGCCGATTTTCAGGCCCTGATTCTTCTTTTTCATGGACGCTACTAGTGTAGTAGGCCACCGAAGACAAACGCAATCCGGAAGAAACGATTAGGCTGGGATCAACCGATGGAACGAACTTCAAGAGTCCGCATTCGTCTCGCCCTTCTCGCGGTGCTGGTATTGGCAATCGCTGCTTTGCTGCTGGCCGTACGCGGCACATTTGCGCCAACCTTCCCCGCCTCCGCCGCCAGTGGAGAGCCAATTTCAATCGGCGCGAGCAAGCCGCGGATAGCCGGCCGCATTTATTTTGAGGGGAACCCCATCCCTGGAGCTCCGCTGGTGGTCGTCCTGCACGGCGACGCGCCCTTCCGCAAGCCGGGCTATCAGTACCGGTTTGCCTCCACTGTTTCGCAACTCCTTCCCGGGGTTCGAGTGGCGGCGTTGCTGCGCCCTGGCTACGCCGATCCCTATGGCGCAAAGTCCGATGGAAATCGCGGTTTCGCGGCGGGCGAGAACTACACGCCGGATGTGGCGCTCGCGCTGGCCGACGCCATCTCCGCGCTGCGCACACAGTATGGCGCGAAGACTGTGGTGCTCGTCGGTCACTCCGGCGGAGCGGCTATCGCCGCCGATATTGCCGCGCTGCGTCCGGGGCTGGTGAAGCAGCTTTTCCTGGTCAGCTGCCCGTGCGATGTGCCTGCCTTCCGGCATCACATGGCTATGTCGCAATTGAATCCTCTGTGGCTGGTGCCGGCGAAAAGCCTGTCACCGATGGAAACGCTTAAGCAGATGTCCTGCGACATGAGCATCATCGCTGTCTCGGGAGCAGAGGACCGAACGACTCTGCCGCAGTACGCCCGCGCCTACACGCGTGCTGCCCGAAGCCGTGGAATCAAGGCATTGCTGCTTACTCTGTCGGGTAAGGGACATGAGATTCTCAATGAGGATGCGGTGACGGAAATCGTGGCGGACAGCGTGAAGAAGTTGCTCTAGCTGAGGAAATCCGGCGGCTGTGATTTCGAGCGGTCTGAATCGGCCGCATTTATAATCCAATGAATGCCTTCGCGTATTTTTGTTCGCGGATGCGGCGCAAGCCACTTTTTCCCTGAGGTGAACATGACGACCAGCGGCCTGACTCCCAACGCAACCCTCGAGATTCTCAAGCCTCGCGCCGAATGGATCGTAAAACGCCGTGAAGAAGCAGCTCGCACCGGCGACACCAACATGTCGCAGATGCACTTCGCACGCAAGGGCCTCATCACTGAGGAGATGGATTACGTCGCAAAGCGCGAGAACCTGCCTGCCGAACTGATTCGCGCGGAGATCGCCAAGGGCACGCTCATCATCCCCGCGAACATTAACCATCCCGAGCTCGAGCCCATGGGTATCGGCGTGGCGACCAAGTGCAAGGTCAACGCCAACATCGGCAACTCGGCGGTTACGTCAAACATCGACGAAGAGCTTCGCAAGCTGCACATGGCCGTCCAGCACGGCGCCGACACGGTGATGGATCTTTCCACCGGCGGCAAGATTCCCGAGATCCGCGACACCATCCTGCGCCACTCGCCGGTGCCCATCGGCACCGTGCCGCTTTACGAGGCACTGACCCGCGTGAAGCGTGTCGAAGACCTCAACATCGACCTATACCTTGAAGTGATCGAAGAGCAGGCTCAGCAGGGCGTCGACTACTTCACCATCCACGCCGGCGTGCTGATCCAGTACGTGCCCATGGTTGCCAAGCGCATCACCGGCATCGTGAGCCGCGGAGGCGCCATCATGGCGCAGTGGATGACCGCGCATCACAAGCAGAACTTCCTCTACGAGAACTTCGACCGCATCACGAAGATCATGGCCAAGTACGACGTCAGCTACTCGCTGGGCGATGGACTCCGCCCCGGTTCAGTTGCAGATGCTTCGGACGAAGCGCAGTTTGCCGAACTGAAGACCCTCGGCGAGCTGACCCGCCAGGCCTGGAAGGACGACGTGCAGGTGATGATCGAGGGCCCCGGTCACGTGCCGATGGACAAGATCAAGGAGCAGGTGGACAAGGAAGTGGAGCTGTGTGATGGTGCTCCCTTCTACGTGCTCGGACCGCTGGTCACGGACATTGCCCCCGGCTACGATCACATCACCTCCGCCATTGGCGCAGCCATGATCGGCTGGCACGGAGCGGCGATGCTCTGCTATGTCACGCCTAAAGAACATTTGGGACTGCCGAACGAGAAGGACGTAAAGGACGGCATGATCGCCTACAAGATCGCCGCCCACGCAGCCGATATCGCCCGCCGCCGCCCCGGCGCGCAGGATCGCGACGATGCCATCAGCTACGCCCGCTACACCTTCGACTGGGAGAAGCAGTTCGCGCTCTCGCTCGATCCGGAGACGGCGCGCTCGATGCACGACGAAACTCTGCCCGATGACTACTACAAGGAAGCAGCCTTCTGCTCCATGTGCGGACCGAAGTTCTGCTCCATGAACTGGTCGAGCAAGGTGGACGAGTTCAACAAGAGCGTTCACGGACTTGAGAAGAAGGACCTGAGCCAGCTTGTCGTCCTGCAGGCCGAGCAGCTTGCCGCTACCAAGAATTAATCGGGTGCCCCACGTCTCGATTTTGAGACGTGGGGCACCCTTCTAACCCTGAACGAAATGGACTTCCGCGAAAACGTCCCGCTCGCCCCCTACACAACTTTCCGGATCGGCGGCCCAGCCCGCTGGTTTGCCGAGGCGTCTTCGGATGAAGATGTTCTCGAAGCGGTTCAGTTCGCTCGCAGCAAAGGCTTGCCGCTGTTTGTTCTCGGCGGAGGTAGTAACCTGCTGGTCTCGGACGAAGGCTTTCCCGGCCTGGTGCTGCGCATGGCTCTCAGGGGTATCCGTAAGAGCGGGGACAAGTTCTACGTCGCCGCTGGCGAGGACTGGGATGGCTTCGTCTCTCACGCCGTCGGCCTGAACTACGGCGGCATCGAGTGTCTTGCCGGAATCCCTGGCACTGTCGGCGGTACGCCGGTGCAGAATGTGGGCGCTTACGGGCAGGAGGTAGCGGATACGATCCTGGGCGTGAGCGTTCTGGACCTCGAGACCCTTACGATCGAAGGAATGCAGGCCAGCAACTGCGGTTTCGCCTACCGGCGCAGCATCTTCAACAGCACCGAGCGCGGCAGGTATATCGTCACGGCGGTTGTCTACAACCTACACCTCGACGCAAAGCCATCACTTTCCTACGCGGACTTAAAGCGCTACTTTCAGGATAAGCAGGCGCCAGGTTTAGCCGAAGCAGCGAATGCGGTTCGCGAAATCCGCCGGGGCAAGGGCATGCTGATCGTCGAGGGCGATGCCGACTGCCGCAGTGCGGGAAGCTTCTTCAAGAATCCAGTTGTCACACCGGAGCATTACGCGCGGATTGCAGCGAACAATCCCAGTGGTGTACCGAGTTATCCCGCACCCGAGGAGCAGGTAAAGCTTCCTGCCGCCTGGCTGGTGGAGCAGGCCGGTTTCCACAAGGGATACGCGCTGGGCGAGGCCGGCATCTCCAGCCGCCACACGCTGGCGCTCATCAACCGCGGCCACGCCCGGGCTGTGGATGTCTTCGCTCTCCGCGATCGGATTATCGCCGGGGTAGAGGAGAAGTTCGGCATTCATCTTGAGCCGGAGCCTGTTCTACTCGGATAGGCAAATCGAGGCGCCGGATGTCTTTTGTCGTTCTGAGAGAGACGGGAGATCTGCCGTCTGGGCTCCGGCGAAAAGAGAGGGTGCAGATTCCTCACTGCGTCCGGAATGACAAATCTCTCGTTTCCGGTGGGAAGAGTTTCGTCACCCCTGTGCAATCGAGACACGGCCCCGATTCTCAGCTTAGCTGTGCCAGCAGCCGATCCCTGTAGGGCGTCAGAACCTTCCGAGCATCGCCCTGAGCCTGAATTCTGCCGTCTTCGAGAATCAGGGCCTCTGTATCCATCTGCCATGCGTCTGCGAGGTCGTGCGAAACGTGCAGGACCGGGACACCGGTCTCTCTGATACGGCCGGTGATCAGGCTGCGAGCCGAGAGGTCGAGCGCAGCAAAGGGCTCGTCGAGCAGAAGCAGGCTTGGGCGCGGAGCGAGCGCTCGCGCGAGTGCGATTCGCTGCTTTTCTCCGCCTGACAGCTTCTCGGGCCGCCGCTCCGCGAGCGTTCGCGCCTCGAAGAGGTCGAGCATCTCTTCGACACGGGAGTCGCGTTGTGACGGGTTGAGTTTATGAAGCCCGAACGCGACGTTCTCGCGGGCTGTCAGGTGAGGGAACAGCGAGGCGTGCTGGGTAACGAATCCAGCTTTTCTTTGCGAGGGAGCCAGGTTCGTTCGCGAAGTGGAATCGAAAAAGGCGCGGTCGCCAAGAGATATGCGTCCTTCTTTGGGCGTGAGCAAACCCGAGATCAGCCGCAGCAGCGTTGTCTTGCCTTCCCCCGAGGATCCGAAGAGCACCGTCCACTGCAAGCGCAGCACAAATGATACGTCGAGCGCCAGGTCTTCGCGGCGATAGCTCAGGTTGACGGAGAGGGAAGTCTCAGCCATGAGCTTCTCCTCTGCGGCGACGGGTGTACAACAGCACCAGCGCAACGATGGAGATGGCTACCAGCATCGTTGCGGTGCGATTTGCCTGCGCGTAGGCAAAATCCTGCACCTGGTCGAAGATCGAAATCGAGAGGGTTCGGGTCTGGCCAGGGATATCGCCGCCGATCATCAGCACCACGCCGAACTCGCCGACTGTATGTGTAAAGCAGAGCACCGCCGCCGCCAGGACCGAATGCTTTGACAGCGGCAGCAGGATTTCGCGCAGCAGCCGTTTCCAGTCAGCGCCGAGCAGCCACGCCTGTTCGATCAGGCTCCGATCGACTGCGGAGAAGCCTGCGACCATCGGCTGCACCGCAAAGGGCAGGCTGTAAATGGCGGAGCCGATGACCAGTCCTGAAAACGAGAAAGCCAAAGGATGGCCGAAGAGATGAACCCATAGGCGTCCAAATGTGGTGCGCGGCCCCAACAGGACCAGCAGGTAAAAGCCAAGCACGGTCGGAGGCAGCAGCAGCGGCAAGGTTGCGATGGATTCTACGAACGCCCGCAGCCGCGAATGCGTAAACGTGATCCAGTAGGCAAGCGGAATCGCTGCTACGAGCAGTACGAAGGTAGTCACTGCGGCGAGCCGCAGCGTGAGAGTCAACGCCTGCGTGTCCAAAGGCGAGTCCATGGGCCGGTTACTTCGGGGACGCCAGGCCGCCAGAGGCGAGTTGCTGCCTGATCGGAGCCGAAGTAAGGAAGTCGAGGAAGCGATGCGCGTTTTGTGTGCCCGCCGGGTGCTTGACGATGATGATTCCCTGCAGAATGGGCGGATAGGAATCGGTGGGCATCTTTACATATCGCCCGATGGAATCGAGACGCGGCGTGAGCGCGGAGGTGAGCGAGATGAGGCCGAGCTGTGCGTTCCCGGATTCTGCATACTGAGCGGTCTGCGCGATGTTCTCTGCCGTCACCAGCTTAGGCTTGAGGGTGTCATAAAGGCCGAGCTTCTGAAGCGATGCCTGCGCGGCGCGGCCGTATGGAGCATGCTCCGGGTTGGCGACGGCGATCGATTTGATCGCCGCATCTTTCAAGGTGCCGACGCTGAGTGTCGCGATACCGGAATCCTTGCGCGTCCACAGCACCAGCGTGCCGCGCGCGTAGGCAATGGGCTCGGTTTCTTCGGCCAGACCGGCGGCGATGACCTTTTGCGGAAACCCCATGTCGGCGGCCATGAAAACGTCAAACGGCGCCCCGTTGATGATCTGCGCAGCCAGCGTTGCCGAAGACTGAAACGAAGCCTCTGCGTGGATGCCGGTCTGCTTCTCAAACTGCGTGAGGATATCCGGCAGTAGCGGCTGCAGGTCAGCGGCTGCGGCAATGCGCAGCGTCTGCTGTGCCCAGAGCGCGGGAGCGAGAACGAGCAGCAGGGCGAGCAGAACAATTCGTCGTATCTCAGACACGCAGCACCATCACTTCTGTGGATTTGATCAGCGCGGCCACGGTTTCACCGACCTCAAGCTGCATTTCATGCGCGGCGTCGGCGGTGATGATCGAGGTAATGATCTGTCCGCCGATGGAGAGCTTCACCTGCGCCAGCAGGCCGTCGTATTTCAGCTCCACGATGCGTCCAGTGAGCTGGTTCCGACCGCTGACGGTTCGCAGCATGGCTCGCTTCGGTGTTTCAGGGCGCTTCGCCTTATGCAGGAAACCATCGAGTTCGGCTTCGGGAATGCGATAGTGCCCTCCCGGCGTCTTCACCGTCTTGATCTTGCCGTGGTAGATCCACTGCTTGATCGTCGGGTAAGAAATTCCCAGTCTCAGGGCTGCGGAGCGAGGGGTGAGGAGGGTATCCACGCGACGATTTTATACGAAAATTCGGGTAGGCCGATGCTCAACCGGGCTTTGGATGGCTGGCTTGACCGCCTGCATGTGGGCGACGGCAGCTTTGAGATCTTCCGTCATCATCGTTCGCATCTCTTCTTCCCGGGTTGCCTCCGTGGCGCGCAGAATCGCAGAGGGGTGCAACGTAGCCATTACCTGCGGCGCATAAGCGGAGCTGAGTATTTTTCCATGCTCGCGCATCAGTGCAAATTGCGCGCCCAGCAGTGATTTTGCAGCCGATGCGCCGAGACACACTACGAGCTCCGGCTTGATGGCGTCGAGTTCGGCGAGCAGCCATGGGCGGCAGGCCACGATTTCGCTCATGCGCGGAGACTGGTGCAAGCGCAGCTTGCCGCGCTGCACGTACTTGAAGTGCTTGACCGCGTTCGTCACGTAGACCTGCTGGCGATCGATGCCGGATTCGCGCAGGATCTCATTTAGCAATCGACCCGCAGGGCCGACAAACGGTTGGCCGCTGCGATCTTCCTCGTCGCCGGGCTGCTCGCCAATCAGCATCAGCCGCGCGTTCTCAGGACCCTGACCGAAAACCGCTTGTGTTGCTCCCGCATGCAGATCGCAACCGCGGCACTGTGGAATGCTTTCACGCAAAACCGGCAGCTCATGCGCCTCCGGCACGTAGGCCGCGGCCGAGAGCTTGCCTTGCCCACCGATCATTGCATCTACCCGCCCGCCGGCTTTTTCCAACAACTGCGGCAGGACATTCAGCTCGGGCAGGTTCTTCCAGTAGCGCACCGGCATCTCGTTGCGCATGGCGCGCGTGTTCAAACGCGCCGGGTTGAATATGGAACCGTAGTAAGTGCGCCAGACGCTTTCCAGTTCATCTTCCTGCGGAGCCGCTTCACGCGAAACTCCGAGTCCGAACTGGATACGTTTTGCGTCGGGGTCCCAGGAGACGGAGGCATCGGGCGTAAGAATCGACCAGCGCATGACGGCGAAGCGCTCGCGAAAAAACGGTGCTGCGAGATTCAAGATGTAGTGGTCCGGCTCGTACCATGCGACGTAAAGCTCATCGCGCTCGAAGTTCACGCGGCGAAAGCGCAGGAAGGCGTGCATCTTGTGCAGATCGCGCCGCACCTGGTGCTCGAGGCGGCGAAAGAGAGCTACGTCTTCGTCGATATCCACCTTGAGCAGGTTGCGCTCGCTTTGCAGCCTCCAAAGCAGGCGGTAAAGCAGTTGCCATCGTTCGGGATTTCGGTGGCAGGCGACAACAGAAGCGCGTTCGAGAAAATCCCTCGGCACGGAGATGTTGCGGCCTGCTTCTACCGGCTCGATCTTTGTGAAGGCAAGCCCGGGCTGCGTGAGCGTGTCGATGATCTTCACCGCATCGGGACTTATCCCTTGCGTGAGCAGGCTTCGCGCCTGGTCACGCCACGCTTCGAAGGCCGGCTCGATTACCACTTCGGGCACGAAGGGGAGCATGCTTCAGAGCTCTCCTGTGACCGATGCGTTCGCCGCTGAGAAGAGCTCCATCTGCATGGCAGCCGGTGCGGGAGTGCCGATGGCGCTATCGGGCTCATGCGACATGACAGGAAAAGAGTCAGTGGTGATTACAAAACGTGCCGCTAGCTTCACGCGAACATTCAGCTTGCGCAGATCATCCTGTGAAAGGCGATGGTAGCGGCGGATCTGCAGAATGCGGTCGGCGTTGCGATAACCAATGCCAGGCACGCGCAGCAGGGCTTCTCTGGGCGCGGCGTTCACATCGACAGGGAAGAACTCATCATGCGCTTCAGCCCAGGTCAGCTTCGGGTCCCGGTTGAGGTCGAGGTTGGGCTGCTCGTCGCTCGTCAGCTCTTTCGCTTCGAAGCCGTAGTAACGCATCAGCCAGTCTGCCTGGTAGAGGCGATGCTCGCGCACCAATGGAGCCGGCTTTTGCGGCAGCCGCGCGTCGCCCATGGGATAAGGGCTGAAACCGGAGAAGTAGATGCGGCGCAGCTTATAGGACGAGTAGAGATTTGACGCTGTCGAAAGCACCTGCCGGTCGGTGCTGGGCGTCGCTCCGATGACCATCTGCGTGGACTGCCCGGCGGGAACGAACTTCGGTGCCGAGCGGAAGCGGCGGCGATCCTCTTCGCGTTCTTCGCGCTGCGTGTGGATCTGTGACATCGTGCCTTCGATCACTTGCGTCTTCTTCTCGGGAGCAAGCTGCACGAGGTCCTGCTGCGTTGGCAACTCGATGTTCGCGCTGAGGCGGTCCGCGTAGGTTCCGGCCAGTTCAATTAAACGGTCCGAGGCGCCGGGGATCGCTTTCAGGTGAATGTATCCACCGAAAGCGTGTACCTCACGCAGCAGCCGCGCAACTTCGATCAGCTGTTCCATTGTGTAGTCGGGCGACTGGATGATGCCCGAACTCAGAAACAGGCCTTCGATGTAGTTCCGTTTATAAAAATTGAGCGTAAGATCGACCACTTCCTGCGGAGTAAACCGTGCCCGGCGGATATCGCTCGAAATGCGGTTCACGCAGAAGACGCAGTCATAGGTGCAGTAATTGGTCAGCAGGATCTTAAGCAGCGAAACGCAGCGGCCATCGGGCGTGTAACTGTGGCAGATGCCGGTGCCGTCGGTGTGGCCAATCCCTTTTCCATTGCCGCTGCGCACCGACCCGCTGCTGGCGCAGGATGCGTCGTACTTTGCCGCATCGGCCAGGATCGCGAGTTTTGCCTCAGTGTTCATGCGGTTATGGGATGAGGTTGCAGAGGCTCATCTCTAACCATTGTAGCGAACAAAAAGCGAACAGATTCAGGAGGTCGAAGAAACGTCCTCCGGTTTCAGAATGGCGAAATCGTCTTCGCCGAATCTTCCGGTGGTCTTCCTCAGCCACCCGCGCGAGCCGTGAACTGGCCAGATCGTCCACGAAACGGGAATCGTCTCCGCGGCGAACTCGCAGATAACAGTGACGACAGGCTGATCGCGCAGGGGCGCAATCTGTGCTGCTGGAATATCTTCGCGGTAGATCTCGCAGCCATCGGCATCATGAATGCCGATGTACCACTGCACCATGTCATCGAGAGCTTGAGGCGGCAGGTGGTTTCCTTCCACGACGATGCGCGCAATCCACGGGTAGATGCGCTCCTCCCATCCCGGTTCGGTCTCGGGATTTGGCGGCGGATCGCCACGCATGGTGTACGTCTGGGCCTTCTGCTGCTGAAGGTTGATTCCTGAGAATGCTTCGTAATCTGCCAGAGTGCGAGCCGCACCCAGCCCGAAGCGCCCGGTGTCCTCGCCCAGCATGAGCCTTCTCACTTTGGCCCGGCTGGCTTCGTCGAGCTGGCTCCAGGGCTGTGCGGAGGTCTGCGCCTGGTGGTCGCCCCAGTGTTTCTTTGCGTCGGCGCGGATGTAGTCGTGCCAGATGACCGTTTCCGGAGGATGGAAGAAATCGTAGCCATGGGTGAAGGCGCGGAGGGTAAGCGCAGTCTCCTCACCCAGGAAGTACAGCTCGGGGTTGTAGGGGACTTCCGCGACAAAAGAGCCGGGTGCGAAGAGGAATCCAGCGGAGACGAAGCGTGCCCGCACCGGGCGGTCCGGTTTTACGTTGAAATCGCCCGGCTTCAACGTGAGGATGCCCTCGGGAGAGAAACCCTGCAGCAGCATTTGCAGCGGGCGCTCCGTCAGCTGTTCGTTCGCGTCAGGAGTGAATGGGGTGGCGTAGGTGCTGAGGATGGGTTTTGCGCTGCCGCATTCCGCCGCCATCCGCAGCAGTGTTTCATCCCAGCGCGGCGCGAAGCGGCAGTGCGAATCCACCTGCAGAAACCATTCTTCGCCCTGCCATAGATCCATGATGGCGGCGCGCGCCCAGCAGGCTCCGCGGCTTTCGCGCCAGTCGATGTCGAACACGCGGCAGTTGGGGTCGCTGAAGAGTTCGAGGGGAAGCTCTTCGGCCCCGTGCTGCCAGCAGATACCGAAGCGCAGGCGCTCGGGGTGAGCCGCTTTGCGCAGGCAGTCTTCGACCGTGGGGCCAAGCTGCAGATCGCGGTAAGAGGCGATCGAGATGAAGATGCGAGGAGCGGTTTCGGTCTTCAGGGTCATCTCGCGGCGATGATACCAGTCCCTGTGGGACTTCGGATCAACACAACCTCAATGCAGTGATCCGTCTCGCAAGCCGTAGCCGAAGAGAGCAGCGGGCTAAAAAAAATCCCACATCTCGAACCAGCAGAGGGAGAAGTGGGTGAACAAAGGACCGGTATGCGTAGATTTTGTTACGGATTGTTGAGTTTAGACTCCGCGGATGGCTGCATCTGCCGCGTTGGCCATGGCTTGCACGGCAGAGAAGAATTGCTTGGACTGGCCGGTGAAGAGTCCGCTGGCAGTGAGAGCCGCTACGGCTGCCCTGGCTCCTCCGAACCTGTATGTAATGGGGCGGATCACGGCGCAGCGTGGGAGCCTGGAGCTGACGAATTCAGACGGGACGGGGAAGATGAGATTGGGCTGGAAGAGAGGACCTTTCTTAGTGAAGTCGGGAAAGGTCAGCCCCTTGTCCGTAACCGGTGTGGTGGATCCCTCGAAGTTGAACTGATCGCCGTTCGGGCCGCCGGGCTGGACAGCGTTGCCGGCAAAATCTACCCATTCTAGGAAGTGAGCGATCTCATCGCCGCCGATGCCGAGCGTGATCTCGAGGACCTGGGCGTGCGTCACCTTCTGAGACAGGGAAGCGTAGAGACTGGTGCCGCCCTGCTCGATGGATCCGAAGTGGAATGCCGCGGTATTGGCAATGGCCTGGATGTGGTTGGCATTTTCGAAATCCGAGTCAGTAGCGGGGATGGCAGGACGGTTGTGGATGGTGATGGCCTGCGGGTAAGTTGCGCCCGTGTCAGGGTTTGTCGTGGATCGATAACGGATGTACCAGCTTGTGTCGACGTTGAGGTGGAGCAGATTGGTGAGGCGAGGGACATCTGCCGCACCGGTGGCGGTGGAGCCTTTAAGGGTCCTGAATGCATCGAGGTTGACGGGATCTGCGCCAGCGCTTTCAAGGTAAGCGTTCAGGAAGTTGGCGTGGCTGACTTCGTCGATTGTGTTGGAGGTTATGTACTGTGAGCCGTCGCCGTCGAGAAAAGAGAGGGCTTGCTGGTACGTGCTCTGGGCGCCGTCGGTGACCCCGCCTAACTCGGCGTACTGGGTCCACAGATCGCTCTCGAGGAGTTCGGCGGCGGCCAGGAAGCGGAGGATGGCGATATCTCCACGGTCCAGCTCGAACAAGCTTTGGGACTGAGAGAAAGCGTTTGTGGCAGCCAGGGTGGCTGCCGCTCCTCCTGCGAGCAGACCGTGCTTGAGGAGCGAGCGTCGATTCAATGGGTTAGTCGCAGGATTTACTGGGAGGTGGGTTGTGTTTTGCATTGTTGCACCTGTTTCTGAAACCGGCCGTTTGAAGCCTGCCGGCTCGACTAGAAACCTTAGGCCCGGCGGATGGGGCAAATATCACGCGATTGACATTCGATTGTCAGCAGGTTGTCTCGCCCGAAACGGTCTCCGCCAGCGAAAGATGGGATTTGCCATGGCGCGGCCACTTGGCAAACCCTGATAACCTGATAACAATCATCATGATGCAAGACGTACATCAACTGCGCTGCACAGGCTGCGCCCGTGTGATCGGGCTTGACGAGCTGAAAGAGAATTTTCGCTGTGAGCACTGCGGAGACCTTTTCGAGGTGGAGTATCCCGCATGGAGCACGAAGCCCGATGCCACGGCAGAAAAACGCAATGTGCCGAACCCCAGCGCGCTGCGCTGGCTGTGGAAGGAACGGCGCTCCTCGACTGAGTTGAAGGACCAGAGCGGCATCTGGCGCTTCCGCGACCTGCTGCCCATTCTGCGCGATGAGTCGAATATCGTCTCTCTGCGCGAGGGCAACACTCCGCTGTATCCGCTGCACCGTGCTGCAAAGGCGCTGGGTATCTCTCAGCTTTACGCCAAGCACCAGGGCATGAATCCAACCGGCTCTTTCAAAGACGCAGGCATGACCACCGCGCTTTCCGTCGCCAAGGAGCGCGGATTTAACTGGGTCGCCTGCGCCTCTACTGGAAACACTTCCGCCGCGATGGCTGCTTATGCCGCGCGCGCTGGCATGAAGAGCCTGGTCCTGATTCCTGAAGGCAAGATCGCCTGGGGCAAGCTGTCGCAGTCGGTCGACTATGGCGCGCTCACCTGCCAGCTCAAAACGGATTTCGATGGCTGCGTTCGCGTGCTGACGGAAGTCGTGCGCCGCGCTCCGGTGTATCTGCTGAACTCGGTTAATCCGTATCGCCTGGAAGGGCAGAAGACTCCCGCAATGGAGATCGCGGAGCAATTCGAATGGCGAGTCCCCGACCACGTGATCGTGCCGGGTGGAAACCTTGCTAACGGGTCGGCACTGGGTAAGGGCTTCCTTGAAATGAAGCAGCTTGGGCTGACCGATCGCGTACCGAAGATCTCGGTTGTTCAGGCCGAGGGAGCGAATCCTCTCTACCGCTCCATGCGGTCGAGCAATGGAGAGCGGTTGGCTCCGGTGGAAGCCAATACTCGCGCCTCTGCGATCCGCATTGGCAATCCTGCTTCGTGGAAGAAGGTCGTGCGCGTGATTCGTGAGACGGGTGGCGCGGTCGAGCAGGTTTCTGAAGCCGAGATTGCACTGGCCAAGGCGGAGATTGGCGCGGAAGGCATCGGCTGCGAACCGGCCTCTGCCGTGACGCTGGCAGGTCTGAAAAAATTCCTGAATTCAGGCCATGTGCAACCGCATGAATCGGTCGTGCTGGTGCTCACCGGGCACACGCTCAAGGATTCCGATTACACGATTCACTACCACCGCGGTGAACTGCTGCGTGACGAGGAGTACGGCGATCTGCGCGCCGAGATCGATGCGACCCGGCGCAACACCTTCGGCCTTGAAGCCGATGCCGACCAGGTGCTCCGCGCCCTGGAGGGGGCTTCGCGATGAGCGAACTCTACCTGAAGCTGCCTGCGACCTCGGCCAATCTCGGGCCGGGTTTCGACACCCTTGCACTTGCTCTCGATCATTCTCTCGAGGTGCGCGCAAAGGAGGCGGAAAGCTTCAGCATTCGCGCCACTGGCCGCAGTGCGGAGATCTGCGGTGCTCTCGACCGCAACCTGCTTCTCGACGTCTATAAGCGCACGCTTGCCGCGCATGGCAAACAGCTTCAGCCGCTGGCGCTCGAAGTCAATAACGGCTTTCCGATCGGCATGGGGCTTGGTTCTTCCGCCGCGGCGCGTCTGGCGGGGCTTGCGCTTGCCGCGCACTTCGGAAAGCTTGACTGGGACCGCGACCGCATTCTCGCCGAGGCGACACAGCTTGAAGGGCATCCTGACAACGCCGCTGCCTGCTGGCTGGGCGGGTTCGTCGCCGGATGCTGGGATGGTAAGAAGCTGCAAGCTGTAACCTTCGCTCCGCCCGCGGAGTGGCGCGCACTGGTCGTGATTCCTGACAAGCCGCTGGCAACGACGGCATCGCGTGCCGTGCTGCCCGCAAGCTACGACCGTGCCGACGTAGTCGCCAACCTGCAGCGTGTTGCGGTGTTAACGGCTGCCTTTGCAACAGGACGCGGCGACCTGGTGGCCGAGGCCATGCGAGACCGTATGCACCAGCCCTACCGCAGTAAGGTGGCTCCGCTTCTACCGCGCCTGCTGCCGCTCTCGGGCACGGAGGGTGTTCTTGGAGTCGCGCTTAGCGGAGCGGGGCCTGCGGTGCTGCTTCTGGTGGCGTCGGAGGAAGAAATCAGCGGTGTGGAGAAGCGTGTTCAGGCGGCGGTTGCAGAGCTCGGACCGGTGGAAATTCTGCGCTGCAACCTGGCTCGCCAAGCCGCTGAAATGACTGTGGTTCTGCTACCACAGTCGTAACCTAAGTCCTGTATTACCTAGACAGTACCTAAGATTTCTTGCAAGTTCCTTAAGAAAGAAATACTTTCGCAGCGTGGGCAGTTCTGGGGGAGGGCTGCTCTAGCGCTCGGGTTCCGGTCTCGGAATCCGGGCGCTTTAAATTTCGGCCAGCCAAAGCCGGTTTGCCGCCCCGCCTACCCTTGCGACTTTTCCCGCATCTTCTCATCTATTAGTTCGGTACACTGTTCAGGAGCAAGTCAAGTCCGGACAGGGAAGGGATTTTTAAAAGTCATGGCGGTTGAGACAATTCTCGAAGTAAACGATGCAAACTTCGACCAGGAAGTTCTGCAGTCAGCGCAGCCGGTTCTGGTGGATTTCTGGGCAGCCTGGTGCGGTCCCTGTAAGGCGTTGGCGCCGACCGTTGACGAAGTTGCGACCGAAAATGCCGGTAAGCTGAAGGTTGCGAAGATGGACGTCGATAAGAATCAGGCGACTCCGATGCGCTATGGCATCCGTGGCATTCCTGCTCTGCTTCTGTTCAAGGATGGCAAGGTTGCCGACCAGATCGTGGGCTACGTTCCCAAGGAAACGATCGACAAGAGCATTGAGCGCGTGATCGGCTAAGCCCGAAAATTGAAGAGCCCGGAGCCATAAAGGCTCCGGGCTCTTTTATTTGTAGTGGACGTTATTCGAACCGAATCGCAACGTCTCCGAAGTTTGCGAACTCCACGAGCGCCGAACCGCCGGCATCGACATGAGTCTTGCCTGACCAGCTTCCGGTTGTGACCCATTGCCCCTTGCGCAGGCCGCCGTGGTTCAGGGATCCGACGTTGGCCAGCCATTCGACGAGGCGGATAAGGTCGGTTCCTGCGGTGTTGGAAGCGGTGCCCTCAAAGCGAACCGCACCGTCGACAGTTACGACGATGGACTCTTTCGTGAGGTCGATCTGCTGCCAGTCCGGGATCGCCGCACCGTGGAAGAATCCGCCATTGCTGGCCAGATCGCCGAGGGTTGAGAAGCGGTCCACCTTATCGGGATCGTAGAAGGCCGATTCCAGCAGTTCGATCGCCGGGTGTGCGCTGGCAATCGCCGCGATCACCTGTTCCCGGCTGTAGGGAGCTTCGTGCGCCGGTAGATCCTTTCCCATCAGGAAAGCGATTTCCCCCTCAATACCTCGCAGGCGGCGCATGTGTGCCGAGGCCACCTCGCCGGATTTGCCAAACCCTCCGAAAAGCGGCATGGGCGAGCTGACGGGCGTGGCATCCGGGGCTGAGGCTCCGACCTTCCATCCGCCGGTCTGGAGCATGGCTTCAGCGATGATGTCCTGCAGGGCGTAGGCCTCGTCGATGTTCACCGGCCGCAGTTCCATGGGAAGTTCGGGCAAGGGGCGCAGATGGCGGCGCGCGTGCAGCATCAACTCAGCCGCTTTGCGCATGTGCGTCTCTCGCTGGATAGGGATGGGTCTGTGTGCGATGGTTTGTGAGGTGGGAGCGGTGGACATGGTACCTCCTGGCTGCAGGTTAGGATTGCAACGGGCTGGGTTCGGGAAGCCTGTTGCAGGAAAGATTCTCCCTTGTTTGTATGCAGTCAAAGCGTCCAAACGGAGTGCGTGTGCGTAATGTAACCGGGAGCGCCGCTGCGAGTCCAATTACCAGAGAGGATGCATGATGTTGATTCGAAAATCCCCGGAGATTTTGTATTCCGAAGTGACTCCAAAGGCCGATTATCTCGACCGCCGCAAGTTTATGAAGGGCGCGATGGCAACAGGCCTTCTCGCCTCGAGTGTCGCGGGAGTCTCCCGGCTGATCGATCCCGGAACGGAAGTTTTTGCGGATACGAAGCTCTCCACCGTCAAGAGCCCGCTCTCGACCACCGGCGAAGATCTGACTTCGTACCAGGACATCACGCACTACAACAACTTTTACGAGTTCGGTACCGACAAGGGCGACCCGGCGCGAAATGCCGGCTCGCTGAAGACGCGGCCTTGGGTCGTGTCGATCGAAGGACTGGTCAACAAGCCGCAGAAGATCGACATCGACTCGCTGATGAAGCTGCACCCGCTCGAGGAGCGCGTTTATCGCTTCCGCTGCGTCGAGGCCTGGAGCATGGTGATTCCATGGGTGGGCTATTCACTCTCGGAGCTGATTAAGCAAGTCGATCCGAAGCCTGAAGCGAAGTATGTACAGTTCCTTTCGCTGGCCGATCCGAGCCAGATGCCGCAGATGCGCGAAAGCAGCATCAGCTGGCCTTATTCGGAAGGCCTGCGCATGGATGAGGCGATGCATCCGCTGACGCTGCTGACCTTTGGCTTGTATGGCGAAACGCTGCCCAACCAGGATGGCGCTCCCGTGCGCATTATTGTGCCGTGGAAGTACGGCTTCAAGTCGGCGAAGTCGATCGTCAAAATTAAATTCGTTGCGAAGCAGCCGGAGACGACATGGAACGACCTGGCGTCGAATGAATACGGCTTTTATTCGAATGTGAATCCAAACGTGGACCATCCCCGCTGGAGCCAGAAGACGGAACGGCGCATCGGTGCGTCGCTCTTCAAACAGCGCCGTACGACGCTGATGTTCAACGGCTACGGCGACCAGGTGGCCAGCCTCTACAATGGCATGGACCTCAAGAAATATTTCTGATCGCATGGCCATTTCGAATCGAACGATTGTTGGACTAAAAGTGCTTGTCCATGCCGCCTGTCTTGCGCCGGTGGCATGGCTGCTGTGGAGGATGGTTGAGAACAACCTCGGCCCCGATCCCACGGCCACGGTTACGTTCTTTACCGGGCGTGGAACGCTGCGCCTGCTGGTGCTCTCGCTGGCGATAACGCCGGTGCGCCGGCTGATTCCTCAACTGGCGTGGATCATCCGCTTTCGCCGGATGCTGGGCCTGTACGCCTTCTTCTACGGATGCCTGCACCTGCTGACCTATGTCGGCCTCTATGCGGGCTTCAGCGTGGCGGCGATGATCGACGACATCACGCGGCGCCGTTTCATCGTTGCCGGTCTTGTGTCTTGGCTACTGATGCTGCCGCTAGCGCTGACCTCGACGACATGGTCGATCCGCAAGCTGGGAAAGAACTGGGCGCGGCTGCACCGGCTGGCCTATCTCTCGGCCTTTGCCGGGCTCACGCACTACTGGTGGGGAGTGAAGCAGGGCGTGCTGACGCCGGTGCCCATCACCATCGTGTTCTGGATGCTGATGCTGGCGCGTCCTTTGACGTCCTGGTGGTCGAAGCGGCGTACTGTACGCGCAGCTTCCTAGAGAACTTGGGTGCCCCACATCTCAAAAGCGAGATGTGGGGCACCCGGATTCTGCTTTAGTCTGCGGTGACACCCTGGAATAGAGCCGTGTCTTCAGACACGTCGAGACTCTGCGGGGCTGCAGCCAGCAGGTAACGCTCATAGTCCTTGTGTTCGCCGATCATCTCGCGGACGCGGTCCAGAACTCCGGCCTGGGTGGTGTGTTTGCTGAAGGCCTCGATCTTCTTCTCCCAGAGATCGCCGGAGGTGTCGAGAGAGAGCGACCAGGGCACTACGGCGGCATTGGAGAGCTCGGGACGATCGCGAACCGCCACGAACGGCGTGCTCAGATAGTAGAGCTTTCGCGGGGTGTAGGCTGCCAGGCCGCCGTCGACCTGCTCATGAAAGAACTCGGGGCGTCCGGCCCAATGGAAGGCCGCTGTGGTTGCAAGCGAGATGACGGTGTGATCCCGGTGCAGGTTGACGGCTCCGTCGCCGCCAAAGGTCAGTACCACCTGCGGGCGCAGCAGACGGATGCGCTGCACGACTTCACCGATGATCAGGTGAATGGCTTCCTTCATCAATTCGCCATCTTCGTAGTCGAGAACCTCGTGCCGCGTAACTCCCAGCACGTCGCAGGCCTCGGCCAGTTCCGAGCGGCGCCGTTGACCAAGGTCGGCTGCATCTTTGGCGTCGCCACGATAGTGAGCGGCCTGGCCGTCGGTGAAGCAGAGCAGGTTGGTCTCGATGCCTTCGCGGTGGGAGCTTAGCAGAGCGCCGCCAAAGCCTCCGCTTTCGTCATCAGGATGTGCGGTAACGCAGAGAAGCCTTCGATTCAAGCCTGGACCTCGACAACGGTGAAGGGAAGCGGTTCCATGAGGGGAGGAAGCAGCTCGGCTACAGGCCGGAAGCTGCGGCGGTGCAGAGGGGACGGCCCATGCTGGCGCAGCGCTGCGAGGTGCTCCGGCGTGCCGTAGCCCTTGTGCGAGGCGAGGCCGTACTGCGGATAGTGTTCGTGCATGTCGGCGACGAGCTTGTCGCGGTAGACCTTGGCGATGACCGAAGCAGCGGCAATGGAGATGGAGAGCGAATCGCCGTAGTAGATCTTCGTCTGCGCACACTTGAGATCGAGCGTCATGGCGTCTATGAGCAGGTGGTCGGGAGCAACGGTAAGCTTCATCACGGCTGCCACCATCGCCATGCGGCTGGCCTGGTAGATGTTCACACGGTCGATGGTCACGGAGTCGACTTCAGCAACGGCGACGGCCAGCGCCTTACGCGTGACAACCTCGGCGAGGCGCTCACGGTCTTCACGGACGAGCTGCTTGGAATCGCGCAGGCCACGGATGCGCGTATCTGGGGGCAGGACAACGGCGGCGGCTACGACCGGTCCGAAGAGCGCTCCACGGCCAACCTCATCGACCCCGGCAATGGAGGTCGCGCCTTCGAGCCTGGCCGCTTTCTCATATTTATTGCCGCAGACTAGGGTGCGCAGCATTCGCATCTTGCGAGTAGAGGGCGAAAGTTCTTCGACGCCTTCCTCGATCAGATCGGGCGGCGCGGTGGGCTTGGGAGCGCGGGGCATCAGGGAAATTTTAACGCGTTTCTAGGATGGCGGAGCACAGGGCCCAGAGCCCAGGGCTTAGAAAACAGAGCTCAGAGCACTGGAAGGAGATGCAGGTTCCTCGCTGCGCTCGGAATGACAATTATTGGGGAAGAGTATTTCGCGCACGCGAAAACGCCCCGGCCTGAAAGGCGCGGGGCGTTGACGGAACAGAAACTAGGCGCGCTCGACTTCCTTGAGACGGGCAGCCTTGCCGCGGAGTCCGCGCAGGTAGAACAGCTTGGCGCGGCGAACCTTGGCCGAACGGATCTTTTCGATCTTGTCGATGACCTTGGAGTTGAAGGGGAAGATACGCTCCACGCCATGGCCGAAGCTCATCTTGCGGATTGTGAAGCTACCCTGTGCGCCGTTCTTACGGGCGATCACAATACCTTCGAATGCCTGAAGACGCTCTTTGTCGCCTTCCTTGATCTTGACCTGCACGCGAACCGTGTCTCCGGCAACAAACGCGGGAAGATCGGTACGGTTCAACTTATCGGCAAGCCGCTGCATAACTGGATGTATAGACATAGGACTTTCCTGGCACTTGATTCAGAAACTTCAGTTTACACGAAAATCAGGAGAAGATCACGCCGGATTTTCATAGAGTGTTTTCAATGGGAGAGCGACCCGGACTGTCGTGCCGTGAGATTCTGGCTGAACGCTGCTCTCCAGGCTGATACTGCCGCCGTGCCCTTCCACAAACTGCCTGGCGATGAAAAGGCCGATGCCGGTACCGACGGTGCTGCGTGTGGTGAAAAACGGCTCGAATACGCGCCCGATATTTTCGAGGGAAATGCCAACACCGTTGTCGGTGACCGTGAGAAGAACTCCCTGCGGAGACTCCTCGACAGTGACGGTAAGTGCGCCGCCTTCGGACATTGCGTAAATGGAGTTTGCCAGCAGGTTCGAGATCACCTGGACGATCTCACCGCGACGCATCATGACTGCCTGCACCGGCTCAAGCCGTTTGTCGATCCGGATTCCCGCAGCCGCGCAGCGGGGCGCATAGATCATGCAGACGTGCTGGACAATTTCCGCCATGGAGAGTGGGGTTGCGGAGGCATGTTCACGGTAATAGCCCAGTGTCTGCTTGGCGATATGCGAGACGCGATTGAGTTCGCTCTCCGCGGTTTCGAGGTATTGCAGGCCCTGGGGATCGGTGATCGTCGAGCGCAGAAGATACAGCAGGTTCATCACCGCTTCCAGGGGATTGTTGATCTCGTGTGCGATGGTCGCGGCCATGCGCCCGGTCGCGGCGATCTTCTCAGCGTTCAGCAGTGACTTTTCGATACGCTTGCGGTCGGAGATATCGCGCAGGATCTTCGATGCTCCGATGATATTTCCGTGCTCATCCTTTACTGGCGATACCGTCAGGGAAACGTCAAGCAGTTCTCCGGCCTTGGTGAGTCGCACCGTTTCGAAATGCTGCACGCGCCTGCCTGCGCGAATGTTTTCAAGAATCTTGTTTTCGTCCGCGTGCAGGTTTTCCGGGATCAGCTTCAGGATGGAGTTGCCGATCATCTCCTCCGCGGAATATCCGAAGATGCGCGTGGCGGTTGCATTCCAGCTGGTGACGATGCCGTTGAGGTCTTTGCTGAGGATGACGTCGTCGGAGGATTCGACGATGGCTGCCAGTTCCCCGAGATATTTCGATGAATTGCGCCGGATTTCGCGAATTTCCGTAATGTCGACACAGGTGCCGATATAGCCGAGAAAGCTGCCCGGTTCGGAGAAGCGGGGCGCACCACGTTCCAGCATCCAGCGATACTCGCCGTCGTATTGTTTCAACCGGTACTCGAGGCAGAATGGCAGGCGCTTTCCGAAGCTGTCCAGGTAAAGCTTGACGCAGTTTTCCAGGTCTTCCGGATGCACTCCCTCGGACCATCCGCTGCCGAGTTCCTGTTCCATGGTCCGGCCGCGAAACTCAAGCCATGGCCGGTTATACCAGGTGCATTGCGCAGTGCTGTCGGAGAGCCAGATCAGGACCGGGGCCGTGTCGGCGATCTCCCGGAAAAGCATTTCGTTTTCGCGTAGGCGCTTATACTCTTCACTCGGTATTTCCACCACGTCGGGCATACTTCCATCCTACCTAGAAATGCAGGATGAAAGCGAAAAGCTATTCGAGCCGGAGCGCGGTCATCGGATCGACCCGCGTAGCCCTCCTTGCTGGAATCCAGGTTGCCAGAAGGGCAACTATTGCCAGGAGCAGAGGAGTGGCGATGAAGGTGGTGGGATCCCAGGTCTTTACGCCGAAGAGAAATCCGGCAAGGAAACGCGTGAGCCAGAAGGCTCCGCCAACGCCAAGAATTACTCCCGCGAGCGCCAGGATCATGCCCTGGCCAATGACCATGTTGCGTAAATTCGCTGCCTGCGCACCGAGCGCCATGCGCACGCCCAGTTCCTGTGTACGCTGCTGCACGGAATAAGCCATCACTCCATAAACGCCAATAGCGGCCATGAGCAGGCCCGCCGCCCCGAAGATGATGAGCAATGTCATGTTGAAGCGCTGACGAGCCATGTTGAGGCCTTCGACCTCTTCCATGGTGCGGATGTGGGCGACAGGCAGCCCGCCGCTGGCGTCGCGCAGGGCACTGGTGATGGAGTTGACCATGGCGTGAGGGTCAGACTGTGTGCGTACGATCCACAACAGCGGAGCGACACGCGAGTTCAGCGCGGTTTCCGCATCGGGAAGCTGCGCGAGAGGCGTGTACATGATCGGGGGCGCGGGCTGATCCAGGCTGAACTGATGCGTGTCGCCGATGATCCCGATCACCTGGCGAGCCGGTTCTGCAAAGACCGGTCCCGCGCCTACGCCGATTTGCATACGGTCTTTCAGCGGATCGCCGTGCGGCCAGTATTGCTTTGCGAATGCTTCGTTGATGATGACGACACCGGGAGCAGCACCATCGTCGTGCTCGTTGAAGTAGCGTCCGCGAATAAGCGGGACTTTGAGGGTCTGGAAGTAGTCGCCGCCGACGGAGAGGTAGCCCGCACCGCCGGTAAACGGATCTTTTCCTTTCGGCCTGCCTACGATATCGAAGGTCATGCCAAATCCACCCACCATCGGCAGTCCGTTGCCGTTTCCTGCATCGATGACGCCGGGCAGATTCTTCAAACGGTCGGTACCATCGCGGACGACCTGTGCAATACCCGAGGTCTTCTGGAAACGGTCTCCGCTTACGGACATGGCCATGGAGACGACGTTGTGCGTTTCGAAGCCGGGATCGACGCCGGCCACCTTACTGAAGGTGCGAATGAGCAGAGTCGCGCCGATGACCAGGATCAGCGCCA
Source organism: Silvibacterium acidisoli (assembly GCA_022870745.1). Classification (GTDB taxonomy): domain Bacteria; phylum Acidobacteriota; class Terriglobia; order Terriglobales; family Acidobacteriaceae; genus Silvibacterium. The sequence continues at coordinate 264,999 of CP085323.1, read as the reverse complement.
GCGCCATCTCGCCAATAACGAGCGACGACCGGAGCTTGCCTCGCCGGAAGCTCAGCCCGGAGCGTTGCGAGCCCTCGTTGATTGCGGTCAGCAGGTTCGAGCGCGCCGAGCCGATTGCGGGTATGAGCCCACAGAGAATGCCGGTGAGGACAGAAACAATGAATGTGAAGGCCAGCACGTGCAGGTCGAGCGTGACGGCCGCGCCGTTTTCGCCAAGACGGGGCAGGTCGCCAGGACTGAGTGCCAGCAGTGCGCGCACGCCGAGGTAGCCGAGGATCAGCCCGAGGATTCCGCCGGTGAGGGAAAGCATCACGCTCTCGACGAGCAACTGGCGGATGATCTGTGCGCGTCCCGCGCCGAGTGCGGCACGCGTGGCCAGCTCGCGTTTCCGCGCAGAGGCCCGTGCCAGCAGGAGGTTCATTACATTGGCGCAGCCGATCAGCAGAACGAATCCTACGGCCGTCATGAGGATGAGCAGCGGCTTGCGATTGCTGCCGATCATCCATTCCTGCAGGTTCTCCACGCCGAAGCTGCTCTGCGGACCGATCGAGTTTGCTCCGTAGGTTCGCCGGTATTCATCGGCCGCCAGCTTCATCTGCGCTTCGGCCTGGGCTACGGTTACGCCTGGCTTCAGCCGTGCAATGGCGGTGAAGTAATGGGCCATATCCTGCGAGTTCATGTCGAACTGGAATGGTGTCCAAAGATCAGCCTGTTGCTCGGCTCCAAAACTCTTCTCTGTAACGAACTGCTGTCCGAGCACACCTACGACGAGATAGGGTCGGTTGTCGAGCTGGATGGTCCTTCCGACGGTCTGCGGATTGCCGCCGAAGTGACTCTTCCACAGGCCGTAGCTGAGTACAACCACATCGCCGCCGTGCGGACTGTCTTCCTGCTGCGTGAAGGTTCGTCCCAGCGCGACGGGCGCGCCGAAGACGGCGAAGTAATTCGCCGTGACATGCACCGCCTGCACCTGTTGCGGCTGGTTGCCTCCGGTCAGGTTCATGCCCGCGCCGCCGAAGTCGTATGCGGCGACGTCCTGGAAGACGCCGGTCTGCCTGCGCCAGATGTTCAGTTTGGGAACATTGGCGCCGCCGTCCCGGCCATGTGGACCTACATTTTGAACCTGTACCAGCGATTGCGGGTCGGGATAGTGCAGCGGCTTGAGCAGGACGGTGTTGATGACTGAGAAGACAGCCGTGTTTACGCCAATGCCGACTGCGATGACCGCGAGTGCGATGAGCGTGAATCCGGGAGTCTTGCCGAGCGAGCGCACGGCGAAGCGCATGTCGCGGAGGACGTCTTCGATCCAGCCGATGGAGCGATAGCGCCAGACATTCTCGCGCACGGTGCGCGCATTGCCCAGCTTCACGCGCGCCTGCCGGTAGGCTTCGTCTGGAGATACGCCGCGTGCCTCGCGCATGTCCTGCGAGTGAGCGAGGTGGGACTCGAGCTCTTCGGCGAGGTCTGCATCTTTACGGTTGCGATTGCGAAAGCGTTCAAAGCTCATGCTTCCTCCTTGGCCTCGCCGGGGATGTCCCCGAGGATGAGGCCGATGGCCCGCGTCATCCTGCGCCAGCGGCTGCTGGCTGCGTCCAGTTCTTTCCGGCCTTTTGCGGTGAGCTGATAGAACTTGGCGCGACGATTGTTCTCGCTCAGTCCCCACTCGGAGACGAGCCAGCCGCGATCCTCGAGCCGGTGCAGGGCAGGGTAGAGCGAACCCTCTTCGATTTCGAGAGCGTTCTCAGAGGTGCGTTCGATTACCTGGGCAATGGTGTGTCCGTGCGCCGGACCCATCACCAGTGTGCGCAAAATCAGCAGGTCAAGCGTGCCTTGCAGGATGTCTCCTGCCTCCGGCTGCCGTTTCAAAACCATTGGCTGTTTCCCCTCGAATGGCTATGGGAGAGATTTATACTCCCCTCGGATGACTATGGGAAGAGGAAAATTTGGAGGTGGTCGATGGCGAGAATTACAGGATGCGGGTGCCCCATCCATGACGGCTTCATCGTCATGGATGGGTTCCGTGCGCCTCAGGGCCTGAAGGCCCTTATTGTGCGTGGAAATGTGCGAGCTGAAGCCCGCGCCTACCGTTCTTTGCTCTTGCGAAAGGCGTGCGTGCAGTCTCTACAGTTGTGAACGGGGTTGTGCGATTCCCACCCATGACGATGAAGCCGTCATGAGTGGGGCACCCGGCTGGCAGATCAGACCGGTTAGCGCAGCAGATTGAGAGGGATTTCCGGTAATACCGGTGTTCCTTCCATCTGCACCGCCTGCAGCGTTCCCGTAGGTATGCCGAGGACTTTGAGAATCGTCGGCGCTACCTGGTTCGTTCCTACGCTTGTGGAGACCGTCTCCCGGTGAAACATCGGATGTTCGACCAGCAGGACGACATTGACATCATCATGCGCGAAGCCGCCGTGCTCGGAGAGCTTTGCTGAACTGCCGGTGTATGTCACCCCCACGTTCGGCGTTACGATGATGTCCGGTGTGCGCGGATCTCCATATGGAGGCAGGCCAGGGTTGTTGTAATTCAGGCGGAGCGATGCGCCGTAGTAGATCTGCCCAAGCCCCTCTTTGTCTGCGTTCTCCTCGATCATGTCTACCGCAGCCGGTGTGTTGGCTGTATCTGCGAGCCATAAGAGGGAGATATCGTCCTCTGTCGATCCGATGCCGGTTGGGTTCAAAGGCGATTCGGAGTGTGGCAGGAGACTCGCGATCACAGTGGCCGGCGATACGCCACTGTCAGTCTTGCCGGGAACAGCCTTGTAGCGATGAGGATCGATGGGAGATTGGCCATGCTTTGAGGTGATGACGATGAGTGTCGAATCGTAAAGGCCATGATCCTTCAGCTCATTGATCATCTCTCCGACCGAGGCATCGACGAACTGAATCTCCTGCAGCAGAGAAGCCGTCGGCGTACCTTCGGCGTTCGTATAGCCGCCTGTGGCGACATTCGCTTCGATCAGTTTCTGTCCGACGCTCACCGCCTGGAAGTTCATTCCGAAGATCGTGGGAACTTTGGCCTTAGCGCCATTGTGTGTCTTCCCATCGATCTCCCGAAGAATCGCATTGACCTTGAGCGTGTCATAGCACTGGATGTTCTGGAAGCTGTCGGTCCATGAGCCCGTCTGCGACGGATCGGGAATGGAGGAACAGCCGATTCCAGTAGGCGTGGTGACTCCAGGCAGGCCTACGACTATTGAATTGATTTCTGGCGAGTAATAGTCGTCGAGCGGTTGGCCGCCTGGTCCGGCGATAGACGAATACGACGGATGTTTATCAGACCATGCGGTGTAGCCGCCCCATGCGTGAATGACACCGAAGATGGTGTTCACGCGAACGAAGTTCCATGGCCAGACGGGCGCGCATCCGGCGGCGGGATCACGCACGAGGCGGGACTTGTCGATGGAAGCGATGCCTCCATCTGTAAGCCCGGCTCCTGGTGCTCCGCCGTTGAGCTTGGTCTGGTCGATGTCGATTCCTTCTTCATATTCAGTGGTCGTTCCGGTAGGCGTGGCATTTGCTTTGCAGGCACCGGCGGCCACTCCGTTCCCCGTCGTCTTTGCTGGCGGATCGAGCGAGCGGTCGTATGCAACGTCGTAGTAGACGCCCATCGTGCGGGGAGTAGCACCGGTCACAATGCTCATGAGGCCGGGGAAGGAGTCGGAAGGCTTAGAAGTGCTAGCGTTCACGAAGTTGATGGCGGTCCCTCCTAGCGAGGCAAGGTGAGGGCAGTACGGCGCTCCGTTGTTTATGCCTTCCATTCCATGGGAGCAATTCAGGTAGTCGACGGCATGCATGCCGTCGATGCTGATCAGCAGAACGTGATGAACCGGACTGCGGTTCCAGTCATCAGGGCTCTGCGCATGCGCCGCCGATGCTAGCGCGACACTCACTCCCAGAAGAAGAATCGTGGGTAACTTCATGGGGCCTCCTTTGTTCGCGCACTGTAATACTGCGCGAAGAGAGGAGTTTGCAACGGTGCCGCAGTCAATATTCCATGAATCGCAGAAGTGGCCTGTATTGTGTGCCGCACCATTACGCTTTTGTCATGTGCGGCTCTTTGGAGGCGTTTCGGCTCATGGATGTACTCGTGAACGTATGCACGATTGGTGGCGCTGGCTTTAGCCCGCGCCCATCGTTCTTCGCTTCCAGAAAACAGATGCTATGCCTATGGCCTTATCCGGCGACGGACGAGTTTGTGCGGTCCCATCCATGACAAAAACGTCATGGATGGGGCACACAGATTCGACTAGGAGCGCAGCTTAGCGAGCAGTGCTTTATCGGCCTTCGATAGATCCGCTTGTTCCAGCAGATCGGGACGATTGCGCAGCGTCTTCTCGAGCGCTCGCGCACGGCGCCATTTGCGGATGGCCGCGTGGTCGCCGCCTGCGAGCACTTCCGGCACGGCGAGGCCGCGGAATTCTGGTGGACGCGTGTAGTGCGGATAGTCGAGCAGGCCGCCGGCGCCGTGCATCGAACGAGGCGGCCCGTCGGGATCGTCGGAGAAATGTTCGTCGGCGATGCCAAAGCTTTCGTAGGCGCTTGAGGCCTCGTTGCCGAGCACTCCGGGGATGAGGCGCATGACCGCATCGACGATTACCGCCGCGCCCAGCTCGCCGCCTGAAAGAACATAGTCGCCGATCGAGAGCTCGCGGTCGCACATCAGCTCGTTCACGCGCTCGTCCACGCCTTCATATCGCCCGCAGATCAACACCACTCGGTCGAGCTTCGAGAGCTCGCGGGCCGTGGCCTGGGTGAATCGCGAGCCTTGCGCGGAGAGCAGGATGACGGTTTCGCGGCTCGGATCACGCTCCGGCTTGGGAGTGACTTCGAGGGATTCAATGGCAGCAACTAGCGGCTCCGGCTTGAGCACCATGCCCTCGCCGCCGCCGAAAGGACGGTCGTCCACGGTGCGATGGCGGTCATGGGTGAAGCTGCGCAGGTCGTGTGCCTGGACGTCGATCAGGCCGTTGGCCAGTGCGCGGCGCACGACTCCGTTGGCCAGGATGCTCGAGAAGAAATCGGGGAAGATGGTTACGATGTCGAAGCGCATCTAGCCCTCGCGTTCCGACTGCATCTGTTTTTTCTCGTCGGCAGTGAGCGGGGCGTTGATTTCGAGCAGGCCTGCTGGCAGGCGCATCTCGATGCGTCTGGCTGAGAGATCGATGGTTTCGATGTAGGCGTTGGCAAAGGGAACCAGGTGTTCGTTCCTGCCCTCTCGCACGATGAGCAGGTTCGCGCCGCGGTCGAAGTCGTCGACCTTGCCTATGACTCGCCCCGTCGAATGATCGAAGAGTTCGCAGCCGATCAGGTCGGAGATATAGACCTCATCTTCGGGCAGGGGAGTGCGTTCCGAGGCCGGGATGGCGACGTAGAGTCCGCGCAACGGCTCGGTATCGTTGATGGAATCAACGCCGGCAAACTTGAGCACAACCCGGTCCTTGTGAAGCCAGTGGCTTTCGAGGGTGATTTCGCGAACAGGAGTCTCGCTGCTCTCATCTGAGAGCAGGAAGAGCCGCTTTCGCTCCGCGAAACGCTCCGGGAAGTCGGTGTGGATTTCGGCGAGGATCTCGCCATGGCGCCCTTGCGAGCGCACAAGACGGGCTACGATCGCCCAATTCGATTCAGTCATGGGCGTTCGCTCCTCTGGAACCCGGGCTTACTCGCTCGCCGCTGCCTGTTTGTCTTCCTCTAAAATGTCCAGCGTGTATCGGTGATGGTGTTTCATACTCACCGCGCCAAGGATGGTTCGCATGGAGCGCGCAGTGCGTCCCTGCTTGCCGATCACTTTGCCAACGTCGCTGGGGGCGACACGTAACCGCAATACGGTACTCTCTTCTCGTTCGACGGCTTCAACTATTACCGCTTCAGGTTCATCAACGAGCGCTCTGGCGATCTCTGTCACCAGTTCCTGCATGTCATCCGGCCGTTCTTCGTGGGTCATTCTCATTGCCCCCTTGAGGTCGTGGGTGTTTCACTCTCGGGCTCGGGAAATCTTATCAGCTACGCAGCACGGAGGACAGGGGAATGCAGAATTCTCCTGTCTTCCGTGGGTAGCGGTCGGCAATGTGTACCGGGATATGGGATGAACCGGGCGGTGGAGACTAAGCCGCCGGGGTCGCAGCCGGAGTGGCCGCGTAAAGCTTGGCAACGCGGTCGGAGAACTGCGCGCCTTTGCCGGTCCAGTAATCGATGCGGTCACGCTTCAGGTCGATGGAAGCGGGGTTGGTACGGGGATTGTAGGTGCCCACCACTTCGATCGAACGGCCGTTGCGGGCGCGATCCTTCTCGATAACGACGACGCGGTAGTACGGCTGCTTACGGGCGCCAACGCGCGCCAAACGAATCATCAACACAGTGCAAATCCTTTCGAAACTGCTTGTTTACGGGATGCGGTTGCATACACAGGCCCGGAGGACCGTACCGCCATGGAAATCCCAGCAACTTAGTATAGCAGGAAGCGCCATTTACTTTGCAGGAAAGAGAAAGCCAAGCATGGGGGCCACGCGTGCCGCCCAGGAGGTTTCGTCGTGCATGCCGCCCGGAACCCGCAGATACGAAAGGTTCTCGCCTGGTTTCCATCCGTTGGAGACCAGTCTCCGGTCGAGCAGGTCGGCATCGAGCACGGTCCGGCGGCCTTCGCCCTCGCCCACATCGAGCCAGATGCGCGGCTTTTCTGGAAGGGCCGGAGCTGTTTCGTTTACATAGCCGATGATCGAGCGGTGATTCCACCAGACCGACGGCGAGAGCACGGCGAGGCGCGCAAATACTTCGGGGTACTTTAGGCCCAGATAGAGGCTGACCAGCCCGCCAAGCGATGATCCCCCAAGGCCGGTGTTCTCCGCACCGGTGCGAATCCGGTACTGCGAAGCAATGAAGGGAAGCAAATCTTTGACGAGCAACTCGCCGTAGCGGGCTGCCTCTCCGCCACCCAGCTTCCAGTCGGCGTCAGGAGTGTACTCGGCCAGCCGGCGCTCACCGGTATTGGCTACTCCGACAATAATCAGAGGCTCAACCATGCGGCAGCTGATGGCCTCGTCCGCTGCTTCGGCGACTTTCCAGGTGCGCCCGGGAATGAACGCCGTGTTGGGGTCAAAGAGATTCTGACCGTCATGCAGCAGCATGACGGGGTAGTGGCGATCGGGGTTTTCCTCGTAGCCCGGCGGCAGATAGACCGTCAGGTCGCGCGCGTCGGGCAGAAAGCGGCTCTTGAACTGCGAGTGAAGGCGCAGACGCGGGTGGAGTGGTCCTTCGAAGATCGCTGGCTCGAGCTCTGGTTGGGTTGAATGCTGAGACGGCAATACCCGCCCGCTCCTTTTGCTGGATTCGCTCGTGCGCTTCGGCATCTTTCCACTGTAAAACCGTGGCAGGGGCCTGCTGTTACAGTAACAGGAATTGTGAAGGCCTTATGAATCGTGAATATCGCAAATGGTGGTCGCCCCGGCTGGGACGCGAAATGGAGCTGCTCGTTTTTGGACATGGCGGTGTGCCGGTCGTTGTTTTTCCAAGCTCTCAGGGGCGCTTTTTCGAGTTCGAAGATCGCGGGTTGATCGGCGCGGTCGCGCACAAGATCGACCGTGGCGAGATCCAGATGTACTGCCTCGACAGCGTGGATGCCGAGAGCTGGTACAACCGCAACGTGCCGCCGCGCTGGCGCATTGCGCGCCACGTGCAGTACGAGCAGTACGTAATGGATGAGGTACTGCCGCTGGTCCGGCAGAAGAACTGGAACCCCAACTGCATCAGCCTGGGCTGCAGCTTTGGCGGTTATCACGCGGTCAACATCGCGCTGCGCCATCCCGACCGCTTTACCGGATTTCTCTCAATGAGCGGCGCGTATAACATTCCCGACCGCTTTCTGCGGGGATATCATGACGACGACGTGTACTTCAACACGCCGCCCGCGTATCTCTCAAACCTGAGCGATGCGTGGTACTACGAGCGCTACCGCCGCAATACATACGTGCTGGCCACTGGATGGGACGACCATTGCCTCGGCGATAATCAGCACCTGGCGCGGGTGATGGGCGAAAAGCATATTCCGCACCGGCTCTACATCTGGGACACATGGAACAGCCACGACTGGCCGACGTGGGGCAGGATGATGAACGAGTATCTCTGACCGGGAGGCTGCGATGCCGCCGATTCACAAGGGACGCTTTACTGCGAAGATCGACGGGGACTTCGTCGTCTTCATCATCGGCATGCGGATCAATTATTTTCTGCTGCCGCACAAGTGGATGCCGGTGGCCGCGGCAATGCCGCGCATGTTGCGGGAACTGGCGAAGCATCCCGAGATGGGGTTGCTGGACGCTTCGGCTTACCTGGGCGGACGCACACTGATGACGATTCAGTATTGGCGCAGTTTCGAGCAGTTGCATGCCTACGCGCACGCCAAAAACCTGGAACATCTGCCAGCATGGGCGGCATTCAACCGCCGTGTGGGCGGAAATGGAGCCGTTGGCATCTTTCATGAAACCTACCTGGTCAAAAACGGCGCGTATGAGTGTGTCTATGCGAACATGCCCCAGTTCGGCCTGGCGAAAGCGGGTGAGATGCTTCCGGCGATCGGCAGATTGCAGAGCGCGAAGTCGCGTCTCGGCGAAGTAGATTCGGTCGTGTCGCCGCAGTAGCTTCTATTTGAAACCACATCGGTTACAAATAAAAATATTTTGTAATAACGCTTGATCTCAACAGGCGACCTGTGGCACTGTATTTCGAGCAGAGGAAACCACAATGACCACCAAAACCCAATTCGGTCACCAGACAATGCCAGTGCAGGATTTTGCGCTGAGCTATGGCTGGCTTCTGCTTCCTGACGCAAATCGTTAAGCTGCGTTAGATCCTCTGCTGAATCCAGCAACTCAAGCGAAAATCCAAATTCTTTGCAGGCGCGAGTGGTGCAGGGCACGGATACTTCATCTGTCCATGAAACCTGCCGTGTCGCGATCGTTCCCTCGCACTGCATAGAGAGATGCGCCAGTGGCGTAGTGTGCGGATACTTCGGTAGCCCATTTAAGGCAAGGCGGTTCGACCCCGCACCGTTCGCAGCAATGCGTCCGGTAAGCCGCGCACGATTCTTCCCTGGCGCTAAACAGCAGTCTCCAGTGGCGAAGGCTCGGGATACTTCGCGCTCAAACCTTGGTGGTGAGCGAACCACCACCCGGGCCGCTTATCCCTGGGGACTGCATATTTGTAACTGCGCCGGTGGCGTAAGAACGGGATACTTCTAATCGATAGGTCGCAGGTTCGAGTCCTGCATGCGTGGTAACGCGCATTAGCTCAGAGGAAGAGCAATCGTCATAACACCCGTTCTGCCTGTACCCCGGCGCAAACCTTCAACCCTTAACCGGCAGGAGAGCAACATCATGAGCACCACGATCAGTGTGCGTAACGGCACGGCGGTCGGGCAGGAATCGCTCTGCCGCAACTGCCGTCACGCGCACATTCAGAGCGGTTATGCCGACAGCGAGGAAGAGGTTCGCTGCGGTTTCTTCTACGACAGCCCTAGGCTTGTCGCCTATGCGGTCAGCCGCTGCACCGATTTTCTCGATAAGCTCACGCCGACTCTTTACGAGATGCAGAAGATCGCATTTGTCATCGACGTGAAGAAGGGCAATGGCCGCACCGGCTTCGGCGGCGCGGTTTTGAAGATTGAGAAGCCCGAGGCGGATGATGAATAACCGCTCCCACTGATTTCGCTTTGTCCTCAAGGATGCCGGACACGAGCGAACGCGACCCAACAAGGCATCTCGAAAGGACGGGCGTCATGTCGCGCCTGAATGTTTTAAAGCTCAGCCATCTCGGATTCACGGGAGCGCCTCTGCGTACCTATGAAGGTGCGCCGGCTGTGGCGATCAGCGCGGAGGCACAGCTTCGCCGTACTGTGCTTGCCTGCATGCTGTGGGAAGACCAATTCTACGAGGATGGCGAAACCATTGCCGAGCGCATCGCGAAGCTGGTTCCGCGCGTGGATGCGGCGCAGGTCGCTGCGCTCGCAGTGGAAGCGCGCGAGGCGATGAAGCTGCGTCATGCGCCGCTGTTGCTTGTTCGTGAGATGGCGCGTTCTGCAACCCATCGTGCGCTTGTGGCCGAAACGCTCGCTCGCGTGATCCAGCGTGCGGACGAGTTGGCTGAGTTCCTTGCCATCTACTGGAAGGACGGACGCCAGCCACTCTCCGCGCAGGTGAAGAAGGGACTCGCAGCAGCTTTCGCGAAGTTCGACGCCTACGCTTTGGCGAAGTATGACCGCAGCGGGCCGGTGAAGCTGCGCGACGTGCTCTTTCTCACGCATGCCAAGCCGCTCACCGCGGACCAGGCGCTGCTGTGGCGTCAGCTGATCGACGGCACGCTGCCTTCTCCGGAGACGTGGGAGGTGCGTTTGTCGCGCGGTGAGCAGAAGCGCGAGGTGTGGGAGTCGATGCTGGTGGAGAACAGCCTCGGCGCGCTCGCTCTGCTTCGTAACCTGCGCAACATGCAGGCCGCGGGCGTTGAGCCGGAGCTGGTACGGCAGGCACTGGAGATGATCCGTGTCGAGCGTGTTCTGCCTTTCCGCTTTCTTGCTGCCGCGCGTCATGCACCGCAGTGGGAGCCGTGGATCGAGCAGGCCATGTTCGCCAGCCTCCGTGGCCAGGCTGCGCTGACCGGCCGCACGGTACTGCTGGTCGACGTTTCCGGAAGCATGGATGCGCGGCTGTCTGCCCGTTCGGAGATGGTGCGCATGGATGCGGCTGCGGGTCTCGCCGTGTTGCTGCGTGAGATCTCCGAAGAGGTGAGCGTTTACACCTTTTCGGAAAACCTCAAGCTGGTTCCGAATCGTCGCGGCTTCGCACTGCGCGATGCGATCGTGAACAGCCAGCCGCACGGTGGCACGCAACTCGGCCGGGCGCTGGCCGGGCTGCCGTCATCGTATGACCGGTTGATCGTGATCACGGATGAGCAGTCGCGCGACCGTGTTTCCGGCCCGGCGGGTCGTGGATACATGATCAACGTAGCCAGCTACCGCAATGGTGTTGGCTATGGTGAATGGACACACATCGATGGATGGAGCGAGGCTATCCTCGGCTACATTCGTGCGATGGAAGCATAGAGGGCTGTTCCGTGAAAGCGGAACGGCCCTTTTCTTCAGTGCGCGTCGAGTTCGATCTTCTTCTGTACTGGTGGGCGCTTGAGCATCAGGATCAGCGGCAACAGGAGGAGGATTACGAGGCCGAGGAAGCGGAACTGCTCCATGTAGGAGAGCAGGTTCGCCTGCTGCTGCATCATGCCATAGAGTCTTGCCATTGCACTGTAGTGATTGTCCGCAGCGTTGCCAACCTGCGAGGTCATGCCCGCGAGCGCATGCTGTACCACTGTTGATGAAGCATCGATGTGCTGGCTGAGAATCTGCTGGTGCACCTGCGCCTTGCGTTGCAGCAGTGTACTGCTGACGGCGATGCCGATGCTGCCGCCTTCGTTGCGAACGAGTGCGTAAATGCCGGCTGCCTGCGAACTCTGTTCTTTCGGCAGAAACCGGAACATGATGGTGCTGATCGGCACGGTTGTAAGGCCTACTCCGACGACCTGCAGAATACGCGGGACAATCATGTCCCATTCGGAGACCTGCAGGTTCATCGAGCCCATCCACCAGCAGGAAATGGCGATGAAGCTGAGGCCGGCGAAGATCATTTTGCGTGGATCGAAGCCTTTCGTCAGTACAAAGCCGACGAACGGTACGAGCGCCATGGTGAAGAGCCCCGCGGGCGACAATGCGATACCCGCTGTGGTCGCGTCGTAGCCTAACATCTGCTGCATGAAGAGCGGCAACAGGTATGTGGTGGCGTAAAGCACCGAATAAAGGCAGAGGACAATGATGCAGCAGGAGCGGAAGTTCCTCTCGGTAAGCAGGTGCAGGTTGACTACCGGTTTGCTGTGATTCCACTCCCAGATCACGGCGCCGGCGAGAGACACACCCGCGACGATGGCGAACGAGGTGATGAAGTTCGAGCCGAACCAGTCGAGCTCCTGGCCTTTGTCGAGAACGATTTCGAGCGTGGCCAGCCCAAGGCTGAGCAGGCTCAGGCCAGTCCAGTCGATACGCAGGTTTCTGCGATTGGCGGCGAGAGCATTCCTGATGTGAGCGGGATCCTCGAGCACTACACGCGTGAGGAAGAAACAAATGATGCCGACGGGGATGTTGATGTAGAAGATCCAGCGCCAGGAATAGTTGTCGGTGATCCATCCGCCAAGTGTGGGGCCGAGTACGGGAGCCACGAGGATGGCGATGGTGTAGAGCGCCATGGCCATGCCGCGCTTTTCCGGTGGAAACTCATCTGCGAGGATAGCCTGTACCGAAGGCTGGAGTCCTCCACCGGCCAGACCCTGCAGGACGCGGAAAAGAATCAGCAGCCCGAGCGTGGGAGCAACGCCGCAAAGCGCGGAAAAGATGGTGAAGAAGAGAACGGAGACAAGATAGAACCGCTTGCGCCCGACTACGCTCGAGATCCAGCCGCTGATGGGAAGAATGATTGCGTTGGCGACGAGGTAGCTCGTCAGCACCCAGGCGCCTTCATCCTGCGACGCGGAAAGGCTGCCGGCAATATGCGGCAAGGCGACGTTGGCGATGCTGGTGTCCAGCACCTCCATGAATGTGCCGATGGTGACGACCAGCGCAACGGTCCATGGACTGAAGACGCGGGCAGGCGGAAGATGCTGGCCGTCAAATGATGGAATGCTGCTGGCGAGCGACGCTTCCGCGCCGGTTGCTTCCTGTACCTGGGTCATCTTCCTGCTACATCAACGGATCATACTGATGAGTATAGTTTATTGAACTGTTGGGTCTTTTTATCTGACGCTTTACACTGGGGCAGAGATTCAGAACCTTCATGGCGAAGACGATCGAAGACAAAAAACGGCAGGTTGTCACCGAGTTCCGGCGAACCGAAATTCTCGACGCGGCGACGAAAATCTTCAGCGAGAAGGGCGTCGATGACTCCCGCATGGACGACGTGGCTGCTCAGGCGGGGCTCGCGAAGGCTACGGTTTATGTCTATTTCCGGTCGAAAGACGAGATTTTCGAGGCGGTCGTCAAGCGGGCTCTGACCGAGATCATGGCTCTGACGGAGGAGAGGGTTTCCTCAGCCGCGGATTTCGCCGGGAAGGTTCATGCGTTTATCGCAGTGCGGCTGGAATACTGGCGCGAAAAACAGGAACTTTATCGCGTTATTTCCAGCCTGAAACGCGATGTGAAAGACCGGAAGCGCAGCCTGAGATGGCAGCGAATGGCGGTGGATTACCTGCTATCTCTTTTCGGGGAGGCAGTTAAGCAGGAGGAGATTCCCGAGCAGGACGTGGAAGCGGCTGCCTGGGCATTGATGGATATGATCCGTGGCATCCATGAACGCCGTATTCTCCAGCCCCGGTCTTCCACCGAAGAGGAAGCACGCTACCTTGCCAACTTCGCCTTGAAGGCGATGGGCGCGGCGAGCGCTAGATTGCCCGCAGCAGGCGTCCGGGCAGGAAAATGAGCGCTCCGACAAGATCCAGTGCTCCGCCCACGGCGATGCCGACGATGCGGAAGGGGAGCAGCAGCAGCCATATGAAGGGCCACGCGATGAGGGCGAGCAATGCAAGGGGCCAGCAGAGCAGCAACAGGACACACCAGAGAAGAAATTTCAGCACGAAAAGCCTCCTGAAGAACTCAGTGAGGGATTACGCACACGCGTCCTGAAATGTTCCGCAGTGGAAGGGCGGTTGGGGGAAACCGCCGCAGGAATCTATTTACCGTACTGCAGTGGCGGCGAACTTCTTCACCATGGCTAACAGCAGCTTACGGTCGCTGTCGTTTAAGTTGCTCGAGTAGCGGCGGATCTGCGTCAGGAACCGCAGTTCATCGTCGGAAAGCTTCTGATTCGTCAGATCCTGGCCGAGGGTGTCGTCGGCAAAGAACTGAGCAAGTGGTAAGTCGAGCGCCTGGGCGATCTTTGAGAGGGTATCGAGTGAAGGAACGGTATGGCCGTTTTCGACGCGTGAGAGATAGCAGCGCAAAAGGCCGGTGCGTTTTTCGATGTCTCCTTGAGAAAGCCCCTTCTGGAGGCGATATCCGCGGATCGTGATGCCAATTTGCATGGGTCTTACCTTAATCAAACACTTTCCCCCGTCTCCGGGTGGTTTCTTACAGTGTTGGCTGCATAGTTAACACGCAACGGAAGCCGAAAGCAAGCACATTCGTAAAAGAGTTAACAGTTGCCGGAAAAAATAACCTAGGGTGATTCCTTATTGGTTGCCTCTCATCTCCGGCGGCAGGAAAATGAAGTGGGGATGCGCACTTACCCAGTGACTGATCACGCGTCTGCCGGACAGCCTGGCTTTGCCGTTCCATAAGCCTTCGTCCGGGTTCTGAATACTCTTTAACCTGTCCTGATTCGCTTCACTCCATTGTTCGTCAAACTCTTGTATATGATTGCTTTAACGGCAATTTATATTGAACGAAACGGTTCATCAATGGCGCGTTGGATCGCTTTGAAAAGACTTCAGGAATCAGCGAAGGATCTCCCTGGCAAACAGCCTGCCAGAGCAAGCCAGAGCCCTGCGGACCTTCAGTGCCTTACCGAGGAGTAAGGAAGAAGCCGTGGAGCCCTACTGTACTCCGAACCCGTAGCGGCTGGTGCAAATACGAGTGTTTTGAACAAGATGTGCGGGTACTAAGGTAATCGATTGCAAATATGTCAGTCGTTCATGAGTGGGTCCGGGCTGGTGTCTTTTGAGAGGTCAAGGAAGGAATCGGTAGGGGCTCGATTTTATTGCCGGCTGCCCGTAGATTGGTTCCTGCGCTGAATGCCGAAGAAAGATTTTGCAGCAAGGCTCGGAAAGACGAGCTGGTATCCCCGGCACTATTGGCGGCCTCGTAGAAGCGTTTCCTGAACGGGCATTGCGCGCCGCGCGCATCCGGGGGCTCAAATTGCTCATCGGACTCAGTAACGGATAACGGAATGCAGATTGCCACACTCAATTCGACGGCGCGACGGAGACGCCTTCAGTGGTGGCGAGCGGTGTGGGAATTTTCCGTGCTCATGTATAACGAGCTCTGGCGTACCCGCATCTTCACCAACGCGGCGGCGGTGGCTTTCTACTTTATGATGTCGCTGATTCCGCTGCTGCTGATCTTCTCGTCTCTGCTGCAGTATCTGCCGATTCCGAATCTCTTCGACCAGTTGCTCGACCTGATGGCTGAACTGGTGCCAACGGATTCGATGAGCTTTGTGCAGACCATGCTGACGAGCATCCTCAAGCCTGGCCGTGGCAAGCTGCTTTCCTTTGGCATTCTCGGGTATCTGTGGTCGGCCTCGGGTGGATTTTCATCGCTGATCGAATCGCTCAACATTGCCTATGACGTGGAAATCTCACGCTCCTGGTGGAGTGACCGGCTACGGGCCTTGCTTCTTACCTTCACCAGCGGTGGGCTGGTGGTGCTCTCACTTCTGGCGCTGATCGCCGGGCCGAGGGTCGGGCACTTCATGACTGTGCTTTTTCCCATCCCGGCGCAGCTGGAGCATTTCTGGCCGGTTCTGCGTGTTTCGATCACGGTCGTCACATTTGTGGCTGCGCTGGAGATTGTCTACTTTCTAGGCCCGAACGTGCGCCACAGCTTTCTCTCGACGCTGCCGGGGGCATCGTTCGCGATTGGGATATGGTTTCTGGGGTCGGCGGGCCTCAGTTTCTACCTGGGCCACTTGTCGAACTACAACGTCACGTACGGATCGATGGGCGCGATCATCAGCTTGATGCTGTGGTGTTATCTGACGGCGATCGCCATCCTGATCGGCGCGGAAATGAATGCGGAATTGTGCAAGAGGCGCGGCCGCTAGTTTCTTTGTTGTGTCGATCGGATGCACCTGCAAAGTCTATCCTCGTGTGATCTTCATGGGTGAAATGGCAGGATCACTCAGCCTTGCAGGATTCCAAAGTTCATCGGCGCCTTCATTGACAGCATCGATTGCTTCTTGCGTTCCCGCTTGAAAGCCGCTGCGCAAATAGTCATTTCAGATAAATTCAAGGCCGGTTTTGGCAAAGCGCCATGCCTTTAAATCGGTATGCTTCTTGCAAAGCCACGGCCTTTGCATAATCAACCGCAAAGGCCGCCGGTGCAGGCTGAAGCCAATACGAGCGACCCCACACCCGTATGTTTTTCGCAGAAGCTGTTGCAAAGAAGACAAAACGGCGCTACGAGTTGAAAGAAAAGCTGGGCGAGGGCGGAATGGGCGCCGTCTGGCGCGCTTTTGATACGGCACTCGAAACCGACGTGGCGATGAAGCTGCTGCTCGATGTGCATGATCCCAATGCACTGCGCCTTTTCTACGAGGAATGCGAGAAGCAGGCGGCGCTGACGCATCCGAACATCGTCGAAATTCGTGACAAGGGAACGCTCGAAGACGGGTCGGTACGTACACCTTATATAGTCATGCCGCTGTTGCGCGGCAAAACGCTCTCCGCGCTGATCCGCTCGCACTCCCAACCTCTACCGACAGAGCGATGCCTCGACATCATTACGCAGGCAAGCCGCGGGCTGCAGGCGGCGCACGATGCGGGATTACTGCATCGTGACATCAAGCCGAGCAACCTCTTTGTCCTGGAGGATGACTCGGTCAAGTTACTTGACTTCGGCGTTGCGCATCGTCTTGACCTGAGCCTCACGACCGGCCGCAAGGGCACGTTGCTGTACATGTCTCCCGAGCAGTTGGCGATGAAGGGGCTGACGCGCTCTTCGGACGTCTTTTCGCTCGGGGTGGTGTGCTACGAGATGCTGACGCGCAAACAGCCCTTCTTCGGATCGAGCGAAGACGGAGTTGCGGAGGCAATCCGCTCGCATCATCCAGCGCCGCCGAGTTCGGTGAACAAGGACGTGAGCGAGGCTGTCAGCCAGGTGGTCTGTAAGGCGATGGCGAAGAATCCTTCGCATCGATTTGCCACGATGCGCGAGTTCAGCGACGCTCTTCGCCGCGCCCAATATGATTCGCTGTTTACGGTCTTTGAGCCAAGCCGCTTCGAGCCGCGGCTGGCGAAGGCATCTGCCGAGTTCGAAGACGGCAATCTGCAGTATGCGCGGGAACTTACGGACGAGCTGCTCTCGGAGGGATATCTCGTCGATGGTTTGCTCTCGCTCGATACGCGGGTGAAGGCCGCCGTGAAGCAGCAGACGATCGAGCAGCTGATGGAGAGTGCGCGCTCACGCAAGCAGGACGGAGAGTACCGGCTTGCTCTGCAGAGGGTGAGCGAGGTGCTGGAGCTTGAATCGCACCATATCGAAGCGCTTGTGTTGCGCCACGAGATCGAAACGAGCCGCACCGAAGCGGATATTGTGGAATGGGTTAAGCTCGGGCAGCAGCATCTCGAAAAACTCTCCTTCTCACATGCGAGGCAGGCAGCTCAGCGGGTGCTGGAGGCGCAGACAGGCGAGGAGCGTGCGCTTGATCTGCTGTCGCGCATCGAGAGGCGCGAGCAGGAAGTGCAGCGGCTGCGCGAGCAGAAGCAGGCAGCCTATGCCGCGGCACTCGAGGCAGAGGCCCACAATGAGATCACTGCCGCTCTGAGCAACATGCGGATGGTGCTGGAGCTTGAGAAGAAGGCTCCCGATACCAGCAAACCTGCGCAGCTTGCCACCTACGAAAGTTTCTACAACAAGCTGCACGCGGAGCATGAGGCGGTTGCAGCGAGCTACGCAGAGGCGAAGCAGGCGCTTGAGCGCGAAGACTTCGGGCAGGCCACTCAGCTCTGCGACAGCTTTCTTGCGCGCATGCCTCAGCACACGCTGTTCAAGGCTCTCAAGTTCGATGTGGAACAGCGTCGACGGAGGGCAGTCTCGCTGCGCCTGCTAGACACAGAGGAAGGCGTCGAATGTGAATCGGATCTAAGCAAGCGCGTGGAGATGCTGGAAGAGGCGGTTCGGCAGAACCCCGGAGTTCCTGAATTCACGCGGCTGCTGGAGTCCAATCGCCAGAAGCGCGACCTGGTGGAAGGCATTGTTAGCCGAGCCCGCGAACTCGAGGCGCGAGAGTTGTATGGAGAAGCCCTGGCGCAGTGGGAGACCCTGGAGACGATTCATCCCGCTCTTCCCCGGCTGCAATTTGAGATTCAGAACGTGCGCCTCCGCCGCCAGTTGAGTGAGCGGATGGAGCAGAAGAGCCGGTGGCTTGCCGATATCAACGGCGCGGCGGAACGCGGCGAGCTCGATGAAGGTCTCCGGTTGCTGGAACAGGCGCTCGACAGCATGCCTGACGATTCAGAGCTGCTGGAGCTGCGGCCCTATCTGCGCCAGCAGCGTGAGCTGGCAGGAAAAGCTGAGCGGCTGCTTGCAGATGGACGGCGGGCAACAGAGAGAGGGGATTTCGAGCGGGGGCTGGAGCGCTTTCGTGCCGCCTACGATCTTGGATCAAAGGTGAAGCGTGCGCGAAGCGAACTGGTGGAGGGCCTGCTGGCGGCAGCTCGCGCGTCGCAGGATCGTCCACGGCAGGCCTGTGCCTATCTTGAGGAGATACTGACGCTTGAGCCGGGCAATCATGCAGCTTCCGGCTTTATGCGCTTTCTCGAAGAGCAGGAAGAGCACACGGAGACCGATGCGATACTCGCGGATGCGCGCCAACTGCGCACGGCGCGGGATCTTGCCGGAGCCACCGATGTTCTGAAGAAGGCTCTGACCCGGTATCCGCAGAGCGTGCGTTTGAAGCAGTTTCTGCGTGAAGTGGATGTGAGCCGCACGGAACGGCGCGGACGCGACCTGGATGTTCTGCGAAGGAAGCGTCTGGAAGCAGACTCCATCAGCGACAAGGAACAGTTGTATGCGGCCGCGGCGAGTGCCGAGCAGATTGCGGGCCGCTATCAGGAAGACGAGGAATTTCAATCCGAGTCAAAGATGGTGAAGGCGCGTCTGCAGACGATTGTGGATGTGCAGCCTGTGTTGCCCGCAGTTGTTCCTCCCGCGTTGCCACCGGCTAAGGCAGCTCCGCATGCGGTTCCTCCGGCCCCGGCGCGGCGTTCGACATTTGTGCTGTGGGGAGCGTGCATTGCGTTGCTGGCGATACTCGGCGTGTGGGTTGTTAACCGCAAGCCATCGACCCGGCAAAGCGAAGCGCCGCCGAAGCCGGTAACGCCAAGCCTGGTTCCGGTGACGATTACCGCTGAACCTTCGGGCACGATGATTCGCCAGGATGGCAAACTGCTTGGCGTAGCGAATCCGACATTACAGCTTTCGCTGCCTGCCGGTGATACCAGGCTGGATGCGGAGCTCCCAGGCTACGTGCCACAGTCACAACAGGCGCAACTTGGCGTGGGTACCGCTGCAAAGCTTGAGTTCAAACTGGTGCCCGCAGCTGAAGTGCTGGAAGTAACAGGCCGAGGCGAGATGCGGCTGGATGACGAGAAGGCGGTTGCCGTGCGCAACGCCGGCACGTCCATCGGACTGAGTACGGGGGCACACACACTGACCTGGAAGAACGAGGACGGCAGCAGCGTTCGTCTGCAGGCACAGGTAGATCCCGATGCTGCCGCAACCTTGAGCGGCTGGGGCAACGTGGCTAGCGCAGTAGCCGTGAGCACTCTGAATGGCAGGGCTGAGGTATATGGGGCCAAGGGTTCTCCTGTCCTTGTGGATGGCAAGTTCAGTGGCAAGCTCGGCAGCGATGCGTTCGCCGTGGATTTGCCCTACGGTCAGCATTCGATCTATGCGGGAACCCGCGAGAAGGGCACCGTTGCCCACGTGGATAGTGAGCCGGGGCGGCAGTTGCTGATTGCTTTTCGAAGCAGCGGCAACCCCGCTTCGCTTACGGCTACATCAGAGGTTGACGGCGTCGATGTGAAGCTGATGCGCGGCACGAAGGTCGTGCAACAGGGTGTGATTGCGGGTGGGTCGCTGGACATGAGTGATATTCCTGCCGGCAAGTATGTCCTGGTTGCCACCTCGGCTGGCATCGATACGCCATTCAGCCAGCCGGTAGACTTGAAGCCGCAGGAGCAGTTGAAACTTGCTCTTCCGTTCCATAAGACGCTTGGCACGATCAGGGCGCATGCTCCAGCAGGAACCCAGATCACGCTCGATGGAGCGGCCGCTGGTCAAACGGGATCGGATGGCACTCTTGTGATCGGCAAGATTGCGTTGGGTTCGCATTCGGTTGCTGCCCAGGTAGGCAAACAGTCGCTCCACCAGGACGTGGTGATCGACGATAAGAACGCAGCCACTACGCGCGACATTTCTCTAGAACCTGCCGCACCGGTAAACGGCATGCTCATTCTGCAGGTTACTCCGTCAGACGCGCAGGTCTCTGTCTTCAACAGCAACAACCAGAAGCTCGCGGTCAGCGGAAACCGGCTCGAAGCAGCAGCGGGCAAATACAGGATTGAAGCATCAGCCTTCGGGTATGTTTCGCGATCCGTTCCGGTTGATCTGGCTGCTGGCCAGACCCAGCCCGCCAACATCGCGCTCGCGCCCGCGAATCCACCTGCCGGAGGTCCCACGATGAATGGCTGGGAGGCGGGGCAATGGACGCTGAACGCAAAAGCCCATACGCTCACACACACAGCTACTGACATTGGTTTCTACGAGACAAAACCTGAGATCGGCACGTACCTGTTCTCGGGAGTGCTGAGCCATGCGCTTCTGCTCGGCTGGCAGAAAGTCCAGTGGGTTGCAGGCTATCGCGATGCGGAGAACTATCTGCTCTTTACTCTCTCTCGTGACTCGCTGAGCATGACATCCGTCATTGCAGGCAAGAAAACACAGGGAGAGCAGTTTGAAGTACACGGCAAAGGGCCTTACCAGGTGATGACGCGTGTAGGCGCCGATGAGATCTCTGTCTGGCTTCGGGATGGAGACCGCTGGAAGCTTGTGCACTCCTGGATAGGTTTGAAACAGGACCTGAACAACGGCGGCTTCGGCTTTAAAGATAGCGTAACCCTCAACGGCTTCTCATACAGCCGCTAAACCCCAGGACAAGAGGAGAACAGCGTGGCCCAGACAGCTCTGAAGATTCTGGTCGATGGTCAGGAGATCGAAGTAAGCCTGATCGGCCGCAAGGGAACACTTGTGAGCGCAACGGTGAGCAAGGGACTCAACAGGCACAGCACCTGCGCCGTGGAGTTGTCTCACCTGGCCGGAGATCGCCCGGCTGTCGAAAGCTGGATCGGGAAGCCCTTCGTCCTCGAATCCACGGACGGGGTAAAGCTCTTTGATGGTTTTGTGAACGGGGCGGATCTGGCGTACATCGCGGATGGAAGCTTTCGTGTTGTGCTCGATGGTGCAAGCCAGAGTGTGAAGCTCGAGGTGGCGGCGAGCTACTTCTATTACGGAAGCACGTCGGTATCGAATGTCGCCCAGCAGATCGCCGGACGCGCGGGGATTGCAGCGAATGTAACTGGCGGTCAGCAGAACTCGACACTCGACCTGGTGCAGTGGGATGAAACCGATTGGAATTTTCTGCTCCGTCTGTGTGCCGATCAGGGTTTGTATGTAAATCCGACAGCAACCGGGATTGAGATCACGCAGGGATTTACAACATCGGGGCCGACCCTTACATGGAGAAGCGACCTTGACACCGGCCTTGTGGAGTTTCGCCTGAAGGGCCTGCTGGCGTCGGCGAAGATCGATGGCAGTCATTATGATTTTTCGCAATCCGTCAGTCAGAACTTCAAGTCTCTGCAGAAGCAGCCTTCGCTGAGCGGTGGCGCCTCAGGCTTTACCGGAGCGGTGTTGCAGCAGTCTACGCAGATCATGCCTGCGGCATATCGCGGACGGCGCAATCGCTCGAAGACAGTGGCGGAATATCAACAGGCGATCGAAAACCAGGCGGAGTGGAGCGCGGCAAGTGGAGTGCTGTGCGAAGGCGTGAGCCGTTGTGAATCCCTGTTGCCTGGCCAGAAGATTCAGGTCAGCGGGGTGGAAGCTGCGTCCGGCGAGTTTTACCTGTTGAATGTAACTCACACCTGGTCTGCCGAGGGATATCAGAATCGCTTTACGTGCACTCCATGGAGCGGCTGGTACACGAGTGAGTTGCATCCCAAGCCGCGCGTGGAAGGCGTGCATTCCGCGCGCGTTGTCGATATTGACGATCCGCACCGCCAGGGACAGGTGCGCGTGCGCTACTACTGGCAGGATGAAGGGGATACCGGCTGGATCCGCCACTCCACCCTCTATGCGGGCGCCGACCGTGGCCTGCTTTTCCGGCCGGAAGTAGGCGATGAGGTGCTGGTGGCTTTTGAGGATTGCGATCCGGAGCGGCCGGTGATTATCGGTTCTGTGTGGAATGGCGTGGACAACACGCCCAATGAAGACTTCTGGGGTGGCGAAACGCATAGCAACGATATCAAGCGCATCGTTACCAAGAGCGGCCATCGCATCTCGCTGGTAGACAAGCAGGGCGAAGAGGCGATTGCGATTGCAACACCTACAAATGCCAAATTGCTCATGGTAGAGCGCGCGGCGGAGACCGGCCGCCCTGCCATCGTGATGAGGGTCGAGCACGGAGACCTGATCTTCAGCGCTCCAAACGGGCGCATTCATTTCAATGCCAAATACTGGTCGCGGGAAGTCGGCGAGTAAAGGGGGTGTCCTATGCAGGTATTTAACGGAAGTATCCAGACCGCACGGCGGGTGATGGACCCGCGTACTGACCGGAGCATCGGCAGCACCGGGAGCCTTGTACTGCCGGCTATCGGAACACCGGCAGGCCTGCTTTATCCTGGCTCCGATGTGGCGGTGGTGCACGGGAGCCAGAACCTTCGCGTGGACCAGAACCGCACCACAACCGTCGGCATGAACCTGAACTCGGAAGTCGGGATGGCGGAGACACATCTGGTCAACCTTGGCCGCAGCGTGACCGTCATGGGACCCTATGCGCGCTCAGTCATGTCCGACTCACTGATCCATGTTGCCGGAGATTACACCAAGAACGTCGCCCAGAACTACAACAAGCAGGTCATCGGCGATTCAACGAACCATATTGCCGGCAACTACAGCAAGGCCGTTTCGCAGGACTATCAGAAGACGATCACCGGCAATTCGAATAACGCTATCGTCGGCAACTACGGCAAGCAGGTGACCGGCAACAGCACTCATGCGATTACCGGGAACTACACCAAAGACGTTGCTTCGAACTACGGCAAGAGTGTCGCAGGCGTCTCTGTGAATCACGTACAGGGCGACTACATTAAGTCCGTGCAGTCGGATTACGTGAAAACCGTTCGTGGCAACTCCGATAACGCCATCGACGGCAACTACGGAAAGCTCGTTCAGGGCAGCGCCGACCAGCATGTGACCGGCAACTACAGCAAGACGGTGCTTGCGAACTACAACAAGGGCGTGATGGGCAGCGCGGTCCACTCCGTGCAGGGCGACTACCTCAAGACTGTGCAGTCGAACTACACAAAGGAAGTGACGGGCAACTCCTTCCATGGCGTGGTGGGCGACTACACGAAGACCGTCGCTTCCAACTACAACAAGCAGGTTACGGGTGCCTCGACAAACGCGATCACGGGCGACTACACCAAAACAGTTCAGTCGAACTATGTGAAGCAGATCACGGGGAACTCGCAGAATGGCATTGTAGGCAATTACGACAAACAGGTTGCCGGCAATGCGACCCATGCCATTACAGGCAATTACAGCAAGACGGTTGCAGCCGATTACGCGAAGACGATCACCGGCACCTCGACGAACGCGATCACCGGGGACTACACCAAGACCGTGCAGTCGAACTACGTAAAGGAGGTCACCGGGAATTCGCAGAACGGAATCGTCGGCAGCTACAGCAAACAGGTCACGGGCGATTACAGCAAGGTGGTCTCAGCGGATTATGCCAAGGCGATCACGGGCACCTCGACCAACGCCATCACCGGCGACTATACGAAGACGATTGCCTCCAATTACGTAAAGACGATCACGGGCAACTCACAGAACGGAATCACTGGCAACTACAACAAGGAGATCGCCGGTAACGCGACCCACGCCATCACCGGAAATTACTCGAAGGCGGTCGCTTCGAATTACACGAAAGCAATCACAGGCACTTCGACCAATGCGATCACCGGCGATTACACCAAGACGGTGCAGTCGGATTATGTGAAGACGATCACGGGCAACTCGCAGAACGGGATCACTGGCAACTACAACAAAGAGATCGCCGGCAATGCGACGCATGCGATCACCGGCAACTATTCGAAAGCGGTCGCTTCGAACTACACCAAGCAGATCACCGGCATTTCGACGAATGCGATCACCGGCGATTACATCAAGTCAGTCCAGTCGGACTACACGAAACAGATCACGGGCAATTCGCAGAACGGCATCATCGGCAACTACACCAAGGACGTGACGGGCAACCACACGCACGCGATCACGGGAAACTACACGAAGACGGTCGCCTCCGATTACAGCAAGTCGATTACTGGCACCTCGACAAACAGCATCACCGGTGATTACAGCAAGACCATCGCTTCGAACTATGCGAAGCAGATCACGGGCAATTCGCAGAATGGCATCATCGGCAACTACACCAAGGACGTGACGGGCAACCACACGCACGCGATTACCGGAAACTACACAAAGACGGTCGCCTCCGATTACAGCAAGTCGATCGTCGGTACCTCAACCAACTCGATCACCGGTGATTACAGCAAGACGATCGCTTCGAACTACGCCAAGACGATTACGGGGAATTCGCAGAACGGCATCACCGGCAACTACACCAAGGACGTGACCGGGAACCACATGCATGCGATCACCGGGAACTATACAAAGACGGTCGCTTCCGATTACAGCAAATCCATCGTCGGTACCTCGACGAATTCGATCATTGGCGACTACAGCAAGACGATCGCGTCGAACTACACGAAGTCGATCACAGGCGATTCGCAGAACGGCATCACCGGCAACTACACCAAGGACGTGACCGGCAATCACATGCATGCAGTCACGGGAAATTACTCGAAGACGGTGCAGTCGAACTACAGCAAGGCGATTACCGGCAACTCCGATAACGCCATTACGGGCAGCTACAGCAAGTCCGTAACCTCCGATTATCTGAAGGCGATCACCGGAAGCTCCACGAACAACATCACTGGACCGTACAGCAAGAGCGTGCAGTCGAACTACGAGAAGCAGGTGACAGGAACCTACGGCAAGACGGTCACCGGAGATTACCAGAAGACGCTGCAGGCGAACCATAACGAGCAGGTAGCGGGCGAGTCCGCACACACTGTTTCCGGTTCTTCGACGAAGACTTACCTGGGAGAGCAGGTTCGCATCTACCAGGGAAACTTTACCGAGACGGTGATGGGGAACCATACTGCGACAACGCATGGCAACACCATTCGCACCCAGCTTGGCCCTAAGGTGGAGAGCCAGGTAGGTGATCACGCGCTCACCCATACGTCTACATCGAATGAGACTTACCCGGAGTGGGTGACGATCTCGCAGCAGAAGGTCACCTGCCAGGGCTTCAAGAGCGACACAAGTGGATTAGCCAACAGCAACGCCATCAACTCCATTGCGATTAACGTCGCGAAGCAGGACTTCTTCGGTCACAAGTACGATATTGGAGGCTGGAAGAGCGAAGCGTTGTTCAGCAAATACCTGGCCTCTCTCTCGAAAAACGACACTACGGTGGAGAACGAGGAAGCTTCGGTGACAGACGACAACGAGTCGCTGCTCGAGTACTATCTGTCTGCGAACTCTACAGATGTGGCTGCGGTCGAGACCGAGGTTCATGCCGAGGAGACGCATGAGAATGCAATCCACGTCGAAACCGGCGTTCAGGTGGGAACCGAACTGGTCTCCATCAATCACGCAAGCCCGATGAACGAGGGCTACGGGCACACGCTGCCGTAAGGATGGAGCCCTCATGAGTAATCAGGTCAGAGAAGAGCTGGAGCTCGAGCGCGCAATGTTGTTGCCGCTCCGGCAGGCGTCTGCCTTGCAGAGCTTCAGCCTTTTCTGGATGCCCGCACGCTTCGATCCAATGCCGGATGCACAACGTGAGTGGTTGATCCTGTTTCTGCAGCGCTTCGAGCAGGGCCTGTCGTCTCTCAAGCTGGAAAAGCTGCATTTTCTCCACTCACGTGTGCTTAGAAAAAACGAGGAGCTGCAGAAGACATTTCACAAGAAGCTTCACCGCTACGGACCGATTCCCGGGCCGAGCCGCTCTCTCAACCAGGCAGCGCCGGTCAAGCTTACGCCTGAAGTGATGAAGCGATTCGCATTCAATCGGAAGAACCCGAGTATTGAGCCTTTCATGACTGAGACGGCATTCCGGCTGAAGAAGGATCTTGCCGGCGATTTCACGCGAATATTTATGGGGTATGGAGGCGCGACTCTCATATTTTCCGGGAGCAGCAGCGAAGAGATGCTGCCGCAGACTCCCGCTCCGCCGCTGCAGAATGTCACCATTCCCAAATTTCTTCGGAAGTACTCGATGCTGCAGACGTTTACCGAGGACTTCGATCCGGCCGCTCCGGGAAGAATGCCGGCGTGGCTTCGGAACCATCCCTCCATGCGTCCTTTGAAAGAAGAACTGGGCGTCAATCTCGAAGCCGATCGTACGTCGAAGCGGGTCGATACGTTCGGCAGGAAAAGCAGGGAGCTTTTCGGCGCAGATCTGAAGGGCAGTGCAGGCTACGAGGGGTTGGCTTTCGTTCTACCCAGGCTTACTACGCAGGATTTCCTCTCCCGCGGCGAGGACGAGATTCTCAAGTGGTTTGAGGTATTCGATGTATATATCCGGGAGAGCCCGGAGGACGAAGGATTCGTGATTGCATCGAAGCACGATCTCCGCCCGGTATTTCGGGAGGCGCTCGAGACGATGCGCGAAGATGGATATGTCTACTGGGAAGGCTAGGGGATGACCGAAAGCGCACGCGCCGCAGTGGAGCGGAACGATCTGAGGATGTATGTTCCGGTTGAGCGGCTGGTATTCAAGGGAAGTCCCACAGGCTACGAGCATTGGTTCGTCCCGTGCCCGGTCGGCGCCCGTCCGGATTCTTATGACGCGCTCCGCCAGTTTCTTGAAGCGCTCGTGCTTCACTTCACTCGCAACCTAGGCTTCTCGCACGAGAGCTTCATCGCATTGAGCCGTAGCGCGGACCGGTCGGCGAGTCTTCTGCTCGGCGACAATGCGAGGCACTGGCTTCCACAGACGGGGCTTGGTGTCTGGGTGCATCGTCCTGCGCCGCGGCTGCTTCGCGGATCGGATGTCGAAGATCTCGATCCTGAAAACCTTCCTCAGCCGATGCCCATTCTGCTGCGCGTTCAAAAGCAGGGAACAGCCCGGCTTCATGCCATGACCACGATGCTGGGTACAGGAAGTGGCTTGCAGCTTTTGTCGCGGCTTGAAGAGAAGCGCCTGTTACGCACCTTGCAGGAATATCACCTGACCATCATTACCGAACGTGTCTATCGCATCTTTCCCTGGTACGTACCGCTTCTCGAGAATGCTTCTATCCCTGAGGGATTTCCTCAAGAGACACTCGACGCGCTCCAGGGAATTACGCTGTACGTTCGCGAGAGTCCTGAAGACGGCGGGGTCATTCTTCTCTCTACAGAACCGCTGCGCGGTGTTTTCGAAGCAGTAGGTTGTACTCGAGTCGATTACGGAGAAGAAACCTGGAACCTGCCCGGAGTGGAGGCCTGATGGCGCCGGCCACCGAAATCTATGTGGCACACCAGGACGCGACGAATCTGGTGGTGGTAGCGCCGCCGTACACCCTTCTTGCGGGAATTTTTCTGGGCGTGGGTTTGGCGTCCTGGTTTGCAGGTGGGCTGCTGGCGTTGGTGTTGAGAGGGAGAGCCATTGTGCCGAGAGGCTTCCTTTGGAGTGCTTTCCCTATGCTGCTTGCGGTTGTGATCGGCACGCCATTTATCTTTATAGGTCTTTACACTGCCCGCACGACGCATGTCTCGATCGCATCAGACAGGAATACGCTCACGGTGCAGCAGACACTTCTATCTATCCCGCTCTCAACACGTGTGTATGCGTTAAGCAATGTACAAAAAGCAGTCGTGGGCGTAGGAGAAGGCTGCGCGTCGCTCCGCGTGGTGATGAACAATGGCGGAGGTACGCGACTGCTGAGCTGCACGGATCGCAGCGGCTACAACGAAATGGCAGATGCGATTAACCGTTTCCTGGAAGCGCACCGAACCGGTCTGTAGCACCGGACCGGTCAGCGTCCAGTGGCCAGCCGGTAGGCAAGCTCTTCAGGAAGGCCCGCTTCGAAGATCTTTTCCTGGGCAGTGCGGATATCGTAGTCGACGCGATAAAAGTGCGCGACGGATTTGTGCGCTTCATAGATACAATAAGCGGCGCGCGGGTCTCCGTCGCGTGGCTGGCCGACCGATCCCGGATTGAGCAGGTAAAGACTATCCCACTCCAGTGCAAGCTGGGCGGGCACTTTGTGAAAACGCGACACTTCGGTGGTTCCATGAAGGCGCCTGGCTACAAAGCCGCCCTGTACGTGGGTGTGTCCGAAGAAGGTCACCTGTTCGGCGGCATACCTTATACTCGCGGCGGCCTCTTCCGAGTCGAAGAGGTATCTGTCTTCGTCATCGGGAGCGCCGTGTACGAGGTCGAAGTTGTCCACCTGCAACGGTCCTCGCGGTAACTGCGCAAGCCAGTCAGAGTGGCAGGGAAGAAGCTGCTCTCTTGTCCAGGTCGAGGAGTGTTGCGCAATTGGGTGAAACGAGTCGTGGTTGCCTACGTAGGTGCAGGCACGGTCGTGGTTGCCGCGCACGACAACGTCCGCGTGGTTTGTGACCCATTCGGCTACTTCATTGGGATTGGGACCATACCCCACAACATCCCCAAGGCAGAGAACGAGATCGAAGCCGCGTGTGGCCGCATCGGCAGAGACGGCCTCAAGCGCCTCCCAGTTGGCGTGTATGTCACTGAGAATGAGAAATCGCAAGGGAATCCTGTAGGTTTCCGGACTCGTCCGGAATGGAGGTAAGCCTGGATCGACGCTGACCCTGAAGTGTGCCCTGCATAGTACGGCAACTCTCCGGGACGCACAGCGCCGGTATCTCAAGCGGGTCGCAGTGGAACGCAGCGGGCTGCATGCAGTGTTGCGCACTACGATTCATTGCCTGGTGCGCGAGCACGGCGCGGGTCGTCACCACCGCGTCCAGCATGGAACGATTGGGAAGGTAGTCTTCCCATAGGCATAGAAAGCCTGTTTCCGGATGAATATTCGGATGGAACGCAGGGCGCCGGCAGTAGGCTTCGAGCGGGAGCGTGGGATAGTAACGTGGAAAGAGATATTCGATCCAGTGTTCGCTCTGCAGGACTGGCCGGTCTTCTACCGCGATCCACCCCGGTGTGTTGGAGAGGTGAACGCGGAAGGCATCGGGAGTCCTGTCGAGGCTGTCGATGATCTCCGGATTGCTTTCAGCCAGTTTCGTCAACAACAGCCACTCCGACTGCATGCGCCGTTCGCGCAGTGTAGGGTTCATGATGGCTCTATCCATTGAGAACGATGGTGGAGACACGCAGGATGTCGTTCGGCCGCACTCCCTGTTCTCCCAACGGAATTCCGAAATCGAGTGATACGCCGTTCCACACTACCTGCGGCTGACCTTCGCCTTTCAGGTAGTCGCCGCGCTCCCGCAGTTCGAAGAGAATTTCATCGAGTGTGGTTTCGAGGGTCTCGTTCTCATCGACATCGACGTTGAATTTGCGCTCGGCGCGAAGCGTATCGAAGAAAATCTGGTACTTAGGCATAGCTCCTGTCCTTGGGCGAGTGATTCCGGCCTTGATTGATATTGCTGTCTTCTACATCGGGGATAACCCAGCCGCACCGGGAGCAGACGCCGTTGCAGTCGTCCCAGCAACTCACACACTGGTTATGGCCGCAACCTCCGCAGCCCCACTGCGGCGTATGTGTAGCGCCTGCGGAGGTGCGACAGAGAGAGCAGTCGCCGGCCGCTCTGCGTTCTCCGAAGCGATCGATCCACCAGGCTGATTCGGCCGGCAGCAGTGCGATGTGGTTTTCTTCGCAAAGCCGGCAGCGTTCGCGGCCAAACTCCCAGCAATATTCGCAGATGTGCATGGAGCAGCGCGGACAGGAGAAGGCGAGGACATTCCTCAGCGCCCGTTTGCATAGTCCGCAACGCTGTCCGCGGGCCAGCCACACAACGGCAGGAATGCCTGTGGGCAGCATCGCGAGAAGCGGAGCCAGCCACATGAGATAGCCCATATTCGTCTGGCCGACGATGCGGCAGCACGCCACCCCGAGCAAGCTTGCTGCTAAAGCAGTGAGTGGCAAAGGCCATAGATCATCGAACGAAATCGCGAGAAGCTTCGGCGCGAGCCATACAACGATGCCACAGAGTACGCCGCCGGCAAGCGCACCGGCAAGCCCCCAATGGGTGGCGGTGAGCTGAGTTGCGAAGCCCAGCATCGCCCACAACGCAAGCAGAACCAGATCACGCAAATTGTTCATCGGCCTCCGTCACGAACTGCCGGGCGTCGTCCGGTACCTGTCTTCCGCCGCATTGATCGCATCGTCCCCAGTTTCGTAGCCAGCCTACGCGCACCGAGGTTGGCACGGTAGTGCCGCAGCTTGAACAGACCGCACGCGAACATCGTGGGAAGAGCTCACCGCGGAAGACGTCGTTGTCGTGAAAGGGACAGTCTTCGCTGTGGAGATGATGAATTCGATGCACCCGTTGTTTCGCGCCAAGATCGATTTGCAATGTTTGCGAGGGCCATCTCGACCTTCGCGTTCCGGCCCGGGCGGCGGCCATCGCCTGGACTTTTGCGATGCGCTTTACTGTTTCTGAGGTGCTTGACCAGGTTGGATCGAGCGGCTGGGTCGATCGCGAGCAGGAGTGGTTTTCTGCCTGCCAGAACTGAAGCAGCTCCGCACGGCGACGGGCGCTGAGCAGGCAGGTAAAGCAGGCCGACTGCAGGTCGCGATCATGCGGAAACCATGAGACCCGCCCTACGTGCAGGCTTGTGCCGCCCAGGCCGGCGTCGCAGATGTCGAGAGCGTAGCGGGCTCCGATTGCCGCCATCTCCACGCGTGCCAGATCTGTATCTACCGCACCGAGCAGGATGTCGCTTTCCACAAAAAAATCAGTTGAGAGATCGGCGATTTCGCCGGTGATACCGATCCATTCCGTGTCAGGAAAAGCGTTGGATAGGATTTGCGCTGCTGCGACTACTTTGGATTGCCCGGGGCTTGCGTCTCGCCAGAAGATGGAACGCTCGATGTTCTTGTATTCGAGAAGATCCTGATCGACCAGGATGACCTGTCGTGGCTTCAGGTGACCAACATGCTGTGCCAGTTCGCTGCCGAGTGCGCCCAAGCCGGCGATGATTGCGCTGCGAAACAATACAGGCTCCAAAGGGGGTTGGAACGCGGCAAGTACAGATGCCGTTGTAACAAATGTCATACAAGAAACGGTGAATCGGGTGTTAATGATCAAAATCGAAAATTTTTGGAGCGCGATCTGGCCATAAATCAGACGATCTGGCACAACTCTGATGGATGAAGCATAGAGAATTCAATGCGTGACGGATGCCGCTCATTTTGACGTCACGAATCCGCGATGAACATCACTCAGCTGCTTTACTTTATGTCATTAGCTGGCGGTTCGGCAGGATTGCTCGCCTGGGCGGGGCAGGCGATCCTCGTCTCTCTGCTGCCTGTAGGCACGCCGGTATGGGTGCCGGTTGTTGCGGCTGCGGCTCTGCTCGGTGGATTTATCGGCGGCCTGACGGTTGTCTTCGATGAGAAGTGGGCGGGGAATCGCGTGCAGGCGCGATGGGTCTTCTCTGGCGCAGCCATTGGATTCCTGGGCGGAGCTGCATCGGGTGCATTGCATCTGCCTTTGCGTGATGTGTTGCCCGGTGCTCTGCCGCTTGCCATCGTGCTTGGATGGATGGTCACCGGTGGAGTGATCGGCGCTGGACTGGGCGCGCGTTGGATCTCAGTGAACCGCGCGCGGCTCGCACATGGAATGGCCGGCGGCGTGTGCGGAGGTTGCATCGGTGGGATCGCATTCGCGATGCTGAGCGAATGGATTCCAGACGTTGCGCAGTGTCTTGCCTTTGTGCTGACAGGCGCCGGCATCAGCTTTGGCATCGCCTTTGCTCCCGTACTGTTACGCAGCGCGGTGCTTCGCTTTGTGAATAGCGGCGATGCGCGCGCGGTCAATAAGCTCGGCAGCAAGGAGTGGGCGGTACAGGACGGTGACAGTTATCTGGTGGGGAGCCAGAGTGCGGACTTGTCGAAGACGAGCTATGGGCGCGAAGTGGACATCTATATTCCCGATGCTTCCGTTGCTCCGCGCCATGCACGGATCTTCGCGAAGGATGGACGCTTCTACATCACCCGCCATCCCGACCTTATGACGGAGTCGGGGCTGCGGCGGTTCATGCTTCGCCTGCAGGATCGCTCGGTGACGACTCCGCGGCCGCTTGAAGACCAGAGCCTCATCGTTGTGGGCCGCACCACCCTGATGTTTGTGATGAAGAACAAGCAAAGCAGGCAAAAGGCATGAAGAGAGCGATCATAGTTACGATTTCGGCAGCTCTTTTCGGAGCTCTGATGCCGCTTGCCGCTCAGACGGGCGGGGGCGTGTCGCTCGAGTTCTCGCAGAAGCCGGTGCTTATGGAGTGCGAACAGGGTACAGGCGAGCCTTGCTTCCGTCTGCGATTCGGATTCGTTGACGCCTCGGGGCATCCCACGCATGTTCCTTTACCGCCTGTGCGCGAACTTGCTCCACGCACCGAGATTCAGGTGGATGGCCAGCCGGCCGTGCCGTTCTATGCAGTAGCCTCGAATGCACAGTCTGAAGCCACGCAGCGGCCGCAGATGGCGATGTTGCTGATCGATGTGAGCGGCAGCATGCTCAAGGACGACATGGCGGGACAGACTCGCTTCGATGCTGCGCGCCAGGCAGCAGCGGCCTTCCTCGAAGGTTTCACGGACGGCCGCGATCGCGTGGCCATCGCCGGATTTTCCGGAAGGAATGTGCAGGCTGGGATCGATGGCGCACATTTCGTGAGTACACGCTCAGAGGCCAAGGCTGAACTCGATGCCCTGGTTGCGCCGGAACGGCGCAACAACACTGCGCTCTATTCCGCGGTTTCGATAGCGGCAAACAGGCTGGCCGCCGAGGCGCGCGCCTCTCACGCGCAGGCGCGACTGCTGGTGCTGACGGATGGCACCAATGATGTGCAGCCGCAGGCCGGAGACGATGCGAACCTGCTCACAGGCAACGAAGGATTGGAGCAGGCCGCCAGGGATGTCGAGAAGGACGGGGTTTCGGTTTTGCCGATCGGCCTGGGCAGTGAGAAGACCCTTGATGTAAGTGCCCTGACACGTTTAGGCACCAGGCCGCCGCTGATTACACTCGATCGCGACACGCTGCGCAAAGCATTTCTGCTGGCGCAGGTGAGCCAGATGAGCGATGTCACCGTGGCAATCAAGGCCCCCGCCGATCTAAACAGCCGCAATCTTCTTGCAGGGCGGTTACTGCGCTTCCGGGCGAAGTTTACACTCGCCGACGGAACCATCCTGGTTGAAGACCGGCCAGCACTATGGGCTGCGCCGCCAGTGGCAACGCCTTCCTTCCACGAGGAGGCGAGTGAGGCTGAGCAGCGCGCTTATATCGGCAGCAGCCGCATCGGCGAAACGTCGCCGTGGTCGCTGCTGCGGCCTCTGCTTGTGTTCTTCGGGTTTGCAGCGCTGCTGGCATTTTTGTGGCACATCCTGCCTCGCTGGATCTGGCCCGAGCGCTACCAGGCGAAGCTGGCACGGCCGGTGCGGCCGGAATACTGGCCGGGCCGTGACGCGGCTCCTCCGATTCCCGGTCATTACGTGCCGCGTCCCGCGCCTCCCGGATTCGAGGCAGGAGCTTATTCGGCACAGGGCGCAATGCGGCAGCCCGGCGAAAACACGATTGTGAGAGCAGCGACGGACTTTACGGTGACGAAGACACGCCTCAATTAAGGAGACGCAAGATGCCCATTATCGAAGTAAAACGACAAAGCGTAAGGCCTGCAGTCCGAAAGGTACCGACCAGCACAACTGCGGTTCCGATGCCAATGACGGCGGATCGCGTGGGCAAGGAGTTACGCAGCGAGAACGAAGAGCCGGTAACAGTCGAATCTCTCGAAGATGCCTTTGCGAAGTTCAAGCCGGGATTGCAGTTTCACAGCACGCCGAACGAAGACGGTGTGACCTTTGAAGCGGATCTGCGGTTTGAGAGCGTAAAAGACTTCGAGCCGGCGAATCTGATGGCTCGCCGCGAGGTCAAGGCTGAGGACGGTTCGGTGACTTTTCTCAGAAACGATCTGGCCGATCTTAAGAACAACATTGACCTGTTGTATCGCCTTAAGGATCGCTGGCGTCTGCCGGCAGTGCGTCGCGCATGGGCGAATCCGCAGGAGCGTAAGCAGATCATCGAGGCGCTTGGCCAGCTCCGTGCAGAGCTCGAAAAAGTAAGCGGGGAGGAAACGAAATAATGGCGACTGCCACACGTACCACCCACGAAATCCTGGGATCGAACGAAACACGAGATGTGATGCTCGAGATTTTCGCCGATCTTCATCCCGGCCTGATCGATGAGCGGCGCCCGCTTGACTCGATCTTCACCCCGAACACCGCGCGCGATTTCATCACGCAGCTCTCGAGTGTGACCGATTCGCTTGAAGAGAGTGATACCTTCGACGAAACGCTGCGCAAGCTGCAGGCGTTGATCGACCGCGCCGAGAAGCTGCGCGACGACCTGCTTGAAGAGGTGTACGAGCACGTTCGCCCGATGGAGCGCAGCTACCGTCAGCTCCAGATTTTCTTCGAGAACTGCAAGGTCTATGACGGGAAGCAGCGCAAGCCGGTAGAGCTGCACGTATGGAATACCGACCCTGCAAAGATTGAAGGCGTGTTCAGCGTTACCCTCGCAGCCATCGAGAACTTCTGCCGCAAGCGGAATGACAACTTCAACTTTCGTGACGATATCTGCAACCTGGTGATGCCCGGCATGATCAGCCAGCCGGTCCGCGAGCATCTTGAGAACATCGCGAACCAGTGGGGCATCCTTCTTATCACCGATATCGATGACGAGAAGTCGTTCCAGAATGTAGAGCGAAATTTCCGTCCCGGTGGCAAGTATGAGTTCCTGAAGCGCCCGGAAGATCGCGCGGCTGCGGATGTCGTCGTCATGGGATATCTGCAGCTCCGCCCACGGTATTGGTTTGAGCGCAACGTAGACAGCGGCGACGACCTGTGGGGGCCGCCATCGCTGGCCTTCGCCGGAGCAGTCGCTCGTACGGACGATGCAGCCGGCATGGCGCAGGGACCGGTCGGTTCGCGTTTCGGGCAGGTGAACGGCCCCGAGAAAGCACGCATCGAGCCGTTGATCGGCGAGATGGAACACCTGAGCATGGAGAGGCAGCTGATTCCGATCATCCGCGATGCGGACAACAAGCTGTGCTTCTTCGGCTGCCGCACGCTGGCCGATGATCCTTACGGCGTGTACAAGTTCTTTACCTCCTATCGCATCATTCGTTACATCGAGCGCTGCTGCCGCCATCATCTGTTGCAGGTGGCAGGGCAGGTGCTGACGCGCGACTTCATCGATGAGGCTATCGAGAAGCCGATTGCGAAGATGCTGCAGGAGCAGGTCGAGTCCGGAACGATTATCGAGTACAAGCTTGACATCGATCGGGACGCGGCCAAGAGGATGCAAGGGATCTGCGATCTCAAACTTGAGGTCGTGCCCACGGGTCCCGGGGAAACTTTCCGGCTCAAGATCGACACGCCCGACTTTTCCCCGGATGGCGCAGGCCAGCAGGCCGTCGCTCGCTGAGACGGAAGTTGGACCTGGGCCGGTTCGCAGGATATCTCTGGCGTCTGCTTTCCAGGCGTCGTCGACCTCAACTCTCACACATTCCGAATGAAAGAGGGATAGAACGTATGGCGAGCCCACTTCGCAGCACCATCACGATTGCCGGAAACAAGTTCGATGCTCTGGCAAGCAGCGTACGCTTCTCGACGCTTAAGGATCGCTCCGGCATGCCGGAGATGGGAACACTTTCCACGGCGATCAAGGTTTACGCCGACTTCCACGACGACACCAACATCTCCAACGCGACGCTGCAGCAGCTGTTCCAGCTCTCGAACGTTGTGTCGCGGGACAAGATCGTCGACATGAAGATTGAATACTGGAAGGACGATGCCAAGCAGGACGCGCTCTGCTCGTACAAGTTCAAGGGCTGGATCAGCCGCTTCGAGACGGGCAATCCTCTCCCGACCTCTGCGCCCGACGGAACCACCGATTCGAGCGCTTATTCGACGGTCAATCACCTGCTCACCCTTGAGCTGGAACCGGCGATGAACCAGCAGAACTACAAAGATATCTCGATGGGCAACTAAGCATACTCGAGGGGCGGCGCATGTCGGATTGTGCCGCCTGCATTTTCACTTCGCACATCAAAAATCCACCCGGTTCAGAGTGTCGATGATCGAAAAAAGTCTGGCTATCCGATTTCCGCTTCGCCTGGAGCGTGCGCAGCTTGTAAAGGAAGATGCGCGCAGTGCATACGCCCGGCTGCTGGTACTGATGGCTCAGACAGAGCGCGGCAGCTGGCATGCAAGTCCGGAATTCGGTATCAGGGAACGTCTCGAAGAATTACAGAGGGTGATCACGCGTGACACGGAGACCGAAGAGCAGCGGGCCAGGCGATGCGATGCGCTGATAGCGGATGTGAACGCATCGTTGCTCGAGTTAGGTCTCGATCGTTATTGCGTCGATCGCCTGGAGCTTCATCTTCCATCGAGAGACACGCAGGGCCGGGCACGCGCGCAATGGGCTTCGCATTTGTTCGATGATCTTTCCGCAGTGTTCGTGCTGCGTCCGGTCGCACCCGCAATGCCAGGGAGACAGGCATGAACGCGAGCGTCGCTGAGATCGATCTGCAGCTTCGGGAAGAGTTTCGCCGGCACCTCGGCGAGTACGGCATGGAATGGACCGCGATGGATCCGATACTCGCGGTGCTTTTTCGTACGCTTGCGCACCAGATCGGCTCGATCACCTCGAACACTAGTGCGCTGCGATCCGCTCTTCTGGGCGAGTTGCTAGATGGCCTGAACTTTGACCGTAGGTTTGCACAGCCATCGCAGACCATTGTCGCGTTTCGTTGCGAGCAGGAATCAGCAGAGATCGCGGCTGGAACCGAGCTGGTCGGGATGCCCGAGCATGGAGGGCGCAGCAGCTTCCTGACTGACTATGGCATCTCCGTATCGCCTGCACGCGTTGCCGGTGTGTTCGTTTATGAGAACGAGTCGCTGCGGCTGGTGAGTGGTATGGCTCTGCCCGAAGAAACCGTTCAGGCCGAGCCTGGTTATGACGCTGTGCCCGCGCGTCTTGGCAGCTTTCCGAGTATCTACATCGCCGTCGAAAACCTGCCGCAGTCTCATCTTTCCCGGCATGGCATCTTCCTTCAGATCAGCCCGGAGGCGACCCTGCTGCACGCGCAACTTCGGCGCGAGAACTGGTGCCTCGCATCTTCTTCCGGCCGCTTCACGGAACGGGGCCTGATGCGAACCGGCTCACTCAATGGGGGACAGATCGGCCTGGAGTGGTTGATGCCAGCCGGCGCGGGCCGCTCGACAAAGAGCGGCGGAGAAGAGATCGCGCCCGATCAGGCTCCTGCACTGCCTGGTGGTTTCTGGCAGGGGCGATGCTTCGTGCTTCCTCTCGTGCCTAAAGAGAATGATTTTCTTTGCCGCCAGCCTCAGGGGCTGGAATTTCCATTGCGACAGATCTTTCGCCGTTATGCGCTGTTTGACACGCCACGCGCCTGGCTGCGCATCCAGCTCGATCCGCACGTGGAGCCGCTGCACACCGCGTTGACGGCGGTACATCTGCACGCGCAGAGCGCTTCCAATGTGCAGCTCCTGCACCAGACGGTGCGTTTCCCTGAGCATGGAAAAACGATTCCGTTGAACCCCGAGGGCCGCAATAAGCTGTTCCTGGTGTCTGCGCTAAGTATTGCCGGCGAAAGTGGAACCGCTTATGTGCCCGAATACGAGCAGGGAGCACACGCAATTGCTGGCCGCTACCGAATCGAACAGCAGCGGATCACGCTGACCCCGGGACGGATGAAAGATGGCCGCCCTGAAGCCTATGCGAACGTGCGCCTGTGGATGACCGAGGGACGCGAAGGCAACGGCATGGGCACCTCGCGCCTGAATGCCTTCGGCAAACCTACATGGACATCAGGGCTGACTGTCGAAAATGTGACCGCGAGCGCAGGCGGCACAGACGGCGAAGCATTGCATTCCGCAAGGCAGAGGTTTGCGGAGGTTCTACTTTCACGCGAACGGCTTATTACGCGCACGGATATTGAAGTAGCCGTTCGCTCCTTCGATACCCGTATCACTGCAGTTGAAGTGACGCCTCGGGCTCAGCGCGGACTTAACGGGAGTCTGCGGAGGGTCTTTCACCTGCTGCTGCATGCCAGTCGTGAGCGCTTCGAAGGGGAGGAAGAGCCGCAGATCCTGCTTGCCGAACTGCGCCGCTTCCTGCGAGAGCGCGTTCCGCTGGACGTGGAAGTGAGTCTGGAGCTTGCCTGGGCATGACCGATACGACAGCCGTCATGCCGGATTTTATTTCACCGACTGCCGGATTCGCGCATTCGGTTGACTCGGCGCTGCTTGCTCTTGAACAGCTCGGCGTGCCGGACGCCCGCATCGCCCTGTTGATGGATGGGCCCGGCCGGCCGGGTCTGGCTGTCGTAAAGCAGTCGCCGCCACCCGGCTCGCTACTCGCTTCGACCACGCGCGTTACCCTTTCCATCGCAGGCTTCGGCTTCTTCCATGCACTGCCGCTGCCGATGCGCGAGTCCGGAGCCGATCGGGAGATGGGCACGCGCGAGCTTTGCCGGATAGTGGACAGTCCTGTTGAAAAGATGGCTCGCTGGTTTCGCGCGGGCGCGCCGATGTTTGCTTTCTCCGAGCAGCGGCCCGATGCTTGCCGCCGCTGGCTTGCGCTGTTCGGGATGGACGCGTCGTTGTGGCCGGAAGAAATGTGGTTTCGGCTGTCGCTCCTGATGCCTGCACTGTCGCGGCTTGGCGGCCGCGAAGGTGGAATCAGGCTAACCATGCGCCTGCTTTTCGATATTCCTCTGCATTCTGTCGAGAGCTTTACTACCTACCGAAAGTACGAGCAGGCTTCGAAGCTGGGAGAGCGGTCAAGCCGCCTCGGTGTGGACTGGATTGCTGGCAATGGTATGTGGGACGTGGACGGAATCCGGCTGCGTCTTGGGCCTGTGTCACTGACGCAATACACGCAATTCCAGAGTGAGAACGGCAGAGAGCTGCTGAAAATGGCCTGCGACTTGTGCCTGAGCGCTTACCAGGACTACAGCATTGCATGGCTTGTAGAGGACAAGAATGTTGCTCCGGTGCTTGGAAACGATGCGAAGAACGGCAGGCTCGGCGTCAACTTCCATTTGGGTAGAGGAATCGCATCATGAATTCGCAAGAGACATTGAAACCGGCTGTGAACTGGGAGTTCGGGATGCTTGTGACGCCCGAGCACTTCCTTCGTCAGGAACGCTTTCACGAAGCCTCCCTGCTATGGATGCTTCGCTACACCTCGAGGGAGTTCGGCCTTATCGGCGGAGGTATGCGGCTGCCGGAAGCCCTCAGTGGGGTTGGCCGTCACGACCCGGTCATTCAACTCGTAGAAGATGAAGAGTCGCTTCAGATCACGGTGTCGCAATGCCGCGGCCTTACTCCCGCCGGAACCCCGGTCGAGGTGACGCCTGAAACATCGGTGACACAGCGTTTCGCAAAAGCGGATCTGCGGGACAAGAAGCAACTGCGTG
Source organism: Silvibacterium acidisoli (assembly GCA_022870745.1). GTDB lineage: Bacteria > Acidobacteriota > Terriglobia > Terriglobales > Acidobacteriaceae > Silvibacterium. Next base: position 225,148 of record CP085323.1, on the reverse strand, counting down.
TCCATCTGCTCGTTCCTCCCCATGAATACGTCGCCATCGATGGGCCCGTGGACGAGCACAATCCGCAGATGCAAACAGAGCGTGTACGCGCGTGCAGGGTCATACTGGAACCGCACGGTGAATATCTCGTTCATGCATTGATGGTTGGGGCTCTTCGGCTTCGCGACCAGGGGCTTGCTTATGAGCTCGACCCGCGCTTTTTTCCGCCCTGCCTGCACATGGGCGCATTGAGCGAACTGTCCACAAGCTGGCGCCGCATGGTCGACCTGCTAGCTGCACTCTCCGGGCGCTTTCTGCAGTTGCACCATGCGATGCAGGATTACATCGAGATGGCTCGCGAGCGCGGCATCGACAGCCGCCTGGATGACGAAACGCTTGCGTTCGTTCGCTCCATCATCCCGCTGCTCGATAGCTGTCTGGAAGAATGCCTCGACATCACGCAGTCTCCCGGAAGATTCCTGGGTCACCTGCGGAAGCTCACACACGGAGCCGCATTGCACCTGAACCTGAGCCCGCCGGTGCGGCAGTACTTCGACGCGCTGCGCAGCGCAGGCGAAGCGGAGTTCGCGCCCGCCCTCGACCACCTGACCCAGGTTCTGCAGTCGGAGAGGCGCTGGCGGCAACCGGACGATCTCGCAAAAGAGCTGCAGGGAGCCGAGCGCGCGCTTCGCGGCATAGAAGTGCTGGAGCGTGCCCTGGAAGGAAAGTACATCGACTTCCGCGTCAGCCCGTTGCTTGAGAGCATGAACTTCTTCTTCGACCGCGGCGGAAGCGCCCTCTATAAGCTGGCAGCGAAGCCGGCGAGGCTGCAGGGCTTCGGTGACCAGATGACCTTCTACTTCGCCAACATCCGGCTTGAAGGACGGGAGAAGTATCGAATGATCCTCACAGCTCACGCCGCGCGTGGTTTTGAGACCCAGGAACAGATTCCGGTGGAACTGGGTATCAACGAAGGCAGCGGAGCACGCCGCACGCCTCTGCACGGCGTCGCTTATGTACGCGCGGAAGGCCAGAACAACGTCGAGTTCGACTTTGACGCGCCAGAAGTGCAGACCATCATCGATCTTCGTGTCACGGTGCCCGCGCGTTTCCCTGTCAGCGGGGTTCTACTCTTTGTACGCCATCGTTTCTATGTGGACGAGGTTCCTCCGGCGCGCATGGAAGCACCTCGCGAGGAACCGGTGGCAGCCTTCCGTCCGCCTCTGCAGCCAGGGGATTTTCCCGCCGGCAACCGTTCTGTTCGAACAACGCGGGAAGATGAGCAGTTTGTCGAAGCACCCGTAGCCCCGCCTCGCCGGCGAAGACTGGAATAGGAGAACGGCACGATGGCTCCCTCGCTCGATAAGATATCGCCCCGCCTGGAAGATGCGCTCGTTCGATCGCGTGCCTTTGCGGAAGAACGGAAACATGCAGCGATCGCTCCGGAACATTTGCTTTGGGTCATCGTCGCAGATGCGAGCCCCGATGCGGTTCGCCTGCAGGCTTCCGGATGCATGTTGTCCATGCTGCGTGAAGGGTTGACTCTGCGGCTCAACGGGATCGCAGCAAATGTATCTGGAGCATCCGCACGCGTGGTCGCGTCACCTGCTCTGCGGCGCCTGATGGAGCAGGCGTTTGCAGCTGCCGAATCACATGGCGCAGAGCTTGCCGAACCCTCTGATTTTTTGCTGGCCGCTGCCGAGAGGGGAGATCCGCAGCTTGCGAACCTGTTGCGCGAATGCGGCATCAGCCGTGAGGTGTTGCTAGCGCGCATCGCTGGTGCGGAGGCCGCTCAACAGAGCCTTGGCGAAGCCGGATCGCAGATTTCGGGTGCAAGCGCGCTTGAACGATTCTCCACCGATCTTACGGCCCTTGCCCGCGCCGGTGAGCTGATGCCTGTCGTTGGCCGAGACGAAGAAGTCCGCCAGGTTATCCACACGCTGCTGCGGCGTACCAAGAGCAATCCCGTCTGCGTAGGAGATCCTGGCGTTGGAAAGACTGCCATCGTTGAAGGCCTGGCGCAGCGCATCGCCGCTGGAGATGTGCCACGCTCGCTGCTGCATTGCCGTGTGCTCTCGCTCGACCTGGCGTCAATGGTTGCAGGAACAAAATACAGAGGAGAGTTCGAAGAGCGCCTGAAAGGCGTAATCGACGCATGCCGCGCCAAGCGTGGCGAGATCATTCTCTTCCTGGACGAGCTGCATACCCTGGTAGGCGCTGGTGGAGATGCAGGCGGCATGGACGCCGCCAATATTCTGAAGCCGGCGCTGGCTCGTGGTGAACTGCGATGCATCGGAGCGACCACGTTCGACGAATATCGTGAGCGCATTGAAAAAGATGGCGCGTTGGCGCGGCGCTTCAACCTGGTTTCGGTCGGTGAACCTGATGATGAAGCGATGCTCGTCATCCTGCGTGCTCTGCGGCCGCGCTATGAAATCTTCCATGAAGTCAGGCTCTCGGATGAAGCACTCCAGGCGTCCATCAAGCTTACGCGCCGTTACATGCCTGCGCGCTTCCTGCCCGATAAGGCAATAGACGTTCTCGATGAGGCCGCGGCGCGCGCTCGAGCAGTAAAGGAATCGCGCCCGAGGGAACTCGAAGAGACCGAGCGGTTGCTCGAAAGCAATGAACTGTGGCTGGCTGGTCTTCCTGAAGGCGCAAACATTCGAGAAGAACTGTCGCAGGAGATCGATCGTTTGCGGGCGCAGGCAGATCAGGAGCGTGCCGCGTGGACCCGTCGTCAGCAGGATCAGGAAAGAATGCGCGGCACTCTGGTAGCCATCGAAGAGCAGGAATCGCTGTGGCGAAGTGCAGAAGAGACAGGCGATATGGCTCGCGCAGCTGAGATTCGTTACGGAGTGCTTCATCACCTCTACACGCAGCGCGCTGAGCTTGAGCAGTTCGTTACCGAGGCCCCCGCGCAAAGCAGAATGCTTATGGCGGAGGAGATCGCGGAGGTTGTAGCCGAGCGCGTCGGCATACCATCCGGCCGCCTGCTCGAAGGCGAACGCGAACGCCTGCTCCAGCTCGAAGAGCGTCTGGGGCAGCGCGTCTTTGGGCAGGACGAAGCTGTTCTTGCCGTTGCCGATGCCGTGCGACGCATGAGAGCAAACCTGCAAATCAGGCGCAAGCCCAGTTCATTTCTTCTCGTCGGTCCAACCGGCACCGGGAAGACGGAGCTGGCGAGAGCGCTTGCAGAAGCGCTTTTCGACGACGAGACAGCTCTCATTCGCGTGGACATGGGTGAATACCAGGAACGCAGTTCCATCAGCGGGCTCATCGGTTCGCGTCCGGGGCTGGTCGGCTCGGATGAGGGCGGATATCTTACCGAGCGCGTTCGCCGCAATCCATACTCCATCGTCTTGTTCGATGAATGCGAAAAGGCCCACCCGGAAGTTCTTGACCTGCTCCTCGCTGTGCTCGATGAAGGCAGCCTGACTGACGCGAAGGGAAGGCTGTGCGACTTTACTCACGCAATCGTTCTCTTTACCTCGAACCTGGGCGCACGCGAGGCCATGCGGACGGAAGACGGTGAAGCGCGCAGGGAAGTGATCCTGCAGGTGGTTCGCGCGGCGCTCAGGCCTGAGTTCTACAACCGCATTTCCCAGATCGTGACCTTCGATGCACTGAGCGAGGCGGAGCTGGATCGAATCGTGGCACGCAACTTTGCTCAACTTGGCGACCGCTTGCGCGAGGAGTACGGCATTGAGCTCTCGGTGACCGAGGCGGCCCGGCGCTATGTTGCGGCTATTGGCTATGAGCCGGAGTATGGTGCTCGAGCGGTGGAGAGAACGATGCAGCAGCACGTTCACTCGCCGCTGGCATCTGCATTGATTGCAGGCTCACTGGAGCCACGCTCTGCGTTACTGATCGATGCGACAGAAGAGAACGGCATCGTTTTCGATGCGACAGCGAGGGCGCTCGAAGGTGTGTAAGCGAAAGTGGCTTTTTGCGGCTCTGCTTTGCCTGATCTCGGTTCCTGCGATGTGGTCCGCGGCTGGTGACGCGGATCCGGCACTGGGATGGATCCGGCTCTTTGACGGTACAGACCGCTTCGGTTGGGTGGCGCCTGCGGGCAACTGGCAGATCGCAAGCTCAATGCTTGCCTCGGACGGCGCGGGTGCAGCGCGCATCTACACCGATCTGCCGTTTGCAGACTTCACGCTCAGGTTTGAGGCCCGGGTAACGGGCGGCCCTGCCGACGTGGTGGTTCGTCTCGATCCAGAGAGCAAGCCAGCGCAGCCCGGCATTCATATTGGGCTGGCCGATGGATCGCTTAACGGTCAGCATGGGAACAGCACACTGACCTCCGGTGCGCAGATCTGGAGACAGTTTGAAATAAGAGCGGAAGGAGATCAGATCAGCGCAACGATTAACGGGATGCCTGTCGCTGCGGAGACCGACGGGAAGAATCGAATTGGCGCCATCCAGTTCGAAGCTCCGAAGGGAAGCAAGCTCGAGGTGCGTTCGATCTGGCTCAAGCCCACCGCGCTGAACAGCCTCTATAACGGCACAAATCTTGATGGCTGGCGCGCGATCAATCCCAAGGAACCGGAGAAGAAGAGTGGCGGAATGCACCTTCCGATTCCTAATCCTTTCGGCAAATCGAAGCCTCCCAAGGTGGCGCACTGGTCGGGAGACAGCGCGATCAGAGGCACAGGCGGCGAAGGCCAGCTTGAAACAGCGCAGACCTTCCAGGACTTTTTGCTGCAGATGACGGCTCGCGTTACAGGCAACGAGCATGGCGACACTGCCGTGGCCGAGTTGCTCTCGCGTGGCTCCTCAGGCCAATACGCCAGCGGATACGCAATCGATCTCGCAATTTCTGGCGCGGCAAAAGCAGTCGCGCCCGGCAATCTCCTCGTTCCCGAGAGAGCGAGGACGGCGGCCATAGTTGCTGGCGGTATTCATCCCATTACCGTCATGAACCGCGGGCGTAGATTCGCCATGTGGGTCGATGGCCGGGAAGTGATGGACTACTATGACTCGAGGCCTGAAGGAACCTACCGCGGAGCGGCCGCGCCACTTGCTATCCTGGTCGGTAATGAACATGTAACTGTCGATCTGACAAATGTATCGGCCGCCGCGCTTCCGCTTGGCCCTCAGCCGGCTCCCACGCCCGCTGCCTCACCTGCCCCAGCGACCGCGCCTGCGGCTGCTGGGGCAAGTGCCACACAAGCCGCTGCTGTTGCGCCCACGGCGGTGCCGAGCTTCAATATGCCTCAGGCGCCTGGGCAATCTCCTGAAGAAAAAGCGCGCGCTGAACAGGTCCGCACACTGACCGTGCAGGCATTGGAAGCCCAGAGCCCGGAAGAGGCTGTGCGTATCAATAAGCAGATCCTGGTGCTTGACCCCAGCGATATGCCTGCACAACAGCGTCTCGACAAGGCCCAGGCAAAACTCGATGCCCAGTCGACCATCCAGGAGCATGCGCTGCAGCTGCGCCTCGACTCTGACCAGAAGCTCGAGCAAAATGCTGCGCGACGTGATGCACTGCTCGAACAGGCACAGAATGAGTTGCTTCGTGGCCATACCAGCGTGGCGCGCGATCGCCTCAACGATGCCCAGAGGCTTGGAGCGAAAGGGCCCGAGGTCGATCATCTTCAGACCATCATTCACGAACGTATTCGCAACCGGATCCTGCTTTGGAGTGGTCTCGGCGCACTCTCTCTGTTCGGTCTGATCGCGGGGTTGATTGCACTGCGCCGTCGCAGCCGCCAGGTTGTCGTTGGCTATCTGCTTGCACTGGACGGTGTGGAAAAGGGACGGCGCTATCTGCTCAATCAGGAAGTGACGCATGTGGGCGGCGTAGCCATGGATGCGGGGAAGAAAAATGAGGTGATTGTGCGCGATCCTGATCGCCTCGTGTCACGCTTTCATCTCGAGGTGCATAAGCGCAAGAACCTGTATTACGTGATCGATCTCGACAGCTCGAACGGAACCTACCTGAACGGCCGTAAGCTGCCCGCCGGCGCAGCGACCCGCCTGCGTAATGGAGATCGACTGGCCCTTGCGCAGGCTGTGTCTTTCGCGTTGCAGCTCAGCAGGGGATGAACTGCACCTTCTATATCTGTGAACGATATTGGCGCGGAGAGCGGCCTGTGATGCGGTGAAACACCTTTGAGAAATGCTGATGCGTGCGGAAGCCGGAGGCGATAGCGATATCGAGCAGGGAGTGGTGAGAATCCGCCATCAGGCTCTTGGCATGATCGATACGCTGTTCGAGCACATATTGATGAGGCGTTCTGCCGGAGCTCTTCCGGAAGAGCCTTGAGAAGTGAGAAGTACTCAGGCCGGCTTCACGCGCCATGTCGCGCAGAATAATTTTCTTATCGAGATGTGCTTTAACGTACTCGTTCACTCGCCTCAGTTGGTGTGGCGCCATGGATGGAACCTGGGTGCTTCTTCTCACCTGCGCGTGGCCGGTGATGGCGACAACGATGCAGGCGATCGCCTGCTCGATACCATCGACGAAAAGTTGTCCGTGTGGATAGCCCTGTTGACGCTCAGCTTCCAGCGCATACAGCAGCGGCGACAAGGCCTGCACGCGGTCGTCTTCCGTATTGCACTCCGTATCCGCGGTCTGAACTTCGGCGAGCACTGCGTCGTCCAGTTCCACAGTCAAAGTCGTAGCCGGCGATCTCCAGCAGATGCTCTGCTCGTGATCGCGCTTTTCCACGCTTACGGTTCCTTCGTGGCGCAGCGTGGTGCTGACACTGCCGAGGTTGCATTTGTGCAATACCTCATGAGTATCGAGCGCAAGGATCACTATTTGCTTAGGTATTAACACCCGTGACCAGATAACAGGCTCGATGCGGTGCCGCTCCACGCGCAGAGAGGGAGACGGCGAGAATGAACCTTCAATCTCCGAAGCGAATAGGGGCTTCCATTCACCATCGTGGACAGCCATGATCCGCGTTGTCGAAGATAAATTTGTGTGAAAAGGGGGAGATGAAGAATGCAAACAGGGCCCTCCATCGCGACTGCATCGAGCTTTGTGGACTGAGGTCGAAATACCCCTGCTCAAGCGTCACCTAAGACTAATCTGAGGCAGCTGATGCTAGTTTGAATAATAGGTAAAACGACAACTTATTGTTCTTGTCATGGATGTCGTGACGATATCCCACAATATCTGCCAATGCGGCATCCATTCATGCCAAACACATCCCGCGGCGGCGCCTGCATGGAGTCTGTGCCAAAAACTGATCATTTCTCTTGACATGTACTCAGCCGTCTTTATATTTAGATGTCTTAGTATGAAGAAACAGGATGGTTTACAGGGTTCACTTGACCTGCTCGTGCTGACGATACTCTCGCGCAGGCCGAAGCTGCATGGTTATGCGCTGATGATGGCTATTAAGGAGACTTCGGGCGAAGTATTAACCGCGGAAGAGGGCTCGTTGTATCCGGCGCTGCGCAGGATGGAAGAAGCAGGATGGATCCGGGCGGAGTGGGTGGTTAAAGAAAGCGGCAAGCGGGCGCGCATATACCAGCTGACTACAGCCGGCAGGAAACAGCTCGCGGCCGAGGAAACGCGCTGGAAGCTGGTCAGTTCGGCAATCAACCGGGTGCTCAGGGAGGCGTGATGTCACTTTGGTCGCGAGTCTGGAATGTGTTTCGCGGAGACAGGCTGAATCGTGACTTGAACGAAGAGTTTGAGTCGCACCTTGAAGAGGCGATTGCTGCCGGACGCGATCCGGAGGAAGCACGACGGGCCTTCGGCTCGTTGCTGCGTCAACGTGAAGCAGCTCGCGGCGTACTCGTATGGAATTGGGCCGACGGGCTGCGAGCGGATGTCGTCCTTGGACTGAGGCAGTTGCGGCGCAACCGTGCGACTTCGGCGGTAGCGGTGCTGTCACTGGCGCTGGCAATGGGGGCTTGCGTTTCGGCATTTCGGTTGATCGATGCGCTGCTTTGGCGTCCGTTGCCGATCGCAGAGCCCGGGCGCCTGTTCGCAATTTCTCGGGCAGAGCTTTCGTTCGAAGGCAAGCCGCGCGACTTCGATGGCTGGGCCTACCCGGATTTCGAGCTGATGCGTGCGGCCGCAAAAGACAATGCAGAGTTGATCGCGGTTTCTTACGCGGATCACATGGATCTTACTTACGCCTCGGACGATGAGATGGAGAAAGGGCTGGTACAGTACGTCTCAGGCGGGATGTGGGAGAGCTTTGGACTGCGCCCCGCACTGGGGCGGCTGTTTACGGAGCAGGAAGATCGCGTGCCGGGAGCCGATCCTGTCGCCGTGTTGTCTTATGACTACTGGTCGCGACGTTTTGGGAGAGATCCAAAGGTCATCGGAAGAACGATACGTCTGGGCGATCAACTGCTGGAGATCGTCGGTGTAGGCCCGAAAAGTTTTACCGGAACCGAGCCGGGAACGATGACCGAAATCTTCCTTCCCATCATGCTGAACCGATGGGTCAAGCGTGATGACGCGACGTGGCACCGGACTTTCGCCGTAGTCAGACCGGGCGCCGAACTGGAACCGCTGCGCGCCAGGCTGGACGCGGTCAGCATGGCATTCGAGCGCGAGCGTGCGAAGGGCTTCAAGGGGATGCCACAGCAGAGCATCGACAACTACCTGCATCAGCGCGTGGAGCTGCTGCCGGCGTCGTCCGGAGCCTCTGGCATGCAGCAGGATTACCATGAGGCGCTGGCCTGTCTTGGAGCCCTTGTCGTCCTCGTGTTGCTCATCGCCTGCGTCAATGTAGCGAACCTGATGACTGCCCTTGCGGCGGCGCGGGCGCGGGAGATGGCGCTGCGTGTATCGATCGGTGCAGGGCGTTGGCGGTTGGTACAGATGGTGCTTGTGGAAAGCGCTATCCTTGCAGGCATGGCAGGGTCGCTGGGCGCAGTGATGGCCTGGCAGGCAGCGCCTCTGGTTCTCCGCATGGTCAGTTCGCCCGATAACGCGGTGCGGCTGGTTCTGCCGGCAGACTGGCGGGTGTTGAGCTTCAGTCTGGTACTGGTGACCGGCGTGACGCTCCTCTTTGGCCTGTTACCGGCGCTGCGAGCTTCTGCAGTCAGACCGGTGAGCGCGCTGAAGGGTGGCAACAATCCACACGGGCGGCATCGCATGATGTATGGCATGATCGCCGTGCAGGTCGCGATCTGCTTTCTGGTCGTGTTTATCTCGGGCCTGTTCGTGACCACATTCGATAGGCTGGAGCGGCTGCCGCTAGGGTTCTCACCAAAGGGTTTACTGCTGCTCGAGTCAGTAGCACCCCATGGCAAGATGCCGGAGTTCTGGAGCCGTGTAGCGGAGACGCTGCAAGCCAGGCCTGGCGTAGAGAAAGTAGCGGAATCAGGATGGCCGATGATGTCCTCGTCATGGAACGACTCCGTTGCAATCGACGGTGGGGCTCCAAGCGTCGACTTAGTGTATTTCCTGACGGTGTCGCCGGGCTGGTTTGGAACGATGCAGATGCAGATGATATCTGGCCGGGATTTCCTGCCGACTGACGTATCTCCGGGCGCAGCCGTGGTGAATCAAACCTTCGTAAAGCTCTTCTTCCCGAATGAAAATCCGGTGGGAAGATTCTTTGAGAGGGCAGACGATGACGGCACGCGGGTGAAGTTCCAGGTAGCGGGCGTTGTCGCCGATGCACCATACCGGAGCGTGCGTGAGCCGCAACTGCCGGTGGCCTTCGTTCCGTTGCGCGAAGTGGATGCAAAAGGAGTGGTACAGCTGGAGGCCAATACGACCTTCCTGGTGCGGCTGGCGGCGCAAGATCAGAAGGCCCTCATGGCGCGGGCCGGGGAGTTGCGAAAGGCGGTTGCCGCGTCAGGTGCGGGCATCCGCGTGAGCAACGTGCAAACGCAGCAGGAGTTAATCGACGGGCAGACGGTGCGGGAGCGGCTGCTGGCGATGCTCGGTGTGTTCTTCGCATCGGTGGCCCTCCTGCTGGCAGGCATCGGATTGTACGGTGTGCTGAATTACTCGGCACTGCAGCGGCGCAGGGAAATCGGCATTCGCATCGCCGTAGGAGCGCGCAGTGCTGCGATCGTGCAACTGGTGACCGGAAGCGTCGTCTCCATGGTGGCAGTTGGAGTCGTCGCAGGTATTGGGCTTGGATTGGTCCTGACCCGTTCTATCGAGTCGTTGTTCTTCCGTGTAAAAGCTACGGACGCGACGATGATGGCGCTTCCTGTTGCGGTCATCCTGGTGGTTACAGGTATCGCTGTTGCACCGGGAGTTCTAAGAGCGTTGCAGATCGACCCGGTGGAAATTCTGCGTACAGAATAGGCCGGAATTCGCAGGCGGGTAAGCGGCTGCGCTATTCCTGCACGGCCGCTTCGCAAAGCGTCTTGATCACCTCGATGTTTTTCAGCAACTCTCGAGGTGTCTTATGTCTTTCCGCAAGATATTCGGGGCTGTTGTAGGAGAGCCGTACTATTCCGTCATCGTCCTGCCATGCAAGCGCCTTAAGGGGAAGATCGATGGCAATGGTGGGAGACGCAACCATCAGGGGAGTGCCTGCCTTAGGGTTGCCGAAGATCAGCAGCTGAGCCGGATTCATCTTCAAACCTGCGCGGGCTGCGTCCCCGCTGTGATCGATCCGGGCGAGAATCGGAATACCTTTCGTGCTGACGATTTTCTCCAGGCGTGCGAGCGTCTCAGGTACGGAGTGGGGACTGCTCAAATGAATAAGGCCGTTGTCTGTGTCGAGCATGGTCGATCTTCTCCTAAGGGCCGGATCGCAACGATACCCGCATGCCATCCCGGTCAAACAGCCCTGGCGATCAATTTAACATTTTGGACGAGTGTACGATCCCCATCGGATGAGCCGTGATGGCTTATAGTCCGCACTCACTTTGCGATTGCGGACATTCTCTGTTCGGATTTGAACGTGTACCGGCCGCTGAGCGCGCGCGCGGCCTTCAGCCGGCCGCGTGGATCAGCGCGATATTAGCCGTAGGAAAAGCGACTGTGAAAGTCGAACCTTCTCCTTCGCGGCTGGCAACCCGGATCTCGGCGTGGTGGGTTTCGGCAATCCATTTGGCGATGGAAAGGCCCAGTCCGCTGCCTTCTACCTGGCTGCGGGAAGGATCTGCCCGGTAGAAGCGATCGAAGATGCGGGGGATATCCTCGGGCGCGATCCCTATGCCCTGATCCTCGACGCGCAGCAAAGTGTGGGTTGCGGTGGATTCGAGGGAGACATGAATGCGGCCCGAGGAGCGCGTGTACTTAAGCGCGTTGTCGAGCAATATCCATAGCAGGCGGCGCAGGCTGGGAGCGTGGCCGAGGATATCCGGCGTAGACTGCGTGCCGGGCTCGAAGCGGATTTCGATGCCCTTGCGGGCGCCGAGGGTCGAGGCTGCAGCGCAGCCATCGGCGATGATCGCTGCGATATCGACAGGTTCAAGGATGAATCCCGTCGGTTCGCTGTCGGCGCGAGCCAGCTCGAGCATTTGTTCGAGCAGTATCGCAGCCGTGGCCGACTCTTCGATGATCTCGCAGAATGCTTCGCGGCTGATCGCATCGACGCCCGGCTGCCGCAGCGCGACCTCGGCGATGGTGCGCGATACCGTGAGTGGACCGCGCAACTCGTGCGAGGCGTCAGCTGTAAATTGCTTGAGTTTAAGGACCGCGACCTCCAGGCGAACCAGCATGTCGTTGCAGGTCTCTGCCAGCCGCTCGAGTTCATCGCCGCTGCGGGGCACCGGCAAACGTTCGGAGAGATTGCGGATGCCGATGGAACGCACCGCCGCAGTAATGCGATCGACCGGCCCGAGTGCCCGCCTGCTCATCCAGTATCCGCCTGCCATCGATGTGAGCAGCAGCACCGGCGCCAGCGTGAACATCCCATGGAGGAACTGGGTAAGCAGCTCGCGATTGGCGAATTCCGATGCGGCTGCCACCAGCACCAGGTCGCCGCCACTGTCGTCGCGGAAGGGCCGCTGGATGATGAGATATGGCTGCCCTTCGGCCTGAATCGAGAGAAAGCGTTCCGATGCGAGATGTATTACCGGTGGCCATGGAAAGTCCACGACGGAGGCTATCGGCGAGGGCCATAGAACGCTGCCATCAGATCGAAAGACTTCAGCGTGGCCACTGCCGGTGGCGGTAGCGAAATCATGGAAGTCGTCAAAGCGCTCGGCGGATGTGCCGCGCGCATTGCGGTGCATCAGCTCCTGCAGACGATCGAGACGGCGACTCAGCGTAAGATGGCGTTCTTTTGAAAGATTGTGTTCGAGGATGAGCCACATGGCAGCGCCGAAGAGGATCCAGCCCGCGAGAAAGATAAGGCCAAACCATGCGGTCAATCGCGTCGAGATCGAGGCAGAAGGCTTCAAGTCGCTTCTGCCCGCAGGCAGTAGCCGACTCCGCGGATCGTGTGCAGCATCTCGGCCTCGCCTGGCTCGGTGATCTTGCCGCGCAGTGCGCGGATGAAGACGTAGAGGCTGTCGAAGCTCACATCGCAGCCTGGCCCCCACGCTTCCTCAATGAGCGCGCCATGCGGAACCACTGCAGGGGAGCGTCGTATGAGCGTTTCAAGCAATGCGCATTCGGTCCGCGTAAGCACTGCGATTCGTTCCCTGCGCTGCAGTTCGAACATCCACGGCCGCAGAACCAGTTCCTCGCAGCGCAGCTCGCGAGGTGCGCGGATGGGAACGCGGCGCTCGGTGGCTCGCACCTTGGCAAGTAATACATCGAGTGCGAAAGGCTTGGTGAGATAGTCGTCCGCGCCGGCGTCGAGTCCGGTGACGATGTCCTGCATCGAGTCGCGCGCCGACAGAATGATAGCCTGCGTCTCCAGCCGTTGTTCGCGAATACGGCGCACAACCTCGAAGCCATCCATGCGCGGCATCATGACATCGATGAGCAAGAGGTCGAACTCCGCGGAGCGCCCCAGGCGCAAAGCCTCGCTGCCATCGGCGGCCAGCGTAACCGAATGTCCTTCGCCTTCGAGAGCGCGGCCCAGCTGCACTGCGAAGTTACGCTTATCTTCAGCGATAAGAATTTTCATATCCACTTTCAACCTAGCGGCCACTTGTGAATGTACGGTGAATTTCAGCTCGACTGTTTACGATCCTCAGATTGCCCTTAGATTCGTTTGCCACACTGCCATCACTTCCCGGGATCGCATCATGAGTTTTTCCTCCATGCATGACTCCGGGCTGAAAGAGGATATTTTTCATGACGACGAATCCGCCGCGCAGCGGAGCGCGGAGTCTTACGCTCTGCCTTGCTCTCCTGATCTTTACCATTTCCTGGATGGCCGCATCTCCGGCACTTGCGCAAAGCGCGCTCGGCATCGTGCAGGGCACGGTGGTCGATGCCGCGGGCGCAGCCGTGCCCGGCGCACAATTAGAACTATTACCGGCACACATTAAGGGCATCACCGATTCTCAGGGCGACTTCCGTCTGCCCGATGTGCCCGCTGGCAGTTATACCGTCACCGTTACATATGTGGGCTTCTCGCCGGTAAGTGCCCCGGTGACCGTTGCCGCAGGCCAGACGATCAGCTTGCCGCTCAAGCTTTCCGTAGCCAACAACTCCGAGCAGATCCTGGTCAGCGCTTCGCGTCCGCACGGTGAAGCGGAAGCCATCAACGAGACGCGTGTTGCTGACAACATCAAGGAAGTCATGCCTTCCGAGGTGATTCGCAGCCTGCCGAATGCGAACGTCGCCGATGCCATTGGCCGCCTCCCCGGCGTCACGCTTTATCGCATCGAGGGTGAAGGCGTGTACATCCAGGTGCGCAGCACCGAGCCGCGTCTCACCAATGTCACCGTGGACGGCATCACCATTCCCGCGCCGGAGCCAACTGTGCGCCAGGTGCGTCTCGACGTGATTCCGTCTGACATGGTCGACTCCATCGAGATGAACAAGACCCTGCAGGCGAACATGGACGGCAATGGTATCGGCGGTTCAGTCAACCTGCGTACCAAGGAGGCCGGCGACAAACTGATACTCGACACCTACAGCGATGGCGGCTACACCCCCATTCTTGATGGCGTCGGATCGTATGACCTGGGCGGTACGGTAGGGAAGCGTTTCGGCTTGAACAAGCGCCTTGGCCTGCTGGGCAACGCGGTGATGGATTACAACGGCCGCGGCATCGATAACATCCAGCCGGGGCTCGACCCGCTCTCGACCTTCGCCGCGCCGTTCTACGACAACAACACCATCCGCGAGTATCGTTACGACCGCACGCGCTACGGCTTTGACGGCAGCGCCGACTTTCGCCTCACGAACGACACGACGCTTTACGCACATGGCTTCTACTCTGACCTGAAGGACTACGGTGACAAGTGGTACTACGAGCCGGTTTCCACTGCAATCGGCGGCACCGCTGCCGACCCTGTGTATCCATCGGAGACGACCAAGAGCTCGAGCCCAAAGTTCTATACCTCGAACAAGCGCCCCAATGCCTCGGTCGCCACGCTGATCCTTGGCGGACGCACGGTGCATAATGACTCGCTCTGGCTCTACCAGATCTCAGCGTCACGTTCTTACGAGCAGGATTCGGCCGGTAACCCCAAGGCCGACTTCAGCTGGGTCGGCAGTACGGTTTTCTGCAACTATGTGCCCTCGATGCAGAACGACCCCAACCATCCGCACTTCGGCAACTGCGACAACTCCGCCGACTCACCTCTGCTGAATGGCGCGAACTGGCAGTTCAAGGACATCACCACCTCAACGGGCATCAACGCGCAGTTGAACCTCACTGCGCAGACCTCCTGGGAGCATGGCTACCGCTGGGCCGAGCACAACGGCACCTTCGAGGCTGGATTTAAGTTCACGAATGGCCACCAGACACAGGACGCAACGGAGACTGTGTACGACAGCTTCCCATCGAACGCGCCACTCATGACCTCGCTTGCCAGCGACTTCTCAAGCACCAACTACTATGGCGGTCATTACTTCGGCGGACACTACGGCCAGGTATCGGATTTCACCAAAACACAGGCCTTCACGCTGGCCAACTACAGCGGATTCGTCGATCAGCAGAAGACCGCTGCAGACACCTATCCGAACCTGTTCCACACCGTCGAGCAAATTACAGCCGGTTACCTGATGAACTCGGTCGACTTCGGCAGACTGCACGTGAACACCGGCCTGCGTATCGAAGCGACACGCGATCTTACCTTCGGCTATAACGTCAACTTCTTCGGCACCTACAAAGATGGCAGCTATAGCGGCGGCAGCTCCAGTGCGGTCTGCCCCGGTAATAAGGCTCCGGTAGCTCCTCAACCTGGCAACTGCTACACCTATACCGGGGTAAACAACAACCCCAGCTACGTGGACTTCCTGCCAAGCGTTCAGCTCCGCTACGCACTCACGCAGGACGCAAACGTGCGCGCAGTGTACGCACGCGGAATCGCCCGTCCCGACCCGTATCAGCTCGTGCCTTACGTCACCGAAGATTCGACCGCGAGCCCGATCAGCGTGCTCATCGGCAACCCAAATCTGCGCACCGAGCATGCCAACAACTACGACCTGCTCTTTGAGGATTACCTGCACCCGCTTGGCCTGGTCCAGGCTGGCTTCTTCTTCAAGCAGCTCGACGCACCGCAGGTCGAGGTGACCATTCCCAGCAACATCAACCTTGCAAACTTCCCGGCCGGATATTTCCCCACCTCGATCCAGCAGGTCATCGAGCAGTATCCCGGCGATGCCGTCACGCAATACACGAACGGTAAGAATGCTTATCTCTATGGCTTTGAGATGAGCTTCCAGCAGCACTTCAGCTATCTCCCCGGCTTCCTGAGTGGCCTCGGCGTGACCGCGAATTACACCTATACGGGATCGAAAGAAAAGGGTCTGCCGCTGCGCAGTGACAGCCCATCGACTATCGATCAGTCGCCGAACTCCTGGCGCGTCAGCCCCACCTACGACACAAAGCGCTTATCGCTGCGCGCGGGCCTTGCTTACGATGGCGCGAGCGTCTTCCAGTACTCCTATACCTCACCGGCTTTTGTCACCGGTTCAGATCCCAGCGGCCTTGGACCGAAGGGACCTTCGGGTGACATCTGGACGCTCACCCACTTCCAGGTGGACGCCCAGGCCAGCTACCGCGTGTGGAAGGGATTGCGCGCAGTGGTAAACGGTCTCAACCTTAACGACGAGGTATTCGGTTACTACACGGGTAGCAAGGCGTTTATCAACCAGCGTGAGTTCTACAAGCCGACCTACAGCGGCGGACTGCGCTACACCTTCGCCTCGGCCCGCTAACTCCAACCAGCCTGCCGGCGGAACTCCGCCGGCAGCCATTTCACATTACTGATTACGGGGACCAGAACCGCTCCATGCGCATCTCACTTTCGCTGCTGGCCGTGCTCAGCATGCTCTCCGCTACCTCAGCCGTATCGCAGACGCTCACTCCGCAGCCTGAGCAGAAGCTGGACTATGTACTCATCCTCAGCCGCCACGGCGTGCGCAGCCCGACCGGGAAGGCCGCGCAATACGATCGCTTCTCGAAGGCTGATTGGCCGAAGTGGACGACCGCACCCGGCGAGCTCACGCCCCATGGGTACGCGCTGATGAAGATCTTTGGCGCGTACGATCGCGCTCTCTTTGCACAGCAGGGTCTGCTCACAGGGCAGGGCTGCGATGACGCAGTTCGCATCGCTATTCACGCCGACTCCGATCAGCGCACGCGAGAAACCGGACACGCCATGGCTGAGGGCTTCCTCCCAGGGTGCAATGTGTCAGTCGAGGCGAAGCCTGAAGGCACCAACGATCCGCTTTTTCACGTGGCAGCTACTACGCCGTCGCAGGCGCAGCTCGCCGCTGCGGGTGTGCTCGGCCGAATCGGTAACGATCCGTCCGCCGTTGCCGCTGCCTATCATGCGCCACTCGCGGAGTTCGACGATCTGCTCGCAGGCTGCGGCGAAGCCGAGTCAGGCCATGCGCGCAGCTCGCTCTTCGATATCCCGGCATCCGTCTCCGCCAGCAGCGGCGACCACCTCGCCGACGTCAAGGGCCCGCTGAATACTGCCGGCACCCTTGCAGAAAACCTTCTGCTCGAATACACCGAAGGCTTCGATGCAAAGCAGGTAGGTTGGGGGTGCGTGGATGGAGCGCGGCTGCGCACGCTGATCGATCTGCACACCGCTTCGTCTGACATTGCGCTGCGAACCCCTGCTGTTGCCGAACCGCTCTCCGCGGCCCTGATGCAAGTGATCGGCGCTTCGCTGGAGCAGGCATCCGAGAGGCGCGCTGTCGCCGGAGCCGAAGGAAAGCCGGGCGATAAAGTTCTGCTCCTCGTTGGCCACGATACAAACCTCTCGACCATCGCCGGAGCACTCAGGCTCAGCTGGATCCTCGACGGCCGCCGCGACGACACGCCCCCAGGGGCGGCGCTCGTTTTTGAATTACGAGAAGACGCAGCAGGCCATCGTACGGTGCATCTGTTCTTCACCGCACAAACACTCGAGCAGATGCGCAACACAACCCCGCTTACTCTTGCCGCGCCGCCACCGCGTGTGCCGGTGTTTGTTCCAGGATGCAGTGGACCCGATGGGGGCTGCGATCTGAACTCCTTCACGGCACTATTAAGAACAGCGGCCCGATAGAGATCTTCGGGCCGCTGCTTTCTCATGCAGATGATGCGTGTCCGGGTGAGGTGGCACAACTCACCGACACTACAGACACGGCTACTCCATGTCTGTAGTGTGCTTCTCGATAAGCGGGACCCCAAGCGTGCCCGGCGCTGGCATCTGCCCAGTCTTCTCCCACTCCTGTTCGATCGCCTGCATGGCCATCGAACGCTTGTGCCAGAGCTGTGCGGCTACGTCATATCGCACCTGTACGTTGCCGAGCCAGAAAGGCCGGTTTTCCGCAAGCCATGCATCGCTGTACAGCGATTTCAGCAGCGTGTAGCCATTGCGGATATCGTCGCAGCGGCCGGTCATGCCTCCTATCGAGTTGAGCAGCTCGCGTGCTTCGGTTGAGTGCTTTTTGTCGCTCCGCAATGCGTAAGCCTTGCGATAAGCATCGCTCATTTCGCCTGCCAGCTCGAATTTCTCCGCCGTGAAGTCGATACGTCGCGCACCCAGCTCCATTGCTTTCAGCGCGTCTTTCTCAGCACGATCCGGCTGCGACTGCTCGACCATCTGGATCAGCTCAATCGCACGCTCCACATGCTGCCTGGAACTCACGAGGTTTGGCCGCATCTTCTCAAGCGCGGCTTGTCCTTCGAACGTCCAGGGATCGAGCCAGAAGACCTTGTCGCTAGTGTCGATCACCTTCTGCGCTGCGATCAACTCTTTCTCGGCCTCGTCGATGCGACCTGAGGCGTCGCCATAAAACTGCAGCCCAAAAGCATCCTGGTAGGCAGTTTTTTCAGCGGCAGCCGTTGCCGGACTTTGCGGCTGCCATGCTGCCACGGCGCCAAAGAGCACGCCGAACCAATCCTGGTTGAAGAGCCCTTCGCCGTCATCGTTCCAAACCGTCACCAGCTCCCCGGTCGAGCCCAGGCGCTGGCCGGACTCAGTGAACCCGGCGATGTTGTCCATCGCGTTCTCGCCCAGCGGATACTGCATGCTCCAGTTCGCATCACCAGTCGCAACCCACGTCTCGATGCCGGTCTTCTTGAATGGCAGAATGTTCTTGTCGTAGTTATCTTCATGCCAGTAAACCCACGGCACCGCAATCATGTCCTTCGGAATGCGCTGCACCGCGGCCTCGTCGCTCCACGCCACGTCGCCCCAGAAGAGCAGCCGCCGATGGAGAGGCTCAAGCTGTTGGTGGATCTGCGCAAGGAAGTCTGCATAAACTGTGCCCAGTCCGCGCTTGTCTACATCTTCTTTCGTACGGCCTGTACCCAGGTCGAAGGTCTCGTCGGCGCCTACGTGCAGGAATGGCCCGGGAAATTCGGCAGCCAGTTGCGTAAACCAGTTCGTGATCAGAGGTAGCGTGCCCGGCTGCCCGGGAGCCAGCACGTTTCCATTGGGTGTCTCGGCTACCTCTGCGTATTTGTCGTACTCGAGCACGTGGTGCAGATGCCCAAAGGCTTCCTGCTCAGGAACGATAGTGATGTGAAGCTGCTGCGCGTAAGCTACCAGCTCCTTTACATCTTCAGGAGACATCGCTCCACCCGGAAGCGCAGGCAGCGGATTCCCGGGATACTGCACCGTGTTTTCGAAGTATGGCGAATACACATTGACCTTGTACGCGGAAAAAACCTCGAGCTGATGCTTCTGAAAGGCCAGCGTCGGGAGCGGTCCGCGCGAGAGATCGTCGTCAATACCGCGATACTTCATCGCCGGCCAGTCACGCACAGTGCCCAGCCAGACTTTCGCATTCGCACCTGAGCCCTCGACCATCTGTTTCAGCGTCTGCACGCCGTAGAAGACCCCTGCGGCGGTATCTCCGATGACGGCAATACCGCGCTTGTCGGCGACGATCACGTATCCCTCGGCCTGCATCGGTCCGTCGAGGTGCAAGCCGTTATCCGCCAGCAGGCGCTTTGCCTCCGCCGCGTCGGCACGCAGCAGGGTTATGCGAACGGCGTTGTTTGCGCGTTGCGGGATACCGCGCAGTTTGAAGCTGCTGCGCAGCTGTTCGGCGGCAAACTCATCCTCTGGTTTCTTGCCGGGCACTGTCACATAAGCGGCCCCGATCGGCTCGGTCGCCGTTGCATGCAGCTCTCGAGGAGCAGGAAGAATGCGCGGCGCATCGCTCTGAGCCAACAGGGGAGAGACGGCGCTCATGCCAACGGAAAGGCAAAGCAGAAAAGATCGCAGAGAATGACAGTTTTGCATCGACACCAGCCTGCAGAATTAAAAACCTTTTTTTATTTGTAAATGCTTGAGGGGCTTTCGCCAATCTTCACCTGGGAAGGAGTGGCCAATCGGGCGATCTGCCATGCGGCAGACTGTTTCATCATCGATCACTCCTCAGCTTCCCTCTTTCCCTGTAAGCTGAAAGCCCCCTCATGGATGTGCGAATTCGAACCGGACTTCGCACGTGCGGGAAGGGAAGAGATGCGTTGCCGAGGAGGGGAAGATTCCACCGCGGCTCCGGAGGAAAATCTGCTACCGCTTTATTTAGTATAGAGTTGATACTTTGAGACGGAGTGAGCGGCCCGGTTCGGCATCGAGGCACGTTGTGGTTCAGTCTCCTTTTTGTTCCACTTTTCCCCTACGCGGTTTCTTCCTTGGACAACTTAATTTCCCTGGATGGATCTGTGTATGGCGATGTGGACAGAATATGAAGGAACGACCATCGGAAGCGGTTTTCCGCTGACGAAGCTGCTGCAGCCGGAAGGCCGTAGCGCTTTATTTTCGACTCTGGACGAAAAGGGCTCTGTAAAGATCCTGCGTCTCATCGAGTCGCACTTCGATGAAGACGAAATCCTCGCCCGCTGGAAGGGCGTTGCCGCCCTTAACCACCCCAATCTGTTGCGCCTGGAAGACTATGGCAAGGTTTCGCTCGACGACACCATCCTGGTTTATGCCGTCATGGAGCCGGCCGATGCAAACCTGGGCGAAGTCCTGGTAAATCAGCGCCTGACTCCGACCGAATCCCGCCAGCTTGCTGAAAGCGTCGCCTCTGCTCTCGAGGCGCTGCATTCCCAGGGATTTGTCCATGAACATGTCGAACCTGCCAGCATCCTCGCCGTCGGCGAGGCGGTGAAGCTGCGCAGCGACTGCATTCGCGAGGCTCCCGAGGGCGCCGAAGGCCAGGCTCGCAAGCAGCGCGACGTCCAGAATCTATGCACTGTCCTGCTCATGGCACTCACGCAACAGCGCACCCTGGAGGCGGCCGGCTTCCTGCCTGCACCATTTGACGGCATCCTTGCACGCGGTTTGCGTGGCGAGCTGGGAACGGCTGAGATTATCGACGCGTTTCGACCCAAACCTGCAGAGCCGGCTCCCGCGCCAGTGGAGGCTCCCACCGTCTCACAAACTCCTGCAGCCGCACCAGCGCCCGCCAGGGTTGCCGCCGCGCCCGCTCGAGTCGCCAGTCTCGAACGGGAAACTTACGGCGAAAATCGCTCGACGGCCCGTGCCGCTGTAATCGGCGGCGGGGTCCTTGTCATCCTTCTCTGTGCATGGCTGGTCTGGCGGATTTTCCATCACTCCCCGGCGGCTTCGGCTCCGGCGGCGCCTGCGGTTGTGGTGGAACCGGCCTCAACTCCGGCTCAGGCTCCCCAACCGGTAAAAGCTAAGCCTTCACCGGCGGCAGCTCCTGCAGCTCCGGCGCCAGTTGCCGCCGACAACCGCGAAGGCTGGCGCGTGATTGCTTATACGTATAACCGCGAGGACCAGGCCAGGCATAAAGCTGAGACCGTTGCCCAGCAGCATCCGGATCTCAATGCGCAGGTTTTCAGCCCAACCGGCGGCGCACCTTATTTTGTCTCTCTGGGAGGCGTCATGAATCGCGACCAGGCCTTCGCCTTCTCAGCCAAGGCACATCGCGAAGGAATGCCTCACGACGTCTACGCCCGCCACTACCACGGCCGCTAAAGTGCAGAAAACGGGCTGTTTCCCCAGGGGAAACAGCCCGTTATGTCTATGCCATGTGCATGCCGCCGTTTACATCCAGCGTGTGGCCGGTGATGTAGGCGGCTTCGTCGGAGGCGAGGAAGCGAACGGCGCTGGCGACGTCCTCATCTGTGCCCGCGCGGCCGAGCGGAATGTGCGTGGTCATGGCCTCGCGCTGCTTGTCGTCGAGCACGGCGGTCATGGCGGTCTCGATGTATCCCGGAGCGACGGCATTCGCGGTCACGCCGCGTGAAGCCAGCTCGCGGGCGAGGGACTTGGTAAAGCCGATGAGTCCGGCCTTGCTGGCGGCGTAGTTGGCCTGCCCGGCCTGTCCCATCTCTCCTACAACGCTGGTGATGTTGATGACCCGGCCCCAGCGCGCCTTCATCATGGAGCTGGTGAGCGCCTGCGTCATCAGGAAGACGCCGGTAAGGTTGGTGTTGATCACGGAGTCCCAGTCGGCGCGCTTCATGCGCAGCAGCAGGGTGTCCTTGGTGATGCCGGCATTGTTTACCAGGATTTCGATGCTGCCGAAGTGGGCAAGCGCGGCCTTGGCTCCGGCCTTGATGGAGTCTTCGTCGGCCAGATCGATGACGAAGATTTCAGCTGTTCCACCAAGCGCGGTGATTTCGGCGGCTACGGCCTTGAGCTTCTCTTCGTTACGGGCGGCCAGTGCCACGCGGGCTCCTGCCTTGGCGAGCGCGATGGCGCAGGCGCGGCCAATACCCTGCGATGCTCCGGTGACGAGTGCGGTCTTTCCTTCGAGTGATGCCATGCGGCTGATTATAAAAGGGTCGCCTGGTGCTCGGCTTGGGGGGTTGCAAAACCCTTTGGAGAAGCGGGCCGAATTGGTGACGATAAGCCGAGTTGTCGTTACTAATCGTCGAAGTCCCGATGAAGACACTCCCGCTAGGTTTCGGATTAATGGGTTAACAATGCTCCATGAGAAGATGTCCAGCATGAAGATTGGACCGGTATTGGTGGCTTGTACGGTGGTATTCGGAAGTTCGCACGCCTACTCTGCGGGTGCGCCGAGGTGCAAGGATAACCCGAAGATCGTTGCGGCCTGCTTTATGGTTCACGGGCGATTGAGTGCAGGCGCTGACACTATTCAGATTCGCCTGTGGCCCATCGGAACGAAGCGAATGCTGGGCGTGTCGGATGGACCAGCAATCAATGACGCCGAACACCCAATCTATCCAAAGGCTCTTAGGTTCCCAGATGGAAATGGAGCCATCTACGGAGATTTTGAGGTGTGTCCGTTTACGCCTAAGCGTGATGGCGAAATGCAATTTGTTTGCATCGAGTCTGCGTCGCACGTGATCGTTAAGCAGTGACTCTTAGCGGCAGGACGAGCGCATCTTCAGCGATCGCGGGGTGCAATATTAAGGAGAAACGCCCTTCCCGGAAGCTGTGGCGTCCCACTCATGCCGCAATAGGGCCGCGTTATGAATGGGGCCCCGGCCAGTTTCTCGGAAATAGTCCCCCATCCAAGAGATACTTATGCATGTCGATTTCAGAACAGGACCAAATCTCCACAGACTTTGATTGGTTTGCTGTAGATCTCTCTGGATACATAGGACACTTCGCAACGGCAGGTTTTAAGAACCTCCCAGCAAGCGTGGCATCTTCTGCTAAAGATCTGGAGCTTATAACGACTTACTTCCGAACGTCTGCTCCGATGATTGGTCCAGCGGCCATCAGTTCTGGGATCGGTCAATTTGTTCCCGGTCTTGGAATCAAAGTTGATGAGCGTCGATACACGCAGAGCTTCCGATTTATGGCTGAGCGAGGCTTATTCTCTTTTGACATCGAGACGTACCCCCAATCTGGCACAGTTTACTTCTTGGTCGCTGCACCGACCGTGCCAGTTCACTTGCGAGAGTTACCTGACTTCATCCAAGCAATCCTATGCCGCACGGTCTTTGCAAATGTAGACCTGGCAAGTTGCCTTCAAATCGCATACAAGAACACTCTCGTGCTCTAAGCGGCTCCGAGAAACGCCATTTCCGTAAGCTATGCCATCCGATTCATGCCGCGATAGAACCGCGTCATGAATGGGGCACCCGGCACCTGGCGGCGGAAGACAAAAGACCCTCGTAAAACGTCTGTAGCTGTTGAAGCAGAGTTGAAAGGTGGAAATTCGATGTCGGTAGCGAAGCGCTCCTGCGCTCGGATGTTCTGTTCGCCGTTTCGGCTGACGGTCTTGTCAGGCGTCCTGCTTGTCACTT
The DNA here is from genome assembly GCA_022870745.1 of Silvibacterium acidisoli. Lineage (GTDB taxonomy): Bacteria > Acidobacteriota > Terriglobia > Terriglobales > Acidobacteriaceae > Silvibacterium. Next base: position 201,497 of record CP085323.1, on the reverse strand, counting down.
CTCAATGCACGCTGGCGCAAACGGTGCCGCCTGCGCTGGAGTCTCCCGCTGCCCAGCCGCCGCAGACCGGCCCGCATGGCGAAAAGCTGCCGGGCATGCCGAAGTTTCATGAGCCGGCTCCCTATGACCCCGAGGATCACACCGGTTACAAGCAGATCTTCGACGGAAAGAGTTTTGCCGGCTGGGATGCTGACCCCAGCATCTGGCGGGTCGAGAACGGAATCATGGTCGGTGAAACACTCGAAGGCAAGCCGAAGGGCAACAACTACATCGTGTACCGCGGCGACCGGGCGCGGGATTTCGACCTGAAGCTGCAGATGAAGATCGAAAAGGGTGGAGGCGGTGGCATCCAGTACCGCAGCGCCACCGGCGCACCGTGGACACGGCCACAGCCTCCCGGCCAGCCTCCGTATGACCTGAAGTTCATGATGACCGGTCCGCAAGCGGACTTCTGGTTTCCGGTGAGCGCATCGGCTTCGATGTACTCGGGGCAGTGGTATTCCGAAAACACGATGCAGGGCATCCTCGCGTATCGCGGACAGGTAACGCAGGCGTTGCCTGGACAGACCAATCGCCTCGTCGCGAATATCGGCGACAGGCAGGCGCTGGGCGGCTACGTGAAGGTGAACGAATGGAACGACTACGAGATCATTGCGCGCGGCGGGGTCATGATGCACATCATCAACGGCCAGCTTATGGCGGTCTTCATCGATGACAATCCAGACTCCGCAAACAACCAGCCAGGACTGATCGGATTCGAGATTGAAAGCCAGCCCTGCAAAATATCCGTCCGTAACATCTGGCTGCGGAAGTTCGACCGCTAGGCTTCACGCCGGCGGCATTCCAGTGACGGGACTCATGACAATATCCAGGCTTATCGTCTTCATCGCGCTGCTGCTCTCGCTCTCTCCGGCTCATGCGCAAACCGCGTCGCCAGTCTCCACGCCGGTGCGGCCGCAGCCACCTACTCGCGATCCGGGATCGCCCGGTTTCGTCACTGCGAAGGAACTCTCCGCAGGCGTTTTGCCGTCTCCTGCGCAGGATGGCAACTTCATCCTCGCACCCGTTCACGACCCCGCGCCCGAGACATTGCCGCACCCGGACGTTCCTCAGGGCACCGTCTCCGAATTCAGCCTGAACTCTGCTGAAAGCAAGTTCTACCCCGGCATCGCACGCGAACCTGGAACCTTCGGTAAGCCGGATCCGAATGATCCCGCCAAGCTCATCGTTACGACAAGTCATGCCGCACCCTACAGCCGTCGCGTTACGGTCTACGTACCTCGGCAGTACGTTCCAGGCAGCACGGTGCCTTTCATCGTTGGCGCGGACGGTCCTGACCCTGTACTCTTCACCACTCTCGATAACCTCATTGCAGCGCATCGCGTGCCAGTCATGATCGCCATCTCCATTTCGAATGGAGGAGGTGACGCACAAGGCAGCGAGCGCGGTCTTGAGTACGACACCATGTCAGGCCGCTACGCAGAGTTCGTCGAGCATGAAGTGCTTCCGCAGGTCGAATTGCACTTCCACGTCAGACTCACGCACGATCCCAACCAGCGCGCCACCATGGGAGGCAGCTCCGGCGGCTCGTGCGCGCTGATCATGGCCTGGTATCACCCGGAGCTTTACCGGCGCGTCCTTACCTACTCCGGCACGTATGTAAACCAGCAATGGCCCAGCAATCCGCAAACCCCTCACGGGGCATGGGAGTTCCACGAGCACCTGATTCCCGGCTCTGCACGCAAGCCATTGCGTTTGTGGCTTGAGGTCGGGGATCGCGACCTGCTCAATCCCAACGTCATGCGCGATAACTTTCACGATTGGGTATTGGCGAATGAAGCCATGGCACGAGTGCTGGCAACCAAGGGCTACCACTATCAGTTTCTCTTCGCGCGCAACGCCGGTCACACCGACCGCGCCGTGAAACAGCAGACTCTACCGGAAGCACTTGAATACCTCTGGCACGACGATCCGAAATAGAGAAAAGAGGCATCACTCTTAGTGGCTGGTGAACTTCAGTCCGATGATGGAGCAGATCAGCAGCGCGAGGAAGAAGATTCGCGGCAGCGTCACCGGCTCACGAAAGAGGAATATGCCCATCACTCCGGCGCCGAAGGCTCCGATGCCTACCCAGACGGCGTAGGCGGTGCCGATCGGCAGGGAAGCGGACGCTCTTGCCAGCAGGTACATGCTTCCGGCGAGCGCGATGATGGTGAAGACGCTGGGCACCAGGCGCGTAAAGCCGACGGTGTATTTCAGACCGATGGCCCACGCGGTCTCGAGGATCCCTGCGACCACAATCAGGGCCCAGGGTTTGGACGTAGCTTCCATCACAGCGGCTTCGGAGCGGGAATTGGCGCTCCCGCCGGTTGCAATAACGCGCCGGGCAGCAGTTGTTCCAGCGACCAGATGTAAACCACAAGCTCGCGGCTGTAATGCAGCAGCGGAGGAGTATCCGGCAGGACGATGCCGTGAGCCGCAGGCAGCTCGTTGATTTCGAACTCGGCCTCGGCGCGTTCGAGCGGCCAGGGCAGGTGGTGGATGTTGCCTTTAAAAAGCGCCCCCGAGGGATCGGCGGTGTAGAGCGCGTACCTGTCGGTGAGAAAGTATTCAAGACCCTGTTTGTCCGAAGCCTGCCCAAGGCTGCGGTAGCGTGCCCGGAACCGCGCCTGGTTTTTCTGGAAACGCCGCTCGCTGGAGTAGCGGAATTCGCGGTTGTCGCAGTGGTCGATGCGCATCTTCGACCAGTAATACGGCAGCTTGAAAAAGAGCCGGGCAACGGCCACCGCCAGCGGATTGGCGGCGTCGAGCGAGAAGAAATACACGCCACCCATGTTGGTGTTTTCTTCGCGGACGTAGGTGCGCAGGTTCAGTTCGGGAAAGCGGTTCGCTCCCGGGATGGGCGGCAGGCCGCGCATCTTGATCTGGTCCATCCAGAAAGGGACGACACCGACCCAGGCCGAGCCGTCGAAAGTGTCGAGAACGAGGCCGGGTGGGATGAGGTCGGCCAGGCGGGCGGCCGGTACCGGCCAATGTGCGAAGAGGAGGTCGTTCCAGCGCTGGGTCATGGTCCAGCGCGTCTGGGGCAGCGGCCAGGGGCGGTGACTGGTGGCGGTGAGAATCTCCTGCATGTCGTCAGGTCCGGCGGTAAAAAGAGGTCCGGCGGCGAAAAGCGATGATTCGATAGGGGAACGGCTGTTGGAGAGACGAGAAAGCTTCAGTCCGTGTTGCGCAGGGGCGTCCAAATTGATCAATTCCGTCACCGCTTTTTCAGAGGCCAATACCGTATCCTGTTGCCCATGCCGGAAACTGAAGCTGCCACATCTGCAACCTTGTCCGAGGCATCTCCCCGGAACCAGACCGAGGTGTTTGCCGTTCATGGCGCCGATCCCGAGGTACTGGCCTATGCCATGGCCAAGTATTCTCGCTCCGCGCTTTCCATGAAGGAGTCACTCCGGGAGATCAGCAGTCAGCGCGCTGAACAGTTTCTCAACACATTCTATTTCCAGTATGGACATCGCTCTATCGCCGATCTCGCCCACCTGGCTTTTGCCGTGGAGCGGCTTTCGCTCCTCGCAGCGATTGTACTCGTGGACGAGCAGCGATGGGATGGCCAGGAGCGCTCGACCCGCTACCAGAACTTTCGTAAGAGCGGCTGGTATATGCCTGACTTCGGCGGAGATACCGGTGCGGAAGCAACATTTCGGCAGGGAATCGACGACCTGTTTGCCGCTTACCATGACATCGCCGAAGGCACCTTCGAATCGTTGAAAAGCTCGGTCGTAAAGCCCGAGGAAATGAAGGCCGAAAGTTACGAGCGCACCCTTCGCGCCCGTGCCTTCGACGTGGCTCGTTACATGCTGCCGCTGGCGACCAATACCTCGCTAGGCCAGATTGTGAATGCCCGTACCCTGGAGACGCAGGTCTCCCGGCTGCTCTCAAGCCCGTTTGCGGAGATCCGAGAACTAGGCGAAAAGCTGCGGACGGCTGCCTCAGGCGCTGCCTGGAATGTCCATGGCGAGGCGCTGGCTGAACTTCAGGAGAAGATTGCGGCGCTCGATCCTGCCCTGGCAGGCGAGTCTGAGTCGCTGCTTGTTCGTGAAGTAAAGACCGCTCCGACGCTGGTGAAGTATGCCGCTCCCAATTCCTACGAGATGGCGACCCGGGTAGAACTGGAGCAGGCAGCCCGGGAAGTGATGGCCGGGCAGATCGTCGACGCGGCTCCGGTGGTGGACTTGATCGAGAGCGATCCATCACTGGAAGTCGAACTTGCGACGACCTTGCTATACGGCGCAAGTCACTTTCCTTACAGGCAGATACGCCTGATGGTGGAAGGGTTGGACGAGGCCCGTCGAAACGAGATCATTCTTATTGGAGCACGCAACCGCGGCCGCCACGACGAACTCCTGCGCGAGTTTTCGGCTGGGCAAGCTCTGAAATTCGACATCCTGATGGACATCGGCGGCTTCCGCGACATGCACCGCCATCGAAAGTGCATTCAGGTGATGCAGAGCTTTACCAGCGCTCACGGCTTCGACCTGCCAGAGGGTATCCGCGAAATGAAGCTCGAATCACGCTATAGCGGAGCCGTGCTGGCTGCACACAAAACATATGCGGAGCTGGCGAAGACAGCTCCCGAGTCGGCGCAATACCTGCTCCCCCTGGGAACTCGGAACCGCGCTTTGTTCAAGATGGATTTCGCCGAAGCGCTGTATATCTCGGAACTTCGCTCGCAGCCGCAGGGACACTATTCCTACCGGCGGGTGGCGTGGGAGATGTACGAGGCGGTTCAGCGGCGGCATCCGGCACTGGCTGGCCTCTTCCGGACGACCGATGTGCGCGAACCTGTGGACGTGCTGAAGCGTTGAATCGTTCCCGGATTGGCACTCCGCTGGACGTGGATGGGCCGGGGACGGTACTATAGTTTTTGGTTTTTCTTCGCCCCGCGAGGAGCGATGCTAAGATTCACCCAAAGCCCGCATGTCCTGTTTTGAAACGAGCCTTTTGTTCCTGACAGATGTGTGCCTGAGACTGGAGAGATTAACGTGGCAGATGACCGTTCCCGCGCTATAGATTTGGCGCTTTCACAGATCGAAAAGCAGTTTGGCAAAGGTTCCATCATGCGGCTGGGCAGCCGTGATGTGGTGCCGATTGCTTCTATTTCGACCGGTTCCATCTCGTTTGACGCCGCGCTCGGTGTGGGTGGAGTTCCGCGTGGCCGTGTGGTGGAGATCTTCGGGCCGGAATCCTCGGGCAAAACGACGATCACCCTGCAGATTATTGCCGAGGCCCAGAAGGCCGGCGGCATGGCTGCCTTTGTGGACGCTGAGCATGCGCTCGATCCGATCTATGCCAAGAAGCTTGGCGTAGATGTAGACAACCTGCTGGTTTCGCAGCCGGATTATGGCGAGCAGGCGCTCGAAATCACTGAAGCGCTGGTTCGCTCCGGTGCGGTCGACGTCCTGGTTGTCGACTCGGTCGCCGCGCTGGTTCCCAAGGCGGAACTGGATGGCGAAATGGGTGACTCGCACGTAGGTCTGCAGGCCCGCCTGATGTCCCAGGCGCTGCGTAAGCTCACCGGAACGGTCGCAAAGTCGCGTACCTGCCTGATCTTCATTAACCAGATCCGCGAAAAGATCGGTGTGATGTTCGGCAATCCGGAAACGACGACCGGCGGCCGCGCGCTCAAGTTCTACTCTTCGGTTCGCGTGGATATCCGCCGCATTGCCGCCGTCAAGGAAGGCGATGTTGTTGTCGGTTCGCGCACCAAGACGAAGATCGTGAAGAACAAGGTTGCCGCGCCCTTCCGTGAAGCCGAGTTCGACATTCTTTACGGCGAAGGCATTTCGCGCGAAGGCGATGTGCTCGACCTGGCTGTGAACAACAATATCGTCGAGAAGTCTGGCGCCTGGTACAGCTACAGCGGCGAGCGCATCGGCCAGGGCCGTGAGAACGTCCGCAACTTCCTCAAGGAGAACAAGGAAGTCTTTGGACGCATGGACACGCAGCTTCGCCAGAAACTGGGCATCGGCGTAGCTGCTGAGGCCGCTCCTGAAGTACCTGCTGTGCCTGCGAACGGCGCGGCAGCCGCGCAGGAAGTGGTTCGTCCGGCGCGTCGTCAGTAGGTTGCTCGTCTTGATCGAAGCGGCAGACCATCACGGTCTGCCGCTTCTGTCTGGTGCACCCTCACGTCATAGCGGCTACAATCACCTTGCGTGAATAATGTAAAAGCCATCTACCCCGGCAGCTTTGATCCCGTCACTTATGGGCATCTTGACCTGATTGCACGCAGCTCCAAGCTGTTCGAGCACCTGGTCGTTGCGGTACTGCGTAATTCGAGTAAGAACCCGCTTTTTAACGTCGAAGAGCGTGTCGAAATGCTGACAGAAGGCGTTGCCGGATTCGGCAATGTCTCGGTCTGCTCCTTCGATGGCCTGCTTGTCGACTTTGCCCGGCAGCAGAAGGCGCAGGCTGTACTGCGCGGCATTCGCGCGATCAGCGATTACGAGTACGAGCTGCAGATGGCAATGATGAACCGCCGCCTTGCGCCCGAGCTGGAGACGGTCTTTCTCATGCCGGATGGCAAGTACTCATTCCTGAGCTCGCGTCTGGTGAAGGAAGTTTTTGAGCTGGGCGGTTCAGTCGAGGGATTGGTGCCGCAGTTTGTGATCGACCGGCTGAGCCAGCGCGTGCCCAAAAATGGCAGCAGGTAGTAACGACAGCCGGTAAGTCGCGCTTGCACGCAGGAATCTGCAAGAATGAATCATCATGACGACGACAGCCAGTAAGGTTTTTGCTGACCGCATTGGACGCATCGAGATTTCGGCCACCATGGCCGTGACCGCCGAAGCGGCAAAGCTGCGCTCGCAGGGCGTGGATCTCTCGGATTTTGGTGCGGGTGAGCCGCATTTCGCCACGCCGCAGCACATCAAGGATGCGGCCGTCGAGGCTATCCATCAGAACTTTACCCGCTACACCGTCGTGGCTGGAATTCCCGAGCTGCGGCAGGCGATTGTAAACCGCCATGCCGAGGACTTCGGTTCAAACTATGCGCCGGATGAAGCTGTCTTCACCTCGGGTGGAAAGCTGGCGCTCTTCTGTGCGCTACAGGTGTTGGTGGATCATGGCGATGAGGTGATTCTGCCTGCGCCGTACTGGGTTTCTTTTCGTGACATCGTGCAATACGGGGGCGGCAAGGTCGTTCTGCTCGAAACCAGCGAGGCCGACTCGTTCCGCATTACAGCGGAGATGATTGAGAAAGCCATCACGCGGCGCACGAAGGCGATTATTCTCAATTCGCCGAATAACCCTGCGGGGGCGGTGATTGCTCCAGAAGAACTCGAGCGCATTGTGCAGCTCGCGCACGAGCGTGGCATCTACCTGCTGCTCGATGAGTGCTATGTGTATCTGCAGTACACGGGTGTACTGGTTAGCGGAGGATCGTTCACCGATTGCAAGGAGCATGTGATTGTGCTCGGCTCGCTCTCGAAGACCTATGCGATGACCGGCTGGCGCGCTGGCTTTGCGCTTGGTCCGAAGCCGATCATTGCAGCGATCGGAAAGCTGCTGAGCCAATCGACTTCATCCGCAACCTCGATCGTGCAACGTGCGGCAATTGCCGCTCTGGCTGGTTCTCAGGATTGCGTCGCAGAGATGCGGGCTGACTACCTGAAGCTGCGTGACCGCACCCTGAATCGGCTGGCGGAGATTCCGGGCATTACCTGCACGAAGCCGGAAGGCGCGTTCTACGTGTATCCGAATGTGAGCCAGTACCTTGGCAGGCCGGGCGCACGCACCACGATGGAGCTGGCAAGCCGGTTGCTGCACGAAGGGCGCGTGGTCACTGTTCCGGGTGAGGCCTTCGGCACGCATGAACATATCCGGTTGTCGTACGCCACGTCGCACGATGTGGTGGAAGCAGGGCTCGCGCGCATGAAGGACTTCTTCGCGAAGCTGTAAATCACGTATCAGGTTCTCACCTAAAACCTTCGCAGTTGCGTTATGCCGCTCTCGTCTTTTAGGGAGTGTGCGATTTGAAAATGCAATAAAATACAGGGAATTCAGAACGATGACATCCCTACAGACCGCAAAGCCCGTCAATACTCCGCGCCAGGTTTTATTTGCAAGCCTGGTTGGCACCACGGTTGAGTTCTTCGATTTCTACATCTATGCGACTGCCGCAGTGCTTGTATTTCCCAAGCTGTTCTTCTCGGCGTCGGATCCAGCCTCGGCGGTTCTGGAGTCGCTTGCGACCTTTGGCATTGCGTTTTTAGCGCGTCCCATCGGCTCGGCGCTCTTCGGGCACTTCGGCGACCGGATAGGCCGCAAGCGCACGCTGGTGCTGGCGCTCTCGACGATGGGGCTGTCGACCTTCCTGATCGGCGTGCTGCCGGGCTATTCAAAGATTGGTGTGATTGCGCCGCTGCTATTGGCGCTGTGCCGCTTCGGACAGGGCATTGGGCTGGGCGGTGAGTGGGGTGGCGCGGTGCTGCTGGCGGTGGAGAACGCTCCGCCGAAGAAGCGTGCGCTGTACGGGATGTTTCCGCAGTTGGGGGCGCCAATTGGCTTCCTGCTTTCGGGTGGAACCTTCCTGCTGCTCTCGCGCTGGCTGACGGATAAGCAGTTTTTCTCCTTCGGGTGGCGTTTGCCGTTTATCGCGAGTGCGGTGCTGGTGTTGTTGGGGCTTTATGTGCGGCTCACGATTACGGAGACTCCGGTGTTTCAGGAGTCGATGAAGAAGCATGAAAAGACGGGCGTGCCGGTTGCGTCGGTTTTCGCGAAGCACCTTGGACCGCTGGTGGCGGGAATCTTCGTATGCCTTGCGACCTTCGTGCTGTTCTACCTGATGACGGTCTTCGCGCTTTCGTGGGGCACGAATGCTTTGCATTACAGCCGCGGCACCTTCCTGATGATCCAGCTTTTCGGCATGCTCTTCTTCGGTGCGACCATTCCGATTTCGGCCATCATGGCGGAGCGCGGACGCAAGCGTGTGATGATCGGCGTCTCGGTGCTCATTGCACTTTTCGGACTTGTCCTGGCTCCCTTGTTCGTTGCCGGAACGGGCGGTGCGGTTGCGATGATGGTGATCGGGCTCTCGCTGATGGGGATGACCTACGGGCCGTTGGGCACGATTGTGTCTGAGTTGTTTCCCACCGAGGTGCGCTATACCGGCAGCTCGCTGGCATTCAGCATCGCAGGTATCCTGGGCGCTTCCGTTGCGCCCTATATCGCAACCTGGCTGGCGCGCACCTACGGGCTCAAGTACGTCGGCTACTACCTTTCTGTCTCTGCGATCCTGACACTGCTCGGCCTGTTCATGATTCGCGAGACCAAGGACGACGACCTTACTGCAACTCCGAACTAGCGCGGCGATTATTTCGCAAGCGTAAGCACGACGGCTCCGGCGGCGATCAGTCCGCCGCCGAGCAGCTTGCCGGTGCTTAACTTCTCTCCCAGCAGCGGCCACGCCAGCAGAATTACAAAGACCACGCTCAGCTTGTCGATCGGTGCGACCTTCGAGGCCTCGCCCAGCGAAAGCGCCCGGAAGTAGCACAACCAGGAGAGCCCCGTCCCGATACCGGAGGCGATAAGGAAGGCCATGCTCTTTCGGTCGAGCGCGGCAAATTCCTTGTGCGATCCGAAGGCCAAGACGATCGCCCATGCCATCACCAGTACGACCGTTGTGCGTACCGCGGTGGCGAGGTTCGAGTCGACGTGCGCCACGCCCATCTTGGCGAGTACGGCGGTTGCCGCGGCAAACAGGGCAGAGAGGAAAGACCAAAGAAGCCAGTTCATAATTCTGAGCTTATCCCGTGGCTCGTGCCGGGGGCCAGACGCTCGACATCCTCGATATGGATTTATTGCCTGCGTCTGTTTTGGCGCCGGGTGATGTTTCTTTTATGCGCGTGTAATTATCTTTCACTGCAAGAATGTGCTCGGTATTTCATGAGCAGATAAGTCATAGAAAGCATTCGATTGACAAAGCGTGGTTTATCCCAATAAGATTCGCGCCGGGTTTGTAAAGCAAGTTTAGCGGCACTCTAACGGCCGGCGGGGAGTTATCGCACGGCTGCCAACAACGATCGACTCATGGCTTTTGTGTTGTTTTGGAGGTGGGTTTCATGCGAAGCAGAATCTTTTCTGCGGCCAAGTGGCTTGTGTACTCGTTGCTATGCCTGGGCCTTATGACACCTGCGTACGCGCAGGATACAAACGCTTCTCTTACCGGTACTGCCACAGATCCCAGCGGATCCGCCGTTGCGGGTGTAACTCTCACGCTGACGAACGAAAGCACCCACTTCAAGCAGACGATCACGAGTGGTCCGAGCGGCGAGTTTACCTTTGCGAATATTTCGCCCGGCATTTACAACCTGCAGGCTACCGCGAACGGATTCAAGTCGGTAACGCAGACCGGTATCCAGCTTCTCGCAACGCAACAGGCTCGTGCGAATATTCAGCTGCCGCTTGGCACCGCTCAGCAGGAAGTGACGGTGACCGGTGAGACCTCGACGATCAACTACGTCGACCCGACCATCGGCGGCGGTATCGCTCCCGAGACCCTGCAGGATTTTCCGCTGACGGTCTCCGGCGCGCCGCGTTCCTCGGTGACTGTAGCCGATATGCTTCCCGGCGTCTCCACTGGAGCCAGCGGTAATGCATACAACACCCGCATCAATGGTGGTCTGGTCAGCGGTGACGAAGCCCTTGTAGACGGCGCTACCGCGATGGAAGGCTACATGAACCAGAGCGGCATGGTCAGCCTTGAAACCGACTTTGGTATGTCGCCTGACATCACCAGCGAAGTGCACGTGCTGACCGCGAACTATGACGCGCAGTACGGCAACTCGACCTCGGGCCAGTTGATTATTTCCACGCGTTCAGGTGGCGACCAGTTCCATGGCGCTGCTTATGAGTACCTGCGCAACGATGCTCTGAATGCCGCACAGTGGGGAGCTACAAAGTCGCCTGACAAGGAAAACGACTTTGGTGCGAACCTCGGTGGCCCGATCCTGATTCCGAAACTGCACGGCCCGTCTTCGCTGGTGAAGGGATACTTCTACTTCAACTACGAAGGCTTCAAGGAAGCCGGCGGTGCAAACTCGTCTACCTTGTCGATTCCTTCGCTCGCGGCACGCACGGGCAACTTCAGCGGAGCCGGAAGCCAGCTTTACTATCCGAATGATCCTGTGAAGTACGGTGCGGACGCTGGTCAGCCTATCGCTTTCGGCGGCGTGATGAACCAGATCAATCCCGCCTACGCAGATCCGATCGCTGCAGCCTTCATGGCGCAGTTGCCTACGCCGACAAACAGCGGAGAAACCAACAACTATGTTTCGCGGGCAGGTCAGGGTTCGCTGACGGCGAATGAGAACGTCTACTTCGGCCGCGTGGATATGAACGTTGGCCAGAAGGATCACTTCTACTGGACGACCTGGTGGCAGCGTGCGGGTCTGAATACGCAGAGCGATCTGCCGATCGCAATTTCAACCGCAGGGCCTGCAGACCCTGAGAATGCAAACATCCAGCGCCTGAACTGGGAGCATAACTTCTCGGGCAACATGACCAACCACGCGACCATCGGCTACCTGAACCGTAACGAGTCGTACTACGCTCTGAACGGTCATGCTAATCTGCCGACCGTCCCCGGTGTCGCCAACACGTCTTATCTGCCGGAAATGACCTTCGGCGGTGGTTACAACCAGTTGGGCAACAATGACCTTCCTGATCCTGGGCAGGCCAAGACTACGCGCGGCACCTGGGCATTCAATGATGTGTTCACGCGCATCATGGGCTCGCACACTATCAATGCCGGCTTCGAATGGCGCCTGGCAGGCACATCGATTCACCTCGGTACCAACCAGGGCGGTACGTTCAATTTTCAGGCTGACACAACCGGCAACCAGGGGTGCGCAAACGGAGGCTGCCCTGGCGATGCCGCTGCTTCGTTCTATCTTGGTGCCGCCTCCAGTGCGAACATCAACTACTACAACATCCTTGCCGAGTATCCGCGTCAGGATGCGTGGGCATTCCACGTGGGCGACAGCTGGCGCGTTCTGCCGAAGCTGACGGTTGATTACAGCCTGCGTTGGGATTACATTCAGCCCTTCCGCGAGAAGTACAACCACCTTTCGTTCATCGATCTGAACGGTGCCAACCCCGATGCCGTAACCGCAGGTGGCACCGAGCTGGCAGGACGTCTGGCTTTCGCCGGGCATGGCTACGGCGCGGCCAGCTATGGAGCCAATGTCCCCGAAATTCCGTTCAAGAAGGGGTTTGCACCACGTCTCGGCTTCGCTTACTCGATGAATGACAAGACGGTCATTCGTGCCGGCTACGGTATCTATTTCGGCCAGGCCTTCTATCCGAACTGGGGTGGCGGCATGGGACTGGATGGATTCAACAAGAGCGTCACGTTGAACGAGACCTCGGTTGGAAACCTGAAGTCTCCTGCGCTGTATCTTCAGAGCGGCATCAACCCCGCGCAGGTAGGGCCGACACAGAATATCAATTCTGGCTTCGATAACGGACAGACCCCGTCACTTTATCGCCCCCTCGATGGCAACCGCCGTCCTTACTCTTCGCAGTGGAACCTGACTGTTGAGCGCCAGTTGCCGAAGAGCTTCAGCACGCGCGTTTCATATGTCGGCACCGAGGGCATCCATCTGCCTTCGCTGCTGAACCCCGCGAATACTCTTAACCCGTTCAATAACGCAATCAGCTCGATCGGATCGGACCTGTCGACCAGCTACACCGCGGCTAATGGCCCGGCGGTATTTGCCGCTCACGGTGTAAGTGAGCCATATGTTGGTTGGGCCAGCCAGCTGACCGGTTGCACGCCCACGCTCGCACAGGCTCTGCTGCCGTATCCGCAGTTCTGCGGCACGCTGCCGGGTCTGAATGAAGGTCACGCTCAGTCTTCGTACCACTCTCTGCAGGTGCAGGTCGATCACCAGGCGAAGAACGGACTATTTGTACTGGGTTCGTTTACATATTCGAAGCTGATGACGAACGCGACGGACGGTGTGCAGTCGCAGAACTCATCGGGGCTCGGCAATGCCGGTCAGTTCTCGCCTTTCAATCCGACTACCCGCGACTATGCGCTCGCTCCGGACAACGTCCCGATCACCGCTCAGGTGTCGATCGTGTACGACCTGCCGTTCGGCAAGAACAAGCGCTTCCTCAGCAGCGGCGGTCTTACAAATGTTGTTGTCGGTGGATGGCAGGTGGCTCCGCTCTACCACTACGAGTACGGCACGCCGCTCTGGTTCTCGTCGTCGGCCTGCACCACGAGCAGCCTGGTTCCGCAGTTCCGTCAGTCCTGCATTCCAGGTTTGATTCCTGGACAGAAGCCCTATATCCACGGCCGCAACGGATATAACCCTCATTCTGACGGTAAATATCTGAATCCTGCCGCGTTTGAATCGAACTTCTCGCAGTTCAACTACACAGGTTCGGGAAGCGCCGTTTCGAATGTCTACGGTTCGGCTTTCCAGGACACAGATGTAGCCTTCACCAAGAACACGAGGATCACCGAGAAGATCAACTTCAAGTTCATGGCGAACTTCTTCAACGCATTCAACAACCACTACTTCGTATCGACGGGCAATGGACCTTCGCTTCCGTTCGTGACGGACGTGGCCGCAACTGGCAATTCGTTTGGCACCTGGAACGGCACGGTCAGCAACCCGCGTACGATCCAGTTTGCCGGCCGTATCGAGTTCTAGCGGCAGACGCAGTAAACAGACAGGCCGCCGACATGGATTTGCCGGCGGCCTGTTTTTGCTCCAATGCGAGTATCTTTACGGGGTTGTGGGGCTGTGTCCTGAAGGGTTGTGCAGTTGTGTGTATAGCTGCACTTCGTGACGGGAGAGGTCATCTTGCCCAAGCCTGCGATAGAGACGCGCGAGAGCGAAGTGGGGTTCGGCATAGTGCGAATCCAGTTGCGCAGCCTGCTTATATTCGTCGACAGCTGCCGGGAGTTTTCCCATAGCGTCAAGCACATTACCGAGTTGGAAATGTGCGGAAGCGATGCCCGGATCGATGCGGATGGCTTCGCGCAGGTGTGATTCGGCCTGTGCAGGCTGGCCAGTTGCCTGCATGACGGCGGCAAGATTGATGTGCGGCCACGGGGAAGGATGCTTCGTATGACTGTCGAGCGCAATGGCCTTCTCAAAGTTCTGGACCGCGAGCGCATTCTGATTGCGGTAAAAGAAGCAAAGCCCGAGGTTATCGTAGGCGCGCGCCATCTGCGGATTCAGAGCGATCGCTTTCTGAAAATGCGCAATCGCCGTCTCATAAAAATGGGAATCGTAGTCGATACGCCCCATCCAGTAGGGATAGAGTGCGTTCTGCGTATCGGCGTCCGCGAGCCTCTGCAGTTGTTGCGTCGCCCACTGCCTCCTGCCCATTCCAACGTACGCCATGGCCAACGAGAACTGCAGCGCCGGAGGCAACGGGCTGATGGCTTCGGCTTTCTTCCAGGCAACGGCCGCATGCAGGTTGTCATGATCGAGAAAGTAGATACCGGCGATAGTCAGCAGCAGGCGATCTTTGTACGCCGGGTCCTGAGCCGCCTGGATCTCCGGCAAAAGTGTGTTCTCAGCGGCAGGATAGTCATGCGCGTCGAGCGCCCGCTGCAGCGCGGCTGCCTGAGTTTCGGAAAGTCCCAGCTTGTCGGCACCGGCGATGCCTTGAGGAGGTTGATCGGTCGTCTGTTGCGCGAGGCCGCTTTGGGGAATTGTGATCATAGCGAGGGCAATAGTCAGCGCTGCCCTTTGGCGCCACTCGGTCATACGCTGAGTTTATTATGGCGGCGAGAGGTTTTCGTGCTTCATTTTCTCTTTGGGAGTGCCTGGCAATTGCGCAGATTGCGAAGAGCATCCGCCAGCATTCTGTTGATGTTGCTCTGCACGTCGCCCCTCGCTCATGCCCAGCGGGCTGGCTACCGGGAGACGGTCTTAAAGATACAGGGACAGATTGAGAGCAGCGATCTTCGTGGCGCACAGGCATCGCTGGACTCCGCGATGAAGCTTTATCCAAACGATGGCGGCCTGGAGAACCTGCTTGGCGTGGTCGCTATACAGAGCGGACATCGTGATGCCGCGAAAAAGGCCTTTTCGCTAGCGGTCCTGCACGATCCGAAGTTAATGGGCGCATGGCAGAATCTTGCGCGGATTGACATGGAGACGGCGGACCACGATCCCAAGAGCGCCGATGATGCTTTTCGCGCATACACCCGTGCGCTGGCTCTCGATCCGTCTGACCCTGAATCGGCTTATGGAGCCGCAATGGCAGCGTTGTGGCGCAAGCAGTATGCCGTTTCACTGAGCTATCTGCAAAAGCTGGACGCAGAAACCCGCGCAAAAGCGCGCGTACAGGCAGTGATGTGTGCAGACGCATTTGGATTGAACCATGGCTCTGCAGGAGAACATGCAGCGGCAGCATTGGCTGCGAGTTCTGACTTGCTGGAGAGCGATGTCATGCTGGCTTTGCCGGCACTGCGTGCGGCCCATCGCGCCGACCTGCTGGAGGTGCTCTTTTCTGCAGCGAACCTTCACCAACCGCTTTCAGCACAGGGGTTGCGGATGCTGGGTTTAGCGCAGGAGGCGGAAGGCAAGCGGCAGCAGGCGAAGGAGACATTGGAGAAAGCCTACGAGGCGGAGCCGACGGCAACCGCTCCGTTAGTCGACCTGGCGCGCATTGCACTTGCTGGCAACGATCAGCAGGGGGCGCTCGGCTATCTCGCCCATGCGCGTGCGATCGCGCCAAATGACGCCAGCCTGGCTTATGAATATGGTTTCGTATGCCTGCAGATGAAGCTGTTGCGCGAGGCCCAGGTTGCGATCGCCGACGCCGTGCGGCTGGCTCCCGAGAATCCCGACTACCTGCTGACAATGGGCACTGTCGCGAATGGATCCGACGCATTGCGGTATCTCGACAAGTATCGTGCGATGCGGCCGGATGATCCTGCAGGATTTTTAGCCTCTGGAATTGCCTGCCTGGACATCAGTCATCTTGACGATGCGGTTGCATGGCTGAGCAAAGCTGCCGCAAACGAAAAGACCGCCGCTTCCGCACATTTCTACCTCGGCCGGGCCTTGAAAGAGCAGGGAAAATTTCAGGCGGCGCTTGCAGAGTTGCGTCAGGCCGACAGGCTCCATCCAGACCGGCCTGAAGTGCTGGCTGAGATGGGCGAAATTTATTTCTCCATGAAGCAGTATTCAGACGCTATCGGGCCGTTGAAACGCGCGCTCGAACTCGATCCGGAGAATTACGTTGCGAGCTATGCATTGCTGAGGCTCTACGGCCAGACCAACGACCCGCAGCGCGCTGAGCAGGCGAAGCGCTTCGCAGCATTACGCACACAGAGGGAGGATCAGTACCGTGATGCGATGCGAGTGATTGAGGCACGTCCACGGAGCGTCACCGATTCGGCGCCATGAGGAGTGATCCCGATGACGAGTGTGAGTGGTTGGGTGAAGAGAAAGGTTTTTAAAAAGGAGGAAAGAATGAAATTAAGGAATGTCCTTGTCCGCAGTGCGCGCATGCCGTGGGTTGTGCCAGCACTGCTTTGTGGAGCATTGCTCTCTGGATGCAGCCATGCGCCAAGCATCGCTGGAAAATGGATTTCGAATGGCATGACGCTCGATAACGGCGAGCAGCAGCGCATGATCCTCAACCTGAATCAGAACGGTGCGGATCTTACCGGGCAGGTGAAATCACTGGGGTACGCCTTCGACGTGAAGGGCACGATAAAAGACACCCACTTCGAGTTGTTCAATGCCGCTCATGAAGGACGACCGTTTCTGAACGGTGATCTCGCGAACGGTGAACTGCATGGGATTCGCGGCAGAAACCATCCGTTTGTGGCCACGAAGGCCGGTCCAAACGATGACCTGCCGACCGTGGAGTACATCACTCCCCCTGCGATTCAGCCTGTAACGACGAACGGCCTGGCGATGACTCCTCCGATGGGCTGGAATAGCTGGAACCTGTTTGCCGGCAAAGTGGATGACGCCACTGTCCGCACGATGGCGGACGCAATGGTATCCAGCGGCATGCGCGACGCGGGCTACGTCTACATCAACATCGATGACACATGGGAAGGCGTGCGTGACGCACAGGGCGTTCTGCAGCCCAACCACAAGTTCCCCGACATGAAGGCGCTTGCCGATTATGTCCACTCGAAAGGCCTGAAGCTGGGTATCTATTCCTCGCCTGGGCCGCGCACCTGCGCGGGATATCCCGGCAGCTATGGCCATGAGGAGCAGGATGCGAAGACCTTCGCCGCCTGGGGCATCGACTATCTGAAGTACGACTGGTGCAGCGCTTCGATGGTGTATCAGGACAAGGATCTTCAACCGGTCTATCAGAAGATGGGCGCGGCTCTCAAAGCTACCAATCGGCCGATCGTCTTCAGCCTCTGCGAGTATGGTCTTGGAAAAGTTGAAACATGGGGACCCCAGGTGGCCGGGAACCTGTGGAGAACGACCGGCGACATTCGTGATGAATGGTCAAGCATGATCGAAAATATCGAGAAACAGGTTCCGACCGCTCCCTATGCCGGTCCCGGACACTGGAACGATCCCGATATGCTGGAGATCGGCAACGGGCACATGACGGACGATGAATATCGTACGCACATGAGCCTGTGGGCGCTGACCGCGGCACCGCTGCTGGCTGGCAACGATCTTCGCAGCATGTCGGACACGACCAAGTCGATCCTGATGAACCATGAAGTGATCGCCGTCGACCAGGACAAGCTCGGCAAGCAGGCATCGCCGGCTAAGAATGGCGATCTCGAAACCTGGGTGAAGCCGCTGGCTGACGGAAGTGTCGCTGTCGGTATCGTGAACATGGGCGCATCGGAAGCGAAAGCAAGCATCAACGCGAGCGATCTGCACCTGGCAGGCCCGGTGAAGAAGGCACGCGACCTTTGGAAGCATGCGGATGTGAAGTTTGCCGATGGAACGTATTCGGCTCAACTTCCTTCACACGCAACCCTCCTCTTGAAGGTCAGCAGCAAGTAAGTAGAGTAAGAAATGGGTGCCGCGTTGCTTTTAAACGCGGCACCCTTTTTATTTCCCGTCATCTAAGCGTGGGTAGACGGGAAATAATCTGCTGCATGGTTTTCTACGGGCTTCTTTCCCTCGAAGAAGGCATAGACAACCGGCAGCAGAAGCAATGTCAGGGCTGTGGAGCTGACCAGACCGCCGATGACGACGATCGCAAGAGGCCGCTGAATTTCAGATCCCGGTCCCGATGCGAAGAGAAAGGGCATCAGACCCAGGGCCGCAACTGTCGCGGTCATCATGACTGGCCGGAAGCGAAGCCTTGCGCCTTCACGCACCGCTTCAGCTTGCGACATACCCTCCTGGCGAAGCTTGCGGATGTAAGACACCAGGACAACTCCGTTTAGTACAGCGATGCCCCAGAGCGCGATAAAGCCTACAGATGCCGGAACCGATAAGTACTCGCCGGACACGAATAATCCGACGATGCCTCCGATGGATGCCAGTGGCAGTACCGTGATGATGAGCGCCGCAAATCGCACCGACTGAAAGAGAATGAACAGCAGGAAGAAGATGGCCGCGATGGTTATCGGCACAATGATCATCAGGTGATGCAAGGCACGCTCCATGTTGTGGAACTGTCCGCCCCACTCGATGTAATAACCGCTGGGCATCGACACCTGGTGCTCGACCTTCTCTTGCAACTCCTTCACGTAGCCGCCCAGGTCGCGATTCTGCACATTGATGCCGACCACGATCCTGCGCTTGCCCATGCTGCGATTGATCAACGCCGGACCTTCGATGACCTTGACAGATGCTAGATCTTTCAAAGGTATGCGCGGACCATCCGGTGAACTGACGAGCAGCTCACGGATATCGTCGACACTGTCGCGCAGGGAAGCGGGCAGACGCACGACTCCCGAGAAACGCCGCTCACCTTCGTAAATCTCGGTCGCAGATTTTCCGGCAATAGCGGTCTCGATTACATCGTTTACGTCAGCAGCATTGAGCCCATAGCGAGCAATCGCTCCACGATCGATGGAGATCGTGAGATATTGCTGGCCGCCCACGCGATCCACGCGGGTATCCTGCGTGCCCTGAATATTCGACGCAACCTTTGCGATCTGGTTGGCTTTCTCCACGAGTGTGTCGAGATCGTCTCCGTAAATCATCACGGCAACATCAGCGCGAACGCCCGAGACCATTTCGTCCACGCGGTCGGAGATTGGTTGCGACATAACGAGGTTGAGACCGGGAATGACAGCCAGCCTGTCACGGATTTGGTCGGCGATCTTCTCCTGCGTCATGCCACGAGGCCGTTTGTCGAAAGGCGTGAGAGTCGCGAGCACGTCGGCTTCGTTTGGACCGGCGGGATCTGCCGGAGATTCTCCACGGCCCAGGCGCGAGACAACACTCTCTACGCCTGGCACCTTCAGCATGGCCTGCTGCATCTGCCGCTCCATGTGCAGCGACTCATCAAGCGATATGTTTGGCACACGGTCTGCGTTTGGTGAGAGCGTGCCTTCCTGCATCTCTGGGATAAACGATGTGCCGAGGAAGGGAAACAGGGAAAGCGATCCAGCAAAAAGCAAAATAACGATCGCCACCATCGCTTTGCGATGAAACAGTGCCCATCCCAGCAAGCTTGAGTACGGGCGCCGTAGCATGCGCACGAGCCAGGTATCGTTTTCGGAGCCGCCCTTCAGCAGATAAGAGGAAAGCACCGGCGACAGGGTGAGAGACAGCACGAGCGAGATCGCAAGCGCGATGGCGATTGTGTACGCAAGCGGCGCGAACATCTTGCCCTCCATCCCTTCGAGAGTCATCAGGGGCAGGAAGACGAGAATGATAATGGTGACGCCGAAGAGCGTCGGCGTTGCCACCTCCATGACAGCCGAAAGGACAAGCTGCAGCTTCGTAACCGGAGTCGCGGCACCGCCGTGATGACGGGCGTGACTCAATCGTCCGAAGACGTTTTCGACAACCACCACAGATCCGTCCACCATCAGGCCGATGGCAATGGCAAGACCGCCGAGAGACATAAGGTTAGCGGAGAGGCCAATATGGTTCATCACCATGAAGGTCAGCAGCGGGGTCAACAGCAGATTGGCGCTGACGATGAGTGACGAGCGTATATCGCCAAGAAAAAGAAAGAGAATGATCACAACGAAGACAATGCCTTCGGCAAGCACCTCTGTGACGGTATGAATGGCAGCGTCGACCAGTTGCGATCGATCGTAGTAGGGAACGATCTGCAGTCCGCCGGGAATCATGTGGCGACGGTTGATTTCGGCAACCCGTTCCTTGATACGGCTGACGATCTCCTTCGCATTGCCGCCGCTGGTCATCAGTACGACACCGCCAACGGCCTCGGTGTAGCCATTCTTGATCATCGCGCCATAGCGAACCTCGGTGCCAATGCGAACATCTGCGACATCGCGGATGTAGACGGGCGTGCCCTTAGATTCTTTGAGCACGATATTGCGAATGTCATCGAGATCCCGAATAAGCCCGATCGAACGGATGAGGTATTGCTCGTCGTGTTGCGGCAATACTCCGCCACCTGCATTTGCGTTATTGCGAGCGAGTGCATCGCGTACATCGTCGATGCTGAGGTCGTAGTAATGAAGCTTCTGTGGATCTACGAGGGTTTCGTACTGTTTGACGAATCCGCCCGTCGAGTTGATCTCGGCAACGCCAGAGATAGAGCGCAGCAGCGGGCGAACGACCCAGTCCTCGAGTGTTCTGCGCTGGATGAGTTCTTCCCGCGTCAGCTCGTGATGAGCCGCCGCTTCACCAGGAACCTCCAGCGTGTATTGATAGACTTCGCCCAGGGCATTGGTGATGGGGCCCAGGACAGGAGTGACACCTTCCGGCATGCGATCGCGCAACTCGGAGAGCCGCTCCGACACCATCTGCCGCTCGCGAAAGAGGTCGCTTTCATCGGTAAAGACAAGGGTGATAAGTGAGAGCCCAGGCTTGTTGAGCGAGCGCATATCCGTCATGCCGGGAAGGCCGGTCATGGCGATCTCAATGGGGATGGTGACAACGCGTTCCACTTCTTCAGGAGATTTACCGGCGGCCTCGGTTGCGATCTGCACCTGTACATTCGCTACATCAGGAAAGGCATCGACGGAAAGATGCTCAGCCGCATTGACTCCAAAGCCGAGCAGAACGAGTGATACCACAACAAGAATAAGGCGGTGCCGCAGTGCGCCAGCGATCACGGAGCGGATCATCTACTCGGCTCCCTTGATTGCGTTCTGTTTGCGCTGATTGTTCAGGTGAAACGCGCCGTCGAGCACGATGTGGTCGTTATCGTTGAGCCCGCTGAGGATGACACGATGGTCGTTTTCTTCATCGCCCAGTGTTACCTCATGTAGCAGATAACGGTTCGAGCCGTTTTCGATGAAGACATAGTCCTTGTTGTCTTCCCGCACGACAGCGGTATTGGGAACGGTGAGCTTCCGATCGGTGTGACCGATGAAAGTCATGTTGGCAAGTTGTTCCGGCTTCAGTTGCCCGTCAGGATTGGCGGCATCCATTCTGACTGCAACGGTGCGCGTTTCGGGGTCGACGATGGGCGATACAAAGCTAAGGTGACCCTTCAACTCCTGCTGTGTCGCCGGAATGTGAGCGGCGACTTCCATGCCCTGATGCAGATGGCCGGCATCTTCCTCCGGAACGTTGGCAACGATCCATACCGTAGAGAGATCGGCGATGGTGAATGCTGGGTCAGCCGGCTGAACGACTTGTCCAATGGCGACGGCGCGCTTCAGTACAGTGCCGGTCTTCGGAGCAACGATTGGATAGTCGGCGCTGAGGGTATGGGATGTTTCGAGACTGCGGATCTGTTGGGTCGTCATGCCCAGGGCGCGCAGTTGGGTATGGTACGAAGCGGCTTCGGTATCTGCCTGCAGGAGTTCGGCTTGCCTTCGTTCGAGTTCCGCGCGACCGATGACATCTGCGTCTACCAGTTGCTCTGCACGCTTTACCGATGCAGCTGCAAGGTTGCGCTGTGACACTGCCTTGATGAGCGCAAATTGCGTGTCAGAGAGCGATGTGCTGTGCAGCATTGCGAGCGTAGTCCCGGCTCTCACGTATTGCCCCTCAAAAACCAGGAGCCGCTCGATGCGTCCAGCAACAGGAGAGCCTACCTGTGCGATGTCGCGCGCGTTTGTCTCAACCCGGGCCGCGACCTGCAGAGTGCCCGATACGTTTTCGTAGGAGGGCGTGCCGAACTTCAGATTGCCTGCAAGCGAGGGAGTAATACTTACTTCATCAGGATTGACAGAGGCCGCGCTCGCCGCTTGGGGTGTTGATTTTGATTTGCAGCCCGCGACGGTCATCAGTGCCAGCAGGGCGCAGGCGAATACGAGAGGGCGGCGCAGGGTGATTTCGTTTATCCGAGAGTGCATTATTTGTTCCCTCCGGGCGCGACCGCGCCAAGTTCTTCAAGATCGACGAGCGCAGCTTGTCTGGCAAACTGGGCATCCAGCAGGTCTCCGCGAACGCTCTGTAGTACACGCTGCGCATCCAGAACTTCCACGATGCCGCGCTCACCGAAGCGATAAGCAGAGCGTGCTGCATCGACCGCTGTTTCCGCGGCATGGAGCGAGCCTGACTCAAGCGACGTGGCCTGCTGGTCGGCAAGCTGGTACTGCTCATACGCACGTTCCAGAGCGGAGATGGTTTCCAGGCGCCTCTGGTTCAGTACGGCCTGGCTCTGGTCGATACTTGCCTTTGCTTCGTCGATCTGCCCTTTGCGGCGATCGAAAAGCGGGAGGGGAATCGTGATGCCGGTTCGCCAGAAGCGAAGATCAGGCTGATTTTCAAATTCGGCGAACGCGGTTGGCTGCGGAATGCGCAGCGAGCGTTCGTGGGCGAGTGCTGTTTTGTCTGTTTGCAGATCAGTCCGCGACTGTTCGATAGCGGGATGCTTTTCCAGAACCCGCTCTCTCGCTTCGGCCAGCGGAGGGAGGGTTAACCGGGGCTCGATCGTGCCAACGGGATCGAGCTCGGCATCAGGGGCTGCGGCGATTGTCACACGCAGGAAGGCGATCGCATTCGCGTACTCAATCTGTGCGCTTCGAACGGCGAAGCGTGCACGTGCAAGCTCCGCTTCTGCGCGGGTCAGCTCGAGGCGGCCTTTTTCGCCTACGCCAACCTCCACTTCCACTCGATGGTGAAGATCTTCAACAAGCGCCAGGTTCTCTTCTGCGTGATGAATTTCTTCCTGCTGGCGCAAGGCGCTGTAGAACGCGTGTTTCACATCGGCGGTTACGGAGAGTGAGACCGCCTTTTGCCCGTAGCGAGCAGCTGTCGCGGCCGACTCCGCTTCGGAACGCCGCAGGCGGCGTTCCTGCGGGATCTCGATTGTCTGCGTTGCCGCGTAGTGTTGCAGGATGCCGGGGACACCTGGTGTCGCGATCGGCCTTGCATACTGCAAGCCACCATAGACTTCGACAGAAGGATTGGTGTAGGCGCGGCTGACGCGGATGGCGGCATTCGCTTTATCTGTAACCGCCACGGCTTGTTTTAGCCGCGGACTGTTTGCCTGGGCCCGGGAGATCGCATCCGCGAGCGTAAGGTGTGTCTTCCCCTCTTCGGCAAATGCGGTGCACGGCAGCAATAGAAAAAAGATGATCAGCTTCTGAAAAGTCACACACTGCTTAAGGCAATTCACGCGCCAAACTGTTTGTGTCGATTTTGCGGGGTTTCGAGCCAGTGCAGAGGCGCAACTGTACCAGATGGGACACCTGCTGCTTCATATGCGGCACTTCCAGGGCCGCGTGCCGGGAAATCTGTGCGATACCGGCCTCTTTGATTGGTGGCTGAATTGCTCCGATGGCTGCAATGGATCTATCGATCACCCATTCGCGCGGCATCGGTATCGCACGGCCTTTCAGGATTCCCATGCATCAGGAGGCGGAGGCGTGGAAGAATGGAGATATGCCGCTCGTTCCGTCAAGTCTGCGATCATCACGGGGAAAGGCCGTGCTGATTGTCTTCCTGGTCGTAACGCTCGCGGTTTTCACATGGATCGCGCCTCCTCATGAAGTGGTGCTCCACAACATCCTGCATCACCTCAACATCCTGCCTTTCCTGCTTGCGGGTATGTTTTTTGGCTGGCGTGGAGCGCTGAAGACGATCCTGCTTGCGGTTGTGCTGCAGACCCCATCGATCGTTCGCCACTGGTACCGTGTACCGCTCGATGCGCAGGACCAGGTGGTGGAGCTCAGCACATTTGGTGCAGCTGGCATCATCGCGGGTGTATTGTCAGACCGCGAACGCCTCCAGCGCGTAAGGGTGGAGGCGACAAAGATTGAGCTGGAGCGCGTGTATAACGAGTTGCAGCAGAACATCGAACAGCTGAAGAAGACCGAGCGGCTTACAGCAGCCGGGCAGCTTTCGGCAAGCCTCGCTCATGAGATTCGTAATCCTCTTGCCAGCATCAGCGGCGCGGCAGGTATCCTTGCGCGCGGCCAGGCTTCGCTGGAGAGCCGCTCTGAATGCCTTACGATTTTGACCAAGGAGTCGCAGCGGCTCAACAAGCTGCTCACCAATTTTCTGGAGTTCGCCCGGCCGCGTCTGCCCCGTATGCAGAGCATCGAATCGTCGGAGCTGATTCAGTCCGTCGCGAGTCTGGCGGAGCATGCCTCTTATAGCGAGAGAAATCCTCTTATGGTTGAAGTAGAGCCAACGCCGCGCGAGATATTCTGTGATGCGGAACAGATCAAGCAACTACTCCTGAACCTGATTCTGAATGCAATGCAGGCGAGCGAGTCAGAGGTGCCGGTGCTGTTGAGAAGTTCGGCGCGACGGGGATGGCTTTGCATCGACGTTTGCGATCAGGGCAAGGGGATCGATCCCGAGGATATGGCACACATCTTTGAGCCGTTTTTTACCACGAAGGAAAATGGGACAGGTCTAGGCCTCGCGATTGCCGCCCAGATAACGATGCAGCATGGAGGGTCGCTGACCTGCCATCCGAATGAACCCCGCGGCACGGTCTTTCGTATCGAAGTGCCCCTGGCGGCAGAAGGCGATAGGTTGCCACAGTGAAGCAAAAGCACATTCTCGTGGTGGATGACGACAGCAGTCTTCGGCGCGTGATGAAGATGCAGCTCGAAGAAGCTGGTTATTCCGTTTCACTGGCGGCTGACGGCGATGAGGCGTGGAAGGTGCTTAACGGTGCAGAGCCGCATCTCGTTATTACCGATCTGCGAATGCCGACCAGTGGCCTTGAGCTTCTAAAGCGCATCACGGAGGCTGCAATGCCGGCTACCGTGATCGTTGTCACGGCCTTCGGGACGGTTGAAACTGCCGTCGAGGCGATGAAGCTCGGCGCGTATGACTATGTGACAAAGCCGCTCGACTTCGATGGCCTGCTGCTGGTGGTAAAGCGTGCAATAGAGCGGCAGGATCTTATCGAAGAGGTTCGTACGCTGCGCTCTGCGCTCGACGACCGCTACGGCTTCGAGGGCATTGTCGGGCGCTCGAAGGGCTTGCTTCGGGTTCTTGACCAGGCAGCGCGTGTTTCAAAGACCGATGCTACCGTATTGATCGACGGTGAGACAGGAACAGGTAAGGAGCTGGTCGCCCGCGCGATTCATCACAACAGCCGGCGCAGCAGCCGCCCTTTTATTGCCATCAACTGCGGGGCGATTCCCAGGGAGTTGGTGGAGTCCGAACTCTTCGGCTATATGCGCGGTGCGTTTACCGGGGCGCTCGTCAGCAAGCAGGGCCGCATAGAATCTGCTAACGGCGGCACACTTTTCCTCGATGAGATCGGAGAGCTTCCGCTCGACGCTCAGGTAAAGCTGTTGCGCGTGCTGCAGGAAGGCGAGCTGGCAAAGCTGGGAGCTTCGGTTCCGGTGCAGGTGGATGTGCGTGTAATCGCCGCCAGCCATCGCAACCTGCAGGCCATGGTGGAAGACCGTGCATTTCGCGAAGATCTTTACTACCGGCTGGCGGTCGTTCCTTTGCGGCTGCCGCCCCTCCGCGAGCGTAAAGAGGATATCCCCGAGCTGATCGAATTTCTTCTGGAGCGAACAAGAAAGCGCCATGGCACGCAGGAGATCCGCCTCGCGCCGCAGGCTTTACAGCGCCTGATCCACTATCGGTGGCCGGGAAATGTGCGGCAGCTCGAAAACATGCTGGAGAGGCTGGTGGTGCTTGCGCCGTCCAACGTGATTGGCGTTGAGGATCTGCCAGAGGAAGTGATGGGTGCACCATCGGACCAGGGGCTTCGCTGGCCGGATCTTCCCGACGAAGGAATCAGTCTGGAGGCCGTGGAGCGTGACCTGATCCATCGTGCGCTGGAACGTTTTGGCGGCAATCAGACGCAGGCGGCCAAGTTCCTCGATATCAGCCGCCGCACGCTGATCTACCGCATGGAGAAACACAACCTTTCCAGTGCGGAGTATGGCGAGTTGCTGCAATAGCGGGGCCAAATGCGCGGTGTCAGCAGGCAGCTCGTTTCTTCATTGACAATGTTTCCTCGTTGAACTTCAATCATCGGGATGCGTCCGATAGCCTGCTTTCTGCTCTGTATTTCTGCCGCCGTTACTTCCGCGCAAACCGCGCCGCACCGCTTTACTGCCGATTGGATCACCGCGGCGGATGCTCCTTCGTATGAGCCTGCCGTGGTGCATTTCCGCAAGGAGATCACGCTCGACGCTGTGCCTGCACACTATATGGTTCATGTATCGGCCGATAATCACTTTGTGCTGATGGTGAACGGCAGGCGCATCGGTGACGGCCCAAGCGTTGGCGATATGCAGCATTGGCGCTATGAGACCTACGACCTCGCACCTGCCCTCCACGCCGGACGTAACGTAGTCGCGGCCACCGTGTGGAACCTGGGAGAGATTGCTCCGATACGGCAGATTACCTGGCGACTTGGATTTCTCCTGGAGCCCGAATCGCAGGCCGAGGCGGCGATCGCCACCAACAAAACCTGGCAGGCGATTGTGGAGCAGGGGTATGGGTTTTCTCCGAAGCCGGATGATTTGAAGTACTTCTACTACGTGGCATCTTCGGGCGAACGGATCGATGCCGCGAAGTCCACTTGGGACTGGAGCAGCGACAGCCCGCAGGGGGATTGGAAACCGGCAGCCTCGCTGGGCAGGGGAGTGACACGCGGTGAAAACCCTGGCACCAACTGGCTACTCGTTCCCGATACTTTGCCCCCGATGGAGTTCAGCGAGACCTATGCAGGCCGTGTCGTCCGTAGCTCTGGCGTTGAAGACGCCGAGCGCTTTCCTTCGCACGCGATCGTGATCCCGGCAAACAGTCATGCAACCTTGCTGATTGATCGTGGCACGCTCACAACGGCGTATCCCACGCTGACGGTTTCCGACGGCAAGGGGGCTGATATCGCGATGCGCTACGCCGAGGCGTTGATCGATGACCACGGCAACAAGGGCAATCGCAACCAGATCGAAGGCAAACACGAGGTAGGGGTATCCGATGAACTGCTGCCTGACGGTGGAGCTCATCGCGCCTTCACGCCCCTTGACTGGAGAACGTGGCGCTATCTGCAGATGGATGTAACCACCGCGGCGACTCCCTTGAAGCTGGAGTCGCTCACGGTAAATTTCACCGCGTACCCCTTCGAGCATCGCGCGACATTTTCGAGTGATGACGACTCGCTCTCGAAGATCTGGGAGGTCGGATGGCGCACGGCCCGGCTTTGCGCACACGATGCCTACATGGATACGCCTTACTGGGAGCGGCTGCAGTACATCGGTGACACGCGCATCCAGACGCTGATTTCCTACACCAACACGGGCGATGACCGGCTGGCTCGACAGGCCATCCTCGCCTTCCGCGATTCCATGCAGCCGGAGGGGATCACGCAGAGCCGGTATCCGTCCAGGCTTCTGCAAATGATCCAGAATTTCTCGCTGATATGGGTTGGTATCGTGCACGACTACTGGTACTACCGCAACGATCCTCAGTTCGTGCGTGAGCAGCTGCCCGCTGTGCGGAGTGAGCTGAGTTATTTTCGCGCACGCCTGAACAAGGATGGATTGCCTGCATTGCCCGACTGGTGGCCTTTCGTGGATTGGGCGGCGGGATTTCCTGGAGGGAACTCGCCTGCGGATGCGAATGGAGTGAGCGCGGCAGGCGGTCTCTTTTATCTCGAAGCATTGAATAACGCGGCAGAGATGGAAGATGTTCTCGGGGACGCAAACCTCGGCCGTGAAGACGCGGATGAGGCCGCACGGCTTCGCAAGACGATCTATGACCGTTACTGGTCGCAGCAGGACGAACTGCTGGCGGATACCACAGAGAAGAACCACTTCAGCCAGCAGGCCAATGCCCTGGCGGTGTGGCTCGACGTGATACCGAAAGCGCAGCAGGCGGCAGTGATGACGCGAATCTTCTCCGCGACCGATGCAGGGTTCCATACGGATAGCCCGCTGCCGAAGGAGTTTTCGGTGGCGTCGAACTACTTCCGCTTCTACCTGACGCGCGGCCTCGTGCATGCGGGGCTGGGCGACCGCTACAACGAGACACTCGCTCCGTGGAGGACGATGCTGTCACTGGGGCTGTCGACATGGGCCGAAGAGCCGGAGCCCACGCGCTCCGATTCACACGCCTGGACGGCGCACCCGAACATCGATCTGCTAACGACCATCGCCGGCATTAGGCCTGCTGCTCCGAATTTTGCGCAGGTAAAGATCGCTCCGGCACTGGGTTCTCTCAAGCAACTGAAAGCCAGCTATCCTTCGCCCCGCGGTGAGATCGCCGTGGACTACAGCGTGCGCGGAACTTCAGTGCACGCCCAGGTAAACCTTCCCGCCGCGCTCACCGGAACATTCGAGTGGAAAGGGAAGAGCTATCCCCTGCATGCGGGCGCAAACGCGATGGATGTGCCGAAGGATTGAGGTCTGGTAAACGCCGCAAGTGAATCGGATCCTCTGCGGCGTTCACCTTGGGGTGGCTACTGAACCGTCAGGGTAAATGTGCTGCTGTGAGTAACGGCTCCTCCAGCGGCAGTTGCCACGATGGTTATGTTTTGTGCGCCCGCTGGTGTTCCCGGGTTTCCACCGCCTGACCCTCCAGATTTGCCGCCGCCGCCGCCTCCGCATGCCGATAGTGTGAGCAGGACCGCCGTTCCTGCGATTGCCAGGAGTAGTCCGAAGCTTCGGTAAGAGTTACGGATACGCCTGGGTGAAAGCATCAGGAAAATCAGCGCTGCCCATGCGATCGTTGAAAGCCGGTCTGAGGCCTGAGGTAGAGCGGCGGTGGTTGCCGCAGTAGTTTGAATAGTGACCGTGGCGGTGGCGTTTCCGCTTGGCGCCAGGTTTACCGACTGTGGAGCGAACGCACAGGATGTCTCGGAGCCGAGGTTTGTGCATGACAGGTTGACTGCTCCGCTGAATCCACCTACCGAAGCAAAAGTTAAGGTGCTGGTAGCGGATTGGCCTGGGGAAACCGATCCGCTGATGGGTGTGGCAGTGAAGCTGAAGTCCGGAGCGACGACGTTAACGGTTATCGATGCGCTGCTCGATGCGTTCAATGAGTCCCCGGAATAAGTGGCTGTCACCGGGACTGCTCCCGCCGTTGTCAGGCTGGCAGAAATGGACGCGCCGCTGCTGGTCAGTTCGGCTGTTCCCAGAGCGACCCCAGCTGCTGTGAAGGTCACAGTGCCTGTAGGATTGAGGCCGCCGACCTGCGCTGTGAATGTCAAGGATTGGCCTTGATTTACCGTGGCTGCTGATGCGGTGATGGTAGTGTTTGTCGGTAGCAGGGAGGGGGCCGTTGGAGCAGGATTTCCCTGGTTGAGCAGTATTGTGGCTCCGCCGCTGCTTAGTGTGACAAAATCCAGTTTCCCATCTGAAGTTGCGGGGGCTTGATTATTGATACGAGCAAGCGCTGAAGAACGTGGATAAGGGTAGAACGGTCCAGTGGAAGCGCCGGCAAAATAACTGTGGTCGTCGACTTCGAAATTACCCTTGCCGTCGCCAGCCAGCACCCGGAGCGCAATGTTGTGAGATGGATCGGAATATTTGATAACCAGATCTGGATATCCATCCCCATTGACGTCGCCCGCAGTGGCATCTATGAATCGCGTGTTGGGAAGCGAAAAGCTGTAAAAGGGTGTAGTTCCGAATGTTCCATCGCCCTTTCCCGCATAGATTCCTTCAAGCGTGACCAGATCGGGTTTTGAATCTCCATTCAGATCCTGCACCAGAGCCGCGTTGCCGGGTAAGGTGGTGGAGAGCTGCTCAAAGGTCCCATCCCCATGGCCCAGGTATACAAGATTGCCCCATAGCAGATCAGGTTTCTTGTCGCCATTGAGATCGACGAGGAGAAGGGGGTTGTCGATCGTGGGATCTATGTCCACAACTTTGCTTTTCAATAAAGACACAGGCGATGCGAAGGTCCCATTGCCTTTTCCAGGAATGAGAACGATGCCCATGACGTCGTCATAGAGATCGCGATAGGACGCAACCACGTCGAGATTGCCGTCTCCATCAACGTCTCCTGCGACAGCGGACTGAAAACCATAGGCGCCAGCGTCTACAGTAGTGGTTGCCTTCTGGATAACGCCATACTTGCTTCCCTTCAGAAATAGAAGATGGGCATCTGAGGCCGGATAGCCTGCCCCTCCACTCGTGAAGTCAACAATGTCGATGCTTCCATCATTGTCAAAATCCCCGCTTACGATCGGATACGAATACTGTGTGCTGGCCTCGTTGGCGGTCACGGCTGGGAGCGTGGTGGCTGGAAAAAAAGTTTGATCTCCTCGTCCCAAAGAGGCGACAAAGTTACCGAATGGATCCTTGTAGACCAGGTCGGTCAGTCCATCGTGATTCAGATCGACGGGAAGCGCCAGGTTATCCCCCGTAGGTACCGTGACGACGCCCTGATAAGTGTTGTTTCCGTTTCCCCGGAGCAGGGTAAGCTGTGCATAGGTCGCCGCTTCGGAGAGGGAGATATATCCTCGCTGCAGAGAGTAGACGAGTAGATCTAATTCGCCGTCTGCCATCGAGAGAGGGAAGGCGGCATCCCCCGCAGCGTATGTGCTGCCCAAAGAGAAATTCCCATCCTTATCGCCAGTGAGAACACTCGTTGCAGCTGCGCTCACAATCAAGTCGTACAGGCCGTTGGATCCTGTGCTTACAGCTGTGATGCTGGGGGCGTTATAGATCGTATACAGGGAAAGAGGAATGAAAGAACCGGCCTTGAACGTGCCGTTCGTCTGGCCGAATAGAATTTGTACTCCTGTCGGATTATTTCCGGCTAGATACGCTACGTCCGCGATCCCATCATGATTGAAATCTCCCGAAGCCGACTGCCCGAGTACATAGTCGTTCGCGGTGCCCAGTGGGACGTCTATCGCGCTTTGCATCGTTCCGTCGCCGTTGCCGTACAGCACTGACATTCCGCTTGGCATTGCGTTTCCGGAGCTCTGAAAAGCCGAGACAAAGAGATCCTGTTTGCCATCTCCGTTGAAGTCACCGGCCAGGAGAAACGGTGGGTTATAACCGCCGATGACGTCGTCGGTGGCATAGGTTCCGGCGTTCACGAGTTTGCCCGGGCCGTTTATGCCCCGGTTAAGCATGACGCTGACTACGGTCTCTTCATAAGCATGATCCGGTACATACATTTCCGTGTAGAGAATGACATCCGGATAGCCGTCTCCATTCAGGTCAGTAACTGCCGAGGCCAGTCCCTGCTTCGTATAGGTAGTGACCGGTTGAAAGGTTCCATCCCCGTTTCCCAAGATGACTCCGATGGTTCCTCCGCAGTTCAGGATGAGATCGAGTTTCTTGTCCTGGTTCAGATCGGCGGGAATGGCGAGGAGCGGTAGATAATTCAGGCTTGACGCATTTGGAATGACAGGGCACGTTGCCGGAATTATGGTATCGATCGGCGTGCTGCCTATCAGATGCTCACCGCTGAGAAGCACATGGAGGGTTGGTACGGAGGACTCGTTATCGGCATATACGACATCTTCCAAGCCATCACCATTGAAATCGCCGGTCGTGACTCCGAACGGAATCGCTGTGAGGGAATGAATAGGAGTTACTGGAAAGACCGGCTGGGACTGAGGGAAGGCAGCGGTGAAGGCAAGCTGGAGCACGAACAGGAGCCCAAGCACACGAAGAGCACGTGTCTTAAAAGACCGAGGAAGAAATGACATAAATGTGGGTGGGGGAGTTGGAACAGAACGATTCTATCCGCTGCGTTCCAACTATCGCCAGTAGTTTGTGGCCATCGAACCGTTTCCAGAGGAATAATGTGAGGGCGCGATAAAGAGCGATGCACGCGAATGAACATCAAAAGATGCCCGATATCCGTGATGGTGATCGCGATTCTGTATGTCGTTGTGGGTGTGGTTGCGAGTGCCTACCACTTTCACACCTTGCTTGAGCACGACCGCGATGCGGTTTTCATTGAGATTGTTGAATGGACGGCTATTGTGACCGGCATCTTCCTGTTGCTGGGTCGCAACTGGGCTCGCTGGCTGGCCATCGCCTGGGCATTGTTTCATGTGGGCGTGAGCCTGGCCGACTGGAGGCATCAACTGGCTGTGCACCTGATCATTGCGGCCGGAATCATCTGGCTGCTGTTGCGCAGCGATGCGGCTGAGTATTTCTCCACCATCAAATAAGGAACAAAAAGCGCCCCTCAGTGTGAGGGGCGCTTTTCGTTTACTGTTCTTAACTCAGGCCTTGGCTGCGCTGAGGATCTCCTGCAAGCGGTCGGCGATGATCCTGTCTTCGCCTTCCTTCAATTGCCATACCGCGAAGCCGAAGGTGTTCGGGTCCTCGGTGCGATGGTTGTGGTGTTCCGGCTTGGGCTTCTTATCGGCCTCGGGATCGCGTCCGCGCATACCGCTGGCTCCCGCACCCATGCTGCCGATGCCGACTGGCCTGGTGGCGGCCAGTTGCAGCAGCACATCGTGGCCCGTGATTTTCGTCTTTGCAGGGTCGATCTGCCAGCTGTAGAACGGCGTGACATTGCCGAGTGCGTTCGGATCGAACTGACGGGGCCTTGCTGTAATACCGAACTTCTCGACTGCCTTTGTGATCACGGCGGCACGCTCGTCGTACATGCGGATGACCGCGTCGAAGTCCTGATGATGTTCGATAAATATTTCGAGCGCCTTCAGCAGGCCAAAGATTGTCTCTTTACCCACCTTGCAGCAGCGGCCGATGCGGTCTTCCTGCGGGCTCATGTTGAGCAGCGACCACTTGATGAGATCTTCGCGTCCGATGAGGATGCCAGAGGCCTGCGGTCCGCAGATGTCCTTGCCGCCGGAGAAGGTCGTCAGATCGAAGCCGACCGCCGGATACTCCCACAGGCGCGAAACCGGCGGGACATCCGCCGAAGCGTCGTTGAAGGTGTAGATGCCGTGTGCCTTGGCGATGGCCACGGTCTCCGGTCCGCTGACCTGCCCGTGATCGGAGAGGATGTTGGTGAAGTGAATCGCCACCGTCTTCGGGTTGATGGCGTTGATCATCTGTTCCTTCGTTTCGACTTCGACCAGCGTTGCGCCGGTCTGGCGAATCTGGTGGTCGAATGCGTAACGATGACTCTTCTGAATGATCACTTCTGTGCGGGGGAAGCCGGTGACATCGGGGATGGTCTTGAGGCGCGGTTCGAGGTCCTCGGTCATCATGGCCGAGTAGCCGACAACCAGCGCCGCAGCTGCTCCGCCTGTCACCAGACCGGTGTAGCCTGCGGGCGATTTGCAAAGCTTGGCGATCCACTTGCCTGCGGCCATCTCCAGCTCGTCGATGAGGACGAAGTGCTGGTTGCCCTGGCGGATCAGCTCCATCACTTCAGGCTTCATAACCGAGCCGCCAATCACGGTCACCGTCCCGTTGATGTTGATCAGCGGCGTTACGCCGAGCTCGGCGTAAATATCCCCGGTGGAACCGAGACCGCTCTTGATAGGAACGATCGGGTGCCCATCATTGGAGGTTGGTTTCAGAATGTCTGCAACGCCTGCGTTCTTGCTACCCATACCTTCGGCCAGCAGCTTGCCGGCCTCAGGCGTAAGCACGGTACCTGCGGCGGCTCCAAGGGCAGTCAGGAAGGAGCGTCGGCTCCAGTCAAATTTCCAGCTCATCAGTCGATCCTTTTCTTAAGTTCTTAGGCGCCGGCAGGCGGGTTTACGACGAGGGCAGAGCCCACGATTTCGATCAGCGAATCGCCCGGGATCCACTCCAGAGCCATGCAGGCGCGCGAGGGAGCTTTTCCGGGGCTGAAGTAGGTCCGGTAAATCTTGTTGAGCGCGTCGTACTGCGCATGGTGCGCATCGAAGCGGGCTTTACCGCTCGGCATAGGCACGCCGTCGGCCAGGGGCAGGCAGAGGAAGACCTGCAGGTTCAGGATGCTGTCCATGGTGCAGCCGTTCTCTTCGAGGGTCTTCTTCAGAGCATCCATGGTGCGGGTCACATGCTTTTCAAAAGGATCCGCGACAGTTACGTGATCGGTAGCAGGATACCCGTCGTTGGAGCCTGTTCCCGAGAAGTAGTAGACGCCGTTGTGCACATGGTTGTTGCCGTGGCGGGGGGCGACAGTGGTTTCAGGCGTTGCGGGCGCCGTGGCCTGCGCGATGAGACGGGGCGCGCCGACGGCAGCGGCCGTCATGGCGGCAAGTTTTCCAAAGAAGGTGCGCCGGGTGTTGATCTGCATCAGGAATCTCCTTGCTGGTTCCGCGGAATTGTCGCTGAGGATGACTCAGGGGTACTTACGGGCAATGCTACAACGTTTCAATCGATTTTTTGCAGCGCGGATAGGCTGGCTATATTGTCGGGTGCAAGCGGAAACCTGCCATGGGCCGGATGGCCGGTACAAATATAGGGCAAATGACTTGTGTCCACCGGCGGACGCAAAAGCGCCGGAACGCATCTTATTGTCGTGTCTTCTCCTGGGGCGTTTTCCCGTTTTCGGGCCATGGTTTATTTTGCCGGGTTCCTCGTCAGCGTGTTTCTGGTGAAATCGCTCCACGCGGATATCGGGATTGTTGTTGCAGATCCAACGGGTGAAGGGTCGTCAGCATATACACACGCGGGCCATGCCCTGCTCTATCTCTCCGGAGTATGTCCGGCATCGCCGGTGCGGGCGCGGCTGTGCACGCCGGGAGAGCAGGGATCGATCATTACGATCTTTCCCGATTTTCACGAGCTTCAACCTTATGAGTGGAATATCGTCCCGGTCAGCATGTACGTCAACGGCACTACGGACCCGAACGATCGACTCCTCATCGGCACAAAGAATGTAAAGGTGGCGATTACGGGCCGAGCGAGAAGCGGCTATCTCGCCCCGGTGTGCGGCGGCGAGTGCCCGATGGTTCACCGCAGCTACTGGCGGGACACGCTTGCTGCAACCATCGAGCGCGATGTCTTTATCTATGCGGTGAAGACAACGCCTGAGCAGGACGCCGCCGCAGTGGCATGGCTGAACGACCAGCCCAACGTGAACCACTACAAGCCGATCACCGACAACTGCGCCATGTTTGTGCAGCGTATTGTCAATTCGATCTTTCCCAATGCCATGCGCCGCGACGTGCTGAACGATTTCGGAATCATGACGCCAAAGGCCGGAGCAAGATCGTTTTCCCGATGGGCGCACGATCGGCCTGAGCTTGGTTTTCATGCCATGCACTTCGAGCAGAGACCGGGCACTCTACATCGCAGCGGCACGGCCAGTAACGGAACGGAAGCGGCATTCCATATCAAGAAGTACCTGATCCCGGCCTTCTTCATCGGCGACCATGAAGTGGCTGGTTCCTTCTTCGTTATGTATTTCCTTACCGCCCGCTTCAACCTCTACAACGAATATGCGAAGTATCCCTCCCCGCAGTTGACCGGCCTGGTGGCGGAACGCAACGTGGCAAAGAAGCAGGACGAGACCCGCAGGGTGGGTTCGCTCGATGAAGAGATCGCCGCATCGCGCTCCGGGTTAACAGGCTCCGAGCTGGAGTGGCAGAACTATCGAGCACGCTACCTGGCCATGGTAGAACGCAATCCCAAAGCCGAGAAGAGATGGCTAAAGGAGCAGGGCCAGCATTTTGATTCCGCCACGGTTACGACAGACGGTAACGGGCAGCTGTGGATGACATGGCCGGGCGATCCGCGCCACGTGGGCGTCTACAGTTCCACCATATTGAGTTCTGAATCTGATCCCGGGCTGGCATTTGAGCTGCTTAGCTGGCGTGTCGGTTATGTTCTCGAGGCGAAAAAGCGTATGCGGCCGCCAATGCCGGAATTCCACGAGGACTGGGCTCTCTTTGAGGCGGCCTATCGTAGAACACATGATGCGGAAGTCCCTGGCGAGCGGGTTGCGGCAGTCGTGGCGCCTTAGCGTGAATGTATACTTGGCACGCCTCTTTATGATCTGTTCTGATAAATGCAGCTGAGGTTTCCTTGCCGCCTTTCTTTTCGTATTCGCTGAGAATTCTTGTCGTTTCCGCCCTGGTGGCCGGCGTGTGCCGGGCGCAGGAACCGTTTCCCGGCGAGCCCGCGTCGCCGCCCTCATCTGGACAGCCTGCGCAACAGCAACAGCAACAGCAGCGTGCGCCTGTAAACATGCCGCCGCCGGTAATCGCCGACGATCAGTTCGCGACGCCTACCCTGCATGTGAACACCAACATTGTGCTGGTGCCTACCCTTGTCGAGAAAAAGTCGGGAGACGTGCTTTACGGTCTGCAGCCCAAAGACTTTGTGCTGACAGACAACGGCGTGCAGCAATCCGTGCATGTCGACGAAGACATGGACTCGCAGCCGGTATCGCTGGTTATTTGCATGGAGCGTGGCCGCGATGCGGCGATGGAGTTCGACAAGTTCGCGAGGCTGGGACCGCTTCTCCAGATGTTTACCGGCGAAGGCCAGGGTGAGGTGGCGCTGGTTGTCTTCGATTCGCGGCCGACCTATCTTGAAGCCTTCCAGAAGGACACCTCCTACATCGAGCAGGACCTCGACAACCTTCCTCCGGGCGATGGCGGAGCCGCCATTCTCGATGCCGTTGGCTACTCCGTAAATCTGCTGCAGCAGCGCCCGGTAGATCATCGCCGCGTGCTCCTGTTGATCAGCGAGACGCGCGACCACGGCAGCCGCCATGTCACCATTCCGCAACTGGTCCAGCAGATCGGCACAACCAACACCCTGGTCTTCAGCCTGGCTTTCGCACCATCCAAGAGCGAGCTGCGCGAGTGGGCCAAGGGACACGGCGGCATGGGCAACGACATCAATGTGCTCGCACCGCTCATGATGACAATGAACGCCATGCGCCGCAATACGCCCAAGACGCTGGCTTCGATGAGCGGAGGTGAATACGCGACCTTCGCTCGCGACAAGAGCTTCGAGGACCACATTGCCGAAGTGGCCAGCCACGCTCGCAATCGCTACATGCTGAGCTTTCATCCGACCGACCTGACACCGGGCCTTCATGACCTCAAGGTATCCCTCACGCAGGACTACGGCGCGCGCATCGTTTCCCGTGAAAGTTACTGGGCTGTGAACGATGCGGCCAAGACTCCCTGACGTTCGTCTATAAGCGCATGAGTGAACATGTTCAGTTGCAGGCCGCCGATGGCCATACCCTCGACGCCTATGTCGCCAGGCCCGCAGGAGAGCCGGTTGCGGCGCTCGTCATCATCCAGGAAATCTTCGGAGTAAACGGACACATCCGGGATGTTGCCGATCGCTATGCGAAGGAAGGCTATCTTGCCATCGCTCCGGCGCTCTTCGATCGCTACGAGCGTGGTGTGGACCTCGGCTACGATGAGGCCGATCGTGAAAAGGCGATGAGCTTCATGCCGAAGCTCAACTGGGAGCTGTTTGTCACGGATACCGAAGCTGCTGCCGAGTATGGACGCAAGACAACAGGGAAGAAAGCCGGCATTGTGGGTTACTGTCTTGGCGGCACGGTCGCATGGATGGCATCGGCACGCCTCAAGCTGGACGCGGCGGTCGGCTACTACGGCGGCGGCATTCCCAAAATGATCGAAGAAAAGCCGAAGGCGCCGACGATGCTTCACTTTGGCCTCAAGGACACCCATATTCCCAAGGACGCGGTCGACAAGGTGGGTGAAGCTTACCCTGAGGTGCAGATTTTCTGGTACGAAGCGGATCACGCCTTCAACAACGATCGCCGCCCCAGCTTTGCGCCCGAAGCAGCGAAGCTCGCGAAGGAGCGCACGCTGGCATTCCTGAAGGAGCATCTCGGCTGACCGGTTGGGTTTCCGGCCGCTCGCTCCCTGTAAAATGGTCATGAGACAACATGGCTGAGAAAAAGGAAGCAAAGGTCGCGGCTGAGCAGAAGCGGCAGGCGGAAGAAGCGAAGAAAAAGGCTGCGGCCGGGCAGGATGACGACGTCGTCGGCAAGGCCTACGACGGTCGCCTGATGCGCCGCCTGATGACCTATATGCGGCCCTATAAGTGGGTCGCGCTCTTCTCGTTGATAGCCATCCTTATCAAGGCATCCTGCGATGTTCTGGGGCCTTACCTCGTTGAAGTTGCCATCGATCGCTACCTCACGGCACACCCCTCATCGCGTTCCGCGTTTCTCTCGCGCTGGCTGAGCAGCGACGCACGCCACGGCATCCTGCAGGTGGCGATGCTCTACCTGGGCACGCTGGTGCTTAGCTATGTGCTCGAGTTTCTGCAGACCTACCTGATGCAGTGGACGGGGCAGAAGATCATGTTCGACATGCGCCGCCAGATCTTCGGACACCTGCAGCGCATGCACATCGGCTTTTACGACCGCAATCCTGTTGGCCGCCTCGTCACCCGCCTTACCAGCGACATCGACGCCCTGAATGAGATGTTCACTTCGGGCGTCTTCGCAATCTTTGAAGACGTATTCGTGCTCGCCGGCATCGTCTTCGTCATGCTGCGCATGAAGTGGTGGCTGGCGCTGCTGTCGTTTTCGGTTCTGCCGCTGATTCTGATCGCCACCCGTATCTTCCGCAAGTATGTACGCGATTCCTACCGGCGCATTCGCGTGGCCATCGCTCGCATCAACAGCTATACGCAGGAGCACGTCACCGGCATGAGCCTGGTGCAGCTCTTCAGCCGCCAGCAGCGTGCCTACGACGACTTTGAGGCCGTCAACCGGACGCACATGGTCGCCTTCAAGGACTCGATCCTCGCCTACGCGCTCTACTATCCCGCAGTCGAAATCTTCAGCTCGATTGCCATCGCGCTGGTGATCTGGGTCGGTGGCCGCGGTGTCTTCCGCGGCGCGGTTTCGCTCGGCGTGCTGGTGGCTTTCATCCAGTATTCGCAGCGCTTCTTCCGCCCCATCCAGGACCTGAGCGAGAAGTACAACATTCTGCAGGCAGCCATGGCGGCCAGCGAGCGCGTCTTCAAGCTGGTCGATACGGCACCTGAAATCGTCTCGCCCGAGCATCCGATCGCCACCAGCAATTCGGGCAGCATCGAGTTCCGCAACGTGTGGTTCACCTACGAGCGGCTCGACGCGGAAAAGCGCGAGCGCATCGCCCGCTCAACTCCGGA
Organism: Silvibacterium acidisoli; assembly: GCA_022870745.1. Classification (GTDB taxonomy): domain Bacteria; phylum Acidobacteriota; class Terriglobia; order Terriglobales; family Acidobacteriaceae; genus Silvibacterium. The sequence goes on along the minus strand of CP085323.1, from coordinate 161,992 downwards.
AGAACTGGAAGCGATGACCGACATCGAGTGGATCCTGCGCGGCGTGTCGTTCTCAATAGCTCCGGACCAGACCGCAGCGATCGTCGGCCACACCGGCGCCGGCAAATCGACCATCATCAGCCTGATGATGCGCTTCTACGATATTCAGCACGGCCAGGTGCTCGTCGATGGTGTCGATGTCCGCGAACACGACCTGACCATGCTGCGCCAACACTTTGGCGTGGTTTTGCAGGACGCCTTCCTCTTCAGCGGAACCATCGGCAGCAACATCCGCCTTGGCACGGATTCAATCACTGATGAGCAGATGCGCGAAGCCGCCGAACAGGTAAATATTCACGACTTCATCTCGACGCTGCCGGGCGGCTATGAAGAGCCGCTGCGCGAGCGCGGAAACAGCCTCTCGACCGGGCAAAAACAGCTGATCAGCTTCGCTCGCGCCCTGGCGCACAACCCGCGCGTACTCATCCTCGACGAAGCAACATCCTCGGTCGATACCGACACCGAGCTGCGCGTCCGCATGGCGCTCGAGCGCATGATCGAAGGCCGCACCTCGGTCGTCATCGCCCACCGGCTATCGACGGTGCAAAAGGCCGATACCATCCTCGTCATGCACAAGGGCCAGCTGCGCGAAATGGGCAGCCACCAGGAATTGCTCACCACGCGCGGACTTTACTGGAAGCTCTATCAGCTTCAGTACAAGGACCAGGAACTGGGCCTGCCTGCAACCGGACTGACGCCTTCTCTGGCGCTCGGGACTGATTGAGCGCGGTCGCAGCTCAGATTTAAGTCAGTCATTTACGATAGCTGCAAGGAATGACAGCACGCCCAAAAATCTTTCTCTCCGCCGGTGAGGCGAGCGGTGAAGCGTATGGCGCGAGCCTGATCTCGCTGCTTCGTGACAGCTTGCCACAGTCCGAGTTCTTTGGTCTCGGCGGCCAGCACATGGAAGCACTCGGCATGCGCCGCATCGTTAAAGCCGAAGACGTCGCGGTCATGGGCATCACCGAGGTCATTCGGCACCTGCCGCATATCTATCGCGAATATCGACGGCTGAAGGCGTCCATCCAGACCGAGAAGCCCGACCTTGCCGTCCTTATCGATTTCCCTGATGTAAACCTGTCACTGGCGAAGCACCTGCATCGGGCCAGAGTGCCGGTCGTCTACTTTGTCTCCCCGCAGTTGTGGGCTTGGAAAAAATACCGTATCCGCGAGGTGCAGCGGTACGTTGATCGCATGGTCGTAATCTTTCCCTTTGAGGAGCAGTTTTATCGCGAAAGGCAAGTGGAAGCGAATTATGTCGGCCATCCGCTCGCCGATCTGCCTCTGCCCACCATTTCTCGCGAGGACTTTGCCCGCAAATGGCAGCTCGATCCGGCTAAACGCTGGGTGGGTCTGCTGCCCGGCAGCCGCGCCAAGGAAATTCGCCTCAACCTGCCCGGTATGATCGAAGCGGCGCAGATACTGACGAAGGACTACGATCTTGAATTCGTGCTGCCGCTCGCGCACACCCTCACCGCCGCTCATCGGGAGATGACCAGGGCGATGCTGCCTTCCAGTCCGCGTATCACCATCACGGACGACGCACGCGGTACACTGCTCCATGCACGTGCCAGCGCCGTGGCGAGCGGCACTGCTACGGTAGAAGCGGCCCTGATTGGCCAGCCTTATGTGGTCGTGTATAAAGTTTCTCCGTTGAGTTATGCGGTTGCGAAGCGGGTTGTCGACGTGCCGCACGTGGCCATGGTGAACCTGATCGCGGGACGTCCGCCGGAACAAAGAATTATTCCTGAGCTGATCCAGGGTGACTTTACTGCGGCAAATCTCGTCTCACACCTGCGGCAGCTTCTGGACGAAACGCCGGAGCGCGCAGCCATGGTTTCCGGTCTGCGCGAGGTATCCGGTATGCTCAAGGCCGAGGACATCGCGGGTGGCGACTCGGCGATGCAACGATTGACCGGCATCCTATTAGACGTTCTTCAGCATCAGCAGATCACAGCAAGGTAATATCCTCGAATTGCCAGAATCAAAGACCATGACGAGAGACGCATCCGCAGCCAGGCTCCGCTTCCGCATTTATTCCGTCATGGTGGCTGCTGCCACCTTTATCGTTCCTGCTCTCCACGCCGCTGACCGGCCGCAGCCTATCACTATTACTGCCTATAAGATAGACGCCGAGCTGAAACCATCGGATCACACCCTTTCCGCCACCGCGCAGGTCACTTTTACCGCGAACGCGCCGCTTACAACGGCGGTCTTCGAGCTGCATGGGGCGCTGAGAGTGGACTCGGTAACGGACGCAGGTTCGAAGAAAACGCAGCTGAACGGGGAGCGCGGCGCGGAGGCTTCGCTGCTTGTGACCCCGCAGCAGCCACTTATCCCAGGCCAGAGCTATACCTGGATCTTCCACTACTCCGGCGCCCTTCTGAGCGACGAAGGCGGACCAGTCCAGGGCCTGAAGCTGGCAATCGTGGATAACCCCGTGTCATATCTGCTTTACGCCGGCCGCTGGTTCCCGATGGTGGGCTACCAGACCGACCGCTACACGGCCGAGATTCATGTAAAAGTGCCTACCGGCTACAAGGTGATCGGCAGCGGAGTTTCCGGAACGCCGAAGTCCGAGGGGGACGAAGACGAGTACGACTTCAACTGGACCAAGCCCGGATTTCCCGGCACCATCATTGCGGGTAAGTTCGACGCCCCGACTTCGCCTGCGCCAAATATCCACGTCTACACCCTGCCGGCGCATAAGACGGTTGCAATGGATTACGCGCAGAGCGCGCTGCGCATCCTGGCCTTCTTCACCTCCACCTTTGGCATGCCGGAGTCGAGCAATCTGAATGTGGTCGAGCTGCCGGATGACACTGTGCCTGCCTACTGGGCTCCTGAGATCGCTGCCGTTGCCGGAAACCGTATCGGCGGCAAGAATGACTTCCGTCTGCTCTCGAACACCATCGCTCACCAGTGGTGGGGGAGCGAGACGAGCCCGGCTTCGCTCAACGATGCCTGGATCACGAACGGCATGTCCCGTTACGGCGAACTTTTGTATCTTGAGGACTCCGCCGGAAAAGCGGCACTCCAGAACGCAATTCTCGACGTCGCCGCGGGAGCGATGGCTTACGATACTATTCCACTTTCAAGCGCCGGCCGTCTGAATGCCTTTTCGCCGGAGTTCCAGTCGATGACACTGGAAAAAGGCGCCATGGTTTTTCACATGCTGCGCTGGGAGGTTGGCGACGACAGCTTTGTGAAGATTCTGCGCGCCTCGCTCTCGCAGTTTACTGACAAGAGCATCAAGTCGAGTGACTTCGAAAAGTTGTCGGAAGCGCAGTCTCAGCAGCAGCTCACTCCGTTCTATGCACAGTGGCTTGACGGCACAGGCGCGCCGGAGTTCGTGAATAAATACACGATCTATCGCCTGGGCAATAACAAGGGTTTCCGTACTATTGGAGAAATTCAGCAGGATCTCGACCTCTTCAACATGCCGGTCGAGTTGCGAATCGAGACGGACGGTAAAACGGAGAATCGACGTATTTCGGTCGTAGGTACAGATTCTCAATATGTCGTGGACACCTTCGGGCGTCCTCGCCATGTGCGCATCGATCCCGATAACTGGGTCCTGAAGAATACGCCGGAGCTGCAGGTGCGCGTTTCCATTTTGAAGGGGCAGCAGCTAGTGGCGCAGGGCGATACCACTGCAGCCCTCGCGGAGTATCAGAAGGCGCTGCAGGCGAATCCCCAGAGCTCACTGGCCAGTTATAGAATTGCGGAAATATTCTTCACGCAGCGTAACTACCAGTCGGCTGTGAACTCATACAGGGATTGCCTGCGCGGAGATGACGATCCTAAGTGGACCGAGGTCTGGAGTCATATCCAGATAGGAAAGATATTTGATATCACTGGACAGCGTGATCGCGCCATCACCGAATATCGCCAGGCGTTGCAGACGAATGACAACACCGCGGGAGCTCTCAACGAAGCCCGTCACTACATACAGGTGCCTTATAAGAGACCTGACAGTGAATAAGAATGCGGTTGCAGTTACAAGGCGCAAAAACGTAAGGTAGCATGGTGTCTTTACGTATAAGGTTTAACAGTTCCCCATAACTGATTTTTCTTCCCCCATACGTTCATTGGAATTCGCGGACCCTTCTCTTCCTTTTAAGAGCATCCGTCACATTTCCATCACGCTCCGCCACATGCTTGTGTGCGGACAATGGGTGAGTCATGAACAGGAATGCCGCGGACGTAGTACTGGAATTTATCGACTGCATCAACTCTCACGATGTCGCGAAGCTGGCGACGCTGATGAGCGACGACCTCCTCCTGGTGGACGGTCTTGGCCAGCAGACTCGCGGGCGCTCGCAGGTTCAAAAAGGCTGGCGCGCCTATTTTTCCTGGTTCCCTGATTACACGATAGAAGTTTATGACGCTGTGAGCCGCGGCGAGCTGGTTGCTGTATTTGGGAGCGCCGAAGGAACATATTCAGTGCGCGGCAAACTACTGCCGGAGAATCATTGGAAAATCCCGTCCGCCTGGAGAGCCATCGTGCGTGACGGCTGCATCGTCGAGTGGCAGGTGTACGCGGACAATGAACCGATCTGGAAGGTCATGCGCGCCAAGCGTTATTAAACAACAGCGGCTAAAATCGCCTTATGACAGTTGAAGGAACGAGCAGCACGCGGGTGATCGACCTGCGCAGCGACACCGTAACTCACCCCACTGAGGCGATGCGCCACGCCATGGCAACAGCCGAAGTGGGTGATGACGTTTATGGAGAAGACCCCACAGTCAATCGCCTGGAAGCCCGCGCAGCGGAGATCTTCGGCCGCGAGTCTGCTATCTTCGTGCCCACCGGATCCATGGGGAACCAGATTGCGATCCGGCTGCACACGCAGCCCGGGCAGGAAGTAATCTGTGAAGCCCGCGCCCATATTCTTGACTGGGAGATGGCGATGGTCTCTGCCTTTTCCGGCTGCCAGTTGCGCCCCGTTGCGGGCGATCGCGGCGTGTTGACCTGGGATCGGATCAAGGCGATGATCGCTCCTCAGATCTATTACCGCCCCATGACCGGGCTCATCGCGCTTGAGAACTCGCATAACATGGCTGGCGGCACCGTCACTCCGCTGGAAGTGTACGAAGAGATCTGGTCGGGCGCGCGAGACGCTGGTCTGCCTACGCACCTCGATGGCGCTCGCGTTTTCAATGCGGCAACTGCGCTGGGAATTCCTGTTTCGGAACTCACCGCAGGCTTCTCGAGTGTGATGTTCTGTCTGTCGAAAGGCTTGTGCGCACCTGTCGGCTCGATGCTGGTCGGCAGCAGGCGGTTCATCGAGCGTGCCCGCTCGGTACGCAAGATGCTCGGTGGCGGCATGCGTCAGGCCGGTATTCTCGCAGCGGCCGGGCTCATCGCTCTGGAAGAAATGCCATCACGGCTGGCGGAAGATCATGCGAATGCCCGTTTCCTCGCCGAGTTCGTTGCCACGCTGCCCGGCGTAGAAATCGATCTGTCGACCGTGCAGACGAACATCGTCATCTTCCGTTTACTCGGAGTGCAGGACGTAGGTCCGGTGCTGGCGCAACTGAAGAAACGCGGCGTGGCCGCAGGTTCGGCGGCATCAGACCAGATTCGGTTCGTGACACATCGCGATGTGAATCGCGCAGACTGTGAGTCGGCGTCTCACATAGTGGCAGAAGTACTCTCTGGACAATCGTTTTCCTGAATGAGCGAAGCCAATACGCGGGGAAACACGGTATAACGGAGGAGAGTTTGAAACTCAGGAGACCTACGATGACTAAGAACATGATGAAGCGTGGCCTGGCAGTGGCCGGAATCATGGCGCTCTGTGCTTCGGCAAGCGCGTTTGCACAGAACAAAGCGATCGACTTCAAGCAGGGAATGCCGTTTAGCGATGGCTACGTTGCAGGCAAAACACTTTACGTGGCTGGGCAGCAGGGTCCGGATGAAAATGGCAAGGTGACCGGAACGGATATCACACTGCAGACGACCAATGCGATCGCGGCAGTGCAGAAGGTCGTCGAGAAGGCTGGCTTCAAGATGTCTGACATCGTCAACGTGACTGTCTACGTCACGGACCTGGCGGATGTGCCGGCGATGAACAAGGTCTACATCAAGCTGATGCCCGATCCGAAGCCGGCGCGCGCAACGGTTAAGGTTGCAGGGCTGATCGGCGACGCAAAGATCGAGATCAGTGCCATCGCTGTAAAGAAGTAATCGCGCACACAATGCAGGGCGGTCCGGGCATCCGTGCCGCCCTTACCATTTCCGTTTCCATCCCTCCGAATGCGACGCCCGTTTCATCTCGAGCTTGAGGCTTTCCGCACATGGAGATAAGACATCTCCGATCGTTTATCGCTGTAGCGCGTCATCTTAACTTCGGACGTGCCGCACGGGAGCTGCACCTCTCGCAGCCCGCGCTCAGCGCACAGATCAAGGCTCTCGAAGAAGATATCGGCGTGCAGCTGCTGTCGCGCAATCGTCGCAGTGTAAGCCTGACGCAGGCCGGCGCGAGCCTGCTCCATGATGCCCAACATCTGCTCGAACAATTGAACGAATCACGCGAGCGGGCCCGCGCCATCTCATCCGGAGAAATCGGCCATCTCCGCATCGCATTTGTCGCTTCCGCGACGGTGCAGATCGTTCCGGCCATCGCGCTGGCTTTTCGCAAACGGTATCCTCGCGTCACGCTGGATCTGAAAAATCTGCCGACCGTTGCTCAGGTGGAAGCCTTGCGGTTGAGAACGCTCGAGGCTGGGTTTGTGAGGTTGCCACTGCACGTCCCAAAGCTGACGGTAACGCCGTTGCACAGCGAGCCCTTTGCCATGGTTCTTTCGAAAACTCATCGGCTGGCGAGAAAGAGAGCGCTTTCGGTTGCCGATCTGGCAAACGAGCCATTCATCGCTTATGCGGAAAGGCTGGCGCCCGGGTTCTACCAGGAATGGACCGGAATCTGCCGCAGGGCAAAATTCACCCCCGTGGTGATCCAGGAGACCTCCGAGATGGACACCGCGCTTGCGCTTGTAGCGGCGGGTATGGGAGTTGCTATCCTTCCACTCGGCATCGCCAGCCGCTATCGCGATTCGCTGCTGGTAAAACCGTTGACATCCGAAAAGATACAGTCACAGATCGGAATTGCCGTCGCCGAAGAGGCGCGCGATCCGCTGGTTCTTAACTTCGTAGCCTTCGCGAAACAGGTAATGAAGCAATCGAATCCCTAATCAGAAAAACCGATCACTGTGTTCCAAAGATACAGTTGGACGAATCACCGTGCCGAGCCTCTAATGAAGTGGAAGGAAGAAAGAGGATTTGTACATGATCTCGTCCATCAAGGAAGCTGTTAATCGCAGGTCGTTTCTGGGCGCAGCCGCCGCTGCGCTGAGTGCCGGAGCGATATTTTCTCCTATCGCCGCGGCTCAGAGCAGGGAAGAGATCCGCAGGGGAACAGATAATCACTCTGCTGATAATCCTGGTCCGGTCAATCGCCTGCTGCAGCAGGAAAACGCCAGCTCCAATACGCCGCCGGATACCGATCACGGCGATGTTGAGACCTTTTGGTATTCCTTCGAGCTCGCACACCGCCGCATCCAGGATGGCGGCTGGACGCGGCAGGTAACGCAGAAAGATATACCCGACTCGAAAGATCTCGCCGGCGTGAACATGCGCCTGACCGCGGGCAGCTACCGCGAACTGCATTGGCACACGGCGAACGAGTGGGCATACATGCTCTACGGCTCGGCTCGCATCACCGTCCTCAATCCGGATGGAACGATCTTCATCGACGATGTGAAGGAGGGCGATCTCTGGTTTTTTCCCGCCGGCTTTCCGCACTCGATCCAGGGTCTCGGACCGGATGGCTGCGAGTTTCTCCTGGTCTTCGACCAGGGAACATTCTCGGAATACCAGACATTCTTGATCTCCGACTGGGTAGCTCATACGCCGGCAGAGGTTCTAGAAAAGAACTTTGGATTGCCGGCAAGCGCGATTGCCAAGCTGCCGACGGATGAAGAGTATATTTTCCCGGGTACCATCCCCGGTTCACTCGAAGACGATAAGCGCGCGGTAGGTGGCAAGGCAGTCGAGTCGAAGGTGTCTTACAGCTTCCGAATGCGTTCGATGAAGCCGGACTTCGAGGATGCAGGAGGCAGCGCCCGCATCGTGGATTCAACTGTCTTTCCTGCGTCAAAAACTATTGCCGCCGCGCTGGTCATTCTGAAGCCAGGAGCCATGCGCGAGATGCACTGGCATCCCAACTCTTCCGAGTGGCAGTACTGGCTTAAAGGCTCAGGGCGCATGACGGTGTTTTCTTCAAGCGGCAAGGCACGCACCATGAGCTTCAACGCGAACGATGTAGGCTTCGTCCCTGCTGTGGCCGGCCATTACATCGAGAACACCGGAACCGAGGACATCGTATTCCTTGAGATGTTCAAGTCCGATCGCTTTTCAGACGTATCGCTCAATCAGTGGATACGCCGTCTACCGCAACTGATCGTTCGCGAGCACCTGCATCTCGATAATGGCGAAATCGATCGCATCCCTCATGCAAAGGAGCCGGTGTTGAAGTAACGCTAAGCGGACGGCTTCTCGTTGTAGGAACCGTCCGCATTTGCTCGCACCACGAGGCGCAGAAAGTCTGCGAAGCTCTGGCCCGCTCGCGGGATAAACTCTTCTTCCAAAACCTCGAAAGCCTGGATGCGATCAAGGCGGAAGCTGCGGAAGTCATTGCGCAGCTCACACCAACTCACCAGCGTCCACGCGCCTCCCCAAAAGATCAGCGCCAGCGGGCGCATGCGCCGTTCCGTAGCAGCTCCGCTTTCACTGACGTACTTCATCTCGAGAAAGCGGCGGTTGACCGCAGCGTCGTGCAGTGTATCGAGCGTACGGCGCAGAGGCTTCGGGACCTTGTAGTCGGGGGCGTAAAGCTGCACCTGGTCGATGCGTTCGCGAAGATCCGGAGGCAGTACCGCCTCGATCTTGCGGAGCGCCTGGTTGGCTGCCTCTGCCATCTCGATGCCGCCCCATGCCTTGACCATGCGGGCGCCAAAAACAAGTGCGGTAATCTCGTTACGGTCAAACATCAGCGGAGGAATGTCGAAGTCGCGTCGCAGCGTGTAACCCACGCCCGCTTCGCCTTCAATGGGAGTGCCACTGAGCTGCAGTTCCTGAACATCACGGTAGATTGTGCGTTCGGATACCTCAAGCTTCTGCGCAAGGCTGCGGGCCGTGAGCAGACGGCCCGATCGCAGCAGTTGCACAATGCGGAAGAGTCGGTCGGCGCGGCGCATATCGACTTATCGTAATCCTTCATTCTGTGGTTTCTCATTGCGAGTTTTAGACAATAGCGTGCAAACCGACGCTGTTTCCCTCGGTGTCCTGGATGCGCGCTACCCAGCCGACGGCAGGGATATAGTTTTTGTCTTCGACGATGGGCTGGCCCGCTTCGATGGTGCGTTCGAGGACCGCGTCAAGCTTGTTGTCGCAATTGAGAAATACGCAGACGCCTGCGGATATCAGTTCAGCTTCCTGCTTGTCGACGACACATCCTGTAACTGCCGGATGCTCATAGGGAAAGATCGCCATGCCAGGAAACTTCGGATCGCGCTTCATCTGGATCGCGAAGACTGCCTCGTAAAAATGCACAGCCCGCTCGAAATCGATGGCAGGAATCTCGAACCAGGTGACAACGGGATTGCGGAAGGTGGGTACGGTCTGCTCGGTGGCGTTTGGAACGGCGGTCGCAGTGCTCATGGTGTCCTCTCATTCGTGCGTAAGGTGTCACGCTCAAAGAGAAGTTAACCGAGTGCTCCTGACAGCATTATGTCAGCAGGCTGACATAAAAAAGATCGGGGCGGCCCGAAGGCCGCCCCGATCTCTTTATGTTGAGGTTGGTTAGAACGCGTACTTCAGCGAGAGCTGAATGTGGCGTTCCGTGGAGTTCGTGTTGGTGATCTGGCCGAAAGTTGTGTTTGAAACACCGCTGTCCGGCGGAGAGTAGCTGGCGATGTTGAAGGCGTTGAAGAAGTCGGCGCGGAAGTCGAAGTGCTGCTCTCTCCAGACACTGAAGGACTTTGCGACCGACATATCGACCTGTTCGTATCCGGGACCACGGAGGGAGAACGGGCGAACATCTCCAAACGAAGTGGCTGACTGCTGTTGGAAGACGCAGGTGCCATTGTCCTGGTCCGCCACGCAAGCGGCTCCGGGATTTGTACCTTGCACGTTCGGTCCCCACCAGGCGCTGATGGAGCGGCCGGTTACATGCAGAGGACGGAGTTGATTCGGTCGAGCATCGGCAGCATGAAGAGAGCTCGAATAGTGTGAAGGTGAGGTCAGTGTGACCGGGAAGGCCCCGTAGGAAACATTGGAGCCCGAAAGCTTCCATCCGCCTACTGCTTCGTCGAGCACACGGTTCATGTTCCCGCCGAAACGCTTTCCGCGGCCAAAGGGAAGGTCATAGGTGCCGGTCACGCTGAGGGCATGCCGGGTGTCGAATCCGGACGGTCCCCATTCTGAACGCATATCGTATGCATTCTGCTGATAGTACTGACCGCTGATGCTCGAGACACCGTAATAGCCGAAGCTGTCTGTCAGAGACTTCGAATATGTGTAGTTCGCAGTCAGTTCCAGACCAGCAGTAAGACGCTGGCGGAAGACGGCCTGCAGCGCGTTGTAGTTGCTGGCGCCGTTCGTCAAGCTGAACTTGACGATACCGTTCTGGCCGACGATATCGGCATAGGGTGCGGTTCCACCGATTGAGGTGAGCTGGTTGCCCCACCAGGGATCGGTCAGGTGATGTCCAAGAATACCGACGTATCCGACCTGAATCGTCGAGCTAGGGGTCAGCTCATATTCGCTCATCAGCGTGAATTCTTGCGTGGACGAGGGCTTCAGGTCTTTTGGCCACACATAGAATGTCGTGGTCGCAGCCTGGGTAGTCGGAAATCCGTCGACCGTCGAGTAGAACTGACCGTTCGAGGCGTCCGAAGGATTCACACCGAGCTGTTCGAAGTCGGTGTGGAAGGGTGGGTTCTGCGTGAGGCGGAGGTTCGCGCCCATGCCTTCGAGATAGCTGGTGATACCGTAACCGCCGCGAACCACAAAGCGGGGCGTGGCCTGGTACGCAAAACCGAATCTTGGCTGGAATTGCGTATAGGTCGGATCGTAAAGAGCCCTGCTGGCGCCATTCACGCCGGCATAAATGATCTGGCCTGTGTTGGTATCGATATTTGCCATCTTGTTGTTGACTTCATAGATGGGCTGATCGTATTCCCAACGGACGCCAAGGTTGAGCGTCATCTTGTCGGTGACCTTCCAGTCGTCCTGTGCAAAGACACCATCACGCCACTGCCGTTGACCGGTCAGGCCGGTAACATTGCCGATCTGAACGTCGTTGGCGCGGTCGAGAATGAAGTCTGCAAAGGGATAGAACGTGCTTGCGGAAGGCAGCGAAGAATACTGTCCGTTATAGGTGAAGTCGCCGAGCTCGCCGTCGTTACCAGGGTAAAAGCTGTTTTGCTGATAGCGAGCAAACTGAACGCCGAACTTGAAGAGGTGCTTGCCACGCTGCCACGTGAGGTTGTCGGCATATTCAAAGACGTTGTCCACGAATATTTCCGGCGTCGGGTTAGCGCCAAATCCATCAAGATAGCCCGGACCGGGAGCTGTTGTGCCGCCTATACCGTTAATTGACTGCTGGCTGAATCCTTGTACCTGCTGCGGATTGCTCGGAATGCCCACGATGGAGTTGCCGTTGAATCCGAAAATGCCGCTGGGGTCGGTTGTAACGCCGCTGTTGAACTGGATACGCGAGTAAGAAGCGCGCGCGTAGTTCACAATCTCCGGAGAGAGTGTGTGCGTCCACGTGATGGTGCCGAGGTGATCGGGATAGTTCGAGGCAGATGGAAACTGAACAGGGATCGGCACGGCAACCGTTCCGTCCTGGGCGTAACCCTGGGAGTAGCGGGCAGAGAGCGTGTCGTTGTTGTGAATGTTCCAATCAATCTTGACGTCGCCCTGGTCATTGCGTGAGAAGACCTTGCTCGGCCCGATGTAGTTTTGATAAATATCCAACGGGTCGGTCGTGCTCTGGTGGTTTGGCAGAGGATAGGCTTCTGGATGGGAGAACAGGAACGCAGCTACCGGGCTGAGAATGGGAATCTGGTTATTCGCGTACGCCGGGCGCCCTGGGGCCTGGGTATCGTAAAGGTGGATGCCGAGGTTTTGCAGAACGGAGAGGTCACCAGTTCTGAAAGCCGCAGGAGCTACGCTGGCCGTAGCCTGACCGCTCGAATGGTAGCGGAAGCCCTCATAGTCGATGAAAAAGAAAAGCTTGTTTTTGATGATCGGACCACCAAGGGTCCCACCAAAAATAGTCTGCGTATAGGCGCTCTTAGGAACCCCTTGAAAATCGTGCTGCCAGCTATTGGCATTCAGATTGTCGTTGGACAGGAAACCGAAACCGCTTCCATGTATCTGATTGCTGCCGCTTTTCATAACCATGATGACTTCGCCGCCGTTGACATTTCCAAATTCAGCATTGGCATTCGAAGCGACCACGCGGACCTGTTCGAGCGAGTCGGGGCTAGGGCTGTAACCGATCGTGTTGTTCAGGTTTTCGTTGATTTCCTGGCCGTCCAGCAGGAAGTTGTTCGACTGCTGACGGCTACCGTTGACGTTCGCTTCGTTGTTGGCGTTGGTCGAACGCTCGGAAGAGTTCGATGAACTGCCACTCACCGAACCATACGTGCCATAACCGGTCGAAACTGCGCCGGGCGTGAACACCGTCAGCTGCGAGAAATCGCGTCCATTGAGAGGAACACTGTTGATGGTGTTTTCAGTGAAGGTCTCGCCGTTGGTGGCGTTTTCCGTTTGCAGGATAGGCTGCGTGTTTTCCTGAACCGTAACCGTGGTGCTGGTCTGGCCGATAGAGAGCGGAATATCGATCTTGGCGACCTGGTCAATTTCAAGAGAGAACGGTCCATAGTGGGCGGTGTTGAACCCCTGAATTTCAACGGTCAGGGTGTACTGGCCGATCTGCAAAAAGCGAATCGAGTACTCGCCTGCATTGTTGGTGTTGTCAGTGGTTTTTACGCCGGTGGCCGTATTGATCGCGGTAACTTTGGCGTTCGGAACAATAGCGCCGCTGGGATCGGTGATCGTACCGCGGACCGATCCGGTGACCGTCTGCGCCATGCCGCTAAGACAGACTGCAAACGATAGCAGAAAGCTCCACAACAGCAATGTGGATTTCTGTTTCATAATGTGTTGCCTCCAAACACTTGTCGAATCAGGTTGAACGTCGAATTCATGCAATGGACCAGATCTATGGCCGGTCTAGGATTTATGCCGGATCGATTTCCGGTCTCGTTTCTGTGAAGCCAACGTCAAAATCGAACTCCAGGCTGATTGAGTTCGTGAAAGTTAGAAGACAACTTAATCGACGTTTATTAACAATTGCAAGAAAGAAAAGAAAGCCTGAAAAGACCGTTCGGTCGCTTGTATAGACTTTTGTAGGTGCCGGCCAAACGCTCTACGATTCCCTGTATTTGCAGTCGATTGCGAGGGAAGGGTATGGGGTCGGTTAAGCGTTTAGCGAAACTTTTCGAAAATAGTCGCCGGTCAGTGCGCAGCGAATCGAAGCATTAAGAAATAAAAAGATTATTAAGATCCGAATCGGTAACCGCGTTCAGTATGCTTTGTCCGTCTCGAGCTTGCGCGAGCCATCATGCCACGAAAGTTGTACGCCAGAGGCGAACGTCCGTAGTAAAGGAGGCCTGGGAATCCGAATCAGAAGAGTTGAGCGGGCAAGAAAAAGCCCCTGCCTAGGCAGGGGCTTGTCTTTTCAGTCTTTCGCTGGCTAAAGCTTTCGTTAGCCAGCGAAAGATTGGTTAGAAGTTGTAGTGCAGCGACATCTGGATGATACGCGGCTGTGAGCGGGTATCGTTGATCTGTCCAAAGGTGCTGTCGCTGATGTTGGCATCGGGATAGTTGTAGCTGGCGATGTTGAAGGCGTTGAAGAAGTCCGCACGGTATTCGATGTTCTGACTCTCCGTGATCTTGAATGCCTTGCCAGCCGAGAGGTCGATCTGCTCGAAACCAGGAGCGCGCTCAGAGCCGTTAGCGGCGCTGCCGAACTCACCCGTGGCTTCAGGTCCGTAGGCGCAGGCGCCATTGTTGGAACCAGCGGTCGTAGGATCGCAGGGCGTTGCCGAAGGATCGTTACCGAACCAGTTTGCAATGCTGCGGTTGCGGACCACGAGCTTGCGGTACTGATTCGCACGCGCGGAACCCGAGTTTACTGCTGCATAGTTCGGACCCGAGACGGTGACGGGCAGGCCGGAGTAAACGATAGCCGTACCGGTCAGCTTCCAGCCACCGGCTGCTTCGTCGATCCAGCGGTTCATGTTGGTGCCGTAGCGCTTGCCGCGTCCGAAGGGCAGTTCATAGACGCCGGTTGCGTTCAGATTGTGACGGACGTCCATGCTGGACGGGCCGTAGTCTGCGTGGCCGTTGTAGGCGTTCTGCCAGTAGGCGCTGTAGTTCGGGCCGTAGTCGTTGCTGATGTTACCGCCCGAATTGGCGCCGTAGAAGCCAGGATTGTTCGACAGGGCCTTGGCGTAGGTGTAGTTCACGGTATATTCCACACCATTGTGCTCGCGGTGACGAACCGTGACTTGCATGCCGTTGTAGTTCATCATCGAGTTCGACTGCGTCTCGACGATGCTGCCGCTCTGGCCTACGAGGTTGAAGTAAGGAGCGACTGCACCAGGAGCGGTGAGCTGGTTGGCGGCGCGAGCATCAACCAGGTGCTGACCGGTCTGGCCAACGTAGCCTACCGAAACCGAGGTCTGGTTGCTGAGCTGGTATTCAGCCGAGAGGGTGAACTCCTGGATGAAGGCCGGGCGCAGGTTGCTGTCCCAGGCACGCAGCGTGTTGGCGCCAGTGCTGCCGGAGATGTTTGCCGGGAGGGCATTTTCCGCGGTCAACGGGGTGCCGGCGGTCGTGGCCGATCCCTGCAGCGCTGTGTACTGGTATGCGGGCTGGAAGGGCGGGTTGAAGTTCAGGCGGAGGTTGGCGCCTGTGCCCTCGAGGAAGTTGGTGATGCCGTATCCGCCACGGATAACCCAGCGATCCTTCGGCTGGTATGCAAATCCAATGCGGGGCATGAAGTTGGTGTACGTGGGGTGGTAGAGAGCGTGACCGTCGCCGAAGACCTTGGCGGCTGCGGCGGTGCCGGCGTAGTAGTACTGACCGGTGGCCAGGTCCACGTTCGCCTGCTTGTCGTTGACTTCATAAATAGGCTGATCGTATTCCCAGCGGAGGCCGAGGTTCAGGGTCAGCTTGTCGGTTGCCTTCCAATCGTCCTGGAAGAAGAAGCCATCGCGGTACTGGCGCTGGCCGGAGCGACCCACGTCAGCAGAAACGCCGGCGTAGTAAACATCGTTGGCGAGGAAGTCCGAGACGTCGTTGCCGGTGAAGCTGCCGCCGTACTCTTCGTTACCCATGATGCCGTCATTGCCGGGGTAGAAGTTGTTCTGCTGATAGCGAACAATTTCCGTGCCCATCTTCAAGGTATGCTTACCCAGCTCCATGGTCAGGTTGTCGCCATAGGTGAAGATGTTGTTGATCAGGCTGCTGCCGGAGCAATCGGTACCTACGCCGGTCAGATACGACAGGTTGTTGCTACCGCCATTGGAGTTCCAGCTCTGGGCAGTGAAGCCGTCGCAGGGCTGGTTGGGGAAGTTGATGCCGACGATCGAATCGCCTTTCGTTCCAAACTGGCCGGTGGTGTCAACAGGAGTGCCCTGTACCCAGCGAACACGTGACCAGCCCGCGCGGAACTCGTTCACGATAGAAGGGCTGAAGGTGTGGACTTCGTTGATGGCCAGCCCCTTGAACGGATAGCTGTTGGTGGTGGGGAAGGTGATGGCGATCGGAGTTTCAGGGGTGGCGTCAGAAGCTTCGCCCTGCGAGTAGCGGACAGCCAGCACGTCTTTCGCGCCGTAGTGCCAGTCGATCTTGATGTCGCCCTGATCGTTGCGTTCGGTCTTGTGATACGCGCCGATGTAGTTGTTCTGAGCAATAGTATGGCTCGTAGGTGCCTGGTTCGGCAGCGGGTACAGCTCGGGATGCGCAAACAGGAAGGCAGCCACGGGGTTGGTGACCGGGACCTGATTGTTTGCGTAAGGCAGACGAACTCCGTTTACCCAATGGTAAAGCTGGGTTCCAAGTGACGAGAAGTCGCCGTTGCGGAAGGCTTGCGGAATAACGCTAACCGTTTGGGTACCGCCGGTCTGATAGCGGGCGCCCTCGTAATCAGCGAAGAAGAAGAGCTTGTCCTTCATGATGCGTCCGCCAACTGTGCCGCCGAAAACCGTCTGGGTAAAGGGCTGCTTCGGATTGCCAGCAAAGTTATTTCCCCAGGAGTTGGCGTCGAGGTTGGCATTCTGGAGGAAGCCAAAGGCCGAACCGTGGTACTGGTTGCCACCGCTCTTGATCACCGCGATCACATCGCCACCGTTGACGTTGCCGTATTCGGCGGCAGCGTTCGAGGTGATGACCGTCAGGTTCTCAATCGCGTCCGGGCTCGGGTTGTAGCCGATGACGTTGTTGATGGTTTCGTTGATTTCGACACCGTCCAGCAGGTAGCTGTTCGTCTGGTTACGGTTGCCGTTCACCGAGACCTGGCCGCCCTGGTTGGTGTCGCGCTCAATGGCGTTCTGGCCGGTCATGCCCGCGGGGTTGGTCACCACGGCTCCGGGAAGAAACTCGGTCGCTGACGAGAAATTGCGGCCGTTCAGCGGCATGTTCTGGATGGTGTTCGCGGTAAAGGTGCCTGCCAGCGTGGCGTTGTCCGTATCAAGGATGGGCTGGAGGTTGCCGCTGACCGTTACGGTCTGGGTGGCGTTGCCCGGGGCGAGCTTG
This sequence comes from Silvibacterium acidisoli, assembly GCA_022870745.1. Taxonomy (GTDB): domain Bacteria; phylum Acidobacteriota; class Terriglobia; order Terriglobales; family Acidobacteriaceae; genus Silvibacterium. The sequence goes on along the minus strand of CP085323.1, from coordinate 145,053 downwards.
GCGTCGATCTTGGCGATCTGGTTGACTTCCAGCGTGAACTGCGACGAAACGAAGTTCGCGAAGCCGGGGTTGCCGATGGTTACCTGGTAGTGGCCGATCTGCAGGAAGCGGAGGTTGTAGTCGCCGCTGCCGTTCGTTGTCGCCTTGGTCTCAACGCCCGTGTCGATGTTGCGAGCAGTTACGGTCGCGTTGGGAATGATTGCTCCGGAGGGGTCCGTTACCGTTCCGTTGATGGAGCCGGTAATCGTCTGCGCCATGCCGCTGAAACAGACTACGGCCGACAGGACCGATGTCCCCAGGAGTGTGAATCTGTGTTTCATGTATTGCCTCCAAGCACGTGCTTGTCAGATAGAGTGGAACGTTAAGAGAAACCATCAATCCGCGAACCCCACTTCTATTGGTCCGCGTTTTTTGCCGGATCGCTATCCGGTCTCGTTGCTGGAAAGGTTACGTAGCCTTGAGAACAACAGCCCATTCATCCAAGGCAAATATAAAAACAACGTAACTGACGATTATTGGCAAAAGCAAGCGGCCGGGAAGCCTGAAAGCGACCGTTCGGTTTCTTGTACGTTCTTTTGTATTGCGCCGAAAAAGGCCTATTATTTGCGGGATTTTTACATATGTCTTAAGCCGGATAAAATTTAATTTTTACGGGCAATCCGGCTCTTTAAATGATTGATAAGAGGCAGTCCGGGCTCAAAAGAAACAAAAGCATATTTATCCGGTTGTTACGATAGTGGCCCCGCGTCTATTGAAAAGTGGAGATTTTCCCACTTTGAACACGAATACAAAAGTTGTAGAGAATTGTGCTTTTGGTTAACCCCCTTCCGGGGACTGAAAGCGGCTCTGGCGCTGCCGGGCCTGTGTTCGGCGGGCGGTGCGCCGAAGACCGGCGCGTCCTGCAACCTCAAAGACCTCGTTGTTATTTAGAGAGGAACAAGTAGGCAGTGCAGGGCCGGATTTAGGTAGAATGGAACAATATGCCCAAGTATTCCATCGTCGTCCCTTTCCACAACGAAGAAGAGAACATCACTGCCATGTACGACCGGCTGAAGGCTGTCATGGAGCAAGTCGGTGACAGCTTCGAACTGGTGCTGGTAGACGATGGATCGAGCGATCGCAGCTACAAGTTGCTCGAAGAGATCGCCGCGGTGGACAGCCGCGTCCTGGTCGTCAAGCTGCGCCGCAATTTCGGTCAAACCTCCGCGCTGGCCGCAGGCTTCGATCACGCGCAGGGCGAATTCATCCTCGCCATGGATGGAGACCTGCAGCACGACCCCGCGGAAATTCCGAACTTCCTCGAAAAGCTCGAAGAGGGTTACGACGTCGTCAGCGGATGGCGTAAGGAACGTATCGACAACTTCGTGATGCGCCGTTTCCCCTCGCGTTGCGCGAACTGGTTGATGGCCAAGCTGTCGGGCGTGGATATCCACGACTTCGGCACGACTTATAAGGCGTATCGCCGCGAAGTCATCCACAATATCCCCCTATATGGCGAGATGCACCGGTTCATTCCCGCGCTGGCAGCCTGGTATGGCGCGAGCATCTGCGAAATTCCGATCAAGAACGTGAATCGCGAGCGTGGCAAGTCGCACTACGGTATCGGTCGCACCTTCCGCGTCTTCTTCGACCTGCTGACGATCCGCTTCCTGCTGAAGTACATGACGCGCCCGCTGCATTTCTTCGGCATCTTCGGAGCGCTGGGTATTCTCTTTGGCGGAATGATCTCAATCTTCCTCGCCGCGTTGAAACTCTTTACGCACCAGCATGTGATGGATCAGCATGGTCCCTTGTTTGTCGTAGCTGGTGTGCTGATTCTCGGCGGCATCCAGATGCTGGCCATCGGACTGCTGGGTGAGCTCCAGGTGCGGCATTATCACACCTCGCAGCAGCGTGCTCCGTACACGATCGACCGGCTGGTGCGCCTGCGCGCGCCGGGCGAACCGAGCCTGTTGCAGGAAGACTAAAGCTTCGGCCGGCGAAGCCGGCCGGTCTCCATGCAGGCGCGGTCTTAAAATTCCTCACGATTCCACACCTGGCAGGCGCGAATGACACAGCAAGCTTCCGCGGTCTTGGCTGAAGATGCTCCAGCCGAGACCCATGCACGATCTCAAACGTCCGCCCACAACCCTGCCTTGGATGGGGTCCGCGGCATCGCAATCCTCCTGGTTCTGATGACCCACCTGGGCGCAATCGTGCGCTCGCAGCCAGTGTTGAGCGCGGTTATGGGGACGGGATGGCTGGGCGTCGATCTGTTCTTCGTCCTCTCCGGCTTTCTGATCACGAGAATTCTGATCGCCACCCGCACGGATCCGCGGTACTACCACCGCTTCTATGTACGGCGTGGTCTGCGCATCTGGCCTTTGTATTACGCGTTCGTGGTGGGAATGTACCTGTTGCTGACCCTGGCCTCGCGTGTAGGTTCCATTCAGCACTTTGCGGCATCTCGCGGGCAGGATCTCCACCTCAGCCTGCCTTTGATCTGCTACCTGTTGTTTATTCAGAATCTGCTGGGTTTCGGCGATATGCTCGGCATGACCTGGTCGCTCTGCATCGAAGAGCATTTTTACCTGATCTGGCCGGTTCTCCTGCGGCGGCTATCGCTGGAGACAGTCAAGAAGATTCTCTGGGTCGCGTTTGCTCTATCTCCTGTGCTGCGTGTTGGCTATTATCTTTTCGCGCTCTCGCGCCACATAAGCTACCCCGACTATCACGCCACGATCTACCACTCCACTCCCTTTCACCTTGACTCGATCATTGCGGGCAGCCTCCTGGGTATTTATTGGGTGGAGCATGAGGGCAGCAAGTTCCTCCGTCCCATATTTGGATGGATGGCGGCCATTGGACTGCCGCTCTGCGTCATATGCCTGATCTTCGAGCGGACCGGTTTCGTGGGGTGTCTCCTCTACTCCGCTGCTTCGGTTTTGTTCACTGGATGCGTCGGACTTGTCCTGTTCGGATGGCAAAAGTGGCTCCTGTTAAATCGGCAGCTCCGGTATATGGGCAAGATCAGCTTCGGCTTTTACCTGTTCCACCCGGTGATCGTCGACATTCTGCAAAGCCACCCCCTGCTTCACAAGCTTTTCCCGCTTTCAAGCGTTTTTGTGATGGAACTTTGCGGAGCGGTTCTCGCTGTGTCGCTGAGCCTGGCTCTGGCCGCTGCATCATTCGCGTGGTTCGAGAGTCCGATCCTGCGGCTTAAGTCGAGGCTGGCTCCGTAGCTCCGACCTGGAAAAGAGATGTAATCTCTGCGAATCACGTGTAGGTTTTATCACCAGAGGATCCTGGCGTGACGAACACGACCGTTCTGGTTTTCATTCTGATTCTGGGCGTAGTCAGCGGGCTACGTTCCATGACCGGCCCGGCGGCCGTCTGCTGGGGTTCGCGTCTCGGCTGGCTCGGGTTGGCCGGCACTCCTTACGCATTTACGGCACATCTTCCAGCGGTCATCATCTTTACGATCTGCGCCGCTGGTGAGTGGGTTGCGGACAAGCTGCCGAAGACCCCGAAGCGTACTTCTCCGGCGCCTCTATTCTTTCGCCTGCTTGTGGGAGCACTCTGCGGCGTGGTGCTGGCTGCTGCCGGTCACGTCGCCACGGGTGCGGGAGTGGCTTTCGGGGCGATCGGCGCGCTGATCGGTTCCTTTGCCGGATATCACATTCGCCGTGCGCTTACCGTCAGCGCCGGGCTTCCCGACTTTCCGATAGCGCTTCTTGAAGATTTCATTGCGGTTGCAGGCGGCCTGTGGGTGGTTTCCCGCTTCTAAACCTGTTGTTTAGAGGCGAGAATGACGGAAAAATACGACGCGATCATCGTGGGCTCGGGGCAGGGCGGCAATCCGTTGGCCATGGCGCTGGCTCGATCCGGAAAACGTACGGCCATAGTCGAGGTAAAGCACGTCGGCGGCACCTGTGTGAACGAGGGCTGCACCCCGACCAAGACCATGGTCGCCAGCGGTCGCGTGGCGTATCTCGACAGGCGTTCAGCCGATTACGGAGTCCACTCCGGAGAAGTTTTCGTAAACATGAGCGAGGTCCGCAACCGCAAGCGTGGTGTGGTTGATGAATTCCGTACCGGCAGCGAAAAGAGCCTTGAGAAGACCGAGCACCTTGAGCTGATCCGGGGACGCGCTTCTTTTATCGCCCCGAAGGAGCTCACGATTGCGCTTAACGAGGGCGGTTCGAAGACAATCACCGCCGATACGATCGTTCTGAACGTGGGCCTGCGCAATGCGGTGCCGAAAGTCGACGGTCTGCGCGACCTGGTGGACACGAAGAGCCCGTTGATTCTCAACAACGAATCCATTATGGAGCTGGACCAGTTGCCGGAGCATCTTGTGGTGCTCGGCGGCGGATACATCGGCATTGAATTCGGACAGATGTTCCGCCGCTTCGGCAGCCGCGTGACGATCATCAACGATGGCCCTAAGCTTCTTGGAAGAGAAGACGCAGATATTGTCGAGGAAGTGAAGCAGATTCTCGTCGAGGACGGTATCGAGCTTCTGCTCGGCACGAAGCTTTCATCAGTCGAGGCAGCTGGTTCTGTGCTGAGGATAAATGCAGGCGGCAAGACCATTGAGGCCTCGCACCTGTTGCTGGCCGCCGGCCGCGTGCCCAACTCTGATTCGCTCAACTGCGAAAAGTCCGGCGTTGCGTGTGATGAACGCGGCTACATCAAGGTGAACGACCAGCTCGAGACGCTCGTTCCCGGTATTTACGCGATTGGCGATGTGAAAGGTGGCCCCGCCTTCACGCATATCTCCTATGATGATTACCGCGTGCTCAAGACGAATCTTACAGGCGACGGTGGAGCGAGCATTCGCGGACGCATGGTTCCTTACACCGTCTTCATGGATCCGCAGCTCGGACGCATCGGTATAACGGAAACCGAAGCGCGTGAACAGGGAAAAAAGATTCGCGTAGCGAAGATGCCGATGAAGTCGGTGGCGCGCGCCATTGAAACCGGTGAGACCCGTGGCGTGATGAAGATCGTCGTGGATGCCGAAAGCGAGCAGATCCTTGGAGCTGCGATTCTCGGGATCGAAGGCGGAGAGGTCGCGTCCATGATCCAGATTGCGATGATGGGCGGATTGAAGTACACGGCTCTACAGAATGGCATCTTCTCGCATCCCACCCTCTCTGAGGCGTTGAATAATGTTTTCTCGCACTGGGTAGAGGAATAATGCCGGTCAACACCTGGTCCGAGTGAAGCGTCTACATTAGTAGGAATGAACCTGCACTCTTCGGAGACGATAGAACGATGGCGGTAGCGAACGCGGGCATTCGAAAGCAGCCAGGAAGCGTGCTTGACCCGCTCTGGTTTAAAGACGCGATTATTTATGAGCTGCACGTAAAGGCCTTTGCCGATAGCAACAACGACGGCATCGGAGACTTTCCCGGCCTGATGCAGCGGCTCGATTATCTGCAGGACCTGGGCGTCACGTGTATCTGGCTTCTGCCGTTCTTCCCGTCTCCGCTGCGCGACGATGGATACGATATCGCCGACTACATGAGCGTGCATCCGAGTTACGGAACCGTCGAGGACTTCCGTGCGTTTCTGGAAGCGGCTCACAAGCGCGGACTGCAGGTAATGATCGAGCTGGTCATCAACCACACGTCAGATCAGCATCCGTGGTTCCAGGCTGCACGCAATGCTGCTCCGGGTTCGCCTGAGCGCGACTTCTACGTGTGGAGTGATACCGACCATCTGTACTCCGACGCACGCATCATTTTCACTGACACGGAGAAGTCCAACTGGTCGTGGGATCCTGTCGCGAAGGCGTATTACTGGCACCGCTTTTTCTCGCACCAGCCGGATCTCAACTTCGATAATCCACGCGTGCTGGAAGAGGTTCTCAAAGTTCTGCGCTTCTGGCTCGACATGGGTGTGGATGGCCTTCGACTTGACGCGGTGCCGTATCTTGTCGAGCGCGATGGCACCAACTGCGAGAACCTTGATGAGACTCACGTTGTCATCAAGGCCATGCGGCAGGCCATCGACGAGCGCTATGCGAATCGCATGATTCTTGCGGAAGCGAACCAGGTACCGGCGGACGTTCGCCCCTACTTCGGCGATGGCGACGAGTGCCACATGGCCTTTCATTTTCCGCTGATGCCACGAATCTACATGGCGTTGGGACAGGAAGATAGCACCCCAATCATCGACATCATGGCAAAGACGCCGGACATTCCGGAGAACTGCCAGTGGGGACTGTTCCTGCGCAACCATGATGAGCTGACGCTCGAGATGGTGACGGGCGACGAGCGCGATTACATGTACCTGGCTTACAGTGGCGATCCGCGCATGCGCATTAATGTGGGAATCCGCCGCCGCCTGGCCCCGCTGCTCGACAACAACCGCCGCCGCATGGAATTGCTGAACAGCCTGCTGTTCTCGTTTCCGGGTACACCTATTTTGTATTACGGCGATGAGATCGGCATGGGCGACAACATCTATCTTGGCGACAGGAATGGTGTGCGTACTCCGATGCAATGGTCCGGCGATCGCAATGCAGGTTTCTCGCGCTGCAATCCGGCGAAGCTGTACAGTCCGGTCATTATGGATCCGCTGTGGGGCTACCAGTCGATTAACGTGGAAGCCCAGATGGGAGATCCATCGTCTCTGCTGAACTGGATGCGCAACATGATCGCGTTGCGCAAGCTCTTCCAGGTGTTCGGCCGCGGTACGCTGCGCTTTCTCAGTCCGTCCAATCGAAAGATCCTGGCTTATATTCGCGAGTACAAGGATGAGCTGGTGTTGTGCGTGGCGAATCTCTCGCGTGACTGGCAGCCGGTGCAGCTTGACCTATCAGACCTTGTCGGCATGATGCCGGTCGAAATGATCGGTTATGTGCCGTTCCCGGTGATCACGGAGGAATCCTATCCCCTCACCGTAGGGCCGTACGGATTTATCTGGCTTGAGCTGCAGCCGCCTCCTGTTGCTGCCTAACGAAGTTAAGAACGAGGAACGATGGCAAGAATCGAATTTCCCGAGGAAACACGCAGACGCATCGAACAGATCGGCGGGGCCGACCTGGTGATCGGCGTGGCGGGCACGGTCGATGTGCAGCAGCTTCGACAGCGCGCCGCATCGGCACTTGCCGGCATGCCGGGCAAGGTTGTCATTGCTTACTCTGACGCCAGTGCCGATGCAGCGCAGGGAAGCGAAAGCACCATGACCTCAGCGGAATTTCTGCCTTATCCGCAGGATACGCTCGATCCGGGCTCGACGCCGTGGTCGCAGGCTGCCTCCGCGCATCGCGCCGTCCTCTCGCTCGCTGCAAATCTTGAAGCGCATGCCTGCGCGGTCATTCACAGCGATCTTGGAAACTTTGCGCCTGAGCCGCTTGCGCTGCTCACCACGCCGGTGCGCGATGGGCAGGCTGATCTGGTGATGCCGGTGTATCCCGAAGGCAAGTATGACGGCCTTTTGAACAAGTGCATGCTGGCGCCGTTATCGCGGGTACTGTTTGGTAAGCGTGTGCGGTATCCGCTGGCGTTTGATTTCGCGGTGTCGTCGCGATTCATTCCGAAGCTGGCGGATGCGAACGCAGGACGCGGTGCTCCAGCGGCTCCGCTCATGTGGCCTGTCAACCTGGTTGCGACAGGCGATGGCATCATCGAGCAGGCGAGGCTTGCTGCGCAGCACACCATGCTTACCGAAGGGCTCGATCTGACAGCCGTATTGACGCAGTTAGCCGGCTCGCTCTTCCAGGAGGTGGAAAACTGCGCCGCATTCTGGCAGAGGGTTCGAGCTTCGCACTCGATGAATACGCTCGGCATCCCTTCGGCCGAAACTCCGACGGATGTTCGCCCGATGGACGTGCGGCCCATGGTCGAGAGCTTCTCGCTGGCGACCCGCAACCTCGAAGAAATCTGGCGGTTGGTCATTCCGCCGGTTACACTGCTGGAGTTGAAGCGTCTGGCGCGTCTTGATCCGCTGGAATTCCGCATGCCCGATCAGCTTTGGGTGCGCGCGATTTACGACTTCGCACTCGGCTACCGCGTGCGCAACATCAGCCGCGTGCACCTGCTGGGCGCGCTCACTCCGTTGTACCTCGGCTGGGTGGCCTCATATGCCACCGAGATGGCCAACGCATCCGACGAGCAGGCTGAACAGCGCGTGGAGCAGCTGGCCCAGGCCTTCGAAGAAAACAAGCCGTATCTGCTGGCCCGCTGGAGATGGCCGGATCGCATGAACCTGTAAGGAGGATCAAGCCATGTGGGAACAGGTAGAACAGTCACTGCGCGATTCAATGGCACGCGTCACGACCAAGGTCGCGACGTTGCTGCCCGGCATCCTGGCATTTGTAGTGGTGCTTGCGATTTCGGTCGCAATCGCGTGGCTGCTGGCGTGGGTAGTACGCCGCATCCTCACCGCGGTGAAGTTTGACGAGCGCATCAGCCGCGGCAACAGCGGTATCTCGGAGTGGGCTCCGACCTATACTCCGACAATCGTGATCACTCGCACGGTGTTCTGGGGGTTCCTGATCATCGGCCTGCTCGTCGGGATCTCGGCCTTTGAAGCGGCCTCCGCCGAGTCAGGCATTTCAGAGTATGTCTTCACCTACGTGCCCCACATTATTGGTGCTGCGATTCTTCTGCTGGTCGGCAATATCGTTGCGCGATTCCTTTCGCGCAGCGTGCTAATCACCGCGGTGAATCTGAACCTGCATTATGCACGGCTGCTGGCCACCGGGGTGAAGTGGCTGGTGATGGTGCTGACTGCGGCCATGGTGCTTGACCATCTCTCAATCGGCGGCCAGATCGTCGACCTGGCCTTCGGCATTCTCTTCGGAGGCATCGTTCTGGCGCTGGCGCTGGCAGTAGGCCTGGGATCACGCGACCTGGTAAGCCGCTCGCTCGAGAAGGAAGCCGTCAAGCCGATCGAGATGCCGGTGCAGGAAGAACGTCTGCGGCACTTTTAAAGTCTGGGCGGCGCATTCGATAGATCAATGCTTCTAGGCATGGTGCGCCGCCAGAAATCTCTTGTATTCGGTATTCAGTGCTTCTGCGAAGCTGTTCAAGGTCAGCAGTTGCGCTTGTAGTATCTGAACTTTCGCCTTGATGACGCGCGCGTCTTCAGGTGACGGATCAGCGTCTTTTCCACTGGTTCCCGCAAAAAACGAGATGCTCTCTGTCGCGTCTCGCAGTGCCTGATGCTGAATGTTGTTGTAGTCCTGTTGCACCCCGTAAATGCGCGCGTACTCCTTCGCAAGATCGTAGGGCATATAAGCGAGAGCTCCTGTTGTCTGCGCGGTCTTCCAGCTTACTTCATCGAAGGAACGAATACGCCAGGATATGGACATGGACTTGTCTTTCATCGGCTGTTTATCGATGAAGCCCTGCAGCACGGAGACATCGCTGTCGAGAGTTTTTTGCTGCGCATGGATGTCGTCGATGACGCCCTGCATCTCCGCAGCGTTGGAGTTAATCTCACCATACAAGCTAGCTTCGGCTTCGTGGGCGAGATGCCGATGATGTTCCCACTCCACACAGCCTTCGATGCCTACCGCGATGAGCAATCCAATCGTAATCGTCAAGAGATGAAGAAAGAAGTCGCGCATGCCGTGAATTTTCTCGTGAGGAGGATGTACATCGAGCATCAGGTCTGATTCTCCGTGCATCCATTCTGCCCGAAAATCAGTGTTTGCGCTTCAGGGCTTGCGTCGCTGCGTGATATCCACACATGCCATGCACGCCCCCGCCAGGAGGCGTTGACGCCGAGCAGAGGTAGATGTCCGGCGACGACGTTGCATACTCTCGAATAGTTGGGCGCAGAAACAGCTGCGTACCGCCCATAGATCCCCCTCCGACATCGCCGCCGATGAGGTTCGCATCCTGCCGTTCGAGATCGGCGGGAGATGTGACATGACGCGCCAGCACACAGTCTCGAAAGCCCGGAGCGAAGCGTTCTATCTGATCTTCGAGAGCCATCTGCACGTCCACCGTGCATCCGTTCGGAACATGGCAGTACGCCCAGGCGATGTGCCTGCCTTCAGGCGCGCGCGTTGAGTCGAAGAGGGTCGGCTGCGAGAGCAGCACGAAAGGACGTTCTGCAATGCGTTCATGTACCGTTTCGTATTCGCTGCGGGCAATCTCTTCGAAAGTTCCACCCAGATGTACGGTGGCCGAACGAAGGCATTCCTTCGCACGCCACGGAATCGGTCCGGAGAGAGCGTAATCGACCTTGAAGCTCCCCGGACCATGGCGGAAACCGCGCAGGCTGTTGCGGTACGCGGAGGAGAGCCGACCGCCTGCAATCTCCGCGAGCCGCGATGGTGCGACATCGCAGAGGGTGAGCCCGTCCGGCAATTCATCTAGAGATGCGATTCGTCGCGAAGTGTGAACCGTTCCACCGAGCGTGCGCAGGTACGCGATCAGGGCATTCGTGAGAGCCTGCGCGCCGCCGCGTGGAATCGGCCATCCGACCGAGTGGGCGGTCGCTGCAAACATTAAGCCGACAGCGGCAGTGAAGGGAGCATGAAGGTCGAGCATCGAGTGTGCAGCAAGCCCCGCGAACAAAGCACTGGTGCGCGGGCTGTGAAAGTTCAGATCACAGAGAAGCTTCGCGGAAAGAGCACCAGGCAATCCGAAACGCGCCATCAGGAGCGGATGTGAAGGAAAGCGCAGCATCGGCCCAAGCATATCTTCAGCAAGCGCGGGCCAGTTCTTCGCAAGCGGCTCTACAAGCCTTCTCCAGGCGCGCCCGTCGCGCCCGAATGCCTCTTCCGCAGATTGCACATCGCGTTCCAGCATGACCGCCGTGCCATCGTCGAGCGGATGCGCAACCGGAGCGGGCGAGTCTATCCACTCAAGCCCATATTGCTCCAGCGGCAGGGAAGAGAAGAAGGGCGAGCCAACGGCCATGGGGTGAACCGCCGATCCGAAGTCGTGCAGGAAGCCGGGAAGCGTCATCGGCATGGTGCGCGCCGCCCCGCCCGGCTGGGTCTCGGCTTCGTACACGTCGACCTTGTAGCCGGCCTGCGCCAGCACGATGGCTGCGGAAAGTCCGTTCGGTCCCGATCCGATGACAGAGGCACGCATCACTTGATTATGTCTCAATCGTGCTCGGGCAGTTCATCAGGCCACTGCACGACCGCAGGTTGCCCATCAGGCCGGCGCGTGAGCACCGGCGCATAGATGCCGAGGTAATTTCGTCGCCACCAGTTGCCGGTTGTACGCTTTTCCTGCATTGAGGTGAACCAATACTGCCATAGCACCGCACGAACATAACGCGGCCGAGCGCCAGCGAAGGGGTTTCCTGCAAATAGACTCAGCACTTGCGGACTGCTGTCGAGCAGGCGTTCCTCGGTGAGCGGAACGATGTTGTTCTGCCGCCAGTCACCCAGCGAGGCGAACCATAAGTTCCAGTCGAACCGCGGTTGATATGGAGCATAGATGCCGGGCCGTCCATCGAGCGCCTGCGGCTTGTAACGAAAAGGGTACGCCGTCCAGGTCTTGCCGTCGTTCGATCCCTGGAACTCGATTTCATAACGGCCGTTCGTCATTACCGCAAATAACCCGTAACGGTTGGCGATACGAAACGGTTCGAGCGCACGCACTGGCCCATCGGGCAGGCGAAGTTGTGGAAGCGGCATCCTGATAAGCTCCGCGGTCGTGGCGTAGGCTATCCACGTGAGCATGACCGCAGTCGCAGCAAGCTTCAGCGATGCAAGAGGAGAAAGCCTCGGCGCATCGTGTTCCTCGTGCACCGGAGCGATTGGCGCGATGCGGAATCGAGCGGGCAAAAGGCGCCCAAGATATCCATCATCGAGCAGCAGGAAGCCGAGCATCAGAACCAGATAGTTAAGGAAGGTGTAGTTTGCGGTGAGGATCACTCCGATCTCCCACGGCGTTACGATCAGGAAGCAGATCAGCCGCAGCCGGCGCGGAAAGAAGAGCAGCAGGACGATCAGCAGCTCCATGCCCAGCGTGGCAGCGGCACTCGCCTTGTGGAACCACTCCGGCAGGTGCTGAACGTACCAGCCGATCCAGGTCGGCAGGGGGCCGTTCTGGTAGTACTCGTTCATGGCCGTAAGGTGCCGCCATTGCTGGTCGCCGCTCAGCAGCTTGACCATGCCCGACTCAAAATAAATTCGGAACCACTCCCACTGCAATAGAAACAGGCTTGCTCTTGAAGGTGGTGTGGCTGCTCCCAATTCCGGACGAAAACCTGAAGGTGCGAAGAAGAGAGCAAGGAATCCGGCTTCGAGCAGCATGCCGTCCGACTGGTATCCGGAAAAATCTCCGGCAGCCGCAACGAACGACAAGAAGCAGATCCAGGCAACAGAGAAGCTGAGCCGTGGCCACAGGTTCGCGAATGCCGCCAATGCTGCGAGCATACCAATCCAGCAAAGCGCCATCAGTGCTCGGTCGGTTGACGTGAACCAAAGCAGCGAGGGTGCAAACCAGAAGCGCGTAGCGTGAAAGGAGCGATCGACCGCCGTAAGATATTGTCCGGCAGGCAGAACCCCATTCGGCCCGATCAATCCCTTGATTTGAAAGAGCAGCGAATAGAAGGCCGAGATATAAATCGCCGCGAGAGCGCGCAGGAAGATCCATCTCGGCAGGAGCCGGTTCCGCGATGCCGTTTGCGGGTCGGATCCAAACAAGAATCGTAAGACGCTCGTAGGGGAATGTTCCATCTCTTTCTATGGATGGCGCGAACGGGCGTGCCGTGCAAAGGATTTCAGTGCTCAGTAGAAAAAGCCCGAGTGCAGATATTCGAGTCGTCTGCGCCGTGCCCATGATACCTCTACGCGCAGCAACGGAATGCATCCCGCCGCTGCGCGCAAAGCCGTTACCACTTGATATTCAGGTCAAACTGGCTGGTTAGAGCAGGGCTGGTAATGATCTTATAGATCTGCCCGGGAAAGAGTTCGCCCGAACTGGTGATGGATCTGCACTGAGTGGAAGGCCCGTTGCCGCAGCCCCACCAGTTATAGCTGGAGTCGACCGTAAACGGAGGGAAAGAAATCGGACTCGTCGGCTGTCCCCCCGAATACATGATGCCTACCCCTCGGCCGATGAAGTCATTGAAGTGAGCAGTCAGTGCGCTTCCTGCCGAGGCCCCGAATGCGATAGCGATCGACTCATTGCGGAACTCATTTTGTTCGACGACTGTTCCGGTGATCGGTTGGAGGGAATGAATGCTGACGCCCACGGACTCCGAGCTCGCACCAGTAGATCCATTGTCATGGATGTGGTTGCCGATGATGGTGTTGCCGTCGAGAGCCACTCCGAAACTGTGCTCGTCGACGGATTGATTGGAGATGCTTACACCCGCGCCACCATTATCGTGCAGTTCGTTGTACATCACGTGGTTGGAGAGTGTAATGGATCCAGCTGCGGGCGCGAGAATGCTGACCCCCGAGCCGCCTGTCGAGGTTCCGTTGTGATCGAGTTCGTTGTGTGTGACCACATTGGAAGAAACTCCTCGACTGAGCGTGATGATTCCGCTGTCCGGTGGGAGCAGATGGCTGGCCAACGTGATGCCCGCTGCATAGTCATTATCCCGAACGACATTGCCTGCGATCTGGTTGCCGGTGGATGCGCCGGTCTCGTCTGAAATGAGAATGCCGCCGGCATTATTCTCGACAAGATTGCGGAGCACAGACGAAGAACTTACAGCCATGAGATGGATACCTTCTCCGCAATCCACCTGCTCATCCGGTTCAGTGAGTGCCGGCAGGCCGGGGCAGGTTCCAGCGGAGGGGTCAAGCGCCTTGTCGTTTCCGTGAACGTAGTTGTCGAGCAAGGTCACATTCGTTGCATTGAGCACCAGTATGCCTTCCAGTTGTGCTCCCTCGATCTCAAAGCCGGCCACAACGACATTCGTGAGTACAGAGTCCGGTGAGCTTGCGCCGCCTTCTACTACCACGCCGTTAGGTTTTCCGCTTGCATTGATGACTGGCTTCGCGTTTGGAGCAGCCGTCAGTGTAAGGGACTTGGTGATGGTCACGGGAGCATAGCTTCCCTGGTCGACCTCGATTACATCTCCGCTGGTCGCGGAGGCGGCAATAGCTGAAGCAATGGTGGAGTAGCAACCCTTCTTGCCGTGGGAATCGACACAACGAGTGATTGCATGCAGATTGCCGGCAACGAGCAGCAGGAAGAACGCAGGCAACAGGTGTAGCGCAAAATGGCAGGGAATCCGATGATGGGGTGTCATGTATCTCCTTTGAAGCTGACCCGGGAGTCAGACGGTTGAGGTCATCCGATGCGTATGATTTGAGGGCAGCGGAGCATGGGAATGGGCCGGGTTTGTCGATACACCTAGGGCACAACGGATGCCCGCGCTACGGCGATCAAGGTGCTTGAATTGGGCGGCTGCGGTCAGATTGCCGGTAAGGAGAAGAAGAACGAGAACCGGCAGCAGCAGACCTGATGCAGGACGACACAGTATCCGGGAAATGCGGATCATCTTAATTCCTTTGGCTTTCCGTTAAGGCTGAAGCGCGTGCTGGCAGCATGGGATCGCCTGTACCGGAGGCGAAGAGGAACAGGAACACAGCAAAACAGAAATTGATTACGCGCGTGCCGTCTGTATCTTTTCAATGGGATGTTATCGGATGTTATGAAACTGCGACACACACATTCGTGGGATTGATTTCCGGGTCTTTGCGCAACCCGGCCATCCATTAAACCGCTGCACGATGGGATGTTCAGTGTGAACCATCGTTCTCTGGATGTATGCGGCAGGAAGCGTAGCTCATTCACGAAAAAGATGCCGCCCAAGGTGTCGAGTCGTCGGCAAAAGTAATGCATTGCAGTCTCATTTTGGAAAGGGATACGGAGACGGTTTCACTTCGGAACACCGTCATGCGGTCCATTACTTAAGTGAGAGGGAAGTCAATGCAGCAGCTATTAGTCTTCGATCAGTAGGACTTAAGCTGAAGTCACTTTTACAGAAAAACTTATTAGGTGGTTGGACCATCGCTCCGGCGGTGGCTGGAGGGAGTGCGCCTGAGGTGAGCAGGGGGCTGGTTACAGCTGTGATTCCTACGCATCACCGCCCGGTGCTGGTATGCCGGGCCGTGATGAGTGCCTTGCGCCAGACATATCGCCTGCTCGAGGTGATCGTCATCGTCGATGGAAGAGACGAGACGACCGAGCGCGAGCTGGCTGTTTTCGCTGATCCACGCCTGCGTGTCATTGTGCTGGAGCAGAACGTAGGCGGTTCGGAGGCGCGGAACCGGGGTGTCTGCGCGGCCAGCGGGGAATGGATCGCCTTTCTTGATGACGACGATGAATGGCTGCCGGAAAAGATTGCACGCCAGGTCGCTGCGGCGGAGCAATTGAAGGGGATGCCCGTGATGTCGTCGCGTCTGCTGGCCAAAAGCCCGTATGCCGGACATGTCGCTCCACAAAGAATCTTCCATCAGGAGACGCCGATCAGCGAAGCTCTCTTCTGCCGTTCGAGCTTTGCAGAGGGCGCTTACATGATGCAGACCTCCACCCTTCTTGCCCGGCGGGAGCTGCTGATGAAGCATCCGTTTCGTACGGGGCTGAAGC
This sequence comes from Silvibacterium acidisoli, assembly GCA_022870745.1. Lineage (GTDB taxonomy): Bacteria > Acidobacteriota > Terriglobia > Terriglobales > Acidobacteriaceae > Silvibacterium. The sequence goes on along the minus strand of CP085323.1, from coordinate 129,538 downwards.
GGCATCAGGATTGGGACTGGCTGTTGCGTGTCTCTCGTGTGTCAGGGGTCTCTTTCCACATGTCTCCCGAAGTCCTTACTTTGTTCCGGGTGGAAGATGGACGCCCAGGTACGAGCCGCGCTCTCGACTGGGAGTTCTCTCTCGAATGGGCAAAGCAGATGAGGGAATACTTCACGCCCCGCGCGTATTCGTTCTTCCTCGCCACGGAGTGCATTTCGCGTGCTGCAAAGGGTCGTGCAGGCTGGCGCGCTCTACGCAGCATTGGTGTGGAGTTTCTCTTTAAGGGGAAGCCGACCTTTCGCTCGGTGTTGTGGGTCGTTGCGTTCTTCGCCGCGTCAGGACCGGTACGCAGGCGTCTGCGTGAGCGACTGCGCGGCAATCCCGCCGGACTCGGCGGACCTCGGTGGAGACCTGATACTTTTTCTCTCTTGGATAGCTGAGGGTGTACGGAACATCTTCATAGATGAAATGGCGGTACTCAAATAAAGGAGCAGGGTGTCAGCGCATGGAGTACACGGAGAAATATCTGGAGGAAGTGGGAGAGATCGCACGTGTTGTCGACCGCAGTCAGATTGAGGAAATGATCGGGTTGCTATGCGACGTGCGCGCGCGGGGCGGCAGGCTTTTCATTCTTGGCGTAGGCGGAGGCGCCGGCCATGCGGGCCACGCTGTAAACGACTTTCGCAAGATCGCGGGTATTGAGGCCTATGCGCCCAGCGATAACGTATCGGAGCTGACGGCCCGCGTGAATGACGACGGGTGGGAGAGCTGCTATGTCAACTGGCTCAAAGTGAGCCGTCTCAATGCATCGGATGCTCTTTTCATCTTCTCGGTCGGCGGCGGAAGCCTTGAGCGGAAGGTGAGCATAAACATCGTGGAGAGCCTGATGCTGGCCCGTCGGGTCGGCGCTAAGGTGATCGGCGTTGTCGGCCGGGACGGCGGTTACACAGCCCGCGTGGCAGATGCCTGCGTGGTGATCCCGACCATCTCGGAAGACACCGTGACCGCGCACGCTGAATCCTTCCAGGCGGTCATCTGGCACCTGATCGTTTCGCATCCGCGGCTCAGAAAGAATGAGATGAAATGGGAGCAGACGATGCTTCAGGGCACAGAGCGGTCTTTCTTGATCGCGACGGCGTAATCAACGAAAACGTCTTCAACCCCGCAACCGGGGAGATGGAGTCGCCTCTGACCGCCGGGCAGTTTCGCTTTCTGCCCGGCGCGCTGGAGGCCATGTTCGCATTTCGTCGAGCGGGGTTTCTGCTGTTTCTGGTTTCGAATCAGCCCAATCATGCCAAGGGCAAGGCTTCGCTCGCGGAATTACACGCGATCCATGAACGTATGCAGGCCGAACTCGAGAGAAGCGGAATCGACTTCGTAGAGTTTTATTATTGCTTCCATCATCCCGCCGGGATAACGCAGGGCTATTCAGGGCCATGCGAATGCCGCAAGCCCTCTCCTTACTTTCTGGAGAAGGCCATCGCGGAATACGGCATCGACAGAGAGAGTTCCTGGATGGTCGGCGATCGTTGGAGCGACATCGCCTGCGGCCGCGACGCAGGCGTTGCGGCCATCTTGATTGCAGAATCGCCGGTCGAGTTCGCGGAGGTGCCGGTTGCTCGTGACCTGCGGCATGCGTCGCAGATTATCCTCAGGACGGAACGCGGCCGAAAGATCAGATAAGGGCCGGCGATGGCGTCTCGATACGGTAAGCGGAGGCGAGGGCGTCGCGATAAAACATGCTGACGGTTTCACGGGAGTAGTCGCTGAGATCCTTGCCGATGAGGTTCAGCTTCTGCAGCATCTCGGGCGGAACGGTGATGATGTGGCAGCCAGCATCATTTGCCTGGAAGATGTTCAGCGGTTCGCGCGGACTCGCCCATAACAACTCCGCGCAAGGGCGTGAACGAAGTATCGCCGCCGCCTGCTGCATCACCGGGACGGGGTCGACGCCGGTATCGGCAATGCGGCCGGCAAAGACTGAGACAATGGCAGGGGTCGCCGGAGCAAGAACCTCGGCCACGGCTTCGACCTGGAAAATTGTCATGATGGCGGTTACATTTACAGCGATGCCGGCCTGCGACAGGCGACGGATAAGCGGCCCCATAAATTCTCCGGCCTGGTTGGTAACGGGAATCTTGACGTTGACGTTCTTTCCCCAGCTGGCTATCGCCGCGGCTTGCGCTTCCATCTCCTCCGGCGTGTCAGCAAATACCTCGAGAGATACGGGCCTGTCTGGTACGGATGCAAGCAACTCACGTCCGAAGCGTTCGTAGTCGAGAACGCCTGCTTTGCGCATGAGCGATGGGTTGGTGGTGAAGCCGCGGATCCATGGATGCGAGGAGAGAGCGATGATGCTTGCCAGGTCAGCTCCATCACTGAAGAGCTTGATACGGAGACTTTCAATACTAGGCATGTATGTCCTCGAGGCGAAGATTTCAGCTATGCAGCGAGTCGCGGGTATCGGAAAAGGAAGGCGTTTGGGGAAGGTGCGGCTCCGGTCGCATGAAGATCTGGCGCAGCACGAGGTAGAGAAAGTGTGGATTGCCGATGAGGTACCGGCGCCATAACCGCTTCGGTTCGCGGACCAGCCGGTAAAGCCACTCAATGCCCAGCCCGTGCGTCCAGCGCGGGGCGCGTTTCCTCAGTCCCGCCTGCGTGTCGAAGGCGGCGCCGACGGAAAGTGCAGCCCCGATGGGAAGAGCCCGGCAGTTGCGGTGCATCCAGATCTCCTGCTTTGGCGCGCCGAAGGCAACGCAGAGCAGGTCGGGCGCCGCATCGTGCAGCAGGCGTCGAATATGCGCCGATTCCATGCTATCCGTTTCAAACCCCCGTGCCGGACAATAGCTGCCCGCGATCTTCAGCACGGGATACCGCCGCTGAAGGTTCTTCGCGGCAAGTTCAGCGGCATGCGGCAGTCCGCCGAGAAAGAAGACACTGAGATCGTTCCGGGCAGCTTCTGCGCAGAGCTGCTCCATAAGCTCGCCGCCGGTAACCCGCTCTGGAACAGGCTGGCCCAGCAGGCGTGCGGCGAGCACAATCGAAATGCCGTCCGCGACATTCAGATCCGCCGTGCGTAGTGCTTCCGCAAATTCGGAGTTTTGGTTAGCCAGGGTGATCAGTTGAGCATTCGGCCCCATCAACAATAGAGGTGTACGCGTTCCCCGGTGGCGCAAAGCATGGATGACCCAGGCAACCGTATCTCTCATTGTCATGCGATCGATCGGAATGCCACTTAGCGCCAGTCGTTCAGGGCGGGGAAGTGGAAGAGAGGCCGGAAGCGGAAACGGTTTTGCACTCAGCCCCATATCGCTTTGTCCAGTTCAAGAAATCGTTGCGGTTGAATTCCGTTTGCGATCGGCCTCGAAGAAAACAACTCGTCCTTTGTGCGATCCCACACATAACGCGGTGAAGTCCCGATCGCTGCAAGGAATGCTGCTGCTGCCAAAGCATGTCGTCCCTCTGCCATGTGCATGTTGAAGTCGCGCAGCCACTGCTTGGCAAGGAAATGGCCGGCCGGCGAGAGGTGTTCGAGGTGGCCGCGAATCTCTCCCAGCGCTCGAGGCGTGCGCTTCCACAGATGCGACAGCAGAAGGTATTGAACGTAAAGGCCGGCTACGAATTGCCCGGCAAGGTTGAGCGTGCTGACGCTCGCCGGGTTCTGTCGAAAGCCGACCAGTTCCTCAGGGATGCAGTGTATGTCGTGTTCGAGCGCCAAGCGCCACCAGAGATCGGCGTCTTCGTTGTGCAGGCCAAGACGGTAGCCGCCAAGCATCGTGGTTTTCTGCACGTTGAGCGTAGCGGTCGGGTGACAGATGGCAAGCAGATACCCGGATCGGACGATGGCCCGGAGATCCTCCGGGCTGCCCCGCGAGCAGCGAAAGCTGCCAACAGCCCGGTGTCTTGGGTGATAGTTCGCCAGCGAATAGAACATGCCCGCCTGTGGGTGAAGATGGATCGCCTCGATTGTTTTCGCAACCCTCTGTGGATGCGAGATGTCGTCTGCATCCTGCCTCATGAGCCATGGCGTGCGGCATTCGCTCAGCATGCGGTTGAGTGTGCGTGTAATTCCCAGATTGGGCTGAGTGAGGACGCGGAGCCGCGGGTCACGAATGGACTGCAGGTAATCAAGGCTCCCGTCTGTCGCCCCATCGACAATTGCCAGAATCTCAAATGCACTGGAGCTCTGCGAAAGCAGGCTCTCGACTGATTCGGGAAGGTAAGGCATCGCGTTGTAGACCGGTATGCCTACTGTAATCAGTGTTCCCATGCATCCCTCGCTACCGCCTGTCGCAGTGCGTTTCAATTTGTAACGGTGTCGTATGCGTATATATGAAATCTTTCACAAGTAAGGTCAATGAACGGAAGATAAGAATTCCTAACTTCGGTAATCTGTTCGCGCCTGAAACGGGAATGCTAAATTTTCCCAAAACAAGAACTGAAAATAGATATCTAAACCTGCGAATTACCTGTGTATTCGTGCGTGTAATTACTCCGGTCATGCAACATCAGCCGTCCACGATAGTTGGGAGAGAGTTGGATGCGGGAAGCAAAGTTTCAGAATGGGAAGTATTTTGTTGTAGGAGGCGCCGGTTTTATCGGGAGCCACTTTGTCGACAAACTGCTCTCCGAAAGGGAAACAGAGCGGGTCACGGTTTACGACAACTTCTCGTCAGGCCGCCACTGGCACCTGGAACATCACCAGCTTCGCGGAGATGCACGGTTGCATGTGATCCACGGAGAGGCCGGAGCGCTGGAGTCGCTGGTCGAAGCAATGCGCGGCCATGCAACTGTGATTCACCTGGCGTCCAACCCCGACATTGCGCGGGCGGCTACGGACCCTGAGATCGACTTCTACCAGGGCACTCTTCTCACGAACAATGTTGTCGAGGCGATGCGCAGGACGCGTGCTTCCATGTTGCTATATGCCTCAGGCAGCGGCGTCTATGGCGAGTTGGACAAACTGCCCTGGACCGAAGAAAGCGGTCCGCTACAACCGGTTTCGACATACGGTGCCAGCAAGCTCGCGGGTGAAGCATTGATCGCGAGTTATGCAGCCATGTTCGGGATGAATGCCTGCGCATTCCGTTTTGGGAATGTTGTGGGCGCGCGGCAGACTCACGGTGTCGGCTATGACTTTCTGCGCAGGCTCGCGGCAGATCCATCGCAGCTGAGGATCATGGGCGATGGCAGGCAGAGTAAGGACTATGTGCATGTGTCGGACGTAGTCGAGGCCGTGTTGCACGCCGGGCAGCATACGAGTGCAGGATTTGCGGTCTACAACGTTGGCACCGAGGACGCGGTGACGGTGACGGAGATTGCGCGGATGGCAGTGGCTGTACTTGGAATCCGCAACCCACCATTTTTCGATTACACCGGCGGGGATCGGGGCTGGAAAGGTGACGTTCCGGTCGTCAGGCTCGACACTACCCGTCTGCGGTCGCTGGGCTGGTCCCCGAAGCGGAATAGCCGCGAGGCAGTGGCTGCATCGCTGCGTGAAATGGCTGCGGATGAGCGTGTGCTGGGCAAGCACCCTTTGGAGGAACCGGCTCTTGCGAACTGATGGAGGAATGCCCTCTCTGGCCCTGCTCGCCGGAGGGCTGGCAACACGCCTGGGAGAGCTGACAGCGAGTGTGCCGAAGTCGCTGCTGCCCGTCGCCGGCGAGCCGTTTCTGGCGCACCAGCTTCGGCGTCTCGCCGGCGAAGGAGTCGAGGATGTTGTGATCTGTTGCGGGCATCTCGGAGACATGATCGAGGACTTTGCGGGAGACGGAAGCCGCTTCGGATGTCGCTTGCGCTATTCCTGCGACGGTCCCGATCTGCTCGGCACAGGCGGAGCCGTTCGTCGCGCTTTGCCGCTGCTCGGCGAGCTCTTCTGGGTGATGTACGGGGACAGCTATCTGACTGTGCCCTTCGCTCCAGTGGTGGACGCATTTCAGGCTGCAGGTAAGCCGGCTCTGATGACCGTTTTTGCGAATGAAGGACGCTGGGGTGCAAGCAATGTCGAGCTCTCTGCCGGGAAGATCGTTCGCTATGAAAAGCGCAAAGCTGTTGCGGCAATGCGGCACATCGATTACGGGCTGAGCCTTTTTACTCCGCGAGCGTTTGCGGCCTCCGCTGCTGAAGAGCCATTCGATCTCGGCGATTTGCAGAAGGAACTGGTCGAAAGCGGCGACATGGCCTGCTTTGAAGCCGGTGAACGGTTTTACGAGATTGGTTCGCTTTCTGGAATAGAGGAGACAAATGCGATGCTGCTGGCCAAAGCGGTGTGCGCATGATCATGACGCGCACCCCGCTGCGCATATCGATTGGCGGCGGCGGAACAGATCTGCCCTCCTACTATCGCGAGTTTGGCGGCTTCGTGATCTCCGCGGCCATTACGAAGTACGTGTACATCACGATCAATCGCAGCTTTTTGCCCGGATATTTTCTGAAGTATTCCGAGGTCGAGCACGCTGAGTCTGTTGATGCTATCCGGCATCCCCTTCTGCGCGAGGCCATCAGGATGCACGATATCCCCGCGCCGCTTGAAATAGTCAGTGTGGCGGATGTGCCGGCTGGTACTGGACTGGGATCGTCCGGAACATTTCTTGTGGGGCTGGTGCACGCGCTTCACGCCTACAAACGGCAGCCGGTGACCGCAGACATCCTGGCTCGTGAAGCGGTCACGATCGAGATGGAAAGGCTGAACGAGCCGGTTGGTAAGCAGGACCAGTACATCGCCGCATTCGGCGGCCTGATGTGCCAGTACTATATGCCGGATGGCGGGGTCTCGGTTGCTCCGCTGAAGATGACGGCAAGCGCGCTGCTGGAACTACGGGACTCTCTGATGCTCTTTTTTGTGGGTTACACGCGTTCAGCGTCCGGCCTGCTAGCCGACCAGAAGACTAGGTCGGAGGTTGGTGATGCGGGAATGCTGGAGAGCCTGCATTTCACTAAGGAGCTGGGCCGCGAAATTGCGACGGCACTCGAGGCGGGTGCGGTCGATCGCTTCGGCCCGCTGATGCATGAGCACTGGCTGCGCAAGCGCAGCCGTTCCGCTGGAATGAGCAACCGGCAAATTGACGAGCTCTATGCATTGGCACGAAACGAAGGCGGAGCATCCGGCGGCAAGCTGGTCGGCGCCGGCGGCAGCGGTTTCCTTCTGTTTCAGACAAACGACCGGCGGCGCCTGCGCGACACGATGACCAGGGCAGGGCTGAGCGAAATGGATTTCAGCTTCGACTTCGACGGATCGGTTGTATTAACGCGAAATGCGTAAGGGGTAATACGGGTGGCATCTCAGGTGCGCGCATTCGAGAACGGCGATCCGTCGGGCTTTCAGCGCAGGGAATGGACGCTGATCGACATCTTTGCGATCATGCGCCGCAGGCGCGCATGGATTGGCTGGACGATCACAGCCATGCTGGTGCTTGTGAGTATCTATTGCATCCTGGCGACACGGCGCTTCATGGCAAGCGCCCAGATCGAGGTGCAGAAGGAGTCGCCTGGAGTCTTCGGACTGGATACGAGTGTGACGGGCGATATGCCAACTGCGGAGGACTCACTCGACTACAGCGTGACGCTTGAAACGCAGGCGAACATCTTGCGTTCGGATACGCTGGCGCTCAACGTCATCCGCGAAATGAAGCTCGAGCCTACGGCGGACTATTTTCCACAGCGGGCCGCGGGGCCGGGACTGCCTGGCTGGCTGTTCTTTTGGCGCAAACCGGTAGAGCCGCTCAATGTGCCACTGGAAGAGGCGCCCAACCGCCGTTATGTCGCCCTGAAGATCTTTGCGTCGCACCTGAAGGTCGCGCCCGTCGCGGGCACGCGGTTGATCGATGTGAGTTATTCCAACCCGGATCCCGCGCTTGCGGCGAGCGTGGTGAACTGCCTGATTCAGTCGCTGATGGATTACAGCTTCCAGGCAAGATATCGTGCAACCGCGCAGGCTTCCACATGGCTTGGAAGCCAGTTGGTCGAGTTGAAAAAGCAGACGGACGATCTGGAATCGAAGGCCGTTCGCATGGAGCGCGATACCGGGATGTATGGAGCCGATGGCAGTCACAACGTGATGCTCAGCCGGCTGGAAACGTTGAATGAAACCCTGGCTTCGGCCGAGTCGAATCGCATTTTGAAAGAAGCCATTTACCGGATCTCGCAGAGCGAAGATCCCGAGTTGATTTCCGGCTTGGCGGGAAATGCGGGAGCGTCTCCATCGACGAACTCGCTGGCATTGCTGCAGACGCTTCGTTCGCAGGAAGCGCCTCTGCGCGCGGAGCTGGCGGAAGATGAAACGCGCTATGGGCCGGCTTACCCGAAGATTGCGGAACTGCACGCGCAGCTGGACGGAGTAGAGAAGTCTATTCAGGACGAGACGCACCGAGTCGGCGAGCGCTCCAGAACCGATTATGAGATCGCAGCTTCGGCCGAGGAGGCCGCGCGGGATGCTCTGGACAAACAAAAGGCCGCTGCCGAAGCGAGCAACGATCGTGCAACGGCTTATGTTCTTGCCAAGCAGGAGGCCGATGGAAGCCGCAGCATCTACGAGGGCCTGCTGGGCAGGTTGAAGCAGGCAGGTATTCTAGAAGGCCTGCGTGCGACAAACATGACGGTGGTAAATCAGGGGCGCATGCCTCCCCCCGATCATCCGCGCAGCCCTAACATTCCGCTGTATTATGCAGCCGCGCTTGCAGGGGGGCTGCTCATGGGGTCTTCCCTGGCGCTCTTGAGGGAACTGCAGGATCAGAGAGTGCAGTCGTTGGAGGAATTGGAAGGGCTCCTCGGATCTCCATTGCTGGGCGTCGTTCCTAGCCTGGAGTTCAACAGGCGGAGTCTGGCTCGACTCGGAAAACGACGCGAATTAATGCCGAGGCTCGCGTTGCCGGAGAGTCCGCAATATAACGCCGCCTCTTTTGTCGAAGCGGTTTGCTCGCTGCGTACCTCCGTCCTGCAACAGGAAGGTGGGAATCCGCAGACGTTGTTGATCACAAGCTCGATTACCGGCGAAGGCAAGAGTCGCATGGCGGTAAATCTAGCGGGCGCGCTGACGCAGCTCGGGAAAAAAGTGTTGCTGGTGGATGCGGACCTGCGCCGGCCGTCGCTATCGCGTGAGTTTTACGAGAGCCAGGGTTCGGGTCTCGCCGGCGCACTCTCGGGCGATGTTCCGCAAATTCGGAGGCATCCCGAGATGCCAGGTCTTTCGCTGTTGTGCGGTGACGAGATACCTTCCAGGCCCTCGGAATTGCTGGCATCCGCGACGATGGCTCGGCTGCTTTCCTACTGGCGCGTGGAGTACGACTTTATCGTGCTGGACAGTCCTCCCGTGTTGCCTGTCACAGATGCAAGGATCCTCTCGCGGCTTTGCGATGTGACGCTGCTGGTCGTGCGCCACGGTTACGCCTCCAAGCAGTCTGTGCAGCGCAGCCACCGAATGATCGCCGCAAATCTTCCCGGGACTTCCAAGTTGGGCACCGTGCTGAATGGGGTCTCTGCCGATTCGGACGAGTACTGTGCCTACTACGGTTACAAACGCGGGATGAAGCCGCGAGAAGGAAGCTATGCGAATGCGTAAATGTCTTGGGTGCTGCCTGTTGCTGTTTTCCCTCGCGGTACTTCGAGCGCAGGAGCCAGCCGCCGCGCCGCAGGAGAGTCTGCGTATCGGGCCAGGCGATCTGCTCCATGTAACCGTGTTACGTGAATCGGATCTCGAACAGAGAGTCCGCGTTCGAGATTCGGGCGAGATTACTTTGCCAATGGCCGGTGACGTTAAAGTGGAGGGGCTCAACACGGAACAGGCTGCAACGGCAATCGAGCAACAATACATCGATCGCCAATATCTGAGGCATCCGGTCGTGTCGGTATTCATCGAAGAGTACGCGACCCAGACGGTAGCCGTGCTGGGGCAGGTGGTAAAGCCGGGCACGATCTCCATTACGACGGCGCGGAGTCTGCTCGACATTCTGGCCATGGCAGGCGGACTAACTGAGACAGCTGACAGGCATATCACCATCGAACGCAGTGGTGGCAATGGACTCGTCGAAGTCTTTCTCTCGAATCACGCGGACGATGCCTTCAACGCCAACGTGAAGATCTTTCCCGGCGACAGGATTGTCGTGCCGAAGGCAGGCATCGTTTACGTGCTCGGTGATGTCGGCAGGCCGGGCGGTTACGTCATGCAGAATGAATCACGCATGACGGCGCTGCAGGCGATTGCCATGGCGGCGGGGGTGAATAAAACGGCAGCGGAAAGCCGTGCGCGCATCCTGCATAACAATAACGGCCAGTATGAGGAGCGAGATCTGCCGTTGAAGGAGATTGAGCGCGGCGAAGCTCCCGACGAGCTCCTGGTTGCGGATGATGTGATTTTCATCCCGTTCAGCTTCGGCAAAAACATAGCGATCGGGACCAGCGCGATTGTAACCTCGGCCAGCTCAGCGCTGATCTATGCAGGCCGGTAAGGGCAGGCCGATGAAGATGACGATCGAAGAACTGGGCTGTGTCGCAATTCTGCTTTTCTTCGCCGTGCAAGGCGCCATTCCATTCATTGCTCCGAACCAGGCTCTGGAGATGACAAACGCTCCCGCCTCGGGATTGACTCTCTACGGAGGCATCGCTTCGCAAATCCTGGTGAATGCAGGCATTGCTCTGCTCCTGCTTTTAAACCTGCAGGGAGTAACGCGCCGGCTTGGAGCGATGCAGTGGGCGGGCGCGCTGGCAGCGGTGGCAGTGGCTTCGACAATTTGGTCGCAATACCCATCAATCAGTGTGCGAAGGTCGGTGCCTTTTGCGCTGGCGGGGTTTTTCGGTCTGTATCTCGCCGTGCGCTTCCCGCTGAGGCGGCAGTTGCGATTGCTCTGGATCGCCATGATTGTTCTGGCGATCTTCTCCGCGGTGTTGGCGATTGCAGTTCCTTCCGTGGGACTCGACTCCTCTCCTGGTCACCATATGAACTGGCAGGGCGTCTTTACGCAGAAGAACAGCTGCGGGCGCATGATGACGCTGGCATTAGCGCTCCTGTTGGCGGAAAGACGCCTCACCTTCACACGAGTTGCGAGCGGGATTTTGTTTGTCCTGGTCCTGTTGATGAGCGGATCGCGAAGCGCATGGCTGGCAGCGGCGGTCCTCTTATCGCTTGCTGTATGGCTGTGGCTTGCGGCGCGCCTTGAAGCTCGGAGCCGCATGCTTCTGATCGGCGCCTCAGCATGTTTCATCCTGGCAGTGGCGCTCGTGGCGGCGGCAGGGTATCGCGAGATAGCTGAGTTCTTGGGTCGCGATGCAACGCTTTCGGGCCGGACCAATATCTGGCGGCAGGTATTTCTGGCGATACGCGAAAGGCCCTTGCTGGGCTGGGGTTACGCCGCGTACTGGCACGGCACGCAAGGCGCGGCATTTAAAACCGTAGTCGCACTGCACTTTATCGTCTTTCACGCGCACAACGGATTTCTCGAGATCTGGCTGGAGACCGGGCTTGCCGGCCTCTCGTTCTGGGTATTGAGCTACCTGCGCGCGTGGCGGAGACTGCTCCCGGTTTTATGCTCCGGAGATATCCATCAGGTTGTGTGGATCTTTTACCTGCTGATCCTCATGCTGTTCTTCAATTTCGACGAAAATGCGTTGCTGACTTTTAACGGCCTGTTCTGGGTTCTCTATGTCAGCGCGATTGCGAACCTGGAGCTGCATCGTGCCGAGAGGCAAACAATACCCGCCTTCAGAGTGACGTTCAAACCGGTTGCCGCAGGTCTGTCATGACGCAACGCCGGGTGCTGCTCTTCCGCAGCGAGCTGCTGCCTAGGTCCGAAGCATTTCTTGTCGAGCAGAGCCGCGCCATGCGCATCTTTCAGGCGGTTTTTGCCGGGATAAAGCGCCTTCCCGAAAGCCTGGATTTTCAGCATGCGACTTCGCGGGTTCTCTCAGAGGGAGCGTCGCTACGCGCAAAGATTCGCCGGCGAGTCTTTGCCGAGACTCGATATGCTCCGCACTTTATGGATGCCCTGGTGGAGACGCGTTCTCAATTGCTGCATGCGCACTTTGCCGTGGACGCCGCGCTGGCGCTGCCGATCCAGCGGCGTCTGAACGTGCCCATGATCGTTACACTGCATGGCTACGATGTAACGCGAGACGACAGCCACATGAAGCGCACGGCGGCCGGCAGGATTTATCTGCGAAGGCGCCAGGAGTTGTGGGGGAGTGCGAGGCTGTTTCTGTGTGTCTCCGAATATATTCGTCGACGGGCAATCGAACGGGGTTTCCCGGAAGAAAAGCTGCGTGTGCATTCCATCGGAGTCGATCTGGAAAAATTTCGTCCAGGGATTCGATCTTTGCAAGCAGAACCGATCGTTCTCTTCGCTGGGCGGCTTGTCGAAAACAAGGGCTGCAGCTTTTTATTGCGCGCCATGCAGCAGGTTGAGCAACGACATCCTGACGCGCGGCTGGTAGTGATTGGCGATGGCCCACTGCGTCGTGCTCTTGAAGAGGAGGCCCGGCAGCGGCTGCGCCGGTATACCTTCACCGGAATGCAGACGCATCGCCAGGTACGCGACTGGATGGGGCGTGCGAGCATGCTGGTGATGCCCAGCCTGCAGGTAGCCAGCGGAGACGCCGAAGGGTTGGGGATGGTGATGTGCGAGGCGCAGGCCGTGGGCCTGCCGGGCGTGGGTTTTCGCGGCACGGGTGTCGAAGAGGCGCTGGATCATGGCCGCTCCGGCCTGCTGGTAAATTCCGGCGACAGTGACTCCCTGGCGGTCGCGATCCTCAATCTATTGAGAGATGCCCGGCTTCGCCAGTCGCTATCGACCGCGGGCCGTGACCACGCGGAAAGACGCTTCAATCTCTACCGGCAGACCGCTCTGCTCGAGGATATTTATTGCGACCTGCTAGCCTCATCGTGATGGAAGACAGCCTGCGCAAAGGATCGTTGTGGGTGATCGGCGGCCAGTTCCTGTCGATCGTACTGCAGGCTGTCTACTTCGTGCTGATGGGGCGCACGCTCGGCAGCGCCGAGTATGGAGCGTTCGTCGGCGTGGTGGCGCTGGTGACCATTCTCAGCCAGTTTTCAAGTGGTGGCATGGAGATGGTCCTGATGCGTAACCTGAGCCGCGACCACAGCTCTTTCGCGGCGACATGGGGTCACGCATTGCGTGTCACTGTCTACGGATTCGTCCTGCTGTTGCTTGTATCGATGGGGTTTGCACACTTCGCGCTTGCTGCGGTGCTGCGGCCGCTGGTTCCATGGATCGCGCTGTCGGATGGACTCTTCGGCAAACTAGTGCAACTCGCCAGCCGGGCGTTTCAGGGAGTCGGCCAGCTGCGGCGGAACGCCCAGCTAACAACTTACGTGAACCTCGGTAGAGCGGCGCTCGCCGGTGGATTGTCGATCTACGCCCATGCCGTTCACCATCGGATAAGTGCAGGAACATGGGCGCGGATCTACTGGCTTTCTCCGCTGACCGTGGCTGTGGTCGCGCTCTATATGGTGACGATGCAGCTGGGGTGGCCCGTTTACACCCGGCTCAGGTGGAAAGACTTGAGCGAAGGGCTGAGCTTTTCACTCTCGAACTCTTCAATCTCGATCTACAACGACATCGATAAGACATTCCTGGTCAGTTTCGGTATGACTTATGCCGCAGGTATCTACGCAGCAGCCTATCGGGTTGTGGATGTGGCTACGGCTCCACTTTATGGGCTCTATACCGCTGCGATGCCCCGGCTTTTTCGTGCGGGCGGAAAAAGTGTTCGCGAGGCGGATCTGCTGACGAGTCGCCTGATGCGGCGAACGGTCCCCTATGGGGTTCTGACAGCGGTGATTCTCTTCAGCACTGCTGGCCTGTTACCCATTCTCTTCGGGAAATCCTTCGCTGCATCGGTTACGGCTCTGCGCTGGTTATGCCTGCTGCCGCTTCTGCGTGTGCTGCACTACGCGTGGGGATCGGTGATTACTGCATCGACCTCGCAGTGGATACGCACCGCCACACAGGTCTCGACGGCCCTGCTGAACCTGTTGCTGGTGTGGTGGCTGGTTCCGCGATGGTCGTGGCAGGGCGCGGCTGTGGCCAGTCTGCTGACCGATGGCGCACTGGCGTTCATCAGCTGGTCTGTTCTGCTCTACCTGCGCCGAAAGGAAACAGCCGCAGCCGGGGATGAAACACTCAACGCTGCGTAAGCCGCAGTACCCGCATCCAGTTCTCGAAACCGATTTTGCGCAGGGAAGCATCATCGAAGCCATGCTCTCGCAAAGCTTCGATCAGGTTTTGCAGGCCGGCTGCGCTTCCAATCTCCGCCGGGATGGTGGCGCCATCGAAGTCAGAGCCAATGGCGACGCGGTCGATACCCAGCTTTTCGACCAGATAAGCGCATTGCCTGGCCAGCAGATGTAGAGGCGTTTCCGCATCGGGCATGCCGTCCGCGCGCACATCGCCAACAGAGAAGTTCAGGCCGACCAACCCGTCAGATTCACGGATGGCGTCCAGTTGCTCGTCGGTCAGGTTACGCGACGACGCGCAGACCACGTGTGAACAGGAGTGTGTAGCCACCAGGGGAGCGGTGGTCAACCGTGCAACATCCCAGAATCCTCTTTCGTTGAGGTGTGCCAGGTCGATCAGCACGCCAAGCTGGTTGCAGCGCCTGACCAGTTCCTTGCCCATGTCAGTGAGCCCGGGACCGGTGTCGGGTGAACTCGGGTAGGCAAAAGGAACGCCATTGCCGAAGATATTCGGGCGGCTCCAGACGATGCCGAGGCTACGCAGCCCCTTCGCATAAAGCTCATCCAGTTCCGCAAAGCCTGGTCCAATGGCTTCTGCTCCCTCCATGTGCAGCAGAATCGAAAAGATTCCTTCGCTGCGCGCCTGTTCGATCTCTGCAGGGGTGACAACGATGCGAACTTGTTCCGGAGCACGTTCAGCAAGTGCTCTTAGCGCAGCAAGCTGGCGCTCGATGGCGGCTTTAGCAAAAGGGTAATCGACAGCTCCGGGAAGCCGCAGCCGGTGGCCGGCTCTCACCGGAGGCACACCGGTCGTTTGCGATGGAACCCACATGGCGAAGAATCCGCCGATGAGGCGGCCGCGCCGGGCGCGCGGCAGATCCAGATGTCCGGAGGTATTTTCAGCTAAGAAATCGACGCCTTCAGGCGCGTATTCACGAAGAAGCTGCACAACGTCGTTGTGGCCGTCAAAGATGTCGATGGGGGGCGTCTGCGGATTCGGCTCCATGGTGGGTCCCACTATCCATCTTTTCATGCCTGGCGGGTGGATGGGCTATCTTTAAATACGTATGCGTCTCTCCGCAAAGTGCTCCTCCGCTCTCTTCGCTGTTCTGCTGCTTGCGTCTTCCGTGTCCGCCTGGGCTGCGCCAGTCGAGGGATACAAGGTGATCCATACCTATCCGCACGACACCTCAGCCTACACGCAGGGGCTGATCTACCTCGACGGCAATCTCTACGAGGGGACGGGACTCGAAGGCCACTCTTCCATACGCATGGTCGATCTGGAGAGCGGCAAGGTGCTGCAGCACTATGAGCTGCCGGGCGAATATTTTGGCGAGGGGCTTACCGACTGGGGTTCGATGTTGATCGAGCTCACCTGGAAGGCGCAGCTTGGATTTGTTTACGACCGCTTCAGCTTTCGCCAGATCAGCACCTTTCATTACACCGGCGAAGGCTGGGGACTGACCCACGATAAGACCTCGCTTATCATGAGCGATGGCACGCCCTACCTGCGCTTCCTCGACCCCAAGACGTTCAAGGAAATCCGCCGCGTCAAGGTGACAGACGACGGCAAGCCAATCGACCAGATCAACGAGCTCGAATACATTCACGGCGAGGTCTACGCGAACATCTGGCAGACCGATCGCATTGCACGCATCTCGCCGGCGACCGGCAAGGTGATCGCCTGGATCGACCTCAGCGGCATCCTGCCAGGATACGAAGGCAGTGGCGGCAATGCCGTTCTGAACGGCATTGCTTATGACGCGAAAACCGATCGGCTCTTCGTGACCGGGAAGCTTTGGCCAAAGCTGTTCGAGATCAAGCTGGTGCCGGGTAAGAAGTAAGCCCGGCCTTCACTTTTTCAGAAGTGCATCGAGGCCGGCCTGCGCAATCGCCTCATCGATCTCTGACTTGGCGCCACTTGCGGAGATTCCGCCGACCAGCTGCCCATCCACCTTGATCGGCAACCCTCCCTGGTTTGGGAAAAACTCGGGAAACGCCATCGCCTCCGTGTGGCCATTCTTTACCGTGTCTGCGCCGTCTTTCGATGGGCTACCGTAGAAAGCCGCATGGCGGGCTTTCTTTTGAGCGAACTGGATCGTATTCAGCGTTGCGGATTCGCCCTTCTCAAGGAAGAGAAGATTCCCGCTCTCATCGACGACGCAGATCGTGACGGAAACATTCAGTTCTTTTGCTTTTGCCTCTGAGGCGGCAACCATGACCTTAATGTGGTCGAGATCAAGATACTTCTTGTTTGGAAGCTCATTCGCCAGGGCTGCCATTACAGGCAGCAGAAGCACGGCCAACAATCGGATCACCTGCACTCCTCCCGGAACCGCGTTCCCTGATCTGCAGCGCAACCGATCAGAAATACCGCGGTTCGTTTGCGGAGCCGATCATACTACGACGGCCGTCAGGCTTCTACGCCCAGTTCGCCCAGCAGAAACGCATAGTCCATCGCAATCTCTTTCAGGTAGTCGTAGCGGCCGGATGCGCCGCCGTGACCTGCGCTCATGTTGACGTGCAGCAGCAGCGGGTGGGCGTCGGTCTTGAGCGTACGGAGCTTCGCGACGTACTTGGCCGGCTCCCAGTACATCACCTGGCTGTCGTACAGCGATGTCTTTACCAGAATGGCCGGATATTCGCCCTTCTTGAGGTTGTCGTAGGGCGAGTAGCTCAGCATGGTCTGAAAGGCGTCGGGCTGGTTTGGATCGCCCCACTCCTCGTACTCGGGAACGGTCAGAGGCAGGGAAGCATCGAGCATGGTGTTCATGACGTCGACGAACGGCACGTGCGAAAGAACCGCGCGGAAGAGATCGGGACGCATGTTCGTGACCGCACCCATCAGCAGTCCGCCGGCGCTGCCGCCTTCTATGGCGATGCGCTCGGGGGCGCCGTATTTCTTCGCGATCAGCTCTTCGGCTACGGCGATAAAGTCGGTGAAGGTATTGAGTTTGTGTTCGAGGCGTCCGGCATCGTGCCAGGGCTTGCCCATGTCTCCGCCGCCGCGGATGTGCGCGTAGGCCAGCACCACTCCGCGATCGAGCAGGCTCAGCCGATTGCTGTTGAAGCCGATGGGCAGGGAGTAGCCGTAGGATCCGTAACCATAGATGTAAAGCGGATTCAGGCCGGACTGGAACCTGTCGCGCCGGTAAACGAGCGAGACAGGTACCTGCACGCCATCGGAAGCAGTCGCGAAGATGCGCTCTGAGGCGTAAAGGCTGCGGTCGAATCCGCCTGGAACTTCAAGCTGCTTGAGCAGAACCGCGTCGCCAGTCGCTACGTCATACTCATAGACGGACGCAGGCGAGACCAGCGACTGGTAGCTGTAGCGATATTTCGTCGTCGAGAAGACCCGGTTGATGTGCGGATGGGCGCTGTAAACCGGTTCGGGAAAGGGAATTTCGCGCGCGGTTTCCGGAGCGTCAAAGGGCACGACGCGGAGCTGCTCAAGTCCGTTAGCGCGGTCGCAAACAACGTAGAATGAATCGAATAGATCCACATCCTCGAGCATGGCTTCAGGGCGATGCGAAATCATCTCCGACCAGTTTTCTTTCGCCGGCCGGTCGGTTGGAGTCGTCACCAGGCGGAAGTTGCGGCCCGTGTCGTTGGTGCGAATGTAGAACAGGCCATCCCTGTGATCGGCGTAGTATTCGATGTCATCGCGGCGCGGCTCGATCAGCGTCCATTCGCCCGCCGGATTATCGGCTGCAAGAAAGCGCTCCTCGGTCGTGGTGTGGCTCGCGCTTTCGAGGAAGAGGTATTTGCGGTCGCGGCTCCGTCCTGCACCGAGGTTGAAGCGCTCGTCGGTCTCCTCGAAGACGATCGTGTCCTGTTCGTGCGGAGTGCCGAGCGTGTGCCGGTAGAGGCGGTAGTGGCGCTTCTGAATCTCATCTTCAATCGTGTAGAAGATCGTCCGGTTGTCGGCTGCCCAGACAATGGATCCGGTGCGCTCGACCTTTTCCCCAAGAATCTCGCCGGTGCGCAGGTCTTTTACGTGCAGCGTGTACTGGCGGAAGCCGGTGTTGTCCGTCGAGAAGGCCAGCAGGTTGCCATCATCGGAGAGGGTGAGCGCACCGACCGCCATGAAGGATTCACCCTTCGCCAGCTCGTTCACATCGAGGATGATCTCTTCGGTCGCGTCGAGGTTCCCGCGCTTGCGACAGTGAATCGGATACTGCGAGCCCTGCTCCGTCCGCGAGTAGTACCAGAAATCTCCATATTGGTAGGGAACGGAGACATCGGTCTCCTTGATGTGGCTGACCATCTCTTCATACAGATCCTTCTGGAGCTCTTTGGTCGGCTGCATCACCGCTTCGGTGTATGCATTCTCCGCATTCAGATAAGCGATGACCTCGGGACTCTCTTTTTCCCGCAGCCATGCGTAGTCGTCGACCAGCGTGTGGTTGTGGAGCGTGTTCTCAGTGTGACGGATCGCAGCAACGGGAGGCGTGGGAAGATTACGGTCAGGCATACCTCTTCAGGATATCGCCTTTGAAAAAAACGGGACGGCGCGAGGCCGTCCCGTCAGGTGAAGCTTTAATGGTCAGGGTTAGAAATGGAAGCCTACCTCGGCGGTCAGGGCTCGCGGCGTAACGTAGTGCGTGCCGCTGAAGGTAGAGAGGAAGTTGTAGAGCGAGTAGCTGTTGGTAATGTTTACGCCCGTCAGGTGCAGGCTCCACTTATAGCGATCGCCGTTGAAGAGGTTGTCGTCACCGACGGACATGTCGAAGAGATTGCGCGGCGCGATGCGCGGCGGATTCTTATCGTCGTCTTCGGTGCCAGGTGCCGGAATCTTCACCAGCTTCGAGGTCAGTCCGCCGGCATCGCACTGTGTGAAGCCGGCTGCCGGAGTCGCCTTCACGCCATCGCAGATCAGGCCGGCTTCGAACTGCTGGTCATAGGTGAGGCCGCTGAGGTCGATGCCGGGCTGCCCATTGGGCAGGGTGATAGAGGTGCCGGCGCATCCGCTGTTCGGGTCGGTGGTGTTGTAGCAGGGGACCGAGCCGGCAACGAGGCCACTGTCATAGCGCCAGTTGAAGCCGATCCAGGGCATGCGTCTCCAGGGTAGCTGGTACTGCATGTGGGTGGTCTGGTTGAAGCGTTCGTCGTGATCGATGCGGAAGGGATAGTAGGTATTGCCGCTTGCCGCCACGGTCGCGCCTGCGCCGGCAATCTGTGGGCCGAAGAAACGGGCCGATACGGACGACATGACAGCGTAGGCTGACAGCCCGTGAAGCTCCGGCATGTCGACACGTAGCGCATAGCCGGGGATCTTCGAGTTGTGCCAGTCGATGGGGAAGGTGATCGGCGTGTTGCCGAGCACGCTGAAGTCGAAGGCTCCATGCGTGTATTTCCAGATATATTCGCCGCTGACCACCAGGTATTTGCTGAAGGCCTGCTGGAAACCCGCGTGAAACTCGTTGCGATAACCGGGTGTGAGTGTACCGGCTACACCGGGAGTGCAGGCGAGCAAGGGATTGAGCACAGGGTCGAGGCATCCCTGGCTGGAGAGCACCAGATTTTCATTGAAGGGCGTCTCGAGCGTACGCGCGTAGGAGACGCGCAGTACCGTGTTCGTCGGTTGAATGGTGTAGGCCACGCCTAGTCTCGGCTCGGCCTGGTGAGCGACGGTGAGTCCGTTATAGATATCGCCGCGAATACCGACGTTGAAGAGCCAGTTGCCGGCCTTAATCTGGTCTTCGATGTAAAGCGCAAGCTCCTTCACATCGGTATGACCGAAGTAGTGATAGTAGCTGCCGCCGCGCGTCAGATCGTAGGGCGCGAGAACCGGGTTGTAGTTGGGATTCGCACCAAGTCCGCAATCGGGCGTGCTGCTGTATCCGGCAACCGGATTGCCAGCGAAGTCTACGCACGGGGCATTGTAGGTAGGGTCGACGATACCGAGGCGGTCGTTTTCGCGCAGGAAGGTCTGCTCATACATCGCACCGACCTTGATATTGTTCACACCCTTGCTGTAGGAGAAGTCGGTGTGAGCACCGGCATTGGTCAGCGTGCGTTCCTGTCCAATCGACGAGGTTTGCAGGTTGGCGGGACCGAGATCGGCCAGCGGATTGCCGCTCGGATAATAGTTGTAGGCATCCTTGCGAACATAAGCGCCGAGGTTGAAGACCGAATTATTGTTGACGATGCGCGTGTAAAGCGGCGCAATGTTGAAGGTCTCGATCTTCGAGTGCTGGTCGGCATCGCCTACGTTGGCGAAGACGGGATTGGGGCTGGTGCCGTCGCTGATCACGTTCTGTACGTTCAGGTTGTCGTAGGCGTTCGGTGTCTGGAACCACGAGCGTGTATAAGTCAGGTTCAGGTGCAGCGAGTCCTTCGAATTCAGCGTGCGATCCAGGCGATCGAAGACATTTTCCTCATTGCCCTTGTCGTGGAGGACCTTGAACTCAGGCGGATCGAGGAAGCGTCCGCTATTGAGGCCGTCGACCTCGAAGAAGTTGCCCCAGTTGTCGCCGCCGTAGCTGATGTCGAAGCCGGTGCTGGCCGATCCGAAACTTCCGTAAGAGGTCGTGAGGCTGCCGGTCGGTGTCTTGACGCCCTGGCCGGAACGGGTGGTCACATTGATGACGAGGCTGGTTTTGTCTCCATACTCTGCCGGCGGAGCGCCTGCGATCACTTCGACAGACTGCACCGAGTTCGACGGAAGCTGGTTCGAGAAGACTTTGCTTTGCTGGTCGGTGACAGGCTGACCGTCGATCGAGAAGGAGTTCGAAGCGTGATCGCCGAGGCCATGGAAGAGGCCGTTGGAGTCCGCGCTGACACCCGGCGAGGAAAGCGTAACCAGCGAGCTGAGCGAAGAAGACTGGCTTTCGAGCGGAACCTTCGCGAAAGCGCCACGGTCTATATCGGTATGCAGGCCGGAGCTGGCTTCCAGAAGGTCATTGCCTTCAACCGTGATGGTCGTAGCGTTGGCTCCAACAGTCAGAGCTGTCGAAATCACAACCGGCACATACGAGCGCACTTCCACATCGACCATCTTCGACTGGAAACCCGTTGCGTTCACGACCATGTGATAAGGGTTCAGAGGAAGATTGGTGATCTGGTACTGGCCCTGGCTGTCTGCGGTGGCCGTACGGTGCAAACCGCTGACCGGGTTCTGAAGCTCAATGGTCGCGCCGGGAATCACTGCACCGGAAGCGTCGGTGACTGTTCCGCGCAAGGTCCCGGATTGTCCGGCCGACTGGGCAAACGAGGGATGAAACGCCTGGAGCAGAAGCAGGCAGATGAAAACGGGAAAGAAAAACGATCGCACCAATGTGCGCATGGAAAGACCTCCAATGTTCAGGAGAAAACGTTCTCCCGAACGGCAAAGCTGTTCTTGTTCTGTGAAGCCATGATTAGACAGAAGGGAAAACAGCTGGCGGAGGCCGGCAGAAGAGCTTGAAACTGAAACGGCATACCCGGGGCCGCGAGAAACTTTCTGACGCAAGAAACGCGACCGGCTCGACGAAAACAGCGAGCAGCAGAATGACGGCGACCTGCACGGCCTGGTGAGCCGAGATGCAGAGCGCGCAGTCATGATCGGACTGCCCACCCGGGTGCGCATGAACAACCTGCGCAACTCCGCTGATCGCGACCAGGGCAATACACAGGATTCCCAGCAGCTGCAGCCAGGAAAATTGCGAATGCGATCTCGATAAGCGAGGCATGCTTAAAACTATAACCTGAACAAAGCTGCGGAACAATGCGTTCCTGCCAGATGAGACAATTCTTCCAATCTTCAGGAGAACGGAAACCAATGGCCGGAGAGGCGAAAAGCAGGGTTTCGCTCATCACGATCCTCGACTTTATTGGGACGTATGTCTTTGCACTGGAAGGCGCAATGACCGCGGCGTCGCATGGGCTGGATCTGCTCGGGCTGATGGTCCTGGCTTTTGCCACAGCTGTCGGCGGAGGCATCCTGCGCGATTTGTTGATCGGTGCCGTTCCGCCGAATGCCGTGCGCGACTGGCGTTATGGTCTGATAGCTTTTGCCGGAGCTGGCTCCGTCTTTTGCTTCTATCCTTTTGTGCGCGAAATTCCTGCCGGCCTGATCGTAATGCTCGATGCAGCGGGATTGAGTCTCTTCGCCGTTGCAGGTGTCGAGAAAGCGCTCGAGTACGGCATTCATCCCTTCATCGCGATCCTGATGGGCGGACTCACGGGAGTAGGCGGCGGCACCTTGCGCGACGTGCTGCTGGCGCAGGTACCCGCGGTGCTGCGGACGGACATCTACGCCGCGGCTGCACTTTTCGGAGCGATGATCGTGGCTGCGGGCCTGAGTCTGAAGCTGCCCCGCCTGCCGGTCACCATCTGCGGAGCCGTCTTCTGCTTCCTGCTTCGCATGGTCAGCGTGTGGAGACACTGGAATCTTCCGCGACTGCTTCACTAAAGGTTGCCTGTCGCGATTTGCTCTCATCGGAAATCCATCATCCCTATGAACTTATGTTTTGAACCCCGGCGCGGAGCAGAGCGTGCCGCGGTTTCAAGGCAACTCCAACGCCATGTTTCCGCATTCCATCTCCTGTACAGCAATGCAGGCAGGCATTGCGTTCGAGATCTGGACAGTTGATTTCCCAGAAGAAGGAGACGATCAGTATGAAATCCGAAATGACGAACAAGAAACTCCGCAACAATCTTCTCGTCTTTGCCGGCGCTGTTCTACTGACGGCTTGTCCGTCCTTCGCGCAGATGGGCGGCGCGCAGTCGAGCGGCTCACAAGGCGGGCAGCAACAGCAGCAGACAACGCAACAAAGCCCTGGCATGGCGGGCAGCAACAACCAGATGCAGCAGCAGTCGCAGGACAGCGGCACGTCTCAGATGGAAGACAAGTCGTTTGTAAAGGACGCTCTGCAGGGCGGCATGGCGGAGGTGCAACTCGGTCAGCTTGCGCAGCAGAAGGGCTCGAGCGACGATGTGAAGCAGTTCGGCGCCATGATGGTCAGCGATCACACCAAGCTCGGCGACGAGATGAAGCCGGTCGCACAGCAACTCGGCGTGAAGGTGCCGGATGGCCCGTCGAAGAAGGACAAGCAGCTGATGGATAAACTGCAGGGAATGTCCGGAGCGGACTTCGATAACGCTTACATCGCAGCAATGGTGAAGGACCACAAGAAGGACTCTTCGGACTTCAAGTCAGAGATCTCCCAGACCCAGAACCCGCAGCTGAAACAGCTGGCCTCGCAGGGGCAGCAGGTGATCGATCAGCATCTGGCCAAGATTCAGCAGATCGCGCAGAGCCATAACCTCAACAGTGACGGAAAAACCTCCGGACACTAATTTGTTTCCAGCCAGCAGGGGCGGGCGCATCGGCGCCCGCCCTTTTCTTTGCTGCTTCCGGTAGAATCGAACCGATGCTTTATAAAAGGTTGGCACGTTTCTGCGCAGGGCTGCTCGTTGTCGCGAGCTCGTTGGGCGCGTCGTGCGAATCCGTCAAGAGCCTTCCCCGTCCTACCGATTACGTCAGCGATTTCGCGCATGTCATGTCGCCCGAGGCGAAGCAGCGCATCAACCTGCTTTGCGGCCAGGTCGACCGGCAGGCGCATGCGCAGATTGCGGTAGTCACGGTTCACACGACCGATGACGAGCCGATCGAACAGTACGCGGTGCAGCTCGAAGATGCGTGGGGCGTTGGTCCGAAAAAGACTGACCGCGGCGTGATCGTTCTGCTTGCGGTCAACGATCGCAAGCGCTTCATCGCCACCGGCTATGGGCTGGAGAGCATTCTGCCCGATGGACTCGTGGGCCAGATCGGGCGGCAGATGGTGCCGTACTTGCGGCAGAACGACTTCGACGGTGCGATCTCGACGGCGGTGGGGCAGATGTCGCAGATCATCGCTCGCGATGCCGGTGTAACGCTGAGTACAGCGCCTCGTCGAGGACCTCCGCAGGGTCAGCCGGTTCATCTGAGCCTGGGGCAGCTCCTGCTTGGCGCGATCTTCATCATCTTCCTGTTGATCTTCCTTGCACGCTTTGGTGGCTCAGGTATCATCGGCTTTCTACTGGGCATGTTCCTCGGCGGTGGTGGCCGTGGCGGAGGCGGCTGGGGAGGCGGTGGTGGTGGCGATGACGGCGGCAGCGGCTTTGGTGGTTTTGGCGGCGGCAGCACCGGCGGCGGCGGAGCCGGAGGCGATTGGTAACATGAACGGTGTAAGAAGGAGACAAGTACGATGATGCGTCGCGGTTTGTGGATCGCAATCGGAGTAGTGGTTGTTCTTTTCCTGGTTGTGCTGATGATCTTCGGCAGCTATGTCAGCGCAAAGAACCAGATGGTAGCCAAGCAGGAAGCGGTCCACGCACAGTGGTCGCAGGTGGACGTGGTGCTTCAACGCCGCGCAGACCTGATTCCTAACCTCGTGAACACGGTCAAGGGTTATGCCACGCACGAAGAGAAAGTCTTCGCGGACATCGCCAATGCGCGCGCAGGCTTGCTGAACGCCCACGATCCGGCGGGCAAGATCCAGGCAAACGGACAGCTTGACGGAGCCATCGGGCGCCTGCTGGCACTGTCGGAGAACTATCCCAACCTGAAGGCCGACCAGAACTTCCTCTCGCTGCAGGATCAGCTGGAAGGCTCGGAGAATCGTATTGCTGTCGAGCGTCGCCGCTACAATGACACCCTGCGCGACTACAACACATTCATCCGCCAGTTCCCGAACAGCATCTGGGCGGGCATGGCCGGTTTCCAGCCGGACAATGCCTACTTCGAAGCAAGCGCGGGATCGCGTGAAGCTCCGGTCGTAAAGTTCTAGCACTCCTGTAAGTACAGAAAGGGCGTTGCGGCATAGCCGCAACGCCCTTTCTTATTTGAGTTTTTCGCCTGCCAAAGTTTGTCATCCCGAGTGCAACGAGGGATCTGCACCTGAATGCCGGTGCTGGCAAAAAGCAGATTCCTTACTGCGTTCGGTATGACAAGAAGCGGGTTGTTTCATTTACTCGTGACGTAACCGTCATTGAGCGTATTCAGAAACGCAATCACGTCGTCGATATCCTGGCTGCTCCAGACCGGTTTCTTATCCTCCCGTGGAGCAAAGGGAACGTTGATGTGGTCCACGTTGCTGCGCAGCTCCGGCGGCAGATCGTTATAGCTCTCGCCATTCGGATACCAGGCTGCAGGATTGCTGTCGCGTTCGACATACCAGCGCAGGGCATCGCGCAACGAGTGGAAGCGTCCGTTATGAAAATAGACGCCTCGCAGCGCCGTGTTGCGCAGGGTCGGCGTCTTGAACATCCCGCAGAAGGTCTTTACGTCGCGATGGTCATCGCGCAGCGGCCCGCAGAGTCCAAGGTCGTAGAACGAATTGCCGTGGTTCGCAGCAATCTCCATATTGCGCGGCACGCCGATCGCCTCGAACTGGTAGTCGGTAAAGAGCGGATGCGATCCGTCTGCTCCGGGCGAAGAGAGATGGCAACCGGCACAGTTGCCGCCGTCCGGATCGTTGAAGAGCTTCAGCCCATGCTCTTCCTGCGCGCTCAGCGTGGCCTTGTGATCGAGGTAAGCGTCGTACTTGCTCGTGAAGGGATGAAAGCTGGGGTCTTCGAGCAGAAAGCGTTCGAGCGCCCGGCGCATGCAGTCGAAAGCCGCGTCAGGTTTGTCGAAGATGCCTGCGCCGCATGCTTTCTCAAAGGCCTGGCTGTAGCCAGACCGCTGCAGCTTGTGCGCGATGTCGGCAGCGTTCGCGTTGGCCATCTCCGACCGTTCAAGCAGTGGAAAAGCGGCCTGGTCGTGCAGGGAATTAAAGCGGCCATCCCAGTCGAAGCCCCCGACCGGAGCATTTTCCCGCTCGGTCAGCTGCTCGGTGCGGCTTGCTGGGTGCTCTTTCGTCCAGATGGGGGTGCGATTCAACACGTATTCGAGCGAGGGAACGGCGCGAAAGCCGAAGGTCTTCAAATCCTTTCCGCCGGGCTGGACGGCCAGTCCGTCAGGCGGCCCGTAGGCGTGTTGCGGATCATGGCAGCTTGAACAGGCCTGCCGGCCCGATGCGGACAGGCTGGTGTCAAAGAAAATATCGCGTCCGAGCAGGGCCATCTGCGAAAGCGAAGGAGTCGTCGTCGCAGCAGCTTGCGGAGCGGCAGGCGTGGACTGACGGCATCCGGAAAGCGGAAACAGTGCTGCAAAGGCCAGGGCGGGGATGAAGAAGTGGGAGAATACTGCAGGTTTCATGAAAGAGAAAGTAACGCCGGTCCCAGCATGCGGGGCGGGACCGGCGATGTGACTAAAGGTTGTTGAAGATGTCGTTGCCGAAGGGAACGAGCGCGGGGTCGCCAGCATAGCCGATGTGCGTGAGGCCGAAGATGTCCTCAAGGCTGCGCAGCATCGAGTAGTGGTTGTAGGGCACGTTCGAGACCGTCCCCGCCTTGATGAAGGGCGAGAGCAGCACCGCGCCGGTGTTGTCTCCGCCGTAGTTGTTGTAGGTGATGTTGTAGGTCGGAGGTCCGGCGAAGGTCGAGCTCTGCGGATAGGTTCCGAGGTTCGGACCAGGCTTCTGGCCGCAGCAGAAGGTGCCGGTTTCAACGATGTTGTACACGTTTGCCGAAGGCACCGTAATGCTGGCGTAGCTGCTCTCGTCGAAGTTGATGATGATCAGTCCGTCCTGCTGGTACGCGGGCGAAGCCTGGATGATGGGAATCCACTTCTGGAGGAACGCATTGGCGGAGGTCAGGCCGCCGGGGCGTCCATCGGCGCAGGGAGCGTCGTGGCCGTCGTCGCAGAGGTCAGGCGTAATGAAGGTCAGGTTCGGCGTCGTCGAGGCCGAGGCCAGATCGGTCTGCAGGTTCGAGTCGAGATTCACGACGTTCTTCGCGCAGTCGGACGAGTCGATGATGGAGTGAAAGTACATGAAAGGATCGTGGCGGGTGGCGTACATATCGCCAGCCGGCACGGCAGCGCTCGGTGCTTCCGCGATCTGGGTCAGGTCGGCTGCGTTCAGCTTGGGATGTCCGCAGGTGGCGCTTTCGCGCGCGGGATCATTGCCCATATCGCCCATGTAGCCCTTCCAGGTAAGCCCCGCGGCCTTCATCTGGCCCGGCAGGGTCGGCGTCGAGGCGGGATAGACGCATCCGGTGCCGGCGTACTGGCTGTCCTGGTAGGTGATCCCGGTCTGCGAGAAATCGGCGTAGGTCTGGCAGTCGGCAATGGTCTGCAGCGTGCCGGCCTGTCCGCTGATCATGGAGATGTAGTTGTCGAGGCTGACGTGTCCGGTGCCGTAATAGCCGCTCAGCAAAGCACCCTTCGCGGTGAGGGTCTGCGAGAGATAAGGCGCTTTGGAGGTGGCTCCGAAGGTGGTGGCATAGTTTTCATTTTCAAGAACGATGACAAAGACGTGCTTGACCTTGCCGGTAGCAACACTGGGTGTAAGCGCGCTGCTGATGCTGGTTGTAGAAGTCACTGCATTCCCGCAGCCGATCAACGCGGCACAAATGGCTGATCCCGCCAACACGGCGGAGAACACCCTGCGAATGTTTTTTGAAATCATCCCTGACCGTCCCTACTGTGGTGTGTAGGGGCAAGTCTGCGGGAGTGTCATGAACGAGCGGTGAACACTGCTTTACGGACGCACGAAAATTTGGACGCTTGGGACCCCAGGATGCGTTCGCCTCTGGAAAATGACTAGCCAATCAGTGCTTGAAGACTTCCGCCATCATCTCGTTTTCAACCTTGTCCAACTGCTTCATCGTCGCTTCCAGCGTGGGACGATCGTCGAGCGAGGCCGAAAGCATCATTTCGCGCAGGCGGAAGGCTGTGTGACGCATCATGATCTCGGCGTTCTTGAGCTTTTTAGTGTCGTCGGCCACGTTCATGTGAATCTTCTCTGCGTACGCCTGCAGGGTTTTCAGCGATGCCGCGGCACTTGCTTCGTCGCCGTCGGAAATCTGGCGGCGGGCAAGCTCGGCCATTGAGTAGGCCAGTTCGGTGTAGAGAAAGCACTGCTCGCGCGGACCGGCCTGCAGGGCTTTGCTTTCGAGCGCAGCCATCTGTTGGATGTCCAGAGTTTTTTCGGTAGCCGCGAACGCGGTAGGAGCGATACTCAGTATCGCAAAGGCAGAGACGAGAACGAACCGCATGATGCACCTCCCTGGGTGCCACGGTAACGTCTTGCGTGAACTACTTTTTCTCGAGGAGCGCCAGCCGTTGCTTGGCCTGCCATTCCTCATCGGGAAACTTCCCCAGGGCCGACTTCAGGAACAGTTGATAGTACTCCACAGCCTGTTTCGTGTGGTGAAGATTATCATGAGCCGTCGCCCATAAAAAGTAGGTAGCCGGAGTTTCCGCGGCGAGTTTTGACCGCATCGTAAGCGCGTCGATCACCTGTTCGTACTGGTGAGTCTGCGAGGCCGCAAATGCGATTCCTCCCCATGCATCAGGATCATCATGGCGGATTTTGGTCGCCCTCTCGAAGAAATCGAGCGCCTCAGGATACTTCTGTTCCCGAACCAGCACTTGTCCGAGCGCTGAGTCCGTTTCGGCGTCGTTGGGGTCAAGCGTCAGCAGTTTGCGGTAGACAGCCTCGGCCTTTTCGTAGTTCTGACCCTGCGCGTAGGCGTCGGCCAGCATTCCCGCCACTTCCTTGTTATTCGGT
Source organism: Silvibacterium acidisoli (assembly GCA_022870745.1). Taxonomy (GTDB): domain Bacteria; phylum Acidobacteriota; class Terriglobia; order Terriglobales; family Acidobacteriaceae; genus Silvibacterium. The sequence goes on along the minus strand of CP085323.1, from coordinate 100,774 downwards.
TGCAGCTTCTCCAGCTTTTCGAGTGACGCCACCGCCTCGTCGCTCTTGCCCTCAGCAGCCAGGACTGCCGCGTACTGCGTATTCAGGGCAGGATCGTCGGGATCGCGGCTGAGCGCGGTCTTCAGCAGCGGCTCGGCTTCGTCGTATTTTTTGTCTTTCACCAGCAGATGGGCGAGCCCGGCGGTGGCCGACGAGGCCTCCGAGCCGTTTCCCTGGGTGGCGGAGAGCACGCGGCGGTAGGTGCGCGCCGCGCCCTCGTCATCTCCGCCGGCTTCGGCGATTTCTGCGGCGAGAAGCGTGTCTGCCGGTGTTTCAGGAGAAATCTTCAGCGCCTCGACCAGCGCCTGGCTGGCGGTGTCAGGATCGGTCGTTCTCGTCAACCGAGCCAGTTCGCGCCATGCCTCAGCCTTGACGGCGGGATTGGGAGGTACCGGATCGGCCTTCACGGCGGCTTCCAGTTCCTTGCGGGCGTCCGGGTCGCCTCCCTGTGCGAGGATCAGGCCCAGGGCGAAGTGCGACTCAAACTGGTTCGGATTGGCTGCGATCGCCTTACGGTAGAAGTCGACTGCCGTCTCCGGATGCCCCTGGGCATCGTCGATGTATCCCCGGTCGAAGAGCGCCCGGGCGTCGTTCGGATGCGCCGAGAGATATGTAGTCAGCAGGTTGCGGGCCTGGTCGAACTGTTTCGCATCGATTGCCGTCTCGACGCTTGCCAGCGGCCCGGTCTGGGCAGCCGAAGCGGGTTCGTCCGTCGTTGTTCCGGGCGGAAGAGGCGCGGATTGCGCAAAAGCGGCAGCAGGGAAGAGCAGCGGCAGGACGAGCAGGGTATTTCGCAAAGACATTACTTCTATTTTCGCTTTTTTCCGGAATATGCGACAGTCGCGTGCGGACCTGCACTTTGACCCGTTCAGGCATCGAGATTCCTCTCTGCGTTCGGAATGACAAAAGAGGAGAGTTCTTACTCCCAAGAAGCTGAGCCCTGTGGCCTAAGTCCTGTTTTCTGGGCTCTGCTTTTCAAGCACCTTCGCCAGCCAGAAGCCGGTGTGCGAAAACTCGTTCCGCGCAATCTCTTCCGGAGTACCCGCCGCGACGACCTGTCCACCGGCAGAGCCGCCCTCAGGCCCCATATCGATCAGCCAGTCGGCGGACTTGATGATGTCGAGGTTATGCTCGATGACCACCAGCGATCCGCCGCCGTCGATCAGCTTGCGGAAGGCGGTCAGCAGCTTGCCGACATCGTCGAAGTGCAGACCGGTCGTCGGCTCGTCGAGAATGTACAGCACTCGGCTCTGCTTCTTCTTGCCTTCCGATCCGGACGACGATCGCACTGTCGCCAGGTGCGCTGCGAGTTTGACGCGCTGCGCCTCGCCGCCCGAGAGCGTTGTGGCCGACTGGCCGAGGCGCACGTATCCAAGGCCGACTTCGTCGAGCACGGCGAGCTTGTCGACAATCTTCGGCAGGCCGGAGAAGAAGCGCAGCGCCTCCTTCACCGTCATGCCCAGCACCTCGTGGATGTTTTTGCCCTTGTAGCGAACTTCTAGGACGCTCGATTTGTAACGAGTACCGCTACATTCTTCGCATGGCAGCTCCACGTCGGCAAGGAACTGCATCTCGACCGTAACCGTGCCGTCGCCTTCGCAGACATCGCAGCGTCCGCCGGGCACGTTGAAGGAGAAGTGTCCCGCTCCGTAGCCGCGGCGCTGCGCTTCAGGCTGTGCGGCGAAGAGTTCACGGATGGCGTCAAAGGCCTTAATATACGTGACCGGATTCGAGCGCGGAGTGCGGCCGATGGGGTTCTGGTCGACCAGCACGATATCGTTCAGCCGGTCAGCTCCCCGCATCTCGCGATAGACGTTTGCAGGATCGCCGCCTTCGGTCTTGCCAAGCTCATGCGCAATGACGCGATAGAGCACATCGTGCACCAGCGTCGATTTGCCCGAGCCGGAGACACCGGTAATGCAGACCAGCATGCCCAGCGGAATCTCGACATCGATGCCGCGCAGGTTGTGCGAGCGAGCACCCTTGAGGCGAATCCACTCCCGCGTGGGCCCAACTTCGCGGCGGCGCGTGGGAACGGGGATCGTCAGCGCGCTGGACAGATACTTGCCCGTGATCGAATCGGGGTTGCGTTCAATCTCTGCAACCGTTCCCGAGGCGAGCAGCTTGCCGCCGAACTCACCAGCGCCGGGGCCCAGGTCGAGCAGGTAGTCCGCTGAGCGAATGACGTCCGGATCGTGCTCGACGACGACAATCGTGTTGCCAAGGTCGCGCAGGTTTTCGAGGATGCGGATCAGCCGCGCCGTGTCACGCGTGTGCAGGCCGATGGATGGTTCATCGAGCACATAGAGCGCGCCGACCAGTTGCGAACCGAGCGAAGTCGCGAGCTGAATGCGCTGTGACTCGCCACCGGAAAGCGTCGAAGCCAGGCGATCGAGGCTGAGGTATTCGAGACCGACGGCTTCGAGGAAGCGCAGGCGCTGTTGCACTTCGTGCAGGATCGAGCCTGCAATCTCCTGCTGCATCGGCGTCAGTTCGATGGCGTTGAAGAACTCATTCGCGGCGGAAATAGTCAGCGCTGCTGCCTGGCAGATGTTGCGGGCATCGTGGTTGTCGCGGCCCAGGCGAACGGCACGGGCTTCGGCGCGCAGGCGCTGGCCCTTGCAATCCGGGCAGAGAGCATAGCCGCGATATTTCGAGAGCATCACGCGTACATGCAGCTTGTACTTCTTTCGCTCCATCTCCTGGAAGAAGCGGTGTACGCCCAGGAACGAGCCGTGTCCGTCGAGCACGAAGGTCTGCTGATCGAGCGTGAGATCGAACCATGGCACATCCATCGGAATGCCGTGCTGCTTCGCGACTTTCTTCAATTCGGTGAAGAAGGGGCGGTACTTGGGGCGCGTCCACGGATCGATGGCGCCCTCATCGAGCGTCTTCGACTTGTTGGGAATGATCAGGTCAAGGTCGAAGTCGATGGTGTTGCCAAAGCCCTGGCAGCGCGGGCAGGCTCCGAATGGATTGTTGAACGAGAAGAGCCGGGGCTCGGGCTCGCGATAGGCACGATGACAGTTCTTGCACTCGAAGGCCGCCGAGAAGCGCAGCGGCTCGCGCTGCATCTCTTCAGGCTCGCGGGAAACGATTTCGTAGAGAATCTCTCCCGACTCGCGGTAGCCGATTTCGGCGGCGTCGACGATGCGTGCACGGTTTTCCGGCGAGACCACGATGCGGTCGACCAGAACGAAGACCGGCAGAGAAAAATCCAGCTCCAGAAGCGATTCGGGAGAAGAGAACTCGCTGATCCTGCCGTTCTGATAGAGGCGATTGAAGCCGCGCTTGCGCAGGTCGGCCAGCCGCTCTTTCAGCTCCTCGGTGAGAGGCGATTCCGGCTCCGCCGCTTTCTTCTTGCGGACGGTCTTGCGAGCGCGCGTGGCTGGCTTCGGATTGTCTTCTGCCGCTGTCTCCGATGCAAGCGGAGGCCGCGCCGTCGGCGTGACCGGGAAGAGCGCATGCAGGCGCGTGCCTTCGCCCAGCGCCAGGACAGACGCTGCAATCTCGTCCACCGAATCCCGCTTCACCACGCCGTCGCAGACGATGCAATGCACGGTGCCGCAGCGCGCCCACAGCAGGCGCATGTAGTCGTAAATTTCTGTCGCCGTCGCGACCGTCGAGCGGGGATTGCGCGTGGAGTTCTTCTGCTTAATGGCGATAGCCGGCGCAAGGCCATCGATCAGGTCCACATCCGGCTTCTCAATGCGCTCCAGAAATTGCCGCGCATAAGCCGAGAGAGACTCGACATAACGGCGTTGGCCCTCGGCATAGATCGTGTCGAATGCCAGCGAGGATTTGCCCGAGCCGGAGACGCCGGAAACCACGGTCAGCTTGCCGTGCGGAATATCGCAGTCGATGTTCTTAAGATTGTGGGTCCGCGCGCCGCGGATAATGATCTGATCGGTCAACAGTCTGCCCCGTATGTGCGGGCGCTCTGCATGTGCAAAATCGAGCGAGGAGAACAAAGCAGCCCATTTTGATTATAAAGCGGGCAGCCTCGATTGGACGTGTCAGGGCCTTGGCAGGGGCTTTTCAAGGCGCGGTAGCAGGAAGTCGAGAAACTGATCCGTATTCGACTTCAGGCACACCTGCGCGTTCGGCTTGCCGTGGCCGGGTGTTGTAAAGCCCTTGTCGTCGACGGTGATATGCATCGGCGTGGTCGGGCAGAGCGATGGATTCAGAGTGTAAGCAACCGTCATCGCATCGAACAGCGTCGGCACGGAAAGGTTGTTGCCCTTGGACCACTCGTTGTACAGCTCATGCAGCTGCGCGACCAGTGTTGACGGATTCGCAAAGAAGGCTTTGCGGCGGGCATCGTCGAGCTTGAGCATGGTGGAGTCGAGCGGCATCACATAAAGCGGCACGCCGGAGGTGAAAAGCTTTTGCGCTGCCGCCGGATCTTCTTTGATATTCCACTCGGCGTCAGGCTTGCGGCCGTTGTAGCCGCGGTAGATCGAGCCACCCATCAGCACCACGCGCTTCAGCTTGCGAAAGGTGACTGGATCCTTATCGATCGTCGCCCCGATATTGCTGAGCGGGCCGATTGCGAAGAGTGTAATCTCGCCCGGATGCTGCTTGATCTGGCCAAGGATAAAATCCTGCGCCGTGCCGGAACGCGTCTTCTTCGCATCGCCGCCCTCGGCGTACTTCGCCTGGCTGAATCCTTCGCGGGTCGGCGTTGCAACACCGGCGGTGACAGGAATATCGCCGCGCCCAACCGTGTCGAGAAAGCGCGTGGTCAGCTGCGCACGAAGGCCGGTATCGCGAAATGCAGTAGTGATGCCAAGAAGCTGGAGTTGCGGACTTTCGAGGATCAGCGACAGGGCGAAAGCATCGTCGATGTCGTCGCCTATATCGCTGTCGAGCAAAACAAGCTGGCGCGGATAGGCTGAGGGCTTGGCAGGAGCGGCAATCACTGTGGAGGAAAGGAGGCTTCCCAGAGTAAGCAGGGCTATGGCGCGAAGAAATTTCATCGGGAAGAAGTGTACCGGAAGCCGCGGGGAAACGGGCAGCGGGATGTTTGTCCGGTTGAGAAGCCAGGCTACGATCCGGTCAGCCTCGTTCAGCCGATCCGCTTCCTCAACAGCTTCATCAACGCTGCTTCTTCCTCAAGCAGCGTGTGTGCGGCGTCATCCTTTTCCTCGCGAGCTCTCTTCTTGAGCGCCTTAATCGCTCCCGCCATGTAGTGATCGAGCACCGCAGGATGGATATAACATTTGCGGCACACGGATGGCGTATTTCCAAGCTTTGCCGCCACGCACTTGACCGCGGAGACGATGTTCTTCTTCGCCTGCGTCTCCGACTCAAAGGCTTCAAACTCACGCAGCGCGATGCTGGCCAGTACGGTGCCCGCCCAGGTGCGGAAGTCTTTCGCGGTAAAGTCTTCGTTGCTGATCTCACGCAGGTAGTCGTTCACATCCGCCGAGCCGATGCTGCGCACCGCGCCCTCATCGTCGAGATATTCGAAGAGTTCGTAGCCGGGCAGGTCATAACAGCGCTGTACGATGCGCGCCACGCGCCGGTCGCTCAGGTCTACGTTGTGTTCCACGCCGCTCTTGCCGCGAAAGCGAAAGTGAATGGTCGAGCCATTCACCTCGACATGACGGTTGCGTAGCGTCGTCAGCCCGAAGGACTTGTTCTCTCGCGCATACTCTTCGTTGCCGACACGGATGAAGGTGGTCTCCATCAGGCGCACGATGGCTGCCAGCACTTTGCGTCGCGGCAGCCCGGGAAGCCCCATATCTTTACTCACCTGCTCTCGAATATTGGGAAGGGATGTGCCGAAGAGCAGCATGCGTTCGTACTTGGTTTCGTCGCGCACCTCGCGCCAGTGCGCATGGTAACGGCTTTGCTTGCGGCCGCGCGCATCCCGGCCCGTGGCCTGCAGGTGTCCTTTCGGGTTCGGGCAGATCCAGACATCTTGCCATGCTGGAGGGATCACGATGGACTTGATCCGTGCCAGCGTGTCCCTATCGCGAACTGCCTTTCCGTCGGCATTGACGTAGCGAAAGCCTTTGCCGGAGCGGAGACGGCGGATGCCCGGCGAGGCATCGGTGACGTAACGAAGCCCGGCTTCCTTCGCGGACAGGACAGGGTCTGTGAGCGGCTGCGTCGAAGACATGCCATCCGTTGGATGCAGAGCACAGAGCTCAGACTTTGCAGATGCATTACGTCAGCGGCTGACATTGATTGCGACGGCAGAAAAAGGTAGGGCAGGGCTTCAGCCCTGCCACTAAGAGGAACGCAAGAAGCGGCTTCAGCCGCTGAGGTCTTACAGAGCTCTGCGCTCTGAGCCCTGAGCCCTGTCGTCGTCTTTGAACGACCCGAGCACCAGCAGGATACCGCCGACGACAATCGCCGAGTCGGCGACATTAAAGTCGGGCCAGTGGTAGTGATAGATGAAGACCTCGAGGAAGTCGGTCACGGTGGATGAGAAGATGCGATCCCACGCATTGCCAAGCGCTCCGCCGAGAATCAGCGCCAGTGCCAGCGTGGTGAGTGTGAGCCTGCGGCCGATGCGCAGCAGTATGCCGAGCACCACCAGTCCGGCGATGATCGAGAACGCCACCAGCATCCAGCGCGTGCGATCCGGGTGCATGGAATCGGAGAACATGCTGAAGCCTGCGCCCGGATTCTGAACGTGAGTGATGTTGAAGACGTGCGGAATAATGGTGATGCCGCCCGAACCTTCTACAACATTCTTCGAAACCCAGATCTTGCTGGCGCGGTCGATAACGATCACCGCGAGTGAAATCAGCAGCAGCATTGGCCGCCAGTCACGCAAACGGCTCATGCGTGCACCTGCTTCAGCTTGTCGTAGCCCATCAGGTCAAGCTGCGACGAGCAGCGTCCGCAGACGTCAGCCCATGGGCCGTACTGGGCGGTGTCGGTGCGGTAGTTCCAGCAGCGGTTGCACTTGATGCCGTCGGCTGGCAGAGTGGCAGCAGTCAGAACTCCTTCGCTGCCTTCCTCAACCTCGATAGCCGAGACATTAAAGAGCTCCTTCAGAGCTGGACCGTACTTCTCGAGCAGGGTATAGGTCTCCCCGCCGGCGGACAGATGCATCTTTGCTTCCAGGGCCTTACCGATCCGCTTGTCCTTGCGAGCTTCCTCAAGCGACTTCAATGCTTCGTCGCGAACGGTAAGCAGGTTGCGCCAGTCGGTCAGCAGGGCTGTATCGCCCTCGACTTCGCCGGCAGGGAAGAGCGCAAGATGCACGCTGGCCTCGCGACCTTCAACCTTCGGCATGTATTCCCAGACTTCGTCCGCCGTAAAGGTAAGGATCGGAGCCACCAGCCGCACCAGCGTTTCCGTGATTCGCCACATGGCCGTCTGCGCCGAACGCCGTTCGAGGCTCGAAGGAGCGAAGGTGTACATGCGGTCCTTCAGCACATCGAGATACAGCGAGCTGAGATCAACGATGGTGAATTCGTTGATCGCGTGGTAGACGCGATGGAACTCGAACTCCTCGTACCACTTCACCACCCTGGCCGTTAGCTCGCGTGTACGGGCCAGCATGTAGCGGTCAATCGGTAGCAGTTCTTCGTCTGCGACTGCCTGCGCGGGATCGAATCCGGCCAGATTCCCCAGCAGGAAGCGGAAGGTGTTGCGCAGCTTGCGGTAGTTCTCGGCAGCCCGCTGCATGAGAGTTTCGCTGGCGGAGACGTCCTCGCGGAAGTCGACACTCGCCGCCCACAGGCGCACGATCTCGGCGCCCATGCGGTCGGCGATGTCGACGGGATCGACTCCATTGCCGAGTGACTTCGAGAAGGCACGGCCCTGTTCATCGAGCGTCCAGCCGACCGTGGTGACATTCTTGTACGGAGCGATGTCTTTCACCGCGACCGAGCACAGCAGGGACGAATGGAACCACCCGCGATGCTGATCCGCGCCCTCGATGTAGAGCGAGGCAGGGAACTGCTGTTCGGGGTTGCCAACGAGCACGGCGTTCCAGCTCATGCCCGAGTCGAACCATACGTCGAGGATGTCCATCTCCTTGCGGAAGGCATCGATCTCACCGGATTTCTGTGTGGCTCCGCAATCGGCGCAGGCCGTGCCCGCAGGCAACAGCTCCTGGACCGAGTACTTGTGCCATGCCTCGGCGCCTTCCTGCTCGAAGAGGCCGACGACGTGCTTCTCAACCTCTTTGTTGTGCAGCGGCTTGTGGCAGGTGTTGCATAGGAAAACGGCAATCGGCACGCCCCACAGGCGCTGGCGGCTGATGCACCAGTCAGGACGGGTCGCGATCATGTTCGAGATGCGCTCCTCACCCCATGACGGATCCCAGTTCACGCGCTTGATCTCGTCGAGCGCGCGCTGGCGGAAGGTCGTTTCCGTCCCGTCGACATTCTTTAGAGGTGTTTCCATGCCGATGAACCACTGTTCCGTTGCGCGGAAGATGATCGGGTTGTGGCAGCGCCAGCAGTGCGGGTAGCTATGGAAAATGTCCTGCCGCCCCAGCAGCGCGCCGCGCTCGATCAGCATGTCGATGATCAGCGGGTTCGCTTCCCAGACGGTCTTGCCTTCCCATTGCGGCAGGCCGTTGCGCAGGCGCCCTTCGTTATCGACATTGCAGGTCTGGTCGAGTCCGTAACGTGCGCCGGTGTAGAAGTCGTCCGCGCCATGCGCCGGAGCGGTGTGGACGGCGCCGGTTCCCGCATCGGCCGTGACGTAATCGGCATTCACGCCCAGGATGCTGCGGTCGAGGAACGGGTGCTGGAAGGTGACGCGGTCCAGCTTTTCGCCCTTGAATTTCGCGACTTCCTTCGCGTCCTGCAGCTTGCAGGCTTCACGGACGGCAGTGGCGAGCGCCTCGGCAACAATATAAGTATTGCCGTCCTGCTCGAGCGCGACGTAGTCAAATTCCGGCTGGAAGGCGACGGCAAGAGATGCCGGAAGCGTCCACGGGGTGGTCGTCCAGATGATGGTGTAGACCTTTTTGCCCGCGAGCGCCGCGTCAATGGCTGACGGATCGCTCGTCAGCGCATAGCGGACGTAGACGCTGGGGCTGGTGTGCTGCTCGTACTCGACCTCGGCCTCCGCCAGCGCCGTGCGGTCGTGCAGGCACCAGTAGACCGGCTTCAGGCCCTTGTAAACAAAGCCCTTGTCGAAGAAGTCGTAGAAGGTCTCAAGCGTCTTCGCCTCGTAAGGCTTCGCCATCGTCATGTACGGCTTGTCCCAATGGGCGAAAACGCCCAGGCGGACCAGCTGCGAGCGCTGCAGGTCGATAAACTTCTGCGCATACTCGCGGCACGCGCGTAGCACCGACAGCGCGGGCATCTCCAGCTTTTTGCGGCCGAGCTTTTCGTCCACCTTGATCTCGATGGGCAGGCCGTGGCAGTCCCAGCCGGGAATGAGCGGTGCATCGAAGCCGGACATGGTCTTCGACTTCAAAATAAAGTCTTTAATGCATTTCTGTAGTGCGTGGCCCAGGTGGATGGGGCCGTTCGCATAGGGAGGTCCGTAGTGCAGGATGTACTTTTCAGAGCCCTTGCGCGCTTCGCGAATCTGTTCGTAAAGGCCATCTTCCTTCCACTGCTTGAGCCGCGCCGGCTCATTCTGGGGCAGATTGGCCTTCATGGGAAACTTCGTTTCGGGAAGGGTCAGGGTCGTCTTCAGCTCAGGGTTCAGCTCAGGGGCTGCCGCCGCGCCGGTCTCGGGTGTTGCCGACATCAGTTTCTCCCATCTGGTTGGTAAAAATGAAACAGGGCAAAGCTCCATTGTATCTGGTGGATGGAGGAATCCGCCGGGACGGTGTAACTTCACGGCGGCTCATCCGTCTATTTATCCAATGCTGGGGCAGTCTGTTGCCAAATCAGCATCCTACGGTGGAAATAACCCGGAAGGGGGATTCGCAGGAGCGAGACAAGCGCACCGGCCGTCGTCCATAATGGAGGGATAGACCCGGGCGCGACCTGCGGCTGAGTAAACATGGGCAACGAGCTTCTTACACCTCCGGAATTGGAATCTGCGAAGACGCGACCGGTCGAAGAAGAGCCAGAGCTTCTGTCTGAAGCAGACGGTTCAATGTGGTCATCGCTTGTCTCGAACCTGCGTGACGCCTTCATGCCTGTCAGGCAGGCTCCGCTTAACCTGACCTCGAAGCCGATTGCCGTTGAAGACATCTCTGAAGAAGAGCCGGTCTGGAAGACGCTTGCCTCCAGCGTCCAGGATCTGTTCTTCCCGAAGAAGCTTCCTCCGCTTGAACTGACCTCGAAACCGATCGACGTTGCCGATCCCCTGGCCGTCAAGCGCAGCCCGCTTTCGAGCGGTCTGGCCATCGGTCTGCACGTACTCGTCATCGCGCTGATTGCGTTCTTCCTGTACTACCAGTGGAAGACCCGCCCGGTCGTGAAGAAAGCTGCTGTGCAGCACGTCGACATCAGCCCATTCATGCCCATGACCATGAAGATGAACCAATCCATGGGCGGCGGCGGTGGCGGCGGTGCGCACGAAATGGTCGAAGCTTCCAAGGGACATCTGCCCAAGATCGCAAAGACGCAGATCACTCCTCCGCAGATCATTCGGAACGATCATCCCAAGCTGGCAGTGGAACCGACGATCGTGATGCCGCAGCAGGTGAAGCTGCCTGACGCGCCTAACATGCCGAATATCGGTCTTCCCAACTCGCCGCAGGTTGCCCTGGCTTCGCAGGGCGGCGGATCGGGATCGGGCTTCGGATCAGGCCACGGCGGCGGAATAGGCTCCGGCTCCGGCGGCGGTGTTGGACCTGGCGAGGGCGGCGGATACGGCGGCGGCGTGATGCATCCGGGCGGCGGTGTATCGGCTCCGCAGATCGTCTACTCGGTCGATCCGGAATTCTCTGACGAAGCGCGTCGCGCCAAGTACCAGGGCATCTGCATGGTCTCAGTCATCGTCGATGCCCAGGGTAATCCCCAGCGTGTCCATGTGGTTCGTCCGCTTGGCATGGGCCTCGATGAAAAAGCGATCGCCGCGGTGAAGCAGTACAAGTTCAAGCCCGCGTACTACCAGGGCAAGCCGGTGGCTGTTGAAGTAAACATCGAAGTCAACTTCCGCATTTATTGATGCAAATCAATTCTGGTAAATATGCTTTGATGACTCGAACATATTCTCCTGCATCATCATGGTAATGTTCGTCTTACCCGAACTTTAACTTTCCTATCGCATGTGGGTTTCTGTACAGTCCTGATCGAGGTACAGGCCCACATGTATACCCCCTCCCCTGCAGGACGTACCCGTTTGGCCAAGGCGATTGTCTTGGCCTTTGTGCTTTCCATCGTTTGCTGTGGCAAGAGCTTCGCAGCTGCCGATTGGAATTCGGTTGAAAATGCCATGAAGACCACCGGCACAAAGTTTGCCGGAAATGTGCTTCGCTTCGAGTTGGTGCGCCAGGATCTCACCGTGTCTGTGAACGGCACAGTGCTTCCTGCTACACAGGTTGCAAGCGTTGCCAACGGATATGTCAGCTTCAAGCCCATCAGCAACAGCAGGTTCTTCGCCGACGGAGCACTACCCGCCCAGGAATCCGAAGTAGACGCCTTGCAGAAGGCTCTGCGTCAGGACCCAAAGATAAAGATCACGGCCATCGTGAATCATGACATCGGCGAAAGCCCGAAGCTGGTATGGGTCCATTTCCAGGCAACTGGCGAAGGCTCGGAACTGGCAACCAGCATCGCCACCGCACTCGAAACCATTCACAGCCCGCAGCTGAACGTGTCAGTGATATCGGGTACGAACTCTGTCTTCGATACGAGCGTACTGCCTGCAAAATTCATGAAGCTCTTCGAGAAGGGATCGGTTGAGCAGCTGACCGATATCTTCGTCTTCTACCTGCCTCGTCCTGACGAGAAGGATTTTTCCCTCGGTGACGTTCCAGCGGAAGCAGCACTGGGCGTTGGTCAGTCTTTCTACATCCAGATTGATTTTTCCGGCGGTACGAACGCGACGCTTAACATTGAATTTGCACTTCGCCGTGACGAGGTGCAGCCGGTCTCAGATATTCTGCGCAATGGTGGATTCACCATCGCCGCGCAGCACAACCACTTTGTCAACGCCGATCCGCAACTCTATTACGTGCATGCATCCGGAACCGGGGATGGATTCACGCTGGGAAGCACGCTCTATGACGCCATCACTACGATCAACAAGAGTGTGAAAGCCAACAGATAGCCGTAGCAGCAATCGCAAAAAGGAGCCGCCGCGTGCGGCTCCTTTTTGTTTGCCGGTGGCATCGGCGCATTTGCACCAGGCATCTCTCCAAATGCCATGCAAATCCTTGTTCTGAACCCTGGCGGCAATTCTCTTAAGGCTGAAATCGTTAGCTGTGAGCCCGATCAGACATTCGCATCGGCAGGCGAGACCCGCCTCAGCGTCGCCATCGAAGGCATCGGCAGCTCACCTGAACTCTCTCTCATGGACGACAAGAGGATAGTCAGCAAACAGAAGATCAAGGCTGAAGATTATGGAGACGCCGCTGAAAGCCTGTTGCGCTGGTACGAAGAGCAGAAGCCGGATGGAGCACCCGCGCTCGATGACGTTGATTGCATCGCGTTGCGCGTAGTGCATGGAGGTGACCGCTTCGATAATCCGGTGGAGATCGATGAAGAAGTAAGGTCTGCGATCGAGGACTTAGAGAAGCTGGCTCCGTTGCATAACAAGAGTTCCGTTGAAGTGCTCGCACCGCTTCGCAGGCACCTGGCCTGTCATCCTGTCTACGCAGTCTTTGACAATGCCTTCCATCGCACCATGCCAGAACATGCGGCGCTTTACGGTATCCCGCTAGACCTGGCGAGAAAGCATGGCATCCGCCGCTATGGTTTTCACGGCATCTCACATCGCTACCTGCTCGAGCGTTACGCCGAGCTGGCGAAGAAAGATCCTGCCGACTGCAGCATCGTCTCGATGCATCTTGAGAGCGGCTGCTCGGTCACCGCGGTTCGAAACGGAAGATCCATCGACAACACCATGGGTCTCACGCCGCTCGAAGGCCTGATGATGGGCACACGCTCAGGCGATGTCGATCCGGAGCTGGTCGCGCTGCTGATGCGCGAAGAGAAGATGAGCATCGATGACGTAATGAACCTGCTCAACAAGGAATCAGGACTGAAAGGCGTCTCGCAGGTTTCGCTCGACACCCGCGTGCTCATGAAGCAGATGGACAAGCCGCAGGTAAAGCTGGCGATGGAGATCTTTTCCTACCGCGTACGCAAGGCCGTGGGAGCGGCGCTGGCAGCCGTCGGCGATACCGAGGCGGTTGTTTTTGGCGGAGGGATCGTCGAAAACACCGGCTACGTCCGCAAGCACATCTGCGATGGCATACGCGGCTTTGGGTTAGAGATGGACGAAGCCGCCAACGAAACCATCATCGACAAAGAAGGATTGCTCTCTACAGAAGATTCACGAGTGGCCGGCTGGGTCATTCCGACAGAAGAAGCAAAGCAGATGGCACACGAAGTCGCACTCCTGCATCGCAACGACCGGCCGTATCAAGACAGGTAGGGCAGGGCTTCAGCCCCTGAGGTACGCTCTAGGTCAGAGCATGCAGCGTCTGAAAGACGAACTGCCCGCCAATAATCAGCAGCCAGATCCACAGCGCCAGGCGAAGCGGCTTCTTTGGAATGCGACCCGAGAGTAGCGTGCCAACAATAGCTCCGCCGAATCCACCTTCGACCAGATGCTTCAGCAGGTCTTTGTTCATCGTGTGCTGGAACCAGTGCGCTCCGCTGCCGAAAAGCGAAGTCAGGAAACCGAAGGCAATATCCGTGCCGACCACCTGCGCTGGGGCCAGCGTCGTGAGCGTAAGCAGGGCCGCCGAGCCAAGCGCGCCAGCACCCGCCGACGAAAACCCGACTTCGGCACCCACAGGAAGCATAAGCCAGGGCAGAACATGCGAGCGATCCGGAGGCGGAGTCTCATTCCTGACCGGCCTGAAGGAATAGACAAGTTGCCAGATGGCGGTAAAGACCAGCACCACGCCCAGCAGTCCGGTAACGATCTGCTTCGAACCGGATGCGACAAGATGCGTCAGCAGCAGCGAACCGATCAGCACACCCGGCAGGCCGCCGATCAGCATGAAACCCAGCGTGCGCCAGTTCACGTTCTTGCGCCAGATCTGCGCCGGAACCAGCACCAGCTTCACCGCAGCCGAGAACATCAGCCCGACGCTGACCGCAACTGCGGGCGGCACGTGCAGGAAGAGGATCAGTAGCGGCGTGGTGATGGTGCCCGCGCCGACGCCAGTGAGCGCAATAAACGTGGCGATGATGAAGCCGATTACGTACTGCATCGCGGCTACTTCGCCGGAGCGGCTTCAATATGAATGCCGCACTCAACCTTGTTGCCTGCCCAGCGGCCTGACCGGGGATCATTTGGATCGAGAGGCAGCGTCGTGCACGGCTCGCAGCCGATCGAGGAATAGCCCTTGTCGTAAAGCGACAGGCGGGGAATCCCGTAATGCTCGCAGGCGTAGTACACGTCCTTGGTCGTCCAGTCGGCCAGCGGATTCAGCTTCAGTACTTCAGCACCGCCGGGCAGGTGGAAGGGCGCAACCTCTTCGAGATTGGCGCGGCTCTTGGCCTGCTCGCGGCGCATGCCGCTGATCCAGACCTTGTACTCGGCCACAGCCTTGAAGAGCGGCTCAACCTTGCGCATGCCGCAGCACTTGTCGGGAGCGATGCGGAAGAGCTGGCCGAACTCGGCCTCCTGCTCGGCAACGGTCTTCGCCGGCAGCAGGTTGGTCAGGTTTACGTGCCAGTCTTCAGCGATTTGGTCGCGATACTCGTAAACCTCTTTGAAGTGGTATCCGGTATCGAGAAAGAGCGTCGGCAATTCGGGACGCATCTCCTGCGCGATCTTCAGCAGCAGTACATCTTCAGACTGAAAGCTGCAGGTCAGGCAGACATCCGCATTGTTCTCATACTGAGAAAATGCGTTACGCAGGTGATCTTTCACTCGCTCGAGTTTTGCTTCAAGTTCAGGAGATAAGTCGCTCATTACACAAGGCCCTGCTGCAGGACGCCCGCCTGCCGTAAGTAATGCAAAATGTTCTCGACCGTCGCGCTCGCTTCGAGCGCCCGCTTCTCGTCGTCGATCTCGAGCAACTGTGCTGCTTCGCTCTCAATTGCGGCCAGGGCGAGCACGCCCGCAGTCGCCAGCGACTGGTTCAGGGCATCGTTGTCGGATGAAGTGCGAACGACGACCGCGCCGTGGTCAAACAGCTCGCGCTCGACCGCATCGATCAGCGTTGCAGAAGCGGTCAGCCGGACCACCGCGCCCGTGTGTCCCCAGCGCGCTGTGCGTTCGTCAGTCGTGACCGGACCCTGTGCCGTGCGAGCATCCTTCTCGACGATCTCGCGGATCATGCCCGCGCCGGCGGTGGCGTTCGTCTCGGCATCGATGAGGACAAACGCGCCGGTGGTGCGGTTGGTGCTGTACGGGTCGAGCGCGATCGGGCGGCGTGTCTCCACTTCGATCAGGCCGATGCCGTTCATCTCCAGCGTCTTCGCCGGATGCTGCTCGAGCGTGCCCACGTCTATCTGGTGCCACACGCGAACCGACTGCACCGGAACCGTCTGGCTGGTGTGCTTCAGAAGGTAGCGCCGCTTGGCATCGAGCGGCTGCGCGTCCATCCACACGACTGAAGCCTGGAAGCGGCGTGCGACGGGAGCGCGCTCTTCGTTCAGCGTGAGCAGGTCGCCGCGGCTGATGTCGATTTCGTCTTCCAGCGTCAGCGTTACCGAGAGAGGCGCGAAGGCTTCTTCGAGATCGCCATCGAAGGTCACGATGCGCTCAACGCGCGAGCTGCGTCCCGAGGGCAGGGCAGTGATGGCATCGCCCACCCGCACGCGGCCGGAAGCGATCTGCCCGGCAAAGCCGCGGAAGTTCATGTTCGGGCGAACCACGCGCTGCACGGCGAAGCGGAAGGGCGCGTCCACGTTGGTTTCGGAGCTGGGGATGGACTCCAGCAGCTCGAGCAGCGAAGGGCCGCCGTACCAGGGCGTCTCATCGGAGCGATGAACGACGTTCACGCCCAGCAGCGCGCTGACAGGAAGAAAATGCAGCGTCACGCGGCTGGAGCTGCCTGCGTCCGTCTCTTCGAGAAAGCTGCGGAACTCGTCGCAGATGGCGCGGAAGGTTTCCTCGCTGTAATCGACGAGATCCATCTTGTTCACGGCGACGATGATGTGGCGCACGCCCAGCAGCGAAGTGATGTACGCATGGCGGCGCGATTGGATCAGCACGCCCTTGCGCGCATCGACCAGCACGATCGCAGCGTCGGCCGTTGACGCGCCCGTCGCCATGTTGCGCGTGTACTGCTCGTGGCCAGGAGTGTCGGCAATGATGAACTTGCGCTTTGACGTCGCGAAGTAGCGATAGGCCACGTCGATGGTGATGCCCTGCTCGCGCTCGGCGCGCAGGCCGTCGGTCAGCAGCGCAAAGTCGATCTGGCCTTCGCCAACCGTGCCTTTGCCCTGGATCGAGCGCACCTGGTCGTCGTAGACCGAGCGGGTGTCGTACAGCAGGCGGCCAATCAGCGTGGACTTGCCGTCATCGACCGACCCAGCGGTCGAGAAGCGGAACAGGTCTTTTTCGCGCTCCTGCGCGAGAAATTCTTCAATGGCAAAAGACGGCACAGGTTCCACGGATTCTTCTTCCAGTATGGGGAAAAGCGACATTAGAAATAGCCCTCCCGCTTCTTGATCTCCATCGAGCCTTCCTGATCGTGATCGATCACGCGGTTAGCGCGCTCCGACGAGCGGAACGAGAGCAGTTCGGCAATAATCTTCGGCAGCGTGTCGGCCTCGGAGCGAATCGCGCCGGTGCAGGGGCTGCAGCCGAGCGAGCGCAGGCGGCTCTTCACCATCTGCGGCTTTTCGCCGGGCCATGCCATGAAGTCCTGCTCGGTCGGCAGAAGCGTTTCGCCGCGCACGTACATCGGCCGCTCTTTCGCGTAATAAAGATCGACGATGGGAATATTTTCTTCGTGGATGTACTGCCACACGTCCATCTCCGTCCAGTTCGAAAGCGGGAAAACGCGAATGCTCTCGCCCGGATGGATGCGCGAGTTGTAAAGGTTCCAAAGCTCGGGGCGCTGGTTCTTCGGGTCCCACTGTCCCGCGCTGTCGCGGAAGGAGTAGATGCGCTCCTTGGCGCGGGCCTTTTCTTCATCGCGGCGCGCGCCGCCAAAGGCAGCGTCGAAGCCGTAATGCTTCAGCCCATCGAGCAGCGCCTGGGTCTTGAGCAGTCCGCAGCAGCGCTTGGTGTCGAGCGCAATCGGATTCGTCCCGGCAGCGATGGCGGGCTCATTGCGCCACACATGCAGCTCGGCGCCAATGCTCTTGGCCATCTCGTCGCGGAACTGGATCATCTCGCGAAACTTGAAGCCGGTATCGATGTGCAGAAGCGGAAAGGGAATCGGTCCGGGAAAGAAAGCCTTCTGCGCAAGCCGCAGCATCACCGACGAATCCTTGCCGATCGAATACAGCATGACGGGCTTGGCGAACTCCGACGCGACCTCGCGCAGGATATGGATGCTCTCCGCCTCAAGCAGCTTCAGGTGGCTGAGCCGCGCAGGCGTGACGGTGGATGTGGGCTGAGAAGGAACAGTATTTTCGACTGCCAGCATAAAAACCTCGGTTGTTCCGATATGGATGCTGACTGTCGCAGGAAAGAATCAGGAAGATCACCTGTGTCAATCAGCAGCAGGTGTCTCTTTAAAAAGATGTCGCGGTATTAAGCAGACGCGAACTGACACCCGTGGCTTGTGGGACAAGCACGCAGACAACAACAGCGGTGACAGATAATCCTCATCTCTCTGAAAAGAATAGCAGGTTTTGGGGGCGGAGGAAAGCTCGGCTCTTCCCGCCAAAAAAGTTTGTCATTCCTCGCAAAGCGAGGAATCTGCTTTTCTTCTCCGCGCGGGCATCGTAAGTGCAGATTCCTCACTGCGTTCGGAATGACAAACCAACAGAGTAAGGCGAGAATCCCTCTGTGCTCTCCGTGTCCTCCGTGGTGAACAGAAATCCCTTTTACATCGCAAAGGCGTAAAGGACGCCAAGGGAAACGCAAAGTCTTCGCGGCCTTCCTTTGCGTTCTTAGCGCCTTTGCGGTGAACGTCTTTTCTTCCCTAAAACAACAACTTCAATCCGAACTGAATCTGCCGCGAAGTCGTCGATGTAGCCGTGATCACGCCGCCTGTGGAGGACGCAACCGGTGAAGCGGTCGGCGTCGTAGGCGTCGGGCCCGACGAATACACCACCGCATTCGGCGTGGTGAAGTTCGAGTGGTTCAGGATGTTGAAGAACTCCGCGCGAAACTGTGCGCGAAAGCGATCGTGAATCACCGTCGTCTTGGTTGCCGAAAGATCCAGTTCCTTCAGACCCGGGCCCACCATCGTGTCGCGCCCCAGGTTGCCGATTGCGCCCGAGGCCGGAGCCGAGAACGCCGCCGGATCGAACCACTGCGAAACCGTGTGCGGATAAAGCCTGCTGTTGAAGTTCGCATTCAGGTCAGGACGCACCGGGTTGCGCGTGTCTCCGTTGCCGGTAGTGTTGTAGCCAAGCTGTGGCGAAAACGGAAATCCCGACTGTAGCGTTGCGATGCCGCTAAGCGACCAGCCAGCAGCCGCGGCGCGCAGACGATGATCGCCGAGACGATCGCCGTAGGGAATATCCCACGTGCCGTTGATGGCTCCGGCATGGCGGATGTTCGTCGCCGCCGGCCCGTAATCGAGCGCGGGTCGGCCAGGGAATTCGACGAAGGCAGGCGTGTTCGCGCTCACGCTTGTGTTCCACGCCGAGCCATCATCGAGGTTCTGCGCCCAGGTATAGACGCCGCGCAGTTGCAGTCCGTGCGCGAACTGCCGCCGTGCGTCCACTTCAAGCGCGTTATAGCTGCTGTCGCCCTGCGAAACCCACGAGGTGGTGTTGGCCACATTCGGGTTCGCCTTCGTCGTCGTCGGAAAGTAGATCGTTCCCGCAGCCAGACCGGCAGGGCATCCCGCCTGCGGGCAGACCACAGACGCGGGCTCGTTCTGGTCTTCGGAAAGGATCTGGTGATAGCCATGCGAGCCGACATAGCCGACGGTCAGCGAAGTGTCGCGCGTAATCTGCTGCTCGATATGCAGATCCCACGCAAGCACGGTCGGCGTGTAGATATCCGGCTGTACATTGCTGGGCGAAACCTGGCCGCCTGCTTCCGCTCCGGGAACAGAAACGGCCTGCAGGTTGGCCACGGCAACGTTCTTCAGCGACAGGGTTGTGTTGAAAGGCGCGGTCTGGTCGAGACGGTAATCAAGGTTGTCGAGCAGCGCGCGATGCACGCCGAAGCCTGCGCGAACCGCCGTCGTTCCGTTGCCGAAGACATCCCATGCGAGGCCGACGCGCGGCTCGGGCAGGAAGGTCGCGCGGTTCTTCGTCAGCGCGGAGCTGCCGGTGAAGGGAGTCGAGTTGATCACGCCGTTCGTGAAACCGTAGTTCGCAGCGCGGTTCTGTGCCTCGTTCCATCCGTTGGTCGACTCCGAACGAAAGCCGATGCGCACCTGAACGCGCGGAACCACCTTCCACGTGTCTTCGAGATAGCCCGCGCCTTCGAACGAACGCCATCCGAGCGCAGTCGGCGACGGAACAACAGTGTAGGTCGCGACTGTTCCCGCGAGGAAAGAGTTCAGCGTGCTGAACGAAGCCTGTCCGAACTGGTTCTGCGCAAGGTTGTCGTTGGCCTGCAGCCGCTGAATCCATCCGCCTGCTTCGATCTGGTGCTTGCCCTTCGTCCAGAAGATGTGATCGTCGACGGTGAAGAGATTGCGCACGGCAGAGTTGTTGCTGCCGGTGTTCGCGCCGGCCAGCGTGACCTGCGAAGCGCCGTTCGAAGCTGTGCTGCCTGCGATCACGATCGCGCCAACCGGGGCGCCCGCGACCCATCCCGGCACGTCGCCGGAGACCTGTCCGGTGAAAAAATATGCGGCGCGTGAATAGCCGAAGCGGAAGGTGTTGAGCAGGTTCGAGGTGATGACGCGCTGCTCCTGCACGCTGGCCACCTGTGCGCGCAGGCTTTCGTAGATCCCCGAGTAGGGGTTGGCAGAAGGAGTCGTCGCATCGCTGTCATCGACCGTGTAAACGGCGAAGAGCGAGTCTTTCGGGCCGAGGTTCGCGTCGAAGCGCGAGGTGCCGAAGTCTTCACGCACATGTTGCGGAGGATTCGAGAAGGCTTCCGCGATACCGCCGCCAAGCTCAGGCCCATTCGCTACCGGCCACAACGCCAGCAGCGGTTGAACAGATGGAACGGCCTTCGCACGCGAAGCCGCATCGGGAACCAGTGTCACGTCGCTCAGGCCAAGATTCTGCCGGTAGCCCTCGTAGTTGCCGAAGAGAAACAGCTTGTCGCGCTTGAGCGGCCCGCCCGCAGCCGCGCCGTAGTTATTGCGCTGGAACTCGGGGATGTTGGCCTGATCGAAATAGTTGCGGGCATCGAGTGCGCTGTTGCGCAGAAACTCGTAGACCGACCCGTGCAGCGTATTTGTGCCGGAAGCTGTGACAATTGAGATCTGCCCGCCGGGCCGCTTGCCGTAGTTCGCGCCGTAGGTGTCGCTCACCACGTTGAACTCGCGGACTGCATCTACGCCAAGTAACTGCCCGCTGGTGCCGCCCGGCGTGTTGTTGATGAGCGAAGCGCCGGTGTACTCAATGCCGTTCAGCAGGTAGAGATTCTCCTGCGGCCTGCGCCCTGAAACAGAAAACATGTTGCCAACCGAAGAGTTCGAAGTGCCGACACCGCCCGAGCGCTGCGTCGTGTAGTTCACCGACGCAGGATTCAGCTGGATCAGCTGATCGAAGCTGCGGCCATTCAGCGGAAGATCCTTCACCTGCCGTTCATTCACGAGACCCTGCGTCTCCTGCGTAGAGACATCGACTACGGCAGGCTTATCGACTACGGAAACCGTCTGCTCCAGCTGGCCAACGTCGAGCGCAAGGTTAAGCGAAAGCGCCTGGCCAACGGTGAGCGAAACACCGGTGCGGTGCAGGGGAGTGAAGTCTTTCGCATTCACCGTAACGCTGTAAACACCGACCGGCAAAGACGGGGCGGTAAAGCCGCCATCGCCGCCGGACTTGTAATGCCGCTCGGCGCCCGTCTCTTCGTTATGCAGCGTAATGTCGGCAGCGGGAACGGCGGCACCTGACTTATCGGTTACAACACCGGCAATCGTTCCACCTACCACCTGCGCAAACGCAGCGACCGAGGAAACAAGGAAAGCAAGAATCAAAACTCGCACGTGCGTACGCATGCGTGGGATCTCCTGAAAAGTCTTCTAATGTGTGAAAAGAAAAGGGACAGCAGCGATCAGAGAGCGCGACAACAAGGGCGACAGCAACAGGCTGCCAGGCACGTCGAGTTGTGGATCGAAGCGGTCATATAGGAAAGTACGTTGGTGCAGAAAGTGCGCTGATGCGCAGCAATGAAATTGGAAACAGGAAAAGCCGGCGGCTGATTAAGCCAGTTGCATCGGGGAGACGCAACAACAAGAACAGATCTGTAATGCCAGACTCATGCCATTAAATTACCATAAAGCGCAAAAACGCCGCCGCTGCCGGGGCCCCATGCAGTCAGTCCCAGGAGAACGAATATGAAAGCTGATTTGCCTCTCACCGGCCAGGTCGCATGGGTCGCAGGCGCAACCAGAGGTGCAGGCCGAGGTATTGCCCGAGCCCTCGGGGAAGCCGGAGCGCTGGTTTATTGCACGGGACGAAGCGTCGCTGGCAGCCCAAGCAGCATAAATCGCCCCGAGACTATCGGAGAAACCGCCGCACTCATCGAGCAGGCTGGCGGCCGAGCCATTGCCATACAGGTAGATCACACCTGCGAAGACGAAGTGGCGAAGCTGGCTGCACGCATCCGCGACGAGTCGGGCCGCCTCGACGTACTGGTGAACAGCATCTGGGGCGCTGATACCATGGTCGACTGGCCAAAGCGCTTCTGGGAGATCGACCTCGCAAACGTCCGCGCCTATCTCGACCAGACACTCGTCAGCCACCTCATCACCAGCCGTCATGCCGCACCCCTCATGATCGAGGCCAATCGCGGACTGATCGTCGAAGTCATCGACGGTCATTTCAACGGATATCGCGGGCATGTGCTCTATGACATGGTGAAGGCATCCCTGGCACGTTCTGCTTACGCAATGGCGATGGAGCTGATGCGAACCGGCGTTACCGCATTGGCTCTGTCTCCCGGCTTCCTGCGGTCAGAGGCAGTGCTCGAACATTTTGGAGTAAGCGAGGCGAACTGGCGCGGTGCCATCGCAAAGGATCTCTATTTCGTCGAGTCGGAAACCCCATTTCTCGTCGGCCGTGCGGTCGCCGCGCTAGCCGCCGATCCGAATGTTAAGACGAAGGCAGGCCTCGTGTACTTCGCCTCGGACCTCGCCCGGGAATATGACTTCAGCGATGTGGATGGCCGTGTGCCTGATTTTCCGCGATTGCTGGACGCGAAGATGGAAGAAGCCGCCAAGATGTCTCCGTTGGAAGGGGAAGCTCGATTCGTGGCCTGGGCGCGTTACTGCCAGATTCACAAAGATCCTGCGCGGAACGAACTTGCCAGGAAGCTTGCGGCAGCTCTCGGGTTGGATGGCTTGGGCGAGGGAACCGGGCCCATATAGTCTGGCGAAGGCGACCTAGGTGGCTGAGGGTTGGGAGATCACTTCAATGTTAGTTGGTACACCTTCGTTATTCGCTCTTGAATCAGAGATCACGGAGGCCTATGAGCGGTTGAGTTTGCGTGGCCTTGGGTATTTCGTTATTCACGTCAACGGGATGGCTTTTGGGATGAAGGATCTCGATGCCACACTGCTCGCCGCTGCTTTTGACGGTGTAAATGCAAGAATTTTGCGTCAAGGCAGCCATGTGGCACCCGTGCTTGAAAACGAGGACGCTTATGCTCTTGCTGTAGCCTACAGCCGCGCAATCTATCTTGAGCACGAAGAATCAGAGTTGTTTTTCGGCATGCAGGACGAGCAGTTCTCAAAACTGCTCCATGCTAATGAAATTATTGGGCGCCGGACGGAGAAGAAGGATTCGATGATGGAAGTTGCGTAATGCAATTTGACGTTGGGGATATGGTCCGTCTTATCGCCTTCAAGCGCTATCAGAGCCCAGTAGTAGACTCTGACACTTTGCACGATATTTGGCTTCCAAGCGAGAACTTTTATAGAGTTCTTAGCGACTGGCGCGAGGCGTTTGAGAGGCAATGGGCCGCAAAGTCTAAACCTGTGCGGAGCTGAGCCATAACCCGCTCAATACCCATCACGCATTTTGGTTTTCACTGCCTTGGCAAGCTTCTCGATCTCCTCTGCTTTTTTGACCACGGAGAGGGAAAGCTCATTTTTGTTGCTCTTATCCACTTCGGCCTTAAGTTCCTGCGAAAGCTGCAGCAGCTTGGCCGCGTCGGCCTGAATCTGTTGCTGGCGGCTGTTGTTTCTCGCCATGGCCATCTGCACGTCGTGGTCCTTCGCCAGGGGATCGATGGGGTGCCCCGGAGCCTGGGCAGCTTCTGGGACAGGTGGCGAAACCTGGGCGCCGAGCATCAAAGCAATTGCAAAACAGGGAAGCAACAGTGGGTTTTTCATCGAAGCACCCTCGTGGAGAGCCCATCATAGGACAGGAAAGGTATCGATGGATATTGCATTTGTCAGTCATCTTCATGTAGCGGCCTACATGCGGCCCAGTGAATTCTTCCATGGCCTCGATGCGAAATGGGCCGACGATCTGCAGAACTTCGTCCGCGCCGTGCTCCCCAAGCTGATCGTCACCATCATCGCAGCCTGGATACTCATCCGGGTGCTGAAGGTTGTAACCGACCGGGTTCTGAAGATTGCAGAAAGCCGCACGAAATCCACCGGCCAGATGGGGCACATCGCCCAGGTGCGCACGCTGACCTCGGTGATCCGCGCCACCGGCATCGGTATCATCGGCTTTCTTACCGCGCTGGAAGTTCTACCCCTGCTCGGCTTCAAACTCGAGCCGCTGCTTGCTTCGGCCGGAGTCGTTGGCGTTGCCCTCGGTCTCGCCGCGCAAACCATCGTCAAAGACTGCCTCAACGGCATCCTCATCCTGATCGAAGACCAGTACAACGTCGGCGACGTGGTGAGCCTGGCCGGACAAAAGGGAACGGTCGAGGCGATGTCGCTGCGTAAAACACAACTGCGCGACGGCGACGGTACGCTCTACCTGATCCCGAATTCACAGATCACGACCGTGGCCAACTTCACCCGCGATTTCTCGGTCGCGACCATCAACGTGTCGGTCGATTTCTCCGCCGAGCCCGATAAGGTTCTGGAACTGCTCAAGACAGTTGCGATGGGCGTGCGCACAGATCCGGCCTATAGCGATTACTACCTCGCCGATCCTACGTTGCTTGGAGTCGACGCCATCAAGGGCTCACAGGTCATCTATCCCGTTCAGCTCAAGACCAAGGCAAACCAGCAGTGGGTGCCCATGCGCGAAACCCAGCGCCGTATTCGCATCGCACTGGCTGAGAACAAGATGCTTCCGGGCGATCCTCTGCGCGTCTTCACTGCCGGCGGAGGCAATGTAGCCGGCATGATCGAGCCGCCCGTTGCAGGCGGCGCAAAGGCAGTCGACCCAACAGCGGCCAAGCCGAATGAGATCAATCCGTTCACCGGCGAAGGAATGTGATGGGGCAGGGATTGCGAGGCAGGGTTCAGGAAACAGGATTTAGGGATTAGGGCGGTAGGGCAGGGCTTACGCCCTGCCTGACTTCTAATCAGCTCTTTATTGTTGTCATCCTCGCTTCGCTCGGAATGACAAGTAATTAAACGATCTCGATCTTCTGCACCGGTCCCGGATCGCTCACACTTGGCTTACCCGTCTCGACATGCCCGGCAAAACGCCGCAGATACTTCGGAGCATCGGTCCGCATCACCACCAGGTCGAACCAGCCGTGGCTGTCCGCGAGCAGCCACTTATCATCGGTGCTCTGTCCGGGTTGCAGTGTGTACGTGCGGGCCGCTTCTTTCGAGTAGGCATTCACAACCTTCACCGTGCAGGCCGATTTGCCTGAGTTGTGCAAGGCCGCCTGCACATTGCCTTCCGCATCGTGGCTGATCGTAACCTCAGCTCTTGCTGCTCCTTCGCTGAAATCCGCTGCATCGCAACCGAACTCGGCGAGATAGCCATTAGGACCATGCGCGGAGAGCCTGCGTCCATCCTTCATCGCCGCGAGCTCCCAATAGTCCGAAAGCTTCTGCCGCGGTGAAACGCTGTAGCGTCGAGGATGTGTCTGCGGCGTCTCGGAGCTGTGTACATAAAAGGCCGCACCGGCTCGGCCCTGGTTGTCGATGTCGACATAGAATCGTCCCGACGCCTCGTCGATACGGCCGTGAACGAAGGTCTTGTAAGGCAGTGCGCGCGCCGGACGCGTTCCCGGCTCCTGCTCCGGCATCGACTGCTCGACGGGCACATGGTACGGCTTGTTTTCCGAAACCAGCGGCTTCGGCGCGGTGAGCTTTACGCTCATCGGTTGCGGCGCGGCAGAGAAGTCGAAGCATGAAGTCAGATCGCCGCAAAGCGTCCGCCGCCACTTGCTGATGTTCGGTTCATGCACGCCGAAACGCGCTTCGAGAAACATCAACACCGAGGTGTGGTCGAAGGTTTCCGAGTTGACCCATCCGCCAGTAGACCATGGCGAGATCACCAGCATGGGCAGGCGCGGTCCCAGGCCGATCGGCTGTATGCCGCCCGCGTCGACATCCGGCACCAGCGGATGCGTCTGGTGTGGGTAAAGGCTCATATCGATGAACTCGTCCTTGAGGCTCTCCACAAGATCGTCGGAGACCAGTCCATCCGCATTCTGCTTCTGCGAGGCAGGCGGCATCGGCGGAATAACGTGATCGAAGAGCCCATCGTTCTCGTCGTAGTTGATGATGAAGACGGTCTTGCTCCACACCTCGGGATTTTCCGTCAGAGCATCCATCACCAGGCTGATGTAATACGCGCCGTCCGTCGGAGAAGCCTCCGGGTGTTCCGAGTATTTGTACGGAGCGACCACCCAAGACACCTGCGCCAGCTTGCCGTTCACGGCATCATCGCGAAGGTCTTTCAGCGTGTAGGTGGAAACGCCTTTCACTACCAGCGGCGAATTCGGATCGGCGCCTTCCATCGGCTGGTATGCCGCGAAGAACTCGAGCGAGTTGTCCGTGTAGTTGTCGGTTGGCGTGTCCGGCTCGCCCGAGCCCCCCTGGTAAAGCTTCCAGCTTACGCCGGCTTTTTCCAGGCGCTCGGGATAGGTCGTCCACGTATAGCCGTCCTGGTGATGGCGCTCGTCGAAGCCGGGACCATTCTTCGCTGTGCCGTAGACATTCTGCGCATCGATAGTGCCGCTCCACAGATAGATCCGATTGGGCGCGGTGTTGGCGTGAATCGAGCAGAAGTACGAATCGCAAACGGTGAAGGCATCGGCCAGCGCGTAGTGGTAGCTCACATCTTCGCGCTTGAGATAGCCCATCGTCATCACGTCCTGCTTCTGCGTCACCCACTGATTGTGCAGGCCGTGATTCCAGGAGAGATGTCCGCTGCTCCAGCCGTGGTCGGTACCTGCCTGGAACTCGGTCGTGCGCTGCGGGTTGATGTAGAAAGGCAGCACATGCTCGGCATCGTCAGACAGGCCGCGGGAATGGTAGCGGTCGGTCTTTACGGCGGCCGCCGGCTGATGCCAGACCGTTCTGCCGTTGGCCCAGCGCACCGGCCTGGGGTCGTTGAATCCGCGCACACCGCGCATCGACCCGAAGTAGTGATCGAAGGAGCGATTCTCCTGCATGAGTATGACGACGTGTTCCACGTCCTGAATCGTGCCGGTGCGGCGATTCGCGGGAATAGCCAGGGCCCGGCGGATGCTGGGCGGCAGCATGGAAGCGGCGGCGGTGCCGGCGGCCAGGCGCAGAAAATCGCGGCGAGTACTCATGAGTGCAGGGAAACTCCGGACAGAAGGATTAGCTACAAGGATAGCGGTCTGCGATGACGATGGTGTAAAGAACACCCTCGCGCAGCGCAGCGAGCAGCCTTATCAAAAAAATCGCATCCTGCTTCGACATGCCGAAAGGCGGGCGTCAGCAACGCGAATAGGTGATGGGAAAGCCATTCACCTTGCGCAGAAAGTTACCTCTCAGCCGCATGACGTCCTGGCGGTGTCCCATGATTTTGTTCGAGATGGAAACAACCACGGTGTCTCCATCGAACGATGTGACCCTGCCTTCGCCCACCGGACCCGCCGCTCCATGTTCCACAACCTGGTAACCCGTATTTGTTTTTGAGATGACCCATGCTCCGCCCGTGGCCGTCCACGTTCCAGCAAGTGGATCCTTGATGTACGGCGGCGTTCTTGGAGCCGAGTCAGGATGATCGATCCATCCCGAACCCTGGCATAACTGGCATTGGGACTTTCCTGTCGTTCCACATGCCGAGCATGCGAAGAAACTGAGCGTGCCATCGCTTCCGGGTGTTGCCTTGACTTTTCTGCCGTGACAAACATCGCAGGTGGCACTGCCGTGTCCTGAACACTTCCAGCACAGAATGCGCATGACGTGTCCTCCCAAGTCCTGCAGGTTATACAGCATAAAGAAAAAGTTGAGATAGCGGTCTGCAATCTTTTGCAGTTATCTCACTTGTAGCTGGATTCTATGTCAGACTTGCTGCGGCCAGATTATGTATCCCCGGGGTAGCCCATTTTTATGACAGCGGGGTAATGCGATGCGCGACCATACCGGCACCTGGAAAAGGCTGCTGAGCGAGGGCTCCGAATCCGTAACTGTCTTGCTGGTGCTGCGAAACGACGGCAGCTATAACAAGCGTATACATGCGTCATCCCACGGCCGGCTTGGCGGCGCTCATGAAGGAACATGGATAACCCAGGGTGACCGGGTGCAGTTATCCGGAGACCGTAACTGGCCCGCCTGCTCCGAAGATATGACTTATTTCGAAAAGGTAGACGGAGATGCCGTGGACTTTCCGCCGCCGCCGAGCTTTCAGGACGAAAGCTTTGCCTCTGAGATGGAACGAGTTGCGGCCATGATGCATCTGGATCGCCGCTATCTGGCTGCCGTCGAAGCGATTCACGCTTCCGCACCACACGATGCACTGCTGCAGGAGCTCTACTCCGTGCAGTTCGGCTATGAGGAGTTGCTGCCCACTGAGCCCTCGAAGTATGGATTGCCCGCCGCCAAAGCGATTCGCAGAAAGGTCGCCGACACCCAGGATTCGATCGCCCGTGTCTTTGAAGCAAAGCACGATCTTCAAAATGCGACGATACACTTCGAAGCTGCCGCCAAAAAATATGAGCAGCTTGGCGACTTCGAGAAGGCCGTCCATGCGCGCGCAAGCATCTGGCGCCTCAACGAAATGGCCGAGGAAGAGATCGATGCGGAGCTGAGGCGGGCCGAGATGTTGTTGAAAGACACGAGCCCGCAGAGCCTGGAGCGAGCCGCGGCGCTGGTCGAAATGGGAGAGTTCCAGGTGAAGTCCGGTCATAAATCCAGCGCTGGCGAAACCCTGCGCCTGGCGCTGACGGAGTTGCGCGAACTCAATCTGGACACGCCCGAGGCAGCTCTTGCCGAAACCGCCCACGCCCTGCGAACCGGCAGGGCCGCTTCCGGAAAAACACCGATTGAACGCATGGTGGCAGTGCGTGAGCTTTTGGCGCGTGCAAACCTGGCCCTCGCGCAGTTATCTCAACGTGACGGCAGAACTGAGGATCAGTCTGCTTACCTCGCCGAGGCGGAAATCTACTCCGTGCCCCTGAGTCACGAGTCCGCGGAGAAGATTCTTCAGCGGTTTTTGGCGGGATTCTCCGAGGACAAGGACTGAGCGACGTCTCGTTTCAGCGCCTAATCCCTTTTGAATGTGACGATGGGCTTTGCTGGCTTCAATTAAAGTAAACCTATCGTGATCATCAACCTGGCTCGTCGCGCGCACAACCATAACTGGGAGCTCGACCCCATCACGCGGTCGCTGCTGGACACCGACTTCTACAAGCTCCTCATGCTGCAGTTCATCTGGAAGCACTTCCCCCAGATGCAGACATCGTTCTCGGTTTCCAACCGCTCCACGCACATGCGGCTGGGCGAGATCGTCTCGATCGACGAACTGCGTGAACAACTCGACCAGGTGCGCCGGTTGCGATACACCAGGTCGGAGCTGATCTGGCTCGCAGGCAATACCTTTTATGGCAGGCGCGGGATCTTTGAATCGGCGTTCCTCGACTGGCTGGAAAAGGACTTCCGCCTCTCCGACTACGAGCTCTCCGTGCGCGACGGCCAGATCTCCCTGGTTTTTCATGGGCTATGGACCGAGACCACCATGTGGGAGATTTACGCGCTCTCGGCCATCAATGAGCTCAAGACGCGAGCCAGCCTCAAGCGCCTCAGCGAGCTCGAGCTGGACATCCTCTATGCCCGCGCCAAGACCAAGCTCTGGGAAAAGATGGCCCGCCTGCGCGATGTCGACGAACTGCGCGTGAGCGATTTCGGCACGCGCCGCCGCCACAGCTTTCTCTGGCAGGAGTATGTCGTCCGCGCCATGGCAGACACGCTCGGCGGAAAGTTCGGTGGCACGTCGAATACCTACCTGGCTTATAAGCATGACCTTGAAGCCATCGGGACAAACGCGCACGAGCTGCCTATGGCGTTGGCCGCCGCAGCCGATACTGACGAGGAACTGAAGGCTGCCCAGTACAAATTGCTCGACCTTTGGCAGCAGACCTACTACGGAGCGCTCCTTATCATGCTTCCGGATACCTTTGGGACTACCCAGTTTCTGCGCGATGCTCCCGACTGGGTAGCCGACTGGACCGGCCAGCGTGCCGACAGCAAGGACCCCTATGTCGCCGGCGATGAATATATCGCATGGCTCAAATCGCGGGGACGCGATCCGAAAAGCAAACTGTTTATAGCGTCCGATGCGCTCGACGTGGACCAGATCATCGGCCTGCATCGGCATTTTTCAGGACGAATCCGTTTCAGCGCTGGCTGGGGAACGTTGCTGACTAATGATTTCCGCAACTGCAATCCACAGGGCGAAGATGGATTTGACCCGGTCAGCATCGTCTGCAAGCTCGACCACGCCGATGGCAGGCCGACGGTCAAGCTCTCTGACAACTTCCGCAAAGCGATGGGACCACGGGAGCAGGTTGAGCGCTACCGGCGAATCTTCGGGCTTGAGGGTGTGGCGGACGTTCCAGTCATTGCATAGCGCGTAGATGAGGCAGCAGAATTCTTCGGCAATTCATGCGACGCATCCGCGAGATTCTGCCTCTTACAAAGATGACGCTAAGGATAGACAATCGTTCGCAGGAATTTTCAGAAAGATGAGGCTGTTTTTTATTTCAGCCAAGGCTCTTCTCTAGTAAATAGGTTTTGTGTCAGGGCACGGCATCAGCCGTGCCATACATTTCGGCCCCAGGAGCGGCTTGAGCCGCTGAGGGACGTTCCACATGCGGTCCGCCGCCGAGCACGTAAAGGCCAATCATCAAGATGGAATTTCATATTTCCAGATCGCTGCGGCAAAAGCTTGACGTCGACGACAGCCTGTTCAACTTCGTCGGCAACGTCGTCTTCGGAAATCTCACCGCTTGCCGTCGCCTCGCCAAGAAGATGAACGACGCCCGCGAGGCAGAGGGGATTACCGACAACCCCATCAACGCTGGTGCGCTCTTCGCAATGGGCCTGATCGACGAGTTGAGCCATGCGATCTTTGCGCGTTATCGCGCGACAGCAGACCCATCCGTTCTGCCCGAGGCGCTGCAATGGTTCGAAGCCAACAGCAACAGCGGGGAAGTGGATAAACTGCTGCTCGGCTTTACACGTGAATTTCCCAACAGCGAGATTTATCGCGGCAAGATTACCGATAAGAAATGGCTCGCTGGATCGACGAATGGCCAGCCGCATCGCGAAGCCGAGCTGGAGGAGCTCTTCCTGCTATGGCTCGCCAATATCAATCCGGCGTTCAAGCCCTTCCGCGAACTCTTCGACGACAGAAAGCTCCAGCAGGAGACGATCTACAAAGAAGTGACCTCCGGCTTTAACGAGTACTTCGCTTCGCGTCCCGCGTTCAACGCCAAAGGGCAGAATCTGCTCGACGTGCTGGTTGCCCCCATGCTGGCCTCGCCCGAATCGCTGACCGGCCAGCTTTCTTTCATGCAGGAGAACTGGGGAGAACACATCGGCACCGAGCTGCGCCAGATCCTGTTGGCCATCGACGTGGTGCGGGAAGAAGATCTGGCTATCTGGGCGCGTTTCCATCCTCCGTCGCAGATGGCCTGGCATCCGCCGCTCCAACAGGGATGGGGCGGAGAAGGATTCGAGGGTAACGAGTTCACCGGTTTCCAGCGCGGAGGCCAGCACGGCGGCGAAGCCCCAGGCGAGATGGCGCTGAATGAATACGAGGCCTTCAGTCCCGACGAAAGCTGGATGCCGACCGTCGTGATGGTTGCCAAGAGCACCTACGTGTGGCTCGAGCAGCTCTCGAAGAAATACGGACGGCATATCCATCGCCTCGATCACATTCCCAATGATGAACTGGCGCTGCTGGCCGACCGTGGACTGAATGCTCTATGGCTGATCGGCCTGTGGGAACGTTCAACCGCCTCGCAAACCATCAAACGGCTGCGCGGGCAGCACGACGCCGTCGCCTCGGCTTACTCCCTAAAGGATTACCGCATCGCCGACGACCTCGGCGGCAACGGAGCCTACGAGAACCTGCGCGACCGCGCCGCCCGTTTCGGCCTGCGGCTGGCCAGCGACATGGTGCCGAATCACATGGGCATCGATTCCTACTGGGTGATCGAACACCCGGAATGGTTTCTGACCCGTCCGGACAGCCCATACCCGGTATACAGCTTCAATGGCCCCGACCTCTCGCCCGATCCCCGCAAGGAGATCAAGATCGAGGACCACTACTTCGATCAGACCGACGCCGCGGTGGTCTTCCGCCTGCGGGATACACGCAACGGCCAGATCGATTACATCTACCACGGCAACGACGGCACAACCTTCGCCTGGAACGACACGGCACAGTTGAACTATCTGAAGGCCGAGGTCCGTGAGCAGGTGATGCAGACCATCCTGCACGTAGCCCGGCTCTTTCCGATCATCCGGTTCGACGCCGCCATGACCCTGGCGCGCCGTCACGTCCAACGGCTGTGGTTCCCGCTGCCGGGGCAGGGCGGATCGATTCCGTCCCGTTCCGAATACGCGCTTACGCAGGAAGAGTTCGACGCCGCCATGCCCGAAGAATTCTGGCGGCAGGTGGTGGATCGCGTTGCGGTTGAGGCTCCAGGCACACTGCTGCTGGCCGAAGCCTTCTGGCTGCTCGAAGGATATTTCGTCCGCACCCTCGGCATGCACCGCGTCTACAACAGCGCGTTCATGAACATGCTGCGCGACGAAGAGAACGCGAAGTACCGGTCGTATCTCAAGAAAACGATTGAGTTTGACCCGGACATCTTAAAGCGCTACGTGAACTTTATGAGCAATCCGGACGAACGCACCGCGATCGATCAGTTCGGAACCGGAGATAAGTATTTCGGAACCTGCGTCATGCTCGCGACCCTGCCCGGCCTGCCCATGTTCGGCCACGGACAGATCGAGGGCTACACCGAGAAGTACGGCATGGAGTACAAGCAGGCACGCTTCGACGAACGCCCCAACGAAGGGCTGATCGCCCGCCATCAGCATGAGATTGCTCCACTGTTGAAGAACCGGAAGCTCTTCGCCGAAAGCCACAACTTCGTGATGTTCGATTTCTGGACCGGCGACGGCACGGTTGACGAAAACGTCTACGCCTACTCGAACCGGCTGGGTGACGAACGCGCGCTGGTGATCTTCAATAACATCTACGCCAACACCCAAGGGACCATCCATTACTCCGCGGCCTCCATGGATAAAGGTTCCGGCCAGTTGCGGCAGCGCTCGCTAGCAGACGCGCTGGGGCTCTGGGCTGCTGACGATGTCTTTATCGCCTACAGGAACACAACGACCGGCCTCGAGTATCTGCACCGTTCGAGCGATATCTGCAACGAGGGCTTCACTCTTTCTCTGCGTGGATTTCAATACGCGGTGCTGCAGCAGTGGCATCCGCTTTACGCGAGTGAGGAACGCCCCTGGGACCAGCTTTGCTATGCACTGAACGGAACCGGCGTCTACAACCTCGACGAGGCTCTTACCCGCCTGCAGCTGCGCCCGCTACACGAAAGCCTGCACCAGGCGCTGAGCCACGAGAACGTAGAGGCGATCGCAGCTCTGGCCACGGAACTAGCCGGAACTCCGGTGAAAGAAAAAGAGATCGAGAAGAAGGCGAAGCCGCAATCCACGCCCCTCGTGAAGGATGGCAGGAAGCCAGTTCCTGAAAAGACGGAGCCCGAGAAGACAGAAGCCGATCCTCGCCTGGAGGACTTCTTCACCAAGGCCGGCGTGTTCTACGGGCAGATCAACATCGCCCAGACCGAAGAGGGTGCAGACATCCCGACCGCTCCCATGGAATCTCTGCGCCGCCGGACCCTTGCCGTCCTCGGTCTGCCGGAGATGGAGCAGGTCTTCGCATTGCACAAGGCTCTTCCTGAAAAGGCCGTGCTGCCGTTCGGCAAAGCGGCGACGGTCACAGAGTGGGCACCTGTCGTAGCCTGGCTGCTGCTCGGCGATCTGTTCTCAGCGGAGAAGTATCCCGGAGAGCCCTTCGACCGCCTGCAGATGCGGCAGGCCCTCGGCGAGACCTTTGCCCTCTTCGGCCTGGAGGGTGAGGACGCATGGCGCGCCGCAGCCCGCGTCCGTGTGCTGATCACCATGACCGATACAGAGGGGCTGGTTCCGTCCGATACGAAATTCTTCTGGAACGACGGCGATGTGCGCTGGCTCGCCGGAGCGAACGAGCACCAGGGCCATACCTATCTCAACCAGCAACAGCTCTCAGAACTCCTTACCTGGACAACGCTCCCTGAGATCGTCGACGCGCTCGAGCATGATCGGCCCTGGGATACGGACGAAATCGCCGCGGTGCAGGCAGCAATGTTGCAGGCGGCGGAAGACTCAGGCTACGACCTGGATAAAACGCTCACAGCCTGGGTGAAGCTCCCGGAAGACGAAGAGATCCTTGAGGACTCGGAAGTCGATGCGGAAGAGATAACGATAGGCGACGTGGCGGACCGGACTGGGGAAATCACCGACTGAACATTCAGCCTGCGGACGATGTTCTTTCGCGTTCGAAAGCTCTCTGCAGGCGCGGATTTCCTTCCACAAGCTTGGCCAGCCGATCGACCGTTTCCTGAGATGGCGAAGCACGCAGGATGGCTTCAACCGACTGCTCTGCATAATAGGACTCGGATTCGATCTGGCCGAGCAGAAACAGCAGTGCCTCCGGCTGGCGCGTAAGTGCCAGGCCGGAAAGCAGGACTGAGGCGAACCAGGGATCTCCCACTCGGTCAAAGGAGGCGCGCAACGGAGCGACGGATTCCGGAGCGCGGGTGCCTGCAAGGGCGAGAGCTGCCTCGGCGGCTGCGTCGTCCTCCTTTTCGAGAAAGCGGGTTACCCAGCCAATTGCGGAGTGGCCCTCGATACCGAGAACGCCGCTGTAGCAGGCGCCGAGTACCTCGGCTTCATCTTTTGCCACCTCGGCGCGAA
Organism: Silvibacterium acidisoli; assembly: GCA_022870745.1. Taxonomy (GTDB): domain Bacteria; phylum Acidobacteriota; class Terriglobia; order Terriglobales; family Acidobacteriaceae; genus Silvibacterium. Next base: position 66,075 of record CP085323.1, on the reverse strand, counting down.
GTCGCAACAGCAGCGAAGCGGCATCAGAACCTACTTGCGCGATCGCCCGGGCGGCCGCAGCTCGAACCGTGGGAATGTCATCGGCGAAGGCAGTGACAAGATGCCGCAGCAAAGATGTCTCGGAGAGCTCGCGGCAGGAGACCAGCGCAAAGAGGCAGTGAGAACGCAGGGTCGAGGCGGTATCCGACTGGCCTCCCCATACGGGCTCCAACTGGCGATGAGCGAGGCCGCGAAGGTAGGGTTCCGCCTCGTGGTAATCGAGCGCATCCAGCGCATGGACAAGCGCATTCTTCGCCCAGCACTGCGGATCGGTCTTAACTGGATCTTTAAAGAAACGCCCGTAGGCGGTAAGCAGCTCGGGAACGAGCATTGGCAGGGAAGCAAGCTCGACCAGCTTTGCCGCGCGGGCGGCGACGAAGTTGTTGCGATGGCTCAGGGCCGCACGAAAAGGTTCGATGCGTTGCTGGGCGGGCAGTAAGGCGACTGCATCGAGCGCTTCCAGCTCCTCTTCCATGCGCTTCTTCGCCATTGGGCCTCACGAGTTCATCTGAATTCGACACAGGCTGCATGGTCTACACGCAGCCTGTGTCACGCCAGCTAATTCTCGCGCTGGATATTCACTTTATTGTCGTGGAAGCGATTGCTCGTCTCCGCATCTGCATTGAGCGTGCCGTTCTGCAGCACGCGAATGCCGTCGACAGCATTATGAGCGATCTCCGAGGCGATGACCTTTGCCGCTGCGCCTACACCGATGCATAAACCACCGCTGATGTTGCTGTCCTGGCCGGCGTAGGTAATCGTCGCGTTGCTCAATAGATTCTTCGCGCTCTTCGACTCGAAGTAGATGCCGGACCAGAAGCCCGGTGTTTCATCCGCCCCGGTAAAGACGATTGGTTTTTCGGCAGTCCCTTCAGCGCTGAGGCTGCCATCCTGCGTTACATCGATGCCCACATTCGAGTCGAACTCGAGGTGCGCTCCGGCCTCGATTGTGACGTGGCCCTTGATCTCCGGACTACAGGCGAAGCGGTACGGAACCGGCAGCGCGCGCCAGGTCGCGTCGTCGCTCACGACACATTCGTTGAAGTAAGCGAGTACGTGGTTCTTCTTGTTGTTTGCGAAAGTCGTTGCCGGATCGATCATCGCCAGGTCGGCAGCTTTCGCGCGGATCGGCGTTCCTGTCGCTTCGAAGTGGTTTGCCTCAAAGCGGGTGAGAATGCCGCGCTGCAATACGTTCAGCCCGTTGCCGGTGGCGTTGCGCACCGTGGTATGGTCCATGGCCAGGCGGGCGGCGACGCTCACGATGACAGCGCCGGAGTCTTCCCCTGCTTCTCCCGCGTCCTCTACGGTCACGTAGCTCAGCTGGTTCTTCGAGCTGTTGGTCTGGAAGTTGAGGCCACGCCAGAAGCCTGCGGTGTGGTCCTTGCCTTCAAAGACGATGGGCTTATCGGCGGTGCCGATGGCGGTGAGCGTTCCGTCGTTTTCAAAAGAAATCGTGGACTCAGAGCCCACCACGACATGAACGCCGGGATTGACGGTAATGTGGCCGCCCACGGTGACGAAGCCGCTCAGCGCGTAGCAGTTTTCCGTGAGCGTCATGTCTTCTTTAAGTTGGTTTTCGGTCAGCGTGTGGCAGGGTGGAGGAGTTTTCTTAGGGTGAGCGGGGGAAACCGCAAAAAGGCCGGATAACAAAATTGCAGAGAACATCTTGAGGCGTGGGTCCTTTCGATGGTTGAATGCGTAGGGCTTTTGCGATCAAAGCCTTTCCCAGCCTAGCATTTTGAGGAGAGTCAGCCGTTTCGCCTGCGAAGAGAGTTTCAAGAGAATGGCGACGGGCGCGTCGATTTGGAGGAGGCTCTACAGCAGATCGAGCTCTCGCATGCGCGGTAGAGCCATTGGGTGCGTAAAGAATTTGCAGGGAAGCGTTACTTCGCTTCGACCAGTCCATCGATGAGGTGGCCCATCTTTTCGCGCTTTACCTGCAGGTAGCGTTCATTGGTCTTTTCCGGAGCGACTTCAGCGGAGATGCGCTCGACGACCTTGATGCCAGCTGCTTCGAGAGCTTCAACCTTTTCAGGATTGTTCGTAATCAGGCGCACGGCCGGCAGCTTCATCGCCTTCAGCACCGCGGCCGGCATTTCGAAGTCGCGGCAGTCAGGTTTGTAGCCGAGCTGCACGTTGGCTTCGACGGTGTCGAGTCCCTGGTCCTGTAATTCGTAAGCCTTCAGCTTCGCCATCAGGCCGATGCCACGGCCTTCCTTCTGCTCGTACAGGATGACGCCAGTGCCTTCTTCGGCGACTTTCGCAAGCGCCAGTTCAAGCTGCTGGCGGCAATCGCAGCGCAGCGAGTGAAAGACATCGCCAGTGAGGCATTGGGAGTGGATGCGAACGATCGGAGGTGCGGCGTGAATATCGCCCATAACGACCGCGACCATCTCTTCGTGCTTTTCTTCGGGAGCCTTGTGGCCGTTACAGCAGGGCTCGGGATTCACGGATGTTCCAGTAAATCCGAGGATGCGAAAGTGTCCCCAGCGGGTGGGGAAGTCGGCATCGGCTACCTTGTGAACGTCCTTCAACGGCATGGCTACATTATAGATGCGTGAGCAAAGGGGATCGATTCAGCAGCAAAAGGATGACGAGGTTGTGACAATTCCGGAGGGCTGGCGGCGGGGAGTAAATAAAAAGCATTCACCGCAAAGCCGCCTTTGCGGTGAACGCCTCTCTCTGTGATCTCGATGGTGAATCCGAAAGCCATTGGTGAGAAAGCGTAAACTCGTCCTGTGATCGAGTCCAAACTCATTCTTATCACGCTGTTGGTCAAGCTGGGCGTGGCGGCGGCGGTTTCGAGCGCTCTCGGGCGTGCGCGCTCCTTTCAGAACATGCTGCTGGCGCAGAACCGTAGACCGTCGCAGATCCTCGGCCTGCTGGCCTTCATCTGTATCCCACTGGGGCTGGGCGTATGGGTGCGCGTGATTGTGCCAAATTTCTACGCCGCGGATATTTCCTTTGAGACGACGATCATTCTCGGCATCCTGCTGGGCCCGCTCTCGGCGCTCGCTGGAGCGCTGGTGCTCTCACTGCCCGCTATGCTGCACCACGAATATCTAGCGCTGCCGTTCGACCTGGCCGTGGCGATCATCGCCGGGCTCTACGGCCAGTTCGTTGAAGAGGAAGAGGTCTGGTCGTTCTCTCCGTTTGTCGATCTCAGTATCTACCGCTGGGTGCGTCGCAACCTGCGCCAGCCGCGCTTCGACCGCCAGGTATTGCTGCTGATGTTCATTGTCGGTATGGAGATTGCGCGCGAGTGGCTGGCGGCCATGTATCCGCATCGCCTGTTCGCGCTCGTGACAGACAGCTGGCCGATCCGGCTTGCGATGTGGACCTGCGCGGCCATGGTCGTAGGCATTCCTTTAAAGATCTGGAATGCGATCCGCACGGAGCGCATGTTCGAAGAACAGAAGCGGCTGCTGCTCGAGGCAAGGCTTGACGCGCTGCAGCGGCAGATCAATCCGCACTTCCTTTTCAACACGCTAAACTCCATTGCCTCGCTGGTTCGCTTCCGGCCTGAGCAGGCCCGCGAGCTGATCGTGAAGCTGGCCAACATCCTGCGGGCGCTGCTGCGCGATCACGACTCCTTCATCCTGCTGCGCGATGAGTTGAGCTTCACCGATGATTATCTGGGCATCGAGGTGGTGCGCTTCGGTGCCGACAAGCTGAAAGTGGTGAAGGAGCTCGAACCGGCGACACTGGAACTGCCTGTTCCCAGCATGCTCCTGCAGCCGCTGGTCGAGAACAGCATCAAGCATGGGCTTGAGCCCCGTATCAGCGGCGGCACTATCACCCTTCGTAGCCGGATTGAAGGTGGCAAGTGCCTCATCGAAGTGGAGGACGATGGTGTCGGCATTGCGCCGGGACGCGCCCACACCAGCGGCGTCCTGCGCGGCACCGGCATCGGCATGAAGAACGTCCGCGAGCGGCTCGAGGTGCTTTATGGAGACGCCGCCCACTTCGACATCACCAGCAATCCCGGACGCGGGACAAAAGTGACGCTTGCGATTCCGCTCGTTCACGATGCCGATGACGCCATTCACACCGCTGCGGCGCGGTCGAGCACGCGTTTGTAGTAAGCCTCGTACTGAGGAATGATCTTCGTCGTGCAGAACTTCTTCTGCGCGGTCTGCCGGCCGGCAAGCCGCATGGCTTCGAGCTTCTGCTCGTCGCTCAGCAGGCCGATCGCTGCCCTTGCCATCTCGTCCACGGCGCCGACAGGGAAGAGGTAGCCATTCACTCCGTCTTCGATCAGCTCCGGAACACCCCCCACGCGGGTAGCGATTGTGGGTACTCGGCAGGCCATGGCTTCGAGCGCGACGAGGCCGAAGGATTCCATCTCGCTTGGCATCAGCATCAGGTCGGCGAGCGGCAGCAGTTCGTTCACGCTCGACTGCTTGCCGAGGAAGTGGATGCGGTCCTGAATACCGTAGCGCTGCGCCAGCCATTCGGATTGTGAACGGTCCGGGCCATCGCCGACCAGCAGCAGGCGCGATGGAACTTCACGGTTAACACGCGCGAAGACCTCCACGGCATCGACTGCGCGCTTGACTGGGCGGAAGTTCGACAGGTGAACCAGGATCTTTTCGCCCGGCTGCGCGAACTGGCTGCGCCCCGCCTCGCGAATCTCATTGCTGAGTGGCGAATAGACGTCGCAGTTGACGAAGTTCGTAATGACCTCGATCTCGTTCTTGACGTGGAACTGCTCCTGCGTCTTCTCGCGCAAATAGTTCGAGATGGCCGTCACGCCGTCGCTCTCCTCGATGCCGAAACGGGTAATCGGCAGGTAGGAGTGGTCGAGGCCGACCAGCGTAATGTCGGTCCCGTGCAGCGTGGTCACGAAGGGAAGGCGCTGCTTGCGCTCCACCAGCATCTGCCGGGCGAGATAAGCCGAAATGGAATGCGGAATGGCGTAGTGCACATGCAGCAGGTCGAGCTGGTAGTAGGCGGCGACCTCTGACATGCGTGTCGCCAGCGCCAGGTCGTACGGCGGATATTCGAAGAGCGGATAATTCGAGACCGGCACCTCGTGGTAGAAGATGCCATGCTCGCGTCCCGTCAGGCGAAAGGGCTGCGAGTAGGTGATGAAGTGAATTTCGTGTCCAGCCGCGGCCAGCTCGATACCCAGTTCGGTGGCCACCACGCCGCTGCCGCCGTAGGTGGGATAGCAGGTAATTCCAATCTTCATGCAGTGCCTCGTTGTTCGGATGCGGTTGGGCGCGCAATGTCTCCAAAATGAATAAGCCGGTGCCGGCCGGCGAAGGCCGGTACGGCCTCGAGCAGCGCCTCGTGTTCCACCTCGCGGGACTCGCGCAGGCGTGTGCGGACATTTGCCAGGGCTGCGTCGTTATAGCCGGGGTGGCAGACCAGCTCCCACAGGCCTTCGGGCATGGCTTCAAGCAGGCTGCGGACAATCTTTGCGTCGAGGGTACCGGTGGCGAGGACTCCGACGGCTCCGTCGGTCGTAGCCAGCCCGGCCTGGTGAACCATCCTCAGAAAACCTGCCCGTCGCGTGCGTAGCAGCTTCACCTGCAGCCGCCGGGTAAAAGGAGCATTGCCGGTTGCGGCCAGCGCCCACTCCGGTTCAAAGGGATTGCGGATGGCGCGGACCCCGGTCAGCATTGCCGCCTGCAGGACCGGGCGCAGTACCCGGCCGAACATATGCGAGTGCTTATGGGTGTCGAGATGCGTGACGTGGACCTCCGCTGCCTGGAGCTTGCGTATCTGCGCGATGGCCTCGCTCTGGATCTCACCTTCGGGAATGCGGCCGAGCATGAGGTCGGTGACGAAGGCACCTAGCGTCGGCCGGAAACGGCCCCCGGGTGCAAGGTTGGGCACATCCTCCGGTGGCAGCTCCGGCGTGCCATCGACCAGGATTACGTGGCAGCCCACCCCCAGGTCCGGGGAGGGAATCGCTTCGGCTGCGGCTGCGCCGAAGTGGCTGGCCGTCGCCATCAAGGTTGCGGAGGTGAGGACTCCGGCCCGGTGCAGGGCTAGAACGGACTCGTTGACTCCGGCGGTCAGGCCAAAGTCGTCAGCATTCACGATAAGTTGCGCCACAGAAATCAAGTCTACCGGTTCCAGGTAATGAACGGAGTGTTGTAGTGCTTTAACACCGATGGGGTATAGCTCACAATTTCATAGGTTTACTAGAATCCGTGCAGGTATCTGGATCGTTGCGAAAGTTGCAGAAAGAAAGGCGAAAAAGACGAATGGACCGGAATCTGGCGCAGTGGACAGAGCAGTTACGCGCAGCGGAGACCTTTAGGGCAATGGCCTGGATGTTAGGCTCGACCGCTATTGCCATGGCGGTTCCTGTTTACGACGCGGCTGCGCAACGGACGCTCGCGATCATAAAGAACCAGGGGTCTTCAGCCGAAAAGCGTTGAAGGGCTGGCATGCGGATTGTTCCTATGGTAAAGTCCAAAAGTACGGTTGTTGCCTGGGATCGAGTCACGAACGCAGCTGCAACGTATGTTCCGGTTCAGCTCGGGCGGTTAGCTCAGTTGGTTAGAGCGCCTGCCTTACAAGCAGGATGTCGGGGGTTCGAGTCCCTCACTGCCCACCAGCCGACCTTTTTTACCGGACAATCATCTTATTTCCCGATTGATTTAGATCATTTCCTGACTGCGCATGCGGTCTGTGGTAGTGCCCATTCTGCAGTTGCGCATGGAGTCCGCGCGGGAAGTGTGGTTCGCTGATGCAGGGCACACTGCTGGACATTCTCATCCTGGCCTTGCTGGTTCTGCTTTTCGGGTCCATCTATCGCAAACGTCCGTCTCCGCGTCTTCGCTACTGGATGGTCGGCTGGGCATGCGTTGTTACCCATTTCGTAATCCTGCTGCCCAACCCATCCTCCCCCGCGCTCATTGCGCTAAAGACCTCCAGCGGCCTGGTCATGCTGCTTCTCGCCGCTGCGGCATTCCTGCTGGCCGCCGACCGTGCGGAGCTGGGGCCACGCGGCACGCTGAAGAAAATCTTCCTGCTGACCGGCCCGGCCTCGATTCTTGTATTTCTGACGCAGTTCGACATCACGAACTTCTGGCTGCTGCTGCCGTTGATCGCTTTTACGCAGGGATGCATCCTGATTGCGGTCTGGCAGGTATGGCGCCGTCGCCGCCTGTTATTGCTGGTCGCCTACCTGTTTTCCGCGGTCGCGTTCTACACCTCGTTCCTGGCGGTGCGCAATCCGGACTACGCGATTCTGGGAATCTATCCCGTCCTGACTGAGCTTTATCTGCTGAACGCTGTGCTCTATGCACAGGACTTTGGCCGCAGGACGATGGGTGTCATTACCGGGGTAGCCGGGCTGGTGACCTGGTCGGTTGTCTTTCCCCTGGCCATCGGGGTGGCGCTTTACTTCCCCCACCACACGCTTTCGCCTGAGTGGTGGAATATTCCGAAATTTTTCGTAGAGTTCGGCATGATCCTCACCCTGCTGGAGGACGAGATTCAGCATGCGGGCAAGCAGCGCGAAGACTACCGTATTCTCTTCGACGGCAATCCGCACCCCATGTGGATCACAGAACGCATCACTCTCGACTTTCTCCGTGTGAATGAGGCAGCCGTGCTGCAGTACGGGTACTCGCAGGGAGAGTTTATGCGGATGAATCTCCGCGACCTGCATGCGCCCGAGGAGAAAGCAGCCTTCGAGCGCCAGTTCCTCGATACCGTGCCCGAGCCGCGCGTCTCCGGCCCGTGGACGCACATTCGTAAAGACGGAACGCGCCTGCAGGCCGAAATCTCCTCGCACGGCATCCTGTTCGAGAACCACCTGGGCCGCTTTTCGCTGGTACAGGATGTAACCGAACGCGTGGAGATGCATGACCGGCTGCTTCACCAGGCTAATCACGACGCACTGACTGGCCTGCCGAATCGGCTGCTGTTGAAAGACCGCATGGCGCAGACCCTGGCCACGGCGGCCCGCCGCGGCAACAAGGTTGCGGTCATCTGCCTCGATCTCGACCGCTTCAAACAGATCAACGACACCTATGGCCATGGCGTGGGCGATCTCAGCCTGAAGACACTCGCGGATCGCCTTTCGTCGCGCCTGCGAGCGACCGATACGGTGGCTCGTTCCGGGGGCGAAGAATTCACAGTGCTCTTGGGAGGCCTGACTTCAGCTGCCGACGCGGAACGCGTAGTTTCAGGACTGCTTCATGAAATTCGCCTGCCCTTTACTGCCGAGGGCTACACCCTCGAGCTTTCAGCCAGCATCGGCATCGCAATGTTTCCCGACGACGGCATCGACTCACAGGACCTGTGGCGCGCATCGGATGTGGCGATGTACAGGGCAAAAAATTCGGGCGGCAACCAATATCTTTTTGTTTCACACGAGATCTCTCAGTCTGCAAACGAAGCCAACGAGATCGAGTCCTATATCCGCCGCTGTCTCAAAGACGGAGGCTTCCGCCTCTGCTACCAGGCGCAGTACACCGATTCGGGCACGCTTACGGGCCTCGAAGCCCTGCTGCGGCTCTCTCATCCTCTACTCGGAGTGATTCCGCCCGACCGCTTCATCCCCATCGCCGAAGAGAGCGGACTCATTATGCCCCTGGGACGCTGGGTTCTAGAAGAGGTCTGCCGTCAGATTTCGAAGTGGGAACAGCAGGGGATTGCTCCCGTTCGTGTAGGAGTGAATGTTTCGCCGCTGCAGTTCATGCGTACAGATTTTTCCGCCCAGGTGAAGGAAGTATTGTCTACCTTCGGCACCGATCCGAGATTCCTCGATATCGAGCTGACTGAGACGAGCATGATGCGCAATCTCAAGGAAATCGCACGGCAGATGCACGACCTCTCCAACCTGGGTGTGCGCTTCTCCGTGGACGACTTTGGGACAGGGTATTCTTCTTTACGCAATCTTCATGAACTGCCGATTCAGACGTTGAAGATCGACCACTCCTTCATCGATCGCATCGCAGAGCCTGACGGCTCTTATGCAATTGTGCAGGCGATCATCTCCATGTCACACAGCCTCGGCCTGGAGGTCGTGGCGGAAGGTGTCGAACGTGAAGAGCAGGCTGCCATCCTGCGAGAGCTTGGCTGCGATGTGTTGCAGGGCTTTCTCTACGCGCTGCCGCAGACTGCAGAAGAGACCGCGGTGCTGCTGCAGGAGAACCTGCGAGAATCAACGAACCTGCCTTCTCAGCTATAATCCGCCAAGTTGCTGTTTTCGGACAGTAGAGCCTCTGGAGGACCGTTCGTGAAGATTCCCCCCAAGTCCGCAGCTCTCGTCGCTGCGTCAATCTTCTTTTCTGCCTTTACCTTTCCCATCTATGCTCAGTCTGCCAAGGCCACTCAGGCGATGATTTCGTCTCTGCCGGCCGATGCGCAGAAGGTCGTGACGCAGCTGGGTGAATTGAGCAATCTGCCGTCAGGCGATTGGCATTACCACGTTGGAGACCTTCCTCACGGAGAAAGTGCCTCGATTGACGACTCATCGTGGCCGGCTGCCAAGCCGCGTGAAAAGGGACCGAAGGAAGCAGTCTGGTACCGGCAATGGATCGAGGTCCCCAAGACTCTCCATGGCTATGATCTGACCGGTTCGCGCATCTGGTTCAAGTTCGAAGCCCATGGCGACAATGGCCCGATGCCGATGATCATTTACTTCAACGGCCGTCGCGTTGCGCTCGGTGAAGATCTTGAGCCCATTGTGCTGTTCGACAGCGCGAAGCCCGGCGACAAGGTTCTGGTAGCCGTTAAGCTGCTGCCAACCGTAAGCGAGAAGACCTTCCGCGGCACACAGATGAAGATCGACTTCTCTGATAGCCGGCCGAATCCTGCTGACGAGCGCGCCGAATTTCTTTCAGCAGCCTTGCTTGTTCCGAGCATCTCGAAGAATCCCTCGGCGGATAACGCGACCCTGGCGAAGGCTATCAGCCAGGTGGATCTGAAGGCTCTCGATGCCGCGGATCAGAAGAAGTTCGATGCCTCGCTCAAGGAAGCACAGGGCACGCTCGAAGCTCTGCGCCCGCTGATGTCTTCGGTCACGATGCATCTGACCGGCAACTCGCACATTGACGCAGCGTGGCTGTGGCCTGCGACCGAAACGGTGGATGTGGTCAAGCGCACCTTCTCGACCGCTCTGCAGCTGATGAACGAGTATCCGGACTACACGTACACGCAATCCGCCGCCCAGTACAACGAGTGGATGGCCGACAAGTATCCCGAGATGAACGAGCAGATCAAGCAGCGCATCAAGGAAGGGCGCTGGGAGGTCGTCGGCGGTATGTGGGTCGAGCCCGATCTGAACCTGCCCGATGGCGAATCGACCGCACGCTCGATCCTGCTTGGAAAGCGCTTCTTCCAGAAGGAATACGGTGTCGATGTCCGCATCGGATGGAATCCGGACACCTTCGGCTACAACTGGCAGATGCCGCAGATTTACAAGAAGTCAGGCATCGATTATTTCGTAACGCAGAAGATGTCGTGGAACGATACCAACCAGCTGCCGCTGAAGCTCTTCTACTGGGAGTCGCCCGATGGCAGCAAGGTCCTGACCTACTTCCCGCATGGATACGGCAACAACAACCTCAGCCCTGTCCGCCTGTCCGAAGATCTGAAGGCAGCGCGTGAAGACTCAACCGGCATGACCGACATGATGGATCTGTACGGTGTCGGCGATCACGGCGGCGGTCCGACCCGCTCGATCCTCGACGAAGGAAATCGCTGGGCGAAGAGCGACCTGGTCATCCCGAAGATGCACTTCGGTACGGCCAAGAGCTACTTTGACTCGGTGGAGAACGACATCGCGCCGGAATCTCCGACGTGGGATTACGACAAGATCGCCACGGGCTTCCATGCTCCCGATGCGGTAGAGGGCAAGGTTGCGATTCCGACCTGGAAGGATGAGCTTTATCTCGAGTACCATCGCGGCGTCTTCACCACGCAGGCTGGCCACAAGCGCTATCTGCGCGAGGCTCCGGAGTGGACGCTCAACGCCGAGAAGTTTGCCTCGCTGGCATGGCTGGACGGCGATGCCTACCCCAACGACGAGTTGACGGACGCGTGGAAGAAGATCACCTTCAATGGCTTCCATGATCTGGCTGCGGGATCGGGTATCGGGATCATTTACAAGGATGCCGCCAAGGAATTCGAGCATGTACGGCTCGAAGACAATGCCATCGACGAGGCCGCGCTCAAGACCCTTGCTGCCCGGGTCGATACGGCCGGCAATGGTGTAGCGCTGCTCATCATGAATCCGCTTGCGTGGGAACGCTCAGGGCTGGTGACGGCGAATGTACAGATGCCGGCTGCGGCGGAGTCTGTTTCGGTGGTCGATGCCCAGGGCCATGTGTTGCCCTCGAAGGTGCTTTCAAGCGACGAAAAGACGCACAGCTTCAAGCTGCTGATCGACGCGAAGAACCTGCCTTCGATCGGTTACGAAGTGGTTCGCGTAGTGCCGGGTAAGAAGCCGTTCGCGAGCGATGTGAAGGCCGAAGGCCTGACTCTCGAGAACGCGACGATCAAGGTCACCGTCGACAAGTCGACTGGCTGCATTACCAGCCTGTATGACAAGAAGGCGCAGTTCGAGTCGATCGCCAAGGGTGGATGCGGCAACGAGCTGCAGCTCTTCCATGACCTGCCCCAGGACTACGACGCCTGGAACATCGATCCAGGCACGCTCGACAAGCCCCCGGTTAAGCTGGACCAGGCCGACTCGGTCGAACTGACTGAACAGGGGCCGCTGCGTGACGTGATCCGCGTAACGCACCACACCGAGAAGTCGAAGTTCGTGCAGGACATCATCCTGTACAACGGACACGACGAGGTTGAGGTTGACAACAATGTGGATTGGCACGAAGAGCACCAGTTGCTGAAGGCGGCCTTCCCGCTGGCGGCATCGAGCGCCAAGGCTACCTACGAGATTCCTTACGGCAGCATCGAGCGTCCTACCACCCGGAACAACAGCTGGGAAAAGGCCCGCTTCGAGGTTCCGGCGCAGCGCTGGGCGGATGAGGGCGATGGCAAGAACGGCTTCAGCCTGATCAACGACTCCAAGTACGGATACGACGGCGTGGACAATGTGCTGCGGCTTTCGCTGCTGCGCGCTCCCACATCGCCGGACCCGGTGGCGGATCGTGGCGAACAGCACTTCCGTTACGCCCTGTACCCCCACAGCTCAGACTGGAAGTCTGCGATGACGGTACGCCATGGCTACGACTTCAACGTTGCACCGATCGCGGTGCAGGTTGAGTCGCATAGCGGAACCATGCCGGCTCGTCACTCCTTTGTCTCGGTCACGCCGGAAAACGTCGTGCTGACGGCCATGAAGAAGGCCGAAGACAGCGATGCGCTTGTCTTCCACCTGTATGAGTGGGCCGGAAAGGCCGGTACCGTCGAGCTGACTCTGCCTGCCGGGGCCACCTCCGCGACTGAAACCAACCTGCTCGAAGCGCCGCAAGGCGACGCGTTGCAGGTAACCGGAGGGAAGGTTTCCGTTCCGGTGAAGCCGTATGAGATCCTCGCGATCAAGGCTGGCTACACTCCGGCCAAGTAGTCGTAAGTGATGTAGAATGAAGGGGTGCCGCAATTTTGCGGCACCCCTATTCTTTTGTAAAAGTTACGAGAACAGTTTGACCGGCTTTGTTACTTTTAGCTAAACTCTGATCACGTAGTTCATCAAAAGTCAGACCTTGTACTCGAGACTCAGCGGACACTCTACACCGAACTGCGTCCGAGCTGCGGAGACATATTATTGGCGATCAGCCCCGGTTGTTCTTATTCCCGACAGACCCTGCAGGGCATTCTCCGCTTTTCCTCGGTCACTTCTTATGACGATATTTCCCGTTTTGTGTCCATGTGTTCAATCTGAGAAAGACTGAAATAAAAATCAGCAGTTATGGGGTCAGCGTTGAAAGGAAAATTTATCCTTTCGTATAACGTAACTCTGCTCAGGATCAATGCGAGAGGTCACAGGACTTCGCCAGTCTAAAAGTGTAGGATTCGATCTTTCGAATCACCGTTACTGGCCGGGCAGGACGACCCGGAAGTTTGGCAGCCGCTGATGGCTGATTATAAGGAGCGCACAGGGATGCAAGGGGCAAACTCTCCCCAGGAATCACAACAGATCGCAGCGGGACCCGTGGCCGGAATTTCGGGCCAGTCGACTTTCACCCCGGCCGATTTTCGCAAGCTTCTTATCAAGCGCAAGTGGATCATTCTTGGTGCAGTCCTACTTGGCGTAGGGCTGGCGGTTTACTACATCACGTCCACGATCCCGCAGTTTGAAGCAGTTGCCCGCCTGCACATCGATCTTGGGCGTTCCACCAATATTGGTATCGAAGATCTGATCGAGCAGAAGCTGGGCGGCGGCGAGGATGTAGCAACGCAGCTGCAGACCCAGATTCAGATTATGCAGAGCCAGTCGGTACTGATGGCAGTGGCCGACACCCTCGACCTGTACCATAAGAAGCCCTTCTCCGATCTGTTCAAAGTGACGCCGTACAACGGCCACCTGACCCCTGTACAGCTCGATCGCATGACCAGGATGATCGGCGGGGCTACCAGGATTCTGATCCTGCCGAACACCGAGATCGTCGAAATTCACTTTCAGAACCAGGATCCCAGGCTCGCGAAAGATGTGGCGAATGCGATCGTGGATGCTTACCTGGACCGTGATCTGAGATCGCGTTATGAAGGAACCACCCGCGTTTCGAACTGGCTGCAGCAGCAGCTGAGTTCGGTAAAGAAGCAGGTCGAGGACGCGGAACGTAATCTGACTGACTTCCAGCGTAAGAACAACATGCTAGCCCTCGACGACCAGGGCGGCAACCTGATCGTGGACAGCCTCAGAACTGTAAATCAGCAGCTGGCCGAAGCGCAGGCGGATCGAATTGTGAAGGAGGCGCGCTACAAGATGGCGCTGACCCGCAATCCTGATCTGCTTGTCTCCGTTGCTTCCGGGACCGTGCTCAGTGGTTTGCGTGCCCAGCAGTCTGCTTTGCTGGTGCAGGCTGCGCAATTGAAGGCGAAGTTCGGTTCGGGATACCCCAAGGTGAAGGAACTCGACAGTCAGCTTGCCAGCGTGCAGCATGACATCGATAGCGAAATCAATAACCTCACGAAGCGGTTTGCCGAAGAGTACAACGCTTCTGTAAAGACTCAGGACCTGTTGCAGGCGCGACTGGATTCGGTCAAGCAGGAAGCATACAAGGCGAACGAGTCTGCCGCGCAGTTCGATATCCTGAAGCACAGCGCAGAGGCCGCCTCGGAACTCTACGATGGGCTTCAGCTGAAGCTGAAGGAAGCAGGCGTCACGGCGGGGCTCAATTCCAATAATGTCGATGTAATCGACCAGGCTCAGATTCCTCCGTTCCCGATTCTTCCGAAAAAGCGTTCCGCGCTGATGTACGGTCTGCTCGGAGGCTTGTTCGCCGGTATCGTCATCGCTTTCTTTGTCGAGAGCCTGGACGACACGGTGCGGACCTCGGACGACGCCGAGAACATCTCTCAGCTGCCCACGCTTGCTGTCATCCCGCATTTTGCAGTTGCAAACAGGAAGAGTTCGGGCTCCGCGGCCCTGGACAAGGCCGAGCAGCAGCGCCTGCTGAAGGTTTCTCCGGACCTGGTTTCCTACGTGGAGCCACAGTCGATCGGCGCGGAAGGTTTCCGTACCTTCAGGTCTTCGATCCTGTTGTCCGCGGTCGATCACGACCCCCAACTGCTGCTTGTCACAAGCAGCTTTGCGGCAGAAGGAAAATCGACCTGTGCCGCCAACCTGGCGATCTCGTTCGCGCAGCGTTCGGCGCGGGTACTGCTGGTTGACACGGATCTTCGTCGCGGTACCACACACATGAAGTTCCGCCTCTCGAACCGCGCGGGTCTTTCGACCCTGCTTTCGCGCGAATCGGGGAACGAAGTGTATGAGCATCCTCTGCCGGAGTACCCCAACCTTGCGGTTCTTTCGCGCGGTCCGATCGCTCCGAACCCCGGAGAAATTCTTGCCTCGCGCGCGATGGAAGATCTGCTGACGCAGTGGCGAAAGGATTACGACCACATCATCCTCGACTCGTCACCAATCCTTGCCGTCGCGGATACGTTGAGTCTTGCGCCGCATGCCGATGCAACAATCATCCTGGTGCGCGCGGGTGTAACCCGCAAACGCGCACTGGTGAAGGTGCGTGAGCAGTTGCGCCGTGCAAACGCCCGCATCCTGGGAACGGTTATCAATGACGTCGATCTGCGCATGGAAAACTACTACACCTACTCCAAGCGCTACGACTATGGATACAAGAGCAACTACGGAGCCGGGTATGGAGTCACCGATGAGGACAAGTAAAGTCAGGCACGCAGCGGCGCTCTGCCTGTGCGTTCTGGGCGTGACCGCATTCGCGCAAACTTCCCCGACGGCAGGCGCGACTCATGTCGATTCAAAGGTAGCCGGTCAGGTCGAGAACGCCCGCGCAGAAGCGCCGCAGGTGATCGAATCGACGGCGCAGGCGAACCAGCCTAATCAGCAGGTTCCCCCAGCGGAAGAGGCGCCGCAGATTCTGATCGGTCCCGGAGATCTGATCACGATCGATGTATTCGATACCCCGGAGCTTTCCGGCCCCGCCCGTGTGAACCAGCGCGGCGATATCAACCTGACGGTGCTCGGCGATCTCCATGTTGCCGGGATGACTGCCGGTGAGGCGGCTCGTGCCATCGAGGCGAAGTTCAAGTCGCGTGACATCATGCGCGATCCGCACGTCACAATTGCGATTACGGAATATGCAACCCAGGGCGCCACGATTACCGGTGAAGTAAAGACACCAGGACTCTTTCCGACTCTTGGAAGCCGCAGACTGCTGGAAATGATTGCGATGGCCGGCGGTGTTACCCAAATGGCGGGAAAGACGGTTTCGATCATTCACCGCGATGACCCTCGGCATCCCGTAAATGTATCTCTCGTACCAAATACGTCCCACTTGCAGGATCAGTACAATCCCATCATCCTGCCGGGGGATACAGTCGTGGTCGACAAGTCCGGTATCGTTTACATCCTCGGGGCGGTAAACAAGCCGGGTGGCTATCTGGTCGATAATAATGAGCATCTTTCGCTGCTACAGGCGGTGACACTTGCGGGGGGATGGCTGCAGACCGCATCCCTGAGTGGAGCAAGGCTGGTTCGTAAGGTTCCTGAGGGCCGTGAAGAAGTGAAAATCGACCTCAAGCATGTGACTTACGGCCGGCAGGCGGATATCAAGGTAGAGAACGGGGATATCCTCTTCGTGCCAGCCAGCGTAGGCAAAATCTTCCTCTATCAGGGTATTCAGGAAGCCGTTATCGGTGCGGAACAGGCGGGCGTATACCAGGCCTATAACAGGTAAATGCCTTAAAGCGTAAGGCATGAAAGATGGCGTATGAACACGGTTAAGGCAATCTATCCTGCAAACGGGATGCGCGCGGAGAACAACGCCGACGCGATGTATGCCTTGCCTCGGCCTGCATACGCGATGCAGATCCCCGGGATCCTGACCCTCGTGGGATTAATGACCTTTGCGGTGGGGACGGAAGAGGCGATGGCATTCGCTGCCGGCACCGCGACTGTAGCCGCCCTTTATATGCTCTGGGATTGGCTGTTTCGCCTGGCTCCCACTCGCATTTCCATTATTTTTGCAATCAACCTGCTGCTGGGATACGGTGGCGGTGCGCTGAACACGTACCTTACCCTGCCACGCGCCGGAGGTTTGGCCGAGCTTTTCGGTACAACCGACCCAATTCTGGCTCGAGGCATGGCCTCTGTACTGTTGGTCGGGGCTGGCCTTTGCTTTCTTGGCGAGCTCTATGAAAAGCCACTCTTTTCGCCGAACCTGAGAATTCCCGTCAATCAGAAGGCATGTTTATTTATCTACCTGATTACGCTTGGCCTCATGGCCGGATTTGCCACACATTCACTGGGCTTCGGCGGTATTAATCAGAGTGAAGGATCCACGCAGCAAAACCCTTTGGTAGCGGTACTCTCCGCCTGCTTGACGCCGATCGTAACGGTGGCCGTGGCAACATGTATTGCTGCGCCCAAAGGATATCTCAAGTGGTCGCTAGGCATTTGTGCTCTTATCGACGCGGTGTTACAGACGACCGTCGATCGCAGGGCTGTGTTCTACATGACCATGCTGACGATTTTCGTCCTCAGAACCAGCGGATACCGTATACGCGGAAATGTATTCAAGAACATCCTCGTATTTGGCGGGCTGGGGACCTTTGCGTTTTTTGGGATTAGCTTCTTCATGCTGTTACGTCTTGCAGGCAACCAGGGTGACAAGACGGTGCTTTCACTTTCGCGAAGGATGGAAATTGTCGCTCAATGGGTAGCTGACGGTTCCGCTTTGGAAAGGGCATCGGAGGCCAATGGCAAGAACGTAAAGAGCCGGTCATTTGTTATCGGCTTTTACGCTGATGTTCTTGAAGGAAGCATGGATAAGACTCCCGCCCTGGGAGTTAGCACATTCTCTGAAGCCGTAGCATCGGTTCCACGAGTACTGCTTCCACAGAAGAACTCTGGAGAGGTCTTCGGCGTACAGATCGCCGGTGAGGAAACCCTGGCAGATGAACTGTTCGGGCTCACATACCGCGACGCTGCGAATACTATCCTTACCGCGGGTGCGGTAGATTTCGGCATCGTTGGCGTTTTTCTTTATCCGTTGCTGATGGCGTTTCTGATTCGAAAAATATTGGACTGGACTTCCAGATCTCTCGATTCGTTCGGCTACGTCTTCATGGTAGCGGCTGCGGTATTGCTGGCACTTCCTACCGAAGTGGGACTATTCGCTTATCTATCGGGCCTTAGAAATCTCATCATTTTGGCAACGATTCTTTACGCGATCCAGAAGCTTCCATACCTGGCGTGGAATCCCAACTCACGTTAAACAAAAGACCGCAATTATGCAGACTTACTCCAAACTCCAATCCGCGTGCTTCCTCTTACTCCTTTTTACAGTGACGCGCGGAGCTACGGCTCAGAGTTCCGATGTAAGTTCGGCAGTGGATGGCAGTATCTCCGCCACAGCGAACTCCAGCGGCCCCGGACAGGCTCCGGATCCCTCGGTTTCGGGTTTACCGCAAGGGTCGGGCAGAGGCGGAGCGGGCGCGGGATTATTCGGAGCCGGGGGGCAGACATTCAATACTCCGCTGCGAAGCACAGAGCAGCACGCACCGAACGGTCTAATCGGTAATCCAGCCAGCGGAAACATGTCAATGAAGTCGCGTACCGCACTCCAGGCTGGTATCGCTAACACGCAGACTGCTTCGCCCACGCAATCCTCAGCGAGTGCACCGCCCCAGGTAATGGGTGGCGGGGGGGGCTTATACACTGATTCCTTTCCTGACAGCGCAACTGGCAAGGCTGAGGTGAGCCCGCCGTTTGGAGTGGATGCTGCTCAATTCAGTTTTTCCCCATCACTCGGAACGACTTTTTCAGATCTGAACCAAAGACAGTTTCTCAATCCGGAACTTCATGTGCGGATGTCCTCGAAGTTTAAGAAGCAGCAGCAGGATTTATTCCAGAAGCTCGAAAATCAACGCAGGGCCAAGAGTGCTCCGAAGGACAGTATCTTCACCCAGAAGAAGAAAACTGGCTTGTCGAAGCAATCGGGTTTCGAGCGCCAACAGCAGGAGCTTAAGGGCGACTCGACGCTCAATGGCCAGAATTTTTAGAACCTTTCATGCATAAAAAAAGCCCGCTCCGAAGAGCGGGCTTTTTTATGCGTCGTTAAGAGCTAGACGCGCTCAATGACGAGGGAGTCGATGGTGACCGGATTGTTGGGGCGGTCCTGCCCGTTGCGTGCAACCTTGGAAATCTTCTCGACAATGTTCTGCCCCTCGACGACTTCGCCGAAGATGGTGTGCTTGCCGGTCAGCCAGGTTGTCGGTGCGACGGTGATGAAAAACTGCGAGCCGTTGGTGTTCGGTCCGGCATTGGCCATGGCCAGCTTACCGGGCACGTTGAAGCTGTGCGGTGAGCCCTTGGTCTCGTCTTCGAAGCGATAGCCTGGACCGCCCATGCCATTGCCAGCCGGGTCGCCGCCCTGGATCATGAAGTCGGGAATCACGCGATGGAAGATGGTTCCGTCATAGAGCTTATCGGAGCTCTTCTTTCCGCCGACGGGGTGGGTCCACTCGCGCTTGCCTTCGGCCAGCTCGATAAAGTTCGTAACAGTCTTCGGTGCGTCCTTCTCAAAGAGGCGTGTGACGATCTGCCCTTCGCTGGTGTTGAAGATCGCATACGTACCGGGTTGACGTGACATAGAAAACTCCTTCGGTTAATTCTGCATTAATGCTGCGGCGTTGCCGCAGGAGCAGCAGTGGAATTGGCCGGCGGCGGCAAAGGCTGCCCCGGTTGCACGATGGTGACCTTCTTGAGGACGACCGGAGTGATCGGCTTGTCTTCGCCGTCGCGTTCGACGCGGGCGATTGATTTCACAACAAGTATGCTCGACTCATTGCACTGGCCGAAAATCGTGTGCTTCTGATTCAGATGCTCGGTTGGAGCCTCGGTGATGAAGAACTGCGAGCCGTTTGTGTTCGGGCCGGAGTTTGCCATGGCCAGGCGTCCGGGAACGTCGAAGTTCAGGTTGGGATCGAACTCGTCGTTGAAGTAGTAGCCTGGATCGCCCATGCCGTTGCCGAGCGGATCTCCACCCTGGATCATGAACTCCGGGATCACGCGATGAAAGGTCGTGCCGTCGTAGAGCGGCTTGCCATGAACCTTCTGCTTCGTATTGGGATCGGTCCAGTCCTTCGTGCCTTCGGCCAGGCCGATAAAATTCGCAACTGTCTGCGGAGCTTCCTTTTGAAAGAGCTGGCAGGTGATGCGTCCCATCGATGTATCGAAGACCGCGGTGGGGCCGGTAGGTTGCGGGCTTACGGGAACCTGGGAACCGGGAGAATCCGGCAGGTCCTGAGTCGAGGACGATGCAGGCGGAGTCTGGCTTGCAGGTGCAGCCGCTTGCGGATCGTTGGAAGTTGGGGAATCAGGTGTCGGCGTCTGCGCCGTGCCACAGGCTGCGAACACGCACGACGACAGGAGAAGAGAAGCAAAAAGGTTCGGAGCTTTCATCAAAAATCCCAAGGAACAGGTTACAGCATGGAAGCCGAACCGAGAAATCCGGCGGCCTTTCGATCTGTGCGAACCGGGGCTGATTTTGGTCAGACCATTCATCAGGTTTCGATGGCCTGCCGCCGTTTTCATCTGCTAGAGTGCTTTTTCATGAAACGTTCCTTTGGTTGTTCTGCTGCGAAATTCTCCCGCGTCTCTCTGCTTCTGACTCTCTCTGTTTGCGCTTCGCCTTTATTTCTGCAGGCCCAATCCAATCCGGCCGTTCCCGACTGGGCATTGCCTGGTTCTGCAACGCATAAGCAGGTTCCTCCGCCGGCGGACTTTCATCGTCCGAGCCGTATCGAAAACAAATCGATTGGGATTTTTGACGGACAGGCTGACGTGGGCAGCGCTCTGGTGCAGGGCAGCGCCAGCTATGACCAGGCGCTGAAGCAGTATACGATTCACTCCGCGGGGTACAACATCTGGTATCAGCGCGACGAGTTTCATTTTCTCTACAAGAAGATGTCGGGCGATGTATCACTGGCAGCGGATACAACTTTTCCCGATCCGAACGGCTACAACGATCGTAAGGTCGTGCTGATCATCCGCCAGACGCTTGAAGACGATTCGAAAGAAGCCATGCTTGGCATGCACGGAACAGGAATGATTCATCTTGCTGAGCGCCCGGAAAAAGGCTCACAGATGAGCGACATGCAATTTCGCTTCGGCGGCACGATGAATGGCGTAATGGCGCAGCGTATCGGTATCGAGAAGAAGGGCGACCAGGTAGCGATCTTCGTCAGCCTGAAGGGTGAGCCGCTGCACCAGTTCGGGCCGCCGGTCACACTACACTTCGATGGGCCGTTCTACGTAGGCATTGGGTTCTGCTCGCATCTGCCCGCAACGGTGGATACGGGCGTCTTCTCAAAGGTCGTGCTTGAGAATGAAGCGGGCAAGGTTGAGTAGTCGCAGTTCTGTTTTTGAATCGAGACGAAAAGGAATGGATATGAAGGTTTCCGCGTGCCGTTTGCTTACTGCTGTTGCATTCTCCCTCTCGCTCCCGTGGATGGCGCATGCTGCCGATGCTCCCATGCGCAGCCGTATGTATGTCTACGATCTGCGCACCCACACGTCGAAGCTGATCTTTACGGCGGACACGATATGGGAGGCTCCCAACTGGTCGCCCGATGGCAAATACCTGATCTCGAATTCGGGCGGCATGATCCACAAGCTCGATTTCAAATCCGACGGCACGGTGGAAGAGAAAGAGAAGCTGCAGATCCCTGCTGATTATCACTGCAACAACGACAAGGCGATTTCTCCCGATGGCCAGCTATTGGCCTTCTCCGCATCGCAGGGCGAAGAACATGGCTCTGAGGTATATGTTGCCGATGCCGACGGCAGCAATATTAAGCAGATGACGCATGTCTCTCCGAGCTATTTTCATGGCTGGTCGCCGGATAACAAGACGATTGCCTATGTCGCGCAGCGCCCGATCGGCGGCAAGCAGTACGACATCTATGCGCAGCCTGCTACGGGTGGCGATGAGAAGCGGTTGACCTCAGACAAGGGACAGGATGACGGTCCTGACTATTCACCGGACGGCAAGTGGATCTATATCAACTCCGACCGCTCGGGGAAGGAAGCGGTGTGGCGCTTTCCTGCAGAGGGCGCGGGCGACAACGATGCGAAGGCCGAGATGGTGGTGAGCGACAGCATGCAGGACTGGTTTCCGCACATAGCTCCGGATGGGAAGAAACTGGTCTACATTGCGTATCCGGCAGGCACGCCCACGCATGACCCTCGTGATGTAAAGATCGTCTTCAAACTTGTCGAGATACACAACGACGTGGTCGCGAAGTCTCAGAAGACGCTTACGCAGGCCAAAGGCGGGCAGGGAAGCATGAATGTAAATTCGTGGGCTCCCGATTCAATGCGCTTCGCTTATGTGACATACGAGGCGATACAGTAGGCACGAACAGAGGCCGGGGATTAGGGCGTATCGTTTTCCTAATCCCCTGATCCCTGCCTCCTCAATGCATGTCTTTCAACGCTCTCCACAGATGCGGGCGTCGCAGTAAAAGCCCGAGCCAGATGATGATGCCGAAGACGATCGGAACTGGCCACATCGGGTCCTGTACGCGGACGTGCGTCGCAACTGCGCCGCCGAAGTATGCGGTAAGCAGCAGCGCGCCAAGCACGGCTGTTTGCGGAATGATGTAAAGCACTGCGCAGACCAGCTCAACAGTGCCAAGCACGGGCAGCAGGCTTGAAAGGTAACCCATCTTTTCGGTTCCTTCAACTACCTGCGGTGATGCGGTCCATGCGAAGATGCCGCCGCTCAGCAGCATGAGCGCAGGAAGGGCGGACAGGACGCGTCCCGTCCACAGTGCGGCCTTCGATGGTTGCGGTGCTGTCAATGTTACGTCGGACAAAGCCATGAAACCTCCTGGCAAAGCGTGGGATGCCGGAGATGTTCGCAAATTCCAGTAAGGGTGGTCAACGGTTTATCGATGAACGGTAGCCGCCCGGTGACTAGTCTGCTTCAGATAAAAATCGTGCAGCGGCATAGGAGCGTGCCGCTGCACAAGGCAGCTGCTTGGAGGCATAGCTGCAAACCGATCTGTCTGTATCGCAGGCGATCTTCACTCATGGCGAAGCGCCTCTTGCGGATCAATGTATGCTGCATGACGCGCAGGCAGAAAGCCCGCAATGGCCGCGGCGAGAGCCAGCATCGACACGGCAGCCGACAGCACCAGCGCGTTAACACCGTTAATTTCGTAGAGCTGCGATTTCATGATGCGCGCGCCCAGCAGGGCGATGGGAAGACCAATCAGAAGTCCCAGTCCGGTTTGCAGGAGGGTGCCGCGAAGCACCATTGCAACGACCCTGCGCCGCTCCGCACCTAGAGCGATACGGATACCGATCTCGGAGGTGCGCCGTGCTACTCCATATGCGGTTACGCCGTACAGGCCTATCGTTGCGAGCATGAGAGCGACGGCACTGAAGAGCCCGGTGAGCTTTGCCAGCAGGCGATCGCCATGGAAGCGGTCTGCAACCTGGTCAGAGAAGGTTTCAAACTTCACCACGGTAAGGTTGGGATTGATGGAAGCGAGCGTCTGCCGCGTTTTTGCCTCGATGTCTGCGATTGGCTGATCGGCTGCAATCACGATGGCGCCCGCGTAGAGGGAGTCGTCCTGCTCAATGGGGCCCTTTGCGCTCGCGCCGCGCTGCACGCCGGGGATGAAGAAGACGAGATGATTCTTCATTCTCACGCTCGTGTAAACCGTGTCTTCGACGATGCCTACTATCTCGAAGTCGCCGCTGCTTACCGGTCCGGAAGAACCGATGTGATGGCCGATGGGGTTTTCGCCTGGAGCAAAGAGTTTTCGCGCGGCGGTTTCGTTGATCACCGCGACTCGTTGCGAAATCGAGGTATCATTCCCGCGAAAGCCACGGCCTCTCACGACCCGCGTACCCACGGAATCGAAATACTCGGAGTTGATGCGTATTGGTGAAGCGCTGTCGCCGGTTTCGGGCTTGCCTTGCACTTGCACGGATACGCTGACGTTGTTGTCTTCCATCGGGGTATAGCTGGCGATGCCGACCCTTTGCACCCCGGGCAGCATGTGAAAGCGCTGTTCGATGCTCTGGTAAAGCGCTTCAAGCCGCGGCTGCGAATAGCCCGCTCCCTGCGGATTGATGTGCACGATGTAACGGTTTGTTGTGTCGAGCTTCAGGTCGACATGCTGCAGCTTGTTCAGGCTTTGCGTGAAGAGGCCTGCGGTCACGAGCAGAATCAGCGAAAGTGCTGCCTGCCCTACCACGAGGCCGCGCTGCAGCAGAGTTGCGCCTCCGGTTGTTGCGCGAGTGCCGGAGCGGAGTGCTTCGATCGGGTCTGACTTTGAAGAAACCCACGCAGGGGCGAGGCCGAAGAGAATTCCAGTCAGCAGGGTCAGGCCGAGCGCGAAGGCCAGCACCTCCGGCGAAGGATTGGCGCTGACAGGAAGGCTGCCATCCCTGGAAGAAGCCATGCTCAGCAGGGCTCGTGCTCCGAGGCATGCGACGCCAACTCCGGCCACACCACTGATGCCCGCAAGCAGCAGGCTCTCAGTCAGCAGTTGTCGCAGGATGCGTGTGCGATGTGCGCCGAGCGCGGAGCGAAGGGACATCTCTCCGGCGCGGCCCATGCCCCGCACCAGCAACAGGTTGGCTATATTGGCGCAGGCAATCAGCAGAACGGTGCCGGAGATGCCCATGAGCAGCCAGAGTTCCTGGGCATCTTCGTCATGCAGGTTGCGAATGCCGGCTCCGCCGGGCGTCAGCGCAATATGTGCCCGTGACAGTATCGATTTCTCATAAACGCTCGGCAGACCCCAGATCGATGCAAAGATGGAGCGCAACGTACCGCTGACCTTTGTCTGCAACGGCCCGATAGCCGTTCCTGGCTTCACGCGCCCGATCATGTACAGCCAGTTCACTTTCGCGTTATGCAGGTAGGGCGCGCCGGTCAACCGCGTCATGCTGCCGATAGGCAGGTAGAAGTCCGGCTGGCTCGGCGAAATGCGGTCTCCGAAATATCCTTCAGGAGCAATGCCGGCGATGGTAACGGGCTGTGTGTTGATCCAGAAGGTGCTGCCCACGACACTGGGGCCGGAGGCGTAGTTGTTCTTCCATGCGTCGTAGCTGAGGACGGCTACAATCGGCGATCCCTCTGCATCGTCTGAGTCGTTGAAGAGGCGGCCGGCATGAGGGGCGAGGCCGAAAGTGCGGAAATAATTTCCAGAGACAAACTCGCCATTCATTGAGCGGGCGAGGTTGCCGTGGCCGTCGCGGCGTGCCGTGATGGGGCGAAACGAGAAGCCCGCTTGCATAGCTGCGAGTTCTTCAAACTCGGGTAGGGATCTCCGCATCTTCTGGTAGGTGTCGAGCGAGAAGAGCGAGTAATCGCCGTCGTCGCGAGTGCCCACATTTACGCAGCAATCGGTGTTGTCGCCCAGACGCACGAGCGTCGCCGGATCCGCTACCGGAAGGTCTTTCAGGAGCATGCCGTGGATGAACGTGAAAATCGCTCCATTCGCCCCGATGCCCAGCGCCAGCGTGACCACTGCGGTCACCGTGAAGCCTGGCGTGCGGCGCAGCTGCCGAATGGCGTAGCGTAGATCCTGCATCAGACTTGCGAGCATGGGCGCTCTATCCTCTTGTGGAGCCGCGCGGTTTACGGCTTCGCAAGAGAATAGTGCACGCACTGTGCCAAATTCAGGCTTTTTGTTTTCAGCGAGTTATGGGAGATAGTGAAAGTTGGCAGTGTCCGGCAAAGGATGCCGTATGTCCGTGGCCGGACATACGGCATTTGACTTACTTCGATTGCAGAAGCTGGTAGAAACGTTCCGGCTGTGCGGCGAGCGATGCGGAATAAGCGGTGGCTTTCATCCATGCGAAGACCACCTGATCCTTGAGAGAAAACTCCGCAATCGGCGCGGTGAGAGATTCATCGCCCGGGAAACGGCCGCTCTTCCAGTCTTCCTGAAGAGCCGCGGCCAGACCTTGATCGCCATCCGCTATGTCGGCAACTAACAGCTTCGAGCTTTCGGCGTCCGTGACCTGATGTAGCACCTGGTCGCGCCAGTACATGCGCTCCAGGTACTCGGCACATAGCGAGAAGGCCATGAAGTCCGCGTGGTTCTTCCTCACCTGGAGCTGCACCTTCGCCAGACTGCTGCGCATGCGCGTAAACGGATTCTCACCCAGCGGAGGCTGTGCCAGCGCGGCCCTGAGCTCTTCGTCGCTGGACCATGGCGCTGCCAGTGGCCACTTCATCCACGATTCGGTACCGCGACGTTTGGCTGCGGGAGCGTCGTCGTAGACAATGCGGAACGCCTCGGCCCAGTCTTCGTTCCACTCGGCGTCGTAATGCTTCTCGACAAAGCGGCGCAGGCCCGAGGTCTGCGCTGTCGCAGTGCCCATGTTGAAGGCAACGGCAGCGTAGGCAAAGCCGTCCCAGATGGAATTCTGAATATAGCGGCTGGGCAGCCAGTTGGTGAGAATGACGCCGAGCGTTCCCTCGTCTCCGTTGTTGTAGTAGGAGTCCGCGAAGGCATCGATGTTGCGCAGCTGCTCGGTGCCGACGCGCGCTCCCCATCCCCAACAATGGAGAGCGGGCGCGCCGAGAGCACGCGAGCCATTCTCGCGGATCTTGCGGCGTGTCTCCTCGATCTTCACCGCGTTGTTGTCGGAGTAGTTCCAGTCGTGCAGAACGATGTTCTTGTCGAGATGTGAGAGTATCTCCGGTTCCTTGTGTAGGATGAAGTCACCCCACACGATGAATTCCTTGTGCAGGCCGCGCGCGATTTTGTTCAGAGCGTTCACGTACTCGCCCCAGATCTGTGCGCGCGACTTCTGCGCCAGCGCTTTCTTCGAGAGCTCAGAGCCGCCCCAATTGACTTCGTCACAGCCGCCGTGGAAGTAGACAGAAGGGAAGATAGCTGCCACTTCTTTGTAAAGCTTCTCGAAGAGCGGCAGCGTTTCCGGATGCACGGGGCAGAGGCCTGAGAACTCCTTCGACCCGTCAGGGTCAGCGTCGAGCAGGTGGCCGTAGGTTTTCGAGAGGGTGATGAAGCCCGTGTGTCCGAAGGACTCGACCTCGGGGATGATGTCGACGCCATTCTTCTGTCCGTAGAGAACGAGGTCATGCAGCTCGTCGGCGGTGAAGGCATTGCGATGCATCATCAGGCCGGGCACGGTAGTAAAGCGCATTGCCGAGCCCTGATCGTCGGTAAGGCGGAAGTGCAGCGTGTTGATCTGCCACTCTGAACAGAAGTCGAGGACGCGATGGTAGTACTCCATGGTCTCGGGGGTGCGCCCGGCATCGACCATGATGCCTCGTACCGGCTGTTTTGTCCCGGTTGCTGCGTGCAGCTTCGGCGCGGCTGCGGCGGCGATTGCGAGGCCGCTGCTGACGAGAAATTTCCTGCGATTGATGCTTCGAGTC
This sequence comes from Silvibacterium acidisoli, assembly GCA_022870745.1. Taxonomy (GTDB): domain Bacteria; phylum Acidobacteriota; class Terriglobia; order Terriglobales; family Acidobacteriaceae; genus Silvibacterium. The sequence continues at coordinate 39,019 of CP085323.1, read as the reverse complement.
AGAAAGGATTTCATGAAAAGTCCTGCAGGCAGTGCTCTGCTGTTCGCTCGTTGAACCGCATGAGCGTGGAGAATGTTAGAGCGTGCGGCGTCCGCGACCGAAGAGCAGGTACAGGATGATGATCGCGAGCACAAGGCTGAGGCCACCGCCTCCGTAATAGCCGACGCCGGGTCCCATGTAGTACCCGCCGCCTCCAGCCAGAATCAGCAGAATGATCAGGATGATGATAAGTGGCATGGCCGCGAGTGTAGCACAGTGTGAAACAGCGGGCCGATCTGCGTGCGACAATGGCCGCATGGCAGACATTCGTACAGCAGTGATTGGATTCGGGCTCGCCGGGAAGATCTTCCACACGGCGGTGATCAAAGCAACGCCGGGGCTGGAACTGGCAACCATCGTGCAACGCAAGGGAGATGAAGCGCAGCTTGCTTATCCTGACGTGAAGATCGCGCGTTCGATCGAGGAAATGCTGCGGGATGAGAGCATCCAGCTTGTCGTAGTGGCCACGCCGAGCGCAGCGCACTTCGAGCACGCGCAGCAGTGCCTGAGGGCCGGCAAAAACGTTGTGATCGACAAGCCGTTCACGCTGACATCAGAGGAAGCACGCAAGCTGATCGAGCTGGCGCGCGAGCGCAAGCTGCTGCTCACGGCGTATCAGAGCCGCCGCTGGGACGGCGACTTTCTTACGCTCAGGAAAATCCTGGCATCAGGCAGATTGGGCCGCATCGTGATGTTTGAGAATCGGCTCGACCGCTTTCGCGCAGAGGCACGGCTGGAGAGATGGCGCGAGAATGGCGGTCCGGGCGGAGGCGTGTTGTTCGATCTCGGAGCGCACCTTGTCGACCAGGCCACCACGCTTTTTGGCGACCCCGAGGATATATTTGCCGATGTGCGCGTCGATCGCAGAACGGCGGTAGTCGACGACGCGTTCACGATCCAGCTGAAGTTTTCTTCCGGCGTGACGGCGATGTTGTACTCGACGCTCTCTGCGCAATGGCCGGGCGCTCGCTTTGTCGTCCATGGAACAAAGGGCAGCTTCGTGCAGTGGGGGATCGATCCGCAGGAAGACCAGGCCAAGGCGGGGAAGACTTATGGCGATCCAGGTTTCGGTGTAAACCCCGAGAAGTGCTGGGGTGAACTCTATCTCGTCGATGGGCCTGTAGAGAAAATCGAGACGCTGCCGGGAGACTATCGCTTGTTGTACGAGAACGTGCGAGATGCGTTGCTCGGCATTACTCCGCTTGTAGTAAAGCCCGAAGAAGCACTGCGCACGACGCGTCTGCTGGAACTGGCTCGTCATGCGAGCAGTGAGGGCGTGCGGCTGCCTTACGAACCTGTAGGCTAGGGCTGCGGCTGCGCAACCGCTGCGCCCGGCAGCTTGCCAAGCCGGGCGCGATGCACTGTGCCGGCGGGCGTCTTCGGTTGCGGCGGAATGACATTCGGAATACGCTCGTGCGCCGGGAAGGCTGATGGTTGCAGCTCGAGTGTTTCCTTGGTCTCTTCAAAAGAGACTTCGACATTGAAGGCCTGCGCTTCGTTCCACTGGTTTTCGGTCAGGTTGTAGTTGAAGATGACCAGTCCCTGCTGGCTTCCGCCGGGAGGGATGGTTTCGTGGCGGGGAAACGAAGTCTTCTGCTGTGCCAGCAGGTCAGGATAGAAAGAGAAGAGCCGCTGGAAGTCTCCCGGGCCTGCGGCAAAGCTCTGAAAGTCGGTGTCGCCGGACTTCACGATGCCGGAGAAATCCTGAACCGTCAGCGGCTTCTTGCCGACGTTGTGCACCGTCACCTCGGCGAGCACGAGCATCTTGTTTCCCGCGGGAACATCTTCAGCTGGCAGGTCAGAGTCTGCAGGCCGCGCCGGAGCTTCCGGCAGATAGAGCTTGACGCTGGTCAGCGCGCCTTCAACCGGTCCACTGTGGCGATTCATCATCACATAGGCGACGATTGCCAGCACCACGACGATTGCAGCGACTCCAGTGATCGCAATGGCTCGTCCGGCGCGGATGGAAGGGTTTGATTCTTCGTGATTAAACATGCCTTACCCTCGCACTACCATCGATGGGGTTATTTTAGCTCCCCAGCGCATAAAATACAGTTCAATCACGGGGCTCGTTGCCAGGGTTCGCTCGCATCTCTGTCCGGATGCGCCTGATTTCTTCCATGCGTTGAGCCAGCAGTTTCTCGCGGCCTTCCTGCGTTGGGTGGTACCAGGTACGACCGCGCAGGCTGTCGGGCAGGCACTCCATGTCGGAGATCTTTCGCTCCTCGTCATGCGCGTACCTGTATCCCTTGCCGTAGTCCATCGCCTTCATCAGGCCGGTCGGAGCGTTGCGCAGATGCAAAGGCACCGGCTCCTGACGCGTCTGCTCGATCTCGCCCAGTATCGCTCCATAGGCCGTGTACACGGCGTTCGACTTCGGCGCGAGCGCAAGGTAGACGACGGCCTGGGCAAGGGCCAAATCCCCCTCGGGCGAACCGAGAAAATCCATGGCATCGCGCGCGGAGAGGGTAAGGTTCAGCGCCTCGGGCGCAGCCAGGCCGATATCTTCCACTGCCATGCGCACGACGCGTCGCGCGATGTACATCGGGTCTTCGCCCGCCTTCAACATGCGTCCGAGCCAGTACAGAGCGGCGTCGGCATCGCTGTTTCGCACCGATTTATGCAGCGCGGAGATGAGGTTGTAATGCTCCTCGCCCTGCTTGTCGTACATCAGTACGCGTTGCTGCAGGGCTTCGGTTGCTGTCTCTTTGGTCAGCCGTTTTTCGCCGCGCGCGCGTGCCAGCTTGGCTGCGACTTCGAGAGAGTTGAGAGCGTTGCGGGCGTCTCCGCTTGAGTAGGACGCCAGAGTGCTCAGCGCTTCGTCGTCGGAGGCGATTCCCATGTGGCCGAGCCCGCGTTCTTCGTCGGTAAGAGCACGCTTGAGCAGGCCGACGATCTCGTCTTCCGTCAGGGAGTGAAGCGTGTAGACGCGGCAGCGTGAGAGCAGCGCGGAGATGATCTCGAACGAGGGATTTTCAGTCGTCGCGCCGATGAGGCGGATGGTGCCGTGCTCGACGTAGGGGAGGAAGGCATCCTGCTGCGCCTTGTTGAAGCGGTGAATCTCATCGACGAAGAGGATGGTGCGCGAGCCGAAGTCGGCAGCCTTTTCGGCATCGGCCATCAGCTGCTTGATTTCCTTGATGCCGGAGAGCACGGCCGAGAACTGCACGAAGTTGGCCTGCGTCGTTTCCGCGATAATGCGGGCCAGCGTGGTCTTGCCGACGCCTGGCGGTCCCCAGAAGATCATCGACGCAGTATCGTCCTGATCGATCTGCACGCGCAGCGGCTTGCCCGGAGCGAGCAGGTGTTGCTGCCCGACGTATTCGGAGAGGTTGCGCGGTCGCATGCGCTCGGCCAGGGGCGCGGTGCGCGACGTGCGTTGTGCCAGGTCGGGGATAGGTTCAAAAAGGCTCATCTGTAAACAGGTAAACAAGTCCGCTGACGCGGATACTTCTTCCTCTAGCGCGGGTTCTGCGCCGCGCGTTGCCGCGAAGCTTCATACAGTATGACGCTTCCGGCAATGGCCGCGTTGAGCGACTCCACCGGCCCCGGGCAGGGAATGATGATGCGATGCGTGGCGTGTTCGAGCACTCGCTGGGGGATGCCGTTGCCTTCGTTGCCGAGGACGATCGCCGCGGGAGCGGCCAGATCGACTGCGGAGAGGGGCCGTGCATCTTCCACGACCGCCGCCAGCAAGGCGATGTTCGCCTTCCGGACTGCGGCAAAGGCCATATCTTCTTTTGCTGAGACGACGGGTAGCCGAAAGACCGAGCCGGCTGAGGCGCGTAATGCCTTTTGGTTCCAGGGGCTGACGGTACCGGGTAGCAGGATGGCTCCCGTGGCTCCAAAAGCCTCGGCGGAACGGATCAGGGTGCCCAGATTGCCGGGGTCCTGCAAGCCTGCGGCGACAAAGATCAGTGGCGTCTGCTTTTGTTCGAGGATATCGTCGAGCGTGAATGCCGGAGGGCGCACGAGCGCAGCGATGCCCTGTGGAGATTCCGTATTCACCGCGCTGGTAAATACATCCGGCGGCAGCTCGAGGATTTCGACATCACCGGGAATCGGAAGCCGGTCGAGCTGGGCCTCGCTGCCGCTGCGAACGAAGACAGCGCCGAGCGCGAGGCCGCTGGAGAGCGCCTCGCCAATGAGCTTTTCGCCCTCGATCGCAACCAGGCCGGTTTCGCTTCGCGATGAGAGGGCAAAGGCAGCCCGCAATTCCTTCACGCGCGCGTTCTGCCGACTCTGTACAATGCGAGGTAGGCGCGTGCGGGAAAATGCTGTGGGCATGGGTGCGATTGTAAACCCCGGCCGGTGTTGAAAGTGCGCGGGCAAGGGCGGCAGATCTGGAGATCGCCCGGCGAAAAAACCTGTTCCTGAACTGGAGAGTCTTTTGTCAGCAGAACTCCTGCGAATCCATCCGGATGAACCCGAGCCGGACCGGGTGCAATACGTTGTTTCCTGCCTGAAGAGCGGTAAAGTCGTCGGCATGCCGACGGACACCTTCTACGGACTCGCCGTAGACCCGGTGAATCTGCGTGCTGTCGAGAGAATTTATGAGATCAAGAGCCGCCTGAAGCACAAGCCGCTCTCGCTGCTGATTGCCAATGTGAACCAGGCGTATGAACTGGCTCGCGAGGTGGGTACAAGCCTCGACATACTGGCCGACAAGTTCTGGCCGGGGCCTTTGACCGTGATCGTAAAGGCCAGCTCGCGGCTGCCGCTGCGCAGCACGGCCAACACCGGCAACGTGGCGCTGCGTGTGCCCGATGCCGCCATTCCGCGTGCCGTGGTCGAAGCATTTGGTCTGCCCATCACCGCGACGTCGGCTAACCTGCATGGCTTTCCTGAATGCACCCACGCTGCCGGTGTACGCGAGCAGCTGGGCGACCGTCTGCCAATGATCGTGGACGGAGGTCCGACCGGCCGCAGCGTTCCTACCACCATCATCGACCTGTCGGGTGAAGAGGGAAGCTGGCAGATTCTGCGCGAGGGCGCCATTCCCACGCACGAAATCGCACTGGCATTGCAATCGCAGGGACGAAAGAGCGACTATCGCTGAAGGACCTGCGGCATGATCGTCCCCAAAAACAATCTGCGCACTACAAGGCGGCGAGGCCGCGCTCTCATCTGGCTGGTGATGTGGGGCGCCCTGCTCGTGGTTCTGGGATGGACTTTCTGGGTTCATGAGCAGATCCAGGGTTACGCCACGCGCGACGAAGCGCGTCCAGCCGATGCCATCGCGGTCTTCGGAGCAGCCGAATACGACGGACGTCCGTCACCTGTTCTGCGAGCGCGGCTCGATCATGGCCTGGCACTCTACAGGGAGAAGCTGGCCCCGATGATGATTACGCTCGGCGGCGGTGCGGCTGCCGACGTGCATTCCGAGGGCGGAGTCGGCCATGACTACCTGCTGGCGCAGGGCGTTCCAGAGGCCGCGATCATCGCCGAGACGACCAGCAGCAATACAGAGCAATCCGCACAACGGCTGGCCGCCATCGCCCGCACCAACAAGCTCAGGAGGGTGCTGGTAGTGAGCGATGGAACGCACCTGTTCCGTATTCATGCGCTTTGCGAGAGCTTTGGGTTAACGGTGTACACCTCGCCGCGGCCCGTGGTTCGCGAGCTCTCGTGGCGCGAGGCATTCGAGCGCGAAGCCCACGAGATTCTCAGCTATACGGCCTGGCGCCTGCGTTCGGCTCCGAGCGCTGCCACTCAGTAACTCCAAACGCAGGCTTTCCAGCTGCTACTGCACGACGAGCGTGATCTGCGCGGTGTGCGAGATCGTGCCGGATGTCGCCGTGACGGTGACCGTGGATGTTCCCGCCGGGGTTCCGCTTGCTGAACCTCCGCCTGTTCCGCCACCGCTACCCGTGCCTCCACCGGTTCCAATTGTGCCGGCCGGTCCCGAATTCGCTTTCGATCCGCAGCCGACGATGGCACCGCTCATGAGCACACATGCGACGAGCATCAGCCGGTAACGGTAGCCGTTTTGACGGAAGCTGTAGGGAAGAACGAAGAGTCCCAGTACGGCGAAGGCGATGCCGCCGGTGAAGGTGCGCGACAGGGAAGCAGCCGTAGTAGCCGATCCTGTTGTCGTGATCGTCAGAGCCGTGGTTGCGGCTGCAGATGAAGGTGTGACCGACGCAGGATTGAAGACGCACGCTGTTCCGGCAGGCAGACCCGCGCAGGCGAAGGTTACCGCCTGGTCGAAGCCGTTTGCCGGCGTGACGGAGAGCTGGTAATTCGCCGGCTGGCCTGCGCTGACTGTTGCGCTCGATGGCGTTGCGGCCAGTGCGAAATCGGCTGCCGCTGGCGTCGCGATGGAAATCGTGACAGCGGGAGCGGTTGAGCCCGCGAAGTTCGCGTCCCCGGAGTAGGACGCGGTCAGCGAGTGGTTGCCTGCGGTGAGCGGCTTGGCGGTGAAGGTCGCTACTCCGCCGGTAAGGGGTGCTGTGCCGAGGACCGTGCTTCCGTCGCTGAAGGTGATCGTTCCGGTGGCTGTCGCGCCGTTCAGGGTTGCTGGAGAGAGCGTCGCGGTGAGACTGAGCGACGTCGTGGTTGTCGCGCCCTGCGCGGGAGTGACTCCAAGCGTAAGTGTCGTCGAGGCAGGAGCCGCTGCTGGTGCGGTGTAGGACGTCGAAGTGCTGGCCGCATAGACTGAGTCGCCCGAATACGCAGCCGCCACCTGCTCCTGCGGGTCGATCGCGATGCCCGTCGCGGAACCCGGCACCGTGAACGTGGCCTGATTGAGCAGCGTGTTGACCGTCGACTGGCTAATGTTGACGACGGTCAGATCCATGAGGCCATCGCCATTTGCATCGGCGGGAAAAACCTCGAGGGTATTGCCGGAAGCCGCTCCAAGGTCATGGGAGACTGGCGAGTCGCTCCGCTGAGTAAACGATCCCTTGCCGTCTCCTATGTAGATGTTTAGCGAGGCGTCGGAAAAGTTTGCAGTGACGAAGTCGGGGATGTGGTCGTTGTTCACGTCGGCGACCACAAGGCGCTCAGGATCAAGCGTTACGGGATAGGCTGTGCCGGAGGCCGTGAGTCCGCCATTCCCATCGCCCGTCATCACGTAGACCGCAGCAGTGCTGGCCGCCGTATCCGAACCGGAGACTGCCAGGTCGGCATGCCCGTCACCGTTGAAGTCCCCGAATGCCGCCGCCTGAACGATGAAGGTTGTGTCACTTGCCACCGTCAGAGGCGTGCCAGCAGTTGGTGCCCCGGAGGACTGGCCGGTATAGACGGTGATCGTGTTGTTGCCGTTTCCGATGACCAGGTCGTCAATGCCGTCGCCGTTCAGATCCTGCGTTGCCAGCAGCGTGTTCTGTCCGTTGATCTGCTGCTCGCCAGCGATGCTGAATTGTCCCTGGCCGGTGCCGGTGAGAATCACCAATTGGCTGCTGTTCGACGGGCCGGAGCCCTGCGCCCGGATAGGCAGATGCACGGCGAGGTCTAGAAGGCCGTCGCCATTGAAGTCTCCGACAAGCACCTTGTCGGCTGCGTAGCTGGTGGGCAGCTGGGTATAATCCGCCACGGTGAAAGAGCCACCCGCCTCAGCTGTCAGGACGATGAGCAGGCCCTGTTGCCCGATAAGGGCGATGTCAGGCAGGCCATCCCCGTTGAAGTCCTGTACCGCTGCCGCCGCGATGCCACCCGGGAAAGTGTCGGAGAACTGGCTGGCCGCAAATTTTCCGGTACCGTCGCCGTTGAAAACCTGCACTGCCCCCGAGCTTGAAAAGACAGCGATGTCCGGGATGCCGTCCTGGTTGAAGTCGGCTTCGGCTGCGCTTGTGTAGGAGCCTGATCCGCTCTGCGAGCCCGACGCCTTAAAACTGAAGGTGGTGGTTGCGTTTCCAAGATCGACCGAGGTGATGGTCGAATTGCCCTTCGAGACGTCAAGAAAGTGAAAGCTGCCCGTGGGTGTGACCGGCCCGTTTGCGCTGAGAGTGGCCTGCAGGGAGTAGGTACCGTTGCCATCTGCCGTGGCCTTGAGCGCTGTCGTGGTCGGCAGGCTGGATGTGACCGAGAATGACTGCGCATCCGATGTGCTGGTGATTTCCGTCAGCGTGGTTCTGTAGGTGGCCGTAAAGCTGTGCGGGCCGGGGCCAGGGACGAGGGGATATACCGCACTCCCGGGTTTGCCGACGGTGCCCTGCGTAATTACGGGCGAGGTCCCGATAAGGCTTTTGCCGTCGTAGAAGTCGACTTCGCCGTTTTCGACGGCGGTACCTGTCGCGTCGGTCACTGCGGCGGTCAGGGTGATGGCAGTACCTGTTTTCTGCGGCGTCGCAGGCGATATTGCGAGTGTGGTGTGGGTAGCGGTGGCGGCGTGCGCTTTGTGCGTGGGTGCGAGCGCGAGTGTTGCGATGGCAGCAAAAGCTGCTAACAAATGGGTAGTTTTCATGATCAGGGGAGGAGAGGAGCAGTTCTGCAAGGGTAAAAATAGTTACGAAAACCATATCAAAGCCCAGGCCGGCTCGCTCCTATAAAATTCCGTCAATTCGGTCTCGCGAACAGTGCTTTCAGTAGAAGGAAGTATTGCGAACAGGCATTAAGAACCCGGGATTCAATGCCTTGTCATCTGGCGGCCGGAGGCGTGCGCTACCATGGCCACATGGTCATTCATACGTTTGCATTCCAGTGGAAACCGGGCGTCTCTGCCGAGCAGCAGCAGCGCGCACTCAGCGAGATTCGCAACCTGCAGGGGCAGATTCCCGGTCTGCTTGAGACATATGCAGGCGTCAATTTTTCGCCGCGATCGAAAGGCTACGAACTGGGTGGAGTGATGAAGTTCAACGACCGCGCGGCGCTTGAAGCCTACACCGTGCACCCTGTTCACCAGCAGCTGCTGAGCTGGCTGGTCCCACTGGTCGATCCGGTCGAAGTAGATTTCGAGGCCTGATCTCCGCCGCCAGGGTGGAGTCGGAGACTGCAGCGAAAACCGGTACAGCTTATCGAGATGCGATTGGAGGAGTGCGTGGATCTCCTCCGATCGTTGCAGCAGATCGCCCACCTTTCGGTCTGCGTGCCTGCATGACACGAGTGCCCCTTTAAGAACAATTTACTTTCGAGCTCGTACTTTATCTTGACAACCACTCGGTTGACTTACTAAGGTTCCGCGCGAAGCGTTGGTCTCATGCTGGAAGTTCTCAAAACGCGTAAATAGCTTAGTTAGCGTTCCTATATAAGCACCGTTTCGTTCGACTTTCTAGGAGACCCCACGCATGCTCGCTAGATGGAGACTGTCTTTTGCGCTTTCCTTAGGGCTGATGTTTCTGGCCCCGTTCGCCGCCCACCCCCAATCCGACAATGCATCAATTTCCGGAACCGTCTCTGACACTGCAGGTGCGGTGCTTCCGCGTGCCACTGTCACTATCCGCAACGAAGCAACGAACGAGATACGCACCACTACAACCAACGACGCGGGCACTTACAACGTTACGAATCTTTCTCCCGGAAGTTACACGATCCGAGTGGAAGCACAGGGCTTTCAGACCTATGTGCAAAGCCATGCGCATCTTGATCCCAGCATCGGTTCGCGCATCGATGCTTCGCTGAAAGTCGGTAGCTCGTCTGAGACTGTCAACGTTGTCGCCAACGCGAATACCATCCAGACGCAGACAGCATCGGTGGGCCAGCTTGTGACCCAGCAGCAGGTGCAGAGCATCCAGTTGAATGGGCGCAACCCGATGTACCTGGCGCAGCTTGAGCCGGGCGTTCGCCGCGGCTCCGCGATTTCGAACTTCAACTTCGGGCTCGACAACGGCATCAACATCAACGGGTCGAACAGCCGCGAAAACGGCATGACCTTCGATGGCGCTCCAATGGTGCGCAGCCGTGGCAACGGTACCAGCGTCGGCGTTGCCGATACCGATTCGACCTCGGAGATGCAGGTGCTCACCGCCAGCTATCCCGCTGAATACGGACGCGCCTCGGGCGGCATCATCCGCATTGTGCCGAAGAGCGGCACCAGCGACTTTCACGGTGCGGTCTTCGAGTATCTGCGCAACTCATTCTTAAACGCAAACACCTGGGCCCGTAACCTGGTCACTGACGATCCAAGCATTTCGGGTCATCCGCCTGCTTTCCGTTTCAACCAGTTCGGATGGAACTTCAATGGACCGGTGTGGTTTCCGAAAACAGGATTCAATGCGAGCAAGAAGAAACTCTTCTTCCTCGCAGGTCAGGAGTGGATCCGCTATCGTCACGTCGATACGGACCAGCGAAGAGTACCCACTGCGCTGATGCGCACTGGCAACTTCAGCGAATTGCTCGATCCGTCGAATATCTTCTACGGCAAGGCCGTTCAACTCACCGATCCAACCACCGGAGCCGCTTATCCGAATAACGTGATTCCATCGGGAGAGCTCAGCGCCAATGGGCTTGCACTTCTCAACGCGTATCCGGCGCCGAACGCCAACAATCCCAGCTACAACTGGATCGATGCGGCGATCTATCCGGAGAATCAACGTAAGGACACGCTGGTGGTGGATTACATTCCTTTTGATTCCCATCACCTGCGCTTTTCGCTGCTGAACTACAACTACAACAGCGTCAGCCCGCACTACGGCAACTTCAATCGCACTCCGCAGGTATGGAGCCGCCCAAACCAGGTGGCTGTCGCCCATTGGACCTGGACCATCAGCCCAACGATGGTGAACGAAGCTTACGCATCGGCCAGCGCCGATCACGTGAGCATCGGAATCGATACCAGCAGCGGTCTCTTCAACCGCACAAACTACGGCATCAACTATCCGTACCTGTTTCCCGGTTCGGATAAAGAGATTCCAGACAAGATCCCAACCATCCAGATCGCTAACATCGACACGCTCGACGGCGGTCCTTATCCCTCGCACTCCGGTGGTGTTGTGTGGGACTACTCGGATAGCATCACCAAGATCATCGGCAACCATACGATCAAGGCAGGCTTCCTCTACGAGCGCGAAAGCCAGAACGACTTCGACCAGATAAACGTAAGCTCGACGACACCTGGCGCGACGAATAACCAGAACGGCTTCTTCGTCTTCACCGATACGCGTGGCGGCAGCCATCCGACAACCGGTGCAGGCCTCGGCAACGCGGCTCTCGGTCTCTTCGATACCTACGGCGAAATCGGCATTCGCGCCTACACCATCTATCTCGCGAATATGTACGAATACTTCGCGCAGGACACCTGGCGCGCCCGGCCGAACCTGGTTATCGAATACGGCATTCGTCACAGCATCATGATGCCGTTCTATGCGCGGTGGGGGAACCTGTCCGTCTTTTCGCCATCGACTTACGACGCCAACACAGCGCCTACCGTTAATCCCACGACAGGCTTCGTCACCGGATCGAATCTCTACGACGGCATTGTGATTCCGGGCAGCGGGTTCCCCAGCGCTGCCAATGGACACGTGCCGGCCGACATCCTGAATGGCCAATACAGCGGACTCTTCCACGGCTTCGATCGCGGTTACAACCCGACGGTGTGGACGAACCTGCAGCCGCGCATCGGCTTTACGCTGCAGCTCGATCCGCAGACGGTGCTGCGCGCTGGCGTCGGACGCTACTTCGATCGAGTGGGTGTGAGCGACAGCGTGCACCTGGGCGGCAATCCGCCGTTTCAGCCTTCTGCGACCGTCAGCTATGGATCGGTCGATAATCCGGGCGGCGTCGGCACCAACAACTACCCGATCAACATGACTTCTTACGCCTACCACTTCCCGTCACCGGAGGCCTGGTCGTGGACGCTTACCGCCGAGCACGAGTTCAACGGCATTGGCGTCTTCACGCTGGGGTATGTGGGCCGCCGCGGACTTCACCTGCAGCACCTGGAGAACATCAACCAGTTGCAGCCGGGTACGACCTACGCGAATGCGGGAATCACCGCGGATGCGCTGCGGCCATACCAGGGCTTCTCCGTCATTCAACAGCAGACGAACGACGGCATCTCGATTTATCACAGCCTGCAGGCTAACCTCCGCCGTCGCGTCGCACGAGGCTTCATCTTCGGTATCGCTTACACATGGTCGAAGAGCATGGATACGACTTCCGATGCCGGCGACAACATTCCGAACTTCTACGATCCCAAGGAATTTTATGGTCCCAGCGACTACGACACACGCAACTCGCTGGTTATCAACTACGTCTGGGACGTGACCTTTGCCGATCACTCCTCTTACTGGGCGATGAGAAACGTCTTGGGCAGATGGCAGTTATCCGGAACCACGCAGTTCCAGAGCGGAACGCCGCAATCCGTTACCACGGGAGACGACTGGGCTGGCGTAGGACCGGGCTCAGGCAATCAGTTCTGGGACAAGACCGGCCCGGTCCACGTGTACAAGAAGTTTTCCAACAACGGTTCCAACTCGAATCTGTGGTTCAACAGCAATATATTCGTGAGGCCTGCCGACGGAACCTTTGCGCCTCGCGAATCCCGAAACCAGGTCTTCGGTCCGGGCTTCCAGAGCTGGAATATCGCCCTGCAGAAGTCCTTCCCGGTGATTCCCGCGCTCGAAAATCACCGCCTCATCTTCAAGGCTGAGGCGTATAACTTCCTGAATCATCCGAACCTCGATAATCCGGACGTGACACCGACCGACAGCAACTTCGGCAAGGTGACTCAGAAGGGCAATACGTATGCATCCGATCGCCAGATGCAGTTCAGTCTGCGGTACCAGTTCTAGGTGTTTGACAGGGCATAGCTTTCGCGGCGCGGGCATCATCGCTTCAGTGGCAGAGGTCATACCTCAGCGGCTGAAGCCGTGCCCTGACACAAAAACGGATCGATGGCTGGTCCGCCGATGGTTGTCATCCCGAACGTAGTGAGGGACTTGCACTTCGGGGTCTGACTACACGCACCATCGCTGCTGCAAGTAGAAAAGCAAAGCCCTCACTGCGTTCGGGATGCCAAACTTATGGGAAATTCTCCGAGTGCGTTTGCTGTGGAGTCGTCGGCTGCGTTCGGAGTTTATGAGCGTTAAATGCGGTGGCTTTTGCCACAGAGGAAATGATGTCGCTCTGTGGCTAAGTCAGGCTATTGCGATCTACCTCTCCGTGCCGACTTCCATAATTTATCGACAGGGAACGGCTTCTTTCGCATGAGCTGACCGCAAAAGCAAAGCCCCGTCCGAAGACGGGGCTTTTGCCTGGCTGATTCGCGACCAACGGGAGCGCCACTGCTGTGCGAACAGGAGTGGCCCCGAAGGGGCGTGTCGCCGGACGCGCAGTCCTAGTACATGCCTTCCATGCCGCCGCCGTGGCCGCCCGGTGCTGCTGCGGCCTTGGGCTCGGGGATATCCGAGACCATGGCTTCGGTGGTGAGCATGAGGCCAGCGATCGAAGCTGCGTTCTGCAGTGCGGTGCGGGTGACCTTGGTCGGGTCGATGACGCCGGCAGCAACCAGGTCCTCGAACTTGTCGGAACCGGCGTTGTAGCCGTAGTGATCGTCCTTGCTCTCGAGGATCTTGCCGACCACAACCGCGCCTTCGATGCCGGCGTTGTTGACGATCTGACGAAGGGGCTCTTCGATGGCGCGACGGATGATCTGCGCACCGATCTTTTCGTCGCCTTCGAGGCTCTTGACCAGCTCATCGACCGCAGGAGTGCTGCGAACGAGGGCTACGCCGCCGCCTGGGACGATGCCTTCTTCGACGGCTGCACGGGTTGCGTGCATCGCGTCTTCGACACGAGCCTTCTTTTCCTTCATCTCGGTTTCGGTAGCCGCACCGACCTTGATGACGGCCACGCCGCCGACCAGCTTGGCAAGACGCTCCTGGAGCTTCTCACGGTCGTAGTCAGAGGTGGTCTTCTCGATCTGGTTGCGGATTTCCTTGACGCGGCCAGCGATATCGCTGTCGCTGCCACGGCCCTCGACGATGGTCGTGTTGTCCTTGTCGATCGAGACGCGCTTCGCACGGCCCAGGTCTTCCACCTTGACGTTCTCGAGCTTGATGCCGAGGTCTTCGGTGATGGCCTTGCCGCCGGTCAGCTTTGCGATGTCTTCGAGCATGGCCTTACGGCGGTCGCCGAAGCCAGGAGCCTTGACGGCAGCAACGTTCAGGGTGCCGCGCAGCTTGTTGACCACGAGGGTCGCGAGCGCTTCACCGTCAACGTCCTCGGCGATGATCACGAGCGGCTTGCCGCCGCGCGCAACCTGCTCGAGCAGGGGCAGAAGATCCTTCATCGAGCTGATCTTCTTCTCGTGGATCAGGATGTAGGGATCTTCGAGCGAAGCTTCCATACGGTCCGGATCGGTGACGAAGTAGGGGCTCAGGTAGCCGCGGTCGAACTGCATGCCTTCGACGACATCCAGCTGGGTCTCGAGGGTCTTCGACTCTTCAACCGTGATCACGCCGTCCTTGCCGACCTTCTTCATGGCTTCGGCAATGATGGTTCCGATGGTTGCATCGGAGTTGGCCGAGATGGTTCCGACCTGGGCGATCATGTCGCCGGAAACAGGCTTCGAGAACTTCGAGAGCGCGCCACCGGTCACAACACCCTGCTCGTCGCGCTTGCCGACGATGGCTTCAACAGCCTTGTCGATGCCGCGCTTGAGAGCCATCGGGTTTGCACCGGCGGCAACCGTCTTCACGCCTTCGCGGTAGATGGCCTGGGCCAGAACGGTCGCGGTAGTGGTGCCGTCACCGGCAACGTCCGAGGTCTTCGAAGCAACTTCGCGGACCATCTGGGCGCCCATGTTCTCGAGGGAATCCTTGAGCTCGATCTCCTTGGCGACGGTTACGCCGTCTTTGGTGATCGTCGGCGAACCGAACTTCTTCTCGATGACGACGTTACGGCCCTTGGGGCCGAGGGTCACCTTGACTGCGTCAGCAAGAGTGTTCACACCGCGCAGGATGGCCTGGCGGGAATCTTCTCCGTGCAGAATCTGCTTTGCCATTACATATCTCCTTCAAAACTTGTTGGTGTATTACCAGACCCACCCATCAGAATCGATGGGTGGGGCACCCACTACTTCGATTTCAGGATGCCGAGGATTTCTTCCTCGCGCATGATCAGGAAGTCCTCGCCGTCGATCTTGATCTCGGTGCCCGAGTACTTGCCGAAGAGAACGCGGTCGCCAGCCTTGACGTCGAGAGGGAATACCTTGCCCTCGTCGTTCGACTTGCCCTTGCCAACCGAGATCACTTCGCCTTCCTGCGGCTTTTCCTTGGCGCTGTCGGGGATGATGATGCCGCCACGGACGGTTTCACCCTCATCGACACGCTTCAAAAGGATGCGGTCGTGGAGCGGAGTAAAGGTGGTCGCTACGGATGCAGTTGCCATTACGTTGCTTCTCCTTCACGCGAGGATTCCCTCGCGAGTGTTAATACAGAATCTGTGGACGTGGAGTCCCTACGAGGCGCACGAAAACGGGCCGCTTAGCCCGTTAGCAATTGAGCCTTTCGATTGCTAAGTTAACGGCTGGCGGACAGGGCTGTCAAGGATGCCGGATCAAAAACATGTAAAAACTGAGTGCGGGACGCTCATATTTGATGAGCCGCAAGGCGGAGGCTTGAACAGGCGACTATTGCTTGCCGTTTAACCTCTCCTTGTTAGAATGCCCGGCTATGAAAAGGAATCCGCTGATCTTCGCTGCCCTCGTGCTGCTATCCGGCATTTTCCCATGCATGCCCAGAAGACGATCCTGCTGAGCAATGTGCGCAGGATCTACATCGAGAAGATGGCTGACAATCTCGATCAGTATCTCGCTTCGGCGATCTCCAGAAAGATGAAGGGAGCCGTTGTCGTCGTTCTCAATCGTTCGGAGGCCGACGCGATCATGCGTGGTGTGAATATCGGTGCGCAGACGACGGCTGAAGCGACTGTGCAGCTCGTCGATCCTTCGGAGAAGGAAGTGATCTGGTCGGGTACCGGCAGCGACCGCAAGGTTCTTACGCTGGGGATTCAGCACGGCGGCCAGGACAAGATTGCCGATCGCCTGGTCGGCGAGCTCAAGAAGGCGATGACCCACTGAGGAGCGGCAGCTAGAAGGTCTGGGCCTGGAGGGTAAGGGTGCCGACATACTTGTCTGCGTTGTAGGTAGTTCCCGTGCCGGTGAGGTTGACTTCCAGGTTCATTGCATCGGTACGGGTGCCGCCCAGTAGAGAGCCGACCAGGTTGCTCTGCGTTATGAGAAGCAGGGAAGCGCTTCCTGCGACGATTGTATTTGTCCCGGTGAATGCCGCGTAGGAGGTGGCGCTGCCGCCCCCGGTGGGCACGCTGGCGAGGACATCGGCTGCCGGTATCCACTTGCCGTTCGTCTGCCCGAGCAGCGCCTGCGATGGAGTCGTGAAGAATCCATAGACGTGAATGCTTGCCAGGGACAGCAAGGACCACGTTGTGGTGATGTTGACCGTGCTGCTGGGCGCGGAAAGCCCCTTGGAAGTCAGGCTGATGGTGGCAGTCGCAGGTGAGGCGGTCACGGTAATGGAGTTGGTTAGCCCCAGCGGCCCGGCGGTGATCGTCCTGCCGGTGGCGAAACGCACAGCCTGTTCCCGGGAGCCGGGAGCATGAACCATGGCCAGTGCCACCAGTCCGGCGCGAAAGATGCCTTGAAGCTTCATTTTTCACGCTCCCGTTCTCTTTCCCTTTCGCTGCCGCCGCCGCTGTTTCCGGTGGAGGACGGGATGGACGTGGTGGTTGCCGGCTGCTGGGGTTCGAGTTGCTGTGGCGCGGCTGCCGCGACGTTGCCGGAGCGGCGCACGACCACCGTAACCTCGTCGCCCTCATCGCGGCGCATGCCTCGAACAGTTGGCGGAGCGGAGACGAGCGAGTAGTTGCCACCATCCAGGAACTGTTCAGTGAGCACGGTGAGCTGATGCGTGTGGGGATTGTGTTCCCTTACGAAGAATCGCCCCGCCTGGTCGGCATAGACGGTCATCTTGTCGAACTGCAGGGCTGCACCCGGCACCGGGTTGCCGGAGGTATCGACGACGCGGCCCTCGATCATGCTGTTGTCGAGGGATATGTTCTGCACCGCTCCTCTGGACGAGTCATCCCGCGACATGATTTTTGTGAAGTCGGCTGTGTACTCGAGTTTTCCATCGGGGCTGACGAAAGAGCCCGCGTGAAGAGTAAGCCCCTGCATCAGATGGATCTGCAGATCGGCAATCAGAGCCTGTTCGAAGGGCTTTGAGCCGAGAGCGGGGATGTAATAGGTCTGGTAGTTCACGCTTGCCTGGAAGAAGTTGGAGAGGAAAGATCCTCCGAAGGAGACTGAAGTCTGGCCATTGGCGTAGGTAACGATCTCGCCGACTGTCCAGCGCGGAGAAAGCGTTTCTTCGAAATCTCCGATGAGCGATGAGAAGCTGGGCTGATTCTGTTCGTGACTCACGAGGTAGTCGCCCATGACGTGAACGCGGGAGGTGATGTTCCGTGAGGCCGTAAAGGCCTCGGAGACGTTCTGGTTATTCTCATACACCGATTCGAAGTACGAAGCGGAGAGAGAAGTTTTGAAAATGTTGAGGTTGCCGGAGAGGCTGTTTACCGTGCTGCGCGTGCCCTGCGCGTTCAGCGACTCATCTTCCGGCATCAGGTAGTCCTGGCGGCCTCCGCTGAAGGTGAGAAAGCGGGTAGGGCGGAAGTTCACGACGATGTTGCCGCGGTCGGGCTCGGCGGTGAGCGGCTGCTCAACGGCAATACGGCGGAACTGGCTGCCGGCCTGGATGTAGGAGGCCATGACGTCATAGATTGGCCGCTTCACATAGAGGCTGACTGCACCGTAGGGCTGGTTGGCGCCCATGCCGGCCGAGAGCGCGAAGTGGGTTTGATCGCGGGGCGACCAGTCGATGCTTTCGATGCTGGTGCTCTTGGTGGAAATGATGGTGTCGGAGGCCAGGGTGGTATGCGGGGTGAGGCGGTCGTGGAAAAAGAACCCGGCCGCAGGGTGATCGGCCTTCGAGGCTTCGAAGAGCGGGGTCTGGTAGCTATCGGCGGTTGCGCCTGCGAAGACTGACATGGCTCCCTGCTTGAACCCACGTTCGAGCGAAACACCGCGAGTGTAGAAATAAGCGCCAGTACCGAAGACATCAGTTGGAAGTTCGAAGTGCATCGCGTTATCACCGGCAGTGAGCTTGTAGCGGCCGAAGGGCCGGATGAGCTGGGCGCCGTCGTAAAAATGGCCGTCCAGCAGGCCTGCGCCCACCATCGCCGCGAAACGGGGACCGCGGACCGAGAAGCTGCCGCCCTGTGCCTGGTAGAGCGTGGAAGCGCCTCCATTCAGGGTGTAGATCTGTGCATGGGCCCCGGCGAAGGATCCGATGACGCAAAGCAGCAGGCTGAACCATCGCACTGTGCCATGGGTGGAGATACGGCCTACTCGGTGTGGTTTTCAATCGGACGCTTCAGCGTGAAGTGTTCGAATTGTATGGAGAGCTCATGCGGTGGAGTCGAACCTTTCCATTCGATCTCGACATGCCGCGGAGAGCCGGGCAGCAACGGGAATCCGATCGGGTCGGAGGCAAAAGCATGCTCGCCGGTCGCATGCATGTCCTGGACCCTTCCCAGGTCCTGGCCTTCGTTTTCGAGGTCGCAGATAATCTTGTGCTTCGCCGGGTCGTACGCGACGTCCTGCACATGTACCTCGTTTGCTTTCAGAGGCCCTTTCTGCATGAGGTAAACGGTGTGCGGCAACATCAGGTGGATGTCGAGCATGCCCTCGTGCTTGGGTCTTGCGAAGGTGGAGTAAATCGAGAACCAGGCAGGATAGGTCTTCGCGGTCGCCTTATAGAAGATGTAATAAGTCTCCTGGGGCGCCAGCTTTACGCTCATCGCCGAGAGCTCGAGATGAATATCGGGATCGAGCGGACGAAAGATGCCTGCGCCATCGCGGGTGATGGTGAAGCTCTTCGGTTCGAGAATGACAACCATGGGACTGGTGGTGTCATTGATGAGAGCGAACTTGCCGTCCGCTCTCCCCTTGTATTCGACGATCACCGGAGATACGGTCTGCGCCCAGGTTTGCCCCAGCGCAAGTCCAAGCAGCGCAAAAAGAGCCATGCGGATTTTTATTTTGCTGGTCATGGCTGGAGCAAGAAGTCTTAGCATCGGTACCTGCCCGGTCCGTTAGAGGGCGACTGCCTCGAGGTTCAAAGTGCCGGTGTACGTGCCTGCAGGCAGAGTGGTCTGGCTGGCCAGATTCACTTCGAGATTGAGAGTGTCTGTACGTCCGCCTACTCTTGTCGCGGCGCTCAGCGCCTGGGTGTAGAGGGTGAGGCTGGCTCCTGTCACGCCAACGCCGGTACCCGTCGGGGCGCTGCCTGTAAAGGCTGAGTAGCCGCCGCCAGTGCCGCTGGCAGGTGTGAGCTGTCCGAGAACATTGCTCGTCGGAATGGTGTTGGCAGGCGTATTGCCGTCAGTCAAAGCGGTGGTGGTGGGAAACCAGCCGACCAGATACACATTTGCGCGGTTGATTCCGAGGTTCCACGTAGAAACGATCGTGATATTGCTCGAAGGAGTCGACGTCGCACCGGGGGAGAGCGTGATCGATGCCGTTGGGGTCGCCGTGATGGTGAGCGTTTCGCCAAGTGTGGCGGTGATCGCTACCGTGGCCGGCGAAGAGGTGAACTGGGCATGGGCCGCAGCTCCTGTAAAGGAAAGAAGGACGAGCAGGGTAGCGAGCCTGCAGGAAAAGATGCGTTTGATTCCGGTCATAAAAGACCTCCTGGATGCCTCAAGGTGCTCTGACGAACGCCGGCCGAACGTACGTTCCGGCATTCGGATCGAGTACAAAGTGGAGCAGGCAGACAGGAAGGCGTGGGTAATTACCCTCAGGTAACCCGTTCCACGATGAAAGTTAGCACTCGGGTTTTTCGAGGTAATTAGCCTGGATCAATTTCGGAGAGAAGTTTCCGAGAAACCCCGGCACGCAAGTACCGGGGCCGGAAAGGGTCTAGCGGACGGTGCGGCGGAAGGCAAGGCTGTCGGCGGCGAGATGGCCGGGTCCGGTGCCGATGAGCACGATGGCCAGGGCGAAGATAGCGAGCGGGAACTCGTAGCCTCCCTGCCCGGTAAGTCCGTGGTGCAGATGAACCTTAATGATGGCCACGGCCATATCGATCGCTACACCGAGAGCCGCGAGATGAACGAGCAGGCCGAGGACGATAAGCGCTCCGCCGAACAGTTCGGTGAAGGCGGCGACGTAGCCCATCCAATAGGGAAGCCCCATATGCGCGACCATCTGCGCGAAGTGGTAGAGCGCTCCGCGGGGAAAGACCTTCTGCGCGCCGTGCGCGATCATGATGGCGCCGAGCACCAGCCGCGCGACAAGAGCGGCGGCAGGGCGGATACGTTCCATTGCTCCAAACATATTTCTACTCCTGTCTATTTCGAAGATGCGGCGAGGAAATCCTTGAGCGGCTGCCGTAGTGTCTTGGGGCCTGCAGAGAGCCGGTAGAGGTCGCCGGTGCGTTGGGATGGCCCGAGAAAGAGCTTGGGCGCATGAATCTTTACGAGTGCCGCAGCAGGGTCGAAGCGTTCGGTTGCTAGCAGCCTGATTGGCAGAAGCCTTGTGCGGGAATCCCGCGCATAGATTTCTCCCGCTGTGTTCGAAGGGTTGTTGATAATGAGCGCTGCCGGCTCGTGCTGCAGCGCGAGTTTGGCTGCGAGCGCCGCGCCGGTTCCATCGCCATATAGAACTATGGATGAGCCTGCGAGATGACGCGTTTCGGTGAGGTATGTCCATGCAGCGAGAGAGTCGGTAAGCATGGTTGCCTCGTGTGGCGTGATGGAGGCACTTTTGCCGAAGCCGCGATAGTCGAAGGCAAAGACGTTCAGGCCGAGGGCGTGAAGGCTGGCAAGATCGCCGACGGTGTTCGAAAGAGAGCCTGAGCCATCGTGCAGGTAGAGCAGGGTGGGTGTGGACGGTGAGACGGCTGGTGCTGACGAAGGAATCCACCAGCCGGCCAGTTGCGGCACTCCCGCTTCGTTCACATTGAAATGGATTTCGTCGAAGCGAAGACCGCGAGACGCTGGCTTGTCCGTAATGGCGTGCGACGGGTGCAGCAGGAGCTGCCACTGGCCCTGGTAGAAGAGGAGGCAGAGCGTTCCGTAGGCGCAGAGTGCCGCCACGGAAAAGACCAGAGCGAAAGCACGCAGCAACCACCTGCCGCTGACGACGATCGGCGCGTCCTGAGTGTCAGCAGCTTGCCGGATCTTCTGTTTAGCCAAAGGCCAACTCGTCGGCAGATTCGAGCGGGGTTCCGCAGACGCGACAGATTACGGCGGCGCAATCTCCGCAGACCAGTGGATCATCAACTGGCCGGGCACATGTAGGGCACCAGAATGCGGGCTGTTGCGGGGTAGCTGGAGGAACGTTAGACATATCGCTATCGAGCCTAGCAGGGAACCCCGGCTCTGAAAACCATTGGATGGGCGGCAGCGTTATGGCGTTGTGCCGATCGCGCCGCCGGAGCCGTCAAGGACTTTGAATCGCCGCAAACATATTGGCCGCCTGGGCAGGAAGTGTTCTCTGTCGCGGCATCCGAGTATGCAGGTAAGAGAAAACATGCACGCGACTTTAAATTACCGGAGAGATGTATGCCCTACTTACTGACCGAAGATGATGTCGAAATCTACTATCGCGACTGGGGAGCTGGGTCGCCCATAGTCCTGATTCATGGATGGCCGCTAACGGGCGACTCGTGGGAATCGCAGGCGGAATTTCTGGCTGAGAACGGACATCGGGTGATTGCCTACGATCGTCGCGGCTTCGGGCGATCTGATCAGCCCTGGACCGGCTACGACTATGACACGCTGGCCGCAGACCTGCACGCGTTGATGGAAGAACTGGATTTGCAGGATGCGACGTTGGTGGGGTTCTCAATGGGCGGTGGCGAGGTGGTCCGCTACCTGAGTACATATGGCGAGAGCAGGGTCGCGAAAGCGGTGTTGATCTCTGCAGTCACTCCATATCTGCTGAAGACCGAAGACAATCCCAGCGGCGTGGATCAGAAGGTGTTTGCCGAGATCGAAAGGCAGATACGCGCCGGGCGGCAGGACTTCTTGAAGGACTTTGCGGCGAAATTCTACGGACGCACAACGCTGAAGCATCCTGTATCGGAGACGGTACTGCAATGGTTTCAATCGATGGCCTGGACGGGCTCGCTGAGGGCGACGCTGGGAGCTGCGAAGGCCTGGTCCACTACTGATTTTCGAGCGGATATGGAACAGATCAGATTGCCGGTGCTGGTGATTCATGGCACGGGAGACGCGACGATCCCCATTGACGCCTCAGGGCGGCGCTCGGTGGAGCTACTGCAGAACGGTACGCTTCTCGAGTACGAAGATGAGCCTCATGGATTGACGGTCACCGCCACGGAGCGAGTCAACGAGGATCTGCTGGACTTCATCGGCACCGGAGCGAGACAGAAAACCTTCACAGATCCCCAATTTGCATAATTTGGGTGATATGCAGATGTGCTGGCCGATCAACCCAGGTCGACCAGCACGTCATCCCCTTCGATCTTCAAAGGAAATACCTGGACACGAGCGCGGGCGCTGTGTTCCGCAACGCCGGTCTTCGGATCGAAGGCCCATCCATGCCAGGGGCAAACGACCTTTCCATACTCCACCATCCCCTGGCCGAGTGGACCATCGCGGTGCGGGCAGACGTTATCCATGGCGGAATATTCACCACTGACGTTGGCGATACAGAGTGTCCGACCGGGACACTCAACTTCACGCGCCTGGTTGTCGGCGGGGAGCTCAGAGGCAGATAAAATGCGGGTAAAACCGGACATGAGTTCCTTCAGAGCGGTGGGTAAAAAGGGTGTTCGGTCAGCTGTGGGTGGCTGATTGAAAGGCAGTAAGCGAATGCGAGGTTAAGGTTCCTGAGGTTAACGTAAAGGCCTCGAAATGCCTTTAACAGTATTTGACGATCCTGGCGAAGGATTGTGGATCGAGACTGGCTCCTCCGACCAGCACGCCGTCGATATCTGGTTTGACCATCAGGGCATCGATGTTGTCGGGCTTTACGCTGCCGCCATAAAGGATGCGGGTATTGATTGCGGTCTCTTCATCGATCATTCTCGCGATATCGTCACGGATGATTGCGTGGACTTCTGACGCAGCTTCAGGGGTGGCGCTCTGTCCGGTTCCGATGGCCCAGAGAGGTTCGTAAGCTACGACCAGCGTCTTGGCCATTTCGGCGGTCACATCTTTCAGGCCGTCACGAATCTGGCGCAGGCAGACGTCATGCGTCTGACCTTTCTCATGCTGCTCCAGCGTTTCGCCGATGCAGACGATCGGTTTCAGTCCATGGCGGAAAGCGGCGTGAAGCTTCTTGTCTACGATCTCATCGCTTTCGCAGAAGTAGTGGCGGCGTTCGGAATGGCCGACGAGAACGTGCGTGACGCCCACGGCCTTCAGCATGACGGGCGAAGTTTCGCCCGTAAAGGCACCTTCATCTGTGAAATACATATTCTGCCCGCCGACAGCCACATTCGAGCCGGAGGCAGCAGCGACGACAACGGATAAAGACGTCGTAGACGGGAACAGAATGATCTCGTCACGATCATGATTGGCAACGAGGGGAAGGAAGGCCGTCACGAACTCCTGCGCCTGAGCGGGAGTTTTATACATTTTCCAATTGGCAGCGATGAGCGGTTTACGAGCCATTCTGATCGATTTTTCCTCGCAGCAAGTCTAGAACAGTTGATGCACATTGTGGGAGACCGGAATGACACTTCGCAAGATTCATTCCCGAATCGAGATGCGAGGGGAACCACAAACACAAAGCACGCGCGATGGCCGCGCGTGCTTTGTGTTTGTGAAGATCGTCTACTTGTTCGTCAGCGCTTCCACGCCCGGCAGCTTCTTGCCTTCGAGGAATTCGAGGCTGGCTCCGCCGCCGGTGGAGATGTGTGTTACCTGGTCTGCGATACCGGCCTTCTTCACTGCTGAAACCGAATCGCCGCCGCCGATGATGGAGACGCTGTCCTGGTTTGCAGCCACGGCCTTTGCGACTGCGTTGGTTCCGACCGCGAAGGCAGGGAATTCGAAGACGCCCATGGGGCCGTTCCAGACGATCGTCGAAGCATCGGCGATTTCCTTGGTGAACAGCTCGACGGTCTTTGGGCCGATGTCCAGGCCTTCCCATCCGGCGGGGTATTCGCCGGTGCCGTCATACACCTGGTGCTTCGCGTCAGGCGCAAACTTTTCGGCGATGACGTTGTCGACCGGCAGCAGCAGCTTGACGCCCTTGGCTTCGGCCTTGGCAAGTGTTTCCTTCGCGAGCTCGACCTTGTCGGCCTCGAAGAGCGAGTTGCCGATCTCCTTGCCCAGCACCTTCTGGAAGGTGTAGGCCATGCCGCCGCCGATGAGCAGGGCATCGACCTTGTTGAGCAGGTTGTCGATCACCTTGATCTTGTCCGACACCTTGGAGCCGCCGAGGATGGCGACGAATGGGCGAGCCGGCTCTTCGAGAGCCTTGCCCATGTAGTTGAGTTCCTTCTCCATCAGCAGGCCGGCAGCCGACTGCTTGACGAAGTGGGTGATGCCTTCAGTGGACGCGTGGGCGCGGTGAGCGCTGCCGAAAGCGTCGTTCACATAGATCTCGCAGAGCGAAGCCAGCTGCTTGGCGAAGGCTGGATCGTTGGCCTCTTCTTCCGCGTGGAAGCGCAGGTTCTCGAGCAGCAGCACCTGGCCGGATTCGAGCTGGCGCGAGAGCTCGACGGCAATGTCTCCAACGCAATCGGGCGAGAAGGCCACGTTGACCTGTTCGCCGAGGTGATGGTCGAGCAGAATGCGCAGGCGATCGACAACGGGGCGCAGGCTGTACTTGGGGTTTACCTTGCCCTTGGGGCGGCCGAGGTGCGAAGCGAGGATGAGCTTGGCCTTGTGGCGGAGGGCGTACTCGAGAGTGGGCAGCGTCTCGCGGATGCGGGTGTCATCGGTAATCTCGGTGCCGTCTTCGCTGAGGGGCACGTTGAAGTCCACGCGCATGAAGACGTGCTTGTGGGCGAGATCAAGGTCGCGAATAGAGAGTTTTGCCATGTTCTTCGTAACTTTCTCGGCGCTACTGCGCGTTCGGAAGGACCGCGTCAGCTTCGATTTCGATGCGCCAGGTTGGATTGAGTAATTTGGCTACGACCACCATGGTCGATGCGGGCCGGATAGTGCCGAAGAACTCGCCATGGGCGCGGCCAACCGCCTCCCAGTCTTCGACGTTGGTCAGGTACATGCGGGTGCGGACAACGTCCGTCATGGTTGCGCCGGCTTTTTCAAGTGCGGCCTGGATGATTTCGAGGGTCTTACGGGTCTGGCCGGCGGCATCTTCGTTATCCGCACCGACTGGACCGGTGCCGGAGACGTGAATGGAATTACCGATGCGCACGGCGCGCGAAAAGCCGATGATTGGCTCGTAAGGGGAAGTGCCTGCGATGTTCTGGCGTGTCACGCTCATCTGCGGGGAGGGAAGTTCTCCTTGGTTAGCTATGGAACCCGTTTCCGCTTCTAACGATGAAGACAAGTGCAGCAGG
Source organism: Silvibacterium acidisoli (assembly GCA_022870745.1). Lineage (GTDB taxonomy): Bacteria > Acidobacteriota > Terriglobia > Terriglobales > Acidobacteriaceae > Silvibacterium. The sequence goes on along the minus strand of CP085323.1, from coordinate 13,517 downwards.
GAAGAGTGATGTACTGCTCCGGCGCAGATCGTACGAAATGCGCCGGAGCGATTGAGTTACAGGCCCTTCTTCGCGAGGAAGAGAATGAGGTCGCGAACGCGGTTCGAATAGCCCCACTCATTGTCGTACCAGCTGATGACCTTGACCGAGTTGCCGACGACCTTGGTCAGCGGCGCGTCCACGATCGAGGAGCGGGCATCGCCCTTGAAGTCGCTGGAAACCAGCTCGGCGGTCTCGTAGCCGAGGATGCCCTTGAGCGCGCCTTCCGAGGCTGCCTTGAGAGCTGCGTTGATGGTCTCAACGGTTGCCGGCTTCTCCGAGATAAAGGTGAGGTCGACTACCGAAACCGTCGGGGTCGGGACGCGGATGGCGAAGCCGTCCAGCTTGCCGGCCATCTCGGGGATGACGAGCTTGAGGGCCTTGGCGGCGCCGGTCGAGCTGGGGATCATGTTGATCGCGGCAGCGCGGGCGCGGCGCAGGTCCTTGTGCGGGAAGTCGAGGATGACCTGATCGTTGGTGTAGCTGTGGATCGTGGTCATGATGCCCGAAACGATGCCGAACTCCGAATGCAGAACCTTCACGACCGGCGCGAGGCAGTTCGTGGTGCAGGAGGCGTTCGAGATGATGTTGTGCTTTGCGGCGTCGTACTTGTCATCGTTCACGCCGAGAACCACGGTGATGTCCTCGTTGGTGGCCGGGGCGGAGATGACGACCTTCTTGACCGAACCCTGAAGGTGGGCCTTGGCCTTGGTGGCGTCGGTGAAGATGCCGGTGGATTCGACGACGATTTCGGCGCCGGTCGAGGTCCAGTCCAGCTTGGCGGGGTCGCGCTCGGCGAAAACCTTGATGGCTTTGCCGTCGACGGTGATCGAGTCTGCAGTTGCGGTTACTTCGTTCTTCAGGTTGCCGAGGATGGAGTCGTACTTGAGCAGGTGTGCGAGCGTTGCGGGGCTCGTAAGGTCATTGACAGCGACAATTTCAATCTCTGGGTTACCGAGAGCGGCGCGGAAGACATTCCGCCCGATGCGGCCGAAGCCGTTGATTCCAACCTTTACTGCCATTGAAACTTCTCTCCTTGTGATCGTTTCGTGAATGGTAAGTATGAAGCCGTTCTGTTTCTACAATGATTTGGCGGCGCGCTCTCTGTCCCGTAGCGCAATACCACCCAATTAACGATGCTAGCACTCTCGTCATTGCCTTGGAGTGGAAACCAGTGAGACGGCCCTCAAATTCGAGGAAAACAGCTCCCGGCGGTTGCCGATGAAGGTTCAGTAAATGCCGTTGAATGCGCGCGGTACGTTGCAGGGGGACGATGACTGTGTTACACCCTGAGGTATGCGCGAATGGATGCGCGAGAAAATGAGACGACGTTCCAAGCGTGGCCCGAATGATTCGGAGTCCACAGGAAAAATTGGCCAGGAAATTCCTGTAAACCAGCCTGCACCGCTGCGGCCTTCGTACGAGGCGCCTGCCGCCGAGCCTGCTGAACCGCAGGAAGTAGAGGAAGCGCCCGTGGAGGCGCTTTCGCCGGAGACTGCACAGGCCGTGGGCGCGCCCGAAGAAGGCGCGAAGCTTGAAGTAGAGACACAGCCGGAACTGCAGTCCACACCTCCGCCGGAGCCGAAGGCTGCCGGTCACTCCGCCGGTCCCAAGGGCTACGTGGTGTTGACCATCGGTCTGCCGGGTTCGGGCAAAACAACGTGGTTTAAACGCCGTGGTGTGACGCCGCTGTCTTCTGACATGCTGCGCACCATCCTGTTCGACGACATCACCGAGCAGCGCTACCAGGGATTGGTCTTTTCGACCTTGCGTTCGCTGCTGCGTGCGCGTCTGATCGCGAAGATGCCCTGGAACTACGTGGATGCGACCAACCTGTCGCCCCACGAGCGCCGCCAGTGGATCAAGATGGCCAAGAGCTTCGGCTACGACGTACAGGCAGTCTACTTCGACGTGCCGCTTGAGATCTGCCTCGAACGCAACCGCCGCCGCGAGCGCACGGTAAACGACGAGGTAATGCACAAGATGGCGGAACGGCTGCGTGCGCCGAATTTCAAGGAAGGCTTCTCCAAGATCACGGTGGTAAGGGTCAAGAACAGCAGCGCTCCGGGCAAAGAAGCCTCAGCAGTACAGCAATAGAAATATAAAAATATAAATTTTCAAGTTTGGGGCTCTCATGATCGCTCTTCTTGATTGAAATTCTTTTACGTTTCTGGGGAACCGATGACTGACAAGCCTCTGCCTAAAGTGGGCTATCGCGCTGATATCGATGGCCTGCGGGCTGTTGCTGTTCTTTCTGTAGTGTTCGCACATCTTGGATTCAGCCGCACGCAAGGCGGTTATGTCGGCGTAGACGTCTTTTTCGTCATCTCCGGCTACCTTATCGGCTCCCACATTCTTTCCCAGTTCCGAAACTCGACATTCTCGATCGTGAGTTTCTACGAACGCCGCACGCGGCGCATCATTCCAGCATTGGTAGCGATGCTGGTTGTGGCTTCAGTGTGTGCGTATCATTACCTGCTGCCGTCCGAATTGCTGGACTACGCCCGCTCCCTGATGAGCGCCGCCCTCTCCGTATCGAATATTTATTTCTGGACCAAGTCCGGCTATTTCGCGGGCCTCGCCACGACCAAGCCGTTGCTGCATACCTGGTCTCTTGGCGTTGAAGAGCAGTTTTACATTTTCTTCCCGCTGTTCCTGCTCGTTGTCGTGAAGTGGTTTTCTGCTCATCTGAAGCTGGCGATCGGGTTTGTCGCTGCTGTCTCCTTTGCGATCAGCGCCTACGGAGCCTATCACTTTCCCGACGCGACCTTTTACCTCGCGCATACGCGAGCCTGGGAACTGCTGATCGGGTCCTTGATCTGGCTGCGGGTTTTCCCGGAGCTGAAATCGCGTGTGGCAAGAGAACTGATCGCGGCTTTGGGGTTGGGTCTGATTCTCTTTGCGGTTTTTACATACACCGCGAAGACTCCTTTCCCCGGTGTCGCCGCACTGGCGCCCTGCCTGGGCGCGGCGTTCATCATTGCCGCCGGGCAGGATGGGCCCTCGTTTGTCGGTAGAGTTCTCTCGTGGAAGCCGATCGTCTTTATCGGTTTGATTTCCTACTCACTGTATCTCTGGCATTGGCCGCTCATCGTTTTTCAGTGGCAGGCATCGTGGCTTGGAACCTATTCGCCTAAGGTTGCAAAGTTCCTTATCATCGGCGTTTCTCTGGTGCTCGGTACGCTGTCCTGGATGTTCGTGGAACGTCCTTTCCGTACCGGAAAGTTAAAGCTGAACGGAGGAGCTCTCTTCGCAGCGGCAGGTGCAGTGATTGCCCTGTTCGTCGCGGCCGGGGTGACCACCGTTCACGCGAAGGGTTTTGCATCCCGCTTTCCGGAAAACGTTCAGCGGCTGGAATCTTATATCGATTACAAGCCGAACTATCGAGAAGGGCAGTGCTACTTTTCGTCCGCCGACAGCCGCGTCTCGCTGGACCAGGCGGCGTGCCTGGCAGTGAGTTCGACCAAGAGAAATGTGATCATTGTTGGGGACAGCCATGCGGCTCAGCTCTGGTATGGATTTGATAAGACTTTCCCGAACCTCAACATAATGGAAGCGACGGCTTCGGGATGCCGTGGTGTCGTGCACAGTGAAGGCGGTGCCTACTGTGTGCACCTGATGAACGATATCTTTTCTCAATACATTCCGACACACCGGATCGACACACTGGTGCTTGCATCGCAGTGGGAAGCGAAAGACCTGTCAGCCATTGCAGAAACAGTGGAATGGGCGCGAGCGAGGAATATCAAGGTGCTCCTGTTTGGCCCTATCATCCACTACGACCAAAGCCTTCCCCGTATTCTTGCCCTCTCGGCCGATCGCAAGAGTGAAGGAACTCTTGCGGATCACGAGGTCGCGGGCGTGAAGGTGCTGGATGCCAGAATGAAAGAACTTGCACGGTCGACCTGGAAAGTGCCTTACGTGTCGTATTTTGATCTTCTTTGCGCAGATGGGCCTTGTATTTCCCTTGTAGATGGCGGCGTGCCCTTGCAATTCGACCAGTCGCACCTGACAAGCGAGGGTTCGGAGTACGTTGCGCAAAAAGTTAGAGCTCTCGGCCTGTTCTGACAGGTTTCTCTGACAACAGGAAAGCAGCCGCGGGTACACTGGATGGACTCTTATGGCTGCTGCGATTGAATTTCGGGATGTTGTGCTGGAGACGCCACAGGCGCGCCGCCTGCTGGATGGCATTTCGTTAAGCCTCGAAGAGGGCACGACGACGGCGATTCTTGGCCGCAGCGGTTCGGGTAAAACGACGCTGCTGCGCACCGTAAATCGCATGATTGAGCCGACGGGTGGCGAGGTGTGGGTAAGCGGCCAGCGGGTGCTGGACGTGATGGCCACAGACCTGCGGCGCAGCATCGGTTACGTGATCCAGGAAACGGGTCTGTTTCCGCACTTCACCGTTGCGCGCAACGTCGAAGTGGTGCCGGAGGCGATGGGGGCGCAGCGGGTCGAGCGCAAACGGCGCAGCGATCATCTCCTCACATCAGTAGGTCTCGATCCTGCGAACTTTGCACATCGCTATCCACGCCAGCTTTCCGGAGGACAACGGCAACGCGTGGGGCTGGCACGGGCGCTGGCGGCGGACCCCGAAATTCTTTTGATGGATGAGCCGTTTGGGGCTCTCGATCCGCTGACTCGTGCCGAAATGCAGGACATGCTGCGCGATCTGCTTGGCAAGCTGAAGAAGACGGTCCTGCTGGTGACACACGATCTGGATGAGGCGCTGTATCTCGCCTCGCGGATCGTACTGATGCATCAGGGCAAAGTGGTGGCCGACCTGCCTGCTCAGGAGTTTCTTCACTCCGACCAGCCTGAAATACGTGAATATGTACGCGCCTTTCATCGTGGCGAGAAGAAGCCAAGATGAGTGGATTCTTTTCGCAGTACGGCAGCGAGATAGTGACTCTTACCCTGGAGCACCTCTGGCTGACCGGCGCTGCGATGCTTTTTGCCACAGGCATCAGCGTGCCGATCGGCGTATGGCTGACGCGCTCTCCGCGATGGGCAAAGCCGGTGCTGGCTGTGGCGAACGTTCTGCAGACCATTCCGTCACTTGCGATGTTTGGCTTTCTGTTGCCGCTACCGTGGCTGGGCGAGCGTGCGGCGCGTATCGCGATCGTCGCGCTGACAGCCTATGCGATTCTGCCGATTCTGCGCAATACCTACGCGGGGATTCGCGGCATCGACCCCGCTGTTGTGGAAGTGGCGCATGCGCTTGGGCTGACGGGCACGCAGCGGCTCTTCAAGGTAGAGCTTCCGCTGGCGGCATCGTTCATACTTGCCGGATTGAGAACAGCCACGGTGACCTGCGTTGGCATCGCGACCATCGCGGCTGCTGTGGGCGCAGGCGGTCTTGGCGAGTTCATCTTTCGCGGCGTGGCTTCAGTCGATAACCGGCTCGTGCTGGCAGGTGCGATTCCTGCGGCCTTGTTGGCGCTTGTGGCGGATGGGGTGCTGGGGATTTTCGAGAAACGGATGCGGGCGGAGCGATGATGCGTGCCCTGCGACCAATCCAGAGGGCTCTTCAGGGGTTTGTAGCCGTTACAGTGGCATTCACGGCGGTGTTGCTTGCCGGCTGCTCACCTCCGAGGTCTGATCACCCTGTCATCGGCGCGAAGAACTTTACCGAGCAGGTCGTTCTGGGCGAGTTGATTGCGCAGGAGATTGAGGCGAAGGCACATCTTGAAGTCGAGAGGCGCTTCTATCTTGCCGGTAGCTACATCTGCCAGCAGGCGCTCATTTCCGGGCGCATCGATGGATATCCGGAGTACACAGGCACGGCGCTTACGGCGATCCTGAAGCAGCCGGTGGATCGAGATCCCGATGCGGTGCTGGCCACGGTGAAGCGGCTCTACCAGCAGAAATACAACATCACGGTCGGCCCCCCGCTTGGATTTGAGAATACCTTTGCCATGATCCTTCGCGGAGACGATGCGCGGCGGTTGCATGTATCCACTCTGAGCGAAGCGGCTCGGTATGCCCCACAGTGGAAGCTCGGCGTTGGCTATGAATTTCAACAGCGTCCCGATGGCTTGCCGGGCCTGAGCAAAGCCTACGGCCTGACCTTCGATGGATCGCCGCGGACGATGGACCTCGGGCTGCTCTATCGGGCCTTGCAGGCGCGCCAGGTAGATATTATCGCGGGGAACTCGACTGACGGGCCGATCAGGGCGATGGGGCTGGTCGCGCTGAAGGATGACAAGCATTATTTTCCGCCGTACCAGGCGGTGCCGCTTTTCTCGGATGCGGCTCTGAAGCGCTGGCCTCAGATCAACGATGCGCTGGCGGCGCTGGCAGGGAAGATTTCGGCCGAAGATATGCAGGACATGAATGAGGCCGTGGATGGCGAGCATCGCGATCCGGCCGTAGTCGTGCGAGAATTTCGTCAGAAACGAGGATTGTAGTGATGAACACACCTGTCTCGTCCGCACCTGAGCCCTGGCTGCGCGGCACCTACACGGACGTGCCGGCGGTACTGCGCGGTGTGCTGCATGCTCTCGACCTCGCTCGTGAAGATGTTGTGCGCTGGACGGACGGCTTCAGCGCAGAGCAGTTTCACGCGAAGCCGCATGGACTGCCCGCGATCAGCTTCCACATGCGGCACATTGCACGCAGTCTTGACCGGTTGCTGACATATGCGGAGGGCAATCAGTTGAATGAGGAGCAGCTTACGGCGCTCAAGACCGAGGCTGATTCCTCCATCTCGCAGGCCGAGATTCTGTCGGAGTTTCACGAGGCTCTGGACAAAGCAGCGGAACGGATCCGAGCCTTCTCCAAGGCTGACCTGGAGCATCCGCGAGGCGTGGGCAGGAAGCAGTTGCCAACGACTATCGGCGGGCTCCTGGTGCACATTGCCGATCACACCCAGCGGCACATGGGGCAGGTCGTGACGACAGCCAAAGTGGTGCGCTCTCTATAAGCAACGCACCAGCAGGATGGTCTGATCATCGACCTGCTTGCCGAAGCCGCGCGCGTCTTCCAGAATTGTCTGTGCGAGTTCGGGAAGCGGTGCCTGCGGATGCTGAGCGATGATGTTTTTCAGCCGGTCGATTCCGAATTCCTCCCCTTCACCGTTACATACTTCCAGGATGCCGTCTGTAGCGACGACCAGCAGGTCGCCCTTCTGCGTTTGAATGTGCGAGCCGTCGAAGCTGTCGACGGGCAGCAGGCCCAGCGGGAACTGAGACTCTTCGACGTGCGAGAGCGACGGTTGAGGCCCCGCCTGCCAATGCAGCAGCGGCGGGCTTGCGGCGAGAGCGTAGTGTACGGTGCCATCGATGCCGAGGCGCATGCCGGTGAATGTGGCGTACATCTGCGGCTCTTTCACCGCGGGTAGAACGGTGTTGATCTGTCGCAGCAGGACGGGCAGGGTCTCCTCCGGCTTGTGTTCGTTCGCGTCCAGAAGAGAGGTGCGGACTGCGGTTTTGAGCATGCCCATGAGGATGCCGGCCTGCAGGCCGTGCCCTGCGATATCGGCAAGGTAGGCGACAGCATCGCCGCCGGGCAGGCTGAGCGCGTCGACAAGATCTCCGCCAACTTTTTCACTGGGCTGGGAGAGCCCGTAGACCTCGTAGCGTGCAGTTGCCAGGGCGATAGGCGGAACCAGCGTCTTCTGAATGCCGTGTGCCAGTTCCAGTTCGTTGCGCAGGCGAAAAGACTCCTTGCCCTGGGTGCGGATGTAGGCGATGAAAAAGATGTAAGAGATTATCACCGCGAGCAGGATCATCATGGATGCGAAGTGGACACCCGTGCGCATAGGGGTATCGCGCAGGTGGAAGGTCTTATTCATCCACGTTGCAACTCCCCAGTCGACGAAGCCGATACTGAACTGGCATGCGACCCAGATCCAGATGACGAGTATCGGTGCGCGGGCAATCACGATGATCCATATCACGGCACAGAGCCCGCTGATGGCCGCGATGGCCAGCGCTGTCGCGTATGGCACCGTGCCGTCGGACATGAGGTCGGAGTAGAAGCCCAGAATTGAGAAGAGGCAGAAGACTGCGATCAGCAGGCTTCGCAGTTGCCGCATGGGGACCATGCGGAAGTGGGTCCAGCGCTTGGAAGGAGTGAGATACCAGGGCTTTTGGGAAGAAGACGCCATCGTTGAGACAGCTTACACGCAGAAATGAGTCGGGAAGGGAGAAACGGGCGAAGAAGTTTTTCTCCGCCCGTTGGATTTAGAGGAACAGAGGCGCGAGCACAAGTGTAACGGTGGCCAGCAGCTTAATCAGCACGTGCAGAGATGGCCCCGCAGTATCCTTGAAGGGGTCGCCGACGGTGTCGCCGACAACTGCTGCTTTGTGCGCTTCAGAACGCTTGCCGCCGTGCGCTCCGGTTTCGATGAGCTTCTTGGCGTTGTCCCATGCGCCGCCGCCGTTGTTCATGAGCATGGCGAGCAGCACGCCGCTGATGGTTCCCACCATCAGCAGAGCTGCGACAGCTTCGGCTCCGCTCAGGTTGACCGGGTGGCCGTGAATCATCGGCACTGCGTCCAATTCACGTGTGTTGAAGCGGACTCCGAAGTGGCGGAAGATGAGCCCCACGAGCAATGGCATGGCTACGGCAAGGATTCCGGGCAGCACCATCTCTTTCAGCGCTGCGCCGGTCACGATGCGCACGCAGCGGCCGTAATCGGGATGCGCGGTGCCCTGCATGATGCCGGGATTTTCGGCGAATTGCGCCCTCACATCCTCGATGACGGTCTGGGCTGTGCGTCCCACGGCTTTGATGGCCAGCGACGAGAAGAGGTAGGTAAGCATTGCGCCGAGCAGCGCGCCTACAAAGACGGGCACTGACGCGAGGTTGACGTTGGAAAAGCTCCAGCCTGCGGGCATCACTCCGCCTGCCGCGGCGACGCGGTTCGCTACGATGTCGTGAATGGTTGCAAGGTAGGCGGAGAAGAGAAGGAAGGCCGCGAGCGATGCAGAACCGATCGCGTAACCCTTGGTGAGCGCCTTGGTGGTGTTGCCTGCGGCGTCGAGCTTGTCGGTCTTTTCGCGAACGTTTTCCGGCTGTTCGCTCATCTCGATGATGCCGCCGGCGTTGTCGGTGATGGGGCCGAAGGTGTCCATCGCGAGAATGTAGGCGGCTGAGGAGAGCATGCCCATGGTTGCGATGGCGGTGCCGTAGATACCCTTGGCGTAGTTCGAAATAGTGGTGACGTCTTCAAGCCCGCGCGTGCCGAAGTAATAGCTGAGCAGCAGTGCCGCGCTGATGACGACAACCGGCAGCGCGGGCGTCTCCATGCCGAGCGCAAGGCCCTGGATGATGTTGGTAGCCGGTCCGGTTTCCGATGCGTGCGCGATGGCCTGCACCGGTTTGAAGCGGGTTTCCGTGTAGTACTCGGTGATGCGGACGAAGAGGAACGATGTAACGATGCCGCAGATGCCGGAGCCAAGCAGCCACCAGCGTGCGCCGAGCATGAAGTAGATGGCCACGGCGAAGCCGGCGAGCGCGAGCAGCGTAGTGACGTAGTAGCCCTTGTTCAGGGCATGCATCGGGTCTTCGTCTTCCTTGCTGTGCACGATGCTGACGCCGACGATGCTGGCGACCAGGTTGATGGCCTGAACGATCAGCGGAAAGAGAATGCCCTTGAGCCCGAAGACGGGGTAAAGGGCAGCGCCAAGGATCATGGCGCCAACGTTTTCAGCAGCGGTGGACTCGAAGATGTCCGCGCCTCGGCCGGCGCAGTCGCCCACATTGTCACCTACAAGGTCGGCGATCACGGCGGGGTTGCGCGGGTCGTCTTCAGGGATTCCGGCTTCGACTTTTCCGACGAGATCCGCACCGACGTCAGCCGCCTTGGTGTAGATGCCGCCGCCAAGCTGGGCAAAGAGAGCTACGAGCGAGGCTCCAAAGCCAAAGCCTACAAGCTGGTAAGGGGCCTGTTGCGGATCGTGTAACCCGCCAAATAGCAGAAAGAGCACGCCGACGCCCAACAGGGACAGCCCGACGACGACCAGGCCGGTCACGGCCCCGCCATGGAGGGCGATCCTGAGGGCAGCGCCCATGCTGTTGCGGGCTGCCGATGCGGTACGGATATTCGCACGGATCGAAACCCACATGCCGGTCTGGCCGGAAAGGGCGGAGCAGGTGGCGCCGATCAGGAAGCTGATGACAACTTTATTCGCGTAGGGAGCGGTAACGGGAGAAAGACGGTATCCGATGTAAAGCACGACTGCCAGGACTATGGCGATGAGGGCGATGGTGCCGTACTGGCGTTTCATGAAGGCTTCGGCGCCCTGCCGGATGGCGTTGGAGATGCGCTGCATGTCCGGGTTGCCGGAGTCGGCGCTGAGAACGGAACGGGAGAAGAGAATGGCGGCCAGCAGACCCAGCACACCGGTTGCCAGTGCGATCCAAAGGTAAAGACTGCCGTCGTCGGCCGGGGGCATCGGATTAGCCTGCCACGCTGCCACCGCTAGTGAAGTGAATGCCATTCAACATCCTCCAGGGCCCGTGAGGGATTGCTGCCTCTTACGGGCCGTTTCCGGCGCCTCTGCAGACAGCGTGCGCCGAAAGACAACCCGCACAAAACGCGCCATTAAAGCACGGCAGTAAAACACCGGTCAATCCCGCAACGAACAGAAGGGAAACAGGGTTGTGAAGCGCCTCGGGCGTCGATCCTGGAGGAGTTTGAGTCGTCTGCCGGGCGTTGCGAGTCTAAGACAGGTTGTTCCGGACAGCAATGATTTGTGTCTACCGGTTGAAGGCTGCAGGTGTCGTGTGGGACGATGGCTGCCCTGTACAATAGTCTCTTGGTTCCAGTAAGAAAAGAATGCAGTGGGGGATGGAATGGCCCGCAACTCAGGTTCTGTAGCAGAGCGAGGAAAGAGCACGACGGAAGGCACGGAGCAGTCCGCCGTGCAAGCGGACTCGTCCGGTCTTTCTCCTGAGCGGCTGGTAGAGATCTATCGGCTGATGTACCTCTCGCGTCGCACCGACGACCGGGAGATCGTGCTCAAGAATCAGCAGAAGATCTTTTTCCAGGTATCCGGCGCCGGGCATGAGGCCTTGTTGGTAGCCGCGGGAGTAGTGTTGAAACCGGGCTACGACTGGTTCTTCCCCTACTATCGCGATCGCGGCCTTTGCATGGCGCTCGGTGTGAGCGTTGAAGACATGCTGTTGCAGGGCGTGGGTGCGGCGACTGACCCGGCCAGCGGCGGGCGCCAGATGCCATCGCACTGGAGCAGCCCGCGGCTGAACATCGTTTCGCAATCGTCCGCAACGGCCAGCCAGTGCCTGCACGCCATCGGCTGCGCCGAGGCGGGCCGCTACTTCACGCGACACCCTGAAACGGCCGTGAAGCACGAAGGCGATTACCGCGCCTACAAGGATGTTGTCTTCCACGGCGACGAGGTCGTTTACGTTTCCGTCGGCGAGGGCTCCACGTCGCAGGGCGAGTTCTGGGAGTCGCTGAACACGGCCTCGAACCAGAAGCTGCCTGTGATCTTCGTGATCGAAGACAACGGCTATGCCATCTCAACGCCGGTTGAGGTCAATACGCCGGGAGGCAATATCTCGGCCCTGGTAAAGAACTTCCCAAACTTTCATTTTGCCGAAATCGACGGCACCGACGTCGTTGCATGCGTTCAAGCCTTCGAAGAAGCCGCGGCGTGGTGCCGTGCGGGCAATGGTCCGGCAATGGTGCATGGCCATGTCACGCGGCCATATTCGCACTCCCTGTCGGACGAAGAGAAGCTTTATCGTCCGGAAGCTGAGATCAATGCGGATGCATTGCGCGATCCTCTATCTAAGACGCAGATGCTGCTGCTGCGCGAAGGCATCCTGGATGCCGAGGGAATCAACCGGCTGGAGAAAGCCGCGGACGAGGAAGTACGCATCGCGGCTGACCGCGCACTGCGCGCACCGCTGCCCAAGCCGGAAGCGGTGGAGATCCGCCGCCATGTTTATTCGGAAAGCTTCGATCCTACGAGCCCGGCTCTTGCGACGAAGCCTCAATCGGTGGCAGACAGCAAAGAGCGCACCATGGTGGAACTCATCAACTCATGCCTGCGCGACGAGATGCGGCGCGATCCGCGCATTGTGATCTTCGGCGAAGATGTGGCCGATTGCTCGCGCGAAGAGTATCTGGAACAGGGGTTAGTAAAGGGCAAGGGCGGCGTCTTCAAGCTGACGGCGGGCCTGCAGAAGGAATTCGGTTCGGAGCGTGTCTTCAATTCGCCGCTCGCCGAGGCTAACATCGTCGGCCGCGCACTGGGTATGGCGGTTCGCGGTATGAAGCCGGTGGTGGAGATCCAGTTCTTCGACTACATCTGGCCTGCCATGCATCAGCTGCGTAATGAGCTGCCTCTGCTGCGCTGGCGCTCGAACGGAACCTGGGCCTGCCCGGCGGTGATCCGCGTGCCGACGGGCGGCTACCTGACCGGCGGGTCGGTCTACCACTCGCAGTCGGGAGAGAGCATCTTTACGCATACGCCGGGCATCCGCGTGGTGTATCCGTCGAATGCGCTCGATGCCGCCGGACTGCTGCGCACTGCGATCCGCTGCGATGACCCGGTGATGTTCCTCGAACATAAGCGGCTTTATCGCGAGACGTATGGACGTGCCCAGTATCCGGGGCCGGACTACATGATCCCGTTCGGTAAGGCTGCGAAGGTGCGTGAAGGTAAGGACCTCACGCTGGTGACCTACGGCGCGGTGGTGCCGCGTGCCTTGCAGGCGGCGCAGAAGGCGCAGCGTGAGCATGGCATCGAGACGGAGATTCTCGACCTGCGCTCGCTGAGTCCGTACGATTGGGAGGCGATTGCCGAGTCGGTCCGCAAGACGAGCCGCGTGATTGTCGCGCACGAAGACATGCTGAGCTGGGGCTATGGCGCGGAGATTGCAGCGCGCATCGCCGATGAACTCTTCATGGACCTGGATGCGCCGGTGAAGCGCGTCGCGTCGCTCGATACATTTGTCGCGTACCAGCCGATCCTCGAAGACGTGATTCTGCCGCAGCCGGACGATCTGTTTCAGGCGATCGTAGGCCTGCGGAAGTTCTAGAAGGCCCGGCTTAGTGAAAGGCGCTGGCTTTTGCCAGCGCCTTTTTTATGGAATCAGCGATAGAAGATCTCGACCATGGTGCGGTCGTCGTTCGATGGCTCTTCCCGGCAGAAGCCGGCAATGGAGTCAGCAATGTCTTCGATGCCTTCACTCTTTCGAAACGCTGACTCAAGACGCACGTTTCCGAAGAAGTCTTTTTCCGCATTTTCTGCTTCGGTGACGCCGTCGGTGACAACCAGCACGCGCGTTGCTGGTGAGAGCTGCACGGAGTGGGCGTTGAACCTGACCTCTTCGATCAGGCCGATGGGCAGATTCGAGGCGCTGAGGCGTCGCACGTTGCCGTTGTGGCTCAGCAATGGATGAATGTGGCCGCAGTTGATGTATTCCATCAGGCCGTCCGCTCCGAGTTTCAGCACAATCATGGTGGCGTATTTGCCGATGTCCTTTGTGCAGATGTAGCG